>NZ_GG657754.1:10855428-10901646 GCF_000158915.1 Streptomyces himastatinicus ATCC 53653 | reverse complement strand
CGACACCAGTGCTGGTCCGGCATCCTTGCAGTTCACGTCCTCGCTGAAGACGCTGGAGCCCGCGGCCGCGCTGCGTCTGCCACTGATCCACCAGCACATCCACGCAGGTGGCGCGTTCGAGGTCCGTGCGCGCAAAGGGGCCGTCGGAGGCGGTGAGCTGCCCCCCCTCGACCGAATCGTCCTTCGCATGGCACGTCTACTCCTCAAGGGACACTGCGTCATCTCCCCGTTCATGCCCCAGCTGGGACTCACCCTCGACGGCCCTGACTCCCCCACCGTGCGGGCCGTGCTCAGCAGTGAGCCACACGCCATGCAGGCAAGGTCTGAGGAGTTCGCCATCACGGTCGCCGGGCGGCACCTGGACCTGGGACCGGCGCTGTGTTTCCACCCCCGCGCCACTGCCCCAGCACAACAGACGCAACGGGCCCTGGCCGCCGTGAAGACCGGGCGCGGCGACCGTGAGAAGAGCACGATGCGGCCCAAGGGCCGAGAGCGTCTCCGGCTCCTCCTGCAGCACGCCCTCACCGCACACGCTCCCACGCCCGCGCCCATGCCGCTGGGGCTGCGCGGCTTCCCCGAACCCCGCTGAGAACCCGGCAGTGCCCACAGGCCTCGGCCGCTGCCTCCCGGCAGGCATGTCACTGCCAGTCAGACACTCAAAGCAGGGACGTGCAACGACTGAAGCAACTAGCCTTGAGAGTCACCGCGCTTCACACGCGTGCATGATGTCGTCACCGTAGAGCTGACGCCATGACCGTTGATCGCGAGGCGCTTCAGTCCAGCTGGAACCGGACCCGTGGCCACCTCGACGCGGCCCGGGTCCATCTGACGGGCCTGCCGAACATCGACCTCTCAGCGCCGCTTGAGTTCCTGGAGCACAACGAGCTGGAGCTCGCCATTCGACTGTCTCGTCGATCTCGGTGACGACCTCCACCTATCGCTCACCTTCTGGCAGCACCTGGACCGAACAGCTCATGAGATGCGGCTCTACAGCGATGCGCTGCACAAACCCCACCTCACGGCTGCTGACCTGTGCCGCCGCCGTCTCGCAGCTGCCTCCGAGAAGGCACGACCCGCCAACCCGGCCTTCCCGGCCAGAGCACTAGCGAGAACTGAGCAGGCATCTTCTCAGCGCTTGGCCGCAGGTTCGAGTCTTCCGGGAGCGCCACCGGCCCACCGCCGGCCGGGCCGCATTTGTGTTGGCTCCGACCGCCGTGAGCACCGGATGGCTCGGCGGGACCGGGTTCGGCTGACACCGGCTGGAACCGAGTCTCAACGGGTGGCTGTCCCCCAAGCGTCCCCCAGGCTCCCGGCCCTCCAGCCCTGCACTCGAACCCGCCCGACATACCGAAAGCGGGCCGGGCCCCACTCCCCGTGGGGTCCGGGCCGCTTCACGTCAGCAGGCTCCAGAGCTGGTGGCGTCAGCCCGGGGCTCCGGCGCTGTGGACTCCAGTGCGCCCGTGGCGTCCGCTGCGCGCTTTGCACAGTCCAGCCCGGCACCAGCTCGGTTCCCGACTCCGGCCCACGTGACATACTGCGCACTGACCGGCAACACGCCGACAGGCCCGTAGGGCGAGCGCCGCGGCGGCGACCGCCAAAAGCGGCGCGAATGCCACAGAGGGAACGCCGGTTCCTCCTCTCGCGACCTTCCTGATCGGTGCAACCCCGCGCGCGATGGCGGTGTTACCCCTTCAAGGACTCCGATGGGCACATCGGCGGAAGGATGGATGGCGGAGGGTGACGGCGGGATGGGGAGTGAGTCCGCGGGACGGGCGGGCCGGGCAGCGCTGTTGACGGTGCTGCTGGTGGGTCAGTTCATGGCCAACATCGACACCGCGATCGTGAACATCGCGGCTCCTTCGGTCCAGGCCGACCTCCACGCCTCCGCAGGCCAGGTGGACTTGGTCGTCTCCGGCTACATCCTGGCGTATGCCGTGCTGCTGGTGACCGGCGCCCGTCTGGGCGACACCCATGGGCACCGCAGGATCTTCCTCCTCGGCCTGCTGGGTTTCGTCATCACCTCCCTGGCGTGCGGCATCGCGCCGGAGCCGGTCACGCTCATCGTGTCCCGGCTGTGCCAGGGGGCTTCGTCCGCGCTGATGGTCCCGCAGGTACTGAGCGGGATTCAGTTGCACTTCACCGGCCAGGCCAGGGTCCGGGCCATCGGGTATTACACGTTGGCCCTCTCCGGCGGTGCGATCGTCGGTCAGGTCCTGGGCGGGCTGCTGGTCTCGGCGGACATCCTCGGCAGTGGCTGGCGGCCGGTCTTCTTGATCAACGTGCCGATCGGCGCCGTCCTTCTCCTGGCCGGACTGCGCGCGCTGCCGCCCGACGCGGTGACGCAGCGCCAGCCGCTGGATCTGCACGGGGTGTGCGCACTGTCCTCCGCGGTGTCGCTCGCCGTCGTCCCGCTCGTGTTCGGACGCGATCAGGGCTGGCCGGTATGGAGCTGGTTGTGCCTGGTAGCGAGTGCGCCCGCGTTCGTCTGGTTCGTGGTCGTAGAGCGGCGGCTGGGAGCCGCTGGCGGTCGTCCCCTGGTGCGCCTCGATGTGGTGGCCCGGCCTCCGGTCCGCTGGGCCCTGATCGCGCATGGGCTGACCACGCTCACCTATCTGGCCCTGCTGTTCGTCCTGGCGCTGTACCTTCAGCACGGCCTCGGCCAAAGCCCGGCGCGAGCCGGGCTTGCCATGGTCTCGTGGGTGGCCGCCTTCGGCATCGCCGGACCGGTGCTGCCCCGCCTTCCCCAACATACGCAGCGGTTCATGGCCTCAGCTGGGTGCCTGCTCCTCGCGGTCGGGTACGCCGCCGTGAGTACCTCAGTGGCCCTGGGCCGTGAGGATGGTGTGCTGCTGCTGGTGCTGCTGGGCCTCGGCGGGCTGGGGCTCGGGATCAGCTCCCATTCGCTCATCAGCCATCTGACGAACGCGGTGGAGCGGCGGTACGCGACGGACCTCAGCGGCGTGATCAGCACCAATGCCCAGCTCGCCGGAACCGTCGGCGTCGCCGTCTTCGGCACCCTCTACTCCGGTCTCGCTCCTGCCCCCGGGGCGAGTGCCGCCACGGAGGCGTTCACCACGGTCACGGCCGTTTTCGCGGTGCTGGCGCTGATCTCGGCGGGGGCTGCGCTGCGGGCCACGCGCCATGCCGATGCCGCCCCGCGAGGCGACGGCACCCAGCACGCCGTCGCCAAGGCAGGCAGGAGAGACGACTCGTGGAGGATCTCGCATTGACAACAGCGACCGTGCTCACGGCGCTTATCCGGAGCCGGAGCGTCTCGCCCACGGAGGTCGTCCCGGCGAGCCTGGAGCGCATCGAGCGGCTCGACCCCGCGGTCAACGCCGTCGTGAGCGTCTTCGTCGAAGCCGGCCTGCTCATCACCCCGGTCAACGCGGTCACCGGCGTACGCAACGGCCCCACGGGCAACACCGTGGGGCCGCGGCAGGTCGAGGACGAGGAGGTCGACGCGTACGCCGGGTGGTCGCTGACCATCCCCTGCACCGTGATGGGCGGCCCCGCCGCGACGGTCCCCGCCGGCCGCGCGACGAACCGCGTCCCGATGGGCATGCAGATCGCGGCCCAGCGGCACAGCGATTCCACCGTCGTGCACGCGGCGGCGGCCCTTGAAGCGCAGTCCCCGTGGCACGACGACTACCGGCGCGTCTGGCACCCCTTGGCCGCCACCGGCCGATCCGCCGGAGCCCTCAGCACAGTTACTCGAAAGGGGTTTGACCGATCATGAACTCACACGCGGCGCTCTTCGACCTCGACGGCACCCTGGTGGCCACCGAGCACCGGAGCCGGGCGGCGTGGACCCGGCTGTTCCGGGCCCATGGGCTGCCGGTCGACGACGCCCTGCTCGCGACCTTCGTGGGACGCCGCGGCAAGGAGGCGTTGGCCGACCATGTGCACCGGTTCCCCGGCGGGACGGTCGACGAGCTGTTCGAGGAGGCCGTCGGCTACCAGACCGGGCCGGACAGCCCCCCGCCGTACGCCGTGCCGGGCGCCGAGGCCCTGGTGAAGTCCCTGCACGCGGAGGGCGTCCCCATGGCGGTCGTCACCTCGGGGCTGCGCGACCACGCCGGGGAGCTGCTCGACCTGGTCGGCGGCGCCGACCTGTTCGCGGCGTTCATCACCGCCGAGGACGTGAGCCGAGGCAAGCCGGACCCCGAGGGCTTCATGGCGGGATGCGCGGCGCTGGGCGTGGTCCCGGCCGACGCGATCGCCTTCGAGGACGCCCCCGCGGGCATCGCGGCCGCCCGTGCCGCGGGGCTGCGCTGCGTCGCGGTCACGACGACGCACCCGGCGGCCGCCCTCGCCGACGCCGACCTCGTGCTGCCCGATCTCACCGAGGTCGACTGGTCCACGCTCCTTCGGAAGTCCGCGCGCTGACCGACCATGCGCCCGTTCACGACGGGCGACCGCCGCGGCCCCGCGATCACGCGCACGCACTTCGAGATCGAGTACGTCACCTGCGGCACCGACTTCCGGAGCCGGGAATGGCAGACCCTGGACCATCCCGTAACCGGCACGACGCTCAGCTACTGCGGGATTGCCGAGCTGATCGGCACGCCGCGCACCGCCTGCCGGGCAGTCAGCACCGCGAGCGGGGCCAGCCCCCTGCTGGTCGTGCGACCCTGCCATCGCGTGATCGGCGCAGGCAGGGCGCTGTCCGGCTACGCGGGCGGCATCGACCGCAAGCGACAGCTCCTCGCGCTGGAGAGCACTGCGGCCGGCCGACTTCGACGCGCTCGACGAGCAGACCGTCATGGTCCCTGGGACCGACACCCTCTACGTCGTGATCCCCTCACTGGGCCGCTCACTCGCCGCCGACCATGAGCAACGACGAGCCCTGGAGGCCCAGATCGGCCAGCTGCTGGACGCTCACCCTCTTCCCCTGGTCCTGACCTCGATGCCGGGGGTCGCGGTGTCAGGACAGCCGCCACCTTGCTGGTCACCGTCGGCGACGGCACCGGCTTCCCCACCGCCTCTCACATGGCCTCCTACGCCGGCCTCGCCCCCACGACGAAGTCGTCGGGCACCTCGATCCACGGCGAACACGCACCACGCGGCGGAAACGGCAGCTCAAACGCGCGATGTTCCTGTCCGCGTTCGCCGCCCTGCACGATCCCGCCTCCCGCACCTACTACGACCGCTGCCGGGCCCGCGAAAAGACCCACACACAGGCCCTCCTCCGCCTGGCCCGACAGCGCATCAGCGTGCTCTTCGCGATGCTCCGCGACGGCACCTTCTACCAATCCAGAACCCCACGCCTCGCTTGACGAACGACATAGAGGCACCCCTCGCCGCAACACCGGCCCTCACCCATAGCGTCGAGCTTCGCGGCTGAAGTACTAGTCCTTCGGCAGTAGTTGGAAGTCGTCAAAATCAAAGCCAGGCGCAACTACGCAACTCACGAGCACCTCTTCATCACCGGCCGGGCGAGCAGACTGCCAGTGCCCGGCCGGCACGAGGGCTTGCGGCCGTTGTCCGCCAGCGATATCGGGACCCAGCAGTATTTTCATCGGATCCTTGCTTGGCCTCTCGCCGGAGCCGCCCAGCAAGAGCAGCAAGGGGCCACCACGGTGCCACAGCCATAGCTCCGGCGAACGTACGGTGTGCCACCGGGATTCCTCGTCGGGAGGCAAGAGAAAATAGATGGCTGAGCAGATGGACCTCCGCCCCGGATAGCCCTCCGGCTGCATCTCAGTGTCACTGCGCCACGTTTCCTTGTACCAACCGCCTTCGGGGTGTGCACTCATCCTCAGCAGACGGGCCGTATCAGGCATTTCCGGGTCGGTCATGAGCATCGTTCCGTTCTCTGAGCAGAAATTCTGTATCTCTCCCCCGCAGGGCCTGGCTGGGCAGCAGCGCCGCGGTGGACGCGCGTGTCCACGCCCCCCACCCCTCGCTCCCAGGCCGTTGGCGCACCACGGTCGCCGGCCCGGGGGCTGCGTGTCTCGCGCGCCCCGGCCAGCTGCTCCAGCTCTCCCACCGAACAGCCGCGGCCGGGGCGAGCTCGGCCAGCCGGGTACCGACCTGGCGGTCGCGCTCGGAGTCCGTGCCGTATGGCAGGGCGCTCGCGGTCGTGGACACACTGGCAGTAACCGGCCGCGTGTTCCGCGTCCGCAGGTCGCCGTGGGGTTCGCTCACGCGGCGCCCCGCTCGGCGGCGTTGAGGGAAGCTGGTTCGGTGGTGCAGATCTCAAGAAAGGGCCCGGTCAGGCGTCCGGCCTTCCAGGACTCGCGCAAACCCGCGTCCAGGAGAAGGGAGCAGGTGGCCTGCAACCGCATCTCCCCTGTTAGACAACCGGCCCCCGCGACATCCGGGATGGCCACCACCAGCTCCTCGGCGCGGCCGGCAATCAGCACGGAGCGCGCCTCCAGCGTGGTGAGTGCCCGCAAGTGGTCCAGCTTCACCACGGCGCGCGCCCAGGACAACCCGGTGGGCGGAATCTCCGTGGTCATCTGCTCCCCTGCGCTCACGGCCGTTCCTGGCGAAGTCGCTGCGCACCGGTTACCGGCGTGCACGGTTTATCGTGTCCCGATCGGTTTCTGACTCCGGGCAAGGAGAGCGTAAGGGGAATCGGGACCAAGCGCAGCATGCATGCACAACCATGTTCGGGCGCCTCCCTCCGGTGCTTTCAGCCCCCCCCCTCGGCCGCACAGGAGAGCGACCGCCGCCGGGCACTCCTACGATCTCCCCGCTTCCGCCGAGCCGGCCAAGGCTTCGCAACGGCTGCCGGAACCGGCCGCCCACCTGATCGCCTGCTCGGCCGCCCCCTCGCTGAAGGCACTCCCGACTGGGCCATGGCCTGAGCCTCGCTCAGGCAGCGGAGAAGGGCGCGGAAGCGGCGCGAGGCGAGCGGGAGAGCCAGGGAAGAGCAACTGGACGCTACCGCTTCGGCTTGCGGCGTCGGGCAGGAAGCCATGGGCGCGGTTGACAGGAAGACCCAGGCCGCCGCGCGGCCCCGCAGCCGACGAAGCTCTCATTCCGGCCGGGCCGCACCGCCGACCGTGTGCATGTGCCGCAGCCCTTGCCGGTAGGAGTCGAGCAGCCCGGTCTCGGCATAAGGGAGCCCGAGGTCGCGGCAGTGTTCCCGGACCACAGGCTGTACGAGCCTGAGATGGGGCCTGGGCATGTTCGGGAAGAGGTGATGCTCGATCTGGTAGTTCAGCCCGCCGAGGAGCCAGTCCGTGACCGGCCCGCCCCGCACGTTCCGCGAGGTCAGGACCTGGCGGCGCAGATGGCCCCAGCGCTCGCCCGCCGGGTCGGGCATGGCCATGCCCTTGTGGTTGGGCGCGAAGGCCATGCCCAGGTGGAGCCCGAAAAGCGCCTGATGGAGCAGCGCGAACGCAACAGCCTTGCCCACCGGCAGGCAGGTCAGCAGCAGAGCCCCGTAGCCGGCCGCGTGCAGCGCCAGCAGCGCGCCCTCGACGGCCCGCTCACGCACCGGCTGCCGCCGCAGGTCCTGGACACTGCTCACCTTCAGGGCGATGCCTTCGAGCAACAGCATCGGGAAGAACAGCCAGGCCTGGTGACGGGTGACCCAGCGGGCGAATCCCCGGCGCACAGCGGCCTGCTCCGCAGTCCACACCAGTGCGCCGGCGCCGACATCCGGATCCTTCCCGATGTGGTTGGGGTTCGCGTGGTGCCGGTTGTGCTTGTCGTTCCACCACGCACAGCTCATGCCCAAAAGCAGATTGCCGTGGACGAGCCCGATAGCGCGGTTCGCCCGGCGGCCGACAGCGATCTGGGCATGCCCGGCGTCATGACCGACATAGGCAGTACGGGCGGACAGCACGGCGAGCGGCACGGCCAGCAGCAGCGACCACCACGTGTCCCCGGCAAGGACAACCCCCGCCACCACCGCGGCCAGGGCAAGGAAGTTCACGGTGATCACCCGCGCGTACCAGCCCCTGCGACGTTCCAACAGCCCCAATCCCCTGACTTTCCGCAACAGAGGAGCGAACTCACTCCCCCGCAGCGCGGTGACACCGACAGGTGCAGCGGGCACAGACGACACGACGGTCTGAGACATGGAGAACTCCGGTCACGAATCGGCCAGCAACGCTCTGACCTGCTTAAACGTACGGATCGGAAACCATGCGGCGCCATAGCGTCAACACCCCGGCCACACGGGGGCCAGCCCCAGGACTCCGAAGGGGGCCAGCAACACCCCGCCCCGGCCTCCAGAAGACCACCGAACCGGAACACCCAGGTCACGCCGCCAAGGAACCGCTCCTCCAGCGCCACACATGCTCACCACTCCGCACCGACCACCGCGCCGGTGGTGTGAGACACGGTCACGGGGAAGGTGCCCCGGCCGCCACCGGCCACGACCGGGCCGGGCACTCCGTCGAGCTCGAACCGCACCATGGAACGGAGCTCATTGCGGCAGGGAACAGCGACACAGAGGGCAGTCAACGATCCGCCGCCGGTGTAGGCCACCGATGAAATACGCACACCCGCGGACATACCGCCCACCGGCATCGCCTACGCCGCGCCAGCGGCCGCGGCCGCACCCGGTTACGCGGTTGTGATCACCAGCGAGGCGCATACCAACTACCTGATCCCCGACGACACCGCGGGCAACGAGGGCACCTACCCGGCTCGGTGGAGAGCGACCTGTCTCGCTGCGCGGCAAGTGGGGGGAGGTCGAGGACCTCGGCTACGAGCTGGGCGACGCCCGCGGCATCCGGAGTGGTCTCGACAACGTCGAGAGCGAACTCAGCGACCTGGACGACAACGTGCGCGGCCACATCCAGGACACCGCTCGGGCGATCAAGCGGCGGTCGGCCGCGTCCAGACCGTCGAAGCCCAGCTCCGTGCCGCCGAAGGCGCCCCCGAGGCCGACTTCGACACCATCGACCCGGAGTGGAAGAAGCTGGCCAAGACCGCGACTCTCCGATCGGTGGCTGACGGGGCGGCCACGCCCCTTCTTCCAAAGACGTAATGCCCAGATAGGGTGAGGCCCACCGGTCGGGCGCCGTCAGGCCGGGCCAAGGGTCGTCGCTCGCGGTCTTGGTAGGGGGCGAGCGTCCGTCGGGTGGCATCCGCGACCCGACTCATCTCTTCGGGTGTCAGGTAAGCGACGGCGCTCAATGCCTCGTCGTGGCGCCATTCGGTCGGCGCTTGGTCGCGTTCGCGGTGGCGTCACATTTCCGGGACGACTTCTTCGGCTGTCTGCCCGCGCGCGGGGGCACGCTGCTTCGGAGTAGCGTGACCTGTGTGAACGTCTTTAGCGGCGCAGGCCAGGAACTGGAGCTGACCAACGGGGGAACCGCGGTATTTGTCGAGGTGCTGACGCTGGCGGTGTCCGACCTCGTCCAAGAACCGTGGGACTACCGGTTCGCAGGGCTTCTCACCCAGCAGGACCAGAGCGTCATAGGACGAGGCGTTGTCGGTTTCGAGCTGGAGGAGATCGACTGGGGGCATGATGATGCCCAGCAAGCCCGTAACAAGGAGTTCGTGCTGCGGGTGATCGATCTTGCTCTGCAACGGCACCGCTGGGACGAGTTGCCGTACGACCCGCCCTTTGCGCAGCGCTACTTGCAGCAGTTCAAGAGCATGGTGGAGGCATTCCCTCCGGCGACGGCCATGCCCGACCCACGATTCCCCGGCTTCCCTGAACCTGACGACGCCGCCATGGCCTCATGTGCACTGCACCGTGTCCTGAGTGCCCTCCCGCACTGGGATAGCTGCATACTCTGCAGCCGCTGAGCCGACCGTCTCGTTCCCGACGCCAGCTGATGCGGCGGATCGCCGACCGCTACCCTGACGAGGCCAGGACCGACGCTGTCTGATCAGTGCGGCCTCATGCCTACTGGGACGTGGAAGAGCGGTACGCGGAGGATTCCTGGAAGACCGCTCGATAGAGCGTTGGCGCGGCCCGCCCCGGACCATGCGGGGTGCGCGTGGGCGGCCGAATCTCGATGTCAAGCCGCTGTCGCGCTCCGAGTCATCTCGGCGTAGTCAGTCGTGACGGGCGAGTTTGACCGCGGATACGAGCAGGATCACAGCCAGCACAGGGATGAGGGTCGGATCGGGGAACACACCGAGGAGCAGCCCGCCCAGCATGGCGCCGACGATCGATCCTGCGGCCATGACCATGGTGAATCGGAGGTTGGCGCCGAGGACGGTGAAGCTGCCGGCACGGCTGTAGCGGGCGAAGCCACCAGCATGGTCGGCGGCGACGCCAGGAGGGAGAGACTTCCAGCGGTCTTGAAGCCCTCTCCGAACAGCAGCACGATCGTCGGGATCAGCAGCTCGCCTCCGGCCACGTCCATGACGGCGGCGACCACCCCGATGCCGAACCCGGCCGCGACTCCGCACGGCACCTGCGCCCACAGCGGCAGCGCAAGCGTATCCAGGGTGGTGGTGTGCGTGACCAGCAGGGCAGCGGCCATGAGAACCATCAGGGCGGACAGCACCTTGTAGAGGGTCGCGCTGCGCATGCGCACTGCCCAGGAGGCTCCGGCCCAGGCCCCCACAGGCTGCCAGCCAGCAGGTTGACCGCGACAGGCCAGCGTGCGGCCACCTCGGCGGCCGGGACCTCTGCCAGCCGGGCGGGCAGCGCGACCAGGACCACGACCAGGCTCATTGCCTTGCTCAAGATGACGGCCGAGAGCGCGGCGAACCCGAAGAGGCTGATCAGCAGCGGCAGGCGGAACTCCGCGCCGCCCAGACCGATCGTCCCGTCCAAGAGGTCATGGCTGCTCCCGCACCGAACACCAAGAGCGCTGAGCGCGTCGAGCGGAGGGGACGAGGATCTGGTCAGTGCTCAGGACGGGCATCTTGCCTGGTTGCCGTGGTTGCTTGCTACGGCGCGATGGCGCCTTCGGGGAAAGGCATCACGCTTCCGCTCGGGATTCGTCTGGACCTCCATGAGCGGGTGCTCGTTCGGGAGGTGCCCCCTCGGTCACGTCGCAACGACTTCGGACCGCAAGTCTGAGAAATTGTCGCACCTTGGCAGGAAGGCTCGGCAGGAGTGGACGAGCGCCGGGTATCTGTCGCAGAGAAGGGACCGTGTGAGCCGGTCTGGCCGGTAGGCTCGGTAGGAGACCGCTTCCCGACCTTGAGGAGACGCGTGTGAGCGCGCAGCCTGATCACCCCGTCAGTTACAAGGTCCCCGCGATCCCGTACAGCATCAACGCGATCGGGACGGCGCTCGCTGACCAGAAGCGGACGCAGTTCTACAGCGAGGTCCTGGCCGCAGAGGGCAGAGTGGCCATCGACGCGGTCATGGAGAAGTGGTGGCGGGAGGCCATGCTGGACCGGGCCCCTGGCGCCGAAGCCAGCCGGGCCAACGCGAGCGCTGGCCGGAAGCTTGTCGCCGTTGAGGATCTGATCGCGCAGGTTGAGCGAGCCGCCGGGTGAGTAGCGAGCGCCCCCGGCCAGCGTGGGCGGCATTCGTCGAAGACGGGGCTACCTCGGCCATTTTGACTATGCCGTCGGACTTGGCGAAGAAGGTCTCCAACTTCGTCGCCGCCCTTGCCATCGAGGCCGGGGGTGCGGTGGACAGGGACCGGCCGCCGCCGGGCACCCCGATGAGTGTCCCCGCCCGGTTCAGCATCCATATCCCTGGCGAACCCGTCATCCTCGAGTACACCGTCCACCAAGACCTCCGCGCGATCCGGATACCGGTCGTGGTCTGGATCGACTGATATCTCCGATGCCCGTGGCCGTCGCCCTCCGCGAACGAGCGTCGCGGAGCGGAGAACTGGCACGCGTCGGCTCTTCGTACCGGTCGAGCCGCGCGTACAGGGCGCTGAGGGTCTGGGCGCGTCGTTGCACGCAGTTCACCGTGCTCTCCGGCGGGTTTGACAGATGATCCGCTACCTTGGCGAGCGCCTTGGCATCGAGTGCCCGCTCCTTGCCGACGGGGCGTGATGTGGGCGTCGTAGCGCAGCTGGAGGCGGGCGGCGACGGCGCGGGCGTGTGCGGTGAGCACCAGCGCGATCTGCGCGTAGTCCTCGGGGGTAGTCCGCGTCGGTGGGGGCAGGCCAGCACTGCCTTGACCAGGGACATGTACGGCTCGCGCTGGAGCGGCAGTGACCCCACCAGCCGAAGGCCCAGCCCGCCTAGCGCTTCTTCATCCCAACGTCGGATGGCCAGCTTCCCAGCTTGGGCATGGGCTTGGGCCGCTCGTGGTGAGGCGCGCCGGGCAGCGCGCGGTCCTCTGGACGACGGTGACGGGTCCTGCCATCTTGCTTTCATGACGCAAGGGGGGACTGATCATGAGGCGTTGGCTCTTGCTCTTGACCATGCCTGGCACTGGTACGAAAACCGCAGGGGACGTGCTTACCAGGTACTCAATGCGCTGTTGGTCTTGTTGGCTGTCGCAGCTACGGCCTACGCAGCTGCTCTCAATGCGGATATGCACGGCGCCGCGGCGGTGATCAGTCTGCTGGCGGGTGTCGTCCTCGCGGGGGCGTATTCGGAGAGCATGAGGCTTCAAGCTTCGGCGCTCTTGGCTGAGGATGTGATCAAGAAGGTTCAGGAGCACTTGGCGGCGACTCTCAACATCGATTGTCTACGCCTCATTGAACGTGAACATGCTCTCCACCAGCCGTCGAGGCTGCGGTGGATGCACCCGGTATCGAGGGTGCTGGTGTTCATAGGTGTGCTCGCGTCGCTCGGTGGTGCCATCTACACCTGGTTGGCGACTCCGTGATGGAACGTGGAGCGACGGTGCCAGCTTCAAGCTCGGTGTGAGCTGGTCGCCCTAAGAACTCCTAACGAAATGATCTCCGAGGGGGTTGGATCGCTCCAGGACCGGTGATCCGGAGGTGCGGGCTTCCCGCGGTCGAAGCCGCGGGAAGCCCGGAACGGTGGGACACGCTCAGATGCAGACCACAATCTTCCCCCGCGTGTGTCCGCGCTCGGCGTACGCGTGCGCTTCCGCGATCCGTTCGAGCGGGTAGATCCGCTCGATGCGCGGTGTGTAGTGGCCGTGCCGGCCGAGTTCGCCCGCTTCGGCGAGGAGTGTGGAGTCGTTCTCCGCGTTGGCCACATGCACACCCAGGCGCTGCGCGTTGGCGTAGTCGGCGATCGTCGACACGCGGGCAGGGTCGCCCACGATCGCAATGAGATCAGCCAGGGACCCGGAGGCCGCAGTGTCGAGCGCGATGTCGACACCGTCCGGAGCCAGGGCGGCGAGGCGTTCGGCGAGGCCGGTGCCGTAGGTGGTGGGAATGGCTCCGAGGGAGGTGAGGAACTCGTGGTTGCGCTCGCTGGCCGTCCCGATCACGGTGGCGCCCTGAGCCATCGCGATTTCGACCGCAGCACTGCCCACGCCTCCGGCGGCGCCTTCGATGAGCAGGGTGCGCCCCCGGAGGGGACCGAGCGCCTTCAGCCCGCCCATCGCGGTCACGGATGCCAGACCGGCGCCGGCGGCCTCCTCGTCGGTCCATGTGGTGGGCGCGTGGGCCCAGGCCGAGAGCACGGCCAGCTCCGCTGTCGCGCCGGTGACGCCACCGAGCCCGAAGACACGGTCGCCGATGCTCACGCCCTGTACGCCCTCACCGGTCTCGTCGACCACGCCGACGGCATCACGCCCGGGAATCGCGGGCAGGTCCACGGGGAGCACTTCGTGCACCGCACCGGAACGCACCTTCCAGTCGACGGGATTGACGCTGGCCGCCGCGACGCGGATGCGGATCTCGCCGGGCCCGGGATGTGGGTCCGGCACCTGCTCGACCACGAGGGTCTCCACACCGCCGTACTCGTGATAGCGGACTGCGCGCATGAGGTTCTGCCTTTCCACGCGGCCTGAACCGGCCGTTCGTGAGATCAGTGGCGTGAATGTTCGGCGAGTGCCGACGCTCACCACGCTAAAAGCTGACGTCGGCGTCAGTTGCAAGTCGGGCGTGCCGCCCGACGTAGGAAGACCGTCGCGCATCGGCGAGGTCGCCGAGAAGGCGGGAGTGAGCGTCCGGGCGCTGCGCTATTACGAGGAACAGGGTCTGCTCCAGGCGGGCTGCAGCCCCGGCGGCCAGCGGCATTACCCCGACACCGCCGTCGGCCGAGTCCGGCTGATCCAACAGCTGTATGCCGCGGGCCTCCCGAGCAGAGTGGTCCGCGAGGTGCTGCCGTGCGTGGACACGGGTGAAGAAAAAACGGACCAGCGGATCATCGACCTGCTCGCTGTGCGCGACCAGCTCGATGACGTGATCGCCATCGCGCGGGACCCTGATTCCGACTGCTCTCACGTGCAGTGAAGATTACTGCCGCAATGACTTGAGACGTCGCCAGCAGATGAGTGCGCATCCGAGGGTGAGGCAGGCTTCGTGGATGTCGTCGGGTATCTCCCAGCGGATGCGCAGGCGGCGGAACCAGTGAAGGCCGCGGCGGGCGATCAGCGGCTTCACGCCGAGGTCCCAGACCAGGCGGCGGTACTTGTCGTGGTCATAGCCGCGGTCGCCCAGCGCCACGTCCGGGCGGCGTCGGGGCTAGCCGCGCTTGCCCCGCACCGGCGGCACGGCTTGAAGGAGTGGGATCAGCTGGGTGACGTCGTTGCGGTTGCCGCCGGTCAGAGTGGCGGCGAGCGGGATGCCGGTGGCGTCGGTGATCAGATGGTGCATGCTGCCGGTTCTGCCCCGGTCGACTGGGCTTCGTCCGGCGTTGGCTCCCCCTTTAACGCCCGGATGTGAGAGCTGTCGACGGCCGCCCGGGAGAAGTCCAGGGCATTCGCGCCGCGCAGCTCGGCCAGCCAGGACCTCGTGGAGCCGGGGCCACACACCGGCCGCGGTCCACTCGGCCAGGCGGCGCCAGCAGGTCATACCCGAGCCGAAGCCGAGTTCCTGCGGCAGGTGTTTCCAGGAGATCCCGGTGTGCAGCACGAACAGGATGCCCTGGAACACCAGCCGGTCCGGATGCCGCTTGCGTCCCGGATGCCGAGGCCGACGCTCCACCTTAGGCAGCAGCGGCCCGAGCACCGCCCACAGCTCGTCATCGACTTCCCACGGTTTCGGCCGCGCCACCCCGCACCCCCGGATCATCAGTCCTGGAGTGCCCCAATCACCTCGAAGATCATTTCGTTAGGAGTTCTAAGGGGTGTCCCGTGCTCGCTGGTCACGCGTCGCCAAAAGGTCCCGGATGTACCAGTCGGGCCGTGTCCCATCCTCGCCATTCGTGTGCTCGCCGGGGATAAATCCCGCCCGCTGGGCGACTGCGGCAGCGGCGGCGTTCTCCGGCACCACCCGGATCACCCTCTCTTTCCCACCCTCCGTTGCCGCGTATCGGCAGACCAAGCAGACCGCGCGGGTGGCCAGACCGCGCTCCCTCCAGGAAAGGCAGAGGCCATAGGCGAGATTCACCTGGCTGGGGCCCAAACCCTCTGCCGCGAACCGCAGCTCGATCGTCTCCGCGAGTGCCTCGTGGGCGTGTGCCGGGACCGCCGCTGAGCCAGCGAATCAGCGGCTCATCCTCCCCCGCGAGGTGCGCCTCCGCATCGTCCAGGCGCAGCGGGGACAGGGTGATGATCCCGTCGGACAGCGTGCCCGTGTCCGCGCCCGCGCAGCGCTAGCATCGGGTCCCGTGATCGTATGCCTCAACGGCACCCGCGGGGCAGGCAAGACAACGACCGGTGCACTCGTGCAGCTACGGATCCCGGATTCACGGGTGTTCGACGCCGAGAAAGTCTGCGAGACACTCATGGACATAACTTCCAGCACTGGCCGCCGTGGCGGCCGCTCGTGGTCGAGACCTCCCGCCGCGCACTGGACTACATCGGCGGCGCTCTGGTGATGCCGGTCCTGGTCGAGCAGCACTGGCGTGAGATCAGCACGAGCCTCGCCCAACATGGCATCCCTGTACGGTACTTCGTCCTCCACGCTGACCAGAACACCCTTCGCGGGCGCATCGAGGGGGACACTGATCTCGGCCCCTCCTCGTTCCGTCTCAAATACCTCGAGCCCTACGCCGAAGCGGCCCGCACATGGCTCCACGACGTAGCCGAGGTCGTCGACACCACCCACCTCACGCCCGCCCAGGCCGCCCTGCAGATCGCAGAGGCCGTCAACAGCTGGCGCTTGATCCGCCCGCCACGCGCAGGTGGCAGCAGAGAACGACCTCCCGGAGTCGAACAGTGCGAACAGCCTCAACCAGGAGCCCAGCTCAGTACGGCACCGCGGTGTCATCTGCAAAGACGCACGGTAACCCGCCAGCGTAGAAATGCACCGCCTGTTCGACCACGCCGGGCAGAATGCTCCCTGTGCACCATGTACTGTGCGGGCTCGCCGCCAACGCCGCCCTTCCCTCTGAGTTGGTCGACCGGCTGATCGAGGTCGCGGACACGGACGTCTCCGACAGCCTCGCCAGTCGGACGGAGCTCAGCCATGCGCAGGCCGTTGCCCTGGCCTCGCAGGGCGAGGAGATCGCCGTGCGGCTTGCGTACGAGGGCCTGCTGACCGCCGCCGACATCGATCCCGTGGCGCAGCCGCGTGCCGCGCTCGCCTTGCTCGAGGAGCGTTCCGGTGACCTGGAGTGGGCGCTGCTGTTCGCGTCGGATCCGGATGGCGGGCGCCGGGAAAGGCTGGCCGCCTGTGCCGGGCTTCCGCCTGAGGTGGTGGAGAGGCTCGCCGCCGACTCGGACGTACGGGTCGTCGCGGAGCTCGCGTCGTGGACGACGCCGGACATGGCGGGCCGGCTTGCGCGGCATCCGCATGCCGAGGTTCGCCGCATGGTGGCGGCCAACGAGGCGACCCCACCAGAAGTGCTGGCGATGCTGATCACCGGCGAAGGAGTGCCTCCGGCACAGCGGTGCCTGGTATGCGACGTCGAGGAGACGCCGTTCGTGCACGATCCGCAGTGTCCGCGGCTCGACTGCGAGCTGCGGTCCGGCGCCTCGTGTGCGGGTTCCCATGAGTCCACCGTCGCCGAGATCACGGAGCTGGCGCTGCGGAACCCGTCCACGCCTGTCCAAGCCGTTGTCCCATTCGCCGACCACCCCTCGGCGCTGTTGCGCTGGACACTCGCCGCCCGCCCGGACCTGCCGCCGGAGGTGTGGGGACGGCTCGCTCGGGACCCCATCCCCGGTGTCCGGGCAGACCTCGCCGGGAATCCGGCGATCGACGAGACCCTGATCCGCGCGCTGGCCACCGACCCCGACCACGACGTGCGACGCACACTCGCGCACCACCCCCGGGTGCCGCTCGACGTGCTCTCCTGCCTGGCGGGCACGGTCAAGGTCGGACCGACCCTGTTGCCGAGGATCGCCGCCGCTTCTCCCTCGGAGGTCGAGGAGCTGGCCAGGTCCTCGAATTCCGCCGTGCGGATGCTTCTGGCCGAACGGCGCGATCTGTCGGCGGAGATCCGTGATGCGCTGGCCGCCGACGCGGACGCGAAGGTGGTCAAATCCATCGCTCCGCACCCTGGCCTCTCGGAGACTCAACTGCGCACCATGGTCGAGGGGCACGGAAGTCACGTCGTCGCCAAGGTGGCGGCCAACCCGGACGCGCCGTCAGCGCTTCTGGAGGACCTGACCAGGCACGTCCCGCCGGTGCGGAAGGTGTTCCGCGAGGTCGCCCGGCACCGCAATGCGACGGGCCCGGCGCTGCTGGCCTGCTTGACGGACAGACGGGCACGTCCTATAGCCGCCGGACACCCGGCCCTGCCACCACCGGTCATAGCCGAACTGCTCGCCGACGACGACTGGCGGGTGGTGGAAGCGGCGGCCGCCAACCCGTCGCTGTCGCCGACCGTGATGTCGAAGCTGGCGCCGGAGCCGGGCCGAGCGTAGGACCTGTGCAGCGCCACGCCTGCCATTTGGCCGCTTTCACCGTCGAGGCGGTCGGGGTTCCGAAATTCGTCATGCCACCGCCGGTGGCAGCCAGGATCTCGGCGCCGAGGACCCATGCGCTGAGATTCATATCCGCAACGCCGGGATGCAGGTCAAGGTGCTCTCCCCGGGCAGCAGACAGGTCAGTTCCCGGCGCGCCGCGGACAGCAGCGTGCCGGGAATTGATCGGTGCCAGGCGCAGGTTCCGAGCATGGCAGCCAGGGCGTCGTGCTCTTCCTGTTGGTGGTGAAGGTGTACTCGTACTTCACTGAGACCCATGCGCGGCGCCGTTCGGTGGTGCATTGGGAGGGGCCGGAGTGCCATGCTTCTTTGAGTGATACGACGTGGTCGATGACCACTTTGGATGCCGCGCCGAGGAGTGTGCCGTCGTAGGCGGAGTGCCAGCTGCCGGCCGTGGCGCGGCACTGATCGTCCTGGGTGACGTTTCTCCATCGCGCTGGGGTGCGGCCTCGCGGGCGTCGCAGGCGCCGTGCTGGCTGATTCAGTGCGGGAACTTGGTCCGGCTCTATCGGGGGACGTCGTTCTCGGGAGTGACGGGGAGGGAGGTGAGCTGGCTTCGTGCTTGCAGTGGACCGCGGAACGGCCCCAACTCCGCTGAAGCCTCAGCGCCGACCGTGCCGAGGCCAAAGCCCTCCACGACGCCGCCAAGGAGTGTAAGGACGCGACCGTGACGTACACACCCGCACTCCGAATACGGCCCTCTCGTCGGACGTGCTGATCAGTTGTCAGAGCCTCGGATATCAGGCTGATTGCCACGCTCGCATTCCGGTTGCCCGGCCTTCACCATCCCACTTGATCTCCAGGATACCCGTGACAGCATCGCGGTTGATCAGGCCGAACACATGCGGAAACACGATGTCCGCGCCGACCCCGGGTGGTGGTACGGGGACTGCCTCTTCCCATTCCACCCGAGAGGCAAGACGTTCCTCGTCGAGCAGCAGCACCAGCAGCGGCCTGGACGCGTCGCGGTAGAAGGCGTTCACGACGGCCAGGGTGGTCGCCTCGTCGGGGGAACAGTGGACAAAACCGTCCTCCGCTAGGGAAGAAGGTCCGTACGGCTGCTCGGGATGGGCATTCCAGTCAGTGGCGGTCACAACGTGATAGATCATGGCCTGGTTATACCGCAGTGGCAATGACGAGGCTGCTGCCCGCTCGGCCCTTGCAGCCGTCGGCGGTTACCGACGGGCCAGGGCGGCGAGGGCGAACTGGCTCGGGAACCGATCGTGGATCGTGGCAACGGCACCTGGGGAACCGGTGCTGGCGAGTCAGTAGGACTCCGTGTCGGTCTCGATGATGTTCCGGCCGAAGGTGAGGCGGTCGGCTATGGCCGCGCAGAGCCGCAGATCGGTGAACGTCCTTTTCCGCCCATCGAACGATTCGTATGGGAGGCGATGGCGACGCTGTTCAGATCGACGCGTCCGTAGCGGGCGATGGTCTTGGGCGTCGTCCGCGGCTTCGACCAGATCGTTGACCAGTTTGGTAGCGAGTCTGTCGCGGACCCGGAAGCCAGGTAACGCCATGGTCCTGGCAGCCGCCAGCGTCGTCGAGCCAGCCCTTCCTGGAGGTGCTGCAGGAAAGACGAGGGCTGGCAACACCGTTACGCGGCCAAGCGGTACCGGACTCCCTGGTGCGTCGAACGCGGGCACGGCGCTGGGCCCGTCGCTGGTGCGCGCCAGCGCGTGAATATCGCCGGTGGGAAGGAAGCGTTCATCCAGTGGATCGGTCACGCACCACGCGAACCAGCCTCCGCCGAGGTCGACCCCGGCGCTACCGACACCGTGATCGCGTACCCCGTCTACGGCACCGCCGGCTGGCTGGCGGTGGTGAACCCGGGCGAGCGCACTGAAGCGTCAACACGTGAGCTGGTGCGTGTGGCCCATCACCTCGCACGCTCACGCCATGAGCGACGCGCTGAATCAACGACGCGATGAAGAATCTACGGTCCGTGGCGGGAGCGGGCCGAGAAGGTGGAGACGGAGCCGACCACTCCCGCGCAGGCTGCCGTACCTGGCCACATTCGTGGAGAAGGTCAGCAGGCAGCGGTTCGACGCCCAGTACACCAAGGCAGTCAAGGGCACCGGCGTCGAGCCGGGTGCTTCTTGGGAGCGGATTGCGATCGGCGTGAAGCGGCAGAGCAAGGCGGCGGCGCATAAGGTGATCAGCGCCTTGGTCGGCCGCTGAAGATCAGGAGGCATCTGTGGTGAGTCTTGATGAGCTGCGACAGCAGGCGATGCGTATACACGATCTCTACGACCAGCTGAACTTGCAGGAGCGTGGCCGGGTGTGGACACGCGAGGAGTTCATGCTCGGCTTCGTAGGCGATGTCGGTGACCTGGCCAAGCTGGTTATGGCCGCGGAGGGTGCCCGTGAGGTGCCTGGCGGGCGTGCGGCCCTGGAACATGAGCTTGCAGACTGCCTGTGGTCGGTGCTCATCCTGGCCCACCGCTATGACGTCGATATGGAGGCGGCCTTCCACCGCACGATGGCAGAGCTCGACACGGCGATCAACGCTCGCCTCCCGGACAGCGAGGAGCCTCGAGGGTGATGAGCGGGTGCTGCCTGGCTGTCAGCCAGGCCCCGGTCGCTACCCCAAGGCCCCGGACGATTACCACGTCGCTGAGCCTCCTTCTCTGTCTGGACGAGTTCGGCTGTCTCGACCGAGAAGGGCGCGAAGCTGCTGTTCCAGACCGACACCGACTCCTACCGCTTCCAGGCCACCGAAGCGGATCACGTCGAGGTCGACGTCGGTGCCGTAACCGGCGACGACGTCGTCAAGGGGCTCCTCGTGTCCGAGCGTCAAGGTGGCGAGGCCGAACAGGGCATCGCCCGGGCCCGCCAACCTCGATCCGCGGCGGTGCTAAGCCGCTGATGGCTCGTGATACGGCCGGGCCCGCCGTGTTGTCCGCCGCACCGTGGGAGAACGCGACTGACCAGTCCCGCTGTCTTATCGCGGGTAGGCGGTGTCGCGGGCGGTCTTCTCCCAGGTGGTGACGTCGGAGCGGACGCTGTCGAGATGGGCGAGGACCGCGTCGACCGCGTCGGTGCCCAGGGGCAGGTGCAGCGGGGTCTGCTCGGCGTCCAAGGCGGCCAGGATCGCCGCCGCGGCCTTGGCCGGGTCGCCCGGTTCCGCGCCGCCGGCGGTCTGGACCATCCGCCGGGTGGGACCGACTGCCTCGGCGTAGTCGGCGATCTCCTCACTGGCGCTGATGTTGCCCATCAGGCTGGTGCGGAAGGCGCCGGGTTCGACGATCAGCACCTTGATGCCGAGCAGGCGCACCTCGTCGACCAGCGCCTCCGAGAATCCTTCCAGAGCGAACTTGGTGGCGCTGTAGGCGGAGAACCCGGCGAAGGACATCTGGCCGCCCATGCTGCTCATCTGGACGATCGCGCCGCTGCGTCGGGCGCGCATGTGCGGGAGCACGGCCCGGACCAGTGCGGCGGGTCCGAAGAAGTGCAGGTCGAACAGAGACCGCAGTTCGGCGTCGGTGGTCTCCTCGGCGGCGCCGACGTGACTGCGTCCGGCGTTGTTGACCAGCACATCGATCTTGCCGTGACGGTCCACCACGTCCAGCACGGTGGCCTCGATTCCTGCGGTGTCGGTGACGTCGAGCGGCACCGCCTCCACCTGGTCGGGGTGCGCGGCGGCCAGGTCGGCCAGCGCGTCGACGCGGCGCGCGGTTGCCACCACCACGTCCCCGGCGGCGACCGCCGCCTCGGTGATCGCCCGGCCGAAGCCGCTGCTCGCCCCGGTCACCAGCCATACCTTGCCCATCGGACATCCCTTTCCGGAAAGTGCTGCGGACCTTTCGGATTCAACCCTGCCGGGGCATCGTTCGCCCGTCCAAGACCCGCTGTGATAGCCAATGGTTATGGATGTGCATGGGAGGGATCTTCGGTATTTCGCCGCCGCGGCGGAGGAACTGCACTTCACCCGTGCGGCCGAGCGGCTGTTCGTCTCTCAGCCCGCGCTGAGCAAGCAGATCCGGATGCTGGAACGGCAGCTCGGCGCGCCGCTGTTCGAGCGCGACCGGCAGGGTGTCCGGCTCACGCCGGTGGGTGCCGCGCTGCTGCCCCATGCCCACCAGGTACTCGCCGCCTGGGACGCCGCGCGGGAGGCGGTCGAGGTCGCCAAGGCCGGGCAGCGGACGACCCTCCTCGTGGGGATGAGCACCAGCCCGGGCCGCAGCGGTCTGCTTCCGGCGATCAGATCCCGGTTCACCGACGCACGCCCCGACGCCACAGTGAAACTGCGCCAGGTCAGCTGGGAGGACTCGACCGCGGGCCTCTCGGATGCCTCCAGCGACCTCGCCTTCATCTGGCTGCCCCTGCCTGACCCCGACCGCTACACCTGGGTGGTGGTGGCCGAGGAACCGCGCCTGGTCGCCCTGCCCCAGGAGCATCCGCTGGCCGCTCGCGAAGCCATCGACTTCGCCGACCTGCTGGACGAGCCCTTCCTCGCGCTACCGGAGAGCGCCGGGGCGCTGCGGGAGTACTGGCTCGCGCTGGACGCCCGCGGTGGCAGGGCGCCGCGCATCGGGGCTGAGATCGCCAGTACCGACGAGACGTACGAAGCGCTCGTGGACGGACGCGGTGTCTGCCTGCTGGCCAGCGGGAACGCACCACTGATCGCCCTGGGCGGCGTCGTCACCCGCCCGGTGCGCGGTATCTCCCCCAGTCAGCTCGCGCTCGCCTGGCGTGCCGACGACCACCGTCCCCTGGTGCTGGACTACGCACGCGCCTGTCGACAGGCGACCGGACACCCCTGAACGCACCACCCATGAGCCGAAACCGGCTCCTCCAGCCAGAAGCCGAGCAACCGCCCGACCCAGGCACTCAGCCGTCCCACTTCGACACTCCGCGGTCCCGCAGCCGAGTTTCGATGTCACTCGGGTACGCGGACAGGGCGTCGATAGAGTGTCGCCATGTCGTATCGGCCGATGCCGCTCCATCTCGAAACCGCGCGGCTGCGGCTGCGTCCGTGGGCCGAGTCCGACGTCGACGTCCATCGCTTGCTCGCTGCTGAGCGGGGCGTTGGAATGCCGTCGATCGAGGACAACCGGCGGGTGATCGAGGCTCAGCTGGCTGCGCCGGCGATGACCGGGATCGGTCTGCTGGCCATCGACCGCCGCGATGTGGGCGACTTCATCGGGTATTGCGGGCTCACCGTCGGCCGTGCTTCCCTCGACGAGCCCGAGATCGCGTGCGAGCTGTTCCGGCGCGTGCACGGGTATGGCTATGCGACTGAGGCGGTCTCCGCGGTGCTCGATGCCGCGATCGTCACCGGGCGGAAGCGGCTCTGGGCGACGGTGCGTTCTTGGAATGCGCCGTCGTTTCGGGTCCTCGAGAAGGTCGGGTTCGAGCGCGATCATGTCTCGTCGGATGACCGTGGCGAACTGGTGTGGCTCACTCGCTCCCTGCTGTAAGGGGCAGTAGGTCGTTGGAGCATTCAGCGCCACCCGGTTGGTGGTAGCCCCCCCCCCCCCCCCACGCGGCCGGTCTCAGCGCAGGAGCGCCGTCATATCGATCTCCAGCAGGACGTTTGCCAGGTCGGCACCGACTGTGGTGCGGGCCGGGTACGGCGCGGTGAGGTGATGTTCGTAGACGGAGTTGAAGACGTCGAAGTCCCGGTCGAGGTACTGGAGGTGGACGGTGGCCCGCACCACGTCGGAGAAGTCCAGCCCATGCGCGTCCAGCACCGAGGCGAGGTTGCGCATCGTCTGCTCGGTCTGCTCCCTGATCGTTGTGCCTGCGACGCGTCCGGTGACGGGGTCGTGCGGCCCCAGACCCGAGGTGTGCAGAAAGCCGCCCGCCACGATGGCCTGTGAGTAGGCGCCGACCGGCTGGGGCGCGGCTTGGGTGCTGATGGCCTGGCGTCTGTCCACGTGGGTGGCCTCCTTCGGCGAAGGGTGCGGGGTCGGCTTGGCTGGGCTCGTACGGCCCGGGCGTCCGGGTCCTTCAGAGGCGGCGGCACCGCCGGGATGTCCGGCGCTGCTGTGGTCGCCGAGGCGGGCGCTTCCGCCGGTCCTGGCGCCAAGGGCGCGTGATATGTCGCGGGCGGCATCCCGTACGAGGGCACCCAGCGACGAGGCCGACGCGCTCCGCGCACCGCCGGCCGCCGGGCCCAGGAGGCCGATGGCGGCAACCGGTGCGTGGTCGTGGTCGGATACCGGGGCGTCCACGCTGAGCACGCCCGGTCCGGCTGTCTTGTCGTCGGCGGCGAAACCGTGGCGTCGTGCCGAAGCAACCGCCGCGCGCAGTTCCTCGGCCGCCGCCTCACTGGCCGGCCCGCTCGTCGCCGCCTGCTGTGTCGCCTTTTCGGCCTCTGCCAGCTCGGTGTCGTCGAGTCCGGCCAGCAGTGCCCATCCGGCCGTGCCCCGTGTGCAAGGGGCTGCGGGCGCCCAGTCTGAGGCGTACGGGCATGGGGCCGCTGCCCTCCACGGCGTCGACCAGGACGGTCTCGCCGGTTTCGCGGATGCTCAGCCGGGCGGTGTGGCCGGTCTGTTCGGCCAGGCTCGTCAGGGTGTTGCGAGCGACTTCCCGCAGGTCCAGCCGGTCCAGGTAGGCGCCTCCGAGGTAGGCGGCGTGGGAGCCGAGCCGGTAGCGGGCACGCTCGGTGTCGCGCAGTACGAGCCCGTTGTCGGTGAGCGGGGCCAGCAGTCGCAGCAGCGTGCTCTTGTGCAGTCCCAGCCCCCGTGCGATGTCGCCGAGAGAGGCGCCCGCCGGGTCGGGATGGTCGGCAATGAAGTCCAGCACGGTCAGCGCGCGCCGCAAGGACGAGGAGCGGTTGCGCGCCGCCGTGCTCCGGTCCTCGTTCCCCCCTGTGTCCGTCACCCGCTCGGCCTCCCTTCTCTTTCGCGGCTTCTCCGCCGCCGGTTGCTCCACGTGCAACGACCCTTGACCCTCCTCATCCTGCCTTCTACCGTCAGCCCAATGCAACGTATTGATTTGCAATGCAGTACCAACGAGGCATTGCTGTCCGAGCTCATCGCCATTCCCAGCGTCAACCCGCGTGAGCAGGCCGCCGCGGCAGAGACTCCGCTGGCGGAATTCGTCGCGGAGTACTGCCGCCGCCTGGGTATGTCGGCCCGGCTGGACGAGGTGACCGATGGCCGCTGCAACGTCGTCGCCACCATGCCGGGGCACCGCACCGACGAGTGGATCCTTCTGGAGACCCATCTCGATACGGTCGAGACCGAGGGAATGACTCTCGACCCCTTCGCCGCGCACATCCGCGACGGCCGTCTGTACGGGCGCGGCGCCTGCGACGCGAAGGGATCGCTGGCCGCCTTCCTGTCGGCGCTCGCCCGTATCGCCGCTTCCGGGCACCCGCCCGAGCGCACGGTCGTACTCGCGGGCGCCATCGACGAGGAGCACCGCTACCGGGGCGTGACTCATCTGCTCGGCACGGAAGCGGGAACGAACCCCACCGGCGACGGCGGAGAAGGCTTCGCCGCACGCTGCGCCGGTGCCGTGGTCGGCGAACCGACCAGCCTCGCACTCGTGGTGGCGCACAAGGGAGTCATGCGCTGCCGCATCGTCGCCAAGGGCCCCGGCGGGCACAGTTCCCTGCCGGAGGGACGGGTCAATCCCATCGAGACGATCGCCGAGGTGGTCCGCTACCTGCGCGACGAGGTCGCCACCCGGCTGACCGCACGGCAGCAGCCGCTGGTCGGCGCGCCCACCCTCGTCGTCACGCAGATATCCGGCGGCTCAGGTCCCAATGTGCTGCCCGAGCGCTGCGAGATCACCATCGACCGGCGCGCCGTGGGCGGCGAGGAGCCCAAGCAGGTGTGGCGGGAGCTGAAGGACGAGCTCGAGAACCGCTTCCCCGGCCGGGTGGAGGTGGCACCGCCGCACGTCGTCGACTACGCGCTCCCCGCGCAGGACGACGGAGTCGGAGCCGCGTTCAGCGCGGAGGTCGGCCGCGCCCTGGCCGCCCACGGACTCGATCCGGCGGGCATCGGCGTGGGACACGGCACCGACGCCAGCAAGATCTGCCGCGCCGGAGTGCCCTCCGTCGTCTTCGGCCCCGGGTCCATGGCCGAAGCCCACACGCCCGGCGAGTTCATCGACCTCGGCCAACTGGCCACCGCCACCGATGTGCTGGTCACCCTGCTCACCACCGACTCCGGCCGCGCCCCAGGAGGCGAGGGTGGCTGACACGCCCCGGGGCAGCGCCCAGGCCGGCCCGCACGGTGACGAGCTCGCCGAAGGCCCGGTCGGCTGGCGGTTCAAGGCACTCCCGCCACAAGCGGCGCCGTACCTCAGCGCGCAGATCCCCTCCCAGGGCTACCGCCTCTTCGAGGACGGTTCGCTCCGCACGGCAAGACGGCCCTCTCCCCCGGGCTGTATGCGCACCAGGAAGCCCTCGGCGCATGGGCCGTCACTGTCGCCACACCCCACCAGGCCCGCGTGTTCCGCGCCGGAGGAGCCCGGCGCATCCATTACGCCAACCCACTGGTGCACACGGGATTCGCCCGCTGGGTACAGCGCGAGATGGCAGCCGATCCTCAGTTCGGGTTCACGGCGTACGTCGACAGCATCGAGGGCGTCCGCCTCCTCGGCGCCGCCCTGGACCCGCACGGGCCACCGCTTCCCGTACTCGTGGAACTCGGGCACGCGGGCGGCCGTACCGGCTGCCGCACCCCTGAGCAGGTGCTGGCCGTCGCACAGGCAGCCGCCGCCGAAACCGCCCTCGGGTCGTCGGCGTCGCCGCGTACGAGGGCAGCGTCAGTCACGCCCGCACCCCCGAAGCTCTCGCCGAGGTCACCGGGTTCCTGCACACCGTCCGTGACGCCATGTCCCGTATCGCCCGCGCGGGCCTGCTGGACACCCGTGCCGGTACGGGCGATTGGCTGGTGAGCTGCGGCGGAAGCATCTACTACGACATCGTCGCCCGTGAACTCGTGAGCGGCTGGGCAGTGAACGAGACGGCGCCGGACCAGCACATGGCCCCGGAGCGGAACGCTCCGAACGGACGACGCCCCGTACGGCTGCTGCTGCGCAGCGGCGCCTACTCCTCCCCACGACGACGGCCTCTATGGCCGGCTGGCCCGCCCAGCGCCCGGCACACCCCAGCTGACCCCCGCCATCGAAGTGTGGACCCAGGTGATCTCCACTCCCGAGGACGGTCTGGCGCTGCTGGACGCGGGCCGCCGCGACCTGCCCTTCGACGAGGGACTTCCTGTACCGCTGGCCCACCTGCCACGGCACGCCGGGACTTCGGAGACCTGGGCGCAGGATGCCGCGCGTCATGCCGACTCCCTCAGCAACTGGCGGATCGACGCACTCAACGATCAGCACGCCTTTCTGCGCTTCCCTGCGTGCGGCGGCCCCCGCGTCGGTGACCTGGTTGCGCTCGGCATCTCACACCCTTGCACGGCGCACGACAAGTGGCAGCTGGTGCCCGTCGTCGACGAGGACTACCGCGTCGTGGACACCGCCCGCTGCTTCTTCTGACCGGCTTGCCTTCCTTTTCTTCCCCCCCTTTCTCTCTTTCCTTCCCGCTTGATCCCCCATAACGCCCACCGCTCCGGCGCGTCACCCGTCCCCGGAAGGATCACCCGTGTCCGTCTCCGCTTCCTCCACCCTGCCCGAGGGCTCCGCCGTGAGCTCCGACGGCGAACGCCCGCCCAGACTGCGTACCCGCTGGGCCGTGCTCGCCGCCGACTTCATGGTGCTCTGCCTCAACTACGCCGACCGGGCCGCCATCGGTGTCGCCGCGCCGTACATCATCAAGGAGTTCGGCTTCTCCGAGACCGCGTTCGGCTGGATCCTCAGCATCTTCGCCGTCTCGTACGCGCCCTTCGGGCTGATCGGCGGCTGGGCAGCCGACCGTTTCGGCCCCCGCAAGGCCATGGGCTGGGCGGCTCTCGCCTGGTCCGCGTTCACCGCCGCGACGGCGGCGGGTGCGGGATTCATCAGCTTCCTGATCATCCGGATCCTCTTCGGCGCCGCCGAAGGCCCCCAGGCAACCGTCACCGCCAAGCTGATGAACACCTGGTTCCCGCGGCAGGAGCTCGGAACGGCCATCGGTATCGCCAATGCAGCCACACCGCTCGGCGGAGCCGTCGGAACCCCCATCGTGGTCGCCGTCATCGAGGCGACGAACGGAAACTGGCGTGCGCCGTTCATCATCTTCGGCGTCATCGGCGTGCTCTTCGCCGTCGGCTGGTTCGCCGTCGTACGGGACACCCCCGAACAGCACCCCTGGATGAAGCCCGCGGAACTGCGTGAGATCCACGGCGCGCAGAGCGGAACCGCGGCCAGAGCCGCAGATGAAGACGCCGGGGCCGAGGACAGTGGCGCAACAGACAAGGCCGGAGCCGAGGAAGGTGAGAAGTCTTCGGCGCTGCCGGGCATGTGGCACTACGTCGCCCGGCCGGTCATCTGGGCCACGGCGCTTGCCTACTTCGGCTACGCCTGGATCCTCAACGTCTTCCTTACTTGGTTTCCCACCTATCTGGTCGACGAGCGCGGCATCGATCTGGGCCATCTGGCCGTGGCCGGTTCCATCCCCTGGATCGGCGGCTGCATCGGCATGATCGCAGGCGGTGTCGCCACGGACTGGCTGATACGCCGCATCGGCGCCGCCGCCACCGTCCGCCGCTGGACGATCGTGATCTGTCTGATCCTCACGGCGGCACTCTTCGGCTGCATCGCGCTCGTCGGAAGCGCCGTCGAGGCCGTGGCGCTCATGGCGGTCATCATCTTCCTGCTCTATTTCACCGGTGCGCAGTACTGGACTGTGGTCGCCGAGGAGGTGCCCGGACCCCGCTACGGTTCCGTCGCCGGAGTCGTGCAGTTCATCGCCGGGTGCGCCGGGTTCCTCGCACCGCTCATCACCGGAGCCGTGGTCGAACACGCCCACTCGTGGGCGACGGCGTTCACCATCGCGGTCGTCATCGCCGCCGCCGGGGCGCTGCTACTGGCGGTGGCCGGACGGGGCAAGGCAGCCCAAATATAAGTAGGTGAGCAAGGGAGGTCCCGCCACCTCGGGCCTCCCTTGTTCATGCAGACGCATAAACGCACAGACCAGGCTTGCGGCCGAGCCGTGCCACCGCATCCTCGGTGGTGATGCGCTCAGTCCGGTCTGGATGGTCACCAGGCCGGGGGCTCAAAGGTCCCTTCCCATAAGAACGCACATCGTCTCGTGACGACGGATCAGCCCGTCAGGTCCTTCCTCGTCCCAGACATCGGGCTCGCGGCCGTACACGGCGTAGCCCAGACGCTCGTACAGGGCGCGAGCTCGAGGGTTGTCCTCCTCCACGGCGAGTTCAGCCCTGCGCAGACCGCGGTTCCGGATCCTCTGCTCGGCGGCCCGGATCAGCAGCGTTCCCAGGCCGCGGGACTGGAGCGCCGGGAGCACGGCAAGCTGCCACAAGGTTCCGGCTTCCCGGGACACCTGATAGTCGATGCCGCCGATCGCCACCGGCAGATCCACAGGGGTGCATACAGCCAGGTAGTCCACCTCCCCGGCCGCGGCGCGCACCAACTCTCGCTCTACGTGGCGCAGATGGGTGGCCGACCCCGACCAGGTGCACGCCGGCAGGTCGCGGGGCAGTAGGTCACGCACACTGACGGGTATGACGACGGTGGCGTCGGCGGATTCGTGTCCAGTGATCACGGCTGTGAGCATGCCGACCGACGCCATGGCACGGCAATGTATTTCTCCTGCCTGGGACCCCGCGCTGTGCCGACCTGGCCCGCAACAGCGTGCTGTCGCTTCTCAGGGGCAGGTGATGGGCACCAAGAAGACGGGGCTACACCTGGATGGCCGCGTTGAGGTCGCTCATGAGCAGATCCCCGTTGATCGTGGCCCCGGCCCGGTAGCCGCCGGCCGCCGCGTTCACGACCTGCTCGGCGAAGCCCATGGCGTTGCCCACAGCCCACACACCGGGCACGGTCGTCTGGCCTGTCGGATCGACCACGGGGTACGAGCCGAACGGGGTCTCGTGCAGCTCGGCGCCCAGCCGTGCGAGCAGATCCGTCTGCGGGATGGCCCCGGGCGTGGTGAACACGACCTCGCGCGCGAACGTCGTGCCGTCCTTCAGCCGCACGGCGGTGAGCCGGTCGTCGGCCACCACCAGCCCGTCGACCTCGCCCGGCACCACATCGACACCGGCCGCGGCCAGCCTGCGCAGATCGTCGTCCGACAGCTCGTCCTGCTCGACCGTATGCAGGAAAAAGGTCACGTCCTTCGACCATTGGGACACCATCAGCGCCTGGTGCACGCTGAGCGGAGTCGTGGCGAGCACGCCGAAGGCCTGGTCGCGGACCTCCCAGCCGTGACAGTACGGACAGTGCAGGACGTCCTTGCCGAAGCGTTCGGCCACGCCGGGTACGTCCGGGAGCGCATCCTTGAGGCCGGTCGCGACGACGAGACGTCGACCCTGAACGGTCCGTCCGCTCGCCAGCATCACCGTGAAGTCGCGGGCGATGTCCACGGCCGTGTCCCGGACCAGCTCGACGCCGTACCGCGCGATCTCCTCGCGGCCGATCTCCAGGAACTCCGCGGGCGGCATACCGTCCCGGGACAGATAGCCCTGCATGTGCGCGGCGGGCGTGTTGCGCGGCTCGCCCGCGTCGACAACCAGGGTGCGGCGCCGGGCCCGGCCCAGGACGAGGGCCGCAGACAGACCCGCCGCACCGCCACCGATCACCATCACTTCATAGGTGTTTGTCATGCCGCCACGGTCCCTCGAAGAATACGGGACTGACAAAGTTATTTGCTGCTTCCGCAAAGAGTCATGAGCGCCGAAGAAGTTCTCGCCGACATGGCCCCATGGCTGCGGCGGATCCGTACGGGCGTCGAGCAGACCGTTCGGTAGACGTGACCGCGCCCGAGCGCGAAGTCGTCCAGGCCGACGGCGCGGGGCTCGGCCGCTCGGTAACCCGGTCGTGGCGGCGAGTCAGTCCCGGCACCTGCTCCCCGAACGTCCGCCGACCGCAACACCCGTTCTGCAACCTGGACAGCACCTCGTTCACGGCCACCGCATTTCGACCGCACCACCCACACGGGGAGCGGAGCTCCATGCACCACGCACGCCGCCTGGCGGTCCTCGCCTGTTCCGGCGTTGCTGACCGCACCCGCCTGCACCCACGCCGGGCCCTCGTCCCAGGACGCCAAGGCTTCTGCGGCGAGTTCCGGTTCATCCGAGGGACCGGAAGGGGTACTGGAGGGACAGGTTGCTGCCCTGGAGGGCCCACTACCCTTTCCACTTCCAGGTGTATTCCTGTTCCGCTGCGTCCTGCGCGATCGGCTGGACGGTCCAGCTGCTCGCCTCGACCTCGACCCAGTAGCTAAGCCGCCCCCCCTCCTCCCCTACGGGGTCGACCCGCCACTTGCCCCTGACGAATGCCCTGACCGCCTGCCCGAAAGGACCGGTGCTCTCCTCGGAATCAGAGTTCTTGCCGCACGCGGCAAGAACCGAGGCTCCCACGCCGACAGCTAAGTACCGTAACGCGGTACGCCGGCCGACCACCTGCGTCACGGCCCGCACCTGACGAAGACCCGCAATGCTGATCACAACTACCCATCCCCCAACGTGTAGTGGCCAACGCCCAGGGTCCTCCCATCCGAACGCCCGGGCCAGGGGGCACTCACACCTGGTCGGCGGACTTTCTCGGCCCGCCTCTGCCATCTGCTCCAGTCGGGCGGGGTAGCGACTCGGGATCTTGTGTCGCGTATCGAGGCTCCCGCGCGGCTTCCCTCGCAGGCAGGCCATGACCTATTGTGCATTCGATTGCACAATCGTTTGCACATTCGGTTTCGGTCGATGAGCGAAAGGACGCTGGACGGGATGACGGATGTGAGGACCGCGGACAAGACCGCCGCCGGGGTGTCGGACGTCGAGAAGCTCGACGCGTTCTGCCACGTGCTCCCGCGCGATTACGCCGAGCGCCTGTTCGCCCTGGACGGCGTCGCGGCCGTCGCGAACCTGCGCCGGCGCATCATGAACATCCCTGCTCTGGTCGACCTGGACGTCCGCTTCCGGCAGCTGGACGAGTTCCCGGGCTATCGCCAGATCATCAACCTCGCCGCCCCGCCCGTGGAGGACTTCGGTGATCCGAAGCTCTCCGCCGACTTCGCGCGCCAGGGCAACGACGGCCTGGCCTCGCTCGTGGCCGGGCACCCCGACCGCTTCATCGGCTTCTGCGCCGCCGTGTCCCTCACCGACGTCGACACGGCGATCGCCGAACTCGACCGGGCCGTCCACCAGTTGGGCGCGGTCGGAGTGCAGATCTACACCCACGTCCGGGGCCACCCACTGGACGAGGACCGTTTCGAGCCGTTCTGGCGGCGCTGCGCCGAACTCGATCTGCTCGTGCAGGTACATCCCTGCCGCAACTCCAGCTGGGCGGACTACCCCACGGAGGAGCGCTCCAAGTACGAGATCTGGTGGACGTTCGGCTGGGAGTACGACCTGTCCGCCTTCATGGCGCGCATCGTCTTCTCCGGCGTCCTGGAACGGTATCCGGCGCTGAAGTTCCTGATCCACCACGGCGGCAGCATGATCCCGCACTTCTCCGGCCGGGTCGGCCCCGGCTGGGACCAGCTCGGCTCCCGCACCCCGCCCCACCAGCGCGAGGACGTCACCGGCTATCCGCTCACCAAGCGCCCCGTCGACTACTTCAGGATGTTCTACGCCGACACCGCCCTGTTCGGCGCCACCCATGCCCTGCGCTGCGCCGTCGAGTTCTTCGGTTCCGAGCGGGTCTTGTTCGGCAGTGATTCGCCGTACGACCCCGAGAAGGGTCCGGGCTACATCCGTTCCGCCATCGCCGATGTGCACGCGCTCGATCTGACCGACGAGCAGCGGGCCGGCGTCTTCGCGGGCAACGTCCGCCGGCTCCTGGGCTCCCGCCTGCCGACGTGAGGCTCAGGCAGGACGCGCGGTACTGCGGCGGGGAATGAGGGTGGGGGCGAAGGTGCGGGTCTCGGCGGGGGCGTCGGCCAGCAGGTCCATGAGCTGGTCGACGGCCGCCGTGGCGATGGAGGGGAACGGGACGCGCACGCTGGTCAGCGGGACGGGCAGCCGGGCGGCGAGGGGCACGTCGTTGTACCCGACGACGGAGAGGTCATCGGGGATGCGCAGTCCCGCGCGCTGCACGGTGGAGAGCAGGCCGATGGCGGTGTGGTCGTTGACCGTGCACACCGCGGTCGGGCGGGGGTCCAGGGTGAGCAGCAGCCGTCCGGCGTCCTCGCCGCTCTCCATGCTGAACGCCGAGGGAAGGATCAGCCGTTCCTCGACCGGCAGGCCGGCCTCGCGCAGTGCGTCCTCGTACCCGGCGCGGCGGCCCAGCGCGCTGCTCGCGTAATCGGGCCCGGCGACCAGGGCGATGCGCTCGTGGCCGAGGTCGATGAGGTGCCGGGCGGCGAGGTAGCCGCCGAGACGGTCGTCGCCGACCGACGCGGCACTGTCGCCGTAGGTGCGCAGGGCCAGGACGTGCGGGACGTTCCTGCGGGCGAGTTCCTGGCAGAAACCGCCGCTCGTGCGGGCGGTGGTGAGGATCAGGCCGTCGACGCGGCGCTGGAGCAGGACCTCGCCGCTGTCGCGCTCGCGGTCGGGGTCGTCGTGGGTGGTGGCGACCACGGTGTGGTAGCCGCGCCGCAGGCTGGCGGCGGCGATCTCCTCGTAGAGCATGGCCATCACGGTGTCGGTCAGGCGGGGCACGAGGACGCCGAAGGTGCTGGTCTGCTGGCGGCGCAGGTTGGACGCCACGGGGTTGGGGGCGTAGCCGATGTCCTCGGCGATTTCGCGGATCCGCGCGGCTGTCGGGCTGCGGTAGAAACGGTGCTCGCGGTTGAGGGCGCGGGAGACGGTGGAGGGGCTGACCCCGGCGGCCCGGGCCACATCGGCGATGGTCGGTGGTTTGCTTCCGGTCCCCGGCCCGCTCATCGTCCTCGTCTCCCCTCACTCGCGCCCTTGCGCCCGCTCAGGGTACTCGTTGTGCAAGCCGTCGCGAAATCGATTGCGCACGGAGCGCAACGCGGCAGCGCCCCGCCCGGGCCGTATGGTGCTCGGTCCGGGCGGACGAGTCGGGCTCAGGGCGAGAGTTCCTCCAGGACCCGCCCCTTGGTCTCGATGGCGAAGACGATGGTGACCAGGCCGCCGAGGAGTGCCACGGCGGCGAAGGCGGCGAAGACGTAGCGGATGCCCAGGTCGGCGACGATCCACCCGACCAGCAACGGGCCGATCGACGACCCGGCCCGCAGCCAGGCGCTGCCGAAGCCGGTGCCGATGGCCCGTAGCCGGGTGGGGTACAGCTCGGCGGAGTACAGGTAGAGCGAGAAGGAAATGGTCTGCAGGATCGCGTACGCGACGGGCGCGAGGAGGACGACCTGAGTGGCGCTGGTGGCGCCCAGCGCCGTGAGCAGCAGCAACGGGACGGTGGCGGCCAGAAACGCGACGGCGTACCACCGTTTGCGGCCGACCCGGTCGATCAGCAGCGCGCAGATGAGGGAGGCGACGACGCCGACGCCGGAGGTGATCCAGCCGTAGGCAAGGCTGGTCTCCAGCGGGAGGTGGAACACCTTCTTGTAGAGGGTGGGCAGCCAGGTCACCAGTCCGTTGTTGACCAGGTAGACGCACACCCACAGGCCCCAGATCATCAGGGTGCGCTTGAGGTAGATCCCCTTGAACAGCTCGCGCCAGTCGGAGCGTGCCGTGGCCCTGGGGTCCACCGGGCGGGGCGTCGGCTCGGGCAGGGGCAGTCCCTGTCTCACCGCGTCACCCTCCAGCTTCCGCACCACGGCGTCGGCCTCCTCATGACGGCCCTTGGCGGCGAGCCAGCGCGGGGACTCCGGCATGAGCAGCCGCAGCGGGATGGCCAGCACCGCAGGGACGAGGCCGACGACGAAGAGCGCCTTCCAGCCGAACACCGGCACCAGGAAGTAGCCCGCGATACCGGCGAACATCAGTCCGGCCGGGAAGATGACCTCGTACAGGAGGAAGAAGCGGCCACGTTTGCGGGCACCGATGAACTCGTTGATGTAGGCGCTCGCGACCGGCACCTCGCCGCCCGTGCCGATGCCCTGGACGAACCGGAAGACCATCATGGACGTGCCGTCCCAGGCGAACAGGCACGCGATGTCCATCGAGACGAACAGCACGATGGTGATGAGCAGGGTGTGCAGCCGGCCGATCCGCTCCGCGAGCCAGCCGAAGGCGAGCGCGCCGACCAACTGGCCCAGATATCCGGCCGAGAGAATCAGGCCGACCTGGGAGTCACTGAGGTTCCAGGCGTCCACCAGCTCCGGCATGGCGAAGGCGATGGCCAGCACGGTGTAGGCGTCGAAGAACGTGGCGCTGCCGACGATGACGCGGATCAGGGTGAGGCGGCGTGTGACGGGGAGGCGTTCGAGGCGGGCGACCAATTCGGCGTTGGCGGTCCTCGCTGCTCCTTCGTCGACGACATGGCTGGTCATGGTGTTCCTCGCCGTTGAGGTGCGGTGCCGGCGCGCCGTTGAGCGGGGCGCGCCGACGGATGGGGAGGGGGACGAAATCAGCGGCAGAGGCCGCCGATGCTGTCATGGCCCGGCCGGGCGGGGGAATGCCCGCGGGTCCGAGGGGACCGAGGGGAGGTGCGGCGGTACCGGTCAGATGAGCTTGGCCTGCTGAAGCGCGGATTCGACCTCGGCGATCGCACTCTCCCCCAGAGGCTGGAGCGGCTGGCGGACGGTGGCGTCCTTGAGGATCCCGCGCGCCCGCAGTCCGATCTTGAGCGCGACCGTGCCCTCCATGTGAGAGCCGCGGTGATAGACCGCCTTGGTCACCGGCAGCAGCCGGTCGTGGATCTCCCGGGCCCGGGCGTAGTCCTGCGCCTTGCCGGCCGCGATCAGCTCCACCAGCGGCTCGGGAGCCAGACCGCCGTAGCCGACCAGGGCGCCGTCGACGTCGAACATGGTGTGCAGCAGGTACTCGTCGTGGCAGGTCAGGATCTGCAGATCGGGGAAGTTCTGCCGCAGGACGGGGATCTCGGTGTCCCACCTGCGCATGTTGCGCACACCGTTCTTGGTGGCGACGACACCGGGCTGGGCGGCGATCTCCAGCTGAGTGGACAGGTCGTAGGTGGCCTTGGTGACGTCCGGGTACTGGAAGAGGATGCACTGCAAGCCGGACTCCTCGTGGATGGCCCGGTAGCGCTCCTGCGGGGCACCGGGCTGGAAGCCGAAGCGCAGCCAGCCGTGCGAGGGGTAGACCAGGGCTCCGACCGCACCGGCGTCCGCCGCCCGCCTGGCCTCCAGTGCCGCCGTCTTCGTGCCCTCGCCGGTGATGCCCGCGATGATCGGCACCCGGTCGCCGACAGCCTCCACCAGCGTGCGGATGAGCGCGACCTGCTCCTCGGCCGTCAGGTACGTGCCCTCACCGGCATGCCCGAGACACACCAGCCCCTTCACTCCGTCGACGGAGACCAGCCAGCGCGCCAGGTCGGCGTTGGCCGCGTGGTCGACCTCGCCGTCGGAGGTGAAGGCGGTGACGGGGGCCGGGACAAGGCCGCGCAGGTCCATGGGATTCATGACGCACTCTCCTGAGCATGAGCAATCGATGACGGAATCGATTGCACAACTTGGCTAGGGCTCCGTCAAGAGGTGTGCGGAAGGAGATTGCGGTGGGCGTCCTGGGCGCGCTCTACCCGAGTCCCTCATCCGCTTCCAGGACCCCCGCCACTCCACTCTCGTGGCCACCATCGCTCTCACCCGCGCCCGGAACGCGAGCTCGACCCCGCCACCGTGTGCCGGGCGGCAGGCCCCCTGCTGTCCGCGGGGAGCCAGCGCAATCGCCATCGGGTACGACCTGGCGGTGCGGGAGGGCTGCGAGGCAGTCAGCGACCCGGAGGAACGTGCCCGGCACGTCGCCGCTCTCAAAGCAGCCTGACCCCAGTGCGCAACCAGCCACAAGTCCGAAAGTCCGAACGCGGGACTCCCCGTGCCCCCGGGGCGGCTCACTGGAGTGCCAGTGAGCAGGACCAGCACCCCCGAAAGGGAACCTCCGTTCGGTGACGCGTTAATTCACTGATTTTTTATGCGTGAACGGTTTCCTGTTGTTGTATCTGAAAGTCAGCAAGAATGAATCGGGGCGAACGAAGAGTGCATCTACGAAGCGCAGTGCTGACCGCGGTGACCGCGGCGGCAGTCGCCATCCCGGTCCTGCCGGCAGCAGCGGCAGACGTGGCTCCGGCTCAGCCGAAGCTGCGGATCGCGTGTCACACCAACTGGAAGACCAGCACCTCCGCCAACGTCTGGTGCGACGGACATGGGCCAGCTCGGTACGGGGCGAGCATCCAGTGCAAGAAAGGATCCGCTGTCCGTCAGCTCAACTACGGTCCGGGTCCCTGGCTGGGTGACCGGCGGGGAATCAGCATGTACTGCCCCGGTGGCGGATACAAGCGAGTCAAGCAATGGGGCTGGCCTGCCTGACCAGAACCGGTGAACCGAGTGGCCCACCGTCCTGGGTGACGGTCGGCTCGCCGTCCCAGGGCTCAGCAGAGTTCGCGGTACGGTACTTCGGGAATCAACCGCTCCCAGTCGCCTCGCGAGAGCCCGCCCTGAGCACGCTTGCAGACCGCGGCGGCCACGTGTTTCTCCGACACGCGGTACGTCTGCGACGGAATGTGATCGCTGGCCACCGTCACCGTGCCGTCGTCCCGGCTGAAGGCGACGGACTGGACGGGGTCGGACGGGTTGGGGAGGACGGAGCCCAGGGGCTGGTTGGCGGCGGCGTCCCACAGCCGAAGGGTCCCGTCGAGGCCGGCCACGGCCAGGGTACGGCTGTCGTGGGAGAAGCCCAGCGCGGTCACCGGTGCCGCGGAGTCCTGGTGAGCGTCGGTGATCAGCCCGGACATGGTGCCCAGGCGCTTGCTCAGATCGCCGTCGAGCAGTGTCACCCTGCCGGAGTGGTCGCCTGCCGCCAGATACCGGCCGTCGGGGCTGAAGGCCATCACCTCGACGCCCGTCCAGGGCAGACCTTTGGACGCCGCTCCCCCGGCGGGCGGGAGGTCTGCTGTGCCGGCCCCCGCCGAAAGCGTTCTGACCCGCGCGGAGGGGGAGGTCAGGTCGACGGCATGGCCGTCCGCTGTGACGAGCCACCGTCCGTCGGGAGAGATGGTCAGGGCGTCGCCGCCGACGCCCTTGACGACCCGGGTCCTCTTACGGGTACGGACGTCCCAGACCTCGCTCCGCCACGTCTCCGTACCCCGGCGGAGCGACACCGCCAGGGTCGAGCCATCCGGGCTCAGCGCGATCCGGCGGATCAGGGCCCTGGGACGGATGGCCAGGGTGAGCTCGACCGGGCCGCTCCCCTCGCGCCACAGGACGACGCGCTGACGGGAACCCGGCTCGTCCACGGAGGTCAGCGTATAGGCGGCGCTGCGTCCGTTCGCCGCGAACGCCACGAGGCCAAAGCACGAGGCGTCCGGCGCACCGCCCCGCTCGCCCGGGGTGTCCGCCCCGGAACAGGTGCTGATCTCGGGAGCGTTCCCCTTGTCGCGGCCGCTGCGCACATCGACGAACCGGAACCGCTCCTGACCTTGTGACGATCGAGCGGTGGCCAGCGTCGCGCCGTCCGGGCCGAGCCACATGCCCTGCGGCGGGTCCGTGGTCCAGCGCTGGTGTGCCAGATCGCCCAGGCTGACCGTACGGACGGCCTTGCCGGCCCCGGTGTCGGGACCCGCGTCGGCGATGTAGCGGACGAACCGGGCGCCGGGATCGATGCTGAAGTCGCTCGACGAGTCTCCTGTGGTGGCGTACTGGAAAACGGGGTCGCCGGACACCGGTCGCCGCCACATCTGGATTTTGCCCTGACCCGAGGTCAGCAGGAACTTTCCGTCGCCGGTGTAGCGCATCGCCGCGGACCCGTTGCCCCGGAACTCGTCGACCCGTCGGCCTGAGGCCGTGTCCCAGGTGCCCGCCCGCTCTCCGACTCCGAAGGTCACCCGGTCTCCGTCGGGGCTGAAGGCCACGGCGCACTCGTCGTTCTCCCCCACCCGGTAGGCGTTCTTCAACGTCACCGGGCGCTGCCCGGCGACCCGCCAGAGTCGTATCCGCCCGTCTTCCGGACACAGCCCCACCAGGCGGTCGTCCCGGCTGACGGCCGCTTTACGGAGTCCCGGCACCCGCTGCTCGAAGAGCGTGCGGCGACGCTCCAGGTCCCACAGGCGCACCGTGACGGTGCCGCTGCCCAGGCCGTCGTCGGCCAGGACCGTGCGCCCGCTCGGGCCGAAGACCGCGGTCGTCGGCCATCGCGAGGTGAGAGGTGCGCCGATCCGGCGTCCGCCGGCCACGTCCCACAGGGCCAGCCCGCCGTTCCCGGACAAGGCGAGCCGACGGCCGTCGGGACTCAGTGCGCTCACCTGCCAGTCGTCACCGATGCCGCGGTACCGCCCGGTTCTGCGGTGGCTGGGTACGTCCCAGGCCGTCACCTGCCGACCGGTCGCCTGGAGCAGCACACGTCCGTCGTCGCTGAGGAAGAGCTGATCAGCCAGGTCCTCGGGGGCCGGAGCGAACCGGTCCTCCTCCCGCTGCTCCATCGCCCCCAGCAGGGCCGACCGGGTCTCCGTGGTGCGTGCGGTACGCCAGGATGCCAGGCTCAGCCGCATCGCGGTGACCGGGTCCGAGTACCGCAGATTCTCCGCCACGGCGGCCACGCGCCGGGCCGCGGCCTGCACCCGGCGCTCGTCGCTGGTGCGGTTCTGCTGCCAGGCGACCACACCGGCTATCAGGGACACCACCAGCAGCAGGGAGAACGTGGTGACCAGACCGCGCCGCCGACGGCGTTCCCGGGTGAGAGCCGTGCCGCTGGCACCGAGGAACTCCTGCTCCAGCGGGACGAGATGGCCGTCCCGGCCGGGCCGGGGGAACGTCTCCTGTGCGACGGCCAGACGCGCTCCGCGGTACAGCGCCCCAGGATCGCGGCCGAGATCCCGCCACGCGGTGGCCGCCTCGGTGAGCCGGCGGTGGACACGCAGCCGCTCGCGCTCCGCGCCGATCCAGTTCCGCAGCCGGGGCCAGGCGGTGATCAGGGCTTCGTGGGCCAGGTCGACCGTGTCCCCGTCGAGGGTGACCAGCCGGGCGCGGGCGAGTTGTTCGATGACGGTGGCGGTGTCGCCTTCATCGCCGAAGTCGAGTTCGTCGCGGTGGGTGGGGCGGCGGGTGTCGGGCGTACCGTCCCCCGGGGTGATCAGCCGCAGCAGAACGCTCCGGGCGACATCGGCCTGGGCTGGGCTGAGCCGACCGTGGACCTCCTCGGCGGTGCGGGCGATCGCGCCGTGGAGCCCGCCGCTCGCCTCGTAGTTCTCCATGGTCAGGGCGCGGCCCTTGCGGCGGCGCCAGGTCTCCAGCAGGGCGTGGGACATCAGCGGAAGTCCGCCTGGCTCGCCTTCCACCTCCGTGATGATGCGGGCGGTCAGGTCGCGTTCGACGATCAGCCCGGTGGCCTGGGCGGGTCTGACGATCGCTTCCCGCAGTTCGTCGCTGTTCATGGGCGGAGTCAAGAGGGTGGCATCGCGCAGCGCGTCGGCCAGCGGCTGATGGCCGGCCAGGTTGCCGAAGAAGTCCGCCCGTACCGAGATCAGCACCCGCATCCCGCTGCCCGGGTCCATGGCGTCCAGCAGCAGGTCGATGAAGGCCGTCCGTTCGGCCGGGTCGGTGCAGAGGGTGTACAGCTCCTCGAACTGGTCGACGATCAGCCAGGTGTCGCCGCTCGCCGCGTCCTTCGGGGTGAGCCGGCGGTCGCGGTCGCGCAGCGGGTGCTCGCCCGGGGTGATGATGCGTACGCCGGCGGGCCGCGCGCTCGGGTCGCCGGCCGTTCGCAGGCGGGGGATGAGTCCGGCCCGCAGGAGGGACGACTTGCCGCTGCCGGAGGCTCCGACCACGGCGGCCAGGCGTCGGCCGCGCGTCAGCCGCAGCACGTCGTCGATGAGCTGGTCGCGGCCGAAGTACAGGTCCGCGTCGTCCAGTTCGAAGCGGGCCAGCCCCCGGTACGGCTCGGGGGTGCCGTCATCCGCCCGCGGCTCGGCGGCGTCCTCCTCGGCCGCCTGCCGCCAGCGCCGCTCCCACTCCTCGGCGTCCCCGCCGCAGGCCCGTACATAGGCCAGGACGACCGGCAGGGTCGGCAGCCGCTCCCCCGCGGCCGCCTGGGACAGCGTGCTCGCCCCGTGGCCCGACGTCCGCGCCATCGCCCGGTAGGTGGGGCCTCCGGCCTCCTGGCGCAACGTGCGCAACGCGTAGGCGAACCGCTGCACCGGCCCCTCGGCCGGATCCAGCGGCGCCTCACGACGACCCGCCATGGGTGATCCTTCCCGGTCTGTCCCGCCCGCCCCGCGCCCCCTCCCGGGCGGTCCGGCCATTGATCAGGCTGGTGGGAGGTGGCTGTCATTCAATGCCGCGGCGGCTGAACTCGGAGGTGGCCGGGACCAGAAGGCCGGGGAGCCCGACGCTTTCCCGGCCCCGGTCATGAGCCGCCCAGCCCTGAACGAGGGCGGGGTTGTCACAGCGAGCCCGCCGGGCTCGACACGGGGAGGAGTCACCATGCGCAACCAGGACAGGTACACCACGGCCGCCCACGCTTCGGCCGGAGTCGTGACGGGGACGGGGAACTGGCCGCCGCCGCGGTCGGCGGGCGCGCCGGCAGCCGGCTGACGGGAGTGGAAGCCGGTGCGCGCCACGGGGGCCGGGCGCGCACCGGCTCGGCCTCCGCCCGGCGACCTGCGGGGCTTCGGCGTCATGGCCGGGCTGCCAGCAGGGCTCGTACCTCGTCGGCTTCGGGAATGTCGGATCGGCCGAGCAGGTGCAGTGCCTGCTCCCAGCAGGTGCGGGCCCGTCCGGGCTGGCCGAGCTGTTCCAGCGCCCGCCCGAGCACGGTCAGGGCATGGGCGCGGCGCTGGTCGCCGCCGAGGTCGTTGAGCAGGGCGAGGGCGTGTTCGGCCTGGACGGCGGCCAGCTGGGGGCGCAGCAGGGCCAGTTCCACCTGGGCCATCCGGTAGTGGGTCATCCCCTGCCAGAAGGGCTGTCTGGTTTCCTCGAATCCGTCCAGCGCCCGCTGGAGCTGGGACAGAGCCTGCTCATGGCGATGGGCCCGGTGGAGGGCGAGGGCCAGGGCGTAGTGGCCGTTGGCCAGGCGGAGCCGGGCGCCGAGTTCCTGCCAGGATGCGATGGCTTGCTCGCAGGCGGCGATGGCCTGCTCGCTCCGGCCGAGTTCGAGGTCGGCTCTGGCGATGTTCATGAGCATGGTGGTCTCGCCGTAGTGGTTGGCGTCGGCCCGGAAGACCTCCATGGCCTGCTGGTAGTGGGCCGCCGCCTCCTCGTAGCGGTGCCGGGCGGTAGCGAGGTTGCCCCGGAGGTTCAGCGCATAGCTTTGAGTGAGGGGGTCCTGCGCCGTCCGGCCGAGGGTGAGGGCGTGCCGCGCCTGGGCCTGTGCCTGGTCGAGCCGGTCGGCGAGGTGGTGTACTTGGCCGAGGAGGAGCCGGGCCCGTCCCTCGGAGCCGGCGTCCCGCACGGTACCGGCGCGGTCGGCCACCGCTTGGGCGGCCTGCTCGTACTGGTGCACGCAGGTGCCCGATTCCATCAGGTCCTGGCTGACGAGCAGCAGATCGGCCGCCCGGGGCAGCAGGGCCGGCTCGTCGACCGCCTGCTGGACGGTGGCGAGCAGAGCGGGCCCTTCGTCGAAGAGCCAGCTCAGGGCCGATTTGCTGTCGCCGAACGGGAGTCCGGGCCGGGTGGTCGGGGCCAGGTGGTCGAGCAGCCGGTCGCCGGGGTTGTGCAGCGCGTAGGTGCCGGTGGCGGTGGCCAGGTAGAAGTCGAGGAGCCGGGACAGGGCCGCCCGGCGTTCCGCGCCGGTCTCCTCGGCTTCGGCACGGTCGCGGGCGTACAGGCGCAGCAGGTCGTGGTAGCGCCAGCGATCGGATGCGGTCGACTCCAGCATGCTCAGGTCGACCAGGGATTCCAGCAGGGCCGCGGTGGCGCGGTCGTCCCGTGGGTCACGGCGGAGGACGGCGGCGGATGTGGAGAGGGAGAGACGCGGGGCGTCCGGGACGGCCAGCAGGCGGAAGGCCCGCGCCTGCTCGGGGGACAGCTGCCCGTAGCTCAAGGCGAAGGATGCCTCGACGGCCAGATCGCCGGTGCGCAGTTCGCGCAGTCGATGGTGCTCATCGGCCAGCCGGCCGGTCAGGGTGGTGACCCTCCAGGCCGGGCGAGCGGCCAGCCGGGCGGCGGCGATACGGATCGCGAGCGGCAGGAAGCCGCAGGCCGCGACCGCTCCCTGACACGCCTCGGGCTCTTCCGCGGCCCGCTCCGGGCCCACGATCCGGGTGAAGAGGTCCAGGGCTTCCGGCGGGTTCCATGACATCCAGACCGACCAGGTCGGCGCCGTCGAAAATCCGCCAAAACGGGCGCGGCTGGTGACCCAGGGCCCGAAAAAACCCGGAGCCCCGGGCAGCAACGGAGAGGTTTCAGGGACCGCGCTGTGCGCGTTGTCCAGCAGGACCAGGAACCGGCGTCCGGCCAGGAGCGAACGGTACAGCGCCGCCCGCTCCTGCGTGCCCTCGGGCAGGGCAGCGGGCGGGGTTCCCAGAGCGCGCAGGAAGGTGCCGAGCACCACCGCGGGCTCGGCCGGGCGCGGGCCGTGGCCCAGCAGGTCCGCGTAGAGCTGTCCGTCGGGAAAGCGCTCCCGTACGGACTGGGCGACGTACACGGCCAGGGCGGTCTTGCCCACCCCGCCCAGTCCGTGCACCGCGGCGATGGCCACCGCTGTTCCGCGCGGGCGCAGCAGATGTTCCCCCAGGGCGTCCACGGTGGCCCGGCGCCCGGTGAAGTCGGTCGGCCGCGCGGGGAGTTGCGCCGGGCGCGGAACGGTGGGGCGGACGGCCGTCGAGTCCGTCGGCACGGCGGGCGGGGCGGCGAGGGCGGGGTCGACGCGCAGGATGCGCTGGTACAGCCGCTCGAGATCGGGGCCGGGGTCCACACCGAGTTCTTCGGCGAGCAGTCGGCGCGTATCGGCGTAGACGCCCAACGCTTCGGCCTGCCGGCCACTGCGGTACAGGGCCAGCATCAACATGCTACGCAGCCGCTCCCGCAGCGGCTGCTCAGCCGTGAGCGCGGTCAGCTCCGAGACCATCTCCGTGTGCAGGCCCCATTCCAAGTCGAGCTCGAGACGGCTTTCCAACAGGGCCAGGCGCCGCTCCTCCAGACCACTGCGCTGGGCATGCGCATACGGGCCGGGAACCCCGGCAAGGGGTTTCCCCTCCCACAGCGTCAGCGCCATGTGCAGCAATCTCCGCGCCTCGGCCAGATCCCCTCGTGCCCGGGCGCGCTTCGCTTGCGTCTCGTATTCCCCGCAGACCTCAACGTCCAGCGCCTGTAGCTCCGCTCGGAGCGCGTAGCCTCCGGATTCTGAGACCAGCACGCCAGGCCCCAGCTTCCGGCGCAACCGGAAGACGTAAGTGCGCAATCCGGCGATCGCTTCAGGCGGTGGTGCTTCCCCCCACATCGCGTCAACCAACTCGTCCGCGGTGGCGGTGCGTCCCTGACGTAGCAGCAGCGCGCACAGCAGGGTCTGTTCCTGCGGGCTGAGGGGCGGGAGCTTCTGCTCACCGCGCCACATACGAACCGGGCCCAGCACGGCGAACCGTAACCCTGTGTCCGCGGCATCGTGCGGCTTGTGCGATCTCCTGGTGACGCCGGCCTTCCTTCGCGGCAGTTGTTCATCGGCGGCGGGGATATCGGATGCGGCGGGTAAGTCCTCTGTCGATCTGCGGTGTGGGGGGAGGGTGAAGCCGAGTTGTTCGAGGGGCATTCCGAACATCTCTTCCAGCACTCGCTGCCTCGAGGGTCCCGGGCAGGGTGGGTCAGGCTGGCGCCACCGGTGAAACTGCCGCGCTGTCACCCGCTCCGGCTCTCCGAGGCCGGCCGCGACCTTGGCGTACGCCTTGAGGAAATCCTCTGGCCGACCCCACTGGCGCTTCTCGCACAGCCGTCTGAAGACCGCCTGATCCACTCGCGTCTCGCCTCCGCGCTCCGTTTGTTCTACGGATGCCCGATCACCGTAGTCCCCAGGATGAACCGGCCCCAGTGCGTAACCAGCCACAAGTCCGAAAGTCCGATCGCAGGACTCTCCGCGCCGGCGGGCAGCTCACGGGGGCGCCAATGACCAGGGCGGCGCCTTCGAATAAGAACATCCGTTCGGCGATCCCTGAATTCACTGATTTTTTATGTGCGAACGGTTCCCTGTTGTCGTGCTTGAAAGTCGGTAAGGAGCAGTCCTCGGATGGCGTGCTCTCAAAATGGGGAGCCATTCCGGGCGCGCTGCTCGTTGAGATCGAATCGGAAAGCCCTACTCGCTCCCCGGGGGCTGGAGTGGTGCGATGGCCTGCGCATGTGGGCGGGCTGAGGGGCACCCTCGACGTACTGGCAGCGGGCTCCCGGGGCGGTAGGTAGCCACTCGCGGGGATCCTGGTCAGCCTTGCTGCGGTTCTGCCGAGTCAGGTGAGGAGTTTCGCGAGCTGGGCCATCTCGGTGGGCGGGTCGATCACCGGCTGGATGAGGAGTTCGCCGATGCCGGCCTGTTCCAGGGCGGTGATGCGGGTGAGGAGGTCGTCGCGGGTGCCGACCAGGGCCAGGGTGTTCATCAACGAGGGCAGGACCAGGTCGCGGTCCTGCGGTGCAATGCGTCCGAGGTAGTTGGGGTAGAGCTTGGTGTGCCGGTCCGGTGCGGTGGAGGTGGTGCCGCGCCGGTCAAGGAGCCGCCGCACCGCCTCGCCTTCCTCAGGACCGAGTTGCTCGGCGAAGGCGGGTGTGTCGGCGGCGAAGGCCAGGAGCGACATGACGAGGTGGCCCGTGGCGTCCCGGGCCGGATCGCCGTGTGGGTCCTCGCCCTCGTCGAGGACGTGGAGCGAAGTGACCACGTAAGAGTCCGCCCGGGAGCCCGTGAGGGAGTCCGGGCCATGGGGTGTGGCCTGGGCGGCGTGGCGGCGGGCGTCGTGCAGCGCGTGCCAGGCGGTGGGGTCCAGCAGGCCGACGGAGATGAGGCCGGCGCCGCGGCGGCCGGCGACGGCCGCGGCCTTCGGGCCGCCCAGCGCGGCCACGACGAACTCGATCGGGTCGGCGGTGTTCACGTGCGCACCGGTGTGCAGGAACCGGATGTCGCGGACCCGGTCACCTTCGCGATACTCCGTCGAACGTCCGGCGCACAGGTCCTGCAGTGCGGCGGTGAAGTTCTCCAGCCTGGCCGCCGTGGTCGGCCGCATGTCCAGGGTGCGCCGGGCGGTGTTTCCGGTGCCGACCCCGCAGATGATCCGGCCCGGCGCCAGGGCGTTGAGGCTGGCCAGCCCGCTCGCGGCGGCCGGGGCCGAGCGCAGCGCCGGTGAGGTCACGCCGATGCCGAGCCTGATGCGGCTGGTGGCCTTCGCACACAAGCTCAAGG
>NZ_GG657754.1:10739063-10854614 GCF_000158915.1 Streptomyces himastatinicus ATCC 53653 | reverse complement strand
CAGTCGAGGAGCGTATTCCACCGATGGTTCGAACTACCGGCAGGTACCGATCGGCGTGGTCGTGCCCAGGACCGTGGACGCTGGAGCGGAGGCGGTCGCGGTGTGCGCCGGGTTCGACGTGCCCGTACTCAGCCGGGGCGGCGGGACCAGCCTGGCGGGCCAGTGCACCAATGCGGCGGTGGTGATCGACTGGACGAAGTACTGCAATCGACTGATCTCGGTCGATGCCGAGCGGGGGACCTGTGTGGTCGAGCCCGGCATCGTGCTGGACGAGCTGAACCGGCTCCTCGAACCCCATCGTCTGAAGTTCGGCCCCAAACCCTCCACCCACAGTCACTGCTCGCTCGGCGGCATGATCGGCAACAACTCCTGCGGTGCCTCGGCGCAGGCGTACGGGAAGACCGTGGACAACGTGCGGCGGCTGGAGGTGGTGACCTACGACGGCACTCGTTGCTGGGTCGGCCCGACCTCGGATGACGAGTTTCAGGCGATCGTGGCCGCCGGGGGCCGGCGTGCGGAGCTGTACCGGGGGCTGAAGGAGATCATCGACCGCTACCTCATGGACGTCCGGCAGGGGTATCCGGCGATTCCACGCAGGGTGTCGGGCTACAACCTGGATTCTCTGCTGCCCGAGAACGGTTTCGACCTGGCCCGGGCGCTGGTGGGCAGCGAGGGAACTCTCGTGACCGTTCTGCGGGCCGAACTCGATCTGGTGCCCGTACCGCCGTACGAAGCCCTGCTCGTCCTCGGCTACCCCGATATCTGCTCGGCCGCGGACGACGTGCCGCGGCTGCTGGAGCACGGCCGTCCCACCCAGGTGGAGGCGCTGGACGGGCGGATGGCGGAGCTGATGCGGGAGGAAGGGGCGTACCTGGACTCCCTGGACCAGTTCCCCTCGGGAGAGAGCTGGCTGCTGGTGCAGTTCAGCGGAGACAGCCAGGCGGACGTCGATGAGCAGGGGCGGGCCCTCCTGCGCGCGCTCGGCCGCTGTGTGGAGGACGGAACGGTGGCGTTCTCCGACGACCCACGCCGGGAGGAAAAGCTGCTGCGGGCCCGGGAGGCGGGGCTCGGGGTGACCGCCCGCCCGCCGGACGGGCGGGAGACGTGGGAGGGATGGGAGGACTCCGCCGTGCCGCCGGAGCGGCTCGGGGACTACCTGCGCGACCTCAAGCGACTGTTCGAGGAGTTCGGATACGGCCTGTCCTCGCTCTACGGTCACTTCGGACAGGGGTGCGTCCATACCCGCGTTCCCTTCGAGCTGAAGAGCGCCGAGGGGGTGGCGGCCTTCCGGGACTTCCTCGGTAGGGCCGCCGATCTGGTCGTCTCCTACGGCGGGTCGCTCTCCGGTGAGCACGGGGACGGCCAGGCCAGGGGTGCGCTGTTGCGGCGCATGTTCGGGGACCGGCTGGTCGCCGCGTTCGGCGAGGTGAAGGCTCTGTTCGACCCGGGCAACCGGATGAATCCCGGCAAGGTCGTGACACCCCACGGAGTGGACGACAATCTGCGGTTGGGGCCGCACTGGCGGCCGCGCACCGTCGCGACCCACTTTGGCTACCCCGACGACCAGGGCTCCTTCGCCCAGGCGGTGATGCGGTGCGTGGGCATCGGCAACTGCCGGTCCCATCGTGGTGGCGTCATGTGTCCGTCCTACCGTGCGACCGGCGAGGAAGAGCACTCCACCCGGGGCCGAGCCCGACTGCTGTTCGAGATGCTGGAGGGGCACACCGACTCGACGGTCGCCGACGGCTGGCGATCCACCGAGGTCCGTGACGCGCTGGACCTGTGTCTGGCGTGCAAGGGCTGCAAGTCCGACTGCCCGGTCGGGGTGGACATGGCCACGTACAAGGCCGAGTTCCTCGCCCACCACTACGCGGGCCGCCCGCGGCCGGCCGCACACTATTCGCTGGGCTGGCTTCCGGTGTGGGCACGGCTGTCCCGTCTGTCCCCCCGGCTGGTCAACGCCGTCCTGCACGCCCCCGGGCTGTCCCGGACCGGCAAGCTCGTGGCCGGGGTGGCGGCGGAGCGGGAGGCACCCGCGTTCGCGGAGCAGTCGTTTCTCCAGTGGTGGCGTGCCCGGGGCACACCGCAACCCGAGCCCGGCGACGAGAAGACGGTTGTCCTCTGGCCGGACACCTTCAGCACGTTCTTCCACCCGAACGTCGCACGCTCGGCGGTCCGCGTGCTGGAGGACGCGGGGTTCCGTGTCGTGGTGCCCGCCCAGGCCGTGTGCTGCGGTCTGACATGGATCTCCACCGGACAGCTCGGCATGGCCAAGCGCGTTCTGCTCCGTACGGTCGAGGTGCTGCGGCCGTGGCTCGCGGCGGGGACGCCGATCGTGGGCCTTGAGCCCTCCTGTACGGCCGTCTTCCGCGCCGACGCGCCCGAGCTGCTGCCGGACGACCAGGACGTCCAGCGGCTCGCGCGGCAGTTCCGTACCCTCTCCGAACTGCTCCTCCACCACGCCGACGGCTGGCAGCCCCCCGCTATCGGCCGGGCCGCGACGGTGCAGACACACTGTCACCAGCACGCCGTGCTGAAGGACGACGCCGACCGCGAACTGCTGCGTCGTGCCGGCATCGACGCGGAGGTCCTGGACGAGGGCTGCTGCGGGCTCGCCGGGAACTTCGGATTCGAGCGCGGACACCACGACCTTTCCATGGCCATCGGCGAGCAAGGTGTCCTGCCCGCCGTACGCGATACCCCTCCCGGTGCGCTGGTCCTCGCCGACGGCTTCAGCTGCCGCACCCAGATCGAGCAGGGTGGCACGGGCCGTCGCGCCATGCATCTGGCAGAGGCTCTGGCCCTCGGCCTGGACACCCCACACCTGCCGGCGCACCTCCCGGAAAAGCTCATCTCCCGCCCGGCCCCCTCCCCCGGCGACGCCCGCATGGCCACCGTCGTAGCGCTCACCGCCATCGCTGCCACGGTCGGTCCCGTCTATGCCCTGTTCCGACGCCGCCGCGGACGTGGCCCCGCGCTCCCCCACACGCCTTGATGAGAGGAAGACCTGTGTCACTCAAAGTGTCCGACTACATCCTCCAGCGCCTGCGCGAGTGGGACGTCAAACATGTCTTCGCCTACGCCGGCGACGGCATCAACGGCCTGCTCGCCGCCTGGGGACGGGCCGACAACAAGCCCCAGTTCATTCAGGCCCGGCACGAGGAGATGGCCGCCTTCGAAGCCACCGGCTACGCGAAGTTCTCCGGCCGCGTGGGAGTCTGCGCGGCAACTTCCGGTCCTGGCGCCATCCACCTGCTCAACGGCCTGTACGACGCCAAGCTCGACCACGTACCGGTGGTGGCGATCGTCGGCCAGACCAACCGCAGCGCCATGGGCGGCTCCTACCAGCAGGAAGTCGACCTGCTGAACCTCTACAAGGACGTCGCCGCCGACTTCTGCCAGATGGTCACGGTCCCCGAACAGCTCCCCAACGTCATCGACCGGGCGATGCGCACGGCCTACGCCAAGCGCACGGTGACGGCCATCATCATCCCTGCGGACGTTCAGGAACTCGACTACTCCCCGCCGACACACGCGTTCAAAATGGTCCCCTCCAGCCTCGGCATGGCCTCCTACGCACCCATCCCGGCCCCGTCCGACCTGGACCAGGCCGCCGAAGTGCTCAACGCCGGCGAGAAGGTGGCGATCCTCATCGGCCAGGGCGCCCGCGGAGCACGAGCCGAAGTCGAACAGCTCGCCGACGTACTCGGCGCCGGGGTGGCCAAAGCCCTCCTGGGCAAGGATGCCCTCCCCGACGACCTGCCGTATGTCACCGGGGCCATCGGGCTGCTGGGCACCCGCCCCTCCTACGAGCTGATGCAGGAGTGCGACACCCTCCTCGTCATCGGGTCCAGCTTCCCCTACACCCAGTTCATGCCGGAACTCGACCAGGCCCGCGCCGTACAGATCGACATCGACCCCTTCATGATCGGCCTGAGGTACCCCTTCGAAGTCAACCTCGTCGGAGACGCCCGGGAAACCGTCAAGGCCCTGCTCCCGAAGCTGAAGCGCAAGAAGCACGGCTCGTGGCGCAAGAAGATCGAGAAGAACACCGCCCGCTGGTGGAAAGTCATGGAACGGCGCGCCGCCGTGGACGCCGACCCCATCAACCCCGAATACGTCGTCCACGCGCTCGACGCCCTGCTCCCCCACGATGTGATCCTGGCCGCCGACTCCGGCTCGGCCGCCAACTGGTACGCACGCCACCTCCGCATCCGCGGGGCCATGCGCGGCTCGCTGTCCGGCACGCTCGCCACCATGGGACCCGGCGTCCCGTACGTCATCGGTGCCAAGTTCGCCCACCCCGACCGGCCGGCGCTGGCCCTCGTGGGGGATGGAGCCATGCAGATGAACGGCATGGCCGAGCTCATCACCGCCGCCAAGTACTGGCCGGAGTGGCAGGACCCCCGGCTGATCGTCGCCGTGCTCAACAACCAGGACCTCAACCAGGTCACCTGGGAGATGCGCGCGATGTCCGGCGCCCCCCAGTTCCTCCCCTCCCAGGCCCTCCCCGACGTGCCGTACGCGGACTTCGCCCGCTCCATCGGTCTGGAGGGCGTACGTGTGGAGACCCCGGGGGAAGTGGAATCCGCCTGGCACAAGGCACTCGGCGCCGACCGCCCCTTCGTCATCGACTTCCGCACCGACCCGGCCGTACCGCCGATCCCTCCGCACGCCAGCCTCGATCAGATCGAGGCCGCGGCCGCGGCCATCGTCAAGGGCGACACCGACCGTGCGGACATGGTCCGGCAGGGTGTCAAAGCCAAGATCCAGGAGTTCCTGCCGGGCAAGAGCCACCGTCAGCAACGGCAGGATTGATGCTGATGTTCAGCTCGCCGGGTCTCCGGGTCGCCGCTGAGGCGTACCGCCGCCTCGAGGAGTTGGGCTGGACGAACGCCTGGGGCAGGTTGCCGCGGAGCCGGCGCTGGCGGACGTCGTATTCCTGGGCGAACGGCCCCGGCGGGCGGCAGGCGGCCCCCGGGTGCCGATCTCCAGGACGAGGTCATGTGCTTCTCCCGAGGCCACGGTGAGGTCTGTCGCCAGGAGGCCCTGCCGACCGGGAGCGGCGCCGGCCGCCCCGGCGAGGCGCAGATGCGGTCCACCGCCGTGGGCCGACCAGGTACCGTCCTCCAGCCGCAGGCCGGTCATGGCGTGCGCGCCGAGGGCGGGGCGGACGTCCAGCCGCAGCCGTACGCGGCGTCGCCGCGGGCACCGCGCGGACCCGGCGCAGCAGGACCAGCCGGTCCGGGTCGGCGGGCACGGCCAGCGCCTCCCGGCATTCGATGACGGTGTCACCGGTGGTCCAGCGGCCGACGTGGATGAGGGTGCCTCCTCGTAGGACCCGCCCCAGACGTTCCAGTGGTCCTCCGGGCCGAGCAGGTACTCCCCCGGCCCGCCGATCAGGGTGGAGAACACCGCGTCACTGTTCGCCTTCCGCTTCCCGTGTGGTGTCCGTGCCGGTCCGCCGGGTGATCCACGCGATCAGTGCGGCGCCCGCGATCAGCAGGAGGAGCCCGACAAGCATGCCGTACAGGGGTGGTCCCGGCCGGGCGATTCCGGCCGTGATCAGCAGGGCTGTGGCAGCCGCGGGCGGGTGCTGGGCCTCGATCAGTTCGAGCACGAGGAGGGTCAGCCCTGCGGCGAGCGCCTGGGCGCCGATAAGCGACCAGGTGTCGTGCTTCTGTTCGACCACGAAGGGGTGCTGCCACAGTCCGAAGACGGCCAGGCACGCCAGGCCGCCGGCGGTCGCCACCAGGGGTCCCAGCGAGGAGTTGCGCAGCCGGGCCGCCTCGCTCTCCGGATGGACCAGGAGCACGTACGCCGTCGGGCCGAGCGTGGGGGTCAGCATGATCCATCCGGTGCCCTGGCCGATCGCGCCCACGACGGCCAGCAGCGCCGCACAGGCCAGGAAGAGCCGTCTTCCGGCCGCCCAGCGCGTGCCGATCCGGGCCGGAGCCGCGCGGCCGTGGCACGGCGACCGGTGGGAGGTGCGGCGCCTGCCCAGGCGAATCCGGTGCGGCCGCTCTGATTGGGCCCGCTTCTCGCGGCTACCCGGCGCGGAACTCCACCGAAAGGAGGTGCGTCATCATGACCACACATGGCTCCCGCATCGAAGAGCATCCGGACCTGATGGAGCTCAGGGCCCGCTATGAGCGGGCGGCGACGACGCCTCAGGCTCGGGCCGTGGAGGGTCTGACCCTGCTGGCCGGGCTGTACCTGGCCATCTCACCGTGGGTGGTGGGCTTCTTCGACACCGGGACAGGGCTGACGGTCAACAACCTCATCACCGGACTGGCGGTCGCGATCCTGGCGCTCGGCTTCGGCTCGGCCTACGAGCGCACCCACGGCCTGGGCTGGGTCGTGGCGGCAATCGGCATCTGGACGATCATCACGCCCTGGGCCGTCTACGGCCCCTCGCCCACCACGGGGACCATCACCAGCAACGTGATCACCGGCGCGGTGATCTTCCTCCTGGGACTGGCCACCTCGGCCTTCGGGATGAAGGGCGAAACCCGGGCGCAGCAGCGGTGACGGCCCGGCCGAACGGCCGGAGCCCACGGGCGTGACACCGTCGTCCTGACCGGTGCCGGCCGCCGACCGACGCCCGGACTGGGCGCCGGGGAAAACGGCATGGCGCGCCGTGGACCTCGGCGGCCCGGGTGTGGAGCTGGTGCCGCATTTCCATGACGCGCATGCTGGGCAGTGTCCGTGTCTTCGAGGCCGTGGCCGCCGCGGATGTTCCCGCGCTGGAGTACGCCTCATCGGTGGGTGCGTATTCGCCGGGCCGAAGGATCGCGCGATCCACGAGTCCTGGCCCACCCATGGCTGGCCAGAGGCCCGCGTACACCCGCGGGAAGGCGTACGTGGAGCGCTTCCTCGATAGCTTCGAGCAGCGCCATCCGGACCTGCGTGTGGTGCGGATGCGCCCCGGCTTCCTGTTCCAGCGGTCCGCCGAAGAGCCGCCGCTGCCGGCCTGCCGCTCGAACATGAACAAGCAGCAGCTGGCCAAGGCCCTCGGGCGCTGACCGGCCGCCGCGCCCCGGGGCCCCGGTTGACCTCGCTGGCCGGAGAGGGACTCCGGTGGCGGTCCCAGTATCGGGCGGCGCATGGACGACGTTGCCTACACCTTGTGCGTCGCGACCGGCACCCGGGGTGTCGACACCGCACTCGTGGTCGCCCGGCATCAGCTCACCGGGGCTCGCGTCCCGGAGAAGAGCACCCATGAATGAAACGCGGCAGAACACCGGCCCACTCGCACCGCGGTGATCGTCAGGTGGCCATGACGACGACCACTCCCTCCTTCTGGGATCGACAAACCCGACACATCGTTGCCCCTCGACTCAGGTGTCGAAGAGTTCCGGCACGAAGATGTCCTCGCACGTCAGCCGGCGCTTCGACAGGCCCTGCTCGTGGTGGTAGCGCAAGAAGGTGTCGATGGCCTTGCGGTTCGCACCGACCCGCCAGCAGCGCCCGGCTGGGCTTTACCGTCGATGGCCAGACCCTCACCCCGCCGCTGCCTTCCGGACGACATGTGGTGAAAGATCCGGACGGGCGGATGGTCGAGCTCTACGCAGTCTGTTAGACGAAATGCAGCAGTACTTCGCCGGCTATTCGACAACCCCGATCCTGAAGGTGAAGATCGGCGGGACCCTGACCAGCATCCAAGCGGTCCAGCGCCCGGCGTCGGCGAAGACGTGCAGCGCCGCCGTGCAGACGCCCAGGGTCGGCATCACTCTGCGGGCTGACCATGAGCTCGGTGTCCGGCACCGCCACCGTGACCGGCACGGCCGTTGCTAACGGGTAGGGGCATGTTCAGAGCGGCTCGTGGGCATGCCCCGGCGCGCTCAGGACCGCCTTGTAGTCGAACGCAACTGCGCGCACCGTGTTGCTGTCGGCCATCCCCTTGAGACCGGGCTCGAGGACTATTTCGACTCCCCCGAGCCGAGCCCACCGCAGGAACAGCTGGACAGCGATCACCCGGATATCGACGACAGCCTGGAGGAGGACTTCGACGAGCCGGACGGGGAGGCGTACGACGACGAAGACGCCCCGGGTGCGGAAGAGGACGGATCAGACGACGCGACCGCTGTCGCGGCAAGGCATGCCCACGCTCCCGCGCCACGTCTCACCCCCGGCCAGCGCAGTCGCACATCCCGTGCGCCAGGGGGACTGTTGTCATCCATACGATCACCAGCCGGAGCGCACGGACCGTCCTCACCTCCGTCGCGCTCGGGCACCTGGCACTCGTGGCGTTCGTGACAGGGAGCGTGGCCCACTTCTCCGACAACTCCAGTGATCCGTCTATCTGGTTCCTGCCGCCGTTCACGGTCTGTCTCACCTTGTGATCGGTGCCTTGTACGGCCATCTGCAATTTCACGCTGGCTTCGGGACTCTGGTTCTTCCGCCCTTGGTGCTCCTGCCGACCCTAGGCTTCGGGATGATGTTCGGCGACATGCACGGTGTGGACGTCAGCCCTGTCGTGCTGGGGGCGGTGTGGGTCAGCATCTTTTCGCCCGGCCTACTCGCTCTCACCTACGCCTTCCGCGCCTGGCTCGGCCAGATCCGATACGCAGCCGACACCTGAGCTGCAGGCCCCCTTGGCTGATTGCCGTTCTTCTTCTCCGCCTCCTGGGCCGCGACCAATGCCTGGCGGGCCAGGTCGACGCCGCTCAACTCGGTGCTCATGCGATCGCCGCCACGGCGATGTCGCCGTGCAGCGGGCGGGCGGCGAGGGCAGCGCCGGTTCCGTCTCTGCACCACGTCGGGTCGGCGTCGGTGCCAGCTTTGTAGGGCTGCTCCTGGACGTGCGACCGGCCCCCTCGAGATAACGTCGTGGGGGTCGGTGCGTTGGTAGCGGGGACAGGATTTGAACCTGCGACCTCTGGGTTATGAGCCCAGCGAGCTACCGAGCTGCTCCACCCCGCGTCGGTGCGCCCACCCTACACGGCGGGGGCGAAGGGGTTCGACGTACTCCACGCCCCCGGTGTTTGGTGCGGGAGCGCCTCCTCTGGCTCCGGCAGCCTGGCGGATGCAGCTGAGTCAAGAGCCGCATGAATCGGACGGCATGGGCCGACGCTTGCGGGTCGGTGGCCGCCAGCAGTCGGGAGCCCTCCGCCTCCAGCGCCTCCCGGTCAGCGATCTCGAGCCGCCCGTACGTCTCGACGTCAGGGAGCGGTTTCGGGGTCGATGCCCTACGTCGGGCGAGGGCGAACAGGACGCGTTCGGCTGTGTCCAGACGATCGGTGATTGACGGGTCCACCGGGCGTGCCGACGGCGTTGACGAGGGCTTCCAGGTTCCGCGGCACCGGGGCGAGGCCGGTGAGACGTTGGCCGGTTTGCACTACAGCCGTGGCGATCACGAAACGGCCGTGGGCCTGTTGAAGTTCGGCATCGGCGACGAGCCTGTCGAGCCGCCGTGATCCACCAGGTTTTCGAGTCGCACGGCCCACGAGCCGCTTCCTGACGCGAACACGAAACATCCATTGGAACCACGACCTTCGACCAGATCCCAGACCGGTCGGTCGCCGTCGAGGACGCGTCCGACCTCGACCCGGGGACCGCCCGCGAGATCGTGGACCGGTATGAGCGGAACGGCTTCTGCGTCTGGTCGCCGACGATCCGAAGCGCCTGACGGTCGTCGCGGTCCTCAATGATGACCCGGCCCGCCGATACGGCGGCCGGTTCGGCGATGTCCAGCAGTTCCACGATGTCTGGCAACCTGAGGTCGGTCATGCGGCCGCTCATCGTTCGTGTCCCCGTCCGTGTACCGGCACACATCCCAACTAGGACAAGGGTTTCTGATGAACGATATTCCAGACCTCGGCCCGTTGCCGAAGCGCGTCTCCGTCGACGTGGCGCAGGTCGAGCGGCTCATCGCCGAGCAGTTCCCCCAGTGGGCCGCGCTCCCGATCGCGCCGGTGGCGAACAGCGGCTGGGACAACGTGACCTTCCACCTCGGCGACACGATGCTGCTCCGCCTGCCCAGCGCGAGGGAGTACGCCTTGGCCGTCGACAAGGAGCACCAGTGGCTCCCCGTGCTGGCCCCGGCCCTCCCGTGCCCGATCCCCGTGCCGCTGGCCAAGGGCGAGCCGGGGGCGGGCTACCCGTTCTCCTGGTCGGTCTTCGAGTGGATCGAGGGCCAGCCTGCCAGCTTCAAGACCGTGGCCGACCCCGTCGGCTTCGCGGCGGACCTGGCCGACTTCGTCGTTGCGCTGCAAGGCGTCGACGCCTCCGCGGGTCCGCAACCGGGCATCCACAACTGGTTCCGGGGCGCGACACTGCTCACCTACGACGAGAAGGCGCATGGCGCGCTGTCCGAGCTGCGCGGCCACATCGACGACAAGCTGGCCCTGGAGATCTGGAAGCACGCGGTGGAGTCGTGTTGGGACGGCATTGACGTCTGGTTCCACGGCGACCTGGCGCAGGGCAACCTGCTGCTCAACGGGGGCAAGCTCCACGCCGTCATCGACTTTGGCACCTGTGGCGTCGGCGACCCCGCGTGCGACCTGGCGATCGCCTGGACGCTGCTGACCGCTGAAGGCCGTGCGGTCTTCCGAAAGCGGCTGGCCGTCGATGACGCGCTGTGGTCCCGCGGCCGCGGCTGGGCGCTGTGGAAGACGTTGGTGACCTGCGCCAACAGCCTCGACTCCGCCGACGCGGAAGCCGTGGACGCCCACCGGGTGCTCGACGAGATCCTCACCGAGTACAGCACGCGCTGAAGAAAGGGGATAGGAAGTGTCTGCCACGCTCAATGAGTCCTACCGCGGAGTCGAAGCGCAACGGATTTACCTCTTCGGCGATCTATGCGCGGGCGATCCGGCCTGCGACCTCGCCGCCCCATGAGTACTGCTGCCGGACGGCGCCCTCGACCACTTCCATGACACGTACCAGCCGACCCCAGACACCGCGAGCCTGCGCCGCGCCCAACGGCCCACTGAACGACCGACCCGAGCAGGCCGCCAGAGCAACGGTGCTCTCCGTACAGACTGAGGTCAGCCGACTTTCCTGGTGTTCGTGGCCGGCTGTCTGGCCGGGTGATGCCGACGGTATCCCGCACCTTGCACCGAGTCCGGCGCAAGGTTTCGCGCACGCCCTCCGCGGGCGGGGGTCACCAGTCGATGTGGGTGGCGATCCATCCGGCCAGGCCGTCTTCGTCGCCCGCCGCAGGCAGGCCGGGGCCGCAGGCCAGTGGGGTGTAGGACAGCTGCAGGTGGGTGAGGTAGCCGTAGGGGCCGGTGTCGGCTGCCGGTCCGAGGATCAGGGCGTGGGTGGGGGTGCGCCAGATGCGATGCGTCAGCGCGGGCCCGGCGACCATGGCGTCGGACGACAGAGCAGTCCGCTCAGGGGGTGTGCCGAGGTGCTCGGTCACCGCCTGGGCTGCCTGGGCGAGCACGACCTCGCAGTCCTGGTCGGTGCACATCCTGCGGCCGCCCCAGCCGGGCTGCTGGGCCCAGTGGTCCATCAGGTCGTACAGCCACGGTCCGTTGGTCATCCGCTCATCGTCCGGGTCGAGGGGGTACAGCTGGCCGAAGACCAGGAAGTGCCGGGCATCTGGGTTGCCGAACGGGTTGAGGTCGTCGGTGCCCAGCACGTGTCCGCCTCCGGTGTGGAAGGCTTCGCAGACCAGATCCGCCATGCTCCATCCGCGGCCTCGCAGCTTTGCATCGATGGCGTCGTCGTCGCAGAGGCGCGGCTCGGTCGGCAGCGCGAGGAGCTCGGTGATGGCCGCGGCCGTCAACGGTCGGTGAGGACATGTACGGGGATCGGCATGTCGGTCACTGTAGAAGCGGCCTGTTGCTGTCGGAACTGGTGAGCATCGCGCCCGACCACGACTATCAGCGGCCTTTGGACTGCTGCTGGAGCGCAGCTTGTGCGGGAACCCTGTACGCAATTCAGTAGGGCGGCGTCACGCCGACGAAGGCCGCGCGGTTCGACGGGCGGCCTTCGGGGCCGGGCCTTGTCCTCTCTACCCAAGTGGAGATGAGCCGGTCAGCACGTGGCGAAGCGGCTGTCCGCTGCCTGGGCGACCACACCCGGCCCGACCTCGTCGACCATGGCTTCGGGCAGGCATTCCCAGCCGACTCGCTTATCAGCGGTGTGTAGGGTCGCCGATCAATGACTGATGGCTGGCGCAAGGACCGGATCGGCAGCGCGCTCAGGGGCGGGAATCCCACTGTGCTCCGGAGATTGGAGGCTGGATTCGCGGTGATCGGGGACGTCCAGTTCCTGCCGGGATACTCGGTGCTCCTGGTGGATGACCCTGAAGTCCAGCGGCTGTCGGCGCTTCCCAAGAGCAAGCGGCTGCGTTCCTGTCCGACATGGACAAGCTCGGCGAGGCCGTCGAACGCGCGGGCAAACGGCTGGACCCGGCCTTCCAGCGGGTCAATCTGGAGATTTTGGGAAACACTGACCCCTTCCTGCATGCGCATGTGTGGCCGCGGTTCGACTGGGAGCCAGCCGATCTGGTGGGTAGGCCCGTGTGGCGCTGCGGATGTGGTCGAACATGATGTGGTGGTTGGCCCACACCTGTCCGATCGGCATGAACGTGACAACCCGGGCAGGATCACGTCCGGCACCGAAGGGCGTCGAGGCACCTGGTCCGTCTGGTCCATGAACAGGCTCTGTCATGGCCTCAGCCTCAGGCACCGGACATCACTACACGCGCAACCGGGGAGTGTTTCCCCGGCGTCGCGGGCACCACAGAACCTAGGGCCCGTCATGACGCTGACTGCTGCGGCGCCATCCAACAAGGGCCCGAAGACGCCGTGAGACGGCCGCGGCGCGGTGGGTCCGCCGCGGCCGCCTCGTGCGGGCGTCTGGCGTCGTCTCCGAAGCGGGTGAAAGTCCTTCACGCTGATGCCCGGGCCCGCGCGGTGCTGCGCCGGATCACCGACCTGGGCGGCACCGCCTCGTTCGACGAAGTACAGCAGTACTTCGCCAACCATCCGACCACCCCGATCACGAAGGCGAGGATCAGCGGGGCCTGACCAGCGTCCAGGCGGTCCGGCGCCGCGTCAGTCCGCCGGGCTCGTCCCGCCTGCTCCAGCGGGACGAGCCGGCGCGGATCTACCAGATCGACCAGGTGCTGGTAGAGGGGCTCAGGCGGGCCTCCGCGATCGCCGGTACCCGACCCGACCTGCTGCGCGGTGACCCCGCCGCAGGGGCCGCCTGACGCGGCCGCGCCACGCCGCCGAAGCCCTCGTGCAGGTGAACTCGCCGCCGCAGCACGGGGCCTCAGGCGCCGTTGACAGCCGACAGGACCGCTTGGACCGACGCCCTCAGAACGGACGTGTCCCGGCCGACGCCCCAGCGCACCGCATCGCCGACGCGGCACTCGGCGTAAGCCACGGCGGGGCTGCCAGGGCCGGTCGTGTTGGCGTGTTCGGCGAAGTGGAGGATGTCCACTGCGACTCCGGCGGCGGCCAGGGCGTCCGTCAGGGCGGACAGCGGGCCGGTGCCGGTGCCCTCGTAGCGGTGCTCAGGACCGTCGTCGCGCCGCACGGCGCACGCGAAGTGGTGCGTGCCCGGGGCCGTCTCGCCGGCGGTCCATGACGTCAGGGCCAGCCGGCCCTCGTGGTCGGGGGTGCCAGGGGCGACGTACGTGGCGTGGAACAGCTCCCACAGCTCCTTCGGCGCGACCTCCGTGCCGCTGTCGTCCGTGGCGGCCTGCACCGTGCGCGAGAAGTCGGCGCGCAGGCGGGGCGGCAGGTCCAGGCCGTAGTGGGCGTGGAGCAGATGGGCGATGCCGCCCTTGCCGGACTGGCTGTTGACGCGGATCACCGCCTCGTACGAACGCCCCACGTCGCCGGGGTCGATGGGCAGGTACGGCACCGCCCACGGGGCCTGGTCGACCGGTGTGCACGACTCGGCCGCCTGCCGGGCGTGGTGGGCCATGCCCTTGCTGATGGCGTCCTGGTGGGTGCCGGAGAACGCGGTGTGGACCAGCTCGCCGCCGTACGGGTGGCGGGGGTGGACCGGCAGCCGGTTGCAGTACTCCACCGTCTCGCGCACGGCGTCGATGTCGGAGAAGTCGACCATCGGGTCAACGCCCTGGGAGTAGAGGTTGAGCGCGAGGGTGACCAGGTCGACGTTGCCCGTCCGTTCACCGTTGCCGAACAGGCAGCCCTCGACGCGCTGCGCACCGGCCAGCACCGCCAGTTCTGCGCACGCCACCCCAGTGCCCCGGTCGTTGTGCGGGTGGACGGAGAGGATGACCGCGTCGCGCCGCGCCAGGTGGCGGTGGGCGTACTCGATCTGGTCCGCGTACACGTTGGGGGTGGCGATCTCCACCGTCGCCGGGAGGTTATGGATCACCGGCCGGTCGGGGGAGGCGTCCCACAGTTCGGTGAGGCCGTCGCAGACCTCCAGCACGAAGTCCGGCTCTGTGAGGTTGAAGACCTCGGGCGAGAACTGGAAGCGGATGTGCTCGCCCGCCGGGCGGGCATCGGCGAGGCGCGCCATGTGCGTGGCGGCGTCCCGGATCAGGCCGTGGACCTCGGCGCGGTCGCGGCCGAGGACCACATCGCGCCAGGTGGGGGCGGTGGCGGTGTACAGGTGCACCACGGAGCGCGGCAGGCCCTCGATGGCCGCGTACGTACGGTCGATCAGGTCGAGCCGGGCCGGGGTGAAGACCACCACGGTCACGTCGTCCGGGACGGCGCCGGACTCGGCGAGGTGGCGTACGAAGTCGAAGTCGGTCCGGCTCGCGGACGGGTAGCCGATCTCGACCTCCTTGAAGCCCATCGTCACCAGGAGGTCGAACATCTGGCGCTTGCGCGCGGTGTCCATCGGCTCGGCCAGCGCCTGGTTGCCGTCGCGCAGGTCCACCGGCACCCACAGGGGCGCGCGTTCGACCCGACGGGTGGGCCAGCGGCGGTCCGCGTCGGGCAGCGGGAGCGCGACCCGGTCGTGGGCGGGACGGTAGCGGTGGTGCGGCATCGCGCTGGGGCGCTGCGGATTCCACGCGGGGGCACCGGCTGGCACGGGCGCGTGCGGAGTACGGAGGGTGGGGAAGGCGGAGGGAGGGGCGGTGGCGGAGGAGACGTCGGAGGCGGTGCTCGTCATCGGGCTGGTGCCCTTTCGCTCGTGGGAGGACCGACCGGCAACGCACGGCACCCACGGCGGGGTGCCAGTCGTGTCAGGCCCCGCCGCGGCAGCCGAGAAGAAGGAGTCCGCGCAGCGTCATGCGGGGTACAGTAATCACAACCCAACTCCTCAGACAACCTGAGGAATCGAGAAGCCAAGAGGTGAGCACCGGATGCCACTCGGCGCCCTCCGCCGCAGCCCCCTGGTGGAACAGGCCACCGCGACACTGCGCAACGAGATCACCAGAGGCCACTGGCCGGTCGGCAGCAAGCTCCCCGGCGAGACCACCCTCGCCAAGGCGCTCGGGGTCGGCCGCTCCACCGTGCGCGAGGCGCTCCAGGCCCTGGCCGGGGCGGGCCTGGTGCAGGCACGGCAGGGCGCCGGTGTCTTCGTCGTCGCCACCGAGCCCGACGAGGACTGGCCGACGAAGCTCCGCCGCGCCGCCGTCGCCGACGTCTACGAGGTACGGATGCTGATCGAGGTTCAGGCCGCACGCCTCGCCGCCGACCGCCGCACCGACGTCGACATCGCCGCCCTCGACGCCGCCCTGGCCCACCGGCGCGACGGGGCGACGAGCGACGACGCGGCCTTCGTCGACGCAGACATCGCGCTCCACGCCGCCGTCGTCACGGCCGCCCACAACCCCGTGCTCACCGATCTGTTCGCCGAGTTCGCCCCCGCGCTGCGGCAGGGCCTCATCGACCTGATCGAGCTGCTCGGCCTGCGGGCCGACGAACCGAACCACGGCGATGAGGCCCACGCCGAGCTCGTACGGGCTGTCCAGCGCGGCGATGCCGACGCGGCGGGCGGCGCGCTACAGGCCGAACTGGAGCGGATACTGGCACATCTCCGCGAGGCCTGACGGGCGTGACGGGAGCCGTCAGCGGTGTATCTGGGACACCGCGCAGAGGTTCCCTTGGAGGAGTTGGTGCCGAGGCGATTGCGGCCGTGGAGGCCGCCTACGGGCTGCGGCCAGTCGCCCCTGGTGACTGGCCGGAACCGACAGCCGTCGCCCTCCGCCCCGATCCGCGGGACCTGGGCGGCGACGACACCGGGGGCGGCTGGCGCGAGCAGGCGCTCTCCCGGATATCGCCTCGCTGATGCCCGGGGCCCGCGTGGTGCTGCGCCGGAGCACCGAACTGTGAGCGCGCTACTCGGCCACAGTGCGCTTCAGCTGGCCGGGAGGCATAGTCGGCAGGTCCGTCCCTGATGCTGGGGAAGGGGATGTATGCAGACCGACTCCAAGATCCACGATTGGCGGATCGAACCGCGAGAGCACGCGCGGCAGGAGCCTCGACCCGGCGCGCACCGCGTTGATCGTGATCGACATGGTGCCTTTCTTCGTCGAGGCGAATCCGTATGTTCGCGGCATCGTGCCCAACATCGCCCGCATCGCCGAGGCGCTGCGTACCGCCGACGGCCTGGTCGCCTGGGTGCTGCCTGCGAACGAGGCCCCGCTCGGGGGTGTGAGCAGCGAGTTCTACGGACCGACAGCCAGCGAGGCGTTCGCGGCGACAGGCGATGAAGGGCCGCTGCGCTCTCGACTGTGGCACGCCTTCGACGTTCGGGCGGATGACCTGGTGGTGGAGAAAACCGCGTACAGCGCTTTCGCCGACGCGAACGCGGCTCTGCGTGACCAGGACCACAACGCCGCACTGCACACCATCTACCGTTCGTTCGGCGAGGCCAGGTAAGGCGCTCCGCCGCGCTGGACCGGATCGCTTTCTCTGTGAGTTTCTGTGAGCTCCAGTGCGCCGACTGCCGCGGTCCACCCGGTTTCCATCGGACGGGGCCACCGATTCACATGACACACCCAGACTCGTTCAGATCTCTCCCAGAACGGCCGCCCACTGTGGCGCCATGACTGACGTGAACGACACCAAGGTCCTCATCGTCGGCGCCGGGCCCACCGGCCTGACCCTGGCGTGCGACCTCGCCCGTCGCGGGGTCGCCCACCGCATCGTCGAGCGGAGTCCGGCGCCGAACCGCGCTACGAGGGCCAAGACCATCCAGCCTCGCTCCCTCGAAGTGCTCGACGATCTCGGCGCCGTCGACGGTGTCCTGCGGAACGGAATCGCCGGGCTTCCTCTGCGTTTTCACGAACCGTCCGGTGCGGTCGTGGACAAGCCGTCGATCTCGGCTCGAGCGCCGGGCTCGTTTCACACGCCGTATCCCGACGCGCTGTGGCTCGGTCAGTCCGAGGTCGAGCTGGCGCTGCGGCAACGTCTCGAACGGCTCGGCGGACGCGTGGAGTGCGGTGTCGAGATGGTCGGTGTCGACCAGGATGACGACGCCGTCAACGTCACCCTGCGGACACCGGACGGCGAGCAGACCGCCCGTGCTCAGTACGCCGTGGGAGCGGACGGGGGCAGGAGCGGGACGCGCAAGCACATCGGGCTTCCGCTGGCCGGCGAGACGTATGAGCAGCAGCGCTGGTACCTCGGCGACGTCACCGGACCGGACCTCGACCGCGGCCACATACACATCTGGCCGTCCGAACGCGGCATGCTCGGTCTGACTCCGCTCGGTGGCGACGTATGGCAGTTCCAGAGCCCGATCCTGCCCGGCGAGGACCCGGGAACGCCGTCGCTGGAGTTCTACCAGCGACTGTTCGACGAACGCGCCGGCAAGGACACCGTCGTCCTGAGGAGCGCGACCTGGCTGTCGGTGTACCGCGTGAACGCGCGCATGGTGGAGGACTACCGCCAGGGACGCGTCCTGCTCGCCGGGGACGCCGCCCATGTGCACTCCGCCGCCGGGGGCCAGGGCATGAACACCGGCATCCAGGACGCCTACAACCTCGGCTGGAAACTCGCCGCCGTCCTCGACGGCGCCGTTCCGGCCCTGCTGGACACCTACGCCGCCGAACGCGTCCCGGTCGCCCGGACCGTCCTGGAGATGAGCACGGACAAAATGAGCAGGGTCATGGGGCAGGCGGGCGATGGCAGCGGGGACGGACTGGGCCCGGCACTCGCCGCCGTCGGCGACGCTTCGATGAACAGCGGGCTGGGGATCCACTACCGCACCAGTCCGATCAGCTACCGCCGTGGGCGATCCGCGTCCGGCGTCGTGGCCGGTGACCGGGCGCCGAACGCCGCCGGGCTGGAGGGGGCGGAGTTCAGCGGCGACCTCTTCGACCTCATGCGGGGAACGCACTGGTCCCTGGTCGCCTACGAGCACACCGGCCCGGTCGGCCTCGACCATGCCGAACCTGCCCATCTGCGGGTGCACCGCATCGGCTCGGCTCCCGGCAACGGCCTCGTCGACACCGAAGGAGAGTTCCAGCGCGTCTACCAGCCCCTCCCGGGCGAACTCATCCTCATCAGGCCCGACGGGTACATCGCCGCGCGTACCTCCGCCGACCGGGAGTCGGACCTCATCAGCCACGTGTCCTCGTTCCGGCCGACCGGCGCACAGGTCCGGCTTCCCTAGGAGGAAGAGCGCTTCATGCACAACCTCAGCCTCGGCGGCGAACAACACACACGTTGGAACAGACGGCTCGTCGGCCAGGTGGCCATCCTGATTCTGGTGAACGCCATGGTGGACACGGTCGTCACCGCACCGCTCCTCGTCCTGCCCGAGATGCTCGACCACTTCGGTACCGATCAGGCGGCGTGGATCGACGCCAGCTCGCTGCTGGCGGGAGCGATGTGGGCACCGCTGCTCGGTAAGAGCGCCGATATCCACAGCAAGCGCAGGGTGCTGGTCCTGACGTTGCTCACCGCCCTCGCGGGTGCCCTCGTGTGCCTCGTCGCTCCCACCCTCTGGGTGTTCATTCTCGGGCGCCTGCTGCAAGGAGCGGCCGTGGGGGCCGTCTTCCTCACCGTCGCCCTCATCCGTGAGATCTTCGCGCCGGATATGGCGATGATCGCCACGGGCATCGTGACCTCCGGCTCCGCGCTCCTCAGTGTCGTCATGCCCTCTCTCTTCGAGATGACGGCCGCGGAGTTCGGCTGGCGGAGTGTGTTCGTCGCGTCGGCGGTGTTCGCGGCCATCGCGGGAATCCTGGTGCGCGGTCTCGTCCCCCCATCCACGATCAGGACACCGGGCAAGCTCGACCTCGCGGGGGCTCTTCTTCTCGGCGGAGGGCTGGCGGCGGTGCTCAGCTATGTCAGTCTGGGGTCGGAGTTCGGCTGGTCGGCCGTCGGCCCGCTCGCTCTCCTCGCCGGCGGCGCCACGGCACTGACCAGATGGTTCCTGGTGGCGAGCCGGGTGCCCGAGCCCGTGATCGACATCAGGAACCTCGGCAGGCCACTGGTGCTCACGCTCCTCGTGGTCGTGTTCGGAACCGGCGCCTACCAGAGCATGCTCACGCTCTTCGGCCTTATCGCCAAGGTCTCGCCGGAGCAGCAGCTCGGGTACGGAATCGCCGCCCCCGGAGCGCTGGGCCTGCTGTACGGCCTACCGGCGATCGGAATCGTGCTCGGCGGCACCCTGGCCGGGGTGCTCGCCACACGCGTCGGACCGGCGGTGGCACTCACCGGCGGAGTGGCACTCGGAACGGTGGGAACCGTCGGGATGTTCTTCGGGGACTCCCTGCTCCTTCTCGCGGTCGTCTGCTCCTTCCTGCTGAGCCTCACAGCAGGGACGCTCGTGACGTCCGGTTTCAACATGGCAGGGGCGCTCGCGCCCCCGGAACGACAGGGCGTCGTGTCCAGCATGGTCATGGTGATGGTCGCGACCGGTGCGGTGATCCTGAAGTTCGTGGGCTCAGCCGTGCTCACGTCCACCAACAGGGTCATCGACGGAGAGACGGTGAACTCGGCCACGGGAGTTCACAGCTACATCTCCATGGCGGCCATCGCCTTCGCGGCCGCCGCCGTCGTGGCTGTCATGCTGTTGCGAACGCAGCGCCCTACGGCTGTGGAGTCATGATGATCGAAGTCCATGGACTCACCAAGCGCTACGGCGAGGTCCTGGCCGTCGACGACCTGACGTTCGCCGTCCGCCCAGGGGAAGTGACCGGGTTCCTCGGTCCCAACGGCGCGGGGAAGTCGACCACGCTGCGGATGATCCTGGGCCTGGACGCCGCTACTTCGGGGGCTGCCACCGTCGGTGGGCGCCCGTATTCCGCGCACCCGGCGCCGCTGAAGGCCATCGGCGCACTGCTGGACGCGGGCGCGGTGCTGCCCGGCCGCACGGCCTACCACCATCTGCTGGCTCTCGCGGCCGGCAACGGCATCCCCCGCGGCCGAGTGGCTTCGGTGCTGACGGAGGTGGGTCTTGAAAGCGTGGCCCGCCGCAGAACCGGGACGTTCTCGCTCGGCATGCGGCAGCGGCTCGGCATCGCCGCGGCGCTGCTGGGCGACCCCCCAGCGCTCGTTTTCGACGAGCCGCTCAACGGTCTCGACCCGGAGGGGATCGTGTGGATCCGCGGGCTCATGCGGCGGATGGCCGCCGAAGGGCGCGCCGTCCTGATGTCCAGCCATCTGATGAGCGAGATGGAACTCACCGCCGACCACCTCATCGTCATCGGCCGGGGCAGGCTGATCGCGGACACCCCCATGGAGACGTTCATCGACGCGCATTCCAGCCGTGAGGTCCTGGTGCGCGGTCCGCAGGTGGCATCGCTGCGCCGGATCCTGTCACCGGCGGCGGAGGTGCGCGCGGACCGTGTGGACAGCCTGGTGGTCACCGGGATGGACGCGGCGGCGATCGGCGCGATGGCCGCGGCGGCCGGGGTGGAGTTGCACGAGCTGACGCCCCGGCAGCCGTCGCTGGAGCAGGCCTTTATGGACCTCACCCGCGATGCCCTCGAGTACCACGCGGGAAACACCACCACGAACGCAGCTAACGCCACGAACTCAGCGCAGGAGACGAGCCGATGAGCAGGAAGGTCACGGACACCCGGACGCCGGTGGAGAACGAGCCGACGCCGGAACGGGCGACGTTCCCGCACTCCCTGCGCGCCGAGTGGATCAAGATCCGTACCATGCGGTCGACCCTGCACACCGTCCTCGGCACCCTGGCGTTCTGTATGGGGCTCGCCTCGCTGAACGGCGCATCCGCCGGGGGCGATTACGCGAGCATGACGGCCGCCGACCGGGCCTCCTTCGACCCGCTGGCCACCAGCCTGCGCGGCTATCTGCTGGCGCAGATCGCGCTCGGCCTGCTGGGCGGTCTGGTGATCACCTCCGAGTACGGTGCCCGTACGATCGTCGGCACGCTGACCGCGGTGCCGCACCGGGCCCGGGTGCTGGCTGCCAAGGCCACGGTCCTGGTCGCGGTCGCGCTGCCGGTCGGGCTGCTGGTGTCGTTCAGCGGCTTTCTCGTCGGGCAGGCGGCGCTGGCGGGCGCGGACGCCCCGTACCTCGGGCTGTCCGATTCTCAGGCGCTGCGTACTGGCCGCCCATCGCGGGCGGCCAGATCGTCACCGGCTACCGTGATCCGGCGATGCTGACTCCCTGGTCCGGGCTCGCCGTCATGGCGGGGTGTGTCGCGGTCCTGCTGACCGCGGCGTTCCTCGTCTTCCGCGAGCGCGATGCGTAGCGGGCCGGAAGACTACGGGCCGGGAGACTAGGGCCGGGAGACCGGAGGCGGACGATCGGGCGGGGACGGGACGGATGACGGCATCGGAACGGTTACTGGTGGTGGAGGACGATGCGACGCTGCGGGAGCTGCTGTCCGCGAGCCTGCGGCTGGCCGGGTTCGCCGTGGTCCCGGTAGCGACCGGTGCGCAGGCGCTGGCCGCGGTACGGGAGCAGCCTCCCGGCCTGATCGTGCTGGATGTGATGCTGCCCGACTTCGACGGATTCGAGGTCGTCCGCCGGCTGCGCGGGCACCATCCCTCCGCGGCAGCGGGGCATCCACCGGTGCTGTTCCTCACCGCCCGCGATGCGCCCGAGGACAGGATCAGCGGGCTCAGGGCGGGCGGTGACGACTACGTCACCAAGCCGTTCAACCTGGAAGAACTGGTCCTGCGCATCCGGGCCATTCTGCGCCGCACCAGCGGTCGGCAGACGGACGGCAGATTGGTCGTCGGTGCCCTGGAGCTGGATCCCGACAGCCATCAGGTGACCCGGGACGGGTCCCCCGTGCAGCTCTCCCCGACCGAGTTCAGCCTGCTGCGCGTGCTGATGGAGAACGCCGGGCAGGTGCTGTCGAAGTCCCAGCTCCTGGAACTGGTCTGGCAGTACGACTTCGGGGGCGACGACAGCATCGTCGCCTCCTACATCAGCTATCTGCGGCGCAAGGTCGACCTGGACGAACCGAAGCTGATCCATACGGTGCGCGGCACCGGCTACGTGCTGCGCAGGCACCGGCAGTGAGCGAGCGCCCCGCGCGCGTGGTGCGCGGCCGCCTCTCCCTGCGCGGACGGCTGCTGGCGATCTCCCTGGTGCTGCTCGTGGTCGCCCTGCTCGGCAGCAACGCCCTGCTCGTCACCCTGCTCCAGCGGGACCTGGTGCGTCAGCTGGACGACCGGCTCCGCGCCGCCGCCACGGTCACCGCGCGCTTCACCGACCCGTCCGACGTGGCGGGGGGTCGGGCACCGCGGGTACGCGACACCGTGGAGCGGCAGCTGACCGGCGATGTCCATCTCGCCTACCTCGACCCGAACGGCTGGGTGCTGAGGGTCGTCCGGCCTGCCGCACGGAGCGCTCCCGCGCTGCCCCCGCTCGACACCGCGGCGGTCGGCGCGCGTGACCGCAGGCCCTTCGAGGTCCGGGCTGTCGACGGCGGCGAGGACTGGCGGGTGATCGCCGTACCGCTCGACGCGCCGGGGCGACACGGCGGCAGCGTCGTCGTCGGCGGCTCGCTCACCCAGGTCGACGCGACGATCAGGCAGCTCGGTACCCGGATGTTGGTGATCGACTCCCTGGTCCTGGCGCTCCTCGGCGTAGCCGGGTGGTTCGCCGTGCGCGCCGGTCTGCGCCCGCTGCGCCGGATCGAGACCACCGCGGCGGCCATCGCGGACGGCGACCTGTCCAGCCGGGTCCCGGAACTGGCCGCTTCCCGTACCGAACTCGGCCGTCTGGCCACGACCCTCAACGGCATGCTGGACCGGATCGAGGCGAGCGATGCCGCGCGGGCGGCCGCCGCGGAGCTCATGCGCCGCTTCATCGCGGACGCCAGCCACGAGCTGCGCACCCCGCTCTTCGGCATCAAGGGATTCACCGAGCTGTACCAGATGGGCGGCATGCCCGAACGCGCCGATGTCGACGCCGCGATGAGCCGCATCGAGCGGGAAGCAGCACGGCTGGTCCGGCTGGTCGAGGACCTGCTGCTGCTCGCCCGCCTCGACGAGCACGCCACGACCGCGGACCTCACGCTCCGTCTCACCCCCATGGACCTGCGCACCCTGGCCGCCGATGCCCTGCATGACCTCCGCGCACTCGATCCGCGGCGCCCCGTCACCCTCACCGGTCCCGGCGGCGGCCCAGCGGGCGGCGCGCCGGTCCTCGGTGACGAGGCGAAACTGCGGCAGGTGACCTCCAACCTCGTCGGCAACGCGGCAGCCCACACCCCGCCCGGAACCCCGGTCCGGATCGGTGTCGGCACCGAGGACGGCCTGGCGGTTCTGGAACTGCACGACGAGGGCCCGGGGATGTCCCAGGAGCAGGCCGCCCGTGCCTTCGACCGCTTCTACCGCGCCGACGACGCCCGCGGCCGCACCGCGAGCGGAGGCACGGGCCTCGGCCTCGCGATCGTCGCCTCGCTGGTGACGGCCCACCACGGCCGGGTGGAGGTCCGCACGGCCCGGGGCGAGGGCGCCACCTTCCGCATCCTGCTCCCCCAGCACCACTGAGCGTCGTACGCGGCTACGCGAGCCGAAGCCTTCGGCGATCAGTCGCACCGGCCGCACAGGTATCCACGCCGCACAACGGACCGAGACCCGGCCACCCCCGGCACGGGCGCCCACCGGCCGCGGTGTGTGCGGTGCGGCGGCGGACCGTACGGCGACTGCCAGGCCGGCCGCTCGGTTCGACCCGAGCCGCCCACGTCGCGGCGCCGTACGACCGGCTCCTGGAGCAGTTCGGCTACCGGACCGGGGGCGTTGTCGTGCAGCAGGGTTCAGAAGCCAGCGCGAGGAGCCAGGCGTTGAAGAGCTTGTGGTTCGCATTGACGGGGAATTCGCCGTTGGCCCGGACGCGCACGTGTGGCAACGGCGGAGACCGATCGACAGGCAGGCGGGCACGACCGCCCAGTTATTGGACACAGAGTTACACCGGTTCCAGTGAGAAGACCGCAGCGAAAAGGAGCGCGGCGCACATGTGCGACGCGCGACGGATCAGCGCTCGGGGTGTCTCACTGGGTGTACAACGGCACGTCCTTGACCGGGTGACTGTAGGCGGGAGCACAGTAACGGCACGCGGGAGAGCGGCTCCACTGATTTTCGGGCGGGTGACGATGACCGGCGGCGAGCACCCGGGCTCATCACGCGTCGTCCGCCGCGTAGACCCGTTCACCCCCCACAAAGGTCTGGAGCACCTGGCAATCGGCGATCTCCTCAACAGGCCCGTCGAAGGGGTCGCGGTCGAGGACGACCAGGTCGGCGAGTTGGCCCGGGGCGATGGTGCCCGTGTCGTCCGCGTGGTTCACGTACGCGCTGCCCGCTGTGTACGCGGCGATGGCCGCCTCCAGGCCGATGCGCTGTTCGGGAAGGAAGGGCGCGGTTCCCTCGGGGGCGTGCGGCAGTCGGCGGTTGACCGCGACATGGATGCCCTCCAGCGGATCCGGGCTGCTGACCGGCCAGTCGCTGCCCGCGGCGAGCGTGGCCCCGGCTCGCAGCAGTCCGCCGAAGGGGTACTGCCATCCGCCGCGCTCGGGGCTGAGGAAGGGCAGGGTCAACTCGTCCATCTGGGGCTCATGCGCGGCCCACAGGGGCTGGATGTTGGCGGTGGCGCCGAGCGTGCGGAAGCGCGGGATGTCGTCGGGGTGGACCACCTGGAGATGGGCCAGATGAGGGCGGGTGTCACGGTGGCCGTTGGCGGTCCGCGCGGCCTCCACCGCGTCCAGCGCCTCCCGTACGGCCCGGTCGCCGAGCGCGTGGAAGTGGACCTGGAAGCCGTGTGCGTCCAGCGCGGTGACGTACTTTTTCAGCTCCTGCGGATCGACGAAGCTGATGCCGGAGTTGTCGGAGGCACAGCCGCAGCCGGTGAGGTAGGGCCCGAGCATCGCCGCGGTGTGGTTCTCGGCGACACCGTCCTGCATGATCTTCACGGTCGTGGCGCGCAGCGCCCGGCCGCGCTCGGTCGCCTCCCGGCGGGCGAGCAGCTCCGGGATCTGCTCGGCGCCCCGCGCCCGGTCCCACCACAGCGCGCCGACCACCCGGGCGGTGAGCAGGCCGTCGTCAAGGGCGGCGTGGTACGCGGGCGTCGGGTCGGCCATATTGGCGTACGAGCCCATGATGGCGTCCTGCCAGGCGGTCACCCCGAGGGCGTGCAGTACGGACTGGGCGCGCAGCAGCGCGGCGGTCTGCTCGGCGAGCGTGACCTCGGGGAGCAGCGTGCCGACCAGGGAGGCCGCGCCTTCCTGGAGCATGCCGGTGGGGTTGCCCTGCTCGTCCCGCTCGATCCGGCCGTCCCCGGGATCGGGGGTGGCGGCGTCGATCCCCGCGAGCTGGAGGGCGCGGGTGTTGACCCAGGCGCCGTGGTGGTCGCGGTTCGGCAGATAGACCGGCCGGTCGGGGACGATCGTGTCGAGCATCGCGGCCGTCGGCGTGCCACCGGGGAAGGCTTCCAAGGACCAGCCGCCACCGGTGATCCACCCGAGGTCCCGGTGCTGATCGGCGTAGGCGGCCACCCGCCGCAGATACTCCCGCGCGTCGGTGGAGTCCCCGAGATGGCACTGTCCGAGTTCGATACCGGCACCCAGCGGATGGATATGGGCGTCCTGGAAGCCGGGCAGCAGCAGCCGCCCGGCGAGGTCCACCACCTCGGTGCCGGGGCCGATCAGATCGTGCACCTCCTCCCGGCCGACAGCGATGACACGCTCCCCGCGTACCGCGACGGCGGTGGCGCGGCTGCGCGCTGGATCGACGGTGTGCACCGGGCCACCGGTGAAGACGAGATCGGCGGTGGTGTCGGCCATCAGATGTGCTCCAGGGATCGATGGTTGTCGGATCATGCCGGATGGTCCGGCATGACCCGAGGAGGGGCGAAGGGGTCAGGAAGCGGTCCCGGCAGGGTGGTCCATCGGCAGCCGCAACCCCTCCGCATCCGTGCCGCGCCCGGTGACGAAGTACGGTGAGTGCCGCCGGTACTTGGCCCATGCGGCCATGGCCAGGCCGGAGGCCACGATCGCGCAAGGCAGGGAGAACATGAACCACCCGTTGTCCGGGCTGAGTTCGAAGTGGTCGGTCCCGGTCAGATACGAGTAGGCGAGATAGCCGCCGATGGCGAACAGCGCCAGCCCGGAGGCGGCCGGTATCCCCACCGCGAGCAGCGCCTCGCGCACCCCGGCGCGGAGGGTGGAGCGGAAGCGCACGGCGCAGGCGATCGCCGTCAGACCGTAATAGAGGGCGACGACGAGGCCGATGGAGTTCACGGCCGCCAGGATCATGTCGCTCAGCTTGGGGATGGCCAGGGCGAACAGGGCGACGGCGGTCGCGACGGCCGTGACGAGGACGGTGCCGATGGCCGGTGTTCCGTACCGGGGGTGGATACGGGTCCACACCGGCCCCATCGTGCGATCCCGGCCCATGGCCAGCAGCCCGCGAGCGGTGGGAATGACCGACGACTGGACGGACGCCACGGCCGAGAACATCAGGGCGAGCAGGGGCACGCCGGCCCAGGGTTCGGCGGCCAGCTTGGCGCCCAGATACGGAAGCGCCTGCGGGCCGTTCCGGATCAACTCGGGCAGGCTCATCTCCCGCTGGAAGGCGACCGAGGCGAAGATGAACAGGCCGAGCATGGCGAAGAGGGCGATGAAGCCGCCGCGGGCCGGGTTGCCGACGTCCTTCGTCTCCTCGGTGAGGCTGAACGCCGCGTCCCAGCCCCAGAAGAAGAACACCGCCAGGACCAGGCCCTGGGCGAACGCCGTGCCGCTCTCGATCGCGAAGGGGTTGAACCACGACAGCGACAGCTCGTGCTCCCCGGTGATCAGGGCCCAGCCGCAGAAGATCAGCAGCACGGCGTATTCGAAGATCAGCAGGCCCGCCTGGAGACGGGTGGCGCTGCGCACCCCGGTGACGGCCATGGCGGTCACGGCGGTGAGGACCACCAGCCCGATGACGGTGCTCGTGGCGGTGGAGTTCGGGTCCAGGGCGATCCCGACGACGCTGGTGACATGCGCCTTGATGGCGAACTGGATGATCACTGAACCGGTGACGGCGCTGGTGTACGCCAGGAAGATGATCACGCCGACGATGTTGACCCAGCCGGTGAGGAAGCCCGGCCAGGGCCCGAGGGAGGTGCCGACCCACACATAGCCGCTGCCGCAGTTCGGTTCGGACCGGTTGAGCCGGGCGTACGCGCAGGCGATGCCGAGCATGGGCAGGAAGGCCAGCAGCAGGAGGATGGGGGCCTGGAGCCCGACGGTCGCGACGAGCGTGCCCATGCCGATGGCGATGCTGGTGGTGGCCGCCGTACTGGAAGCGGCGATGGCGACGCCGTCGACGACGCCGAGCGAACGGCGCAGCTCGGCGGGGTGATGGGACATGACGGGCTCCTCACTGAGGGAGGGGGCGGGGAAGAGCCGTACGGATGCCGCGCATCGAATAACGGCAGCCCATCTTGCGTCAATGGTGTTGACATAAGGCTGCGGGCGCCCTTCACTGCCCAGAACAACGGCTCAACACCAGCGATACGGCGGCGGAGAGGGGTTCACCATGGCCGGTGCGGCAGGAGATCGGGTCTCTCATGTGCGCAGACGGCGTCGGCCCACCCGCTCGGGCACGCTGCTGTCCGCCGAGCTGATCGTCGACTGCGCGCTACGGCTGATCGGCGAGCATGGCCCGGAGGCGCTCAGCGTGCGCCGCCTCGGAGCGGCCCTGGGGTGCGATCCGAGCGCGGTCTACCGCTACTTCCACAACACCGACGATCTGCTGCTCGCCGTCGCCGACCGGATCATCGGGGATTCGATGGACGGCTTCGTCCCCGGCCCGGACTGGGTGGCCTCGCTGCGGGAGATGGCCCTGCGGGTCCGCGACTCCTACCGCGCCCATCCGCGCGCCGCGGTGCTGGCCTCGTACCGGGTGACCCGCCGGGAGAACGAGTTCCGGGCGGTCGAGACCGGTGTCGGCATCCTGGTACGGGCGGGCTTCGAGCCCGCCCGCGCCCTCCGCCTCTATCTGGCCTTCATCGACACCGTCCTCGGTCACGCCGCCCTGGACGCGGCCGCTCTCGCGCTGTCCCCCGCCCAGCGGGAGGGCGACAGCCAGGCGTCCACCCGGGCGTATCAGTCGGTCTCCGCCGAGACCTATCCGCTGCTGGCCGCCATACGTGAGGACCTGTACGCGCTGGCGGAAAGCTCCTTCGAGCCCGCCCTCGAACTGATGCTGTCCGCGCTAGCCGCACAGGCCCCCGCCCGCCCCGGGGCGTAGGCGGACCCAAGGCACCGCCGTCAGAGCGATGACCAGGGCCGACGCGGGGGCGTGAGCGGTTCGATCTCGGCGTACGTCCGTGCCCGGTCGGCCGAGGCTCCGATGATGTCGTCCAGGCGGCCGATGCCGCGGGCATCGAGATACGCGCCCAGCTGGACGAGCACTTCGGTGAGTGCCGGTGCGCCGCGCAGGAGCAAGAGGCTTGCCAGTTCGACCGCATGCGCGCCGGAGAGCAGGAACCTCGCCACATCCAGACCGTCGCGGGCGCCGTTGGTGCCGATCAGCGGGGTGCCGTCGCCCAGGTCCCGACGGCACTTGCTGAGCCAGTAGAGGCTGATGGGCAGCATCCACGGGCCGCCGACGGCGCCCCAGGAGCCCAGCTCCGGCTCCCAAGTCTCGAGGTTGGGCACGAACCCGCCCAACCGGCCGATCAGGGTGACCGCGTCGGCGCCGTTGTCCACCGCCGCACGGGCCATGCCCAGGATGTCGCTCGCCTGACCCGGCAGTTTCACGATCAAGGGGCGGTCCATCGCCGCGCTTACGGTCCGTACGTACCGGGCGACGCCGTCGGCTTCGGTGAGTTGCCGAACCGCCCCGGCCTCCCTCCCGTGCGGCGCGCCGATGTTGATCTCCACTGCGGGGACGGCCTCGGCCATCCGGGCCGCGAGTTCGGCCGCCCCCGCGGCGGAGGCCACCGTCACGCTGCCGATCACCGCGGCGCCCCCCGGAACTCGCCGGACCAGCCGCCACGGAAACAGGCTGGGACGTCTACCGCCATGACGGTCACCCCGAACGCACCGTGATCCTCTCCCGCGATTCCGCGTACCACGGGGTCGGCGCCGCCTCGCTCGCGGCAACCGGGCTGCCCGCGATGAAGGAAGGCTTCGGGCCCCAGCCCGAGGGCTTCGTCCACCTCGGCGTCCCGCACGGCCTCAAGCACGGCGAGCACGCGACCGACGTGCTCGTCGCCGAGCTGGAATCCGTCATCGCCGAGATCGGCGCGGACCGCATCGCGGCCTTCATCGGCGAACCGGTGCTCGGTGTCGGCGGCATGGTGCCACCGCCCGAAGGGTATTGGCCGCGGGTCCAGGCAGTGCTGCGCAGGCACGGCATCCTGCTCGTCCTCGACGAGATCGTCACCGCCTTCGGCCGGACCGGGCATTGGTTCGCCGCCGAGTACTTCGGCATCGCCCCGGACGTCATCGTCACCGCCAAGGGCCTGTCCAGCGGGTACATCCCGATGGGCGCCGTGCTCATCGGCGGGCGGATGTACGTCGCCCTGAGCCCGCTGGCAGAACTCGACCACGTCGTCGAGGTGCGGGGCCTGGGGCTGATGCTGGGCGTGGAGTTCGCCCCGGGAGTGGATGCCGCGGAGATCGCACGGGCCTGCCGCGAGGACGGGGTGATCGTCCGGGCCGGCGTCGGCCGGATCGTGCTCTCCCCACCGCTGGTGATCAGTGAAGCGGACGCCGACGATGTCGTCGCCGTACTGGCCAAGCACGTCCGGTGCCCCGGAAGCGGGCGGTGTACGGAAGCCTGATCAGGGAGACCCTGATCAACCCCGCGCCCCGGCCTGGTTCGCCGCCTTGCTCGGTTCGTCGGGCATGGAGCCGTCGGTCTCCGCCGTGCCGGGGCGGTCGACGACCGCCCCGGCGGCGCGCAGGGCGTACTGGAGGGGCATCACCCCGCCCATGTGCCGCAGCCCCGCCATCGCTGCGGGCTTGGCGGCGTCCTTCGACCTCGACGCGGCTGAGTTCTTCGGCCGAGGTGCCGTCGTGGCCGGTGACCGCGGTCATCAGCAGGAACGCGTCGCCGTTCGCCGGGCTCCACGACAGAGCCAGCGTGCGGTGGAACAACCGACCCGTCGCGACGCCGTTGTGCACGATCTCCCGTCGCGTCCGCTTGGGGGGCTCAGCAACCGCTCACGGTCGACGCCGGAGACCCGCAGCATCGGCGTCATCGGCTGACGCGCCGCGGTATCTCGGGATCGATCGGGAACCCGTATCCTCCTCACCGCGCGATGTATCCGCCGTCCGCGTAGACCTCCGAGCCGGTCATAAAGGTGGAATCGTCGCTGACCAGGAATGCGACGACGGCTGCGATCTCCTCCCCACGGCCCAGCCTTCCGATCGGGGTGCCGGCCAGCATGGCTTCGTGGCGGGCCGTTCCCTCGTACCTCTCGAGCAACTGCCGGGTCCCGATGAAGCCGGGGTGCAGGGAGTTGACGCGAACTCCGGAGTCCGCCCAATGCAGCGCCGCGTTCTTGGTGAGCGTGCGAACGGCGCCCTTTGCCGCGTGGTAGGCCGCGCTGTTCCCCATGCCGCCCACCGTGCCGAGTATCGAGGACACGTTGACGATCGATCCGCCTCCCGAGGACGCGATGAGCGGGCCGAGGTGCTTCATGCCGAGCCAGACCCCGGTGGAGCCGATCGACATGACCGCCTGCCAGCGCTCGATCGTCTCGTCCTCGACCGTGGCGATACTGCCGATGGCAGCGTTGTTGACCAGCCCGTCCAGTCGGCCGTACTCATTGCGGATGAAGCTCGCCACGTCGATCCACTGGGACTCCTCGGCCACGTCGAGCCGCGCCGTCACATGCCGTCCCGGTGTGCCGTCCAGCTCGGCGGCGAGGGCGCCGCACGCCTGCTCGTCGAGGTCGGTGAGCACCAGGTGGGCTCCCTCCTCCGCGAGTCTGGCGGCCGCGGCCGTACCCAGTCCCCCGGTGGCGCCGGTCACGCACACGACCTTGTCCCTGATGCGTTCGTCCATCGCCGGCACAGCACACCTCATTCATCGGGTCAGCCGAGGCTGACGAGCGTCTTTCCGGCCGTTCGGCCGGCGATCATCTCCGTCAGCGCATGCGGAGCCGATTCCAGGCCCGCGAAAACGGTCTCGCGACATTCCAGCTCGCCGCTGCGAAGCCACCCGGCCATCCGGCGCCGCATCTGCTCCATGAGGTGCAGGTTGCTGCTCCCGCGGAACCCGCGGAGGGTCAGGTCCTTGGACACCGCGAGGAACAGGTTCCGCGGTCCGGCGGGGCCGGACTCGTACTCCGAGATGGAGCCACACATCGCTACGCGTCCGCCCCTCCTCAGGTGTGACAGGGCGGCCTCGAGGTGGGTACCTCCGACGGAGTCGAAATAGACGTCGATCCCGTTGGGCGCGATGTCGGCCAGCGTTGCTTCGAGGTTCCCTGCCCGGTAGTTGAAGGCGTCGGCGCCCAGGCGGTCGCGCAGCCAGTCGGCCTTGTCGTCGGTGCCCGCGCTGGCCACTACCCGGTTGCCCATGAGCCGTGCGATCTGCACGGCCAAGCTGCCCACCGCTCCCGCGGCAGCCGAGACCCAGACCGTTTCCCCGCCCCGTAGCGCGTCAACGACGTGCAGTCCGGCGTAGGCCGTCAAACCCATACCGCCCAGCGGGCCGAGATACCACTGCGGCTCGCATTCATCGACGTCCAGGCGTGTCAGGGTGCCGAGGCCGCTGAGCTGCTCGGCGCCCGCGTCCACGACGGCGTACTCGCGCCAGCCCTGGGCGTGCGACACCACGTCACCCGGGGCGAAGCCCTCGGCCCGGGACTCCACCACCTCGCCCACCGTCATGATGCCGTCCATGGCGCGGCCGAGAGCGAAGGCGGCGAAGTAGCCGGAGGGCGCGTCGGGACGCAGCCGCAGCCGAAGGCCGGGGTCCACCGATGTCCACGTGTTGCGTACGAGCGCCTGCCCCGGCCCGGGCCGGGGCACAGGGACCTCGACCACCTCGAAGTCGTCCGGGCTGACGCTGCCGACCGGGTACGTCCTGACCCGGATCTCCTGTCCGGTCCGCATCACCATACTGAACTAATATCAGTTTGGTTTGACCGGGCGCAATGGTCAAGCGTGCGGCATACGGTGTCGTACAGCCGTGGCGATTCTGACGGCGGCCTCCCGCCCTTCGGCGATCGCATGCGCCACACGTCGCGGAACCACGGCGTCGCCAACCGTCAGCACCAGGGGGGCGGCGCAGTCCAGGGCGCCGCGCGGGCGGCGCTCCCCCACCACGACGACCCGGTCCGCGGGCACGGTGGTGGTCCCTCCCGAGGTGCGGTGAGCGACGGTGACGCCCTCGGGGCTGATGCCGGTCGCCGTGCACAGCGGCAGGATCTCAAGGTCGCAGGTGCCCGACAGACGTTCCAGCAACTGGACGCGGCTCTCGGGCGGGATCGCCCCGGCGAAGGCCGTTCCCGGCGTGACGAAGGTGATGCGGGGAACCCCCGCGGCCACGGCCAGTTCCACGACGTCGCACCCCGGCCACCAGCCGAACCCGTCGTCGGCCACGAGCACCTGCGCGGCGCCTGCCAGCGACGGAACTCCCCGCTCCAGCGCGACCGACGAGGCCATGGCACCGGCCGCCACCAGCGGCGATGTCTCCGACGCGCCCGTGGCCAGCACCACGGCGTCGAATCCGTCGAGGTCAGCGCCCGGCTCCACGGTCTGCCCCAGACGTACGTCGACACTCGCGGCGGACAGCCCCCGTTCGTAGAAGCCGAGCAGCGCGGCCCAACCGGTGCGGTGGGGCGCCAGAGCCGCCGTGGCGAGCTGACCGCCCAGCCGGTCGGCGGCCTCGAAGAGGACGACATCCGCCACCCCGGCCTGGGAGAGGCTCAGCGCGCACTCCAGGCCCGCGGGTCCCGCACCCACGACGGCGACGCGCTGTGCGGTGGCGCGTGCCGGGTCCCACGCGCGGACCAGCGGTGCGGCGGGCCGACGGGGTTCGCCGGGCGGTGCCAGGTCCGGGTTGACCACGCACAGCAGCACCGGGTCGAACGTCCGGCAGTCCTCGTTGCAGGCCACGCAGGGCCGGACCTCCGCCGCGCGCCCGGTGAGAACCTTGCGCGGCAGGTCCGGGTCGGCGATGAGTGCGCGCGCCATCCCCACCAGGTCGGCGCCGGCCGCCAGGGCGTCGTCGATCGCGGCCGCGGTACGGAAGGCGTGGGACGCCACGAGCGGCCGGGTGACGAGCGGCCGCAGACGCGCCAGATCGTCCAGCACCGGCGGGCTTTCGGTGGCCATGTCACGGACGTAGGTGGTCCGCACCCCGACGGTGACGTTGACGTAGTCGACCAGCGGATCCACGGCCGGCAGCAGCGCGGCCAGCTCGTCCGGCGTCAGCGCCACGTCCTCCGAGGCGTCGACGCTGAAACGGATGCCCAGCAACGCGTCGGCCGACAGCCCGCGGATCGCGGCGATCACCCGCTCCAGTATCTCGAGCCCGTCACGGCGCGGGTTCGTGCGCGGCGAGAGGAACTGCTCCAGCAGATAGGCGTGAGCGGCGTGCAACTCGATGCCGTCGAACCCCGCCTCCAGAGCGTGGGCGGACGATACGCGGAACGCCTCCACCACCTCGTCGATCTCGCTGCCGAGCAGAGCGCGCGGCGCCGTCGGCTCACGGGGAGAGCGCACGGCCGCGGGAGCGACCGGTGCGTAGTACGACTGGGCTCCGAGCGTCTCCCGGCCGAGGTGAACGAGCTGGCAGACGGCGACGGCGCCTTCGGCGTGCATGGCCTCCACCCGCTCCCGCAGCGGACCCACCGCCTCCGGACGATGGAGCTGAAGGATGTTCCCCTGCCGCGGCGCGGACTCCGGTGCCACCGTCGTACCGCCGCAGACCAGCAGCGCCGCGCCACCGGCCGCCAGCCGGCCCCAGTACTCGGCGTCGCCGCCGACCGGCAGCCCGTCCCGTACGAAACCGCTGGCGTGGGCCGTGGCGACCAGCCGGTTCCGCAGCGTCGACGAACCGATGACCAGCGGCGCGGCGGCCAGGGGAAGAGGTGATGCGGCCATGGGCCCTCCGGGCGTCGGTCGTGATGTGACTACGCCGGGGTGACGGCGCTCTCGTCCGCGGTGGGACCGGCGCGGCGTCCGCGGATGAGGTCCGACAGCCGTTCCGCGGCGGCGATGGTCGGCAGGTTCGTGTTGGCCCGCGGCACCTCAGGGAACACGGAGGCGTCGGCGACCCAGAGCCCGTCGACGCCGAGGACGCGGCCGGACGGATCGACCACCGCGCGGGGGTCGTCGGGTGCGCCCATGCGGCAGGTTCCGCAGATGTGGCCGGTGTCGCCGATGGTCTCCATCAGCCAGCGGTCGACCGTCGCGTCGTCGGACAGCGTGTCGAGGCCCCGGCCGGCGATGTCGATGGCGATGTGTTCGAAGGCGGTGTCGAACGGTCCGCTGCGCAGCAACTCCAGGCAGTGCTTGACGCCGTCACGCATCCGGACGAGGTCCGAGGGGTCGCTCAGCAAGTCCTGGTCGATCACCGGATGCGCGTCCGGGTCGGCGGAGGCCAGGCGCAGCACACCGCGCGAGAACTGCTGGTTCGCCCACAGACAGAGCAGGCCGGGGCCGCCCGCGGCGTGGCCGCCACCCGCACCGCCCCAGGTTCCGCCGGTGCCTTCGGCGACGAGGTGGGAGTCGCCGGGGTTCGGCAGGGCGAGCGTCTGGTTGATCGAGGTGATCATCATGTCGTTCTCACCCGCTCCCGCCAGCCCGGAGGAGTAGCGCAGACAGCAGTTGGCATGCCGGGCATCGATGTCGGGCTGCTTCCCCGGCCGGGCGTACAGCCAGAACAGCGCCAGGGGATGTTCCTGCATCCCCTCACCGACCGGGAGCGCCGCCACCGGGCCGTCCGGCCCGATGCCGGACCGCAGCAGGATCGCCGGGGAGTGCACCGCTCCGGCGCACAGGACGACGTGCTGGGCACGGACTTCCGTCCAGTCGTTCCCCCGGCGCAACCGCACCCCCACGGCCCGGCCGCCCTCGATGAGCACCGTGTCCACCGTCGCGCCGCCGAACACCCGCAGATTGGGGCGCTGTCGGGCGGGCTCCAGGTACCCGTCGTTGGTCGTGACCCGCGCACCGTCGCGGGAGCTGATGGCGTACGGCGAAACGCCGGTCCCCGTCGGCCCGTTGTGGTCGTCGCACCAGGCATGGCCACGTCCCAGCGCGGCCTCGGCGAGCGCGTGGTCGGCGGGTCCCCAGTCCTCGCGGCCGAGCCGCTGCACCGGAATGGGTCCGTGATCGCCGTGGTGAGGGCGGTCGCCGAAGTCCGCGTCGCTCTCCATGCGTCGCAGGTACGGCACCATGTCCGCGTACGACCAGCCGGGACAGCCGTACGCCGCCCACCGGTCGTAGTCGTCCGGCATGGCCCGGAAGGCGATCATGCCGTTGACCGACGACGAACCGCCGAGGCCCCGTCCGCGCACATGCGGCCGCGGCGCCTGGGCGCGGCTGCGCCGTGACGTGAGACCTGGCCACTGGAACTCCGGGCAGGCCGTCTCGTCCAGCGCCCGCCAGCCGTTCATACTGCGCAACTGCGGTGGGGCGTCGGCGGACCGCCAGTCGCGCCCGGCCTCCAGCAGCACGACCTCGCTGGCCGGATCCTCGCTCAGACGCGCCGCCAGCACGCTCCCGGCGCTGCCGCCGCCGACGACCACCCAGTCGGCTTCCACCGTCGGTGTCATGGTGCCCCCGCCTCCATCCACCCAGAAATTGAACTAACTTCAATTCTGCGGGGAGCGTACTGCCCCGAACGGAAGGGCGGCAAGACCCGTGACGGGCATTGATATGACGCGTATGACCACCACGCGCCCCGCCCCCTCATTGGGGGCGAACAAATCGAGCCGTGGCTGTCGCATGTCTTGGCGTGCGCGCGCACGTTGGCTAATGTCCGGCCCTGTTGGTTCTGGAGTGCTTCCAGAGAAGGGTGGGCTGCCAGATGCCCCCGTTACGCCGAGCCTTACGCCGACTGGTCGTTCTCACCCTGCTCGCCCTGCTCGGGGCGCTGGTGCCACCGCTTACCGCCTCCGCCGCCGAGACGCCGCCCGCGGACGTGTACAAGCTGCTGGAAGATCCGGAGGTGACCGCGATCGGCCAGGAGCGCCCGCACGCGAAGCTGACTCCCTACGCCGACGCGGCGAGCGCGCTGAAGGGCGGGGACAGGTCCCCGTGGACGAAGTCGCTGGACGGCACATGGAAACTCCACATGTCCGACCGCCCTGAGGAGGTGCCGGAGAACTTCTCCGCCGAGGGCTACGACACCTCGCAAAGCGGCTGGCGGAGCATCCGCGTACCGCACACGTGGCAGACGGACGGTCTGGACCACCCCATGTTCCGCAACATCCCCACCGAGATGTATCCCGACGACCCGCCCAAGGTGCCGCACGACGTCAACCCCACGGGGGCGTACGTGCGGACCTTCGAGCTGCCGAAGAGCTGGGAGAAGCGGGAGACGTTCCTGCGCTTCGAGGGCGTCACCAGCGGCTACCTGGTCCGGGTCAACGGCCGCTACGCGGGCTATGACCAAGGCGGCTACACGCCCGCCGAGTTCGACATCAGCGAGTATCTGCACCCGGGACGGAACACCGTCGCGTTGCAGGTCCACCGCTGGGGGTCCGGGGCCCATCTGGAGGACTACGACCAGTGGCGGTTCGCGGGCATCTTCCGCTCGGTCGGCCTGTACTCCACCCCCACGACGTACCTGCGCGACGTGACCGTCAAGACAGACCTTGACGCGGCGTACCGCGACGCCCGGCTGACCGCCCGGGTCGACTTGGCGACGAAGGGCGGTAACGCCACGGCCGCCGAGGTCACCGGCACGCTCTACGACCCGCGCGGACGCAAGGTGACAACGATGTCGGCGACGGCGGGATCCGGCGGCGACACCGCGTCCGCCACCCTCAGCGCCGAGGTCACGGCGCCCGCGAAGTGGACCGACGAGACCCCGGATCTCTACACCCTCGTCGTCCGGCTCAAAGGCCCCGACGGCACGGTGACGCACACGACCGCGCAGCCGGTCGGCTTCCGCGACATCGAGATCAGGGACAAACAGCTCCTGGTCAACGGCGAGCGCATCCTCATCAAGGGTGTCAACCGCTCCGAGACCGACCCCGACACGGGCCGGTACGCGACCCGCGAGCGCACCGCGTCCGATGTGTCCCTGATGAAGCGGCTCAACATCAACTCGGTGCGCACCGCCCACTACCCGTCGGATCCCCATCTCTATCAGCTGGCCGACCGCCGGGGCCTGTGGATCGACGACGAAGTGGACATCGAGACCCACCACCACGACGGCTGCCCGGACGACTGCCTCGCCGACCGGCCCGAGTGGCAGGCGGCGTTCATGGACCGCTTCACGGCGATGTACGAGCGGGACAAGAACCACCCCAGCGTGCTGATGTGGGACACCGGCAACGAGGCGGGCCTCGGCAAGGCGCACTACTCCATGGCCGAGTTCCTGGACCGCGAGGACCCCGGCCGACCGGTTTACCACCAGCCCAACAGCCCGGACGGCGACGCACCGTTCGCCGACGTGTGGGGGCCGCGCTACCCGTCCCCCGCGAGCCTCGAGGCCAAGGCGAAGGCCACCACCAAGCCCATCATCATGGGCGAGTACGCGCACGCCATGGGCAACTCCCTCGGCAACTTCCGGGAGTTCTGGGACGTCGCCAGAAAGTACCCCCAGGTCCAGGGCGGCTACATCTGGGACTGGGCGGAACAGAACATCACCCAACCGCTCGTCACCACGCCCGACACCTCCGGCAACGACATCCTCTCCTACCTGAGCGGGAAGCCCGAGCTGGTGGCCCCGCGCGAGGGCGGTGGCGGCAAGGCGCTCGCGCTGTCCGGGCTCGACGACTTCGTGGAGGTCTACCGGGACCCGAAGCTCGACGCGGTGTCCGACAAGCTCACCCTGGACGCCTGGGTGAAGCCGGACGACTGGACCGGAAGCTTCACCGTGATCGCCAAGGGCGACCACGGCTACGCCCTGAAGATGCGGGACGAGGACACCCTGGAGTTCTTCGTCTACGGGAACGGAGACTGGCGCACCGTCGCAGCGGACGTCCCCGCCGACTGGTACGGCTCATGGCACCGCGTATCGGGCACCTTCGACGGCACCTCCCTGAAACTCCTCATCGACGGCCGCCAGGCCGCCTCCACCGGCTGGACCGGCACCGTCGCCTACACCGCCCAGCCGGTGAACATCGGCCGCAACGCGGAGACCGACCAGGAGAACATCGAGACCCGGATGGCGCACGGCGCGATCGACCAGGTCCGCGTCTACCACAAGGCACTCGGCCCGGAACGGCTCGCCGCCGACCCGGAGTCCGAGGCCGTCCTCGCCCTCGACTTCGACCGGCTGGACCGCGAGGGCGAGTTCCTCTCGTACGGCGCCGGGACCGGCGGCGTGGACGGGGTGGTCTCCGCCGACCGGACCGTGCACCCCGAGGCCCGCACGATGGCGGCGGTACACGCCCCGATCCGTATCTCCGGCGAGAAGCCCTCGGAAGGCAGGATCCGCGTCGCGAGCGAGCGCTCCTTCACCGGCACCGGCGACCTCCGGCTGCGCTGGACGGTGCGCGAGGGCGCCCGGACGCTGGCCCGGGGCACACGCGCGCTCGACCTCGCCCCGGGCGAACGGAAGGAGATCCGGCTGCCGAAGCCCCCGGCCAACCCCGAGGACGCCGACCGGCAACTCACCGTGGAGGCCGTGGCCAAGGAGGACGGACACACGGTCGCAGTCGAGCAGTTCGACGTCGGTGGCCGTCAACTCGCCGGGGTGGTGAAGCCGAAGGCGCCCGGCACGGTGCGGACCACCGAGGCGGGCGGCCGGATCACGCTCACCGGGGACGGCTTCTCGTACACCTTCGACCGGGACGATGGCGAGCTGGTCTCGATGAAGGCCGGAGGGCGTGAACTGCTGAGCGGCGGGCCGGAACTGGACGCCTGGCGGGCGCCGGTCAGCAACGAGATCGGTTCCGAGGAGGGGCCCTGGCGCGAGGCGGGCCTGGACCGGCTCAAGACCACGCCGGGCAAGGTCACGGTCAGGGAGCGGGACGGTGCGGCCGTCATCACCGTTCCCTCCTCGGTCGCGGCCCCCGGTGTCAAGGACGCGTCGTTCACGCAGACCCTGCGCTACACCGTCACCGGCAACGGCGTGATACGCGTCGACCACCGCGCCGAAGCGCGGGGCGCGGCCCGCGAGGTGCCCTATCTGCCCCGCATCGGGCTCACCCTCCGGCTGCCCGACCGGTACGACCGCTTCACCTGGTACGGGCGCGGGCCCCAGGAGAACTACAACGACCGCGAGGACGGCGCCCCCGTCGGGGTGTACTCGACCGACGTGGAGAAGCAGTTCTCCGGCTACACCAAGCCGCAGGAGTACGGCAACCACGAGGAGGTCCGCTGGGCCTCCCTGTCCGACGGCACACGCGGGCTGCTGGTCTCCGGGGACTTCTCGGCCGGAGTGACGCCGTACCGCGATCTCGACCGCGCGGCCTACCCCTTCGCACTCCAGAAGAACCCCGAGGGCAACACCCTGCGCCTGGACCACGCGGTCAGCGGGGTGAGCGAGACGTTCCACACGGTGCTGCCCGAGTACCAGGTCCAGCCCGACCGCGAGTACGCGTACACGCTGCGGCTGCGCCCGCTGACCAGCTCCGAGGCGCGGGACGGACAGCCACGGGGGCCGGTGGTCTGCGCCCCCGAGGCGAAGCTCACCGCCGAGGACACCTCCCTGGCTGCGGGCGAGTCCACGGCGGCGGAGCTGACGGTCACCAATCCCTGCGACCGGCCGTTGCGGGACCTCACCACGGTCTTCGACCTCGGCGAAGGCTGGAGCGCCGACCCCGCCTCCGACGGACTCGGCGACCTCGCCCCGCACGAGTCGGTGACGTTGCGGACCACGGTCACCCGCGGCGAGGACTCCCCGGACGGCCTGCGCCCCGTCGTCGCCACGGCCCGCGCGACCTCGACGGGCGGCGCCCTGGTCAGCGACGAGGCGAGGGTCGACCTCGACGGCACCCCTCCCCCACCGCGCGGAAACGTGCCCGTGTCCGGGCTGGACTTCGTCACCGCGGACAACGGCTGGGGACCGGTCGAACGGGACCGCAGCAACGGCGAGTCCGCCCCCGGCGACGGCAAGCCCCTCAGCATCGGCGGCACGGCGTACGAGCGCGGCCTGGGCACCCACGCCGACTCGACCGTGGAGGTCTACCTGGGCGGCAACTGCTCGACGTTCACCGCCGACACGGGCGTGGACGACGAGGTGGGCGATGGAGGGAGCGTCACCTTCGAGGTCTACGCCGACGACAAGCGGGTCTACGCGGGCCCGGCGGTCAAGGGGACGGACGCCGCCGTGCCGGTGGAGGCCGACGTCAGCGGCGCGCAGAAGCTCCGGCTGCGCGTGACGGACGGAGGTGATGGCAATGCGCACGACCATGCCGACTGGGCGGCGGCCACGGTGCGGTGCGCCCCTGCCCCGGCTCGCTGACCGCCCCGGCCACTGACCGGGCCGTTCCATCAACGCGCGACGCGGTCGACGCACCCGTCGAGCTCGTCGACCGGCAGGGCCCGGTTGATCCAGCGAGCCCCTGCGCGAGCCGTTCGGGCGTCTCTACGACTGGACTGTCGAGCACAGCGAAGAGATCCACAACTCCCAGCGGGCGTACGACAGCCACCTCAAACATCCGGTCACTCGCTGACGTTGCGAGGTGGTGCATGCGGTCCACCGAGGCAGGCGCGGAGTCGGCCGACGCAGTACCGGCCGGTGTGGAGAATCGGCCCGAACACCTCCCTACCTGCAATCTTCTCCGCGGCGAGGTCGATGACCATGGCGTTCAACCATGCTGCGCGGCATCGAAATCCGTCGAAGTTGCACCTGCCCATCGACAGCAGACATCCTATGAGTTGAAGCTAATGGCATGGACCGCAGACATTTCTTCGCATGGTCGGCCACGGCCGGAGCCGGCGTGACGGACCTGGTGTTATCCGGCGGCCCCGCTGCGGCCGCCGCCGACCAGGCGTCGGCGTCGGGCGCATCAGGGCCCGACATCAGACCCGGCGATCTCGCCCTCTGGTATCCCCGTGCGGCCTCCACATGGCTGGAGGCGCTCCCCATCGGCAACGGGCGGCTCGGGGCCATGGTCTTCGGTGGCGCCGAGAGCGAACTGCTCCAGCTGAACGAGGACACGGTGTGGGCGGGCGGACCGTACGAGCCCGCCAGCCCGAAGGCCCTGGCCAGCCTCCCCGAGATCCGCAGGCGGGTCTTCGCCGGGGAGTGGGAGGCCGCCCAGTCCCTGATCGACTCGGACTTCCTCGGCACCCCCAAGGGCGAGTTGATGTACCAGCCGGTCGGGAACCTGCGGCTGGCCTTCGATGCCGCGGGCGAGGTCGGAGACTACCGGCGCACGCTGGACCTCGACTCCGCCGTCGCCTCCGTGCGCTACGCGCAGGGAGGGGTGACCTACGACCGCGAGTGCTTCGCCAGCCACCCCGACCAGGTGATCGTCATGCGCCTGACCGCAGACAGGCCGGGGGCCGTGTCCTTCACCGCGGCCTTCGACAGCCCGCAGACCGTGATCGCGTCGTCGCCCGACCGGATCACCGTCGCGATCGACGGAACGTCGGAGACCCGTGAGGGCGTCACCGGGCAGGTACGGTTCCGGGCGCTGGCCCGTGCCCGGGCCGACGGCGGAACGGTCAGCAGCGAGAACGGCACCCTCACGGTGACGGGGGCCGACTCCGTCACCCTGCTGGTCTCGGTCGGCACGAGCTACACCGACTACCGGAACCCGACCGGCGACCACGCGGCCCGCGCCACCGCTCCTCTCAACGCCGCGTCGGACGTCCCGTACGCACGCCTCCGGAAACGCCATGTCGCCGACTACCGGGGCCTGTTCCGGCGGGTCGGACTCGACCTCGGCACGACCGACGCCGCGGCGCTGCCCACCGACGAACGGGTGGCCAACTTCGCCTCCGCCACCGACCCGCAGCTGGTCGCGCTGCATTTCCAGTACGGCCGCTATCTGCTGATCTCCTCGTCACGGCCCGGGACCCAGCCCGCCAATCTCCAGGGCATCTGGAACGACTCGCTCAGCCCCTCCTGGGACTCGAAGTACACGATCAACATCAATACGGAGATGAACTACTGGCCGGCGCCCGTGACCAACCTCCTGGAGTGCTGGGAACCGGTCTTCGACCTGCTCGCGGATCTGTCGGTCGCCGGGGCCACGACCGCGAAGAGGCAGTACGGGGCCGGAGGCTGGGTCACCCATCACAACACCGACGCCTGGCGCGGCACCGCCCCGGTGGACCGTGCGTTCCCGGGCATGTGGCAGACCGGCGGCGCCTGGCTGTCGACCGGCATCTGGGACCACTACCTCTTCACGGGCGACAAGAAGGCGCTGCGCCGTCGCTATCCGGTGCTCCGGGGCTCGGTGCGGTTCTTCCTCGACACCCTGGTCACCGATCCGGCCACCGGACACTTCGTCACCTGCCCCGCGAACTCACCCGAGAACGCCCACCACACGAACGTGTCCGTCTGCGCCGGGCCGACCATGGACAACCAGATCCTGCGCGACCTCTTCGACGGGTTCGTCAAGGCATCCGAACTCCTCGGCGAGGACGCGGACGCCGGGATGCGGGCCGAGGTGCGGCGCGTGCGCCGGAAACTGCCACCCATGAAGATCGGCGCCCAGGGCCAGCTGCGGGAGTGGCAGGAGGACTGGGACGCGATCGCTCCCGAGCAGAAACACCGGCACGTCTCGCACCTGTACGGTCTGCACCCCAGCAACCAGATCACCAAGCGGGACACCCCGGAGCTGTTCGCCGCGGCACGCAAGACGCTGGAGCGGCGGGGTGACGCGGGCACCGGCTGGTCCCTGGCCTGGAAGATCAACTTTTGGGCCAGGCTGGAGGACGGCGCGCGGTCCTTCAAGCTGCTGACCGATCTGCTCACCCCCGAGCGCACCGCGCCGAACCTCTTCGATCTGCACCCGCCGTTCCAGATCGACGGCAACTTCGGTGCGACGGCGGGCGTTTCGGAGTGGTTGCTCCAGTCCCACGCGGGTGAGTTACGTCTGCTGCCCGCGTTGCCTCCGACACTGCTCGACGGCCGGGTACGCGGTCTGCTGGCGCGCGGTGGCTTCGAGGTGGATCTGACGTGGCGCCAGGGCGCGCTGCTCACGGGCAAGCTGCGTTCCCGCTCCGGCAACCAGGCGATCGTACGCTCCGCCACGGATCTGAAGGTGTCCGTCCACGGCCATCGGCTCCGGGCACGGCGCCCGGAGCCGGGGCTGATCGTCTTCGACACGGAGCCCGGGACGACGTACCGCCTGAACCCTGCGGACTGAGCACCTCCCGCCACGAACGCATCAAGCGCCGCCCCGTCCTCGGAGGACTCGGAACCACCCGCGGGTCAGCCGGGCCCGCCGCTCCGGAGCGGCCTGCGGGGAGTCGCTGAGGAGGCCGCTGCGCCGGAGGCAGGAGAGGTAGCCGTCGAGCAGCGTGTCGTCGACGGGCGGGCAGGAGTCCCGCCAAGCGGGCCAGATCTGGTCGGTGCGGGTGCGTGCGACTTCGGGGAAGACGGTGTCGAAGTACAGCTCCTTGACACTGTGGTCGGTCTCGTTCGCCGGCGTGACGAAGAGTGGCAGGAACGGCGCGATGGGGGCCTCGGGGTTGCGGCGCACATGATCGACGAGAGCGGCGGTCCACTCCTCGTAGCTGACGTCCTCGATGGCGTATCCGGCGGCGCGCATGCGGTCGACCATGTCGCTGAGCCGTGCCGGCCGGGGGTTGGTCAGGTGGACCACTCCCCCGAGATGCGGGAGCCGGGTGCGATGCCGACGATCGCGTCGGTGACGGTGTCCACGGGAGACAAAGGTCGAGGGGCAGCGGGACCGCGGGGGCCGACCCCATGTGCGCGATGGCGTCGAAGACCGCGCAGATGGCAGTGGAGGTGTTCCAGGCGCCGGTGCGGCTGTGGCCGGTGATTTCGTAGGGCCGGTGGATGGTGACCGGCAGCCCCGCCTCCGCCGCGTGGCCGAGCATGCGCTCGGCCACCCACTTGGTTTCGGGGTACCCCATGCTGATCAGCTCGGGATGGCTGAGCGGGGTGCTCTCGTCGACGTACCGGACGCCCCCGGCGCCACTTCCGGAGAGCACCGCGGTGGTCGAGACGTAGTGGAGGGGAATCCGTCGCCCTGCTGCCAGGTCGAGGAGGGAGCGGACGGCTTCCACGTTCGCCTCCCTCAACTGCTGGTAGGGGTAGAGGAAGTTGACGTGGGCGGCGCTGTGCACGATCAGGTCGACGTCGTCCGCCAGGCCGCCGAGGACACCGGGTGGCATCCCCAGCCCGGGGCGGCCGAGTTCGGCGGGCAGCGGACGGACCCGACCGGGTTCGCCGAGACGGAGACCGAACCGTTTCATCGTGGCGTGGATCCGCCGCATCGCCTGCGCGTCGTCGGCGGCGCGCACCGGGCAGTGGATGGTCGCGTCGGTATCGCGGAGCAGCCGTTCGAGCAGGAACGCGCCGACGAATCCGGTGGCTCCGGTGAGCAGGATGTGGCGGGCCCGGGTGGGCTGCGGGGAAGCGTCCGGGCCGGCGCCGACGTTCAGCTCGATGCCGGCCTCGGCTTCGTAGTCGGGCTGTGTCCGGTCGTCCGGCCCGGATGGCCCGGACGGCAGGGTGCCGGTCGCCGCGCGGTACGCGGCCAGGGCCGGGGCCGCCAGCAGGCGCTGGAGCAGCGGCGCGAAGTGCTCGGCGGTCAGGCCGAGGGCGGCGATGGTGCGGGTGACGGCCTGGGCCGCGAGGAGGGAGTTGCCGCCCTCGGCGAAGAAGTCCGTGCTGTCGGACACCGGTGTGCCGAGCACCTCCGCCCAGATCTCCGCGACGGGGTCGCCCGGCCCTTCGGCGGGCGGCTGGCCCGAGCCTTGGTCGGGGACGGCGGCCCGGGTGCGCAGCTCCGCGTAGTCGGTCTTGCCGTTCCCGGTGAACGGCATACGCTCCAGCGGGTGAATGGGGGCGGGGATGGCGTGCGTGGGCAGTCGGCTCGCCAGGTGCGCGCGGAGTTGTTCGGGCCGCACCGGCCGGGTGGGGTCCGCGGACGTGACGAACGCGCTGAGCCCCTTGCCGATGCCGTCGTTCCCCCGGACGAGCACCGCGGCGTCGGCCACGCCGGGGTGGGTACGCAACAGGGCTTCCACGGCGTCGAGTTCGACGCGGAAGCCGCGGACCTTGACCTGCCGGTCCACCCGGCCGCGGAATTCCAGCAGCCCGTCACCGCCCCGGCGGGCCAGGTCACCGCTGCGGTAGAGACGCTCGCTCTCGCCGGTGCTCGTAGGCAGCGTGACGAAGGCACGGGCGGTCTCCTCGGGCCGGTTGAGGTAGCCCAGGGCCAGCCCCGCCCCGCCGATGCAGATCTCGCCCTCCTCGCCGGGGCCTGCCGGGCTGCCGTCGGCCCGCAGGAGGTGGCAGCTGCTGGCGGCCACCTGCCATCCGATCGGGACCGAGGAGGCATCGGGCGCCACATGGCCGACGTCGTAGGCGCTCACCATGATGCCGCCTTCGGTCGGGCCGTATCCGTTGATCAGATGCCGCGGCCGTCCCGTCGCACACACCGCCGCCACCAGCCCCGGGTCCATGGCCTCACCGCCGACCAGCACCATGTCCAGGGCGCCGAAGATCCCGGCCTTGGTCCGCACCGAGTGGTGGAACAGGCTGGTGGTCATGAAGGCATGCGTGATGCGCTCGGCGCGGAGCAGCGAGCCCAGCGCCTCCGTGTCCAGGAGTACGTCCCTGCCCGCCACGACGAGGCAGCCGCCGCCCAGCAGGGTGGCCCACATCTCGAAGAGGGAGCCGTCGAAGGAGAGGCCGAAGGTCTGGAGGACGCGCTTTCCGGAGCCGGGGCACCAGGGAGCGCCGCCCTCCGCCAGCCGGGTCACGGCGCGGTGCGGGAAGAGCACCGGCTTGGGGCGTCCGGTGGTGCCGGAGGTGAAGAGCACATACGCGCAGTTCTCCGCCGAACGTTCCGTGAGGGACGGGAAATCCGGGTCGTGGTCCACGGTGGGCCGCGTCCGCACCAGTGCGTCGAACTCTTCCCAGCCCACCGGCTCGTCGCCCGCCGCCGCCACCGGCTCGTGGCCGGGAAGTGCGATGGCCAGTCGTGCACCGGCATCACTGAGCATCTCGGCGGCTTGGGCCGACGGGTACTGCGCGTCCACCGGGACGCACACCGCACCGGCCCGCAGGATGCCGACGGTGGCGACCGTCGCCTCCCAGGAGCGCGTGCCGAGGACCGCGACGGCGTCCCCGGGGCGTACGGCTCGACTCAGGAGGGCTTGGGATATGGACCGTGACCAGTCGTCGAGATCCTCATAGGAATATGTTCTGCCGCCGTCCTGTACCGCCGGAGCGTCGGGTGCGCGCACCATCTGCCGGGCCAGCAGACCGGGAAGCGAGGCACTCCGTGGGGTGTCGGAAACGGGGCTCTGCCGGCTCTCGCCGGTGTGGGTGTTCGTGTGCATGGTTGCTCCACAAAGGCCGGCCGCTGGGGTCGGGGCCGGTAGTTCAGGGAAGACGGCAGACGTCGGACGTCAGATGGCAGATGTCAGACGTCAGACGGAAATCAGCGCGGTCCGGCGGCCGGGCATAACCCTTCGCCCGAACCGGCGCTGCGTGCCCTGAATCGGTGGGAGACGTACTCCGGGTGCTGTTGGTCCGTCAAGGGACTCGACGCCCTCCCGTGCGGGGGCCGGTGAGGATTCCCGCCTCACACGCCCTTCTGCCTTCCTGAGCATCAATGCCCACAACAGCATCAGTTGAAGACAGAACTTTGACGTGTTCCGCGCCTCAGCCCTTCGTCCGCCGCTTCACACCGCGCCACCAGGACAGCCAGAACGGGTCGGCGGGGGCAGGGGCGGTCGAGAAGGCGGGCTTGGTCTCGGGCTCTGCCGTGGGGAGCTCGGTACGCAGCGCGTTCGGCGGTGTCAGACCGGGTGCCCGCGGCGCCTGGTGGCTGGGAGTGAACTCGACCGGCAGCCCCTTGAGGTGGCGGTACATCAGCGAGGAGGTCCACTCCAGTTCGTCGTTCGGGACGGCCAGCCGCAGATCGGGCAAGCGGGTGAGGAGGGTGTCGATGGCCGTGTCGGCGATCGCCCGGCCGATGTGCTGACCGGGACATTCGTGCGGGCCGCCGCTGAAGGCGAGATGGGAGCGGTTGCCGTGCACGGAGGCATGCAGATCGGGGCGGATCGCCGGGTCGACGTTGGCCGCGCCGAGACCGAGCAGGAGCATGTCCCCTGCCGCAATGGGCTGTTCGGCGAGCACGGTGTCGCTGGTGGCCCACCGCCCCAGGAGAGTCATCATCGGTGGCTCGTCCCACATCACCTGCTCCATCGCGTCCGGCAGCGTCATGTGCCCGCCGGCCAGGTTCGCGCGGAAGCGGTCGTCGGTGAGCAGCGTCCGCAGTGCGTTCGCGATCAGGTTGACGGTGGTCTCGTTGGCGGCGGTGAGGATGAGCCGCAGATGCTCGCGGATCTCGTCGTCGCTGAGGCCGGAGGGGTGCTCGATCAGCTTGGAGGGGAAGTCGTGACCGGGGTCGGTGCGCTTGCGCTCGACGAGTTGGTGCAGGGTCCGGGTGATGTACTCGTTGCTCGCTGCCGCGGTGTCCGTACCGGTGAGCGCGTCCTGGACGGCGGCGGCCAGGGCCGGGCCGTAGTCGTCCGGCATGCCGAAGAGCTGTGTCATGACCCGCAGCGGAAGCTGGGCGGCGAACTGGTGCACCAGGTCGGCCCGTCCGCTGCGCTCGAACCCGTCGACGAGCTGATGGGTGAAACGCGTGACATGGCGCCGGATACCGCGCGCCTCGAAGCGGCCCAGGCTGTCGGTGACCGCGCCGCGCAGCCGCTCGTGCTCCTCGCCGTCGACGAAGACGCACAGCGGCTGCCAGGCCGTGATGGGCGCCAGCGGATGGTCGGCCGTCACCCGCCCCTCGGCCATGTCCCGCCAATACCGTGAATCACGGGAGAAGACGGTGGGGGTGCGCAGGACGTCGAGGTTCTCGCGATGGCCGAGGACCAGCCAGGCCGGCAGGTCGCCGTGGACGAGTACGGGGGCGACGGGCCCGTGCGCGGCCCGCAGCTTCTCGTACACACCCATCGGGTCGGCCTGGGCTTCGTCGCCGTACAGGCGGTGCAGTGCGTCCGGAGTCATGCCGTGGGCCGGGCAGCCGGGCGGCGGAGTCGCCGGGCGGTCGGTCGTGGGCTCGGGGTTGTTGGCGGTCACGTGGACTCCGAGGTCGTTACAAAGGTTCGCAGATAGCGCATCAGGGAAAGCAGCACGTCCCGGCTCGACGGTCGCTCGCGTGCGTCGCACACCACGATCGGCACGCTGTCCGGAAGGTCGAGTGCGCCGCGCACCTCTTCTGTGAGGTAGGAGGTCGCGTCGGGGAAGGAATTGACGGCGATCACGAAGGGCACCTCGGCCTCTTCCAGACGCCCGATCACGTCGAAGCTGACTTCCAGACGCCGGGTGTCGACGAGCACGATGGCTCCCAGCGCACCCTCGAACAGGCCGTTCCACAGGAACCAGAAGCGCTGCTGGCCGGGTGTGCCGAAGAGATACAGCACCAGCTCGTCGTTGAGCGTGATCCGGCCGAAGTCCATCGCCACGGTGGTCACGGTCTTGCGCTCCACTCCGGCGATGTCGTCGATCCCGGCGCCGGCCTGCGTCATCGTTTCCTCGGTGGTCAGCGGCCTGATCTCGCTCACCGAGCGGACGAAGGTGGTCTTTCCGACGCCGAAACCGCCCACGATGACGATCTTGACTGCGGAGGAGGCCGTTGACGGCAGCCGGTCCTCGCGCCGAGGCTCCGTGACCGTGTCAGAGATTCTGGAGACCATCGATAACCGCCTCTATCAGTGCGATGTCGGGACGCGACGAGGCGGGTGTGCGGGCCTCGACACGTCCGTCGGCCAGCAGATCGGCGAGGAGCACGCTGATCACACTGGTGGGCAGGGTCAAATGAGCGGAGATTTCCGCGACGGACACCGGAGACCGGCACACCCGGAGGATGGCGGCGAGCTCCGGCTGGATGCCGGCCTTCGGCTCCTCCCGGGACACGATCAGGGTGACCAGGTCCAGGTCGGCCTGCTCCGTTGAGTCCGCCCGGCCCCCCGTGATGACGTAGAGCCGCTCGGGACCGCCCTCGTCCCAGTCGCGGTCGGACGTGCTCACCGCAGCTGCCCGTCGCTTCGCGGCGGGGTGGTGAGATGCGCGCCGATCCGGGCGACGAGGTCACGCATGCACTGACCGACCAGTCCGGCGTCCACCCCCTCGTCGGCGAGCACCGCCAGATGGGCACCGGCGCCCGCGGCCATCAGGTACATGAAGCCGCCGCTGACCTCGATGACGACCATCCGCATCCGCCCGTCGCTGTGCGGGAACTCGGAGGCGACGGCCACCGACAGGCTCTGCAGGCCCGAACCGACCGCGGCGAGGCGGTCCGCGGTGTCCATGTCCGTGTCGTACCGGGCCATGCACAAGCCGTCCGACGACAGGACCACGATGTGGCGAGTCTGGGGGACGCTCTCCGCGAGATCCCTGAGCATCCAGTCCATGTCCGCGCGCTGCTGCATCGGTTACTCACCCTTGTCTGAGGTGTCGCTGTTGGCCCGGGGAGGTGCTGCCCTGGGCTTGTCGGCTGAGAGACCGCTCTGCAATTCGGCCATCCAGACGCCGGGCGCGGGTTCCTCGTGCGCCGTCTCCGCCGGCCCCGGCCGGGGCGCGGTCCGCGCCGCGGGCCCGGTCGCCGGACGACGGCGGCGCCGCTGGGGCAGCCCGCTGGCCGTGCGTTCGGCCTCGGCCGGTGTCTCTTCCCCGGTACGGTCGTCCGCGCGGACCGGGGCGGACCCGTCCGTGTCCACAGCCTCGTGTGTGTCCACTGCCGCACCGGCGTTCCGGTACGCGTCCGGGGACGGGGACGCGGTGCGCGGTGCGAACGCTTCGGTCGCCTCCCGGGAGGGCGCGCCCTGTGCGGCGGCCGGCCGGTCCGCCGGCCGGGGCCCGGACGAGGCGCCGATACCGTGCGCACGCCCCGTCGCGGGTGCGGTGGTGAGCAGGCTCTTCGGCACGGTCAGCACCGCGCGCACGCCTCCGTAGACGGACGGCGGGAGCGCGACCTTGAAGTCGTAGGCCTGCGCGAGGCGGCCGACCACGGCGAGCCCCAACCGCGGCGACTCCCCCAGGTCGTTCAGGTCGATGCCGGCCCGTGCTTCCTTGAGCATCCCCTCGGCCCGCGACCGCGCCTCCTCACTGAGACCGACACCGCCGTCCTCGACCTCGATGGCGATGCCCATGTGCACCTCCACCGCCGTCAGGTGGACGCGGGTCTTGGGCGGCGAGTACCGGCTGGCGTTGTCCAGCAGTTCCGCCAGTGCGTGGATGAGCGGCTCGACGGCGGTACCGACAACGGCGACCTCGGCGACGGTGTGCAGCTCCACCCGCTGATAGTCGAGGATCCGGGACATGGCGCCACGCAGCACGCTGTAGAGGGGCACCGCCTTGCTCCACTGGCGGCCCGGCCGCGCCCCGCCGAGTACGGCGATGCTGTCGGCCAGCCGGCCGATCAGGGCGGTGCCGTGGTCGAGCCGGAGCAGGTCGGCGAAGAACGCCGGTTCCTGGCCGTGCCGGTCTTCCATCGCCCGCAGGTCCGTCGCCTGTTGGTGCACGATGGCCTGGACCCGGCGCGCGATGTTCACCACACCGCGTTGCGCCGAGTCACGCATGCTCTCCTCGGCCTGCACGGCCTCGACGACGGACCGCAGCAGTGCCTGGTGCGCCGCCTGGGACTGCGGGCTGAGCGCCTCGTCCTGAGCGGAGACGGACAGCAGGACGTCCTCGGCGAACTCGCCTTCCTGGAGCCGGGCGACAGCCGCCGGCAGATGCTGCTCGGCCAGCCGGATCGTCGCGGCCTCCTGCCGCCGCAAGTCCTGGAGCAGGGCGGCTTCACGCGTGGCGTACTCGGCCCGCAGCGCGGCGACGGCCCGGCCGCGGCGGGCCGCCTCGGCCGAGACGAGAGCGACCATCACCGTGGCGACGACTCCGCACCAGATGGCCGGTGCCCTCCCTCCCGTCGGCGCGATCGTCGCGATGACTGCCGTGACCACGGCCATCAGGGCAGCGGGAGCCGACCACGCCGCGGCAAGGCCGGTCGAGGGGCCTCCGGGTGACGACGCAGTACGAACCATCAGCATCCTCAATCATCGAGAAAATCCAGAACCAACGGGATACGCGGCACAGGCCACAATCATCGAACTCATTGCGCGAACCAGCCTATTGCCGTGCCAAGTTCACACAATGAGTTCGCATCCCGAGCCATTCGATTGACACTATATTCACACGTGATCTCCGCTCACGAACCGCCTCTGACCTGGCCGAGAGGTATCGCGGGGCTGCTGGGAGAGCGCTTGCGTACCTCGTGGAGATATCCGCGGTGACGGTCTCCTGCGCTGTGTGACGAATAGCGACCCGATGGGCAGTGTGTCCGCTTAGCGGCCGAAGAATTCGCCATTAATTGCCCGGCCCGGCGGACGCGCGGTTACCGAAATGAATGTGGACGACCACGGTCCGCCGTGGTCGCCTGCGGCTGCCGGCCGGCGCTCAGGCGGTTCCGGTCGGACGGTGCAGGTAGGCGCCGACGGGTGGGCCGACGACCTTGCCCGCCCGCAAGATGTGGTTGCCCCTCAAGAAGGTGTCGGTGACCTGGGCGGTCAGCTCGAAGCCCTCGAACGGGGTGTACTGCTGCGTCGACTCCGACTCCGCGGCGCGTACGGTCCAGGTGCGGCCCGGGTCGACCAGGGCGATGTCGGCGTCGAAGCCGGGGGCGAGGCTGCCCTTGGTGCGCAGCCCAAAGCGCCGGGCCGGGTTCCAGGAGGTCAGCGCGGCGATCCGGCCCAGCGGCAGGCCGCGTTTCGTTCCCTCGGTGAGCAGGCCGGACAGGAGGTACTCGGCGCCGCCGAAGCCGGCCTTGGCGAGGAAGACGTCGTCCTCGGGCTCGCCGAACTTCACCTCCTCGCGGCAGCACGCGTGGTCGCTGACGACCCAGTCGACGGTGCCGTCGAGCACGTGCTCCCAGAGCGCCTCGACGTCGTCACGGGGCCGCAGCGGCGGGTTGACCTTGCCGCCGAGGCCGTGTGCGGTGGTGATGTCGGCGAGCAGATGCCCGACGGTCACCTCACGGCGGAAGTCGATGTGCGGGAACGCCCGACTCATCCGCACGGCCGCGTCGACCGCCTTGCGGGACGACAGGTGCAGCAGGTTGATCGTGGGCAGCCCGGTCTCGTGCGCCAGGTAGGAGGCGACGGCGACCGCGAGGCCTTCGGAGTGCTGCGGCCGGGAGGCGCTGTAGGCGGCGAGCCCGGTCAGGTCACCCGCCTCCTCGACCAGCCTGGTGTACGCGGTCATGATCTCGGCGGTCTCGCAGTGCAGGGAGAGGGAGATCTCGTCGGCGAGGCCGGGGAACCGCTCGCGGGCGGCCTGCACCCCGCGCATGACGAACTCGAAGTGCGCGTAGTCGTACCGCTCGTCCTCGGGGAGCATCAGGAACGCGTTCTGGTCGGCCGACCTGCCGTGGAGGCCGTGGCTGCCGTAGAACATGAAGATCTTGAACGAGGTGACGCCGAACCGCTCGATCAGGTCGGGAATCTCGTCGATGTGAGCGCGCGAGATCGGCGCGAGGTGGAAGCCGTAGTCGACGTGGGCGCGGCCGGATGCGGCGGCCAGCACCTCGGGGAAGAAGTCGGCGTACGCACCGGCCTTGTTGAGGTAGTAGCGGCCGGTCCGGGTGTAGGTCAGGGCGCTGGTGACGCCGCCCTGTGCGCACGCGCGGCTCTCGGTGGCCGCGTCCTCGGGCAGCGGGTGGTAGATCCCCCAGTGCTGGTGGGCGTCGACGACACCGGGGAACGCCAGCCTGCCACCGGCGTCGACCACCCGGCGGGCGCCTTCCGTGGCGATGCCGGAGGCTACGGAGGCGATCCGGCCTCCTTGGACGGCGATGTCCGCAGGGCGTGCGTCATCGTGGTCGTGGGTGACGACACGGGCGTTCTTCACCACCAGGTCGTATGCGCTCACGCAGGCCTCCTGCCTCGGTGTGCTCAGGTCGTCATGCGCCGATCACCCGGTTCTCCTCCGCCCAGAACACGAGCCGCTTCTGGGCGAACCGGATGATGAAGTGGGCGATCAGCCCCAGTACGGAGAGCACCACCAGCACGGCGAACATCCCGGCGATGTCGAAGTTGTAGTTGGTCTGGAGGAGGAGGTATCCCAGGCCCTCCTTCGCGCCGATGAACTCGCCGACGACGGCGCCCAGGATCGAGAAGACGATCCCGATGTCCAGGCCCGCGAAGATGAAGGGGAGCGCGCTCGGCAGCCGCACCATCCGGAACACCTGGATCCTGCCGGCGCCGAACACCATGAGCATCTGGATCCGGTCGGCGTCGGCCGAGCGCAGCCCCTCGATGACGTTGACCAGCACGGGGAAGAACGAGATCACCGCCGCCATGACGACCTTGCTCGTCATGCCGAAGCCGAACCAGACGACGAACAGCGGCGCGAGCGCCACCTTGGGCACCGTCTGGAAGGCGACGACATACGGCATGAAGGTGCGCTCGATCAGCCGCACCTGGGAGATCGCGGTGCCCAGCACCAGCGCCGCCGCCACTCCGAGCAGAAAGCCGTAACCCGACTCCAGGACCGTCACCTTCAGATGTCCCCAGAACAACGGGTCCGCCAGCTGTGTCCGGAGGGCGTCGAAGATCTGCGAAGGGCGCGGCAGCACGTAGTCGTCGATCCCGAAGGCGGGGACCGCGAACTCCCAGGCCAGCATGGTGACGACGAAGACGGTGGGAACGAGCAGCAGTTCGGGGCGCTCCCGCAGGTCTCGCAGGTCCACCCGGAGCCGCCGCTTGCGGAGTCGCTTCATGAGTCGCTTCATGAGTCGATCACCGAGGTGGCGTTGAAATGCCTGCGGATCCGCTCGACGAAGACACCGGCGCGGTCCGAGGCCATCGCGCCGAGTGTGCGCGGGCGTTCGAGCTCGATGTCGACGATCTCCGCTATGCGGCCGGGGCGGAGGCTGAGCACCACGACCCGGTCGGAGAGGAAGACCGCCTCGGGGATGGAGTGGGTGACGAACACGACGGTCTGGCCGCTCTCCCGCCAGATCCTCAGCAACTCGACGTTCATCGACTCACGGGTCAGGGCGTCGAGTGCGCCGAAGGGCTCGTCCATCAGCAGCACGGCCGGGTCGTGCACCAGGGCCCGGCAGATTCCGGCGCGCTGCTGCATCCCGCCGCTCAGCTCATGCGGGTGTCTGCCCTCGAAGCCGTCGAGGCCGACCATCGCGAGCAGCCGCTCGGCCCGCTCCCGGTACACCGAGGCGTCGAGCTTCTGTATCTCCACGGGCACCATCACGTTCTGTAGCACGGTGCGCCAGGGCAGGAGGGTGGGCGTCTGGAAGACCATGCCCACCTCGGGCAGCGGCCCCGTCACGTCGCGGTCGGCGACGCGGACTGTCCCCTGGCTCCTGGGGACGATCCCCGCGAGGATCTTCAACAGGGTGGTCTTACCGCACCCCGACGGGCCGACGACCGACACGAACTCGCCGCGTCGGGCCGTGAAGGTGACGTCCGAGAGCGCGTGGGTCGGCTCGGACCTGCGCGGCCGGTAGGTCTTGTGCAGTCCGGTGACCTCGATCCAGCGGTCTTCGTCCACGGTCCCCCGCTCTCCTGTTCTCCCCGCCTTCCCGCGTCACCCGGCGGCCTTCGCCTTCTCGATCACGGCCGCCGGGTCGAAGTCGTTCGCGCCCGTGAGCAGGCTGCCGTCCCACAGCTCCGGGAGGGGGACGTCCTCGGTGATCTGGCCGGCCGTCCTGGTGTAGGCGACCGTCTTGTCCCACTCCCCGTCGCTGATCGCGCCCCAGTCCTTGAAGTCCTCGGGCTCACCGGTGGCGGGGACCGCGGTCTTGATCCACGCCTCGAGGGTCCTGGTGTCATCGGCGATGCGGTCGTCGGCCTTCTTGCCGGTCAGCAGCCGGGGGAACGCCCGGTAGCCGTCGCGCATCGCGGCCTCGGGGTTCACGGCGGAGAAGAGCAGTGCCTTGTAGGAGGCGCGCAAGTAGCGCGTCAGCACGTCCTTCTTCTGCTTCAGGGTCTTCTCGGTCACCGCGTAGGTCAGGGAGCGGATGCCGTCGAACGCGTCGGAGTTGTCGAGATAGCGCAGATCGGTGCCCGTGTTCTCGATGGTGGTGTACGCCTGGGTGAACAGGGCGAGCACGTCGACCTTGCCGTCTTCCAGGGCGGCCAGGGCCTGTGCCCCCACGCCGACCGGCAGCAGGTCGACGTCCTTGGCCGCGTCCAGTCCGGCGTCGCTCGCGTACGCGCGGGCGTAGATGGCCGAGCCGGAGGCCAGGCTGATGACCCCGACCTTCTTGCCCTTGAGGTCGGCCGGGCTCCTGATCTCGCTGCCGGGCTGGACGGCCATGCGCCACGGCCAGTTCCGTACCAGGCCCCCGATGGCCTTCACCGGGACGCCCTTCTCCCGTGCGGCGAGGATGGCTCCCGCGTCGGCCGGCGCGATGTCGGCGCTGTTCGAGGCGACGGCCTGGACCGCTGCCACCGACCCATCGGTGTTGATCACGTCGACTTTCAGCTTCTCCTCGGCCAGATAGCCCTCGGCGTCGCCCACCGCGTAGGTGGCGACCTCTTCCTTGGGTGCGACCACGGCCGAGGGAACGGCGAGTCGGAGCGTGGCCCGGGCGCCCGAGTCACCGTCGGAGGACGACGAGGGCCCGTCCGCGCAGGCGGAGAGCGCAGCGAGGACGACGACAGCGAGGCCGAGCCGTAAGCACAGTTTCATGTTCCGTACCCTTCGTGGCCGTGCCGCTCGATGAGGTCGGCGGCGGTGCGCAGCCCGTCGCGGGCCCGGATGGTCGTGGAGGCTTCCGTCAGCCTGTGCCGCAGGCGGGTGTCGCCGAGCAACTCCGTCAGGGCGCCGTGCAGTTGCGCGTCGGTGAAGCGGTACGGGTCGAGGCGGACGCCGTAGCCGAGTTCGGCGATCCGCTGTGCGTTGTCGTACTGGTCCCAGAACAGCGGGAGCACGATCATGGGCTTGCCGAAGTGGAGGCTCTCGGTGGTCGTGTTGTTGCCGCCATGGGTGATGACGAGGTCGACGAGCGGGAGGATCCGCGTCTGCGGGAGGAACTCCGCGCCCCACATGGTGGGAGGCAGCTCGATCTCGTCGTGCAGCGGTCCCTTGGAGACGATGTAGCGGTGCGGGGTGCGGGCCAGGGAGGCGATGATCCGGCGCATGAGGCCGACGTCGGCGGAGCCGAGGGAGCCCAGGCTGAAGTAGATCAGCGCGCTGCCCCCGGGCCGTTCGGCCAGCTCCGGCGGCAAGGTGAACTCCTCGTCGGTCTCGCGGACCGAGGAGTCCAGCCGGTGCCAGGCAGGGCCCAGCGGGCGGGCTTCGGCGTAGTCGGCGCTCTCCGGATAGACGTACAGGTTCAGCTCGCCGTCGTGGATGAACTCCAGGTCGGGCAGCGGCCTCGCGCCCTGGTCCACGACCCAGGCGTTGAACTCCGCCCAGACCTCGCGGTGGGTGCGGTCGTACTCGGCACGGAACGCGGCCCAGCCCGCGCGGTCAGCGGCCGGGTAGCCGGAGAAGGGCGGGGGGACGTGTTCGCCCTTCATCTCCAGCGGGTTGCAGGAGACGATCCGTACGAAGGGCGCGTCGGCCGTGGTCAGCGCGGGGAAGCAGACGACGTTGTCCTCGACGATCACGTCCGGCCGGACCCGGTCGACGATTCTCTTGAGCTGAGGTTCGCAGTACCGGGCGCCGGCGATCAGTTCCTCCCAGACCGGCCTGACCCATGTGCCCAGCTGTTCGATCGTGGGCTTTTGGAACTCGGGGGCGGTGTCGCGTACGAAGTCCTTCCAGAACTGGCCCGCCTCCTGGGGTTTTTCGGGCGGCGGCGCCAGGTCGACCAGGTCCTCCTCGAAGCCGAGCGGGGCGAGCCTGCCCTTCCAGGACGCCTCCGCCGCGAACACCACGCGGTGGCCCCGTCGGCGCAGTACGTCGCCGATGCCGACGCAGTTGTTGGTCGGGCCGTACGCGCTCTCCGGCGCGAAGAGGATGGTCAGGGGTCTGCTCAAGGGGTGTCTCCCGTCGTCTCGATCAGTACCGCGCTCTCCGGGTCCCACGACAGCGCGACGCGGGCCCCGGAGGTCACCGTGGCCGGGCCCGGAACGGTCAGCAGGACCGGCCGGTCCAGACCGGGGACCGTGACCGCGATCCTGGAGGAGCCGCCGAAGTAGCTGATGTCCAGCACCGTGCCGTGCAGGTGAGCGTCCGCGCCCTGGGCGGCGAGCCGGATGCTCTCCGGTCGTACGCCGACCAGCCCGGCCGCCTTCCCGGCCGGGGCGGGCAGGACACCGACGCCGGGTACGTCGAGTCCGCCGGAGGGCAGCAGCCGTCCGGAGAAGACGTTGTTGGCGCCGACGAAGCCCGCGACGAACCGGCCCCGGGGGTGCCGGTAGAGCTCGACGGGGGTGTCGACCTGCTGGACGCGCCCCCGGTCCAGGACGGCGATCCGGTCGGCGAGCGACATGGCCTCCTCCTGGTCGTGGGTGACGACGAGGAAGGTGATGCCCACCTGGTGCTGGAGGCGCTTGAGCTCCAGCTGCATCTCGGCGCGGACCTGTTTGTCCAGCGCCGACAGCGGCTCGTCGAGCAGCAGCACACGGGGGCGTTTGACGATGGCACGGGCGAGGGCGACCCGCTGCCGCTGCCCGCCGGACAGCTGGTGCGGCCGTCTGCGAGCGTGCGCGGTCAGCCCGACGGTGGCGAGTACGGCCGCGACCCGTTCGCCGATCTCGGCCCGGGCGAGCCCTTCCCGCGCCAGCCCGTACGCGATGTTCTTCTCCACGTTCATGTGCGGGAACAGCGCGTACGACTGGAACATGAGGTTGACCGGCCTCCGGTGCGCGGGCACGCCCAGCAGGTCCTGGCCGTCCAGGGTGACCGTGCCGCTGTCCGGGGTCTCGAATCCGGCGAGGACGCGCAGCAGGGTCGTCTTGCCGCAGCCGCTCGGGCCGAGGAGGGCGAAGAACTCGCCCTCCTCGATCTCCAGGCTCACTCCGTCCAGGGCGGTGACCTCGCCGAACCGCCGGGTGACGGCATGGATACGGATCACAGCGCCTCCGTCAGCCGGCTGATGCGCTGGGCGGCGATCACCACGGTGAAGCCGACCGCGAGCAGCAGGGTGGCGAGCGCGTTGATCTCCGGGGTCACGCCGAACCTGATCATCGAGTAGATGACGATCGGCAGGGTGGGGTCCTTCGGTCCCGCGGTGAAGAAGGCGATGACGAACTCGTCGAGCGAGAGCGTGAACGTCAGCAGCGCGCCCGCCACGATGCCGGGGGCGAGGGTCGGCAGGGTGATGCGGAGGAACGTGGTGACCTCGCCCGCGCCGAGGTCGCGTGAGGCCTCCTCCAGGGAGGGGTCGACGTGGGCGATCCGGGTGCGCACGACGGCCGTGACGAAGGCGAGGCCGAAGACGGTGTGGGCGAGCAGCACGGAGTGCAGGCCGAGGGTGGCCGAGACGAGCGAGTAGAAGGCGAGCAGTCCGATCGCGAGCACGATGTCCGGCAGGACGGCGGGCAGCACCGACAGGGCGGGCAGCAGCCGCGACCGGCTCGCGTGGCGGGCGAGCCCCACGGCGAGCAGGGTGCCGAGGACGGTGGACGCGGCGGTCGCGCCCGCGGCCACGATCAGCGTGTTGGCCAGGCCCTGCAGGACCTCGTCGTCGCCGGCCAGCGTGCCGTACCAGGCGGTGCTGAACCCGGACCACTCGTAGGGGCTGTCCGAGCGGTTGAAGGACATCACCACCAGCACCACGACGGGCGTGTAGAGGAACGCGTACGTCACCCACAGCGGGAGGAGCGTCGCCCGGCGCATCAGCGGCCGCCCAGCCGGCGCCCTGCCCAGGCCTGCGCCATGAGCAGCAGGACCAGGAACGCCATCAGGGCGAGGGCGAGCACCGAGCCGAACGGCCAGTCCCGCGCCGTGAGGAACTGGTCTCTGATCAGATTGCCGACCATGACCGTGCGCCCGCCGCCCAGCAGTTCGGGGACGACGAAGTTGCCGAGGCTGGGCACGAAGACGAAGACGCAGCCGGTCAGCACGCCGGGCAGGGTGTGCGGGAGGGTCACGCTCCAGAACGTGCGGGCCGGGCGGGCGCCCAGATCGGCCGAGGCTTCGAGCAGCTGGGGGTCGACCCGCTCGATCGCCGAGTACAGCGGCAGCACCATCAGCGGGAGATAGGCGTAGAGCAGTCCGAGGACGACTGCGGGTTCCGTGTAGAGGAGTTTCAGCGGCCGGTCGATCACCCCGATGCCGGTGAGGGCCGAGTTGACCACGCCGTGGGTGGACAGCAGCACGATCCAGGCGTAGGTACGGATCAGGAAGTTGGTCCAGAACGGGAGCACGACCAGGACCAGGGCGACCGTGCGCCATCTGCCGGGCAGCCGGCTGATCGCGTACGCGGTCGGGTAGCCGAGGAGCAGCGCGAGCAGCGTGGTGACGGCGGCGATGCGCAGCGAGTCGGTGAGGACGCCGGCGTAGAGGGGGTCGGTGAGCCGCGCGAAGTTCTCGCCGGTGCTTCCGTCCTCGTACGCGATCCCGCCGAAGCGGCCCCGCCGGAAGACCGTGTAGCCGATCAGCAGGGCCAGCGGCAGCAGGAGCAGGACGGCCAGGTAGGACAGGCCCGGGCCGAGCAGGACGATACGGGCTCGCACATGTGGTCTTCCGGCCGCTTTCCCCCGTCGGGCCATCAACCCGCGGTGACTTCCGTGACGATCCGGGTGTACGCCGTCGCGTCGTCCCCGAGGTCGACGGCGGACTCGCCCTTGAGCAGTCGCTCGGGGGGCATGGCGAGTGCGGGGTAGCTCTTCAGCAGGGCCGGGTCGAGTTCGGCCATGGCGGCGGTGTTGGGGACCTTGTAGAAGATGTTCGAGGCGACCCAGGAGTGCACCTTCGCGTCGAGGACGTAGTCGATGAAGGCGTGTGCCGCCTCCTTGTTCTTCGACGACTTGAGGATGACCATCGTGTCGGTCCAGAGGTCGCTGCCCTCCTTGGGGACGACGAAGCCGATCCTCTTGTCGTCGGTCGGGCACCAGCCGTCCCAGGCCTCCGCCAGCACGGCCTCCCCGGACTTGAGGCGGTCGCCGAACGTGGTGTCGTCGTAGGCGAGGAGCCCGTCCTTCGCGGTGAGCAGCAACTCTTTGACCTTGGCGAGCTCTTGCTCGTCGGTGGTGTTCACCGAGTAGCCGAGCGCCTTCTGCGCGGGGAGGAAGAGCCAGCGTTCGGTCTTCAGCATGGTGGCCTTGCCCTTGACCGCGGCGCGCGGCTTCAGCAGGTCGTTCCAGCTGTCGGGGGTGTAGCCGACGAGGTCCTTGCGGTAGCAGAGCCCGGTGGTGCCCCAGGTGTACGGGACGGAGTAGACGTTGCCCTTGTCGTGGGCGAGCCGGGCGGCGAGCGGGTCCAGGTTCTTCAGGTGCGGGACCCGATCGTGGTGGATGGGTTCGAGCAGCCCCTGCTCCGCGAGCGCCTGCGCGTACTGGCCCGATACGAACGCCACGTCGATGCCGCTGTCGGCGGAGGCGGTCAGTTTGGCGACGATCTCCTCGTTGGTGCTGTGCTTGGCGACGGTCATGGGCGTGCCGACGGCCGACTTGAACCGGGCGGGAAGGTCCTTCGGCATATAGCCGTCCCAGTTCGAGACAGTGAGCCGCTGCTTGCGTAAGTCCGCCTCGGGGTCGAGCGACGCGGAAGCGGCGGGGCCGTTCCCGCCCGGTTGGCCGTCGCCGCCGCATGCGGGGAGAAGGAGCGCGAGGACGGCCGCCGTCGCCGCCATGGACACGTGCCTGAACCTCAGTGCGCCTAACACGCCACTCCCTTGCTGTCGAGATCAGCCGGCTGAGCGTGGGTCATGCCCGGTTCGCCGAACGGCTCACGGGCAGGCATCGATTTCCGGATTTTCGCACCATTGGCATGCACCGGGCAAGATGGCCGTTTCGCCCGGCCGCGTTCCGCCCGCCCACGCGGACGGGCCGACGCTGCGGGCGAACGCCGTGGCGAGTTCGGCCTGGTCCTCGGCGAGGATGTTGACCACGAACCGGCCGGCCTCCCGGATGCCGGGTAGCTCTTGGAGGTGACCGCCACAGCGAACGCGACCAGCGGTGGGTCCGGCGACACGCTCATAAAGGTCCGGCAGGTCAGGCCGGAGCGTCAGGCATGGACAGGCGCAACCTCACGGGCCGGCAGCTCGAGTCCAAGGTTCTCGCGCAGAGTGGTGCCGGTGTAGTCGGCGGCTACGATCTTCCGTTTGCGCAGCTCGTGCAGCAGGCCGTTGACGACGAAGTCGTGCTGCCGCGGGTCGGCGAGGCCATTCAGCGAGATCACGTCCAGAACACCCGCCCGGAACCGTTCCTCAACGGCGTCGGCGAGTTGCTCGGGGGTTCCGGCGACGGCCCAGTGCCCGGTGTCCTGGGCCGCGATGACGAGCTCCCGCAGCGTATAGCCCTGTCGCGCGTAGCCGGCGAAGATGTCGACCCGGCCGCGGCGGCGGTTCACCGAAGCGACGTCCGGCAGCAGGCTCTCCGGCAGCGTCGCGTCGAGCGGGATGTCAGACAGATCGACTCCTCCGCCGAGCATGTCGGCCACTTGGGCGCGGCCGCGTTCGAAGTCGATCGACTCGCGCCGCTCGCGTACGAGCCGCTGCGCCTCCTCCTCGGTGGCGCCGTAGGTGGCATGGAACGAGCTGAAGATCAGTGGCAGCCCGCCGGGCCTTCCGAACTGCGCGGCCTGGCGGCGGATCTTCCGGGTGAAGTCCAGCGCGATGTCGACAGTGGGGAGCGAGGTGAAGACGATCTCGGCGTAGCGGGCGCCCAGTGCTATCCCCGCTTCGGACTGTCCGGCCTGGATCTGCACCGGGCGCCGCTGTGGCAGCGGCGGGATGTTCAGAGGGCCGGCGACGGTGAAGAACCGGCCGGAGTGATGGATGGGGTGCACCCTATCCCGGTGCAGCAACGCCTTGCCGTCCGTGCCGACGGTCAGTGCACCCGGCTCCCAGCTGTCCCACAGCGCGTTGACCACGTCCAGCGTCTCCGCGGCGCGCGCGTAGCGTTCCTGCGGGCTGGGCAGTTCGTCGGGGCCGAAGTTCTCCTCACCGACCGAGGAGGTCACCAGGTTCCAGGCAGCCCGGCCGTTGCTCACATGATCGAGGGTTCCGAACAACCGCGCCAGATTGAACGGGTGGTTGAAGGTGGTCGAGACCGTGGCGATCAGGCCGATCCGCGACGTCACCTGGCTCAGCGCCGAGACGAAGATCAGCGGCTCCTGCGACCCGATGGCGCCCTGGGCGCCGAAGCTGAGCAGATCGGCGGTGAACAGTGCGTCGATCCTCGCGGCTTCGGCCAGTTTCGCAACCCGCACAGCGGTGTCCAGCGTGGATCGGGTCGGATCGATCGCCAGGTCGTAGGTCTCCGACGTTCCGCCGGCTCCGGTCACGGTTTTCAGCGTTCTGGGCTGCTTCGCACTCACGACTCGTCCATTCTCACCGTCGTCGGTGGCATCTCAAGGTGGCGAATTCTCATGGGCGCGGGCGGTGAACACCCAAAGAGGTGAGGTCAGGCCCGGCCAGGCAGGCAGATGAGGTCAGGCCCGGCAGGCACACAGGTGTGCGCCGGACATGCCGGGAGAAGGCCGGAACGCGCTGTCAACGACACAGCGCGGCGGCGGTCCGGCACAGCTTCACGTGCCGACGCTGCTCACAGGCGACATCGCCCGGCGGCGAGTGCCGTGATCGTGCACTCGGCGGCGTGCCGTGCCGCGGACGAGGAGGGGCGGGACCCACAGCTGTGGGAGGCACGGTCGGCCGACCCGCTTGTCATCCGCCTCTGCCAGGCGCTGCGTGCGGCAGGGAGGTAGGGGTGGTGCCAGACGGGCTCGGCGGCCGAGGGCACGCTCTCCGCCCCCTGGGCCAGTACACCGTATGCCACCCCGTCGATCACTGAGGCAGCATACCTCCCGCCGTTGTTGTCGACAGCCCCATCACGAGCCACGCCCACTGGTCCGCTGCCTGCCAAGCTGCGTCCATGACGCCCGGCCCGTCTCCAGCGCGGCCACGATCGAGTGCGGCCAGCCGGGCACCTTCCCTCGCCCCGGCCGAACGTGTGACAAAAGGCCTGGTCAGGGCAGGTTTCGGCGTCCGGCCGCAGCCAGAGCAGCGCCTCGCATAACTCGAACAGCGCGTCGCCCCGCGTGGTCAGAGTGTATGAGAGGCGTCGGGGCTGCGGCTGATGATGCTGGTGTTGTGAGGGGGCTACCGGAAAAGGACTTGCCATGGGCAGCAGACGCCAAGGAACCATGTGCGCATGCGGGTTGGTGTGATCGGGCTGAGGATGGGGCTATTCCTGGCGGGCTGGTGCCGGCGGGTGGGCATGGAGGTGGTGGCCGCCTGCGATCGAGACGCCGCGCGGCGGGAGGCGGCGTGGGAGGAGTTGCCGGGAGCGGTGCTCACCGACCAGTGGGAGGACCTGCTGGACCTCCGCCTGGACGGGGTTGTCCTGGCCAACGACTTCGACGCGCACGCGTCGCTGGCCATCGCGTTCCTGAAGCGGGGCGTGCACGTGCTGTCCGAGTGCGCGGCCTGCGTGGACGCGGACGAGGGACGGCTGCTGGTCGCGGCGGCGGAGCGGTCCACTGCCACCTACTCCTTCGCCGAGAACTACGTCTGCCATCCACACGTCCGCCTGGTCCGGCAGGCGGTCGAGGCTGGGGAGCTCGGCCGGGTCAGTCTGATCGAGGCCGACTACCTGCACGGCATGTCACCGGAGGACGTCGCCGCGCTCATCGGTGACCCCGACAGTTGGCGCGGTCGCATCTCCGCGGCGGCGTATTGCACGCACACCGTCTCGCCGGTGCTGGCCGTCACGGGGGCTTGGCCGGTGGAGGTGGCCGCGTTCCAGGTGCACGAGGCTGACCTGGATCGGGCTGTCGTCATGGCCGTCCGGCTGTCCACCGGAGCGTTGGCCGTGACCCGCCACGGCTTCCTCCAGGGCGAGCCCGACAGCCACTGGAGCTGGCTGTCCGTCCGCGGCACCCGGGCACTGGCCGAGTCCGTGCGCGCACCGGGCGAGCGGGCCTGGTCAGTCCGCGTCCGGGTGGAGGGCTGGACACGGTCCGACGGCGTCACCCACGAGGAGGAACGGGTCCCGCCACTCCTCACTCTGGACGGGTGGCCGGTGGAGCGGCAGGCCGAGGGGACGGTGCGAGTCCTCCAGGGATTCCGGGCCACGGTGGAGCGCGGGGAGCCGCCGCTGGTCCCGGTGCGGCCCGCGGTGGCCGCGTCGCTGGTCGGCGTGGCCGGTGCGGAGTCGTTGAAGAACGGTTCGCGGCCGGTGCGCGTGCCAGACTTCTCGCCGGGATGACGGACGCGGGCCGCGTGCCCGTGCTGTAGGTCGGCCCGGGGCCAGGGTGGCTACCTCAGCTCGCTGGATGTGGGCGAGTTGCTCGCGGGGTCCTGGCGCCGCGCCGCCATCCGTGCGTCCGCCCTACCTGACGCACGGGGCGGCGACGAGGCCGACTCGGCTGGTTGCCGGCCGAACCGAAAGCGTCGGCAGCCGGGTCTCAGCGGCGACCGAGGTGCGCCGTCAGGAGATTCGCGTCCCCGCCTGTGGTGAGCGCACCGCTGTTGACGTAAACGGTGTCTTTGTCGACGGCGACGGCGACGGACGTGGTGTTCCGCAGCCCGTCGTTCTCGTCGAGGACAGTGCGGGCGGGCCCGCCCGGGGTGATGAGCACGACCTTGCTGGGTATGTTGAGGGCGGCCAACAGCTGGTCTCCCCGCCCCGTGAAGGCAAAGTCGTCGACGCTGTCCAGTCCCGAGGCCTTGATCTGGGGCCTCCCTGCCGTTCCCTTGCCTGTCAGCAGGGTGCGCAGGATCGTCCCGCGATCGATGTTGGACACCCACACGGCGCCGTTGCGCACCTTCACGCCGTTGGCGCCGAAGAAGTTGGTCGTGGCTGACGGCGGTGGCTCAGACCACGTGGGGTGTTTCTCGCGCGGTCGCGAAGTGTGCGCGGCATGCCTGGCCATAGCCACGTCTGAAAGCCAACACATCTTGGACTGGACAGTTCAAGATAGAATGGTGCGCAACACAGCCCGCACCATCGACGCATCGGCAAGGAAGTGCCGCGTGGCAGGCAAGAAGCAGTTCGACATGGACGCGGCGCTCAACGCCGCGATGATCCAGTTCTGGCGCGACGGCTACACCGACACCTCACTGGACGATTTGTCCCGGGCAACCGGCCTGAACCGCAGCTCCATCTACTCCTCCCTCGGCGACAAGGACACGCTCTTCCTGCGCTGCCTGGATCGCTACGCCGCGCGCTACGGCGAGAAGTACGACGCCGCCCTGTCGTGTGCAGCCTCGGAACCCGTTGCCGCTGTTCGTGCGTTCTTCGACGTCACCCTCGAGCGCATCGCCGATCCCGAACTACCTGATGGCTGCCTGATCGCCCAGTCAGCCATGGCAATTCCAGTGCTGAGTCCGAGCGTCGCAGCGCACGCTCAGCAGGCGCTCGGCTTCCAGCGCCTGCGCCTGCGCGCCGCACTGGAGGCCGGCCGACTGACCGACCAGGGCGCCGAGGCCTTCGCCGCACACGCGGCGGCTGTGAACCAGTCGCTCGCCGTCATGAGCAGAGCCGGGGCGACCCCGGCGCAGCTCCTGGCCATCGTGGGCGTGACCGTTGACGCGCTGTCGCAGGCGCTGCGCGCGTAACGGCGTCCTCGTCGCGGGCACAACCAGTCCGGCGAGCTCAGCGAAGCGCGCCTCGAGCCCTTTCGCTACAGTTGCCGGGCAGGCCGTTTCCTGATCAGACTGAGTCACACCATGATGATCACGGAGCGGCGCGCGCTCGTTCGCGCCACCGGATGAGCCGGGAACTGGTTCGTTGTCGCCGGAAGCGCCTCGATCCGTAACGCTGTTGTTGCGACCGTTTCCATCCGCTAAGAGTCCCACGGCGCCCGTGCCCCCGCCGAGTTCGGAGTTCCGGCAGTGCTTTTCGACGTCACCCGCAGCGAACTCGCCGACATCTTCGGCGAGGACCGGCTCGCGACCCTGCCCGCCACCGCCTTCCCGCCCGCCGCCGTGGACACCGAGGGCGCCCGCCTCCTGCAGACCGTCGGCGTCCCCACTGGGACGCTCCTGCTGCGTCAGCCCGACGAGGACGACGGCCTGCTGCCCCTCGTGCAGGACATCGTCCACATCGAGGCCTTCGAGGACGCCGCGGAGGGCGCGGGTGACTGGCCCATCATCGGCTGGCTGCTCAACGCGCACATCGCCCTCGACCCCGTATCCGGCAACGTGCACGCCTTCGACCCCGACGAGGAGGCCGTGGTCCAACTCCACACGGACGTCTCCTCCCTCGTCCACGTCACCCTCCGGCTCCAGCGCCTGCTCGAGGAGTTCACCTTCAGCGGCGACGAGGACGAGGAGGAAGCTGACTTCGAGCGCCTGAACGGCGAAGTCGATCGCATCCGTGAGGAGACGAGCAGCATCGACCCACTTCCCTTCCAGGACGACGAGACCGTCTGGTCGGTAGTGGGCGATGAGATCGCCATGGGTCAGCGCTTCAAGGGCAGCAGTCCGAGCGGCACCGCGCGTGGCTGCGCTCCACGCTCACCCGAGAACTGCGGGGAGCCGGGGCTCGCTCCCCGGAAAAGTGCGCGGAGATCGTCGAGTTGCTGTACGACGGAGCGCTGGCCGGGGCCAAGTTCAGCCGCTCCGTCGGGCCGGTCCGGATCGCGCGGGATCAGGCCCGGCTCTTGATCGAAAATCACACACCCTGACGATGCGTCGCGTGACCGTGTCACGCGCGAGGGCCTGCCCGTTGTACGGCGTACGCACACCGGGCAGGCCCATTCATGGCACAGGAGGACGGTGTGCCGTCAGGGGGCGGCCGGGGTGTAGTGGCCGGCTTCGTCCCCCTCGAGGACGTAACTGCGCTCCCCGTCCACACCGGCCGGGGCATCGCCCGCGACGGTCACCCGGTGCAGCAGGCGCGGCAGGTCACCGTAGTCGTCGGGGGCGTAGTGCTGGGTGATGCGGTTGTCGAAGACCACCACGTCGCCCGGGGACCAGGCGATACGCACGATGTTCTCCGGGCGGATGACATAGGACTGGAAGATCCGCAGCAGATCACGGGACTCGGACGGGCCGAGGCCGATGAAGCTCTGGGCGAAGCCGCCGATGAACAGACCGCGCTCACCGCTCTCGGGGTGGACGCGGACGACGGGATGGGCGGTCCGGTACTTCCGGGAGATGAACCGCTTGCGGTGTTCGGCCGCCTTCTCGTCCTTGGGGGGCGCGGCGTAGTCGTAGTCGTTGGTGTGGACGGCCCACAGCTTGTCGGCCAGCTCGCGCAGCGGCTGGGGCAGGTCCTGGTAGGCGGCGCCCGCGTTGGCGATGAGCGTGTTGCCACCGTAGGGCGGGACCACGATGCCGCGCAGGGTGGACACCTTCGGCGGCGAACGGACGAAGGTGACATCCGTGTGCCAGCGGTTCGCGCGGATGCCCTCCTCGGCGTTGACCGGAAGGATGCTGGGCTGCCCGTCGACGGACGGCACCGTGGGGTGCGCGGTGGTCAGTTCGCCGAAGAGGGAGGCGAAGCGCAGCTGGGCGGCGTCGTCCAGCTGCTGGTCGCGGAAGACGAGCGCCTTGTGCTCCAGGAGCGCGGAGTTGATGTCGGAGACGAGTGCCGGGTCGAGGTCGTCGGAGAGTGCGACGCCGAGGACCTCGGCGCCGATCCGGCCGCCGATCCTTCGGATGTCGAAGCCGGTGCTGGTGGTCATGCGGGCTCTTCCCTTCGGTGGTGTCTTCAGGAGGTGATGGGCGGTGAGGGCCGACCGGCACCCGGTGCGGGGAGCTGCGGGCCCACGGCCCGCAGCGGCGCGGGCGTCCGGCCGTGGCCCCAGCCGATGTGGCGGCGGTAACTGCCCAGCAGGCCGGCGCGGTCCAGGTGCCCCTCGTCGCGGACCGCCTGGTCGTCGGGGAGGGGGTGGGTGACGGGTGCGACGAACAGCGCGTCGACGGGGCAGTTCGCCTCGCACTGGAAGCAGGTCTGGCAGTCCTCCTGGCGGCTGAGCAGGGGGACGCCGTCCGGGCCCCGGTCGAAGACGTTCGTCGGGCACACCTTGACGCATTTGTCGCAGGCGATACAGCGCTCGGCCGAGACCAGTTCGATCACGAGGCCACCTCCAGTGATGCGGTCGCCAGGGGCTCCCGGCGGGTCCATACGTGGTCGAGACCGCCCGTCACGATGCGGTGGTGCAGTCCCGGGTCCTGGGCGGGGAAGTCGAGCCGTTTGGCCATGCCCCGGCTCTCGGTGCGGGTGAGCGCCGCGGTGTACATCCAGCGGGCGTGCGCCACCATGGCCGCGGCCTGCCGGGCCCGTACGACATCTCCGTCCTCGGCGTACAGCGTGGCGCGCAGCCGCTGCCAGGTGTCGTCCAGTGTCCGCAGGGCGGCCACGAGTCCGTCTCCGTGGCGCAGATAGTTCTTCTGGTACGGAAGGACCTCGCCCTGGACCGCGGCGACAACCTCACGGAAGCCGTCGGCGGGGCCTGGTGTTCCGGTCGGGCGCAGTCCCGCGCCGCCCGCCGGGGCGGTACGCCGGGTGCGGGCGCCGCCGGGGAGCGAGCTCGCGTGGCGCGCCGCCGCCCGGCCCGCCCAGCTGCCGGAGGAGATGGCCCAGGCCGCGTTGTGGCTGCCGCCGCCCGTGAAGCCGCCGCAGATCAGCTCGCGGGTGGCGGCGTCGCCCGCCGCGTAGAGCCCGGGCACCGTGGTGGAGCAGTCGTCACCGGTGACGCGGATCCCTCCGGTACCGCGCACGGTGCCCTCGGCGAGCAGGGTGATGGCGAAGCGCTGGGTGAAGGGGTCGATGCCCAGCCGGTCGAAGGTGAGGAAGAAGTTGGGCTGGGCGAGGCGCATGGCCGCTTGGGCTTTCGCGTCGGCGCGGTCGAGGCGGCAGTACACCTTCTCCTGGAGCAGCGCCCGGGCGATGACCGAGCGTCCGCCCTGGCTCGCCGCGCCCTCCAGCACCGTGCCGTCCTCGTGGAAGAAGGTGGCGAAGGTGTAGAAGGCGGTCTTGGTGACCGAGGTGTGCTCGGGCGCGATGGCGTACGCGTTGGAGAATTCCATTCCGGACAGCTCGGCTCCGGCCTCGGCGGCGAACAGGGCGCCGTCGCCGGTGTTGACGTTGCAGCCGAGGGCTCCGCTGAGGAACGCGCAGCCGCCGGTGGCCAGGACCACCGCCCCGGCGCGGACCCGGTACGGCTCCCCGGCCTGGCGCCGGTATCCGGTGGCGCCCGCCACCGCTCCCGAGGTGTCGGTGAGCAGTTCGCAGACCGGGCTGTGGTCCAGGACACGTACGCCCGCACGTCTGACACGGACGCGCATCCGCCGCATGTACTCGGGACCGTGCAGTCCGTTCCTGAGCGGCTGCCCGTCCGGCCCTGCCGGAAAGGGGTAACGGGCCTCGTTCGCCAGCGCGTTGACGCCCTCGTACGTCTGGTCCAGGACACGTGCCATCCAGCGCCGGTCGGCGAGGTAGCCGCCGAGTGCCTCCCTGCTCGCCATGGCCGCCTCGCGAGCGGCGGGTTCCGGCGGGACGTACCACACGCCGGTACCGGCGGAGGCGGTGGCGCCACTCGTACCGCAATACCCCTTGTCGGCGAGGACGACGTCGGCACCGGCCCGGGCCGCCTTGAGGGCGGCCCAGGTGGCGGCCGGACCGCCGCCGATGACGAGGACGTCGGTGGTCAGATCGAGCGTGGTCACGCAGGGCTCCTCTCACTTCCGGCAGCCGCGGCCGCCGGTGCGGGTCAGCTGTGTGCGAGTCAGCTGTGTGCGGGGACGCGCCAGGAGCTGAGCCGGCGTTCCACGGTCACGAGCAGCTGGTTGAAGGCGACGCCGATGACGGAGATGGTGAGGATCCCGGCGTGCATCTGCGGGATCGCGAAGTTGTACTGGGACGAGTTGATCAGGTAGCCGAGCCCTTCCTTGGCGCCGACCATCTCCGCGGCCACCAGCACGAGGATGGCGTTGGCTCCGGCCAGCCGTATACCCGTGAAGATCGTCGGTACGGAGGCGGGCAGGATCACCTTCTGGAACAGCCGGGGCGACGAGAGGTCCATGGACTTCGCCAGCTTGAGCAACGTGGGATCCACCTGGCGCACGGCGCTGATGGTGTTGAGGAGGATCGGCCAGGTGCAGGCGTAGAGCACGATGGAGATCTTGGACGTCTCGCCGATGCCCAGCAGCAGGACGAACACCGGCAGCAGCGCCAGGGCCGCGGTGTTGCGGAAGACTTCGAGCAGCGGTCCCAGCAGATCCGCGACCAGCCGGTACCGGCCGATCAGCAGCCCGAGCGGGACACCGATGACGACGGCCAGACCGAACCCGGTGAACGAACGCGCCAGGCTGGCCTCGGTGTTGTCGGCGAGCTGCCCGTCGGCCAGCAACTCCCACCAGGCGCGGGCGACCTCGCTGAAGGGCGGCAGGAAGGTGCGGTCCACCAGGCCGACGCGGGGCGTGATCTCCCATACGGCCAGGAGTGCGACGATCGCCGCCACTTTGGTGAGGCCGCGCCCCAGCAGGCCGGGCAACCGGCGGCCGACCGCGCGGGCTCTGGCCGCCACGGGTGCGGTCCGCCGCGGGTGTTCGTCCGGTGCAGGAGCGCCCACGGGATCCGGGGTGTTCGGCCCGGCGGCGGCTCCGGGAGCCGGGGCAGGCTCTGTGACGGGGGCGGTGGTGTCCGCCGTCGTGGTGGTCGTCCCGGTGGCGGGGCTCATGCGGGGACACTCTCCTTCTCCAACTGCTGGGCGCGGGCCACTTCGTCGTGCAGGAGGCTCCAGATCTCGTGCCGGTAGCGCGCGAACTCCGGGCTCGAGCGCACGTCGTCCGCTGTGGTGCGGGCGTCGAGCGCGATCGGTACGACCTCTTTGACGACCCCCGGCCGGGAGGTCAGGACGGCCACCCGCTGCCCGAGGTAGACCGCTTCCTCGATGCCATGGGTGATGAAGACCACCGTCTTGCCGGTCCGTTCCCAGATCCGCAGCAGCTCGTCCTGCAACAGCTCCCGGGTCTGGGCGTCCAAGGCGGCGAAGGGCTCGTCCATGAGCAGCACGTCCGGGTCGTAGGCCAGGCTGCGCGCGATCGCCACGCGCTGTCTCATCCCGCCGGAGAGCTCGTGCGGGTGCCGGTCCTCGAATCCGGTGAGGCCCACCAGGTCCAGGTACTCCCTGGCCCGGTCGGCGCGTTCGTGCCGCGGCACTCCGGTGGCCTCCAGGCCGAACTCGACATTGCCCTGCGCCGTGCGCCAGGGAAGCAGGGCGTACTGCTGGAAGACGATGCCCCGGTCGAGGCCGGGGCCGGTGACCGGCTCGCCGTCCAGGAGAATCCGCCCGCTCGTGGGCTCGGTGAGGCCGCCGAGCAGGTCGAGCAGCGTGGATTTTCCGCATCCGCTGGGCCCGACGACCACCACGAACTCCCCCGCGGAGACCTCCAGGTCGATCCCGTCCAGGGCGGTGAACTCGGTGGCCTGGCGGGAGCCTGCCGACCCTTGCACGGTGAACACCTTGCGGACCTGCTCAAAGGCGATTTTGACGCTCATGGGATCAGCTCCGGGTCGTCGTCGCGGAGGGGGCCGAGGGGCCGGGCGAGGTGCTCCCAGGGCGGTAGTCGTTGTATTCGTTGGTGTAGAGGTCGGACGCCTTGACCTTCCCTCGCTTGATGTCACCGCGCTCCGCCAGCCAGTCGATCCACAGCTGGAGCTGCTTGTCGGTGATCCGGCCGCCCGTCTCGGCGACCCCGAAGGACTTCCAGTACTTGAGGGGTCTGGCGTCCTCCTTGCGGCCGCGCTTCTTCACGACCTCCGTCATCCGCGCGATCACCTCCTCGCGCGGCGTGCTGCGGGCCCACTCGATGGCCCGGGCCACGCCGGTGACAAAGGTCTTGGCCGTGTCGGGGTTCTGCTGCAGGAAGCGATCGGTCATCACATACGTTCCGGCGCTGAACGCCCCGAGCAGCTGGAAGTCGGTGAACAGCGGCCGGATCCCCCCGCCTGCCACGGCCTTGTCCCGCAGGATGTCCCCGAGTACGCCCACCTGGATCTGGCGTTGCCGCAGCGACTGCTCAATATTGACCGGCGGCACCACCAAGGGCTGCACCTTGCCGATCTCCCCCTTGGACAGTCCATGGCGCTTGAGATAGATGTCGAGCATCGCCTCGTTGTGCGCGCCGAGGGTGTTCATCCCGACTTTGTGGATAGGTCGCGAGCCGAGCGGATCGGGCTGTCCTCCAGTACATAAAAGCCGTTGTACGCGTGCTTGTCGGATCCGTAGTAGCTGATGACGGACGTGATGGGGGCGCCGTGCGCGGCCAGTTTGACGACCGCGCCGTTGAAGGCCCCTCCGAAGTCGATCTGCCCGGTGGCCGCGGACTGGATGTCCTGGGGGCCGCTGATCGTATTGCCGACCCAGTCCAGCTTCACATCGCCCAGATATCCCAGGTCCTCGGCGAGCTCCGGCACGGTGACCTGGCCTGCCCACCCCTGGTACCGCAGTTTTTTGGTCTGCTTCCCGGACGCGTTGCCCGCTGCCGTACCGCAGCTCACCGCTGCGGCCGAGACACCGAGCAGGGCCATGAATTGTCGTCTGGAGGTGGCTGAGCGCATGAAACGAGGTCCTTACGAAAGGGAACGTGGAGGCAGGCCGCATAACCGCACAGCACTATCCGAAGAACCGCGCATGGGTGAGCCCTGGAATCGCCAAGAAGCCATTCCTTGTCACGGCATGAAGGGAAAACCAAGGAAGGCAGAAGAGCGGACCGGGAAGGCAGAAGTCACCGCGCTCACAGGACAGCGGATACCGTCAGATGCCGAGCGGGAAGAGAAGTGAGAGAGCCGAGCACGAATGGCTCAGCGACCGGCGGCACAGATGGCGCTGGCCTGGCGTCGCAGATCGACGTGCAGGCGCACGGCGAAATTCTCGGATTGGCTCACGCCAAGCAGGATGGCAGCGCGCACAGCCCTCGTCAACGATTTCTCGGACCCATCTCGCATGGCGGATTCCTTCCACCGCCCAGCTGATTTCGGACTCTCCGGGGGTGACGAGATGTCAGCGGACCCCGGTCACGGAAACGCCGTGGCCGGGCCCCAGGATCAGCTGCCGTCGAAGGTGCCGACCGCCGCTAGTTCCGGTACCGGAACACGATCCGGCCGCGCGTCAGGTCGTACGGCGGGAGCTCCACCAGCACCCGGTCTTCCAGCACGATCTTGATGTAGTTCTTGCGGATCTTCCCGCTGATGTGCGCGAGCACCCGGTGGCCGTTCTCGAGCTCCACGATGAACATGGCGCTGCGCAGGCACTCGACGACCTTGCCCTCGACTTCGATGACATTCTTGTTCTTCGTCATCGCACCAGCTCCAGGTTGCTGCTCATCGGCCGGGCGCCGATGCCCTCGAACAGCGCCGAGGCCGCCTGGTTGGCCTCGTGGACTTCGGTCCAGGCCGCGGCGGACCCGGCGCGGTGCAGCGTCCCCAGCGCGTGGGCCGGCAGCGCCCGCGCGATGCCGCGGCGCTGCTCGCCGGCCCGGACCGCGACCAGCCCGATGCGCGGCCGGTTCACCGTCACCACCCGGATCAGACCCAGGTAGCGGTCCGCCGACGCGGCCACCGCGTACTTCGACGGGTCGACGATGGTGTCGCCTTCGGGGCGGGGAATCACCTCCGCGGGCATCGACTGCCACCCGACGGTCGCCTCGACTTCGTCACGGATCGCGCGGTCCACCGCCCGCAGCAGACTCTCGTCCGCCTGACCGGCGGGCACGATCGTCACACCCGAAGGCGGCAGGACTGCATCGAGCCCCGTGACCCGCGGGTCGGTCGGCACGACGTACTCCCACTCGCGGCGCCGGATCGTGAAACCGGCCCGCCGCCAACGGGCCGTCAGCTCGACGTCGGCTTCGTCGACCACCGTGTACAGCGGCGCCGGCAGTTGCGCCAGCATCGCCTCGGCGAGCCGGTCGAAGGTGGCGTCGTGCCAGGCGTCGATGCTGACGAACAAGCGTCCGTCGGGCCGGTGCTGCGCATGTCCGCGGCCGACCACCAGGTCGTCATCCAGCGCATGCCATTGCCTGTCCGCGACGCGCGTGACCATCACCGCGTTCTCGCTCAGGCCGGATCTGAAAGGCTTCGTGTTCATCGGAGTCTCCTTCAGGAGTGCCTCGATCTCAGGCGCTCCTGGCGACACCGAACGTCAGCCGCCGGACCGTGACGGGGTGAGGGAGCACCCATGGGTGACTGTGTTCACGGGCCTCACCTCCCTACGACGACTGCACGGTCCACCGCGAACGTAGCAGCGGGGTGGCGCCTCGCTCAAAGCATTTCCGCCGTACCCAAGCTCCAGCTCCAGCTCCAGCGGGAACCGGCCGCGCGGCATCCACCGGCCCGAACCAGCCCCCGATAACGGAGGGGCTCCCGTGTGCTCTTTGCAGGTGCCGATCCGCCATCTCTTCGCGTTTCCGCCGTGTTCGGCCCGATCCTTCGCCGGGTGCGCGCCGACGCGCTGAGACTCGTCCGTACCGGGATTCGCGCGGCCACGGAGCCCCACGCGTTGCCGCCCGCCCGGCGGCCCCGCCATGTGCAGGTACGGCAGGCGGGACATGTGGCGAGAACAAGGAGCGATGATGACCACCGTTGACGACCTTCGTCCGATGGGCCACGTGCTGGCCCGGCCCGAACCCGGCCTCACCGTCGACGACTTCGTGCGGCGGGCCCGCGACCTGCGTGATCACCTCCGCTCCGAGCAGGAGGCGACGGAGCGGCGGACGTACTACTCGCAGGAGACCCACGAAATCTTCCAGCGGGACGGCTTCTACCGCATGCTCCAGCCCCGGACCTTCGGCGGCTACGAGCTGCGGGTGTCCGAGTTCTACCGGGTGATCGTCGAGATCGCCCGGGGCTGCCCCTCCACGGGCTGGTGTCTGGCCCTCGGCTCGGGGCATGCGCTCGCGTTCTGCTCGCAGTTCGGTCCTGAGGCCCAGGCCGAGGCGATGGGCAAGGACGGACACTTCATCGCGCCGCACCGCGTCGTCCCGTCGGTCCGCGCGGTTCCCCACGCCGACGGCTGGGAGCTGACGGGCACCTGGAGTTACAACTCGGGGGCTCCGTACTCGACCCACGCGCTCGGCAGCGTCGCGTTGCCGCCCGGCGAGGACGGCACGCCCCGCTTCGGCATAGCCGTGGTGCCGCGGTCGTGCTACACGGTGCTCGACGACTGGGGTGACGGCATCGGCCTGCGGGGCAGCGGCTCGCCCTCCATCCGCATGGAGAACGCCGTGGTGCCACGAGGCAATGTGCGCGAGGCCGAGGGGCAGGACCACATGTGGGCCGAGCCCGTCGGCATGGCTCTGCACGGCAACCCGATGTACGCGGGGCGTCTCACGGGCTTCTTCTTCGGCGAGACTCTCGCCGTCGCGACCGGCATCGGTCGCGCCATGCTCGACGAGTACCGGTCGGCGCTGCTGGAGAAGAAGCCGATGTGGAGCCCGCACGGGCTGCGCGCGGACGACGCCCAGTACCAGCAGTGGTACGGCGAGGCGTGCTCCCTGCTCGACGCCGCCGCGGCGGTGCTGCAACAGGTGGGCGAGCTGTATCACGACCTCTGTGAGCGCGAGGCGAGGGGCGAGGCGGAGTTCGGCCCGGCCGACGACCTGCGCCTGACGAACCTGTGCGCGCAAGGCGGACGCTACGCCACCGAGGCGATGGACCTCCTGGTCCGCACCGGCGGATCGAGCGCGCTCCGCCAGGAGTCCCGTACCGAGCGCTACTGGAGGGACTTCAGCGCCTACCGCACCCACCCCGCCACGATGACGCGAGACCTCATGAACCGTCGTTTCGCTGCCGCCGAGTTGGAGGCCGCGCGCCAGCTCCGGACCGCGGCCGACACCGGGTCCGCCGCCGTGAACGGCGACACGGCGAAGGCGGGTGCCTGATGAAGACCGGGCTCACCGCCCCCGATGCCACCCCCGACTTCGATACGGCCCGATTCCGTGATGTGCTCGGCAGGTTCTGCTCCGGCATCACGATCGTCACCGCCTCGCTCGACGGCCGTCCGACCGGCCTGACCTGCCAGTCCTTCATGAGCCTGTCGCTGGACCCGCCGCTGGTGGCGTTCGCTGTAACGGTCACCTCCAAGAGCTACCCGACGATCCGGGAGGCCGGCCGGTTCGCGGTCAACATCCTCGCCGAGGACCAGGCCGAACTCGCCACGGCGTTCGCCCGCAGCGGCGGCGACAAGTTCACGGGGGTGGGGTGGCGTCGCGAGGTCACCGGCGCTCCCCTGCTCGACGGCACAGTGGGCCATGTCGAGTGCGACCTGGTCGAGGAGTATCCGATCGGCGACCACCTGTTGGCCGTGGGCCGTGTGGTGGCGCCGGCAGGCCACCCGGACGCCGCTCCCCTGCTGTTCTTCCGCGGCTCGTTCGGAGCCCTGTCCGCGGGCGCCCAGCAGTCCTGAACACCTGAGGCGCGAAGGTCAGGGCACCGGCCCGGTAGCCGACTACCGGGCCGGTTCCGTGTCATCCCGCTCGGCGCGCGCCCTCGGCCGTGACGGCGGTCATGCCGCGGGCCTGCCGAGCGAGGTCCGTGGGACGCATGCCGAAGCGTTTGGCGAAGCTCGTCGAGAAATGCGACGCGGAGGCGAAACCGCACCGGTGGGCGACCTCGGCCACCGTGAGGCGCTCACGTCCTCCGGATGTCGCCAGCATCCGGTGGGCGCGGTCCAGCCGCAGAGCGCGCACGAACTGCGGCACGGTCGTGTCCTGGGCGGCGAACACCCGGGAGAGGTGACGCTCGCTGATGCCGATCCGTGCCGCGATGGACGTCGCGCTCAGCCCCGGGTCGTGCAGATGGCGCTCGACCACCTCACGGGCGGCGGCGTAGTGGGCGCTCGCGGACAGGGGCACACGCCGTCCGGAGATCAGCACTGCCAGCAGTTCCAGCACCGTCGCGTCGTCCGGCCTCGGGAACGTCTCCGACCGGACGGCCCCGTCGAGCAGGCGCCCGAGAGCGGCCACGCAAGCTCCTGAAGGGCCGTCGGTGTCGATGACCTGGGGCCGGGACGGCGGTGTCCCGTGGGTGAATTCGGCATACAGGGAGCGCGGCACCCCGACCACCAGGTCGTGCAGGTCACCGGTGTAGCCGTGCAGGAACGGCTGGTCGCCGCGGAGGAGAACCTGCCCCGGGCGCAGTGTGAGGACACCGTCGCTGGTGCAGAACGCGGACTCACCGCGCAGGATCATGTGCACCGCCACCTGGTCGACAGGATGGTCGCGTACGAGCCCGGCGTCGCGCTCGATCACGTGCGATGTCGCGATCGTCCGCAGGACGTCGAGCGCGCCGATCGTCGTGCGGACCCGGGAGGCGTGGAAGCCGGACTCCAGGGCGCGGCACCGCAGCGGCGCCACCGAGGCGGTGTTGTGGGCCTCCCAGGACGCCACCCGGTCCGGCTCGGGAATACCCGCGGTGGAGAAGCGGATCAATCGAGCGTCGGACAAGGGCGCCGTGCCCAATGCGGCCTCCCGCTTCGAATCGATGGCAGAGTTCGCCCGTCGGTGCGGGACATCAGCGGCGCGAGGTGTTCGCAGGGAATGACGCCACCGTACGAGCGATCTCCTGTCGGAGCTCGTCCATGCCGAAGTCGGGGCCGAGCACCATGCGCCGCAGTTGCGGCATGGCGACGCTCCAGCTCGCGAGGGCGAGGGTGAAGAACACGCGGGCCCGGGCGTCGTCGTCCGGATCCCCGGCCTGCGCGGCGGCCACCTTGTCCCCGTAGTGCAGAGTGCGCTCCTCCTCCGCGGGGACAGGCCCCTCGCCCGCCTCCAGGGCCTCCCACATCACCAGGCGCAGGGCCTCGGGGTGGGTCCGGTGGTAGTCGAAGAGCTGCTCGGCATAGCCGGGCAGGTCCTCCGACGGCGGGACGGCCTCGGCCAGCTCGGCGAGGCGGCGCTCCAGCACGACGGCGAAGAGCTTGTTCTTGTCGCCGAAGTAGTCGTAGAGGGCGCGCTTGTTGGCCTTGGCCGCGGTGGCGATGCGGTCGACGCGAGCGCCCGCTACGCCGTGCGCCGCGAACTCGGCGGTGGCGGCCGTGATGATGCGCTCTTTGGTCGCCGCGGAGTCATAAGCCATGCGTCCATGGTAACGAACTGGTTCGTTTGACCCTACGCGCAACCGCGTGCGACGCTGCGTAGATGTTCGAACCATCTGGTTCGTTTGAAATAAGCGGCACACCGGCCGCCCCTCGACAGTCGACAGGAGCCCTCGGTCGTCATGTCCCGGAACACATCAGCCACCGTGCCCGCACCGGCGGGCCTCGGCCGCAGACTGCCCCTCCTCATGGCCGTGGCCTGCGGTGTCACCGTGGCCAACGCGTACTTCCCGCAGGCCATCACCCCGCTCATCGCGCAGAGCTTCGGCGTCTCCCCGGCCACGGCCGCGACCCTCGCGACGCTGACGCAGCTCGGATACGCGGCCGGGATCTTCCTGCTGGTCCCGCTCGGGGACCGGCTGCCGCGCCGCCCGTTGATCACCGTGCTGCTCGCGGTGACCAGCCTGGCTCTGCTGGCCGCCGGTCTCGCCCCGGCCACCGGTCTCCTGCTCGCCGCGGGCACCCTGGTCGGCCTGGCCACCGTGGTCCCGCAGATCCTGCTGCCCATGGCGGCCGGGCTGGTCGAGCCCGCGCGGCGCGGCAGCGTGATCGGCACGCTTCAGTCCGGGCTCATCGGCGGCATCCTGCTGGCGCGCACCTTCAGCGGCGTGCTGGGCGAGCAGCTGGGCTGGCGCGCCCCCTATCTGCTCGCCGCCGTCCTCACCGCGCTGCTCGCCGTCGCTCTGGGATTCGTCCTGCCCACGACCACTCCAGCTGTCCGTGACCGCTATCCGGCACTGCTCGCCGACACCCTGCGCATGCTGCGTACGGAGAAGGAGCTGCGCCGTTCGGTGCTCTTCCAGGTCACCGTCTTCGGAGGGTTCAGCGCGGCATGGACCGCCGTCGCCCTGCTGATCACCGGACCGCGCTACGACATGGGCACACAGGCCGTGGGCATCCTCGCGCTGGTCGGCGCGGGCAGCATGTTCTTCGCCCCCGCGGCCGGGGCCTGGGTCGACCGGTACGGCCCCGATCGCGTCAATCTGTGGTGCACCGTGGGCGGGCTCGCCGCGGCGGCTGTCCTGGCCGTCGGTGCGCTGGGCGGCATCGGCGGGATCATCGCGCTGGCCGCCGGGCTGCTGCTGATCGACGTGGCGGTGCAGTGCGGTCAGGTCGCCAACCAGTCCCGCATCTTCGCCCTGCGTGCCGAATTCCGCAGCCGCCTCAACACGGGGTACATGACCTGCTCGTTCCTCGGCGGGAGCGTCGGGTCGTGGCTCGGTGCCCGCGCCTTCGACCGGTTCGGCTGGGTGGCCGTGTGCGCGCTCATCGCGCTCGCCGTGGCGGCGTCGCTCGCCGCGATTCTCGTCGGTGGCCGCAAGCGACCCGACGCCGCCGACGCTCCAGCGGCCGGATTGCAACCGACCGCCTCCAGCTCACGCTGACCTCCCTCACCGGCGGACGTGCCCAGTACGTCGAGGGCGGTCTGCCGGTCCCCGGCACCACCACCCTCTGAACCGACCCCGAGAAAGACGCACGCCATGAACGACACCGCCCCCACCCCGCTCGCCGGTCGCACCGCCCTGATCACCGGAGGCTCCGGCGGCATCGGAACAGCCATCGCCCTGCGCCTCGCGGACGCGGGCACCCGGATCGCTCTCGCCTACGGCCATCACGGCCAGGAGGCCGAGGAAACCGCCACGCGGATCAACACGCTCCACGGCCCCGGCCGCGCCGTCACCCTCCAGGCAGACCTGAGCCAGGCGACGGCCGCCACCGGCCTGGTGGAGCGCGCCTCGCACGATCTCGGCCCCGTCGACCTGCTCATCGCGGGAGCGGGCATCGGGAAGCGGCTGGCCTGGACCGACATCAACGTCGACACCTGGGACGCCACCATGGCCGTCAACGTGCGCGCGCCCTTCCTCATGACCCAGGCCGTACTGCCCGGAATGGTCGAGCGCGGCTGGGGCCGGATCCTGTTCATCTCCTCGATCGCGGCCCTCAACGGCGGCATCATGGGTCCGCACTACGCCGCCAGCAAGGCCGCCCTCCACGGGCTGACCCATTCCCTGGCCGCCGGGGTCGCCGATGCCGGTGTCACGGTCAACTCCCTCGCCCCCGCGCTCATCGGAGGCACCCGGATCCTGCCCGGCGACGCAGGCGAGGGCGGCCGCCTGCCCGCACCCATCCCCGTAGGACGCCTCGGAACCCCCGACGAAGTCGCCGCGATGGCCACCTCGATGGTCACCAACGGCTACCTCACCAACAAGGTGATCACCCTCGACGGCGGCCTGTACCCCCACTGATTCCCCTGCCCTCGAGTAGCGCCAGTGCCCCCACCCCGCAGGCCACCCCGTCAGCCCGATCGCGAGCACATCGCGCTGGGCAAGCGGGTTGGCACATTGCCGTCGAGCCCGGGCATGGTTCGGCACAGGGCGACAGCGCGGATCAGGCGTCGAGGGCGTTCTGGATGCCCAGCAGGTCCTCGAGCGCGGCCGTCACCCCGGCGACAAGGTCGCGGCGCGGGTCGATGAGCCACTGGAGCTGGAGTCCGTCCCAGAGGGCGACGAGGGACTCCGCGATGTCCCTGGGAGTCCTGCTGTTGGAGATACGGCCCTCGTCCTGGTCACGACGGACGGCGATCGCGATACCGGCGATGACCCTCTCGTACCTGTCACGGAACCACTCATGAGCGGGATGGTCCGGAGCTGAGGATTCCGCGGCCATGAGGGCAAGGAGCCGCAGCATCTCAGGCCGTTCGAGATTGCGGCGAACGTATCGAAGAACAGCGCTCGCCACACCCTTCGTGCGGGTGTCCGACTCGAAGGACTCGATGCTCGCGGCATCGGCGCGCTCGAGGACGGCCACGAGGAGTGCGCTCTTGGTGGGAAAGTGGTGCACCACGCTGGTCAGACTGAGATCGATCTGCTTCGCGATCTCCCGCAGAGAGCCGCCTCGGTAGCCGCGCGCCGCGAAGACGGATGTCGCGGAGCTGACGATCTCGGCCCGGCGGCGCGCGCTCTTGGCGTACGGGCCCCGCCGGGCGGCTGGACGAGCGCTCATCTCTTCGGTCATGGCGTCAACCCTATGGCGGTGCCCCGCCTATCAGAGCCGGAGTTCACCTCGCCGAAACTATGGCACCTGTTCGGTTTTCGATGTACGGTCTCGCTCACCCACACCACGACGTGCTGAAGAAGCGCTCGCGCATCCATCAGGTGGAGAGGGACTGGACGACGATGTTCACATCAAAGATCGCGAAGACACTCGTTGGCGGTTTGACCGCCGCCCTGGTTCTGACCGGTTGCGGCCGCACGGACGCCAAGCAGGGACAGACCGACAAAGGCCCTCCGATCGACACGTCGCGGGCCAGCGGCGACATCACCGTGTGGGCGATGGGAACGGAGGGCGAACTGCTGCCCAAGCTGGCCGCGCGCTTCGAGAAGGCGAATCCCGAAGCGAAGGTGCGGGTCACCGCGGTTCCCTGGCAGGACTACGGGAAAAAGGTCGAAACGGCGATCGCATCCGGAGACACCCCTGATGCCACCCTGGTGGGTACCGCGGACCTCGCGGCGTTCGCGACCACAGGTGGACTGGAACAAGTCCCGCCGAAACTTGTCGACGACTCGATCTTCTACCGCGGTGCCGTCAAGAGCACCGCCTTCGAGGGAGCCACGTACGGCGTCCCCTGGTATGTGGAAACCCGCTCCCTCTTCTACCGCAAGGACATGGCGCGGGCCGCAGGTGTGTCCGCGCCGAAAACCTGGGACGAGTACCGCCCCTTCCTCAAGGCCCTCCAACGGCAAGGCGCCAAGTGGGGCCTCTCCCTGCCCACCGGCGCGGCGCAGAGCTGGCAAAGCGTGCTGCCGTTCATGTGGCAGGCCGGAGCCCGGCTCGTGAACAAGGACGGGGGCAAGTTCACCTTCGACACACCAGAGGCACTCAAAGGACTGCAATTTTACCGATCGTTCATCGCCTCGAAGACCACGAGCCCGAACGGCCCGATGAGCCTCGGAGAGATTGAACCAAAGTTCGTTGCCGGGTCCACTGCCGCACTCATTTCCGGCCCATGGGAGCAAGGTCTGCTGAAATCTGCCGGCGGACAGTCCTTCGTCGACGACAAGGTGGGGGTCGCGCCGCTCCCGACGGGCCCGAAGTCCAATACCAGCTACATCGGCGGCGGACACTGGGCGGTGTTCAAGGACGCCAAGAACCGTGAGGGCGCATGGAAGTTCATCCGGTGGATGGCCCGGCCTGACAGTCAGAAGGCATGGTACGACCTGTCCGGGGATCTTCCCGCTGTCCAGTCGGCCTGGACCGAGGGGAAACTCGCGACCGACGCTTCCATGGCCGTGTTCCGGGCCCAACTCAAGACAGCACAGCCGGGACCGAATACCACGACGTGGAAGCAGGTCACCGCGGAAATGGATGCCGAGATCGAGAAGGTCGCCAAGGGCGTCTCATCACCTGAGTCTGCTTTGCGGCGACTCCAGGCGAAAGCGTCGACGATCGGAACCGGAAACCGGCGATGACCTCCCCCACCGTCGTAAAAGCCCCGCCGGACCGAGCCGCTGAGCCGCGCCGGACGGCACCTCCCGGGGGCGCGCCAGGAAGCGTCCGGCGCACCCTGGTCGCATGGGCCTTCTGCTCACCATTCATTGTGCTGTTCGCCACGTTCGGAGTCTGGCCGGTCTTCTCCTCCCTGTCGATGAGCGTCACGGACATCACGAGCCGCGACGCACGAACACCATTCAGTGTGAACTTCGTCGGCCTTGACAACTACACCGCGTTGTTCGGGGATCCAACCTTCGTCCGCGCGGTTTTCAATACGCTCTACTTCGTCGCCATCGGAATCCCTCTGACGATGGTGATCGCCCTCTCTCTCGCCGTCGCACTCAATTCCGGAATTCAGCGGGCGAAGGGAATATTCCGCGTCGCGTACTTCGCTCCGGTAGTGACGAGCATTGTCGCGGTCGCGGTGGTGTGGAGGTACCTCTACCAGCCGGACGGCATGATCAATGCCGCCCTCGCTGGCATAGGGATTAAGGGGCCGGACTGGTTGAACGACCCGGATTGGTCGATGCCCGCGCTCATCCTGATGGCGGTATGGCGGCACTTCGGCATCCCCATGGTGATCTTCCTGGCAGGGTTGCAGTCAGTGCCCGCCGAACTGCATGAGGCGGCGCGCGTGGACGGCGCTACGCGCTGGCGCGCCTTCCGGAGCATCACCCTTCCGCTGCTCAGGCCGACCACGCTGGTTGTCGCCGTACTCCTGAGCATCAGTTACCTCCAGTTCTTCGAAGAACCGTTCGTGATGACGAGTGGCGGCCCGCTGGACAGCACGACATCGATCAGTTACTACGCCTACCAGCAATTCGGGTTCGGCAACTACGGCATGGCCTCCGCCGCCTCCTACGTGCTGGTGACCGCGATCGCGCTGCTCAGCTTCGTTCAATTCCGAATCTTCCGAGCGAAAGCCTGACATGACGACCACGACCACAAGCACGACTCAGACCGGCCTCGACCTCAGCACACACCGCCGCACCCCACCCGCCCGCCTCACGCTCTACGCCGCCTTGACCGCGGGCATCGTCGCGACGCTGGCACCCTTCGCATGGATGTTCCTGGGGTCGGTCAAGCCAACGGGGGAAATCGTCGCGCATCCGAGCACCTGGCTCCCCCAGTCCCCGACCCTCGCCAACTTCGAACAGCTCCTGTCCAAGCAGAACTTCGAGCTGTACTTCCTCAACAGCACACTGGTCGCCCTGGCCTGCGTCGCGGGAAATCTGCTGTTCTGCTCGATGGCGGGATACGCCTTCGCGAAGATCGAATTCTTGGGAAAACGCTTCCTGTTCGGCCTCGTCCTCACGATGCTGATCATTCCAGGTGTCACCACCTTCGTGCCGCTCTTCGTCCTCGTCAGCAACATGGGCCTGAGCAACACCTATCTCGGACTGATCCTCCCCTTCCTGGTGACACCACTCGGCGTATTCCTCATGCGCCAGTTCATCCGGGACATCCCGGATTCACTCGTCGAAGCGGCTCGGCTCGACGGTGCGGGAGAAGCACGGATCTTCCTCCGGGTGATTCTTCCGCTCTGCCGACCCTCTCTGGCGACACTGGCGATCCTGACGTTCCTCGCGCAGTGGAACAACTTCCTGTGGCCACTGGTGATTTCTCAGACCGAGGAACACTACACCCTGCCCGTCGCGCTCGCCTTGTTCTCCGTGGGCGCCAACAGCACCAACTACGGACTGCTGCTCGCCGGCGCGGTAACCGTCGTCACTCCCATCATCCTGCTCTTCCTCGCCCTCCAGAAGCACTTCATTCAGGGAATCGCCAACACCGGCATCAAATAGGACGCGGTCCCTTCATGACACGCACATGGCCTCGACCACCGCGTGACCACCACGCGGAGAACAGGAGAACTGACAATGCTTCGTCCGCAGGACGGTCCCACCCGCGAACGCCGCTCACTGGGCGGCCTGTGGAAGTTCCGCCTGGACGCGGAGGGAGCCGGCCGCGCCGAAGGCTGGTGGCGCTCGCCCCTCGCAGCGGCGGTGGACATGCCGGTACCGGCCAGTTACAACGACATCTTCCCCGATGCGGCAGTCCGCGACCACGTCGGCGACGCCTGGTACCAGACGAGCGTCCGGGTGCCGGCCCGGTGGGCAGGGGAACGCGTCGTCCTGCGGTGTGACGCCGCGACGCACCGTGCCACCGCCTGGGTCAACGACACCAAGGTCGCCGCGCACGAAGGCGGCTACACCCCCTTCGAGGCCGACGTCACCGAACACCTACGGCCGGGAGCCGACAACCGCGTCACCATCGTGGTCAACAACGAACTGACCTGGGAGTCGATCCCGCCCGGCCGTATCGAGGAGCGCCCCGACGGCCGCCGGGTGCAGCGGTACTTCCACGACTTCTTCAACTACGCGGGCCTGCACCGACCGGTCTGGCTCTACACCACCCCCACAGCCCACATCAGCGACATCACGGTGACCACCGCCTTCGAGGACACCACCGGCGTGGTCGGCTACCAGGTGGACAGCACCGGAGAGGCGGACTCGGTCCGTATCGCGCTGTTCGACGCCTCGGGCGCCGAAGTGGCCGCGGCCACGGGTGCGGCCGGCACTCTGCGGGTGCCCGACGTGCACCCCTGGGCACCCGGCGACGGCTACCTCTACGCGCTCGAAGCCACGCTGCTGAACACCGCCGGGGACGTCATCGACAGCTACCGCCAGCCTGTCGGCGTGCGCACCGTGGAGGTACGCGGCAACCAGTTCCTGATCAACGGAACCCCCTTCTACTTCAAGGGGTTCGGCAAGCACGAGGACGCGGCGATCCGCGGCAAGGGCCACGACGACGTGCTGATGGTGCACGACTTCGCCCTCCTGGACTGGATCGGCGCGAACTCCTTCCGGACCTCGCACTACCCCTACGCGGAGGAAGTCCTCGACTATGCCGACCGGCACGGTGTGGTCGTGATCGACGAAACCGCCGCGGTCGGCCTCAACCTCAACATCGGCGGAGGCATCTTCAACTCCGGTGAGCGGGTGTCCACGTTCTCCCCCGACACCATCAGCGAGGACACCCAGCGCACCCACCTCCAGGCGATCCGGGAGCTCGTGGCGCGCGACAAGAACCATCCCAGCGTCGTGCTGTGGAGCATCGCGAACGAACCCGACCACGTCCAGCCGGAAGCACGTGACTACTTCACCCCGCTGGCCGCCGAGGCCCGCCGCCTGGACCCGACCCGGCCCGTCGCCTACGTCAACGCGTTGCTCGCACGGCCGGACCAATGCCAGGTCACGGACCTCTTCGACGTCGTCCTGCTCAATCGCTACTACGGCTGGTACGTCGGCCCCGGCGACCTCGAAACCGCCGAGACCGCGCTGGAGGCCGAACTGCGGCAGTGGGCGGAGCAGCACGACAAGCCCATCGTCATCACCGAATACGGCGCCGACACCTACCCTGGGCTGCGCAGCACCGTGCCCACTCCGTGGACCGAGGAATACCAGGCCGATCTGCTCGACGTGTACCACCGGGTCTTCGACCGGATCGACGCGGTGGTGGGCGAGCAGATCTGGCACTTCGCCGACTTCGCCACCGCCCCGGGCGTCTTCCGCGTCGACGGCAACAAGAAGGGCATCTTCACACGGGAACGCCGCCCGAAGACCGCCGCGTTCAACCTGCGCTCCCGCTGGCGCAAGGCCGACTGACATCGGGTGCTGCCGCGCGGGTCTGTCTACGAGCGTCGCCGGCCGACGCCCCGCCAATGGATGTGCGACCCGCCGTTGACGTCGTACGTCGCACCGGTCAGGTAGCTCGACTCGGGCCGGGCCAGGAAGGCGATGACGTCGGCCACGTCCTCGACATCGCCGATGCGGCGTGCCGGAACGGCTGCGCTGCTCCTCGGGCACACGGTCGGCTTGGACGTTCTGGATGGCCTGCCCGGCCGTGGAGGCATGATGCCGGTGCATCGCGCCCCGCACCCGCTCGGGCAAGCGGCTCTAGCGGACTCCGGCCGATGGACGCCACCCCAGTCTGCGGGACACGGCCAGCCCGGAGGCGATGACCGCCGGACGTACCGTCCGGAGATCGACCGACCCGGCGCCTACGACGACCGACAGGGCCGCGACGACCTCGCCGTCGGCGTCGATGACGCGGGTGGCCACTGACTCGACCCCCGGTGTCCTTTCCTGGCGGACGAAGGCCACGCCGGTCTCGCGGCACTCGGCCAGCAGCGCCCGCAGCCGCGCCGGAGCGGTGACGGTGCGGTCGGTGTATGCCTCAAGCCCCTGCGCGATGACCTGCTCCATCAGCTCGGGCCCGGCGTGGGCGAGCAGTACCTTGCCCACGCCGGAGCAGTGCAGCGGCAGCCTCCCGCCGATCTTCGACACGACGTCCACCGCGTTGCCCGCCGACAGCCGCTCGACGAGAACCGCCTCGGTGCCCTCCAGTACCGCGAGCTGTACGTGCTGGCGCAGCGCCGTGTGCAGGTCGTCCATGAAAGGGAGCGCGATGGTGCGCAGCGGAACGCTCAGCGGCGCCAGGGTGCCCAGTTGCCACAGCCGGAGGCCGACGCTGAAGGAGCCGTCCGGTGCCCGGTCCAGCGCCCCGGCTTCGACGAGTTCCAGCGTCAGTCGGCGCGCGGTGGCATGGGGCAGCCCCGTCTCACGGGTCAGGTCGGCGAGGGTGAGCCGGGACCGGCCGGGCCGGAACGCGAAGAGAACATCGAACAGCCGCGCACTCACGCTGCGTCCGGGCTGGCTCGTACGGGGCATCAGACCTCCGCTTCCCGTGGGGGCCGCCGAAAGTGGACGTCCGTTGAATGAACATAGCTGGTCCCGGTGGTGCGGCACATCGGTGAGGATCGAGGTCTCACCAGGACGTTCGCCATCGAGGCTGAGGAGTGGCTCCATGCCCGACCTTGTGCACGGCCCGCGGATCGCCATCATCGGGGGTGGCATCGGCGGCCTGGCAGCCGCCGCCTTCCTGCGCCGCGCGGGACTGACCGCCACCGTCTACGAGCAGGCACCCGCCCTCACCGAGGTCGGCGCCGGAATCGTCGTGGCTCCCAACGCCGTACGGCTGCTGCGCCGCCTCGACACCATGGACCGGTTCCTGCGCCGGGCCGTGCCGCTCGAGTGGGGCTGGGAGTTCCGTCGCTGGGCCGACGGGAGCGTGCTCTCGGTGGAGAACCTGAGCGGTGTGTGCGAGCGGCTCTACGGCGAGCGCACCTATGTCGTTCACCGGGCCGATCTGCTCGACACCGTCAGGACGGCCGTGCCCGGCGAGTGGATCCGTCTGGGCGCACGCTGCACCTCGGTCGCCGCGGCCCCGGACGGCGCGCTGCTGCGCTTCGCCGACGGCAGCCAGGTCGAGGCCGACGTCGTCATCGGCGCCGACGGCGTGCATTCCGTCGTCCGCGACACGGTGGCCGAGCCCGCGCCGCCGGAGTACTCCGGCCTTTGCGCCTTCCGTACCATCGTGCCCGCCCAGCACGCGCCCGACTTCGCTCTGCGCCCCGCCCAGACCCTCTGGCTCGGCCCCGGTCGGCACTTCGTGCACTACCCGATCGCAGGCGGGCAGGCCGTCAACGTGTTCGCCGCCGCCCCTGCCGAGGACAACCTCGACGAGTCCTGGAGCGCGACGGCCACGGTCGAGGAGTTTCACGCCGAGTTCGCCGGCTGGGACCCGCGGGTGACGGACCTCATCGCGGGCGGTGGCGTCCCCGGCCGCTGGGCGCTGCTGGACCGGGCACCCCTGCGGCACTGGAGCCGGGGGAAGATCACGCTGCTCGGTGACGCCGCGCACCCCATGTTCCCCTTCTTCGCCCAGGGTGCGGCCCAGTCCATCGAGGACGCCGCGGTGCTGGCGCGCTGCCTGGCCGGGTCCGTGGACGACCCCGAACAGGCGCTGAAGCGGTACGAGTCGGCACGGACCGAACGCACCACACGGCTTCAGCAGGCCAGCCACGCCCGCCGGGACGTCAACCACCTGCCCGACGGCCCCGGGCAAGAGGCGCGCGACACGGCGCTCGCCGGGTCCGACCCCCTGGTGGGCAACGGCTGGATCTACGGCCACGACGCCGAGGCGGCGTTCATCTCCTGACCAGGGGACTTCAGCAGACATGTGACGGCTCCCGGTCCTTCGGCATCAGGCACTGCGGATGTCGGTTGTAAGGTCGTCCGTGTGACAGCGGAGGAGACGGCATCAGGAAAGTCGGCGGCACCGTCCGGCAGGCAGCAGCGCCGGAGGCGCCCCGATGATCCCGGTCGTCGGCGGGACCCCGTGGGCACGCGGCGGGCCATTCTGGCCGCGGCCGGCACGGAGTTCGGCACCCATGGTTTCGACGGGGCCCGGGTGGTCCGCATCGCGGAGGCGGCCGGTGTCAGCCATCAGTTGATCACCTACTACTTCGGGAGCAAACGCGGGCTGTACGAGGCGCTGAGCGAGCAGTGGCTGGAGACCGCCATGCCGGTCGGCCACACTCTCCCCTACGCCGAGGCGGTGCGCCGCTACGTCTACATGGCCTGTGAGGATCCGGGGTGGGTCCGTACGCTGACGCGAGAAGAGCCCGGTACGCCGCCGCCCGCGGAGGACGATCGGGCCGTCGAGCTGCTCAAGAGTGTTCAGGAGCTGCGCGCGCGGCAGGCGCGTGGCGAGTTCCGCGGTGACCTCGACGTCGGGGCGGTGTCCCTCGCCTTCTTCGCGGCCTCCATCGCCCCGGTGGCCCTGCCCTGGATCGCGCGCGAGTTCACCCAGCAGGACCCCGCGTCGCAGGAGTTCATCGACCACTACTCCGAGCAGGTGGCCCGGATCATTTCCGCGCTCGCCGAAGCGCCGGTGAAGGATGGAGCGGTGAACGGCGCGGCGGAGGACGGCGAGCCCGAGGAGTGACGGTGGCCGTGCTCCCGGCCGGCGGGAGCACGGGCGCTCAGCCCGGTGGAAGCCGCCGGGCCATCTGTAGGTGCGCCATCTGCCAGCCGCCCGATGCGTCCGTCACCCAGACCCGGCTGACGGCGGCCTGGATGACGAAGGGAGTCAGCTCGGGCACGAAGGCCACGCGCATCTCCTGAAGACAGCTGACCACGGCCGTGGTGCCGAACCGCTGGACGGTCACGTCGTAGGTGTCCACCTGGCTGGTCCGGCCCAGGCGTGCCGCGTACCGCAGCCAGTCGTCCACACCGTGAATATGACCCGCCGGCGCGTGCACGATGACGCAGTCGGGGCGCATCAGGGCACGCAGGCTCTGCTCCGGGTCCGGGAGTGTCTGTGCCGCGAGCCAGGCGGCCTCGGCGTCCTCGACCGTGGCCGGGGCGGTGGGGCTGCCGGTCGCCGCTGTCGATGAGGTGGTCACAGTTCCAGCTCCAGGATCGGGGACCTCGACCGCGACGAGCACGGGGTGAACAGGCCCTCGGCACGCTCGTCGTCGGTCAGGACGTCGTCTCGGTGATCGGGCTCGCCGACGCGCACCCGTACGACGCACTCGCCGCAGATGCCCTGCCCGCACGAGGAGGGGGCCTCGACCCCGTTCGCCAGGAGGACGTCGAGGACGCTCTGGTCCTCGGGGACGAGGTACTCCGCTCCCGTCGAGGACAGACGCACCGTGAATCCGCCCTCCCCTCCCCCGCCGGTCTCGGTGGCGGCCGTCGACGCGCTGAAGCGCTCGGTGTGCAGGGCGGAGGCGGGCCATCCCAGCTCGGCCGCCCGGCCCAGCGCGTAGTCCATGAAACCGCCGGGGCCGCAGACGTAGGCTGCGGTGTCGGGGGCGGGTTCCCCCAGGTCGCGCCCCAGGTCGAGGAGTTGCTCCGGCTCCTGGTCGTCGAAGTGGAGGGTGGCCCGTGGATGGTGCTCCAGCTCGGGGACGAAGGCGGCGTCGGTCCGGCTGCGGGCACAGTAGTGCAGGTGGTAGTCGCCGCCGGTGGCGTCGAGGGTCTGTGCCATCGACAGCAGCGGGGTGATGCCGATGCCGCCCGCGAGAAGCAGGTGATGTCTCGCGGGCGTCAGACCGAAGCGGTTCCTCGGCGCGCCGATCCGTAGCGTGTCGCCCTCGGCGAGGGTGTGCATGGCTTGTGAACCGCCGCGCGAGGCGGGCTCGTTGAGCACCGCGAGCCGGTACTGCTCGCGGACGCCCGGAGGCCCGCACAGGGAGTACTGGCGGACCAGTCCCGCCTCGCCGACTTGTACGTCGATGTGCGCGCCGGATTCGTACTCCCACAGCTCGCCGCCGTCGGCCCGGGCGAGGTCGAAGACCGCGATTCTCGGCGTGGCGTCGTACCGGGCCACGACGACCGCGTCCGTCCAGGTGGTGCTCACGCCTCGGTCACGCCCCTGCCGCCGTCGGCGTGGCAGCTTCGTCCGCACCGGCCGGTTTCGGGGCCTCGTCCCCCGGCTCCCGCCGGATGAAGGCACCGGCTTCCACGTGGCGGACCGGCTCGCCCGGGGCACCGACGCCGAGCGGTTTCCGCCCCGCCTCGACGTCGTCGATCATCGTGCGCAGCATGCGCCGGAGCATGACCACCCCGCGGTCGGACGGGGCCAGGGTCTCCTCGGAGTGCTGGGTGATGTCGCCCTGGGACTGCTGGGCCTCGTAGTCGCCGGGGAAGCGCCGCCGCTCCTCGTCGGTCATCTCCCAGTTGTCCTTGCCGTTCTGCCTGATGCCGAAGACGAAGGATTCGAGCCGGGCCGGGTCGGCGGCGCGGATGGAGAAGACCAGCCGGTGGTGGGTGTCGTCGGCGGGGACGACCCAGATCAGCATGTCGTGCCGGGCGTCGGGGGTCACCCGGACGAAGTCGGGCAGGGCGATGATGTTCGGCAGGTGGAGCTCCACCGACCAGTCGATGTCCACCGGAGCCCCGTCGGGGCCCTTCGTGTCCTGGTAGCGCTGCACGTACTTCACGCCGTGATCGGTGCGGTGGTAGGTGACGCGCTCGGCGACGGTGCTCGCGTCGTAGAAGTGCTCGGGGAAGCCGGTGGTGCCGGTCCCCTGGAACTGGAACCCGCTGTGTGTGGAATGGAGCCACGAGGCGTGCACGGGGTCGACGGCGTTCTCGTACAGCTGGAGCCAGTTGTAGTCCTGTTCCATGCCGATGACCTCGGTGCCGGGGACCGTCCAGCTGGTGTAGTGGTTCTCGCCCTCCCCGAGGGGCTCCAGGCTGTCGAAGCGCGGCAGCGGGGGCTTGTGCTCGGGCGGGCCCATGTAGACGAAGACCAGACCGTACCGCTCCTCCACCGGATACCACGGCTGGCGGGCGAGGTTGCGGCGGCGGCCGCCGTCGAGTTCACATGCCTGTTCCAGGCAGTGGCCCCGCACGTCGAACTTCCAGCCGTGGTAGCAGCAGCGGATGCCGTCCTCCTCGATACGGCCGTAGAAGAGGCTGCTGCCGCGGTGCGCACACCGTTCGAAGACGACGCCGGGGCGGCCCCGGCCGTCCCGGAAGACGATCAGATCCTCGCCCAGGAGGCGGGCACGGTGCGGAACGTCGCTGGTGAGCGCGGTGGAACTGGCGATCGGCTGCCAGTAGCGGCGCAGTGCCTCGCCCATCGGCATGCCGGGGCCGACTTCCGTCAGGCGGGCGTCGTGAGAGGAGGGCTTACGCCCGTAGCCGGTTCCCGTGTCGGCCACGGGCGTATCGGTCACGGTGGTGTCGGTCATGCTGAACCATCTCCTCGGCATTGAGGTGGCGCGGACGCGTGAAGTGAGGCGCGAAATGAGGCCACGGGCAGGGCCGGACATCGTGCGGCGAACCTGCGGGCACCTTCCGTTGTACGGCCCTGATGAAAAACTGTCAACGCGCCTGACCTGCTTTGATGAATTACTTGCAGACCCTTTCGGGGCGCCGACCGCCCTGTTACGTTGGCTTCGCGCCGAGGCGACGAGCCGCTCGCGGACTCCCGCCGTCTCGCGATCGCACCACCCCGGAACGCGCCGCGCGAGCGACGGCCCGCCCGCGCCTCCTCGCGCTCCTCGCCTCCAGCGCGCGTTCCTCCGGAGCCGAAACCCAGCCGAAGGAGACGATGATGTCTGGACCTCCCGCATGAGCGCCGGGCACGGCGCCGAGTACGACTACGTCGTCGTCGGCGCGGGCACGGCCGGTTGCGTCCTCGCCGCACGCCTGTCCTCCGACCCCGGGACACGCGTACTGCTGATCGAGGCCGGCCCGCCCGCGGACCGCGGCCTGCTGGTGCACATGCCCCTCGGGGTCGGGCTGTTGTCGGGGCGCGAGGGAATCGGCTGGGGGTACGAGACGGAGCCCGAACCGGGACTGAACGGGAGACACATTCCGGTGCCCCGTGGCCGTCTGGTCGGCGGGACCGGCTCGATCAACGGCTCCACCCACGTCCGCGCACACCGTCTCGACTACGACGACTGGGTCACGGCGGGTGCCACCGGCTGGGGCTGGGACGACCTCGTTCCCTACTTCCGCCGCTCCGAGAACAGTTGGCGCGGCGACACCGAACACCACGGCGGCTACGGGCCCGTCACCGTGTCGACCTCCCCCGGAAGAAGCACCTTCGGACGGCGGCTCGACCGCGCCGCCCGATCGCTGGGCATCGGGTTCCCCGACGACACGCAAAGTGGCGACCCCACCGGCGCCGGCCAGAACGAGACCGCCATCCGCCGCGGACGGCGCCACAGCACCGCGGCCGCCTACCTGCGCCCCGCGCTGCGGCGACGGCCCCACCTCACCCTGCTCACCGGGGTGTTGGTGGACACACTCCTCCTGGAGAACGGACGCGCCACCGGCGTCCGCGTCGTGAAAGGCGGACGGAGCCGGGTGGTCCGGGCGACCCGCGAGGTCGCGCTCTGCGGCGGAACGTACAACTCGCCGCAGATACTGATGCGTTCAGGCATAGGACCGGCCGAGCACCTGCGCGGGCACGGCATCGAATCGGTGGTGGACCTTCCCGGCGTCGGCGCCAATCTGCAAGAGCATCCGGCCGCGCCCGTGCTGTTCGACGTCACGGAACCGGTGACTTTCCACGAGCACCTGCGCGCGGACCGTCTGGTGCGCCACGCGCTGCGCTGGCTCGTCGCCGGGAGCGGCCCGCTGGCCCAGATGCCCGAATTCCTGTCGGCCTACGTCCGGACCCGCCCCGGTCTGGACCGCCCCGACGGATTCCTCGGCATCCTGGCCGGCGGGTTCGACGCCCGGCCCTGGTTCCCCGGCGTCCGGCCACTGCGCAACCGCCGCTGCGTGGCCCTCAACGCCGTCGCCACCCCACGCAGCCGTGGCGAGGTCCGGCTGCGGTCCGCCGACCCGACGGCCACTCCGCGCATCACGTTCAACCTCCTCACCGAGCCGGAGGACGTCGTCGCGCTGCGGGAAACCGTGCGCACCACGCTGGCCATCCTGCGCAGCCCCGAGGTCGCCCCGATGATCGGGGCGGAACTCGCACCGGGCCCCGGCATGACCACCGACCAGGACCTCGACCGCTATCTGCGGGAGACCGGCTACTCCGCCAACCACGCTTGCGGCACCTGCGCCATCGGCACCTCCGAGAGCGCCGTCGTCGACCCCGATCTGCGGGTCCGCGGAATCGACGGGCTGCGCGTCGTCGACGCGTCGGTGCTGCCGAGCGTGCCCGGCGCGAACATCAACGCCACCGTCATCGCCGTCGCCGAGAAGGCGTCGGACCTGATCCGCGGGGTCCCGGCCGCCTCCGGTCCCACCGCCGCCCCGCTCCCCGAGAGGACCGCAGGATGAGGGAACCCCTGACCTACGCCATCGCGTACGGCGCGGCCGAGGCCGCGCTGAAGGCGGCCCGAGCCGAGGGCGCGCGTATCTGCGTCGTGGTCGTGGGCCGCAGCGGCATCACCAAGGTGCTGCTCGGCGACGACGGAGTCGGACCCATCGGGGTCGAAACCGCGCGCCGCAAGGCCTACACCGCGGCCGTCACCGGCATGACCACCTCCGCGTTCGCGGCGCTCGCCACGGACCCGGCCATGGCCGCCGCCCCGCCCCATCTGGTCGACGGCCACCTGCTGCCGGTACCCGGGGGACAGCCGGTGGTCGTGGACGACGGCGAGGTCATCGGCGGCATCGGCATCGGTGGCGCCGACGGGGCCACCGACGACCGCCTCGCTGTGGCGGCGCTGAAGAGCATCACAGGGCTGCTGGCGTAAGCGCGAACGCACGAGCCCACCTCAGGGAACGACAGCCGAAGGAGCACACGATGATCGAAGATGTCCTTGTGGTCGAGGGCGTGGCACACGACTACAACTTCCTGCCCGAGAACTGCGTCGACCCGGCCTTCGGCCGCGCGATCGGCGAGCACATGTACCGCCAGCACCAGAAGTTCGGCGGCCCCGGCTACGCCATCGAGAAATCCCTCTATCTCAACCACGGCGCGGGCGCCGAAGCCATCGGGCGGTCGATCCTGGCGGAGAGCCAGTCCGACATCATCATCTACCACGAGACACCGATCTACGGACACTTCCGCGACGGCGGCTCCCGTCTGTCCAGCGGCCTCACGATGCGGGAGCTGTGGCCGAACCGGGTGCTGGTCTACGGCGCGGTGTCCCCGCTGCGGCCGGGCGCGGTGGACCGTGTCGACGAACTGGTCGACGAGCACCGGGTGAACGCGCTCAAGCTCTACCCGATCGACCTGGTCGAGGGCCGGGTCACCTCGCTGGACATGAGTGATCCGGAGGTGTGCTACCCGGTGTTCGAGCGGGCCGTGGAGCGCGGGCTGAAGGTCGTGGGCATCCACAAGGCGCTCCCGGTCGGCCCCGGCCCGGCCCACGCGCTGCGGATCGACGACATCGAGGGCGCCGCGGCGGCGTTCCCCGACCTGACCTTCGAGGTGGTGCACGGCGGGCTGGCGTTCGTCGAGGAAACCGCGATGCTGATGGAGTGCGCCCCGAACGTCGTGGTCAACCTGGAGGTGACCTCCGCCCTGGCACGGACCGCGCCGCGCCGGTTCGCCGAAGCGATCGGGGCCTTCCTCGCGGTCCCGGGCGGTGCCGAGCGCGTCATCTGGGGCACCGGAGTCATCGCGGCCCATCCGCGCCCGCTGATCGAGGCGTTCTGGGATCTCGATACACCGCGGGACCTGATCGAGGAACGCGGCGTGGAACCACTGACCCTGGACGCCAAGAAGAACATCCTCGGCCGCAACTTCCTGCGGCTGCACGGCATCGACGAGGCCGAGCTGCGCGCCACCATCGCCGGCGACGAGTTCGACACCACCGAACTGGCCCAGCCCTGGGGCGGGAAGACCGAGTCCGCGACGAGCGTGGTGGCCTGATGGGTGGCGTCACCGAGGCCCGGATCCGAGAGGTGCTCAACGGCATCACCGACCCGTGCAGCATCACCGCCGGGGTCCCGGCCGGGATGGACGACATGGGACTGATCAGCGACATTCAGGTGCGTGACGACAGCGACGACGGCGGCGGGCAGCGGATCAGTGTGATGTTCGGGCTCACCGACCCCACCTGCATGCTGCTGGGCTCGTTCGCCAACGAAGCGCGCGAGCGGCTCGCCGCGCTGCCGGGGGTCACCGCTGTCGACGTCACACTGGACCACGAGATGGAGTGGACCCCGGACATGCTCGCACCGCACTATCAGCAGCGGCTCGCCGAACACCGCGAGAGAAGGCGCCGTACGCTCCCCCTGCTGGCCGTAACCGCCCGGGGGCGAGCCGGTGACCAGTGACATCACGCGGGTGCGGGCGAACAACGCCGACGTCATGGGCCGTTTCATGGAAGGGCTCAGCCGCGCACCGCGTCCCCCCGAGCAGACCGCCCAGGCCGACGTCCGGGTGGTGCGCGACCTCGCGTACGGCACGGACCTGCGGATGGACCTGTATCTGCCGCAATCCGCGCCGACTCCCACACCGGTGATCGTGTGGCTCGCGGGCGGTGGCTGGCGCAACCAACGGCGGGGGTACGGGCCCCGGTTGACCCGGCTCTTCGCCGAACGCGGATACGCCATGGCGGACATCGAGTACCGCTCCTCCGAGGTCTCCCCCTGGCCCGCCCCACTGCATGACGTCCTCGCCGCGCTGCGCCACTTGCGCGCCATCGCGGACACCCATGCCCTGGACCGGGCGTCGATCGGACTGTGGGGCAGCTCCGCGGGCGCGCACCTGGCACTGCTCGCGGCCTTCGCGGCCGACGCCGACGGCTCCCCCGCGGAGCCCGGTGTACGAGCCGTGGTGGCGGGCTATCCCCCGACGGATCTGCTGCGTCTCAACGACGACGCCCTGCCCGGTGGGGTGCTGGGCGTGGACCTCTCCGATCCGGCCTGGGGCCTCCTTGGCGGACGCCCGTCGGACCGGGCCGCCACCGCCGTCGAGGCCAGCCCGGCCCGGCAGGCCCACCCGCGTGTACCGCCCGTGCTCCTGCTGCACGGCGACGCCGACCTCCTCGTCGGACCGGCACAAAGTCACCGGCTCCACGACGCCCTGCGCGCGGCGGGCGCCGAGTCCCATCTGCTGCTGGTCCACGGCGCCGACCACGGCTTCCTCAACACCGGCGACTGGGAACTGCACCCCATGACGGCCACCGCGCTGTCGCCCCGCGCCCCGGACGTCGAACGCCCCGTGCTGCTGACCCCCGCACTGATCGAGCGCTTCTTCGACCGCCACCTGCGAACGGATCCATGGCATGCCTGACACACCACCGCGCTACGACACCATCGGCCGCGCGCTCTCCCATCTCGCGCTGGCCGCCGTCTTCGTCTCCGGAGGCCGCCACGTGTGGCGGCACCCGGACGGCCCCGCGCGGGGAGCGGAAACCTTCCTGAAGCGGTGCCGCCGTGCGGCGCCACTCCTGGACCGGTTCACCGACCGCCAGCTGGTCCGCGCCAACGCGGCCGTCCATGTCACCGCGGGAGCCGCACTGGCGGCCGGGATCGCGCCCGCGGCCTGCGCGACGGCGCTCACCGGCTCGCTGGTCCCCACCACCCTCGCCGCCTTCCCCTTCTGGACCCAGCCCGATGGCCCGCAACGCGCCCACCAGCAAGGCGACTTCCTCAAGAACCTCGCCCTCGCCGGGGGCCTGCTCGCCGTCATCGTCCATGACGAGCGTCGAACCCGGCGCGCCTCCGGGTAGGACAATCACCACGCCCACGTCAGGAGGACCCTCACCATGACCACCACCACTCCCGCGGTGCCGGACCGGCAACGTCACGTCGAGGACGAGTTGGTCCGCACGGTGCTCGCCTCGTTCCACAACACGCCGGATGCCCGGCTCAAGGAACTCATGCAGGGCCTGGTGCGCCACCTGCACGCCTTCATCCGCGAGGTCCGCCTCACCGAAGCCGAATGGCAGCAGGCCATCGACTTCCTCACCGCCACCGGCCACATCACCACCGACCGCCGCCAGGAGTTCGTGCTGCTGTCCGACGTCCTCGGCGCCTCCATGCAGACCATCAACGTCAACCACGAGGCCACCGCGGGCGCCACCGAGGCCACCGTCGTCGGCCCGTTCTTCGTCGAAGGCTCCCCCGAGATCGCCCCGGGCGGCGACATGGCCGCAGGCGCCCCCGGAGAACCCTGCTGGGTCGAGGGCACCGTCACCGACACCGACGGCAACCCCGTCCCCGGCGCACGCCTCGAGGTATGGGAAGCCGACGAAGACGGCCTCTACGACGTGCAGCACGACGACGGCCACCTGGCCGCCCGGGCCCACCTGTACACCGACGACCAGGGCGCCTACGCATTCTGGGGACTCACCCCCACGCCGTACCCCATTCCCCATGACGGGCCCGTCGGAACCCTGCTCGACAAGACCGCGCGCTCACCCCTGCGCGCTTCCCATCTGCACTTCATGGCCGCCTCGCCCGGCCTGCGCACCCTCGTCACCCACATCTTCGTCGAGGGCGACAGCCTGCTGGGCTCCGACGCCGTGTTCGGCGTCAAGGAATCCCTCGTCAAGCGCTTCGAACGGCAGCCGGCCGGCACACCGGCTCCCGACGGGCGCGACCTGTCGGGACGGAGCTGGTCCCGGGTGCGGTTCGACATCGTGCTCGCCCCTCAGCGGACATGATCTCCACGCACAGAAGGAGAAGGCTCACGTGCGGTTCGAGCATGAAACCCTGGCGCAGCGCGTGTGTTTCGCACCCGGCGACGCTCCGGCGGCGGTGCGCGCCGAGGTGGAGCGGCTGGGCGGCTCCCGGGCGATGGTGATCGCGGCCCGCTCCGTGGCGGGTCTGGACGAGAAGGTCACCGCCCAGGTGCCGGTGGCGGTCCGCCACGACGAGGTGGTGATGCATGTACCGGTCGCCTCGGCCGAGCGGGCACGCGCCGTGGCGGCCTCACACGAGGTGGACCTCCTGGTCAGCGTCGGCGGGGGTTCCACGACCGGACTCGCGAAGGCGGTCGCGCTGACCAGCGGGCTCCCCATCGTGGCCGTACCCACGACGTACGCGGGGTCGGAGGCCACCAGCGTCTGGGGCCTGACCGAGGGGACCCGCAAGACGACCGGCGTGGACGCGCGGGTTCTGCCTCGTTCGATCGTGTACGACGCGACGCTGACGCTCTCCTTGCCGGTGGCCATGAGTGTGGCTTCGGGGCTCAACGCCCTCGCACACTGCGTGGACTCCCTGTGGGCGCCGCGCACCGACCCGGTGGACCAGGCGCTGGCGGGAGAGGGCATCCGCGCCCTGGCGGCGGGGCTGCCGACCGTGGTGACCGACCCGACCGGGCTCGAGGGCCGCGAGCGGGTCCTGTACGGGGCCTATCTGTCGGCGGTGGCGTTCTCCTCGGCGGGCTCGGGACTCCATCACAAGATCTGCCATGTGCTGGGTGGCGCGTATGACTTGCCACACGCCCAGACGCACGCGATCGTGCTGCCGTACGTGCTGGCGTTCAACGCACCCGCCGCCCCGGAGGCCGAGCGCCGGATCGCGGAAGCGTTCGGCGCGGCGTCGGCCGTTGAGGGCCTCCAGCGGCTGCGTCGTGCGGTGGACGCGCCGGAAGCACTGCGCGACCACGGGTTCGACGAGGCGGATATCGATGATGCCGTACGCGCGATCCTGGAGGTGGTCCCGGCCAACAACCCGCGCCCTGTGGCCCGTCATGATCTGAGGCGACTGTTGCGAGCCGCATGGCACGGTGCCGACCCGTCGAGTCAGCAGTGATGAACCGGCGGCCGGTCAAGCAACCGTCTGGACGCGCACGGGCAGGGCTGCCCATGAGCGCAGGGTGTTGTTGGGGTGCCGGTGTGGTGTGCCGGTGAGTTCGATCCGCTGGACGCGGCGAGCCAGGGCGGTCAGCAGCGCCTCGGCCTCCAGACGGGCGACGTGCTGGCCGACGCACTGGTGCGGGCCCATGCCGAAGCCGACGTGGCCGGAGGGGTCACGGGTGAGGTCGAAGCGGTCGGGGTCGTGCCAGCGGCCCGGGTCGCGGTTGGCCGCGCCGAGGAACATGAGGATCTTCGTCCCTCTGGGGACGACCGTGCCCGCAACGGTGACGTCGGTGGTGGCGGTGCGGAAGAAGGTCTGCACGGGTGACTGCCAGCGGACTGCTTCGTCGAAGGAGGTTCGCGCCAGCTCCGGCCGCTCCCGCAGTCGTTGCCATTCGCTGGGGTGGGTGGCGAAGGCGTACAGGCAGGCCGCCAGGCCGTGCACGGTGGTGTCGACACCGGCGGTGAGCAGGGACCGCACCACCAACGGTGCCTGTTCGTGCGTGAGATCACCACGGTCGGCGGCGGCCCAGATCTGCGCGCCGAAGCCGTCCGCACTCAGCGCCTCCCGGGTGCACTGGGCGTTCACCCATGCCGAAAGCTCGGCCACCCTGTGGGCGTCCGCCGCGACGAGGTCGTTGCGCGGGCCGAACGCGTTGAAGGCCATATTTCCGTACGGCAGGAGGTTCTCCCGGCCGTCGGGGCCGAGGCCCACGGCGTCAGGGAAAGCACGAAGCGGGAACGCCTCCGCCAGTGCCACGAAGGCGTCGAACTCCGTTGCGTCACGGAGGACTTGGTCGACCAGTTCCTCGGCCACCGCGGCCCACCTCGTGCGCAGACGGCGAAGGGCGGGCGGGGCCAGGATCTCGCTCAGCACCCGACGCGGTGCGTCGTGGCGTGGCGGGTCGGCCTCCAGGAGCAGGCTCGGCGGGCGCCACGGCTTCTCATGACGGAAGTTGGCCAGGCCCACACCGGAGCCCGACTCGAAGTGCTGCCAGTCCGCCAAAGCGGCGTGCACGTGCTCGTAGCGGGCCAAGGCGTGGACGTCGTAGCGCGACAGGTACACGACCGGGCCGGCCTCGCGCAGAGCCTGGTGCAGCGGTTCGGGGTCCAGCAGGACCTCGTGGGCGAACGGGTCGGCGTCACTGACGGGCAGCGCGACGGCACGCTCCAGTGCCTCGGACATCATGGCTCCTCGGGAAGGTGGAGATCTCAGAGATCGTGGAGATCTCAGAGATCGAGGACGAGACGGTCGCCGCAGGACCGGGATACGCACACGAACATGCAGTCGTTCGCCCTCCGTTGCTGGTCGGTGAGGACGGAGTCCCGGTGGTCGGGTTGCCCTTCCAGCACCGGCGTCAGGCAGGTGCCGCAGGTTCCCTGCTCGCAAGAGGACAGCACGTCCGCGCCGGCGCGACGCACCGCCTCCAGCACCGAGACCTCCGGGGTGACGGTGACGGTGTGTCCCGTACGGCGCAGCTCCACCTCGAAGGGTGTCTCCCGTACCGGCCCGGTCTGCGCGGCTGCGGTGAAGCGCTCGAAGCGCAGGGCGTACGGCGGCCAGGCGGCGCAGGCCGCTTCGACGGCGGCGAGCAGCGGGGCAGGGCCACAGCAGTACACCTTGGTGCCGGGGCGCGGCGTGCCCAGCAGGGCCGCGAGGTCCGGCAGCCCGAGTTCGTCCTGCGGGACGACGTGTACCCGCTCGCCGTAGGCATCCGTCAGCTCCTGGCGGAAGGCCATCGACGCCCGGGTCCGGCCGCCGTACAGCAACTGCCAGTCGGCACCCAGCAGTTCGGCCTGGTGCACCATGGGCAGCAGCGGGGTGATGCCGATGCCGCCCGCGATGAAGAAGTACTTCTCCGACGGCACGAGGGGGAAGTGGTTGCGCGGGCCGCCGACCCCGACGCGGTCCCCCGGACGCAGTCGGTCGTGCACATATGCGGAGCCGCCGCGCCCCGCCGGTTCCCTCAGGACGGCGATCCGGTAGGTGTGCGCGTCCCATCGGTCGCCGCACAGGGAGTACTGCCGGGTCGCCCCTTCCGGCAACACCAGGTCGATGTGGGAACCCGGTGTCCAGTTCGGCAACCGGCCACCGTCCGGGCGCGCGAGGGTGAGCGACACGACGTCCTCGGCGACACGCTCCCTCGCGGCGACCACCAGAGTTGCCGCGTGCCCGGGCGTCGACTGCCCCGCGCCGACTCCGGACTCGGCATCCGTAACCACGCTGCTTCCCGCCACGTTGCCCTCTCCCGTCGTTGGGTTGCAGGCAGGATGCGCGGCCGCCACGGGCCGTCGCGACGGCATTCTCAATCAGTGAGAGACGAACGTGCGGCGCACCTCGGATGGCCCTCGCACTGCCGTCAGTTGAGGCCACCCGCATCGCGCGGCCGCCCCGGGGAACCCGCCGCCCCCAGCGCCCGGGAGACACCACGTGCCGCGGTCCGCACCACCGGCACGACGGACGCGGCCCCGGCCTCGTTCGGGACGATCACCGCCAGCGCGGCCACCACCTCACCGCGTGCGTCACGCACCGGCGCCGCGATGCCCAGGGCCTCCGGGTGCACGTACCCGGGGCAGCACGCGTACCCCTGCCGACGGACCTCGGCCAGCACGGCCCGCAGCCGCGCCGCGGTGGCCGGAGTATCCGGCGTGTAGCGGTGCAGCGGCTCGTCGAGCACCCGCCGCCGCAGGTCGGCCGGGCCATGGGCGAGGAGGACCAGACCGCTGGAGGAGGCGTGCGGCGGAAGGCGGCCCGCGATTCGGGTGTAGTTGATGACCGCGCCCGGTGCCGTCAGCCGCTCCAGGAACAGCACCTCGTCGCCGTCCAGCACGCCGAGCTGTACGTGGTGGCCGACGACATCGTGGACGCCCTCCAGGAACGGCATGGCCGCGTTGCGCAGCGGCAGGGTGGGCGAGGCCCGGGTGGCCAGTTCCCACATGCGCGTGCCGACCCGGATCCGGCGGTCGGCGTCCCGGGTCAGGAGCCCGTACGAGACCAGCTCGGCCACCAGGCGCGACGCGGTCGCCACGTGCAGCCCCGTACGACGGGAGACCTCCGAGACGGTCAGGGCCGACTCCTCCGGCGTGAACGCCTCGAAGATCCGTACGGCCCGCGCCAGGACCGACTCGCCGTTCTGTGTCCTCACCTCGTCATCATCGGATCTCTCCCGGACGCGTCAAGCCCACGGCCACTCGTTTATGGGGACGCGCGGCGCAGGCAGGGCGGACCCGTGGCTCGTCACAGCAGCCCTCGTCCGCACCGGAGCTCCCACCGAACGTGGCGTGCTCGTCAAACGATCCGACGGGAACGCCCCCATCCTGCCGCCGACGGGGCTGGTCAGCTCCTGTCCGGAGGATCATCGACTCCGCCGGTCGAGCCTTGTTCAGCTCTGCGGGCTCAGCCCCGCCACGGCCAGCCGGAAGAGCCGGTCCGCCTGGGCGGCGGGGTCGGGGTAGTGCTCCGTGGCCAGGGCGATGCCGACGACCAGGGTGATCAGGTCGGCGACCGTGACGCCCGCCGCCACCGCGCCCTCCTGCGCGGCGCGGTGCAGCAGAGGGCCTGCTGCCTCTTCCAGTGCCGCCGAACAGCCGTTCTCGTGCACCGGGCCGTCGTAGGCCAGTGCGGCCGCCAGCCCCCGGGCGGAGACGGAGTAGGCGACGACGTCGCTCAGCCATTCCAGGAGCGCGTTCCGGCTGTCGCGCCGACCGGTCAGGTCGTGGGCGCGGGCGCACAGGGCGTCGATGCGTTTCCGGGAGACCGCCTCCAGCAGTGCGCGGCGCGTGGGGAAGTGGCGGCGCACGGTCGCCGAGCCGACCCCCGCAGTGCGGGCGATCTGTTCCAGGGAGGCGTCGGCGCCATGGGCGGCGACCTCCTCCTCGGCCACGGCGAGGATGCGTGTGTAGTTGCGGCGAGCGTCCGCACGTTGGCGCTCGGGCATGGCGTCAGCTCCAGGATTGCTAAGTGGCGGGCCCCGCCGTATCGTACCGGAGCAGAAACGGCGGGCCCCGCCGTTTAATGGACGAGTCCCCGGGGAGCACCATGTCCACAGCCGCGCCCGTCCTGGTCACCGGTGCCACCGGCAAGCAGGGCGGGGCCACCGCCCGCGCACTGCTCGCGGCGGACGTTCCCGTCCGCGCTCTGGTGCGCGACCCGGCCACCGACCGGGCCAAGGCCGTCGAGGCACTCGGCGCCGAACTGGTCACCGGCGATCTTCACGACCTCGATTCCGTGATCCGGGCCGCCGAGGGCGCCCGCGCCGTCTTCTCCGTGCAGATGCCCGGCATCACCGCGGAAGGCTTCGACTTCGAAGGCGAGGTGGCCCAGGGCGTCAACCTCGTCGAGGGCGCGAAGGCCGCCGGAGTGCCGCAGTTCGTGCACACGTCCGTCACCGGCGCCGGGCGGCACACCGAGGCTCCCGGCTGGGCCGAAGGCCGCTGGGCCCCGATGGAACCCACCCTGGGCGCCAAGAGCGCGATCCAGGACCGGGTCCGCGCGGCCGACTTCCCTCACTGGACGCTCCTCAAGCCGGGCTTCTTCATGGAGAACTTCCTCCCGTCCATGGCGTTCCTGTTCCCGCTCGGCATCGAGGGCGGCCTGGTGAGCGTCCTGAACCCCGGGACCCGGCTGTCCCTGGTCGCGGTGGACGACATCGGCAGGGCGGCCGCCGCGGCCATCGCCGCGCCGGAGCGATTCGACGGGGTCGAGCTGGAGCTGGCGAGCGACTACCTGTCGATGACGGAGATCGCCGAGACCCTCTCCCGCGCCCTGGGCACGCGACTGTCCGCTCCGGACATGACCGAGGAGGAGGCCTTCGCCGCCGGAATGCCGGCGATGGGCGCCCACCACGAGTGGCTGAACGTGGTCGGCCAGCCGGGCCGCCCGCAGTACGCGAGGGAGCTCGGCATCCCCCTCACCAGCTTCGAGGAATGGGCGCGGGAGCACATGCGGCCAAGTTCGGCTCGCGTGGCGAGGCGTAGCCGGGTGAGCACCGACTCGTATTCGTCCCGGCCTCCCGAGTAAGCCTCATCGCCCACGAGCACGCCACCCGCGGCGAGGCCCTGCACGTCCCGAAGTCCCCGGCTCCGCTAGGCCACGGCTCAGTCCCGCAGCGGTCCTGCCAGTCGTCCCAGCAGTCCCGTGACCAGGGCGGTCTGGGCGGGCACGGTGTCGGGGTAGATGAACTCGCCCTGGGCGTGGGCTCCGTCGCCGACCGCGCCTATGCCGCACAGTACGGGCAGCCCGAGGGCGGCAACGAAGTTGGCGTCGCTGGCGCCGCCGACGGCGGCGTCGGGCAGGTCGTCGCGGCCCTGCTCGCGGGCGACCTCTCGGGCGAGGGCGAGCAGGGGGGCGGAGGCGGCGTTGAGGGTCATCGGCGGCCGGTTCCAGGTGTGTTCGATGTCGATGCGGACGCGGGGGTCGCTGATCTGGATGGCGTCCAGTTCGTGGTCGACACGGGCCTGTTCGGCCACGCTGCTGACGCGGATGTCGACGCTGGCGGTGGCCTGCCCGGCGACGACGTTGGTGGCGGAGCCGCCGTTGATGAGCCCGGTGTTGATCGTGGTGCCCTGGTCGGGGGCGGCGACGGCCGCGGCGGCGACCACGAACTCGGACAGCGCGGTGATCGCGCTCGCCCCGTTCTGAGGTGCGAGCCCGGCGTGCGCCTCGACGCCGGTGGCAGTGACCCGGAAGATCCCGGAGCCCTTGCGGGCGGTCTTGACCGCGCCGTGGGCGGTCGGCTCCAGCACCAGCGTGACGTCGGCCTTCTGCGCGACCTCCTCGATCAGCGGTCGCGAGGACAGGGAGCCGATCTCCTCGTCGCCGTTGAAGAGGAAGGTGACGGTGGGCACGGGTGCGCCGCTCTCCCGGGCCAGTTTCAGGGCCCAGATGCCTTGGGCCAGGCCGGTCTTCATGTCGAAGATGCCCGGCCCGCTGAGCTTCTCCCGGCCGTGGTCGGACGCCTCCGGCTGCTCCCACCCGGCGAGGGTGCCGGTCGGCCATACGGTGTCGTAGTGGCCGACGAGCGCGACGTGCCCGGCGCCGGTACCGGTGTAGGTCAGGGTGAGGGTGTCGCCGTGCTCGCCGCCGGGGTGGCGCTGTTCGCGGTCGGGCCGGCCGAGCCGGTGGACGGCCAGGCGCCGCAGGAGGTCCAGGCCCGCCGCCAGGGCGGGCAGGTCGTAGCTGCTGCTCTCGTGGCGGACGAGGGTCAGGATGTCGGTGATGATCTCCGACGAGACGTCCTGGGCTCGGGAGGTGAGGGCGGCAGCGGGCGATGCGGTCATGATCTGCTTTCTCTTGGAGGGTGGTGGGCGACGTTCCTCGGCAGTCGGGGTCAGCTGACGCCGAAGGGAATGCCAAGCAGGTACCAGGCCACGAAGAACGCGACCCAGACGACCCAGACGGCGGCGGCGATCGGGATCGTGAAGGAGGCCAGGGTGCCGATGCCCGCGGACTTGCGGTACTGCTGGATGAAGCCCAGGGCCATCACGAAGTACGGGCTCATCGGGGTGACGCAGTTGGTGACCGAGTCGGCGACGCGGTAGACGGCCTGGGTGACCTCGGGTTCGATGCCGATCAGCATCAGCATGGGCACGAGCACCGGCGCGGCCAGCGCCCAGAGCGCGGAGCCGCTGGTGATGACGAGGTTCATGAACGTGATCAGCACGGCGACGCCGACCAGCACGGTCCAGCCGTGCATGTCCAGGCCACGCAGCGCCTCCGCGCCCTTGACGGCGAGGATGTTGCCGATGTTCGTCCACTTGAAGTAGGCGAGGAACTGGGAGATCGCGAAGAACAGGACCAGGATCGGCGCCATCGACCGGGTTCCGTCGACCATCGCGGCGATGATGTCGCGGGAGGCGGAGAAGGTGCCGGTCATCCGGCCGTAGACGGTGCCGAGCACGGCGAAGAACACGCCCAGGACGAGCGCCATCCCGCCGATCAGCAGGGAGTCGACGATGCCGCCATCCTCGCCGCGCAGCGGTGAGGACGAGGGGATCATGGCCACCGCCAGGAACGCGATGAAGCCGATGGCGACCAGCCCGGTCACGCGCAGCGCGCGGCGCTGCTGTCCGGTGACCTCGATCGCCTCCAGCTCCGCGGCGTCCGGCGCGGCGACCGGCGCGTCGGGCTCCAGGTCGGAGCGGCGGGCGAGGACCTTGTCGACGACGAAGGTGATCACCAAGGCCACCAGGGCGGAGGAGCCGAGCCCGAAGAAGTAGTTGGCCACCGGGGTGACGACGTAGTTCGCGTCGATGGTGTGGGCGGCGGCGGTGGAGATCGAGGACAGCAGTACGTCGGTGGTGGTGAGCGATGGGGAGGCGTCGTACCCGGCGGAGATCGAGACGTAGGCGACGATGCAGCCGAGCACCGGGCTGCGGCCTGCCGCACGGAAGATCAACGCGCCCAGCGGGATGAGGGTGACGTAGGCGGCGTCTCCGGCGACATGGCTGATCATGGCCGTCATCGACAGGGCGAAGGTGAGGTACCTGCCCGGCACCCGCGCGACCATGCGGCGCAGCAGGGCGGAGAACAGTCCGCTCCGCTCGGCGACGGCGATGCCGAACATCACGGTGAGGATGGTGGCCAGGGGCGGGAAGGCCGCGAAGTTGTCGACGGCCCCCTCGACGGCCATGGTGAGGCCGTCCTTGCTGAGCAGGTTCTCCACCTTGATGGTCTCGTGCGTGCCGGGGTGCACGGCGCTGACGCCGACCGCCGCCAGCACGGCGCTGAGGACTGCGACGACCCCCGCGAGGATCCAGAACAGCCAGAACGGGTTGGGGAGTTTGTTACCGACCTTCTCGATCGCCGCGAAACTGCGGAACGCGGTGCGCAGGGCTCTCGACTGGGGCTCGGTCGGCTGAGGCGGAGCGGAGGTGGCACTCATCGGTACCTCTTTGTGCGTACGAGGGATGTTCCTGCGAACAATGACACTCAGGCGAGAGATTCTCTAGTCTCAGGATGTAATAGTGGGATTAACCGGCAGGCTAAGGTGAATGACCATGACCCGCCCTCTCCTCGACGAGCTCGACCGGCGCCTCATCGGCGCGCTGCATCTGGCACCCCGGGCCACCTGGGACGACATCGGCGGGATCCTGGCCGCCGACGCCAGCACGCTCAAGCGCCGCTACGACCGGCTGAGCGAGGCCGGAATGGTCCGCGTGATCGGGCAGGCCGACTGGGGCATGCACTCGACGACGATGCCGGTGCACGTTTTCCTGGACATTACCGGCGAAACCCCGCTCGCTGTCCTCCACCGGCTCCGTGACCTGCCCCACCTCCAGCTTCTGGCACAGATCTCCGGCGACTATCCCCTCTACGCCGTCGTCCACGCCCCCTCCGAGGCCGCCACCAGCGAGGCGATCGACCGGATGTTCTCCGTCCCCGGCGTCCGCCGCGTCAACGCTCTGCCCGCCCTCAGCACCCTGCGCCGGGGAATCACCTGGGACCCGCAGTTCCTCACCGACACCGAACGCGCCGGGCTGCTGGAGCTCACCGGCGCCCGCCCCGAGGGCACCGCCACCGCGACACCCCCCGCCAAACCGCTCAGCGAGGCCGAACGCACGGTCGTCGCCCAGCTGATCCAGGACGGCAGGGTCTCCGCCGCCGGCGTCGCCCGAACCGCCGGTCTGGCCACTTCCACCACGCACCGCGTCGTGCGCCGGGTCCTCGACGAGGGATGGGTCAAACCGCGCCTGGAGATCGTGTCGGAATGGCTCGGCTTCCAGACCCCCTTCATGCTCCACCTGCGAGTGGCCCCGGGTGACACCCCCGACGTCATGCGCCGCATCGACCAGCTCCCCCAGACCCGGCTCGTCGCCCACGTCGCCAGCGACATGTCCGTCCTCGCCATCGGCCTGGTCACCGAACGCTCCGCCCTGGCGCTCTTCGTCGACAACGAGCTGGCCAAGATCCCCGGCATCCTCGCCGTCAGCGTCGACGTCATGCTCGCGGAACCGCGCCGCTACTGGCTGGACCGGGACCTGGACTCCGGTCTCGGCGAATTCCACGCGCCGACGCTGCTGTAAGCAGCCCTCACCTTCCCGGGTTGAGAGAGGATCACCGGGTGGACAACTCCGAGAACGTGACGCGTCGTTGGGCGAAACATGTGCGCGAGGAGGGGTGGAGCGAGCGGACCGCGTTCCACGCCGACGGCCGGGCGTGGACCTTCGCGGAGGTGCTCGACGGGGCGGCGAGGGTGGCGACCGGATACCGGTCGTACGGCCTGCGCGCCGGCGACCGGGTGCTGCTCGCCTTACCCGACAGTGTGCAGATGGTGTGGTGTCTGCTCGGCGCGTGGCAGGCCGGTCTCGTCGCGGTGCCGGTGAACGTCCAGATGAGCCGGGAGGATCTGACACGCGACGCGGTCACGGCCGAACCGGCGCTTGCCGTGGTCGACTCGGAGACCGCCGGGTGGCTCGGTGACACCGGGCTGACTCCGACCACCGAGGTCGGTCCGCTCGTCGCGGCAGAGCCGGACGAGGGGTTCGCCGCGGGCGGGGACGCCGCCGCGCTGGCCGTGTTCACCTCCGGCACCACCGGGGCGCCGAAGTTGTGCTTCTTCCGCCACCGCGACCTCGGCGCTCCCCGCGCGCCTGGTCTGGTGAGCGGCCCCGACACCGTCGGGCTCTCGGTGTCGCGCATGTATTTCGTGGGCGGGCTGAGTGCGTCGGTGTTCACCACCCTGGAGACCGGGCAGATGGCCGTGCTGTCGCGGCCCCGGGCGACCCCGGCCGCAGCGGTCGAGCTCATGCGCCGGCACCACGTCACCGTCCTGTTCGCGCAGCCGAGTTTCCTGGCGCGGCTGCTGCTCGAACCCGGCCACGCCGAGGTGCTGGGCAACGTCCGTCAGGCCTTCTGTGCCGGGGAGGTGCTCTCCGCGCGACTGCGCGAACAGCTGGTGCCCATCATGGGCGACCGGCTGCTCAATACCTACGGCACGACGGAGGCCGGTGGCGTTGCCCTCGGCCTGCCCGCGGACTACGACGTGCCGTCGGCGGTCGGCCTGCCCCTGCCCGGCAGGCCGGTGCGTGTCGTCGACGCGGGCGGACGGGAGCTGCCCACGGGCAGCAGGGGCGAGCTGCACATCCGCGTCCCCGTCGCCACCCGCGGCGTCGCCCGCGGCGGCCTCGGACCCGACATCCTGACCGACGTGTGGTGGCCGACCGGCGACCTCGCCTCGATCGACGGGAACGGTGTCGTGCACGCGCACGGCCGGCTCGACGACGTCGAGGTGATCGGCGGAAAGAACGTGGTGCCGAGCGAGGTGGAACGCCTGCTGGAGAGCCACCCGCGCGTGCTGGAGGCGGCGGTCAGCTCCGTGCGGCGCTCGGCCGGAGACATGAGCCTGCGCGCCTACGTCGTCGCCGCCGCGGCACCGGGCTCGCCCGAGGAAGGGCCGGGGCGGGGTGACGACGCACTTGCCGCCGAGTTGGTCGAGCTCGCCCGGTCCACCCTGTCCTGGTACAAGGTTCCGCAGGATGTCGTATGGCTGGACGCACTGCCCCGCAACGGCAACGGCAAGGTAGTGCGCAGGGTGCTTCGCGCACAGGGCGACCAGTTCGTCTAGCCACGGGAAACTAGTCAATTTGGGGTTGGCTTTCTGCAAGAGTCACCAAAATCGTTCTCGAACGGTCAGGTGATCGATATTTCCGCTCAACCTTCGCAGCAGAGCGGGCGGTACCGGTTAGTCGTGCCGAGCGTCGCGGCATCGGTCGTACCGCGTGCGCCGAAGGCCGTCCTCCCGTATCTCCAGCTGGCGCGGATGCACGCGCCCATAGGCAGTTGGCTGTACCTCCTCCCCGGTCTGTGGGGGATCGCGCTCGCCTCGTCGGGGCCGCCCGACTGGCGGCATGTGCTGCCGTTCGCGGTCGGTGCGGTGCTGGTGCGCGGCTTCGGCTGCACCGTCAACGACCTCGCCGACCGCGAGGTCGACGCCCGGGTGGCACGTACCGTCGCGAGGCCGATCCCGGCCGGTACGGTCACGGTCGCGGGGGCGCTTGTCTTCGCCGTGGTGCAGGCGGTGGCGGCGCTGCTCGTGCTGGCTGTGGCCAGCGTTCCGGCGGCGGTGCTCGTGGCCGCCTCGTATCCGCTGGTGGTCGCGTACCCGTTCATGAAGCGGATCACCTACTGGCCGCAGGCGTGGCTGGGGATGGTCTTCGGCTGCTACATCCTCGCGGGTTGGCTCGCGGTGGCCGGGAGGATCGAGACTCCCGCGCTCCTGCTCTACGTCGCCGGTTTCTTCTGGACGCTGGGGTACGACACCATCTACGCCCACCAGGACAAGGCGGACGACGTGCAGGTGGGGGTGAAGTCCCTCGCGCTGCGCCTCGGCGGGGCGACCCGGCCCTGGGTGGCCGGGTTCTACGGGGCGACCGTGGTCGGGATCGTGGCCGCCGGAGCCGTCGCGGGTCTGCACTGGACGTTCTACGCACTGTTCCTGCCGGGCGTGGCGCAGTTGTTCTGGCAGGTGGCGGCGGTGGATATCGACGACCCCGCCGACTGCCGGGAGAAGTTCGTGTCGAATCGCTTCTTCGGGTGGCTCGCGCTCGTCGCCATTGTTGCGGGGAGAGTCTTTTGAGGCATGCGGATCCGTCGTCCGAACGCACGGAGTCGCGCAGCCTGGCCCGGTTCGTATCGCTCCTTCAGGAGCCAGGGAGGTTGGCCACCGGGGTGCTGGAGGAGTGGTGCGGTGCTCCGGTCACCGTGGAGGTCCGCCACCGGGCGGATGGCCGGTTGCTCATCCCGTCGGCCGAGCGGACATGCGGCCGGGGATCGACGCAGGCGGAGGCGCAGGCGGAGGGAGACGCCTTCTTACCGCCGGAGCGGGTGGCCGAGCTGATGTGGCTTTCGCCGGGTGCCCGTGTGCAGTTCCGCACCGTTCACCTGCGCGCCGGGACCGACAAGGTCGTCACCGCGAGCGCCGTCGTGGCGCTCGACCGCATCAGCCCCGAGGAACGCTCCGTTCTCAGCACCACCGACACACCGCTGGGGCGCGCGCTGGCCGCGGGTGGTGGTGTGCGGCGCGTGATGGTCGCGTCCTCCGAACCGACCCGCCTCGAACCCGCCGTACGACCACCCGGCGACACCGGCGCTCCCGTGCTGATCGTCACCGCGCTGCTGTGCCGTGGGACCGTGCCCATCGGTCTCGTACGGGAGACTTTCCTACGAAGTCTCCTCGATCGAGACGCCGTTCACGACGCATGAGGGATCACATGCCGAACTCTCCCGCCGCGGTCTTCGAGCGGCTCACCACCACCGTCACGCCGGTCCACAGCACGATTCATCTCGGCACCGCCTGCGTGCTCGGCGGCAGCGTCGCCGGCCTGGTCGCGGCGCGGGTGCTCGCGGACCACGCCGACCGTGTCGTGATCATCGAGCCCGACCACCCGGAAGCCGCCGTGAGCGGCGCGGCTCGTCCCGGCGTCCCGCAGGGCCCCCAGGTGCACCTCCTGCTGCCCGGCGGACACGCGCAGCTCGAACGCTTCTTCCCTGGTGTCGTTGCGCAGGCCCTCGCCGAGGGTGCTGTCTTCTGCGGTCCGGAGCGCACCGCCACCTACCTCGACGACGTCGAGCAGATAGCCACCCCCAACGCGCGGTTCGTGGGGAGCAGTCGCCCCTTCCTGGAGTCGCTGATCCGGCGGCGCACGCTTGCACTGCCGGGCGTCGAGCTGGTGTGTGGACGCGTCACCGAGCTGCGGTACGCGCGCGGCGCGGTCGAGTCGGTGCGCTACGCGAGCGGCGGCGACCACGTCGTCGTCCCGGCCGACTTCGTCGTCGACGCCTCCGGTCGCGGCAGCAGGCTGACCGACTGGCTGGAGCGGGGCGGCTGGCCCCGCCCGGAGACGGAACGGCTCCCGGCCGACATCCGCTACCTGTCCGCCCGCTTCACGCGCTCGACCGACTGGGACGGCCCCCTCAGCGGCATCTCCCGCTACAGCCCGCACTTCCCGAAGGACATCGCCGGAGCGGCGGTCAGCCCGATCGAGAACCAGCAGTGGGCGGTGATGCTCTCCTCCTTCGGCAACGGCGCGGAGTGCCGCACGTCCGATGAGTTCGTCGCCCGGTGCCGGGAGCTGCCACCGATCTTCCAGGAAGCCGTCAAGGGCGAACTCGTCGGCGAGGTCGTCCCGTACCGCCACCCCGACAGCAGGTGGCGCCACTTCGAGGCGCTCGACCGCTTCCCCGCCCGCCTGGCGGTCGTCGGCGACGCCGTCGCCTCGTTCAACCCCCTGTACGGGCAAGGCATGTCCTCGGCCGCGCTCCACGCCTCCTGCCTGTCGGAGTACCTGCGCTCCGGCCCCGACCTGAACGTCCCCGCCCGGCACTTCCTCGAGCTGGAGAAGGTCGTCGTCGAAGCCGCCTGGCAGACGTCCACGGCCGGCGACGCCATCCGGCTGGGCCTGGCCGCGCCACCGGACACTCAGCAGGAGCGGCGGCGGGCGTGGGCCATGCGGCAGGTGCGGGAGGCGGCGGGCCGGGACGAGCAGGTCGGCACGGCCCTGCGGGCGGTGGGGTTCATGACCGCCCATCCCGCGTCGCTGATGGCACCGGAGTTGGTGCTTCGCGCTGCGCGGGTCAACGGTATGCCGGAGGAGCGGATCCGGCAGGAGTACACGATGACGGAGACGATGTGACGGACCGGACGACGCAGACAGCACTCGACCGCTACATGGAACTCGCCGACCGCGCGGTGCGGGACCCGTCGGCGCTGGAGGAGCTCCCCACGATCTTCGCGCCGGACGCCACCGTGAGGCTGCGCGACGAGCCGGTGACCGGCATCGCCGCGATCATGGAGTTCTACCGGGCCTTCGTAGCGGCGGTGGCCGAGAGCAAGCACTACTGGACGACCACGATCCTTGAGGACGGCACGATCGAGTCGCACTGGGTCGTCGCGGCGCGCCGGGCCGACGGCAGCCTGATGACCGCGGCCGGGATCGAGCACGCGACCGTCGACACCGACGGGTTGATCACGAACCTGCGCAACCGGTACATCCGTCCGCCCGGCTGACGCATTGGATCACCGGTTTCGACTCCGCCACCGGCGAGGGCACCGTGGTCTCGGTCAACAGCCACGGCAAGGGCGACGGCGGCACCCCGATGTACGGCCCGACCCTCGACAAGACCGCGCGAGCCGCCCAACGCGGCTGAGCGCCGGGCGCCTCGTTGAGCTGATCAAGTGCCCTGTCCGTTCGGACAAGGCGCGGGCCCCCTCCGCCGTGGGGCGGAAGGGGCCCGCGGGGCCCCCGGGTGGCCGTTTCTCAGAACGTCCACTCGTGGTTGGCGTTCGACCTGCACGGGCCGATGGCCAGTGAGGCGCGAGGGTCACCCGTGCCCCGGGCGCCCTTCACCGCCAGGCACTGCTGATTGCTGGCGTAGTTGTGGATCCAGAACTTCTTGTCGCCCCGCTTCTCCAGCCACCACAACTGGTTGTCCTTGGTGGTGCCGTCGCAGTGGAACTCCGTGACCGTCTGGCCGTGGTCGGCACCGCCGTAATACGGCAGGTCCATGCACAGGCCGTCCTTGCCGTTACGGATCTGGAAGAGGTTGGCGGAGCCGGGCCCCTGGCCCTTGTACCGCACCTCGAAGTTCCAGATCTGATTGTCGGCGTCCGTGCCGTCGCAGTCGTACTGCCGGACCGGACCGTCGACCTTGCCCTTGCCGTAGTAAGGGATGTCGGCGCACTTGCCGGTGACCGCGTTCCTGAGCAGGACGTTCTTCTTGTTGGAGTAGTCGATCGGGGCCACGGACCGCTTCGGCGACGCCTTTATTCCCTCCTTGGGGACGGTGCGGGACGCCTCCTGTACCTCCTTCGTGGGGCTCTGGCTCGGCTTGGCCGAGCTCTCGGGGGCCTTGGACTTCACCTTGGCCCTGGCCTTGGTCTTGGAGCTCGGCTTGTCGGCGGGCGGCGACTTCGGGGCGTAGGCCCCAGGGGCGCCGTCCTCGTCGCTCGTCGGCATGGTGCGGGCCGACGTCTCGCGGGCCTTCGCCGCCGGTTCGCTGTCGTCCTCGTTGTTGGTACCGGCGACCAGGAACGGTATGGCGATCAGCAGCGCGCCACCGATGCCCGCCGCGGCCAGCAGCGCCTTGGTCGGGCGGCCGGACGGCGGATCGTCCCCGTCATCCGACGCACCGTCTCCCTTGGACGCGCTCGGGGGGCTTCCCCCCTCGGTGGCGACCAGGGAACCGACGTCGGCGTCGCGCTGGTCTTCGCTC
>NZ_GG657754.1:10737619-10738504 GCF_000158915.1 Streptomyces himastatinicus ATCC 53653 | reverse complement strand
GAGGAGATGGCGTACTGCGCACCGCGCGGGCGCGGCGCGCCGGCCGCGAGCGGCAGTGCGCACACCGGCGCCGGGTCCCGCAGCAGGTCCCCGGGCGCCAACCCGTCGCCGATGCCCTCCGCACCGGCGCCGCGGAACCGCCACACCGCGGTACGAGGGCAGCCGACGCAGCCCCGAGGCGAGGCATGCGGCGTACGGCAGCAGCAGTTTGTCGCCGTGGCGGAGCGCGCGGGCCAACTCGTCGTGGCTCAACGCGCCTTCGGAGGTGTGCAGATACAGATGCAGCGCGATCAGATCCGCGCGCGCCGCCTCCTGCTCCTGCCCGCGCAGTGCGGGCAACCGGGTGAGCATACGGCCCACGGCGGTCCCGTGCCGGTCCCACACCCTCTCCGCGAGCGCCCGGAACGCGGTGCGTTCGGCCTCGGTGCTGACGTGTCCGGGCTGAAACGGCACCGGTGGCAACGGAGCCGCCACCCGCCGCACCGGTGGCGGGACCGGTTCCGGTTCCGGTTCCGGTTCCGGTTCCGGTTCCGGCTCCGGGTCCCGCTCCGGCTCCGGGTCGGACTCGGCGAGCTCGGGCTCGGCGGGCTGTTGGGGTTCGGCCGGTTCTACGGTCTCCTCGGGCTCGGTGGCGGGCTCCGTCTCCGTGGGCTCGGGCCGCTTCTCGTCCGGGTCCCCCGAGCCCGAGGACACGCTCATCATCGGCGGCCGCGCCGGAGGGGGCGGCGGCACGTAGACGGCCTCCTCCGCCCCGGCCCTCTCAGCGGGTTCCGGCTGCGTGTGGGTCGTCGTGGGCGCGGCGGACCGCGGGGGTTCACCGCGGGGCGGCGTACCGGGCGTCACGTGCCGTTCCTCGGCGGCCGGGGACGTATGGGCCTCGGCGTC
>NZ_GG657754.1:10735831-10736855 GCF_000158915.1 Streptomyces himastatinicus ATCC 53653 | reverse complement strand
GGAGCCCGCGGTGGTCGAGCCGGGCTCGGCGGCCGGGCGGGGGCCGGGGAGAGAGGGAGCACCGGCGGCCGGGCGGGCGCCCGTTGTGGGGTGGGCGACGGCGGGTGGGGCGGTGCGCGATGTCGGGCGGGAGGCGGGGGCCGGGGCCGGGCGGAGGGTGAAGCGGAGGGTTCGCACGCCGTGCCGCGCCGCGATCGCGCGCAGCTCGCGGCCGCCGTCCGTGGCCGTGCCGTGTACGTACAGCCGTGCCCGGCTGCGCACATCGGCCCCCAGCCTCGCCAACAGCCGGGTGAGTTCGGGCCAGAGCGACGGGTCCAGCTCTTCGCCGGGGCGGCCGACCTCGATGGCCGGGCCCTCGGCGTCCACCGCACGGGTCGAGGCGGAGGGCGCCCGGCCGTCGCGTTCGGTGATCCACAGGCCCGCCCGGGTCGCCGTGGCCTGCCAGCGGTCGGAGAGCCGGACGACGCCGTGCTCGATGTTGCCGGGGCCCGGCAGCGGCGGGCTCCAGCGCAGCAGGCGCGGGCTCGGGGCGGGTTCGCCCTCCTTCGAGGGGGCGCACACCACGGCGTCCACGAAGGGCCGCCACCGCGGGTTGCCGTCGGCGCCGACGAGTACGGAGCGGGCCACACCGCGCTCCGCGGGGGCGCTCGGGGCGAGCAGCGGCAGGCCCGTATAGACGACGATCTCGGTGTCGAGCATTTCGGCGGCCAACTGCCCCGTGCGCAGAATGTCGCGGGGGCTGCCGGGGGCGAGCCGGATCCTGGACCACAGCGCCTGCGGCAGGGCCGACAGCACCTCGCCGACGTCGGAAGCCGAGACGTCCCCGCCCTCCGGGACGCCGACCAGCACGGTGGGACCCCGGGGGTCGACGGGCACCGAATAGCACAGGTCCCCGCGCTCGGGGGCGGTCGCGTGCGGGGAGCGGGCCAGCAGCCCCGCCGGGATCTGTTCGATGACACAGCCGCTGTCGGTGCGCTCGGGCACCTGCTCGACCCCGGACTACCAGGCGGGGGCGGGCTGACGG
>NZ_GG657754.1:10731134-10732891 GCF_000158915.1 Streptomyces himastatinicus ATCC 53653 | reverse complement strand
CCGGAGACGCTGCCGGGGCGCTCGCCGGTGTGCGAGCCGGTCAGGCTGGTGGCGACCGCCTCGGAGCGGCCGGAGGTGGTGCCGCGCCAGGCGGAGTCGGTGCTGGTGAGGTCGTTCTCCGCCCAGGTGGCGGCGTCGGGGTTGTCGCTGGGGCGGCCCGGTCCCTCGTAGACCGCGTGGTGCAGGAAGCCGCGGATCTCGCCCTGGATGTCGGTGCCCACCAGCGAGCCCGAGGTGTCGGCGTCGACGACGTAGACACCGCGGAAGATCTGCGGCGAGCGGGAGATCAGGCTGGTGGACGACGACGCGGCCCGCAGCATCTCCTGGACCGGGCTCTCGGCGTCCGTCATGGACTTCCCGACGGTCATGGCCCCCAGCCAGCGGGCCGGTTGGGCGAAGGCGGTGATGGCCGAAGGCAGCTGGTCGATGAGGTCGGAGCCGTGGGAGGCGGCCCACTGGAGGATCCGGGCGAGCGCGCCGGGCTCGCCGGGCTCCTCGGCCTCCGGGTCGATGCCGCCCAGCAGCTGCCGGAACGCCGTGGTCAGCGCGCCACTGCCCATCGCGAGGTTGACATGGGCCTGGCCGGGGAGCAGCACCACGTCCTGCGGGCGGTTGCCTTCGGCGTCCGGTGTCATCCGTGCCTTGCGGAAGTCGTCGGCCGTCGCCCGGCGGATGGCGACCGGACCCAGCGGGGCGGGCGGGGTGTCGAGGGTACGGGTCAGCGGGATGGCGACGGAGACGATGCCGTCCTCCGGGGTGAACGTCGCCAGCGGGGTGTCGCCGTTCTCCGAGAACACCGTCATGGTGAAGGTGCCCGGGATGTCGAAGACCCCGAGCCCGGACTGGGCGTAGGTGAGCATGTCGAGGCCGTACCCGGCGGCGGACCCTGAGGTGTCGCCGGTGATCTGGCGGGTGGCGGAGGCGCTGTTGGGGATGCCGCCCGCCACCGTCCAGTGGTGCGGGGCCGGGCCGCTGATCTCGGCGGAGACGTCGCCGAACAGCCACTGGCCGGAGCTGCTGGACTCGCTGCCCGCGACCCCCATGCCGTTGGCATTCATCAGCGACCAGCCCGGCAGGTTCTTACGGTGGGCGGGGGACGTGCCGGTTGTCGGCGCCACGGACAGGTCGGCGCCGACCCGCCAGACGCCGTATTCCAGGGGCAGGTCGAAGTAGAGCGGGTGGCCGCCGTCCATGATCGCGCCGAGCGCGCCGCGCAGCCCGATCTGGGAACGCGCGATGGTGAGTTTGCGGGCATTGGCGAGCCACGCCATCAGGATCGCGGCGTCGTTCAGCCAGTCCAGGCGCTGCGGCGTGGAGGGCGCCAGGAACCCCATCGTGCGCAGCAGGGTTTCCAGCTTGTCGAAGAGCGGCCCGGTGCCGGTGACCTTCAGCGGAGTGGTGTTGACGCCGAGGGCGCGCAGGGAGGACAGCTCCGGCGGGAGATGATGCTCCTGGCCGGGCTCCACGGGGGTGCCGGTCACATCGGCCAGCGTCGGCACCCGCATGGACTGCCCCTGAGGGCTCCGCAGCTCGAAGGGCGCGGTCCGGCCGCCCTTGGGGAGCACGAGCGTGGCCGTGTACGTGATGTCCGCGTCCGTCAGCAGGTGCGGGTTCTCGCTGACCAGGCTGAACCAGTCGTACGCCGGGCCACCGGGAGTTGAGGGTGGCGGGGACCGCTGGTGCTTGTAGCCGCCGCCGGAAGACGAAGTTGCCGTTCGGGGCTGGGGGGCGCCCTGGAAGGTGGTGGTGAGGGTGAA
>NZ_GG657754.1:10715663-10717117 GCF_000158915.1 Streptomyces himastatinicus ATCC 53653 | reverse complement strand
TCGGCGGCGGCGCGCTGGGCGGGGCGTGGCGGTGTCCCGTCAGGTTTGATCAGCAGGGCGCTCTGGTGGGACCCGCAGCCCCCTGCGCGGCCAGTTCGGTCGCGGACCGCAGTTCGTCGCCCACCGGCGCCGGGAAGTCCCCGGGCGCCTGCCGGAGCGCCGCGTCGGCCGCCGCCGTCGCCGCCGTGAGGTCCCGCCGCGCCGCCGTGAGCTCCACCTGCGCCGCGGTATCGGCCTGCCGGCGCCGCCGCCGGGCCACCGAGCGTGCCACCCGGGCGGTCTCGACGGCCTCCCGCAGATCGGGAATGTCCCGGCGCAGCTCCCAGTACTTCGCGTCCTCGTCGGCCCAGGTCTTGGCCGCGTCCTTGACCTTGTCCCAGGCCTTGGCGACCGCCTCGGGGAAGTTGTCGTCGGTGATCAGCCCGAGCTGGCGGGCGACGTCCTCGCGTATCCAGGCCAGTACCTGGGTCTGCGACTCGACGGTCTGCGAGCCCGGCTTCAGGCCGCCGAGCGAGCCCATCAGGTGCTTGCGGACCCAGTTGCTGGACGAGAGGTCCTTGAACTGCCGGTGGACGTGGGCCACGCTCAGCCAGGCGGTGGGGACGGCGAACGCGAACACCCGGCCCGTGCTGGGCTTGACGACCACCTGGCGGGCCTGGTCGGTGGCGATCACCCGGCCGTCGCTGTCGGAGGTGTCGGCGCCGGTGCCGGAGGCGCCCGGGTTCGCCGCGCCGACGGTGTCCGACTTCAGGGCGGGCGCGCCGCCGAAGACGGTGTTGTGGTCGCCGCCCTGGGAGGCGGTCGTGTTCTCGCTCTGGGTGGCCCTGGTGGAGGTCTCCATCCGGGCGCCGTCGGCCACCGCCAGCAGCCGCGCACCGGCGAAGTCCGGGCGGGAGAACACCTGAAGCGATCCCTCGGAGCGGTCCGCGATGGAGTTCTCGGTCAGGCCGGCGGTCTCGTAGCCCTCGTTGCCGGAGGCGTGTTCGAAGAACGCGGAGAGCGCCCCGGAGCCGTGGGACTCCTCCAGAACCTGCGCGGGGCCGGTGCCCTCGGCGGTCAGCGGGGTGATCCGCGCCGTGCGCAGGGCCTGCTCCAGCGCGTCCCCGGTGAGCCGGCCCGAGGTGGTGGCGAGCCGGTTGTCGTACGCCTTCGGTCAGACCACGCCGAGGCGCATACCGAACTCCAACAGCGCTCGGTTGCGATTCGTGTTCAGCATGGTGCTGGTGGTCTCGCGGACACCCGCATGCATCCGCGTCGCCTGTGGCGCCAACCGCTCGGCTTCGAGGAACGAGTCAAGGGCTTGATCGTGCTGTCCGTTGTAGTAGCGCGCCCGGCCCACGTCGATGTAGTGGTGCGAGCGCCGTTCCTGCGCGTACTTGGCGGGGAATTTGCCCGTGATGTGCTCGGCGCGGCGCACCGCGTCCCGGCCTTTCCCCATCTCCACGGGCAGCGAG
>NZ_GG657754.1:10712283-10713499 GCF_000158915.1 Streptomyces himastatinicus ATCC 53653 | reverse complement strand
TCCGTGTTGCCCGCCACGCTGTGGTGCGAGAGCGCGTTGATGACGGTCAGCGTGTTGTGCAGGACCATCTGGTAGTGCGCCTGGTTGCGCCACCTCTTGTCGCCCGGGTCGCCGAGGTCCTCGAGCGTGGCGACCATCGTGGGGTACTTGCGGGCGACGGCGGTCAGCACCTGCTGCGTGAGCGAGTCGATCCGGTTGCGCTCGGTGAAGACGACCTCCGGGCTCACCGGGGCGGCCGCACCGGTCTCGGCACCGGTCTCGGCGGAGGTGTCCTCGCCCTCGGTGCCCGTCGGGAACTTGCGGCTGTACCGGCCGTTGTCGTAGAGGAACTGCACCGGCCGGGCCATGCCGAGGGTCGGCGGGTTGTCCCGGGTGAGGTAGGCGGGGGCGAACGGCTCGGTTCTGCCGAAGGTGTTCTCGTCCTCCATCCCGGCCAGGCGGCGCGCCTCGGTGCGCGTCATCCGGTCCAGGCTCCAGGTTTTGAACGGCGTCGCGTGCGCGTCCCCGGTCTTGCGGATCCAGACGGTCTTCTCGACCCGGTACAGGTCACTGGTGACGTTCTTGGCCCGGCCGACCGAGCGGACCGCGCCCGAGCCGCCGGTCATCGCCGAGCGGCCCCGGGTGTGCCCGATGCGCGCGCTGGGGCCGATCTGGATCCGGGGTTTGATCCGGTTCATCCAGTCGGAGATGACCTCCTGGAGGCCGAACGTCGGCAGGTTGAAGGTGGGCCCGACGACGAGGGAGAGGTCCTTGGCGATCGCCTTGGACTGCTTCCGGGTGTTCTGCACCGTCAGGAAGGCCGAGTCCCGCAGTTCCGCCTTGTCCGTCTCCGAGGCCAGCACGGCCCGTCCCCGCTCGGTCCAGACGACGAAGGCGCCCAGCGGAGTGCCCTTCCTGCCCTTCTTGTCGTCGGCGAACAGCGGCTCACCGACCACCCAGGACCGGTCCATGCGCCCGGAGAGCTGGTGGAAGTTCCGGGAGGAGATGAATTTGTTCAGCTCGTGGTAGGCCGAGGAGCCCGGCTTGGCGTCGAGCCGGTTCACCGCCCACTCGAAGATCGGCGTGACGGGGCCGAAGTCCTCGGTGACGACGAGCCGGTAGTCGGACTCGGGCCCCAGCTCCAGCGTCTTCGGGGTCCGGCGGACCGTGGACTCGGTGGTCTCGACCTCCGGTAGCCGCGCCATGAGCCCGTGGTGCACCCCGAACGCGAATCCAC
>NZ_GG657754.1:10684013-10712183 GCF_000158915.1 Streptomyces himastatinicus ATCC 53653 | reverse complement strand
GGGTGCAGGGAGAACACCGGGTGCGTCGCCCCGTCGGCCGTGTGCTCCCCGAGGGGGAACTCCATGGAATACGTCTCCCGGCCGATGCGCTGGGCCAGGTCCTGCGCCAGGCCGGGGGCGAGGCGGTCCAGTTCGGAGATGGCCAGGAAGACCGGGACGGCAGGGTCGCGGGTCAGCAACTCGGCGTCGCCCGCGACCAGTTCGATGAACTCCGCGGCGGGCACCCGCCGGGTCACCCCGTCGTACGACACGAAGAGGTAGGCCGGGTCGTCGCGGTCCACCTCGGCGCGGACCACGTACGGATACGGCCGGTCCCTCCCCTCCGCGGTCTTCCCGTGCCACGGCGCGTCCACCGTGCCGCCGGGGATGTGGACCTTCGACAGGTCCACGGCGGTGTCCCCCCGCGGCGTGGCCAGCAGATGCCGCCCGGCCGCCGGGCCGCCGACCGTGACCGGGGGCATGGCCGTGGTGGCGGACAGGGCCCGGTCGGTCTCCAGGTGGTAGGCGGCCACCTGGTCCGGGTCGGCCCCGTCGCGGCCGACCGCGTACGCCGCGGCCGTCAGATCCCGCGCCTCGTCCCGCCGTGCGTCGTCCACCTCGGACGGGTCCAGGTGCAGCATCCGCGCGGTGTACGCGTCCAGACCGGCGACGTCGAGCGCGTCCAGCGCCTCGTACGCCTTGACCCGCGCCCAGAACATCTGCGAGCGCTCGTCCTCGCCCACCTCGTCCGGGCCGGACAGCTGGAGGACGTCCGCGATCTCCCGCGCCACGTCCGGGCCGTCCAGCCGGGCGGCGGCCCGGTCCACGGCCTGTGGCAGCGTCACGAAGCCGCTCAGCGGCGTGTCAGGCCCGCTGTCGAGGGCCTGGGCGAGCACCGCGCGGTAGTCGGCCCGGCGCGGGTCGGCCTGCCCCGGGGGCAGCTTGGCGGCAACGACCCGGCGGAGGAGGTCCAGGGTGAACGGGCCCGCCTGCCGGAAACGGGGGTCGTCCCGCCACATCCGCGCCAGCGCGGCGGCCCCGCGCAGCAGCTCCGCGTAGTCGGGGTCCTGCTCGATCCGGACGTCGTCGTCGATCTCGTTCCCGAGCGTCAGTCTCAGCGCCCGCACCAGCTCCAGCGTCTGCTGCCGCGCCTCCTCGGACACCGGCCCCGGGCCGCTGTGCAGCCCGATCGCGCGCGCCCGGCGGTCCAGTTCGCCGGTCTCCGGCTCCGGGAAGAACTCCGCGTACGTCCCCCAGCGCCCCTGGGGGTCGGTCACCAGGGCGCGGACGTACTCGCCGTCGAGGAACGCGACGCCGGAGCGGACGGTGGCGGCGCTCACCTTGTTCCGCATCTCGTTCGCGTAGTGCTGGCCCTGCGGGACCTCCCTGAGCGGGTTGGGCACGAAGGCACCGGGGTTGTTCCGCCCGTAGGCCGTACGGCGCGGGACGGCGCTGTCCTTCGGTGAACCCGACCGGCACGAGACCAGGCCGAGCCAGTCCTCCTGCTTGTCCTGAAGGAGGTTGGTGAAGCTCTTGCGCTTCTTCAGCCACTTGGCGCCCCCGGCGCCCCACGCCCGGTGCGTGGTCCCGTCGTCCAGGGCGAAGGATGTGAAGCCCGCCCCGCCGTGAGCGGCGAAGAACGCCTTCAGCTTCCCCCGGGCGGCCGGTCCGAGGGGGAACGTCTTGGAGTAGGTGCCGGCGGCGAAGTTGAAGTGCACGTACTTCGTCACCTGGTCGAGGTGGCGGTACGCGTCCTCCCGTACGGCCAGCTCCTCGGGCTGGAAGGAAGCGCGGCCGATCTGCCGTGCCGTCAGCTCGCTGGCCAGGGGCGAGGACAGCACATCCTCGTGCCAGTCCTCGTCGTGTTCCCCCTCGTCCGGGTCGGGCAGCATGCCGGGCGGGACGGGGAACCACGCGCCCATCGGGCGCCCGGAAGCCGTGTGGACCGCGAGGGCCAGGCGGCCGTCGTCCGTGGTCATCAGCCGTGCGTCACCGCTGTGCGCCCATACGGTGCGGCCCGTCCGCTCCGCCAGCAGCCGCGCCACGTACTGTTCGCCGTCGGCGGCGAACGGCATGGCCAGCACGATCGGGGCGCCCGCGGGGAGCTTCGCCAGCTCCGGGTCCTTCAGGACCTCCTCCACGAACCGCTCGACGCTCATGGACCGCGTCGTGCGGTCCAGCGCCGGGATCGTCACCCGGTCGCCGTTCATGGTGGCCGCCAGCAGATACGGTGTGGGGCCGCCGTGCCACCTGGGGACTGCCGAATCGAGAATTTTGGGGGTGGCGCCCGACCGCTCCTCCAGGAGGCCGATGGTGTCCGTGTACAGCTCGCTGTCGGGCAGGCCCGTCCAGTTCAGACCCGGGGCCCGGGTGCCGCCCGTGGTGAAACGGTGGTCCGCGTAGCGTTCCGCCTCCTTCTCCGCGCGGTACGCCGCCACCTCCGCCAGGCTGCCCGCCCGGCCGTCCCTCATCGCCAGGTCGGTCACCCCGTACAGGTCCGCGCGCAGGGCGCCCGTGACCGGTGTGGTGTCGTCCAGGCCCAGGACGCGCCTGGCCAGGGCGGCCACAGGGAACGGGTCGTCCCGCAGACCGGGTTCGGCCTGCCGCAGCTCGTCCAGCCGCAGCGCCGTCGCCGAGTTCCGGTGTGCGGTGATCCCGATTGTCACCGGGGCGGAAGCCGGGCTCGGTGACGTCGTGCCGCCGGTCGTCACAAGGATGCCGAAGTCGCGCGCGGACAAGCCCTCGTCGGCCGCGCCGAGGCCGGTCAGCGCCCGGTCGAGGTGGCGCCGGAACACCGCGGCCACCGCGTCGGCCCGTGGGCGGGCGAGCTGCCGGGCCGCTCCGCTGCCGTACCCGGTGATGCGGATCGGGGGCTTGGGCAGCCTCGCCCGCTTGTTCCGCAGGCCGGTCTCGGCCACCCGGGCCGCCAGCCGTGCGATGTCCGCCTCCTGGTCCGCCGACACCTCCGCGGACTGGCCGTCGAACGCCACCGGGGTCGACCGCGGCAGCACGGACGGTCCGGCCGTGGAGGTGGCGGGCGTGGCGGAGGGGGCGGACGGCGCTGTGGTGACCGGAGCGGCGGGCGCATCGCCGACGGGCGCGGTGTGCACCTGATCCGAGTCGATCCGGGCGGCGAGCTTCGCGATCTGGTCCGCGGACAGGCGCGGGGTCGGCGTCGGCGGCGCTGCGGCCGGGGCCGCCGACGGCCGCGCGGATTCGGTGTCGCTGTCGGGCTCGGTGTCGGATTCGGAGCCGGGGGCCGAGTCGAAGACGGTGTCGGTGTCGGAATCGAAGAGGTCCGGCGCGGTGTCCGGCTCCGGAGCCGCGAACGACTCCATCGACGTCGTGAGTTCGATCGTCGTCTGCCGCAGCGCCTCCGGGTCCATGCCGGGCTCCAGGCCCCCGCCACGGCTGCGCGCGGTGAACTGGAGCCCCTCCGTGGTGAGCCGGTCCACCCACGGGGTGTCCCGCGCCTGAAGCCGCATCAGCGCATCGTCCAGGTGATCCTTGAACCACTCCAGGACAACCTCGGCCCGCTCCTGCCCCATCTCCCGCGCCTGATCGGCCGGACCCTCGCCGAACCCGGTGACCACGAACGACGACAACGCCCGCCCGGTCCGCAACTCCGCCAGCACCGACGGCGCCACCTCACTTTTTTTTATCCTCGATGTCCGCCACATCGTCCTCGGACACCATGGCCGAACCCGGATCGAACCGCACCGTCAGCCCCCGCCCCGCGAAGACGGAGTCGACGTCGGTGCCGGACTCGCTGTCGAACCCCCTGTCGGCACGGCGAGGGGCCGGGGGGCGCACCGGGGAGGGGGCGGGCTCCGGATTCTGTGGATCGACGGGGTCCGTGGGGGCCGGTTCGCCGATCACCCAGATCCGTCGGCCGAGGCGCTGGGCCACTGTCTTGATCAGGTCGGGGGCGTGGGCGACGAGTCCCTTGATGTCCAGCAGGATCGGGATCGTCAGGTCCTCGTACGACAGATGCGCGTCGCGGGCCAGCAGCTCGGCGAACTCCTGGGGGGACAGGCTCCTGGTGAGGGGATGGCCCGGGGAGGACTCGAAGGTGACGAGCACCCGGCCCGGGGCCTTCGGATCGACCTTGGCGTGCACGGTGTACGGAACCGGCTTGTCCTCGCCCGTCTGCTTGTCCTTCCCGGCCCACGGAGCGTCCACCGGCCCCGAGGGGGTCCGGACCTTCGACAGGTCCGGGGCCGTGCCGTTCAGGGTCCCCAGGAAATCCCGTCCGGACACCGTGCCCGGGGCCCCGGGCACGGGCAGGGCGGTGGTCTTCGACAGAGCGCCCTTCCTGTCGAGGAGGAACGCGACCATCACGTCCGCGTCGGATCCGTCGAGCCCACCGGCGAACGCCCGCGTGATGAGATCCCGGATGAAGTCGCGCTGCCAGTCGGTCACCAGATCGGCCGAGGGAAGGTCGTAGAGGTGAGCGGTGATCCCTTCGAAGGCGGACGCGTCCCACGCCTCCAGCATCTTGACCCGTGCCCAGAACATCCGGGACCGCTGGCGCGTGCGCACCTCGTCGGGGCCGCGCAAGCGCAGCGCCCGGACGGCCTCACCGACGACGTCCGCGGTGTCGAGCCACTGCGCCGCGTCGTCCAGCGACGAGGGCAGCGTCGCGAAGTCGCTCAGCTTCGTGCCGTCAACGGCGGCGGCCGCCGCCTTCAGCACGTTCCGGTAGTCGGCCTGGCGCACTCGTGTGCCCGCGGGGAGCGTCGCCGCGACGACCCGCTCGAAGAAGTCCAGCGTGAACAGGCCCGCGTTACCGAACCGCGCGTCGCTCAGCCACATCCGGCTCAGCTCGGCGACACCGCGCAGCAGCTCCGCGTACTCCGGGTCCTGGTCGATCCGTACGTCGTCGTCGATCTCCTTGCCCAGCGTCAGCCGCAGCGCCCGCACCAGTCGCAGTGTCGCCGCCCTGGCCACGTCGGGGGCCGGCCCAGGGCCCGAGTGGTACCCGATCTCCCGCGCCCGGCGGTCCAGCTCCTCCTCATCGGGCTCGGGGAAGAACTGCTCGTACGAACCTCGCCGTCCCTGGGCGTCGGTCGTCAGGTATCGGATGTATTCGCCATGGTGGAGGGCCGTTGCATCCAGGAGGACGGTGCAGTTGACCTTGTGCCGGGCCTCGTTCGCGACATGCTGCCCCACGGCGACTTCCGCGAGCGGGTCGGGCACGAAGGAGCCGGGGAAGGAATCGCCGGTGTCGCGGCGGTTCGCGCTGTCCACGCCATGGTCCTGGGGCGAACCGGCGTAGCAGAGGACCAGCTCGATCCAGTCGTCCTTGTCCAGCTCCCGCACACTCCTGCGGCGCGCGATGTACCGCGCCCCGTCTTCGTTCCGGGCGTGGACGTGCTTGCCGTCCTCCAGCGGGAAGACGATGTAGCCGGGCCCGCCGTGCGCGTCGAAGTAGTACCGCCTGGTTCCCGGCTTGCCCGGTCGCGGCAGCGGGAGCAGGCCGCTGACGACCCGCTGCGCGGCGACGTTGTAGTGGGCGTAGTGCTTCATCGCGTCGAGATGACGCTGCTGCGCTTCCATCTGCTTCTTGGCGACCTCCTCCGGACGGATCGCGGTGCGTCCGATGCGCCGCCCCGTCAGGCCGACGAGGGTCCGGTTGACCACCTTGCGCCACCAGCTCGGGCCGTCCGCTGCCACGCCGGGCGCCATGCCGGGCAGGCTGGGGACCCAGTCGCCCTCGATGCGACCGTCGTGGTGGATCACGCCGATGCTGTACGTCTGCGACCCGATGTCGTGGATCGTGACGTCTCCGCTGTGCGCCCACACCGTCAGGCCCGTCCGGTCCGCCAGCTTCTGCGGCAGGTCCAGCCCCCGGTCACCGCCCTGGGGGATGACCAGCACGATCGGGGTGCCCGGAGGCGCTCCGGTCAGCTCCAGGTCCCTGGCGACCAGTTCGACGAACTCGTCGACGGTCAGGGCGCGTGCCGTACCGTCCGGCCACGTCGCCGTCACCCGGTCGTGGCCGCCCTCGGCCACCACCGCGTACGGAAACTGACCCGTCCCCCACGGGGCGTGGCCCCAGCCGTCCGTGTCGAACCCGCCATCGGGACGTTTCCGCAGGATGTCGACCTTGGTGGTGTCCAGTGAGATGACCTTTTCCGGACTCCAGTTGATACCCGCCGCCCGGTGGCCGCCCACCGTGAAGTAGCGCTCCCGCCGGCTGGAGATCACCCCCTTCTCGAAGGCGTGGTAGGCGCCCAGCGCCCCCAGGCTGTCCGTCCAGCCACCCTTGTACGCGTCGACGATCAGCCCGGCGGCCCGTTCGCGTTCGCTGGGGCCCACGGGGGTGTTCGCGGCGCGGTGGAGGACGCGGCGGATCAGAGCGTCCATGTCCAGCGGCGCATCCCGCAGCTCGGGATCGGCCTTGCGCAGGTCGTTCAGCAGGGTCATGGGCGAGACAACCTCGACCGTCACCCGGCGGCGCAGCGCTTCCGCGTCCGCGGACTGCCCGACGTCCCCGCCGGAGCTGCCCCATTCGATGGTGAAGTCATGGGCCGTCAGCTGCTGGTCCGGGGGAACCTTCTTCTGGCGGCGGCTCAGCTCGACGTCCAGGCTCGCCAGGAACTCGACGTACGCGTTGGTCGCGCGCTCCTCGCCTTCGGCCTCCGCCTCCTCGTCCGTGCCCTCGCCGTATCCGGTGAGGATCACGAAGGGCAGGGGCAGGTCGCGGCTACGGCTGCGCAGGCCGTCCCGGGCCACCCGGCCGGCCAGTTCCTCCAGCGACTCCCGGGCGGCCTCGGACAGCTCGGTGTCGTCCGGTTCGAAGGACACCTGCGTCAGCCGAGGCGCGTGGGACCAGAACCCGTCGGCCGAGCTCGTCACGGGCGCGGTGTGCACCGGCAGTGGGACCTGGCCGCCCAGCCCGGGCATCGGCTGCCCGGACGAGGACCGGGTCACCGGCCCGCGCCGGAGCGGCGGCTCCGGCTCGGTGTCGGATGCGGTGTCGGATGCAGTGTCGGATGCGGTGTCCGATGCGCTGTCCTCCGCGGCACTCGACTGCGCCGCGCTGTCCGCCACCACCGTGGCGGGGTGGGCCGTGGCGGGCGCCGGGTCGGTCGGGAGGTCGGTGGACGTGGTGGCGATCGGTGTCGGCGGGGGCGGGGTGGCGGAGGTCTGCGGCTCGGTGGGCGTCGTGGCGCCACCGCGGGCGAGGGGGGCGTGGCCGAGGTTCTTCCGGAGCGTGTCGGCGAGCGCGAGGCCCGTCAGCCCGCGCCCTCAGCAGGTGGTCGCGATCTGCCGTACCGCCGTCGCGTACGTGGGCTCCGGCGTAGCGGGAGTCGCCAGGACGGGAGCCGACGCCAGCGGCAGCACAGGGCGACGGCCCTGTCCCAGGACCGGTCGACTTCGGCGGCGGTCGTCTGCGGTGCGGTGGTGTGTGACGTCGTGGGCTGTGGGGTCGCCTCCGGGTGGGTGTCGCCGTTCAGCGCCGCGTCCTTGAAGTCCGCGTACGCCCCGTCCCACAGGCGCAGCGAGGCGTTGGCCGCCACGGTGTCGACCGCCACCGGCCACGGGGTGGGCGGTGCCATCAGCAGGCGTACGTGGTCGAGCGGGTCCAGCTCGCTGGGGGCTGCGCCCGGGCCGTGCAGCTGGAGCAGGTCCTCCGCCAGAACGTCCGGCACGTCGTCGGGCGTGATCTGGTTGGCGATCCACTCGCGCTGGGCGTCGTTGCGCTGGGGCTGGGGTGGGATGTGGCCGTGCTCGTTCGGACCCGCGGCGTGTGGGGGTATGCCGAGGTCGCGCAACCGGGCGGCGGCGTCCAGCAGTTGGCCGTGCGCCTGCTGGGCGCGGGCCTGGGCGTCCGCGAGCGCGACGGTGGTGTCATTGCCGGTGCCGGTCCCGGGCTGCACCTCGCCGCCGAGCTCGTCGACGGTGCGGAGGGCGTCGGCGTACGCGGTGAGCGCGTCCGCGTAGGTGCCGCGCGCCCGGACGACGGCGTCCTGGCTCTGGGCGCCCGGGACGCCGCTTCCGGGGGTGCGTTCGCTATCGCCGGGGTGCGGCGTGTTCTCGTCGCCGGGGTGGGGTTCCGCGGCGTCGCCCGGCCCTGTGTCCGTGCGCGGCCCGGCCTGCGTTTCCTGCTCTCCCGAACCTTGCTCGAGGCGGGGCTGCCCGGTGGGAGTCTGCTGCGGGAGGGGGTGCGAAGCCGGGGTGTTCGTCGGCATCCCGTTCGGGGACCCGGTGTTGTTCTGCGGGGTGCCCGTGAGGGATTCGGTGGAGTTCTCGGCGGAGTCGAGGTCGCCGTAGTTGGTGAGTTCACTGTCCGGCTGCGAGACGGTGGGGATTTTCGGCAGCGGAGTGTTCAGCGCGGCGGGGTTGTTCAGGGCGCTCGGGCCGGTGACGGCGCTCGGGTTGTTCGCCAGGTTCGGCGTTTTCAGCGCGTCCGGGCCGGTGGGCGTGGCGATGGGGCCCGGCGTGTCCAGCACGGACGCGATGTTCTGGAACTCCGGGGAGGTGGTGAGGGAGTTCGGGTCCTTGAGGAGGTCCGGACTCTTCACATGGTTGCCTACGGCGTCCGGAACGGTCGGGCTCTTCGGCGTGGTGAACGAGTCCGGCGTGTCTCCGGTCGTGCTGCTGTCGTACGACGTGACCGACGAGGTGTCGGAGAAGTTCGCGTCCCCGTCGAAGAGGGACGGCTCGTACGAGGAGATGGACCCGGTGTCCGAGCTGTCGTAGTCGATCGGATCGACCTGGGGCGGCGGTGTGTTGCCGGCTCCGGGGGCAGGGCTGTACGGGGCGGCCGGGACCGAGGAGCCCACGGTCGTGGGTGGGGTGGCGGGGGGTGTGGGCGTGAGGTCCTTCGGACCGGAGGCCGAGGTGACCTTGGAAGGGTTGCCGGGGCCTTCGCTGAGACGCTTGATCAGGATGTCTGCGGTGTTCTTCTGGAACTCGGTGAAGACGTTCCCGTCGGGGAACACCTTGGTGTGCAGGGACCCGGAACTCTGCGCCACGGGCCCGTGCATGAATAGCTCGGATACCCCGCTGAGGCCGGCGCCGACGAGGTCCGTCCAGTTCCATTTGCCCAGGATGATGGCCACGGCGATCGTCTCGCCGAAGCCCTCGGCCAAGAACGCCGACGGGACGTCGAATATCGCGTTGTTCGCGTTGTGCCTGTTGAAAATGTTCTTGAATTGAATCTCGAACTTACCGAAAACATCCTTGCCGAAATTATTCCTGAAGACGTTCGACAGGATGCTCTTGAGGTTGAACGCCCCGGCACCGAGTTGACCGACGAAGAATCCGGCCAGCGCACCGACCGCCGCCGAGATTCCGACGTCTTTCCAGTCGATCCCCCCGGCCTGCTGTTCGGGGGGATTGATGGCCATGGCCGTCAGCTGAACGGCGAGACTCGTAATGGCTTCCTCCATCGCCTGGGTCAGCGACGGGAAGAACTGGATGTACCGCAGGAGACGGTCCACCGTCATCAGGATCGCCAGCCTGGCCCTCATCCGGGCCAGGATCATCTCCGAAGCCGAGGCACCACCGGTGAACACGGAGACCGCCGCCAGGATCGCCAGCTCCAGGATCAACGCGATGATCTCGGCGATGATCTCGAAGTGCGCCTTCTGGATCTGTAGGGACAGCTTGCCCTGATTGTCGGCGAACAGGTCCATCTGCTGCGCGAACCGCTGAAAGGCGTCTGCGCCGTTTCTGTTCACCACCTGGGACAACGACTGCTCATAGGCGTCGGCCACATTCGGCGGGAGGGAGTCCCTCACCTCGGTGATCGAGTCCAGAATCCGCCCGCGCATGTCGAGGATCCAGGAACCGAGTTCCGTGTAGAGGTCACGGCTGACCCAGGCCTTGCCCGCCTTGGCCTGAAGCGGCTTTGTGCCGAGCAGGGCGAAGAGCAGGCCGTCGACCTCTTCGGGATACTCGATGTCGTACATCTAGCGCTTCCCGTGGCCACCGTCACGGTAGTTGTCCGCGTTCACCCTGGCCTCGTTGATCCGGTCCCCGACCGCCCCCTGGTTCAGCCCGATGCTGCGCAGACTCTCGAGCACGGCCGACTCCAGTCCGACCATGAACTGGTCCACGCCGTCGATGAATCCTTCGCAGCTCTCGTTCTGAGCCAGCCACTGCGGCTCGGTCTTCTGGAAGAACTCGTCGTCGTCTCCGTTCCAGTCGTCGACCCCGTCCCTCAGGCGCCTGAACCGGGCCTTCGCCTCCTTCGGTGCCTCCGCGTTCTCTCGGATCCCGTGAAGGGCCCGCTTCATGCCCGGGGGATTCGCCTCGTAATTGTTGTAGATCATTGCCGATCACCTTCCCAGCGCATCAGTCGGAATCTTCGTGGATCTCGTCGCGCAGCCGGTTCTTGCTCGCTCGACCGGAACCGGGCTGACCGCCGTCGAGCGCCGATCCGAAGACCCGGTTCCAGTCGAGGTCGACACCCCGGCGCATCGACCCCTCAGGGCCCGGCCGGGTAAAGGGCTCGAAGGTGTCCATCACCCGGCGGGCCATCTGTGCGCGTCCTTGCTGGACGGCCTCCAAGATGGAGGCGGCAAGCTGGGGGCCCGTCATGTTCTGGTGCTTGTTGTCGAGGAACTTCAGCCCCGTCAACTCGCCCTGGCCACCGACGGTCGCTTCCACCACGCGGTCGTTCGAGCGCACCGTCGCCGAAGCCTGACGGAGATCCGCCTCCGCCCGTGCGACGGCGGCCTGGGTGGCCTGGAGCTCGGCCATGGCCTGGGCAATGCGCTCCTGTAGCGGTTCGGACAACGGACACTCCTGCTCAGGGTCAGATGTCGATCACTGTTGCAACATCGGGGCAAAGAAGGGGACTTGGAGACGTACTAGCGTCCGATCACGGCCGGCGAACCTCCCTCGTCGGTGCCCCAGACGTCGTCCTCCTCCGGCTCCCAGACCTCGCGCTCGCGGTCGCTGCTCTCGGTCTCCGTCTGTCCGGGTGCGCCACCGCCGCCCATCGGGGCAGGAACGGGTTACTGCCGCTGGTGCTGACGGCCTGCCGGTCCTCGTACACGCCGCCCTTGCCGCGCGGGATGGGGGCGTTCCGGCGGTTGCTGACCACGTCGCCGTTGTCGATGACGTTGCGGACGCGTTCGGAGGAGCCGCCCTCGCCGCCCTTGCCTCCCCCCATGCCGCCCATTCCGCCCATGGGCATGCCGCCCATCGGCATCCCGCCGGGGCTACCGCCCATGGAGCTGGGCATCGGGCCGCTGTTCAGTGGAGTGCCGCCACCCGCCTTCGGGGATCCTCCGTCGGCGGACTGGCCGGGATTTCTGAGCGACGGTTCCTGGTACGGCTTGTCGTCGTACAACTCCTCCTCGTAGGAGTGGTTGCCGTAGTCGTAGGAGGTCGGGTTGTTGAGCGGGCCGCCCGGGTGGGAGCTGCCTCCGGGGCCGTTGTACTGGTAGTCGGGGAGCGCGTTGTCGGGGTTGTTCAGATAGCCCGTGGTCGAGGTGCCGTCCGGACTGATGATCGAGGTGGCGCCGGTGTCCGGGTCCACACGGGTGGTGCTGCCGTCGGGGTACTCGGTGACCACCTGACCCTGGGGGTCCAGGCGGGTGGTGCTGCCGCCGGGGTTGGTCAGGGAATCGTCCGAGTTGAGCGGTCCGGAGTAATGGGAGCCGTCCGGCCGGGTGATGGTCGACGTCTGGGTGTGCGGGTCGATCACGGACTTGCTGCCGTCCGGGAATTCCGTCACGACACGGCCCTGGGAATCCAGGTGCGACTGACTGCCGTCCGGGTTGGTCAGCGAGTCGTCGCCGTTGACCGGGCCGGAGATTTCCGGCGAGAGGTGGTTGAAGTCATTGCTGTTCAGCTGAGTCGGATCGCCATTGTTGTGCTGGCCCAAATCGCCATTGTTCAGTGATCCATTGAGCTTGAGCTGTTGCTTCTGGTACTCGTCCTGCTTCTGCTGCTGTTGCTGCTGGAGCTCTTCCTGCCGCTTCTGCTGCTCCTCTTGGGCCTTCTCCTGCTTCTGCTGGTACTCGTCCTGCTTCTGTTCGGCCTCCTTCTGCTGTTGCTCCTGCTTCTGCTCCTGCTCTTGGCGGATCTGCTCCTGCTTCTGCTCCGCCTCGGCCTGCTTCTGCTCCGCCTCCTTCTGCTGCTCCTCCTGCTTCTGCTCCTGCTCCTGGCGGATCTGCTCCTGCTTCTGCTCCGCCTCGGCCTGCTTCTGCTCCGCCTCCTTCTGCTGCTGTTCCTGCTTCTGCTCCTGCTCTTGGCGGATCTGCTCCTGCTTGGCCTCGGCCTGCTTCTGCTGTTCTTCCTGCTTCTTCTGCTGCTCTTCCTGCTTCTGTTCGGCCTCCTTCTCCTTCTGTTCCTGCTTGGCCTCCTGCTCCGCCTGCTTCTGCTCCGCCTCCTTCTCCTTCTGTTCCTGCTTCGCCTCCTGCTCCTGCTGGAGCTGTTCCTGCTTGGCCTCCTGCTCCGCCTGCTGCTTCGCCTGTTCCTTGTCCCGCTTCTCCTGCTCGGCCTTCTGCTGATTGACCTGCTGGACCTGGAACGCCTGAGCCTGCTTCTGCGCCTCGTCCTGCTTGGCCTGCTGTTCGGCCTGCTTCTGCTCGGCCTCCTTCTCCTTCTGCTCCTGCTTCGCCTCCTGCTCCTGGCGGATCTGCTCCTGCTTGGCCTCCTGCTCCGCCTGCTTCTGCTCCGCCTCCTTCTGCTGCTGTTCCTGTTTCTTCTCCTGCTCCTGGCGGATCTGCTCCTGCTTCGCCTCCTGCTCTGCCTGCTTCTGCTCCGCCTCCTTCTCCTTCTGCTCCTGCTTGGCCTCCTGTTCGGCCTGCTTCTGCTCCTGCTCCTTCTCCTTCTGGGCGGCCTTCTCCTCGGCCTCCTTCTCCTTCTGGTCCTGCTTGGCCTGGAGCGCGGCCGCCTTCTCCTCGGCCTCCTTCTCCTTCTGCTCCTGCTTGGCCTCCTGCTCCTTCTCCTTCTTCTCCTGCGCGGCCTTTTCCTCGGCGTACTTCTTGTCGGCCGCTGCCTTGTCCGCAGCCGCCTTGTCGTCCGCGGCCTTCTTATCGGCCGCGTACTTCGCGTCCGCCGCCGCCTTGTCTGCGGCCGCCTTGTCCTCCGCGGCCTTCTTATCGGCCGCGTACTTGTCGTCCGCCGCCTTCTTGTCCTTCGCCGCCTTGTCCTCGGCGTCCTTCTTGTCCTTGAAGGCCTTGTCCTCTTGGAACGACTCGTTAAGGCCCTTGTCGCCCTTGGTCCGGATGGAGCCCAGGTCGAAGTGCGACGATCCCCAGGCGGCCGCCAGATCCTTCAGCGCCTGCTCTGCGGGGTCGATCAGATCGGTCTTGATCTTCGCTTCCCAGTTGGCGATGGCCTGTTCGCTGACTCTCTTCCAGGTCTCCAGCTCCTTCATGTCGCCGTACGATTTCAGATCGCCGTCATAGGCGTCCTGCGAAAACCCTGCCGCCGTGCTGTAGTCCCAGTACCCGCCGCCGCCGTAGTAGCCGCCGCTGTACTCCCAATCGGCGTTGACCTTGGTCAGATTGCGGAGCCAGGTCTGGTCGGCTATCTCCCCCAACAGATCGACGAGCGGCCGCAGCGGGTTGCCACCCGCCAGTTTCCAGTCGTCCCACTTGTTGTAGATCTTCCGGGCCTGTTTCTCGAGGTCGTCCCCCGCCTGCCGAAGCATCTTGCCCTGCTTGGACACTCCGCCGATGGCTTCCATGTCGTCGGCGTAGTGCCCGTATCGACGGCCGAGTTCATGGATGAGGTCCCAGAAGACGCCGGCCGCCATCCCCTTCCACGCCTCGTTCTGGTCCAGGCCCACCTTGTTCTGCCACTCGGTCATGGTGGCGTTACTGTCCCAGAAGAACTTCGCGACCCGGTCGAAGGCATCCGCCGCCATGTCGAAGGACCCCAGACGGACACCCTCGTCGAGCGGGATTTCAGCGCTGCCGCCCCACGAGAACCCGAGGGTTCCATTGGGCTCCTCCAGCAGTGCTTTCAGCGCGTTGCCCGTCCCGTAGGCGTAACTGGTCAGGTCCCAGGTGTTCCAGACCGTCCCCGTGTCGCTCGGCTTGAAGTGGCCGTCCTCAAGCTCTTGGCCGTACTTGCTCTTTATCTCGCCACCCACGGCCTCGCCGCTGCTCGGGCCGTCAGCACTCTTGAAGCCGATCAGCGTGAAGCGGGCCTTGTAGTAATGGACGGTGCCACTGTCGTTCGTGTAGAAGGGGATGACGAAGTCGGTGTTCTGGATGTCCCAGCCGGCATTGTCGACCATCCAGTTGAAGTCGTCCGCGTCGACGGTCTGGACGGATCCCTGCTTGGTGATCTCGACCCTCATCTGCTTGATACCGTCGTTGCCGACCAGCGCGTTGAACAGATCGCGCCTCGAGGGCACGTCATACCCGGTGAAGAGATTGACAGCCTTCGCCCAGTAGTCGTCGTACTCTTTGTCATCGGCCATGACAGACAAGGCTCCATCGGAAGGGGAATCTACAAGCAGGGAGAGACGTTACGACGTCTGCGGGCTAGTCGTCTTCGTCGTCCCCGTCCTCACTCTCCTGGTCCGGCGGGGTCGTCAAGTCGGCGTCGACGTCCTCCCAGACGTCGACGAACTTCTGACCGTCGATGGCGGCCAGGCTCTCCCCCTGCGTCTTGAACAGGCGGTCGATCGTCTCTCCGAGGGCGTCATCGATGTCCTCGAAGAGCGTTATATGACTTTCAAGGATTCCGTCGAGGGTCGTGACCATGTCCACCACGGCCCCCTTGATCGCCTTTCCGTGCGTGGCCTCGTCCGCCGCCAGATTTCCGATCGCCAGTGGAACGGGGGTGCCGAACGGAAGCCCGGGAACGCCGTCATCATCCCCCTTAAGGGCCTTCATCGAGGGAATCACGTCATCCCCCGTACTGTTCTCGGTCACCGTTTTGAGCGCCTTCCGGAAGTCGGCCAGGTCGACTTTCCGGAAATTCTCGAGCCACGCCTTGTCGAGCTGCGTCGGGGGCTGATTGTTGTCGGCCATGCTCTCGCCTTTTCCTCTCTACCTCACCGTCGGATGACACAACGGGCGGCCGCTCCACGTAGGTCCGTATGTGGAACGGCCGCCCGCATGGCGCCGTGGTCAGCCGCCAATCTTCACGCCCTGCCAGCTCTGCGTCTGGCTCTGCTCGTTCTGCGTGTAGAGTTTGCGAATCTCGTCCAGGGTCTGCGCATTGCTGTCGAGCCACTTGGCCATGTTGTCGACAGCCTGGTTCCAGGCGGCCTGCTTCTCGTCGTAGGCGTCGCGGTCGTCACCTTCCCAGGTGTTCTTCAGCGCCTGGAGTTCCTGGTTGAGACTGTTGATGATCTTCGCGATCTCCTGCGTCTGGAGTCGCATGTCATCAACCGCGTTGTCGACATGCGCGTAGCTGACGTAGATATATCCGTCAGTGAGGTTGTCGGGCATCGGGGACCTCGTCTCGCTGTGGGGGCATGGGGGTGCGGAATGCCTTCGGCCTGCGTCGGCCATGGCCGGGCCCGGTGAGGCACCGACCTCTCACGATCACTTTCCGGCGGTGCTGCCCATCAGGCCGTCGAAAATGGTCTGCGACTGGGAGTACGCCTGATTGACGGCCTCGTTCGACGACCCCTGAGTCATACCCTTGGAGCTGAGCGTCTCGTTGAGCTGGTTGATCATGTCCTGAAGGTTCTTGGAGATGATTTCCGCGTGCTCGTCCCAGGAGTCCAGCAGCTTCTGGAAAGCGCCACCATCACTGCCCTGGAGGGCGCTCATCATGCCGTGCTTCGTGTTCTCGACGTCCTGCCGACGGCTCTGCACGCCCGAGAAGGCCATCTCGAGGGCTTGGATGCCGTTCCGTGTCCCCTGTTCATCTGACCGCTGCATGCCCGCCATGGGCGCTGCCCCTTTCCGGTGGATTTCCGCCGCCAGGCCCGATGCACTGGCGTGGCTTGCGCAACCGGATGCGAAAGCACCAACATCCAGTTGGTCCAGACAAGGATGGTAAGAGGACGAACAAGCGATGAGCAATGCTTGACGACAAGAAATGCCCCGACGGACGGGTTTCAATAATTTCCCTAGTTTTACCCGCCCGGCGCAACTCTGACGCCAGCTCAAGTCATCCTCAAATGTCGATATGCTGATGGGGAAGACAGTCAATTGCCCTCAGTGGTCGCCCCTTTTCTTATCGTTGTCCCGGCATGGGGGCGCCGTCGCCTCACCCCGGCCGGACACCGCGGCCCCCGGTGTCAGATCCGGGCCCGTCGGCAGCATGGACAGCAGCGACGACGGCAGCCGCTGCGCCTGGCCCGCGGTGTAGCCCAGCGCCTCCAGCGACTTGGCCGTGGGCACCCGGTACTTCACCCCGCTGTCCGTCACCAGGTAGACGGTGCTGCCGACGCCCCTGCCGTCCGCCCCGAGGGTGTGCACCAGAGCGCCGCCGCCCGGGGGCGTCACGATCCGGTTGACCGTCACACAGGCCGGGGTCAGTCCCTCCGGCGGTGCCTGTGCGGCGGGGCCGAGTCGGCCGCTCGCGGCCAGGGTCACGCCCACGCGCGTACCGTCGTCGCCGGACTGGATGCCCACGCACGGGGTTTCGTCCGCACCGAGGTCCACCGCCTTCGGCGGGCTCGGGGGCAGGTCTTCGGTGGTGTCGGCGTCCTCGGCGCCGGGCGCCAGGTGGCCGATCACCGCGTCGGCGCCCAGGGTGATGGCGCTGACCGCCCCGCCCGCGTATGCCTTCTGCTTGGTCTCCGGGTTGCCCAGGAGCAGCGCGGCGACGGTGGCGTTGACGGGGGTCAGCCCCTCCTTGCGCAGCACGTAGTACCGGGCGTCGCCACCGGGCGCGGAGACCTGGAAGAGCTGGCCGATCCTGGTCCCGCCACCGCCCAGGGACGGCCCCTTGCCACCGCGCAGCGGGATGTCGGGGGAGACCAGATCGGGGCCGGTGGGCAGCGAGTTGAGCAGCGCCGCGGACACCTTCACGGAGGTGCGGGAGGCGTAGCCGAGGGCTTCGCGGGCGCCGCCGCTGGTGTCCATGCGGAGCTTGCGGCCCTGCCACACCAGGTAGTCGGCCTTGTCGGGCCCGGTGACCAGCAGCCCTTCGGAGTCGCCGAGGCCACTGCCGTCGATGTCCTTGCCGACGGCCAGTGCGGTGGCGGTGGAGCCGCTGGTGGTGCCCGAGCACACCTGCCACGGGTCGGTGGTGAGACTGCCGCCGCCGGGCAGGTCGTCGGGGGCTCCGGTGATGCCGACGGGCGCGCCGTGCGGGGTGCCGCCGAGCGACTTGCCGCCGACGGAGGCGGTCTTCATCTTGGTGCCGAGGAGCAGCCGCGCCGAGGTGTAGTTGCGCACCGGGCGCAGCCGTCCGTCGAGGTAGAGGTACCGGCCGCCGGTGTCCTTGTTGACCACGAGCGTGTCCTGGGCCCGCCAGGAGTTCTTCGCACCGGGCTTGATCAGGCCGAAGACGAAGGATCCGGCGGCGATCAGGATCGCGATGATCACGCTGATGGCCACGCCCCGGTTGGTCCGGCCCTGGGGGCTCTCCGGGGCGTCGGGGTCGGCGCGCAGCATGCCCGAGGTGAGCCGCCCCATGATGAACATGTGCGCCTGGACCTGGTCGCGCTTGGACTGCACTGTGCGTTCCTCCGGTTCGGGCGGTCAGCCGTTCAGGCCGCGCAGGGCGCTGTACACCCCGAGCACCCACAGGGCGAGCGGCAGCAGGGCGATGGCTGCGGCGGTGTGCAGGATCTCCGCCGCCCGGCCCCAGTACGGCACGAGCCGTCGCCCGGGCACGGTCCACGAGGCGATGGCGATGCCCGCGGTGGCGGCGAGCAGGCTCGCGGCCAGCAGCAGTCGGCGGTCCGGGGAGTAGGACAGGGCGTTGAAGAGGGCCAGGAGGAGGAAACCTCCGGCCCCGGGGAGGAAGAGGGAAAGCCGCTGCCATACGTTCCCCAGGCCGCGTCCGTGCAGCAACAGCAGCAGTGAGAGCACGACGGCCATGATGACCTCGGGCAGCCCGCCGTCGTGGGTGAGCACGGCCAGGCAGACGGCGCAGGCGGCGCCCACGGCTCCGTACAGCGCGCTCATCCAGCCGTCGGCGAGCACCGCGCGGGCTGCGACCACCGAGCTCGCGTGCGGCTCGATGCCTTCCTGGAGCTGCTGGGCATTGGTCGGCAGCGGCGGCATGCGCATGCCGGACATCCGGAAGGCCAGGGAGGGGACGAACGCGCCGAGGATGACGGCCACCAGGGCGAGGATGCCGGCCACATGGGCCGGTCCCAGGTCGGTGATGACCATCAGGGCCCCGGCGATGGTGCCGAAGGCCATGACCACGGCGAGGCCGAGGTAGAGCGCGGCGTAGGAGGCCACGGCGGCGAGCGCGACGATCGCGCCGCCCGCGCCCGCGGCGCAGGCGGCCAGCATCCGGGCGCCGAGGACCTCGTGGCTGTGCGGGCCGTCGAGGTCACCGCCGGGCAGCAGCCATCCGGCGAGTGCGAGGTACGGGCCGACCATGAAGCCGAGGACGGCACCGGCGGCGGCGTCGCCCACCGCGCGGCTGGCCGAGCCCGCCCCGGCGAGCAGCAGCACTCCGGCCGCCGCCGCGCACAGGGCACGCAGCCCGGCCGAGCCGCCGGGGAGGGCGAGCACGGCGAGTCCGGCCGCCAGGGCGGTCACCGCGAAGCCGCGCAGCAGCCGGGTGCTGGCGAGCGGGGACCAGCCGTGCGGCCGGTCCTGCATGGTGGTGGAGATGCCGTCCACCAGGTCGTCGAGGTGGACCTCGGGGAGTGCGTCGATGCGCGGGCGGAGGTAGACCGTCTCGCCGTCGCGCAGGTCGTAGGAGTCGAGGGTGCGCTCCTCGTCCATCGGTTCGCCACCGAGGCGTTGCAGCACCCAGCCGCCGTGGTCGATACCGGTTTCCGCGAGGTCGTCGCCGCCGTAGCCGAGGACGGCGGGCAGCAGGTCGGCCACCGGGACGTCCGAGGGGACCGCGAGGTCGATGGTCCTGGCAGGCGCACGTACGGTCAGGCGGCACAGACCGGCCACCTGGTTGTCAGTCATCGGGCTGGCTCACGTTTCTTCCGGGGTCTGCGAGGGGGGTTCCCGGGTTTCCGTTGTGAACGGAGTGATGTCGGACGGATGATGCTGATGAGACACCATCGTATGAGTGCCGAATGTGTCTCCGGGAGAGTGCACATTACTGGCCATGTCCATGAACTGGTATACCGAGTTGCACAGTTGCTGTATTCCGGTTGTCTGTGCGAACGCGAAGATACGCCATGGACCGAGAGCGTTGCCCCCACCGTTGTCCCACCCGTGAGGAGACCATTCCTTGAGTGTGGTCCTGTTCCGCCGCCCGGCCCGTCGGCGCGGCCCGGAAATGCCCGACGGCGAGCTGAAGCTTCAGGAACCCCCCACGCTGCCCGAGGTGGTTCCGGACAGCTCCGCCATCTGGACGTATCTGCCCATGGCGCTCATGTCGGTGTCCATGATGCTGATGTTCATGAGACCGGGTATGTCCGGTGGCGGCAGCAGCCACTTCATGTATCTGGCGATGGGTCTGATGGTGCTGTCGTCGGCCGCCATGATGCTGGGGCAGATGATGCGCAAGACCAGCGAGCGCAAACAGCGCCTGAAGGGCGAGCGCCGCGACTACCTGCGCTATCTCACCCAGATCCGGCGCAAGGTCCGCACGGCGGTGGCCGATCAGCAGAAGGCGCTGGCGTGGCGGCACCCGCCGCCCTCGGCCCTGTGGTCGCTGGCGGGCACGACCCGGCTGTGGGAACGCCGTCCGCAGGACGAGGACTTCGGCGAGATCCGGGTGGCCGTCGGGGAGCAGAAGCTGGGGCTGCGGCTGGCGCCCACGGCCACCACGCCGGTCGAGGACCTGGAGCCGCTGACGGCGCACGCGCTGCGCAGCTTCATGCGGGCCTACTCCACCGTGCCCGAGCAGCCCATCGCCATCTATCTGCGGGCCTGGGCGCGGGTGCTGTTCCGGGGCGACGAGGAGCGGATACGTTCCCTGGCCCGCGCGATCATCGCCCAGCTGGCCACGTTCCACGCCCCCGACGACGTGTGGGTGGCGGTGTGCGTGTCGGACGAGCGGCGCGCGGACTGGGAGTGGGTGAAGTGGCTCCCCCACAACCTCCACCCGCAGGAGAACGACGGGGCGGGCCCGGCCCGGATGTTCGTCTCGGCCCTCAACGAGCTGGAGGATCTGCTCGGCGCGGAGTTCTTGGAGCGGCCCTCGTTCGACCCGGACGCCTCGTCCGGGCGTGACGAGCCGTTCACCGTGATCGTGGTGGACGGCGGCGCCGTCCCCGGCCGGCACCGGCTGGACGGGGCGGGCTTCCGCAACTGCGTGGTGCTCGACCTGACCGGCGCGCTGACCTGGCGCCCGGGGCGGGTCACCCTGCGCTTCGATGTCAGCGAGGACTCGTTCGAGCTGGTCCGCACCGACCGTGAGCGCAAGGAGCAGACCACCCGGCTCGGCCGCCCCGACACGATCGGGCCGGTCGGCGCGACGGCTCTGGCCAAGCGCATCGCCCCGTATCGGATGGGCATGGGTGGCGACACCGCCGAGCCGCTGTCCTCGGACGTCGAACTGACCACCCTGCTGGGAATCTCCGACCTGTACCGCCACGACCCGGAGAGCCTGTGGAAGCAGGCCACCGGGTCCAGCCGGCTCAAGGTGCCGATCGCGGTCGGCCCGGACGGCACCCCGGTGGAGCTGGACATCAAGGAGTCCGCGCAGGGCGGCACCGGGCCGCACGGCATGCTCATCGGGGCCACCGGCTCCGGCAAGAGCGAGCTGCTGCGCACGCTGGTGCTGGCGCTGGCGCTGTCGAACTCTTCCGAAACGCTCAACTTCGTCCTGGTGGACTTCAAGGGCGGCGCCACCTTCCTCGGCCTGGACGAACTGCCCCACACCTCAGCGGTGATCACCAACCTCGCCGGGGAGGCCGCGCTGGTGGGCCGTATGCAGGACGCCCTGCACGGTGAGCTGATCCGCCGCCAGGAGCTGCTGCGCGCGGCCGGCAACTACACCTCCGCCCTGGACTACGAGAAGGCGCGGGCCTCGGGCACCCCGCTGGAGCCGCTGCCCAGCCTGTTCGTGATCGTCGACGAGTTCAGCGAGCTCCTCGCCGCGCACCGCGAGTTCATGGAGCTGTTCGTGATGATCGGACGGCTCGGGCGCAGCCTCGGCGTCCATCTGCTGCTCGCCTCGCAGCGGCTGGACGAGGGGCGGATGCACCAGCTGGAGAGCCATCTGTCGTACCGCGTCGGTCTGCGTACGTTCTCCGCCATGGAGAGCCGCGGTGTGCTGGGGGTGCCCGACGCCTACCAGCTGCCGCCGCAGCCCGGCAGCGGCTACCTCAAGTCGGGTGTGGAGGCGCTGACCCGGTTCCGTGCCGCGTATGTCTCCGGCCCGTACCAGCAGCGGCGCAGCCGGGCGAACCAGGCGCGGGTGGCCAGCCAGACGGTGCCGTGGACGGCGGCGTACGTGGTGCCCCGCCAGCTCCCCGACGTCCCCGAGCCCGAGCCGGAGCCGGAGGAGGAGACCAGCGACACCCTGCTGTCGGTGGCCGTGGAGCGGCTGATGGGCGCCGGACCCGCCGCCCATCAGGTGTGGCTGCCGCCGCTGGACCTGCCCGCGACGCTGGACCAGGTGCTGCCGCCGCTCACGCCCGATCCGGAGCTGGGGCTGACCACGGTCGGCTCACCGCTGCGCGGGCGGCTGACGGTGCCGATCGCCATCGTGGACAAGCCCTTCGAGCAGCTGCGTGACCTGCTGACCATCGACCTGTCGGGGGTCGGCGGCCACCTCGCCATCGCGGGCGGTCCGCAGAGCGGCAAGAGCACCATGGTGCGGACCATCCTGACCGCGCTGGCCCTCACCCACACCCCGCGCGAAGTGCAGTTCTACTGCCTGGACTTCGGCGGTGGCACGCTGGCGCCGCTGGCCGACCTGCCGCACACCGCCGGGGTCGCGGCGCGACTGGACTCCGAGCGGGTGGGCCGTACGATCGCCGAGGTCACCTCGCTGCTGGCGGACCGCGAGCGGTTCTTCCTGACCCACGGCATCGACTCGATGGCGACGTACCGCCGCCGCCGGGCCGCGGGCGAGTTCGCGGACCAGCCGCACGGCGATGTGTTCCTGGTGATCGACGGCTGGTCCACGGTGCGCCAGGACTACGACCGCAACATCCAGACGTTCGTCTCCATCGCCGCCCGCGGCCTGAACTACGGCATCCACCTCATGGTCACCACCGCCCGCTGGGTGGAGCTCACCGCGGCGGTGCGCGACCAGGCGGGCACCCATCTGGAGCTGCGGATGGGTGACCCCATGGACTCGGCGATCGACAACCGGCGCGCCGCCACCGTGCCGCGCATCCCGGGCCGCGGGCTCACCCGGGAGGGCAAGCTGCACTACCTCACCGCGCTCCCCCGCATCGACGGGGTGGAGTCGGCCGAGGACCTGGCGGACGGGGTGTCCGGTCTGGTGTCGGCGATCAAGGAGAGCTGGCCGGGCCCGGCGGCCCCGCGGGTGCGGATGCTGCCGACGGAACTGCCTGCCGAGCGGCTTCCCCAGGCCGGGGGCGACTTCCGGGTGCCGATCGGCCTGGAGGAGGAGCGGCTGTCGGTCGTCTGGCACGACTTCAGCGAGAGCCCGCACATGGTCGTGGTGGGCGACACCGAGTGCGGCAAGACCAACCTGCTGCGGCTCATGGCCAAGTCCATCATGGACCGGTACACCCCCGCCGAGGCGCAGATCGTGCTCGTGGACTACCGCCGTGACCTGGTGGAAGCGGTGCCGGAGGAGTACCGGCTGGGCCATGCGGTGTCCATGAGCGCCCTGAAGGAAATGATCGAGGGGACCGCCCGCGCCGTACAGACCCGGGTGCCGGGCCCGGACATCGCCCCGGGCCGGATGAAGCAGGCCGACTGGTGGCCCGGGCCGCGGCTGTTCATCCTGGTCGACGACTACGACATGCTGGGCGCCGGCATCGGCAACGCTCCGTTCGACCCGCTGCTCAACCACCTTGCGCTGGGCTGGGAGGTCGGGCTGCACATCATCGTCACCCGCTCCGCGTCCGGCGCCGGGCGCGGGCTGAACGAGATGCTCCTGCGGCGGCTGCTGGAGATCAACACGCCCGCCCTGCTGATGTCCTGCCCGCCCTCGGAGGGCTATCTGCTGGGCAACGTCAAGGGCCGGATCATGAACCCGGGCCGGGCCGTCCGGATCGCCCGCCGCAAATCTACGCAACTGCAAACTGCATGGTTGGGCGACGAGAGCTCGTAGACAGGTGAGACGAGTAAAACGCGTAAAGGGTTGCGCCCCCGGTTCAGGGAACCGGGGGCGCCTTCCGTTCCCGGACCGAGGGCGGCTTCCGCTTCCGGCGCGAGCTTTCGCAAAAGCTAGGGAAATCCCCAGAACAACTCTAGGGAATTCCCCAGAATTACGAGCCGGATGCCGCGCCGTCCTCCTGGCCCGCCGGGCGCCAGCCCCGGGCCCGGCCCCGCGGGATCACCACCGCCGCGGCCGCCACCAGCAGCACCGCTCCCCCACCCGCGCGAGAAATCAGCAGCGCGCGGTAGAGGGGCCGCGGGGAGGCGGCCGGGGGAACCTTCGCGGGGGCCGGACGCGGGGTGGCGCCCTGCCGGTCGGTGAGGACGGTGGTCACCGCCGCGTACGGGTCCAGCCGCGGCGGGACCGCCGGATAGGCCGCCGTGATCAGCTGGCGGGACACCTGGGCGGCGCTCATCCGCGGGTGCCGCGAACGCACCAGCGCCGCCGCTCCGGCCACGTTCGCCGCCGCCAGCGAGGAGCCGGAGCCGATGAAGTGGCCGGAGCCGCTCGGACCGACGCTGACCACCGCGTCCCCCGGCGCCGCCAGGTCCGCCCCCGTCGTCTCCGGCGCGTTCTCCGGGCGGGTGCCGTCCGGGCCGTAGTCCATGACCGACAGCACCCCGGGCGCGGCCGCGGGCCAGTACCAGGGCGCGGGCTCGGCCGGCTCATGGGTCTGGGGGTCGTCGGGCATCGCGTCCGGCGCGAACGGGGCGACGACCAGGGCATCGTGCCGCGTCGCGTACGCCACGGCGGCGGTCAGCACGGCCTTGCCGGTGGGCACCGCGCGCCCCACGTAGACGACCTTCGCGCCGCCGTCGACCGCGGCCCGGATCCCGGCTCCCAGCCGCTCCGCCGTGGGGTTGCCACGGGTGTCCGTACCGCGCACCGCGAGGATCCGTGCCGCGGGCGCCACGCCCGCCACGCCCGAGCCCTTGCCGGGCGCGGCGGCGATCAGGCCGGCGGCGAAACTGCCGCGCCCCACGCAGTCGGTGCGCGCGCCACCGACCGCGCTGACGCGGCCGGACAGGGCGGGGATGTCCGTACCGACACCGGTGTCCACCACCCCCACGGTCACGCCGTGGCCGTCCGCCAGCTGCCAGCTGCGGCTCAGGCCCAGCGCCTGCCGCGTCCACGGCGCGTCGCGGGCCGTCTCGCCGGACGCCTCGGTACACGGCTTGCCGGGGGCCAGGACGGCCGGGACGGCGGGGAGTTCGACGGAGTCCGCGGTGGCGGGGGGAGTATGGGCGGCCAGCGGCACCGTGGTCAGCAGGGCGGCGGCCACCGCCCGCGCTACCGTACGGCGATGAGAACGAGCACGTCGCATGGCGCGCACGATACACGCGCGGGACATCGCCACGCGGTAACGTGATCCGGGTACGAACTTCCGTGCTCCGACCGGGAAATGGGTCCGCGGCCGGTCCCGGACCGGCGCCGGGGACACCTGGATGAGAATGCCGCGGTTCCCGTAGCCTTTCCGTCGCGTGCTCGTCCCTCTCCCTCCCCCGGCTTCCAGCAGGCCCGGGCCTCGGGCACAGAGGTCGGCAGCGGCATCACAACGAGGAGGTCCCAGCGTGTCACGGCAGTTGCTCACGGTCGGTCCGGACCAGCCGGAGGGCTTCCGGACGATCGGCGAGGCCCTGGAGAAGGCACGCGCGGGAGCGGTGATACGCGTCCGGCCCGGCCGTTACCGCGAGAACCTCACCGTCCGCACGCGCATCACCATCGCCGGTGACGGGGAGCGCGGCAGTGTGGAGATCTGCCCGCCCCGTGGCACGGCGGTGGTGCTCGTCGCGGACGCGGTGATGCTCGCCGACCTGACCCTGCGCGGCGGCAACGAGGACCTGCCGGTGGTGGACGCGCCCCGGGGCCAGGTGGCCATGGACGGCTGCACCGTGGTGGGTTCGGGCTGGACGGCCGTCCTCGCCCGCGAGAACGGCTCGGTGGCCATCCGGGACTGCCGGATCTCCAACCCCGAGGGCGCCGGGGTGGTGGACACCGCGCCCACCGGCAGCGTGGTCGCCGACTCCGTCTTCGAACACCTCGGCACCTCCGCCGTCGTCCTCGGCGAGCAGGCCCGCACCACCGTCCGCGGCTGCCGGGTGCGGGACGCCCAGGGCAACGGCATCCTCGCCAATGGCGAGGCACAGGGCCGGGTGGAGGACTGCGACGTGTCCGGCACCGAGAAGCCCGCCATCGCCCTCGAAGGCAAGTGCTCCACCTCGGTGTGCTGCGCGCCCGTGTGCACGACACCCTTCGTTCGGCGTCTACATCACAGCAGCTCCCGGCCCACCCTCGAAGAGGTCACGGTCGCCGACACCTCCGGCCCCGGCATCGTCCTGTCCTCCGGTGCCGACCCCGAACTGCTGCGCTGTGTCACCTCCCGCACCAAGGGCAACGGACTCGCCGTCACCGAGCGTTCCCGTGGCACCTTCCAGGACTGCGAGTTCGGCACCGCGACCGCCCCCGCGATCCGGGTGATCGGATCGAGCGCGCCGCTGCTCACCGGCACCACCGTGCGCGACTGCGCCGACAAGACCGCGTCCGTGCTGCTGGCCGAGGGATCCTCGGCGGAGTTCGACCGGCTGGAGGTGGCCGACGCCGCGGGGGTCGGCATCTCCATCCGTAGCAACGCCAATCCCCTGCTGAGCCGGGCACGGGTGGCCGACGCCCGCGGCCACGGCCTGGAGGTGGCCGAGGACGGCCGCGGGCGGCTGGAGGTGTGCACGGTCGAGAACGCGGAGGGCGCCGGAATCCGCATAGTCGACGGCGGCGCCCCCGACATCCGCGACTGCGCGGTGCGCCGGACGGCCCAGGCCGGGATCGCGGTCGGCTCCGGGGGCCGCGGCACCATCAGCGACTGCGAGGTCCGCTCCAGCGCCACCTCGGCCCTGCACGTGGAGGGCGGCGGCGAGTTGACCGCGCACCGCCTCCACCTGGCCGAGTCCGGCGCGCACGGCGTCCTGGTCGCCGAGGGCGGCCGGGCCACGCTGGAGGCCTGCCAGGTCACCGGGAGCACCGGCGACGGCATCCGGGTCGACAGTGCCGAGAAGGTCGTCCTCACCGGCTGCACCGCCCGGGACAACCGCGGCGCGGGGCTCAAGCAGTCCCGCCCCAGCGACCGTCTCACCGTCGAGGGGCTGGACAGCAGCGGCAACGCCGCCGAGGACGCGTGGGGCGAGAGCGCCGGCGGAACCGGCGCCGAGACGGCTGCGGGCGGCGGGGCGAAGAAGCCGGAGGGCCCGCTGGAGGAGCTGGAGTCGCTCATCGGTCTGGCCGACGTCAAGCACCAGGTCCATACCCTGATCAACCTCAACCAGCTCGCCCAGCGCCGCGCCAGCCTCGGCATGCCCGCCCCGCCGATGAGCCGCCACCTGGTGTTCTCCGGCCCGCCCGGCACCGGCAAGACCACCGTCGCCCGGCTCTACGGCGGCATCCTCGCCGACCTCGGCGTCCTGCGCTCCGGCCATCTGGTGGAGGTCTCCCGGGCCGATCTCGTCGCCCAGATCATCGGCGGTACGGCCATCAAGACCACCGAGGCGTTCAACGAGGCCTTGGGCGGTGTGCTGTTCATCGACGAGGCGTACACCCTGCTCTCCGACGGCAAGGGCTCCGGCGCCGACTTCGGCCAGGAGGCCATCGACACCCTGCTGAAGCTCATGGAGGACCACCGCGACGACGTGGTCGTCATCGCCGCCGGATACACCGACCAGATGGCCGGCTTCCTCAGCTCCAACCCCGGTCTGGCCTCCCGGTTCACCCGCACCATCGAGTTCGCCAACTACTCGGTGGACGAGCTGGTCACCATCACCGAGTCCATGTGCGGGGCGCACCGGTACGAACTCGACCCGAGCACCCTGGGCGCCCTGGCCCGGCTCTACGAGCGGATGCCGCGCGACTCCACGTTCGGCAATGGCCGTGCGGCGCGCCGGGTGTTCGAGGAGATGGTGGACCGGCAGGCGTTCCGCCTCGGGTCGATGGCCAATCCGGCCGAGGCTGACCTCACCCTGCTGCTGCCCGCGGACGTCGCCGACGACGCGGCCGTCGGCGGCGCGGACGGGCCCCGTAACTCCAAGGACCTGCTCGCCGAGCTGGATGCGATGGTCGGCCTGGGCGCGGTCAAGCGCGAGGTGACCGACCTGGTCAATCTGCTGGAGGCCACCCGGCAGCGGCAGGCCGCGGGCCTGCCCACCCCGAAGATCAGCCACCATCTGATCTTCTCCGGTCCGCCCGGCACCGGTAAGACCACGGTCGCCCGGCTCTACGCGGACCTGCTGCACTCCCTCGGCGTGCTGAACACCGGTCAGCTGGTGGAAGTGGCGCGCGCCGATCTGGTCGGCCGCTACGTGGGGCACACCGCGCAGCTCACCAAGGAGGTGTTCGAGCGTGCCTTCGGCGGGGTGCTGTTCATCGACGAGGCGTACACCCTCACCCCGGAGGGCGCGGGTTCCGACTTCGGCCAGGAGGCCGTCGACACGCTGCTGAAACTCATGGAGGACCACCGCGACGAGGTCGTGGTCATCGCCGCCGGATACACCGAGGAGATGGGCCGCTTCCTGGCCTCCAACCCCGGTCTGGCCTCGCGCTTCAGCCGCACCGTCGAGTTCGAGCACTACGACTCGCAGGAACTGGTCACCATCATGAACGGCTACGCGGCCGACTCCGGCTACGACTGCCCCGAGGCGACCCTGGCGGCGCTGCGCGCGTATGTGGACCTCATCCCGCGCGACCGTTCCTTCGGCAACGCACGCACCGCCCGCCAGCTGCTGGAAGCGATGATGACGCGGCAGGCCCGGCGCATCGGCGCCATGGCGGCGCCCGGTCTGGAGGACCTGCGGCTGCTGCTGCCCGGCGATCTGCCGGCGGGCTCCGCGCAACCCGCCGGCTGATCGGCGCCGCCGCTACGGGGAG
>NZ_GG657754.1:10675764-10683913 GCF_000158915.1 Streptomyces himastatinicus ATCC 53653 | reverse complement strand
CGCAAGGGGTCGGTGGCCAGGATGAACTCGTACAGGTCCTCGTGCTTTCATCCCCCGGGCACCGGCGTCGACCTTGGCGTTCCACTGCTCCACCAGGTCCAGGTGTTCGCGCCAGGCCGCTCGGTTGCGCATGATGTCGCGCCGGTAGGTGGCCAGGTCCATGGTGGCGAGGTTCCAGGAGTCCGGACCGCCGCACAGGGTTTTCTCACGGATGCCCACCGAGCCCTGGTCGAGCGCGGCCGGGAAGGTGGCGCACACCATCGGGCGGTGGACGTACGCGCCGCAACGCGCCTTGCCGGGGGCTATCTCCATCAGGAACACGCAGCCCTTGGTGTCCGGCCGGTGCAGGAGGTGGAGGTCGTACAGCGGACCGCCCGGCCGGAAGCGGAAGTCGCTGTTGTCCTCCTCCTTGCCCTCCTTGAGGTAGACGAACTCCCTGGGGTGGACGGCCATTCCGGACGCCAGCCTGCGGACGTCCGCGATGGTCACATGGACGTTGTACTCCCGGCAGCACCTGCCACCGCAGTCGGCGCAGCCCGCCAGGTTCGCTCCGCCGCCGTTCACGCGACCACGTCCTCGGGCCAAGGCGTACCGGCTTCGCGCGCGGCCTGCGCCTCCAGCAGATAGCGCTGGAAGTCCTCGACGTCCGGCGGGGTTTCGGCGTCCTGTGCCAGCGTGTTCCAGCGGGCCACCAGCTCGAACCAGTGGTCCCGGTCGGCGGTCCACTGGCGCTCCGCCTCCGCCAGCTCAGCCTCGTCGAGCCGGCGTTCGGGCCCGTCCGTCCGCTCGGCCTTGCCCCCGGGCACCGTGGGGAACATGCGGCAGGACACGGGCGCGAGTTCGCCCAGCCCGCAGCGGCCGGTCCCTTCGAGGGTGCGGATGTGGAAGACGCAGCCCTGGGCAGCGTTGGCCACCCGGACGTTCACCCGGCGCCGCGCGTTGTCCAGCACCACCCCGGTCGGATCGTTGGCGGCGGCCGGCGCCGTCTGGGTGAAGTGCCACGGCTCGAGGGCCAGGGTGCGGGCGATACGGACGAGATCCGCACCGGTGACGTAACGCGGCCCGCGATAGCACAGCGCCTTCGCCCGGGAGGTCTGCCACTGGGCTTCTGGGCCCGCGATGCTGTCCACTGTCAATCCATCGTCCCCTTCGTACAGGGCGGAGCGAAAGGCTTGTCAACGTAGTCGCCCGTGAGCGTAGCCCGGGCAGGTCTGGGGATCTCCCTCGACAATCCCGTGCCGGGACGGCGGTCAGCCCCGGGCGACCGCGATGCTGCCCTTGAGGCGTTCACCGGCCTCGTAGACCATGTAGGGCACTCCCCCTTCGGTGCCGAAACTGGGCGCGGCACTGCGGCCGTTGTCGGGCGCGCCGTTCGCGGAGTCGTAGAAGCGGCCGAGGTGGCGGCGGAGCGTGAAGTTCTCCCCGAGCTCGGTGATCATGAGGTCGCCGCCGCTCTCCTTGTCCTTGTTGTAGACGACGAAGGCGCTGCCGCCCCGGGTCAGCAGGTGCGGGCCGCCGACGTTGACGGCCGCTACGTCGGTGTGGCTGACCAGGGCCTTCTGGTCGAAGGTCCAGGTGCGGCCGTCGGCCGACCAGCCCCAGTGGATGTCCCGGTGGTCGGTGGTGTTGTTCAGCATGAACAGCATCACGTAGTGGGCGTTCTTCGCGGGCAGTTCGTACGGGAAGACCCGGGCGTACGAGGTCTCTTTGGTGCCCGCGGGCAGCATGGACGCGGTGAGGACCACCTTGTCGTAGGTGAAGTTGATGCCGTCCTTGGGAGCGGGCCAGCCGCGTCTGTGTTCTCGGCGGGGAATTAAGCCACATCTCCTTGGGCTCTCGTTCCACATCACGTGCGGGGAGGAGACGTGGGTGACGGAATAGTGCGGCTGCCAGCGGTTCGAGACGATCGGGTTGTGGGGGTACTCGGTGAAGGGCCCTTCGATGTGGTCCCCGTAGGCGAGGCAGATCCCGCCGGGCGCGTCGTGCGGCGCGTAGTAGAGGTAGTAGCGGCCCAGCGGTGCGGACACCCGGCCCTGGGCGCCCCGGATGCACGGGAAGATGATCTCGCCGGTGGGGTTGTACTTGAGCTGCCCGGGCGTCAGGAGGGTCTTGACATAGCGGTAGTCGGGGAATCCGCCGGGTGCCGCGGCCGGGGCCGGGGCGGCGGCGAGGGCCGGGGAGGCCGCCGTGCCGACGGTGAGCGCCGCGGTGGTCGCGGCGGCCGACTTGAGGAGGATGCGGCGGCTGGGCTGGTGCGGCTCGTACATGGAGTGCTCCGTCCCGTACGTGGAAGGGGGTGTGTGCCGGAGATGAGCGGTCACAGGGCGGTGGCGGCGGTGACGCAGAAACCGCCGAGGGCGACGAACCAGACGTAGGGCAGGGTGCGCGTCATCACCTGCTGGGGGCCGACTCCCGCGTACTGCGCGCTCCACACGGTCTGGGTGCTGGTGGGGTCGGCGACGCCGAACACCTGGTTGTAGGAGGCGGTGATGCCGAGGACGGCGGCGGCCGGGTAGATACCGGCGGCGATGAGGACGCCCGCGATGCCGGCGCCGAGGCCGTACACGTTCAGCGGTCCGCGGTACAGACAGAGCGGCACCAGCACCGTGAAGACCGCGACGAACAGCACCGGGTTCTGCGGGCTGACCGCCTTGACGAGAGGTTCGAGCGCGTCCACGGCGCCGGGGAGCTTGACCGCGGCGAGCAGGATGCCGATGGCCACGAACAGCGTGATGGGCGCGGCGGCCACGTCGAAGCCGCTGTACAGGGTGCGCAGCAGCCGCCGGTTCATATCGCGTGGCCGGGTGGTCGTCACGAGCGCGTAGAGCACCCCTGCGAGCAGCGAGGGGATGATCGCGATCTCGAAGCCGAGCGCCAGCGCGAGGGGCACGGCCGGGGTGAGCAGCGCGTACCACGGGGCGTCGCCGAGCCGGGCGCGCCGCTTGCCGGCCTTGGTGCGCGGCGTCTCGGTGCGGAAGGCCCAGGCGTGTTCGACCCCGCGCCTGCGGGACTCGACGAGGACGAACATGACGGCGGCGAACAGCGCGAACGGGAACAGCTTGATCATGAAGTCGCGTACGTCGGAGACCGGCAGGTCGAGGGCGCTGGAGAAGAACTGCCACACCGGCAGCTCGAAGGGCATCCCGGCGGCGATGCCCATGAGGATCGTCCCGGCGGCGGTCACCTTGGGGATACCGACGGCGATCATGGCGGGGATGCCGACGATCCCGGCGAGCATCGCCGCGGGCGCGGAACCGGTCACGGTACCGACGAGGGTCGACACCATGAGCACGCCGAGCGCGACGACCGTGGGCCGGTCGCCGCCGAACTCGACTATCTTGCGCACGAGCGTGCCCGCGATACCGGTCTCGTCGAGCAGTTTGCCCAGCCAGGAGCCCAGCAGGATCGCGATCATCGTCGCGGCGAGCGCGGGGGCGCCTTCCTGGAGGACCGTATCGAAGACGCTGTTCTTGCCGGTGACCGGGGCGCCCGAGACGAGGGCGATGACCACGCCGAGCAGGACGAGCGCGAAGGCGGTGGGGAGCTTCTTGGTGAGTATCGCGGCGACACCGGCCGCCATGATGATCAGGATGATGATGCCCATGACCTACTTCTCTCTTCCCGGGGCGACCGGGGCGGCGGACGCGGCCAGGGCGGCGGACAGCAGGAGCGGACTGCGGCCCAGGCCGCAGACGGCTTGCGCGTAGGCGTGCGCGGCGAGTTCCTCGGCGCCCGCGACGTGGCCGAGGACCCGCAGGCGCCCGAGGCGCAGCGCGGTGTGGCCGAGGGCCTCCTTGAGCGCGGTGCGCCCGGGGCCGTGGTGGAGGCGTTCGTGGACCGCCTCGTGGGCGAGGGCGGCGGCGCGGACCGAGCCGGCCGGGAACCAGTCCCGCCAGCCGTGGGCGGTCACCAGGCGCTCCGCCGCGTCGATGGAGTCCGTGTACAGCTCGACGGTGGGCGGCCGGGAGGTGTAGCGGGCGAGGAGCCCGCGCCCCAGGCCGCCTTCGCTCTCCACGATCCGCAGCGGGGTGGGCACCTCGGCGGGGGCCAGGGCGGCGCCGAACTCGGCGGCGGTCGCGGCCCAGTGACGCAACAGCGCGGGATCGCGGCTCTCGTGCAGCGAGAGCGAGCCGAGGAAGCGCGCGCCGTACTCGATGTCGTCGACGGTGACGAGGGCGATGTGCGTGCGGGCTGCGGCGAGGCGGGTCATGACCGCTCCTCCAGGATCGCGACGACGGGCTCGTCACCGGGGCGGCCCTCCAACTCGGTGTGAGCCAGCGCCAGCAGGGGTTGCGGGTCGAGCACCCCGGAGAGGTCGGCGATGCGGGAGCCGATGAGCAGTCGCAGCGCCGGGGCGCGCACGCCGCCGTCGCCGTAGGCGGTGGCGGCGTCGACGAGGGTGGCGAGGGTCTGCTGCGCGGAGCCGACGGTGGTGGTGTCCACGCGGGCGTCGGGGGCGTACAGCCGGACCACTCCGTCGGCGTCGACGACGCGTACCGGATGGCGCACTCCGCGCAGCCTGCGGCGCAGTTCGGTGCCGTAGACGGTGTAGCCGGGGGTACGGGCGAGGACGTCGACCTGGTGCTCGGGGACCTTGAGGCTCGCGGCGGCCGTCCGCAGGCGTTCGGTGTCGTCGGCGCGGTGGGCGCGGTCCTGGGTGCGCAGTTCGGTGGCGCCGGTGGCGATGGCGCGCACGGTGCTGGTCTGCGGGTCGACGGTGACCTCCACCTCGACGGCGTCGGCGGCGGCGCCCTGGGCGACGACGGCTCGTTCGGCCTCGGAGCGCACCGCGAGGATGTCCTGCTGGCCGGCGCCGGGGATGATCCGCTCGACCTGTTCGCGCACGAGGGCGAGGGCGACCCCGATGGGGCTGATGACCTCGCTGTGGGCGGCGATGCGGCCCTCGTGTCCGGTCGTGGCGGCCAGGTGCGGGGTGACGGAGGCGGCGGCGCCGCCCCCGCCGACGAGCACGACGGTGTCCTTGTCGAGCCGGTAGTCGTCGATCATGGTGTTGACGACGCTTTCGACCTGGGCGACACCGGCGTCGAGGACCTGGGTGGCTGCGGTGTCGACGTCGGTGCCGAGGGCCGCGGCCAGCGGAGCGAGGGCTGCGCGGGCGACATCGCGGCGGGCGCGCGCGAAGTCGCCCTCGGGGACCCGGCCCAGGGCGTTGGCGGCGCAGGTCAGGGTGATGGCGTAGCGGCCTCCCGCGGCGTCGAGCACGATGTGGTCCTCGGCGTCCCCGGGCAGCGGACGGACGGTGGCGAGCCGCGCGCCCGCGAGGTCCTCGGCGGTGGCGAAGCAGGCGTAGGGCAGTCCGGCGATGTGCGCGCTGCGCGGGCCGACGGCGGTGATCTTCCCGCCACTGGTCCTGCCCCTGATCCCTCCACTGATCCCGCCGCTGACCCGGACCATCGAGCCGCCGCCGACGCCGACGGTGCGCACATCGAGCGCGGAGAGGTACGAGGACTTGCCGAGGAGGGTCGCGTGGCGCACGGCGACCTTGCCCCGGCGTATGACGCTGATGTCGGTGGAGGTGCCGCCGGTCTCCAGGAAGACGCCCTCGCTGACGCGTTCCTCCATGAGCGCCCCGGCGACGCCGGCCGCGGGGCCGGAGAGCACGGTCAGCAGCGGGCGGCGGCGCATCTCGTCGAGCGACATGACACCGCCGTCACAGCGCATCACCATGAGCGGGGCGGTGACACCGGCTTTGGTGATGGAGGCGTCCACGAGGTCGGCGGTGGCGAACATCTTCGGCAGGATCGCCGCGTTGACGACGGCGGTCCTGCTGCGCTTCCGGAGGCCGTAGAGCGAGGTGATGTCGTGCGCGGCGGTCATCGGCAGGCCGCGCCCGTCCGCCACTTCGCGCACCGCGTCCTCGCCCTCGGGGCGGTCCACGCTGAAGGGCTGGGTGGCGACCAGGACTTGGGCCCCGCCGTGCACCACCTCGTCGACGGCCCTTTCGACGGCGGCCCGGTCCTCGGGGTCGGCGACATGCGCGTAGGTCAGCGGAAGCCGTTTGCCGGGCGTCAGTTCCAGCTTGGCGAGGGAAGCGAGGCGGCGGGTGAAGGCGGCCGCGGCCCCGGTGCCGATGCCGAGCAGCCCGACGGTGGCCACATCGCCTTCCAGCAGGGCGTTGGTAGCCTGTGTCGTGCCGTGGGCCAGGAAGGCAACGTCCTCGGGGGCGTGTCCGGTCCGTCTCAGCAGGCGGTCGAGCGCTTCCACGATGCCGTGGGCGACCCCGTCCTCGTGATGGTGGCTGGTGGGGACCTTCACCTGCCCGAGCAGGTCGAGGGTCGTGGCGTCCACTGCCACGGCGTCGGTGAAGGTTCCGCCCACGTCGATGCCGACGCGGATGCGGTGGGTGGTCATGGTCTGGGCACCTCCTTGTGCCGGGTCGGCGCGTACGCGGGCGGTGGGCCGGGCGGGGCAGGTGGAGCTGCTCCCGTCCGGCCGTCCCGCCGCCGGGCGACCGGGCGCGCCGTACCACTCCCCGGTCTCCGGTGGGGGCTCAGTAGCCGCGCACCCGCGGCCAGTGGCGTTCGACTCCGGCGCGGTCGAGCAGGGCGGCGAATGCCTCGAAGCGCTTGTCCTCGGCCTGCACCTGGTGCGGTTCGACGCCCTCGTCGAGGCAGTGGGCGGCGAGCGCCCCTGCGACCTCGCCGATGTTCCACTCCACGGGGTGCAGCCGGTAGCAGCCGTTGGTGATGTGGGTGGTGCCGATGTTCTTTCCGGCGGGCAGCAGGTTGCGCGTCCGGCGTGGGATGAGCGCGCCGAGCGGGATCTCGAAGGGCACGGAGCCGATGTCGATGTAGTTGTCGCCGCCGGTCGAGGGGTGCAGGTCGATGCGGTAGCTGCCGACGCCGACCGAGTCCCGGTGGCGGGTGCCGCCGGTGGGACCCACGAGGTCGACCGCCACGTCGTGTTCGGTGACGGTCGTGACGGCCTTGATGCGGCGGGACTCACGCACGTACGGGGCCTTGGCGAGGCCGTCCTCAGTGCCCATGACGTCGGGGCGCAGCCGCAGGCCGGGGAAGCCGGTGCCGCCGTCGGGGCGCGGGGCCTCGGTCTGGAGCCAGTACAGGACGGACAGCGACAGCTGCTTGGCCTCGCGCACCGCTTCGGCCGCGGTCTGCTCGCCGGCACCGATCAGCGGCTTGAGCCAGTAGTCGTTGAGCGGCCAGTTGACGAGCGTGATGTCGGAGTCGAAGTGGCCGTCCCGGTACAGCTTGCGGGCGAGGATGCGGCGGAAGCCGAAGAGTTCCTTGTCCCCGGCGTCGGCGGACTGGTCGGCGCTGACGGCGAGCGGGTCGGTGTCCGGGTTGGGTACGAAGGTACGCGGCACCGCCTCCAGGCTGCGCGGGTCGGGCGCCAGGAAGCCGAGCAGCGGGCCGGGCCAGAAATCCGGGGTGTAGCCGCGCCAGAAGTCGTAGTCGGCGGGCTTCTCTATCGTGTGGTCCTCTCCCTCGTGGTGGGAGAGCGCGAAGCAGAAGGTGATGCCCTGCTGGTTGAGCGGATCGGCCCGCTCGGGGGCGTGCGGCTCGCCGAACTCGGCGCGGGACTCGGCGCCCAGCGCTTGCTCGACCCCGGCCAGCTCCAGCAGTTCCCCCGTCTCGGTGGCGTCGAGGACGTAGGGAGCGGAGAAGGTGCGCCGGCCACCGCCGTGTAAGTCCTCCAGGGTGACGGACCGTACGGTGTCGCCCTCGGTCTCCGCGGCCACCGGGCGGTGCTCGGTGAGCAGGGTCAGCCGGCCCGAGGAGCGGTACGGGGCGAGCAGGCCCTCCAACGCGGCCAGCGCGACGCGGGGTTCGGCGCACAGCTTGCTGACGCGGCCGGCGCCGGGGTTGAGGCCGAGCAGCGCTGCGGCCTCGGCACGCAGCGGGTACCAGGTGCGGTAGTAGCCGCGGATGGCCTCGCGCAGCGCGCGGTAGGAGGCGGTGACGCCGAACTGCTCGACCCAGGGGGTGTTCGTCCGGCGGGACGGCCTGGGAGGTGAGCTGGCCCCCGATCCAGTCGGTCTCCTCGGTGAGGACGACCGTGCGGCCGGCGCGACAGGCGGCGAGGGCGGCGGCGACACCGCCGAGTCCGCCGCCGACGACGAGGATGTCGGTTGGCTGGTCACGGTTCTCCTTCTGCGGCGTTGTGGCGC
>NZ_GG657754.1:10658551-10675664 GCF_000158915.1 Streptomyces himastatinicus ATCC 53653 | reverse complement strand
GTGGCGCCGGCCCGGAAGGGGCAGGCCACGAGGGGTTCGTCCGCCTCCTCCCCCCGCGACCAGGGCGGCGAGCAACCGGACGGCGGCGGCGCCGAGCTGGGGGCGGGGGATGTCGAATCCGGTGGGGGCCGGTTCGTCCGCGAGATCGGCGGGCGGGCTGCCGAGCAGGGCGAGGCTCAGCTCGCCGGGGCAGTCGAGCCCGGCCTCGTCGACCGCGGCGCGCAGGGCCCGCCACGGGCTGCCGGTGTCGGTCTCCTCCGCGACGAGGGCGGTCACCCCGTCGTCCAGCCACTCCCGCAGCCGCTCGGAGGAGAGCGTGCGCGCGGGGTCGGCGGTACGGAAGACCGCGTCGGGGCCGGCGGGCAGTCCGGCTTCCTCCAGGCCCTTCAGGAAGCCGTGTTCACGGTCGGTGGAGGCGGGCGCGTCGTCGTCCTCGCGGACCAGCACGATGCGCCGGTGACCGAGCCCGGCGAGCTGGGCGACGACCTCGCGGCTGGCGCTCACGTAGTCGGCACCGACCCAGGCCAGACCCTCCAGTTCGTCCCTGCGGCCCACGTGCACGGCGGGAAATCCGTCTCCGATCAGGCGCCGCAGCTCCTCGGTGGGCACGTGCCGGCCCAGGAAGAGGCAGCCGTCGGCGAGCCGGACCCGGCTCAGGGCGTCCGGCCCCGCGGCCCCCGCGCCTCCGGAGCTGGAGCCGGTGAAGAGCACGAGGTCATAACCGCGGGCGGCGGCCTCCTGCTCCACACCGACCAGGAAGGGGTAGTACGAGTGCTGCACGTCCGTGGGGAAGGTCGCGGTGAAACTGAAGACACCGAGCAGGTCGTTGCGCGCGGCGGCGAGCCTGCGGGCCGCCGGGTCGGGCACGTAGCCGAGGCTGAGGGCCGCGTCGAGCACCCTCTGCCGGGTCTCCGGCGAGATCGCGGCGCCCTGCTTCTTGCCGCCGAGCACCAGCGAGACCGTGGCCTGCGAGACCCCGGCCAGCCGGGCCACCTCGGCCTGGCGCGGCCGTGAGGTGCGGCCCGGGGGCGTGGCAGCCCGTCCTGACCTGGCTCGCCTGCGTGTTTCCTCCACCGGCACTCCCCCTCGGGCCTGAACCCGTCCATTGTTAATGCGCATTACTAATGCGCATTAACGGCACTCTGGGCCCTCGGCGAAGCTGACGTCAAGAGGGTGGGCGGGACTGTTTGCAAGGACGGGCTCGGGGGGGGCCGTGAACGCCCGACAAAAGCGGTGCGGGGAATGTCGGGTGACCGGGACCGGTGTCGCCGCACGATGAGGGCATGGACGACACGACCTTGGTATCCCGCTTCCTCCGCGACGGCTTCGTCAAGCTGGACGGGGCCGTCGCGCCGCGCGTGGCAGCGGACTGCGCGCGGCTGCTGTGGCGAGAGACGGGCGTCGCCCCGGACGATCCGGCGACATGGACGCAGCCCGTGCACTGGGTGGCCGGTATGGCGCAGGGGCCGTTCGCCGCCGCACCCAACTCCCCGTCCCTGCATCGCGCGTACGACCTGCTCGTCGGCGCGGGACGCTGGGAGCCGCGCTACTCGCTGGGCACGTTCCCGCTGCGCTTCCCGCACGAGGAGGAGCCGGACGACGCGGGCTGGCACATCGAGGGGAGCTATCTGCCCGAGGGCGAGAGCTGGTACTTCACGAATCTGCGCTCCCGCGGCCGGGCACTGCTGATGCTGTTCCTGTTCAGCGAGGTCGGTGAGGAGGACGCCCCGACCCGGATCCGGGTCGGCTCACACCTCGACGTGCCGAAGGTGCTGGAGAAGTACGGGGAGGACGGGGCGAGCGGGCTGGCCCTTGCGCCCGATCTGGTGGCGGCGTCCGACCACCGGCCACTCGCCCTCGCCACCGGGTCCCCGGGCGACGTCTTCCTGTGCCATCCGTTCCTGGTGCACGCGGCGCAACCGCACCATGGGGTGCGGCCACGCTTCATGGCCCAGCCGCCGCTGATGCCGGCCGCGCCGTACGAACTGGAGCGGGCCGACGGCGCGTACTCACCCGTGGAGATCGCGATCCGTCGGGGCCTGGGGCAGGACACCCCCGGTCCGGACGGTGACGGCACCGACCGCGGCGCCGGGTAGACACAACAAGTGGCCGACTCGGCCGCGCCCGGACGCGCGCTAGGGGCTGTCTTCAGTTGTGATCAAGATCGGCGGTACCTGCCGATCCGGTAGGACTGTGGTGTGACGCGTACGCAACTCACGGACGAAGAGTGGGAGTTCATCGGGCCATTCCTGCCGGTCGGCAGGTTTGGCCCGTACCCCGACCGGCTGCGGGATCAGTTCGAGGGGGTGATCTGGCGGTTCCGCACCGGCAGTCAGTGGCGGGAGATGCCCGAGCGGTTCGGCGCCTGGCAGACCGTCTACAACCGCTTCATGCGATGGCGGGACGCGGGTGTTTTCCAGGCCCTGCTGGAAGAGGCGATCGCCGAGGCCGTCCGCAGGGAGGAAATCGACATGTCGCTGGTCAGCGTGGATTCCACCACCACGCGGGCTCATCACGACGCGGCCGGCATGCGGGTCAGCGAAGAGACCCTGGCCGCGCTCGAAGAGGCGGCCTCGCAAAAGGGGGAGCGTCCGGGGAACAAGCCGGACAGGACGGCGAAATCGATCCGGTCCGCGCCGAACGCCGACGCATCCGCTTACGACGGCGGGCACGGCTGAAGGCCGCCCTGCTCGGGCGGTCCCGCGGCGGGCTGACCAGCAAAATTCACCTGGCCGCCGACCGGCGATGCCGGCCGATGGCGCTCCTTCTGACCGCCGGGCAGGCCGCCGACAGCCCCCAGTTCATCCCAGTCCTGAGCAAGGTGCGGGTCCGTCTACCCGTCGGCCGTCCCCGCACCCGGCCCGCCGCCGTGGCCGGCGACAAGGCCTACTCCTCCCGCGCCAACCGCGCCCACCTGCGCAAACGCCGTATCAAGGCGGTCATCCCGGAGAAGAAGGACCAGGCAGCCAACCGCAGGAAGAAAGGCAGCCGGGGCGGCAGGCCCGTCACCCACAACGCCGATCTCTACCGCGATCGCAACACGGTTGAGCGGGCCATCAACAGGCTGAAGGACTGGCGAGGCATCGCGACCCGCTACGACAAGACGTCCGAAAGCTACCTCGCCGGACTGCACCTCCGCGCAGCGACCATCTGGATCAGCAGCCTCCTGAAAGCCGATTGATCACAACCGCAGACAGCCCCTAGGCGAGGAGTCCGCGCATCACGGTCTCGGGCAGTGCTGGATTGGCGGCCGCGTGCTCGCCCAGTTCCTGGTCGTCGAGGAGGGCGAGCAGGCGCCCGGCCGGCAGCCGGGGATGGCGCGTCGCCCCCGCGCGGACGGCCGCGTCCGGGTCGCGGGTGAGCCGGTCGGCGGTGCCGGGCCCGAGATCGGGGTCCAGGACGGCCAGGCGCCGTTCGTCGGGTGCGTCGGCGTCCGCGAAGCGCGCGCCAAGTCCCGTGACGGGGAAGCGTGGATGCTCGGTGAGCAGGTCGCGGGCCGCCCCGCGGTACTCCAGGTAGCTGCGCAGCAGCAGGGGCGGCGGCGCGGCCGGGTGGTTGTGGGCGAGCAGGACTCGTACGCCCAGGTCGTCGTCGTGCGCGAGCCGTGCGACGAGCGCGGCGGGCAGCGTGGGGTCCTGGGCGGCCCGGCGGCGCAGCAGGGGGTGGCGTGAGCGGGCGTACGCGGCGGAGGTGTCCGGGTCGGGGGCGGGGCGGGTGTGGTGTTCGACCGGTCCGAAGTCCTCGTCGGTGTCCACGGTGTAGTCGACGGCCGCCCGTTCGTCCTCGGTCAGCTCGGGCCGCACGGAGATCGCGGTGCGTACCCGCGGGTCGGGGTCGCGCGCCAGGATGGTCACCAGTGCGGGGGCGAGGTCTGCGCGGCGGGCCAGCTCCAGTCGCACCTTCGGGTCGGGGTGCTCGACGAGCGGGGCGACGACCTCGGGCGGGGTGCTGTAGTTGTGGGCGAGGACCCAGGAGTTGTCGTAGTCGGGGTCGCGCAGCAGCCAGTCGACGACGGCCTGGGAGAGGCGGTAGTTCACCAGGATCAGCAAGGTCCCGTGATTGCGAGGCACCGGGAGCGGCCCCAGCCTGCGTTCCATCGCCTCCGCGTCGTCGGTATCCAGCATGTGTTGCGCGCTCGCCCTCACCTGCGGGTGAGGGTCGTTCAGCAGCGCCGCCCGTTCGTTCTCGGACAGATGGGCCCACATGGTGGTGGCCATCCGCCGGACCGAGGCCATGGGATGGCTGCCGTACGAACGCTGGAAGCGGAAGGGAATCTGACGGGAGAAGTACAACTCCTCCAGACAGTCCCCGTCGTAGGTCGTGAGCATCCGGTCGATCACCCGGTCCGGGAGCGGGCGAACGGGCCGTGTCCGGTGGGGACGGGCGGCCAGGCGGGCCCGGACGAACCACTCGGGATCGTCCACGAGCCGCCCGCGCACCCCGGGGTCCACGAACGGGTTACGGGCCAGGGCCCTGCGGACCCGGGGATGCGGGTGCGTGACGATGGCGGCGGTCACCACCTCGGGGAAGGAGGGGCGCCGGGAGGCCAGCGCGGACCAGGCGCTCTCGTACTCCGGTTCCAGCAGCCGCAGGAGCAGGTCCGCCGGGGCGGCGGGGTTGACGGCGAGGCCATCGAGCAGTGCGGTCATGCCAGTCCCCCATCCCGACCGCGTCCCGCGCCACCCCGGCCGTCCCGTCGTCCCGTCGTCCCGTCGTCCCGTCGTCCCGTCGTCCCGTCGTCCCGCGCATCGTACGGCGAGAGTACGGGGAGAACGGAACGGGTTCGGCCACCCACCCCGCCGTCACGCCCGGGCGCGAAGGGCGGGGAACGTCTCAGGCACGGCGCGTGGGAAGTCCGGCCACGGCCCATTTCGCCCGCGTGGACAGTCCGGCGAGTGCCTTCGCCGACTTCTTGCCGATCGTGTCCAGCAGGCGCCTGCCGTGCGCCATGGTCGCACGCGCGAGTTCCGCGTCACCCGCCTCGACCGCGGCGAGCGTCAGCTCCAGGTGCTGCTCGGTGATCATGCGGCCGAGTCCCCTGCGGTGCCACTGCCGCACCGTTGCGTCCGGGGTCGTGCCGTCGGCACCGACCGCCGCCCGTGCCCGTTCCAACGCCCGCCCCGCTGCCGCGAGGTCGCCCTTGCAGCGCTCCAGACGGGCCAGGACGTACGCCTCCGATGCCCGGTCCCATCCCGTGTCCTGAATCGAGAGAAGAAAGAACTGGGCGCGGGCCGCCTGCGGGTAGTCGCCGATGCGCTCCAGCGCGCGACTCAGTTCCCGCAGCCGGTCCGCGTACGGGCCCGTGTCGTCCAGCATGCGGATGAGCGCGACCCGGGCGTTCTCGACGCGCCCCTGCCGGTGGGCCAGTTCGATCCAGGTGAACTCGCTCTCCGCGGCCAGATCCCGCCCATACCGCCTCCCCTCCTCGGCGCGGGCCCACTCCACCGCCCCGGCGCCGCCGGTGACCTGCCCGTAAGTGGCCGACCGCAGCAGCGCGACGTCCCTGTCCTGCCCGTGCGAGGCCACCAGCATCGCGGCCAGCCGCCGCTCCTCGAACCGCTCGGTCCGGGCGGCATTCTCCTGCTCCAGCAGGAAACGCAGATGCGGCAGGTCTCCGTCACGGCGGTCGAACTGCGCCGCGCGCAGCACCCCCGCCCGCAGCACCGGATCCCCCGCTACCTCCTCTCGCGCGTCGAGGTCGCCGGTGCGCATCCGCCCCAGCGCCTCGCGGCCCGGGCCGAGGACGATGTCGCGCAAGGGCTGCCGGAAAGGTTCCTCGAGCTGGTAGGCCAAGAGGTATCGGGAGTTGAGCAGCACGTGATCCGGCTCGGTGCGCTTGGGAGCCGACTCGGACAGAGCGAAGAGTTCGACCAGCGGCCGGTCCGGCAGCCCCAGGCCGTGGATCAACGCCGCTCGCTGCGCGTCCACGTCGGGGGCGAAGTCCTCCCTCGCTTGGTCGTCCGCCGCACGTATCGCGGCGCGCAGGCCCTCCTCGTCCATCTCGGCGGTGATGGTCTCGCACCACCAGGGCAGCCGGACGACGATCTCGAGCGCCTCGCTGACGCTGTCGGCGAGCAGCGAGGCGTACCCGTCGTCGGACGCGTGGAGCACGGCCGTGCCCCCGGACAGGAAGTACGTGCCGCCCGTGTCGTCACCGGCGATCGGTTCCAAAGGCGCACCGGACGCCAGATGCACCTGGGGACAGTGACGTGCCCGGCCCACGTCGAAGTCGAACGGAAACGCGGCAAGTTCGGCCAGATCAGGGCGGGTGCGCAGGAGTTCCAGTACGCGGTCGGTCATACGGCCGAACCCTAACGAGGCTGCTGGCGACCAGGTCCGGCTGGTCGCCCAGCGACCAGCCCGCCGACCGTTGGGGTCCAGGAGGCCCTTTGCGCGGATTGACAGTCCGGCGCCCATCGCGGACCGGCGTTTTCTCCCTGGTTCACGAAGACGCGCCGGGCGGGCGGGCGGAAGGCTGTGCGGCGTCACTTCGCATCCCCTTCCGAGGAGGAACACCGAATGACCCGACACGGAATCAGACGCCTCACCGCGCTGCTGGCCTGCACCGCCGCCCTCACCGGCGCCGCTCTCGGCGCCGGTGGGACGGCTCAGGCGGCGCCCTCGGCGAAGGCGCCCACGCTCTCGGCGGCGACCACCTGCACCGACCCCAAGACGGGCGTGCCGCTCACCGCCACGATCGAAGGGGACAGGAACGCCAACGCCATCTGGGGCACACCGGGCAGCGTCGTCAATGCCTTCTCGGGGGACGACTGGGTCTTCTCCGACCTGATCAGCTCCTCGGCCGTGGTCTGTCTCGGTGACGGATCGGACAACTTCAACCCCAGCGATCCGACCAATGTGTCGGTGGGGACGTACTTCGGCGTGAGCGGCCAGAACGGCAACGACAACATCACGGGCGGCACGGGGAACGATTACCTCTTCGGCGACAGTCCCGACAACGCCTCCCACTCCGGCAATGACACCCTGATCGGCGGCCCCGGCTACGACGTCGCCAACGGCGGTCCCGGGATCGACCGGTGTGACGCCGAAGTCGAGATCAACTGCGAGCTCTGAGGACGGGCGCCGGGGGGCGTCGTAGGCCACTGTCCCGTCGGCGCGCCGGGCTCAGGTCGTCCAAGCACCGGAGGAGGCCCTGGCGACCACCGCGCTCAGGATGCGGACGCCACGGGCGGATCCGGGGTCGACATCGGTGAGTTGCCGCACCCGCTGGAGACGGTAGTCCAGGGTCCGCGGATGGATGTTCAGCGCCGCGGCGGTGTTCCTGCGGTGCATGTCATGGGCGTAGTACCGCTCCAGGGTGGCGAGCAGCTCGGGTCCCCGGGCGAGGCTCCGGGCTATGCCGGACAACCAGGTGTCGATCTCGCGGTCTTCGGCGACGGCAGTTCGACGAAGACATCGGCCAGGGTGTGCAGGCGACGGGGTACGGGCTGGAGCGGAGCCGCCAGGCTGATGCGCTGGGCGCGCGCGTACGCGTCGGCCAGCGCGCGGACGCGGCCCGTACTCGTGCCGATGGCGCAGGGCCGCGCCACCGCCTGGCCGACGTCGCGGACGAAGGCGAGCGCCCGGTCCCGCGCGGACTGATCGCGAACCGGCTGGGCCGTACCAGGAGCGCGGTCCTGGTCGGCAGGCACCAGGGCCACCAGCTCCTCCGCCCGGGGCCAAGCCATCGGCACCCGGTGGCGGGTCAGGAGGGCTTCGACGATCCCCTCGCATCCCGCGGCGGCGCGTCCTGCGGCGGCCGGGGCGTGGCGGCCGGGGACGTGGACGACCACCACCTCGTACGATGCGGCCAGGCTCATGCCGACGGCGCGGGCGAGGCCCGGGGCCAGGGCGTCGTCGGCGAGGAGGGCCATGGTGAGCGCGCGGACCTGGGCCACGAAGGGCAGGTGGCGCTCCTGCTCCGCCGCATGGCCGCGGCTGTAGGCGTCGATGCCGCGTGTGCCCTGCGAGGTGAACCAGGTCATGACCCGCATCAGTTCATCGGCGTTCTCCGGACCGGACGCCTCCTGGATCTCCCGGAGCATGAGGTTGGTGTGCAGACCGAGGACCCGCCGCCGGGACGCGGCGGACATTCCCGTTCTGGCCCGCGTCGCGCCCATCGACGCGATGTGGTCGAGATCCTCCTGGGTGAGGGGAGTGCCCTCGGGGGCTAATTCCAGGGTCCGGCGTCTGAGCCAGACCGCGTAGTCCAGCGCTTCGGCTCTCAGTCGGCCGTCGTCCTCCACGAACCGGTACTCGGGGATCTCCCGTCCGTAGACCTCCACTTCATGGCGTGCGTCGTCCAGGGTGCGCCGGGCCAGTTCGGCGAAGAGATGACTTCCCATCGGTCGGTGCCTCCGTCAGTCTTTCGGGAACTCCCGCAGGACCGCACGGGGACAGCTGTACGCAGGGGCGGTGCTCCGCGCGGCGTTCCCGATGTCGGATGGGTCGAGGCCGAGCATGCCACCACGCGACGGCGGGCGGTCGGCACGGACCGCGTTCCGTGCGCGGAAATTCACCTCGCTGCGCCGCCGCCGTCCGCCGAAGTGGTGAGGCGTGGTGGCCGACCACCAGCAGCACCGATAGCGTCAGCGACCAGCATGAACGGCTGCTTCATGCCTCGTCGTTCGGCGCGGCGGCGGTCGCATACGCCGAGCATCGTCCGGACTACGCGCGGGCCGCAGTGCGCTGGGCGCTCGAGCGCGCGCCCGGCCCGCGCGTGCTCGATCTCGGCGCCGGAACCGGCAAGCTCACTGCCACGCTGGTCGCGCTGGGTGTCGAAGTCATTGCTCGACATGGCCGTAGCGGGACCCGAGATCGCCAGGGTCCTCGCACCCGGCGGCATCCTGGCCGGCCTGTGGAATGTCATGGACGACGGGGTCGAGTGGGTTGCCGGGCTCGCGCGGATCAGCGGAAGCGCGGCCATCGGCCCGCGTGACACGCCCGCCGGCTGGCGCGCCGAGACGGCCGACATGCACCGTCCGAGGAAGGGTGCGGCCGCCCGTTTCGGCTCGCCGGAGCAGGCCGAGTTCCCCCACGGGCAGCTCCGCACCGCCGACTCTCTCGTCGCGACCATCGCGACGCGCGCGGGGATGCTGGTCCTGCCGGACCAGGAACAACAGGCCACGCTGGGCCGGATCCGCGCATTCCTCGCGAGTGATCCGGAGACCGCTCGCGGCGAGTTCACTCTCCCGATGCTGACCGGCGTGCTGCGCGTCCGACGGCTGTGAAGCTTCGGCCTCGTACCTTCTCTGAGCTACCAGTTGAGGCAGTACGTTGTGCCGATGACCGATGCCGTGCCGCCCGGCGGCGCTGTCCTTGACGCGGATGAACTGGATGCTCGGTGGGCGGATGCCTGGCGGCCGGAACAGGTCGCGGAGCGGTTGGGCGGGGTCAGTGCGCCCTGGTGCGTCGCGGCAGGGTGGGCGCTGGATTTGTTCCGCGGAGGGCAGTCGCGACCCCACGGCGACCTGGAGATCGCGGTACCCGCCGCGGAGTTCGCGGAGATTCGCGACCGCTTCCCCGAGTACGTCTTCGACGCGGTGGGTTCGGGGCGGGTCTGGGCGAACGCAGGAGCTGAGGCGCTCGCGGCCACGCATCAGACCTGGCTGCGGGATCCGGCGAGCGGACAGTTCCTGTTCGATGTCTTCCGCGAGCCGCACGAGGGCGGGACGTGGATCTGTCGGCGGGACGAGAGCCTGCGGCTGCCGTACGACGCGATCATCGAACGGACTACGGACGGCATCCCCTATCTGGTGCCGGAGCTGGTGCTGCTGTTCAAAGCGAAGGCGGCACGGTCCAAGGATCAGGCGGACTTCGACGGGGTCCTGCCACTGCTGAACCAGGCGCGGCGCGACGCTCTCAGCGGGTGGCTGACGCGCGTGCATCCCGGGCATCCCTGGCTGGCGAAGCTGACGAGGCAGTGACAGCGTTATCTGGTTCCGCGCGCAGACCGCTCGCTGCGTGACATCCACAGGACCGCTTTTCCGGAGACACGGCGCCCGCGGAGGGCCTCGGCGGCCTCGGCAAAGTGGTCCCAGGGCCCCTGCCGGCCGATCTCGACAGGGAGGGCCCCCTCAGCGGCCAGCCGTCCAGGCCGATCAGCACCTCGTGGCCGCCGAAGTCGACCAGTCCCTCCCCGCGGGCCGTCGAGCCCACGGACGCGATCACGTGGGCACCGGCCCGAGTGCCCACCGCCGGGCCGGTTCCGTCGGCGGCAGCCTGAACCACCACCCCGGCCGCGTCCGACTGGGCGGGGTGGGCAGCGCCCGTAGGGCGACGGATAGCCTGGGCCCGTCAGCGAAGATCACAGAAGGGCGGAAGCACATGGCAGACATCATGGAGACGGCGGCGCGGAAGGTCTTCGAGCGCTACGACGTCGACGGGGACGGCCTGGTCACCGCGGACGAATACCGTAAGGTCGTGGCGGAGTTGGAGGGCTCGGAGATCACCGAGTCGCAGGCCCAGGAGCTGATCGACTCGCTCGACACCAACGGCGATCGCCAGATGTCGTTCGAGGAGTTCTGGGCGGCCATGAATGGCTGACACCGCCGGGTCCGGCACGTGAACGTGTCGCAGGCGGTGTGGCCCCTTCCCGCCATCGCGTGGAATGCGGGCGCGGCACGTGCACCCTGACGGCGGTGGGCACCGCCGTCAGGGCCTCGTACAGTCTTCTCAAGGCGCTCCCGGGCCGTCAGCCGGGGAAGCGGGGCGGCAGCCAGGACGCATCCCAGCGCCAGGCCGCCCACTGGCCGGCGTCCGCGAACGGCCCCGCGCGGTCTTCGAGCATGGCCAGCACCTGGGCCCGGGCGAGTTCCACCGCCTGGTGCTCGGTGTCGGAAACGACCCCGAGGCGCCGGACGTGGGCGTACTCGTCCTCGTCCTTCCACCGCAGCTTGCTCAGGTCCGGGTCGATGACGAGGTCCACGGCCAGGTCGAAGGTGTCGAACCCGCCGGCCGTGCGGCGGGTGGGGTGCTCGAAGTTCACGTACCAGTTCCGCAGCCGATGCCCGTCGCCGTCGGGGACGTAGAAGGCGTTGACGCTGAACCACACTGCGGGCGGCTTCCACAGCATCTGCACCGTTTCCTGCCACACCGCAGAGGCCAGCTCCCACTCCCCCGTCGCCATCGCCTCGAACGCCTCCGTGCGCGCCGACGGTTCGCCGGAGTTCCGAGCCCGGGCGTACAGCGAGGGCCACCGGGCCTCGGCTCCGGGGCAGCAGGCCGTCACCAGCGCCGCATCGGTGTCGGCGATGACCCGCAGTGCCTGCTCGCTCCACGCCCGCCCCTGGTACACATCGCGCCGTACGACCGTCTGCCCGACCTCGAAGCTCCCCATCGCCCCTCCTTCTTCCTGGCCCCACCACACCGCAGCGGTTGCGAGCTGGGCTCTATCCGGTCGTCTTGGCCTCGGTAACGCAGGCGGGGTGGCCCCAGCCGTCAGGGTTCTTCGCGATGAGCTCGCCCTTTGCGTACGGCTGGCCGCAGCGGCAGCGGCCGGGGAATTTCGCCTTGATCGAACCGCCGCCCGGGCGGGTAGCCTTCGTTCGCCGTTTGGCGGTTGGCTGCGAAGCCGACGGGCGGCCGCGGCCGGTTGAGCGGGAAGCCGTCTGGGGCTCTGGCGGCGGCAGGGCGGATCCGAGCGAGGTTCCGGCGGCCTGCTGTGTGCGGGCGGTGTGGCTGGCGGCCCGGTCGGCAGCCGCGTTGAACGGGTCACCGTCGACCTGGTGGGCGGGAACGTAGACGAAATCGACTGTGCGGTCCTTGAGCAGTTCGTCGATACGCATCACGAGGCCCTGGTTGGCCACTGGTGAGCCCGAAGCCGTCTTCCATCCCTTCCTTCGCCACCCGGGCAGCCAGGTGGTGACTGCCTTCATGGCGTACTGGGAGTCCATCCGCACCTCAAGAGGCAAGGCCGGGTCGGTTGCCTCCAACAGCTCCTGCAAAGCGGTCAGTTCGGCCACATTGTTCGTCGCGGCGCCCAGTGGCCCCGCCTCCCAGCGTCCAATCTCGCCACCCGTGTCCGCGATGACCCAAGCCCAGGCCGCGGGACCGGGATTTCCTTTGGAGGCCCCGTCACACGCGGCAATGATCTGTTCACTCATACCCCCGATACTGCCAGGGTTCCCTTGAGCGCATGGTCATGGCTCCGGGTGCGCAAGAGCTCAGCCCCTGCGCTCGGCGGCAGGCCGCCGGATAACGTCTCCCCATGGCCATGCAGCTGCTCCCCTCCCACGGCACCCTGGTGAACCGCATGATCGAACTCGCGGACCTCCCCTGGAGCCGACAGGCATTCGAGGACGCCTTCGCACGCAACGGCTGGTGTCACGGCCAGGACCCCGACGCGCCGGGCGTGGGCTGGGAGGAACCCTGGTGGATCAGCGGGGAGGAACTGGTGGACGACTGGTGGCTGCTCCTCGGAGAGGCTCCCGGATGCCGACGACAGCCGGACCCCGCCGCCGTCTGCGATCACGCCGACTGCCGGACGGGCTGCTTCGTGGAGCACCCCTTCGCCTATTTCACCGATCCCCAGGACCCGCGGGAGTGGGACAACGAGTTCGGCCCCTTCCACAGCCGGCCGGATGTGGACCCCGAGGCCACCGCCGAGGACTTCGCCGCCCTGTACCAGCGCATGTCCGAACTGTTCCGCACCCACCTCGGCGACCCGCTGCCCGAGGGCAGCTACCCGCCCTTCGACGATGAGGAGACGTTCCACGAATGCCTGGTGTGGGAGCGGAACAACTCCTGGGTGGTACTGCTCATCGCCGAAGACCAGATCACCTACGGCGCATACGACCGGGCAGGCATCCAAGTACGACCCAGAATCTGACCCCGGAAGGCTCCGACGGCTTCCGCGACGGCACCGGGAGCTTCCACAGGCACCAGGTGTCCGGCTTCAGGCTCAACCACGTCGTTTCCCGCAGCCAACACCATCATCGGGGCCTCGGTCGTCACCGTGACGGGCGGCTGCGGCGGGCGGGCGCGACCAGCAGCAGGCCGGTCAGTCCGGCCGGCCGGCGGGCCGCGACGAACGTCTCGACCACACGGATGAGGTCGTCGGCGAGCTGGTCGAGGTGATAGGGCCCGGGCAACGCCTCGGTTCGCCGGGGGGATAGCCCGATGCCGAGTTCTCGGGCTGGCACGATGGGGTCCGCATACGCGAAGTGGTTCGCTGACGGCATGGGAACCACTCAGCGCCACGGGGCGCGCGTGTCCGCATGGGTGCGGGTAGGAAGGGGGCTGGGCCTTCTTCCGGCTTCGGTCAGGAGGCTGGCGGAAGGGATCAGGCTGTCCCGGGGGCCTCAGGTGGTGCGGGGTGGATGTGGGATCGCGTCAGGGCTGTTCGGGTGGGTTGTATCGCTGCTGGCGGGCCAGGCACTGTTCAACGCACTGCTGTATCCGCTGGTCGACGCGCACGATTACCAACACTCCTGGGGTGGGCCCACGTTGGTGGGTGCCTGGCTGGTACATGCCGCGGTCGCGGTGCCTGTCGTGGTGGCGGCGCTCGGAGTGCTGCGCGGCACGGTGGCCGTCGACCGGGCCCATGAGCGGTTGCTGTCCGTCAGACGGCGTCCCTCGTGGCCGATTCTCTTGTCGGCGGTGCTTGCGGTCGGTACGGCGCTACTCCTCAACGCTTGGGTTCATCAGCTGTAGGGGGGTGGGAATCGAATACACCAGAAAGGAGCCGTGGCGGTTGTTCCCGCTGGTCAGTGGAGAGACAACATCCTTGGTGGACCTTCGGTGTTCGCATCAGACGCGAAGGCTTCGCGTCTGATGCGAACACGAGAGGACGGGCATCCGGTAGTAACGCCCTACTTCGGCGCCTGGAAGCCGCCGATCTTCTGCTCGAGCAGTTCGGCCAGCCGCAGCGGGGTGCGGTCCTCGAACATCGGGCCGATGAGCTGCACTCCCACCGGCAGACCCTCCGGAGACCGGCCCGCTGGTACGGCGGTGGCGGGCAGGCCGGGCATGGTGGCCAGACCGGCCCAGACGAGCTGGTCGAAGTACGGGTACTCGACGCCGTCGATGTCGATCCGGCGTTCCAGCGGATTGGGGTTGTGGTCGTGCGGGAACGCGGCAGTGGGCGTGATCGGACACACCACGGCATCGAACTCGGCGAAGAGCTGCCGCCAGCCGTGGCGGTGGAGTTCGCGACGGCTGTTGACCTCCATCCAGTCGCGGTGGCTGAACACCATGGCGCGCAGCCGCGCCGCGTCGAGACTCTGGTCGTCCGCGCTCAGTGCGGCGGCGCGGGCCCGCATCTGCTCGTACGCCTCAATGGGAAAACGCGCGACGGAGCCCGAAACCAGCAACTGCGTGTAGAGCGTCCCGGCTTCGGCCAGATCGGGCAGCAGCGGAGTGTGCCGTTCGACGCGGGCGCCGCCGTCGGCGAGCGCGTCGGCCACCCGGTTCACGCCCGCCCGCACAGCCGACCCGGTCGGAATGAGCGGGTGATCGTCGACGACCAGGACCCGGAAGTCGCCGAGCCGCTCGTGGCGCGCGGGCGGCAGCGTCACGTCGTACGCCACACCGTGCGTCAGCGGATCCGGTCCGGCCATGATGTCGAGCAGGAGCGTGAGGTCGCGGGCAGTGCGCGCCATTGGACCGACGACGGCGAGGTCGAGGTCGACCGGCAATGGCGGTGCCGGCGGCGCGACCATGCCGCGGGTTGCCGCCAGTCCGAGTGTCGGCTTGTGCGCATAGATGCCGCAGAAATGCGCGGGGGTACGCAGCGAACCGGCGAGGTCGGAGCCGATGGACAGCGCGCAGAATCCGGACGCCAGGGCCGCCGCTGATCCGCCGGAGGATCCGCCCGACGTGCGATCGTGATCCCACGGATTGTTGGTGGTGCCGTAGATCTCGTTGAAGCTCTGGATATCTTGCAGCCCCAAGGGCACATTGGTCTTACCCAGCACCACCGCGCCTGCGGCCTTGAGCCGCGACACCTGTACCGCGTCCTCGGCCGGCACATAATCCCGGTGTTGCGGCATGCCCCAGGTCGTGGGCAGTCCAGCCATGTTGTAGGACTCTTTGACCGTCACCGGAATACCGAGCAGCGGCCGGACCTCGCCGCGGGCGCGCGCCTGGTCGGCACCGCGCGCGGCGGCCCGCGCACGGTCGAAGTCCGGCACGCAGATCGCGTTGAGCACCTTGTCGTCGCGCTCGATACGGGCAATCGCCTCATCGGTCAGTTCCGCCGAGGTCACTTCACCGGCATGCAATGCGGCCGCCAACTCTTCGGCCGTCTGAGAACTCCACTCCATGAATCCGACCATATTGGCCTCTGGAGCGGGGCACGAAATGCCGATTCGCGCAACGGGCTAGATATCTCAACTTATGAGGTTGCTCTCCGCCCACAGAAAATTCGCCCGACCCGCGCAACGTGATTCTCATAAATGACAGCCGAGCCGCTGATACGGCTTCAGCCGCACCACCAGGGCCGGCAGGTGCTGATCGTTCTGGGTCTTGCTTCGTGGACCGCTGGAGCCTGCGGCTGGACGGTCCTGCCGTCCACGGGGTCATGGCGCTGGTCCAGCCGGTGCTGCGGCCGGACGGTGCGCCCGCGGTGCTCAAGCTCCAGCCCGTGGACGAGGAGACCCATGGTGAGCCCCTCGCGCTGCGCACGCCCATATGATCACGGGGTCATGGCGTGCGCGCAGACAGGGGGAGCATGTGGCCAGGGTCGTGGAGCTGGTGTCCTATCCCATCAAGGGGTGCGCCGGAATGCGGATGCGCACCGCGGTGCTGACGTCCGCGGGTCTCGCCCATGACCGCAGTTTCATGGTCACCAATGAGGAAGGTGTCTTCCGTAGCCAACGGCGCGACCCGCGGCTGGCCTTGATCCGCCCCGAGATCAGCTCCGACGGACTACGGCTGGTGTTGCGTGCCCCGGCCCTGGATCCGGTCGGGATCGACGTCGATGTCTCTGGTCGGCCTCGAGAGGTCGATCTGTTCGGGGCGCCGTTCAGAGGCATCGACCAGGGTGACGAAGCCGCCGCGTGGCTGTCCGACGTTCTCGGCGCCCCGAGCCGTCTGGTGCGGGTTCCGGCCGACCACGACCGGGTCACCGACGGCCGTACGCCCGGCACGTCCGGGTACGCCGACAGCTGTGCCATCCACGTCCTCTCCCGGTCCACCGTGGAACTGCTGAACGAGCGGCTGAGCGAGCGCGGCGCCCCGCCCCTCCCCATGGACCGCTTCCGTCCGAACATCGTCGTGGACGGCTGGAACACACCGCACACCGAGGACCGCGCCCACCGGATCACCATCGGTGACACGGAACTCGGTTACGCCAAGCTCGCCATCCGCTGCGCCGTCACCATGGTCGACCAGCAGTCCGGTGCCAAGGCTGGCCCCGAGCCACTGCGCACCCTGGCCACCTACCGTCGCGCTGCCGAGGGCGGCATCGCCTTCGGCACGAAGTACGCCGTGCTGTGCCCCGGCAAACTGTCCGAGGGCGACGAAGTGCACGTCACCTCCTGGGGCGAGTCGGAGGTCTGACGGACCGCTCCTCCTCGAACTCCCGCGGGGTCAGTCGACACGCACCGCTCGGGCCAGGAAGTGGTGTGCCGCGTCCTCGTGGCAGAGCAGGTCCCAGCCCGTCGCATTCAGTGCGGGGCGCAGGTTCTCCTCGGCCAGCAGGTCGTCGGGGTCCAGGGGGCGGCCGTGGCGGGCGGCGCGCTCTGCGCGGCCGGAGCGGTGGAAGAGCAGCAGGACGCCGCCGGGGGCGGTGAGGCGGGCCCACTCGCGCAGAGCGGCCGCGGAGTCGGGAACGTGGTCGATCAGGCCGGCGCTGAAGATGCCGTCCAACGACCCCGTCGGCAGGGGCAGTCGGCAGGCATCGGCGAGGAGTAGTTGGGCGAGGGAGGCACGTCCTTCGTATGCGGCAGCGGTGAGCATGGCCGGGGTGAGGTCCACGCCGAGCACGGCGCCCTTGGGGCCGACTTCGGTGCGCAGGGCGGGCAGGGCGAGGCCGGTGCCGCAGCCCATGTCCATGGCCCGCTGCCCCGGGAGCAGTTCCATGCGGGTGACGGCTGCCGCGTATCGGGGGCCGTCGGCGGCGAAGTGTTCCTCCCAGGTCGCCGCCCGCGAGGTGAAGAAGGCGCGGGTCGCG
>NZ_GG657754.1:10646263-10658372 GCF_000158915.1 Streptomyces himastatinicus ATCC 53653 | reverse complement strand
CGGAACGCCTGGGCCGGGCAGCGGTCACAGGAGGCCAGCAGGGTGGCCTCGGGCGGGAGGTCCATGGTGTCGCCGTGCCAGTGCAGTACGCGCAGGCGCTCGGGTGCTGCGGCGAACAGCGGGTCGGCGGGCGCGGCCGAGGTCGTCCGTACCGCTCCCCAGCCGATCTGCGGGCCGTCGCCTGGCCTGGCCGTGCCGCCCGCCGCCACTGCCAGCAGTTGCGCGCCGAGGCACACCCCGAGCACGGGGACTTCGGCCGCCAGCGCGGCCCGTAGCAGTGCCAGCTCGGCCGCGCGGGTCGGAAACGCCGAGGCATCGTCGTACGCCGCCATGGGTCCGCCCATCACCACGAGCGCCGCCAGTCCGTCCGGCGATTCCGGCACCGGGTCCCCGGCCCAGACCCGGCATACCCGCACCGGCAGCCCGGCCGCCTCCAGTGCGGTGCCGATGGCGTACGGGCCCTCGTGCGGGAGGTGTTGGACGATCAGGACGCCCGTGGGTTCCGCCCAGCTCACGGGGTCACGTCCATGAGGTGTAGCCGCCGTCCACGCGGATCGCGGTGATGCCGCTGATGTGCCGGGCCCCGCAGCGGTCCTGGGGCAGGACGAGCTGGGGGCCTGCGCGGTCGAGGGAGGTGTCGTCGATGCTGACCGCGAGCAGGACCGGTGCGCGGCCGAAGTCGGGGTCGATCTCCGCCCAGGACAGGAGGGCGTGGTGGCCGTCTGTTCCGGATACCGCGATCAGGAAGCGCAGGCGGTCCTTGCGGCGGGCGGGGTCGAAGCCGGGGCGGGCGGTGGCCAGAACGTCGTGCAGCAGCGGTCCGGTGAAGCGGTGGTGCCGGGTTCCGCTGGTGGCGCACTCGAAGCTGACGTCGGCGTCGTGCTGGGGCCAGGCGAGCAGGTCGGGCACCGTCAGCCGGGCCGGACGGTTCAGATCGCCGGTGAGCGCCAGTTCCGCCAGCGGGCGGGTGGCCGTACCGGCAGCTGCGAGGGACTGACTCACGGGCTACCACCTCCCGGGTGTACGTACCCGGGCCCTTGTCGGATACAAACGCACATGCCAACCCTGTCGAGCGGTGTTCTGGCAGTTGCGGTGCCGGGAGGCGGCTTTCCCTCGCATCTGCGGCAACAAAGTCTCGGGCGTGGCTTGGCCGGCGTCCGGGCGAGAAATGCTTCACCGCGCCCCTGACAAGTCAAGATTCCCGTGGCACGCTGCCTCACGCACGTCTATCCGCACCGCTCTTCGTTCCCCCACCCTGCCCGGGCCCACCAGTCCGGGCACGGCAGAAGGAGACATGCGTGAGACGCCAACGCACTGCCGCGGGCATTCTGCTCGCCGTCGGAGCCCTGTTCACCGGCGGCCTCCTCAATCCGGCCGCGGCCAACGCGACGACCCCCGAACCGGCCTCCGGGCCGTCGGCGGCGGCCCGCACCGCCTCGGCCGCCGAACAGCACGAGGCCCGCATCTTCTGGACCGCCGAGCGGATGCGCTCGGCCACCCCGCTCGATCTGCTGCTGACCCGGACGGCCGCCAAGCGCCTGAAGACGCCCGAGCCCGGCGGGCCGTCCACGGTCGTCGAACCCACCGCCGCTCCCGCCTCCTTCCCGCAGGCCGGTGGCCCGTGGACCGGCAGCGGGGATGTCGTCACCACCTCCGGCCGGGTGTTCTTCACGTTCCAGGGGCGTACCGCTTCGTGCACCGGTAATGCCGTGACCAGCCAGAACGCCAGCACCGTCATCACCGCCGGGCACTGTGTGAAGTACCAGGGCAGCTGGCACACCAATTGGGTCTTCGTGCCCGCGTACGCCAACGGCAGCGCGCCGTACGGCCAGTGGACCGCGTCCAGGACGCTCACCACCCCGCAGTGGGAGGCGAGCGAGGACATGAACTACGACATCGGCGCCGCGGTCGTCGCCCCGCTGAACGGCCAGAAGCTCACCTCGGTCGTCGGCGCGCAGGGGCTTCAGTTCAACGGCGGCTACAACAAGCAGATGTACTCGTTCGGCTTCCCCGCCGCCTCGCCGTACGACGGCACGAAGCTCATCTATTGCAGCGGCAACAGCTCGAAGGACTTCCTGCTCACGCAGGACCACGGCCTCGGCTGCAACATGACGGGCGGCTCCAGCGGCGGCCCCTGGTTCACCGGCTTCAGCGAGGCCACCGGCACCGGGCTTCAGGTCTCCGTGAACAGTTTCGGCTACGTCTTCCTGCCGAACACGATGTTCGGCCCGTACTTCGGTGATGTGGCGAAGGCCCTGTACGACAAGGCCCAGGCCGCCTAGCGGCGCTCGAAGACCACGCGTCCCCTTGGATCCGCACAGCATCATGGGACCCGCGCGGACGCGGCGACGCCCTGTGCACGAGGATGGGCACGGCACCCCGGAGCCAGGCATACGCCCATATTCGCCCGCACAGACCGACGGAACCCCCGATGACCGATCCCCTCCCCCAGGGCCTGGCCCGAACCGGCCGGACCACCCGGGTCCCCAAGCCGCCACGCGAGCGGACCTGGAAGGACCTGTCGCCGCTGCTGCGGCTGCTGATCCTGACGCAGCTCGCCTTCAACGTCGGTTTCTACGCCGTGCTGCCGTTCCTCGCCGAACACCTCGGCACCGCGATCGGCATGGCGGGCTGGCTGGTCGGATTCGTCCTGGGCTTGCGGACCTTCAGCCAGCAGGGCCTGTTCGTGGTGGGCGGCTGGCTGGTGGACCGGCACGGTGTGCGGCCGGTCGTGCTGGCCGGGTGCGTGCTGCGGATCGCCGGGTTCGCCTGGCTGGGGTACGCGGGGTCGATCTGGAGCGTGGTCGGCGCGGTGTTGCTGATCGGGTTCGCCGCCGCGCTGTTCTCCCCGGCGGTGGAGTCCGAGGTGGCCCGGCAGGCGGTGCTCTGGGAGCAGGAGGGCCGTGGCCCCCGTACGCGGGTGCTGGCCCTGTTCAGCGCGGCGGGGCAGGCCGGGGCCTTCGTCGGGCCGCTGCTGGGCGGGCTGCTGCTGGTCGTGGACTTCCGTACCGCGTGCCTGGCCGGAGCGGGGGTGTTCGTCCTCGTCCTGGCCGGGCACGTACGGCTGATGCCACAGCACATCCCCGGCCGGGTCCGCACCCGGGAGCGGGGCGGGGTGCGCGCGATGCTGGTGAACCGCCGCTTCCTCGCCCTGTGCTGTGCGTACGGCACCTATCTGCTCGCGTACAACCAGCTCTACCTCGCCCTGCCGGACGAGGTGGAGCGCGCGACGGGTTCTCAGACTCCGCTGTCCTGGCTGTTCGCGCTGTCCTCCCTGCTGGTCGTGTGCGCCCAGCTGCCGGTGACCCGGTGGGCGGGCGACCGGCTCGATCTGCGCCGCTCGATGGCGGGTGGGCTGCTGCTCATCGCGGCCGGTTTCGCGGTGGTGGCCGCCGCGCGCCCGGCAGGGTGGTCGGGTGCCGTGGGGCTGCTGCCCGCCGCGGGGTTCGTCGTCCTGCTCACCCTCGGCCAGATGCTGGTCGTCCCGGCCGCCCGCGCCTGGGTGCCCGACCTCGCCGAGGACGGACGGCTCGGCCTCTACACCGGCGCGCTGTCCTCCGTATCCGGCCTGATCGTCCTCGTCGGCAGCTCGGCCACCGGCTCCCTGCTCGACCTGGGCCTCCCGGCGGCTGTGCCCTGGCTGGTCCTCGCCGCGGTTCCGGCTCTCGCGGTGGCGCTGCTGCCCCGCCGTGGAGTGTCCTGAACGACCCGTCTCTGCCGTGAGATCCCGTGTGTTGTGCCCCGCCCCTCACCGGCTGTCGGCGCGGGCCACCTTCGCTCGCGTGTCGATGCGTCCGCCGTGCTCGAAGTAGAGGGTGAACGGCACGAGGTCGCCTGTGCGCCACTCCGTCTTCGCTCGTAGCCTCACGTCCAGCCCGTGCGGGGACATGGTGATGCCGCCGCCTGCCGGGACGGCGGCGGACGCCACTTTCCGCCCGTACGCCGCCGCCCCGCGGGTCATGCGGTGACGGCTGAGGGCGGGCGTGCCGACCGCAGCGGAGGAGGTCACCTTCAGCAGTCTGTCGTCGGTGCCACCGGTGTTGGTGATGCGGAAGAACGCGGCGGTGTCCCAGCCGACGCCGTACGAGGGGAGGACGCGTCCTTCGGCGACGGCGATACGTGCCGGGCCGCCCGCCTTGCCGGAGGCGGTCCAGGCGGTGAGGCCACCGAGGGCGAGGCAGCACGCGGTGGCGGGTGCGAGCGCGGCGTAGAGGGTGTCGGTGAGGCGTCGGCGGGTGGGTCGCCAGGGGTGTGCGGTCATCGGTCGGTGGCTCCGGGGTGTCGTCGGGGCGTCGTGAGAGGCAGGTCGTCCTCAGGGGAGTTTTCGGGAGGCCGTCGGGCCGCGTCCGCGGGCGGGTGACGGCTGCCAGGCCCGCAGCCGCAGGCTGTTGGCGACCACCAGCAGGGAGCTGGCCGACATGGCCACCGCGGCCACCATCGGGTTGAGCAGGCCGACCACGGCGAGCGGCACCGTCACCGCGTTGTAGCCGAAGGCCCACAGGAGGTTGGCCCGGATCGTCCCGAGGGTGCGCCGGGCGAGCCGTACCGCGTCCACGAGCGCCTCGATGTCACCGCGTACGAGGGTCACGTCGGCGGCCCCGATGGCCGCGTCCGCGCCTGTGCCCATGGCGATGCCGAGGTCGGCGCCCGCCAGTGCCGCCGCGTCGTTGACGCCGTCACCGATGGCCGCCACGTGGCGGCCCTGTTCCCGCAGCTCCTGGACGAGGCGGGCCTTCTCCTCGGGCGTGTGGCGCGCGTGGACCTCTTCGATGCCCAGGGCGGTGGCGACGGAGCGGGCCGGGGCTTCCCGGTCGCCGGTGGCGAGGACCGGGCGTACGCCGAGCCGCCGCAGCCGGTGCACGGCCCGATAGCTGCCGGGGCGGAGGACGTCGCCGACGGCGATCAGGGCCTGCGTCACCCCGTCGACACGCACCACGACGGGCGTGTGCGCGGCGGTCTCCGCGGCCATGAGGGCTTCCGCCAGTTCCGTGGGCAGCGCGTCGTCCGGGGCGAGGACTTCGACCCGCCGGTCGTCGACCAGGCCGCGCACTCCCCGGCCCGCCGTGGCGGCGAAGTCGCTCACCTGGGGCAACGGCGGCTTCCCGGGCAGGGTGCGTTCGGCGTACGCGGCGATCGCCCGGCCGAGCGGATGCTCCGAGCCCCGTTCCACCGCGCCGACCAGCCGCAGCACCGTCTCCTCCCCCAGCCCTCCCGGCACGGCCGTGACGCGGGCGACGCTCATGTGCCCGGAGGTGAGGGTGCCCGTCTTGTCGAGGACGACGGTGTCGATGTGGCGGAGTGCCTCCAGCGCCCGTGGCCCGCTGACCAGGACGCCGAGCTGGGCGCCGCGGCCGGTGGCGGCCATCAGCGCGGTGGGCGTGGCCAGGCCCAGCGCGCACGGGCACGCCACGACCAATACGGCCACGGACGCGGTGACCGCCGCCTGTGGGTCGGCTCCGGCGCCCAGCCAGAAGCCGAGCACGGTTACGGCGAGTGTCAGGACGACCGGTACGAACACCCCGGCCACCGTGTCGGCGAGCCGCTGCGCCCGTGCCTTCCCGGCCTGGGCCTCGGTGACCAGGCGTGTGATGCGGGCCAGTTGGGTGTCGGCTCCGACCGCCGTGGCGCGGACCAGCAGCAGTCCGCCCGCGTTGACGGCCCCGCCGACCACGGAGGAGCCGGGCGCGACCTCGACGGGCTCGCTCTCCCCGGTGACCAGCGACAGGTCGACGGCGGAACGGCCCTCCACCACAGCGCCATCGGTGGCCACCCGCTCCCCCGGGCGCACGATGAAGACCTGTCCGGCCGCCAACTCCTCGATGGCGATGCGGCGTTCCGTGCCGTCTTCGCGTACGGACACCTCCTTGGCCGCGAGGTGTGCCAGCGACCGCAGTGCGGCTCCCGTGCCGTGCCGGACCCGGGCTTCCAGGAAGCGCCCGGCCAGTGCGAACAGCGGCACGCCGACGGCCGCTTCGAGATAGATGTGGGCGACACCGTCCGGGGCGGAGGGCAGGAGGCTGAACGGCATCCGCATCCCGGGCCCGCCCGCGCCGCCGAGGAACAGGGCGTACGCCGACCAGGAGAAGGAGGCCGCCACGCCGAGGGACACCAGGGTGTCCATGGTCGCCGTCGAGTGCCGCAGCCCGCGCAGCGCCCGTACGTGGAACGGCCACGCGCCCCAGACGGCGACCGGTGCGGTGAGGACGAAGCACAGCCACTGCCAGTTGCGGAACTGCCAGGCGGGCACCATCGACAGCACGAGCACGGGCAGGGCGAGCAGCGCCGTGATCAGGAGCCGTTCGCGCTGCTGCCGGTGTGCGGCGTCGGGGACATCAGCGGCGTCCTGGCGCGGCTTCGGCAGTGCGGCCGTGTACCCGGCCTGCTCGACCATGGCGACGAGTTCCTCGTGCCTGACGTGCGGTGGATGGCTGACGCGGACACGGCCGGTGGCCAGGTTGACGGACGCGGACACACCGTCCAGCCTGGCGAGCTTCTTCTCGACGCGCCGAACGCAGGCCGCGCAGGTCATTCCGCCGATGGTCAGATCGGTGGTCACGATGGGCGGCGGTGGTTCCGTGGTCATCAGCCGCCGCTCCCGTGGTCCATGTTCTCCATGTCGTTCATGTCCGCGCCGCCGCCACCGTCGCCGCCGTTGCTTGTCGACGTGCCGTGCATGCCGGGTGCGACGGGTCCGGCCTGCGCGCCGACGGCGTACGACACGCCGAAGACGAGCACGAGCAGCAGCAGAAAGCCGCACAGGGCGGGCGGTGGCGCCAACCCTCGCGTCCCGCGCGGCGACTGCCGGGGTTCTTCCATACCGGTCTCCTGATGTCTTCGAGCCGTACCGGTAGAGGGAGTCGGGCCGGAACGGGCTCCAGTTCCCTCGGCTTGTCCGTGGTGTGCGCCACACGGCCCGCCCACCCCGCCGTCCGGCGCGTCCGCGCTGCTGAGACGATGGGCGGCGTCATGGATGCGGGGCAGATGCTCAGGACGGTGCGCGCCGCGGTGTTCGCGGTGGTCTGCGTGCTGGCCGCGGCACTGGGGCACATGGTCATGTCGGGGATGCCGGTACCGGCTTCCGCCCTGCTGGCCGCGTTGGCGGTCACGGCGGTCGGCGCGTGGTGCTTCGCGGGCCGGGAGCGCCGACCGGTGGCGGTGGGACTGCTCACCGTGGGCACACAGGCGGCACTGCACACCGCCTTCTCGTTCGGCCAGGCCCTGTCCGGCGGCGGCAGCAGCGAGCCCCGGATATCACTGTCGCAGCAGTGGGCCAGGGCCCTGCTGTGCGGGCCGGGGCGCATGCGGCTCTCCGAGGGTGACGCGGCGCGGGTGGTGCGGGACGCCGGGCTGAGCCGCCATCTCCGCGAGGGCGCGGCCCCCGCGATGGCGGGGCACGGACACCATGGCGGCGGGACGGCCGTCGATCAGATGGCCCAGATGCCGCATCCCATGGCGCCGGACGTCATGCACGGGAACATGGCCGGGATGGTGGCCGCGCATCTTCTGGTCGCGCTCCTGAGCGCGTGGTGGCTGTGCGGTGGCGAACGGGCCGCGTTCCGGCTGGCGCGGGCGGCCGCGGTCCGGCTGTTCGCACCGCTGGTCGTCGTCTTCGGTGTCGTGATTCCCGACGCGCCGCCGTCGGCGGGCCCGGTGCGGGAGACGTCGCGGCGCACCGTGCGGGAGTTGCTGCTCGCCCATTGCATTTCGTTGCGGGGTCCACCGCCGGGGCCTGCTGTCGGCTGACAGCTGGCGTGTTCCCTGCCAGGGCGTTCCCGGGTGTGTCCATCGCGTCCCGGGGTTGCCGCGCCCCTGGCCACCTCTTGTGCCGGTGCCGTACGACACGGTGACCGGATCATGTGAAGGACTCCAAAAAAAAAAATCCTGTCCGAATGACGATGGCATCCGTTTCTGTCCCTCCGCGCGGCGCCGGGGCCGCGGGCTCCGCGGCGTCAGTACGCCTGCGGTGGCTGATCCGGGGCTTCGGCGCCCGGGTCGGTGTCCGCGTCCCGCAGTCGCGCGATGTGCTCGGTGAGCGCTCGGGCGCGGGCCTCCCACTGCCGACAGGCGGCACACGTGTCGAGATGGGTGGCCACCTGCTGCGCGGTGATGCCCGGGGGCGGCTCCTCGCCGTCGAGGCGGGCGGAGACGGCCGTACGGATGCGCGAGCAGTGCATGCGGCCATCCTCCCCGATGTGAGCGGCACTCGGTGCGGGGAGGGTCGGCATGCGTGATGACGCCGCCGTGACGGCATGGGCGCTCGCGGCCCGTGACGGTGATCCGGCCGCCGTCGAGCAGTTCGTCCGCGCCACCCGTGCGGACATCCGCCGCTATGTGGCGCATCTGAGCGGGGATCCGCAGGCGGCGGACGACCTGGTGCAGGACACCTATGTGCGTGCGCTGCGGAGCCTTCCCCGCTTCGAGGGGAGGTCGTCGGCGCGTACGTGGCTGCTGGTGATCGCGCGCCGTGTCGTGGCCGACCGCATCCGGTGGGTGTCGTCCCGCCCCCGGGTCGCCGGAACCGACGACTGGCAGGCGGCCGCGGAACGCAGGCAGCCGTGCGGGGTGCCGGGGTTCGACGAGGGCGTCGCCCTGGGCGAGCTGCTGGGGGCGCTGCCCGCGCCGCAGCGGGACGCGTTCGTGCTCACCCAGTTGCTGGAGCTGTCCTACCTTGAGGCCGCGGCCGTGGCGGACTGCCCGGTGGGCACGATCCGCTCCCGTGTGGCCAGGGCCAGGGAAGCCCTGATCGCGCAGCTCACCGCCGCGGAGGAGGAACCGGCGGGCGCCATGGCCTGACGCCCCGGGGGTGTGGTGGAGGACGCGGCCGCGCGCCTTCCACCGCACCCCGGCTCCTTCACGGGAGGACGGATCAGGTGGCCGGTTGCCAGCCCAGTGCCGGGCCGAGCCTGGTGGCGATGTCGGTGACGATCTGGACGTAGTCCTCGTGGTCGAAGGTGAACGGCAGCGCGAACGCGACCTCCTCGACCTCCCGGAAGGCGACGTGGGAGGCGAGCCGTTCGGCGATTTCCTCGGAGGTGCCGACGAGGTCGGGCGCGAACATCATGCGCGCCGGTCCCTGGGGTGTGGCGGTCCGCGGCATCCGCTTGCGGGCGTACGTCTCGTACTTCGCGCGCTGCTCCGGCGAGGCGGTGTCGGTGGGGATGACGACGAGTCCTTGGGAGACCCGGGCGCGGTCGCCGTCGGGGTGGTGGGCGCGGAAGGTCCGGATGTGCGAGAGCTGGATCTCGGCGAAGTCCTCGGACTCCTCCGCCTTCACGACGCTGCTGGTGAGCAGGTTCATGCCCTGCTCACCGGCCCACCGGGCCGACCGCAGGCTGCCGCCGCCGTACCACATGCGGCGGCCGAGGCCCGGTGAGTGCGGCTGGACCCGGTCGGAGAACACCTCGAAGCCTTCGACGCCGCTGAAGTCGGTGGCCGGTTCACCGCGTACGAAGTCCAGGAGCCGTCGTACACGCTCGTGGCTGAAGTCCTCGACATCGGCCGTGTCGGGGTACAGCGCGCCCTTGACCTGGTCGTAGTGGCCGGGCGGGCCGACGCTGACCCCCGGGTTGAGGCGGCCTCCGGAGAGGATGTCGACCGTCGCCAGGTCTTCGGCCAGCCGCAGGGGGTTCTCCCATCCCACGGGGATGACGGCCGTGCCCAGCTCGATGCGGCGGGTGCGTTGCGAGGCGGCCGCCAGGACGGCGACGGGTGAGGAGATGCCGTATTGCAGGTGCCGGTGGCGCACCCAGGCGCTGTCGAATCCCAGGCGTTCGCCCAGTTCGATGATCTCAAGGGTCGACTCGTGGCCCTGGCGGGGGTCGGCCGCGTCGAACAGCCCGATGGTCAGGAAGCCGAGCTTCGCCAGGGGCTTCGAGTTCCGCGGCACCTGCTTGTGTGTGCTCATACCGGATGAGTCTCCAGCACCTCCGCGGTGGCCGGGGTGGGTTCGGGCGCGGCGGCCAGCAGGGCGCTGGTGTAGGGGTGCCGCGGGTTGACGCACACCTCGTCGGCGGGTCCCGTCTCGACGATCCTCCCCCGGTGCATGACCGCGATGCGGTGGCTGACCTGCCGTACGACCGCCAGGTCGTGGGCGATGAACAGCAGGGCGAGGCCGAGGTCGCGCTGAAGGTCGGCGAGCAGGTTGACGATCTGGGCCTGTACGGAGACGTCGAGTGCCGAGACGGGTTCGTCGCACAGCAGCACGGAGGGTTCCGGGGCCAGGGCGCGGGCGATGCCGATGCGCTGGCGCTGGCCGCCGGAGAACGCGCGGGGCAGCCGGTCGGCGATGGCCGGGTCGAGGCCGACGAGTTCCAGCAGTTCGGCGACGCGTTGCGCGCGTGCGGCGCGGTCGGGGTGGAGCCCGTGGACGAGGAGGGGCTCGCCGATGATGTCGCCCACCGTCATCCGGGGGTTGAGGGAGGCGTACGGGTCCTGGAACACCATCTGCACCTGGCGGCGCAGGGCCCGTAGCGCCGTACGGGAGGGCCGGGTGACGTCCTCGCCGCGGAGCCGGATCGTGCCGCCGTCGGCCGGGTGGGCGTGTGCGAGGAGCCGGGCCAGGGTGGATTTGCCGGATCCGGATTCTCCGACGATGCCGAGGGTTTCCCCCGCGTGCAGGGTGAGGGAGGCGTCGTCGACGGCGACGAGCGGGGTGCGGCGGCGTCCGCGGAACTCCTTGCGCAGGGCGACGGCCTCCAGTAGCGGTGTGCCCTCTTCGGTGGTGGCGCGGGCCTCACGGTCGGCGGGCCGGGTCGCCGTGACCGGCCGCGTGTGCTGGTGCCAGCAGGCCACGCCGTCGACCAGGGGTGGCGCCTCGGTCCGGCACTGCTCGTCCGCCGCCGCGCACCGCTGTGCGAACGCGCACCCGGCCAGTGGCAGCGACAGGTCGGGCGGCGCGCCGGGGATGCCGGTGAGCCGGGTGCCGGAGGGGGACGACAGCCGCGGTACGGCGGCCAGCAGCCCCGCGGTGTACGGGTGCCGGGGGCGGGTGAGGATGTCGGTCGTCGGGCCGTTCTCGACGACCGTTCCGCCGTACATCACCAGCGCGCGGGCGCAGGAGCGGGACACGACGCCCATGTTGTGGGTGATGAGGAGCAGGGCGGTGCCGGTCTTCTCGTTGAGTTCGGCCAGCAGTTTCAGGATCTGCTCCTGCACGGTGGCGTCGAGTGCCGTGGTCGGCTCGTCGGCCACCAGGACGTCGGGTTCGCCCGCGAGGGCCATCGCGATGAGGATGCGCTGGCGCTGGCCGCCGGAGAACTGGTGCGGGTGGTCGTTCAGCCTGCGCCGCGGCTCGGGGATGCCCACCAGGTCGAGCAGTCCCTCGGCGCGGGCCCGGCGGGTGGCACGGTCGCCGTGGCGGTGGGCGCGCAGTACTTCGTCGAGCTGGGTGCGGATCGAGAGGACCGGGTTGAGGGAGGTCATCGGGTCCTGGAAGATCGTCCCGATCCGGGCGCCGCGCACCGCGCGCAGCTCCTCCTCGGTGGCGGCGGCGAGGTCGGTGCCGTCCAGCAGCACCGATCCGGCCGTGATCCGTCCCGATCCGGGCAGCATCCGGGTCAATGCCAGCGCGGTGGTGGACTTTCCGGAGCCGGACTCGCCGACGACGGCGAGGGTTTCGCCGCGCTCCAGAGTGAAGTCCACGTCGCGTACGGCGTGGACGGTTCGTCCGTCCGGAGTGCTGAAGTCGACGCTGAGGCCGCGTACGTCCAGCAGGGGCGATGCCAGGGCGGGTGCCAGGGGGGATGTCATCGGCGGACCTCCCGGTTCAGGGCCTCGGACAGCAGCGAGAAACCGAGGACGAGCAGGGTGACGGAGACCATGGGGCCCGCGGCGAAGAAGGGCGCCTGGGCCAGATAGGGCAGCGCCTGGCTGAGCAGGCTGCCGAGGGTGGGTTCGGGCGGGCGCACACCGACGCCGAGGAAGCTCATCGCGCCTTCGAGGAATACGGCGATGGTGAGGGAGAGGGCGAGCTGGACGACCAGCGGGTCGGCGCAGTTGGGCAGGATGTGCCGCAGCAGCAGCCGCACCCTCCCGGTGCCGCCGACGCGCGCGGCGACGGCGTACTCGCGCTCCCGCTGGACGAGGATGGCGCCGCGCAACTGCCTCCCGA
>NZ_GG657754.1:10638393-10646163 GCF_000158915.1 Streptomyces himastatinicus ATCC 53653 | reverse complement strand
GCCGCTGTGCGACGGTGTCCAGCACCGGGTGTACGGCGGCGAGCAGCGCGAAGGCGCAGCCCAGCAGTGCCCCGAGGGGCACTCCGGTGGCGATCACCTCCAGGTCGGCGCGGATGCCGTACAGCACCCGGCTGAGCAGGTCGCGGCCCAGGTCGTCGGTGCCGAGCAGATGTCCGGCGCTGCCGGGGGCCAGCAGGGTGTCACCGCTCTGGTCGGTGGGATCGTACGAGGTGAGCAGCGGGGCGAGCAGGCCGCCGAGCACCACCAGGCCGACCAGCAGCAGGCCGATGCGGCCGCGGGTGGTGGTGAGGGCGGTGAGGTAGGGGTGGCGGGCGGCCCGCTTGCGTACGCTTCGCACCCTTCGTTTCGGTGCGGTCGCGAGCGTGGTCATGGTGGTGTTCACTCCCGGGTCAGTCCCACCGGATGCGCGGGTCGAGCAGCGCGTAGACGATGTCGGTCAGCAGTTGGATCGTGACGAACACGGCGACCAGGAGCAGCAGGACGTCCTGGACGACCGGGTAGTCGCGCCGGGTGAGGGCCTGGTCGGCGAGTTGGCCCAGGCCCGGCCAGGCGAAGATGGCCTCCACCAGTACGGCGCCGCCGAGGAGCTGGCCGGTCTGGATGCCGAGCAGGGTGACGACGGGTGGCAGGGCGTTGGGGAGGGCATGCCGCCACAGCAATCTGCGGCGCGGGACTCCGGCCGCGGTGGCGGTGCGGATGTAGTCCTCGCCGAGGGCGCGTTCCAGGCTGTCCTTCAGATAGCGGCCCAGTACGGCCGCACTGGGCAGGGCCAGGCACAGCGAGGGCAGCAGCAGGTATTGCAGCTCCAGGTCGGGCGCTTCGAGGAGCCCGACGCGGCCGCCGGACGGCAGCACGACGAACTGCACCGCGAGGACCAGCACCAGCACCACGCCCGTCACGAACGGTGGCACCGCGAGGGCGGCGGTGGTGAGCGCCCGTACGGCCGCCCGCACCGCGGGGCGCCGGGAGGTGGCGCCGAGCACGCCGAGCAGCAGGCCCAGGGTCACGGTGAAGAACAGGGCGCCCGCGGTGAGTTCGGCGGTGGCCGCGAAGCCGTCGCCGATCAGATCGGCCACTTCGCCGCCGATGGCGTACGACGGACCCAGCTCTCCCGCGACCAGGTCGCCGATCCAGGCCACGTACTGCGTCAGCATCGGCTGGTCCAGGCCGAGTTGGTGGCGGATGGCCGCGACGGACTCGGGCGAGGCGTCGGGCCCGGCGAGCGCGTCGGCGGCGTCGCCGGGGACGAGCCGGAGGATGGCGAAGATCAGGAAGGAGGCGACGAGGAGGACCAGCAGCGCCGAGGGGATCTTCTTCAGGAGGTAGCCACGCATGGTCAGTCCAGGTAGGCGTTGTCGAGGTTCAGGTACACGTATTTGCTGAGCGTCGGCCCGTGCAGCCGCTCCGTAGCCACCTGCACCGCGTCCTCGATGGCCAGGTCGATGATGAACGCCTCGTCGAGCAGCAGGTCGGAGACGCGTCGGTAGCGGGCGTTGGCGGCGGCGCCATCTGCGTCCTTCTGCCGCCAGGCCGCTTGGACGGCCTCGGTGTACTCCGCGGAGCGGAAGTGCGAGGTGTTCCTGGCCTCGTTGAAGGGGTAGGCACTGATGGCGAGCGTCGAGGGGTGCACCTGCGAGAAGGCGTGGGTGTTGATCCACAGCGTCGGCATCGTCCCGGAGATCAGCTGTTTCTGGAACACGGCCGGGTCAGTGGGTTCCAGCCGGGTCCTGATGCCGGCCTCCTTCAGGTCGTTCTGCACGATCTCGGCGATGGTGGTGTGCGCCGGTGTGGTGGGGTGACCCAGCGGAATGGTCTGCTTCGTGGACACCCCGGAGGATTTCAGCAGCTCACGGGCCTTGGCCGGGTTGTGGGTGTAGTGGGTGCGGTACGCCTCGCTGTGCGCGGGCGATGACCGGGGCCAGGGCGCCGCCGAGGCGAGGCCGTAGCCGCCGAGCGCCTGCGAGACGATCCGGTCCCGGTCCACGGCCCAGGCGATGGCCTGCCGGAAGGTCTTGTTGTCGGCCGGTGCCTTGGTGACGGTGGCGCCGACGTACATCGCGCCGGTGCCGGTGTCGTACTGCTTGACGCTGAAGCTCGCGCCGATCTTGAGCGTGGCCAGGTACTTGCCCGGTACGCGGTACGACAGCTGCGCCTGGCCCGAGCGCAGTGCGGACAGCAGGGCGTCCGGCTGGGTGTAGACGCGGAGTTCGACGGCGTCGAGATAGGGGCGGCCCGGGATCCAGTACCTGTCGTTGCGTACGAGGCTCAGGCCCACCCCCGGCCTTCGGCTGACGAACCTGAAGGGGCCGGTGCCGTTGAGCTTCCTTCCCGCCAGCGTGTCATCGATCGTATGCCGGTCCGCGATGACCATGAACTCGAACAGGTCGAAGAGGTTGCTCACCGGGTGGGCGAGTCTCAGGACCAGCTCGTGGTCGCCACGTTTCTCGAATCCGGTCACCGCCTTGGCGGTGGCGGTGAGTTGGGACGATCGCTCCGGCTTCCACAGATTCTTGACGGCGAAGATGACGTCGTCCGCGGTGAAGGGGCGGCCGTCGTGATACGTCACGTCGTCGCGCAGCGTGAGCGTGATGCTCCGGCCGTCGGCGGCGTAACTCCACGACGTGGCCAGCTCCGGCTGGGGCCTCAGCCGTTCGTCGTAGCGGATCAGGGTGTTGTAGATCAGCCGGTTCTGGAGCGACTGGTCGGCCTGGGTGAACAGCAGGGAGGGCTCGAAGTCCTCGTCGACCGCGACCGTGAGCGTCCCGCCGCGCTTGGGTCCGCCCGCCGATCCGCCGACCGTGGAGACGGCGGAACGGCAACCGGTCACCGCGCCGCCCGCCCCGAGCAGCAGGGCACCGGCACCGACGGCACGCAGAGCGGTGCGCCGGGACAGCGGGTCCGCAGGCGGGAGAGGGGGTGTGCGCATGAGGGAAGACCCATTTCTTTTCGCTTCGGCAGGAAGTAATCGGGGCCGGGCATGAACGGTGCGGTCACCGGCGCACGGCAGCGCGGGGACGGCGGATCCACCGCGCGGAACGGGGGCAGGCAGGGCCGGAACGGCCGGTGATGCGCCATGAGGTGACCCGGGGAGCCGGACTCTGGAGTCAGGCTGACTCAGCGGCAGATCAGTGGTCCGCTACCGGCGGCGCGTCATCGGCAGGCAGCACAGATCGCGCTGGCCTGCCGACACAGGTCGACATGCCAGCGGGAGACGAGGCGCAGGTCCAGGGGCACGCGCAGCAGAATGTCAGCGGTCCCGCACGATGGTCAACAAGCGCCCGGGCAGGGCGGCTTGAGAGGTCTACGGGAGCATTGCGGCCGTATTACCGAAAGCTTGCAGCGGGCTTGTGAGCAGCGGATTCAGTACGACGGTGGCGGCCGCGACCAGAAGGGCCGCCGGTCCAGCATGTGGGACCACGATCCGCTCGGGGTCGTCGCAGACGTGTGCGTGCGCGATCGCGGCCGTCCGGATCTCGTCGAGGTATGCGGGCTGGAGCGTGCTCGACCGCTCGGTGACCACCACCAGATCGGGGTTGAGCACATCGAGGAGCAGCCCCGTCGCCCGGCCGACCGCCCGCGCTCGCTCCCGCAGCAGTGTGTCGGCCCGCCGGTCCCCCGCTGCCGCCGCGTCCACGAGCAGACCGGCGTCGGGCTCGGGAATCAGGCCCGCCGCCACCGCGCGCCGGGTGAGGACGGTGTCGGACACGGTGGCCTCCAGGCAGCCGGTACGGCCGCACGGACACGGCGCCGTGCTGTCCGGCACCGGCAGATGCGCCACGTCACCGGCCCCCGACCTGGGCCCGCTGTGCACGACGCCCGCGATGGCGAGCGCCGCGTCCACCACGTTGCCGACGAACAGGTGCACCAGGGAGCGCCGTGCCGCCGGCCGTCCGAACAGCAACTCGGACCGGGCGACGGCACGGGCGTGGTTGTCGACCCGGACGGGCAGCCCGGTGTGCCGTCGGAGGTCCGCTCCCAGCGGGTAGTGGTCCCAGCCGAGCGCCTCATGCCGTACGACGGTGCCGAGCGCCGGGTCCACCCAACCGCCGATGGCCGCGCCCACGCCGAGGAGTCGGGCGCCGTCCGGCGTGCGCTCGGCGAGGAACGCGGCCAGCGCCCGGCCCATGCGTTCTCGCAGCTCGGCGGCGGGTATGCCGTCGTGCGGGAAGTCCTGCCGGGCGACCACCGTGCCGCGCAGATCCGTCAGGCCGAAGCCCGACCCGGGGACGCCGATGTGCACGCCCGCGACGAGTGGCCCGCCCGCGTCGCCGGTGTGCAGGTCCACCGGGATCTGCGGTCTGCCCACACCGCTCGCGGCGACCAGTTCGGGCACCTCGCGCACCAGACCGAGCCGGGTCAGGTCGGTGCACTGCCGGGATACGGCCGCCGGGCTCAGCCCGGCCAGCCGGGCGATGCCGCTGCGGGCCACCGGGCCGTGGTCGAGCACGGCACGCAGCACCGACGCGGCGTTCGCCTCCCGGCGGCCGTCTCCGGAGGTGCGGGCACCCGGGGGCGGGCTGGTGGACATGGCGGTCCTCCTGGTGGATGGACTGATGGGTGGGCTGGTGGGTGGGCTGGTGGATGGACTGATGGGTGGGCTGGTGGGCTCCCAACATGCCGTGCGCGGTGGTGTTCTGGCGACTTCAGGCGGGCCCGGGTGTCAGACGTGTTGCAGGGTCATGAAGCCGACCCGGGAAACCTTGACCGGCCATCGGCGCGATGCCCAAGCTCGTGGACGTGACCGCGATGAATCTCCGCGTGCCGCGGCCTTGTGCGGGCCGGGGGCGCCCCGCCCACGCCGAGTGTGCGTGTCGCTGACCGCACGGCACCCTCCCTCTCCTCATCTTGCGGGCCCACTCATGTCATCCGCGCGTTTAACCTGCGCGGATTTCCTTCCGCTCCGACAGCAACGAAACCGCTCCTCTCCCCGCCGAAGGGACCCTCCACCATGACGTTCACCGCACCCGCCGCGACCGCCACCGCCGTCACCGTCGAGAAGATCGGCGGCCGCATCGGGGCCGTGATCTCCGGAGTGCGGCTCGGCGGCGACCTGGACGAGGCCACCGTGGCCGCGATCCGCGCCGCCGCGCTCGAGCACAAGGTGGTGTTCTTCCGCGACCAGCACCACCTGGACGCCGAGAGCCACGAGGCGTTCGGCAGGCTCCTGGGCGAGCCCGTCGCGCACCCCACCGTGCCCTCCGCCGACGGCCGCTACGCGTTCCCCATCGACAACGAACACGGCGGGCGCGCCAACCAGTGGCACACCGACGTCACCTTCGTCCCCGCGTACCCTGCGTTCTCCATCCTGCGTGCCGAGGTCATCCCGCCCTACGGCGGCAACACCCTCTGGTCCAACACCGCCGCCGCCTACGCCCATCTCCCGGAGCCACTGCGGGTACTGGCGGACAGCCTGCGCGGCGTGCACACCAACGACTACGACTACGCCGCCACCCGCCCCGACGCCTCGGCCGCGGCGCTGGAGCGGCACCTCACGGTGTTCACCGCCATCAAGTTCCAGACCGAGCACCCGGTGGTGCGTGTCCACCCCGAGACCGGTGAACGCACCCTGATCCTGGGCAACTTCGTGCAGAAGCTCAGCGGCTTCAACGGCCGCGACTCGCGCGCCCTCATCGATGTCCTCCAGTCGCACATCGAGCGCCCGGAGAACACGATCCGCTGGCAGTGGCGCGCCGGTGACGTCGCCATCTGGGACAACCGCGCCACCCAGCACTACGGCGCCGACGATTCCGACGCCCACGAGCGCACCCTGCGCCGCGTCACCATCGACGGCGACGTCCCGGTCGGCGTGGACGGCCGCCGCTCGGTGCTGCTCGCCCCGGAGTCGGTGCCCGAGCCCGCCCATGGCATCGCCTCGGGTGCTTCCACCGATGGGGTGGTGGCGCAGGCCTGATCCGGCGATCGCCCGCGGCGGACCGGCCACGCCTCTTCATCTGGTCCGCCGCGCCTCGTCCGCTTACTTGGGGTGTGACCGGGATACGCGCCAAAGGGGCAATGGGATGATCTTGAAGCCCTGAGCACCCGTCGGCCGTCACCCATTCGGCTCAGTGTCGTTGGTGGTGATGTTAGCGTCGTCCGGGGCCTGGGGTGGGTTGTGACATCGACCTCGGTCAGTCGATGCCTTCGACGATGCGGAAGTCGCGCTCGACGCCGTCGGAGAGGGCGGCCAGCGCCTCCTGGTAGGCCGCACTCTCGTACGCCGCGACGGCCTGCTCGAAGCTGTCGAACTCGACCAGGACGGTGCGCTCGGCGATTCCGGCGTCGTGCGCCACGACCCGACCGCCACGGACGAGGGTCCGGCCGCCCCCGGGTTCGACGGCCAGGCGGGCCAGCTCGTTGTAAGCAGCCAGCTTCTCAGGGTCGGAAATGGTGCGGTAGACGCTGACCCAGTAGCCCTTGGGCATGGGGACCTCCAGTGTTGGGATGAGTGGATCTGACTTACGGGTTGGTCTCGGACGAGCGTCGGCGGGCGAGAGCGAGGCTTGTCAGCGTCGTGATCGCCATGGCTCCGATGCCGACCAGCGCCGCGGTGGTGTAGGCGCTGTCGTCGGGGAAGAGGTGGCCGGGGCCGGTGCCCGCGGCGAGGATCAGGCCGCCGATGGCGCTGCCCAGGGAGTACCCGACGCTGCGGACGACGTAGTTGAAGCTCATGGCGCTCGAAGTCTCGCTCTTGGGAGTGACGGCCAGGATGAAAAAAGGGCATCGCGGCCGAGAAGCCGCCGACGCCGAAGCCGAGCACGCCCATCGCCGCGAACAGTTCGGCCAGGTCCGACCGGGCCGCCGCGAACAGGGCGAACCCGCCGCCGACCACGACGGCGCTGCCGGCCAGGAGCAGGGGGTCGGCGATCCGCGTCCGGACCCGCGGCGTGAGCTTGCCGGCGACGAACCCCAGCACCGAGAACGGGATGAGGACCAGCCCGGCGACGAAGGTCGTCAGCCCGAAGCCGTAGCCGGCGCCGTGCGGCGTCTGCGCGTACCGGGTGATGAGCGTGAGCAGGAGGTACATGCCGATCCCGCCGACGAACATGGCGAGGTTCGCCCCGGCGACCGCCGGGTGCCGCACCGCCCGCACATCGACCAGGGGCGTCGTGCTCCGCAGCTCGATGACGGCCCAGACACAGAGCAGCACCACCGCGACGACGGCGAGGCCCGCCGCCACGGCGAGGTGCCGGCTCCACAGATTCCGTTCGCCGGCGAGGAACAGCACCAGGAGCAGCGCAGCGGCCAGGACGACCGCGCCTGCCACGTCCACGTGGGCGGAGCGGCCTTCGGGGGCTTCGGGCATGGAGCGCCACGCGGTCAGGAGGGCGGCGGCGGTGACGACCAGGCCGAGGCCGTAGGCGGCCCGTACCCCGCCGAACTCGGCGAGCAGTGCGGCCAGCGGGTAGCCGACGCCGGCCCCGATGATCGAGACCACCGAGATCAGGGCGATCACGGCCGCGCTGCGCTCCTCGGGGAGGTGGTCCCGGGCCACGCCCATCATCAGCGCCGTCAGCCCGAGCCCGACGCCCTGGGCCGCCCTGCCGGCCAGCAGCCACGCGAACGGCAGCGGCAGCACGGTGAGCGCGCTGCCGGCGACGACGACCGCCAGCGTGGCGAGGATCGTGGCCCGCCGGTGCCGGCCGGCTCCGAGCCGGCCCAGGACCGGCGTGGCGACGGCGCCGCTGAGCAGCGCGACGGTCAGCGTCCACTGCGCGCTGCCGAGCGAGACGTGGAACGAGGTCGCCACGC
>NZ_GG657754.1:10635044-10638286 GCF_000158915.1 Streptomyces himastatinicus ATCC 53653 | reverse complement strand
CCGACCGGCTGCCCGGTCACTGCTTCGGCCCTTTCGCGATCCTGGCTTTCGAGCTCTGCCAGATGCTTCAGCGCCGGAAGGGCCGCCACCAGCGCCTCGACCTCGTCGCCGGTGAGCTCGCCGATCAACCGCTCGAACGCGTGGACGCCCGCCTGGCGCCGCGTCCGGACATAGGAGGCGCCGGCCTCGGTCAGGCACACCAGCGTGACCCGCTTGTCGGACGCGTCGCCCCGCCGCTCGACCAAGCCGGACTCCTCCATCACCCGGACCAGGGCGGTCATCGCGGGCTGGGTGACGCCCTCGACCGCGGCCAGATCGGTGATGCGCCGCGGGCCGGTCCGGTCCAGGGTGGCCAGGGTGGCGGCGGACGTCAGGCTCATGTCCCGGGGCAGGCGTCTCGCGGCCCTGGTGGCCAGGCCGTAGAGGGCTGCCCCGATGGCGGCGGACGCGCCAGGAGTGGTGTCTTGACGACTCATGCTCGAAGCATAGCATTTTTATATTCACCGTTTATGGAAATGGTCGACTGGCGCGGGCGGCGCGGTCGCCCTACGACCCGAAACTCGACGTCGACTTCACCCCGCTGCGCGCCCCCGTGGCCCGGGCAGGTGATCCGATAGCGCTGCCGTGGGGGCGGGGTTTGTGACGGTTCTTGTGGGCCCTCGCCGTATTTCAGAGGGATACCAGCGCTGTTCTGCCGGCGGCAGAACACCGGCCGGACCGGGCTCGACGATCACTACAGTCCAGTCTCATGACGACGATTACGACGCGTACGGTCGAGTATCCGGCCGACGGTTTGACGATGATCGGGCACCTCGCGCTCCCGGCCGGTGTCGACCGCCGGCCCGCGGTGCTGCTCGGACCAGAGGGCATGGGGCTCAGCGACGTCGAACGCCGCCGGGCCGATGCTCTCGCCGAGCTGGGATATATAGCGCTGGCCTTCGACCTTCATGGCGGGCGCTATTTGGGCGACCCCGAGGAGATGCTGGCCCGTTGCCTGCCGCTGCTCGCTGATCCCGAGCGGATGCGAGGCATCGGCCATGCGGCGCTCGATGTGTTGCGCAACGAACCGCGGACCGACCCCGACCGGATCGCCGCCGTCGGCTATGGCACGGGGGGTGCCGTCGGGCTGGAACTCGGGCGCGGCGGCGTCAGCCTGCGCGCGATCGGGACAGTCAACGCACTGACCACGGGCCGACCGGGCGAGGCGGCGCGCATTCGCTGCCCGGTATGGGCCGGGGTCGGGTCGGAAGACCCGATCATGCCGCCCGCGCAACAGAACGCGTTCACCGCTGAGATGCAGGCCGCGGGCGTCGACTGGCGCCTCGCGGTCTACGGCGGCGCCTTGCACGCCTTCCACCACCCGCCGGTCGGCCACCCCGTGGTCCCCGGCGTCGGCTACCACCCACGGCACGCGCAGCGAGCCTGGCGCGACGTCGTCGACCTGCTCGCCGAGTGCCTGCCCGTGACGGAGGATCTGGGGCATGACCCAGGTAAGCATGCTGGCCCCGGGCACTGACAGTCCACTCCCCTCAAGTCCGCACAGCAGAAACGCATTCGGGCGGTTACTCGATCGCGGGGACGTATTCACAACTACCGCAGTAAATACCGGATTTACTGCGGCAGAGCCCCTACCGTGATCACCCCGACCTGCGGCGGACCAATCCGGCCGCCGGGGCGAGGCGTACGCATTTACTGCGGCAGTATCGGCAGGGCGGGACGGCGTGACGATCGAACCGGTGACCGAACTCGGGAGCGGGGGCGCACTTCGGTTGCCGCGCGCCCGGGTCGTACGTCTGTCCGCCCGCCGTCGTCGTACACCGTGGCGGTCGAGCGGTACCTCACCGGCGCGGGCATCGCGAAGTCCTCCGCACGGATCTACCGGATCTCCCTCGACGGGGGGGATGGATGCTCGCCGGCGAACCGCCGCCGACCGGACCCGCCCGCCGAGGCGCGAAACCGCCCGTCTTCCCCGTCGCCGCGATCGACGACCCGCGCGCTGCCGGAGGTCTTGGCCGAGCTGGCGGCGGCGCGGACGGACGAGATGGACGCCGACACCGTCAACCGGGAGCTGTCCATCGCGCGCAAGGCGATCGGCTGGTGGCAGCGCCGAGGCTGGATCGAGTGCGATCCGACGATCGGCATCGAGCGGCGGCCGGCGCCGCCGGACCGCACCAAGGCTCTCGCTCTACGAGTCCGCCGCACGGGCCGACGAGGTGCTGTGCCTCAACGTGGAAGACTCTACCCGCAGGACAAGCGCGGCAGGATCACCGCCAAGGGCGGGGCGACCGAGTGGATCCACTGGCAGTCCGGCACCGCCCAGCTCCTGCCCCGCCTCATCGCCCGCCGTACCCGCGGCCCGCTGTTCCTCACCGACCGCAACGCCCCGGCCGGAACACCCACGCGCGACGTGTGCCCGCAGACCGGCCGGGCCCGGCTCTCCTACCGCCGCGCTGAGGAGATCTTCGAGGAGAACACCCGGCTGCTGGCAAACCCCCTCGCCTCGCCCGACGACATCGAGGACCTGGACGGCTGGACGCTTCACCGGCTACGTCACAGCGCCCTGACGCACGACGCGGAGGACGGCACATCCACCCCGATGCTGCTGGCCCGCTCCCGCCACGCATCCGTCCGCTCCCTGGAGCGCTACGCCCGCCCCGGCGTCGACTCGGTCGCCCGGCACGTCGCCGAACGCGACCCCTTTGGCGCGCATCTCGGTCACACCCCTACTTGGTGTCGACTCGTCCGAGCGGGCCGGGGCCGGCCGTCAGGGCGTCACTCGCCGCCTTCCACGCCGGATCCCCGGGGTACAGCTCGGTACGGAGGTAGGCCCAGGTGAGCCGCTGGACCGCGGACACGCGCTCGGGGTTCTCGTCCGTGGTTTCGGCGACGTCGTATCCGGCGACCCCGCCGAGCCCGTGCTCCGCGTCGAACAGCGTGAGCAGGGACTTGGGGCCCGGGGAGAGGACGTACGGATCGGTGTGCCAGTCCGGGCCCATGACCGTCAGGTGGCCGGAGGCGTCCTTGTCTCCGGCGACCACGAGCGCGGGGGTCGTCATCGTGGAGAAGTCCGTGGTCAGGAAGAACGGCATGTTCTCGGCCACGGACCGGGTGAGGGCGTCGCCCCCTCGGCCGGGCGCGGCGAGCAGGACACCCGCTGTGATGCGGGGCTCGGCCAAATTCACTTCCCGGCCGTCGTGCGGATCGGTGAGCCGGGCGCCGAGGAGCAGGCTCGCGGTGTGCCC
>NZ_GG657754.1:10629765-10634599 GCF_000158915.1 Streptomyces himastatinicus ATCC 53653 | reverse complement strand
CACCGAAAGCGGAGCGCTGCCTCCGATTAATATACGGAGCGATGTTCCGCTTCGTCAAAGGGTGTCGCGCCGCACAGAGTTCGGCGCATGGGTACGACTGAGGGTGCTCCGCCCAACGGGTACGACCGCCCGGACTCGGACTTCAACGACGGCAAGTACATGACGTACCGCACCGGCGGCACCGAGGACGCGGAAAACAACTGACCCTGGGACGACCGGGTCGTGGCCCAAACCCCCCACAGGTCACGATCATCTTATCGAGTTAATGCTGACGGCTCCCCCGGCCGACCGGGCGCATCGGCCACTACTGTTCCCCGGGTCTGCGCGGATACCCGGACGGTTGCCCCCTCCTTTCCTCATATCCGGTGACGCGCATGCGCGCGAGGCCACCGCCGTTTACGAAGGAGAGCTCGCCCGATGACTGTTGGTACCACCTCGGAAGCGCCCATGGAGCCGCCTCGGCAGTCCAGCCTGGGCACGGCGGCTGCCCGCAACCTCGCCACCACGACCAAGTCCGCGCCGCAGATGCAGGGGATCACCTCCCGCTGGCTGCTGCGGACACTCCCCTGGGTCGAGGTCAAGGGCGGCACCTACCGGGTGAACCGTCGGCTGACCTACACCGTCGGCGACGGGCGCGTGGAGTTCGTCCAGGACGGTGGCACCGTCCGGGTGATTCCCCGCGAGCTCGGCGAACTGGCCCTGCTGCGTGGCTTCGAGGACGTGGAGGTGCTGACCGCGATCGCCGACCGCTGCGTCCAGCGCGACTTCCGCGCCGGTGAGACCCTGGTCGAACGCGGCACGCCCGCCGAGCAGTTCCACATGATCGCTCACGGCCGCGTCAGCCAGACCACGGTCGGCAAGTACGGAAACGAGACCGCCGTCGCCGTACTCGCCGACGGCGACCGGTTCGGCGAGGACGCCCTGCTGGACGCGGACGCCCGGTGGGACTGCACCGCCACCGCCGAGACGTCCGGCACGCTGCTCACCCTGTCCCGCGCCGACTTCGACGCCGTGCTGTCCTCGGCGCCAAGCCTCCAGGCCCACGTCCAGGAGTTCCGTTCGCTCGCCGGCCGGAGCCAGAACCGCCGCGGGGAGGCCGAGATCGCCTTGTCGGCCGGACACACCGGGGAACCCGCGCTGCCCGGTACGTTCGTCGACTACGAGCTCAAGCCGCGCGAGTACGAACTCTCCGTCGCCCAGACCGTTCTGCGGATCCACACCCGGGTCGCCGACCTCTACAACGATCCGATGGACCAGACCGAGGAGCAGCTCCGGCTCGTCATCGAGGCGCTGCGTGAGCGCCAGGAGCACGAGCTGATCAACAACCGGGAGTTCGGCCTGCTCCACAACGCCGACTTCAAGCAGCGCATCCAGACCCACTCCGGCCCGCCCACCCCGGACGACCTCGACGAGCTGCTCTGCCGCCGCCGCGGCTCCAAGTTCTTCCTCGCCCACCCCCGGACGATCGCGGCGATCGGGCGGGAGTTCAACTCCCGCGGGCTCTATCCGACCCACGTCGATCTCGGCGGGCAGCAGGTCCCGGCCTGGCGCGGCGTCCCGATCCTGCCCTGCAACAAGATCCCCATCACCAAGGAGAACACCAGCTCGGTCCTGGTCATGCGCACCGGCGAGGACAACCAAGGCGTCGTCGGCCTGCGTCAGACAGGACTGCCGGAGGAGTACGAACCGGGCCTGTCGGTGCGCTTCATGGGGATCGACGAGAAGGCGATCATCTCCTACCTCGTCAGCGCCTACTACTCCGCCGCCATCCTGGTGCCGGATGCCCTCGGGGTGCTGGAGAACGTGCAGATCGCCCGTAGCCGCGATTAGCACCTCCCCTGCCGGACGGCCACCCACCACCGAGGAGCCATGGATGTCTGCGCCCGAGTTTTCTCCTCCGCCTTCCCTGTCCGCCCCGCCGCCCGTCGATATCGCTCCCGCCGACACGGCTGCCGTCGACATCGCTCCCGCCGACACGACTCCCGCCGACACGGCTGCCGCCGAGGTGCGCAGCGCGAGCGTCGGTCTGGAGCGGATCCTGCGCGGCCCCAGCGGGCTGGGTACGGCGAGCCTGCACCCGGCCGCCCGGCGCGAGGAGCCGCGTACGCCGCCGACACCGCCGGAGGCGCCCGCGGAAGGCAGCCCGATCCCCGGCCTGTACCACCACCCGGTGCCGGAGCCCGACCCCGGGCGGGTGGAGGAGGTCAGCCGCAGGATCAAGGCCTGGGCGCTGGACGAGGTCGACCTGTACCCCGAGGACTGGGAGGACCAGTTCGACGGGTTCTCCGTGGGGCGCTACATGGTCGCCTGCCATCCGGACGCCCCCACCGTCGACCACTTGATGCTCGCCACCCGCATGATGGTCGCCGAGAACGCTGTGGACGACTGCTACTGCGAGGACCACGGCGGCTCGCCCATCGGTCTCGGCGGACGCCTCCTGCTGGCGCACACCGCCCTCGACCCGTTGTACACGGCGAAGGAGTACCAGCCGCAGTGGGCGGAGTCGCTCCACTCGGACGCGCCCCGGCGCGCCTACCGCTCCGCCATGGAGTACTTCGTCCGCGAGGCCAGCGCCTCCCAGGCCGACCGGCTCCGGCACGACATGGCCCGTCTGCACATGGGATACCTCGCCGAGGCCGCCTGGGCGCAGACGGACCACGTGCCCGAGGTGTGGGAATACCTGGTGATGCGCCAGTTCAACAACTTCCGGCCGTGCCCGACCATCACCGACACCGTCGGCGGCTACGAACTTCCGGCGGACCTGCACGCCCGGCCCGAAATGCAGCGGGTCATCGCGCTCGCCGGGAACGCCACCACCATCGTGAACGACCTGTACTCGTACACCAAGGAACTCGCCAGTCCCGGCAAGCACCTCAACCTGCCCGTGGTGATCGCCGAACGTGAGGGCGTCTCCGAGCAGGAGGCGTATCTGAAGGCGGTCGAGGTGCACAACGACCTCATGCACGACTTCGAGGCCGCAGCCGCGGCGCTGGCCGCCGCCTGCCCCGTCCCGACCGTGCAGCGCTTTCTGCGCGGCGTGGCGGTGTGGGTCGACGGCAACCACTACTGGCACCAGACCAATACCTACCGCTACAACCTGCCCGACTTCTGGTAAGAGGAATGGACTTGTCGATGACCAGCACCGATTTCACCGCCGCCCCCTCCATGTTCATCCCCGCCCCGGTGACGCCCTACCAGGGGGACATCGCCCGCTACTGGGATCGTGAGGCCAGGCCCGTGAACCTGCGCCTCGGCGATGTGGACGGCCTGTACCACCACCACTACGGCATCGGCGACGTCGACCACGCCGCCCTCGGCGACACCGCGGCCGGTGATTACGAGAAGCGGCTGATCGCCGAGTTGCACCGGCTGGAGTCGGCGCAGGCCGAACTCCTCCTGGACCACCTCGGCCCCATTGGGCGTGACGACACGCTCGTGGACGCCGGATGCGGCCGCGGCGGCTCGATGGTCATGGCCCACCAGCGCTTCGGGTGCACGGTCGAGGGCGTCACGCTGTCGGCCAAGCAGGCCGACTTCGCCAACGGGCGTGCCCGCGAACTCGGCATCGAGGACCATGTCCGCGCCCGGGTCTGCAACATGCTCGGTACGCCGTTCGAGACCGGGCAGGCCGCGGCCTCGTGGAACAACGAGTCGACGATGTACGTGGACCTCCACGACCTGTTCGCCGAGCACTCCCGCGTCCTCGCGGTCGGCGGCCGCTATGTGACCATCACCGGCTGCTGGAACCCGCGTTACGGCCAGCCGTCGAAGTGGGTCTCCCAGATCAACGCGCACTTCGAGTGCAACATCCACTCCCGCCGGGAGTACCTGCGCGCCATGGCCGACAATCGCCTCGTACCGCAGGCCGTTATCGACCTCACGCCCGCGACCCTGCCCTACTGGGAGCTGCGGGCCACGTCCTCGCTGGTCACCGGCATTGAGGAAGCGTTCATCAACTCGTACAAGGATGGCTCCTTCCAGTACCTCCTGATCGCAGCCGACCGCGTCTGACCGCCTCCCTGCGGAAAAGGGCCGGGTCCGTCCCCGACGGGCCCGGCCCTTCTGCTGTGCCGCGGGGATGTGCCGCGAGGCGGATCGAACACTTGACAACCGCTCCCTCGTGACAAACCATCTGTCGAAGCGCTTCGAATGTTCGCTCTCGGAAGCCTTCAGACACGGGGGGGAGCAAGAACAGCCGTTTCTGCACGAGGTTCGTAAGACCCCCCTTTGAGGCACCCCGTCTTCGAAGCGCTTCACACCCCAGGCACGTTCGTCAGATCACGCTCGGAACCCCCATGAGGAGTCCAGTATTTCTGCCGACTTATTGACACTCTGTCTGGATCTACGGCTCGGGCTCCCCGCGGCGCCCCCGGACGCGACGGCCCTGACGGACGGCGAAACGAGCCTGACCTACGCCGACCTCCATCACCTGGTGGCTCACGAGGCGACCGCGCTGCGCCGGGACGGCGTGGGGCCCGGCGCCCTCGTTCCGTTGCCGTCGCCGGAGCACCGCACCGCCGCCACCATCGTGCGTCTGCTGGCGATCCTGGCCGCCGGTGCGGCCTTCACCCCGGTGCCGCCAGGGGCGGAGAGCGGGTCGATCATCGGCGAGATCGTGGCGGACCGTACCGCCTGGCCCGGCCATCTCTCCCCGCTCCCCGCCTCGGCGTATGTCCTGTCCACCTCCGGCAGCACCGGCCCCGCCAAACACACAGTGGTCACCAGGGAAGGTCTGCGCGGCGTCTTCGGGGGACTGTACGCACGGTTCCACGGCCATCTGCCGCCGCTGGCCGTATGGACGCAAGCGCATCCGCTGACCTTCGGATTCAGCATC
>NZ_GG657754.1:10626062-10628994 GCF_000158915.1 Streptomyces himastatinicus ATCC 53653 | reverse complement strand
GACGGCGGCCCGGGTACGGCGGCGGGTGGTGCGGCTGCTGGACGGGCCGGTCACCGTCCGTACCGTCGTGTGCGAGGCGATCCCCCGCACCGCGCACGGGAAGACGGATCTGGCGGCCCTGCGACGGGCGCCCCGGGCGGCGCCCCGGGAGCCGGGGGTCGCCGGTGCGGTGCGGGGCGTCTGGGCGGAGCTGCTGGGGGCCGGGTTCTCCGTCGACACCAATCTCTTCGAGAGCGGCGTGGATTCCCTCGGCGTGGTCGCCGCGGCGGCCCGGCTCACCGACGTGCTGCGGCGTGAGGTGTCGCCCGCGTTCCTCCTGGACCACCCCCGGATCGCCCTCCAGATCGAGGCCCTGACCGACCGCGCCGACCGGACCGCGCAAGGGCGGCCGCCCGTACGTCAGACACACCCCGGGGGCAGTGCCGCGGACCGGCGGCGCGCGGCGCGACGACAAGCAGGCACCCCGGTACCGCCCGTCCACACCGAAGGAGTGATGCAGTGAACGACCGCGATGTCGTGGTCCTCGGGTACGCCTGCCGGGTGCCCGGCGCGTCGGACGTCGCCGCGCTGTGGGACCTGGTCGCCGGGGGCAGGGACGTGGTCACCCGCGCCGCGACCAACGTGGGTGCCACCGCCGGGGGCCGGGTCCACGCCTATGGGCTGGTGGCGGGCGCCGAGCAGTTCGACGAGGACTTCTTCGGCTACGCACCGAAGGAAGCCGCCGAGATCGACCCCCAGCAGCGACTGCTGCTGCTGTGCGCCGTGGAGGCGCTGGAGGCGGCCGGGGTGCGGCCCTCGGTGCTCGGTTACGACATCGGGGTGTGGGCCGCCACCGGGCTCAGCTCCTATCTGCTGCGGACCTGGGACCCGGCGCTGAACGGCACCGAGGGCATGTCGGCGCTGATGGGCGGCGATCCGCACTACGCCGCCACGCGCATCGCGTACAAGCTGGGGCTGACCGGACCAGCCGTCTCGGTCGGTTCCGCCTGCTCCTCCTCGCTGCTGGCGATCCACTCGGCGTCCCAGGGCATCCGGGCCGGGGAATGCGATCTGGCCCTGGCCGGGGGGATGGACATCGAGCATCCGCAGCCCATGAGCTATCTCCACCAGGAGGGCGGCATCCTCGCCGCCGACGGGGTGTGCCGCCCCTTCGACCGGGATGCCACGGGCACGGTGTTCGGCTCCGGCGGTGGCCTGGTGCTGCTGGCCGACCGCGGTCTCGCCGAGCGGGAGGGCTGGCCGGTCCGGGCGGTGCTGCTGGGGTCGGCCGTCAACAACGACGGCGCGGCCAAGGCGTCGTTCACCGCGCCGAAGTCCTCCCGGCAGGCCGATGTGATCCGGCAGGCGCTCGCCGCTGGCGGCGTGGAGCCGGGCGAGGTGACGTACGTGGAGTGCCACGGGACCGGCACTCCGCTGGGCGACCGCAGCGAACTGGACGCCATGAGGGCCGTCTACGGCCCGGGTTCACGGATCACGCTCGGGTCGGTCAAGGCGAACCTCGGGCATCTGCGGGTCGGCGCGGGCGCGGTGGGGTTCATCAAGGCGTGCGAGATGCTCAGGCACCGGACGCTGCCGCCGGTCGCGGGCCTCCGCGAACCGTCCGCTGCGGTGGACGAGGCGGGCTTCGTCGTCCCGGCCGGGGCGATCCCGATGGACGACCCCGCGGCGGCGGTCATCGGCGTCAGCTCCTTCGGCTTCGGCGGCACCAATGTCCATGCCGTCGTCGGTGCCGCGCCGGTTGCCGAGCGTGGCACTGAGAACGCCGAGGACGCCGACCATGTGGTGCTCCAGGTCTCGGCGGCCACCCCGGACTCCTGCCTCGCCACGTCCGTACGGCTGGCGGACCACCTCCGTGCCGTGCCGCAAGATCCGCTGAGCGCGGTGGCCCGGGAGCTGCGCCGGGGCCGGGAGCCCAAGCCGTTCCGCCTGGCCGTGGTGGCCCGGGAACGGGAGGCCGCGATCTCGGGGCTGGAGGGCGACGCCGCCTTCTGCGTCGAGGGCTGGGCGTCGGCGTCGGTGGCCCCCGTCCTGCTCGTCCCCGGACAGGGCTCCGATCTCGCTCCCCTGGCCCGCGCGCTGTGGGAGTGGGAACCGGTGTTCACCGGCGCGCTGCGGCGCCACTGGGCACGGCTGGGGGAACTCCGCCCCGGTACACCGGGGATCGAGACGGCCCTGCGCGACGAGGGGCGGCTGCGCCGGGGTCAGCGGCACGCCTGGCACACCGCGGTCGTGCTTTCGGTCGTCGAGCAACTGCGGCACCGGGGGCTGCCGGAGGGGCTGTGCGCCGGATACTCCCTCGGCGAGTACGCCGCCGCCGTCGCCGCCGGGGCACTCGACGCCGACCGTGCCCTGACCCTGCTGGCCGACCGGGGCGAGGAGCTGGACCGCAGCGCCCCGCCCGGCCGGATGCTGGTGGTCCACGCGGGCCCGGAGCAGCTGGCCCGGGTCCTGCCGGGCCTGGTCCCGGCGGCCGTGCTGTCCGAGGACCGTACAGTGTTCGCGGTGGCCTCGGACGAGGCCGACGGCCTGCGGGACCGTCTGGCCGCGGCGGGGCTGGCCTGCCGTGACACCGGTGTCGACCTTCCGTACCACTCGCCGCTGCTCGGCGAGTCGGCCGCCGCCTTCTCGGCCCTGGCCCGGTCCGCGGCGCCCGGGGCGGCGGGCCGGTGGATACCCACGCTGGGCGCCGGCCCGGACCCGTCCTCGTACTGGGAGCGGCATCTCGTCGGGCCCGTCGATCTCCGGCCGGTCGCCCGCGCGGTGGACGAGCTGGCGAGCAGGGCCCGCCCGGCCCTGGTCGATCTGAGCCCCGACGGCTTCCTCGGACGCGCGGTGCGCTCGGGCGCGGCGGACGCCGTCGCGGTCCGGCCCTGCCGGCCCGCCGCGGACCCGCGGGCCGCCTATCTGCGCGCGCTGGCCGGGATGTGGGCGG
>NZ_GG657754.1:10619770-10625658 GCF_000158915.1 Streptomyces himastatinicus ATCC 53653 | reverse complement strand
TCGGCGGGCTCGACCTGCGGTCCCGGCCGGTCCAGCGGGTCTGTGCATCTGTGGTGTGCGGAGGGCACGACGGACTCCGGGACGCTCGACGGCCGGCTCGGCGCCCTGGAGACCGAACTGGCGCACGGCTTCTACACCCTGCTGTTCGGCTTCCAGGCCCTCACCTCCGAGCAGGGCGCCGCTCCGGTGCGGCTGGACATCGTCGCCCACGGTGTGCACCCCCTCGACACCGGCGGCCCGGCGGCGTCGCCGGAGCGTTCCCTGCTCGCCGGGCCCGCTCTCGTCATCCCGCAGGATTTCCCGTTCGTCACCGCCCGTTCGATCGACATCAGCGCGCGAGACGGTGGCGGAGCTACGGGCTCCCGCCGGGGACCACGCGGTGGCCCTCGCCCCGGGCGGGCGCTGGGTCCGTGCCTATGAACGCGACACCCTGCCCGAGGTGGGGGCCGGGCAGTTGCCGCTGCGGCTGCGCGAGCGGGGCGTCTATCTGATCACCGGCGGGCTCGGCGGCATCGGCATGACGCTGGCCGACTATCTGGTGCGCACCTGCCGCGCCCGGCTGGTCCTCACCGGGCTGGACGCGGTGCCGCCCACCGGGCTGGGCGCGGCCGTGCCGGACGGTGATCCGGGGCTCGCGGAACGCGCCGAGCGCATCCGCAAGCTGGAGGCGCTCGGCGGCGAGGTGCTCGCCGTGCGCTGCGACGCGGCCGACCGGGAACGGATGGCCGCCCTGTTCGAGGAGATCGACCGCCGCTTCGGCCGTCTCGACGGAGTCGTCCACGCCGCGGGTGTCTTCGAGACACGGCGCGCCTTCCGCAGCCTCGCCGAAACGGGCCGGGAGGACTGCGAGCGGCGACTGCGCCCCAAGGTGCGGGGCACCCTGATGCTGGCGGAGTTCCTGCGGGGCCGCCGTCTGGACTTCGTCCTCATGCAGTCCTCCCTGTCCTCGCATCTGGGCGGCCTCGGCTTCTACGCGTACACCGCGGGCAACGCGTACATGGACGCGTTCGCCGAGCGGCACCGCGGCGACGACATCCCGTGGATGACGGTCAACTGGGACGGCTGGATCTTCCGGGAGCGTGACGACGACACCCCGCACGCGTCGGTGGTCTCGCCGTCCTTCGCCTCCCCCGACTTCGGCGTGGTCGCCGAGATCGCGATCCGGCCCAGTGAGGGGGCCGAGATCTACGGGCGGCTGATGAACCTGGCGACGCCGCATCAGGTTCTGGTCTCGACGGCCGACTTCGACGCCCGGATCGACCAGTGGGTACGGGGCGCACAGCCCGGCCCCGCGGCCGGACCGGCCCCCGAACCCGCGGGCGCCGCCTGGGCCGACCCGGTCGCGGCGCAGGTGGCCAGGGCCTGGACCGACCTCCTGGGAGCCGAGGAGCTGCACCCGGACTCCAACTTCTTCGCACTCGGCGGCGATTCACTGCTCGGGGTCTCGCTCGCCCACCGCCTCAGCCAGGAGTTCGACACCGTGCTCAGCGCCATCACCCTGTTCGAGAACCCCACCATCACCCAGATGGCGAAGGAGATCACCCGCGCCACCGCACAGGACCAGGACCACCAGGGGGAAGCGTGACCGACCACTCCGCACGACCGAGCACACTGACCGACGAGACCGGGCCGGTGCACCATCCTCCGGCCAGGTTCTCCGTCACCAAGCTCTTCGACGACCTGCCCTGCACCCATCGCTCCTGGGCACACGGTGGCAAGTGCTCCTTCCTGCACGGCTACGAGCGGAGCTTCGAGATCGAGTTCGGCTGCGGCGAACTCGAACCGAAGACCGGCTTCGTGATCGACTTCGGCGATCTGAAGGAGGTCCGGGCGCTGCTCCAGGCCCAGTTCGACCACACCACCCTGATCGCCGCCGACGATCCCCACCGGGAGCTGTTCGAGGACCTCGGGCGCTCCGGTGTCATCGACCTGCGGATCATGGACCACACCGGCATGGAGGGTGCGGCCGAGTGGGTGCATGACCGGGTCGCCCAGCTGGTGGGCGAACGTACCGTCGGCCGGGTGCGGGTGCTGCGCGTCGTGGCCCGCGAGTCGCGGAAGAACGCGGTGGTCTTCCGGGCCCCGGATCCCCGGGACCCGAGGTGAGCGGCGGCGGCCATGTCGGCGACGTACCGGGCGCGCTGATCAGGGCGGTGCTGCCGGGGCCGTGCGGCGTCCCCTGGCTGCTGCTGCCCGGGTGGCAGCAGAGCGCCGCGCACTGGGCGCCGGTCGCCCGCTGGCTGTCGGGCTCGGGTGTCACGCTGCTGGCCGCCGACCTGGCGGGGGCCGCGGCCCGCTGCGCCGCCCCGCCCGGCACCGTGGCGCGGTCCGGGGAACTGGTGGACCGTCTGCTCGGCGAACCGGCCGCCGCCGAGGCGGTGATGGTGGTGGGCCACTCGGCCGGGGCTCCACTGGCCGTGCTCGTCGCCGCAGCGCTGCCCGGCGTGCGGGGCGTGGTTCTGGCCGAGCCCGTCGCGTCCCACTTCGGCGCCGCCCCGCCACGCCACGCCGCCGTACCCGGCGGGCACGGCGCCGGGCCCGGTGGCCTGCGCGAGCAGTACCCGATGGCGGCCGAGGCCACGCTGCGCACCATCGAGCCCGCGGCCCGCGGACTGCCGCCCGGCGAACCGGCGCGCCGTACCCGGATGCCGACGGACGCCGACGGCGAACGGGCGGCGCGTGCGGCCCGGGCCCTGGCCGGTGCCCGGGCGCCGGTGCTGGTGGTGCGCGGCCGGGCGTCGGCGCTGCTGTCCGCCGGGGATGCCGAGGCCCTGGCCGCCATGGCGCCGCGTGGGCGGTGTGCCACGGTCCCGGACGCCGGCCACTCACCCCACATCGACCGTCCCCGGGCCACCGCGGCGCAGTTGACGGCCTTCGCCGCCGAGGTGGCCGATCACCCCCCGACCTACGCAGGAGCAGCCCGTGAGTGAGCAGCTGGACGCAACGGCCGCACGGCTGGTGAGCAGCCGGGACCCGGAGGTGCGGACCCGGGGCACGGTGGATCTGGCCCGGATCGAGGAGGCCGTCCGGGACATCCTCGTCGCGGTGGGGGAGGATCCCGACCGCCGTGGTCTGAAGGAGACCCCCAGGCGGGTGGCCCACGCCTACGCGGAGCTGTTCGCGGGGCTGCGCGTGGATCCCACCGATGTGCTCGACACCACCTTCGAGGAGGGCCACCAGGAGCTGATCATGGTGTGTGACATCGAGGTGCAGTCCTTCTGTGAGCACCATCTGCTGCCGTTCCTCGGGCGGGCGCACATCGGCTATGTACCGGGCGAGAGCGGCTGTGTGGCGGGGCTGTCGAAGCTGGCCAGGCTGGTGGAGGTCTACGCCCGCCGCCCGCAGGTGCAGGAGCGGCTGACCTCGCAGATCGCCGACTGTCTGCACACGACGCTGGACGCCGCCGGAGTGCTGGTCGTGGTCGAGTGCGAGCACACCTGCATGACGATGCGCGGGATACGCAAGGCGGGTGCGCGAACGGTGACTTCGGCGGTGCGGGGCACGCTCCAAAGTGATCCCCGCACCCGTAACGAGGCCATGGAACTGCTGCGGCGCACCGCGGTCTGACGGGAGGCGGTGATGCCCGTTCAGCGCGATGACGCGGCGGCCCGGGCGGAGTTGTCGGCCGCCACCTCGCCATGGGGTTTCGTCGCCCGGGTCCTGCGGCCGGGGGCCGGGCGGCTGGCGGTGGCCGTCGTCGCCCTGGGGGCGGCCGCGGTGGTCCATATGGTGCTGCCCTGGTTCCTGGCCCGGATCGTCGACGAGGGACTGGTCGCCCGGGACCGCGGCGCCCTGCTGTCCTGGTCGCTCGGCATGTTCGCGGTCTCCCTGGTCAACCCGGTCTGCTACGTCATCGGCTACCGGCAGATGGCCCTGGCCGAGGCCGAGGCCCAGCGGCGTACGGCCGATTGGCTGACGGACCGGCTGGGCGAGCAGGCCGGGCGGGACGGGCGCCGCGCGGCGGCAGGCGACATGGTCAACCTGGTGACCGGGGACAACCAGGCGACCGCGTCGATGCACTGGACCGTCGGACACGGCGCGATGAACGTGATCGCGTTCGTGCTCGGCACGGTGCTGGTGTGGCGGATCCACCCCTGGCTGGGGGTCACTCTCGGTCTGGGTGTGGTCGCCACGACGCTGATCGCCGGGCCGCTGCTGGGGCGGCTTCAGCGGCGGCAGCGGGACTACCGCGACGAACTGGCCGATCTCGCGGGCCAGGCCGCCGATGTGACGGCCGGGCTGCGGGTGCTCCGCGGAATCGGTGGCGAGCAGCGGTTCCTGCGGCGGTACCGCGCGCAGTCGCGGCGGCTGCGGGACTCCGCGTACCGGGTGACCGACCCCAGCTCATGGGTGCAGGCCCTGCAACAGGCGGTGCCGCTGGCCTATCTCGCCGCGGTCACCTGGCTCGGCGCCCGGCTGGCGCTGTCGGGCGCCATCAGCGTCGGGGAACTCAGCGGGGCCTTCGGCTATGCCACGGGGCTGATCATGTACTCGGGTTCCCTGCTGGGCAACGCGCACGCCGTGGTCGCCGCGCACGTCGGCGCCGGGCGGCTCGTGGCGGCGTTCGCCTCGGGACGCGGCGTACCCCGGGGTGGCGGTGAGCCGGTTCACGGCGGCGATCCGCGCGACGCCCGTACGGGGCTGGCGGTCCCCGCCGGGAAGCTCACCGTCGTCGTGGCCGACCGGACCGCGGCGGCGGCCGACGCGCTGCGGCGGCTTGCCGGACATGACGGCCCGGACGCCGGGGTCCCCTGGGGCGGGCGGCCGCTCACCGCGATGGGGCCACGGGAGAGGCGCGGGCAGGTGATGCTGCTCGCCGACGACGACTATCTGTTCGGCGGGGGACTCCGCGACGTCCTCAACGCTGCCGACGACGCGACCGCGCTGACCGCCCTGGACACCGCCTGCGCCTCGGACGTCCTGGTCCAGCTCGGCGGCACCCTCGACGGTGCGGTCACCGACCGGGGCCGGAACCTCTCCGGCGGCCAGCGCCAACGGCTCACGCTGGCCAGGGCGCTGGCCGCCCGTCCCCCGGTCCTGCTGGCCGTGGAGCCCACTTCTGCGGTCGACGCCACCACCGAGGCGCGCATCGCGGAGCGCGTCGCGGCGGCGCGGCGGGGCCGTACGACCGTGGTGGTCAGCTCGTCCCCGCTGTGGTCGGCAGCGGCCGATCACGTGGCGCGGTTCACGGGCGCGGAGCGGCCCGCCGCGGGCGGGCGGGGCGGGCTCGTCGTCACCCGGGCGAGGAAGGGGGCGCGGTGAGCGCCGTGGAGTCGTCCCGGCTGCCGGTCGCCACGCCGCGGGAGGTCCGCCGCGCCGTCCTCGAGCTGCTCGTGCGGGAGAAGCGCACGGTGGCCCTGGTGTGCGTACTCCATCTGGCCGCCGCGGCGGCGGGCGCCGCGCTGCCGGTGATGCTCGGCAGGGTCGTCGACGGCATCGGGGACGGCTGGCACACCGCCCGGGTGGACGCCGTGTGCTTGGCGTTGTTCGGCTGTGTCGCCGCGCAGATGACGCTGGTCCGGCTGGGCCGGCGGCTCGGGCACCGCTTCGGCGACCGCGCCTCCGCCCGGATCAGGGAGCAGGCCCTCGAACGGGTCCTGCGGCTGCCGATGCGGACCGTCGAGCGTGCGGGGACCGGTGATCTGTCCACGCGGACCACCGGGGACGTCGACACCGTCGCCGGACTGCTCCGCTCCACCGGGCCCGAAGTGGTCGCGGCCGTGATCGAGGTACTGGTCGTCGTCGCCGCGGCGTTCTTCGTCGACCCGCTGCTCGCGCTGCTCCTGGCCGTCGTCCTGCCGCCGCTGCTGGTGGCGGCGCGTGCGTACGTCCGCCAAGCGCGCCCCGCCTTCCTCGCGGAACGCGCGACGCTGAGCGATCTCACCGAG
>NZ_GG657754.1:10613500-10619309 GCF_000158915.1 Streptomyces himastatinicus ATCC 53653 | reverse complement strand
GTCGTCGGCCCGTCCGGCGCCGGGAAGTCCACGGTGGCCTGGCTCATCGCGGGCATCGAGCGGCCCCGCGGCGGAACGGTGTCGATCGGGGGCGTGCCGAGCGCGGACGTCGCGCTCGAAGACCTGCGCCGTACGGTCGTTCTGGTCACCCAGGAGCACCATGTGTTCGCCGCCAGCCTGCGCGACAACCTCGCGCTCGCGCGGGACGACGCCGATGACGAGGCGCTGCTGGATGTGCTCCGGCGGGTGGGCGCCACCTGGGTCGAGGATCTGCCCGACGGGCTCGACACCGTGCTCGGCGAGGGCCACCATCCCCTCGCACTCGCCCAGACCCAGCAACTGGCGCTGGCCAGGGTGCTCCTCGCGGACCCGGATGTGGTGATCCTCGACGAGGCGACCGTCGGGCTCGACACGCGTTCCGCCGGGGCGGCGGAGGCGGCGCTCGCCACGGCGCTGGCCGGACGCACACTCATCACCATCACCCACCAGTTGCAGGCGGCCCGGGCGGCCGACCGCATCGCGGTGGTCGAGAAGGGACGTGTCACCGAACTGGGCAGCCATACCGAACTCGTCGCGTCCCGGGGCACCTACGCGGCGCTGTGGGAGGCATGGAGCGGTGGCGGTGTCCGACGACGACAGGAGTGAGTACATGGACGTGATCCGCTCCGGCCCACTGGGCTGGGCCCAGCACTGGTACTGGCTGCTGGACAGCGACCCGGTGCGGGGCGACGGGCCCTTGGACGCCTACCCCAAGCGCGTCGACGTTCCCGCGGGCGTGACGGTCGCGGGTGTGCGGCGCGCGCTGCGGTCCGTACTGGAGAGATACGAGGCGCTGCGCACCACCTACGGCCACAATGCCTCCGGCGCCCCCTGCCAGTTCGTGCACGCGGAGTGCGACCCACAGCTGATCACCGTGGACCCGGGCGGCACCGGGGACGGCGCGTCGCAGCTGGACCCGGACCGCCATGCCGTCCCCACGACCGGGGTGTTCGAGCGCGCGTCCTGCTACGCCGTGGCCGGTGTCGCGGGGGAACGGGTGACGGACCTGCTCCTGGTGTTCCGGCAGATCGCCGTGGACGGCGTGGCGATGGAGCGGGTACGGAACGAAGTGGAGCAGCGCCTGCGGGGCCCGGGGCCGGTGGGCCCCGCGGGACGGGAACTCCAGCCGCTGGACCACGCGGCGGCGGAGAACACGGAAGAGCAGCGGAAGGCCAACCGGCGGGCGCTCACCTACTGGCAGCAGCAGTTGCGGCGCGGCCCGCACACCTCGATCCCCTTCTCCTGGCCCGCGCCCGAGGGTTCCGTCGCCCATGAGACGACGGTGGTCTCGCCGCGCGCCGCCGAGCTGTGTGCCCGCATCGCGCGGAACTGCCAGGTGACCGAGCCCAGCATCGTGCACAGCGTGCTCGCCCTGCTCGTCTCCGGCTGGACCGGGCACGAGGTGTGCGCGATGCACTCGGTGTTCGCCAACCGGTGGAACGAGGCGACCCAGGAGAGCGTGTGCCGCCTCGCCGGGGGCGGCCGGATCGTCTTCGACCTGTCCCGCGAGCTGACGGTCCGCAAGACGCTGAGCACCTGCCATCTCTCCTTGCTGGAGATGTACATGAACGCCAGGTATCACGTGGGGGACCTGGTCATGCGCGAGTCCCGCGCGGCACTGCGGCAGGGCGCCAAGGTCGAACCCGGCATCATCTTCGAATACCACTACGCGAACCAGGAGCCGCTGTTCGCGGACAGGTCGGCCGCCCCGGAACACATCACGCAGACGACGATGGACTGGCGTGCCGCCGGGATGCTCGTGGACGCGTCCCTGTCCGGCCGAGGGCTGGAGATCGCGGTCAAGGCGCCCACGGAGGTGCTGCCGGAGAGCGCCGGAGTGCCCTGGGTGAGGACCTTTCTGGAGCTGCTGGAGCGGATCGCAGAGGACCCGGAGGCCCGCGTGGGCGACCTGGTCGCCGATGTGGAGATCGACGCCCCCTGGAAGGGCCGCGGATGGGTTTCCCTGGACCATGCCTGGGTCCATCTCGATGCGATGAAGACCCTGTTGTCCGGACACCCCGGTGTCGCGAGCGCCGAGGTCTTCACCACCGCGGGCGAGGAGCGGACCGAACTCGTCGCCCGGGTGGTGGCGAAGGGCCCGGAGCTGACCGAGCGGGAAGTGGCGGAATACCTGCGGGACATGGCCACCGATCTTCCTTCGATCGTCCAGCCGCACCGCTACATCGTCCATCGCGCCGGAGCCGCCACCGCTCCCCCGTCCGGGGAAGGCGTGGAAAGCACGGAGGAGAGGGCCCTCAGGGAGGCCTTCGCGGCTGTCCACTCGGATGCCGAGGCCGAGGTGTCCCGAACGTATGCGGAGAACGGTGGTGAATTCCTGAGGATTCCGCTGGTCATGGCCGGTATACAGGAGCGCGGATACTCCGGCCTCCGGCACGCCGACTTCGTCGGTACGGCGCCGCTGCGCCGTCTGGCGCTCAAGCTGACCAAGATGACCGAGGCGGCGGAATGATCGTCTCCACCACCGCGTTTCTGCGCAGGAACAACGGGCGTGCGGTGCTCCCGGAGACCCGGCCGTACACCTTCAACGAGGCGGATACCGGCACCGCCCGGGACTCCGGGCAGGCCGGGGCGTACTGGCTGGGGGTAGCGGGAGCCGCCGACCAAGCCGTCAGCCGCCTGGAAGAGCTGCTCGACACGCGGCACCCCGGCCTTCTCGATGGCGGCCCCGGGGCATTCGAGCTACGCAGCGACATCGCCTATTGGCGGGGCGAGTCCGGCGACGCCACCGGCGCCCTGGAGCTGTTCGAACAGCTGCTGGCCGATGTCGTCTCCGCGACGGGCCGGGACGGTTTCCACGCTCTGGCGGTCCGCAACCATGTGGCCTACCGGCGAGGGCTCAACGGCGGCATCAAGAGGGCGCTGGAGGAATATCGCAGGCTTCTGCCGGACTGCGAGAGCAGCCTGGGCACGGGAAGCCGGGACACGCTGATGGTCCGCAACAACCTCGCGTACTGGTGCGGTGAGTCCGGCGATGCCACCGGCGCCCTGGAGCTGTTCGAACAGCTGCTGGCCGATGTGGTCCCCGCGTTGGGCGCGGACGACTTCTACGCCCTGGCGACCCGTAACAACGTGGCGTACTGGCGGGGATTCACCGGCGATGTCGCGGGAGCCCTCACGCATTACCGCGTCCTTCTGGAGGACTGCGAGGGCACGCTCGGCACGAGGGACTACCACACCTTGTCCGCCCGGCTTCAGCTCGGGCTCTGGAGCGGGGTCGCGGGAGATCTCGATGATGCGATCGAGTCACTGGACCGGCTGCTGCCGGATGTGGAAGGCGCCCTGGGCACATCCCATGAACTGGGGTTTTCCGTACGCCACCAACTGGCCCGCTGGTACGGAGCCCGTGGCGACACCGGCAAGGCCGTCTCGATCCTCGGAGCGCTCGTGACGGACCAGCGGCGGGTGCTGGGCGACAACGATTACCGGACGCTGGCCTCGCAAGGTCTGCTGAGCCGCTATACGAGGTGAAACCTCACCCGGTCCAGTGGTGGCGGGCGAGGTCGGCCAGGGTGGTGATGACGGTGCTGGGCAGTCGGTCCTTGTGGCGCAGGTAGTGGATGCCGAGGACGGGTTTGCTGGTCCAGGGCAGGGGGGCCACCTCGCCGCGGGCGAGTTCGTCGGTGACGGCGGCCGCGGGGAGCAGGGCGACGCCCAGGCCTGCCGCGGCGCAGCGCTTGAGTGCCTCCACGCTGACGAATTCCATGGTGGTGGGGTGGATGGCCGCGCGGCCCAATTCGCGATCCATGACGTCGCGCTGGGCGCAGCCGGGCTCGATGAGGAGCAGGGTTTCGTCGGCGAGGTCGGCGGTGTCGACGTGGCGGCGGTGGAGGAGCGGGTGGCCGGGGTGGGCGATCAGCCGCAGGGGTTCTTGGGCCAGGAGTTCGGTGGTGGCCATGGGGGCGGTGATCTTTTCTTCGAGGAGAAACCCGGCGTCGAGGGTCCCCTCGTTCAGGGAGGTCAGCAGGGTGTTTCTGCCGGCGGGGCCGAAGACCACACGCAGGTGGGGGAAGTGGTCCATCAGGGCGCGGAGGACCGGTGGCAGGAGGTGGGCGCACAGGCTTTCGGGGGCGGCGATGCGCAGGGTGCCGCGGATGGTGCGGGGGTCGCCGCTGGCCCCCTCGACGGCTTGGCGGGCCTGTTCCGCCTGGTGGGCGAGTTGCCGGGCGTGGGGTAGCAGCTCGCGCCCGGCGTGGGTGAGGGTGATGCGCCGTCCCAGGCGCTCGAAGAGGGCGGCGCCGAGGTCCTGCTCGAGGGCCTTGATGTGGGCGGTGACGCTCGACTGGACGTAGTCCAGGTCCTGGGCTGCGCGGGTGAAGCTCATGTGGCGGGCGACGGCGAGGAACGTCGTGAGGTGCTTCAGCTCCATTCACTCATCGTAATCGGTGATGGTTTGGATCGAAAATGTTCGTTGGACCCGATGGGTCCGGCGGCCTACAACTTGAGTCATGGCCCTCTTCACCTTTCCGCGCCGGACCGACCCGGCGGACCAGCGCTCCCCCACCGGTCTGGAGGGGCGGGACTTCCTCCTGCTCATCGTCGCCACACTGGGGACCTTCTCCAATTACGCGCCGCTGCTGTCGGTGGTGTCCCTGTGGTCGGCCGAGGGCGGCTCCGGGCACGGCGGAGTGGGTGCGGCCACCGGAGTGACCATGGCCACCACGGTGGGCATTCAGCTGGTGATGAGCCGGTTGCTGCGCCGGTACGGGCTGCGCCGGATCCTGGCCGCCGGGGCGCTGCTGCTGGGCCTGCCCACGTTCGCGTATCCGGTCTCCTCCGGGCTGGAGTGGGTGCTCGCCGTGTCGGCGGTGCGGGGCGTGGGCTTCGGCATGGTCGCGGTGGCGGGCAGCGCCCTGGTGGCCGAGCTGGTGCCGCCCGGCCAGCGCGGCCGGGCTGTGGGCCGGTACGGCATCGCGGTGGGGCTGCCGCAGGTGGTGTGTCTGCCGGCGGGGGTGTGGTGTGCCCAGCAGTTCGGTTTCACCGCGGTCTTCGTCGTCACCGGAGCCGCGAGCGTGCTGGCGGCTCCCCTGGCCGGGCTGATGTCGGGCCGGCGGGCGGAGGAGCACGCGGGGGACGAGGCGGCGTCGTCCGGGCAGGGTGGTACGAGCCGTCCCGAGGGGGGTCTGCGCCCGCTGGCCGGGCCGTGGACGATGCTCATCGTCTCCGCGTGTGCTCTGGGAGGGATGACCTCCTTCCTTCCGCTCGCCCTGGAAGGCGACGCGGCCGCGCCGACCGCGCTGTTCGTACTGTCCGCGGCGGTGATCCTGGGCCGCTGGGCGGCCGGGTCGTTCAGCGACCGCGCCGGGTCGGGGCGTCTGCTGGTGCCCGGGGTGCTGGCCTGCGCGCTCGGCACGGCGGGGGTTGCCGGAGCTTCCGCCGGGCTGCCCGCCGCAGCCGTGCTGGCCTCGGTGGCGGCAGGACTGTACGGGCTGGGCTTCGGCGCGCTCCAGAACGACACCCTGGTGATGATGTTCCGCCGGGCGGGCCCGCAGGGGCACGGCATGGCCAGCACGGCGTGGAACATGGCCTACGACGCGGGCACCGGTGCGGGCGCCGTGGTCGTGGGTGTCGCCTCCCAAGTGGTGGGCGTGGACGGCGCTTTCGCGGCGGCGGCCGTCCTGATCGGGCTGGTCGGTCCGCTCGCCCGGCACGAGCGCGGCCATGAGAGCGCCCACCGGGCCACCCCGGCTCCGGCGGGCGAGACCTGCTGAACAGCAGTTGGCCGGAACGCTTCAAGCCGACTTGCCGCAGA
>NZ_GG657754.1:10607735-10612851 GCF_000158915.1 Streptomyces himastatinicus ATCC 53653 | reverse complement strand
GGCGCCGGGATCCCCCTGGTCGAGCACCTCACGCACCTCGACCAGCTGCCGTCGTCCGGTGTGCGCTTCACCGCCGTGCCGGTGAAGGTCTCGGGAATGGGTACCTTTCCGGTCCGTGCCTTCGCGACCTGGAATCGATGGATGTAACAGCGGACATCAGGACAGGCATCACCGCACTCCCGCGCCTGCTTCGGACAGTCAACGGAAGGCGAACATGGTCAGCTTGCAGCAATTCCGCACTCTGCACTCCGTACGGTCACACGGTGGCATCCATGCTGCGGCCAAGGCGCTTCATCTGTCGCCGTCAGCGGTCTCCCAGCAGATCAAGGCGCTCGGCTCGGAGTGCGGGTTCCCTCTGGTGGAGCCGGACGGGAGAGGCATCAGGCTCACCGAGGACGGCTCCCGCATCGCCCAGATCGCCTCCCAGATCGCGGACCTGTGGGAGTCCTCGGTCTCCCGCCGTTCGGCGGACGGAGCGATGACGGTGGCGCGGAGGCGCTGCGTCAAGGTCGGTGCGTTCCCCTCGGCGCTGGTGCGCTGCGTCCTGCCGGCGATCAGCTGCTCCGGGGACTTACCGTTCGACATGCACTTATTCGAAACCGCCCCGTACGAGGGGCGGAGGCTGGTGGGAGAAGGCGTTCTGGAAGCGGCGGTCTCACTCCAGGAAACAGGTGAAGAACCACGAGATCTGCTACGGGTCGTGCCCTTACGGCACGACCCGTTCTTGTTCGTCGGGCCGCCGGATCTCATCTCCGCGGTGACCCGGCCCGGCGCCGGTCAGCCGCTGTCGGCGATGCGCTGGGTGCTGCCCCGGGCGGGATCGGACTGTGACCGTCTCATCGCCACCCACTTGGCACGCCACAAGATCACCGCACGACCGGTGGGCCGCACCGACGACTGGGTGCTCGCCCAGGAGATGGCGATCGCCCTGAACGCCCTGGCGTTCGTGCCGTCCTCGGCGCTCGCCACCCGCAGCGACCTCGCCCGCTGTCTTCAGGCCGGAGAGATCCCCGCGCCCGCGCGCACGGTGGTGCTGGTCGCCGAGGCCGCCGCCGCGGCCACCGGGTGGTTCACCGTTTTGCAGCAACGCCTCCAGCAGGCCTATACGCGCACCGCGGGCGTCGCCTACGGAACCTGATCCGGGCGCTGATTCCGCAGCCGGACCAGCCCTTCGTATTCACTCTTCAACTTCCACTCGGGGTCCGGCGGAACATGGCCGGGACGCGGCACGTAGTCGGAATGGCGGCGCTGTCCGACCTCGTGCAGATAGCGCGGGCAGTTCTCGAACACCTCCGTCGTCCGTATGTGTACGACCGCGTCCGCCTCCGGGAAGACCTCGAGCTGTTCGGGGTTTTGTGAAACCTGCGCCTCGCCGTTGATGCGCAGCTTTATCGGCTTCTCGTAGTCGATGATGAGAATCCCCACGCGGGGATTCTCCAGGATGTTTCCGAGGCTGCGGAACATGCCGTTTCCGTCGTAGCTGGGGAACATCAGCTGATCGGGGGCGAGGATCTTCAGGAAGCCGGGGAGCCCTCCCTTGTAGGAACAGTCGGGAGCCCCCGCGGCGTTGGCGGTGGCGAGGTAGAAGCAGTCCGCCGCCTCGACGATCCCGGCCGCCGCGTCGTCCAGCCGGTCGGCCACGTAGCGCTGTGCGATGTGATCCGCCAGCCTCCGGGTGCCCAGGAGTTCCTGGACCCGGCGCGGGCCCTGGCCATAGAAGTCGTGACCGGGTGCAGACATGATCGTCCTCTTTCAGGCGACATCACGGTCGGTCCATCGTTGAAGCCGTTCGGCACTGCATGCAATGACCGTACACATATCGCGAACATTACCCATTCCTGACGGTCAGAATTATGCCGTCGTTCTTCATCGTGGTGGCTCTTCGCCGGGAACTGGGGAACGCTGTCGGACATGGTCACCGGCACATGACAGGAACGGCGTGCGGAAATCCCGGAACCCCGGAATACCGACACGCCACCACAGCCGGAAAGGATGAACATGCCCCCTACGATATGGGCGAAGGAAATCGTGGAGAATCGCTTTGCCAGCGGCAGCGTCTTCACGCTCCTGGACGAGGACGACAGCACTCCGGCCGACTGGGACACGTTCGCCGACAGCTGGTCGCGGCTGCCGGTCGACGCGTTCATGGCGCACGGCGAGACCTACCGCAGGCGCCGGCACTCCGTGTTCAACGTGTACGCGGACGGCCTCATCGACGAACTGGAGCCCCGGCCCTACCTCCAGAGCCCGGACATCAACCATCTCAACGGGGGTGTGCTGCGGACCTATGAGCCGATCGAGACAGCGATCACCTCCGGGTCCCTGTTCCGCGGGCTGCTGGCCGGTCTCACCGCCGTCCTCACCGAGGTGCACGGCTTCGACGTATGGCACCACCAGTGCTTCCAGAACCGGATCACCACCAGCAGCGAACAGACCGGCAATCCGACCCCCGAGGGCATGCACCGCGACGGCGTGGACTACGTCGTCACCCTCCTGGTCCGCCGGTGCGGCATCGAGGGCGGCCGCAGCGGCCTCTACGACGCGGTGACGCGCCGTCAAGTCCACTCCGAGACGCTCACCGCCCCCGGCGACACGCTGATCGCCGACGACGGGGAGACGCTGCACGACGCCACCCCCATCACTCCCGCGGCCCCGGACCGTCCCGGCTACCGGGACGTGTTCATCGACGTCATCACCCGCGGTTCTCAGCCCCGTTGAGCCGTGCCACGCGCACCCGGCTCGATGTGCCCAGCTCAGACCCAGCTCAAGGAAGGAACACCGCACATGACGCTCACCACTTTCCGTGAGGCGCCCACCGCAACGTTCGCCGACCAGCTCGGCTCGGCCTTCCCCGATCACGGCACCCCCGATCCGCAGACCCGGCTGTCCCTGCTGGGGCGGTTGCACGAGCACTACGTGGCCTACATGGCGGGGCCGGAGGCGTTCGCGTCCATTCCCCGGCTCAACACCGACCCGGAGATCACCGCCATCGAGGACGCCTGGCTCGCGTGGGAGGACGCCCAGGTCGACACCGCGGACCTGCCCGCCGACGGGGCCGTCTTCCGTGAGTGGTTCCTCGCGGTCGCGGACGCCCACACCCAGCCGGAGTTCTGCGACTACCTGGCCCAGGAGGCGAGCCTGGAGGAGATGGCCCTCTTCTTCATGGGCGAGGAACTCGTCGACAGCAAGTTCGACGACCTCATGGCCATGGTCCAGATCGGCACCGAGGGCCACACCAAGCTCACCATCGCGGAGAACTACTGGGACGAGATGGGTGAGGGCGACATCAACGGCGTTCACACCCGCATGTTCGAGCACTCCGCCGTCTACATGCGCGACCGCCTGGACAAAGCCGGTATCGACCGCGGTCAGCTGTACTGCCCCGAGGCCTATGAGAACGCCTGCCTGCTTCTGATGTACGGCATCCACCGCCATCTCAACCCCCGTGCCCTGGGCGCGATGGGTGTCCTGGAGCAGAGTGCCTCACCCCGCTTCCAGGCCATGGTCGACGGCTGCGACCGCCTGGGCGTTCCCTCCGACGTCATCGACTACCAGCGGGTCCATGTCCATGTGGACGCCGACCACGGCGCCGAATGGTTCGACGGCGTCTTCGTACCGCTCGTCGACCGCTCCCCCGCTCTGCTGCGGGCGATCTCCATCGGCGTGGCCACCCGGGTCCGCGTGGCCAACGGCTACTACCGGCACATCTGGCAGGCCATGCGCGCCCTCCGTGACTGAAGGGACCGAAGATGTCCGCTCCTTCTCCAGTACAGCCCCGGCTTCTCTTCCAGAAGGCACGGGTCGCCCGGCGGGACGAAGCCGTCTTCATCGCCAAGCTCGTCGTGGCCCTCGGCCTGGTGGGTTTCGCCGGATACCTCGCCCTCGCCCCTTCCCTGCCCGTCGCGCTCGCCGGAACGCTTCTGCTCGGCGCCCTCTACACGCACATGGTGGAACTCCAGCACCAATGCCTGCATCATTCGGCGTTCCGCGCCGCCAAGCCCCACCGCCTGGTCGGCGTTCCGCTGGGCATCCCGCTGCTGGTGTCCTACAGCCACTACCGGGTGCGCCATCTCCAGCACCACCGTTACCTCGGCACACCGCAGGACTCCGAGTTCTTCGGCTTCGACACCCGCAAACCACTCACCTGGGGCCTGCTGCTGCGCGGGCTCCTGGACTACCCGCGCCTGTTCGCCGTCCTCAAGGACATCGGCCAGAGCTACACCGGCCGCTGGACGTATGACCTGGGACAGATAGCCGAACGCCGCCGGCGGGACATCATCGCCGAGTACCGGCTGCTGGGGGTGGTCCTCGCCGGTGCCGTCGCGGTGGCCGTCGCCGGGTACGGAGACCTCCTGCTGCGGCTGTGGGTGGTGCCGCTGCTGTTCGCCGTTCCGATGCACTTCCTGGTCGAGCTGCCCGAACATCTGCTGTGCGACACGGAGACCACCGATGTGCTGCACAACACCCGCTCCATCCGCGGCAGCTGGCTCACCACCTGGTTCACCAATGGCAACAATCTGCACATCGAGCACCATGCGGCGATGACCGTGCCGATCAACCGGCTGCCGGAGCGCCATGCCGAGGCGCGGCGGCACGCCACCCATGTCGAGCGCAGCTATCTCGACTTCTTCAGGAAGACGGCCGCGGCCGCCCGGCACAACCTGACGAAGGCGCCCGAGCCCCACACCCCGGGGAGCTGGCGATGACCGTTGCCGTGGCCCGGGTCCGGCACGCCACGATGAGCGTGCGGGGCTCCGCCATCCATCACGCACGCCTCCTGATCAACGATGTCGTCCCCGACGCGCTCCGCGTCTCCTGCGTCGACGACGTCATCCGCATCGAGGCCCCCGAGGCCGACCTCCGCATCCAGCTGCGGCCCGCCCTCGCGGGAGACGGCACCCGGCTGAGCTTCTGTGCCACGTTCCGGGAGGACAAGCCCGCCGGGGGCACCTGGTGGTCCAGCTGGGAGACGGAGGTCCGCGCCCAGCCGCACAGCCGCCACGTGGGCGAGTTCATCGCCGATGAGATCCGGCGAAGCCGTACCTCCTTCGCCCATGCCCTCCCCGACCCAGCACACGATCCGGCACGCTCCGAACCCGGCTGAAGCGCTCCGGAG
>NZ_GG657754.1:10598728-10607635 GCF_000158915.1 Streptomyces himastatinicus ATCC 53653 | reverse complement strand
CCTCCGTATGCGTCCACGTGGCCGCTGACCAGGAAGCAGTGACGACATGGAACTGACCGAAGCAGTCCTCACCCGCCGAAGCCAGCAGCAGCTGACGGATCCCGCACCCGACGACGAACAGTTCACCCGGCTCCTGCGGACCGCGTCTGCCGCGCCGGACCACGGACGGCTGCGGCCCTGGCGGTGGGTCCTCCTCAGGGGCGGGCAGCGCGCCCGGCTGGGGCGGGCCCTCGCCGCGGCAGGCGCAGACGACGCGCAGGCCCGCGCGGCGCTCAAGCCGTTGCGGGCGCCCCTGCTCGCCTCGATCGTCTTCGTTCCCCGGCAGAACACCAAGGTCCCGCGGTGGGAACAGCTGGCCGCTACCGCGGCGCTGGTGCACTGCCTGGAGCTGCTGCTCCACGATCACGGCTGGGGAAGCATCTGGCGCACCGGGCACGGTCTTGAGTCCCCCGCGGTCCACGACGCCCTGCGCATCCGGCCCGGGGAACAGCTGCTGGGCTGGCTGTACATCGGCACCCCGCATCCGCACCGCTCGACGGCTCCTAAGCCGGTGCGCGACGTACACGACACCATCACCCGGCTGGGCGCCTCGATCGAGTCGTCAGCGGCGTGAGGTGCTCTTGGTGGTGGTCTTCCGGTAGCCGAAGGGCCCGGGGAGGTCCATCGAGGTCGTCCTGCGGCCGGTCGAGGAGTAGGTGCGCTTGGCGTCGCCCTTGCCGACCGTGACGGAGACGGACTTGCGGTTGATGTTGAGCCGGACGCCAGGAAGGATGCGGAAGCTCTTGCGGAAGGTGACGGGCACGATGACTCCTTTCCTCGCCTCCTCGCGTTCCCCGCACGCACGTTCGTACGCGGCCCGGGCTCCCGGAGACGCTTCACCAACAGGGCGGTGACGGGCCCGTCACGCCCGTACTGCCACCCTTTACCGGGAGAAATGCGCAATGGGAGGGGTTTCGTCCGATGCCACCGACGAAGGCCCTCGCGCTGCGGCCCGGGGCGTCGAAGAGGGTTCCCGCCCCGGCGAACCCGGTGAAGGAACGGCCGGACGTACGCGGCCCCGCGCGGCACCCGTTGCCCGCGTCCAACGCGGCGGTATCGGCGGCGCTGGCCGCCGGGCGCGGACCGGCGCCGCCTCCGCCGGACCGGCTGCCGGACGCCGGACAGGACACGGTCGGCAATGGTGCGGTCGCGGCGGCCGCGGCCTCCGGGAGCGCCCCGGAGGTGACGGCGCGGCCCGGCCCAGAGGCGGATCCGAAGTTCGCGGCGCTGAAGAAGGACGTACGGCACAAGAAGCGCTCGGTGGCGGCCTCGCACCCGCCTCCGCGGTCCGAGGCGGCGGCGGCGCAGGACGCGGCGCTGCCGCCCAAGGACGACGAAGAGGCGCAGGGCAAGACGGCCAACGCCGAGAAGATGAACGAGGCCGAGCCGAAGGAGTTCGACAAGGAAGCGTTCATCAGGGCGGTCGAGAAGGCGATCGCGGAGAAGGCGCCGAAGAACCTGGACGAGGCGGACAAGTTCGCCGACTCCGGCAAGGCCGAAGAGGTGCGGGCGCAGGTCCAGGGCCAGGTCGGTCAGGGCAAGTCGGACTCGGCCGAGCAGATCTCCACGACGACCGCGGCGCCGCCGGACACCTCGGCGGCCGTGCCCAAGAAGGTCGTCCCGCTGGCCGCCGACCGGCCGCCGGGGACACCGGGGACGCCGGATCCGGCGAACGCCGTACCCGACACGCTGCCGCCATCGGCCACCGACATGTCCGCGGGGCCCGCCCAGGTCGACCAGCGGATGGCGGACGCACAGGTCACCGAGGTACAGCTGAAGAAGTCCAACGAACCCGCGTTCGGCAAGGCACTGGGCGAGAAGAAGGCCGCTGAACGGCATTCCGCGGCGGCCCCGGGACGGTTGCGCAAGCACGAGGCGGGCGAGCTGCGCGAGTCCACCGCGCGGGCGAAGCGGCTCGGCGCCGCGGCCATGGGCGCGATGGGCGCCCAGCGGGTGCGCACCGGGCAGCAGGTCGGCGCGGGCAAGTCCGGCGCCAAGGGCCGGGACGAGGACAAGCGGGCCCAGGTCACGACGGTCCTGCAAGGTGTCTTCGACACGATGAAGAAGGACGTCGAGTCCATCCTCGACGGCCTCGACAAGCTGGTCGACGACCAGTTCGGCAGGGGTGAGAAGGCGGCCCGGGACGACTTCACCGCCGAGCACAAGCGGAAGATGGAGGAGTACAAGGAGCGTCGCTACTCGGGTGCGACGGGCAAACTGCGCTGGGTGCGGGACCTGTTCGCGGGGCTTCCCGCGGAAGCCGACAAGATCTTCGACGACGCCCGCGCCCACTACGTCCGCCGGATGCGGCAGGTGATCTCCGACGTCGCGGACACCATCGGCGGGGAGCTGAACCGGGCGAAGCGGCGCATCGCCGACGGCCGGACCGAGATGCAGACCGCGGTGCGGGCGCTCCCCGCCGATCTGCGGTCCATCGGCCGGGAGGCAGCCGCGGAGTTCACCGACAAGTTCGACGAACTCACGCAGTCCGTGGACGACAAGGGCACCCAGCTCGTCGACACCCTGGCCACCAAGTACACCGATGCGCTGAAGTCCGTCGACGACGAGATCGCCGCGGAGAAGGAGAAGAACAAGGGCCTGGTGGCCAAGGCCGTGAACGCGGTCAAGGCCGTGATCGACACCATCCTGGAGCTGAAGCGCCTGCTGCTGTCGGTGCTCGCCAAGGCCGCGCAGGCGGTCATGCTGATCCTCAAGGACCCGATCGGCTTCCTGCGCAATCTGGTCTCGGCCGTCGGCGCCGGGCTGCGGCAGTTCCTCCAGAACATCGGCCGCCATCTGCAACAGGGCATCCTGTCATGGCTGTTGGGCAAGACGGCCGAGGCGGGCATCGAGGTGCCGGCGAAGTTCGACGCCCAGGGCGTCCTGAAGATGCTCGCCTCCGTACTCGGGCTGACCTGGCAGTCGGTCCGCGCCCGGATCGTCCGCAAGGTGCCGACGATGGAACCGGCGGTGACGGCGGCCGAGACCTCGGTACCCCTGGTCGCGGAGGTCCGCAAGCGGGGCGTCGCGGGGATGTGGGACGACCTCAAGGCGCGCGTGGGCGACCTGAAGAAGGACCTGCTCGACAAGGTCATCGCGTATGTGACGCCCACGATCATCGAGGCCGGGATCATGTGGGTGCTCTCGCTGCTCAACCCCGCGTCCGCGTTCGTCCGGGCGGTGAAGCTGATCATCGACTTCGTGCGCTTCATCGTCACCCAGGCGCGCCAGATCTTCGAGTTCGTGAACGCCGTACTCGACGCGGTCATCGCCATCGCCAGGGGCGGCAGCGGCGGCGTACCGGGCCTGATCGAACGCGCCCTGGCCCGCTCCATCCCGGTCCTGCTGGGCGTGTTGGCCGCGGTCCTGGGCGTGGGCGGCATCGCCTCCCGGGTGAAGCAGATCGTCCAGGCGATGTCCAAGCCGGTGAACCGGGCGGTGGACTGGGTGATCGACAAGATCGTGGGCCTGGTGAAGAAGCTCTGGGCCAAGATCAGGTCGAAGTTCGACAAGAAGAAGCCGAAGCCGAAGCCCAAGGCGAAGGACAAGGCGAAGGACAAGCAACGGCCGGGCAGGCCGCGCCGGCGCAAGCGTCCGGACCAGCGGCGCAGGCCCCGCAAGGACGACCGGCGCAGGCCGAAGCGCAGGCGGGACCCGAAGAAGAGGCGGCCGGACAAGAAGCGGCGGGACAAGCGGTCCGCGGCGGACAAGAAGCGGGCCCTCGACGCCGCCGTACGGGACGCGACGCGGCTGCTGGGCGAGGAGTCGGCGACGGTCAAGTCCGTACGGCGCGGGCTCCCGGGCATCAAGCGGCGGCACCGCCTCACGCGGATCCGGCTCGCGAAGGTGACCGGGGACAAGTACCGCATCAAGGTGGCCATCAACCCGGAGGCGGAGACCCCGGTCGAGGACCTGGGGGACAAGTTCCCCTACAAGATCGGCCCGGCCGAGGGAAATTTCAAGATCAGGAAGCATGGGAAGGCGGTCGACCAGCTCAACCCGATCAAGAACATTCCCATGGCGGGGAGCGACCCGAGGACCGGCTTCGTCGTCAACATGGCGGCCGTCCCCAGCGAGGTGAAGAAGAACCCGGGCATGGCCGCCCGCTATCTCCACGACGCCTGGAAGAGCCCCGAGACCAAGCACTTCGGGCCGGTGAGCACCGCCGTCGTGATCGGCGTGAACACCTTCGAGCACCTCGACCAGAAGAACGACAGCAAGGTACTCAACGAGGCCATCGACGCCGTCAAGCGGCCGCTCAAGCTCATCATGGCCGTGTTCGGCTTCATCTGGACGCCCAAGTGGCTCCACAACGACGGCCGTGAGGTCCCCATGGCGGAGGTCCGCAAGAAGTACCGGCAACTGACGAACGACGAGAAGCGCGTCGCGGAGAAGCACGAGAAGGGCCTGCGCGACAAGGACGCGCTCCCCTACGGCCTCTTCCGCGAGGAGGTGACGAACTCCTCGTACACCCGCGAGGCGACGGCCATCCTGTCGCACGCCAACGACCAGGTCCACATCCTCGGCCAGGACGCCGACACCGGGGTCGCGGTGTCCGAGACGACGGGCGTCCTCGCCGCGTACAAGCGGATCCTGGACGCGATGGCGAGCCATCCGCAGATCACCATCGGCGGCTACCGCTTCAAGGGTTTCAACTGGAGCCCGGAGGGTGACCAGCGCCCCAAGCAGCTCACACTGCTCGCCAACGAGCTGGACCGGGCGATCCGGGTCGTCATCGGCAAGAAGTTCCCGCAGATGCTCTACCCGACCGAGCCGAACATGCTGATCAAGGCGTGGGACCGGCACCGGCCGGACGGCCTCTTCCAGGACAGCCGGCTGGGCGCGCTGCGCCGCATCCAGGGCGGGCTGTACGGCGTCGGCAGCGCGGAGGGGCGCACCCTGCGGATCCGGTACCGGGAGGTCTTCGGCGAGGAGCTGCCGGTCGCCTACGTCCCCGAGGCGTCCACCACCACGAGCCCGGAGCCGGGAGACCGGGACCGGGGACTGACCGTGGAGCCGTCGGACGTCCAGCTGGCCGCCCGGGGCAGGATGCGGGCCAAGGGCGGTGCGGAGGAGGCCATCCGCGTCGCGCACCGGATGTACGCGCTCATCATCCAGTCGCAGTCCTACACCAGCGCGCACACCCTCTCCCGGGAGTACTTCCACGCGAATCCCGGGATGTCGAAGAGGCTGCGGTTCACGTTGCGGGACACCGTCTTCGTCCATGTGGAGAACGTCGCGATGCTCATGGCCGACAACCCCAGGCTGACCGCCCAGAGCCCGAGCATCAAGGCGGAGCTTCAGCGGCTGGCGGAGACCGTCGAGCGGCTCGTCCGCGGCGCGGGCGGCGACGAGGGGCGCAAACGGGCCGTGCAGCGGGCCCGCGATCTGACCTCGGACATCATCAAGGCGATGACCGCCCCCGAGCTGTACACCTACTGGGAGAGTGTCGGCACGGCCCTCGACGAGGCCATGAGGGACGCACCGGAGAGCGGAGGGGACGCGCAGTGAACCCGGAGACCGTCGCCCGGCTGCGGGAGGCGGCGTCGCGCGAGGACTACGCGTCGATGGCGCGCCTGGCGCGGGCGCTGTACGACAGCGGGCTGGGGCCGCGCGAGGTGCTGCGCGAGTGCTACGGTGCCGACTTCCCCGAGGAGGTCTTCGTCATCGTCGGTGCCGGGCTGTCCTCCCTGGACCTGCTGGCCTACTTCGCCAATCAGCCCTGGCAGCTGGCCGTCCCGCCCGAACAGGGCGGCCCCGCCGACGTTCCCGGCCCGCTGGACGACACCGAACGGCTGGTGCTGTCCCTGGACCCCGGTTTGCTGCCGCTGGTGCAGATTCCCGCGGCCACGTCCGCCGGGGACGACCACATCGTGTGCTACCGGACCGAGGAACTGCGGGCGGGCCGCCCCACCGCCTTCTGTCTCCGCTCGGCGGCCTACCCCTACAGCGAGGTGCGCGACGCCGAATCCACCACCATTGAGTGTTCCCTGCTCGACGTGTTGTACGAGGTGCACGCCGACGAAGCGCGCCGACTCGACGAGGAATCGCGGCAGCCGTGGAACCGGGGCGCGGGGTCCGTGGACCGCGCCGAGGTGGAGCAGGCGCGCGCCTCCCTCGCACTGGTCGAGGAGCTGCGGCGGAAGGCGGCAGGGCGTCAGGAGGGCTGAGCGGCCTTCGGCTTCGGCGCCATCACCGCCACCACGACGGGCGGGGCCGGGACGGTGCTCGTCTGGGCCGCCGCGCCCGCCACGGCCGCGTTGCCCACCTGGTTCTGGCCCGCCGCCAGGAGCCGTTCGAGCGCGTTCGGCGACTGCGGCGCGGCGGGAGCGGGAGCCGGGGTCTGACGGGTGGCCGTGGCCGTTTCCTGCGGCCGTGCGGGTGGCACCGGGGCCACCAGTCGGTGCAGGGAGAGCGGGGGTTCGGTGGGCAGCATCGGCGTTTCACCCCTGGGTCGCGTCGTCGAGAAGGTGGGCGTGGGGGCCCAGTTCGGCCGGGCGGAGCAGGCGGGCCTCGCGCTGGAACTGGCGTGCCACGCCGCGGACGATATGGCGCATGCCGATCGTAGCGCTGTTACCGTCCGCCGCGGAGAGGGCGGCGGTGCGGGCCGCCGCGGTGATGCCCGCGCCGGTCATGTCGAGGCGGGCCAGGGCGTCCAGGTCCACGTCGGGGGCGAGCGGGGCTTCCCGGGGGAAGACGAGGCGCCATAGCCTGCGGCGTTCGGCGGCGGACGGGCGGGGGAAGTGGACGACGAAGTGGAAGCGGCGGGTGAACGCCGGGTCGATGTTGTCCTTGAGGTTGCTGGTGAGGATCACCAGTCCGTCGCTGGCCTCCAGGCGCTGGAGGAGGTAGCCGACTTCGAGGTTGGCGTACCGGTCGGTGCCGTGCTTGACCTCGCCGCGTTTGCCGAAGAGGGCGTCGGCCTCGTCGAAGAGCAGCACCGCGTGGCTCTCCTCGGCCTGCCGGAACGCGGTCTCCATGTTCTTCTCCGTCTCCCCCACCCACTTGGAGACGACCTGGGCGAGGTCCACCTTGAGCAGCTCCAGGCCCAGCATGCCGGTGACGATCTCGGCGGACATGGTCTTGCCGGTGCCGGGCTCGCCGGTGAAGAGCGCCTTGACCCCGCCGTGTCCGGAGCGGCGGGCGAAGCCCCAGCTCTCGGCGATCCGGGGCCAGGCGCGGAACGCCGAGGCGATCTCCAGGATCTGGCGGAACTGGACGTCGGGCAGGACCAGGTCGTCGACGGTGCGGCGGGGCACGATGGAGTGGACGGCGCTGCCGCTGCGTCCGCGGGTGACGGTGGCGATGGCGGGCTCGACATGGTCGGCGACCGGCTCCGGGCGCCCGTTGCCCGCCAGGCGCGCCCCGGCGTCCGCGACCGAGGCGACGGCGCGCAGTTCGCCGCCGCTCATCCGGTACCGGACGGCGAGGTCTTCCAGGAGCGGCCCGTCCAGGTCCGGGAGCGCGGCGGACCACATGGCCCGGCGGTCGGTGAACCCCGGTGCGGGCACGGTGAGTTCGGCGTAGGCGCGCGCGGCGAGCAGGCCCGCGGGGCGCCAGGGTTTCAGGCCGGTCAGGCACACCGGTACGCGTGAGCGCAGCAGTGCGGCGGAGATCGCGTCGGCGTGGGGCCGCCGCTGCTCGCCGTGCAGGTCATCGGTGGGGATCCACAGCACCGCGCCCAGTGCGGCGGCCGTCCGCAGGTCGGCCTCGGGGTCGGCGGTCAGGGTGCGCAGCGGTGCCTGTGCGGCGCGGGTCAGGGCCTGGACGGCGTCGAGCTGGCCGTCGGGCGGGCAGCCCCACAGCCCGGCCAGGTCGAGATCACCGGAGCCGAGCGCGCGGCCCAACCGGATGAGCTGGTCCGAGGACAGATAGGGGGACAGGACGCGCGGTTCGGGTGGCGCGACCTCGCCGGGGTCGTGGCCGAGCAGTCCGACGTCGCCGCCCCAGCCGAGCAGGAAGTCCAGCACCCCGGGGCCGAGGACCAGTTCCTGGGCCAACTCGACCGCGGCCTCGCCGTGCGCGCGCAGCAGACCGTAGCGGCGCAAGGTCCCGGACGGGCCGAGGGAGCGGCGCAGGGCGAGGCGGGCGGGTGCGCTGTCCGTGCCGACGGTCACCAGCAGTTCGACGCTGGGGAGGCGCCGGTTCAGGTTGTCCACGATGTAGGCGTAGATCCGCTCGTAGCCGCGGTCCAGTTCGGGCGCGGCGACCAGCAGCAGCGCGTCCTGTTCGGCGCGGGTCAGGCCGAACCGGGTGGCGAGGGCGTCCAGGGGCAAGGTGGTGCCTTCGGCGGCCGCGCACCGCCTCAGGTCGCGTTCGGCGTCCGGCTCGGGCCGCGGGGGTGCGTACGGCTCGGCCATGGTGTCGGTGAAGGCGTGCACTTCACCGAGGAGGACGTCGACCTGTTCGTCGGTGACGCAGTACGGGGTGAGGTCCGGCCGGGTGAGCCGGGCCGCGAGCAGCGCCTGCCGTTCGACGGCGGCCCGTAGCGCCCGGTGCGCCTCGGCGAGCCGGATCCGCAGGTGCTCCACCGCTGGTTCGCCCATGTGCCTCACCCGGCCGAGAAGGTCAGGGTCCGGCCGCCCAGCCAGACCACGTCGGGCACGTCGGCGAGCAGGCCGCCGCGCAGGAGGTCCGCGTGGCGCCGTCCCATCGGTACGCGCACCCGGACGGCCGCGCGCTCGGAGCGCACCGTGGCCTCCAGATCGGCGAAGCGGTGCAGGGCCAGGAGCGGATCCGGTGTCTCGCGGTCGCGCCACAGCGTCCAGGCGATCGTGGACAGGCCGAGCGCCGCGGCCAGGGTGACGGTGCGTTCCAGGCCGGCGTGCGGCGCGAGCGGCACCGCCCGGCGCTCGGCGACCAGGGCGG
>NZ_GG657754.1:10593091-10597888 GCF_000158915.1 Streptomyces himastatinicus ATCC 53653 | reverse complement strand
GGACGCCACAAAGGCGGCGAGCGCCCGGGGCAGGTCGGTGGCGTCGGCGCCCGCGAGGACGGTGCGCAGCGGTTCGGGCAGCGCCTCGGCGGGCGCGGCGGCAAGCGCCCGCCCGACGAGTTCGGCGAGCAGCCGGGCGGCCGTGGCGGCGTCGGCTTCGAGGAGTGCGGGCAGATACGCCCGTACGGACTCCTCGGGCAGCAGGGCGAGCAGCGCGTCCAGTTCGCCGCGCTCGGCGAGTTCGGCGAAGAGCGCCGAGGCGCTCGGGGCCATCCACGGGTCGGGTTCCGCCGCGAACGACTCCTCGAACGACACCGCGGCGGCGTCGGTGTCGGGCGCGTCGGCGGGGATATCCACCACCGGCACGGGCGCGAAGTGGACCTCGACGGGCGGCCCGCCGCCGATGGCCCGGCCGGGGCTTCCCATCCGGCCCGGCCGGACGGTGACGGTCAGCGGTTCGGTGATCTCCACGTCCGGTCCGTCCGTCCCCAGCCGCTCGGCGAAGTGGTCCGCCAGCAGCTCCGGGAGGGAGTCCACCACCTGGCGGACCAGGCCGCGTGGATCGGGTCCCCAGCTCCACCCACCGCGCCGGACCACCGTCACGGTGCACCGGTGCACCGTGATGTCGGCCGGCTCGCCGGTCTCGCCGGTGGTCGGCGCGGTGGGGGCGCTCACGTCACCTTCTCCGTCCTCAGCTGGCCCGCCCAGCCCGCCGCGAGCACCAGCACACCGTGCTCACTGCCCGCGACGAGGGTCACCGGCAGTGTCACCTGGGTCTGCTGGGCGGGGATCTCCCCGGCGAGCACATGGGTGTTCTTGCTCGTCGGGACACCAGGGCGACCACGGGCGTCGGGGCGCGCCACGGCGACCTTCACGGTGAGGGTGAGCCCGTCCGTGGCCAGCGCGATGTTGTCGGGCCACGACGCGAGGCGCACCAGCGCCGGTTTGGGTTTGCCGTCGGTCGTCACCTCGACCCCGAAGGCCAACGGCTCGGCGAGGGCGGCCGGTTCGTCGTCCACCGAGGCCACGGCCAGCTCCCTGGCGCTCAGCGGAAGCGTCGCCATGCGGCCGTCGCCCAGGGACACGCGCAGCGGCAGCGCGGATCCTACGAGGTCGGCCACCTCGGGCGGGGCGCCGGAGCCGACGCCGGTGGAGGCGCCGGTCAGGGCCAGCGCGCCCACGACGTGGCCGGTGTCGGCCGCGTACACCACGGTAAGAGCCATCGTCAGCCACCGCCGTTCGTTGGTGCGACCGTCGCCACGACGAGGAAGTCGACCGCCCCGGGCTGGTCGACGACCGTGGCCGGGTTGGCCAGGGGGTCGTACAGGCGCACCCGGCACCGGACCCGCCGGTCGGCGTCCACGGTGGCCTCCACCGGGCTGTACAGCGTCGTGTCCGGCAGGGGCGGGGTACGCGGGGTGAGCTGGACGTGGATCACGACCCGGCCGTCCGCGACCTGTTCCGGGGTGATGCCGGACGGCAGCGGCAGCAGCATCCCGTCGGTGGCGGTCCCTGACGCCACCAGGGTGCTCCCGGCGGGCATCCGGCCGCTGAAGCTCCCCTCGATGGTCAGGTTGCCGTTGGCGGCCACGGTCATCAGCGGTGCGACCGTGCCGCTGCCCTGGTAGAGGCCGAAGACCAGGTTCGGGGTGTCGCCGCCGGACAGGACGAGCGCGGGCTTGCCCTCCTCGGCCTCCGTGCCCGTCCGCAGGGTCAGCGCGCCCGACCGGGCCGATACGGTGTCCGCGCGCACGCCCGCGTAGCGCACCGCGACACCGCGCGCCGTGCTCTCGACGCCGCTGAAGTGGCCGTCCGTCCAGCGGACGTAGCCGAGCAGGACGAGCCAGCGGGCGGGCGGGTCGGCCGGTGGGTCGCCGATCGCGGGCGGCCGCTGCTCCGCGACCAGCCGCTCGTCGCCGAGGCGGCCGAAGAGGATCTGGTACGACTCCTCACCCGGGTCTTGCGCGCTGCCGGAGCAGGAGACCGGGCCCGGCGCTGGGCGTTCCGTCGCGAGTGAGAGACGATAGGGTCGTCGTCGCTGTCCGCGCGTTGACCTCCTCGAAGTCGCTCTCGCGCAGCACGACCGGCTCGGTGACGACCATCTCGCGGCCGGTGCCGTCGACGGCCATGCCAACCGCGACGCTCACCTCGGTGTAGCGGACGTTGGTCAGCGGGTCGGTGCGGGGCTCGGTGGCGAGGCCGAGCCCTTCGACGACGCCCCACTCGTGGAGATGGCGCGCGTGCCGGGCGGCGCTTCCGCGGGCGTACTCCACCGTGGCCGACAGGTCGGTGGCGGCCAGGACCTGGCCCTCGTGGAAGGCGGGGCGCAGGGGGCCCGTCATGGCGTCTCACCGGGCTTCTGGTTACGGGTGCGGGGCGACCGGGCGCGTTTGGCCGGGGGTTTGGGCGGCTCGTCCGCGCGGTCCGGTGCCTGGTCGGGCGCCTGGTCCGCTCCCCCGCCCGGCGCCGGGTCCGGTGTGTCCTCCCGGTCCCCGAGCTGTTCCTCCAGGTGGGTCACTTGCGTCTGTGTGCTGCCCATGTGGGAGCGCAGGCCCTCCACGGCGGCGGTGAGATCGGCGACCTGTGTCCTGAGCCGGGCGAGTTCCTGCATGCTGTCGGTGACTTCGCTGGGGGTCGTGTAGACCTGTTCGTGCAGGGCCTTGGGCGGTGTCTCTCCGGGGGCAGGGGTCAGCAGCAGGGACAGCATCTCCTCCAGGTCCCCGCCGCGCGGCCAGTCGCCGAGCAGTCCGTCGGCGTACGGGCGCGCCACCGGCCCCTCCGTCGGGAGCGGCAGCGTCCGGTACACGGGCAGGGGCTGGCAGCACACGCGCTCGGCGAGTTCGCGCAGCCGGTAGAGCTTGGGCAGCCATTCGCCGTAGGCCGAGCCGCCGGGCAGCACCTGTTCCCGGGTGGCGGAGCAGACCCGTACGACATCGCAGCCGTCCAGTTCCACATGCGCGAGCAGGACATCGGTGTCGGTGCAGTCGCCGCACGGCGGGTTCAGCGTGGCGCACGCCGCGTCGGTCAGGAACCGGGTCATCGCGGTGGCCAGCGCGGTGGCCGCCTCGGCGATCTGCTGCGCCTCGGCGATGGTGGCCTTCTCGGTGCTGTCCGGCGGTGGCGCGGGCAGCGGCGGCGGTACGTCGGCGGCGGCGACGTCCTGGCGCAGCGCGCAGTCGGCGAGGCCGTCGGCCTGGTCCAGGCGGCACAGCAGCCACTCGCGGATCAGGGCGAGGTCCGCGCGGAACTCCACCCGCAGCGCGTGGCCAAGCGGGGTGCCCTGGGCGAGCATGCGCACTTCCAGCGGCGCGTCCGGGTCGCCCCGCTCCGGTACGACGCGGGCCGCGGTCTCGGTGACGACGGCGTGGGCGAGCGTATGGTGCAGCGGATCGGGCCACGCCGCTTCCATGTCGGCGTCCCGGAGCCGTTGGCACGCCGTGCCCAGGGCTCCGCGGGCCTCGCCCACCGTGGCGAGGCCCGGGTAGTCGTGCTTGAGCTGGCCCTGCCCGGCCGCGTCGTAGGTGTCGAACCGGGCGATGGCGGCGGCGAGTCCGCGCACGTGCTCGGTCATCTCGCGGGCCGTCGGGCGGGGGCGGCGGTCCCTCGCCGCCCGCGTTGTCGCTCAAGCCATGCGAAGGCGGTGGCGTTACCGCTGTGCGTCGGCGGCGTCGAAGCGGAAGGTGCGGGCCGGCGCCCGGTCGACGCGAGGGGTCAGGGCGTCGGCGTAGTGGCCGAGCCGCCCGGTCGCGGGTGCGGGCCCGGTCCGCCCGCGGGAGGTCGCCGATGCTCGCGAGAAGCCGGGTGCCGGGGTTGTGGCGGTGGTCCTCTGTGTCGTCGCACTTGACGACGAAGCGGAACCCCTCCTGGATCCTGGACGGCACGCATCCGGGTGAGGGGCAGGGCTCCTCCGTGGCGTACGGTGCCACCGGTTCGACGGGAAGCTCCTGGTAGCTCACGTAGAGGCCATAGCGGCGGCCGCCCTCATCGTCGCAGTCCTCCCCACAGTCCACGCCAAGGGCGCTGATGCGCCGCTCCCGCACCAGGGCCGTGACATCGACGCGTTCGGTGCAGGACACCACGATGTCGTTTCCGGCACAGTCGAGGGCGTGTCCGGGACGGACTGCCACGGTTCCGCCGCCGCACGGGTCGCAGGTGACGCCGAGGCCGCAGATGACGCCCGGTCCGTAGAGGGACCGGTTGTGCAGTCTGCGCTTCGCCGTCGTGTACTCCACCAGCAGGCTGAGGTCGTCCTCGGTCAGCAGTTGCCCTGCGAAGAAGCGAGGACGTACGAAGGCGGAGGTCCGGGTGGCGTCGCCACCGCAGCCGCATCCGCAGTCTGTTCGCATGATCAGCGCTCCTTCACAAAGAACCAGCTCTCGAAAACGTCCCCGCCCGCACCGGTGCCGGACGTCCAGGGGCCGATGCCCGAGGGCGGGAGGTCGCAGCCGCCGTGCGCGGCCGACCGGGTGTTGTGGTCGTCGATGGTCGGTACGCGCCCGCCGACGTGGGTGCCGTCGACCGGGCGGCAGCAGCGGTCGAGGAGGAACGCCGCGCGGACGGTGATCAGTACGCGGTCGCCGTCCTGGAGCGACTCGCGGGTCGTCTGGCGGTAGCGGAACTCCTCTGTGAACTCACCGCACCCGTCTTCCGCTTCGAGGTCCGGTTCGGCGAACCTGCCGCCCATGTACCAGGTGGAGGCGTTGCGCCCGCTGCCTCCCTCGATGACCTGGATCTCCACCACGCCGGGCCGCAGCGTGTCGGTCCGTACGCCGGAGGAGAACCGCACCACGAGGCCGC
>NZ_GG657754.1:10590409-10592352 GCF_000158915.1 Streptomyces himastatinicus ATCC 53653 | reverse complement strand
CCGCGCGCCCAGCATCTGGCCGTGGAAGTACCGCAGTCGCCGCAGCGGTGGCGCGTCGAACCCTTCCGTGCCTGACCGTGATGTCTCTGTCTCCGTCATGCCCCGTCCTCTCACGACACCTGTGTGTGCACACCGACGGCGGAGACGACTCCCACGCCCACCCCTCGGCGCAATCCTCTCGGTCCCGGCCTCAGCACCCCGTCGCGGCCGAGCCGCACGGGGTGCGCGCCGCCCAGCACGGGTGCGGGCAGCGGTACGAACGCGGTGTCCACGCCGACCGTGGACCGCGACCCGACCACGAACCCCGCGCCACCGGTCCGTACCGACCCCACCGTGTGCGCGGGCGCCTGCCGCTCCACCAGCCGCGCGAGCGCCGTCCCGTCCGCCGACCCGGCGGGCAGGGCGAGCCGGAACCGGTGGGCGTGCGCGGTGAACGGGTCGCTGTCGGGCGTGCCGAACGCGCGCAGCGGCGCCGCGCCCAGCGCTGAGCCGCCGACCCGGAACCGGCTCGCCGACCGGCCGAACAGCCTTATGGCGCCCAGCCCTTGGTCCTGTACGGTCCCCGCACCGGAGCCGCCGACGGCGCCGCGCAGATGGGCCCAGCGGCGGTCCGTGGCCAGCTCGTCGACGACCGGGGTCACCCCGAACACGATGCGCACCGCCTCCCGCAGCGCCCATGGTGTGCCGCGGCGCCGGTACAACTCCGGGGCGGCGGCCAGCAGGGCGCGCCGGGTGCGGGCGTCCCAGCCCGCCTCGAACGACAGGCCCAGCAGCCCGGCCAGCCACGGCAGCACCCGGTCGGGGACCCCGGCCGGGTCCAGGAGCGACGGATACCGCTCGATGACCCGGTCGAGCTGGGCGAGGGTGGCGTCGAACAGCGACAGGAAGCGTTCGGTGAAGTCGTCGGCCGCGGGGTCCTCGCGGAAGGCGGGTGGCAGCAGGTCGGCGCTGGTGACCCGGGGGAAGTCCAGCCGGATCCGGCGTACGACCGGGGTCGCGGCGCCGTCGCCGGAGAGGCTCAGCCGCAGCCGCAGGAAGCGGCCGGGCGGCTGGTCCACGAGGAAGTCGGTGGCTCCCGGGGCCGACGCCTGCCAGTCGCTGTCCTCGTAGCCGCCGTCCTCGCTCACCACGATCCGGACGGCGACGGCCGTCCCGTCGGGCACGTCGGCTTCCACGCGGACGCGGTGCCAGCGGCACCGCGAGATACCGCTGTCGATGAGCGTGGTGACGTACGACCCGCTGGTCGCGTAGGCGTCGGTGGCGGGCGGCGCGGGGTCCCGGGGCAGACCCTGCCAGGTGAAGCAGGTGGTGGCGGGGCCGTCCGGGCCCTGCTCGCTCAGGCAGAATCCGTTCTCGTCGGCCGAGGTGAGGGCGGACGGCCGGAGGGCGGCGGCCAGTTCGTCCACGGTGGCGGTGCGGAAGGGGCGGCGGTGGCCGCCCCGGTGGATCGTGAGCCGTCCGCCGTCGTCGGTGAGCAGCCACACGGTCCGCTCCGGTCCGGTGCGCAGGCCGATGACCTCGCCGGGTGCGCCGGTGCGGAGCACGCCGCGGAAGCGGCCCGCCGGGTCGTACCGCCTCAAGTCCGTGCTGCCCTGACTGGCGACCAGTATTTCGTCGCCGGGGGCCGGGGCGGCCCAGCTGGCGCGCTTCGCCCGGATCACCCCGGCGAGCTGTGCGCCCTCGCGGTGCCACACCAGGACGCGGCCGGAGTCCACCACGGTCAGTCGGTGTCCGCGCGCGGCGACCGAGACCGGGTCGCGCAGCAGCCCGGGGTCGCAGCCGGGCGGCCATACGGGGGCGAAGGCGCCGCAGGCGTCGCGGTGCATCAGCCGCCGCTCGCCGGGGACCAGCAGGTACCAGGCGCACGGCCCGCACCCCGGTGCGAGAACGGGGGTCGGGGAACCAGGGCAGCAGCTGTGCCCTGGTGGGGCCTTCCGGTGCGG
>NZ_GG657754.1:10525902-10589537 GCF_000158915.1 Streptomyces himastatinicus ATCC 53653 | reverse complement strand
GGCTCCGGCGCTGCCGCCGCCCACGCGGTAGCGCAAGAACAAAAGACGTTGCGGAAGCCGCCACAGGACGGCCGAACCGTTGACGCCGTCCCCGAAGGTCACTTCGCCGGTGTCGTGGTCCACGGTGAACACCCGGTCGTCGAAAAAAATATCCGGCCAGGCTCTCCACCTCGCGCCAGCGGGACGCGGTGCCGGCGGTGGTGCCGAACACATCGCCGCCCGCGTCGTCGTCGACCTCGATGACCACCGATCCGGCGAGGATGGGCACCTGGCTGAGCTTCATGCGCCGCCGCGCGGTCGCCGTACCGTCCTGGACGGGCTGGAGCGGCTCGTCGCGGATGGTGCGGGCGGCGGTGGCGGTGACCACGTTGAGCCGCAGCCCGGACAGGACCGGCGCCGGGCCGGGGAAGGCGCCGTGCGCGATCCGCAGGCGCAGCCAGCGCAGCAGGGGCCGGGGGCGGGTGCCGGGCGGGCTGCCCGGCTGCCATGAGCGCGGCACCCGCAGTTCGACGGTGCCGCCCGCGCTGAGCCCGGCGGTGGAGTCGCGCATCACCTCGGCGGGGACGAGCCGGGTGCCGTCCAGCACGTCCCAGCGCAGCAGCGGCGCGGGCGGCAGCGGCAGGGGCGTGATGCCGCCGAAGAAACACGGGTGCGGGCGGCGCGGCGTCGTCCTCGTAGCCCAGCGACAGCCGCGGGTAGGGCCCGGCCGGTCCGGCGAGCCCGATCCACAGCCCGTTGCCGGGTTCCGGGTCGCGGCCGAAGGGCGCGAAGGGGCGGCTGGGTCCGGACGGCCCCAGCGGCAGGGTCTCCAGCCGTCCGGCCTCCTGGACGGCGAGGGCGCCGAGGGTGGCCGGTGTGGCGTACAGGTCCTGGTCCGTCTCGTAGACGACCTGCCCGGCCGTGGTGGAGGCAGCGCTCTGGAACCCCGCGGGCACGAGCACGGAGGCGCCGTCGGGCGGGTTGACGGTGAATTCGAGGAGCGCGGCCGCCGCTCCGGCCGGGCGGCGCCGTACGCCCGCCGTCGTCAGGTGTTCGGCGAGCACCTTCTCCGGGAGCCGGTTGACGCGGCCGAGCACGGGTTCGGCGAGGGTGCCGAAGAGGCGGACGAGGGCGACTCCGGCGTCCTGGCGGTCGGGGTCGGTCCAGTCCGGGGTGTAGCCCGCGATGCGGCCGCGGACGGCGGCGCGGACCGCCTCTCGGGTGGCGTCCACGAGTTCGGGCTGGGCGCCGGTCGGTCCGGGTCCCGGCACGGTCCGCCCGTCCGCCCGCTCCTGCTCCCGGGCGTCCCGCTCCCACCACACGTCACCGGTCATGCCAGCCCCTCCCCCGGTTCGACGGCGGGCACGATCCGGGTGCGGACCGTGCGCAGGACGGGAAGTTCCCCGGCGCCGAGCGGCACTTCGTCGCACGCCTCGTAGCTGTCGGTCCCGTCGAGGCCGACGCCGACGGCGGCGATGTCCGCGAGGTCCCCCAGCGCCCGCTGCGCGGCGCGCAGCAGGGCCGAGGGCCGCAGCGGCTGTCCGAAGGGCCAGCCGTCCTGGTCGTCGCCGCCGACCAGCGGGTCGAGGAAGCGGCGCAGCGCGGCGGTGACCGCGGTGGCCACGCGGGTGCGGTCGGCGGGGTCGCCGGACAGGTCGACGCGCAGGGCGACATCGCGGTAGCGGGGTCCTCGGACGAAGACCTCGGAGGTGAGCAGCCGCGCCTGTTCCAGGCGGGCGGCGACCGCGCGCAGCATGCCCGGGTCGGGGAGCGGCGCGGCGACGAAGTCCTCGCGGTCGAGGTCGCCCGGGGCGCGGCCGGGACGATGTGCACGGTCACCGCGCCGGGCACGGTGGCGCACGGGAAGCCGGGGTGCTCGCCGAGGGCCGGGTAGGCGCGGGCGACGGCGACGCCCGGGGTGGTGCGGGCCAGGGTGACGTAGTCGTCGGCGGTGACCGCGCGGGTCACCTCGCCCAGCGACGCGGCCGCGCGGCGGCGCGCCTCGGTGACCGTCTCCGGGTCGGCGCCGCCTTCGGCCCGTACGAGGTTGGCGGCGGAGACCGCTTCCGCCGCCGGGATGTCTGCGGCCGGGAGCCAGTTGCCGGTCATGCCGCCGTTGCCGTCCCTGCCGCCGCCGGTGACGTAGTCGACCCGCACGTCCGGGTCGGGCCGGGGAACGCGCCCGGTGAGTCCGTCGCCGAACACCAGCGCGCCCTCATCCCGGTCGAGCACGAAGATGCGGTCGGCCGGTGCGCCGAAGGTGAAGTCCGGCACCGGCTGCCACTCCTGGCCCGCCAGGCGCAGGGTGGCCTCCAGGAGCCGGTCGGCGGCGTCCGGCAGGACGAGATGCTGTCCGGGCAGCCTGAGCCAGGCGCCGATCTGCTCCTGGAGGTCGGTACCGTCCGCGGTGCGGTGGGTGCGGTGGTGTGCGGCGGACACGTTGACGGCGAGCTGGAGCAGGCGGGGCGGGGCCGCGTAGGTGGCGGCCGGGGTCGACACCTCGAGCCCGGTGTCCTGTGTGGTCCAGTCGGCCGGGGGGTGCAGTCTGACGACACCGGAGCGCCGGAGCCCGGCCGTACCGTCCTCGACCTTCTCAAACGTGCCGGAGATGTCCGTGCCCGGCCGGAACCAGGACCAGGTCAGCTCGGCGGGCGGCGGTACGCCGTCGACCGCCCCGGGCAGCCACGACGGTACGCACGCGGCGGGCGCGTCCAGCTCGGCCAGCAGGCTGATCGGGCCGGGCGCGGGGTGCGCTCCGGTGAGCGGGAGGGTGAACCGGGCCCGGGCCGGGGCGCCGTCGCTCGCGAGCAGGGCGATGCCGCGGCGGGCCCGCAGGTCGGCCGTGCGGTCGCGGTCGGTCCACACGCTGATCTCGCCGCCCTCGGCGAGCGGGAAGGCCGCCACGTCATGGTCGAGGGTGAACACGATCCGGCCCGTGGGGTCCCGGGTCAGCGCCGTCCCGGCGGGGACGACGGGTACGGCGGTGTCCTCCTGCCTCGCGGCGAGGCGCAGCACGGTGGCGGCGGGACGGGCGGGACGCGGCGGTTCGAGGCCGAGCAGGCGCAGTATGGCGACCACGAGCGCGTCCGGCACCTGGTCGAGCCAGTACAGCCGCTGTTCGAGGAGGTAGGCGAAGAGTTCGAGGAGCGTGACGCCGGGGTCGACGGGCGCGTGCAGCGTCCAGGTGCCGTCGGACTCGGCGGGGATGCGGCGGCGGATGGCCGCCATCATGTCGGCCCAGGTGAGGTCGTCCAGCTTCGGCGCGGGCAGCGTCATGGCGTCCCCCCGGTGAGGCCCGTGAGTCCGGTGTAGAACGGGAACACCAGGTTGGCCTTGGTGTTGCTGCGCCGGATGCGGTAGACCACCGAGACGGTGATCCGCGACTCGTCGGCCGGATCGGCCTCGGCGCGGACCTCCTCCAGTTCCACCCGCGGCTCGTGGTCGCGGACGGCGGCGGCGATCGACTGCTCCAGGTCGCGCAGGTTCTGCACACTGCCCGGCGCGAACAGCAACTCGTGGGCGCGGGTGCCCAGTTCGGGCCGCATGACGCGTTCACCGGTGCCGGTGAGCAGCAGGGCCCGCAGACAGTGCTCGATGCTCTCCTCGCCGATGGCGTAGCCGAGCCGCCCGGACGCGTCGGGCAGGATCGGGAACCGCCAGCCGGTCCCCAGGAACTCCTCGCTCATGCCGTCCTCGCCTTCTTCGCCAGCACGGCGGGGGTGAGCGGCGGGGTCGGCGGGCCGGTCGGCCCGGCGGCGGAGGGGTGGGTGTGGGTGTTGAACGCCTGGAGCAGCGCGTTGCCGAGGACGAGGGGTTCGGTGGCACCCCCGCCGAGGTCGATGGACGGCGAATCGAGCGTCACCTTCGGCGCCTTGAGGGTGATGTCGCCCTGGGCGGTCACGGTGACGCTGCCGCCCTCGGCCGCGGTGATCTTGATCGTCTTGCCCTGGTCGTCCAGCTCCACCACGTGTCCGGCGGCGGAGGTGATCCGTACGGCGGCCTTGGACTCGGTGTCGTCGAGGAGCACTTCGTGGCCGTGCCGGGTACGGATGATCTTCTGGTCGCGGCCGTCGGTGCGGGCGGTCGGCGGCTTGTCCTCGCCGTTGTAGAGGCCGCCCAGGACGATCGGGTAGCGCATGTCGCCGTGGACGAAGGCGACGAGCACCTCGTCGCCCTTCTCGGGCACGAACACCGATCCGTAGCCGTTGCCCGCGTACAGCTGGCTGACCCGCACCCAGTCGGTGACGGTGGTGTCGTCGAACCAGGGGAACTTCAGCTTGACCTGGCCCTCGTCGTCGCCCTCGTTCTCCACGACGAGCGCTTCGACGACGCCGTAGTAGCGCTTGTCGGTGGAGCGTGCGCGTGGCGTGCCCCTCATGGTCACTGATCCCCCTGATGGATCCGCCGTGCGGTGAACTGGGTGAAGAAACCGCTGGTGTTGAGGGTGTGCTCGACCCGTTTGACGAAGTACGTACCGGAGAAGCGGCGGCCGAGGCCGTAGATCTCCAGGTTGTCGCCGGGCCGCAGCTCGGGCAGGCCCGCCACCTTGCCGGTGGCGGTGATGAACTCGTACGCCCGCTCGCGCAGCAGGCTGATCGCCAGTTCGCGGGCCTCCTGGTCGCTGCCGACGGGCGCGTCGACCATGACCTCCTGGCGGCCCTGGAGGGTGGACTCGGCGACCTGCGGCCCGCTCTGCCCGTCGGCCGTGTTCTGCCCGGCGGGGAGGTTCTCGGCGGTCGCGGTGAACGCGATGGCCTGTTTGGTACGGGGGTCCCAGCCGCGCACGGTGACCTTGCTGACCTGCTGGGACACCGTCAGCGTCGGGGTGAACTCGATCAGGTTGGGGATCAGCCCCGCGGGCTGCCCGGTGGGGCCGGTGCTCAGCCCCGGTGCGTAGGCCAGCCGGTACACCCGGATCGGGCGGCCGTCGCGGCCGTCGGTCGGCTTGATGAAGTACAGCGTGTCCTCGCCGGTCTTCGCGTCCGGCAGGATGTAGCAGTCGAAGTCCAGCCGCTTGGCCCGCTCCAGCAGGAACGTGGCATCGTCCTGGTTCTTCTGCACCACCAGGTCATGGGTGGGCCCTTCCCTGGTGACCTCGATGCGCAGATGGTTGCGCTGGGCGATCTGCTCGGCGATGCGCCAGTCGGGCAGATTGCGGTAGATCTTGGTCTCGTTCTCGGCGGGCTTGCGGTCCTTCAGCCGCAGCAGCCCGTCCACGCCGCTGACCTGGACGGTGGGCGAGGCGCCGTCGGTGAACTTCGGGCTGAGCGTGGAGATGGTCCCGGTGGCGACGGTGAGCAGCTTGTCGGCGTAGCCGAGCCGGACCGAGACCCGGCCGCCGAGCCGGAAGCTCGCCGAATCGCTGTGCTTGAACCGCAGGTTGGCGTCGTCCCAATTGTTCAAGGTGAGATCGAAGCCGGACATCTCGTCGATGTCCCGGTTCACCTTGATGTCGATGATGTCGTTCTTGGTGGACGGGTCCATCTCCAGGCCCTCGATGCGCACGTCGAACTCGGGCGCGTACCGGTCGGGCGGGGCCACCTCGGGTGCCGGGGTGCTCATCGCGCCCTCCTCACGGCAGCCGGGGCACGGTCAGCACCCGGCCCGGCCGCAGGTCGCGCGGGTCGCTGATGCCATTGGCGCGCGCCAGCTCCCGCCAGGCGTCGGGCCGCCGGTACAGCGCGGCGGAGATGGAGCTGAGCGTGTCGCCGCGGCGCACCACATAGCTCTTCTCCACGGTGGGCGAGGAGCGCGGTGTCTCGGCGACCTGTACGGCGGCCGTACGGAACTCCTTGAGCGAGAGGTCCAGCATGGCGCGCAGCGGCACCCCGTCCGGGCGGAACATCTGGTAGTTGACGTCGAGCTTCTCCACGACGCCGGTGAAGACCTCCTCGTCCCAGACGAAGCGGACGACCGGTGGCGCGTGTTCGCGGCTGTCGGGCCGCAGCAGGTTGCGCAGCGCGTTGACGTAGGCGGTCCGTACGTTCTCCAGGGTGTCGGAGGTGTCCACCAGCGCCTGGACGGTGAGGGTTTCGGTGCCGCCGCGGACGTACTGGAGGGGCGGGGTCTCCAGGCCGGGGATGGTGATCTCGGCGAACGTGTTGCTCTTGCTGAGCTTGTAGTCGGTGGGGTTGAACCGCAGCGGGATCCGCCGCTGCCGCTCGTCGGCGATCACCGGGCGGACGATCTCCAGACGGGCCCGGGCGGCGCCCTGGCGGGCGAAGGACACGGGAGTGACGCTCATTGCGGGGCCTCCCCGTCGCCGAAGCCCCGTTCGGCCTTGGTGTGCTCGGCGCGGGCGCACTGCTCCTCGTACAGCTTCGCCCAGGCCTGGATGTGCTTGTTGAACAGGCGGGTGAACACGGCACCGTCGTCGCCGTCCACCTGGAACCGGACCTCCAGCTGGTGAATCGTCACCTTCGGCATCCCGGTCACCTCCCCGGGCCCAGGCGCGACAGGGCGTTCGCCGCGGTGTCCTGAAGGACCTTCGTCAGCCCCTCGTGGGCGATCTCCAGCGACTCGACGGCGATCGCGTTCTGCTCCGCGTGCAGATCCGGGCCGCTCCACTTGGCGGCGAGCCCGCCGTGGAAGGCCCAGGCCGCGCCGGGCACTCCGTCCGGGCCGAGCACGATGACCGCGCCGTCGCGGCGGGCACCGAGGGAGTCGGCGAGCCCGGCCTGGTACCAGGACCACAGCCCCGGGTCGCGCACCACGCCGCGCTTGAGGGTGATGCGGTTCCAGGAGTGGCGCAGCGGCAGCTGGTGGACCGAGTCGTTGCGGCCGCCCTCCGGGTAGCTCGTCACCTCCAGCTGCGCGCCGAGCCCGGTGACCTCCTGGAACGCGCCCGACGCGGCCAGCGGCAGCAGCAGTGCCTGCGCGGGCGGCAGATAGGCGTCGCCGGGGTCGAGGGTGACCAGGAAGCGGTATTTGGGCAGGGGATCCAGGGTCATGCCTCGATTACCTCCAGGTCTCGGTCCTGGCCGAGTACGAGCCGGAGCCGGATGAACTCCATGGGGACGGCAGGGGCGACCTCGATCTCGCAGACCAGCTGCCCCGGGTCCTGTTCGGGCGGGTTGTTGGTGTCGTCGCACACCACCCGGAACGCCTGCTCGGGCCGCGCCCCGGCGAGCGCCCCGGCGCGGTGGGCGGCCAGCAGGACGGAGGTCAGCGCCCGCACCAGGGTCAGCCGCAGTTCGGGCGAGTTGACGTCGAACACCAGCGGTGCGGCCGCCCGCCGGATGGCCCGTACCAGCAGGTGCACCAGCCTGCGGTGGGCGATGTAGCGGGTGCGCGTGTCGGCGGACAGGGTGCGCCCGCCCCACACCATCAGCCCCCGTCCGCGGGTGCACCGGATCAGGTCTACACCTGCGTCGAACAGCCGGAGCTGCTGCGGTTCGGGGTACTCGGCGGCGAGATCGACCGCCTCCAGGATCACGGCGTTCGCGGGCGTGTGGTGTGCGCCGCGCTCGCCGTCGAGGCGGGCGATGACGCCCAGGACGTGCCCGGACGCCGGCACGGTCCGCAGATCGTGCCCGTCGGGGACGCGCAGCGGCGGGTGGTAGACGGCGGCGCAGCCGAGCAGCCCGCTGTCGCCGGTGGCCACCAGGGACTCCGCCCACCCGACCGCCTCGTCCACGGAGGACAGCCGGGGCGGTACGTCCAGGACGGCGAGCCGGTCGTGCAACGGCTCGATGCCGCGCAGCAGTTCGAGCACCAGGTCGGTGTGGGTGGTGCCGGACAGGTCGGTGCCGAGGTCCGGCAGCGCCACCAGCGCCGGTTCCGGCAGTTCGGACTGTACGGTCGCGGCGTCCGCGTACGCGTCGCGGGTGGGCGCCGCGTCGGTGCCGCCGGTCAGCGTGAGGTCCCAGGACATCGTGATCGGGCCGTTCTGGTCGGGCGGTGGCGGTGGCCCGTCCGGGAGCAGCCGGATGTAGCGGGACGCGGTCAGCCGGTCGGCCACGTCGGCGAGCGGCAGTCCGGGAAAGGTCTCGGGCGGCTCGTCGGGCGGCATGACCCGGATGCCCACTGTGGGCGGTCCGGCGACCGTGCTGGCCTGGTAGCGGACGGCGACGCGCACGCCGTTGGCCCAGGCGCCGGGGCTGGTGGCGACCACCTGGTAGCCCGTGGCGGCCAGTCCGCTCAGCGGTCCGGCCGCCCACCGGGTCCGGGCCGTGGTCGCCGGCCCGGACACGCGGAGCACCCAGGCGGTGCGGCCGCCGTTCTCGAAGAAGCCGCGCAGTGCGTACGGGGTGGCGAAGGCGCCGTCCGGCGGTCCGAAGGCGGCCACGACGTCGTTCCAGCTCTCCACGCGCACCGGAGTGCCGACCGGGCCGCGGCGGAGCCGGCCCAGGAAGGCCGCCACGTCCGTGCGCAGCGGCTCCGCGCCGGGGTCACGGGTCGCGGACGTCAGGGATACGCCGGGAAGCGCTTCGCCGGCCATGTCAGGCGTCGATCTCCAGCTTCTCGACCGCCAGGACGAGGGTCTCCATGGCGATCTCGTTCTTGGTGGCGCTGAGCGTCGGGCCGGTGTACTTGGTCGGCCAGCCGCGGTCGAAGTTCCAGCGCATGGCCTCCTGGCGGTTCTCGTCCAGCAGCACGATCGACCCGGAGGTGCGCCGCACCTTGCCGTTGAGCGCCTCGACCACCCAGTTCCAGAAGCCGACGTGGCCGGTGATGCCGCGCTTGAAGGTGAGGTTGGTGAACTTCTTCAGCCCCGGGATCTTGCGGACGGTGATGTCCTCGCTCCCGGTGCGGTACTCGATCGGCGGGACTTCCAGCTCCAGCCCGCTCACCTCGGTGAAGGACCCGCTCACCGCGACCCCGTCGTCGCTGACGTTGGTCACGATGATCTGGAAGTTATATGACGCGTAGGGATCGTCCCTGGTGACGGGCGGCATGATGGCCTCTCCTCGGTCCTCGGTCGGGCGCTCAGGCGAGCTGGTTCTCGCGGGTCTTCTGCTGGATCCGGAAGATCACGAACTCCGCCGGGAAGACCGGCGCGACACCGATGACGCAGATGAGCCTGCCGTTGGCGAGGTCGTCCTCGGTCATCGTGGTGCGGTCGCAGGCGACGAAGAACGCCTCGTCGGCGGTGGTTCCGGCGAGCGCGCCGCTGCGCCACACGGTGGTGAGGAAGTTGGTGACGGTCTGCCGGACCAGGGCCCACAGCGCCTCGTCGTTCGGTTCGAACACCACCCACTGGGTGCCCTCGTCGATGGACTCCTCCAGGTAGAGGAAGAGCCGCCGGACGCTGACGTACTTCCACGAGCTGTCCGAGGAGAGCGTGCGCGCGCCCCATACCCGGTGGCCCATGCCGGGGAAGAACCGCAGTGCGTTGATGCCCTTGGGGTTGAGCAGGTCCTGATGGCGCTTGGTGACGTCCTGGGCGATGCCGTCGGTGAGCCGGATGCCCCGGATGACGGCGTTCGCCGGTGCCTTGTGCACCCCGCGCTCCACGTCCGTGCGGGCGTAGATCCCGGCCATGTGGCCCGACGGCGGCACCTCGGTGTCGCGGCCCGTCGACGGGTCGCGGGTGACCAGCCACGGGTGGTAGAGCGCCGCGTACTTGGTGTCGAACGGCTCGCGGAACGCCTGGATGCCCTCGGTGTCCAGGCCGTCCTGCGGATCGAGGATCGCGAACCGGTCCCGGAGCAGCTCGCAGTGGGTGACCAGGGCCGATTCGACCGTCCCTGACCACACGCCGGGCACCGCGCAGACGGCCACCTCGTCGATGTCCTCCAGCGCGGCGATGCCGGTGCGCTTGCCGCTGCCGCCGTCCTCGCCGACGAAGTCGGCCACGCTCAGGCTTCCGTAGGCGTCGTCGCCGTCCGCCAGGGTCAGCCAGGAGCCGACCGCGGGCACGGGGAACTTCGCCGGGTCGGTGGACAGCCCGGACAGCGCGGTCGCCCGCACCAGCTGCGAGCGGCTTGCCAGGGTGGTCACCAGGTTCGACGGCGCGTCGCCGGTGAGCCTCAGATTGCGGTACGTCTCCGACACCGCGGCCCCGGACGGATCGGTGAACCGCGCGTCGACCTGCGCCTCGACCAGGTGCAGCCGGTCGGTTTCGAACAGCGTGCCGGGCACGTTGCCGTCGAGGGTGACGACGTCCGCTGCGACCGACTGGACGGTGCGGATGGTCAGGGTGGTGCCGTCGTCGAGCTGGACGACTGCGCCCTGGTACAGCCTGCTCGCCCCGCCGACCCGCAGCGCGGGCCCGGCCGAGGTGTTGCCCCGGCGCACGCGGCGCACCAGCAGCCCCTTGCGCCATGCCGCATGCGAGGTGCCGGACGGCAGGGTCAGCGTCACCTTCCCGTCGGCGGGCTGGCTGAGCTGGACCTTGAACCGGTCGGTGCCGATCTGCACCCAGACGTCGGCGGGCAGGTCGTCGGGGTCGAGCCCGGTCCTCGCCGCCACCTCGACCGTCTCGCTGTCCGCGGCGGCGTCCGCGGCCAGCTGCGTGACGAACAGCGCGCCCTCCTGCGGATCCGGCAGCACCGGCAGCGCGGCACCGGACATGGGCTGGATCCGCACCTGGACGCCGCTGCCCCACGCGCCGGGGCTGACGGCGGCGAACTCCAGGGTCTCTTCCGCGCTGCGCGTCCCGATCTGCACATAGTCGCCGCGGGCCGTCCTGACCTCCGCGGGCAGCTCGGTGTCGAGTTCGATCCGGTGGGCGGTGGCATCGTAGGCGGCGACCCCGGCGGTGTGGATCGACTGCTGGTCGTCGCCGCGGAAGATCTCGACCTGCTGCCCCACGCCGGTGAACCCGATCAGGTGGCCGAGTTCCAGGCGGGTCGCGCCCTTGGCCGCGTCACCGGCGATCGGGCTCACCAGGCCGTGGCCCAGGACGCCCGAGGCCGGGGTGGCCTGCTTGGCCGCGACGCGCTTGACGTACAGGCGCTGGCCGCCGTTGTCGAAGAACCCCTTGACCGCCAGCGGGAACAGCCACCAGCGGCCGCCTTCGGCGGGATCCCCCGCCCAGGTGTCCCGGATCAGGGCGTCCGGCTCGGGGACGAACCCGCCGAACGTGTTCTGGAACTCCAGGAAGTTGGTGACGAGCTTGGGCTTGCCTGTGTACGGGCCGCGTACGGTGACCCCGGCCATTCCGGCCGTGCTGGTGCTCACCCCCGCGATCGGCCGTGGGCCCGCATCGACCTCCTCGATGTAGACCCCGGGGCTCAGATACTCCGCCATGGACGGCTCCTTAACTCTCGCGGATCTCTATGACGTGCCGGCGCTCGATGTCCTGCGGCAGCCGCACGACCAGCGATCCGGTCCTGCCCGGCCGCTCGGTGGCCCGCAGGTGGAAGGTCTCCTCGACGGCGCGCTCACCGGCCTTCTCGCCCTCCCACCGCAGGGCCAGCCGGAAGGCGCCCGTGGCGTCGGACAGGGTGCGCTCGTGCCATGGCGTCAGGTCCCGGCTGGTCCGCCCCTCGGCCTCCACGAGTGCGCCCGCGATCGGCTGGGCGGTGGCCGCGTCGATCACGGCGCCGTGCACCGTGCGCGCACCCGGCGGATAGGGGAAGGAGACGGCGGGCAGCAGCCGCACCAGCCGCGGTTGGGCAGCCACCGCGGGCGGGTGGGCGTCGCCGTACGGGTGCACCAGGAACTCGACGCCCACCAGACCGGCCGAGAACGGCTGGTCGTCGGCCGGGTACAGCGGCTGGTAGCCGGGGGCCGCGAAGCGGGCCCGGTGGCGCCGCGCCGGGGCCGCCCACGGCTCCCGGCACCGGCCAAGACCCGGATAGGCGAAGGCACCGCCTGGGGTGCGCACCGCCACGTCGTCCAGCGGCAGCCAGGCGCCGTCGTCGTCATCGAATCGGTCCAGCTGGACCGTCACCCCGGCGGCGCGCACCCGCCGGGCGTAGTCGTCGAACGGGATGAACCAGGCGGGGCTGTGGAGCGTCGAACGCTCCAGCGGTCGGAATGGGCTCATGGCGTCGCCGCCCCGCTGATGGTCCGGCTCTGCACGGGCCGGACCGCAAGGTCGACGGCGGAGTCCAGATTGACGACACGGACCTCGTAGTTCAGCGACAGCCGGTACGGCTTCTGGATCGCGTACCAGACCCAGGACTTCTGATCCAGGGTGAGCGGGGTGAGGCTGAGGTGCAGCGAGTCGGTGCTCGCCGCCAGGCTGCCGGACAGCTGGGTGCCGTCCAGGATCGCGTCGTCGTAGAACGTCTGCATGGCGCGCCCGAGCATCCGGTGCTGGGTGATCGGGTCACCGCCCCATGGGGTGACCAGATAGCGCAGCAGCAGAGCCATCGGCGGCTTGCGGGTGAACGGCTGGTCGGGTGGCTGGGAGCGCACCGGTGGGCGGTTGCGCGAGGTCGGGTCCTCGGCGATCTCGTAAAGGAAGACCGTGAGTTTCGCCGGCGGTGTCTGCACCGTCTCCGAGAGGTCGTTGAGTTCCGCGATCGGCGGATCCACCGGGCTGAGCTCGTGCAGGGCCCGGGTCAAGGTCTCCACGATGACCGTCGAGACGTCGGCGATGACGCCGAAGTCACCCATGCGAATCCTCCCCGTGCTCGCGCCCGAAAGCGTGCCTCGATGAGGATGCCGGGCCCGGCGTGGCGCAATCGCGATTCACCCATCACACGAGCGTCACCAGCCCGTTCCCGCCCCACGGCGATGACGTCGGCGGTCACGCGCCGACAACGCCGGGGTGACACGGATAAGGCATATTTTCCTTCCATGGAAATCCACTCAGAGCAGGCCGGCGTCCTGATCCTCCGAGTGTGGGTGGAAGAGGGGAGGCCGGACGGCTTCCGGGCGCGCATTGTGCTGACGGGCGGGCGGCACCAGGCGCCTCCGACCGCGGTGAGCGCGGTCGACGACGTGCTCGATGCCGTGCGTGCCTGGCTCGATCAGCTGCTCGAACCGACGCCGGACGGGTGACGTTTCCGCGACGTCCCGGTGATGCCCGGCCGTATATCGTTCTGTACCCGAAGGGCAGGGCGCACGATCATGAATTGCTCGTAACATGGCTGGGGAACATCCCGATTGCCGCTATGGGATCATTCACTGAAGCCAATATCGCCCGGGGGGCCGATGAGCGCAGAAGGCCACGTCATTACGTTGAGGCTGCTCAAAAGCTTCGCGTTATCGGTCGATCATAAACGCGTTCCCCTTTCTTCCAGCGCCCAGCGCCTCCTCGCGTTCCTCGCCCTCCAGGACATGCCACGCACGCGAACATATGTGGCCGGAATGCTGTGGCCCGACGTTACGGCGTCCCGCGCCAACGCCAACCTCAGATCGTCTTTGTGGCGCGCGACCCGAACGGGGCATCAGGTCATCGACGCGTCCACGCAGGAACTGGCGATCGCCAAACACATCGACGTGGACATCCACGCGGCGGCCACGCGGGCGCACCAGCTGCTGGACATGGCCCACCCCTGCGACGACATCCTCACCGCCCAGACGCGGGCGGACCTCTCCTCCGATCTGTTACCCGAGTGGTCGGAGAACGAGTGGGTGCTGATCGAGCAGGAGCAGTACCACGAACTCCGGTTGTACGCCCTGGAGGCGATGACCGAGCGGCTGACGGCGGTGGGGCGCCACGGTGAGGCCGTCGCCTCCGGGCTGGCCGCCGTCCGCGCGGAACCCCTGCGGGAGAGCGCCCATCGCGTCCTGATCACGGCACATCTCGCCGCCGGGAACAGGGGCGCGGCGCTGCGGCAGTTCGAGCAGTGCCGCCGGGTGCTGCTCGACGAGCTGGGGCTCGAACCCTCCCAGGCGCTGCGGAGCCTGGTGCCGTGCCATCCCCCGCAGCCGCCCGAGCCGGAGGGGGCAGCGCTCCAAAAGACGCCCCAGAAGCCGCGGCGCGTCATGGTCGGCCGCCCGGCGAGCGATGTGCTGGTCGAGGGCGCGGGCGGACGCTGAGCCCTGCCCGCGTCCGCCGGTCAGCAGCCCAGCCCGTCCCGGTGGGACCAACGGGGCTCACCGGGGCTGTCGTACGGCTGCGGGGGCTCCCTCCTGGACTCCCCGTGGGCGGCGCCCCGCGCGGCCCGCATATGGTCGCAGGCCCGGGAGTCGGGGCTGAAGTCGATGCCGGTGGCGGCCGCGAGCGCCGCGAAGAAGCTCTCGCCGTACTCCGACTGCTTGGTCGTCGTCCAGGTGTACGTCTCGCAGTCGCGTAAGGCCCGCATCATCATGCGGCTGCCGTAGCCCCGGCGCTGCCATCGTTCGGCGACCCGGATCTTCCGGACCAGGCCCCTCCGGCATACGCCGCACACCTGCCAGGTGAGGCGGGCGAAGTCCTCCCCGTCCGGCACCTGGCACACCCGCAGTTGCCGGTATCCGGCCGGGGCGCCGGGCGGGAAGTACGCCCAGACCTCCCCCTCCTCCATGGGGCGTCCGGGCTCGCGCGCGGATAACGCGCCCAGCAGACGGGCCCATAACCCGGACCGCTCGCCCGCCATCATCGGCCGGACCCGTCGGCGGTGCCGATTCTGTGCACGTCCTCGGCGGCTTGCCGTCTCACGTCCCACGCCCCTTCTTACGTCCGCGGCCCGGCCCCGAAAGGCCCGGCGGGGCCAGCCTGCCCCAGGCGGCCCCCACCCGACAGGTCGCGATTTACCGGCGCATGGTTCCGGACGGCGTGGTGCGCGAGGTATTGACGCGATCGTGAGCCTCCTACAGTCCCTCCCGGCTCACGGAGTGCCGGGGGCGCACATCGACGCAGATCCAGTCGTACTGCCCGTAATGCAGCAGCTCAGCGCCCTCGAAGAGGGTCACCGAGGAGTCGCCGTACTCCCAGACCACACCCCGCTCGGCCTCCAGCTCCTCGTCCGGCGGGCGTGACACCGGCTCGCCCAGCCGCGCGCGCAGCAGTTCCTCGGCCGCCCGGAAGGCGGAGGCCCAGTCGTCCTCGGTGGCCTCCGGCCGCCACCGCCATCCGGTGAAGGCGTCGAACTCCCAGACCTCGTCCAGGGGCAGCGGCTCCCCGCTCGGGTCGGTCACCTCGAACGCGCCGTACGCCAGGGGCATCAGCACCCCACGGTCCTCCCGGCATCCGGGGTGGGCGCACGCCACCTCCGCCCCTTCCTCCTCGCAGCCGGGATGGTTGCCGATCCACAGGTGCCAGCCCTCGTCGCGTTCCTCGCCGGGCGGTGGCCATATCTCCATCTCCAGGATGACGGGCTCGCCGTCGCGCCCGGGCAGGTGCCAGCCGTTGCGTACGAAGAGGCCCTCATAGGCCGGGTACGTCCAGGTCAGTCCCGCGAACTGGAGTGCACGGTCCAGCCACTGGCCGTCCGCCTGAGTCATCATCGCCATGCGCGGGACAGTACCCGGCAGGGCGGGGAGGGCCATGGGGGCGTGCGCGCTCGCGCCGGTTATCGTGTCGAGGCACATCGAGCACGAGCAGGTCAGAACGAAGAGGGATGCTGGTGTCGGACAAGGAGCCGCTGGTCGCACATCGGTACCGGCTGACCGAGCGGATCGGCAGCGGCGGCATGGGCACGGTGTGGCGGGCCGAGGACGATGTGCTGGGCCGCCAGGTGGCGCTCAAGCGGATCCACGCTCCGCACCATCTCTCCGACGACGAACTCTCCACGCTGTACGAGCGCACCCGCCGCGAGGCGCGGAGCGCCGCCCGCATCACGCATCCGAACGTGGTCGTCGTCCATGACGTCGTGGACGACGACGAGGGGCTGCCGTGCATCGTCATGGAGTACGTGCCGTCCACCACCCTCGGCGCGCTGCTCAAGGAGCGCGGTACCGTCCCGCCCCAGGAGGCGGCGCGGATCGGCCTGGGCATGGTCGCCGCGCTGCGGGCCGCGCACGCGGCCGGGGTGTTGCACCGTGACGTCAAGCCCGGCAATGTGCTGCTCGGCGCCGACGACCGCACCGTCCTCACCGACTTCGGCATCGCCGTGACCAGCGGAACGTCGACGCTGACCCGGACCGGCGAGATGATCGGCTCCATCGAGTACATGGCCCCGGAGCGGGTCAGGGGCCGGAAGCCCGGCCCCTTCTCGGACCTCTGGGCGCTGGGCGCGACGCTCTACCAAGCGGTGGAAGGACACCCCCCGTTCCGGCGGGACACGGCGATCGAGACGGCCTACGCCAACGCCGTCGACCCGCTGCCGCCGCTGCGCCACGCCGGGCCGCTGGCACCGCTGATCGAGGCGCTGCTGGCCAAGGAGCCCGACGAGCGTCCTTCGGCGGAGGAGACGGAGCGGGAGCTGAAGTCCGTGGTGGCGGAGGAGCCGACGCGGGCCCGGGCCCCGCGCCAGGACACCCCGGACACGGCCGCCACCCCGCCACCGGCCGGGACCGTGGCGACGCCCGAGCGCACAGGCGGCCGTCGTAAGCGGCGCCGCGCGGTATGGAGCGCCGCGGCGGTGGCGCTCACGATCCTGGCCGTCGCCGGTGCCACCTACATGTGGCCGAACGGCAACGGGCAGCAGGGCGGCGGCGAGGCGAAGCCCTCTGCCACCACTCCCCCGCCCGTGCCCCGCGGATACCACCTGGTTGAGGAGAAGAAGCTCGGCGTCTCCTTCCCCGTACCTAACGGGTGGAAGCTGAGCGGCCGAACGAGCGACGGAGTCAAGTACATCGATCCTTCCGGCCTGGTCGAGATCACGATCGGCACGGTGAACCCCGCAGGACCGTCGCCCGTGGCGCACTTCCGGGACATCGAGGCGAACACGAAGAAGAACTACGACGTGTACCGGCGACTGCGCCTGGACCGCACCACCTTCCGGGGGCAGCCCGCGGCGATCTGGGAGTGCACGTTCGACGGCAGGGTGCGCACGTTCCGCGCCATCGACCTCGGCTTCGGTCGGGAGGGCGGCAAGGAGTACGACGTCTACCTCTCGGCGCCCGACGAGAAATGGGACACCTACCGTCCCGTCTTCGACAAGGTGAAGGAAGGTTTGCGCACCCACTGACGCGGCTCATCACCGCACGCGGGTGTACTGGTTCACCCCATCGGTGAACGCCACCGTCAGCTGCCCCCGGAGCACCAGGACGTCCAGGTGCGCGGCGGTCTCGTTGATCGCGAGCATCTGGTTGAAGGCGCTCAGGTTCCCGAACGGTACGGCCCGGCGCGTCCAGGCGAGCCCCCGCGCCACCGCGTGGGCGTCGAGCGTGTCCTCGCCCAGCGCGGCCAGGCTCGCGGCCAGCCGGTCGTCATGGTGGGCGAGCAGTTCGCCGACCCGGGTGTGGGCGCTGTCGGCGACCGGCCCGTGCGCGGGCAGCAGGCGGGCGTCGGCGTACCGGGTCATCAGCCGCAGCGAGTCCAGGTAGTCGGCGAGCGGACGGCCGCCGGGTTCGGCCAGTTCGAAGCCGATGGAGGGGGTGATGTGCGGCAGGACGTGGTCCCCGGAGAACAGCAGTCCGCGCTGCTCGTCCAGGAACACCACATGGCCCTTGGTGTGTCCGGGGGTGGGGACCACGCGCAGCTCGCGGTCGCCGAAGCTGAGGGTTTCGGCGCCGAGCCAGCGGTCGGGGGCCTCCCACACGCTCGGGTCGTAGCCGCCGTGGTCCATCGCCTCGATGTGGTCGGCGAGTTCCCCGGCTCCCGCGGCGCGCAGGGTGCGCAGCGAGCCGACGGGCTGGTCGCTGCGCAGCCGGTCGAGCATCTCCAGTCCGGGCCGCTCGCCCGCACCGAGGTAGACGCGCGAGCCCAGCAGCCGGCGCAGCTCCACGGCGTGGGTGTAGTGGTCGCGGTGGATGTGGGTGACCAGGATGTGGCTGATGTCGCCGGGGTCGCGGTCGATGGCGGCGAGGGCCTCCTCGAGCGTCTTGCGCGCCTCGGGTATCGCCCAGCCACCGTCGATCATGACGATGCCACCGTCGTCGTCCAGGTCCTCCAGGAGGTAGACGTTCACCGCGTGCAGCCCGTCGTTGGGCAAGGGCAGGGGCACGCGGTGCACCCCGGGCTGTACGGTCTGGACTCCGGCCGCCGCCCAGGGGCCCTGGTCGAACCGCGCTGTCATGTTTCTCCTCGTTGGTGCAGGCTGACGGCCAGGTCCCGGGCCCCGCCCCGGTCCAGCTTGCCGACCTTCGTCTGGGGCAACTCGTCGGTACCGTACACGTATTCGGGCCACTTGGTCTTGGAGAGTCCGATGCTCTCCAGGTAACCGGTCACCTCGGCCAGGTCGATGCGGCCGCCGTCCGTGGTGACGACGAGCAGCGCCACGCGTTCGCCGAGGACATCGTCGGGGACCGGCGCCACACACGCCCGGGCCACGCGCGGGTGGGCCGCGACCGCGCGCTCGATCTCCGTGATGTCGATGTTGCGGCCGCCCCTGATGATGATGTCCTTCTCGCGTCCCATGATGGTGAGGGTGCCGTCCTCATGGGTGACCAGCAGATCGCCGGTGGGCAGATAGCCGTCCTCCGTCAGCGCCGGAGGAACGGCCCTTCCGTCACCGGCGTATCCGAGGAAGAGGGACGGGCCGCGCACCTGTGCCTGGCCGGTCACCCCGGGGCCCGCCACCCGGCCGTCGGGGGTGAGCGCGCGCACGTCCGTGCCCGGGAAGGGGCGGCCGTCCCTGCCGAGCCGGATCTCCTCGGGGTCGTCGGGGCTCGGCGAGGTGTGGCCGAGGCACTCGGACATGCCGAAGACTCTCAGGATCCTGGTGCCCAGGGACCGTTCGGCCCGGGCCAGGGCTCCGCGGTCCATGGGCCCGCCGCCGACGGTGATCGACCGGACGCCCCGGAGGATGCCGGACCCGGCGGCCTCGTCGCCCATCTGCAACACCATGGTCGGCACGCACATGGTCCAGCGGACTCCGGCCTCGGCCATGCGCCGCGGCGCGCGGGCCCGGTCCCACTTGGCCGTCATGACGAGCGGCCCGCGCAGCAGCAGGGAGAGATAGACACCGAAGCAGTACGCGGCCGTCGACGACAGCGGGACGATCGCGGCGACGGCGTCGCCCGGCGACAGCCCGTTGACGCTGATGGTGGTCTCGGCCGCGTAGCACAGGGCCTCTTCGGACTGTACGACGCCCTTGGGCCGCCCGGTCGAACCGGAGGTCAGGCCGATCAGGACGCCGCCCGACCAGCGCGACACCTCGCGTGGGTGTGGTGTGGACCGGCACGTCCAGCCGTCGAGCGCGGTCCGCTCCGGGCCCGGCAGCCGCTCGGCCACCGCCCATTCGTCGATCGCCGAGGGTTCGGCGACGACGGCGTCCGGGCGTATGTCCTCCCAGGCGGAGGCGAATTCGGCCCGTGTGGTGTGTCGGTTGACCAGCGCGATGACCCCGCCGTCCCCGCCGCTGAGGCCCGCGGCGAGGGTGGCGGCGACCGTGCGCCATGAGTTGTCCGCCTGGATCATGACGGTGCCGACGGCTCCGTCGGCCGTGCCCGCGGACAGCGCTTCGGCCAGCCGCTCGGCCTCGTCGAGGAGCTGCCGGGCCGTATGGCTGCCCGTGTCGTCGATGACGGCGACGAAGTCGGCCTCGGCGGCCCGCTGTTGGAAGTCCCGCACTACCTGTCGCATCTCGTCCTTCCTCAGGCGGCGAACAGCTCCGCCTCGGGTCCCATGACCGCGATGCGGCGGCCCTTCATGTCGCCCACCTGGGCGACGGCGTCGGCCCATTCGGGGCTCGCGAGGGCCTTCTTCAGGTCCTCGGGGGAGTCGAAGCCGAGGACGGAGAGGCCGTCCCAGCCCTCGGAGCGCGGCTCCAGGGCGGCGTCGATCTCGGTGTGCCGCCAGCTGCGCAGTCCGGGCAGGCGGCAGGTCAGCTCCGCGTGGTCGCCGCGCCACCACGTGATGAACTGCTCGTGTGTCCACTCCGGGGGCCGTGCTGCCAGCAGGACGAGGTTGTACATGACGGTCCTTCGCAGGTCAGATGAGCGGTCAGGGGTCGGGCTCAGGTGAAGCGGATCTCGGACGAGCGCCCGATCAGCAGGCGCTGCAACCGCCCGTCGTCGTTCACCCGCCCGGTGGCGACGAAGCTCGCCTCGGGGACGCCCGCGCGCCGTACCTCGCCGAGGAAGAATTCGTCCCGGCCGACCGTGGTGGCCGACAGCCGGTGGTGGGTGCGGGTGCCCTTCTCGCGCTGTTCGAGGTAGCCGACCAGGGCGGCGCGGCCCCCGGCGAAGTCGGTGGCATTGCCGCCGCCGGTGGAGAACAGGATGGAGAGGGCGAAGTCGTCGCTGATCAGGTCGAGGATCTTGGACGGTTCGTCGCCGTCGAGGATCTCGAACCACGCGGTGAGGAAGGGGGCCGCCGCCGGGGTGCCCGTCATACCCGGCTCCTTTCCCCGGCCCAGTCGATCAGCTGGAAGGAAACCGTGAAGAAGGCCTGGTAACGGGCGATGAGTCCGCCGGGCGAGAGCACCGCGGCCGAGTGGAAGGAGCCGACGTACTCCCCGCCCTCGGTCACCACTCCGTATACGGTCTCCAGGTCGCCGTCCCGGCTGTGGCGCAGGATCTCGTGTGTCCGGTCCACGGGGTTACGGCCCGCGATGTACGCGGCGAAGTCATCCCTGGAGGTGCCGGTGACCTCCTTGCCCGGCAGGGCGATGAGAAACCGGAAGTCGGGTTCCAGCAGTTCGAGTGTCTGTTCCGGCTGACGGCTGTCCATACCGGCGAAATACGCGCGCAACGCCATGAGGGGGCCCTTTCGGTCGGCGGCCGCTCATTAGGGTCTGGTGGATGGTCGCCGGGCGGGAGAGCCGGGGCGGCCGGGAGGGGGCCGCGTTGCCGCCGCCCCCAGATCAACTTGAGTCAAGTTCAATTCAGTTTGCATGGTAATCCCGGCGAAATACGGCTGACAAGAGTCCGTACGAGACCATCCTGCGCCTTCGACTCGGCTTCGGCGCGACCTCGGCGCGGACATGGCAAAGCCCCCGGCGGAAGGTCCACCGGGGGCAGGAGGGAGCGGGGGCGCTCAGCGCGTCACGTGGCGACCATCCGTACGCAGGCGCCCTCGATCAGGTCGCTGATCTCCGACAGCGGGGTGGGCCCCGATGGCCGGTACCAGCGCCAGACGCTGACGATCAGGCCGAGCACACCCGCGCCCAGCAGCTGGGCGTCCCGCAGCGGAAACACCCCCTGGGACATGCCCCGGACCAGCAGGTTCGTCCAGTCCCGCTCGACGAGCTGGACCAGCTGCCGGGCCTCGACGCGCTCGGCCTCCTCCCGCTTGGACTTGCGCGGGCCGGAGAGCAGATCCATGTGGTTGTGCAGGATCCGCATCTGGAGGATTTCGTGGTCGGAGACGTCGTATGCCGCGCGCACGGCCGCCCGGAGGGCCTCGACCGGGTCGGTGACGTCCGCGGTCGTCTCCGAGAACTTGTCGTGGGAGCGCTGGAGCTCCAGCCGCATGATCGTGAGCAGACAGTGGGTCTTGGACTCGAAGTAGTGGTAGAGCGCCGTCTGCCCGATGCCGACCCGTTCCGCCACGGTGGACCACTTGGTGGCCTCGAAGCCCGTCTCGCCGAAGCAGTCGACGGCGGCCGCCAGAATGGCGGCGCGCTTGGACCTCGGTCCCGCTTCCGGTTCAACCCTTGTCGCCATGACCCCGTCTCCTGGCCGCCGTCCACTTCGTCGGTACCCGAGAGTAGCCCCAAGCTGAACTCAGTTGCCAATCGGCTCGGGCTGATTCCGCTCGACCCGGGTCGGCTTGAGTCAGGGGTTCCGGGCATACGTTCAGCTGTTGCTCGCGCCGCGCGTGAAGTCGGGCGCCCGTTTGCTCAGGAAGGCGGCGACGTCCCTCCTGCCCGGTGTCGGAAGGCGGCCGCGGCGGCGATCGCGCGGGCCTCCCGGTCCAGGTGCGGGCCGAGGTCGGCGGTCAGCCCGGCGGCGACGAGACGGCGGGTGGCGCCGAAGGCGGCAGTGGGTCCGCGGCGCAGCCCCTCGGCCGTGCGCGCGGCCTCGTCGGTCAGCCGGTCGGATGCGACGACCCGGCTCACCAGCCCGATGTCCGCGGCCTCGGCCGCCGTGACGCGGCGGTTGGTGAGCAGCAGGTCCAGGGCCCGCTTGGGGCCGATGAGGCGCGGCAGGGACCAGCTGACCCCGGCGTCCGGCGAGTAGCCGATGCCGGTGTACGCGGCGGTGAAGGAGGCGGTGTCGGCGGCGAGGGTCACATCGGCGAACGCGGCCAGGCCGAGCCCCGCGCCCGCGACGGCTCCCTGGACGGCGGCCACCATGGGCGCGTCGCCCGCCGCGAACGTGCGCAGCGCGTCGTGGAGCGCGTCGGTCACGGCGGTGAGGTGCTTCTCCAGTGCCGCGCCGGAGAGCCGGGAGAACTCCCCGAGGTCGCCGCCGACGCAGAAGGACTTCCCCTCGCCGGTCAGCAGGACGGCCCGTACGCGCTCCGCCGCGCAGGTCCGTGCCGCGTCCAGCAGTCCGTGTGCCATGTCCAGGTCGATGGCGTTGCCCGCCTCGCCGCGGCGCAGGGTGAGGCGGGCCAGACCGTCGTCCATCTCGATGCCGACCCTCATCGCGCGGTCCATCCGCCGTCGACGGTCAGGATCTGCCCGGTGCAGTACGAGGAAGCGTCCGAGGCGAGGAACAGCAGCGCGCCGTCGAGTTCATGCCCGTCGCCGCCGCGCCGCAGCAGGGTGTTGCGCTCGACCCAGCGGGCGGAGCGCTCGTCGCCGAAGAGGTCCGCGGTCATCTCGGTGCGGAACCAGCCGGGGGCGAGCGCGTTGACGCGGGTGCCGTGCGGGCCCCACTGCCCCGCCAGCTCCCGGGTCAGCCCGATCAGCCCGGCCTTGGACGCGGAGTAGCTCGCGCCGCCCAGCGGGGCGGCGGTGACCAGGCCGAGGATGGAGGAGACGTTGATGACGCTCCGGGGCGGCGCGCCGTCCCCGGCGGGGGTCTCCGCCACCAGGCGTGCCAGGTGGAAGGGGGCGGTGAGGTTGACGCCGAGGACGTCGGCGAAGGCGTCCGGGGATTCGTCCTCGGCGCGGGTCTCGCCCGAGGCGGCCGCGTTGTTGACGAGGATGTCGACGTGCCCGGTGGCGGCGCGCGCGGTCTCCACGAGCCGCGTACGGTCTTCATCCCGTGAGACGTCGCAGGCCACGGGGTGGATACGGGCGTCGGAGTCGGCGAGTTCCTTCAGCCGGTCCAGGCGCCGGGCGGCGGCGTACACGGTGGCGCCGGCCTGCGCGAGGACGGTGGCGAAGCGCGCCCCGAGTCCGGCGGAGGCGCCGGTGACCAGGGCCGTCCGGCCCCGCAGCGAGAACAGCTCGGCGGCGGCGAGCGGCGCGCTCATCCCTCCACCCCGATCGGCAGGGCGGTGGCGCCGCCGTCGAGCACCAGGGTCTGGCCGGTCATCCAGGACGAGGCGTCGGAGGCCAGGAACAGCGCGGCGTTCGCCACATCCTCCACCGTGCCGAGGCGGCGCAGCGGCAGCTTGGCGGTGAGGATGGGTTCGCGCACCTCCCACACCGCCCGCGCCAGCTCGGTCTTGATCAGTCCGGGGGCGATGGCGTTGACGCGGGCGCGCGGCCCGAGTTCGTACGCGAGCTGCCGGGTCATGAGCAGCATGGCGGCCTTGGTGGCGTTGTAGTAGCCGATGTGCGGATCGACGATGAGCCCGCCGACGGAGGCGATGTTGATCACCGCTCCCCCGTGCTCGGCCATCCAGGCCCGCCAGGCGTACCGGGTCCAGGCGATCATGCCGTACTGGTTGACGCGGGTGGTCTTCTCCGCGCGCGGCAGGTCCAGGTCGAGCAGATCGCCGTGGTACGGGTTGGTCGCGGCGTTGTTGACGAGGATGTCGATGCGGCCGAAGCGGGACATGGTCTCCTCGACGCAGGCCTCCGCCTGGTCGGGTTCACCGGCGTTGGCCACCACCGTGTGGACGTCGCCGTCGCCCTTGGTGCGCAGCAGCTCCTCGCTGGCCTCGGCGAGCCCGGCCGGTTTACGGGCCGCGATCACCACATGTGCTCCGGCCGCCCGGTAGGCGGCGGCGATACCGAGGCCGATGCCGCGGGATCCGCCGGTGATGACGGCCACCTTGCCGTCGAGGCTGTGGGTGCTCACGCTGCTCCCGTCGGTCGAGTCGTTGCGTACTTGTCCAGTTCCTGGCGGGCCACCGTCCGCAGGTGTACTTCGTCGGGGCCGTCGGCGATGCGCAGCGCCCGGGTGATGGCGTACAGCCGGGCGAGTACGGTGTCGTCGCTGACGCCCGCCGCGCCGTGGGCCTGCACCGCGCGGTCGACCACCTTGTGGGCGACGTCCAGCGCCGCGACCTTGATGGCGGCCACTTCCATGCGGGCGGCGGCGTTGCCGACGGTGTCCATCAGCCAGGCCGATTTGAGGACGAGGAGCCGCAGCTGCTCGATCTCGATGCGGCTGCGGGCGATCCACTCGCGGACCACGCCCCGGTCGGCGAGGGGCCCGCCGAAGGCGGTGCGTGCGGTGACGCGCTCGCACATCAGCTGAAGGGCGCGCTCGGCGAATCCCACGGCGCGCATCGCGTAGTGCATCCGGCCCGGGCCGAGCCGTCCCTGGGCGAGCGCGAAGCCCTCGCCCTCGCCGCCGAGGATGTTCTCCACCGGTACGCGGACGTCCTCGAAGAGGACATCGCCGTGGCCGAGCCGGTCGGTGTAGCCGAACATCGGCAGGTCGCGCAGGATCGTGATACCCGGGGTGTTCCGGGGGATGAGCAGCATGCTCTGCTGCCGGTAGGTGCGCGCCTCCGGATCCGTCTTGCCCATCAGGATGATGAGCTCGCAGTCGGGGTCGAGGATCCCTGAGGTGTACCACTTGCGGCCGTTGACGACGTAACTGTCGCCGTCGCGGGTGATGCGGGTGCGGATGTTGCGGGCGTCGGAGCTGGCGACTTCCGGCTCGGTCATGGCGAAGCACGAGCGGATCTCGGCGTCGAGCAGGGGGCGCAGCCAGCGCTCCTGCTGTTCGGGGGTGCCGTACAGCGCAAGGAGTTCCATGTTGCCGGTGTCGGGCGCCGAGCAGTTGAACACCTCGGGCCCGATGATGGAGCGCCCGGCCAGTTCCATGAGCGGCGCGTATTCGAGGTTGGTGAGGCCCGCGCCCCAGTCGCCGTGGGCCATGAAGAGGTTCCACAGTCCCTCGGCGCGGGCCTTCTCCTTCAGCCCGGCCATGACCGGCGGCAGCGCGTGCGGGTCGTCCGCTTCGGCCAGCTGCCGGTCGTACACCGCTTCGGCGGGAAGGACGTGCTCGTCCATGAACGCCCGTATGCGGTCCTGGAGTTCACTCGCGCGGGGCGAGAATCCGAAATCCACGCTTGCTCCTGTTCAATGGGGCGATCAGCCGAGGATGTCGCGTGCCGTGCGGATCATCGCGGCGATGGTGGGCGGCAGGCGTTCCTGGTCCGGGTCGTGGTGCTTGCCCTCGCGGTGGCGGCGCAGATTGTGGCCCATGATCGCGGCCATCTTCATGCGGCCGAGTGCCCGGAACCAGTCCATGGCGGGGAGGGGCGGGACGGCCGGCGCGGTAGGTTTCCATCAGTTTCGGTCTCGCCGGGGCAGGCCCGGGCACGGGGTGTCCCAGCCCGGGGGGAAGTTGCGGTGGTCGGCGAAGAGCAGGAACCAGCCGAGGTCGATCCGCGGGTCGCCGACGCTCCAGATCTCCCCAGTCCACGACAGCCACGGCGCGTTCGTCCACGCACAGCACATTGCCGAGCCGGAAGTCCCCGTGCAGCAGCACCGGCGGGAGGCTTCGCGGCACGTCGCCGGCGAGGCGGGCCAGCAACTCCTCTCCGCCGGGCCGCAGTTCGGAGGGTACGGCGTGCAGGGTGCGGCTCCACCGCTCCAGCTCACCGGCGGCGTCGAGGGGTGCGGGCGCGCCGAGCCCGGGCGTATCGACATCGGTGGTGTGCAGCCGCCGCAGGACTCCAGTGATCTCCAGCATCCGGGCGCGGGCGGTCGCGTCGGGCACCTCGTGCTCGTCGAGCACCGGTTCGACGGCCTCCCCGGCGGCGAAGTCCATGGCGAACCAGGCGGGTTCGGTCTCGTCGACGGCCACGATGCCCGGCACCGGCACCGTGGACCCGGCCAGCGCGCCCAGCACCCGCGCCTGGCGCAGGACGTCGTTGCGTCCTACGGGTCGCTGTCCGGGCGGCACCGCCTTGATGACGTACCGGGCGTCGCCCGCCGCGACCGAGTACGTCAGCCCGGAGTGGCCGCCCGGCAGTACGGTCAGCTCGCCGACCGACGCGCCCGGGTGGTGGCGGGCGAGCCGCTCGCGGACCCGGGCGGCCAGTTGCGTCTCTTGGGTGGCCGTGCTCATCGGGTGGGCTCCTTGGGCAGGCCGAGGACACGTTCGGCGAGGATGGTGCGCTGGATCTCGTCGGTGCCGCCCGCGATGCTGTAGCCGGGGGCGCCGAGCAGGTGTTCCGTCCAGGCGTAGGTGCCCCACTCCCCCGTGTCCGCCACGAGGCTCGGCCCCAGCAGTTCGGACACCAGGTCGCTGGTGCGGCGCATGGTCTCGGTGGCGTACAGCTTGCCGACCGAGGCTTCCGCACCGGGTTCGCGTCCGGCGACGAGTGCGGCGGTCACGCGCAGGCCGATGAGCCGCTGGATGAGGGTGCGGATGTGGAGGTCGGCGGCCCGTTGCTGTTCGCCGCCGGTGAGGGGGCGCGGCAGGTGCGCGGCGAGGTCCAGGGCCCGGTCGGCGTTGTCGAGGCCGAGGCTGCCGGAGTCGAGCCGTTCGGCGGCCAGCACGCTGAGCGTGACCCGCCAGCCCTCGCCGACCGGGCCGAGCCGGTCGGTGTCGGGCACGGTCACGCCGTCGAGGTAGACCTCGTTGAAGCTGGTGCCCCCGGTCATCTGCCGGATGGGCCGTACCGTGACACCGGGTGCGTCCATGCGCACCAGGAAGACGGTGATGCCCGCGTGTTTGCGCACGTCGGGATCGGTGCGGCACACCGCGACGCCCCAGGTGGCGACGCGGGCTCCGGAGGTCCACACCTTGTGCCCGTTCAGCACCCAGTTCTCGCCGTCACGCACCGCCTTCGTCCGCACCGCGGCGAGGTCGGATCCGGCCTCGGTCTCCGAGAACAGCTGGCAGGCCAGTTCGTCGGTCCGCAGCATGGGCCGCAGCCAGCGCCGCTTCTGGTCCTCGGTGCCCCAGAGGGCGATCGCGGGGGCGACGAGCGCCTGCGTCACCGGGAAGATCTCGGGGCGGTGCGGCACGTCGAAGGCCGCTTCCTCGGCGCGGTAGAGCTGCTCGTAGTACGCGGGCAGGCCCCGGCCCCCGTAGGCCTCCTCCCAGTGGAGCGCGGACCACCCCTGGTCGTAGCGGGTGCGTTCCCACTCCTGGACGCGGGCGGTGTGCTCGCGCTCCTGCTCCTCGGTCCAGTTGTCGAACACGGCGACGGAGTCGGAGCCGCTGCCCCACTCCCCGTCGGCGGCGCGGGGCCGGGCGACGGTGCCGAGCCACTTCCGGGCCCGGGCGCGGAACTCCTCGGGTTCGGGGATGCCGCTCATCTCTTCTGCCACTTCTGTGCCACCTCCGATCGGGCGGGATGTCCGGCGGGACTTCTCAGCGGGACAGCACCGTGCAGGCGCTCACGCCGGGGGCGCCGTACACATGGGTGAAGCCGACGCGGGGCTGTCCCGGGACCTGGCGCTCACCGGCCCGGCCGCGCAGCTGCTGGACGACCTCGTAGACCTGGCGCAGCCCCGAGGCTCCGATGGGTTCGCCGTTGGCGATGCAGCCGCCGTCGGTGTTGACCGGCAGCGTTCCGCCGATTCCGGTGGCGCCGGAGGCGACCAGCCGCTCCTGCTCGCCGTCCGCGCAGAACCCGCACTCGGCCATGTGCATGACCTCCGCACCGCTCTCGGTGTCCTGGAGCTGGCACACGTCGACGTCGCCGGGGCCGACCCCCGCCTCCTCGAAGGCGGCGGCCGAGGCGTCACGGCTGACGCTGGTCAGCTCGCCCGCGGGGATCCACGGGCTGAAGACTTCGAACGAACCGAAGCGCCGGGTGCGTACGGCCGCCGAGCGCAGGGTGACCGGTGTGCCGTCCATGGTGCGGGCGGCCTCCGGAGAGCAGAGCACCAGCGCGGCCGCGCCCGCTCCGGGGGAGCAGAACATGTAGCGGGTCAGGGGGTCGCTGACCATGCCGGAGCCGAGGATCTCCTCGGCGGACACCGGCTTGCGGCGCCATGCGTCGGGTGTCAGGGCACCGTTGCGGTACGCCTTCTCGGCGACCAGGGCGAGAGTCCGCGCGGTGACCTCGTGGTCGTGCATATAGCGCTGGATCTTCATGCCGAAGAACTGGGTGGTCACCATCAGCCCGTCGCTGCCGTATTCCGCCCCCAGGCCCCAGTCCTCGGGCCTGGGATCGAAGGCGCCCCGCGGATGCTTGTCGAAGCCGACGGCGAGGACGACGTCCGCCATGCCGGAGCGGATGGCGTTCACGGCGGAGATCAGCGCGCTGCCACCGGTGGCGCAGCCGTTCTTGACATTGACGAACGGCAGCCCGGTCAGGCCGAGTTGCGCCACCAATGTGTCGGCGAGCCCCGCGCTGTCGCTGCCACCGAACGCGGCCCGCACACGCGGCCACGCGATTCCGGCGTCCGCCAGCGCCGCGTTCACCGCGCCGACGGCCAGCTGCCGGCCCGTAGCCTCGGACCGGCCGAACGGGGTGCGCCCGGCGCCGCAGATCAGGACCTCGGTGCTCACGTTCCCTCCTCGCCTCGGGCAGTGGGCCTGGCCCGCGGGACGCCGGTGCCCGCGGTCACGGTCAGGGGCATGCCGATGCGGATGTCGCCCAGGTCGTCCAGGTCGAGGACGGCGGCCACCCGCACGCCTTCCGCCAGCTCGACATAGCCGAGCGCGAAGGGTACGAAGTCTCCGGGCGGGGCCTGGTAGGGCGGCGACTTGGGGGCGTACCGCTGCACCGTCCAGGTCCACAGCGTGCCTGTGCCCTGGAGGGCCGCCGGATGGGCGGACTCCCCGCAGCGCGGGCACGTGTCCTCCGCGGGGTAGGCCGCCACCGCGCAGCCGGAGCAGCGCGAGCCCTGGAGCCCGGCGTCCGGACTCCGCGGATCCGTGGCCATCCGGGTCAGCGTCCCTGCCACTTGGGCTCGCGCTTTTCCAGGAACGCCGACACGCCTTCGTTGGCGTCCTCGGAGTTGAGCGCGACGCCCACGGCGAGGTGCTCCATCACCATCAGCGACTGGGTGTCGGCGTCCAGGCTGCGGTCGATCGTCATCTTCGTGAGCCACATCATGAAGGGGCTCTTGTCGGTGAGGTCCGCGATGAAGTCCTCGACCGTCGCGTCCAGCTCGTCGGCCGGGGCGGACTTGTTGATGAGCCCGAACTCGGTGGCCTCGACGCCCGAGAGGAGCTTGCCGGTGAGCATCAGCTCCTTGGTCTTGCGGATGCCGATCATGCGCGGCACCCGGTAGATCGGGCCGGCCCCGCCGAACAGCGCGCGGCGGATGTGGAAGTCACCGATCTTCGCGTCGTCCGCGGCGATGGCGAAGTCGCAGGAGATCATGATCTCGAAGCCGCCGGCGGTGACGTGGCCCTCCAGGACCGCGACCGAGGGGGTCTTCATCGAGTAGAGGCGGTCGCACACCTTCGCGGACTTCACCGCGACGTCGATCGCGTTCGACTTGCCGACATAGTCGGCCTTCAGGCTGTCGAGGTCGAAGCCCGAGCAGAAGGTGCCGCCGCGGCCACGGACCACCAGGACCCGCAGCTCGGGGTCCTCGTCGACCTCGGTGATGATCTCGTCGAGCCGGTCCAGGATCGGCACGGTGACGCAGTTCTTCTTCCACGGACGGTTGAGCCACACCCGGGCCACGTGGCCGTCGCGCTCGAACTGGATCTCGTCTTCCACGGTCATACCCTCACCCCTTCAAACTGAACTGAATTCATTACAACTCTGCGAGTCCAAGACCGCACTGTCAACCCCTTGATCGAGACAGAACCGGTCCGACGGTCAAACCGAACATGATTCAAGGGCGAGTCCGGCGAGCGCGGCCAGCCGCGCCCGGTGCCGGTCCGCCGTACCGAACAGCACCTCGGCGCCGCGGGCGCGGCGCACATACAGATGGGCCGGGTGCTCCCAGGTGAAGCCGATGCCGCCGTGCAGCTGCACGTACTCGGCCGTGGCCAGGCGGAAGGTCTCGGAGCAGACCACGGCGGCGGCACTGGCGGCCACCGGCAGCTGCTCCGGGGCGACGGCGGCGCAGGCCGTGGCGTACGCGGAGGCCGAGCGCGCCGCTTCCAGCGCGACCAGCACATCGGCCAGCCGGTGTTTGACGGCCTGGAAGGAACCGATGGGGCGCCCGAACTGGTGGCGCTGGGCGACGAATTCGACCGTGGCATCCAGCGCGTGTCCGCTGCCGCCGATCTGTTCGGCCGCCAGCGCGGCCCGCCCGGTGTCCACAGTCGCCGAGACCGTGGCCTCGGCGCCCTCCGCCGTGCCCACGGGGGTGGCCGGTGCGCCCCGGAACTCCACCAGCGCCTGGCGCCGCGTCTCGTCCAGGACGCGGCGCGGCGTCCGCCGGCAGGTGCCGGGGTCCGGCTCGCAGGCGAACAGCCGGGGTCCGTCGGGGGTCGCGGCCCGCACCAGGATCACATCCGCACCGGCCCCGTCGAGGACGAAGTCCGCCCGCCCGCGCAGCACCCATCCGGCGCTCCCCCGCTCGGCGGTGACGATGGGCTCGCCGTCGCCGAATCCTTCGCCGAATCCGGCCACGGTCGCGGTGAGCGCGCCGTCGGCGATCCGGGGCAGATACTGCTCGCATGCCGCTCGGTCACCGCTGTACAGCAAGGCGTGCGCGGCCAGCACCACCGTGGGCAGCAGCGGCGCACTGCACAGGGCCCGCCCGACCTCCTCCAGGACGACCGCCAGCTCGGCGAAGGTGAAGCCGGACCCGCCGTACTCCTCCGGAACGGCCAGCCCGTGGACCCCGATCTCGCCCGCGAGCCGCGACCAGAGGGCTTCGTCGTATCCGCGCGGTGTGGCGAGATGTTTGCGGACATCCTCGGGACTGCTCGTCTCACGGAAGAGGTCCCGCAGGACGGTACGCAGCTGCCGCTGTTCATCCGTTTCGGACAGCAGCCGGGGGGCGATCTCAGGGTGGCGAGGATGCATGGGGACTCCATCGTTCTCGTACGACGGGATCGGATCCGGTCGATCCGACAATTTGAACTCGATTCATTTGACCGTAGGCAGGGAACGCCTGCCCGGCAAGACCTCCGGGGCACCCCGCCCCGACCTGCATCCATCTATTGAACTCACTTCACCTCTGTTACCGTGACGGCCACAGCCCGACCAGACCTGGGAACGGTGATGATGAGGGCACTGCGGCTGACGGCCTGGGGCGATCCACCGGCGCCGGTCGATATCGAGCGACCCGTCCCGCTCCGCGCACAGGTCCTGGTACGCGTCGAAGCCACCGGGCTGTGCCACTCCGATCTGCATGTCATCGACGCGGCTCCTGGGGTGCTCCCCTACCAGCTGCCGTTCACGCTCGGCCATGAGGTCGCCGGGCGGGTCGCGGCCCTGGGGCCGGACGCGAACGGGGTGGAGGTGGGCGAGCGTGTGGTGCTCTACGGGCCCTGGGGCTGCGGGAGCTGCGGCCGCTGCGCCGAGGGCTGGGACAACTACTGCGACCGGCGCGCCACGCTCCCCTGGCACGGCGCGGGCCTGGGCCGGGACGGCGGAATGGCCGAGTACGTGCTCGTGCCGTCCGCCCGCCATCTGGTGCCGGCCGACGGCCTGGCGGCCGAACAGGCGGCCCCGCTCTCCGACGCCGGACTGACCTCGTACCACGCCGTGGCCGGGCTCCGGCACGCCCTCGGCGAGGGCGCCACCGCCGTCGTGATCGGCATCGGCGGGCTCGGCCACCTGGCGGTGCAGATCCTGCGCGCGACCACGGCGTGCCGTGTGCTGGCCGTCGACGTCCGGGACGACGCCCTGGCCCTCGCGGACCGCTCCGGCGCGGACTTCGGCACCCTGATGCGGGCGGACACCGCCCAGGTGCTGAGGGCGCGCGGCGGGGATGTCGGTGCCGACGCCGTACTCGACTTCGTCGGCACCGCGGAGACGCTGGACCTCGCCGTCGGTGTTCTGCGGCCCGGTGGCGAACTCGCCGTCGTCGGCAGCGGGGGCGGCCGTCTGACAGTCGCCAAGCCGGGCGTTCTCCCACCCGGCTTCAGGCTCTCGCTGCCCTTCTGGGGACCGCGCCACCAGCTCGCCGAGGTGGTCGAGCTGGCGTGTGCCGGAGCGCTGCACGTCGAGACGGAGCGGTTCCCCATGTCGGCCGCGGCGGAGGCGATCGACCGCCTTCGCCACGGCCGGGTGCGGGGCCGGGCCGTACTGGTGCCCGACTGATCACATTCAACGGAAGGGAAGCTCGGGATGCGCTTCGAGGGAAAGGTCGCGATCGTCACAGGCGGGGCCCGGGGCATGGGCGCCACACATGTCCGTGGGCTGGCCGCGGAAGGGGCCCGAATCGCCGTCTGCGATGTCCTGGACGACGAGGGAGAGTCCTTGGCGGGCGAACTCGCCCACGCCCGGTACTGCCACCTCGACGTCACGGACGAGGCGCAGTGGCGGTCCGTGGTCCGCACGGTCGAGGACACCTTGGGTCCGGTGGATGTCCTGGTCAACAACGCCGGGATCATTCACTTCGGTGGCGTCGAGGAGCAGTCGCCCGAGCAGTTCCGCCAGATCATCGACATCAATCTGGTGGGCGCCTTCCTCGGTATGCACACCGTCCTGCCCGGCATGCGCGCCCGCGGCCACGGGGCCGTCGTCAACATCTCCTCGGCCGCGGGCCTCATGGGCTTCGCCGATGGCATCGGCTATGTGGCGAGCAAGTGGGGGGTGCGCGGGATGACCAAGGCCGCCGCGCTGGACATGGCGGGCACGGGGGTACGGATCAACTCCGTGCATCCGGGCGTCATCCGCACGCCCATGGGTGAGAGGGCCTCACCCGAGCGCTTCGCCCGGCAGCCCGTGGCCCGCATCGGGGAGCCCGATGAGGTCACCCGCATGGTGCTCTTCCTCGCGAGCGACGACGCCTCGTACACCACGGGCGGGGAGTTCGCCGTCGACGGCGGCCAGACCATCGGCCACGTCGGCCACGGCCACGCGGCGGACAAAGCCTGACCCGCGTTCGCCGCCGCCGACGTGCCTGTTGCCGTCCGCGTCCCTACACATCCTTGCGGACAGTGGACAGGGCGCCGAGCCCGATCAGGCAGACCGCCATCACGAAGAACGCCGGGGAGAGCAGGTTCCCCGTCCGCTGCACCAGGAAGGCCGCGATGTACGGAGCCGTACCGCCCGCGAGGACGGTGCCGATGTTGTACCCGATGGCCATACCGGTGTAGCGGACCCGGCGTTCAAAGAGATGCGGCCACAGGCTGGCCGCCGGGACCTGCACGAACGCACTGCTCAGCATGAAGAGGAGATAGGCCAGCCCGGCCACGGCCAGGCTGTGCCGCCCCATGAGCGTCAGCGCGGGGTACGCCGTCACCAGGAAACCCAGCAGCCCGGCCAGCAGGACGCGACGGCAACCGAACCGGGCGGCGAGCCACCCGGCAGGCACCATGAGCAGCACGGTGACGAGGACGACGCCCGCGGTCAGCCAGAACACATGCGTGGGGTCGTACCCCAGGTTCGTGGTCAGGTAGATGCCCATGTAGGTCAGTCCGAGGAAGATAGCGCCGCCCTGGGCCATGGCCAGTCCGATGGACTGGAGCAGCGCGGTGCGGTGGGTGGACAGGACCTCCCGGATCGGGGCGGCGGGGATGTCGGCGCGCTTCGCGGCCTCCTTGAACTCCGGGGTGTCCTCGATCCGCAGCCGGGCCCACAGACAGATGAGGGTGAGGGGCACGGCCATCAGGAAGGGCAGCCGCCACCCCCAGTCGGCCATCTGATCCTGAGTGGTGAGAGCGGAGATCGCCCCGGCCGTGGCGGCCGCGAACATGAATCCGAGGTTGGATCCGATGGGCGTGACGGCACCGAGGAACGCCCTGCGCCGGGGCGGTGCCGACTCGTAGATATAGGTGTAGGCGCCGACCGACTCGCCGCCCGAGGAGATGCCCTGCACCAGCCGGGTGAGGAAGAGCAGCACCGCGGCGAGCACGCCGATCTGGCCATAGGTCGGTAGCAGCCCCGTAATGCTGCTGGCCACCCCCATGCACAGCACGGAGGAGACCAGCGCCTTGCGGCGCCCCCATCGGTCGCCGAGCCATCCGAAGAAAACCCCGCCGAGCGGCCGGACCACGAGGCCGGTGGCGAGCACCGCCAGCGCCGCCAGCGTCGAGGCCGTCGGATCCTCATTCGGGAAGAACTGCGGGGCGATGACCACGGCGAGATAACCGTAGACGCTGAAATCGTAGTATTCGATCAGTGTGCCGATGCTTCCGGCGAGCATCGCGCGGCGCACCGTGCGGGGGTCGTAGGACGTTGACGCCGACCCCGGCGGGGCGGGCTGCTCAGTGGTGCTCATGTTTCGGCTCTCCTTCCGAACGGCGAGATCCCGTTCCTTGCCGACGCCCGGGACGCTACAGAACTGAACTCAGTACAGCTAGCCTGCGGACGGGGATTTCTCGGACGAGCCGGGAAGCGACAGACGAGGCCACGCACGGCAATCTGAAGTGAATTCAGGGTGACGGCAGTCAGACGGTGAACCGGCCGCCGTTGGCGAGCAGCACCGCGCCGATCAGGTTCGCCGCGGCGTCACTGGCCAGGAACAGGGCGATGTCGGCGATCTCCTCGGCGGTCGCGTACGGGCGCACCCGCGGGTCGGCGAACCCCGAGCGCAGCACCTCCGGCGTACGTACGGCCATCCCCGTCTCGGTCGGCCCCGGCGCGACCACGTTCACCCTGATCCCGGACGGGATGACCTCCTTGGCCACGGCCTGGCACAGGGCGTGCACCCCCGCCTTGGACGCGGCGTAATGAGGGTAGCCGACCGGGGCGTCGAAGGCGGACGACGAGCCGATCACGACGATCGCCCCCGCCTTCTCCGGCCGCATGGCCCGCACCGAGGCGCGCAGCACATGGAAGGTGCCGTCGAGGTTGATCCGCATGACGCGCCGCCAGGCCGCGTCCTCGAGCACATCGGTCACCTCGGGCGGACGGCCCTCCACCAGGGCGTCCGCGATGCGCTGCTTGGCCTGCGGATCGTCGACACCCGCGGCGTGCACCACCAGATCGAGCCCGCCGTACCGACGCAGCACGTCGTCGACGGCATGGTCGACCGCCGCGGCGTCCGCCACGTCGACGGCGAGCGCCCGGCCGACCGGCACGTCCTGCGCGACGGCCGCCGCGCTCGTACCGTCGACGTCGGCCAGGACCACCGCCCGGGCCCCTTCGGCGGCCAGCCGCCGGGCGACGGCCGCGCCCATACCCGAGCCCGCACCCGTCACCAGGGCGACCTTGCCCTCGAACCGGCCCGCGTGGGCCCCTCCATGCGCCATGACGACCTCCAGCACCATCCGATATTGAACTGACTTCACCTCTCTTACCGTGCCGACCCGGCACCGACAAGGTTCGGGACAGGCTCGATGCAACCGTCTTGAGATGTGAACTGGATTCGGTTTTACTGAACACCGGCCCCCACCGAAGGAGATTTCGCGTGGACGCGGAAGTCGTCGATCTACTCATCATCGGGGCGGGCATGGCGGGCCTGACCGCCGGTGCCCGTGCCGTCCGCAGCGGCCTGTCCGTGGTGCTGGTGGATACCAGCACGGACGTGGGCGGCTCCGCGCGCTTCGCCGGATACGCGTGGACCGCTCCGAGCCACGACATCATGGACCGGCACAATCCGGGAGGGGACCTCACGCTGAAGCGCGCCCTCGTGGACCGGTTCGACGAGGGTGTTTCCTGGATCCGCTCCACCGGGGTGGAGGTGAAGGACGCACAGCGCATCCTGAGCTTCGGCCGCGGACACCAATTCGACACCGGTCACTATCTCGACACCTGCCGTCGGCTCATCCTCGACGGCGGTGGCCGACTGCTGCTCGCCACCCACACCGAACACCTGCTGACCGAGCACGGTGCCGTCGTGGGAGCCCTGCTGAGGTCAGCCGACGGCACGCACAGGACGGTCGGCGCCCGCGCCACGCTCCTCGCGACCGGCGGGTTCCAGGGCGACCTCGCGCTCCGCACCGAGCATGTGCACCCCCACGCCGACCGCATGGAGCTGCGCTCCAATCCCGACAGCCGCGGCGGTGGCTACCGCCTGGCCACCGGCGTGGGCGCGGCCACCGGCCACGCCGACGCGGGCTTCTACGGCCACCTCATTCCGAGCCGTACGCCCTTCACCGACCCGGTGGACTTCGTCGACCTGTCGCTGTACTACAGCGAACACGCGCTCCTGTTCAACCTGCGCAACGAGCGCTTCGTGGACGAGACGCTGGGCGACCACCTCACCTCCATGGCGCTGCTGGAACAGCCGGAGAGCCGGGGACTCCTCATCGCCGATGCCCGGGTGTTCCGCGACTGGATCGTGGGCTCCTACGTCGAGGGCGCGGTCGCCGTCGACAAGTTCGCGCTGGCGAACAAGCGAGGCGGCCGTGTGGGACTGGCCGAGGATCTCGACGAGCTGGCGTTCCTCCCCGAGGAGTGGGGTTACCGGGGTGAGGCCATTCGGGACGGGGTCCGGCGGTTCAACGAGCGCGCCTCGGCGGGGCTCGCCACGGCACCCGGCCGGGAGCTGGACCCGCTGCCGCTGGACGAGCCCCCGTACTACGTCATCGAGACGGCACCGGCCATCACCTTCCCGTTCCACGGAGTACGCATCGACGATCAGGCGCGGGTCCTGGCAAAGAACGGGGAGCCACTGACGGGGCTACTGGCCGCCGGTTCCGACACCGGCGGCCTGTGGCACCGCGCCTACGCGGGCGGTATCGCGTCAGCCCTCGTCTTCGGGCTGACCGCGGCGGACACCGCCGCGGCGCAGGCCCGCCACCCCTGACCCCCGGCGCGGCGGCGGGCCCGTCAGCGGGCCCGGCCCGCCTCCGGGACTTCCTCACCGGGCGGCACCGGGCCCGGCGGGGTGCCGTCGCCGAAGGGACGCCCGCCCAGCTCCTCTCGTCCGTGCGGGGTCGACCAGACGGAGAGATCGGGGCCGACGGGGACGATGCGCGTGGGATTGACCGCGGTGTGCACCTGGTAGTAGTGCCGCTTGATGTGGTCGAAGTCCACCGTGTCGCCGAATCCGGGCGTCTGGAAGAGGTCGCGTACGTACCCCCACAGCACCCGGTCCTCGCTCAGCTTGTTGCGGTTGCACTTGAAGTGGCCGTTGTAGACGGCGTCGAAGCGCACCAGCGTGGTGAACAGCCGGATGTCGGCCTCGGTGATGGTGTCGCCGACCAGATACCGCCGCGTGGCCAGGCGCTCCGACAGCCGGTCCAGACGGGCGAAGAGAGCCCGGTAGGCGTCCTCGTAGGTGTGCTGGTGCTTGGCGAAACCGGCCAGGTAGACGCCGTTGTTCACATCCTGGTAGACCCCCTCCATCACCTCGTCGATCTCATCGCGGTGCTCCTCGGGATACAGGTCCGGCGCCCCCTCCCGGTGCAGGGCGGTCCACTCGGTGGCGAAGTCGAGGGTGAGGCGCTGGAAGTCGTTGGTGACCAGCTTCCCGCTGGGGACGTCGACGATCGCGGGCACGCTCACCCCGCCCGGGTACTCCTTCTCGCGGGCGTCGTACGCCTCGCTGAGGAACGCGATGCCCAGCACCGGGTCCCGATCCCCCTTGTCCAGGGTGAAGCGCCAGCTCCGCTCGTCCTGGATGGGGTCCGTGACCGCCAGCGACAGGGCCGGTTCCAGGCCGAGCAGCCGTCGTGAGATCAGCGCCCGGCTCGCCCAGGGGCAGGCCCGGCTGACGACCAACCGGTACCGCCCGGCCTCGACCGGCCAGCCGTCCCGGCCGTCGGCCGTGATCCGGTCGGAGAAGTGCGGCCCGGACCGGGTGAATTCCTTCTCTTCACGGGGCGTCTCCTGGCCAGCGGTGTTCAATTCGGTTACCTCCCGAAGCGTGCGGAGCGTCTGCATACGCCCGACATATGTACGACTCGGCTCACTACCTACCCTCCTCCACACCGGGGAGACACGCGACGCGGCTCGATCCCAGTGACATCCCGGTGCGGGCGGCGAGTGCTCGGCCTAGGGCGTAGGCGACATCCCACAGGCGGGAACCAGGGGCGGCCGTGTCCCAGTCGATGAAGGCCCACTCGTCCTCGTCGCCGACCAGCCGCCGCGCGGGCTCCAGCAGCGCGAACCGGTGCCGCCGGACAACGGCTCTTCGGCATGCCGCGCCGGGTCAGTCTGAAAACGGCCATTATCCCGCAGGTGAAGGACTCGTGGACACCACTTCGCATTCTGAGCACAAAATCACCAAACGGGCAGCGCATATGCAAGGATCCGAGCCCCCCGGGTCGATCCGGCCCGGGATGCGGAGGGGAATCCATCGTGAATTCATTGACCTTCAGATCCGCTGTCGGGGCGGCACTGACGGTGGCGCTGTCGGCCGTGGCACTGCCCGCCTCTGCCGCGAGTGCGGCGCAGACGGGTGTGGTGGACGGGGCGACCGCCACGTCCTTCGGGCAGTTGGCCGACGCGCTGCTCACCGAGCGTACGGCGGCGCTGCTGGACGGGCAGCAGGCGCGGCGTGCGGCGGCACCGGCCACCAAGAAGGCGCGGCTGTCGACCGGTCTGACGCGGACCGAGAACACGGCGCTGTCCACGCTGCGGACCCGCAAGGCGCGGCTGGCCGCGCTGGGCGAGGCGTACACGGACGCCGACACCAAGGTCACCGTGGGCGCGACCCGTGTCGTGGACGGGCATGCGACCGTCCAGGCCACGGAGACCACGACGCTGACGTACAAGAAGATCCGCGGGGACGAGCCCGCGACGACCAGCTTCCAGGCCCACCACGAGCTGAGCTTCACCGCCGGGACCGGCGGCAAGTGGGAGCTGACCGGCATCAGGCCCACCGACGAGGGGCCGACCGCCATCAACGAGCCCGCCACGGTGTCGGTGAAGAGCGCGGCGGCGCTGCCCAGCGCGACCCCCGCGGCCACCTCGAAGCCGTCCCAGCAGATGAGCAAGCCCGCGGGGGCGTACAACTACGCGGCGATGGCGACGTACGCGGAGAAGTACTGGAGCAACTACAACCCCGCCTACCGGAAGTTCAACGAAGCCGGCGGGGACTGCACCAACTTCATCAGCCAGGCCCTGAAGGCGGGCGGCTGGAAGCACGCGCCGGGCGACGCGGTGGACTACCGCACCTGGTGGTACGACACCTCAACCCAGGCGACGTCCTGGGTGGGCGCCAACGAGTGGTCATGGTTCACGCTGGACGCCAAGCGGGCGACCAACCTGGCGAACGTGTACTACATGGGTGTCGGGGACGTCATGCAGATGGACTTCGACCGGGACGGGTCCAAGGACCACACCATGATGGTCACGTACCGCTCCTCCAGCGGTGTCCCGTACATGACCTACCACTCGGTCAACACCTACCGGAAGTCGGTGGCGAGCATCATCGCCTCCAACCCGAACTCGCTGTACTACGCGTACCGCACCTGACGGAAGCACACCGGTGACCGTGGCCCTCGCCCTTCGGGTGGGGCCACGGTCCGTTGTCAGGCGCGGTGCTCGGTGGGGGCGTTCTCCGCCGGACCGGGGCGAGCCGCGGCCGGTGTCTCGCGGCTGAAGGCGTGCTCCGGTTCCGGACCGGGGAGGTGGTGGATGGCGCCGGGGCGGAGGCCGTCGAGGTGGACGGCGATGTGGCGGCGGGCGGTGGTGTCGAGCCACTCGGGCGGAGTGTTGGGGAGCGGGCGGCTGATGATGGCCGCGGCCATCAGCAGATCGATGGAGTTGACGTCGTCGCGCACCGCGCCGCGCTCCCGGCCGCGGGCGAGCACCGCCTCCAGGGAGCCGGTGATGCGGTGACGCAGGACGATGACTTCCTCGTCGTGGAAGGCCGGGCCGCCGAACAGCGGGAGGACGAGGCGGGAGCGCTGGTCGACCGCGCCGGTCAGGAAGCGTTCGACGGCCCGCAGCGGGGCGTCCGGACCGCCCTCCTCGGCCACCTCCTGTGCGGCCCGCGCCTCGGCCAGTACGGTTTCGTAGCCCTCGATGGCGACGTGCCGGCAGAGCGCGGCGCGGTCGGGGAAGCGGCGGTAGAGCGTCGCGATGCTGACGTTGGCGCGGCGGGCGATGTCGTCCAGGGGCGCGGCGGTGCCCTGCTCGCTGAACATCGCACGGGCCGCGTCCAGGATGCGCTGCTGGTTGCGGCGGGCGTCGGCGCGCATAGGGGGCTTCGAGCGTATGGAATCCTGACCGTCCCTCACGTCCTCCGCGCCTTCCCCTTGTGGCGTACAACATGCCGTGGATCACACCGCACGACTGAGCCTAACCGGGCAGCGGGCAGGATCCGACCGTTGTGGGCGCCGACGTACGGGTCCATGGGCGCTACTACCGGGATCCGCCGGAGTTCCTGACGTTTCTGCACGGCGGGTCCGACGGGCTGGCAGGATCTCGCGGACGACGACGGGGCCGAGGAGTACGCGTTCGCAAAGTTCATGTACGGGTTCCTCGAGGACCACGCCGCCGTGGAGCGGAGCGTGGAGGAGGCGCGGCGGCGGTGTGCGGCGGGGGATCCGGCGGAGGCGCTGGTGCTGGGACGCGATCTGCACTGGGCGTCCGGGGGCGAGCCGGTGCTGGAGGAGTTCGTGTGGGAGCTCTTGGCGGCGGCGTACGGCGCCCTGGGCCGCCCCGCGCTCGCGGGGATCGCCGCCGCCCATCACCGCCACCGTGAGCTGCCCCGGGTCGATGTGCTGGCCCCGCGCTGCTGAACAGGTGTCGCTACGCGCCGTCGGCCCAGCCGGTGGCGGCGACCAGCTCTCGTGCGATGTCCACCACCAGTCGCCCGTCGGTGGCCACGCGCAGGGTGTTCGCGGGGGCCTGCTCGTCCAGGAGGCGGGCCTTGCGGGCGCTGCCGCGCAGTTCGTGCTCCAGTTCCGAGCCGAGTTCCCGGCCCGTCAGCCGCTCCTCCGTCGTGGCGTCCGAGGCGGTGAGCAGGACGCGTACGATCCGGGCACAGGGCCTGGTGGCGCGCTCGATCATGTCCGTGGTCGCGGGCAGCACGCTCACGGTGTTCGTGTAGACGAGGCGCCGGTGGCCGAGTTCGGCGTAGTTGGCCCAGAGGGCGGTCAGGTTGCGTTCGGCGATCTTCCTGCGGTGAGGGTCGTCCTCGGGGGCCGGATGCACCTGGGCCATGAAGTCTCCCTCGATGATCGCGTGGGGCACCGACGCGGCGCGCAGCTGTGCCGACACCTCCCAGCCGACCGTGGTCTTGCCGACGCCCGCGCGTCCTCCGATGACGAGTACCTCGGTGTGTTCCATGGAGGGAGGGTGTCAGCCGCGGGCCGCCGGGCGCGATGCGTTATCCGGGGCGGCGGCGAGGGTGTAGCCCGGGGTGAGCTGCGGGAATACGGCCTGCGCGGGCGGCGGTTGCAAGAAGTTGATCACCATAACCGCGTATGTGAGCGAGGAAGCATCATGGCGCAGGCCACCACCGCACCCGGTCCCGGCGCCCGGGGCGGCGCCGAGGATTTGCGGGGCCGGACGGTCGTCCTGATCGGCGGCGGCTCCGGCATCGGGCTGCGGGTCGCGCGCCGGGTGGTCGACGCCGGAGCACGGGTCGTGCTCGGCGGCCGCACCGCGGCCCGGCTGGAGTCCGCGGCCGCCGAACTGGGCGAGGCCGCCACGTGGCGCACCGTGGACACCCGTGACACCGACTCGCTCGCCGCCTTCTTCGACGGGGTCGAACGGGTCGACCATCTCTTCACCTCGGCGGCCTCCTACCGGGTCGGGCCGATGCGCGAACTGAGCGACGAGGATGCCGCGTCGCCCTTCGACTCCAAGTTCTGGGGCCAGTATCACGCGGTGCGCGCGGCCGCCCCCAAGCTGGCCCGGGACGGGTCCGTGGTGCTGATGTCGGGCGCGGCGTCCGCCCGCCCCGCCGGGCCCGCTCCCGCGTACGTCGCCTGCAACGCCGCGATCGAGGGCCTCGGCCGGGGGCTGGCGGTGGAACTCGCCCCGGTGCGGGTCAACGCGGTGGCACCCGGCACCGTCGACGGCCACCTGTGGGCGAACCGCCCGGCCGCCGACCGGGACGCCGCCTTCGCGCAGTACCGGCGCGACGCGCTGCTGGGCCGCCCGGCGGCCGAGGACGAGATCGCGCAGGCCGTGGTCTTCCTCTTCACCAATGGCTTCACCACCGGCTCCACGCTCTACACCGACGGCGGTTACACCCTGCGCTAGCGGCCTTACGACGACAGGAACTCCGACAGGCCCTCCAGCAGCCGGTCCACGTCCTCGGTGCTGGTGTAGGGGGCCAGCCCGATGCGGAGTCCGCCGGTGTCGCCGAGGCCGAGCCGGCGGGAGGTCTCGATCGCGTAGAAGGATCCGGACGGTGCGTCCACGCCGCGGCGGGCCAGATGGCGGTAGGCGTCGGTGGTGTCGCGGCCGTCGATGGTCATGAGGAGGGTGGGGGTGCGGTCCGCCGCGCGGGAGTGGACCGTGATCGGGTCGAGGGCGGCCAGTCCCTTGTCGATGCGCAGCCGCAGCGCGTCCTCGTGTTCTTCGAGGGCCGCGTACGCCGCCGCCAGGCGTTCGCGGCGGCTGCCCCGCGCCCGGGGGTCCAGACCCGCGAGGAAGTCGACGGCGGCGCGGGTCCCTGCGAGGAATTCGTACGGCAGGGTGCCCAGCTCGAACCGCTCGGGGATGGCGTTCGTGGAGGGGAGCAGCTTGTCGGGGTGCAGGGTCTCCAGGAGTTCGGGGCGGCCGGCCAGGACGCCGAGGTGGGGGCCGAGGAACTTGTACGGGGAGCAGGTGTAGAAGTCCGCTCCGAGCAGGTCGAGATCGACGAGGGAGTGGGCGGTGTAGTGCACGCCGTCGACGTACAGCAGCGCCCCGGCCTGGTGGGTGCGGCGGGCGATCTCCGCTATCGCCGGGCGCGTGCCGATGAGGTTCGAGGCGGCGGTGACGGCGACCAGCCGGGTGCGTTCGCTCAGGACGGCGCTGATGTCGTCGGGGGTCAGCTCGCCCGTCGCCGGGTCGAAGTCGGCCCAGCGCACGGTGGCCCCGGCCCGGTCGGCGGCCTGGATCCAGGGGCGGATGTTGGAGTCGTGGTCCAGGCGGGTGACCACGATCTCGTCGCCCGGCGACCAGGTCGTGGCGAGCGTACGGGAGAAGTCGTACGCCAGTTGGGTGGCGCTGCGGCCGAAGACGACCGCGGTGGGGTCGGCGCCGAGCAGGTCGGCCATGGCCTGCCGGGCGGCCGCGACGATCGCCTCGGCGTTGCGCTCCCCCGCGGTGGTGCGGCCCCGGTTGGCCAGCGGGTGCGCGAGCGCGTCGGTGATGGCCTCGATGACGGGTACGGGGGTCTGCGTACCGCCGGGGCCGTCGAAGTGGGCCGACCCGGCCGTCAGGGCGGGAAACTGCGCGCGGATGGCGGCGATGTCGTACGTCACGGCAACTCCTTGCTGCGGTGCGGAGGGCGGTCGGCGGATGAGGCACCGTGGTGATCGATTATGGAGTTCGCCGGGGCTGTGGGAAACAGCGCCACGGCCCGGCCGCGGCGGGCCGCGAGGTGTACCCGGGGGCGGGGGCGTGATCAGGCGCGCGCCCGGCCGCCCTGATTGAATCTTCCCATCAGGCATATAACGGGAAGAACGGTCACCCGGCCCCGCGGCGCGGGTCCGGGGCACGGAGGGCGGTGGCACCGGCGTGAGCAGCGAGTCTCCTCCGCCGGAGCGGGCGCCGAGGCGGGAGGGCGGAGGGCGTCCCGGCATCCGGCGCGGTCGGCGGTCGCGGTACGCGACGCTCGGCAGCCGTCCGCGCCGGGGCCCGGGGGCCGTGGCGCGGGAGCGGGCGGGGCGCGCGGGGAGCGGGGCGGGCGACCGGGTGCATCCCGGGCTGCGGCTGGCCGCCGCGTACGCATGGCGGCTGCTGGCCGTCGGGGTGGCGGTCTATCTGGCGTTCACCGTTCTGGGGCGCTTTCAGCTGGTGGCGGTCGCGGTGTTTCTGGCCCTGGTGGGCACCGCGCTGCTGCGGCCGTTGGCCGATGTGCTGGCGCGGTGGCTGCCCCGGCCGCTCGCGGTGGCGCTGGCGGTGTTCGGGAGTCTGCTGGTGGTGTTGGGGTTACTGGCGCTGGTGGGCAGTGCGGCGGCGGGCGAGGCGGGCAGGCTCGTGGGCGAGTTCCGCGGCGGGATCGGCCGGATCACGCGCTGGCTGGAGGGGCCGCCGTTCCATGTCCGGCACCGCACGCTGACCGGGCTGCACGACAGGATCAGCTCGTTCGTCTCGGCCCATCGCGCCACGCTCATCAGCAGGGCGCTCAGCAGTGCGGGCCGGGTCGTGGAGGCGCTGACGGCGGCGGTGCTGGCGCTGTTCTGCTCGCTGTTCTTCGTGCATTCCGGTGACGGGATGTGGCGGTGGTTCCGCGAGCAGCTTCCGGAGGCGGCCCGGTCGCCGTGGGACCGGGCGGGCCGGGCGGCCTGGAACACCTTCGCGGGGTACACCCGGGGGATCATCCTGGTGGCGGCCGCCAACGCGGCACTGGTCGGCCTGGCCCTGTTGCTGCTGCGGGTGCCACTGGCGCTGCCGCTGACCCTGCTGGTCTTCTTCTTCACCTTCATCCCGCTGATCGGCTCGCCGATCGCGCTGGCCGTGGCCACGGTGGTGGCCCTGGCGGGGCGGGGGCCGGTCATCGCGGCGGTCGTGCTCGTACTCATCGTGGTGGTCGGGCAGATCGAGGGGCATGTGCTGCATCCGCTGGTGATGGGCTGGGCGGTGCGGCTGCATCCGGTGGTGGTGGCGATCTCGGTGATCGCCGGGGGCATCGTGGCGGGGGTGGTCGGCGCGATCGTGGCCGTGCCCATGGTGTCGGTGGCCTGGTCCGTGACCCGTGCGCTGCGCACCCCGTCCCGGTAAATTGCATCTCAGATTCGCATTATCTAATCTGGTGTCATGCGGCTGACGAAATCAACCGATCTGGCTCTCCGCGCCATCATGCGACTGGCGGTCGCCGGAGCAGAGCCGTGCACCGCACGGCAGATCGCCGGGGAGATGCGGGTGCAGTACAGCCACTTGGCGAAGGTGGCCGCCCGGCTCCAGCATCTCGGCCTCATCGAGACGCGGCGGGGGCGCGGCGGCGGGCTGGTGCTCACCGAGACCGGCCGCACCGCCTCGGTCGGCCAACTGGTCCGGGAACTCGAAGGGGCCGATGAGGTCGTCGACTGCGAGGGCGACACCCCGTGCCCGCTCCGCCAGGGCTGCCGGTTGCGGATGGCGCTGCGGCAGGCGCAGGAGGCGTTCTTCTCCTCGCTCGACCCGCTGACGGTCACCGATCTGATCGGTTCCCCCACCGGGCCCGTCCTGCTCGGGCTGGTGGGGCGAGCGCCGGGGGCGGACCGGTGAACCCGCGGGGGATGCCTCCCCGGCCCGCCCACGTCCGTACGCCGGTGCTCGCTACGCCCGCACTCACTACGCCGGCGGTCGCCGCGCCGGGTTTCTTCGCGCCGTTAAATACGAATCCTGCATACCACTTAGGAGCCGGTGATGCTCTCCCAGAAGTCCGCTGACACCGTCCGCGCCACCCTCCCCGCCGTCGGTGCGGCCATCGGGTCCATCACCGACCTGTTCTACCGGAAGCTCTTCGAGGCCCACCCGGAGCTGCTGCGGCACATGTTCAACCGGGGGAACCAGGCGGCCGGAATCCAGCGGCAGGCGCTCGCCGGTGCCGTGGCCGCGTTCGCCACCGCCCTGGTGGAGCACCCCGAGGTCCGGCCCGACGCGATGCTGACCCGGATCGCCCACAAGCACGCCTCGCTCGGCGTGAGCCCCGCTCAGTACCCGCTCGTGCACCGCCATCTGTCGGCCGCGATCGCGGAGGTGCTCGGCGACGCGGTCACCGAGGAGGTCGCAGCCGCCTGGGACGAGGTCTACTGGCTGATGGCAGGCGCCCTCATCGAGATCGAGCGGCGGCTGTACGCCGAGCAGGGTGTGCTGGCGGGCGGGACGTGGCGGCCGTGGGAGGTGGCCGAGCGGGTCCAGGAGACCGCGGACGTCGTCACCTTCCGGCTGCGGCCCGCGGACGGCCGCCCGGCACCGGCCTTCAAGGCGGGCCAGTACGTCTCGGTCCAGGTCGAACTGGCCGACGGGGCGCGCCAGATCCGCCAGTACAGCCTGACCAACCCGCCCGGCGCGACGGTGCGCTCCATCACCGTCAAGCACGTACGCGGCGGCACGGATCCGGACGGCGAGGTCTCGGGGCATCTGCACGAGCACCTCCGGGAGGGTGATGTGATCAGCGTGTCCGCCCCGTACGGCGACCTCGTGCTCGACGCCACGGACGCGCCGCTGCTGCTGGCGTCGGCCGGTATCGGCTGCACACCGATCGTCGCCATGCTGGAGGACCTGGTCGACCGGGGGCACCAGGCCCCGGTCATCACGGTCCACGCCGACCGCTCCCCCGCCGACCACGCGCTGCGCGCCGATCAGGAGCGGCTGGTCACCAAGCTCGCCCGGGGCTCCGCACACGTCTGGTACGAGCGGCCGGGCGACGCATGGCCGGCCGAGCGCACCGGCCGAGTGGACCTGACCGGCGTCGAGATCCCCGACGGCGTCCACGCCTATCTCTGCGGTCCGCTGGGGTTCATGCGGTCGGTGCGCGCCCAGTTGCTGGAGCGCGGTGTGCGGCCCTCGGACATCCACTACGAGGTCTTCGGCCCCGATCTGTGGCTGGCGCAGGACTGATCCCGGCCCGTCCGACCGCCGTTTTCGGTCGTCCTCGGCAGCCGACGGGCCCGGATTCTGGCGTGAAGGACACGAATGGCCCAGGGCGCGATCGCCTTCGTCCGGGTACTCGTGGGACGGTACGCATCACGGATTCCACCCATCCCGGATGAATCACCGGAAATGGCCGTCGGTACCCCCGCACTCGACCGAGGAACCATGGATCGCGAAAAGATCACTCTCACCGGTACGCAGGAGACGATGCTCGCCACGCTGTACGGCAGGGCGGTGGACAGCCGCTCGCCGCACTCCGTCCTGGGCGACCACACGGCCCAGGAGGCGGTGCAGCGCGTCGCCTACGACTTCGGCAAGACGGGCATGACGGAGACCACCGCGGTCGGCATCGCGCTCCGGGCCAGACAGCTCGACGACTGGACCACCGCGTTCCTGGCCGAGCATCAGAAGGCGACCGTGCTGCACCTGGCGTGCGGGCTGGACACCCGGGTCCACCGGATCGACCCCTCGTCGTCGGTGCGCTGGCTGGACGTCGACTACCCCGACGTCATCGAGCTGCGCAAGCAGCTGCTTCCGCAGCCGTCGGGCAACTACGAGATGGTCGCCTCCTCGGTGACCGAGGAGGCGTGGCTCCGCGACGTGCCCGACGACCGGCCGACCGTGGCCGTCATGGAGGGCCTGACGATGTATCTGCACAAGGAGGAGGGCAAGCGCCTCATCCAGCGGATCACCGACCGGTTCCCCGGCGGCCAGCTGCTCTTCGACGTCTACGGATCGCTGGGCATCAGGCTCCAGAAGATGGTCCCGGCGGTGCGCAACGCGGGCGCGACGCTCCACTGGGGTCTCGACGACCCGCGGGAGATCGAGGGCTGGCACGACGGGCTGACCCTGATGGACGCGGTGCGCAGCGTCGACATGCCGGGGATGGAGGCGATGCCCACCACGGGGCGGATGAGCATGAAGGTGATGGCGCATCTGCCCGGGTTCAAGGACGTGGGCCGCATTCTGCGCTATCGCTTCTAGGCTCCGTCCTCACAAGGGTCACCCGGCGCCGGGGCGGCCCTTGATGCCGACCAGCAGGGAATAGCCGCCCATCAGGGGTTCGACCCAGGTGCTGCCGAATCCCGCCTCGGCCATCCAGGACCGGCCGTCGGCCGCGGTGTATTCGAACCCGGCAGCGGACTCGATCAGCATGTTCAGGCTGGCCAGCAGGCCGAACGTGTTGTGCCGCCGCTCGTCGTCGATGATCGCGTCGTAGACGAGCACCGCTCCCCCGTCGGGCAGGGCGTCGTACGCCTTCTTCAGCAGCAGCCGTTTCTCGTCCAGGCCCCAGCCGTGCAGGATCTGGCCCAGCACGATGACATCGGCGGTGGGCAGGTCGTCCGCGAAGAAGTCGCCCCCGTGGAAGGCGATGCGGTCGGTGAGGCCGAAGGACGTCACATACTTGTCGAAGACCGGCCGCACCCGGGGCAGTTCGAAGACACCGCCGCTGATGTGGAGATGGCGCTGGGCCACCGCCACCGGGACGCAGCCCAGGGCGCCGCCGACGTCCAGCACCGTCCGGTAGTCGACCCAGGGGAATTTCTCGGCTATCGCCCGCGCCATTCCCATGCTGAGCCCCGTCATGCCGTTCAGGAATCGTTCGAGGCCGGCCTGATCGTGGTAGATGGCGTCGTATACGTCTCCGCCGTGCTTCTGCTCGTTCTGCGGCTTTCCGGTGCGCAAGGCCTCGGTGAGCGATCCCCAGAACGGATAGAGACGGCTGTTCGCCATCTCCAGGACTCCGCCGACGTAGGTGTCCTTCTCCCGGTCGAGAAACGCGTCGGCACTCGGACTGTTGCGATACTCGGTCCCCCTTCTCTCCAGAAAGCCCAGGGCGACCAATGCGTCCAGGAAGTCCGCCGCGCCCCGCGAATGCAGACCCAGCGCCCCGGCCAGATCGCCGCGCTCGCACGGGCCTTGGGCGAGCCGGGTGAAGACATCGAGTTCCACGGCGGTGAGCAGGGTTTTCGACGCCATGTAGCCGAGCCCCACCTGCAAAATGGGCTCCGGGCTGATCTCGTGTGACATGAAATTCCTCGCCGTTCTTCCGGAATGAGCATGCACGGCACTCGGCCGTGTCATTGCGAACTTTCGTACGCTACAGTCCGATTGGGGCGCAGGGCGATCCACAGACTGAGCCCGGCCAGGGGGATCATGGTCAGCAGGGTGACGCCCACCATGCCGAGACCGTCGTCCCCGCTGCCGAGTAGCTGGCCGGTGAGCAGGAAGAGGACCATGTTGTTTCCCGCGTGGGCCAGGCTCGCGGTCCATATGGTGCCGCTGCGCATGAACAGCCAGGCGAGAACGGTCTCCTGGAACTGAAAGCAGAGGGTCCACACCAGCAGCCCGAGGAAGAGCCGGGGGAATTCGACATAGCCGATAAAGGCCAGTGGATAGTGCCAGGACGCCCAGATGAGCCCGGTCACGATCACCGATGGCGCCATTCTGCCGCCGAAGAGCCGCGGTCGGAGATAGCTGGTCCAGCCGAACTCCTCACCCCAGTACACCGGGGTGAGAAGCGGAAGCGCGAGCATCAGGGCGAGCACCGCCGCCCAGCCCGGGACGCCGTCCGCGATCTCGTCCAGCGGGGCGAGGTCCGGGCGCCACAGGCCGAGTGCGGCGGCAAGGGCCAGGGTTATGGCGGCGATCGCCAACGGGCCGAACCAGGCCAGGAGATAGTAGGGCCAGGCCCTCTTCAGCCGGAGCCGGAGCCCCGCGTCGGCGAATCCCTCCCGGGTGACCCAGCGCCGTACGACGAACGCCGCGATGCCCGGAACGCAGAAGGCCGGAAGCTGCAACAGCGGATTCAGTGCGGACAGGCCCAGAACCTCGTACGCCACGAACAGCCACAGCCAGGTCCCGCCGAAGGACAGGGCGAGGAATACCACAAGCCCTCTGGTTTTCGATGACATCAACGCGCATCCCTTTCCTGAGCAGTGAGCACGGATCAATCTGCGGATAAAACTGCCGTCCGGCGGCGAGTGGGCGCATCGCTGCCGCGAGCGAAATCCGTCTCCCCCGGTGTCGCGAGTGCCGGCTGGCTCTTTCGGGGGAGGCAGTCCGCACCTGGGCACCGCTACCGTTCGGGCCATGCGCACACTGATGCGCCCGCTTTTCGATGGCGCCACTTATCGAAGCTGGGCTTACGCGTTTCTCGGAGCGGCACTGAGCGTGCCGCCGCTGGTGGTGGCGGTGCTTTCGGCACCGCCGACGTGGCCGCTTCCCGGCCGTATCGCGGGCTTCACGCTCGCGCTCGTCGTGGTGCTCGCCGTCATGGGCAGTCTGCGCGCGGCGCGCCGCGGATGCGTCACGCTGGCCAACCGGCTGCTGGGCACCGAACTGCCCGCCCCCGCCGCCGTATCGGCCCGATCCCGGTGGGCCGACCGGGTGCGTACGGCGGCCTGGCTGGTGCCGCATGCGGCGGTGGGCGTGGCGGCGACGGCGGTGACCGGGGTGCTGGCCTTCGCCGCGGTCACGTTTCCGGCCGTCTGGCTGAACGGTGGAGGGCGGGTCGCCGTCCTCGGGAGCCATGTCACCGTGACGGCGGGTGTGGCCGGAGCGTGGAGCCCGGCCGTCGCCGCCCTGTGTCTGCTGCTGGCCGCCTACCTGACCGCGGTCGCCGCCGCGGGGCTCCGGCTGCTGGCTCCGGTCCTGCTCGACCACCGGCCCGCCGAGCGAGCGGCCGCCGCCGAGGAGCGGGCGCGGGTGCTGGCCGGGCGCAACCGGCTGGCGCAGGAGCTGCACGACTCCATCGGGCATACGCTGACCGCCTCCACCATCCAGGCGGCGGTGGCGAGCGAACTGCTGGAGCGTGATCCGGTGGCGGCGCGGCGCGCGCTGAACACCATCGAGGAGACGGCCCGCGCGGCGATGGACGACCTCGACCACGTCCTCGGCGCGCTGCGGGAACAGCAGGCGCCCACCTCACCCGCGCGCACCCTCGCCGACCTCGGCGCGCTCGCGGAATCGGTGCGGCAGGCTGGCGCGTCGCTGGAGGTGACGACCGAGGGCGGCCTGGACCGCGTCCCGGCGACCGTGTCGCGCGAGGCGTACCGCATCGTCCAGGAGGGACTGACCAACGCGCTGCGGCACGGCGCGAAGGCGGGCATCACGCTGCGGGTCACCGCCCGGGACGACCTGCTGGAGGTGGAACTCGTCAACCTGGTGGGCGGCGCGGCGCGTTTCCGCCGGGGCGGGCGGCCGCGTCAGGGTCTGACCGGGATCGCCGACCGGGTACGGCTGCTGAACGGCGAGGTGTCCGCCGGGCCGGTGGAGGACGCCGGGGACGGGCGGGCCCGTTGGCGGCTGGTGGCACGGCTGCCACTGGGGGCTGCGCGGTGAACACCGAAGAGGCTGCCGCTGTCGGCCGTACGGTGCGCGTGCTCGTCGTGGACGACGAGGAACTCACCCGTACCGGGCTGCGGACCCTGCTGTCCGCGAAGCCCGATCTCACGGTGGTCGGCGAGGCCGCCGATGGCTCCGAAGTGCCGCCGCTGGTGGAGGAGTTGCAGCCGGACGTGGTGCTGATGGACGCACGGATGCCCATCGTCGACGGGATCGAGGCCACGCGGCGGCTGCGGGCCACGTCGGCGGAACCGCCGAAGGTCATCGTGATCACCACCTTCGAGAACGACGAGTATGTGTACGACGCCCTGGAGGCCGGTGCCAGCGGATTCATCCGCAAGCGGGCCCCGGCCCAGCAGATCGCCCATGCCATCCGGCTGGTGGCCAGCGGGGATTCCGTCCTCTTCCCCGAAGCCGTCGCCCGGCTGACCACCGGGCGCCCGCCGCGGCGGGAGGCCGCGGCGCGGGTGGCGGCGCTCACCCGCCGGGAGGCGGAGATCCTGCGGCTGATGGCGGAGGGGCTGACGAACCAGCAGATCGCGGAGGTGCTGACGGTGAGCCTGGAGACCGTCAAGACGCATGTGGGCAATGTGCTGACCAAGCTGGGCGCCGGGAACCGGACCCAGGCGGTGATCCTGGCCTTCGAGGCGGGACTCGCACCCGGGAGGTGAGAAAGCGGTTTCGCGATCAAGTCGCGTACGCGGCAGGCACCTTGACACCACTGATGACAGCGCTTTCTATGGCGTGATGACCTCTGGACGACGCTCCGTCAGACCCGGCCGGCGGCCGCTCGGCCTGCTCACGGCCGCCGCCCTCGGCGCCGCCGCCACGCTCACGGCGCTCCCCGCCCAAGCTCAGGCCACGGTGGCAGGTTCGGGCACCACGTACTACGTCGACTCCCGCTCCGGGAGCGACGACGCGTCCGGCACCAGCGCCCGCGCGGCATGGCGCAGCCTGGAGCAGATCGGCCGGACGACGTTCCGGCCAGGTGACCGCATCCTGCTGAAGGGCGGCGGCTCCTGGAAAGGGCAGCTGTGGCCGAAGGGCTCGGGCGAGCGGAACCACCCCATCTCGATCGGCCGTTACGGTCCGGGCCCCAAGCCCCGGATCCAGGGTGAGGGCCAGGTCGACGACGCGGTGCGGCTGTTCAACCAGGAGTACTGGGAGATCCGTGACCTCGACGTCAGCAACGCGCTGCCCGCCACGGGGACTCCGGGCGAGAATCTGCGCGATCTGCGCGGCATCCATGTGTCCGGGGACGACTCACGGCAGCTGGACCACTTCGTGATCGACAGGGTCGACGTCCACGATGTCACCGGCGAGGTGAACTGGATCAGCGGCGACACCGCGGGCAACGCCCCGGGCGTGCGCTTCAAGACCGGTTGGGACCGGTCGAAGAGGACCGGCGGCATCGTCTTCGACACCACGGTGCCCGACATCACGGCACCGCCCACCGCCCCGACCGTTCTGCACGATGTGCGGGTGCAGAACTCCACGGTGCGCAACACCTCGTTCGCGGGCATCGTCGTGAAGCAGTACACCGGCGACCTGAAGGACGCGGACGGCAACCCGGTCGCCAAGCCGACCGGCTGGGGCACCCGGACCTCGGCCTCCGACACCACGTTCACCCCGCATACGAACATCACCATCCGGAACAACTACGTCTCCCAGGGCGGCACCGCGTACGGCTGCAACGCGATGTATCTGACCAACGTCCGCGGCGCGGTGGTCGACCGCAATGTGGTCGACCAGGCGGGGACGTCGGGCATCGAGGCGTACTACGCGGACGACGTGGTGATCCAGCGCAACGAGGTGTACCGGACGGAACGGAAGGCCGGGGGCGCGGACTCCAACGGCATCGACGCGGACAAGGGCACCACGCGGGTCGTCATCCAGTACAACTTCGCCCATGACAACGGCGATGGCATCCTGCTCTGCCAGTTCGCCTTCGGCGATGTCGTGGTGCGCTACAACGTCCTGAACGGGAACTCGCGGTATCCGCTGTATCTGCACTCGGACAAGGCCGCGTCGGCCGAGGTCTACAACAACACCGTGCACAACGCGTCGAGCAAGTACCTCGTCTACGGCTACGGCTCCTCGCTGAACGCGCGCTACAACCTGCACGACAACGTGTTCTCCTCGGCGGTCGCCGACGCGACCCTGACGACCAGCCCGACCATCACCTACGCCCGCAACTTCTACGGCGGCGCCCCGCTGCCGGTCCCCGCCGCCGACACCCAGGCGCGCACCGGCGACCCGCTGTTCGTCAACCCGGCCGTCTCGGGCCCGTACGGCACCCCCACCAGCGGCCCGCAACTCCGCACCGGCCTGGCCTTCGCGCCCCGCCCGGGCTCCCCCCTGATCGACACCGGCGCCCCCACCCCCGACAACGGCGGCCGCGACTACCGGGGCACCCCCCTCTACCGCGGCGCACCCGACCTCGGCGCGATCGAGGGCCCGCGATAATCGCTGCGGGTTGTCAGTGGTGCCTCGTACCGTGAGGACATGGCGGAGATGGAGACCGGGACACTCGATCCGATGGAGCGGCTGCTCGCCGAGCGTGCCTGTGAGCGGCTGCTCGTGGAGTTCCTGCGGCGGCTCGATCTGGGGGAACCGGGCACGGTGGCGGAGTTGTTCACCCTCGACGGGATATGGGAGTGGCCCGCCGGGGAGCGTCTGGTGCGGGGGCGGGAGGCGCTGCGGGAGTATTTCGCCTCGCGGCCCGCGGACCGGCTGTCGCGCCGGGTGTGTTCCAACGTCCTGGTGACGGTGGACTCCGCGACGACGGCCCATGCGACGTCGTATTTCGCGACGTACCGGGTCGACGGCTATCGCGGGGGCATCGTTCCGCCGCGGCCGCCGGTCAACGTGGGGCACTACGAGGACGCGTTCCGCCGGGTGGAGGGGCGGTGGCTGCTGGCCTCGCGGACCACGCATCTGGCCTTCGGCGGGGAGACCGAGCGGCTCGGGGGCACGGAGCGGAGCTGAGTCAGTGGTCCTCCGCGTCCGCGCCGCAGCGCTGGCAGCGGTCGAAGGGGACGGTGTCCTGGATGGCGCCGCATGCGGCGCAGACGCGGTCCAGCCAGCAGGCGGCGTCCCCGCCTTCGGGTTCGGCGGGGGCGCGGTCCGAGGGCTGCCGGGGGTCGGTGTCGCTCATCGCCGGGGTCCCTCTCTCCGGATCGTTGGGCGAGGCTTATCAGGGTGCCATGAGACGGATAGATCGGATCTATACGGCCGCGATGCGGGCTTGATGGGGGGTCATTCGGTTCCAGGTCTCCCCAGTTGTCGGATGAATCGGTAACGTGTCCGCCTCGGGAGGCAAACATGGAGAGATCTGTCAGACGCTCCACCCTGGTCCTTCTCCTGTGCGGCGCGCTGGCCATGACGCTGTTCGTCACGGGCCCGGCGCGCGCCAAGGGGCAGGTGCGGGACTCCGCGTGGACGGTGAGCGGGCCGTCGCCACGCGCTTCCGACTCCGGTCCGCTCGCCCGGCTACGGCTGGACCGGGCCTCGGGCGCGCTGACGCTTCAGGTGTCGCGATCCGGTCGTACGGTGGTCGAGCCCTCGCCGGTGGGCATCGTCACCGAGCGGGCGGACCTGTCGCGCGGGCTGCGGTTCGTAGGCCGCAGCGACCGTACGGTGGCCGGGCAGTACCGGTCCACGGTCGGCAAGGAGCGCTCGCGCGCATACCGCATGACCGAGGCGCGCTTCCGGTTCCGGGGCGACGGCGGCGCCCGGCTGGACGTGCTGGTGCGGGCGTCCGCCGACGGGGTCGCCTATCGCTATGTCCTGCCGTCCGGCAGCGGTGATGTGCTGGGCGAGACCTCGGCGTTCACGCTGCCCGCGGACGCGGACGCGTGGCTCGGCACGTACCGCAAGGACAATGAGAACCTGTTCAAGCAGTACACCGCGGCGACCGCGCCCGCCGGTGAGTACATGGCGCAGGCCCTGTTCCAGACGGGCGGCACCTACGCCCTGATCGCCGAATCGGACCTCACCGGCCGCTACTCCGCCGCCCGCCTGGTCCACGAGGAGGGCGCCCCGACGTACCGCATCGGGCTGTGGGACCAGCGGGTCGAGTCCGACGGTCCGCTCAGCACCCCGTGGCGTGCGATGGTCGTGGGCGATCTGGCGACCGTCACCGAGTCCACCTTCACCGACGATCTGGCTCCCGCCTCGAAGGTCGCCGACACCTCGTGGATCCGGCCGGGGCCCGCGCTGTGGACCTGGCTCGCGGGCGGGCGTCCGGCCGGGCAGAGCCTGTCGATGCAGAAGGGGTACGTGGACTACGCGGCAGCCCGCGGCTGGCCGTATGTGGTGGTGGACGCGGGCTGGTACTTCGACCCGGACCAGTGGGACGTCACCGACCCCGACTGGCAGCGCAACAGCTGGATCCCGGAGCTGGTCCGGTACGCCAAACAGCGCAAGGTCGGCATCCAGGTCTGGATCCACCAGCGCGATCTGGACACCGCTGAGGAGCGCGAGCAGTGGCTGCCGACCCTGGAGAAGTGGGGCGTAAAGGGGGTGAAGATCGACTTCATGGACTCCGAGGCCCAGCAGACGCTGCGCTGGTACGACGAGATCCTTCCGGCCACCGCGGCCCACCATCTGCTCGTCAACTTCCACGGCTCGACCATCCCCAAGGGCATCCAGCGCACCTGGCCGCAGGTGATGACGATGGAGGGCGTCAACGGTGAGGAGAAGCGGGTGAACACCCCGGAGCACCTGGCGACGCTTCCGTTCACCCGCAATGTCATCGGCTCGATGGACTTCACCCCGGGCGCCTTCCACCGCGCCGAGCGCCCCAACGCGGCCTCGGACGCGGGCGAGCTGGGCCTGTCGGTGCTGTACGAGTCGGGGATCCAGAACCTGGCGGGCACCCCGGAGTCGTACGACGCCCGTCCGCAGGCCCGGCGTTTCCTGGAGCAGATACCCGCCTCCTGGGACCGCACCCGGCTGCTGGCGGGGCGTCCCGGTGAGAGCGCGGTGCTCGCGCGCGCCAAGGGCGAGCGCTGGTTCATCGGCGGCACCTTCACCGGCGACGCGCACACCGCCACCATGCCGCTGCGGCTGGGCCGGGGGAAGTGGCTGGTCGACCTCGTCCTCGACGGAGCGGACGGCCTGGCGCGCGAGCCACGGGTGGTGCGCGGCGGGGACACCCTGTCCGTCCCGGTGGTGAAGGACGGCGGATTCGCCGCCATCGCCTGCCGCTGGCGTCCGGGCGTCACCAGCTGCGACCGGCCGTCCTGACGCGCGCGGCGGCGGCATGGACACCACGGTGACCGTGCCGCCGCCGGAGCGGCGGATTCCGCGCGTCTGACGCATGATCGTTCCGGGGCGACCGAGCGGATCAGACGTCAGGAAGCGGATATGGCGATCACGAGATGGTTCTTCGAGCCCGGCCACACGGCCGCCGAATTCAGGGCCCGGCACATGATGGTCACGTACGTGCGTGGGCAGTTCAAGAACGTTCAGGGCTCGATCGAGGTGGATCCGGACCAGCCGGAGGACGCCCGGATCGAGGCGACCATCGACGCGACGCAGGTGTACACGGGGCAGCCGCAGCGGGACGCGCATCTGCGCAGCGCGGACTTCTTCGACGTCGGGCACCATCCGACGTGGACGTTCACCGGCACGGGTGTCACCCAGCTGAGCGAAACCGAGTTCGAGGTCGCGGGCGATCTCACGGTGCGCGGTGTCACCCGCCGGGTGCCGCTGCACGTGGCCTATCTGGGGCAGTGGGGCACGCCCTGGTGGGAGGGCGACCGGGACCTGGGGCCGCGGCGGCGGGCGGGCTTCCTCGCGACGGGCCGGGTCAACCGGCACGACTTCGGGGTGTCCTGGAACGACACGGTGGACCGGGGCGGGGTCGTGGTGAGCGACATGGTCGACATCACCATCGACGTCGAGGCCGTTCTCGACCCCGCGGGCAGCCGTGCCTGAGCCGCTGGGCTAACCGCCCGGGGGCTTACGGGTGCGGGTCCACTCCCCCAGCTGCCGGGCCGTCCAGGTGTTGATGATCCGTTCCTTCGGCACGCCGCATTCCACCGCCCGGGCGCATCCGTTGATCTGCCAGTCGAGCTGGCCGGGCGCATGGGCGTCGGTGTCGACCGAGAAGAACGTCCCCGCCTGGACGGCCTCCCGGAGCAGCCGCCGCGGCGGGTCCAGCCGCTCCGGCCGGCAGTTGATCTCCACGGCGGTGCCCGACTCCGCGCAGGCCGCGAAGACCTCGGCGGCGTCGAACGCCGACTCGGGCCGCTTGCCGCCCAGCAGCCGCCCGGTGCAGTGCCCCAGCACATCGACGCGCGGATCACTGACCGCGGCCACCATCCGGCGCGTCATCGGGCGCGCGTCCATCCGCAGCTTGGAGTGGACGGAGGCCACCACCAGGTCCAGCCGGTCCAGCAGCTCGGGCTCCTGGTCCAGCGAGCCGTCGGTCAGGATGTCGACCTCGATCCCGGTCAGCAGCCGGAACGGGGCCAACCTCTCGTTGAGCGCCGCCACCACGTCCAGCTGCTCGCGCAGCCGGTCCGCCGAGAGCCCCCGGGCGACGGTCAGCCGCGGGGAATGGTCCGTCAGCACGGCCCAGTCATGGCCCAGCCGGGCGGCGGTACGGGCCATCAGCTCGATCGGGGAACCGCCGTCGGACCAGTCCGAATGCAGATGACAGTCGCCGCGCAGCGCGGCGCACAGTTCGTCCGCAGCGGCGTTCGGGCCGGTCAGCGCCCTCACCGCCACCGGGGTTCCAGTTTCCGGAGATAGGCGGGCACCTCGCCCTTGAGCGCCTCCTTGACCACCTGTGAGGTCTTGGGGCCGAGGCCCTTGAGCGAGGCGAGGGTGCCCGCCGCCACCCGTCGCTCCACCTCGTCCGGGGACAGCTCGGCGAGCACCGCCTGGGCGTTGCGGAAGGCGCGCACGCGGTACGTCGGTGCCTGCTCGCGCTCCAGCAGGAACGCGATCCGGTCCAGCGCCGTCAGCGGGTCCACCACGCCCTCCATTGTCCTTACAGCACCTCAGGCGCGCCGGTCCGGGCGGCGGCCCGGAGGCTGCCGGGGCTCGGCGCGGGCGGTCTGTTCGGGCACGTCGCAGGTCTGCGGCGACTTGTCGGAGACGGTGATGGGCCGACCGTAGTGCTGGATCTCCAGCGGTGCGCCCTCGACCAGCGTGTAGGTGGCGGTGAGGTCGGTGATCTCCACCCGCAGCCGCCGTCGCAGCACCTGCACGCTGAACGCCAGCCGGGCCAGCTTCTCCGGCAGCTTGGGCGAGAAGCACAGGCTGCCCTCGCGGTACCGCATCCCGCCGAACCCGGCGACCAGCGCCATCCAGGTACCGGCCAGCGAGGCGATGTGCAGTCCGTCGCGGGTGTTGTGCTCCAGGTCCCGCAGGTCCATCAGGGCCGCCTCGCCCAGGTAGTCGTAGGCGAGGCGCAGATGGCCGACCTCGGCGGCCATGACGGCCTGGGCGCAGGCGGACAGGGAGGAGTCGCGGACGGTCAGATGCTCGTAGTAGGCGAAGTTGCGGGCCTTCTCCTCGGGGGTGAAGCACTCGCCGCGCAGATACATGGCCAGCACCAGGTCGGCCTGTTTGACGACCTGCTTGCGGTACAGGTCGAAGTAGGGGAAGTGGAGCATCAGGGGGTACTGGCTGGGGTGGGTGTTCTGGAAGTCCCACTCCTGGTGGCCGGTGAAGTCGGCGGACTGTTCGTGGACGCCCAGCGTCTTGTTGTACGGGACCGTCATGGCCTCGGCCGCGTCCCGCCAGGTGGCGGCCTCCTCGTCGTCGGCACCCAGCAGTGAGCCCTTGTCGGGGTGGCGCTCCACGACGTCCGCGGCGGCGCGCAGGTTCGACTGGGCCATGAGGTTGGTGTACACGTTGTCGTCCGCGATGGCGCTGTACTCGTCCGGGCCGGTCACCCCGTCGATGTGGAAGCGGCCGTGGTGGTCGTGATGGCCCAGGGAGCGCCACAGCCGGGCGGTCTCCACCAGTATCTCCACCCCGGTTTCGCGTTCGAACTCCTCGTCGCCGGTGGCGGCGATGTAGCGCACCACGGCGTCGGCCACATCGGCGTTGATGTGGAAGGCGGCGGTGCCGGCGGGCCAGTAGGCGGAGCATTCGGAGCCGTCGATGGTGCGCCAGGGGAAGGCGGCGCCCTCGTGGCCCAGCTGGCGCGCCCGCTCCCGGGCGGCGGGCAGGGTGGACTGGCGCCAGCGCAGCGCCTGGGCGGTGGCCTCGGGGAAGGTGTAGGTCAGCAGTTGCAGGACGAAGGTGTCGGCGTCCCAGAAGGAGTGCCCGTCGTAGCCGGAGCCGGTGAGGCCCTTGGCGGGGATGGCGCGTTCCTCGGCGCGCGCACCGGCCTGGAGGACGTGGAATATGCCGAACCGCACGGCTTGCTGGATCTCGGCGTCGCCCTCGACCTCGACGTCGGCGCGGGCCCAGAAGTCCTCCAGCCACGCGCGCTGCTGTTCGACCAGGCCGTGCCAGCCGGTGGAGGCGGCTCCGGCGAGCGCCGCCTCGACCTGGTCGCGTACGGCTGGCAGGGAGCGCGCGCCGGACCAGCCGTAGGCGACCAGCTTCTCCAGCCGCAGCTTCTCGCCGGGCTTGAGGACGGAGGTGACGGTGAGGCGGGCGACGTCGTCGCCGCTCTCACTGGCGTGGCGGGTGGGCGGCGGTCCGCTGATCAGGTGGTCGGCGGCGGCGGCGACCCGCAGCTTACTGGCCTCGGTGCAGTGGATGAGCAGCAGCCGTTTGTCGACGGCGTCGTTCTCCTCAGCCTCCAGCGGGCTCTCCAGCGCGGAGGCGACCCGGGGGTCCCCGCCACGCTCCGGCAGCTGCTCGTTGGCGACCAGCTCGGACTGGACGACGACACGGACCTCGGCGTCCAGCGCCTCCACCTCGTAGGCGACCGCGGCAACGGCCCGCTGGGTGAGGGAGACCAGCCGGGTCGAGCGCACGCGCACGCTGGTTCCCGAGGGAGAGGTCCATTCGCAGGTGCGGTGCAGTACCCCGGCCCGCAGGTCGAGCACGCGCTCGTGGGAGCGCAGCCGCCCGTAGCGCAGGTCGAAGGGCTCATCGTCCACCAGCAGCCGGATGATCTTGCCGTTGGTGACGTTGATCATGGTCTGGCCGGCTTCGGGATAGCCGTAACCGGCCTCGGCGTACGGCAGCGGGCGCAGCTCGTGCACCCCGTTGAGGTAGGAGCCGGGCAGCCCGTGCGGCTCGCCCTCGTCGAGGTTGGCGCGCCAGCCGACATGGCCGTTGGAGAGCGCGAAGACGGACTCGCTCTGCGGCAGCAGATCGAGGCGCAGCGCGGTCTCGCGCAGCTGCCAGGGATCGACGGCGTATGAGGAATCGGTGATCACGAGGGGTCCTCCAGCAGCTCGGCGAGATCCTCGACGACGATGTCGGCGCCGTGTTCGCGCAGCGCGTCGGCCTGGCCGACCCGGTCCACGCCGACCACGCGGCCGAAGCGACCGGCCCGTCCCGCCTCCATGCCCGCCAGGGCATCCTCGAAGACGGCCGCCTCGGCGGGGGCCGCGCCCAGTTCCCGGGCGGCCTCCAGGAAGGTGTCCGGACGCGGTTTGCCCGGCAGCCCCCGCTCGGCGGCGACCACGCCGTCGATCCGTACCTCGAAGAGGTGCTCGATACCGGCGGCGATCAGCACATCGCGGCAGTTGGCGCTGGAGGAGACGACCGCGGTGCGCAGCCCGGCGGCGCGCGCGGCCTCGGCGAAGCGCACCGATCCGGGGTACGCCTCGACGCCTTCCTCCCGGATCCGCTCCAGGACGAGGACGTTCTTCCGGTTGCCGAGCCCCTGGACGGTGTCCTTGTCGGGCGGGTCGTCCGCGCTGCCCTCGGGAAGGTCGATGTCCCGGGAGGCCAGGAAGGTGCGTACGCCGTCGGCGCGCGGACGGCCGTCGACGTACTCGTCGTAGTCGGTGGTCTTGTCGAAGGGGCGGAAGGAGGGTCCGTCGCGGCGTCGCAGGAACTCGTCGAACATCTGCTTCCACGCCGCCGCGTGCACCACCGCGGTCCGGGTCAGCACGCCGTCGAGGTCGAAGAGGCAGGCCCGGATGCCCGCCGGGAGGCAGAGCTTGGTCATGGCCCCCGGTTCCCCCGCGCACGCCGGAATATGCGGAAGATTCTCCGGCGGCTCCGGCCGTGGCCCAGGGCTCAGCCCGGCACGGCGGTGGCCCTGGCCCGGTACGACGCCTCCCGGCGGCCCGGCCCTAGCCCGGCCCTAGCCCGGTACGGCCGTGCGGCCCTCGCGGCGGGAGCGGTCGGCGGCCTCCAGTACGGCGACCACCTCGCGGCCGAACCGCACGTCACAGGGGTCGGCCACGCCGTCCCGCGCGCTCCGCAGCAGCCGGTCGACCGCCGTGCCGAACGCCTCCACCGCCGTGGTTCCCGGGTCGGGCACCTCGGCCGTGCCCTGTTCCCCGTAGAAGTCGCAGCCGAATCCGGCGGCAGCGGGCGCGGCGTCCAGGGTGAGCGCGAGGGTGCCGACCGCGCCCGAGTCGTGCCGCAGCAGTACGTGCGCGGCGCCCCGCGGCCCGTCGAGGGCGGTGACCTCGGCCACCGGGCCCAGCACCGGCAGCAGCAGGGACAGGGCGTGCGGCCCGACGTCCCACAGCCCACCGCGTTCGCGGCGCCAGGGCGAGGCACCGTAGGGGCTGCCGGACCGGAATATGGAACCGAAGCCGGTGGCCCGGCCGCCGTCCCAGCCCCCGGCCGCCGCGGCACGGTCCAGGAACGATGCGATGGGCGCGGCGAAGCGCCGGGTGAAGAAGACCACCGAGGCCGCCGAGCGCTCCTCCGCTGCGGCCACGATCCGGTCGGCGGCAGTGGTGGTGAAGGCCACCGGCTTGTCGAGCAGCAGATGGCGACCGGCCCGCGCGGCACGCTCGGCGAGGTCGCTCTGGATGTCCGGCGGGAGGGCCACGGCGACCGCGTCGACGTCGGCGATCAGCGCGTCCGCGTCGGCGTAGGCGCGGGTGCCGTAGCGGTCGGCGAGCGCCTCCGTCTTGCCCGGGTCGCGGCCCCAGATCCCGGCCAGTTCCGCGTCGGGGTGCGCGGCGAGCGCGGCGCCGTGGGTCTCGGCCGCCCAGTGTCCGGTGCCCAGCAGTCCGAAGCGCATCCTGCCCGCCCTTTCGCCCGGTTCGCCGCGGGGCGCTCCCCGCGGCCGACCGCGATCCTACGCCGCGGGCGGTACGCCGCTCACCTGCTTGGACGTGGGCGGGTGCCGGGGTGCGGGGGCGGTGACAATCTTGGGCCACGGCCCCGCCACAGCCCGGGCACGGCCGCGCTCCCCTCACCGCTGGAGGACGTCCGTGGCCAGCCCGACCCCCACCACATCGGGCCGTGCGACGCGGCCTGCCCCGCCACGCCCCCGCACCGCGACGCGCGCGGCCGCGGCGCTGCTGCTGTGCTGCGCGGCGGTGCCCGCCTGTGCCTCCTCCCCGGACCACGGCTCCCACCCGCGGAAGTCGGCGACGCCGCACCACTCGGCCCGGGCGCAGTCCGCGGCCGAGAAGGCCAAGAAGGCCGAGAAAGCGGCCCGCGCCCGTCTGCTGCCAGGCATGCCACCGCCGCTCGATCCGCGGGACCTGTACGCGGCGGACCGGCCGAACAAGCTGTCGCGCACGGTGAAGGGCTTTCCGTCACGGGTGTACGTGCCCAACACGCTGTCGGACACGGTGAGCGTGATCGACCCGAAGACGTACAAGGTGGTGCGCACCATCCAGGTCGGCCACCAGCCGCAGCACGTGGTGCCGTCGTGGGATCTGAAGACGCTGTGGGTCAACAACGACCTCGGCAACACCCTCACCCCGATCAATCCCAAGACCGGCCGGGTGGGCCGCCCGGTGGACGTCCACGATCCGTACAACCTGTACTTCACGCCGAACGGCAAGTACGCCGTGGTGATGGCCTCCAAGGACCGGGCCCTGGTGTTCCGGGACGCGCACACCATGCGGGTGGTGAAGTCGGTGCCGGTGACGTGCTTCGGCGTCAACCACGCGGACTTCTCCCCCGACGGGCGCTACTTCATCGTCTCGTGCGAATTCTCGGGCGAGCTGCTGAAGGTGGACACGGCCCGGATGAAGGTGGTGGGTCAGCAGCGGCTGCCGCTCGCGGGGGCCATGCCGCAGGACGTCAAGATCTCGCCGAACGGCAAGACCTGGTACATCGCCGACATGGTGGCGAACGGGGTGTGGGTGCTGAACGGGGACACCTTCCGCCGCCCCCGGCTGCTGCCCACCGGCAAGGGCGCCCACGGCCTCTACGTCAGCCGGGACTCCCGCACGCTCTACATCTCCAATCGCGGTGAGGGCACGGTCTCCCTGCTGTCCTTCAAGTCCGGCAAGCTCACCGACCGCTGGCGGCTTCCCGGGGGCACCAGCCCCGACATGGGCGGCGTGTCCTCGGACGGCAAAAGTGCTGTGGCTGTCGGGCCGCTACAACGGTGAGGTGTACGCGATCGACACCCGCACCGGGCGGCTCCGCCACCGGATCCCGGTGGGCGGTGGCCCGCACGGGCTGGCCGTCTATCCGCAGCCGGGCCGCTACTCCCTCGGCC
>NZ_GG657754.1:10524736-10525551 GCF_000158915.1 Streptomyces himastatinicus ATCC 53653 | reverse complement strand
CCCAGCTGATCCAGCGGCTGGAGCGGCAGGACCTGGTGACCCGGGTCGACGATCCGCACGACGGGCGCGTGGTGCTGGTGGCCATCACCGACGGCGGGCGTGCGCTGCTCGCCGAACGGCGCCGCGACCGTACCGCCCGGCTGGCCGGACTGCTCGCCACCCTGCCCCCCGAGGACGAACAGTCACTCGCCACCGCCGTCCGCGCCGCCGCTCCCGCCCTCCAGCGGCTGGCGACGGGCGCGGGGCGGACCCGCAGGCCCCCGGGGAGTTCCGCTTCCTGAACGGAGCCCTTCTTGTCCGCTGCTCCCCGCACCCTCAGCCCCTTCAAGCAGCCCAAGGCCGTCTGGGCGGTCGCCTCCGCCTGTGTCATCTCCTTCATGGGCATCGGCCTCGTGGATCCGATCCTGCCCGCCCTCTCCAGCAAGCTGCGGGCCACGCCCAGTCAGGTGTCGCTGCTGTTCACCAGCTATCTGGTGGTCACGGCGGTGGCCATGCTGGTCACCGGTTTCGTCTCCAGCCGCATCGGCGCCAAGCGCACCCTGGTCGCCGGTCTGGTGCTGATCGTGGGCGGGGGTGGGCTCGACGAGCACGATGGTCGCGACCAGGGCGATGGTCATCCCCCAGCCCGCGCGGAAGCCGACGATCCCGTCGATGCCGCCGGACGCCCCCGCCGCCGCGCCGAAGGCCCGGCTGGGCATAGCCCGCGCGCTGTATCTGAACCTGACGCTGTTCGCCCTCGACATCCGCCTCGGCCGCGTACGGCTTCGTCCACTTCATCGGTGGCGGGCTGGTCCCGTACGCCGCGGGCAAGCTCG
>NZ_GG657754.1:10521781-10524315 GCF_000158915.1 Streptomyces himastatinicus ATCC 53653 | reverse complement strand
CGACGCGGTGCCGGGCCACGGCGGCGACCAGCCCCGAGAAGTCGGAGATGGCCGGCTGTTCGGGCAGGACCTCCTCATGGCGCTGGAGCAGCCAGGGGACGTCGATATGCAGCGGCGGCATCGTCAGGCGGCCTGTCCGGGGTGGCGGTGTTCATCGTCCGGGAACGCGTCCGCGAAAGCGTCCGCGTTGTCCGCGAAGAAGCGGCGGAACACCTCGGCGCCTTCCTGGAGGGCGCGGTGGCGGGCGATGTCGGCGACGGTCGCCTCACGGACGAGGGCCTTCATCGTCGTACCGCGCTCCTTGGCGATCTGACGGAGGTCCTCAAGTTCCCGATCGCTGAATTCCACGTTGAGTGCTGACATGCGGCACACCCTACTTGTCCGGTACCCCGACAGCAATCACCCCAGCTCACATGATGTTTTTGTAGGTACTTGACAAGGCCTACGGAGCGTCCGCGCCGGGCGGCCGGGCGCCGTCCTGACCGACCCGGACGAACGGCTCGCGCACCTCATGGCTCGTCAGGGCGTGGTACGCGGCGGGGCGCCGGAACGCGTTCCCCCACGTCTCACGGCGCCGGTAGTCGCGGAGCGCACCGAGGTCGAAGACCGCCGGGTAGACGCCCTCGGCCTCGCCCGCCTCGACCACGAGCATGTCCCGGGAGCGCCCGTCGGCGAAGGCGATGCCGTCGAAGGCGATGGAGTGCCCCCAGCCGGGGCCCGCGTAGTTGGCCATGGCCAGGGCGGTCATGTTCTCACTGGCGCGCGCCCGGAACTGGCTGAGCCGGTTGATCTCCAGATCGCAGGCGTTCGGGGTGAGGACGAGTTCCGCTCCGGCGAGCATCAGGGCCCGTGCGCTCTCCGGGAACTCCCGGTCGTAGCAGATCATCGCCCCCGTCATGACCTCGCCCGCCGCCGTGTCCAAGGCGCACACCTCGAAGCCGTCGCCCGGGGTGAGGACGGCCTCGGGCAGGTCGAAGGCGCAGGTGTGCACCTTGGCGTAGGTGAGCACGAGGCGGCCGTGGCGGTCGATGAGGGAGACGGTGTTGCGGGGCGGTCCGTCCCACCTCTCCAGATAGGTGAGCGCGATCGCCATCTCGAGTTCGGCCGCCAGCTCGCGGAAGCGGGTGACGAACGGCCCGTCGCGGGTGATCGCCTCATCGCCCCATACGGCCTCGGGCGCGGGCAGCGGCGGTGCGGGCGGCGCGCCGTCCCACAGGCGCGGGTGGCGGTAGCGGTTGCCGGTCGTCTCGTCGGCGACGGTCGAGTGGTAGCCGTTGCTCCACATCTCGGGGAAGAGCGCGATGTCCGCGCCGATGGCCTTGGCCCGGCGGCAGGCGGCCTCACCGGTGGCGAGGTTCGCCCGCAGGCCGCGGCCGGGAGGGGCGAGCTGGAGCAGGGCGACGGTCAGGGTGGTCATGGCTGGTTCCTCCTTCGTCGGCTGTGGGTGCGGTGGCGAAGGAGTGACCGGCGGACCCCGGGCGCGGGGCGGGCGTCAACGCATGTCAGCCACGCTACCGGGCACCCGGGGCCGCTGGTAAGAGGGCGCTCCCCGGCGATCAGGCCGACGCCACGGTGCACGGCCGGTGAGGGTACGGTGAGCCGCATCACAGGAGATCGCGGAAATCGCGGGAGGAGAGCGTGACCATGGAGCAGCGGGTGTGCGGCCGGACCGGACGCGAGGTCTCCGTCGTCGGGCTGGGGACCTGGCAGCTGGGCGCGGGCTGGGGCGATGTCAGCGAGGCGGACGCGCTGGCCGTGCTGGAGGCGGCCGTCGAGTCGGGGGTGACGTTCTTCGACACCGCCGATGTGTACGGGGACGGGCGCAGCGAGCAGCTCATCGGGCGCTTCCTGCGGGACCGGCCGGACGCCGGGATCTTCGTGGCCACCAAGATGGGGCGGCGGGTGCCGCAGGTCGCGGAGAACTACACGCTGGACAACTTCCGTGCGTGGACCGACCGTTCGCGCGCCAACCTGGGCGTGGACACCCTCGATCTCGTTCAGCTGCACTGCCCGCCGTCCTCGGTGCACGCCACCGACGCGGTGTTCGACGCGCTGGACACGCTGGTGGACGAGGGGCGGGTGGCGGCGTACGGGGTCAGCGTGGAGACCTGTGAGGAGGCGCTGACGGCGATAGCGCGGCCGGGGACGGCGAGCGTGCAGATCATCCTCAACCCGTTCCGGCTCAAGCCGCTGGAGAGGGTGGTTCCGGCGGCGGCGGAGGCCGGGGTGGGGATCATCGCGCGGGTGCCGCTGGCGTCCGGCCTGCTGTCGGGCCGGTACACCAAGGACACGCTGTTCGCCGACGACGACCACCGTACGTACAACCGGCACGGCGAGATGTTCGACCAGGGCGAGACCTTCTCGGGGGTGGATTTCGAGGAGGGCGTCGAGGCGGCGGTGGAGTTCGGGAAGCTTGGCGCCGGAGGACGCCACCCCCGCGCAGACGGCACTGCGGTGGATCGTCCAGCAGCCGGGGGTGACCTCGGTCATCCCCGGCGCGCGGTCGCCCGAGCAGGCGCGGGCGAACGCGGCGG
>NZ_GG657754.1:10478940-10521193 GCF_000158915.1 Streptomyces himastatinicus ATCC 53653 | reverse complement strand
CTTCGGGGCGCCGTCGCCGCTGTACCAGCTGTCCTTGTCGAAGATGTGGCGGGAGTAGAGATCCTGGTGGAAGTCGGGGTACACCCGGATTCCGGCGTCGAGGAACGCCTTCATCTGGGCGGTGACCTGCTCCAGGTACGCGGTGTCCACCTCGCCGGGCCGGGGTTCGGCGTGGGCCCAGGAGAGCAGGAAGCGCACCGAGTTCGCCCCGGTCAGGTTCCGCATCGCGGCGGCGGACTTCCGGGCGTCGGCGACGCGGGCGAAGGGGAGGCCGTTGTTCTCCTCCAGTTTGGTCTCGCCGGAGACATTGAAGCCGCGGAGCACGACCTCGCGGCCGTGGCCGTCGACGAACCGGGTCCCGTCCGTGGTCACCTCGTCCGCGGCCCGCCCGTCGAACCAGGGCGCCTCGGCCGCGGCCGCCGGGGAGCCCGGGGCCACGATCGCGGCCACCAGCAGAACGGCCGCCCCGAGCAGCCCTGTACGGCCCGCTCGGGACCGGCCGTTCCGTATGCCTGAAGTCGCGATGCCTCGCGTCGCATGCGTCGCCATGGACACTACCGTCCAGTAGACATGAAGAATCGTCAACTAGCGGCGGTCAGCGGATCGTTCGGCGTTCGCGACGCATCGGGACAATCGGGTTACCGCGGGAAACCACTGCCCAGGGCCGCGCCTGCTTCCGGGGCGCCGAGCCCGTCGGGGCCGAAGGAGACGATGCCGTCGGTCGTGAGACCGGCCGACGAGCCGCGCAGCGCCCAGGCGGCACCGCTGGAGGTCTGGGCGCCGTCCTCGCCGGGGGCACCCACGGACAGGTCGGCCTTGCCGTCGCCGTCGGTGTCGGCGTGCTGGACCGCCGCGCCGAAGTAGTCGCCCGCCTCCGCGACGCCCGGGACCCCGGCGGTGTCCTGGGTGAACGCCTGCGCACCGGCGCCGGACAGCCCGCCCGAGCCGCCGTACAGCTGGACGACACTGCCCGCGTCCTTCTGACCGGCCTCCAGGTCCTCGTACGGGATGCCGACCGCGACGTCCGCGTAGCCGTCGCCGTTGACGTCGTCGGCGCTGAGCGAGGCGCCGAACTGGTCGCCGTCCTCGTTGACGCCCGGCACGCCCGCGGTGTTCTGGTCGATGGTCGCGGTGCGGGTGGTGCTCGGGCCCGAGGCCGTGCCGTAGAGGACCTTCAGGGTGCCGTGGTCGTACGGGAGGTTCTCTACGATGTCGTCGGGGACGGTCCGCAGGACCAGGTCGCCGTGGCCGTCCTTGTCGACGTCGCCGATGGCGGCGGAGGCGGCGTCCGTGAGGTTGACGGGCTTCGCCAGCTCCGCGCCACCCTTGAAGAACAGGGTGGACTGCGACATCTCCTCGAAGGCGTGGGTGGAGACGAGGTCGTCCTTGCCGTCGCCGGTGATGTCGCCCGCGGTCAGGCTGGTCGGCACGTCGAACCGGCCGGTGTCGCCGACGGTACTGCCCGCGTCCTTGCCGTCACGGGTGAACGGGCCGAAGCGGACGCGCAGTCCGGCCGACTCGTCGTCAGTGCCTTCGTTGAGGGTGACGGTGTCGACCAGGTCGGCCTGGCCGTCGCCGTTGAAGTCGCCGCCCGCGATGGCGCTGTAGCCGAACGAGTCGCCGTCCCCGGCGGGCAGCTCGGTGCCGCCGGTCAGCCCGTTCACCGAGCCCCACAGGACCGTGACGGCGGGCTTGTTACCCGTCTGGACCGCCAGATCGGTGTATCCGTCGCCGTCCAGGTCGCGGGCCACGGTGGTGTCCCCGAAGCGCGCGGACGCGGCGGGATCGCCCGGGACGCCCTCGGTGGCCTGGCTGACGACCTGTCGGTGACCGGTGTTCGCACCCGAGGCCGAGCCGTAGACGACGGCGACGTAACCGGCCTTGGCCTGGCCGCCCACGGTGCCGCTCGGCGCGGAGACGGCGAGGTCGGCGTAACCGTCCTTGTTGAAGTCGACCCGTGGCGCGGAGGCCGCGGCGGTGGTGCGCCCTTCGGCGGCGCCCGCCGAGGGGGCGGCGAGTAAGAGGGGGGTGGTCACAAGCGCGACCACCGTCGCGCAGCGCGCGACGGCGGAGAGAGAACGGGATCGCACAGATCCTCCAGCTCGTTGGTGAGCGTTTACCTCATGTACACCCACCAGGACAGCCGGAGTCGCCGAACGGTTGCGCACGCCCCCCTAGGGGATCCCCTAGGGGGGCGTCTCGTCGATCAGTTCGAGCCCCTTCCCGCAGTGTGCCCCGGTCACCGGTTCGCTGCCCACTGCCGTACGCCTGCGGGACGCGACGCTGCGCTCGGTGGAGACCCTCCCGGGCGTCGTGGCCTCCGCCGAGGCGAAGGAGTCGTTCCTGCGTCGGGTGGTGCGCACCCGGGTGCCGGAGGTCGTCACCGCCGGACTGGCCGGGCGCGACGATGGCGCCCTCGAGGCCGAGGTGAAGGCGACCGGGCGGCGCGGGCCGGTTACGACGCCGTGCAGGTCTGGGTGCAGGGCTTCGGCGAAACGTCGGACGCGGCCGCCCGGCTCGTCCGGTACGCGCGCTCCCTCGGCCTCGACGTGATCGTGCCGCTGCTGATGGTTTCGTACCTCACCGAGGATGCGCACGAGGAGGCCGTCACCGTGCTGACCGGAGCCGGGGCCACCGAACTGACACTGTTCGACGGGCCGGGTGCGATGAGCCCGGAAGCGTACGCCCCTCTGGTCCACCGCACCCGGACGCTGGCCCCGGACGTCGAGGTCGGACTGCATCCGCACAACACCTTCGGCCTGGCCGTGGCCTGCGCAGTGGCCGCGGTACGGGCCGGAGCAACGGCCGTCGAACTCTCCGTCAACGGCTACTGCGGTGGTCCCGGCAACGCCGACCTGGCCGCCACGGCACTCGCCTTCGAGGCCCTGTACGGGATACACACCGGCATCAGCACCGAACTCCTGACGGGCCTCGCCCGCTCCGGCCAGGAACTGACGGGCTATCGCACCGCCTGGAACCACCCGGTGACCGGAACCCACGCCTTCTGCTGGGGCGGCCTGGACATCATCACGCAGGAGACCGGCATCGACCCGGTCGACCCCGTCGCGGTCGATGAACTGCTCGTATCCGCAAGAGAGTTGATGTCACGCGAAAACCGGTTGCTCACGGACGAAGACCTGGTGGCACTCTCCCGGGAGCTGCCGTGACACACCGCCTCCCGCTCCTCCGCCCCTCCACCCTCGGGCCCGGCCAGCGAGCGCTGCACGAGGAGATCACCGGTGGCCCCCGCGCGGCGGGTCCGCAGCCCTTCGCCCTCACCGATGCCGAAGGGCGGCTGCACGGCCCGTTCAACGCCATGCTGCTGAGCCCCGCCCTCGGCGGCGCCCTCCAGAGCCTGGGCACCGCGATCCGCTACGCCTCCCACCTCACTCCGCGCATATGGGAGACGGCGATCCTCGTGGTGGCCACGGCCTGGGACAGCGCCTTCGAACGACACGCCCACGAGCGGACCGGCGCCGCCGTCGGCCTCACCGAGCCCTGGACGACGCGCGGTACGCGGAGCTCCGAGCCGCCCTCGGCGAACGCGCCCTGTTCGAACTCTCCACCTTGGTCGGCTACTACGGCACACTGGCCCTCCAGCTACGGCTCTTCGCGGTGGACGCGGCACCGGCACCCTAGGCGACCGTGAGCACGATCTTGCCTTGGATATGCCCCCGGGCCGCCCGTTCGTGCGCCGCTCGGGCATCCGCCAGCGGAAACGTGCTGTCGATCGCGACGCGAACCGTGCTCGCCTCGAGCAAGCGCCCCACTTCGGCGAGCTGGGCGCCGTTCGAGCGCACCTGGGTGCCCGAGACCGTGACGCCCAGCTTGGCGGTCTCTTCGTCGTCGAAGTCGCCGAAGAACACGGGGAACAGGGAGCCGCCACGCTTGAGCGTACGCAGGAAGCGGCTGCTCTCGTGGCCGCCGACGGCGTCGAGGACGAGGTCGACGTCGTGCACGAGTTCCTCGGGACGACTCTTGGTGTAGTCGATGACCTCGTCGGCACCGAGATCGCGCAGGAATGATTCATGCGTGCCCGATGCCACCGCGATGACCCGTACACCCTTCCACTTCGCCAGCTGTAGCGCGAAGTGGCCCACGCCGCCCGCGGCGCCGTTGATGAGCACCGTCGTGTCGGCGTCGAGCGCCACGGGACGATGCCGCGCCGCTTGGAAGGGCGACGGGTGATCGTGTCCGAGCTCGATGAGGAACTGCCACGCCGTCAGCAGGGCCATGGGCGCCCCGGCGGCGTGCACGTGATCGACGCCCGTCGGCTTGCGTGCGAGGTCCGACGCGGGCGCGGCCACGTACTCGGCATACGCGCTGCCGTCGAAGCTGGGAAACCGAAGGAGGCCGAAGACTTCATCACCGATGGAGAAGCCCGCCACGTCGGCGGCGACGGCCTCGACGACGCCTGACACGTCCGTCCCCGGAATCACGGGCAAGCTGAACTTCGGCCTCGTCTCCGGAGGCAGGTTGGTCAGCCCGTCGCGCAGGTACCAGTCCGGAGGATTGACGCCGACCGCGTGCACGCGAACGAGCACCTCGCCCGGCCCCGGCTCGGGAACCGGCACCTCCTCGTCACGCAGAACCTCAGGGCCGCCGTGCTTATGCAGACGGATCGCCCGCATCGTGTGTGTCGACATCGTCTTCTCCTGCCCCTACCACGGGATACGCTGATCGGATCAGTGATCCAGGTATCCGGATCACTGATCCGAATCATACATATGGATCACTGATCCGGAAAGCAAGAGGGAGCGATGCGGGCCGACGCCAGGAAGAACCGCGACCACCTACTCGCAGTTGCGGGCGCCGTCATCACCGAGCAAGGCGTCGACGCGTCGATGCGCGACATCGCACGCAGGGCCGATGTGGGACTCGCGACGCTGCTTCGCCACTTCTCGACGCGTGAGGCGCTGTTCGAGGCCTTGCTCCGTACGAGCTTCGACGAGCTGACGGCAAGGGCGGGCGAGGTCGAAACGTCGAGCCCGCCCGACGATGCGCTGGTGTCGTGGCTGCGCGACTTCGTCGCATGCGCGCACAACTATCGCGGCGTGGTGGCATTGATGGTGGCTGCCATCGAGGACGCGGAGTCCGCACTTCATACGTCGTGCGTCACGATGCGCGCCGCCGGCACGCGACTCCTTGTCCGCGCCCAGGCGGAGGGCATGGCGCGAACCGACATCGACGGCACCGACCTGTTCGCGCTGGCCGGGTCGCTCGCGTGGCTCAGCGATCAACCCGCGCTCGCCCCACGCGCCGATCATCTCTTCGAGGTTGTCGCGAGCGCGATCCTGACGAAGCCGGCGAGCACGACGCCATAGGCATCCCCTATAGCACCCGCTGATATTTGGTCTTTGCCTCTCGTTCTTTTACGTACGTACCGTGAAACGGCTCGACGAGGTGCTCACCGCGCCTCTTCTTCCGTCGAGCGGACAAACGCATAATTGAGAGGACCGGTGGCATGACCACGATCGAGAACGGATCAGGAACGCGAGAATTGGCGGGGAAGCGGGCCCTGGTCACGGGTGGTTCTCGCGGAATCGGAGCGGCCGTCGTGCGCCAACTCCTGGACGCGGGCGCCGAGGTGCTCACGACCGCCAGGTCGGCGACGAGCACGGCGCCAGTGGGAGCCACCTTCGTGGAGGCCGACGTGCGGACCCGGGCCGGAGCGGAAGCGCTCGCCGCGGCCGCGCAGGAGGTACTCGGCGGGGTGGACATCCTGGTCCACAACGCGGGTGGGGCGGCTCCGCACGCGGGCGCCGCGGCCATCCCCGACGAGGAGTGGCAGGACGCGCTGGACTTGAACTTCCTGGCGTCGGTGCGGCTGGACTCGCTGCTGGCACCGGGGATGCGGGAGCGGCGTTCGGGGGTGATCGTGCATGTCTCCTCGGCCGCGGTCACCCTCACGCCACCACCGTTCTTGCACTACGTGGCGGCGAAGGTGGCGCTGGAGGCGTACAGCAGGGGACTGGCCGCGGAGCTGGCCCCGTTCGGAATCCGGGTGAACACCGTGTCTCCCGGCAGAACCGCCACCCCCGGCGGTGAAGCAACGCGGGAGCAGTGGGCGCGCCTGGACGCGGGGCCGGGCCAGGACACCACCACTCCCCCGCTGGGGCGCGATGGCCAGCCCGATGACATCGCCCACGCGATGCTGTTCCTCATGTCCGACCGGGCGAGTTGGCTGACCGGGAGTAATTTCGTCGTGGACGGCGGAGAATTCCCCAGGGGCTGACACCGACGGAATTCCAGAACGCCACTCCCGGCAAGATACATTCAGCGGCGCCCACCTCCTTCTCCACCGGTCACGACACCGGTGAGAAGAAAGCGGATTTGTGCCAGGTCTCCTGACGGAGGAGTTCCAGCAGGGCCCTCTCCGCCGGGCCCGCGCCATTCCGGAGCGCGGCGACGACGGGCTGGGACACGACCGGGAACACCGGGCGCGCGAGGTGCTCGTACGCCTGGGGCACCGCGGAGGCCGGCACGAGCGTCACTCCCAGCCCGTGGGCGGCCCAGCGCACGGCCGTCGCCGTCTGGGACACGCGGGCGATCGTGATCGGGGTCAGCTCGTTGTCCCGCAGCACATCGCGCAGCACGCCGTCGAGCGCGCTGTCGCGGCCGAACCTCACCCACGGCTCGCCCTCCAGTTCGCGCAGCTCGACCCGGTCCGCGGCGAGCCGCGGGTGTCCGGCGCCCAGCACCACGACGAACTCCTCGTCGCCGAGGTGGTGGGCGTCGGCGGGGCCCTCGCACGGCTCGGCCACCAGGGCGAGGTCCAGCACGCCCCGGCGCCCCAGCCGCTCCAGCTCGGCGGGGTTCGGCTCCTCGAAGACGGTGACCTCAAGCCGCGGGAAGCGGCGGCGCAGCGCGGTCAGCGCGCCCGGCAGCTGCCGCGTGCCCAGACCCATCTGCACCGCGACCAGCACCTCGCCCTCCAGCTCTTCACCACCGGCCCGCGCCGTCGCCCTCGCCCGCCGCGCCGCGCTCACCGCGACCTGCGCCTCCCGCAGGAACGCGCGGCCGACCACGGTGGGCACCAGCCCGGTCGGCGCGTGCGGGTCGAACAGTGTCACCGCCGAGTTCCCCGCCTCCAGGCCGCGGATCTGCTGGGACACCGACGGTTGAGCGACGTGCAGCAGCTCCGCCGCCGCCGTCACCGAGCCCTCCTCGGCAACGGCAAGGGCGTACTCGAACTGACGAAGACTCATCGGCTCCCACTCCCTCCCTGCGGCGGACCGCGGTCCACCCCGATGTAATCGTTGTCATAGTAAGTGAGCGCTTCTCACCCCCGGCGCCGCACCGATGCCCCCCCCCAAGGCCGGGCTCGGCAGAACGATTGACGCACCGACTGCCACGGTCTACTTTCTGATCGATTCACCGAACCATGTTCGAAATATCGGCATCGCCGCGGCCGCCCGCCCGGCTCATGCACCTCCCTTGGAGACCAAGATGAGTGCAACGCTCCGCCCCGGCCCCCAGCCGTCCCGCCGCCGCTTCCTCGGCATGGCCGCCGCCACTCCCCTGGCGGCGACCGGCGCGCTGGCCCTCGGCGCCGGAACAGCCCACGCCGCCGACTCGGCTTATGCGATGTGCTACTTCACCGAGTCGACCAGCCTCGGTGCGGGCACCGACTACGGCCTTCACCTCGCCGTCAGCACGGACTCCCTCAACTGGACGCCGCTGAACCAGAACAACCCCCTGGTCACCCCCACCGCGGGCGCCCTCGGCCTGCGCGACCCCTTCCTCATGCGCAAACAGGACGGCACTTTCGTCGTCATCGCCACCGACCTCAAGGGGACCGACTGGAGTTACAACAGCCAGTACATCCATGTCTGGGACTCCGCGGACTTACGCACCTTCACCGGCTACCGGCGGCTGAAGCTGCACGACATGACCACCCACAGCTGGGCCCCCGAGGCGTTCTGGGACGCGGGCAGAGGGCAGTACGCGGTCATCTACTCCTCGGTCAACTCCAGCGGCCACAACGTGATCATGGTCAACTACACCAGCGACTTCGTCACCGCCTCCGCCCCGCAGGTCTTCTTCGACCCCGGCTACGACGTGATCGACGGAGACATGGCCGTCGGCGTCAACGGCTACAACTACCTGTTCTTCAAGAAGAACCAGACACTGGTGGCGGCCCGCTCCACCTCCCTGAACCCCGGCAGCTTCCGGGAGTTCAGCACCGGTGTCGCGCACGGCGGCACCGAGGCCCCGACCGTCTACAAGTCCCTGACCTCGATCACCTGGTACCTGTGGGGCGACACCTACACCCCCAACGGGGTCTTCTACGCCTGGCGGAGCACCGATCTCGCCTCCGGCACCTGGACCGCGCTCGACCAGAAGACCTACACCCAGCCCGTCAACTCCAAGCACTGCGGCATCACGACGATCACCACGGCCGAGTACAACAACCTGATCGCCACATGGGGTGCCCCGGCCTGGAACCGGCTGAAGTCGTACAACTATCCCGACCGTTACGTCCGCCACTTCGACTACGTCGGCCGCATCGACGCGTACCCCTTCGACCTGTATACCGACTCGCTGTGGAAGCTGGTTCCGGGCCTCGCCGACAGCTCGGGGGTGTCCTTCCAGTCGGTCAATAATCCCACCCGCCATCTGCGTCACTACAACTACGAACTCCGGCTCGACGCCAACGACGGGACATCGACGTACGCCGCGGACGCCACCTTCTACCGCACGGCCGGGCTGGCCGACTCGACCTGGGCTTCCTTCCGCTCGTACAACAACCCCACCCGCTACATCCGCCACTCCAATTACGTCCTGCGCATCGACCCCATCTCGACGGCGACCGAGCGGCAGGACGCGACCTTCCGCGTCGGCTACTGAGCGGTGGAGGCGCGGAGGCTGATCCGTCGCGGAAATCCCCTACAGGTGTGTGATATCCGGGCCACAGGCTCGTCCCAGCCTCCCCCTATACGGCGTCCCTAGCCTCCCTTCCGACGGCGGGCCATCCGGCCGGGCCGTGAGACATACGCGAAGGGGCAGGGATGACGGAACAGCGGACGGGGACGAACCGGCGCGCGTTCATGAAGCGGCTGATGGTCGCCAGTGGGGCGACCGCCGTGGCCAGCATGGGCGGAGTGGCCGCGGTTCAGGCGATGGCCGACGACGGTACGGGGACGGGCGCCACGCCGACCGCAGCCCCCACCGGCGGTCCGGGTGGGCCCGGCGGCGGCCCGGGGAACCTGGCCGTTACCGACGACTTCTTCGGGCTGACCACCGACGGCGAGAAGATCGACGGCCTCTTCACGATCCACTCCGAAGGTGTCGACACCGCCCCCGTGACCGCCGCCGCGAAAGCCTTCCTGGCCGGGCTGAGCGACGCGCAGAAGAAGGAGACGCAGTTCACCATCCACTCCCTGGAGTGGCGCCAGTGGTGCAACATCGACTCCTACGAGCGCAACGGCGTCAGCCTCGCCGATCTCTCCGACGACCAGAGGGCCCTGACCACCGCCCTGTTGAAAGCCTCGCTCAGCGCGGACGGCCTGGAGACGACCGAGAAGATCCGCAAGCTCAACCAGGCGGCGGGCGAGGCCATCGGGAACACCAAGTCCTTCAACGACGAGGCGTTCTACTTCACCGTCATGGGCGAGCCGTCCGCCACCGCGCCCTGGGGCTGGCAGATCGACGGCCACCATCTGGTGATCAACTACTTCGTGCTGGGCGACCAGGTCGTCATGAGCCCGTGTTTCTGGGGCTCCGAGCCCACCACGATGCAGATCGACGGGACGACGGTCAGTGTCTGCCAGGACGAGATCAAGGCCGGTCTCGACTTCATCAACTCCCTGACGAGCGAGCAGAGGGCGGTCGCGATCACCTCCTCCGACAAGTCCGGCGAGTCCATGGTCGCGGGCGCCTTCGCGGACAACACGGTCCAGGCGTACACCGGCATCCAGGGCTCGAAGCTCACCGCCGCGCAGCGGACCAAGCTGCTCGCCCTCGTGGAGAGCTTCGTCGGCAAGGCGAAGGCCGATGTGGCGCGGGCGAAGATGAAGGAGGTACGGAAGCATCTCGCCGACACCCGTCTGACCTGGGCGGGCGGCACCGCGGTCGACTCCGCCTTCTACTACAGGGTGCACTCCCCGGTGATCTGGATCGAGCTGGACTGCCAGGCACCGGGCCCGCTGGCGGGGGCGTACGGCGCCAAACAGGGCGACCCGGCGACCCAGATGCACGTCCACGCCGTCGTCCGGACGCCCAACGGCAACGACTACGGCAAGGAGTTGCTGCGGCAGCATTACCTCACCTCGCCCCACCACGCCCACTGACCTCACTAGTCTGCCGGGTATGACCTGGCAGGACGCCTTCCCCGCCCCGAGCAGCCCGCGCCCCGGCAAGGGGGACGCCGATGTCCTCGGCCCCGACGTCCCCATGCAGGTCCAGCTGTACCGGCAGTTGCGCGCCGAGATTCTGGACGGGCTGTGGGTCGGCCGCACCGGCTTCCCCGGCGAGCGCGATCTGGCCGAGCGGTACGGAGTCAGCCTCATCACCTCCCGGCGCGCGCTGGAGCGGCTCGCGCGGGAAGGGCTCGTGGTACGGGGGCGTGGTCGGCGCGCCACGTCCCCGTACGTCCCGCCGGAGCCGCCCGGCAACGGGCCGGTGTGGTTCGTCCTCGACAGCAAGGGCTCCCCGGACGCCTTCCAGCCGCTACGAGTGGGGATCGAAACCGCACCGGCCGAGGCCTGCCGGGCGTTCGGGCTGACACCCGGCAGCGCGCTGTGGCAGTGCGTGCAGTCGCATGAGCGGGAGGGCAAGCCCCTGCTGGTCTCCCACCACGTACAGGCCCCGGAGGTCGGCGCCCGGCACACACTGGAGGAACTGCGCACCCAGCAGATGCTCCAGATCCTCTCCGGCCGGTACGAGATCACCGCCGTCCGACGGTCGCTGCGCGCCGACAATCCGTCGCCACTGGTCCGCCGCCACCTCGGGATCGCCCCGGACACCCCGGTGCTCACCGCGGTCATCCGCGTCCACGGCGGCCCGTCCGGCGAGCTGCTGGAGTGGGTACGGCTGACCGCCCACCCCGAGCTCCCGCTCCCGGACGACGCACTGGACCTGGCCACGGGTCGGTGGTCACAGACGGACTGAGCCGCGCCCACTGTCCCCAGCGAGATCAGCGGACCGTGGACGCAGCAGGCTGAACCGCCGGCTCCGGCTCGGTCGGGTCGACACCGCTCGCCTCGGCCAGTCGGCGTCCACGGGTCTCCGGGGCCAGGGTGACGCAGACGACGAAGCCCAGCAGGGTGATGGCGGCCATGGTGAGCATGGTCCGGCGCGGTCGTGGGCGTCGTCACCGATCTCCTTGCCGCCCCCCCGAGGCCGACCGCCTCACGCTGATCGGCGCCGGTGTGCAAGCCCTCGACCAGGTGCGTGCCGTCCACGCGGTCCGCCCGCTGCGTCAGCTGACGGTCGTGGACATGGACTCCGGGCGTGCCCGGGCGCTCATCGAGGCCCTGGAACCCGAGCTGAGCGGCGTGGACATCGTGGCCGCGACCGATGCCGAATCGGCCGTCCGCGGTGCCGAGATCGTCTGCTGTGCGACCCACGCGACGAGTCCGCTCTTCCCGGAGTCGGCGCTGCCCGCCCAGCTGCACGTCAACGCCATCGGCGCGTTCCGCCCCACCATGCGGGAACTCCCCGACGAACTACTCGCCACCGGCACCGTCGTCATCGACGAACTCGACGCCGTACTCGAGGAGTCCGGCGAGATCATCCACGCCCTGCGCGCCGGAGCCATCACGCAGGACGCCCTCACCGAACTGGGCACTGCGCTGACCTCGCCCCCAGCGGAGTACGGCAAGCGGACCGTGTTCAAGACCGTCGGCATCGCCATGCAGGACTGGGCCATCGCCCGTCTGCTCGCCGACAAGTTCCTCCGCTGACCTGGCCGCACCGCAGGAAGGACAACGATGACGGACAGCGCAGTGATCGTCGGGGCCGGAGTGATCGGACTGGCCACCGCCTATCGGCTCGCATCCGACGGCTTGCAGGTCACCGTGGTGGACGCGGCGGCCGAGAGCGGGAGCGGAGCGTCTATCCATAACGCCGGGTGGATCGTGCCGATCATGTCGGCCCCCGTGCCCGCGCCCGGGATGCTCGGCAAGGCCATCCGGTGGATGCTCAAGAAGGACAGCCCCCTGTACGTCCGGCCGTCCCCGAACCCCGAGCACGTACGCTTCATGCTCGCCATGCTGCGCCACTGCAACCCCAAGGACTTCCACCACGGTGTCGAAGCGCTCACCTCGCTCAACGAACGCACCACCTCCCTCTTCGACGCGTACGAACAGGAAAGCGTGCGCTTCGAACAGCACCGCACCGGCCAGCTCCTGGCCTTCCAGACCATGGAAGGCATGCGGGAGTACCAGGCGGCAACGGCACCCGTGGAGCGGATCGGCCACACCGCCGTCCCGCTCTCCGGTGACGAGGTCAGGGATCTCGAACCCGCGCTCGGCCCACAGGTGCGATCGGGCCTCCACTGCGCGAAGGAACGTCACGTGGATCCCGTAAGCCTCGTCAGGGGCTTGGAAGCGCGCTGCCAGGAACTCGGCGTCCGGTTCCGGCACAACAGCCGAGTCAGCGACATCCGTTCCCGCGGCGGTGCGGCCACCTCCATCCTCGCCGGGGGCGAGGAGGTCCACGGCGATCTGTTCATCCTCGCGGCCGGTGCGCACACGGGCCGCCTCGCACGCCTCGCCGGGTGCCCGCTGCCCATCCAGCCCGGCAAGGGATACGGCTTCGACGACATCACCAACTCGGTGAAGCTGCGTCATTCGGTGTACCTCGGCGAGGCGAAGGTGGCCGTCACGCCACTGTCGGACCGGCTGCGCCTCGCCGGAACGATGGAATTCGGCAGCTCCGACGCCACCATCGATCCGCATCGTGTACGCGGCATCGCCCGCGCCGCCCGCGACTTCCTGCCCGGATTCGCACCGACCCAGCAGCCACGCGCCTGGACCGGACACCGTCCGATGACGCCTGACGGGCTGCCCGCCATCGGACCGTTGCCGGGTAAGGACAACGTGCTCGTCGCCAGCGGACACTCCATGCTCGGGGTGACCCTGGCCCCGATCACCGCGGATATCATCTCCGCGACGGTCAAGGGCGGCGGCCACGCTGCCGAACTCGCCACCACAGCCCACGCCTTCGCCCCACGGCGCTTCACCTGATGCCGAGGAACCTGCCGAAGCAGCCCCGTACCTGAACGATGAAAGATCTCTGACATGACGCCCTCCTGCGCGGCGGTGCTGTTCGACCTGGACGGGACGCTGCTCGACCACGACGCCGCCTCCGATGCCGCTGTCGCGGCCACCGTGCTCGCCCACGGGGATTTGCCCGGAATCGAGCCCGCGCAGATCGTCCGGTGGTGGCGCGAGCTGGAGACCTCGGCCATGGATCGCTATCTGGCGGGTGAAGTCACCTTCCAGGAGCAGCGCCGGTTGCGCGTGACGGGCCTGGCGGAGAGGTGCGGGCTGGGCCGGTGGTCGGATGAGCAGGCGGACGCCTGGTTCGTGCGGTACTTGGCGTGCTACGAAGCCGAGTGGCGGGCCTACCCCGACGCCCTGCCGACGCTGAGGTCGCTGGCCGACCGCCCTGAGCGGCTCCAGCTCGGTGTCGTCACCAACGGGGACGCCGATCAGCAGCGGCGAAAGATCGCCCGGATAGGGCTCGCGGGCTGGCTGCCGCACGTCACGGCCTCCAGCCAGGCGAGGGCCGCCAAGCCTGACCCGGCGATTTTCCGTACCGCCTGTGCGGACCTTGGACTGCCCGTCGAGCGGGTCGTCTACGTGGGAGACAGGCTGCGCACGGACGCCGAGGCCGCCACCGAGGCTGGACTGCGCGGTGTATGGCTGGACCGTCATGGCTCCCGTCCGCCCGCGGCGCCGACCGTCCCCCGCATCGAGAGCCTTGACGAGCTTTGCTCGGCGTCATTGATGGCAAACCGCTGGAAGACCTGGTGAACGCCGACTTCGGCTGGCGTGAGGGCTGGGAGTACTGGCTCGACTGACCATCGCTGGGGGTGAGCAGCGCGATCGCGAACCGGGTTGAAGCGCGATGCAACACGTTCACAGATCCCATGGTTCAGTTCAGCAGGCGCAGCGCCCTGGCGGGCCTGACGGCACGGAGTGGTACGACGGTGATAGGCGGCACGGCCCAAGCGCGCGCACCCCACGGCCCACACGTTCCGCCGTTGGACATCGTCACAGGAGAGGACGGCTTCTCGGCTCCCTCGGCAGCCCGCACAGGCGTCGTAGCCTTCCGGCGAGCGGCTTCGGGGGGAGCTAAAGTCCTCGCCAGGTGGCTTTGATGTGGGGAGGGACGGGCACCATGGATGCTCACGTGCAGACCCGTGTTTCGGCATACGCCATCGCGGTGGAAGACGAGCGGCTGCTGGTCGAGCTCAAGGCCGGAGCACTGGCGGTGGCCGAGATCGACGGTTCCACCGATGCGGCGGTTTGGCCCCCTGGCGGATCTGCGCGACTCCATGCTGTCGCCGGCGGCTTCCGATGCGCTTCGGATGCTGAAGTCCAGGAGTCAGCGTGCTGTTCACAGCCATTCGTTGAGGACTGCGATCAGCACGGTTGCCTCATAGCGGACGGCGAGCTTGTCGTAGCGCCAGGGGCACCGGCCGGGTCCGTCACCGTATGCCGTCCATCAGCTGCCGCCGTGTCCACACCGGCGGACGGCCCGGCTCAAGAAGGCCGTCGCGTGGCGGCACGAGCGCGCACTGGCCGCCTGCCTCAAGCGCCACTTCGCCGGGTCGATACCGAGTAGCGGCCGAGAGTGCCCTGGCGGGGCCTCAATCGCCATGGGCGACCGGCTCGGGATCGGCGTCGAGCGCATCGAGCACCGCGTCGCCGTTCGCCCTCGCCCACTCGGTCAGCATGTGGATCGGATCGATCAGCGTCGCCCCGAGCGGGGTGAGCTCGTACTCGACGCGGGGTGGCACCTCGGCGTAGGCGTGGCGGCGGACGAGTCCGTGCGCCTCGAGCCGTCGGAGCGTCTGGGTGAGCATCTTGCGGGAGATGCCGCCGATCAATTCGATCAGCTCGCCATGGCGCACCGGGCCCCTGCTGAGGCCGTAGAGCACGACCACCGTCCATTTGTCGGCGATAAGTTCGACCGCCATACGCGCCGGACAGTCGGCGAGAAAGGGAGCACCGGGACCGAAACCGCTCATGGCGCCAAAGGTACCTGCTGGTTCCTATCACATTCATAGCCTGGGTTCTCTTCTCCCCTCCCGAAAAAGCCAGGAGAGTCATGCGAGTCATCACCCAGCAGACGCTCGGCGGTCCCGAGGTGCTCACCATCGTGGACGCGCCCGAGCCCCAGCCCCTCCCCACCGAGGTTCTCGTCCGCGTCAAGGCGATCGGGCTGAACCCGCTGGAGGCGCGCCTGCGCGCCGGTGAGTTCCCCCTGATCGGCCTGCCGCCGTTCATCCTCGGCCGGGACATCAGCGGCGTGGTCGAGGGGGCGCCGCAGACGTGGCGGTTCAGGCCCGGCGACGAGGTGTTCGGAATGCCGCTGTTCCCGCGGGCGGCGAGCGCGTACGCCGAGGTCGTGTCGGCGCCGGCGTTGCACCTGGCACGCAAGCCGGCGTCGCTCTCGCACGTCGAGGCGTCGGCGCTGCCGGTCGTCGGGCTGACGGCGTGGCAGGGCCTCGTCGACCTCGGCGGCGTGACCGAGGGCGACCGCGTCCTGATCCACGGCGGTGGTGGCGGGGTCGGCCACGTCGCCATCCAGATCGCGAAAGCGCTCGGCGCGCACGTGATCGCGACCGCCGGCGGGAGCAAGCAAACGTTCGTCGAGGGGCTCGGCGCCGACGAGGTGATCGACTACACGGCGGTCGACTTCACCGAGGCGGTCCGCGATATCGACGTCGTACTCGACACGATCGGCGGCGACACCGTCGAGCGGTCGCTCGAAGTGCTCCGCCCGGGCGGTCACCTGGTGACGGCGGTCGCCGAGGAGAATTCGGAGCTCGTCGCCAAGTACGAGGCGGCCGCTATGCGCTTCAGCGGCATCGCGGTCGACCCCGATCCGGTCGCCCTGCGAGGTCTCGTCGAACTCGTGGAACAGGGCAGGCTCCGGGTCCACGTGCAGGAGACGTTCCCGTTCGAGCGCGTCGCCGACGCTCACCGGCTGCTCGACGGCGGTCACCTCCAGGGCAAGCTCGTCCTCACCGTCTGATCCCGTCGTGGGGCCTCGCGCGAGCCAGGCCCCACTGATGCGCCCCGTCTGCTCCGCGGCGAATTGCCCTCGGGGGTCATCGCTCCGTAGGCGCGGCGAGTGCCGGGTTCTGTCCGGATCGGCTCAGGGCCTCGGCGACGAACCCGGACTCCGTCAAGTGAGCCACCGTCTCGCTCAGGAACCGCACCGTCTCCGGACGCCGCGTCTTCGTCGTTCCGATGGCCTGTCGGATGGTCATGAACGCGGGCTCGACGAGACGCAGTTCGGGTCGTTCGGCGAGGTGTGCGGTGAGTGGCTGGCGGATGCCCGCCGCGACCTCCAGTTTCTCGGCGTGGAAGACGTCCACCCCCTCCGGGCCCCGGACCACGGTGGCGTGGCGCAGGGTGCGCGTCAGGTAGAGGTCGTAGGCGGAGCCCTGCTTCACGCCGATGCGGATGCCCGGGTGGTCCACGTCGTCAGGGGTTCGCAGCGTGGAGTCGGCCGGGACGGCGTACACGCCTTCGATGTGTACGTACGGGGCGGTGAACGCGATCTCCGCCTCACGGGCCGGTTCGACGGCGAGGAAGCACAGGTCGGCGCGGCCGGTGGCCATGGCCTCGTAGGACTTGCGGGCCGCGTCGAAGCAGAGGAACTCCACGGACAGGGCAAGGCGTCGGGCGATCTCACCGGCAAGATCGACGGTGACCCCGCGGGGCGCGTCCGGGGTGCCCTGGGCGAGGACGGGGTTGCCGAGGTTGATGGAGGCGCGGAGCACTCCGGTGGGGGCGAGGTCGCGGGCGAGCGCGGTGGTGTCAGGGATCTCCATGGGCCGAGTCTAAGTACCGGTCGGCAACCCTCGGCTTCGCCGAGTCCAATCGTCCTGGGGTGGGCACTTGGGGATCGTACGCTCGCGCCGGTAGTCGAACCGGGCCGCGGCAGGTACCTCCTCACTTCGCGGCCCGTCCGTCCCGAACACCATGGCCCCTCGCTCCCCTCCTGCTGAGTACTCGTCCCACTCGCCTCTCCGGACCACGGATGAAAAGCACACTTCGTTCAGTTCATTCCTTGCACCGGCCGTTCGAACGGATGGGAACCTGGCCGCGTGAACGATTCCCCGCAGGACCACCAGCGGCAGCCGCAGGACCTCGGCAGCACCCAGCAGCCCCACTGCCCCGTCCGGCCCGTACGGAACGGCGCATCCGGGTACATGAGCTACCTCGTGACCGGATACGCGGAAGCCAGACAGGCGCTCGCCGACCCCCGCTTGTCGAAGAACACCGCTGCCTTCTTCGCCAACAACGGCTCCAAGCGCCGACTGCACCCCGCCATCTCGCAGAGCATGCTGGCCAGCGACCCTCCGCAGCACACCCGCCTTCGCAAACTGGTGGCCAAGGCGTTCACCACAGGCTCCGTAGCAGCGCTGCGGCCCTTCATCGAGCAGGTGACTGATGACCTCCTGGACGCGTGGCCCACGCATGGCCAGGCCGACGTCGTCGCCGAACTGGCCATGCCCCTTCCCGTCACCGTGATCTGCGAGCTTCTCGGCGTGCCCGAGGACAACCGGTCGGACATCAAGCGCTGGTCCGCCGAGCTGTTCGCGGCAGGCCGGCCCGAGCGGATCGACGCCGCCTCGCACGCGATGGCCGAGTACATGACGGGCCTCATCGCCGAAAGGCGAGAGCGCCCGGGCGACGCACTGCTGGACGACCTCATCCGGGTCCGCGACGGCGAAGACCGGCTCAGCGAGGAGGAGTTGGTGTCCCTCGCCGTTCTCCTCCTGGTCGCCGGGCACGAAACCACCACCAACTTCATCGGCAGCGCGCTCCTCGCCCTCTTTCAGCAGCCCACCGATCTGGAACGGTTGCGCCGCGAGCCAGACCTCATCCCGGGTGTACTGGACGAGCTGCTCCGCCACAGCTCCCCCGTCAGCGTGGCCACGTTCCGGTACACCACGGAGGCCATCACCCTCGGCGGCACCGAGATCCCCGCGGACACCCCGGTGCAGGTGGCCATCGGAGCCGCCAACCGCGATCCCGCCCGTTTCCCCGCACCCGCGCAGCTCGACCTCGGACGGGACACCACCGGACACCTCAGCTTCGGCCACGGCATCCACCGGTGTGTCGGCGCTCCGCTGGCCAGAGCTGAAGCGGAACTCGCCCTCCGAAAACTCCTGATCCGCTTCCCCGACCTCCGGCTCGCGGTGCCCCCGGGAGAGCTGGTCTGGCGTCCGACGCGCCTGGTTCGCGGCCTAGCCACTCTCCCCGTTCTCGTCTGAGACGTCACCCGGCAAGCCGCAGCCCCTCACTCCGGCCCCCGCCCGATAGCGGTGACGATCCCATAGGCGTTCCTGCGCACCCGCAACATCACCAACGGTACTTTTCCTCCTGAGCGACGGCCTCACAGCGCAGCCATCACGCTACATGAAAACGGCTCCCATTTTCATGTACGGTGACGGGAACCACCCCGAACAGGAAAGGACCCATTTCGTCATGGCCGTACCCAAGCGGAAGATGTCCCGGAGCAACACCCGCAACCGCCGCGCGCAGTGGAAGGCCAGCGCGCCGGATCTGGTGACGATCACCATCGACGGCCGCGAACACCAGGTGCCACGACGGCTCGTCCCCGCCTACCGGCGCGGTCTGCTGCGCCCCGAGGGCTGACCGCGCCATGGCCGACCAGCTTCCGGTGACGGTCTTGTCGGGTTTCCTGGGATCCGGCAAGACCACCCTCCTCAATCACCTCCTCAACAACCGCGACGGGCTGCGGGTCGCCGTCATCGTCAACGACATGAGCGAGGTGAACATCGACGCCGCACTCGTCCGCGACGGCGACGCGGCTCTCTCCCGCACCGAAGAACGCCTCGTCGAGATGACGAACGGCTGCATCTGCTGCACCCTGCGCGACGACCTGCTGGAGGAGGTGGACCGGCTCGCGAGAGAGGGGCGGTTCGACTACCTCCTCATCGAGTCCAGTGGCATCTCCGAGCCCATGCCCGTCGCCGCTACCTTCGCCTTCCCCCGCGACGACGGCGCGACGCTGGACGAGGTCGCGCGGCTCGACACCATGGTCACGGTCGTCGACGCCGCGAACTTCCTCCCGGAACTGACCGGCGGCGACGAGCTGGTCGCGCGGGGACTCGACCAGTACGAGGACGACGAACGCACCGTCAGCGACCTCCTCATGGACCAGGTCGAGTTCGCCGACGTCATCGTCCTCAACAAACTCGACCTGGTCACCCCCGACACAGCCGAACGGCTGGCGGCCGCGCTGTCCCGGCTCAACCCGGCCGCCCATCTCGTACCCGCAACCCACGGCCGGGTCTCCCCACGGACGTGCTCGGCACCGGCCGCTTCGACCTCGAACGCGCCCAGGAAGCTCCCGGCTGGGTGCGGGAACTCAACGGCGACCATGTGCCGGAGACCGAGGAATACGGCATCTCCAGCACCCTCTTCCGGGCCAGCCGGCCCTTCCATCCCACCCGGCTGTGGGACTTCATCGCCACGGACCTGGACACCGGGGCCTACGGCAGCGTCCTGCGCTCCAAGGGCTTCTTCTGGCTGGCCACCCGCCCGCGGGTGACCGGACTGTGGTCACAGGCAGGCGCCGTCGCCCGGTTCGAACCCTCCGGAGCACGCGAGGGCCACAGCGAGGCCGGTGAAGCCGCCGAGCGCGGCCAGGAACTCGTCTTCATCGGCACCGGACTGCGCCCCACCGCCCTGCACCACGCCCTGTCCGCATGCCTACTCACCGACGATGAGCACGCACTGGGCGCCCGGGGCTGGTCGGCCTGGGACGACCCCTTCCCCGCCTGGGAGACCTACGGCCTCGAAGGGACCTGTGACCACGAGCCCGAAGCCGTGTCTCAGCGCTGAAGCTCAGCGCACTCGACGGACTTCAGCTGGCGTCCCCGAAACGCTCACACATCGACGCCATAGTCCTTGGCGATTCCGAGCAGCCCCGACGCATAGCCCTGGCCGATCGCGCGGAACTTCCACTCCCCGTCCCGCCGGTACAGCTGGCCGAACACCATCGCGGTCTCATCGTGGCCGTCCTCGGTCAGCTCGTAGCGGCACATCTCCACACCAGCCGCCTGGTGCACCACACGGATGTAGGCATCGCGCACGCGGCCGAAGGTGTCGGCCGCCCCGTCCTGATCGTGGATCGACACCACGAACACGACCGACTCCGCCTCGGGCGGCAGCAAGGTGAAGTCGACGGCGATCTGCTCGTCGTCTCCTTCACCCTCGCCCGTCCTGTTGTCGCCGGTGTGCCGAACGGAGTCGTCGGGCGTGGCACGGTTGTTGAAGAAGACGAAGTGCTCGTCCGAGAGGGCCCGGCCGTCCGCCCCCAGCACCAGTGCGCTGGCGTCGAGGTCCACGTCGCCAGGGCCGGTGTTCACCTTCCAGCCGAGGCCCGCGACGACGCTGGCGAGGCCGGGCTGGGAGCGGGTGAGGGAGAGGTTGCCGCCTTTGGACAGGCTCACGGTCACAGGGCACAGCTCCTGGGTTCGAAATGACCAACGGATACGGGCGGGTACGCATCAGTGCACGCAGAAACACCGCCTGCTCTCGCCGCGTACCCGACCAAGGGAAAATCTACAGGACTGTAGAACTCACAGAGGCAGGTGACCGATCATTTGAGGCCACCAGAAAACCCGCGGAGGCTCAGCCCCCTTCGCGGCACCTCTCTACAAACCTGTAGTTTTCTCTTTCCACGTCACGCGACGGGCGAGTACCGACAAGGAGATGCAGATGGCGCTGTGGGACCGCCTCAAGGACTCGGTCCAAACGATGCAGGCTCAGCTCTCCGCGAAGAAGAGCCACCTGAAGAGCGGAGCCTTCCGGGACGCCAGCATCGCGATGTGCGCCCTGGTGGCGGCAGCGGACGGCCGGATCGACCCCTCGGAGCGGGAACGCGTCGCCCAGCTCATCGCCACCAACGATGTGCTCCAGACTTTCCCTCCGGACGACCTCCACCGCCGCTTCGAGGAGAACCTCGACAAGCTGACCGCGGACTTCGAACTCGGCAAGGTCAGCGCGATACAGGAGATCAGCAAGGCGAAGAAGAAGCCCGCCGAGGCACGGGCCGTCGTCCAGATCGGCATCGTCATCGGCGGTGCCGACGGCCACTTCGACGACAGCGAACGGGCCGTCGTCCGCGAAGCCTGCTTCGCCCTGGACATCCCTCCGGCCGAGTTCGACCTGGAACCGCACGGGGCCGACGACCAGGCCGACGCGGAGCAGGAGACGCCCCCCGGGGCCGCCCTGCCCGGAGACGAGCTCCAGGTGTTCCTCAAGGCACTGGCCAGCGGGACGCGCCAAAAGCTCTTCTCGCACTTCGCCAATGGTGAGGAACTGACGGTCGGCGAGGCCGCCGAACGTGCCGGACTCGGCGCGTCGACCACTTCCGAACACCTTGCCGTCCTCCGACGCGGCGGGCTGCTCCGGTCGGTACGTACCGGCAAGCTCGTCCGCTACCGCACCGACCAGGAGAACATCACCGAACTCCTCGGACAGCTCCAGTCCTACCTGCTCGCCCCATCGGCACCGCAGGACACCCGCGACGCGGTTACATCGGGGTGGCCGCGTGAAGGATCAGGAACAGGGTGACCGCCGAGTTCGCCGAGGACAACGCCGACGCCGTCGTGCCCACCGCCGCGCCCCATGCGGCCAGGCCCACCGTGGTGAAGGCGGGCGGCCAGATGCGCCCCGCGGGAGCGGGGCGCAGCAGCGCGGCCACCCGGCGGGGCACCGGCCCCGTGGCCGCGAAACCCGCCAGCGTGGCGACCGGCGCACCCCGGGACATCAGCGCGGACTTGCCGATCGCCCGCGCCACGGTGCGCCGGCTGCCGACCGCCTGTGCCGCCTCCTCGTCTGCCCACCGCTCGGCCGTGTAGGTGACCGCGGTCCGCAGCGGGCGCAGGAACGGGTTGGCCCACGCCGCGAGCTGCACGGTGAGCAGGAACCGGTGGTGGCGGCGGGCGAGGTGCGTGCGCTCGTGAGCGAACAGGGCCCGGCGCTCGGCCGAGTCCAGCCCGGCGAGCATCCCGGTGCTCACCACGACACGGTCCCGCCTGCCCGGCAGGGCGTAGGCGTACGGCACCTCGTCGGGCAGCACCGCCACCGGCGTGGCGGGCAGGCCCGCGAGGGCGCGCTCGGCGCGGCGCCGTACGCGCTGGTGGCGCCACACCAGCCGGGTGCACGCGGCGAGCACGGCGAACAGCGCGGGAATGGCGGCCTTGCCCGCCACCTCGTCGTACGGAACGGCCTCGCGCACCTCCGGGTCCGACCAGCCGTCGGGCAGCGGGTTGCCGGGCAACTGCGCGGTGCCGACCACCATCAGCAGCCCCAGGCACAGCGTGCTGCACACCGCGAACACCCCGGCCACCGCGGACAGCAGCCAGATCGCCGCACGCGGGTGCAGATGCTGCTCCGCCAGCCGGGCGATCGGCCACGCCGTCAAGGGCAGCACCAGTGGCAGGAAGACGAAGACCCCCATGAACTCCTCTACTCCTCCGCTTCCCTGGTCCGCGTCAACAGTTCCCGCAGCATCTCCTCGTCCTGCTGCGACAGGCCGGTCACGAAGCTGGCCAGCACCGCTTCGCGGTCGCTCTCCTTGTCCAGCACCCGCCGCATCCGCAACGCGGCCAGACCCGCCTCGTCGGCCGCCGCCGTCCACACGAAGGACCGGCCGACCTTCTCCCGCGTCACCGCGCCCTTGGCCAGCAGCCGCGTGAGAATGGTGATCACGGTGGTATAGGCCAGAGCGCCGCCGAGCTTCTCCTGCACCCACGCCGCGCTCGCGGGCTCCGACGCCTCACGCAGAGCCGCCAGCACCTGCGCCTCCAGCTCACCCTGACCGCGCCGTCGGCCGCGCTCCTGGTCTCTCACCCCGTCTCCCTCCGGTCACCCGCCGCCCATGCCCGGGCGGGGTGGTTCATCGTAGCCACGCGATCCAACGGCACCCTGGCCCATACTTCTACAGTGCCGTAGATTACCGTCGTCGTTCGCGGCCACGCCACGGGGCCGCCACCTACCGGAGGGGACCACCCACCCATGTTCGGCCTCAGCGAGCTCGCTCTCCTCCTCATCGTCGCGATCGTCCTGATCGGCGCCAAGAAGCTCCCCGACCTCACCCGCTCCGCGGGCAAAGCGGCCCGCATCCTCAAAGGCGAAGCCAGGGCCATGAAGGCCGACGGCACCTCGGCCAACACCCCGAACGCCCCGCGCGTCATACGGGCCGCCCCCGGCGACGTCACGCGCAAGGACCCGTCCTGATCGTCGGCGCCGGAGAGCGTCGGCCTCGGAGGTGCCGACTTACAGTCGGGCGGCACGTTCCGTTGGCCCCGGAGGGCCATGTCGCTCTCTCACCCCGAGCACGCAGCCCGTCCCCGGATGGCGCTCTACCTCACGGCGCTGCTTGTGGTGACGAACTTCCTGGTGGTCTTCGACGGGCTGGTGGTCACCGTTGCACTGTCGACCGTGCAACGCGGCTTCGGCGTGAGCCAGGTCGGTGCTCAGTGGGTCATTACGGCGTACACGCTCCCCCTGGGAGGAATGCTGCTGCTCGGCGGCCGGTGCGGCGACAGGTATGGTCGCCGACGCGTCCTGACCATCGGTCTGGGCCTGTTCACCGTCGGCCTGTTGTTCGCCGGGCTCGCGCTCACACCCTGGCTGCTCCTCATCAGCAGGGCCCTCCAGGGCGTGGGCGCGGCCCTGGCCGTCCCGACGTCCTTCGCGATCATCAGCAACCGCCCCGACGCGGGTGAGCGCGACCGTACGTTCGCCGCTGTCGCGGTCGCCGGCGGGCTCGGGGCGGCGGGCGGAGCCGTCGTCGGTGGAGCCGTCACCCAAGGCCTCGGCTGGCGCTACGTCTTCCTGCCCCGGCCGCCGACCCCATAGGCCCTCCACCGGCTTGGACCTGCCCGGTGCGGCATTGTCCGTCGCCGGTCTCATGCTCCTGGTCTACGGGATCGCGGGCGTCGAGCACGCCGGGTTGGCGTCGCCCGTCGTGTTGGGCCCCCTGGCGGCATCGGCCCTCGTCTTCCTCATATTCGTCATCCACGAACGTAAGGCCGCAGCGCCTTTGATCCGTCCAGGAGTACTGCGCGTTTCCTCCTTCCGGACCTGGTGGCCATGCCGGCCAATGAATTTTCCTACCAGGGCAGTGGAAAGGACCTCTCGGCGGACGAAAAGGGCGTGGGCTATGGCCTTTTCGAGACGGCCAAGTACGTGGCAGGTGTCCTTGCCATCGCCGGTTTAGGAAGCATCGCCGCCGCCCGAACCGCCCACATGGGTACGGCCGACCGGGCAACGGCCCTGGCGGCCGGGTACCGGCTGGCTTTCCTTGTGGCTGCCGGTATCGCTGTCCTCGGTGGTCTGGTGACCGTCCTGCTGGGTGACGCTCGAAAAGGGTCCGCCGTCATGGGGCAGGCGGGGTCGCCTGTGCCAGGCCCGTCTGGTAGGCGATGACGACCAGTTGGGCGCGGTCGCGGGCGCCCAGTTTCGTCATCGCGCGGTGGATGTGAGTGCGTACCGTCAGCGGGCTGAGGACGAGGATCTCGGCGATCTCGGTGTTGGATTTGCCCTCGGCGGCCAGGCCCATCACCTCGCGTTCGCGGTCGGTGAGTTCCGACAGGGATTGCGGCGGCGCAAGGTGAGTGCCGGGGGCGGGGGTCATGAGGAAGTTGGTGATGAGGGTGCGGGTCGCGGCGGGTGACAGGAGGGCCTCGCCGGAGGCCACCGTGCGCAGGCCGGCCAGCAGGGTGTCGGCCGTGACGTCCTTGCCGAGGAAGCCGCTGGCACCGGCGCGCAGCGCCTGGGCGACGTAGTCCTCGGTCTCGAACGTCGTCAGGATCAGGACACGGGTGGCGGCCAGTTCCGGGTCGGCGCAGATCGCGGAGGTGGCGGCGAGTCCGTCGGTGCCCGGCATCCGGATGTCCATGAGGACGATGTCGGGGTCGTGGGCGCGGGTCAGTTCCAGCGCCTCCGTGCCGTCCGAGGCCTCGCCGACCACCGCCATGTCCTCGCAGGAGTCGATCAGGATCCGGAAGGTGGCCCGCAGCAGGGCCTGGTCGTCGGCGAGCAGCACCCTGATGGTCATGACTCTTCTCCTCCTGCGGGAACATCTGTGGCGGCTACGGCCGTTGCGGGGGCCGACGGCTGGAGCGGCAGCGCGGTGGTGACCTCGAAGCCGCCCTCCGGGCGGGGTCCCGCACGGAGTTCGCCGCCGATGGTGAGGGCGCGTTCACGCATGCCCATGAGGCCGAAGCCCCGGCTCGGCGCGGCGTTGTTGGTACCGGTGGTGTCCGGGCCGTCGTTGCTGACCGTGATCAGCAGGCGTGATCCGGAGTAGACGAGGCGTACGTGTGCGGAGTCCGCGGCGGCGTGCTTGGTGACGTTGGTGAGCGCCTCCTGCACGATCCGGAACGCGGTCAGGTCCACCCCGGGCGAGAGCGGACGGGGCTCTCCTGTCGTGGTGACCGTGACGGCGAGTCCCGCGGACGCACACCCCGAGACCAGTTCGGGCAGGCGGGCGAGGCCGGGGGACGGCTCCAGCGATGCGGAGGCCGGGTCGTCGTTCCGGCGCAGCAGTCCCAGCGTGGCCTTCAGCTCGCGCAGTGCGGAGGAGGTGGTGCCGGTCAGGTCGGTGAGGATCTGCTTCGTCTGCTGCGGGCTGGTGAGCGCGAGGTGGGCGGCCGTACCGGCCTGCGCGTTCGCCAGGGCCAGGTGGTGGGCCACGACGTCGTGGAGGTCGCGGGCGATGCGCATGCGCTCCTCGGTGACGCGCAGCCGTGCCTCCTCCTCCCGGGTGCGCTCGGCGTGTTCGGCGCGGGCCTGTACCGACGCCAGGTAGGCGCGTCGGAGCCGGGTCATGGTGCCGGCGGCGAGCGGCAGCAGCAGCCAGAAGAAGGGGCCGATCGTCCTGAGCACCAGCGAGAGGCTGTCCATGGAGTCGGAGACCGCCGACGCCACCATCAGCGCCACCATGCTGGTGAAGCCGAAGACGCGGGTGGTCCTGCGGTCGGAGAGCGTGGCCAGCCAGTAGAGCGCCGCCATGACGGGGCCCAGCAGCAGGGGCGTGAGCAGGTACCCCAGCGCGATCACGATCACCGTGCAGATCGCCGTCACGACGACGGCGGCGCGCGGGTGGGTGCGGTACCTCAGCAGGGCGAGGCAGGACACGCCCATGAGGACGATGGCGGTCCTGTCCTGGTCGGGCGGATCGGCACCGGGCAGGGTGAGATTGCTGCCGAGGGCCGCGCACCCCATCAGTGCCAGGACGACCGCCACGTCGACGATGCGGGGGTGGCGGTCGGCGTACTGCTCGAAACGGTCCGTGTAACGCTCAAGGCTGGTGCTCATCGGGCTCTCCGGTCGGTGCTCTGTGGCCATCGTGACCGTTCCCCGCGCAAACGGCCGCCGGGGCCGCCCGTGTCGTTCGCCACGGGCGGCCCTGGTGGGGTGGGGCAGGCGGGTCGTATCAGGTGCGGGCCACTTCCAGGTCGGGCGTCCCGGCCGGTTCCGGTTTCGTTTCCGGTCGGCGGCCGAGCGACTCGCCCTCCACGTCGACATTGGGCAGCAGCCGGTCCAGCCACTTCGGCAGCCACCATGCCTTGTCGCCGAGCAGGGCGAGCACGGCGGGCACGATCGCCATCCGTACGACGAAGGCGTCGAACAGAACGGCGGAGGCGAGTCCGAACCCGATCATCTTGATCATGGAGTCGCTCTCGCCGACGAACCCGGCGAACACCGCGATCATGATCAGCGCGGCGGCCACCACCACGCGGGCACTGTGCCGGAAGCCGGACGTGACCGCCTGGCCGGGCCGCTCGCCGTGGACGTACGCCTCCCGCATCCGTGAGACGAGGAACACCTCGTAGTCCATGGCCAGGCCGAAGACGATGCCCACCAGGAAGATCGGCATCAGGCTCATGATCGGGCCGGTCTGCTCCACGCCCAGGAGTTCCGCTCCGTGGCCCTGCTGGAAGACCAGGACGACCACGCCGAGGGAGGCAAGCACCGACAACAGGAAGCCGAGGGCCGCCTTCAGCGGGACGAGCAGGGACCGGAAGACCACCAGCAGGAGCACGATCGCGAGGCCGACGACGACCACCAGGTAAGGGATCAGCGCGGCCTGCACCTTGTCGGAGATGTCGATGTTCAGCGCGGTGGTGCCGGTGACCTCGAAGGTCGCCCCGGTCTCGGACTCGACCCCGGGCCGCTCGCCGCGGATGGTCGTGACCAGGTCCTTGGTCTTCTCGTCGGTCGGCGCCGTGGACGGTACGACCTGGAAGACGGCCGTGTCACCGTTCTCGTTGAAGCGGGCCGGGGAGACGGAGACGACGCCCTCGGTGCCGCCGATCTCCTTCGCGACCGTCCCGGCGGCGCCCTTCGGGTCGGCGTCCCCCTTCGCGTCCACGACGACGGTCAGCGGCCCGTTGAAGCCCGGCCCGAAGGCCTCGGCGAGCGCGTCGTACGCCCGGCGCTCGGTGGTGGAGGTCGACTTGGCCTCGTCCCCGGGCATGCCGAGCTGGAGGTTCGTCATGGGCACCGCGAGGGCCCCGAGGCCCACCACGCCGAGCAGCAGCACGGGCAGCGGACGGCGCAGCACGAACCGCGCCCAGCGGCTGCCGCCGTTGTTCTCGGTGCTCTCCTCGATGCGGCCGCTCTTGCGGGCCCGCCGCCGGAGCACGGCGTTCGGCCAGAAGCCGAGGAACGCCGGGACCAGCGTCAGCGCGATCAGTACGGCGACGACGACCGCGCCCGCCGCGGCCAGGCCCATCTTGGTGAGCATCGGGATGCCGACCACCGCGAGTCCGGCCAGCGCGATGACGACGGTGAGCCCGGCGAACACGACCGCGGAACCGGCCGTGCCGACCGCCAGCCCGACCGCCTCCTGCGGCGCGTGGCCCTTGGCGCGCTCCTCGCGGTAGCGGGAGACGACGAACAGGGCGTAGTCGATGCCGACCGCGAGGCCCAGCATCATCGCCAGGGTGCCCGTCGTCGTGGACAGGCCCAGCGCCTCGGACAGGGTCAGGATGACGCCCATGCTCACGCCGACGCCGATGATGGCGGTCAGCAGCGGCAGTCCGGCGGCGGCCAGCGAACCGAAGGTGACCAGCAGTACGACGGCGGCTATCGCGACACCGACCACCTCGGCCACGCCACCGGGCCCGCCACCGTCGCCCATCGCGCTTCCACCGGCCTCGACGGTCAGCCCGGAGTCCTGGGCCGTGTGGATGGCCCGCTCCAGCCGCGTCTTGCTGGCGTCGGTGAGGTCGTTGGCGGCGACCTTGTAGGTGACGGCCGCGTACGCCGTCGTGCCGTCCTTGCTGACGGCCTTCGCCCGGAACGGGTCGACGGCGCTCGCGACCTGCGTGCCGCCGGCCAGGTCGGCCACGGCCTTCTCGACGGTCTGCTTGTTCTCGGTGGCGGTGACCTTCTCACCGCTCGGCGCGACGAAGACGACCCGGGCGGTCGCGCCGTCGGCGGTGGCTCCGGGGAAGCGCTGTTCCATGAGGTCGAACGCCTTCTGGGACTCGATGCCCGGCATGGAGAACTCCTCGTCGGAGGTTCCCGGAGCCTTGAGGGCACCCAGTCCGACGGCGGCCAGGACGGCCGCCCAGACCAGGGCGACGTACCAGCGCCGCCGGAAGGCCAGACGGCCCACTTGGTAAAGGAATGTAGCCACGGAAGGAGGTCTCCAGATCTGGTGCCGACTGTCCGCCCAGGCTCTCCGGGAGCGTGCCGTCCTGTCGTCGTGCGGCTGCCGACAGTTCCCGCTACTGAGAACGCAGTACGACGGGGCTGAACGGGTCCGCCGCTGGTACGAGGGACCCCGTACGGGTGGCGACACCGCCCCCGGAGCAGGGCCGTCCGGGACCGGCATCGGGTCGGTGAGCCTGGCCCGCGCAGAGCGGCTGACTCGTCGGCGCCGGTCGATCGCGCGCGATGGAGACTCCGAAGATATGGACACCCTCCTGGGCCAACCCTGGGGAAATGTCTGGGGCCGGTTCTTCACCGCGCTGTCATGGTGCTGAAAAGCAAGGGCAGCGAGGCCGCCGTCCGAAGCGGCTCGGCCGAGGTGAAGGGACGGGATGATCATGGCCGACGACTTCAGCCGTGCGCGGGCCATCGTCGAAGACGCCCTCGTGGAAGACCCCGACAGCGGCGTGTACCGGGTGCGGCGGGGCGTCTTCACCGACGAGGAACTCTTCGAGCTGGAGATGAAGCACATCTTCGAGGGGAACTGGGTCTACCTCGCCCACGAGAGCCAGATCCCCGAGGTCGGTGACTACTTCACCACGTACATCGGCCGTCACCCCGTCGTCATCTCCCGGGACAAGCAGGGCGAGTTGCACTGCCTGATCAATGCGTGCAGCCATCGTGGCGCGATGCTCTGCCGCCGGAAGACCGACAACCGCACCACCTTCACCTGCCCGTTCCACGGCTGGACGTTCAGCAACAGCGGTCGGCTGCTGAAGGTGAAGGATCCGCGCGAGGCCGGCTATCCGGAGCAGTTCAACACCGACGGCTCGCACGATCTGAAGAAGGTCGCCCGCTTCGAGAACTACCGCGGTTTCCTCTTCGGCAGCCTCAACCCGGACGTCAAGCCCCTCACCGAGCACCTGGGCGACGCGGCGGTCGTCATCGACATGATCGTCGACCAGTCGCCGGAGGGCCTGGAGGTGCTGCGGGGCTCCTCCACCTACCACTACGACGGCAACTGGAAGCTCCAGGCGGAGAACGGCGCCGACGGCTACCACGTCTCCGCCACCCACTGGAACTACGCCGCCACCCAGGCCCGCCGCACCTCCGGCGAATCCAGGAACGACACCAAGACCATGGACTCCGGCGGCTGGTCCAAGCAGCAGGGCGGCTTCTACTCCTTCGACCACGGCCACCTGCTGCTGTGGACCAGGTGGCTCGACCCCACCAACCGACCGCTGCACGACAAGCGCGAGGAGCTGGCGGCCGAGTTCGGGGAGGAGAAGGCCGACTGGATGATCGGGGTGTCCCGCAATCTGTGCCTGTACCCGAACGTCTACCTGATGGATCAGTTCAGCTCGCAGATCCGGCACTTCCGGCCGATCTCCGTCGACAAGACCGAGGTCACCATCTACTGCATCGCCCCCAAGGGCGAGCCGGCCGAGGCCCGGGCGCAGCGCATCCGGCAGTACGAGGACTTCTTCAACGCCACCGGTATGGCCACCCCGGACGACCTGGAGGAGTTCCGCTCCTGCCAGAAGACCTACCTGGCCGAGTCCATGCCGTGGAACGACCTGAGCCGCGGGGCCGTGCACCGGATCGACGGTCCGGACGAGGACGCCAAGAAGATCGGCATCCACCCGATCGCGAGCGGGGTGCGCACCGAGGACGAGGGCCTCTACCCCATCCAGCACGGCTACTGGCTCGACACCCTGCGCAAGGCCCTGGAGGCGGCGAAGTGACCACGGCGATCGAGGAGACCACACTCGAAGGCATCCGCCAGTTCCTCTACCGCGAGGCGCGGTATCTCGACGACCGCGAGTTCGAGAAGTGGCTGGAGTGCTACCACCCGGACGCCGAGTTCTGGATGCCGGCCTGGGCGGACGACGACCAGCTCACCCGCGACCCGCAGACCGAGATCTCGCTGGTCTACTACCCCAGCCGGGCAGGTCTGGAGGACCGCGTCTTCCGTATCCGCACCGATCGCTCCAGCGCCACGAGCCTGCCCGAGCCGCGCACCGGCCACAACATCACGAACGTCGAAGTCACCGGCCGTGACGGCGACCGGGTCGACGTGCGGTTCAACTGGTTCACGCTCTACTACCGCTACCAGAGCGTCGACACGTACTTCGGCACGTCCTTCTACCGACTCGACCTGTCCGGCCCCGAACCGCTGATCAGGCGCAAGAAGGTCGTCCTCAAGAACGACTACGTGCACCACGTCGTCGACATCTACCACGTCTGACCCGATCGCATCCTCGTGTGAAATGAGCTCCCGCATGCCTTTTCAGGTCGCCCTGAACTTCGAGGACGGCATCACCCGGTTCATCGAGTGCCGACCGGACGAGACCGTTGCCGAGGCCTCCTACGGGGCCCGCATCAACATCCCCCTGGACTGCCGTGACGGCGCCTGCGGGACCTGCAAGTCGCTGTGCGAGTCCGGCAGTTACGACGGCGGTGACTACATCGACGAGGCGCTGTCCGACGACGAGGCCGCGAGCGGCTACTGTCTGCCCTGCCAGATGACTCCCCGGAGTGACCTCGTCCTGCGCATCGCCTCCTCATCGGCCGCCGCGAAGACCGCCGCGGCCAGGCACCAGGCCATCCTTGCCGACCTCAAGCGGCACTCCGCGACCACCGTCGAGTTCACTCTCGACGTCGACGACCGGGACGCGCTGGACTTCCTGCCCGGCCAGTACGCCAACATCGCCGTGCCCGGCATGGGCCAGACCCGCTCGTATTCCTTCAGCTCCGGCCCGGGGCAGCGGCAGATCTCCTTCCTGGTCCGCATCATCGACGGCGGGGCGATGTCCGGTTATCTCGCCGAGCGCGCCCGGGTAGGTGACCGGCTGGAGTTCACCGGCCCGATGGGCGGCTTCTACCTGCGCGGCCTCGCTCGCCCCGCGCTGCTGCTGGCGGGCGGCACCGGTCTCGCACCGCTGCTGTCGATGCTGGAGCACCTCACCCGGAAGCCGCCCGCGCACCCGGTCCACCTGCTGTATGGCGTCACCACTGATCCGGACCTGGTCCACCTGGACACCTTGGAGGACTACGCGGAGGTCATTCCGGGGTTCACCTTCGACCATTGCGTGGCCGACGCCAACAGTTCCGCCCGTAACAAGGGCTTCGTCACGAGCTTGATCGACTCCTCGACGCTGCGCGACGGCGACGTGGATGTCTACCTGTGCGGCCCGCCCCCCATGGTGGAGGCCGTACGCGGCCATATCGGCTCTCTCGGCGTGGCACCGGCGGGCTTCCATTACGAGAAGTTCGGCCCGGCCGGGGTGCGCGAGACGGCGGAGGCGGCGTGAGCGCGTACGCACCGCATCCCGGCCGGTTCGCCGGTAGGAAGGCCGTGGTCACCGGAGCGGGCCAGGGCATCGGCCTCGCGGTCGCCCGGCGGCTGAGCGCCGAAGGGGCCGAGCTCGTCCTGGTGGACCGCGCCGAACCGGTCCGGGACGCCGCCGCCGGCCTCACTGCCCACGCCGTCCTCGCCGATCTGGAGACCTACGAGGGTGCGCGGTCGGCGATCGACGGCTCCCTGGACGTGCTCGGCCGGATCGACGTGCTGGTGAACAACGTGGGCGGCGCGATCAACTTCAAGCCGTTCACCGAGTTCTCCGCCGAGGAGATCCAGGCGGAGATCACCCGCTCGCTGATGACGACGCTGTGGTCCTGCCGCGCGGTGCTGCCGACGATGGCGGCTCAGGGGACCGGGGTGATCGTGAACGTGTCCTCGGCAGCGACCCGCGGCGTCCACCGCATCCCGTACTCCGCGGCCAAAGGCGGCATCAACGCCCTCACCGCGTCGCTCGCCTTCGAGTGTGCCGAGCACGGGGTCCGCGTGGTCGCCACCGCGCCGGGCGGGACCGAGGCGCCGCCACGGCGCGTCTCCCGGGGCACACCGGCTCCGCGGAACGCACAGGAGAAGGGCTGGTTCGAAGCCCACATCGCTCAGACCCTCTCCTCGAGCCTGCTGAAGCGGTACGGAACGCTCGACGAACAAGCCGCCGCCATCTGCTTCCTGGCCTCCGACGAGGCGTCCTACATCACCGGCACGGTGCTGCCCGTCGCCGGCGGGGACCTCGGCTGATGCGCTCCACCTGGCAGTGTGCCCCGCACGACCCGCCTGCGCCGGCAGGCGCCGGTGTTAGCGTGCCGGCACATGAGTGACCACTCTGAGCTGCCGCGACGTCCGATCGGGCGGGTCGGTGAGATCGCCGCGCTGACCCGTTCGATCAGCGCCGCCTGCTCAGGCAGCCCCGGACTGGTCCTGGTCGAGGGACCTGCGGGCATCGGTAAGACGGCGCTGGTCGGGCATGTCCTCGATCAGCGTCGTACGCACGCCGTCCCGCCCCTCGTCCTGCGCGTCACCGGGGTGTCCTGGGAATCGGACCTTCCGCTCGGGATCGCCGAACAGCTCGTACGGGCTCTGGGAGCCGGTACCGACCTGCCCGACCCGGCGGAGCCCGCCGCGGTGCTCGACACCGGGCGTCTGCTGTGCCGCCAGTGGACCGCCCGGCAGGATCGGGAACCGGTGATCGTGGTGGTCGAGGACGCCCACTGGGCCGATGTGGAGAGCCTGCGTGCCCTCCACTCCGCTGTGCGCCGGATGCCGGACCAGCGGGCCCTCGTGATCCTCGTCGCGCGGGACCAACCGTATGAGCTGTACGGGGTGAGACGGGCACCCGAAAACGTCCACCTGGCCGTCCTGCGGACCTTGGAATTCCTCGACGGCTGCACGGTCGACGTCGTACGTCCCGGGCCGCTGACGCCCCAGGACGCCCGGACACTCGCCCGCCAGGAACACGGCCTCGCGCTGGACCTCCCGGCGGCCCGGCATCTGTGCCGTCACACCCGGGGCAATCCGCGCCACCTCACGCAGCTGTTGCGCGAACTGCCCCGCGAGACCTGGCAGGAATGGCGACCCGAACTGCCCGCCCCCGCACGCTACGCCGCGGTCGTCCGCCACCGGCTCTCCGAATGCGGCGCGCAGGCCCGGCATCTGGTGGAGGCCTGTTCCGTCCTGGGAGACGACGCGACGCTCGCCGAAGCCGTCGAACTGGGCGGTGTCGGCGATGCTCTGCCGGCCGCGGACGAGGCGCGGGCGGCCGGTCTGCTGACCGCCACCATCGACCCCGGGCGCGCACAGCTGGCGTTCGCTCACCCCCTGGTTCGTGCCGCTGTCCTCACCGGCATCGATCTGACGCGGCGGGCCGCGCTGCACCGCCGCGCGACGAGGATCACCGCGGACCGCGGACGGCAGCTGATCCACCGGGTGGCGGCCATCACCACGGCCGATGAGACGCTCGCCGACGAGCTCGACCGGTACGCCGCCGAGCACGCCTCCGCGGGAGAGTGGTCCGCGGTGGCCGACAGCTTGGTGCGGGCAGGCAGGCTGAGCACCTCACGTACCGCGCGCGAGGACAGGCTGCTGCGGGCGGTTGACGCGATGATCGGCGCGGGAGACATACCGCAGGCTGCCGCGTTCGCCGCAGAACTGGAGAGCTTCCCGGCCAGTACGCTGCGCGACGTCGTCCTCGGCTATCTGGCCATCATGCGCGGACGGCCGCCGGAAGCCGAGGGCTTCCTGACCGATGCCTGGGAACGCTGCGACCCGGCGCGCCACCGGGACCTGATGGCCATGATCTGCCAGCGTCGGGTGCTCCACGCCCTGGGCCGCTGGGACGGGCACGACCTGGTCTCCTGGGCTCGCCGCGCCATCGAGCTGGCGGATCCCGACGACCCCTCCGCCATCGAGTCGGAGGCCGTGCTCGGCCTCGGACTCGCCGCGATGGGCCGTCCCGAGGAGGCCTTCGCGGCCTACGAAACAGCCGCCGCCAAACTCGTCGGCGGCGCTCAGCCCCAGCGCTTCCAGCTCGGCCGGGGCTGGGTGGACCTCGCTCTGGACGCTCCCGAAGCCGCCCGACACAGACTCGAGGCCGCCGTCCCCACCGGCTATCGCCTGGGCTCCACCCGCATCTCGCTGTGGGCCCAGGGCTGGCTGGCCCGCACACAGTTCGCACTCGGTGCGTGGCAAGAGGCTCTGGAGACCGTGCAGCGGGCCGCCGCCCGGCTCGCCGACGTCCGGATCGAGCTGGTCCGCCCGATGGTGCACTGGACCGGAGCCCAGATCCACGCGCTCCGGGGCGACTGGGAGGCGGCCGATCACCACGTGGCCGAGGCCGCCGCCGACCCCCACCATTACGAGATCATGCTCGTCCCCTCCTGCCTGGCCCGCGCGCAGGTCGCCGAGGCGCGCGGCGACTACGACCGGGTCGTCGAGGCTCTCACCCCCGTCGTCCAACTCCCCACCCGCAGGTCGATCGACGAGCCGGGCTTCTGGCCCTGGCCTGACGTCTACGCAAACGCCCTGGTGATGACCGGTCGCCTGGACGAGACCGATGTGTTTCTCGCCCCGCACGAGGAGCGGGCCGCCCGCCTCGGCCGTCGCTCCGCCATGGCCCGCCTGGGGTTGGCGCGCGGACGGCTTGTCGCCGCGCACGGGGACATCGACACCGCCCGTCAGCAGTTCGAGCAGGCCCTCACCCACCTCGAACACCTCCCCCTGCCGTACGACCGTGCCCGGGTCAACTTCGCCTACGGCCAGACGCTGCGCCGCGCCGGCAAGCGCCGGGAGGCCGATACCGTCCTGAGGAACGCCCGAGACGCCTACGCCACCCTCGGTGCGGGCACGTTGGTGGAACGCTGTGAACGAGAGTTGCAGGCAGGCGGGCTGCACGCCGTCCGCCTCAGTCCGGGCATGGCCCAACTGACCCCGCAGGAGAGGGCCGTGACCCGTCTCGTCGCCTCCGGAGCGACCAATCAGCAGACGGCGCTGGAGCTGTTCATCTCGGTCAAGACGGTTCAGTACCACCTGACCCACGTCTACTCCAAGCTGGGCATCCGTTCCCGCAGTGAACTCGCCGCACGATTCAGGGAGACGCCGACCATCGAGTGATCCGCAGTCCTTGGGAACGCTCGATGCCGAGAAAAATGCTGGGTCGCGTCTCAAAGGTGGTGTACCTGGGCGGAGTTATCCACCCAGTGCCAGTTCACCGGGTCGTACTGCCACTTCAGCGCGTTACGCCCGGTCCCGTAGCCCTTCAGGGCGGCCTCCACCGCGGCCGCCAGGCCATCGAGGTCCTCCGGCACCGGCACGCGGAGCAGCAGGTGCTGCTTGCGGTGGGCGAGGAGAAGTTCGCCGGCGGGCGTGCAGTCCAGCAGGGCGAAGTGCGTAAGGGCCTTGAACGGCTTGTCCTCGGTGGACATCCGGGATCGCAGACGGCCGTCGGCGTCCCACGCGTACAGGCCGTAGCGGTTGAGGTGGAACGCTCGCGCACGGTGTGGGTCGGCCACCACGGTGAAGCAGAAGCCCGTGAACGGGCTGTCCTTGTACGGGTCCAGCCCCTCCAGGCGGCCCCGCACCATTCCCTGATCGTCGAGGAGCGCGAAGGTGAAGACCTGGCCCCGGTTGCCCGAACGGTAGATCTTCCCGAAGACGGGTACGACGAACAGGTCGTCGCCCAGCGGCGCCGGTCGGCCCATCCTGGAGTCGAGGTAGTCATAGGGGCTGCGGGCGTCCTTGGACACGACCTCGGTCAGCGAGGGTGCCGGGCGGTTGTCGCGCCCCACCGGCGCGCCCCGGAAGCGGACATGAGGGTAGTGGTCGGCGTCGATCTGCCGGGCGGTGCGTGAGTCGTGGGTCGCGATGGCCCGCAGTGTGGCCTTGGAGCCGGGGGCCAGACCGCTGCCGGGCTCGGAGAGGGCGACGATGTTCGGGTGCGCTCCAGCCCAGTTGCTCAGGTTGTACTCGGACGTCGTGCACAGCAGCAGGCCTGAGGGAGTGACGGCTATCGACGCGGCGTAGGGATCGCCTGTCCTCGCCTTTTCCTCCTCCCAGCCCCAGGGCATCGGCCAGGAGGCCAGGACCCGGCTCAGGTCCGAGGAGATCAGGTGGGTGCTTCCCGGCTTCGAGCTGAGAGCCACCGTCCCGTCCGGGAGGACCGCCAGGTTCGGGCTCCCTCCCTCCTCGATCGCCGAGGAGGTACCGTCCGGCCACGGCTGCCCGAACAAGGCGGTGGCGACGGGCGTTCCGTCGGGGGCGTGCCGGGTGATCATCTGGTAGCCGAAGTTCTGCTCGGCGGGGTCCGTCGAGCCATCGGCTTCCCCGCGGTAGCGCCCCGCCCCGGACAGCGCGTACGTGTCACCGGCCGGCGTCGCCACGACGTGGTGTGTCATGAACCCCCACCCGTCGGCGGCTGGGTCGACATGATGGGTGTCCATCAGTGAGGCGGGCAGAGTCAAGGGCAAAGTCATGGTCACGATCGGAATTCTCCACCCGACCACTGACAGCGGTCGGGCGTAGGCATCACCGACACTCCTCGGCGTAGCGGGCCCCACGCGTTCAAGATGATCATCCCCGCCGCGCCGGAACCGCTCGAACCGACCCCACAGACCCACGAAGGCTTCGAATGGCTCTACGTGCTGGGCGGATGCCTGCGGCTCGTGATCGGCGAGCGCGACCTGACACTGCCGCTCGGTGAGGCAGCCGAGTTCGACACGTCCCTGCCCCACTGGCTGGGCAGCGCCGACGGTGGCGTGGTTGAGCTTCTCATCCTGTTCGGCCTGCAAGGGGTGCGTGCGCACTCTCTCCTGGCGAAAGCAATGATGTCGTCATGACATTGTCAACGGCGTTCACGAAGTTATTCGGTGTGCAGCACCCGATCGCGCTGGCGCCCATGGGCGGGTCCTCCGGGGGTGCCCTGGCGGCAGCAGTCTCACGTGGCGGTGGGCTCGGGTTGCTGGGCGCCGGAGACGGGGATTCGGACTGGCTGGCCCGCGAGGCCACCATGGTCAAGCAGGGGACCGACAAGCCGTGGGGTATCGGCTTTCTGACCTGGGCAATCGATGCGGATGCGGTCGAGCGAGCGCTGGAGTACCAACCCAGGGCGATGATGTTGTCCTTCGGGGATCCGAGCCCGTTCACCGAACGCATCCGCCAGTCCGGCACGACGCTCATCATCCAAGTCACCGATCTCGAGGAAGCCAGGCAGGCGGTGGAGCTGGGCGCCGACGTCATCGTGGCGCAGGGCACCGAGAGCGGTGGACACGGGGCCCGGCACGGACGGTCGACCCTGCCGTTCGTGCCGACCGTGGTGGACCTCGTCGCACCGGTTCCGGTGCTGGCAGCCGGTGGAATCGCTGACGGTCGTGGGCTGGCAGCTGCCCTGGCCCTGGGTGCCGCGGGGGCGCTCATCGGCACCCGCTTCCAGGCCTCCGCCGAAGCCCTCGTCCCTCCGTCGATCGCCACCGCGATCCTCGAGGGACGCGGGCAGGACACCGAGCGAAACCGCGTCCTGGACATCGCCCGGGGCTCCGCCTGGCCCGCGCAGTACACCGCTCGGACCCTGGGCCATCGCTACCTCGACCAATGGAGGGGCAGGGAAGCGGAACTCGCTGCTGACGTGGAGGCTCAGCGTGACTACCAAGACGATGTGGCACGGGGCGAAGTGCCACCGGAGCCGGTTTGGGCCGGCGAGGCTGTCGATCTCATCACTGGCCTGTCACCCGCGGCCGACTTGGTTTCCCACCTGGCCGCGCAGGCCGAGGACATCTTGAACCGGGTGGGAAGACACTGAAGGCGACGGCCGCTGTCAGACGGCCCGCCGCTCGTCAGGGCGGGCCGTCGAGACAAGACGCACAGGCCAGCCGGACGCGGAGAGGCCGCGGTTCCCGGCCCGCCCGCTACCGCTCGGCGTCCGCGAGCAGTTGGAGCGCAAGCTGCTGGAGCTCCGGGCCCGCCTTCTCCGGGCTGCCGGTGTCGAAGGGCGGATCGGGATCGTACTCCACGGCGAGCTGCATCGCCTGCGCCACCTTCTCGTCCGACAGGCGGGCGGCGAGGTGCAGACCCATGTCGATACCGGCGGAGACCCCCGCCGCGGTGATGATCTTCCCCGCTTCGACGAACCGCCCCGGGGTGTATTCGGCGCCCAGGTCCGCCAGGTAGGAGCGGCCGGCCCAGAAGGTGGTGGCGGGCAGACCGCGCAGCAGCCCGGCCGCGCCCAGGATCAGCGAACCCGTGCACACCGATGTGGTCCACACCGACCGCCGGTGGATGTGGCGGATCCAGTCCAGTACGACGGTGTTCTCCATCGTCGCCTTGGTACCGCTGCCTCCCGGCACCACCAGCACATCGGCCCGGTCCACACTGTCCAGGGAGCGCTCGGCCACCAGGGTCAGTTCGCCGGTGTCCGTACGGATCCGCCCGGCCTTCTCGGCCACCATGGTCACGGTCACCCGCGGCACCCGGCACAGCACCTCGTACGGCCCGACCGCGTCGAGTGCGGTGAACCCCTCGTACAGCAACACCGCCACGGACACCGAGTCCGCATCGCCTCGGTGGCTCGCCGGGCCACCGGCCTCCGGTGCCACCGCCCGGGCCGTCGACGCCCCGACCGTCGTCACCATCCCCGCCCCCAATCCACTTGCCGCGGCTGCCTGGAGCACCGTGCGACGGCTACGGTTCACATCTGCCATGAAGGACGCCCTCCCCTGTGATCACCACCGGCCCAGTACCGGCACAACCAGTAGTCGGACCACATCACGGTCGAGTTCCCGGTATTTCGGCTTCGCAGCTCTGTGTGAAGTGGCTGGGCCTGCCTCCCTGCCGCACCAGGCGGCCCAGTCGGGCCGCCTCCTTCCGGGACATGAGCGTCCAGGTGCCGTCGGTACGGTGCAGGGCTGCCGAATGCCAGGGGGTGGTCCAGACGTCGGGGGCGTCGAGGAGGCGGATACCGAATTTGGGGGCGCCGATGGGCTGGGGGTGGATGGACAGGCGGACGGCGCGGGGGTGGTGCTGGGCTATCAGGTCGCCCCAGGCGCGGCTGCGCTGGATGACGCCGTACGCACGGTCGCGGCACTCGCGTTGCAGGGCGGAGCGAGTGCCCGCATGGTCGGCGGTGTCTTCGAAGAGGAAGCGGGTGATGCCCCGGTAGAGGGCGAGCGCGTGGTCATCGGCGCGGATCTCGGCTCGCAGGGCCTCCACCGTGGGGGCATGGCGCCCATGGATGTGGGCGCGTTTCGTGTCGTGCGGGAGGTCGCCGAGGACGTCACGCAGGTCGAAGACGGACAGTCTGCTCAGGCCGTGTTGCTCCATGACGATGCGTAGTTCGTCGGCGTAGGCGTCGATGTGCTCGTCGGGGACGTGGATGAGGTCGCCGAACACGTGACCGTCGGAGCAGATGATCAGGCGGGCGCCGGGCGGGTAGATCCGTTCGATCTCGGTGCACAAGGTGTTCAGGAAGGTGAGAGAAAGACGTTCCCCCTGGTCGGGGAGGTGGCCCAGAACCTTGGCCGGGTTGGGGGACTTGCAGGGGAAGCCGGGCAGGGTGAAGACGATGGTGGCGCCCTCACGCACGAAGTCGTTGATGCGGCGCATCTGGCGGGGGAACGCCTCCGCCGAGGCGGGGGCCCGGTCGGTCGTACGGTGATGGGGCAGGAGCAGGTTCAGGATCGCGGCGCTGATGTCGGTGGCGGGGGCGGTGGTCGGCGGCATGGTCGTCGATGACATGTCGTTCTCCTGAGGTATGCGGGCACGTCGACATGGCGCCCTGGCGAGTGTCGGGGGCCAGGGCGCCGTTGGTCAGCGGGAGGCGGTCAGCCGGAGCCGGAGCGGGCCGTGAAGCGCACTCCGGTCAGCCGGAAGCCGGTGTCAGAGGCGTCGGTCGTAGCCGACGGGCAGGTGGTTGGTGCCCCGGCCGAGGACGGCGGAGATCCATTCGATGTCCTCGTCCGCGATGGCCAGGTGCAGGCCCGGGAGCCGGGCGAGGAGCGTGCCCAGGGCGATCTGGAGTTCGGCGCGGGCGAGGGCGGCGCCGGGGCAGAAGTGGATGCCGTGGCCGAAGGCGAGGTGGGGGTTGGGACTGCGGTCCAGATCGAGGGTGTCGGGCTCGGGGAAGCGGCGGGGGTCGCGGTTGGCGGCGCACAGGGAGACGATCACCGAGTCGCCGGCCGGGACGCGCGTGCCGTGCAGGTCGTCGTCCTCGGCGAGGAAGCGCCAAGTGGTGAGTTCGAAGGCGCTGTCGTAGCGGAGGAGTTCCTCGACGGCGCGCGGCAGGAGCGCGGGTTCCGCGCGCAGCCGGGCCAGCTGGTCCGGATGGCGGAAGAGGGCGATCAGAGCGGTGGTGATCTGGTTGGTGACCGGTTCCTGGCCCGCCACGAGGAGCTGGAAGATCATGGAGTCCAGCTCTTCCTGGGACAGTTCGCCGCGGTCGCGGGCGGCCACCAGGCAGCCGAGCAGGTCGTCGTCCCCGTGTTCGCGCTTATAGCCCACGACGTCGGCGATGTAGCTCTGTAGGCCGTGCAGACGGGCCTCGTACACGGGGCGTGCGGGGTCGGTGGGGCCGACCGGCTGCACGACCTTGCCCCAGTCGCGGTCGAAGCGGGCGGCCAGCTCCTGTGGCAGGCCGATGGCTTCGGCGAGTACCTGGAACGGGAAGTGGGCCGCGAAACCGGCGACGAGGTCGGCGGGACCGGTCTCGGGGAGGGCGTCGATCAGCGCGTCGGCCAGTTCCTCGATCCGGGGGCGGAGCTGTTCGACGCGCCGTGGGGTGAAGGCGTCGGTGACGAAGCTCCGCATGCGGGTGTGTTTCGGCGGGTCCTGGTGGAGGAGGTGGACCTGGAGCTGGGAGTGCTGCGGCTCCGGCATGATCGAGGCCCGGGCGCGCCAGCGGTCGTTGCCCCGGTCGTGGTTCTTGCCCAGGCGGTCGTCGTTGAGGGCGGCGTGGGCGGCGTCGTAGCCGGTGACGAGCCAGGCGTGCACACCGCTGGGGAAGAGCACACGGTGGACGGGCCCGGCCTCGCGCATCCGCTCGTACAGGGGGTAGGGGTTGCTCTTGTAGGGGCAGCCCATGAGCGGGACCGGGTCGGGAAGGGAGTCCGACTGGGCCTTCGGTTCGACGGCCGGAAGGGGGTCCTGAAGGGTCATGCGATGCCTCCTCAGAGGGCGAGTTCGGGCTGGTAGTGGTCCAGCCACAGGGCGAGGTCGACGACCCGTTCGAGGCGGAGGCGATGGCCCCACTCCAGTTGGTCGGGCGGGGTGTCGAGGCAGGGTTTGATGCGGGTCTCGTCGGCCAGGGCACGGACCTGTGCGGTGGCCAGGGCATCGCGGGCCATGTTCTGCAAGCCGCGGTTGTAGTCGGGGTGGTGGGTGGCCGGGTAGTGGTTCTTGGGGCGGTACAGCACCGACTCGGGAGCCACTCCGCTGCCCGTCGCGCGCAGCAGGCTCTTCTCCCGGCCGTCGAAGCTCTTCAGCGCCCAGGGGGTGGCGAAGGCATATTCGACAAGGCGGT
>NZ_GG657754.1:10414430-10478840 GCF_000158915.1 Streptomyces himastatinicus ATCC 53653 | reverse complement strand
CAGGTGCTGCATCTCGCGCTGCCGGTGCTCGGCGGGCGTCTCGCCGTCCAGGTGCGGTACGGCGGCCAGCGCGCCACGGTACGTGTCGTCGCGGAACTCGCCGATGCGCAGGTCCAGTTCCGGGTTCAGTGGCATGGCGGCCTCGTCCCCCGTGACCAGCAGCCAGGGGAAGGTGTCCGCCGCCAGGGCCTTGGGGTTGTGGAACCAGGGGTAGCCACCGAACACCTCGTCGGCGGCCTCACCGGACAGGGCGACGGTGGAGTGCCGGCGTATCTCCCCGAACAGCAGGTACAGCGAGGTGTCCATGTCGCCGACGCCGATCGGCGAGTCGCGGGCCACGACGACGGCCTTGCGGTGCTCGGGATCGAGCAGGGCGCGCGGGTCGAGGACGACGACGCTGTGGTCGGTGCCGATGAAGGCCCCGGCCTCGGCGGCATAGGGGGTGTCGTGGCCGGTGCGCAGGACATCGCCGGTGAACTGCTCGGCCTGGTCGCTGTAGTCGACGGCGTACGAGCGGATACGGGCGTCCGTCCCCTCCCGCTCGCGGAGTTCACCGGCGAGCAGAGCGGTCAGGACGGTGGAGTCGAGCCCGCCGGAGAGCAGGCTGCACAGCGGGACGTCGGCCTCCAACTGGCTCCGGGCCGCCGTGCCGACCAGCTCGCGGATCCGCTCCAACGTCGCTTCCCCGTCGTCGGTGTGGGGCGTGGCGTCCAGTTGCCAGTAACGACGCTCCCGGACGCCGTCGCGGTCCAGCACGAGCAGCCCGCCGGGTTCGACCTCCCGGATGCCGGACCACACCGTAGGGCCGGTGTTGAACAGCAGGCTGTACGCCTCCCTCAGCCCGTCCGCGTCCACCCGGGGCCGTATCTCCGGATGGGCGAACAGCGCCTTGGGTTCGGAGGCGAAGGCCAATCCGCCGTCGACGCGCGCCCAGTACAAGGGCTTGACCCCGAGCCGGTCCCGTACCAGCAGCAGCCGCTGGGCGCGTTCGTCCCAGACGGCGAAGGCGAACATTCCGTCCAGGTGCTCGGCCGCGTCCTCGCCCCATTCGGCGTAGGCACGCAGCACCACCTCGGTGTCGCTGCGGGTACGGAAGGCGTGCCCTCGGCCGCGCAGCTCGGCCCGCAGTGCGTGGTGGTTGTAGACCTCGCCGCTGTAGCTGAGCACGACGGTCGGCTCACTCGGCCGGTCGGTCATCGGCTGAGCGCCTCCGGCCAGGTCGATGACGGCCAGACGGCGGTGGCCGATGGCGGCCCGCTCGCCGAGCCAGACGCCGCCCGCGTCGGGACCGCGTGGGGTGAGGGAGCCGGTCATGGCCTCGATGACCGGGGCCTGGTTGCGGGCGTCGCCGTGAAAGGACGCCCAGCCGGTGATTCCGCACATGGGGAGAACTCCTGGGATCAGGGACGGACGGCGGGAGCCGCGCCGGTGGTCTTGTCGGGCACAGCGGCCGACCGTCGAGCGAGCAGCGGTACGGCGAGACAGGCGGCGACGGCGGCCAGCGCGAGTCCGGCGTGTACGCCGCCGCCAGGCCCGGCCAGGCCCAGGGCCGCGGTCGCCAGGGCGGGTCCGAGGGTGAAGCCGAGGCTGCGGGCGAGCTGCACCGTGGATCCGACGGTGGCGGTCCGGTCCGGTGGTACGGCGCCCATGACCAGGGCTTGCGTGGGACCGCCGTTGAGACCCATGCCGACTCCGGCCAGCGCCAGCCGCCAGGCCACCTCCCACGGTGACCAGCCGTTGCCCAGCGGAACGAGCAGGAGCAGGCCGACCGCGGTGAGCACGGCACCGGTGACCGCGACCCGCCGGGCGCCGGCGGGGGTCCCCCCTGCTCGAGCGGAGCCGAGAGCTCGGGGGAAGTCGGCGAGGCGTCCGCCGAGGGGCCCGGCCACGCCCATGCCGAGCGGAAAGGCCAGGACGGTCAGGCCGGTCGTGGTGGCGCTGACGCCGTCGTCACGCTGGAGGTGCAGGGCGACGACGTAGTGCATGGCGGCGAATCCGGTCGCGAGTGCCAGCACCGCCCCATGCGCCCGCAGCAGTCCTGAGAACCGCAGCACATCCGCAACCGGACGGCCGCCCGGACCGCGCAGCCACCACCACAGCGGCGGAACGGCGGCGACGGCGAGCACCAGCCACCCGGGGCCGTCCCACGCCAGGGTCAGCGTCAGCAGCAGCGCCGCCACGCCCGTGGCCACCAGCAGCGCGTCCAGCAGCGACCGGCCGTCGGGCGGACGCGGACGGCCGTCCCCCGGCATCGCCCGCCACACCACGACCATCGCGAGCAGGCAGAAGGGGATCTTGACGAGGAAGACATAGCGCCAGCCCAAGTGGTCCAGCAGCAGACCGCCCACGGCCGGTCCCGTCACCGCCCCCAGCGGGCCCAGGGTCGCCGGCACGCTCATCGCCCGTCCCCGCAGCCCCGGCCGTACCGAACGCATCGCGAGCACCGGCATCAGCACGAACAGCACCGCCCCGAAGACGCCCTGAGCCAGGCGGGCCGCGATCAGCCAGGCCGCCCAGGGACTTGCGGCCGCCAGGGCGCTACAGAGGCCGAAGCCAGCGGTCGCGGCCAGCACGACGGTGCGCGTCCCCCCGCCGTCCAGCCACCGCCCGACGGGCAGCAGGAAAGCCACGACGGGCAGTTGGTACGCGAGGACCGCCCACTGGGCGGTCGCCGCGGAAACGTTCAGCCCGTCAGCGATGTCCGCCAGGGCCACGTTGACGATGTTCATGTCGAGCATCGCCACGAACGCCAGCAGGCCCGCCGCGGCCACCAGCGTCCAGCGGTCCTCCCCCACGGATAGGTCCGAGCCGGAACCGTGCCGTGTCATCCCTTTACCCCTCACTGCCGTGGCCGGGTGCCGAATGGCTGCCTCGGCCTGTCCCCGACACCACAGCCGCCTCGGCGCCCGCCGGGTCCCGGTGGTCGAAGGCGATCAGCGGATCGCCGGTCAGCGGATGGTCGACCACGACGGCCCGTACGCCGAACACCTGGGCCATCAGCTCGGTCGTGAGGACGTCACGCGGCCGGCCGGAAGCGACCACGGCGCCACCGTGCAGCACGTGCAGCCGGTCGCAGACGGACGCGGCCGCGTTCAGGTCGTGCAGCGACACCAGTGTCGTGCGGCGCTGGGCACGCAGCAGGGTGAGCAGCTCGACCTGGTGGCGGATGTCGAGGTGGTTGGTCGGCTCGTCCAGCACCAGGACGTCCGGATCCTGAGCGAACGCCCGTGCCAGCAGGACACGTTGCCGCTCGCCACCGGACAGGGCCGTGAACCTGCGGCCGGCGTGCCCCTCCATGCCGACGCCGCTCAGTGCCCCCGCGACGAGGTCCCGGTCGGTGGCGTCCTCTCCCGCGAAGGCCCGCTTGTACGGTGTGCGGCCCATGGCGACGACCTCGCGTACCGTCAGCTCGAAGTCGCTCCCCCGCTCCTGGGGCAGGGCCGCCACATGCCGGGCGGACTGGACCGGAGACACCTCACGCAGGTCTCTACCGTCCAGCAGGACGCGCCCGGCAGTGGGCTTCAGGTGCCGGTAGACGGTGCGCAGGAGGGTGGACTTGCCACTGCCGTTCGGTCCGACCAGGCCGGTGATCTCGCCTTCGGCCGCCACCAGACGCGCACCGGCCACGACCGTACGGCCCGCGTAGGCGACGTTCAGGTCTTCGATGTCGATCCTCAACTGCCGCTCCCCAGGCGCCGGTCCAGCAGATACAGCAGGGCCGGGGCCCCGATGAGGGAGGTGATCACGCCGACCGGCAGCTCCTGGGTGTCCATGGCCGTACGGCAGACGATGTCGACCACGACGAGCAGCAGGGCGCCGAACAGCGCGGAGACGGGCAGAAGCCGCCGGTGGTCACCGCCGAGAACCAGGCGGCAGACGTGCGGCACCATCAGCGCGACGAAGGCGATCGCGCCGGACACCGCGACGAGGACACCGGTCAGCACGCTGGTCACCGTGAACAGCTCGCGGCGCAGCCGGGTGACGTCGACGCCGAGTCCGGCCGCCGTCTCATCGCCCATCAGCAGCGCGTTCAGGCCCCGGGCCCGTGCTTGCAGCCACAGGAGGGCCACCGGAACCGCCACCGCGGGGACCGCGAGCAGTTCCCAGTTCGCCCCGCTGAGGCTGCCCATGAGCCAGAACAGCACGCTGTGGGTCTGCTGCTCGTCCCCGGCCTGGAGCACGAGGTAGCTGGTGAAGCCGGACAGGAACTGGCCGATCGCGACCCCGGCCAGCACCAGCCGCAGCGGGGCGAAGCCCCCGCCGCGCCGGGCCACCGCCCACACGAGCGCGAAGGTCGCGAGGGCTCCGGCGAAGGCCGCGCCGGACAGGCCGAGGCCCAGCGCCCCGCCCGCGCCGAGGCCGAGCACGATCGCGGCCACCGCCCCGAGGGAGGCGCCGTTGGAGATGCCCAGCAGATACGGGTCGGCCAGCGGGTTGCGCACCAGGGCCTGTACGGCCGTACCGACGAGGCCGAGCCCGGCGCCGACGAGCGCGGCCAACAGGGCCCGGGGCACGCGCAGTTGCCACACGATCAGGTCGTTCGTACCCGGGCGCGGCGCCTCGCCGGACAGCCGCCGCCACACCACACCCCATACCTCGCCGGGCGGAATGGATGTCGACCCCCAGGCCACGGCCGCCGTCAGCGCGACCACCAGCGTCACGCCGAGGACGAGAGCAACCGGCCCGGCGGGCAGACTACGCGCGTCCGCAGCGGCGTCCGTGACTTTGCCGCGCAACAGGGTGGAGGCCACCGCTAGCCGACCTTGCCGGGGTAAAGGGCCTTGGCGATCTTCTCGACCGTGCCGGCGTTCTCCACCCCGGCGATGGTGGTCTGCTCGGAGCCGATGCGTACGAAGTGGCCTTCCTTGACGGCCTTCAGGCCCTTGGTGGCCGAGTTGGACTTGAGCCACTTCTCCGCCTCGTCGAACGCCTTCTCGTTCGCCGCCTCGCTGCCCCGGTTGCGGACGCCGAGCTGGATCCAGTCCGGGTTCTTGGCGATCACGTCCTCCCAGCCGACCTGCCTGTAGTCGCCGTCGCAGTCGGCGAAGGCGTTGCGGGCCCCGGCCAAGGTGATCACGGCATGGGCGACCTGGCGGTTGCAGACGACGGTGGGTTGCTTGGTACCGGCGTCGTAGTCGAAGAAGAAGTACGTCGGGCGCCTGCTCTCCCCCGTGCCGCCGACCGCCTTCTGGACGGCGTCCACCTTCGCCCTCATCCCGGCGACGAGTTCCTTCGCCTTCGCGCCCGTGCCGGTGACCGCCCCGAGGGAGGTGATGTCGGCCTCGACCGCGGACAGATCGGTGACCGGCTGCTTGTTCGCGGCCGCACAGGCGGTGGACTTCAGGTACGTGTGCTTGATCCCGGCCGCCGTGAACTCCTCCTCGGTCGGCGCGTCGCCCATGCCTCCGCCGCCCATGCTTCCCATGGAGGCGAAGGTGTCGATGTACAGGTCGGCGCCGGAGCCGAGCAGCTTCTCCTTGGGGATCACGGTCCGGCCGAGCACCTCGACCTTCTGCGCCTCGGTGTCGAGCGCGCCGGGCAGCGTGCCCTTGCCGGGCGGGAAGCCGGTGCCGAGGACCTTGTCCCCGGCGCCGAGGCGGAGCAGCAGTTCCAGGCTGGAGGCGTTGCTGGTGACGATCTTCTTCGGGGCGGCGGAGAACGTGGTCTTGGCGCCCATGCAGTCGGTGACCGTCACCGGGTACCCACCGGAGACGGAGACCCCGGCCTTCCGCGCGCCCGCCGCGTCCTCCCCGCCACCGCAGCCCGCCACCAGCAGGCCGCCCAGCACCACGGCCGCCGTACCGCCCCACATACGAGAACGCATCGCACAACTCCTGGAATCCACTCGGTACGCGGGCGATCATCCGTCACCCGTTCCAGTAGTCGCGGCGAAGGCAGCGTGAGTTCCCGGCCAGTTCCCCGGTAGCCGCCGTCCGTTCGTAAGCGCCGAGGTCAGGTCGTGTAGTCGGCGTTGATCTTCACGTATCCCTCCGTGAGGTCGCAGCCGTAGACGGTGAACGCCCCTTGGGCGATACCCAGGGCTACCCGGATGACCACCTCGTCCCCCGCGAGGTAGGCGGCGGCCTGTCCGAGGAGTTCGTCGCTCGGCTCCTCCGGGTGCATCACCAGGTCCCCGAATGCGATGCGGACGCGGGCGGGCTCGATGTCGGTCTCCTCGTGGAGCTTCCCGATGGCCATCGCCACACGGCCCCAGTTCGGGTCACCCCCGTGCACCGCGGCCTTGACCAGCGGGGAGTTGACCACGGTCTTGCCGACCAGCTTGGCCTGTGCGTCATCGCGGGCACCGGTGACCTGGACCTCGATGAGCTTGCTCGCGCCTTCACCGTCGGATGCGATGTCCCGCACCAGGTGCAGGGCGCACTCGTACAGGGCCTGCTCGAAGGCGGCCAGGTCGACCGGGCCCGCCAGACCGTTGGCGAACACGGCGGCGGTGTCGCTGGTCGAGGTGTCCGTGTCGATGCTCAGCGCGTTGAACGTCTTGTCCATCACCCGCCTGAAAAGAGCGTCCAGCTCGGCGGCCGGAACGTCCGCGTCGGTGAAGAAGAAGGTCAGCAGGGTGGCCATGTTCGGCTCGATCATGCCCACGCCCTTGGCGATACCTGTGAGCACTGCGTCCCCGCACCGCACCGAGAAGTACTTGGGACGGGTGTCCGTCGTCATCATCGCCCCGGCCGCAGCGGCGTAGTCCGCCTCGGGGAACGGCCACGTGAGGGCGTCGAGCCCGGCCCTGATGCTCTGCATCGGGTAGGGGCGGCCAATCACACCGGTGGAGCCGATGACCAGCTCCTCGGGCGGGATCCCCACGATCGTGGCGACCCTCCCGCGCACCTCCTCGGCGTGTTCGGCACCGGCACGGCCGGTGGCGACGTTCGCGTTGCGGGAGAGCACGACCATGCCACGGCTGTCCTGCCGTGTCGCCGCCTCGCGGCTGAGTACGACACTGGGGCCGGCGAAACGGGACTGGGTGAACACCGCGGCGGATCGCGCGGGCACCTCGGAGACGACGGCCACGAAGTCGTCCTCGACGTCCTTGAGCCCCATGTTCGTCGAAACGCTGCGAAAGCCCCGTGGGCACAGAGTCTCTTCCTGCATGGTCGATACACCTCCCCGAAGGGGCCAGCGGCCCCGCGTGCTTGCGCCGACCCTGGCCCACAATGAATGTTGATACAGCTTAACGCATATTGATTCACCTAGACAGCATGAATGGATCACGTTGCACGTAACCACCTTGAGCAGTGCACTGCTTGGAGGCACTCGACGTCCCTCTGACGCTCTGCTCCATTGCCTGTCGCTGCATAGCCATGCTTCGCTTCCGGCGTACGCGCAGGAGTACCACACCACCGACCGGAGACATCACCTGTGGACTTGGGCATCATCGGGCAGGCGGCCGGATTGTTCGCCGTCACCAACATCGACGACATCCTGATCCTGGCGCTGTTCTTCGCGCAGGGCGCCGGGAGCCGCGGTTCCACACGCCGCATCGTGCTCGGCCAGTACCTGGGCTTCGCGGCGATCCTCGCCGTGGCGGTTGCCGCCGCGTTCGGAGGAGGCGCGAGCCGAGGAGGGCGGGCCGAGCCCGCTGGAGGTCGCCGCGGTCACCTTCGCCAACGGCGGCGACAACATCGGCGTCTACGTGCCCGTCTTCGCCACCGCCGGCATCGGCGGGATGAGCGTGTACGCCGCGGTGTTCCTGGCGCTGGTGGCCGTGTGGTGCTTCGCCGGCCGGTTCTTCGCCACCCGACCGGTCATCGCCAAGGCCCTCGCCCGTCGGGGCCACATCCTGCTGCCGCTGGTCCTGATCGCCATCGGCCTGCTCATTCTCATCGAAGGCGGCGCCTTCGGCATGTGACCCGGCCCCGGCAGGCACCTCTCCCTCGTCCCCATCGGCGACCTGATCGACGCATGCCGCCACGCCGCTTGGCCATGGCTTTTCGAGTCCGAGAGGGTTCTTCCGCGGCATCCATTCCCCTCTCTTGACAGGCAGTGGCCGGGCTGGATTACTTGGCCGTGCTGCTCGGTAACCGAATGTTCGGTCGGGATGGAGGTGGTGGAATCAGTGACGCGAGCCACTCACGCGGCACAGGACCCCGTCGAGCGGATGCTCGCCATGGACCGGGCGTCCCGGGAGTTCGGCATCGAACTGCTGGAGCACGGCGAAGGGACCGCCGCGCTCCGGATGACCGTGACCGCGGCGATGGTCAACGGCCACAGGATCGCCCACGGCGGTTGTCTGTTCCTCTTCGCTGACACCGCGTTCGCCTGCGCCTGCAACAGTCACGGTCCGGTGACCGTCGCCGCCGGAGCCGACATCGACTTCATCGCCCCCGCGCATGAGGGAGACGTCCTGGTGGCCACCGCCCGGGAGCGCACCCGGTTCGGCCGCAGCGGCATCTACGACGTGAGCGTCCGGCGTGGCGACGAGGTGATCGCGGAGTTCCGCGGTCGCAGCCGCAGCATCAGGAGCACGCACCTCGAGGAGTCGCCATGACCAGGGAAGTCATGACCCCGCCGACTGCCGCGGCCCGCCGTGGCGAACCGCTCCCCGCCCACCTGCTGGACGACGCGGAGCGGATGTCCCGCGAGGAACTGAGAACGCTTCAGCTGAGCCGACTGCGAACGACGTTGCGGCACGCGTACGACAACGTGGAGCTGTACCGCAGGAAGTTCGACGACGCCGGCGTCGCGCCCGAGGACTGCCGCTCGCTGGAGGACCTGGCCCGCTTCCCCTTCACCACCAAGGCCGATCTGCGCGACACCTATCCCTTCGGCATGTTCGCCGTGCCCATGGACCGCATCCGCCGAGTCCACGCCTCCAGCGGCACCACCGGCCGGGCCACCGTCGTCGGCTACACCGACAACGACCTCTCCCTGTGGGCGGACGTCGTCGCCCGCTCGATCCGCGCGGCCGGCGGCCGCCCCGGCCACAAGGTGCACATCTCCTACGGCTACGGCCTGTTCACCGGCGGCCTCGGCGCTCACTACGGCGCCGAGCGGGCCGGTTGTACGGTCGTCCCGGCCTCCGGCGGCATGACCGCACGCCAGGTGCAGATCATCCAGGACTTCAAGCCCGAGATCATCATGGTCACCCCCTCGTACATGCTCACCCTGCTCGACGAGTTCGAGAAGCAGGGCATCGACCCGCGGTCCACCTCCCTCCAGGTCGGTATCTTCGGCGCGGAACCCTGGACGGAGGAGATGCGCCGCGAGATCGAGGAGCGTATGGACATCCACGCCGTCGACATCTACGGCCTGTCGGAGGTGATCGGCCCCGGCGTCGCCCAGGAGTGCGTGGAGACCAAGGACGGTCTGCACGTGTGGGAGGACCACTTCTACCCCGAGATCGTCGACCCCCTCACGGACGACGTCCTGCCCGACGGCGAGGACGGCGAACTGGCCTTCACCTCCCTCACCAAGGAGGGCCTGCCGGTCATCCGTTACCGGACCCGCGACCTGACCCGGCTGCTGCCCGGTACCGCCCGGCCCGCCTTCCGCCGCATCCAGAAGATCACCGGCCGCTGCGACGACATGATCATCCTGCGTGGGGTGAACATCTTCCCCAGCCAGATCGAGGAGATCGTGCTGCGCGCTCCCGGCGTCGCCCCGCACTTCCAGATCCAGCTCACCCGGCGCGGCCGCATGGACCACATGACCATCCGCGTAGAGGCCGGCCCCGGCGTCGGCAAGGAGCAGCGGGAGGCGGCTGCCAGAGAGATCGTCCAGGGCGTCAAGGACAGCATCGGAGTCACCGTCGAGGTGGCGATCGTCGAGATGGAGACCCTGGAGCGCTCGCTCGGCAAACTCCGCCGCGTCAAGGACCTGCGTCGGCAGTGATCGCCACGCCTACGGCGAATGACGGCGCCGTTTCCCGGCATTCACTCATGCGCCGGATCGGTCGGGCCGTGGAAGTCGACGTCCTTGGTTTCCGGTGTGCACGCGATCAGGACCAGGCTCAGCACGTACGCGGCCGCCAACAGCCCCGCGATGCTCCAGGGTGAGCCCGTCCAGTCCAGCAGCAGGGCGGCCACGAAGGGCGTCGGGCCGCCACCCGGCAGATTGGTGAAGGTGTACGCCGAGGCGTGCCCGGAGTAGCGCAACTGGGTCGGGTAGGGCTCCGCGAAGATCGCGGCGAGCACGCCGAACTCGATGTAGTCCGCCACCAGCGTGAGCACCATCGCCAGCAGCATCAGCGGCCATGAGCTGCACGCGATGTTCGCGGCCCACAGGAAGGTCAGCCGGGCGATGTGGCCCCGGTGCGTCTTCAGGACGGTGGCCAGCGGCCGGTCCGTCGTCGCCTTGCGGTGCAACGCCTCCCGGAAGGCGGGCGACTCCTCCACCTTGCGGCGCAGTACGTAACCGACGATGGCGAGGCCGAAGCCGATGGCGAAGGGGATCCGCCAGGCCCAGGAGGCGAAGGCGTCCTCTCCCACCGCGCCACGCAGCCCGAGCAGCACCAGCGCGATGAGAACCTGTCCGGCCGGTGAGCCCATGTTGACCACGGCCCCGTAGAGCGCCCGGCGGCCTGGCGGCGCGTACTCCATCGCCATGAGCCGGGCCGCGGTGGACTCTCCGCCCAGGCTGAACCCCTGGACGCAGCGCAGCAGGATCAGCAGACAGGGCGCGGCCAGACCGAGCCTGGCATAGCCCGGCAGCAGCGCGATGAGCAGCGAGGACACGCCCATGGGGCTCGTCCAGGCCGCGACACTTCAACTGCTGTCGGCGGTGCCCCGCGCGCCCTTCGGCATGGCCGGCGGGGAGCCGCTGATCTTCGAATTCGACCGGGGCGAGAACCCGCTGCGCGAAGGCGTCCTCGCAGCAACTGGACTCGTCGTCACCGCCACCGGACGCGGACCGCGCTCACGTGCACGAACACCATGTTCACGCCGTTCGGCACCCCGAGGCTGGCGGTCTCCCGGGTTTCGCGCATCAGCCGGGAGATGACCGGCATCGCCGTAGCGGTCAGATCCGTCGAGCTCACCGCCGCGGAGGCCAGCCGCGCGGCCGACGGGCCGAGCCGCAACAACCCGCTCCCCTGCTCCACGGCAAGCCAATCCGTAGTGCTCGGGCACCAGGAGGGCAGACAGCCTGCCCGAACGGACCTTGCCGCAACCTCCGTGGTGGCTTAGAACGGGACGAAAGATCCCGTGCCGCTGGAGAGGAATTGCGTGCATTACCTAGGACACGGACACGCTCGTAGGAACGGACAGCCCTTACCCACATCGCGCGCCAACGCGCCTCGCGCGGGACTGACGAGCGCCTGGCTGACCCACTTGCAACGTATGGCGGCCAACGGGCACGAACCTGCCGACCGCGAGGGAGAGAGCGCGGACCACGCCCAGGTGCAGCGAGTGGACAACGACGCCGAGCAGCACCGGCACAGCCACGCCTGCGGGCATGACGTGCAAAGGGTCGCGACCGGTGCCATCGCGGTGCAGCGTGCCCTGCGGTCGACCCGAGAGGACATAGAAGCATCCCGGTCCACTGCGGCCCTGGGACGGACCGCCCGGCTGCTGCGGTCCCAGGGTATGGACGACAAGGCCGCGAAGCTGGAGGGCCAGCTGGACAAATCGCTTCCCCTGCCCATGCAGGGGACGGTCGCGTTCGCCAACGAGATGATGGTCCAGGAGCGTCGCGGCCGCCGTTACAAGCTCTCCCTGGACCTCTCGACGATGCTGTATTCCGCGGCACCTCACGAGGGCCGTAAGCAGTACGGAGCCCCTGCGCTGGCGAATGGCAAGTACAACTTCGTGGTCCCCGTCCGTAAGCCGGACAAGATCATGGCTTCGCAAGTCGGCACCGAGCACGAAGAGGGGCATTCCGCGCTCGCCAAGGCCACGAAGGCCGGGGACGGGCACGTGTACTGGGCAGGCACTGCCGTGTTCACCAACGGCGTCCTGGACAAGTGGACGAACGACAGCGGTCACTACAGGCCCACGGGAGGTGACGCGGGCCAGGTGGCCGGCATCACGGGTGGCTTCCCGATCGACAAGTACAAGAACTTCGACGACCCGGGCGGGGCGGGCTGAAGTCCGCGTTGACGAAGCGGTTGGAGCCGCTGGCCCCGCCCCTCTTTCCTTCGGAGGGCTCAGAAAACACACAACAGCGGCGTTTCCTGCCCTGCGTTGCAGAGCGACCAGTCGGTCGACGACGCTGCTCTCCGGCGCGGACCGCGCCGGCTTCCTGCCCGTGCCCCGCCCGCCTGGTAAATCCGCGTCGCCCAAGCCATCGCCGTCATCGAGCCCTTCTCCTGCTCGCCTTCCGGCTTGTGGCTGTTCACCCATCGCTCGCCTCACATGCGTGTAGCGCCACTCGCGCGTGGAACTGACGCAGGAACACGGCTCCTCGTGGCGCCGCTCATCCTACGCGGGAAGGTGGCGGCCAGCCCGGGTTCGCGGCGACCATCGAGCAAGTGGATTGGCTTATCCATTTTTGGTGGTACCGTGACAGCAGTGAAACGGAAAGGGCTATCCGAATCGCGAAGTGGATAACCCCTCTCCCCCCGCATGCCTTCATGAAAGGACCGTGCCGTGACCAGCATCGCCATCGTCGGAGCCGGGCCCCAGCTGGGCCTGGCCATCGCCCGTACCTTCGGCTCCCACGGCCTCGACGTCGCCCTGATCTCCCGCAACGGCAACAAGCTCGACGATCTCGTCGGCAAGCTCACCGCCGAGGGCATCACCGCCGCCGCGTTCCCCGCGGACGTACTCGACCGCGACGCGCTCACCCAGGCGCTCAAGGACGCCGCCACGCGGTTCGGCGGGATCGACGTCCTGGAGTACTCCCCCGTGGGGACGTTCGGCACCACCGTTCTGACCACTCCGGCCGAGACCGAGCCGTCTCATGTGGAGCACGAGATGAACTTCCAGCTCTACGGGGCCATCACCGCCACGAAGGCGGTGCTGCCCGCGATGCGCGCGACCGGCGCGGGCACCCTGCTGTACACCACCGGCGCCGGCTCGATCGAGCCCGTCCCGCAGGTCGCCAACGTCAACGCCGCCGCGGCGGCCCTGCGCAACTGGGCGATGAACCTGCACAACGAGCTGGCCGGCACCGGCATCCAGGCCGCCCACGTGGGCATCGACGTGTCGATCGGCACCGCCGTCATCCCCGGCCTGCCGACGGCCCAGCCCGAGCAGATCTCCCCCGTCTACTGGGAGTTGCACACCACCAAGCGCGACCAGGCCGAGCACGTCTTCAGCCTCTGACACCGCACCCCGTGGCCTGCTGAGGCCCCTCCCTCAAGGAGCAGACCGGCATGACCACGCTCTCCGATGCGGCCTGACGAACCCGGAACCCCGCTGATCGTCTCCGGCCACGTCCTGGACGGCCACGGCCAACCGCTCGCGGGCGCCAAGCTGGACATCTACCACGCGGCCGACAACGGCAACTACTCCGGGCTGTACGACGACGGAGTGCCCAAGCGCAACCTGCGCGGACACCTGTTCACTGGCCCCGACGACCGCTACACCTTCACCACCATCACCCCCGTCGCCTACGCCGACCCCAACGTCACGGCGGTCGACGGGGTCATCGAAGCCGTCGCGGCCCTCGGACGCAGCCTCTGCCGACCGGCACACATCCATTACGAGGTCCACAACGCCGACCTCATCACGCCCTGGCGGGGCGAGATCTACTTCTAGGGTGACCCCGTCATCCCCGTCGACTTCGTCCTCAAGACCCGCACCAGCCCTGACCTCCGGTCCTGAAGTCAGCCGCTCTTGTCCGGCGCCGGTGCGGTGGGGCCTTCGGGGCTGGCGCGGAGCATGGCCTGATAGAGGGCGTCGTGCTCGGGCGAGTCGGGCAGGGGGCCACGGGCAGGGGCTTCGAAGGACTGGATCATCAGGGCGACGACACGCCGCCACGCATCCGGCGCGGCGTCGCCCGTGGCGTTCACGACACCGGCGTTGGCCATGTGCAGGAGCACCAGATCCGAGGGGTCGAAGTCCTCGCGCAGACGACCCGTCGCCTTGGCGCGCTTGATGAGCTTCAGCATGGCCTGGTACGCCTCGTCGCGGCGCTCCTCCAGCTCCTTGGCGGTGGGGAAGGTCATGGTCAGCACGTCGGCGAAGCCGTAATCGGCGGCCTGCATCGCACAGGCGGCCTCGACGTAGCCGACGAAACCGTGCCAGGGGTCGGGGTCGTCCAGGGCGACCGCGACCGCGTCGGCGTACGCGTCCATCCGGTCGGAGAAGACGGCGGCGACCAGCTCCTCCTTCGTGGGGAAACGGCGGAACATGGTGGCGATCCCCACCCCCGCCTCACGGGCCACGGAGGCCATCGAGGCGGTCAGCCCATCACGCCCGAACACCGTGCGCGCAGCGGCGATGATCCGCCCGCGGTTGCGCTCGGCGTCACTGCGCAGAGGCTGGGCGGCGGAGTCGTCGGAGTGTTGGGCGCCAGGGTTCATACGGCCACCCTAGCAATCGGATTGCCCTATCCAGTTATGCTGCCGATCCGGTCCCGTCGGGGCTGCCCTCATCGGTGCGGAAACGGGCGGACGCGCTTCGCGCCTACTGGGCCGAGGGCCTGCGGCGCATCCCGGACCTGCGCTTCGAGGTGGTCGGGTGAACGCCTCGTGGGCGCAGTCGTCGCCTGCACTCGTCGGAGCACCTCAAGTCGGCTCGCTCCGGAGTCGCGTGAAGGCGCCGGCGTGCGGGGAGGCGGAGGCGAGGGTGTAGGTGACGATGGTGAGGCCGGGGTCGGCGGGGATTTCGAGGGCGTCGTAGTCGAGGTCGAGGTCACCGACTGCGGGGTGGTGGAAGCGTTGTTGACCGCTGCGGTAGTACTCGACATCGTGCGCGTCCCAGCGCGTGGCGAACTCGCTGCTGTGGGCGGTGAGTTCGGCGATGAGGTCGGCGAGTTCGGTGTTGCCGGGCGTGCGGGCGGCCTCGGTGCGCAGGCTGCCGACCGCGTCGTGGGCGATGCCCTCCCAGTCGCGGTAGAAGCGTCGGGCTCGCGCGTCGCGGAAGACGAAGCGGGCCAGATTGGGCGGCTGCTCGGTGGTGTCGAGTGCCTCTTCGTACAGGGCGCGGGCGAGTTGGTTCGTGGCGAGGATGTCCAGGTGGGCGTTGCGTACGAAGGCGACGGCGCCGGTCATCGCGTCGAGGAGTTGCTGGAGGCTGTCGCGCACATGTGAGGCGCCGCCGTCGCGGTCGTGGGTGCGGTGGGGAACGTTGGCGGCACGGACGAGGGCGGCCAGGTGGGCGCGTTCGACGTCATCCAGGTGGAGGGCGGTGGCGAGGCTGTTGAGGATCTCCTCGGAGACGCCCCGGACATTGCCGCGTTCCAGGCGGGTGTAGTACTCGACGCTGATGGCGGCGAGCTGGGCGACCTCTGAGCGCCGCAGACCGCTGACCTGTCGGCGCCCGCCGTAGTCGGGCAGACCGGCCGCCTTCGGGGCCAGGCGGGCCCTGCGGCTGGTGAGGAAGTTACGGATGTCCTCGCGAACGCTGTCGGCCGGCACCGTTCCACCCTAGTGCACCCGATGGTGCGCGGAGGGTCCCTGCCAGTACCCCTCCTGACAAGAACTCCCAGGTCAAAGGGGGTGGGTGGTCCCTTGGACATGTGACCGGCCGAGCGGGTCCGGTCCTTGTCCCCTTGGAAGGAGCACGCACCGTCATGACCCTCACCGCTTCCTCGCACCGGTCGCCGGAGGCGGGCGCGCCCGAGACGGACCGGCACGCCACGGCGACGCTGGTGGCCGCCGTCCTCGGCTTTTTCGTGATCACCCTGGACGCGACGATCGTGAACGTCGTCCTGCCCTCGATCCGTGACGCGCTGGGCGGCGGCATCACCGGCCTTCAGTGGGTCGTCGACGGCTACACGATGATGTTCGCCGCCCTGCTGCTGTCGGCCGGTTCCCTGTCGGACCGGATCGGCGCGCGCAAGGCGTTCACCGGCGGCCTGGTCCTGTTCGTGGTCGCGTCCGTGGCGTGCGGGCTGACCCCGTCGCTACCGGTGCTGATCGCCGCCCGCGTGGTGCAGGGCATCGGTGCGGCCGTCACCATGCCGACCTCGATGGCGCTGGTGCGTCACGCGTTTCCCGACCCGGCCCGCCGGGCGCGCGCCGTGGGTGTGTGGGCGATGGGCGGCGCCGTGGCCGCAGCCGCGGGCCCGGTCCTCGGCGGTGTGCTGAGCCTCGTCTCCTGGCGGATGATCTTCTGGATCAACCTGCCGGTCAGCATCCTCACCCTGCTGCTGCTCGCCCGTGCCCCGCACTCGCCGACCCGTCCGGCACCGTTCGACTGGATCGGCCAGATCACCGCCATCCTCGCGATGGGCGGCCTCACCTTCGGGGCGATCGAAGCCGGAGCGGCCGGGTTCACCGCACCGCAGGTACTGATCTCCTTCGCGGTCGCCGTCGTGGCGCTGGCCGCGTTCATCACAGCGCAGGCCAAGGTGGCCCACCCGATGGTGCCCCTCACCCTGTTCCGGTCGCCGACGGTGGTCGTCGCCACCGGCATCGGATTCGCGTTCATGGTCGGCTTCTACGGACTGCCGTTCCTGTTCAGCCTCTCATTCCAGCAGCAGCACGGCCTGTCCGCGCCGGCCGCCGGGATCGCGTTCCTGCCGATGATGCTGCTCAGCGCCTGCCTGACCCCGTTCTCCGCCCGTATCGCCGAGCGCACCGGCCCGCGCGTGCCGGTCGTCGCCGGGCTGACGTTGATCGCGGTCGGATCGATCGCGCTGGCCGCGGTGCCGGCGTCGGTGCCGGTGTGGGTGACCGCTCTGCTGCTGATCCCCATCGGCCTGTCCGGGCCGCTGGTGATGCCGCCGACCACCGCGCTGCTGCTGGAGCACGTCGCCGCGCACCACACCGGCACCGCCAGCGGCGTGTTCAACACCAGTCGGCAGATCGGCGGCGCCCTCGCCGTCGCGGTCTTCGGCGCGCTGCTGTCCGACTCGGCCGGTTTCGAGCATGGCCTGCGCCTCAGCCTCCTCCTGGCCGCCGCCGTGGCCTTGGCCGCGGCGCTGGCCGCCTCCCGCATGGGCGCCACCCGACGCGGCGACACGTGATCGCCAGGACCGCTCATCCGTCCTGTTGGCCGCGGGACGCCGGTCACCCGGTGGGCTGGTCGGCTTCGGTCGCGGCCCAGGCGGCCAGGAGTTGCAGGGTGTCGTGATCGGGTGTGCCAGGGGCGGCGCTGTAGGCGGTGAGGGTCAGGCCGGGCTGGGCGGGCAGTTCCATGGCGTCGAAGTCGAAGGTGATCACGCCGATGGCGGGGTGGCGGAAGGACTTGCGGCCGGTGTGGTGAAGGCGGACGTTGTGCTTGGCCCAGGCGGTGCGGAACTCCTCGCTGCGGGTGACGAGTTCGCCGATCAGGCCGGTCAGCTCACTGTCGTGCGGGGCGCGTCCGGCCTCGGTGCGCAGCAGGGCGACGGTGGTGTTCACGGACTCCTCCCACTGGGGGAAGAAGTCCCGGCCCCCTGGCAGGAGGAACTGGGAGCGGGCGATGTTCGCCGTCCGCGCGCTCGGGTCGGGGAAGAGCGGCGCGTACAGGGCGCGGCCGAGGGTGTTGGTGGCGAGGATGTCCAGGCGGCCGTTGCGGATGAAGGCCGGCGAGCCGGTCATCGAGTGCAGCACGCGCAGAACGCTGTCCGGGAGCGGGCCACGGGCGCGCCGGGAGCGGCGGGCGGGACGCTTGGCGGCGGCGCGGGCCAGGTCGAAGAGGTGGGCACGTTCGGCGTCGTCCAATTGCAGGGCGCCTGCGACGGCGTCGAGGACTTCCTCGGAGGCACCGGCGATGCGGCCGCGCTCCAGGCGGACGTAGTAGTCGATGCTGACCCCTGCGAGCAGGGCGACCTCTTCGCGCCGCAGGCCGGGCACACGCCGGTTGCCGCCGAAGGCGGGCAGCCCGGCCTGCTGCGGAGTGATCTTGGCGCGGCGAGAGGCCAGGAACTCGCGGATGTCGCTCTCGGTACTCACGCCTTCCAGGCTAGGCCGGGTGGCCTCCACGTGGGGGGCTCTGTCAGTACCCGTAACGGCAAACCCTCCCCCACCACGATGAGCTGCGGTTTCCTCGATAACGGCAGCCGATGACGCTCCCATCCCCCCTCTCGTTTCGATCAAGGAGTTGCCCCTCATGCCGACGCAGTCCGCACCCGCGGAGCTGGCCGAGATCGCGCCGAAGCTCGTCGAGCTCACCAACGAGGTCCTCTTCGGTGATGTCTGGGAACGGCCCGGACTGTCGCCGCGCGACCGGAGTCTGGTGACGGTGAGCGTGCTGGCCGCCCTCTACCGCGGCGAGCAACTCGGCTACCACCTGGGCGTCGCCCTCGACAACGGCCTGAGTGTCCAGGAGCTGTCCGAGGCGATCACGCACCTGGCCTTCTACGCGGGCTGGCCCAACGCCATGACGGCGATCACCCAGCTGAAGAAGATCGCCGACGAGCGCTCCTGACCGGTGCAGCCACCGGTACCGAACCTTCCCCTCCTGACCCGATCAAGGAAAGCTGTCGTGGAACACATCACTGAGACCGCCACCATCAAGGCTCCGGCCGAGCGCTTCACCGGCGACGTCTACCTCAACCCGATCGAGGCGCCTTCCGACCCGGCCCGTCTGTCCTCCGCCCTGGTGCGTTTCACCCCCGGGGCCCGCACCAACTGGCACTCCCACGCCAAGGGCCAGGTCCTGTACATCACCGATGGCGTCGGTCTGGTGGGCACACGCGACGGCCACGTGGCGCGCGTGAGCGCGGGCGAGACGGTGAAGTGCCCGGCGGGCGAAGAGCACTGGCACGGTGCCACCGACACCACCCTCCTGGCCCACATCGCCATGGTCGTCGGCGACGAAAGCGGCGACGGCACCACCTGGCTGGAGCCCGTCACCGACGAGCAGTACACGGCGGCCCTCGCCACCGTCGGCCGCTGAGCCAGAACCAAGGGGGGACAAAACTCTCCCTGCCACAGGCATGACGCCTGATGCCAGACTCATGGACGGCCGCGGCAGTGAGGCGCGCGGTCTCCAGGGCCCGCGGCGACGACGATCCCTCCCTGCCGTGCCGCTCTGTACGGGCCGATCCGTTCGTGATGCGAAGGCTTAGGTATGTCAACCGAATGCCCTGAATCCGCTGTTGGACTCCCCACCCGGCGTACCTTCGTCGCCACCAGTACGGCGGTCGGTGGTGCAGTCGTCGCGGGTGGCGTGGTCGGAGGGTCGTTGCTCGTCGGCTCCGGGGATGCGGTCGCCGCGGGACCGGCGCCCTCCAGCCCTGTCTCCCTGACGGTCAACGGCCGGCCCCGGACCGTGACGGTGGACAACCGCACGTCGCTGCTGGATCTGCTGCGCGAGCACTTCGGCCTGACCGGGTCGAAGAAGGGCTGCAACGCCGGTGCCTGTGGGGCGTGCACGGTGCTGGTCGACGGACGCCGGGTCAACTCCTGCCTGACGCTGGCCGTGCGGCTGGAGGGCGCCGAGGTCACCACGATCGAGGGCCTGGCCGACGGCGACCAGTTGCATCCCTTGCAGCAGGCGTTCATCGACGAGGACGCTTTCCAGTGCGGTTACTGCACCCCTGGTCAGATCGTGTCCGGCGTCGGGTGCATCCGGGAGGGGCACACCGGTTCGCCGGAGGAGATCCGTGAGTGGATGAGCGGCAACATCTGCCGCTGCGGCTGCTACGTGAAGATCGTGCGCGCGGTCCAGCAGACCGCGGGCCGGAAGTGAGGCCGGGCCGCCATGCATCCCTTCTCCTACACCCGCGTCTCCGACACCGGGGAAGCCCTCGACGCCGGTCACCGCGGTGGGCGTTACATCGCCGGTGGCACCACCCTGGTCGACCTGATGCGCGAGACCGTCGAACGCCCTGAGGTCCTCGTCGACATCAGCGGTCTGCCGTTGGACGAGGTCACCGTCACCGAACGCGGGGGCTTGCGTATCGGCGCCTTGGTGACCATGGCCGAGGCCGCGGCGCATCCCAAGGTACGCACGCTGTATCCCATCATCTCGCAGGCGCTGGAGCTGAGCGCGTCGGCCCAGCTGCGGAACATGGCGACCATCGGCGGCAACGTCATGCAGCGCACCCGGTGCACGTACTTCCGTGATGTGACCGCCGACTGCAACAAGCGTGCGTCCGGCTCGGGTTGTGCCGCCCGGGAGGGCTTCAACCGCACGCACGCGATCCTCGGCGCCTCCGACCACTGCGTGGCCACCCATCCCTCCGACGTCGCCGTGGCGTTCGCGGCACTGGACGCGCGGGTGCGTCTGACGGGGCCGGACGGGGAGCGTCAGGTCCCCTTCGCCGACTTCCTGCTACGGCCCGGCAACACCCCGCAGCGCGAACAATCCTTGCGGAAGGGTGAGTTGATCACGGCGGTCGAGATCCCGGCGCATCCGCGCCCGCTCACCTCGGGCTATCTGAAGGTGCGTGACCGGCAGTCCTATGAGTTCGCCTTGACCTCGGCAGCGATCGCCCTGCACATCCGGGGCGGGGTGATCCGTGAAGCGAAGGTCGCCGCCGGTGGCGTGGGGACCGTGCCGTGGAAGCTGCCCGCGGTCGAGCGTCACCTCGTCGGTGAACGCCCCTCCGCGCCACTGTGGGCGGCGGCCGCCGAGCGCGCGGCGGTCGGAGCCCGTCCGCTGAAGCACAACCGGTTCAAGGTCGAGCTGCTGAAGCGGACCGTCGAACGCCAGCTGCGCATCGTAGGAGGTACGAAGTGAGCCCGCAGCCGCAGGCAGCCGTGGGTGCGCCGCTGTCCCGGGTGGACGGCCGCCTCAAGGTCACCGGGAAGGTGCTGTACGCCGCCGAGCACGAGGTCGACGGTGCCATGCACGCCGTCATCGTCGACGCCTCCGTCGGACGCGGCCGTATCACCTCGATCCGCACCCGCGATGCCGAGGCCCAGCCGGGCGTCCTGAAGGTGATCCACCACCGCAACGCCCCGAAGCTGCCGTACCGCGACAACTCCGGCTCCAACAATCCGCCCGGCGGCCGTCGGCTGCGGGTCTTCCAGGACGACCGGGTGCTCTTCCACGGCCAGCCGGTCGCCGTCGTGGTCGCCACCACCCTGGAGGCCGCACAGCACGCCGCGAGCCTGGTCCAGGTCGGCTACGACGCCGAGCGGCCCTCGACCGACTTCACCGAGGCCGAGCCGGGCGGTCCGACGAACTACGCGCGCGGCGACGCGGAAGCCGGCCTGCGCTCCGCCGCCGTACGGCTGGAGGATCATGTCCGGCGAGATGAACGAGCAGCCCGATGGAGTCGCACGCCACCATCGCCCGCTGGGACGGCGGCAAGCTCACCGTGTGGGACAAGACGCAGTGGGTGGTGGGCACGCAGACCGAGCTCTCCACGGTGTTCGACCTGCCCATGGACTCCGTCCGCGTCATCTCTCCCTTCGTCGGCGGGGCCTTCGGGAGCGGGCTGCGCTGCTGGCCCCACGTGGTCGTCGCCGCGCTGGCCGCCCGGGAGACGGGCCGTCCGGTCAAGCTGGTCCTGAGCCGCAGGCAGATGTACTTCGGGATCGGCTTCCGGCCCTCCTACGCGTACCGGCTGCGGCTGGGCAGCGACCGGCGTGGGCGGCTGTCCGCCGCGGTCCACGACATCGACGCCGAGACCTCCTCGTACGAGACGTTCACCGAGGCGGTCCTGCCCGCGGGGCAGATGCTCTACAGCATGCCCAACGTGAGCCAGGCGTACCGAACGGTGCCGCTGGACGTGAACACCCCGATCTGGATGCGCGGCCCCGGCTTCGCCACGGCATCGTTCGTGATCGAGTCGGCCATGGACGAACTCGCGGACAGGCTCGGCATCGATCCCGTAGAGCTGCGCCGGCGCAACGAACCGGCGGAGGACGAGTCGTCCGGGTTGCCGTTCTCCACCCGCCGGCTACGCGAGTGCTACAGCGTCGGCGCCCGCGAGTTCGGCTGGCACCGCCGCGCTTCCCGGCCGCGCTCCCGCCGTGAGGGCGACTGGCTGATCGGCCTGGGCATGGCCGCGGGCGTCTACGACACCGCACGCAACACCGCCAAGGCCCGGGTACGTCTGGACGCGGACGGAACCGCCGTGGTCGAGGCCGCCTCCAGCGACATGGGGCCGGGCACCTACACCTCCCAGACCCAGGTCGCCGCCGACGCCCTCGGACTCACGATGCGCACCGTCACCTTCCGGCTCGGCGACTCCCTGTACCCACCGACCCCGCCGCACGGCGGCTCGCAGACCATGGCGAGCGTCGGCTCCGCCGTCCTCGACGGCTGCGACCAGGTGCGACGCCAGGCCATCTCGCTGGCCATCGAGGACCGTGAGTCGCCGCTGTACGGGGTGGCCGCCGACGACATCGTCGTCCGTGGCGGCAGGCTGCACGTGAAGGACAACCCCACGCGCGGCGAGACCTACCGGACCCTGCTGACCCGCAACACCCGCACCCACCTCGAATCTCTCGGCTCCTTCACCGGACCGTCAGGATCGCAGCGGCACTCCTTCTACGCCTACAACGCGACCTTCGCCGAGGTGGCGGTCGACGCGACGCTCGGGCTGGTGCGGGTGCGGCGGATGCTGGGGGTGTACGACGCGGGCCGCATCATCAGCCCCAAGCTCGCCGAGAGCCAGGCGATCGGCGGCATCGTGGGCGGTATCGGCACGGCCCTGCTGGAACACACCGTCACCGACCACCGCGACGGCCGGATCGTCAACGCCAACCTCGCCGACTACCTCGTCCCCGTCAACGCCGACGTCCCCGACGTCCGGGCGATCTACCTGGACGGCGAGGACCGCGAAGCCGACCCACTCGGCGTCAAGGGCCTCGGGGAGGTCGTCCACGTCGGCGTTGCACCCGCCATCGCCAACGCGGTGTACAACGCCACCGGCCGCCGCGTCCGCCAACTGCCCATCACCGCCGAGGCGCTGCTCTGACCGGACGCAGGCCCCTGGGTCAGGACGCGGAGGCCGGCAGATCCTGCTCGGCGGCCCAGGAAGCGAGGATGCGCAGCCGCTCATGGGTGGGGGAACCGGGCGGGGCAGTCCACACGGTCAGATGCTGATCGGGGTCGGTGTTGGCGGTCAGTGTGTCCCAGTCCAGCACGAGCTCGCCCACGACCGGATGGTTCAGTGTCTTCGTGCCCACCGTGCGGGCGGCGACGCGGTGATCGCCCCACCACTGGGCGAACTGTTTGTCCCGCATGGACAGTTCACCGACCAGCTCGATCAACCGGGGGTCTTCGGGGTACTGCGCGGCCTCCATCCGTAGCTGGGTCACGGCGATGTGGGCGGAGCCCTCCCAGTCGGCGTACAGGGTGCGCATCGCCGGATCGGTGAAGATGATCCGCGGGTAGTTGCGGTGCTTTTCCGGGATGCGGGAGAAGTCGGTGACCAGCGCGGCGGCCAGCGCGTTCCAGGCGAGGATGTCGCCGCGCCGGCCCTGCACGATGGCCGGGGTGGCGGTGAGGTCGTCCAGGACCCGCTGAAGCTGCGGCTGGACCTTCTGCCTGCCGCGGCGCCGGGTACGTGTGGTGGGTTTTCCCGCGAGCTGGAAGAGGTAGCCCCGCTCGTCGTCGTCCAGGTGCAGTACCCGGGCCAGGACGTCCAGGACCGGCGCCGACGCCTGCATGCGGCCCTGTTCGAGACGGGTGTAGTAGTCGGTGCTGATGCTGGCGAGCTGGGCGACTTCCTCACGGCGCAGCCCTGCCACCCGGCGGGGGCGGCCGGTCTCGGGCAGGCCCACCGTGCGCGGGCTCAGCTCGGAGCGGCGCTTCTTGAGGAATTCTCCCAGCTCATTGAGGGGGACGTTGCCGGTCATGCTTCCCAGCATGTCACCGATCCCACCCTGGGAAGGGGGGAGGATTTACTCCCAGGATGTTCCCCTCCCGGGATGGTTTTCTCCGCTTTTCGCGTCTGCCGTCGTCTGTGAGGCTCGACCGCGCGCAGCCGTTCGTCCTCGTTCCGGTTGCCGTGCACACCAACCCCAGCACCGAAAGAAGCACCCTCATGCGCGGAGCAGTCATCCACGCCCCCGGCGACGTGCGTTTCGAAACCCTGGACGACCCGAAGATCGTCCACCCGACCGACGCGGTCATCCGCACGGTCGCCACCTGCGTGTGCGGCTCGGACCTGTGGCCCTACCGCGGTCTGGAGCCGATCGGCGACCCTCACCCGATGGGGCATGAGTACGTCGGCGTCGTCGAGGAGGTCGGCAGCGAGGTCACCTCCGTCACGCCGGGCCAGTTCGTCGTGGGTTCGTTCGCCACCTCCGACAACACCTGCGCGAACTGCCGCGGCGGCTGGCAGTCCAGCTGTCTGCACCGCGAGTTCATGAGCACCTGTCAGGCCGACTACGTCCGCATCCCCAACGCCCAGGGCACTCTTGTCGCCACCGACGGCCACCCGGACGGCGAGTTCGTGCCGGGCCTGCTCGCCGTCTCCGACGTGATGGGCACCGGCTGGTACGCCGCCCTCGCCGCCGAGGTCAAGCCGGGCTCCACGGCCGTCGTGGTCGGCGACGGAGCGGTCGGCCTGTGCGGTGTCATCGCCGCGAAGGAACTCGGCGCCGAGCGGATCATCGCCATGAGCCGCCACGCCTCGCGGCAGAAGCTCGCCCTCGAATTCGGCGCCACCGACATCGTCACCGAACGCGGTGACGAAGGTGTCGCCCAGGTCAAGGACCTCACCGCGGGCCTCGGCGCGGACTCGGTCCTGGAGTGCGTCGGCACCCCCGAGGCCATGCGGCAGGCCCTGCACACCGCCCGTCCCGGCGGCAACGTCGGCTTCGTCGGCGTTCCCCACGAGGTGGCGGTCGACGGGCAGGAGCTGTTCTTCTCCCACGTCGGCCTGCGTGGCGGACCCGCTCCCGTGCGGCGTTACCTGCCAGAGTTGATCGATCTGGTCCTCTCCGGCCGGATCGACCCCGGGAAGGTCTTCGACCTCACCCTCCCCCTGGAGCAGGTCGCCGAGGGCTACCAGGCGATGGACGAGCGCCGCGCCATCAAGACCCTTCTCAAGCCCTGATCCACACGCCCCGCCGGTGGGGCCGGGCACCCACCGCACCGTCCGCAGGAACACCGCCATGAACATCCGGCTCGCCAGCGCCGACCACGCACATATTCAGACATCGGCGCAGCACTGACTCCGCTTTCGACGGGAGAACACAGCATGAACCCCACCTATGACTTCAGCGGTCAGGTCGCCCTCGTCACCGGAGCGGGTTCCGGCATGGGTCTGGCCACCGCCCGCGCCTTCGCCGAAGCGGGGGCCGCCATCGCCCTCACCGACATCGACGAAGCCGCTCTGAACGCGGCCGCGAGGGAACTCACCGACGAAGGACACCGCGTCCTCGCCCTCCCCTGCGACGTCAGCGACGAGGGCCAGGTCGCCGCCGCGGTCGACCGCACCGTCGAGACCTTCGGCCGCCTCGACATGGCCTACAACAACGCCGGAATCCAGATCCCGCCCAGCGACGCCGCCGACGAACCCGCCGAGCGGTTCGACCGCGTCAACGCCATCAACCTCCGCGGTGTGTGGGCCGCCATGAAGCACGAGCTGCGCCACATGCGCGCACAAGGCAGCGGCGCCATCGTCAACTGCTCCTCCCTCGGCGGCCTCGTCGGCATCCCCGGACGCGCCTCCTACCACGCCTCCAAGCACGGGGTCATCGGCCTGACCACCAGTGCCGCTCTCGAATACGCCCCGCGCGGCATCCGTATCAACGCCGTCTGCCCCGGCACCATCGACACCCCCATGGTCAGCGACATGATCACTAAGGGAGAGCTGGACCGCGCCGAGGCCGAAGCCAACCAGCCCATCAACCGGCTCGGCACCGCAGACGAAATCGCCCAGGCCGTGCTGTGGCTGTGCAGCCCCGGAGCCGGTTTCGTCGTCGGCGTCGCCCTCCCCGTCGACGGCGGCTACGTCGCCCGATAGCGACCGCCGAGGAGCCGTGCGCGCGGTCAGCCGAGTGGAACGCCCGTGTGGTTCTCCAAGGTCTGGATGAGGCGAGCCTGGAACTCTTCGTCCTGCGCGGCGGGGTGCGGTGTCTGCGTCTGCTGGTGGTACCAGTAGCCGCCAGTACTCGGGGCCACGTCGGGGTGGGTGGCGAGCCACACCTGTGTCCGGTGTCCGGCGGTGAGGTCGTCCGGTGCGCCGCGACCGCCCATGCGGGTGGGCACCCACCCGGGGTCGACCGCGTGGCTGGAGGTTCCTTCCCAGCGGGACGCGAGGGCGAGCGCGAGGGTGGTGACCCATAGCTTGGTGTCGTCGTACGAGGCGGGGCCCGCCGCCAGACGTCGCAGATCGGTGGAGCCGGTGCGATGCATGGAGCTGCTGAGATAGATGAGCCTGGCCGGCTTGTCCATCAGGGCCGTCAGCACATAGGGCGCCACCGTGTTGACGGTGGCCACTTCCGGGCGGTGCATGACGCCCGCGTTGTGGATGACGGCGTCGAAGCGACCGAACTCGGCGGCCTGCCGGGCAACGCCACGGATGTCGTCCGGCTCGGCGAGGTCCCCGGTGACGACGCCTTTCCACCAAGCGGTGGCATCCGCGTCGGTGAGACTGGCCGGGTTGCGGACATGGATGACCACGTCGTGCCCGTCTTCGGCCAACGCCTTCGCCGTGTTGCGCCCGAGCCCGCTGGACGCACCCGTCACCAGGACCAGTGCCATGTCAGTCATCTCCTGTCTGTGGGGATGGGGCGATGAACCCTATAGCCCTCTGCTGCTTCGTCGAGGCGCTGTGCTCGCGGGTGCGCTGAGCCGTACCGTGATCGCATGGAACAGCGCATCACGTTGGTCACGCTGGGGGTGTCCGATCTCGCCCGGGCCAAGGGCTTCTACGAGGCCCTGGGCTGGCGGGGGCAGGAGGTCGAGGAGACCGTGTTCTTCCAGGCGGGCGGCCTGGGGGTGGTCCTGTGGGGTCGCGACAAGCTGGCGCGGGACTGCGGGCTGGAGCCCGGGGCGGCGGCCGGGTTCGGCGGGATCGCCCTGGCGCACAACGTACGGTCCGAGGCGGAGGTCGACGCTCTGCTGGCGGTGGTGGAGCGGGCCGGTGGGACGATCACCAAGCCCGCGGCCGTCAACGCCATCGGCTTCTACTCCAGCGCCTTCACCGACCCGGACGGCCACGCCTGGGAGGTCGCGTACAACCCCGGGTTCCCGCTCGCCGAGGACGGCTCGGTCACCCTTCCCGATTTCTAGTCCGCATTTCTAGTCCGCGTCGTCCACGTAGCGCAGCACTCCCATCATGTGCCGCTCGTCGGCCTCCCCCGCGTCCGGACCGGTCGCGACGCAGTCGGTCAGCCGCTTGGTGAGGGTGTCGGCGTCGATGCCGGTGCCGATCATGACCAGCTGGGTGGTGCGGGGTTCCCCGCGCTCCCAGGGCACCGGCTGGAACCGGAGGTACGCGCCGACGGCGTGCAGTCCGTACTTCCGCTGCGGGTCGGCGCCCGCGAAGTGGACGAAGCCCTTGAGGCGGTAGAGGCCCGCGGGCCGGGCGTCGACGAATTCCATGAACCGGCGCGGGTCCAGCGGCTCGGCCGAGGTGAATTCGACGCTCTCGTAAGCGGCATGCAGATGGCGGCTGTGGTCGTCGTGCTCGTCGGTGCACACATCGGCGAAGGACAGCTGCCGGAAGCGCTCTTCGGGGGTGTCCCGGGGCTCGTGGTCGAAGAGGAGGCCGGGGTCGACGCGGCCGTGCTCGGCGGTGAGGACGGGCAGCCCCGGGGCGATCTCGGCGACGGTGTCCAGGACGCGCTGCCGCTCCTCCTCCCCCACCCGGTCGGTCTTGTTGAGCACGATCAGGTCGGCGTCGCGCACATGGCGGTCCAGCTCGGGGTGGCGGTCGCGGGTGCTCGCGAACTCGGCGGCGTCCACGACCTCCACCAGGCCGCCGTAGCGGATGCGCTCGTTGCCGCTGGACAGCAGCGTACGGATCATGCTCTGCGGTTCGGCCAGGCCGCTCGCCTCGATCACGACCACGTCGATGCGCAGCTCCGGATCGGTGAGCCGGTCGAGCATCTCGTCCATTTCGGAGGCGTCCGCGGCGCAGCACAGACAGCCGTTCTCGATGGGGATCATCGAGTCGACCTGTCCGGCGACGGCCATGGCGTCGATGTTGATGCTGCCGAAGTCGTTGACGATGACCCCGATCCGGGTGTCCACGCTGTCGCGCATCAGATGGTTGAGCATCGTGGTTTTTCCGGAACCCAGGAAACCCGTGATGAGAAGGACCGGGATCCGTTGTGTGGCCAAGGCTCTGTCTCCGTGCGGCGGTGCGGGCGGGCCGTTCATGCTATCCGGACGACGGCCCGGGGCGGATCTCGGCCATCGGCGAGCGGGGTGACATGGCGTCAGTTTCGGTGGCGCCGCCCCGCTTCTGCCCGCTACCAGGTCGGCATCAAGGCCACAAGGCATACCTTTCCGCGCGGACGCACTCTAGTGGGATCCTGGCCAACTTGCGCCCGTCGTCCGTCTTCCGTGTGCGCCGCGCAGGTCCTTAAGCTCTCAAGCAAGCGAGAAGGCTGATGACCACGTGCCACACGATGCGCATGTGACCTGGTCGGCGGCGGCCTGATCTCCTCACCGACGTGCCACCTCCGCACCTCATACGGCTCATCACTTTCACCCTCACCTCCGCACCTGGGCCTGTCGTGCCCGCACCCGGCTCCATCAGCCGAACGATGACCGACTTGTCGAACGAGAGTGGGCGACATATGCGGATACACACCCTGCATCACGACGCACGACCGGATTGGCCCGCCGATCCCCTCCGGCACCTCTCCGGCATGGACCGGCGGCTGTTCCAGCGGTTCGGCCAAGGGCCGGTGACCACGCCGCCCTGGTCCCTGATCCACCAGACCATCGAGCGGCACGCCACCGCGTCCCCGCTCGCCGTCGCGGCCGAGCACCTCGGCGAGACGATCACGTACGGGGAGCTGGACCGGCAGGCCGGGCGGCTGGCGGCGCGGCTCGCCCGGCTGGGCGTACGCCCCGGTGACCACGTCGCGCTGTTCGTCCGGCGCTCCATCCCCATGCTCGTCGGGCTGCTGGCGACCCTGAAAGCGGGCGCGGCCTATGTGCCGCAGGACGCGGGCCTGGCGCCCCCGGCCCAGCTCGGCCACGTCATCCGTACGGCGTCGACCCGGGTGATCCTGACGACGTCCGGCTACGCGGACCGCATACCGGCGCCGCCCGGCCACACCGTCGTCCCGATCGACACCGCGATGGCCGAACCCTTCGACGGCGAGGGGACCGGATGCCCCTTCGCCCCCGCCCGGCCCGTGACACCGGACGACGGCTGCTACGTACTCTTCACCTCCGGCACCACGGGAGCGCCCAACGGGGTCACCGTCACCCATCGCAATGTGTGCAACCTCCTGCTCACCGAGCCGGGTGACCTGGGAATGCGGCCCGGGATGCGGGTGTCCCAGATCCTCAACGTGGCCTTCGACATGGCCGCGTGGGAGATCCTCGGCTGCCTGAGCCACGGCGCCACCCTGGTCATCCGCGGCGCCGACATCGCCGAGACCGTACGCCGGGTGGACGTGGTCATCGCGACCCCCACCGTGCTCAGCGCGGTCGAACCGGAGCTGTGCGGGCGTATCAAGGTCGCGGCCGTCGCCGGGGAGCCGTGTCCGCGCGCGCTCGCCGACCGCTGGGCCCGGGTCTGCACCTTCTACAACGCGTGCGGGCCGACCGAGACCACCATCGTCAACACCATGCAGCGCCATGACCCGGCGGCGCTGCGGCTGACCATCGGACGGCCGACCCCCAACAACACCGTGTACGTCCTGGACGCCGAGCGGCGCCCGTGTGCCATCGGCGAGACCGGCGAGATGTGGGCCGGTGGCGACTGCGTGTCCGCCGGCTATCTGCACAATCCACGGCTCACCGCGGAACGGTACGCCCCCGACCCGTTCCTCGGCGGCGGGCGGCTGATGTTCCGCACCCGCGACCTGGGCCGCTGGACGCCCGATGGCGAGCTGGAGCATCTGGGACGCACCGACGACCAGGTCAAGGTGCGGGGGTTCCGCGTCGAACTGGACTCCGTATCGGCCGTCCTCGAAGCGGTCCCCGGCTGCGTCCGCGCGGTGACGCTCAAGCTGGACGACCGCAGTCTGGTGTCCTTCGCCGCCCCGCTGCGGGTCGACCCCGAGACGGCGCGGCAGGCCGTGGCCCGGGCCCTCCCCTACTACTGCGTTCCGGTGGCCGTCCACACCCTCCCCGCGCTGCCGCTCACCAGCCGCGGAAAGGTCGACAAGCCGGCGCTGCTGCGGCTGGCCGCCGAGCGCCGCACGGCCGGTGAGGTGGCGTCGTGACCACACCCCGCATCGTGACCACACCCCGCGCCGAAGCGCCGCCGCGCGCCGCGGACCTGCCGCTGCCGCCCCGGACACCGGGGGTACGCGGGCTGCTGAAGCATCCGCGCCTGATGCACTACAACCGGCTCATCGCCCTGGTCCTCGCCGTCAACCTGGCGTTCCTGCTGTCCCGTTCGGGCGATGGCCTGACGCCTCGTACGCTCTCCGACGCGGCGCTCGTCAACTTCGCGGTCGCCATCGTCATCCGCCAGCAGTACGTCATCAATCTGCTCTTCCGCATCGCCACCGCGGCGCCCACCAGCTGGCCGCTGAGGATCCGGTGGACGCTGGCGAAGGTCTACCACTTCGGAGGGGTGCACGTCGGCGGCGCCCTCGCGGGCACGGTCTGGTTCCTCGCCCTGGTGGCCTCGCTGACCCGGCACGCCGCCCCGGCCGCGACGCTCGCCGTCTCGTACGCCCTGGTCGTCCTGCTGATCGGGATCACGGCCACGGCGCTGCCGCCCTTCCGGGCGCGGTGCCACGACCATTTCGAGAGGACACATCGCTTCGGCGGCTGGGCGGCGCTCGTGCTCTTCTGGGCGCAGACCGTGCTGACCACGCTCGACGCGCCCGGCGACGGGTCGGCCGCCGGGCGGCTGCTGGCGGCGCCGGGCGTGTGGGTGCTGGCCGTGATCACCTTCAGTGTGGCGCTGCCGTGGCTGCGGCTGCGCCGGGTACGGGTGGCCGTCGAACGCCCCTCCGCCCATGTGGCGCTCGCCCGGTTCAACCATGGGGTGACGCCCTTCGCCGGGTCCTCGACGGCGATCAGCCGCAGCCCGCTGCGGGAGTGGCATTCGTTCGCCAATGTGCCCGCGCCCGGCGAGTCGGGGTTCCGGCTCACCATCTCCCGCGCCGGGGACTGGACGGGGAAGTTCATCGACGACGCACCGTCCCGGGTGTGGGTGAAGGGCATCACCACCGCGGGCGTGGCCAACATCGAGACGCTGTTCCGCAAGGTGGTCTACGTGGCCACCGGCAGTGGCATCGGTCCCTGCCTCCCCCACCTGCTGGCCCAGGAGGTCCCGGCGCGGCTGGTGTGGGCGACCCGCAGCCCCCGTACGACCTACGGCGACGGCCTGGTGGACGAGATCCTGGCCGTTCAGCCCGACGCGGTCATCTGGGACACCTCCGAACACGGCAAGCCCGACATGGTCCGGCTCGCCCACGCCGCGTACGCGGACTTCGGGGCCGAGGCCGTCATCTGCATCTCCAACAAGAAGCTCACCTGGCAGGTGGTCCACGGCCTGGAGTGCCGCGGGATCCCCGCGTACGGCGCCATCTGGGACTCGTGAACCGGCCCCCGGAAAGGGAGACACCGTGAACTTCATCAAGATCGAGCGACAGGAGCGCGTCGTCACCGTGACGCTGCACCGCCCCGAGGTGCTCAACGCGCTCAGCAGCGGGCTGCTGGCCGAACTGGTCGAGGCGCTGCGGCCGCTGGACCGCGACCCCGGGACCGGCTGCTTCGTGATCACCGGTTCGGAGCGGGCATTCGCGGCGGGCGCCGACATCAAGGAGATGGAGCCCAAGACGTCCGTCGAGATGTTCGCCGAGGACTACTTCGCGGGCTGGGACGCCTTCGCCGCGCTGCGCACCCCCAAGATCGCGGCGGTGTCCGGCTATGCCCTGGGCGGCGGCTGCGAGCTGGCGATGATGTGCGACATCATCCTGGCCGGAGAATCGGCCACGTTCGGTCAGCCGGAGATCAAACTGGGCGTGATCCCGGGCATCGGCGGCACCCAGCGGCTGACGAAACTGGTCGGAAAGGCCAAGGCGATGGACCTGATCCTGACCGGGCGCACCATGGGCGCCCAAGAGGCGGAGCGCGCCGGGCTGGTCTCCCGGGTGGTCCCCGACGACCGGCTGACGGCGGAGGCGGCGGCCATGGCCGCGACCGTCGCCTCGTACGGAAAACCGGCCGCCATGGCGGCGCGCGAGGCGGTGGAACGGGCGCTGGAGGTGGGACTGCGCGAGGGGCTGCTCTTCGAACGGCGCACCTTCCACGCCCTGTTCGCCACCGAGGACCAGTCCGAGGGGATGGCCGCGTTCCGTGAGAAGCGCGCTCCGCGTTTCACCGGCCGCTGAGGCGCACCCGTCCCCGCTCCCGGTGCCGGAAGCCCGGGAGCGGGGACGGGAAGCGCCCGGTCAGGGAATCTCGACGCCCGCCTCGGCGGACAGCCGGTCGATCTCGGCCAGCTCGGCGTCGCTGAAGCCGGGCGAGTCCAGGACCGCGATGTTCTGCTCCAGCTGGGCGACGCTGCTCGCGCCGATCAGCACGGAGACCACCCGCGGGTCCCGCAGCACCCAGGCGAGCGCCAGCTGGGCGAGGGTCTGGCCACGCTCCCCGGCGATCTTGTTGAGGGCGTGCAGCAGCGCCAGCCGCTCCTCGGTGAGCGCGTCGCGCTTGAGGAAGTGGCCGAGCGCCATGCGGGAGTCCGCGGGCACACCGTTCAGGTAGCGGTCGGTGAGCTGGCCTTGCGCGAGCGGCGAGAAGGCGATGACACCGGCACCGGCCGCGGCGGAGGCCTCCAGCACCCCGCCCTCGACCCCGCGCTGGAGCATCGAGTACGGATGCTGGTTGATCAGGTACGGGGTGCGCAGCTCCCTCAGGATCGCGGCCGCCTCGGCGATGGCCTCCGGCGGGTAGTTCGACAGCCCGGCGTACAGGGCCTTGCCCTGCCGTACGGCGCTGTCGAGCGCGCCCATCGTCTCTTCGAGCGGGGTGTCCGGGTCGAAACGGTGGGAGTAGAACACGTCGACGTAGTCCAGGCCCATGCGGGTCAGCGACTGGTCGAGGCTGGACAGCATGTACTTGCGCGAGCCCCACTCGCCGTACGGCCCGGGCCACATCAGGTATCCGGCCTTGCTCGCGATGAACAGCTCGTCGCGGTAGGGGCGGAAGTCCTGGGCGAAGACCGTGCCGAAGTTGCTCTCGGCGCTGCCGGGCGGTGGCCCGTAGTTGTTGGCCAGGTCGATGTGGGTGACGCCGAGGTCGAAGGCGCGGCGCAGCACGGCGCGCTGGGTTTCGAGCGGATGGGTGTCGCCGAAGTTGTGCCATAGGCCGAGCGAGACCTTCGGCAGCAGCACACCGCTGCGCCCGCAGCGCTGGTACTGCATGGAGTCGTAGCGGTTCTCCGCCGCGAGGTGGGCCATGTACGTCGTCCTTGTCCATGCCGATCGGTTCGGGGGCGGGCAGGCCGTGGCCCGCCCGCCCGAGCTTGTCAGCTTTCTGCCAGGGTGGCGACCTCATTCGCGCTGAGTGTCCGGCCGTACACGCGGAAGTCGTCGAACGCGGCCTTGAGGTACGGGTCCGGGTACTGCGACTTGCCGAGGTAGGCCGCGCGGATGTGGTTGCCGAAGTGGACCGGCTCGACGGTGACGCGGGTGTTGCGGCCGACCTCGCGCCCGCCGACGTAGAGGACGGCGGTGCCGCTGCCGTAGGCGACGGCGACATGGGTCCACTGGCCGGTGGGCAGCGGCGCGGCCTCGATGCGCTGCTCGGCGCCGCCGCCGCCCGCGGTGATGGCGAAGCGCAGCTTCCCGGAGTCGGCGATCGGGGTGAGGAACATGTTGGCGGTCACGCCGGTGCCGATGTCGAAGATCCGGGTCCACTGGGCGGGGGTGCCGTCCAGCCGGACCCAGGTGGCGACCGTGTACGCGGTGGCGCCCGCGAGGAGGTCGTCGGCGAGGGTCACGTACCCATTGCTGCCGCTCAAAGCGACGGCGCCGCCGCTCCGGCCCGTGGTCCAGGTGGCGCCGCCGGTGAGCCGGGCGGTCTTGCCGCGGCCGGTGGCGTCGGCGGCGGTGGTGCCGGAGGTCTCGTCGAAGCGGTACCAGGCGGCGAAGGCGGGCGGCGGGGTGGGCGGCTGCCCGGTGAGCCAATAGACGTTGTAGCGCTGGTGGTGGACGCGGGCGATGGGCAGCAGGGTGACGCTCTGCCCGTCCGCGGTGGCGGTGAAGCGCATCGGGCTGGTGGCCTGCTGGACCACGGAGTCCTGCTTGAGGCGCGACATGGTCATGCCGGTGACGGTGCCGTACGCCCCGGCCAGCACGACGGGCCCGTACAGCACGGCCTGGATGTCGGGATCGTCTGGGGTGGGGTCGAGCCGCAGCTTCATCGGCAGGGTCACCTCGACCCGGTCGCCGGTCTTCCACTGCCGGTCGATGATCAGCCAGCTGCCGGGTTTCGGCTGGTCGGGGAGGGTGGCGCCATTGAGGGCGGCGCGGGCCCCGGAGGCCCACGAGGGGATCCGGACGCGCAGTTCCAGGGAGGCCCCGCCGGAGCTGACGGTGAGGGTGGTGGTCTGCTGATCGGGGAAGCCGGTGGTCTGGCGCCAGGTGATGCCCTTCTCCTGCCAGCGCAGCTCGGAGGGGATGAAGAGGTTCACCAGGAGGCTGCGGTCGCCGCGGGTGTAGATGGTGTCGGCGAACTTGGCGTGGGTCTCCATGCCGCTGCCGTGGTCGCAGGAGAAGTTGTCGTAGTCGGTGGAGTACTGGTTCGGGTCGGGGCCCATGAAGGACGGCTGCTGTTTGAAGGAGCCGGGGGCGAGGCCCGTGTAGTAAATGTTGAAGCCGTGGGCGGAGTCGGGGTCCTGTTCGCCGAGCATCTGGTTGAAAAGGGTGCGCTCGTAGTAGTCGAGCAGGTCGGTGCGTTCGGGCGCGTGGAAGTGGATCAGCCGGGCGAGCTTGAGCATGTTGTACGAATTGCAGTTCTCGCAGCAGCTGCCGCTGAGCTGGGCGGCGATGGCGTCGGGTTCGTGGAAGGCCTCGCCGTTGCTGTTGCCACCGATGACGTAGGTGTGGTGGTCGGTGACGATCTTCCAGAAGTTCTCGCCGATGGTGCGGTAGCGGCTGTCCAGCCCCTCTTCCCACAGCCGCAGGGCGCCGACCATCTTGGGAATCTGGGTGTTGGCGTGGAGTCCGGCGAGCCGGTCCTCGTTCCGGCTGAGCGGATCGAAGACGCGGGCGTGGGTGAAGCGCTCGGCGACCCTCAGCCACCGGCTGTCGCCGGTGATCGCGTGGAGGTCGGCGAGGACGTCGTTCATGCCGCCGTACTCGGTCTCCAGGACGCGCTGCATCTGGTCGTAGCTGAGCCGCGCCGTGCGGGTGTCGACCCAGGCGGCCTGCCGCAGCACGGTCTCCAGGGCCTCGGCGTTGCCCGCGAGCCGGTACTGGTCGACCAGTCCGGCCATGATCTTGTGGATGGTGTAGTACGGGGCCCAGACCCCGCTGCCGGCCTCCAGCCGGTCGAAGAAGTTCTCCGGGAACGCCGACAGATAGCCCGTCCGGTAGCCGGCCGCCGGGGATTTGGCCTGGCAGGCGGCGAGCGCGGAGACCAGTTTGCGGCTCTTGTCGAGGAGCGCGGTGTCTCCGGTGTTGGCGTAGGTCAGGGCGAGGCCGGACAGGAGGTGGCCGGTGCTGTGGCCGCGCAGTTCGGTGGTCGGGCTCTCCCAGCCGCCGCAGGGCTGGGCGCTGCTGGCGATGCCGACGTTGAGGCGGAAGGTGTGCAGCAGCCGGTTGATGTCGACGAAGCGCAGATAGGCGGTGTTGCGGGACTGGTTGTCCTTGAAGGCGCCGGGGAGCAGGGTCACGGCGGTGAGCGGGAAGGGCTGGACGCGCGTCAGCGCCCGGGGCTTCCGCGGGGCCGCGGCCGGGGCGGCGCCGGGCGTGACCGCCGCCGCGGTGCCACCGGCGGCCGCGGTGAGCACCACGGCCGCGGCCCCGGAGGCGGTGGTGGCGATGAAGTGCCGTCTGTCGACTGGTTCGTTCATGACTCTCCTCACGGAGGTTCGAAATTACGAACAATGTCCGACATCGTGCGCACGTGAAGCTACCGGCGCCTCCGGGGATGTCAACAGCCCTGCACCGAGGAGAAGTTCAGCCGCGCAGCCACTGCTGGTTGGCGCCGCCCGTGCAACTCCACTGGATGACGGCGGCCTTGTCCGCCGTGGAGGAGTCGGCCACGTCCAGGCATTTGCCGCTGGAACGGGCGGCGAGCCGGACGTAGCCGCTGCCCGCGTCCGTGACCTGCCACTGCTGGTTCGCGCCCGTACCGCAGGCCGACTGGACGACCGCCGCGCCGTCGGCGGTGGAGCCACCGGCCACGGTGAGGCACTGGGAGCTGTGCCGTGCGATCAGCTGGACGTACCCGCCGCCCGTGCTCCTGGACCAGAACAGCTGGTTGCCGCCGCCGTTGCAGGTGTACTGCACGGCCGCGGTGCCGTCGGTCTGCGCGGCGGAGAGGATGTCGGCGCACTTGCCGCTGTGCCGGGCCTTCAGCGGGGTGTACGGGCCGCCGGAGCCGGTCACGGTGCCCGCCGCGGTGTCGATGGTCAGCTGCGGATACCAGTCCATGGTCATGGTGGTCGCGGTGGGGAAGTTCAGCGGCAGCCACACATAACGCGAGTCGTTGACCTTGCCGCCGAAGGAGTTGCCCCAGCGGTCGCCCAGGTAGAGGTACGAGGTCGCCCGGTCGCCCTGCACCGGCAGGACATACGCGGTCTGCGAGCCGTACGCGGTGGCGTCGCCCACGTTGCGCATCGCGCTCCAGGGACCGGCCAGGCTGGTGGCGGTGGCGTACTGCTGCTGGTTGGGGTTCCAGCCGGTGGCGCCGGAGGTCAGCATGAAGTACACGTTGCCGCGCTTGAAGAGGGCCGGGGCCTCACGGTGGCCGCCGGGCCAGGGGTTGCCCACCAGGCTCGCCACCCCGGTGTAGTCGTCGGTCAGCCGGTAGATGTGCAGGTCGTAGTTCTCCCGGGCGGCCGAGATCATGTAGCCGGTGCCGTCGCTGTCCTTGAACAGGGTGATGTCGCGCGACATGTGCTGGTCCAGCGGGCGGAAGCTGCCCCGCCAGGTGTAGTCGCCGTCGACGGTGGCGGAGGTGGCGACGGCGGCGCGCGCCTCGCTGTAGTCGCTGCCGTTCTCCTTGTGCATCCACATCACGAACTGCTTGGTGCGCTCGTTGTAGATGACCTTGGGCCGTTCGATGTTGGCGGTGGCCAGCTCGGGATCCGTGGCCTCGGTGAGGACGTGGCGGCGGAACTCCCAGCTCTTGAGGTCCGTCGAGCGGTAGGCGGACACATAGCGGAAGGTGTTGTCCGGGTTGCGGTTCCTCGCCGAACCAGTAGTAGTACGCGCCCGAACCTTTGATGACTCCGCCGCCGTGCGCGTGCACCGCCTCTCCCGATGTGGTGGTGAACTGCGTCGCGTTGACGATGGTGGCGGGGGCCGCCTGCGCCGCACCGGCGCCCGCCAGCGGGGCCAGCAGCCCGAGAACGGCGGCCACGACGAGGGCCCACAGACGTCCGCGCATCACACGCTCTCCTTCAGGACGGTGAAGTGGCGGGCGAAGCCGGAGAGCCCCGGCAACTGCCGGATGGGGGTCCAGGTCCGGAAACCGTCGAGGCTGTCGCTGTAGTAGTACTTCTTCTCGGCGTAGCCGTCGAAGTAGATCCGCCAGCCGCCGCCTGCCAGGGGCACCAGCGCCGGTCCCTCCCGCCAGCTGCCCCAGCCCGCCCAGTCACCGGTGCCGCGAAGGGTGTAGGGGCCGCCGAGGCTGGTGGCGGTCGCGTACTCGATGTACTTCGTCGTCTCCTGCTTGGTGAAGGCGTGGTACTGCCCGCCGTGGCGGACCACGAAGGTGTCGATGTAGTTCGCCTTGTCCAGGCCGGTGAGCGGCTTCGGGGTGGTCCAGGACGAGAGCGAGGCGTTGGTGGCGGTGAGCAGATGCGGCCGGAAGATGTAATCCGGGGTGGCGGTGGTGTCGAGCGACACGATGATGTTGACGCTGCCGTTCGCGTCGACGAAGAACTCGGGCGCCCAGGTGCGCTCGACCCCGGCGAGCGGCAGCGTGTGGTTGCGGACGAAGGTCCAGTTGACCCGGTCCCGGCTGCGCGCGAAACCGATCGTGTTCCCGGTCCAGTTGGTCGTGTAGACGATGTAGTAGTAGCCGTCGGTGTGCTTGATGATGCTGGGGTCGCGGATCAGCTCCGAAGGCGGGGTGAACGCCGGCCCCTTGAGCAGCGTGTAGGTGAGCGCGTCCGCCGACTCGTACACGTACATGTTGGATTCGCTGCTGTTGGTGAAGGCGGTCATGGTGTAGCGGGTGGCGGCCGTGGTGTCCGGGGCGGGCCCGTCGGCCACGGGGATGCCGAAGTCCGGGGTGCCGTCGGCCTTCCAGCCGAGGGTCTGGACGCGGGTGTGCCGGTTGGGGTCGTTGAGCGGGTCGCCGGTGATGTCCTTGTACTGGCGGGCGTGGTAGACGAGGACAGTGGTGCGGCCGTCCTCGGCGACGGTGAAGGAGTTGTGGCCCGGGCCGTACTGCTTGGTGGTGTCGTTGCTGGTGAAGACCGGCTGGGGGCTCTTCTTCCAGGAGGCGGCGGACAGTGGGTCGCTGTCCGCGGAGGCGGTGAGGAGCCCCATGCAGTAGTTGGCGTCGGTGGCGCTGGCGGAGTAGGTGAGGAACAGCCGGCCGTTCTTCGACAGGACGGACGGGCCCTCGTTGACCTTGTAGCCGCGGGTCTCCCAGTCGTAGGTGGGGCGGGAGATCTCCACCTGCGGCCCGGTGATGGTCCAGGGGTTGGCCATCTTGGCGATGTAGATGCTGGAGTTGTTGCCGACGTCCGGGTTGCTCTGGGCCCAGAGGAGATAGCGGGTCCCGCGGTGGACGAAGGTGGTGGCGTCCAGCGAGAACGAGTCGATGGGGGTGGCGATGCGGCCCTTCTCGGTCCAGGTCCCGGTGAAGGGGTTGGCGCTCGCGTTCTCCAGCACCCACATCCGGATCTTCCAGACGTCGTTCGCGGGCGCGGACGCGAAGTAGACGTACCACTTCCCGTCGATGAAGTGGATTTCCGGAGCCCAGATGTGGGCGCCCATGTCGCCGCTGGTGTGCTTCTTCCAGATCACCGACTCGGAAGCGGTGGCGAGGCCACCGAGGGTTCTGGAGCGGCGCAGGATGATGCGGTCGTACTCCGGGGCGGTGGCGGTGAAGTAGTAGTAGCCGTCGGTGTGCTTGAAGATGTGCGGATCGGCGCGGTTGCGGACCAGCGGATTGACGTACCGGGCGGCCCTGGCGGCCGTCTCCCGTGCGGAGGGGGTGGCGGCCTCGGCCAAGCCGGGGGTTCCTGCCACCGCTCCCAGGGCCAGGGCACCCATCAGGACCCGTCTGCGGCTGGGCTGTCCGTCACTGCGGCTCATCGTCGCTCTCCTGCTGTGGGCATGCGGGGGCTCCCGCGCTCTCCGTTGATCAACCTGTTCGTTGATCGAATTTGTTCGGAGATTAAGGGTTCTGATGACTTCCGACAGCCCCTGAGGCAGGTGCGAAAGTTTCGAAAACCGTGGAGCCCCCGGGAACATGCCCCCTGGGATGCGACGCGGACGGACGGCTCAGACGAACGTCTGGCGCTGGAGCCAGAGGTCCCTGGCGATCCCGTTGCCCTGGAGGAACACGTACAGCAGGTTCTCCTCGTTGGCGATGGGGACGCTGATCCCGGCGGAGCCGATGACGCCACCGAGGGACTGGAAGCCGGTGTAGGTGTTGCCGTTCTCCGTGGTCTGGACGGCGACCCACAGCGCGTTGTCCGTCGCCTTGATGAACACGTTGACCCGGCCGTCCTGGCCCAGGCCGCAGGTGGGCCGCCACACGATCTGGGCACCCAGGCTCACGGGGGCGTTGAACGAGTTGTAGTCGTCGGTCTGCCCGACGCGCCGGACGGAGCCGTCGACGCCCCGGAAGAAGATCTGTACTCTGCCCGCCGCGTCCAGACACACCGACGGGCGGCTCGTCACGTTGGGGGCGTCCAGCGAGAAGGGCTCCCAGGTGGCGGAGTTCGTGCCCGTTTGCTGGATGGTGTAGAGAGTCTCGCCGCTGCCCTTGACCGCCACCACGATCCGCCCTCCCCCGTCGAGGATGGGCGAGGGCGTGGCGAAGATGGCGCCGGTCAGCGATGTCGCGGCGGTGTACGTCTCGTACTGAAGATCCAGGTTGCGCAGGTACCACAGGGCGTCGTCCGTGCCGGGGAAGAACACATAGATTCGGCCGTCGGCGCCGAGCGTCGCGGCCGGATCGTCCCCGATACCGGTGGCCAGGATCTGGGGCGATCCGTAACCGGAGTTGATGGAGGTCTGGGTGATGACCTCCAGGTTGTTGCCCGGGGTGCGGTAGAAGACCCGCACCTTTCCGTCCTTCCCGCGGATCGGGGCGGGGATGCCGTCGACGGACACGCCGGGGTACTGCTGCCAGGGCCCCCACCCCCCGTCGCGGGTCTCGAGTCTGCTCCAGAGGACGTTCGACCCGCCGCGGATGAAGACTTGGATCCGGTCGTCGGCCTGGGCCACCGGTGCGGGCTCGGAGTGGATGCCGCCTTGCAAGTTGATCCAGGTGCCCCACACGGTTCCGGGCGTGGTGGAAACGGACATGGGTCCTCCCTCACCTCGTGGCTGCCACGAGTCTGTGCGGATGTCCCGTCAATTCCCGCGCTAATCACAACGAATACCTGAAGAAGGCTGAATGAAAGTATATGACTGATAAATATAAATGAGTGCGGTATATGGGTTTGGATGCGATCTCTGATTGGTCTTCATTGGCCTTGATTGACGTCGATTGACCTTCTCCGAGGGGGAAGCTCCAGCATCGTGGTGGCCGGGCGAGGCGCCCGGCACGAGGAGGGCGAGCATGGGACTGCTGACGATCGGCGCGTTCGCGAAGGCATCGAGGCTGTCCCCCAAGGCGCTGCGCCTGTACGACGAACTCGGGCTGCTGCCGCCCGCCCGCGTCGACCCGTACTCCGGCTACCGCCTCTACGACCCGGCGCAGCTGGAGCGGGCCCGGCTGGTGGCCTGGCTGCGCCGGCTGGGGATGCCGCTGGCCCGGATCCGTACCGTGTGCGAGCTGGACCCGGGCGCGGCGGCGCGGGAGGTCCGGGCGTACTGGGCGCAGGTCGAGGCCGATACGGCGGCCCGGCGCGACCTGGCCGCCTTCCTCGTCGACCAGCTGTCACAGCTGTCTCAACTGCCACAGCTGTCCGGAAAGGACAACGCCATGTCTTCTGCCCACGCCACTCTGGGAGTTCGCTACGCCATGCTCTCCGACCGGGGCTCGGTCCGGACAAGCAACGAGGACTCCGGGTACGCCGGGCCCCGTCTGCTCGCCGTCGCCGACGGCTTCGGCGGCAGCCGCCATGCGAGCGAGGCGGCGATCGAGGCGCTCAAGCCGCTGGAGGCCGAGGTCCCGGGAGCCGAGCTGCTGAGCGCCCTGGAGGACGCGGCGCACCGGGCGCACGCCTCGGTGTGCGAGCTGGCCGCGTCCGACCCCGCGCTGCGCGGAGTCGGGACGACGCTGACCGCGCTGGTGTGGTCGGGGTCCCGGCTGGGCCTGGTGCACATCGGCGATTCGCGGGCGTATCTGCTGCGCGACGGCGAACTGTTCCAGATCACCCACGACCACACCGTGGTGCGGTCGCTGCTCGACGAGGGGCGGATCACCGCGGCGGAGGCCGTGTCCCACCCCCAAAGGGCGTTGCTGCTGCGGGCCGTGGGCGGCGGTGCGGCGTTCGAGCCCGATCTGGCGCTGCGGGACGCCCTGGTGGGTGACCGGTATCTGCTGTGCTCGGACGGGCTCAGCGGTGTGGTGGCCGCGGAGGAGATCCGGCGCGTACTGGGCTCGGTGGCCGATCCCGGGGAGGCGGCGCGCGAACTCATCGCCCTCGCCAACCGCGCGGGCGGGCCCGACAACGTCACGTGCGGCGTGGCCCATGTGGTGGACGGGGCGGAGCTGCCCGCCGCCTGACGTCCCGTCGCCTCCTCGCACGAACCACGGTCGCCCCTCCTGACTCCGGCGCCGAAGTGCAGTGGAATGGCCCACATGGCGCGCGCGGCTCGCCAGTCCGTGGAAGGCATGGCCGCCACGGAACGTACGGGGTAAGGGGTAGGCAGATGTCCGTAGGACCGATCCGGCTCTCGCAGGATGCGCACACCGCTCTCCGGCCGCCCGTCATGGCCCGGATCACCGGAGGGTTCTGGGCCGCGAAGCGGCGCGTCAACGCCGAGGTCAGCGTTCCACAGGGGCCGGGGAGACTGGAGGAGGCGGGCAATCTCGCCAATCTGCGGGCTGCCGCGGGGACGGCGGAGGAGGGGTTCACCGGGGACTTCCCGTTCCAGGACTCCGATGTGCACAAGTGGCTGGAGGCCGCGTCCTGGCAGCTCGCCGAGGAGCACGGCGGCCCGGCCGCCGAGAAGCTGGCCGGGCACGTGGCGCGGCTGGCGGCCCTGGTGTCGGACGCTCAGGACGCGGACGGCTATGTGCAGACGTACTACCAGGCCCGGCCAGGCGCCCGGCGGTGGTCGGAGCTGCACTGGGGGCACGAGCTGTACTGCGCGGGCCATCTCCTCCAAGCGGCCGTCGCGCACCGGCGGGCCACCGGTGAGGACGGACTGCTCGATGTGGCGGTGCGGTTCGCCGATCACATCGACGCGGTCTTCGGCCCGGACAAGGCCGTGGACGCGGTGTGCGGGCATCCGGAGATCGAGACGGCGCTGGTCGAGCTGTACCGGGAGACCGGCGAGCGGCGCTATCTCGATCTGGCCGGGTATTTCGTGGACCGGCGCGGACAGGGCACCCTGGGCGACAGCGGCGGGACCGGCCCGCGCCCCGGGGCGCCGTACTGGCAGGACCACATCCCGGTGCGGGACGCGAGGGCGGTCGCCGGGCATGCGGTGCGCCAGCTGTATCTGCTGGCCGGGGCCGCGGACCTGGCGGCCGAGACCGGCGACCGGGAGCTGCGGGACGCGCTGGTGCGGCTGTGGGAGGACATGGTCGCCACCAAGACCTATCTGACGGGCGGCGTGGGCTCCCGGCACGATCTGGAGTCCTTCGGCGACGCCTACGAACTCCCGCCGGACCGGGCGTACGCGGAGACCTGCGCGGCCATCGCCTCCATCCAGTTCAGCTGGCGGATGGCGTTGCTCACGGGGGACGCCCGCTACAGCGACCTGATCGAACGGATCCTGTTCAACGGCTTCGCGTCCGGCGTCTCGCTGGACGGCGAGCGCTGGCTGTACGTGAATCCGCTCCAGGTCCGCGACGGCCGTACGGAGGGCCGTACGGAGTCCCACGGCGACCAGGAGGCGCGGCGGACGCCCTGGTTCCGCTGCGCCTGCTGCCCGCCCAACGTGATGCGGCTGCTGGCGTCGCTGCCGCACTACATGGCGAGCGGTGACGCCGGCGGCCTTCAGCTGCACCAGTACGCGTCGGGGGTGTACGCGGCGGGCGGCGGAACGGTGCGGGTGGGCACCGGCTACCCGTGGGAAGGCCGGATCGCGGTGGTCGTGGACGAGGCTCCCGCGGAGGCGGACTGGACGCTGTCGCTGCGCATCCCCCACTGGGCCGACCGGTACGAGGCGACCGTCGGCGGCGAGGCGGCGACGGAGCGCGCGGAGCGGGGCTGGCTACGGTTGCGGCGCCGCTGGCGGCCGGGCGAGACCGTGGTCCTGACCCTGCCGCTGGCGCCCCGGCTGACCCGCCCCGATCCACGGGTGGACGCGGTGCGCGGCTGCGCCGCGATCGAGCACGGACCGCTGGTGTACTGCCTGGAGCAGCCGGATCAGCCCGCCGGGCTGCGGCTGGACGGCATCACGCTCGACACCGGCACCGAGCTGGTCGCCGAGCACCGGCCGCGGCTGCTGGGCGGAGTGACCGTGATCATGGCCCGGGCGCTGCGCCGGGCGGCCCCGGACGGCGGCTGGTGGCCGTACCCGGGCGCCGGGGGCGACATCGGCGGCGTGGGCGACCCGGTGCGCGTCACCGCGATCCCCTATTACGCCTGGGCGAACCGGGAGGCCGGACCGATGCGGGTCTGGATCCCCTCGTAAGCCTCCCTTCGTCAGCCTTGTGAGCCTTGTGAGCCTTGTGAACCCGCCGGAACTCGGTGGGCGTCCCGCACGTTTTTCGCTCCAGGAACACGCTTTCGTGCCCGAGTGGCACACGGCGGACGGGAGGTGCCCCTTGAGCACCGGATCCACAGCCCCCGGGGACGACGCGGACGACTGGGACGACGTCGTTCTCGACGAGGACTTCGTCCGGGGTGCCGAGGTCACCGAGCCCGCCGCGCGCACGCGCATGCTGACCGCGCGCTGGCGGCGGCGCGGTGCGCCCGAGCCCGAGCCCTGGCGGGCGGACGAACCGCCGGCCGGCTGGTTCTGGAGCAAGCGCCGCAGGCGGCGACGGCGGCGGCGCTAGCGGAGCCTCCCGTATCGCGGGCCGCGCGGCCGTTATGCGCTCGCAACGCACACGGCGGGGTCAAGGCGGCACGGAGAGTGGCAGGATGCGGGCCGACGTACTGATCACGTGTCCCGTGGGGTCGTTCACCGACCACGTCCCGGAGGTGCCGTGTCCGCTCGCTCCGCGCTGCCCGCCATAGCCACTGCCGCCGCTGCCGTCCTGCTCATCGGCTGTACCAGCACCGAACCGTCGGCCTCCGGCGGCCCGGACATCAGCCTGGTGAAGTCCGGCAAGCTGACCACCTGCACCCATCTGCCCTATCCGCCCTTCCAGTCCCGGCAGGGCAAGAAGATCGTCGGCTTCGACGTGGATCTGGTCGATCTCGTCGCCTCGGAGCTGAAGGTGAAGCAGGAGATCGTGGACACGCCCTTCGAGGGCATCCAGTCCGGTGAGGACCTCAACACCAGCACCTGCGATGTCGCCGCGGCCGGGATGACGATCACTGCCGTCCGCGAGAAGAACCTGGACTTCTCCCGCCCCTACTTCGAAGCCACCCAGGCGCTGCTCACCCGGAAGGGCAAGCCGTACCGGACCCTCGCCGACCTCAAGGGCAAGCGGCTGGCGGTCCAGCAGGGGACCACCGGGGAGACCTACGCACAGAAGCGGGCCGTGGGCGCCACGCTGGTCCAGTTCGAGGACCTCGGGCTGCTGGTGTCCGCGGTCAAGACCGGACAGGTCGCGGCGGGCATCAACGACAACGGGGTGCTGTACGACTTCGTCAAGGACAACCCGGACACGGAGGTGACGGCCGAGTTCAGCACCGGGGAGAAGTACGGCATCGCCGTACGCACCGGCAACGACGCCCTGCGCAAGAAGATCAACCAGGTGCTGGCCGACGCGAAGAAGGACGGCCGCTACGACACGATCTACCGGAAGTGGTTCGGCACCGCGCCCAGTAGCTGAGGAGTCCGCACCGTTATGGCAATGACCCGTCGGCAGCGGGCGCGGGCGGTACGGACGGTGCAGTACGCCGTGCTCGCCGTCGTGCTGCTCGTCATCGTCCTGGCCGCGGACTGGGGTGAACTGCGCCGCGCGTTCTTCGACGCGGGCGTGGCCCGGTCCCTGTTACCCGACATCCTCACCACCGCCCTGCTCAACACCGTCGTCTACACCCTGCTCGGCTTCGGGTTCGGGCTCGTGGCCGGGCTCGTGCTGGCGCTGATGCGGCTCTCGCAGGTGCCGCCGTACCGCTGGCTGTCGGTGGCGTACATCGAGTTCTTCCGCGGCGTTCCGGCGCTGCTGGTGTTCATCGCGCTCGGCTTCGGGGTGCCGCTCGCCTTCCAGGTGGCGCTGGACCGCTATGTCACGGTCATGCTGGCGCTCGGTCTGGTCGGGGCCGCGTACATGGCGGAGACGATCCGCGCGGGCATCCGGGCCGTGCCCAAGGGGCAGATGGAGGCGGCGCGTTCGCTCGGTATGTCCCATGGCCGGGCGATGGTCTCGATCATCATTCCGCAGGCGTTCCGGATCGTGCTGCCGCCGCTGACCAACGAACTGATCCTGCTGACCAAGGACTCGTCCCTGGTCTATCTGCTCGGGCTCTCCCTGGACCAGTACGAACTGTCCAAGTTCGGCCGGGAGGCGCTCAATCAGCACCGCAGCCTCACTCCGATCCTGGTCGCCGGGCTGTGCTACCTGCTGATCACCGTTCCGCTGGGCCAGCTGGTCCGGTGGCTGGAGTCCCGTACGGCGAAGGCGAGGTGAACGGACCGTGATCCGGATCCGGGGGCTGCACAAGTCCTTCGACGGGCTGGAGGTGCTGAAGGGCATCGACCTCGCGGTGGAGCGGGGGGAGGTGGTCTGCGTCATCGGGCCGTCCGGCTCCGGCAAGTCGACCCTGCTGCGCTGTGTGAACCTGCTGGAGGAGCCGACGTCGGGCTCGGTGACCGTGGGCGGGGCCGAGGTCACCGACCCGGATGTGGACATCGACCGGGTGCGGCGGCGGATCGGCATGGTGTTCCAGGCGTTCAACCTCTTCCCGCATCTGACGGCGCTGGAGAACCTGACCATCGCGCAGCGGCGGGTGCTGCGCCGCGACAGGGCCGAGGCGGTACGGATCGGGCGGGACACCCTGCGCCGGGTGGGCCTGACGGACAAGGAGACCGCTTATCCGGCGCAGCTGTCGGGCGGACAGCAGCAGCGGGTGGCGATCGCGCGGGCGCTGGCGATGGATCCGGAGCTGATGCTGTTCGACGAGCCGACCTCGGCCCTCGACCCCGAGCTGGTCGGGGATGTGCTCGCCGTCATGCGCGCGCTGGCAGACGAGGGGATGACGATGCTGGTCGTCACGCATGAGATGAGCTTCGCGCGGGAGGTCGCCGACCGGGTGGTGTTCATGGACGACGGGGTGATCGTGGAGGAGGGCGGCCCGGAGCAGGTGGTGGCCGCGCCACGGCATCCGCGCACCCGGGCGTTCCTCACCCGGGTGCTGGACCCGGCAGCGGCCCGGGTGGGGGAGGTCCCGGACAAGGGGCCGCATGACGCCCGTACCGGCGGCTGAGCGCACCGCGGTGTGTCGGTGCGTTTTGTCAGTCCGTGCGTATCCGGGGAGGGGCGGCAACTTTCCGGGGCTCGGGGGCCACTGGGGGGGTGCGGGCGGCGTCCCCGTACGGCCACTCCCCGGCGGTGCGCCGCCCGCTCCCGTTCCCCACACGGAAGCGAGCCGGGGATGCCCAAACGAAGACTTCGCGGATTACGCGCCCTCCTGACCGCCACCGCGGCCGGGGCGCTGTCCCTCATCGGATTCACCGCACCCGCCGACGCCGCCGGGACGGGCGCGTCGGACACCTGGAACCCGCCGAGCAACCTCGTCCAGCCGCTGAACGAGGTCTGGAGGCACGTCGAGTCCACCTATCCCGACCTGTACGGTTTCAAGAACTACGGCTGGGATCAGGTGATGGCCAACAAGGGCAGCCTGAACTACTGCGTCCGCTGGGAATCCGACCAGCCGGTCACGGCGCAGATGCGCGACCAGATCCATACGGCGCTCAAGCGCCAGTCGAAGAAGTGGATCGACCAGGTCGCGGGATTCGAGAAATTCCCGTACAACGATGTCCCGGTCAAGATCGTCGGCTGGGCGGTCAAGAACCGCTCCACGCTCCAGTGGAGCGACAACTCGGTCGACATCTACACCGGACTGGACGGCGGCGGCGCTCCGCAGTGCGCCCCGGACTGCGGCCGCTTCTTCCACCAGGACGGCAACTATTCCAAGTGCCCCGGTGGCGCGGCGCGCCACTACGACCAGTCGCTGTGGCTGACCAAGGGCTTCGGCGGCGGCGCCGGGGGCGACTGGGGGCAGCGCATCGGCAGTGAGTACATGCTGGGCGCGGTGAACCAGGACAACATCCACATCCTGCTGCACGAGATCGGGCACACCTACGGTCTGGACGACTTCTACGACTGGTCCCCGACCGGGGTGGGCGGCTTCCTCATGAAGGCGGGATCGGCCGACCGCATCACCGAATTCGACAAGTGGATGTACCGGGACTTCTGGCGCCATCTGAAGAGCCGCTACGGCCTGTGACCGTCACGGACCGAAGGGGGCCGCCTCAACTCCCGGGTCTTCCCGTCCGAGTTGGGGCGGCCTTACTGTAGTAACCGGTTTCTGCCCGGTCGGTGTCGCGCTTGGGCGGGTTCGGGAAGGGGTATCTCGATGGCGCGTTCCCCGGGATCGACGGGTCCTACGCTGGCGGTCATCGCCCGCGAGGCAGGGGTTTCGGTGCCGACCGCTTCGAAGGTGGTCAACGGCCGCGAGGACGTGGCGCCCGACACCCGCCGCCGGGTCAGCGAGGTCCTGGACCGTCTGGGGTACGTCCGCAAACCGCGCCCGGAGACGCCCCGGCCGCCCGCCCTGGTCGATCTGGTGGTGCAGTCCCTGGACGGCGCGTGGTCGGGCGCGGTGCTGCACGGCGTGGAGGCGGCGGCGCATGACGCGGGGCTCGAGGTGGTGGTGTCGGCGGGGCTGCCGCGCCTCCGCGACGGGCGGCCCGAGCGGGGCTGGCTGGACAAGCTGTGCGCCCGGGGCAGTTCCGGGGTGTTGTTCCATCTCGCGGAGCTGACGCCCACGCAGTACGCCTGGCTCGATGAGCACCGGGTCCCGTTCGTGCTGATCGATCCCGGGCCGGTGCCGCCGCCGGGTGTGCCGTCCGTGGGCGCCGCCGACTGGCAGGGCGGGGTGAGCGCGACCGAGCATCTGCTCGGGCTCGGGCACCGGCGGATCGCGGTGATCGGCGGGTACCGGCAGAAGGTGTGCAGCGGGGCGCGGGTGGCCGGGTTCCGCTCGGCGATGGCCGCGGCCGGGCTGCGGGTGCCGCCCGCGTACGTACGCTACGGGGACTTCCGGGAGGCCGGGGCGTACCAGCGGATGACGGAGCTGCTGACGCTGCCCGAGCCGCCGACGGCGGTGTTCGTGTGCTCCGACCCGATGGCGCTCGGCGCGTACCGGGCGCTGCGGGAGCGGGGGTTGCGGGTGCCGGAGGACGTCAGCGTGGTGGGCTTCGACGATCTGCCGCAGGCCCGCTGGACCACCCCCGCGCTCACCACGGTCCGTCAGCCGCTGTCCGAGATGGCGGCGACGGCGCTGCGGACCCTGCTGCGGCTGAGGGCGGGTGAGGTTCCGGAGGGGATGCGGACCGAGCTGTCCACCCGGCTGATCGTCCGCTCCAGCACCGCTCCCCCGGCCCGTACTTCCTCTTGACCGAGAAGTCGAACGCTGATCGGATATCCGAACGATCCATGACGTCCGCACCTCACTCCTACCACGTTGTCCCTGGCCATCGCCGTACCGATTTCCGGAGGTCTTCGCCCCGTGTTCGTCGATCTGCCCCTGGACCAGCTGCGCACGTACCGGCCCCCGCTGCCCGAGCCGGACGGCTTCGACGCGTTCTGGGAGCGCACCCTCGCCGAGGCCCGCACCGCGGACCTGAACGCGGTCTTCACCGAGACCGACACGGGCCTGGCCCGGCTGCACACCTACGACGTCGAGTTCTCCGGGTTCGGCGGCCACCGGATACGCGGCTGGCTGCTGGCGCCGCGTGAGGCCGCGGGCCCGCTGCCGTGCGTGGTGCAGTACATCGGCTACACCGGCGGCCGGGGCCTGCCGCACAACTGGCTGCTGTGGCCGTCGGTGGGCTACGCGGTCTTCGTCATGGACACCCGCGGCCAGGGCTGGGCCCAGCAGACCCCCGGCGCCACCCCCGATCCGGCCGGCGGCACCGGTCCCGAGGCACCGGGCAAGATGACCCAGGGGATCCTCTCCCCGGACGACTACTACTACCGGCGGCTGTACACCGACGCCGTGCGCGCCGTGGAGGCCGCCCGCGCCCATCCGCTGGTCGACCCGGGCCGGATCGTCGTCAGCGGCGGCAGCCAGGGCGGCGGCATGGCGCTGGCGGCGGCCGGTCTGGTGCCGGATCTGACCGCGGCGCTGGTGGACGTGCCGTTCATGACGCACATCCGGCGGGCCGTCGAGATCACCGACGCCGAGCCCTACGGCGAACTGGTCCGCTTCTGCGCCGGTCAGCGCGATCTCGCAGAGCAGGTCTTCGCGACCCTCGACCACTTCGACGGCCTCAACTTCGCGGCCCGGGCCACCGCGCCCGCGCTCTTCTCGACCGCCCTGCGCGACGCGACCACCCCGACCTCGTGCGGCTTCGCCGCGTACCACCACTACGCGGGCGAGAAGGAGCTGAAGGTGTGGTCCTTCAACGGCCACGAGGGCGGGGGCACCCACCAGCAGGGCGAGCAGATCGCCTACCTGCGGAAGCTGCTGGGCTGAACCGGAAGCCTTTCCGGTGAACCCGGCGCGGTGAGCGGCGTTCGGCGGCCGCTCACCGCGGGGAAGACAGGGGCTACCCGTACCGAAGGAGTCGCCCATGCCCGCACAGCCCCTGGACGGGATCACCGTCGTCGCCCTCGAACAGGCCGTCGCCGCCCCGTACGCCACGCGCCAGCTCGCCGATCTCGGCGCGCGGGTCATCAAGGTGGAGCGGCCGGGGCGGGGCGACTTCGCCCGGGAGTACGACCGTGAGGTCAAGGGCATGTCGGCGTACTTCGTCTGGGTCAACCGCGGCAAGGAGAGCGTCGTCCTCGATGTGAAGGACGCCGCGGACCGGGCCCTGCTCGACGCGCTCCTGGCCCGCGCCGATGTGTTCGTGCACAACCTGGCGCCCGGCGCGGTGGACCGGCTCGGGCTCTCGGCGGAGGTGCTGCGGGCCGGGCATCCGCGCCTGATCAACTGCGCGATCACCGGCTACGGGGACCACGGGCCGTACCGGGACAAGAAGGCGTACGACCTGCTCGTCCAGTGCGAGGCGGGGCTGCTGTCGATCACCGGGAGCCCCGAGGAGCCCGCCCGCCCCGGCATCTCGATCGCCGACATCGCGGGCGGGATGTACGCGTACACCGGCATCCTCACCGCGCTGTACGAGCGGGAGCGCACCGGTGCGGGGACGGATCTGAGCGTCAGCCTCCTCGACGCGCTGGGCGAGTGGATGGGCCATCCGTACTTCGCGCAGGCGTACGGCGGGGGCGGGGTGGTGCGCAGCGGGGCCCGCCATCCCTCGATCTCCCCGTACGGTGCCTATCGCTGCGGCGACGGCGCCCAGGTGTTCCTGAGCGTGCAGAACGACCGCGAGTGGATCACCCTGTGCGAACGCGTCGTGGGCCGCCCGGATCTGATCCGCGATCCGCGCTTCGCCGACAATCCGCTGCGCCGCACCCACGACGAGGAGCTGACGGCCGAGCTGGAGCGGTCCTTCGCGGACCATACGGCCGACGGTCTGGTGGCCCTGCTGGACGGGGCGGGCATCGCCAATGCCCGGCTGCGGGATGTCGCGGGGCTGGCCGACCATCCGCAGCTGGCCGCCCGGGAGCGCTGGGGCGAGTTCGGCTCGCCCGTCGGGCCGCTGCGCGGCCTGCTGCCGCCGGTCGAGGTGGCGGGGCGTCAGGCGGCGCTGCGGCCGGTGCCCGCGCTGGGCGAGCACACGGATGCGGTGCGCGCCGAGTTCTCCTGACGCCCCACGAGCGCGGCCGGGGCTTACGCGGCGGGGACGACGGGCGACAGCTTGGCGTCGCGCCGTACCAGGGCGGCGTAGCGGCCGTCCAGGGCGAGCAGTTCCTCATGGGTGCCCTGCTCGGCGATCCGGCCGCCGTCGAGGACGACGATCCGGTCGGCGTCGCGCACCGTGGAGAGCCGGTGGGCGATGGTGAGGGTGGTGCGGCCGGCCGTGAGGCCGTCGATGGCCTTCTGCACGGCCTGCTCGGTGCGGGTGTCGAGGGCGCTGGTGGCCTCGTCGAGGATGAGGACGGGCGGGTCGCGCAGAATCGTCCTGGCCAGGGCCAGCCGCTGCTTCTCACCGCCGGAGAAGCGGTACCCCCGCTCCCCCACCAGAGTGTCGTAGCCCTCGGGGAGGGCGGCGATGTGGTCATGGATCTGGGCGGCCTCGGCCGCCGCGACGATCTCCGCGTCGGTCGCGTCGGGCTTGGCGAAGCGCAGGTTGTCGGCGATCGAGGCGTGGAAGAGATAGGTCTCCTGGGAGACGACGCCGACCGCGCGGGCGAGGCTGTCGAAGTCCAGGTCCCGCACGTCGACCCCGTCGATCAGCACCCGGCCGCCGGTCACGTCGTACAGCCGGGGCACCAGATAGCTGAGGGTCGTCTTACCGGAGCCGGTCGACCCGACGACGGCCAGGCTGCCGCCCGCCGGGATGGTCAGGTCGATGCCGCGCAGGGTCCCCTTCGGGGAGGCCGGGTCCTTGGCGTCGTAGTCGAAGTCGACGCCGTCGAAGCGGACTTCGCCGCGCACCGTCTCCAGCCGCACCGGCCGGGCGGGCTCGGTGATGTCGATCGGCAGGTCGAGGTACTCGAAGATGCGGGCGAAGAGGGCGAGGGAGGTCTGCATGTCCACCCCGGTGGACAGCAGGCTGACGGTGGGCCGGAACAGCCCCTGCTGCAACGAGACGAAGGCGACCAGGGTGCCGATGGAGACGGCCGGGCCCCCGGCCTGGAGGGCGATTCCGGCGGCCCAGTAGATGACGGCGGGCATGGCGGCCATCACGACGCCGATGGTGGACATCCGCCAGCGGCCCGCCATGCTGGCCCGCACCTCGAGGCCGACCAGGCGCTCGGACTCCCGGGTGAAGTCCTGGGTGAGCGAGTCGGAGCGGCCCATGGTGCGACCGAGCAGGATGCCGCTCACCGACAGGGACTCGGTGACCATCGCGGACATCGCCGCCATCTGCTTCTGGCGCTGCGAGGTGATCTTCTTGCGCTCGTTGCCGACCCGGCGGCTGATCCAGACGAACAGCGGCAGCAGGAGCAGCGAGACGACGGTCAGCCGCCAGTCGAGCGCGAGCATGGCGACGACCGTGGCCACGACGCTGGTGAGGTTGGAGACCAGCGAGGTCGCGGTGGAGGTGACGGTGGCCTGCATGCCGCCGATGTCATTGGCGATCCGGGACTGCACCTCGCCGGTGCGGGTGCGGGTGAAGAACGCGAGCGGCATCCGCTGGAGCCGGTCGTAGACGGCGGCGCGCAGGTCGTGCATGACGCGCTGGCCGACGGTGGTGGATATGAGGGTCTGGAGGACGCCGAAGACGCTGTTGACGACGGCGGCCGCGATCATGCCGAGGGCGAGCAGGGTCAGCAGACCGGTGCGCCGCCCGGGGATGGCGTCGTCGAGGATCTCGCGGAGCAGGAACGGCGAGGCGACCGAGACCAGGGCGGAGGCGGCGACCAGCAGGCCGACCAGGGCGAGGCGGCCGCGGTAGGGGCGGAAGAGCCGGAGGATGCGCCGCACTTGTGCGGGCCGCTCCGGATCGGGGGTGGCTGGGGTCCACGGCGGTGTGTCGTGACGCATGGGCTCCTTCTGATGGCAGACGGCACGGACTTTCCGAGCATAGCTCACTGTTACCTATACTCACAATGAACGGGGTCCGATAGACTGCGATCATGTCCACCCCCGAGACATCCGGCCGCCTCGCGGAGCAGCTGCTGCGCCTGACCCGCCGACTTCAGCGCGCCCAGAAGCGCCACATGGAGCCGCTGGGCATCACCCCGGCCCAGGCCCGGCTGCTGCGCACCGTGGCCCACCACGACGGGCTGCCGCGGATGGCGGACCTCGCAGAGCGCTTGGAGGTGGTGCCGCGCGCGGTGACCTCGCTGGTGGACGCACTGGAGGCGCACGGCTCGGTACGCCGTGCGCCGGATCCGTCCAACCGCCGGGTGGTGCGGATCGAGCTGACCGACACCGGCCGGTCGACGCTGCGCGCCCTGCGCGACGCGCGCCGAGCAGCCGCCGAGGACGTCCTGGCACCGCTGAACGATCAGCAGCGCGACGCCCTGGGCGATCTGCTCGACGACCTCTCCGGGTCCCCCGGCAACCGCTGCTGAACCGGGGGCGGAGCTTGCGAGCGGTCAGCCGCGCGGGGCCGGAGCGGTGACGGACTCGGCCGGAACCACGGGGTCCGGCGCCGGGGCCACGACCTCCTCACCGGCGAGGACCCGCTTGGCCCGTTCGATGTCCAGCGCACCTTCCCACCGCGCGACGGCGAAGACCGCCACACAGTTGCCGAGCAGGTTGGTGGCCACCCGCATCGAGTCCATGATCCGGTCCACCCCGAGCAGCAGCGCGACGGCGGCGGCAGGGATCACCCCGAGGGCCGAGGCCGTCGCCGACAGGGCGAGGAAGGCCGATCCGGGCACGCCCGCCATGCCCTTGCTGGTGAGCATCAGCACGAGGACGACGGTGATCTGCTGGCCGAGGCTCAGGTCCACGCCGACCGCCTGGGCGATGAACAGCGTGCCGATGGACAGGTAGATCGACGCGCCGTCCAGGTTGAAGGAGTAGCCGGTGGGCAGCACCAGCCCGACCGCGTCCTCGCGGCACCCGGCCGCGCGCAGCTTCTGCATCATGCGCGGCAGCACGCTCTCGCTGGAGGCGGTGCCGAGCGCGAGCAGCATCTCCTCGCGGGTGTACCTGACGAACTTCCACAGGCTCAGCCCGGTGACCAGCTTGAGGGCCACGGCGAGCAGGACGAGGAAGAGCAGCGCGACGCCGTAGCACAGGGCGATCAGCTTGCCGTACGTCGACAGGGCGCCCAGTCCGTACTCCCCGACCAGATGGGCCATGGCGCCGAAGACCGCGAGCGGCGCGAGCCTCATGAGGAAGCCGACGACGGCGAAGACGACCTGCTGCGCCTGGTCGATGCCCGAGAGGATCGCGGGCACCTTGGTCTTGCCGAGGTGCAGCACGGCCGCACCCACCAGGCAGGCCAGCACCAGGACTTGGAGCAGCGAGTTCTCGGCGAAGGCGCCGACCGCGCTGTCCGGCAGCGCGTCCAGCACGAACTGGGACGCCGACGGCAGATGGCCGCCCGCGGTCTGGTCGTCCACGGCCGAGCCGTCCAGGGAAGCGGGATTGACGTGCATACCGGTGCCGGGCCCGACGAGGTTGGCGGCGAGCAGACCGATGATCAGCGCCGCCGTGGTGGCCACCTCGAACCAGATCAGCGCCTTCAGCCCGATCCGCCCGAACGCCTTCAGATCCCCGGCCTTCGCGATGCCCGCGACGACCACGCAGAAGACGAGCGGCGCGATGACCGCCTTGATCAGGCGCACGAAGCCGTCGCCGAGCGGCTGGACGGCCGTGCCGACGTCCGGCCATAGCTTCCCGACCGCGATGCCGAGGACGAGCGCGCAGGCGACCTGCGTGAACAGCGAGGTGCGCAGCATTCGGCCTGCGCGCCGGACGACGGACGGTGAGGGGTGCGGCACGAGAAACTCCTCGGCAGAACTTCTGAGATGCGGAAAACTAATTCCGCGCCACTATTGCCGAGCGCACGTTTCCGCCGATGAGTTCCGTGTAACAGCCGCGAAAACCCTGGTGTCGTTGTGTTACGTCTGTGCCTCGCCGGGTTCAGGCGGCGCCCCACTGGGGTCAGGCGGCCAGATGCGCCTTGTCCCCCATCACCACCGCCGGGTGCCGCTCGGGGTCGAGGTTCCGCAGCAGATACTCCATACCGGACTTGGGCAGGCTCACACAGGCCGACGTGCCACTGCCGTGGTCCATGTGCAGCCAGATGCTCCCGCCCTTGCGCTGCCCCTCGGGCCGGGACGGGTCGAGGGGCGAGGTGCCCTTGACGCGGTTGTAGTCGATGGCGATGACGTAGTTGAAGTCCGTCCAGTGCGACTTGGGCCAGTAGTGGGGAGCGGCGAAGGCGGCCGTTTCGGTGTACGGCAACCGGGCGCCCGGGTCCGGGAGCACTCCGCCCGCGTCGCTGAGCGTGTAGACACCGACAGGACTGCGCTTGTCGCCCTCGTGATGACGCGTCGTCCAGCCGCGCTTGCCGTTGTGACCGGCCCAACTACGGGTGCGCTTCCAGTCCTTGCCTTCCTTGGTGTACAGCACCACGGTCGCGTCGGCGGAGTTCACTCCTTTGCCGTAGACCGCGACAACCTGCCGTGAATTTCCGGGGATTTTGGACTGGAGGGCGTTCCCCACCTCCGGGATGCGCGTGGGGTCCGACGCCGGGGCCTTGCTGCCCATCGCCTGCTTCCCCTGGCCACCGCCCTTGTCGCCACCGCCGTCCCCGCCGCCGCCGCAGGCGGTGAGCAGGGCGAGGGCAGCGGCGGCCGCGACCGCCGTACGCATGGACATCGTCCCGGAAATTCGCATGTGCCCCATCGTCCCACTCCGGCGCGGGCCCGGCGCGCACGGGATTGGCGCGTTCCGTCCCACTGCGGAAAAACCAGTTGAAATTCGCACCCGTGAAGAGCCAACCTTTCACGTCTCTTTGCCTTCGCGGCCGCCGCCACTCACCCAGGAACGTCATGCGCATTCGCGATCTTCCGTACTCCGACCCCGGTCTACCCGACGTACGGTCAGGTACCCGGTTCCTCGTCTGGCTGGGCCGGAACCAGTTGGGCGGGCAGATCAAGGCCGCCCTGTGGGGGCTGCTGCACATGGGCGCCCTGGTGTGCTTCCCGCTCGCGATCGGCACCGGCGTACAGGCGGTCGTCGACCGCTCCGGTGCGCGGCTCGCCCTGGCCGGGGCGCTGATGGTGGGGCTCACCGTGCTCATCGCGCTCGGCGACGCCATGCTGCACCGGGCGGCGGTCACCAACTGGATCACGGCGGCTGCCCGGGTGCAGCAGCTGCTGGCGCGTAAGACGGTCGAGCTGGGTTCGGCGCTGACCCGGCGGGTGGCGGCGGGCGAGGTCGTCGCCGTGTCCACGGGCGACGTCGAGAAGATCGGCTGGTTCGTGGAGGCGCTGTCCCGCTTCACCGCGGCCGCGATCACGATCGTCGGGGTGTGCGTGGGGCTGGTGATCTACCAGCCCGCGCTCGGCGCGGTGGTGGCGCTCGGCGTACCCGCGCTGGCGCTGGCGGTGCTGCCCCTGCTGCCGCGGGCCGCGCGCCGGGCCGATGAGCAGCGGGAGAAGGCGGGCCGGGCGACCGAGCTGGCGTCGGACACCGTGGCCGGGCTGCGCGTGCTGCGCGGTATCGGCGGCGAGGACCTGTTCCTGAGCCGCTACCGGCGGGCCTCCCAGGAGGTGCGGACCGCGGCGGTGCGCAGCGCGCGGATGTGGTCGCTGATCGCGGCGGTGCAGGTCGCGCTGCCGGGGATGCTGCTGATCGGGGTCGTCTGGTACGGGGCGGTGCTGGCAGGAAACGGGCGGATCACGGTGGGCGAACTGGTCACCGTGTACAGCGCGGTCACGTTTCTGCTGTTTCCTCTGCGCCACTTCGAGGAGATCGCGATGGCCTACTCCTTCTCCCGGCCTTCGGCGCGGCGCGCGGCCCGGGTGCTGGCGCTGCGGCGCCCCTCGGCCGCGCTCGAGGACGCGCGGGCGGCCGGGTCCGACGCCGGGCTCGACGCTGGGATCGACGCGAAGCCGCCGACCGGTGATCTCTACGACCCGGCCACCGGGATGCTCGCACCGAGCGGGCAGCTGACCGCGGTGGTGTGCGGCGATCCGGACGCGGCGGGGCGGATGGCGGACCGGCTCGGCGGTCATCCCACCGAGGACGACGCGGAATCCGGGGACGGCGGCGGGGCGCCCTCGGCGCTGCTGGGCGGGGTCGCGCTGGACGATGTGCCGCTGGCCACCGCGCGCGCCGCGGTACTCGTCCAGGACAAGGACCCGGTGCTGCTGTCGGGCACGCTCACCGAGCTGCTGGACGTGCCGCGGTCGGGCGCGGTGCCGCCGAAGGAGGCGCTGGACGCGGCGCAGTGCGGTGACGTGCTGGAGGCGCTGGAGCAGGCCTCGGTGGCCGACTCCGGCGACGGCGACCCGATGGGTGCCCGGATCACCGAACGCGGCCGCTCGCTGTCGGGCGGCCAGCGGCAACGGCTGGCGCTGGCCCGCTCGCTGGTGACCGACCCGGAGGTGCTGGTGCTGGACGAACCGACGTCCGCCGTGGACTCGCACACCGAGGCACGCATCGGGGAGGGGCTGAAGCGGCTCAGGGCGGACCGGACCACGGTCGTGTTCACCTCCAGCCCGCTGCTGCTGGACCAGGCCGACCGGGTGGTGTTCGTGCACGACGGCGTGGCGGCGGGGGTGGGAAGCCACCGCGAGCTGCTGGGCACCGACCCCGCGTATCGCGCGGTGGTCACCCGGGAGCCCGACGGCGTCCGGGAGCGGGACAACGGCCGCGACAGGCTCACGGAACTGGAACGCATCGAGGAACAGATCGAGGAGTCGGCATGATCGGCGTGGCGCCACCCGTCTACGACCCGGCCGCACCGGAGTCGGCGACGACACTGCCGGTCGGCACGGCCGCCACCGTGCGGGACTATGTGCGCGAGCTGCTGCGGCGGCACCGGAAGGCCTTCAGCGTGCTGATGGCGGTGAACGCCACCGCCGTGCTCGCCTCGATGGTCGGCCCCCAGCTGCTGGGCGGGGTGGTCGAGGATCTGTCGCAGGGCAAGGACGATCTCCATATCGAGCGCACCGTCGCGCTGTTCGCGGTGGCGCTCGTGGTGCAGACCGTATTCGTGCGGATGGTCCGGCTGCGCGGTGCCGTGCTGGGCGAACAGATGCTGGCCGATCTGCGCGAGGACTTCCTCGTACGGTCGGTGGGCCTGCCGCCGGGCGTGCTGGAGCGGGCCGGGACCGGTGATCTGCTGTCCCGGATCACCACCGACATCGACCGGCTGGCGAACGCGATGCGCGAGGCGGTCCCCCAGCTCTCCATCGGCGTGGTCTGGACGGGCCTGCTGCTGGGAGCGCTGACCGTGACGGCCCCGCCGCTGGGTCTCGCGGTGCTGGTGGCGCTGCCGGTGCTGGTGATCGGCTGCCGCTGGTACTTCAAACGGGCGCCCAGCGCCTATCGCTCGGAAGCGGCCGGGTACGCGGCGGTGTCCGCCTCCCTGACCGAGAGCGTGGACGCCGGCCGGACCATCGAGGCCCACCGGCTCGGCGACCGGCGGATCGCCCAGTCCGAGCTGCGGATCAAAGAATGGACCGCATGGGAGCGCTATACGTTGTGGCTCCGCTCGGTGCTCTTCCCCGTGATCAATGTGAGCTACACGCTGATCACCGGCTCGGTGCTGATGATCGGCGGCGTCTGTGTGATGCAAGGCTGGATGTCGGTCGGCGAGCTGACGACGGGGGCGCTGCTGTCGCAGATGCTGGTCGAGCCGATCGGGCTGATCCTGCGCTGGTACGACGAACTCCAGGTCGCACAGGTGTCGCTGGCCCGGCTGGTGGGGGTGCGGGAGATCGAGCCGGGCCCGGCCGATGCCGGGGTGACGCCCGTCGGCCGTGAGGTGCGGGCGGACGAGGTGCGGTTCGGCTACCGGGAGGGCAGCGATGTGCTGCACGAGGTGTCCATGACGGTGCCGCCGGGGACGCGGCTGGCGCTGGTGGGCCCGTCCGGCGCGGGCAAGTCCACGCTGGGCCGGCTGCTGGCCGGGATCTACGGCCCGCGGACCGGCCGGGTGACCCTGGGCGACGCGGAGCTGGCGCGGATGCCCGCCGAGCAGGTGCGCACCCATGTCGCCCTGGTCAACCAGGAGCACCATGTGTTCGTGGGCTCGCTGCGCGACAATCTGCTGCTGGCCCGGACCTCCGCGCAGGATGCCGAGCTGTGGGCCGCGCTCGCCGCGGTGGACGCGGACGGCTGGGCACGGGCGCTGAAGGAGGGCCTGGACACCGAGGTCGGCTCGGGCGGCCTGGCGCTGACCCCGGCGCAGGCGCAGCAGATCGCGCTGGCCCGGCTGGTGCTCGCCGATCCGCACACCCTGGTGCTGGACGAGGCCACCTCGCTGCTGGACCCGCGGGCGGCCCGCCATCTGGAACGGTCGCTGGCCCAGGTGCTGAACGGCCGGACGGTGGTCGCCATCGCGCACCGGCTGCACACCGCTCATGACGCGGATGTGATCGCGGTGGTCGAGGCGGGCCGGATCAGCGAGCTGGGCAGCCACGACGAGCTGGTGGCGGCCGACGGCGCGTACGCGGCACTGTGGCGCTCCTGGCACCAGTGACACCCCGGGGCACCTGCGCCCCGGCGGTCCCCGGCACCGGCATCGCCCGGACCGGGACCGCCGTGGGGCGGGGGCTCAGATGAAGCCGAGGGCACCCAGCCCGCCGATTCCGCCGAGCACCATGAAGACGGGCATCAGCACCTTCAGCTCGACCCAGCTGCCGGCCCGGAAGCGCATGGCCTCCGGCGGACCGATCGGGTACCAGCGCTTGCGGCCGATCGGTATGGGCCACAGGATCGGGCAGCCGGAGACGGTGAGCGCGTCGCCGATGTCGTGCACGAGGGCACCGAGGATGATCGGCAGCCCCAGCCAGAGGTATTCCTGGCCCGGCGCGGTGAACAGCCAGTCCGAGCCGTTGCCCGGCTTGTTCAGGATGTCGGCGAGTATCCAGGCGCTGGTGGCGCCGAGCAGCCACACCAGGACGTCGCTGGAGACCCGAGCCGCCCGCCACAGCAGCCCCTCGACTGCCAGCACCATATGGACGAACAGGATGCCGAGCACCGCCCAGCGGCCGCCGACCAGGGCGAGGGCCGATGATCCCGCGCCGATGAGGACGGCCCAGACCCAGGTGTGGGTCAGGGTGCGGTGACCACCCGAGCGACGGGGGTCGCCCGGCTTCCTGGTCGACTTGTAGACCGCGTACGACAGCTTGTCGATCACTTCGCACAGGACCCGGGAGATCGGCCCGAAGGCGCGGGATATCGTCGCCGCCTTGTGGTCGAGGTCGGGGGCGAGCGCCGCTCCGGCGCAGATCAGCGCGCCGACGACGAGCACCGGCCAGGGCATCTCGTGGCCGGCCGCGGCGGCCGCCGCGCCTACTCCCAGCCAGGCTGCCGCTCCGGACAGCGAATGCGCCGGTCCCATCATGGTCGTACCCCGCCCCTGTTCTTGCCCGCTTCGGTGCGGGAGTTGGTTGCATCGGCTCACCACACCCTAGCCACGGACGATCTTCGTCCGCACAGCCGGTTCCCGCCCCGCCGGGGAAACCAGGCAGTATAGGTCCGTGACTCTTATCGATCAGCTGCCGAGCGAAGCCGACCCCGACACTCTCTTCGAGAGGTTCTCGACCTGGGTCGAGGAGCGGGGCATCTCGCTCTATCCCGCCCAGGAGGAGGCGCTGATCGAAGTGGTGTCCGGTGCGAACGTCATTCTGTCGACGCCCACCGGATCGGGAAAGAGCCTGGTGGCCGCGGGCGCCCACTTCGCCGCGCTGGCCCGGGACGAGGTCACCTTCTACACCGCGCCGATCAAGGCCCTGGTCTCGGAGAAGTTCTTCGAGCTGTGCAAGATGTTCGGCACCGAGAACGTCGGCATGCTCACCGGGGACGCGTCGGTCAACGCGGACGCGCCCGTCATCTGCTGTACGGCCGAGGTGCTCGCGTCCATCGCCCTGCGGGACGGCAAGGACGCCGATATCGGCCAGGTGGTGATGGACGAGTTCCACTTCTATGCGGAGCCCGACCGGGGCTGGGCGTGGCAGATCCCGCTGCTGGAGCTGCCGCAGGCGCAGTTCATCCTGATGTCGGCGACGCTCGGCGATGTGACGCGGTTCGAGGAGGACCTGAAGCGGCGTACCGGGCGGTCCACCGCGGTGGTGCGGTCGGCGACCCGGCCGGTGCCGCTGAGCTACGAATACCGCACGACGCCGCTCACCGAGACGCTCACCGAACTGCTGGAGACCCGGCAAGCCCCCGTCTACATCGTGCACTTCACCCAGGCCGCGGCGGTCGAACGGGCGCAGGCACTGATGAGCATCAACATGTGCACGCGGGCGGAGAAGGACGAGATCGCCTCTCTGATCGGCAATTTCCGCTTCACCACCAAGTTCGGCCGGAACCTGTCCCGTTATGTCCGGCACGGGATCGGGGTGCATCACGCGGGGATGCTGCCGAAGTACCGGCGGCTGGTGGAGAAGCTGGCCCAGGCCGGACTGCTGAAGGTCATCTGCGGCACGGACACGCTCGGCGTGGGCGTCAACGTACCGATCCGGACCGTGCTGTTCACCGCGCTGACGAAGTACGACGGCCAGCGGGTGCGGACGCTGCGGGCACGGGAGTTCCACCAGATCGCGGGCCGGGCCGGGCGCGCCGGGTTCGACACCGCCGGGTTCGTGGTGGCGCAGGCGCCCGAGCACGTCGTCGAGAACGAGAAGGCGCTCGCGAAGGCGGGCGACGACCCCAAGAAGCGCCGCAAGGTGGTCCGCAAGAAGGCCCCCGAGGGCTTCGTCAACTGGGGCCAGAACACCTTCGAAAAGCTCATCGCCTCCGACCCCGAGCCGCTCACCTCCCGGTTCCGGGTCACCCACACGATGCTGCTGTCGGTCATCGCGCGCCCCGGCAACGCGTTCCGCGCGATGCGCCTCCTCCTCGAGGACAACCATGAGCCGCGCAAGAACCAGCTGCGGCACATCCGCCGGGCGATCGCGATCTACCGCTCGCTGCTGGACGGCGGGATCGTCGAGCAGCTGGAGGCTCCCGACGCGGAGGGGCGGCACATCCGGCTGACGGTGGACCTCCAGCAGGACTTCGCGCTCAACCAGCCGCTGTCCACCTTCGCGCTCGCCGCCTTCGAGCTGCTGGACCCCGAATCGCCGTCCTATGCCCTGGACATGGTCTCGGTGGTGGAATCGACGCTGGACGACCCGCGGCAGATCCTGGCGGCCCAGCAGAACAAGGCGCGCGGTGAGGCGGTCGCCGCGATGAAGGCGGACGGGATCGAGTACGAGGAGCGCATGGAGCGGCTCCAGGACGTCTCCTACCCCAAGCCGCTGGAGGAGCTGCTCTTCCACGCCTACGGGCTCTACCGCAAGAGCCACCCCTGGGTCGGCGACCACCCGCTGTCGCCGAAGTCGGTGATCCGCGACATGTACGAGCGGGCCATGACCTTCACCGAGTTCACCGCGCTCTACGACCTCGCGCGGACCGAGGGCATCGTGCTGCGCTACCTGGCCAGCGCCTACAAGGCGCTGGACCACACCGTGCCGGACGACCTGAAGTCGGACGACTTCGAGGACATCATCGCCTGGCTCGGCGAGATGGTGCGACAGGTCGACTCCAGCCTCCTGGACGAGTGGGAACAGCTCGCCAACCCGGAGGAGGAGTCCGCGGAGGAGGCGCAGGAGCGTGCCGACCAGGTGCGGCCGGTCACCGCGAACGCCCGCGCCTTCCGGGTGCTGGTGCGCAACGCGATGTTCCGCCGGGTCGAGCTGGCCGCGCTCGACAAGGCGGCGGAGCTGGGCGAGATGGACGCCGAGTCCGGCTGGGACGAGGACGCCTGGGGAGACGCGCTGGACGCGTACTGGGACGAGTACGACGAGCTGGGCACCGGTCCGCAGGCGCGCGGTCCGAAGCTGCTCCAGATCGAGGAGCAGCCCGAGCACGGGCTGTGGCGGGTGCGGCAGACCTTCGACGACCCGAACGGCGACCACGACTGGGGCATCTCGGCCGAGGTCGACCTGACCGCCTCGGACGAGGAGGGCCGTGCCGTGGTCCGGGTCACCGACGTGGGCCAGCTGTAGGCCCCCGGCCGCCGACCGGCCCCCGAACCACCTCAGCGAAGGAGCGCCTCCGATGACCAATCCCGCCGAACGTCTGGTCGATCTGCTCGACCTGGAACGGATCGAGGTGGACATCTTCCGTGGACTCAGCCCCGACGAGTCGCTCCAGAGGGTGTTCGGCGGGCAGGTGGCGGGGCAGGCGCTGGTGGCCGCCGGGCGCACCACCGAAGGGGACCGCCCGGTGCACTCGCTGCACGCGTACTTCCTGCGCCCGGGGCGGCCGGGCGTGCCCATCGTGTACCAGGTGGAGCGGATCCGGGACGGACGCTCCTTTACCACCCGCCGGGTCGTCGCCGTCCAGCAGGGTCGGACGATCTTCAATCTGACGGCCTCCTTCCACCGTCCGGAGCCGGGCATCGAACAGCAGCTGCCGATGCCCGAGGTACCTGAGCCGGAGAGCCTTCCGAAGCTCTCCGACGAGATCCGCGAGCACTTGGGGGCCCTCCCCGAGTCGCTCGCCCGGATGGAGCGCCGCCAGCCCTTCGACATCCGGTACGTCGAGCGGCTGCGCTGGACCGATGAGGAACTGAGGGAAGCGGAACCGCGCAGCGCGGTGTGGATGCGCGCGGTCGGACCGCTCGGGGACGACCCGCTCGTCCACACCTGCGCGCTCACCTACGCGAGCGACATGATGCTGCTGGACGCGGTGCGGGTGCCCGTCGAGCCGCTATGGGGTCCACGGGGCTTCGACATGGCCTCGCTGGATCACGCCATGTGGTTCCACCGGTCCTTCCGTACCGATGAGTGGTTCCTCTACGACCAGGAGTCGCCCGTGGCGACCGGCGGC
>NZ_GG657754.1:10409419-10413062 GCF_000158915.1 Streptomyces himastatinicus ATCC 53653 | reverse complement strand
CTGCCCGACATCGGCATCCGGGCCGCTGAGGACGCAGAGACAGCTGCCGTCACCCGCAGCCGTCACGAAGAGGACGCCCTCCTCGAACTCGACCATGGTCTGCCGCACCCGGCCCGTCCGGAAGTGGTTGCCCGACCCCTTGGCGAGGCTGTGCAGCCCGGATGCGACCGCCGCCAGATGCTCGGCGTCCTGACGTTCCAGCGTCGCGCTCGCCCCCGTCACCAGCCCGTCGTTCGACAGCACCAGCACATGCCGCACCTGCGCGATCCGGTTGGTCAGGTCGTCCAGTAACCAGTCGAGCCCCTTGCTGAGTGCCATTGGCGTTTCCTCCCCGATTCCCCTTCAGCTGCGTGCCAGCCTTTCTCACCGCCGCCGTCTGGGCAACCCGCCCTACCCCTCCCTCCGGCCGTTCTGCGCTGATTGACGCAAGATGGGGACATGGCACAGAAAATGTCGAGGGATCAGTGGCAGAAGTTCCTCTCCGAGGGCACCCGCACCGGCAAACTGGCGACCGTACGGGCCGACGGAAGCCCGCATCTCGCGCCCATCTGGTTCCTGCTCGACGGGGACGACCTGGTCTTCAACACCGGGCAGGACACGGTCAAGGGGCGCAATCTGGCGCGGGATCCCCGGGTCAGCCTCTGCGTGGACGACGACCGGCCCCCGTTCTCCTTCGTCACGGTGCAGGGCCGGGCCGAACTCAGCGATGAGCTGGGCGAGGTACGCGAGTGGGCCACCCGAATTGCCGCCCGCTATGTGGGCGATGACCTCGCCGAACAGTTCGGGGCCCGCAACGGCGTCCCCGGCGAGCTGCTCGTTCGGGTCCGCATCGAGAAGGTCATCGGCCTCGCCGATATCGCCGACTAGTCGAACGGTGAAGTAATTCGGCCGAAATCAATCGTTCACGGTCGCATCACGACCTTTACCGCACCGTCCTGCTTCTGCTGGAACATCTCATAGGCGCGGGATGCCTCCGCCAGCGGCAGGCGGTGGGTGGCGAAGCCGTCGACGCCCAGCGGATCCTCGTCCGTCAGCAGCGGCAGGATGTCGTCGGCCCAGCGGCGGACGTTCGCCTGCCCCATCCGCAGCTGGATCTGCTTGTCGAACATGGTCATCAGCGGCAGCGGGTCGGTCATTCCGCCGTAGATACCGCTCAGGGAGATCGTGCCACCGCGCCGCACCAGCACGATGGCCAGCCGGAGTGCCGCCAGCCGGTCGATACCGGCCTTGGCCGTGAGCTTCGCGCCCCAGTCCCGCGGCAGTATCCCGGCGGCCCGCTGCGCGGTCCGGCCTACCGGGCTGCCGTGGGCCTCCGTCCCCACCGCGTCGATGACCGAGTCCGGGCCGCGGCCCCCGCCCGCCGAGAGCACGGCGTCGACCAGGTCGTCCTGGTCGTCGAAGTCGTTCAGGTCGAACGTCTCGACGCCGTCGGCCCGGGACCGCCGCAGCCGCTCGGGCACCAGGTCCACGCCGATCACCCGCCCGGCTCCCCGGTGCCTGGCGACCCGGCAGGCCATGGCACCGATGGGTCCGAGGCCGAGGACGCACACCGTGCCCTCCCGCGGGACGGCCGCGTACTCCACCGCCTGCCAGGCCGTGGGCAGGACGTCGGAGAGGTAGACGAAGCGGTCGTCCGGTGGCCCCTCGGGCACCTTGATCGGACCGTACTGGGCCTGCGGCACCCGCAGATACTCCGCCTGGGCGCCCGGCACCGCGCCGTACAGCTTGCTGTAGCCGAAGATCTCCGCGCCCATGCCGTACTCGATCACCTGCGTGGTCTCGCACTGGGTCGGCAGGCCGGAGCCGCACATCCAGCAGGATCCGCAGGCGATCTGGAACGGGACGACCACCCGGTCTCCGGGCCGGAGACCGGTCACCTCCGGACCGGTCTCCTCCACGATCCCCATCGGCTCATGGCCGATGATGTCGCCGGGGGTCATGAAGGGCGTGAGCACCTCGTACAGATGGAGATCGGACCCGCACAGTCCGGTGGTGGTGATCCGTACGATCGCGTCCGTCGGTTCCTTGAGGATGGGGTCGGGCACCGTTTCCACGCGCACATCGCGTCTGCCCTGCCAGGTCACCGCTCGCATCGCCGTGTCCTTTCGCGTGGTCGTCGGCTCGCTTGGTCGTCGGCCATCTCGGCAAGATGCGCCGAGTACCCGGTGAGGAACGGCCGAAGCGGCGACGGAACCCCACGTTCCACGGTCAGCCGAGGGCGCGGCGCAGCTGCTCGCCGACCCGCTCCACGAGCCGGGCCGTCTCGGCGGCGGCCGTGGCCGGGTCGGTGCCCGCGGCGCTCAGCACGACCAGGCAGGTTCCGGCGCCCGCCGCCGCGACGAAGAGGGTGCCGCTCTCCAACTCGACCATCGTCCGGCGCGCCGGGGCAGGGCGCGCACGGCGCCCCGTGCTCCTGGCCAGGCCGTGGAACCCGGAGGCGATCTCGGCCAGGGATACCGCGTCCCGGCGGGAGAGCCCGCGGGAGGCGATCAGGACGGTCCCGTCCTGCGAGAGCAGCACGGCATGGCGGGCGCTCCCGGCGCGGGCCGCTCCATCGCCCAGGATCCCGTCGAACAGGCCCGGGTCGAGCAGGCTCCGGTCGAGACCTGCCGAAGAGCGGGCAGCGGCTGCGCGGCGCTTGAGCATGACGGTCTCCCTCGGTCGGCACGCGCCGCGAGCGGGCGACGCGCTCGGGGTCCCCCCATGGGCCAGCGACGCTAGCCCGCAAGGGGGCGCATTGAGGGGCGCATTACGAACCTGTTGGAATTTGACAGAGTCAGTTTCTCGAATGACCGATCGATGCCCGAATCTATTCTCAGGACGAAACTGTTCCCCGGACGAAGGAGCCCCGTATGCGCCAGGACCGCGCGCAGGGAAGCCACCGAGACAGCGCGGCCGACGTGAGGGACTTCTTCACGCCCCGGGCTGCCGACTGGGACAGCCGATTCCCCGACGACGGCCCGGCCTATGCGGCCGCCGTCGCCGATCTGGGCCTGCGCCCCGGGGACGCGGTGCTCGACGCGGGCTGCGGCACGGGCCGCGCCCTGCCCGCGCTGCGCGCCGCGGTGGGTCCCCGCGGGACCGTGCTGGGCTTCGACCTCACGCCCGCCATGCTGACGGCCGCCCGAGAAGCCGGTCGCGACCGGGACGGGACGCTCGCCCTCGCCGATGTCGCCCGGCTGCCGCTGCTTTTTTGGTTGTCTCGACGCCGTCTTCGCCGCCGGGCTGATCTCGCATTCTCACCGACCCCCGGGCCGGGCTGAGCGAACAGGCCCGGGTGGTGCGCCCCGGCGTGTTTTTTCGCGCTGTTCCACCCGGTGGGACGCGCCGCCCTCGCCGCCCGCCACGGCCGGCAGATCACCCCTGATGATCTGCGGGCCGAGCCCAACCTGCGGCCGCTGCTGGCCCGTTGCGGCTGGCGGCTGGAGGCGTACACGGACGAGGACACCCGTTTCCTGGCCCTCGCCGTCCGTCAGGGCTGACGGTCGGCCGAGCCACGCCGATCGCCCGGCAGCGTGCCGGTCGCGATCGCCGCGGTGAACGCCGACGGGTCGTCGAACATCACGTTGTGCCCCGCACCGGGAACGGTCGTCACCACCACTCCCGCGGCCACCAGTTCATCGCGCCCGGTGAGGGCATCGCC
>NZ_GG657754.1:10406718-10409083 GCF_000158915.1 Streptomyces himastatinicus ATCC 53653 | reverse complement strand
CGTATCGAGGGCGGACGCGAGCGCGTCGGCATGGTCCTCCAAGGTGTACCCGAAGTCGGCGGGGCGATCACTGATGCCGTGACCGGGCAGGTCGACGAAGAGCGAACGCCGCCCGGCGAGGGCCGGATCGGCGGCGATGTGCGCGTGATAGACGGCCGAGACCGCGCCGAGGCCGTGGACGTAGACCCGGGGCGCACCGCCCTCGCCGTCTCCACCGGCCTCGGTCCAGCGGATCCGGGCCCCCTCCGGGCCGAATGGAGCTTCGTGCATGGCCTTCCCTCCCGTCGCTCGATGCTTCTGAAGCTTCTGAGTGCTCTCGGACAATACATCGTTACGGAGGTATTGCGCCTTCGAGGTACAGCGGAGTGCGTCACAATGCGGGCATGCTCGAACTCGCCATCCTCGGCTTCCTCCATGACGCGCCGCTGCACGGCTACGAGCTGCGCAAGCGCATCACCGCACTGACCGGGCACGTCAAACCGGTGGCCGAGAGCACGCTCTACCCGGCCATCAAGCGGCTGGAAAAGGCGGGGCTGCTGGCCCGCGAGACCCGGCCGGGTGCGGGGGCGGCGCCCCGGCATGTCCTGACCCTGACGGCCGAGGGGCGCGCCGAGCTGCGCCGCCGTCTCGCGGATCCGGCCGAGGGCGACATCACGGACGAGAATCGCTGGTTCACCCTGCTGTCGTTCCTGCGGCATCTGGACGACCCGGCGCGGCAGGCGGCCGTGCTCGAACGCCGCCTGGCCTTTCTGCGACGCCCCTCCAGCTTCTTCTACGAAGGCGACCGGCCGCTGCGCGCGGAGGAGGTGGAGGATCCCTTCCGGCGGGGCGTCCTCACCATCGCGCGCGCCACCAGTCAGGCCGAACTGTCCTGGCTGCGGCGCACCCTGGACGCGCTGCGGACCGGGGACGGGACCTGAGGCAACCGCGGACCGGAGTCTCGACGCCGCGCCTACCGGCTGGTTAGGGTGCGCCGGACGAAGAACAGCAAGAGGAGGCCGCCGTGTCCGCCACGGAGGAGTCGGGCGAGGAAGCCCTGTTTGTGCTGACCGCCGTGCTGCTGACGCCCGCACAGTTCCCGAGCGTGCTCGGCGACGACTACCCCGAGGCGTGCGCCGCGCTCGGGATGGAGCCGTACGAGCCGGGTTACGGACTGGTGCTGGGGCAGGACGGCAAGGGCGCCCGCTGGACGGTGGTCACCGACGATGTGTCGCTCGTCGCGATCGCCATCGCGACCTGGGACTGCGGCATGGAGTACGCGCTGTCGCTCGACGACCGGACCGTGGTCGCCTCCCTGCCCGGCTGGCCGCTCGCGGTGGCGGTGGCCGCTCCGGGCGTACCGGCGCCGCACGACCCCGCGCCCGACGCTCAGCCCGGGGGCGCGGCCCGGCCGCCGCTCGCACCACCGGACTCCGGGCAGTGGGGTCCGGCGCAGCGGCGGCTCGGCGCGGACGAGATCGCGCTCCAGTGGGCGATCTGGCGCGAACAGGTCGACGGCGACGTGACGTTCGTGGCCCCGGGCGAGAAGCCGCACGGGGGTGTGCGGCGCGTGCTGGCGGAGGCACGCGGCTACCTGGACACCCCTCCGCCGCTGGGCCGGATCCGGTCCGCGTTCGCCGCGGGTGACGCGCGGACGCTACGGGCGGACGGGCCGGGCTGGAGCATGGTGGCGCGGACGGACGACATCGCGTTCGTGCTGCTGGACGAGGAGCCGGGCGAGGTACTGCCGGTCGGCCGCGGTCCGGAGCTGCCGGGGCTGCTGACGGCGCTGGACGAGCTGGCCGTACGACCGCACTGAGTACGGGGGGCGCTGCGTACGGCCTGCCCACGCCCCGTAGACGCGCTTCCGCACAGCCGCCGACGGCGCGGCCGTACGTCCGTGACCGGCCGGGGTAGGGAGCCGGGACGATCCGCGATCGGTATTGCGCGGTCACTCCCAGGCGCGCGCCGCCCCCGCTCCCGAACCCGGCCGGTGGCCCGATGCCTCGCCCGGGGGCCGAGGCCCGGGCGCCTGGGTCAGCGCCCCAGCTGCTTGCGGGAGACCCCGCGCAGCCTGCGCCGCTGCGACGGGTCCAGCAGCAGGTAGGCGCCCACCGGCACGCCGACCATCACCAGCAGCGCGGCCCAGAAGGGCAGCAGCCACAGCAGGATCACACCCGCCGCCACACCTCCGGCGGCGACCTTCGCGCGCGTGGACATCGCACCCGCCTCCTTAACCCGGCCCATAGCCGTATTCACTCCTCACAACGGACACCGGCGGCCGCCGGTTCCACATCCGGCCCGCCGTCCTGTACCCTCGGCCGCCCACTCCGGGTAGTCAAATTTGAGGAATGCGTCAGAGCTGTGACCCCCACCCTCCGCGACC
>NZ_GG657754.1:10312151-10405531 GCF_000158915.1 Streptomyces himastatinicus ATCC 53653 | reverse complement strand
GAGCTGGACCAGCTCGCCGAGGCGGGCCGCCCACTGGTGCGGCTGCGCGACCAGTGGGTGGTCCTGGACCCCGAGGCGGCGCGGCGCGCCCGCGACCGCCAGGACCGCAAGCTCGCCCCCGTCAACGCGCTCGGCGCCGTCCTCACCGGCCGCGCGGAGGCCGACGGCGCAGAGATCGAGGTGCACGCCACCGGCTGGCTGGCCGCGCTGCGCGACCGCCTCGCCCGGCCCGGAGAGAACGGGGAGGACGGCGGCGTGCCGCCCGTCGCGCAGCCCGCGGCCCTCGCCGCCACCCTGCGCGACTACCAGCTGCGCGGGCTGGACTGGCTGGTCCGGATGACGTCGCTCGGCCTCGGCGGCTGTCTCGCCGACGACATGGGGCTCGGCAAGACCGTCACCCTGATCGCGCTGCATCTGCACCGGCAGGACGTGCCCGAGGCCGCCGGGCCCACCCTGGTGGTCTGCCCCACCTCGCTGATGGGCAACTGGCGGCGCGAGATCGAGCGGTTCGCGCCGGGCACGCCGGTGCGCCGCTACCACGGAACGGCGCGCAGCCTGGACGACCTCGCGGACGGGGAGTTCGTCCTGACCACGTACGGCACGATGCGGCTCGACGCGCAGCGGCTGGCCGAGGCGGGCCCCTGGGGCATGGTCGTCGCCGACGAGGCGCAGCACGTCAAGAACCCGTTCTCGGCGACCGCCAAGCGCTTGCGCACCATCGGGGCCAAGGCGCGCGTCGCGCTCTCCGGCACCCCCATCGAGAACAACCTCTCCGAGCTGTGGGCGATCCTCGACTGGACCACGCCCGGGATGCTGGGCACCCATGACGCGTTCCGCAGGCGCTACGCCCAGGCGGTGGAGAGCGGCAGCGACCCGGCCGCCGCGGAGCGGCTGTCGAAGCTGGTCCGCCCCTTTCTGCTGCGCCGCCGCAAGTCCGACCCGGGCATCGCGCCCGAACTTCCCCCCAAGACCGAGACGGACCGGGCCGTCGCGCTCACCAAGGAGCAGGCGGGGCTGTACGAGGCGGTGGTGCGGGAGATCCTCGCGGAGATCGCGGGCGCCGACGGGCTCGCGCGGCGCGGACTCATCGTCAAGCTGCTGACCGGACTGAAGCAGATCTGCAACCATCCGGCGCAGTTCCTGAAGGAGGACCGGCCCGTGGTCCCCGGCCGGTCCGGGAAGCTGGAGCTGCTCGACGAGCTGCTGGACACCATCCTCGCCGAGGGCGCGAGCGTCCTCGTCTTCACCCAGTACGTCCAGATGGCCCGGATCCTCGAGGCCCACCTGACCGCACGTGGAGTACCGCTGCAACTGCTCCACGGCGGTACGCCGGTGGCGCGCCGCGAGGAGATGGTGCGGCGCTTCCAGGACGGCGAGGCGCCGGTGTTCCTGCTGTCGCTGAAGGCGGCGGGCACCGGGCTGAACCTCACCCGCGCTGGCCATGTCGTCCACTACGACCGGTGGTGGAACCCGGCCGTCGAGGCGCAGGCCACCGATCGCGCGTACCGCATCGGCCAGACCCAGCCGGTGCAGGTCCACCGCCTCATTACGGAGGGCACCGTGGAGGACCGGATCGCCGCGATGCTGGAACGCAAACGGGAGCTGGCCGACGCGGTGCTGGGCTCCGGCGAGGCCGCGCTGACCGAACTGACCGACACCGAACTCGCGGAGCTGGTGGAGCTGAGGGGGACCGAGCGATGAGCCGTGCCGGGAACACCGACGAGAACGGATACGCCGAGGAGAACGGATACGCCGAGGACACGCCCGACGGGCGGCCCGAGCGCACCCTCGCCGCCCTGCCGCCCACCCACGGCCGCGGCTTCGCACGTACCTGGTGGGGCCAGGCCTGGCTGAAGGCCCTGGAGGACACCGCGCTGGACAACGGGCAGCTGAAGCGCGGCCGCAAGCATGCGCGCGAGGGCGCGGTCGGCGCGGTGTGCGTACGGCCGGGGCGGATCACCGCGGTGGTACGGGACCGGGACCGCACCCCGTACCGCTCCGACGTGCTGCTCCAGGAGCTGGACGACGGCGAGTGGGACCGGCTGCTGGAGGTGGTCGCGGAGCGCTCTGGGCATATCGCCGCGCTGCTCGACCGCGACATGCCGCCACAGCTCGTCGAGGACGCGGCCGCCGTGGGCGTCGACCTGCTGCCGGGGATAGGCGACCTGGAGCCCGAGTGCGCGTGCGAGGCGTGGGACCACTGCCCGCACACCGCCGCGCTGTGCTACCAGGTCGCCCGGCTGCTGGACGAGGATCCGTATCTGCTGCTGCTCATGCGCGGGCGCGGGGAGCGGGAGCTGCTGGACGAGCTTCAGGTCCGCAGCGTGGCGCACGCCGCCCGGCACGCCGCACCGGCCGGGGACGACGCTTCCGCCGCGGCCCCGGGAGGCGTACCGGCCCCGGCGGGCATAGCGGCTCAGGCGGCGTTCACCGAGCCCGGCCCGGCCGCGCTGCCCGCTCCCCCACCGGCCGTCGCCGCGCCCGGCCGGCCCCCGGCGCTCGCCGGTGGTACGGACCCGGCGCCCGGGCTGGACGTCGCCGCGCTGGAGTTCCTCGCGGCCGACGCCGCCGTACGCGCCCGGCGGCTGCTGGCCGAGGCGCTGGCTCCCGGCCATGCCACGTCCCCCGTCCCGGCCGTGCTGACGGAGTGGCAGGACACGGTGCGGCTGACCGCCGCCGGTCCCCCGGCCGAGGTCGCCGCACGGCTCGCGGCGGGCTGCGGCCGCGACCGCATGGACCTGGCCCGCGCCGTACGGGCCTGGGAGCACGGCGGGGCCGCCGCGCTCACCGTGCTGGAGGAGGAGTGGACGCCGGACGCCGAGGCCCTGGCCCGCGCCCGTGCGCAGCTCGCCGCCGCGTGGGAGGAAGGTGAGCGGGCGCCCCGGCTGCGCGCGGCGGGCAACCGCTGGACGGCGGTGGGCACCGACGCCCAGGTGCGCTACGGACGCGACGGGCGCTGGTGGCCGTACCGCAAGGACCGGGGCCGCTGGTGGCCCGCCGGTCCACCGGCCCAGGATCCGGAGGCGGCCCTGGCGATGCTCGCCGCGGACTGACCCGGCAGCACCAACGGGCCGTGGAAGGGGCGGCAACCTTTCGCGGGGGCGTGGCAACCGTAGGGCGTCAGAACACCCCCCGCACATGCCTCCACGGGACGGAGATCCTCCATGCCCCCATCGCGTCCGCGCTCCCGGCGCCGCCGCCCCGGTCCGCTCGTCGGCACCCTGGCCTTCGCCACCGGCGCCACGCTGATCGCCGTTCCGGTCACCGGTTGGCTCGGCGACAGCGGCCGGGCCCACGCGGCCGGGTTCCACCGCCGCGGCGACCCTCGTCGTCGCCAAGGACGGCAGCGGTCAGTACACGACCGTCCAGGCGGCGGTCAACGCGGTCCCGGCGAACAACTCCTCCGCGGTCACCATCTCCGTCAAGCCCGGGACGTACCGGGAGACCGTCAAGATCCCCTCCAACAAGCCGCACATCCGGCTGGTGGGCAGCACCGGCAACAAGAGTGACGTGACCATCGTCTACAACAACGCCTCCGGCACCCCCAAGCCGGGCGGCGGGACCTACGGCACCGGCGGCAGCGCGACCGTCGCCGTCGAGGCGGACGACTTCCAGGCGCGCCACCTCCAGTTCGTGAACGACTTCAACGAGGCCAACACGAGCATCACCGACAAGCAGGCGGTCGCGCTGCGCACCGCGGCGGACAAGATCGTGCTGGACAACATCGGTGCGGTCGGCGACCAGGACACCCTGCTGCTCGACTCCGCGAGCAAGACCACGGTCGGCCGGGTGTACGTCAACAACTCGGTGGTCCAGGGCAATGTCGACTTCGTCTTCGGCCGCGCCTCCGCCGTCATCAACAAGTCGACGATCCGGCTCGTCAAGCGCTACGACGGCAGCTCCGGCGGCTATGTCGCGGCGCCCTCGACCGCGGCCGGGAAGAAGGGCTTCCTGTTCATCGACAGCACCATCAGCGGTGACGTCACCAGCCGGTCGTTCTACCTCGGCCGCCCCTGGCACGCGGGCGGGGACGCGAGCCTCGATCCGCAGACGGTCGTCCGCAATACGAACCTGTCGGCGGCGGTCAAGACCACGCCGTGGACGGACATGAGCGGCTTCTCCTGGAAGGACGACCGCTTCGCGGAGTACAAGAACACGGGCGCCGGTTCCGGTGCGGCGAGCGGCGACCGGCCGCAGCTGACCGACGCGCAGGCCGCCGACTACGAGATCGCGGACTGGCTCTCCGGCTGGCAGCCGTCCTGATCCGGCGGGTCCGGCGGGTCCGGCCGGTCCGGCCGGACCGGCCGGTCCGGCCGGTCCCACAGGACCGGTGAACCCCGGCCGCCGGTCCCGTCGGGGGGCGGGACCGGCGGCCGGTCACGGTCGCTGCCGCGGTCAGCCGCGCGCGGCCAGCAGATGGTCCATCGCGAGCTGGTCCAGGCGCTCGAAGGCCATGCCGCGCTCGGCGGCGGCCTCGACGTCGAACGCCTCGAAGGCGGTGCGGTCGGCGAGCAGCGCGGCCGGGGTCTCGCCCTCGTCCAGGGTGGGCCGGGCCAGCTCGTCCAGGCGCGAGGCGCGCAGCGCCTCCTGGACCTCCGGGTCGGCGCGGAAGGCGGCCGCCCGCTCCTTGAGGATGAGGTAGTTGCGCATGCACCCGGCGGCCGACGCCCAGACGCCCGCGATGTCCTCGGTACGCGGCGGCTTGAAGTCGAAGTGGCGCGGCCCCTCGTAGCCCGCCGTCTCCAGCAGGTCGACGAGCCAGAAGGCGGCCCGCAGATCGCCAGCCCCGAACCGCAGGTCCTGGTCGTACTTGATGCCGGACTGACCGTTGAGGTCGATGTGGAAGAGCTTGCCCGCCCACAGCGCCTGGGCGATGCCGTGCGGGAAGTTCAGCCCGGCCATCTGCTCGTGGCCGACCTCGGGGTTCACCCCGTACAGCTCGGGCCGCTCCAGCCGCTCGATGAAGGCGAGGGCGTGGCCGACGGTGGGCAGCAGGATGTCGCCGCGCGGCTCGTTCGGCTTGGGCTCGATGGCGAAGCGCAGATCGTAGCCCTGCTCGGTGACATACGCGCCGAGCAGGTCGAATGCCTCCTTCATCCGGTCGAGGGCGGCCCGCACGTCCTTGGCACCGCCGGACTCCGCGCCCTCACGGCCGCCCCAGGCCACATACGTCTTCGCGCCCAGCTCGACCGCGAGGTCGATGTTGCGCAGGGTCTTGCGGAGGGCGTAGCGGCGGACGTCCCGGTCGTTGGCGGTGAAGGCGCCATCCTTGAAGACCGGATGGGTGAACAGGTTGGTGGTGGCCATGGGCACGGTCATGCCGGTGGCGTCCAGGGCCTGCCGGAAGCGCTTGATGTGCGACTCGCGCTCGGTCTCCGACGCGCCGAAGGGGATCAGGTCGTCGTCGTGGAAGGTGACGCCGTACGCGCCGAGTTCCGCGAGCCGGGTGACGGACTCGACGGGATCGAGCGCCGGGCGCGTGGCGTCGCCGAACGGGTCCCGGCCCTGCCAGCCGACCGTCCACAGGCCGAAGGTGAACCGGTCCTCGGGGGTGGGGCTGTAGCTCATCGCGACTCCCTCGCCTCTCTCGCCTATTTCGTCAGGGCGCTTTACAAATTAGTATGCGCGAGCATTCCGGGGAAGCCCCGCTCAGGCCGCGAAAGACTCGTCGCAGCACACAGGACAGGGACGCAAGGGAGAGCGCGAGATGGCAGCAGCAGCCGTGCCCGTGCCGGAAGGACCGCTCGTCGTCGGCGTGGACAGCTCCACGCAGTCGACCAAGGCGCTGGTCGTCGACGCCGCGACCGGCCGGGTCGTCGCACGCGGCCAGGGTCCGCACACCGTCGGCGGCGGCGCCGACGGCGAGGGCAAGGAGAGCGATCCCGAGCAGTGGTGGGAGGCGCTGGCGGAGGCGCTGCGCCAGTGCGGTCCGCACGCCCGGCAGGCGGCCGCGGTCTCCATCGGCGGCCAGCAGCACGGGCTGGTGACGCTGGACTCCTCCGGCCGTCCGGTACGCCCCGCGCTGCTGTGGAACGACGTGCGCTCGGCGCCGCAGCGCGACCGGCTGGTCGAGGAGCTGGGCGGCCCCAAGGCGTGGGCGGAGCGGATCGGCAGCGTGCCCGCGACGTCGTTCACCGCCACCAAATGGGCCTGGCTCATGGAGAACGAGCCGGAGGCGGCCCGCGCCACCGCGGCCGTCCGGCTCCCCCACGACTACCTCACCGAACGGCTCACCGGCTACGGCACCACCGACCGCGGCGACGCCTCGGGCACCGGCTGGTGGGCGTCCGGCACCGAGGCGTACGACGAGGAGATCCTCGGCCGGATCGGGCTCTCCCCCGCCCTGCTGCCGCGCGTGCTGCGGCACGGCGAGGCGGCCGGGACGGTGCGGGACCTGCCGGACCTGCCGCTGCCCACCGGCGCCCTGGTGGCCACCGGAACGGGCGACAACATGGCGGCGGCGCTCGGGCTCGGGCTGCGCCCTGGGCAGCCCGTGCTCAGCCTCGGCACCTCCGGCACCGTGTACGCGGTCTCGGAACACCGGCCCACGGACCCCACGGGGGTGGTCGCCGGGTTCGCCGACAGCCGTGACGCCTGGCTTCCGCTGGCCTGCACCCTCAACTGCACGCTCGCCGTCGACAAGGTCGCGGCCCTGCTGGGCCGGGACCGGGAGGCGGTGGAGCCGGGCGGCCGGGCCGTACTGCTCCCGTTCCTGGACGGTGAGCGCACCCCGAACCTGCCCCATGCCTCCGGGCTGCTGCACGGGCTGCGCCACGACACCACGCCGGGACAGCTCCTCCAGGCCGCCTACGACGGCGCCGTCTTCACCCTGCTGACCGCGCTCGACCAGGTGCTGGACGCGGACGCGGCCCCCGACACGCCACTGCTGCTCATCGGCGGCGGCGCCAAGGGCACGACCTGGCGCGAGACGGTACGGCGGCTGAGCGGCCGCCCCGTCCAGGTACCGCGGGCACAGGAACTGGTCGCCCTCGGCGCCCCCGCCCAGGCCGCGGGGCTGGCGCTGGGCGAGGACCCGGCGGCGGTGGCACGCCGCTGGGCGACGGCGGAGGGGCCGTCGTACGAGGCGGTGGAGCGCGACGAGGCGACGCGGGAGCGCATCGCGCGGGTGCTGTCCGACGCGGACGGGCTGCTGCGCCGGGCCTGAGCCGCGCCGGACGAGACGGACCGTACGAGAGGAGATCACGACGGTGGCAGCGCCACTGCCCAACACCCAGCAGGCGATGCGCCGCCGCAATCTCTCCCTCGTGCTGCACGCCGTGGCCGCGCACGGACCGCTCTCCCGCGCGTCCGTCGCGGCCCGGGTCGGGCTGACCCGGGCCGCCGTCTCCACGCTGGTGGACGAGCTGATCCGGGACGGGCTGCTGGTCGAGCTGGGGCCCTCCCGGCCCGGCACGGTCGGCCGCCCCGGCAGCGCGCTCCAGCTCAACGAGCGCGGTCCGGCCGGGATCGGCGCGGAGATAGGCGTGGACCACCTGGCCGTCTGCGCGGTGGACCTGGGCGGCCGGGTGCGGGCCCGTACGGAGGTGGCGTCGGCCAACCGGGACCGCACCGTGGGCCCGGCGCTCGCCCGGCTCGCCGAGCTGGTCCGGCAGGTGGCGGCGGAGGCGGTACGCGAGGGACTGCGGCCCGCCGGGCTCGCGGTGGCGGTGCCCGGCCTGGTGGCGCGCGATTCGTCGCTGGTCGTGCGCGCCCCCAACCTCGGCTGGGAGGGCGTGGACGTCGGCCCCGCGCTGCGCGCCGCGCTGCCCGGGCTGCCGCTGACCGTCGACAACGAGGCCAACCTCGGGGCGCTCGCCGAGCTGTGGCGGGGCGGTCATGACCCGGCGCCGCGCGACTTCGTCCATGTCTCGGCCGAAATCGGCATCGGCGCCGCGGTCGTGCTGGACGGGCGGCTGCTGCGCGGCACCCATGGCTTCGCGGGCGAGCTGGGCCATGTGCCGGTGCGGCCCGAAGGGCCCGCGTGCGCATGCGGCGGGCGCGGCTGTCTGGAGCAGTACGCGGGCGAGGAGGCGGTGCTGCGGGCGAGCGGACTCTCCCCCGAACAGGCCGCCGCCCAGCACCCCGGGCCCGGCGGCCGGATCGCCCTGCTGGCCGAGCGGGCGGCGGACGGCGACCGCCGGGTACGGCGCGCGCTGGACGGCGCGGGCGAGGCGCTGGGCATCGCGCTGGCCGGTGCCGTGAACCTCCTCGACCCGCGCACGGTGGTGCTCGGGGGCGCGCTCACCCCGCTGGCGCCCTGGCTGCTGCCCGCCCTGGAGCGGGAGTTGGCTCTGCGGGTCGCGGACCCGGCGCGCTCCGGTCAGGGCGCGGTGACGGTCTCACGGCTGGGCTCCGACGGTCCGCTGCTCGGCGCGGCGCACTCCGTGGTGCAGGCCGTACTCGACGATCCGGCGGGGCTCAGGGAAGCGGCCGCGGTCACAGGAAGCGGTGCATGATGTGCAGCCCGACGTAGCCCTCCGCCGGATGGTGGAACGCCTTGGGTACGGTGCCCACGACCTCGAAGCCGAGTGAGCGCCACAGCGTGACCGCCCGGGTGTTGGCCTCCACCACGGCGTTGAACTGCATCGCCTGGTAGCCCTCGGCGCGCGCCCACTCCAGGACGTGTTCGCCGAGCGCGCGGCCGACGCCCCGCCCGCCGCTCTCGGGCGCCACCATGAAGCTGGCACCGGCCACATGCGCGCCGGGCCCCATCTGATTGGGGTTCATCTTGGCCGAGCCGAGCACCGTGCCGTCGGCGTCGACGGCGACGACGGTCCGGCCCGGGGGCTTGAGCATCCAGAGGTCACGGGCCCGGTCCTCGTCCAGGTCGCGGGGGTAGGTGTAGGTCTCGCCCGCGGCGACGATGCGGTGCAGGAAGGCCCAGATCGCGGGCCAGTCCTCGGGGGTGGCGGTCCTGATGAGCATGGCGGCCAGCATGGCGGAACGGACCGGCGTCCCGCGAACCGATTTCCGCGAGTCCGCCGGCCCGCCCGCCGGGATCCCCGTGCCGCGTCAGCGAACGTGCCGTGTCAGTGAGCGCGCCGCTTCAGCAAGCGGGCCACGTCAGTGAGCGCCGCGCAGGAACTCCTCCAGCCCCGCCAGGTCATCGGTGTTCAGGTAGTCGACGTGCGCGGCCAGCAGCTCGCGCCACACGGCCTCGCGCGCCGCCCCCGCGAGGTCGGGCGTGGCCCAGAAGCGCACCTTCTGCCGGGCCGCGCGGGCGGCGACGGTGATCTGGTACAGCTTCTCCCGCTCCTCCTGCGGCATCGGGCCGACGCCCTGCCAGGTGAAGGTCTTCGTCCAGTCGGCGCTGATGAGCGGGATGAAGGAGGCGGGCACGCCGGTGCCCATGTCCTCCAGCCGTCCGTCGTAGAAGGCGTGGCGCACCTTCTCGGCCTCCATGGGGGCCCGGGCCCCGCGGTCGCCCGATATGACGGCGGTCACCGCGCCGCGCCGCACTCCGCCGCCGACCCCGCCGTAGGCGGTGCTGAACATCCGGCTGTAGCGGCGCAGCCGCTTGGCGAGTTCGAGGTAGGTGGCCTCGCCGGGGGTCTTGATGTCGATCAGCAGTTGCAGCGACAGGTCGTAGCCGCGGTAGACCCGGCCGCCGTTCGCCATGACGCGCTGGAACAGCGGGTCGAGGTAGAGGGACTCCAGGGTGCGGGTGGGGTCGAGGTCGGTCGCGTCGTGGGCGACCAGCAACTCTCCGTCCACCAGCCAGATGTCGGCCTCGACGCTGCCGAAGCCGTGGGACAGCGCGTCGAGGAGCGGGCGCGGGTGCTCGTAGTCGTTGTGCGCATGGGCTCTGGCCAGCGGCGGCTTGGGCCTGGGCCCGGTTGAGTCCGCGAACGCCGGGGCGGCGGTGCCGCCCGCGAGTGCGGCTCCGAGGGTGACGACAAAGGCGCGGCGTGTACGGCGGACCATGGGGCCTCCCGGCTCTCGTCCCGGCGTGGTGCCGGATGTACGCGTCGGACGCCAGTGAGTATCGGGGGGCCACGGTCCCCGTGGGCAGGGGCGTGCGAAGAGTTCCGCAGGTGGTCCCCGGCCATTTCCACGCCGTTCCCGCGGCCCCGGCGGCGGGCGGCGAAGTCCGGTGGTGACGGGATGGGCTGACGGAGAGGCGGCACAGAACCATGACGGGACGTGGACACGGAACGCGGGTGCGGGTGGCGGCGGTGGTCCTGGCGTGGGCCGCGCTGGTCGGCACGGACGCTGCCGGGGCGGCACCGGCGCACGCCGACGCCCGCGCGCCGCGGTTCAACTCGAGCGCCGTCATCGCGCCGGGCGTCGAATACCGGACGTTCACCGTGGCCGCCTCGCACGGCACGGTATACGGCCATCTGCTCTCCGTGGATCTGCGCGAACCGGGCATCTCGCTCGATCTGTTGACCGCGGGCGCGGTCGCCGCCCGCAAGCCGGTCTCCGCCATGGCCGACGAGCGCGGCGCGGTCGCCGCCGTGAACGGCGACTTCTTCAACATCTCCGAGACCCAGCACCCCGGAGTACCGGCCACGGGCGCCCCGGTCGGCCCCGCGGTGGCGGGCGGGGCGGTGCTCAAGTCGGCGGTGCCGGACGGCCAGCGCTTCGGCCCGGTGCTGCCGCCCGGCACCACCACGGAGGACGTGGTCGGCCTGGGCGCGGACCAGGTGGCCCGGCTCGGCCGGCTGACGCTGCAGGGCACCGTGGAGGCCCCTCCGGGCACGCTGCCGCTGCGCGGGGTCAACCAGTACGCGCTGGCGGAGGGCGGCGTCGGCGCGTACACCTCCGGCTGGGGGACGGCCGCCCGCACCCGTGCGGTGTGCGGGACGGACACCGACCGGGCGGCGCCCTGCGGCCAGGACACCTACGAGGTGACGGTGCGCCGGGACGTGGTCACCCAGGTGGCGGCCGCCCCGGGCGAGGGCGCGATCGCACCGGACACGGTCGTCCTGGTGGGGCGCGAGGCGGGCGCGCGGGACCTGCGCGTGCTGCGGGTCGGCGACCCGGTGCGCGTCGGATACCGGCTGGAGGGCGCGGAGCGGGCACCGTTCACGTTCGCGGTCGGCGGATTTCCGATCGTCCGGGACGACCGCCCGCTCGCCGGGCTGGACACGGTCGACGCGGCCGTACGCACCTCGGCGGGCATCGCCGACGGCGGGCACCGGCTCTATCTGCTGGCCCTGGACGGCGGCCCGGCCTACCGCAAGGGACTGACCATCGGTGAACTCGCGGACCTCATGCTCGACACCGGCGCCGAGGACGCGGTCGACCTGGACGGCGGCGGCTCGTCGACGCTCGTGGCGCGCGAGCCGGACGGCGCGCGGACGACGGTGCGCAACCACCCCTCGGGCGGCGCCGAGCGACCGGTCCCGAATGGGATCGGAGTATTCACTCGGCACTAATTCCGCAAACCCCTGGTGAGGCACTCTTTTGAGTGAATGCACGGCCCAAAATCCGCTGATAGCTTGGCAGTTGCTCGAGCGGAATATCTCTTCAAGTCCGTACAGGGATGGGTGAGCATTCACGATGACGACGTCCGTTGAATCAGGTTCCGGTATCGGCAATCCGCAGCCGCCCACGAGTCTGGGCACGGAGGCGGCACGGAATCTGGCGACGACGACAAAGTCCGTGCCGCAGATGCAGGGCATCACCTCGCGGTGGCTACTGCGCATGCTGCCGTGGGTGCAGGTTCCGGGTGGTTCGTACCGGGTGAACCGCCGGGCGTCGCACACGCTCGGCGACGGGCGGGTGGAGTTCACCACTACCGGGTCGACGGTGCGGGTCATCCCCGTCGAGCTGCGCGAGCTGCCGCTGTTGCGCGCCTTCGAGGACACCGCGGTGCTGGAGGCGCTGGCGGACCGCTTCACCCAGCGCGAGTTCGCCCCCGGGGAGCTGCTGGTGGAGGCCGGGCAGCCGGCGGACGAGCTGGTCCTGCTCGCCCACGGCAAGGTCGACAAGCTGACCGAGGGGGCGTTCGACGAGCCCTCGGTGGTCGGCTCGGCCGCCGGCGGCGACCACCTCGGCGAGCGGGAGCTGGCCGCCGCCGAGCCCGGCACCTGGGGCATCACCGCCAAGGCGGTCACCTCCTGCACGGCGCTCGTCCTGTCCCGCCAGGAGTTCGAAGAGCAGCTGGACCGGTCCCGTGAGCTGCGGGCGCATGTGGAGGCGGTGCGCTCGGCGCCGGTGGCCCCGCAGAACGAGCATGGTGAGGCGTCCATCGACCTTGCTTCGGGTCACACGGGCGAGCCGCTCCTGCCCGGGGTGTTCGCGGAGTACGAGCTGAAGCCCCGTGAGTACGAGCTGAGCGTCGCCCAGACGATCCTGCGTGTCCACACCCGCGTCGCCGACCTCTACAACGAGCCGATGAACCAGGTCGAGCAGCAGCTCCGGCTGACCATCGAGGCGCTGCGCGAGCGCCAGGAACACGAACTGGTCAACAACCCGGACATCGGCCTCCTGCACAACGCCGACCTCTCCCAGCGCATCCACACCCGCAGCGGCCCGCCCACCCCCGACGACCTCGACGCGCTGCTGGCCACCGTCTGGAAGGAGCCGGGGCTGATCCTGGCCCATCCGCGGGCCATCGCGGCCATCGGCAGGGAGTTCAACAGCCGGGGCATCGTCCCGCAGCACGCGGAGGTGAACGGGCACGCGGTGCCCGCCTGGCGCGGGGTGCCCATCTTCCCGTGCAACAAGATTCCGGTGAGCCGCAGCGGCGTCAGCTCGATCCTCGCGCTGCGCACCGGCGAGGAGAACCAGGGCGTGATCGGCCTCCACCGGACCGGAATTCCGGATGAATACCAGCCGAGCCTTTCCGTTCGATTCATGGGAATCAACGACCAGGCCGTCATGTCGTACCTCGTCAGCGCCTACTATTCCGCGGCCGTCCTCGTCCCGGACGCACTCGGAATCCTGGAGAACGTGGAAATCGGACTCTGATGGTCCGGCGGCCGCGCCCCTCGGCCGCCCGGATGACCTTCCCGCAACGCCCCCTCTACCGAAATGGGTGATGAACGCAGATGACCACCTCCGTGGAGTCCGGTGAGCAGCCGCAGAGTCTGGGTACGGCCGCAGCCCGGAATCTGGCGACCACGACCAAGTCCGTGCCGCAGATGCAGGCCATCTCCTCCCGGTGGCTGCTGCGCGTGCTGCCCTGGGTCCAGGTGTCGGCCGGTACGTACCGGGTGAACCGGCGGCTCACCTACACGGTCGGGGACGGACGGATCGAGTTCATCAGCACCGGATCCGAGGTGCGGGTGATTCCGCCGGAGCTGGGTGAGCTGCCGACGCTGCGCGGCTTCGGCGACACCGCGGTGCTGGAGGCGCTGGCGGACGGCTGCGTACAGCGGGAGTACGCGCCGGGCGATGTGCTGGTCGAGGCGGGGCGCCCGGCCGATCAGGTGTACCTCATCGCCCACGGCAAGGTCCGGCAGATCGCGCCCGGGGCGTACGACGAGGGCACGACGCTGGGGCTGCTGGCCGACGGGGAGTACTTCGGGGACGCGGTGCTGACCGGCCCGGAGCGCACCTGGGAGTTCACCGCGCGGGCCGTCACCCGGACCACGGTGCTCACCCTCCCCCGCCGGGTCTTCCAGGAGGCCGCCGACCGGTCCGAGGCGCTGCGCGGCCATCTCCAGGAGGCGTCCGGGCGGACCGCCCCCGCGCAGAACCGGAAGGGGGAGGCCGATATCGCGGTCACCTCCGGCCATACGGGCGAGCCGACGCTGCCGGGGACGTTCGCGGAGTACGAGCTGAAGCCGCGTGAGTACGAGCTGAGCGTGGCCCAGACGATCCTGCGCGTCCACACCCGCGTCGCCGACCTCTACAACGAGCCGATGAACCAGGTCGAGGAACAACTCAAGCTGACCATCCAGGCGCTGCGCGAGCGCCAGGAACACGAACTGGTCAACAACCGGGAGTTCGGTCTGCTGCACAACGCCGACCTCTCCCAGCGCATCCACACCCGCAGCGGCCCGCCCACCCCGGACGATCTGGACGAGCTGCTGGCCCGCCGCCGCAAGACGCAGTATCTGCTGGCGCATCCGCGCACCATCGCCGCCTTCGGCCGTGAGTGCAGCAGCCGGGGGCTGTATCCGCAGGGCGCCGAGGTGGCAGGGACCGCGGTGCGCGCCTGGCGCGGGGTGCCGCTGCTGCCCTGCAACAAGATCCCGGTGAGCGAGTCCGGCACCAGCTCGATCCTCGCGCTGCGCACCGGGGAGGAGAGCCAGGGCGTGATCGGCCTGCATCAGACGGGCATTCCGGATGAGTACGAGCCCAGTCTGAACGTGCGGTTCATGGGCATCAACGAGCAGGCGATCACGTCGTATCTGGTGAGCGCCTACTTCTCGGCGGCGATTCTGGTGCCCGACGCCCTGGGTGTGCTGGAGGACGTCGAGGTCAGCCGCTGAGCGGTTGCCGGGATCTTGAGAACCGCGGCCGTAGGCGCCGGTCAGGGGCGGACGCTGCTGACCACGTCCGCGGTCGCGGACAGGCCCTCGGAGATGGTCGGCGCGATGCTGCTGCTCGCCAGGTAGAAGCCCAGCGTGACGCAGACCAGGGCATGCGAGACGCGCAACCCGCCGCTGCGCAGGAAGACCACCGCGAGGATCAGCAGGAGCAGGACCACGGAGATCGAAATGGCCATGGGGAGCCTCCTGGGCCGCTTCAGGGGATCGGGATCCGGCCGTCAGTGTGGCCCAGAATCGCCCTGAATCCCCTCGAAGCGGGTACTCCACACGAGTGCCGATCTCCCGTTCGATCTCTGGGGTGACCGCGGCGCCCGGTGAATCCGCCCGGCAGCGGGGCGGATTCACCGGGCATCAGCCCGTGGTGCCGGTCAGCCCGTGGGCGCGGGGAGGTCCAGCAGGTCGGCGAGCGCCTGGCGGTGGCGGCCCGGGGTGCCGAACAGGGTCTCGGCGCTCTTGGCCCGCTTGAGGTAGAGGTGCGCCGGGTGCTCCCAGGTCATGCCGATGCCGCCGTGCAGCTGCACGCACTCCTCGGCCGCGTGCACCGCCACCTGCCCGCAGTACGCCTGCGCCACGGCCACCGCGACCGGGATGTCCGCGCTGTCGGCGGCCAGCGCGTCGGCGGCGTGCCGGGCGGTGGCGCGGGCCGAGACCAGCTCCAGGTAGAGCGCCGCCATGCGGTGCTTGAGCGCCTGGAACGAGCCGACGGGGCGGCCGAACTGATGGCGTTCCTTGGTGTGGCGGACGGTCTCGGTCAGACACCATTCGGCCACGCCCAGCTGCTCGGAGGCGAGCAGTCCGGCGCCGGTCAGCAGCGCCCGTACGACGGCGGCCTGTGCGCGGTCGGCCTCGGCGAGCCGACGCGCGGGGGCGCCGGTGAGGGTCACCGCGGCGAGGGGACGGGTGAGGTCGAGCGAGGTGAGGGGCTCCACGGAGACGCTGGCTTCCGTGGTCTCCACGGCGTACAGGCCGTATCCGTCCGGCCCGTCGGCGGGGACGAGCAGCACATCGGCGCCCGCCGCGCCCGCGACATGGGGGATCCGGCCGCTGAGCGTCCCGTCGCCGTCCAACCGTACGGTCGCGGCCGGGGCGGCGGCGCCGGGCGTGGTGGCCGCCGGGACCGCCAGCGCGCCGACCGTACGGCCCTCGGCGAGGGCGCCGAGCAGCCGTGCCACGGCGGCCTCGCCGGTGTCGCAGCCCAGCACGGCGCCGACCGCGACGACGGCGCTGGTGAGGTACGGCACGGGGGCGACGGCCCGGCCCAGTTCCTCCATCACGACCGCAGCCTCGCGCGCGGTGGCGCCCTGTCCGCCGAGCTTGTCGGGCACGAGCAGCCCCGCCGTGCCCATCTCGGTGCCCAGCGAGCGCCACAGCGCGGGGTCGTGCGCCCGGCCGCTCTCGGCCTCGGAGAGCACGGTGGCGGGCGGGCAGCGGTCGGTGAGCAGCGACCGCACGGCGGCGCGCAGATCGTCCTCGGCCTCGGTGTAGAGCAGGTCCGGGGTGCTCATCGGGGCAGATCCTTCCACGGGACGTCCTTGTCGGTCCGCGGCTCGGGCGGCAGGCCCAGGACGCGTTCGGCGATGATGTTGAGCAGGACCTCGGAGGTGCCGCCCTCGATGGAATTGCCCTTGGCGCGCAGAAACCGGTATCCGGCCTCGCGTCCGGTGAAGTCGACCAGTTCGGGGCGGCGCAGCGTCCAGTCGTCGTAGAGCAGACCCTCCTCCCCCAGCAGTTCGACCTCCAGGGCGCTGATCTCCTGGTTGAGCCGCGCGAAGGCGAGCTTCATGGCCGAGCCCTCGGGGCCGGGCTGTCCGACGGCGAGCTGCTGGCCCAGCCGCTCGCCCGCGAGCCGGGCGGCCTCGACGTCCACCCACAGCCGCAGCAGCCGCTGGTGCAGATCGTGGGTGCGCAGTTCGGGGCGGTCGCGCCAGGTTTCGGAGACCAGACCGATCATGCCGCCCTCGCGGGGGACACGGCCGCCGCCGATGGCGACGCGCTCGTTCATCAGGGTCGTCTGGGCGACCCGCCACCCCTCGCCGATCTCGCCGAGGCGGCGGCTGTCGGGGATGCGCACGCCGGTCAGGAAGACCTCGTTGAACTCGGCCTCGCCGGTGATCTGGCGCAGCGGCCGGACCTCGACACCCGGGTCGGTCATATCGCAGACGAAGTACGTGATGCCGCGGTGCTTGGGCAGGTCGGGGTCGGTGCGGGCGATGAGGATGGCCCAGCGGGCGAGGTGCGCGCTGGACGTCCAGACCTTCTGGCCGTCGACCACCCAGTCGTCGCCGTCGCGCACCGCCCGGGTGGCGAGTGCGGCGAGGTCGGAGCCCGCGCCGGGCTCGCTGAACAGCTGGCACCACACCTCCTCGCCGGTCCACAGCGGGCGCAGCAGCCGCTGCCGCTGCTCCTCGGAGCCGAAGCCGAGGATGGTGGGCGCGGCCATGCCGAGGCCGATGCCGATGCGGCGGGGGTCGTTGTCGGGTGCGCCGGCGGCCTCGAGTTCGGCGTCCACGACGGCCTGGAGCGAGCGGGGGGCGTCCAGTCCGCCCAGCCCCACCGGGTAGTGCACCCAGGCGAGTCCGGCGTCGAAGCGGGCGCGCAGGAAGTCCAGGCGGTCGGTGGTGGCCGGGGGGTGGGCTTCGAGGAACGCGCGGGTGCGGCTGCGCAGTCCGTCGGCGTCCACGGCGGTGGTGTCCCGGGCGGTCTCGGGCGTGCTCATCGGGCGTCTCCCTCGGGCTGTCCGGGGACGACCACGACGCGCCCGGTGGTCACGCCGTCGGCGACGCGCTGGACGGCGTCCGCGGCCCCGCTCATCGGCACCCGCTCGCTGACCAGCGGTTTGACGGTGCCCTGAGCGGCGAGCTTGGTCAGCTCGTCGTGACACGCTCGGATCGAGGCCGGGTCGTAGGTGTTGTAGAGGCCCCAGTGGAGGCCGAGGATGGCGTAATTCTTGACCAGGGCGTGGTTGAGGGCGGCCTGCGGGACGACGCCGCTGGCGAAGCCGACCACCACGATCCGGCCCTCGAAGGCGATGCATTTGACGGACTGCGCGAAGGCGTCGCCGCCGACCGGGTCGTAGACGACGTCGGCGCCGCGTCCGCCGGTGGCCTCCTTGACCGCGCCCACGATGTTGTCGCCGCGCCGGTCGAGCACCACGTCGCAGCCCAGTTCGCGGGCGACCCGGGCCTTGTCCTCGCCGCCGACGACACCGATCACCCGCGCCCCGGCCGCCTTGCCGAGCTGGACGGCGGCGCTGCCGACGCCGCCCGCGGCGGCGTGCACCAGCAGCGTGTCCCCGGCCCGCAGCCCGGCCCGGCGGTGCAGGCCGAACCAGCCCGTCTGATAGCCGATGTGCAGGGCCGCGGCCTGGGCGTCGTCCAGTGCGTCGGGTGCCGGCAGCACGGTGGCCGCGTCGACGGTCACGTACTCGGCGAAGCCGCCCGCGGGGAGCGTGGGGGTGGCCAGGACGCGCGCGCCCACCTCGCCCTGCGCCCCCTCGCCGAGGGCGACGATCTCGCCGCACAGCTCGACGCCCGGGGTGAACGGCATGGCCGGCCGCACCTGGTAGTGGCCGCGGCACAGCAGGGCGTCCGGGAAGTTGACGTTGACGGCCCGGACCCGCAGGAGCAGTTGTCCGGGCCCGGCCACCGGATCGGGCACGTCGTCGAGGCGCATCACCTCACGCGGCTCGCCATTGTCGTGCACTCGCCATGCCTGCATCCGGTGGCCTCCAGAAGCTTTCGGTAGGGGCGCGAAACCCTTCGGGGCGCACATACTAACCAGTCGGTACGAACAGGGGAACCGGCTCGTGCGGGGGCTTCAGCCATCCTGCCTTCCCGCCCGGCGCGCGGTGAACTCTTGTGCAACTCTGGAGGCACCCTTGAGCCCGGAACCTCGACGGACAAGAGTAGGCGGCGACATATCGGTTCCTATCGCAGCGATCCGATGGCCGGAACGGGACGGGAGATGACGACTGTGCCCGACAGCAAGGCAATCGACGAGGCCGAGATGGAGGCCAGACTCCACGGCATCTGTTTCAAAACCGGTCCTCCGCGACGCATCGGCGTCGAGCTCGAATGGCTCATGTACGACCCGCACGACCCCGCACAACCCATAGAGGCGGCCCGGCTGGAAGCCGCGGTCACCGCACTGCGCGGACTGGGCCTCGCGTCCGCGCTCACCTTCGAACCCGGCGGCCAGCTGGAGCTCAGCTCCCTCCCGGCCGACTCCCTCACCGCATGCGTGGAGTCCGCCGCCGCCGATCTGGTCCTCGTCCGCGCACTCCTCGCCGAGCTGGGCCTCGCCATCGCCGGTCATGGACACGACCCCTGGCGCCCACCGCGCAGGATCCTCACCACACCCCGCTACGACTCCATGGAGACCTATTTCAACCGCCGGGGACCGGCAGGGCGCTCCATGATGTGCAACACCGCCTCCGTACAGGTCTGCGTGGACGCCGGACAGGAGGAGCCCGGTCCGCTGGGCCTCGGGCGGCGCTGGCGGCTGGCCCATCTGCTGGGCGCCGTACTGACCGCCGCGTTCGCCAACTCCCCGCTGCGTGAGGGCCGCCCGACCGGTTTCCGCTCCACCCGGCAGGCGCTGTGGGCGGCGATGGACCCCGGGCGCACGCTGGCCCCGCCCGACGACAGGGATCCGCGCACCGCCTGGACCGGGTACGTGCTGGACGCGCCCGTGATGGCCATCCGGGACGACGGCACGCCCTGGGCGGTGCCGGACGGACTCACCTTCCGGCAGTGGGCCCGCACCGGACTGCCGCGGCCGCCCACCCAGGACGACCTCGACTTCCATGTCTCGACCCTCTTCCCGCCCATCCGCCCCCGCGGCCACCTCGAGCTGCGCATGATCGACGCGCAGAGCGGCGACGACGGGTGGATCGTGCCCCTCGCCGTGACCGTGGCGCTCTTCGACGACCCCGAGGCCGCGGAGACCGTCTACCGCGTGGTGAAACCGCTCGCCGAGACGGCGGGCGCCCGGCCCGCGCCCTGCAATCCGCTGTGGATGACGGCGACCCGTGACGCCCTGACCGACCCCGAGCTGCGCAACACCGCCGTGGCCTGCTTCGCCACGGCGCTGGAGGCGCTGCCCCGGATCGGGGCCTCCCCCGCCGTCGTATCCGCCGTCGCCGACTTCGCGGACCGCTATGTCGCCCGCGGCCGATGTCCGGCCGACGATCTGCTCGCCCCCCTTCCCGGGAAGGAGGAACGGTCATGACCGCTTCCGGCCCCGCACTCGACCCCGAGGCGCTGCGCCAGCGCGCCGAAACGGTTCTGCGTACCGCGCGCGACCGCACCCACACCCTCACCAGCTGCGTGGACGAGAACGACCTCACCGCCCAGCACTCCCCCTTGATGTCGCCGCTGGTCTGGGACCTGGCGCACATCGGCAACCAGGAGGAGCAGTGGCTGCTGCGCGCCGTCGGCGGACAGGACGCCCTGCGCCCCGAGATCGACTCGGTGTACGACGCGTTCGAGCATCCGCGCGCGAAGCGCCCCACGCTGCCGCTGCTGGCGCCCGCCGAGGCCCGCGGCTATGTCGCGGACGTACGCAACCGGGTGCTCGACATCCTGGAGCGGACCGAGCTGCGCGGCGCCCCGCTGGTCGACGCGGCCTTCGCGTTCGGCATGATCGCGCAGCATGAGCAGCAGCACGACGAGACGATGCTCATCACCCATCAGCTGCGCCGCGGCCCCGCCGCCCTCACCGCCCCGCCACCGCCCGACACCTCCGGCGGCGCCCTGCCGGACGAGGTGCTGGTCCCGGGCGGCCCGTTCACCATGGGCACCTCGTCCGAGCCCTGGGCGCTGGACAACGAGCGCCCCGCCCACCACCGGCTGGTGCCGCCCTTCTTCATCGACACCACCCCGGTGACCAACGGCGCGTACGCGCACTTCATCGCCGACGGCGGCTACACCGAGCGCCGGTGGTGGACCGCCGAGGGCTGGGCGCACATCCAGGAGCACGGCCTGAGCGCCCCGCTGTTCTGGCGGCGCGAGGGCGGCCAGTGGCTGCGCCGGAGCTTCGGGGTGACCGAGCCGGTGCCGCCGGAGGAGCCGGTGCTCCATGTGAGCTGGTACGAGGCGGATGCCTACGCGCGCTGGGCCGGGCGGCGGCTGCCCACCGAGGAGGAGTGGGAGAAGGCCGCCCGCCACGATCCGGAGAGCGGCCGGTCCCGGCGCTATCCGTGGGGCGACGCGGACCCCACCCCCGACCACGCCAACCTCGGCCAGCGCCATCTGCGGCCCGCACCGGCGGGCAGCTATCCGCAGGGCGCCTCGGCGCTGGGCGTACGCCAGCTCATCGGGGACGTGTGGGAGTGGACGTCGAGCGACTTCCTGCCCTACCCGGGGTTCACCGTCTTCCCGTACCCCGAGTACTCGCAGGTCTTCTTCGGGCCCGCGTACAAGGTGCTGCGCGGCGGCTCCTTCGCCGTGGACGCGGTCGCCTGCCGCGGCACGTTCCGCAACTGGGACCTGCCGATCCGCCGCCAGATCTTCTCGGGCTTCCGCACTGCCCGCGACGCGTCCCCGGCGGAGGTCTCATGAGCGCGCGACAGCGGACAGCGAATACGACGGGCGCGCGGGGGCTCACCGGGGGCGCCGGTGTGTAGGCATCTGGCGTACCTGGGTCCCGAACGGCCCATCGGCGAGGTCGTCATCGCACCGGAGCACAGCCTGTTCACGCAGTCCTGGGCACCGCGGCGGCAGGCGCACGGCACCGTCAACGCCGATGGGTTCGGCGTCGGCTGGTACGCGCCGGGCGACCCGGTGCCCGCGCGCTACCGGCGTGCCGGGCCCATCTGGGGCGATCTGTCGTTCGCCGATCTCGCCCGGGTGGTACGGACCGGGGCGCTGATGGGGGCGGTGCGGGACGCCACCGTGGCGAGCGCCGACGGCGAGGCGGGCGCCTCGCCGTTCGCCTCCGGCGCCTGGCTGTTCAGCCACAACGGGGCCATCAGCGGCTGGCCGCACACGCTCGCGGGACTCGCCGAGTCCCTGCCGCCCGCCGATCTGCTCGGTCTCGAGGCGCGCTGCGACTCGGCGCTCGTCTGGGCGCTGACGCTGCACGCGCTGCGGCTGGGCCACGACCCGGCCGAGGCGCTGGCCCGGACCACGGAGGAGGTGGCGGCCGCCGCACCCGGTTCACGGCTCAACCTGCTGCTCATGGACGGGGAGACGATCGCCGCCACCGCCTGGGGCGACACCCTCTGGTACCTGACAGGCCCTGACCGCGCGGTCGTGGTCGCCTCCGAGCCGTACGACGACGATCCGCGCTGGACCGAGGTCCCCGACCGCACGCTGCTCACCGCCACCCGCTCCGATGTACTCCTCACCGCACTCAAGGAGGGTTCCGCGTGAGCCCCTTCACCGTCACCCGCACCCTGCCCGCCGACGCCACGGCCGCGGCCCTGCGCGCCGATGTCGCCGAGGGGCTGACCCGCACCCCCAAACAGCTGCCGCCGAAGTGGTTCTACGACGCCCGGGGCAGCGAACTCTTCGAGGAGATCACCCGGCTGCCCGAGTACTACCCGACGCGCGCGGAGCGGGAGATCCTGATCGCGCGCGCGGCGGAGATCGCGGACGCCACCGGCGCCCGCACGCTGATCGAGCTGGGCTCCGGGTCCTCCGAGAAGACCCGCCATCTGATCGAGGCCCTGCCGGATCTGCACGCCTACGTTCCGGTGGACGTCAGCGAAAGCGCCCTGGAACTGGCCGGGCACGCCCTGCTCGCCGACCATCCGGGGCTGACGGTGCACGCGCTGGTCGCCGACTTCCTCGGCGGGCTCACGCTGCCCGACGACCTCCCGGGGCCGCGTCTGCTGGCGTTCCTCGGCGGCACGATCGGCAATCTGCTGCCGCCGGAGCGGGCGGAGTTCCTGGCCTCGGTGAGCGCCCTGCTGTCGCCGGGTGACGCGCTGCTGCTCGGAACCGACCTGGTCAAGGACGAGGCCACGCTCGTCGCCGCGTACGACGACGCGCAGGGCGTCACCGCGGAGTTCAACAAGAACGTGCTCCGGGTCCTCGACCGGGAACTGGGCGCCGACATCGACCCCGCGGACTTCGACCACGTGGCGGTGTGGGACGCCGAGCGGGAGTGGATCGAGATGCGGCTGCGCGCGCGCAAGGACCTCACCGCGAAGATCCCCGCGCTGGATCTCGCGGTGTCCTTCGCGGCCGGGGAGGAGGTCCGTACCGAGGTGTCCGCGAAGTTCCGGGAGGAGAAGGTGCGGACCGAACTGGCAGCCGCGGGGCTGGAGTCGCGGCGTTGGTGGACCGACGCCGCGGGCCGCTTCGCACTGTCGCTGGCGGTACGGATGTGACGTGTGGGGACGGTGGGACACGGGAGCGCATGATCGTCACCCTGTGTCCCGCTTGAACCACCGATCGAAATAATGTGATGCACATCACATCGCCGGAAGAGGGCCGCAGCACAGCGCGTTGTGGCCCTTTTTCGGTGTGAACTCCCTCTTGTTGTGGCCAAATCGGGCCCCTTATGTTTAGCCCGCTTTGGCAGCCCGCCTCGGGCAGCACCTCACAGGCAGCAGGAGAAGGAGCCGTCCATGCCCTTACGGGGACGCCACCGCCGTTACAAGCCCAACCGCATCTCCCGTGCCTCGTTGAGCGTCACGGCGGGCGGCGCCGGTATCGCGCTCCCCCTCGTCGCCGCCGCGGGCGCGAACGCCGCCTCCAGCGAGACCTGGGACAAGGTCGCCCAGTGCGAGTCCACCAACAACTGGGACATCAACAGCGGGAACGGCTTCTACGGCGGGCTCCAGTTCACCCAGAGCACCTGGGAGGCATACGGGGGCACCGCCTACGCGGCGAGGGCCGATCTGGCCACCAGGGCCCAGCAGATCGCCGTCGCCGAGAAGGTGCTCGACGGGCAGGGGCCGGGGGCATGGCCGGTGTGCTCGGGGAAGGCCGGACTGGCGCAGGACACCGGCGCGCCGCAGAGCGCGCCGAAGGTCGTCAAGACCGTCGCCAAGGAGCGTGCGAACACCGCCGAGCAGGTGCGGCAGAGCAAGCCGACGCCCACCAGCCTGCCGGGCAACGCGTCCACGAAATCCGGCCCCTATGTGGTCGTCGGCGGCGACACGCTGTCCCGGATCGCCGACACGCAGGAGGTGCGCGGCGGCTGGCAGGCGCTCTACGAGACCAACCGCGCGACGGTGGGCTCCGACCCCGACCTGATCTACCCCGGCCAGAAGCTCTCCCTGAGCGGGGGCAAGGCCACGCCGGAGGCCGAAGCCAAGCCTGCGGCGAAGGCCAAGACCAAGCCCGCGGCGAAGCCCCAGGCCAAGCACAGAGCCCAGCCCAAGGCGAAGGCCAAGGCACAGCCCGAGGCGAAGGCCAAGCCGCAGCACACCGAGCGGCGCGTGAGCAAGCCCGCCGCCAAGCCCGCCGCCGCCACCGGCTTCACCGCGCCCGTGAGCGGCGTCAGCCCGACCACCTCCTACCGCGCCTCCGGGTCCAGCTGGTCGAGCGGCCATCACACCGGCATCGACTTCCCGGTGGGGGTCGGCACCTCGGTGAAGGCCGTCGCCGGGGGCCAGGTGGTCTCGGCGGGCTGGGCGGACGCGTACGGCTACGAGGTGATCATCCGGCACGCGGACGGCAAGTACAGCCAGTACGCGCACTTGTCCCAGCTGTCGGTGCGCGCCGGGCAGGGCGTCAACGTCGGCCAGCAGGTCGGCCGTTCGGGCTCGACCGGCAACACCACCGGTCCCCACCTGCACTTCGAGGTGCGCACCGGGCCCGCCTACGGCTCGGACATCAACCCGCTGAGCTATCTGCGCGCCCGCGGCATCAGCATCTGAGCCGCGTTCACTGTCGGTGGGGCGTGCCAGACTCCCTGTCATGCACGATCGGCCCGCCCCGCTCGACATCGGTGACGACGATCCGCGCCTGACCTACCGGGGCGCGGTGTCCCTTCAGCGCGGCCCCGGATGGACCGCTCCCTGGCGGCTGCCGTACGAGGACGCCGCGCTGTACCTCCCCGAGGGCGGGCTGGGGCGGGCCGCGATGCCGTCCGGGGTACGGGTCACCCTGCGCACCGACAGCCCCTCGCTCGTCTGCCGGTACCAGGCTGATCCCCCGCCGAAGCTGAACGGCCCCGAGGAGCGGGCCCGGCTCGACGTGGTGTGCGACGGGCGGCGGACGGCCACCGCCGGCCTGGAGACGCACGGCGGGGACGCGGAGGTCCGGGTCGACGGGCTGCCGGGGCGCATGACGGCGGTCGAGCTGTGGCTGCCGTACTACCACCAGTTCCGGCTGCGGGGGCTGACGCTGGACGCGGGCTCCGCCGTCGAGCGCGACAGCGCCGGACAGCGGCCGCGCTGGGTCCACTTCGGCAGCTCCATCTCGCAGGGGCGCGGCGCCGCGTCGCCCAGCCGGACCTGGGCCGCCCTGATGGCGCGCCGCGCCGGGTGGGACCTGACCTCGCTGGCCCTCGGGGCGGCCTGCTGCCTCCAGCCGATGACGGCGCGGCTGATGCGGGACCTCCCGGCCGAGCTGCTCACCGTCTGCGTCGGTATCAACATCCAGGCGCTCGGGAGCCACAACCGCGACGCGCTCGTCTCGGCGCTCGTCGGCTTCGTGCGCACCGTGCGGGAGGGGCATCCGGACACCCCGTTCGCCGTGATGTCGACCATCACCGCGCCCGAGCGGGAGGAGGTGCCCGGGCCCTCGGGGATGACGATGCGCGAGTGCCGGGCGCACATACGGCGGGCCGTGGCGCTGCTGCGCGACCACGGCGACAAGAACCTGCACTACGTCCACGGTCCGGAGGTGTTCGGGCCCGGCTGTTCGCGGCTGCTGCTGGAACCGGAGGGCCTGGACCGGCTGCACCCCTCGGCGGACGGCCACCCGGTCTTCGCCTCCCGGTTCATGACGGTGCTGCGGCGCGCCGGATGCGTGCCGTGAGGGCGCGTGCCCGGGTGCCTCGAGTGGGTGCGTCAGGACGCCCCGTACACCGGCCCCGGCGGCTGGGCGGCGGCGAGCAGCTTCGCCGCGGCCTCACCGGCCTCGGCCGGGGTCCAGCGGGCGCCCTTGTCGGCGGTCGGCCCGGGCCGCCAGCCCTCCATGACGGTGATGCGCCCGGCCTCGGCCTCGAAGACCCTCCCGGTGACCCCGGCGCAGGCGGCGGAGCCGAGCCAGACGACGAGCGGTGAGACATTGCCGGGCGCCATCGCGTCGAACGCGCCGGGCTCGTCGGGCGCCGCCATGGTGTCGGCGAACGTCGCCTCCGTCATACGGGTGCGGGCCGCCGGGGCGATCGCGTTGACCTGGATCCCGTAGCGGCCCAGCTCGGCCGCGGCCACCAGGGTGAGGCCGACGATCCCGGCCTTGGCGGCCGCGTAGTTGCCCTGCCCGACGCTGCCCAGCAGTCCGGCCCCGGAACCGGTGTTGACCACGCGCGCGATGGGCGTCCGGCCCGCCTTCGCCTCCGCGCGCCAGTGCGCGGCGGCGTGTTTGAGCGGCAGGAAGTGTCCCTTGAGGTGGACGCGGATCACGGCGTCCCAGTCGTCCTCGCCGAGGTTGACGAGCATGCGGTCGCGCAGGAATCCGGCGTTGTTGACGAGGGTGTCGAGCCGGCCGTAGGTGTCGAGGGCGGCGGCGACGAGGGAGGCCGCGCCGTCGGCGGTGGCGATGTCACCGGCGTGCGCCACGGCCTCGCCGCCGTGGGCGCGTATCTCCTCGACCACCTCCTGCGCGGGGCCCGGGGACTCCCCGGCGCCGTCCGGGCCCACGCCGAGGTCGTTCACGACGACCCGCGCGCCCTCGGCGGCGAAGGCGAGCGCATGCGCACGGCCGAGGCCGCGTCCGGCGCCGGTGACGACGGCGACGCGTCCGGTGCAGATGCCTGTCATCCTGCTCCTCCTGCTCCTGGGCCTGTTGAGGGGGTTGGGTCCGCCGGGGACCGCGCCGCCGCCAAGAACGCCGGGCGCTCTCCGCCGCCGTGGACGGCCAGGCTCGCGCCGGTGATGTACGCGGCCATCGGGGAGGCGAGGAAGACGCAGGCGTCGCCCGCCTCCGCCGGGTCGGCGAGGCGGCCCAGCGGCACGGTGCGGGACACGGCGGCCACGCCGGTGGCGTCGCCGTAGTGCAGATGCGCGAGTTCGGTGTGGACCATGCCGAGGACCAGGGTGTTGACCCGGATCGCGGGGGCCCATTCCACGGCGAGGGTTCGGGCGAGGTTGTCCAGGCCCGCCTTGGCGGCTCCGTAGGCGGCCGTGCCCGGCGAGGGGCGGGTGCCGCTGACGCTGCCGATCATCACGATCGATCCGCCGCCCTCCTGATCGCGCATCACCTCGTAGGCGGCGAGGGCGACAGTCATCGGGGCGATCAGGTTCAGTTCGACGACCCGCACGGCGCGGCGCGGGCCGGACTCGGCGAGCAGCCCGTACGGACTGCCTCCGGCGTTGTTGACCAGGACGTCCAGTCGGCCGTGGGCATCGCGCACCCAGGCGAAGAACTCCGCGACGGCGAACGCGTCCCGTACGTCGAGCGCCCGGAAGCGGGCCGTACGCCCGGCGGCCGCGACCGGGTGGTCCGGCGGGCGGCGGGCGCAGACCACGACGTCGGCACCGGCCGCGAGCAGGGCGCGGGCGATGCCCGCGCCGACGCCGCGGGTGCCGCCGGTGACGACGGCGACGCGTCCGGACAGGTCGATGGAGACGGCCATGGCCCCTTCTCACCCTCCCGTTGTGCGCCGGGCGCTGCTACCTTCACGCCTAACAAACGTTTGGTGGAAAGGTAGCGGATCTGCTCATGGGTGTCTCCACCTCCGCCCCCGAAGCGGGCGTCGCCGTCGTCACCGTGGACTTCCCACCCGTCAACGCCCTTCCCGTGCACGGCTGGTACGAGCTGGCCGACGCGCTGCGCACCACGGGCGCCGATCCCGCGGTGCGCTGCGTGGTCCTGGCCGCCGAGGGCCGGGGGTTCAACGCGGGGGTGGACATCAAGGAGATGCAGCGCACCAAGGGGCATCAGGCGCTCATCGGTGCCAACCACGGCTGCCACGCGGCGTTCGCGGCCGTCTACGACTGCCCGGTCCCGGTCGTCGCCGCGGTGCACGGCTTCTGCCTGGGCGGCGGCATCGGCCTGGCGGGCAACGCGGACGCGATCGTGGCGGCCGACGACGCGACGTTCGGACTGCCGGAGCTGGACCGGGGAGCGCTGGGCGCGGCCACCCATCTGGCCCGGCTCGTCCCCCAGCACCTGATGCGCGCGCTGTACTACACCTCGCGCACCGCGACCGCCGAGGAACTGCACCGGCACGGCTCGGTGTGGCGGGTGGTGCCCCGTAGCGCGTTACGGAGCGCCGCGCTGGAACTGGCCCGGGAGATCGCCGCCAAGGACGGTGCGCTGCTGCGGCTCGCCAAGGCGGCGATCAACGGCATCGACCCGGTCGACGTCCACCGCAGCTACCGCTTCGAGCAGGGCTTCACCTTCGAGGCGAATCTCGCGGGGATCTCCGACAGGCACCGGGACGCCTTCGTATCCGACAGGCCCGGGGGCGGTGAGGGGCGGTGAGCGACAAGCGGATGAGCGCGGAGGAGGCCGTCGGTGGGATCGAGAGCGGCATGACGGTCGGCATCGGCGGCTGGGGCTCCCGGCGCAAGCCGATGGCGCTGGTGCGTGCGCTGCTGCGCACGGACGTCCGCGATCTGACCGTGGTCTCGTACGGCGGCCCTGACGTCGGGCTGCTGGCCGCTGCTGGGAAGGTCCGCAAGCTGGTCACGGCCTTCGCCACGCTCGATTCGATCCCGCTGGAGCCGCACTTCCGGGCGGCGCGGGAGCGCGCGGACTTCGAGCTGGTGGAGCTGGACGAGGCGATGTTCCTGTGGGGGCTGACCGCGGCCGTGCACCGGCTTCCCTTCCTGCCGATCCGGGCGGGCCTCGGGTCGGACGTGATGACGGTCAATCCCGGTTTGCGGACGGTGGTCTCGCCGTACGAGGACGGCGAGGAGCTGGTGGCGGTCCCCGCGCTGCGGCTGGACGTGGCGCTCGTCCACCTCAACCGGGCCGACGCACAGGGCAACGGCCAGTACCTGGGTCCCGATCCGTACTTCGACGACCTGTTCTGCGAGGCGGCGGAGCAGGCGTATCTCTCCTGCGAACGCGTCGTCCCCGCCGCGGAGTTCCTGGCGGCGGCCGGTCCGCAGTCCCTGCTGGTGGGGCGCCATGCGGTGACCGGCGTGATCGAGACCCCGCACGGCGCGCACTTCACGTCCTGCGCCCCCGACTACGGACGGGACGAGGCGTTCCAGCAGGCGTACGCGAAGGCCGCCGCCGACCCGGCGGCCTGGCAGGCGTTCACCCGGCGGTTCCTGGCGGGGGACGAGGACACGTACCAGGCCGCGGTCGCGGCGTACGCGAAGGAGGGCACGGAATGACCGTCACCCGGGCCGAGTACTGCGTGCTGGCCTGTGCCGAGGCCTGGCGGGGCGACGGGGAGGTGCTGGCCGCGCCGATGGGCCTCGTTCCGCGGCTCGGAGCCCGGCTGGCGCGGCTCACCTTCGCGCCCGATCTGCTGCTCACCGACGGCGAGGCGCTGCTGGTCGGCGCCGATGATCAGACCGTGGAGGGCTGGCTGCCGTACCGCCGCCACCTCGCGCTGGTCATGGGCGGCAGACGCCATGTGATGATGGGCGCGAGCCAGCTCGACGCCCACGGCAACCAGAACATCTCCTGCATCGGCGACTGGAAGCAGCCCCGGCGGCAGCTGCTGGGCGTGCGCGGAGCGCCCGTCAACACCCTCAACAATCCGACGAGTTACTGGGTGCCCCGGCACTCCCCGCGCGTGTTCGTCGAGCGCGTCGACATGGTGTGCGGCGTCGGCTACGACCGGGCCGCCGCCGCCGGTCCCTCCGCGACGCGCTTCCACCGCATCCCCCGCGTGGTGACCGACCTCGCGGTGCTCGACTTCGACACCCCGGACCGCACCCTGCGGGTGCGCTCCCTGCACCCGGGGGTGTCCGCCGAGCGGGTACGGGAGGCGACCGGCTTCCCGCTCGCCATCGCGGACGGCGTTCCCGCCACCCGGGAACCGACCGCCGAGGAGCTGCGGCTGATCCGGGAGGTGCTCGATCCGGCAGGGCTGCGCGAGCGGGAGGTACGGCCCTGATGGACACCGCGCCGATGGGCACCGCACTGACCCGGCTCGTCGGCGTGCGGCATCCGATCGTCCAGACGGGCATGGGGTGGGTGGCGGGCCCCCGGCTGGTCTCGGCGACCGCCAACGCGGGGGCGCTGGGCATCCTCGCCTCCGCCACCATGTCCCCGGAGCGGCTGCGGTCGGCGGTGCGGGAGGTCGCGTCCCGCACCGAGGCACCCTTCGGCGTCAATCTGCGGGCCGACGCGGGGGACGCCGCGGAGCGGGTGCGGATCATCATCGAGGAGGGCGTGCGGGTGGCGTCCTTCGCGCTGGCCCCGAAGCGTGAGCTGATCTCCCGGCTGAAGGACGCGGGCGTAGTGGTCATCCCGTCCGTCGGCGCCCGGCGGCACGCCGAGAAGGTGGCGGGCTGGGGCGCGGACGCGGTGGTGGTGCAGGGCGGCGAGGGCGGCGGCCACACCGGCGAGGTGGCGACCACTGTGCTGCTCCCCCAGGTCGTGGACGCGGTGGACATCCCGGTGGTGGCCGCGGGCGGCTTCCACGACGGGCGCGGCCTGGTGGCGGCGCTCGCGTACGGGGCGGCCGGGATCGCCATGGGCACCCGCTTCCTGCTGACCTCCGACAGCACCGTCCCGGCCGCGGTGAAGGCCCGCTATCTGGCGGCGGCGGCCCCGGACGTCACGGTCACCACCGCGGTGGACGGGCTCCCCCACCGGATGCTCCGCAGCGAGCTGGTCGCCTCCCTGGAGCGTTCCGGGCGCGCCGCCGCCCTCGTCCGTGCCGTGCGCCACGCCGCGGCCTTCCGGCGGCTGTCCGGGCTGAGCTGGGCGCGCATGGTGCGCGACGGCCGGGCGATGCGGCGCGGCAAGGGACTCTCCTGGAGCCAGGTGCTGCTGGCCGCCAACACCCCGATGCTGCTGAAGGCGTCGATGGTGGACGGCCGCACCGACACCGGTGTGATGGCATCCGGGCAGGTGGCGGGGGTGATCGACGATCTGCCGTCGTGCGCGGAGCTGGTGGAGCGGATCATGGCCGAGGCCGCCGAGGCCCTGGACCGAATGCCCGGCGGCCGTACAGTGGGGTGAAAGCGGCCAGACCAGGACATCGGTACTGGAGGAGGTCATGGCCGACCCCAAGGGCTTTCTCACCACACCACGCCGCCTTCCGCCACGCCGCCCGGTGGAGGAGCGGGTGCACGACTGGGACGAGGTGTACGTCCCCGGCGGACTGCTGCCGATCATCACCGCGCAGGCGGACCGCTGCATGGACTGCGGGATCCCGTTCTGCCATGACGGCTGCCCGCTGGGGAATCTCATCCCGGACTGGAACGACCTGGTGTCCCGCGACGACTGGCGGCGGGCGAGCGAGCGGCTGCACGCGACCAACAACTTTCCGGAGTTCACCGGGCGGCTGTGCCCGGCGCCCTGCGAGAGTGCGTGCGTGCTGGCGATCAACCAGCCCGCGGTGACCATCAAGAACGTCGAGGTCGCCATCGCCGACCGGGCCTGGGAGAGCGGCTACGCGGTCCCGAAGCCGCCGGAGCGGCTGTCGGGGCGGACCGTGGCCGTGATCGGCTCGGGCCCCGCGGGGCTGGCCGCCGCCCAGCAGCTCACCCGCGCGGGGCACACGGTGGCGGTGTACGAGCGGGACGACCGGGTGGGCGGGCTGCTGCGGTACGGCATCCCCTCGTTCAAGATGGAGAAGCACCATCTGGACCGGCGGCTGTGGCAGATGCGCGCGGAGGGCACCAAGTTCCGCACCGGGGTGGGCGTGGGCACCGATGTGGACGCCGCCGAGCTGCGGGCGCGCTATGACGCGCTGGTGATAGCGGTGGGCGCACGGGCCTGGCGCGAACTGCCGGTGCCGGGCCGGGAGCTGGCCGGGATCCACCAGGCGATGGAGTACCTGCCCCTGGCCAACCGGGTCCAGGAGGGCGACTACGACCGGCCGCCGATCACCGCCGAGGGCAAGCACGTGGTCATCGTCGGCGGCGGGGACACCGGCGCGGACTGCCTGGGCACGGTGCTGCGGCAGGGCGCCGCCTCCGTGACCCAGCTGGACATCCACCCGCTGCCCGGGGACGAGCGGGCGGAGGACGAGCCCTGGCCCACGTACCCCAAGATCTACCGGATGTCCGCCGCGCACGAGGAGGCGCGGGAACTGGCGGCCTCCCCGGAGGCGGACGCGGACGCCCGGCTCTTCTCGGCCACCACCGTTCGCTTCGAGGGGGACGCGCCGGGCCAGGGGCGGCCGCACGGCAGGGTCCGGGCGCTGCGCCTCGTCGGGACGGGGCCGGAGGGCCGGGCCGAGGCGCCCGGGGACGGACGCGGCGAGCGGGTGCTGCGGGCCGATCTGGTGCTGCTCGCGCTCGGCTTCCACGGCCCGGAACGGGACCGTGGACTGTTCGGCCAGCTCGGTCTGGAGCTGGACGCGCGCGGCAACATCGCCCGCGATGCCTCCTTCGGAACCGGCAGGGAGGGGATCTTCGTGGCCGGTGACGCGGGGCGCGGACAGTCGCTGATCGTATGGGCGATCGCCGAGGGCCGCTCGGCGGCGGCCGCGGTGGACCGCTATCTGGCCGGTGACACCGCCCTCCCGGCCCCGGTCGGGCCGGCGGACCGGCCCATGACGGCCTGAGCCGGAGCCACGGGCGGGTTCGAGTGAACGTCCGGCCGCCGCTGAGTACTGTGCGACCATGAACTCGCCTTCACCACTCCTCCGCCTCGCCGACGGTGTCCACCTGTGGAGCCCCACGCCCAGCGCCGGATGGGGCCTCGCCAACTGTGGGCTGATCGTGTCCCCCGATGGCACCGCCGCCTGGATCGACTCCCCTTACGACCGGCGCATGGCCCAGGACTTCCTGGAGCGCAGCCGATCGCTGCTGCCCGAGGGGGGCAGGATCGGGCGGGTGATCGTCACCCATGCGAACGGTGACCATCTGTGGGGCGCGGAGGTCGTGCGCGGTGCCGACATCGTGGCCACCCGCGAGGCGCTCGGCCACATCGAGTACGAACCGGCTCCGAAGCAGCTGCACGCCATGGTGCGCGGCAGCGACCCGGAGACGCCGCTCGGATGGTATCTCCAGAGCCACTTCGGACGGTTCGACTGGGCCGACACCGAGGTCGTCGAGCCCACGACGACCTTCACGGGCGAGCTGGACCTGCGGATCGGGCAGGTGCCGGTGCAGCTGACCGCGCTGCCCGCCGCGCACACCACCGGCGACCTCATCGCCTATCTGCCGCAGCAGAAGGTGGCGTTCACCGGCGATGTCATCTTCGCCTCCAGCCCCGATGACCCCGGCGACCACGCGGTGCACTGGGCCGGTCCGCTGGACAGTGTGATCGCCGCGTGCGAGCGGGTGCTGGACACCGGGGCGCAGACCATCGTCCCCGGCCATGGGCCGGTGCTGGACCGGGAGGGCGTCCGCGGCCACATCGGCTATCTGGAGCACATCCGGGACCGGGCGCGGGAGTTGCACACGGCCGGGGTCCCCGCCCTGGAGGCGGCCCGCAAGCTCATCGCCGAGAACGCGTTCCCGCTGCCGGGGCTGCCCGAGCGCATGGTGATCACGGTGGGCACCGAGTACCGGCATCTGAACGGCGGCGAGGACCGGCCGGACATCGTCGCCATGATCGCCGTTGTCGCCCAGGTGGCCTGGGACCTGCGGCAGGGCTGTCCCCTCCACTCACCACCGCGTTGTCGTACCCGGCGGATAACCTTCACGGCGAGGGGGGGCAAATCCCCCCCCACGGTTTTGGTTTTTGGGGTCCCCATGCATCTCTTCAGCTGAGGGAAGGCAGTGGCACAGGTAGCGGGGGGATAGTTTGGGAGGGGGTGTTGTCGGGGGTTTTTTTTTTCTGGCCGACCGCCGGGCATTGCTGGCCTGCCAACCGGACGATCCGGCGGTGGCCGAGGAGGGCCGCAGGCTCAAGGAGGCGGTGCTGCTGGACTTCGGGGTCAAGGACAGCGTGGTGTCCTCGTGGCTGTATGCCAAGTGCCACTACCAGATCCCCACCACGGCGGTGGCCACGGCGGCGGTGGTGGCCACGGGGGACGGCACCTGTCTGCTGCTGTACAACCCGGAGTTCTTCGTCGCGATCGGGCAAAGCGGGGTGCGCTTCGTCCTGTTCCACGAGGCGCGGCATCTGATCCACCGCCATCTGTACGTGGACGAGGAACTGCGCGCCGACCCGGTCTTCGACCTGGCGGCCGAAGTCGCGATCAACCATGTGGCGTTGCTCCGGCTGACCCAGGGCGGCCTGCCGACCCGTGAGGTGCCGGACGGCGCGGGAGGCACCCGCCGGGAGCCGGTGGGCGTGGATCCGCACGAGGTGCACCAGCGGTATGTGGCCGATCTGCGCGAGCAGGGCTTCGAGCCGCTGTCCTACCGGGACTTCACCGAGACCGACCTGAGGATCTACGGGGAGCTGAAGCGGATGCGCACCCCTCCCGTGCCGCCGGTCCTGTGCATCCACATGGGCCCCGGCGGGGACGGCGAGGGGACCGGGGCGAAGCAGCGGCCGCCGATGGACGCGGAGGCGGTGACCTCGGCGGTCGAGGAGACGCTTGCCGAGGTGATGCGCGGTGCGCTGCGCGGCGAAGGGCTCGCCCGGGACGAGTTGCTGGCCCTCGCGGACCGCACCACCGGCGGTGGCAAGCGGCTGGAGAAGATGTGGGGGCGGATGGGGCTGGGCGAGCTGCGCGGAGAGACGCAGCGGACCCGGCGGGTGGAGTGGTGGCGGCGGTGGCTGTCCGACACCCTCTCCTCCAAGCTCCGCGAGGGTGAGCGGCTGATCTACCCGAAGAAGCAGGGGGCGGTGCTGCTGGCGCTCGGGCACGATCCGATGCTGGCGCGGCGGGGCGCGGAGCGCACCAAGGTCGTGGTCATCGCGCTGGATACCTCGGGGTCGATGCCCCAGCCGGTGATCGACTGGATCACCACGCTGGTGGGCCGCGCCGAGGGAGTCGAGAGCCACTGGCTGAGCTTCGACGGCGCGTTGATGCCGTTCGTCCCCGGAGAGCGGGTGCACGGCGGCGGGGGCACCGACTTCCAGCAGGTCGTGGACTACGTGGAGGGGCGGCGGGCGGTGAACGGGCGGCGGTTCGAGGAGCGCGCCGACGCGGTCATCATGGTCACCGACGGCCACGCCCCGAAGGTGACCCCGGCCCAGCCCGACCGGTGGATCTGGCTGATCACGGACGGCGGTGACGACTGGCCGGAGCGGCATGACCCGCCGATGGCCTGCCACCGGGTGGTCACCGGCGACAGCTGAGCCGAGGAACCAAGACACCGTCCCCGCCGCCGGGCGGGGTGCGGACACGCATGGACGAACAACACGGAACAACGGGGGATGCAGTCACCGTGAGCAGTGTGGACACCATGGCGCCGACCGCGAAGGACGCGGCCGCCGGGCGGCAGGAGCGGGCGGCCGAGGGAAGCGGCCGGCGGGCCACCGCCACCTACCCCGAGCCGCCGGGGCGGACCGGGGCACGGCTGGAGCAGTTCATCAGCGCCATGATCGCGATGCGGCAGACCGGCCAGGTCTTCGGCGAGCACGGAATCGGCAAGACGTCGACGTTTCTGTCCTATATCCCGCACGCCCACCCGGGCACCGAGGTGATCCTCGTCCCGGCGGCCAACCTCACCCCCGACGACCTGCTGGTGAACGCGCCGGTGCGGGACGACCGCACCGGGGAGCTGGTGCTCACTCAGCTGATCATACGTCAGCTCACCCCGGGTGTGCCCTTCGTCCTGCTCATCGACGACTCGCTCCAGGCCGGCGAGACCATCCAGTCCCAGCTGATGCAGATCGCCTGCAACTGGACACTGGGCGAACACGATCTGCGCGCGCTCGGCTGCGTCGGAGTCTTCCTCGCGGACAACGAGTCGCTGGCCGAGACCAGCGCCCGGCGCAGCGATCTGGCCGTCCTGGACCGCATGGTCACCCTGCGGATCACGGCCAACGACACCGCCTGGCGGTCCACACTGGCCGAGCGGTACGAGGACTGGGACCTGACCGGGGTGTTCCAGATCTGGGCCGGGCTCACCCCGTACCTGCGCTCGCTGCTCTCCCCGCGCACCCTCCAGCACGTTCTGGACTGCGCCCGCGCCGGGTTCCCGCTGTCCTGGGGGCTGCCGCTGGTGGGCGGGGTGCGGCTGCGGCTGCACGACCGCAAGGCCGACGGCACTCCCGGGCCGGACCGCACCGCCGAGCTTCTCGACGCCATCGCCGGGGCGCTGGGCCTCCCCAACCCCGCCACCATCCCCGACCCGGTGCGGAGCATTCTGCGCACCGCGGTCCGGGAGAACTGGGCGGTGCTGCTCCAGGGGCCGCCCGGCTGCGGCAAGACGGAGATCACCAAGGCGGTGGTCCGCGAGGAGAGCGGAAGCGATCCGGTGTACTTCTCGCTGCCGGTGACCAACGTGGAGGATCTGTGCATGCCGATCCCCACTCCGGACGGCACGCTGGACACCCTGTTCAGCCGCGTGCTGGTGGGCCCCGACCCCAAGGTGATCGTCTGGGACGAGTACAACCGCCCCAAGGACAAGGCCACCTTCGCCAAGCTGATGGAGATCACCCAGGAGTGGTCGCTGGCCGGCCGCCCGATCCCGGGCCTGCGCGCCCAGGTCGCGTTGCAGAACCCGCCGTACCACCTCGGCCGCAAGCTGCTGGTCAGCAGCAACAATGTGGCCCAGGCCAGCCGTTTCACGGTGAGCTACGAGGTTCGCCCGCAGGACATCCCGGCCAACGAGTGGCTGATCGCCACCTATGGCGAGGTGGCCGAGACGGTTCTGGAGTGGTGGAAGAACGACATCGACGACGAGGGCCGGGACTGGATCACCAAGCGCACCCTGGAGCGGCTGATCAAGCTGCACCAGGCCGGGCAGCCGCTGGAGACGGGGCTGATCTATCTGGGTGAGGGCGAGTACGCCCCGGTGCCGCTGTCCAAGCTGGAGGCGCGGCTCGCCGAGCGGGCCGAGCAGCGGGTGATCGGGCTGCGGGAGATAGCGCGCGACATCGACCGCTGGGAGGCCCGGCTGGCGGCCGCGTCCGAAACGTCGGACGAGGGGACCAATGACACCGATCTGGTGCACCAGGTGCTCGCCAACGCCGAGGTGTCCCAGCTCAAGCGGAACGCCGAAGTGGTCGCCCGGCTACTGCGCCATGTGCCACCCAAGCTGCGCGCGGCCCACATGGTGGGCCAGTCGCCGGAGCGGCAGCGGTTCTGGATCGGCGCGCTGGCCCGGATGACGGAGCTGTCCGGCGCCGGATGATCCCGGCCCCCGCCCCTTCCGTACTCTCCCCCTCCCCGCTTCCGCAGCGGGACCGAACGACGAACGGAGCGCACCCCGCGTGGTGACCTACGAACGGGACGCCCTGGTGTCCACCGCCTTCCAGCTGGCCGGCCCCTCCCTCACCTCGGCGCTGCTGCCCCGGTTCCGGCAGGAGACCCTGGCGCTGCTCCGGTCCCGGGAGCGACTGCCCGCCCACCTGGTGGACGAGGTGTTCGCCTCAGGCGACCGGGAGCTGCTGGAGGCCCTGGCCGGGGCGCGGGTCGGCGTCGAGCGCGAGGGCGTGCTGCTCCGGCTCGCCGAGCTGGCCGACCCCGGCCTGGCCCGGGCGCTCTACAGCGAGCCGCTGCCCGGCTCCTGGCGGCAGCACCTGCGGAGCACCGTGCTCGGCGCGGCGGCCGTCCACCCGGCCGACCCCGGCTGGCGCGCCCCGGGTGGCTTGGTGGACTTCCTGCTGTCCGCCACCGCGTCGTACGACCTGCTCCCGGCGCTGGAAGCACCCTTCCCCGAGGTGGTGCGGCATGTGCTCGAGAAGATCGGCACCTCGCTGGACAGGCAGCAGCAGCTGAGGGCCTGCCGTGCGACGCTCACCCACGGCGGGGTGCACGAGCTTGGAGCCCTGGCCGAAGTGCCCTTCCTGCACTCGGCGGTGACGGAGGTGGTGCGCCGGGCGGAGGCGGCGCAGGACCCGGCCGCCGTGCTGGAGGCGGCCGAACGGGCGGCCGCCGAGGCGGCTTCCCCAGGCGAGACGGCGGCCCCCGGGCAGGCAGCCGCCGGTGAGGCGGCGGCCGGGGAGACCGAGGAGACCGCACCGGCCCCGACCGGCGATGAGCTGGTGCGTCGCCTCCGCGAGCTGAGGTACGGGTACGGGAAGTTCCCGCTGGGCGGCGTGGACTGGGAACTGCTGCTGGCCGAGCACAAGCGCGAGCCCTTCCCCGGACTCCAGCTCGGCCTGCTGGCGGCCCGCCCGGACTGTCCGGACGAGCTGGTGCTGGCCGCGTACCGGAGGTCCTCGCGCCTCCCGGACACCTCCCCACTGCCCTGGCGGTTGCTCACCGAGACCGACTGGAAGGACGGCTACCACCACGACCGTCTGGCGCAGCTGCTGCGGCGCGGCATCCGGGACGGCGCGTACCCGGTGGACCGCGTCCTGGCCGAGGTACGGCCCGCCTCCCGGGTCCTGGCCTCGCTGCCGCACGGCAAGGAGCCGCTCGGCCCGGCGATGGCCGGGCTGCTGGAGACGCTGGGCGACGACTTCGCGGCCTGGCGCGCGCTGTATTCACTGCTCCCCCGGTTCACCGGTTCGAGCACGGAGCTGTTCGCCGCCGCGGTCGAGCAGAAAGGCCAAGCACCGCGGCAGAAGCTGCCCGAGGCCGCTGGAAGCCGAGTATTCCGGTGAAAGCGGTCCGCCCGGGGCTCCGCGCCGGTGGTTCCCTCCAGCTGTTCCTCCCAGGCCCCCGAGGAGGTGCAGACGGCGCTGGCGCCGCATCTGGACCGCCGTTGCGTCCAGCATCTGCTGGTCTTCCACCAGCCGTCGCCCGCCCTGCGCGACCTGTTCGTCAGCCTCCACGGCACAGCGGTGCTGGCCTCCGTCGCCTCCGACTGGGAGCTGCCCGCGGAGAAGATCGGGGAGCTGGTGGTCCTCGACGACCCCGAGATCAACACCAAGCTGTACGTCTACACGCCGCTCGCCGACGAGCAGCGCCGGGGCATCCTCGCGGGCCGCCGGTTCGGCCCCCGCCCGGCAACGGAAGCCGCGGAGGATCCGGAACCGCTGCCGATCACGGATGAGCTGATCGACCAGATGCGGCTCAGTGGGCGCCGGCACTGGCTGCTGCCGATCTGCGAGTCGGGCGATCCGCGGCTGGCCCGCGTCCTGCTCGGCAAGATCAAGCTGCATACGCTCGCCGGACAGCTGTATCTGCTGGTCCGGGTGTGGGAGCGGCACGGTGCCGAGGAGGTGCGGGGGCTGCTGGAGGAGACCGAGTTCCCCGAGCGCCGCAGCCGCAAGCATCCGCTGCCGCAGGCGACGCATGACATCGTCCGGGACGCGCTGGAGGCGGCGGACGGTCTGGCCGTGCTGCGCGCGGAGCTGGACCGCTCCCGGGGGCCCGCGGGCCAGGTGGCGTTCCTGCGCGCCCACAGCGGCACCCGCGACCTCTTCGCGACGGCGCTGGAGCGGCTGGCCGAAGAGACCGGGCCGGGGCTGCCCTGGGCGGAGCTGGCCCGGGAACACGAGCGCGATCCGCTCGCCGACTCCCTGCTGGTGGTGCTCGCCGACGAGGACGACTGCCCGGAGGAGTTGCGCACCGAGTGCGGGGTCGCGGATCTGCGGCTCCAGCACCAGGCGCATCCGCACAAGTCCACCGGGCCCCGGCCGAGCCCCCTGGAACTGGTGCGCCACCATCCGCTGCCGCGCCCCCATCACCGCCGGAACGACTGGCTGGACAAGGCGGCCGGCCTCGGCATGCTGACCCCGCTGGACGTGCTGCACGAGGCGAGGCCCGCCGGGGACGCGGCCGCCTATCTGGCGTACCGCCACCACCGCACGCGGCAGGACGGACCGGACCCGGCGGCGCTCGCGGCGAGCCGCAAGGTCCTGGAGCTGGCCACCGCCCATCTGGGCGAGGATCCGGAGGCATGGGCGCTGGCGCTGCGGCTGCTGCCCGACTTCACCGGCACGCTCCCCGAGTTGCTGACCACGGCGGCCGCCATCGTCAGCTGAGCGCCGACGGCAGATCCTCCGGCAGGCCGCGCGGCAGGTCCTGCTCCGCCCAGATGATCTTTCCTTCGCTGGTGTAGCGGGTGCCCCAGCGCTGGACCATCTGGGCGACCAGGAACAGGCCCCGGCCGCCCTCGTCGGTGATGGCGGCGCGGCGCAGATGCGGGGAGGTGCTGCTGCCGTCGGCGACCTCGCAGATCAGCGTGCGGTTGCGCAGCAGCCGCAGGCGGATGGGGCCGTCGGCGTGCCGGATGGCGTTGCCGAGGAGTTCGCTGACGACCAGTTCGGTAGTGAAGACCGCCTCGTCCAGGTTCCAGTCGGCCAGCGTGCGGGAGACGGCGGCCCGCATTCCGGCGACCACGGAGGGGTCCGGGGGCAGGTCCCAGGAGGCGACGTGCCGCTCGTCCAGGGCGGTGGTGCGGGCGACGAGCAGGACCACGTCGTCGGTGGGGCGCGGCGGCAGCAGGGCGCCCATCACGGCGTCGCAGGTGCGCCCCGGGTCGGGGTCGGCGGGGCCGAGGGCCCGGCGCAGCAGATCGAGCCCGGTGTCGATGTCCCGTTCGCGGTCCTGGACGAGTCCATTGGTGTAGAGGACCAGACGGCTGCCCGCGGGCAGCGGGATCGCGGCCACCTCGAAGAGCCGCCCGCCGAGCCCCAGCGGCGGCCCGGCGGGCAGGTCCGGGATGGTCACGGTGCCGCCCGGGTCGACCACGGCGGGCGGCGGATGACCGGCCCGTGCCAGGGTGCAGCGCTGCGCGACCGGATCGTAGACGGCGTACAGACAGCTGGCCCCGACCGCGCCGATTCCGCCGTTCCTGGCGGCCTCCTCCTGGTCGAGCTGGGCCACCACGTCGTCGAGCTGAGTGAGGAGTTCGTCGGGCGGCAGGTCGACGACGGAGAAGTTGTGGACCGCGGTGCGCAGCCGGCCCATGGTGGCGGCGGCGTGCAGCCCGTGGCCGACGACGTCGCCGACGACGAGGGCGACCCGCGCGCCGGACAGCGGGATGATGTCGAACCAGTCGCCGCCCACACCGGCGTGGGCGGGCAGATAGCGGTAGGCGGCTTCGACGGCGTACTGTTCGGGCCGCCCGCGGGGCAGCAGGCTCTGCTGGAGCGCCAGCGCGGTGGCGTGTTCGCGGGCGTACCGCCGGGCGTTGTCGATGGCGACCGCCGCCTGGCCGACCAGTTCGTCGGCGAAGGACCGGTCCTCGTCATCGAAGGGCGCGGCCCCCTCCAGGCGCCGGAACTCGACCTGCCCCAGCAGCACTCCCCGGGCGCTGAGCGGGACGGCCAGCAGGGTGTGGCCGGAGGGCGGGCGGGGCCGCTCCTCCCGTACGGCGCTGACCGCGACCCGGCGCATGCGGGACCGCGCGTCGACCGGCTCCTCACCGCGCAGCACGGACTCCAGCAGGTCGACGGTGGCGAAGTCGGCGAAGCGCGGGACCGCGACGTCGCCCAGTTCCTCGGCGGTGCGCGTCATGTCGAGACTGGTGCCCACCCGGACGCTCGCGTCGTACAGCAGTTCCAGGCGCGCCCATGCCGCGTCGGCCTTGTCGGTCAGCGCCTGGAGTTCGGTGGTGTCGCGCAGGGTGGCGACGCTGCCCCAGAGCTGTCCGCGGCGCGAGGCAGGGCGCTGGTTGACGGCCAGCAGCCGGTCCCCGACCTGGATCACCTCGTCGGTGACGGCGCGGCCAGAGGCGAGCAGCCCCGCGGTCTCCGGGGTCAGCCCGGCCTCGGTGATCCGCCCGTCACGCACCTCAGGCGGCAGTCCGAGCAGCCGCCTGGCCTCGTCGTTGGCGAGCACCAGCCGACCCTGACCGTCGAGGATGAGCACGCCCTCCCGTACGGCGCGCAGTACGGCGTCGTGGTGTTCGTACATCCTGGTGAGCTCGGCGGGGTCCAGCCGGTGGGTCAGGCGTCGCAGCCGTCGGCCGACCAGCGCCGCGCCCGCTGCGCCGAGGACGAGGGCGAGCGCCGTGGCCCCGTAGAGCACCGGCAGTTGACGGCTCACCGACGCGGACACCTCGGGAAGGACGACCCCGACGTTGACGATGCCGACGACCCGGCCCCCGGTCCCGGTGACGGGGACTGCCGCGCGGATCGAGGGCCCGGAGAGGGGGGCGGCCGGGTTCTCGTCCGTGAAGGCCCGGCCGGCCGTGGCCGGATGAAGGGGAAGGGTGGCGCGGGTGCCGATGAGCTTCGGGTCGGGGTGGGCGTACCGGATGCCCCGGGGGCTGGTCACCACGATGTAGCCGACACCGGACTCGCGCCGGAGCCTCGTCGCGTAGGGCTGGAGGATCGCGGAGGGATCGCGCGACTCCAGCGCCCGCCGGACGCCGGGGGCGGCCGCGAGGGTGTCCGCGATGGCGAGGGCGCGTCCCCGGGCCTGCGCCTCATGGCCGCTGCGGGCCTGAAGGACCAGCGTGGTCCCTGTGGCGAGCACCAGCAGCGTCACGATCACCAGCATCAGGGCGCACACCTGCCCGGCGACGCTGCGCAAGCCCAGGGCAGAACGCACCTTCACAGACTTTTTCTAACATATGGATATACAGCACACCTGGCAGCGGCATTGACGGGCACGGACGCGTCCGCCGACTGGCTCGCGGTCCCGGGGCTACCTCCGTGTCCGCTGGACCACGGTCGTACGGGGGTCCTGGCGCCCCGCGGCAGCCGTCAGCCAATCCCGGCGCACCAGCGGCAGGGTGTCTTCCACGACCGACGTGTCGGTGAGCGGCAGCCATATCTCGAAGCGTGCGCCGGAACGCCCGTCGGGGCGGTCCCGTACGGTGATGCGGCCTCGGTGGAGGGCGATCTGCTGGGCGACCAGCGTCAGGCCGAGGCCGGAGCCGGGGCTGTTCGGGCCGCGGCGGAAGCGTTCGAAGACCTCTTCGCGCCGTGCGGCGGGGATACCGGGGCCGTGGTCGTCCACCGTGAGCACCGCCGCCGGGCGATCCTCCTCCCGGGACGGGCGCAGCGCCATCTCGATACGAGCCTGATCGTCCTCCATGCGGCCGTGTGTCGAAGCGTTGGTCAGCAGGTTGCCCACGGCGGAGCGCAGCCCCTGCTCCCAGCCGTGGACCAGCAGCCCCGCGGGGGCGCGTACGGTCACCGCGGCGTCCGGGTGGGCACGGCGCAGATCGGCGGCCGCGTCTTCGACCAGTTCCGCCAGGTCCACCGGCGTGAATGAGTCCGCCTCGACCAGGTCGCCCTGCCCGAGGGTCTTGAGCATCACCACCAGCCCGAGCAGCCGGGCGTGTTCACGCCCCAGGTCCTCCAGGACCTCGGCCCGGTCGACGGCGTCGAGGTCGGCGTGGGCGGTGAGGATGTCGAGGTTGGTCCGCATGCTCATCAAGGGGGTGCGCAGCTCATGGGAGGCGGCCGCGGTGAACGAGCGGGCCGTGGCGAGTGCCTCGTTGGTGCGGCCCGCTTGTTGGTCGTAGCGGGCGAACACGGTCTGCACCGTGTGGGCCAGGTCGTCGACTTCGGTGATGCGGGTCCGCGTGTGCTCCAGGCGCGTGGTGCTGTTCCTGGGGTCCAGACCGCTCGTACGGCGCTGGAGTCGCCGCAGCGGCAGGACCGCCCGGGCGGAGATCGCCCAGGCGATGGCCCCGGCCAACGGCGCGGCCAGCAGCGTGACCGTCACGACCCGCTCGCGCACCAAGGAGACCTCCTCCTGGTAGGCGCTGTCCGGGGCGAAGATCCATAGATTCGGCTCAGCTTTCTGCCCCGCGGTGTAGACGCGTCGCGAGAGCACATGCCAGGTCTCGTCGCCGGAGCGCACGGTGACCGGGTGCGGGGCGCGGGCGGGCAGCCGGGTGTCGGCGGCGGGCTGCGGACCGGCCGAGAGCGTGTCGTCCGGTCCGGTCAGCCGGATCCCCATGTCCCGTGCGGAGCCCTCCAGCCGCCGCCGGGACTTCTCGGCGATGACCGGCTGGTCGTCTTCTCTCGCGTGGAGGTACCGGTTGGCGTTCTGGGAGACGGCCGTCGCCCTGGCGCTCAGTTGCGCCTCCTGGTGTGCGCGCAGGTCATCGGCGACCAGGCGCAGCAGCAGCCACCCCGTGGCCAGGACCAGGAGGGGTACGCTCACGCCCACCGCGAGCGCGAGCCGGGTGGACAGCCTCATCGCCCGTCTCCGGCCGGCCGGCCCATCCGGTCCGGACGCTCCTCGCGCAGGACGAAGCCGACTCCGCGGACGGTGTGGAGTGTCCGGTGACGTCCGCCCGCCTCCAGCTTGCGTCTCAGATAGCTGACGAAGGTGTCCACCACGTCCGTGCGGACCTGGAAGTCGTACCCCCACACCCGGTCCATCAACTGGTCGCGGGTCAGGACGATGCCCGCGTTGCGGGCCAGGATCTCCAGCAGCTCGAACTCGCGCCGCGTCAGGTTCATCGGCCTCCCGTCCACGGACGTCTGGCGGGTGGCCGGTTCGAGGACGAGGCCGCCGACCCGCACCCGGTCGAGGGCGGTCGGCGGGCGGCGCCGCAGCAGTGCGCGAAGGCGCAGCTCCAGCTCGCGCAGGGCGAACGGCTTGACCAGATAGTCGTCTCCCCCGGCTTGTAGCCCGGCGACCCGGTCGTCGACCTCGTCGAGGGCGGAGAGCATCAGCACCGGTACGTCGTCGCCGCCCTCGCGCAGGGCGCGGCACACGTCGATGCCGCTGACGTCGGGCATGCAGATGTCCAGGACGACGATGTCGGGATGGTCGGTGCGCATCACGTCCAGCGCGGCGTGGCCGCCGTCGGCCAGCGTCACGTCATAACCGCTGAGCCGCAGCCCCCTCCTCAGTGAGCGCCGGGTGGCATCGTCGTCGTCGGCCACGAGCACCCGTCCGGCACTGCCGGTCATGCGCACCTCCGCTGGTCGTGGGTGGTCCCCGGCCGAAGCCCCGGGTCATGCTAGGGCCGGTGCAGCAGCAGGGCGAGGGCGCCGAGCGCGGCGCCCGCGTCGCCGAGTTCGGCCGGACGCACACGTGGCGGCGGCCGCGAGCCCCGGCAGGTCGCGTTCGCGTCCAGCTCGCGCCGCAACGGCTCCATCAGGGCCGGACCGGCGCCGGTCAGCTCGCCGCCCAGGACGATGACGCCGGGGCCGACGGCGTTGCACAGGTCGGCCAGGACCTTGCCGGTAAATGTTCCGGCCCGGGCCAGCGCCGCGTACGCGGCCTCGTCACCCGCGTCCAGTGCGGCCACCAGTTGCGGCACATCCGTGGCGGAACCGTGGGCGCCGAGCACGGCCCCGATCGACGCCACGGTCTCCAGGCACCCCACGCGGCCGCATGGGCAGGATTCGCCCTCGGGATCGACGGTGATGTGGCCGAACTGCCCCGACACCCCGTGGGCACCTCGATGCAGCGTTCCGCCCACTACGAGGCCGCCCCCGACGCTGTGCGACAGGCACAGGTACAGGACGTCCTGCTCGTCGACGGCCGCGCCCCAGGTCCTCTCGGCCAAGGTGGCCAGGCGTGTGTTGCTGTCGAGGCACGCCGGCATGCCGAACCTCTCGCTCACCAGCGCCGACACGGCGTCCCGGTGGACCGAGCCGGGTAACGCCTCCCCCGGTGGGCCGACCGGGCCGGTCAGCCCCACGCCGATGCCACCCAGCGTGTCCAGCCGCGGTGTTCCCCCGGTCAGCCTGCCGGTCAGCCACCGCGCGATGTCGATGCGCTCCTCCCACGATGCGTCGGGGCCGTGCTGCCGGCTCGCGCTGCTGATCCTCCCGTGCGCCGCGGTCATCGTCGCCACCCGTACCGTCTGCCGCGCGAAGTCGATGCCGAGCAGGTCGGCGACCCGGAGGTTCAAGGACAGCTGCTCCGCCGGGCGGCCACGGCCCCGCCCCCGTCCGCCCACTGTCGGCACCGAAGCGCGCACGGCACCGCTGTCCAGGAGCGCGCCGACCACGGTGTAGATCGTGGTGCGCGACAGGCCGGAGAGATCCCCCAACTCGCCCCGGGTCAGCGGACCGTGCCTGCGCAACATCCCCAGGACCAGGCTCTCGTGCTTTCTCAGGGAAGAACGCATCCACTTCTCCGTCACTGCCACCATGAGGGCCCTCAGGAGTGGGGCCGGGAAGCGGTCCGGCAGCTCTCCGCGCCCTTGCAGCGCTGTAGCGCCACCAGAGTGCGGTGCAGGGAGGCGCGCTGGTCCGCCGACAGGGACGATGCCCTGTTGGTCAGCTGGCCGGGGTCGGAATCCAGCGCATAGAACTCGCGTTCCCCGTCGGCGTACTCGACATAGAGGGAGTCCGCGGTGCGCATCGCCCCGTAGGTCGGGGGGTCGCCGCTGTCCTCGGGCGCCGCGTCGGGATCGCCCTTCTTGGACGCCGCACGATGGTGCTCGATCAGCACGGCCTGGCGCCAGTCGTCCTCCGGCCTGCCGCGCATCAGGCCGGTGAGGCTCTGCCCGTCCACGGTCGACGGGGGCTCCAAGCCCGCGAGTTCGAGGAAGGTCGGGTTGAGGTCGACGTTCGCCGCGAGCCGCGACACCTTCTCGCCGGACGGTACGCCGGGGCCGGTGACCATCATCGGCACCCTGACGTCGGTGTCGTAGGCCGTCTGCTTCCCCGGCCTGAGCCGGTGCTCGCCCATGTGGAAGCCGTTGTCCGACCCGAACATGATGTAGGTGTCGTCCGCCAGGCCCTTCGCCTCCAGCGTGCTCTTCAGCCGCCCGATCATCTTGTCGACGGCCTGGACGGACCGCACCCGCTGGGCGAACTTCCGGTCGATCCGCTTCTTCTCCTTCGACGTCAGCGGGCTCAGCGCCTGCTGCCACTCGGGCGCGTTGCGGGTCGCCTCGTCGTAGGCGTCGGTCCGCGGGGCCTTGAGCCCGGGGAACGTGTCTTCGTCGCGCGGTGCGGGAGTGGACGGGCCGTGGGGGGCGAACGTCGCCACTTCCAGCATGAACGGCTTCTTCGCCTTCGCCGAGGAGTCGACGAACGACGTGGCCTTCCTCGACAGCACATCCGTCAGGTAGTCCTCGGGGTCGTCCCCGTAGGGCACGACCTTGCCGTTCTCGTTCAGGTCGTAGTCGAACTCCTGGTACCCGTCACCGGCGACGTTCCACTCGTCCCAGCCGGAGGGAACGTACGGCCGGGACGTACCGTTCTTGTCGCCGGGCTGGTACCCGTTCAGGTACTTCCCCATGAATCCGGTCCGGTACCCGGCGCGTTGCAGCGCGGGCCCGAAGGTCTTCTTTTCGTTGCCGTTCCTCATGAACGCGCCGTAGCCGCCGTCGTCCCCGTTGTTGGTGAAGACACCGGTGTTGTGGGGGTACTGGCCGGTGAGGACGGAGGAGCGCGCCGGACAGCACAGCGAGTCCGTGGCCAAGTAGTTCGTGAAGGTCGCTCCCGTGTCCTGCATCTGCCGCACGTGCGGCATGTACTTCACGAGGTTCCAGTCCAGGTCGTCGGTGAGGACGTACACGATGTTGGGCTTCTTCGCGGAACCCGAGGCATCGTCGGCGGACGGGGCGCTCTCGGTGGCCGTGTCCGATGCTCTCGAACAAGAAGCCAGCAATACGACGGCCAGGGACGCGCACAACGCGGTGCGCACGGTGCGTGGGTAGCGGTTGCCGGACACGGGGCGAACCTCCATGAGCTGCGGGACTCCGGAGCCAGGCACCGTAGGGAACGACTTTGTGGGTTTCTTGTGATGCCACGGCCGCGTGCGGCCGCGAAGCAAGTCGAGGAACGCGCAACTGCGACAGCAGCCATTGAACGTGAACCTCCTGGGAATGAAAGCCCCATGACGACACGGGAAGGCGCCATCGGCGTCCTCATGCCACGCGACATCGCGGCGCGACACATCGTCGCCTTCGCCCAACGTGCGGAGGCACACGGCTTCGACGAGCTGTGGGTAGTGGAAGACCTCGGCTATCGAGGAGGGCTGGTCCAGGCAGCCACCGTCCTCGCCGCCACTGCCCGGGTCCGCGTCGGCGTCGGGCTGCTGCCGGCCTCCGCCCGCAACGTGGCGTTCACCGCGATGGAGATCGCAAGCCTCGCCCAGTTGCATCCCGGCCGCATCGACATCGCCGTCGGCCACGGCATGCCGTCCTGGATGCGCAGCGTCGGAGCATGGCCCAAGAGTCCGCTCACCCTTCTGAGCGAGTACATCACCGTCCTGAGGTCACTGCTCAGCGGTCAACTCGTCGATCACGAAGGGCAGTACGTGCGCATCGACGGGGTGCAACTGCACGAAAGCGCCACACCAGCGGCAGCGCCACCAGTTTTGGCCGGTGTACGCGGCCCCAAGTCTCTGGCCGTTTCAGGTCAGGTGGCCGACGGAACCCTCCTCGCGGAACCGGTGGCACCCGCCTACGTACGAGAAGCTCTCGAGCACATCGCCCCCGCCCGTCCGCACCGTCTGGTCGCCTACAACATCGCGGCAGTCGATGACGACCCCAGCATGGCGCTGACAGCTGTCCGCCCCGCCCTCGACGTGGTCGGAGAACCGGACTGGCAGCCCCACGTCGCTCCGCTGCCCTTCCACGAAGATCTCGCCGCCCTGCGCTCGCGCTGCGACAGCCCGCAAGAGTTCACCCGCACCATGCCCGACGAATGGGTGCGGCAGCTGGCCGTGGCAGGCACGCCGGACCAGGCACGATCCAGGCTGGCAGACTTGTTCGACGCCGGTGTCAACAGCGCCGTCCTCACGCCGGTGGGCCCCGACTACCTGGCGTCATTGGACTCGCTGGCGGCGGTGCTGTGAACAGCCTAGCGTTCATGCGTCGAGACCTCCGCGCTTCACGAGCTGGCTCGCGATCACGTTGCGCTGGATCTCGTTGGTGCCCTCACCGACGATCATCAGCGGTGCGTCCCGGAAGTAGCGTTCGACGTCGAACTCGGTCGAGTAGCCGTAACCACCATGGATACGGACGGCGTTGAGCGCGATCTGCATGGCCGTCTCGGATGCGAAGAGTTTCGCCATGCCCGCCTCCATGTCCACCCGGCGGCCCGCATCCGCCTCGCGCGCCGCGTACAGGGTCAGCTGGCGCGCCGCGGTGAGCGACGTGGCCATGTCCGCCAGGTAGTTGCCGATCGACTGGTGCTGCCAGATCGGCTTGCCGAACGACTCCCGCTCCTGCGCGTACGCCAGCGCGTCCTCCAGCGCCGCCCGCCCGACTCCCAGCGCCCGGGCGGCGACCTGGAGCCGGCCGGTCTCCAGGCCCTTCATCATCTGGGCGAAGCCCTTGCCCTCGGCTCCGCCGAGCACCGCGTCCGCCGGGGCGCGGTAGTCCTCGAAGGACAACTCGCAGCTCTCCACACCCTTGTAGCCGAGCTTGGGCAGGTCGCGGGAGACCGTCAGTCCCGGACCGTGCTCGACCAGCAGGATCGAGATGCCCTTGTGCGCAGGGCTGGCGTCCGGGTCGGTCTTGCACAGCAGCGCGATCAGCTGCGAGCGGCGGGAGTTGGTGATCCATGTCTTCGTGCCGTTGACCACGAAATCATCGCCGTCCCGCCGGGCGACCGTGCGCATCGCTTGCAGGTCCGAGCCTCCGCCCGGCTCGGTCAGGGCCATGGTGGCGCGGATCTCGCCGGTGGCCATCCTCGGCAGGTAGCGGCGCCTCTGCTCCTCGGTGCCGAAGTGCAGCAGCAGCTTGGCGACGACGGTGTGGCCGCCCATGGCTCCGGCCAGGCTCATCCAGCCCCGGGCGAGTTCCTCGGTGACGAGGACATAGCAGGGGGTCGACACCGGCGTACCGCCGTACTCCTCCGGGATGGCGAGGCCGAAGATGCCGAGTTCCTTCATCTGCTCGATGAGGGCCTCGGGATAGGTGTTGGCGTGGTCGAGTCCTTGCGCGACGGGCTTGATGTCCTTGTCGACGAAGTCGTGCACCGTCCGGACGATGAACTGCTCGTCCTCGGACACGGTGTCGAGAGTGCTCATGAAGGAGATCTCCTTGTTTCGGTCTCTGGTGGGGACGCCGAGGGGTCAGAGGGCGCCCTCGGCCCGAAGAGCTGCGATACGGGTGGTGTCGTGGCCCAGTTGGGCAAGAATCTGCTCGGTGTGCTCGCCGAGGGCGGGGACGGCGTCGTTGCGCGGAGTGGTGCCTGCCAGGTCCACTGGCGGCAGCAGGGCGGCCACCGTCTCTCCGCCGGGTATCCGCACCTGGCGCCAGCGGTCGCGGGGTGTCGCCGGTCAGGCCGGGGGTGTTGAGGAAGTGCTCGCACAGGGCGGCCCATTCGCGTTCGTTCTGGACGGAGAGCAGTACGTCCTTGCCATCGGCCGCGGTGTAGGTGCCGTAGGGGGCGATGGTGGCGTGCTGAGTGCCGGCCCTGGGCGGCTGCGTACCGCTGTAGGCCGTGTAGTAGGCGGACTGACTCATCCACTCGGCCAGCCCCTCGAACAGCGAGACCTCGACCGCCCGGACCGAACCGCGGGTGGCCCTTGTGAACAGCGCGGTGAGGATGCCGCTGTAGGCGTACATACCGGCTGCGATGTCTGCGATGGACACACCCACCCGCGCCGCTTCCTGAGCACTGCCGGTCAGGGAGACCAGGCCGATCGGGCACTGCACGAGCAGGTCGTACGTCTTGCGGTCCGCCCATGGCCCGCTTGTCCCATAGCCGGAGATCGAGCACGGGACCAGCGACGGGAACCGCGCCGCCAGGTCTTCGGCGCCCAGGCCCATGCGGGCGGCAGCACCGGGGGCCAGGTTCTGGAGGCGGGAGATCCGTGCTCCGAGGTCGGCGAGCTGACGGGTGGCGAAGGGAGCGGCCACCGCCTGCTCGATGCTCACGTGGTGATGCCCGACAGTGGCAGGCCATCGGCGGGCACTGTGTGTTCGGCCATGTGTTGCCCTCCGGAGATGTGGGTGACCCGAGCCGGAGTAACATCATGAGCACTCATGAGTCGCTGAGTGAAATAGCAATCCGTAATGTCACCATGCGGGCTGCGGATGGCGAGGAAAGGAAAGGCCCCGATGGACGTCAAGCAGCTGAAGGCGCTCATCACGGTCGCCGAGGTGGGCAGCGTGACCCGTGCTGCGGAGCTGTTGCACTTGGTGCAGCCCGCCGTCACCCGGCAGATCCGCACCCTGGAGGAGGAGCTCGGTGTCCCCCTCTTCCAGCGCACGCGACAGGGCATGCGGCCCACCGAGGCCGGCGAGATCATGATCGAACGGGCGCGCCGCGCCCTGAACGAACTGGAGCGGGCCCGCGCCGAGGTGCAGCCCAGCCCCGGTGAGGTGACCGGCATCGTCACCCTCGGCCTGCTGGAGAGCACGCTCGACCTGCTCGCCGAACCGCTGGTCTCGGCTGTCGGCGAGGCCCATCCGGGGGTGGAGCTGCGTCTGATGACCGGCTACTCCGGTCATCTCCAGCAGTGGCTCGACGACGGCGACCTGGACCTGTCCTTGCTGTACAACCTGGACAGCACGCCGTCCCTCAACGCCCGGCCACTGGTGCGGGAGCGCCTGTGGGCGGTGGCCCCGGTGGCCGCCGGGCTGCGCGCCGCCCGTCCGGTCGCCTTCGCGGAGGTGGCGGCACACCCCCTGGTGATGCCTGCCTCCGGCCACGCTCTGCGCACCCTGATCGACGCCGCGGCGACCCGGTCCGGAGAGACGATGGACGTGACGGTGCAGACCAACTCCATGGACGTGCAGAAACAGCTCGTCCTGGCCGGACACGGCTGGACCATCCTGCCCGGCCTCGGCATCGCCGAGGACATCACGAACGGCACCCTCAGCGCCGCTCCCCTGTCCGAGCCCGACATCTGGCGGTCGATCGTCCTGGGGACCCCGCGCTACGGACGCGTGCCACCGGCCGTCGAGGTCGTCGCACACGAGCTGGTCCGCCACATCGATACGGCCGTGTCGCAGGGGCGGTGGCCGTCCGCCCAGTCGCACTCGTCGCACGCACCGGACCCAGACATGTGACGCCGGCACCGCTGCGCCGCCGCCTTCAACCATGCGGAAACCGCACCCCCCTCCTGGCAGGAGGACGTGTTCACCGCATTGAAGAAACACGACATCCAGCAGATCGCCTACGTCCCGGACGCGGGCCACCCCCACGCCATCCGTGAGGCACAGCGGGATCCCGCCATTCACGACGTCGTGCTCACCACCGAGGAGGAGGGCGTCGCCGTCGTCAGCGGAGCGTGGCTGGGCGGGCAGCGCGCCGTACTGCTGATGCAGAGCAGCGGCGTCGGCAACTGCGTCAACATGTTCTCGCTGCTACAGATGGGCCAGTTCCCCTCTCTCGCGCTGGTGACGATGCGCGGGGAGCACGCCGAGTTCAACCCGTGGCAGAGCCCCATGGGCCGCACCACCCAGCAGGCACTGGAGCTCATGGGCATCACCGTCCTGCGCGCCGATGCCCCCGAAGACGTCGGGGAGACCGTCGACGCCGCCCTGGAGTCGGCCTTCGGCGCCGGTGAACGCGTCGCCGTACTCCTCGGGCAGAAGCTGATCGGCCGCAAGAAGTGGGGGCGCGACTGATGGCCACCGCCACCGCCTCGCCCACCGCGCCGGACGCCCGGCTCGACCGGCGACGGTTCGTCGCCGACCTGGTCGCCCGCCTCCCCGAGGACGCCCTCGTCGTCACCGGCCTCGGCTCGCCGAGCTACGACGTCTGCGCGGCCGGTGACCGTCCGGGCACCTTCTACCTGTGGGGTGCGATGGGGGCCGCCGCGCCGCTCGCCCTGGGAGTCGCCCTCGCCAAGCCCGACCGTCCGGTCCTCGCCGAATCGAGTAACCCCTATGCAGCGCTACGACATGTTCATCGACGGAGAGAGCCACCCGCCCCCCACGGAGAACTGCGGCCGTCGGCGCTCTGTCCGACCGCATCGGCCGCCGTCCGGTGATGTTCGCCTTCTCCGGCGGCTGCATGCTGCTGACCGTGCCCCTGATGACACTCCTCGGCCGCACCGGCAACCCCTGGCTCGCGTTCCTCCTCATGACCGCCGCCCTGACGTTCGTCACCGGCTATTCCGCCCTTGCCGCCGTCATCAAGGCCGAGATTTTCCCCACCAAGGTCCGGGCCCTGGGCGTGGGCCTCCCCCACGCTCTGGTCACCGCCACTTTCGGCGGCCTCACCGAGCCGATCGCACTGGCGCTGAAGGACACCGGCCAGGAATCCCCGCCCCACTCACCTGAACCACGAGGTCACACCACCATGCAGCCCGCCACCACGCCCCTCAGCTCCTACGTCGAAACGTGGCACCCCGAGGCGGTCACCGCTCACGACCCCATGGACCCGGGCCCCGCCGCCGCCATCTCCGCCCTCCTGGACCTGCCCGAACCCGCCGCGCGCACCGGTGACCCGCTCCCTCCACTGTGGCAGTGGTTCCACTTCCTGCGCTGGCCCGCCCAACACGAGTTGGGCCCGGACGGCCACCTGCGTGACGCTCGCTTCCTCCCGCCCATTCCCGACCGGCAGCGCATGTTCGCGGGCGGACGCTGCGAGATCACCGAGCCGCTGCGCCTGGGCGAACCGGCCGAGCGGGTCAGCAGTCTGGGCGCCGTGACACCGAAGCACGGCCGCAGCGGAGAGCTGCTGTTCGTGACCGAGCGCCAGGAGTTCCGCCAGGCGGGCCAGGTGTGCATGGTCGAGGAGCAGGACATCGTCTACCGCTCCGGCCGCAGCGCCGGCGGACAGCATCCGGCCACCATCGACGACCGCCCCGCCCCCGGTCCCGAGGGCCCGTGGTATCTGGGCCTCCGGCCCGACCCGACCCTCCTGTTCCGCCTCAGCGCCCTCACCGCGAACGCCCACCGCATCCACTACGACGCCCCCTACTGCCACGACACCGAGGGCTACCCCGACCTCGTCGTCCACGGCCCGCTGCTCGCCCTGCTCATGCTCGACGTGGTGCGCCGCAACGCCCCCGAGCGCCGAGTGCGCTCACTCTCGTTCCGACTCCGCCGACCGGTGTTCGCGGGCGAACACCTCCTCGCCGAGGGCACCCCCTCCGGCACCGGCGCCCAACTGCGTACCGCCACCCACCGCGACGCACAGCACGCCACCGCGGAGGTGACCTTCGCATCCCCTGAGCTGGGGTGTTGCGACGACCACTAGAACTCAAGCTCGCCCTGCTCTTCGTGCCGGGCCACCGCCCGGACCGCTTCGACAAGGCCGCCGCCGACTGGCCCGGCCTCGGCAACCGGACCGTCGTACGCGTCAACGCGCCCGGCACCCCGTGGTTCGAGGCGGACCTGCGGATGGCCGCCGACCACGGCTGCCCGGTGATGGTCCCGAAGGCCGAGGACTCCACCGCCCTGGCCGGCATAGCCGCCCGCAAAAGCGGGCATCCGCCCGCCAGTGGACGGCGTCACCACCGCCGTACGGGACCCACAGGCTCTCGCCGCCGACACCGCCCATGCCCGCCGACTGGGCTACGCGGGCAAGCTCTGCATCCACCCGGCGCAAATAGGCCCTGTCACCGACGGTTTCGCCCCCTCCGAGAGCGAACTCCGCTGGGCCCGAGCCGTCCTGGGCACCGGAGAAGCCGTCACAACGGTGGACGGCCACATGGTCGACAAGCCGGTACTGGAGCGGGCCCGAAACCTTCTGGCGCGCGCCGCCAAGCCGCACACCGCTCCATAGACGCGCCCGTCCGGACCCGATCCGCACCGGGGACCGGCACCGACAAGCTCAATCGCGCGCCACTGCGATTACCGCGACGCATGATCCCTGCGAAGGGCGAGAGCAGCACCCGACGCGTACGGTGCAGGTGCCCGTGGCGGTGCACGACTTCGCCGACGCCCTGCTCAGTGAATGTGCGACCCGCCATTGACGTCGTACGTCGCTCCGGTCAGGTAGCTCGACTCGGGCCGGGCCAGGAAGGCGATGACGTCGGCCACGTCCTCGACATCGCCGATGCGGCGTGCCGGAACTTCCGCGATCATGGCTGCCTTGCGCTCCTCGCTCAGCTTCCCCTGCGTGATGTCGGTGTCGATCAGGCCCGGGGCCACGGAGTTGACCGTGACTCCGGAGGGGCCTAGCTCGCGGGCGAGCGAGCGGGCGAAGCCCAGGAGGGCGGCCTTGGCCGCCGAGTAGGCCACTCCCCCGAACACCCCGCCCCCGCGCTCGGCCGAGACGGACGACAGGAAGACGATGCGGCCGAAGTTCCGCTCGGCCATCCCGGCAGCCACGCGGTGGGTGACCAGGAAGCTCCCGCGGACGTTGACCTCGAAGACCCGGTCCCACTCCGCGGGCGTGACATCGACGAAGCGGATCGGGGACGTGATGCCCGCGTTGTTCACGAGGGCGCCGATCGGCGGGAGTGCCGCCTCGACCTCCCCGATGGCCGCGTCGACCGCGTCGGCGTCGGTGACGTCCGCCCTGAGGCCCAGGGCTTCCACGCCGTGCCGGGCGGCGACTTCCCGGGCGGTGTCCTCGGCCGCCTCCTTGTCCAGGTCGAGGATGGCGATGTGGTAGCCGGCGGCGGCCAGGGCGTGCGCGGTGGCGCGCCCTATGCCGCGGCGCGATCCCGCCCCGGTGACGACGGCGGTGCGGGGGGTGTGCTCGGTGGCCATGCGGTTCTCCTGAGGAAGAGGGTGAAGACGGTGTCGTGCTCGGGGCCTTGGTCCGCGCCGATCAGAGTTCGCGGCGGACGCGCTCCTTGATCGCTGCGACGGACAGGCCGTAGCGGTCGTGGAGCGTGGGCAGAGCGCCCGCGGCGAGGAACTCATCGGGCAGTCCGACCGGGACGATGCGTGCCGTCTGCTGGGCGAAGGCCAGGCAGGACGCCACGGACTCGGCGAGGCCCCCGACGACGCTGTGGTTCTCGAGTGTCACCACGAGGCGCCCCTTGGCGGCCTCCCGCAGTACCGTCTCGCGGTCGAACGGCTTGATCGTCGGTACGTGGAGGACGGCGGCGTCCACATGGTCGTCCGCGAGTTCCCGGGCCGCGGTCAGGGCACGTACCGTCATCAGACCGGTGGAGATGAACAGGACATCGCGCCCACCGCGCAGTTCCGCCGCCTTGCCGAGTTCGAACCGGTAGTCGTACTCGTCGAGGACCGTGGGCACGGCTCCGCGCAGCAGCCGCAGGTAGGTGGGGCCCGGGTGGGCGGCCAGGGCCGGCACGGCCTGTTCGATGTCCACCGAGTCCGCGGGGTCCACGATCGTCAAACCGGGCATGCCCCGCAGGATGGCCAGGTCCTCGGTCGCCTGGTGGCTGGGGCCGTAGCCGGTGGTCAGGCCGGGCAGGGCGCCGACGACGTTGACGTTCAGCTGCGGCTCGGCGATGTCGAGGCACAGGAAGTCGTACGCGCGCCGGGTGGCGAAGACGGAGTAGGTGGAGGCGAACGGGGTCAGGCCCACCTCGGCCAGCCCCGCGGCCGCGCCCAGCATCACCTGTTCCGCCATCCCCATCTGGAAGAAGCGGTCGGGGTGGGCCTCCCGGAACACGTGCATGTCGGTGTACTTCGCCAGGTCCGCCGAGAGCCCGACCACGTCGGGACGTTCGCCCGCGAGCCGGGCCAGCGCGTGCCCGAAGGGGGCCCGGGTGGTGCGCTGCCCCTCTTCGGCGATGGAGGCGATCATGGCGGACGTGGTGAGCTTGCGTCCCAAGGCCCCGGGCGGCGGGTGTGCCGCCTGAGTCGGCGCTGAGGTGTTCATCGAACGGGTCCTTCTCCCTGGTCGGTTGCGCGGCCGGAGCCGGAATGCGTCCGGTGGCGTTGTGCCAGCTGCTCGCGCGCGAGCTGCCATTCGTGCTCTTCGACCCGCATGAAGTGCGCCTTCTCCCGGGTCTCCAGCATCGGTACGCCGCACCCGATCCTGGTGTCGCACACGAGTACCGCCGGTGATCCGCGGTGCTCGCGCAGACTGTCGAAGGCCGCGACGAGCGCGTCGATGTCGTTGCCGTCCACGCGGATCGCGTGCCAGCCGAACGCCTCCCACTTGGCCGTGACCGGCTCGGTGCGCAGCACACCGCTGGTCGGGCCGTCCGCTTGGAGGGCGTTGACGTCAACGATGGCGGTGACGTTGTCCAGACCGTGGTGGGCGCAGGCGAGCGCCGCCTCCCAGGTGGATCCCTCGTCCAGCTCACCGTCCGACAGCAGGTTGTACACGTGTGCGTCGCTGCCCTGGTGACGCAGTCCGAGCGCCATTCCGGTGGCTACGCCCAGGCCGTGTCCGAGGGAGCCGCCGGAGATCTCCATGCCGGGTGTGTAGGAGGCCATGCCCGACATGGGAAGGCGCGAGTCGTCACTTCCGTAGGTGGCGAGTTCGCCGGCATCCAGCACACCGGCCTCGGCGAGCGCCGCGTACAGGGCGATCGCGTAGTGGCCGATCGACAGCAGGAACCTGTCGCGCCGCGGCCACTCCGGCTCGTCGGCACGGTGGTTGAGAGCGTCCTTGTACACGACGGCCAGGATGTCCGCCACGCCCAGCGCCTGTCCGATGTAGCCCTGCCCCTGGATCTCCCCCATGTCCAGTGCGTGCATGCGGATGCGGTGGGCGGAGTCCTTAAGGGCGCTGACGCGTCGGCTGTGCGGCGCTTGCGATGCGTCCTGCGGGGCGCCTTCGGGGGTAGCGCGGCTGGGCGCCGATGTGGACTGAGCGGACATCGTGGTGGTCCTCGTTTCTGTCAGTGGACTGCGGGCAGGGCGGGTTCGGCCGACGCGGTCACGGCTCGGTCGGCTTCCCGGCGCTCGTCGGCACCCCACGTTTCGCGCGTCACCAACGTCGCCACGAACCCCAGGAGCCCGTAAGCACTGAAGAGAACCGCGGGCCCGGTCCATCCGGTGGCGGAGTAGAGCGCGGTGGCGATCATGGGAGTGAAGCCGGAGACGACCGCGGACAGCTGGTAGGCCAGGGATGTTCCGGCGGTGCGGGTCTTGGTGGCGAACAGCTCGCAGAACCAGGCCCCTTGGACACCGGCCAGCGAGTTCTGGCAGACGGCATAGCTGATCACGAAGGCGATCAGGACGAGTACCGCGGCTTCGGTGTTGACGAGCAGGAAGAGCGGGATGCCCCATACGACGCTCACCGCGCAGCCCAGCAGGTAGACCGGGCGGCGGCCGATCCGGTCCGACAGGCGGCCCCAGAGCGTGGTGGCGGCGACACCGAGAGCCGCGGCGGTCACCAGGGCGATGAGGCTGGTCGTGCTGGAGACGTCGGGAGCGTCGTCGTCACCCAGGTAGGACAGCACGAAGGTGACCGAGACGGCGTACCCCGCGGTCTCCGTGATCCGCAGGCAGAAGGCCCGCAGAACGTTGCGCCAGTCCTCCCGGATCACCGCGAGCAGCGGGTTCTTGACGACCTCACCGGACTCCTTGAGCGCCTCGAACTGGGGAGACTCGTCGATCTTGAGCCGGATGAAGATGCCCACGGCGATCAGTACGGCACTGAGCAGGAACGGCACGCGCCAGGCCCAGGTGTCGTCCAGGGTGTGCCGGCTGAACAGGAAAGCGAGATTGGCGAGCAGCAGACCCACCGGGAAACCGGCCTGGGTGATGCCCGTGTACAGGCCGCGTCGTCGCCAGGGGGCGTGCTCGAAGGTCATCAGGATGGCACCGCCCCACTCGGCGCCGAAGGCGAGCCCCTGGAGCACGCGGACGGCCACCAGCAGGACCGGTGCCCAGACCCCGACCATCTGGTAGGTGGGCAGGCAGCCGATCAGCACCGTCGCGATGCCCATCACGAGCAGGGAGCCGACCAGTACGGGTTTGCGGCCGACCCGGTCCCCGAGATGACCGGCGATCACACCGCCCAGCGGCCGCGCGGCGAAGCCGATCCCCAGCGTCGCGAAGGACAGCAAGGTGGCCGACAACGGGTCGGAGTCGGGGAAGAACACGTCGCCGAAGTAGAGCGCCGCGGCCGTTCCGAAGCCGATGAAGTCGTACGTCTCGATGGTCGCGCCGACTCCGCACCCGACGGCGACTCTCAGACGCTCCGGCGACCCATGGGCCGCCTGCTCCGGCGCCCGCTGCGGCCCTTCGAACTCAGCCATGCCGATCCTCCTTGATCGTAGGCGGGTGCAGCCGTCCCGGGTTTCGGCTGTTGTCTGCCGACTGTTAACAGTCGAGAGAGATGCTGGGCCTGTCGGCGAGACGGTGTCAAGAGCCTCGACCGGAGATCCGGGGTCTACTCGAGTAGCGCCCAGAGGCACGGCAATCCGGCCGTCCGGGCTGCTCAGTCATGCCGACTGTCAACAGACGACAGCATTTCGGGCTATTATGATCACTCGTGCAGTTGAGGAGGATCCAACGGTGTCCGTTCAGGCGCTCTCCAGTCTCACCCGCTCCACAACCCTCCGGGAGCGCGCGCTCGTAGCACTGCGGACGGCCATCACCACCGGCCTGTACCGCCCCGGCGACCACCTCGGGGAAGTGGAGATCGCCGAGCACCTGTCGGTGAGCCGCGGCACGGTGCGCGAAGCCCTGCGCCACCTTCAGCAGGAAGGGCTGGTCACCGCGGGCGCGCGCGGCATGCTGCGCGTCTCCCAGCTGACCCCGACCGAGACGCGGGAACTCTTCCAGGTCCGGGAAGCGCTGGAGGGACTCGCGATAGCGCAGATCATCGCGTCACCGCGTCGAAAGGACGCGGCGGAGGCTCTGCGCAAGGCCCTGAAAAAGCTCCAGGACGCCTTCGAGTCAGGCGCGGATCTGGCCACGAGGGTCGAGGCCGATCTCGGCTTCCACCTCCTGTTGTGCGAGCTGTCCGGCAACTCGATGCTCCTCAAGACCTGGCGGCAGCTCGAGGGGCCGATGCGCGTGGTGATCATGAGCGCCGCGGGCGAACGCCGCGACGTGGCCATGTCCGCAACAGCTCACGAGCCCATCGCCGACGCGATCGCCCGCGGAGACGCCGCGGCGGCCCAGCAGATCCTGCACGCGCACATGGCCTTGGCGGTCGAACAGATGGGCATGCACGCCACTCCCTCATAGACCTGGGCGACATCTCCGCCTCGTCGTCAACCGCCGCGCTCCTCGTATCCGCAGATTGCCGCGACCTTGGCCGCGGAGGCCGAGCTGGTGTCGAACCGGTAGTCGAGCCACTCGCGGGCAAGACGGCGAGCGAGTTCCAAGCCCACCACCCGTTGGCCGAAGCACAGCACCTGGGCGTCATTGGACAGTACGGCCCGCTCGACGGAGAAGCTGTCGTGAGCGGTCACAGCCCGGACACCCGGCACCTTGTTCGCGGATATGGCCATCCCGAGCCCGGTGCCACAGACGAGGAGCGCCCGCTCCGCCTTCCCTTCGGCCACCAGCCTGGCCGCGGTGACCGCCACGTGCGGATACGCGGTGGTATCCCCGACGCTCACCCCCACGTCGACGACCTCGGCGATCCGGCCGTCAGCGAGCAGATCGCTCTTCAGAGCCTCCTTGTACTCCAGGCCCGCGTCATCACAGCCGACGATCAGTCGCAGTGGCTGCTGCTGTCCGGTCATCCCACCTGCTCCTTCGTACGCGTGGAAAGGACTGATTGGACGCACAGGGCGTAGGACACCGCACCGGCGTCGGGTGTGCCGACGCTGCGGGCCGCCAGCGGGCGCGCCCGTCCCGTCTTCGGCACGAGATCCGCGGTGGCCAGGGCAGCGGTGTGGGCTGCTGTCGCCGCCTCGTTCCACGCGCTCCGCAAGTCCGTGCCACGGCCGATGGCGGCCTCCAGGACATCGGCGAACGGCAGGGCCGCGTCCAGCAAGGTCTTGTCGCCAAGGGCCGCCTTGCCGATGGTGACGATGGTGTCGAGCCCGCATCGAACGGCGTCGGACACATCCTGTGCGGTGATGGTGGGCACGACGTCGGTCAGGCGTTCCCCGGCCGCGCGCAGTCCGGCACCCCACAGGGCGCCGGAGGTGCCACCGGCTTTCGCGGCCCAGGCATCGCCCGCGGCGGTCAGCACGGTGGCCACGCCGGCTCCGTGCTCGGCACGTGACGTGGCCGCCTCGACGGCGGCGGTCACGCCCTTGACCATGCCCCGGCCGTGGTCGCCGTCGCCGGCGACCGCGTCGATGCGTCCCAGCTCCTCCGCGGAGCGAGTCAGTGCGGTCCGCATGCTGTTCAGGGCGGCCACGACAGCGGCAGCAGCGTGCCGGGATGCGGGCGTCGCGTGCGGGACCTGTGCGACCTCGACGGGCGCGTCGTCCTGTACTGCCTGAGAGCGCAGTCGGCTCCCGCCTTCCTCCTGGGCAAGGCCGACGAGCCCCTTGCGGTAGGCCGGGGTGTCCGCCGGTGCGCGCCACAGCGATTCCAGCTCCTCGTCGAGGAACGTCACCGTGAGGGAGACACCGGCCATGTCGAGGCTGGTCACCAACTCGCCCACCTCCGGTTCGACGACGGTGAGACCCCGTTCGGCCAGCAGCTTCGAGACCGTGGCCCACAGGACGAAGAGTTCCTCGTACTTGGTGGCACCGAGGCCATTGAGGACCACGGCGATCCGGCCCGCGCAGTTGGCGGGCCGTTCGGCGAGGACACCATCGACGAGCTGGGCCGCCAGGTCGGCAGCGGACGGCAGGGCAGCCTCGGACACCCCCGGTTCACCGTGGATCCCCAGCCCGACGCCCATGCGCCGGTCGGGGACGGTGAAGAGGGGCGTCTGTGCACCTGGCAGGGTGCAGCCGGAGAAAGCCACACCGAGGGTGCGGGTGCAGTCGTTGGCGCGGCGCGCCACCTTCTCGACCGCGTCAAGGTCGTAACCGGCCTCGGCCGCGGCGCCCGCCACGCGGAACACCACGAAGTCCCCGGCGACCCCGCGGCGGCGGTCGAGCTCGGCGGCCGGCGCGCTGGCGAGATCGTCGGTGACGAACAGCACCCGGGCCGCGGTGCCTTCGGCGGTCAGCCGCTGGGCGGCGCTGGTGAAGTTCAGGACGTCGCCCGCGTAGTTGCCGGAGAGGATCAGCACCCCGGCATCACCGGCGGCGGCCTTCGCCACGGTGTAGGCCTCCTGCGCGGAGGGCGAGGTGAAGATGTTCCCGACCACAGCGCCGTCGGCGAAGCCACGGCCGACGACGCCGCAGAAGGCCGGGTAGTGCCCGGAGCCGCCTCCGACGACGACGGCCACTTTGCCCGGTGGAGTCTCCCGGGCACGCACCACGCCACCGGGCACACCGGCGACGTAGCCGGAGTTGGCGTCGAGGAATCCGGCGAGCATGTCCTCGGTAAAGGTCGCCGGATCGTTGAACAGACGGGTCACTGGTCCTCCTCGCCGCCGTGCCCGTTTCCGGTGGCTGCGTGCAGCAGCGCGGTACGGGCTGCCGTCACTTCGGCATCCTTGCTGGCGAACGGGCTGTTGTGGGTCTCCAGCTCCAGGACGTACGGGCCTTGGTAGCCGGAGGATTCCGCGGCGTCGAAGAACCGGGCGAAGTCGATACCGCCGTGGCCGATCGCACGCCGTATGTCACCGGCTACAGCGTCGCGCAACTGCACATGTGCTATCTGGTGGGCGCGTGGCGAGAACGCCTCTGCCGGATCGACGCCGCCTGCTGCGACGTGCGAGGTGTCGAACACCAGCGGCAGTTGGGCGCCCAATCGGTCGGCCAGGTCGAGCGTGGCGGCCAGCCGGAGGTAGTGCGGTGCCTCGACGGCGACCCGCACCCCGCATCGCTGTGCGACGGTCGCCGCCTCGAGGGAGCCCTCGACGACCTGGGCGAGCCGTGTCGTGACGTCACCGGCACTGCTGCTTTCGGCCCCGGCCTCGAAAGCACCGCCGGGCAGGATGAGCAGAGGTGCACCGACCGTGGCGCAGAACTCGGCCAGCCTTGCTGTACGGCTCAGGACCACGGCGGCGTCCTGCTCGTCGAAGGACTGGGGGTCCGCGTTCAGCGCGAGCGGCTTCAGGCCGCTGGCCCGCACCGTGGCCGCGGCCCTCCGCAACTTCCCGGTTTCGCCGTCGGGGCAGATGTGTTCGCACAGCCCGCGCAGCGCGACGAGGTCGACGGCGCCCGCGCCGAGCTCGGCGATCCGTTCCAGGGCGGGAGCCAGCTCAAGGTGCCGGAAGCAGACGGTGGACACACCGAGGCGCTCGGCGATGGTGCGCCCTGTCGGCGCTACGACAGACATGACAGGTCCTTCCGGAACGGGTCCTCGGGATGGGACGTGCCGCGGCGGTCAGCGACGGAACGAACGTAGGTACCCCGAAGAAGACCTGTCAACGAATTGGTCCAACAAATTCCAGAGGCCGGCGCACACAGCAGCTCCGCACCGACTCTCAGTTCCGCAGAGCGCGAAGGATGTCAGTCCGCGGTCTCGCCGGTGACCCGTCGCCACACTTCGTAGTGGCGCTTCACGGCAACCATCGCCGCGTCAGGGTCGCTCGCGGCGATCGCGTCCGCGATCTCCTCGTGGATCACGTCCGTTTCCCGGCGACGCGGTGTACTGCCGACCCTCAGGTCCTCAGCCTCCCAGGCGGTGCGGCGCCGATTGTGCAGCAGTCCGCGCAGCGCCGCCGACAGGCCGTCGGTGAGCAGGTCCAGCACCGGGTTGTCGGCGATCCGGTAGAGCAGGCGATGGAACTCGTAGTCGGCGTTGTCGCCGCGTTCGACGTCGTTCGCCGATGATGCCGCGTACATCTCGTCGATCTGGGCGCGCAGTCCCCCGACGTCCTGGGCTGTGGCACGCTCCGCGGCACTACGGACGACCGCCAGTTCCAGCATCTCCCTGGCCCGCTCCAGCTCGGCCGTGGAGATCTGGCCGAACCGCACGGCCAGACTGAAATACAGCCGGGCGAACGCCGGGTCGGGCGCCTCGACATAGGTCCCGCTGCCCTGCCTGCGCCGCACCATGCCCATCGCCTCAAGGGTGGCCAGCCGCTCACGCAGAGCGCCACGGCTCACCCCCAGGCTGGCCCCCAGTTCACGCTCCGTAGGCAGTCGCCCGGAGGTCCCGTCCATGGTGGCCTGGGTCAACAGGTTCACCAGAAGCTCGGTCTCCGAGTCCATGCCCGACCCCTCCTCGCCCTGGCGGGCTTCGACGCGGCGCCCAGCCAGTCGTGCTGGGGCACGCAGCAGTGTATTGGTTGTACCAATGTACGCTTGCGCTGCCCCGAAGAGGCAGACCGCGAATTGGTCCAACCAAACCTCGGCGTCAGCCGGTGTGGTCCGGAGGCGCGGTGGAGTCCCTGGTGACCAGCCGCGCGGGCAGCAGCCGGGTGGCCGGTCAGATGGTTCACCGCCAGCCGGGACGCCTCGATGTTGTTGACGGCGACGAAGCTCGCTCCGGTGCCCAGCGTCCGGGGCGGCGTACTCGCGGACCGCTACGGCGCCCGGCTGCCACTGCTGGTCGGCTACGGCCTGGTGCGTCGTGTCCGTCCTGGTCGCCGTCTTCGCCCTGCCGGCATCGGTCGATTACCGTGAGGCCCCACTGGTCCAAGACCCCCTTGGCGACGCGCAAGCCGGAGTACACATGAGTCTGGCCCTGGATCCGTCGATGGCCGACGCGTTGGCCGCGGTCTCGGTCACGCCCGACGACGTCGTCGAGTGCGTGCCGCTGACCGGAGGCACGTACAACGCGGTGACGAGGGTGGTGCTGCGCGACGGGCGGCGCTGGGTGGTGAAGCTGCCGCCGCCCGGGAACAGCGGAACGACGCTGACGTACGAGCACAATCTGCTGTACGGGGAGAGCGTCTACTACCGCGCCGCGACCGAGGTCTCCGGCGTACCGGTACCGCACGTGGTGCACACGGGGCTCGGCCCCGAGCCACCGCTCGTATCGAGTCTCATCATGGCCGAGTGTCCCGGAACTCCCTGGCACGAGACCGACGAGAGATTGGCTCCGGACAACCGGGCCGGACTTCGCGAGGAGTTGGGGTACCTCGTCGCCCGGCTGCACACGGTGACAGGTCCTGGATTCGGTTACCCTTCCCGGCCGTTCGAGTTCCCCGCTTCCTCGTGGCGGCGGGCCTTCACGGACATGACCGACGCCGTCCTGGACGACGCCGAGCGCTACGGCGCCCGGCTGCCCCGGCCCGTGGCGACCGTGCGCACGGTGCTCGCCTCGGCCGCGGACGTCCTGGATGACGTCACCCGTCCCGCGCTCGTCCACTTCGACCTGTGGCAGGGCAATCTGCTGCTCGACGGCCCACCGGGAGAGCGGACCATCGGCGGGATCATCGACGGCGAGCGGATGTTCTGGGGCGACCCGGTCGCCGAGTTCGTGTCCCTCGCCCTGTTCGGGGACATCGAACGGGACGAAGCCTTCCTCACCGGATGCGCGGCGGCGGGCGGCGCCGTGGAGTTCACCGATTCCGCACGCCTGAGGCTTGACCTCTACCGCTGCTACCTGTATTTGATCATGCTGGTCGAGACCGTGCCCCGCCGGTACTCGCGCGAGCAGCGGGCGTGGACCTGGACGCACGCGGGACGGGCACTCGTGGCGGCCCTCGACGCGGTGGGCTCGGCCGTGTCGGGCCGAGCGTGATCGCCGCTCACCGTGCGACCTCTCAGTCCCGCATGACCTCGGGTTCGTGCCGGCGCAGCAGGCGGGCCACCGTGAAGCCGCAGACCAGCCCGATCGCCAGGAGCACACCGAGGTCGATGCCCCACTGGGTGACGGTGTGGGCCCACAGCGGGTCGATATCGTCCGGCTTGTTGAGATCCCAGGGCGGCATGGTGTGCGCGAGGTCGAGCGTCGTCCCGGCGCCCGCGACCGCCCAGCGGGCGGGCATCAGCCAGCCGATCTGTTCGATGCCCGGAGAGGCGAACAGCTTGAAGAGGACCCCGGTGAAGACGACCTGGACGACGGCGAACATCACGAGCAGCGGCATGGTCTTTTCCGCTGTCCTCACCAGCGCGGAGATGACCAGGCCGAACATCATCGTGGTGAAGCCCAGCGCGCTGATGACCACGCAGACCTCGACCGCAGTGGGCATGAGCAGCCCCTGGGCAGGCAGCTGACGGACGGAGAACCCGATCACGCAGATGACGACACCCTGCATCGCGGTGATCAGCCCGAGGACGATCACCTTCGACATCAGATACGCGGATCGGGACAGCCCCGTGGCCCTCTCGCGTTCGTAGATCACCCGTTCTTTGATCAATTCACGTACGGAGTTGGCCGCGCCGGAGAAGCACATTCCGACGACCAACACCAGCAGAATGGTTCCGGACTCCTGGTTGTAGCGGTAACGGCTGTCGGGCGGTGGTGGGGCGAGTCCGTATGGCGCCGGGATCAGACAGCTCACCCCGCCCAGCACGGCCGGGAGCAGCAGCATCAGCGCCATGAAGCCCTTGTCGGAGGCGATGACCGACACATAGCGGCGCATCAGCGTCCACAACTGACCGATCCAGCCCTGTGGTTTGGGCTTCAGGGCTCGCGCGGCCGGCTGGGCCGCAGGCGCGCCCGGCTGTTGCGGCGGTTCGGCCGAGTCGATCTCCGCGACGCACCGGTCGTACTGCCGGGACGCCAGCCAGCGCCCGCCCCAGTCGTCGTCGCGATGGTTCTCGAAGGCGGAGAACACATCGGCCCAGCTTTCGTGACCGAAGAAGTCCAGGGCCTCGCCCGGGGCACCGAAGTACGCCACGGAGCCACCGGGAGCCATCACCAACACCCGGTCGCACAGGGCCAGTTCGGCGACCGAGTGCGTCACCACCAGCACGGTGCGGCCGTCATCGGCGAGCTCCCGCAGCAACTTCATGACATCACGGTCCAGGCCCGGGTCCAGACCGGAGGTGGGCTCGTCGAGGAAGAGCAGGGAGGGCTTGGTCAGCAGTTCCAGGGCGACGGACACCCGTTTGCGCTGCCCGCCGGAGAGCGAGGCGACCTTCTTGCCCCGGTGAACGTCGAGTTTGAGCTCCTGGAGCACCTCGTCGATACGGGCCTTGCGCTCGGCCGCCTTGGTGTCACCGGGAAAGCGGAGCCTGGCGGCATACTTCAGAGCGACGTCGACGGTCAGCTCCTTGTGCAGGATGTCGTCCTGCGGGACGAGGCCGATACGGTGGCGCAACTCGGCGAACTGGGCGTAGAGATCACGGTGGTCGTAGAACACCTGGCCACGGTCCGCGGGCCGGTAGCCGGTGAGGGCGCGCAGCAGGGTGGACTTCCCGGAACCCGACGGCCCGATCACCGCGACCAGCGACTTCTCGGGGACGCCGAAGGAAACGTCGTCCAGGATGGTCTTGCCGCCCCCGACGGTCACTGTCAGGTCGCGGGCGGTGAAGGTGACCTCCCCGGTATCGACGAACTCCTCCAGCCGGTCCCCGGCGAGACGGAAAGTGGAGTGGCCGACCCCGACGATGTCATGCGGGCCGATGACCCGGCGGCGGTCCACGGGCTGCCCATTGACATAGGTGCCGTTGTGACTGCCGAGGTCGACGATTTCGAAGCGGCCACCGGGCAGGGGCCGGAACTCCGCGTGGTAGCGGGAGACATACGGGCCCTCCACCACGAGTTCGTTGTCCTGCGCTCGACCGATACGCAGCCGTTGTCCCAGGACGAATCGGTGGACGCCCGAGGGTTCCCGGTCGATGGAAAGGGTCGCAGCGGCTCCACGGGGCTCGGCTGTGGGTCCCTCGGGCCGGTGGGTGTCCCGGGCCTCTCCCTGGGGCGGCCCCGCGGCCGGCCGAACATCAGCACGCGCCTGATCGTCGCTCACCGCCGCCGACGCTCCGGTGAAGTCCAGCCGCGTGCCGGTGGAGACGTCGCCCAGCCGGACGATCGAACCGTGGCCGATCTCGATCCGCTGAATACGGCGCCCTTCGGCGAACGTGCCATTCGCACTGTCGAGATCTTCGATGACCCACGTTCCGCCGTCGCAACGGATCACGAGGTGGCGCCGGGAAACCCGGCGGTCGACGCACGAGATGTCGGCCTGCTGATCGCGCCCGATGGTGTAGCTCCGGGACGCGTCCAGGGTCCAGGTGCGTCCATGGGCATGCAGTACAAGTTCCGGCACGTCTGTCCTCGTGGAGTCGGTCAGCCGGTGTGCGGCCCGGTCCGGGGCACATCAGCACGTCGATCATGGCCGCTGTGGAAGAGGGCTCGGGACATGCGGAGGTTGCGCGTCATGACACGGATCCGGGAATCCGTACCGCGTACCGCGCCACCGAGGCGGTGCGTGTAACAGGACTGTATTAGGGGGCGGTTGGACTGAACGGTTCACCGGCCGGTTCGATCTTGGTGCTCAGAAACGCCCGCTCGTACCGACTCGTACGAGCGGCCGGCACCCCCAACCGATACTGAGGAAGAAACGATGCGCGTTCACAAGCTCACCTTCGTCGCTCTTGCCGTTGCCGCGGGTCTCTCACTCACGGCCTGCCAGAACGACGACGGCACGGAAAAGAGCGACCCGTCCTCCGCATCCTCCGCGTCTTCCTCGGGCGGCGGTTCGGGGCAGGGCGGTGGGAAGGAATCCGCCGGGACCGGCTCCGACGAGAACGGCCAGGTCGGCAAGTGCCGCACCGACGAGCTGGAGATCACGGCGGCGGACCGCACCATCGACGGCGACGGCGAGGGCACCGTCGCCGTGACGCTGAAGAACGGCGGCGGCCGGGACTGCGCGATCTCCGGGTTCGCGGGCGTCGACCTGAAGACCAGCGAGGGGTCGCTGTCCGCGAAGCGCAGTGGCCAGTCGGCCGACCCGCACACCCTCAAGGACGGGGAGTCGACGTACTTCGGCGTCAACTACCCGATCAACGACTCGGGCGGCTCCGGCGTCCGCATCACGGGGCTCGTGGTGACCCCGCCGAACGAGACGAAGTCGGTCACCCTCGACTGGCCGGGTGCCAGCACACTGCCCGTCACGGACGGTTCCGGCTCCCCGGTGAAGGTCGGACCGATCGGGGGCATCGGTCAGGGCGGCTGACCCGCACGTCCCAGGGTGCTCGGGTCGCACCACACCGCTGCCCGAGCACCCGCCAGTGCCGCCGATGGCAGCGGGACGGCACTTGGCACCGAGTCCTCACCCGGCTCCAGAACCTGGCCGACGCGAAGGTGCGATCACGTGGGACCTGAGCGTCGACTCCACAGTGTGCCGCGCCCATCAGCATGCGGCCAGCGCCCGGAAGCGGGGTGACTCGCAGAAGGAACTTCGCCGTCGAGCACGGCCAGAAGCCCATGTCCCGCGCCTACCTGCGTCGCCGCGGAATCCGCTGCACCATCCCAGACAGGGCCGACCAGGCCCGGAATCGCAGGAAACTCGGCTCCCGCGGTGGCAGCACCTCCACAGGGGGCCTACGCGACCCTGACCACGTACTTGCCCTGGACGCCGCCCGCCTCCAGCGCCCGGTGGGCCGCCGCGGTCTCCTCCAGGGGGAAGACCGTGTCCACCGCGGGGCTCAGCTTTCCCTCGACCACATGGCGGGCGAGGTCGTCGAAGTGCGCCCGCGTGGGGTTGCCGCTGAACAAGCGCACCCGGCCGTGTCCGTGGACCATGCTGGCCGCGACGTAGCCGAGCGACGCAGCGGGCCGTTTCACGTCGAAGGCGATGGTCACCATGCGCCCGCCGGGATTCAGTTGGCGCCGGTAGGCCCGCACATCGGTCCCGACAGTGTCCAATACCACGTCGAAGTCTCCCAGTTCCGCCGACCGCACGGTCCGGTGGTCGACGGCTTTGTGGGCGCCGAGCCCGCGGACGAAGTCGAGGTTGGCTGCACGGGCGAGGGCCGTGACCTCGGCGCCGTACGCCCGTCCGAGCTGGACGGCGGCGTTGCCGACGCCGCCCGCCGCGCCCCGGACGAGGAGTCGTTCACCGGGGCGCAGCCCGGCTTTGTCCCGCAGCGCGGTAATGGCCGTGGTGGCCACCGGCAGCGCGGCGGCTTCCACCAGGTCAAGGCCGTCGGGGAGCCTGCCGACCCGCTCGGCGGGCACGGTCGCGTATTCGGCGGCGCTGCCGAACCCCGAGGTGCGGCCCAAGACCCCCCATACGCGGTCGCCGACCGCGAGCCGTGTGACTCCGGCCCCCATCGCGGCGACCTCGCCGGTGAAGTCCAAGCCGACACGCTTGGGGAATCTCCGGCCGTCCACGAGACGGAGATGGCCGGCACGGGCTGCCAGTTCTCCACCGTTGACGCTGAACGCCTGCACCTTCACCAGAACCTCGCCGACGGTCGGCTCAGGGCGCGGCACGCGGCCCAGGTACAGCACATCGGGGCCGCCGTAGCGGTCGTAGAGCACAGCTTTCATCATGCGGTCGTTCATTGTTCCGCCTTTGCCGCCGGTGGTCGTACAAGGAATTAACACCGACGGTAGGCTCCTAAGTGGACGCAATCGTCCGTTTGGCCCCGAAGCGAGAGGCAGTGATGGTGGAATCCTCTCGGATCGCAGCCCAGGACGGGCTGCGGGCCGACGCCCGACGCAACCGGGAGCGCGTCCTCGCCGCCGCCCGTGCGGTCTTCGCGGAGCACGGGATCGACGCCCCGATGGCGACCGTGGCGCGTCGGGCCGGAGTCGGCGTGGCGACGCTGTACCGGCATTTCCCGACCCGGGACGCCCTGGTGCGGGACGCGTTCGCGCAGCAGATGGACACCTGTGTGCGGGCGCTCACCGAGGCTCTGGCCGCCCCTGACCCGTGGCAGGGATTCCAGCAGCTGATCGAGACGGTCTGCGCTCTGCAACGGGAGGAACGCGGGTTCCCGGCCGCGTTCGTCGCGGCCTTCCCGGAAAGCACGTCGGAACACGCGCAGTCCCGGCAACGAGCCGAGCGGGACTTCACAACTTTGGTACGCAGGGCTCAGGCGTCGGGCGCTCTGCGCGCCGATTTTCACCCTTCCGACCTCGCCGTGGTCCTGTTGGCACACTGCGGTCTGGTGGCCACCCTACCGGGCGACGGTGCAGCGTCCCGGCGTCTGGTGGCCTACCTGCTCCAGTCGTTCCGCGCCGACACGGCCAACGAGCCGCTGCCTCCGCCGACTGCGCTGGCACTGCGCAGTCTCCCGATTGCAGCTGACAGTCCCCAGCGGCAGCGGGCCCCCAGAGCCTGAGCGAAGCGGCATCCACCCACTCCCACACCGACAGCGTCACCTCTCCGGGGCGGGCGATCAGATGCCCATCACGGTCCGACGCACCGCCGGAAAGGGGCTGCCCGCCGCACGGCCGAGCTCCATCAGGGAGATGCGCCCCTCCCTCACCACCAGGTCCGCGCTCCGCGGGTACGCCTTCACGAACGCCCGGCCCTGCCCCGTATCCGCGACCGCGTTATCCGTCTCGGTGCCCAGCGGGAGGATCTCCACCGGCCGATGCCACCGCGCTGGCCCACGCACGCGCCGAATTGATCAACGAAGCGCCGGAAGACCCCTGGTTCGCAGCACTGGAACAGCATCTCGCCGAGGGCTTGGCGAACGGCACGCACATGGCCGCCTTCGTCGTCTACGGACCGGGAGACTGCCTCGCTTCATGCGCCCTCGGTGCGATCCAACAAGGTCTCCCCGGGCCTGGCTACAGTGGCCGTTTTCTTCTGGATCAGCCTGCAGACCACGTCTCCCGTCTGACCGCCCACGTCGCAGACGCACCTCAACGCCGCCACGTTGCTGGGACAGCCGCCCGCCGGGGACTTCCAGCTCAGCGCCCGGGTGAGCGTCGGCTTCTCCTCGACCTTCGATGCCGGGGTCCTGCTGCTGTGGATCGACGAACGTCACTGGGCCAAGCTGCTTCGAGTACTCCCCGCAGGGGCGGCCGCACCACGTGGCACATGATCCGCTTCTTCGTCCTCGACGGCCCCGCCCGCCGGGCCCTGATCAGCTTCGAGGCCCAGTCGCCGACCGGGGAAGGGTGTGCCGTCACGTTCGACGAAGTGCGCTTCACCCAGGACCTCCTCACGAACGTCAGACACACCCAAGTACGCCCGACAAACCTGGCGACGTCCGCTATCGTCCCCGGGATACTGGTCGCCCATGGATGAGGTCAAAGTCGTCGTCGCCCATTCCGAGCGCGCGACTCTGCGCGTCGGTGACGTGTTCTTGAAGGTGGACGCCGATCAGGCTCGCATCGACGGCGAGGTCGAGGCGATGTCCCTCGCGCCGGTCCCGACCCCGGAGGTCCTGTGGCGCAAGCCGCCCGTGCTCGCGATCGCCGCACTCCCGGGGACGACGCTTGGGCGCCTCGGCGGGCCGTCGACCGGGGCGCCGGCGGCGTGGGCCGCGGCGGGCGCCGCCATCCGGAAGCTGCACGAAGCGCCCCTGCCGCCGCGGCCGGGCCGGGCCGGCCGGAGCATCGTCGCGCTGGCGCAGGAACTCGACGACGAGTGCGAGTTGCTCGTGACGAACAGCCTCCTGCCCGCTGACCTGGTCACCCGCAACCGCCAGGTCGCCGAGGCCGCGCTCCGGCCGTGGACTCCGGCGTTCACACACGGCGACCTGCAGATCGCGCACGTCTTCGTCGACGGCGACGAGGTCACCGGCGTCATCGACTGGTCCGAGGCGGGCCAGGGTGATGCCCTGTACGACCTCGCCACCTTCACGCTCGGACACGGGGAGCACCTCGACGACGTCATTGCCGGCTATGGCACCGATATCGACCTCGACGTGATCCACGCGTGGTGGTCGTTGCGAAGCCTGCTGGCAGTTCGCTGGCTGATCGAGCACGGCTTCGACCCCTTCGCGCCCGGCTGTGAGGTCGACGTGCTGAGATCCCGGATGTGAGGCGGCGCGGACCCGGATGCGAACGGGATCTCATCGCCCGCGGCGTCATCCCGGGCGGGCACCTCACCGGTCTGCAAGCCCGGATCCGTACACGTTGTGATGCGGGCCCTGGTGGCGGAGATCCATGAGACGGCCCTGCTGTCCGTCCCGCAGGGGAACCGCTCCTTCACCATCCTCCGGGAGCGGTCGACGCACTCCCCCAGGCCGACGGCTGGGTGGGCCGCACCTCGCCCCTGCACGTCACGGCATCCGGTCGCGCCCTCCTGCTCGACAGCACGAGTGATCAGGTCTGTGATCTCGTCGAGGGTGACCTGGGCGCTCCGCTCCCTCGACGCCTACAGCACCGCGGTCAAGGCCGCGGCGCGGCGGCTCGCCACGGCCCAGACCCGCACCCAACGCCCCTGAGAGCGGCACGTGTCCGCCGCCGCGTTGTCGTGGCGGTCTCTTCCGTGTCGACCAGCGCCCTGACACCCGGCGTGTGACACCCTTCGGTTCAACCTGCACGGGCGCAGCACAACCTGTGCCCGTGCTGTGAGAACAACTTTGATTGTCGCCACAGCATGACGTTGTTCAGCTTCCGTGGCGGTGCGGCGCAACGACCGCGTCACCGCACCCTTGCTTCGAGGAAGGTGAACACTCCCATGAGTCCCCACACGTGCCCGGTATCACCGGCCGCACCACCGGCGTCGAAAGTGCTGTACGGCAAGCAGACGGGAAGCACCCGGATCAGTTCCCCACCGCGCTGGTGCACGGTGGCGGGTTCAGACGGTGGGCGTGGTGCCGCCGTCGATGACGTGTTCGGCGCCGACGATGGCCGAGGCGCGGTCGGAGACGAGGAAGGCGACGAGTTCGGCGACTTCCTCGGGCTGGTTGGGGCGGCCGAGCGGGATGCCTCCCAGGGAGTCCATGAGCCGGCCCAGCGCCGCTTCCTGGGTGATGTCGGCGTCGCGGGCGATCCGGGATACGAGGTCGTCGGCGGCCGAGGTCTGGATGAAGCCGGGTGAGACGGTGTTGACGCGAACGCCGTGGGGGGCGACCTCGTTGGCCAGTCCTTTGCTGTACGTCGTCAGGGCGGCTTTGGCGGCGGCGTAGGCCAGGGTTCCGTTCCACAGCGGCATGCGGCGCTGGATCGAGGTGACGTGCACGATCGCGCCCCTGCCCTTGACGATCATGTACGGGAGGAGGGCCCGGTCCAGGCGGACGGCGGCCAGCAGATTCGTATTCAGCTCCCTGGCCCAGTCGTCCTCGCCCAGCGCCGCGAACCCTCCGGCCGGCGCCTCGGAACCGCCGAGGGTGTTGACCAGGATGTCGACGCCTCCCGCGCGGGCATCCACCTCGGCGGCCACGCGGGCGGCGCCTTCGACCAAGGACAGGTCGGCGGCGATGAAGGTCTTCTCCTCGACGCCGTCGGGGCGGCTGCGGGCTGTGACGAGCACGGTCGCACCGGCCTGGGCCAGGCGTCGGGCGATGGCGGCTCCGGTGCCCTTGGTACCGCCGGTGACCAGAGCGCTTCGCCCTTCAAGGGATTCACTGATGGATGTGGTCACGGTGTGTTCCGTTTCCGGGCGCGGCCACGCGAGACTCCGCTCCCGCCTCGAGTGCTAAATTAGAATCTACTAACTTCGACTTTAGCAGTAACCGAGGGGATGGTCGCCGTGGCAAGCCGGATCAGGCTGGAGGACCGGGAGTGCCCGCTGTCCACGACGGTGCAACACGTCGGCGAGTGGTGGACGCTGCTGATCCTCCACGACGCCTTCGACGGCTACACCCGCTTCGACCAGTTCCAGGAGAGCCTGGGCATCTCCTCCAGCATGCTCACCACCCGGCTGAAGACCCTGGTCGCGGACGGCCTGCTGGAGCGTCGGCCCTACCAGACCAGTCCCGTCCGGCACGAGTACGTCCTGACCGAACTCGGGCGCTCCTTGCGCCCGGTGATCGTCGCCCTGGCGGCGTGGGGCAACTCCCGCCTCACGCAGACGGAGCGCAGCATGATCCTCGTCGATGCGCACAGCGGCGAGGAAGTCGAGCCCGTCGTCGTCGACGCCAAGACCGGCCGCCGACTCGACGACAGCGCCGCCTACGTCTTCACCGCAGGCCCCGCAGCCAGCGACGCGATGCGCATCCGCTACGCGACGCGGCCGGCCGTTCCCGCGGAAAAGGCGTAGGGCTGCCCGGAAGCGCCTCGTACGGCCTTGAGCAGGGCAGGCACCAGCTCGGAGAACACGATGCGGTCGCCCGGAAGGGCGACCGCCATACGATCATACCCAGGTGCCCGAAGCCGCCTAATAGCTGTCGTAGCTGGGCTTACCGTTCGGCCGGTAGACGCCGACGATGGTGCCGCCCTTCGTCGTCGAGACGCTGACCGGCTCCAGCGCAGTGGGGATCGCTCCGTCGGCGAACAGCCGCTTGCCGGTGCCGATGATCACCGGATGGATGGTCAGCCGGTACTCGTCGACGAGACCGTGCCGAATGAGGGTCTGGGCGAGGTCGCCACTGCCCACGACGTTGATGTCGCCGCCGTCGGACGCTTTGAGCTGGCGTACGGCATCGACGATGTCGCCCTCCAGCAGCGTGGAGTTCTGCCACTCGACGGACGTCAGGGTCCGAGACGCCACGTACTTGTGCATGCTGTTCATCCGATGGGTGAACGGGTTGTCCGGGTCGGCGGTCGGCCAGTACGACGCGAAGATCTCGTACGTCTTGCGGCCGAGCAGCATCGCGTCGGAGACCTCGTACCAACCGGCGATGGCCGCGCCGACCTCGTCGTCGGACACCGGCTTCTGCCAGCCGCCGTACTCGAAGCCGCTCTGAGTATCCTCGTCCGGACCGCCCGGCGCCTGCATGACGCCGTCCAGCGTCAGGAACGTGCAAACGATGATCTTGCGCATGGTGCGCTCCCTTCGTTGACGGGTAGACCGCACAACCGCCGGAAACTCATCGGCGGAACTTCCACGGCGCAGCACCAGGGCCGTCGTCTGGATCAGCCCGGCTGTGAAGCGCGGTACCTCTTGGCCGACCCGAGGGGGCTGATCCAAACGACAAGCACCGAAACGCCTCTGTCTCAAGGCCGACCCCTCCAAGCGTCCGGCCCACAGCGGGTCACTCAGCGTGCCCGCGGCACTGCCACCTTGCGGCTCTGCGGCGCATCTTGGCGGCGGCGCTTCGCAGACAGGAGCTTGGGGCCATGGGCTGGACGCAACAATGAGACGCCCGTTCCGCATGCCCGGCGGCGACTCCAGCGAGAGGTCTCGGGGGCAGCTGATCTGGGGTGTGCGACGACCGTTGACCAGCCCGGGGGTGCTGTGAGGGCGGTTCCCGGTCGGGATATTCGCTGGTCGCCGCTTGTTTATGGTGGTCATACTGCCGCGATGGATCCAGTGACCCTTGAAACCGACCATCTGGTGCTGCGGGCCTTCACACCTGCCGACGTGGATGCGGTGTACGAAGCCTGCCAGGACGAGGACATCCAGTTCTACACCCCGGTGCCGGTGCCGTACCGGCGTGCGGACGCGGAGAAGCTCGTCGGCGAGAAGCTGCCCGCTCACTGGGCCGAGGACAGGGACTACACCCTCGGCGCGTTCCGCAAGGACACCGGCGCCCTGGTCGGCTCGTACTGCCTGACCCTCGTCAGCCGCGGCGTCTGGGAGCTGGGTTACTGGGCAGTCAAGGAACAGCGCGGACGCGGGTACTCCGTGGAGGCCGCTCGGGCCCTGTGTGACTGGGGCTGGGCCACCCTCGACGTCCACCGCATCGAGTGGTGGGCCATGACCGGGAACACCGGCTCGCGTGCCGTCGCCGAGAAACTCGGCTTCACCGTCGAAGGGACACTGCGCAATCGCGGCATCGCCAACGATGGCAAGCCGCACGACTGGTGGGTGGGCGGACTGCTGAGGCCCTGATGCCCGGCCGGTGCCGGCTCGCCCGGTGGGGGTCGGGGCTTCGTGATCGGCGTCGCGCCGAGCGGCAGCCTCTCCGGCAAGAAGACGTCTGCTGTGGTCGGGTGCGGGCCGCCCTGGCCGTATACACGACCAGACCGCGATGCGCACCGAGGGTATCGCCGAAGGACTACGCCGCAGCCCACCAGGCGATCGCTTCGTTGGTTTCGGACCGTTCGGCTCGCCGACCGACCGGCCCCACGTCCACCAAACTCGCAAGTGTCGTTACACGCTTCCTGACGCGTCGTCAGCAAAGTGGCATGAGGTCAGCTGCCGTGACGACGATCAGCGGTGGGTCGTCACACCGTGGGTGTGGGTCATCCAACGCCTGGATCCGCTGCCTGCTGATTCTGCGTGCTCCGCGGCCTTCTTGGGCACGGGGTTGAACTGTCACAGGTTGACCATGTGCCCCGCGAGGCCGTGGACGGCCTCCTTGACCGCCTCGCTGAGCGTGGGGTGGGCGTGGATGTTGCGGGCCACCTCGTGGACCGTCAGGTCCCATTGCTGGGCGAGGGTGAGTTCCGGCAGGAGTTCGGTGACCTCGGGGCCGATGAGGTGGCCGCCGAGCAGTTCGCCGTGGCGTCCGTCGCTGATGAGCTTCACGAAACCGCTGGAGTCGCCGAGGCCGTGAGCCTTGCCGTTGGCGGTGAACGGGAAGGTGGCCACCTTGACGTCGAAGCCGCGTTCGCGCGCCTGGGCCTCGGTCCAGCCGAAGCTGGCAATCTGCGGCTGGCAGAAGGTGGCCCGCGGGATCATCACGTAGTCGAGTTCCATGGTCTCCGCGTCGGCGATGGTCTCCGCCGCGACGATGCCCATCGCCTCGGCGGCGTGGGCGAGCATCAGCTTGGCAGTCACGTCGCCGACCGCGAAGATGTGCGGCACGCTGGTGCGGCACCGGCCGTCGACGTCGATGGCGCCCCGGTCGGTCAGCCGGACCCCGGCCCGGTCCAGCCCGTACCCCTGCACCCGCGGCCGGAAGCCGAGCGCCTGGAGGACCCGCCCGGCCTGGAGGGTCTGGCGTTGGCCGCCGGTGGTCACCATGACCTTGACGGCGGCGCCCGTGTCGTTGACCGCCTCGACCCGGGTGGAGGTGAGGATGTTGATGCCGAGCCTGCGGTAGCGGCGGGTCAGCTCGGCGGAGACGTCCTCGTCCTCCAGGGGGACGATCCGGTCCAGGAACTCCACGAGCGTCACCTGCACCCCGTAGCTGTGCATGATGTACGCGAACTCGACGCCGATGGCGCCCGCGCCCGCGATCAGGACGCTGCCGGGCAGGTCCGGTGCGAGGATCTGCTCCTCGTAGGTGACCACCCGCTGGCTGAGCGAGGTGCCGGGCAGCAGATTGGCACCGGCTCCGGTCGCGATGACGCAGTGGTCGAAGGTGAGGGCCTCCACGCGGCCGTCGGAGAGCGTGACCCGCAGCGTATGGGGGTCGGTGAAGGTGCCCCGCCCGTCGTACTGCGTGATCTGGTTCTTCTTCATCAGGTAGTGGATGCCTTTGACCCGGCCGTCCGCGACCTTCCGGCTGCGTTCGTACGCCACCCGGTAGTCGAGGCTCAGCTCGCCGTTCACCCGGATGCCGAAGGTCTGCGCCTCATGGGTGAGCAGATGGGCCAGCTCGGCGTTGCGCAGCAGGGCCTTGGACGGGATGCATCCCACGTTCAGGCAGACGCCGCCCCAGAACCGCTCCTCGACGACGGCCGTGCGCAAGCCCAGCTGCGCGGCGCGGATCGCCGCCACATAGCCGCCCGACCCCGCCCCCAGGACCACGACGTCAAAATGTGCGCTCATGCGTCGCACCTTAGACATTAGAGTCGGGGTATGGCTTCAGACGAGGGGTCCGTTCGGGTCGACAGCTGGATCTGGTCGGTGCGGCTCACCAAGACGCGTTCGCTCGCCGCCTCGGCCTGCCGGGCCGGGCACGTCCGTGTCAACGGGGAGCGCGTCAAGCCCGCGCAGGCGGTGCGGGCGGGTGACGAGGTGCGGCTGCGCCACGCGGGGCGGGAGCGGGTCGTGGTGGTGTCGCGGATCGTGCGCAAGCGGGTCGGGGCGCCGGTGGCCGTGGAGTGCTACGTGGACAACAGCCCGCCTCCGCCGCCGCGGGAGCAGACCGTGCCCATCGGGCTGCGCGACCGTGGTGCGGGCCGCCCGACCAAGCGCGACCGGCGCGATATGGAGCGGCTGCGCGGGCTGTGACACCGAGGGGGGCAGCCCGCCCCGGTCACTCCACGCCGATCCGTACCGGGCCGCCGTGCGCGTCGGCCCGGGCGATCCAGTCGGCGGACAGCTGGAGCGGGCGGCCCGGGGCCACGGTGCGCGGGACGCGCTGCCGGTGCAGCGTACGGCCGTCCTGGCGGACCACGAGCACCGGCCGGGTGAGGAACGCGGCGGTGCGCAGGGTGAAGCGGCCGTACGGCGGGGGCGGCCCGTCCGGGGCGATCCGGCCCGGCGCCACCCAGCGCAGGGGCGCGTCCGCGCGGACCGGCAACGGGGCCCGCGGCCACGGTTCACCGGCCAGATGGCGCAGCACGGGCCCGGCGGCGAACCGGCCGTCCAGCGCGGCCGTGGCGGCCGTCTCGACGGGGTGCAGCAAATTTCCCACGGCGAAGACCCCGGGTTCGCCGGTACGGAACGCGGGGTCGGTCTCCGGCCCCCGGGTGCCGGGGTCGAGGGGGATTCCGGCGCTGCGGGCCAGTTCGTGGTCGGGGATCCAGTCGCCGGTGAACACCACGGTGTCGCAGCCGATGGTCGCGGTCCGGCCGTCCCGGTGCCCGACGCGGACGCCCGTCAGCCGGCCGCGGCCGGTCAGCCCGGTCACGGTGGTGTCGGTGAGCAGCGGAACCTCGTGGCGCAGCCGGGCACCGAGGGCATGTGCCGGGTGGGCCTGGTGGCGGGGCAGCCCGGTGACCATGGCGGCGACCTCGACTCCGGCGCCGCGGAGGGTGTCGACGGCGGAGTAGCCGACGCGTTCGGCGCCCACGACGACGGCCCGGCGGCCGATGCTCTGGTGGTGTACGTGGACGGCTTGCTGGAGCTGCCCGGTGGTGTAGACGCCCGCGGGCCGGGTGCCGGGCACCAGTCGGGCGCTGCGGGGGCGTTCGCGGGCGCCGGTGGCGAGGACCACGGCCCCGGCCGTGATGCGCTCCAGCCCGGTCGGCGCGGTGACGTCCACGGTGCGCGGTCCGGCCCATCCGGTGGCGGTGACGCCGGTGCGCAGGCTGACCCCGGCGCGCAGCGCGGCGGCGATGTGGCGGCGGGCGTACTCGGGGCCGCTGAGCACCCGGTGCAGATCGCGCAGCCCGAATCCGGTGTGGTGGCAGTGGCGGGGGATGCCACCGGCGTGCTGCTCGCGGTCGATGACCTGGACGGTGTCCACTCCGGCCTCGGCCAGCCGGGTGGCGGCGGCGAGTCCGGCGGGTCCGGCGCCGATGACCAGGACGTCCACGGTGCGAGGGGTGCGGTCTGCGGTGGTCATCGGCGGGCCTCCGCCCGTGCGGCGGCGGGGGTGGCGCGGGCCTCGTCGAACTGGGCGCGTACGGCGGCTCCGCAGTAGAAGCCCTGGCAGCGGCCGCTTTGCGCACGGGTGCGGCGTCGCAGTCCGTCGAGTGAGCCCGGGGGCACGGTGGCCCGCAGGGCGTCGCGGATCTCGCCGCGGGTGACGCGCTCGCAGTGGCAGACGACGGTGCCGTAGGCGGGGTCGGCGGCGATGAGGTCGGCGCGCTGGTAGGGGCGGCGGAAGGCCTCGCCGAGGTTCGGCATGCGGGGCGGTTCGAGTTCCCGCGCGGGGCCCGGGTCGAGGCCGCAGTCGGCGAGCAGGTCCCGGACGTGGGCGGCGATGGCCATCGAGGCGGTCAGCCCGGTGGAGCGGATGCCGCCGACGGCCACGTACCGCTGTTCGGGGTGGGCGCGGATCTGGAAGTCGGCGTGTTCGGTGGCGGCGCGCAGCCCCGCGTAGACCGCGGTGACCTCCTCGTCCAGCAGCTCCGGCATGATGCGGGCGCCCTTGTCGAGGAGCAGGGACAGCCCGGCGGCCGAGGAGCCGGTGGCGTGCTTGTCGTCGAGGTCCTCGGCGGTGGGGCCGAGCATGACGTTGCCGAAGACGGTCGGCGACACCAGCACGCCCTTGCCCGCTGCCGTCGGCACCGGCAGCAGGATGTGGCCGACCAGGCCACGGGCGAACTTGTCGAAGACGATGAGCTGGCCGCGCCGCGGAGTGACGCTGAACTCGGTGTGGCCGAGCCGCCGGTCGATCTCGTCCGAATGCAGTCCGGCGGCGTTGACTAGGTGGCGGGCGCGCAACGGGCCACGGTTGGTGGCGATTTCATGGTGACTGCCTGTGGTAATGGCTCCGGCGGTGCAGTTGAGGTGCAGGTCGGCTCCGGCGCGCACCGCCTGGGTGGCGTAGGCGAGGGTGGTCGTCCACGGGCAGATGATGCTCTCGCCGGGGACTTCGAGGGCGCCGAGCGCACCGGGTCCCAGATGCGGTTCGCGCGCGTACACCTCGTCCGCGTCGAGGATCCGGGTGTCGTGGCAGTCGTTGCGTACGGCCTTCTCCGCGAGGGCGGGCAGCGCGGCGAGCTGTTCGGAGTCCCAGGCGACGAGCAGGGCGCCGAGCGGTTCCACCGGGATGCCCGCCTCTGCGGCGAAGGTGTTCAGCCGCCGGTAGCCCTCGCGCACCAGCCGGGCCTCCAGGGTGCCGGGAGTGGCGTCGAAACCGGTGTGCAGGATCGCGGTGTTGGCCTTGGACGTACCGTCACCGACGTCGTCGGAGGCTTCCACGAGGGCGATGCGCAGCCGGTGGGCGGCGAGTTCGCGGGCGATGGCGGTGCCGACCACTCCGGCGCCGATGATGGCCACGTCGTAGACCTCGCCGGGAAGGTCACCCGTGGTCGTTACGGTCATGCTGGGTTCCTTGGCTCCTGGTGGGGTTGCTCAGTGACGGGTCAGCAGCGCGTCCACGGCCGACCGGAATCCGGCCCGGCGCTCGGCGGCCTCGTCCGCGCTGATCCGCGGTGTGTACACGGCGGCAGGTTTCCACTCCGGGACGGCCCTGGCGACCGGCAGCCCGGGGTCCAGTCCCAGCCGGGCGACGGCGCCCACGCCGAGGGCGGTGACATCGGGCAGGGCGGACACTTCGACGGGCAGTTGCAACAGATCGGCCTGGGCCTGCATGAGCAGCGCGGAGCGGGTGAGGCCCCCGTCGGCGCGGAGGGTGGTGAGCGGTGCGCCGAGGTCGGCGGCGGCCGCGTCGGCGATCTCGGCCACCTGCGCGGCGATGCCCTCGCACAGGGCGCGCACCAGATGGCCGGGGGTGGTGTCGAGGCCGAGGCCGGTCACCGAGCCCCGGAGGTCGCCGCGCCACCAGGGGGCGGCGAGTCCGGCAAGGGCCGGTACGAACGTCACTCCCCCGGTGTCCGCCACCGAGCCGCCCACCGGGTCGAGGTCCTGGGGGCCGCCGATCACGCCCATACCGGTGAGCCAGCGCACGGCGGAGGCGGCGGTGTACACCTGCCCGTCGAGGCAGTAGCTGGTGTTTCCGCCGAGCCGCCAGGCCACGCAGCTCACCAGTCCGCTGGTGCCACGGCGGGGCCGCGGCCCGGTCTGGGCGAGCAGGAACGCGCCGGTGCCGTAGGTGCATTTGGCGGCGCCGGGCTCGGTGACGCTCTGGGCCAGCAGGGCGGCCTGCTGGTCGACGAGGAGGCCGGTGAGCGGGATCTCGCCGCCGAAGGCGGTGGTGGTTCCGGCCATGGTGTCCGCGTCGACGACCCTGGGCATCTGCTCGGCCGTCAGGCCGTAGATGTCCAGTGCCTCCGGGGACCAGACGACGCGGTCGAGGTCGAGCAGCCCGGTGCGCCCGGCGGTGGCCGCGTCGGTGACGAACGCTCCGGTGAGCTGGTGGATCAGCCAGACGTCGCTGGTGGTGACGACGCCCTCGCGGGTCTGGTGGCGGCGCAGCCAGGCCATCTTGGGCGCCGCGAAGTACGGGTCGAGGGGCAGCCCGGTGAGTTCGCGCAGGGTGTCGGCGTGTTCACCGAGGTCCGCGCACACCGTCTCCGCCCGCCGGTCCTGCCACACCAGGGCGTCGGTCAGCGGGGCTCCGGTCGCGGGGTCCCACACCAGCACCGTTTCGCCCTGGTTGGCGAGGCCGACCGCCACGACCGGCTCACCGGCCCGCGCGAGGGCCTGGCGTCCGGCGTCGACGACCGAGGCGAGGAGTTCGGCGGGATCGACCTCGACCAGCCCGCCGGCGAGGTGGCGCGGATGGACGGCCACCTCGGCGGAGCCGAGCACACCGCGCTCCGGGCAGAGGACCAGCGCCTTGGTGCCCGAGGTGCCTTGGTCGACGGCGAGCACCGCTCCGGTCGCGGGGCCGGCGGGTGCGTGGTGGGGACGCTCGTCAGGCAGCATGTCCGGTTCTTCGGTGGGGGGCGTTCCGCGTGGGGGCGGTCGTCGGCAGGGCGGCGTTCGGTGGTGGTTCGGCGGTAGTGGGAGATCTTGGCTGAAAGCGTGGTGCAGCGGCGAGGCCGCGTCAAGACCGCATGTCCGGAGTCCGCTTGCTGGACACCGCCCGTGGCCCCGGGCCGGATGCGGACCCTGGCCCCCTTGAGTCATGACGGGATGGCTATAGGATCCCGGGCATCCACTCGTCAGGCCCTGGAATCCGTCGCGCCCGGTCCATCACGCTCCGTCCGAAAGTCATCCGATGCCCGAGGAAGTGTTCCGCCCCGTCTACCACCCCGCGGGCTATGACAGCGGACTGCGCATCGCGCTTCAGGACGTGCGCACGGGCCGTTGGATATCCATGCGCGACCTGCTGGCCGAGACCCCGACCTGGGCCCAGTGGACGCAGCGCACCCAGGTGCTGGCAGCGGTGGCGGCGGGGTCCAACGTGGTGGAGGCGTGGCGGACCGAGGAGCCTCGATGCGTCGCCGCGCTGGTGATGTACACCCGGGTGGTGGTGGAGCGGACGATGCGCGCCCATCGCGACGGGCACCAGCGCACCCACGAGCTGTGGCGGGAGGCGTGGGAGTCCTGCCAGCTGGCCGCGCACAACTCCCCGGCGGACCCGGTCCCCTGGGTGTGTCTGCTGGCGCTCGCCCAGCTCGACAAGGAGCAGCGGCTGCCGGAGCACCGGGCGAACCCGCCGGGGCCGTTGCTCTTCCCCGGCCCGTGGGGGCTGCTGGCGGAGGCCGACCGGCGCGATCCGTACAACCGCGAGGCATACCACCGGATGCTCCAGTTCGTGTACGCACGGCGGGCGGGCGGTTCGCTGGCCGAGGCGGTCAACTTCGTGCAGTGGGTGGTCTCGGGGGCGCCCGAGGGCTCCCCGCTGCACGTACTGCCGCTGTACGTCCACGTCGAGCGGTACCGCGAGGAACGGGGCTACGAGAAGGCCCTGGACCTGCACTGGGCCACCGAGGACGCGGCGCGGGACGTCGACAAGGCGCTGCGCCTGTGGTTCGACCACGCGGAGCGGGAAACCAGCTCGCTGCTGGACCTCAACCATCTGGCGCACGCCCTGTGGGGCGCGCTGCAATTCACCGAAGCGGCCCGGGTCTTCGACGCGCTGGGTCCGTATTTCACCCCACTCCCCTGGGCCTATCGCACGTCCGACGCGAATGACCGCACCCAGGCCGAGGAGATGTTCCTGCGCGCCCGGGTCCGCTGTCTCGCGGGCGCCCGCGGAAACAGACCCGGCTACGACGGCTGAGCCGCCCCCTCATCCCCCGTATCGCCGCCGCTTTCCCCACCTCTGCTGACCGTCCCCGCATTCCCTTTCGGAGGTACGTTCATGTCCACGCCCTGGTCGCGCCCGGTGTCCACACCGCAGCGGGACGAAGAACAGAGACTGCGCGAGCTGGGATATCAGCCGGTGCTGGCCCGCCGCATGGGCGGCTTCGGCAATTTCGCCATCAGCTTCTCCGTCATCTCCATTCTGTCCGGCTGCATGACCCTGTACGGGTTCGGGCTGGACACCGGCGGCCCCTCGGTCATGATGTGGGGCTGGGCCGGTGTGGGGCTGTTCGTCTTGTGCGTGGGCCTGGCGCTCGCGGAGGTCACCAGCGCGTATCCGACCTCGGGCGCCCTTTACTACATGGCCGACCGGCTCGGCGGGCGCGCCTGGGGCTGGTACACCGGCTGGCTCAACCTGCTGGGGCTGCTGGGCGCGATCGCCGGTATCGACTACGGCGCGGCCCAGTTCACCGGAGCGCTCCTCAACTTGCAGTGGGGATTCGAACCCACCCCGGGCTCGACGATGGTGATTTTCGTCTGCATTCTTTTGGTGCATGCCACACTGAATCTCTTCGGAGTGCGATTGGTCAGTCTGCTCAACTCGGTCAGCGTGTGGTGGCACTTGGCGGGAGTCGCGATCATCGTCGGGGCGCTGGCGATCATTCCGTCCCACCATCAGTCGCCGGAATTCGTGTTCACCGAGTTCGTCAACAACACCGGCTGGTCGAATCCCCTTTATGTCACCGCCATCGGCCTGCTGCTCGCCCAGTACACCTTTTCCGGCTACGACGCCTCGGCGCATCTGTCCGAGGAGACCTCCAACGCATCCGTGTCCGCCGCCCGCGGCATCGTGCGCGCCATCTGGGTGTCCTGGGTGGCCGGTTTCGTGCTGCTGGCGGGGCTCACGTTCGCCATCCAGGACTACGCCGGGACGCAGAAGAGCGCCACCGGTGTCCCGCCCGCACAGATCCTCATCGATGCCCTCGGCACCAGCGGCGCCACCGCCATGCTGCTCATCGTCATCACCGCGCAGCTGTTCTGCGGCAACGCGGAGGTGGCCGCGGCCAGCCGGATGGTGTTCGCGTTCAGCCGGGACGGCGCGCTGCCGGGCTCGCGGCTGTGGCAGCGGGTCAGCACCCGTACCCAGACCCCGGTGCTCGCGGTGTGGCTGTCGGTCGGGGTGGCATGTCTGCTGGCGCTGCCGTCCCTGTACTCGGAGACCGCGTACGGCGCCGTGACGGCCATCAACGTCATCGGCATCACGCCCGCCTACGCGATCCCGGTCTTCCTGCGGCTGCGCGCCGGGGACCGGTTCGAAAAGGGGCCGTGGCATCTGGGCCGCTGGAGCAAGCCGATCGGCTGGGTGGCGGTGGTGTGGGTGGCGCTGGTGACGGTGCTGTTCTGCCTGCCGCAGTCCAGCCCGGTGACGGTCGGTTCGATGAACTACGCGTCGATCGCCCTGGCCGCGGTGCTGATCCTGGCCACCGTCTGGTGGTTCGTCGCCCGCCGTTCGTACAACACGCCCTCCGCCTATGGGTCCGCCCGGGAGGAGGCGGAGATCGCCGAGGGCATCGTCTGAGCCGAGGGCTCGTCGGAACCGCGATGCCGCGGGGCCGGGTGTGCAGATACGTTTCTGCGCACCCGGCCCCGTCGTCGTACGCGGCCCGTCGTCGTACGCGGCCCCTAATCCCCGCGCAGCAGCGACGCGACCGGCGGCCGCTCGCGCTTCGCGCCGTACGCGAGGAAGTACGCCGGGGCCCGCTTGAGCCACGGCGCCTTCGTCAGCACCTCCGCCAGCCGCAGCGGCTTCCTGCCGTCGCCGAGCGGTGACCGCCCCTCGAGCAGCGGCGCGATGACCCGGGCGTGGGCGATGCGCTGGAGCGCCTGGGTGCCTGCGGCGGTGGGCCAGCGGCGGCGCTGGACGGCGCGGACGGCGTGCAGGCCCACCGTGCCGTCGCGCAGCGGCCCGGCCAGATGCCGGGCGGCGGCGACGGCGTCCTCGACGGCGAGGTTGATGCCGATGCCGAAGACGGGCGACATGGCGTGCGCCGCGTCGCCGATGCACAGCAGCCCGGGCCGGTGCCAGCGGCGCAGCCGGTCCAGCCGTACGTCCAGCAGCTTCACCTCGTCCCAGGAGCGCAGCTCCGGCTCGCGGTCGCCCATCCACGGGGTGGCGTCCGCGAACGCGGCCAGGAACCGGTCCAGACCGCCCGCGCGGCGGGTGGCGTCGGCGCCCTTGGGGATCAGCACGGCGCACTGCCAGTAGTCACCGCGGTCGATCATGGCGGTCAGGAAGCGGTCGCCGACGTTGCCCACCAGCCCCCTCGGATCGCCTTCCTGCCGCGGCAGCCGGAACCACCAGGCGTCCATCGGGCAGGTGAACTCCCGCAGCCCCAGCTCGGGCAGCTGCCGGGCCAGCGAACCACGGCCGTCGCAGGCCACCGTGAGGGCGGCCCGCAGCTCACCGGCGTCGCCCTCGGCGGTGCGGTAGCGCACCCCGGTGATCCGGCCGCGCTCCTCGATGAAGGAGGTGGCCTCGGTGTTCATCCGCAGATGGAACGACGGCTCCTTCCCGGCCTCGTCCGCCAGCAGGTTCAGCAGATCCCACTGCGGCACCATCGCTACGTAGTTGTACGGGCCCGGCAGCGCGCTCAGATCGCCGACGGTGAACAGCTCCCCGTCCACGCCGATCGGCAGCTGGACCGAGTGGACATGACGCTGCGGCAGCGCGGCGAACCGCTCGGCCAGGCCCAGGTCCTCCAGCAGTGCCAGGGTGCTGGGATGCACGGTGTCGCCGCGGAAGTCGCGGAGGAAGTCGCCGTGTTTCTCCAGGACGGTGACGTCCACGCCCGCCCGGGCCAGCAGCAGCCCGAGGACCATCCCGGCGGGACCGCCGCCCACCACGCAACATGTGGTCCGCTCCATCGATGTGCTCCCTTCGGCGTGCTTCCGGGGCCGCTCCGTATCGATTCCCTCCGGGCGCCCGGCACCGGGCGCGGCAGTCGGGTGAACGTCACGGCTCCGCGATCGCTGAATGGCGATCGGCTTGAGTCTTCCCGGACTTCCGTCCGTATCCCCCGCTGAATGGCGTGGGGCACAAGGAGGTCTGTATGGCAGCCGAAACCGATCCCGACCGGACGGGCGGGCGTCACGTGATCGAGCCGACCGCGATCTTCCGTGCGGGGCCGGATCCGGAGTCCGGCGAGGACGCGGACGGGCCGGTGGAGGAATGGATGGAGGACCTGCATCTGTTCCGGCCCCCGGGGGAAACGGGTGACGTGCCTCCTCCGGAGGCGGACCGGTTCGCCGAGGACGAAACCCAGGAGATCGATCCCGCCCGCGTCTCGGCGTCCGACTCCTGGGGCGCCGCGAACCCGCCGCCCGAGCCCGCTGTCCCGCCGTCCGCGACCGTACGGCGCCATCCCCGCACCGCGGTGCTGATCGTCGCGGGGGTCGGGCTGGGCGTCGCCCTCGCGCTCGTCCTGCTCCTCCCCGGCGGCGCGGCCATCAACGTCGCCTCGCCGGGCGGCGGCCCCACGGCGTCGGATCCCGGCCGTTCGCCGACCGCGTCCGCCGCTCCCACGACGGCGGTCCCCGCGCCGCCGGGGAGCCAGGCCGGTGTGCTGAGCCAGGGGGACAGCGGTCCGCAGGTCTCCGAGCTCCAGACGCGGCTGCTGAAGATTCCCGACGTCTATCGGGACGGACAGGTCAACGGCCGGTACGACCAGACCCTCACCGAGGCCGTGGCCCGCTTCCAGCTGTGGTACGGGATCCGCGGCGACGAGGACGGGGTGTACGGCGATGCCACGCGCCGCGACCTGGAGTCCCGGACCGGCGCCATCACCTGACGGCCGTCGGTCCTCTCGGTTCCGTCGGTTCTATCGGCTCTCTCGGCTCTATCGGCTCTATCGGCTCGCGCCGAAGACCTGGGTCCAGTACGTACCGGCGCGGCTGCCCGTGGCGTAGCCGACGCCTATGTGGGTGAAGGCGGGCTTGAGGATGTTGGCACGGTGGCCGGGGCTGTTCATCCAGCCGCGGACCACCTCCGCCGGGCCGCGCTGCCCGCACGCGATGTTCTCGCCGATACCGCGGTGGGTGGCCCCGGCGGTGGCCGCCCGGTCCCAGGGCTGACGGCCCTCGGGGCTGGTGTGGTCGTAGAAGTCGCGGGCGACCATGTCGTCGCTGTGCGCCTGCGCCGCAGCCGTCAGCCGCGGGTCGGGGGCCAGCGGCGCCAGCCGGGCGGCGGCGCGCTCGGCGTTGGTGAGCGTGATCACCTCGGACGCGAAGCGGCGCAGCCCGTCCGGGGTGAAGGGCTGCGCCCACACCGCCGTCCAGAACACGTCTCCGGCGCCGGATGCCCGGCCGATGCCCACATGGGTGACCGCCGGGTCCCGCAACGGGCCGCGGCGCTCCTCACCGGACAGGCAGTAGTCGACGAACGCGTCCGGGGTGCGCGGCCCGGAGACGAGGTGCTCGGCGACCGTGAGCGGTGCGTAGCCGTGTGCGGCGATCCGGTGGAAGAGCGACGTGCCGTCGGGGCACTCGGCGCCGAGCGCGCCGTGGGCGGCCATGGCCGCCGCATGGGCCTCGGCGGCGCGGATGAGCCGCGGGTCGAGGGTCACGGGTGGTACGCCGTGCCGGGACCGGGCGGCGTTGACGAGCCCGAGGAATCCGTCGTCGCCGGGCGGTGGCGCGGGCGGGTGCTCCGCGGTGCCGTCGTCCGCTACGTCCACGCCGAAGTCGCGCGCCACCCCGGCCAGCCCGTCCGCGTACCCCTGGCGATCGCCCGCACCTTCCACCGGGTGCCGCGCCGGTAGATCTCGGCGAGCAGCAGCACCGTCTCCGCCCCGGGGCGCGGCGGGGCGAAGCGGGCCAGCGGAGCGCCGCCGCCGCTTCCGGTGACGCTCATGACGGGCACGGGCAGCCGCCCCAGCGGGGTGCCGGGGTCGGCGGGGCTGACGACGACGGTGACCCGGCTGGCGCCGGGGCGCAGCTGCCCGGGCCGCACGGTGATGGTGTCTCCGTCGACCCGGGTGCCGGGGGCGGTGGGCTGGTTGAAGAAGACGAAGTCGGCGTCGCCCGCGACCTTTCCGTCGTCGCCGGTGATCAGTGCGGACAGGTCGAAGGGGCCTGGGACGCGGATGGTCAGCGTGCCGTCCGGCAGCGGTTGGTTGACCGCCGGGCACCAACTCGGCCATGGGTCCCCTCCTCGTGCCGTACCCACCAGGCCAACGGCCCGCCCCCGGCGGCGGTTCCCGGGCTGTCCCGGTGTTCCGGGCGGGGGCTTTTCCCCTACCCGCCCCTTCCCGCAACCGAGGCTCCGCCCCGGACCCCGGTCCTCAATCGCCGGACGGGCTGACGCGTGGTCGCCCGGAACAGCAGCTGGCCGCGCACCGCAGCCAGGCCGCGCTGAGCTGCCCGGTAGACGAGGGTCACGACCCGTCGAGTCAGCGCGCCGATGGGCCGGGGCGGCACGATCATCCGGATTCGCAGGTACGGGCACGGCTCAGCGGCCCATCAGCCGCAGCAATCGGGCCTGCCGGGTCTCCCCGGCCGGGGGCGGGGACCCTGGGGCGGCGAAGAAGCGGTGGGTGGTGTCGGCGGAGACGGGCGACTCCGCAAAACCGGCGTAGATCTCGGCGAGGTGGTCCTCGACCCAGGCGACGAGCCCCGGTTCGAGTCCCTCGGGAGCGTCGAGGGCCCGGGCCAGATCCCAGGTGTGAATGAGCGAATCCGTGGTCCGGACGGCGAGGGCCTGATCACCGGTCACCGGGCCGAGGGGGTAGTCCAGGATCTGCTGGAGGGCGCCGGGCCTGCGGAACGCCTCGGCGCAGTCCCGCACCGAGCGGGTGTACGCGCCCACCGGATCGCCGCCCAGGGCGTCCTCGTCCCGGAGCCGGAGGAAATCGGCGGCCGAGCCGCCGTCCAGCAGGGCGATGTAGTTGAGGTTGCCCCGGGTCATGTGGTTGACGAGGTGCCGGACGTCCCATTCCGCGCAGGGGGTGGGCGCCGTCCACTGGTCCGACCGTACCGTGCGCAGCCTGCGGGCGAACTCGGAACCGGAGAGCAGATAGCGGTCGATGATGCCGACGAAGGGGTGAGACATGGCCCCAGCATGCTGGGCACCGGAGGCGGTGTGCTGGCGGGAATCGGCCGCCGAGCTCGTGCCGGGGGCCCGGGCGGGCCGGTGTACGGCCCGCCCGGCGGCGATGGAGGACAGGTCAGGCCGGGGTGGCGATGTACTTGTACTCGAGGAACTCGTCGATGCCGACGCGCCCGCCCTCGCGGCCGAGGCCGGACTGCTTGACGCCGCCGAAGGGGGCGGCCGGGTTGGAGACCAGGCCGGTGTTGAGGCCGACCATGCCGACCTCCAGCCGTTCGCTCACCCGCAGTGAGCGGTTGAGGTCGCGGGTGAAGACGTAGCCCACCAGGCCCCATTCGGTGCTGTTGGCCGTGGCGACGACTTCGTCCTCGTCCTCGAAGGTGAGGACGGCGGCGACCGGGCCGAAGATCTCGGTCTCCATCAGCCGGCTGGCGGGCGAGACGCCGGTGAGCACGGTCGGCGGGTAGAAGCAGCCGGGGCCTTCGGGAGTGCTGCCGCCGACCAGGACCTCGGCGCCGCGCGCGACGGCGTCGGCGACCAGTTCCTCGACCTTGCCGCGGCCCGTCCGGTCGATCAGCGGGCCGACGTCGACGCCGGGGCGGCTGCCGGGGCCGACCTCGAGGGCGCCCATGCGCCGGGCGAGGCGGTCGGCGAAGTCGGCGGCGACGGAGGAGTGGACGAAGAAGCGGTTGGCGGCGGTGCAGGCCTCGCCCATGTTGCGCATCTTGGCGGTCATGGCGCCCTCGACCGCGACGTCGAGGTCCGCGTCGTCGAAGACGATGAAGGGGGCGTTGCCGCCGAGCTCCATGGAGGTGCGGACCACGGCGGGCGCGCACTGGCCGAGCAGGACGCGGCCGACCTGGGTGGAGCCGGTGAAGGACAGCTTGCGGATGTGGCCGCCGGTCAGCAGTGGTTCGACGACCTCACCGGCCCGGGAGGTGGTGACGACGTTGAGCACCCCGGCGGGCAGCCCGGCTTCCTCCAGGATGCCCGCGAGGGCGAGCGAGGACAGGGGTGTCTGCGGGGCGGGCTTGAGCACCATGGTGCAGCCGGCGGCGATCGCCGGGCCGATCTTGCGGGTGCCCATGGCCAGCGGGAAGTTCCACGGGGTGACGAGGAGACAGGGGCCGACGGGGCGGCGCATGAGCAGCATGCGGTTCTTGCCGTCGGGCATGGTGGCGTATCCGCCGTCGATGCGGACGGCCTCTTCGGAGAACCAGCGGAAGAACTCGGCGGCGTACGCGGCCTCGCCGCGCGCCTCGGCCAGCGGCTTGCCCATCTCGGCCGTCATCAGGGCGGCGAGCGCGTCGGCGCGCTCCATGATGAGTTCGTAGGCGCGGCGCAAGATCTCACTGCGGGCGCGGGGCGCGGTGGCGGCCCACTTCTCCTGGGCGTCCAGGGCGGCGTCGAGCGCGCGCTGTCCGTCGGCGGGGCTGGCGTCGGCGACCTCGCACAGCACCTCGCCGGTGGCCGGGTCGTCGACCGGCATGGTCAGGCCGCCGGCCGCGTCGGACCACGATCCGGCGATGTACAGCTTCTTGGGCACCGTCGCGAGGACGTCGCCCGCTGCGGGGAACGAAGGGGTGGGCTGGGCAGACATGGCGGCATTCTCCTTCTGTGGCCGCCGCCCGCGCAGGTGGCGGGCGGCGGCCGGGGTTCCCGAGGGTGATGGGCGGCGCGGCCGCTGAGGGGCGGCGCGCGGCCGCGTCAGGCCGTGCCGGAGGTACCGGCGCTCACGGCGGCGGACCAGGCGCGCAGTCCCTCGTCGATCGCCGCTTCGTCGACGACCAGCGCGGGGATCATCCGGACCACATGGTTCCAGGCGCCGCACAGGAGCAGCAACAGTCCCTCGTCCACGGCGGCGCGCTGCACGCGGCCCGCGGTCGCCGGGTCGGGTTCGCCGTCCTCGGTGACGAATTCGCTGGCCAGCATGAGGCCGAGGCCGCGTACGTCGCCGATGGCGGGGGTCTTCGCGGCGACGTCCTCCAGGCCGGAGCGCAGCCGGGCGCCCATGGCGTCGGCGTTGGCGACGAGGTTCTCCTCGCGTACGACGTCGAGGGTGGCCGCGGCGGCGGCGCAGGCGACCGCGTTGGCGCCGTAGGTGCCGCCCTGGGAGCCGGGCCAGGCCTTGGCCATCAGTTCCTCGGAGGCGGCGATGCCGGACAGCGGGAAGCCGCTGGCCAGGCCCTTGGCGGTGATCAGGATGTCGGGGCGGACCCCGAAGTGGTCATGGCCCCAGAACCGCCCGGTGCGGCCGACGCCGGTCTGGACCTCGTCCAGGATGAGCAGGAAGCCATGGCGGTCGGCCCGCTCGCGCAGCCCCTGGAGGAAGCCCTCGGTGGCGGGTACGTAGCCGCCCTCGCCCAGCACCGGCTCGACGATGATCGCCGCGGTGTCGTCGGGCGAGGAGATGGTCTGGAGGACGTAGTCCAGTTCCTTCAGCGCGAACCGGGTCGCGGTCTCCTCGTCCCAGCCGTACCGGTAGGCGGTGGGGAACGGGGTCACGATGGCGCCGCTCATCAGGGGCGAGAAGCCGGAGCGGAAGCGGGTCCCGGAGGTGGTCATGGACGCGGCGGCGACGGTGCGGCCGTGGAAGCCGCCGTGGCAGACCAGGACGTTCGGGCGGCCGGTGGCCTGGCGGGCGAGGCGCAGCGCGGACTCGACGGCCTCGGAGCCGGAGTTGTTGAAGAACAGGCTGTCGAGGCCCTCGGGCAGCACCTCGCCGAGCTTGGCGGTCAGCCGCTGGAGCGGCTTGTGCATGACGGTCGTGTACTGACCGTGGATGAGGGTGCCGACCTGCTCCTGGGCGGCGGCGACGACCTTCGGGTGGCAGTGCCCGGTGCTGGTGACGCCGATGCCCGCGGTGAAGTCCAGATAGCGCCGTCCGTCCTCGCCGTGGAGGTAGGCCCCCTCTCCGCGGACGGCGACCACCGGAGTGGCTTGGCGGAGCTGCGGCGACAGATTGGTCATGATCTCTCCCAACACCCACGGAACGGCGGTGGACCGGACTGCTTCGGGCTTATACGAGCGTGCGGGAGCGGACCGGGGAAAGACAATGATCATTGTGTCGCGGGCAGCTGATCGGGATGGACGTTGTGTCAACCGGAACCGGGTGGACACTTTGTCAAGGAGACCCGTGACCGATGGTTGCGCCCGGTCGGCCGGCTTGCCAGAGTGGCCTGCATGAACGGCTCCGCTCCGCTCACCCTCGGCGACGCGCTGCGGCTGCCGGTGCTGGCCGCCGGGCAACCGGAGGTGGTGTCCGGCCATGATCAGCTGTCCCGTCCGGTCCGCTGGGTCCACATCACCGAACTGCTCGACCCGGCGTCCTTCCTCAAGGGCGGGGAGCTGGTCCTCACCACCGGGATGCCGCTGCCCGAGGACCCCGCGCTGGTGCGCCGGTACGTGGAGGAGCTGGCGGACATCGGTGCCGCGGGCCTGGTCATCGAGCTGGTCCGGCGGTACCACGAGCCGCCGTCGGAGCTGGTGGACGCCTGCCGGGCGCGGGATTTCCCGCTCGTTCTGCTGTCCCGGAACGTGAACTTCGTGGAGGTCACCCAGATC
>NZ_GG657754.1:10306751-10311868 GCF_000158915.1 Streptomyces himastatinicus ATCC 53653 | reverse complement strand
AGCTGCGCGGCCCGGAGAACTGGCTGGTGACGGCCGTGGAGTACCGGGGCGAGCGCTGGGGGCGGCTGGTCATGCTGCCGGATGCGGCGGGCACCCCGGCGGTGGGGCCCGAGCATGCGATGGTGCTGGAGCGTACGGCCACCGCGCTGACCATCGCCCGGCTGACCCAGCACACCCGGTGGGAGCGGCGCGCCCAGCGCACCCTGCTGCTGGATCTGGTCGAGCAGCGCTGCCGCTCGGCCGGGGAGGCACGGGCCCGCGCCGAGGCGCTGGGCATGCGGGTCATGGGACGGCGGCTGATCGTCGCGCTCGTGACCCTGGCCCGGGCGCTGGGCGGCGAGGAGGCCGGGGAGCTGGAGGACCGGCTGACCGAGGAGATGGCCGCGGCCGGTGCCGCGGTGCTGATCGGCGCGGTGCCCGGCGATCATCTGGGAGTGCTGCTGGCGTTCCACCCGGCCACGCCCTGGCGGCCGTTGGTGGAGCGGCTGAGCCGTTCCGTACGGGAGTCGCATCCGGACGCGGTCGTCAGCGTGGGCTGCGAGGTGTCCGACCTGTCGCAGACCGCGCGCTCGTTCCAGCAGGCGGCGCGGGTCGCGGACGCCGCCGTCCCCGGCACGCCGGACAAGCCGTTCCATGAGCTGAGCGATATCGGGCTACGGCAGTTGCTGTACGCGCTGCGCGACGACATGCGGGTGCAGGAGTACGTGGAACGGCAGCTCGGCCGGTTGGTGCAGCACGATGAGCGGCATGGCACCGATCTGGTGACGACCCTGCACGCCTATCTGGACGCGGCGGGCAACAAGACGGTGGCCGCCAAGCGCGCCAGCCTGTCACGGCAGGCGTTCTACCAGCGGCTGCACGCGATCGAGCGGGTGCTCGGCTGCGATCTGGAGTCGGGCGAACAGCGCACCCAACTGCATGTGGCGCTCACCGCGTTCAGCGTGCTGCGGCTCGCCCCTGGCTCCAGCTCCTCGTGACGCGGCGGCGGGCCGCCTGCCGCCGCGTCTCGGGGAGCCGGTGGCTCACTTCACGAAGGCGGCTCACTTCACGAAGTCGTCGACGACCTTCGGCGGCCAGGAGCCCACGTTGAGGACGCCCACGGAGTAGGCGCGGGAGACCAGGGCCGCCCGGTTGGGGACCCGCAGCTTACGGAGCAGACGCGTCACGTGGTATTCGACGCCTTGTCTGCTGAGGTAGAGCCGGGAGGCCAGCGGAATGGTGGATTGTCCCGCCGCGATGCCTTCCAGAATGCGCGCCTCGATTTCGCTGAGGATCTTCTTGCGGCTGGTCACCATGTCCAGCTCCTGGCCACCGGCCACGGGCCGCAGCACCACCAGCAGCGAGGCGACGTGCGAGGTGCCCTCGCGTACGGCGACGGCGGTGAGCGCACTGGTGAAAGCCGTGCCCTGGGCTCCGACGACGACCACCTGGGAGGCGAACCGGTCGCGGGTGCCGTCGGCCAGCCGGGAGAGCTGATGGTGCAGCGCCTGCTGGGCGCTGGGGTGCACCAGGTCGCAGAAGTCGCGGCCGCAGACGCTCATGGAGGAGTCGTCGTCGAACTGCCGGAAGAACTCCTGGTTCGCCTGCTGGACCGTCAGGGACGGGTCGAGACAGACGACACACGCCCCCGGCTGGTCGAACTGGCGCAGAAGATCCGCGTACTCGATCTGGTCACATTCGAGCTCGTGGGGAGTTGGCCGAGCCGAATCTGCTAGAGCGGAAACTGCCAAGGGACTGCCATCCCTTCCTGTTCATAAATGACCGAAGACGAATGACCGGGGATGAATGCCGCGGTTATTCAATTCGAAAGTTTTTTACGGAATGGAGACTAGGGAGATCCCCACGTATGAGTCAACGTCAGCAGGGCGGCGTCGCCCAATCCTGTGGTACCGCACCCCGGAGGTTCGGTCCGCACCGCAGGGTTTCGGTGGTCGGTACGGTGGGTTCGCCGGCCCAGGGAACTTGCCCGGATCGCCCCCTCGCCCGGCCGGTACGGGCACATGCCGACAAGCCCGGGCCGACGCCGGTTGGACATGCGTTGAATTAGCTCCGTTAACGCAGGATTTCAGAATCCAGGCGGGGCAGGATCTCCATCAGCTGGCGGCGGCCGGAGATGTCCAGCTTGCGGTAGGCGTGGGTGAGATGCTTCTCGACCGCGCGGGAGGTGACGCCGAGCCGGCCGGCGATCTCCTGGTTGGTGAGGCCGCCACCGGCCAGGGAGACCACGGTGCGTTCGGTACGGGTCAGTGCGGCCTCGGGCCGCGGGGCGGGCGCGCCGTGCCCCTGCTCGGCCTGCTCGACCAGCCAGGGGGCGCCGCAGGCCGCGGCGAGGGCTCCGGCCTCCCGCAGCAGGCTCGCCGATTCCGGTCCGTTGTCCAGCCGCCGGCCCAGCAGGGTGAGCGAGCGGGCGAGTTCGAGTTCGTTGGCCGAGGCGCGCAGTACGTCGGCCGATTCGCGCAGCAGATTGGTGCCCCGGGCGCCGCCGTGCAGCCGGCCCTTGAGCCGCAGGGCGCGGCCCAGCGCGACGGGGGCGCCCCAGGCCTCGGCACGGGCGTGTTCCTCCTCGGCGAGCGCCAGCGCCGCGCGGGAGTCTCCGATGCGGTGCTGGAGGGCGGCCGCCCAGGGCCGCCACCGGAAGAGGACGGGATTGCGCCAGCCCGCCGACTCCAGCTGCCGCCCGCAGGCCAGCAGGGTGTCCAGCGCGCTGGTCCAGCGGCCGCACCGGGCGTCCTGGGACGCCTTGAGGAGCTGAAGCGAGGCAGTGAGCGCGAGGCTGGCGGACCGCCGCCGCCCGGCCTCGTCCAGCAGCCCTTCGACCAGTTCGCTGTCCTCCAGCTCCAGGGCGACGCCGCTGAGGGCGACGGTGGCGAGGATCCCGGCCTCCGACCAGTGCGCCCCGGCCAGCCGCATCGCGCGCTCGGCGGGCTCCCGGGCCCGGGCCACCCGGCCGCGCGCCAGCAGCATCAGCGCCTGCTCGGCGTGGACGAGCGCGTCGACGGCCGTGACGTCCTGCCGCGGGGAGTGCCGCTCGGGCTCCGGCCAGGAGTTGATGCCCCGTACCGAATCGGCGGCGACCATCGCGACGGCCACCAGCGGCAGCGGTGAGTGGACCCGGTCCGCGGTGGCCGGTTCCCGCTCCAGGATGCGGGCCGCGAGCCGGGCGACCTCGGCGGCCGGCCGCCGGGTCGTGAGCATCGCGGCGTCGAGCAGTACGACGGCCAGCTCGCGTTCGGCGGTGGAGCCGAGCGGCGGTTCCCCGCCCAGCGCGGACAGCCGCTCCACGGCCGCGGCCAGCTCCGCCGGATCCTCGTACCCGGCGTACCACAGCCGCGCCTCCAGCCGCAGGGCCACGTCGCGCGCCGAGCCGTCGAGGGCGGCCGCGGGGCCCAGGTCCTCGGCGACCTGGTGGAACAGGTCGAGGATCGCCGGCGGCGACACCCCCACCACGGTCGGGGAGATCCGCAGCGCCGCGGCGGCCCGCTGCCGCGGCGTGGTCAGCAGGGGTATCGCCTGGGAGATGTGGCGCTCGCACGCGGCCGGGTCCCATCCGCGCTCCGCCGTGGCCAGGTCGATCAGCAGCCGCCCGCGGGTCTCGCCGGGCAGCGAGGCGTCCAGCAGCGCGCGCCGCAGATAGCGGGTGGCGATGTCCGGCGCGCCCCGGCGCAGCGCGGTGTCGGCCGCGGCCCGCAGCACCTCGACCGCCCAGGGCTGCTGTGAGGCGGTGACGGCCATCAGCTGGGCGGCGACCAGCTCGGCGGCGGAGCCGTTGCGGTAGAGGAGGGCCGCGGCGGCGTCGTGCAGCCGGTCGCGCTCGGCCACCGTCATCGAGGACTCGACGGCGTCCTGGACCACACGGTGGAGGAAGCGCGGCTCCTTCTCGGCCGCCAGCAGGCCGAGTTGGTCGAGGACGCGCAGCGCGGCGGCGAAGCCGATCGGGTCCAGGCCCGCCAGTCGGGCCATCAGGTCGGGTTCGCCCTGCTCGCCGAGGACGGCGATCGCGGCGGCCAGGGCCCGTACCGGCTGCGGCTGGGTGCGCATGCAACCGGCCAGCCATTCGCGCAGCTGGGCGGGGCGCTGCCGCCGGGCCGTCTCGACGTGCCCGGCGGTGGGGCTGTGACCGGCCGCGGCGAGGGTCACCAGGACCGACCTCAAGAAGAGGGGGTTGCCCGCGGAGATCTCGTGGCAGGCGCGGGCGAAGTCCTCGTCGCCCGGCTCGCCGAACTGGTCGAGGACCAGCGCCTTGGCGGCCGCGAGGGACAGCGGCGCCGGGCGCAGCACCCGCTGTGCGGAGTCGGTGATCTCGCGCAGCGTCAGCCGCCGGGCCCCCGGATCGCCGTCGCGCAGGGCGCAGACGAGGACGGCGCGCAGCCCGTGCAGCCGCTTGACCAGGTACGCGAGCCAGCGCAGCGAGGGGGCGTCCACCCACTGGAGATCGTCCACCAGGATCAGCAACGGATGGTCGGCGCCGACGTCGGCCAGCACGGAGCGCAGTCCGTTCAGCAGCGTCTCGGACAGGCTGACGGAGCCGCACTCGCCCAGCGGCAGGGTGTCGTCGGCGAGGACCATGCGGGCGAACTCGCCGTGGTCCCGCAGCCAGCGTTCGCTCTGCTCGGGCGGGGCTCCGGTCAGCAGGCTGTCGAAGAGCTGACGGACCACGCCGAAGGCGAAGTCCTGCTCCATCGGGGCGGCGTTGGCGCGCAGGACGCGGACGTCCTCCCCGGCCAGCTGGGGCAGCCGCTGGAGCAGCGCGGTCCGGCCGATGCCGAGCGGGCCGGTGAGCAGCAGCAGCGACGAGGTGCCCGCGGCGGCGGCCTTCAGGGCGTCCCTGACGTGTGCCGCCTCGGTGTCCCGCTCATGCAACATCCGTGCCGTATCCCTCCGTTGCGGGCTCAAGCGACATCCGTGCCGTATCCCTCCGTTGCCCGCACCAGCGCGTGGAGTTCCGCGCGCCCCCCGATCCGCAGCTTGCGGTACGCGCCGCTGAGCCGCAGCTCTACCGTGCGCCGGGTCACCGACAGCATCTCGGCGATCTCCCGGTTGCCGTGGCCGAGTCCGGCGAGGGTGGCGGTGCGCCGCTCGGGTTCGGTCAGCGTGGCCCAGGCGGGGTGCGGGCCGGG
>NZ_GG657754.1:10305561-10306420 GCF_000158915.1 Streptomyces himastatinicus ATCC 53653 | reverse complement strand
GCGCCCAGCAGGGCCACGCCGAGGGTGCCGGCCGCGCCCCACCGGCGGGCCAGCGCGATCTCCTCCTGGCTCAGCCGCTGTGCCTCCTCATGGTCGCCGAGCGCGTGGCACACCCGGGCGGCCATCGAACGCCAGGGCATCAGGGCGGGGTTGGCCCGGTCATGGCGCAGCAGCCGCCTGCCGCAGCCGCGGAACAACTCCAGCGCCTCGGGCAGCCGGCCGTCCCGGAAGGCCACCAGCGCCCTGGCGAACAGCAGATGGCCGTAGGACACGCTGTCCTGTGCCCCGGGCGGGGTAGGTGCGTCGGCCAGTTCCCTGGCATCGTCGAGGCGGCCGCCGTCCAGGGCGACGGTGATCCGCAGCCCCATCAGATAGGACACGTGGTTCGGATGCCAGTGGGCGTGGGGCAGTGCTCGCCCGGCGGCGGCGACGTCCCGTTCGGCCGCGTCGAGCCGCCCCTGCCGCAGGTTCAGTTCGCCCCGGACGGCCAGTACGAGTGCGGCGGCGGCCCGGGCCTTGCGCCGCCGTAAGTCGACGTGCAGGGCGTCCAGCCGCGTCTCGGCCTCGTCCAGGTCGTCGGTCAGGAGCAGGATCCGCCCGGCCGTGATCCGGGGCAGGATCAGCACATCGCTGCCGGGCTCGCCGGTGAACGCGAGCCGGGCCAGCTCCCTGGCGGTGGGCAGGCGCTCGCCGTGCAGGGCGAGTTGCCGGGCGCGGGCGACGGCCTGTGCCGGGTCGGCGGGGCGGTCGGGCAGCGGGGGGATCTCGGGCAGCAGCAGGTCGACGTCGTCGGCGCGGCCGGGTTCGGTGAGTTGGTATAGTCCGGCCAGGGCCTCCCGTTCGGCGCCGTGGGCGGTGG
>NZ_GG657754.1:10302847-10305461 GCF_000158915.1 Streptomyces himastatinicus ATCC 53653 | reverse complement strand
GCCGCTGCGGACGATCTCGGCCAGCCGCCGGTCGCTCGCCTCGGGGGCGGTCAGCACCTCGATGGCGGCCAGCTCCAGGCCCAGTTGGGCGCGCTCGGCGGGGTCCAGCGGCTCCTCCAGGGCGCGGGAGAGGCAGGCGATCGCGTGGTCGGGGTGGCCGGCGCGGAGGGTGGCGGCGCAGGTGCGGCGCAGCACATGGGTCACCCAGGGTTCGCCGAGCGGGCGGGCGTCGAGCAGCAACCGGGCGATGTCCTCGTCGGGCAAGGCGGCCCGGTGGGCGAGTTCGGCCGCCCGGGCGTGCAGTTCGGCCCGTTCGGCGGCGGTCATCTCCTCCAGGATCCACTTCCGCGCCTCCGGGCAGCACAGCCGTAGCCCGGTGTCGGAGGCGGTGGCGAGGCCGCTGGCCTCCAGCGCGGCGCCGAGGCCCGGTTCGCTCGCCGCACGGGGTCCGGCGAGCGCGTACAGCTGGGGCAGGTCGAGGAGTTCACCGCAGACGGCCAGCGCGCGCACGACGGCGACGGCGGTGTCGGACAGTCCGCTGAGGGCGCGGGCGACGTACGCGCCGCAGATGGCCTCGATGAGCGCGCGCAGCTCCGGGACACTTTCGGCGACCGGCGCGAATCCCCGGGCGGTGAACTGGCGCAGCGCCTCGTGCAGCACCATGGGGTTGCCCGCGCTGATCTCGCAGGCGGCGGCGTTGAACGGTTCCTGCCCGGGGGTGCCGCATACGGTCGTCACCAGCGTGGTGACGTCCCGCAGGGTGAACGCGGACAGCGGGACCTGCCGGGAGGGCACCGGTCCGGGGAAGGGGAAACCGCCGCACCAGCCCCAGTGGCTGACGCCGCTGCTGCTGGCCAGCAGCGACACCGGCATCCCGGGCAGCCGCCGCACCAGGGCCCCGAACCAGCGCCGGGAGTCCGGGTCCAGCCATTCCACCTCGTCGACGACCACCAGGGTCGGCCGGTCGCGGGCGCTGCGCAGCAGTTCGGCCAGGCCGGGCAGGCGGTCGTCCCGTTCCGGTTCGGCCAGCGCGCCCAGCGAGCTGTCGGTCAGCCCGTCCATGGTGGTCAGGAGCTGTTCCACGACGCCGTAGCGCAGTCTGCTCTCGCCCAGGGTGGCCTGGGCGCGCAGGACGCGCAGCCCGCGCTCCTCGGCGAGTTCGGCCGTCCAGCCCAGCAGCGGGCCCTGGCCGAAGCCGGGCCGTCCGGAGACGGTGACGACAGCTGGACGACCTGCCGCCAGGTCGGTGACGACCGAGGCCAGCACCGCCTGCTCTCGTTCGCGGCCGGGGAACGGGAGCCCGTTGAGCTGCATGGAATGACTATATGCCGATCACAGAACAGGAGTACGGAGAAGCGCCGGAGCATTGCGCTCAGCCACGGCCACGCGCCGCGGAAACCCATGCCGGAGCCTGGGGATGCGGAACACTCTGCGTGCGCAGCACCGAGGCCAGTTCGGCCCGCTGGGTCAGCCCCAGTTTCCGGTAGACGCTGGTGAGATGCGTCTCGACGGTGCGTACGGTGACGAAGAGCGACTGGGCGATCTCCCGGTTGCCCGCCCCGGCCGCGGCGAGGGTGGCGACCTTGCGCTCGGTGCCGGTGAGCAGGTCCACCGGGGAACCGGTGATCTCGCGCATCCGGCCGCCCGCGGCGACCAGCCGCCGCCGGGCGCCCTTGGCGAGCGCCAGGGCGCCGCAGCTCTGGGCGAGGTCGGCGGAGGCGCGCAGGTGTTCGCGGGCGCCGCGGGAGTCCCCGGCGTCCAGCAGGGCGGTGCCGAGCATGAATTCGGCCCGGGCGTGCTCGGCGCGGGCGGGTGAGGCCGACAAGTGCGCGACGGCCTCGGTGAGCAGGCCGATGCCGGTCTCTCCTCGGGTGGTCATGCCGCGGGCGAGCGCGCCGAGTCCGAGGGCGCGCGGGGTGCCCCACCGGCGGGCGAGTTCGGTGCCGTGGTCGACGACGTCCCGCGCCTCGTCGGCGCGCTTCTCGGCCGCGTACACCCATGCCGCCTCGGCCCACCAGGGGATGAAGCACGGGTTGGCGAATCCGGTCTCCTCCAGGGACGAGCCGCAGTCGAGCAGCAGCCGCAGCGCGGTCCGGCCGTCGCCGAGCGCCCAGCGGGCGCGGGCGCGGGCCATCAGGTACCAGTGGTACTCCATGACGAACCCGTCCAGGTTGGGCCGGGTGACCTGGCCCAGCAGCTCCTCGGCGCGTTCGGGCTCGCCCCGGTCGATCAGGACGGTCGCCAGCGCGATCTGAGGCATCGTCATATGGCCGCCCCACCGCTCATGGCTGGTGATCTCGACGGCGGTCTGGGCGTCGGCCAGGGCGTCCGGCATCGCTCCGAGGCCGTGCAGCATCAGGGCCCGGGTGGAGAGGGTGAGGACGTACGACCACACCGCGGCGTTCTCCTGGCCGTACCGCAGCGAGCGGTCCAGCGCCTCCATCGCGTCCTCGACCTCGTCGGCCAGGCTCAGGGTGAACGCGGAGAAGAGCAGCGACCAGTTGCCGAGCGCCACCCCCGATGGGCGCTGTGCGCGGCGGGCCTGCCGCACCGTACGCTCCGCGGAATTTCCCTCCATCCCGCTGAGCACGGTCATCATGGCCAGCAACTGCCG
>NZ_GG657754.1:10295632-10302603 GCF_000158915.1 Streptomyces himastatinicus ATCC 53653 | reverse complement strand
GATCGGCGCCTTGGCCCGTACTTCGGCGGTGAGGTCGAGGGCGCCCTTCAGGAGCCCGATCGCCTCCACCGGATGGGTCTCCGCGAGTGCCCCGGCCAGCTGGACATGGGCGGACACGCTGTCGGGTTCGGCCTCCAGGACCCGGCGCAGATAGCGGGCGGCGGCCTCGGGCGCACCACGGTTCGTGGCCTGCGCGGCCGCCTCGCGCAGCACCCAGCGCATCCACGGCTGGGGGTGGCCGGGCACCAGCAGCACCTGGTTGGCGACCTCTTCGGCGGGCCGGCCGATGTCGCTGAGCAGTTGGGCGGCCCGGGCCCGGAGCCCGGCCAGCGCGTCGGCCCCGGCGGCGTCGAGCACGGCCGAGCGCACCACGTCGTGGGCGAGGTCGGGGCGGTCGGGCGCCACCACCTCGGCGCCGCGCAGCAGCGTCACGGCCTCCTCGATGCGGGCGGCGGTCACCGCGGCGAGGCCGCCGATGTGCGCAGCGGCATCGGCCGCCCCACCGAGAACGGCGATCGCGGTGGCCACGTCCCGGACCCAGCCGGGCTGGCGCTCGAACAGCGCGTGCACCGACTGGGCGACCACGCACTGGCCGACCTCGGCGATCGCGTGGATCCCGGTGTCGTCCGGCCGCGCCCCCTTGGCCCGCAGCTCGTGCAGCAGCCGGGTGACGGTGAGGGGGTTGCCGCCACCGACGGCGGCCACGCGCTCGGCGAAGGACGGCGCGACGGGGAGCGGGAAGATCTCCCGGGCCAGCTCGGCCACGTCGGCGTCGGCCAGCGGGCCGAGCCGGATCGCCGAGGAGCGGGGCTGGGCGACGATGTCGGCCAGCGCGGCGGGCGCGACCGGCTCCGCCTCGGTGCGCTGGGCGAGCACCACGAGCAGCGGCAGGTGGTCGGCGCGCCGGAGGAGGAAGTCGATCCAGCGCAGCGAGCGTTCGTCGCACCAGTGCACATCGTCGAGGACGAGCACGAGCGGACCCTGCGTCATGAGGTTCACCGCGAGCCAGTAGAGCCCGTGGAGCACGGGGTAGGCGGTCGCGGGCGAGGGCGGTTCCTCGTCGCCGGGGTGGGGCGCGAGCGCGGGCAGGGCACGGCGGGCGTTGCCCTGGAGCAGCGGGGAGTCGTGTGCGTCGTCGGCGGTCAGCCCGAGCGGGCCGAAGAGAGCGCGTACGCCGCCGTAACCGGAACCGGCCACGAGCTGGCCGCAGGTGCCGTGGAGGACGGTCATCTTGCGGCAGGTGTCGCTGTCGAGGAAGGCGCGCAGCAGACTGGTCTTGCCGATTCCGGTAGGTCCGGAGAGCACCACCAGACCGGACCGTCCGGCGTAGGCGGCCTCCGCGTGACTGGTCAGCACCGTCAGCTCACTGGTGCGGCCGACCAGCGGGCTGGGTAAACCGGAATCGTTGGCCCGGTCCAGCACAATGGCCCCCTCGCACCCCCGATGGTGTCAAATTCGCACAAGTAAATTACTCGGCGCGATCATCAGGCTACACGAACAGCATCCTGACGATCAACGTCGATCGTGAAGACCCACCGAGATGCGCAGAAGCGCGCACGGACGTGCATGCACGCGCAGTGGCCCGGAGGCGGAAGGTGTGGTGAGGGCGTTCACCATTCCGTCCCCGGGCCGTTCCGTATCACTGTGTGGGTACGAGGCATGGAGTCGTCTATCGCTTCTCCCTTCGTCGTGCTTCATCCCGCCTGGTCGGGGCAGGCACGGGGCGCCGGGATGACGCGCCCGTCAGGGAGCAGTTCACCCGTGTCCGCGAAGATCACCACTCCGTTGCAGAGCAGGCTCCAGCCCTGCTCGGGGTGGGAGGCCACCAGACGCGCCGAATCATGGTCGGGGGCGTCGGCGGGAGGACACGGGGGCTGATGGAGGCACATGGCGAACCTTCGATCTTCCGCCGGAGTTCGGCGGAGCACTTACGCAGCTCCCAGGATGGGACGGCGGACCGGACCGCGACGAGGGGAGATCTCCCCGGATGGCTACCTGACCCGCCCCCGGCGCCCCGCCCCGGCCCCGACCGGTCACCGACCGCGACCACGGCTCGCCGACGGTGCCCCCTCGAGCGAGCCACGAGGGCGCTACGAGGGGCTGCGCGCGGGCTGCGGGGGCCGCCCCCCGGGCATAGCCTGGACAGTAACCGTTCGGGCCGAGCGGGGGACTCTCGCCCGCCCGAGGCCGGTGCGAGGCATCAATGGGTGCGGTGGCGACAAGCACCCCGACCGGGCGGCAGACAGGCAGGCTGCCGGCCGAGGTGACGACTTTCGTGGGGCGTCGGCGCGAGGCGGCCGAGGCCCGGCGGATGCTGTCCGTCTCCCGGCTGGTGACCCTCACCGGAGTGGGCGGGGTCGGCAAGACCCGGCTGGCGCTGCGGGTCGCCGAGGACGCGCGCCGGGCGTTCGCCGACGGGGTCTGGCTGGTCGAACTGGCCGCCCTGGAGACCCCTGACCTGCTCGCCCAGAACGTGGCCGAGGCCCTGGAGGTCCGGGACCAGTCCGCCCGGCCGCCGCTCGACGTCCTCATGGACCATCTGCGCGAGAAGCAGGCGCTGCTCGTCCTGGACAACTGCGAGCACCTGATCCACGGCTGTGCGCTGCTCGCCGACCGGCTGCTGCGGGCGGCCCCGCGGCTGCGCATCCTGGCCACCAGCCGGCAGGCGCTGGGCACCGCCGGTGAGCAGACCCTCGCCGTTCCGGCGCTGGCCCTGCCCGATTCCAGAGGGCCGCGGCTGTCCACCACGGCGCTGGCCCAGTGCGACGGGGTACGGCTGTTCGTCGAGCGCGCCGGATCCATCCTGCCGGGCTTCGCCGTCACCGACGCCAACCGGGACGCCGTGGAGCGGGTGTGCCGGCGGCTGGACGGCATTCCGCTCGGGATCGAGCTGGCGGCCGTACGGCTGCGCGCCCTCTCCGTCCAGCAGCTGCTGGACCGCCTCGACGACCGCTTCCGGCTGCTGACCACCGGATCCCGGTCGGTCCTCCCCCGCCACCAGACGCTGCGGGCGCTGATCGACTGGAGCCATGACCTGTGCACCGAGCGGGAGCGGCTGCTGTGGGCCCGGGTCTCGGTGTTCTCCGGAACCCTGGACCTGGAGGCGGCCGAGGCGGTCTGCTCGGGCGACGGCATCGACCGCGAGGACGTCCTGGACCTGGTGACCGAGCTGGTGGACAAGTCGGTGCTGCTCCGGGAGGAGCACGGCACCACGGTGCGCTACCGGATGCTGGACACGCTGCGCCAGTACGGCCGGGAACGGCTCGAGGCCGCCGGGGAGGAGCCCGACCGGCTGCGGCGGCACCGCGACTACTACCGGCAGCTTGCCGCCGACGCGCGCGCCGCGCTGTTCGGCCCGGCCCAGGTGCAGTGGTTCACCCGGCTCCAGCTCGAGCACGCCAATCTGCGCAGCGCCCTGGAGTCCAGCTTCGCGGAACCGGAGGAGACCGCCTGCGGACTGGGGATCGCGGCCGACCTCCTCTACCACTGGATCACCAGCTACTACCTCGGCGAGGGGCGGCGCTGGCTGGACCAGGGGCTCGCCGCCTGCCCGGAGCCGACCGAGGTGCGGGCGCGCGCCCTGTGGACCAACAGCTGGCTGGCCATCATCCAATCCGACACCAAGGCGGCCGCGGCCATGCTGGAGGAGAGCCGGGCCCTCGGCGAACGGCTCGGCCTGGCCCCGGTCCTGGCGTACGCGGCGCTCTACTCCGGCATGGTCGCCATGTACCGGGGCGACGCCCCGTCCGCGATCACGCTCTACGAGGAGGCGGTGTCCCGCCACCGGGCCACCGGCGATCCGGTCGGGCTCGCGCTGGCCCTCATCCGGCTCTCCCTGGCCCACTCCTTCATCGGCGACTCCCCGCGCGCCGTCGCACTGGGCGAGGAGTCCCTCGAGGTGTGCGACGCCTACGGCGAGGGCTGGCACCGGGCGTACACGATGATGGCGCTCGGCGTCGAGGTGTGGCGCCAGGGCGACACCGCCCGCGCGACCGCCCTGGAGAAGGCCAGCCTGACCTTCAACCGCTCGCTCGACGATCCGCTGGGCGTGGGGGTCAACCTGGAGGTGCTGGCCTGGATCGCCGCCACCGACCGGGACCACCGGCGGTCGGCCCGGCTGCTGGGCATCGTACGGACCGTCTGGCAGTCGATCGGCGCCTCGCTGTCCGGCTACGGACACCTGGTCCACTACCACGACGAATGCGAGGCGGACGTGGCCCGGGCGTTGGGCAGACCGGCGTACAACGCGGCCGTCAAGCAGGGTGCCCGGCTCCCCTACGATCAGGCGCTGGTCTACGCTCTGGAGGACCAACTGCCCAGCGGGGAGGCGGCGGTACCCGAGCGGCCGTCGCCGCTGACACCCCGGGAGACCGAGATCGCCCAGCTGGTCGCGCAGGGGCTCAGCAACAAGGAGATCGCCGCGGCGCTGGTGATAGCACAGCGGACCGCCGAGGGCCATATTGAGCACATTTTGAGCAAACTTGGTTTCACCTCGCGTGCTCAGGTAGCTGTGTGGGTAGCGCACCAGGACCGGGCCGCCCTCACCGACGGCGAGCGTCCGCCGGACGACCCCGTTTGACGCTCCGACCGCCACCGCCACTCCGGAAGACACTCCGGAAGAGCGGGCGACAGCGTGAGCGAGAGGCGGAATTTTATTCGATCAGGACACCCCTGTCCCTCGATTTCGCGCACACACCACGAAAATCCTCAGGTCCCCCACGTTTTTGGGATCATGCGTCAGGCTCGAGGGACGAGCCGCAACGGTCGTGATTGCACGACCCCTTGCGACCGAGGAGGTCCCGCCGTGACTGTTGCCGCAGTCGGCAATTCCGGTGATGCCATGGAACTCTTCCGTGGCACCGCCCACAGCCCGTCTTTCTTCGCGCTCAACCGCGCCGGGATCACGGGTGGCGGACAGGAGCTTGTGGACTTCTGCATCCCCTGCAATCCGTACTTCCCCACCCCCGCCATGTTCGCCGTGATGGCGGTCAGGCTGCGGGAGATCCTCACGTACTACCCGAGTTCCGCGGACACCATCACCGCCGAACTGGCCGATGTGCTGGGCCTACAGCCGCAGACCATGGCGATGGGCAACGGTTCGACCGAGCTGATCACCTGGATCGACCATCTGCTGGTGAAGGAAAGCCTCGCGGTGCCGATTCCCACCTTCGGCCGGTGGACCGACCAGCCGATGGAAACCGGCAAACGGGTCGACATGTTCCAGCTCCCGGAGATGAGCGGATTCCAGCTCGACCCGCAGGCGTTCGTCCAATTCGTCCGGTCCCGGGGCTCCCGGGTAGCCGTCATCTGCAATCCCAACAACCCCGACGGTGGACTGCTGTCGCGCCAGGCCGTCATCGGCCTCATGGACGCGCTGTCCGATCTGGACCTGGTGGTGATCGACGAGTCCTTCCTGGAGTTCGCCGATGCCGAGGCGTATCCGAGCGTCGTGGACGAGGCGATCCTGCGGCCCAACGTCATCGTCCTGCGCAGCCTCGGCAAGAGCTTCGGACTGCACGGCGTCCGCTTCGGCTATCTCGTCGCCAATCCGGCGCTGGCCGTGCAGATCCGCTCCCGGCTGCCGAAGTGGAACCTGAACTCCTTCGCCGAGGTCATCGTCTTCATGCTCAAGCGGTACCGGCAGGAGTACGTGCAGAGCCTGCGTATGCTCAGCCGTGACCGGCAGGAGATGACCACCCAGCTGGCCGGGCTCCCCGGGATGACGGTCTTCCCCTCCCAGGGCAACTTCGTCTTCGTCAAGCTGCCGGGCGGCACGGACGGCTCCTGGGTGCGGGACCAGCTCCTCAGCCAGCACGGTGTCCTGGTGCGCGAATGCGGCAACAAGCTGGGCAGCAGCAGCCAGTTCATGCGGCTCGTGGTGCGCTCCCAGCCGGATGTGCAGCGGCTGCTGACCGGGCTGAGCACCGTGCTCTACGGCACGTCCTACTACGCCCCCCAGGTCGCGTACGACCAGCAGCGCGGCTGGGACCTCCAGGCGCCGCTCTACTCCGGCCCGGCCCAGCAACTGGACTACCAGTACCAGCAGATGCCGCAGCTGGCCGCGGCCCCCGTCGCCCCCGAACCCCAGCCGCCGACCCAGCAGACCCCGCAGCAGATGCAGCAGATCCTGCAAATGCAGCAGACGCAGCAGGCCCCGCAGCAGCAGCTGTACTCGGCGAACGCCCTGCCCGCGCCGCAGGGCATCGCCTCGGACGGGTACGGGCAGTCCGACCCGTTCGGACTGTCGGTGTCGTCCGCGCAGTCGCCGTCGGCGTCGCAGCCGCCCGCCGAGCTGGCACCCGCGTACGTCGCCACTCCCCCGGTCCAGACGCCCCTGTACCAGGCGCCGATGCAGCAGCAGATACCCCAGCAGCCGATGCAGCAGATGCAGTCGATGCAGCAGATGGACCAGATGCAGCAGATCGAGCAGATGCAGCAGGCCCAGCAGATGGCCCAGCAGATGGCCCAGGTTCAGGCCCAGCAGCAGATGCAGCAGGCAGCGATGCAGCAGCCCCAGATGGGGCAGATGCAGCAGGCCCAGGCGCCGCAGCCCCAGGCGGCGCAGGGCCAGGCGCCCTACCTCCAGATGGCCCAGAACCCGCAGGTCCAGACCCCGCAGGCGCAAGTCCCGCAGGCCCAGATCCCGCAGGCGCAGAGCGCGCAGATGCAGATGGCGCAGGCCGAGACCGGTCAGATCCCGATCGTCCAGCCGCAGGCCCCGGCGCAGGGCGCGATGGCCGGATACGCCCAAGGCCCCTCGCCCTCGGAGCAGACGGTGCTCGATCAGATCCCGCTCTTCCGGCCCGAGCAGAACGCCGTGCCGGAGCCGACCCCGGCGGAGCAGACCCAGGTCATCGACTACGACCCCGCCGAGCTGAGGGCCTCGACCCCGGCCCCGCCCGCCCGGCCCGCCGATGCCGACAAGGACCCGGACGGTTCCGGTCCGGCGCTGATGCGCTACCCGCGCCCGG
>NZ_GG657754.1:10288037-10295532 GCF_000158915.1 Streptomyces himastatinicus ATCC 53653 | reverse complement strand
TCCAGTGGTAGAGGAGGTCGGCCGCGATCCCCAGTCCGCAGGCGGTCTCCTCCGGTTCCGCGAACCTGGACTCCAGGGCGCTGCGCAGATTGGCGTGCTCGAGCGGGAGCCGGGCGAAGCGCTGCACCGGCCGGCACCGCGCAGACCGCGTAGACGGCCGCCGAGGGCCAGTTGACGCCGACGTCCGACTGGGACGGCACGATCCACCACCAGCGGCCACCGGCGGCCAGGACGCAGCCCACCCGGGGCAGCCGTTCCATGACCGCGGGCCCGTACCGCTCGGCCACCCCCACCGCGTCGTAGCTCGATAGCGGCGGCCTCAGTAACGGGATCATGAAGCAACTATCCCGACGGCCGCGCACACATGGCAAGTAACACTCTGAATTGTGCAGAGTTGCTTGTGCAGTGTGTCCGGGCCGTACTGGACATGGCAGACTTCGGGCATCAGCCACGGGGGCAGGGGAGGTAGCAAGGTGAGCGAACCGCGGTCGGCCCCGACCGTGGGCCAGGTCGTCCTCGGGAAGCGTCTCCAAGAGCTGCGCGAGAAGGCGGGGCTCAAGCGCGAACAGGCCGCGCAGGTGCTCCGAGTCGCCCCGGCCACCGTCCGTCGCATGGAGACCGCCGAGGTCGCCCTCAAGGTGCCCTATGTGCGGATGCTCCTGGACTCCTACGGGGTCATCGGCTCGGAGCTGGAAGCGTTCATCTCCCTCACCGAGGAGGCCAACCGACCCGGCTGGTGGCAGCGGTTCCACGACATCCTGCCGGACTGGTTCAGCGTGCACGTCAGCCTGGAGGGCGCGGCCGAGATGATCCGGGCGTACGAGCCGCACTTCGTCCCCGGTCTGCTCCAGACCGAGGACTACGCCCGCGCCGTCATGCAGACCGGCGCCATCGGCAAGGCCGGGCCCAAGGAGGCCGAACGGCATGTGGCGCTGCGCATGGAGCGCCAGTCACTGCTGAACCGCCCGGAGGCGCCCCGGCTGTGGGTCGTGATGGACGAGACCGTGCTGCGCAGACCCGTCGGCGAGCCTTCGGTGATGCGCAGACAGGTGGACCGGCTGCTGGAGAGCACCGAGATGCCGCATGTGACCTTGCAGATCTCGGAGTTCGCCTCCGGTCACCATCCGGGCACCTACGGGCCCTTCGTCCTCTTCCGCTTCGCTGTTCCCGAACTGCCGGACATGGTCTACGTCGAGTACCTCACCGGCGCCGTCTACCTCGATGAACGCATCGAGGTGGCCTCGCATCTGGAGGCCATGGACCGCATGGCGGCCCCAGGCGGCAACCGCACGACGCACAAAGGAAATCCTCCGCGATTTCCGCAAGGAGCTCTGATCTGCATGGATCGCATCTACAACGGCATGCGCGCCACCGACCTCGGCACCGAAGGCTGGCGCAAGCCGTGGAGCGGTGGCAACGGCGGCAACTGCGTCGAGGTCATGAAGCTGGACGACGGCCGCGTCGCGATCCGTCAGTCCAAGGATCCGGACGGTCCGGCGCTCATCTACACCCGCAGCGAGATCACCGCGTTCATCCAGGGCGCCAAGGAGGGCAAGGCCGACTTCCTGGTCTCCTGACCCGTTCGCAACGCCGCCGCCCGCCGCCGTGAGTGACCGTCACAGCGGCGGGCGGCGGCGTTCCGCGCGTCCTAGGCGTCGGACGCCAGGGCGGTCAGCAGCCCGACGGCGAGCGCGGTGCGCGCCGGGACGGCGTCGATCAGGGTGTGTTCATGGCGGGCGTGGGCGCCGGAGCCGAGGGCACCGAGGCCGTCGAGGACCGGCCGCCCGAGCGCGGAGACGAAGTTGCCGTCGCTCGCTCCGCCGACCACGGTCTCCTCCAGCTCCCAGCCCAGTTCGGCCGCGACGGCGTGGGCCTGCTTGAACAGCTGCCGGGACGGCTCGTTCGGCACCATCGGCGGCCGGTTCCATCCGCCGCTGACCGCCAGCCGCACCCGCGGGTCGGCGGGGGCGAGGGCGGCGAACGCGGCGTCGATGCGCGCCATCTCGGCCGGTTCGGTGATCCGGATGTCGATGCCGCAGCGCGCCTGCGCCGCGACCACGTTGCGGCCGGTGCCGCCGCTGATCAGCCCCACGTTGACGGTGGTGCCCCGCTCCGGGGCGCCGAGGGCGGTGATGTGCGGGATGGCCTCGGCCAGGGCGTGGATCGCGCTGGCTCCGGCCAGCGGGTCGAGCCCGGCGTGCGACTCGACGCCGTGCGCGGTGACGTCGAACAGCCCGACGCCCTTGCGCGAGGTCTTGAGCGCCCCGTTCTGCGCCGCCTCGAACACCAGGGTGGCCAGGACTCCGTCGCTCAGCCGCTCGATGTGCGGCCGGGAGGACAGGCTGCCGATCTCCTCGTCCCCGTTGAGCAGCAGCCGGACGGTCGGATGCGGCAGCTTCAGCTCGCGCAGCAGCCGCAGCGCCCATACGGCCTGCACCAGGCCGGTCTTCATGTCGAAGACGCCCGGTCCGCTCGCCTTGCCGTCGGTCACCTCGAAGGGCCACTCGGCGAGGGTCCCGGCCGGCCAGACCGTGTCGTAGTGGCACAGCAGCAGCGCGGTGCCGGGCGCGGTGCCGCGGTAGGTGACGGCCAGCACGTCGCCGTGGGGGCCGCAGTCGTGGCGCTCGGTCTCGTCCGGCTCGCCGAGCCGCGCCACCAGCCAGTCGTGGATCGCGGCGAGCCCGGCGTCCAGCAGGTGCTTGTCGTCGCTCGGCGTCTCCAGTTCCACCAGCGTCCGCAGGTCGTCGGTCATCTCGGGCAGTGCCCGGTCCGTCGCGGCGGCGATGTCGGAGAGCGTCATCAAGGGATCCTTCCGGGAGGGGATTCGGTGGCTCAGCGGACGGGAGCGCCGGGGCCGAGCGGAATGCCCAGCGCCCACCAGGCGTAGAAGAGCAGGGTCCAGGTCACCAGCATGGCCAGGGACAGCGGCAGGGTCAGCGAGGCGAGGGTGCCGATGCCCGCGGAGCGCCGGTAGCGCTGGAGGAAGCCGAGGGCCATCACGAAGTAGGCGCTCATCGGGGTGATGGCGTTGGTGCAGGAGTCGGCGATGCGGTAGATCGCCTGGGTGGCCTCCGGCGGGACGTCCAGCAGCATCAGCATGGGGACGAACACCGGGGAGACCAGCGCCCACATGGCCGATCCGCTGGTCATCGCCAGGTTGATGACCGTGCACACCACCAGGATGCCCAGGAACGCGACCGGCCCCGTCACCCCGAGGTCCTTGAGGAGGTCCGCGCCGCGGATGGCGAGCACCTGGCCCACGCCCGTCCACTTGAAGTAGGCCAGGAACTGGGAGATGGCGAAGAACAGCACCAGGATCGGCGCCATCTCCCGCATGCCCTGCGCCATGAAGTCGGGGATGTCGCGGCTGCCGCGTACGGTGCCCGCCGCGCGCCCGTACACCGTGCCGAGGAGCGCGAAGAGCACTCCGAGCACCACGGCGATCCCGGAGAGCACGGGCGATTCGACGATGCTGCCGCCCTCGCCGCGCAGCGGCGAACCGGTGGGGATCATGGCCACCACGATCGCCGCGAGGAAGACCAGGAAGACCAGCCCGCTGCGGCGCAGTCCGCGCCGTTCCTCGGGGCGCAGGTCGAGCGCGACCGGGTCGGCGGCGTCCTCCGTGGCGGTCTCACCGCTGTCGGGCGGCAGCGCCGCCACCTGCCTGGCGACACCTTCTCGGTGACGAGGGTGATGACGGCGGCCAGGACCACGGAGGAGGCGATCGAGAAGAAGTAGTGGGCCAGCGGGGTGACGGTGTATCCGGGGTCGACCGTGTGCGCGGCCGCGGTGGTCAGTCCGGAGAGCACGGCGTCCATCGGTGTGATCAGCGGGCTCGCGTCGTACCCGGCGGACACGCCCACGAAGGCCACCACGATCCCGAGGACCGGGCTGCGCCCGACCGCGCGGAAGGCCAGGCCGCCGAGGGGGACGAGCACCACGTAGGCGGCGTCGGAGGCGATGTGGGCGACCATCGAGGTGAAGGCCAGCGCGAACGTCATCCAGCGCGCCGGGACGCGGGAGACACCGGCCCGCAGCATCGCCGTGAGCATCCCCGACTTGTCGGCGACGGCGACCCCGAGCATCACCACGAGGATGGTGCCGAGCGGCGGGAAGGTGGCGTAGTTGGTGATCGCGTCGGTGATCATCGAGCGCACGCCGTCGACCGAGAGCAGGCTGCGGACGACCACGGTCTTGCCGTCGGCCGGATTGTCCGCGGACACGTCCGCCGCGGCCAGTCCCCAGCTCACCACCGCGAGCAGTGCGCTCAGGATGGCGAACAGCCAGAAGGGATGGGGCAGCTTGTTGCCCCATCGTTCGACGGCGCCGAGCACCCGGAGCAGACCGGACAGCGCCGCGGAGCCCTCCGTGGGCGCCCCGGGCGGCGTCCCGGGTGGTGGGTTGTCGGGCGTGGTGGTGGTGTCGTTCGAGCTCACCGGCCGCACTTCCTTCGTCGGATGACGCAAGCGTGGTCGTCCATTAGAGAAGGCAGTGGTGGAATGAGGCAAGTAAAAGCCTTGTAACGCAAGAATGATTCACCGATAGCGCACCAATCGCACGATAGATTCGGTCCATGCCGGAGACTCCCCCGCTGGACGATGCCGACCTCGACCTGGTGGCCGCCCTCCAGGTGGCCCCGCGCGCCCCGCTCAGCGCGCTCGCCGATGTGCTCGGCAGTTCGGCCAGCACGGTCGGCCGCCGACTGACCCGGCTCGCGGACGAGCGGCTGCTGCGGGTGATCGGGCAGGTGGACTGGCCGATGCTGGCCGAGGGCAACCCGATGCACATCTGGGTGGCCACGGTTCCAGGGCAGGCACGGCAGGTGGCCGGACGGCTCGCCGAACTGCCCGAGATCCCGTTCGTGGCGACGACCACCGGACGCACCGACGTCTACTGCTCCCTGCACGCCACGCGCCGCGCCGGGGCGCGGGAGCTGCTGATGAGCCGGATCCCGTCCGTCCCCGGGGTCCGGTCGGCCCACACCGAACTGGTACTGCGGGCCTCGACCAAGTCCGACTCCTGGCGGCTGCGCAGGCTCGGCGACGACCAGCTGCGGGCGCTGCGGGAAGTGGCCGATCCGCTGCACGAACCCGTCGAACCCGCCACCGTCGCCGACTTCACCACCGAGGAGCTGGGCGCGGTCGAACTGCTGCGCCACGACGGCCGGGCCAGCGCCGCCGAAGTGGCCCGCGCGCTCGGCATCAGCCGCTCGACCGCCTACCGGCTCACCCAGTCGCTGCTGCGGCGCGGGCTGGTACGGCCCCGGGTGGAAATCGAGCCCGCGCTGCTGGGGTACGCGCTGGAGGTGGTGGTCGAACTGCACGCGGCCCCCGGAGCCATCCAGCAGGTGGCCGACGCCCTCGCCCGGCACCCCTCCGCGCGCTATGTCTCGATCGTCGCGGGCACCTCGTCGGTGATCCACCACGGGGTGTTCCGGAACGAGGAGGGGTTGGCCGCCTTCCTCACCCACGACCTGGCCGCGTTCCCCGGGATCACCGCCTGCGAGGTGTCGGTGATGCTCGACGTGCTGCGCCGCTACTGGATCGGCCGCGAGGACGGACGGCTCGGCACCGCGGGCTGACGCCCCGGGGACGGGGCAGCGGCCGGGGGCCGAGGGGTCCGACCGGCGTCCGAGGGCACGGCCCGGAGCGGCGTGCGCCCCCGGTCGTACGTCCAGCGGCGCGGCGCACCGCCGGGTACGCCAGAAGGCCGACGGCGCAGGGCCGGTGACGACCGGCACGCACCGTAGGCGCGCTGCACATCCTGAAGTACGGACCACCGTCGCGAGGATTCCTCGATGCGGCGGGCGATGCCGTACGGAAATGACGGCAGCGGCGTCGCGGAGGCTCCCGGCGATCCGGGGTCAGGAGGTGATTATTCGGAACCGCTCCTGCGAGCGATCTACCGTGATGAAGTCGATGTGAGGCAATGATATGCGCGTCGGCACGCTCCCCGCTATACAGGGGCCGCGTGATTCTCCGCCAGTTCCCGGCCGCCGCCGGGCGGCCCCTTTTTCGGAGAACTGGCGCGGTACGCGGGCGGTCCGGGAGGCGATGGGCGCCGGGAGATTGAGCAAACGGCACGTCAAGTCCGCCTGTCAACCTTCGAGTTGTCCGGGGCCGACCCATGCCCTTGGCGCCGGGCCAAAGCCGGGCGAGGGGCGCGGGAGTTGTGGCCGGGGTTCTTCGGTCGCCGCGTACCGTATCCCGGGCCGGCAGCGGTGGTGCGAGCCGGAACGGGCCGCGGAGTCCGCCCGCGACGACATCCGAAGCCGACACCCAGGCCGACACCCAGGCCGACGGCCAGGCGGGCGCTCCCCCGCGGCCGGTCCCCGGCTCCCGAGGCGGCGGCCGAGTCCCCGGACAAGGGCGACGGCCGGACCTCACCCCACGACATCACCGCCCACCCGGCGCGCCTCCTCGCCCGCCGCTGGGGCGTACCGGCCGTCGAGCCGGAACTCCGGGCGGGACCGGGCCTATTACCGGCAGCGACCCGCCGTTCTGCGCGCGTATTGCCGCCCCCATCGCACCGGCCCTTCCTCTATTCCCCTTCTCCCGCTCGCCCTCTACGGCTTCCCCGCTTCCCCGCTTCGCGGCTTCCCGCCTTTCACCGGGCCGGTGCGGGGCCGGACCGGTACGTGCTGTTCCCCGCCCGCGCCGCCGCCCGGCCAAGATCGGTCTCCTGGCAGTGCGGCGGGGCCGCCCCCACGCACCGGTCCGGACCGAACCGCCGTGCCCCGGCCCGGAATTCGGCCGCCCCGCGAAGATGATCGGCCGCTGGTCCAACAAGAAACCAATCCGCGGGAATAGCGGCATCCCCCAGGGCCGTCCGAAGAATCTTTTTCCGCCGCCGCGATCCCCGCCCGGCACGCGGCGGAAGGTGAGCTACGGCTCGGAGCCCCGGCCGTCCCGTCAGCCCCGGGCCTGTCCGTGCGCCCCCTCGTCCCTCCACGCGCCTTACCTCGCACAGCTGAGGGAGCGTCACCCGATCAGGGGGCGGGTTCCGGGAGCGCGCGGTGCCCCGTGACCACCCCTGCGCCTTGTGACCGGCCGCCCCCGGCTGCGGTACTCGTACAGCCCGCCGGGACTTCCGGGGGGCGACGTCGAGAGCCGTTGTGGAGAGGAACCAGCCTCATGGCCGTACGAGGAAGTCACCGCCGCCCCGCATCGCCCAGCCGGGTCTCCCCGCTGTGCGCGGTCCTGACCGCGGGCAGCGTCGGCATCGTCCTGCCGTTCCTCAACACCGGCGCCGCCCAGGCGGCCCCGGTCGACACCTGGGACAAGGTCGCCGCGTGCGAGAGCGGCGGCAACTGGCGCATCAACACGGGCAACGGCTACTACGGCGGGCTCCAGTTCTCGCAGCACACCTGGGCCGCGTACGGCGGCACCCGGTACGCCCCGCGGGCCGACCTCGCCACCAAGGGCCAGCAGATCTCCGTGGCCGAGGCGGTGCTCCGCGGCCAGGGCCCGGGCGCCTGGGCCGGTCTGCTCGGTCC
>NZ_GG657754.1:10287327-10287842 GCF_000158915.1 Streptomyces himastatinicus ATCC 53653 | reverse complement strand
ACCCGCACCTGATCCACCCGGCGACAGCGGCTCGCCCTGCCCTCGGGCAAGGCCCGCCCGGCCAAGCGCCAGGCCCACCGGACCGCCGCCAAGCGCACGGCCGCCGCTTCCCGCGACGCCGCCCGGAAGTCCGCGTCCCAGCGCCTCACGGCGCCGGTCAACGGCCCGATCACCGCGGCGTACGGGGTGCGCGGCCCGCGGTGGGCGAGCGGCCACCACACCGGCGTGGACTACGCGGTGCCCATCGGGACCTCGGTGCACGCGGTCGCCCCGGGCACCGTGGTGGCCGCGGGCTGGGCCGGTGCCTTCGGCTACCAGGTGGTCATCCGCCACGCCGACGGGATGTACACCCAGTACGCGCACCTGTCGGCGCTGACGGTACGCAGCGGGCAGACCGTCGACGCGGGGCGCCGGATCGCCCGGTCGGGCAACACCGGCAACACCACCGGTCCGCATCTGCACTTCGAGATGCGCACCTCCCCGCGCTACGGGTCGGACGTCGACCCGCTGGACCA
>NZ_GG657754.1:10263633-10286882 GCF_000158915.1 Streptomyces himastatinicus ATCC 53653 | reverse complement strand
CCGTCCCGCATGGCCGCGAAGGAGACCTCGGGATGGACGAGGGGAGCCGGTGGTCGCCGCCGTCCCGGAGCGCGTTGGCCTCGCGCAGCTTCGCGGCCAGCCCCCACGACTGGCGGGAGAGCCCGGCGCTGGTCAGCCGACGGCAGCAGGCGTTCGCCGCGTCGTAGTCGGGCTGCTCCCAGACCTGCCGCGGCGGCACCGGGAAGACCCGCGACCGGTGCGGCCCCAGCCGTGCGGCGGCCAGCGCCTCCGCGCCGCGCCGCCCGGACGCCAACAGCCCCAGCGGCATGTCGACCGCGACCACGGCCGCGTCCCCCACCCGGGCCAGCAGATCGCTCAGCCCGCCGGCCGTCTCGGCACCCGCGAACGCGCCACCGCGCAGGGTCACCGCGACCCAGCCGGAAGGGCAGGCGTCCACCCCCACGACATCGCCGTGGGAATCCATCAGCCCGTCACCGCCGCCCGGTAGGGACGGAAGAACGCGCGCAGCTCCTCCGCGTACAGCTCGGGCTCCTCGAACGGCGCGAAGTGGCCGCCGCGCGGGGGCTCGGTCACGCGCGCCACGTTCGCCGTGCGGTCGAGCCACGCCCGCACCGGGCGGACGACGTCGCCGCGGAAGAGCGAGAACCCGGACGGCACGTCGACCCGGCGCGTGAGCTGCTCGCGCGGGATGGCGGCGTTCGCGTGGTACGCGCGCATCGAGGAGCCGATCGTCCCGGTGAGCCAGTAGAGCGTGACGTTCGTCAGGATCTCGTCCTTGGTGAAGCTCCGCTCGATGTCGCCGCCGCAGTCGCTCCACGACAGCAGCTTCTCGACGATCCACGCGGCGAGCCCGGCGGGCGAGTCGGTGAGCCCGAAGGCGGCGGTCTGGGGCTTCGTACGGTGCATGGCGCCGTAGCCGCCCTCGGCCGCGAGCCAGGCCGTCACCTCGTCGAACCAGGCGCGCTCCTCGGGCGTGAGGTCCGCCGGGTCGCCGGTGAACACGGGCACGCCCGCGTCCGTGCGGTGGACGGCCACGACCCGGTCGGGATGGTCGAGCGCGAGGTAGCGACTCACATGGCTGCCCATGTCACCGCCCGAGGTGCCGAACCGCTCATAGCCGAGGACGCTCATCAGCTCGGCCCACAGACCGGCCACGGCGACGGTGTCGAGCGGCGGACCGCTGGGGCGGTCGGAGTACCCGTAGCCCGGCATGTCCGGCACGACCACGTCGAACGCGTCGGCGGGATCGGCGCCGTGGGCACCGGGGTCGGTGAGGAGCGGGATGACCTTCGAGTAGCGCCAGAACGAGTCCGGCCAGCCGTGGCAGAGGACCAGCGGCATCGCGGGGGCGGTCCCGGCCGGTGTGGCGGCCGCTCGCGCGTGTACGAAGTGGATGCCGAGACCGCCGATCCCGACGCGGAAGCGGGGAAGCCGGGCGAGCGCCGCCTCCCGCGCGGACCAGTCGAACTCGTCCGCCCAGTAGGCGACGAGTTCGCGGAGATAGGTCAGGTCCGTCCCGAGCGACCACCCGGCGTCCTCGGGCGCGTCCGGCCAGCGCGTGCCGCGCAGCCGCGCGCGGAGGTCGTCGATCGCCGCGGGGTCGGTCCGCTGGAGGAACGGCTCGGGACGGGGCGGGATGTCAGCCATGGCGATCACCGTACACGCGGCATGACGCAGTACGAGCGTGCTCGCAGCCCCCTGTCTCGCTCCATATCCACGTCGAGGACGGCCGCGATGAACAGCCTCAGTGGGCGGTGAGGCCGCCGTCGACCACGAGTTCGGAGCCGGTCACGAACGAGGACTCGTCGCACGCGAGGAACAGCACGGCCGAGGCCACCTCGTCGGCGCGGCCCGCGCGGCGCATGGGGGTGCGCACGATGTCCGGCTGTTCGTCGCCCTCCTCGTCCAGGATGTCCTGGATCATCGGGGTGGCGATGACCCCGGGGTGGACGGAGTTGACCCGCACCCCCCGACGGGCGTATTCGACGGCGGCGGTCTTGCTCAGCAGCCGTACCGCCCCCTTGGACGCGGTGTAGGCGGCGGCCGCTCCGCTGCCCACGATCCCGAGGACCGACGAGGTGTTGATCACCGACGCGTTGCCGGTGGCGCGGAGCAGCGGCATCGCGGCCTTCATCCCGAGCCAGCTGCCCTTCTGGTTGATGTCGATGACCCGGTCCCACGCGTCTTCGTCGGTGTCCTCGATGCCGGGCCAGTCCACGATGCCCGCCAGGTTGACGAGCACGTCCAGCCTGCCGAACCGCTCGCGCACGGTGGTGATCACCGCGTCCCATTCCCGGGCGGAGGAGACGTCCAGCGCGGCGGTGGCCACCTCCGCCCCGGTCTCCTCGATGCGCCGAGCCAGTGCGCCGAGCGGTTCGCGGGCCACGTCGGTGAGGACCAGGCGCGCGCCCTCGCGGGCGAACAGTTCGGCGGTCGCCGCGCCGATTCCGCCCGTCGCGCCGGTGATCAGTGCGACCTTGCCGTCAAGTCGCCGTCCGCTCATGGTGGGTGCCCTTCTTGTCGTGCGTTGTCCGCCGCCGAGTCTGGACGCCCCCCAGGGCCGTAACCAGGACGTCTTCTTCCTGGGTGCGGCACACCCAGGAAGAAAATTCGGTGGCCGGGCACCGCCCGCACAGCCACGCGCTTGCTGACCATGGAAGACCAGAACCACCAGATCCGCGCACGGCACAACCCGGCCACGGTCACCGTCTACCAGGCGTACGCCCCGCACATCGGCCTGCCCGCGGCCCGCGACGGCCGGTTCCCCTCCGCCTGGAAGCGAGACCGGATGACCTGGATCAAACCGTCGTTCCTCTGGATGATGTACCGCTGCGGCTGGGGTCTGAAGGAGGGCCAGGAAACGGTCCTGGCCGTCGAGATCACCCACGAGGGCTTCGCCTGGGCGCTGCGCAACGCCTGCCTCTCCCATTACGTACGCGGCCTCCACCCCGACCAGGCGGCCTGGAAGCGCCAACTGCACCGCTCCCCCACCCGGGTCCAGTGGGACCCGGAGCGCGACCTCCAGCTGCGGCCGCTGCCGTACCGCTCCCTCCAGCTCGGCCTGGCGGGCGAGGCGGCCCGCCGGTACGCGGACGAGTGGACGGTGTCCATCACCGATGTGACGCCGCTGGCCCGCGAGGTCCACGCCCTCGTCCGGGCGGGCGACCTCGACGCGGCGGCCGCGCGCCTCCCCGAGGAGCGCCCCTACCCGGCGGCCGACGACCTCCTCTCCCACCTTCGGGTCCCGCGGCCCGCGCATCCGGCGGCAGACGGGGTGTGAATCCCGCCGCGACGGGAATCCATGCGCCGTACCCGGCCATGCGGGTGACGCGAGCGGCGGGAAGGACAAGCGGATGGGCGTGCGTACCTGGATCCAGGATTGGCCCGTCTACCGGCAGCTGACCGGAACCGACCCGCTCGGCCGCGGAGCCGCCGCCTCCTCGGCCGCCACCCGTGAGCTGCGCCCCCGCACCGCCACCGCGGACCGGGTGGTGAAGTCGGTCTGCCCCTACTGCGCGGTGGGCTGCGCCCAGAACGTGTACGTCAAGGACGACCGCGTGGTGCAGATCGAGGGCGACCCCGACTCGCCCGTCAGCCGTGGCCGGCTGTGCCCCAAGGGGTCGGCGACCCTCCAGCTGACCACCGGCGAGTCCCGCCGCCACCGGGTGCTCTACCGCCGCCCCCACGGCACGGACTGGGAGCCGCTGGACCTGGACACCGCGCTGGACATGGTCACCGAGCGGGTGATCCGCACCCGCCGCGAGACCTGGCAGTGGGAGCAGGACGGCATACGCGTCAACCGCACACTCGGGCTGGCCAGCCTCGGCGGCGCCACGCTGGACAACGAGGAGAACTACCTCATCAAGAAGCTGTTCACGGCCCTCGGTGTGGTCCAGGTGGAGAACCAGGCCCGGGTCTGCCACAGCTCGACCGTCGCCGGTCTCGGCACCTCTTCGGCCGCGGCGGCGCCACCACCTTTCTCCAGGACCTCCAGAACTCCGACTGCATCGTCATCGAGGGCTCCAACTTCGCCGAGGCGCACCCCGTCGGCTTCCAGTGGGTGATGGAGGCCAAGGCCCGGGGCGCCAAGGTCATCCATGTCGACCCGCGCTTCACCCGCACCAGCGCACTGGCCGATCTGCACGTCCCCATCCGGGCCGGCTCAGACATCGCCTTCCTCGGCGGGATCATCAACCACGTCCTCTCCAACGAGCTGGACTTCCGCGAGTACGTCCTGGAGTACACCAACGCCGCGACCCTCGTCGGCGAGGACTTCCGCGACACCGAGGACCTCGCCGGGATCTTCTCCGGTCTCGACGAGGAGACCGGCCACTACGACATCGACAGCTGGAGCTACGAGGGCACCCAGGTCCAGTCCCCCCAAGGGGACCCCGACCAGCTGTACGAGGAACGCACCGAGGACGGCCCCGGCGTCGCCCACGCGGGCCGCGCCGAGGTCCACGGCTCCGGCGGCGCCCCCGTCTCGGGTGACCTCCGCACCGACCGCACCCTTCAGCATCCGCGCTGCGTCTACCAGGTCCTCAAGCGCCACTTCGCCCGCTATACGCCCGAGTTGGTCGAGGAGACCTGCGGCATTCCCCGCGCGACCTTCCTGGAGGTGTGCCGGGCGCTGGTGGAGAACTCCGGCCGGGACCGCACCTCCGAGTTCGTGTACGCGGTGGGCTGGACCCAGCACACCGTGGGCGCCCAGTACATCCGTACCGCCTGCATCCTCCAGCTGCTGCTCGGCAACATCGGCCGCCCCGGCGGCGGCATCCAGGCACTGCGTGGCCACGCCTCCATCCAGGGCTCCAGCGACATCCCCACCCTCTACAACGTGCTGCCCGGCTACATCCCCATGCCCCACGCGCACCAGGACGAGGACCTGGACACCTTCACCGAGGCGGTGAAGGCGGACAAGGGCTTCTGGGGCAACATGCGCGCGTACGTCGTCAGCCTGCTCAAGGCGTACTTCGGCGACGCGGCGCGCGCGGACAACGACTACTGCTTCGGCCATCTGCCCCGGCTGACCGGCTCCCACAGCACCTACGACACCGTGCTGGCGCAGCTCGACGGGGTGTGCAAGGGCTACTTCCTGATGAGCGAGAACCCCGCCGTCGGATCGGCCAACGCCAAGATGCAGCGCCTGGGGATGGCGGAGCTCGACTGGCTGGTGGTGCGCGACTTCTCGCTCATCGAGTCCGCCACCTGGTGGCAGGACGGGCCGGAGATCGAGACCGGGGAGCTGCGCACCGAGGACATCGCCACCGAGGTGTTCTTCTTCCCCGCCGCCGCCCACACCGAGAAGTCGGGCTCCTTCACCAACACCAACCGGACACTCCAGTGGCATTTCCCCGCCAAGGAGCCGGACGGCGACGCGCGCAGCGATCTGTGGTTCATGTACCACTTGGGCCGGCGGATCCGGGAGCGGCTGGCGGGCTCGACCGATCCCATGGACCGGGCGATCCTCGACCTGACCTGGGACTACCCCACCGAAGGGCCGCTGGCCGAGCCCGTCGCCGAGGCCGTCCTCGCCGAGATCAACGGCCGTGGCGCGGACGGCACTCCGCTCAGCGCGTATACCCAGCTCAAGGACGACGGCTCCACCTCCTGCGGCTGCTGGATCTACTGCGGTGTGTACGCCGACGGCGTCAACCAGGCGGCCCGTCGGAAGCCGCACACCGAACAGGACTGGATCGCCGCCGAATGGGCCTGGTCCTGGCCCGCCAACCGCCGCATCCTCTACAACCGCGCCTCGGCCGACCCCTCCGGCGCGCCGTGGAGCGAACGCAAGGCGCTGGTGTGGTGGGACGAGCGCCAGGGGCGCTGGACCGGCCATGACATCCCGGACTTCATTCCCGACCGGTCGCCGTCGTACCGGCCGCCCGAGGACGCGAAGGGGCCGGACGCGCTCAGCGGGGTGGACCCGTTCATCATGCAGGCCGACGGCAAGGGCTGGCTGTACGCACCGGCCGGGCTGGTGGACGGGCCGATGCCGGTGCACTACGAGCCGCAGGACTCGCCCGTACGCAATCCGCTCCACCCGGAGCAGCAGCACAGCCCGGTCCGGCAGGTGTTCTCCCGGGAGCACAACCGGTTCCATCCCAGCGGCGGCGCCCCGGGCAGCGAGATCTTCCCGTACGTCATCACCACGTACCGGCTGACCGAACACTTCACGGCGGGCGGCATGACCCGCTGGACGCCGTATCTCGCCGAGCTCCAGCCGGAGTTGTTCTGCGAGGTCTCCCCCGCGCTGGCCGCCGAACTGGGCCTGGAACACTCCGGCTGGGCGACGCTGGTGAGCGCGCGGGGTGATCGAGGCCAGGGTGCTGGTCACCGAGCGGATGTCCCCGCTGAGGGTCGGGGGCCGCACGGTGCACCAGATCGGGCTGCCGTACCACTGGGGTCCCAATGGTTACGCGCGCGGCGACGCGGCCAACGAGCTGTCCGCCATCGCGCTCGACCCGAACGTCCAGATCCAGGAGGTGAAGGCGCTGACCGCCGACATCCGCCCGGGCCGCCGCCCCCGCGGCCCGGAGCTGACCGCCCTGCTGAACACCTACCGGCGGCGCGCCGGTATCACGGAGCTGACCGGGATGGAGGTCCGGGGATGACGGACGGGCAGGCGCCGAAGAACTCGCTCATCGGCCCAATCTGCTGGACGGTATCGAACCGGATCCGGCCGGCGACTCCGGACACGAGGGGCATCCGCCGCGGATGGGCTTCTTCACCGACACCTCCGTGTGCATCGGCTGCAAGGCGTGCGAGGTGGCGTGCAAGGAATGGAACGCCGTCCCGGAGGACGGGCTGGAGTTCACCGGCATGAGTTACGACAACTCGCAGGGGCTGGACGGCTCCACCTGGCGCCATGTGGCCTTCATCGAGCAGAACAAGCCGATGGTCCAAGGAGACGGCGGCGGGGACAGCGGTCTGCGCTGGCTGATGTCCTCGGACGTGTGCAAGCACTGCACCCACGCCGCGTGTCTGGACGTGTGCCCCACCGGCTCGCTGTTCCGCACCGAGTTCGGCACGGTCGTGGTCCAGGAGGACATCTGCAACGGCTGTGGCTACTGCGTACCCGCGTGCCCGTACGGGTCATCGGCCAACGCCCCGAGGACGGCCGGGTGTTCAAATGCACCCTGTGCTACGACCGGCTCGGCGCGGACCAGGAACCGGCCTGCGCCAAGGCGTGCCCCACCGAGTCCATCCAGTTCGGCCCGCTGGACGAGCTGCGCGAGCGCGCCGCCGCGCGGGTGGAGGACCTGCACCGGGAGGGCGTGTCCGACGCCCGGCTGTACGGCCACGACCCCGAGGACGGGGTGGGCGGCGACGGCGCGTTCTTCCTGCTGCTGGACGAGCCGGAGGTGTACGGGCTGCCGCCGGACCCGGTCGTCACCACGCGCGATCTGCCGTCGATGTGGCGGCACGCCGGGGCCGCGGCGCTGACCCTGCTCGGCGGAGTGGCCGCCGTGTTCGCGGCGCACGGGCGGAACGGAGGGAAGCGCTGATGGGCGACCACAAGGGAGGCAAGGAGCGCAAGGGGCGGAAGGGGCGCCGGGGCGAGCAGCTGATGGTGCCGGAGGCCGAGTTCACCTCGTACTACGGCAAGCCGATCCTCAACCCGCCCACCTGGCAGGCCCGGGACATCGCCGGGTACTTCTTCCTCGGCGGTCTGGCGGGCGCCGGTTCGGTGCTCGCGGCGGGCGCCGCGCTGACCGGCCGCCCCCGTATGGCCCGGGCGCTGAAGATCTCGTCGCTGGTGTCCGTCTCGGGTTCCGCCGCCGCCCTGGTCCATGACCTCGGACGCCCCGAGCGCTTCGCCAACATGCTGCGGGTGTTCAAGCCGACGTCGCCGATGAGCGTCGGTTCCTGGCTGCTGGCCGCGTACGGCCCGGCGGCGGGGGCCGCGGCGGTCCTGGACGTCGGCGGCAGGCTGCCGCGTACCGGCCGGGCGGCCACGGCGGTGGCCGCCGCGCTGGGCCCGGTGGTCGCGTCGTACACGGCGGTGCTGGCCGCCGACACCGCGGTCCCCGGCTGGCACGAGGGCTATCGCGAACTGCCGTACCTCTTCGTCGGTTCGGCCGCGGCGGCGGCCGGTGGCATGGCGCTGATCGCCTCGCCGGTGGCGGAGAACGCCCCGGCGCGCAGTGCCGCGCTGTTCGGTACGGCGCTGGAGGGCGTGGCCGTACGGGCGATGGAACGGCGGCTCGGGGTCGTCGCCGAGACCTACCGCGAAGGCACGGCGGGGCGGCTGATGCGCGCCGCCGAGGCCCTCGGCGCGGCGGGCTCGCTGGGCGGGGCGCTGCTGGCCCGCCGCAACCGCACCGCCGCGGTCCTCAGCGGCACGGCCCTGCTGGCGGCGTCGGCGTGCACCCGGTTCGGCGTCTTCCACGCCGGAATGCGGTCGGCCGAGGACCCGAAGTACACCGTGGTCCCGCAGCGCGAACGGCTGGCAGCACGGGAGCCGCGGCAGACGCAGGGTTGATCCGGTCCAGGATGTCCGGGGCGTTGACGCGCTCTGCCCTCCCCCATATCTTTCGTTCGAAGTTCTGAGCGACGTACGGGATTTCGAACGACACGATTCGGAACGGGAGACGCATGCCCCGCACACGCTGGAGACTCGGCCTCACCATCGGCGCCCTGCTCGCCGGTACCGTCACCGCCGTCCCCACGGCCGCCACCGGCGCTCCCGCGCACCCGGCGGCCGACGCCACCGACTACACGCTCTCCGTCGACCCGTCCGCCAAGGGCCCGGCGATCGACGACACGATGTACGGGGTGTTCTACGAGGACATCAACCGCGCGGCCGACGGCGGTCTGTACGCCGAGCTGGTCCAGAACCGGTCCTTCGAGTACGACCCCGCCGACCACTCCTCGTACACCCCCCTGACCGCGTGGACCGGGGCCGCGGCCGGCGGCGGTACCGGCGAGGCCAAGGTCGTGGACGACGACGGGCGTCTCAACGAGCGCAACCGGCGCTATCTGCGGCTGACGCTCGACGGCACCGGCGGATCGGCGGCCCGGTACGGGGTGACCAACTCCGGCTACACCACCGGAATGGCCATCAAGGCGGGCGAGCGTTATGACTTCTCGGTGTGGGCGCGCACCGACCAGGCGTCCGGAACGCCGCTGACCATCGGTCTGGGCGACGGCTCCGGCAGCGACACGCTCGCGCGTCCGCTGCGCGCCACGGTGCGCGGCGACCGCTGGACCAAGTACACCGGCACCCTCACCGCCACCACCTCCAGCAGCGCCGGACGGCTCACGGTCGCCGCGGGCGGCAGCGGCACGCTCCGGCTCGACATGGTCTCGCTCTTCCCCCGCGACACCTACAAGCACCGGCCGAACGGCCTGCGCAAGGACCTCGCGGAGAAGATCGCCGCGCTGAAGCCGGGCTTCCTGCGCTTCCCGGGCGGCTGCCTGGTGAACACCGGCAGCCATGAGGCGTACGAGGCGCCCAACTGGCCGCGCAAGCGGTCCTACCAGTGGAAGGACACCGTCGGCCCGGTCGAGCAGCGTGCCGTCAACTCCAACTTCTGGGGCTACAACCAGTCCTACGGCATCGGCTACTACGAGTACTTCCAGTTCGCCGAGGACATCGGCGCGATGGCGCTGCCGGTGGTGCCCGCGCTGGTCACCGGCTGCGGCCAGAACAAGGCCACCGACGACCCGGCGCTGCTCAAGCGCCACATCCAGGACACCCTGGACCTCGTCGAGTTCGCCAACGGACCGGTGACCTCGACGTGGGGCAAGAAGCGGGCGCAGATGGGCCATCCGAAGCCATTCGGCCTGACCCATCTGGAGGTGGGGAACGAGGAGAACCTGCCGGACGAGTTCTTCGCGCGGTTCACCGAGTTCCGCAAGGCCATCGAGTCCGAGTACCCCGACATCACGGTGATCAGCAACTCCGGCCCCGACGACAGCGGGCAGACCTTCGACCGCGCCTGGGCGCTGAACCGGGCCGCGGGCGTGGACATGGTCGACGAGCACTACTACAACAGCCCGCAGTGGTTCCTGGAGAACAACCAGCGCTACGACACCTACGACCGCTCCGGCCCGAAGGTGTTCCTGGGCGAGTACGCCTCGCAGGACAACAAGTGGCACAACGCGCTCACCGAGGCCGCGTTCATGACGGGCCTGGAGCGCAACGCCGATGTCGTCAAGCTGGCCTCGTACGCCCCGCTGCTCGCTCACGAGAAGGCAACGCAGTGGCGACCCGACATGATCTGGTTCAACAACTCCGCCTCCTGGGGCTCGACCAGCTACGAGACGCAGAAGCTGTTCATGAACAACGTCGGGGACCGGGTGGTGCCGAGCAAGGCGTCCGCCACCCCCGCCCCCAGTGAGCCGATCAGCGGCGCCGTCGGCCTGTCGACGTGGGCCACGAGCGCGGCGTACGACGACGTCAAGGTGACCGCCGCGGACGGTTCGACGCTGCTGAGCGACGACTTCTCGGGCGATGACGCGAAGTGGACCAAGGCCACCGGCACCGGGTCGTGGACGGTTCAGGACGGTGCGTACGTCCAGTCCGACGCCGCCGCCGAGAACACCATGGTCACCGCGGGCGATCCGGCGTGGCGCGACTACGACCTGAAGGTGAAGGCGACGAAGAAGTCCGGCAAGGAGGGCTTCCTCATCGCGTTCGGGGTCAAGGACACCGGCAACTACTACTGGTGGAACCTCGGCGGCTGGGGCAACACCCGCTCCGCCGTGGAGAAGGCGGTGGGCGGCGCCAAGCAGACGATGGCCGAGGACGGTACGAAGATCGAGACGGGGCGCAGCTACGACGCTCGCGTCGAGGTGCGCGGCCGTCAGGTGACGCTGTACCTGGACGGCAAGAAGTGGGGCGGCTTCACCGACGACAAGGTGGCCGAGCCGTTCCGCCAGGTGGTGACGCGGGACAAGGCCACCGGTGAGCTGATCGTCAAGGTCGTCAACGCCCAGAGCACGGCCGCCCGCACCCGGATCGACCTGGGCGGACGCAAGGTGGCGCGGACGGCGCGGCTGACCACGCTCCAGGGCGCTCCGGAGGCGGTCAACACCGAGTCCGAGCAGCCGGTCAAGCCGGTCCGGTCGAGGCTCGACGGGGTGGCGAACACCTTCACGTACACCTTCCCGGCGGACTCGGTCACGTTCATGAGGATCAAGACCAAGGGCTGATACGGGCAGGAGCGCGGGGCGGGTCCACACCGGGCCCGCCCCGCTGCCATGTCTTCAAGCGACGCCTCAGTCCTCGCGGGCGGCGGCGCGCCGGGGGCTCTCCCGGCGCGGCCGGAGCGGGGCGTCCTGGTCACTGAACAGCTCCGGGTGCTTGGCCCGGATCTTCTCCACATCGCTGAAGACCAGCCGAAGGTGCGAGCGCAGCGCCCCGTCCGCCCGGTCCAGATCGCCGTCCTCCAGCAGGTCGACCACCTCACGGTGCTGGCCGATCAGCAGCGACATCTGCTGGGTCAGCGGCAGCGAAAGCCGCCGGGCCCGGTCCAGCTGGGCCTTGGCCTGGCTGACCACGGGCCACGCCGAGGCATGTCCGCTCACCGCCATCAGCCGCTGGTGGAACTGCTCGTCCAGCTGGAAGAAGCCGGCCATGTCGGACTGCGCGTCGGCCTCCTCCTGCGCGGTGAGCAGCACCCGCAGCTCCGCCACGTCGCGCGCGGTGGCCTTGCCGACGGCGTCGCGCAGCGCCGCGCACTCCAGCGCCTCCCGGATGAACTGGGCGGAAGCCACGTCGCGCTCGCGGATGCGCGAGATGAACGTCCCCATCTGCGGATAGATGTCCACCAGCCCCTCGTCGGCGAGGAGGATCAGGCTCTCGCGGACGGGGGTGCGGCTGACGCCCAGCTCGGCGGCCAGGTCGTTCTCCGATACGGCCGAGCCCGGGGCCAGCTCCAAGCCGACGATGCGCGAGCGCAGCACCTCGTGGACGAGCTGCCGGGTGTTGCGCCCCCGGGAGCGTGCCGCGTGCAGTCCTTCAGCCGATGCCATCGGACCCCTTCCGAACCCTTGACCCGCCTTGCTGACGTACTTGTATGGTAGCCGACCAATAGCCCGGTCTCCACCCCGGAGCCGGGCGGTGAGGAGCAGACGCGCATGGCCACGATCACGGAGGCGACGGTCATCGTCACCTCTCCCGGTCGCAACTTCGTGACCCTGAAGGTGACCACGTCCGACGGTGTGACCGGTCTCGGCGACGCCACGCTGAACGGACGCGAGCTGGCGGTCGCCTCCTATCTGGAGGACCACCTCGTACCGCTGCTGATAGGCCGCGACCCCGCCCGCATCGAGGACATGTGGCAGTACCTCTACAAGGGGGCGTACTGGCGCCGCGGCCCGGTGACCATGACCGCGATCGCGGCGGTCGACACCGCGCTGTGGGACATCAAGGGCAAGGTCGCCGGGATGCCGGTGTACGACCTGCTGGGCGGCAAGGCCCGCGACGGGGCCATGGTCTACGGCCACGCCAGCGGCGGCGACATCCCCGAGCTGCTCGACGACGTCGCCCACTTCCAGGAGATGGGCTACCGCGCGATCCGCGCCCAGGCCGCCGTCCCCGGCTCCCCCGGGACCTACGGCATCCGCCACGGCACGGTCGCCACGGTCTACGAACCCGCCACCGGCGCCCTCCCCGAGGAGCAGCCGTGGTCGACCGAGGCGTACCTCGACTTCGCCCCGCGCTATCTGGAAGCGGTCCGCGAGCGGTTCGGCTTCGACTTCCACCTGCTGCACGACGTGCACCACCGGCTCAGCCCCACCGAGGCGGGACGGCTCGGCCGCAGCCTGGAAGACCTGCGGCTGTTCTGGATGGAGGACCCCACCCCCGCCGAACTCCAGGACTCCTTCCGGCAGATCCGCCTGTCGACCACCACCCCGATCGCGGTCGGCGAGGTCTTCAACTCCATCTGGGACTGCCAGCAGCTCATCACCGAGCGGCTCATCGACTACATCCGCGCCTCGGTCGTGCACGCGGGCGGCATCACCCATCTGCGGCGGATCTTCAACCTGGCCGAGCTGTACCAGGTGCGCACCGGTTCGCACGGCGCCACCGACCTGTCGCCGGTGAGCATGGCCGCCGCCGTCCATCTGGACGTCACCGTGCCCAACTTCGGCATCCAGGAGTACATGGCGCACGACCCGCTCACCCACGAGGTGTTCCGGCCGACGTACGAGCTGCGCGACGGCGCGCTGCACCCCTCCGAGGCGCCCGGCCTCGGCATCGAGCTGGACGAGGAGGCGGCCGCCCGCTTCCCGTACGACCCGAAGTACCTGCCGGTGAGCCGCCGTACCGACGGGTCGGTGCACGACTGGTGAGCAGCGCACAGCGGCTGTCCCTGGCCACCCTGCCCGCCGTACCGGCGGCCTCGCGCCCGCCGGTCGATCCCCGCGCGCTGCGCCCGCGCATCGTGCACCTGGGGATCGGCGCCTTTCACCGCGCCCACCAGGCCCTCGCCACCCAGACCGCCGAGGCCGCGCACGGCGGGGCATGGGGCATCGCCGGGGTCACCCAGCGCAGCCGGGCGGTGGTGGACGCGCTGCGCCCGCAGGACGGGCTGTACTCGTTCACCGAGCGGCGGCCCGGGGGCCCCGGACACCCGGGTGGTCGGCACGGTGACCGAGGTGCTGCACGCCGCCGACGACGGCGCCCGGCTGCTCGAGCTGATCGCCTCGGAGGACGTCACCGTGGTGACGCTCACCGTGACCGAGAAGGGCTACCGGCGCGACCCGTCCGGCGGCGCTCTGGCGCTGGAGGACCCCCTCGTCCGCGCCGACCTCGCGGGCGCTCCCGCCCCCGCGACCGTCGTCGGGCAGCTCGCCGCGGGGCTGCGCGCCCGGCTGCGGGCGAGCGGTGCGCCGCTGTCGGTGGTCTCCTGCGACAACATGGCGGCCAACGGCGCGGTCCTGCGGCGTCTGGTACGGGACTTCGTGGCGGCGAGCGCATGGGACGAGCGCGATCGCCTCCTCGACTGGCTGACCGGCTCGGTGGCCTTCCCCGCCACCGTCGTCGACCGCATCGTGCCCGCCACCACCGACGCCGACCGCGAGACCGCGGCCCGTGCGCTCGGCGTGGCGGACGAGGGCGCGGTGACCGGTGAACCGTTCACCCAGTGGGTGCTCCAGGACATCTTCGCCACCGACCGCCCGCACTGGGAGGAGGCGGGCGCCCGGTTCGTCGCCGATGTGGCCCCGTACCAGTCCGCCAAGCTCCGGCTGCTCAACGGCGCGCACTCGCTCATCGCCTACCGCGGCCTCGCCGAGGGCTGCGAGACCGTGGCCGACGTCCTCGCCACGCCCTGGGGCGAGGCGGCCGTGCGCGCCTACTGCGCGGAGGCGGCACAGAGCCTGCCGCCCGCCGAGGGCCTGGACCTGGCCGGGTACATCGACAGCCTCGTCGTCCGCTTCGCCAACCCCGCCATGCACCACCGGATCCGGCAGATCGCCATGGACGGATCGCTGAAGATCCCCGAACGGTGGCTGGCCCCGCTGCGCGAACTGCGCGCCGCCGGGCGGGACACCCCGGAACTGGTGTCGGCCCTCGCCGCCTGGGCCCGCGTCACCCGCGACCACCCCCTGGACGACCCCGAGGCCGAAGCGCTGCGCCGGGCCTGGGACGCCCGGCCCCCGCGCGACGCCCTGCGCCGCCTGCTCGGCCTGCTGGGCGCCGAGGACCTCGCGGACGACACCTCCCTGGTCACGTCCGTGGCAGCGGAGCTGCACCCCGCCGCCCGGACGCGCTGACCTCACGCACCACCCCCCAGCACCACCCCTTCAGAGGAGAGCCGCCTTGAAGACCCCCAGAGTCGTCCCCGCCACCGACACACCACCCGAGGACGAGACCGCCTCCGCCTCCGCGCCACCGCGCCCGCGCGGCCTGCGGCACAACACCCGCTGGCTGATGGCCTTCCTCTGTTTCCTCGGCATGACCGTCAACTACGTCGACCGCGCCACCATCTCCATCTCCCTGCCCTACATGACCGATGACCTGCACATCGGTCCGGAGTGGCAGGGCGTGATCCTCAGCATGTTCTTCGTGACCTACGCGCTGGGCCAGCTGCCCGCCGGGGCGATGATCGACCGGTACGGCGAGAAGAAGATGTTCGCGATCGGCGGGCTGATCTGGTCGCTGGTCACCGTCGCCACCGGCTTCGTCCGCGGCATCGGCAGCCTGCTGATCGCGCGGCTGGCGCTCGGAGCGGGCGAGGCACCGGCGTACCCCTCGTGCGCCAAGTCCGTCTCCCGCTGGTTCCCGGTCCGCGAACGGGCGCTGGCCAACAGCGTCTGGGACAACGGCGCCCGTGCCGGTACCGCCGTCGCCGCCCCGGTGGTGACCGCGCTGATCGCGTGGCAGGGCTGGCGGATGGCGTTCTGGGTCACCGGCGGGGTCGCCCTGCTGTGGGTCGCGCTGTGGCTGAAGGCGTACCGCGAGCCCTCGGCGGCCGGCGGGATCAGCGCCGAGGAGCGCGCCTACGTCACGGCGGGCGGCGCCCGGCTGGAGGAGACCCCCGCCGAGGACTCCGGGAAGGCGGCGCCGGAAGGGCCCGCGGTGCGGTGGCGCGACCTGTTCCGGTACCGCACGGTCTGGGGCATGATGATCGGCTTCTTCTGCCTCAACTACGTCATCTACTTCTTCATCACCTGGTTCCCCAGCTACCTCGTCGACGCCCGCGGCTTCGACCTGCTGAAGCTCGGCTTCTACGGCGCCCTGCCCGGCCTCGTCGCCATCGGCGGCAGCCTGCTCGGCGGCTGGACCAGCGACACCCTGCTGCGCCGCGGCTGGTCGGTGACCCGGGCCCGCAAGACCTGCCTGGTGTGCGGGATGCTCTTCTCTTCGGTCATCGCCTTCGCCGTGCTCGTCCCGAGCGCCATGTGGGCCCTGACGCTGCTGTCCGTCAGCTACGCGAGCCTGGCCTTCTCCGCCGCCTCGGTGGCCAGCCTGCCCGCCGACGTGGCGCCCACCCCGCGCCATGTGGCCTCGCTGGGCGGCATCCAGAACTTCGCGTCCAACCTGGCCGGGGTGCTCGGCTCGACCACCACCGGACTGCTGCTGGGCTTCTTCAACCACTCGTTCGTCGCTCCGCTGATGCTGTCCGGCGCGCTGTGCGTGGTCGGCGCCCTCACCTACGGCCTGGTCATCAAGCGCGTCGAACCCCTGCGGATCGCCGCCGCCTAGCCCGGAAGCCGCCCAGTCCGGAAACGGAGGGCGTCACAGGGGACGGCACAATGGGCGCATGTCCCGACGCACGCGCCGTACCGCCCCTGTGACCTGCCCCTGCGGACTGCCCGCGCCGTACGCCGACTGCTGCGGCCGCCTCCACCGGGGGGAGGCGCAGGCGGCCACGGCCGAGCAGCTGATGCGCTCCCGCTACAGCGCCTTCGCGGTGGGGGACGAGGCGTATCTGCTCCGCAGCTGGCACTCCACGACACGGCCGCCCCGGCTCGAACTCGCCCCGGGGCCGCGGTGGGTGCGGCTGGAGATCCTCGGCACGACGGACGGCAGTGCCTTCCACTCGACGGGCACGGTGGAATTCCGGGCACACTACGTGGACAGCGCAGCCGGCGGGCGCGCGGGCGAGCAGCACGAGAACAGCCGCTTCACGCGCGAAGGGGGCGCGTGGGTGTACGTGGACGGGGTGACTCTGCCCTGACGCGCCCCCGTTGACGGCGACCGCCCGGGGTTTGTTCGCCATGATGTCGCCGACGCCTTCTGGCGCACCGTCATCTCCATGGCGATGCTGGGGGCGCTGTGCGTGGGAACCACGCGCGTCCCATGGCCCCATGGAGTTGCCATGTCTCCTGTCGCGTTCACCAGACCCGTGGCGGCACTGGCCGCCGCCTGTGCCCTCGTCGTGGGTGCGGCCGGCCAGTCCGCCGCCGACAGCACCCCCGCGCCCGAACCGCTGCCCCGCTCCTCGTCGGAGATGCTGCGGCCGATCGCCCCGCCGCCCGCCGTCAACCCCCCGCCCGGCGCGCGGTCCATCGCCGACGGCGACGGCATCCGGACCGCCCGCTCGGAGCGGCCGGTCGCCCCGGGCGTGAAGCTGACCTCGTACGACTGGCTGGAGTCGGACAAATGGCTGCGGGCCGACGCGCTTTCGGTGGACCTCACCGGCTCCGCGAAGGTCGACTATTTGCACCCGGACAAGGTCGCCCGCCGCGATTCCGTCTCCCGGCTCGCGCAGGCGCACGACGCCGGACCGGGCCGCCGCACGGTCGCCGCGATCAACGGTGACTTCTTCGACATCAACCAGACCGGCGCCCCCGAGGGCACCGGCATCGGCGACGGCCGGATCGTCAACTCCGCCGCCTCCGGCTCGGGCAGGGCGGTCGGCATCGGTCCGGCCGCCGCGGGGCGCGTCCTCCAGCTGTACTTCGACGGCACGCTGACCCTCCCGGACGGCCCGCGTCCGCTCGCGGCGCTCAACGCCGCCAACGTCCCGGCCAACGGCATCGGCGCGTACAACGTCCAGTGGGGCGAGGCGGACCGGGCGCAGACCGTGGACGGCGCGCGGCGCACCGCCGAGGTCACGGTCGTGGACGGCAAGGTCACCACGGCGGCCGGAGCGCCCGGCAAGGGGGCGATCCCGGAGGGCGCCACCGTGCTGGTCGGCCGCGACACCGGGGCGGACGCCCTCGCCCGGCTGGCGGTCGGCGACCCGGTGTCGTGGGAGTACCGGCCCCGTACCGACAGCGGCGACACCCCGCGCACGGCGGTCAGCGGCCGTGAACTCCTCGTCGTGGACGGCGAACCGGTCGGCCACGAGGGCGAGGGCAACAACACCGCGGCGCCGCGCACGGCCGTCGGCTTCTCCCGGGACGGCCGGACGATGCAGATCCTCACCGTGGACGGGCGGCAGGCGGACAGCGGCGGGGTCACCCTCACCGAACTGGGCCTGATGATGAAGGACGCGGGCTCCTACAGCGCGCTCAACCTCGACGGCGGCGGCTCGTCCACGCTCCTGGCCCGCGAACCCGGCAGCGACACGGGCCGGGTGGAGAACAGCCCCTCCGACGGCAGCGAACGGCCCGTGCCCAACGGGTTCGCCTTCACCGCCCCCGACGGCAGCGGCCGGCTGCGGGGCTTCTGGGTGGAGACGGCGACCGAAGCGGCCGAGGCACCCACCGTCGATCCGGTCCGGGGCGGCCACCCGGAGCGGGTCTTCCCTGGGCTGACCCGCCGTCTCACCGCCGCGGGTTACGACGAGACGTACGGCCCGGCCGAGGGCTCGCCGCGCTGGCAGTCGTCCGACCCCGGGGTCGGACGGGTCGGCGCCGACGGGACGTTCACCGCGCGCCGCGGCGGCGACACCACGGTCGTCGCGCGGCGCGGCGCCGCCCGCGGCTCGATCGGGCTGAGCGTGCTGGACGAGCTGGACCGGATCCAGCCCACCACCCGGCTGATCGGGCTCGCCGACGCCGAGGCGACCGGCCGCTTCGGGATCGTCGGCCTGGACGCGCACGGCACCAGCGCGCCCATCGAGCCGTCCGACGTCCGGCTGACCTACGACCACGCGCTGTTCGACATCGCCCCGGACCCGGCGACGGGGAACTTCACCGTCAAGGCCCGCGGCGACCGGACCGCGGGCCGCATCACGGTCGAGGTCGGCGACGCCGTCACCGTACTCGCCGTCACCTCCGGACTGACCGACCAGCCGGAGGCCGCCTTCGACGACGCCGGGCAGTGGACGTTCAGCCAGGCCCGCGCCTCCGGTTCGGCGAAGGCCACGCCCGACGGGCACAGCGGCACCGGCCTGGAGCTGACCTACGACTTCAGCCAGTCCACCGCCACCCGCGCGGCCTATGTCACCCCGCCGGAGCCGATCGCGGTGGAGGGCCAGCCGCAGTCGTTCGGCCTGTGGATCAAGGGCGACGGCAAGGGGGCGTGGCCCACCCTCCACCTCAAGGACGCGGCGGGCTCGGACCAGTTGCTGCGCGGCCCGTACATCACCTGGACCGGCTGGCGACATGTCGACTTCGCGGTTCCGGCCGGAGTCGCGTACCCGCTGAAGGTGAGCCGCTTCTACCTCGCCGAGACGGGCGCCACCCGCCAGTACACGGGCGGCGTCACCCTGGACGACCTCACCGCACAGGTCCCGCCCGATGTCGAGCTGCCGAAGGAGGACGTACGCCCCGATCCGCTCATCGCCACGGCCGCGCGCACCGGCGGCCGGGACTGGCGGTTCGCGGTGATGTCGGACGCCCAGTTCGTGGCCCGTGCCCCGGACAGCCCGATCGTGGCCCAGGCCCGCCGCACCCTGCGGGAGATCAAGGCGGCGAAGCCCGACTTCCTGGTCATCAACGGCGACTTGGTGGACGAGGGATCGCCCGCCGATCTCGCCTTCGCCCGCCGCGTGCTCACCGAGGAGCTGGGCGACGACCTGCCCTGGTATTACGTGCCGGGCAACCACGAGGTGATGGGCGGCTCGATCGACACCTTCACCGCCGAATTCGGGCCCGCGCACCGCACGTTCGACCACCGGGGCACCCGGTTCCTCACGCTCGACACCTCGAGCCTGAGGCTCCGGGGCGGCGGCTTCCAGCAGATCAAGGCGCTGCGCGCACAGCTGGACGCCGCCGCCGGGGATCCGGCCATCGGCTCGGTGATGGTGATCGAACACGTCCCGCCGCGCGACCCCACCCCGCAGCAGGGCAGCCAGCTGAGCGACCGCAAGGAGGCCGCGCTGCTGGAGAACTGGCTGGCCGATTTCCGCCGTACGACGGGCAAGGGCGCGGCGTTCATCGGCAGCCACGTGGGCACCTTCCACGCCTCGCGGGTGGACGGCGTCCCGTATCTGATCAACGGCAACGCGGGCAAGAACCCCGCCACCCCGCCCGGCCAGGGCGGCTTCACCGGCTGGTCGATGGTGGGCGTCGACCACGTCTCGCGCAGCAGCGGGCGGCGGCGCGCCAGGCGCCGTGGACCGGCGGGACCGACTGGGTGTCGGTGCAGACCCGCGCCCATGTGGACGAGCTGACGGTCACCGCCCCGGCCGAGCTGCGCGCCGGGCAGGACGCGGACGTCACGGCGTCGGTGATCCAGGGCGAGGGGGCCGGTGCCCGCACGGTGCCGGTCGGCGGACCGCTCAGCGCGGACTGGACCGGCTCGCGACACGTCTACGTCGGCAAGGTGTCCCGCGCCCGGCACCCGGCCCGCTATGTCGCCGCGTTCGACCCGGCGACCGGGAAGCTCACCGCGCTGCGCCCGGGTACGGCGACCCTCGCGGTGACCGTGAACGGCGCGACGGCGCAGGCGCGCATCTCGGTGACGGCGGCGGCCCGGGCCGGGGCTCCCGCGGCGTGAACGGACCGGTGGGGGCGGGACGCCCGCCCGGGACGCCCGCCCTGGGGTTGCGCCCGGGCCCCGCTCCCACCGGCCTCAGGCGTCCCAGACCCGGCGGACCTGTTCGAAGCGGGTCGGCAGCGGAGGGCGGCGCGCGGCGTACCGGGCGTTCGTACGGTGGACGAAGCGGCGCCAGGAGAGCACCAGCCCCTGCCGGGTGATGGGCAGCCCGGCGGCGACGGTCACGCCGTTGTCATGGGTGTGGTGCACGGTGAGCAGCAGCGCGTCCGGGATGGAGCCCTCCAGTTCGGTGCACAGCTCCTTGCGCACCAGCAGCCAGCGGCGCAGGACCAGGATCGTGCCGGCGTCCAGACCGTGGCGGCGCGGGATCCGGTGCTTGCCGTGTTCGATGGTCACCCATCCCGCGTCCAGGTCGAGCGACGTCATGGTGCAGCGCAGCAGACCGCCGTAGCGGGCGCCGCTGGCCCGGGCCAGCCCCACGATCACCGCGAGCCGTACCGTCTCCGGCTTCGCGCCGTTCTCCAGGGCCTGCACGGACAGCAGCCGCCAGATCCACTCCGCTTCCGCGGCCGACACCACCGGACGCGGATACCGGTCCTCGGCAGATTCCGTCGTCACACCGGATCACCTCCCGCTTGGCACATTATTTATGCTGACCGAGAGTTCACAACCCCAGATCGCTCAGGCCCGGGTGGTCGTCCGGTCGGCGGCCGAGCGGCCAGTGGAACTTGCGGTCGGCCACCGTGATGGGCAGATCGTTGATGGACGCGTGGCGCTGCGTCATCAGGCCGTGGGCGTCGAACTGCCAGTTCTCGTTGCCGAAGGAGCGGAACCAGTTTCCGGACGCGTCGTGGCATTCGTAGGCGAAGCGCACGGCGATGCGATTGCGCTCGTATGCCCATAGTTCCTTGATGAGCCGGTACTCCCGCTCCTTCGCCCACTTCTGGGTCAGAAAGTCGACGATTTCCGGGCGGCCGTGCGGGAATTCCGTGCGATTGCGCCAGCGGGAGTCGACGGAGTAGGCGAGGGCGACCTTTTCGGGGTCGCGGGAATTCCAGGCGTCCTCCGCCTGACGGACTTTCTGGAGTGCGGTCTCCCGGGTGAACGGCGGAAGCGGCGGTCGCTCGGTCACATTCTCTCCCTCGATGAACTGTGCGGGTGATCCCTGGATGACGGTTCACACGGTACGGTCGGCGCGTGCGTCTTGTGCTGATGTCGGACACCCACCTCCCGCGACGGGCCAGGGAGCTGCCGCGGGAGCTGCTGGACCATGTGACAGGCGCCGATGTGGTCCTCCACGCGGGCGACTGGGTCGACACCGCCACCCTCGATCTGCTGGAGGCGCGCTCGCGGCGGCTGATCGGCGTGTACGGCAACAACGACGGGCCCGAGCTGCGGTCGCGGCTGCCGGAGGTGGCGTACGCGGAGCTGGGCGGACTGCGGTTCGGGGTGGTGCACGAGACGGGCGCGGCGCAGGGGCGTGAGCGGCGCTGCGCGCAGCGGTTCCCGGAGCTGGATGTGCTGGTGTTCGGCCACAGCCACATCCCGTGGGACTCCACGTCGGCCGACGGGCGGCTCCGGCTGCTCAACCCCGGCTCCCCCACCGACCGGCGGCGGCAGCCGTACTGTACGTTCATGACGGCCGTGATCGAGGCCGGTCGGCTGGGCGCCGTGGAGCTGCACCGGCTGCCGCCCCGCCGCTGAAGGCGCCGTTTCCTCGCGGCGTTTCTCCCGGGTGTGAGTGGTCCGCCCGTCCCTCTCGCCTCGCGTCGAGTTCAGTTTTCCCTCTTCAGCCCCTGCCCCGTCCCCCTCCGTGGTGCTGATGAGGAGTGACTGATGACGGTACGGAGCGCTGCCTCCGCGCGGCGTCCGGCGCTGGCCGCCGTGTCGCTGGGAATGTTCTGCGTCCAGCTGGACGCCTTCGCGCTGAATCCGGCGCTGCCCCGGATCGGCCGCGATCTCGGGGCCGGCGGCGGGCTGCCGTGGGTGGTCAGCGGCTATCTGCTGGCGGCGGCCTCGCTGATGCTGGGCGCCGGTCGGCTGGGCGATGTGCTGGGGCGGCGCGCGCTGCTCACGACGGGTCTCGCGGTGTTCGGGGGCGCGTCGCTGGTGTGTGCGCTCAGCCCCTCGCTGCCGGTGCTGGTGGGCGCCCGGGTCGTCCAGGGAGCGGGCGGCGCGCTGGCCATGCCGGTGGGGCTGGCCCTGCTCACGCGCCTCTATCCGCCCGCGCTGCGCGGGCGGGCCCTGGGGTGGGCGATCGGTGTCGGGGGCGTCGCGACGGCGTGCGGGCCGTTCGTCGGCGGGGTGCTGACCGAGGCGGTGTCGTGGCGTGCGGTGTTCTGGCTCAATGTGCCCGTCGCCGCGCTCGCGGCGGGGTGTGCGGCGCGGGCGGCGGAGCCCCGGGACGGGTGCGCGCCGCGCCCGGTCGGCGGGAAAGGCCTGGTCGCGGCGACCGCGGCGGTCGCCGCGCTGGCGGTGTGCACCGACCGCGGGCCGGTGTGGGGCTGGGCGTCGGGGCGTACGGCCGCCGCCCTGGTCCTGACAGCCGCCCTGTTCGTGGTCTTCGTACGGTACGAACGGGCTGCGCCGAACCCCCTGGTGAGCCCGGCGCTGCTGCGCAACCGGCCCTTCGTGGCGTTCACCGCGGCCGGTGCGGTGGCCAATGCCGCCACCGTGGTCTTCCTCTTCGTGGTGCCGATGTCGCTCCAGGGCTCGTGGCGGCTGTCGGCGGCGGCGGCCGGGGCGGCTTTTCTCGCCCCTGCCGCGGCCATGTCCGTGGCCGGACCGCTGGCCGGGCGGATCGCCCCGGCGCGGGCGGCCGGGGCGATGGCGGGGTGCCTGGGCCTGGGCGGGGCGGGGCTGTGCGCGGCGCCAATGGCGACGTCGCTGCCGGGCTACGTCCTGGCGGCCACGGGCTGCGGGGCGGCGCTCGGGGTGGCGGGAGCCCTGGCCCTCATCGCCACCCAGGCGGCCGCGG
>NZ_GG657754.1:10243926-10262020 GCF_000158915.1 Streptomyces himastatinicus ATCC 53653 | reverse complement strand
ACACGTACGGCAGCCGCCCGGCGAGGTCAGCGGTGGAGAACCATCAGGTCCGGCCGTTCGAGGAACCGGGCGATGTCGCGCAGGACGAGCGAACCCAGCTCGCCGTCGACGAGACGGTGGTCGAACGACATGGTGAGGGTCGTGATGTCGCGCAGCCGTATCCGGCCCTCGTGTTCCCACGGCATGCGCCGCACCTGGCCGAAGCAGAGGATCGCCGCTTCGCCGGGGTTGAGGATCGGCGTTCCGCCGTCGATGCCGAACACACCGATGTTGGTGATCGTGAAGGTCCCGTTCCTCATCCGCTCGGGTGGCGTCTTGCCCGCACGGGCCTGTTCGACGAGGTCGGTGAGCGCCAGAGCGATCTCCCGCAGGGAGAGCCGCTGGGCCGCGGCGATGTTGGGGACGATGAGCCCTCTCGGTGTCGCCGCGGCGATGCCGAGATTGACGTCGGAGTACTGGACGATCTCACCGGCCGCGGCGTCCCACTTCGCGTTGATCCCGGGATGCCGCGCGATGGCGGTCAGCACTGCCTTGATGACCAGGCACAGGGGTGTCAGGCGCACATCCCCGAACGCCTTGTCGGCGCGCGCCCTCTCCAGCAGTCCGAGGGACCGCGTCACGTCGACGGTGACCCACTCCGTGACGTGCGGGGCGGTGAAGGCGCTCTCGACCATGGCCTGCGCGGTGTGCTTGCGCACTCCGCGAATCGGGGTGCGCACCACGTCGTCACGGGCGGGGCCCGGGGCGTTCGGCGTGGTTGCCCGCCGCTCGGCGAGGCGGTGCACGTCCTCGCGGGTGATGCGTCCCGACGGGCCCGTGGCGGACACCAGGCTCAGGTCGACCCCGAGGTCGCGGGCGAGCTTGCGCACCGGCGGGGCGGCGAGGGCCTTCCGGGCGGACGGTGTGAGGGCCGGTGGCTCGGGCTTCCGCTTTCGCGGGCGCCGCGCCGTCCGCGCGTGCGCCGGGCCGTAGCCGACCAGGACGGGCTCGCGGGCGGGGGCGGACGGCTGCTCGCTCGGGGCGCCGTCCTGGGCGGGAGGATCCACGAGGTCCGTGGCATCGCGTTCGGGCCCCGCCTGCGGGGCGCTGTCGTCCTCGACCTCGAACGAGATGATCGGCGTACCGACGGCCACCGCCTCTCCCGCGGCACAGAGGATCTCGGTGACGGTCCCGGCATACGGGCTGGGCAGCTCCACCACCGCCTTCGCCGTTTCGATCTCGGCGATGATGTCGTTCACGCCGACCGGGTCGCCGGGGCCCACCCGCCATGCGAGGATCTCGGCCTCGGTGAGCCCCTCCCCGACGTCGGGGAGCGGGAAATGCCTGGTCACGAGCATCGTGTCCTCCAGAAGAGGTGTGCCGGACGGTTCACCCGGCACACACCCGGTCGACGGCGTCGAGGACGCGGTCGAGATCCGGCAGGTAATCGCCCTCCGCCCGCGCCGGCGGATAGGGGATGTTGTAGCCACCGACCCGTTCCACGGGGGCCTCGAGGTCGTAGAAGCAGTGCTGCATGACCGTCGCGGCGATTTCGGCGCCCAGGCCGACGTTGACGGGCGCCTCGTGGACGACCACCACGCGTCCCGTCTTCGACGCCGAGCGGCACAGTGCGCCGGTGTCCAGCGGCGACAGCGAGCGGAGGTCGAGGACTTCCAGCGAACGGCCTTCGGAGGCGGCGACCTCGGCCACGCCCCGCGCCACCGCGACCATGGGCCCGTACGCGACGACGGTGGCGTCGGAGCCCTCGCGCAGCACCCGGGCGCGCCCCAGCGTGTCGCCGTCCACGGGGCCGCCGAGGCCGACCTCGGCCCGGTCCCAGTAGCGGCGCTTGGGCTCGTAGAAGATGACGGGGTCGTCGCACGCGATCGCGGCGCGGAGCAGGTCGTACGCGTCCTGGGGGTGGCCGCACGCCACGACGCGCAGCCCGGCCGTGTGGCAGAAGTACGCCTCGTTCGACTCGCTGTGGTGCTCGACCGCGCCGATTCCGCCCCCGACCGGGATCCGGATGGTGACGGGGAGCCGCAGCAGCCCGCGGGAGCGTGCCCGCATCTTCGCCAGCTGGCTGACGATCTGGTCGAAGGCGGGGTAGACGAAACCGTCGAACTGGATCTCGCAGACCGGTCGGTACCCGCGCAGGGCCAGGCCGATGGCCGTCCCGACGATCCCCGATTCGGCCAGCGGGGTGTCCACGACGCGGTCGCCGAACTCGGCGGCCAGGCCATCGGTCACCCGGAACACCCCGCCCAGGGAAGCGATGTCCTCGCCGAGCAGAACCACCCGCTCGTCGTCGCGCATCGCCTGCCGCAGGCCCTCGTTCAGCGAGCGCCCGAGCGTGAGCGCGGTCGTGGTCGTGGCGGCCTCGTCCTGGGTGTCTTTCCCGGCCGATGCGGCCGCGGCGGTGATGGTCACAGGAAGGACTCCAGATACGTTTCGAAGGCTTCGCGTTCGCGCCGCAGGGACTCGGGCTCGTCGCACAAGGTGGCGCGGAAGGTGTCGCTCAGAGACGGCTCCGGAAGGGCACGGCACTCCCGCCGCGTCCGCGTGGCCAGCTCCTCGGCGTCGGAGGCGACCGTGGCGAAGTAGTCCTCGTCGGCCCAGCCGCGCGCCGTGAGCAGCAGGCGCACGCGCTCCACGGGGTCATGGGCCTGCCACCGGGCCGCCTCGGCGTCGTCGCGGTAGCGCTTGGGGTCGTCCGATGTGCTGTGTCCGGACATGCGGTAGGTGTGCGCCTCGATGAACCCCGGTGCGCCACCGGCCCTGACCCGCTCGACCATGCGCCGGGTGGCGGCGTGGACGGCCAGTACGTCGTTGCCGTCCACGGACACCGCGTCGAGACCGAACCCCTTCGCACGCTCCCTCAGCGGGCTCGCGTACTGCTTGCTCGCGGGTGTCGAGATCGCCCATCCGTTGTTCTGGCAGAAGAACACGACGGGTGCCGATGTCACCGCCGCCCAGTTGAGCGCCTCGCTGGCGTCCCCCTGGCTGGAGGCGCCGTCGCCGAGGTAGGTGAACACCACGCTGTCGGCGGCGTCGTACCGGACGCCCATCGCATAGCCGACGGCGTGCAGTGTCTGCGTGGCCAGCACCAGGCTGTAGATGTGGAAGTGGTACCGCTCGGGGTCCCATGAGCCGTGGCTCGTGCCGCGCCACTGCGACAGCAGTTCCGTCGGTGAGATGCCACGGCACAGGGCCGCCACGTGTTCGCGGTAGGACGGGAAGACCCGGTCGTCCGCCCGGAGGGCGCGGATCGATCCGGCCTGTGCCGCCTCCTGCCCGAGGGACATCAACCAGAGCCCCAGCTCGCCCTGGCGTTGCAGGGAGTACGCCTCCTGGTCGAGGCGGCGCCCGAGCACCATGTCGCGGTACAGCCCGCGGACCAGGTCGCCGGTCACCTCGAGCATGTCCGCGGCCGTCTGGTCGTCCAGCGTCCCGGCCGGATCGACCAGCCGAAGGACGCCATCGGCGGAGGAAGCGGCGGAGTGTGTGCTCATCCGTTCCTCCAGACGACCTTGACGACTTCGAGCGACCGGTTCAGGAACTTGATGAGCTGCCGCACCCTGATCTCGTCCGTCGTGTCCACCTCGATGGTGATGCGCCGCAGCCCGTCGACGGGCGCGGCGACGTCCATGGTGAGCACGTCGAACTGGCGGTGCGCCAAGATCAAGGCGACCCGGGCGACCGCCAGGGGCGTGGCGACGACATCGATCCGCAGTACGGCACCACGAGGGCGGGTGCGGGGCTTCAGGGCTTCTGAGGGGGCAGCGTATGTCGCTGACTGTGTCGCGGCTGACATGCGGACACGTTGTCAAGGGCCCGATCCGTGCACAACACACGTGTGCGCAGCGGTGCGCAGTACGCTCTTCTCGGGAAGTCCATCGCGTCGAGAGTGATCGTTGAGGGAAGCGCTGCGTACACTTGCGGCATGTCGGCACCCGTACATCTCGACTCGGTCGACCTTCAGATCCTGGAGTTGTTGCGAGCCGACGGGCGGCGCACCGTTCGTGACATCGCCCGCCTGGTGCAGCTTTCCCCGGCGCCGGTCCGGCGGCGCATCGCACGCCTGGAGGAGTCGGGGGTCATCACCGGCTACACGATCACGACGGATCAGGCCAAGCTCGGTCAGGGGCTCCAGGCGGTCACCGAGCTGCGTTTCACGGGTGACACGGATATCCACGACATCCTGGAGTTCGCGTCGACGCTGCCGGAGGTCGACGAGGTGCTGACGCTCACCGGCGATGTGGACGCGCTCGTCCGGTTGCACGTCGACAGCGTCGACGACCTCCAGAAGGTGGTCAATCGGCTGCGTCGCAAGGGTGTCGGTGTGCTCCAGACGAAGACGCTGATCGTCATCGACTCCTGGCAGCGCGGAACGCCCGTGCCCTGAGCTGGTCAGGACACGGGCGTTCAGGGTGCGGGAGGGGGCTTCTCAGCCCTCTTCGTCGTCCATGAGCGCCAGCAGTGGCCCCCGCTCGTCCTCGGGGACGTAACCGGCGTAGTACTCGTAGAGCTTGCGCCGCGAGATGCTCGCCGCCGCCGGGCCGTCCCCGGCCCGAATGGCCTCCAGCACCTCCTCGTGGTGGCGGAGCGACTCCCGCATCAGCGCCGTGCTGTTGTGCGCGTGGGCGACCTTGTCCGAGATCAGGGAGAGGACGGCGCCCCGGACCACCTGGTTGCAGACCTCGATGAGGGAGTTGCGGCTGGCCACCGCCACCGCCTCGTGGAACGCGACGTCCGCCTTGCTGAACTCCTCGTACCCGGTCTCGATCGCGTCCGCCATGACGGCGAGCGTCCGCTCCATGGCCGACAGTTCCTCCTCGGACCGCAGCCGGGCCGCCAGCAGGCTCGCCGACCCGTCGAGGATCATGCGGAACGAGATCAACTCGGCTATCGACACATTGTCGAACTGGACGAGCCGGGCCATCTCCTTGGTCATGCGGTCCGACGAGAACGGCAGGATCTCCGGGCCGTTCGGGTCCCCGTGGCGCGAGCGCACGAGGCCGTTGCTCTCCAGCACGCGCAGGGCCTCCCGCACAGTGGGCCGGCTCGCCCCGAACTGCGTCACCAACTCCCGCTCGCTCGGCAGCCGCTGCCCGGGCTTCAGGTCACCGCGCGCGATCGCCTGCTCGATCTGTTCGACGATGCGCTGGTAGAGCCGTACCGGCGCGACCTGCCGGAACTGTGCCCCGTCGCTCAAGGCTTCTCCCCTTCGGGCGTGGTCGATGTTGTTTCCTTCTCCCCCGTGGGCGCGCCGTGGGCGTGATCCGGCCAGGCCGGAACCGCCTCGGCAGGCCGGTTCCGTTCGTACCATGCAGCGGCCCTCAGAACGCCGAGATCATCGAAACGGCGGCCCGCGATCTGCACCCCGATGGGCCGACCGTCCGCCGTCATTCCGCAGTTGACGGTCGCGGCGGGCTGGCCCGACATGTTGTACGGCGCGGTGAAGCCGATGTGGGCCATGGTCTTCGCGTCCGTCGAGAACGGCATCGGCTGCTCGGCGGAGAACGCCGCCACCGGGGCCACCGGCGAGAGCACCAGGTCGTACGGGACCGTCGCCGCCACGGTCTGCGCCTGGATGCGCATGATCTGCTGGTAGCACTGGAGCACCCTGGTGCCCGGCACGTCCGCGCCGCCCTGACACCACCGGATGATGTGGGGGTGGACGCGCAGCCGGGCCTCGGGCGACAGGGCGCGGAAGTCGTTCCAGGACCGCACCCGCAAGAACAGATCCAGGTCGTCCAGCAGCTCCTGGGTCATGAACGGCTCGACCGGCTCCACGACGGCTCCGGCCGCCTCGAAGACCTCGGCGGCGCGGTTCACCGCGGCGAGGATCTCGGCGTCGCTCGACTCCCCGCAGCCCGCATTGAGGTGCACGCCCACCCGCAGTCCGCGGACCTCGCTCTCCAGCGCCGACCAGTCGATGTCCTGCGGTGGCAGGCTCGTCCAGTCCCGGGGATCCGGTTGGCTCAGGACACGCATCAACAGGGCCGCGTCCGCCACCGTACGGGTCAGCGGACCGGCGGCGCGCCCCAGGTAGGGGGCGTCCAGCGGGATCCTCCCGTAGCTGGGCTTGAGCGTGGCCAGGCCCAGCCAGGTGCCCGGCAGCCGGATCGATCCTCCGATGTCGGTGCCCACGTGGAGCGGGCCGTATCCCCCGGCGGCCGCGGCCCCGGCACCGGAGCTGGAGCCGCCGGTGGTCCAGTCGGGGTTCCAGGGGCTGCGCGAAATGCCGTGCCTGCTGGAGACGCCCGAGGAGAGCATGCCCCAGTCCGGCATCACGGTCGACCCGAGTATCACCCCGCCGGATTCGAGGACCCGCGCGGTGATGGGCGCGTCCGCCTCGGGGACGACCGGCTCGGTCCCCGCGTTGCCGGAGGGCATGGGGACGCCCCGGCGGGCCACGTTCTCCTTCAGGGTCACGGGCACGCCGTCGACGGGCCCGAGCGGCTCCCCCGCCGCCCATCGGGCCTCGCTGGCCTGGGCCGCCTTGCGGGACTCGTCCGGATCTCGCACCCAGAACGCGTTGAGCACGCCCTCGCGGGCCTCGATCACCGATTGGACGGCATCGTGGACCTCGACCGGCGACAGCGTGCGGTCGGCGAATCCGGCAACCATCTCCACGGCCGGCAGGGCGGCCAGGGTCTGTTCGGTGAGCACCCGCACTCTCCTTCTCCCCCAGCTACCGCTGGGTGGTGCCCCCGGGCGATCCCGGGGCGTTCGAGCCCTTGACAGGAACAGCTTCAGTCGACACGGTACCTGGCAAGTGAGCTTACTGGTCAGGCCAGTGATAACGGAAGGTGGCGTCCATGACGCGGGACACCAAAGTCGTACGGCTTGCGGTCATTCCGGGCGATGGAATCGGCCCGGAGGTCGTCGCGGCGACCGTGCCCGCGCTCCGGGCCGCGCTGGAGGCCGACGGCCACCGGCTCGACGTGACCTCGTTCGACTGGGGCGGTGAGCGGTACCTCCGGCAGGGCGCGGCGATGCCGCCCGATGCGGCCGACCTCGTCAAGAAGACGGACGCCGTGCTGTTCGGCGCCGTCGGGCGTCCCGACGTACCGGAGCACGAGCTGGTCTGGGGCCTGATCATCGGCCTGCGGCAGCAGCTCGACCTCGCCGTGAACCTCCGCCCGGTGCGCGCCTTCCCCGGCGTTCCCACCAAGGTGCGTGACACCGACGGCGTGGACCTGGTGATCGTGCGCGAGAACACCGAGGGCGAGTACGTCGGCGCGGGCGGGGTGGCGCACGCCGGGAGCGGACACGATCTCGGGATCGAGGTCGCCGTGCACTCCCGCCGTGCCATCGAGCGGGCGGCACACCAGGCCTTCGCCCTGGCGGGCCGCCGGTCGGGGCGGCTGTGCCTGGTGACCAAGTCCAACGCGATGCGTTACGGCTATCCGCTGTGGGACCGCGTGGTGCGCGAGGTCGGCGAGCAGTACCCGGGAGTCGAGCTGGAAACGGTGCTGGTCGACGCGATGGCCGCCCGTATGATCCAGGCTCCGCGCTCCCTCGATGTGCTGCTCGCCAGCAACCTCTTCGGCGACATCCTGTCCGATCTCGCCGCGGTGCTCGCGGGCGGTATGGGCATGGCGCCCAGCGCCAACGTCCTGCCGGACGCGGAGGTGCCGGGGATCTACGAACCCGTCCACGGCTCGGCGCCGGACATCGCCGGTAAGGGCGTGGCGAATCCGGTGGCCTGTCTGCTCTCCGGCGCGATGCTGCTCGAGGACCTCGGACACACTGACGCGGCCCGCCGCGTCCGCGACGCGGTGGCGGACACCTTGCGAGATACCAGGCACCACACGGCCGACCTCGGCGGCAACGCCACCACGGCGGACGTCGCATCGGCCGTTCTACACACAATGGAAAGCCAGGGTTGAAACATATGAAACAGAACAAGCAGCTGCCGCGGTACACCGGGACGGTCGCAGCCACGCTCGCATGCACGCTGCTGGCAGCCTGCTCGGCCGGGTCCACATCGGACGGCAGCGGCGGCGGCTCCGACAAGGCCAACGACAGCCTGAAGATCGGCCTCACCGCCGAGCCGGCCAACCTGGACTTCACCAAGACCGCCGGCGCCGCCGTTCCGCAGGCACTGCTCTACAACGTGTACGAGAACCTGGTGAAGCTGGACCAGTCGGGGAAGATACAGCCCCAACTGGCCAAGTCCTGGAGCCTGTCCAAGGACCGCAAGACGTACACGTTCCAGCTGGTGAAGGGCGCCAAGTTCAGCGATGGCAAACCGTTCACGGCCGAGGACGCCAAGTTCTCCATCGAACGCATCACCTCCGACTGGACGGTACAACTGAAGTCACAGATGAGCGTCGTCGACACGGTGAAGGCGGTGTCGCCCACCGAGCTCAAGGTCACCCTGAAGAGGCCGAGCAACGACTGGCTGTACCGGATGACCACCCGCCTCGGCGCGATGTTCAGCCGGACCGGCGTGAGCAACCTGGCCACCGAGCCGGTGGGCACCGGCCCGTACGAGGTGAAGAAGTGGAACCGCGGCGACTCGATCACGCTGGCCCGCCGGAAAGGCTACTGGGGGCGTGAACCGCACTTCGCGTCGGTCACCCTCAAGTACTTCAAGGACCCGACGGCCATGAACAACGCGATGCTCACGGGCAACATCAACGTGATCGGCCAGATGCCGTCCCCGGACGCCTTGAACCGGTTCGAGAACAACCCGAAGTACAAGGTCACCGAGGGCTCGACCAACGGCGAGGTGGTCCTCTCCCTCAACAACGGCTCGGGCCCGATGAAGAATCCGAAGGCCCGCCAGGCGGTCCGCTACGCCATCGACCACAAGGCCCTGATGGAGACCTGCTGGGCGGGCCGCGGCAAGCTCATCGGCAGCATGGTGCCTCCGACCGACCCGTGGTACCAGGACCTCACGAACCAGTATCCGTACGACCGCAGCAAGGCCAAGAAGCTCCTCAAGGAGTCCGGTGAAGCGGGTCGTACGCTGCGGCTGCGGATTCCGACGCTGCCTTATGCCACCGCGTGCGGCACCGTGGTGAAGAGCCAGCTCGAGCAGGCCGGGTTCAAGGTCAAGCTCGACCAGCTGGAGTTCCCCGCCGCCTGGCTGTCCACCGTGTTCAAGAACGCCGACTACGACATGTCCATCATCGGCCATGTGGAGCCCCGCGACATGCAGGCGGTGTTCGGCGACAAGAAGTCCTACCTCCGCTACGACAGCCCTGAGTTCCGCGCGTTGCTGGAGAAGGCGGACGAGGGGAACCAGAAGGATCAGATCACCTACATGCGGGAAGCCGCGCGGCTTCTGTCCAAGGACGCCGCGGCCGACTGGCTGTTCCTGCTGCCGAACCTGATGGTGGCGGACAAGGACATCACCGGCCTGCCCAAGAACTCCGTCTCCGAGTCACTGGACCTCACCGGTCTGGGCCGGTCCTGAAAGGCGACCTCATCCGATGATCGTCCGTCTAGTGCAGCGGATCGCGATCCTCCTGGCCAGCCTCGTCGTGAGCTCCATGCTGGTGTTCGCGTTCATGGCGGTGCTGCCAGGGGATCCGGCCCGCGTCGCCCTCGGCACCAGCGCGTCGGACTCGGCGGTGGCGCAACTGCGCGAGCAGTTCGGGCTCGACCAGCCGCTCGTGGTCCAGTACCTCCACTGGGTACAGGGACTGGTGACCTTCGACCCGGGGAACTCCTACGTCTCCCACGCGCAGATCGGCCCGCAGATCGCCGACCGCCTCCAGGTCACCCTGTGGCTCGTCGGCACCGGGATGGTGCTCGCCTGCATCCTGGCGATCCCCATGGGCATCCTCATGGCGGTGCGGCACCGCAGGCCGTCCGGGCTCATTCTCTCGGCCCTGTCCCAAGTCGGCGTGGCCGTCCCGGCCTTCCTCGCGGGCATCCTCCTGATCACCGTGTTCGCGGTGGGGCTGGGGTGGCTACCGGCGAACGGCTGGACACCCCCGGCGGAGGATCCGGCCCTTTTCCTCAAGCAGCTGGTGCTGCCCGCGCTGTCCCTCGGAATGGTGCAGGCGGCCATGCTCACCCGCTATGTCCGCAGCGCCGTGCTCGACGTCCTCCGGGAGGACTATCTGCGCACCGCTCGCGCCAAGGGACTCCGTCCGACGCAGGCGCTTTTGCGGCACGGCCTGCGGAACGCGGCGGTGCCCGTGGTCACCGTCCTGGGATTGCATCTCGCCACGCTGCTGGTGGGCGCCGTCGTCATTGAACGGGTCTTCGTCATTCCCGGGCTGGGGAGCCTGCTGCTGGACAGCGTCTCCAACCGGGACCTCATCGTGGTGCAGGACGTGGTCATGATCATCGCAATGGCGGTGCTGCTTGTGAACTTCCTGGTGGACCTCGTCTATCTGGTGATCGACCCGCGGCTCAGGGTGGGTGCGTCATGAGTGCTCTGGTTACGGAAGCCGCCGTCGCGTCCGAGGGGCCCGACGGCCGACGGCGGCGCCGCCCGGTGACGGGCAGCCTCCTGGTGGGCGGTCTCATCGTCGCGCTCGTGCTCGGCATGGCGCTGCTGTCCTTCGTGTGGACCCCGCACGACCCGACCCTGGTGAACTCCTCGGCGCGGCTGCAGGAGCCGTCGCTGGAGTACTGGTTCGGCACGGACAAATTCGGTCGCGACGTGTTCAGCCAGATCCTGATGGGCTCGCGCACCACGCTGTTCGTCGGCTTCGTGGCGGTGGGGGTCGCCGCCGTGGTGGGAGTGCCCCTCGGCATCGTCGCCGGGATGGGTCCCCGCTGGTTCGGCGAGCTGCTGATGCGCGGCAACGACATGCTCCTCGCCTTCCCGGCGCTCTTGCTCGCCATCATGTTCGCCGCCGTGTACGGCGCCAGCACGCTGGTCGCGATGGTCGCCATCGGTATCGCGTCCATCCCCAATTTCGCCCGCCTGATCCGTGGCGGCACCTTGCAGGTCATGAAGACCGAGTACGTCATCGCCGCGCGCGCGGCGGGCCGCGGGCCGTTCGCGATCGGCCTGCGGCATGTCCTGCCCAACGTCAGCAGTCTCGTCATCGTGCAGGCGTCGGTCGGTTTCGCCATCGCCGTACTCGCCGAGGCCGCCCTGTCCTTCCTGGGCTTCGGCACCCCGCCCCCCACCCCGTCCTGGGGCCGGATGCTCCAGGAGAGCCAGGAGCTGCTGTCGTCCGACCCCCGGCTCGCCGTGTTCCCGGGCGTCGCGATCGCGGTGGCGGTGCTCGGATTCAACCTGCTCGGTGACGGCCTGCGCGACCGTTTCGACCCCAAGCTGGAGGACCACCGATGACCCCGGTACCCGACACGGCACCGGCCTCCGGGCAGGGCTCCCCCGATGATGTCCTGTCCGTGCGGAACCTCGATGTCACCGTGGGCGGCCGCACGCTCGTCGAGGACGTCGACTTCACCATCCGGGCCGGCGAGCGGGTCGGCCTGATCGGTGAGTCGGGGTCGGGCAAGTCGCTGACCGCGCTGAGCGTCATGGGCCTGCTCCCCGAGGGGCTCCGGGCCACGGGTTCGGTGCGGCTCGCCGGAGTCGGCCACGACCTGGTGGGTGCCGACGAGGCGCGGATGTCCCGGGTCCGGGGCAAGGAGATCGCCATGGTCTTCCAGGAGCCCATGACCGCCCTCAACCCCACCATGAAGGTCGGCCGGCAGATCGCCGAGGTGCTGCTGATCCACCGGACCAGGCCCGACCGGGCGTCCGCCCGCGCCGCCGCCGTGGAACTGCTCGCCCAGGTGGGGCTTCCCGATCCCGCGACCGCCGCGGACGCCTACCCGCACCAGTTCTCCGGCGGCCAGCGGCAGCGGGTGGTGCTGGCCATCGCCCTCGCGAACGACCCGGCGCTCCTGGTCTGCGACGAACCCACCACCGCGCTCGACGTCACCGTGCAGGCGCGGGTGCTCGACCTGATCGTGCGGGGCGTCCAGGACCGCAGGTCGGCCATGCTCTTCATCACCCACGACCTCGCCGTGGTGGCCACCGCCTGCGAGCGGGTCATGGTGATGTACGGCGGGCGGCTGGTCGAGTCCGGCCCGGTCCAGGAGGTGTTCACGCGCCCCCGGCACCGCTACACCCAGGGCCTGATCGGCGCGTCCGACCTGACCGCGGTCGACGACCGCGGCCGGCTGGTCACGATCGGCGGATCGGTCCCGCCGGCCGGGCAGTTCCCCGCCGGATGCGTCTTCCGGAACAGATGCACCCAGGCGACCGAGGCGTGCGCCACCAGGCCGGATTGGATCTCCACCGGCCCGGACTCCGGCTACGCCTGCTTCCACCCGGTACCCGAGAGCGGCGCACCCGGGACCGGCACACCCGCGATCCAGGAGGCCGGCCGTGGCTGAGCAGCCGACCAGCGTCCCCCTCGCGACGCCCGGGCCGCAGACCGGCCCCGCGAACGCCATCGACGTCCGCGACGTCACCCGCGACTACCGGCGGCCGCGCACCTCGCTGCGCCACCCCAGCCCCCCGGTGCACGCCCTGCGCGGCGTCAGCTTCGCCGTCCCCCAGGGACAGCGGTTCGGCATCGTGGGCGAGTCGGGGTGCGGCAAGTCGACCCTGCTGCGGATTCTGGCCGGGCTCGACCGCCCCACCAGCGGCAGCGTCGCGATCGACGGCCGGGACATCACCGGACTCCGCGAAAGACGGCTGAAGTTCGTCCGCGAGCGGCTCCAGCTCGTGTTCCAGGACCCGATGAGTTCGCTGGACCCGCGCATGCGGGTGGGCGACATCGTGGGGGAGCCGCTCATCGCCCAGGGGCACGGGAACCGCCGGGAGCGGGTGGCCGAGCTGCTGGAGGCCGTCGGCCTGCGCGCCGACGCGGCGGACCGCTATCCGCACCAGTTCTCCGGCGGCCAGCGGCAGCGCATCTCGATCGCGCGCGCCCTCGCTCCGCGTCCGAAGATCATCGTGGCCGATGAGCCGGTGAGCGCCCTGGACGTGTCCGTACGGGCCCAGGTGCTCAACCTGATCGCCGACCTCGTCGACGAGTTGTCCCTGACGCTGGTCTTCGTCTCCCACGACCTGTCCGTGGTCCGCCATGTGTGCGACCGGGTCGCGGTCATGCATGCCGGACAGATCGTGGAGACCGGGGACACGGAGCAGGTGTACGAGGACCCGCAGCATTCCTACACACGCAGGCTGATCGCCGCCGTTCCGACCCTGGGCAAGGCACTGTCCGGGGTGTCGGCAGCCGACCTCAACCAGGAGTACCGACCGTGACCACCCACGTCCGACCCGCCGACGGCGAACCCCCCGTGGTACTGGAGTTTCCCGAGGGTCTTCCCATCGGCGACCGCTGGGTCGAGGCACCCGCCACCGAGGACGTCCGCTTCCCCTACGACGGGACGCTCGTCGCCCGGGCCCCCGTCGGGGACACCGACCTCGCACGCGCCGCGGTCGACGCGGCCGTAGCCCTCCGCGAGCAGGTCGGACGGCTCCCCTCGCACACCCGCAGGGCCGCGCTGCTCGCGACCCACGAGGCGATCGTCTCCCGGCGCGCGGACTTCGAGCGGCTCCTGGTCCTGGAGACCGGCAAGCCGCTGGTCGACTGCCGGGTCGAGGTGGACCGCACCCTGCTGACCCTGCTGACGGCGGCCGAGGAAGTGGCCCGGCTGCACGGTGAGACGGTGCCGCTGGACCTGCTGCCGTCGGGTGAGGGGCTGCTCGGCTTCTGGACCCGCAAGCCGATCGGCGTGGTGGTGGGCATCTCGGGCTTCAACTACCCGCTGCTGCTCGCCGCGCACAAGATCGCGCCCTCGCTGGCCGCCGGCTGCCCGGTCATCGCCAAGCCCGCCCCGCAGACACCGCTGGCCACCCTGTGGCTGGTGCACCTCCTCCGCGAGGCCCTGCACTCCGGCGGCGCGCCGCGAGCCGCGGTGCAGCTGGTGACCGGAGGACCGGAGGTGGGCGTCGCGCTGACCACCGACCGCCGGATCGGGGCGGTGTCCTTCACCGGTTCCGCCGCCGTGGGCCACCGGATCGCCCGGGACGCGGCACCCACCAAGGTGCTGCTCGAACTCGGCTCCAACGCCGCCCTGGTGGTGGCCGCCGACGCCGACCTCGACGCCGCCGCCGACGCGGTGGTGCGCGGCGGGTACTACGCGTCGGGCCAGGCGTGCATCAGTGTGCAGCGGGTCATCGTCGTGGACGCCGTGCGCAAGGAGTTCGTGGACCGCCTGACGGAGCGGGTGGCCCAGGTGACCGTGGGCGATCCGCGCGATCCTCAGACGCGCGTCTCGGCGCTCATCGACCAGCGGTCGACCGAGCGGGTGTGCGCGTGGCGGGACGAGGCGGTGGCGGCCGGGGCGTCGCTGGTGGCCGGAGGCCGCGTCACCGACGGGGTGATCGAGCCCACCGTGCTGCTCGACGTGGACGGCACCCTGCCCGTCTGGGACGAGGAGGTCTTCGGCCCGGTGGTCGCGGTGCGCTCCGTCCCCGATCTGGACACGGCGTTCGACCTGGTCAACGACTCGCGCTACGGACTGCACGCGAGCGTCTACACCAGCGCCCTAGACACGGCGTTCACCGCTCTCGACCGCCTGGAGGTGGGCGGAGTGGTCGTCAACGAGGTTCCCGGTTTCCGTTCCGACGTCATGCCGTACGGCGGCGTCAAGGACTCCGGGGCCGGAAGGGAAGGCCCGAGGTTCGCCATCGAAGAACTCACCGTGACCCGTATGGCAGTGATCCGTCCGACGACAACGAAGCCGTGAGGACCATGGAAACGAAGGACCACACCGACGCGGTGGAGGCGTACTCCCGCCTGTTCAGGCTCGACGGCCGCAAGGCCGTCGTGGTGGGCGCGGGCAGCGGAATCGGCCGCGAGAGCGCCCTGGCCCTGGCCGCGCACGGCGCCACGGTCGTGTGCGCCGACCGCGATCTGACGGCGGCCACGGAGTCGGCGTCGATGGGGCCGGGGCTCGTCCCGTACGCCCTCGACGTGCTCGACGGCGAGGCGGTCGCGCGTGCCGCCGAGGGAGCCTCGGAGCCGTCCGACGTGCTCGTCTTCACCGCCGCGACGAACGTGCGCAAGAGCCTGCTCGACTACACCGCGGAGGAGTTCGAGCGGGTCGTGGCGCTCAATCTGCGTGCGTCGTTCGACCTGGTGCGGGCGTTCGGCCGGGGCATGGCCGAACGCGGCGGGGGAAGCATCATCGGCTTCAGCTCGATCCGCGCGGTCGCCGTCGAGCCGGGGCAGGGGGTGTACGCGGCCACCAAGGCCGGTCTCGTCCAGATGCTGCGGACGGCGGCGGCCGAGCTGGGCCCGTCGGGCGTGCGCGTGAACACCGTCGCCCCGGGCGTCGTGGACACACCGCTGACCGCGCAGATCAGGTCCGTGCCCGAGTGGTCGGAGGCCTACGCGTCCAAGAGCGCCCTGGGCCGCTGGTCCCGGCCGGACGAACTGGCCGGCGCCGTCGTCTATCTCGCGTCGGACGCGTCATCCTTCGTCACGGGCAGCCAGCTGTTCGTGGACGGTGGCTGGACGGCCATCGACGGACGCTTCACGCCGCCCAGCTGACGGGCGCCGGGCATACCTCAAGGCCCCTCTTCCAGGGTGGTTCACTCTGGAAGAGGGGCCTTCAAGGTTTCGTCTCAGTCGCTGCGCGTATCAGTCGATGCGCTCGAACGGCTCCGTTCCCTCTTCGTCCGGCGCGACCGTGAACACGACCTTCTCGAACGTCCCCGTGTACGCGAACTCGCCCTCATAGCTGGGCGAGGAGGGCGACAGGGTGTCCCGGCCGACGTCGAGGCCCTGCCATCCCAGGAAGTGCGGGAGGACCCGCGGAATGTCCTCGCTTCCGACCGGCCTTCCCGACACGGAGAGGTGTCCGACGCCCCGCATGTCGCCGGTCTTGACGAACTCGAACGTCAACTCCGCCGGACCGGTGGGGAGTTCTTCGTCCGAGGTCACCGTGTAGCGAGTGCCGAGGAAGTTGTACTCGTAGACCAGCCGGTTATCCTTGACGTACAACACGTATCCGCTGCTGATGTTCCCCAGGGACACCAGGACGCCCTCGTCCGCCGCGGTGGCGCGGTCGACGTGCGCGGTGATGCGGTGCGCCCGGTTCATCACCGGTGGCACCGCGGCGATGGGCAGATGGGCCATGCCAGGGTAGTACGTGAAGGTGGTGCGCAGGCGCGGCGAGCCGGGGCGCGGAATCTTCGCCCGGTAGGCGAACCCCTGGTCGTCCAGCGGCAGCACATCGTACTTCCCCGCCTCCACCCAGAAGCGGGCGATCATCTTCTGTAGCTGCTCGGGCCGCTCCTGCGCCAGGTCGTTGCACTCCGAGAAGTCGGTGTCGTGGTGGTACAGCTCCCACTGGTCCTCGTCGAAGGACGTGCCGCGCTGGTGGAAGGAGACGGCCTTCCAGCCGTCGTGCCAGATCGCGCGGTGCCCGAACATCTCGAAGTACTGGGCTTCCTTGCGGGTGGGCGCGGTCGGCGAGCCGAAGGTGTAGGCCATGCTGATGCCGTGGATCGGCAGTTGCGGGATGCCGTTGTAGACCTCGGGGGCCTGCACACCGAGCGTCTCGAAGAGGGTCGGGACGATGTCGTTGACGTGGTGGAACTGCTGCCTGACCTCGCCGGTGCGCGGCAGCCCACGGGGCCACCGCACGATGAGCGGGCAGCGGACACCGCCCTCGTGGGTGTTCTGCTTGTAGCGCTTGAACGGCGTGTTTCCCGCCTGCGCCCAGCCCCACGGGTAGTTGGCGTGGGCGCGCGTGGTGCCGATGTCATCGATCCGCGCGACCATCTCCTCCAGGTCCTCGGAGAAGCCGTTCTGGAACGCGGTGGGGTTCAGTGAACCCTTCTGCCCGCCCTCCTGGCTGGCCCCGTTGTCCGAGAGCAGGATGGTGATGGTGTTCTCCATCTGGCCTATCTGCTCCAGGAACTCCATCAGCCGCCCGATGTGGTGGTCGGTGTGGTCGAGCATCGCCGCGTACGCCTCCTGGAGGCGTACGGACAGCTTCCGCTCGTCGTCCGACAGCTCGTCGAAGGGCACGACCCCGGGGTTGCGCGGCGCCATTTCGGTGCCGGGTGGCAGGATGCCGCGTTCGATCTGGCGGGCGTGCCGGGTGGCGCGCTCGGCGTCCCATCCGTGGTCGAACCGGCCCCGGTACTTGTCCAGGTACTCCTGGGGAGCCTGGTGCGGGGCGTGGGCCGCGCCGAACGCCAGATACAGGAAGAAGGGCTTGTCCGGAGTGACCGACGTCTGGTCGCGGACGAATTCGATCGACCGGTCGACCAGGTCCTCGCTGAGGTGGTAGCCCTCTTCCGGGGTCTTCGGCGGATCCACAGCGTGGTTGTCGTAGAACAGCTCCGGATAGAAGCTGTCCGTCTCGGCTTCCAGGAATCCGTAGTAGCGCTCGAACCCGCGCGACAGCGGCCACTGGGTGTACGGCCCTGAGGCGGTGGTCTGCTCCATCGGCGCCAGATGCCACTTGCCCACGGCCATGGTGTTGAAGCCGCTGTCCCGCAGCACCTCGGGCAGGGTCGCGGCGGCCGTGGTGATCCGCCCGCGGCCGCTGGGGAAGCCGGTGTCGAAGTTGGACAGCATGCGCATGCCGACGGAGTGGTGGTTCCGGCCGGTCAGCAGCGAGGCCCGGGTCGGCGAGCACAGCGTGGTGGTGTGGAAGTTCGCGTAGCGCAGGCCGCCGGTGGCGAGGGCGTCCATGGCCGGGGTGTCGATGTCCGAACCGAAGCAGCCGAGGTCGGAGAAGCCGACGTCGTCGAGCACGATGACCACCACATTGGGCGTGTCCTCGGGCAGCTTCTGCTCCTCGGGCCACCACGGGGTCGATTCCTCGTAGGTGGTGCCGATCTTGCCTTGGAAGGTCCCGCTCGCGGACGGCGTATGCGGGGAGGCGTTGGTCATCCAGAACGCTCCTTTGCGCGGCCGGCAGACCCCTGGAGGTTCCGGGAGAGAGGCTCCAGTTAACTGGCCTTACCAGTAATCTGGGCGTCAGTTTCGCCCGCTCCCGTTGCCTGTGTCAACCACCCCCGCCCTCTGTGCGGGGCTCGGGCGGTGGGTCAGCGGGTCCGGTGCGTCAGGGGGTGTTGGGCAGGTCCGCGGCGCAGCGGAACCCCATGTGGCCGGTGCTGCTGTCGGGGGTGTTGGAGGTGCGCGCG
>NZ_GG657754.1:10240875-10243542 GCF_000158915.1 Streptomyces himastatinicus ATCC 53653 | reverse complement strand
GCGTAGGCGGAGGCGTCGCGCCAGGAGACGTGGACGACGGGGTGGTTCGACAGCTCGGTCCAGGACGACCCCGGCCCGTGGGGCGCCCGCCAGCACGCCCCCTCGACCGAAAGCCACCAGGGCGCCTGGGCCACCGTGCCGTCGCGCACCAGGTGCCGGGCGCCGGGGTGGACGAGCGCGTAGAACACGAAGGACCAGCCGAAGCGCTCGGCGTCGGTCCGGTAGCCGCTGCTGCGCACGAACGCCGCGAACTGCCGGTTGGTGACTGCGGTGGCGTCGATGCGGAACGGCGACATGCGCACCTCCCGGACCGGGCCCTCACCGTCCTCGGGGAACGCGTCGGCGTCGTCGCCTCCCATCAGGTACGTCCCCCCGGGGATGCGCAGCATGGCGCGCAGCCCCTGCGCCCGGTCCCGCTCCGGGGCCTGGACCGCCGGCGCGGCGGTCGGCTCGGAGTTCTCCTGGTCGCCGCCCCCTGAGCTGGGAGCGCAACATGCGCCTGACATCGTTCCTCCGACCGCGGCTGCTGTTCCGTGGGCTCGAGAGTACGTCCCGCCGGGCCCGGAGACGCCGGGGGCCTGCGCGGCGATCGCCGGGCCGTTCAGTGGACCCAGGCGGGTGTCCAGGTCCCGGCGGCGGAGTGGTCGAACCGGCCGGAGCCGAAGTGGCGGCGGAGGGCGTCGAGCGCCGGGTGGCGGTTGTCGCGGTGCCACAGCAGGGAGTGCGGGTAGACCGGTGTCGGGTCGCGCAGGGGAATGCGGCGCAGGTCGTGCTCGGCGGGCCAGACCAGGCGGGTCTGTTCGCCAACGAAGGTGGCCAGGGACCGGGAGTCGGCGACGGTGTCGAGCAGGGGCTCGGTCCCGAAGTCGGGGCCGGTGATCTCGATGGTCAGCCCGAACGCGGTGGCGAGGTCGTCGTAGTAGGCCGTCGACTCGGTGCCGGGGACGAGGCCGGGCATCCAGATCCGGTGTCCGGCGAGTTCGGCGGGCATGACCGCGCGGGCGGTGGCGAGTTCATGGGCCGGTCCGGTGAGGAATTGGACGGGCTCGTCGAAGGCCCGGGTGGCGCCGATGTCGTCGGGCAGCTCCCGGCCGGGCATGGTGACGGCGCGGAAGGACGCGTCGATGGTGCCGGAGCGGAGGGCGTCGATGGCCGTGTCGACGTCCACGAGGGTCACGAGGTCCAGCCCGGCCTCGGGGTGCGCGCGATGGAAGTCGCGCAGCGCGCCGGCCGGGGCGAGCCGTCGGCCGATCACGTCGACGCGCAGCGCGCGGCGGCCGGGGCATACGGAAGCGATCGCCCGCGCTTCGGCCTGGAGGAGTTCGCGGGCGTGGGGCAGGAACGCCTGTCCGTCGATGGTGAGCTTCGCTCCCCGCGCGGTGCGGGTGAACAGCCGCACCCCGAGGGTCTTCTCCAGCGTGGCGATGCGTTTGGAGACGGCCTGCTGGGTGACCGCCAGGTCGGTGGCGGCGTCCTGGAACCGCCCCGCCTCCGCGGCGGTCACGAAGGTGCGCACGGCGTCGAGATCCACGCCGGGCAGGATATCCGCACAACCGCTGGTTGTGTCGTGCGGCGGATCGGTTGTTTGATCCGGGCCCTCGCTCCCCGCTTGGATACCGACGGTCAGCGTGTGGTGGGTGCGGGTCGGCGGCGAGGGGGCATGGGGCATGGCGGGCAGACGGGCGCTGGGGCGCCGGTTCGGGTGGCTGTGGGCGGCGTACGCGGTCAGCGCGTACGGAACGGGGTTCGGCTTCGGCGCCTTTCCCCTGATCGCGGTCCTGGTACTGCACTCCGGACCGGCCGAGGTGGCGGCGCTGGCCGCCGCGGGGCGCGCCGTGGGGGCCCTGGTCGCGGTGCCGCTCGGGCCGTGGGTGGAGTTCCGCCGCAAGCGGCCGGTCATGGTGGCGATGGACCTGATCCGGTTCGCGGCGATGATGAGCGTCCCGGCCGCGTTCGCGCTCGGCCGGCTCACCTTCGCACAACTCCTCGTCGTGTCCATCGCCGTCGCCGCGGCGAACATCGCCTTCAACGCCGCCAGTGGCGCGTATCTGAAAACGCTCCTGCCGCCGGAGGACCTGCTCGTCGCGAACAGCCGGTTCGAGTCAACGACATGGACCGCGACGGTGGTCGGGCCGCCCCTCGGCGGGGCCGCGATCGGGATGTTCGGCCCGGTGACGACCATCGTGGCGGACGCGGTCAGCTATCTGCTCTCGGGCTTAAGCATCCGCGCCATCGGCGGGACGGAATCGCGCCCCGCGCGCACCGGCACCGGGCGGCTGCGCGCGGGCGATCTGCTCGAAGGGTGGCGCCACATCCTCACCCACCCCGGGCTGCGCCCGCTGTTCTTCAACGCGATCGTGGTCAACGGTCTGATCATGGCCTCCGAGCCGCTGCTGGCCGTACTCCTGCTGGGCGACCTCGGATTCGCCCCCTGGCAGTACGGCCTGGCCTTCGCCGCCCCGTGCGTCGGCGGCCTCATCGGCGCCCGCGCGGCGCGCCCGCTCGCCGCGCGGTTCGGGCAGCACAGGATGCTCCTCATCACCGGGGCGCTGCGTGCGTGCTGGCCCGTGGGGCTGGCGTTCGTCGGCCCCGGTGTCCCCGGGATCGTCCTGGTCATCGCCGTCCAGTTCGGCCTGGTGACATGCTGCGGTCTGTTCGCTCCCCTGC
>NZ_GG657754.1:10140978-10238680 GCF_000158915.1 Streptomyces himastatinicus ATCC 53653 | reverse complement strand
TTGGGCAGGAAGAACGTCCACAGCGCCTCGGCACAGAACAACCCTTGCTCCTCGGCGAGTTCGGCGATCTCGACCGCCTGCGCGGCGTCCAGACCGATCGGCTTCTCCACGAGGATGTGCTTGCCGCCCTCCAGCGCGATCCGGGCGCAGGCGAGATGGGCGGTGTGCCCGGTGGCGATGTACACGACGTCGACGTCGGGCGCGGCGGCGAGGTCCTCGTACGAGCCGTAGGACCCGGAGATGCCGTGGCGGCCCGCGAAGTCCTCGGCGCGGGCGGCGTCGCGAGAGGCCACGGCCGTGAACCGCTGGCGGGTGTGCCCCTGGACGGAGCGGACGAAGCGCTCCGCGATCCAGCCGGTGCCCATGACGCCCCAGCGCAGGGCGGGGGCGTCCATCGGGTCAGGGGTGCGGGCGGCGGGCAGGGCGGTGGGAGCGGCGGGCATGCGTCAGACCTCCGGGACCTGCACGGGGACGGTCCTGCCACCGTCCCGCATGGACGCGACGACGGCCCCGGCCACCGCGGATGCCACCAGCCCGTCCTGGGCCGTGGCCATCGGCGACGCGGCCCCCGAACGCACCGCATCGGTCCATGCCTGGAGTTCGAGCCGGTAGGCGTCGGCGAACCGGGGGCGCCAGTCGGCGGGGTAGCCGCTGGACCGGGTCCGGGCCGAGTCCGCCACGATCCGGGCCGGATGGGTGAGGGCGACGGTGCCGTGTTCACCCACCACCTCGCAGCGGATGTCGTAGCCATAGCGGGCGTTGAGGAAGACCTCGACGGTGGTGAGGGCGCCGTCGGCCGTGCGCAGCAGGATCAGCTGCGGGTCCCGGAAGCCGGACACCGCGGCCGTGGAGCGCGGCGCATGCCAGCTGACCTCGGTGACGGGCGAGTCGAGCAGCCACGGCACGGTGTCGAATTCGTGGATGGCGGACCCGGTGATGCTCAGCTCATCGGTGCAGCCGGGTGCGGAGGACACGCCCCGGCTGACGCAGCGCACGAGCAGCGGACTGCCGCAGTCCCCTGCGGACACGGCGGACTTCAGTTCCGTGTGGGCGGGGTCGAAGCGGCGCATGAACCCGAGCGAGATCAGTCCCCCTCCGGCCCGCCGCTCCTCGCGGACGACCCGTACGCACTCCTCGAGCGAGGGGGCGAGCGGCTTCTCGCACAGCACCGGCTTCCCGGCCCGTACCGCGGCAAGGGACAGGTCGGCGTGGGTGGTGTCGTGCGAGGCGATGACGACGGCGTCGACCTCCAGGTCGCCGATCACCGCGTAGGCGTCGTCCGTGGAGCGGGCGCCGGGCACGGTGCCCGCGACGGAGGCCGCACGCTCCTTGTCGATGTCCGCGACCAGCGTGACCTCGGCGCCGGAGACCTGGCGGTGGAGCGTGGCGACGTGGTCGGCGCCCATGTTGCCCGCGCCGATCACGCCGATGCGTACGCCGCTCATACCAGGTTCACCCACGCTCCGCTGTCGACGGACGCTGTCATGGCGTCCAGTACAGCCGCGCTGTGTACGGCGTCGTCCAGGGTGGCCCCGTACGGTGTGCCCTCGGCGATGGAGCGCAGGAAGCGGTACGCCTCGATCACCTTGAGGTCGTCGTAGCCCATGCTGGTCGCCGCGCCCGGCTGGAAGGCGCCGTACTCACCGGCGCCCGGGCCGACGTGCACCGTGCTGACCGGCTGGTCCTGGTAGGTCGTCCCGCGGCTCACGCCCAGCTCGTTCATCCGGCGGAAGTCCCAGAACACCGCGCCCTTGGTGCCGTGCACCTCGAAGCCGTAGTTGTTCTGCTCGCCGACCGAGATCCGGCTGGCCTCCAGCACACCGCGTGCGCCGGAGGCGAAGCGCAGCAGGCAGTTGACGTAGTCCTCGTTCTCGACCGGGCCGAGTTCGCCGCCGGTGGCCAGGGTGTGACCGGCGGTGGCACCGGTGGGACGGGCCCGCTCGGGGACGAAGACCGCGGTGTCGGCGGTCAGGGCGGCGATGTCGCCCAGCAGGAAGCGGGCCAGGTCCGCGCCGTGCGAGGCCAGGTCGCCCAGCACTCCGCTGCCCCCGCGCGCCCGCTCGTACCGCCAGGTCAGCGCGCCGTCCGGATGGGCCGCGTAGTCGCTGAAGAGACGGACGCGGGCGTGGGTGACCGTGCCCAGTTCGCCGGAGGCGATGAGCTCGCGGGCCGCCTCGACGGCGGGCGCGTTGCGGTAGTTGAAGCCCACCGCTCCCTGCACACCGGCCGCGGCGACGGCGTCGGCCACCGCGCGGGCGTCATCGGTGGTCAGGCCGACCGGCTTCTCGATCCAGATGTGCTTCCCGGCCTCGGCCATCGCGACGCCGATCTCCCGGTGCAGGAAGTTCGGCGCGGTGATGCTGACGGCCTGCACCCGCGGGTCCCGCGCGACCTCGCGCCAGTCGCGGGTGGCCGAGGCGAACCCGAACTGCGCCGCGGCCTCCTCGGCCCGGCCGGGCACCGCCTCCGCCACCGAGATCAGCTGTGGGCGCGCGCCCACCTCCGGGAAATGGTGCGGGACACGGGCGTACGCCTGGGTGTGCACCCGGCCCATCCACCCGAATCCCACGACGGCGACGCCGAGCGTGCTTGCCATGACTGCCCTTCATTGGACCGTTCCATTCTTGCTCCACCTCACCCTGAGTCTCGTCCTCCCTCGTGTCAATGCCTTTGACACCCGCCACCGGCCTGTGGAACGGTCCATCCATGAGACCTCCGACGATCCGTGACGTGGCCGAACGGGTCGGCGTGTCGAAATCGCTGGTCTCCCTGGTGCTGCGTGGCTCCGAGCAGGTGAGCCCCGAGAAGCGGCAGGCCGTGCTGGCCGCCGTCGAGGATCTCGGCTACCGGCCCAACGCCGCCGCCCGCAGTCTGAGCGAGCGCCGCACCCGCTCGGTCGGCGTGCTGCTGAACGACATGCGCAACCCCTGGTTCGTGGAGCTGCTGGACGGCATGAACTCCCGTCTCCACGACAGCGGTCTGCACATGCTGCTCGCCGACGGCCACCTCAACCGGCGGCTCGGCGAGGACCTCACCCGCACCTTCACCGAACTGCGGGTCGACGGGCTGATAGCCGTGGGCACCCTGCCCCCCTCGAACGTGCTGCGCGCCGCGGCCACCCACATCCCCACCGTGGTGGCGGGCGCCCGCGAACCGGTGCTGCCCCGCGTCGACGTCGTCGCCAACGACGACGAACACGGTGCGCGCCTGGCCACCGAGCACCTCATCGGGCTCGGCCACCGCCGCATCGCCCACATCGCGGGCCAGGGCGTCGTCGGCGAGCTGCGCCGACGCAGCTTCGAGACGGTCATGCGCGAGCACGGCCTGGGCGGCACCGCGCGCGTCGAGCAGGGCGACCTGACCGAGGAAGGCGGCTACCGGGCCATGGTCCGGCTGCTCAGCTCCACTCCACGGCCGAGCGCGGTTTTCGCCTTCAACGACATCGCCTGCGTCGGCGCCCTGTCGGCCGCTGAGGAGTCGGGCCTCCAGGTCCCACGGGACCTCTCCCTCGTCGGGTACGACAACACCTACCTCTCACGCCTGCGGCACCTGTGGCTGACCACGGTGGACAACGCCGGCCACGATGTCGGCCGCCGCGCCGCGCAGCACCTCCTCGACCGGATCGCGGACCCGGCGCGCCCGGCAGAGACCGTCCTCTCGCCGCCGGCCCTCGAAGTACGGGGCACCACGGCGCCACCCGCGACGGACTGAGATCTTCGTCGGACCGGCGTCACGGGGCACGCCGGACCAGTTCCCGCAGCCTGTCCGGCAGTTGGTCGCCGACGCGGCCGACTTCCTGCTTGTACGGGGTGTCGGAGAGCACGAAGTGGGTGATGCCGAGCTTGCGGTAGCTGTTCAGCGCCGCGGCGACGTCGTCGGCGGAGCCGACCAGCCACGTGGTTCCCGCTCCCCCACCGCCGAATGTGCCGGGGGTGGTGTACAGGCAGGTGTCGAGCACCTCACCGCGGCTGGCGAGGTCGAAGAGCCGCTGCTGGCCTACCGCCGCCTTACGGTTCCCGGTCCAGTTCGTCTTACCGGCGCCGGCCGCCATCTTGGCGACCTTCTCCTCGGCCGCGCGCCATGCTTCCTCGGTGGTGTCGCGCACCAGCGTCGTGATCCGGAGCCCGAATTCGAGCGGCTTGTGCCGACGGCCCACCTCGTCGCTCAAGGTCTTGAGCCGGTCGACGCGTTCGGCGATCCCATCGAGTGGTTCACCCCAGAAGAGCTGCACATCGGCCTCGCTCGCCGACACTCGTTCGGCGGCCGGGGACGCGCCACCGAAGTAGAGCGTCGGATGCGCCCTGGACTCGGTGGCGTAGGGGCGGGGTGCCACCGTTGACCCGGTGACCTGGAAGTGCTCGCCGTGGAAGGTGACATCCTCCTCGGTCCACAGGCGCCGTACGAGATGCAGGAACTCCTGTGTGCGGGCGTACCGCTCGGGGGGTTCGACGGTGGTGTCGCCGTACGCGGCCGGGTTGTCCAGCCCGCTGACGATGTTGACGAGAACGCGTCCACGGCTGAGCTGATCGAGCGTGGCCGCCGCACCGGCGAAGTTCGCCGGGTGCCAGTAGCCGGGACGGACCGCGATCAAGGGCTTGAAGCGGGTGGTCCGGGCCGCCAGGGCCGTTGCGACGGTGAAGGTGTCCGGGCGCCCCCATCCCGTACCGAGCAGTGCGCCGTCCCAGCCGCGGTCCTCCGTCAGCCGGGCGAGGTCGGTCGAGTACTCGATGGATCCCCAGCCGGAGGTGGTGTCGTCACCGCGGTGGCCCGGTTCGACGGTGTTGGGTATGTACCAGAGGAATTCCAGGCTCATGAGGGATCCGATCGCTGCTTAGTGCGGTACCGAGCACGACGGAACGCGGCCGACGCGTGGCACCGGATCTGAGTGAGGGTGAGGGTGAGGGGACAGCGCAGGCAGGGTGGACCGAAGGATCAACACTGCGCGCTGGACACGCGGACAAGGTCGACGCAGCGCTCACTGGTCAGCAGCAGGACCTCACACATGTGATGAAGTCTCTGCGTGAGCGTTCGGAATGTCAACGAGCTCCCGCGCCCAGTAATCCCCGTCCGGATTCCAAGACGTGGTTGACAACGATTATCGGGCCACCTCAGACTCTCTCCTCATGACCTCGAACCCGCTACTGACCAGTGAACGCTGTGTCGACCTGCTCAGGGTTTCCAGCGCGCGGTGTTGATGGCCCGGGCGTTTAGGATCTGCTCTGCGCCCCGGAATCAGATTCCTGATTTCCTCACAAACCCCTTTCATCAGGCGGCACGCCGATACGCCCAGTGCTGCCCATTGGTACCCAAGGGGGCCTTTCGCACTGCTCGGCAATGCGCAGTCACCGAGTTCGACCCGGTGAACGCACGGTGGATATCAAAGCCGTCCAGGGCGACATCCTGAGGAACGCGCGCGTCATTCCGCTGCACGACGAGACACAGCCGTTACGCCACCATCGGGATCCCCGCATGAGCAAGCCCGTCAAGCAGGTTCATCTCGGGGCCGCGTTCCCCGGCGTGAACAGCCACACCGTCTGGAGCGATCCGCGCTCGGGTAGCCAGATCGACTTCTCCTCCTTCCGCCACCTCGCGCAGACCGCCGAGCGCGGCAAGTTCGACCTCTTCTTCCTCGCCGAGGGGCTGCGGCTGCGTGAGCACCGCGGCAAGATCTTCGATCTGGATGTCGTCGGCAGGCCCGACACCCTGACGGTGCTGAACGCGCTGGCGGCGGTCACCGACCACATCGGGCTGGCCGGGACGGTCAACGCCACCTTCAACGAACCGTTCGAGCTGGCACGGCAGTTCGCGACGCTGGACCACCTCTCCGGCGGCCGGGCGGCGTGGAACGTGGTCACCTCCTCGGACGCGTTCACCGGCGAGAACTTCCGCCGGGGCGGTTTCCTCGCCCACGCCGACCGCTACACGCGCGCCGCCGAGTTCGTCGATGTCGCCCGCAAGCTCTGGGATTCCTGGGAGGCGGACGCGGTGGTCGCCGACGCCGGGGCCGGGGTCTTCGTACGGGACGGCGCCATCGCCGAAGTACGGCACCAGGGGCCGCAGTTCGACATCACGGCGCACCCGACCGTGCCCCGCAGCCCGCAGGGCCATACGGTACTCATCCAGGCCGGAAACTCCAGCGACGGCCGCGAGTTCGCCGCCGCGACCGCCGATGCCATCTACACCATCCACGCCGAGTTGAAGGCAGGTCAGACCTTCTACGCCGACGTCAAGGACCGGCTCGCGAAGTACGGGCGGGCCCGCGAGGACCTGAAGATCCTGCCGCAGGCCACGTTCGTGCTGGGCGACACCGAGGCGGAGGCCCGCGAGCGCGCCCGCCACATCCGGCTCCAGCAGGTCACCCCACAGGGGGCGATCGCCCACGTGGAGCAGGTCTGGGGTCGCGATCTGTCCGGCTACGATCCCGACGGGCCGCTTCCCGATCTCGAACCGCTCACCGAGGGCGTGAACATCACCCGGGACCGCGCGCGCCACCACCACGACCCGCTGGCGGTGGCGCGCAGATGGCGGGAGGTCGCGGAGGCCAAGAAGCTGAGCATCCGCGAGCTGGTCATCGAGCTGACCGGCCGGTACGCGTTCACCGGAACTCCAGCGCGGGTGGCTGCGGACATCAACGCCTATGTGCAGGGCGATGCCTGCGACGGGTTCATCATCTCGGGCCACCTCACACCCACCGGTCTGGACGAGTTCGTGGACACCGTCGTCCCCGAACTTCAGGAGCGCGGTGCCTTCCGCACGGAGTACGAGGGCACCACGCTCCGCGACCACCTCGGTCTCGCACCGGCCCCGCACCGCGGCGTCGCGGCATGATCCCCACCGCTCCCCCGGGCTCCCCGGCCCTCGGCGTCGGCGTGCGTTTCGCCCGGCCGGACGAGTACGAGCGGATCGCGGACCTCACCGTCGAGGGCTTCCGCAGCCGCAACAGCGCGCCCTGGCCCGCGACGGGGCGGACGGTGAGCGTGTTTTCAGCGGGGACGGGCATGCGGTGATCTCCCGTGTGTCATGGCCGTGCGTACGGCCGTGGGGTGGTGGGGCCGTGGGAAACGGGAAAGGTGCCACAGGAATTCAGCGTGCGGCGCGGGAATGGCGCGGCGTTGACCGCAAGCGGTGTGCGGGGCGGCCGGAGCCGTCAGGCGTGACAGATCGCGCTGGAGACGCGCCGCAGATCGACGTGGAGACGCATGGCCAGGCGGGAGGCGCGGCACGGGGCCAGGGGCGCGTCATATGCGGACACCGGCTGGCAGTGCTGCATCGCGACTCCCCTCGGTTCCGCGCGGATGGCTCGGCCGATTCGTCGAGCGTTCCTTCCGACCGATGTTCCGCGTGTCGGGCGCGCTTCGTCAACAGCGTGGTGTTGCTGTCCCGTTGCAACCTTGTGTGCGCCGGTGAGGCCCCGTCCCGGCCTCACCGGCGCACACGTACTTCTGAACGGCACAGGGTCCGGTCAGGTCAGGAACGGGACGGCCCCGGGGTGGCGACCCGTATGTCGAGGAGCGGTTCGACCTGGGCGGCCCACTCCGGGTACATCGTGGCCTTCTTCTCATGCAGCGCCATGAGCTCGGCGGCCAGCTCCGGGTTCATGTCGTCGGAGAGATCGGGGCCGATGGCGAGCCTGTCCAGATGCGGGAGGATCTCGGGATCTCCCGCCAGGTGCACCGGGTCGTGCATATACCGCTCCAGAGCCGCCAGATCCTCGATGCCCACGCAGTAGGCGTGGGTGAGGCCTTCGGCCGGGTCGCTCAGGCTCTGCCCGACGGTGGCGAACGAGACCGACTCGATGGCCGCCGTTCGCCGCATCAGCGCGAGCACGTGTTCCTTCTGTTCCTCGCTCGTCCCGTCCTTGAAAGCGAAGCGCAGCGTGTGAACGATCATGTTTCCCGCTCCTTCGATTGAACCGACTGGTTCAGTAGATCTGCCTAGCCGGTAAGGACGGTACAGTTAACCCATGGGTTCAGCAACGTCAAGTGGGGCCAGCGGTGTCCCGCGCGGGCGTGTCGACAAGCGGCAGGCCATCCTGGACGCCGCGTTCGCTGTCTTCGCGCGGCGCGGATACGCGCAGGCATGCGTCCAGGAGATCGCGGAGGAAGCGCGCGTCGCCAAGCCGACCGTCTACAGCCATCTGAACGACAAGGAGACCCTCTTCCGCTCCGCCATCGAGACGGCGGCCGACGCCCTGTCGGCGGAGAGCCTCGCGGTCGTCGAGCGGCTGCGCGACCGAGCCGCGGACGACGACCTGCGGGCGGCGCTCACGGACCTGGCCCAGCGGCTGCTGCGGGTGTGCTGCGGCGAACGCGCCCGCGCTCTTCGCTGGCTCACCTACGCCGAGGTGACGCGATTCCCCGACCTGATCGAGACCGTGCAGGAGCGCACCGCACACCGCCCCCACGCGGCACTCGCCGATCGGCTGGCCCGCCTGTCGCTCTCCGGCCGCCTGCGCCCCTGCGACCCGGAGCAGGCCGCGGAACACTTCCTCGCCCTGCTCACCGGCCCCCTGGAGGTCCGCTCCCGGCTGGGCACCCGTCGCGTCCCCGCCGCCGAGCTGCGCGGCGTGGCGGATGCCGCGGTGGACGCCTTCCTCCGTGCGTACGGCGCAGAGGGCCACGCTTGACCATGCTCATCGTCATGTGCGGGTTGCCGGCCACCGGAAAGACCACCTTGGCGCGCGCCCTCGCCCGGCGGACAGCGGCCGTGCACCTGCGCGTCGACACCATCGAGCAGGCGATCGTGTGATCGGGACTGGAGCCGCATCCGGTCGGTCCGGCAGGCTACGTCGTCGGCTACGCGCTGGCCGGGGAACACCTCGGCCAGGGGCTGACCGTGATTGCCGAATGCGTGAACCCCCTGGCCGTCACACGTGACGCGTGGCGGGACGTGGCGGTCCGGGCGGGGGTCCCGGTGACGGAGGTCGAAGTCGTCTGCTCGGATCCCGTGGAACACGAGCGGCGGGTGGCCACGCGCAGCGTGGACATCCCCGGGCTGCCCCTGCCCACCTGGGCCGAGATCGTCAACCGCGAGTACGAGCCGTGGGATCGGGACCGCTTTGTGGTGGACACCGCCGGGCGCGACGTCGCCGACTGCCTCACCGACGTCCTTCGCGCCATCGGCCAAGTGGCGGTGGCGGCCCCGTCCCGCCGGGACTGAGGCAACCGGCGAGGGCCCACCGCTCGGCAAACGCCCGCCGTGTTCCCCGGTCGGCCGGGGAACACGGCGGGCGGCGGCGCGTGGTGCGCGGTCAGCGGAAGAGCCGACCGGACTCGCGCAGTACCTGGGCGGCCACCTTCTTGCCGAGGGTGACGCCCGCCTCGTCCGCGGAGCGGGTGTGGATGCCCGAGAAGATCCGGGCGTCGACGTTCTCGGCCGTCAGCTGGTGCCAGCCCGTGTACTCGCGGGTGACACCCGGCGCGGTGGAACTGGTCAGCTCGAACGGCGCGGTGCGCGGGCCGACCAGCGCGGACAGTATCTCCTCCGCCGCTCCCGAGTAGGTGTTGTGGCCGCTCGGGTAGTCCGGGTGCGCCGGTGTGTTGTGCAGCGGTGTCCAGCCGGGGTCGGTGTCGATGGCGCCGGTGCGGATGGCGGTGACCGGGCGCCACCGCTGATACGTGTACTTGGTGTCGGAGGTGGCGATCTGCGTGTCCACCGACGCGATGTGGAACAGCGCCACCAGCTTCGCCCGCTCCTCCACCGACCGGGCGGACCGGGCCAGCGCCACCCTCAGCGGCTCGGTGTAGAGGGTCAGCGAGGAGCCGTACCAGAAGTTCGCGGTCTCTGTCTGACGCGCGGAGCGCTGTGTGCTGTCCGCCGCGCCGTAGGCACGCACCTCGGCCAGGTCCGACCGGTACGTCCGCGAGTCCAGCGCCGGGGGCGGCCCGAGCCGGAACTGACCGGCACCCGACAGGACGAACGGCCGCGCGAGGCGGTTGCCGTACTGCGTGGCGGGAGCGTACGACGGCGGCGTGGGCTGCCAGACCCCGGGGGACGCGGGCGGCACGGTGAACGGGGCGTCGACCGACGCCGGGTCCAGGCCGTCGCCCTCCCGGGACGCGAGGACGGACCGGGCCTGCCGCTCACCGGCCGCCACGCCCCGGTTCTCGGCCGGTCCGTCCGGGATCTGGTCCAGGGTGCGGCGGAACGCGGCGTCCAGTTGCTCGGTGCGCGCCGGCGCGAGGGCCACCAGGGAGCGGTGTACCGCGGAGGCCAGGGCCGCGTCCTGGTAGTCGCTCCGGTCGACGCCCGCGGGCACCCCGTGGGTGGCGCGTGCCCCCGCGAGCCAGCTCACCGCCCAGGTGCGGCTGTTCGTCACCTGGGTCGGCGCCCCGGCCGCCGCGATGGTCTCGGCCGTGGTGTCGTACCAGTCGAGCACCACCGGGGTACGGGGCTCGGCGGGCGCGGCGACGGCGGTGGGGACCGCCGCCGAGGTGGCCAGCAGCGACGCGGCGCCGAGGGCCAGGAGGAACGGTCGGGTGGCGATGTGACTCACCGGCAAACTCCTAAAGATGGTCGGGTCCGTCAACGCCCAGCCGGGCGAGCAGTCGGGTCCGCAGCGCGGCGTACTCGGGGGTGCCGTGCCGCCGCGGCGCGGGTAGCTCCACGGCGAGGTCGGCGGCGATCCGGCCCCCGTCCAGGACCACCACGCGGTCGGCGAGTGCGATGGCCTCGTCCACGTCGTGGGTGACCAGCAGCACGGCGGGACGGTGCCGCTCGTACAGGCGGGCCAGCAGGGTGTGCATGCGGCCCCGGGTGAGCGCGTCGAGTGCGCCGAACGGCTCGTCCGCGAGCAGCAGTTCGGGCTCACGCACCAGGGAGCGGGCGAGCGAGACCCGCTGCTGCTCACCGCCCGACAGCTCCACGGGCCAGGCGTCCTCCCGCCCGGCCAGGCCCACCTCGTCGAGCGCCGTGCGGGCCCGTTCCCCGGCGTCCGTGCCGGTGAGGCCCAAGGTGACGTTGGCCAGTACCCGCTTCCACGGCAGCAGCCGGGCGTCCTGGAAGACCACCGACACATGGTCGGGTGCGCTCAGTTCGCCTTCGCCTCCGGTCTCGTGATCGAGTCCGGCGAGGGCGCGCAGCAGGGTGCTCTTGCCGGAGCCGCTGCGGCCGAGCATGGCCACGAACTCCCCGGGGCGCAGGGTCAGGTCGAGCCCGTCCAGCACCGTGCGGGTGCCGAAGGCCCGTACGAGTCCCTCGATGCGGACGGCCGCGGAGGCTTCCCGAGCGGTGGCCGTCAGTCCGCCAGCGTGCGTCGCCATGACAGGACCTTCCTCTCCACGAGCCGTACCAGTCCGTCGGAGAGCAGCCCGAGAAGTCCGTACACGACGAGACCGACGATGATGATGTCGGTCTGCCCGTACGTGCGCGCGAGCCCCGTCATGTAGCCGATCCCGCTGGTGGCGTTGACCTGTTCGACAACGGCCAGGGCCAGCCAGGCGGCGGTCACGGCGAAGCGCATCCCGAGGAGGAAGCCGGGCAGCGCGCCCGGCAACACGATGTGCAGCAGGAACCGCGGGCGGCTCAGCCCCAGCGTCTCGGCGAGTTCGACGTACCGGGCGTCGATGGTGCGCAGCCCGTTGTGGGTGTGGATGTAGACCGGGACGAAGGCGCTGAGGGCGATCGTGATGACCTTCATGGACTCTCCGATGCCGAACCACAGGATCAGCAGCGGTATGAGTGCGAGGGTGGGGATGCCCCGCTTGATCTGCACGGGACCGTCGATCACTCCCTCGCCGAGCCTGCTGAGCCCCGCGATCAGCGCCAGCACGAGCCCGGCGGCCACGCCGTACGCCAGACCGGACACGGCCAGCTCGGCGGATGTCCACACGTTGGTCTGGAGCCTGCCGTCCGCGATGAGGTCGCCCGCCGTGGCCACCACCGTCCAGGGGGCGGACAGGTTGCGCGCGTCGATGAGGCCGGTGGCCGAACCGCCCGACCAGATCGCGAGCAGCAGAACGGGGCCGAGCGCCCTGCCGTACGGGATGGGCCGCCCGGGGCCGAGCCGACGGCGCGTACGCTCGCGCCGGGCGGCCGGGGACGCGGGAGCGGCGGGTGCCGTCTTGACGAGGGACAGCCGCTCGCCCGTGACGTCCGTGCTCATGGCTTCCCCGCTTTCGCGATCGCGTCGGCGGCGACCGACTCGTACCGGCGGTCGAAGAGGATTCCCGTGTCGAACTTCTTCTGGCCCGTCTCCTTCGCCAGCAGGTCGACCGTCTTCTGCTGGCGCGCGATGGCCGGCGTCCAGTCGTCCGGGATGTCCACCTGTCCGTTCTGTTTGACCAGGTACTCGCCGTCCGCGCGGGTGAGGCCCTGGTCCTTGACGTAATAGCCGTCGATCCATTCCTTGGGGTGCTGTTCGATCCACATCTCCGACCGCGCCCAGAACTTGATGAACTCCCTGATGGCGGCCGCCTTCTGCGGATCGCTCACGGATGCGGTCGGCGCCCACAGATGGGCGGGATCGTCCCGCAGGCCGTGCGGGATGGTCTTCCCGCCGTCCTTGCCGTACTTCGCCGGATAGCGCTTGATGTTGACGCCGCCGAGCGGCGCGGCATCCACCTGGTGGCTGCCGAGCGCGGTCGGGTACACGTCGCCCGTGCTGGGCAGCTCGACCAGCTGCACATCCTTCTTGGTGAGTCCCGCCTTCGCCAGGATCCGCAGCACCAGCGCGCCCTGGGCCTGCCCCGGGCTGTACGCGATCTTCTTGCCGCGCAGGTCCGCCAGGGTGTCGATGTGGGCCCCGGGAGCGATTCCGAGCTCGTAGACGGGGTGCTTCAGCGGATCCTTGCGGAACTCCGCGGCCACGAGTTTGGTGTCAAGACCGGTCCAGTGAGCGTGTATCGACGGGATCTCCGCCGACGCGCACAGATCCAGGGAATGCGCACGGAATGCCTCGGAGCACTGCGGTCCCCCACTGATATTGGCCCACTTGACCTTGAAGGGAAGCTTTTTGATCTGCCCCGAGAGCTTCAGCGCCACCTGAGTGTCCGGCGCGCCGATCGTAATCGACGTGCCGGCTTTCACCTTGTCCGGAATCTTGATGTGGGCGACGTTCTTACTGTCGGCGGTGGTCGATGAGGTGGTGTTGTCGGCGCAGCCGGACAGCAGCAAAGTGCAGGCCAGAGCAGCCGTGAGGAGCGGGGTGTGCCTGGGCATACGGGGTTCCCGGGGGCAGGGCGTACGGCATCGGCGCGTACGGAAAATGAACTGGTATCGCGGGGGGAGAAGTGCGGGGGAAGCGCGCGGATGAGCGGTGTGCGTGCTGCTGGAATTCAGCTACACAGCGCGGCGGCGAGGCGCGTCAGATCGACAGGACACCGCTGCGTGAACCGCAGAGAAATCGGCATGCCGCTGAAGCTAGCGAGGACGTCAAGAGCGGGTCAAGTGCCCGTTCACGCTTCCGGAAAGCGGCAATCACGACTTCGTACGGCCGCCATATGCGCGTTACATGTACGCGTCGAGCGGCATGACCGATAGCCTGCCGCTGTGAAAAGGACCGTCACGACGTACGTGGAGATGACCGCTCCGGATGTTCTTTCTGTTCTTGCCCCGGTGGTATTCGCTCTCGGCCTGCTCCGGATCGACAGCTCCTCGCCGCTGATGCGCACCACACAGGCTCGGGTCGGGCAGCCGTACGGCTGGCGTAGCGCCTCCCGTACGGAGGACGAATGGGAAGCGAAGATCCAAGCGTGTCCGCTGCGCCAGTACTGGCTGATCACGCACGAGCAGGAGACGGCGGGGATCGTCTGTCTGGAACCGCAGCACGGCGGGGACGTGGAGATCACCGCCTTCGGGCTGCTGCCGGAGTACGTCGGCAAGGGCCTCGGAGGGTACGCCCTGACGCTCGCACTTCGACAAGCCTGGGCGACCGAGCCCGTAGGCGCCGACGCGGTACGCCGGGTGTGGCTCCACACTTCTACGCATGACCACCCGCACGCGCTGCGCAACTACCAGCAGCGCGGCCTGCGTCGATACCGCGTCGAAGCCCAGCAGTAACGGGATTTCCCCTGAGGGACCCGCGGCTCGCGCCCCGACCCCTCACTCATCCGATCGCGGCTCCGTGGGACCAGCCGGTCAGGGCGCCGCGGAGCGCGGCCACCAGGCGGGTGGCGGCCTCCTCCTCGGTGCGTCCGCTCTTGATGAGGTCGAGGATGTCGCGTGGGTCGAACAACGTGTTCCACAGGTACAGGGCTTCGTCCCCGAGGTCTCCGAGGCCGAGTTCCTCGGTGGTCTGCCGCAGTGGCTCGGCGAGCGCCTCGGCCTGCGGGGCGAGGTAGCCGGTCCCCTCACGCAGCCGCTCGAGGTAGCCGCGGTGCGAACGCATCTGCGCCATCGCGCCGCCGTGTTCGAGGACGAGGGAAACCCAGCAGCGCGACACCGCCTCGAGCCTCGCCATGCCCCGCGTGGTCTGCTGTGCGCTGAAGTCACACAGTTCGGAGCCCACTTCGGCGCGGAAGGCGTGCAGGATCTCCTCGACGGAGGAGAAGTGCCGGTAGGCCGTCGCGGTGGACACCTCGGCGTGCTTGGCGATCTCGGCCAGGCTGACCGGCGTCGGCGAGTTCTCGAACAGCCGCGCGGCGGCCTTGATGAGGTACCTGCGGTTGCGTTCGGTGTCACTGCGCATGGGCCGGCCCCCCGTGACCTGCGCGACGGCCTTCACCGAAGAGCCGAGAGGCCACGGGCCAGTCGGCGGACGCCCTCGGTGATGGATTCCTCGCTGGCCGCGTACGACAGCCGGAGGTGTCCCTCGCCCCGGGCTCCGAACTCGCTTCCAGGACGGACGGCGACACCGTGGGTGCGCAGCGCCGCGACGACCTCCACGGAGGGCACGTCGAGGTCGTAGCGCGGGAATTGGTAGAAGGCTCCTTCCGGCGCGCTGAGGGTGAGGCCGGGGATCGCGGCCAGTTCCGTGCGCATGATCTCACCGCGCCGCTCGTACGCGGCACGCATGCGGGCGACGTCCTCGTCGCAGCTCTGCACCGCGGCGAGGGCGGCGTCCTGGACGACGGTGTTCGCGGAGCCGTTGAAGGTGTTGTGGATGCGGGCGGACGCCTGGATGAGCGGCGCCGGTCCCCAGAGGTAGCCGACGCGCCAGCCGGTCATCGCGTAGCTCTTGGAGAAGGTCTGGCAGTAGACGGTGCGGTCGCGCAGGCCGTCGATCGAGATCGTCGAGGTGAAGGGCCTGCCGGTGTAGTCGAGGTCGGAGTACGCCTCGTCGGAGATGACGATCGTGGAGGTGCCGTCGAGCAACGTGGCGAGCGCGTCGAGTTCGTCGCGGCTGTGCACGATGCCGGTCGGGTTGCTGGGATTGCAGAAGACGAAGAGCTTGGCGCCGGTGAGGGCGTCGGCGAGCCGGTCGAGGTCCCAGTGCAGGTCCGGCGCGAGGGGGACGGGTACGACGGTGCCCCCGGCCATGCTGACCAGGTCCGCGTAGAGGGAGTAGGTGGGGTCGGGGATGACCACCTTGTCGCCGGGGTCGACGATGCCGAGGATCGAGGCGGCGAGCCCGGCGGTTCCGCCCTGGGTGATCAGGATGTCGGAGGCGGAGACCGGTGCCCCGGCGATGCCGGTGAGCTTGTCGGCGAGCGCTTCGCGCAGGGCGGGTTCGCCGAGCAGCGGTGAGTAGTGGGTGCGTCCGGCGCGCAGCGAGGCGTGGGCCGCCTCGGTCACCGAGGGGGGTGTGTCGAAATCGGGTTCGCCCATGGCGAGGGAGACGAGGTCGCCCTTCGACTGCGGTTGCTGCGTCCGGCGGGAGGCGGCGGCGATCCGGGCGACGGCCTCAGCGGGGGCGAACAGGGGCGGCTGCGTGGTGATGGTGGGCGGCATGCGCTCCTCCTGGTGGCGGGTTGGTCAGGCCTGCGGTGCGGCGTCGGCGGGTGCGCCCGCCCAACGGCTGATCTCGAGGTCGGCGGAGGTGTCGCGCTGGCGCGTGGGGGCGACGACGATCTCCTGGAGGACGACGCGCTGGGGAAGGGTGACGGCGAGGCGGATGGCCTCGGCCACGTCCTCGGGCTGCACCATGTTGGCGCGTTCCTCCGGCGCCGGGGGCCGGGCACGGTTGTCGAGGATGGGGGTGTCCGCCTCGCCGGGCAGCACGGTGATCGCCCGCAGCCCCTGGTTGCGGAAGGTGTTGTGCAGGAACGTCATGAAGTTGCGCACCCCGGCCTTGGCCGCGCCGTACGCGGCGCCGCCGAGCAGGTTGGGGTTGACGGCGGCGAGCGAGGAAACGGTGACGATGGTCCCGGTGCCGCGGTCGAGCATGTCGGGCAGCACGGCCTGGGTGAGCTGGAAGACCGCCGTGAGGTTCACGTCGAGGACCTGGCGCCACTCGTCGTGGGGAAGCCATTGCGGGTTGAGCACCGACGAGGCGCTGCCCGCGTTGTTGACGAGGACGTCGACCGGCCCGAGTTCGGAGCGGACACGGTCGAGGACTCGTGTGACGTCGTCCGCGCGGGTGATGTCCGCGGCGATGGCGAGGGCGGTCCCGCCCTCGGCGCGGATCGTGGCCGCGACGTCGTCGAGTGCCTCCTGCCTGCGGCCGATGAGCACCACGGCGGTGCCGTCCCGGGCCAGCAGCCGTGCGGTCTCGAGTCCCATCCCGCTGCCCGCTCCCGTGATGAGCGCGGTCCTGCCGCCCGACGTCGTCACCGTTCGTCCTCCATGGCTGACTCCATGACTGATATGAGATGGATTTTTCAAGTGAGAATACATTCTCATCTTGTGTGGGGCAAGGGTGCCATGAAGCCGAGAGCGCCGAATGCCTCCGTGGCCGCGTGTTCCAGTGCGCGCACCTCCGCCTCGCGCCGCGCGAACCGGCGCAGCGAGCTCTCGCGGTCGCTCCAGCGGAACCGCAGCTCCCGCCCCGGACCGGCCTGCCCGAGCAAGGACAGGGACGCCCGCGAGGCGACACCGACGATCGGGTAGCCCGCGGTCAGGCTCCGGTAGCGGCCGAGCACGATCAGCTCGTCCGCGTGCGGGATCTGTAGTGCGCCGACGGGCACCCCGTGCGACACGATCTCGGTGTCGGAGTCCGGGTGGAGCACCGGCCCGTCGAGCCGCAGCCCGACGTGGTTGGAGCGGTTGGTGACGACGTAGGTCGCCTCCTCGATCACCTCACGGATCCCGGTGATCGTATGGATCCCATGGCTCGGGACGACATCGATGTCCCAGGGCCCGGCGTCGAAGCGCGGGACCGGAACGGGAAGCCGGAACAACGGCGCTTCGAACAGCCGCCGGCTGAACCCCCGGAATTCCGTGTCCAGCAGGACACACGAACCCCGGACGACGGCCTGCCCGAACCCCATCCGGGCGTCCGGGGCGGCGCTGCCCAGCAGGGTCTCCGCGGTCAGCGCGCCGTTCACGGCCAGATAGGTACGGGTCCCCCGGCTCACGTCCCCCTGTATCCGTACCTCGTGGCCCGCCGGCACCACCAGCGGGGACCAGCTCTCGACGGCCCCGCCGCCCACGGTGACCCGGGCGGGGGCGCCGGTCACGGCGAGCAGGACGTCGGCGTCGGGCACGAGCGCCAGTTCGCCGCCGAGGTTCTCGATCAGGGTCGCCCCGCGGGGGTTGCCCACGAGGAGGTTGGCGACGGCCGCCGAGTGCTGGTCGGCCGCGCCGCCGGTGGGGACACCGCGCCGCTCGGTGTCGCGACGGCCGAGGTCCTGGAACGTCGTGATCCATCCGGTGCTGGTGATCTCGAGCGCCACGGTCTTCATACGGACTCCCCCACCGGCAGCAGGAAACCGGGCCCCAGGACCGCGGCCTCGTCCCGGGTGACGGGGACGAAGCGCACGATGTCGCCGGTGCCGAACGAGACGGGGTCCGGTCGGGAGATGTCGACGATGGTGCGCGGGGTGCGCCCGACCACCCGCCAGCCGGTCGGACCGGGGAACGGCTGGATGATCGCGTGAGTACCGGCGATCATGATCGCTCCGGGGGCGACATCGGTCCGGGGCTCGGCGAGCCGGCGCACCGGCCTGGGCACCTTGAGCCCGTCCATCATCGGGGCCATCGCCGCGCCGAGGAGGGAGATCGTGAAGCTGGACTCCGCGATCGCCTCGACGACCTCGGCGGGGGCCAGGCCCATGTCGTCGGCGACGGACGCCAGATCGGGGCCCGTTTCGTCGTCGAAGACCACGGGAATGGCGAACTGCCGGACCGTCCGCAGGTGGTCCGGACCGTCCGACGGTGCCGGGGCCCACGCCGCCAGCAGCCGGGCCGCGTACTCCACGTGCTGGAGCGCGGTCGTCAGCGGGTCGAACTCGATGAGCAGGGACTCGAGACCGGAGACGACGTCCAGCACACCGTGGGGGCGGTGGGCCAGGAACCGCTCGCGGAAGGCCACGATCCCGGACTTGCGGATGGCCTGGTCGGCGTGGGGGATGGTCACCATCACCGCCGAGTCCCCGAAGGGCTCGACGGTGATGGCACCGTACTGTGCTGTGGTCATCTCCTGATGGGCTCGGCCCTCAGCGGGCGAGCGCGACCTCCGCCTTCTCCGCCAGGACGTCCCGCAGACCGGCGACGCGGATGTCCGCCGCGCCGAGCGCCTTCCGCAGCGCGGTGCCGTTCTCGAGGACGGACGGGTGGTCACCGTGCAGGAGCAGGACGTCGGCGTCGTGTCCGAGCGGAACCACGTTGCCGTTGACCGAGCGTACGGTCCCCTCCTGTACGACCTGGACCGAGCGGCGGCCGATGAGCTCGGGGTCGTAGATCAGGCCGCCCTCGTGGGAGCGGGAGACGGGCATGCCGTCGTCGCCGTATCCCCGGTCGGCCAGGAACACGTAGCCGACCTCGAGTCCGCGCTTGCGCGATTCCTCGGCGAGCAGACCGCGCTGACAGATGACGACGTAGTCGGTGTTGTACGCGGCGATCGCGTCGGTGATGGCCCGCGCGTGCTTGGCGTCGGTCTGCGCGATCGAGCCCATCCGGCCGTGCGGGGCCACATGGCTGATCGTGCCACCGTGCACCCGCGCGAAGGCGTCGAGTGCGCCGAGCTGGTACAGGACGTCGGTGCGGATCTCTTCCTCGGTCGCTTCGATGAGCCGGCGGCCGAAGCCGACGAGGTCGGGGTATCCGGGGTGGGCGCCCAGCTCGATGCCGCGCTCGACGCAGTCGGCGACGGTCCGGTCCATGATGCGCGGGTCTCCGGCGTGGAAGCCGCAGGCGATGTTCGACGAGGTGACGAGGCCGAGCAGAGCGCCGTCGTCGCCGATCGTGTAGTTGCCGAAGCTCTCGCCGAGGTCGGCGACGACGGCTACGGAGTTGATTCCCATGGTGTCTCCCGGGGTGTCTCAGCTGGATGCGAGGGGCTGGCCCTTGGTCTCTCGCACGAAGGCGATGGCGACCAGAGTGATCAGGGCGGTGATGATGGAGGCGAAAGCCGGGATCAGGTTGGAGCCGGTCGACTCGATCAGCTCGGTCATCAGAAGCGGGGCACTTCCCCCGAAGATGATCGTGGAGATGCTGAATCCGATGCTGTAGGCGGAGTAGCGCACGGTGGTCGGGAACATCTCGGCGAGGACGGTGTGGACGACGGCGGCGTGGCCCGAGAAGGCGACCGCGAGAACGATGGTGCCGATGCAGGCCAGGCCGAACTCTCCCGTGGTGATGAGCCGGAACATCGGGTACGAGACGAGGGCCATCGCGATGGCGGAGTAGGCGAGGACGGGCTTGCGGCCGATCCGGTCCGAGAGGCGTGCCATGAGCGGGATACAGACCGCGATGGCGACCAGGCTGAACGCCGTGACCATGAGGGCCCGCAGCATCGAGAAGTTGTGCTCGCCGAGCGAGGTCTTCATGTACGTGGGCATGTAGACGAACAGCAGGTAGTAGCCGGGGCCGTTGAGCGCCGGGAGGAAGATCGTGAGCGCGATCGCCTTCAGGTGGCGCGGGGAGGTCAGAGCGTCCCGCAGCGGGTTGCGCGCGACGGTGTTCTGCTCGCGCAGCACCTTGAAGTGCGGGGTCTCCTCCAGCCGGCTGCGGATGTAGAAGCCGACGTAGCCGAGCGGGACGGCGAGGAGGAACGGCACCCGCCAGGCCCAGGAGGTCATGGTGTCCTCGCCGAGCGTCGTGATGAGGATGGCGGAGAAGGCGCTGCCGAACATCAGGGCGATGAACGAGCCGACGGCGATGAAGCTCATCATGTAGTTGCGGCGTGCGTTCGGGGCGTACTCGCCGACGAAGGACATGGCACCGGCCACCTCCCCGCCCGCCGAGAAGCCCTGGAGCACCCGGAGGAGGACCAGAAGGACGGGCGCGGCGACACCGATGACGGTGGAGGACGGGATGAGACCGATGGCCGCGGTCGCGGCGGAGATCAGCACCAGGAGGGTGGCCAGGAGACTCTTCCGCCCGATCTTGTCCCCGAGGTATCCGCAGATGACGCTGCCGAACGGGCGGGCGATGAAGCTGACCAGGAACCCGACGTTGGTGAGAAAGAGGTTTCCGGCGTCGGCCTCCCCCATGATGTTGATCGCGAGATAGGTGACGAGCAGGCCGTAGATGCCGTAGTCGTACCACTCGACGAAGGAGCCGATCGCACCGGCGACGGTGGCCTTGCGGACGACCGTGTCGTTGGCGGCGGCGACGTCGACCGCGGTCGCGCCGGACTCTTCCGACGCTGCCTCGTGACGGTCCGATGTTCTGTCAAGCCGGTCTGACGTTGTCATTCGCGTTCACTTTCGGTGTCGCGGACTCCGGAACGGCGTCCTGAGAATCATGCGCTGAACGTGGTCACCGTTCCGGTCTCCACGGGGAACGCGGTGACGGCATCTCGGGGTGGTTGCGTGGCTTCGGTGCTGTTCAGGAATCCGCCCGTACAGGACCTGCGGGGGCTCGATGCCGGACACCCGCCGTGTTGCCGTCGCTGTGCGCCCGAGTGGGGCCGGGAGGAGACGTCACGGTACGGGGCCGCAGAGCGGCGCCGACATCAAAGTTGCGACTTGAATCGCGAATGAGAATAGATTCGCATTCTCGGAGTGGTCAAGGGTTTACGTTGCCCCGGCGTTAACCTTGCGCTCCGATCGCGCTTCCCTACCGGATCGCCAGGGTTCTCCCGCCACCACCTGACCGACCCCGGCAGCCGGAGGGCCCCCCACCAGCCCCGTCCGGTCACATCACCCCTTGTCTTGCGACACGGATGGATGCACACTGTCTCTCGCAAAACGCGAAAGCTTTCGCATTTTCTAGGTGGGGCGGGATGAACCCATGGCCCCCACCACCTGAAGGAGCCTGCGATGACTCAGGACAACGTGCGCGTGGACACCGCGTGGGAACGCGTCGACGGGCATGTGCTCGATCAGTTCCGCACCCACTCCGTGGCCAACCTCGGCGACGCCCTCGACCGGCTCAACATCGTCGACGGGGGCATCGCCCCCATCTGGAACGGGGCCAAGGCCGTCGGCACAGCGCTTCCGGTCCTCACCGTCGCGGGCGACAACAAGGCCGTGATCGCGGCGCTCGAACACATCCGCCCCGGTGACATCCTCGTCATCAACGCCTTCGGCTACGACGGCCGCGCCATCATCGGCGACAACCTCGCTCAGCGGTTCGCCGCGTACGGTGCCGCGGGCGCGATCATCGACGGATACGTCCGCGACGCCGCGATCATCGAAGAGCTCGGCATCCCGATCTTCGCCCGCGGGCTCACTCCCGCCGGCCCGTTCAAGAACGGACCGGGCACGATCGGCGAATCGGTCGCCATCGGCGGCGTCGTGGTGAACCCCGGCGACATCATCGCCGCCGACGGGGACGGTGTCATCGTCATTCCGCCGCACCGCGCCGACGAAGCGCTCAAGTCGGTCAGCGAGATCGTCGCCCGCGAAGCGGCACTGGACGCCGAGGTCGAAGCCCTGCGAAGCAAGACCGCCGCCTCGTAACGCTCACCCCCTTACCGCTCCACGGGGGCCGGCAGGAGGCCGTCGGCGACCAGCCCGGCGAGAACGGCCTCACCCAGGGCGTGGACGGCGGACTGTGGCCGGACCATGACCGTGAACTCCTTGATCCGGCCGTCGTCGTCGAAGTGCAGCAGATCGATGCCGTGGATCTCCTTACCACCCACGACGGCCCGGAACAGCAGGACCGCCGAGGCGGAGACACCGCCGTCGGCGCTCGTCTCCGCGGTGCCGTCGTGGTGGCCGACGTAGCGGAAGTTCTCGAAGGTGCGCAGCAGGACCCCGAAGAGGCCCAGCACCATGGGCTTGCCTTCGAAGGGGGTGAATTTCACGGGGCTGTAGAAGCGGATGTCGTCCGTGAACAGGTCCTCCAGGGCTGCCAGGTCGCCGTTGTCGACAGCGGCGCGGAACCGTGCGGCTGCGGTCATGACTCTCACCTCATACTCATGAATATGACTAATCAGATTGATGAGTATGATGAGGCCGTTCCCAGGGACACCGCAAGGAGGAGGGCCCGATGGCGTTGCGGCACGCGGTTCTCGCGGCGCTACTCGACGAGGAGTTGAGCGGGTACCAGCTGGTCAAGGCGTTTGATCTCGGTGTGGCGAACTTCTGGCACGCGCAGCCGCAGCAGGTGTACGCGGAGCTGACGCGGCTGGAGAAGGACGGGCTGATCACGGGCCGTGAAGTGGTCCAGGACACCCGTCCCAACAAGCGTCTGTTCCAGGTCACCGACGCCGGTCTGGCCGAGCTGGACCACTTCACGGACACCGCCGCCAAACCGTCCTTCGTGCGGGACGACTTGGTCGTCAAGGTCCAGGCCGCCGATCACGTCGACACCCGGACGCTGATCGCGCGACTGACCGAGCGCGCGGCGCTCGCCCAGGCCAAGATCGACCTGTTCGGCAAACTCCTGCGGGGCATGCGGGGCGACCGTACCGAAGAGGAGTTCCTGCGCCACGGCGAGCGCATCGGCCCCTACCTCACCTGCCTGCGCGGCCTGGCCTTCGAGCAAGGCAACCTCGACTGGTGCGAGCGCACGGTCACCGTCCTCCGGGATAGAGAAGGTGCCGATGCCCCACGCCGATGACCCGCGGGACTGACCTCGTGCCCCGGCCCGGCCTGGTCACCGTCGTCGCCGGGACTTGCGCCGGAGCCGCAAGGGGATGACGTACCAGCAGATGGCGAACCAGAGCATGACCAGGCCGACGATCACCTCGGCGACAACGCTGTCGGTGACGACATTGAGGATGAGCAGCAGGGTGCAGGCGATGGTGAGCGCCAGCAGCACCATTCCGCACACCATGAGCCGGCCGGCAGCTTCCACGATCTCATCCTTCATGCGCAGCCCGGAGAGAAAGCGGTGGATCGAAACCGGAGCGATCAAAGCGGCGACCGACGAGGCTCCCAACGCCACCGTCACCACGTAAAGGGTGCGGTCGAAGACTTCCAGGTCCCCGAACGCGGGTGTGAAGGCGAGGGAGAGCAGGAATCCGAAGAGGATCTGCACACCGGTCTGCGCGACCCTCGTCTCTTGGAGAATCTCGTTCCATTTCCGGTTGACGCGCTCGCGGGCAGTCTCCGGCCGTTCGTGCTCTTGGGATGACGGCGCGTTCGTGCACGACGGGCATGATGAGTCACGCACTGCCGCAAGATGCGGGCCTGCAATCGTCATGCCGCCGGGGCCTCGATCTGGTCGTGCAGCCGGGCGCAGGTCCGGTTGATCAGCCGGGAGACGTGCATCTGGGAGATGCCGAGTTGTTCGGCGATACGACCCTGGGTCTCCTCGCGGAAGAAGCGCAGGTAGAGGATGTGGCGCTCGCGTTCGGGCAGGGCGCGCAGCCTTGGTTTGAGGGCCTCGCGCTGGATGACGCGGTCGTAGGAGGGCTCCGGTGCGCCGAGGGTGTCGGCGAGGGAGTATCCGTCCTCGGCGCCCGGCAGTTCGGCGTCCAGGGACAGCGCCGAGAAGCTCTCCATCGCCTCCATCCCCAGCAGCACATCCTCCTCGCTCATCCCCGTGTGCTCGACGATGGCCGACACACTCGGGGAACGGTCGTCGGGAGTACGCGTCAGCTCCTGGGCGGCAGCGCGCACACGGTTACGCAACTCCTGCACCCGGCGCGGCACATGCACGCCCCACATGTGGTCCCGGAAATGGCGCTTGATCTCACCCACGACCGTCGGCACGGCAAAGCTCGCGAAAGCGCTGCCACGGTCCGGCTCATAGCGCTTGACGGCCTTGACCAGGCCGAGCATCGCCACCTGCCGCAAATCCTCCGCGGACTCACCGCGGTTGCGGAACTGCCGGGCCAGCCGCTCCGCCATCGGCATCCACGCGCGTACGACATCCTGCCGCAGCGCCTCCCTCTCGGGCCCCTCGGGCAACGTGGCAATGCGCCGGAACTCGGCGGAGGTGTCGGGAGCGTCGTCGTGCGAGTGCTTGCTGCGTGTGCGTACGGCAGTCATGCGCCGGTCTCCCTCGTCCTGTGGTCGGTAGCACCATGGGGAGAAGAGCCGACTGTCTGGGGCGCCGAACAGAGCACACCCCGAGCAGCCGAACCGCTCCCTTGGGCGTGCCTCTGTTCCGAAGCACATTGATGCGCCTGCCCGGCGCGAGCACCCGCAAACAATCCCATCGCGTGGCCCGCAGGTTGACCGAGTGTCCCGGGTGTTCCCATCACACGCTGACTCGGTGGCGGGTCGCTGTCGAGCATCGCCCAGTTCGGCGCTCGGGGCGCCACCCGGCGACGAGCGCGCCGGCGAGCAGCAGTTCGGCGATGTCACCGCCGTAGTACATGATTTCCGCCGCTCCCCGGACCTCGGCGACAGGGGCCGGGATATCGATCCAGAAGCCGCCGTACATCAGCTGCGACAGCCCTGCGTGGAGGGCGATGGCGCAGCCGAGCCACACCAGGCGCACCGGTACGCCGGGCCGCCTGGCAGCGGGGTCGGAGCCCGCGATGACGTGGGCGAAGAGGCAGCCGGACAGCAGGAAGTGGACGTGCATCAGCCAGTGCCCGGGCGGCCAGTTCGTGGCGGTGCGGTAGAGCGGGGTGAAGTAGAGCACCAGCAGGCTGCCGGAAGCCAGCAGCAGCGCGGTGGCCGGGTGTGTCAGGAGCCGGACGGGGCGACTGTGCAGGGCCGTGGTCAGCCGTCGGCCGTGGGCGGCGGGCAGGTTCCGCAGGAGCAGGGTGACGGGGGCGCCGAGGACGAGGGCGAGCGGGGCGTACATGCCGATGAGAAGGTGCTGGGCCATGTGGCCCCGGAAGTCGGTGTGCGCGAAAGTGGCCAAGGGCGGCAGCAGGGCCACGGCCAGCAGGAGGGTCCCGGTCGCACAGGAGGCCGACCGCCACCGGCTCCAGCCCCGCGCCGGGTTGCGGAGCCTGGCCCGATGGGCGAGCCGGAGATAGCCGCAGACGCACAGGAGCATGAGGGTGGCGGGCAGCGCGGCCTCCAGGACGTCGCTGCCCGCACCGTGGCCGGTGTGCGGATGGCCGCCACCCATCAGTCAGGCCGTCCGGGTTGCCGGACGTCCGGGGCTTCCGGCGCTTCCGGCGCTTCCGGGTCGAAGGTGCGCCCGCCCCGCTGGAGCCCATAACCACCGACGAGCAGCAGTGCTCCCAGCACGAGGAAACCGATGTCCCACCACATCTGGTGCGGCCCGCCGTGCACATGGTGGATTCCGAGGAGCTGGTGGTCCAGCACGCCTTCGACAAGGTTGAACAGGCCCCACCCGGCCAGGATCCATCCCCACAGCACCCGGGAGGACCACACGCGGCGGCGGTGATGGGTGACGCGGGAGTAGAGGATCGCCAGGCCCGTCAGGACGGCGAGCCAGCACACGGTGTGGAAAATGCCGTCCCAGACCGTGTTCATCTCCAGACCGGAGACGGAGTGCGGGCTGTAGTACTTCACCCCGATGCGGTCGTGGTTCGTGCTGGTGAGCATGTGGTGCCACTGGAGCAGCTGGTGCAGCAGGATGCCGTCGAGGAACCCTCCGAGCCCGATCCCCAGGATGATTCCCGGCAGTTGAAGACCGCGCGCCGCGTTCTCTTCCGGTAAGGCCCCGTCAGCAGTCGTCGCCATCAGCTGTCTCCATTCCTCCAGGGGTGAGCGGACCATCCGTCACCGTGCGTTTCCCGCCGACGTCGCTGGTGTCACGCCGGGGGCGGAAGTTCCCCCTTCCGTGTGCGTACGGAAGGTCCTCCTTCTTCCGCACCGCGGTCAGGCGGTGTTTCCGGCTGGTGTGCCGTCGGTTCGGTGATTGCACTCGGTGGCGTGGTGGAGCATGTCGCAGGAGTGCTCGGCTTCCTCCGTCAGCCGGGTGGCTTCCGCCAGGAGGATGCCGTAGGGGCGGGAGGGGTCGTTCAAGGCGAGTGAGGAGTCCTGGGCGCGGTCGACCAGCCGCCCACGCTTGTCCTGGACCGTCGTGGCGGCCGCGCACAGCTCTTCTGCCTGGCGCGGCAGCCGGTTCTCGTCGATCTCGCTGAAGGGGCGGGTGAAGTCGGCAAACGCTTCGAGCAGGTCGGCGTAGTCGCGCAGGAAACGGTTGCACTCGTTGCCTTCTTCGCTCTGTGGCCACTGGTGGAGGGTGCGGGTGAGGGAGGCGAGCTGGTGGGTGACGCGTTCCAGCGCGTCGATGACGTCCCGGTACGCGGAAAAGTCCTTGTGCCGGCTGTTGCCGGGCAGCAGCCGCCGGGGGTTGTAGTGGCGGCTCTCGACCGCGGTGTGCAGTGCCGCCCGAGCCTGGCTGACCAGCCAGGCGATCTCGGTGGCGCGCCGCCGCCACTGCCGGGCCCGCTCTTCGTCGAAGCCGTGCTCGCGCAGCGAGGGATGGATGTCCGCCAGAAGGTCGGAGAGGTCCCCCGCGAGGGTGTGGATGCCGGACTCGGCGCTGCGGTAGCGCATCGGCGGCCATAGAAGGAGGTTGACCGCCACGCCGATCGTGCAGCCGATCGCGACCAGCAGGATGATCTGGCCGAGCTGCTCCACGCTCTGCCTCATACCGGCAGAGGCCGAATAGGCGGAGAAGGCGAAGAACGCCGCGGTCGCCACCTCGGTCCCCTGGGCTCCCAGATGCCGCCACCTGCCGATTGCCAGGGTGATCAGCGCCACGAGTACGAACGTGATCAGGCCGGGTCCGGCCATGATGCCCAGACCGGCCTGCACGAAGACCCCGGCGCAGACCGCGGCCAGGTAGCGGAGTGCCTGAAGCATCGACTGGTAGACGGTCACCTGCATGATCAGCACAGCCGCGAACGGCGCGAACGCGGGGGTCTGCGCGGCCACCAGGTCATGTGCCACGTACCACGAAGCGCCCGCTGCCAGGGTGCTCTTGCCGATCAGCTCCAGGGCCTGCGACCTACGTCCCACCACGGCCCTGACCCGCCCCAGCCACTGCCACGCCCACCCACCGTGCGGCACCGTCGTCACCCCTCGCGTTGTCCTCCGCCGTGCTCGCCGACCGGTGAACGCCGAGATGCGCGGGCCCTCCCGGTCCCCTGCCCCGGTTCCCCTTTTCGCGGTCGTTGCACCGAACGAGAGCCGGTGGTTTGACGTCAGTGCGCTGGGCTAGGAGAGTCAGTGACCGAGGTGCTTCGGAAAGCAGGCACACCTGGCGGGAGCCGCGCGTACGCGCTGTGGGCCCCAGATGTGCCGTGTCGGCCTCCCGCGCTACTGAACAGCAACGAGCGCAGGGAGCAGAGCGGATGACACCGATGAGCACCACATCAGCGCACGCCCGCCACCGTCACCCACCGCCCCATGGATGACCTGGAACAGGCCGCTGCCGCCTGACGCCCCGCGCCACCCGCAACGCCGACAGAGAAGGAGCCTGTCCTTGTCCATGTGCCCACCCCGCGGTTCTCCCCCGACCTCGTCCAGCCAGTACCGAAACCCTTCACGCCTGCATGCCGAGAAACGGCGGGCCCTGAGGCCCAGCAGGCGCCTCGAAGACATCGCCCTACACGCTGTGCACCCGCCACCGGCCACCCCGCGACATCGACGCGGCCCTGATCGCCGCCCGCCACCAGCTCCCCGGCGCCCGAGCCGAAGACGACTCCGTCCTCACTCCGGAGGCATGAGCAACCCTTCGGCGAGGCCGGGCCTACCCGGCCTCGCCGAAGCTGTCAGTGGTGTCCACGGGCGGTATCCGAAGCGCGGCCGAGCGCCTTGGCCAGCTGTTGCTTGGTCATGTTCGAGCGGCCCTCGATGCCACGCTGCCTGGCCTCGTTGTACAACTGATCGCGAGTCGGGCCTTTGGAGCCGCGGTGGGAACGCTCACCGCCTCGCTGCGGCGCGGACTTCCGGTCCTGCGTCGACGTCTTACTGGCGGATTTCGCCTCTCCCGAACGCGCGCGTTCCTTATTGACGGTACGGGAGGCGATTTCCTTGGCACGGCCCGTAGACGTACCGCGTTTCTCCGCGCCTTCCTTGATGTGTTCGTACTGCCGTTCCCGCTTACGGCTGGCTCCAGCAGGCATTGTTCAACCTTTCTTTCGGTATCACACCGACGGCCTGGGCGGCCCGAGTGCCCCTCGGCTCCCACTTATAACCGGCACTGCCGGAGGTAACTGCGGAGGGTAAATAACACCCAGAGGGGTACTGGGCCGCCGGACATCGGGGCGATACCGAGGGAGAGCCGGTGAGCGTGAAGAACATCTTTGTGATCGGCCTGGACGAGGCCAATCTGCCCAGTCTGCGCGAAGTTCCAGATGCACGGGAGTACCGATTTCACCCGCTCCTCAGCATTGAGGAGTTGCAGGTCGGTGAGGTGTCCGTGGCCGATCTCATGGAGAAGGCGGAGAAGGTGCTGGACGCCTTCGACGGCCGTATCGACGCGATCGTCGGCTACTGGGACTTTCCGGTGAGCACCCTCGTGCCGCTCTTGAGCGAGCGCTACGGCACGCACAGCACCAGCCTGGAGTCGGTCGTCAAGTGCGAGCACAAGTACTGGAGTCGGCTGGAACAGCAGAAGGTCATCGACGAGCATCCCCGTTTCGGCCGGGTCGACCTGGAGGCGCGGGAACCGCGGCCGCCCGAGGGCGTGCGCTTTCCCATGTGGCTCAAGCCCGCGTTGGCGTATTCGTCGGAGCTGGCCTTCGGTGTGAAGGATGAGGAGGAGTTCCGCGCGGCGGTGGCCGAGATTCGCGAGGGCATCGGCCGGGTCGGCCGACCGTTCAATTACATCCTGGACCGGCTGGAGCTCCCGCCGGAGATGGCCGGTGTGGGCGGTGAGGTGTGCCTGGCGGAGGAAGCGCTGTCCGGGATCCAGGTGGCGGTGGAGGGCTACGTCCGGGGCGGTGAGGTCACCGTCTACGGGGCGCTGGACTCCATCGCCTACCCCGACAGCCCGTGCTTTCTGCGCCACCAGTACCCCTCCACTCTGCCGGAGCCGGTGGTACAGCGACTGCACGACGTCTCGAAGCGCGTGATGCGGCAGATCGGCATGGACTCGGCGACGTTCAGCATCGAGTACTTCTACGATCCGCAGACGGACGAGATCAATCTGCTGGAGATCAATCCCCGGCATTCCCAGTCGCACGCCGAGCTGTTCGAGTACGTCGACGGGGTGCCCAATCACCACTGCATGCTCAGCCTCGCGCTGGGCAGGGACCCGAGCCTGCCGAAGCGCGAGGGCCCCTCCAGGATGGCCGCCAAGTGGTACCACCGGTGGTTCGCCGACGGTGTGGCGTGCCGCGTGCCCACCGAGGAGGACATCGAGCGCATCGAGCGCGAGATCCCCGAGGTGCGGATCGAGGTGGTGCCCGAGGAGGGCCAGCGGCTCTCGGAGATGGACCAGCAGGACAGCTACAGCTTCGAGCTGGCCCACATCTTCACCGGCGGAGACAGCGAGGACGAGCTGCGGGAGAAGTACGACCGGTGTGTCGCGGCCCTGAAACTCACGTTCGAGGAGACCACACCGGGCAGCCGGGACGAGAAGAACTGACCCCTCAACCCCCGGTGTCGCGATCGGCCCGTGTGCCGACCGCGACACCGGGCACTCGTCCGGCGTGCCGCAGCGAAAGGAGTAGCCGGCCGCATGCGTTTCCTGAGCAATCTGCCCTGTGAGACCAAGGAAGAAGACCACGTCACCATCCCCATGTCCGACGGCACCCGCCTGTCGGCGCGCATCTGGCGCCCCACGTCCTCGGACGGGGAGCCGGTGCCCGCGGTGCTGGAGTACATCCCCTATCGCAAACGCGATCTGACGTCGGTACGCGACTCCGTCCACCACCCGTACATCGCCGGTCACGGGTACGCCTGTGTCCGCGTCGACCTGCGCGGCACCGGAGAGTCGGAGGGCGTGCTGCGGGACGAGTACCTGGAGCAGGAGCAGGCCGACGCCGAGGAGATCCTGACCTGGCTCACGGAGCAGCCCTGGTGTGACGGCACGACCGGCATGATGGGGATCTCCTGGGGCGCGTTCGCCGCCCTCCAGGTCGCCGCCCGGCAGCCGCCGGGCCTGCGCGCCATCGTCATCGCCTCCTTCACCGACGACCGGTACGCCGACGACATGCACTACATGGGCGGTGCGCTGCTGTCGGACAACCTGGCCGAGGCGGGCACCATGTTCGCGTACGCCACCTGCCCGCCCGACCCGGTCGTGGTCGGCGAGCGCTGGCGCGAGATGTGGCACGAACGGATGGAACAGACCCGTCCCTGGGTGCTGGAATGGCTGCGCCACCAGCGCCGCGACGACTACTGGCGCCACGCGTCGGTGTGCGAGGACTACGAGGCCGTACGCTGTCCGGTGCTGGCCTCCAGCGGCTGGGCGGACGGCTACTCCAACGCCGTCACACGGCTGCTGGGCCACTTGGACGTACCGCGCAAGGGGCTGATCGGTCCCTGGTCGCACAAGTTCCCGCACCTGGGCGAGCCCGGCCCGGCCATCGGCTACCTCCAGGAAGTCGTGCGCTGGTGGGACCACTGGCTCAAGGGCGCCGACAACGGTGCCATGGACGGCCCCATGCTGCACGCGTGGATGCAGGACAGTGTGCCGCCGTCCACGTCGTACGAGGAGCGGCCGGGCCGCTGGGTCGGCGAACCCGACTGGCCCTCACCGCACGTCGAACCGGCCGCTCACCCGCTCACCCGGCACCGCATCGGCGCCCCCGGTGAGCCTTCGTCGGACGAGGCGGGGCGAGGCGAGGAGCTGACGGTGCAATCGCCGCTGTCGGTCGGGCAGTTCGCCGGAAAGTGGGCCTCGTACAACGCCCCGCCGGACCTGCCGTACGACCAGCGCGAGGAGGACGGGGGCTCGCTGGTGTTCGACACCGATGTCCTCACCGAGCCCGTGGAGATCCTCGGCTCGCCCTCCGTCGAGCTGGAGCTGTCGGTGAGCGAACCGGTGGCCATGGTGGCTGCCCGGCTGTCCGACGTGTCCCCCGACGGGAGCGCCACCCGTGTCACCTACGGCCTGCTCAACCTCACCCACCGCGACGGCATCGGCGCTCCTGAACCGCTGGAGCCCGGGCGCCGCTACCGGGCCACGGTGGAGCTCAACGGCGTGGCGCAGGCGTTCCCGCCCGGGCACCGCATCCGGCTGTCGCTGTCCACGTCCTACTGGCCCCTCGCCTGGCCACCGCCGCGGCCGGTCCTGCTGAGCGTGTACGAGGGCTCCAGCACCCTCACCCTGCCGCTGCGCGGAACCCATGAGCCCGACGAAGCCCCCCAGCAGCCGTTCGGCGAACCGGAGGGCACCCCGCCCGTCGCCACCACGCAGGTGCACCCGCCGGAGATGCGGTGGGACGTCACCCGCGATCTGGTCGGCTACCGATCCGCGCTGGAGATCGTCAAGGACGCCGGTACGGTGCGCTACGAGGACACCGGCCTCGATGTCCACCGCCGCGCCTACGAGCGCTACACGGCCGTCGCGGACGACTTCACCTCGGTCAGTGGCGAGTCGGCCTGGACCATGCGCTTCCAGCGCGACGACTGGGACGTACGCGTCGTCACCCACACCGTGCTGCGCTCCAGCGAGACGGACCTCTTCGTGGACGCCACGCTTGACGGCTACGAAAACGACCGGCGGGTGTTCTCCCGTACCTGGAACGAGACACTCCCCCGCGATCACCTGTGAGCGACCCCGCGGGGGAGAGAATGGCGCCCGGGGCGCCCGGTTTCCTTTACCTCTCGGGAGGACATCACATGAGCGACCAGGACCAGGAGCATCCAGGCAAGCGGTACCCGCAGCCGGAATTCCCGCAGCAGGACCAACCGCATCCTGGCGCCACGGACGATATGGAGCCGCGGCCCGACCACGGTGAACGCAGCTACCAGGGCCATAACCTGCTGGAGAACCGGCATTCCGTGATTACCGGCGGGGACTCCGGGATCGGCCGGGCGGTGGCCCTCGCGTTCGCCCGGGAGGGCGCGGACGTCCTGTTCAGCTATCTGCCGGAGGAAGAAGAAGACGCCCAGGAGACGGTGCGGCTGGTCGAAGAGGCCGGGCGGCGGGCGGTTCCGATGGCGTGCGACATCCGCGACGAAGCCGATTGCAGGGCCCTGGTGGACCGCGCGGTCGACGCCTTCGGCTCGATCGACGTCCTCGTCAACAACGCTGCCTTCCAGATGGCACAGTCACAGGGACTGGAAGACATCACCACCGAGCAGTTCGACCGCGTGATGCGCACGAATCTGTACGCCATGTTCTGGCTCTGCAAGATGTCCCTGCCGCACATCTCGGAAGGCGGCAGCATCATCAACACCACATCGGTCCAGGCGTACAAGCCCAGCCCTCACCTGCTGGACTACGCCACGACCAAGGGCGCCATCGTCACGTTCACCCAGGGCCTTGCCGGGAATCTGGCGGAGCGCGGCATCCGGGTGAACGCCGTCGCCCCCGGCCCTGTGTGGACACCTCTGATCCCCGCCACCTTGCCCGACACCTCGAAGTTCGGCGAGCAGAGCCCCCTGGGGCGCCCGGCCCAGCCCGCCGAGATGGCGCCCGCGTACGTCTTCCTGGCATCACAGCAGGCCGGCTACGTCACCGCCGAAATCCTCAATGCCACGGGCGGCACACCCTTGCCCTAGGGTGTCTCGCCACCGTCACTCCGTCCACGGAGCCGGGCCCGTGCTTGCCCACGTGGCGAGCTCATGCCCGTCGATACACAGGATTCCGCACTGCGCGGCGTACTCGACGGCGGGCTCGGTGAACTCGCTGGTCGTGACCACCGCGGCGATCTGAGCGTCGTGGACGGCGAAGCACGTTCCTCCGAAGCGCTGAACATCCTGGGAGCCGACCTTGTGAGTCGGGTCGTACCGCTTGCACTGGATGACCAGGCGCCGCCCGTCGGGGGCGGTGGCGAGAACATCCGCGCCCAGGTCACCCGCGCCGCCGGCCACGCGGATGACCTGGCAGCCGTCCCGTTCGCACAGGTCCGCCACCTCCTGCTCGAACTCACCGGGAGCCATCGCCTCGAAGTCGACCTCCTCGAGGAGATCCTCCTCGGGGGGAGCGGGGGCGACACGGCGGCGGCGCATCATGAGGACGACGAAAAGCGCTGGCAGCCCCATGGCCACGGCGGCAGCAGAAAGATCCTCGGCCGTGCCGTCACCGGCTCTTACGGCGACCCCCACCGCGAAGAGAACGATGGCGATCAGCCCGAAGCAGACCGAGAGATTCCGCAGGCTGAAGGCGTACTGACGCCCGCTGCGCGGCCGACGGCCGGGAGTGGCCATGGGTGGCAGTCCCCCTCACGTGGTGACATCAAGATCGCCACTGCCGACTGCCCTGGTACGCCGCCTCCACACCCCGTGCGGATCAGCGCTGCCGCAGACCGCGGTGTCCACCGCGCATAGCGCGTCGGCTGAGGGGAAGCCGATAGCCGGGCACACCAAACCATTCCGGCACTCTGACGAGGAGATATCCGCCATGACTTCCGCCCTGCACCGCCTGGACCGGGGACTGCGCCTCATCGGGATGTCCCGGAGGAAGCGCCCGACCGGCACCCCCTCGCGTCTCGGCCGAGGCCCCCACGGAGTGACCCCCGTAGCGGTCGTTCGGGAGGTCGTGCGCACACTTCGCGCACGGTCCGGCTCGACCCGGCGGAGGTAACGGTCCGGGGTCGTCCCGATGCCCGGCGCATCGAACGGTGACCCCGCATCGACTGGTGCGAGAGGGGTAGCCGTGCGGACGTGCTGAGACTCGTATTGGTGATTGGTCCTGCGCTGGCCGTGGCGCTCGGCGCGGCTCTCGCGTGGTGCGTATCGGCGTGGTGGTGGCTTCTGGTCGTCGCGGCCACGGCCATGACTGCCGTGGCGGTGCGGGACGTGGTGCAGCGCGAGCACTCCGTGCTGCGCAACTATCCGCTGCTGGGGCACCTGCGGTATCTGCTGGAGGCGATACGGCCGGAGCTTCAGCAGTACTTCATCGAGCGGAACTACGACGGCCGCCCGTACGACCGCGATGTGCGCAGCATCGTGTACGAGCGGGCGAAGGGCGTGGACGCCGAGGAACCGTTCGGAACGGAGCGGGAAGTGGGTGCCGCGGGGTACGAGTTCCTGGTGCCGTCGCTGGCGCCCAGGGCCACGCCGGACCAGCCGCCCACCGTGCGGGTCGGCGGGCCGGACTGTGCCAAGCCCTACGACATGGCGCTGTTGAACATCTCGGCGATGAGCTTCGGCTCGCTGTCCACCAACGCGATCCTCGCTCTCAATCGCGGTGCGGCCCAGGGCGGTTTCGCGCAGGACACGGGCGAGGGTGGTCTTTCGGAATACCATCTGCGCCACGGCGGCGATCTGATCTGGGAGATCGGCACCGGGTACTTCGGGTGCCGGACGGACGACGGAGACTTCGAGGCGGCCACTTTCGCCGACAAGGCGGCCCATGACCAGGTGAAGTGTGTCTCTCTCAAGCTGTCGCAGGGCGCGAAGCCGGGCATGGGCGGGGTGCTGCCGGGCAGCAAGGTCAACGCGGAGATCGCGAAGGTGCGCGGCGTGCCCCAGGGGCAGACGGTGGTGTCGCCTCCGTACCACCGGGTGTTCTCCACGCCGCGGGAGCTGGTGTTGTTCATCGGCCGGATGCGGGAGCTGTCGGGTGGCAAGCCCACCGGCCTCAAGCTGTGCCTCACGTCCCGTCAACAGTTTCTGGCCGTCTGCAAGGCGATGCTGAGCGAGGGCGTCACCCCGGACTTCATCGTGGTGGACGGGGCCGAAGGGGGCACCGGCGCGGCTCCGCTGGAGTTCGCCGACCATGTGGGCACGCCGCTGACCGAGGGCCTGATCACCGTGCACAACGCGCTGGTCGGTACGGGGCTGCGGGACCGGATCAGGATCGGCGCCAGCGGCAAGGTCGCCACCGGGTCCGACATGGTCAAGCGGATGGTGCAGGGGGCCGATTACACCAACGCGGCGCGGGCGATGATGTTCGCCACCGGATGCATCCAGGCCCAGCGCTGCCACACCAACACCTGCCCCGTCGGGGTGGCCACGCAGGACCCCCGGCGGGCCCGCGCCCTGGATGTGGGTGACAAATCGGCACGCGTGGAGCGGTTCCAGCGGGCCACGGTCCACGGCGCCCTCCAGATCATGGCGTCCATGGGCGTCCATGACCCTGCCGAGCTGCGTCCGCACATGCTGCGGACGCGGATCGACCCGTTCACCGTCCGCTCCCACGCGGAGCTGTACGAGTGGCTGGGCCCCGGGCAACTGCTCGCCGATCCCCCGGCGACGTGGGCCGAGGACTGGGCCGCCGCCGACCCCGGCCGCTTCACGGTCTGACCCGCGGCCGTCTCAAGGGGGCCTCACGGGGCGCCGGGCAGGGTTGAGCGACCAGTTCGTCCGCGGGCTCCTCGCCGGGGCGGTCAAGCAGAGCCCGAGCCGGGCGCTCCAGACTCCGCCCTGTGCGCACCTTCCATGTCTCCGTAGCGCAATCTACGCTGCGGTCGCGCTGCGCTTCCGGCAGCGCGCACCCGCGCCGCATCCTGGAGGTCCATCGATGCGTCCAACCCGTCGTTCGTCCGGCAGGACTTCGCCGTTACGGTCCCGGGCCGTGGCCATGCTGATCGCGCTGGCGGCCACCCTCGTCTCCACGCTGTTGACCGTCTCCGTCACACCGACCGCAGCCGCCGAGCGGCAGCCCCTCGCACGGATCCCGAATCCGACCACCGCTTCGCTCGAGGCCACGAACGGGCCGCTGGCCACTGCCACCTACGCCGTTCCCAACCCGAGCGGCTACGGGTCCGGCACGATCACCTACCCGACGGCCGGTGGCTCGTACCCGGGCGTCGTGCTGATGCCGGGCTATCAAGGCACCCAGCAGAACCTTCAGTGGCTCGCGCCCCGCCTCGCTTCCTGGGGCTTCGTCGTCCTCAACGTCGGCACCCACACGCTGACCGACGACCCCGCCTCGCGCGGCCGCCAGATCAGCGCCGCCGGTACCCAACTGCTCTCGTTCAGTTCCGCCTCCGGCAACCCGATCCACGGGAAGGTGAACGGCACGCTCGGTGCGGCCGGTCACTCGATGGGCGGTGGCGGGGTGATGGCGGCCCTACGGGACGACTCCCGCTTCAAGGCGGGCGTGCCCCTGGCTCCGTACAACCCGAACCAGAACTTCTCCGGAGTCACCGACCCCACCTTCTTCATGACCTGTCAGAGCGACCCCGTCGCCCACGGCAATACCTACGCTCTGCCCTGGTACAACTCCATGTCCCAGGCCGAGAAGCTCTACATCGAGGTTCCCGGCGACCATCTCTGCCCCATGACCGGCTACGGCAACAAGGCCAAGCAGGGCAAGTGGATCGTGTCGTTCTTCAGCCGCTGGTTGTACGGCGACACCCGCTTCAGCCCGTTCCTGTGCGGTGCCGCGCGGGAGGCGGACAAGAACAATGCCTCCCTGGTCACGCGCTGGCAGGACACCTGTCCGCTCTGAGTGGGTCTGCGCAGGGCTCCTGCGGTCCCCCGCGGGAGCCCTCCTCACGAGCCCATTCGGCCCCGTGAACCTGAAGAGGGCTTCAGGACTTCAGGCTGCGTTCAGGTTCCGTTCGGCAACGTAGTGGTTGTCGGAAGGGCGCGACAGGGCCCGACCGGCGGAAGCACAACACGCCACACGAACCGGAGGAACCGCCCCCATGAAGGCCAACGTCAAGCGCACGCTCGCCCCCCGCGCCGTCGTCCTCGCCGCGGCCGCCGCCGTCGCCGTGATCGGCGGGACGGGCGCGGCCAGCGCCTTCGCGGACGACGACGGCGGCCCGGCGCCGCGTTCCTCGGTCCAGCTCACCCAGAACGAGCGTCACCTGGACGACACCGCCCAGGACCGCACCGAGGTCAAGGCCGACAAGGTCACCTACGACCAGGCCACCGCCGCCGCCCTGAAGGCCGTGCCCGGCACCGCGACCTCCGCCGAGCTGGACACGCCGACCGCAACGGCTCCCTGATCTGGGAGGTCGACGTTTTTGGGCAAGGACCACAAGAGCCACGACATCACCGTGGACGCCCCCCAAACGCCAAGGTCCTGGGCCAGCACGTCGACCACGACGACAACGACAGCGACGACAACGACTGACCAGCCCGCGCCTGACACCTCATGAGCCCGAAGGGGGCCCGCCCCCGCCACTGTCCGGCGGGCGCGGCCCCTTCGCCCGTTCCGGATCAAGCGCCCATCTTGTGGATATCCCACAACCCAGCACACATCTGATGTGTCCGGGTCGTCGATCGGCGGGGCAAGGGCTGTAGCGGTCCGGTCCGCGTACGTGGTGACGCGGGTCGTCCCGGTCTCGGGATCGGCGAGCGCGTCCAGCGACGAGGTGCTGTACCCATTGCTGGCCACCAGCCCGTCGAGGGCCTCGTCCTCGCTCAGGTTCAGGTGCTCGGCCAGCTCGGTCGTCGTCGGCGACCGGTCCAGCCGCTGGAACAGCTCCGAGAGGCTCGGAGTTCGTACGACGGCTCCTCGTACGGCGGCTATCCGATCAGCCGCGATCCCGTGGTCCGTCGCAGGCTGCGCGACCTCCGCAGATCGTGGGTGACGTTGATCCGCTTGAGCCAGCGGTCGAAGCCGTCGTAGCGCGCGACGAACGAGCTTCTCCCGTGAACCACGCGGTGGTTGTTCAGGAAGGCGAATTCGCCCGCTTCGAGCCCGACCGGGTGCAGGTTCCTGCTGAGCAGATCATGCGCGGCGGCGAACGCCCGGGCTGCCTCCTCGTCCCCCTCGACGGCCGCCATGTGGGACGCGTCGAAGCGGAGCAGCGGTGCGGTCCGCGATCCGAACAGGACCGACACGGGCCTGCGTTCGTTGATGATCTTCTCGATGCTCTCGAAGTGGAGCCGGTCGGCCTCGCTGCGAACGGTGTTGTTCCTGGGGAGGTGCGAGCTGTCCGGAATGATGGTGAAGCGCTCCTCGAAGAGGATGGCGACGTCGTCCCGGTCCAGCTCCGTGAAGTCCGCCTCCGCCACGATGACGGGGACCCGGCCCGGGTTCCGCAGCGAGGCGAGGATGATGTAGTCGGCACGGTAGGGGTGGAAGGCGTCCTCGGTGTGCAGGGTGAGCGCCTTCTTGCTGCCGGTGCCCAGGAGCTGGTGCTCGTACTCCTTGATGGGGAACACGTCGTTGACCAGGTGGCCGTCCTGCTGCGTGGCCCAGCCGAACGGCTCCCCGAGGAGAGCGGCGTAGAGCAGGAGCAGGATCTCCTCGGGGAACTCGCCGTGCGGCCGGGTGTCGTCCTTCCAGTGCACCGGAGTGGGTCCGATGCGGTCCTCGTCCACCGTGTGCCCGGCGATCGTGCAGAACCCGTTCAGCTGGTCCAGCGAGAACGCGCGCAGGAACCGTTGGACGCGCGGTGGGAGCCCGGAGGCCAGGAGCGGCAGTTCCTGAAGGAGCGCGGCATCGTCCGCGGCCGTAAACCGCCGCGAGACGTCCAGCGCCAGCGCGGCGGTCTCCTCCGCTTCCCCGGCGGTCAGCCGGAGCCCCGTCCGGGAGGCGGTATCCGTGGTCGTGGTCATTTCTCCTCCTCCATACAAGTCACCAGTCGGCGCAGCCCATCGGTGACTTCCTGCGAGTTCGCCAGGTGGTAGAGGTGGCCCCCGTCGAAGGTGCGCACCGTCGTGCCGGCGGCCGAGTAGCCGCCCCACTCCTGGATGTGCTGCCGGGTCACCCCCGTGTCGTCCCTGCCGCGCCAGGCGCTGAGGGGACAGGGGAGGAGTTCGCCCGCAGTGTGGACGTAGGTGTCGCAGATGGCCAGGTCGCCCCGCAGCGGCCGGACGACGAGCCGCACCAGCCGGTCGTCCCGCGCGACGTACTCGGGCACGACACCGCGCCGGATCAGCTCGGCCACGAGCTGCCCGTCGCTGAGTTCCGCCGACCCGGCGTCCTCGCCCTGCCGGTGCGGCGCACGGCAGGCCGACGCGACGAACCGCGCTGGCCACTGCCCGTGCCGGGATCCGAGCGTGCGGGCGAGCTCGTACCCGAGCAGCGCCCCCATGCTGTGGCCGAACACGACGTACGGCAGGTCGAGGCGGGCGGACAGCGCGGGGGCCAGCTGCCCGACGACCTCCTCCGCGTCCGTCGCCGGAGGCTGCCGCCAGCGGTTCTCACGCCCGGGAAGCTGCACCGCGAGTACGGCGACCTCCGGCCCCATCAGCTCCTGCCACTTCCGGAACTGATGGGCGCCCGAGCCCGCGTGCGGCAGACAGACGAGAAGCACCTTGGCCGTCTTCGGTGGCGCCCATTCGACGAACCAGGAATCGCCTGCGGTCACCGGCCCTGCCATACCCGCTCGGCCTGGCGGTAGAGGAGTTCCGAGCCGACCCCGCGCCCGGCGCACCGCTCCTTCAACAGGGCGCTCTGCTTCACCTGTTCGGAGTCCGGGTCGAAGTCCGAACCGGTCAGGTGCTTCAGCCACGGCTCCAGGCCCATGGCGTACGCGTACACATGGCCGGCGCCCACCTGCTGGGCCAGGCCGTCCGCCAGCGCCGCGTCGGAACCCTTCAGCCGTCGGCTCTGGTTGTGCTCGCGCGACAGCTTCTCCTCCATGAGGGGGCCGTACAACCAGCTGAGCGGTGCTCCGACGCATTCGAGGCCGACGAAGAGCGCGTCCACCTGTCCGACCACGTCGCTCACCAGGTCGTACAGCTTCGGCTCGATCGGGGTGATGTCGGTCGCGAACATGAACGACCGGCCCAGCGCCCGCACCAGCGGCACCATCTTGGTCCGGATGTCGAGGTCGGCGTGCTCACCGATGAACGGCAGCGCCACGATGTCCATGCGGTCGGCGACGTGGACCGTCTCCAGCTCGCCCGCCTCCCGGACCCGGTCGAAGCCCAGCGCCTCCAGCATCGTTTTCAGGCTGGGGTCCTGAAGCGACCCGCCCGAGGCACGCGGGACCACGATCGTCCCCACCCTGGTCCGTAACTGGAGCAAGGTCTCGAGCGAGAAGTGGTCGGAGTGGAAGTGGCTGATGACCACGGCGTCGATGTGGGGCGGCAGATCGGCCATCGTGAAGTGCTCGTGGCCGTCGTCGGTGTAGCCGATGAGCGGGTCGAGCAGGACCGAGCCGTCGGAGGTCTCGATCAGCACGGTGGCGTGACCGAAGTAGCGCGTGCGCACGGTGCCGGGTTCGGCCCCGGCGTACGGCGCGGGCGCGTCGTCGGTGAAGAGGGCCGGGAAGCGGTCACGGTCAGCCGCGTCCAGGCCCAGCCGCTCCGCCAGAGCCCGCACATCCGTGGCGTTCAGCCGGGCGGCGAACAGCGCGTCCCAGTCGGCGGAGGAGAAGGGCACGGTGACGGTGAGCCGGTCCGCCCGGGGCAGCACCGGGCTCCCGTAGACGAAGGGCTGCTGCCGGGTGGGCACCGGGCCGAGGGAGACGCTCTGGCTGTGCGGCTCGACCGCGGGTGTGCGGTACAGCAGCGGCTCGAAGAACCGGAACGAGGGGCGATGGGCGGTGTCGTAGACCAGCTCGACGCAGCCGCGCAGCGACGCGGGAACGTCCGGGTACAGCGGTTCCAGCGAGCCGCCCGTCGCCTTCTCCCGGAGCAGGCGCCGGAGCTGGTCGATGTCGTCGGCCAGCGTCAGCCGGGCTTCTCCCGCGGACAGCGTCCGGTTCAGCAGCGCCTCCACCTCAGCGTCGGAGGCCCCCTGCGGGTCGAGGAAGGGGCCGCCGTAGCGCGCCGGGTCGGCCAGGGCCTTGGCATGCAGATGCGCGCCCTGGAGGTAGCTCCGCAGGATCGGCAGCAACCGGTCCCGCAGATTGAGCGCGCCGGTGTGCGGTGCGATCAGATAGGGCCACGCGTACCAGCGGTGCAGCAGAGGCTGCGCCGCCACGGAGGAGTGCAGATAGCGCTTCTGGTTGACGCTCATGGCGTGCCCTTCTGTCTCGGTCTGGCGGCTGTGCGCCGTTGTGGTGGTGCGGCGCTCACGGCGTTCACGCCCGCGAGGTCGGCGCGGCGTCGTCCTGTGCGGCACCGGCCTGTGCCGCGTCGCTCTGTGCGGCAGCGTCCTGTGCGGCATCGTCCTTCGCCGGGGGCTTCGTTCCGGGTTCGTCGTCGTCCGTGGTGGCCTCGCGGTCTTGCCGGCCGGCGACGCGAAGTGCGGGTACGCAGGCCGCGGTGACGGCCATCAGACCGGTGCCGGCGATGATCAGCACGGTCCGCGGGGACAGGACCGAGGCCAGATAGCCGCCGGCCGCGTAAGCGAGTGCGCTGCCGGCGAAGGCGGCGGACGAGACGGCCCCGCCGACCCTGCCGAGCATGGCGGCCGGGACGCTCTTCTGGAGCAGCGTCTCCTCGCCGACCATGGCGAGGCTGTTGCCCATACCCGCCACCCCTTGCGCGGCGACGGCGACAGCCAGGACCGGCGAGAGACCGGTCGCCGCGAGCCCGGCTCCGGTGATGATCCAGCCGCCGGCCATGATCGTCGCGGGCGAGAACGTCGTCGCCGAGCGGGTGAGCCACAGGGACGCGGCGACCATGGCGACGCCCGAGGCGGTACCGAGCAGCCCGAAACCGAGCGGCCCGGCGTCCAGGACGTCACTGGCCAGCAGGACGAGGGCCACATTGTCCAGCGATCCGAACAGGACGCCGAAGAGCAGCAGCAGCACGATCACCCGGGCCGCCCGGTGGCGCCAGGTGAACACCAGGCCGGCGCCGATGTCCGCGAGGAAGTTCCCGCGCTTGCCCGTGGCGTCCCGTACGGGCTCCAGCCGGGGCAGGCGCAGCAGGAAGAAGGCGCCGACGAAGAAGGTCAGCGCGTTGACCAGCAGCGCGCCCCGGGGCTCGAAGGCGGCGGTGAGGGCACCGCCGATCACCGGGCCGACGGCCGCCTGGAGGTTGAACGCGGTGCCCATCCACGCGTTCGCCGACATGAGTTGGGGCTCCTCGACCAGCCGGGGCATGACGGTGCGGCCGGCCGCGACGAAGACGGTGGCCAGACAGGAGGAGAGGGCCACCAGCGGCACCAGCGCCGCGGTGGTGGACGGCACGGCGGCGATGGCGACGAAGACGGCTCCCTGGCCGAGTTCGGCCACCAGCAGGATGCGCCGCACCTCGAACCGGTCCGGCAAGGCGCCCGCGACCGGGCCGAAGAAGCGGGGCACCGACTGAGCGAGGAGGACGGCGGCGACTCCAGCGGCTCCCGCGTCACTGTTCCCGGCCAACAGCAGCAGGGCGACCATGGCCACGCCGTCCCCGATGAGGGAGATCGACCGGGCCGTCCAGTAGCGCCTGAAGTCCGGATTCACACGGAAGAGCTGGAGTGAATTCATGCAGTTCACCGTTCGCAGAATGAGGGATTCCGATTTGCCCACTCGACCGGTCGGGCGGCAGGAGCAAATCTACCCGCAAGCTCCGTCGATCACGACAGCCTGAGGGCTTTTCTCACCCCGACCCTCACTCCGACCCTCATCCCGGTCCTCAGCCCGACAAATCCACAGCTTGTCAGAAAACACCCGGACGGGGACACACGCGTAACCCGACAAAAGGATCGCCGATGTCAAGATCAAGTAATAGAAGACGCGATCCGCGACCGGACCGGCCGACTTCCCGCTCATCCGCCAGGACCGTACGGCACCCCGTCCCGGCAGCGGCAACCAGGGAGAAAACCAGCCGTGATTGCCTCCCGAGCACTTAACGGACTTCCGCATTCCATTAGTACGCATGACCACGGGCTATCGCCTGGTCAGACCAATTGCGCGCCCGGCTGAAAGGAACCTCATCACTGGCCGAAAAGGCGCTCTACACCCTGATCAAAAACCCGACTATCGGTTGTTGACACACGCTCTTCCGCCATGCAATCTGATGTCGCCGAGGAAATATTCCCGGTAGCCCGATTCATCGACCGAAGGAGATCTCATGGCTGAGAAGACCGCTCCGAAGCCCGTGAAGAAGGCCCCGATCAGCGGCAAGGTGAAGCGCTACGGCTCGTACGACAAGCTGCAGGGCTGAGCTCGGGCCTGGGGCGAATTTCTTCTACCCCAGGCCACTTTTTTTCAGATCCACTGCCTGGGTCGGGCAGCTGAATCTTTCGGCGGAACCACCATTGCTGTTGCCAGTGCCTCGGTGCCGAATTTCCAAGGAGCCACTGTTGTCGAAGCACCGGCCCGATGGGGATCACGCCGCCACCCGGGCCCACTGGCTCACGGCCCTGCGCGGCATGACCCGGGATCAGCTCCTGCCACCGGGCGGGGCCACGGTGCCCGCACCAGCTCCGGAACGGGTCCCGCCACCGGTCGCCGCGGCGCTGCGCCGCATCGGAGGTGACGACCCGGTCGGCCTCCACCTGCTGCTGCTCGCGGCCACCCGACTCGCCATGGCCTCCTTCGGCGCCGGCGAGGACCTGGCGGTGGTGTGCCCCGTGCCGAGCTCGTCCGGGCCCGGCGAACTGATTCTCCGTACCCGGCTGGAGCCGGAGACACGGGTGAGCGACTTTCTGGGCCGGCTGCACAGCGACTTGGTGGCAGCGGCGGGCTTCCCGCTGCGTGACCGGGCGGCGCTCGTCACTCGGCTCGACGCGGTCGGCCATGCCGAGAGCTCCGCGGTCCGCCAGCTCGCCGTCAGCTGGCAGGGCGCCCACCCCTCCCCCGGCCCCGCGTGCCCCGCCGACGTCTCGGTGCGCGGCCGGTCCGAGGCCGGAGGCGGTCTGGAGGTACGGGTCACCGGGCCGGACGGCCGGGTGCCCGCATCCGTGGCGGCGCTGGCCCGCTGCACCGTGGCGGCTCTCGCCGCGATCGTGGCCGACCCCCACCAGCGGGCCGGCGGACTGGATGCACTCGGCCCGGACCAGCGTGCGGAGTTGGAGCGCTGGAGCGGACTGCCGCTGCTCGACGCGTTCGCCCCGCGCACGCTCGTCGACCTCGTGGACGCCTCAGCCGTACGGCACCCGGAACGCGTGGCGGTGGTGGACGAAGGGACGCGCTGGACCCACGGCGACCTCATGCGCCGGTCGCGGCACGCGGCCGCATTCCTCGCCGAGGAGCACGGTGTCGGCCGGGGCGACCGGATCGCGCTGCTCCTGCCGCGCGGCGCGGAACTGGTCCTCGCCGTGCTGGCCGTGCTGCGCGCGGGCGCCGCGTACGTCCCCATCGACCCGAAGCACCCGGAAGAACGTATCCGCAGGCTCCTGCGGCGCAGCGGTGCCAGAATCGTCATCGGCGCCGCCCCGGCGGACCAGGGCCTGCCGACCGTGACGGCCCATGAGCTGCGTACCGTGTCGCGGAACCCGGCGCCGGAGGGCCCCCGGCCCGACCCCGTACGGCCGGACCCCGTACGGCCGGGGGACGAAGCCGTGGTGTTCTTCACCTCCGGCTCCACCGGACTGCCGCGCCCGATCGCCCTGCGGCACGACCAGATCCGCCACAAGGCCGTCAGCTCGGCCGCCCTGGTCGGCATCGACGAGGACACCCGGTGTGCCCTGCTCTCCGCGATCTCCTCGGACGCCACCACGTACCAGATCTTCGTCACCCTCGGTGCCGGGGGCACGCTGGTGGCCGTCGGGGCGCCCGACGAGCTGGACCCGGTCACGTTCTGGGAGCGCATCCGCTCGCGGCGCGTCACGATGGTGAACTGCGTGCCCAGCCTGCTGTCGGCGATGCTCGATGTCCTCCCGGAGAACGCCGGGCTGCCGCTGCGGCATGTGTTCCTCGGCGGCGACACCGTCCCGCGCGGGCTGCTGCCGCGTACCCGTGGGCGGTTGCGCGTGGACACGTTCGCCAACCTCTACGGGCCGAGCGAAGCCACCATCGAATGCACGACGTTCCTGTCCGGCGGGGACCGGGCCGCCGCACTGGACGCGGTGCCGATCGGCCGCCCGTCCCCGGGGTTCGGCGTGCTGGTCCTCACGCCGTGGAACACGATGGCGCCCGTCGGGGTCCCCGGCGAGATGTATGTGGCCGGCCCCGGAGTGGCCGACGGCTACCTGGACGAACCCGAGGCCACCGCGGCGCGGTTCGTGCGGTGCCCGCTGCCCGGCGTCGGACGGGTCTTCCGCACCGGTGACCTCGCCCGCTGGAACAGCGACGGAACGCTGGACTTCCTGGGCCGCGCCGACGACCAGATCCAGGTGCACGGCAACCGGGTGGAGCCCGGCGAGGTCGAACAGGCGCTGGTGGAGGTGGACGGGGTCCGCGAGGCCGTCGTACTCGCCCGCCCCGGCCCGCGGGGAGACCTCACCCTGGCCGCCTGGTACACGGCCGAGTCGGCCGTCGCCCCCGAGGCCGTACGCGCGCATATGGCGGCCGTGCTCCCGCCGCACATGGTGCCCCGGGCGTACCGGCAGACGGCACGGCTTCCCAGGACCCCGCACGGCAAGATCGACCGGGCCGCGCTGCTCGCCGCCCCCGAGCCGGAGGCGGCCGCCTCGTGGGTACCGACGGACGAGGCTTCCCACGCCGTGACCGCAGCCTGGGAGAAGGTGTTCGGCCGTCCGCCGCGCTCCGCCGGCGAGGACTTCTTCGAGATCGGCGGCCACAGCCTGACCGCCGCCCAGCTGGTCGGCGCGCTGTGCGCCGGCTCCCCCGCGCACGAGCTGGCGGTGCGCCAGGTCTTCGCCGCGCGCACCCCGGGCGCGCTCACCACGGCGCTGCGGCAGAGCCTGGAGCGCGACCGCGACGAGCCGACGGACGAACTGACGGACCAACCGGTTGACGAACCGGCCGGGCCACGGGAACGGTGGCGCGCCGCGACCAACGCCCAGCGGCGCATGTGGCTGCTGGAATCGCTCGACGAGGGCGAGGTCCGCACCTACAACATGGTGGAGACCTACGCGCTGAACCGCCCCCTGGAGCAGGACGCGCTGGAGGCCGCCGTCCAGTACCTGGTCGCCCGGCACGAGGCGCTGCGCACGGTCTTCGTGCTGCCCGAGGGCGACGGCGAGAGCGACGGTGAACTGCGGCAGGTGGTGCTGGAGCCCTCCGAGCTGCTCGTGCGGCCGTTCGTCGAGTCCGTCGAGCCCCATGCCTACGACGCCACGCTGCTCCGCTGCCGTGCCGACGAGGCCCGGTGGAGGTTCGACCTGGCCTCCGGACCCCTGTTCCGGATGCGCTATCTGTCCTGCGCGGGCCGCCCGCCCGTACTGCTGTTCAACATCCATCACGCCGTGAACGACGGGTGGTCGTACACCGTCCTGGTGCGGGACCTGATGACGGCCGCCGCGGCGTTCGAGCGCGGGGAGAAGCCCCGGCTGCCCCGGTCCACCGGCTATCTCGCCCACTCCCGCGCACTGGAGCGGCGGCTGACCGGCGCCCCGGGCGAGAAGCACGCGCGCTTCTGGCGCGACGCCCTCGCCGGACTCCCCCCGACGGCGGCGCTGCCCGTGGACCACCCGCCCGGCAGGCACCGCGGCAACGCGGGCGGGCTCGCGCGGATCGGCCTCGGCGAGCGGCTGACCGGTGACGTCCGGGCGCTGTCCGTACGGAGCGGCGCCACCGCGTTCATGGTGTACGTGGCGGCGGTACGGGTCCTGCTGCACCGCCTCGGGGGAGCCGCCGACCTGCCGCTGGGCACGGTCGTGGCCGGACGCGGTGCTGCCGGGACCGCCGACGAGGTGGGCCTCTTCGTCAACACCGTCGTGCTGCGCACCCCCTTGGCCCCGGACGGCTCCTTCGCCGATCTGCTGGAGGCGGTGCGCCGTACCGCGCTCGATGTGCAGGAGCACGAGGAGTACCCCTTCGACCGGGTGGTGGACGACCTCGGCATCCGCCGCGAGCACGGCCGCAACCCGCTCTTCGACGTCCTGGTCGAGACCGTCCTGTCCGGGACGATCTCGGCCGACGCGGGCGGCACCGGGCTGACGGCCCGGCATCTGCGGGCGGCCCCCGAAGTCTGCGACTTCGACCTCACCTTCGGCTTCCTGATACCGGAGGGAGACTCCGGCGATCCGGCCGAGGTCTGGGTCGGCTACCGGGACGACCTGTTCACGGCACGCAGCGCGGCCCGGTTCGGCGAGCAGCTGCGCGAGCTGCTCCAGGAGCTGGTGCGGGACCCGCACGCCCCGCTCGCGCAGGCCGCCACGGCGGCCCGCCCGATTCCGGCTCCGGCGCCCCCGTCCGTCGTACCGGAACACCTCCCCCGGCCCGCGGGCGACATCGCGCCGACCGGGGACACACCCCTGCTCGGCCCGGTCGCCGAGCTCTGGTCGGAGGTGTTCGGACACCCGGTGACCGACCCGGACGCCGGCCTGTTCGAGCTCGGGGGACACAGCCTCACCGCGGCCCGGATCGTGGCGATGGCCCGGTCGGTCTTCGGGGTCGAGGTGCCGTTGCGCGCCGCCTTCGAGCACCAGACGGTACGTGAGTTCGCCGCGTTCGTCGCACGTCAGCCCGCGATCGACGGCCACGGCGAACCGCGCGCGGCGGCGGCCCGTCCGAAGGACGCGGTCCCGGCCATGCGGAGCCCCGCGACGAGCGCCCAGCGGCGGATCTGGCTCGCCACCCGTTCGGGACCGCCCACGGCGTTCAACGTCTCGGCGGCGCTTCTGCTGCCGTACGTCCTCGAACCCGGGCCGCTGGGCGAGGCAGTCCGCGCGGTGATCGAGCGGCATGAGTCGCTGCGCACGCGGTTCCGCCATGCGGACGGCGAGCTGTTCCAGGAGGTCGTACCGGCCGGATCCGTTCCCCTTCCGCTGGTGTCCGTGGAACTGCCCGCGGACACCGGCCCGGACGACCCGGCGGTGGCCACGGTCGCCATGGACGCCCGCGAGGTCGTGTTCGACCCCGAGCACGGCCCGCTGTTCCAGATCCGGCACCTGCGGGGCGTACGCGGCGGGGACGTCCTCGTGGTCACCGCCCACCACTTGATCTGGGACGGGGCGAGCCTGGACGTCTTCGCCCGCGACCTGCTGGAAGCCTGCGCACAGACCGGTACGGGACCGCCCCGGCTGCCGACGGCGTCGGCGGGCCTGCGCGAGTGGGCCGCGGCGGAGGACGCGTGGCTGGACTCCGTCTCCGCCGAGCCGTCCCTCGCCTACTGGCGTGCGCGGCTGGCCCCACCGCTGCCGCTGCTCGACCTGTCCGGCACGCCCGACCGCCCGGCGAAGCGCTCGCCGGTTGCCGGTGTCGTCCGGCGGCGGCTGGACCCCGAGGTGAGCGCCGCCGTGCGGTCGTGCGCCGCGGCCTGCGACGCCAGCACCTTCATGGCCGTGGTGGCCGCCTTCACCGCCGTGCTGCGGCGGAGTTCCGGGGCGCGGGACCTGCTGCTGGGCTTCCCGATCAGCCCGGTGGAACGGCCGACGGTCGTCGGATGCTTCGTCGACGAGCTGCCGCTGCGTCTGGAGCCGGCCCCGGACCTGACCCGGCGCGGCCTGCTCTCCCAGGTCCGGGACCGGGCCCCTGGAGGCGTACGAACACGGGCGAGTGCCGTTGGACCGCCTGGTCCGGGAGCTGCGACCGCCACGGCACCCGGGACGGCAGCTCTTCTTCGACGCCGGGGTGAGCTGGGAGGGAACGCGGCCGGGACCGGGCGGCGACGCGGACGGCCGGGCGTTCCGCACCCGCGAGTACCCCCCGCTCACCCCGCCGGTCACCGCGGACCTGCGCCTGTTCGCCCGGGAGGAGGACGGCCGGCTGCTGCTGGAACTCTCCTACGACCCGGCGCTCTTCGGCCAGGACCGGGCCGGAGCGCTCGCCGACGAGGTGGCCGCCGAACTGGTCGCCCTGCACACCACGCCCGAGCGGCCGCTGTCGCAGCCTCCGGCCCCGGCCGGGGGCACGCCCGAGCCGCGCGCGGCCACCGACACCACCACCACCTGGGGGACCACCAGCTATGAGTTCTGAGACAGCCGCGGCCCCGGACACCTCCCCGGTTCCACGCGCGGGCGGGCTGCGGCCGCGGCTGACCGGAACACCGGTGCTGGGCCGGGTCGTGGCCGAAGCCGCGTTGTCGCCGTCCGCCCGCGGGGGCCTGGAACGGATCAGCGGCGGCCGGGCTCCGGAGGAGCTCGTGGTGCTCGCCGCGGCGCTGTCGCTGGTGGCGGCCGGTGCCGACGCCGGCGAACAGGCCGTGCTGCACGTGCAGCGGCCGGACGGCGGAGTGGCCTGCCCGGTGGACGTGACCGCGGCGGCGACGCCCGCCGATCTGGTGCTGGCGGTGGACGGCCTGGTCAAGGCGGGTGCGCCACAACCCCACGGGGCCGAGGTTCTCGTCGCGTCGGCGGCCGTGGCCGAACCGGAGATCCTGGCGCCGCTCACGGTGACGCTGCTCGCGAAGGACGCGGACGGCGGTCGCGCGCTGCGGGTGGACATGGACCGGAGCCGCTACGAGCGGTGGTTCGCCGAGGTCCTGGTGCGGGTCCTCGATCACGCGCTGAGCGCGTTCGAGCGGCCCCGGGATCCCCTGGCGGACTGGGATCCCATGCCGAACCGGGCCCCGATACCGGAGGGCGGCGACTGGGCCGGGGACGTGGCCGCCTGGGAGACCGGCGACGACCCGGCGCCTGAGTCGGGGACGCTGCTCTCCGGCGTCGAGGCCCACGCGGCGGCTCACTCGGACGACATCGCCGTGGTCGACGTCGGCGGAGCCGAGCTGACCTACGGCCAACTGCTGGCCGCCGCCACGAGGGTCGCGCGGCAGCTGCGCCTGAGCGGCGTACGAGACGGCAGCCCGGTGGTCGTGATCGGCCCGAAGTCCTGGCGCACCCTGGCCGTCGTCCTGGGCACGCTGCGGGCGGGAGCGGCGTACGTACCGCTCGACCCGGGCGCGCCGGGAGCGCGGCTGGACGCCATGCTGCGGGATCTGGCCCCGGCCGCCGTGGTGCTCGATCCCGGCGTGACGCTGCCGCCCGGCGCCACGCCGCCGGACTGTCCCGTGCTGTCCTTGGCCGCCGTGGCGGGGGACGTGGGCGACGCCGCGGTGGATGTGGACGTACCGCCGCCCGGCCCGGAGGACACCGCCTATGTGATCTACACATCGGGCAGTACCGGACGGCCCAAGGGCGTGGTGGTCCGGCACGGTGCCGTTCACCCGTTCCTGCGATGGCGGCGCCGCTACCAGGGGCTGGGCCGCGACACCCGGATGCTGCTGGTGCCGTCGTTGTTCTTCGACAGCTCGGTGGCCGACGTCTTCGCCGTTCTCGCCTCCGGCGGACGGCTGGTGCTGCTGGAGGAGCGCCACCGGCTGGACGTACAGAAGGTGTGCGCGCTGGTGGCCGGGCAAGGCGTCACACACGCCACCTTCGTGCCCAGCCTGTACCAGCTCGTCCTGGACGGGCTCGCCGCACACCGCGACACGCTGCGCACCGTCGTGGTGGCCGGGGAGGCGGTGCCGCCGGAACTCGTCGCCCGCCACCTGCGGCTGATGCCCGGCGTCCGGCTCGTGAACGAGTACGGGCCGACCGAGAACTCGGTCGGTTCGACGGCGCTGGACCACGGCTCGGAACCGCCGTTCGGCCACCCGATCTTTTTTCCCGGTAGCCGGGACCGTCGTCCAGGTGCTGGACTCGCGGGGCCGCCGGGTTCCACCGGGATTCGCCGGGGAGATCTGTCTGTCCGGGCCCCGACTGGCCGACGGTTACTGGCGGAGTCCGGCGGCCACCGCCAAGGCGTTCCGGGCCGCCCCGCGGCAGCCGGGCGGGCGCCGCTATCACACCGGTGACCGGGGCTGGTGGCGCCCGGACGGCGTTCTGGAGTTCCTCGGCCGCGCTGACGCGCAGGTCAAGGTGCGCGGCAACCGGATCGAGATCGGTGATGTGGAGGCCGCCCTCGCGGCCCTGCCCGGGGTGGAGGCGGTGGCCGTGGTCCCGGTCGGGAACGGCGTCGTCACCGAAGCCCTGGTGGCCTATGTGAGCGGACCGGCGGCCGAGGATGTGCACGCCGTGCGCGAGCGGGTCCGTGACACGCTCCCGGCCCCGATGGTCCCCGCGACGATCGTCGGCCTGGCTGCCATGCCGCTGACAGTGAACGGCAAGGCGGACCGCGGGGAGCTGGGCGTCCGGGCAGCGGCGGACCTGCGCTGCGGTCCCTTCCTGCCGGTGCCGGGCGCGGCACCGGCGGACCCGGCGGAGGCCCCCGGCACGGGCACCGGCACCGACGGGTCCAGGCCGGATCTGCCGGATCTGCCGGATCTGCTGGATCTGGTGGACGACGTACGTGCGGTCTTCGCGGGCGTGCTCAACGTCGACTCGGTCGGGACGGACGAGGACTTCTTCGCGGCGGGCGGCGACAGTCTGCTCGCGCTGGGCCTGGTGATGGAACTGGCGGAGCGGCTCGATGTGTACGTGGAAGTGGACGATTTCTTCGCCACCCCCACGCCGGCCGGCGTCTGCAAGATGGTCCGGACGTCCCGGGAGGGGGCATGATCCACGATTCGGCGGTATCCCTCGATCCGGCGGTATCCCTCGATCCGGCGGTGGCCCTCGCGGCCGCGGGAGTGGTCCTGGGCCACCTCGACGGGGAGAGCCTGCCGTCCCTGACCGTATGGCAGGCGGCGAAGCCCCGGTCCGTCACGCTCCGGACGGCTCCCGGCGACGACGGGCGGGCGCTGCTGGAGGCGGCGCGGTCCGCGCTGGCCGAAGCCACCGACGCCACCGCGCACGACCCCACCCGGGTGCTCGACCTGGACGGTGACTTCGTGGCGGGCCCGCGTACCGAGGCGGTCATCAGCTGGCCTTCCGGGGCCGCTCACCCCACCGTCACCCTCGGCGTGGGCACGGGCGCGGGCACGGGCACGGGCGCGGGCACGGGACGGCGCGACTCGCTCACCGCGGACCGGATCGTCTCGATGCTGACGGCCGTGGCCGGCTTCCTGGCCGACCCGCGGAGCACGGCCACCCCGCTGTCACGCCTGCCGCTGCTGACCCCGGACGAGCGGAAGTGGTCGGTGAAGGACCTGAACCGCACCGAAACCGCCCTGCCCACGACATCGGTGGCCCGGGTGCTGGCCGGGCTGGCCGTCGACCGGCCGGAGCTGCCGGCCGTCGTCACCACCGGCCGCACCCTCGACCGCGGTGAACTCCAGTCCCTGGCGGCAGCCCTCGCCGCGGACCTGCGCCGCAGCGGTGTGGGCCCCGGCGACCCGGTCCATCTGTGCCTGCCGCGCGGCGCGGAGTTGGTGGTCGCCTGGGTGGCCGTCCTCGGCATGGGCGCGGTCTGCGTACCGGTGGACCCCGGTTATCCGCCGGACCGGATCCGCCGTATCGCCGCAGACGTGCCCACCCTGGTGTCGGTGCCGTCCACCACGCACCTGGTCCCGCACACCACGAACGTGACCGTGGACCTGGACGACCTCGCGGCGCGCCCGTCCCCGGGGGACGGCGAATGGCCGGTGGAGCGGTCGCCGTCGTCCGTCGCCTACGTGATGCACACCTCCGGCTCGACCGGAACGCCCAAGGGCGCCGTGATCCTCGAACAGGGCCTGCGCAACCTGCTGTCCACCACCGCGCGGCAGTTCGGGCTGGGTGAGGGGAGGCGCTGCCTGCAACTGGCGAGCCCCGGGTTCGACGTCTGCGTCTGGGAGATCTTCGCGGCGCTGTACGCCGGGGCCGCGGTCGTCCCCTTCGAAGAGGCCGAGATCTCACCGGGAGCGCTCGCCGAGTACGTCGCACGCCACGAGGCCGACACCGTCTTCGCGCTCTCCTCGCTGCTGTCCCATCTCGACCCGAACAGGTTCCCCGGGGTGCGCACCGTCGTCACCGGCGGCGAGCTGTTCAGCCAGGACCTGGTGGACCGCTGGCAGCCCGGCCGTGACCTCATCTACGTCTACGGACCCACCGAGGCCACCGTCTTCCAGTCCTGGCACCGCTGCGCCGCGGGCGCCGCCGAGCCACCGCCCACCGTGGGCCGTCCCATGGACAACCTGCGTTACTACGTCCTCGACCCGTGGGGCGGGCACACCGTCCCCGGCGCGATCGGAGAGCTGTTCATCGGGGGCGCGGGGCCGGGGGCGGGCTATGCGGGGCTGCCGGAGGCGACCGCCGAGAAGTTCGTCGTCATGCCGTCCGTGGACCCCGGCCGCCTCTACCGCACGGGCGATCTGGTCAGCTTCCGACCGGACGGGAACCTCGACTTCCGGGGCCGGGCCGACAACCAGGTGAAGGTGCGCGGCTTCCGGATCGAACTGGGCGAGATCGAGACCGTCCTGACCTCGCTGCCGGGCATCGACTCGGCCGTGGCCGTGGTGCACGAGGCGCCCACCGAACGGCTGCTGGTCGCCTACGTGGTGGGAAGCGCCGCCACCCCCGCACCGGACCCGGCGCGGCTGCGGGAACGGCTCGCCGAGGAGCTGCCCTCCTACATGGTCCCCACCGCTGTGGTGGCGCTCACGGACGTCCCCTACACCCCCAACGGCAAGGTGGACCGAGGGCTGCTCGCCGCCCGGGAACTGCCCCGCGCCCAGGTGCGGGCCGAGCCCGGCACGGTCGGCGGCCCCGTGCTCGACGCGACGCGCGCGGCGTTCGCCGCCGTCCTGTCCGCACCGGCCGTCGGCGCCGACGACGACTTCTTCGTACTCGGCGGCCACAGCCTGGCCGCCGCCGAACTGGCTGCCGCGCTCGCGCAACGTCTCGGCGCGCGGATCCGAGCCATCGACGTCTTCGAGTGCCCGACCCCCTCGGCACTGGCCGGCCGCGCCCTCGAACGAGGCATCGCCGAACATCCCGAGGACGAGTTCCCGGCCGGATCCGACCCGGACACCGGAGAGTTCGGGCTGCTCCCCGTCCAGGAGTGGCAATGGCTGCTCCACCAGACCCGGCCGGAGGGCGACGCGGCGTACAACGTCCCCGCGCTCTTCGACTGCGGGGGCGCGCTCGACCCGCTCGCCCTCGGCACCGCGCTGGCCGGGCTACGGCAGCGCCATGCGCTCCTGCGAGCCGTGCTGACCGGGAAGAACGGCAGGCCGTACGTCCGGCTGGACGGGCCGCAGCTGCTGCCCGAGACGGTCGACCTGTCCCGCGCGGTGGACCCCGAGGCCACCTTGACGGCGGCGGTGCGCGAGCGCGCCCACCGCCCCTTCGACCTGGAGAACGGGCCCCTGCTGCGGGTCACCCTCTTCGTGCTCCCGGACGGGCGGCACCGGCTGCTGACCGTCGCCCACCACATCGTGTGCGACGGGCCCGGCCTGGAGATCCTCGCCCGTGACCTGTGTGCCCTCCATGACGAGGCAGCCCGGCAGGAACCCGGCAAGCTGCCCGGACTCGTCCGCGACGCGTCGCGGACGGCTGCCGCACAGGCCGCGCTGCTCGAATCCGGGGCGCTCGACCACCAGCTGGAGTACTGGCGGGCCCTGCTGGTCCCCCACCCCGAGCCGCTCCCGCTCCCCGTCGACCTCCCGCGGACCGGCCGGGCCGGACGGCACTGCGACGTGGTCCGTGCGGAACTGGACGAGGCCACGACCGAAGCCCTGCGCGCTCTCGCCCGCGAGGTGCGCAGCGGTCTGCTCACCCCCGTCGCGGCGGCCGTGGCCATGACGCTGAACCGGGCCACATCGAGCACCGATCTGTGCCTGGGGACCCCGGTGAACCTCCGCGGTGAACTGGCCCTCACCGACCAGCTGACCTGCTGCGTCAACTCGGTGGCGCTGCGGCTGCCGCTGCACGGCGGCAGTTGCGCCGGCCTGCTCGGCCTGGTCGCCGAGCGGGTCCACGAGGCGATCGATCACGCGCGTTACCCGTTCGACCACCTGGTCCGGCAACTCGCCCCGCCCGTCGCTCCGTCGCGCAATCCGCTCTTCGACGTCTGGGTCACGTGCTATCCGCGGATCTCGGCAGGCAGCGGTCCCGGGCTGACCCTGACCGGCGGCCCCGTCCCGTTGGACACCGGGATGTTCGAGCTGTCCTTCCAGGGGTGCGAACGCCCCGACGGGCTGAGCCTGCTCCTCCAGTACGACCGCGACCTCTATCTGCCGGACACCGCCCAGCTGTTGCTGGATCAGGTGGTCCTCGCACTGACCGCCATCGCCGAGACCCCCTCGGCGCCCTGGACCGACCTCGACCTCCACCCCGACCAGGACTCCACCTCCCCGCCGCGGCCGGACTTCGGGGGGTTCCGTTTCGAGGCGAACTGATGCCGCGCCAACAGCACTTCCCGATCTGAAGGAGCGTCATGAGCAGGATCAAGGTGACCCGAGGCAACTGCCCGTGCCTCCGAGCCGACCCCAGGGAACTCGCGACCGGCCCCGACGGGCCCATGTGCACGGCGGATGAGGCGAGTTGCTCCACCGCCGACCTGCTGGAAGCCCTCCCGGAACCGGAGGCCGCCCAGCCCGGTGACATCGCCGTCGGTTCGGACGGCAAGGTCGAGCTGCGCCTTTCCCGGCTGCTGCCGCTGTACGACGGCGACTTCGGGGACGAGTTCCTGCTCATCACCTCCGAGCGGGTACGCCGCGGCATCCGGCTGGTGGCGGACATCCCGCAGCCCTTGCACGAGCTGGAGTGGAAGGGCCCGGACACCCGGTCCGCCTTCGTCGGTCAGCTTCGGGCCTGGCGCGCCGAGGGGCGCAGGGCCTCCGCCCTGTGGATCGCGGAGGACGAGTTCGAACATCTGCTGGACGATGACGCCGAGGGCGTGAAGCTCGGTGCCATCTCGTACTTCTCCTCGGAGTTCACCCCGCTCTCCCTGAGCCACTACCTGCGGATCATCACCGGGACCGACTACGAGTCGGAGCTCGCGGTCGAGGGCCATCTGCTGTCCCTGCTGGAAGAGGCCGACGCCCTGGTCCTCACCACACCCGAGCTGGACACCCGGTGCGTGTTCCGGCACCAGGAGACCGAGCACTGGTTCTCGCTCCACGGGCCGCTGCGTTTCGCGGACCAGACCGTGCTGCCGACCGGGGAGATCTCCACGCTCGCCGACGGCTCCGGCGCGTACAGCCGCGACAGCCGGATGCCCATCGACGGCGAGATCGTGTTCAAGGGGTCCCCGATCATCCACCGCGGGGACCGGACCGTGACATCGGAGCACACCGCCGACACCTACCTGCGGCTCGCCCCGATGGAGGACCTGCCCGTCGTGGCCCATGTCCGGAACGGCTACATCCACGACTTCACGGCGCCGATCCCCGAAGCCAAGCGCCTGCGGGACACCTTCCGCGCCCTGGTGGACGCCGAACCGCAGTACCGCAAGATCCATGAATTCGGCTTCGGTACCCACCCCGGCTGCGCCAACCGGCTGCGCAGCAACTTCCACCCCAACGAGCGCTGGCCCGGCATTCACATCGGCCTGGGACTCGGCGGCTTCACCCCGTTCCACATCGACCTCGCGCTGACCGAGGTCGAGGTGCTGCTCGACTCCCCGACGGCGGGCAAGGTGCCGCTGTACCAGACGCTCGGGCTGCGTCGCTGAACCCGGTCGCGTGCGCCGCGGGCCGTCCCGCAGCGCACGCGCCGGTTTCCCCTCGGGTGGCGGTGGCGGGACGTGGAGGGCTGAGGAGGCTGTGCAATGACGTACGAGGACCGCGGTGTGGCAGTGGTGTCGGGGGCTTCGTCCGGCTTCGGCGCCCGTACCGCCCAGGTACTGGCGCAGCAGGGGTACGGGGTGGTCGCGCTGGCCCGCCGGGGCGAACGGCTGGCCACGCTCGAGAAGGAACATCCGGAGCTCCGGATCCACGCCCTGTCCGTGGACGTCCGGGACCGGGCCGCGCTGCGAACAGCGTTCGAAGGATTGCCGGACGCGTACCGGGACATCTCCGCCATGGTCAACAACGCCGGCCTGTCCAAAGGGTTCGGGCCCCTCCAGTCCGCCGACAGCCGTCACTGGCAGGAGATGGTCGACACGAATATCACCGGCGTACTGAACCTGACCGATCTCCTGCTCCCGGGCCTGGTCGCCCGGAAGTCCGGCCACATCGTCAACGTCGGCTCCATCGCGGCCAACTACCCCTACATGGGGGGCAATGTGTACGCCGCCACCAAGGCGTTCGTGCATCAGCTGACCCTCAGCATGCGGGTCGACCTGGAGGGCACCGGCGTCAGGGTCAGCTGTATCGCGCCCGGGATGGCCCGGACGGAATTCGCGCTCGTCCGCTTCGACGGCGACGAGGAACGCGCGGAGGAGCTGTATCGGGGCGTCACGCCGCTGACCGCGGACGATGTGGCGCAGGCCGTCTCGTGGTGCCTCTCCAGACCGCCCCACGTCAACATCAACATGATTGAGCTCATGCCCGCCGACCAGCCCTTCGGCCTGGGTTTCGGGCGCAAGGAGGGGAATTCGTGATCATCTGCGGGCTCAAGCTGACGCATGACGGCGCCGTGGCCCTGCTCGACGGGGACCGGCTGGTCTTCAGCATCGAGATGGAGAAGATCGCCAACGGCCGTCGCTACAGCACCGTCTCCGATTTCGGTGTCATCCCGGGGATACTCGCCGACTTCGGCTACAAGACCGAGCACGTGGACGAATGGGTCATCGACGGCTGGGACGGGGACGTGGACGGCCGGGTCGCCCTGCTGGACCACGGTGAACCGGTCGAGGTGGTCGTCGGCCCGTACCGCGAGTCCGCCGCCTGCCCCGACCTCGCGCGCCCCGGAGCGTCCGGCGAGTTCACCATGGGCGGCCAGGCATACCCGTACACCAGTTACGCGCACGCCGCCGGCCATGTGGCGAGCACCTACTGCTCCAGCCCGTTCGCGGAACGCCGGGAACCCTCCTTCGTCCTCATCTGGGACGGCGGCCTCTTCCCCCGCCTGTACTGGGTGGACCCGAAGACCGGCGTGGAGAACCTCGGTGAGCTGTTCCCGGTGCTCGGGCACGCCTACGCGATAGCGGGCCACCACTTCGGGCCGTTCCGCCGGCCGACCCAGTCGCCGACCGTGGACGACCTGACGGTCGCCGGGAAGCTGATGGCGTACATCGCGCTGGGACAGGTCCGGGAGGAGGCGATGACGATCCTCCGTGAGGAGTTCCACCGGACCTTCGAGGGCGACAGCGCACCGGCCGTCGAATACCGCCGGGCCGTGGGCGGGTTCGGGAGTCTCTTCGAACCGTCCGTGCCTCCGGTGCACGCGTTCTACGGCGCCGTGCGCGAGCGGGCGGAACGCGCCGGGATCGCGGACGAGGACGTTCTGGCGAGCGTGCACCACCTCTTCGAAGAGCTCCTGACGGAGCGCCTCTCCGCCAAGGTGCGGCAGCACCGGGGCGACGGCCCGTGGAATCTGAGTTTCGCCGGCGGCTGTGCGCTGAACATCAAGTGGAACAGCGCGCTGCGCTCCCTTCCGCTTGTCCGCGAGATGTGGGTACCGCCCTTCCCCAACGACTCGGGATCCGCCATCGGCGCCGCCGTATTGGGCATGATCCAGCACCGTGGGCTCCAGGCCATCGAGTGGAATCCCCGCCTCGGGCCGCGCCTGTCGCCCACCCCCGACATCCCCGACGGCTGGTCGGCCCGTGCGTGCGCGCCCGCCGAGCTGGCCCGGGTGCTGTACGACACCGATGAGCCGGTGGTGGTCCTCAACGGCCGGGCCGAGCTGGGCCCTCGCGCGCTCGGCGGCCGCAGCATCCTCGCCTCGCCGATCGGGACGGCGATGAAGGACACGCTCAACCGGATCAAGGGCCGTGAGTCCTACCGCCCCGTCGCCCCCATCTGTGCGGTCGACGAGGCCCGGAAGATCTTCGAACCCGGCACGCCGGATCCGCACATGCTCTTCGACCACGCGGTGCGCGACGCATGGGTGGCCCGGATCCCGGCCGTCATCCACCTCGACGGAACCGCACGGCTGCAAACGGTGGCACCGGACGACGATCCGCTCCTGGCCGAAGTTCTCGCCGAGTTCCACCGGATCAGTGGCGTACCGGTGTTGTGCAACACGAGCGCCAACCTCAACGGCCATGGGTTCTTCCCCGATGTCGCGTCCGCGATGGCGTGGGGCAAGGTGGACCGGATCTGGAGCGAGGGCACCCTCTACCAGCGGACCGGCGGCTGAGGAACCCGGGTCGTGGACGGCGGGATGGCCGTCGCCGACGACGGAGTGCGGCGGGCGACGGCGGCCAAGGCCCACGCGCTCATCGAAGCCCTGCCGTGGCTGCAGCGGCTCCACGGCAGCACCATCGTCATCCGGGCCGGCGGCAGCACCATGACCGACGAGACGCTGAAGCGCGCCTTCGCCCAGGACGTGGCGTTCCTGCGCTGCGCGGGCCTCGGACCCGTCGTCGTGCACGGTGACGAGTCCGAGGTGAAGGCCCATCTCACCGGACTCGGGCGGGATTCCGGTCTCACCGCCGAGCCCATGGACCTGGTCCGCATGGTCATCACCGGGCGAGCCCAGCGCGAACTCGTCGGACTGCTCAACCGGCACGGCCCGTTCGCCATCGGCCTGACCGGCGAGGACGCACACACCATCACCGCCGGCGCGCGCCGGGCGACAGCGGACGGCGAACCGCTCGGCCCCGGTGCGGTCCACGACGTCGGCGAGGTCAACGCCGACGTCGTCCAAGCTCTGCTCGACAACGGCCGGATCCCGGTCGTCTCCAGCATCGCCCGCAGCACGAACGGTGACATCTGCCGCGTGAGCCCCGACGCCGCAGCCGCGGCCCTCGCCGCCGCCCTCCGGGCCGAACGGCTCGTCCTGCTGTCCGACACCGAGGGCCTGCCCACGAACCGGCTTCATGGCCGATCGGTGATCGGTCTGCTCACCACCGGTGAGCTGGAGCACCTGCTACCCGAGTTGGGCAATACCTGGCGACCCCCGATGGAGGCGTGCCTGCGGGCGCTCCGGTCCGGCGTCGGACGCGCCCGGGTGCTCGACGGCCGGGTGCCGCACGTACTCCTGCACGAAGTGTTCGCCGGGGAAGCCCTGGGCACCACGGTCCGGCCCGGAACCACGGGATCCGACCCGCGCGGTCCAGGGACGAAACAACACCCCGGAGCGCCCCTCAGTCACTCAATGTAGAAACCCCACAACCCGACACCCGTCCCGGGCAGTGGAAAAGTGACACACTCCGGCCGCATTCTTTGGACACACATCACGGCGTCGAGCACATCGTGTAACTATGACCGGGCGAAACCCGGCTGACCGAGAGGGAAGATCACCGTCCCCTCATCGTTGCTGCTCGCACAAGTTTTCGATGCGCGTGACAGGAGTGGAACACCGTATGCCCAGCCCGTCCTCCACCCAGCCCACCGCCCAGATCGGCGTCACCGGGCTCGCCGTCATGGGCAGCAACCTCGCCCGCAACTTCGCCCGGCACGGGCACACCGTGGCTGTCCACAACCGCTCGTCCGCCAAGACCAAGGCGCTGATCGAGGAGCACGGCCACGAGGGAAGCTTCGTCCCGGCCGAGACCGCGGCGGAGTTCGTCGCCGCCCTCCAGCGGCCGCGGCGGCTCGTCATCATGGTCAAGGCAGGTGCGCCCACCGACGCCGTCATCGAGGAGTTCGCACCCCTCCTCGAAGAGGGCGACGTCATCATCGACGGGGGCAACGCGCACTTCGATGACACCCGGCGCCGGGAGAAGGCCCTGCGTGAGCGCGGGCTGCACTTCGTGGGCACCGGCATCTCCGGTGGCGAGGAGGGCGCGCTCAACGGGCCCAGCATCATGCCCGGCGGATCGTCGGAATCCTACAAGTCGCTCGGTCCCCTGCTGGAGAGCATCTCCGCCAAGGTGGACGGCACCCCGTGCTGCACCCACATCGGCCCGGACGGCGCCGGACACTTCGTGAAGATGGTGCACAACGGCATCGAGTACGCCGACATGCAGCTCATCGCGGAGTCGTACGACCTTCTGCGGCGCGCGCTGGGGCTCACGCCGGGCGAGATCGCGGAGGTGTTCCGCACCTGGAACGGCGGCCGTCTCGAGTCGTACCTGATCGAGATCACCGCCGAGGTGCTGGCGCACACCGACGCCGCGACCGGCAAGCCGTTCGTGGACGTGGTGCAGGACCAGGCCGAGCAGAAGGGCACCGGCCGCTGGACCGTCCAGACCGCACTGGACCTGGGCGTTCCGGTGAGCGGCATCGCCGAGGCGGTGTTCGCCCGCTCGCTGTCCGGCCACGCCGACGTACGGGACGCCTCGCAGGGGCTGCCCGGGCCCGCGGCCAAGCAGCTCACGGGTAAGGCGGCGGAGCGGTTCGCCGATGAGGTCGAGCAGGCGCTGTACGCGTCGAAGATCGTGGCGTACGCGCAGGGCATCCACCAGATCGAGGCGGGCAGCCAGGAGTACGGCTGGGACATCGACCCGGGGGCGGTGGCCCGGATCTGGCGGGGCGGCTGCATCATCCGGGCCCGGTTCCTGAACCGGATCACCGAGGCGTACGGCAAGGACAACAAGCCGGTCACGCTGCTGGCCGACGACTACTTCGCGCAGGCGCTGGGCGAGGCGCAGGACGCATGGCGTCGGGTGGTGTCCACCTCCGTCGAGCTGGGCGTACCGGCACCCGGTTTCTCGGCGGCGCTGGCGTACTACGACGCGCTGCGCTCGGAGCGACTGCCCGCGGCGCTGGTGCAGGGGCAGCGGGACTTCTTCGGCGCGCACACCTACCGGCGCACCGACCGCGAGGGCTCGTTCCACACCCTCTGGGGCCAGGACCGCAGCGAGCGCGAGGCCTAAAAAGGCCGGGCCCGTGCGCGCGCCCGTCCATGGGCGCGCGCATGGGCGGCCGTCAGGCCGTGTAGCGCCGGAAGTCGGGCACCGCGACGGCCAGGCCGAGCATCGCTACGGCGACCAGCAGCCCGCCCGCGGCGACCGCCGTGCGGGGCCCGAGGAGGGAGCCCGCCGTGCCGTGCAGCAGATCGGCGATGCGCGGGCCGCCCGCCACCACCACGGTGAACACGCCCTGCATCCGGCCGCGCATGTCGTCTGTGGCCGCTGACTGGAGGATCGCGCCGCGGAACACCATGGACACCATGTCGGCCACGCCCGCGACGGTGAGGAACACCGCCGCCCACCACAGGCTGGAGCTGAGGCCGACGCCGCTGATGGCCACGCCCCAGGCCACCACGGCGACGATGACCATGAGGCCGTGGCGGCGGGCCCGGGAGAACGTGCCCGACAGCAGCCCGCCCGCCACCGCGCCGAGCGGGATCGCGGCGAAGAGCAGGCCAAGCGCGAAGCCCTCGCCCCAGGGCGCGTAGGTGTGCGAGGCGAGTTGGGGGAAGAGCGCCCTGGGCATGCCGAAGACCATGGCGATGATGTCCGCGAGGAAGGACAGCAGCAGCACGCGGTGGGCGGTGATGTAGCGGAAGCCGTCCACGACATCCCGCCATCCGGCCCGTGACCTGCCACCACCGCTGTCCTTGAGGTCCTTGAGGTCCTTGAGGGGCGGCATCGCGGGCAGCCGCCAGACGGCCCACAGCGTGACGCAGAGCGCGATGGCGTCGGCCAGATAGAGGATGGGCAGGCCGAGGACGGGTATCAGCGCGCCCGCCAGCAACGGGCCGACGATCATGCCGGTCTGGGCGACGGTGGACTGGAGGGCGCCCGCGGCGGGCAGCTCATCGGCGGGGACGAGCCGGGCGATGGAGGCGTTGCGGGCAGGGGAGTTCATCCCGAAGAACCCCTGCTGGGCGGCGAGCAGCCCGATCAGCAGCGGTACCGAGTCGAGACCGGCGAAGGACTGCGCCCAGAACAGCAGCGAGGTGACGGCGATCCCCACGTTGGTGACCAGCATCAGGGTGCGCCGGTCCATGCGGTCGGCCACCACACCGCCCCACAGCGCGAACACCACGAGCGGCAGGAGTCCCGCGAAGCTCGCGTAGCCGACCCAGGCCGAGGAGCCGGTGATGTCGTAGATCTGCTTGGGTACGGCGACGGCGGTCAGCTGACTGCCGACGGCCGTGACCGTGGTGGACGTCCACAGTCGTCGGAAGGGGCGGTGGCGCAGCGGCCGGGTGTCCATGACCCAGCGGCGCCAGCCGGTCTTCGGCGGGGCGTCCGGGTCGGTTGCCCGGTCGGCGGGGGTGTCGTCGGGAAGCGGTTCTCTGGCGTCGTCGGTGCCTCGCGTCGTCTCCACGGCAGATATTGAGTCCCTCACTCCACTCACTTCGGTCGCGGACCATTGTGACGGTCCACGGCCAAGCGCCGTGCCCCCGTCTCAGCCCTCGGCCGCCGGGTGCACCGAGTGGGGCCGGTGGATGCGGCCGCTGAGCGAGGTCAGCCGGGCGCCGCTGCCGTCCCAGCGGTCGGCGATGATCTCCGCGGCGATGCTGACCGCGGTCTCCTCGGGGGTCCGGGCGCCGAGGTCCAGGCCGATCGGGGAGGCGAGCCGGGCCAGCAGGCCCTCGTCGATCCCGGTGTCGCGCAGTCGGCGCAGCCGGTCCTCGTGGGTGCGGCGGGAGCCCATGGCGCCGACGTACGCCAGCGGCAGCCGAAGCGCCTCCTCCAACAGCGGTACGTCGAACTTGGGGTCGTGGGTGAGGACGCAGACCACGGTCCGCTCGTCCACCCGGCCCGCCTCGGCCTCGGTGCGCAGATAGCGGTGCGGCCAGTCGGCCACCACCTCGTGGGCCTCGGGGAAGCGGCGCTTGGTGGCGAAGACGGGCCGCGCGTCGCAGACGGTGACGTGGTAGCCGAGGTAGGTGCCGATACGGGCCATGGTGGCCGCGAAGTCCACGGCGCCGAATACCAGCATCCGGGGTGGTGCGGCGTGTACCGACACGGAGAGGGTCAGCTCCTCGTCGGTGCGGGTGCCGTCGTAGCCGTAGCGCAGGGTGCCGGTGCGCCCGCCGGCCAGCAGTCCGCGCGCGTCCTCGGCGACCGCCGCGTCCAGCCGGTCCGAGCCCAGCGAGCCGGTGGCGGTGTCCGGCCGGACCACCAGCCGTCGGCCGAGCCGCCCGGCCGGGTCGGGGCCGTCGACCGCCACGCAGATGACCTCGGCCACCGGCTCGCCCTCGCGCACCGCCGCGGCCACGTCGTCGTATTCGGGGAAGGCGGCGGGGTCGATGCGCTCCACGAAGACGTCGATGACTCCCCCGCAGGTCAGTCCGACCGCGAAGGCGTCGTCATCGCTGACGCCATAGCGCTCCAGGACCGGAGTGCCGCTTTCGGTGACCTCCTGGGCCAGTTCGTAGACCGCGCCCTCCACACACCCTCCGGAGACGCTGCCGACGGCGGAGCCGTCCGGGCCGACCAGCATGCTCGTCCCCGGTGGCAGCGGTGAGGAGTGCCAGGTGGCGACCACCGTGGCCCGGGCGAAGGGCTCGCCGGCGCGCCACCATCGGTGCATCTCCGCTTCGACGTCTCGCATGGAACTCCATTCCCCTCGCCATGCATGTAAGAGGTTGATACATTCAATGTATGAGCCTCTCACATCGCTCTCCGAGTAGCGACATCAGCTTGCGGATCAATGGGACGACCCACGCCTTGACCATCGACAACCGGACGACGCTGCTCGATGTGCTGCGCGAGCGGGTCGGTCTCACGGGCACCAAGAAGGGCTGTGACCACGGGCAATGCGGTGCGTGCACGGTGCTGATGGACGGCGAGCGGGTGAACAGCTGCCTGATGTTCGCGGTGGCCGCCGAGGGACGCGAGATCGTCTCGATCGAGGGGGTCGCGGAACTGGCGGACGGTCAGGGGCTGCACCCGGTGCAGCAGGCGTTCCTCGACCATGACGGCCTCCAGTGCGGCTACTGCACCCCGGGCCAGATCTGCTCGGCGATCGGGGCGCTGGGCGAGGCGCGGCGCGGCTGGCCCAGCCATGTCACCGAGGACACCGCCGCCGGTGTGCCGGACGTGGCGGGGCTGGACGAGGCGGAGGTGCGCGAGCGCATGAGCGGCAACCTGTGCCGCTGCGGTGCGTACGGGGGCATCGTGGACGCCGTCATGGAGGCGGCCGGTGCCGAGGGCGTCGAGGGCGCCCGGTCCGCGAGCGCTGCCGGAGGCGTGCGGTGAAGGAGTTCGCCTACGCCCGTGCGGGCGATGCCGCCGAGGCGGCCGCGCTGATGGCCGAGCGGCCCGACGCCACGTATCTGGGCGGCGGGACCAATCTCGTGGACCTGATGAAGCTCGGAGTGGCGGGCCCGGGGCTGCTCGTCGACGTGTCCCGGCTGCCGTACGACCGGATCGAGCACCGCGACGACGGTTCGGTGCTGATCGGCGCCACCGTGCGCAACGGCGATCTGGCGGGCGACCCCGGCGTACGGGAGCGCTTCCCGCTGCTGGCCCAGGCGCTGCTGGCGGGCGCGTCCGGTCAGCTGCGCACGGTGGCCACGGTGGGCGGCAACCTGCTCCAGCGCACCCGCTGCGTGTACTTCCAGGACGTGTCCAAACCGTGCAACAAGCGCGAGCCGGGGTCGGGTTGTCCGGCCATCGGGGGCGCGCACCGCGATCTGGCCGTGCTGGGCACCTCCGACCACTGTGTGGCGTCCCATCCGTCCGATATGGCGGTGGCGCTCGTCGCGCTGGACGCGGTGGCGCATCTGCGGTCGGTGGACGGCACGACGCGCACCGTCCCGGTGGCGGAGCTGTACCGGCTGCCCGGCGACACTCCGCACCGTGAGACCGTGCTCGGCCACGGCGACCTCGTCACCGCCGTCGAGCTGCCCCCGCCGCCGGGCGGCGCGGCCATGCGGTACCGCAAGGTGCGCGACCGCTGGTCGTACGCGTTCGCGCTGGTGAGCGTGGCGGCCTCGGTGGCGGTCGCGGACGACGGCACGCTCGCGGACGTGCGGATCGCGCTCGGCGGTGTGGCGCCGCGCCCGTGGCGCGCCCGGATCGCCGAGGAGCGGATGCGCGGCGGCCGGCCGGACGAGGAGACACTGCGCGAGGCGGCCCGGGCCGAACTGGAGCAGGCGCGCCCGCTGCCGGACAACGCGTTCAAGGTCGACCTGGCCACCGATCTCATCGTCGCGGTCATCCGCGATCTCGTCGCGAGGAAGGACCGCGCATGACCACCGCGACCACCACCCGGCAGACCGTCGGCACGCCGATGACCCGCGTCGACGGCCTCGACAAGGTCACCGGCGCGGCGACCTACGCGTATGAGTTCCCGACGCCGGACGTCGGCTATGTCTGGCCGGTGCAGGCCACCATCGCCCGTGGCCGGGTGACGGAGGTCGACGGCGCCCCGGCGCTGGCCCGGCCCGGTGTGCTGGCGGTGCTGGACTCCGGCAACGCCCCGCGGCTGAACACGGAGGCGCAGGCGGGCCCCGATCTGTTCGTGCTCCAGTCCCCCGAAGTGGCGTACCACGGGCAGATCGTGGCCGCGGTGGTGGCCACCTCGCTGGAGGCGGCGCGCGAGGGCGCGGCGGCGGTACGGGTGAGCTACGAACAGGAGCCGCACGATGTGGTGCTGCGCTTCGACGACGAGCGGGCCCAGGTCGCTGAGACGGTGACCGACGGCAGCCCCGGGTTCGTCGAACACGGGGACGCCGAGGGCGCGCTGGCGGCCGCGCCGGTGCGGACCGAGGCGATGTACACCACGCCGGTCGAGCACACCAGCCCGATGGAGCCGCACGCCACCATCGCCGCCTGGGACGAGGACCGGCTGACGCTGTACAACGCCGACCAGGGCCCGTTCATGTCCTCCCAGTTGCTGGCGGCGGTGTTCGGGCTCGACCAGGGCGCGGTGGAGGTGGTCGCGGAGTACATCGGCGGCGGCTTCGGCTCCAAGGGCATTCCGCGCTCCCCCGCCGTGCTGGCGGCGCTCGCCGCGAAGCACCTCGGGCGGCCGGTGAAGATCGCGCTGACCCGGCAGCAGATGTTCCAGCTGATCCCCTACCGGGCCCCCACCATCCAGCGGATCCGGCTCGGCGCCGAGCGCGACGGCCGGCTGACCGCGATCGACCACGAGGTGGTGCAGCAGCGCTCCGCGATGGCGGAGTTCGCCGACCAGACGGGGTCCTCGACACGGGTGATGTACGCGGCGCCCAACATCCGTACGACGGTGAAGACGGCGCCGCTCGATGTGCTCACCCCGGCGTGGTTCCGCGCACCCGGCCACACACCGGGCATGTTCGCGCTGGAGTCGGCCATGGACGAGCTGGCCACCGAGCTGGAGATCGACCCCGTCGAGCTGCGGATCCGCAATGACACCGGTGTCGACCCCGACAGTGGCAAGCCGTTCAGCAGCCGCGGTCTGGTGGCGTGTCTGCGGGAGGGCGCCGCGCGCTTCGACTGGGCGCTGCGCGATCCGAAGCCCGGCATCCGGCGCGAGGGGCGCTGGCTGGTGGGCACCGGCGTCGCCTCCGCACACCACCCGGACTATGTGTTCCCCTCGTCGGCGACGGCGCGTGCCGAGGCCGACGGGACGTTCACGGTGCGGGTCGGCGCCGTCGACATCGGGACCGGCGGGCGCACCGCGCTGACCCAGCTGGCGGCGGACGCCCTCGGCATCCCGGTCGAACGGCTGCGGCTGGAGATCGGGCGGGCCTCGCTCGGCCCGGCGCCGTTCGCGGGCGGCTCGCTGGGCACGGCGTCCTGGGGCTGGGCGGTGGACAAGGCGTGCCGTGCGCTGCTGGCGGAGCTGGACACGTACGGCGGCGCCGTCCCGGACGGGGGCCTGGAGGTACGGGCCGACACCACCGAGGACGTGGAGCTGCGGGCGTCGTTCTCCCGCCACTCGTTCGGCGCCCACTTCGCGCAGGTCCGGGTGGACACCGACACCGGCGAGATCCGTGTCGACCGGATGCTGGGCGTGTTCGCCGCGGGGCGGATCGTCAATCCGAAGACGGCCCGTTCGCAGTTCGTGGGCGCCATGACGATGGGTCTGTCGATGGCGCTGCTGGAGATCGGCGAGGTCGACCCGGTCTTCGGCGACTTCGCCAACCACGATTTCGCGGGCTACCACGTCGCGGCCAACGCCGATGTCCCGAAGCTGGAGGCGCTCTGGCTGGACGAGCAGGACGACAACCCCAATCCGGTGCGCGGCAAGGGCATCGGCGAGCTGGGCATCGTGGGCGCCGCGGCGGCGGTCACCAACGCCTTCCACCACGCGACCGGACAGCGGGTGCGCGATCTGCCGATCCGCGTCGAACGCTCGCGTGAGGCCCTGCGGGCGGCGCGCGCCGAGGCCCAAAAGCGCGGGCCGGGGGCGGCGGAGCAGGGAAAACCGGTCGGGTAGGGTCGCCCGGATGGCACCCAGCTGCAAGGGGCGCGCCACGTACCACCACGGCGATCTCGCCGCCGCGCTGGTGCGGGTGACGCTGGAGATCGTGGACGAGGTCGGGGTGCGCGGTTTCTCCGTCGCGGAGGCCGCGCGCCGCACCCGCGTCAGCCCCGGCGCGCCCTATCGCCACTTCGCCGACCGCGACGCGCTGTTGGCGGCCGCCGCGCTGGAGGTCTCGCGGCGGCTGCGGGCCCTCTATCTGGAGGCGGTGGCCACGGTCGAGTCGCCGCAGGAGCGGCTGGCCACCATGGCGGGCAGCGTGGTGCGGGCGGCCGCCCGCTTCCGGGGCGGGTACGAACTCCTCTACGCCCCCGGTGTGCGCACCGCCCACCCCGATGTGGTGACGGCCAAGCGGGAGTTCGTGGACCTGCTGCTGCCGAGCGCCTTCGAGGTGGTATCGGAGGAACACGGGGCGGCGGTGGCGCTGCTGGAGGCGTTGCAGGCGCTGGCCCGCGGGTACGCCACCCTGCTGCTCGACGGCGTGTTCGGCGACCCGGACGAGGTGGCGGAGGATGTCGCCGCCCGGGCGACGCGCTCGGCGCGGGCCCTGGTGGCGGGATCTTCCGTCACCTCGGCGGACGACTGATTTCCTCCGAAATTCCCTGCCCGGAACGGAAATTCAAGTTATCCCGCTTTATGGTCGGCCATATCGTCGGCGGTGACGGCGGCAACCGCACGGTGGACCCATGGAATTTCCAAAATCTCTTCCATATGTTTCATCTACGCGCGTACCTTCGGTGCGGACTGCTCTCCCCACGGAGCACCAATTCCGGAGGAACAGATGTCCTTAAAGGCCGGAAAGGGGCGACACCGGGCCCCCTCGCGCTGGCGCTCGCCGTATGCCATCGGCGGTTTGGGGGCCGCGGTCGGCGCGGCCGCCCTCGCCACTCTCGTGCCCGCGATGGCATCGACGACCGAACCTGACACCGACTCCGCCCCGAACCGCACCCTGTCCGCGTCCGTCCCGCACCCCGAGCGGGACTGGATGGGCTCGACGCTCTCCGCGCACGAGAAGGCCGCCCCGAAGGCGGCTCCGGCGGCCACTCCCGACGCCGCGACGGTAGAGGGTGTCGACGTCAGCAACCATCAGGGCTCGGTCAACTGGACATCCCTTTGGAACAAGAACGTCCGGTTCGCCTACGTCAAGGCGACCGAGAGCACGACGTACAAGAACCCCGCCTTCTCCTCGCAATACAACGGCGCCTTCAAGAAAGGCATGATCCGCGGCGCCTACCACTTCGCCCTGCCGAACAAGTCGAGCGGCAGCAAGCAGGCGGACTTCTTCGTGCGCAACGGCGGCGACTGGTCGAACGACGGCAAGACGCTGCCACCCGTACTGGACATGGAGTACAACCCGTACGGCGGGACCTGCTACGGCAAGACGAAGGCTCAGATGGTCGGCTGGATCAAGGACTTCAGCAGCCGGGTCAAATCCCTCACCGGCCGCGATCCGGTGATCTACACGACCACCAGCTGGTGGAAGTCCTGCACCGGCAACAGCGGCGCCTTCGCCTCGAAGAACCCGCTGTGGGTGGCGCGCTATACCGCCTCGCCGGGGGCGCTGCCCGCGGGGTGGAAGACCCACACCTTCTGGCAGTACACCTCCACGGGCCCGGTGGTGGGTGACCACAACCGCTTCAACGGAAGCCTGACCGCGCTGAAGGCGCTGGCCAAGGGGTAACCGCCCACCAGGGTAACCACCCCGCCCCGCTCCGGGGCGGGGTGCGGGAGCGGGTCAGCCGCCGAGTGCGCCGCTCAGGCCGCCGACCACACCGTCCAGCGTGTTGCCGACGCCGTCCACCACGTCGCCGACCACACCCTTCCCCTGGCCGCCGCCGTTCCCCGGCTGCGGCGACTCGCTGGGCTGCCCGCTCGGGGTGCCGGGAGTGGACGGGTCGTCGCTGAGCGTCCGGGCCGGCGACGAGGGGGCGGCGGGGGCCTGGTCGCCACGCTGGGTGGGCGAGGTGGCCACATCGGTGTGCGCGGGCGTGGAGGGCGTCGCGGTCGGGGTGTGCGACGGGGTGGCCGCCCCAGAGGGCTCCGTACCGCCGCCGCCCGAACCGTCCGTGTGGTCGCTCTGGTCCGGGAGTGGCCGGGGCTTCGCGGACTCGGATGGCGAAATATGGCTGCCCGAGGGCTTGTCATCGGCCGTGGGGTCGATGTCCGGTTTCTGCTCCTGGGACGCGTGGACATCGGAGCGTGCCTGGGTGGACTTGTCGCCCCCGACCGAGGAGTGAAGGCCGAAGGCTATGGTCCCGGCCACGCCAAGGACGGTGACCGCCTTGAGCGAGTTGGCTCGGGCCAGCTGAGCAGGGGTGGGACGGCTGTGTCGGCCCATATCGCTGATGTCTCCCCGTTATGACGTCAAGAACAAGCCAGATCATAGTCACGTGTCCCCGGTGTGCGAAGAGCCGCACACCGGGGACAACACGTGACACACCAGCACTTACTGTGGCAGGTTGCTACCGCGCCACCTCCGGATAGAAGTCCCGCGACCGCCCCTTGGCGTCCTTCAGCCGCCCGAGCAGGCTCGCCGGGTACTCGATGACCCAGTAGCTCACCAACGCCGCGGCCAGCGCCACCACCAGCACGATCAGCACGGCGAACGGGAAGCCCTCCTGGCCCGCGGGCGGCAGCAGTCCGCCCTCGTAGAGGCCGAGCATGATGGGCTCGTGCCAGACGAAGAGGCTGTAGCTGGCCAGTCCGATCGCGGTGAGCCACCGGGCCGACAGCCACGCTTCCCAGCGCCCCGGTTTCCGCACATGGAGGGTGGCGAACAGCAGCACGGTCCACAGCACGGCGGAGAGCGGATGGTAGAAGGTGGTGGCGAAGTCCTCGGGGCCCGCGCTGAGCAGCGACAGCACGTACAGGGCCACGAGCGGCGCCACGCGCAGCGGGATCGTCACCTTCGGGCCGAGCCGTCCGCGGTCGCCGAGGGCGACCGTCAGAACCGCGAGCCCCATGCCCGCCGCGAACCCGCCGAAGCGGGCCTGCGGCCCGAAGTACACCGGCCATTCGGTGTACGGCACCTCGAACCCGTAGTGTGCGACGGCGATCCAGACCATCGGCCCGATGTACAGCAGCGCGCATCCGGCGGCGCACACCGCCACCCGCGCGGCCCTGCTCCGCAGCAGCCGGCAGGCGCGGGCGGCCAGCGGGCCGAGTGCGACGAGCGCCAGATAGAACATGATCTCCAGCGACAACGACCAGGTGGGGCCGATGGTGTAGAAGATCTGCTCCTTGTCGAACACCTGGGTGAAGGTGAGATGCCGGAGCAGGTCGGCCCAGTCTCCTGGCAGGGACGGATTGCGGGTCGCCCAGATGAACAGGATGGCGAGGAAGTACAGCGGCACGATGCGGATGGCGCGCCGGAAGAGGAACACCCGGGCGGGTTTGGTCGAGCCGCCGTCGATCGCGGCCCGCGCGTACGACAGGGTCAGCAGATACGCGGAGAGGACGAAGAAGAAGTCGATGACCTCGAGCGAGACGAGCGCGTTCGCGTAGGGGTTGGCCACCGGGGCGTGGGAGCCGTCCTGGTCGTACGTGAAGTACTGCTGCCACACGTGGAAGACGACCGTGGCCATCGCGGCCAGCCCGCGGTAGCCCTGGATCTCACCGTTGCGGCGGCGGCCGGTCGCCGACTGCGCCGGTTTCACGGCCGTGGACGCGGCGGGGTGGTGGGTGTTGTTGTTGACCGTGGACAGGGTGCTCATGCGCGGGGCACCGCCTTGCCGCCGCCGGACCGCGGGGTGACCCGCCACTGCTGGTCCCGCAGCACCTCCTTGAGGAGCGCCTGACGGGCCACGATGTTCTTGAAGTGGCTGTAGAAGAAGGTCGCCACGAAGAGATACCGCCAGAACCACGCCCTGCGGCGGCGCAGTTCGGGTATCGCCAGCCGCCACGCGAACAGCGCCTGCACCACTCCGGCGGAGAGCGTCACCAGCGTGGCCAGCAGGCCGATCGGCACCGCCCAGTCGAGTTCACCGGGGCCGCCCGCGCGCCAGGCCGCGTACAGCAGGACGGGCAGGATCTGGAGGGTCAGCCACGGCTGCACCTCACGCCAGCCGAGGAGGACGAACAGCCCCGCCTTCTGCCGGAAGGTGAAGGCAGACGAACGCAGCGCGGGCCACAGGTACTTGAGCGACACCTGGAGCCAGCCCTGGGCCCAGCGCGACCGCTGGTTCCACAGCGCCTTGACGGTGGTGGGCGCCAGCTCGCGGGAGACGAGGGTGCGGTCGGTGGCGATTTTGGCGCCCTCGTGGAGGGCGCGCATGGTGGCGTCGATGTCCTCGGTGAGCATCGAGCCGTGCATCCGGGTGCGGGCGAGCAGATCGGTGCGCCAGAAGCCGTTGGAGCCGCCGAAGACGCCGAAGGTGTAGAGCCGGGTGCGGCCCGGGTGGCTGACGGCGTAGATGGCCTCGAACTCCACGCCCACCAGCTTGGCGACCCAGGAGCTGTCACCGTTGCGGATCACGCAGTGGCCCTGGACCACGTCGTACCCGTGGGACAGCCAGTGCCAGGCGTTCTTGAAGGCGTCGGGGGCCGGGTGGTGGTCGGCGTCGAAGATGCCGACCATGTCGCCGCGCACCCGGGTGACGGCGGCGTTGATGTTCTGCGCCTTGGAGGTGGATCCCGCCACCGGCAGCAGCACCAGACGCGGATCGCTGCGGGCCATGTCCCGGAGGGTGTCCTCGACGGGCATCGGGTGCGGGGTGTTGTAGGCGAGCACGATTTCGAGCTCGTTGGGGTAGTCCAGCCGCAGGAACGATTCGACGGTGTCGACGATGGTCGCGGCCTCATTGGGGAGATAGGCGGCGATGACGGCGCTGGCCGGTGGATACGGCTGCGCGGGCCGCTCGGGGCGGGACGCGGCGTCGAGCGAGAAGAGGCACTCCAGCACGATGAGCACCGCGGAGACGATGAGACCGCCGACCACCACCCAGTAGGCCGCCGATCCGATGTCCCAGCCCAGTTCGTACATCTGCTGGTAGAACACGAAGGGGATGGCCACGCCGAGGACGAGGACGAATAAGGGCGAGAGGGCCGACAGCAGGGCCTGCACCGCCACGGTGACACGGCGTCGTGCGCGGGGGGCGCCGCGCATCCAGGCCGCGTACTTGACCGGGCGCAGATCCCGGTGGCGGATGGACTCGGCCACCGCGTCCCGGGCCTGGTCCACGGCTTGGTGGCGGTCGGGGCAGTCGGTGAGCGGGGTCCAGCCGATGGCGGGGGTCAGCCGCACGTTCTCGTCGGCGACGACGAAGCGGGTGCCGGCCACGGTGTTGGCGAACTGCTGGAGGGCGCCGCGCGCGGTGTCCTCGTCAACGCCGGGCATCAGCATCAGCAGCCGCCCGTCGTCGTCCCAGCCGAGCCGGTCGCACACCCCGCCCAGCTTCTCCGCCACGCCGGCCAGCCGCTCGGCGACCTCGCGGCGCACCCGCGGCCCCAGCCGGACCTCCAGCGCGGCCATCTCGGCGACGCCGACCATGGCCACGACGCCGCCGCTGCGGCTGTCGTCGGCGCGCTTGAGTTCCCGGTCGAGTTCGCCCAGGAAGTGCGGCTGGGAGTACAGGCCGGTACGCGGGTCCAGCAGCAGGTTCTCGACCGGCACCGGGACCCGGCGCAGCTTGGCCTCGATGCGGGCGGCCAGTTCGACGGGGTCGGAGGTGTCCGGTACGCAGTCGTCGGCGCCGCCGCGCAGCATGTCGGCGACGCCGGTGGGCCCGGGGTCCGTGGTGACCATGAGCAGGGGCAGCGCCCGGCCCGCGGGGGCGGCACGGACCTCGCGGATCACCTCCAGCCCGTCGTCGCTGCCGTCGAGGGCGACGATGGCGTCGGGCGGGGTCTGCCGGAGCTGTCGGTCCACGTCGCCGGGCCGGGCGTGGCTCACCTCGTGGCCCGCGGACACCAGGGTCCGGGTCAGCCGGTCGATGCCCGGGCCGGGATCGCCGACCGCCAGCACATGTCCGCTCGGGCCGTCGGCGATGGCCTGGGGCGTCCCGGACGCGCCGGGTTCGGCCGATCCTCCGGACGTTCCTTCGGACGATGTTTCGGATGATTCGAGTGACCGCGGATGGTGCGAAATCAGCACCTGAGGATTTCCTTCCTTGCCAGGTCGTGCGTCACCGAACGGGACACCGGGGCGCTATGCCGGGGCATACGGAATGCCGTCCGCGCGGGGGCATATGCCGAGCGCGACCGAATAGCCGCCCGAGGGGCCTGTGGAATGGCGAATCGCCGTTGGTGAGGCTTCGCGTGAGGGTTTTCGGCGTTGCTACGCGGAGGCCGTGGCCGGTCCGCGGCCGCAAGGGCCGGGTCTCCGGCGCTGCCCGGAACAGGCGCGTACCGCTCTTGCCGGGCCGCGGGACACGCGAGCGTGTTCCAGCGAAGTGTGCATGGGGCCCATCCTTGTTCGGATCGTGGGGGGAGGACCGAACGTCACCAGTGCGACCAACCGGCTTTTTGTACGGGCCAGTCGGAAACCCCAGTCTCATCGATGACAACAGAACCGCACAACACCATCAGGTAACACTCTCATTAATCGATCACTGCGCGCAGGTAGATCCCGCGGCGTTCGGCCTTGTCGGCGTCCCGTCGGCGTCCCGTCGGCATCTCGTCGGTGTCCTGTCGGTGCCGCATAGGCGGTGCGTCGGTGCGGTGTCGGTGGCATCGCTCACTCTTACGAGCAGAAGGTTTCGGGGGACGGAAAAGGAGTTCACGATGCGGAATATGCGAGTCCTGATTTCCGGCGCCAGTGTCGCCGGACCGGCTCTGGCGTACTGGCTGGACCGCTACGGATACGAGGTCACCGTGGTGGAGCGGAGCGCCCGGCTGCGGCCCGGCGGGCAGGCCATCGATGTCCGGGGCACGGCGCTGGAGGTGTGCGAGCGCATGGGAGTCCTGGAGGAGGTCCGCGCCCACAGCACCGGTCTGCGCGGTATGTCGACGGTCGACGAGGACGGAAAGGAACTGTCCAGCACCACCGAACGCACCATGAGCGGCGGGCAGCTCGACCGCCCCGACGTCGAGATTCTCCGCGACGATCTGGCGACGATTCTCGTGGGCGCGGGAGGAAAGAACATCGAATATCTCTTCGACGACTCGATCGCCGCACTCGCCCAGGGTCCCGACGAAGTGGCCGTCACCTTCCGCAGCGGTGTGTCGCGCACCTTCGATCTGGTGGTGGCCGCCGACGGAGTGCACTCCAGCACCCGGGGGCTGGTATTCGGCCCCGAAGAGAACTTCCTCCGCCCACTGGGGAGTTATCTGGCGGTGTGGACCGTGCCGAACTATCTCGGCCTGGACCGCTGGCAGGTGGCCTACCTGACGAAGGACAGCAGCGCGTGGGGCGCGATGGTGATGAGCGTCCGTGACAACACCGAGGCAAGGGTTTTCGTCGGATTCGACTCGGACGAGCCGCCCGCCCGGATCCTCGGCGAACGGACCTCCTCGGAGCACAAACAGCTGATCGCCGAGCGGTACGCGAGCGCGGGCTGGGAGGTTCCACGGCTGCTGGAGTACATGTGGGGAGCGCCCGACTTCCACTTCGACGCGGTCGCCCAGATCCATATGGACTCCTGGTCCCGTGGCCGGGTGGCGCTGCTCGGCGACGCGGGCTACTGCGGCTCGCCCGCCTCCGGCCAGGGCACCTCCATGGCCCTGATCGGGGCGTACGTCCTGGCGGGTGAGCTGAAGGCCGCGGGTGGTGACCACACCACGGCCTTCGCCGCCTACGAGCGGGAGCTGCGCGACTTCGTGACCGCCAACCAGAATCTCGCCCTGGAGAACCGGGAGCGGATGGAAGCCGAGGCCACCGGGACGGGCCAGGACGAGTTCGCCCCGGAGGACTTCTACGTGGAGGACTTCTACAAGCTGGTCGACTCGCTGACCCTCAAGGACTACTGAGGGCCCCTAGGACACCACGTCCTTCCGGCCGAAGCCGCGGAAGGCGAGGGCGAAGAGCACCAGCGCGTACGCCACCGACACCGCCGTGCCCTTCAGCATTCCGCCCCACTCCAGTTGGGGCTGGAGTGCGTCGGCCCAGGCGAACTGCCAGTGCGCGGGCAGGAACTCGCGCCAGGAGCCCAGCGCCGTGACGGCGTCCAGCACATTGCCCACGATGGTCAGCCCGACCGCGCCGCCCACCGCACCCAGCGGTGCGTCGGTGACGGTCGAGAGCCAGAACGCGAGGGCGGCGGTGATGAGCTGGGACAGGAAGATGTACGTGACCACCAGGGCGAGCCGGGCGAGGGCATCGCCCGTGGCCAGCTCGCCCCCGGTGGGCAGGCTCAGCGGCCCCCAGCCGTACGCCACCGTCCCCACCAGCAGCGCGACGAGCGGCAGCAGCACCATCGCGGCCGCGCTGAACGCCAGCGCCACGGCCAGCTTTCCGGCCAGCAGCCGCGCCCGGGGCACGGGCGCGGCCAGCAGATAGCGCAGCGAGGACCAGTTGGCCTCCGAGGCGACGGTGTCACCGCAGAACAGCGCCACGGGCACGACCAGCAGGAAGGCCGCCGAGACGAAGAGCGCGGTGGCGGCGAGGTTGGCGCCCGAGGAGGTGGCGGTGTCCATCAGGCTGACCCGGTCGTTCCGCCCCTCGGGCGTACCGCCGATCGCGAACGCGGCGACGAGGACGAACGGCAGCGCGGCCAGCACCACGCCCATCACCAGGGTGCGGCGCCGGCGCAGCTGCCGTACCGCCTCGACCCGCAGGGGCAGGGTGTGGCGCGCCCGGTAGCCGGGCGCCGCCTCCGTAACGGAACTCACGGGGCTCACGGAGCTGCTCATGCGGATCCTCCTTCGATCAGCGTCAGGAACGCGTCCTCCAGGCGCCGGTTGGGCCCGAAGCTGGTCACCGGGATCTCCAGCCGCACCAGCTCGGCGAGCAGCCGCGCCGGGGCGGCGCCGTCGACCAGGACGAGCAGCCCGGCGTCGGTGCGCACCGCGGAGGTGATGCCGGGCAGCGCGCTCACCTTGTCGACCAGGGCGTCGTTCAGCTCGCCCTCGTGGCCGACCAGCAGGCTCTCCCCGGTGCCGGTGATCTCGCCGACCGGGCCCGCCTGCACCAGCCGCCCGCGGTCCATGACGACCAGATGGGTGCAGGACTGTTCGACCTCGGCCAGGAGATGGCTGGAGACGATCACCGTGCGGCCTGCGGCCGCGTACCGGATCATCACCTCGCGCATCTCGCGGATCTGGGGCGGGTCGAGGCCGTTGGTCGGCTCGTCCAGGATGAGCAGATCGGGCAGGCCCAGCATGGCCTGGGCGATGGCGAGCCGCTGCCGCATGCCCTGGGAGTACGTGCGCACCGCGCGCTCCAGTGCCTCGCCGAGTCCGTCGATCTCCAGCGCCCTCGTCGAGGTGCGCGTCCTCCGGCGGGCCCCCCGGTGGCCCCCCAGTACAGCTCCAGGTTGGCCCGTCCGGTCAGATGCGGCAGGAAGCCCGCTCCCTCGACGAAGGCGCCCACCCGGGACAGGACGGGCGCGCCGGGCCTGATGGCCTGGCCGAAGACGCGGATCTCCCCGCCGTCCGGGCTGATGAGGCCCATCAGCATGCGCAGCGTGGTGGTCTTTCCGGCGCCGTTCGGCCCGAGCAGTCCGAGCACCTGTCCCTTCTCGACGCGGAAGGAGAGGTCGCGCACGGCGTACCGGTCGGCGGACTTGGCGTAGCGCTTGCTGAGGTCGGTGATCTGGAGCGGTACGTCGGTCAGCGCGGGGTCCGGCGGCGGCGCGGACGTCGGCCGCCTGCCGGTCAGCAGCAGGGCGAGCGCCACCACGGCGCCGCCCAGCGGCAGCCCCCACACCCACCACGGCAGCGAGGCGGGCTCGGTGTGCACCCCGGGGGCGGTCGGCACGCTCAGGCCGTCGCCCGCGAGTGCGACGCGGTACGTGGCGGGCTGGTCCGGGGAGGCGTAGCCGAGGTCGGTGGAGGCGAGCACGAGTCGCAGCGAGTGGCCCGCGATGACCTCGTGGTCCACGGCCGGCAGCCGGAGCGTGACGGTCTTCCCCTTCTTCGCGTCGGTGACGCGAACGGGGGTGACGAGCTGGGAGGGCAGTGTCTGCTGTCCGTCCGGCCCGACGTCGTACACCTTGGCGAACAGCACGGCGTCGTCGGTGTCCGCCCGCACGCGGACCTTCACCTCGGGCGTGCCGGTGATGCGCAGGGACTGCTTCAGCGGCGCGGAGTCGAACCGGGCGAACTGGCCCGGGACGTCGAGGGAGACGCCGATCCCGAACGAGGACGCCTGGGACAGCGCGGCGATGCCCGGCACCGTGGAGACCGACGGCGGTCCGCCGCCGGGCGGGTTCGCGAACGACTGCTCGCGGCCGCGCAGCGCCACGTTCCGGCGGCCGTCCTCCAGGCCCGGGTAGCGGTCGCCGGTGGCGCCGCGCAGCTGGATCGCGCCGTTGGTGGAGTCGACCCCGCCGGAGCGGGTGACCCGGAAGGCGGGCCCGGTGTCGGTGGCCTTGTCGTTCTTGAGGTAGCGGTCGAACCAGTCCCGGGTGCGGGACTGGACCCGCCCGGTCTCGCGGTCGCCGCCGTCGTGTCCCCCGTCGGTCCAGTCGACGTCGACCGGGGCGCCGTTGGCCTTGATCGCCTTCGCCATCGCATCGGCCTGGCCGAGCGGGAAGAGGGAGTCGGACTGGCCCTGGAAGATCAGCGTCGGGACCTTGATCCGGTCGGCCACGGCGGACGGGCTGCGGGCCTCCAGCATGCGCCGGGCGGCGTCGTCCGGCTTCCCGGCGACCGCGACGCGTTCGTACATCGCGCACAGCTGCTTCTCGAACCGGCCGCAGCCCTGGTTCCGCCCGTCCGCGCCGGGCGGGGCGCTCGGGGCGGCCTGACCGCCCTGGCCTTCCTGACCACCGCCCTGGGCACCGCCCTGGCCGCCTCCGCCGCCGCCCTGCGGGCCGGACTCGTCCTCGGAGCCCTGGGAGTCCTGGCCCTGCTGACCTCCGGAGAGATCGGCCGAGCCGGTGGTGAAGAAGAGCCCGGCCCACAGCTTCTTGAAGACGCCGTTCGGGAACAGCGCGTCGGCCAGGTTCCAGTAGGTGATCTCGGGCGCGATCGCGTCGACCCGTCGGTCGTACCCCGCGGCGAGCAGCGACATCGCCCCGCCGTACGAGGCTCCGGCGACGCCCACGCGCGGATCGCCCTGGGCGTCGAGCCGCACCTCGGGCCGCTTGGCCAGCCAGTCGATCAGCCGCCGGGCGTCGGCCACCTCATGGTCCGGGTCGTTGAGCCCGATCTTGCCGGTCGATGTGCCGAAGCCACGCGCCGACCAGGTCAGGACGGCGTAGCCGTCCCGGGCCAGCTCCTCGGCCTGCTCCCGGACGTCCTCCTTGCTGCCCCCGAAACCGTGGGCGAGCAGCACCGCGGGACGGCGGCCCTGGCCCGCGGTGAAGTACGAGGTGTCCAGACGCGTCCCGGGCATGTCCAGCACCCGGTCCGTACGGTGCACGGCCGGCCGGTCGTCGGCGGCTACGACGGTGGCCCAGGTGCCCGTGCCCGCGAGGACGGCGACAGCGGCCACCGTCGCGAGCAGCCGCCGACCGCGCAGGGCCTTTCGGAGATCCATGACAGAACCCTAGGCATGAGATCCCGACGTCGGCGCTGACATCAGACGGATTCCGTCCTGCTTCTCAAGGAGTATCCGGCAACGCGCCGTACACCCGGTGCGGTACGCCGCGGATCACTCCGTTCCGCCCTCGCGGAGGTGCGGCACGCGTCACAATGTGGCCCATGGGGGACTATCTGGACGAAAATCTGCGCCGTTTGCTCCGCGAGGCGATGGCCGATCCCGACCGTAACCGCCCGTTCTCCGCCGACCGCCGGGAGTCGGTGCTGTCCCCGGAGACCCTGCGCAACATGGCCGGGATCGTCGACCGCGCCCGGGGCCGTCTGACGCCCGCGCAGGTCAGTCCGGCCGAGGTGGACATCGAGGCGGTCTATCTGGCGGCCTGCTTCCATCTGGCCCGAGGCCCCCACGCCCCCGAGGCCGAGGCCGCGGAGGACCGCCTCGCCGCGGGCTTCCTCTTCTCGGTCGTGCACGCGCTGCGGCCCGCCGCCCTCCCCCGGTCGCTCAGGGAGGGGCTGGCCGGCACGACCGCGCGCGTGGCACCGGCCTGGAAGATCCTGCACGCGATCTCCGTCGTGCTGTTCTCCGCCAGTGCGTCCGCCCGGGACGAGGCCGGGCTGTGGCGGGCCGCCGAGATGTTCCGTCACACGCGGGAGATGGCGCCCGAGAAGGACGCTCCCCGGATCCTCTTCAACGAGGGCTCCGCGCTGGCCACGCTCTTCGATCTCACCGGGGATCAGACGCTGATCATCGCGGCGGTCGCGCTGATGCGGCAGGCCGTGGCGGCGTTCCCCGACGACGAGGAGCCGCCCGCCGCGGTGCTGGAGGCGCTGGCCGCGGCGCAGGCCGAAGTGGCACCGCCCGCCCCCGCGGCCGACGATGCCACGCCGGGCGGGCGCATGGCCCGGTACGGCCTGACGGGGGCGCCGGGCGATCTGGACACCTCCATCGCGGGCGTACGAGCGGAACTGGACGCCACACCCACCGGCGATCCGGCCCGCGAGGGGCACCGGATCAGTCTGGGCAATCTGTTGCGCATGCGCTTCGAGGCCACCGGCCACCTCGGCGATCTGACCGAGGCCATCGGCCTCCTGCGGGACACCCTGCGGACCGTGACCGACGACGCGCTGCGGTCCCCGGCGTACTCCCTGCTCGGCCTCGCCCTCCTCGACCAGTACGTCAACACCGGCGACCCGGCCGACCTCGACGCGGCGACCGCGGCCGCCCGGAGCGCGATGGCGGGCAGCACTCCCCTGTCACCCCACCACGGCCAGCTGCTCACCAATCTGGCCGCCGTCCTGCACACACGCTTCCAGGCCCACGGCGCACTGGCAGAACTGGCTGAGGCCATCCGCCACTTGGAGCACGCGGTGGCCGCCACTCCGACCCATCAGCACGACCATCCCGTGATGCGGATCAAACTGGCCGTGGCCCTCGGGGCGCGCGGGCGGCACACCGGGCAGGTCGCCGAGGTCGACCGCGGTGTCGAGGTGCTGCGGTCGGTGCTCGCCGGGCTTCCGGCCGCCAGCCCGCACTGGCAGGCGGCGAGCATGGAGCTGGGCGCGCTCCTGACGGCACGTTCGGGAATCACCCACGCCCCGGGAGATCTCCTCGCCGCCACGCGGCAGTTCCGCGCCACCGCGCTCGCACCCGGCGAGGACATCCGCATCCGGCTGCGCGCGGCCTGCCTCTGGGGGCTGAACGGCGCGTACTTCGGCGATCTGCCCGAGGCCACGCGGGCGTTCGGGGTCGCGCTGGACGATCTAAAACCACAAGCTCACCGGCCGGGCGCTGGACCGGCGGTCCAGGGAGGTGCGGCTGCGCGAGCTGCCGTCGCCGGCCTGTAGCGCCGCCGCCGTCGAGATCAGCGCGGGCCGTCCCGAAGAAGCGCTGGTACGGCTCGAACAGGGCCGTGGCGTGTTATTGGCCCAGGCGCTGCGGCTGCGCGGCCGCCACCCCGAACTGGACGCGGCGGCGCCCGAACTGGCCGGGCGGTTCGAGCGGGTGTGCGCCGAGCTGATCGAGGAGCGCGGCACCGCCCCGCAACGCGCCGCCCTGAACGCGGAGTTCGCGTCCCTCCTGACCGAGATCCGGCGGCTCGAGGGCTTCGAGCGGTTCCACCGGCCGCTCGACTGGGAGCGGCTGCGTACGGTGGCCGCGCACGGGCCGGTCGTGGTGCTCAACATCGCGGAGCTGCGCTGTGACGCCCTGCTGCTGCGCGCCGACGCCGACGGCGGGACCGGCGTCGACGTGCTTCCGCTCGCCGGGATCACCCGGACCGAGGTCGGCCGCCGCTCCGCGGGCTTCCACGCCGCGGTCGCGGCGCTGTCCTCCGCCGCGGGTCTGGCCGAAGCGGACACCCACCAGCGGACCATGGACGACACACTGGAGTGGCTGTGGGAGCACATCGCGGGCCCCGTCCTCACCCGGCTCGGGCTGGACCGGCCGGTGGGGGCCGAGGGCGGGGAGTGGCCACGGCTGTGGTGGTGTCCCACCGGACCCCTGGCCCTGCTGCCGCTGCACGCGGCGCGGTGCCCCTCGGACGGCAGCCATGTGCAGGACCGGGTGGTGTCGTCGTACACCCCGACGCTGGGCGCCCTGCTGCACGCCCGGGACCGGGCGGCACCGTCCGGCAGGCCGCCCGCGCTGGTCGCGGTGGGAGTGCCCGCGCCCCCGCCCGGTGCGGACGGCGCCGCGCTTCCGCCGCTACCCGCGGTGTACGACGAGCTGGCGGCGGTGGCCGGGCTGGCGGTCGGGCAGTCCCGGCTGCTGGGCGCGGACGCCACCCCCGAGGCCGTACTCGCCGCGCTGCGCGACGCTCCGTGCGCGCATCTGGCGTGCCACGGCTCGTACGACCCCGAGGATCCGTCGGCGGGCGGGCTGCTGCTGCACGGCGGCGAGCTGACCGTGCACGATCTGACCACCGAGCGGCTGGACCAGGCGGAGTTCGCCTATCTGTCCGCCTGCCACACCGCCGCACCCGGCACCGCCCTGGTCGACGAGGTGATCACGCTCGCCTCGGCGTTCCAGCTGTGCGGCTACCGCCATGTGATCGGCAGCCTGTGGACGCTGAAGGACGCGATCACACCCGCTCTCGCCCGGGACACGTACGGGGCGCTGGGCGCGGCGCGGTCGACGGCAGGCTCGGCACACGCGCTGCACCGGGCGGTCCAGCGGCTGCGTACTGAACGGCGCTACGCGGGACCGCTGTTCTGGGCGTCAATGATTCACATCGGCCCGTAGCGGGGTGCGCCCGGGCGACAGAGAAAACGCACAAATGCGGTCAGGAATAATCCTTGCCCATCACATCCGTAAACGCTTCCGGGTCGACGTCGAATCCACGGATGACGCTGTGGATTCCCCACTCCCCCGCTTCGTCCCGGGTGAACTCCGCAACCGTGGCTGCTGTGGCTCCGGGGACGCCGGTGAAATCGCCTTCCATCAGCTCGGTATATCCCTCGACAATCCGGACGCTGGTGTTCCGGACATCGCCGAAGGTCTTCCGCCCGGCGTTCTGCTGGATGGCCACACCCACGACGACCCGGGAGTACTCCTCGGAGAGCCGCTCGAACTCCAAGGTCATCGCCTCGTCGGTGCCCAGTCCCTGGCCGGTACGGCTGTCCCGGTTGAGGTAAATGGTGCCGTCGGGCGACCGGCTGTCGAAATGCACCAGATACGCGGGTTCACCGTACGGATCGGCCGCACGGTAGGTCCCGGCGACGATGTCGAGATCATTGGGGGGCTCCCCGCTGGGGCTGGGGTCCCACTTGAGGGCCACCTCGATTTTCCCGAGCCCCTTGTTCAGACCACTCATCCAGACTTCCCTTTCCCCTTACCCGTGTTGAATACGCGTCCGGTCAATCCTATCGTGCGCAAGGCCAGTTGAGGCTTTGGCCAGGGGCGGAACGCCCGGCGCTCCGGATGATCGGCGATCTTCCGGGCCCGCCCGGCATTCCCCCCGGTGTCCACCTCGCGACGAGGGCTCTCTACTATGGGCCTCCGTACTAACGGAGGTAAGCGTCTGACGGCGGAAGGAAGCGTCCATGCGGCGGCTGGGGGATCTCGAGGCGGAGATCATGGACCGTCTGTGGACGTGGCGGCGTCCGGCGACGGTGCGGGAGATCGTCGACGACATCAACACACAGCGGCCGGTCGCTTACACCACGGTGATGACCGTGGCCACCATCCTCTACAACAAGGGCTGGCTCCAGCGCGGCAAAGAGGGCCGGGCCTGGCTGTACTCGCCGGTACGCAGCCGTGAGGAGTACTCCGCCGCGCTGATGGAGGACGCGCTGGGCACCAGCCAGGACCGCCCCGCGGCGCTCGCCCACTTCGTCGAGCAGATGGGCCCCGAGGAGGTCAGCGCCCTGCGCAAGGCGCTGCGGGCGGCCGGGCGGCGGAACCAGGAGTGATCCCGGCGCTCGCCCTGGCCTGCTACGCGGCCGCGGTCGGCATCCTGGCCCCGCGGATCCTGCTGCGCAGCGCCTGGCCGCACCGCTCCCCCGCGCTCGCCGAGCCGGCGTGCAGGGCCTGGCTGTGTCGTTCACGGACGCGCTGGCGCTGGCCGCGTACCACCTCGCCGTCCCGACCGGACACCTCGACGCGGGAGTGTCCGGCTTAGTGCACTTCTGCGGGCTGACGTGGCACGCCCGCGTTCCCGTGCCCGGCCCCTTCGATATCCCGGCCGTCGTGCTGCCGCTCCTCGTGGCGCTGCTCACGCTCGCCCGCTTCGGTCTCGAGGTGTTACGGGCGCGGCGGGCCCGCTCCCGCCACCTGGGCGTACTGGACCTGGTCGGCCGGCGTTCGGCGGGGCTGCGCGCCACCGTCCTCGACCATGAGCTGCCCGCCGTGTACTGCCTGCCGGGGCGCTGCCCGCGCGTGGTCGTCAGTACGGGGGCGCTGCGCGTGCTGTCCGGCGCCCAGCTCGACGCCGTACTGGACCATGAGCGTGCGCACATCGTGGGCCGCCACCATCTGGCGCTGGCCGCGGCCGAGGCGTTCGCCAGGGCCTTCCGGTGGCTGCCGCTGGCCCGCGCCGCCCGCGAGCAGACGGCGATGCTGCTGGAGATGGCGGCGGACGACCGCGCGCTGCGCCGCCACCCGCGCGAGACGCTCGCCACGGCGCTGTACGAGATGGCGGCGGGCCGTACCCCCCGCGGGGCCTTCGCGGCCGGTGGCCCCGGGTGCCCCTGGTCCGGCTCCGGCTGCGCCGCATGCTGGGCCCGCACCGCCGCCCGCATCCCGCACTCCGGTTCGCGGTGGCCACGGCCGCCGCGGCCCTCCCGCTGCTGCCCGTGGTGGTGGGCTGCGCCCCGGGGATGATGTAGCCGCCCCCGGGGCGCCGCGGCTCAGAGCCGTCAGAGCCGGTCGAGGATCTTCCGCAGGGTGGTCACCTCGGCCGACTGGTTCTTGATCACGTCACCGGCGAGCTTCTTGGCGGTGACGTTGCGGCCCTTCTTCTGCTCGTCCTCGGCCATGGTGATCGCGCCCTTGTGGTGGTCGATCATCATCTGCGCGAAGGCGCGGTCGAAGGCGGCGCCCTTGGCGGCCTCCAGCCGGTCCATGTCCTTCTCGGACATCATCCCGTCCATGCCGCCCGATCCGTGATCCATGCCGGGCATGCTGTCCTTACCGCCCGAGGAGGGCGAGACCGACTTGCCCCAGGACTTCAGCCAGGACTTCATGGTCCTGATCTCGGGGTCCTGGGCCTTCTCGATCTTCCCGGCCAGCGAGGTGATCTGCTGGTCCCCGGCCCGGCCGTCCGCGAGCTTCGCCATCTCCAGCGCCTGCTGATGGTGCGGGATCATCATCTGCGCGAACGAGACGTCCGCGTCGTTGAAACCGCCCGGCGCCGGGGTCCCGGTGGCCTTCGCGGAGGCGGAGGAGTCCTTGCTCCCGTGGTCCATGCTCTTCATGTCGTCGTTCCCGCCGCAGGCGGTGAGCAGCAGCCCGCCCGTGGCGACGATGCCCACCAGTGCCAGGCGGCGGTGTCGGTAGTTGGTCATGCCGATGTACCTCATGTCGTGTGTGATGTCGGTGTTCTGCGGGGTGGCGGCGGTACGGCCTATATCCGCAGGACCGACAGCGTCGTGAGGTCGGGTCCCGGCGAGGGAGGGACGGGCCGCGGGACGGCGGCCACCGGTGCGGAGCGGGGCGGGGGCGGGCCACGGCGCCGTACGAAGGCGGCCCGCAGCACGGCCGTGAGCACCCATGTACCGAGCACCGCCACGCACAGCGACGCCATGTCCATCCCGGCCATGGGTGCGGACTGAGTGTCGTGCGAGGTCATGGCGGGCCGCTCAGTTCGCACATCGCTCCCCGTCGCCTGGTGCATCCCACCGGAGACGTGTGCGGAGGCATGTTCGGAAGTGCCCGGGCCGCCGTCGGGGTGGCCCATGGAGTGCATCATCAGCACACCGAGCGCGAGCAGGACGACAAACAAGAGGCGTCGCAGGACGCCGCCCGCTCGTACGCGTCCGCTCGCGTGCATGCCGTCCCCTCCGACAGATGACGATGATGGGTAGTCCGTCGCGATCACCTTACTGCTAAGGCAATTAGTACACGACGGGGACCCCCGTCAGCCGCCGGAGGCGGGGGCCGGGCGGGTCAGCCCTCCCGCCAGTCCAGCTTGACCAGCATGTTCTTCGCCTCTTCGGCCACCTCGGTGTCCGCGACCACGTCATAGCGCGCGGCCACGATCTGGCTCCGGGAGGAGAAGTCGCGGTGCCCACCGGTCATGGCGTGTCCGACGAAGCCCGCGATGGCGCCGAAGACCGCGCCGTAGAGGATGCCGCTCAGGATCAGCACCAGCACGCTGTGGGACCCCTGGGCGAACACCGACAGCAGCAGCCCGATCAGCAGACCGAACCAGGCGCCGGTGCCCAGCCCGGCGAGGGCGGCGCGGCCGCGGGTGAGGCGCCCGAGCACCGTCTCGACCATGCGCAGGTCGGAGCCGATGATCGCGGTGTGCTCGACGGGGAACTTGTTGTCCGACAGGAAGTCGACCGCGCGCTGGGCGGCGGCGTAGGTCGCGTACGAACCGACGACCGGACGGTCGACCACCGCCGACGGCAGTTGCTGGGTCATCGCAGAACTCCCTCCGCGGCGCATTGACAGCGCCATCGAGGGTGAAACGCTTGAAAATACGGACATATTCTTACTAGAGAGACTGACCCCGCCGAGGGCCGGGCCAGTCCGTCCGCCTCGCAGAGCACAGGTGATCGCGTGGGTGTAGACGATCGGCACCCGGCACAAGGCCATGCACCGGCACAGAACCATCCCCCGGCGCAGGAGCGCACCCCGGCGCGGGAGGCGGAGCGGGCCCGGCTGCGGCTGCTCGAAGCCGCGAGCGGAGGTGTCGGCGACGCGGAGCTGCTGCGGCTGGCGCTCGACCATCTGGTGTCCGGGCTCCAGGGCCTGGGCGGCATGGCGCATCTGCGCAGGCCGGACGGGCTGGGGCTGCGGCTGGTGGCCACCAGCGGCATCAGTGGTCCGCTGCTCAGGGCGTGGCAGGACATCGAGTGGGGCGCGTCGGTCGCTCCGATGACCGCCTTCCACAGTGGCGCCGCCCTCTGGGCCGCCGCCCCGGCCGAGGGCGGCCCCCTCGCCCTGAGCATCCCGCCCGGTGTGTGCATGGCGGCCATCCCGGTGCCCATGAACGGCAGGCCGCCGCTCGCGGTGCTGTCGGTGCTGACGTCCGCGCCACGGGCGGGCGACGCGGCCCAGCGCCATCTGGCCCATACGGTCACCGGCTGGCTGGCCCGGCGGCTGCGGCTGCTGGCGACGGCCACCGCGGACGGCGACCGGGTCCGGGAGCCGGAGGAGCGGCGATCCGGCCCCTGGGTGCAGCGGGCGCTGCACACAGCGCGGATCGGCGCCTGGGAGTGGGATCTCCGCGGCGCCACCCTGACCTGCGACGACCAGGCGCAGACGCTGCTGGGGTTCGAGCCCGGCAGCTTCGACGGCCAGGTCAACACCTGGCTGAGCGCCATCCACCCCGAGGACATGCCCTGGGTGCAGGCGGTCTCCAACGCGGAGGCGCTGCGCGGCCGCGACGAGTACAGCGTCGAGTACCGGGTGCGGCAGCCCGACGGGACGTACCGCTGGGTGCAGGCGCGCGGGACCGTGGCCGCCCGCACGGACGGCGTTCCGGCCCAGGTGGTCGGCACGCTGTGGGACATCACCGAGACCCGCCGCTCCCGGGACGCCTTCAGCCGCGCCCTGCGATACATGGGCGACGGGTTCCTGGTGGTCGACGAGGGCGGGCGGATCATGTTCGGCAACGTCGAGGCCGAGCGTTTCCTCGGGGCCTCCGGGGAGCTGCGGGGCCAGGTGCTGTGGGAGCTTCCGCGGGCGCGGGCGATCGGTGTGGAGCCGCGGTTCCGGCGGGCGGCGGAGGCACGGGCGCCCATCGACTTCCATGCCCGCTGGCCGCGCAGCAACCGCTGGTACCACATCCGGCTGGTCCCGGTGCCCGACGGGATGACGGTGCACATCACGGATGTCACCGACCGCCGGGCGCTGGACGCCGAGCGCTCGGCCGCCGCACACGCCGCCACCGAGCGCGCCACCCGGATCGCCGAGCTGACCAGTGCCTTCGCCGAGGCGCTGACCACGCAGGACGTGGTGAAGGCGGTCGCGGACCGGGTGCTGCCGCCGTTCGGGGCGACCGGGCTGATCTGCCAGCTCATCGAGGACAAGCGGCTGCGGGTGGTGGGTTCCACCGGCTACTCGGACGCGTTTGTGAGCTTCCTCGACAACGTTCCCCTGCCGCCGGAAGCCCCCCTCCACACGCCCGTCGTCCAGATCCTCGGCTCCCGCACCCCGCTGTTCATCTCCTCGCCCGAGGACTACGCCAAGCGCTTCCCGGAGGTGGTCGGCTATCTGCCGCTGAGCGAGAAGAAGGCGTGGGCATTCCTCCCCCTGGTGGCCTCGGACCACCGGGCCGGCTACTGCGTCGTCTCGTTCGACCGGCCGCGCCACTTCAGCGACGAGGAACGCACGCTGCTCACCGCGATCAGCGGGCTGGTCGCCCAGGCGCTGGAGCGGGCCCGGCTGTACGACGCCGAGCACACCCGCGCCCAGGAGCTCCAGCGCGGACTGCTCCCCCGTACCCTGCCCGCGCTGCCCGCCGTCACGGCCGCCGCGCGCTATCTGCCGGCCGGTGAGGGCATGGAGGTTGGCGGCGACTGGTACGACCTGATCCCGCTGTCCGGGGAGCGGGTGGCGCTGGTCATCGGCGACGTGATGGGCCACGGGCTGTCCGAGGCGGCCACCATGGGGCGGCTGCGGACCGCCGTGCACACGCTGGCCGATCTGGAGCTGCCGCCGGATGAGCTGCTGACCCACCTCAACGATCTGGTGGGGGCGCTCGGCGACGACTTCTACGCCACGTGTCTGTACGCCATCTACGACCCGACCACCAGCGTGTGCGCCTTCGCGTGCGCGGGGCATCCGCCGCCCGCCATCATCCACCCCGATGGCACGGTGCACTCCCCCGGATTCTCCCCCGACCCGCCGCTCGGCGCCGCGACCCCGCCGTTCGAGACCATCGAGGTGCAGCTGCCGGAGGACAGCATCCTGGTGCTGTGCACGGACGGGCTGATCGAGTCCGCGACCCGTGACATCGACCACGGGATGGCGTACCTCTCCCGCATTCTGGCCGACGCGCTGGCCAGGACGCCGGATCTGCTGCCGCGTCCGAGCGCCACCGGTGACGGCGGTTCGGCGGTGGACGACGGCGACGGACGTGTCCTCGGCCAGCTCGACCGGCTGTGCGACACCCTCGTCGCCACCCTGCTGCCCGAGCAGTCGCGCACCCAGGACGATGCGGCGCTGCTGGTGGCCCGGACGCATTCGATGACCGCGGACAGCATCGCGTCCTGGCGGCTGCCCGATGCGCCGATCGCCGCCGGGGAGGCCCGCCACCACGTCCGGGACCAGCTCGGCGCCTGGCAGCTGGACGAGCTGGCCATGACCACCGAGCTGCTGGTCAGCGAGCTGGTCGGCAATGTGGTCCGGCATGCCAAGGGCCCCATCAGGCTGCGCCTGCTGCGCAGCCGCAGCCTGATCTGCGAGGTGTCGGACGGCAGCCCCACCACGCCGCGGATCCGCCGGGCCTCGGACACCGACGAGGGCGGGCGGGGCCTCCAGCTGGTGTCCGCGCTCTCCCACCGCTGGGGCACCCGCTTCACGCCGACGGGCAAGTGCATCTGGGCGGAGCAGCCGCTGCCCGCGAGCTGATCGCTCAGGCGCCTGGGCGGCCGGACACCTCACCGGCCAGCGCCTCGATGTCGGCGGCGGTCGCCCGGTCCGGGTCGCCGACGGTCATCCGCGAGGTTCCGGCGGGCAGCCCGCGGGCCGTCTGGGCGTGCTTGATCCGGCCGATGCTGGGGCCGAGGAGACCGACCGTGCGGTCCACCAGGTCCTGGAGCGCGGCGAGCCGGGCCGGGTCGGTGGTGTCGTCGCGCAGCGCCGCTGCCAGGTCGAGGAAGGGCTCGGGGAAGGCGGCCGAGCAGCCGGAGACCACCCCGGCGCCACCGGCGGCCAGCACATCGGCGAGCCGCTGGTCGTTGCCCGAGTAGACCTCGAACTCCTCGGGCAGTTCGGCGCGGTACGCGGCCACCTCGGTGGAGGGGGTTCCGCTCAGCTTGACGCCGGCCAGCCCGCACGAGGCGGCCAGCTTGCCGAATTCCACCGGGTCGACCGTCAGGCCGCTGCGCTCGGGGAAGAGGTACGCGTACAGCTGGGCATCGGGGGCGGCGAGCCGGATGCGGCTGAAGTACGCCTCCAGTTCGTCCGCGTTCGCGGGCAGGTAGTACGGGGTGAGCGCGGCGATGCGCCGGGCACCGGCCGCCACGGCGGCCCGGGTGAGCCGGACGGCGGTGTGCGCGTCGGCCGCGCCGATGTGGGCGATCACCCCGTCGGTGCCCGCCTCCTGCAACGCGGTCTCGATCAGCAGCAGCCGTTCGCCCTCGCTCAGGGCGGGGAACTCTCCGGTGGTTCCGGCCACGAGCAGCTGTCCGGTGGTGCGGGCGGCAAAGCCGTACTGGGCGCGTGCCGCGTCCAGGTCGAGATCGCCACTCGGGGTGAACGGCGTGGTGAGCGCGGTGACGACGGTGCGCTGACGGTCCATGTGCGTACTCCTCACTCGGAAAACCGTTATCCGTTTTCGGTTAACCGTTGACAGCGATCGTAACCGTGGCGAAAACTCATGCCACCCCCCAGGGCCCCCAACATCACTCCAGGAGCCGCATGTGATGTCCGAACATCTCGTGACCCTGTACCACCTGAACGATCTCGGCGCCGACGAGCTACGTCGGTTGCTGCCCGGCCACCCCGATCTGCGCATCACCGAGATCGGGCCGGACGAGGACCCGCACGACCACCGGGACGCGCTGGCCGATGCGACGATCGTCCTCGCCCCGCTGGAGAAGGAGCGCCGCATCACCGCGGAGCTGCTCGACGGGATGCGGCGCTGCCGCCTCGTGCAGTCGGTGGCCGTCGGCTTCGACGGCGTCGACCACCACGCCGCCGCCGAGCACTCCATACCGGTCGCGAACATCCCCGGCTTCAACACCGACGCCGTGGCCGACTGGACGGTCGGCGCCCTGCTCTCCCTCCTGCGCCGCTACGCGGCGGGTCACGCGAAGATCGAAAGCGGTGGCTGGGGGCCCGAGGGGCTGCGGGGGCGCGATCTGTCCGCGCTCACCGTGGGCATCGCCGGGTTCGGCAGCATCGGCCGCGCCGTCGCGCGCCGCCTCGACGGTTTCGGAAGCGACGTCCTGGTGCACGACCCGGTGCCCTCCGAGCCCGACCGTACGTATGTGGGCCTGGACGACCTCGCCGCCCGCTCCGACGTACTCACCCTTCACATGCCGCTGAACGAGGCCACCCGTGGTGTCGTCGGCGACGCCCTGCTGTCCCGGATGCCCCGGGGGAGCTATGTCCTCAACGCCGGACGTGGCGGTGTCCTGGACGAGGACGCGCTGGTCAAGGCGCTGGACTCGGGACAGCTGGCGGGCGCCGCGCTCGATGTGTTCGCCGAGGAGCCGCTGCCCGCGGACTCCCCGCTGCGCGGCCGGTCCGATGTGCTGCTCACCCCGCACACCGCCGGGGTCACGGTCGAGGCGTACCACGCCATCCGGGCACGGCTCGTCGAGAGCGTGGACCGGGTGCTGTCGGGCGAGGCCCCGCGCAACGTGGTCAACGGTGTCATCAGCGACGGCGTCCGGCCGTCGGCGGGGGTGTGAGTGCGATGGCTCTCGGCAAGACATCCGCACAGGCCCCGGTCACCGCTCCGAAGAGATCAGGCGGCCGCGTAGGCAAGGTCCGCTTCGTCGTCCTCGGGCTGCTGTTCGCCGGCATCACGATCAACTACATCGACCGCGCCACGCTCAGCGTCGCGCTGCCGCACATCACCGATGACCTCGGCCTGTCGGACGGGGTCGGCGGACTGCTGCTGTCGGCGTTCTTCTGGACGTACGCCTTCGGGCAGATGCCCGGCGGCTGGCTCGCCGACAAGGTCGGCCCGCGCATCATGCTCGCGGTCGCGAGCCTGTGGTGGGGGCTGGCCACCGCCGCGATGGGCATGGCCCGTGGCGTGGCGTCGCTGGTGGGGCTGCGCGCCCTGCTCGGCCTCGGCGAGGCACCCAGCTTCCCCTCGAGCGCCAAGGTGGTCTCCCGCTGGTTCCCGGCGTCCGAGCGCAGCTTCGCCTCGGCGACCTTCAACAACGGCAACGCGGTCGGCGGCGCCCTGTCCATCCCGCTGGTCACCCTGGTGGTCACCGGCCTCGGCTGGCGCTGGGCGTTCGCCATCGCGGGCGGCCTCGGGGTGCTGTGGGCGCTGGGCTGGTGGCTCTACTACCGCGACCCGAAGGAGCACCCGAAGCTCAGCGCCGCGGAGCGCGAGTACATCGAGTCGGGACAGGAGAAGGAGACGGCCGAGGAGGCCGCGGCGAGCGCCCGGATCGGATGGCGGGACCTGTTCCGCTTCCGGATGATCTGGGCGATGATGCTCGGCTTCTTCTGCGTCAACTTCGTCGCGTACTTCTTCATCACCTGGTTCCCCACCTTTCTGGTGGACGAATACCACCTCGACGCGCTGTCCTTCGGGTTCCTCGGCATGATTCCCGGCATCGCGTCCATGCTGGGCGGCTGGTCCGGCGGGCTGTTCTCCGACTGGCTGGTGCGGCGCGGTACCGAGCGCACGAAGGCACGGAAGATCCCGCTGGTCGGCGGGCTGCTGGGCACCTCGGTGATCGCGCTCGCGGTCATCTCGCCGGGTGTCGGCACGGCGCTGACCGCCCTGTCGGTCTCCTACTTCTGTTCCACCTTCGCGGCGGCGAGCGTCTGGGCGCTGCCCGCCGACGTGGCCCCGACGGCCGCACACGTCGGCTCGATCGCCGGGATCCAGAACACGGCGGCCAACATCGCGGGCATCCTCTCTCCGCTGCTGCTCGGGGTACTCAAGGGCATCACCCACTCGTTCATGCTGCCCCTGGCCCTGGCGGGGTGTGTGGCCCTGCTCGGCGCCGCCACCTACGCGTTCCTGCTGCCGAAGGTCGAGCGCCTGAAGCTGGCGGAGTGACAGGGGAATCGGAGTGAGGGGGATGGGGTCCCCGCCGCGCCCCGGTGAAGAGGGCGCGGCGGGGACCCGGGCCGGTCAGCGGTCGTTTTCCTGAAGGAGCGCGCGCACCATGCGGCACGTGGTGTTGGACGGCGGGTGCACGCCGATCCGGACCGCGGTGGCCCGTATCTTGCGGTTGCGCGCCTGCTCGGGGCGGTACACACCGGAGTTGAGCAGAGCGATGGCCAGGCGCATGGCCTTCAGCCGGCGGTTGTGGGTCTCGTACCACTCACGCGGACGCCCGGCGGGCATGCGCTTCTTCGGCAGGGTCGTAAAGCTCGGCAGGTCCGGAAGAGGGGTAGCGGCAGTGGCCATCGGCATCCTCCTGGGACGGTCGGTCACGCTCTCTTTCAATGCCTCCATTCTACTGGGGGGCACTGACAAAGCAGCCTGGTCAGGCGCCAGATGACCGGGATTCGACGGGCGTTGCGGGAGGGGTCTCGCGGTACGGTTGCGCCATGGAGATCTGGATCAATCCGGCGTGCTCGAAGTGCCGCAGCGCGCTCAGTCTGCTCGACGCCGAGGGCGCCGGGTACACCGTCCGCCGCTACCTGGACGACGTACCGAGCCAGGACGAGATCCGCGGCGTGCTGGCCCGGCTCGGGCTCGAACCGTGGGACATCACCCGGACGCAGGAGGCCGCGGCGAAGGAGCTGGGGCTGAAGGACTGGCCGCGCGACGAGGGCGCGCGCGACCGCTGGATCGCGGCGCTCGCCGAACACCCCAAGCTGATCCAGCGGCCGATCATCACCGCCGACGACGGTTCCGCGGTGGTGGGGCGTACGGAGGAGGCGGTGCGGGAAGCGCTGTCGCGCTCCACGAGCTGACGCCCGTACACACACTTTGGGCCCCGGTCCCCGTGCCGCGCACGGGAACCGGGGCCCATGGCCGTGGGGTCCGCCGCGTCAGCGGCCCCGGCCGGTGGTCGGCTGCGGACGCAGCAGGAAGCGCTGCGTCTTGCCGCTGGAGGTCTTGGGCAGCGCGTCCACGAAGTGGATCTGCCGCGGGTACGCGTGCTTGGCGAACTTGTCCCGGACGACCTGCTGCAGCTCGGCGGCGAGCGCCTCGCCCGGCCGGGCCTCGGGACGCAGGACGACGAACGCCTCGATGACCTCGCCGTACTCGTCGTCGGGGATGCCACGCGACGGCTCACACGGCTGATGCTCCTGGAGCACGCTCTCACTCGAAGGGGCCGATGCGGTAGCCCGCCATCAAGATGACGTCGTCGCCGCGCCCGGAGAAGAACAGAACACCCTCCTCGTCCTGCGCCGCGGTGTCGCCGGTGTAGAACCACCGCCCGTCGGGGCTGAACTTCTCGGCCGTACGCTCCGGGGCGCCCAGGTACCCCTTGAACCACATCAGCGGGCTGTCCGCGACGTCGATCGCCACCCGGCCGGGGACGCCCGTCGCCGCCTCGGCGGAGTTGGTGTCCTCGCGCAGGATCTTCACGCTCCAGCCGGGCAGCGGGCGTCCCATGGAGCCGGTCTTGAGGTCGGTACGCAGCGCCGCATGCCAGGCGTGGGCGATGACCATGCCGGTCTCGGTCAGGCCGTAGTGGTCGCGTACGGGGACGCCGAGAGCCTCCCGCGCCCAGTCGACCACGTCCGGGGGCAGCGGTTCACCGGCCGCGGAGCAGCAGCGCAACCGCAGGTCGCCGGGGGCGCCACCGGCGGCGCGCAGCTTACGGTAGATGGTGGGCCCGGCGGTGAAGTTGGTGACACCGAAGCGGGACAGCACGTCCCAGGTGCCCTCGGCGGAGAACAGGCTGTTCAGCAGCAGGCTGCGACGGCCGAGGGCGAGCGGGCCGATGATGGCGTAGTACAGGCCGTACGCCCATCCCGGGTCGGCCGCGTTCCAGAACACGTCGGTGTCCTGGTGGTCCAGGCCGAACTCCTGGTACATCACGAAGCCCGCGACGGCGCTCAGCGGGATCGGCACGGCCTTCGGAGAGCCCGCGGTACCGGAGGTGAACAGCTCCACGATGGGGGCGTCACCGCCGACCGCCACCGGCTCCGGCTGCGGTGCGTGCGACTCCAGCAGCTCGGAGAAGGCGAGGTCGGAGCCGGTGACCGGGCCGGTCGTGATGATCTGCCAGGGCCGCTCACCGGGGAAACCGGACTCCGGGTCCAGCTTCGGGCGCTGGTCGGCGTCCGTGACCACCGCCTTGGTGCCGTTGCCGATGGTCCGCAGCGCGATGGCGGGCGGGGCGAACGCGGTGAACAGCGGCACCTGGACGGCCCCGAGCCGCCAGATGGCGAGGGACACGATGAGCAGTTCGGCGGACTTGCCCATCAGGGTGGCCACCCGGTCACCGGCCCCGACGCCCAGGGCGGCGAGGGCACTTGCCATGCGCGACGAGCGGTCGCGGAGCTCAGCGAACGTCATGTCATGGCTGGTCAGGTCCTTGCTCACCAAGGTGAACGCCACGGCGTCGGACGGATGCCGGTCGCACAGCAGATACGCGGTGCACGCCGCTGGCTCACCGAAGGTCTTGAGCAGGTCAGCCATACGCTGTTCTGGGCTGGTCAAGAGGGCTCCTTGGACTGGTTTCCACACGTCGCGCCATACGGGAGGTCGGCGCCAGCCTTCCCGTTGGCCTGTACACGCTATCGCGCTTTCCGATGTGCTCCGCAGCCGTGTGCGGTGGGATTCCGGCTCGTCAACGGCTCGAACGGCTCGTCAGCGCGGTGGCGGCACGTGCGGTTTCTGTCGCGGAAGCCACAACGGCACTCTGGCGTCACCTCGACCCCCGGCTTACCGTGGCAGCCGTAGTCCTCCCGTTCGCATGTCTGGTCATGTCTGAGCACCACTTCCGGACAAGAGGTGAGCCTTGTTCCTCCGCCGAAGACGAGTCCGCCGATTAACGGTCGTCGCCACCCTCCTCGCCGCCCTGGCCGCCGTCGCGGCGGGGCCCGCGGGGGCCGCACCCGACCGTACGCCGAGCGCCCGGCCGCCCCTCGTCGACCCGATCGACCCCCAGCGCTGGCAGAACCCCGACGACATGACGTGGGCCGACTACCGCGCTGTCCCCGGCACCCGCTGGGCCGACCCGGACGTCGAGCCCACCCAGCGCACCTTCAAGGGCGCGCTGGTGCTCCTCGACTATCCGGACGAGGAGTTCACGGTCAGCCAGCCCGCGGGATCGACCCTGTTCGGCAACCCGCAGCCGTCCGCCTCCGGCATACCGCGCGACCGTCTGCCCCAGTTCTACGAGGACTTCCTCAACAAGCCCGGCGCGCTCAACAACGGTCACACCATCAACGAGTACTGGATGGAGGATTCCGGTGGCCGCATCGGCGTCGACCTGACGGCGTTCGGTGTGTACCGCATGCCCGCGAAGTCCTACCAGTACGGGGTGGAGGACTCGATGAACCCCGGCGCCTGCCCGGCCGGGGACACCTGCGACATGGACATCCGGGCCGACGGGAAGGCGGCGTGGACCGCCGAGGTGGGCGACGAGGAGACCAAGAAGTTCGACTTCGTCTTCTATCTCACGGCCGGGCAGGACGAGTCGTCCACCTGGCAGGAGTTCGGCCAGATGAAGTTCGCCGACCGGCAGGACGTACCGGCCGTGTGGGGCCCGCCCGTCTCCACCGGGAGCAACGCGGCGGCGACCCGCTACGTACCGTGGACGTCGTGGCAGGCCGCGGCCCGTATCTGGCCCAACGCCACGGACGGCTCGTCCCTCCAGACCGAGAGCTCCGGCATGGCCGTGTACGCCCATGAACTCAGCCACATCCTGGGCATAGGCGACAACTACAACAACCCGTACGGCACTCCCCTCAGCCGCTCCTACACCGGCATCTGGGGCATGCTCTCCCGCGGCTCGTTCAACGGCCCCGGCGGCCCGCACACCCGGTGGCAGATACCCGCCACTGCCGGCGGTTCGATGGGCGCCCAGCATGTGCTGCGCGACAAGCTGAAGCTGGGCATCGTGGACGAGAAGAACGTGCTGCGCCTGGACCGGGACGCGCTGGCGGACTCCGGAATGGCCGTCGCCCGGGTCACGGCGCGTTCCGCGCCACCGGGCGAGAAGGGGCTCGCGGGCGTCAACATCACCCTGGGCAGCGACCTCTCGCCGTCCTGCGACCGGAAGACCGACCCCCTGTGCGACGGCGGCGGCTACGACAACTACACCGTCGAGGTCGTGGACCGCATGGGCATGGACTCGTTCACCCCGGACAACGGAGTGCTGATCAGCAAGACGAAGAACAA
>NZ_GG657754.1:10137180-10139983 GCF_000158915.1 Streptomyces himastatinicus ATCC 53653 | reverse complement strand
GAACCACCAGCGCACCTCCGGATCGTCGGTGGGCACGACCTCACCGTCGACCACGATGGCTGGCGCGCGGCGTGTTCCAGATGCATTTCGAGCACGACCTGCGGAAACAGCTCCGGATGGGCCGCGATGAACGCCTGGGTGCCCGCGGCCCCGGCCATATGGCCGGACGTCAGCAGGAACAGCATGTTGTGCGGGCGCAGTTCCTGGGGCACCGACGCCCAGAACCTGGCCTGCGCCAGGACGAGCGCCACGCCGGACGCGTCCTCCACCGCCGAGGCCCACGGTCCGTCATGGTGTGACCCGATGATCACCCAGTGGTCCGAGGCGCCGGGCAGGGTGCCCACCACATTGTGGGTGGTCTCCTCGGTGATGGTGGCATCGGAGATGATCCGCCCCTCGCACGCACCGGAGGCCATCAGCTCACGGACCCGCTCGCCGTCGCTCCCGCTCAGCCAGATCCCGGGGATCGAGCGGAGCTCGGCGTCATAGGGCCAGTAGAAGTCGCTGGTCTCCCAGGGCACACCGGTGAGCAGCCCGACGTACGCGGTCGCCCCGTCCTTGATGGCGATGTCGAAGTCCAGCACATGCGGAAGGTCGAACGGCACGGTCTGGACGAGGTCGGGGAAGACGCCCTCGGGGTCGTAGGCATCGGTGGCCCGGGCCTGCACCTCCGACTGCGGCAGCTGGGTGAAGCCGATCTCCTGGACGGCGATGCCACCATCCACCTCCCCGTCCTCCATCCGCACCAGCCGCCCCTCGGTGCCCTCGGTGGGGGTGGTGTACGGCAGGGCGAGTCCGGTGAAGCGGGTGACCTCACCGGGGCGGCCGGCGGGCCAGATCTCGAAGGCGGCGGACCGCGGCCGCCAGACCGGCGTGTCCAGCGGTTCCAGGCGCACGTCCTCGAGCCCCGTTTCGCGGAACTGCTCGGCGGCCCACTCCTCGGTCCAGCTGTCGGCGGAATAGCCCGCCCGGCGAATGCCTTGGCTGACGATCAGTTCGATCCAGCCCATCATCTCCTTCGAGGTGGGTGCCCGATCGACGTACTTCTCCAGCGCCGGCCAGCCGCTCATCGCCATCCTCCTTCGTCCGACGTCCGGTTCATGCTCGGCGGCCGGTCTAAAGCTGGGCTAATGGGCTGCGGCGACCGGGCCGTCCGGGGCGCGGCCACCGGGCCATCGCCATCTACCGCGGGCAAGCCACGCGTTAGAGCACCTTTAGGGACGGCGCAAATGATGGTCGCCGTATCCGCTCCGGGGCTTACCAGGTGGCACAGCCGCAGGTCAGCGCCCGATCAACCCGATCAGCCCGACTACCGATGGGAGTTGCGTATGCGTACCCGGAAGGCAGTGCACACGGGCCTTGTCGCCGCGGGTCTCGTGGCGTTCGCCGTCACTCCGGTGAACGCCGAACCGGACGCCCGGGACAAGCCGTCGCGCACGACTCCCGCGAACCCGCTGCCCGCACCGCCCCAGATACGCGCACTGGACTTCCTCCTCGGGTCCTACCGGTGCGAGTACACACCCCCGCCGGGCAGTAAGGCGACGGTGATGCACCTGACCACGAAGCGGGCCATGGGCGGGCATTACTACTACACCGACGCGACCATGGAACCCGGCCATGTGGTCGGCCGGTCGACGTTCGGCTGGGACCCCGTGGGCGGAAAGTTCATCGTCCAGTACCACGACAACTGGGGCTCCTCCGCGCATTACTCCTCGCCCGGCTGGAAAAACGGCCACTTGGTGTTCAAGGGGCCGCTCAGCCAGGTGGTCACGCCCAGCGCCACCGGAAAGACCGAAGGCGTGAAAATGGACGTGGTGGACGACTACCAGGTGCTCGGTCCAGGACATTTCAAGGACGCCACAAGTTTCACCTTCCCCGACGGAAGTACCTTGCGCGGCAGCTACGACTGCCGTCGCCCCTAGCGGTTTTGCCGAGGTAAACGGGTGGAAGCGGGAGCACCGACACATGGCGAGCAATGAAGAGAAGCTTCTCGACTATCTGAAGCGTGTGACGGCGGATCTGCGTCAGACACAGCGCCGCCTGAAGGATGTCGAGTCGGCCGGGCACGAACCGGTCGCCATCGTGGGAATGTCGTGCCGGTTCCCCGGTGGAGTGCGCTCCCCGGAGGAGCTGTGGGAGCTGGTCGCCGCCGAGCGCGACGCCATCACGGAGCTGCCCACGGACCGCAACTGGGATCTGGACGGCCTCTTCCACCCCGACCCGGAACACCCGGGCACCAGCTACTGCCGCGAGGGCGGTTTCCTCGACGACCCCGCGGGATTCGACGCCGCGTTCTTCGGCATCAGCCCGCGCGAGGCCCTGGGCATGGCACCGCAGCAGCGGCTCGCCCTGGAGGGGGCGTGGGAGGCGATCGAGCACGCGGGCATCGATCCGGAATCCCTGCGGGGTAGCCTGACCGGCACCTTCATCGGCTGCGACCACCTCGACTACTGCACGGACGCCTCCCAAGTGCCCGAGGGATCCGCCGGGTACTTCACCATCGGCAGCTCCGCGAGCGTGGTGTCCGGCCGGGTCGCGTACACCCTGGGCCTGGAGGGGGCCGCGGTCACGGTGGACACCGCGTGCTCCTCGGCGCTGGTTGCCATGCACCTGGCCTGCCAGGCGATCCGGCAGGGCGAATGCGATCTGGCGCTGGCCGGTGGAGTCGCCGTGATGTCCTCGACGGCTCCCTTCATCGGCTTCAGCGATCTGCGGGGACTCGCCCCGGACGGCAGGTCCAAGGCGTTCTCGGCGAGCAGCGACGGCATGACCCTGTCCGAGGGCGTCGGCGTCCTGCTGCTGG
>NZ_GG657754.1:10133730-10136672 GCF_000158915.1 Streptomyces himastatinicus ATCC 53653 | reverse complement strand
GCCACCCCACCGGTCGCCGAGGCGGGCGGAGTCCTGCCATGGGTCGTGTCGGCACGGAGTACGGAGGCACTGCGCGGCCAAGCGGCGGCCCTGCTCGACCGGGTGACGGCGGACGACGACACCTCGCCGGTCGAGGTGGGCTGGTCACTGCTCACGTCCCGCTCGCTCTTCGACCACCGCGCCGTCGTCGTCGGTGACAACCGGGAGGATCTGGCGGCGGGGTTGCAGGCCCTGGCCACCGGTGCACCGCACCCGACGGTGATATGTCCCGGAGGCGCTGCGGGTGTTTCGGGTCAGACGGTGTTCTTGTTCAGCGGTCAGGGCAGCCAGCGTCCCGGCATGGGCGCGGCACTGTACGACCGCTTCCCCGTCTTCGCCGAAGCCTTCGACGAGGTCTGCACCCTCCTGAATCCCCACTTGGAGCAGCCGCTGCGCCAGGTGGTCTTCAGCCAGGAGCCCGAAAACGCGCAGCTGCTGGATCACACCACCTACGCCCAAGCCGGACTCTTCGCCCTCCACATCGCCCTCGCCCGGCTCCTCGCCTCCACCGGCATCACCCCGGACGCCGTCATCGGCCACTCCATCGGGGAAGTCGCCGCCGCCCATGTGGCCGGTGTCTTCGATCTGCCCGACGCCTGCCGACTGGTGGCCGCCCGCGCCACCCTCATGGGCGGACTCCCCGAAGGCGGCGGCATGGCCACCATCGCCGCCACCCCCGACGAACTCGCCGACGACCTCGCCGCCACCGACGGACAGGTCACCATCGCCGCCCTCAACACCCCCACCAACACCGTCATCTCAGGGCCCGAAGCCCTTGTCACACAGATCGCTGCGGCCTGGGCCGAACGCGGCCGCAAGACGCGGATGCTCACCGTCAGCCACGCCTTCCACTCCCCTCTGATGGACCCCATCCTCGAACCGTTCGCCGAGGCCATCAGCAACCTGACCTATCACCCGCCCACCATCCCCCTCATCAGCAACCTCACCGGACAACCCGCCGATGAGGAGATCACCACTCCCGCGTACTGGGCCCAGCACATCCGCCAGCCCGTCCACTTCCACCCCGCCATCACCCACACCGCGCCCGACACCGGTACGTACCTCGAACTCGGCCCGGACCCCGTCCTGACCACGGCCGTCCAACACACTCTCCATCACACTGAGCACCCCACCACCCCTCTCCTCACGGCCACCCTCACCCGCAAGCAACCCGAAGTCCGGGCGTTCGCCACCGCCTTGGCACGGCTCCAGACCGCCGGGGTCGACGTCGACTGGGCTCCGTGGTTCCCCGCCGACCCGGCGCCCCGGCTTGTCCCGTTGCCGACGTACGCCTTCCAGCACCAGCGGTTCTGGCTCGCCCCGCCCGATGCCCGTACCAGCAGCGCCAGTGCGGCAGCGGACCCGGCCGAGGCACAGCTGTGGCACGCCATCGAAGAGCTGGACGTCGACGCCCTCACCAGCACGCTCCAGCTGGAGAAGAACAGCCCCGGCCTCGACGCGCTCCTGCCCGCGCTCCCCGTGCTGTCGGCGTGGCGGCGGCAGCACCGCGAGCAGGCGGTCATCGACTCCTGGCGCTACCGGACCACCTGGCAGCAACTGCCCGACGCGACCATCGCGGCCCTGAGCGGCACCTGGCTGGTGGTCGTGCCCGGCGGCCAGGAGGATCACTCCGCGGTCCAGACAGTCGTCCAGGCGCTTCAGTCCCATGGTGCCGCCGCGTCCGTCCACGCGCTCCCCGCGGAGGGTCTGCGGCGCGATGCCCTCTCCGAGCAACTGACCCAGTGGGCAAAGGGTGAGCAAATCGCGGGTGTACTCAGTCTGCTCGCCCTCGACACCGCGGCACGCCCCGAACACCCCGCCGTCCCCAAAAAAAATCATCGGCACCGTCACACTGCTCCAAGCGCTCGGCGACACCGGTATCACCGCTCCCCTGTGGTGCCTCACACAGGGCGCGGTCGCCACCGGCCGTACGGATCCGCTCCCCCACCCGGGCCAGGCCCAGGTCTGGGGGCTGGGCCGGGTCGCCGCCCTCGAACACCCGCAACGGTGGGGTGGGCTGATCGATGTGCCCACCACCGTGACCCACCAGACCGCCGGTCGACTGGCCGCCCTGCTGGTTCCCGGGCAGCCCGAGGACCAGGCCGCGATCCGTACCACCGGCACCTACGCCCGCCGCCTCGGCCACGCCGCTCCCGCATCGTCCGCGAGCCCCTCTCCCTGGAGGCCGACCGGTACGACGCTCATCACCGGCGGCACCGGGGGGCTCGGCGCCCACCTCTCATGTTGGCTGGCCCGCGAGGGCGCCCCCCACCTCCACCTCATCAGCCGGTTCCGGCTTCGACGCGCCGGGCGCTGACCAGCTCAGCGAAGAACTCATCGCTCTGGGTGCCTCGGTCACCATCTCCGCGTGCGACGTCTCGAACCGCGCCGCGCTGCAACACCTCATCGACTACATCCCCGCCGAACACCCCCCTGACCACGGTCATCCACACCGCCGGAACCATGGACCTCGGCCCGATCACCGAGCTGGACCCCGAGCGGTTGCAGTACGTACTGCACTCCAAGGCGCTGGCCGCCACTCATCTGCACGAGATCACCCGGGACCTGGGGCTCGACGCCTTCGTACTCTTCTCGTCGAACGCCGCGACCTGGGGCAGCGGCCAGCAGGCCGCCTACGCCGCCGCGAACGCGCACCTCGACGCCCTCGCCGAACACCGCCGGGCCCATGGGCTCCCCGCCACCAGCATCGCCTGGGGCCCGTGGAGCGAGGCGGGCATGGCCGCCGACGAGAACACGCTCGCTCATCTCAGGCGGCGCGGTCTCTCCCCGCTGACCACCGACCTGGCCATCAAGTCCCTGCACCACGCCCTGACGCACGACGACACCACGGTGACGGTGGCCGATGTCGACTGGGAGAGGTTCTCCAGCGCCTTCACCGCGCA
>NZ_GG657754.1:10107895-10132418 GCF_000158915.1 Streptomyces himastatinicus ATCC 53653 | reverse complement strand
AGCGCCCGGAGGGCCGACCCCTGTGGCAGGCACCATCAAGTCCAACATCGGGCACACCCAGGCCGCTGAGGGCGTAGCCGGTGTGATCAAGATGGTGATGGCGATGCGGCACGGGCTGCTGCCCGCCTCGCTGCACATTGACGAGCCGAGTCCGCATGTGGACTGGACGGCTGGTGAGGTACGGCTGCTCACCGAGCCCGTCCCATGGACACAGGCCGAACGGCCCGCGCCCGCGCGGCTGTATCGTCCTTCGGCATCTCCGGCACCAACGCCCACGTGATCGTGGAGCAGGCCCCGGACGCGCCGGAGGCCGCCCCATCGGCCGCCGAGGCGGGCGGAGTCCTGCCATGGGCGGTGTCGGCACGGAGTACGGAGGCACTGCGCGGCCAGGCGGCGGCCCTGCTCGACCGGGTGACGGCGGACGACGACACCTCGCCGGTGGAGGTGGGCTGGTCACTGCTCACGTCCCGCTCGCTCTTCGACCACCGAGCCGTCGTCATCGGTGACAACGGGGAAGAGCTGGCGGAGGGGTTGCAGGCCCTAGCGACCGGTGCGCCGCACCCGGCGGTGGTATGTCCCGGAGGCGCTCCGAGTGTTTCGGGTCAGACGGTGTTCTTGTTCAGCGGTCAGGGCAGCCAGCGTCCCGGCATGGGCGCGGCACTGTACGACCGCTTCCCCGTCTTCGCCGAGGCCTTCGACGAGGTCTGCACCCTCCTCGACCCCCACCTGGAGCAGCCGCTCCGGGATGTCGTCTTCAGCCAAGAACCCGAACACGCGCGCCTGCTGGACCACACCACCTACGCCCAAGCCGGACTCTTCGCCCTCCACATCGCCCTCGCCCGGCTCCTGGCCTCCACCGGCATCACCCCGGACGCCGTCATCGGCCACTCCATCGGGGAAGTCGCCGCCGCCCATGTGGCCGGTGTCTTCGATCTGCCGGACGCCTGCCGACTGGTGGCCGCCCGCGCCACGTTAATGGGCGGACTCCCCGAAGGCGGCGGCATGGCCACCATCGCCGCCACACCCGACGAACTCGCCCAGGACCTCGCCGAACACGACGGCCAGGTGAGCATCGCCGCCCTGAACACACCCGGCAACACCGTCATCTCCGGACCCACCGAACGGGTGGCCTCGATCAGCGCTGTCTGGGCCGCCAAGGGCCGCAAGACAAAAACCCTCACCGTCAGCCACGCCTTCCACTCACCGCTGATGGACCCCATCCTCGAACCCTTCACCCAAGCCATCACGGACCTCACGTACCACCAGCCCGCCCTCCCGCTGCTCAGCAACCTCACCGGCGAACCCGCCGACGAACGCATCACCACCCCCGACTACTGGGCCCAACACATCCGCCAACCCGTCCACTTCCACCCCGCCATCACCCACACCGCCCCCAACACAGGCATCTTTCTGGAACTGGGCCCGGACCCGATCCTCGCCACCGCAACACAACACATACTCAGCCACACCACCACGGAAACCGGGCCCCCCAACCCCCTGGTGACAGCCACCCTCACCCGCAAACAACCCGAAGTCCAGGCATTCACGCACAGCCTGGCACGGCTCCACACGGCCGGGACCACCGTCGACTGGACGCCCTGGTACCCCGCTGTGCCAACGCCTCGCACCATCGAGCTCCCCACCTACGCCTTCCAACGCCAGCACTTCTGGCTCGCCTCCTCCGAGACGGCCACGGCCGTCACCGAGGCCGCACAGGCGGACCGGGCGTTCTGGGAAGCCGTCGAGCGCGAGGATCTGGATTCTCTCGCCGCAACCCTCGACTCCCCTGCCGATCAACAGCCCATGCTGAGCGCCGTGCTGCCGACTCTGTCGGCCTGGCGGCGGCAGCATCGCGAACAAGCGGTCATCGACGCGTGGCGGTATCGGACCACCTGGAGGCAGCTTTCCGCGCCCGCCGCGCCCGCTGCCCTCTCCGGCACTTGGCTGGTGCTCGTCCCGTCCAACCAGGCCGATCACCCTGCCGTCGCGACCGTCGTACAAGCGCTCACCACGCACGGCGCCACTCCCCTCCTCCAGGCGCTCGATGCCCGCCAGGCCCAGCGCGGTGATTTGGCCGACGAACTCACCCGGCTCGCCCTCGACGACGAGCCGGCCGGGATCGTGAGCCTGCTCGCGCTCGCCCAGGAACCGCATCCCGCCTACGCCGCGGTTCCCGCCGGACTCGTCGCCACCACCGCCCTCGTCCAGGCCCTCGGTGACGCCGAGGTCACCGCGCCCTTGTGGTGTCTCACCCAGGGTGCCGTCGCCATCCATCCCGCCGATCCGCTCCCCAATCCGCGCCAGGCACAGACCTGGGGGTTCGGCCGCACGGCCGCGCTGGAGCACTCCCGTCGCTGGGGTGGCCTGATCGATCTCCCGACCGTCATCGATCACCACACCGCCGACCGTCTCGCGGCGCTTGTCGCGCCCGGGCAGCCCGAGGATCAGACCGCGATCCGCGCCACCGGCACCTACGCACGCCGTCTCGGTCGCGCTCCCCTGCCGTCCGCAAGCCGTGTTCCGTGGCAGCCGACCGGGACGACGCTCATCACGGGCGGCACCGGCGGGCTCGGCGCCCACCTGGCGCGCTGGCTCGCCCGCAACGGCGCACCCCACCTCCACCTCATCAGCCGCACCGGACCCGACGCCCCCGGCGCCACCGAACTCACCCAAGAACTCACCGACCTCGGCACCACCGTCACCATCACCGCCTGCGACGTCTCCGACCTCACCGCCCTCCACCACCTCATCCGAGCCATCCCCACCGCCCACCCCCTCACCGCCGTCATCCACGCCGCCGGTGCCTCCGACACCGAGCTGATCGCCGATCTCCCGCCGGAACGCCTCCAGCATGTGCTGGAGGCCAAGGCTCTCGGCGCCGCGCATCTGCACGAACTCACGAGGGAACTCGACCTCAGCGCGTTCGTCCTCTTCTCTTCCGGTGCGGCTTCCTGGGGCGGCAGTCGGCAGGCCGCCTACGCCGCCGCCAACACCTACCTCGACGCCCTCGCCGAACACCGCCGTTCCCAGGGGCTCCCCGCCACCAGCATCGCCTGGGGCCCCTGGAGCGAGGCGGGCATGGCCGCCGACGAGACGGCGCTCTCCTTCTACGGGCGGCGGGGGTTGTCGCCACTCAGCCCCGACCTCGCGGTTACGGCGCTCCACCACGCGCTCAACCACCGCGACACCACGGTCACCATCGCGGACATCGACTGGGAGAAGTTCCCCGCCACCTTTACGGCGCAACGGCCGAGTCCGTTGCTCTCCGAGCTGATCGGGCCCGCCGTACACCCGGCGGACGGTCGCCACGCTCCGTCCGCCGTCACACCGCTGCGCCAGCAGCTCGACTCCAGCACCCCCGCCGAGCAGCATCAGTTGCTCCTCCACCAGATCCAGTCCCTGGCGGCCGCGATCCTGGGCCATTCCGGGTCCGATGCCATTCCCCCCACCCAGCCGTTCCAGGAGCTGGGGTTCGACTCCCTCACCGCCGTCGAACTCCGTAACCAGCTCGCCACCCTCACGGGCATCGACCTCCCGCCCTCCCTCATCTTCGACCACCCCACACCGCACGCCCTCGCGACCCATCTGTGTGCCGACATCACGGGGCAGCAGACGGCTGTCGCCGCCCACGCACCTACCGCGGCCGCGCTCGACGAGCCCATCGCGATCGTCGGAATGGCGTGCCGCTATCCCGGTGGCGCGCGCAATCCGAAGGATCTGTGGGACCTGGTCGTCGCACACCACGACGCCATTACGGAGATGCCCACCGACCGGCACTGGGATCTCAACGCGCTCTTCCACCCCGACCCCGACCACTCGGGTACGAGTTATGTCCGCGAGGGTGGCTTTCTCCACGACGCACCCGCGTTCGACGCGGCGTTCTTCGGCATCAGCCCGCGCGAAGCGCTCGCCATGGACCCCCAACAGCGGCTGCTCCTCGAAACCGCATGGGAGACGTTCGAAAACGCCGGACTCGACCGAGACTCACTGAGCGGCAGCAACACCGGCGTCTTCGCCGGAGTGACCTCCCAGGACTATCTGTCGCTCACCGGCGATACGGCGAGCGATGTCGAAGGCTACGTCGCCACGGGGAACATCGGCAGCGTGGTGTCCGGCCGGGTGGCGTACTCGTTCGGCTTGGAAGGGCCCGCGGTCACGGTCGACACGGCCTGTTCCTCGTCGCTGGTGGCCATGCATCTGGCCGCCCAGGCGCTACGGCAGGGCGAATGCGCCCTCGCCCTGGCGGGCGGTGTGACGGTGATGGCCACCCCGGGCGCGTTCATCGAGTTCTCCCGTCAGCGTGGTCTGGCCCCCGATGCCCGGTGCAAGCCGTTCGCCGCGGCCGCCGACGGCATGGTGTGGGGGCGAGGGCGTGGGCCTCGTCCTGCTGGAGCGGCTGTCGGACGCCCGGCGCAACGGCCACCGGGTACTGGCGCTCGTACGGGGCTCAGCGGTCAACCAGGACGGCACCAGCAACGGCCTGACCGCGCCGAACGGACCCTCCCAGCAGCGGGTCATCCGGCAGGCGCTCGCCAACGCCCGCCTGACACCGTCCGAGGTGGACGCGGTCGAGGCACACGGCACCGGTACGACGCTCGGCGACCCGATCGAGGCGCAGGCGCTGCTGGCCACGTACGGACAGGACCGGCCGCACGACCGTCCCCTGTGGCTCGGCTCCGTAAAGTCCAACATCGGCCACACCCAGGCCGCCGCGGGCGTAGCCGGTGTGATCAAGATGGTGATGGCGATGCGGCACGGGCTCCTGCCCGCATCGCTGCACATCGACGAGCCGACCCCCAACGTGAACTGGTCCGAGGGTGACGTACGGCTGCTCACCGAGCCGGTCCCGTGGCCAGAGGGTGAACAGCCGCGCCGGGTGGGCGTGTCGTCGTTCGGCATCAGCGGCACCAATGCCCATCTGATCCTGGAGCAGGCTCCCCATCCGGTGACGCCGGTTTCCGGCGTCGGCGGTGCCGTGCCGTGGCTGGTGTCCGCACATAGCGCCGAGGCCCTTCGAGGGCAGGCGGCGGCCCTGGCCGAGCACGTTTGCCGCGAGGACGACGCGACACCGGTGGAGGTGGGCTGGTCGCTGCTGAGGACGCGCTCGTTCTTCGACCACCGAGCCGTCGTCGTCGGTGACAACCGGGAGGAGCTGGCGGCGGGGTTGCAGGCCCTGGCCACCGGTGCACCGCACCCTACGGTGGTGTGCCCCGGAGGCGCTGCGGGTGTTTCGGGTCAGACGGTGTTCTTGTTCAGCGGTCAGGGCAGCCAGCGTCCCGGCATGGGCGCCGCGTTGTACGACCGCTTCCCCGTCTTCGCCGAAGCCTTCGACGAGGTCTGCACCCTCCTGGATCCCCACCTGGAGCGCTCGCTCCGGGATGTCGTCTTCAGCCAAGAACCCGAGCTTGCGCGCCTGCTGGATCACACCACCTACGCCCAAGCCGGACTCTTCGCCCTCCACATCGCCCTCGCACGGCTCCTCGCCTCCACCGGCATCACCCCGGACGCCGTCATCGGCCACTCCATCGGCGAGGTCGCCGCCGCCCATATCGCAGGCGTCTTCGACCTTCCCGACGCCTGCCGACTCGTCGCCGCCCGCGCCACCCTCATGGGCGGACTCCCCGAAGGCGGCGGCATGACCACCATCGCCGCCACCCCCGACGAACTCGCCCACGACCTCGCCGAACACGACGGCCAGGTGAGCATCGCCGCCCTGAACACACCCGGCAACACCGTCATCTCCGGCCCCGCCGAACGGGTGGCCGCGATCAGCACTGCCTGGGCCGCCAAGGGCCGCAAGACCAAAACCCTCACCGTCAGCCACGCCTTCCACTCACCGCTGATGGACCCCATCCTGGAGCCCTTCACCCAAGCCATCACGGACCTCACCTACCACCGGCCCGCCCTCCCGCTGCTCAGCAACCTCACCGGGGAACCCGCCGACGAGCGCATCACCACCCCCGACTACTGGGCCCAACACATCCGCCAACCCGTCCACTTCCACCCCGCCATCACCCACACCGCCCCCGAAACAGGCATCTTTCTGGAACTGGGCCCGGACCCGATCCTCGCCACCGCAACACAACACACACTCAGCCACACCACCACGGAAACCGGGCCCCCCAACCCCCTGGTGACAGCCACCCTCACCCGCAAACAACCCGATCTCCACGCCTTCGCCAACGCCCTCGCACGGCTTCACACCGCGGGGACCGACGTCGACTGGGCGCCCTGGTTCCCCGCCAGCCCAGCCCCGCGCACCGTCGAACTCCCCACCTACGCCTTCCAACACCAGCGGTTCTGGCTCGCCCCGCCCACTCGCCGTCCCGACGGCCATGACGCGCAGCGTGACCAAGCCGACGCTCAGCTGTGGGGTGCCATCGAAGCGCAGGATGTGGACGCCCTCACCAGCACACTGCACCTGGAGAAGAACAGCCCCGACATCGATGCCCTGCTCCCCGCCCTCCCTCTTCTCTCAGCTTGGCGGCGACGGCACCGGGAGCACTCCACCATCGACTCGTGGCGCTATCGGATCGCCTGGGACCGTCTGCACGACACCGTCGGCGCCCCTGCCCTCACCGGCACCTGGCTGCTCCTCGTCCCATCCGGCCTGGCCGAGCACCCGGTCGTCCAGGCCGCCGCCCAGGCGCTCGATGCCCACGGTGCGGCGCGCGAGACGCTCACCGTCGACACTGCCAGCGCCCATCGCGAGGCCCTCGCCCAACAGCTCACAGACGTACGTACCGCACCCGTCGGTGTGCTGAGCCTCCTCGCTCTCGAGGAGAGCCACCATCCGGATCACCCGGCCGTTCCCACGGGGCTGGCCGCCACGATGGCCCTCGTCCAGGCCCTCGATGAACTCGGGTGGCCCGCAGCCCTGTGGTGCCTCACCCAGGGCGCCGTGGCGGCGGCCCCCTCCGATGCGCTCCCCCATCCGCACCAGGCACAGATCTGGGGGTTCGGCCGGGTGGCCGCGCTGGAATACCCCCAGCTCTGGGGTGGGTTGATCGATCTGCCCGACACCCTCGATGCCCGCACTCCCGGCCGCATCGCCGGGCTGCTCACGCCCGGGCAGCCCGAGGACCAGGTGGCGATCCGTTCGGCCGTTCTGGGCCGCCGTCTCGAGCACGCGCCCGCCACCGACGCCCTGGCTGTCCCCTGGCAACCGACTGGGACGACGCTCATCACCGGCGGCACCGGCGGGCTCGGCGCCCACCTGGCGCGCTGGCTCGCCCGCAACGGCGCACCCCACCTCCACCTCATCAGCCGCGCCGGACCCGACGCCCCCGGCGCCACCGAACTCACCCAAGAACTCACCGAACTCGGCACCACCGTCACCATCACCGTCTGCGACGTCTCCGACCCCACCGCCCTCCACCACCTCATCGACACCATCCCCGCCGAACACCCCCTCACCACCGTCATCCACGCCGCGGGCATCGCGGAGAACACATCCCTCGGGGAGATCGACCTCCCCCACATCAACGCAGTCCTTCAGCCCAAGGCGCTCGCCGCCACCCATCTCCACGAGCTGACCAAGGACCACGACCTCAGCGCCTTTGTTCTCTTCTCCTCCGGAGCTGCTTCCTGGGGCGGCAGTCGACAGGCCGCCTACGCCGCCGCCAACACCTACCTCGACGCCCTCGCCGAACACCGCCGCCTCCAGGGACTCCCCGCCACCAGCATCGCCTGGGCGCCCTGGGGCGATGCGGGCATGGCAGCCGACGAGGCCGTCATCGAGTACTACAACCGGCGCGGGATGAATCCGCTCGACCCGGATCTCGCCGTCGCCTCCCTTCAACACGCCCTCGACCACGACGACATCACCGTCACCGTCGCGGATATCGACTGGGAGAAGTTCCCCGTAAGTTTTACGGCGCAACGGCCGAGTCCGCTCCTCACCCGCCTCATGCCCACCCCGTCGTCCGGCGCCGATGCCCCGGATTCGACGGCGGCCATCAGCTCGCTCCAGCAACAACTGGCCGGCAGCACGCCCGCCCAGCAGCATCAGCTCCTCCTCCACCATCTGCAATCGCACGCGGCCGCAATCCTCGGCTACCCCAGTACGCATTCCATTCCCCCCGCCCAGCCATTCCAGGAGCTGGGGTTCGACTCCCTCACGGCCGTCGAATTCGGTAACCGGCTCACCGCCACCACCGGTATCGATCTGCCGCCCACTCTCATTTTCGATCACCCCACGACCAACCAGCTGGCGGACGTCCTGCGCGGGCGACTTGTCGACACGGATGTGACCTCCGAGGGGCGGTTGCTGTCGGACCTCGACACATGGGATTCGGTGTCGGAGCCGTCCGCTGTGGACGAGGCGGCCCGTCGCCGCATCACCGGCCGACTGCGGCTGCTGCTGGCCAAGTGGAGCGATACGGAACACGAAGCGGACCGTTCCACGGCTCATAGCGAGCTTGAGACAGCAACAGCGGAAGACATTTTCGACCTCATTTCCGATGAGTTCGGAAAGTCGTGAGCCCCATGCCCTCCACCCGCCGCGCCGCGCCAAGGAGCTTGCGCTAGATGTCCAACGAAGAGAAGCTTCTCGATCACCTCAAGTGGGTCACGGCCGAATTGCGCCAGACCCGCCAGCGTCTGCGCGAGGTCGATTCCGCCGAGCCGGAGCCGGTCGCCATCGTGGGAATGGCGTGCCGCTATCCCGGCGGGGTGCGCTCGCCAGAGGAACTCTGGCAGCTGGTGGCGCGGGGCGGTGACGCCGTCTCCGCCTTTCCGACCGACCGGGGCTGGGGGCTCGACGAACTCTTCGATCCGGACCCCGAGCAGTACGGCACGTCCTATGTGGACCAGGGCGGATTCTGTTACGACGCGACGGAATTCGACGCGGCCTTCTTCGACATCAGCCCGCGTGAGGCGCTGGCCATGGACCCCCAGCAGCGGCTGCTCCTGGAAACGGCGTGGGAGGCGTTCGAACGGGCGGGGCTCCGTCGCGACACCTTGAGCGGCAGCAATACCGGTGTGTTCGCCGGGATCGGTTCGCACGACTATCTGTCGGTCATCGGGAACATCACCAGTGAGGTGGAGGGCTACGTCGGGGCCGGAAACCTCGGCAGTGTGCTGTCGGGCCGGGTGGCGTACTCACTGGGTCTGGAGGGGCCCGCGGTCACGGTGGACACGGCGTGTTCGTCGTCGTTGGTGGCCATTCACCTGGCCTGTCAGGCGCTGCGCCAGGGCGAATGCGATCTGGCGCTGGCGGGTGGCGTTGCGGTGATGGCCACTCCGGGGGCGTTCATCGAGTTCTCCCGGCAGCGCGGTATGGCCCCCGACGGCCGCTGCAAGCCCTTCGCCGCCGCGGCCGACGGCACCGGATGGGGCGAGGGCGCCGGGCTCGTCGTACTGGAGCGCCTCGGTGAGGCGCGGCGCCGTCACCACCGAGTGCTGGCGGTGATCCGTGGTTCGGCGGTCAACCAGGACGGCGCCAGCAACGGTCTGACCGCGCCGAACGGGCCCTCGCAGCAGCGGGTGATCCGGCAGGCGCTCGCCAACGCCCACCTGTCCACCGCCGAGGTGGACGCGGTGGAGGGCCATGGCACCGGTACGACGCTGGGTGACCCGATCGAGGCGCAGGCGCTGCTGGCCACGTACGGGCAGGGGAGGGCGGAGGACCGGCCGTTGTGGCTGGGCTCCATCAAGTCGAACCTGGGCCACACCCAGGCCGCCGCGGGTGCGGCCAGTGTCATCAAGATGGTGATGGCGATGCGGCACGAGCTGCTGCCCGCCTCGCTGCACATCGACGAGCCGACCCCGCACGCGGACTGGACCTCGGGGGGCGTACGGCTGCTGACCGAGCCCGTCCGGTGGCCCCGGGGAGAACGGCAGCGCAGGGCCGGGGTGTCCGCGTTCGGCATCTCGGGGACGAACGCCCATCTGATCCTGGAGCAGGCCCCCGAGGAGGCGGAAGACACCGCGGTGCGGCCGGACCCTGGTGGCATCGGGGTGGTTCCATGGGCGGTGTCGGCGCGGAGCGTTCAGGCATTGCGGAGCCAGGCGCGGGCGCTGGCCGAGCGGGTGGCCGACTTCGCGGACGTATCGCCCGCCGAGGTGGGCTGGTCGCTGATCCGTACCCGGTCGGTGTTCGACCACCGCGCGGTGGTCGTGGGCGAGAGCCGCGACGAGCTGACGGCGGGGCTCATGGCGCTGGCCGCCGGGGACACCCATCCCGGGGTGGTCGAGACCGGCGGCCCGGCGGTGGTGGGTGGCACGGGCCCGGTGCTGGTGTTCCCGGGGCAGGGTTCGCAGTGGGCCGGAATGGGCGCCGCACTCCTGGACGACTCCCCCGTCTTCGCCACCCGCGTCGCCGAATGCGAACAGGCCCTGACCCCATACGTGGACTGGTCCCTCACCGACGTCCTGCGCGGCCACCCCGACGCCGCCGACCTCGCCCGCGTCGACGTCGTACAGCCCGTCCTATGGGCCGTCATGGTGTCACTGGCCGCCGTATGGGACGACTACGGCGTCACACCAGCCGCCGTCGTCGGCCACAGCCAAGGCGAGATCGCAGCCGCCGTGGTGGCTGGCGCACTATCGCTGGACGAAGGCGCCAGGATCGTGGCACTCCGCAGCCAGGCACTGCGCAAACTCGCGGGCGGCGGCGCCATGGCCTCCCTCGGCATGGGCCAGGACCAGGCCGAGCAGTTCCTGACCGACCTGGGCACACACGCCGAGGGCGTCGGCGTGGCCGCCGTCAACGGACCCGGATCCGTCGTCGTATCCGGACCACCCGACCAAGTAACGAATGCGGTCACCGCATGCCAGGACGCGGGCGGCCGGGCCCGGCTCATCGACGTCGACTACGCCTCACACGGCCCCCAGATCGACCAGATCGCCGACGAACTGACCGACCTCCTGGCAGGGATCGAACCGGCCCAGGCGGAGGCGGTGTTCTACTCCACCGTCACCGGCGGCCGGATCGATACGAGCGGTCTGGACACCGCGTACTGGGTGACGAACCTGCGCCAGCGGGTGCGCTTCGCCGATGCCGTACGGGCCCTGCTGGACGACGGCCACCGCGTGTTCATCGAGGCCAGCACCCACCCCGTACTCACCGTCGGCATGCAGGAAACCTTCGAGGAAGCCGGGGTCCAGGCCGCCACCGTCCCCACCCTGCGCCGCGACCACGGTGGCCACCCCCAGCTGATGCGCGCGATCGCCCAAGCCTTCACGGCGGGGGTCGAGGTGGACTGGTCCCGCCGGTTCCCGGCCGACCCGGCGCCCCGCATCATCGACCTGCCGACGTACGCCTTCCAGCGCGAACGCTACTGGCTCGACCGCCGTGGCGGGCCGAGTGGCGATCCCGCCGAACTGGGGCTGATGTCCGCCGGGCATCCGCTGCTCGGCGCCGCCGTGGAGGTGGCCGAGGGCGGCACCCATCTGCTGACCGGGCGGCTGTCCCCGCAGACCCACCCCTGGCTGAACGACCACCGGGTGCTGGACACCGTGCTGCTGCCCGGGACCGTCTTCGCCGAACTCGCCCTGCACGCCGCCGCCCGGACCGGCTGTGACCAGGTGTCCGAGCTGACCCTGGCCGCGCCCCTGGTCGTGCCGGACGGCGAGGCGGTCGATGTCCAGGTCGTCGTCGGCGCCCCCGGCCCCGGCGGTGAGCGCTCCCTCACCATCCATTCCCGTCCCGCCGCCGAGAGCGGTGACGCGGTGTGGACGCGCCACGCCACCGGTGCGCTCACCCTCTCGCCCGCGACCGCGCCCCTCGCGCTCGATGGCGCGTGGCCGCCGCCGGGGGCCACATCGCTGCCCGTACAGGACTTCTACGCCCGGCTCGCCGACCACGGCTATGCCTACGGCCCGTCGTTCCAGGGGCTCACCGCCGCATGGCGGCTGGACGACCACCTGTACGCCGAAGTGGCGCTGCCCGAGGACGAACGCGCCTCCGCCACCGGGTACGGCATCCACCCGGCACTGCTCGACGCCGCCCTCCACACCCGTGCCCTCGGCGTCGCCCCCGATTCCGAGGAGGCGCAGCGGGTCCTGCTGCCCTTCGCCTGGAGCGGTCTGCGGCTGTGCGCCACTGGTGCCGACGCTCTGCGGGTGCGCATCACCCCCACCGCGGCGGACCGGCTGGCTCTCCAGGTCTTCGATCCGGTGGGCGCACCGGTGGTGACCGTGGATGATCTGATCCTGCGGCCCGTACCGGAAGACGCCCGGCTGGGCCGGGCCCGGTCCGCGGGCCGCAACGCCCTGTTCCAGCTCGGCTGGGTGCCTCTGCCCCTGCCCGAGGGTGGGGCCGAGGGCGGGCCCGGGGGCGGCCCGGCGCTCCGTACGGCCGTCCTCGGGACCGACGCGGAGCCGCTGGCCGCCGCCCTGCCCGACGCCGCTCGCCATCCCGGCCTCGATGCCGTCCGGGCGGCCGTGTCGGAGGGCACGCCGGCGCCCGACGTCGTGTTCGCCACCGTCACCACTCCCCCGGACGCCGATCCGGTCGAGCACACGCATCGCATAAGGCAGGGACGTACTCTCGCTGCTCCAAGGCTTCCTCGCCGTCCCCGAGTTCACCGGCTCCCGGCTGGCCGTCGTCACGCGGCGCGCGGTGGCCACGCACGGCCAGGACGACATCCATGACCTGCCCGCCTCCGCCGCCTGGGGTCTGGTGCGCAGCGCCCAGTCGGAAAACCCCGGCCGGGTGCTGCTGCTCGACCTGGATGAGCATGACCTTTCGCCGGGGGCGGTGGCGGGTGCGGTCGGCTCGGGCGAGCCGCAGATCGCGCTGCGCGCCGGGCAGGCGTACGTGGCCCGGCTCGCCCATGACGACGCCGCCAGGCGGCTCACCCCGCCCGATGGCCCGGCGGCGTGGCGGCTGGGGCTCACCGGACACGGCAGCCTGGACCATCTCGCCCTGGTCGACTGCCCGGACAACACCCGCCCGCTGGGATCCGGCGAGGTGCGGGTGGCGCTGCACGCGGGCGGGGTGAACTTCCATGACGTCGTGGTGGCGCTGGGCATGGTGGAGGACCCCCGGCCGCTCGGTGGCGACGGCGCGGGCGTGGTGGTCGAAGTGGGCCCGGACACGGGCCGGTTCGCCGTGGGCGACCGGGTGATGGGCCTGTTCAACGGCACCGGTCCGCTCGTCATCACCGACAGCAGGCTCATCACCCGGATGCCGGACGGCTGGTCGTACGCGCAGGCGGCGACCATCCCGTCGGCCTTCCTCACCGCGTACTACGGGCTGGCCGATCTCGCGGGACTACGGTCTGGGGAGAAGCTGTTGCTGCACGCGGCCACGGGCGGGGTCGGGCTGGCTGCCGTACAGCTGGCCCGGCACTGGGGAGTCGAGGTGTACGCCACGGCGAGCCCCGGCAAGTGGCATGCGCTGCGGGCCCGTGGCTTCGACGACCGCCACATCGCCTCCTCCCGCGCGCTCGACTTCGAGGACCGTGTCCGCGAGGCCGCCGGGTCCGTCGATGTGGTGCTCAACGCACTGGCGGGTGACTTCGTGGACGCGTCGCTGCGGCTGCTGACGCCCGGCGGTCGCTTCATCGACATGGCCAGGACCGACATCCGTGACCCCGCCCAGGTCGGCGCCGAGCACGCCGGGGTCGTCTACCGTGCGTTCGACCTCGTCGGCGGTGCCGGTCCGGACCGTATCCAGCAGATGCTGGCCGAGCTGTCGGTGCTGTTCGAGGACGGAACGCTGGATCCCCTGCCCACCACGGTGTGGGACATCCGCCGGGCTCCCGAGGCGTTCCGCCACTTCAGCCAGGCACGCCACATCGGCAAGATCGTCCTGACGATTCCCCAGACCCTCGACCCGGAGGGCACCGTCCTGATCACCGGTGGCACCGGCACCCTGGGCGCCGCCACCGCCCGCCATCTGGTGACCCGCCACGGCGTACGGAGGCTGCTGCTGGTCAGCCGCCGGGGGCTGGACGCGCCGGGAGCTCCCGAACTGGCGGCGGAGCTGGGTGAACTGGGCGCACACGTCACCGTTGCCGCGTGTGACACCGCGGACCGGGCGGCCCTCGCCAAGCTGCTGGAGTCCCTTCCCGAGCGTCATCGGCTCACCGCGGTGGTCCATGCCGCAGGCTTGCTGCGCGATGCCACGGTCGAGGCGCTGACACCCGCCCAGGTCGATGACGTCCTGCGGGCAAAGGCGGACGCGGCGTGGAATCTGCACGAGCTGACCCGGGACCTGGGGCTTTCGGCGTTCGTACTGTTCTCCGCCGCCGCCGGGCTGCTCGGCGCCGCGGGACAGGGCAACTACGCGGCCGCCAACGCCTTCCTGGACGCCCTCGCCCAGCGCCGCCACGCCCAGGGCCTGCCCGCGACCTCCCTGGCCTGGGGCTACTGGGAGCAGGCGACCGGGATGACCGGGGACATGACCGACGCCGACCGGGCCCGGCTGGCGCGGGCGGGCATCGTGGGGCTGGAGACCGAGCAGGGGCTCGCGCTGCTCGACATCGCCCTCGCCAGCGGTCTGCCCACGCTGGCGCCCATCCGCCTGGACCTGGCCGCCCTGCGCCGCCGGGCCCGGGACACCGAACCACCGGCCCTCTTCCGCACCCTCGTGCGCGGCGGTACTCCCCAAGCCGTTGCCAAAGCCGCCGGGGTGTCCGCCGCGGACCCGGCGCAGTCGCTCGCGGCACTCTCCGAGGAGGACCGGCAGCAGGCGCTCCTCAGGCTGGTGCGCGGCCATACCGCGACCGTGCTGGGCCACGACGCGGCGGAGTCCATCCACCCCGCGCAGAACTTCCGGGAACTCGGCTTCGACTCCCTGACCGCGGTCGAGCTGCGGAACCGGCTGGGCGCCGCCACCGGACTGCGGCTGCCGGCCACTTTGGTGTTCGACCACCCCACACCCTCCGCGGTCGTCCGGCTGCTGGACGAGCTGCTGGCCCCGGCCGGGGCGGCCCGGACCGGCTCCCTCCTCGCCGATCTGGACGCCATCGGCGCGGCCCTGGGCACGGTGGCCGACGACCCGGAACAGCGGACGCGGATCGCCGGACGGCTGCGGGAGTTGCTGCGCAGGGTGGACGGCGATGGTGAAGAGGTGTCCGCCGAGGACGACTTGGACTCGGCCACCGACGAGGAGCTGTTCCAGGTGCTCGACAGCGAACTGAACGCCCCCTTCGACGACAGTCTCCGCTGACCTTCTCCGCCTTCCGGTGAATGCCTTCCGATGGATGCCTTTCCGATGGATGCCTTTCCGATGAATCCAGACGGCCGTGACGATCGGGTTGATGTGACATGACGGACGACGAGAAGCTCCGCAGCTACCTGAAGCGGGCGACCGCCGATCTGCGCCTGGCCAAACGGCAGTTGCGCGAGGCCGATGAACGGGCCCGCGAGCCCATCGCCATCATCGGGATGGCCTGCCACTTCCCCGGTGATGTGGCCTCTCCGGAGGATCTGTGGCGGGTGGTGAGCGAGGGTGCGGACGTCATCTCGTCCTTTCCCGAGGACCGCGGCTGGGACCTGGACGGCCTCTACGACCCGGACCCCGAGCGCGCCGGGACGAGCAGCGCCCGGGAGGGTGGATTCCTCCGCGATGTGGCCGATTTCGACGCCGACTTCTTCGGGATCAGCCCGCGCGAGGCCGCGGCGATGGACCCGCAGCAGCGGCTGCTGCTGGAAACGGCGTGGGAGGCGTTCGAGCGCGCCGGGCTCGGCCGGGACGCGCTGAGCGGGAGCGACACCGGGGTGTTCGCGGGGGTGGACTCGTACCACTATCTGTCGCTCATCGGGCAGACGACCAGCGACGCGGCGGGCTATGTCGCCACCGGGAACCTCGGCAGCGTGGTGTCGGGCCGGGTCTCGTACTCCTTCGGTCTTGAGGGGCCCGCGGTGACGGTGGACACCGCGTGTTCGTCATCGCTGGTGGCGACGCACATGGCGGCGCAGGCGCTGCGGCAGGGCGAATGCACCCTCGCCCTGGCGGGCGGGGTGACGGTGATGGCGACACCGGGTGGCTTCACCGAGTTCTCCCGTCAGCGCGCGCTGTCGCCGGACGGTCGGTGCAAGGCGTTCGCGGCGGCCGCGGACGGCACCGGGTTCTCCGAGGGTGTCGGACTGGTGCTGCTGGAGCGGCTGTCGGACGCCCGGCGTAACGGCCACCGGGTGCTGGCCGTGATCCGTGGCTCGGCGGTCAACCAGGACGGGGCGAGCAATGGGCTGACCGCGCCGAACGGGCCCTCGCAGCAGCGGGTGATCCGGCAGGCGCTCGCCAACGCCCGGCTGGCGCCCCGCGAGGTGGACGCGGTCGAAGCGCACGGCACCGGTACGACGCTCGGCGACCCGATCGAGGCGCAGGCGCTGCTGGCCACGTACGGACAGGACCGGCCGGACGGGCGGCCGCTGTGGCTCGGCTCCATCAAGTCGAACCTCGGGCATACCCAGGCCGCCGCCGGGGTGGCCAGTGTCATCAAGATGGTGATGGCGATGCGGCATGGGGTGCTTCCGCAGTCCCTGCACATCGACGAGCCCTCGCCGCATGTGGACTGGACAGCAGGTGATGTGCGGCTGCTGACCGAACGGGTCGCCTGGGCGGCGGACGACCGTCCGCGCCGCGCGGGCGTGTCCTCCTTCGGGATCAGCGGCACCAACGCCCATCTGATCCTGGAGGAGGCACCGAAGGAAGCGGAGCCCGGCGTCACGCGGCCGGACACCGAGGACTTCGGCGTCGTGCCGTGGGTGGTGTCGGGGCACAGCGCCGCGGCGTTACGAGGTCAGGCGCGGGCGCTGGCCGAGCGGGTGGCCGACTTCGCGGACGTATCGCCCGTCGAGGTGGGCTGGTCGCTGATCCGTACCCGGTCGGTGTTCGACCACCGCGCCGTGATCGTGGGCGAAAGCCGCGACGAACTGACGGCCGGGCTCATGGCGCTGGCTGCCGGGGACACCCATCCCGGGGTGGTCGAGACCGGCGGCCCGGCGGTGGTGGGTGGCACGGGCCCGGTGCTGGTGTTCCCGGGGCAGGGTTCGCAGTGGGCCGGAATGGGCGCCGCACTGCTGGACGACTCCCCCGTCTTCGCCACCCGCGTCGCCGAATGCGAACAGGCCCTGGCCCCATACGTGGACTGGTCCCTCACCGACGTCCTGCGCGACTACCCCGACGCCGCCGACCTCGCCCGCGTCGACGTCGTACAGCCCGTGCTGTGGGCCGTCATGGTGTCGCTGGCCGCTGTGTGGGGCGACTACGGCGTCACACCCGCCGCCGTCGTCGGCCACAGCCAAGGCGAGATCGCAGCCGCCGTAGTGGCCGGTGCACTGTCGCTGGACGAAGGCGCCAGGATCGTGGCACTCCGCAGCCAGGCACTGCGCAAACTCGCGGGCGGCGGTGCCATGGCCTCCCTCGGCATGAGCCAGGACCAGGCCGAAGCGTTCCTGACCGACCTGGGCACACACGCCGACGGCGTCGGCGTGGCCGCCGTCAACGGACCCGGATCCGTCGTCGTATCCGGACCACCCGACCAAGTAACGAATGCGGTCACGGCATGCCAGGACGCGGGCTGCCGGGCCAGGCGCATCGACGTCGACTACGCCTCACACGGCCCCCAAATCGACCAGATCGCCGACGAACTGACCGACCTCCTCACCGGGGTCAAACCGGCGCGATCCGGGGTGGCGTTCTACTCTGCCGTCACCGGCGGCCGGTTGGACACCGCCGAGTTGGACACCGCGTACTGGGTGACCAATCTGCGCGAGCGGGTGCGCTTCGCCGATGCCGTACGGGCCCTGCTGGACGACGGCCACCGCGTGTTCATCGAGGCCAGTACCCACCCCGTACTCACCGTCGGCATGCAGGAGACGTTCGAGGAAGCGGGCATCGGGGCCGTCACGGTGCCCACGCTGCGCCGCGACCATGGGGGAACGGCGCAGCTGGCGCAGTCGGTGGCCCGGGCCTTCACGGCGGGAGTCGAGGTGAACTGGTCCCGTTGGTTCCCGGCCGACCCGGCGCCCCGCGTCATCGACCTGCCGACGTACGCCTTCCAGCGCGAGCGCTACTGGATCGACGGCGCATCCGGGCCCGGTGGCGATCCGGCCGGTCTCGGGCTGGTGGCCGCGGGCCATCCGCTGCTGGGTGCGGCGGTGGAGTTGGCCGACGGCACCACGCGTCTGCTGACCGGTCGGCTGTCGGCGCGGACCCACCCGTGGCTCGGTGAGCACGTGGTGGCGGGTGCGGTTCTGGCACCGGGTGCGGTGCTGGTGGAGTGGGCGCTGCGGGCGGCCGACGAGGTGGGCTGCGGCGGTGTGGAGGAGCTGGCTCTCCAGCGGCCGCTGGTGCTGCCCGCGTACGGTGGGCTGCGGGTCCAGGTGGTGGTGGGGGCCTCGGCGGAGGACGGGCGGCGTGACGTGGCCGTGTACACGTGCCCCGAGGACACCGCGGGTCTCGGCGTGGACGGGGAGTGGGTGTGCCACGCCAGGGGTGTGCTGGCCCCGCCCGCGGAGGCCCCCGGGCAGGCGGAGGGGCTGGGTGGCGCCTGGCCTCCGGCGGGCGCGGAGCCGCTGGACATCGACGGGTTCTACGAGCAGGTGTCGGCGGCCGGTTACGGGTACGGACCGGCCTTCCAGGGCCTGACCGCCGCCTGGCGGCACGGCGCGGACGTCCTCGCCGAAGTGGCCCTGCCCGAGGCCGCCGGTGACCGGAGCGGGTTCGGGATCCATCCGGCCCTGCTGGACGCGGCGCTGCATCCGTCGCTGCTCATGGACCGGCCGGAGGGGCAGGAGGACGACGACCGGGTGCGGCTGCCGTTCGCGTGGAACGGCGTGTCGTTGTGGGCCTCCGAAGCGACCAGTGTGCGGGTGCGGCTGGCCCGCGACGAGGAGCGGCAGGGCTTACGGATGACGGTGGCCGATGCGGTGGGTGCACCGGTGCTGACGGTGGACTCGCTGGTCACGCGCCCGGCCGGTGCGGACGGGTTGCGGGCGGCCGCGGCCGGGCGCGGGGTGGACGGGCTGTTCACGCTGGGCTGGTCCCCGCTGCCGGTGCCTGCCACCGCGGGGTCGGTGGTGAGTGACGGCGCATGGGTGGTGCTGGGCGAGGATCCGCTGGGCTTGGCGGTCTCGGTGGCGGAGGGTGGCGCGGAGGAGTGTGTCGTGTGCTACCCGGATCTGGACGCGCTGGTCGCGGCGATCGACGCCGGTGCGCCCGCTCCTTCGGTCGTTCTGACGCCCTGCCATGCGTCCGGGGACGTCGCCGATGCCCGCGAGGGGCTGCGGGCGGTGGACGGGCTGCTGGGGCTGGTGCAGGGGTGGCTGGGACGGGCCGCGCTGGCCGATGCCAGGCTGGTGGTGGTCACGCGCGGCGCGGTGGCCACGGCCGATTCCGGTGAGAGCGCCGTGGATCCGGTCGGGGCCGGGGCGTGGGGGCTGATCCGCAGCGCCCAGTCGGAGAACCCCGAACGGTTCGTTCTGCTCGACCTCGATCCAGGGCTCGACCGCGATCCCGGTACCGGTGGCGGCATCGCCGCGGAGGCGGTCGTCCGCGCGGTGAATGCGCATGAGCCGCAGGTGGCGGTGCGTACGGGACGGGTCCTGGTGCCCCGGCTGGGGCGGGCCGGAGCCGGTAGTGCGGCCCCGCCGGACACCGCCGAAGCGCCCGGCGCCGGAGCGGTCCTCGACCCGGACGGCACGGTGCTGATCACCGGCGGGACGGGCACACTGGGCCGCCTGGTGGCCGAACACCTGGTGCGCACCTGGGGTGTCAAGCATCTGCTGCTCGTCAGCCGACGTGGCCCGGACGCCACCGGCGCCTCTGAACTAGCCGCACATCTGGGCGAGTTTGGCGCACAGGTACAGATCTCCGCCGCGGATGTCACCGATCCGTCGGAGGTGGCGGACCTGGTCGCCGGGGTCGACCCGGCGCACCCGCTGACCGGTGTCGTCCATGCCGCCGGTGTGCTGGACGATGCCGTTCTCACCTCCCAGACGCCGGAGCGGCTGGCCCGGGTCTGGGATCCGAAGGCCACGGCCGCGGCGCATCTGCACACGGCGACGGCGGATCTGCCGCTGGCCCTGTTCGTGGTGTTCTCCTCGACGGCGGCCACCCTGGGTTCGTCGGGGCAGTCCAACTACGCCGCGTCGAACGCGTTCTGCGACGCCCTGGCCGCCCACCGTCGCGCCCTGGGCCTGCCGGGGGTATCGGTGGCCTGGGGTCTGTGGGCCGACGCCAGTGGCATGACCGGGCACCTGGACGAGGCGGACCGGGCCCGGATGGCGCGTTCGGGCATCGGGGCGATGTCCGGCGAGCGGGCGCTGGGGCTGCTGGACGCCGCCGTACGGCACGGTGCGCCGCATCTCGTCGCCATCGACCTGGACGTACGGGCGCTGGCCGGGCAGCCCGCGCTCACCCTGCCCGCCCCGCTGCGGGCGCTCACCGGTGGCGGTCCGGCGCGGCGCACCGCCGCCACCGGCCGCGCGCACACCGACTGGGCCGGCCACCTTGCCGCGCTTCCACGGGACGAGCAGCACCGGGTGCTGCTCACCCTGGTGCTCACGCACGCCGCGGCCGCGCTCGGCCACTCCGACCCCGGCCGGATTCCGGCCGAACGCGGCTTCCTGGACCTGGGTTTCGACTCGCTGACCGCGATCGAGCTGCGGAACAGGCTGACCGCCGTCACCGGGCTGCGGCTGGCCACCACGCTCATCTTCGACCAGCCCAACCCGGCCGCCCTCGCCGCGCATCTGCACACCGAGCTGGCGCCCGGGGACGCGGATCCGCTCACCCCGGTGCTGGGCGAGCTGGAGCGGATGGAGGGCACGCTGCTCACCGTCGCCCGGGACGAGACGGCCTGGGACGCGCTGCGCGCCCGCCTGCGGAACACGCTGTCGAAGCTGGACGCCCTGCACGGCGGCCCGGCCCAGGCGGAGGGCGCCGCGGAGGGCGCCGCGGACAGCGCCGCGGTGACCGGCCGCATCCAGGACGCCAGCACCGACGAGATCTTCCAGTTCATCGACCAGGACCTGGGCCGCGGTGACAGCGGTCGCGCGGAGAGCGACGGAGAGCACATGGGAGCACACGTTGATTGACGAACGAAGCCGGAAGAAGCTCATCCTCGAGCACAGCCGTCGGCTCAACGCCGCGGATGTGGACGGGCTGCTGGAAATGTACGCGGACGAGGTCACCTTCGAGGATCCGGTCGGCTCGGGTCAGCAGAGCGGGCGGGACGCGCTGCGGGCGCACTTCGAGGAGCTGGCCGCGGCGGGGATCGCCGAGGTTCCCGGAGAGCCGGTGGCGGGGCAGGACGGTGTGCATGTGCTGGTGCCCGTCACCGCCACCATGGGCTACCTCCCGAAGGGGCCGGGGTTCGCCGACCGCGGCTGGCTGACGGCGCCCGACGCTCCCGAGGACGCCCGTATCACCTGGGACTACGTGCTGTTGGTGCGCGCGGGGGCCGGCGGCCTCATCCAGGAGCTCCAGAAGTTCTGGGGGAGGTCCGACATTGGCATCCCGTAATGACAACGACGGCACAGGAGACGTTCATGGCCGATGAGGCGACCCTCAAGAAGATGGCGGTGGAGTACGCCCGGCGCATGAACGCCGGTGATGTCGATGACGTACTCGCACTGTTCTCCGATGACATCGTCTTCGAGGATCCGGTCGGCGCGCCGCCGCTGATCGGCAAGGAGGCGCTCCGCGAGCACATCGCGTGGTCCATCGAATGCCGGGTGCACGAGACCCCGGGCCGCCCGGTCACCTCGATGGACGGCCGACGGGCGGCGGTGCCGACCACGGTCACGGTGTACGCGCCGACGAAACTGACCTTCAGCATCATCGGTGTCATTGAGCTCGGTGATGACGGTCTGGTCCATCACGCCCAGGCGTTCTGGGGCATCACGGACACCAAAGTGGGTGATGGCCCCGAACTCACCGGCGTCGCACACTTCATGGCCGTCACCCAGAACCTCGCTCGGATGGTCCAGGCCAAGGGCAGCCCCAGTCCGATGTAAGTGGTGAAGGGACGAGAGCAGAACCATGACCGAACCGAAGCGCGGAATTGTCCTGGGCGGCGGCTGGGCGGGGATGTTGGCCGCCCATGTGCTCGCCCGTCATCTGGAGAGCGTGACCGTCGTGGAGCGCGATGTGCTCCCGGACGGGCCCCGCCACCGCAAGGGCTCGCCCCAGGCGCGCCATGTCCATGTGCTGTGGTCCAGTGGCGCCCGTATCGTCGACGAACTGCTGCCCGGCACGATCGACCGGTTACTGGGCGCGGGCGCCCGCAGGGTCGGATTCCACGAGGACCTGGTGACGCTGACCTCGCACGGCTGGCAGCATCGGTTTCCGCCGCGGCAGTACGCCATCATGTGCACCCGGCCGTTCCTGGACTGGATCGTGCGCGACCAGATCCTGGCGGCCGGGCGGATCTCCGTACGGTCGCGCGCCGAGATTCTCGACCTGGCCGGAGACGGCAAGCGGGTCGCCGGGGTGCGGGTGCGGGACATGGACACCGGGGCCCTCGAAACCCTGGAAGCGGACCTGGTGGTCGACGCCTCGGGGCGCGGCTCCCGGCTGCGGCACTGGCTGTCGTCGCTGGAACTGCCCCCGGTCGAGGAGGACATCGTCGACGCGGGCATCGCGTACGCCACGCGGGTGTTCCGGGCGCCGCCGGGGGCCACCGCCGGTTTCCCCGCCGTCAACGTGGCCGCCGACCACCGGGTGCGCGAGCCCGGCCGCTTCGGGGTGGTCTATCCGCAGGAGGACGGCACCTGGATGGTGACCCTGTCCTGCACCCGCGGCGCCGGGCTGCCCACGCACGACGACGACTTCCTGCCGTACGCGCAGACGCTGCGCCATCCGCTCGTCGCCGACCTCAGCCACCCTCGCCGAGCCCGCTGACGTCGGGTGGCGGGTGTCCCCGCGTCGGCGCCAACCGCCGGCTGTATCCGGAGCGGCTGGACGCCTGGCCGGAGGGGCTGCTCGTCCTCGGGGACGCGCTGGCCGCGTTCAACCCGATCTACGGGCATGGGATGAGCGCCGCCGCACGCAGCGCCGCCGCGCTCGACGCGGAGCTGGGGCGTTCGGGATACGACCCGGCGCGGACCCGGCGGATGCAGCAGGCGGTCAGCGCCGTGGTGGACGACCCGTGGATCATGGCCGCGTCCAAGGACGTCGAGTACGTCAACTGCCGTACGGATGTGACGGATCCGCGGCTGACCGGTGGAGTGGTGGCGCGGCAGCGTTTCTCCGACCTCATCTCCGACCGGGCGATCCGTGCCTCCGCGGTGTGCGACGTGGTGACCGATGTGATCAGCCTGACCGCCCCGCAGTCCGATCTGGCGTCCAGCCGCTTCCTGTCGCTGATGCAGCAGGACCGGCCGCTGCCGGAACTCACCGCGCCGCCGCTGCGCCCCGACGAACTCGCCCTGGTGGACCTGAATCCGCGCAGCACGGTGGCCGGGCGACTGTCATGACGAACGAGGAAAAGCTCGTCGACTACCTCAAGTGGACCACGGCCGAGCTGCACGAGGCGCGGCAGCAGCTGCGGGATCTGCGGTCGGAGCGGGAGGATCCGATCGCGCTCGTCGGCATGGCCTGCCGCTTTCCCGGTGGCGTCAGCACACCGGAGGAGCTGTGGGATCTGGTGGCCGGAGAACGGGATGCCGTCTCCGGCCTTCCCACCGACCGTGGCTGGGATCTGGAGCGGCTCCACCATCCCGGACCGGGCCACCACGGCACCTCGTACGTCCGCGCGGGCGGCTTCCTCTACGACGCGGGCGCGTTCGACGCGGAGTTCTTCGACATCGGCCCCGGTGAGGCCGCGGCCATCGAACCGCAGCAGCGGATGCTGCTGGAGCTGGCCTGGGAGGCCGCGGAGAGCGCGGGCATCGATCCGCGGACGCTGCGCGGCAGCTCCACCGGCGTGTACACGGGCGTGATGTACCACGACTACGCCGCGCGGCTGAGCGACATCCCGGAAGACCTGCTGGCACACGTGGGGAACGGCAGCGCCGGAAGCGTGGCGTCAGGCCGGATCGCCTTCACCCTGGGGCTGCGGGGCGCGGCCGTCACCCTGGACACGGCGTGTTCGTCGTCGCTGGTGGCGATGCATCTGGCCGCGCGGTCCCTGCGTCAGCGGGAATGTGACCTGGCGCTGGCGGGCGGGGCCGCCGTCATGTACTCCCCGAGCGTGTTCCAGGTGGCCTCCGGTCAGCAGCAGCTCGCTCCCGACGCGCGGTGCAAATCCTTCGCTGACGCGGCCGACGGCATGGTGTACGGGGAAGGCGCAGGTCTGGTGCTGCTGGAGCGGCTGTCCGACGCACGCCGCCACGGCCATCAGGTGCTGGCGGTGCTCCGCGGTTCGGCGATCAACCAGGACGGTGCCAGTACGGGGATGGCGGCGCCGAACGGCCCGGCCCAGCAGCAGCTGATCCGGGACGCGCTGGCGAACGCCGGGCTGGCGGCAGCCGATGTGGACGTGGTGGAGGCGCATGGCACCGGTACCGCGTTCGGTGATTCCATCGAGGTGCAGGCGCTGCTGGCCACCTACGGTCAGGAGCGGCCGCCCGATCGGCCCCTGCTGCTGGGGTCGGTGAAGTCGAACATCGGGCACACCCA
>NZ_GG657754.1:10102224-10107559 GCF_000158915.1 Streptomyces himastatinicus ATCC 53653 | reverse complement strand
CCGTGATGCGGGTGTGTCACCGCGCGATGTGGGCTGGTCGCTGGTCACGACGCGGTCGGTGTTCGACCACCGGGCCGTCGTGGTCGGCGAGGGGCCGGACGAGTTACGGGCGGGGCTGGCGTCGCTGGCGGCAGGTGAGCCGCATCCGGCCGTGGTCGGGCCGGGTGTGGTCCGTACGGGCGGGGCGGCGGCCGCGTCGCTTGGGACGGTGTTCCTGTTCGGCGGCTCCGACGCCTTGGAAGGCTTCGCCGACGGGGCGGGCCGCGAACTGTACGACCGCTTCCCGGTGTTCGCCGCCGCCTTCGACGAGGTGTGCGCGCTGCTGGGGGTGGCGGGGGAACGTCCGCCACCGGACTCTGAGGCCGGGCTGTTCGCGCTGCACATCGCGCTGGTCCGGCTGCTGGACGCGGCCGGGGTACGAGCCGATGCGGTGGCCGGTGCGCTAGGCGGTCCTTTCGTCGGTGAGATCGCCGCCGCACACGTCGCCGGTGTCCTCGACCTCTCGGACGCCTGCCGCCTCGTCGCCGCCGGACCCGGCGAACTCCCCCGGGCCCTCGGCGCGGTGTCGCTCCGCCGCCCGGCGGTCCCGGTCCTGGACGTCCTCACCGGACTGCCCGTGGACGAGCGGATCACCACACCCGGTTACTGGTGCGACCGCGATACGGCCGAGCCACGCCCCGAAGCACCGAACCTCGGCGAGGCCGGTGTGGTCTGGGAGCTGGGGCCCGGGCATGGTCCGGCGGACGGAGCGGCGCCGCTGGTGCTGTCGCCGTTCGGTGGCGGTGGCGGACGGTCCGAGGTGCGCGCGCTGCTGTACGCGCTGGCGCGGCTGCACACCACGGGCGCTACGGTCGACTGGCGCGCCCTCTTCGACGGCGCCACACCACCGCGTACCGTCCCGCTGCCCACCTACGCCTTCCAGCGGCAGCGGTTCTGGCTCGACAACCAGCAGACGGATGCGGCGCCGGGGACCGAGACATGGGTGGACGCCGAGTTCTGGGACGCCGTGGAGCACGCGGACATGGCGGCCCTGACCCGGACCCTCGATGTCCCCGCGGAGCGGCACGGCCAGCTGCGGGAGATCCTGCCCGCGCTGGCCGCCTGGCGGCGGCAGCGGCAGTGGCGCCACCGGATCGCCTGGCAGGCCATGGCCGAGGTGGTGGCACCGCGGCTGTCCGGCACCTGGCTGGTCGCGTCGGCCGGCGGCCCGCTCGCCGACGCGGTGGTCGCCGCGCTGCGCGAACACGGCGCCGATGTCGTCGAACTCGCTGCGGAGGGCCCCTCGGCCCGCGCCCTCGCCGACCGGATATCCGACGCCGCCACCGGGCGGTTCGTCGCCGGTGTGCTCTCGCTGTCGGCCCTGGACGAGACCCGGCCACCGGCCGACGACGGCCGGAGCCCGGCGCTCACCCCGACCATCGCGCTGGTCGAGGCGGTGGAGCGGGCCGGGATCGAGGCCCCGGTGTGGGTGGCCACGCGCGGCGCGGTCAGTGTCGGTCGCGGGGATCCGGTGCTCCGCCCGGAGCAGGCCCAGCTCTGGGGTCTGGGCCGCGCCCTCGCGGTGGAACACCCGCGGTGCTGGGGCGGACCGGTCGATCTGCCGGACCGGTTCGACGCACGCGCCGGACGGCGGCTGGCCGGTGTCCTGGCGGGTCTCCACGGCGAGAGTGAAGTGGTCGTACGCGCCGACTGCTGCTTCACGCGCCGTCTGGTGCGGGACGTACCCGGGCGCGCCACCGCGGGCGACGGCACCGTGTCAGGTGGCTGGGCGGCGCACGGCACGGTGCTGATCACCGGAGCGGCCACCGCCCTGGGCGCGCACACCGCCCGGTGGGTGGCCGGGGCGGGCGCGGACCGGCTGCTCCTCCTCGACCCCACGGCCCCGGACGACGATCTGCTCGCCGAACTGGCCGCCTCGGGCCCACAGGTGTCCGTCGCCACCGTCGACCCGGCCGATCCGGACGCGCTCGCCGCCGCCGTGGCCGGTCTTCCAGCCGACGCGCCGCTGACCGCGGTGCTGCACCTCGCGGTGCCGCCGCTCCACGAGGCCGGGCCGCTGGACACCGCGCATATCGAGCGAACATGGCATGCGGCGGTGGCGGGGGCGCGGAATCTGTGCGCCCTCAGCCTGAAGAGCGACCTGTCGGCCTTTGTGCTCAGTTCCTCGGCCGTGGGTGTGCTGCCCGGCCCGGGGCTGGGCAACCAGGCTCCGGCCCATGCCTATCTGCATGCGCTCGCGCAGGAGTGCCGGGCGCGGGGCGTCCCGGCGACCTCGGTGTGCTGGGGCGCCGTCGACGGCGTCGCCACGGCCACCGGCGCCGTCGAGCGGCCACGGAGCCCGGGAAACTCCGCACTGTCCCCGCGATCGGCGGCCGCACTGCTGCGGCAGGCGGTCGTGGAGGACGCGGTGTCCGTGGTCATCGCGGACATCGACGAAGCACCCACCAGGCGGGAGAAACGATGAACGCATTCACCGCGGTCAATGGCAACGCCCCCGGCGATTCCTCCGACCCCCAACCGAACGGACCCGAGATGCACACGGAACAGAGCGAGGCCCATCTCGACGGCGCGGCCCTGCACCAGGCGCTCGCCATCGCCACGGCGGAAGAGCGCGAGGACATCCTGCGGGAGACCGTACGGGCGCAACTCGCCGACATCCTCTCCCCCACCCCGATCGACGACGACAGCAATTTCCTCGAAAACGGACTCACCTCGCTGACCGCGCTCGAACTCACCCGCAAGCTGATGACACTCACCGACGTGGAAATTCCCCTCGTCGCCATTCTCGAATATCCCTCTCCCGCCCGCCTCGGCCACTATCTCGCCGAGGCGTACGCGGCGGTCAACAGCGGGGACGGCGCCACGGCATAGCGTGCGCCGCGATACGCCGACGCCGGGCGGGAAGGGCTCATCCCCTCCCGCCCGGCGTCTCCGTTCCCCCATGCATTCTTAAGTGCCGCTAACGCGGGGACACTTGACCGCCGAAGATATCGAAGCACTCGCGGATATCGGGCTAAAATTCCTCCATGGATCTTTCCGTGCCCGTAACCGACGATGTGAAATTGCATTTCCGACACCGGCCTGGAACCGCATCCCCCGCCTTCCTCCTGGTCCATGGCATGGCCTCGAACGCCCGGATGTGGGACGAGGTCGCCGACCACCTGGCCGCCGCGGGCCATGCGGTGTACGCGGCCGATCTGCGCGGCCACGGCGAGTCCGACACCCCGGAGAAGGGGTACGACACACCGACCGCCGTCGCGGACCTGGTGGCGGCCTGCGCCGCCCTCGGGCTGTCCGAGGTGGTGGTGGCCGGGCATTCGTACGGCGGCAACGTATCGGTGCGGCTGACCGCCGAGCATCCCGAACTGGTGGCGGGGCTGGCCCTGGTCGACGGCGGCTGGCTCGAACCCGCCAAGGCCTTCCCCTCGTGGGAGGCGTTCGCGGGCGCGCTGCGCCCGCCCGCGCTGGACGGTGCCACCGTGCAGAGCGTGAGCGACTACTTCCGGGACATCCATCCCGACTGGTCGCCGGCGGCGATCGAGGCGGCCGTGGCCACCATGCGGGAGAACCCGGACGGTTCGCTGTCCCGGCGGATGACCCTCGAACAGCACACGTCCATGCTGCGCAGCATCTGGGACGAGCCGCCGAGCCCCTGGTACCCGGCCATCTCGGTGCCCACCCTGCTGATGCCCGCCATCCCGAAGGGCGCGGACCCGCAGTGGGCGGACCGCATCCGCACACGTATCGAGGCCACCACGGCCACGCTGCGCGGTGCGGCCATGCGCGAATACCTGGACTCGGAGCACGATCTGCACGCCCAGCACCCGCGGCGGGTGGCGGAGGATCTGCTCGACCTGGCCCGCACCGTCCGGCAGGCCCGTGCCCTTCACTGACCGGCACACGGCGAACCCCCCGTACGGCGTCCCGTACGGGGGGTTCTTGGCGAACGGGTTCCTTTGCGAACGGGGCCTGGCCGCTCAGGTCCCCAGCTCGCGGTCGATGAGGGCGAACACCTCGTCGGCGGTGGCGGCGGCGAGATCCTGCTCGTCCGCCGGTTCGCCCTCCTCGTCGTCGGTGGCCGTGTACTTCCACAGGAGGCCCTGGAGACGCTTCACCAGTCCGGTGCGCCGCGGGTCTTCGGCCGCCATTCCGGCCAGCGCCGCCTCCAGCGCGTCGAGGTGTCCGAGCCCCGGGTGGGCGGTGGCGGACTCCTCCGGAGCCAGCTGGGCCAGCAGACAGCCCGCCAGGGCTTCCGGTGTCGGATAGTCGAAGACCACCGTCGTCGGCAGGCTGAGCCCGGTGGCTGCTCGCAGCCGGTTCCTGAGCTCCACCGCCGCGATCGAGTCGAAGCCCAGCTCCTTGAACGGCCTGCCCGGGTCGACCGCCTCCGGCGCCGGATAGTGCAGTACGGCGGCCACATGGCCGCGTACCAGGGCGAGCAGCCGTCCGGTCCGCCCGTCCTCGTCCAGCGCGGCCAGCTCCTCGCGCAGCGCCGCGGCACCGTCCGCGCCGGTGTCCCCTTCGGCGGGTTCCTGTGCGGCCTCGATGGCGTGGCGGGCCTCCGGCACCGTGTCGAACAGCCTGCTCGTCCGGGCCAGGGTGAACAGCGGCGCGAAGCGCTCCCAGGCGACATCGGCGATCGTCAGCTGGGGATCGTCGTGGTCGAGCGCCTGCCGCAGGGCGTTCAGCGCCCACCGTGGATCCAGCGGCGACAGTCCCTGGCGCCGGGAACGCTCGGTGTGCGGGGCCAGTGGCTGGGGCGTATCGCCGCCGTCCGGCAGGTCCCACAGCCCCCAGGCGATCGAGACCGTGGCCCGGCCCTCGGCCCGTCGGCGTTGCGCGAGCGCGTCGAGGTGGGCGGTTGCGGCAGCGTACGAGCCGTGGTCCTTGCTGCCCCACGCCGTCGCGACGGTGGAGCAGTAAATGACCGTGTCCTCGGGCCCGAGACCACACGCCGCCTCAAGGTCCGCCTCGGAACAGGCGAGTTGAGCGGAGATCTCATCGGCCAGCCGCTCGGGTGTCAGCTCCGTCAGCGGTGCCAGCGCACCGGAGGTAGCAGTGTGGACGACCGTCCCGATCCGTCCGCCCTCCGACGCCAGCCGTTCGACGGTACGGACGACACCCGCCCGGTCGCCGGGCGCGCAGTCCGCGATCGTCAGCTCGGCGCCGAGCGCGTCCAGCTCGGCCTTCAGCGCGGCGTTCCCGTCTCCGTCTTGATGGCCCAGCAGGATGACGCGCTTCGCGCCGTTGTCGGCCGCCCATCGGGCGATGTGGGCCGCCGGGCCGGTGGTGTCGCCGGTGATGAGCACGGCACCGTGCGGCGTCCAGGTCCGCG
>NZ_GG657754.1:10095933-10101779 GCF_000158915.1 Streptomyces himastatinicus ATCC 53653 | reverse complement strand
TGCAGCAGCTCGGTGAGCCGTGCCCGGTCGGTGTCCTCGGCGACGGTCAGCTCGTCCACCTGTCCGCCGCCCGCGCCGAGCGCCTGGACGCAGGCGTTCACCCAGTCGTGCGCACCGTCGGCCGGGCGGACGACGAGCCAGGTGTGCGCGCCGTCCTCCGGAGGGTTGTCGGTGAGGGGCTGCCACTGGATCCGGTAGCGCCAGGAGTCCACGGCGGACCGCTCACGCCGCTCGCGCCGCCATGCGGAGAGCACCGGCAGCACCGCGCCCCATGAGGACCGCGCGCCATGGACGTCGGGGAGCCGCAGCGTGTCGGAGAGCGCCCGCAGATCCTCACCGTCGACCGCGGCCCAGAACCGTTCCTCGTCCTCGTCCGCCGTCGGCGCCACGCCGGACGGCACCGAGTCGGGCAGCCAGTACCGCTCCCGCTGGAAGGCGTACGTGGGCAGGTCGACGGCGCGCGGGGCCGCCGGTCCTGTCGGGTGGAGGGTGGTCCAGTCGACGCCGACCCCGGCGGTGAACGCCTGGGCGAGGGACTGCATCAGCTGCGCCGTGCCACCGTGGTCACGGCGCAGCGTGGGCACCGTGACGGCCTCGACGCCCGTGTGCTCGAACGTCTCCTGCATGCCGACGGTCAGCACGGGGTGGGTGCTGCTCTCGATGAACGCCCGGTGGCCATCGGTCAGCAGCGCCTCGACGGCGTCGGCGAACCGTACGGGCTCCCGCAGATTCGTCACCCAGTAGCCGCTGTCCAGCGTGGCGGTGTCGATGCGTCCGCCGGTGACCGTGGAGTAGAACGCCACCTTCGACGCGCTCGGCCGGATTCCGGCCAGAACCTCGGTCAGTTCCCCGGTGATCTCGTCGATCTGCGGGCCGTGCGAGGCGTAGTCCACGTCGATCAGGCGTGCCCTCCCGCCCGTTTCCCGGCAGGCGGCCACCGCGTCGGCCACCCGTGCCGGAGGCCCCGAAATGACAGTGGAAGAGGGGCCGTTGACGGCCGCCACTCCGACGTCGGCGGCCCGGTCGCCGAGCCCGGCCAGCAGCTTGCCCGCCTGCTCCGGGCCCAGCCCGAGGGATGCCATCGCCCCGCCGCCCGCCAGCCTGCGCAGCGCCCGGCTGCGCAGCGCCACGATCTTGGCACCGTCCTCCAGGGACAGTGCCCCCGCCACCACGGCCGCCGCGATCTCGCCCTGGCTGTGGCCGACGACCGCGGCGGGCGTAACCCCGTGTCCGGCCCATACCGCCGCCAGGGACACCATCACGGCCCAGAGCACGGGCTGCACCACGTCCACCCGGCTCATCTCGGCCGCGCCCTCCGCGCCGCGCAGGACGTCGGTGAGCGACCAGTCGACGTACGGCGACAGCGCCCGCTCACACTCCGCCACCCGCGCCGCGAACACCGGCGACGCGTCGAGCAGCCCGGCCCCCATGCCCGCCCACTGCGAGCCCTGGCCCGGAAACACCAGCACCGGCCCCGGCTCGCCCGCCACGGCGGCGACACCGGGATGGACGACGCCCGGATGCGCCTCCCCGGCGGCCAGCGCCTCGACGGCCGCCAGCAGCGCGCCCCGGTCCTCGCCGAGGACCACGGCGCGGTGGTCGAACACCGTCCGTGTGGTGACGAGCGACCAGCTCACATCGGCGACGGGCAGCCGCGGGTCCCCCGCCACCCGTGCCGCCAGCGCCGCCGCCTGTCCCCGCAGAGCCTTCTGGCCGCGGGCGGAGAACACCCACGCGGTGACGTCGGCGGCCGCGCCCGGTGCGTTCTCCGCGGTGGCCTCGGACGGTTCGGGCGCCTGCTCCAGGATCAGATGGGCGTTGGTGCCGCTGATGCCGAAGGAGGACACTCCCGCGCGGCGCGGACGATCGCCCGTCGGCCATGCCACGGGTGCGGTCAGCAGCCGTACGCCCCCGCCCTCCCAGTCCACGTGCGGCGTCGGCTCGTCGATGTGCAGCGTGACCGGCAGGGTCTCGTTCCGGAGCGCCATCACCATCTTGATCACTCCGGCCACGCCCGCAGCGGCCTGGGCGTGCCCGATGTTCGACTTGAGGGAGCCCAGCCACAGGGGCCGGTCGTCCGGCCGGTCCCGGCCGTACGTGGCCAGCAGCGCGTGCGCCTCGATCGGGTCGCCGAGCGAGGTCCCCGTGCCGTGCGCCTCCACCGCGTCCACCTGGTCGGCGGCGAGCCGGGCGTTGGTCAGTGCCTGCCGGATCACCCGCTCCTGCGCCACGTCGTTGGGCGCGGTCAGACCGTTGCTGGCGCCGTCCTGGTTGACGGCCGAACCTCGGATCACCGCCAGCACCCGGTGGCCGTTGCGCCGCGCGTCCGACAGCCGCTCCAGCAGCACCAGCCCGACACCCTCGGAGAAGCCGGTGCCGTCGGCGCCCGCGGCGAAGGACTTGCAGCGCCCGTCCGGAGCCAGCCCGCGCTGCCGGGAGAACTCGGCGAACGCGGTCGGGGTCGTCAGCGCGGTGACCCCGCCCGCGAGCGCCAGTTCGCATTCCCCCTGGCGCAGCGCATGGCAGGCCAGGTGCATCGCCACCAGGGACGACGAACACGCGGTGTCCACCGTCACGGCCGGGCCTTCCAGCCCGAAGGTGTACGCCACCCGGCCGGACACCACGCTGGTGAGGCTGCCGGTGGTGGCGTACCCCTCGAAGCCCTCGGGGACCCGGGGCATCCGGGACAGATAGTCCTGGCTGGACACCCCGGCGTACACCCCGGTCGGGCTGCCCTTCAGCGACGTAGGGTCGATACCCGCCCGTTCCAGCAGTTCCCAGGACACTTCCAGCAGCAGCCGCTGCTGCGGATCCATCGCCAGCGCCTCACGCGGGCTGATGCCGAAGAACGCGGCATCGAAGCGGTCGGCCTCGCGCAGGAATCCACCGTGCCGGACATAGCTGGTGCCGGGGTGGTCGGGATCCGGGTGGTACAGGCCCTCCAGGTCCCAGCCGCGGTCGGTGGGGAACTCCTCGATTCCGTCCCCACCCGAGGACACCAGCTCCCATAACTCCTCGGGCGAGCCCACCCCGCCGGGGTAGCGGCAGGCCATGCTCACCACGGCCACCGGTTCCTGGGACCGCTCCTCCAGGTCCCGTACGCGCTGACGGGCCTGCCCCAGATCCACCGTGACCCGCTTCAGGTATTGGCGGAGCTTCTCTTCCGTACCCGACATCAGTCCTCACTCACGCTACTCGTGGTCAAGAAGGCAGTTCCCGGTCGATGAACGCGAACAGTTCGTCGTCCGACGCGGCTTCCACGGCCCCGTCGTCCACGGTGCGGCCGACGGCGGTCTCGGGGGCGCCGTCGCCGAGCCGCCACAGCAGGGCTTCCAGCCGCTTCGCCAGCCTGCCGCGGGCCTGGTCGTCGGGGACGAACCGGGCCATCGCCCCCTCCAGCTTCTCCAGCTCGCCGAAGACGGGGCCGGAGGTGTCCGCGGCCACGGGGCACAGCTGTTCGCGCAGGTCGTCGGCGATGGCCGAGGACGTCGGATGCCGGAAGATGAATGTGGCGGGCAGGCGCAGCCCGGTGGCCGCGGCGAGCCGGTTGCGCAGCTCGACGGCGGTCAGCGAGTCGAACCCCAGATCCTTGAACGGGGTGTAGCTGTCCACCGCCCCGGTATCGGTGTGCCCCAGCACCGCGGCCGCCTGGGTGCGTACCAGGTTGAGCAGTTCGCGGTGTTGTTCGTCCGGCGTCAGCGCGGCCAGCCGGCCGACCAGTCCCGCGGCGGGCGCGCCGGTGGCCGCGGTTCGCCGTGCGGTGGCCCCGCGGGCGTCGGCGGTGAGGGCGCGCAGCAGGGCCGGGAGAGCGTCGGCGGGCTGTGCGGACAGGGCGCGGACATCGAGGCCGACGGCCGCCGGCTGAGGATCACCGTGCCAGCAGGCGGCGTCCAGCAGGCGCAGTGCCTGGTCGCTGGGCATCGCGGCGATTCCGGACCGGGCCATCCGGGCCAGGTCCGCCTCGGCCAGATGGCCGGTCATCCCGCTGGCCTCGGCCCACAGCCCCCACGCCACCGAAACGCCGGGCAGGCCGAGGTGCTGGCGGTGGGACGCGAGGGCGTCGCAGAAGGCGTTGGCCGCGGCGTAGTTGGCCTGCCCGGGGCTGCCCATGACCCCGGCGGCCGAGGAGAACATCACGAACATCGCCAGCGGAAGGTGCGCGGTGGCGGCGTGGAGGTTGGAGGCGGCGGTGGTCTTGGCTCCCCACACCCGCGCCAGCCGCTCCGGCGATTGCGAGGTGACGACGGCGTCGTCCAGGACGCCCGCGGCGTGGACGACACCGGTCAGCGGATGCGCCGGGTCGATACCCGCGACGAGTTCGGCCACGGCGGTCGCGTCGGCCACGTCGGCTGCGGCGATTCGCACCTCGGCGCCCAACTCGCCCAGGTGGAGTGCGAGTTCTTTCGAAGCAGGGGAGTCGGGGCCGCTGCGGCTGACCAGGAGGAGATGCCGGATGCCCCAGGTGCGGACGAGGTGTTCGGCCACCTGCCCGCCAAGGGTGCCCGTACCGCCCGTGATCAGCACCGTGCCCTCAGGATCCACGCGGGCCGGGACATCGAGCACCAGCTTGCCGGTGTGCTTGGCCTGGCTCAGATGGCGCAGCGCCTCCCGCGCCCGCGACAAGGGCCACGACCGCACCGGGGGCGGCACCAGATCGCCCGACGCGAACAGCTCAGCCAGCTCGTCCAGCATTCGGCCGATACGGTCCGGCCCGGCATCGCTGATCAGGTCGTACGCCTCGTAGCGCACCCCCGGATGCTCGGCCGCGATCCGCTCCGGATCGCGGATGTCGGTCTTCCCCATCTCCAGCAACCGGCCACCGTCGGCCAGCAAGCGCAGGGAGGCGTCCACGAAGGGCCCGGCCAGGCTGTTCAGTACGACATCCACGCCACGGCCATCGGTGGCCTCGCGTACGACGTACTCGAAGTCCAGATCGCGTGACGAGGCCCGGTGCACCTGGTCGATTCCCATGGCCTCCAGGACCGTGTGCTTGCCGGGGGAAGCCGTGGCATAGACCTCCGCCCCCAGGTGGCGGGCGATCTGCACCGCCGCCATTCCCACGCCGCCGGTTGCGGCATGGATCAGCACCGACTGGCCCGGCCGGAGTCCGGCGAGGTCGGTGAGCCCGTACCAGGCGGTCAGGAACGCCACCGGTACGGCGGCGGCCTGCTGGAAGCTCCAGCCGTCCGGTACGGGGGCCACCAGCCGTGCGTCCGTGACGGTCAGGGGACCGAAGGACTGGTCGAAAACGCCCATGACCCGGTCCCCCACCGCGACATCGGTCACTCCGGGGCCGATGTCCACCACCACGCCGGCGCCTTCGCCGCCCAGCCCGGTCTGCCCCGGGACCATGCCCAGGCTCACCACGACATCCCGGAAGTTGATACCGGCCGCGCGGACGGCTACCCGCACCTGACCCGTTCCCAGCGGCTCCAGCACCTCCGGGCAGGGCACCGGCACCACGTTGTCCAGGGTGGCCGTGCCGACGGTGTCCAATCGCCATGCCGCGGGCTGCTCCACCGGGCCCACGAGCCCCGCGCCACCGGTACCGGCCCGGACGAGGCGGGGCACCAGAACCCGCCCGGCGCGGAGGGCAAGCTGTGGTTCGTCCCGTTCCACGGCATGCGTCACGGCTGCCCGTACGGTGTCGGCGTTGGCCTCGCCGTCGAGGTCGAGCAGGAGGAACCGGCCGGGGTTCTCCGACTGGGCGCTGCGTACGAGGCCCCATACGGCGGCGTCCCCCACCTGCACACCGTCCTCGGCAGGGCGGTCAGCGGTGACCGCGCCGTGCGTCACCACCATTTAACTTTGGCATCGGTCAGCTGCGGTTCGGTCAGCCAGTCCTG
>NZ_GG657754.1:10092778-10095833 GCF_000158915.1 Streptomyces himastatinicus ATCC 53653 | reverse complement strand
CAGCGTCCGTTCCGTCATGGCCAGGGCCTCGGCCGCCGTATCGTCCCCGACGCCTGGGGACCGTACGTCGGCGAGGACGACCGACGGTGTCGGCTCGCCGCGATCGAGCGCCTCGGTCAATGCCGTGAGGTCGGCGAGGTGGTTCGCGCCCGGTGCGGCAAGGTGGGGGGCGGCGCCCAATACCGTCCAGCGGCCGTCGTCGCCCGCCTCCGTGGTGTTCACGGTGAGGGGCAGGGAGGTCCAGTCGAGGGTGGAACAAGGCTGTCCGAACGACGGGTGTCCACCGCGCGCAACTGGTCCGCGCTCGCCGGGCGCATCGCCACTGAATCCACGGTCAACACCGGCGCACCGACCGCATCCGCCACGGTCACGCGCAGCGCTCGCTCGCCGTCCGCGCTCTGCTCGTACGGGGACAATCGGACCCGGACCGTGGTCGCCTCGGCCGCCCACAGCGTGACGCCGTTCCACGCGAACGGCAGCCACACCTGGCCAGGGGTGGTCTCGGTGTCCGTGCCGGTGGTGAGCTGGTCGATCAGGAGGGCCGGGTGCAGGGCGGCGTCGAGGAGCGCCGGGTGGATGCCGAAGCCACCGTGTTCGCCCGCGGCTTCCGGCAGCACCACCTCGGCCAGCACGTCCGCGCCGTCCTGCCACACCCCCCGCAGCCCCTGAAAGGACGGGCCGTACGCATATCCGGCGGCCGCGGCGCGTTCGTAGAATCCCTCGGTCTCCAGCGGCTCCGCGCCCGCCGGGGGCCATGCGCCGGTCAGTCCGGCCGCGTCGTCGTCGGCGCGATCGGTGGGCGGGCTCAGTACGCCCTCCGCGTGGCACCTCCACGCGGCGCCGGGGTCGGCATCGCCGTTGGGCCGCGAGTACACCTGTACGTCACGGCGTCCGTCGTCCCCGGGCGCGCCGACAACCACCTGAAGCCGCACACCGCCGGACGGGGGCAGCACCAGCGGGATCTGGAGCGCCAGTTCCTCCACGCCACCGGCGCCGACCTCGTCGGCGGCCCGCAGCGCCCATTCCGCCAGGGCCGCGCCCGGCACCAGTACCGCGTCCGCCACCACATGCTCGCCGAGCCACGCATGGCTGCGCGCCGAGAGACGGCCCGTCAGCACATGGCCGTTGCCATCGGCCAGCTCCACGGCGGCGGCCAGCACGGGGTGTCGTGCGGAGATCAGTCCCAGGTCGGCCGGGTCGCCCCCACGACCGCTGTCGCCGTCGAGCCAATACCGCTCACGCTGGAAGGCGTAGGTGGGCAGCTCCACGATCCGGGGTGGGGGCGAGGCCGGGTACAGGGTCGTCCAGTCGACGTCGACTCCGGCGACGAACGCCTGGGCGAGCGCCCGGAGCAGCTGGGCCCGGTCTCCGTGGTCGCGGCGCAGCGTGGGGACGGTGATGGCCTCCACGCCCGTGTGCTCGAAGGTTTCCTGCATGCCGATGGTGAGCACGGGGTGGGTGCTGGTTTCGATGAACACCCGGTGGCCGTCGGCCAGCGCCGCCTCGAGCGCGTCGGCGAAGCGGACCTGATCCCGCAGATTGGTCACCCAGTACGCGGTGTCCACGGTGGCGGTGTCGATCCGTCCGCCGGTCACCGTGGAGTAGAACGTGATGCCTGGTGCGGAGGTGTCGTTCGGGTGGATTCCGTCCAGTTCGCGGAGCAGCTCGTCGCGGATCTCATCGATCTGGGGGCCGTGCGAGGCGTAGTCCACATCGATGAGCCGTGCGCGATCGCCGTCCTCCTGGCATGCGGCCACTGCTGCGGCAACCTGCTGCGGGGGACCTGAAATGACCGTGGAGGAAGGTCCGTTGACCGCCGCCACACCCACCGCCGCCGCCTGGTCGCCGAGCCGGGCCAGCAGCTGTCCGGCCTGCTCTTGGCCCACGCCGAGCGACGCCATCGCCCCGCCACCGGCCAGCTTGCGCAGGGCCCTGCTGCGCAGCGCCACGACCTTCGCGCCGTCCTCCAGCGACAGCGCCCCGGACACGACCGCCGCCGCAATCTCACCCTGGCTGTGGCCCACGACCGCAGCGGGCTTCACGCCGTGCCCGGCCCACACCGCCGCCAGGGACACCATCACCGCCCACAGCACCGGCTGCACCACATCGACCCGGCTCATCTCGGCCGCGCCCTCCGCGCCGCGCAGCACGTCGGTGAGCGACCAGTCCACGTACGGCGACAGCGCCCGCTCACACTCCGCCACGCGCGCCGCGAACACCGGCGACGCATCGAGCAGCGCGGCGCCCATCCCGGCCCACTGGGATCCCTGCCCTGGGAACACCAGCACGGGACCCGCATCGCTCACCGGCACCGGAGCAGTCGCGTGCACCACATCCGGGTGGGATTCCCCTGCCGCCAGGGCCTCGACCGCCGCCACCAACTCCGCCCGGCCCTCACCCGCCACCACCGCGCGATGCTCGAACACCGACCGCGTGCTGATCAGCGACCAGCCCACATCCACCGGCGTCAGCTCAGGAGCCTCGGCCAGGCGCCCGGACAGTGCCGCGGCCTGCCCGCGCAGTGCCTCCGCACTCCGCGCGGACAGCACCCAGGGCACCACACCCACGTGTTCGGGCACCGACTCCGCCTCTGGGGTGTCCGGGGCCTGCTCCAGGATCACGTGCGCGTTCGTACCGGAGGCGCCGAAGGAGGACACCCCGGCGCGGCGGGGACGCTCACTGTCCGGCCACTCCACCGGCTCCGTCAGCAGCCGTACCGCACCACTACCCCAATCCACATGCGGCGTCGGCTCGTCGACGTGCAGTGAGGCGGGAAGTACGCCGTGCCGCATGGCCTGCACCATCTTGATCACACCCGCGACACCAGCGGCCGCCTGCGTATGCCCGATATTCGACTTCACCGAACCCAGCCACAGCGGCCGATCCTCCGGCCGCTCCTGACCGTACGTCGCCAGCAATGCCTGCGCCTCGATCGGGTCCCCCAGGGTGGTTCCCGTACCGTGGGCCTCCACCGCGTCCACCTCGGACGCCGACAAACCCGCACCGGCCAACGCCTGACGAATCACGCCGCTGCTGCGACGGACCATTCGGCGCC
>NZ_GG657754.1:10089850-10090974 GCF_000158915.1 Streptomyces himastatinicus ATCC 53653 | reverse complement strand
GGTGGGCTCGTCATGACTCGCGCGCCGGGCCGGGGTCAGTCGAGGCACCAGCAGCTGCCCGGCCCGCATGACCACCTGCGGCTCATCAGCCCGTACGGCACGGGCCACGGCGTCGGCCACACTGCGATGGGTCGCCTCGGTGTGGGGATCCGGTTCGGTGTCCAGGAGGACGAAGCGGTCCGGGTTCTCGGCCTGCGCACTCCGCAGCAGGCCCCATACGGCGGCACCGGCCACGTCCGGGACATCGTCCTCGGCGTGCGCGACCGCACCCCGCGTCACCACCGCCAACCGGGCATCGGCCAGGCGCGGTTCGGCCAGCCAGCCCTGTACCCATTGCAGTGCGTGCTCGACAGCGGTGAGACCCTCGGTCGCGCCCGCCGCGAGATCGTCGTCGGCGGGCTCACGTACGGCGGGGAGATACGCCAAGGCCAGCGTCGGAGCAGGCGTACCGCCATCCATCGCGGCCACCAACGCCGTCAGGTCCGGGTGGTCGTTGTCCCGGCCCAGCACCACCCAGTCGTCGTCCTGCATCGTGATCGGCACGGCGGGCAGGGGCGCCCAGTCGAGGGTGAACAGCCCACCGGTGTCCCGTCCGCCCACGGACCGAAGCTGATCGGCGTCGGCCGGACGCATGGTGAGGGAGTCGACCGTGAGCACGGAAGCACCCCCGGCATCGGCCACGACCAGCCGTAGCCCGCGCTCACCCTCAGCGCTCTCCTGGTGGCGGGTGAGCCGCACACGGACCGTGGTCGCGCCGGTGGCGTGCAGAGATACGCCATTCCAGACGAACGGCAACCACAGCTGCTCGGCCTCCGCCGCGTCGGAATCGGCGGCGAACCGGTCGGCCAGCAGGAGGGCGTGCAGGGCTGCGTCCAGGAGCGCCGGGTGGATGCCGAAGCCGTCATGGTCTCCGGCGGCCTCGGGCAGTGCCACCTCGGCCAGCAGATCCCGGCCATCGCGCCACGCTGCCCGAAGCCCCTGGAACGACGGGCCGTACGCGTACCCCGCCGCCGTGGCCTGCTCGTAGAACCCCTCGACGTCCAGCGGCTTCGCGTTCGCCGGAGGCCATGCGCCGGGCAGCTCGTCCGCCCCGCCCTCGGCGGACGGCGGGCTCAGCACGCCTT
>NZ_GG657754.1:10085322-10088057 GCF_000158915.1 Streptomyces himastatinicus ATCC 53653 | reverse complement strand
CGGCTCCGTCTCGGGCACGTCCGGGGCCTGCTCCACGATCACATGCGCATTGGTTCCGCTGATCCCGAAGGACGACACTCCTGCCCGCCGCGGCCGGTCGCCGCGCGGCCACTCGACGGGCTTGGTCAGCAGCCGTACGCCGCCTCCGTCCCACTGCACATGGGGGGTCGGCTCATCGACGTGCAGGGTCGCGGGCAGCATCTCGTGCCGTAGCGCCATCACCATCTTGATCACACCGGCCACGCCCGCCGCACCCTGCGTATGACCGATGTTGGACTTCAAGGACCCCAGCCACAGGGGGCGGTCCTCCGGCCGGTCCTGCCCATACGTGGCGATGAGCGCGTCCGCCTCGATGGGGTCGCCCAGAGTGGTGCCGGTGCCATGGGCCTCGACGGCGTCGATCTCGGACGGGGCCAGCCGGGCTCCGGTCAGCGCCTGGCGGATGACGCGCTGCTGCGACGGCCCGTTCGGCGCCGTGAACCCGTTGCTGGCGCCGTCCTGGTTGATGGCCGATCCGCGGATCACGGCCATCACCTGGTGCCCGTTGCGCCGCGCGTCCGACAGCCGCTCCAGCAGCACCAGGCCGACGCCTTCGCCCCACCCCGTGCCGTCGGCGGTGGCGGCGAATGCCTTGCACCGGCCGTCCGGGGACAGACCGCGCTGTCGCGAGAACCCGGTGAACACCTCGGGGGTGGCCATCACCGTGACCCCACCGGCGAGGGCGAGCGTGCATTCGCCCTGCCGCAGTGCCTGCACCGCAAGGTGGAGGGCCACCAGCGAGGACGAGCACGCCGTCTCCACCGTGACGGCCGGGCCTTCCAGCCCGAAGGTGTAGGACACCCGGCCCGACAGGAGGCTCGGGGCATTGCCCGCGTATCCCTCGGAGGCCGCCTCGGGCACGTCGCCCGAGGCGGCTGCGCCACCGGTGGTGGCCGTACCGGCGTAGACCCCCGTGGGAGAGCCCTTCAACGCAACGGGATCGATACCGGCCCGCTCGAACGCCTCCCAGGCGGTTTCGAGCAGCAGCCGCTGCTGCGGGCTGGTGGCCAGCGCCTCGCGCGGGCTGATGCCGAAGAACAGGGGGTCGAATTGGTCGGCGCCGTCGAGGAATCCGCCCCGGCGGGTATAGGTGGTGCCGGGGTGATCCGGGTCCGGGTGATACAGGCCGTCCAGGTCCCAGCCACGGTCGGTGGGGAAGTCGCCGATCGCGTCGACTCCTTCGGACACCAGCCGCCACAGCGCCTCGGGCGTGTCCACTCCGCCCGGGAAGCGGCAGGCGACGCTCACCACGGCCACCGGCTCCTGGGAACGCTCCTCCACCTCGCGTAAGCGCAGCCGTGTGTCGTGCAGGTCCGCGGACACGCGCTTGAGGTACTCGACCAGCTTCTCTTCGTTTACGTTCACGTTCACCATGAGGTTTCACCCGGCCTTAAGCGATCGTCGCGCCCGGCACATTCAGGACACACCCAGCTCGTTGTCGATGAAGTCGAGGACCTGGGCCGCGGACGCGGACTCCAGCCGCTCCGTGGCGGTCTTCCGCTCCGCGGCGTCCGGCTTCTGTCCCGCCAGGTTCCGCGTCGCCTTCCACGTGGCCAGCAGACTCTCCAGCCGGGCCGTGACCGCCCCGGCCTCGCCGTCCGCCACGTCGAGGCGCGCCAGCGTGGCTTCCAGCTTGGCCAGTTCGCCGAGGGCCGGGTCGGCACCGGTCCGGCCCGTCGAGGCGTCCTCTTCGGGGGCGAGGCGTTCCAGCAGATAGTCGGCCACGATGGCCGCCTCGGGGTAGTCGAAGACGAGGGCGGCGGGCAGCCGCAGGCCGGTGGCGGCGGAGAGCCGGTTGCGCAGTTCCACCGCCGTCAGCGAGTCGAAGCCCAGATCCTTGAAACTGGTGTCCGCCTGGACCGCTTCCGCATCCGCGTGGCCCAGCACGGTGGTCGCGTGGCCACGGACCAGGTCGAGCAGCACCCGGCGCCGCTCATCGGCGGACATGCCCGCCAGCCGCCCGGCCCAGTCGACGGGCTGCGCACCGGCGGCCGCCGCCGTACGCCGTTCCGTCGTACGCCCGGCACCGGCGCTCGCCGCGACCAGGGCACGCAGCGCGGCGGGCAGGGCGTCCGGGGGCTGGGTGGCGAGGACGCGCGTGTTCACATCGGCCGCGATCAGCTGGTGGCCGCCGTGCTCGACCGCGGCGTCCAGCAGCGCGAGGGCGTGGTCGCTCGCCATCGCGGCGATACCGGAGCGGGCCATCCGCGCCAGATCGGCTTCGGTGAGGTTTCCGGTCATCTCACTGGATTCGGCCCACAGCCCCCAGGCCACGGACACGCCCGGCATGCCGAGGGACCGCCGATGGGCGGCCAGCGCATCGCAAAAGGCGTTGGCCGCCGCGTAGTTGGCCTGCCCTGGACTGCCCATCACCCCGGCCGCGGAGGAGAACATCACGAACATGCCCAGCCGCAGGTCCGCCGTCGCCGCGTGCAGATGAGCCGCCGCCGTGGCCTTGGCCTCCCACACCCGCGCCAGCCGCTCCGGGGTCTGCGAGGTGACCACCGCGTCGTCCAGCACACCGGCCGCGTGGATCACCCCGGTCAGTGGGTGCTCCGGGTCGACGCCCGCCACCAGGGCAGCCACCGCGGCGGCGTCGGTGACATCCGCCGCCTCGATCCGTACCCGCGCGCCCAGTTCGTCCAGCCGGGCCGTGAGTTCCTTCGCGCCCGGGGCGTCGGGGCCACTGCGGCTCA
>NZ_GG657754.1:10079531-10084311 GCF_000158915.1 Streptomyces himastatinicus ATCC 53653 | reverse complement strand
AGCGTCGCCGCGCCCGTCAGTTCGAGCCGCCACGCGGGCTGCCCGACCGGCCCCACCACTCCCCCGCTGCTCGCCCCACCGGCGCGCATCAGCCGCGGCACCAGGATCCGCCCGGCGCGCAGCGCCACCTGGGGCTCGTCCATCGCCACGGCCCGCAGTACGCCGTCCACCATGCTGTGGCCGGGGACCGTGGCGGCCGGTTCACCGGCGGGGTCGAGGTCGAGGTCGAGCAGAAGGAAACGACCCGGGTTCTCGGCTTGCGCGCTGCGCACCAGCCCGCACACCGCGGCCCCGGCCGCGTTCACGCCGCCGTCGCCGTCCCCCTCGTCCTCGGATGTGTCGAGCGCGACGGCGCCCCGGGTGACGACCACCAACCGGGCATCGGCCAGCCGCGGCTCGGCCAACCAGCCCTGCAACAGCCCCAACGCGCTTTCCGTCAGGGCCAGTCCGGCTTGCGCCGCATCGCCGTCCGGGGAAGGTGCGGACAGGCAGGCGATGGCCACCGAGGGTACGGGCGCGCCGCCATCGAGCGCCGCGATCAGCGACTCCAGATGCGGATGGCAGACCGCGCCCTCCCCGATCGGGGACGGTTCCGCCTGGCCCAGCACCACCCAGGTGGCAGCTTCCTCTGGCTCGTCGGTGTCATTGCCTCCCGGCGGCAACGGGGTCCAGTCCAGAGTAAACAGCCCGTCCGCCTCGGGCCCCGTGGCAGCCCGCAGCTGATCCGGGTCGGCCGAACGCATGGCCAGCGCATCGACCGTCAGCACCTGAACGCCCACCGCGTCGGCCACGACCATCCGCAGACCCCGCTCGCCCTCCGCACCGTCCTTCTCCCGCGACCGGGGAGAGAGCCGGACCCGAACCGTCGTCGCGCCACCCGCCCACAACGACACGCCCCGCCAGGCGAACGGCAGCCACACCCGTGCGTCGTCGTCCCGTTCCGGCTCGGACGGGTCGAGCAGCAGAGCCGGGTGCAGGGCGGCGTCCAGCAGCGCGGGATGGATACCGAAGCCGTCGCGGTCACCGGCGGTTTCGGGCAGCGCCACCTCGGCGAGGACGTCCGTACCGTCCCGCCACACGGCCCGTACGCCCTGGAAAGACGGGCCGTACGCGTATCCGGCCGCTGCCGCGCGCTCGTAGAAGCCGGTCACGTCCACCGGCTCCGCCCCCACGGGAGGCCACGCCCCGGACAGCTCCTCCGCCCGGCCATCGGCGGACGGCGGGCTCAGCACACCCTCCGCGTGGCACACCCACCCCGGGTCGGTGCCCGGTTCGGCATCGCGGTCGGGGCGGGAGTAGATCCGCACATCGCGCCGCCGGTCCTCGGTGGCCGGGCCCGCCACCACCTGTACACGCAGCCCGCCGGACGCGGGCAGCACCAGCGGGACCTGGAGCGCCAGCTCCTCCACCCCACCGCAGCCCGCCTCGTCGGCCGCCCGCAGCGCCCACTCCACCAGCGCGGCACCGGGCACCAGCACCGCGCCCGCCATCACGTGTTCGGCCAGCCAGTTCTTGGCGCCGACGGCCGAGACCCGACCCGTGAGCACCACCCCGCCGTCCGCCAGCCCCACCGCCGCGGGCAGCAACGCGTGCTCCACCCGCTGCAACCCGGCGGCGGCGACATCACCGACGCCACCGGCCGCGGCCAGCCAGTACCGCTCGCGCTGGAAGACGTACGTCGGCAGCTCCACCGCCCGCGGCGCGGGGTCGGCCGGGAACCAGCTGGTCCAGTCGACATCGGTACCGGATGTGTGGAGTTGGGCGAGGGCATGGCCGAGGGCGTGGACATCGGGTTGCTTGCGGGTGAGGATGGCCGTCACCAGGGGGTTTGGGGGCCCGGTTTCCGTGGTGGTGTGGCTGAGGGTGTGTTGTGTTGCGGTGGCGAGGACTGGATCCGGGCCCAGTTCCAGAAAGACGCCTGTGTTGGGGGCGATGTGGGTGATGGCGGGGTGGAAGTGGACGGGTTGGCGGATGTGTTGGGCCCAGTAGTCGGGGGTGGCGATGCGTTCGTCGGCGGGTTCGCCGGTGAGGTTGCTGAGCAGTGGGAGGGTGGGCCGGTGGTAGGTGAGGTCCGTGATGGCCTGGGTGAAGGGCTCCAGGATGGGGTCCATCAGCGGTGAGTGGAAGGCATGGCTGACGGTGAGGGTTTTGGTCTTGCGGCCCTTGGCGGCCCAGGCAGTGCTGATCACGGCCACCCGTTCGGCGGGGCCGGAGATGACGGTGTTGCCGGGTGTGTTCAGGGCGGCGATGCTCACCTGGCCGTCGTGTTCGGCGAGTTCGTCGGGGGTGGCGGCGATGGTGGCCATGCCGCCGCCTTCGGGGAGTCCGCCCATGAGGGTGGCGCGGGCGGCGACGAGTCGGCAGGCGTCGGAAAGGTCAAAGACGCCTGCGATGTGCGCGGCGGCGACCTCCCCGATCGAGTGGCCGATCACCACATCGGGGCGCAGCCCCAGGGAGTCCAGCAATCGGGCCAGGGCGATGTGCAGGGCGAACAGCCCTGCCTGGGCGTAGGTCGTGTGGTCCAGCAGCCCCGGCCGCTCGGGCACGCCCGTGAACGCCACCTGATGTAGTGGGTGTTCAAGGTGCGGGTCGAGCAGGCCGCAGACCTCGTCGAACGCCGCAGCGAACACGGGAAAGCGGTCGTACAGCCCCGCGCCCATCCCCACGCGCTGGCTGCCCTGTCCGCTGAACAGCCACACCGTCTTCCCGGACGGGGCCACGCCCGCAGGCGGGCCCACCACCCCCGGATGCGGCTCACCGGCTGCCAGGGCCTCCACCGCCGCCACCATGTCCGCACGGTCGCCGCCCAGCACCACGGCCCGCTGCTCGAACAGCGACCGGGACGTCAACAGCGACCATCCCACCTCGACGGCCGACGCCTGCGGGTCCGGCGCCAGGCGCCCGGCCAGGGCCGCGGCCTGCCCGCGCAACGCCTCCGCACTCCGCGCAGACAGCACCCAGGGCACCACGCCACGGTGCTCAAGCACCGGCTCCACCTCGGGAACGTCCGGGGCCTGCTCCAGGATGAGGTGTGCGTTGGTGCCCGAGGCGCCGAAGGAGGACACCCCGGCGCGGCGGGGACGCTCACTGTCCGGCCACTCCACCGGCTCGGTCAGCAGCCGTACCGCACCACTACCCCAATCGACATGCGGCGTCGGCTCATCGACATGCAGTGAAACGGGAAGTACGCCGTGCCGCATGGCCTGCACCATCTTGATCACACCCGCGACACCAGCGGCCGCCTGCGTATGCCCGATATTCGACTTGATGGAGCCGAGCCACAGCGGCTGATCCTCCGGCCGCTCCTGACCGTACGTGGCCAGCAGCGCCTGCGCCTCGATCGGGTCGCCCAGCGTGGTCCCCGTACCATGCGCCTCCACCGCATCCACCTCGGACGCCGACAAACCCGCACCGGCCAACGCCTGACGAATCACCCGCTGCTGCGACGGACCATTCGGCGCCGTCAGACCATTCGACGCTCCGTCCTGGTTGACCGCCGAACCCCGGATCACCGCCAACACCCGACGGCCATGACGCCGCGCGTCCGACAACCGCTCCAGGAGCAACAAGCCGACGCCCTCGCTCCAGCCGGTGCCGTCGGCCGCAGCGGCGAATGGCTTGCATCGCCCGTCGGGGGCCAGGCCGCGCTGACGCGAGAAGCCGGTGAACACATCCGGCGTCGCCATCACCGTCACACCGCCCGCCAGAGCGAGCGTGCACTCACCCTGCCGCAACGCCTGCGCCGCCAGATGCATCGCCACCAGCGACGACGAACACGCCGTATCCACCGTCACCGCCGGCCCCTCCAACCCCAGCGTGTACGCCACCCGACCGGACACCACGCTGCCGGAGCTGGCGAGCATGGCGTAGCCCTCCAGCCGTGCGTCACCGCTGCTGAGCCCGGCGGCGTAGTCGTGGTACATCACCCCGGCATAGACACCGGTCGGGCTGCCCTTCAGCGACACCGGGTCGATACCGGCCCGCTCCACCACCTCCCACGCCGCCTCCAACAGCAACCGCTGCTGCGGATCCGTCGCCAGCGCCTCACGCGGATTGATACCGAAGAACCCCGCATCGAACGCGTCGGCATCGTGGAGGAAGCCGCCCTCGTTCGCGTAGCTGGTGCCGGGGTGGTCGGGGTCCGGGTGGAAGAGGCCGTCCAGGTCCCAGCCCCGGCCGGTCGGAAATTCCCCGATCACATCCCGACCCGAGGCGACCAGCTCCCACAGCTTCTCGGGGGATGTCGCGCCACCGGGGAACCGGCAGGTCATCCCCACGATCGCGATCGGCTCACCGGAGTCGGCCACCGCCCTTGCCGGGCCACGGGCCACCGCGGATTCGCCCACCAACCGGGCGCACAGGTAGGTGGCCAGGGCGTGGGGTGTCGGATAGTCGAACACCATCGTCGCGGGCAACCGCAACCCCGTCGCCGCCGACAGCCGATTACGCAACTCCACCGCCGTCAACGAGTCGAAACCCAACTCCTTGAACGCAGCCCCCGACCGCACCTCACCCGACGAACCAAACCCCAACACCACCGCCACACAACCCCGCACCACCTCCAACACCACATCCAACCGACCACCCTCATCCAAACCCACCAACCGCCCAGCCAACCCACCAGCCACCTCACCGCCCACAGCCACCCGACGCCGAACCCGCCCCACCACCAACCCACGCAACACCGCAGGAACATCACCAACCCCCGCCACATCAAGGTCCACAGCAACCACCAACGGATGCGGGAGGGCGCACGCCGCATCCATCAGGGCGAGCGCCT
>NZ_GG657754.1:10062750-10079342 GCF_000158915.1 Streptomyces himastatinicus ATCC 53653 | reverse complement strand
GTTCGCCGCCGCGTAGTTGGCCTGCCCCGGGCTGCCCAGCACCCCGGCCGCGGAGGAGAACGTCACGAACATGCCCAGCGGCAGATCCGCCGTCGCCGCGTGCAGATGCGCCGCCGCCGCGGCCTTGGCCTCCCATACCCGCGCCAGACGCTCCGGGGTCTGCGAGGTGACCACCGCGTCGTCCAGCACACCCGCGGCATGGATGACACCGGTCAGCGGATGCTCCGCGTCGATGCCCGCCACCAGGTCCGCCACCGCGGCCGCATCCGTGACGTCCACGGCGGCGATCCGCACCCGCGCGCCAAGGTCTTCCAGCCGGTCGGCCAGGTCCCGTGCGCCGGGGGCGTTCGGCCCGTGGCGGCTCGCCAGCAGAAGGTGGCCGACCTGCCAGGTGCGTACGAGGTGTTCGGCGACCAGTCCGCCCAGGGTTCCGGTGCCGCCCGTGATGAGCACCGTACCGTCCGGGTCGAGCACGCCCGGAACGTCCGACGGCTGGTCGCTGTCTGCCCGCTTCAGCCGGGGCACCAGCAACTCGCCGTCCCGTAGGGCCAGCTGAGGTTCGTCCCGTTCCACCGCATACGCGACCGCGTCCCGCACATGGTCCGCGAAGACATCGTCTCCGGGCCCGAGGTCGAGCAGTAGGAAACGTCCCGGGTCCTCCGCCTGCGCACTGCGCACCAGCCCCCACACGGCGGCACCGGCCACATCCGGGACATCGTCGTCGGCGTGCGCGACCGCACCCCGCGTCACCACGACCAACCGGGCATCGGTCAGCCGCGGTTCGGCCAACCAGCCCTGCAACAGCCCCAACGTCCGCTCCGTCAGGGCCAGCCCCTCGGCCGCCAACACGGCACCGGCACCCCCACTGGAGTGCGGAAGGCAAACGAGGGCAACGGACGGTACCGGCCCATCGGCGTCGAGCGCCGCGACCAACGATCCCAGATCCTCATCCGCGTTACGGAGGTCCAGAACCACCCACTCGTCGTCATCCGTCGTGACCGGCACGGCAGGCAACGGCGTCCACTCCAGCGCGAACAGTCCATCCACACCACGCGCGCCCGCAGCCCGCAGCTGATCGGTCCGTGCCGGGCGCGTGACCAGGGAGTCCACCGTCAGGACCGGTTCCCCGGCGGCGTCGGCCACCACCATCCGCAGTCCCCGCTCGCCATCCACGCCGTGCTGCCGCGGGGAGATCCGCACCCGTACGGTGGTGGCGCCGGTGGCCCAGAGGGACACGCCGTTCCAGGCGAACGGCAGCCACACCTGCTCATCGCCCTGCTCCCGCTCGGACGAGGCCATCAGCAGCGCCGGGTGCAGCGCGGCGTCGAGCAGCGCCGGGTGGATGCCGAAGCCTTCCTCGTCCCCCGCTGCCTCGGGCAGCGCCACCTCGGCGACGACATCCGCTTTGTCCCGCCACATCGCGCGCAGACCCTGGAAGGACGGCCCGTACGCATATCCTGCCGCCGCGGCCTGCTCGTAGAACCCGTCCAGCTCCACCGGCTGCGCTCCTGCCGGGGGCCATGCACCCTGCAAGCCCTCGGCCGTCGGTGCGGTGTCCGCACGTGGCGGGCTCAGTACGCCCTCCGCATGGCACACCCACCCGGCTACGGAGTCGGCGTCCCCGGGACGGGAGTACACCTGAACCTCGCGCCGCCCGTCCTCGGCCGCCGCGCCCACCACGACCTGCAGGCGGCAGGTTGCCGACTCGGGCAGTGCCAGGGGCACCTGAAGCGCCAGCTCCTCCACTCCACCGCAGCCGACCTCGTCGGCCGCCCGCAACACCCACTCCACCAGCGCCGCACCCGGCAGCAGCACGGCCCCCGCCACCACATGGTCGCCGAGCCAGCTCTCGCCACCGCCTGCCGTGATCCTGCCGGTGAGCAGGTGCGTACTGCCATCGGCAAGTTCGACCGCGGCACCCAGCAGCGGATGTCCGGCGGACACCAGACCGAGGCCACTGGGGTCGCCGGTCCCGCCCGATCCGGCCATCCAGAAGCGTTGGTGCTGGAACGCGTAGGTGGGCAGGTCCACGCTGCACGGTGTCGGATCGGACGGGAACAAGGCCGTCCAGTCCACGTGGACGCCCGCGACGAACGCCTGGGCGAGGGAGCGCACGAGCTGCTCCCGGCCACCGTGGTCGCGGCGCAGCGTCGGCACGGTCACCGCGTCCGCGCCCGCCCGCTCGAAGGTCTCCTCCATACCGACGGTGAGCACGGGGTGGGTGCTGGCCTCGATGAACACCCGGTGCCCATCGGCCAACAGCGCCTCCACCGCCTCGGCGAAGCGCACCGGTTCCCGTAGGTTCGTCACCCAGTACGCGGCGTCCAGACCGGCCGTATCGGCTCGGCCGCCGCTCACCGTCGAGTAGAAGGCCACGTCGTCCGAGGGCGCGGCGGCGGGGGTTACTCCGTCCAGTACGCGCATCAGCTCGTCGCGGATCTCATCTACCTGGGGACCGTGCGAGGCGTAGTCCACATCGATGAGCCGCCCGCGATCACCGTTCTCCTGGCATGCGGCCACGACCACGGCCACCTGCTCCGGCGGCCCCGACACCACCGTAGACGACGGCCCGTTGACCGCCGCCACGCCCACCGCCGCGGCCTGGTCACCGAGCCGGGCCAGCAGCTGTCCGGCCTGCTCCTGGCCCACGCCCAGCGACGCCATCGCCCCACCGCCGGCCAGCTGGCGCAGCGCCCGACTGCGCAGAGCCACCACCTTCGCGCCATCCTCCAGCGATAGCGCCCCGGACACGACCGCCGCCGCAATCTCACCCTGGCTATGGCCCGCCACCGCCGCAGGCCGCACCCCATGCCCCGCCCACACCGCCGCAAGCGACACCATCACCGCCCACAACACCGGCTGCACCACATCGACCCGGCCCAGATCGCCCGCGTCCCCCTCACCACGCAGAACATCGCGGAGCGACCAGTCCACGTACGGCGCCAACGCCCGCTCGCACTCCGCCACCCGCGCCGCAAACACCGGCGACGCATCCAGCAACCCCGCACCCATCCCCACCCACTGCGACCCCTGCCCCGGAAACACCAACACCGGACCCACATCACCCGCCGACACCGCAGCGCCCCCATGCACCACACCCGGATGCGACTCCCCAGCCGCCAAAGCCTCCACCCCGGACAACAACTCCGCACGGTCCTCACCCACCACCACCGCACGATGCTCGAACACCGACCGCGTCGTCACCAACGACCAGCCGACCTCGGCAACCCCCACCTCCCCATCGGCCACACGCGCCGCCAACGCGCCCGCCTGCCCCCGTAACGCCTCCGTACTCCGCGCCGACACCACCCACGGCACCACGCCCTCAACCGGCCGCGGCTCAACGTGCTCGGGCACATCCGGGGCCTGCTCCACGATCACATGGGCGTTGGTGCCGGAAATGCCGAACGCCGACACACCGGCCCGCCGTGGACGTTCGCCGCGGGGCCACGCCACCGGCTCGGTCAGCAGCCGTACCGCGCCGCCGTTCCAGTCCGCGTGCGGGGTCGGCTCATCGACGTACAGGGTGGCGGGCAGCGTCTCGTGGCGCAGCGCCATCACCATCTTGATCACACCGGCCACGCCCGCGGCACCCTGCGCATGGCCGATGTTGGACTTCAGCGAGCCCAGCCACAGCGGCTGGTCGGCGGGCCGGTCCTGGCCGTACGCGGCGAGCAGCGCGTCGGCTTCGATGGGGTCGCCGAGGGTGGTGCCGGTGCCATGGGCCTCGACGGCGTCGACCTCGGCGGAGGACAGCTGGGCGTTGATGAGGGCCTGGCGGATCACTCGCTGCTGCGAGGGGCCGTTCGGCGCGGTCAGGCCGTTCGACGCGCCGTCCTGGTTGATCGCCGAGCCGCGGAGCACCGCGAGTACCTGGTGTCCGTTGCGCCGTGCGTCCGAGAGCCGTTCCAGGAGCAGCAGGCCGACGCCTTCGGAGAATCCCGTACCGTCGGCGGCCGCGGCGAAGGGCTTGCAGCGGCCGTCGGGGGACAGTCCGCGCTGACGGGAGAATTCCACGAAGGTGTGCGGGGTGGTCATCACGGTGACGCCACCGGCCATGGCCAGGGTGCATTCGCCCTGCCGGAGCGCCTGGCAGGCGAGGTGCATGGCGACCAGGGACGAGGAGCACGCCGTGTCCACGGTCACCGCGGGTCCTTCGAGGCCGAGGGTGAACGCGACCCGGCCCGAGACGACGCTGAGCGTGTTGCCGGTGAGCAGATACCCTTCGGCGCTCCTTTCGATATGGGGTGTGCCGAAGCCGAGGATTCCGGCGCCCGCGTAGACGCCGGTCGGCGTGCCCTTCAGCGACGTGGGGTCGATCCCGGCGCGTTCGAGCAGTTCCCAGGAGACCTCAAGGAGCTGGCGTTGCTGTGGTTCGGCGGCCAGTGCCTCGCGCGGGCTGATGCCGAAGAAGGTGGCGTCGAATCCGTCCGCGCCCCGCAGGAAACCGCCCCGGCGGACGTAGCTGGTGCCGGGGTGGTCCGGGTCCGGGTGGTACAGGCCGTCCAGGTCCCAGCCGCGGTCCTTCGGGAAGTCCCCGATGGCGTCCCGGCCGGAGGCGACGAGGTGCCACAGGTCTTCGGGGGAGGCGATCCCGCCCGGGAAGCGGCAGGCCATGCTGACGATGGCCACCGGCTCTGCCGCCCGCTCCTCCACCTCGCGCAGGCGCTGACGGGTCTGCCCCAGATCGGCCGTCACCCGCTTGAGATACTGGCGGAGCTTCTCTTCCGTACCCGTACCCGTACCCGTACCTGAACCCTTACCCGGCATCTGTTCTCGCTCCTCCATCAGGGCAGTTCACGGTCAATGAGCGCGAACATCTCGTCGTCCGAAGCGGATTCGAGGGTGGTGAAGTCGGTCGTGTCGGACGCGTCGGTCGGTCCGCCGTTCACCTTCGCCAGCAGTCCGCTCAGCCGCTTGGCGATCCTGTGCCGTCCCTCTTCGTCCGTGACGAGGGCGTCCAGGGTGTGGTCCAGCCTGGCCAGCTCGCCCAGAACAGGGTCCACGCCGTCCCGGCCCGCGGTGGTGGCGTCGTCAGGTGCGAGCCGTTCCAGCAGGTATTCGGCGAGCACCGCGGCCTCGGGGTAGTCGAAGACCATCGCGGCGGGCAGCCGCAGCCCGGTGGCGGCGGCGAGCCGGTTGCGCAGTTCCACGGCGGTCAGCGAGTCGAAGCCCAGCTCCTTGAAGCTGGCCTCGGCCCCCACCGCGTCCACATCGGTGTGGCCCAGCACGGTGGCCGCGTGGCCACGGACCAGGCCCAGCACCAGCCGGTGGCGTTCGGCCGCCGACAGCCCGGCCAGCCTGGCGGCCCAGTCGACGGGCTGTTCCGCGCCGGCGGCCGCCGCCGTACGCCGTCCGGCACCGCCACCGGTGCTGGCGAGTGCCCGCAGGGTGGCGGGTAGGCGCCCGGCAGACAGAGCGGCCAGGGTGCGGGGGTTCACGTCGGCCGTCACCAGCAGGTGGCTGCCGTGCTGGACGGCGGCGTCGAGCAGGGTCAGGCCGTGTCTGGGTGCCGAGGGCGTCCCACGTCCGTACGGGCCATCCGGGCGAGGTCGGTCTTCGGCCAGTGGACGGTCATCCTCGCTGGCATCGGTCTACAGTCTCCCAGTCACGACACACTCTGGCAGCCCTCGCTCGACGGCGGGCGTCAGGTCGTCGTAAAGGCGTTCGCGGCGGCGTAGTTGGCCTGCCCTGGGCTGCCCAGCACTCCGGCCGCGGAAGAGAACATCACGAACATGCCGAGCCGCAAGTCCGCTGTCGCCGCGTGCAGATGGGCCGCCGCCGTGGCCTTGGCCTCCCACACCCGCGCCACCCGCTCCGGGGTCTGCGAGGTGACCACCGCGTCGTCCAATACACCCGTGGCGTGGATGACACCGGTCAGCGGATGCTCCGCATCGACCCCCGCTACCAGCTCCGCCACCGCGGCCGCGTCCGTGACGTCCACGGCGACCACGCGCACCTGTGCGCCCAGGTCGCCGAGGCGGGCGGTCAGTTCCGCGGCGCCCGGTGCGTCCGGGCCCCGCCTGCCGGCCAGCACCAGGTGGCGGATCTGCCAGGTGCGTACGAGGTGTTCGGCGACGATCCCGCCCAGCGTGCCGGTGCCGCCCGTGATGAGCACCGTGCCGTCCGGGTTCACGGCGGCGGGTACGTCGAGGACCAGCTTGCCGGTGTGGCGGGCCTGGCTGAGCTGCCGCAGCGCTTCCCGCGCCCGGCTCAGCGGCCATGTCCGTACGGGTGCGGGCCGCAGCACCCCGGCGGTGAACAGCTCGCGGAGCGTGCGCAGCATCTCGCCGATGCGGTCCGGTCCGGCGTCGGGCACCAGGTCGAAGGCCCGGTAGCGCACACCGGGGTGGGTGGCGGCGATGTGCTCCGGGTCGCGGATATCGGTCTTGCCCATCTCCGAGAGCCGCCCGCCGTCGGCCAGCAGCCGCAGCGAGGCGTCGACGAAGGGGCCCGCGAGGCTGTTCAGCACCACGTCCACGCCGCGGCCGCCGGTGGCGTCCCGTAGCTCGGTCTCGAAATCGAGGGTGCGTGACGAGGCCCGGTGTGCCGGGTCGATGCCCATCTCCTCCAGCACCGCATGCTTGCCGGGGCTCGCCGTGGCATACACCTCGGCGCCCAGGTGGCGGGCGATCTGCACCGCCGCCATTCCCACGCCGCCGGTCGCGGCGTGGATGAGCACCGACTCCCCGGGCCGCAGTCCGGCCAGGTCCACCAGCCCGTACCAGGCGGTGAGGAACACCACCGGTACGGCGGCTGCCTCCTGGTAGGTCCAGCCGTCCGGGATCGGCACCACCATCCGGGCGTCCGCCACCACCAGCGGGCCGAAAGCGCCCTCGAACAGGCCCATCACACGGTCGCCCACGGCGAATCCGGTCACCCCGGCACCGATGTCCACGACCACGCCCGCGCCTTCGCTGCCCCGGAACACCCCGCCGCCGGGGTACATCCCGACGGCGATCAGGGCGTCGCGGAAGTTGACGCCCGCCGCGTGGACCGCGATACGGACCTCACCGGGGCCCAGTGGCTCCAGCACCTCCGGGCAGGGCACCGGGGTCACGTTCTCGATGGTCGCGGCGCCTTCCACCGCGAGCCGCCAGGCCGGTTCCGCCACCGGCGCCACCAGACCGCCACTTCCGGCGGTACCGGCGCGCATCAGCCGCGGCGCCCACACCCGGCCCGCGCGCACCGCCACCTGTGGTTCGGCCAGCGCCGCCGCGCACTGCACACCGTCCAGGACACCGTTCAGCGCCCCGGCGCCCGATGCGTCCGCCGGACCACGAGGGTCGAGGTCGAGCAGGATGAACCGGTCGGGGTTCTCCGCCTGCGCGCTGCGCAGCAGCCCCCACACCGCCGCACCGGCCGCGTCCACGGCATCGGTTCCGGGGCCGTCCGCGTCGGGTGCGCCCGCCGCGACGGCGCCCCGCGTCACCACCACCAACCGGGCGTCGGTCAGGCGGGGTTCGGCCAGCCACGCCTGGAGCAGGCCCAGCGTGTGCTGGACGGCGGCCATGCCCTCGGCCGAGGTGGCAGCCGGTACGGCCGGGACACCGGTCAGCACCACCGAGGGAACGGGTCCGCCACCGTCGACGTCCGCGAGCAGCGACGCCAGATCCGGGTGGCACACAGCGCCCGCGGTGTCCCATGCCGCCGGGCCCAGCACCACCCAGTCGCCGCCGTCGGCCATCGGCTCAGGGGCCCCCGGCAGCGGGATCCAGTCCAGCGTGAACAGCCCGTCCGCGCCGCGGCGGCCCGGGGTGCACAGCTGGTCCGTACGGGCGGGGCGCAGCACCAGCGAGTCGACCGTGAGGACGGGGTCGCCCACGGCGTCGGCGACGGTCACCCGCAGCGCCCGCTCGCCGTCCCCGTTCTGCTCCTCCGGCGACAGCCGGACGCGTACCGTGGTCGCCCCGGCGGCCCACAGGGACACCCCGTTCCAGGTGAACGGCAGCCACATCCGGCCCTCGTCGTCCGGTCCGGGCGGCTGCCCGGTGAGCAGGGCGGCCGGGTGGAGTACGGCGTCCAGCAGCGCGGGGTGGATACCGAAGCCGCCGCACTCACCGGCGGTTTCGGGCAGCGCCACCTCTGCCAGTACGTCGGAGCCGTCCCGCCAGAGTTTGCGTACGCCCTGGAAGGCGGGCCCGTAGGCGTATCCGTCGGCGGCGGCCCGCGCGTAGAAGTCGTCCGCCTCCACCGGCTCCGCGCCCGGTGGCGGCCATGCGCCGGAGGGTTCGGGGGCCGGGCGGTCGTGGGGCGGCGGTGCGAGGACGCCATCGGCGTGGCACAGCCACGTTCCATCGGTGTCGGTGTCGGTGTCGGGGCGGGAGTAGACGCGCACCTCACGGCGGCCGTCCTCGTCGGCCGCGCCCACCGCCACCTGGACGCGCAGTCCGCCGGATTCGGGAAGGATCAGCGGGGTTTGCAGCGTCAGTTCGTCCACGACGGCACACCCGGCCTCGTCGGCGGCCCGCAGCGCCCATTCGACCAGCGCGGCGCCCGGCACCAGGGGCGCCCCGGCCACCACGTGCTCGGCCAGCCAGCCGTGGCCGCCACCGGTTCCGATACGGCCGGTGAGCAGATGGGTGCCGCCGTCGGCGAGTTCGACGGCGGCGCCCAGCAGCGGGTGGTCCGCCGAGGTCAGTCCGAGGTCGGCGGGGTCGCCGCCGCGTGCGTCCGCTCCGTCCAGCCAGTAGCGGTCGCGCTGGAAGGCGTACGTCGGCAACGGGACGATACGGGGCGTGGGGTCGGCCGGGAACAGGGTGGTCCAGTCCGTCTCGACCCCGGCGGTGAACGCCTGCGCCACCGAGCGCACCAGCTGGGCCAGATCGCCGTGGTCGCGCCGCAGGGTGGGCACCGCGATGGCCTCGCTGCCCGCCTCCTCGAAGGTTTCCTGCATGCCGACGGTCAGGACGGGATGGGTGCTGGCCTCGATGAACACGCGGTGGCCATCGGCCAGGGCGGCCCGTACGGCGTCGGCGAACCGCACCTGTTCGCGCAGGTTGCGCACCCAGTACGCGGTGTCGAGTCCGGCGGGGTCGGCCGGGCCCGCGGTCACGGTGGAGTAGAAGACCACCCCCGTGTCGGGCTGCTGGACGGGGCGAACGCCGTCCAGCAGCCGGGTTGAGTTTCGTCGGGGATCTCGTCGACCTGGGGGCTGTGGGAGGCGTAGTCTACCTCGATCATCGGGGCCCGCCCACCACTGTCACGGCAGGTCGGGCACGGGGCGCGTCCACCTGCTCGGGCGGCACGAGATACCACCGTCGACACGGGTCCGTTGTACGACTTGCAACCACCACATCGGTCGCGTGCTCATCCCAGGTCGGGAGCAGCTGGTCGGCCGTTCTCGGACAACGTTGAGGCAAGCCATCGCCCGATGCCGTCAACTGGACACGGGTCCGTAGACGACTGCCACCACCACCTCGGCCGCGCGCTCGCCCAGGTCGGCGAGCAGCTGGTCGGCCCGTTCCCGGCCCACGCCGAGGGAGGCCATCGCCCCGCCGCCCGCCAGGCGCCGCAAGGCCCGGCTGCGCAGGGCCACGACGCGGGCGCCGTCGTCCAGCGAGAGTGCCCCGGCCACGCAGGCGGCGGCGATCTCGCCCTGGCTGTGTCCCACGACGGCGGCGGGTTTCACACCATGACCGGCCCATACGGCGGCCAGGGACACCATGACCGCCCACAGCACCGGCTGCACCACATCGACGCGGCTCAGCTCGGCGACACCTTCGGTGCCGCGCAGCACATCGGTGAGCGACCAGTCGACATAGGGGGCCAGGGCCCGTTCGCAGGCGGCCACCCGCTCCGCGAACACCGGGGAGGCGTCGAGCAGTTCGGCCCCCATCCCCTGCCACTGCGATCCCTGTCCCGGGAACACCAGCACCGGACCGGCCGCGCGCGGGTCCGAGGCGGTGCCGGACTGCACAACGCCCGGGTGTGTTTCGTCGGCCGCGAGCGCCTCCACCGCGGCCAGCAGCTCCGCCCGGCTCTCGCCGACGACCACGGCCCGATGATCGAAGAGCGTACGGGTCCTGATCAGCGACCAGCCCACCTCGGCGGGCCTGGCCCCGGGAGCGGTGGCGAGGTGGGCGGCCAGCGCCCGGGCCTGCTCGCGCAGCGCCGTCGCGCCCCGTGCGGACAGCACCCAGGGCACCACGCCCCGGTGGGCGGCGGGCTCCGGCGCCTCGGGTGGTTCCGGCGCGTCGGGCAGTTCCGGCGCCTGTTCGAGGATCACATGGGCGTTGGTGCCGCTGATGCCGAAAGAGGAGACGGCGGCCCGGCGGGGCCGCTCCTCGTGCGGCCATTCCACCGCCTCCGTCAGCAGCCGTACACCGTCCTCCCACTCCACGTGCGGGCTCGGTGCGTCGAGGTGCAGGGAGGCGGGGAGCAGTCCGTGCCGCATCGCCATCACCATCTTGATGACGCCCGCGGCCCCGGCGGCGGCCTGGGTGTGGCCGATGTTCGACTTGATGGAGCCGAGCCACAGCGGTCGCCCGTCGGCCCGCTCCTGGCCGTAGGTGGCGAGCAGCGCCTGCGCCTCGATCGGGTCGCCGAGCGTGGTGCCGGTGCCGTGGGCCTCCACCGCGTCGACGTCGGCCGGGGTGAGGCGGGCGGTGGCGAGCGCCTGCCGGATCACCCGCTGCTGCGAGGGTCCGTTGGGGGCGGTCAGGCCGTTGGAGGCACCGTCCTGGTTGACGGCCGAGCCCCGGAACAGGGCAAGCACGTGGTGTCCGTTGCGCCGGGCGTCCGACAGGCGTTCCAGGACGAGCAGTCCGATGCCCTCGCCCCAGCCCGTGCCGTCGGCCGCCGCCGCGAACGGCTTGCAGCGGCCGTCGGCGGCGAGTCCGCGCTGCCGCGAGAACTCCACGAAGGTGTGGCGGCGTGGCCATCACGGTCACGCCGCCCGCCAGGGCCAGGGCGCATTCCCCCTGGCGCAGCGCCTGGGCGGCCAGATGCATGGCCACCAGCGACGACGAACACGCCGTGTCCACCGTCACCGCGGGCCCCTCCAGGCCGAAGGTGAACGCGACCCGTCCGGAGGCGATGCTCGGGGTGCTGCCGGTCATCAGGCGGCCCTCGACGCCCTCCGGGGTGCGGCCCAGGAAACGGCTGCCGTAGTCGTCGTACATGACGCCGGTGATCACGGCGGTCTGGCTGCCGCGCAGGGTCACCGGGTCGATGCCCGCGTTCTCGAACGCCTGCCAGGCGGTCTCCAGCAGCAGCCGCTGCTGCGGGTCGGTGGCCAGCGCCTCACGTGGGCTGATGCCGAAGAACTCGGCATCGAAGCGCGCCGCGTCGTACAGGAACCCGCCCTCGCGGGCATAGTTGGTGCCAGGGTGGTCCGGGTCCGGGTCGAAGAGCCCCGCCAGATCCCAGCCACGGTCCCCCGGGAACTCACCGATGGCGTCCACGCCCTCGGACACCAGCCGCCACAGCTCCTCGGGCGAACCGACACCGCCCGGGTAGCGGCAGGCCATGCCGACGATGGCGATGGGATCGCCGTCGATGGCCACCGTGGCGGCCACGGGCGCGGGCGGTGTGGCGTCGTGGGTCCCGATCAGCTTCTCGCGCAGGAAGCCCACCAGGGCGTCGGGGGTCGGATAGTCGAAGATGACGGTGGCCGGGATCCGGGTCCCGGTGGCCGCGTTGAGCCGGTTGCGCAGGTCGAGGGCGGTGAGCGAGTCGAAGCCGAGTTCCTGGAAGGCCCGGCCCAGCTCGATGGCCTCCGGCGCCGGATGGGCGAGCACGGTGGCCACCTGGACGCGGACCAATTCGCCGAGGGCCCGGTCCTGTTCGGCGGCGGGCAGACCGGCCAGCCGCTCCGCCCAGGGCACTGCCCCGGTGTCCTGGGCGGGCCGCCGGGCGGGGCTGGGCACCAGGGCCCGCAGTACGGGCGGCAGTGGCCCGGTGGCGGCCCGGGCACGCAGCGCCGTCGGATCGAAGCGGGCCGGTACGAGGACGGGGTACGGGGTGGTCAGCGCGGCGTCCAGCAGCACCGCCACTTGGTCGTCCGCGATGGGGGCGACACCGGAACGCGCCATCCTGGCCAGGTCGGCGTCGTCGAGGTCGTGTGTCATGCCACCGGCCGAGGCCAGCAGCCCCCAGGCCAGTGTGTGGGTCACCAGGCCCTCGGCACGGCGGTGTTCGGCGAGGGCGTTGAGGAACATATTGGCGGCCGCGTAGTTGGCCTGGCCGCCGTTGCCCATGACGGAGGCGGCGGAGGAGAACATCACGAACGCCGCCGGAGCCATCTCGCGGGTCAGCCGGTGCAGATGCCACGCCGCGTCGAGTTTCGGGCCGAGCACGGCGTCGAACCGCTCAGGGGTCAGCGAGGTGACCACCCCGTCGTTCAGCACCCCGGCGGCGTGGACGACGGCCGTCAGCGGATGGGCGGCGGGGATCGTGGCCAGCAGGGCGGCCACCGCGTGCGGATCGGCGACGTCACAGGCGGCGGTCCGCACATCGGTGCCCAGGGCGGCCAGTTCGGCGGTGAACGCGTCGGTGTCGTGCGCGGCCGGGCCCCGCCGGGGAGACCAGCAGCACATGCCGGGCGCCGTGTGCGGTGGCCAGATGCCGGGCGACGAGTCGGCCGAGTGCTCCGGTGCCGCCGGTGATCAGGACGGTTCCGTCCGGGTCGAGGGCGGGAAGCGGCGCCTCGTGGTCGGGGCGGACCCGTACCAGGCGGGGGACGCGTACGGCCCCGGCCCGTACCGCCAGCTCGGTTTCACCGGCCGCCACGGCGGCCGGGAGGACGGTGCGCAGGGCGTGGCGGGAGGACGTGTCGTCGTCCAGGTCCAGCAGCAGGATGCGCTCGGGGTGTTCGGCCTGCGCGGCGCGGACCAGGCCCCACAGGGGTGCGGTGGTCAGGTCCGCGGGCGGATCCTCGGGGGCGGCGGCGATCGCGCCGCGGGTGGCGATCACCAGCCGGGCCGTACCGAACCGTTCGTCGGCCAGCCAGGTGCGCAGGGCGTCCAGCATGTGGTGGGCGGTCTCGCGCACCCGTACGGGGATGTCGTCGAGGTCGGACGCCACGCTGTCGTGGCCGGGGTACGGCATGATGACGAGGCTCGGGACCGGCAGCCCTGCGCCGATGGCGGCCTGGAGCGCGGCCAGGCCCGGGTAGGCGGAGACGGGTTCGGGGCCGTCGTCGCCTAGGACCAGGAGGTCGGGGCCGACGATGGCCCAGCTCTCGGCCGGGGCCGGTTGGTCGGCAAGTAGTGGATGCGGCTGCCAGTCGAGCCGGTACAGGGAGTCGTTGGAGTGCGTGGAGCGCCAGCGGTCGGCGGAGATCTCGCGCAGCCCGAGGGCCTCGATGGTGGCGGCCACGGCGCCGTGGTCGTCGGTCAGGGTGAGCGTGACGGTGTCCGGGCCGGTCGGGGTGATGCGGACCCGTAGCCGGGTGGCGCCGGTGGCGAAGAGCCGTACCCCGCTGAAGGAGAACGGCAGTCGGACCGTGTCCGGTGTGTGGTCGGTGCTCGCGCGGTCGGCGTTGAACAGCTCCTCCACCGGGTGCAGCGCGCTGTCGAGAAGGGCGGGGTGCAGGCCGAAGCCCTCGGCGTCGCCCCGCTGCTCGGCGGCCAGGCGCACCTCGGCCAGCAGGTCCTCGCCATGCCGCCACGCGGCGTGCAGCCCGCGGAAGGACGGCCCGTACGCGTACCCCTGCTCGGTGAGACGCCGGTACAGGTCCGCCACATCGACCGGTACGGCGTCGGCCGGTGGCCACGGCGCCGGGGGCGCCGCCGGGGCGGGCGCCACCGAGGCCGCGAGGAGCCCGACGGCGTGGCGGCGCCAGGTGTCCACGGTTCCCGGGGCTTCGTCGTCCTGGTCCGCGGGTCGGGAGGAGAGGGTGAGCGCCCGTCGGCCCGCGTCGTCGGGCGCGGCGACCGCCAGCTGGATGCGCACCGCGCCGGAGGCGGGCAGGAGCAGCGGGGTCTCCAGGGTGAGGTCGTCGACCACATCGCAGCCAGCCCGCGCACCGGCGAGCAGGGCCAGCTCCAGAAGGGCCGTCCCGGGCAGCGGGACGCTGCCTGCGATGGTGTGGTCCGCCAGCCAGGGGTGGGTGTTCAGCGACAGCCGCCCGGTGAGCAGCAGTTCGCCGTCAGGTGTCTCCACGACGGCCTGGAGGAGGGGGTGGCCGGTGGCGCCGAGCCCGGCGGCGCGTACATCGGCGGTGCCGTTCGGGACCGGCCGCCAGTAGCGCTCGCGCTGGAAGCGGTAGGTGGGCAGGTCGACCTGGCCCGCGCCGTCCGGGAGTGCGGCGGAGAAGTCGGCGGTGCCGCCGTCGATGTGCATCCTGGCCAGGGCGGACAGCAGGGTGCGGGGCTCGTCGCGGCCGTGGCGCAGGGCGGTGGCGAACACCGGCGCCGTCTCCGGTGCCGTCGCGTCGGCTGTCGCGGTCTCCGCCGTGGCCCCGGTTGCGGCGAGGGCGTCCTCGGCCATGGTGGTGAGGACGGCGTCCGGGCCGAGTTCGAGGTAGCGCACCACGCCCTCGGCGCGCAGGGTCCGCAGTCCGTCGTGGAACCGTACGGGCTCGCGGACGTGGCGTACCCAGTACTCCGGGTCACGGAGCTGGTCGGGGTCGGCCACCTCACCCGTGACGTTGGAGATCACCGGGATGTGCGGCGCATGGTAGGTGAGGGTGCGGGCGACCTCGCGGAAGTCATCCAGCATGGGCTGGAGGAGCGGTGAGTGGAAAGGCATGGCTGACGCGCAGCCGCTTGGTGCGGTGGCCGCGCTCCTTGAGGGTGCGTACGACCGCGTCGACGGCGTCCTCGGCGCCGGACACCACGAGGGCGGTGGGACAAAAAAAAAGCGGCCAGGGCGAGACGGTCCGCGTGCTCGCTGAGCAGGGGGAGGACCTGTTCCTCGGTGGCCTCGACGGCGGCCATGGCGCCACCGGCCGGGAGTGCCTGCATCAGGCGCCCCCGGGCGGCGACGAGGGTGCAGGCGTCCGGCAGCGACAGCACACCCGCCACATGTGCGGCGACGATTTCGCCGACGGAGTGTCCGGTCAGATATCCGGGGGTGAGCCCGAAGGACTCCACCAGCCGGAAGAGGGCGGTCTCCAGAGCGAAGAGGGCCGCCTGGGTCACTCCGGTGCGGTGGAGGGAGCGGGCCTCGTCGGTGTCCTCGACGGTGTCCTCGACGGCGAAGAGGATGTCGCGCAGCGAGCGCCCCAGCAGCGGGTCCAGATGGGCGCACGCCTCGTCGAGGGCCGTGGCGAACACCTCGAAACTCCGGTACAACTCCGCGCCCATACCGGGTTGTTGGCTGCCCTGACCGGTGAACATGAACGCGGTGGCGCCGGGTCGGGCCGCTCCGGCACGGGTCAGCCCGGGGTGGTCCCGGCCGTCGGCCAGCGCCCGTACGGCGGTCAGCAGCTGGTCACGGTCGTCGCCGAGGATCACGGCGCGGTGTTCGAAGACGGTGCGGGTCCTGGCGAGCGACCAGCCCACGTCGGCCAAGGGCAGCCGCGGCTGGGCGTCGGCATGGACAGCCAGCGCCGCGGCCTGGTCGCACAGCGCCTGGCCGGTACGGGCGGACAGCACCCAGGGCAGCGCGCGGCCGCCGGGCTGGGTGCTCTCGGTGGCCGGGGGCGGGGTTGGGCCGTCCGGTGCTGATTCGAGGAGGAGGTGGGCGTTGGTTCCGGAGATGCCGAACGAGGACACCGCTGCCCGGCGCGGGCGCTCCCCGCGCGGCCAGGTGACGGGTTCGGTGAGCACGCGTACGGCGCCCGCGTCCCAGTTCACATGCGAGGTGGGCTCGTTGACGTTCAGGGTGGCGGGCAGCGTCTCGTACCGCATCGCCATGATCATCTTGATGACGCCCGCCACGCCCGCGGCGCCCTGGGTGTGGCCGATGTTCGACTTGACCGACCCCAGCCACAGGGGCTTTCCGTCGGGCCGGTCCTGGCCGTAGGTGGTCAGCAGCGCATGCGCCTCGATGGGGTCGCCCAGCCGGGTGCCGGTGCCATGCGCCTCGACCACGTCCACCTCGGCGGGTGACAGCCGTGCGTTCGCCAACGCCTGGGTGATGACCCGCTGTTGGGAGGGCCCGTTGGGCGCTGTCAGGCCGTTCGAGGCGCCGTCCTGGTTGATGGCCGAGCCCCTGATGACCGCCAGTACCCGGTGGCCGTGGCGGCGGGCGTCGGACAGCCGTTCCAGCAGCACCAGGCCGACGCCCTCGGCGAAGGCGGTGCCGTCGGCGTCAAAAGGAGAAACACCTTGCACCGGCCGTCGGGCGCGAGCCCCCGCTGCCGGGAGAACTCGGTGAACACGTTCGGGATCGCCATCACCGTCACACCACCGGCCAGGGCGAGACCGCATTCGCCCTGCCGCAGCGCCTGGCAGGCCAGATGCATGGCCACTAGCGACGACGAACACGCCGTGTCCACCGTCACCGCGGGCCCTTCGAGTCCGAGCGTGTACGCCACCCGGCCCGACAGCACGCTGGGGGCGTTGCCCGTCACCAGATAGCCCTCAGCGCTCCTGTCGATGTGCGGCGTGCCGAAACCGGGGCTACCGGTCCCGGCGTACACCCCCGTCGAGCTGCCCTTGAGCGATACGGGGTCGATTCCGGCACGCTCCAGCAGCTCCCAG
>NZ_GG657754.1:10058361-10061699 GCF_000158915.1 Streptomyces himastatinicus ATCC 53653 | reverse complement strand
CCCGGAGCGGGGTGGGCAGGGTGGCGGGGTCCTGGGCGGCCAGGGCCCGGGCGTCCAGCTTGAGCGCCAGCAGATGGGGGCGGCCGTGGCGGTACGCCGCGTCCAGCAGGGCCAGCCCCTCTTCGGTGGTGTTGGCCGTGATGCCCAGGCGGCCGATCCTGGCCAGGTTGGCGGTGTCCAGCCGGGCAGTGAGGCCGCTGGTGGCCGCCCACAACCCCCAGGCCACCGACAGCCCAGGGAGGCCTGCGGCTTGGCGGTGGGACGCGAGGGCGTCGCAGAAGGCGTTGGCCGCCGCGTAGTTGGCCTGGCTGGGAGTGCCCAGATCGGAAGCGAAGGAGGAGAACATGACGAACGTGCCGAGCCGCAGATGTGCCGTCGCCGCGTGCAGATTGGCCGCGGCGGTGGCCTTGGCCGCCCACACCCGGGCCAGCCGCTCCGCGGATTGCGCGGGAAGCATCGCGTCGTCCAGGGCGCCCGCCGCATGGATGACGCCGGTCAGCGGATGCGCCGGGTCGATGCCCGCGACGAGTTCGGCCACGGCGGTCGCGTCGGCTACGTCGGCCGAGACGATTCGCACCTCGGCATCCAACTCGCCCAGACGGATGGCCAGTTCCTTGGCACCAGAGGCGTCGGGACCGCTGCGGCTGACCAGGAGGAGATGCCGGATGCCCCAGGTACGGACGAGGTGTTCGGCCACCTGCCCGCCCAGAGTGCCCGTGCCCCCCGTGATCAGCACCGTGCCCTCAGGATCCACCGGTGCGGGGACATCGAGCACCAGCTTGCCGGTGTGCTTGGCCTGGCTCAGATGGCGCAGCGCCTCCCGCGCCCGCGACAACGGCCACGCCCGCACCGGAGGCGGCACCAGATCGCCCGACGCGAACAACCCATTCAACTCGCGCAGCATCCGGCCGATACGCTCCGGCCCGGCGTCGCTGATCAGGTCGTACGCCTCGTACCGCACCCGGGATGCTCGGCCGCGATCCGCTCCGGATCACGGATGTCCGTCTTCCCCATCTCCAGCAACCGGCCACCATCGGCCAGCAGCCCCAGGGAGGCGTCCACGAAGGGCCCGGCCAGGCTGTTCAGTACGACATCCACTCCGCGACCGCCGGTGGCCTCCCGCACGACCTGCTCGAAGTCCAGATCGCGTGACGAGGCCCGGTGCACCTGGTCGATGCCCATGGCCTCCAGGGTCATGTGCTTGCCGGGGGAAGCCGTGGCGTAGACCTCCGCACCCACATGGCGGGCGATCTGCACCGCCGCCGTACCCACACCGCCCGTCGCGGCATGGATCAGCACCGACTCCCCCGCCCGCAGCCCGCCCAGCTCGACCAGCCCGTACCACGCGGTGAGGAACACGACGGGCGCCGCGGCCGCCTGCTGGAAGGTCCAGCCGGAGGGGATGGGGACGACCGTACGCGCGTCCGCCACCGCCAGCGGGCCGAACGCGCCCTCGAACAGACCCATCACCCGGTCGCCCACGGCGAGGTCCGTCACCTCCGGTCCGGTCTCCAGGACCACACCGGCGCCCTCACTGCCCGCGAACACGGCGTCGCCCGGATACATCCCCAGCACGATCAGCGCGTCACGGAAGTTGACACCCGCCGCATGCACCGCGATGCGTACCTGACCGGCGCGCAGGGGCTCCAGCACTTCCGGGCACGGCACGGGCCGCACACTGTCCACGGTCGCGGCACCGACGACCCCGAGCCGCCACGCGGACTGTCCCGCCGGGGGCACCAGACCGCCGTCACCCCCGCTTCCGACGGCCCGCACCAGCCGGGGCACCAGCATCTGCCCGGCGCGCAGCGCCACCTGCGACTCGTCCGTCTCCACGGCCCGCCGTACGGCGTTGAGCACACTGCCGTGGTCGGCCAGCGGTGTGTTCGGTTCGAGGTCGAGCAGCAGGAACCGGCCCGGGTTCTCCGCCTGCGCGCTGCGCACCAGTCCCCAGAGCGCGGCACCGGGTACGTCCACGCTCCCGCTTTCATCGGCGGGTACGGCTCCGCGCGTCACCACCGCCAACCGGGACTCGGCCAGCCGTGGTTCGGCCAGCCAGTCCTGGGAGCAGCTTCAGGACCCGCTCCGCCGACATCAGCCCGTCGGCCGCCATGGCACCGACGTCGCGACGCGTCGCGCGGGCTGATACGCCAGACGGCCGAGGAGCCGGTGTGCCGCCGTCGAGCGCGGCGATCAGCGAGTCGAGATCCGGGGTGGCCTCGCTGCCCAGAGCCGCCCAACTCGTGGCACCGACGCTGCCGTCCGGCGTGAGGGGCAACGGAGTCCAGTCCATCGCGAACAGGCCATCCGTGCCCGGGACTTGGGCCCTCCTCAGCTGCTCTTCGCTCGCCCGACGCAGCACCACCGCGTCGGCGCTCAGCACCGGGGCGCCCACCGCGTCGGCCACCGTCACCCGTACGGTCCGCTCGCTCTCGTCGCCGCACTCCCGAGGGGACAGTCGGACCCGTACGCTGGTCGCCCCTTGGGCCCGTAGCGACACCCCGTTCCAGGTGAACGGCAGCCACACCGTGTCCGTCGTGTTCTGGCCGGTCAGCAGGACGGGGTGCAGCGCCGCATCGAGCAGCGCCGGATGGATACCGAACGCGGTGTGCTCGCCCGCGGCCTCCGGCAACACCACCTCGGCGAGCAGATCCGCCCCGTCGCGCCACACCGCGCGCAGCCCCTGGAAGGACGGGCCGTACGCATATCCCGAGGCCGCGGCCTGGGCGTAGAAGTCCTCCAGCGCCACGGGCTCCGCCCCCGCCGGGGGCCATACGCCGACCAGCCCTTCCGCCACGCCCTCGCCCTCGTCTTCCGGGGCCGGTCCCAGCACACCCTCCGCGTGGCACACCCACCCGGCCGTGGAGTCGGCGTCTCCTTCGGGGCGGGAGTACATGTGCACCTCGCGCCGCCCGTCGGCCCCAGGCGGCCCGACCACGATCTGGAGGCGAAGTCCGCCCGATTCCGGCAGCACCAACGGGACCTGGAGCGCCAGTTCCTCGACGCCGCCGGCGCCCACCTCGTCGGCGGCCCGCAGCGCCCACTCCACCAGGGCCGCACCGGGCACCAGCACCGCGCCCGCCACCACGTGCTCGCCCAGCCACGCGTGGGTACGTGCCGAAAGCCGCCCCGTCAGCAGTCGGCCGCCACCGTTCGCCAGCTCCACGGCGGCACTCAGCAGCGGATGCCCGGCGGATACGAGACCGAGGTCGGTGGGGTCGGCGCCGCGGTCGGTGAGGCCGTCCAGCCAGTACCGCTGGTGCTGGAAGGCGTACGTCGGCAGATCCACCGTTCGCGGGGTGGGGTCGACCGGGAACAGGGTCGTCCAGTCCACGGGA
>NZ_GG657754.1:10034832-10058076 GCF_000158915.1 Streptomyces himastatinicus ATCC 53653 | reverse complement strand
CAGTCCGGTGGTGTCGATGCGGCGGCCGTGCACCGTGGAGTAGAAGGCGGTTTCCGTACCGGAGGTGTCGATCGGGCGGATGCCCTCCAGCAGATGCACCAGCTCTTCGTGGATTTCGTCGACTTGGGGGCCGTGCGAGGCGTAGTCCACGTCGATCAGGCGTGCGCGATCGCCGTTCTCCCGGCATGCCGCCACGACCGCGGCCACCTGCTCCGGCGGACCCGACACCACCGTGGAAGACGGCCCGTTGACCGCCGCCACACCCACCCCGGCAGCCCGATCGCCCAGCCCCGCCAGCAGCCGAGCAGCCTTCTCCTGCCCCACACCCAGCGACGCCATCGCACCGCCACCAGCCAGTTTGCGCAGCGCCCGGCTGCGCAGCGCCACCACCTTCGCGCCGTCCTCCAACGACAACGCCCCGGCCACCACAGCCGCCGCGATCTCCCCCTGGCTATGGCCCACGACCGCCGCGGGGCGCACCCCATGTTCCGCCCACGCCGCCGCCAGGGACACCATCACCGCCCACAACACCGGCTGCACCACATCGACCCGGCCCAGATCACTCGCATCTCCGGTGCCGCGCAGAACATCGGTGAGCGACCACTCCACATACGGCGCCAACGCCCGCTCGCACTCCGCCACCCGCGCCCCGAACACCGGCGACGCATCGAGCAGCGCGGCCCCCATCCCCACCCACTGGGACCCCTGCCCCGGAAACACGAGCACCGGACCCGCACCACCGCTCAGCGGCGCAGCACCACCGGAACACACCACGTCCGGATGCGACTCCCCCTTCGCCAACGCCTCCACCGCGGCCAGCAGCTCCGCACGGTCCTCGCCCACCGCCACCGCACGGTGCTCGAACGCCGACCGCGTCGTCACCAACGACCAGCCCACGTCGTCAGGCGCCACCTCCGCATCGGCCATACGTGCCGCCAACGCCGCCGCCTGCCCCCGCAGCGCCTCCGCACTCCGCGCCGACACGACCCATGGCACCACACCCTCAACGGGCCGCGACTCATCGTGGTCGTCCACGTCCGGGGCCTCTTCGAGGATCACATGGGCGTTGGTGCCGGAGACCCCGAAAGAGGACACGGCCGCCCGGCGGGGGCGGTCGAGTTCGGGCCAGGCGGTCGGTTCGGTCAGCAGCCGTACTCCGCTGCCTTCCCACTCCACATGCGGGGTCGGCTCGTCCAGGTGCAGATTGGCGGGCAGGACCGCATGCCGCAGGGCCGTCACCATCTTGATGACACCGGCCACACCGGCTGCCGCGTGGGTGTGCCCAATGTGGGACTTCAACGACCCGAGCAGCAGCGGCCGATCGGCGGGGCGGTCCTGGCCGTACGTGGCGATCAGGGCCTCGGCCTCGATCGGGTCGCCCAGCTTCGTACCGGTGCCATGGGCCTCCACCGCGTCCACTTCGCCCGGTGACAGCTGGGCGCTTGCCAGCGCCTGGCCGATGACGCGTTCCTGGGCGACGTCGTTGGGCGCGGTCAGGCCGTTCGAGGCGCCGTCCTGGTTGATGGCCGATCCCCGGAGCACCGCCAGCACCCGGTGTCCGTTGCGCCGCGCGTCCGACAGCCGTTCCAGCACCACCAGGCCGACGCCCTCGGAGAAACCGGTGCCGTCCGCGGTGGCCGCGAAGGACTTGCAGCGGCCGTCCGGGGACAGCGCCCGCTGCCGGGTGAACTCGGTGAACATGACGGGGGTGGCGAGCGAGGTGACGCCGCCGCTCAGCGCCAGGGTGCATTCGCCCTGGCGCAGGGCCTGGCAGGCGAGGTGGATGGCCACGAGGGAGGCGGAGCACGCGGTGTCCACGGTCACCGCCGGTCCCTCCAAACCGAACGTGTAGGCCACCCGGCCCGAGATAATGCTGGTGAGCATGCCCGTGAGGGCGTATCCCTCGTAGCCCTCGGGAATCCGCGGAGCCCGGGCGAGATAGTCCTGGCTGGAGACCCCCGTGTAGACGCCGGTGCGGGTGCCTTTCAGGGTGGCCGGGTCGATTCCGGCCCGCTCCAACGCCTCCCAGGCGATTTCCAGCACCAGCCGCTGCTGCGGGTCCATCGCCAGCGCCTCCCTCGGGCTGATCCCGAAGAACGCGGCGTCGAATTGGTCGGCCTCGACGAATCCGCCCTGGCGGACGCAACTGGTGCCGTAGTGCTCGGGATCGGGGTGGTAGAGGTTTTCCAGATCCCATCCGCGGTCCGTGGGGAAATCCCCGATCGCGTCCACACCCGCGCCGAGTAGATCCCACAACTCCTCCGGGGACGTGACCCCGCCCGGGAAGCGGCAAGCCATGCCCACCACGGCCACCGGCTCCTGGACACGCTCCTCCGCCGCACGCAAACGCTGCCGCGTATCGTGCAGATCAGCGGAGACCCGCTTGAGATACTCGACCAGCTTCTCTTCGTTCGCCACTAGGGGTCACCCGGCCTTCAGCGATCGTCGCGCCCGGTACATTCAGGACACACCAAGCTCGTTGTCAATAAAGTCAAGAACCTGATCCGCGGACGCGGACTCCAGCCTTTCCGCGACATTCATCGCGTCCGTCGTCTTCTGCGTCGGGACCTTGCCTTCGGGGGAAAGTCGCTGCACCAAGTGGCGTGCGATGCCCTCCGGGGTCGGATATCTGAAGATGAGGGCCGCCGGCAGACGCAATCCCGTGGCCGCCGCGAGGCGGTCGCGCAGCTCGACGGCGGTCAGGGACTCGAAGCCCAGCTCCTTGAAGCTGGCCTCGGCGTGCAACGCGTCGGGGTCGGTGTGTCCCAGCACGGTGGCGGCGTGCTGGCGGACCAGGTGGAGCACCGCCCGCTGCCGTTCGGCCGCCGACAGTCCCCTCAGCCGTGCGGTCCAGTCGGCCGACCGCGCACCGGTCGTGGCGGCCGCGGAGCGCCGCCGCCCGCCCCGTACGCCGCCCCGTAGCACCGGCGCCGTGCGTTCGGCGGCGCCATGGCCACCCGCCGGGCGCAGCTGCTCGGGGGCGGCCGGACGCATCACGAGCGCGTCGATGGTGAGCACCGGTGCGCCCGCGGCATCGGACACGGCCACACGCATCGCGCACTCGCCGTCCACGCCCTGCCGGTGCGTTGGGCTTCGGACGCGTACGGTGGTCGCGTCAGCCGCCCAGAGTGCCACGCCGCTCATGGTGAACGGCAACCACAGCCGCTCATCGGCCGGTGCCTCGTCGGTCACCAGAGCCGGTTGCAGGACCGCGTCCAGCAGTGCCGGGTGGATGCCGTACCCGCCCCTTTCTCCGGCCGCCTCCGGCAGCTCCACCTCGGCCAGTACGTCGGCGCCGTCATGCCACATCGTGCGTACGCCCCGGAAGGCGGGGCCGTACGCGTAACCCGAGGCGGCGATCCGTTCGTACAGCCCGTCCGTAGCCACCGGTTGCGCACCGGCGGGTGGCCAGGCCCCGGACTCGGCCGTCTGCTCGTCCGGTGCGGACGGGCGCAGGACGCCCGTGGCGTGGCACGTCCACGCCGTGGGCGTACCGCCGCCGTCCGGGCGGGCGTACACGCGTACGTCGCACCGTCCGTCGTCGGCGGGGGCGCTCACCGCCACCTGTACGCACAGGCCACCCATGTCGGGCAGCGCCAAAGGGGCCCGGAACGCCAGCTCTTCGACCTCACCGCACCCGGCTTCGTCGCCCGCCCGCAGCACCCATTCCACCAGCGCGGCGCCCGGCACGAGCGCCGTGCCGCCCACCACATGCTCGCTCAGCCAGGGGTGTGTCTGCGGGGAGATGCGCCCGGTCAGCATCAGGCCGCTGCCGTCGGCGAGTTCCACGGCGGCGCCCAGCTGGGGGTGGTCGGCGGAGGTGAGGCCGAGGTGGGCGGGATCGCCGCCGCGCGAGGTGGTGGTGTCCAGCCAGTACCGTTCGCGCTGGAACGCGTAGGTGGGCAGATCGACCGTACGGGGCGGCGGGTCGGCCGGGAACAGGGCGGTCCAGTCGACGTCGACCCCGGCGGTGAACGCCTGCCCCAGCGAGCGCATGAGCTGCGCCCGGCCCCCGTGGTCCCGCCGCAGCGTCGGTACGGCGACGGCGGCGGCATCCGCCTCCTCGAAACACTCCCGCATCCCCATGGTCAGCACCGGATGGGTGCTGGCCTCGATGAACACGCGGTGGCCATCGGCCAGCAGCGCGTCCACCGCGTCGGCGAACCGCACCTGCTCCCGCAGGTTGCGCACCCAGTAGCCGGTGTCGAGGTCGGACGGCTGGGCGCGGCCGCCGGTCACCGTCGAGTAGAACGCCACATCGGTGTCGGCGGAGGTGGCCGGACGGATGCCGTCCAGCAGATGGTTCAGCTCCTGTGTGATCTCGTCGACCTGGGGGCTGTGGGAGGCGTAGTCCACCTCGATCAACCGGGCGCGCTCCTCCCTTTCCTGGCATGCGGCCACCACAGTGGCCACCTGCCCGGGCGGTCCGGACACCACCGTGGATCCGGGTCCGTTGACCACTGCCACCACGACCGCGGAGGCCCGGTCGCCCAGCTCGGTCAGCAGATCGGCCGCCGCCTCCCGGCCCAGTCCCAGCGAGGCCATGGCGCCACCGCCGGCCAGTCGGCACAGCGCCCGGCTGCGCAGGGCCACCACCTTCGCGCCGTCCTCCAGCGACAGCGCCCCCGCCACCACGGCCGCCGCGATCTCGCCCTGGCTGTGGCCCACGACGGCGGCCGGGCGCACTCCGTACCGTGCCCACACCTCGGCCAGCGAGACCATCACGGCCCACAGCACGGGCTGCACCACATCGACCCGGCGCAGATCGGCCGCGTCCTCGGTGCCGCGCAGCACATCGGTGAGCGACCAGTCCACGTACGGCGCCAGTGCCCGTTCGCATGCGGCCGCCCGTGCCGCGAACACCGGGGATGTGTCGAGGAGTTCGGCACCCATGCCCTGCCACTGCGATCCCTGTCCCGGGAACACCAGCACCGGCCCCGGGCCGCCCACCGCCGCGACTCCGAGAGGTGCGGCGGCGGGGCCCACGAGCCCGGGGTGGCCGTCATCGGCCGCCAGCGCCCGGGCCGCCGCCGTCAGTGTGCCGCGGTCCTCGCCGACCAGCACCGCCCGGTGGGCGAATACCGACCGGGTGGTGACCAGCGACCAGCCCACCTCCGCGACAGAAGCGGCGGACGCGTCGGGATCGGTGTCCAGTGCGGCGGTCAGCGCACGGGCCTGTCCGCGCAGCGCCTCCGCGCTACGTGCCGACAGCACCCACGGCCTGGGCCCGTCCTCGTGCGGGGCGCCGGTCGCGGTGTCCGGGGCGGGGGGCTGTTCCAGGATCAGATGGGCGTTGGTTCCGCTGATGCCGAAGGAGGAGACGCCCGCGCGGCGGGGGTGGTCGCCGTTCGGCCACGCGACCGGTTCGGTGAGCAGGCGTACGTTGCCGCTGGTCCAGTCGACGTGCGGGCTGGGCTCGTCGATGTGCAGGGTGGCGGGCAGCTGCCCGTGCCGCATCGCCATCACCATCTTGATGACGCCCGCCACTCCGGCGGCCGCCTGAGTGTGGCCGATGTTCGACTTCATGGATCCCAGCCACAGCGGCCGGTTCGTGGGCCGCTGTTGTCCGTACGTGGCGAGCAGGGCCTGCGCCTCGATCGGATCGCCCAGCGTGGTGCCCGTACCGTGTGCTTCCACCGCGTCCACCTCGGACGGAGTCAGCCGGGCGGCGGCCAGGGCCTGGCGGATCACGCGCTGCTGCGACGGCCCGTTGGGCGCCGTCAATCCGTTGGACGCGCCGTCCTGGTTCACCGCGGAGCCGCGGATCAGGGCCAGCACCGGGTGGCCGGCGCGCCGCGCGTCCGACAGCCGCTCCAGCAGCACCAGTCCGGCGCCCTCGCCCCAGCCCGTGCCGTCCGCTGCCGCCGCGAAGGGCTTGCAGCGGCCGTCGGGGGCCAGGCCGCGCTGACGCGAGAAGCCGGTGAACATGCCCGGGGCGGCCATCACGGCCACTCCGCCCGCCAATGCCATCCGGCACTCCCCCTGCCGTAGCGCCTGAGCGGCCAGATGCAGGGCCACCAGCGACGACGAGCATGCGGTGTCCACCGTCACCGCGGGCCCCTCCAGGCCGAAGGTGAAGGCGACCCGTCCGGACACCACGCTGGGCGTGCTGCCGGTCAGGAGATGACCGTCGAGCCCCTTCGGGGCCTCATGCAGCCGTGGACCGTAATCCTGGGGCGTCACCCCGACGAACACACCGGTCGAGCTGCCCGCCAGCGCATCGGGGCAGATGCCCGCGCGCTCGAACGCCTCCCACGCGGTCTCCAGCAGCAGCCGCTGCTGCGGGTCGGTGGCCAGCGCCTCGCGCGGGCTGATGCCGAAGAACTCGGCATCGAAGCGCGCCGCGTCGTACAGGAATCCGCCCTCGCGGGCATAACTGGTCCCGGGGCGGTCCGGGTCCGGGTCGAAGAGCCCCGCCAGATCCCAGCCACGATCCCCCGGGAACTCGCCGATCGCGTCCATGCCCTCGGACACCAGCCGCCACAGCGCTTCCGGTGTGTCGGCACCACCGGGGTAGCGGCAGCTCATGGCCACCACCGCGATGGGATCGTCGTCGGTGAGGGGTGCGGTGGACGGTGGCGGGGTCGGAGCGTTCGGGGTTCGGTTGACGCGGGTGCGCAGATGGGCGGCGACGGCCAGCGGCGTGGGGTGGTCGAAGGTGAGCGTGGCGAGCAGGGGCAGGCCGGTGGCCTCGCTCAGCCGGTCGCTCAGTTCGGTGGCCGCGAGGGAGTCGAAGCCCAGTTCCTTGAAGCTGAGGGCCGGGTCGATGGCGTCCGGGCCGGGGTGCCCGAGGACGACGGCCGCGGCGTCGCGCACCGTCTCCAGCAGGGCACGGTCGCGCTCCGCGCCCGTCAGCTCCGTCAGCCGCCCGGTCGGCGGCGACTCGGCCGCCGCGCTGTCCGTGGCCGGGGGCGTGGGATGCGCCCCGGGCCAGTAGCGCTCCCGCTGGAAGGCGTACGTCGGCAGGCCGACCGTCCGGGAGCGGGGTCCGCCGAAGATCTGCTCCCAGTCGAGGGGGGTGCCGCGTACGTGTGCCTCGGCCATGGCGGTGGCGAAGGTGCGTACCTCCGGCCGGTCGCGTCGCAGAGCGGCCACGGCGAGGGGGCGCAGCCGGTCGGGACTGTCTTCGGGACCGTCTCCGGGTCCCGGGCGCTCGGCGAGGCATTCGCGGGCCATGGCGGTCAGCTGGGCATCCGGGCCGAGTTCGAGGAACGTGGTGACGCCCGCCGCGCGGAGGGTGCGCATTCCGGAGGCGAAGCGCACCGCGTCGCGGGCGTGACGGGCCCAGTGGTCCGGGGAGGCGAGCTGTTCGGCGGTGGCGACGCGGCCGGTCACATTGGAGACGACGGGAATGGCCGGTACGGCGACGTCCAAGCCGCCTGCCACGGCGTGCAGTTCGTCGAGCATGACGTCCATGTGCGGGGAGTGGAAGGCGTGGCTGACCTTCAGCAGACGCGCCTTGCGGCCCTGCTCCCGCCAGACGGCGGTGGTGTCGTGGACGGTGCCCCGGTCCCCGGAGACCACGACGGAGGAGGGGCCGTTGACGGCGGCGATGCCGATCCGGTCCTCCCGCCCGGCCAGCAGTTCGGTGGCCTCGTCCACGGTGGCCTGCCACGCGGCCATCGCCCCGTCCGCCGCGACCGCCTGCATGAGCCGGCCTCGGGCGGCCACCAGGGCGCAGGCGTCGGGGAGGGAGAGCGCTCCGGCCACGTGTGCCGCGGCGATCTCGCCGACCGAGTGCCCCGTCACGTAGTCGGGCTTCAGCCCCCAGGAGGCCACCAGCCGGTAGAGGGCGACCTCGATGGCGAACAGCGCGGGCTGGGTGTACGACGTCCGGTCCAGCAGCGCCGCCTGCGGCGTGCCGGGCTCGGCGAACATGACGTCGCGCAGGGGCAGTTCGAGCTGCGGGAGCAGGGTGTCGCAGACCTCGTCCAGGGCGTCGGCGAAGACGGGGTGCGCGGCGTACAGTTCGCGGCCCATGCCGGGGCGCTGGCTTCCCTGGCCGCTGAAGAGCAGCGCAAGCCCTCCTCCGGCCGTCCGGCCCCGGACGAGTCCGGCGCTCTGGGTGCCCTGTGCGAGCGCGTCGAGGCCGCGCAGCAGCTCGTCGGGGTGGTGGCCGTCGCTGAGGAGTACGGCGCGGTGGGTGAAGGCGGTCCGCGTGGTGGCCAGGGCGTGGCCGATGTCCGCGGGGTCGGCGCCGGGGTGGGCGGCGAGGTGGTCGCGCAGCCGCGCGGCCTGGGCGCGCAGCGCGGCGGGCGTCCGGGCGGAGAGCGGCCACAGGACGACGGGCGGGGCCGGGGTCGGGGTGGCCGCCGCGGGGGCGGGGGGTTCGGCGAGCACCAGATGGCAGTTGGTGCCGCCCATGCCGAAGGAGCTGACTCCGGCGAGCAACGGCCGGTCCGGGCGTGGCCACGCGGTGAGTTCGTCCTGGACCCGCAGCCCGAGACCGGCCAGCGGAATGCGCGGGTTCGGGGTCGTGTAGTTGAGGCTGGGCGGCAGTTGCCGGTGGGTGATGCTGAGGACGCACTTGAGCAGTCCGACGATGCCGGCGGCACCCTCCAGGTGGCCGACGTTGGTCTTGGCGGAGCCGACCAACAGCGGGTTGTCCTCCGTACGGGCGCTGTCGAGGGCGGCGCCGAGCGCCGTGGCCTCGACGGGGTCGCCGACGGGCGTACCGGTGCCGTGCAGTTCGACGTACTGGACATCGCCGGGTGAGGTTCCGGCGCGCTGGTGGGCGAGCCGCACCACGGCTTCTTGCGCTGCCGGGTCGGGGGTGGTCAGGCCGTCGGTGGCGCCGTCGTTGTTGAGGGCGCTGCCGCGGATCACGCAGTACACCGGGTCGCCGTCGCGCACCGCCGCGGCGAGGGGCTTGAGCAGGACGGCGCCGCCGCCCTCGCCGCGTACGAAGCCGTTGGCGCGGGCGTCGAAGGCGTGGCAGCGGCCGTCCGGGGAGAGCCCGCCGAACTGGGCCGCGGCGGCCTCCATGCTCTCCTCGGTGAGGATGAGGTTGACGCCACCGGCCAGCGCCAGGGTGCACTCGTGGCGGCGCAGGCTCTCGCAGGCGGTGTGGACGGCCACCAGCGACGAGGACTGCGCGGTGTCGACGGTGAGGCTCGGGCCGCGCAGCCCGTAGCCGTGGGAGATCCGGTTGGCGATGATGCTGCGGTGCACACCCGTCATGGCGTGCCGGGTGCTCGCGAGGGGCTGGTGGCGGCGCAGCACGGCCGCGTACTCGTCCCAGATCGCGCCGACGAACACACCGGTGGCGGTGCCCTTCAGCGTCTCGGGGCGGATTCCGGCGTCCTCCAACGCCTCCCAGCTGAGTTCGAGCATCAGCCGCTGCTGGGGGTCCATGGCCACCGCCTCGCGCGGCGGGATGCCGAAGAACGCGGCGTCGAACGTGTCGACCCGGTCCAGGAACCCACCGGACCAGCCGGTGGTCGAAGCGACCGAACGAGCGGAGGTTTCCGGCTCGGCCGGTGGACCGGCGTGACGGCGGTCGGCGGGCATCGCGGTGATGGCGTGGCGGCCCTGGCGCAGCAGCTGCCAGAAGGCGGCCGGGCCGGGTGCGTGGGGCAGTCGGCAGGCCATTCCCACGACGGCGATGGGCTCCGCGGGCTGGGGTGGCCGGGTGGGCGGGGTGCTAGCCATCACACCCGCAGGGATGTCGTTGGTCATGGGAGGCACTCCCGCTCCGGATTGATGATCGGTGCGAGCACGTGGCCCATCGTGGGGCGCGGTTCTAAAGGCAGACCAAAAGCCCGCGGCCGGTGACTTTAGAGACGCGTTACCGGAACCCCGGACTATCGCTGAACAGGTAGACCTTTGTGGCCACTTGACGGCCGATCGGAGCGCCGAGCACACAGGAGGAGTGCCATGACATCCCCATCACCCGCGCCGCCAGGCGGCCAGGTGTCGGACTACTACAGTTCGCTCGGACCGCTGCTACAGATGGCGTGGGACGACAACTTCCACTTCGGCTACTGGGACGGCCCCTCCGACACCAGCTCGGTGCGGGAGGCGACGGACCGCTTCACCGATCTGCTCATCGAACGGCTGCGGGTGGGGCCTGGAGACCGTGTGTTGGATGTGGGCTGCGGTATCGGCAAGCCCGCGCTGCGGGTGGCGTCGACGACCGGGGCCGGTGTTCTGGGGATCACCATCAGCGAGCTTCAGGTCAAGCAGGCGACGGAAGCGGCGCTCACCGAGAACATGTCCGGCCAGGTGTCGTTCCGCTACGCCGATGCCATGGCCATGCCTTTCGGGGAAGCGTCGTTCGACGCCGTACTCGCATTCGAATCCATCAACCACATGCACCGGCCCACCGCACTGCGCGAGATCGCGCGGGTGCTGGCGCCCGGCGGCCGGCTGGTGCTGACGGATGTGACCGCGCCGAGCGAGGGCGGCTATCAGCCGGAGGACGATCCCGACGTGGTCACCTCGCTGACCCGGCTCCAGGACTGGCCCGGCCTGATCAGCGACGCCGGACTGGTGCTGGACGAGCTGACGGACGTCACCGAGCACACCAAGGACACCGCCAACCGCATGATCGACGGCATTCTGAAGTGCCGCCGGGAGTTCGAGGAGCGGCACGGGGTCAGCGTGCAGGAGGTGCTCGACGCCGCCAAATCGGCGCTGCCCACGGTGCCCAGTGCCGGTTGCGCGATCGTGGTGGCCCACAAGCTTTGACCAATGATTTCGGGGCCGGTTTCCACGGGGCGACCGGCCCCAAAGTCCTGCAATTATCCACTTCTCATCAACAGACCCAAGAGGAAGCGGGTTTCGGCATGTCGCGCTTGAACCCGCCGACTCGATCAGCGTATTCTCATTCGCTGACCGCGTTACTCAAGGCTGACGATATCCGGACCCTGATCTTCCACACGGTATCGAAATGTGTGCCATTACGCGAAGGGGCGCCTCAAGGGCGCATGTATCCGGATTCTAGGTGAGGCGGGTAGTCATAGGACTCGCTTAGGACGAAGGGCACCTGCCAGGGGCAGTGAACTGCGGGTTCGCGGTTTCTGAATCACCGGCAGGTCCGTGATAAAGAGGGGTGAATAATGGCAGTCGCGAACGACGTGCGTAAGCGGAACCGGCGGCACTGTCCGTCCCCGTGCGGCGACAAACGGCCGGTCCACTTCCCCCAGGCGGGCGGCTCGGCAGTACGTACGCGACGCGGGCCCGCACATTCGTTCGCCTCCAGAAGACAGGCACCACCCCCGGGCGGACACGAAAACACGAAGAATCTCGCGGGGATTTCCGGCAACGGCGCCGACTGTCCCATGACCGCACGCATCGGCGACTCGGACGGGGCAAGCAGTGCGATATGAGATCATGGGGCCCCTTCGCGTGGTCGAGGAGGGGCGCAAATTATCCATCAGGGCGCGGAAGATCGAAGTCCTGTTGACCGTCCTCCTGGTCCGCGCGGATCAAGTGGTCCCGATCGACCAGCTCATCACGGAGATCTGGGGGGAGGGCCCGCCGCGCCGGGCGATCGCGGGCCTTCATGTGTATGTCTCCCAGATTCGCAAGTTCCTGCGCCGGCCCCATCAGAACGAAAGCCCGGTTCTCACTCGCCCCCCGGGATACGTCCTGCGTCTGGGATCCGATGATCTCGACTTCCACTGTTTCGAACGACTGGTGGGCGAGGGGCGCGATCATCTCAGGGAGCGGCGCTACAAGCAGGCCACGGCCAGCTTCGAAAGCGCGCTCGATCTCTGGCGCGACCCCCTGCTGGACGATGTGTGCCACGGGCCGATTCTCGAGGGCTTTCAGACCTGGCTGAAGGAAGCCCGTCTGGAATGTGTCGAGATGCTGACCGATTCGCGTCTGATGCTCGGTCGCCATCGTGAGCTGGTGAGTGATCTCTACCAGCTGACCACCGAGCATCCGCTGCGGGAGGCACTGCACCGTCAGCTGATGCTGGCGCTCTACCGCTGCGGCCGCCGGGCGGACGCCCTGCATGTGTATCAGGCGGCCCGGAAGACGCTCAACGAGGAACTCGGACTCGAACCGTGCCGGGCCCTTCAGGACATGCAGCGGGCCATCCTCACCTCGGATGACCGGCTCGAACTCCACGTTCCCGCGTAAAGAGGTGAACAGGTGACGGAACAGAGCACGTATTTTCCCGACGGCACCCCGATCGAGGTCATCCTCGAAGGGGGGCCGGACGATCTCCCCCGGGCGCATCGGACCGGTCAGTCGTCCCTTGCCACCCGGAAGCTCAAAATCCAGCACCGCAACGGATACGAGCATTTCGAACTCGTTGACGGCGATCTCGCTCCGGCGGTCTTTCGCTGGATCATGCGCACCAAAATCGCCGAGTAGCCGCCGGAGCTCGGAAAACCTCCGCCGAGGGGGCGCCGGACCGCTTGTCCATCGGTCCGGCGCCCCTCGGCGGGACGCAGGCCCCCTGCGATCAGCGCACCTCATGTGCTCAGCAGGACTCATGCGATCAGGAGGACCGTGTGCTCACTTCACGATGGCGAGGTGCCGCGGTCGTCGCGGTCGCGATATCGCTGTCCCTCGCCGCCCTCGCCACCGGGCCCGCCACGGCCCGCCCCTCCGCCGGGGCCTCGATCACGGTGGCCCATGGCCGTACCCAGCCCGTGTTCTCCTACCAGGACGCGGTCCGGGAACACCTCATGGTCCAGACCCGCGTCGACAGCGACGGCGACGGCGCCAAGGACCGCGTGGCCGTGGACATCATCCGGCCCCGGGAGACCGAAGCGGGCCTCAAGGTCCCGGTCATCATGCTGGCCAGCCCGTACAACGACACGGTCGGCCGGGGCTTCGAGGCGGAGAAGAAGACCTATGCCGCCGATGGCACCCCGTCCAAGCTCCCCCTGTTCTACGACAATTACTTCGTGCCCCGCGGCTACGCCGTCGTCGACGTCGACATGACCGGCACCGGCAGATCCGATGGCTGTCCGACCATCGGTGGCAAGGCCGACGTCGCCGCCGCCACCTCGGCGATCGACTGGCTGAACGGCCGGGCCACGGCCTACCGGGCCGACGGCAGCGAGGTGAAGGCCACCTGGTCCAGCGGCAAGACCGGAATGATCGGGCACTCCTATGAGGGGACGCTGGCGAACGCCGTGGCGGGAACCGGGGTGGAGGGGCTGGAGACCATCGTCCCGATCTCCGGGATCAGCTCCTGGTACGAGTTCGCCCGGACGAACGGCGCCAAGCACTGGAACGGGTTCGGCCCCTGGCTGGCCGGTTCGCTGGACTCCGACCCGCCCGCGAAGTGCCAGGCGGTGCGCGACCGGCTGGCCGCGGGCGAGGACGACGCCACCGGCAACTACAACGCCCACTGGAAGGAGCGCGACTACCTCGCTCCCCCGGCCCCCCAGGTGAGCAAGGTGCGGGCGAGTGTCTTCGCCGTCCACGACCTCAGCGACTACAACGTGCGGATCGACCAGTTCGCCGACTGGTGGGCACCGCTGGCCGAGCGCGACGTACCGCGCAAGCTGTGGCTCGGGCGCTACGGCCACACCGACCCGTTCGACTGGCCCGGGCGGCGCGCCCACTGGGTCGACACCGTGCACCGGTGGTTCGACCACTGGCTGTACGGCATCCGGAACGGCATCATGGACGAGCCCCGGGTCGACCTCCAGTCCGGTCCCACCACCTGGACCACTCAGGCCGACTGGCCCGCGCGCACCGCCCCGTCGTCCCTGCACCCGAAGTCCGACGGCTCGCTGGCGCTCCGTCCCGCCACCGGCACCGGGTCCTTCACGGATCTCAAGCTGAGCGAGGCGGACCTCACCGCCGACCCGGCCACCGCCCGGCCCGGGCGGCTGGCGTATCTCACCCCGCCCCTGCGCACCGGCGCGCGGATCTCGGGCACCCCCACCGTGGACCTCAGGGTCAGCCTCGACAAGCCGACGTCGAACCTCACCGCGCTGCTGGTCGACTACGGCGAGGACGAACGCATCGACTGGTCGCGCAACGATCCGCTGAACGGCATCCATGACGGGCTGCGCGGGCTCACCGAGGAGTCCTGCCACGGTGAGAGCACCCCCGCGGACGACGCGTGCTACCGGAAGACGGCCAACGTGACGGTGCACGGCCCCTCCGAGGTGATCGCCCGGGGCTGGATGGACGCGCAGAACCGGCACTCGCTGACCACGCCCGACCCGCTGACCCCGGGGGCGTCCTACCGCATCGCCTGGAAGACACTGCCGAACGACTACGAGGTCAAGCCCGGCCACCGGATCGGCCTCGTCCTCGCGGGCACCGACGCCGACTTCCTCTACTTCGAGGACCCCACCGGGGCGAAGGTGACCGTCGACCTGGCCGCCAGCCGGGTCACCGTACCGGTGGCCGCACGGCGTGGATGAGATGAGCCCCCGCGTCCCCCGTGGCGCCCGCCTCCGCTGACCGATCCGCCGCGCCGCGTCCGTACCGGGCGGTCAGCTCGCCGTAGCGGATGTCCTCGGCGACGGTCAGCCCCAGGTCGCCCGCCAGTGAGGCGATCTCCTCGGGGGTGAAGTGGCTGAGGAAGGGCTCGCCCGCCTCGGCGGCCCAGGCGGCGCGGGCCTCGTGGACGGCGCGCTGCTCCGGTGGCAGCGCGCCGGGCGGCTCTCCGTAGTCGAACACCACGCCGGAGCCGCCGGGCAGGGCCGCGATGAAGCCGAGGGTGTCGAGCACCGCCGCCCGGGTCAGATACGGGACGACGCCCAGCCAGCCGAAGAACGCCGGGCGGCCCGGGTCGAAGCCCGCCGCCGCCAGGCCATCGGCGAGCCCCTGGCGCTCGAAGTCGACCGGGGCGAACGTCAGCGAGGGCGGTATGGCGATCCCCGCGGCGGCAAGCCGGTCGCGCTTCCACTCCTGGGTGGCGGGGTGGTCCACCTCGAACACCCGTAATCCGGCGGCCTGTTGGGGCGCGCGACACCCGTAGGTGTCCAGCCCGGCTCCCAGCATCACCACCTGCCGTACGCCGCGTTCGACCGCGGCCGCCACCGCGTCCTCGGCGAAGCGGGCGCGGGCGGCCACGCCCAGCCGGATGGGTTCCCGCTCGGGTGCGAATGCCGCCGCGAGGACCGGATTGTCGGCGTCCGGGCCGAGGATGCGCAGGGCCAGCGGATCGCTGAACACTCTGCCGCCCTCCAGCCGCTGGTGTGCCGCACGGAAGGCGGCGGCGGCGCGGGCGGTGATGCTGGGTTCGCCGGCCTGCATGGAGCGTCCCTCCCCAGGGTTCCGCCGCGGGCGCACGGGACGGCGCTCCGCTGTGCGTGGCCCCATCGTGCCACCGCGGACACCACCTCGGGCACCACCTCGGACACCGCCACGGGCACCACCACGGGCACCTCCGGGACGAGAGGGCCCATCGGGTGCTTCCGGTCTGCCGTTCCGGTGAAGCTCGGCACCGCTCCGCTGGGTGATCTTCTGTCGTACGTATAAATACGACAAACCACCCATTTGCCCCTCGTGAGTGCGGAGTGAATCGTGTTCCAGCACCGACGCCACCGAACGGCGATATTCGTGGCCGCCCTGCTCGCCACCGCCACCGCGTGCGGCAGTGGCGGCGACCCCGTCACCGGCCACGCCGAGCAGAAGCCCTCCGAGACGGCGCGCGTGGCACGCGCCGAGCCCCAGAAGAAGTTCACGCTGGTGGCCACCGGCGACCTCCTCGCCCATGCCTCCGTCATCCGCCAGGCGCGCGCCGACTCGGGCGGTGAGGGCTACGACTTCCATCGCATGCTGATCGGTGCGGCACCCGTGGTCGCCCAGGCCGATCTGGCGATCTGCCACATGGAGACGGTGTACGGCGCGAACGGCGGGCCCTTCACCGGATACCCCACGTTCAAGACCCCGCCGCAGATCGCCGGAGCGATCAAGAAGCTCGGTTACGACTCCTGCTCCACGGCCTCCAATCACACGCTGGACGCCGGGACGGAGGGCGTGAGCCGCACCCTCGACGCCCTGGACAAGGCAGGCGTCCGGCACACCGGATCGGCCCGGACCGCCCGCGAGAGCACCACTCCGGCCGTCATGGAGGCCGGTGGCGCCAAGGTGGCCCAGCTCGCCTACGCGTACGGCACCAACGGCATCCCGGTGCCCGAGGGGAAGCCCTGGATCGTCAACCTCATCGACGCCGACCGCATCATCGAGGACGCCCGGGCCGCCCGCCGCGCCGGAGCCGATGTGGTCGTGGTGTCCACGCACTGGGGCACCGAATGGCAGGAGGCGCCGGACAAGCTCCAGCTGTCCCTCGCCAAGAAGCTCACCGCGTCCCGGAGCCACGGTCGCCGCGACATCGACCTCATCATCGGCACCCACGCCCATGTCCCCCAGGCATACGAGAAGGTCAACGGCACCTGGGTGGTCTACGGCATGGGCGACCAGGTCGCGGGCGTGATGCCGGACGAGCGCGGGCAGATGGGCTCGGCGGCCCGCTTCACGTTCACCCCGCCCACCGCGCAGGGCAGACCGTGGCAGGTGGCGAAGGCGGAGTTCATCCCGCACGCCGTGGACAACGACCCGATCAGCGTGGTGAACCTCCCCCGGGCGCTGGAGAAGAGCCCCGGCGACAGCCACTACACCCACGCCCTGTCCACCATCCGGGAAGCGGTCCTCAGCCGGGGCGCGCAGAAGGATGGCCTGACCATGGGGCGCTGACGGTCCGGCCGCCGGATCAGGTGGCCGCGGGCTCCTGCTCGATGTGGAACGCCAACGTGTCGTCCTCCACATCGACTTCGACCGGGCTGTGCGGCCGCAGCTCGCCGCCGAGCAGCATCCGGGAGAGCGGGTTGTCGACCTCACGCTGGATGGTACGGCGCAGCGGGCGGGCGCCGTACTCCGGCTGATGGCCGTGGCGGGCCAGCCAGTCGACGGCGGCGGGGGTGAAGTCGACGGGGATGTCCTGGGCGCGCATCCGGCGGCGGGTCTCCTCCAGCAACACATCGGTGATCTGACGCAGCTGTTCGTCGGCGAGCCGACGGAAGATCACGATCTCGTCGATGCGGTTGAGGAACTCGGGCCGGAAGTGTTCGCGCAGCGGGCGCAGGACCCGCTCGCGGCGGGACGCCTCGTCGGCTTCGGCGTCGCCGCCGCCGAAGCCGAGGACGGCGCCGCGCCCGGTGATGGCCTCGGAGCCGAGGTTGCTGGTCATGACGATGACGGTGTTCTTGAAGTCGACGGTGCGGCCCTGGGCGTCGGTCAGTCTGCCGTCGTCGAGCACTTGGAGCAGGATGTTGAACACGTCCGCGTGGCCCTTTTCCACCTCGTCCATGAGCAGCAGCGCGTACGGCTGTCTGCGCACCGCCTCGGTCAGCTGTCCGGCCTCCTCGTGGCCGACGTATCCGGGTGGCGCGCCGACGAGGCGGCTGACGGTGTGCTTCTCCTGGTATTCGCTCATGTCGAGCCGGATCATCCGGTCCTCGCTGCCGAAGAGCGCCTCGGCCAGCGCACGGGCGAGTTCGGTCTTGCCGACGCCGGTGGGGCCGAGGAAGAGGAAGCTGCCGCTGGGGCGGTGGGGGTCGGCGAGTCCGGCCCGGGAGCGCAGCACCGCGTCGGAGACGGCGGCGACTGCCTCCTCCTGGCCGATGACCCGCTTGTGGAGGTGTTCCTCCAGGCCGAGCAGCCGCTCGCGCTCCTCCTGGGTGAGGCTGCTGACGGGGATGCCGGTCTGCCGGGAGACGATGTCGGCGATGTCCTCGACGGTGACCTCGGAGACCCGGGAGCCGTGGAACTGGGCACCGGATCCCTCGGTGATACGGGCGCCGAGTTCGGCGATGCGGTCGCGCAGGGCGGTGGCGCGTTCGTACTGCTCGGCGGCGACGGCCTGGTCCTTGTCGCGGGTCAGCTGCTCCAGCTCGCGCTCCAGGGCGCGCAGATCGGTGCCGCGGGCGCTGGAGCGCAGCCGTACCCGGGCGCCCGCCTGGTCCATCAGGTCGATGGCCTTGTCCGGGAGGAAGCGGTCGGCGAGGTAGCGGTCGGCGAGTTCGACGGCCGCGAACAGCGCCTCGTCGGTGTAGCGGACCTGGTGGTGTGCCTCGTGGCGATCGCGCAGCCCATGCAGGATGGAGACGGCGGCCGCGGGGGTGGGTTCGGGGACCATGATGGGCTGGAAGCGGCGGGCGAGCGCCGCGTCCTTCTCGATGTACTGGCGGTACTCCTGGAGTGTACTGGCGCCCATGACGTGCAGCTCGCCGCGGGCGAGGGCGGGCTTGAGCAGATTGCTGGCGTCCATCGTGCCGCCCTCGGAGCCGCCGCCCGCGCCGACGACGGTGTGCAGTTCGTCGATGAAGACGATGAGTTCGTCGGAGTGGGCGCGGATCTCGTCGATGATGGCGGTGAGGCGCTGTTCGAAGTCGCCGCGGTAGCGGGTCCCGGCCACGACGCCCGCGAAGTCGAGCTGGATGACGCGGCGGCCGAGCAGGATGTCCGGCACGTCGGCGTCGGCAATGCGCTGCGCCAGCCCCTCGACGACGGCGGTCTTGCCGACGCCCGCCTCGCCGATCAGGACGGGGTTGTTCTTGCCGCGCCGCGCCAGCACCTCGATGCTCTGCTCGATCTCCTCGTCGCGGCCGATCACCGGGTCGATGCGGCCCTCCCGGGCCAGGTCGGTCAGATCGCGGCCGTACCGGTCGAGGGTCGGGGTGCCGCGGCGGTCCGCCACGGGCCGCTGGTCGGCGCCGGGGACCGGGGCCGCCCGGCCGGCCGGGGGCGTGCTGCGGGGTTCGAAGTGTGCGGCGTGGAGGATCTGCCCGGCGGTGGAGTCGCGGTTGGCGGCGAGGGCGATCAGTACGTGTTCGGGGCCGATGTACGAGGAGCCGCGGGCCCGGGCGATCTCGTGGGCGTCGAGCAGCGCCCGCTTGACGGCGGGCGTGACGGCGACCGAGCCGCGTGGCGGGCCGTCCCCCGCCTGCCGGTCGATCTCGGCGGCGAGCTGGTCGGGGTCGGCCCCGGCGCGGGAGACCATGGTGCGGGTCGGTTCGGCGCTGAGCGCCGCCCGCAGCAGGTGTTCGGTGTCGAGGTCGGTGCTGCCGTGTTCGGCGGCGTACGACGCGGCGGAGGAGACGAGGTGGCGTGCGGTCTCGCTCATGAGCCGGCCGAAGTCGACATGGCGATCGGACCGCTGCCCGCCGGGCCCGGTTCCGAGGAAGCGTGCGAGGAAGTCGCCGAGTGGGTCTGGCCCGAAGTCGTCAGGGCCGTCGTTCCCGCTGCCCATATCACCACTTTAGCGGTGGTTCGCGCGATGCTCAGCTTTCCGGGTGGCGGCGTTCGAGGACAACGAGGGCCGCGTCGTCGCCCTGGTGGCCGCCGATGTGGGCGAGCAGGTCGCGGCGCAGATGGTCCACGAACCCCCGGGGCCCCTCGCCGTCCCAGGTGTGGAGGCGCTCGGTGAGCGGGTAGAACGTACCGTCGGCGTCGCGCGCCTCGATCACACCGTCGGTGTACAGGAGCAGCAGATCGCCCGGTTCGAAGGGGTAGTCCTCGACCCGGTAGCGCCCGGCCGCCAGATCGCCGAGGCCCAGTGGCAGGGCGGGGGCAGGCCCTTCGAGGGCCTTGATGGTGGCGTCGCGCAGCAGGAATGGCGGCGGGTGTCCGCAGTTGACCACCCGTACCACCGGCTGGTCGTCGGGGATCTCCAGCACGGCGGCGGTGACGAACGACTCCCCCGCCCCGGGCGCCCGGTCGGCGGGTTCGGTGCGCTCCGCGGACAGGGCGGCGTCCAGGTGCGCCACGAGTTCGGGCAGGGGTACGGGCCAGTGGGCGATGGCCCGGAAGGCGCCGAGCACCAGTGAGGCGTCCGCGACGGCGGTGAGGCCGCTGCCGCGCACATCGCCGATGATCAGGCGGGTGCCGTACGAGGTGCGGGCCGCCGCGTACAGGTCGCCGCCTATCTCCGCGCCGGGCTCGGCGGCGAGGTAGACGGAGGCGATCCGCAGCGGGCCGACGCGGTCGGGCAGCGGGCGCAGCAGGACCTTCTGCGCCACGTCGGCCACCGCCCGGACCCGGGTCAGCTCGCGGGCGTGCCGGTCGAGCACGGTGCGGAACAGCACGATGAGGGCGGAGACCAGGATCAGGGTGAAGAGTTCCGCCATCCGGTTGGTCGCGGTCAGCCGGTCCTGCCCGGCGTTGATCCCGATCTGGGCGCCCACGGCCACCAGGCCGATACAGCCGGTGAGCAGCGGTCCGGCGAAGGACGCGGTCATGGCGGGGGCGGCGATCAGCAGCGGGCTGAGACGGACGCTCGCGGGGCCGAACACATCGCCGAGCACGATCAGGACGATGAGTGCCAGGGGGATCGCGACCAGGGCCCGCCTCCCCTGCTGCCCTGGCCGGCCGAGCTCCGGGGGACCCTGCCGAATATCCACATCTACTACTTACGCCTCTCCCGGCCCCCCGCGCCACCCCCGTTTCGTCACAGGGTCCCGGGTCAGCGGATGCCGAACCGGCGGCGCGCGATGGCCACGGCGGCCAGGCTGAGGGCGGCGAGAGCGGTCAAATACCAGGTGACGGCGAGCTTGTCGCCGGTGACATCGACGAGCCAGACGATCACGACGGGGGTGGTGCCGCCGAAGAGCATCACCCCGAGGTTGTAGCTGATCGACATCCCGGTGGCGCGGCTGGAGCGCGGGAAAAGGTCGGACAGCAGCGCGGGCAGCGCCCCGAAGTAGCCGGCCTTCAGCAGACCGATCAGGAACATCACGGTGAGCATCACCCCGAATCCGGGGTGTGCCACCAGGAAGGCGAACACGGGGCGGATCAGCAGCAGGATCAGCACGGCGGAGGCGGCCATGACACGGATCCGGCCGGTCTTGTCGGAGAGGTGGCCGACCAACGGTGTCACCGCGGTGAGGACGGCGCCGGAATCCGGTGGAGGCGGGCAGGTCGAGATCCTTGACGGCGAAGACCGGCATGTAGGTGATCAGGTACGTGATGGCGGTGGAGACGGCGAGGGCGGCGACGGCCAGCAGGACACGCCCCTTGTGGTGGCGCAGCACCTCCGCCACCGGCCCGTGTCCGGTGGCGGTGTCCTCGTCGTGGGCGAAGGCCGGGGACTCGTCCACGTAGCGCCGGATGGCGTAGCCGACGGGCCCGATGTGCAGGCCGAAGAAGAACGGCACCCGCCAGCCCCAGGACTCCAGCTGCCCGGTGCTGAGCGCGCTGGAGAGCAGGGTGCCGAGCATCATCAGCTTGATCGACGGCATCAGCGCGGTCTTGCGGCCGACCCGGTCCGCGTACCGGCCGAGGACGACGGCGCCGAGCGGGCGTACCAGGTACGAGATGCCGAAGGTGCCGAACGCCATCAGCAGCGAGACGGTGTCGTCCGTGGACGGGAAGAACAGCTTGGCGATGGTGTCGGCGAAGAATCCGTAGATAGCGACGTCGAACCATTCGAGGGCGATGCCCACGGATGCGGCGATGATGACGCGGTGCGGCTTGACCGGGGTGTCGGGGGTCCGGGGGCGGTGTCAGGCCCGGCCGGTTTCGGGCGCAGCGTCCAGAGCCAGTCCATGGCCCGTCGCACCCTGCCCGCCGCCGTCTCCGCCTTCCTCGACCATCTGATCCGGCGTCTGGAAACGGCGTGATGTCACACTCCGGGCCGCCGCGGTGTCTCCTCTCGCGGGCCCGTTGTCCCCGGGGCCCGGAAGCGGACGCGAGAGGATCGGACCATGGCAGAGCTGGCGGAGTTCGAGCAGCAGCGCGATCGGCTGTGGGCCGTCGCGTATCGCATCACCGGATCGGTCGCCGACGCCGATGACGCCGTGCAGGAGACCTGGCTGCGCTGGCAGGCGCTGCCCGGGGACGAGGTGGCCGACCCGCGCGCGTATCTGACGACGGTGGTCAGCCGGATCTGCTACGACCTGCTCGGCTCCGCCCGCGTCCGCCGCGAGGCGTACATCGGGCCGTGGCTGCCGGAGCCGGTGGTGGCGGGCGACGGGCCGGAGGACCGGGTGACGCTGGACGAGTCCGTGGGGCTGGCCCTGCTCACGGTGCTGGAGCGGCTCACCCCTGCGGAGCGCACCGCGTTCATCCTGCACGATGTGTTCTCGGTGCCGTTCCCCGAGATCGCCGAGGTCGTGGGCCGGTCCCCCGAGGCGGTGCGCCAGCTGGCCTCGCGCGGCCGCAAGCGGGTGCGGGCCGAGGCCCCGCGCCGTTCCGTGGACCGCGGCGAACACCGGCGCGCGGTGGACGCCTTCCTGAGCGCGGTGATGGGCGGCGATCTGGACGGGCTGCTGGAGATCCTCGACCCGGAGGTGGTGTGGCGTTCGGACGGCGGCGGGAAGGTCGTGGCGTCCCGGGTGCCGATCCTCGGGAACGAGCAGGTGGCCCGGTTCGCCCAGCGTCTCGGCCGCGGCTTCGACGAGCTGTCGATGGCCGTTCTGCGACGGGACGTCAACGGTGCCCCCGGCCTGGTCATCGTGGACCCGGCGGGCGAACGGTCCGTGGTCTTCGCGTTCACCGTGCACCACGGGCGGATCACCGCCATCGACGTCGTCGTCAACCCCGACAAGCTCCGCCACCTCGACCTCCCGAACCTGTGACCGGCGTCACCGTCACACCCCGGCGGGCTGTGGCGTCTCTTGGGTGAACACCACTTGAGGAGGCCATCGCCATGGAGAAGCAACAGGTTCTGGTGCTGGGCGCGGGCTACGGCGGGCTGCTGGCCGCCCTGCGCCTCGCCCCGTACGCCCACGTCACCCTCGTCGACCCGAGCGACCGTTTCACCGAGCGGGTCAGGCTGCACGAACGGGCCGCCGGGCGGCCCGAGGTGACCCACCCGCTGACGGCGCTGCTGCGGGGCACCGGCATCACCCACATCGCCGCCCTCGCCACCCGCATCGACCCTCACGCCCGCGAGGTGGACACCGACGACGGCCGACGGCTTCCGTACGACCGCCTGGTGTACGCGCTCGGCAGCCGCACCGCCGACGTCGGCGAACGCGCCTTCACCATGGAATCGGCGGCCGAACTGCACAAGCGGCTGCTGGACGGGGCCCGGTGAACTCGCCGTCGTCGGCGGCGGGCTCACCGGTATCGAGCTGGCCGCCGAACTCGCCGAGAGCCACCGAGACTGGCGGGTACGGCTGCTCACCACCGGCGAGGTCGGCGGCGGACTCTCCCGCCGGGGCCGCGCCCATGTCCGTACGGTCCTCACCGGGCTGGGGGTACGGATCGAGGAGGGCCACCCCGTGGCGGACCCGGCGGACATCGACGCCGACACGGTCGTATGGGCCGCTTCGATGAGGGCGAACGCCGAACTCGCCGAGGACGCGGGGCTCG
>NZ_GG657754.1:10027065-10034606 GCF_000158915.1 Streptomyces himastatinicus ATCC 53653 | reverse complement strand
CTGGGCCGCAGGGACGGGCTGATCCAGTTCGTGCGCGCGGACGACGCCCCGCGGGATCTGGTCCTGCGGGGCGCCACCGCCGCCCGCGTCAAGGAGCAGGTGGTGCGCTCGACCCTCCGTGTCCTGCGGCTGGCCGCCCGCCGCCCGGACGCCGTCGGCCACATCCCGGGCATGGGCTGATGGGCGATCAGAACGGGTAGTGGGCGTGCTGGGTGGCCAGGGTGATCCAGCGGGTGTCGGAGAACGCCTCGAGGCCCCAGCGGCCGCCGAACCGCCCGTACCCCGACTGCTTGATGCCGCCGAACGGGGCCTGCGGTTCGTCCGCCACGGACTGGTCGTTGACGTGGACGATTCCGGTGCGGATGCGGCGGGCGACCCGCAGCCCGTGCGTGCCGTTCTCGGTGATGATGCCGCAGGTCAGCCCGTGGTCGGTGGCATTGGCCAGGGCGATGGCCTCATCGTCGGTGGCGAAGGGGGCGACCACGCACACCGGGCCGAACGCCTCGGTGTGGTAGAGGTCCATGTCCTCGGTGACCCCGCTGAGCACCGTGGCCGGGTGGACCGAGCCCTCGGGGTCGCCGCCGCCGGTGAGCACGGTCGCGCCCTTGGCCACCGCGTCCCGTACGAGCGCCGCCACCCGCTGCGCCGCCTCGGGGCGGACCAGCGGACCGACCACGGTCGACGGATCGGCGGGATCGCCGCAGGGCAGGGCGGCGACCTTGGCGGTGAACTTCGCGGTGAACTCCTCGGCGAGGCTCTCGTGGACGAGGATGCGGTCGCCGGACATGCAGATCTGGCCGGAGTTCATGAAGACGCTGAAGGCGGCGGCGTCCACCGCGTAGTCCACATCGGCGTCGTCCAGCACGATGACGGCGTTCTTGCCACCCAACTCCAGGACGGCGGGCTTGAGATGGCGCGCGGCGTGGGTGCCGACGACGCGGCCGACGCCGGTGGATCCGGTGAAGTTCACCATCCGCACCCGCTCGTCGGCGATCAGCGCCTCGGCCACCTCGGCGGCGTCCTCGGGGGCGTTGGTGACGACGTTGAGCACACCGTCGGGCAGTCCGGCGTCGCGCAGGACGTCGGCGACGAAGAGCCCGCAGGCGAGCGGCGCGTCCTCGCTCGGCTTCATCACCACGGTGTTGCCCGCCGCGAGCGGGGCCGCGACCGAGCGGACACCGAGGATGACCGGCGCGTTCCACGGGGCGAAGGCGGCGACGACGCCCATGGGTTCCCGCACGGCGAGCCCCAGCGCCCCGGCCTCCTGGGCGCTGAGCACATCGCCGCGCGGAGCGGTGATGGCGGCGGCGGCCTCGCGCAGGATGTTGGCGGCCAGCGCCACGTTGAAGTGGGCCCAGGGCGCGGTGCCGCCCGCCTCGTGCCGCATGATCTCCGCTGCCTGCGCGGCGCGGGACTCCAGCAGGTCCGCCGCGGTGAGGAAGATCTTCCGGCGGTCGAACGGCGTCACCGCGGCCCAGTCCGGAAAGGCGGCGTCGGCCGCTGCCACCGCGCGCGCCACGTCCTCGGGCCCGCCCGCCGCCACGGTGGCGTACACCTCGCCGGTGTAGGGGTTGAGGTCGTCGGCGGTGCGGCCCGAGGCGGCCGGAGTGTCCTTGCCGCCGATCAGCAGGTCGCGGGTGATGGTCATTCCGGTGTCCTTCGTTGTCGCTTGCCGAACAGCCTGTGCGCGCAGTGAACTTGCGTTCAAGATACGTGTGCGCGCCAGTCTCCGCCGACGTTTCGAGAAGTGTCAATCGACGGCGGCCGAGCGTCGCGGCCACCGCACTCCCCCGGCCGAGGTGACCGCCACCACCCCCAGCAGGGCGAGCGCGGCGGCGGGCGTGAGCACGGCCCAGGGCGCGCGTTCCGCGTAGGGGTGGTTCTCGGCGAGGAGCCTGCCCCACTCGGGGGACGGTGGCTGGGCGCCGAGACCCAGGAAGCCGAGGGAGGCCAGGGCCAGCGCCACGGCGGGCAGCCGCAGCAGCGCGTGGCGCGTGACGGGCGGCAGTACGGCGGGCAGCAGGTGGCGGCGGAACAGATGGCGGCGGCCCGCGCCGAGGGCGCGGGTCGCGGCGAGGTGGGTGGCGGCGCGCTCCTGGTTCAGCAGGGCGGCGGTGTGCGCGGCCAGCGGCGCCCAGGCGACGGCGCCGACGGCGAGCGCGGGTGTGTACGGACCGGCCCCGGCCGTGCCCGCGACCAGCAGCCCGGCGAGCACGGGCGGTACGGCGTTGGCGGTTTCGACGAGCCCCCCGGCCAGCCGGGGCATCAGGCCGAGCAGCAGCCCCACGGCCAGGGCGCAGGCGCTCACCGCGAGGGCGAGGGCGAGGGTGGTGAGCGCGCCGTGTCCCACCCGGGCCAGCAGATCGCGGCCGAGCGCGTCCGTACCGAACGGGTGCTGCCAGGACGGGCCGTCGAGGCGGGCCATGGGGTCGAGGGCCATCGGGTCCCGCAGCGCGCCGAGGGCGACGACGGCCAGCAGGACGGCCCCGTACAGCAGGGGCAGCGCGCGTGCGGGCGGCCCGGACGGCCGGTGGAGGGTGGGCAGTTCGCCGTCGCGCAGGGCGGGGCCGAGCAGCAGCCGGGCCGTGAGCCGGGCGAGGCCACCGGCGGCGGTGGCGAACACGATGAGCACGAGCGTTCCGGTCTGGAGGACCGGCAGGTCCTGGGCGAGGGCGCCCTGGAGGGTGAGCCGTCCGAGCCCGGGGATGTCGAAGACCTGCTCGACAGCGACCGCGCCGCCGGTGAAGCCGACCACGAACAGGCCCAGGTTGGGCAGACTTGAGGGGACGGCGCGGCGCAGCGCCTGCCGGGCGATGCGCCCGGCGGGGATGCCGCGCGCGGCGGCGGCCCGGGCCCAGGGCTCCGCGAAGGCGCCGGGCAGGACGTCGTCCAGGATGCGGCCGAGCGCGGCGCCGACGGGCAGGCCGAGCGCGAGCGCGGGCAGCGGCAGCCAGGGCCATCCGTACCAGCCGACGGCGGGCAGCCAGCCGAGCCGCACCCCGATGACGGCGGCCAGGACGGTGGCGATGAGGAATTCCGGCAGCGCGGCGAGGAGGGCGCCGCCGCTTCCCGCGCCGCGTGGCAGCGGTCGGCGTCGCGCACCGAGCCACAGGGTGCGTGCGCACACCGCACCGGCGGTGGCCACGGCGACCGTCAGCGCCCCGGCCATCAGCAGCAGCGAGCAGCCGAGGGCCTGGGTCACCATGGGGGCCACGGCCGTACCGGAGAGCCAGGACGTCCCGGCGTCGCCGTGGGCGAGCCGGCCGAGCCACTGGCCGAGGAGGTGCAACGGGCCTGCGTCCAGGTCGAGTTCGCGGCGGATGGCATCCAGCACCTCGGGGGTGGGATCGCGGTCGGCCGCGCGCGCCTTGAGCACGGTACGGGCGGGGTCGGTGCGGGACAGCCAGGGCAGCAGGCCGATGCCGCACAGCAGCAGGAGGGCGAGCGCGGCACGCCACAGCGCGCTCAGCGCGGTGGCGCGTCCGTCGGCGGTGGTGGCCGCGGTGCGGCGTATGCCGGTCACCGGTGGGTACCGGGGCCGATGAGGGTGCGCTCGTACGGGTCCAGCTCCACTCCCCGTACGGAGGTGCCGACGCCGTGGAGGATGCGCTGGTGCACCAGGGGTACGACGGCGTCGGTGCGGAGGATGGCGGTCTGGGCGTCGAGCGAGGCGCTGCGCCGCTCGTCGGTGTCGGCGCGGGAGTCGGCCTCGGCCACGGCCCGGTCCACGGCTTTGTCGCACAGCCCGGCCAGGTTGTAGCTGCCGTGGCAGGTGAAGTCGCTGGCGAGGTAGGACACGGGGTCGCCGGTGTCGAGCATGGTGTTGCGCGCGGCGACGACGGCGTCGAACTTGCCCGCGAGCGCGTCGGCCTCCAGCCGGGAGTACTCCCGGACCTCCAGCTTCACCGTGAACCCGGCCTTCTCCAGCTGCTGTTGCGCCACCTGGGCGGCCTCGGGCAGCTCGGGCCGGTTGTCGTAGGTGCCGAGGGTGATCGAGGTGTTCTTGACGCGGGCGGGCGCGGGGCGTCCGGCGGGCGCGGGCTGTTTGCCGGTGGCCCAGGAGAGGGCGGGGCCGAACACGCCCTGACCGGGGTCGGCGTGGCCCTCGTACACGCCCCGCGCGAACACACCGGGTTCGGTGGCCTCGCGGACGGTGGCGCGGACCTCCGGGTCGGCGAAGGGGCCGGAGCGGGTGTTGAGGAAGAGACCGGTGGTCCGGGCGGTGGGCACTTCCCGGAGGGTGGGCTTGTCGAGGGTGGCCGCCTGGGAGACCGGGACGGCCTCGGCGATGTCCGCCTCGCCGGTGCGCAGGGCGTTGGTACGGGCCGTGCCGTCGGCGATGAAGCGGACGTCGATGCCGGAGGCGTGGGCGAGGCCGCCCCAGTAGTCGTCGAAGCGGTTCAGGGTGGCCCGGGTGGCTCCGGCGGACCGGCCGAGTACGAAGGGTCCGGTGGCGGTACCGGTCGGATCGGGGGCGGCCTTCTTCCCGTACGCCTTCGGGGAGCCGTACGCCTTCGGGGACAGGATGGCCAGGCTCGGGCTGGAGAGGGTGAGCGGCAGCGCGGGGTATTCGGCCGCGGTGGTGAGCCGGACCCGCCGTTTCCCCGCGGGCTCGGCGGTGAGCTTGACCCCGGAGAGCGCGGCGGGCAGCGGGTCGGCGTGCGCCGCCCGGTTCAGCGCGCCCGCGACGGCCTTCGGGGTGACGGCGGTGCCGTCCTGGAACTGGGCCTCGCGCAGGGTGAACAGCCAGCCGCGACGGCCCTCCCGGGTCCAGGACTCGGCGAGCGCGGGCGACGCGGAGCCGTTGCCGTCCAGGCGGGTCAGCCCTTCGGTGACGCCGAGCCGGCTGAGCAGGGTGGCGTCGGCGCCGTACGGGGAGAAGCGCTCGGCGGGCGGGAAGGCCATCGCGACCCGCAACCGCCCGCCGCCGCCCACGCCCGAGCCGCCATCCGCGTCGTACGCCGTGCCGTTCGGGGAGGCGAAGCAGCCGGTGAGCAGCGGGACGAGCAGCAGGGCGGCGGCCGTCCGACGGCGGACAGGGGGCATGGGGCACGGTCTCCAGGTGCTGCGCGGAGCGGGAACAGACGGAGCGGGAACAGCGAGACTACATGACAATCATTTCCATCACTCCGAACGAGGTCAGGCCATCGGGACCTCGAAGTGCAGGACCCGGCCGTCCCCCGGCTCCTCCCGCTCGTCGCACACGGCCTTCCCCAGCGACCGCCAGAACGGCTCGGCGCCGGGCACCCCCGGATCGGTGTGCAGATAGACGGCGCGGTATCCCCCGTCGGCCGCGGCGAAGTCGAGCAGCGCGCGCACCAACCGCCGGGCCAGCCCCTGGCGGCGGTACTCCGGCCGTACGTACACCCGGCGCAGCTGGGCGGTCTCCCCCGACGGGTACCGCTCCGCCAGCCACGCGGGGTTGGGCGGATGGGCCGGCCCCCGGGAGTCGAGGGCCGCGGTCCCGGCGACCGTCCCGTCCCGCTCGTCCACCGCGACCAGCAGGTGTGCCGCGGTGACCGCAAATAGGCGCCCGGGATCGATGATGTCGGCGTGCCAGCGCCCGAAGGGGGCCCGTCCCGAAGTCGCGGTAGACGGTGTCGAGCATCACGCCGCGGGCGGCGTCGAGGTCGTCGGCTGTCGCGGTCCTGATGCTGAATTCATGCACCTGCGTAGCGTACGCAATAAGCTCCCGGTGCCATCAACCGGCCGCCCCTCAGCGGTCGGCGACCGGCTCGTCGGCGAGGTAGGGCGGCGCGGGCTCGTACTGGATGTAGCGGCGTACGGCGCGGGCGTGGTCGACGCCGTGCAGACGGCCGACGAGCCACAGCGCCATGTCGATCCCGGCCGAGACGCCCTGACTGGTGACCAGGGGGCCGTCCACGACGTACCGCGCGTCGCGCACGACCGTGATGTCGCCGCGCGCCTCCAACGTGTCCTCGAAGAGATGGTGGGTGGCGACCCTGCGCCCGCGCGCCGGACCCGCCTCGTGCAGGAGCAGCGCCCCGGTGCAGACGCTGGTGGTCCAAGTGGCGGCGGCGGAGGTGCGGCGGACCCAGTCGGTGACCGCCGGGTTGGACACCTCGCGGCGGGTGCCGCTGCCGCCCGGCACCAGCAGGACGTCCAGCGGCGGATGGTCCTCCAGCGTGTGGTCCGGCAGCACCCGCATCCCCTTGTTGCAGCGGACGGCGCCGGGCTGTTCGGCGATGAGTACGGCGGTGTCGGCGTGGTCGCGCAGCATCGAGGAGACGGTGAACACCTCCCAGGGGCCGGTGAAGTCGAGTTCCTCGGCGCCTTCGAAGACCAGCAGCCCGTACGTCGTCATATCTGCTCCTCGGTGGATCGGAATCGGTCCCGGTAGTCGGACGGCGCGACGCCGACGTGCCGGTGGAACGCGCGGCGCAGGGTCTCGGCGGTGCCGAAGCCGTACCGCCGGGCGATGGCCTCCACGGGGTCGTCACCCCCGGCGAGCGCGCGCTGCGCCGCCTCCACGCGCACCCGCTCCACATAGGTCGCGGGCGGGGTGCCGAGTTCGGCGGTGAATCTGCGCTGGAGGTGGCGGGGGCTCAGCCCGGCGCATGCGGCCAGCTCGGCGATGCCGTGCCCGGGCGCCCGGGGGTCGGCGTGGATCGCGGACACCACGGCGCGGAGGGAGTCGGTGGCGGGCTGCGCCGACCACAGCCCCACGCTGAACTGGGACTGGCCGCCCGGACGGCGCAGGAACAGCACCAGTTCGCGGGCGACGGCGTGTGCCACCTCCCGCCCCAGGTCCGCCTCCACCAGGGCGAGCGCGAGATCCATCCCGGCCGTCACCCCGGCCGAGGTCCACACCCGGCCGTCCCGGATGAAGATGGGATCGCGGTCGACCCGCACGCCGGGGTGTTCCCGGGCGAGCTGCTCCGCGCGCGCCCAGTGGGTGGTCACCCGGAGCCCGTCGACGAGCCCGGCGGCGGCCAGCAGGAACACCCCGCTGCACACCGAGGCGACCCGGCGGGCACCGGCAGCGGCGTCGGCGATCCACCCGGTCAGCTCCGGATCGTGACGCGCCCGGTCGACCCCGGTGCCACCCGCCACCACGAGGGTGTCGATGCCACCGGGGTCGAGGTCGGCCACTCCGTGCGCGGCGTGCACCGGCAGTCCGCTGGACGATGCCACGGGCCCCCGGGCGGGGTGCCACGATCTGGCGGCGGTAGCCGCCCGCGAGCTTGTCGGCGTACTGGAACACCTCATGCGGGCCGGTGAGATCGAGGGACTGGAACCCGTCGAAGATCACGAAGGCGATACGTCGCTCGTTCACCTCTTCAGGCTGCGATCCCGCCCGTCATGGCGTCAACGACACATACCCCACACATCGCGCCATGCGGTGCGCAGGGACCACAGGAAACCGGCGCGGCGCGGTGCCGGGGCGGGTGCGGCCGTACGGGGCGACCGGACGGCCCCGGGCGGCGCGCCCGTACGCGGGGTGGTGGACGCGGGGACGGGCGCGGGCGGGTCGACGGGGTGTGCGGAGGCGTCGGGCTGGGCGGGGACGGGGACGGTGG
>NZ_GG657754.1:10012141-10026043 GCF_000158915.1 Streptomyces himastatinicus ATCC 53653 | reverse complement strand
TCGAGGTCTCGTCCTCGGGGAGAGGGCGAACATCTTCCCGGCGACCCGGAAGGTGGGCATGGACCAGGCGATCTTCTCGGTGGTCTGCGGCAGCGACAGCGCGATCCGGCGGACATCGTCAGGCGTGATCATGGCACGACGGTAGAGCACACCACTGACAACGCCACCGGGAACGCCGGGTGGCTATCCCCCGTACACGTACGGCGTGGTGGTGGTCAGCGCTACGAAGCCGAGCCGCTCCAGGATCGGGCGGCTCTGGTCGGACGCGTCGACCTGGAGATAGCGGTAGCCGCGCTCGGCGGCGATCCGGGCGCGGAAGGCGATCAGGGCCCGGTACAGGCCCCGGCCGCGCCACTCCGCCACGGTGCCGCCGCCCCACAGCCCGGCGAAGTCCGCCTCCGGGGGCAGTTCCATCCGCGCGGCGCTCACCGCCCGGTCACCGGCCATGGCGACGACCGGGACGACCGTGTCCGGCGCCTCGCGCAACCGGCTGAGCAGCCGGTGCCTGAGGTGGTCACTGTCGGTGCCGAACGCCCGCGCGTGGACGTCCACCATCAGCTCCACTCCCGCGGCGTCGGTGACCTGGAGCAGCCGCAGTCCCTCGGGGAGATCGACGGCGGTGGGCAGGTCCCGCACCGGGGCGACCATCACCGCCTCCTCGGGCTCGGCGGCGAAACCGGCCGCCGCGAGCCGCGCGCCGAGGTCGCCGGGCCGGTCATGGGCGTACAGCTTCCACTCGAAGGCGCGCCCCCGGGCGGTGAAGTGCCGTACCTGCGCCGCGATGGCCGCGTCCGCCGTGGACGCGTCCAGATCCGACCAGCGGATGCCGTTCCAGTCGTCGGCGGCGCCGGTCTGGCGTACCACCCCGTCCACGCGCTCGATCCGGGTCCCGGGGCCGTCGGGCCGCGCTTCCTGTCTCAGCTGCCGGTCGAACAGTTCCCGTACTGCGTCAAGGTCCATCCGGTCACCCCAGCACCGGGGGCCGGGGCCCGCAACTGGTTTACCGGCGGGGTCACTTGACGGTCAGAGGCCGTCCGTACCGTCAGGACAGCAGGCCGCCGAGGCGTTCCACGACGGCCGGGGCTTCCCGGCGCAGCGCGGTCAGGTCCAGGCCCTCGTCGCCGAGGATCACCAGCAGGGCCTGTTCGCCGACGGCCAGGACGACGCTGTAGCCGCCGTTGCACCGGGTGACCACCTCGCGCAGGCTGCCCAGCCCCACTTCGGCGGCGGAACGTTTTCCCAGCGCGAGCGAGGCCGCGGAGAGGGCGGCCAGGGACTCCGGCTGCACATTGGCGGTGTCGGAGGCCACCAGCAGTCCGTCCGTGGTGGCGACGATGCTCTCGGAGATGCCCAGGACCTGCCCGCGCAGACCGGTCAGTTCCTTGACGAGGTCGCCGGAGGACGCACCGGAGGCGGGTGGGGGGTTGGTCATCGGGGGTCCTCCTCGGACTCCGTGGGGGGGCTCGCCGCCGCTGCGGCTGTCAGCGGCGGTGGTGGGCGGCGGCTGTGAGCGGCGGTTGCGGGCCGGGGAGTCGCTGTCCGTCGCGGGATCAGCCGGTGCTCTCCGGCCGCCGGTCGGCCGGGGTGCGTCTGGGGAGTCCGCCGCCGGTGGGGGGCCGCGGGGGCGCGGCGGGCTCGGCCGCGGGGGTCGCGGGGCGCAACGCGGGGCGCGGTGGCCGGAGGCTGCGGGGGCTCCGGCTGTGTATGAGCTGAAGCGCCTTCATACGGGAGATGTCGAGCAGCACCGGATAGACGCCGCGGCCCAGCGCGAAGGCGATGTCCCGGGGCGAACGGCGTCCGTCGGCGCTGAGGAGGATGTCGCGGTAGCGGGCGGAGAGCCGCCCGATCCCGGCGGTGGCCCGGGCGGACGGCCGGACCCGCTCCTGGCCGAACTCCCGTACCGAACCGAGGGACTTGGCCAGCAGCCGCACCCGGCGGCTGGTCTCCTCGGTGAGCCGACGGGGGTCGGTGCCCTCCCGGTGGCTGAGCCGGGGGGTCGGGGCCTCCCGGTCGACCTGCCAGCTGTCGGGGGTGCTGAGCGCCATGACGAAGGCGGCGTCGTAGAGGGCGCCCACGCACACGATCTCGAGTTCGGCGGCGCTGATGTGGCCCTGGTCGACGAGCGTCGTATCGAGCGGTCCGTCGGGCCCGGCCGCGGTGCAGGCGGCGTCCCACTCCGGTTCGCCGATGCGCCGGGACTTCAGCAGCAGCGCCTCCGCGGTGGGCGCGCCGGGGGTCTCGATCGCGCGGATCGTCCCACGGTGCAGATGAATCGTCCCGCCGATCGACCCGGCGATGGACACGGCTCCGCTGAAACGATCCTGCTGGAGCGAAAGCAGCAGGCCGGGGACGTTGCGCGGCGACGCGCGGTGGGGCTGCTGCTGAGTGCCGTCGCTCATCTCGTCGCTCACGTCAGCACGGCCTTCGCCTGATCGGCCATGTGCCGCATGGCGAGGGCGAGATTGGTGCGGTCGCGGTCGGCCGCGGCACACAGCAGCAGGGGGTCCTGGCCCCGCGGCACCACCTGGGTGATGTGGTGGGAGCGCGTACTGGTGACGACCACGCTCTCCAACTCCCCTACCGCACCGGCCTGGTTCAGCCGGTCGGCGATCAGACCGACCGTCTCGGCGAGTTCCTCGCCCTGGCCGACCGCGGAGGCGTCCCCCACCGCGGCGTAGTGGAGGCCGGTGACCGCGTCCACCAGACGGACGCCCACCACTCCCGGAGACGCAAGCGCTCCGGAGAGCGCCGCTTCGGCTGCGTTCACCTGTGACCTTTCGCTGCGTACGATCAGGCACGTTAGTTTAAGCATCATCTTGCGCAACTTGGACCACTCGGCTACTGGTTATGGTTCCCGAGCTATCGTCTGGCGACAGCTTTGGTACCAACGGGACCATGGGCCCGGCTATCAGCCACGCGAAGGAAGCACATGAACATCGAGAGCGCCCTCAAGGAAACGATGGCCATCGACGGGGCCCTGGGGGCCGCGCTCGTGGACTACGAAAGCGGCATGTCGCTCGGGACGATCGGCGGGGGCCAGGAACTCGACATGGAAATCGCCGCGGCGGGCAACACCGAGGTCGTCCGGGCCAAGGTCCGCACCCTCGCCACGCTCGGCATCACGGACGGCATCGAGGACATCCTGATCACGCTGGGCTCGCAGTACCACCTCATCCGGCTGATCTCCGGCAGCCATGGATCGCTCTTCCTCTACCTGGCCCTGGACCGGGCGCGGGCCAACCTGGCGCTCGCCCGGCACGGGCTGAAGCGCATCGACAACGAGCTGAAGGTCTGACCCCGGGCCATGACGGATCTCGACGTCCTCAGGGTCTTCTGCGGGCCCCGCGGCCACGGCGGCAACGAGCTGGGCGTGGTGCGCGACGGCCGCGCCGTGACCGGTGAGCGGGCACGGCAGGAGCTGGCCGCCCGGCTGGGCTTCAGCGAGACCGTCTTCGTCGACGATCCGGAACGCGGCATTGTCGACATCTACACCCCGAGCGTCCGGCTGCCCTTCGCGGGCCATCCGCTGGTGGGCGTCGCCTGGTTGCTGGACCTCCCCGAACTGCTGCCGCCCGCCGGCGAGGTCCCGGCCCGCCAGGACGGCGAGTTCACCTGGATCACCGGCCGCCCCGCATGGGCGTCCGGGCGGCGCACCGAGCGGTACGCCTCCCCCGCCGAGGTCGACGCCCTCCCTTCGCCTCCGGAGGGCGAGGGCTGGTTGTACGCCTGGGCCTGGCAGGACGAATCGGCGGGGCGGGTGCGCGCCCGCGCCTTCCCCCGCCGCGGCGACGGGATCGTGGAGGACGAGGCCACCGGTGCCGCCGCCCTGGTGCTCTCCGGTGAGCTGGGCCGCGCCCTCAACATCACCCAGGGCGAGGGTTCCCAGATCCTCACCAGCCCCCAGCCGGACGGCTCCATCGAGATCGGCGGCCGGGTCGCCCTCGCCGAGGTCCGCTCGCTGTGACCTGGCTCGCGGTGGCCTGACTCGCGGTGGCCCGGGCGGCGGCGGGCCCGGAGCGGCCACGTCCGGCGGTCCGCTTCAGCGCACGGTGCGCAGCGCGTCGCCGAGGAGGGCCACTCCTTCGGCGATCTCGGTGGCCGTGCGCGCCGCGTAGCCCAGCACCAGTCCGGGCCGCTGCGGGCGGGCTCGGCTGTGCCAGGACAGCGGCTGGGTCTTCACCCCGCGGGCGAGCGCGGCGGCGGCGAGGTCGGTGTCGGCGAACCCGGCGTCGAAGGTGACCATCAGATGCAGTCCCGCCGCGGCGCCGTGCACCACCGCGCCGGGCAGCCGGGCGCCGATCGCGTCGATCATCGCGTCCCGGCGGCGGCGGTGGCGGGTGCGCAGCAGCCGCAGCTGACGTTCCATCGCCCCCGACTCCATCAGGTGCGCGAGCACCAGTTGGGGCAGTGCGGCGTTGCCGAGATCGGCGTAGCGCTTGGCCTCGACGATGGCGTCGCGGTATGGGGGCGGCGGGATCATCCAGCCGATGCGCAGGGCGGGGGCCAGCAGCTTGGACACGCTTCCGACGTACGCGACCCGTTCCGGCAGCATCGAGCGCAGGGCCGGGACCGGGGGCCGGTCGTAGCGGTGCTCGGCGTCGTAGTCGTCCTCGACGATGAGCCCGCCCGCGTCGGCCCAGCGCGTCAGTTCACGGCGCCGGTGGCCGCCGAGCACCACGCCGGTGGGGAACTGGTGGGCCGGGGTGACCAGCACGGCGGGCGCGCCCTGGGCACGCAGTACGTCGACCCGGATCCCGTCCGCGTCGACCGGGACCGGCGGGGTGTCCAGCCGTGCGTGGCGCAGATGCTGCCGGACCCCGAGCGATCCGGGGTCCTCCACGGCGATCTCGCGGATGCCGTTGTCGCCGAGCACCCGTCCGAGCAGCGCGAGGGGCCTGGGTGGTGCCCGCGACGACCACGATCTCGTCGGGCTCGGCCCTGATCCCGCGGTTGCGGGCCAGCCAGTGGGCGACGGCGAGCCGTAGCGCCGGGGTGCCGCGCGGATCGCCGTAGCCGAAGTCGGACGCGGTGAGGGCGGCGAGGACGGTGCGTTCGGCGCGCAGCCACGCGGCGCGCGGGAACGCGGTGAGGTCGGGGACGCCGGGGGACAGATCGATCCGGGCCGGGGCCGCGCGCAGCACGTCGAACACGTCCGCGCCGGGCTCGGTGGCGAACAGGCCGCCGGGCGCGGTGGCGGGGGCGGACTGCCGTACAGGCGTCGCCCGTGCCGTGACGGGCGCGGTGACCACGACGGTGCCGCCGCGCCCGCGCCCGGCGACGTGCCCGTCCTCGGTGAGCCGCCGGTACGCCTCGGTCACCACGCCCCGGGACACGTGCAGTTCGGCGGCGAGCACCCGGGTGGCCGGGAGCCTGCTCCCGACCGGCAGCCGTCCGTCCGCTATCGCGCGCCGGAGCCGCCGGGCCAGCCAGTCGGCGAGCCCACCGGGCGGCGCGTCGCCGAGGTCCAGCTGGAGGAAGTCGGCGCCGGGTGCTTTGGACCTGTCGATGGCGTCTTCATTGGACCTGTCCATCGGACCATTGTGACGCCAGGATCACCGTATGAGCATGGGTGAGGGGCGCGGAATGACAGCGATCGGATATGTCCACGGCTATTCGGATCGGGAGGCCCGGCGGCTGGGCGATCAGGCTGAGGTCCTGGCGGAGTTGCTGCACACCGGCACGGCGTATCCGCCAGGGAGCCGGGTGCTGGAGGTGGGGTGCGGAGTCGGCGCCCAGACGGTGCATCTGGCCGCGAACAGCCCGGGGGCGCGGCTGGTGGCGGTCGATGTCTCCGAGTCGTCGCTCGCGCAGGGCCGCGCGCGGGTGGCGGCCCAGGTGCCCGGGGCCGATGTCGCGTGGCATCGGGCCGATCTGTTCGATCTGCCGTTCCCCGATGCCGCCTTCGACCATCTCTTCGTGTGCTTCGTGCTGGAACACCTGCCGGACCCGCGGAAGGCGCTGACCGCGCTCCGGCGGGTGCTGCGGCCGGGAGGCACCCTCACGGTCATCGAGGGGGACCACGGCTCGGCGTTCTTCCACCCGTACAGCGCCCATGCCCGAGCGGTGATCGACGGGCAGGCGCGGTTGCAGTCCGCCGCAGGGGGGAACGCGCTGATCGGGCGGGAGTTGCAGCCCCTGCTGAACCAGGCCGGGTACCACGACATCGTGGTGCGCCCGCTGACCGTCTACACCGACCGGACCCGTCCGGCACTGGTGAATGGCTTCACCCGCGACACCTTCATCGCCGTGTTCGAATCCGTCCGGAAGGATGTCCTGGCCGCCGGGCTGTCCACGGCCGCCGACTGGGACCGGGGCATCGCCGATCTGCACCGGACCGCGGCCGCGGACGGCACCTTCCACTACACCTTCTTCAAGGCCGTCGCGGTCAACCCGCCGCCGTCGCCGCGTAGTTGACGGCGATGTGCGCACCGAGCCGGGCGTTGTTCTTGACCAGCGCGATATTGGTGCGCAGGCTCTCGCCCTTCGTCAGCTCCACGATGCGGCCCAGCAGATAGGGCGTCGCGTCCTTGCCGCCGATGCCCGCCTCCGTCATCTCGGCGAGTGCCTGCTCGATGACGCCGTCCATCCGCTCGGCCGGGATCTCGTCCGCCTCCGGGACCGGGTTGGCGATGCTCAGCCCGGCCGGGAGGCCCAGGTCCCACTGGGCGCGCATCACGGCGGCGATCTCCTCCGGGGAGTCGGCCCGCAGCGGGGAGGCGAAGCCGCTCACCCGGGAGTAGAACGCGGGGAAGTCGTCGGTGCCGTAGGTGAGCACCGGCACGCCCAGGGTTTCCAGGGTCTCCAGGGTGAGACCGATGTCGAGGATACTCTTCACCCCGGCGCTGATGACCGCCACCGCGGTGGTGGACAGCTCGGTGAGGTCCGCGCTGATGTCGAAGGACTGCTGCGCCCCTCGGTGCACCCCGCCGATGCCGCCGGTGACGAAGGTCCGGATCCCGGCGAGCGAGGCGAGCCGCATCGTGCTCGCCACGGTGGTCGCGCCGTGGCCGCCGCGCGCCATGACATGGGCCAGGTCGCGCACGCTGACCTTGCCGACGGACCTGTCGGTGGCGAGCAGTTCCAGATCGGCGCGGTCCAGTCCGATGCGCGGCGTACCGTGGAGGACGGCGATGGTGGCCGGGACCGCGCCCTCGGCGCGGACGATGGCCTCGACCTCGGTGGCCATCTCGACGTTCTGCGGATACGGCATGCCGTGACTGATGATCGTGGACTCCAGCGCGACCACGGGCCGTCCGTCGCGCAGGGCCTCCCGGACTTCCTGGTTGAGGGTCAGCCGGGGGTGGGGGGTGGTCATGTCGTCCTCCGCGGTGGGGCGTGTCGCGCGTCCTCGACGAGGGGCGGGGTGAGCGCGTCCTCGACGAGGCGCGGGGTCAGATCGGGCCGTACGGTGGCGGTGGTCGCCACCGTCAGCGCGGCGGCGGCGTGGCCGTAGCGGGCGGCGGCCACGGGGTCCTCGCCGGTGAGCAGGGCGTGGACGAACCCGCCGAGCATCGCGTCACCGGCGCCGGTCACGTCCTGGACCTCGGCCGGTGGCGCGTCCAGGAAGGTGACGCCCTCCTCGGCGCCGCTCAGCAGCGAGCCGCGCTCGCCGAGCCGCACCCATACGTACTGGACGCCGCGCTCGTGCAGCACGGCAACGGCCTCGGTCAACTCCTGGTCCTGGCTGATGTCGCGAAAGGTGTCGCGGCCGGTGAGCGCACCCAGCTCGGCCACGTTCGGGGTGACGGCGAAGACCGGGCGCCCTGCGGCGAGCAGCGGGGCGAGCAACGCCGCCTTGGGCACGCTCACCGGGTCGATCACCGTCTGCACTCCGGCGGCGCTCGCGATGTCCAGCGCGTAGGCGAGCGCCGACGAGGAGAGGTTGCCGTCGAGCACCAGCATGCTCGCGTTGCCGATGAGTTCGCGCGCGGGCTGGAGGTGCTCGGGGCCGAGCCCGTCCGTGGCGGCCATGTCGGCGACGGCCACGGCCAGTTCGCCGTCGGCGTCCAGCACCGCCGTGTAGGTGCCGGTGGGCTGTGCACAGCGGTGGACGTGGTCGATCCGCACCCCGGTGGCCTGGGTCTCGCTCAGCAGCCGCTCCCCCGCCGGGTCCTGGCCGACGGCGGCGATGAGATGCGTCGGGGTGCCCAGCCGGGCCAGGTTCTCCGCCACGTTGCGGGCCACCCCGCCGGGGCTGGTGTGGGCCTGGCCCGGATTGCTGGTGCGGTACGCGAGCGGCGCCAGGCTGCGCACCTTGACGTCGACGTTGGCGCCGCCGACGACCACCACCGCGTGCTCCTGGCGGAGGATGTACCCGCGCCCCAGGATGGCGCCCTTCTTGCCCAGGTTGGACAGATGGACGTTGACCGCCGCCCGGGTGGTGCCGAGGGCGTCGGCGATCGCCTGGGCCCCGGACAGGGGGTCCCGGCGCAGCAGCGCGAGAACTTCCCGCTCCCGCCTGGTCAGCATCATGCTCAGGACAATAAAGGAAATTTAGCGCGATAAACAGAGCCTCGTGAACAGAGCCCCTCGAACAGACCGTCGGGGGCAGGAAATGGCGGGAGAACGCGTGATGACATCCTGAGGGCCCACGGACTTGCCGGACCCGCTCGGCGGCAGCCCGGGTGAGGTGTCCGGTGAGAGGAAGAAGGCCGATGAGACTCTGCTTTCTGGTGGAGGAGCGCTATCGCCACGACGGAATGCCGCAAGAGGTGATCCGTCAGCTCTCCGCCTGGGGCCATCAGGTGGACGTTCTGCGGCCCGGCCGCTCGCTGCTGCGGATATCCGACGCGATACGGGCCGGAAGCCATGACGCCTGGGTGCTCAAGACCGTCTCCGGCGGACCCGGTCTGACGCTCCTGGAGGCCGCGTCCGCGGTCGGGCTCACCACCGTCAACGACGCGCGGTCCATTCGGGGGGTACGGGACAAGGCGCTGGCGGCGGCGATCGGCCGCAGCCGTGGCCTGCCGGTGCCGACCACCTATGCGGCGGCCTGCCCCGAAGCGCTGGCGGAGCTACCGGAGTCGGAGTTCCCGCTGGTGGTCAAGCCCGCCGACGGCAGCTCGGGGCGGGCGGTGCGGCTGGTGGAGTCGCCCGGACGGCTGGCGGCGCTCGGTCCCGAACTGGCCCGCGAGGGCATGCTGATCGCCCAGCCCTATGTGCCGAACTCGGGCATCGACCTCAAGGTGTACTGCGTCGGCGGCGAGTTGTACGCGACCGAGCGCGGCTCACCGCTCGGCCCGGACCGGGGCGTACGGGGGCGCCGGGTCACGCTGTCCCCCGAAGTGGCCGCGATCGCCGCCGAGGTCGGTGCCGTGTACGGACTCGACCTGTACGGGGTGGACATCCTGCTCGGTCCGGACGGCCCGGTGGTCGTCGACGTGAACGACTTCCCCAGCTTCAAGGAGGTTCCGGACGCCGCTGCCCGGGTGGGGCGCGCGGTGCTGGAGCTGGCCCGGCGGGGCACCACGGCCACCGGCCCCGGAAACGACCCCGTCGCGGTGCCCGTTCCGGTGCGGGTGCCGGTGCAGATGCCCGCGACCGTGGGAGGCGCCGGATGAGGGTCGGGCTCATCACCGCCGACCCGGACCATCAGCTCCTCGCCGACACGGTGGCCCTGCTGACGCCGCGCCATGAGCTGGTCGCGGTCGATCCGGAGGCCGCGGACGTTCCGGGCGAGCTGTCCGACGTCTATCTGCTGAAGGCGCGTACGCCGCGGGCGCTGGCGCTGGCCCGGTCGCTGGAGGCGCGCGGCGCGGCGGTGGTGAACTCCGCCGCGGCCACGGAACTCTGCCAGGACCGGACGGCGATGGCGGCGCTTGCGCGGCGGGCGGGCCTGCCGTTCGCGGAAACCCGTACGGTGTCCGCGCTCGGACGGCTGGACCCGGCGCGGCTCGGGTACCCCGTGGTCGTCAAGAGCCGCCACAGCCGCCGTCACGATCTGGTGGCCCGGGTGGACGACCCTGTACGCCTGGCGGAGCTTGCCGCCGCATGGCCCGACGAGCCCGTGGTGGTCCAGGAGTTCACGCCCAACGACGGCTGGGACCACAAGCTGTGGGTCGTCGCGGACACGGTGTTCGCCGCGCTGCGCACCTCCGAGCTGTCCGTCGGCAAGGGCGACCGCCTGACGCTGCCGCTGCCCCTGGACGATCTGCCGCCCGGATGGCTGGATCTGGTCCGTCGGGTCGGTTCGGTGTTCGCGCTGGAGGTGTACGGGGTGGATGTGCTGCGCGGGCCGGACGGCCCGGTGATCGTGGACATCAACGCGTTCCCGGGGGCCCGGGGACAGGCGGGCGCACCGGAGGCGCTGGCGGCCCTCACGGTGCGCGCGGCCGGCCGCAGGCCCGTCGTACGGGTGCCGCTCTAGGTGTGCTGTCCGGAGAGGTTGGTGATGCGGCTGGCTGGGGTGCGGCCGCTGATTCCGGTGTGGGGTCGGTGGTAGTTGTACCAGTCCAGCCAGTCGGGAAACGCTGCCTGCCGTTCGCCTTCTGAGGTGTAGGGCCGCTGGTAGGCCCACTCGTCCAGCAGGGTGCGGTGGAAGCGTTCGACCTTGCCGTTGGTCTGGGGCCGCCAGGGGCGGGTCCAGCGTGGGCGGATACCCAGCTCACGGCAGGTGTGGTGCCAGGTGTTCTTGCTGTAGGCCCAGGCGTTATCGGTCAGCACCCGCTCGACGGTCACGCCGCGTGCGGCGAACCAGGCGGCAGCTCGACGCAGGAAGTCCGCACAGGTGGCCGCCTGCTCGTCGGGCAGGTGCTCGGTGTAGGCAAGGCGGGAGTGGTCATCCAGCGCGGTGTGCAGGAAGGCATGGCCGGTCCCGTTCCTGTTCTTGCGGCCGGCTGCCCGGCCCAGGGCTTTGTGGCCGCCGCCGTCGGGGATGCGGCCGAGTTTCTTGACGTCGATGTGGACCAACTCGCCGGGGCGGGAGCGTTCGTACCGGCGGACGGGTTCGCCGGTGGCCCGGTCCAGCGTGGCCAGTGGTGGCAGGCCGTGGCGTTGAAGAATGCGGTGAGCAGTAGAGGCGGCGACGCCGGCACGGGCCGCCAGTCGCAGCGGACCGATCTGGTGTTCACGGCGCATCCGCAGCACCCGCTCCTCCACCAAGGCGGGCGTCCGGCGTGGTGAGTGGTGGGGGGCGGCTGGAGCGGTCGTGCAGACCCGCTGCCCCGTGGCGGCGGTAGCGCCCGGCCCAGCGAGCGGCGGTGGTGTGGCTGACCTGGAACCGTTCGGCCGCCCGCCGCAGCGGCCAGCCGTCGTCGACGACGCACCGGGCCAGACGCAGCCTGCCGGTCGGGGTCAGCGGGGCGTTACGGTGGATCAACGAGGGCCTCCTGGGCATTGGTGCAGATGTCGCAATCCACACCGAAACCAGAGGCCCTCGCCTCGTTCAAGCACCCCTCACGGCGCGTCGCCCGTCACCAACGTGCCGGGACAGCACATCTAGGGCCCGTAGGGGGCACACCTCACCAACGCGTCCGAAAAATAGGGGTTGTAGCCCTTCGGGCCGACCCGGCAGGCTTGTATCCGTGTGCGTGCGCGCGAGCGCGCGCTGTCGAACCAGCGGCACGAAAGGACGTCAGGTGACCGCAAACCCCACCGGCACCAGTCTGTGGATCAGGCAGTTCCATCCCGCGCCGGACGCGACGACGCGACTCGTCTGCCTGCCGCACGCCGGCGGATCGGCCTCCTACTACTTCCCCGTGTCGAAGGCACTCTCGCCGGGCGTGGACGTACTCGCCATCCAGTACCCGGGCCGTCAGGACCGCCGCACCGAGGAGTGCATCAGCACCATCGGCGAGCTGGCCGACGCGCTGGTGCCCGAGCTGCTGCCGTACACGGACAAGCCGCTCGCCCTCTTCGGGCACAGCATGGGCGCGACGCTCGGCTTCGAGGTGGCGCTGCGCCTGGAGCAGAAGGGCGTGGTGCCGGTGGCGCTGTTCGCCTCCGGGCGGCGCGCGCCGTCCACACAGCGCGACGAGTCGGTCCATCTGCGCGACGACGACGGTCTCATCGCCGAGATGCAGGCGCTCAGCGGCACCGATTCGCAGGTCCTCGGGGACGAGGAGCTGCTGCGGATGGTGCTCCCCGCGATCCGCAGCGACTACAAGGCCGCGGAGACCTATCGCTACACGCCGGGCCCCAAGCTCGCCACCCCCATCCACGTCCACGTGGGCGACAGCGACCCCAAGGCGACGATCGACGAGGCCCGCAAGTGGGGCGAGCACACCAACGGCGGGTTCGAGCTGCACACGTACACCGGTGGCCACTTCTACCTGAACAACGAGGCGCCGCGGGTCATCGCGTCCATCTCGCAGACGCTGTCCGCGCTGCGGCCCTGACCCGCACCGCGCCGCACGGCCCTTCCGGTCCGCCCGCCGTCCCGCCCGCCGGTCACCCCGGCGGGCGGACGCCGCCCAGGACGTTGCGGGTGTAGTCCTCGGCGGCGGCTTGCAGGCCCACGTCGCCCTGGCACCGTTCGGCCAGCAGCCAGCGGTGTTCCAGCACCTCGTAGTAGATCTGCGCGGTGTCGGCGGAGCCGCGCAGCTCCAGGGGCACGGCGCGCACCGTCGGCCGGAACTTGTCGCGCACCCAGCGGTGGGCCAGCACCTCCGGGCGGGCGCCCAGCGGATCGCCGGGGGCGTAGTCGTCCTGGGTGGCCATCCACGCCTCCAGGTCGTTCAGCAGGCTACGGGCCTGGTTCTCCTCCGCGTCGAGACCGGTCAGCCGCAGCAGTTGGCGCTGGTGGTGGCCCGCGTCCACGACCTTGGGCAGGAAGGTGACCGTGTCCCCGTCCGGTGAGCGCTCGATCTGCATCTCGGCCACGTCGAAGCCCAGGTCGTTCAGGCGCCGCACCCGCCGGTCGATGTAGCGGCGCTTGGCCACCGGATAGACGGACTGCCGGGTCAGCTCGTGCCACAGCGCGGTGTAGCGCTCCTCGATGGCCTGGCCGAAGAGCACCGGGTCCACCGAGGGGTGCAGGGAGCCGCTGGCCTCCAGGTCCATCAGCTCCCCTGCGATGTTCACCCGGGCCACCTCGACGTCGTACGACCGCTGCCCGTCGGTGAGCTTCGGCTGGATCTGCCCGGTCTCGGCGTCCACCAGGTACGCGGCGTACGCGCCCGCGTCGCGCCGGAAGAGGGTGTTCGACAGCGAGCAGTCGCCCCAGGCGAAACCGGCGAGGTGCAGCCGCACCAGCAGCACGGCCAGCGCGTCGAGCAGCCGCTTGATGGTGCTGGGCCGCATGGTCGTCTCGAACATCGACCGGTACGGCAGCGACCCCTCCAGATGGCGGGTGACCAGCACCGGCTCCAGCGGTTCACCGTGCCCGTCGGTCCGCCCCGTGACGATCGCGAGCGCGTCCACGGCCGGTATGGCGAGCCGGTCCAGGTCGCGCAGCAGCCCGTACTCGCGCACCGCCGCCCACTCCCCGACCTCCTTGACGGCGACCACCTCGCCACCCGCCTGCGCGAACCGCACGACGTGGCGGGAGATGCCGCGCGGCAGGGCGACCAGATGCTCGTCGGGCCACTTCTCCAGCGGCGTGTGCCACGGCAGATCGAGGAGGGACGCCGGCTGCTCGGGCGAGGTCGCGGTGATCTGGAGCTCCATGACTCACCAGTGTGCGGCACGGGTGTGCGCCATCTCGACACTCGTGCCCGCGCTGATCGTCCAGATCCACACACCCTGCGCGAACGGTCGGGCGGCACGCGGCGTCCTACGCCTCGCCGGAGGCCACGGAAGAGCCCGCCCTGAGCGTCATGTCCGTTTTCCGCCAGCACACCGCCCAGGGATGGCGCACAGTAGGGGTGTGATGAGCGAAGACAGCATGTACGAGGCGGTGTGCAGCCGTGATGCGCGCTTCGACGGGGAATTCTTCTTCGCCGTCGCCACCACCGGGATCTACTG
>NZ_GG657754.1:10008918-10011798 GCF_000158915.1 Streptomyces himastatinicus ATCC 53653 | reverse complement strand
GACGACCGACCTCCAGGCCGCCGAGATCGCGTTCGCGGCGGGCTTCGCCAGTGTGCGGCAGTTCAACGACACCATCCGGGAGATCTACGCCGCCACCCCGACCGAACTGCGCGCCGCCCGCCCGGGCCGGGCCTCCCGGTTCGGGCCGGTGGGGCGCCGGGCGCAGGCGTCCGCCTCGGCCGGGGTGCCGCTGCGGCTCGCCTACCGCGGTCCGTACGCCACCGCGGAGGTGTTCGGCTATCTCGCCCGCCGCGCCCTCACCGGCGTGGAGGAGGTCACGGGCGACCCGGGCGGGCGCACCTATCGCCGCAGCCTGCGGCTGCCGCACGGCAGCGGTGTCGTGGAGGTCGACGAGCGCCCCGGTGACGGTTGGCTGGAGTGCCGGCTGCACCTGACCGAGCTGCGCGATCTGACCACCGCGACCCAGCGGATCCGCCGCCTGTTCGACCTCGACGCCGATCCGTACGCGGTCGCCGAACGGCTGGGCGCCGACGCCACGCTGGCGCCCCTGGTGGCGGCCCGCCCAGGACTGCGCTCACCGGGCGCTGCCGACGCGCATGAGCTGGCCGTCCGCGCCGTGCTCGGCCAGCAGGTGTCGGTCGCCGCGGGGCAGCGGCTGGGCAACGCCCTGGTCGCCGCGTACGGAACGCCCCTCGCGGAGTCCAGCGGCGGGCTCACCCACCTCTTCCCGGACGCCGACGGCCTCGCCGACAGCCCGCTCACGGCCCTCGGCATGCCGGAGAGCAGGCGCGCGACCCTGCGCACCCTGGCCGCCGCGCTCGCCACCGGGGCGGTACGCCTGGACACCGGCGCCGACCGCGACCGGACCGAGAAGGAGCTGCTGGCGCTGCGCGGCATCGGCCCGTGGACGGCCGGTTACATCCGGATGCGGGCGCTGGGCGACCCGGACGTCCTGCTGGAAGGGGATGTCGCGGTACGGGCCGGGGCGAGCCGGGCCGGGGCGTTCCTGGAGGACTCCGAGGGCTGGCGGCCGTGGCGTTCGTACGCCATGCACCACTTCTGGAACGTCCCGAAGGCCGCCCGTGCCGCCCTGGCGTGACCGTCAGTCCGAGGACGCGTACTGGGCCGCTCCGTAGCCGAAGGACCAGTCGATGGACGTGTTCTCGGTCAGGGTGATGAACACGTTGCGCGGCTCGGTCCCCGCGTACTCCTGGGCGAGTTCGGCGATCCGCCGGTACAGCGCCTGCTTCTGGTCGGGGGTGCGCCCGGAGCGCATGGTGATCGCGATGTACACGATGCCGTCGTCGCGGGGCACGCCGAGGTAGTCGTCGTAAGCCAGGGTGCTGCTGATGCCGTCGTGGCTGGTCAGGACCTGGAACCGGTCGTCGGGCGGGAAGCCGATCGTCTCGGTCAGGGCGTCGTGCACGGCGCGGCCGAGCGCGCCGAGCCGCTCGCCGTCGGCCCTCAGTGCGTCGATGCGGACGAATGGCATGGCGGCGGTTCTCCTTCGGTCGGACCCGGCAGTGACTGTACATACTAGTAGGTACAGTCAGCCGCGCCGAGACTCGGCTCCCTTCCGGGCGCGGAACTCGGACACATAGCCCGCGCCGACGATCAGCACCGCACAGGACAGCAGGAGGTAGAGGGTCGTCCAGTTCATCCACACGTAGTCGGTGTCGCTGGGGTAGCTGGTGCCGTCGTCGCGGACGCAGTCGAAACGCAGCGGCAGATAGGAGGACCGGTAGTGGGAGAGGTCTCGGACCGTGTCCGCCGCGAAGCCGTCACGGCATGCCGGAGCGGGACTTGAGTCCGCGCCGTTGTCGGTCTCGTGCTCGGACGCGAGAACACCGAAGAGCCCGAGGGAGTAGACGGATGCCGCCGCGAAGGCGGCCAGCCCCGCGGCACGCCGCATCAGATGCTCCGGCCAGGGCTCGGGGCGCCCCGGAAACGCCATGGCGATGACACCGAGCAGTGCGATCAGCGCCCCGAGGGCACAGGTTGCGGAGATACCGAGACCCAGGATCACGCCTGCGCCACCTGCCGTCCGGGGAGTGGGGAGATACGCATCCCGCAACCCCACCAGGTCCGGGCCCGACCGGCTGTGGTGGAAGCCACCCCTCCCGTAACAGCGGTGTCACAGGGCCACGGAGGCTCAGTTCGAGGCGAGTCGGCGGGCCCTGCGCAGCCCGGCGGTGACGTCCGCGAGGGTCGCGCAGTCCGTCACCGCCGCCCCCGCGGGCAGGACCAGGTCCGTCGGAGGGCGACGGGCGGCGACGGCGTCGGCCAGGTCGGACAGGCCCGCGCGCAGCCGGGCGGTGAGTTCGGCGTCGGGGTACGGCGCGCCCTGGTCGAGCCGCACACCGCACGCGGTGGCGGCGTCCACGATCTCCTCCAGCGCGGAGACCACCGGCGCCCAGGCCGCCAAGTCCCGTCCGAACGGTGGATGTTCGGCGCTCGCCACCTCCACGGCGCGGCGCGCATCGGCCAGGGCGCGGTAGGCCTCGCGGCGCAGTCGCAGCCGCTCGGCGTAGGGCGCCTCGGCGGTCAGCACCCGGTCCAGGTGGTCGCGGGTGGCGCGGACGGCGAGGGAGAGGCGGACGGACACCTGGGCGCGCGGGCCGCCGAGCCCGGGCAGGGCGCCCGCGGCGAGCACGACCACGCAGGCGAGCAGGGTGTCCGTGAGCCGGGTGTAGCCGGGGTCGGTGTCGCCGCCGAGGTAGACGAGGGACAGCAGCAGCGGGGTGAGCACCGCCGTCTGGAACGCGAAGTGGCGTACGGATACGGGGATGAGCGCCGCGCACACCGCCGCCACCGCGACCGGCCACAGCCCGAGCACTCCGGTCACCGAGCCGAGCAGGGTGGCGAGCACGCCGAAGACGGCCACGCCCAGCGCCGTGCCGAAGGCGCGGGAGAGGGCTC
>NZ_GG657754.1:9984414-10008632 GCF_000158915.1 Streptomyces himastatinicus ATCC 53653 | reverse complement strand
TCCGGTGCGTACCGAGCGGGCGAGTTGGGCGGGGGTGCGGGCGACCCGGGCGGGCAGGGGTTCGTTCTCCCACAGCAGGGTCAGCACCGCTTCGCTCAGCCCTCCGGCCACCGCGAGCCGGTCGCGCAGCCGCCGTTCCTCCTCGTCGGGGCGCTGCCAGGGGATGCGGTGGGCGTAGAGGGCTTCGTACGCGGTGTCGTACGCGGAGGTCAGCCGGCGCCGCGCGGCCTGGGCGCCCTCGGTGCCGACGACCGTCATCAGCTCGCCGAGCGCGTCGTACACGGCGGCCACCGCGCCGCGTTCGTCGGGCCCGGGGGCGGCCGCCGGGCGGAACCGGTGGACCATGGGCAGCAGGGAGGCCATCACGATGACCCAGGTGGCGCCGACGAGCAGCATCGCCGCGCGCATCGGCGGGGGTTCGGGCAGCGGCATCCCGGCCCCGACCACGCCGAGCACCATCAGCTGCACTCCGGCGGACGAGCACACCGGTCCGACGGCGCTGAGGGCGCCGGAGAGGAGCCCGACGGTGGCCAGGGCGAGAGCGATCCACGGGCCGAGCCCGAGCCCGCCGAGCCAGGCCCCCATGAACAGGCCGAAGGATCCGGCGAGGGCCGGGAGCCCGATGCGCACGGTGCGGGTGCGGCGGGTGGCGGGGCGGTCGTTGATGTGCGCGAACATCGCGCCGAGCCCCGCGGTCACCCCGGCGGGCGTGTTGCCGGTGGCCACTCCCGCCGCCACCACCGGGCCCACGCCGAGCGCTCCGCGCAGCACCGCGGGCCACGGCACGGGTCCGCGCAGGGCCCGCACCCCGCGCAGGGGGTGCGTCAGCCAGTCGGGCAGGGCGGGAAGCGCGCGCAAAGATCCTCCGTGTTCCGGGATGGGGGCGGTCTCTTCGACGGTACGTGAACCGAGGGGAGCTTTCGTAACCTGCGTGTTTCCGCCATGTGAGCCAGGGATGGTCGACAGCCGACGAGGCCGGAAGCGCGGCTCCGGCGTTCCTCGAGGGCCTGCCTCTTTTGAATTTTGACCGGGTTTATTCGTGACACCGATCCGCCCGTGCACATGCCAGGCTCATATGTGACCCTCATTGGCCATCTTTGAACTCAGCGTGTTGTGCTGTGCACACAAGGCCAACTAGCCTCCGTGTCGCCGCGACCAGAACAGTCGTTTACGCATCGCCCGACCCGACACCCCAAGCGTGGAGAACTCCGTGCACGTGACGTTAGATCAGGACAGATGCGTGGCCTCGGGCCAATGCGTGCTCGCCGCCCCGGAGGTGTTCGACCAGCGCGACGACGACGGCGTGGCCGTCCTCCTCGACGACCTCCCGGCGAGCGGACTGCACGGCGAGGTGCGCCGGGCCGCCGCCGTCTGCCCCGGTCTGGCGATCGCCCTGGCCGAGTCGTGAGCAGCCCGGGGAACGTGGTCATCGTGGGCGCCTCGGTGGCGGGGCTCACCACCGCCGTCACCCTGCGCTCGCTGGGTTACGGCGGACGGCTCACCCTGATCGGTGACGAGCCGCACACCCCCTACAACCGGCCGCCGCTGTCCAAGCAGATCCTGGCGGCTCCTCTGGGAACACGACCGGATCAAGCTGCGCACCGACGAGGAAGTGGACGCGCTCGACGCGGAGCTGCTCTTCGGCAGGCCCGCCGTCGGGCTCGACACCCTCGCCGAGCGGGTGCTGCTGGACGGCGGCGACAGCGTCCCGTACGACACCCTGGTCATCGCCACCGGGGTCACCCCGCGCAGCCTGCCCGACGCCCACCACCTGGCCGGGGTGCATCTGCTGCGCACCCTCGACGACGCGCTCGCGCTGCGCGACGACCTCCAGCGCAGGCCCACGGTGGCGGTGGTCGGCGCGGGGTTCCTGGGCGCCGAGGCCGCCGCGGCGGCCCGCCGGATGGGGCTGGACGTCACCATGATCGATCCACGTCCGGTGCCGATGCGGCGGCAGTTCGGCGACCGGATCGCGGGGCTCGTCGGGCAGCTGCACCGGGACAACGGCGTGTCCATGCGCTGCGGCACCGGGGTGACCCGGTTCCTCTCGGCCGGCGGCCATGTCACCGGGCTCGAACTGACCGACGGCACGGTGCTCGACGCCGATCTCGTCGTGGTCGCCATCGGCGCGGTCCCGTCGGTCGACTGGCTGACCGGGTCCGGGCTGTGCCTGAGCAACGGTGTGGAGTGCGACGCCGCCTGCCGGGCGGTGCCGGGCATCTACGCGGCCGGTGAACGTCGCCTCCTTGGTACAACGAAGCAACTTCGGCGCCCGCATGCGCCTCGAGCACCGGCTGAACGCGACCGAGCAGGCCCAGGCGGTCGCCCGTAACCTGCTCGGCGACGACGTTCCCTTCGCCCCCGTACCGTACTTCTGGACCGACCAGTACGACGCCCACATCCAGGCGTACGGCATCTTCCCCGCCGACGCCGAACTCGCCGTGCTCCACGGCGAGCTGGACAACCGCCACTTCGTGGTCGCCTACGGCCACCGGGGGCGGGTGGTGGGGGTGCTGGGCTGGAACAGCCCGCGTGAAGTGCTGAAACTGCGCCAGCTGGTGGCCGACAAGGCGCCCTGGTCGTCGATCGAGGGCAGCGCGCCCCCGGTGGGAGCGCTCGCCGGGGCGGCGGGCCCGCGCGGGTGACGCGGCTCGGGCGGATGACGCAGGTCGGTTCGGGCGGGTAACCGGCCTGGGCGGGTGACCCGGCCGACACCTCCCGGTCGGCCGCCGGTGACCGCGGCGTCACGTTTCGGCCATACGTCGCGGCAAGTGTGGGGCGGGTGCTGGTCCGTCGTGTTCTCGTCCAAGGTGTCGCCATCGCTCCGCACCACTGCCGGCTTCTCGGGGTCGCGGGCTCGGTAGCCCTCGCCGCGGGTGGCGCGACGGCCGGAGCGCTGCCCGTGGGGGATGCCCTCACCCCGGATTCCGGAAGAGCCGCGCTCGGGCTGGTCAGCACCTACTTCGGACTGGTGTTGCTGGTGGCGGCCTGGTGGTGGCTGGGGCGCGAGGTGCGCGGTCCGCGGCCGCCCGGGGTCAAGCAGCCTGCTGGTGACGCTCGCCGCCTGGGCGGCCCCGCTGCTGCCCTTTCCCCCCGCTGTTCAGCCGGTACGTGTAGGGGTACGGCGCCCCCCCCGCGATGGTGCACGCGAACATCGACGTCTACACCCATGGACCGGTGGGAGGTCGGCGGGCCGATCGCGGCCGAAGTGGCGCCGGTGTGGCAGCACACGCCCTTTCCCCTTTGCCCGGTCTCGCTGGCCTTCGAGAGCGCGATCGCCCACGCCTCGCGCGCCGAACTGCCCCTGGTTTCCCCCCCCCCCTCGGCTGATGGCGCTGCTTTTTTTTGTTTGCTGATGGTGCTCGCCCTGCCCGTACTGGCCCGCCGCTGCGGCACCGATCCGGGCGCCGCGCTGTGGCTGGGCGGGCTCAACCCGCTGTTGCTGCTGCACCTGGTGGGCGGGGCGCACAACGACGCGGTGATGCTGGGGCTGCTCGGCGCCGGGCTGGTGGCGGCGACCGGCCGGTGGCCCGCCTGCGGCGCCGTCCTGGTGACGCTCGCCGCCCTGGTCAAGGCGCCCGCCGCGCTGGGGCTGCTGGCGGTGGCCTCGCTGTGGGCGCGCCGGATGACGGGCCGGAGACGACGTATCGGCGTCTTCGTCGCCACGGCCGCGCTGGCGCTCGTCACCACGGGTGTGGCCACGGCCGTCACCGGCACCGGCTACGGCTGGATCGGAGCGCTGTCCACCCCCGCGTCCGCCGGCAACTGGGCGCTGACCAGTGCCCTCGGCCGGGCCACCGGTGCCCTGCTGCACGCGCTCGGCAGCGGTCTTGCGCCGCTGGCCACCCCGGCGTGGCACGCGCTGGGGCTGCTCGCGACCGCGGTCGCGGTGGTGGTCGTCTGGCTGCGGCCACCACGCCGCGGGCCGCTGTACGCGCTGGGGCTGAGCCTGACGGCGGTGGCCGTGCTCGGCCCGGCGATCCGGCCCTGGTACCTGCTGTGGGGGCTGTTCCTGATCGCCGCGGCCGCGCCGAGCGGTGCGGTGCGCCGTGCGGTGGCCGGGGTGAGCGGGGTGCTCGCGCTGGCCGTGCTGCCCAGCGGCTTCGCCCCCGACTCCCGGCAGCTCACCTTCGCGGTGTGCGGTGGTGCGCTGGCGCTGTGCGTGCTGTGGTGTGCGCGGTGGGCGCCGGGGTTCGCCGCCGGGCAGGGGCTGTCCCCGGCGAAGGGCGCGCACTGGCCGGAGCGTTCGGCATGACGGGGCCCACCACGACCCGCGGACAGCTGCTGCTGGTGGCCGGGCTCACCACCGCCGCGGCGCTCTTCCTGGCCTACGTACCCCTGCACCGTGACTGGTTCGACCTGGGCGTCTACTACGGGGCCGTCGGCCAGTGGCTGCACGACGGCCACATCTACGACTTCACCACGCCCGGGGCGGACGGTGCGGAGTACGGCTTCACCTATCCGCCGTTCGCCGCCCTGTGCATGCTGCCGATGACGCTGCTGAGCTGGCCGGAGGCGGTCGGCGTCAGCATGCTGCTCAACGTGACCGCCTCGGCGGTCGTGCTGACCTGGCTGATCGGGCCGGTGGTGCGGCGGCAGGGCTGGAACATGTGGTTCGCCCTCACCGTGGCGGCCGTGCTGTTCTCCCTGCTGGAGCCGGTCCGGGACACCTTCAGCTTCGGCCAGGTCAATCTGCTGCTGCTGGTCCTGGCGCTGCTGGACGCCCGGCTGCTGGCCACCGGGCACGGCCGTTTCGCCGGGTTCGGGACCGGACTTGCCGCCGCCATCAAGCTCACCCCGGCGATCTTCATCGTCTATCTCGTGGTCACCCGGCGGTGGCGGGCCGCCGCCGTCGCCACGGCCACCGCGGTGGGCGCCACGCTGCTGGCCGTGTGCGCGGCGCCCGGCGCCTCCCGGGTGTACTGGACCGAGGCGCTGTGGGACACCGACCGCATCGGGGTGCTGTCGTACGTATCGAACCAGTCGTGGGAGGGCGTGCTGGCGCGGCTGGTGGCCCCGGTGGAGCCCAGCGGGGCCGTCTGGGCGGCCGGGGTGCTGGCCCTGCTGGCGGTGTGGGCGTACCGGGTGCGGCAGGCGGCCGCCGTGGGTGACGAACCGGCGGGCTACGCCCTCACCGGGATCGCCGCCTGTCTGGTCAGCCCGATCACCTGGGTGCACCATCTGGTGTGGCTGATCCCGGCGCTCATCGTGCTCGCCGAGTCGGGACTGCGCCCTGATGCGCCACCGCAGCGGCGGCGGACGCTGCTGCGGAGCGCCGCGGTGATCTACGTGATCCTGTGCAGCAGCCTGGTGTGGCTGTGGCGGTTCGACGCGACCGGCGTGACCGGCTTCCTCGGCAGCAACGCGTATGTGTGGATCTGCCTCGGGCTGCTGCTGGCGCTGCCCCTGCGGGAGGCGGCGCCCGGTACGGCCCCGGCGCCCGCCCCGGCACCGCGGTCGGCCCCGACCGGGCGCCCGGCGACGGGATAGGGGAACGATGCAGCCCACAGCACCCGTACGGCCGACGGCGGCCATCCGGCCCACCGCGTCCCGCCCCCTGTACCGGCGGCTTCCGCTGCGCCAGGTCCTGTGCCTGGTGCCGCTGGTCGCGGTCGCCGTCTGGGTGGCGCAGCACCGGTCGCTGATCGGTTCCGGTGCCCGTCAGATGCTCACCGCCGACCCGTGGTGGCTGCTGACGGCGGTCGCGACGACGGGGCTCGGCTGGGTCGCGGTGTCGTTCGCCCGGCAGGGCACGGTGCTGGAACGGCTTCCGGCCAGGCGGCTGTTCGCCACCCAGTTCGCGGCGGGCGCCGCGGCCCCTCTGCCGTCGGGGATCGGGGCGAGCGCGGTCAACATCCGCTTCATGACGGGCTGCGGGCTGACCTCGGCCCGCTCCTCGGCCGCGCTCGCCCTGTACTTCCTGGCGGAGGCCGTCACCCGGATCGTGCTGCTGCTCGTGCTGCTCACTGCCTTCCCCGAGGCGCTGCGCGTCGGCCCGCTGCTGCCGGAGCGGACCGCGGGACTGGTGGTGTGGGCGACGGTGGCGGGGGCGGCCGTCCTGGTGGCGGGGCTGCTGCTGATCGGCCGGGTGCGCCGGGTGATCCGTGACTTCCTGCGCACCGCGCTGGCCGACGCCCGCTCCCTGCATCTGCGGCCGTCCCGGGCGCTGGCCCTGTGGGGCGGTTCGCTGGCGTTCCCGCTGCTCCAGGCGTCCGGTCTGGTGGCGGTGGCGCTCGCGCTGGAGCTGGAGGTGTGGCCGCCGCATGTGATGCTCGCCTATCTGGCCGCGTCGGCGGTGGCCGCCATGGTCCCCTCCCCCGGTGGCATCGGCTCGGTCGACGCGGCGCTGGTGATCGCGCTGGTGGCGGCGGGTGCCCCGGTCGAGGCCGCCACCTCCACGGTGCTCGCCTACCGCTTCATCACGCTGTGGCTTCCGCTGGTCCCGGGCGCGCTGGTGCTGGGCGCCCTGGTGCGTTCCAAGATCCTCTGATCCCTCAGGCGACGCGGTGCGCGGTCAACTCGTCGTCGGGGCCGAGGGCGATACGGGTGCCGAGGGCGGAGCCAGTACGGCCGAGAGTGCGGGCGAGCCATGCGGCGTCCTCGTGCGGGGCGCGGCACAGCCGCATCCGCCGGGCCCGGAGGACCACCATCCGCAGGCCCAGGAGCGCACCGGTGTCCGGCCGCAGCGTGGCGAAGTAGAGCAGCCGCAGATCGTCGCGGAACCGCTCGTAGCCGCCGATGCCCTCGTAGTCGTCGATGAGGTCGCCGCAGCCGTAGAGGATCAGTCTGTCGCGGTAGATCTCCAGGGGGCGGGGGTGGTGGGAGGAATGGCCATGGACGAGGTCGACGCCGCCGTCGATCAGGGCGTGGGCGAAGCGGATCTGGTCCTCGGGGATGTCGTACCCCCAATTGCTGCCCCAGTGGATCGAGACCATCGCGAGGTCGCCGGGCCGCTTGAGCTGCCGTACCCGGTGGGCGAGCGCGGCGGCGTCACCGGACGCATGCTCGGACACCAGGTCGACGCCGGACCGGTCGCCGCTCGCCGCCCAGCCGGGCGGAATGCCGCTGGAGGCGGTCCCGCAGGCGAAGACCAGGACGCGGCCGTGGTCACCGGCCGGGACGGCCGCGGGACGGCGTGCCTCCCTCATGTCCCGGCCCGCGCCCGCCACCTGGATCCCGGCGGTGGCCAGGGTGTCGAGGGTGTCGTCGAGCCCGGTCCTTCCGCCGTCGAGCACGTGGTTGTTCGCCAGGACGCAGACATCGGGCCGGGCCACGGCCAGCCCGGGGAGGTTGGCGGGGCTCATCCGGTAGTGGATCTCCTTGCCGGGCGCGAACGCGCCGCCGCGGGTGACGCTCGTCTCCAGGTTCACCACCCGGACGTCCGGAGCCGTCCGGTCCAGCTCCGGCAGCGCCTCGCCCCACGGCCAGGAGAAGCCGACCGGCCGCGGGATCGGGCCGCTCGCCTCCTCCGCCAGCTCGACATAGGCCCGGGAGTCGCAGATGTACGGCTCCCGCAGCGCCGGATCGCCGGGGTGGGGCAGGATCTGGTCGACACCGCGGCCGAGCATCACATCGCCGCAGAGGAACAGCGTCACAGCCTCGCCGCGCATACTTCCACGTTAATGCGTTGCTCGTCGTGAATGCCGCGTCCAAGGTTCAACTAGGCTTTTCCGCCGTTTCTTCCACGCGCCCTGGTGTACGTCGGCCGGGCGGAAGACACTGCCCCGGTTCCCCGCTCCACTTCGGACGCCACAGGAGACCGGATTCTCATGACATCCATGGACCGTCGAAGATTCATGCAACTGGCCGGTGCCACCACCGCCATGTCCCTGCTGTCCACGAGCATCGCGCGCGCCGCGGAGATACCGGCGAACCGCCGGACCGGCAGCCTGCGGGACGTGGAGCACATCGTGGTCCTGATGCAGGAGAACCGCTCCTTCGACCACTACTTCGGTACCCTGCGCGGGGTGCGGGGATTCGGCGATCCGCGGCCGGTGAGCCTTCCCAGCGGCAAGACCGTGTGGCACCAGTCCGACGGCACGAAGGACATCCTGCCGTTCCGGCCCGACGCCGACGACCTGGGCCTCCAGTTCCTCCAGGACCTGCCGCACGGCTGGGGCGACACCCACACCGCGGTCAACGGCGGCGCGTACGACAAGTGGGTGCCCGCCAAGTCGGCCACGACGATGGCGTACCTCACCCGTGAGGACATCCCGTTCCACTACGCGCTGGCGGACACCTTCACGCTCTGCGACGCCTACCACTGCTCGTTCATGGGCTCCACCGACCCCAACCGCTACTACATGTGGACCGGTTACACCGGCAACGACGGGGCGGGCGGCGGCCCGGTGCTCGACAACGCGGAGGCCGGATACGGCTGGACGACGTACCCCGAGCGGCTGGAGCAGGCCGGGGTGTCCTGGAAGATCTACCAGGACATCGGGGACGGCCTGGACGCCAAGGGCAGCTGGGGCTGGATCGAGGACGCCTTCCGCGGCAACTACGGCGACAACTCGCTGCTGTACTTCAATCAGTACCGCGACGCCGCGCCCGGCAACCCGCTCTACGACAAGGCCCGCACCGGCACCGACGCCCGCAAGGGCGACGGCTACTTCGACCAGCTGACGGCGGACGTGAAGGCCGGGACGCTGCCCCAGGTGTCCTGGATCGCGGCGCCCGAGGCCTTCACCGAGCACCCCAACTGGCCCGCGAACTACGGCGCCTGGTACCTGGCCCAGGTGCTGGACGCGCTGACCTCGAACCCCGAGGTGTGGAGCCGGACGGCGCTGCTCATCACCTACGACGAGAACGACGGCTTCTTCGACCACATCGTGCCGCCGTACGCCCCCTCCCCCGGGCGCGGCGCGTCGACCGTGACCACGGCCGGTGAGCTGTTCCCCGGTTCCTCGTCGCAGGTCGCCGGGGCGTACGGGCTGGGGCAGCGGGTCCCGATGCTCGTGGTGTCACCGTGGAGCAAGGGCGGGTATGTGTGCTCGCAGACCCTCGACCACACCTCGATCCTGCGGTTCATCGAGCGGCGGTTCGGCGTCGAGGAGCCCCACATCTCGCCGTGGCGGCGCGCGGTGTGCGGCGATCTGACCGCCGCGTTCGACTTCGGGCGCACCGACCCGAGCGTACCGGCCCTGCCGGACACCAGCGGTTACCTCCCGAAGGACCACAACCGGCACCCCGACTACGTGCCCACGGTCCCCGCCGAGCCCGCCCTGCCCCGGCAGGAGCCCGGCCGCCGCCCCACCCGGCCGCTGCCGTACGACCTGTCCGCCGACGCCACCGCGGGCGGCGGCACCCTGCGCATCGACTTCGCCGCCCACGGCCGGGCGGGCGCCCACTTCCACGTCACCTCCCGCAGCCATCCGGACGGCCCGTGGGGGTACACGGTCGAGGCGGGCAAGCGGCTGTCCGGGGAGTGGAGCGCGGCGGCGCCGGGCGAGGACGGCTACGACGTCGAGGTGCACGGTCCGGACGGTTTCGTACGGCGCTTCGCGGGGTCGCTCACCGGTGAGGGCCCGCGGGTGAGCGCGCGTCACGACGCCAGGACGGGGCAGCTTCGGGTGACCCTCGCCAACCCGGGCCGCACCACGGTGCGGCTCACGGTCAAGGACGGCCACCTCGACGGGCAGGCGGACACCTACCGGCTGCGCCCGGGCGCGCGGGTGACGCACACCGCGGATCTGCGCCGCAGCCACCAGTGGTACGACCTGACGGTGGTGTCCGACCACGACAGCGCCTTCGTGCACCGGCTCGCGGGCCATGTCGAGACGGGCCGCGCGGGGCTGAGCGACCCCGCGCTCGCCACCGGCTGAACCGTCCCCTGACGCGGCGCCCCGGACCCGGGGCGCCGGGTCAGGGCAGTGTCCAGATCTGGGTCGTCACGACGTAGAAGACGGCGGCCCAGAACACCATCACCGCGCCGACGATGCCGAGGCCGAGGAGGTTGGTCCGCGCCGCCGACTGGTCCGGAGACGGTCGCAGCCACCGCTTGAGCAGCCGGTTCACGTAGTAGGGCATCGTGAGGAAGCTCATGATGAAGCTCGACAGCAGGTTCCCCACCAGCAGCCCGAGCCAGATCGGCAGATGAAACGGGGCCAGGGCGAGCGTCAGCAGCACGACGGTCGGGTACAGGCCGACCCACACCGCGATGGCGGTTTTGGTTTCGGAGGGCGGCGGCGCTTCCCTGCCGTTCTCCTCGAAGGCGAACCAACTGCCGAACGAGTTGTCGATCGTGCGCAGTTCGAAATCCTTGAACTTCTCCCCTTCGGCGAGGACCTCGCGCCGCTTGTCCGACGTCAGCCAGGCATCGAGGTGCTCGGCGTTGTCGAACCGGTACAGCGTGGTCCATTCGTCCTGAAGGCCCTCGATCGGGCGGAACAGCTCGGTTCCGCGAAATCCTTCGAACTTGCTTTCCTCCTGGTTCAGGCGGCGCTGCCATTCGAGAAAGCCGTCGACGTGGTCCGGGTGGACCCGGTGCGTGACCACGACGGTCACCAGCGGATCCGCCGGCTGGGTGCCGCCGCTGATGACCTGCTGGGTTGCGGGACCGTCGAAGTATTCGCTGCCGGAGTCGAGGAAGCTCTGCCTGGTCTCGCTGTTCATCCACGCTTGCAGATGGGCGATCGAATCGAATCGGTAGACGACGACCCAGTCGGTCTGCCGGAGTGTCGGCGGGGAGATCTCGGCACCGAGGTACCCGGCGTAGTCGGCGGCCGCGGCGTTGAGCTCCTGCTGCCATGCTTCGTAATCCCGCGCGCGTCCGGGCACGACTTTCTGCCCGATGATGACCGTTGCCGCGGCGTCCTCGAGATGTTGGGTGTTCATCGCTCACTCCCTCGGCACCGACTGATTCCCGCCCAGCCGACGGTAGATCCGTTCCGGGGTCAGTGGCAGGGCGCGATAGCGCACGCCCGTGGCATCGTGGAGCGCGTTCGCCAGCGCGGGCGCCACCGGGTTGATACAGCATTCCGCCATCCCCTTCGACCGCAGGGGCCCGAAGGAATCCGCCGAGTCCACCAGGAGCACCTCGGTGCGGGGAATGTCGGCGTAGGTGGGAATGCGATAGTTGCGGAGGTTCGGGTTGGCCATGACGCCGTTCGCGTCCACTTGGTGATTCTCGGTCAGCGCGAAGCCGATCCCCTGGGCGACCCCGCCCTCCACCTGGCCCCGGACCTGGGCGGGATTGATGACGACGGCGGCGTCGGCTGCCTGGACACTGCGGAGGATCCGGATCTCACCCGTCACCTGGTGGACCGCGATGCGGAACCCTTGGGCGTTGGTGGTGACGCTTCGCGGTGAGCCGTACGCCTTGCGGGCCGCGGTGAACCGGATTCCGCGCGCCCGCGCCAACGAGACGAGTTCGTCCAGCGCCACGTGCCGGTCGCCGCAGACGACCTCCCCGTCGTTTATCGAGCACGCCGTGAGATCGGCGCCCGTGTGCGCGGCCGCGAATTCCAGGATGCGGTCGCGCACGGCTTCGGCCGCTCGCAGCACCGCGTTGCCCGCCACGAAGAGTCCCGCACTCGCGAAGGCGCCGGTGTCGAATCCGGTGCGATCGGTATCGGATTGCACCAGCCGGATCCGCGAGGGCGTCGTGCCCAGCTGGTTGGCCGCGAGCTGGACATGCGCGGTGGACGTGCCCTCGCCGAATTCGACGGTTCCGACGGCCACCTCGTACACGAGGTCGTCGCCCAGCGTGACCCAGGCCTCGGAGATGTGCTCGGTCGGTGGCGCGGTCTCGTGCAGGGAACTCGCGACGCCGGTGCCGAGGAGCCAGCCGGGGCCGGGAGGCGGATCGTCGGCGGTACGCGCCAAGGCCGCGTCCACCAGATCCAGGCACTTCACGAGTCCGTCCTCGGTGAACCGCACATCATCCGGGCCGTCATGCAGGGCGATGAGCGGATCGCCCGGCCGCACGACATTGCGCCGCCGCAGTTCGAGCGCATCGATCCGCAGTGCGCGGGCCAGTTCGTCCATCGCCGATTCCACGGCGAACGCCGGTTGCGTCATCCCATATCCGCGCAGCGCCCCGCTCGGAACGGTGTTGGTATAGACGGAGAACGCGTCGTATTTCTTGTTGGGGCAGCGGTAGATCATGACGGCCGCGCCGCCCGCGTACAGCGTTTCACCGCCGTGGTTGCCATAGGCGCCCGTATTCGACACATTACGGACCTGGAATGCCGTGAGCGTTCCGTCCGCCTTCGCACCGAGCTTGACCGTCACCGTCATCGGATGCCGGGTCGACGCCGTGGTGAACTCCTCCTCGCGGGTGTATTCGAGGCAGACGGGCCGCCCGGTGTCCAGGGTGGCGAGCGCGACCAGATCCTCCGAGATCACTTCCTGTTTACCGCCGAAGCCGCCGCCCACGCGCTTGCAGAACACGCGGAGCTGGTCCGGGCGCAGCCCGAAGAGATAGGCGATTTTGACTTTCGCGATCGACGGCGACTGCGAACTGGTGCGGACGTTCAGGCGGCCGTTCTCCATCCAGGCGATCGAGCCATGGGTCTCGAGGTGCGCGTGCTGCACTCGCGGCGAGAAGTACGTGCCTTCGTGGATCACATCGGCTTCGGCGAACCCCGTATCGACGTTCCCGAGATGCGCATGGATCTCGAACAGCATGTTGCGGACGGGGTCGTGGATGAACGGATCGTGGGTGCCGTGGAGTTGGGGCGAGCCCTCGGCCATCGCCTCTTCCGGATCGAAGACCGCGGGCAGCACCTCGTATTCGACGGCCACCTTTCGGCAGCCCTCTTCCGCCGCCCCGACCGTGTCGGCCAGCACCGCGACGACGCGCTGGCCGACGAAGCGCACCGTGTCGTCGAGGACGAAGGTGTCGTCGGGATCGACGAGATGGTCGGTGTGGATCGCCGTGGTGAACCGCTTGCGCGGCACATCCTCCCAGCTGTAGACGCGGTGCACACCGGGAACGGCGAGGGCCGCGGTCTTGTCGATCGAGACGATCCGGGCGTGCGCATGCGGGGAATGCAGCACCTTGAGGTGCAGCATTCCCTCGATGTGGGTGTCCATCGTGAACTCGGCGCAACCGGTCACCACGTCGTCGGCCTCCGGTGCGCCGACGCTCGTACCGACGGCCCTTCCCGGCGCGGCTCCCTCGACTCCGGCGACGCCCTTCACGGCGTCCTCGATCCCCCGATAGCCGGTGCAGCGGCAGAGGTTGCCCTTCAGCGCCCGCGACAAGTCCTCTTTCTGGTCCTCGGTGAGCGCCGCCGACGTCATGATCATCCCCGCGGTGCAGAAACCACACTGGAATCCCGGCGCGTCACGGAACTGCCGTTGCATCGGGTGCAGATCACCGGGTGCCCCGATCCCCTCGATCGTCGTCACCTCACAGCCGTCCGCGCGGAAAGCGGGGGTGATGCAGCTGTGCACCGGATGACCGTCCAGCCACACCGTGCAGGCGCCGCAATCCCCCGCGTCGCAGCCCTTTTTGACCCCGTAGTGCCCGAGGGAGCGGAGAAAGGTGCGCAGGCACTGGCCGGGGTCCGGCTCGTCGTCGAAGGCCTTGCCGTTCACGATGTACGTCACACCGGACCCCCAGCCATGAGTTCGCGCCGAATCTCCTCGGCGAAGTGCCGCGTCAGATGGTGACGGTGATCGGGGGTTCCATTGGGGTCGGCGAACCAGACGCCGTCGGGAAGGGCATCGATGCTCTCTCCCAGGCTCCGGGCATCGGGCATGGTCTCGAAAGCGATGCGCACCGGCCGGGTCGTACCGGCTGTCACCGTGAGCAACAGGTCGCTCGTTCCCGGCGTTTGCGTACCGATGAGGAATACCGTCGAACGGCCGAGGTGGGTCAGCGTGAACCGGCGGTGCGCGGTGCGTTTCGTCAGGGCGCTCGCCGGAATGTGGACGCGCCGGAGGATTTCGCCGGGCGCGAGGATGTTCCGGTGGTCTCCGGTCACGAAGTCGAGGGCGTCGACGGTTCGCACGGACCCGTCGGTGGCCCACAACTCGTACCGCGCCTCCAGGGCGACCGTCAGCGTGATCATCGGACCGGCAGGCAGAGACATGCAGATATTTCCGCCGACGGTCGCCGCGTTCCAGACTTTGAACGACGAAAGGAACGCCTCGCAGCTCTTCGCGAAAAGGCCGCCCGCGATCCAGTGATCCGGCGGCGTCAGGGCATGCAGGTCGCGAATGGTGCACGTAGCACCGATTTCAAGGCCCGTGTCGCTCGGGACAAGGGGATCCCAGCGCAGTCCTGTCAGATCGATCAGACGGCGCAGACCCGGCTGCTCCACGGAGAACAGCCACGTTCCGCCCGCGAGCCAGGCATCACCTTCGCGCCACTCGGCGCCTGGTCTGGAGGACGGTCGCCGTATCACTTCGGAGATGGTGGTGAGGTCCATGGGAAGTGAACTCCCTTCTCATCGAGAAAGGACCCCCGGACGCAGTTATTACCGTCAAGTATATCGCTGAGAGGGCTCCGGGCCTCCGGTGCCCGAGGCGCGGGCCCGGAAGCCCGCCGGGGTCTCGCCCGCCCGGCGGCGGAAGAACTTGGTGAAGACGGTGGCGTCCGGGAAGCCGAGCCGCTCCCCGATGGCGGTGGCGGACAGATCGGTGTGCACCAGCAGCCGCTTCGCCTCCAGCAGCACCCGGTCGTCGATGAACCGCTTGGCGCCGCACCCGGCGGCGGCGCGGGTGGCCCGGGTCAGGGTGCGGACGCTGTAGCCCAGCCGTACGGCGTAGTCGTCCACCCGGTGCGTACGGGCGAAGTCGCGCTCCACCGCCCGCCGGAACCGCCGGAACGCCTCGCTGCCCGGGTCGCGGCCGCTCTCGGCGCCCGGCAGATGGGCCAGTCGCAGCACGAGCACGGCCACCAGGTGGCGCACCACCTCGATGTGTGCCTCCAGCGGCCCGGCCATCGCCCGGTACTCGCTCTCCAACAGGTCCCGTGCCGCCCGTACCGCCTCCCCGGCCCGCCCCTCGGGGACCAGCGGAACCTGCCACGCGTAGCCGTGCAGCCGGGCGGCCTCCGCGGTGGCCGCGCCCAGATAGCCGGATGGGAAGAGCACGACGGTGCCCTCGGCTGCGGTGAGATCGGAGCGGAACTGATGGATCTGGCCGGGGCGCACCCACATCCAGCTGCCCTCGGTCAGCCGGTGCTCGGTGAAGTCCACCGAACAGCGCAGCATCCCGGAGCGCACGGAGATGAGCTGGTGGAAGCTGAGCCGCAGCGGGCCGTAGGCGTCGAGGTCATGGCCGCGGGCGCGGGCGAGCAGCCCGGGGAAGTCGAGGACCGCCGCTCCCGGCGGGGCTCCCACGGAGGGCCGGAACGGAACCTCGGTGACCTCAGCGTGTCCGTTTCTGTCCATAGCGCGTCTTCAGTGTACGGCCGTGTGCCACCAGATCGCATCTAGCGTGGAACGCGAGCCGAGGACGGGTGACCGAAAGAGTCGACGCCCACCATTCCAGTGAGAGAGCCGAGGGAGCGTGCCGCCGTGCGATTGATCGTGGGCATGACAGGAGCCACGGGTGCCGTGTTCGGCATCCGGCTGCTGGAGGCGCTGGCCGAACTGCCCGACGTGGAAACCCACCTGGTGCTCAGCCGCTGGGCCCGGACCACGATCGAGCTGGAGACCGGCCGGTCCGCCCGCGAGGTGGCCGCGCTCGCCGACGAGACGCACGCCCCCGAGAACCAGGGCGCCACGATCTCCTCCGGCTCCTTCCGGACCGACGGCATGATCATCGCGCCGTGCTCGATGAAGACACTCGCCGGGATCCGCGCGGGCTACGCCGAAGGGCTGGTCGCCCGGGCCGCCGATGTGGTCCTGAAGGAACGGCGCAGGCTGGTCCTGCTGCCGCGGGAGACACCGCTGAGCGACATCCATCTGGAGAACATGCTCGCGCTGTCCCGGATGGGCGTGCGGATGGTGCCGCCCATGCCCGCCTTCTACAACCACCCGCGGTCGGTGGACGACATCGTCGACCACATCACGGCCCGGCTGCTCGACCAGTTCGACCTGCCCGCGCCCACCGCCAAGCGCTGGGCGGGCATGCGCGCCGCGCGCTGACATTTCGACAAGGAGTACCCCCATGGCCTACGACGACCTCCGCGGCTTCCTCGAAGCCCTCGAAAAGGAGGGCCAGCTGCTGCGCGTCCCCGACGAGGTGATGCCGGAGCCGGACATCGCCGCCGCCGCCAACGCCGCCCCACGACTGGGCGACCACGCCCCCGCGCTGTACTTCGACAACGTCAAGGGCTTCACCGACGCGCGCATCGCGCTCAATGTGCACGGCTCCTGGGCCAATCACGCGCTCGCCCTCGGCCTGCCGAAGGAGACCGGCACCAAGGAGCAGGTCGAGGAGTTCATCCGCCGCTGGGACACCTTCCCGGTCGCCCCGGAGTGGCGCGAGGACCCGCCGTGGGCCGAGAACACCCTGGAGGGCGAGGACGCCGACATCTTCCGGGTGCTGCCGCTGATCCGGCTCAACGACGGGGACGGCGGCTTCTACATCGACAAGGCCGCCGTCGTGTCCAAGGACCCCGCCGACCCCGAGCACAGCGGCAAGCAGAACGTCGGCATCTACCGCATCGAGGTCAAGGGCAAGCGGCGGCTCGCGATCCAGCCGGTGCCGATGCACGACATCGCGCAGCATCTGCACACCGCCGAGGAGCGGGGCGAGGACCTGCCGGTGGCCATCACGCTCGGCAACGAACCGGTGATCTCCATCGTCGCCTCCACCCCGATGGAGTACGACCAGAACGAATACGAGCTGGCCGGTGCCCTGCGCGGCGCGGCAGCGCCGGTCACCAAGGCCCCGCTCACCGGACTGCCCGTGCCGTGGGGCAGCGAGGTGGTGATCGAAGGGGTCATCGAGGGCCGCAAGCGGGAGATCGAGGGCCCGTTCGGCGAGTTCACCGGGCACTACTCCGGCGGCCGCACCATGCCGGTCATCCGCATCGACCGGATCTCGTACCGGACGAACCCGGTCTTCGAACACCTCTACCTCGGCATGCCGTGGACCGAGGTGGACTACCTGATCGCCGCCAACACCTGTGTGCCGCTGTACAAGCAGCTCACCCGGGACTTCCCGGAGGTACGGGCGGTCAACGCGATGTACACCCACGGGCTGGTCGTCATCGTCTCCACCAAGAAGCGGTACGGCGGTTTCGCCAAGGCCGTCGGCATGCGGGTGCTGACCACCCCGCACGGGCTCGGCTACGCCGCCACCGTGATCGTGGTGGACGAGGACGTCGACCCGTTCAACCTGCCGCAGGTGATGTGGGCGCTGTCCACCAAGATGAACCCGGACGGCGATCTGGTCCAGGTCCCGGGCCTCCCGGTGCTCGAACTCGCCCCGCAGGCCCGCACGCCCGGCATCACGGACAAGCTCGTCATCGACGCCACCACGCCCGTCTCCCCCGACGACCGCGGCAACTACGGCACCCAGGTGCGCGATCTGCCGGAGGCGGCCGAGTGGCTGACCCGGCTCCAGAAGCTCGCCGCCGCCCGCTGAACACCCCAGACGACACGGAAGGACCGAGATGTCCGACACCACTTCCCTGTGCCCGCGCTGCGCCCACGGGACGATCGAGCACATCTTCAGCTCGCCCGTCCCCGGTGTCTGGGAGGTGCTCGGGTGCGGGCGGTGCCTCTACATGTGGCGCACCAGCGAACCCGCCCGCCGCACCCGGCGCGAGGCCTACCCCGAGGAGTTCATGATGACGCCCGAGGACATCGACGCCGCGCCGGAGGTACCGGCCGTGCCGCCGCTGGTGACGGCTGCCAGGTGACCGGGAGCGCGTGGACGCCGTAGATCACCGCGTCGTACTTGAAGGGGACCTGGTCCAGATCCGTCGCCAGGCGCAGTGTGGGGATGCGGCGCAGCAGGGCCGGATAGAGCACCTGGAGTTCCATGCGGGCCAGCGGCTGGCCGAGGCAGTGGTGGGTGCCCGAGCCGAACGCCTGGTGGCTGCGGGCGTCGCGGGCGATGTCGAGCCGGTCCGGGTCGGGGAAGACGGACGGGTCCCGGTTGGCCAGTTCGCCGAGCAGGATCACGCCCTCACCGGCCCGGATGGTCTTGCCCGCGACCTCGATGTCCTCCAGGGCCGTCCGGCGGCGTCCGAGGTGGACGACGCTGAGGTAGCGCAGGAGTTCCTCGACCGCGGAGGCGATCACCTTGGGGTCGTCGGTGTCGCGGACCCGGGCGAGCTGATCGGGGTGTTCGAGCAGCAGCAGCGTCCCCAGGGTGATCATGTTGGCGGTGGTCTCGTGGCCGCCGAGGAGCAGCAGCACGCCCATCGCGACCGCTTGGCGGCGGGTCAGCTCACCGGCGTGGATCTGCTGGCCGAGGCTGGAGAGCAGATCGTCACCGGGGTCGGTGAGCTTGGCGTCCAGGAGCTGGTCCAGGTATCCGTTCAGATTGCCGTGGGCGGCCTGCCGCTCCTGGGGCGTGGCCACGGCGGAGACCAGGACCTTGCTGTTGGTCTGGAAGAACTCGTGGTCCTCGTAGGGGACGCCGAGCAGCTCGGAGATCACCAGGGACGGGACCGGCAGGGCGAGGGCCTGGACCAGGTCGGCGGGTTTCGGCCCGGCCAGCATGCGCGTGATGAAGTCGTCCACCATCTCCTGCACGACCGGACGCATCGCCTCGACCCGCTTGATGGTGAACGCGCCGCTGACCATGCGGCGCAGCCGGGCGTGCTCCGGATCGTCCATCCCGACGAAGCTCAGGTCGGTCGCGCCGTGTTCACCGCCGGAGTGGTCGACGGGGCTGGGGAAGCCGGGGTGGGAGAAGTCCGCGCTCAGCCGGGGGTCGGAGAGCAGCGCCTTCTGCTCGGCGTGGCTGGTCACCACCCACGGGGTGGTGTCGCCCCAGGACCGGACCCGGGTCAGCGGCCCCCACTGGGCCAGGCCGCGCAGCTCCGGTGACGGGTCGAAGGGGCAGGCGGCGGCCCTCGGCTGGGGGAACCGGGGGATCTCGGCCGACGCGTCGTCGGCCACGGGTGCGGTGGTCATGGTCTTCCTCCGGTGGGGGTTCGGGGGCGGCCGGTCACGCGCCGGCGGCGAGCGCGGCCGCGGGCGGTTCGGCGAGCAGGGCCTAGGTGTGTTGTCCCGGCACGTTGGTGACAGGCGACGCGCCGTGAGCGGTGCTTGAACGAGGCGAGGGCCTCCGGTTTCGGTGTGGATTGCGACATCTACCACCGGCACGCAGGAGGCCCTCGTTGATCCACCGTAACGCCCCGCTGACCCCGACCGGCAGGCTGCGTCTGGCCCGGTGCGTCGTCGACGACGGATGGCCGCTGCGGCGGGCGGCCGAACGGTTCCAGGTCAGCCACACCACCGCCACCCGCTGGGCCCAGCGATACCGTCGCCACGGGGCCGCGGGGATGAGCGACCGCTCTAGCCGCCCTCGCCGCTCACCACACCGGACGCCCGCCCTGGTGGAGGAGCGGGTGCTGCGGATCCGCCGTGAACACCAGATCGGCCCGCTGCGGCTGGCGGCCCGTGCCGACGTCGCGGCCTCCACCGCTCACCGCATCCTCCAACGCCACCACATGCCGCGCCTGGCTTCCTGCGACCGGGCCACCGGCGAACCCGTCCGCCGCTACGAACGGTCCCGCCCCGGCGAACTGGTCCACATCGATGTCAAGAAGCTCGGCCGCATTCCCGACGGCGGCGGTCACAAAGCCCTGGGCCGGGAAGCCGGCCGCAAGAACAAGAGCGGCACCGGCTATGCCTTCCTGCACACCGCCCTGGATGACCACTCCCGCCTGGCCTACACCGAGAACCTCCCCGACGAGAAGGCCCCCACCTGCGCCGGCTTCCTGGCCCGCGCCACCGCCTGGTTCGCTGCCCAGGGCGTGACCGTCGAGCGGGTGCTGACCGACAACGCCTGGTCCTACAGCAAGAACACCTGGCGGCAGACCTGCCGAGATCTGGGCATCAGTCCCCGCTGGACCCGCCCCTGGCGGCCCCAGACCAACGGCAAGGTCGAACGCTTCCACCGCACCCTGCTCGACGAATGGGCCTACCAGCAGCCCTACACCTCAGAAGCCGAACGCCAGGCAGCGTTTCCCAACTGGCTGGACTGGTACAACTACCACCGACCCCACACCGGAATCAGCGGCCACACCCCAGCCAGCCGCGTCACCAACCTCTCCGGACAACACACCTAGGGGGTGTCTTGTCGGTCAGGCCGGATCAGCGAGCGGCGTCTGGTGCGGTGGCTCGCAACCCGCGTGAGGAGAGCGCAGGGGGCACCTCCCAGCGGTAGCTGGGGGAGGCGCGGAGCGCGACGAGCGCGGGGCCGCGAGGTGCCGTGCCAGGCGTCGGGAGCCCGGCATGACCGGCAAGACACCCCCTAGCGGTGAGTCGGGTCTGCTTGGGTATGTTCCAGCCGAGGACGCCGGTGATCCGGCCCCGGCGGCGGTACTGGGCGACGAACCGGCGGTCCTCCACCGCGCCCTCCACGACGGCCACTTCGGCGTCGGGGGACGGCTGCCCGTGCACATGGATCTTGGCGTCGAACTGGTCGGTCCAGAAGTACGGGACCGGGGTGTAGGGCTTCTCCTCGCCGAGGATGTTCCCGGCGACGGCGGCCGCCTGCTCCACGGCGTTGGTCCGGTTCTCCAGCCGCAGCAGGGCGCCGATGCCCGTGTGGTGCCAGCGCGCCACGTCGCCCACGGCGTAGATCCCGTCCGCGGCGCGGCAGTACGCGTCGCACACCACCCCGTTGTCCAGGGTCAGGCCGCTGCCGGTGAGCCAGCCGGTCTCGGGGGTGGCGCCGACCGCGATCACGGCCACGTCGGCGGGCAGCACCTCTCCGTCGGCCAGACGTACGCCACTGACCCTGCCCCCGTGTCCGGTCAGGCCACAGGCCGCGGTGCCGAGCCGCAGGGTCACGCCCTGTTCGGCGTGGACCGCGGCGAGCAGCTCCGCGACGCGGGGGCCGAACTGGGCGGCCATCGGGGCGGGTTGGGGCCCGGCCAGCGTGACGTCCACGCCCATCGTGCGCGCGGTGGCGGCGATCTCGGCGCCCAGTACTCCGTCACCGACGGCCACGGCCCGGGTCGCGGTCAGCAGGTCCGCCCGCAGCGCCGCCGCGTCGTCCAGCGAGCGCAGGGTATGAACGGAGCCCCCGGCCAGGCCGTCCTGCCCGGGCAGGGTCCGGGGGCGCGCCCCGGTGGCGGTACGGACAGTGCGCGCCGCGGCGTCCAGGGCGACGGCCGGATCGCCGAGGAGGAACGCGGCGTCCAGCGCGTCCAGGGCGTCCCTCGGCCGTAGCCGGGCCCGCTCGGGCTCCCAGGCTCCGGCGAGCACCTGCTTGGACAGCGGCGGGCGGTCGTAGGGCGCGTGCGGTTCTGCGCCCAGCACGGTGATCTTTCCCCGGTAGCCCTTGCGCCGCAGGGATTCGGCGGTGCCGAGCCCGGCGGCGGAGGCACCGGCGATCAGCACGCTCGACGGCGGGTTCACGCGGTTCCGCTCAGGTGTATCGCGGCGGTCGGGCAGACGGCCGCGGCCTCGCGCACCGCGGCGTGCTGCTCCTCGGCGGGTTCGGCGTCGAGCAGAAGCACGATGCCGTCCTCGTCGCGCTGGTCGAACACCTCGGGCGCGATCAGCACGCACTGGCCTGCGGCACAGCACTTCGCCTCATCAACGGTGATCTTCATATGCGGTTCTCCTCGGAGGTGGAACGGCGGGGTGTGACGGGCACGAGCAGCAGCCCGGTGATGGCGTCGGTCAGCGCGTCGGCGGTGTCCTCCCAGGACGGCTGGCGCGTACCGGTCCCATCGGCGAGGGCGCGCTCGCGCTCGGCGCAGGTATGGGTGATCAACTGGCGGGCCATGTCGCCGCGTTGGGCCCGCGTCTCGGCGGACAGGGAGCCCAGGCAGCCGCCCAGCCCCTGGAGGATCTCCCACAGGGGCTCCCGGGTGAGGGCCTCTTCGGTGACGATCGCCCGCAGGACGGGGTCGGTCATCACCTGGACGGCGAACCGGGCGTGCCAGGAGGGGATACCCAGGGTGGCCAGATGCTCGGGTGCGGGCCGCACCAGACAGGCGACCCAGTCCCGGACCTCGCGGCTGCCGCGGGTCTCGTCCAGCATCCGCTGCCGGATGGCGTCGATGGCCGCGGAGTGCTTGCCCATGATGGCGCGCACCAGATCCGCGCGGGTGCCGAAGTGGTAGCCGACGGCGGCGACGTTGCCCTGTCCGGCGGCCTCGCTGATCTGCCGGTTGGACACCGCGACCAGCCCGCGTTCGGCGTAGAGCCGCTCCGCGGCGGCCATGATCGCCTCGCGGGTCTCGGCGGCGCGATCGGTGTGCGCGGGCCTGCTCTGAACACCGGCCACGGTGGCCTCCTCACTCGATCGTGCTGAGCTGTGGAGGCCACGTTAAAACACGTGAATTAAATAAAGCAACTGATTGAAGAAACTGATCTCCCCGGTGTGAATCAGCGCCCGGGCGCGGGCGGGCGGCAGCGCAGGGCGGTCACCGGGCCGGACAGCCGGGTGGGCCCCGCGGCGTACGGAAGGAGCACGGTCTGCCCCTCCGCCACGTCCAGCGGCGGCCCGGACGCGCAGGTCAGCGTCCCGGCGCCGGTGAGGCAGACCAGCACCGAGAAGCCCGCGTCCAGCGTGGCCGCCGGTTCGCCGCGGCACAGCTCGGCGCGGAAGTAGGGGTCGGCGCCGGGCGGGAGCACGCTCCCGGTGCCGACCGCCGCGCCCGGTCCGCGCAGCCGGTCCAGCGCGGCGGCGGACAGGCCCCGGCGGTCGACTCCGCCGAGGGCCAGGTCGAAGCCGAGCCCGAGATGGCCCTCGGCGGCACCGTCGATCGCGAACCCCTCCCACTCCAGCAGCACGGAGAAGTCGGTCGGCTCCTGGAGTTCCACCAGCAGCACCCCGGCACCGATCGCATGCGGCATCCCCGCCGGGCACAGCAGCGCGTCGCCGGGGGCGACCGGCACCCGGTGGACGGCGTCCAGCATCGCGCCCGCGTCACCGGCCGCGACCCACCCCGCCAGCTCGCGGGCGGTGACGTCGCGGGCGAAGCCGAGCCGGACCTCGGCGCTGGGTGCGGCGTCGAGGACGTACCACGCCTCGGTCTTGCCGTGCGCGCTGCCCAGGTGGGCACGGGCGAACGCGCGGTCGGGGTGGGTGTGCAGCGGCAGCCGCTGACCGGCGTCCAGCAGCTTGACCAGCAGCCCGGTGTCGGCCCCGTACGCCGCCGTGTGCTCCGGCCCCAGCCAGGCGCCCGGGTCGGCGGCCACGGCATCGGCCAGCCGAATGCCGCCGGGCAGCGTGGTCAGCCCGGCCGGGGACCGGGCGAAGCGGGAGGTGGTCGAGGCGACCCAGTCCTCGGGGCGGTAGCCGTCGCCGGTCGGCGCGGTGCGCCGGAAGCGGGCGATGGCGCCGGAGTCGCGGTAGAAGGAGCGCGGCTGATTGGGCGTCAGCGGGACGGGCGCGGCGGCGGGTTCGGCGGTCATGCGGGGCTTCTCCCGGTCGGGTACGGAGGGGTCGGGGCCGGAGGGGAGCGGCGGGCGGGTCAGGGGCACCCGCCGCCCCCGGCGAGTGGGTGGCCCGCGGCGTCAGCGGGTCCGATCCCAGGGCCGAGGGCCCGCAACGCGGCGAGCGGGGCCACCGGGCTCGCGGAGACGCCTCCCGGGAACGGGGCCGGACCAGCCCGGCAACGCACCGAACGGGCGCATCCCGTACGGAATCCGGGGGCGGGCCTCCTCGTACGATCCCCACACCCCGGCGAGCGGGGCACCTTCCGGCGGCAGCCGGGGGATCATGCCAGGCTCGCGGAGACGCCTCCCGCGGGACACCCGGGAACGGGCCGGACCCGTCCGGCAACGCACCGAACGGCGCTGCCTCCCGGCGCAGCCAGGGCACCGTGCGGTCGGGTCGTCCTCACGGGCGCACCTCCCGCACCGAGCCCGGGAACGGGCCGGGCGGGTATGGCGACGCAGCGAACGGGGACACGTAACAGCCGAAGCCGGGCAGCGCGTGATCGGAACGCCCTCACGGAGACGCCTCCCGCGCCGAGCCCGGGAACACGCCCGACGAGCTCGGCAACGCAGCGCGCCGGGGCACCTCCCGGCGGAAGCGCAGGGAGCGTGCACCCCTAGGCGGAGGGGCGTCCGCGCGGGGTGCCGCCGCACCGAGCCCGGGGAGGGGCCGGACCAGTCCGGCAACGCCGCGGGCAGGGGCGCCTTCCGGCGGTCGCCGGGGCAGCGGGC
>NZ_GG657754.1:9966733-9983419 GCF_000158915.1 Streptomyces himastatinicus ATCC 53653 | reverse complement strand
CGTCCTCGCTGGTCACACGGGTCAGTCCGCGCAGCTTGCCCGTTGTCGGTGGTCAGGTCAGGCGTGGTCATCGGGGTCCTTTCGGATACGGGTCGGGGCACACCGGGAGTGGAGCGAGCGGGCGAGCAGCAGCCCGCCCACGAACGTGTCACCGAGGCCGATGGTGGCCGCGGGGTGGCTGAGGTGGGGCGCGGGGACACAGTCCGCGCGCAGCCCCTCCCCCAGCGGCCCGTCGGCCGGGCGGTCCTCGGTGTAGTCGGCCGCCGGTGGCGGCTCGAGGTCGGCGGCGGGGGCGCCGCGCGCGGCCCGCGCGGCGGCGAGCAGGCTGCCCGTCATCAGCGCGGTCCGCTGTTCGGTGGGATCGCCGCGGTGGACGGCGAGCACCCAGCCGTCCGCGTGCACACACACCCGGTCCAGGTGGTACGCGGTGGCGAAATGAGCCGCGGCGGTGACGGGTGAGGTGCGGGCCGAGGGACCGGCGAGCGCGGCGAGTTCGGACAGGCTCATGCCGACGGAGTCGGCGAGCGGGGCGTACTCGTCGCATCCCGCGCGCAGGGCGCGGACGCTGGCGAACTCGGCGAGTTCGAGGTGGAGCAGCGGCAGTCCGCCGTCCCGCCAGGCGTGGACGACCTCGGTGAGCCAGGCCCGGTCGGCGGGCCCGGTGCCGTCCTCGGGAAGCCCGTTCATGCCGGACAGCAGCCCCGCCGCGGCGGTGCGGGCCAGTTCACCGGAGCGGGCGGCGAACCACTCGTCGCGCTCGATCCCGTCGTCCATGAACCGCAGGATGATCCGGGAGGAGCGGGGCAGTCCGTCGGGCAGGCCGGGGGCGGGGGTGCCCGCGGCGAACTCCAGGACGCTGTGCGGCTGTTTCCCCCCGCCGGGGCGGGCGGTGGGCGCGTCGGCGCCGGTCAGCCGCCCGGCCGGGGCGGTGCCTTCGGCCGTGCACAGCATCACGTCGGGGTGGAGCACCGCGAGTTGCTCGGTGCCGCGGTCGGCCAGCGGGACGACGCTGGGCGCGCCGAGAACGGCGAGCGCCCAGGCGGCCTGCGGTCCGGTGCCGCCGAGCTGCACCCGGTCGGGCGCGCCGAGCAGCGTGCCCACCCAGTCGGTGCCGCCGGGCCACGGTACGGCGATCTCGCCGCCGTGGCCGTGCCGGATGCGGCCGACGACCTCGGCGGCGACCTCACCGGCGGGCCCGGCCGCGGTGGTCCGGGCGGCGAGGGCGGAGATCCGGTCGGGGTCCATCCGGTAGACGTGGTCGACGCAGGCGCTGAAGCCCGCCAGTACGGGTGCGGCCTGCCGGGCACCGGCGCGGACCCGGTCGGCCAGCGCGCGGTACCGCTCGGCCCACAGCTCGTCGCGGGCGATGACGCGCGGGATGGAGAGGCCGGTGCGGGAGGTCACTGCTTCACCGCCCCGGAGGTGATGCCGGCGACGATGCGGCGCTGGAAGAGCACCACGATCAGCACCAGCGGCAGGGTGACCACGACGGACGCGGCGGCCATGTCGCCCCAGGGGACGAAGTACTGGGACTGGAAGCCCGCGATGCCGACCGGCACGGTCTGGTGCTCGGGCGAGGAGGTGAAGGCCAGCGCGAGCATGAACTCGTTCCAGTTGGTGATGAAGCCGAGCATTCCGGCGGCCGCGATCCCGGGCAGCGCGAGCGGCAGGATCACGCTGCGCAGGGTGCGCAGCAGCCCCGCGCCGTCGATGGCCGCGGCCTCGTCCAGCTGGGTGGGCAGCGACCGGAAGTGGGCGTACAGGACGAAGATCATCAGCGGCAGGGCGAGCCCCACGTACGAACCGGAAAGACCCGTATAGGTGTCGAGCAGCCCCAGGGAGTTGAGCACCAGGTAGAGCGGCACGACGATCGAGATCTGCGGGAACATCGACAGGCCGAGGACGACGGCGAGCACCACGCCCTTGCCGGGCACCGGCAGCCGGGCGAGCGCATAGGTGGCCAGCGCCGCCAGCAGCAGTCCGATCGCGGTCGCGGTGACCGTGACGATGACGCTGTTGACCAGGTACTTGCTGAAGTCGTAGTCGGTGAAGACGGCCCGGTAGTGCTCCAGCGTGCCCGGGACGGGCAGCCAGTGCGGGGTCACCGAGGACAGATCGCGGTCCCGCTGGAACGAGGTGCTGAGCTGCCACAGGAACGGTGCGACGGACCAGAGCACGACGGCGGTGACGGCGGCCCGGAACAGCATCCGGCGGGTCAGCGCCCGGCGGCGGGCCCGGATGGCGGCGGGCGCGGCGGGAACCGGCGCGGGGATGGCGGTCATGGCTCAGCCCTCCAGGGCGCGGTAGCGCCGGCTCAGGTAGTAGGCGAAGCCCGCGGCGATGAGCACCTCGGTGATGAACGCGGCGGTGGCGATCATCGAGCCGTAGCCCAGTTCGAGCCCGGAGAAGAGGGTCTTGTAGCCGAAGGTGGACAGCGTCTCGGTGGAGTCCGCCGGTCCGCCGCCGGTGAGGACGTACGGCAGGTCGAAGACCCGGAAGGCGTCGAGGACCCGGATCAGGGCGGCGATCAGCAGGGCGGGCGCGATCACCGGCAGGGTGACGGAGCGGAAGGTGCACCAGGGCGATGCGCCGTCGATCTTCGCGGACTCGCCCAGTTCCTTCGGCACGGTCTGGAGCGCGGCGAGCACCAGCAGCGCCATGAACGGGGTGGTCTTCCAGATGTCGGCGAGCCCGATGGTGGCCAGGGCGGTGTGCGGATCGCCGAGGAAGTTGATGTAGCCGTCGGTCAGATGGAGGCGGGTCAGCAGGTAGTTGGCGACACCGGACTGACCGTCGAAGATCCAGCCGAACATCCGCGAGGTGACGACGGTGGGGATGGCCCACGGGATGAGCACGGCGGCGCGGGCCCAGCCGCGGCCGCGGAAGGACTGGTGCAGCACGAGGGCGAAGCCGATGCCGAGCGCGGTCTCCACCAGGGTGGTGCCGAAGGCGAAGGCCACCGTGCGCCACCAGGCGTTCCAGAACAGGTCGTCGCCGAGCAGCCGGGACAGGTTGGGGGTGCCGGTGAAGTGCGATCCGGTGGAGAATCCCGCGTCGTTCAGGGACAGCCACAGGGTGCGCAGCACCGGGTAGAGGGAGACGGCGAGGACGGCGGCGAGCGCGGGCGCCAGCAGGACGATGCCCATCAGGCGCGGGCCCGCGGACGAGGACTCGCGCAGCGGGACGCGGCGGCGCGGGTCGTCGGGACCTTCGGGGCCGGGCGTGAGCTGCGGCTGCTCCAGGGAGGGTGCGCGGTGCTTGCCGCGCAGCGGGGAGTGTCCGGGCGTTCTGTGGAAGAAGGCGAGGTGGCCCATCAGACGATCGCCTCCAGGTCGCGCCGGGCGGAGCGGAGGGTGCCCCGCACATCGCCGTAGACCAGGGCGCGGGAGACCGCGGACTGGAGGGCGAGGCTCACGCGGGAGTAGTGGGGGGTGACCGGGCGGGGCACTCCGTTGCCGAACGCCTCCTTCAGCTTGACCATCGCGGGCTGGCCCTTGGCCAGCTTCTTCTCGTCGTAGACCGAGACGCGGGAGGGGGCGTTGCCGAAGTCGAGCGCGAAGGCGAGCTGTGCCTCGGTGCCGGCGAGCCAGTGCAGGAAGTCCATGGCACCTTCCTTGTTGCGGGATCCCGCCGCGACGCCGAGCTGGTAGCCGCCGAGGCAGGAGGAGGACGTGCCGCCGGGGAAACTGGGCAGCGGGGCGACGTCGACCTTGCCGACGACCTTGGACTGGTCAGGGTTCTGGGAGACGCCGTAGACATAGCTCCAGTGCCGCATCATCCCGACCCGGCCCGCGGTGAACGGGCGGCGGCTGGGCTCCTCGTCCCACGAGAAGACCTCGGACGGGCTGACCTTGTAGCGGTGCACCAGGTCGCGCATGAACTGGACGGCCTCGACGCACGCAGGGCTGTCCACGCGGACCGCGCCCGAGGGGTCGATGATGCGGCCGCGGTTGGAGGCGATGAACTCGACCAGGTCGCAGAGGAGGATCTCGGCCTGCTTGGCCTGCCACAGATAGCCCATGGGCACCCGGCGGTGCTGCATCTCGGCCGCGGTGTCGGCCAGTTCGTGCCAGTCGGTGGGCGGCTTGCGGCCGAGTGCGCTCATCAGGTCGGTGCGGTAGTAGAGGCCGCCCGCGTCGACGTACCAGGGCAGGGCGACGAGACGGCCCCGGTAGGTGCACGCCTCGACCACACCGGGGAAGAAGGAGCGCCGCAGGCCCGCGGAGACGTCCTGGTCCAGGGGGTGCACCCAGCCCGCGGCGGCCAGCTCGGCGATCCACACCACGTCCTGGGGCGAAGACGTCGACCGTGCCGTCCTTGCGGGCCAGCAGCTGGGTGAGCTGCTGATGGCATTCGGTGCTGGAGCTGGGCGGCGGAAGATTGCGGACGGTCACCCGGTAGCGGCTCTGGGCGGTGTTGTAGCGGTCGGCGAACGACTGCATACCGGCCGCGCCTCCGGTGAACGCCGCGCAGGCGAAGGTGAGTTCGGTCCGCCGACCGCCACCGCCGCCCACCCGCCGGGCCGGTTCGTCACCCCCGCAGGCGCTGAGCAGCGGCGTGGCGGCGAGCGCGCCGAGGGCTGCGGCGCCGGTGGAGAGTGCCTGGCGGCGGGTCCACGGTGGCTCGGGTGGGGTGGGTGGGTGTGGCTCCACGGCGACTCCATTGACGCGGCACAGAAGCTATGCGGGAGGGGTACGCAGAAAGACGTACAAAGAAGCGCTGGTTTATGCGGCTCTTTGCTGCAAGCTACGGGGGCCACCCCCACCGGTCAAGGGTCGTGCTGCGAGTTCTTGCGGTAAGGTGCGAGAATCTGCTGTGTTGCGCAGCGTCGAGAAGGGGGCCACACGATGACGTCAGCAGAGGGGACCCGGGCCGCGAACCTGCCCGCGCGCCGCCGGGCCGACCTCACCGCCTTCATCCAGCAGCGCGGCCAGGCCACCATCGGGGAGCTGGCGAAGGAGTTCGCCGTCTCGGTGGACACCGTACGGCGTGACCTGGACCATCTGGCGGCGCGCGGCCTGGTGGCGCGCACCCACGGCGGGGCGGTGCCGGGCGGCGAGCTGGCCACCGCCGACAGTCCGGTGGCGGACCGGATGAACGAGCGCCGGGAGGCCAAGGAGGCCATCGGGACCGCCGCCGCCCGTCTGGTGCGGGACAACGAGACGCTGCTCGTCAACGGCGGCACCACGGTGCTCTCGGCGGTGGCCGCGCTCGGCGGCCACCGGGGGCTGACGATCGTCACCAACAATCTGCGGGTGCCGGGGATGGTCCCGGTGCAGGCCCTGCGCGATCTGTTCGTCCTCGGCGGCGGCTGCCGGACCACCGCGCTGGTGACCATCGGCCCGATCCGCTTCCCGGACACCGCCGGGGTGAGCGCGGACACCGCCCTCATCGCGGTGGGCGGGGTCAGCACCTCGGGGCTTTCGGTGTCCAACATCCCGGAGGCCCAGATGATCCAGGAGATGATGGACTCCGCGTCCCGGGTCGTGGTGCTGGCGGACTCGGCCAAGTTCGAGCGCCGGGCGCTGGCCCGGATCTGCCCGCTCAGCCGCATCGACGTGCTGGTCAGCGAGCGGCCGCCCAGCGGTGAGCTGGCCCTCGCCCTCGACCGGGCCGAGGTGACCCTCGCCGGTCCGTACCTCCCCGAGGACGGCTGACCCCGCCGGGCACATGGCTCCGGCGGGGTGCCCGGGGGTCTTGCACGGTCGTGCATGCTCTTGCGTGGTCCTACGTGTTTTACATGTCTTACGTGTTTACGTGAGCCGGTCCTTGGCCTTGTAGTACGCCCCGGCGAAGGGCAGGAACCAGGCAGTGCCGTTGTAGAAGGGCACCGGGATCTTCGGGAAGCCGATGCCGCGCAGCGGATTGGCCTCCGGGTGACCGTCCATCACCTCGGCCATGGCGCGGCCCATGTACGTGGCCATCTGGACACCGTGGCCGCAGTAGCCCATGGAGTAGTACACACCCCCGGCCTGGCCCGCGTGCGGGATGCGGTCGTAGGAGAACCCGACGCTCCCGCCCCACACATAGTCGATGCCCACGTTGCTCAACTGCGGGAATATCTCGGCCATTTCGCGCTTCAGCACCGCCCCGCTGCGGCGGTCCGAGGCCGGGTCGGAGGGGGCGAAGCGGGCCCGGCCGCCGAAGGCGAGGCGGTGGTCGGGGGTGAGCCGGATGTAGTGGCCGATGTTCTTGGAGTCGACCACCAGACGGGCCTTCGGGATGACCTCCCGGGCCAGCTCCTCCCCCAGGGGCTCGGTGACGATGACGAAGCTGCCGACGGACACCAGCCGCTTGCGGAACCACGGCAGCGACCCGTCGGTGTACGCGTCGGTGGCGGCCATCACCTGCTTGGCGCGGACCGTGCCGTGCAACGTCTCCACCAGGAAGGTGCCGTCCGGGGAGCGGGTCACGGCGGTGGCGGCGTTGCGCTCGTGGATCCGCGCCCCGGCCCGCTCGGCGGCGTCCGCGAGGCCGTGGACGTACTTGCCGACGTGCAGCCCCGCGCTGAGCGGATCCAGCAGCGCGCCGTGGTAGTAGTCCGAGCCGAGTTCGGCGCGCAGCTCGCCCGGGCTCAGCAGCACCGTCTCATGGCCGAAGTTCTCCGCCAGATCGCGCTGCTGGGCCTTCTTCTGCTCGAAGTGCTCGGGCTTGTACGCCACGCCGAGCCGGCCGCACCGGTTGAAGTCGCAGTCGATGCCCTCCTTCTCGGTCAGCTCCTCGACGACGTCGACCGCTTCGCGGAAGGCGTCGTACAGCTCACGGGCGCGCGGCTGCCCGTAGCGCTTGCGCGCCTCGCCGGTGGAGATGGTGATGCCCTGGGTGCACATGCTGCCGTTGCGCCCCGAGGCACCGGAGCCGATCTTGTCCTTCTCCACGAGCAGGACGTCGGCGCCCTTGCGGGCGGTGTGCAGGGCGGTGGACAGACCGGTGAGACCGCCGCCGATCACCGCCACGTCGACCGCGTCGGGCAACTCCTTGCCCGAGCGGTCCGGGAACGGCGGGGCGGTGTCGAGCCAGTACGGGATCTGCTTCATGCGGCGCTCCTAGCAGCCCAGCAGGGCGGGCAGGCCGGACAGGTCGGACAGCTCGTCGTAGGGCTGGTACGCGGTGCTGCCCCGGCGGCCGAACCGGTTGATCCACACCCGGCGGGCAAGACCCAGGTCACGGGTGGGGATGAGGTCGTACTCCCAGCCCTGGGCGGTGTGGATGACCTGGGACGGTTCGACGCCGATGGTCTTGTACGCGTACTCGAAGGTCTCCCGGGACGGCTTGTATGCCCCGGCCTGCTGCGCCGTGATCACATGGTCGAAGTCCACGCCGATGCGCTCGATGTTCCGCGCGATCAGATCGTCGTTGGTGTTGGAGATGATGGCGATCTCATAGCGGGACTTCAGCGCCCGCAGCGCGTCCGGCACCTCCGGGAAGGGCCCGAAGCCGGACACGGCCTCCACCAGGGCGTCGCCGTCGGAGGTGCGGAACTCCAGTCCGTGCAGCCGCATCGCCTTCTCCAGGCTGGAGTGCAGCACCTCGTCGTACGGACGGTATGCCTCCAGGACTGCCTGGAAGCGCATCACCCGGAAGTTGTCGATGAACTTGTCCACGTCCAGCCCGTCCAGATCGAGCCGGTCCCGCAGCGTCTTCAGGGTCGCCGGGACGAGTTCGAAATCGACGAGGGTGCCATAGGCGTCGAAGGTCACTACCTGGCGCATGTTCTCCACCTCACTGGTTGTCATAGGGGTCAGACCACCCGTTCGCCGGGGGCCACGATGGCGTCGAGGGCGGCCAGATCGGCCGCGTCGGGGATCCATTCGGCCGCCGCCGCGTTGGCGGTGGCCTGGTCCGGGGTCATCGCTCCGCAGATCACGGAGCCCACCCCGGGAAGTGCGGCCAGCCCGCCGACCGCCACGTGCAGCAGCGGTCGGCCGCGCTCGGCGCCGTAGGCCGCCAGCGCCTCGACCCGGTCGAGGGCCGCGTCGGTCAGCCACCCCTCCCGCCAGGACAGCCTGCTGCCCGGCGGCGGGGCTTCGCCGCGCCGGTACTTGCCGCTGAGCAGGCCGTTGGCCAGCGGATAGTACGGCAGCAGCGCGGTGCCCAGCCGGGCGGCGGCAGGGGTCAGCGCGGTTTCGGCGGTGCGGTCCAGCAGGTGGTAGCGGACCTGGGTGGACACGAACCCGGCCACCAGCTGCGGCCCCGTCATATTGGAGCAGCCGTAGTGGCGCACCACGCCCTCGGCCACCAGCTCCTCCAGCGCGGCGACGGTCTCGGCGACCGGGGTGACGCCGTCCGGCTCGTGGTACTGGTACAGGTCGATGTAGTCGGTGCCGAGCCGCCGCAGCGACCTCTGGACGGCGTGCCGGATATACGGCCGGGAGCCGCGCGGTCCGAAGCGGTCGTACTCCGGCCCCATGGCCATGCCGAACTTGGTGGCCAGCACCACGCTGTCGCGACGGCCCTTGAGGGCCGCGCCGAGCAGCCGTTCGCTGTCGCCCGCCTGGCCGCCACCGCCGTATCCGCCGTAGGTGTCGGCGGTGTCGAAGAGGATGATGCCCGCGTCCAGCGCGGCGTGGACGACGGCCCGGGTGGCGTCCTCGTCCAGCCGTGAGCCGAAGTTGTTGCCGCCGAGGCCGACCACCGAGACGTGTGGCCCGGTGTGACCGAGCCACCGGTAGCGCATCACCGCTCCCCCGCGCCGAAGCCGATGCACACGTTCTTCAGCTGGGTGTAGCTGTCCAGGGCGGCCAGGCCCTTCTCGCGTCCCCAGCCGCTGTGCTTGTAGCCGCCGAAGGGCAGTTCCACGCCGGTGCCCACACCCACCGCGTTGATGTTGACCTGCCCGGCCCGGATGCCGTCGGCGAGGCGCAGCGCCGTGTTCATGTCGCGGGTCCACACGTAGGAGGACAGGCCGTACGGGGTGTCGTTGGCGAGGGCGAGGGCGTCCGCCACGTCGTCGAATTCGATGACGGTGATGACCGGGCCGAAGATCTCCTCCTGGGCGGTGCGGGTGTCGTTGGTGAGCCCGGTGAGCACGGTCGGCTCGATGAAGTACCCGTCGGCGAGCGCCGGATCGGCCGGGCGGCCGCCACCGGTACGGACCACGGCGCCCTCCTCGCGGGCCAGCCGCAGATAGCCCTCGACCCGGTCGCGCTGCCGGGCGGAGACGAGCGGGCCCAGGTCGGGATCGGCCGGGCCCGGCCCCAGCCGCAGCGACGCGGCGTGGGCGGCGAGCCGGGCGGTGAACTCCTCGGCGAATCCGTCGCCGCGCTGGAGCAGCAGCCGGGTACCGGCCGAACAGGTCTGCCCGGCGTTGCCGAACACCGAACCCGCCACCGCGCCCAGCGCCAGGTCCACATCCGCGTCGGCGAACACCACGCTCGGGGACTTGCCGCCCAGCTCCACCACCGAGGGCACCACATTGGCGGCCGCGCTCCGGGCGACCGAGATGCCGGTGGCCACCGATCCGGTGAAGGTGATCTGGTCGATGCCGGGATGTCCGGCGAGGGCCGCGCCCGCCTCGCCGTCCCCCGGCACCACGTTGAGCACCCCGGGCGGCAGCCCGCACTCCAGTGCGATGCGGCCGATCTGGAGCGGTGTCAGGGGCGCCTCAGGGACGGCTTGAGCACGACCGTGCAGCCCGCGGCGAGGGCGGGGGCGCTGCCCCGGGCGGTGTTCTGGAGCGGGTAGTTGAACGGGATGATCTGCCCGGACACCCCGATCGGCTCCCGCACGGTGTAGTCGAGGAGCCCGGGGCCGAGCGGCACGGTCGTACCGCCCAGCTTGTCGGCGACGCCCGCGTAGAACTCGAAGTAGCGGGCGGCGGCCTCCACATCGGCCCGCGCCTGGCTCAGCGGCTTGCCCACGTCCAGCGATTCCAGCCGGGCCAGAGCCTCGGCCCGAACCCGGATCTCGGAGGCGATACGGAACAGCAGCCGACCGCGGTCGGCGGGCCGCAACCGCGCCCAGTCGGCGGATTCCAGGGCGCGGCGGGCGGCGGCCACCGCCCGGTCCACATCGGCCGGACCCGCCTTGGCCACCTCGGCGATCGGGGTGCCGTGGGCCGGGTCGAGGACGGTGAAGGCGACACCGTCCGCGGCGGGGACGGGCTTGCCGTCGATGAGCAGTTCGGTGACGGGCTCATCGGTGGCGGAACCGGTCTCGGACTCCGCCGTCATGGCCGGATCTCCCCCTCGACACCGCCGAAGATGACCACCTCGTCGCCGGGGCGTACGGTACGGAGCCGGCGCACCCACAGCACGATGCCGTCCCAGGGGGCGCGCACCTCTTCCAGCACGGTGCCGTAGTGGTCGGTGATGGTGGCGATCAGATCGCCCTCCTTGCACTGTTCGCCGGGCCCGGCGTGGCCGAGGAAGAAGCCGCCGTCCGCCGAGCGGGCGAACGTGCCGCTCACCGCCGTGTAGTCGGTGCGCAGTTCCGCCTCGCCCTCGACCATGCCCAGTTGGCGCATGATGTTGCGGACCGAGCCGAGGTGGAGGTCCACGGTCTCCTCGCGGTACGTACCGCCGCCCGCCTCGATGGTGATGGCGGGCTTGCCCGCCTGGAGGGTGGACAGCCGGGCCGTACCGCCCCAGGAGCCGCCCTTTCCAGATCAGCTCGTGTCCGGCGGCGAGGCCGATGGGGGTGCCCAGCTCCTCGTAGCCGCCCTGGACGATGGTCAGCGGGGCGATCTCCCCGAAGGTGCCGCCGGTGTGCAGGTCCACCAGGGCGTCGATGGCGGGGATGACCTGGTCGACGAAGGTGGCGGCGAGCCGCAGCGAGTACGAGCCGTCCGCGTCGCCGGGGAAGATGCGGTTGAGGTTGGCGTGGTCGAGGCCGCTTGGGCCGGGCTCCCGGCCTTGAAAGGGGGGGGGGGGTCCCCCCAAGGGAATCCCCGCGGGGGGGGGCCCGCCCAGCGTCTCGGGGTCGGTGGTGGCGACGACGCGGCGGACGGCCTCCATGCCCTTCGTACTCGTCGCCCGTTGACGCCCGCCGTCCACGCACAGCACCGGGCCGGGGGCGGTGCCGTTGACGACGAGCAGCGGGATGCCGAGCTGGACGCCGTAGGAGTGGGCGCCGACCGGGATCAGACCCTGGGCACGCTCGCCGGGGGCGCAGGTGACGGGGCCGATGGTGTAGGGGGTGACGTCGGTGGTCGTCATGGGTGGAGAACCTCGTGTCTGTGAAGGTCGGTGAGTGCGGGTCAGGCGGTGGGGAGGCGGGTGGCGGCCTCGTCGAGGGTGGCGCCGATGATGTCGACGATCCGGTCCAGGAGTGCGCGGTCGCTGATGAGCGGTGGCGCGATCTGCACCAGCGGGGCGGCGCGGTCGTAGACGCGGGCGAGCAGTCCGGCCTCGCGCAGCCGGCGCGGGATGAGGTCGCGTACGAGGGCGGCGCGCAGGGGTTCGCCGAAGGCGCCGCCCTCGCCGTCCCCGGCGAGTTCGACTGCGTAGAAATAGCCCTCGCCGCGGACGTCGGCGACGATCGGCAGCGCGCTCAGCTCGGCCAGCCGCTTGGCGAGGTGGTCCTGGCCGTCGCGGACACCGGCCAGGATGCCGTCGCGTTCGATGATGTCGATGCTGCGCAGGGCGATGGCCGCGCACAGCGGATGGCCGCCGAAGGTGTAGCCGTGGTTGAGGACCTCGCCGGGGCGGTTGAGGACGTCGGCGACCTGAGTGCTGATCATGGTGGCGCCCATCGGGGCGTAGCCCGCGGTCAGCCCCTTGGCGAGGGTGATGAGGTCGGGGCGGGCGCCGTAGCGCTCGCCGCCGAACCATTCGCCGAGCCGTCCGAAGGCGGTGATCACCTCGTCGGCGGCGAGCAGGAAGCCGTACCGGTCGGCGAGGCGTCTGAGCCCCTGCCAGTACCCGGCGGGCGGGGGGATGCAGCCGCCGCGGTTCTGCACGGGCTCGGCGATGAGCATGGCCACGGTCTCCGGGCCCTCGTCCAGGATCGCCGCTTCGGCGTCGGCCAGGAGGAGTTCGGTGAAGGCGGCGTCGTCGAGCGGTTCGGGCAGTCGGCCGCGGTTGGTGTCGGCGATGAACCGGGTGGTGACGGCCGGGGGGCCGTACGGCTGAGTGAGGCCGGGGTCGTCGGTGAACGACAGGGCGCCGAGCGTCAGCCCGTGGTAGGCGCCGCGCCGGGCGATGGCCTTGGTGCGGCCCGGTTCGCCGCGCAGCGCGTGGTACTTGCGGGCGATCTTCCAGGCGGTTTCGACGGCCTCGGCGCCACCGCCGCTGAAGAAGGTGTGGGTGATGCCGTCGGGGGCGAGCTCGGCGAGCCGGTCGGCGAGGGCGAGCGCGGTGGGGTGCGCGGAGCTGGACCACAGCGGGCTGTAGCACAACTCGCCGAGCTGGTCGCGGGCCGCTTCGGCGAACTCGTCGGCATAGCCGTAGCCGAGCTGGGCGCAGTACAGGCCGGACAGCCCGTCGATGTAGCGGCGGCCGTCGGCATCGTGGACGTACGGACCCTCGCCACGGGTGACGACGAACAGATCGCGGCCCGGGGCGCCGATGGATCCATTGGCGGTCATGTTGAGCAGCAGACGCCGCTCCACGGTGGCGGGACCGGTGAGGGTGAGAGCTTCGGTACTGGTCATACGGCGTCGCCTCCGGGGGCGAGTCCGGCGGTGTTCTCCACCGACAGCAGCGCGTGCTGACGCCCCGAGCCGATCCAGCGCACCAGGCCCACCAGGACGAGCGCGAGCACCGCGAAGGCGATGAGCACGGCACTGACCGCGGTCACGCTCGGGTCGACGTCGTAGGAGAGGGCGTTGAAGACCTGCACGGGCAGGGTCACGGTGTTGGCGGAGGACAGGAACTGGGAGATGAAGAACTCGTCGAAGCTGGTGATGAAGGAGAAGATGGCGGCCGCGACGATGCCGGGCGCGGCCAGCGGGAAGGTGATCCGGCGGGCCACGGTGAGACGGCCCGCGCCCATGCTGGCGGCGGCGTCCTCCAGCCGCTCGTCGATGCCGCGCAGGGTGGCCACCAGGATCATCACCGCGATGGGCGAGGCCAGGACGGTGTGGCCGAGCGCGATGGCGATGGGGCTGCCGAGCATCGCGGCGGGTTCGAAGAGCAGGAACAGCCCGAGCGCGGTGACGACCTGCGGGATCAGCAGCGGGCCGAGGACGAGGGCGTACACCGCGGAGCGCAGCGGCAGTTCGCTGCGGGTGAGCGCGGTGGCGGCGGTGATGCCGAGGACCACCGAGAACACGGTGGTGATGGAGGCCACCAGCACGCTGAGCGACAGCGCGGCGGGCCATTTGCTGCCGTCGGGCGAACAGCGCCCGGTAACAGCCGAGAGTCCAGGTGCTGGGCGGGAACGAGCCGAAGGCGTCCCCCGCCGAACGAGGTGACGACGATGACGATGATCGGCAGGGCCAGGAAGAGCAGGATGAGGGTGGCGGCGGCGGTGAGCGCGATCCGTCCGGTCCATGTGCCGCGCAGTCCGGTCATGACGTACTCCTCTTCCGCGCGCCCGCGCCGATGGACCGGGCGGTCTTGAGCAGCAGCAGTCCGGCGAAGGTGATGAGCAGCAGGACGACGCCCTGGGCGGCCGCCCCGTTCCACTGGTCCTGCTTCATCACCTGGTCGTTGATGAGGGAGGCCACCATGGTCTGCTTGGTGCCGCCCATCAGCGCGGGGGTGATGTAGTAGCCGAGGCACAGGATGAAGCTGAGCAGTCCGGCGCTGGCCAGACCGGGGGCGACGAGCGGCAGATAGATGCGGGCGAAGATGCGTACCCGGCCGGCGCCCATGCTGGCCGCGGCGGCGAGCAGCCGCCGGTCGACGCCGCGCATCACTCCGTACAGCAGCAGGACGGTGTACGGGAGCATCACGGCGGTGGTGCCGATGACCACGCCGGTTTCGTTGTAGAGCATCCGGAACGGAGCGCCGGGCACCTTGAGGCCGGTGAGGGACTGGTTGGCCAGGCCGTGGTCGCCGAGCAGGATGATCCAGCCGTAGGTACGCACCAGGGCGCTGATGAAGTGCGGGACGACGACGATCAGCATGACGAGCCCGGCCCAGATCGGCCGCAGCCGGGAGAGCGCGTTGGCGAGGACGAAGCCCACGGCCAGGCTCAGCAGGGACGTTTCTGCGGAGATCCTCAGGGTGGTGATGAGGACGGACAGATTGGCGCCGCTGAGGGCCTCGGCGTACCAGTGCAGGGTGAGCGCGCCGTCGTTGCTCTTCAGGCTGAGCAGCAGGGTGCCGAGGATGGGGAAGACGAAGAGGACGAGCAGGTAGAGGACGATCGGCGAGGCGTTGAGCAGGCCGATACGGGCTCTGCGGGTGCCCACCAGCCGGTGGCGCAGCCCGCGCGGGCGTCTCGGCTTGGGGGCACTGTGGGGGCGTACGGGCGTGGCGGGGCGTACCAGGGATCCGGCCATGGCTCAGCCGTCCCGTTCTGCCGGGAAGACGTTGATGTCCTCGGCGTCGGCGGTCAGTCCGACCCGCGGGGGGGGGGCGGGGGCGCGTCCGGCGGGCACTTCGAGGCGCAGCAGCGGGGTGTCCTCGGCGATCCGTACTCCGGTGCGGACCAGGGTGCCCACATAGGTGACGGTTTCCACGGTGCCCGTACAGAAGCCCTGCTCGGGGGCGCAGACACGGAGCCGTCCGGGCTGTACGGCGGCCTGGACCTGCTGGCCGGGGCTGAGGGAGTGGGGGCGGGCGGTGAGCAGTCCGCCGTGGTCGATGCGGACCAGGGTGGCGTCGTCGTCGCCCTTCATCACCCGGCCGGGGAGGAAGTTGGCGGCGCCGAGGAAGTCGGCGACGAACGGGGTGCGGGGCCGCTCGAAGAGTTCGCGCGGGGTGTCGAACTGGTCGATGCCGCCGTCCCGCATCACCGCGATGCGGTCGGACAGGACGAGCGCCTCTTCCTGATCGTGAGTCACATAGATGACGGTGAGACCGAGTTCGCGCTGGATGGCCTTGATCTCGACCTGGAGCTGGTCGCGGAGCTTCTTGTCGAGCGCGCCGAGCGGTTCGTCCATGAGGATCACCGGCGGGCGGTAGATCAGCGCCCGGCACAGGGCTACGCGCTGCTGCTGGCCGCCGGACAGCTCGCGCGGGCGGCGCCCGGCGAAGCCGCCCATCCCGGCCATCTCCAGGGCCTCGTGCACCCGGGTGCGGATCTCGGCCTTGGGCACGCCGCGCAGCTGGAGCGGGAAGGCGAGGTTCTCACCGACGGTCATGTGCGGGAAGAGCAGGTACTGCTGGAAGACGAAGCCGAAGCCGCGCTTCTGCGGGGCGAGCCGGGTGACGTCGCGGCCGCCGACGGTGACGGTGCCGGAGTCGGGTTCGACGAATCCGGCGACCATCATCAGGGTGGTGGTCTTGCCGGAGCCGGAGGGGCCGAGGAAGGTGACGAACTCCCCCGCCGCTATCTCCATCGATGCGGAGTCCACGGCCACGGCGCTGCCGTAGGTCTTGTGGAGCCCCACGATGGACAGGGCCTTGCCGGTGGGCGAGGTCTGCTGGGACGCGGTCGTCATGGCGGGGGCGGGGTCGGCGATGTGGAGGTCAGGCACGGGACCACTCCAGCCAGCGCTTGCCGATGGCGTCCTCGTTCTTGATCCACCAGGCGACGTCCAGGTCGAAGCCGGACTCCAGGTGGGAGGGCGAGCTGGGCAGATTGGCCTTGACGTCGTCGGAGAGCTGGTCGTAGGCGGACGGGACGACCGGGCCCATCGGGTAGATCTTGGCGAAGGCGGCCTGGACGTCGGGCCGCAGCGAGAAGTCGATGAGCTGGTAGGCGGCGTCGGTCTTGTCGGTTCCCTTGGGGATGCCCCAGCCGTTGGACTGCCTGCGGGCGCCGTTCCACTGGTACGCCATCGGGCTGCCGCCCTTGATCAGCGCGTCCAGCCGGCCCTGCCAGACGCTGGTCATCACGACTTCCTTGCGGCCGAGCAGCACTCCGGGGAGGGCGCCGGTGTCCCAGTACTTCTTCACCGACCCCTTGATGCGGTCCATGGACTTGAACGCACGGTCCACGTCGAGCGGGTAGAGCTTGTCCATGGGCACGCCGTCGGCGAGCAGGGCGAATTCCAGCTCGGGCAGGTCGGCGTCCTGGGTCTGGAGGGAGCGGCTGCCGGGGAACTTCTTGGTGTCCCAGAAGTCCGCCCAGGACGCGGGCTTGCGGCCGCCGAAGACATCGGTGCGGTAGGCCATGACGCTGGCCCAGTAGTTCTTGCCCACCGAGTAGTCGGTGACGAGCTTGCTCGCGATCCGGGCCTTCTTGAAGTTCTTCAGCCGGTCGTGGTCGAGCTTCTGGAGGGCGCCCTTCGCGCCGAGTTTCATGAAGTCGGCCATCGAGTCGTCGATGACGTCGAACTGCGGCCTGCCCTGCTTGATCTGGGCGAGCATCTGGGCGTACTGGATGTTGACGACCTGGATGGAGATGCCGGTTTCCTTGGTGAAGGCGTCGTACAGCGCCTTCTGGTTGGCGTCCCCGTAGGTGCCACCGCTGTTGCGGACGGTGAGGGTCTTCTTTCCGCCGCCGCTGTCGGCGCGGCTGGTGCCGGTGCCGCAGGCGGCCAGCGACGGCAGGGCGGCGACGGCGGCGAGGCCGCCGGCCCCGCGCAGCAGCGCCCTGCGTCCGATCTGTGGGTCTCTCATCACTGCACCTCCGGGTTGTGCGGGTCGGGCGGGTCGAGGGGGCCATGCGGGATGGCAGCGGTGTACGGGG
>NZ_GG657754.1:9944224-9966209 GCF_000158915.1 Streptomyces himastatinicus ATCC 53653 | reverse complement strand
AGGGTCTCGTCGATGCCGCCGCTGTGCAGATCGGCGTAGTGCGTCCGCGCCGGGCAGCAGATGGGCGAAGAGCCAGGCGGCCAGCCGCTCGGTGGGCCCGCCGTCCGGGTCGCCGGGGAAGACCCGGTTGATGTTGACGCCGTCCAGCGGGGAGGTGCCCAGGCGGCCCTGGTAGACGGCCGGAGGGTTGGCGACGGGGCAGAGCACGACCTGTCCGCGCACCTCCTCGGGGGTCAGCAGACCGGCCAGCCGCGCGGCGGCGTCGACACCGGCGAACTCGCCGCCGTGCACCCCGCCGGTGAGCACGACGCGGGGGCCGGGGCGGGCACCGCCCACCAGCGTGACCGGGAGGTCGGCGGTGACCGGGCCGAGGTCCACGGGGACGGTGCCCCGGACCTTGCGGCCGGTGCCGGCGGTCAGTGGGCCGACGGTCAGTGTCATCTCGTACCTTCCGTGGAGGGGTCAGGCCGCGGTGCGGTCGCGCGTGGACAGGAAGTCGATGGGCTGGAGCGTGTCGCCGTCCAGTGCGAGGTCGGCCGCGATGTCGCCCATGGCGGGCGAGAGCTTGAAGCCGTGCCCGGAGAATCCGGCCAGCAGCACGATGTCCTCGCAGCCCGGCAGCGGGCCGATCAGCGGGCGGCTGCTCTCGGTGTAGCCCTCCATGAAGACCGAGAGCCGCACCGGGTCGGGGTGGAGATCGGGCATGAAACGGCGGGTCAGCTCGGTGAAGACCGCGAGTTCCTCGGGTGCCACGGTGCGGTCCAGCCGCTCCGGGTCGGGCACCGCGCGGTGCAGGGCGCGGGACAGGCCGAGCTTGACCGAGATGCCGTCGGGTGAGGGCAGCCCGTAGCAGTGAGTGGGCGCGGTGCGGATGAAGGCGGGCGCCTCGGCGCCGTGCCAGTCGTGGGCGGTGGGCACGAACCAGGCGTTGATCAGCCGCCGGATGTCCACCTCCCACTCCAGGTCCGGCAGCAGTTCGTTGACCCAGGGGCCGACGGTGACCACGACGGAGTCGTACGTCTCGGTGCCCTGGTCGGTGCGTACGGCCACGCCGCCGCCCGCCGGGGCCACCTCCCGCACCGGTGTGTAGCGGTGCAGCCGGGCGCCCAGCCGCTCGGCACGGGCGGCCGCGGTGTGCACGCTCAGCTCGGGGCGCAGAAAACCGGCGTTGCGGTCCAGTACGGCGGCGTCGCCGTCCTCGATACGGAACTGAGGGAAACGTTTCTCCAGCGCGTCCGCGTCCAGCACTTCGTGGGCGAGACCGTGTTCGGCGATGGACTCCAGGACAGTGCTCATCTGCTGGTGGCCGGCGGGGCCCATGAGCAGACATCCGGTGAGCCGGCGCAGCTCGCGGCCGGTCTCCCGCTGGAGCTCCTTCCACAGCGCGTCGGCGTGGCGCAGCAGCGGGACGTAGCGGGAGTCCTCGAAGTGGGCGCTGCGGAAGATCCGGGTCTCGCCGCCCGCCGCGCTCCGGTCGTGGCCGGGGGCGTACCGGTCGTAGCCGGTCACCTCCGCGCCCCGCGAGGCCAGCCGCCACATGGCCTGACTGCCCATGGTCCCGGTGCCGATGACCGCTACACGCTTCCTCGTTGCCACGGATGCCTCCTGGGGTGGAGTGGAGAGGTGTCCCGGACGGCTGTTCCACAATGTGGCATGCCGTGCTAGATTGCAGCATCAATGTCGCAGCGCTCCCGGGGCCGGTCAAGGGCCCGTGCGGCGAAAACTCCAGAAGTTAATGGCGGAAACCAGATGGAAATGAAGAGCGTGATCCGCAGCCTTCGCATCCTCGAAGCGGTCGCCCAGCACCAGCCGGTGACCGTCGGCGAGCTGACGAAGATCTTCGGACTGCCCAAGTCGACGGTGCAGCGCACCCTGGTGACACTCAACGAGGCGGGCTGGCTGCGCGCCAGCCGGGGCGACACCACGCGCTGGGAGGTCGGCGCCCGGGTGCTCGCGGTCCGGCCCGCCGCCCACCAGGGGTCGAGCCTGTTCGCGGCGGCGCGCGAGCCGATGTGCCGGCTGCGCGACACGGTCGACGAGACCATCCACCTGTCCGTCCCGGACGGACTGCGCTGCATGGTCATGGTCGACCGGGTCGACTGCACCCAGGCGGTGCGCACCTATCACCAGGTCGGCGACACCTCGCCGATGCACGCCACGGCCACCGGCCACGCGGTCCTCGCCCTTCTCCCCGCCGACGAGGTCGACGAGGTCATCGCGAACGGACTGGACCGCTACGGCGATGCCACCATCACCGATCCGCAGGAACTGCGCGAGGAACTCGAGCGGGTCCGGCGGGACGGCTACGCCGTCAATCGCAACCAGTACCGGCCCGACGTCTGCGCCATCGCCGCGCCGATCGTCACGGGGAACGGGACCCCGGTGGCGACCGTCGCCATCTCCATGCCCGACTCCCGTTACGACCCGCACGAGGTGGACCGGTGGGGACGGCTGGTGGCCGACACCGCGGCGGAGATCAGCGCCCGTCGTTTCGAGTGATGTCGCCGATGTCTGTGATGTCAGCAGATATCCGGGCCATGCTCGGCGAGCGAATGCCTCTTTGTCAATAAGTCGATTTCGCGAGAGATACATCGGATCTGTCGAGCGGAATTACCGCAAGTCTGTGCTCGAATCCGCCTCCTTCCGTTGACCTCATCCGATGTTTCTCCTAGGTTTCGGTCGACCCTGAACACTGGAGGCGGTAGATGAGATCCACGCTCAGGCGCATTTCCATGGCCGCCGTCGCTGCCATGGCCGTCCTCACCGCGGCACTGCCGGGCACCGCGACGGCGCAGGGAGGGCAGGAGCAGCAGGGGCGTACGTACTACGTCGCCACCTCGGGCTCCGACCGGGACAGCGGCGGCCGGAGCCATCCCCTGCGCACCATCGGGCGCTGCACCGATCTGGTCCGGCCCGGTGACTCCTGTCTGATCCACCGCGGGACCTACCGCGAGCGGGTCACCCCGCCCTCGGGCCGCGCGGGCGCCCCGGTCACCCTCGCGGCGTACGGGGACGGGCCGGTCACCGTCGACGGGACGCGGGCCGTGACCGGATGGAAGGCCGCGGGCGGCGGTCTGGTCGCCGCCGATGTCGACCTCCCGCTCGCCCGCGACGAGAACGCGCTGTTCCTCGACGGCGGCCGCGCCATGGAGGGCCGCTGGCCCAACTCCGGTTCCGATCCGCTCAATCCGTCCTGGGCGGTCGCCGAGCGCAGCTCCACCGACCAGCACATCGACGACCCCGACCTGCCGGACGGTGACCTCACCGGCGCCACCGTCCATCTGTGGGCCGGGTCCAACCCGTGGAGCCAGCAGACCGGCACCGTGACCGCCACCTCGGACGGCGCCCTCGATTTCAAGGGCGGCAATTACCGCTGTACCCCGCTGTGCATGGGCAACCAGAACTACCGCAACTATTACCTGGTGGGTGCGAAAGCCACCCTCGACCAGCCCGGTGAGTGGTATTACGACACCGGCGAGAAGCGGCTCTATCTGGTCCCGCCCAAGGGCGGAATGGCGGGCCACACGGTGACCGCGAAATACCAGAAGTGGGGCCTGGACCTCTCGGAAAGCTCCCATGTCACCGTCCGCGGGCTCGGCGTATGGGGCACCTCGCTGCGCACCGGGGAGAAGAGCACCGGTGTGCTGGTGGAGGGGTTGCGGGCGCGCTACATCTCCGAGTTCTCCACCCTGCCCATGCCACGGGACGACGAGCTGGCCATCCCGCCGGGCGAGGGCCACATCGTCGCCTCCCGGGTGCTCGACTCCGGTGTCCAGATCCTCGGCAGCGGCAACACGCTGCGGGACAGCGACATCGGCTTCTCCGCAGGGACCGGTGTGCTGCTGCGCGGCAGTGGCAACACCATCACCAACAACTACATCCACGATGTGGGCTGGATGGGCAGCTACACCCCCGGCGTCGAGATCAACGGCAGCGAGCACACCGTCACCCACAACACGGTCCGGCGCACCGGCCGGGCGAGCATCGACACCGCCTGGCAGCTCAACGGGGTGCCCTTCAAGGACAACCGCATCGCCTACAACGACCTGTCCGAGGCCATGCGCACCTCCCGCGACGGCAGCCCCTTCTACGTCTGCTGCAACCTGGACGCGACCGGTACGAGCATCGACCACAACACCGTCCATGACGCGGACGGCCAGGTCGGCTACTACATCGACAACTCCTCCAGCCAGTTCCTGCTGCACCACAACGTGGCGTACAACACCGGGACCCGCGGCACCTTCTTCAACGGCCACAGCGGGGTCAGCCTCGGCAACCGCGACCACAACTCGACGTACGGGCTGGGCGTCGGCACCGCGGTGCGGCTGAGCGGCGCGACGGACGCCACCGGTACGTACTTCAGCAACGTCGTGGGCCTCGCCCCGGTGGAGATCTCCTACCCGATCCGGCCCCCGTGGTGCGCAACAACCTGGTGCCACCGACCGATCCGCAGTACACCGACGCCCGCAACGGCGAACTGTGGCCACGGGCCGGGTCCCCCGCAATCGACGCGGGCGAGACGGTCGACGGCGTGACCACCGGGGTGCGGGGCGACGGGCCCGACCAGGGCGCGTACGAGTACGGGGCGCCGATCTGGTCGACCGGGTGCAACCTGGCCGGGTGCGAGTCGCGGGTGCGCAACGACGGGTGGAAGGCCGCGTACTCCGGGGGGCGGTGACGCCTCCGCCGCCGTCGACGGGTGCAGACCACCAGTGAAGGCGGACAGCGACAGCCGCCGGGCAGTCGCTGACCTCGACTGGGGCGCGGCGAGACTTCGGGCCGCTGGCGTCGACGCCGTATGGACGCCACGGGCAAACCCAAACGGCTTCACGGTGTCCGTCAGCCGTGACTCCGGAAGGGGCACCCCCGTCGCCCGTGTCGCGGGCCGCTCCTTCACCCAGGACGCGGTCTTCGGGAAGCGCACGGCGCGGTACCTGCGGATCGAGCTGACCGCGGCCGGTGATGTCCCATGGGCGGTGAACGAGGTCCGGCTGTACGCGGACGGGCCGGACGCGGCCGGTACGTTGCAGGCCGAGCGGGCCCAGGTGGTGCGCGGCGGCGAGCGCGGCGACGCGGCGACCGGCGTGCTGGGCTCCGGTGGCCTGGTCGGCTTCCGCCAGGTGTCGTTCGGGGCGGACGCCCCCGACCGGCTGACGGTGCGGATGGCGTCGGCGGGCTGCGGCAGCGGCTGTGCCCTGCAACTGCGGCTGGACGACCCCAAGGGCCGTGTGGTGGCGACGCTGCCGGTGCGGGACACGGGCGGCGCGGACCAGTGGCAGGAGCGGTCGGTGCGGCTGGCGCGCGCGGTGACGGGCACGCATGACGTGTACCTCGTCGCGTCGGGTGCGCGGAAGGTGGCCGCGGTGGACTGGCTGACGCTGCGCGGCTGACACACCCGATGAGTGCGACTGGGCGCCTCGACCGTCAACGGCGGCCGAGGCGCTCCAGTCGCTCGTTCACCCCGGGGCACAGCTCCCGGGCCGTGTCCAGGAAGGCCGCCAGGACGGGAGAGCGGTCCTGGGCGTGGAAGGACATCACCAGATCCGGCAGTTCCACGCGCGGACGCACCTCGCACACCCAGGTGCCAGGGCGCGCCGCCACCCGCATGCACGCCGGGCCGAGCCCCACCCCGACCCCGCACGAGGCCAGCCCGATGATGGTGTGCACATCGCGGGCGTCGGTGACCCCGCCGCCCGGCGCGGCCGCCGCCCCGGCCCCGTCGCCCAGCAGCGCGTCGAGCCAGCCCGCGACCACCGGTTCCTCGTCGTCGGGCGCCACGATCAGATGCTGCCCCCTGAGCTGCTCGACGCCCACCGCCGGCTGCCCGGCGAGGGGATGGGCGGCCCCGACGACCGCGACCAGATGGTCCCGGCCGACCGTGACCGACACCAGGTCCTCGGCACCGGCGCCCCGGGGCGCGCCACGGCCGATGCTGATGTCCAGCTCCCCGTCGAGCAGGGCGGTCGCCGACTGGCAGGTCGACATCTCGTGCAGCCCCAGGCGCACGTCGGGGCGTTCGCGGATGAACCGGCCGAGCAGGGAGGGCAGCAGTTCCAGCAGCGCCGAGCCGATGAAGCCGAGCCGCAGCCTGCCGGTCTCGCCCCGGGCGGCCCGGCCCGTGTCGGACACGGCGGCCGACATCTCGGCCAGCGCCCGGCGCGCCCTGGCGAGAAACGCCTCGCCCGCGGCCGTCGGGAACACCCCGCGCGCCGTGCGGTCGAACAGCCGCGCGCCCAACTCCCGCTCCAGCGCGGCGATCTGCTGGGACAGCGGGGGCTGGGCGATCCCGAGGGAGGCGGCCGCCCGCCCGAAGTGGCGATGGTCGGCCAGGGCCAGGGCGTACCGCAGATGTCGTGCTTCCACCAGACGATGATATCGAGGGGATATCGGCGGGCCGGTCATGAGATATAGCGGTGGATGACGCCCTGGTGCCGCGGTGGACTGTCGCTCCGAGCGATCGGCCACTTCTGGCCAGAGAGGGTGTTCAGCGATGATTTTCGACCATCACGGAGACTCCGTCCGCACCAACCGCGCCACCGTCAACGGCACGAGCCTGCACCACCGGACGGGCGGGTCCGGTCCGGCGGTGGTGCTGCTGCACGGCGTACCCAAGACCGGCTACCACTGGCGCCACCTCGTCCCGAAGCTGACCCCGCACCACACCGTCGTCGTCCCCGATCTGCGGGGCCTCGGCGACTCCGCCCGCCCCGCGGGCGGCTACGACTCCGCGACGATGGCCGACGACATCGCCGCACTCATGGCACATCTGGGGCACGACTCCTACAGCGTGCTGGGCGAGGACTGGGGAGCGGTGATCGGCTACCAGCTCGCCGCCCGGCACCGCGACCACGTCAACGCCCTGGTGTTCGCCGAGGCGCTGTTCCCCGGGTTCGGCTTCGAGGAGCACACCGCGCTCACCGAGGAGAACGTCTCCGGGGATATGCACCTGTGGCATCTGGGCTTCTACTTCCAGCCGGACGTACCCGAGATGCTGATCGCCGGACACGAACGCGAACTGATCACCTACATGATCAAGAACGAGCGCAGCCACCCCGACACCGCCACCCCCGACGCGATCGAGGAGTACGTGCGCTGCTACTCCATGCCCGGCGGCATCCGCGCGATGCTGGCCGTCTACCGCGCCATGCTCGTGGACGCCGAGCAGAACCGGCAGGCGGCGCGGAAGAAGCTGGACATCCCGGTGCTGGCGCTCGGCGGTTCGGCGTTCATCGGCGACCGGAACGAGGCCCAGATGCGGCTGATGGCCCACGACGTGACCGGCCATGTCTTCGACGCCGGACACGACCTCGCGGAGGAGGTGCCGGACGAAATGGCCGCCGTGGTGCTGCCGTTCCTGGCCGACCGGCGCTGACGCTGGCACAGTGATGGCATGGACTTCGCCACCGCGTTCCACCGGGAGATCCTGGCGTTCGAGGCCGCCGCCCGCCGGGCCGCCGACGGAGGCCCAGCGCCCCTCGTACCGTCGTGCCCCGGCTGGTCGATGGCCGATCTGGTGCTGCATCTGGGTGGGGTCCACCGCTTCGTCGCCCGGATCATCGAGGACGGGCTGACGGAGCCGCCGGACGTCACGGACGTGGCGCTCTTCGCCCTCCCCGAGGACCGCGCGGGCTGGCCGGCGCCGGAGGGCGGACCGCACCTCGGCCCGGTGCCGCCGGGTCTCGTCGAATGGTTCGCCGACGGGGCGCGGGCACTGGCGGCCCAGGTCCGTGACGGCGATCCGGGGCAGCGGGTGTGGACCTGGTCGCGGGAGCGGACCGCCGGGTTCTGGTGGCGGATGCAGACCATCGAGGCGGCGCTGCACCGCTGGGACGCCGAGAGCGCGTTCGGGGCGCCCGGACCCGTCGACGCCGCCCTCGCGGCGGATGCCGTCGCCCAGACGTTCGAGGTCATGGCCCCGGCCCGGCGCGTCTGGAAGGAGGCGCCACCGGGCGAGGGCGAGCGGTTCCGGCTGCGGCAGACCGACGGTCCGGGCGTGTGGACGGTGTCGTTCGAGGGCGATGACGTGCGCCTCGACGGGGACACCGCCGGGCCGTGCGACCTCGAACTGACCGGAACCGCCTCGGACCTGATGCTCTTCCTGTGGCAGCGGATCCCCGCCGACCGGCTGGACGGGGTGCGGGGCGACCCGGCGATGGCCGACCGCTACTTCACCCTCGTCCCGCCGGTGTGACCACGCGCTCCCCCGGTCACTCCTGGTCGTACTCCTGGGAGATGACCTCGACGCGTCGCGTGCTCTGGTCGACGCGTACGGTGTCGAGCCCCATGGCGTCGAGCTGGCTGATCGCGTCCGCCTCCGCCACCGGATCCAGCACCCGCAGGGCGATGGCCAGGTCCGCGTCGTCCGCGTCGCCGGACGCGGGCAGCCGCGCGAGCAGCGACTTCATCAGCCGGTCCGCACTGCCCTCGGGCGCCTCCGCGCCGACGGCCATGTGCACCATCAGCTGCTCCACCCCGGTCTCGTTCCACCGGGCGTGCCCGATCCACACCGCGTGGACACCGGGGAAGTCCAGCAGCCGGTCGCGCAGGGCGTCGCGCAGGGCCACCGCGCGCGGATGCGTGGACCACCTGAGGGTGAGCGTGCGGTCCTCGGGGACCCGCTGGCCGCGCTGCTGGAGGATCTGGTTCAGCAGATCCATGGGAACCCCGGCGTAGCCCCCGGGGGAGAACACCGACAGGGTCGCCACCTTGGTCTGCTGCTCGATGTCCAGCAGCCGCGCCGCGTCGCAGTGCACCGCCCCGGCGGCCTGCGGAAGCCGCTCCTTGCAGCACTCTTCGCTGGTGTATCCGGGCAGGCTCGGGCCGCTTCCCTCCATGCCGACGAACATCACCGAGCCGTTCGCGTCCACGGGCACATACACCCCGAAGTCCACGATGGCGTTGAGCAGTTGTTCCCCTTCGGTCCGGGCGGCCTGTCGGTCGAGTATGTCGGCGAGTGCCTGGTTCCCTGTTGATGTCACGCACCGAGCATAAAAGGTGTGCGGATGCCACGATGAACGGACGGGGACGACGAGCGAGGGAGCCACGCATGAGGAGCGCGGATCTGCTGGCCGACGCCTTCGGCCGGGTGCGGGAGGCCGTGCACGAGGCGGTCGAGGGGCTCACCACGGACGACCTGGCCGTGCGCCTGGACAGCGGCGCGAATTCCCTCGCCTGGCTGGTGTGGCACCTGACCCGCGTCCAGGACGACCACATCGCCGACGCCGCCCGTACCGAACAGACCTGGACCACCGACGGCTGGTACGAGCGGTTCGGGCTGCCGTTCTCCCCCGCGGCCACCGGCTACGGCCACCGCAGCCGGGACGTGGCCAGGGTCCGGGCGGCGGGCGATCTGCTCCTCGGGTACCACGACGCCGTGTACGAGCGGACGGTGGATTACGTACGCGGGCTGCGCAACGCCGATCTGGACCGCGTCGTGGACGAGGCGTGGACCCCGCCGGTGACCCTCGGGGTGCGGCTGGTCAGCGTCATCGAGGACGACATGCAGCACGTGGGACAGGCGGCGTTCATCCGCGGCGCGCTCGGCAGGCGCTGAGCCGTCCGGCGGACCGCGCGGCCGGGTTTCGCCACCGTTGACATGCAGGTGTTTACCTGCATAACGTGAAGCGTGAGTTCGGAGATGGACAAGGTCTTCAAGGCGCTGGCCGACCAGACCCGGCGGTATCTGCTGGACCGCCTGCACGAGCGGGGCGGTCAGACACTCGGAGAACTGTGCGAGCGCCTGGCGATGACGCGGCAGTCGGCGACCCAGCACCTGGCCGTCCTGGAGGCCGCCAACCTGGTCAGCGTCGTGCGCCAGGGGCGGGAAAAACTGCATTACCTCAACCCCGTTCCCCTCCATGAGGTGCAGGAACGGTGGATCGACAAGTTCGAGCGCCCCCGTCTGAGAGCGCTCGGCGCGGTGAAACGGCAAGCGGAGGACGCCATGGCCGAGAGGCCGACGTACAGCTACGTCATCTACATCGAGAGCACCCCGGAGAAGGTCTGGCACGCACTGACCGACGCCGACCTCACGGCCGCGTACTGGGGCCACAGCAATGTGTCCGACTGGCAGCCCGGCTCGGCGTGGGAGCACCGGCGCACGGACGGCAGCGGCATCGCCGATGTCGTCGGCACCGTCGTGGAGAGCGTGCCGCCCGAGCGTCTGGTGACCACCTGGGCGGCCCCCGGCTCCGAGCCCGCCGGAGGCCCGTCCCGGGTCACCTTCGCGATCGAACCGTACGAGGAGATCGTCCGGCTCACCGTGACCCATGAGAACCTGGCCGACGAGGCCGAGCGCGAGGAAGCGGCCGGTGGCTGGGCGGCGGTGCTGTCCAACCTCAAGTCGCTGCTGGAGACCGGAAGTCCGCTGCCGCGCGAGCCCTGGCTGGTGGGGCGCTGAGCGTTTCCCACCCCGTTTTCCGCCCCGATTCCCGCCGCAGGGCGACCGTCACCCGGCGGCCACCCCTGGGGCGCGCTGCCGGATCGGGGTGCACGCCCCGACCGCCACGATGAGCAGGAACAGGGCGGCGGACCCGAGCAGCGGCGCGCGCACCCCGAACCGCGCCACCAGCGCGGTGAGCCCGGCCGCTCCGAGCGGGGCGAGCGCGTTGTGCAGCGTCCAGAACGCGGAGGTGACCCGGCCGAGCAGATGGTCGGGGGTCACCGCCTGGCGCAGCGACATCGAGGAGATTCCCGCGAGCGCCATGCCGAACTGGTAGCACAGCACCGTCACCGTCGTACCCCAAACGGTGGTGGACCGGGACAGCAGCCCGAGGGCCAGCCCGCACAGCGTGTACGAGCCCAGCCAGCACACCCCGAATCCCCAGGCCCGCCGCAGCACCGGGATGAGCACGGCGGCCAGGACCGTCCCGGCGCCCGCCACGCCCATCACGACGCCGACGGTCCGGTCGCCCGCGCCCAGCCCCTCCCGTATCTGGTAGATGAAGACGTCGGTCATGCCCAGGCCGATCAGCGAGACGCCGGTGAGCAGCACGGTGAGCCAGCGCAGCACCGGTGACCGCCACAGGAAGACGAACCCGGCCAGGAACTCCCGCTTCGCTCCCCGCCACCCGGCGGCCGCGGCGGGCGGCGTGGCCTTGTCCACCGCCGCCTCCCGGAACCTGATCAGCGAGAGCGCGAGGGCCGAGGCGGCGAAGCTCGCCGCGTTCACCGCGATCGCCGCCGTCGGCCCGAGCAGCCCGGACAGCCCGCCCGCCAGCATCGGCCCGACGATGAAGGCGATCGCGTTCGTCGTGGTCAGCCGCCCGTTGGCCTCGATGATCCGCTCGGCGTCCACCAGATTGGGTACGGCGGCGACGTACGTGACCTTGAAGACCATGTCGAAGACCGCGGCGACCGCCATCACCACGTACAGCAGCCAGACCTGCGGTCCGGCCATCGCCCAGCTGACCGGGATGAGGGCGACGAGCACCACCCGGACCACATCGCACACGATCATCAGCTGTCGCCGGGGCAGCCGGTCGACCAGGATGCCCGCGAACAGCCCGGTGGCGATCGAGGCGACGCCCGCGACGGCCGTCAGCAGCCCCATCTGGGCGACCGACCCGGTGGCGTCCAGCACCAGCAGCGGCAGCGCCACCAGGGCGAAGGCATTGCCCAGTTCGGACAGGGTCTGCCCGCACCAGAAGATGGTGAAGTCGCGGTCGGCCCATAACGGAACGGGCTTCGCGGTCCCACCCTCCATCAGGCCCCCCGGCGTCGCCGCTTGGCGGTACGGGGCGTCAGCGCGGTCCCGCTCTCCTGCACCGTGACGCCGAGGGCCTGGGCGAACTGCGGTGCCAGTTCGAGGAGTTGGCCGCCGGTGATGGCCGCCCCGCGCAGTGCGTCGATCCCTTCGGTGATGCCCAGCCGGGTGGCGTCGCGCAGATCGACCCGGGTCATGCGCGCGTTGCCGCATCGCACACCCTCCAGCGTCGAACCCCGGAACGCGACGTCCGTCAGCTTCGCCCCGCCGAGGTCGGTGTCGCGCAGCAGGCAGTCCGCGAAGGTGACCTCGCGCAGATCGGCGGTGCGCAGATTGACCGATTCGAACTTGCATCGGTGGAAGATCACGCGGTGCATCGCCGTGCCGAACATCTCCAGTCCGGCGAGTACGCAGCCGATCAGCTCGCCATCCAGCCAGTCGCCGTCGGCCAGGTCGGAGCCGACCCAGCGCACCCCGTCGAGCCAGACGTCGTTGAAGCGGGCCCCGCGGTAGCGGCCTCCGGTGAAGGCCACGGCGGAGAACGCGGATTCGAGGAAGCGGGCCTGCCCGGCGTCGGCCCCGTCGAACTCCCCGCCGTCGAAGTAGACGGTGTCGTAGTCCCCGTCCACGGCCAAGTGGCCGTCGAACGGGCGCAGATGGCTCGCGTACGGCAGGTCGGCGAGCTGACGCGGGGATGACATGGCGAAACCTCATTTCCGGGGCAGCACCGGCCCGGGCGCGCGGTGTGCGAGATCGATGGTGCCATTCAACTTGTGCGTTCCCGACCGTTGACATGTGGTGTGGGCCACTCCTACGTTCGGGCAAGCCGGTTCGGGTCTCCGGCAACTCTTCGATATTTCGAACGCACGGATCTCCCGAGAGGTATGCGTCAGTGGTGTCGAACCGGTTCGACCAGCAGCCCCCGCCCGTCAACATCGGCGAGATCGCCCGTCTCGCCGGGGTGTCGCGCAGCACCGTCTCGTACGCGCTCAGCGGCAAACGGCCGATCTCCGACCGCACCCGGCAGCGCATCCAGCAGGTCATCGAGGACCGGGGCTTCCAGCCGAACGCCAGCGCCCGCGCGCTGGCCCACGGCCGCACCCGCACCCTCGGGCTGGTCTTTCCGACCGTCAGCCGCCGCTACACCGATATGCAGCTGGACTTCATCAACAGCGTGGTCGACGCCGCGGCCGCGCACGACCACGACATCCTGCTCTCGCGCAGCGACGGCGAGGGCGACGACTCCTTCCGGCGGCTGGTCGGCGAACGGCGGGTCGACGGCGCGCTGCTGATGGAGATCCGGGCGCCGGACTCACGGGTGGAGCCGCTGGTCCGCTCGGGCTTTCCGTTCGTTTCCATGGGGCGCACCGAGAACACGGACACGGCCACGCTGTCCTGGGTCGATCTGGACTTCGCGGAGCTGACCGCCGCGTGCGTGCGCCATCTCGGGCGGCTCGGCCATCGCCACCTCGCGCTGGTGGGGCGGCCCCGGGAGCTGTACGACGCCGGGTACGTGCCCGCGCTGAGGGGGCGGACCGGCTTTCTGCGGGCCACCTCGGAACTCGGGCTCACCGGCGAGGTCCACCACTGCGGTGACGACGCCGCCTCGGGCCAGGCCGTGGTGGCGCGGCTCCTCGGGCGGGACCCGCGCACCACCGCGGTCGTGACGCTCAACGAAGCGGCGCTGGTGGGCCTGTACCGGGGGCTCGCCCTCGCGGGGCGTTCCGTACCCGGCGACTTCTCGGTGACCGGAGTGGCGGCGGCCCGCTGGGCGGAGGCCGTCACACCGATGATGACCGGCGCCGACGTGCCCTCCGACCTGATGGGCCGGCTCGCCGTGGAACTGCTGCTGGAACGGCTGGACGCCCCGGCCGCGGCGCCCCGGCAGCATCTGCTCACCCCTTCGCTCACCCCGCGTGCCAGCACGGGACCGGCACCGGATCGCAACTGACCGACTCACCCCTCGGAGACGCACATGGCCAACCGAGCCAACAGGCCCCCGGCTGCCGCCGGGAGAAGTCCCCTCGGCCGCCGCTCCTTCCTGCGGATATCGGGCTCCGGGCTGCTCGCCGCGGGGCTGACCGGCTCCCTCACCGCCTGCGGCGGCGGGGGCGGCGGGTCCTCGTCCAAGAACCTCGTCTGGTGGGACTACCTCGTCGAGGACGCCCGTCAGCCGGGCATCAAGGCCCTGATCGCCGCCATCGAGAAGAACGTCCCCGGGCTGAAGATCACCCGCCGGACCTTTCCCTACGCCGAGCTGGAGCCCGCGATCATCAAGGGCGCCGCCTCCGGCGATCTGCCGGACCTGGCGATCATCGACAACACCTCGATGAACTCCCTCGCCCCGCAGGGGCTGCTCACCGACCTCACCGACCGGGTGAAGGAATGGGGGCAGGCCGACGCGTACTACAAGGGCCCGTGGAGCAGCGGGGTCGTCGACGGCAAGACCTACTCCGTCCCCAACAACGCCAACTGCCTGGCCCTCTACTACAACACCGAGCTGCTGGAGAGCGCGGGCGTCGAGCCGCCGAAGACCTGGGACGAGCTGTCGGCGGCGGCCCGCAAGCTCACCAAGGGCAGCACCTTCGGGCTGGCGATGAGCGCGATCAAGACCGAGGAGGGGGTCTTCCAGCTCCTGCCCTTCCTGTGGTCGGCGGGAGCCGACCTGGACACCTTCGCCACCGGCGGCGCCACCGCGCTCTCCTATCTGGGGGACCTGGTGAAGGCGGGCGCGCTGTCCAAGCAGTGCGTGGGCTGGACCCAGCAGGACGTCAACAACCAATTCACCTCCGGCCGCGCGGCCATGCAGATCAACGGGCCATGGCAGCTGCCCGGTCTCAAGCAGCAGTCCAAGGTGAAGTGGGGCGTGGTGCCCATTCCGGTGGACAAGGAGCCCGCGAGCTGCCTCGGCGGGGAGAACTGGGTGATCCTCAAGACCAGTGGCAAGGCCGACCAGGCGTGGCGGGCCATCGAGTACAGCCAGCGGAAGAAGCCCCTGGCGGCCTATCTGGGGTCGGTGGGGCTGCTGCCCGCGCGCAGCGACATGGCGGACAGCGGCGACTGGGCCACCGATCCCACCCTGAAGGTGTTCGTGCGGGAGTTCGGCAACGCCCGGCCGCGGTCGTACGGCGAGCACTATCCGCAGATGTCCAAGGCCATGGCCGAGGCGTTACAGGCCACCCTGACCGGCAGCTCCTCCCCCGGGGCCGCCGCGAAGAAGGCGGCGGACGCCATGACGCCCCTGCTGTCGAAGTAGCGGGGTGGCGATGACGACCCACAGCACACCCATGAAGGTCCGGGAGCCGGTGGTGTTCACCGGCGACCCGGCGGCGGGCGGCGGACGGCGCCGCGGCGGCTCCCTCGCCACTCGCCGCACCCGGGCCGGATACGGCATGTCGGCGCCCGCGCTGCTCTTCCTCGGCGCGACCATGCTGTTCCCGCTCGTCTACAACCTCTGGACCTCGGTCCATCAGGTCGAGATCGGCGATCTGGTCACCGGCGACTGGGCGTTCAACGGCGCCGACAACTACGACGCGGTGGTCTCCGAGGGCGCCTTCTGGCACGCCGCCCGGATCTCCCTGCTGTTCACGGCCGGTTCGCTGGTCTTCCAGTTCACCATCGGCTTCGCGCTGGCGCTGCTGTTCGTACGGCAGTTCCCGCTGGCCGGGCTGTTCCGGGGGCTGATGCTGGTGGCGTGGCTGCTGCCGCCCATCGTCAGCGGCACCCTGTTCCGCTGGATGCTGGACGCCGACTCGGGCGCGTACAACGAACTGCTGCACACCGTCGGGCTGGACGCGCTGGCGCACAACTGGCTGACCGATCCGAGCACCGCGCTGCCCGGTGTCATCGCCGCCAATGTGTGGGTGGGCGTGCCCTTCAACATGCTGCTGCTCCTGGTCGGGCTCCAGTCCATCGACCCCACCCTCTACGAGGCGGCGGCCATCGACGGCGCCGGTCCCTGGCAGCGGCTGCGCCATGTGACGCTGCCGCTGATGCGGCCGGTGGCGGCGGCGGTGCTGCTGCTCGGGCTGGTGTACACCTTCAAGGTCTTCGACCTGGTCTTCGTGCTGACCGGCGGCGGGCCCGTCGACTCCACGACCGTCCTCCCCCTCTACGTCTACCAGTCGGCGTTCAAGCTCTTCCAGCTCGGCCGGGGCGCCGCGGCGGGCACCCTGCTGCTGCTCGTACCGCTGGTGGTGGCCGTGCTGTACGTACGCAGGCTGCGCAAGGAAGGAGCCGCCGCATGACCCGACCCCGCCGCCCCTGGCTGCTCACCCTGGTCGCGGGCGTCATCACCGCCTTCTTCCTGCTGCCGCTGTACTGGATGATCGCCACCTCGCTGAAGCGTCCCGACGAGGTGCTCAGCTCACCGCCGCGGTGGTTTCCCACCCCGCCGAGCGGCGAGAGCTACGCACAGGCGCTGGACAAGCCGATGCTCGGGCAGGCGCTGCTCAACAGCGTCGCCATCTCGCTGGGCGTGGTGGCGCTGACCCTGGTGCTCGCGGTGCCGCTCACCTACGCCGTGGCGCGCATCCGGATGCGCGGTTCGGCGGCGATGGTGCTGTCGCTGCTGGTGGCGCAGCTGCTGCCGAGCATCGTGCTGGCGGCACCGCTGTTCATCGTGCTCCGGGACGCCGGGCTGAACAACACCCTGCTGGGTCTGGTGATCGCGGACACCACCCTCACCCTGCCCTTCGCGGTGATCGTGCTGCGGCCGCTGGTGCGCGCCATGCCCGCCGAGATCGAGGAGGCGGCGCTGGTGGACGGCTGCGGACTCCCGGGGGTGCTGTGGCGGATCGTGCTGCCGGTGATGCGGCCGGGGCTGATCGCGGTCGGCGCCTTCTCCTTCCTGCTCGGCTGGGGCGAGTTCGTGTTCGGCATCACGGTGAACAGCGACCCCGAGGTCCAGCCGGTGACCGTGCTGCTCAACACGTTCGTCGGCCAGACCGGCACCGCGTGGGGACCGCTGATGGCGGCCGCCACGATCGTCAGCGTGCCGGTGGTGTGTGTCTTCGCGATGCTCCAGCGGTTCATCGTGGGCGGGCTGACGGCCGGAAGCGTCAAGTCCTGACGGGGCTCGACGAGCGGGCCCGGCCCGGTCACCGCCGGTGGAGGCTCCACGACCAGCGGTACGTCCCCGCCCCCAGCCGGTAGCGGGGCAGGGTGTCCGGGCCGCAGGACGCCGTGCCCAGACCGCGGTGGGCGGCGTCGAGGTGCACCACGCACCGCGGTCGGGGTACCAGTTCGTCGTGGTGGGTGGCGGCGGCCAGGTCGGCCGCACGGTGGCGGGTTACCGACACCTGCCGCGGCGCGTCCAGCCGTACGGCCAGCCCGCCGCCCGCGTCCGACGACAGCAGCGAGAAGCTGCGCACCCCGTGCCGTCCCCCGCTCTCCTGCGGTCGGAGGTACGGGGTGAACAGCCGGTCCACCCGGACGCTGTGATGGCCGACCGGACCGCCCGCGCACCGGTCCGGGTACGTCTCCCAGGGGCCCTGGCCGTACCACTCCATATGGTCGAGACCGGGCACCGTTTCGAAGACCGTGCCCACGCGCGCGGCGTCGGTCAGCCCCTCGGGAAGGTCGGCCGTCTCCTCCACCAGCAGACCGCCGTCGGGCAGCGGGGTGAAGACCTGGAGGTGTTCGACGGTGCCCACGGCGGTGGGGTACGCGCTGCGCACCAGGGTCCGGGCGCCGTCGCGGTCGACCGAGCGGGGTTTGCGTTCCAGCCGGTCGAGGCCCAGGGCGCGCCAGTGGTCGGCGGCGCCGCCCAGCAGATCGTTGTCGGTGGGCGCGCGCCACAGGCTGAGCACGGGCGGGGAGGTCAGCAGCGGATGGCGCAGCAGCCCGTCCGCGTCGAGGGAGACGGCCGGACCGGAGGCGGTCGGGGGCGGGGGCGCGGGCCGCTCGCGGAGCCGGATCTGCGGGGTGCACACCTCGGTGCCGCGCGGCGCCCAGGGCTCGTCGCCCCGGGTGGTGACCCGCAGCGTGAGCCATGCCTCGCCGCCGCCCGCGGGCAGCCGGTCCATCAGTTCGGGTGGCGGGGCGAGGCGCGCGGACGCCCCGGGCGGGAGCGCGGAGGGCAGCGCGGCGGGGGCGGTGCGGGTGCCCGCGTCCTCCAGGGACAGCAGCCATTCGGCGGTCAGCCAGGACAGGTCGCGGAAGTGCTGCGCGTTGGTGAGGCGCACCGAGCCGTCCGGCTCGCGCGACAGCCGCAGGGGCGCGGCGAGTTCGCGGTGTTCGTACAGGGCGGGTTTCGGGGTGCGGTCGGGGAAGACCAGCCCGTCCGCGCAGAACGCGCCGTCGTTCGGGGTGTCGCCGAAGTCGCCGCCGTACGCCCAGCGGTAGCCCTCGGCGGCCACCCCGTGGGCGTACGCGCCCTCGCCGCCGCGGCCCGCCGGGCGGCCCGCGGTCCGCCCGGTGGTGCGCTGGAGCAGTCCGTGGTCCCAGAACTCCCAGATGAACCCGCCCTGAAGGCCCGGGGTGGCCTCGATGGCGGCCCAGTGGTCGGCGAGGATGCCGTTGCTGTTGCCCATGGCGTGCGAGTACTCGCACAGGATGAGCGGTTTGATCTGCTCGCCGGAGGCGGCGTGCGCGGTGATCTCGTCCAGCGAGGCGTACATGGGGCAGACGATGTCGGAGGCGACATCCGCCCGGGCCCAGCCGGTCTTGGCAGCGCCCTCGTACTGGAGCGGACGGGTCGGGTCGTAGCGGCGCAGCCATCCGGCGGCCGCGTCGTGGTTGGCTCCGTAGTCGCTCTCGTTGCCCAGCGACCAGATGATGACGCTCGGGTGGTTCTTGTCCCGGAGCACCATGCGCGCGACGCGGTCGGTGAAGGCGGCCAGGTAGCGCGGATCGTCGGCGATCTCATGGGCGTGGTCATGGCTCTCGATGTCCGCCTCGTCCACCAGGTAGAGACCGAGTTCATCGGCGAGGTCGAGGAGCGCGGGGTCGTTGGGGTAGTGCGAGGTGCGGACGGCGTTGAAGCCGTAGCGCTTGATGGTCTCCAGGTCGGCGCGCATCTCCGCGGGCGTGACCGTACGACCGGTGAGCGGGTGGAAGTCATGCCGGTTGACGCCCCGGATGAACACCCGCTCGCCGTTGACCAGCAGGTCCCGGCCCACGATCGCGACGGTGCGGAACCCCACGCGGTGGTGCGAGGTGTCGGCGGTCGACCCGTCGGGGCGGTGCAGCCTTACGGTGAGTCCGTACAGCTCGGGCGTCTCGGCGGACCAGGTACGGACCCCGGGCACGGCCGCCCGCAGCCGTGCCTCGCCGAGGAAGTCCGACACCCGCGCCTCCTCGGCGCACCACGCGGCGTACTCCTCGTCCACGGCCAGCTCCCCGACCCCGTCGAGATGGGCCGAGACCCGCCATCCGGCGGGCAGCGCGCCGTCCGCCGACCGCACCTGGACGTCGACCCGCAGCCGCCCGTCCGCCGGGGCGGTGACCCGCACATCGGCCAGGTGCAGCGGATCGGTGGCGTAGACGAGGACCGGCCGGGTGATGCCGCCGTGCCACCACTGGTCCTGGTCCTCGATGTGCGAGGCGTCGGACCACTTCACCACCGTCAGCCGCAGGGTGTCGGCCGCCCCGGGGCGTACCGCGTGGCTGATGTCGAACTCGCTCGCGAGGTGGGAGTCCTTGCCGATGCCCACCGGGCGGCCGCCGACCTCGGCGAGCAGCACGCTTTCGGCGGCGCCCACCTGGAGGACGATACGGCGGCCCGCCCACGCGGCCGGGATGTGGAGCTCGCGCTCATGCACTCCGGTGGGGTTGTCGGCGGGCGGGTGCGGCGGATATTCCGGCCACGGCATCCGCCAGTTGGTGTACCGCGGGATGTCGCCGGTGTCCTGGGTGGTCCAGGGGCCGGGGACCTCCAGCCGGGTCCAGGTGTCACCAAGCGGAGCTTCGGGGCCGGGCAGCAACTGGAAGCGCCAGGGGCCGTCCAGGGAGAGGCTGCCCGGCCTGCGGTCGACCGCGTGCATCGGCAGCCGGCGCCAGGAGGTCAGCTCGGGGGACTCCCACGGCCGCAGCTCTCCCCACGGGGAGGGGTGTACGGACATCAGCGGATCGCGCCCTTGCCGAGGTCCGCCATGATCTGCCGGGCGCCGATGAAGAACACCACGAGCAGGGGCAGCAGCGCGAGCAGCGCCCCGGCCATCACCATGCCGTAGTCGGTGGTGCCGTGGACGCTGTTGAGCTGGGACAGCGCGACCTGGAGCGTCACATGGTCGGGGTTGATCAGCGCGATCAGCGGCCAGGCGTAGTCGTTCCACTGACCCATGAAGGTGAAGATGCCGAGGAAGGCGAGGCCCGGCCGGACCACGGGCAGCGCCACGTGCCAGTACTGCCGCAGGAAGCCGCAGCCGTCCAGCCGGGAGGAGTCCATCAGCTCGTCGTGGATGGCGCCCTTCATGTACTGGCGCATCCAGAAGATGCCGAAGGCGTTGGCCGCGGCCGGGACGACCAGGGAGGTGAGGGAGCCGATCCAGCCCAGCTTCGCCATGATGACGAACTGCGGGATGGCCTGGAGCTGGGCGGGCACCATGAAGATGCCCATCATCAGGACGAACAGCAGTTTGCGGCCGGGGAATTCGTACTTGGCGAAGACGAAGGCCGCGAGCGAGTCGAAGAAGAGCACCAGGAAGGTCACGGAGACCGCGACGATCAGGGTGTTGGCCATCGAGCCGAAGAAGTCGATGTTCTGGAAGAGATGGCGGAGGTTCTCCAGGAAGTGCGAGCCGGGCAGCAGCTTCGGCGGGAAGGAGAAGATCTCGGTCGACGTGCGGGTCGACATGACGATGGTCCAGTAGAAGGGGAAGAGCGAGACCAGCACTCCGGCGATGAGCGAGAGGTGGAGGGTCAGCCCTCGGGCGCGTGTGCCCTTCACGCCTTTTATACTCCGCATGGCGGTCTCCCTACGTGTCCTTGCGCTGCACCAGGCGCCAGTTGATGATCGAGAAGAGTGCGACGACGAGGAAGATGCCCCAGGCGATCGCGGCGCCGTAGCCGAAGTCGTTGTTGTCGAAGCTCTGCTGGAAGAAGTAGAGGACCATCGTCTGGCCGGAGTTGCCGGGGCCGCCCGCGAAGGTCGAGGTGTTGTTGGTGTTGGAGAGCAGCACCTGGGGTTCGGTGAAGCTCTGTAGCCCGGTCACGGTCGAGACGATGAGGGCGAAGAGGATGATCGGCCGCATCATCGGCACGGTGATCCGGAAGAAGGTCTGCACCGGTCCCGCGCCGTCCACGCGGGCGGCCTCGTACAGCTCTCCGGGGATGGTCTGGAGCCCGGCGAGGAAGATCAGCGCGTTGTAGCCGGTCCACTGCCAGGTCATCAGCACGGCGATGGCGATCTTGATGCCCCAGTCGGAGTTCAGCCAGGCCACCTGGTCCAGCCCGAGGCCCTGGAGCACGGCGTTGGCGAGGCCGAAGTTGGTGGAGAACACCGAGGAGAAGATGATCGCGACGGCGACGACGGAGGTGACGTTCGGCAGGAAGTAGGCGACCCGGTAGAGGTTCTTGAAGCGCACCGCCGAGTTGAGCATCACCGCGGTCACCAGCGCGAGGAAGAGCATCGGCAGGGTGGCCATGGCCCAGATGATCAGGGTGTTGGTGAGGGAGTGCCAGAACTGGGCGTCGCCGAGCAGATAGCGGTACTGCGCAAGACCGGCGTACTCCATCGGGCCCAGACCGTCCCAGCGGTGGAACGAGAGATAGAGGGAGTAGCCCACCGGGATCAGGCCGAAGCCGAGGAAGAGCAGATAGAACGGGGAGATCGCGAGGTAGAGCCGCCAGTATCCGAGGACGGAGCGGGGCTTGTGGCGCGCGTGGGCGGCGGCCTTCGTACCGCCGCGGGCGGCGGGCGGGGCACCGAGGCCGGGCACGGCGGTCATATCTGCACCCCCATGTGCTCCGCTATGCGCCGGCACTTGCTCATGGCGTCCTTCCATGCCCGGTCGGGGTTCTTGTCGAGCGCGTTCACCGCGCGCAGTTGGTCGGAGACGACCTGGTCCAGGGTGTAGTCATAGGGGCTGTGGTAGGCGACCGGGATCTCCTTGGCCGCCGGGCCGAAGACGTCGATGGTGGCCTGGCCTCCGAAGAACGGGTCCGGCGCGCGCATCGCCTTCTGCCGGTACGAGGCGGGGGTGGACGGGAAGAGGGTGGCGTCCGTGAAACCGCGGGACTGGTTGGCGGGGTTCAGCAGCCAGGTGATGATCTCGAATGCCTGCTTCGGTTCCCGGCAGAACTTGGTGATGGCGAGGAAGGAACCTCCGTTGTTGGCGG
>NZ_GG657754.1:9934011-9943707 GCF_000158915.1 Streptomyces himastatinicus ATCC 53653 | reverse complement strand
GCGCAGATCGACGAACTGTCCGCCGTTCGGCAGGTACGAGTGCCATGTCCTCGCCCTTGAGGCCGGTGATGTCGGGGACGTACGAGCGGCCGGCCATCGTGGTCAGCAGCTTGGACTTGAAGTAGCCGCCGATCTGGGCCGGCTTCAGCGAGACGCCCGTGAAGCGCCCCTTGGCATCGGCGACGACCTTGTCGCTGAGCCCGCCGGTCCAGTACCAGAGGGTCATGTCGCGGCCCGTGGAACCGCTCGGTACCGAGCAGCCCGCCGTGGTGCCACCGAGCGTCGCGGCCGCCGTGGTGGCCAGCCCCGCGCGCAGCAGCCCTCTCCGGGAGAGGTTCACCGCTCCCACCGCCCTTCAAAAGTGTGCAAGGTATGGCATGGAATCGTGCGTCCCTCAATCAGAAAGAGCAATAGTTGAGCAGAAGCAAGCATAGAAATGATTGAGAATGACGAGTACTGTGCACGACGTGCTGGCTGAGCGACGACATCAGATGATCTTGCGAGCGCTGCGTTCCGGTGGACCGGCCGCTGTGGCGGACCTCTCCGCCCAGCTGAACGTGAGCGCCGCGACAATCCGCCGCGATCTGCTGAAGCTGGAGGAGGACGGACTGCTCACCCGGGTGCACGGCGGCGCGGTCGTGGAGGGCGGCGACCAGCCCTTCGCCGAGGTCGCCGAGGTGCGGGTGGCGGACAAGGACGCCATAGCGGTCCGGGCCGCCGGGCTGGTCGAGGACGGGCAGACCGTGCTGCTGGACATCGGCACCACCGCCTACCGCCTCGCCCGGCAGTTGCACGGCCGCAGACTGACCGTGATCACCAGCAAATCTGGTGGTCTACGAGGAGCTGGCCGACGACACCGCCATCGAGCTGGTGCTGCTCGGCGGGGTGCTCCGGCGCGAGTACCGCTCGCTGGTCGGCTTCCTCACCGAGGACAACCTGCGCCAGCTGCACGCCGACTGGCTCTTCCTGGGCACCAGCGGCGTCCGCCCCGGCGGCCAAGTCATGGACACCACGGTCGTCGAGGTCCCGGGTCAAGCGGGCCATGATCGCGGCCTGTGACCGGGTGGTGCTCCTCGCCGACGCGGCCAAGTTCCCCGGGATGGCCAAGGTGTGCGACCCCGGCGACCTCGATGTCGTGGTGACCAATGCCCCCTCGACCCTGCCGGCCTGTGCCGCGTTCGAGGAGGCCGGAGTGGAAGTGGTGCGGATATGAAACTCACGATCCTGGGCGGCGGCGGATTCCGGGTGCCGCTGGTGTACGGGGCGCTGCTCGGCGATCACGCGGAGGGCCGCGTCACCGAGGTCACCCTGCACGACCTGGACCCGGCCCGGCTCGCGGCCGTCGCCCGGGTGCTCGGCGAGCAGGCCGACGGCATACCCGACGCCCCCACCGTGACCGTCACCACCGACCTGGACGAGGCGCTGCGCGGCGCCGCCTTCGTCTTCTCCGCGATCCGCGTCGGCGGGCTGGAGGGCCGGGCGACCGATGAGCGGATCGCCCTGGACGAGGGCGTCCTCGGTCAGGAGACGGTCGGCGCCGGGGGCATCGCGTACGGGCTGCGCACCGTACCCGTCGCCACGGAGATCGCACGGCGCGTCGCCCGGCTCGCACCCGACGCCTGGGTCATCAACTTCACCAACCCGGCGGGGCTCGTCACCGAGGCCATGTCCCGCCACCTCGGCGACCGGGTCATGGGCATCTGCGACACCCCGGTGGGTCTTGGGCGGCGCGTCGCCCGCGTCCTCGGCGCCGATCCGGACCGGGTGTGGATCGACTACGTCGGGCTGAACCACCTCGGCTGGCTGCGGGCCCTGCGGATCGACGGGCGCGACGAGCTGCCGCGGCTGCTGGCCGACGACACCACCCTCGGCTCGTTCGAGGAGGGCAGGCTGTTCGGCGGCGAATGGCTGCGCGCGCTCGGCGCGATCCCCAACGAATACCTGCACTACTACTACTTCAACCGCGAGGCGGTACGCGCCCATCGGGAGGCCAAGCAGACCCGCGGGGCGTTCCTCCGCGACCAGCAGGCGGTGTTCTACGAGGCGATGCGCGACCCCGCCGCCCCGCCGCTGGCCACCTGGGACCACACCCGCGCCGAGCGCGAGGCCACCTACATGGCCGAGAACCGGGAGGCGGCGGGCGCCGGTGAGCGCGACACCCACGACCGGGAGTCCGGCGGCTACGAGCAGGTGGCGCTCGCCCTGATGCGCGCCATCGCCCGCGACGAGCGCGCCACGCTGATCCTCAACGTGCGCAACGGCGCCACCCTGAGCACCCTGGACACGGACGCGGTCATCGAGGTGCCCTGCCTGGTGGACGCGAACGGCGCCCGCCCCGTGTCCGTCGCGCCCCTCCCCCACCACGCCACCGGCCTGGTGTGTGCCGTCAAGGCCGTCGAACGCGAGGTCATGGCCGCCGCCGAGAGCGGTTCGCGCGCCACCGCGGCCAAGGCGTTCGCCCTCCATCCGCTCGTGGACTCGGTCACCGTCGCCCGCCGTCTCGTCGACGGCTACGCGAGCGGGCACCCCGGCCTCGCGTATCTGAACCGGAAGTAGGAACCTCCGTCATGCACGATGAACGCCGCCGTATCGAGGAGCGCGTCGAGCGCGTCCTGACGCAGCGCATCCAGCCGGCGGTCCATGCCGCGACCGTGCCCCTCACCGTCGAGGCGTGGCAGGTACCCGACGAGCCGGTGCCGTTCGCGGAGGCCGCGGCCGCCCCGTACGAGCCGTTCGCCGTCGGCACCCCGTGGGGGCCGCCGTGGGGCACCACCTGGTTCCGGGTCCGGGGCGAGGTACCGGCCGCGTGGGCGGGGCGGCGGGTCGAGGCCGTCTTCGATCTGGGCTTCGTGGGCGACTGGCCGGGCAACCAGGCCGAGGCGCTGGTCCACACCCTGGACGGCAGCCCGCTGAAGGCCGTCAATCCGCAGAACCAGTACGTGGCCGTGGCCCATCCGGCCGAGGGCGGCGAGCGGATCGCGTACCTCATCGAGGCCGCCTCCAACCCCGACATCCTCGCCGACGACTTCGCCGCCCCGACCCCGCTGGGCGACAAGCTCACCGCGGGCAGCGCCCCGCTGTACACCTTCGGCCGCGCCGACCTCGCGGTGCTGGACGAGAACGTCTGGCACCTCGCCCTGGACCTCGCGGTGCTCCGCGAACTGATGCTGGAGCTGGACGAACACCAGCCGCGCCGCCACGAGATCGCCCACGCCATCGACCGCGCGCTGGGACGGCTGGACCTGGAGGACGTGTCCGGCACCGCCGCCGCCGTGCGCGACGCGCTGCGCGGTGTCCTGGAACGCCCCGCGCACGCCTCCGCCCACACCGTGTCGGCCGTCGGCCACGCCCACATCGACTCCGCGTGGCTGTGGCCGATCCGCGAGACCAAGCGCAAGACCTCGCGCACCTTCTCCAATGTCACGGCGCTGGCCGCCGAGTACCCCGAGTTCATCTTCGCCTGCTCGCAGGCACAGCAGTACGCCTGGGTGAAGGAGGGATATCCGCAGGTCTGGGAGCGGATCCAGCAGGCGGTACGGGCCGGGCAGTGGGCGCCGGTCGGCGGTATGTGGGTCGAGGCGGACGGCAACCTGCCCGGCGGCGAGGCCATGGCCCGCCAGCTCGTGCACGGCAAGCGCTTCTTCCTGGACGAGTTCGGCATCGAGACCAAGGGCGTGTGGCTGCCGGACTCCTTCGGCTACAACGCGTGCTTCCCGCAGCTGGCGCGGCTCGCCGGAAACGAGTGGTTCCTGACCCAGAAGCTCTCCTGGAACCAGACCAACAAGCTCCCCCACCACACCTTCTGGTGGGAGGGGCTCGACGGCTCCCGGATCTTCACCCACTTCCCGCCGGTGGACACCTACAACGCAGAGTTCTCCGGCCAGGAGATGGCGCACGCGGTCCGCAACTACGCCGACAAGGGGCGCGGTACGCGCTCGCTGGCGCCGTTCGGGCACGGCGACGGGGGCGGCGGCCCCACCCGGGAGATGCTGGAGCGGGCCCGTCGGCTGGCCGATCTGGAGGGCTCGGCGAAGGTCGTCATCGAGCACCCGGACGACTTCTTCGCCGCCGCGCGCGCCGAGTATCCGGACGCTCCCGTGTGGTCCGGGGAGCTGTACCTGGAGCTGCACCGCGCCACGTACACCTCCCAGGCGCGCACCAAGCAGGGCAACCGGCGCAGTGAGCATCTGCTGCGCGAGGCGGAGCTGTGGGCGACGACGGCCGCGCTGCGGGCGCCCGGTTACGCGTATCCGTACGAGCGGCTCGACCGGCTGTGGAAGACGGTGCTGCTGCACCAGTTCCACGACATCCTGCCGGGCTCGTCCATCGCCTGGGTGCACCGGGAGGCGGAGGCGGAGTACGCGAGGGTGGCGGCGGAGCTGGCTGAGATCACGTCCGCGGCCCTGGCCGCGCTGAGCGTAGAGCCGGGTGGCGGAGACGCCCGCCCGCATGTGTACAACACCAGCCCGCGCCCGCGCGCCGAGATCGTCGCCGTGCCCGGGGGCACCGCCGACGGGCAGCCGCTCGCCGACGGCCGGGTCGCCGTCCACGCCGAGGTCCCCGCGTCCGGCAGCGCTCCGCTCGACGCCGACACCGACCCGGGCCATGTCACCGTCGGCGACCGGGTGCTCGACAACGGACTCATCCGCCTCGAACTGGCCGAGGACGGCACCCTCGCCTCCCTGCGCGATCTCACCGCCGACCGCGAGGTCTTCGCCCCGGGCGCCCCCGGCAATCTGCTCCGGCTGCACACCGACCTCCCTCAACTGCTGGGACGCCTGTGACGTCGACAAGCACTACCAGCAGCGCTACACCGACCTCCTCGACGCCGAGTCGGTCACCGTCGCCGAGAAGGGCCCGCTGCTCGGTCGCTGCGCGTTCGAGCGCGCCTTCGGCAAGGGTTCGCGGATCATCCAGACGATCACGGTCCGGGCGGGCAGCCGCCGTATCGACATCGGCACCGACATCGACTGGCACGAATCCGAGAAGCTCCTCAAGGCGGCCTTCCCCTTCGACATCCACGCCGACCGCTCCACCGCCGAGATCCAGTTCGGCCACGTCCACCGCCCGACGCACACCAACACCAGCTGGGAGGCGGCCCGGTTCGAGGTGTACGGCCACCGGTGGGTGCACGTGGGCGAGCCCGGCTACGGGGTCGCGGTGCTGAACGACGCGACGTACGGGCACGATGTGTCCCGTACGACCCGCGAGGGCGGCGGCACGACCACCACCGTGCGGCTCAGTCTGGTGCGCGCCCCGCGCATCCCCGACCCCGAGGCGGACCAGGGCAGGCATCGCTTCACGTACGCTCTGCTCCCCGGCGCCACCGTGCAGGACGCGATCGCCGAGGGGTACGCGCTCAACCTCCCCCTGCGGGTGGCCGATGCCCGCACCGCCGCCGCCCCGCTGGTCACCACGGACGGCCCGGCCGCCGCCATCGAGGCCGTCAAACAGGCCGACGACCGCTCCGGCGATGTCGTGGTGCGGCTCTACGAATCGCTCGGCGGCCGCACCCGCACCACCCTCCACCCGGGGTTCGCGCACACCGGTGCCGTGGTGACGGACCTCCTGGAACGGCCGGTCGCGGACGCCGAGCCCGTCACCGCGCATGAGGACGGCAGCGTCACCGTGTCCTTGCGCCCCTTCCAGATCCTCTCCCTCCGGTTCACCAGGAGCTGACCGCATGGCCATGCAACCCTGGTTCCCCGACGCCAAGTTCGGCATCTTCATCCACTGGGGCATCTACGCCGTCGACGGTGTGCAGGAATCGTGGTCGTTCTTCGAGGGCGACGTCCCGCACGACCAGTACATGGCGCAGCTCGACGGGTTCACCGCCTCGGCTTACGACCCCGCGGCGTGGGCACGGCTGTTCGCCCGCGCCGGGGCCCGGTATGCGGTGCTCACCAGCCGCCACCACGACGGTGTCGCCCTGTGGGACACCGCCCAGGGCGAGCTGAACGTCGTACGGCAGACCCCGGCGGGCCGCGATCTGGTCGCCCCGTACGTGGCCGCGCTGCGCACGGAGGGGCTGAAGGTCGGGCTGTACTACGCGCACAACGACTGGAACCACCCCGACTACGCCACCACCCGCTACACGGGCAGGCCGCCGGAGCAGGAGAACAATCCGTACGCCGAGGTCCCCGAGGAAGAGGCGGACCTTGAGGCATGGGCGCGCTACCTCGCCTACCGCGACGCTCAGGTGCACGAGCTGACCACCCGCTTCCGCCCCGATCTGCTCTGGTTCGACGGCGAGTGGGAGCGCACCGAGGAGCAGTGGGGGATCCGGGAACTGGCCGCGCGGATCCGCGCGGAGGTGCCGGACTGTGTGCTGAACGCGCGCATGCTCAGCGAGGGTGACTACGCGACGCCGGAGCAGGGCGTGCCGATCGAGCCGCCCACCGGACCCTGGGAACTGTGCCTGACCCTCAACGACTCCTGGGGTTTCCAGCACCACGACAAGAACTACAAGTCGACCGGGCAGCTGATCCGCTACTTCACCGAGACCATCGGCGCGGGTGGCAATCTGCTGCTGTCGGTGGGCCCGAAGGAGGACGGCACGATCCCGGCCGAGCAGATCGAGCGGCTGGAGGGCATGGGCGACTGGATCGCCCGCCACGCGGAGGCCGTGTACGGCACGGTGGCGGGCCTGCCCGCCGGACACCACTACGGCCCCAGCACCCTCGCGGCGGACCGCCGCACCCTCTATCTGACGGTCTTCGACATCCCGCGCGGGCCCATCGGCGTCCGGGGCCTGCGCACCCCGGTCCGCGGGGTCCGGGTGCTCGGCACCGGCACCCCGCTGGAGCACCGGGTCATCGGCGGCCTCCACGAGGTGCCGGGGGTGCTGTGGATCGACCCGCCCACGGCCGCCGATCTGGACGCCCACGCGACCGTGCTCGCCGTGGAACTCGACGGCGAGCTGGAGCTGTACCGGGGCTCCGGGCGCAGCTGAGGAACCCCGGCGGCGGTCAGCTCCGCACCTGGATCAGCGCATGGGTGCCACTGGTGCGCCAGTGGCGCTCCTCCGCGTCCAGCGCGGCCTCGGTGTCCGCGTCGAGGCCGGTGATGACGTCCGACTTCAGGGTGCGCAGCGCGGCCACCGGCCCGGGGAAGTACGCGGTGCGGTCGGCGAAGGGGGTGGTCGGGGACCACAGCCGGTCGCCGACGAGGCGGCGGTAGTTAAGGTCGCCCTTCAGCACGGTGAGGGTGGCGTCCGCGAACTCCCGGCGCAGATCGTCCGGCATCGCGTCGTACGGCAGGGGCGCGCAGAAGAAGTCGTGCGCCCGGACGGTGAGCCGCCCGTCGGCCATCGCCGCCCACAGCCGCGTCCCGGCGTCGCCCGCGGCACCCTCGGCACGCGCCAGATGGCGCAGACAGTCGACGACGTCGGAGGTGGTGGCGTCGGACACGTAGTACGGGTACGGCTTCACCTGGAGGACGACCCGCTCGGCGCGCTTGTGGCGGAGCAGATGGTCGATGAGGACGAGGTCGGGGAGGAGTTCGCGGCCCGCGTTGTCGGCGACCAGGCACAGCGTGGCCGGTGCCCCGGCGGGCAGCAGCCGCCACAGGACGTCCGAGTCGTCGGCCACCAGCGGTTCCCCGGCCGACGACGCGGCGCCGCCGGAGGAGATGGTGAAGCCGAGGTCCGCGCGGTTGCCCCAGAGCGCGCCGTGCAGCAGCGCGTCCGCGGCCTCGTCGGCGGGCCGGTCCAGGATCTGGTCGAGCGCGGTCAGTTCCCGGGCGGCCTCGGGGGTGTCCAGCTCGGCCTGTTTGAAGGGCCGGAACGGGTCGATGCCCTGCCAGGGGCCGGGGGCGAAGTAGCCGACGGCTCCCAGGAGGCGGCGGTAGAAGTAGCTCTCGATCCAGAGGAAGGGCACCTCGAACCACGAGCGGCCGAAGTACTCCCGCCCCCAGGTCTGCCATCGGTCGTGGTCGTGCGCGCCCGGGTCGAGCGGGGTGACGACGCCCTCGGCGTGGTCGTGGCGCAGGGCGTCGAGCGCGCGGTGCTGTTCGGGGCCGTACGGGAAGGCGTCCCGTACCTTCTCGATGAGCGCCGGATGCCGCTCGGCCAGCACACTCCGGGCGAACGATCCGGGCTCATCGCAGAGGATCACGGGCGCGTCGGCGGGTTCGGACATGGCAGCCAGCGTTTCACACCGCGACCGGGACGTGCGGGTTCACCAGTGCGCGGGGCGCGCGAGGGCGGACGGCAGCCGGGTGGCGGCGTCGCCCCGGGCGGCGTTCAGCTGGGCCTGGGTGAGGAAGAGGGCACCGGTAAGATCGGCACCGACGAGGGAGGCGTCGCGGAGGTCGGCCCCGATCAGATCGGCGCCGCTGAGGTCGGCACCGGTGAGGTCGGCCGCGATCAGGCAGGCCCCGCGGAGGCTGGCGCCGCGCAGATCGGCGCCCCGGAGGCGGGCCCCGATGAGATCGGCTCCCCGGTGGTTCTTCTTCTTGCCCCGGCCCCGGGGCCGGACCCCGGCCCGCGCCAGTTCGCTCGTCCGCAGCAGCAGCGCGTTGACGCCGTCCCGGTGGGCGGCCACGTCCAGCGCGAGGAGTTCGTCGGCGCCGCCCCGGGTCAGCCGCTCGGTGGTACGGAGCGCCTCGCGCAGCTCGTCGTGGACGGGGCGGGCCGCGGGGAGGGTGAGGGCCTCGGTGAGGTACCAGAGGAGTTCATGGAGCTGCCGCATCACGGGGAAGACGGCGAACATGTCGGCCGCGGCCCCTGGGTGGGTCCGCCAGTCGCGGCCCTCGAAGGTGGCTTGGGAGACCTTCTGTCCGGCGCCGAAGCAGTCGAAGACGGTGCAGCCCGCGAAGCCCTTCTCGCGCAGCCGGGAGTGGATGCCGCAACTGAAGTCGGCGGCCAGGTTGTGACAGGGCCGCCCGGCGGGCTTGTCGACGGCGAAGTCGGCCGAGGCCGCGAAGGGCAGGGCGACGCAGCACAGCCCGAAACAGCTGCCGCAGTCGGCCCGCAGATCGGGGCGGTCCGCATCGGATTTGGGGGCCTCGGCTCCGGCTGACATCGTGGTGTTCTCCCCGGGGGACGCGCACCGCCCTGGTCCCGGCGGTGCTCCTGCAAGGTCCCATGGTCCCAGGGCGGCTGCGGGACCGTCAGCCCGGGATGATGAGGTCGATGCCGTACCCGGCGACCGCCAGGCAGGCGGCGAAGCACACCGCCGAGACGGCCATGGCCCATCTCTCCCGGCCCCGCCTCGGCAGGGCCCTGGCGGGGCGCGGCTCGCCCGCGGCGCGGGCCCGGGCGGCGATGCCGAGCGAGAACATCACGACCACCACGATGGTGATCCCCAGGCTGACTCCGAAGACCCCTCCGAGGGTGCCCCACTCGATGTCCATCGCGTCCGCCTCCTCCGCCCGCTCCGCCCGTGGTCCGGGGCCGTGGTCACGCCGCCGGGCGCACGGGGTGCTCCGGGCGCTCGGCGGCGGGCAGCTCGTTGACGTTGCCCGAGTTGACCGGGCGGCGCCGGGAGAGCGCGTAGAAGCCCGCGGCCGCCACCACCGCGATGCTCGCCACCAGGGCCACGCCCGCGTCGCCCCGGTCGGCGACCCAGGCCGCGACGCCTCCCACGGCCGCCGCCGCTGGCAGGGTGAGCAGCCAGGACACCGCGATCCGCCCGGCGATCCCCCAGCGCACCTGGGCCAGCTTGCGGCCGAGTCCGGCGCCCAGGATGCTGCCCG
>NZ_GG657754.1:9919972-9931634 GCF_000158915.1 Streptomyces himastatinicus ATCC 53653 | reverse complement strand
CCAGCGGCGCGCCCGCCGCGCCGCCGATGGCGCCCACCGTGAGCGCCTCCCCGTACAGCAGGCGCCGCAGCTGCCGCGGGGTGGCGCCGATGGTGCGCAGCAGGCCAAGGTCGCGCCGGCGCCGGACGACGGTGAACGCGAAGCCCGAGGACACGACGAGGACGGTGACGAACGCGGAGAGCGCGGTCATGGCGGTGAGGACCTGGGCGCCGATCCAGCGGGTCATCTCGTCCTGCGGAGGGGCCAGTTCGTCGCGGGCGGCGCCGCGCAGCACCTCACCGGCGCCGCCGACGGCCCCGCGCGCGGCGGCCGCGACCGCACCTGCGTCGGCGCCGGGCTCCAGGACCAGTCCGATGACCCTGACCCCGCCCGCGAGTTCGGCGGCCCGGTGGCCGGTGGTCCAGTAGCCGGGGCCGTCCATCGTCCCGGACACGGTGAAGCGCCGCGGTCCGTGCGCGGTGAGCACCGTGATCCTCTCGCCGGGCACGTGCCCGAGGGCACGGTCCACGACGATGTCGTCGGCGGCCATGGGTGGGCCGCCCGCGCCGAGCCCGTACGAGGCGAGCGCCGCACTCGGCCAGCCGTGGCCCTGCCGCTCCCCCGCCCGCTGCCGGGTGCCGGGCGCCTGTGCGTAGAAGGACCGGTCGGCGACCGCCGCCGTGACGCCGGGGAGGTCCGCCAGGGCGCGCCGCAGCCGCTCGGCACGCTCCGGGGCCCACGGCGGGCTCTGCGCGAACACCCCGCTGGTCCGGGCCCCTTCGGGGCTGCGTACCAGTACCTGCGCCCCCGCCAGCCGCTCGGGCACTCCTGGGCCGCCGGACAGCAGGATCAGCGCGCTCAGTGTGATCACCGCGACGCCCAGCGCCGTGGTCACGAAGGCGCCCAGGAAGGAGGTCCAGCGCTCGCGCACCGTCGCCATGGGGATCATCACCGCACCTCCAGGGCGGCGGTCCGTGCCGCGATCGCCTCCGCGCCGGCCGCGCCCGGCAGTTCGCCCGCGAGCCGTCCGTCCGCGAGGAGCACCACCTGGTCCGCGTAGGCGGCCGCCGCCGGATCGTGGGTGACCATGACCACGGTCTGGCCCTGGGTGTCGACCAGTTCGCGCAGCATCCGCAGCACCGTCCGGGAGGTCCGGGTGTCGAGCGCCCCGGTCGGCTCGTCGGCGAAGAGGACGGCGGGCCGCGTGATCAGCGCCCGGGCGATCGCGACGCGCTGCCGCTGTCCGCCCGACAGTTCGCCCGGCCGGTGCCCGGCCCGGTCCGCGAGGCCGACCCGGGCCAGCGCCGCGGCCACCTCGTCCGCGGCGGGGCGGCGCCCGGCCAGACGCAGCGGCAGTTCGGCGTTCTGGGCGGCGGTCAGCGCCGTGACGAGGTTGAAGGACTGGAAGACGAAGCCGACCCGGTCCCGGCGCAGCAGCGTCAGCGCGTTCTCGTCGAGCCCGCCCAGTTCCGTGCCGTCGATCAGCACCTCCCCGGACGTGGGCCGTTCGATGCCCGCCGCGCAGTGCAGCAGGGTGGACTTGCCGGAGCCGGATGGGCCCATGACGGCGGTCATGGTGCCCGCCGCGAAGCGAAGCGTCACCGCGTCAAGGGCGGTGACGGCGTGTTCGCCGGTGCCATGGCATCTGGTCACCGAGCGCAGTTCGACCGGGACGGTGGCCCGGACGGTGGGTGTCGTGGTCATGGGCCCAGCCAACCCGGCTCCGGGACGCGGCACATGGGCGCCAGGGCGAGTACGCATACTCCACCTGGCACTACCGCCTGCGGGCCGCGGCCCCGCTACCGTCGGACCCCGTGACCCCCCGTACCGTGCGCCACGTCCTCACCCGCCCCTTCTCCCTGCTGGGGCGGGCGGTGGGCTATCTGCTGTCCGGCGGGCTGTTCGCGGCCGTGGTCTACGTCGGGCTGGGCGGACTCCTCGCGGCACCCATCGGGCTGGTGGCCCGGGTGGTCTGCGGGCTTCTGATGGTGGGCTTCGCGGTCGCGCTCGCGGGCCCGTTCGAGAACAGGCGGCTCGCCCTCGTCGTACCCGGTCTGCCGCGCCCGCCGGACACCTGGCGGACGGTCGGCTACGGCGCGGTCTCCGTCCTGGCGGTCGGCTGGGCCGACCTCGCCGTCGTCCTGGTCTCCCTGGGCATCCCCGGTGGGCTGCTCCTCACCCCCTTCCAGCCGTCCGCCGCGCCCTGGCAGTCGGTCGCCGGCCCGGTCGCGGGGGCCCTGCTGCTGCCCGTCGCCGCCTGGCCCATCGGCGCGTGGGCCACGGCGCGCGCCACCGTCGCCCGGGCCGTACTGGCTCCCCGGGACCACGAACTGCGCGAGGTGGTGCGCTCCCGGGCCCGGCTGGTCGACGCCTTCGAGACCGAACGCCGCCGCATCGAGCGCGATCTGCACGACGGCGCCCAGCAACGGCTGGTGGCACTCACCATGAAACTGGGCCTGGCCACGCTCGCCCTGCCGCCCGGCAGCGAGGCGGCGAAGGAGGTCGGGGAGGCGCACGACCTGGCCAAGGAGGCACTGGCCGAGTTGCGGGAGCTGATCCGCGGGGTCCATCCGCAGGTCCTCACCGAACGCGGACTGCCCGCCGCCGTACGGGACATCGCGGGGCGCTCCCCCATCCCCGTCGACCTGGATGTCGACGTTCCGGGGCGGCTGCCGCCCGCCGTGGAATCCACCGCGTACTTCGTGGCCGCCGAGGGCTTGAGCAATATGGCCAAGCACAGCGGTGCCGACCGTGGCCGGATCGCCGCCCGGGTCCACGACGGTGTGCTGCGCGTCGACATCGAGGACGACGGGGCCGGTGGCGCCGCTCCCGGCCCCGGTACGGGGCTCGTCGGGCTCGCCGACCGTATCGCCGCCGCGGACGGCAGAATGCTGCTGTCCAGCCCACCCGGCGGTCCCACCCTCCTGAGAGCGGAGATCCCGTGCCGTCCGACCAACAGCCCCTCCGTATCGTGATCGCCGAGGACGCCGTCCTGCTGCGCGAGGGCCTGGTCCATCTGCTGCGCCGGTTCGGCCACCGGGTCCCGGCCGCCGTCGGCGACGGCCCGGGACTGCTGGCGGCCGCCCGGGAGCACCGGCCGGACCTGGTCATCGCCGATGTGCGGATGCCGCCCGGCTTCACGGACGAGGGGCTGCGGGCGGCCCGCCGGCTCCAGGCCGGGCAGCCGGATCTGGCCGTCCTCGTGCTCAGCCAGTACGTCGAGCAGACCTTCGCCGAGGAGCTGCTGGAGGACCGCCGCGCCGACGCGGGCATGGGCTATCTCCTCAAGGAACGCATCGGTGACGTCGAGGAGTTCGCCGACGCCGTCGCCCGGGTCGCCGCGGGCGCCACCGTCGTCGACCCCGAGGTCGTGCGCCAGCTCCTCGCGCGCCGCCGCGATCCGCTGGCCCGGCTGACCCCGCGGGAGCGCGAGGTGCTGGCCCTGATGGCGGAGGGCCGGTCCAACGCGGCGATCGCCCGCCGTCTCGTCGTCACCGAGGCGGCCGTGGCCAAGCACATCGCGGGCATCCTGCTGAAGCTCGACCTGCCGCCCGACGCCCCCGACGACCACCGGCGGGTCCTGGCGGTGCTCGCCTATCTGCGTGCCTAGTACTCAGCGGCGGGTCAGGGACGGGCGGGTGTTCAGCGTCTCCACCTCGCTTCCGGTGGCGCGCCGATAGGTGTCGGTGATGCGGGCCAGCTCCCGCGGGCCGCGCCCGCCGTCGCGGTGCATGGCCCGGTTCGCCCGGACGACCGCCGCCGTCGCGTCGCGGCGCGCGGCCTCGTAGCGGGCCGGTCCGCTCCGCGGTCCGTCCGGCGCGGACAGCTCGTACGCCAGGACCCGGGCGTCGACGATGGCCTGGGACGCGCCGTTGGCACCCACCGGGTACATCGGGTGCGCGGCGTCGCCGAGCAGGGTGACGCGGCCCCTCCCCCACGACGGCAGCGGGTCCCGGTCGACCATCGGGTACTCCAGGATCTCCCCGCTGGCGGCCAGCAGGGCGGGCACATCGAGCCAGCCGAGCGCCCAGTCCTGGTAGTACGGCAGCACATCGGCCACCCGTCCGGCGCGGTTCCAGCCCGCGTCCCCGGTGAGCGGGCCCGGTTCCGCCACCCGCACCAGGCACACCCAGTTGATGCGGTCGCGGCCGATCGGGTACGCGATCAGCTCGGCGTCCCCGTCGCTCACGATGGCCGCCGAGCGGCCGGTGAGGAACGGCGCGGCCCTGGCCGTGCCGCGCCACATCCGGATGCCCGACCACAGCAACGGCCCGTCGTCCGGGTGGAGTTCGGCGCGTACCGCCGAGTGCAGCCCGTCGGCGCCGATAAGCGCCTCGGCGTCCTGTTCCCCGGCCGTGCCGGTGGCGCGGTCGAGCACCCGCACGCGGACGCCGTCCGCGTCCCCGGGGCCCTGCTCGAAGCCCGTCACACGGGCTCCGGTGCGGACCGCGTCGGGACCCAGCCGTTCCCGTACCGCCGCCAGGAGCAGCAGTTGCAGCTCCCCGCGGTGGATCGAGTACTGCGGCCAGCGGTAGCCCTGCGCCATTCCGCGCGGCTCGCTGAAGATCCGACGGCCGTGGCGGTCGGCGTAGACGTTCTCGGCGGTGGCCACGCCGAGGTCGGCGAGGCCGTCGCCGAGGCCGAGTTCGGTCAGTTCGCGTACGGCGTGGGGCAGCAGGTTGATGCCGACGCCGAGCGGACGGATCTCCCGGGCGCTCTCGACGACGGTGGCCCCGATGCCCGCGGCGTGCAGGCTGAGCGCGGCGGTCAGCCCGCCGATGCCCGCACCGGCGATGACGACGCTCATGATGCGGGGCGGACCTCGGGGCGGTCGATGACGCGCAGCCAGCTGCCGTCCGACTCCCGGCGGACGACCTGTACCCGGCCGCCGGTGTTGTCGGAGGACGGGGTCGAGGTGAGGGCGAGGTCGCCGTAGCGGACGGTGGGCAGCGGCTCCTCCTGCCGGAAGGGCTCCGTCGTGTGGTCCAGCAGGGCCTGGCACACGGCGCGGATGCCCTCCCGGCCGACGGTCGCGGATCCCGGCGGGTACGCGAGCACCGCGTCCGGTGCGTACAGCTCGGCCATGCCCTCGGCGTCGCCCGCGTTGGCGCGCTCGACGAACAGCCGGGTCAGGTCCTCGGGGGTGGTGGCGCGTTCGCGCGTCGTCCCTGTCATATCGGGCCCTCCTGTGTCCTGTCTTCTGACTCCTGCCTCCACTCTCCGGCCGCCGGTGTCAGAAGTCCAAGAGATGGTGAGTCTGGTTGCTAGAATGGATGCTTATGGAACTGCGACAGCTCGCCTACTTCGTGGCCGTGGCCGAGGAGCGGAACTTCACCCGGGCCGCGGAGCGGGAGCATGTGGCCCAGCCCGGGGTGAGCGCCCAGATCCGGCGGCTGGAGCGGGAGTTGGGCCAGGAGCTGCTGGACCGCTCGGACCGCTCGGTGCGGCTGACCGAGGCGGGCGAGGCCGTCCTGCCGTACGCACGGGCGGCGCTCGCCGCGGTCGAGGGCGCACGGCAGGCCGTGGACGAGCTGACCGGGCTGCTCCGGGGGCAGGTGGCCGTGGGGACGGTGACCTCGCACACCGCCGATCTGCCGGACCTGCTGGCGGAGTTCCACGACGCCCATCCGGCGGTGGAGATCACCCTGTCCGAGGCCACCTCGGACCAGCTCCTGGAGGGGTTGCGTACGGGGCGCCTCGACGCCGCGATCGTCAGCGTCGGCAAGCAGACGCCGCCCGGGATCGAGATGCAGGTGCTCACCGACCAGCCGATCGTCGCGGCGGTCGGTCACGACCACGAGCTGGCCGTCCACTCCTCCGTCTCGCTGGACACCCTGCGCGGGCGGGCCCTGATCAGCCTGCCGCCCGGTACGGGGCTGCGCACCCGGCTCGACGAGGCGTGCGCGGCGGCCGGGTTCACGCCGCACATCGCCTTCGAGGCGAGCGATCCGGAGGTGCTGGCCCAGCTCGCCGAACGGGGACTGGGCGCGGCGATCCTGCCCGGTTCGTTCGCCGAGGCGCGGGCGGACCGGCTGCGGACGGTCCGGATCACCCGCCCGGCGATGCGCGGGCGGCTGGTGTTCGCCTGGCGGGCGGGCGGCCCCAGCGGACCGGCCGGCCGCGCCCTGGTCGCCCGCGCCTGCCCCGCCCTGCTCGAGCGCACCCGCCGCGTACTGGGCGACCAGGCCGCGTCCTAGCGGTCACACCACGGGGGCGGCGTCCGGCCGGTGGATGATGCCGGTCAGCGGGGATACGGTGCGCCAGCCGAGCGCGGTGTACAGCGCCCGGCCGTCGGGCGTGGCGCCGAGCACCGCGGTGGACGCGCCCGCCTCGGCCGCCGCGTTCGCCAACGTCCGCATGACCAGGCCGCCCAGACCCTTGCGGCGCTGGTCGGCCGCGGTCTCGACCTGGTCCACGACGGCGGTGTCGGCGCCCGGCGGGATCGCGACCTGCCCCCGGGCGGCGAAGACCCCCCGGCCGTCGACGACGAGCGCGCGGATCAGACCGCCCCGGGCCCCAGGTGCGCAGCCGGAAGCCGTCGGGCACCGGCGCGGGGACCGGCGTCAGCGGGACCGTCATCAGGAACCCGGGGTCGTCCAGGATCCACCCCGGGAGCAGCCAGGGCCGCACGGTCTCCGGTGGCAGCGGCACCTTGAGGTGGGTGCCCGGCGCCGGGAACGCCGCCATCAGCTCGACGAGCAACGCCTCGTCGGCCTCGGGCAGTACATGCCGGGTGACGTGCCTGGGCAGCGCGACATCGAAGCTGAACCCCCACTCCTCCTCGACCGGCGGCGACGCCTGACGGGAGACGATCCAGCCGTCGACCCAGGCCCGCACCAGTTCCCGGTCCACCTTTTCCGCGTCCATGGATCCCCCCACTGCGTAATAGGTCCAGCGCCAGGACACACCTTACCCATTCGGACCGTCTCTCGGCATGAGACGGCATTGACAGAGGTGAACGGCGGATCCCAGAATGGCGCCATGATCAGGAACCGGTTCGACACGACGGGACACCTTCGCGCCCCGGATCGGACCGGCTGTGAGCGCTCGGGCCTCTAGTCGGCCCCTCCCGGCCCTCGCGACAACCGTCCCGTGCCGCCCGGCCCCTGATCGGCCCGCCGCCTGACGCCCCGAACCCCGGCTTCGAACCGACGCTTCGGACGCCTCCGGCCGCCGCGGACCACACCGAGCGCACGTCCGCGATGATCCGCACCGCATCCGGCCGGGTCTCCCCCTGCGCGGCGCGAGGGCATCTCTGCCATCCGTTCCAGCGGCTCCGCCGCCGCGCCACGCATGAGGAGAACGCCATGACCGTCATCGACACCCCGCCGAACCCCCCGGTGCTGCGCGACGCCCGCGTGCCCGCGGGCGGCCTGTACGAGGGGGGCGCGTACGCTGCGCCGGTTGCCCGAGGGGTGGCAGGAGCGCCCGTACGAGCGCTTCGAACTGACGCCCCTGGGGCGCACCATCGGGGCCGAGATCCGCGGCGCCGACCTCTCGCGGCCGCTGGAGCCGGGGCTGCGCGAGGAGCTGAACCGCGCGCTGCTGGAGTGGAAGGTGCTCTTCTTCCGCGGCGCCCACCTCACCTCGGCCCAACAGCGCGACTTCGCCCGGAACTGGGGAGAGCTGGAGACCAACCCGCTGCTCGCCAGCGGATCGAGCCAGGACGTGGCCCGCTTCGACAAGAGCGAGGGCGCCACCCCCACCTTCGAGAACGTGTGGCACGCCGATGTCACCTTCCGGGAGCGGCCCGCGCTCGGCGCCGTGCTCCAGCTGCGCGAGGTCCCGCCCGTCGGCGGGGACACCATGTGGGCGGACATGGCCGCCGCGTACGACAACCTGCCCCGGGAGGTGCGGGACCGCATCGACGGCGCCACGGCCGTGCACGACTTCATCCCCGGCTTCTCCCGCTTCTACGGCCCCGAGCGGCTCGCCCCGTTCCAGGAAGCCGTTCCCGCCCGTCGAGCATCCGGGTGGTGCGCGTCCACCCGGAGACCGGGCGGCGGCTGCTCTTCGTGAACACCTCCTTCACCACCCGGATCACCGGCATGGACCGGGAGGAGAGCGACCGGCTGCTGAGCTATCTGTGCCGTCAGGCGCAGGTCCCGGAGTACCAGGTGCGCTTCCGGTGGCAGCCGGGTGACGTGGCGTTCTGGGACAACCGCGCCACCCAGCACTACGCGGTGAACGACTACGCGCCGCACCCGCGGGTGGCCGAGCGGGTGGCCATCGAGGGGGACCGCCCGTTCTGACACGACCGCTCGTTCTGACGCGACCGCCCGCTCCGACGCGGTCCGGTCCGGCCCCTTCCGGGCGGCGGAGCTCCTGGCCCGTGTGCCCCGTCGCCCGGGACTGATGCCCCGCTGCTCGGGACCCATCAGGATGCGGGGATATCCGCGCGGCCATGGCCAAAGCTGCGGTATACCGTTACCGGTGCAATGAGTTGACGGTCCTCGCGGACCACGAGACAGAGGCCGGGCCGTGGCAGGGGGCCTCGGAGGTTACGGGTGCGATACCGGGTCCTTGGTGCGCTCGAGCTGTGGGACGGCGGCCAATGGGCGTCCCTCGGCCCGGCGAAGTGGCGGATGCTGCTCGCGGTGCTGCTCTGCCATGCCAACCGGACCGTCCCGGCCGAACGGCTCCTGGACGAGCTGTGGGGCGAGAGCCAGGCGCCGCAGAGCGCGGCCAAGTTGCTCCAGACGTATGTCTCCCGTCTCCGGCAGAGCCTGGGCGATACGTCCGGCGGAGCCCTGATCACCGACAAGCAGGGCTACAAGGCGCACGGCTACCGGCTGGTGGTGGAGGCGGCCGACTTCGACGCCCACCGGTTCGAGCAGCTGGTCGAGGAGGGGCGGCGGGGACTTGACCGGGAGGCCGAGTCTCCCAGTCCAGCCCGCGCCGCCGAGCGGCTGCGCGAGGCGCTGGTGATGTGGCGGGGCACGCCGTTCGCGGACGTGCCCCCGACCCCGTCCGTGGAGGCGGAGACCACCCGGCTCGGTGAACTCCGGCTCCAGGCCGTGGACGCCCGTATCGACGCCGATCTGCGGTGCGGTCGGCACGCCGACGTCCTGGGCGAGCTGGAGGCGCTGACCGCCGAGCATCCGTACCGCGAGGGGCTGCGCGGCCGCCTGATGCTGGCCCTCTACCGCTCCGGGCGGCAGGCCGACGCCCTGGCCGCCTACCGCGATCTGCACCGGCTGCTGGCCGAGGATCTCGGGGTCGAGCCGATCCCGCCGCTCCAGCGGCTCCAGCAGCGGATCCTCACCGCCGACGCCTCCCTGCTGGAGCCCCCGGCCCCGCGCAAGGAGGAGCGGCCCGCCGCCCCGGCCGCGCGCCGGACCGCCCGGGGCCCTCGCCAACTGCCGCCCGCCAGCCAGGCGTTCACCGGGCGCCATGGCGAAGTGGCGGTGATCCAGGCGCTCCTGGATCAAGGCGAACAGAGCGATCAAAACGATCAGAGCGACGACAACGCCGAGAGCGGGGCCGGGCGCCCCGTGGTGATCGCGGCCATCGACGGCACCGGCGGCGTGGGCAAGTCCACCCTGGCCATCCACGCCGCGCACCAGCTCGCCGAGCGGTTCCCGGACGGCCAGCTCTATGTCGATCTGCACGGCACCACCGCCGGGCTCTCGGCCCTCGAACCGGCCGAGGTGCTCGGACGGTTCCTGCGCGCCCTCGGGGTGGACGGGTCGAGCGTGCCGGGCGACACCGACGAGGCGTCGGCCCAGTTCCGCTCGCTGGTGGCGGGCCGTCGGCTGCTGGTCATCCTCGACAACGCCGCCTCCGTGGACCAGGTCCGCCCGCTGCTGCCCGCCGGGCCCGACTGCGCCGCGCTGGTCACCAGCCGCGAGATGCTGACCATCCTGGAGGGCGCCACCCATCTCCATCTGGACGTCCTCCCCCACGACCAGGCCGTGGCGCTGCTGGAGCGGATCGTCGGGGTGGAGCGGGTGCGGGCCGAGCGCGCGGAGGCCGAGGAGATCACCCGGCTGTGCGGGCGCCTGCCGCTGGCGCTGCGGATCGCGGGCGCCCGGCTGGCCGCCCGCCCGGCCTGGCCGCTGCGCACCCTGGTGTCCAAAAAGACCGACGCCCGCGGGCGGCTGGACGAACTGCGCTTCGGCGACCTGGCCGTGCGCACCAGCTTCGAGGTGAGCTACGACGCGTTCCGGCTCGGCGGGCGCTCCGACGACGCGGACGCGGTACGCGCCTTCCGGCTGCTCAGCACGGTGCCCGGGCAGGACGTGAGCCTGCCGGTGGCGGCCGCGCTGCTGGACCATCCGGCCGACCGCACCGAGAACGCGCTGGAGCGGCTGGTCGACGCGCAGCTGCTGGAGAGCCCGGACTCGGACCGGTACCACATGCACGATCTGCTCCGGCTGTTCGCCTCCGAGCGGGCCGAGCAGGAGGAGCCCGAGGCCGCGCCCGAGGCGGCGCTGGAACGGGCGATGTCGGCCTACGTGGCCACCACCCAGCGGGCGGTCACCCTGCTCGACCCGCAGCGGCCCTGGCCCCGGCATCCGGTCGAGGGCGCCGAGGTCCCGCTGCGGGACCGCGCGGAGGCGGAGGCGTGGCTGAAGGCGGAGGCGGGCAATCTGCTGGCCGCCGTCGCCCACGCCGTCACCCAGTCCGACGCGCTCGCCCGGCTGGGGATCCGGCTGGCCCAGGCCCTCCAGTGGTTCCTGTATCCGCGGGCGCACGCCCAGGATCTCCAGACGGTCAACGAGCTGGCGATCGGGGCGGCCCGGCGGCTGGGCGATCTGGAGAGCCAGGCGTGGGCGCTGGATCATCTCGCGGGCGCGCACTGGCTCCAGCACAGCTACGAGGAGATGCGGGCCACCCTGGAGTCGGCGCTGGAGATCTGGCGGGCCATCGGCCATCAGCGGGGCGAGCAGCGGTCGCTGTGCAACCTGGCGGACGCGCTGTCCGAATTGGGGCTGTTCGAGGAGGCCATCGGGGTGCAGCGGCGTCAGCTCGCCCTGGCCCGGGACACCGGGGACCTGGCGGCCGAGGTGATCGGCCTGGGCAACCTGGGCCGCGCCCACCGCGGTCTGGGCCGCTCCGAGGACGCGCTGACGTGCTTCAAGGAGAGCCTGGAGCACGCCCGGCGGACCGGCGACGTCCACCACCAGGGCTTCGCGATGTACGAGATCGGCATCACGTACATGGAGCAGGGGAAGTTCCCCGAGGGCCGGGCACATCTGGACGAGGCGCTGCCGGTGTGGCAGCGGCCGGGTACGTACGAGAGCTGGCGCGGGCACACCTGGAGCGGGCTGTTCCCCGCCTGTATGACGCTCCAGATCGGCCCCGGCCCGCACTGAGGCGGCGCCGGGTCCCTCACACGGGGCGGGGCCCGGTGGTCACAGCTTGCGGGCCACCCCGCCGTACGCCCACACCCGGCTCGGATCGTCCTTGGCGCCGATGCCCGGGCGCCAGGCGGGCAGCTGCACCAGGCCCGGTTCGAGCACGTCGAGCCCGCGGAAGAAGCCCATGATCCCGGCGCGGTCGCGCGGGGCCGCGGTCACCGGGCTGACGCTGAGCGGTGCCCAGTCCCGGTCGTCGGGCGTCTCGTCGGTGAAGTCGCCGGTGACATGGGAGAGGACCAGACAGCTGCCGGGCGCGGCCCACTCCATGAGCCGGGAGACGACGCCGTACGGATCGTCCTTGTCGTCGAGGTAGTCGAGGA
>NZ_GG657754.1:9918681-9919872 GCF_000158915.1 Streptomyces himastatinicus ATCC 53653 | reverse complement strand
TCGTGGTGCCGGGGACCGCCAGCCGGGCCTGTCCATGGCTGGCCACTATGGGGTCGTTGTCGGCGTAGACCACGCGGGCCCGGGGGTTCACCGCCTGGGCGATCTCGTGCACGTTCGGGGCCGTGGGCAGTCCCGAGCCGATGTCCAGGAACTGGCTGATGCCCTCGTCCGCCAGCTCCGCCATCGCCCGCTGGAGGAAACGGCGGTTGGCCAGGGCGGTGTCACGGATCTCCGGCGCGATCCGCAGGAAACTCTGGGCCTGCTCGTAGTCGGCGAGGTAGTTGTCCTTGCCGCCGACGAGATAGTTGTAGACCCGCGCCGGGTTCGCGTGACGGCCGGAATGGCGGCCGTGGTCGACCGGCTGCCACTCCACCGTGGTGAGCCCGATGCCGGGCCCGCTGCTGTTCATCCGAGATTCCCCTGCCCTCAATCCTGCATCGCCCTGCCGCTGCCGGGTCCGTCACCGCGGATGCGGTGCCGGGCCGGGACGCCAGGTGACCGTGTCACTGGGTCCCGGTTCCGCCCAGGCGACCGGGGCCCGTGACCAGAGGTGGAACGGCAGGTCGACGTCCGCGGACACCCGGCTGAGCTGCCCCCACGAATACGCGTGGGAGTGGACGACCGCGGCCTGGAGCGCCGCTTCGAGGCAGGCACGCGCGGTCCGTTCCGCCCGGCAGGTGCCGCTCGGACCGGATCCCTCCACCCCGCCGCAGACCTGATAGGTGCTCCAGGCGTAGAGGGGTTCGTCCTCGGTGTGCGGTTGTGATGGCGGTTGCTGCTGCTGATCGACGTTCACAGGCCCTCTCCAGACGCATCTCCACCGGCGGGGCTTGGCGATGCGTCCAGCATCGGAGAGGACGGATTACCGGCGGTATAGCGGCGGTAAAGCGGTATGCCACGGCGCTATACCGACCGGGACGTGCGGGGCCTGAGGGGGCTTACGGGGAGTCGCGGGGCGTACGGGAACGGGTCACTCGGCCGCGAGCCAGTCCAGCACCTCGCGGTTGATCCGCTCGGGCTGCTCCAGGTGCAGGAAGTGGCCCGCGCCCTCGACCAGTTCCACCCGGGAGCCCGCCGGGAGGTGGTCCTTGGCGCTGTGGACCACGTCGGCGCCGATGCAGCCGTCGTCGGTGCCGTGCAGGAAGAGGGTCGGCCGCTCACCGGGGGCGGTGATCGCCTCCTGCTCCGCCG
>NZ_GG657754.1:9915868-9918581 GCF_000158915.1 Streptomyces himastatinicus ATCC 53653 | reverse complement strand
GCGTAACGCGGAACCTGGCGGGTCGGGTCGAACAGGGCCTTGTAGTAGCCGATCGCGGCGGCGAGGTGGGCCGGGTCCTTCAGGCTCTCCTTGACGTGCGCGATGTCCCGCGCGGAGTCGTGGTAGCCGGGCGACCAGTCGCGCCACAGTCCGTCGATGAGCGCCATGTCATGGGCCGCGGCGCCCGCCTCGGCCAGCGGGGTCTGGAACAGGAAGATGTAGAACGAGCGCTTGAACTGACCGTAGTCGTAATTGAAGAAGTCGGCCAGCACGCCGCTCAGCGGGGGCACGGACATCGTCACGGCCCGCCGCCAGCGCTCGGGGGCGTGGGCGGTGGCGCCGTAGGCGGCGATGGCGCCCCAGTCGTGGCCGATGAGCACGGCGTCGCCGTCGGCGCCGAAGGCCTCGTGCAGGGCGTTGGCGTCGGAGGCTATCGCCCCCGCCTGGTAGGCGCCGTCCTCGGGTATGCCGGTGGGTGCGTAGCCCCGCATGAAGGGGGCGACGGCGTGGTAGCCCGCGTCCGCGAGGGCGGGCAGCAGATGGCGCCAGGAGTGTGCGGTGTCGGGGAACCCATGCAGGCAGAGCGCCAGCGGGGCGCCCGCCGGGCCCGCTTCGAGATAGCCGAACTCGATTCCATTTGCGGTGATGCTCTTGACCTGTGTCACGCTCAGCGATGCTAATTCACCGTCAGGAACACGTCCACGCACGGAATCGGGGGATTTCCTCACCGACCGATGATCCGGCTGCGCGGTGGCGGCGAGGGTGGCAGACTGCGCGCTGTCACGCGCACCAGCCCGGCCGAGGGAGGCCCCCATGACCAGCCCGACCAGCTCCGTCGCGGACCACCACGAGGCCATGGTGCATCGCGGGTTCCTCTACCGCGACGAGGGGGAAGTGGTCGACGTCTGCGTGCCCTTCCTGCGCGAGGGTCTGGAGGCCGACGACGCGGTGGCCGTGGTGGCGGCCAAGTCGAACATCGCGGCGCTGCGGGACGCCCTCGGGCAGGACGCCCCGGCGGTGCAGTTCGAGGACGCGCTCAGCTGGTACCAGCACCCGGTGAAGACCATCGCCGCGTACGACTCCTTCGTGAAGGCCGAGTCGCCGCGCCGGGTCCGGGTGATAGCCGAACCGGTGTGGCAGGGCCGCACTCCGCTGGAGGTGGTGGAGTGGGCGCGCTACGAGTCGATCGTGAACGCCGCGTTCGCCCACTCCGGCGCCCGCGCCATCTGCTGTTACGACCGCCGGGTGCTGCACCCCGAGATCATCACGTACGCGCGCCGGACCCACCCCGAGATCATCGACGGTCAGGGGCCGGAGCAGAGCCTGGAGTACACCGCGCCCGGCCCGTTCAGCGCCACCTGCGACCGCCGGGCGCTGACGCCCGCCCCGGCGACGGCCGAGCGGCTGTCGGTCGAGGGCGCCGATCTGGACGCCGTGCGCGTCTTCATCGCCGAGCGGGCCGGTCGGCACGGCATGGGCCAGGAGCCCTTCCGCAACATGATCGCCGCCGTCGCCGAGGTGGCGAACACCGCCATCCGCCACGGCAGCGCCCCGGCGGAGCTGCTGGTGTGGACCCAGGACGGCGATCTGGTCTGCGAGATCGCCGGACCCGGCCACTGGTACCCGGACGCCCTGTGGGGCTTCACTCCGCCGGAGGGGTCGGATACCGGGTTCGGGCTGTGGGGCGTCCGGATGCTGTGCGACGTCGTCCAGATGCAGGCGGACGCGGACGGCACGCTGATCAGGCTGCGCCACCGGGCTGTAACCGGCGCTGTAATCGGCGGGGGGGGCTTCACGTTCGTTCCCCCGGTTCACCCCGGCGGCACCGGGAGCCGGGGCACTCCGTGCTCGTACAGCGGTCCCACCTCCAGCCCCGCGGTGCGGCACGCGGTCACCAGGTGCGGCAGCGCGGCCAGGGTGACGCGCCAGCAGCCGGGGGACGACGCCCGGTCGGAGTCGTGCAGCAGGACCGTGGCGCCGCCCCGGAGACCGCCGCGGAGGGTGGCGAGCACCGAGGCCGGGGTGGCGTTCGGGGACCAGTCGCGCCCCCAGGCGGACCACAGGACCGGCCGCAGCCCGGCGCGTACGGCCGCGAGCCAGCGGCCGCCGGTCAGGACGCCGTACGGGGGCCGGTACCACAGCGGTACGGCGCCGGTGGCCAGCCGGATCGCCCGGGCGGCGTACGCGACCTCGGAGACGTCCCGCACCGGCCTCGGCAGCCAGGGGCGGGTGTGCGTCCAGCCGTGGACGGCGAGTTCATGGCCACGGAAGGCGATCTCGCGGGTCGTGCGGGGGTAGCGCATCACGCTCTCGCCCAAAACGAAGAACGTGGCGGTCACCGCCAGATAAAAACAAGGCGTCCAGGAAGCGCGGGGTGGAGTGGGGGTCGGGGCCGTCGTCGAAGGTCAGGGCGATGTGGTCGGAGCGGCCCTGTCCGGCCAGGGCCGGGAAGAGGACGCGCCGGGGCCCCGGCAGCCAGGTGCCGGCCGGGACCAGGTGCGCGGCCGCTGCCAGCACCGCCGCGTTCCGAGCCAGCACACCGGTCCGGCGGCCGGGGCTCATGACGGGCTCCCGCCGTCCGGCACCCGTCGTGCCGTGGGCGGTACCGCCGCGCCGGTGGCGTCCGCGTCCCAGCCCTCGGTCATGGCGGGCGACCGGGTCAGGGCGACGATCCCGGCCGCCATCAGGGCTGTTTCCGACCGCCTCGGGCAGC
>NZ_GG657754.1:9896965-9913154 GCF_000158915.1 Streptomyces himastatinicus ATCC 53653 | reverse complement strand
CGCGGCCGGACAGACCGCACTGGAAGCACTGGCCACCGGAGTCCCGGTGGTGGGCTACCGCCCCATCCCGGGCCATGGCCGCGCGGGGGTCCGCCGGATGGCCGCCCTCGGCCTGACGGACCACGCGGCGGACTCATGGGAGCTGCTGCGCCTGCTCGACGCGCTCACCGCGCCCTCGGCGCTGCGGACACGCCGTATCGCCGCGGGCCGACGGCTGTTCGCCACCGACCCCGCCGATGTCGCCGCCCGGCTGGCCGAGATGGTGGCCGACGGCGGTCCGGGCGTCATGACGCCCTTCTCATAACGGAGTGGGTGGACCGCAGCTTCGGCGCGTACGCAGCCGCCGACACATGCGGGTCCACCCTCCCCAAACGCCACTTCCGCCCCCGCTACCGCTGAGGTGGCGGCGCACACGACGGGAGAGCGGCGGTTCAGCTGGTGGCCGCGGCCTCGTACAGGCCACGCCCGGAACGCTTGGCACGGTCCGTCGTACGCAGCCGCTCCAGCGTGTTGCGCACCGAGTTCACGTTGGTGCGCGTCTCGTCGCGGCCCAGGGCGTCGTTGACCTCGGACGCGCGCATCGGACGGCCCGCCTTCTTCAGGGCGCCGAGCACCGACTCGGCGAGCCCGGTGGAGCGCTCGGAGGAGGTGCCCGCCGCCTTGGCCGTCTTCTCGGTGGCCTTGGCGGTGGCCTTCTCGCTCGTCTGGGCGCTCTTCTCGGTGGTCTTGGCCGCCTTGGTGGTGGCCTTCGTGGTGGCCTTGGCGGTGGTCTTGGTGGCGTCCTTGGCGGTGGCCTTGGTGGTGTCCTTGGCCGCCGCCTTCTTGGCGGGCTTCTTCGCGGCGGTCTTCTTGCCCGCGGCCTTGGTGGCGGTCTTCGTGGCCCGGCCGCTGGTGGTGGACTTGGCCTTGCTGCGCTGCCGGCCGATGGCGGCCTTGCGCGTGGCGGCGGGCGTCCGGGTCGCCGGGGCGGCCTCGGCTGCCAGCTTCGGCTCGGCCTCGGTGGCGGCCTCCGTGGCGGTGTTCCCGGCGGCCTTCGCCTCCGCGATGTCACCGTTTCCGGCCTGCGGGAGCGCGGCTCCCGAGAGGGCCTGAAGGCTGCTCAGAGCGGTGCTGACCACCTCCAGCCGCTGGGTGACGGCGTCGAAATCACCCTAGAGGGCCTCCTGTTGCTCTCCAGCTGCGTAAGCTCTGCCTCATGCCTCGATCGTCAAGCCACAACGATGCAGCACTCAGCGCGTTCACCATCACTTCGTCCCCTTTCTGGGCGTCTGCGCCCATCGTTGCTGCGATTATGCCTGCTGTTAGGTGTGTGCGGTGCCCTGTGTGCCACCACGCAAAACAACTCGGACCGCCTTGACGGCTACGGAGCAGCCAACTTTCCATGAAGTCACGTGGCACGAACCCCCTTGTCAGACCGCTCGTGTCATCCGCAGGAGTGGTGGCGCGCGTCGTGATGACGACGCATCAGGCGCGAAAAACACCGCGCGCGCCCCATGCCACCTGGATACCGTGCACACCATGACCGAACCGAAGACCGGCACCCTGAAGGTGCCCGGCGCGACGCTGCATTACGAGGTGCGCGGCACCGGCCCGGTGCTGCTGCTGATCCCGGGCGGGGCCGGTGACGCCGCCGCCTACGACCACGCGGCGCCGGCCCTCGCCGACCGGTACACGGTGGTGTCCTACGATCCGCGCGGCCTCTCGCGCAGTCCGCTCGACGGCCCGCCCGGCGACCAGCGGGTCGACGTGCACAGCGAGGACGCGTTCCTGCTGCTCGACGCGGTGGCACCGGACGGCGAACCGGCATACGTGTTCGGCTGTAGCTCGGGCGCCATCGTCGCGGTGGACCTGCTCGCGCGCCACCCGGAGCGGGTGCGGCTGGCGATCGCGCACGAACCGCCCCTGGTGGAACTGCTGCCCGACGCCGAGACGCAGCGGGCGTTCTTCGCCGAGGTGCGCGCTGCGTACCGCCGCGAGGGGATCGGGGCGGCGGTGGCGGTGATGTCCGCGGGCACCGGCCCGGCGGAGGACGCCGCTGAGGACGCCGCGAAGGACGCCAAGGAGAAGGCCGCCGGGGCGGAGCCCCCGCCGCGTCCGGCCGAGGTGATCGACCGGATGATGGCCAACTTCCCGTTCTTCCTGGAGCACATCCTGTGCCCGTTCACCGGCCACACCCCGGATCTGGAGGCGCTGGAGGCCGTATCGGAGCGGCTGGTCCCGGCGGGCGGCCGGGACTCGCACGGGCTGCTGCTGTACCGTCCGGCGGTGGCGCTCGCCGAGCGGCTGGGCACCGAGGTAGTGGACTTCCCCGGCGGTCACACGGGGCTCAGTGAGCACCCGGCGGAGTTCACCGAGGTGTTGAGGGGGATCCTGCCGCGTCGATGAGGGCGGTGAGCCGGCCGGGGGTCATACTGCCCGGTGCGCGGCGCTCCCGGGCGCAGTCGCCCGCGATCCGTCCCAGCGTCTCGTTGACCGGTGTCGGGATGCCGTGTTCGCGTCCGAGCAGCACGATCTCCCCGTTGAGGTAGTCCGTCTCGATCGTGCCGGTGCCCCGGGTCAGGCTCTGCCACGAGGAGCCGCCGCCGCGCTCCACCCCGTCGGGCGGCCGTATCTCCACCTTTCCGGAGCGGAGCGCGGTCTGTTCGTCGGCGTCCGCGTGGGCGATGCCCGCGGCGTCGAGGACCGCGATCCCCTCCGCCTTCGCCCGTGCGGCGAGGGCCTGGGCCTCGTCTCCGTTGAGCGGCCCGCAGATCGCCTCGACGGCGTTGACGAGGGTGTTGATGAGCTTTGCGTATTTTTCAAGCGTCACAAGGTCCGGTACGACCGGGCGCGAGGAAACACGGACTCCTTCAGGTCCGCGGCCACCCACCCGCCGGATGGTGTCGTCCGCGCCCGACGGATAGCGGCCCAGGCTGAGGATCCCGGTGTACGGGGCGCACGGCGCCGCGACCGCCCCCGGCTCCAGGTAGGTCGAGGGCAGCCAGACGCAGACGCCGTACACCCGGCGGAAGCGCCGCAGCGCCAACCGCTCGTTCTCCACCCCGTTCTGGGCGCAGAGCAGCGGCAGCCGCTCCCCCGCGGTGCCGCCGCCGGTGACCGGGCGCGGCGCCCACGCGTCCAGCGCCGCCGCGCCGTCCTGGGTCTTCACGGCGAGGACGAGCACGTCGTCGGGGCCGAGTTCGACGTCCTCGGGCCCCGTGACGACGGACACCGGGACCTCATGGACGGACTCGGGTTCCGTGAAGCGCAATCCACTGTCGCGCAGCGCCTCGTAGTGCGCGCCGCGCGCCACCAGGACGACGTCATGACCGGCGAGATGGAGCCGGGCGCCGACCGTGCCGCCGACCGCGCCCGCTCCGATGATGATGTAGCGCACCAGGACCCTTTCCCCGTGGGTGGTAGAAACAACGTACCTGCACGGACCTGTTGGAAGAGCCCGAGGTGGAACCATGAAACTGCGCTGTGCCGTGCTCGACGACTTCCAGGACGTGGCCCTGTCCTCGGCCGACTGGTCGGGGGTCGGCGACGCGGTGGACGTGGTGTCGCACCGGCGCCACTTCCCCGACCGGGACGCGCTGGTCGAGGCGATCGGGGACTGCGAGATCGTGGTCATCATGCGGGAGCGCACCCCGTTCCCCGCCGAGCTGTTCGCCCGGCTGCCCCGGCTGAGGCTGCTCATCACCACCGGGATGCGCAACGCGTCCGTCGATCTGGAGGCGGCCGCCCGGCACGGGGTCACCGTGTGCGGCACGGCCAGCTCCTCCGAGCCGCCCGTCGAGCTGACCTGGGCGCTGATCCTCGGTCTTGCCCGCCACCTGGTGCGGGAGAGCACGGCGCTGCGGGACGGCGGGCCGTGGCAGAGCACGGTCGGCATGGATCTGCACGGCCGCCGGCTCGGCCTGCTGGGTCTTGGCAAGATCGGCACCAAGGTGGCGCGGATCGGCCAGGCGTTCGGTATGGACGTGGCCGCCTGGAGCGAGAATCTGACCCCGGAGCGGGCGGCGGCGGAGGGCGTCGGATTCGTCCCCTCCAAGGAGGAGTTGCTGGAGACCAGCGATGTGGTCTCGGTGCATCTGGTGCTCGGCGACCGCACCCGGGGGCTGCTCGGCGCTCCGGAGCTGCGGCGGATGCGCCCCACGGCGTACCTGGTGAACACCTCCCGCGCGGCCATCGTGGATCAGGCGGCGCTCGCGGACGCTCTGCGGGGCGGCTGGATCGCGGGCGCGGGGGTCGATGTGTTCGACGAGGAGCCGCTGGGTCCGGAGCATCCGTTCCGTACGCTGCCGAATCTGCTCGGCACCCCGCATCTGGGCTATGTGACCCGGCGCAATTACGAGGGCTACTACCGCGACGCGGTGGAGGACATCCGCGCCTATCTCGCGGGCGAGCCGGTCCGTGTCCTCACCGCTCCGTAGACCGCTCAGGAGGAGCCCTCGCCGAGGGTGTCCAGGGCCATGACGGCGACATGGAGCCGGGAGCGCTGGGCGCCGGACTCCAGGTTGCCGCCGACCAGTCGCTCGATGGTGTGCAGGCGCTGGTAGAAGGCCTGCCGTGACAGTCCGGCCTGTTTGGCGGCGACCGACTTGTTGCCCGCGGCGTCGAGGTACTGGCGCAGGATGGCCAGCAGGTCGCCGCCGTGCCGTTCGTCGTGCTGCATCAGTCGGCCGAGCTGCCGTTCCACATAGTTCTGGACGCGGACGTCGTCGCGCAGCGTGTACAGCAGCTCCGGCAGCCCGAGGTCGGCGGAGACGTGGAACGGGCGCGGCGGGGTGGCGGGGCCGATGGCGTCCGCGACCTCCTCGGCCTGCCGGAACGACCGCGCCACCTGGTCGAGCGCGGTCACCCCGGGGCCGACCGCGAGGACGGCCTCCTCGCCGAGCGTCTCCTCGGTGACCCGGCCGATGCGCTCCACGACGGGCTGCCACGCGGCGGCGAGCGGCAGGGTGAGCAGGACGCCGGTGCGGTCCGGGGAGAGCCTGCCGACCAGGGCGTGGATCCCGGCGCCGCGCAGGTCGTCGCCGACCCGGCTGTCCAGGTCGGCGCGGTCGGCGGCGTCGGGCCGGTGGCCGATGGCCACGGCGATGAAGAGGTGGCCGACGGTCGGCAGGCCGAGGGCCTCGACCCGGATGCGGGACTCGGTGCGGCTGAGGTGGCTTCCGTGCCGCAGCTCCAGCAGGGCCGACGCGCGGGCCTCCCGGTCCCACTGGGTGTGACCGGTCATCCGGGCCAGGGTGAGGGCGGTCGCGGCGCGCCGGAGGATCAGGGTGTGTTCGGGCCCGGAGGCCGGGCCGGTCTGGTCGGGCAGCGCGACGAGGCGCCCCCAGCGCTGCCCGTCGTGTTCGACGGGGGCCACCAGCCAGCCCTCCGGCCCGCTGGGCGCGGCGTGGTCGGGGGTCGGGGTGGCGCGGGAGCGACGCTGCCACGCCTCCAGGATCGGGCCGCCGGGGCCGCCCGCCGTACAGACGATCATGGCGTGGTGCACCAGGTTCTCCAGCACCACCGACCGTCCCATCAGGTCGGCCGCGACCTGGACCAGCTCTTCCGGCCGGGCGCCGCGCAGCGTCAGGTCGGTGAAGAGTTCATGGACCTGGTGGGAGCGGCGCAGCAGTTCGCCCTGGGCGTCCAGGATCAGTGCGTGGACGGTCTGGGTGACCTCGATGAAGCGGATGCCGTGGGAGAGCACGATCAGCGGGAGGTCGCGGGCCCGGCAAGCGGCCACCAGGTCCGGGGGCACCTGCTGGTACCGGCGGCCCAGCTCCACGACCAGCCCGGCCGCGCCGACGTCGGCGAGCTGGTCGGCGTAGCCGCGCAGCCGGGTGGGGTCGTTGGGCTGGGGCATGCCGGTGGTGAGCACCAGCTCGCCGCCCTCCAGGAACGACGCCGGGTCCAGCAGTTCGGTGACGTGGACCCACCGGACGGGGCGGTTCAGCCGGTCCTCGCCCGCCATGACCCGGGGCAGTCCCGCGGCGATCACGGGCAGCCGCAGAACGTCGGCGAGGGTGAGCAATGCCATCCGGCCCGGTTCCTCCCTGCACTGTGCCCGCCGTGGCGGGCGGATCTCTGGAGCCCCGGCGGCGCGCGGGGAGGCGGGGCGCCGGGACTCCAGGATCTCAGGGTCGCCGGGCAATGAGGTCGGCGACGGTGGCGATCGGCGAGGTACGGGTGCGCCCACCCGCCTCGTGCCGGTCCGCCAGCCGGTAGGCGACGTACAGTCCGCGCACCCCGAGCCAGCGGAACGGCTCCGGCTCCCAGGTGCCCGGGCGGTGTCCGGTCCACGGCAGCCGGGTCAGCCGGGTGTCCCGCTTTATTACCAGGTCGGTGAGGGTGCGGGCGGCGGTGCCGGGCCGGGGCGCGCCGCCGTGGCCGACGTAGCCGCCGGCCCAGCCGACGCCGGTGGCCCGGTCCAGGCCGACGGTGGCCGACCAGTCGCGGGGCACGGCGAGGACCCCGCACCAGGCGTGGTCGACGCGGACGCCGGTGGTCTGGGGCAGCATCCGCTGGAGGGTCTGGGTGAGCTCGCCGATCGTACGGTCGCTGACCCGGCCCGAGTCGTCGGTGCGGGAGCCGAAGCGGTACGGCACACCGCGTCCGCCGATGGCGATCCGGTCGTCCGGGGTGCGCTGGGCGTACATATGGCCGTGTGCGGTGTCGCCGAGGGTCTCCCGGCCCTCCCAGCCGATCTCCTTCCAGATCTCCTCGGGCAGCGGCTCGGTCACGATCATCGAGCTGTTCATCGGCAGCCAGGCCCGCCGCAGCCCCTTGAGGGAGGCGGTGAACCCCTCGGTCGCGCGGAGCACCACGGGCGCGCTGACCGTGCCGTGCGCGGTGAGCGCGCGGCCCGGTTCGATGGCGGTGACGGGTGACTTCTCGTAGATCGTGACGCCGAGCCGCTCCACCGTCTCGGCGAGCCCCCGGACCAGGGCGGCGGGCTGGAGCCGGGCGCAGTGCGGGGTGTACGCGCCGGCGGTGACGCCGTCGATGGCGATGTGCCGGGCGGACTCCTCGGGGGTGAGCAGGGCGGACTCCGGCACGCCCCACTCGTGGTCCTGTTCGATCTTGTGCCGCAGCCGGGTGGCCTGGGCGGGGGTGCGGGCGACGCGCAGGGTGCCGCCCTTGACGATGTCGGCGTCGATGCCCTCGCGCGCGGCGACCGCGATGATCTCGTCCACGGCCTCGTTCATGGCCTGCTGCCAGTCGAGGACGGCGTCACGGCCGCAAGTGCGGGCCAGCCGGTCGCGGGCGCCGGGGATCAGTCCGGAGGCCCAGCCGCCGTTGCGGCCGGAGGCTCCGAAGCCCGCGAATTCGGCTTCCAGGACCATGACCCGCAGGGACGGGTCGGCCTTCTTGAGGTAGTAGGCGGTCCACAGTCCGGTCATTCCGGCGCCCACGACGCACACATCGGCGTCGCGGTCGCCGGGCAGCGCCGGGCGTGGGGCGGGCAGTTCGGCGAACCAGTGGGCGACGCGCCCGTTGACCGGTGCCGTGGTGGCGGACATGGGGTCCTCTCGCGGTGTGGGGGTGGCCGGGGAACCGGGTCAGACGCCGAGCAGACCGGGCAGCTCGGACAGGTCCTTGATCTCCTCGTACGGCTGGAAGGCGGCCGAACCGGGGAAGCCGTACCGGTTGACCCAGATCCGCCGCATGCCCTCGTACCGCTTGGTCGGCATGATGTCGTACTCCCAGCCTTGGGCGGTGTGGATGATGTCCTCCGGGCCGCGGCCGGTGGCCTTCATCAGGTATTCGAAGGCCTGCGGCAGCGGCTTGAACGCCCCCGCCTGCTCGGCGGTGAGGACGTAGTCCCATTCCACGCCCAGCTCGTCGACGGCGTAGGAGATCAGGTCGTCCTCGCTGTTGGAGAGGATGGCGATGTCGTACTCGCCCTTGAGGCGGCGCAGCGCGTCGGGGACCTCGCGGAACGGCTTGAACTTCTTGATGGCCTCGATGAGGGCCTCGCCGTCCTCGTCGCGGTACTTCAGGCCGTGCAGCAGCATGACGTTGTGCAGGGTGCGGCGGACGGTCTCCCGGTACGGGCGGTAGTGGTCCACGACGCCCTGGAATCGCATCACGTACGCGTCGTGGTGGAACTGGTCGGGGTCGACGCCGAGTTCGGCGAGGCGGTCCTTGACGATCTCGTGGGTGGCGGTGCGGGTGTCGAAGTTGATGAGGGTGCGGTAGCAGTCGAAGGAGACGACCTTGCGCATGGAGGGGTCCTTTCAGAAGAGTTCGAGAAAAAGAGGAGGGAGCGCGGTCAGGCGCGGCGGCTGGCTTCCGTCAGGCCCAGGTCCTTCGTTTCGGGGGCGAGCACGATGGAGGCGATGAGGCCGATGATGGTGATGCCCACGCCCATCGCGAGGGTGCCGCGCACACCGAAGTCGGTGGTGAGCATGGGCAGCAGGAAGGTGCTGGAGGCGGAGCCGACCCGGCTCATGGCGGTGGCCACGCCGACGCCGGTGGCGCGCAGGTCGGTGGGGAACAGCTCGCTCGGGTACACGAACTGGAGTCCGCTGCCCGCGGCCTCGAAGAACTGGAACCCGGCGAAGAGGGCGACCACCAGGAACGCGTAGTGCAGCGGCAGCACGATCAGGGCGATGAGGCAGATGTTGATGCAGGCGAAGCTGCCGATGAGCAGGGGCCGCCGGCCGATCCGGTTGACCACGAGCAGCCCGACGGCCGTGCCCGCCACCGCGATCGTGGTGATGAGCGCGCTGGCGCCGAAGGTGCTGCCCACCCCGAACGACTCCAGCATCTGCGGCTGGAAGGACCGTACGGCGAAGGCGGGCGCCACCTGACAGATCCAGAACACCGAACAGAACAGGGCCGGGATCGCATAGCCGCGGCGGAAGATCTCCGCCAGGTTGCCCAGGCCCGAGCCGCCGCGCTTCGATCCGCTCTCGGCGAGCAGTTCCTCGCTGCTGACCTCTTGGTGGAGGTGTTTGCGTACGACCGCCTTGGCCTCCTCCACCCGGCCGCGGGAGGCGAGCCAGCGGGGCGACTCGGGCACCCCGGCCCGGAAGAAGATGAAGATCACGGCGGGGACCGCGCCGGAGGCCAGCATCCAGCGCCAGGCATCGTCGCCGGTGCCCATCAGCAGCCAGCCGGCCCAGAAGCTGACGCCGTAGCCGACCCACCAGGCCAGCACCAGGCCGGACAGGGCGGGCCCGCGTATCTTGCGCGGCACCAGCTCGGTGGTCAGGGCGGACGCGATCGGGTAGTCGGCACCGATCGCGATGCCGATCAGCAGCCTCAGCACCAGCAGCTGCCACGCCTCGGTGACGAAGAACTGGAGGGCCGAGAAGACCACGAAGGTGATCAGGTTGAGCACATACATCAAATGGCGGCCGACGCGGTCCGTGATCGGACCGAAGACCGCGCCTCCGATGAAGACGCCGACCAGGACGGAGGCGGCGATCAGCCCCTCCCACATGGTGTTCAGGGCGAGCGCCGGGGTGATCAGGCTGAGGGCGACGCCCATGATGCCCAGCAGATAGCCGTCACAGAACGGGCCGCCCATGGCGACGGCGACCATCCTGCGGTGAAAGCCGGTGACGGGGGCTTCGTCGAGGCTGTGGACTGTAGCGGTGGATTCTTGCGATGCGTTGGACAAGGACATGCTTGAGACTCCTGGGGACGAGGAGGAGGCGCTGCGGCGCGGGGCGATGCGACACATCGGTGCGGCATCGGGCGTCAAGCATTCGTGCGGGGCGCGGCGGGGGCCGCGGGGTGTGCTGCCGGGAACGGGCAGGTGACGGGATGACGGATGGCCATCACCATGGTTCAGCCGTCCGGTACCGTCAACGGCCATCCTGTTCCATCGCCGGTCCCGTGGTGGACACTGTGTACGCCCGGTCCGCACCGGGGATGCGCAGGACTTTGGCCCCGGGGTGGTGGCGTCGGCCGGGACACAGCGTCCACAACGGCCCGCCGGAGCGGACACTGTGCCCGTTGCCGCGGTGGGCGGGGGCGGTCAGGGTGTGGTCATCCGTTGCGCACCCTTCCTGACCTCGGGAGAACCGTCATGACACTCCGGTGTGAGCCTCCGGGCGGCGTGAGCGAGCCGTCGGGAGGCGGCCGTGGGTGACCGGCTCGTCGTCCTGTACAACGACCATCTGCCGTACAACCGCGAGCGGATCGAGTCGCTGGCGCGGACCGTGTACGCGACCGAGGAGGAGCTGCCCGCGCTGCTCCCCGGTGCGGACACCCTGCTCGCGTGGTGGCCGCTGAGCCCGGCCGTGGCCGCCTCGTGGCCCGACGACCCCGCGAAGGCGCCCCGCTGGGTGCATGTGGCCGCCGCGGGGGTGGATCCGTATCTGTTCCCCGCGCTGACCGGCAACCCGGATGTGGTGCTCACCAACTCGCGCGGCGTGTACGACCAGCCCATCGCCGAATACGTCCTCGGGCTGATCCTGTCCCTCGCCAAGGACTTCCCCGGCATGTGGGACCACCAGCGCGGCCGTCAGTGGCGGCCGCGCGACAGCGAGCGGATCGGCGGCCGCACCGTGCTGGTCTGGGGCACCGGGTCCATCGGCCGGGCCGTGGCGCGGCTGCTGCGCGCGGTCGGCATGCGGGTGAGCGGCGCGGGCCGCACCCCGCGCGACGACGACCCCGACTTCGGCACCGTGCACGGCCCGGCGACCCTGCGCACCGGGCTGGGCGAGGCCGACTACGTGGTGCTGGCCGCCCCGCTCACCCCGGCCACCCGCGGCATGGTGGACGCCTCGGTGCTGGCGGCCATGAAGCCCGGCGCCCGGCTGGTCAACGTGGGACGCGGCCAGCTGGTGGACGAACCGGCCCTGGTCGACGCCCTGTCCGGCGGCAGACTGGCCGGTGCCGCGCTGGACGTGTTCGCCCAGGAGCCGCTGCCCGCCGCCTCCCCGCTGTGGGAGCTGCCGGGAGTCATCGTGTCCCCGCACACCGCGGGTGAGGTGGTCCACTGGCGCCACGACCTGGCCGAGCTGTTCCTGGACAACCTGCTCCGCAGGGCCGAGGGCCGTCCGCTGCGCAATGTGGTCGACAAGGAGCAGGGTTACGTCAGGTAAGTGATGGCCACCGCTCCCGTTTCACCATCCCTCCGGCCGGAAAGCCGCAGGGGACGGGGAAAAACCATCGGCCCGCAGACGGAGGGGAACGTGGCACACACCACACCAGGTCAGGGCACCGGTGCCGAGCGGATCCGGGAGAACACCAGAGGGCAGGGCGCCCCGCCGACCCGGCGGGGCTTGCTCTCGGTGACGGCGGCGGCAGGTCTCGGTCTGCTCGCCGGATGCGGTGAGCAGAAGACCGACTGGGCCAGCCCCTCCAGGAGCCCCACGCCCTCCAAGGAGGGCAAGACCTCCGCAGCGGGCTCGGACAACAAGGCCGGCCGCTCCCCGTCGCCGCAGCCGACGAAGCGACGACCCGAACTCCCCCGCGGCGGCCGCGATCTGTCCCGGTACCGCCTGGTGGGGTACTGCGGACTGCCCGGCGCCGCCGCACTCGGCCGGCTCGGTACCGGTGACCTGAACCAGCGGGTCAAGGAGATCGAGAAGACCGCGCGCGACTACGCCGCCGACCGGGAGCCACTGCCGGTCCTCGAACTGCTCGCGACCGTCACCAACAGCTCCGCGGGATCGGACGGCACCTATCGCACCCGTGTCCCGGACGACACCATCCGCCGTTTCCACGACGCGGCCCGCCGCCATGACGCGATGCTGCTGCTCAATATCCAGCCCGGCCGGGCGTCGGCGCTGGACGAGGTCAAGGCGCTGCGCAAGTGGCTCGTCAAGCCCGATGTGGGCATAGCGCTGGACCCCGAGTGGGACATGGGCCCGGGAGAGGTGCCGGGCGACACCTACGGCCACACCAGCGGACAGGAGCTGACCGACGTGGCCCGCTATCTGTCCGGGGTCGTGGCGGAACACGATCTGCCGGAGAAGCCGCTCGTCTTCCACCAGGTGGCGGTGTCCGTGGTCCGCGACCAGTCCGCGCTGCGCCAGCAGCCCGGCGTCGTCATGATCAAGAGCGCGGACGGCATCGGCTCACCGGGCATGAAGCGGGACACCTGGCGGCAGCTGGTCAAGGACCAGCCGGAGGGTCTGCGCACCGGCTTCAAGCTGTTCTACGAGGAGGACGCCGAGACCAGTCGGCTGATGACCCCGAAGGAGGTGCTGGCCCTGCGGCCGCGCCCGGAGTACGTCATGTTCGAGTGACACGGGTGACACACATGAGGCCGCCCTCGGTCCCGCGGGACCGGGGGCGGCCTCATGACGCCTGACAGCGACACCGTCAGGTGCGTGGCGCGGTGGCCACGCTGACCGGCTCGTGTTCCGCGTGCTCGCCCGCACCGGGCCGGCTGAAGCGCATCAGGACGCAGGCGCCCGCGTACAGCACCGCCACCACGAGCAGCAGGGCCTGGTAGCCGGTGACCAGCGCGAGGTATTCGAGGGTGCCGCCGACCAGCGAGCCGAGCAGGTTGGCGCCGAAGGCCGCCGTGGGGTCGGAGGCCACGGCCAGCCGAAACGGAGAAGATGAGGTTGGCGCAGAAGATGGGGGCGAAGGCCAGCGCGATCGCGGCGGCGAGGCGCCCCGCGAACGGCAGTCCGAGCACCAGATGGGCCGGGATGAGCCAGGAGACGGCCAGGGTCGCGAACAGCAGGAGCTGAAGCGCCAGCTGGTTGAGCTTGCGGATCCGCCGCCGCACCTCGACCGCGGACAGCACGGCCAGCAGCACACCGGCGAAGACCATGGCGTTGACCAGCCAGGTGGTGCCGAAGTACAGCGCGAAGCCGATCACGTTCTTGGTTTCGAGCAGCATGAACGCGGCGCCGAGCAGGAACATGTCCGCGTAACCGAAGGTCCGCCGCAGCCGTACGCCCGTCAGCCGCACCGACGCCAGGGTCACCAGCAGGATCGCGCCCAGCACCCCGAGGTAGAAGGTGGGGATGGTGCGGTGCAGCAGATACGGGAACGGGTGGTCGTCGCTCGCCGCCTTCGGCACCGGCCCGGACGCCTTCCACGTGGCACCGCAGGACTGGGCGGCCGGGGTGGTGCCCGCGACGAGGATCGCGGCCCTCTTGTTGCCGTAGTGGGTGATGCAGGGCGCGTGCCCGAAGACGGAGGTGAGGGTGCCGGCGAAGCGGTCGATGAGCCAGTTCTGCCGGTAGTAGTTGTACATGGCGAACGCGCCGCCGGGGGCCAGATGGCGATGGGCCGCCTCGAACGCCTGCCGGGTGAACAGGTAGCTCTCCAGGCGCAGGTTGCTGGCCCCGGACACCAGGGTCAGGGAGTCCGGCAGCGCGAGCACGATCAGGTCGTAGCGGGCGTCGGTCTGCTCGAGGAAGGCCCGCCCGTCGTTGATGTGGACGTGCACCCGGGGGTCGTCGTACGGCCGGGCCGGGTGCAGGGACGCGCCGATCTCCTGAAGCCTCGGGTCGATCTCCACGGCGTCCACGCGCCGGGCCCCGTGGGCGAGGGCCAGGGCTACGTCGTTGCCGTTGCCCGCGCCGATGACCAGCACCCGCCGGTGGGAGTTGCGCGGGGTCTCGCGGTAGGGCTGGTCGTACGGTGAACCGGGCTTCGTCAGCGCCTTCAGCGGGGCGATGGACTGATGCGGAACACCGTTGGCGGCGATGTTGTAGTCGCGGGCGGCCGAGGTCGACTTCTTGACCTCGATCTTGTAGTACGGCGACCAGGAGATGCCGGTGGCCGCCGACTCCAGCGCCAGCACCGCCACCATCACGGCCAGCGGAATCGCGGACCGGACGATGTTGCGCCGCCCGACCAGCACCAGCATCGCCAGCGCCGCGAGCACACCCCACACCACCGACGGCGCGCGCAGCCAGGACAGCAGCGCGAAGGACACCGAACCGGTGAGGGAGCCGAGCAGGTCGAAGCGGTACGCCTCCAGCGACGGCAGCCGCCGGAACTGGTCGGCCGTCATCTTCCCGATCGCCATCATGATGAGCGCGGTCAGCCCGAACAGCACGGGCAGGGTGACCCACTGCGGCAGACCGGTGGTCTTCACGGCGGTGAAGTAGATGACCTCGCCGCTGCTCTGCCGCACCTGGACGGGAAACTCCCGGACCAGGACGACGAGGACGGCCAGCGGGATGGGCGCCCAGCGGGTGAGCCACTGCCCGCGGCCGGCGGGAAGGAGGAATCCGAGGCCGATTCCGAGGAACGAGCCCAGGAGGATGAAGTTCGAGAAATAGCTCAGATGGACGATATTGGCGCCGGTCCACCGGATCAGCGCCAGCTCGACGAAGAGCATGGTGGCGCTGGCCAGCAGCAGCCTCGCGCGCACGTTTTGCGGTCCAGGGCTGTGCTCCATGTCGGCCCACGCTGTCATCCGAGGCGGGGCAGGTCGAGCACCAGCAGGGCGGTCCGACCGCCCCCGGAGCACATCTCACCTGATGGGCCCAATCGCTCGCGCACGGCTGCGGCGGCGCTGTTGCGGGCCGGGTGTCCGGGGCGAAAATGGATGGTGCTTGTCTCTGTTGTGCGTGTCTTACGGAGAGAAGGTGCACACCATGCCCAGGGGATCGAGCCCGAAGCGGGAGAGACAGTACGAACACATCAAGGACAGTGCGAAGAAGCGCGGCGCGAGCGAGCGCCGGGCCGAGGAGATCGCCGCCCGGACGGTGAACAAGGAGCGCGCCCGCTCCGGGGAGTCCCGGAAGGCGAGCCGCATCTCCACCGAGGACATGTCGCCCTCGCGGCGCGGCGGCAAGCGGTCGCACACCGGGGCGCAGGGCCCCACCCGGGACCAGCTCTACGCCGAGGCCAAGCGCCGCAACATCGAGGGCCGCTCCCAGATGACCAAGTCCCAGCTGAAGAAGGCCCTGGGGAAGTAGCCCGGGGAACACCGGCCCGGGAACACCGATCCGTCAGTGTTCCCGGGCCGTGGGGCGCACCAGGAGATGAGCCCGGCCATGGACTTGCCCTCGTAGACCGGGTCGAGGATCACGCCCTCCAGGCCGCCGGTGAGGCGGATGGCGTCGAGGGTGGAGGCCACCGGGACGCCATAGAGGTCCCCCGCCCAGCCCTCCAGCAGGGTGATCTCCTCGTCGCGCAGCTCCCGGGCCGAGGCCGATCAGCTCGGCGGTGTTCCTCGCGATCTTCGCCACCTGGGCATGGGTCTCGGCCGGTTTCGCGGAGCCGTCGATGCCCAGCACCCGGCGGGGGCGGTCCTGGCCCGCGAAGCCCGCGATCATCCCGGCCTGGGTGGAGCCGGTGACGCTGCACACCACGATGGTGTCGAAGAAGACGCCCAGCTCGCGTTCCTGCCGCTCGACCTCGTACGCCCAGTTGGCGAAGCCCAGCCCGCCCAGCGGATGGCCAGAGGCACCGGCCGGGGTGGGGTACGCGTGCCGCCCGCGGCGCGCACCTGGTCCAGGGCGTGGGTCCAGCTGACCTTGAAGCCGATGCCGAACCCGGCGTCGACCAGCCCGCCGATGCTCACCAGCGTGTCGGCGCCCTGCCGCAGTGCGGGGGCTGGTGCGCCGTGGCGTGTTCACCGTGTTCAGCGTGCAGCCCTACCCCGTCGCCCGACCGGCCTATGCGTGTAGTCCGTTCGGGGTCGGTCGGCGCGCCCGGTCCACGGGTCGCGGCGGACCATCGAAGCCAGTGACCCTGTCCGTCCCACTCCTCCAGGGAAGCCGCGACCATGCCGCTGTACTTCGCCGACTCGTCCGAATCACTGGTTCCGGACGCCCACGCCGGTTTCGCCACCGCCCACGCCGCCCTCGTGGAGCACCATCCCGGCCACGGGTACTTCCGCTCCCGTGTCACCTCGCCCGCGCGCCGGGTCGGGATGGTCTCCGGGGGCGGGTCCGGCCATGAACCGCTGCACGCCGGATTCGTCGGCGCCGGGATGCTGGACGCCGCCTGCCCCGGCCGGATCTTCGCCTCGCCGCACAACCGGCAGATCTTCGAGGCCAGCCGCGCCGTCGCCGGGGACGACGGCGTACTGCATCTGGTCAAGAACTACACCGGTGACCGCATCAACTTCGGCATCGCCGCCGAACGCCTCCACCACGAGGGCATCCGCTGCGAGCGGGTGCTGATCGACGACGACCTCGCCACCGACTCCGACGAGATCGCCGTCGGCCGCCGCGGCACCGGCGCCACCCTGATCGTCGAGAAGATCCTCGGCGCCGCCGCCGACGAGGGACGCGGCCTGGACGACCTCGTCGCGCTCGGCGTCGATCTGACC
>NZ_GG657754.1:9887570-9896339 GCF_000158915.1 Streptomyces himastatinicus ATCC 53653 | reverse complement strand
GGTGACTTCGGCGCCAACCTCGCCACCGGGATGGACGGGGTACGCCGCGCCCTGGACAGCCTGTCCGCCACCCCGACGGTCGGCGAGGACACCGCGGAGGCACCGCTCGCCGCCGCCGCCCGCGTCTTCCTCGACGAGGTCGGCGGCACCAGCGGACCGCTGTTCGGCCTGCTCTTCCAGGAGCTGGCCGACGCGGTCGCCGCGGCCGCCCCCACCCCGCCCGGCACCGGCGAACTGGCCGCCGGGATCGCCGCCGGGACGGCCGCGATCCAGCGGGTCGGCGAGGCCGAGGTCGGCGACAAGACCATGGTCGACGCCCTCCTCCCGGCCGCGAAGGCGCTCGCCGACTGCCCGCCGACCGCCGACCCGTCCCGCTCGCTGCGGCTCGCGGCGGTGGCAGCCCACCGCGGCGCGCGGGCCACCGCCTATCTGCGCGCCCGGCGCGGACGGGCCAGCTACACCGGGGACCACGCGGTCGGCGTCCCCGACCCGGGTGCCCTGGCGGTGGCGCTGCTGTTCGCCTCCGCCGATGGTGAACTGACCACTGTTAGCAGACTTCCGGAGCATCGGGGCGCCGAATAAATGATGTTTTAGGGATGTTCATAAATTTCGCACAATTCCGCGCGGAAGCGGTGTCATTTGCCACTACCGTGAATGGTCATGAGCGGGGCCACGTCGGGCAGGAAAAAAGGAAACCTCGCTGGCTCGATCGAAGGTGACCGGGAGAAGCAGTGCACCAGGACACCCCCACCCGTGTGACAACGCCGCAGTCCACCGCGGAACGACCGGCACGGGGTGAGGGCGCGAAAACAAGGCAAGGCCCGCGACGCTTACTTCGACAACGCGAAGTACCTCACCATCGTGCTGGTGGCCTGTGGCCACGCATGGGAACCGCTGACGTACGGCAGCCGCGCCTCCATGGCGATCTACCTCCTGGTGTACGCGTTCCACATGCCCGCGTTCGCGCTGATATCGGGATACTTCTCGCGCACCTTCGACATGGCGCCCAAGCGGCTCCAGCGGCTGGTCACCGGGGTGGTCGTGCCGTACGTCGTCTTCGAGATCGCGTACACCCTCTTCTCCCGCTGGGCGCAGGACAACCCGGACGAGCCGTTCAGCCTGCTCGACCCGTGGTACGTGATGTGGTTCCTGGTCGCGCTGTTCATCTGGCGGATCACCACCCCGCTGTGGCTGGCGCTGCGCCATCCGGTGCCGGTCGCGCTGGCCGTGGCCGCGCTCGGCTCGCTCTCGCCGGAGACCGGCGGCGATCTCTCGCTCCAGCGAACGCTGGCGTTCCTGCCGTTCTTCGTGCTCGGACTCACCCTCCGCCAAGAGCACTTCGCCCGGCTGCGGACCTGGCGGGCGCGGTGGATCGCGCTGCCGGTCGGGCTCATGGCGCTGGTCACGGCGTACGTGGTGGCGCCGTGGTTCAACTCGGAGTGGTTCTACCACCGCAAGAGCGTCGCGGCCCTGGACGGCGTACCGGAGTGGGCCGGGCTGGTCTCCACGCCCATCCTCTTCGTGGGCGCGCTGGTGCTGACGGCCTGTTTCCTGGCCTGGGTGCCGGGGCGGCGCACCTGGTTCACGGTGCTGGGCGCGGGGACGATGTACGGCTATCTGCTGCACGGCTTCATCATCAAGGCGTCCCGCTTCGGCCGGTGGTACGACTACCCGTGGCTGCACACTCCGCTCGGTGAGCTGGCGGTGACCGCCGCGGCCGTCGCCATGATCACGGTGCTGTGCACGGCTCCGGTGCGGCGGGTCCTCCGCGGGGTGGTGGAGCCGCGCATGGAGTGGGCGTTCCGGCACATCGGCAACAAGGCCGCCGAGAACAAGGCCGGGGCCAAGAAGTAGCGAGCCCTAGCGGCTCTCCAGCCGCAGATGCAGTTCGCGCTCCTGGTCACCGGCCGCCCGGCCCTCGTCCCGTACGGCGAAGGCGGTGGCCAGGACGTCGCGCAGCTGTTCCACCTGGCGTGGTCCGCCCTGGAGATCGGCGGTGAGGGGCGCCCCCAGAGAGGTGGGGGCGGGCTCCTGCCGCGCACCGGATACCTCGAAGGTCGCGCTCCACACCGTGGGGTGCCCTTCGGCCTCCTCCCGCGGCGGCGGGGCGTCGGAGGCCGGGCCGGAGGGGTAGCAGGCGTACAGCACGCCGAACACGGCGTCGGCGTCCTCCTTGGAGTGTCCGCTGAGGGCCACCACGACCTGCGCGGCGGAGCGTTCCGGACTGGCCATCGTGAACACCGTCCTCGTCATCAAGTGGTCAGCGGGGTCGTCGGTATACCGGCCCGGGTACCCGGGCGTGCCGGATCAATCGTCATCCGGAGGGCTCCTCCGGCACCGGCTGCTCGGGGTGCACCCCTCCGCTGTGCGGCTTTCCGCGCCGACGGGTGCCGGGTTCGTCCAGGTCGGGGACGTCCTCCGGGCGATGGGGCGGAGCGGCCTGCGGTGGTGTGCCACCGTCGATGTCCAGGGGGTCCGGGCCGCCCTGCGCCTGCTGGTCGGGCAGATCCCTGGGGATGGCGGGGCTGTGCTCCCCGGGAGCTTCCGGCAGCTTGTCCTTGCTCACGACGCGCTCCTCTCTCGTAGGCGGGTCCCGTGTGCGGAAAGGGACACAGAACGGCCGGTACCCCGCACACGGACACCAATGCAGACGTTGTCGCTCCTCGTCCCAGGTGTGAGGCCCGTCACCGCTCGGCCGTGAAATTGGTGTGAACACAACCGGCGGCCCATGCGTATCCACTGCCGTAGCGAATCCGTCCCCTGCGTACGACCCCGTGCGCCCCACAGGAGGTCATAAGTTGAGCCGGAGTCACAAGCGCGCCCCCAAGACAAAGATCATCATTGGGGCTGCCGCGGCTGCCGCCGTCGTGGGTGCCGCCATTGTGCTGCCCAACGCCAATGCCTCGCAGGACAAGAAGTCCGAGGCCATCGATGCCAAGCCCAAGGCGTTCAACTCCGATTCCGCCTCGGACGCGATCGCGCAGCTGGCGTCGAGCCTGGGCGAGGCGTTCGGCGGTGCCTGGTACGACAAGGACCAGCAGCAGGTCATCGTCAATGTCATCGGCGACAACAACAACGTCGAGGTCGCCGCGGTCAAGAGCGCCGGGGCCGTCCCCAAGGCCGCCAAGAACAGCATGAAGTCGCTGAAGGCCGCCGAGTCGACGCTCAAGAAGAAGGCCACCATGGCGGGCACCGCCTGGGCCATCAACCCCAAGACCAACAAGCTCCAGGTCACGGCGGACAGCACCGTCAAGGGCGCGAAGTGGGACACCCTCGAGTCCACGGTGAAGTCGCTGGGCGCGGACATGGCCAGCGTCAAGCGTTCCGCGGGCACGTTCAAGACCTTCGCCGAGGGCGGTGACGCCATCTTCGGCGGCGGTTCGCGCTGCTCCCTCGGCTTCAACGTCACCACCGAGAGCGGCGACCCCGGCTTCCTGACCGCCGGCCACTGCGGTGTCGCTGCCAAGGAGTGGTCGGAGACCCAGGACGGCGCCCCGGTCGCCACGGTCCAGGACGCCACCTTCCCGGGCACCGGCGACTTCGCGCTCGCCACGTACGACGACGCCGCCACCGAGGCCCCGAGCACGGTCAACACCGGCGACGGCAACAAGGTGAACATCACCGAGGCGGCCGAGGCGTCGGTGGGCCAGGAGGTGCAGCGCATGGGCAGCACCACCGGGCTGAACGGCGGCTCGGTGACCGGTCTGAACGCGACCGTCAACTACGCGGAGGGCTCGGTCAGCGGGCTCATCCAGACCGATGTCTGCGCCGAGCCCGGCGACAGCGGCGGCGCCCTCTTCACCGAGGGCGGCCAGGCCATCGGCCTGACCTCCGGCGGCAGCGGCGACTGCACCGCGGGCGGTGAGACCTTCTTCCAGCCGGTGACCACCGCGCTGGAGGCGGTCGGCGCCACGATCGGCGACGCCGGTGCCGGTGGTGCGGCCCAGTAAGGCCGCGCCGTCGAGTGGTTGACCCTCACGCTCCGGGTGTCCCGCGCCGTTACCGCGGGACACCCGGGCGGGGCCATTTCAGGCCCCGCTCAGTGTGCCAGGTCAGCGCCTCAGGCCCGTGCGCACCCGCTCCAGGGTGATCGGCAGGTCGCGCACCCGTACCCCCGTCGCATGGTGGACGGCGTTGGCGATGGCCGCGGCCGCCCCGACGATGCCCAGCTCCCCGACTCCCTTGGCGCCGATCGGGCTGAGCTGGTCGTCCTCCTCCTCGATCCAGTGCGCCTCGACATCACGCACATCGGCGTGTGCCGCCACGTGGTAACTGGCCAGGTCGTGATTGGCGAAGTCGCCGAAGTTGGGGTCGAGTTCGAGGTTCTCGTACAGCGCCGTCGACAGCCCCATGCACATGCCGCCGCGCAGCTGCGAGCGGGCCGTACGGGCGTTGATGATGCGCCCGGCGGCGAACATCCCCAGCATCCGGTCGACCCGTACCTGCCCGGTGTCCGCGTCCACCCGCACCTCCGCGAACTGGGCGCCGAAGGCGTGGCGCGCGAGGTCCTTCCGCGCCCGGACGTCCTCGGTGGTGTCCGCGTGCGCCTCCAGCCCGCCGGGCGGGACCTGACCGCCCACCTCGTCGAGCCGCTTGGCCAGCGCCCGGCACCCCTTGCTCACCGCCCAGCCCCATGAGCTGGTGCCCATGGAGCCACCGGCGAACGGGGCCGAGCCGTAGACACTGCGGCCGATCTCCAGGGTGACCCGGTCCAGCGCCACACCGAGTTCGTCCGCGGCCACCTGGGTCAGCGCGGTACGGGCTCCGGTGCCGATGTCGACCGCGGCGATCCGTACCGTGAAGCTCCCGTCCGGCTCCGCGCGGGCGGTCGCGGAGGCGGGCCAGGTGATGGCGGGATAGTTGCCCGCGGCCACGCCGGTGCCCACCAGCCACCGCCCCTCGCGGCGGCTCCCGGGCCGGGGGTCGCGCCCCGCCCAGCCGAACCGGGCCGCGCCCTCGCGCAGACAGGCGACCAGATTGCGGCTGCTGAAGGCGTTCCCCGACTCGGGGTCCACGGACGGTTCGTTGGCCACCCTCAGCTCGATGGGGTCCATGTCCAGCGCGTACGCCAGCTCGTCCATCGCGCTCTCCAGCGCGAACATCCCCGGCGCCTCGCCGGGCGCCCGCATCCACGACGGCGTGGGCACGTCGAGCTGCGACAGTCGGTGGATGGTGCGGCGGTGGGGCGCCGCGTACATCATGCGGGTGGCGGTGACGGTCTGCTCGCAGTACGGGGTGAGCCGGGAGCTCTGCTGGAGCGCGTTGTGCGAGATCGCGGTGAGCCGGCCGTCGCGCTCGGCCCCCAGCCGGATCCGCTGCACGGTGGGGGTCCGGTACGAGACCATGGTGAACATCTGCTGCCGGGTCACCGCCACCTTCACCGGGCGGCCGACGGCGCGCGCGGCCAGCGCGGCGAGCACCGTGGGCGGCCGGGGCACCGCCTTGGAGCCGAAGCCGCCGCCCACATGGTCCGCCACGACCCGTACGGCGCCCTCGGGGAGCCCGAACAGGGCGGCGATCGCGCCCGCCGTCATCCAGGGCCCCTGGTCGCCGTTGTAGAGGGTCAGGGTGTCGCCGTCCCAGACCGCGATGGTGGCGTGCGGCTCCATGGCGCTGGTGTGCTCGGGAGGTGTGGTGTACGTGGCGTCGATGGTGACCGGCGCGGTGGCCAGGGCGGTGTCCACGTCCCCCTTCTCCGTCCGGCCCGGGTAGCCGGCGTTGACCGTGTCGGGGACGAAGATGTGCGGATCGCCGTCGCGCAATTCGACCTCGTACGCCTCCTCCTCGTAGGTGACACGCAGCGCGGCCGCGGCCTGACACGCCGTCTCGTAGGTGTCCGCGACCACGGCCGCCACGATCTGCCCGCGGTAGGCGACGTCGGCGGACTGGAGGACGGACAGCTCCGGGTCGTCGGTCGGGTGCAGCCGCGGCACGCCGTCGCTGCCGCTGTCCAGGACGGCGACGACCCCGGGGAGGGCCAGGGCGGCACCGGCGTCGACGGAACGCACCCGGCCGCGGGCGATGGTGGACTGCACGGCCACCCCGTACAGGGCGTCCGGTACGGGGTACTCGTACGCGTAGAGCGCGGTGCCGGTGACCTTGTCGTGGCCCTCGATCCGGGTCACCTCGGCGCCCACGGTGCGTTCCAGTGTGGTCATCGCCCCTCCCCTGCCACGAGGTCGCGCACGGTGGCCGTGATGAGGTCCACGGCGAGGCCGATCTTGAAGGCGTTCTGCGGCAGCGGGCGCGCCGAGGCGAATTCGGCCAGGGCCGCGGTCCGCAGCGCGTCCTCGGTCGGCCGCTGCCCGGCCAGCAGCTGCTCGGCCTTGTACGCGCGCCACGGCTTGGGCGCCACTCCGCCGAGCGCGAGCCGGATCTCCCGCAGCGCTCCCCCGCCGTCGGTGGCGGCCACGGCGGCGAGGGACACCACGGCGAACGCGTAGGACCAGCGGTCGCGCACCTTGCGGTAGTGCGTGGCGCCGGGCGGGGGCGGGGGCAGTTCGACACCGGTGATGAGGTCGCCGGGCTGGAGCACCGTCTCCCGGTGCGGGGTGTCGCCGGGCAGCAGATAGAAGTCGGCGAGCGGCACGGCGCGGGAGCTGCCGTCGACGCGCCGCAGATGGACGACGGCGTCGAGCGCGGCCAGGGCCACCGCCATGTCGGAGGGATTGGTGGCCACGCAGGCGTCGGAGGTACCGATGACGGCGAGGTCGCGGTGGCTGCCCTGGATGGCCGAGCAACCCGTTCCCGGGGACCGCTTGTTGCAGGGCTTGGTGACGTCCTGGAAGTACACGCAGCGGGTGCGCTGGAGCAGATTGCCGCCGGTGGACGCGCGGTTCCTGAGCTGCCCGGAGGCCCCGGCCAGCAGCGCCTCCGCCAGGGCCGGGAAGCGCTCGCGGATGCCGCGGTCGCCGGAGAGTTCGCTGCCCGGCACCAGTGCCCCGATGAGCACCCCGCCGTCCGCGCGGTGCTCGATGCGGTCGTACGGCAGTCCGGTGATGTCGACGAGCAGGGCGGGCTCGGTGACGCCGAGCTTCATCAGGTCGACCAGATTGGTTCCCCCGGCCAGGTACACGGCCTCGGTGGAGTCCGCGACGAGGGAGGCGGCGGCCTCGGGGCGGGTGGCGCGCTCGAAGGCGAAGGGCTTCATCGCGCACCGCCCCGGACCGGTACGCCCGGCACGCCCTGGCCGTCCGCCCCGGCGGCCTCGCGGATGGCGGCCACGATGCCCCGGTAGGCGGCGCAGCGGCACAGGTTGCCGCTCATCCGCTCCCGGATCTCGTCGTCGTCCAGGGCATCGGGCGCGCTGACACCGGCGGCCACGTCCTCGGTGGCGTGGCTGGGCCAGCCGCGGGCCGCCTCGCCGAGCGCGCCGATGGCGGAGCAGATCTGGCCCGGGGTGCAGTAGCCGCACTGGAAGCCGTCGTGTTCCAGGAACGCCCGCTGGAGCGGGTGGAGATCGCCGGTGGCGGCGTCCGCGACGCCCTCGATGGTGGTGATGTCGCAGCCGGCGGCGGTCACGGCGAACACCAGGCAGCTGTTCACCCGTTCGCCGTCGACCAGGACGGTGCAGGCACCGCACTGGCCGTGGTCGCAGCCCTTCTTGGTGCCGGTCAGCGCGAGGTGTTCGCGCAGGGCGTCCAGCAGGGTCACCCGGTTGTCGAGGGTGAGGGGCCGGTCGGTGCCGTTGACACGCAGCGTGAGATCGGTGTGGAACCTCTGAGCTGTCACAACCCTCACCATGGCACCGGGTTCGGGGCCCCGCATCTTCAGGACGCCTCTTCAGTACGCGCCTTCAGGGCGCGTCCTGCGGCGGGGGCAGCCGCAGATGGGCGAGGTCCTCGGGGACCGGGCTGCGGGGCCGGTAGAACGGCGGGGCCGGGTCGGCGGCGGGCGAGTCGGCGAGCCGGAAGCGGTCGCGCAGCCGATGGTAGAACTCGGTGGGCCGCATCCGTACCAGCCGCAGCCGGGCCGGGGCCCGGTACGCCGCCACCCAGTCGCCCGGCTCCAGCACCCCGCGCAGCTGCCCGTCGATGGAGACGGCCACCCGCCCGGAGTGCGGCAGCACCCGGATCGCGACGGCCTCGTCCACCGCGGCCACCACGGTGCGGTCGAAGGCGATGTGCGGGGCGACGGGGGTGAAGACGACCGCGTCCATGTGCGGGGAGACGACCGGGCCGCCCGCGGCGAAGCTGTAGGCGGTGGAGCCGGTGGGGGTGGCCACGATGATGGCGTCGGCCGAGTACGAGGCGAGCAACTGCCCGGCCACATAGACCGCAAGACCGGCCTGGCGGTCGCGGGCCAGCTTCTCGAACACGACGTCGTTCAGGGCGGTGACGTCCAGCGCGACGCCCCAGCCGACCTCCTCGGGGCTGCCGGGCCGGATCTTCGGCGCGGGCAGCACCGGCCCGCGTCCGTACCGCAGCAGCGCGTCCATCCCGGCGGGCATGTCCAGCGGCCGCGACGCCCGCAGCGTGAGCATCATGCGCTCCTCGACGGTGGCGCGGCCCGCCTCCACGGCGTCCAGGGCACCCCGCACGTCGTCGGGGGTGATCTCGGTGAGGAAGCCGACCCGGCCCACGTTCACCCCCAGCGCCGCGGCGCCGTCCTTGGCGGCGATCCGGGCCCCGCGCAGGAACGTGCCGTCACCGCCGAAGGTGACGATCAGATCGGGATGCCCGGCCGCCGCGGACTCCTCCTGAGCGCTGCGCCGCGGATGCTCCCCGCGCCATACGTCGATCTCGGTGCAGGAAATGCCCCGCGCGGCGG
>NZ_GG657754.1:9875577-9887470 GCF_000158915.1 Streptomyces himastatinicus ATCC 53653 | reverse complement strand
CGGCGGCGGGGCGGGCCTGGTGGACGACCAGACCGAGCCGGTTGACAGGCATCCTCCTCCCCACCGTAGAGCGCCCCGGCGCCCGGCGCCCGGCCGCGGGCGGGCCGGGCGGCTGATCTAGGGTGGCGGGGACGACGGGGCTGCGGGGGAGCCGACGAGTCTCATCGAATCAGGGATGGTGCAGCAGATGACGAGCCCGAACCGTACCGCGCTGGTCGAGGAGCTGATGGGGCGCTTCCCGCAGGTTCCGCCGGAGGCGGTGATCAAGGAGGACCTGCTGCGCGGCGGCATGGCGTTCGACGACTCCGCGCTCAGCGGCGGCGACGACGGGGACGTCAAACCGAAGTCGTACTTCATCTTCTCCTTCGACCACCGCACCCTTCCCGAGCTGGGCGCGGCCGCGCTCAACCGGCCGCCGGAGGAGATCGTGCTCACCGGCGGGCCGTACGGGCTGCGGCGCACCGTGGTGTCGGTGCGCGTCAACCCGGACTCGCCGTACCGGGTCCGGGCCGGGGAGGACGGGGCGCTGGCGCTGTATCTGGACGGGGCCCGGATCGCGGACGTCGGGCTGCCGCCGATGCCGGACTATTACCGGCACACGCTGGCGAACGGCAAGTCGGTGATGGAGGTCGCCCCGACCATCCAGTGGGGCTATCTGGTCTATCTGACGGTGTTCCGGGTGTGCCAGTACTTCGGCGCCAAGGAGGAGTGCCAGTACTGCGACATCAACCACAACTGGCGCCAGCACAAGGCGGCGGGCCGCCCGTACACCGGGGTCAAGCCGGTCGAGGAGGTGCTGGAGGCGCTGGAGATCATCGACCGTCATGACACCGCCGGCGCCTCGAAGGCGTACACCCTCACCGGCGGCTCGATCACCTCGCAGGTCGGCGGCCGTGACGAGGCCGACTTCTACGGCCACTACGCGAAGGCCATCGAGGAGCGCTTCCCGGGCCGCTGGATCGGCAAGGTGGTGGCGCAGGCGCTGCCGCAGACAGACGACGTCCAGCGGTTCCACGACTACGGCATCAGCATCTACCACCCCAACTTCGAGGTGTGGGACCGGCGGCTGTTCGAGCTGTACTGCCCGGGCAAGGAGCGCTATGTCGGCCGGGACGAGTGGCACCGGCGGATCCTGGACTCGACCGAGGTGTTCGGCGCGCGCAATGTGATCCCCAACTTCGTGGCGGGCGTTGAGATGGCCGAGCCGTTCGGCTTCACCAGCGTGGACGAGGCCATCGGCTCGACCGCCGAGGGGCTGCGGTTCTTCATGTCCAACGGCGTCGTCCCCCGCTTCACCACCTGGTGCCCGGAGCCGACCACGCCGCTGGGCAAGGCCAATCCGCAGGGCGCGCCGCTGGAGTACCACATCCGGCTGCTGGAGACCTACCGGGCGACGCTGGAGGAGTACGGCCTGACCTCGCCGCCCGGCTACGGCCCGGCCGGACCCGGGCGGGCCGTGTTCTCGGTCAGCTCGTTCATGGACAGCCTGTCGGCCGACGAGCCCGTGGCCGCGGCGTCGGAGTGAGCCACCCCGCGCCCGCGGCGGTCATCCCCACCGCGCGGCTGGAGCTGCGGCCGCTGCGGATCGAGCACGCCGCGGAGATGGCCGGGGTGCTGTCCGACCCCGGCCTGCACACCTTCATCGGTGGCGCCCCGCTGGACGCCACGGCCCTGCGTGCCCGTTACGAACGCCTGGTCGCGGGTTCGCCCGCCCCGGAGGTGACCTGGTGCAACTGGGTGCTCCACGCCCGCGCCGAGCGGTGCCTGGTGGGCACGGTCCAGGCCACGGTCGGCGGCCCAGCGGCCGACCGCACCGCCGAGATCGCCTGGGTGGTGGGCACGCCATGGCAGGGGCGGGGGTACGCCACGGAGGCGGCCCGGGCCCTGGTGGCGTGGCTCGCGGACCGTTCCGTGAGCCAGGTCATCGCGCATGTCCACCCCGGCCACCGGGCCTCGGCGGCCGTCGCCCGCGCCGCCGGGCTCGCGCCCACCGATCACCGGCAGGACGGCGAGGTCCGGTGGCGGGCGGTCATGGCGTGAGGGGCCCGTACGGCGTGGTGCTCAGCCGACGTGGATGTGGGGGCGGCGGTCGCGGTCGGGTTCGGCCTCGCGGAGCACTTCGCGGGTGACGGGGGCCACCTCGCCCTGGCCGAAGAGGAAGAAGCGGAGGAAGTGGGCCAGGGGGTTGCCCTCGGTCCACTCGAAGTGGATGTGCGGCCGCTGACCGGCCTCGTCGCGCACCGCCAGCAGCATGGCGGCGAGCGCGTTGGCGACGGTCGCGCTCTCCATGGTGAGCACCCGGTAGCGGCCGTGCATCACCTTTCCGCACACCCGCAGCTCGCTCTCGAACTCGGACGGGTCGGCGACGGTGACCTCGACGAAGATGATGTCGTCCTCGGGCGGGATGTCGTTGTCGGCCCGGATCTCCTGCTCCTTGTCACGGTATTCGGCCAGGTCACAGGCTTGTGGCTTATTGGCGATGAACCGGATCGTGCGGTGGGCGGTGTCGCGGACGAAGCGCTGGGCCATGTCGTCGAAGGTGACGCTGGTCACCCGCAGCTCGAAGGCGCGGGCGACCCGGGACAGCAGGGACACGGCCATGATGCCGCCGATGAAGCAGGCGCCGATCTTGACGCCGTCGGGCCGTTCGATGACGTTGGCGGCCGTGGTGTAGAGGAAGACGACCGCGATGGCCCCGAAGCCGATGGTCCAGCCGCGCTGCCGGGCGCGCCGCGCGGCGATGGTGACGGCGATGGCGGCGGAGGTGATGAGGACGAGGACGCCGGTGGCGTACGCCCCGCCCTGGGCGTCCACATCGGCCTTGAACAGCCAGGTCACCAGGAACGCGATCAGGGTGAAGACGAGCACCATCGGGCGCACCGCGCGCGCCCAGTGGGGTGCCATGCCGTAGCGCGGGAGATAGCGGGGCATGAGGTTGAGGAGTCCGGCCATGGCGGAGGCGCCCGCGAACCAGAGGATGGCGATGGTGGCGGCGTCGTAGACGCTGCCGAAGGCGGAGCCCAGGTAATCGTGGGCGAGGTAGGCCAGGGCACGGCCGTTGGCCGCACCGCCCGGCTCGAACGCGTGCTGCGGGATCAGCAGGGTCGTGATCAAGCTGGAGGTGATCAGGAACACGCTCATGATCAGCGCGGCGGTGGTGAGCAGCTTGCGGGCGCCCTGGATGCGGCCGGTGGGGCGCTCCTCGGTGTCGCCGGGCTTGCCCTCGATGTGCGGCATGACGGCGACACCGGTCTCGAACCCTGACAGCCCGAGCGCCAGCTTGGGGAAGATCACCAGGGATACGGCGACCATGACCAGGGGGTTGCCGCGCTGGGCGGTGAGCGCGGCCGTCCAGTCGATGATCACCTGCGGTGCGGTGAAGACGTGCCACAGCCCCACGGCCACCACGACGGCGTTGAGCAGCAGATAGGTGGCGACCAGGACGACGGCCAGCCCGATGGCCTCGGTGAAGCCCTTGAGGAAGACCGCGCCGAGGAGCCCGATGAGGACGAGGGTGATGGCCACCTCATGGCCGTGCAGCAGATCGGTGAAGTGCGGGTTCTCCACCACGTGGGCGGTGGCGTCGGCGGCCGAGAGGGTGATGGTGATCAGGAAGTCGGTCGCCGCGAAGCCGAGCAGGGTGAGGACGAAGAGCTTGCCCTTCCAGAAGGTCAGCAGCCGCTCCAGCATCGCGACCGAGCCCTGTCCATGGGGGCTCTCGGCGGCCACCCGCCGGTAGACCGGCAGCGCGCCCACGAGGGTCACCACCACCAGCACGACCGTGGCCAGCGGGGAGAGCAGCCCGGCGGCCAGGGCCGCGATACCGGGCTGATAGCCGAGGGTCGAGAAGTAGTCGAGGCCGGTCAGGCACATGACCCGCCACCACGGGCGGCCCTCGTGTGCGCTCTCCGGTTCGGCGTGCGGCCCGGGCTGCCGCTTGGCCATGTCGGTCAGGCCCTCCAGCAGCCAGGCGCGCAGCCGGTGCCGCGGTCCGCCCTGCGGGGCGGAGCGGCGGTGAGGAGAGCCGGTCACGATGTGTACTCCTGTCAGTGCGGCTCGGCGCGGCTCGGTGCGGCGAAGAGTTTCAGCCATCGTGAGGCTGCCTGGCCAGCGTATGCGCAGCGGCCCGTACGCACCGGTCGGCGGCACCCGACCGGAGGCCGCGGCTCATTCTCAGCGGACTCTCATTTTCGGCACCTACGGTCCGCCCCATGGACACCACCAAGACGGACCAACCGACCGACCGCACAGCGCAGCCCGCAGAAGCCGAAGAAGCAACGGCGGAGGGTGTCCCGAACGCTGTTTCCGACAAGGAATCGCACACCGAGGCTCCCGCCAAGGAATCCGCCGAGGCTCCCGCCAAGGAGCCCGTCACGGACTCTTCCGCGGACCGCCTCGACGAGCCCGTGACCGCTCCGGCCGCCGCCCGGGCGGCCTCCTCCGGGGTGTTCTCCGGCGCGGCCGCGGTGGCCGCCGCGGGCCTGGGGCTCGCCTCGCTCACCGGCACCTGGCTGGGCACCATGCTCCAGGAGCGTGAGCAGCTGACCGGGCAGATCAAGGCCCAGACCGGAGCCGCCGCCAACCAGGTGGAGGCGGTCTACGGCACGCCGTGGCACACCACGGCCTTCTTCAACGGGCTGTTCGGCCTCGCTGCCGTGGTGATCGCCGCCGTGGTGCTGCTGCGGCAGCGCACCGCCGCGTCGGCCTCGGGCGCCAATTGGGTCTCGGCCGTGGCCTGGGGTGCGGTGGCGCTCGGCGTCATCGGCCTGCTGATCGCGGCCGTGATGGGGCTGGACGTGTTCACCCCGATGCCCAAGGTCCCGGCCGGCCCCGGTGGCGCGCCCGCCGGCTGATCCGCGTCGGCCAACGCTGAACAACCTGACCGTACGTCCGGCAAACGGACGGCCCGGCACGCCCCGTGGGAGTGATTCTCCCCGGGGCGTGCCGCGTTCCGGGCGGACATGAGGGCGGACGTGAGGCTTAAGGCCGCCGCATCGGGACACCAGAGGGGACACAGACGAGTCGACGTACGGAGTCCCACGAACGGAGTCCCACGATGAGCGAATCCGCGGCACCCACCCCCGGCCCCCGGTCCGGCGAGGACACCAGAACCGCGGTCACCGTGCTCGTCGCGCTCGGCGCCAACCTCGTCATCGCCCTCGCCAAGGCGATCGGCGGGGTCTTCACGGGCTCCCCCGCGCTGCTCTCCGAGGCCGCCCACTCGGTGGCCGACAGCCTCAACGAGGTGTTCCTGCTCGCCTCCCTCAAACGCAGTAAACGCGTCCCGGACGCCCAGCACCCCTTCGGCTACGGCAAGGAGCGCTACTTCTGGGCGCTGCTGGCCGCCGTCGGCATCTTCGTCATGGGCGGCTGCTTCTCCTTCTTCCAGGGCGCCGAGGCGCTGCACTCGAGCAGCTCGGAGGACCGCACCGGCTATCTGGTCGGCCTCGCCGTCCTGGGGGTGGCCCTCGTCGCGGAGGGCGCCTCGCTGGTCCGCGCCCTGGTCCAGGTCCGCGGCAAGGCCCGCAAGGCGGGCCACGGCATGCTCGCCGAGATCCGCGCCGGGGACGACCCCACGCTGCGCACCGTGCTGGCCGAGGACTCCACCGCCTGCCTCGGCGTGGTGTTCGCCCTCCTCGGCATGGGGCTCCACATGCTCACCGGCGACGGGGTGTACGAGGCGGTGGCGTCGTTCCTGATCGGGGCGCTGCTCGTCTACGTGGCCTATCGGCTGGCCATGGAGTCGCGGGGGCGGCTGATCGGTGAGGCGATCGATCCGGCGCAGCGGCGGGAGATACGGCGCTTCCTCGACGAGCAGCCGGAGATCGATACGGTGACCACGCTGCTGACGATGCGCCTGGGCACCGAGTCCACGCTGGTCGCGGCCCGGATCGACCTCGTCGCCGGGCTCGACAGCGAAGAGGTCGAGGAGGTGCTGATGCGGGTCAAGGCCAAGATGACGGAGGTCTGGCCGCACGCCGACCAGATCTTCCTGGACGTCACGGACGCGTCAGCCAAGGACCGCGCCCGGGCCCGCCAGGACCTCCAGGCGCTCGACCGGGCGGTGGCCGCCGACGCGGGCACCGACGCCGAGGGCGCCAGCCCGTGAGATTGGAGGTGCGCTTGATGGGTACTCGGGATCGGACCGGCCCGGAAGAGAGCTAATTGATGTTCGGAGGCAATACTCATGGGCTTGGGCGGTTGCATCCTCATGGTCGCGATCGGAGGCATCCTCACCTTCGCGACGGACTGGAACAGCAGTGGATTCAATGTGCATTTGGTGGGCCTGATCCTCATGGCGGTCGGCTTCATCGGCATGGCGGCGTACGTCAGTGTCTACAAGCGCCGCCGGGTGGTCCCGCCGACCGCCGCGACGCCTGTGGTCGAGGATCCCGACCCGCATCACCACCGGCACCACTACGAGATCTGAGGCCAGGCCCGGATCTGAGGCCGGAACACCCCCTGCCACACGAGGTGGCCCCCGCCACGGGTGGGGGCCATCTCCCCTTCCCGGCCCGGGGAGGGGACGATGACCACGCACCACTGGGGCACTGGCATGCACCACACCGCGCTCATCGTGATCGACATGATCAACACGTATGACCACGACGACGCCGAGCTGCTGGTCCCCTCCGTCCGCGAGGCGCTGCCCGCGATGCGGCGGCTGGTGACCAGGGCCCGGGAGACGGGGATCGAGGTCATTTACGTCAATGACAACTTCGGCCGTTGGCGCTCCCATCACGATGAACTCCTGGACACCGCGCTGCGGTCGCCGCACGCCGATCTGGTGGAGCCCATCAGGCCCGACGACGACTCCCTCTTCGTCGTCAAAGCCCGGCACTCGATCTTCTACGAGACGCCACTGGAGTATCTGCTGGGGCAGCACGGCATCAGCCGCGTCATCCTGTGTGGTCAGGTCACCGAGCAGTGTGTGCTCTACTCCGCCCTCGACGCCCATATCCGCCATCTGACGGTGGCGGTGCCATCCGACGCGGTGGCACACATCCACGGCGACCTGGCGGATGCCGCGCTGCGGATGATGGAGCGGAACATGAACGTCGAGATCTGCTCGGCGGACGATGTGCGGCTGAAGCAGGACTCTTGACATCGACCTGTTCGAAACTGTCAGAATCTGTTCACCCACGGGGAGTTGAAGCCCTTCAACGATCCCAAGAAGCAACATAATCGAAGAGAAGGGGATCGCCATGGCGGTCACTCGTAGATCGTTGCTGATCGCCGGCGGCGCCGCGCCCATGGCGGGGACGCTCGCCACCGGCATCCCCGCACAGGCGGCCGCCCCGGCTGCCGCCGCGTCCCCGGCGACCGGCGGGCGGAGCATCCCGCTCGACGACGGCTGGCGGTTCAAGCTCGTCACCCCGGACGGGAATGCCGAACCGGACGAGGACTTCGAGGACGCGCAGAAGCCCGGCTACGACGACACGGCGTGGCGTACGGTCGCGGTGCCGCACGACTGGAGCATCGAGCTGACCCCGACCACCGAGCACGGCACCACGGGCGGGACGGGCTTCCTCCCCGGTGGCATCGGCTGGTACCGCAAGTCCTTCACACTGCCGTCGGGGCTTGCGGGCAAGCGGATCTCCGTCGAGTTCGACGGTGTCTACATGGACGCGTACGTGTACTGCAACGGCAAGCTCGTCGGCAACCACCCCTACGGCTACACCGGGTTCGCCCTCGACCTCACCGACGTGGCCCACACCGACGGCACCACCCCCAACATCCTCGCCGTCCAGGTCCGCAACCAACTGCCCAGCAGCCGCTGGTACTCCGGCAGCGGCATCTACCGCCACGCCCGGCTCGTCATCACCGACCCCGTCCACGTGGCCCGCTGGGGCACCTACATCACCACCCCCGCCCCGAACGAAAACCGCGCCACCGTGCGAGCCCGCACCAGCGTCGTCAACACAACCGGCGACGACCAGTCCGTCACCGTCGTCTCCACCCTCAAGGACCCCGACGGGAAGACGGTCACCCACGCCCGCTCCACCCTCACCGTCGGCGCGGACACCACCCGCGACGCCACCCAGGAGATGACGGTCCAGAAGCCACGGCTGTGGTCCTTCGACACACCCCGCCTGTACACCCTGGAAACCGAGCTACGGGTCGCGGGCAAGACCACCGACCGCTACCGCACCCCGTTCGGCATCCGCCACGTCACTATCGACCCCGACCAGGGGCTCACCCTCAACGGCGAGTACACCAAGCTCCAGGGCGTCGACCTCCACCATGACCTCGGAGCGCTCGGTGCCGCGTTCAACGCCGATGCCGCGCTGCGCCAGATGACCATCATGAAGAGCATGGGCGTCAACGCCCTGCGCACCTCGCACAATCCGCCCGCACCGGAGCTGATCGAGATCTGCGAACGGCTGGGCATCGTGATGCTGGTGGAGGCGTTCGACTGCTGGCGCACCGGCAAGAACCCGTACGACTACGGGCGCTTCTTCGACGAGCACAGCGAGGCGGACATCACCGAGATGGTGCGGGCCGCCCGTAACTCCCCCGCGGTCATCATGTGGTCCATCGGCAACGAGATCCCGGACTCCACCAGCACCGCCGGGCTCGGCATGGCGGAGCGGCTCATCGACGCCGTCAGGAAGGCCGACGACACCCGGCCGGTGGTGATCGGCTCCGACAAGTACCGCTCCCTCCCCTCCCCCGGCTCCGCCGCCGATCTGATGCTGGCCAAGCTGGACGGGCTGGGCCTCAACTACAACACCGCCGCCTCGGTGGACGCCCTGCACGCCCGCTATCCGCATCTGTTCCTGTTCGAGTCCGAGTCCTCCTCCGAAACGTCCTCCCGCGGGGCCTACCAGGAGCCCGAACACCTCAACACCGGGGAGAACCACACCCCCGGCAAGCGCGAGCCCTCCTCGTACGACAACAACCTCGCCTCGTGGACGATGAGCGGCGAGTACGGGCTGAAGAAGGACCGCGACCGGAAGTTCTTCACCGGGCAGTTCCTGTGGTCGGGCATCGATTACATCGGCGAGCCCACCCCGTACGACGTGTTCCCGGTGAAGGCGTCGTTCTTCGGCGCCGTGGACACCGCCGGGTTCCCCAAGGACATGTACCACCTGTTCAAGAGCCAGTGGACGAGTGAGCCCATGGTCCATCTGGTGCCGATGAACTGGACCGATCACCGGCCGGGCGAGACCGTCGAGGTCTGGGCCTACACCAACGTGGACACCGTCGAACTCTTCCTCAACGGCCACTCGCTCGGCATACGCCGCTTCGACACCAAGAAGACCACCGACGGCCGCACCTACCTGGAAACCACCGAAGCCACCGGCGACGACAAAACCGTCACCACCGGCCCCTACCCCGGCAGCTACACCAGCCCCAACGGCAGCGCGGGCAAACTGCACCTCACCTGGAAAGTCCCCTTCGCCCCCGGCGAGCTGAAAGCCGTGGCCCGCCGCAACGGCCGCGTCGTCGCCACCGACACACTCCGCACCGCCGGACGCCCCCACACCATCCGCCTCACCCCCGACCGCAAGACCGTCGACGCCGACGGCCGCTCACTGAGCTTCATCACCGCCGAAGTGGTCGACGCCCACGGCGTACTGGTCCCCGACGCCGACCACCTGATCTCCTTCGACGTCTCCGGCGGCTCCCTCGCGGGCGTCGACAACGGCCGCCAGGAAAGCGCCGAGCGCTACCAGGCCAGCACCCGCACCGCCTACCACGGCAAAGCCCTGGCCATCATCCGCACCGGCACCAAACCCGGCCCCCTCACCATCACCGCCCGCTCAACAGGACTCCGCAAAGCCACCACCACCCTCCGCGCCACCGGCGGCACCCACACCCGGATCACCCCCACCCCACCCTTCGCCCCCGACCCCGGCCCGGCCACACCCACCTACCCGCTCGCCGACGCCAGCTACTCCGGATCGCCCCAGACGCTGCCCGCCGCCATGCTGGACGGCGACCCGGCCACCGGCTGGTCCAACGCCTTCACCAAGCCCGCCACCGCACTGCTGCCCGCCTTCAACGGAGCCAGGAAGACCGACTGGGTCTCGGTGACCTGGGCCAGAAAACGCCGAGTGCGCCGCGTCGAGGTCTCCTTCACCCTCGACACGACGCACACCCTGCCCACCTCGATCACGGTCTCCGCCTGGGACGGACGCCGCTTCACCCCGGTCCGCGGGGCGCACATCACCTGGGCCGACGCATCCGGCAAGCCGACCGTCGTCACCTTCGACCCGGTGCGCACCTCCCGGCTCCGTCTGGACCTGGTCAGCCGGTACCCCGGGGAGACCAAGGGCGCCCAGCGGATCGTCCTGCTGGACGTTCCCGAGGACTGACCCGGCTCCCCGGGGGTCCGGCTCACCAGCCCGGGGAGTAGTAGCTGTTGTACCGGCGACGGCGCGGGCGCAGGCTGATGGCGAAGCCGACGACGCCACCGGCGATGATCCACAGGCCGGGGCCGAACGCCCGCGCCCGCTCCATGATGCCGTCGAGCGAGGTCGCGTCGTCCTGGGCGGCCTGTGTGCCCGAGGCGATGGCGGAGTTGTCGGCCGTGCCGCCGCCCGCGTCACCGATCCTGGTGCCCGGGATGGTCACGCCGAGCGCCGTCATCGCCTTGGTCACGGGCTGGAAGAAGGTCACCCCGCCCTTGGTGCAGTCGCCGCTGCCGCCCGAGGTCACACCGAGCGCCGTGTTCCCGACGAAGAGCGGACCGCCGCTGTCCCCGGGCTCGGCGCACACCGTGGTCTGGATGAGCCCGCTGACGCTGCCCTCGGGGTAGTTCACCGTCGCGTTCAGCCCCGTCACCTTGCCGGAGCGCAGTCCGGAGGTGGCGCCGCTGCGGAAGACCTCCTGGCCCACGGTCGGGTCGGCGGCGTTCGTGATCTTCACCTGCTGGCTGTTGCCCGCGTCCAGGACGCTGTTCCGGGACAGCTTGGTGTTGTCGTAGCGCACCAGGGAGAAGTCGTTGCCGGGGAAGTTGGTCTGCACGGTCGTGCCGATGCTCGTCTTGCCCGCGGTGTCCTGGAACCAGGGCGTTCCGGGCGGGCCGCAGTGCCCGGCCGTCAGGATGAATCCGGTCTGGCCGTTGGTGACGTTGAAACCGGCCGAGCAGCGGCTGCCGTTGGTGAAGATCGGGGCGGCGCCGTTGGTCTTGGTGGTGAACGTCCCCGTGGTGCGCTGCATGTTCACCTCGTCGGCCATCGGCTCGGCCATGTCCTTCATCTTCGACCAGTCCGAGGTGGAGACGGAGCTGTCGCCCAGCACCATCACCTTGTTGGACTTCGGGTCGACCATCCAGGCGGTGCCGGCCACCCGGGGCGCCGAGCGCAGCGTCTCGGTGGCGGATTTCAGCTGATCCATGCTGAACCGGACCCGCTTGGCCCGCGCCCCGGCCCGGCTGACCGCGTCGGCCGCGTCCGCGTCGGTCACCGCGACCACCGGTTTCCCGTCCGCGGCCGTCCAGTTCCCGGCCGTACGGGACGCCCCCAGCTCGTTCACCAGACGGCTTCCGAGATCCGTTCTCGGGCCGCCCTCGGCGTTCTCCCCGTCCAGTACCTGCGAGGAGCCGCCGCTCTCCGCCCCGTGCGCCGATCCGCCCGGTGAGGACTGGGCGACCAGCAGTCCGCCACAGACCATGGCACCGACGGCCGCGTACCGTACTGCATGGCGCACGCCTCGCCGCGTGTGCTTCACCACCACGTCTCCTTACGTCGATCCAGCGGGGTCCGCCGACAACCAGAGCCAGGGCTCGGCCGGCGAGGGCCCTCCCTCTTCATACGGGCGGGGATCGGCGTCGCGCTCACCGCGGAGCGCGGCTGTTTGACGCGGCCGGGAATCGGCGTATGGCCCCGCCTAATCGCGGGCCGTCAGGGGCAGTCCGCAGCGCAGGTTCCACCGCCCTGACCGG
>NZ_GG657754.1:9861113-9875282 GCF_000158915.1 Streptomyces himastatinicus ATCC 53653 | reverse complement strand
CGTCGAGGTCGCGCAGCTCGGCCGCCACCGCCGCGTCCAGGGCGAGGGCCTCCGCGGTGCCGCGGCAGCGGGCGGAGGGTGAGGTGAACGTCACATCGTGGCGCGGCAGGGCGCCCGCGGCCTCCCGGGCCCGCCGTGCGGCGGCCGCGTCCGGCGGGGCGTCGTCGAAACGCACCTGCCGCAGGGCCGCGTTGACCGCGGGTGCCAGCAGGGTGATACGCACCGCCTTGTCTCCCTATTACGTGGCATCCGCCCCCGTGGGGGCTCCGATTCCGGCGACCGCGCCGTAGCGGGGGCCGGGTGTCGCGCGCTACGGTCTCATGGAAAACGCCGGTGTGACGGAAGTCCGGTGAGAACCCGGCACGGTCGCGCCACTGTGTGTCCGGCGGATACGTCCCGTGAGAGCGGGCCGCCCGGCGGGCGAGTCAGACCCGGCACCGTCGTACGAGTACCAACAAACGGGACGCGTGTTCCCAGGAGGTCGCCATGGCTCAGTCCGCCGTTCCCGCACCCAGCTCGCAGCCGGTGCCGGAGATCACCCCCATCTCGCTGAAGGCGATCGCCCCGTGGGCGCTGTTCTTCGGCGTCCTCATGCTGATCCTCCTGTACTTCGTCGGCGCCGAGCAGGGCGCCACCGCGGTCGTCTCCGGTGAGAACGTGCACGAGTGGGTGCACGACGGGCGCCATCTGCTCGGTTTCCCCTGCCACTGACACTGCCTGCACCCACCGCATCGGCTTCAGCTGTACAACAGGGGAATCGACACACCATGAACTCCATATCCGTCCGGGCGCTGCTCGTCCGGGGCATGCTCGCGGGTCTCGCCGCCGGGCTGCTCGCGCTCGTCGTGGCGTATCTGCTGGGCGAGCCGCGCGTGGACGCGGCCATCGCGTACGAGGAATCGCACAGCCATGAACACGGCGGCGTCGAACTCGTCAGCCGCACCATGCAGTCCACCGCCGGTCTGGCCACCGGGGTGCTGATCTACGGCGTCGCGCTCGGCGGCATCGCCGCCCTTGTCGTCGCTTACGCCCTCGGGCGCGTCGGCCGGTTCGGCCCGCGGGCCACCGCCGTGCTGGTGTCGCTCGGCGCGCTGGTGTCCGTCTATGTGGTGCCGTTCCTGAAGTACCCGGCCAACCCTCCGGCCGTGGGCGATCCGTCGACCCTCGACCAGCGCACCACGCTGTACTTCCTGATGGTGGTGCTCAGTGTGCTGCTGACGGTCGCCGCGGTGATCCTCGGCAAGCGGCTGGCGCCGCGGCTGGGCAACTGGAACGCCACCGTGGCCGCTTCGGTCGCCTTCCTCGTGGTGATCGGGCCGGCGTACGCGTTCCTGCCCTCGTTCAACGAGGTGCCCCACGGCTTCCCGGCCACCCTGCTGTGGCAGTTCCGGCTGTCGGCGCTGGCCGTCCAGGCGACCCTGTGGGGATCCTTCGGGCTGTTCTTCGGGTATCTGGCCGAGCGGCTGATCGCCCCGCGCCCGGCTGTGGCGCCGAGCGCTCCGGCGAAGGCGGGCGTCGCCCACTGACCGTCCCGCCCGCCCGATCCGCACTTGTCGCCAGAGTCCAGCAGGATCAGATCCGCGCCCGCCTCCAGGACCGGCGGGATCTGGTCCAGGGTGTCGACCTCCACCTCGATCGGCAGGTCAGGGAACTCGGCGGCGGCCCGAAAGCGTCCTCCGGATCCGCCGAGGACGCCCCCGGGTATCCGCGAACGGTGAGCAACTGCGGCCAGAAGGTCCGCATCACCGCACCGCCCCGGCAGGCGGTGTCGCTCAACCAGGGGTCGACGGAGGTCCTGCTCTCGCTGGGGCTCGCCGACCGGATGTCGGCCACCGCCACCTGGACCGACCCCGTCCTGCCCGGGCTGCGCAAGGCGAACACCACCGTGCCCCGGCTCGCCGACAACGCGCCCTCCTTCGAGAAGGTGCTCGACAAGGAGCCGGACTTCGTCTCCGCGTCCTTCGTATCCACCCTCGGCAAGGGCGGGGTGGCCACCCGTGAGCAGTTCGAGAAGCTCGGCGTGCCCACGTACGTCTCCCCCGCCGACTGCACGAAGGACAACAGCGGGGACGGCGACGGCAGCCGCACCACCCCGCTGACCATGGACGACGTCTACGGCGAGATCCGCGACCTGTCCCAGGTCTTCGGCGTGGACAAGCGCGGCGACGCGCTCGTCGGCAAGCTCAAGGCCCGGGTCACGAAGGCCACCAAGGGCGTCGACGCGTCCGGCACCTCGGTGCTCTACTGGTTCGCCAACTCCGAATCCCCCTATATGGCGGGCTGTTGCGGCGCCCCCGGCGCCATCACCCACGCGGTGGGCGCGAAGAACGTCTTCGACGACGCCCATGAGGAATGGCCGCAGATCAACTGGGAGACGGTGGCCGAACGCAACCCGGACGTCCTGGTGATCGGCGACCTCTCCCGGAAGCAGGAGTCGGCCGAGACCGCCGCGAAGAAGATAGCGTTCCTGGAGTCCAACCCGGTCACCCGGTCGATGGACGCCGTGCGCCACAAGCGCTACGTCCTGCTCAGCGGGCAGGCCATGAATCCGTCGATCCGTACGGTCGACGGCATCGAGAAGGTGGCCGACGCGCTGCGCCGCTTCGGTCTCGACCGATGACCGATGTGCCCCGTACGGCCTCCGTCCGCGTACGACGGCTGCGGTACCCGGCGCTGTGGGCGGCCGGGGCGGTGGCGCTGCCGCTGTCGATCGCCTTCGCCATCACGATCGGCCCGGCCGATATCCGGGTCGGCGATGTATGGGCCTCGGTCGCGTCCCACCTGGGCTGGGGCAGTACCGGGCTGACGCCGATCCGCGACGGCATCGTATGGGAGCTGCGGCTGCCGCGAACCCTGCTCGCCGCGGTGTGCGGGGCCGGGCTCGCGGTGTGCGGGGTGGTGATGCAGTCGCTGCTGCGCAACCCGCTGGCCGACCCGTTCGTCCTGGGTGTTTCCTCGGGCGCGTCCACCGGCGCGGTCGCGGTGGTGGTGCTGGGGGCCGGTGGCGGGGCGGTGTCCGTCTCGGCCGGCGCCTTCGCGGGCGCGGTGGTGTCGTTCGCGCTGGTGCTGGTGCTCAGCCAGGTGCTGGGCGCCACGACGGACCGGGTGGTGCTGTCCGGGGTGGCCGCGATGCAGCTGTTCTCGGCGCTGACCTCGTTCGTCGTGATGACGGCGGCGGACGCGGAGCAGACCCGCGGCGTGCTGTTCTGGCTGCTCGGCTCGCTCGGAGGCGTGGGCTGGGCCGAGGTGTGGGCCGGGCTCGTGGTGCTGGCCGTGACGCTGCTGGTGTGCGGGTTGCACGCCCACGCGCTGGACGCGTTCGCGTTCGGCCAGGACGCGGCGGCCACCCTGGGCGTACGGGTCGCCCGCACCCGGATCGTGCTGCTGACCGTCACCGCGCTGCTGACCGCGACGCTGGTCAGCTCGGCGGGGGCGATCGGCTTCGTCGGGCTGGTGCTTCCGCACGCCGCCCGCGCCCTGGTGGGCTCCGGGCACGCCCGGCTGCTGCCGGTGACGGCGCTGACCGGGGCGGTGTTCCTGGTGTGGGTCGACACCCTGGCGCGTACCGTGCTCGACCCGCAGGAGGTGCCGGTGGGCGTGGTCACCTCGCTGATCGGCGTACCGGCCTTCGTCCTGGTCCTCTACCGCACCCGGAAGGCGGGCACGGCATGACCGGGGCCGCGGGCACCGGAACCGGGCTGCGCGCGGAGCGCGTGGCGCGCGCCGCGGGCGGGCGGCTGATCGTGGACGGGGTGAGCCTCGCCCCGGCGCCGGGGTCGTGCGTCGGGCTGCTCGGGCCGAACGGCTCGGGCAAGTCGACGCTGCTGCGGCTGCTGGCCGGAGTGCTGGCCCCCGCCTCGGGTGTGGTCACGCTCGACGGCCGCCCGCTGGCGGAGCTGCACCGCAGGGCGGCCGCCCGCCGGATCGCGGTGGTCGAGCAGGATGCCGCCACCCAGTCCGAGCTGACCGTGCGCGAGGTGGTGGGCCTGGGCCGCATCCCGCACCGCCGCCCCTGGTCGGGGACCTCGGCGGAGGACGAGGAGGCGGTACGCCACGCCCTGGAGCGGACCGGGCTCGCGGACCGGGCCGAGCAGTCGTGGCACACCCTCTCCGGCGGGGAGCGCCAGCGCGCCCAGATCGCCCGCGCCCTCGCGCAGGCGCCCCGGGAGCTGCTGCTGGACGAGCCGACCAACCACCTCGACATCCAGCACCAGCTCGATCTGCTGGCACTCGTCGCGGACCTGCCGGTCACCACCGTGATCGCACTGCACGATCTGAACCTGGCAGCGATGTACTGCGACACGCTGCTGGTGCTGCGGGAGGGGCGGGTGGCCGCGGCGGGCGCGCCCGGGGACGTCCTCACCGAGGAGCTGATCGCCGACGTCTACGGGGTGCGCACGGCCGTCACCCCGGACGGCCCCGACGGGCGCCCGCACATCCGCTTCCTCACCAGGTGACCGGAAGCCGCGGAATCAGCGGAATCACCCGCCAAGCGCACCTGCAGATGCAGCCCCTCCGTATCACCGGGAGAGTCGGGAGTGTCCGACATACCTGACAAGCTGGTTGGGGTGCTGCGGTATGCGTATCACCGGACTTGGCCATGCGGGACTCTTCATCGAAACCGAGGCGGGATCGGTCCTGTGCGACCCCTGGGTGAACCCCGCCTTCTTCGGCTCGTGGTTCCCGTTCCCGGACAACACGGACCTGGACTGGGCGCACTACGGGCGGTCCGCCGACTATCTGTACGTCTCCCATCTGCACCGGGACCACTTCGACGCGCAGAATCTGCGCCGCAACGTGCGCAAGGACATCACGGTGCTGCTGCCCGCCTTCGCCACCGATGAGCTGGAGCGCGAGCTGCGGGCGCTCGGATTCACCCGGTTCCTGCGCACCGAGAGCGGAAAGCCGGTCGAGCGGGACGGCCTGCGCATCATGATCACCGCGCTCACCGGCCCCGGCGACGGCCCCATCGGCGACTCGGCGCTCTCGCTGGACGACGGCAGGACCGTGCTGCTCAACCAGAACGACGCGCATCCGCTGGACATCCCGGCGATCCGCGCGTTCGGTGAGGTCGACGCGTACTTCGTGCAGTTCTCCGGGGCGATCTGGTACCCGATGGTGTACCAGCTGCCGGACTCCGCGAAGCGGGAGTTCGCCGCCCGTAAGCGGCAGGGCCAGTTCGACCGCGCGCTGCGCTACATCGACGCGGTCGAAGCGGCGCACGTCTTCCCCAACGCGGGACCGCCGTGCTTCCTCGACGACGCGCTCTTCGAGTTCAACGGCACCGGTCGCGACGGCGAGTCCATCTTCACCGACCAGCGGGAGTTCCTGGCCCAGCTCGCACAGGAGCGGCCGGGCGTCTCGGCGCATCTGCTGCTGCCGGGCACGGTCGCGGAGCCGGAGGGCACCGCCTGCAAACTCACCCACCGCCACACCGACAAGGAGATCGACCACATCTTCGGCGACAAGCGCACGTATCTGCGCGACTTCGCCCGCCGCCAGCGCCCCGCCCTCGCCGCCGAACGCGCCTCGCGCGCCCCCGCGCTGCCGCGCCACCGGCTGCTGAGCGAGCTGAAGCGGTGGTGGGAACCGCTGTTGGCGCGCGCGGACCATATCTGCGCGGGTGTCGGCGGCCCGGCCCGGCTGGATGTGGGCGAGATCCCGATCGTGGTCGACTTCCCGGCGCGGGAGGTACGGGAGTGGAACGGCGAGCGCTGCCGCTACACGCTGTCCACCACGGGCGACCTGGTGGCCACCAACGTCGCCAAGCGCGAGGTCGACTGGTCCAACAGCCTGCTGCTGTCGATGCGGTTCACCGCGAGCCGCATCGGGCCGTACAACGAGTTCCTGTACGTGTTCTTCAAGTGCCTGTCCATGGAGCGCATCGAGTACGTCGAGAACTACTACGCCTCCGGTGAGGACGACGGCCAGGACATCGAACTCGACGGCTGGCAGATCCAGCGCCGCTGCCCCCATCTCCGCGCCGACCTGGGCCGGTTCGGGAAGATCGAGGGCGATGTGCTCACCTGCACGCTGCACGGCTGGCGCTACGACCTGACCACCGGGCGCTGTCTGACGGCCGACGGCCACGAGCTGCGCGCCACCCGGTGTGAGAATCCATGAGACGAGCGGGGCTCCGGCGCGTATGGGTTCATGAACCCAGCGAAGGAGTCACACATGGCGCGCAGAAGAACCCTCGGCGGTCCGAAGAAGCTGATGCTGCTGGTCGGCGCGGTGGCGCTGGCCGGTACCGGCGCCGGAGTGATGGCGACCAGCAGTAACGCCGGCACCACCAGCTCCCAGAACACGGTCAAGGCGGAGTCCACCGCATGCGACGGACTGGCTCAGGCACTGGCCAACAACGAGAAGTTCATCGCTGACCAGCGAGCGAATCCGGATGCCCAGTCGGACGCCCGGATCGCGAACCGGGAAGCGGTCATCGAGGAGATCAAGCGGAAGCAGCAGGCGTCCGGTTGCGCGGTGGGCTCCGGGGACACCGCGGCCTCCCCCGCCACCTCGTCCTCCCCGGCGGGCGGAGGGGCTGCCGAGGACACGGCGGCTGCCGACGACGCTGCGGCCTCCGGGGACGCCGCCGGTGGCGAGGTCGTCTGCGCGGGCTCGACGGTCACCCTGTCCGGCGAGGACGGGGCACCGGCCGCGTCCAGCAACCAGTTCCCGGCCGGCACCAAGCTCAAGGTGACCAACCTGGACAACGACAAGTCCACGACCGTCTCCGTGACCTCGACCTCGGGCAGCTGCGCCCTGCTCAACAACGCCGCCTTCGAGCAGGTCCGGGATCCGGGAGCCCGGCAAGAACCTGATCCGCAACGCGCGCATCGAGCGCGTGGGCTGAGCGGACGACGCACCGGGGGCCGGGGAATCCACCGGCCCCCGGGCGGCCGATCAACGGCCCTGGTCGGTGGCCTTGCCCCGGCGGGCGGCCACGGCCGCGAGCGCCTGCCAGGCCGCCTCCGGGTGAAGGGTCTCCTCCGGGTCACCGTTGAACGGATCGAGCAGCACGGACTCCGCACCCAGGCGGCGCAGCTCCTCGATGTCGTCCATGACCTGGTCGATCGTGCCCTCACCGGCCGGGCGTTCGGGGCCGGTGACCGGCTCGTCGGTGAGCTTCAGCACCACCCGCGGGGCGAGCCCCGGCACCGGCCGGCCCAGCTCCTCCGCGATGCCCTTCAACCGGTCCAGCGCCTCCCGCAGCCAGTCGAGGGTGAACCAGATCGGATGCCACGCCTGGCCGTGCCGTACCGCCCGGCGCAGTGCGGCGTCACTCATGCCGCCCACCCAGACCGGGATGTCGCCGCTGCGGTAGTCCGCGTCGTCCTCCCAGGCCGTGCGGATCGCCTGGAGGGTTTCGTCGGTCAGCTTTCCGCGCTGCCCGAACTCCACGCCGAGCGCCTCGTACTCCTGCTGCGCCCATCCCACGCCGACGCCGAGGACCAGGCGTCCCCCGCTGAGCTGGTTGAGGTTGGCGGCCATGCGGGCGATGAGGAGCGGGTGCCGGTACGGGGCGACCAGCACGGTGGTGCCCAGCCGCACCCGGTCGGTGATCCCCGCCAGCCAGGACAGGGTGGTGAAGGGCTCGTAGAACGGGGCGGGGTACTGCTCCGCCACATCGGGGGTGACCGCGACGTGGTCCGAGACCATCAGCAGGTCGTACCCCAGCCCCTCCACGGTCCGTGCCCACTGGCGCAGCACATCCGGCCGGGCGCCGGGGCCGAAGTTCGGGACGTTGACTCCTATTTCCATGGGATCACCCTAGGCAGTGATCATGAAGCCGAGGTACACCGGCCCGTTCCCCGCCCCGCACCCCGTCCGCGCCGCTACTCTCGCTCCATGGACGCCACTTGGAACGCTGCCGCGCCAGGAGTGATGCGACTGCCGTCGGGGCGGCTCATCCGCGGCCGGGGGCTGCGCCACCCCCTTCCGGAGGGTCCCGCGCCCGCTTTCGGGCTGTATCTGCTGGGCGATGAGCCGCCCGCGGTTGAGTGGGAGGCCCGCTGGCTGCGCTGGCCCGACTTCCGGCTGCCGTCCGACCGTGCGGAGGCCGCCACCGCGCTGCGCGAGGTGTGGGAGCGGGCCGCGGGCGAACGGGCCGAGGTCGCCTGCGGCGGTGGCCGGGGCCGCACCGGCACGGCGCTGGCCTGCGTCGCGGTGCTGGACGGCGTACCGCCCGGGGACGCGGTGCGGTACGTACGCGAGCACTACGCGGCGCGCGCCGTGGAAACGCCCTGGCAGCGGCGCTATGTCTCACGGTTCGGACAGCCCGCGGTCCGTGGCTGACCGCGCACCGAAACTTCGTTGAGGACCGAAATGAGCGCGGCATAGTGTCAGCGTCATGACCAAAGCGCCGGACACCGGTTACCAAAAGGAATGGCCCGCCGTGGCGGCGGCAGCCGTCACCGTCGTGCTGTGGGCCTCGGCCTTCGTCTCCATCCGCAGTGCGGGCTCGGCCTATTCACCCGGCGCCCTGGCGCTCGGGCGGCTGGCCGCCGGGACGGTGGCGCTGGGCGCGATCAGCCTGATACGGCGGGTGGGGTGGCCGCCGCGCGCCGCCTGGCCGGGAATCGCCTGCTCGGGTTTTCTGTGGTTCGGCGTCTACATGGTGGCGCTCAACTGGGGTGAGCAGCAGGTCGACGCGGGCACGGCCGCGATGGTCGTCAACATCGGCCCGATCCTGATCGCGCTGCTGAGCAGCAGGCTGCTGGGCGAGGGGCTGCCGCGTCCGCTGCTGTGGGGGATGGCGGTGTCCTTCGGCGGCGCGGTGGTCGTGGGGCTCTCGATGTCCGGCTCGGGCGGCTCCTCCGTACTCGGTGTGCTGCTGTGCTTGGTGGCCGCGGTGACGTACGCGAGCGGTGTCGTCTCCCAGAAACCGGCGCTGCGGCACGGCGGAGCGCTCCAGGTGACCACGTTCGGCTGTCTGATCGGGACGGTGACCTGTCTGCCGTTCGCCGGGACGCTGGTGTCGGAGGCCGCGCACGCCCCGCTGTCCGCGACGCTCAACATGGTCTACCTCGGTCTGTTCCCGACCGCGCTCGCCTTCACCACCTGGGCCTTCGCCCTGGCCCGCACCACCGCGGGCCGGATGGGAGCCACCACCTATGTGGTGCCGGCCCTGGTGGTGCTGATGTCCTGGCTGGTGCTGGACGAGGTGCCGGGCGCGATGACGCTCGCGGGCGGCGCCCTGTGCCTGGCCGGGGTCGCGGTCTCCCGCCGCCGTCCGCGCCCGGCGCGCTCGACGGTCGTGGCCACCGGCAGTCCGACAGCCCGGGAGACATCTCCGGCCGACTAGCCTCATACCGGAATCAATCACCCGCCCCGGAGGGGTGTCCCGCCGATCACGCGGACACCCCTTTAACAGCTTCGGGCGTGGCACCGGCGTGATCCAGCCGTTGTACCCGGGATCGCTTGGCACACTTTTTCGCCCGAATCCGATCACTCCTAGCCCGATATGGTCAAGGTGTGACCGGTATCGCAGGGAAGAATCCGTCCTGCCACGGATGAGTGCGATGCGCGAGGGTACCCATCGGCTCATGGACACAAACGAGCAAAGCTTGCTCACGCCCGATCTGCCGCCCGTGGTCGACGTACCGGATCTGACGTTCCCCAGCGGACGTCGCACCGAGAAGTCCCCGGGCCCGGCGGAGCGGAACGGCGAAAAGGAATCCCCCGCGGCCTCCTCCACCCCCCAGCAGCGGCCCCTCGCGGCGTAAAACCCGGCAACTCGGGCACTCAGCAGGCATGCGTCTCGCAGTGCTCGACATAGGTTCACGTTCCGTTCACCTGAAGATTGCCGACCTCGTTCCGGGCGGACCGCCCGAGCCGGTGGCCACGCTCAAGCAGCCGGTCCATCTGGCCGAGGCGACCGATCGCCACGGGGTGATCAGCCAGGACGCCATCCGCCGCCTGGTCGGAGCCGTGACCGAGAGCGAAGCGGTCGTGGCCGCACACCAAGTCGACGACCTGGTGCCCCTGGCGACCTCCGCGGTGCGCGACGCAGCCAACCGGAACACCGTCCTCGCCGCGATCGAGGACGCCACCGGTGTCCGCGTGCGCTTCTTCAGCGGCGAGGAAGAGGCGCGTCTGACCTTCCTGGCCGCGCGCGGCTGGCACGGCTGGTCGGCCGGTCAGATGCTGCTGCTCGACATCGGCGGCGGCTCGATGGAGCTGGCCTGCGGCAGCCGTACGGAACCCGCGGTGGCGCTCTCACTGCCGCTCGGGGCCGGCCGGCTCACCCGCCATCACCTGCCCGACGAGGCGCCGGTGCACAAGCGGGACGTGGCGCGGCTACGCACGTACGTGCGTTCCGTCCTCATGGAGGCCACGGCCGAGCTGCGCGCCCAGCCGGCCCCCGTGTCCGCGATCGCCACGTCGAAGACCTTCACCCAGCTCGCACGGCTCACCGGAGCCCCCAAGCCGACGGCCGGGGCGCCCGGCCGCAGCACCCTCGCCCGCTCCGATCTGCGGAAGTGGGTTCCCCGGCTGGCGGCCAGATCCGATGCCGAGCGCGCCCGGCTGACGGGCATCTCCGCGTCCCGGGCCCATCAGTCGCTCGCCGGGGCGATCGTGGCGGAGACCGCCATGGAGCTGCTGGACGTGCGGCAGGTCACCATCTGCCCCTGGGCGCTGCGCGAGGGGGTCCTGCTGGACCGGCTGGCCGCGCTCGGTACGCCGCCGCTTCCGGCGGTGGCCGTGCCGAGGGCCCGTAACCACACCCTCCACCGGCTGCACACCGTCTCCTGATCGCCGCGCTGCCGCCCGCCCGATCGCCCCGGGATGATCGGGCGGGCCCGGCGCGTTATGCGGTGCGGTAAGCGTTGTCGACGACGATGGGAACGGATGACATGCCTCTTCAGGGCGAGTACGAGCCGAGCCCGACCCAGTGGGTGCGCAATCAGGTCGAACAGATCGAGAGTTCCGGGGGCACCAAGGGCACGACGATGCGGGGCATGCCCGTCATCCTGCTGACCACGCGCGGGGCGAAGAGCGGGAAGATCCGCAAGACTCCGCTGATGCGGGTGGAGCACGAGGGCAGGTACGCGGCGGTGGCCTCGCTCGGCGGCGCCCCCAAGCACCCCGTCTGGTACTTCAACGTACTGGCCGACCCGCGCGTCGAACTGCGCGACGGGACGGAGCTGTGGGACATGAACGCCCGCGAGGTCACCGGCGAGGAGAAGGCGCAGTGGTGGCGGCGCGCGGTCGAGGCGTACCCGGACTACGCCGACTACCAGGAGAAGACCAAGCGCGAGATCCCCGTCTTCGTCCTGGAGCCCACTGACGCGCCGCACTGAACCCCATGACGCGGTGAGCGGGCGGCCGGGCCGCCCGCTCACCGTGCGACCGCCTCCACCCGGGCATCACACAACCTTCACAGAACCGGGCCCAGCGGGATCATGGTGATATGTGTCCTCGCGACGAGGGAAACCGAAGGTTAGGCTCGGGTGGCACACCTGCACCACGGCACGAAGGAAGTACCTCAGCATGACGACCGCGAACAAGGGCGATCTGTCCCCGATCTACGACAGTCTCATAGCGGAACAGGGCGACGTTCTCGCCGAGGCACGGGAAGCAGCCGAAGAGATTCAGCGGGAGGCCGCCGAGGCCCTCGACTGGAGCCGGATCCGTTCCGCCCAGGGATCCCACCCGCACCAGCAGGGCGAGTGACGAGGGGTCCCGCATCGCCTTGCCCCCAGCGGGCCCTCCGGATACGACAACGACACCAAGCGCGGCCCGGGGCTCCAGCCGTCGGGCCACGCACACCGCGCGAAGGCACCGGACCACCACGCGCAGTGACCTCCCTCTTCGATAAGATCCGGGCGACGCACCGGACTTGATGGCGTCGAACACTTATCGCATGAGGGGAATCTGGTGACTACAGGGGTAGAGACATTCGAGTTTCAGGTCGAGGCGCGCCAGCTCTTGCAGCTGATGATCCATTCGATCTACTCGAACAAGGATGTCTTTCTGCGGGAGCTCATCTCCAACTCCTCCGACGCCCTGGACAAGCTGCGGCTGGAAACCCTCCGGGACGGGGATCTGGAGGCGGACACCTCGGACCTCCATATCGCGTTGGAGGTCGACAAGGAGCAGCGCACGCTGACCGTGCGCGACAACGGCATCGGGATGTCGCACGATGACGTGGTGCAGCTCATCGGGACGATCGCGAACTCCGGCACCGCGAAATTCCTCAAGGAGCTGAAGGAGTCGCAGGACGCGGCGGCCTCACAGGACCTCATCGGGCAGTTCGGGGTCGGTTTCTACTCCAGCTTCATGGTCGCCGACGAGGTGACGCTGCTGACCAGGCGCGCGGGCGAGGGCCAGGGCACCCGCTGGGTGTCCAGCGGCGAGGGCACCTACACCATCGAGCAGGTCGAGGACGCGCCCCAGGGCACCGCGGTCACGCTGCGGCTCAAGCCCGAGGACGCCGAGGACCATCTCTTCGACTACAGCTCCCCGTGGAAGATCCGCGAAATCGTCAAGCGGTACTCGGACTTCATCACCTGGCCGATCCGGATGGCCGGGGAAAGCGCCGGCAGCTCTTCGGATGAGAGCGGCTCGGATGACGACAGCGCTCCGGAAGACGGCGGCACACCCGAACTCGAGACCATCAACTCGATGAAGGCGTTGTGGGCCCGCCCCCGGGGCGAGGTCACCGACGAGGAATACAACGAGTTCTACAAGCACATCAGCCACGACTGGACCGACCCGCTCGAGACCATCCGCATGCAGGCGGAGGGCACCTTCGAATACCAGTCGCTGCTGTTCATTCCGTCCCGCGCACCGCAGGACCTGTATATGCAGGACCGCAAGCGGGGTGTGCAGCTCTACGTCAAGCGCGTCTTCATCATGGACGACTGCGAAGCGCTCATGCCGGAATATCTGCGCTTCGTGAAGGGCGTCGTGGACGCCGCGGACCTTTCGCTGAATGTCTCGCGCGAGGCCCTTCAGCAGGACCGTCAGATCCAGTTGATGCGCCGCCGGCTGGTCAAGAAGGTGCTGTCGACGGTCAAGGACATGATGTCCGACAACGCCGAGCGGTACGCGACGTTCTGGAAGGAGTTCGGCCGCGTCCTCAAGGAAGGGCTGCTGGGCGACTTCGAGAACCGGGACGCGATCCTGGAGATCTCCTCCTTCGGCTCGACGCACGACGCGGAGCAGCCGACCACGCTCCGGAGTTACGTGGAGCGCATGAAGGAGGGCCAGGAGCACATCTACTACATGACGGGCGAGTCGCGCTCGATCGTGGAGAACTCGCCCCATATGGAGGCCTTCCAGGCCAAGGGGTACGAGGTGCTGGTCCTCACCGACCCCATCGACGAGCTGTGGGTCGACGCCGTCCCCGAGTTCGACGGCAAGCAGCTGCGGTCGGTCGCCAAGGGGCAGGTCGACCTCGATGACGAGGACGAGTCGAGCGAGGGCGGGCCCGAGCGCGAGCAGCAGAAGAAGGACTTCGCCGATCTGCTGTCCTGGATGACGACGACGCTGAACGAGCAGGTCAAGGAGGTGCGGCTGTCCTCCCGTCTCACCACCTCCCCGGCCTGCATCGTCGGCGACACCCACGATGTCACCCCGGCCCTGGAGAACATCTACCGCGCGATGGGGCAGAACGTGCCCCAGATCAAGCGCATCCTGGAGCTGAACCCCACGCATCCGCTGGTCAGCGGGCTGCGTACGGCCCACGGCGAGCGCCCGTTGGACTCCGGCCTCGCGGAGACGGCCGAACTCCTCTACGGGATGGCCCTGCTCGCCGAGGGCGGGGAACTGAGCGACCCGTCGCGCTTCATCAAGCTGATGGCGGGCCGCTTGGAGCAGACGCTGTGAGCCGCGCCCCCGGGCGGGCCCGTACCAGGGCCCGCCCGGGGGTTTTTGCCGGACCGGCAACTTCCCTCCCCCTCCCCCGGGCCGCCACCGCATGATCGTGGCGTTGTCGGCCGCGCGGCGTTGTGGACCGCGCGGCCCTGGCGGCTCAGGGAGGATCCATGCACCACCGGCTGGTCGACGTTCCGGATGCCCGTATCCATGCGGTGGAGGAGGGCTCGGGCCCGCTGGTCCTCCTGCTCCACGGCTTCCCCGAGACATGGCACTCCTGGCGCCATCAGCTCCCCGCGCTCGCCGCGGCCGGCTACCGCGCGGTGGCCATCGACGTCCGCGGCTACG
>NZ_GG657754.1:9853474-9860914 GCF_000158915.1 Streptomyces himastatinicus ATCC 53653 | reverse complement strand
CGTGCCGTACGCGCCCCGGGGCGGCCCTCGGCCCAGCGAGGTCTTCGCGCGGATCGGCGGGGACGAGGAGTTCTACGTCGGCTACTTCCAGCAGCCCGGCCGGGCCGAGGCGGAGATCGAGCCCGATGTGCGCGGCTGGCTCGCGGGGTTCTACGCCGCGCTCTCGGGCGACGCGGCGCCCTCTCCGGACGGCGGCAGCCCGTTCTTCGTCCCCCGCGGCGGGCGGATGCGCGACCGCTTTCCGGACGGCCCGCCGCCGTCCTGGCTCACCGAGGCCGATCTGGACGTCTGCGCGGCGGAATTCGAGCGGACCGGGCTGACCGGGGCGCTGAACCGCTACCGCAACGCCGACCGCGACTGGGAGGATCTCGCGGCGTGGGACGGGGCGCCGCTCACCCAGCCCTCGCTGTTCCTGGCCGGGGAGCGCGACGCCTCGCTCGGCTGGCTGGCCGACGCCGTCGCGGCGTACCCCACCACCCTCCCCGGGCTGGTGTCCTCGCATCTCCTCGACGGCTGTGGCCACTGGGTGCAGCAGGAGCGTCCCGAGGAGGTCAACCGGCTGCTGATCGCATGGCTGCGGGCGCTCGGCTGAGGCGCCGCCCCCGAGGCGTACTTCAGCCGAGGTGTTCGGCCGCCGCGGCGCTGATCAGCCGGCGCAGCGCGTCGTGGTAGACGCGGTGGTCGGTCAGGGCGGGCAGCACCACGTCCCGGTGCGCCGTCAGCACCGGGAACTCCTCGGGATCCAGCGCGGCGAGCGATGTGCGCGCCGAGGCCAGGGCCCGCTTCTCGTCGCGGTGGTCGACGAAGGCGACGGCGCCGAGGGTGAGCAGATACAGCCCCCGGTAGACATGGATGGCCGCCGCCGGTGTCATACCGGCGGCGATGCTCTGGGCGAGCTGCGGCTCCACCAGGCGGCTCAGCAGCTCCGGGCCGAACCAGGAGCGGCCCGCGCGCAGCGCCGCCAGCCCCGGGTGCCGGGTGAGCACCTCGTAGAGCGCGGTGAAGCGGGCCTCGGTGGCGGCGGCCCAGTCGGTGTCCTGCGGTACGCGGGGCAGCAGCGTGGCCAGATGGTCGGCGCAGGCGTTCAGCAGACCGTCGAAGTCGCCGCAGCGGCGGAAGACCGTGCCGTGCGAGACGTCGAGCCGCTGCGCCACCGCCCGGAAGCTCAGGGCCTCGGGTCCCTCCTCGTCGATGACCGACAGCGCCGCCACCGCGATGGTGTCCAGGGCGGGTGGTTCGGCCGCGGTCCGCTTCTTTCTCACGGACACATTCTTTCTCACGGACGCGGCCTTTCTCACAGGCGAAGCGTAACAGTGGTTGATACAGTGTTTCACGTGGTTACTCATCAAGACGTACAGGCCGCCGCGCGGCGCTCCGCCGGGCATGTCCGGCCCGTCGTGCTCGCCCCGGCGGACGAGGGATCCTTCGGCGGGGCCGAGGGATGGCTGGCGCTGGAATTCCTCCAGCACACCGGCTCCTTCAAGGCGCGCGGGGCGTTCAACTTCATCGGCAGCCATGTCGAGGCGGGGGCCGTTCCGGACGCGGGTGTCGTCATCGCCTCCGGCGGCAACGCCGGGCTGGCCTGCGCCTGGGCGGCGGCCCGGCACTCCGTGACCGCCACGGTGTTCGTGCCCGAGACGGCACCCGCGGTCAAGGTCGGCAGGCTGCGGGCGCTCGGCGCTGACGTACGCCAGGTCGGCCGGGAGTACGCCGAGGCGCTGGACGCCTCGCGCAAGCACGCCGCCGAGACCGGTGCGCTGGAGTCGCACGCCTACGACCATCCGCTGATCGCGGCCGGTGCGGGCACCGTGATGGAGGAGATCCTGCGGTGCCGCCCGGACATGGACACGGTGGTGGTGTCCGTCGGGGGCGGCGGGCTGTTCACCGGGGTCGCGGTGTCCGCGCTGGAGCACGGTGTCCGGGTGGTGGCCGTGGAGCCGCACGGATCGCGTGCGCTGAACGCGGCGCTGGAGGCCGGGGCGGTGGTCGACGTGCCCGTGGATTCGGTGGCGGCGGACTCGCTGGGGGCGCGCCGTGCGGCGCCGATGGCGCTGGAGTGGGCGCGCGAGGACGGGGTGCGGTCGGTGCTCGTGTCCGACGAGGAGATCGTCTCGGCGCGGCAGGCCCTGTGGGACGACCGCCGGATCGCGGTGGAGCACGCGGCGGCGACTGCGCTCGCGGCGGTGCGGTCGGGGGCGTACGAGACCCGGCCGGGCGAGAAGGTGGCGGTGCTGCTGTGCGGGGCCAACACCGACCCGGGGGACCTGACGCGTCCGTAGGGGGTGTCCGGCCCGCCCCTTCCCCGGGCGCGGGGAGGGGCGGGTGGGCCCGGCGGTCGTCTACTCCCCCGCGTACGCCTTCTGAAGCGCGGCGATGTCGAGCTTGACCATCGGCATCATGGCGTCCATGGCGCGCTTCGCCTTCGCCGGGTCGGAGTCGGCGATCATCTCCAGGAGAACCTCGGGGACGACCTGCCAGGACACCCCGAACTTGTCCTTCACCCAGCCGCACTGGATCTCCTGGCCACCGCCCTCCAGGAGCCGGTTCCAGTAGTAGTCGACCTCCTCCTGGTCCGCGCAGTGGATCTGGAAGGAGATGGCCTCGTTGAACGTGAACTCCGGCCCGCCGTTGAGCCCGACGAACTTCTGGCCGTTGACCTCGAAGTCCACGGTCAGCACCGAGCCGGGGGTGCCGGGACCGGCCTCGGAGTAGCGGACGGTCCGGCCGAGCTTGCCGTCCTTGAAGATCGAGACGTAGTGCTGCGCCGCCTCTTCGGCCTGACCGTCGAACCACAGGCAGGTGGTGAATCCGTCGCTGGCCATCGGTGCCTCCTACGGGTGGGAGTGTTTACCTTTACCGACCGGCGCCGCGCGGCAAACTCATCGCTCCTCGGCACTCCGATGTCCGGTGAGATATCCGTGCAGCTGCCCGGCGCCTTCGAGCATGGCGGTGGTGCGCCGGGTCAGCCCCTCCCGGCGCTCGGCGATGACCTCGCGCAGCGCGGCGCTGCTGCCCGTGCGGCGCAGCCCCTCCAGGACGGGCCGGATCCGGTCCAGCGGATAGCGGTCCTGCCGCAGCATGTGGATCATCCGGGCGTCCCGGACGTCGGCGGGGCCGAAGGTGCGGTACCTGGTGCCGCGCTCCCGCTTCGGGACCAGCAGCCCGGCCGACTCCCACACCCTGAGCGCGGAGGTGCGGACGCCGAGGTACGCGGCCACCTCGCCGATGCGCAGGGCCCCCCTCGGCACGTCCAGGGCCTCGGGGGTCTGCCCGGCGACCGCTTCGAGCGCCTCGCCCGCGGCCCGCAGGGACAGCCGCTGTTCGTGCAGGGCCGCGTGGGCGGCGTCCACCAGGCTGAGCGCCAGCGGTACGTCCCCGGCGTGCACGGCCTGCATGACCGCCCGGGCGGTGTGTTGTCCGTACCCCGGGACGAGCGCGTCGTAGGTGACCAGCGCCCGGCGGTGGCGGGTGTCGAGCCTGCGGTAGCCGGCCGGGGTGCGGGCGGCCTGGGGCAGGATGCCCGCGTCGACGTAGTTGCGGATCTGCTGGGTCGAGATTCCGGCCGAGCGTGCCAGGTCGATGGGGCGCAGCGGCGTTTCGGGGCGGCTCATGGGGTGAGCCTATCGGGATGGTGTTCACGGCGAGTTGAGGGTTTTCCGCCTCCATTCCCCGGCGAGCTGGGCCGTGATGGCGAAAAGTCTCTACGCGGTACTTCAATGAAACACTTGAAGGCATGGATGTCAGTGACAGGGACGTACGGCACCACCATGCCGCGGACGGCCACGATGTGATTCAGGTCCGCGGGGCCAGGGAGAACAATCTGCGGGAGGTTTCTCTCGACATACCCAAGCGGCGGCTCACCGTCTTCACCGGAGTCTCCGGATCCGGCAAGTCCTCGCTTGTCTTCGACACCGTCGCCGCGGAGTCACAGCGGCTGATCAACGAGACCTACACGGCGTTCGTCCAGAACTTCATGCCGACGCTCGGCCGCCCGGATGTCGACGCGCTGCGCAACCTCAGCGCCGCGATCATCGTCGACCAGGAGCGGATGGGTGCCAACTCCCGTTCCACCGTGGGCACCGCCACCGACGCCCACACCATGCTGCGGATCCTGTTCAGCCGGATCGGCACCCCGTATGTGGGTCCGCCGCTCGCCTTTAGCTTCAACACGGCCGAGGGGATGTGCCCGCGGTGTGAGGGTCTGGGCCGGGTGTCGGAGATCGACGTCGGCCAACTGGTGGACCGGGAGCGGTCGTTGAACGAGGGGGCGATCACCGTCCCCGGATTCGGGGTGGACACATGGTACTGGCAGCTCTTTGCGCACTCCGGCCTTTTCGACCCCGATGCCCGGCTGAGGGACTACACCCCCGAGCAGTGGGAGGACTTCCTGCACAAGCCCGCGACCAAGATCAAGGTGGGCAAGAACAACCTGACCTACGAGGGGCTGGTCACCAAGGTCCGGCGACTGTACCTGGCCAAGGACCGGGAGGCGATGCAGTCCCAGGCGCGCGCGTTCGCGGACCGGGCGGTCGCGCTCGCCCGCTGCCCCGACTGTGACGGCTCCCGGCTGAACGAGGCCGCCCGGTCCTGCACGGTCGAAGGGCGCACCCTCGCGGAGTGCTCGGCGATGCAGATCAGCGACCTGGCCGCGGTCGTCCGGGGCATCCGGGACGACACGGTCGGGCCGGTCCTGGAGACCCTCCGCGACACGCTGGATTCGCTGGTGGAGATCGGCCTGGGGTATCTGAGCCTGGACCGGGAGTCCGGCACGCTCTCCGGTGGCGAGGCGCAGCGGGTGCGGATGGTCCGCCACCTGGGTTCGAGTCTGTCGGATGTGACGTACGTCTTCGACGAGCCCACCGTGGGCTTGCATCCGCATGACATCCAGCGCATGAACACTCTGCTGCTCCAGCTGCGCGACAAGGGCAACACGGTGCTGGTGGTGGAGCACAAGCCGGAGACGATCGGGATCGCCGACCATGTGGTGGATCTGGGCCCCGGCGCCGGTGCGGCGGGCGGGCGGATCGTCTACGCGGGCGATCTGGCCGGACTGCGGGCCTCCTCCACCCTGACCGGCGACTATCTCGGCCATCGGGTGAGCCTGCGCGACAAGCCGCGTGAGCCCCGCGGCCAGCTGCCGATCACCGGCGCCCGGCTGCACAATCTGCGGGACGTCAGCGTGGACATCCCCCTCGGGGTGCTCACCGTCGTCACGGGGGTCGCCGGGTCCGGTAAGAGTTCCCTGATCCATGGCTCGCTCGGCGGACGGGACGGGGTGATCGTCGCCGATCAGTCGGCGATCCGTGGCTCGCGCCGCAGCAACCCGGCCACCTATACGGGGCTGCTGGATCCGATCCGGTCGGCGTTCGCGAAGGCCAACGGGGTGAAGCCGGGGCTGTTCAGCGCCAACTCGGAGGGCGCGTGCCCGCGTTGCAAGGGCATCGGGCTGACCTACACCGATCTCGCGATGATGGCCGAGGTGGCGTCGGTGTGCGAGGAGTGCGAGGGCAGGCGGTTCAAGGCGGAGGTGCTGGCGTACCGGCTGCGCGGGCGCAGCATCGGCGAAGTGCTCGCCATGCCGGTGGCCGAGGCCCGGGAGTTCTTCACCACCGGACAGCCACGGGTGATCCTCGACCGGCTGATGGCGGTGGGCCTGGGCTATCTGGGGCTCGGCCAGCCGCTCACCACCCTCTCGGGCGGTGAGCGGCAGCGGCTCAAGCTCGCCATCCACATGGCGAAGAACGGCACGACGTACGTGCTGGACGAGCCGACGACCGGGCTGCATCTGGCCGATGTGGACCAGCTGCTCGCGCTGCTCGACCGGCTGGTGGACGACGGCAACACGGTCGTCGTCATCGAGCACCACCAGGCGGTGATGGCTCACGCGGACTGGATCGTCGACATGGGCCCGGGGGCGGGCCATGACGGCGGCCGGGTGGTGTTCACCGGGACGCCCGCCGACCTCGTGGCCTCCGGTGCGTCGCTGACCGCCACGCATCTGCGGGAGTACGTCGGCGGGTAGGGCGGGTCACCGGGGCGGTGGCGGGGGTGCGGGGGCGCCCTCGGGCGGGGCGATCTTCGGGTACGCCGTGGCCCCGCCCGGGGCGTCCCCGGCCCCCGCTGCCCCGGCTGCCGCGTCCTCCCTGGGCATCAGGGCGTCGCGGGCGGCGCCGGGGTCCCAGCCCGTGTCGACCACGCGCTTCTGCACCAGCACGGCGGCGCCCAGGACGGCCAGGCCGATGAGCAGGATGAGGGCGACGCCCACCCCGCTACCGGCCTTGCCCGCGTTGCCGACGAGCGCGCCGAACCAGCCGAAGTCGGCGTCGCCGAAGGTGGTGTTCTGCTTCCCGAACGCGCCCAGCACCTTGAGCAGCAGGGCGGGCAGGAAGGTGATGAGCACACCGTTGAGGAACGCGCCCACGGCGGCGCCGCGCCGGCCGCCGGTGGCGTTGCCGTAGACGCCCGCCGCGCCACCGGTGAAGAAGTGCGGCACCAGACCCGGCAGGACCAGCGCGAGGCCGAACGCCGGGTTGAACACCCAGGTGAGCAGGGCGAGGCTGACCAGGCCGCCGGTGAAGCTGGAGAGGAAGCCGATGAGCACGGCGTTCTGCGCGTACGGGAAGACGATCGGCGCGTCCAGCGCGGGCAGCGCGCCCGGCACGACCTTGCTCGCGATGCCCTGGAAGGCGGGCACGAGTTCGCCGAGGATCGTCCGCACCCCGAAGAGGATGACCGCGACCGCGATGCCGAACTGGAGGCCCTGCATCACGGACTGCATCACATAGTTGCCGGTGTCGGTGGCCGCCGTAGTGGCCCCGGTGCCGGTGGCGAACGCCTTGAAGGCCGTCCGCTCGCCCGCCTTGAGGAGGAAGAGCACCGCCATCACCACATAGATGACCAGCATGGACAGCGCCGTGGCCACCATCGAGTCGCGCAGGAAGCGCAGCCCCTCGGGGAGCTTCATCTCCTCGGTGCTGCGGCTGCGCTTGCCGACCACCTTCCCGGCCGCGCCCGCCACGACGTAGCCGGCCGTGCCGAAGTGGCCGATGGCGACGGTGTCGTTCCCCGTGACCCGCTTGGTCCAGGGGTGGGCGAAGGCGGGCATGGCCACCAGCATGATGCCGAGCAGCACCCCGCCGACCGCCACCACGACGACGGTGGACTGGCCGGCGCCCGCCAGCACCACGGTCAGCAGCGTGGCCATGAACAGCATGTGGTGTCCGGTCAGGAACACATAGCGCAGCGGGGTGAAGCGGGCCAGCAGCAGGCTGACCACGAAGCCCAGGATCATCAGCCAGGCGACGCGCGACCCGAACTGCGCCTGGGCGATGCCGACGATGGCCTCGTTGGTCGGGATGACGCCGTGCGCTCCCGTGACGCCCTGGATCATCGTGCCCAGCGGGGCGAGGGAGTTGGTGACCAACCCCGCGCCCGCTCCGA
>NZ_GG657754.1:9847789-9852923 GCF_000158915.1 Streptomyces himastatinicus ATCC 53653 | reverse complement strand
GCGCCGGGGTCGCCGAGCAGGCGGGCCAGGCTCGCCATCGCGGAGGTGTGCGCGCCGGAGTCCTCGGCGGCGAGGGCCACGACCAGGGTGACCGGATCGTTGGTCTCGTGGCCGAACGCGACGGGTTCGGCCAGCCGCACCCAGGACATGCCGGTCGCGCGGACGGCGGGAGAGGGCCGGGCGTGGGCGAACGCCACACCGGGGGCGACGACGATGTACGGCCCGTTCTCCTCGACGCCCGCGATCATCTCCGCGGTGTACTCGGCGGTGGTGAAGCCCCCGTCCACCATGAGTCCGCCAGCGACCGCGATCGCCTCACGCCAGTCCGCCGCCCTCGCGTCGAGCCGCACGCACCCGACCGGTAGCAGATCTATCAGTTCGTCCATGGCGCGAAATCTTCGCATCCTCGCCCTGCGCCGCAGGCTGCGAGGGGTCCTCGGGGTGGGTGCGCCCTCCGAGACGGGAGCCCGCCCAGCCCAGCAGGAAGCCCACCGGGATGGTGATCAGGCCCGGGTTGCGCAGTGGGAACCAGTGGAAGTCGCGGTCGGGGAAGACCGCGAGGGCGCCGCCCGAGACGGCCGGGGAGAAGACGATCGTGAGGAGGGTGAGGCCGAGGCCGCCGTACATCGCCCAGCGCATTCCGGTCACCGTGAAGCCGCGCCACATCGTCCCGTACAGCAGGACCGGCAGCAGCGCGGAGGCGGCGGCCGTGAAGGTGAAGGTGATCAGGATCTGGCGGTTCCAGTGGCTGGGTCACCATGGCGAGGCTGACGGCACCACGCCGACTGCATCACGATCGTCCGCGCGGGCCGCGGACGAGTTCACGGGCCGGGCTGAGCCGTTCCGGGAGTACGACCTTGGCCAGCACATCGTGGGCGAGGGAGGCCGCGGCGGCGAGGGTGAGCCCCGCGACGGCCGCGAGCGTGGTGACGACGACCGCGCAGGCCACGAGAGTGAACAGCAGGCTGCGGTGGGCCGCCTCGGCCCCCGGGTCGAGCGCGCGGGTGAGCAGCAGCAGGGAGTTGGTGCCGGTGGGGTCGGCGGCGCGCAGCGCCGGGAGGCCGACGATGGCCGTGGCACCCGCGCCGACGATCACGATCAGCCCGCCCAGCACGGCGACCGCGCCGACGGCCCAGGTCGTGGCGGCGCGGGCGGCCCGCGCACCGCGGATCGGGTGGAGCCGCATGGTGATGTGCGGCAGACAGGCCGCGCCCACGGCCAGGGTGAGCTGGACGCTGATGACCTCCAGCTTGCCGGTGAACGAATCGCCGAACTGGCGGCCGGACTCCCAGAAGGCGTCCCCGTAACCGCTCTTGTCGGCCGCCGCGCCGAACAGGCTGGCCGGGTTCCAGTCGAAGCGCTTGATGACCAGCACGGCGAGCAGGATGAACGCGCCGAGGAGGATGACGGTCTTGAGGATCTGGATGAAGCCGGTGCCCTTCATCCCACCGAGGGCGGCGTAGCAGACCATGAGGGAGCCGATGAAGATGGTGCAGCCGGTGACCGACGCGCTGCCGGGGATGCCGATCAGCAGGGACATCATGTCGCCCGCGCCGTTGAGCTGGACGGTGAGCAGCGGCATGGTGACCATCAGCACCAGGACGGCGGTGCCGATCCGGGCCGGGCGCTCGCTCAGCCGCTCGGCCAGTACGTCGCCCAGGGTGTAGCGGCCGCGTCCGCACAGGGGTCCGGCCATCACCAGCAGGAACACCAGGATCGAGACCACGGTGGACATGGTGATGAGGACACCGTCGAATCCGGCGATGGCGATGGTGCCGGTGGTGCTGAGGACGGTGGCGGCCGAGATGTAGTCGCCCGCGATGGCCAGGCCGTTCTGCATCGGGCCGAGCGCACCGGTGCCGATGTAGAACTCGGAGGGGTCGTCGCTGTCGGTGGCCGCGAGGATGCAGAGCAGGAAGGATACGGCGATGAAGCAGGCGAACAGCACGAACGCCAGGGTTCTCGGCTCGAAATCGCTCATCGTTCTCTCTCCGGGGTGTCCCCGGCGGGGGCGCGCCGGTCGGCTCTGACGAGGACGGTGACCAGGACCGCCGCGTCGGCGCCGACCAGCAGGGCGCCCACCGTGAATCCGCCGCCCGTCCCGAGGTCGATCCCTCCGCCTGCGGTGCAGTTGACCACCACGGCGGCCAGGTGGCAGGCCAGCGCGGCGCAGGCGGCCCGCGCCGTCCACGGCCACGGCCGCCGCCACGGGGAGCGCCGGGCGCGGCGCTCCCCGCGGTGGTCCGGAGGGACGTCGGGGCTCGGGCCGGGGCGCGGGCCCATCGCCTCCGGTGGCCGCGGTGGCATGACCTCGGCGGTGCGCACCGGGCGCGGATGTGTGGTCTGCCCCCATGCGTGTTCGGACATGTCGTGCTCCTCGTGGCGGATCCGTCCAGACGGGTGGGACGGGACCGCCACGACAGCAGCTCACCGGGACCGCCGTACAGCCCGTCGGGGGACCGCGTGGCAGAGGCACATGATCCACTGGCGGCGGTTGTGCACGCCCACACTGTTCCTGGCCGTGAGGATCCGTCACCGGCTTCCGGCGCCGCAAAGGTCCATACCGCACCCGTCACGCCGGACCTTTCACGCCGGATCCTTCGCACCGGATCCCTCGCGCCGGATCCGTCGCGGCCCCGGTCAGGGTGACAGCAGCCCGTGCGCCGCGAGAGCGAGCGACAACTCGACGACGTCGCGCGGGCGGTGCAGCGTACGCCCGGTCAGCTGCTCGTAGCGGCGCAGCCGGTTGAGCACCGTGTTGCGGTGGCAGAACAGCGCCCGCCCCGCCTCGCGCGCCGATCCGTCGGCGTCCAGCCAGGCCGTCAGGGTCGTCAGCAGGACGTCCCGGTCGGCGGGTTCGAGCGCCAGGACGGGGCCGAGCATGCGGTCGGCGAGCGCGCTGGCCAGGTCCGGGGAGGACACCACCAGGGCCTCCGGGTAGTGCTCCTCCAGCAGCGCCGCCTCGCCGGCGGCGGGGCATGCGCGCAGCGCCGTATCGGCGAGCAGGCGGGCCGCGTTCACCGAGGCCAGGCCGGTGACGGCGGGTGCTGACCCCGGCCCGGGCGCCGGGCGGGACGGTGAGGGCCCGGGCCACCTCCCGGGGGTGGACGTCGCCGAGGAGGACGATCGCGTGGGCGGTGGACTCCCCCGTGTGCCACACCGTACGGCCGCCGCCGTGGATCTCCGGCGGGCGCAGTGCCCCGGGGCCGGAGCCCGCGTGGTCCAGCGCGACGACCGCGTAACGGCCCTGTTCGGGCAGGCCCAGTACCTCCTCCGCCTCGGGGAAGTCGCTCACCCGGGCGGTGCCGTCGAGCAGCGCCTCGATGATGATCCGGAACCGGTTCTCGCGGTGCCAGGCGAGCTGCCGTCCGACCTCGTGGTACGCCTCGGAGACGAGCGTGCAGTGCTCGTCGACGAAGTGCCAGATGTCGGACGCCACATGCACCAGCCCCCGGGCGCCGGACGGGTCCTCGCGCGAGGCCGTCTCGACCAGTTCGTCCCAGACGACGGTGCATCCGATGCGGAAACCGTGCAGCAGCGCGTCCAGCGGGAGGCCCTGGGCCGCGCGGTCGGCGCCGATCCGCCAGGAGACGGAGCGGGCGGGCTCCCGTGTCTCCTTGGGGTACAGCAGGGAGCGGACGTTGTTGGACAGCGAGTCGTTGACATCCCGCCACAGCTCCTGCGGATCGATGGAGGCCGAGTTGTAGACGGGTTCTCGCTCCCGCATCAGGGCGACCACCTCATCGGTCAGCCGCGGCAGTTCGTCGATGAGGACGCGGGCGGTCCGGTGCAGCAGCGCGATGGCCTCGGGGTCGGCCCGCGAGCGTATGGGCGGGCGGGCGGCGGGCATCCGGGGCAGCCCCCGGGCCCTGTCGGCAGACAGTCGGCTGGCGGAGCGCGCGGCGGCGGGGCCGACGGCGCGGGAGCCGGTGACTGGGTGCATGACGTTCCTCCACCTCTGACGTGCGATGTGCCGCTCAACGCGGCATCATGAGGCCCGGTCCGCTCGGGGGCCAGACCTCTCCCGCTATTGCATCATCGGCATACCGCCTGGTCGGTGTCTTCGGACAATTCCCTTCGTCTCCCCACAGCTCCCTCCAGCGTCGTACACCTCCGCCGCTCTTCGCCGAGGAGTCCGGTTCGCCGGAGCCGGTCCACGGGACGCGGGGAGCGCAGCGATACGGTGGGGCCGCCCCCACGACGCGAGAGAAAGGTGCGGCAATGGCTTCCGCGCACGGCATCTCCCTGGACGTCCCCACCCCCGACGGGGTTGCCGACGCCTACCTGGCCCACCCCGACGACGGGAATCCGCATCCGGGCGTCCTGCTGTACCCGGACGCCTTCGGGCCGCGCGCCTCGGTCGAGGACGCGGCGAAGCGCCTCGCCGGACACGGCTACAGCGTGCTGGTGCCCAACGTCCTCTACCGCGCGGGGCGGGCGCCCGTGGTGGATCTGCCGGAGTTCATCGACCCCTCGCAGCGCTCGGACATCTTCGAGCAGCTCGGCCCGCTGATGAAGGCGCACACGCCCGAGCTGGCCGTACGGGACGCCGGTGCGTACCTCGCCTGGCTGGCCGCCTCTCCCCAGGTCACGGACGGCCCCGTGGGCAGCGTCGGCTACTGCATGGGCGGCGTGCTGGCGGTGCGCACCGCGGCGGCCCACCCCGAGCGGGTCGCGGCGGCGGCCAGCTTCCACGGCGGCCACCTCGTCACGGACGCCCCGGACAGCCCGCACCGGCTCGTCGACCGGGTGTCGGGCGAGCTGTACTTCGGCCACGCCGACCAGGACCCGTCGATCCCGGCGGATCAGATCGCCGTGCTGGAGCAGGCGCTGGACGCGGCCGGGGTGCGCTACCGCAGCGAGGTGTACGAGGGCGCCCACCACGGGTTCACCCAGGTCGACACGGCCATGTACGACGCCGCGGCGGAGGACCGGCACTGGCGGGAGCTGCTGGCGCTCTTCGAGCGCACGCTGGGGAAGTGACACGCCCACCACCGGCCGCTTGAAGACCGGTTGAACACACCGCTCCTCCCCCTCGTACTCCCCGGCATGACCGTGCATCGCATCGCCGCCTCGGCCGCCTTCGCCGGAACCGTCTCGTTGCTGCTCACCGCGGTGGGCGCCGGACCCGCCC
>NZ_GG657754.1:9844244-9847689 GCF_000158915.1 Streptomyces himastatinicus ATCC 53653 | reverse complement strand
TCGGCGGCCTGCGAGGCGGCGAAGGCGGCCGGGGGCGCGGCGTTCGAGGAGTGGGACAACCTGCGCATCGCCGATGTGAACGGCAAGGACCGGCAGCGGATCCCGGACGGAAAGCTGTGCAGCGCGGGCCTCGACGGTTATCGAGGGCTGGATCTGCCGCGTGCGGACTGGCCCTCGACGCGTCTCGCCCCCGGGGCCGATCTCACGCTCGACTACAGCTCGACGATTCCCCACACCGGGACCTTCGAGCTGTATCTCACCAAGCCGGGCTACGATCCGAAGCGGCCGCTGAAGTGGTCCGATCTCGACGCGAAGCCGTTCGCGAAGGTCAAGGACCCGGAGCTGACCGACGGTGCGTACCACCTCAAGGCGAAGCTGCCGTCGGACCGCACCGGCCGTCAGCTGCTGTACACGATCTGGCGCAACTCCAGTACGGCGGACACCTATTACTCCTGCTCGGATGTGGTGCTCTCCGCCGGGGCGAAGAACAGCGACGCACGGGCACCCGCCGAGAACAGTGAAACCACCGGCAACACGGCCGACCGCGCCTCCGATGAGACCGACGGCGGCGGCACCGCGATGCCGCTGGTCGCGGGCGGTTCGGCCGCCGCGGTGCTGACGGCCGCCGGGGTGTTCGTGACGCGGCGTCGCCGCCGCTGAGCGACAGCGGCGGCGACCCGTGGGGTGGTGGTGCGTCAGGTGGGGCGTCAGGTGATGCGCCGAGCAGGGCCGTGCGGATTACCAGCCCTTGGTCACCCGGTGCTCCTTGAGGGACGCGCAGTTCGACCCGTAGGTGAAGGTCGACTGGTTGTCGATGCCCCCGGCCCAGTCGACGCACTTCCCGCGCCCGTAGTCGTAGATCGGGCCCGCGTAGGACGTGTACAGGCCTTCGTCCAGTTGCGAGTCTTCCGAGCCGTTCACGTAGAGGTAGGCGAACATGTTCTTCGCCGCCCCGGTCGAGTTGCGGACGGTGACGACACAGTTCTTGCCCTTGGCGGAGTTGTACGTCAGGAAGACGGTGCCCTGGGTGCCGATCGGCGCCGAGTTCACCACCTTGTACCCGCTGCCGCAGGCCCCGTTGTACGCGGCCTTGGCCGCCGCCGAGGCGGACGGCGCGAGGACCACGGAGCCCGCGACGGCGGACGCCAGTACCGCGGTCGCGGCAACATAGCGCGAAATCTTCATATTTCCCCCTTGTAACCCTAGGACGCTTTTTGCGTCGTCTAGGTGACATGTGGAGGCCCAGGATGGTTGTACGGGAATCTGCGGGGATCAACACGGATCAACAGGGATCTTCCGTCGCTCGGCGAACGCCCTGGTCCCGGTGGCTTTTGAGTACGCGTACTCATGTCGCGGCCGATCACCCCGATGATGCTGACCCCATGCCCAGTTCACCGGCCCTGTCCGCGCGTCCCCCTCGGGTGGGGATCACCTCCGTCGGCTCCTGGCTGCCACGGCGGCGGCTCTCCTCCGAGGAGCTGCGCGGCGAGGTGGCACGCGGCTGCGGACTCCCGCTCCCGCACGGGGTGTTCGAACGGGCGACGGGGATCGGCTCGCGGCGGATCGCGGCGGACGGGGAGTACGCCTCGACGCTCGCGACCGGCGCCGCCCGGCGGGCCCTGGACGCCGCCGGGCTCGACCCGCTCGACATCGACCTGTTGCTCTTCGCCTCCGCCACCCGTGACATGGCCGAACCCGCCACCGCGCACGTGGTGCAGGCCGAACTCGGCTCCCGGGCCCACGCGCTGGACGTCACCAACGCCTGCAACAGCTTCGTCAACGGCATCGACCTGGCACGGGCGATGATCCTCGCCGGGCGCGCCGGCCGGGCGCTGGTGGTCACCGGCGAGACCCCGAGCCGCGCCATGCGCCGCGCCCCCGGGAGCCGCGCGGCGTTCCACGACGCCTTCGCGGGCTACACCTTCGGCGACGCGGGTGCCGCGGTGGTGGTCGAGCCGGTGGACCGCGGCGGCATCCTCGACGTCGACACCCGGACCCACTCCGAACACTGGGCCGCCGGTGGCATCTTCGGCGGTGGCTCCCGGCATCCGCGCGACGAGGAGCAGACGTACTTCCGCGGTGACGGCACACATCTGCGCACCGTCTTCGAGAAGGTGGGGGTGTCGGTGCTGGACGGCATGCGGCACCGGACCGGTCTGGAGTGGCGGGACTTCGCGCGGGTGCTCGTCCACCAGGTGACGGTGCCGTATCTGGAGCGGTTCATCGAGACGACCGGTGTGCCACGGGACAAACTCGTCGTCACGGTGGGCGAGTTGGGCAATGTGGCCAGCGCTTCGCTCGGGGTGCAGCTGGACCGGGTGCACGGGCGGCTGGCGCCGGGCGACCGGGTGCTGTTCGTCGGCCTCGGGGGCGGCGTCAGCATCATGACCCTCGTATGGGAGGCGTCATGAGCCGGATGTGGGTCGTGGTTCCGGCCCATCAGGAGGCCACCCGGATCGGCGCCACGCTCGACGCGCTCGCCGCACAGCGCGACCGCGACTTCACCCTGCTGGTCGTCGACAACGCCTCCACCGACGCCACCCCGGACATCGTCCGCCGCTTCGCCCGGCGCGCCGCCTTCCCCGTCCTGCTGCTGACCGAGCCGGAGAAGGGCGTTGGCTGCGCCGTGGACACCGGGTTCCGGTACGCGATCGAGCACGGCGCCGAGATCGTCGCCCGTACCGACGCCGACTGTCTGCCCCGGCCCGGCTGGACGGCCGCCGCGCGGGCCGCGCTGGGCGCCACCGAACGGGGCATGGCCTGCGGACGGATCACCGCGCGCCGCGATGAGCACGGGCCGCTCGGCCGGGCCGCCTTCCGCGTCCTGGTGTTCCTCGCGGCCCTCTTCGGGCGGCTGCGGCCCGCGCACCGCAGGGGGCACGGGTATCTCGCGCCGTACCGGATGCACGCGGGCAACAACATGGCCATCACCGCCGCCCTGTACCTCGCCGCCGGTGGTATGCCACGGCGCCCCTCCCCCACCGACCGGGCGTTCCTCAACCGGGTGCGCCGCCACACCACCGCCATCGCCCGCTGCGAAGGGATGATCGTGGAGAACTCCACACGACGGCTGCGCGCCTACGGCGTCGTCGGAACCGCCCGCTGGTACCTCGACCAGGGCAGCGGGCGCCACGGGGAGGATCCGCGCTGATGCTGGACCGTCTCGCGCACACGCTGCGGGCCCATCCGCACCGCCCGGCCGTCCTGGGCTGCACCCGCGCGGGCGCGCCCCGGGTGCACGCCACCCGCGGGGACGTGGCCGACCTCGCCGAGGCGTACGCGGCCGGGCTGCGGGCCCGTGGCCTGACCGCCGGGGACACCGTCGGCGTCGCGATACGGCCCGGGCCGCGCGCGCTCGCCGTGATGCTCGCCGCACACCGGCTGGGGCTGCGGGCCGCCGTGCTGGACCCGTCCGTGGGCCCCGATGTGCTCAGCGCCCGGCTGG
>NZ_GG657754.1:9823142-9843820 GCF_000158915.1 Streptomyces himastatinicus ATCC 53653 | reverse complement strand
CTCGGCCGGCTCGCCCCGCAGGCCACCTATCTGACGCCACCGCAGCTGCGCGCCGCGCTCGCCGCCGAGGCCCGCTTCACCGGCCGGGTCTGGACCGGCTCGGCACCGGCGGGCGCCGAGCTGCTGGCCCGGGTCAAGCGGGCGGGGGCGGACGAGGCGTGGGGGGTGTACGCGCTCACCGAGCTGTTCCCGGCCGCCGCCGTCGAAGCGGCCGAGAAGGCGGCGTTCGGCGGGACCGGCGATCTGGCCGGGGCACCGCTGCCGGGGGTCCGGGTCCGGGTGGACGGCATGGCCCCGGGAAAGGGCGAACTGCTGCTGGCCGGGCCCGCGGCCCGCCACCGCTATCTGGGCGAGGACCCCGACCCCTGGGTGCGGACCGGCGACCGGGCCCGCTGGGAGGGCGGCCGGATCGTGCTGGAGGGGCGGCTGAAGAACATGGTGCTGCGCCGCGCCGAGAACATCTACCCGGGGCTGTACGAGCCGTCGCTGCACGTCACCGGGGTCGAACTGGCCCTCCTCGTCGGCGTCCCGGCCGGAGACGGGGACGAACGGCTCGTCGCGCTCGTCCAGCCGAGCCCCGGTGCCGATCCGCGCCGGGTGCGCGCCCTGCTGGCCGGGCCGCTGGAGCGGATGGGCTCCGCCCGCCCCGACGCGGTGCTCCTCACCGACATCCCGCTCACCGGGCGGTCCCGCAAACCGGACCGCGCGGAGGCGGCCCGGCGGGCGGCGGCCCGGCTGGACGGCCTGGCCGTTCGCTTTTCCATACGCCGTCTCCGGCCCGGGCCGCCGGGCGGACGGGCACCCGGGGGGGACCGCCGGAACGGAACCCCCCGTCATGACGCCGCCGAACCGGGCGTACCGGCGGGCCCGCCGCCGGGACCGCCGCGTCTACCGGGCGGCGCACCCGGTGCTCCTCGCCCTGCTCGCCGCCACCCGCGCCCGCCCGGCCGTGCGCCTGGGCTCCACGGTCCTGGTGCACGACGCCGAGGCCTGCCGCCAGGTGCTCACCCGTGTCCCGCTGGACCGTACGGCCGAGGGCTCGACCGGTGGCGCGGCGCGCGCCGCGCTGTCCGATCCCAGGGCTCAGGGGCTGCTGTTCGACCAGGAGGGCGGCGGCCACCGGGACACCCGGCGGGGACTCGCCGACGGCCTCGGCGCGGCCGGGGTGGACCGGCTGCGACCGGTGTGGCGCGCCGTTCTCGACCGGCGGCTGGGCCCGCTCGCGGAGCCCGGCGGCACGGTGGATCTGGTGGCGGTGGCCACGAGACGGCGGGCGCCACGGTGTGCGCGCTGCTGGACATCGACGCCGATCCGCGGGCGGTGGCGGCGGCCGCTTCCGATGCCGCGGCGGCGGCCGTACGGGACCATCTGCCGGGACCGCGCCGCCCCGGTGACGACGCGACGGCGGCGGCGCGGCGCCTTCAGAACCTGCTGGCCACCGAGGGGCGGGACGACGGTGCGCTGCGCGCGATGCTGGCCACCGCCGCCGTCGCCACCACCGTCGCGGCCCTCCCCCGCGCGGTGGCCTGGTGCGCCGACGCCGGGCTGTGGCAGGACGCCGCGGCCGACGCGCTGCGCCCGGCGCTGGTGGCCGAACTCCTGCGCGTGGTGGCCCCGTCGCCCGTACTGCCGCGGGTCGCCGCCGCCGATGCCACCCTGGCGGGGGTGACGATCCGGCGCGGCGACCGGATCGTGCTGGTCGCACGCCACGCCGTACGGGACCACCGCACCGGCCCTGACGCCCGCTGCCCGGTCGAACCGGGCCGTCTCCCAAATTGTTCTTCGGCGCGGGCCCGCACGCCTGCCCGGGCGCGCCACTGGCGCGGGCCCAGCTCCAGGACACCCTGGCCGCGCTGGCGCCGTACCGTCCCGCCGTCGTCCGCGCCCGGGCGGACCGCCACGCGGCGCTCCCCGGCTGGCGGACGCTGACCGTCCGCGCGCGGGAGAGCCCATGACCGGCCGTATCGCCGGAGCGCGGGTCGCCGTCACCGGGGCGAGCGGATTCTGCGGCGGATACATCGCGCGGGCGGCCGCCGCCGCGGGCGCCGAGGTGCTGTGCGTGGGGCGGCGCGGCGGGCCGGTGGGGCGGCATATGCGGTGGGACGCCGCGCGGGACGTGCCCGATCTCACCGGGGCCGACCTGGTGGTGCACTGCGCCGCGGCCGTCGGGGACCCGATGGCGGGATCGGCGGCCGAGGCGGAGATGCGCGCCGTCAACGTCGAGGGCGCGGCCCGGCTGTTGCGCGCCGCGGGCGGGCGGCCGGTGGTGTGGGTGAGCAGCGCCAGTGTGTACGATCCGCGGCCCGGCCGGGGCCGGGTGGGCGAGGACCATCCCGTCTCCGGCCAGCTGAACGCGTACGGGCGGACGAAGGCGGCGGGTGAACGGCTGGCGCTGGAGGCCGGTGCGGTGGTGCTGCGGCCGCGGGCCGTGTACGGGGCGGGCGACCCGTATCTGGTGCCCCGGCTGCTGGACCGGATCCGCGGCGGGCTTCTGCTGCTGCCGGGGCCGGATGTGACGCTCAGTCTCACCGCCGTCGAAAACCTCGCCGACGCCTGTGTGTCCGCCGCCGCGGGCTGGCCGCCGGGCGCGTACAACATCGCCGATGCCGCGCCGTACCGCCGCGACCGGGCGATCCGTGAGGTGCTGCGCGCCCACGGCCGGCGTGCGCGCATCGGCCATCTGCCGCGCCCCCTGGCCATGGCGGCGGCCCGGGCGCTGGAGGCCGCCGCGCGCCACCGGACGGCCGCCCCGCCGGTGCTGACCCGGTACGCGGTGGACCAGCTCGCGCACACCGTCGTCCTCGACACCGGCAGAGCCAGGGAGCAGGGGTGGGTGCCCCGGTGGGCCCTCGACGACTACGTACGGAGCGTACGCGGCGTCAGGCCGGTGTGCTGGCGCGGATGACCAGACGGGTGGGGAGTTCCGGCGGCGCCGCCCCGGCCACCGGAGCGGGCGGGGCGGTGGACGCGCCGTGGTCGGAGCGGTGCTCGATGTGGTGGTCGGTGTGATCGAGGAGCAGCCGGGCCGCCGATTCGCCCTTCTCCACGGTGGGCTGATGAACCGTGGTGAGGGGGACGACGGCGGTGGCGGCCGCGGGGATGTCGTCGTATCCGATGACGGCCAGGTCACCGGGCACGGCGAGGCCATGGTCCCGGACGGCCGCGCACGCGCCGAGCGCGAGGGTGTCGGAGACGGCGAGCAGCGCGGTGGGGTGCGGGCCCGGCGCGGTGAGCAGGGTGTGCACGGCCGTACGGATCGCCGCGATGTCGTTCCTGCCGCATTCGATGACGGTCAGGTCGGTGAACGGCAGCCCCGCCTCGGCCCATGCGTCCCGGTAGCCCAGCAGCCTACGGCGCAGGATCGCGCTGGTGGTGGCGAGCGCCTGCGGCCAGGTGGCCGGGCCCAGCCGGGGCTGAACGGCGAGCTTGTCCACCAGGATCGCGGCCCGCCGGTGGCCGAGGCCGATCAGATGGCGGGCGGCGCGCCGGGCGCCGCCGAAGTCGTCGACGGTGACGAAGCCCGCCCAGGCGTCGCCGAAGCGGTCCCGTCCGGTGTCATGGCCGGGCGAGTCCACGGCCAGCACCGGCAGTTCGCGCTTGACCAGGATGTCGAGGCCGGGGTGGTCCTCCTCCACGCTGTACAGGAGGGCCGCGTCGATCACGGCCTTCTCCAGCGCCGCGAGCGGCGCGTCGGCCACCTGCTGGACGGGGGCGGTGGCATACCGGGCGAGCGGCCCGACGGCGGGCGGCAGGGCGAGCAGGGTCATGGTGGTGCGGCGCCGCTGGAACTCGCGGGCCACGCCCTCCAGGAAGGCGGTGGCCGCCGGGTCGGCGAAGGCCGTCTCCAGCGGAAGGGGCAGCACCACCCCGACGGTGCCGGTGCGCCCGCGCCGGAGCGAGGCGGCGGCCGGGTCGGGGCCCGCGTAACCGACCTCCTCGGCGGCCTGGAGCACGCGTTCGCGCATCGTGGCGGAGAACCGGCCGGTGTCGTTGAGGACGTTGGAGACGCTCATCACCGAGACCCCCGCCGTGCGGGCCACATCCTTCAGCGTCGCCATCCGCTCTCCCCGGTTTGCTCCGGCTTCTCGTGATCGCTTGCCGCTCACCCCCATCTTATGCCACTGTGCTTTATCGATACATCAACGGTGATGTGCCGCACGAGAGGGCCTGTCCGTGAGCAGTCAGAGGCACCGCATGCCCGCCGGGGAGCCGTACGCGGCCCCCGCCGCCGACGCACCGCGCCCGGCAGCGACCCCCGGCCGCCCGGCCCCGAGCCGGCGGACTCCCGGCCGTAAGCCCCTCGGCCATACGCCCCTCGGCGGCCCGGCCTTCCACCGTAAGGCCCCCGCCCCGCACGGCATCTGAGAACGCACCACACGGCCCGGGGCGCCACGAGCGCCGTCCGCACCGCCCTTCACCGGCGTTTCCGTCGACCCGCGACAACTGCCGCATGGCGCCGGACCGCCCCTGCCCGGACGGCTCCCCGAGCCAGCAATCGCATCAGCAAGCCAGCACGAACCAGCACTGGGATGGACGCATGACAGCCCCGGATGAGCGCCGGATGACCTCGATACCGGCGAGTGACGAGGCAACGGGCCTCGCCACGGCCACCACGGCGCCCCGCCCCTCCACGCATCGCACGGAGGGCTCGCCGCACGCCTGGTGGCGCGACGCGGTGATCTACCAGATCTACCTGCGCAGCTTCCTCGACAGCACCGGGGACGGCATCGGCGACCTCGCCGGGGCCCGGCTGGGACTGCCGTACCTCAAGAAGCTGGGCGTGGACGGGATCTGGCTCAGCCCGTTCTACCCGTCGCCGCAGCACGACCACGGGTACGACGTCGCCGACTACCTCGACGTCGACCCGATCTTCGGCGATCTTGAGGAGTTCGACCGGCTGGTGCACGACGCCCACCGGCTCGGGCTGAAGGTCCTCATGGACATCGTCCCCAACCACTGCTCCAGCGAACACGCCTGGTTCAAGGCGGCCCTCGCCGAGGGACCCGGCGGACCGGCCCGGGCCCGTTTCCACTTCGCCGACGGCCGGGGGACGGACGGCGAACTGCCGCCCAACAACTGGCACGCCATGTTCGGCGGCCCCGCCTGGAGCCGGGTCACCGAGCCCGACGGCACCCCCGGCCAGTGGTACCTGCACCTGTTCACCCCCGAGCAGCCCGACCTCAACTGGCGCGAGCCGTCGGTCGGCGAGCACTTCCACGAGGTGCTGCGGTTCTGGCTGGACCGGGGTGTCGACGGGTTCCGCATCGATGTGGCGGCGGGTCTGTTCAAGCACCCCGAGCTGCCCGACTCCGACGACCCCACGATCGACGAGCGCACCCGTGACTCCGTCAACCCCCTGGCCTGGAACCAGCCGGAGATCCACGAGGAGTGGCGCCGCTGGCGCGCGATCTGCGACGAGTACGCGGCCCGCGACGGGAACGACCGGCTGCTGGTCGGCGAGGTCTCCGTGCCGACGCCGCTGGAGCAGGCCAAGTACGTGCGCTCCGACGAACTCCACCAGGCGTTCTTCTTCCACCTGCTGACCGCCCCCTGGAACCCGGACGTCTTCCGCAAGGTGATCAGCGAGGCGATGCGGGACATCGCCGACACCGGCTCCACCGTCACCTGGGTCCTCAACAACCACGACCAGGTCCGCACCGTGACCCGGTACGCGGGCGAGCCGGCCACCGGCGAGGTGTCGTGCCTCGGCCCGGCCCGGGCCCGCGCCGCCGCCCTGCTGATGCTGGCCCTGCCCGGCGCCGCATACGTCTACCAGGGCGAGGAACTGGGCCTGCCCGAGGTGGTCGACCTGCCGGACGAGGTGCTGACCGACCCCATCTTCCACCGCACCGGCAGCCGTCAGCACATCCGCGACGGCTGCCGGGTGCCGCTGCCGTGGTCGGGGCACGCCTCGCCGTTCGGCTTCACCACCGGCGAGGCGGTGGCCCAGCCGTGGCTGCCGCAGCCCGAGTGGTTCGCCGAACACGCCACCGACCGGGCGCTGGCCGACACCGACTCGTTCTGGCATTTGTACCGCGAGGGGCTGTATCTGCGGCGCAGCCTGCCGCAGATGGGCGAGGGCCCGCTGGTGTGGATGGAGTCGCCGCCCGAGGTGCTGGCGTTCATGCGCGGCGACGGGCTGGTGTGCGCGATCAACTTCAGCGACCACCCGGTCCCGGCCCCGGTCACCGGTGCGCCCATTCTGGCCAGCACCTCCTGCCCGCCCGGGACGCTGCCGGGCAGCGCCGCGGCTTGGTGGATCACCGATCTGACCGGCTGACGCGGAGCGGTTTGGGCGGCCGCCCCTCAGAAGAGGGCGGCCCGCCATCCGCCGTACCCGCCTCGATGAGCACCTCCGGCGAGGTGCCCAGGTTGAGCCGGACATGGCCCGCCCCGCCCGTACCGAAGGGCAGTCCGGAGTTGAGGGCGACCCGGCCGCGGTCGAGGAAGACGGCGGCGGGGTCGTCCCCCAGGCCCAGGGCGCGGCAGTCGAGCCAGGCGAGGAAGGTCGCCGGGCCCGGCCGGTAGCGGACCCCGGGCAGCTCCCGGGCCAGCAGTCCGGCGAGCAGCGCGCGGTTGTCGTCGAGCCCGCCCAGCAGGGCGTCCAGCCAGTCCCCGCCGTCGCGCAGCGCGGCGGTATGGGCGATGACGCCGATGTGGCTGGGTCCGTGGCCCACCTCTTCGGGGAGGCGCGCCAGGTCGTCGGCGGCCGCGGGACCTGCGATGGCCAGCGCGGCCTTGAGCCCCGCGAGGTTCCACCCCTTGGATGCCGACATCAGCGACAGCCCGCTCTCCGCGCCGGGCACGCTGAGATACGGGGTGAAGACGGTTCCCGGGGCGACCAGGGGAGCGTGGATCTCGTCGGCCACGACCCGTACGCCATGGCGGTCGGCGAGCGCGGCGACGGCGGCCAGTTCGTCGGCGGTGTGCACGGTTCCGGTCGGATTGTGCGGGCTGCACAGCAGATAGGTGGCCCGTCGGCCGCCCGCGACGGCACGCCGGAAGGCGTCCTCCAGCGCGTCGAGGTCGAGCCGCAGGTGCGCACCGAGCGGCGCCTCCACGACCCGGCGGTCCATATGCTCCACGAACGGGTAGAACGGCGGATAGACCGGACAGTTGACCACCACCGCGTCACCCGGACCGCTGACCAGCTTGAGCATCTCGACGACGCCCAGCATCACATCGGGCACGATCGCCGTGCGTTCCACCGCGAGCCCGTCCCAGCCCCAGCGCTCCCGGGCGAAGCCCGCCAGCGCCTCGGCGTACGCCGTACCGGCCGGATAGCCGGTGTCGCCGAGGGCGATCGCGTCCGTGACCGCCCGCACCACCGGCTCGGCGAGGGGTACGTCCATCTCGGCGACCCACAGCGGCAGCACGTCGTCCGGGTAGGTGCGCCACTTCATGCTGGTCCTGAGCCGCAGTTGGTCGAGGGTGAGCCGGTTCAGCGGGTTGGGGTCGTCGTCGGCCGGGCGGTGCGGAGTGAGATCCATGTCATCCATGGTCCCCACATCGGCTGCGTTGCCCATGTGTTCCATGTGTCGTATGCGTTCCGAGCTGTGACGATGGGCCAATCGCCGCTTCGCGGTCATGGCCGGGCGGTCATCCGGAGGTTGACGGGATACGGCAAGATGGCAGGTCACGTCGAGGCCATGTGTACGTGCCGCGACGATATCGGCACATCCTCCCCACGAACAGGTGACCAGGTGAGCAGCAGACAGGACTTCGGTCCGGCGACGACGCGGGCCGCCGCCCCGAGGGCGGCGGGCGGCACTTCGGGAGGTGGGCGGTGAACCGGGCACTGACGCTGCACGACGTCATCGTCGTGGGCGCCGCGCTGCTCGCCGCCGCGGCGGCCGGACTGCTCGCGCGGATGGCGCTGCGCTGGCTGGGTGAGCGGGCGCGCCGGACCCGGTGGAGCGGGGACGACGTCATCGTCGCCACCCTGCGCACCCTGGCCCCCTGGGCGGCCATGTCCGTCGGGGTGTCGTCCGCTGCCGCGGCGCTACCGCTGACCCGTACCGTCGGTCACACCGTCAACCAGTTGGTGATCGCGGCGCTGATCCTGGCCACCACGGTCACGGCGGCGCGGGTGGTCGCCGGTCTGGTGCAGACGCTGGCGCTGTCCCGGTCCGGGGTCGCGGGCACGGCCACCATCTTCGTCAACATCACCCGTATCGCGGTGCTGATGATGGGCGTGCTGATCCTGCTCCAGACGCTCGGCATCTCGATCGCGCCGCTGCTCACCGCGCTGGGCGTGGGCGGCCTGGCGGTCGCGCTGGCCCTTCAGGACACCCTGGCCAACCTGTTCGCGGGCGTGCACATCCTGGCGTCCAAGACCGTGCAGCCCGGTCACTACATCCGGCTCAGCAGCGGGGAGGAGGGGTACGTCGTGGACATCAACTGGCGTAACACCACCATCCGTCAGCTGTCCGACAACCTCGTGATCATCCCCAATGCCAAGCTGGCCGGCACCATCACCACCAACTACCACCAGCCGGGGCAGGAGATGTCGGTGATGGTGCAGGTGCGGGTCGCCTACCGCAGTGATCTCGAGCATGTGGAGCGGGTGACGACCGAGGTGGGCGCGAAGGTGATGGCCGATGTCTCGGGCGGCGTGGTCGATTTCGAGCCGAGTATCCGCTTTCACACCTTCGGCGAGTCCGGCATCGACTTCTCGGTCTTCCTGGGGGCGCTGGAGTTCAGCGACCAGTACCTGATCAAGCATGAGTTCATGAAGCGGCTGCACCGGCGCTACCAGGCCGAGGGCATCGAGATCCCGCTGCCGATGCGTACCGTCGTCCTCCACCAGCCCGGTCAGGTGCCGCTGCCCGCCCAGCGCACCGGTGAGCCGGACCTGACCCCGGGCCCGGGGATTGCCACGAGCCCGGGGAGCACCGGCTAGCCGCAGTGCTCGGCCTTCTCCTGGTCCGTCATGGGACGGGTGTGCTGGGTCTTGGTGCTGGGCGCGTCCGGCTTGGGGCCGGTCGCGTCGAACGGCACGTACCAGATGTAGTGGCCGTAGAACTTGTCCTCGAAGTGCAGTTCGTACGTGCCCTTCACGCGCTGCATCTGGGGCGCGCGGGTGACCCAGCCCACCTCACCGGGGCGGACGTCCACGTTGGTGGTGTCGGTCTCGGTGTGGGAGCTCTCCCAGGTGTGCCCGTACGACGTCTCGACGCTCACCTTGAAGACCTCCGAGAAGCCGTACTCGGCGCTGAGCGAGACACCGAGGCTGTTGGTCTCCCCGGTCGTGTCGGCCCAGGCGATGCTGGAGCGCTGGAGGTCCTGGGTGCAGTTGTAGGCGCTGTCGCCGACCTGGTGCGACTCCCCCACGGTGTCCGTGGGCGCGCCCTCGGGGTGGAAGACGCAGGAGTCGGTGCCGTTGTCGCACTTGTCGAGCAGTTCGCGGTTGGTGGGGGTCTCCTCGGCCTGCGCGGGGGCGGCGAGGGCCATGCCGCCCACGGTGACCAGCGCCGCCAGTAAGACGGCGCTACGGGTCCGGGACGTGCGGATACGACTCATATCGGGTGCTTTCTGTGGGGGGAATTCCACGGTCCGTGCGGACCGCGGCGTACGGGGGATCAGCTGAAGCCGATCGACTGGGTGCGGTCGTTGAGCGCCTGGCCCACGTCGTCGGTGTTCTCGTCGAACGGCCCGTCACGGTCGCCGCCGAGGTTGGGCTCCGGGTACAGCCAGATGGCGCAGTTGCCCCACGGCTGTACCGAGGAGATGCGGTTCTTCCAGTCGTCACCGAGGTCGAACTGCCAGTTGACCCAGCCGTCCTTCTCGCACAGCTCGGGTCCGGTGACGGTGAGCGAGGCGCCGGTGAAGCCCTTCTCGTCGAAGAACGTCCCCTGGATGACGTCCCCCTGCGCACCGGCGTCGGCCTCCGCCGCCTCGGTCCGGAAGGACTTCGAGGCGGCGGCCGCCTGCGGGGTGGCGGGGGCGTCGGTGATCCGGCCGCCGGTGGCGTTCCCGACCGCCTCGGTGAACGTACCGAAGCAGTTCTGCTGCCCGGTGCGCGCGTCGACCACGCAGTGGCGCGCGGTGGAGGACGCGTCGGGTGCGGCGGCCGAGGCGGTCTGCGCCCACGGGCCGCACAGCAGCCCCGTGACGACGGCGACGGTGGCCCCGGCGAGCCGCCTGGGTGTGGTCCGTAATGCCATACGGACACCTCCTTGGTGTGATGGGCCCTCTCGGCCCGTACCCGGCGCGCCTGCTCGCTTTGGTCCGTACCAAAACTGCGAAATTCCCTAGTAGTTGTTCCGGTGCGCGGGCGGCGAGTCGGGGCGCCGGGCGGTCTGCGATGCTGGCGCCGTGACGTTCACGCCCACGCCCCCCGAGCCCGTCACCCCGGACGCCCCCGCGGCCATATCCGAGCCCCTGCTGACCCAGGGGTGGCTGGACCTCGCCTTCCTCCACTGGGCCATGGACCCGTCGGAGGTGGCGGGGCTGCTGCCGACCGGGACCGTGCCGGACACGTTCGACGGGGCCACCTATGTCGGCCTGGTGGCGTTCCGTATGCATCGGGTGGGATGGCTGCGGCTGCCCGGGATCCCGTACTTCGGCACGTTTCCGGAGACCAATGTGCGGCTGTACACGGTGGACGCGCACGGGCGGCGCGGGGTGGCGTTCCGCTCGCTGGACGCCTCCCGGCTGGTGCCGGTGGCCATGGGGCGGGCCGTCTTCCGGCTGCCCTACGTATGGTCGAAGATGGCCGTCCGCGCCGAGGGCGACACCCTGACGTACACCAGCTCACGGCGGTGGCCGGGGCCGCGCGGGGCGCGCTGCCGGATCACCCTGCGGCCCGGGGAGCGCGTCGAGGAGCCGACCGCGCTGGAGCACTTCCTGACCGCCCGGTGGGGCATGCACAACGCCTTCTTCGGCGGGGTGGCCTATCTGCCGAACCATCACCCCCGGTGGCCGCTCCACCGGGCGCGGCTCGTCTCCTGCGAGGAGGACCTCGTCGCGGCGGCCGGGCTGCCCGCCCCGGCCGGGGATCCGGTCAGCGTGCTGTACTCGCCGGGCGTTCCGGTCCGGCTCGGCCGCCCGGCCCGCCCGGCCGGGATCCCCACGCCCTGAGCCCGCGGCTCACCCCCGCCGCGGCCGGTGCGAGATGGCGCGCACGATGAGGGTGGGCGAGAGCGTGATGCGGCGCGGGCGCCGCTCCACGGGGGCGCGGAGCGACTCCAGCAGCAGCCGCGCCGAGCGCTCCCCCAGCGGATGGGCGGGCTGGGCGACGACCGAGATGGGCGGCGTCATGTACGGCGCCCAGGGGGCGTCGTCGAAGGAGACGAAGCCGACGTCGGAGCCGACGCGCAGGCCCCGTTCGGCGAGCGCGGCCAGGGTGCCGAGCGCCATCGGGGCGTTGGCGACGAAGAACGCGTCGGGCGGATCGGCCCGGGCCAGCAGCTCCCGGGCGGCGAGCATCGCACCGTCCTGCCGGAAGTCGGCGTGCGCGACGATCTCCGGCATGCCGTCGTGCTCCCGGATGGCCGCGCGGTAGCCGCGCAGCCGGGCCCGGGCGGTGTCGGCGGACGCCGGGCCGGTGATACAGGCCGGGCGCGACCAGCCCTGCTCGATGAGATGGCGGGTGGCGTCCCGGGCGCCCACGAAGGAGGGCACCACGATGGCGTCGGTCTTCTCGCGCAGCGGGCGGTCGATCACCACGACCGGGATCCGGCTCTGCCGCAGCCGTGAGATGTCGGTGTCCCGGCCCTGCGGGGACAGCACGACCCCGGCCACCCGGGCCTGCTCTGCCACGGCGAGGTGGCGGCGCTCCTTCTCGGGGTCCTCGTCGGTGTTGCAGAGCAGGACCGTATATCCCTCCGCCTCGGCGGCGTCCGTGACGCCGCGCGCGACCGCGGTGAAGAACGGGTTGCCGATGTCGGGGATGAGCAGCGCGATGACCTTGGTGGTGCGGGTGCGCAGGCTCCTGGCGATCCCGTTCGGCCGGTATCCCACCGCGTCGGCGGCTCGCATCACCCGCTCGACGATCTCCGGCGCGATGGTCGGATTGCCGTTGAGCGCCCGGGATACGGAGGCCGGGGAAACCCCCGCCGCCTCGGCAACGGTTTTGATCGTCGGCGTTGGTGTCACCTCACCCACGGTAGCCACCTCCCGCCGCGGCATCACCAGAGGCGTCGGACCCTTGTCTGAGAAATCGATTTCTGAGAGCCTGCGGGCACTCGCGGCGGCCGTCGCGAGTGCCCGTCGACGACGCAGGGAATGGGTGGCGCCATGCCGTACACCGTGCCGGTCAGCACACCGAGGCCGACCGTGGAGCCCGCTACGGTCTGGCTGGTGGCCAGCGGCGATCTGCGCCCCTCCGCCAATGCCGCGGGGTGGCCGGTCCAGGAGGCGATGGAAGCCGCGCTGGGCGATGCCTTCGGGAAGCTCGGCTGGACGGTGCGCCGGGCGCATGAGGTGGATCCCGCCAAGGGTCATGGCTTCATCGACAGCCAGCGCATGGGGCTGACCGTCTTCGGCTCGATCCCCTCCGACGCGCCCCTGGTGGTCGCCGAGGCGGTGTGGCAGTACAGCCACCATGTGCTGGCCGGGCTGCGCACCCACCGCGGCCCCATCCTGACCGTGGCCAACTTCGACGGCACCTGGCCGGGCCTGGTGGGACTGCTCGGGGTGAACGCGGGCCTGACCAAGATGGGCACCGCGTACTCCACGCTGTGGAGCGTGGACTTCACCGACGACTGGTTCCTGGAGGGGCTGCGGAGCTGGGTGGACACCGGCACCGTTCCCCAGGACGCCTCGCACGTACGGCCGTTGCCGCCGCTTCCGGCCACGCCGGAACGTGAGCTGGGGCATGCGGTCGCCGACCAGTTGATGGCGGACAAGGCCATCATCGGGGTCTTCGACGAGGGCTGTATGGGCATGTACAACGCCATCATCGACGACGAACTCCTCAACCCCCTCGGCATCTACAAGGAGCGCCTGTCGCAGAGCGCGCTGTTCGCCGAGATGTCCACGGTGCCGGAGGCGGAGACCACCGCGGTGCGCACGTGGCTCACCGAGCGCGGCATGCGCTTCGAGACCGGTACGGACGAGGCCACCGAGCTGACCGACGAACAGCTGCGCCAGCAGTTCGCGATGTACATCGCCGCGCTGCGCATCAGCGACGACTTCGGTCTCGACGCGGTCGGCATCCAGTACCAGCAGGGCCTGAAGGACCTGGTGGCCGCGTCCGACCTCGCCGAGGGGCTGCTGAACAACGCCGAGCGTCCCCCCGTGCGCAGCCGCGACGGCTCCCGGGTGCTGTGGGAGGACCGGCCCCTCCCCCACTTCAACGAGGTGGACGAGGGCGTGGCGGTGGACGCGCTGCTCAGCAACCGCATCTGGACGGCGATGGGCCTCGACCCGGCCACCACCCTGCACGACGTCCGGTGGGGCGAGGAGTACGACGGCCGGTTCGTCTGGGTCTTCGAAATCTCCGGCTCCATCCCGGCGTCCCACCTCGCCGGGGGCTACGCCGAGGCCGTCTCCCTGCGGCAGAACCCGGTGTACTTCCCGGCCGGTGGCGGCACCCTGTCCGGGGTGTCCCGGCCCGGCGAGATCGTCTGGTCCCGGCTGTACATCGCGGACGGCGCGCTGCAACTGGACCTCGGCCGGGGCCGGGCGGTGGAGCTGCCCGAGGAGGAGACACGGCGGCGCCGCCAGGCCACCAACCCGGAGTGGCCGGTCATGCACGCGGTCCTCGACGGGGTGAGCCGCGACCAGTTCATGGCCCGTCACAAGGCCAACCACATCCAGGTGGTGTACGCGCCCGACGCCGGGGTGGCCGACCGCGCGCTGGCCGTCAAGGCGGCGGCCTTCGCACGGCTCGGGGTGTCCGTGCACCTGTGCGGCGACGTGGCGATCGAGGCCGGGTGATGACGTCGCCGAACGCGATGACGTCGCACAGCGCCGCGCGGCGCGCCGTGGTGGGCGTGGACATCGGGACCTCCAGCTCCAAGGGCGTGCTGGTGTCGCCGGACGGCACGGTACTCGCCCAGTCCGTCGTACGGCACTCCGTCGACCGGCCGCACCCGGGCTGGGTGGAGATGGACCCGGAGGTGTGGTGGCGGGAGTTCACCACACTGGTGAGGGATCTGCTCGGGTCCGCCGACGTGACCGTGGAGGCGGTCGGCGTCAGCGGGATGGGGCCGTGTGTCGCGGTCACGGACGAGGCCGGTGAGCCGCTGCGCCCGGCCCTGCTGTACGGGATCGACACCCGCGCCACCGAGCAGATCGGCGAGCTGGAGGCCGAGCTGGGCCGCGAGGAGATCCTGCGCCGCTGCGGTTCGGTGCTCTCCACCCAGGCCGTCGGCCCCAAGCTCGCCTGGCTCGCCCGGCACGAACCCGGTGTCTTCGCCCGCGCCCGGCGGCTGTTCATGCCCAGCTCCTGGCTGGTGCACCGGCTCACCGGGGAGTACGTACTGGACCACCACTCGGCCAGCCAGTGCACCCCGCTCTACGACACCGGCGCCCTCGACTGGTACCGCCCCTGGTCGGACGGGCTGGCCGGGCGGATCGAACTGCCCCGGCTCGCCTGGTCCGGGGACGTGGCGGGCCGGGTGTCGCCGCAGGCGGCGGAGGCGACGGGGCTGTCGATGGCGAGTGGCAGTATGCTCCCGTGAGGCGCGCCTTCCTGGACGACGGCCAGCGGCGACGCGCACAACGCCGGTGATCTGATGCTGATGTACGGCTCGACCATGTTCCTGATCAACACGGTCGAGGAGCGCGTCACCTTCCCCGCCCTGTGGGGCACCGTCGGGGCGCTCCCCGGCACCCGCAACCTGGCCGGTGGCATGGCGTCCTCGGGCGCCATCACCGACTGGCTGCGCTCGCTGTTCGGGGACCCGTCCGTCCCCGAGCTGCTGGCCGAGGCGGAGACCTCGGGCCCGGGGGCGCGCGGGCTGCTGATGCTGCCGTACTTCGACGGGGAACGCACGCCCGTCGCCGACCCCGCGGCCCGTGGGGTCCTCGCGGGCCTCACCCTCGCGCACACCCGCGGCGATCTCTACCGCGCCGCGCTGGAGGCCACCGGGTTCGGCGTCCGCCACAACGTGGAGGCGATCCGCGCCGCCGGTGGCCGCATCGACCGGGTCGTGGCCGTGGGCGGTGGCGCCCAGGGGCATCTGTGGACGCAGATCGTCTCCGACATCACCGGGCTGACCCAGGACGTCCCCACCCACACCATCGGCGCGAGCCTCGGTTCGGCGTTCCTCGCCGCGTCGGCCGTCGGGGACGCCTCCATCGCGCGGTGGAATCCGCCCGCCGTGCGGGTGCGCCCCGACCCGGCCACCACGGCGCGCTACGACGAGCTGTACGCGCGCTACCGCGAGCTGTACCCGGCGACCGCGGACATCGTCCACGGCCTCGCCACCGGCTGACTCAGCCCTCCGCCCGGGCCCGCGCCGCCCGGGCGTGGGCCCGCCGCCCGCGCCACGCCCGCGCCCGCAGCGCGGCCCGGGTGGCGCCGCGGACCAGGGCCGGGGGCCGCGGGGCGCCGAAGGCGTCCCGCGCCAGGTCGTCGAGCAGGCTGTCCGCGGCCGCGCCCGCGAGCGGGCCGAGCACCCCGGGCACCCGGTCGGCCAGCATGCCGCGGGTGGCCTGCCACAGTTCCCGGCCCTCCGGGGTGGTGGCGAAGTGCGCACGCTCGTACGCCTGCGTCCAGGTCTCGAACTCCCGCCAGGTGGCGGGCACTTCGGATATGCCCAGGCGCTCGGCGAGGCCGAGGTAGAGGGTGTGCGACGCGGCCCGCTCGGCGTCGGTGGGGGCGCGCCACGCATGGGCCGCGCACCAGCGCATCGGGGCGAGGTCGAAGCAGGCGAGGACATAACGGAACGCGTCGTCGCCGATGGCGAACGGGGCGTGCAGCTTGCCCAGCGCCGCGATGGTCTCGGCGCCCCGCTCGCTGTCCAGCCCGTGCTCGAAGAGCCCGTACATCATCGCGCCGGTGGCCTTGGCGCGGACCCGGGTGTGCTGGGTCATCCGGCCCGTGGAGGCGAGCACCCGGGCGATCTCGGGGACCGCGAACGTACGGCAGAAGCCCAGGTTGAACCCCATCTTCAGGTCCCGGGCGAAGGTGTCGTACGCCATCCGCCGATAGGTCTCCTCGGCCTCGTGTAACGCGCTCACCGGGGCGGCTCCCCGGTGAGCTCTTCCGGGGCGGGGTCGGGGGCGTTCTCCTCGGCCCAGATGCCGCGGACGTGGCCGAGGTGGCGGCGCATCAGGGCCTCGGCGCCGTCCGCGTCGCCCGCCTCGATGAGGTCGAGGAGTTCGGCGTGTTCGGCGGAGGAGTCGAACAGGGCGCTGCCTTCGGTGAGCGTGCGCAGTCCGTAGAGCCGGGAGCTGGTGCGCAGCGAGCGCACGGTCTCCACCAGCCTGCTGTTCCCGGCCTGTTCCAGCAGGGTGAGGTGGAATTCCATGTCGATGGTGACATGGGCGATGAAGTCGCGGCGGTTCGCGGCCTCCTCGATGCCCGCCGCCAGCGGCCGCAGCCGCGCGATGACCTCGGGGGCGACGCCCGCCTCGGTGATCTGCCGGATCACCGGGATCTCGATGAGCGCGCGCAGGTGGGTGATGTCGTCCAGTTCGGCCGCGGAGAGGTGGGTGACCCGGAAGCCCTTGTTGCGGGCGATCTCGACCAGCCCCTCCTTGGAGAGGTCGAGCATGGCCTCGCGCACCGGTGTCGCGGACACCCCGAAGTGTTCTGCCAGGCTCGGGGCGGAGTACACCACGCCGGGCTTCAGTTCGCCCGATATCACCGCGCCGCGGAGGGTTTCGGCGATCTCCTCGCGGAGGCTGCTGCGGCCGCGGAGCGAGGGCAGGCGCGCGGTGGCCCCGTCGTCCACGGTCATGCGGTCGGTCTCCTTCATCTGTCGCCCTCGCCGGACGGGCCGGTCTCATGAGCCTCATGGACGGTACCGGCGATCACGAGATCTTCCCACGCCATTCCCACGCTCTTGAACAGCCGGGGACGTCCCGGGGCCACGGCCGGGCCGCCCGGAGTGGCGCGTATCAGGTCGGCGAGGGGCAGCAGTTGTGCGGGGTCGAGCAGACCGCGGTCGATGACCTGGACGAGGTCACCCGCCTCGCGGGTGGCGGCGGCACGGGACTCGACGACCACGGTGGCGTGGCGGACGGTGTGGTCGTCGACCTCCCTGGCGCCGGGTTCATGCGATCCCACGGCCAGCACGGTGGCGTGCGGGGGCAGGAATCCACCATCGAACAGCGGGGTGCGGGCCGTGGTGCAGCAGGCGATCAGATCGGCGTCCGCCACCGCGTCCGGCTCCCCGGCCACGACGCGGACCCCGGCGGTCTCCGGGAAGCCCTCGACCAGGTGGCGTGCCCGCTCCGGGGTGCGGCCGACGACGGTGACCTCGGTGAGGGGGCCGGATCGCGCGCAGCGCCGCCAGATGGCTGTGGGCCTGCGGGCCGCCGCCGAAGAGCACCAGCCGGGACGCGTCGGGCGGGGCGAGCAGGTCGGCGGCCGCGGCGGACACCGCGGCGGTGCGGAGGCTGGTGAGCGCGACCCCGTCCAGCAGGGCGAGCGGGGTGAGGGTTTCGGCGTCCAGCAGCAGATACTGCCCCTGGATGCGGGGAAGTCCGCGCGCCGGGTTGTCCGGCGCGACGGTGGCCATCTTGACGCCCGCGTAGGCGCGCCCCCGAGGGCTACGGCCCTCGGCGGGCATCAGCAGCAGCTGGCCGTGATCCACCGGCACCACGGTGCGGGGTGGGTCGGCCTCGGGGTCGAGCCCGTCCCGTAGCGCCTGCTGGAGGGCCCGGATCGCGGTGCGCGGGGGCAGGGCGGCGGCGACCGAGGCCGCGTCGATGATCTTCATGGTCGGCTCTTCACAGCTCGAAGCCTTCGGGGAACGGGTCGTCGGGGTCGCGCAGATACTGGGCGGTGCCGGTGATCCAGGCGCGCCCGGTGACGGTGGGCACCACCGCGGGCAGCCCGCCGACCGTGGTCTCCTCGACCAGTCGGCCGGTGAAGTGGGTGCCGATGAACGATTCGTTGCGGAAGTCGGTGTGCAGCGGCAGCAGTCCGCGGGTGTGCAGCTGGGCCATGCGGGCGCTGGTGCCGGTGCCGCAGGGCGAGCGGTCGAACATGCCCGGGTGGATGACCATGGCGTGCCGGGAGTGATGGGCGTCCGATCCGGGAGCGGCCAGGTACACATGGTGACAGCCGCTGATCTCGGGGTTGCCGGGGTGGACCGGGCGGGCCTGCTCGTTGATGGCGGCCATGATGGCGAGCCCGGCGTCCATGATGCGGTTCTTGTGGGCCCGGTCGAAGGGGATCCCGAGGTCGCCCAGGTCGACGATGGCGTAGAAGTTGCCGCCGAAGGCCATGTCGTAGCCGATGTCGCCGAAGGCCGCGGTCTTCACGGTGCGGTCCAGGGCGAGCGTGAACGAGGGTACGTTGCGCAGTGTCACCCCGCGTGCCGCACCCGCCTCGACGGCCACGTCCACCACGACCAGCCCGGCGGGGGTGTCCAGCCGGATGGTGGTGACCGGCTCCTGAACCGCCACCATGCCGGTTTCCACCAGGACGGTGGCGACGCCGATGGTGCCGTGTCCGCACATCGGCAGACAGCCGGAGGTCTCGATGAAGAGCACGCCCCAGTCGGCGTCGGGGCGGGTCGGCGGCTGGAGGATCGCCCCGCTCATCGCCGAGTGGCCGCGCGGCTCGTTCATGAGGAACCGGCGGATGTGGTCGAGGTGTGCCATGAAGTGCCGGCGCCGGTCGAACATGGTGGCGCCGGGAATCACCCCCGCTCCACCGGTGATGACGCGGGTCGGCATCCCTTCGGTGTGCGAATCGACGGCGTGGAAGACCCGGTCGCTGCGCATGGGTTCAGACGAGCCCTTCCGCGAGGGCCTTCTCGGTGGCCTTGCGCACCGTGTCGGCGTGTTCGGCGGTGAGCGGTACGCGCGGATGGCGGCAGGGCCCGCCGTAGCGCCCGGCGATGTCCATGCTGAACTTGATCGCCTGGACGAACTCGGTCCTGGCGTCCCAGCGCAGCAGCGGATGCAGGGTGCGGTAGAGCGGCAGCGCGGGGTTAAGGTCGCCCGCCGAGGCGGCCCGCCACAGCTCGGCGCAGGCGCGCGGGAAGGCGTTGGGGTAACCGGCGATCCAGCCGGGCGACCCGGCCACGGCCAGTTCCAGCGCCACGTCGTCGCTGCCGCACAACACGTCGAGCCCGGGGGCCAGTTCATGGATCCGGTAGCCGCGACGGACATCGCCGGTGAACTCCTTCACCGCCACGATCAGCCCCTCGTGGTACAGCTCCGCCAGCAGTTCGGGCACCAGGTCGACCTTGGTGTCGATGGGGTTGTTGTACGCCACGACGGGCAGCCCGGCCCGGGCCACCTCCCGGTAGTGGGCCAGCACCGCGCGTTCGTCGGCGCGGTAGGCGTTGGGCGGCAGCAGCATCACGGCCGAGGCGCCCGCCTCGGCCGCCTGCTCGGCCCAGCGCCGCGCCTCGTCCGCGCCGTAGGCCGCCACGCCGGGCATCACGGTGAAGCCCTCGGGGGCGGCCTCGACGGCGGTGGTGACCACCCGGGCCCGTTCCTCGGCGGTCAGGGTCTGGTACTCGCCGAGGGAGCCGTTGGGGACGACACCGTGGCAGCCGCCTCCCGCGAGCCAGGTGAGGTGTTCGGCGTAGCCGTCGAAGTCGACCGCGAGCCTGCCGGTCGGGTCCTCGCGCAGCGGCAACGCCGTCGCGACGAGTACCCCGTGCCATGGCTTGGCCTGTGCGTTCATGCGCCCTCCTCGTCGTGGTGTGACACGGTCACGTTCCTCAGCAGTCCGAGCGGCACCGGCTGGGCGACGGGTCGGCTCGCCAGCCCGCGCAGGTCGTCCTCGGTGACGTCGCGTCCGGCGTGGGCGGCGGTCAGGGCGGCGGTGGCATAGCCGCACACCCGGCCCTGGCACAGGCCCATTCCGGGGCGCGCACACAGCTTCACGGCCCGGGGGTCGGTGGCCCCCAGCTCCTTTCGCCGCCTGGCGGATGGCACCGGCGGTCACCTCCTCGCAGCGGCAGACGACGGTGTCCTCGGTCAGCCACTCCCGCCAGCCGGGCCGGACGGGGTACGCCGCGTGCAGCGCGGCGGCGAAGCCGCGCCGGGCGGCCCGGAGCCGCAGCAGCCGGGCGATCCCGCGCGAATCGGGGCGGGTGCCGGTGGTGGCGTAGGCCGCGTGCAGCCCGGCCAGCTCCCCTTCCGTACAGGCGAGTTGGGCCCCGCCGACCCCGCATGCCTCGCCCGCCACATAGACGCCGGGCACGGTGGAGCGCTGTCGGGTGTCCACGCGGGCGGTCAGGCTGCCGTCGGCGTCCCGGTGCGTCGCGCAGCCGAGCTGGAGCGGAATCTCGGTCTGCGGCGTGAAGCCGTACCCCACGGCCACCGTGTCGCACTCCAGCCGCCGCCGGGTGCCGGGCACGATCCGCCACCGGTCGTCCAGCCGCGCCACCACCGCCCCGGTGACGGTGTCCGTCCCCTCGGCCCGGACCACCGTGGTGCGGGTGCGGTACGGGATCCGATGGCGCCGCAGCGTCCGCAGGTAGTGGGCGGCCTCACCGAGTTTGGCGGCGGCGCGCAGGGTGGTGAGCGGGTGGCGGACGAAGGCGGTGGGCCGTCCGGCCTCGAAGACGCCGAGGACCGTGGCCCCCGCCTCG
>NZ_GG657754.1:9781272-9822890 GCF_000158915.1 Streptomyces himastatinicus ATCC 53653 | reverse complement strand
CGTCGGCGGTGCGCTCCACGTGCCAGATGGCGTGGCCGGGCAGATGGTCGAGCCGGGCGCGATACGTGTCCAGAGCCGTGCGCAGCCGCTGGAAGGCGGGCCAGTCGTGGTGCGCGGCGCCGTCGTCGGCGGGGCGGTGGCGCCAGTACTGGCCACCGGAGCGGGGCGCCGCGTCCAGCAGCGCGACCCGGGCGCCGTGGGCCGCCGCGGCGGTGGCCGCGGACAGCCCGGCGGGCCCGGCGCCGAGCACCGCGATGTCGTACGGGACGCCCGCAGGCTCGGCCGGTTCAGCGGTCTCAGCAGGCGAGGTGGCCACGGCCCGCTCCCTCCTGGGTCTCCACCACGTCCCCCGGCGCGGCCTCGACCAGGCACGCGCGGTGGTTCGGGCGCCCGTTGACGGTCACCAGGCAGTCGAAGCACACGCCGATGCCGCAGAACATCCCGCGCGGACGGCCGCCTTCGCGGGTGCGGCGCCAGGAGCGCTGCCCGTCGGCGATGAGCGCGGCCGCGATGCTCTGGCCGGGCTCGGCGGCGATGGTCCGGCCGTCGAAGCGGAAGGTGAACGGGGTCCGGTTCATGCGGCGGCCTCCGCGAATCGCTGCGGGCGAAACGGTGTGAGGGGCAGATCCGGTGCCCGGCCGGTGAGCAGTTGGGCGACCAGATGGCCGGTGGCGGGGGCCAGGCCGATCCCGGCGCCCTCGTGGCCGCAGGCGTGGACGAGGCCCGGGGCGCGGGGGTCGGGCCCGATCACCGGCAGATGGTCGGGGCAGTAGGGGCGGAAGCCCAGATAGCTGCGGAGCAGCGCCACGTCGGAGAGGAACGGGAAGAGACCGACGGCCTGGTCCGCCAGCTTCCGCAGCACGGGCAGCGCCACGGTGCGGTCGAATCCCACGCGCTCCCGGCTGGCGCCGATCAGGACGGTGCCCGCCCGGGTGCCCTCGACCACTACCGAGGTCTCCAGACCGGCGTCGTCGCTGGCGACGTTGGCCACGTACTCGGCGGTGTACACCTTGTGCCGTACGACGCGCGGCAGCGGTTCGGTGACCAGGATGAACCCCTTGCGGGGTAACACCGGCACCGGCGCCCCGGCGAGGTCGGCGAGCTGCCCGGCCCAGGTGCCCGCGGCGTTGACGACCCATCGGGCGTGCAGGGCGGGCAGGGTGGCCGAGTCGGTGCGCACTCCGGTGACAGCGCCGTGCTGGTCGCGGAGGAAGCCGGTCACGTTCATCCCGGTGTGAACGGCCGCGCCCCGGGCGCGGGCGCGGCGCAGCAGATGTGCGGCGGCCAGCACAGGCTGGACCTGCGCGTCCTGCGGATAGTGGGCACCGCCCGCCACCTCGCGGGTCAGGTTGGGCTCCAGCTCGGCCAGTTCGTCCGGGCCGACATCCTCCGCCTCGACCCCGGCCGCGCGCTGCTCGGCGGTGAGCCTCCGCAGTCCACGCGCGGTGGCGTCCGAACCGGCCACCACCACACCGCCCTTGGCGTGGTATTCCACGGCGGCGGCCCCGAGATCGCCCCGGATTTCCCGCCACAGCCGGGAGGACAGCAGCGCCAGGTCCAGTTCGGGTCCGGTCTCCTTGTCGGACACCAGGATGTTGCCCTCGCATGCGCTGGTGGTTCCGCCGCCGATCGCGCCACGCTCCACCACGGTTACGCGCAACCCCGCTGACGTGCAGTAATACGCGCAAGCTGCGCCGATGACGCCCGCCCCGATGACGAGCACATCCGGGGGGCGGGGAATGCCGGGTCGGGAACTCGTACCGGTCATGGTCGGTAGCATGTCATATTGCACTATCCCTGACCAGGGTGCGGCGACGAACTATGGCTAGAATTCGCCGCCACGGCACATGTCGAGAGAGGGGTGCACGTGGCTACGGGGGGATGGCAGCCGCCGAACAATCCTGGACAGGGAGGCGGGCCGTACGGGCCGCCGCCGCAGAATCCGTACTACGGTCCGCCGCCGCCGAACCCTTACGGTCCGCCGCCGCCCGCCCCGTACGGTGTGCCTCCGCAGCCGCCCGGTCCGTATCCGCCGGCCCCGGTGCGCCGCCGCCGGTGGTGGCTGCTCTCGCCGCTCATCCCGCTGGTCCGTTCGGCGAACCGCGTGGCGAAGCGGCTGTTCGACAAGGAGGGTGGCGGGCGGGTCCGGGACCATCTCGTCGACCAGGTCCAGCTCACCCGCTCCGTTCTCGGTATCGTCGCGAGCCTGGCGCTCATCTACATGTACGGGACGGACGGCGGCTGGAGCGGTGCGGCGACCGACGGTGCCGCCAATCTCTTCGCGACCCCGCTCCTGCTCCTGCTCACCGGCCCGTTGGTCGTGTTCGGCTTCATCCTCTACGCGCCCCCGCACCGGCGACCGGAGCTGCGCTCCCGGTTGAGCGGCCCGCTCAAGACGGTGGGCTGGTACGTACTGATCCTGGCGGCCTTCGGTGCCTTCATCTATGTGGTGGGCCAGACGGCGCTGCTGCACGGGCTGCACGGCGTGACGCTGTTCGCGGTCGGCCTGCCGCTGATGGTGGGGCTGCCGTGGACGCTGGTGTTCCTCTTCCTGTCCTCCGCGTACGTCGCGCGCAGCGCCTTCAACACCGCCTATGTGCACGCCGCGCTGCCACCCGTGCTCACCGCAGTGCTGGTGTGGCTGATCGCGGGCTTCAACCTGCTGTCGGACGGGCTGCCCAACGGGCCGCTGCCCGCCCAGCTGGCCGCCGCGTTCGGCGGTCCGCTGTCGGTGACCGCGCTGTCGCTGTGGGAGCTGCGGCGGCTGCGTACCCACCACGGGGTGACCATTCGCGGCTGAGCCACCCTCAGGAGGGTTCCGGCGGCCAGACGCCCGGGGCCAGCACGCCGAGTACGTACGCCCGGGCCACCAGCTCCGCGCGGTTGCCGACGCCCCAGCGCCGGGAGAGCCGGGTGAGGTGGTAGTTGACCCCGTCGACGGTGAGGCCGGTCTGCCGGGCCATCTGGGCGGTGGTGTGGCCGCCCGCCGCGAGTGCCAGGATCCGGACCTCGATGGGGGCGGCCCGCTCCGCCTCGTCGGGGGCCGGGTCCACCGCACCATCGCCCCGCGCCCGGGGTTCCTCGCCGAGCACCCGCAGCAGCACCAGCAGCCACATCGGGCTGTCGGTGTCGCTCACGGTGTCCGCGGTCAGTTCGCCGTGCCGCCGCGCCCCGTCCGGCGTCTGCCACCGCACCTCGATCGGATAGCGGGAGCGGCGGCCGAGCCGGACCGCCTCGACGATGCGGTGCACCTGGGCGGCCGCGTTGGGGTGGAACAGCTCCAGGACGTTGCGCCCCGACAGTTGCCCGGGGGCGGTGCCCCATTCGGCCGCCATCGCCGGGTTGGCCAAGAGGATCTCGCCGTCCGTGCGGCACACCGCGCACGGCACCGGGACCCGGTCGAAGAGCAGCAGCGAGCGGTTGCGCCAGACGACCCAGTGCTCACCGCCGAGGATCCTCCTGGCCTCTTCCGGCACCTCGGGCTCGTCCATGCCGGACCTCGCTCTCGTACGTCACTCCTCTTGACACCGCGAACGGCGCGTGCACAAGTCGATCACACCATTCGGCACTACAAAATCATGTAGTGCGACGGGCGGGCGGCCCGGGTCGGCGGGGCGAGGCTGGAGACATCCCCTCGTACGGAAGGCATCGCATCGTCATGACCGAAACCCCCCTCCTTCCGGCCGGGACCGCCGAGGGCGACAGCTCCGACGGCGTCCCGCTGGTCGACATCTCCGCGCAGACGAACAACACGCCGATCCAGCAGGCCATGGAGCTGACGCGGGCCCATGGCCCGGTGCTGCGGCGCCGGTTGCACGGCACCGACATGCTGTTCGTCAGCGACCCCGATCTGGTGGCCGAGCTGTGCGACGACCAGCGGTTCGCCAAGTACGTCAACCAGTCGCTGGAGAACGTCCGGGAGTTCACCCACGACGGGCTGTTCACCGCGTACAACGACGAGCCGAACTGGGCGAAGGCGCATGACATCCTGATGCCCGCCTTCGCGCTCGGCTCGATGCGCACGTACCACCCGGTGATGCTCCAGGTGGCGCGGCGGGTGATCGACGCCTGGGACGCCCGCGCGGCGAGCGGCGAGCCGGTCGCGGTGACGGACGACATGACGCGGATGACGCTGGACACCATCGGGCTGGCCGGGTTCGGCTACGACTTCGGCTCGTTCGACCGCGACGAGCCGCATCCGTTCGTCAGCGCCATGGTGCGCTGCCTGGAGTGGAGCATGCGCAAGGTGGCGCGCCGCCCGGATGTGGACTACAGCGAGCAGGACGAGGCGTTCCGCGCCGATACGGCGTATCTCACGTCCGTCGTCGACGAGGTGATCCAGGCCCGGGTCGCCGCGGGCGAGTCGGGCACCGACGATCTGCTGGGGCTGATGCTCGGTGCCACGCATCCGTCCGACGGCACCCCGCTGGACCACGCCAATATCCGGGACCAGGTGATCACCTTCCTGATCGCGGGTCATGAGACCACCTCGGGCGCGCTGTCCTTCGCCCTCCACTACCTCGCCAAGAACCCGGGCGAACTGCGCCGGGTGCAGCGGGAGGCGGACGCGCTGTTCGGCGCCGACGCGGACCCGGAGCCCACGTTCGAGCAGGTGGGCTTGTTGCGCTACACCCGCCAGGTGCTGAACGAGGCGCTGCGGCTGTGGCCGACCGCGGCCGCCTTCTCCCGGCAGGCGCGCGAGGACACGATGCTCGGCGGGCGCGTTCCGATGCGGGCCGGGCAGCCGGCCATCGTGCTCACCCCGATGCTGCACCGCGCCGCGGTGTGGGGCGACAACCCGGAGCTGTTCGACCCCTCGCGCTTCGACCCGGAGGCCGAGGCGGCGCGTCCGGTGCACGCGTACAAGCCGTTCGGCACCGGCGAACGGGCCTGCATCGGGCGGCAGTTCGCGCTGCACGAGGCCACCATGCTGCTCGCGATGCTGGTGCACCGCTATCGGCTGATCGACCACGCGGACTACCGGCTCCACGTCAAGGAGTCGCTCACCCTCAAGCCGGAGGGCCTCACCCTGCGGCTGATCCCCCGCACCACGGAGGAGCGGGCGGTGGGGGCCGCCGCGGTGGCGACAAGCGCGCCCGCGCGGGACGCCTCGCTGCCCACCCGGGTACGCCAGGACACCGGCGCGCTCTTGCTGTTCGGCACCAACTTCGGCACCTGCCGCTCCTTCGCCGAGGATCTGGCCGCCGCCGCGGACGGCCTGGGCTGCGCCACCGAGGTCGCCCCGCTCGACCGTTACGCGGGCGGGCTGCCCACCGACCGCCCGGTGGTCATCACCGCCGCCTCCTACAACGGGCAGCCCACCGATGACGCCGCCGCCTTCCTGGCCTGGCTGGAGACGGCCGAGCCGGGCGCGGCGGACGGCGTGGAGTACGCGGTGCTCGGCGTCGGCGACCGCAACTGGGCCGCCACCTACCAGCGCGTGCCGACCCTGATCGACGAGCGGCTGGCCGCCCTCGGCGCCACCCGGCTCATCGACCGGGCCGCGGCCGACGCCTCGGGCGATCTCAGCGGCACGGTACGGGACTTCACCGAGCGGCTGCGCACCGCACTGCTGGAGCGCCACGGCGACCCGGCCACCGTGGGCGCGGCCCCGGCCGCCGACGCGGCGGACGACGGCCCGGCGTACACCGTCACCGAGGTCACCGGCGGGCCGCTGGACGGTCTGGCGCGGCAGCACGGCATGGTGGCGATGGAGGTCACCGAGACCGACAGCCTGAGCGATCCGTCGTATCCGCGCGTCAAGCGGTTCGTGCGGCTGGCCCTGCCGGAAGGGGTCGCGTACCGCACCGCCGACCACCTCACGGTGCTCCCGTCGAACGACCCGGAGCTGGTGACGCGGGCGGCCAAGCTGCTCCACGCCGACCCGGGGACCGTGCTCAGCATCGTGCCCGCCCGCCCGGCCCGCCGCGGCTCGCTGGCCGTGGACCGGCCGGTCAGCGTACGGGAGCTGCTGACGCATCATGTGGAGCTGAATCACCGTCCGAACGCCGAGCAGCTGGCCCTGCTCGCCGAGCTGAACCCCTGCCCGCCGGAAAAGGCGGCGCTCGCCGCCCAGGCCCCCGGTGAACGCACCCTGCTGGACCTGATCGAGGCCAACCCGGCGCTGCGCGAGACGCTGACCTGGCCGGTGCTGCTGGAGCTGCTGCCGCCGCTGCGGCCGCGCCACTACTCGGTCTCGTCCTCCCCCGCCGTCTCACCGCGCCACGTCGACCTGATGGTGTCGCTGCTGCGCGACGAGACGAGCGGCTTCCAGGGCACCGGCTCCGGCCATCTGAACGCGGTGCGGCCCGGGGACACCGTGCTCGCCCGGGTGCAGCCCTGCCGGGACGCGTTCCGCATCGGCCACGCGCCGGACCGGCCGGTCATCATGGTGTCCGCCGGTACCGGGCTCGCCCCCTTCCGCGGCACCATCGCCGACCGGCGGGCGCTCGTGGAGTCCGGCACACCGCTCGCCCCGGCGCTGTGCTACTTCGGCTGCGACGCGCCGGACGCCGACTATCTGCACGGCGAGGAGCTGCGCGCCGCCGAGGCGGTCGGCGCGGTGTCCATGCGCCCGGCGTTCAGCCAGGCCCCGGTGGACGGCCACCGCTTCGTCCAGCACCGCATCGCCGCCGACGCCGCCGAGATCTGGCGGCTGCTGGCGGAGGGCGCCGCGGTGTACGTATGCGGCGACGGCGCCCGGATGGCCCCCGGGGTGCGGGAGGCGTTCCGGTCGGTGTACGCGGCCCACACCCCAGGCGCCGACGACGCGGCGGCGCAGCGGTGGCTGGACGCCCTGATGGCCGAGGGCCGCTTCGTGGAGGACGTCTACGCCGGGTGACCGGGGCCCGGCTCAGTCGCCGGTGGGGCGGGCGCGTACGTGCATGCGCTCGCCCTGGGCGCCGAAGAGGCTGAGGAACTCGACGGGCTGTGCGCTCGCGCTGGCGAAGCCGTGGGGCGTACGGGTGTCGAACTCGGCGGCCTCGCCCGAGGTGAGGATCAGATCGTGCTCACCGAGGGCGAGGTGCAGCCTGCCGGAGAGGATGTACAGCCACTCGTACCCCTCGTGCACCGCTTGCGACGGCCGGACGTCGGCGCCTGTCTTCCGGCCGGGCAGGATCTGCTTGTAGGCGTGCAGCCCGCCGAGGTAGCGGGTCAGCGGCACGAACGTCTGCCCGTGCCGGGTGAAGGGGCGGGGATGGATGCGGGGGTCGCCGGTGGGCGGCGCGCCGACCAGTTCGTCCAGCTGGACGCCGTAGGTCTTGGCCAGGGGCAGCAGCAGTTCCAGGGTGGGCTTGCGCTGCCCCGACTCCAGCCGCGAGAGGGTGGAGAGCGAGATCCCGGTGGTCTCGCTCAGCTGAGCCAGGGTGGCTCCGCGCTCGCGCCGCAACGCCCGCAGCCGCGGGCCGACGGCGTTCAGCACCTCGGGAATGTCCTCGTCTGCCATCCCCCCATTTGCCGGTGCGGCAAGACGTTTTGTCAAGTCTCCATGATCACCTGATCACCAGGTGACGGGCAGCTCATGGGCCCCGTAGATGACCATGTCGCTGCGCATCCGCACCTCCTCCGGCGCCACCGCGAGCGCGAGGTCAGGGAACCGGCCGAGCAGTCCGCGGTAGCCCGCCGCCAGCTCGATCCGGGCCAGGTTCGCGCCGAGGCACTGGTGGATGCCGTATCCGAAGGCCAGGTGGCTGCTGCGGGGGCGGCCGACGTCGAGCGTATGGGGATCGTCCACCAGAGCGGGGTCCCGGTTCACGGCCGGGACCGAGACCGCCACGCTCTGGCCCGCCGTGACGGTGACGCCGCCGATCTCGACGTCCTCCAGCGCGATGCGGACCGGGAAGGCGTTGACGATGCTCAGGTAGCGCAGCAGTTCCTCGACGGCGCCGGGCACCAGCGCGTCGTCCTCGCGCAGCCGCCGCATCTGCTCCGGGTTCTGGAGCAGGACGAAGGTGCCGAGGCTGAGCATGTTGGTGGTGGTCTCGTGACCGGCGATCAGCAGCAGCGCCGCCATGTTGTTGATCTCGACGTCGGACAGCTCACCGACGGAGGTGAGGTACGAGATCAGATCGTCCTGGGGGGCGCGCCGCTTGGCGGCGGTCAGCTCGCCGAGGAAGCCGGTGATCGTGCGCATCCCCTGGTCGAACTGGCCGCCCGACTGGTCCTGGACCAGGATCTGCGCGCTGGCCCGCTGGAAGGTCTCGCGCTCCGCGTAGGGCACGCCGAGCATTTCGCAGATCACCAGCGAGGGGACCGGCAGGGCGAAGTGCTCCACCAGGTCGGCCGGTTTCCCCGCGGCCTGGAGGGCGTCCAGGCAGTCGGTGACGATGCCGTCGATGCGGGGTTCGAGGGCGCGCATCCGCCGTACGGTGAAGTAGCGGGTGAGTAACCCGCGATAGTGGCCGTGTTCGGGGGCATCCATGGCCAGGAACGACCCCGGCCCGTTGCCACGGTTCTCCCTGACGTTCGGCGAGACGGGCCGCACCGTGTCGTCGCCGCGCCACCGCTCGGCGCTGAAGCGCGGATCCCGCAGCACCTCCCGGGCCTCGTGGTATCCGGTGACCAGCCATCCCGTACTGCCGCCGACGAACCGGAGCGGGCTGATGGCGGGGCCGGTGATCAGTGCGGGCGCGGGGTCGACGTAGTTGGCGCGCTGCTTGGGGTACGGCGGGGCCTGGTGGGCCTGATGGGCCTGGTGGGGCGCGGACGACGGGGCACTCACGATGGTCCTCCTCGGAACGGCTGCGGACTCTTCCGGGGAACGCCGTTCGGTCCCCCGGGCACCATGCCCGAGGTGCGAACTGGATCACAAGGGTGCCGTCCGGCGCGCTGGGCAGCAGTAGTGTCGCGAGCAGGCTGTGTTCGTACCGGGCAGTAGGACGGGCAGTAGGAAGGGATACGCACATGTTCCGCAAGGTGCTGGTCGCCAACCGAGGAGAGATCGCCATTCGGGCGTTCCGCGCCGGCTATGAGTTGGGGGCGCGAACCGTCGCGGTGTTCCCGCACGAGGACCGCAACTCGCTGCACCGGCTGAAGGCCGATGAGGCGTACGAGATCGGTGAGCCGGGCCATCCGGTGCGGGCCTATCTGTCCGTCGAGGAGATCGTCGAAGCGACGCGGCAGGCCGGTGCCGACGCGGTGTACCCGGGCTACGGCTTCCTGTCCGAGAACCCCGACCTCGCGCGGGCGTGCGAGGAGGCGGGGATCACCTTCGTCGGCCCGAGCGCGGAGACGCTGGAGCTGACCGGCAACAAGGCGCGGGCGGTGGCCGCGGCCCGGGCCGCGGGAGTGCCGGTACTCGGCTCCTCGGAGCCCTCCTCGGACGTGGACGAGCTGGTACGGGCGGCGGAGGAGCTGGGCTTCCCGGTGTTCGTCAAGGCCGTCGCGGGCGGTGGCGGGCGCGGGATGCGGCGGGTCGAGGAGCCCCGGCTGCTGCGCGAGTCGATCGAGGCGGCGGCCCGCGAGGCCGAGTCGGCGTTCGGCGACCCGACGGTCTTCCTGGAGAAGGCGGTCGTCGAGCCCCGCCACATCGAGGTGCAGATCCTCGCCGATGCCGAGGGCAATGTCATGCACCTGTTCGAGCGCGACTGTTCGCTCCAGCGCCGCCACCAGAAGGTCATCGAGATGGCGCCCGCGCCCCACCTCGACCCGGAGCTGCGCGAGCGGATCTGCGGGGACGCGGTGAAGTTCGCCCGGGAGATCGGCTACCGCAACGCGGGCACGGTGGAATTCCTGCTGGACCGCGACGGCAACCACGTCTTCATCGAGATGAACCCGCGGATCCAGGTCGAGCACACGGTGACCGAGGAGATCACCGATGTCGACCTCGTCCAGTCGCAGATGCGGATCGCCAGCGGGGAGACCCTGCCCGACCTCGGTCTGTCGCAGGAGACCGTCTATCTGCGCGGCGCCGCGCTCCAGTGCCGGATCACCACCGAGGACCCGGCCAACGGCTTCCGCCCGGACATCGGCATGATCAGCGCCTACCGCTCGCCGGGCGGCTCGGGCATCCGCCTCGACGGCGGCACCACCCACGCCGGCGCCGAGATCAGCGCGCACTTCGACTCGATGCTGGTGAAGCTGACCTGCCGGGGCCGCGACTTCGACCACGCGATCGGGCGGGCCCGGCGCGCCGTGGCCGAGTTCCGTATCCGCGGGGTGTCCACCAACGTTCCGTTCCTCCAGGCCGTGCTGGACGACCCGGACTTCCGGGCCGGGAACGTCACCACGTCGTTCATCGAGGAGCGGCCGCATCTGCTGACCGCGCGGCACTCCGCCGACCGCGGCACCAAGCTGCTCACCTATCTCGCCGACACCACGGTCAACAAGCCGCACGGCCCCCGGCCCCAGCTGATCGACGCGTCCGGGAAGCTGCCGCAGGTACCGGGCGGGGCGCCGCCCGCCGGGTCCAAGCAGACCCTCACCGAGCTGGGCCCGGAGGGGTTCGCCCGGTGGCTGCGCGAGTCGCCGCGGATCGGGGTCACCGACACCACGTTCCGGGACGCGCACCAGTCGCTGCTGGCCACCCGCGTGCGCACCAAGGACCTCCTCGCCGTGGCCCCGGCGGTGGCGCACACCGTGCCGCAGCTGCTGTCGCTGGAGTGCTGGGGCGGCGCCACCTACGACGTGGCGCTGCGGTTCCTCGCCGAGGACCCCTGGGAGCGGCTGGCGGCGCTGCGCGAGGCGGTGCCCAACATCTGTCTCCAGATGCTGCTGCGCGGCCGCAACACCGTCGGGTACACCCCGTACCCCACCGAGGTGACGGACGCCTTCGTCCACGAGGCCACCGCCACCGGCATCGACATCTTCCGGATCTTCGACGCGCTCAACGACATCGGGCAGATGCGGCCCGCCATCGAGGCGGTACGGGACACCGGCACCGCGGTCGCCGAGGTGGCGCTGTGCTACACCAGCGATCTGTCCGATCCGTCGGAGAAGCTGTACACCCTGGACTACTATCTGCGGCTCGCCGAGCAGATCGTGGACGCGGGCGCGCATGTGCTGGCCATCAAGGACATGGCGGGGCTGCTGCGCGCCCCGGCCGCCGCGAAGCTGGTGTCCGCGCTGCGCCGGGAGTTCGACCTGCCGGTGCACCTCCACACCCATGACACCGCGGGCGGACAGCTCGCCACCTATCTGGCCGCGATCCAGGCGGGCGCGGACGCGGTGGACGGGGCGGTGGCGTCCATGGCGGGCACCACCTCACAGCCCTCGCTGTCGGCGATCGTGGCCGCCACCGACCACTCCGAGCGGCCCACCGGGCTCGATCTGGAGGCGATCGGCGGGCTGGAGCCGTACTGGGAGAGCGTGCGCAAGATCTACGCACCGTTCGAGGCGGGCCTCGCCTCGCCGACCGGGCGGGTGTACCACCACGAGATCCCCGGCGGCCAGCTGTCCAACCTGCGCACCCAGGCCATCGCGCTGGGCCTCGGCGACCGCTTCGAGGACATCGAGGCGATGTACGCCGCCGCCGACCGCATGCTCGGCCACCTGGTCAAGGTCACCCCGTCCTCGAAGGTCGTCGGCGACCTCGCGCTGCACCTGGTGGGCGCCGGGGTGTCGCCGGAGGACTTCAAGGCCGAGCCCAACAAGTTCGACATCCCGGACTCGGTGATCGGCTTCCTGCGCGGCGAGCTGGGCAACCCGCCCGGCGGCTGGCCGGAGCCCTTCCGCACCAAGGCGCTGGAGGGCCGCGCGGAGGCCAAGCCCACGACGGAGGAGCTGTCCGCCGAGGACCGGCAGCACCTCGCCGACGACCGCCGCCGGACCCTGAACCGGCTGCTGTTCCCCGGCCCGACGAAGGAGTTCGAGACCCACCGGGAGACGTTCGGCGACACCAGCGTGCTGGACAGCAAGGACTTCTTCTACGGGATCCGCCCGGGGAAGGAGTACGCGGTGGACCTGGAGCCCGGAGTGCGGCTCCTCATCGAGCTGGAGGCCATCGGCGAGGCCGACGAGCGCGGCATGCGTACGGTGATGTCCACCCTGAACGGCCAACTGCGCCCGATCCAGGTCCGGGACACCTCGGCGGCCTCCGACATCCCGGCCACCGAGAAGGCCGACAAGAGCAACCCGGGCCATGTGGCCGCGCCGTTCGCCGGGGTGGTGACGCTGACCGTCGCCGAGGGCGACCAGGTCGAGGCGGGTGCCACCGTGGCCACCATCGAGGCGATGAAGATGGAGGCCACCATCGCCGCGCCGAAGGCCGGCCGGGTCTCCCGGGTGGCCATCAACACCATCCAGCAGGTGGAGGGCGGTGACCTGCTGGTCGACCTCGGCTGAGGCGGAGCCTCACGAGGCAGAGCCGCACGGCCCCGGTCCGGTGGAAGATTCAGGCCACCGGACCGGGGCCTTGCCAATACTTCGGCAACCGTTGACAAGGTTGCGCAACGGTGAACACCATGCACTATGTCGTTCACCCGCAACCTCTCCTCACGCCGGTAGCGGGCCGCCATGGCCCCCACCCTCACCGACGTCGCCAAAAGCGCCAACGTGGCGCTGTCCACGGCCTCCCGGGCGTTCAGCAACCCGGACCGGCTCGGACCGCAGACCTTGCGCAAGATCCTGGCCGTTGCCCAAGAGCTGGGATACGAACCACCGGTGGCCGCCCGTGCCGCCGAGAGCCCCGCCGACACGGAGACCGCCACGGTCGCCGTCGTCGTCCCCGACATCGCCAACCCCGTCTTCGGGGCCTTCGTGAAGGCCGCCCAGGGCGAGGGCTGGCGCCGTCGGCAGACCGTCGTGCTGGCCGACACCGATCTGAGCCCGGACCGGGAGCGCGAGGTGATCGCGCATATGACGGGTCAGGCGGACGGGCTGATCGTGTGCTCGCCCCGGCTGGAGGCGGACGAGGTCCTGGACCTGTGCGGACGGACCCCCGTCGTACTGGTCAACCGGGAGACGGCCGGCGCCGACTGTGTGATCGCCGACGCCGCCCACGGGATGCGCCAGGCCGTGGAATACCTGGCCGCGCTCGGCCATCGGCGGATCGCCTACGTACAGGGCATGCAGCGCTCGTGGTCCAACGCGCACCGGGTCGCGCTGATCCGCTCCGAGACCGAACGCGCCGGTCTTGAGCTGGAGTTGCTGGGCTGGCAGTCGGAGACGGTGGCGGGCGGCACGGCCGCCGCGGCGAGCGTCATGGCATCGGGGGCGTCCGCCGTGATCGCGCACAACGATCTGATGGCCCTGGGCGTGATCTCCGGCGCCCGGGCGCTGGGGCTGAGCGTTCCCGAGCGGCTGAGCGTCATCGGCGTCGACGACATCCCGTTCGCCGAAGTGGCGCAGCCGTCCCTGACCAGCATCGCGGTGCCGATGGCCCGGGCCGGGGCGCTCAGCCACGAGCTGCTGGGGCAGGTCCTCGGCGGCGAACGGCAGATGCCCCGCACCCTGCGGCTGCCCACCCAGCTCATCGTGCGCGGGTCCACCGGCCCGGCGCACTCCGCTCCGGTAGGGGCCGCGGTGGCGGCGGGGAAGGACACACCATGACCGCGGAGCCGCTGACCGTGGTGGTCGCCGACGCCAATCTGCGTCCGCTGCGTGCCGAGTTCGAGGCCGCCCTTCCGGAGGGTACGGTCGTCAGCTGGCCCGAACCCCGGGACACCGAGGCGGTCGAGGCCGCGGTGCCGCACGCGGACGTGCTGGTGGCGGGGCAGTGCACCGCCCGGACGGCCGCCCTCGCCACCCGGCTCCGGCTGGTCCACACGGCCGGTGCGGGGACCGACAAGATCGACCTGACCGCGCTGCCGCCCGGCACGCAGGTGGCCAACACCTTCCACCACGAGGACGCGATCGCCGAATACGCCGTATCGGCCGCGATCCTGCTGCGGCGCGGCTTTCTGCGCCAGCACGACGCGCTGCGCCGCGCGGTGTGGGACTCCCCCGCACACGATCCCCGCTCCCCCTGGATGGACTCGCTGTCCGCGGCCACCATCGGCTTCGTCGGCTTCGGCCACATCGGCGCCCGCTGCTGGCAGGGGTTCCGGGCGTTCGGCGCGAGCGGCGTGGCGGTCACCCGGCGGGGCGAGGTGGACGCGGCGGCCGAGGGGCTGACCTGGTCCGGGACCATCGACGACCTCGGCGCACTGCTGGACACCTCCGACGTGGTCGTGGTGTCGGCGCCCCACACACCGGAGACCACCGGGCTCATCGGCGAGGCCGAGCTGTCCCGGATGCGCTCCTCCGCGGTGCTGGTCCATGTCGGCCGCGGCCCCGTCGTGGACGAGGACGCGCTGTACAAGGGCTTGCGCACCCACACCATCGGGGCCGCGGCGCTCGACGTCTGGTACCAGTACCCGACGAGCGGACACACCGGCGCCCCCAGCAGGCATCCCTTCGAGACGCTGGACAACGTACTGATGACCCCCCACTCCTCCGGCCTCACCCGCCAGACCTTCATCCGCCGCGCCGCCGACATCACCGCCAACATCGGCCGGCTGGCCGGCGGCGAGCCGCTGCGCAACGTGGTGGCGGTGGCCCGATGAGCACCACGCCCAAGAGCGACACCATCACCGCCGCCGAGGTGCTGATCACCAGCCCCGGCCGCAACTTCATCACGCTCAAGATCACCACCGCCGAGGGCCTCGTCGGCTGGGGCGACGCCACGCTCAACGGCCGTGAGCTGGCCGTCGCCTCGTATCTGCGGGACCATGTGGCCCCACTGCTCATCGGCCGTGACCCGGCACGCGTCGAGGACACCTGGCAGTACCTCTACCGCGGGGTCTACTGGCGGCGCGGCCCGGTGACGATGACGTCCATCGGCGCGGTGGACATGGCGCTGTGGGACATCAAGGGCAAGACCACCGGCCAGCCCGTCTACCAGCTGCTGGGCGGCGCGGTCCGCGACCGGATCCTCACGTACACCCATGCCACCGGCTGGGACGTGCCGCAGCTGCTGGAGTCGATCGACGCCCGGCGCGAGGAGGGGTTCCGCGCGGTGCGGGCGCAGAGCGGTGTCCCCGGCCTGGACACGGTGTACGGGGTGAGCCGGAGCGGCCGGGGGTACGAACCGGCCGGGCGCGGCGCCGCTCCGGTGGAGGAGGTGTGGGACACCGACGCCTACCTCCGGCACGCGCCGAAGGTGCTCACCGCCGTACGGGACCATGTCGGGCCCGAACTGAAGCTGCTGCACGATGCGCACCACCGGCTCACCCCCGGCCAGGCCGCGCGGCTCGGGCGCGCGCTGGAGGACGTGGACCTGTTCTGGCTGGAGGACGTCACCCCCGCGGAGAACCAGCAGGTGCTGCGGCACGTACGGCAGCACACCACCGTGCCGCTGGCGATCGGCGAGGTGTTCAACACGGTCTGGGAATGCCAGTCGCTGATCACCGAGCAGCTGATCGACTTCGTACGGACCTGTGTGAGCCACGCGGGCGGGATCAGCCATCTGCGGCGGATCGCGGCCCTCGCCGAGATCTGGCAGATACGGCTCGGCCCGCACGGCCCCTCGGACGTGTCCCCGGTGGCGCTGGCCGCGTCGCTGCACGTGGGCCTGGCCACGCCGAACTTCGCCATCCCAGGAGTACATGGGCTACGAACCGCTCGTGCACGAGGTGTTCGGGCACGCGTGGTCCTACGCCGACGGACATCTGCACCCCGGCGACCAGCCCGGCCTCGGGGTCGAGGTGGACGAAACGCTCGCCGCCCGTTTTCCGTACGAACCCGCCTACCTGCCGGTCGCGCGACGGCGCGACGGCTCGATGACGGATTGGTGAGGATCTCCCCCATGACCACACCCCCCACCACGCTGGCCACCCCTGCGCGTCTGCCGCGCCTGGACCGCAGCACCGCCGCGGCGTCCGTGCTCACTCCGCGGCGGCCGCCCACCGAGACCGGCATCGTGCATCTGGGGCTCGGTAACTTCCACCGCGCCCACCAGGCCGTCCACACCGCGGCCGCGCTGGACCACACCGACGGCCCCTGGGGCATCCTCGGGGTCGCCGGACGCTCCGTCACCGTGGCCGAGGCACTGCGCGAGCAGCAACTGCGCTACGCGGTGGTGGAGATCTCCCCCTCCGGCACCCGGGTCAGCGTGCCCGCGGTGCACACCGGGGCGCTGGTGGCCGCGGAACAGCCGGACGAGGTCCAGGACGCGCTGGCGGCGCCCGGTACGGCCATCGTCACCCTGACGGTCACCGAGCACGGCTACACCTTTTCCCCGCGCACCCACGGCCTCGACCTCGACTCCCCCGCGGTGCGGGCCGATCTGCGCGGTGACGGCCCGCCCCGGACCACCATCGGGCGGATCGTGCGCGGGCTCCAGCGCCGGGTCCGCACCCACGCCCGGCCGCTGACGGTGCTCAGCTGCGACAACCTGGTGGGCAACGGGGCCCAGACCCGGCGGCTGGTGCACGAGTTCACCGAGGCGCTCCCGGCCGCGGAGCGCGAGGAGCTGCTGCCGTGGCTGGCGCGTTCGGTGACGTTCCCCAGCTCCATGGTCGACCGGATCGTGCCCGCGACCACCGATGTGTACCGTGACGCGGTCGCCGACCGCCTCGGGGTACGCGACACCGTTCCCGTACCGGCCGAACCGTTCTCCATGTGGGTCATGGAGGATCGTTTCGCCGCGGGCCGTCCGCGCTGGGAACACGGCGGAGCGCTGTTCACGGACGATGTGGAACCGTACGAGCTGCTGAAGCTGCGGCTGCTCAACGGCACCCATTCGCTCATCGCCTATCTCGGCGCGCTGGACGGGCGGGAGACCATCCCGGACGCCATCGCCCGGCCGTTCATCGCCGAGGCCGCGCGCAGCGTGCTCCACGACGACTATCTGCCGAGCCTCACCGTGCCCGCCGACATCGAACTGGAGGAATACATAGGGCAGTTGTTCGACCGCTGGGCCAACACCGCGCTGGGCCACCGCACCCGGCAGGTCGGCTCGGACGGCTCGGTCAAGCTCCGCCAGCGGGTGCCGGAACCGGCCCTGCTCCATCTGCGGGCCGGGCGGATGCCCCACCATCTGGCTCTGACCGTGGCCGCGTATCTGTGCTGTGTGGCACCGCCGTCCGGCTTCTCACCCGGGCCCCAGGCGGCCGCGATGGCCGATCCGGCGCGCGAGCCGCTGGCCGGCCTCGCGCGGTCCGCGCCGACCGGGCCCCGTACCGCGTTCGTCGAGGCCGTGCTGGAGAGCGGGCTGCTCGGCGACCACCTGACGGACCATCCGGCCTTCACCGCCCGGATCGCCGACCTCATCGACATCATCGTCCGGCACGGCCCCGCCGCGGCGGCGGCCGATGCCACCGGTGGCCGGACCGCCTGACACCGCGACCACCCTCGTCCCCCTTCGTCCCCCGTCCCCGCCACTGCCCCTGCTTCGCCCTGCCCGATTCCGCTCCGATCCGTTCAAGGAGGCATGGATCATGGAGAGCAACACCGCCACTCCCCCGCCACCCGCCACCACCCCGACCGGTGAACCGCCCGCCGACCCCCAGGCGGTACGCCGCGCGGCCTGGGCCGGTCTGGTCGGCACCGCGCTCGAACAGTACGACTTCGTCATCTACGGCACCGCCTCGGCGCTGATCTTCAGCGATCTGTTCTTCCCCAATGTCTCGGCGTCCGTGGGCCTCCTCGCCAGCTTCAGCACCTACGCCGTCGGCTTCGCGGCCCGGCCGCTGGGCGGGCTCTTCTTCTCCCGTTTCGGGGACCGCCTCGGCCGCAAGTGGGTGCTGATCGCCACCCTGTTCCTGATGGGCGGCTCCACCCTCGCCATCGGTCTGCTCCCGACGTACGGGACGGTGGGCATCCTCGCCCCGATCCTGCTGCTGATCTGCCGCATGGCCCAGGGCTTCGGCGCGGGCGCCGAGCAGGCCGGGGGCGCCACCTTGCTCACCGAAACGGCCGCCCCAGGGCGGCGCGGCAGGTTGTCATCCCTGGTCATGACGGGGGCGGCGCTCGGCACCGCGCTGGGCGCGGTGGCCTGGATGCTCGCCCAGCAACTCCCCGATGACGCCCTGATGTCCTGGGGCTGGCGGGTGGTCTTCGCCAGCAGCATCCTGGTGACCGCGGCCGCCATGATCATGCGTCGCAAGCTGCACGAGAGCCCGGTGTTCCAGGAGCTGAAGGCCCAGCACGAGCGGCCCGCCTCACCGGTCAAGGAGGTCTTCAAACACGGCCGCAAGCCCCTGCTGCTGGTGATCCTCATGAACTTCGGGGTCAGCACACAGTCGTACACCTACCAGGTGTTCATGGCCTCCTACCTGGTGTCCAGCGTGGGCGTCGAGAAGAGCTTCGTGCCCGAGGTGCTGCTGATCGGTTCCCTGTGCGGCGGCGTGGCGGCCATCGCGTTCGGCGCTCTCTCGGACCGTCTGGGACGGCGCCCGGTGTGTACGTTGATCCTCAGCGCCATGGTGCTGCTGCCCGCCCCGACGTTCATCGCGCTGAACTCCGGCTCCGAGGTGGCCATCGTGGTGGCGATCGCGGTCGGCTTCATCCTGGCCTGCCAGGGTCTGGTCGGCGTGCACATGAGCTACTTCCCCGAGCTGTTCGGGAACCGCTACCGCTACGCCGGGGTCGCCCTGGGCCGGGAGTTCTCCTCGGTGATCGGCGGTGGCGTCGCACCGCTCATCTGTAGCGCCCTGCTGACCGCGTTCACCGGCTCCTGGATACCGGTCGCTGTCTACATGACGGTGGTCGCGGCGGTGAGTCTCATCACGACTCGGATAACCCCGGAAACCCTGGACCGTGATCTGAACACCCCGGCCGACGCCACCATCCCGCGCCAACCCGTGTGACCGGTACTTTCCCCATGACGGGCGGGTCGTCGGCGTCCTCCGGCGGCCCGCTCGGGGCGTATCTCCCCGCTTCTCCCCCGCTAGCCACCATCCTCTCAGATTGATTCAACTTTTGGCCACTCTGCCCTCACCTTGGCACCCTTGCCACGGTGTTCGGCCATGGATTCGAAGGAGACCGAACACGGATCCACCGCAAGGAGTGAAAACGCCCCATGAGTACCGTTGCCGCCTACGCCGCACCTGCCCCCAAGGCCCCGCTCGAGCGCACCACGATCGAGCGCCGTGCGGTCAGCGAGTTCGACGTGGCGATCGACATCCAGTACTCGGGCATCTGCCACTCGGACATCCACCAGGTCCGAGAGGGCTGGAGCGAGGTGCCGTTCCCGCTGGTGCCGGGTCATGAGATCGCCGGTGTCGTCACCGAGGTCGGATCGGGTGTCACCAAGTACGCCGTCGGCGACCGGGTGGGCGTCGGCTGTTTCGTGGACTCCTGCCGCCGCTGCGAGAACTGCCGCAAGGGCCTGGAGCAGTACTGCGCCGAGGGCCACACCGCCACGTACGCCTCCACCGACAAGTACGGCGAGACCACCTACGGCGGCTACGCCACCGGCATCGTCGTCGACGAGAACTACGTCGTGCGCATCCCGGACGCGCTGCCGCTGGACGTGGCCGCCCCGCTGCTGTGCGCGGGCATCACCACGTACTCCCCGCTGCGCCACTGGAAGGCCGGGCCGGGCAGCAAGGTCGCCGTCCTGGGCATGGGCGGCCTCGGCCACGTGGCCGTCAAGATCGCGCACGCGATGGGCGCGGAGGTCACCGTGCTCAGCCAGTCGCTGCGCAAGAGGGACGACGGGCTGCGGCTCGGCGCGGACCACTACTACGCGACCAGCGACCCGGACACCTTCGAGGAGCTGGACGGCACCTTCGACATCATCCTGTCCACGGTGTCCGCGCCGCTGGACTTCGGCGCGTACCTGAAGCTGCTGAAGACGGACGGCGCGCTGGTGAACGTGGGCCTCCCGGAGGAGCCCATCTCGCTCAACCTGTTCTCGGTGGTCATGGGCCGCCGGACCCTCGCGGGTTCCTTCATCGGCGGCATCGCCGAGACGCAGGAGATGCTCGACTTCTGTGCGGAGCACGGGGTGGGCGCCGAGATCGAGACCATCCGCGCCGAGGAGATCAACACGGCGTTCGAGCGGGTGCTCTCCAGCGACGTCCGCTACCGCTTCGTCATCGACGCCGCCACGATCTGACGCACGCTCAGCTTCGTATCCACAGAGTGCATTTACGTCCTCGGCGGCCGTTCCCTTCTCGGGGGCGGCCGCCGAGGTCATTGCCAAGACATGGGATGAATAACCCTGTCGCGAGCCTTGACGACCCCAATGGTCCAGTCCATCGTATGTACGCGCCACGCCCGCGCATACGCGCGGGATCGACCATTTCCCCGCTCCTCCGACCTCCTCCACAGGGACCCACCATGGCAGAAGACTCTGCTCCACGCGGTTTCAGTCGTCGGACGTTACTCGGCTCCATGACCGCCACGGCCGTCGGCGTACCCCTCCTCGGGCAGCTGACGTCGGGCGCCTCCCCGGCCGCCGCGGCCGCCCTGGCGCCGCAACTGGTCTGGAATCCCAGCCCGTCCGGCGTCGGGCTCAAGGCATTCGAGGGCATCGAGGCCGACCGCGGCAATCAGCACCCTGACCGGGACTACGTCGTGATCGAAGGCGGCGACCACTACCGCTTCAACATCTGGAAGGACGACCGCGACACCACCGGCGGCGGTGACCGCCAGCGCACCGAGTCCAAGGGCATGGTGCAGGGCGGTACGAAGCTGAAGATGCGGGACGGGGAGACCTGGACCCTCTCGTACGAGATGTACATGCCGTCCTCCCTGCACGGCACCAGCAAGTTCACGCACATCTTCCAGACCAAGACCCCGGTCGACAACGGCGGCCCGTACCTCACCCTGGACCTCGGCCGCAGTGGCAGCAAGGAGACGTTGCGGGCTCGGGCGTACGCCAACTCCGGCTCGCCGGACATCGCCTCGACCGACCTCTCGCCGCTGCGCAACAAGTGGATCACCATCGAGTGGAAGCTGACCATCGGATCCAGCGGCAAGGCCACATTCACGGCCCGTAACGGCACCGGCTCCGGCGCCCCGGTCGCGGTGCAGGGCAGCATGTCGAACGTGAAGATGCCGGACCAGGGCGACTACCAGCGGCCCAAGTGGGGCATCTACCGGTCGGTCGAGAGCGCGTCCTCCGACATTCTCGACACCTATCTGCTCTTCCGGAACTACACGGCGTACCGCGGCACCTGAGCGGCGCCCAAGCGGCACCCGCGCCAAATCCGAGCAGAAAACGAAAACACTCCGCCACGGGATGTGTGAGTGCCATACAACCGGGTATTCGAGCCAGCCGTGGCCAGGACGCCCGCTCCCGGGCACGGCCACTCGCATATCCCGATCTTGGACGGAATCATGACTGCTCTTCCCGATGACAACGCCGTTACCGCCACTCAGCACGCCCTCGGCGAGCTGGCTGCCGACCGTGCGGACGAGTCCGCGCTGAACACCCTCGCGGGGAGTGAGGTACTGCTTCCCGCCGCCGAGAGCACCGAGAACACCGACCCGCAGGCCGTGACCCTGCCGGTGTTCCAGCAGGAGGACGGCGCCCAGCTGGTGCCGGTCTTCACCACCCCGGAGCGCATGCACCAGGCGCTGCCGCAGATCGAGCGTTACCACCAGGTGCCGCTGGGCGCGCTGGCTCAGGGCTGGCCCTCCGAGGAGCTTTCCCTGACCATCGACGCGGGTGCCCCGGAAGCGGTCACGCTGACGGCCACCGGGGTGAAGACCCTGCTCAGCCGCGCCGGCTGAGCGTTTTCCCCATGCTCACCCAGGGCGCGGGTGTATGTGCGGACCGTAGTCGCGCACATACACCCGCTTCTTTACGGGCACCCGCGTGACCATGGACACACTGACCCGGATCGAACGAGCCATAGAGCGCTTCGAGGACGCACTGATCGCCAAGGTGTTCCCCAACGAGCCGGTGGAACTGCTCGGAGCCCTGCGAGAGGAATGCGACAGTCAGGCAGTGGTGTGCAGTTCGAGTCGGGTGGTCGTGCCCAACGCCTATGACGTCGAACTGTCCGACGAGGTGTACGAGGAGCTGTCCCGGCACGGCAAGCAGGCGGGCCAGACGCTCACGGACAGCCTGATGCGGCACGCGGATGAGCAGGGGTACGAGTGGGCGGGCCCGCTCACCGTCCACGTCACCAAGTCGAGCCAGGGTGCCCAACGGGCGCTACCGGGTGGCCGCCGCCCCGCTGACCCACATCCGCGCGGACGCCTTCGCCGACGGCGCGGCCTAGGGCGTTACCATCATAGTCCTCCTGGTCCTCGCCAGTCCTCCAGCAGCGCGGGGAGCTCCCGTTCAAAATTCAGACGCCGGACCCAGACGTTCGTGGCGTGCAGCAAGCGTAGCAGCCGCGCCACCCGCGCTTCCTCCCGCCAGACCGCCCGCGACCGCTCTCCGTCGGCCCCACACCTCGATCTCGGCCCCAGCCGAGCACCACGGAGCCGCGCTTCTCCAGTCGGCACAGCCCCGGCCGTCCGCCGTCCGGCGGTTCCCAGCGGACCACCTCCATGGGGTCCTCGAAGCCGATCCGGCCCACCCCGGTGCGTGCCACGACCACCGACCCCACCCGCGTCGGCCCCTCGGACCGCGGGGCCACGCTGCTCAACGGCACGTAGCTGCCGTGCCGCTGCCACTGGGTCAGCCGCCGCCAGGTCTCGTCGGCGGAGTGGGGCGAGGGACGCTCGATCAGGAAGAGGGCCACGACGGGATCGTAGCGACCGCACAGGTCACGGGGCGTCCACCCAAGAGCGGGTAAAAAACGGCAAGATGTTTGAGCGACGGAAGTGAACGGTCCGTATTCACTGGTGTCGGTCGGCGCCTGACATCAGCGCGACGCGACAACTGCTCCGTACAACGACAAGCGGTCCCCGCCAGGAGGCTCCATGCGATCACGGTACTTTGTGACAGGCACCTCACTGCTCATCGGCTCGGTAGTGGTCACCCTCGCCGTGATCGTCTCCCCCGTGATGACCGGGTTGACGCAGGAATCCGCCACGAATCTCAGCAAGATGTCGGACAATCAGTTCGGGCCGCTCAGCGGGGCGGACAAGGACTTCGTGGTCAAGGTGCGGCTGGCCGGGCTGTGGGAGTACCCGGCCGGGAAGATCGGGCTCCAGAAGGGGACGACGGAGCAGGTCAAGACCGCCGGTAAGCATCTGCTCGACGGCCATCAGCTGCTGGACGCCATCAGCCGGGACGTCGCGCCCAAACTCGGCATCACCCTGCCCAACAAGCCCACACCACAACAGCAGGGCTTCATCGACACGATGAACGCGAAGACCGGCAAGGACTTCGACACCTACTACGCGAACATCCTGCGCGTCACCCACGGCCAGATCTTCAGCTCCATCGCCAAGATCCGGCAGACCACCAAGAATTCGCTGGTGCGCAGGCTCGCGGTCCAGGCCAACAACACCGTGCTCGACCACATCACCCAGATGGAGAAGACGGGGATGGTCAACTTCGACTCCGCCGTCTCGCAGATCACCACCACCCCGACCCAGGGCCCGGAGTTCACCACCCCGCCCAAGCCCGCCCCCGGTGAACCCACGTTCATCGTCGGCACGTCGAAGCCCACGGCCCCGCCCAACTCCGTGAGCACGGCGGACAACGGCGGCGAGCAGAGCCTCGACCCCAACGTGGTGAACGGTGCCGGGCTGGGGGCGGGGGCGGCGAGCGGGGCCGGCGGGGTCACGACGCCGCCCGCCGTGTCCTCGCCGCCCGCCGTTCCGTAACGCCGCTCAGGGACGCGGCCCGACCACCGTCGCACCCCCGTCGACGATGGTGATGGCCATGGCCGGACAGGAGTCCGCCACGTCCAGCACCCGTTCCTCCTCCGGAACCTCCTCGCTCAGCGGACGCGCCCGCTCGTCGTCCAGGACGAACAGATCGGGCGCGATCCCGGCACACATGCCGGACGCCATGCACCGGCCGCCGTCGACCTCGGCCTTCCAGGTCATCCGGGTCACCACCCCACCGGCATGACCCGCGGCCCCCGAACCAGCATCTGGTCCTTCCACACCACGTCCCCGGCCAGGTGCAGGTTCGGGAAGCGGCCGATGAGCGCGCCGAGGGCCTCCTGCAACTCCAGGCGGGCCAGCGGCGCGCCCAGGCAGTGGTGCACCCCGTGGCCGAAGCCCAGGTGCTGGGTGGCGGGGCGGGCGACGTTCAGCCTGCCCGGTTCGTCGAAGCGCAGGGCGTCGCGGTTGGCCGAGCCGACGGCCACCAGGACGGGCTCCCCGGCCCGCACCAGGGTGCCGCCCACCTCGATGTCCTCGGTGGCGTAGCGGGCCTGGGAGGCGCCGACGCCGAGCGGGACGAACCGCATCAGTTCCTCGACGGAGCCCTTGATCAGCTCGGGCTCCTCGCGTAACCGGCGCAGCTCGTCGGGGTGGTCGAGCAGCACCATCACGAAGTTGGGGATCTGGGTGGCCGTGGTCTCGTGCCCGGCGACGAGGATGCCGACGCACAGATCGACGAGTTCCAGCTCGGAGAGGCGGTCGCCCTGGTCCCGCGCCTCGATCAGGGAGGTCATGATGTCGTCGCGCGGGGCTTCCCGGTGCTCCTGCACCAACCGGGCCATGTACGCGCGCAGTTCCTCGCGGTTGCGCTCCCACTCCGCCGCGGTCAGGGAGCTGGTGGACAGGGCCGCGTCGCTCCACACCCGGAACTTCGGCCGGTCCTCCTCCGGCACCCCGAGCAACCGGCAGATGACGGCGACCGGGATGGGCAGCGCGTAGCGGTCGACCAGGTCGGCGGGCGGCCCGGCGGCCTCCAGCTCGTCCAGCAGCGAGTGCGTCAACTCCCGGACGTACGGCCGGAGTTTCTCCACCTGGTGGACGGTGAACGCCTTGGCCACGAGGGTGCGCAGCCGGGTGTGGTCGGGCGGGTCCATGCTCAGGATGCCGCCGTCCATCTGTCCCTCGCCCTGGCGTGGCGTATCCCGGTTGAGGGCCTCCGCGCGGCTGAACCGCCGGTCGCCGAGGACCAGTCGGGCGTCGGCGTACCGCGTGGCCAGCCAGGCGGGTTCGCCGTACCGCAGGCGCACCCGGACCAGTCCGGGGCGGTGGCGCGCTTCCTCATAGGCCCCGGACAGATCCAGGCCCTCGGGGTCGTTGAAGGGATAGGCGATGGGTGTCGTCTCCGCTGTGGTCATCGTGACCTCCCTGGCGTAAGCACGTGCTTACGAAGCTATGCCGGTCCCCTTGATACGGTCAACGGCGCCTCTCGGCCGGTGTTCTGACGCTCCGACGGAGCGGCGGGCGGCGAACGGTGGGGCGGTCGGCCGACGACAGGAGTGGATGATGGGTGGAACCACACCGGAAGCACCTCGGCGGGACGCGCAGGGCACCCGGCGGATGCTGCTGGAGGCGGCGTCGGCGCTGTTCGCCGAGCGGGGATACGAACGGGCCACCGTACGCGACATCGCGGAGCGCGCCGGGGTGAACCAGGCGCTGCTGTTCCGCTACTTCGGCTCGAAGAAGGCCCTGTTCGGGGAGGTGGTGTCGCACGACGGCCAGGAACAGCTGCACACCACACCGCCGAGAGAGCTGTTCGAGACCGCGCTGCGCGGCATGCTCGGACACGGCGACCGGACGCGGGAGGACCGTGCGCTGGCCACCTTGCTGCGCTCGGTGGGCAGCGGCGACGAGATCGGTACCGCGGTGCGCGACATGGGCGACGACTACGCCCGGGTGCTGGCGTCCCTGAGCAGTGCCGAGGACCGCGGACTCCGCGCCGACCTGGCGCTTTCATGGATGCTGGGCATCGGGCTGATGCGGGTCGTCGTGGGCAAGGAGTCGCTCGCCGAGGCCGATCCGGACGAGGTGTGCGCGCTCGTCACCGGCGCGCTCGCCACATTGCTGGAGGATCTGCCGGTCACGCGCTTTGGCGATCCGCACACCACACACTCCGCCGACTTGGCACGGTAGGACCATGACGAGCATTGATCCGGACACTCCGGAGACGAACGACCGGCCGCGCCGGGTTCCCGCGGCCCAGGCCATGCGTGGCGCGGCCCAGCAGCTCGGCGAGTTGCTGGGCACCGCGCCGGAGTCCGTCTCCGCGTTGCAGCCGACACAGGACGGATGGCTGGCCGATGTGGAGGTGGTGGAGCTGGAACGGGTGCCGGACACCATGACCATCCTGGCCTCGTACCGGGTGACCCTCGACACGCAGGGCATGCTCCTGGGCTACGAAAGGCTGCGCCGTTACGCACGCGGCCAGCTCGACCGCGGCCGCTGACCACCCTTTTCCCGCTGATCCCGTCCCCCCGCGCCCCGCGCCGCCGAGTCCCAGCGGCGCGGGGCGCTCGTCGTTGTGCGGCACACGTGTTTCCCGCGTATCAAGAGTGAACACGGGTGCCGTCCCGCTCGTACAAGCCTTCGGGCAGACCGAGCGAGCGAGAGGACGACCACACGTGACCGTCATGACGCAGACCGGCGGAGTACCAGCCACCACCTCGACCGGTTCAGGAACCGGCAGCCTTTTCGACATTCTCGAACTCATTCTGGACCGCGGCCTCGTCATCGATGTCTTCATCCGGGTGTCCCTCGTGGGCATCGAGATCCTGAAGATCGACATACGGATCGTGATCGCCAGCGTGGACACGTATCTGCGCTTCGCGGAGGCGTGCAACCGCCTCGACCTGGAATCGGGCCGCAAGGCCCCGGACAAGCTGAGCGACATCGTCGGCAACATCGTCGAGGGCGGCGCCCGGGGCAAGACCGAGGGCGCGCTGACCGGCGCCCTCGACGCCATCGGCAATGTGTTCGGCGGCGACGATGACGAGGACAAGTGACCATGCATCTCTACCTTTACGCGATCACCCGCTCCGACCATCCGCTGCGGCTGGACGGGCTGCGCGCGGTGGGCGGCGTGTCCGGCGCGCCGCGCGCGGTGACCAGCGGCCCGCTGACCGGTGTGGTGAGCCCGGCGCCGGAGAGCCTGCGCCCCAAGCGCCGCGACCTGGCCGCACACCAGGAGGTGCAGGAGCGGCTGATGGCGGACGGGGCGGTGCTGCCGATGCGGTTCGGGCTGCTCGCGCCCGACGAGGTCGCGGTGAAGTCGGCGCTGGACGCCAAGCGCGCCGAGTACGTACGCGGCCTCGACGAGCTGGACGCCACCGCGGAGTTCAACCTGAAGGCGGCGCGCTCCCAGGACGACCTGCTGCGGGAGGTGCTGACCGAGTCCGATGACGCGCGGCGCCTCAACGAGCGCACCCGCGACGGCCGGGGTTCGCACGAGGACCGGGTGGCGCTCGGCGAACTGGTCGCCCGCCAGCTGGGAGTACGGCAGCAGAGACTCGCCGAGCAGGTCGTGGGACGGCTGGCCGGGATGGCCCGCCACAAGGTGGTGGCCTCCCCGGCCGGTGACGACTTCCTCAATGCCTCGTTCCTGGTGGAGCGGGGGCGCGCCGAGGAGTTCTCCCAGGCCGCGCGGCAGTTGGCGCGGGGCTACGGGGACGGCTACGACTTCCGGCTGCGCGGGCCGTTGCCCCCGTACAGCTTCGTGGCCTGAGGGCGGGGCGCCGTGGGACTGCTGACCGGGCTCCTCACCTTTCCGCTCGCGCCGGTGCGCACGACCGTCTGGGTGGCCGAGCAGGTGCTCGAGGCCGCCGAGCGCGAGTACTACGACCCGGCACCGGTCCGGCGCGCCCTCACCGAACTGGAACAGGACCTGCTGGCCGGGCGGATCGGCGAGGACGAATACGACCGCCGCGAGGACGAGTTGCTGGACCGGCTGGACGAGCTGGAACGGTACGAGCAGAGACGAGCCACCTGACGATGACAGAACCGGTAGCGGGCAGGCTGGGTTCTCCGCGCCTGCCCGCCTCGTACGAGCAGCGGGACGCCCCGTCCCTCGCCGACATCCTGGAACGGGTGCTGGACAAGGGTGTGGTGATCGCGGGCGACATCCGGATCAACCTGCTCGACATCGAACTGCTCACCATCAAGCTCCGGCTGCTCGTCGCCTCCGTCGACAAGGCGAAGGAGATGGGCATCGACTGGTGGGAGCACGATCCGTCGCTGTCCTCCCGCGCCCGTCCCCCTGCCGTGGAGAGCGGCGGGGGCGACGGGGCGGAACGGTCCCTCAGCGAGGAGAACGCACGGCTGCGCGCCGAGATCGCGGCGCTGCGGGCACAGACCCAGAACGGGAGCGACAGGAGCGACAGGAGCGTGGACGGGTGACCGATATCGCACAGCACATGGTGTACGCCTACGCGGTGCTGCGCCCCACCCCCGAGGCCGCGCGGGCGGTCGCCGCGCTGCGCGGGGTGGCCGACGAGCAGGTGGGGCTCGTGGAAACCGGTGACCTCGCCGCGGCCGTCGGACCGGTTCCGGCCCGGGAGTTCGGGGAAGCGGCGCTCAAGGCGCGCCTGGAGGAGCTGCCCCGACTGGAAACCCTGGCCCGGGGCCACCACGGGGTGGTGGCGGCGCTGGCCCCGCTGGGCGCCGTACTGCCGCTGCGGCTGGCCACCGTGTACCGGGACGAGGACCGGGTGCGGCAGATGCTCCAGGAGCGCCGGGACGAGTTCCTGCCGCTGCTGGAGCGGCTCACCGGGCACGTCGAATGGGGCGTCAAGGTCTATACGGACGCCGGTGGCGAGACGGCCGCGGCGGCGCCGGAGGACGACGCAGGGGACTCCGGGCTCAGCCCCGGCCGGGCGTATCTCGCCGCGCGCCGCAGACGGCGGCGCGGCGCCGAGGACGCCTGGCAGGCCGCGGTGCGGACGGCCGCGCGCATCGCCGACGAGGCCGGGGAGATCGCCGTGGAGCGGGTCGCCCACCGGCCGCAGCGCGGCGAGCTGGCCAAGGCGGGCGGCGCAGAGGCCGGGGAGAACATCGCCAACGACGCGTATCTGGTGCCCGCCGACCGCGCCGAGGACTTCCGCGCCCGCGTCCTGGCCGCCACCGAAGGCCAGGAGGGGGTGCGGGTCGAGGTGACCGGCCCCTGGGCGCCGTACTCCTTCGCCCTCCCGCCCGCGCCGGTCGCCCACCGGGAGTCCGCGTGAGCACCTCGCTGGACGAGGAGGACACCCGGGCGCTCGCGGGCCGCGAGGTCGCCCTGATCGACATCCTCGACCGGCTGCTCCAGGGCGGTGTCGTGCTCGCCGGGGACCTCGTGCTGTCCATCGCGGACGTCGATCTCGTACGGATCGACCTGCGCGCGGTCATCGCCCCCGTCGACGCCGAGCACCCGGCTCCCCCGCTGCTCTGACGGACGCCACCGCCCCGACCGGAAGGAACCCCCGCCGCATGTCAGCCACTCCCGACCGCCCCACCGCCGCTCAGCGCCTGCGCACCGACCCGGACTCGGTGGAACGCGATCTGGCCCAGCTCGTGCTGACCGTGGTCGAGCTGCTGCGTCAGCTGATGGAGCGCCAGGCGCTGCACCGGGTCGACAAGGGCGATCTGACGGAGGAGCAGGAGGAGCGGATCGGGATGACGCTGATGATCCTCCAGCAGCGCATGGAGGAGATGTGCGACCGGCACGGTCTGCGCATGGAGGACCTCAACCTCGACCTCGGCCCGCTGGGGACCCTGCTGTCCCCGGCGGGCCAGGCGTAGGGCGGGGTCCGCCGGACCAGACGCAGGGGCGGCTCCGCGGGCGACGCCTCACCCTCACCACCCGCCCCTCAAGGCGCACTCGACCACCCTGCGAGCCCGCACCGGCATCTTTTTCCCTGGAATCCAGTCACTCCATCATGGTGTGCCACTTTACCGTTTCTTGGGTTTCGGTAAATGTGTCCACGCCCCACATAACCTGAACCGGAATCGGTGGAAGGTTACCGGATCGAAGGGAACACCATGCGGTACGGTCATGCCTTGCGAGAAGATATCGGCTCTCCTCGGACCACACCACTCATCGGCATCTACGACATGTATTCGGCGTCGATCGCGGCCCGTCACTACGACGGCTTCTTCGTCTCCGGTTTCGGATTCGCCGCATCGTACTACGGACTGCCGGACATCGGATTCATCGCCTGGCCGGACATGGTGAACTTCGTGGAGCGACTGCGGCTGGCGTTCCCCGGGCACCATCTGCTCGTCGACATCGACGACGGCTATGTGGACCCCGAGGTCGCCTGCCATGTGGTGCAGCGGCTGGAGCGCGGCGGCGCGTCCGGGGTGATCCTGGAGGACCAGAAGCGGCCGCGCCGGTGCGGACACGCGGACGGCAAGCTGGTGCTGCCGCTCGAGGAGTACCTGGAGAAGCTCAACCTGGTGCTGAGCAGCAGGAAGGACATGCTCGTGGTGGCGCGCACGGACGCCACCGAGGAGGCGGAGATCATGAGGCGGGCCGCCGCGCTGGCGGAGACCGACGCGGATGTGGTCCTCGTCGACGGGGTGCGCAGCGTGGAGTGGATCCGGCGGATCCGTAAGGTCGTCGGCGACAAGCCGCTGCTGTTCAATCAGATCGCGGGCGGGAAATCACCCCGGCTCTCGCTGTCCGAGCTGACGGATCTCGGCGTCGATATCGCGATCTACAGCACCCCGTGTCTTTTCGCCGCGCACGGCGCGATCGACGGTGCGCTGGTCGATCTGAAAATGGCGGACGGCCGGCTGCCGGACACCAGGGAGACCGACTTCATCGGCGTGAAGGGGTCCACGGAACTGCTGGAGGGGAACATCAGCAGGCATCACGCCGATCACCATCCGGCCGCGGTATGACCCGCGGATTCCGCTCCGTATCGCCCACGCCTTTCCGGCCCGGTACCGGCCGTCACCGAAAGCCGGAAAAAGAGAGCGGCTTTACCCGGGTGTCCGCCAGGGGAATCGTCCTCGCGGCCACCGCGGGAGTGCTCTGCGGCGGCCAGACCGCATGGCCCGCCGCATCTGCATCTGCCACACCTGCCGCGTCGGGTCCGTGCCCGTGCGCACCCGACGCGGAGCCGGAGGAGCCCGCGCCGGTCGCCGGTCCGCACATCGGCCTGGTGGTCATCGACAACTCCTTCGCGGACTCCTGGCTGGAGATCGACCGCACCCTCGACACCCTGCTGCTCAGCGCGGGCACGGCGGGCAGCGATCACGAGAGCGGAAGCGGTGATTGACGTGAAGTCGCTGTCCTGGCCATGGCCGTGGTCATGGCCGGGCCGGCTGAGGAAGGCGGTCGACCCCTACATCGCCGCCCTCCTCGGCACGGTCGCGCTCGCGGCGCTGCTGCCCGCCTCCGGGCGGGCAGCCGGGGCGGTCGGGGGCGCCGCGGCCATAGCCATCGGGCTGCTCTTCTTCCTGTACGGCGCCCGGCTGTCCACCCGGGAGGCGGTGCACGGCCTGCGGCAGTGGAAGCTCCACCTCCTGGTGGGGGCGAGCACCTTCGTCCTGTTCCCGCTGCTGGGGCTGGCCATGGGCGGCCTGGCCCCGTTCCTGCTCACCGACCGGCTCTACACCGGCGTCCTCTTCCTCTGCGTCGTCCCCTCGACCGTCCAGTCCTCCATCGCCCTCACCTCCACGGCCCGGGGGAACGTCCCGGCCGCCATCTGCGCCGGTACGTACTCCAGCCTGATCGGGATGGCGCTCACACCGCTGCTGGCGGCCTGGCTGATCGGTTCCAGGGTCGGCTTCTCGGCCGACGGCCTGCTGGGCATCGCCACCCAGTTGCTGCTGCCCTTCGTCGCCGGGCAGTGTCTGCGCCGCTGGATCGGGGAGTTCACCGTCCGTCACCGGCGGGCGCTCGGCCTGCTGGACCGCGGTGCGATCCTGCTCGTCGTCTACACGGCGTTCAGCCGGGGGATGACGGAGGGCGTCTGGCAGCAGCTCACCCCGGTGCGGCTGCTCGCCCTGCTGAGCCTGGCCGCGACGCTGCTGGCGGTGGCGCTCGCCACGACGTCGTACGCCGCGCGGCGCCTCGGGTTCGGCCGGGAGGACCGGATCGCCATCGTCTTCTGCGGCTCCAACAAGAGCCTCGCCACCGGGCTGCCCATGGCCGCGGTGCTGTTCGGTGAATCGGCGGGTCCGGTGATCCTGCCGCTGATGCTCTACCACCAGCTCCAATTGATGGTGTGTACAGTCATCGCAGCCCGTTGGGCCCGCCTTTCCGTCGGGTCAACACCCCTGACCAGCGCGCATACCCCGACCCCCTAAAGGTCCGCTTTTCAACCTCTTGGTATCGTGGTTTTTAGCGGTGTCACCCACCGCGAAGCACAACCAGTGAGGAAGCAGTACCCATGAAGAGCGATCTCACCGAAGCGGAGGCATCCGACCCCGCCTCTTCCGAAGGCGCGGCGACCCGGTGGAACCCGACCGGCCACACCTGGGAGACCACCTCGCGAGGGCGCGCCATCCTCAGCGACCCCCGCCTCAACCGGGGCACCGCGTTCACCGAGCCCGAGCGGGACGCCCTCGGACTGACCGGCCTGATCCCGGCCCAGGTCATGACCCTGGAGCAGCAGGCCACCCGCGCCTACGCCCAATACCGGGCCAAGGCCACCGATCTGGACAAGAACGTGTATCTGCGGTCCCTCCAGGACCGCAACGAGGTGCTGTTCTACCACCTGCTGGGCGAGCACCTCAGCGAGATGCTGCCGATCGTGTACACCCCCACCGTCGGCACCGCGATCCAGCGCTACAGCCATGAGTACCGCCGCTCCCGCGGTGTCTACCTCTCGGTGGACGCCCCGCAGGACATCGAGCGTTCGCTGCGCGCCAGCGGCCTGGGCCCCGAGGACGTGGACCTGCTCGTCGCCACCGACGGCGAGGCCATCCTCGGCATCGGCGACTGGGGCGTGGGCGGCATGGACATCTGCATCGGCAAGCTCGCCGTGTACACCGCCGCCGCCGGAATCGACCCCGCGCGTGCGCTGCCGGTCGTGCTGGACGTGGGCACCAACCGCCAGGAACTCCTCGACGACCCGCTCTACCTGGGCAACCGTCATCCGCGGGTGGACCGCGAGACGTACGACGCCTTCATCGCCGAGTACATCGCCGCCGTCGGCCGCGTCTTCCCCGACGCGCTGCTGCATTGGGAGGACTTCGGGTCCGGCAACGCCCGCCGCATCATCGACACTTACGGCGACCGGGCGCTCACCTTCAACGACGACATCCAGGGCACCGGCGCCGTCAACCTGGCCGCCGTGCTGTCCGGCGCCCGCGTCACCGGTGCGCCGCTGCGCGACCACCGCATCGTCATCTTCGGCGCGGGCTCGGCCGGGCTCGGCATCGCCGACCAGCTGCGCGACGCCCTGATCGCCGACGGGCTCGACCCGCAGGAGGCGTCCGACCGGTTCTGGTGCGTCGACCGCTACGGCCTGATCACCGACGACACCGAGGGGCTCGACCACCACCGGCGGCGGTACGCCCGGCGGGCGGCCGACGTCTCCGACTGGCACCGGGACGAGCAGGTCGGCGGCATCGCGCTCGCCGAGGTGGTCCGCCGCGCCCGGCCGACCATCCTCATCGGCACCTCGGGCCAGGGCGGTGCCTTCACCGAGGAGATCGTGCGGGAGATGGCCGCCCACACCGAGCGGCCCGTCATCCTCCCGATGTCCAACCCGACCCCGCTGGCCGAGGCCAAGCCCGAGGACCTGGTCCGCTGGACCGGCGGCCGGGCCCTGATCGCCACCGGAAGTCCCTTCGCGCCCGTGCCCCATGACGGGGTCACCCATGTCATCGGGCAGGCCAACAACGCCCTGGTCTTCCCCGGTCTCGGCCTCGGCGCGATCGTCGCGCGCGCCACCCGGATCACCGACGGCATGCTGCTCGCCGCCGCCGAGCGGATCGCCGAGATGATCGACTCCGACACCCCCGGCGCCCCGATCCTCCCGCTGGTCGACCAGCTGCGCGAGACCTCCGCCGCAGTCGCCACGGCCGTCGCCCGCGCCGCCGCGCACGACGGGGTGGCCCGTACGCCCCTCGCCGACGACCAGCTCGACCGCACGGTCCACGAGGCCATGTGGAGCCCGGTCTACCGCCCGATCCAGCCGGTCTGACGACGCGTACACACCGGCTGAATTGGGGACTTGACCATGTCTTTTTCGCACATTTTCACCATTGTCGTGCCCGTGTTCCTCGTCATCGCCCTCGGTTACGGGGCCGGGCGGCGCATGTCGTTCGGCGGCGGGGGCGCGGACGCGCTCCGGGTGCTCACGATGGAGTTCGCCCTCCCGGCATCCCTCTTCCTGGGCATCGCGAACACCCCGCGCCACATCCTGCTGAGCCAGGGCCCCCTGGTGGGGATGCTCGCCCTCGGGCTGCTCGGCCTGTTCGGGCTGATCCTGTTGGGCCTGCGCCTCTTCGGGCGGCTGCCGCTGCCGCGGGCGTCGATCCTGGCGCTCGCCTCCGTCCAGCCGCAGTACGCCTTCATGGGCGTCTCGATCCTGGGCAACCTGTTCGGCGAGGCCGAGGCCGCGATCCCGATCGCCATCGCGGGCATCCTGGTCAACGTCATCCTCGATCCCCTCGTGCTGATCCTGCTCAACCTCGGCCACCCGCCCGCCGCGGAAGCCACCGCGTCGGCGTCCGCGCCGTCCCGCGTCCTGGTGTCCGCGGGCGGCAGGCCGGCCGCGGCCGAGGAGGAGCGGGACGGCGACACCGGGGCCGCACAGACGGCGACCAAGCCCATCCCCACCTGGGTGAAGGTCGTGCAGCCGCTGCGCAAGCCGTTCGCCTGGGCCCCGCTGCTCGGGCTGATCATCGCGCTGGCCGGGGTGCGTCCGCCCGAGATGATCGAAAGCTCGCTGACGCTGGTGGGCCAGGCCGCCTCGGGTGTGGCGCTGCTGTCGGTGGGCGTCACCCTCGCCCGCGTCGGCATGCCGCAGCTGAGCCCGGGGTCCATCGCGATCGCGCTGACCAGCGTGGTCGTGCTGCCGCTCAGCACGTACGCCATCGGCCTGGTGCTGACCGGTCATGAGGTCGCCGCGCAGACGGCGCTGATCCTGGCGTTCCCCGTCTCCCCCGTGCCGATGATGCTCGCGTCACAGCACGTCAAGAGCGAGGAGCACCGCATCGCCTCCTCGGTGATCATCAGCATCGTGCTGGCGTTCGCCTCGCTGCCGCTGATCATCAACCTGACCAACTAGCGGGCGCGGCCCCCGGCCCGCCGGTACGCGCTCAGGTCGCGTACCGGCGGGCCGGGGCACATAGGTCAGCGTGCTACAAAGAGGGACATGTCTCCAGCGCAGGGATGGCTCCATTGAGCGCGATCAGCATCGGCCAGGCCGTGGTCCTCGGCGTCGTCGAGGGGGTGACCGAGTTCCTGCCCGTCTCCTCCACCGGCCACCTCAAGATCACCGAGGGTCTGATGGACATCCCGGTGGACGACAAGGCCGTCGTCGCCTTCACCGCGGTCATCCAGGTCGGCGCCATCGCCGCGGTGCTGCTCTACTTCTTCAAGGACATCGTCCGCTTCGCCCGCGCCTGGGGCCGCGGCATCGTCAACCGGGAGCTGCGCGAGCGGCACGACTACAAGTTCGCCTGGTGGGTCATCTACGCCACCCTCCCTGTGGTGGCCGTCGGCCTCGCCGCCAAGCCACTGATCGAGGGGCCGCTGGCGTCCCTGTGGGTGGTGGCCGGGTCGCTGATCGTGGGCAGCGGGCTGATGTGGGCGGCCGACCGGCTGGGCCGCCACAAGCGCGGCGAGGACGACACGTCCCTGAAGGACGCGATGCTGGTCGGCGGCTCGCAGATCCTCGCGCTGCTCTTCCCCGGCTTCTCCCGCTCCGGGGCGACGATGTCCACCGGGCTGATCCTGGACCTGGACCGACTGGCCGCCACCCGGCTGTCGTTCTTCCTCGGCCTGCCCGCCCTCACGGGTGCGGGGGTGTACGAGCTGAAGGACGCGCTCGGCGGTGGTGTGGCCGCGGCGCCGCTGGCCGTGGGCACGGTCATGTCGTTCGTCGTGGCGTACGCGTCGATCGCCTGGCTGCTCAAGTTCGTCGCCAAGCATTCCTTCAACGCCTTCGTGATCTACCGCGTCGCCGTGGGCGTCCTGCTGTTCGGCCTGCTGGGTACGCACGTCCTCACGCCCTGAGCACGGGCGAGGCCCCGGGCGGTCGCCCGGGGCCTTCGCAACGCCGTTACTTCAGGCCGATGGACGCGCCGGGGCCCAGCGGCAGGTCGAATCCGTAGAAGATCCCCAGGATCGCCAGCCACACCGCCATGAACGGCACGACGAAGATGGCGAGCCGGGAGATGAGGGTGCCGAGCCGGGCTTCCGGTTCGTACTGGCGGACCATCGCCAGGATGAGGAAGAGGTACGGGTTCATCGGCGTGATGACTCCGGTGGCGGAGTCGCCGATGCGGAACGCGGCCTGGCTGAGCGCCGGGCTCATGCCCATCAGCATGAACGCGGGCAGGAAGACGGGGGCGACCAGGGACCACAGGGCGGATCCGGAGAGGATGAAGAGGTTGAGGCACGAGGCCAGCAGGACGAACGCGATGATCGCCCAGAAGCCCGTCACCCCTGTGGCCTTGAACAGCGCGGCGGCCTTCACCGCCATCAGCACCCCCACATTGGACCAGGTGAACAGCGCGATGACCTGGGCGGCGAAGAACATCATGACGAGGTAGCCCGACATGTTCTTCATCGAGTCGGTCATGGCGGTGACCACGTCGTCCGCGCCGGTGAGCTTCCTGACCGTGAAGCCGTAGGTGACCCCGGCGAGCAGGAACGCGAAGAAGAGCACCGGGACGATGCCGTCCAGCACGGGCGAGGGCACGAAGGCCCCGCCCTCGCCGCGCAGCGGGGCCCCGGGCGGCAGCCAGAGCGCGAGGACCAGGGCCAGATAGCCGACGACGACGAGACAGGTGGCCACCAGGCCGCGGCGCTGGATGGGGGTGAGGGCCAGGTCCTCCTGCCCGGACTCACCGTCGGCCGGCTCGTAGGTGCCCTCGTACGGGCCGAGGCGCGGCTCCAGGACGCGGCTGATGAGGAATCCGCCGAGCAGCGCGAGCACGATGCTGCTGGAGGCGGTGAAGAAGTAGTTGATGAGCAGGTGGATGTGGAGGCCCTCGGCGGCGGGCAGTACCGCGGCCGCCTGCTGGGTGATCCCGACGTACAGGGCGTCGAGGGAGCCGATGGTGAACCCGGCCGCGTAGCCCGCGGTGACACAGGCGAAGCCGCCGATGAGACCCGCCACGGGGTGGCGTCCGGCGCTCCTGAAGACCATGGCGGCCAGCGGCGGGAGCACGATGGCCCCGACGTCGCTCATCATGTGTGCCTGGCTGGCGATGAGCGCCACGGCGTACGGGAGGGCGGCGCGCGGTATGCGGGCCAGGGTGGCCCGCATCACCGTCTCCAGCAGGCCGGTCTTCTCCGCGAGCCCGACCACCATGATCAGGACCACCACGGCGCCGATGGGCGGGAACGTGGCGAAGTTGGGGACCAGGTTCTCCAGCAGCCAGCGCAGCCCGGTGCCGGTGAGCAGTCCCTCGATGTTCTTGACGTCGTCGGTGCCGGGGACCTTCACCGAGGCGCCCGCGGCGGAGAGCGCGGTGGAGACGACGGCCAGCAGCGCGAAGAGCCCGGCGAAGAGGACGACGGGGTTGGGCAGGGCGTTCCCCGCCCGCTCGATGAAGGAGAGCACCCGGTCGAGCCCGCGGGGCTTGCCGTTGTCCGGGGACTTACCGTTCTGGGCGGGGATTCCGGTCAGCGATGCCATCAGGGCCGCGCTCCTTTCGTGGCTGCTGGGAGCAGAAGGTCCTTCTTGACCGTGCCGTCCTGGACGACGCACAGGATGTTGGCGGGGTCACCGAGGACGGCGATGTCGGTGAGCGGGTCGCCGTCGCACAGGATCAGGTCGGCGGTGCGGCCCGCGGTCAGGGTGCCGAGCCGGTCGTCCACGCCGAGGAGTTCGGCGGCGGTGCGGGTGCCGGCGACGATGGCGGACATGGGGTCCATGCCGAGGTCCACCAGGTAGCTCAGCTCCATCAGGTTCTGGCCGTGCGGGCAGACGGCGGCGTCGGTGCCGAGCGCGATGCGGGCGCCCTGCTCGATGGCGCGGGCGATGTTCTCCTTGGTGATGCCGGACCAGCGGGTCTTCTTCTCGTAGTGGAAGGGCGCCATGGTGTCCTTGTTGATGCCCGCGTACACGGTGGACAGGGTCGGTACGACGAAGGTGCCGCGCTCCCCCGCCATCTCCAGGGCCTGGTCGTTGAGGCCGTAGCCGTGCTCGATGCTGGTGACGCCGCCGCGGATGGCGTTGAGGATGCCCTCGGTGCCCTGGGCGTGGGCGGCGACCGGCTTGCCGCCGTGGCGACGGCACTCGTCCACCACGGCCCGGATCTCCTCCTCCAGCAGTCCCTCGTCCTCCGGCTGGTCATACGGGCTGCCCATGCCGCCGGTGGCGCAGACCTTGACCAGGTCGGCGCCGGCGCGCAGCACCTTGCGCACGGCGAGGCGGGATTCGTCCACGGTGTCGGCGATCTCGGACATCGAGCCGCCGCTGAGGTCGGTGCCGTCGGGGAGGCGGACGTCGGCGTGGCCGCCGGTGTGGCTGATGATCCGTACGGCGGTGTGCAGCCGGGGGCCGGTGATCCGTCCGCTCTCCCTCGCGATGCGGTAGCCCGCGGAGAGTCCGCCCAGGTCGCGGGCGCTGGTGATGCCCGCGTCCAGGGTCTGCCGCATGCGCGTGGCGGTGTCGAACGTGACCAGCACGGGGTCGAGTTCGCCGCGGCGGCCGGGCGGGGAGGCGTGGGCGTAGGCGAGGTGGGTGTGGCAGTCGAAGAAGCCGGGGAGGACGGTGCGGCCACCGGCGTCGATGACGCGGGTCCCGGCCGGGTCACCGACGGGCGCGGGAGGCGCGGTGGCGGCGGGTCCCGCGTAGGTGAGAGTGCCCTCGGCGTCGCTGATCACGACGGCATCGGTCACGGGGGACGCCCCGGTGCCGTCGATGAGGGTCGCGTTCTCGATGCGCAACGCGGTCCGGGCGGTTTCGGGGGCCAGCTGATCCTTCATGGACCGGATTCACTCCTCGCGTGCGGTAAACAAGTAGGCAGCAGTGTTGGGCCGACGTGTTTTCCGCGTGCTACGGTGCAGCATTCCATCGAGAATCGGCCACGACGCGCAGGAATCAGCCGCCCATGGACACGCAGTTTTCCGCCGCGCAACCGCAGGGCGAGCTGGATGAACTGGACCGGGCCGTGGTGCACGCCCTCCAGATCCACCCCAGGGCCCCGTGGACGCTGGTCGGCGATGTCCTCGGGGTCAACCCGGTGACGGCCGCCCGGCGCTGGCACCGGCTGGAGGACGCGGGCCTGGCCTGGGTGACCGCCTATCCGCGGCTGTCCGACGCACGCCTCGTGGTGACCGCCGTGGTGGAGATCGACACCGAGCCCGGGGTCGGCGAGGAGGTGGCCGAGGCCCTGGCCGCCGACCCGGCGGTGGCGAACGTCAAGCTCACGGCGGGCAGCCGGGACCTGGTGGCCACCGTGCAGACCACGGGCCTCGACGAACTGGCGCACCTGAGCACCGTGCTGTTCCGGGGGCGGCCGGGGGTACGGGCGACCCGCACCCATGTGGCGACGGCCATGCCGACCGAGGGCAGCCGGTGGCGGCTGCGCAGCCTGGACGCGGCGCAGTGCGCCCGGCTGGAGGCGGCGGCCTGTCCCGCGCCCGAACCGGCCCGCGGCGCCCCGGGCCGGGACGCGCTGGACGCGCGGCTGCTGGAGTTGCTGAACACCGACGGCCGGATGTCCATACGGGACCTGGCAGCGGGCGCCGACGCGGGGACCACCACCGTGCGGCGCCGGCTGGGCGTCCTGCTGGCCTCCCGGGTCAGCATGCGCTGCGATCTGGCCCGGCCGCTGTCCGGCTGGCCGCTGTCCGCGGTGTACTTCGCCTCCGTACCGGCGCGGTATCTGCGGGAGAGCACCCAGGTGCTGGCCGGAATGCGGGAGGTGCGGTCCTGCTCGATCACGGCCGGTCCGCACAACGTGGTGATCGACGTCTGGCTGCGCGCGATGAGCGATGTGCACGGCTTCGAGGCGCATGTGGCACGGCAGGTGCCCCATCTGGACATCGACGACCGCTCGGTGGTGCTGCGCACGGTGAAGCACATGGGGCGGCTGCTGGACCGGGACGGGCGCTGTGTGGGCGTCGTCCCGCTGCGCCAGCCGCAGGGAACGCACGGCGTGTCGGACGACGAGAACTGAGCGTCGGGATTCGGTCAGCTCAGCGGGCGGGAAGCGCCCGGCGCCTATCCATCTGTCATATGCCTGCGTAGGACATTCGTATGATGCGTCTCCCCCGCGGTAACCCAGAAGAGCCTGTTCCCGCTACGACCGGCCCGGTGCGGCGCTGATCCGGCGCGGCCGCGGCACGGGCGGTGCGGCGACCGCACAGGCCCCGGGGTTCTTCCGTACGGACGACCGCGGCGCGACGCGAACGGGCTGGTCCGGGCCGGTGCCCCCGGAGGAGCACACCGCACCGGCCGCTCCCCCGCCGCGGTGCCGCCGGGGGCCAGGGGGCCACGGACGTCCCAAAGGGCCGCGGACCCTACTACACGGCGTACGCGGTTTCGGCCCATCGACAGATTTCACCCCCTTCCGCTGAACCGTGCGTAACCTCTCCGTCACTGGCGAACCCCCGGGTGCGCCACGGGCAACGCAGGAGGGGAGACCGCATGCCCGGAATCGACGAATGCCTGCTCGACGCCATGACGGTGAACGGCGCGCGCGGCGCCGCCGTGATCGAGTGGACCAGCGGGCTCGCGCTCGGCATGGTCGGCGAGACACGCGACGGCGACCCCGAGGCCACCGCGGCGGAGACGGCCGAATTGGCGCGCATGGCCGCCGAACAGTCCGCGTTCGCGGCCCTCGAACCGCGCGGCACGAGCCACGGCGCCGCTGAGGACAACGGCGACGGCGCGGCGCCCGGGGAGGCTCCGGTGGAGGACGTCATCGTCACCACCCGTACCTGCTACCACCTGCTGCGCTTCGTCGACACCGCCTTCGACAGCGGTGTCTTCTTCTACCTGTGGCTCGATCGCCGCGAGGGGAACCTGGCGCTCGCCCGGATGCGGCTGCGCGACCTGTCGCAGCGGCTGGCCCTCTGATGAGACCCGGCCCCGCGCCCCGTCTCACCGACCTGGCCGCCGAGCGGGCCAGCGGCGCGCTGCTGTGCGACGCGGGCACCGTCTATCTCGCGGACGGGCAGGTCGTGCACGCGGAGAGCCCGCTGTCCCCGGGCCTGGACGTGCTGCTCACCACCGGCGGGCGGCTGACCGCCGACAGCTGGCGGGAGGCGGTCGACCACACGGCCACCGCCGGGCGGGTCGGCCGGTTCCTCGTGGACAGCGGGCGGCTGACCGGCGCGGAACTGGAGATCTGCCATCTGGGCGCGCTGTTCGACGCGGCCTGGTTCGCGCTCGGTCCTGGCAGCGGACCGCGCGGCTTCCAGCGGGGCGCGGCGCACTGGCTCGGCCCGGTGCGCCCGGTGGGCGCGGTCGCCGTCGAGCGGGAGGTCAGGCGGCGCGGCAAGCTGCTCGACAGCGTGTGGCCGTATCCGCGGGTGGACACCGAACCGGTGGTACTGCGCCGCCCGGACGGACACCTGCCTCCGGTCACCCGCCGCCAGCGCGCGGTGCTGGCGCTCGCCGACGGGATGCGCACCCCCGCCGGGATCGCCCGGGCGCTGGGCCGCCCCGCCTTCCACACGCTGCTCGACGTGCGGCGGCTGGCGGCCGCCGGTTACGTCGAGACGCCCCGATCACCCCGCACCCCCCTGCCGTCGGCCCCGGTAACCGGCCCGGCCGCGGTCGACTTCGCCGAACCCGAAGCCCCCCTGCTGCGTCGGCTCCGTGACGCCTGGAGGCACA
>NZ_GG657754.1:9769317-9781172 GCF_000158915.1 Streptomyces himastatinicus ATCC 53653 | reverse complement strand
CGGCAGCGTACGGATCCGCGGCGGCACGCGCCCGACCCGCGACAGCGTGCGGAGAGGAGAGAGCTGTTGGCCGCCGAACCCGAAGTCCTGGACGAGTTACGCCGATTGCGGGCCCGCGTCGTTCATGTGACCGGCGCCCTGGTCGCCACCAGCGACGGTCTGGTGCTGGCCCACGACACGGCCGGCATCGAGCCCGAGGGCGTCGCCGCGCTGACCGCGGCCGCCCTCGGGGTGACGCAGTCGCTGGCCGACGCCACGGGCCGGGGCGCCTTCCGCGAACTGCTGGTCCGCGGCGACGAGGGCTATGTCGCCACGTACGCCGCGGGCCCAGCGGCCGTCCTGACCGTGCTGGCCGGGGGGCGCACCAATGTGGGCCGTCTCCATATGGAAGCCCGCCGGTCGGGCGCCCGCGTCGCCGAGTTGGTGGGCGACGCGCTCGGCAAGGCCGAGCAGAGCTGAAGCCACCCATCGCCCGGGCACACCACCCGGACACACCATCCATCGAAAGGAACAGCCAGATCATGGCGAACACCCAGACCGCGCTCAAAGAGGCGATGACGTCCATCGAGGGCACCCTCGGCGTCGCGCTGGTCGACTACTCCAGCGGCATGGCCCTGGGCACCCTGGGCGGGGGCAAGGAACTCGACCTGACGGTGGCGGCCGCGGGCAACACCGATGTGGTCCGCGCCAAGGTGCGCACCATGGAGCAGCTCGGCCTCAAGGACTCCATCGAGGACATACTGATCACCCTCGGCAGCCAGTACCACCTGATCCGGCTACTGAAGGGCCGCAACAGCCAGGGGCTGTTCCTCTATCTGGCGCTGGACAAGAACCGGGCCAACCTGGCGATGGCCCGCCACCAGTTGCGCCGGATCGAGGCCGACTTGGAGGTCTGATCCTCCGCGGCGGTCGCGGGGCGACAGGCAGACGGCGGCAGCCCTGTCGCCCCGCACCGCGAGATCCAATTCAGGCTAGGCAAACCTAACCGGCACTTCTATGCTGAGCCGCCATGAGCCGGTCGGAATTGATGGCGGTGAGCCTCGGGTACGCGCTCGTCCTGACGGCGCTGTTCACCGCGGTGATCGTGGGCGGATTACTGGTGGCGCGGGACGCGCTGCTCGACGACTACCCGCCCGCGATCCGGGAGCGCCACGGCCCGCAGAGCCCCCGGGGCAAGCGCACGGCCGCGGTGATGGGACTGCTGAACGCGCTGCTGTTCGTCGCCGGTATGCCCGAGTACCGGGACTACGCGTTCCACTGGCGGGTGCTCGTACCCAGGCCCGTCCCCTGGCCGCTGCTCGCCATTCCCGGTTACGGGGTGGCCGTGGGCGCCGTCTCCGCGGTGGCCGAGGTCCTCGTCGCCTGACCACCGCCGCGCTCAGCGCCCCTCGTGGCGCGCCTTGCGCCGGGCCTCCTCCTCGTTGAACAGCTCGGCCAATTTCCGGGTGTGCGCGTCGAGTTCGAGTTCGGTGTCCTCGGCACCCTCGTCGTCCTCGGCGTCGTCTGTGAGCAGGCCCTGTTCGCGGAGCTGCTGGTCGTGCAGCTTCACCGGCGGCTGCGGATCCCAGTCGGAGGGCCGGGGCCCCTCGGGGCCGTCCGGCCCGATCCGCACCAGGCGCTCGACGCGCACGATCCTGAACAGCCGCCCCTGCACCACCAGTTCATCGCCCCGCTCGGCGTCCAGCCGGTCCGCCGCGGCCATGTACGGGACGCGCTCGGCGTGTTCGAGGCCCAGCTTCCACGGGATGAGGACGCGCATCTCCAGCGCCAGGGTGTCCCGGGCGCCCTGGGGCGTGGTCGACGTCCCCGTACAGTCGGAACGCCACTCCCCGGCGGCCCTCTCGACCGTCATGAACGTGGGCGGCAGCAGCACGCCTCCCGGGTGGGTGTCCGCCGCCCGCAGGCAGTCGTCGCGCACCTCCTGGGGGACACTGCCCCGCCTGGGCAGCATCGACAGGAGTTCGAGCTTCAGGATGCCGTCGGACACACCGGTGGCGGTGACCGGATCGATGACGAACCCCGAGGTGGGGTCGGGCGCCCGGTGGGCCTCCCCCGGGGGCGCCGGATCCAGGTCGGTGATCCGCGGCGGCTCGGGCCCCTGCGGCCCTGAGCGGAGAAAGCGCTCGGCGCGGACCACCCGGAACCGGCTGCCCTGGACCGTCATCTCGTCGATGACCTCCCAGTCCATCCGCTCCGCGGCCGCCATGCACTCCTCGAGGCCGACCCGGTCACCGGCGGCCTCCGCCTCCTGTGCCATCTTGCGGAACTGACAGCCCATGCCCTCACGGGCGTCCTGCGGCGCCAGCCCCGAGAACGGCGACACCAGCTCCCAGCCGCCCTGTTCACGCTCCCGCACCACCCCGAACACCGGCCCGCCGGCCGAGAGGATCTCCGGATACACCTCCCGCGACCGCCATGCCTCCACATCCGCCACCGCCGCCACCGGCGCCTCCGGCGCGGCCACCCGGACCGTCCGATAGGCGGGGACGTTCTCGCCCTCTTCCGTCATGGGGCCAGCATGAGCACATACAAGTCACTTGCGCGACAGATCGGCTGAAAGTCCATCCGTCCGTGGGACGAGCCCTTGAGACGCGCTCAACAACAAGGTCACGCACGCTTATTGACCCGCCGTCCGGCGCCAACCTAGCCTCCATCTCCATACATAGACCGAGTACACATATGTGGAGCCGGGGGTCGCATGCCTCTTGTCATCGTCGGGATCAGCGTTCTGAGCCTGCTGTTCCTCATGACGAAGCTGAAGCTCAACGGCTTCATCGCCCTGCTCCTGGTGGCGGTCGGCGTCGCGCTGGTGCAGGGAGTGTCGCTGGAGAAGATCCCGGATGTCCTCGCGGGCGGCATCGGGGACCAGATCGGCGACACGATGATCGTCATCGGTCTGGGCGCCATGGTCGGCCGGGTCATGGGCGACTGCGGCGCCGCCCAGCGGATCGCGGGCAAACTGGTCGACACCTTCGGGCTGCGCTGGGTGCAGGTCGCCATGGTGGTGACCGCGATGCTGATCGGCGTGACGATGTTCTACGAGGTGGCCTTCGTCATCATCGTGCCCATCGCGTTCACCATCGTCCGCGTCACCCGGGCGAACCTGCTGTGGGTCGGGCTGCCGATGTCCATCGCCCTGTCGACCATGCACAGCTTCCTGCCGCCGCATCCCGGACCCACCGCGGTGGCCGCGTCGTTCGACGCGTCGGTCGGACTGACCCTGTTCTACGGCCTCTTCTTCGCCGTGCCGTTCGGCGCGCTGATCGCCCTGGTGTGGCCGCGGCTTCCGTTCGTCCGGCGGATGAACCCCGAGATCCCCCAGGGCCTGGTCACCGAGCGCACCTTCAGCGACGAGGAGATGCCCGGGATGGGCTGGTCGCTGTCGGTGGCGCTCTTCCCGGTGGTCCTGATCGCCGGGGCGGCGGTGTACGACATGGCCGTACCCGACTCCGACGCGGCCCTGCCCTTCGTCACCTTCATCGGCTCGGCACCGATCGCCCTGCTGCTCACCCTGCTGCTGGCCCTGTGGGCGTTCGGTCCGCGGATCGGGCGGGGGCTCGCTGAGGTCAGCAAGTCGTGCAACTCGGCGGCCCAGGCGATGGCGATGATCCTGCTGGTGATCGGGGCGGGCGGCGCCTTCAAGGGTGTCCTGGTGGAGGGCGGGATATCCGACTACATCAAGAACCTCACGGACGACTGGCCGGTGTCCCCGATCTTCCTGGCGTGGCTCATCGCGGTCATCCTCCGGGTGGCGCTCGGCTCGGCCACGGTCGCCGTCGTCACGGCCGCCGGGGTGGTGCAGCCGATGATCGCCGGCAGCGGGGTCCACCCCGAACTCATGGTGCTCGCGGTGTCCTGCGGCTCCATCGCCTTCTCGCACGTCAACGATCCGGGCTTCTGGATGTTCAAGGAGTACTTCAACCTCTCCGTCATCGACGCCATCAAGGCGCGCACCACGTACACCACGGTGCTCGCGGTGCTCGGCCTCGGCGGGGTGCTGGCGGTCGAGGCGAGCCTGGACGCCCTCGGCCTGTAGCGGCTCCTCGCACCGGCTCCCGCGGGGCACCGCCGGCAGGGCATCGCAGGCCACATCGGGTCGGCCCGCTTTGTACCGATTACGCTCGAATGTGAATGCCTGTGTGAGTGGCTGGTGGAAGGGAGCACATCCGTGTCCGTCACCTCATCCGGGCCGTCCCCGGTCTCCTTGCCCCGCCATCGCGGCTGCCCGTTCGACCCGCCCGGTGCGTACGGGGCGCTCCGCGAACGGGGGAAGGCCGCCCGGCTCGCCTTTCCGGACGGAAAGGCGGGCTGGCTGCTGACCGGCTACGAGGACGTGCGCGAGCTGCTCGCGGACGACCGGTTCAGCTCGGACCGGATCCGGGCGTCGTCGCCGGTCCGGGCGTTTCCGGTGCGGGAGGACGATCCGCGGCGGCTCGGCTCGTTCATCGGCATGGACCCTCCCGAGCACACCCGGTACCGGCGGCTGCTCTCCCGGTGGTTCACGGCGCGGCGGACGCGGGAGCTGCTGCCGCGCATCGAGGGCATCGTCGCCGAGCATCTGGACGCGATGGAACGCGCCGGTCCGCCCGCCGATCTGGTGCGGGCGTTCGCCCAGCCCATCCCGTCCCTGGTGATCTGCGAGCTGCTGGGGGTGCCGTACGCCGACCGGGCCGCCTTCCAGGCATGGTCGGCCACCCTGTTCCGGATCGACGAGGACGAGGAGAAGATCTTCGCGGCCCGGGACGCGATATGGGACTACATGCGGGACCTGGTGGCGGCCAAGCGGCGCCGCCCGGACGAGGCGCTGCTGTCGCGGCTGGTCCACGCGGCGGACGAGACGGACCCGGCGGCGTTCTCCGACGCGGAGCTGACCGGCGTGGGGCTGCTGCTGCTCATCGCCGGGCATGAGACGACGGCGAACATGCTGGCCCTGGGCACCTTCGCGTTGCTGTGCCACCCCGAGCAGGCGCGGCTGGTGCGCGAGCGGCCCGAGCGGGCCGGGGACGCGGTCGAGGAGCTGCTGCGCTATCTGACCATCGTCCAGTTCGGCACGGTCCGGGTCGCCCGGGAGGACGTGGAGATCGCCGGGGTGCGGGTGCGGGCCGGGGAGACCGTGGTCGCCTCGATCGCCGCGGCCAACCGGGACCCCGCCCGGTTCAAGGCCCCCGACGACCTGGACATCACCCGCGACGCCACCGAGCACATCGCCTTCGGCCACGGCGTCCACCAATGCCTGGGTCAGCATCTGGCCCGGATGGAGATGCGGACCGGCTATCCGGCGCTGCTCCGGCGGTTTCCCACCCTGCGGCTGGCGGTGCCGCGCGAGGAGGTGCCGCTGCGTGACGACATGCTCGTCTACGGAGTCCACCGGCTCCCCGTCACCTGGGAAGGGTGAGCGTGATGCGCGTGGAGGTGGACCGCGACCGGTGCCGGGGCGCCGGTCGAATCCGCCTCGTGTGCGACGGTCCGGACGAGGGCTAGCCCGTGCGCTCCCAGGCGCCCAGGAGCGTGGTGGCCGAGGCCCGGGACACACTCCAGGGGGTGCCCGCGCCGTGCTGCGCGGGCCGCAGCGTCGGCTATCTCGGCCCGGTCCCGCATCGGCTGACGGTGATCACCCACGGGCACATCGAGCCCGTCCTGATCTCTTGGGGCAAGGTGATGGCCCTGAGCGGGCCATCATCCCTGCCGCTGGGCCTGGGCTCGCCGACCGACGAGAGCCAGGTGCCCGTATACCGCCGACTCTTGCACGGCGACCTCCTGCCGCTGCGCACCGACGGACTGAACGAGGCCCGCGATGTGGCGGGGGCCTTCTACCGTTCCTGGGCAGGGTCGGGGGGTGAGTCCGCTCACTGGCACGCCCCGAGCCGGGCGGGCGGAGTCCCTCACGACCTGGCCATGTGGATACGGCCATGAGCGAGGGGGAGGCCCTGAACCCTGCCCATCGCAAGGCTGAAAGCCGACCATCACACGATCGAGCTAAACCGGCCTTGGGCACACACCCTGGCAAGCAGCGGCCGGCCCTCTTCCCAACCGGCTGCGCGACCGGTTCACCGCCGCACCGGTCAGCCGACGGGCATCTCCGCCCAGCGGGTGACGACTCCCCCATGGCCCGGGTGGGTGCCGTGGCGGGCCGAGAGCGCGGTGACGATGCAGAGCCCGCGCCCGTGTTCATCGGGCTCGGTCTCCTCCGCCGAACCCGGGTCCCGGGGCGCCGGTCCGCCGTCGGTGACCGCGATGTGCAGGGTGCCGCATTCCTCGGTCTCGCTCCAGCGCAGCCGCAGAACGGCCGGGGGCAGGGCGTGCAGAACCGCGTTGGTGATCAGTTCCGAGACCACCAGCAGCGCGTCCTCCAGGGTGTCGGCGGCCAGCCCCCAGTCGGCCAGCAGCGCGTGCGCCCGCCGCCGCACGGTGGCGACGGCCTCGTGGAGATGCGGCACCGGAAAGTGATGATCGACGTAGGTGCCGCCGGTCCACGGGATGGTCAGCTGGTCCGCCATATCTCCTCCTTCCGGATGGTCCGCCGGTCGTGTTCCTCATGTCCTGATACGGACGCTATGGGCGACGACCGGCGGGGTCAACGAATCCTGGTCGGCATTACCGAACGTTCCCGTGCGGGGGTGAACGCATGCCCGAAGAGCTACGATCACGACATGGCCGGCCCGGTGCAGTCCATCGAGCGTGCGGCGGCGATCCTGCGGCTGCTCGCCCAGGGCTCGGGTCGGCTCGGACTGGGCGAGGTGGCCGCCTCACTGGGTCTGGCGAAGGGCACCACCCACGGCATTCTGCGCACCCTCCAGAGCGTCGACTTCGTCGAACAGGACCGGGCCACCGGGAAGTACCAGCTCGGCGCGGCGCTGCTGCACCTGGGGACCAGCTACCTCGACATCAACGAGCTGCGGTCCCGCTCCCTCAACTGGGCCGACGCCCTCGCCGCCCGCAGCGGGGAGGCGGTCCGCATCGGGGTTCCGCTGGAGGGCAAGGTGCTCATCGTCCACCATGTCTTCCGGCCCGACGACACCTTCCAGACCCTGGACGTCGGCTCGCTGCTGCCGCTGCACGCCAGCGCCCTGGGCAAGGTCCTGCTGGCGTTCGGGGCGACGCCGGTGGAACCGGTCCTGGAGGCGGAGCCGGAGACCTACACGCGGCACACGCTGGCCTCCCCGCAGGCGCTGAACCAGGCGCTGGGCGAGATCCGGGAGGCCGGATGGGCGTCCGCGGTCCAGGAAACCGTCATGGGTGAGGCGGACATCGCGGCACCGATACGCGGCCAGGGCGGCCTGGTCGTTGGCGCCGTCGGGGTGTCCGGCACCGTGGAACGCATCTGCGACGGCAAGGGCCGCCCCCAGCCGTCACTGGTCGGCCTGACCCGGGACGCCGCGCGGGCCATCTCCCGGGACCTCGGCGCGGCCCGCTGGTGACCCCATGTCCCGCCCGTACCCGCTGACCTGCTCGTACCCGCCCGAAGGCAGGTAAAGGCCATGGTTGAACGCTATGTGATGTCCATCGACCAGGGCACCATGTCCACCCGGTGCATCCTCTTCGACCACCAGGGGCGGCTGGCCTCCGTCGCCCAGCGGGAACACCGGCAGCACTACACCAAGCCCGGCTGGGTGGAGCACGACCCCGCCGAGATCTGGGCCAATCTGCGGCGCGTGGTGCCCCGGGCGCTGCGCGACGCGGACGCGGGCCCCGAGCAGATCGCGGCGATCGGCATCGCCAATCAGCGCGAGACCACGGTGGTGTGGGACCGCCGCACGGGCCATCCCGTGGGCAACGCGATCATCTGGCAGGACACCCGCACCGACGCGCTCGTCCAGGAGCTGCGGCGCCGCACCGGTGACGACTTCTTCCTCGACCGCTGCGGGCTCTCCCCCGCCACCTACTTCTCCGCACCCCGCATCCGCTGGCTGTTCGACCACGTCGAGGGGTTGCACGAACGCGCGGAGCGCGGCGAGGTGCTGTTCGGCACGATGGAGAGCTGGCTGATCTGGAACCTCACCGGTGGTCCTTCCGGGGGGCTGCACATCACCGACGCCACCAACGCCAGCCGCACCATGCTCATGAACATCCGCACCCTCACCTGGGACGACGAGCTGCTGTCGTACTTCGGGGTGCCACGGGCGATGCTGCCCGACATCCGCCCCTCCGCCGAGGGCTACGGCGTGGCGCGGGCGGTACTGCCGGGGGTGCGGATCGGCGCCGCACTCGGCGACCAGCAGGCGGCGCTGTTCGGGCAGACGTGCTTCGCGCCCGGCGAGGCCAAGTGCACCTATGGCACCGGCAGCTTCCTGCTGCTCAACACCGGCACCAGCCTCGTCCGCTCCCGGCACGGGCTGCTCACCACCGTGGGCTACAAGGTCGGCGACGAGCCGCCCGTCTACGCCCTGGAGGGGCCGATCGCCGTCACCGGCTCGCTGGTGCAGTGGTTCCGCGACCGGCTGGGTCTGATCCACAGCGCGCCCGAGATCGAGACCCTGGCCCGCAGCGTCGAGGACAACGGCGGCTGCTACATCGTGCCCGCCTTCTCGGGCCTGTTCGCCCCGCACTGGCGCAGCGACGCGCGCGGCGTCATCGTCGGCCTCACCTCGTACATCACCAAGGGCCATCTCGCCCGCGCGGTGCTGGAGGCCACCGGCTGGCAGACCCGTGAGGTCGTCGACGCCATGAACGCCGACTCTCCCGAGCCGCTGAAGGCGCTCAAGGTCGACGGCGGGATGACGGCCAACAATCTGCTGATGCAGTTCCTGGCCGATGTGCTCGACGTGCCGGTGGTGCGGCCCATGGTCTCGGAGACGGTGTCACTGGGCGCCGCGTACGCCGCGGGGCTGGCCGTCGGCTACTGGCCGGACCTGGAGGGGCTGCGCCGCAACTGGCACCGGGCCGGGCAGTGGATGCCCACGATGGATCCGGGGCGGCGGCAGGCGGAGTACCGAGAACTGGCAGCGGGCCGGTGGAGCTGTCGTTCGGCTGGATCAGATGAGGGGGCTCAGGGGCGGCGCGCCCAGGCGAGATCATGGGGGCGGTGGCCAGGTCGAGGCGTCCGGTGGCGACGTGTCCCAGGTGCTGGTCGATCTCCTCGTCGGTGGCCCAGGCCCGCGGCCACCAGCCGGGCGCGGATCTGCCGCACGGTGGCGGCCTCCAGGACCGTGCAGGCCGGGGAGGCGACAGGGAAGTACGCGTCGGCGCACACGTCCTCGAGCCCGGCCTCGCGCAGCAGACGGGGCAGGGTGCGCCCGTACGAGAGGTCCGCGCCGCGCCGCGCCATCAGCTCGCGGAAACCGGACCGCAGCCGGTTGGCGAGGCGCTGTTCGGGGCCGGACTCGTCCGGGCACAGCAGGGGCTGGAGCCCCGGGTCGGCGTCCTCCAGCAGCAGCCGGCCGCCGGGCCGCAGCGCCTGGATCATGCGGCGCAGGGCCTCCGCCCGGTCGGGGACATGTACCAGGACGAGGCGGGCGTGCACCAGGTCGAAGGGGCCGGGCGGCGGCGGGTCGACGGCCACGTCGTGGCGCAGCACCTCGATCACCCGGTCCGGACCGGTGGCCGTGGTGCGCGTCCAGGACACGTCGATGTCGGTGGCGATCACCTGCCCGGTGGGCCCGACCCGTTCCGCAAGACCCTCGGGGACGGACGGGCCGCCGGCGCCGACCTCCCAGCAGCGCATGCCCGGGCCGATGCCGAGCCGGTCGACGTGGCGGAAGGTGCTCGGGTCGAACAGCTCGGCCAGGGCGCCGAACCGGATGCCCGCCTCGGTCTGCCGGTTGTCCAGCAGATAGCCCTGGTCCTCGTCGGGCCCGCCCGCCCCGCCGTCCGCGCCGTCCATGCCACCGATCATGGCAGACGCCACATCACCTGCTGTAGAGCACCCGGGTGGCCGTGGTGAAACGGGCGAGGGTGTCCGGCAGCGGGGCGATACCGATGCCGGGCGAGGTGGGCACCGGCAGATGGCCGTCCTCCAGGACGAACGGCTCGGTGATGTCCTCGGCGAAGTACCGCCTGGAGGCCGAGGTGTCGCCGGGCAGGGTGAATCCGGGGAGGGCGGCGAGGGCCAGGTTGGGGGCGCGGCCGATGCCGGTCTCCAGCATGCCGCCGCACCACACCGGGACGCCGTGGGCGGTGGCGAGGTCATGGATGCGGCGGGCCTCCGTATAGCCGCCGACCCGGGCGGGTTTGACGTTGATGACCCGGCAGGCGTCCATGGCGATCGCGGAGGCGGCGTCGCTCGCGGTGTGGATGGACTCGTCCAGACAGACCGGGGTGGTGAGCCGCCGCTGGAGCTGGGCGTGGGCGTGGAGGTTGTTCTCCGCCAGCGGCTCCTCGATGAGCAGCAGGTCGAAGGCATCCAGTTTCCGCAGATGGGGCGCGTCGGCGAGGGTGTACGCGGTGTTGGCGTCGACCTGGAGGGGCAGCGCGTCGCCGAACCGCTCGCGTACGGCGCGCACGGGATCCACGTCCCAGCCCGGCTCGATCTTGAGCTTGATGCGGACGTACCCCTCGTCCAGGTACTTCTCGACGTCGTCGAGAAGCTCGGGGAGGGAGTTCTTGATGCCGACGGAGACGCCCGCGGGCACCCGGTCGCGGACCGAGCCGAGGAAGGTGGCGATCGGCATGCCGTAGCCGCGGAGTTCGGCGTCCAGCAGGGCCGTCTCCAGGGCGGCCTTGGCGAGTTCGTGTCCCTTGACGGCGGCCATGGCGGGGGCGAGGGCCGCCGTCGTCGGCTCGGGGAGGGCGGCGACGCGGGGCAGCAGGAAGTCGCGGATCACGGTCTCGGCACCGGCGACGAATTCGGAGCAGTACAGCGGCTCCGGATCGGCGGCGAACTCGGACCAGCCCTCGGCCTCGTCCGTGACGACACGCAGCAGGAAGGTGTCCTTGCTGGTCATCGTCCCGAAGGAGGTGCGGAAGGGGGTGACGAGCGGCAGGGCGACATGGAGCAGTTCGACGCGTTCGAGCCTCATGGCCGCGACTCCTCGGCGGTGTTCGGGGTGAGCAGGTACCAGCCGTCGCGGGACATCGACGTCGCGCGCAGCCCCTCGGCGTACGCGTCCGTGAACACCTCCCGTACGGCGTGCCGCCAGCGCAGTGCCCGGTCGGGGTCGGCGGCGCGCAGCGCGACGATGTCCTCGGGGATCCGGCACCACAGCCGCCGGTCGTCCCGTACGGCGAGCGGGCCGCCGTCCGGGGCGCGGCGGACCGCTGTGGCGCGCGCCCGGGCCTCCTCGGCCGGATCGGTGGTGTGCGCCGCCCCGGGGTCGAGGTCCCAGGCGGCGGTGAGCCGGTCGCTCTCGTCGCCGTCGTTCACCCCGTCGTTCATCGGCCCGTACAGGTCGACCAGATACTCGGACCCCACGGCGCCCAGCTTGACCAGGTTGAACCGGGCGTTGCGGCCCACCAGCGGGTCGAACGTCCAGCGCATGGTGCGGGCGCCGTGTTCCAGTGCCCAGACCCGCTGGGCCTGCTTCAGCGCGAAGCCGACCCCGCGGTCGGAGGCGGTGGCCGCCGCCACGAACGAGTACGTGCTCGCGTCGGCGGGCGGCCCGAAGACCGCGACCGCCGCCCCCGCGAGCCGCTCACCGCCCGGCCCGGTGCCGTACGCGGCGTGCACCGCGCCGCCCGCGTGCACGAGGCTGTGCAGCACCTCGCTGGGATAGGGCGGATTGGTGTGCGGCAGCTGCCACACGTCGGCGAGGAAGTCGGCCACCGCCCGGATGCCGGCCACATCGTCCACGGTGCGGACGCCGACCCCGGCGGTGTGGGCGGCGGCGGACGCGAGCGCACCGGCGTCCATCGTCACTGCTGGTGTCATGGCACCGAGTCTCCCGGGCCGCACCCCGACCCCTCTTGTCCAGACGTACAAA
>NZ_GG657754.1:9749155-9767549 GCF_000158915.1 Streptomyces himastatinicus ATCC 53653 | reverse complement strand
CGGGGCGGGCCTACTCGGACGCGCCCGACAACGCAGCAAGCCTGCCGGGCAGTCGCGGGCCCGACGCGGCTGGCGGACACCTCTTATCGGCGCTGGAGCCAGTCCGCGAGCCGCGTCTCGCATGCGCGCAGCTGGGCGAGGGGTACGTACTCGCCCGGGGTGTGGGCCAGGGACGGGTCGCCCGGGCCGTAGTTGAGGGCCGGGGTGCCGAGCGCGGTGAAGCGGGCGACGTCGGTCCAGCCCAGTTTGGGGCGGGGCTCCGCGCCCACCGCGGCGACGAACGAGGCGGCGGCGGGGCGGTCGAGGCCGGGGAGGGCGCCGGGGGTGACCTCGGTGACCTCCACCTCGTACGCGGGGAAGAGGTCCCGTACGTAAGCCTCGGCCTGCTCGGGTGAACGGCTGGGCGCGAAGCGCAGATTGACCGTGATCACGCAGTTGTCGGGGACGACGTTCTCGGCCACCCCCGCGCGCACGGCGACGGCGCTCAGCCCCTCGCGGTACTCCAAGCCGTCGATGACGACGCGCTCGGCGGTGTGGTCGTCCAGGCGTTGGAGCACGGCGGCGGCGCGATGGGCCGCGTTGACCCCTCGCCACGCGCGGGCGGTGTGCGCGCGGGCGCCGCGCACGGTGATGTCCGCCATCAGCATGCCCTGGCAGCCCGCCTCGACCCCGGCGTCGGAGGGTTCCATGAGGATCGCGAGGTCGGCGTGGAGGAGTTCGGGGCGCTCGCTGGCGATCCGGGCGAGGCCGTTGCGGTCGCCGGAGACCTCTTCGCAGGCGTAGAAGACGTAACTCACGTCATGGACCGGGGCGGTGAGCGTGGCCGCGAGCCGCAGCGCCACCGCGACGCCGCCCTTCATATCGCAGGCGCCGAGCCCGTGGAGCCGCTCCGGGTCGAGGCGGGCGGGCAGGTTCCCGGCGGCCGGGACGGTGTCCAGATGGCCCGCGACGATCACCCGCCGGTCGCGGCCCAGCCCGGTGCGGGCCACCACGGAGTCGCCGATCCGCTCGACCGTCAGATGCGGCAGGGCGCGCAGCGCGGTCTCGACGGCGTCGGCGAGCGCGGCTTCCTCGCCGCTCTCGGACGGGATGTCGACCAGGGCGCGGGTGAGCGCGACGACATCGGCGGCCGGATCGATGACGGGGGCGGGGGCGGTCGGTGTGGTCATGGCGTCGTCTCCTGAACGGTCTTCTCGGGGGTGGCGGTCCGGCCCAGCGCGGAGTGGCGGATGCCGTAGAGCCCGTAGACCGCGAGCCCCGCCGCCATCCAGGCGCCGAACGCGATCCAGGTGTCGGCGCCGAGCCCGTACATGACGTACACACAGGCGGCCACGCCGAGCAGCGGGGTCACCGGCGCGAAGGGCACCCGGAAGCCGCGGGGCGCCTCCGGACTGCGCCGCCGCAGGATCAGCACCGCCAGGTTGACCAGGGCGAAGGCGAAGAGGGTGCCGATGCTGGTGGCATCCGCGAGGGCGCCGAGTGGGATGAGCGCGGCGAGGACCGTGACGAAGGCGGTGACGATGACGGTGCCCGCGCGCGGCACCCCGGTCCGGGGATGGACCCTGGAGAACAGCGGTGGCATGAGCCCGTCGCGGGACATCGCGAAGAGGATGCGGATCTGTCCGTACTGCACGGTCAGCACGACGCTCGTGGTGGCGATGACCGCGCCGATGGACAGCAGCACGGGCCACAGGTTGCCGCCGCCGACGGAACGCACCAGCACCTGGCTCAGCGTGGCCTCGGTGCCCGCGAACCGCTGCCAGGGCATCGCCCCGACCGCCGCCAGCGCGACCGCGCAGTACAGGGCGGTGACCAGGGCGAGCGAGAGGATGATGGCGCGCGGCAGATCGCGCTGCGGGTTCTTCGCCTCCTCCCCGGCCGTGGACGCGGCGTCGAAGCCGATGTACGAGAAGAACAGCGAGGCGGCGCCCACGGTCATCCCGGCGGTGCCGAGCGGGAACAGCGGGCGGAAGTTCCCGGCGTGGAAGGCGGTGAAGGCGACCGCGCAGAACATCACCAGCACGACGACCTTCACGGTCACCATGACGGCGTTGGCGACCGCGCTCTCCCGCGCCCCGCGCAGCAGCACCACCATCGCGAGGATGACGATCACGGCGGCGGGCACGTTGAGCACCCCGCCGTCGCCCGGCGGGGCGGCGAGCGAATCGGGCAGCGTCCAGCCGATCGTGAGCTGGAGCAGTTCGTTGACGTACTGGCCCCAGCCGACCGCGACCGCGGCCACCGACACCCCGTACTCCAGGATCAGACACCAGCCGCAGACCCAGGCCACCAGCTCGCCGAGGGTGGCGTAGGCGTAGCTGTACGAGGACCCGGCGCCCGGGATCATGCCCGCCAGCTCGGCGTACGAGAGCGCCGAGAACAGCGCGGTGATCCCGGCGAGCACGAAGGAGACCACCACCGCAGGACCGGCCTCGGGCACCGCCTCGCCCAGCACCACGAAGATCCCGGTGCCCAGGGTGGCGCCCACGCTGAGCAGCGTGAGCTGGCTCAGCCCCATGGTGCGCCGCAGCGGGCCGCCGCTGGCGTCGGCGACCAGTCCCGCCACGCTCCGGCGTCTCGTCAGCTTGTTCTCACCGTGCACCGTCCCGCTCCTTCCGCTGCCGCATGGCCCCTGATGATCCGGCAGTGGGGCGGCGCGGGGATGCGCGCATCGGCCAAGATGCCCCGGGCCGGTTTGCACGATCGGCCAAGCACGGCCCGGCGGTACGCGGTGGCCGAAGATGATCCATCCTGGCCGGGGCCGCTGTGAGTCCGGCCACAGGATCACCGGCCGCTCCGAAGCGCCGCGGCGGGCCGCGGACGGCACCGCGAAAACAGGCTCCCACCAGGCACGTTGTGCGAAGGACGAGGGCGAGCGGGGACGCCGGGCCGCCGGGGCGCGCGGCCACCACCCGGGGCCGTCGGCGTTCCAGAAGGCCGGCGGCCGCTGTTAACGCTGGGTAAACTGCCTGCTCGGCGTATGCGGCGCCGGTTCGGTTGGGGGGCGGAACAAGCTCATCCGGCCATCCGTGCCGCGGATTCGGGTCGGCCGCTGGAGAGCCGCACCGGATGTTCGCCCTCGCGGCAGTCCTCGGCCGCGAGCGAGTGTTCGGGACCCGGCTCAGTGTGGAGCCGGAATGGCAGAGGCCGATGGTCCGGTGGTCCGGACGGTGTCGCCGAACATTCGGTCCGCCGACTCCGGAGAGGCCGGATGACTGTCGTAGACGAGTCCCAGACGCTGTTCGCCCCGCTGCCCGCGCCCGCCGCGGAGCCCGTGGCACCGCCCGCCCTGTTCCCGGGGCGCGGCACCCACGCCGAACGCACCCTCATGGACGTCCTCGGCGCGACCGCCCGCCGCCACCCGAACGCCCCCGCCGTCGACGACGGCGACTCCGCGCTGACCTACCGGGCGCTGCTGGCCGAGGTGGAGCGGGTGCGGCGGCGGCTGGCCGGGGCGGGCGTCGGCGTCGGCGACCGGGTCGGCATCCGCGTCCCGTCCGGGACCGCCGACCTGTACGTCGGGATCCTCGCCGTGCTGGCCGCCGGCGCGGCCTATGTACCGGTGGACGCGGAGGACCCGGACGAGCGGGCCGAACTGGTCTTCTCCGAGGCCGCGGTGAGCGTCGTACTCGGCGCCGGGCTGGAGATGAACGTGCGCGCCGAACCGCACGGTGCCCCCGGCCGCCCGGGGCCCGGCGACGACGCCTGGATCATCTTCACCTCCGGGTCGACCGGCAAGCCCAAGGGCGTCGCCGTCACCCATCGCAGCGCGGCCGCGTTCGTGGACGCCGAGGCCGGGCTGTTCCTGGCCGACGAGCCGATGGGCCCGGGCGACCGGGTGCTGGCCGGTCTGTCGGTGGCCTTCGACGCGTCCTGCGAGGAGATGTGGCTCGCGTGGCGCAGCGGCGCCTGTCTGGTGCCCGCGCCCCGGTCGCTGGTGCGCACCGGTGTCGACCTCGGGCCCTGGCTGGTCGAGCAGGAGATCACCGTGGTCTCCACGGTGCCCACGCTGGCGGCGCTGTGGCCGGTGGAGGCGCTGGACGACGTACGGCTGCTGATCTTCGGCGGCGAGGCGTGCCCGCCGGAGCTGGCCGAGCGGATGGCGGTCGAGGACCGTGAGGTGTGGAACACCTACGGTCCGACCGAGGCCACCGTCGTGGCGTGCGCCGCGCAGCTGACCGGCGAGGGCCCGGTGCGGATCGGGCTGCCGCTGGACGGCTGGGAGCTGGCGGTCGTGGACTCCCGGGGCGAGGTCGTGCCGATGGGCGAGGTCGGCGAGCTGGTGATCGGCGGGGTCGGTCTCGCCCGCTATCTCGACCCGGCGAAGGACGCCGAGAAGTACGCCCCGCTGCCGTCGCTGGGCTGGGCGCGGGCGTACCGCAGCGGTGACCTGGTGCGCGCCGAGGAGGAGGGGCTGCTGTTCGTCGGCCGGGCCGACGAACAGGTCAAGCTGGGCGGCCGCCGCATCGAGCTGGGCGAGGTGGACGCCGCGCTCCAGGCGCTGCCGGACGTGGCGGGTGCCGCGGCCGCGGTGCGCACGACCAAGGCGGGCCACCAGCTGCTGGTGGGCTACGTCGTCCCCGAAGTCGTCCCCGAAGCGGAAGGCGGCTTCGACCAGGCGGACGCGCTGGAGCGGCTGCGGACGGTGCTGCCCGCCGCGCTGGTGCCGCTGCTCGCGGTCGTCGGCACGCTGCCGACCCGTACCTCCGGCAAGGTGGACCGGGCCGCGCTGCCCTGGCCGCTGCCGGGGATCGGCACGGCCGCGCCCGCGGACGCGCTGACGGAGACCGAGAGCTGGCTGGCCGAGCTGTGGGGCGAGGTGCTGGGCACCCCGGCGGGCGGTCCGGATTCCGACTTCTTCGCGGCGGGCGGCGGCAGCCTCGCCGCCGCCCAGCTCGTCTCGCGGATCCGGGACCGCTACCCCAGCGGCTCGGTCATTTTTTTTCTACCAGAACCCGCGGCTGGACGCGCTCGCCCGGACGCTGGACGCGATGGGCAGCGAGGCGACGGTTTTTGCGCACCGTTTCGGCCCGTCCCCCGGCGCACTTTTTGTCGCGCAGATGCTGCTGATGCTGCCGCTGCTGACGGTCGCCGGGCTGCGCTGGGGCGTGGCCGCGGCCGCCGTCCTCAAACGCGCTGCACCTCCTCGGTTCCGCGCCCTGGGCGCCCACCGTGTCCTGGTGGTGGATCGCGCTCGGCTGGCTGCTGTGCGTATCGCCGCCGGGCCGGATCGCGATCGCCGCGGGCGGTGCGCGGCTGCTGCTGCGGGCGCTGAAGCCGGGGACGTACCCGCGCGGCGGCGGGGTCCATCTGCGGCTGTGGACCGCCGAGCGGCTGGCCGAACTGAGCGGTGCCACCGGGCTGTCGGGCAGCTGGCTCACCCACTACGCCAGGGCGCTGGGTGTGCGGATCGGCTCGGACGTCGACCTGCACGCGCTGCCGCCGGTGACCGGGATGCTCAAGCTCGGCAAGGGCAGCGCGGTCGAGCCCGAGGTCGATCTGTCCGGCCACTGGCTGGACGGCGACCGGCTGCGGATCGGCCGCATCCGGATTGGCGCGGGCGCCACGGTCGGCGCGCGCAGCACGCTCTTCCCCGGCGCCCGGATCGGCAAGCGTGCCGAGATCGCCCCGGGGTCCGGGGTGACCGGTGCGGTGCCCGCGGGGCGCCGCTGGGCGGGCGTACCGGCCGCCAAGTCCGGCAAGGCGGCGCAGCACCGGCCCGAGGACCGGCCGCCGCGCACCCGCCGCTGGGCGGTGGTGTACGGGCTCACCGCGCTGGGGCTGACCCTGCTGCCCGCGCTGGCGCTGCTGCCCGCGCTCGCCGTCCTCGCGCTGTTCGTCCGGGGCACCCGCGACGCGGGGACGGCGCTGCTCCACGCGCTGGCCGCCGTGCCGGTCGCGACCGTGGCGGGGATGGTCTGCTACGCGCTGCTCATCCTGGCCGGGGTCCGGGCGCTCGGCATCGGCCTGCGCGCGGGCGATCACCCCGTGCACGGGCGGATCGCCTGGCAGGCGTGGGCCACCGAGCGGCTGATGGACATGGCGCGGGTGCATCTGTTCCCGCTGTACGCCAGCCTGTTCACCCCGGTGTGGCTGCGGGCGCTCGGGATGAAGGTCGGCCGCGGGGTCGAGGCGTCCACCGTGCTGGCGCTGCCGTCGATGACGACCGTCGGCGACGGCGCGTTCCTCGCCGACGACACCATGGTCGCGTCGTACGAACTGGGCGGCGGGCGGCTGCGGATCGCCGAGTCGCGGGTCGGCAAGATGGCGTTCCTCGGCAACTCCGGTATGGCCGCGGGCGGCAGCTCGGTCCCCAAGCGCGGTCTGGTCGGTGTGCTGTCCGCCGCGCCCAAGGGCGCCAAGGCGGGCAGCTCGTGGCTCGGGATGCCGCCGATGCGGCTGCCGCGGGCGGCCGAGGAGGGCGACCAGAGCCGTACGTACCGTCCGGCGCGGCGGCTGAAGTGGGCGCGCGGCGCCGTCGAACTGTGCCGGATCGTGCCCGTGATGGGCGGTGCGGCGCTCGCGGTGCTGGTGCTGGCCGCGTTCGCGGTGGTCGCCGCGCGGTGGGGGTTCCCGGCGGCCGTGGCGGGCGGCGGGGTGCTGCTGTGCGCGGGCGGGGTGGTGGCGTGCGCCGTGGCGGTGGTGGCCAAGTGGCTGCTGGTGGGGCGGTTCAAGGCGGCCGAACGGCCGCTGTGGAGCTCGTTCGTGTGGCGTACCGAGCTGGCGGACACCTTCGTGGAGGTGCTGGCCGTACCGTGGCTGGCCGGGGCCCTTTCGGGTACGCCGCTGATGAACTGGTGGCTGCGGGGGCTCGGCGCGCGCATCGGGCGCGGCGCCTGGTGCGAGACGTACTGGCTGCCTGAGGCCGATCTGGTACGGATAGGCGCCGGGGCGAGCGTGAACCGGGGGTGTGTGGTGCAGACCCATCTGTTCCACGACCGGATCATGCGCATGGACGAGGTGGTGCTGGAGGAGGGCGCCACCCTGGGCCCGCACGGCATCGTGCTGCCGGGCGCCACGGTCGGCGCGTGTGCCACGGTGGGTCCGGCGTCGCTGGTGATGCGCGGCGAGTCCTTGCCCGCGGGTACCCGGTGGCTCGGCAACCCGATCGCGGCGTGGCAGCCGGAGAAGGAGCGGGACATGCGGAAGACGGAGGACACGGCGAAGTGAGCAGGGGCAAGGGCGGCCGGGCGCAGGCCGCGCCCGGCGGCGCGGTCGGGGCGGACAGGTCCGGGGACTCGTATCTGCCCGGACACGGCAACGGCGGCTACCGGGTGACCCATTACGACCTGGAGCTCAACTGCCGTCCGAGCACCGGGCGGATCTCGGGCCGGGCCCGGATCTCGGCGGTCGCCGAACCGGGCGCGACGGGCGAGCCGCTGTCCGGGTTCAGCCTGGACCTCGGCGCGTTCCGGGTGGACGGGGTGCTGGTCGACGGCGTCCGCGCGGCCCGCTACACCCACCGGGCGGACAAGCTGCGCATCCGCCCGGCGCGCCCGCTGCCCGCCGGGACGCCGTTCACGGTCGAGGTGCGGTACGTCGGGGTGCCGCGGCCGGTGAAGACCCGGCACTGGGGCGACCTGGGCTGGGAGCAGCTGGAGGACGGGGCGCTGGTGGCGGGCCAGCCGATCGGCGCGCCGTCCTGGTTCCCGTGCGACGACCACCCGGCCGCGAAGGCGTCGTACCGGGTCGCGGTGACCGCGCCGTCGCCGTACACGGTGCTCGCCGCGGGCACCCTGGAGTCGTGCACGGTCAGCGCCTCCACCACGACCTGGGTGTACGAACACCCGGCGCCGATGTCCACCTATCTCGCCACCGTCCAGATCGGCCTGTACGACCTGGTCGAGCTGACGGACACGGCGGTGAGCCGGGTGCCCCAGCGGGCGGCCGTACCGCCGCGGCTGCGCGACCGCTTCGACCACGACTTCGCCCGCCAGCCCCGGATGATGGCCGCCTTCGAGGACCTCTTCGGCCCGTATCCGTTCGACGAGTACGCGGTGGTGGTGACGGACGACGAGCTGGAGGTGCCGGTCGAGGCGCAGACGCTGTCCGTCTTCGGCTCGAACCACGTCGACGGACAGCGCGGCTGTGAGCGGCTGGTGGCCCATGAGCTGGCCCACCAGTGGTTCGGCAACAGCCTGAGCCTCGCCGACTGGCGCCACATCTGGCTGAACGAGGGCTTCGCCAAGTACGCCGAGTGGCTGTGGTCGGAGGTGTCCGGCGGCGTCCCGGCCGCCGTCCACGCCGACCGGTTCAGGGCGGCGCTGGCGGATCAGCCGCAGGATCTGCTGGTCGCGGACCCGGGCATGCCGCGGATGTTCGACGACCGGCTCTACCAGCGGGGCGCCCTGACGCTGCACGCGCTGCGTACGGTCCTCGGGGACGACGCCTTCTTCGCGGTGCTGCGGGAGTGGACGGCCACCCATCGCCACGCCACCGTCACCACCATGGAGTTCACGGCCCTGGCGCGGCGCCACACGGCACAGCCCCTGGACGCGCTGTTCACCGCCTGGCTCTACACCCCCCGGCTGCCGGAACTCCCCGGCGGCAGCGGTCCGGTGTGAGCCGCCCGTTTCGCATCCGGACTCCGTACGTTTCAACTCGCGGCTCCCGCAGGCCACTTCATTCCCACCGGTCGGCCTGATACTGGTCTCAACGCCGGACCCTTGGAGGAGCCATGCCCGCACCTCTGTTCAGCCGCCGTCACGGGATGCGCGCCGCGGCCGCCGCGGCCCTCGCGCTACCGCTCGCCACCCAGCCGGAGGCCCGCGCCGATACCGCCGGAGACGGTTCGGCCGTCCCCGTGGACGGCTCACAGCTGCACGCCATGACCTTCAACCTGCGCTACGCCGGCGACACCGCGCCCAACTCCTGGGCGCAGCGGCGCCCCGTCATGCGGGAGCTGCTGCGCCGGGCCGCACCCCATCTGCTGGGCACCCAGGAGGGGCTGTACGGCCCAGCTGCGCGACATCGCCGCCGATCTCGGTCCGCACTACGACTGGCTCGGCACCGGGCGGGCGGGCGGCAGCCGCGACGAGTTCATGGCCGTCTTCTACGACACCAGACGACTGGAGCCGCTGGAGTACGACCACTTCTGGCTGTCCGACACCCCGTATGTGATCGGCTCCAACACCTGGGGCGGCGCCGTGGTGCGCATGGTCACCTGGGTGCGCTTCCAGGACCGGGCCACCGACCGGCAGTTCTACGCCCTCAACACCCATCTCGACCACATCAGCCAGTACGCGCGGGAGCGCGCCGCCGGGCTGATCAACGTCCGGCTCGCCGGGCTGAACCCGGCCCTCCCCCGCATCGTCACCGGCGACTTCAACGTGGCCGCCCACGGCAACCCGGTCTACGACACCCTGCTGAACGGCGGCTCCCTGACCGACGCATGGGACACCGCCGACCGCCGCAGCAAGCTGTACGCGACCTTCCACGGCTACAAGCCGCTGGTCCCCGACGGCGACCGCATCGACTGGATCCTCACCTCGCCGGGCGTCCGCACCCGCTACGCCGCGATCGACACCTACTCCTCCGGCGGCCAGTTCCCCAGCGACCACCTTCCGGTGCACGCCGTGCTGGAGCTGTGAGCCCGGCCCGCCGCCCGCCGCCTGTCGTGCGTCAGGCGGCGGGCGGCGCTTCCTCCTTCGGGAGCCGTCAGGCGCCCTCCCGCAGGAAGAGTTCCACGACCGGCACCGCGACATCGGGGCGGACCACCGGCAGCGACAGGGTCAGGGTCCCCGGGGGCTGACCGCCGAGGGTGGTGTTCTGGGCCATGGCCGACGGTTCGATCTCACGGTAGTGGATCTCGGACGCGTCGTGCAGGAACTGCGCGTACTCGACCTTGCCCGCCAGGCCGGGGAGGTGGACATGGGTGAAGGGCCAGGAGAAGAGGTGGAGGTAGAGGCGGTTTTCGCGCTGGGTGTAGCGGGCATCGACCGGGGCGCGGTGGGCGGAGGGCCCGGCGCCGTAGATCGAGCGTGCGTGGCGGGACATCCAGTCCCCGATGCCCTCCAGCGTGGTCACGGCGACCGGGTCCAGCTCGCCGCGCCCGGTGGGTCCGACGTTCAGCAGCATGTTGCCGTTCTTCGAGACGCCGTCGATGAGCATCCGGACCAGCAGTTCGACGCTCTTGACGTTGAGGTTGTCGCGGTCGTAGCCCCAGCTGCCGTTGAGGGTCTGGCACGCCTCCCAGACCACCGGCTCGCCGTCGACCTCCATGGGCTTGTCGGGCTGGTACTGCTCCGGTGTGACGAGGTCGCCGGGGATCTCGAGCCGGTCATTGACGATGATCTCGGGCTGGAGGCGGCGGGTGAGGGCGAGGAGTTCTTCGGAGCCCCACTCCTCGGCGCCCTTGGCGTTGAACACCTCGCTGTGCCGGCCCCGCTTGTACGAGAAGTCGTAGAACAGGTAGTCGATCCGGCCGTAGTGGGTCAGCAGCTCCTCCACCTGGCCGTGCAGGTACGCGCGGTACCGGGCGATGTCACGGCCCTCGTTGAGCCGCTCGATCTCCTCCGGCGGGTCGTCGCGGCGCGGGTGGAGACCGTCGATGACGAAGTCGGGGTGGTGCCAGTCGATGAGCGAGTGGTAGAAGCCGACACGGAGTCCCTCGGCGCGCACGGCCTCGACGAATTCCGCCACGAGGTCCTTGGCGATCGGCGTCTTCACCGACGTGTAGTCCGTCAGCTTCGAGTCCCACAGGCAGAAGCCGTCATGGTGCTTGGTGGTGAGCACCACGTACTTCATTCCGGCCTGCTTGGCGGCCCGGGCCCAGGCGCGGGGGTCGTAGAGGTCGGGTTCGAAGTGGCGGAAGTAGCGGTCGTAGTCCTCGTCCGTGATCCGCTCGCGGTTCTTCACCCACTCGTGGCGGGCGGGGAGCGCGTAGAGCCCCCAGTGGATGAACATGCCGAATCGGTCGTGGGTGAACCAGGGAGGGAGGGACATCGAAGCGGATTCCTTTCCGAAATTGGGGATCAACGGCCGCCGAGACCGCTGGTGACGATGCCGCGGACGAGGTGCTTCTGAAGGAGTATCAGGAGGATCACGGTCGGCAGCATGGAAATCACCGACGCCGCCATGACGAGGCTCCACTGGGTCCCCTGCTGGCCGAAGAACGCCTGGAGACCGAGGGGGATGGTCGCGCGGGCATTCACGTCGTTGACGACGACCAGGGGCCACAGGAAGGAGTTCCAGTAGCTGATGAACGTGAAGACGGCCAGCACGGCGAGGGTCGGGCGGGCCAGTGGCAGCATCACGGCGATGAAGGTCCGCACCGTCCCCGCACCGTCGGCGCGGGCGGCGTCGTCCAGCTCCTGCGGCACGGTCAGGAAGAACTGCCGGAGCAGGAACGCGCCCAGCGCGGTGAACGCCCACGGGATGATGAGCGCCTGGAAGGTGTCCACCCAGCCGAAGTTCTGCATCATCACGTACATCGGGATGATGAGGACGTCCTGCGGGATCATCAGCGTCGCCAGGAAGAGGATGAAGACGGCGTTCCTGCCGCGCCAGCGAAGGCGCGAGAAGGCGTATCCGCTGAACGCCGCGACCATGACGTTGATGGCGGTGCCGACGGCGGCGACGAACACGCCGTTCAGGATGAACCGCTGGAACGGCAGATAGCTGAAGACGTCCGCGAAGTTCTGCCAGCGGAGCTCCGAGCCCCAGAGCGTCGGCGGCGTGGTGAAGGTGTCGGCCTCGGGCTTGAGGCTGGTGGCCACCATGTAGATGAGCGGCGACATGAACGCCAGGGCGACCAGGCACAGAAGTACGTAGCCGATGGCCTGCCGTGTCCGCGAAGCGGCCTTCAACGGCCGCGTGTCGCTACTCATAGTGCACCCAACGCTTCTGGCCGAGGAACTGGACTGCCGTGATGCCGAGAATGATCACGAAGAGCACCCAGGCGCCCGCCGAGGCGAGCCCGAGCTGCTGGGTCTGGAAGCCGGTGTTGTAGATGTACTGCACGAGCGTCTCGGTCTCCGTCCCCGGGCCGCCCTTGGTCAGCAGGAACGGCTGGGTGAACACCTGGAACGAGGTGATCAGCGTCATCATCGTCGCGAAGAAGATCGACGGGGAAATGGCCGGGAACTTGATGCGCCAGAAGACCTGCCACGCGCTCGCGCCGTCGATCTGCGCGGCCTCCAGCTGGTTGTCCGGCACCGCGTCGAGGGCGGCGGAGAAGATCAGCATGTTGTAGCCGAATCCCGCCCAGACGCTCATCGCGACCACCGCGAACATGGCCCAGGTGCCGTCCGCGAGGAAATTGGGCGCGTTCACTCCGATCGTCGACTGCATCGTCGCGTCGATGAAGCCGTCGGGCTGGTAGAGCATCCGCCACACGACGACGTTCGCCACGAGCGGGGTGATCGTCGGAATGAAGAACAGCACCCGGAAAATGTGCCGGTGCCGGATCCGCGGCGTCAGCCAGGCCGCGAGGCCGAGCGAGACCACGAGGTTCAGCGGCACATAGAGGACCACGTACTCGACGGTGTTCCGCGCCACGATCCAGAAGGTCTGGTCCGAGAAGAGCTTGCGGTAGTTGTCGAGGCCGGTCCAGGAGTGCTCGCCGAGCATCGGCCAGTTCATGAAGCTCACGACGAGGGAGGCGACGATCGGGACCACCGTGAAGATCGCCAGCCCGAGCGAATGGGGAGTGGCGAACACGGCGCCCCACCACGAGCGCCGCCCGATCTGCCGCCGCCCCGACCGCTCGCCGGGCTCCCGTCCCGCCTTCTTGTGCTTCGGTCCCTCCCGTGCCGCGACCACCACGTCGGCGGCACCCGCACCAGTCACCGGCACCGCCGACGCCGCCCCGGGAGCAACAGCCGCCCCGGGTGGAACAACGGACATCGACGCGGGCGGTGGCTGGGACACCGATTCCGTCATCTCGTGACCTCTCTCGCTCCCTGCGCTCCCTGTGGCCGGGAGGTGCCGACGGCTCCCGGTGCGGCGGGAACCCGCACCGGACGGCACCTCCCGGTCGGCCGGCTCACTTCTGGAGCTGTCCCGCGATCGACTTCATCGTCTGCGCACCCGACTGCTGGCCGTTCACGGCCTGGATCCCGTACTGGAAGAAGAGCTGCTGGAGCTGGTCGCTCTGCTTGTTCCCGGGCAGCGGGGTCGACGCCTTCTGCGCCGCCTTCAGGACGGGCTCGACGCCCGCGATGTTCGCGTTGTCGTACCACGGCTGCTGCGCCGCCGTGCGGCCGGGGAAGGCCCGTCCCTGCTCGGCCAGCCCCTTCAGCACCTTCTGACTGGTCATCGTCTTGACCGCCTGGAAGGCCTGGTCGGGGTACTTGCACTGCTTGGAGATACCGAAGCCGGAGCCCGCCGAGTAGGTGGACGGGGTGGCACCCGCCGTGCCGACCGGAATGGTCGTGATCCCGATGTCGAAGTTGGCCTTGCCCTTCCGGTCGAGCAGCGACCAGGGGCCGTCGGGGTACATGGCGACCTTCTTGGCGACGAAGTCGTTACCCGCGACCGAGGTGTCCGAACTCGCCTGAGTGGCATAGCCCTTCTTCACCAGCGATCCGAGCCAGTCGAAGCCCTTGGCGAACTTCGGGTCCGACGGGTCGAGCGTGCCGTCTTCCTTGATGACGCGGCCCCCGTTGTAGCCGAGGATCATCGACTCGAGGTTCATGTCCCCGATCGCCGAGCCGAGCATCTTCTTCCCCGCGGCCTTGAACTTCGCCGCGGCCGTCTCGAACTCCTTCACCGTCCAGCCCGGTTCGGGCGCCTTCGCACCCACCTGCTTGAAGAGGTCCTTGTTGTAGAACAGCAGCATCGGGCCGGTGTCATAGGGCAGGGCGTAGATCTTCCCGTCGACCTTCAGTGCGTCGAGCGCGGTGCTGTCGAACTGCGACAGGTCGACGCCCTGCTTCTTCGCGAGGGAGTCCAACGGCAGGAGGACGTCGGTGTAGTTCGCCGCGCGCAGGCTCTGCATGCTGACGATGCACGGGGCGCTGCCCGTGCTCAGCTGGGTGCGGAGCTTGGTGAAGTAGTCCTCGAACGGAGCGCCCTGGATGGTGACCTTCGCACCCCCGGCCGTCTTCACCGAGTCCGCGACCTTCTGCCAGGCCGCCTTGTCGGCCGAGCCCGATATCCACATCGACCAGGTGAGCTTGTCCTTCGACTGGCCCGATGTGCCGCCGCTGGAGGAGCATCCCGACAAGGTGAGACCCAATGCGGCTGCCGCCGCGGTGGCACTCACCAGAAGCCGTCTTTTCATAGCAGTGTCCACTTCAATTTCCGTGCTCACATGGACGTACTCCGGCAGCACGGAACTCGCGTGCGGATGCTGGAGAGAAGCCGCCGATCGCTGCGGGGCGCGGGGGCGTAACGAGACGAGGTGAGGTGAGGAACGTCAGATGCCGGGTAAGGCGTTGATCCGACCCACTGTGACTCCATTCGGCCGGTCCCTTTTACCAGGACGCATCGGCATCAGAACATCCGATGTATTGGGGTGTCAAGGCGTCGTACAGCCCTATTTTCGGGGCAATCGGCCCCCGGGCGAGAAGGCATAGTTTGGATGTCTCTGCGGGCCCGTCGTGGGTGTTCCGGCGGGCCGGGGGCGCGGTGTCGTACCCCTGCCGGACGGTCCCGGCGAAGACCACCCGGCGCGGGAGCGGAACATCCGATGTGTTCCCTCGGGACGGTCAGCCCAGCAGCCGCCGCCCGGTGGCGACGGCGACCGCGCCCGCCCGGGTGTCCACGCCCAGCTTGCCGTAGATCCGCCCCAGGTGGGTCTTCACCGTGGCCTCGCTGATGAACAGGGCGCGGGCGATCTCCCGGTTTCCCAGCCCGCGGGCGAGCTGCTGGAGGATGTCCCGCTCGCGCTCGGAGAGGGTGGGGCGGGGCGTGCGCATCTGGGCCATCAGCCGGTCGGCGACGGGCGCCGACAGCGCGGTGCGCCCGGCCGCCGCGTTCCGTATCGCCGCGAACAGCTCTTCCGGCCGCTCGGCCTTGAGCAGATAGCCGGTGGCGCCCGCCTCGATGGCCCGGGCGATGTCCGCGTCGGTGTCGAACATGGTGAGCACCAGCACCCGCGGTGCCGGTTCCTGTGGTGGTGTGGGCCCGGTGCCGGAGGCCAGGCGGCGGGTGGCTTCCACGCCGTCCATGCCGTCCCCGAGCTGGAGATCCATGAGCACCACATCGGGCCGTACGCGCGCGGCCATGGCGAGCGCCTCCTCGCCGCTGCCCGCCTCACCGACCACCTCGATGCCCGCGGTGCTGGACAGCAGCGCGAGCAGCCCGGCGCGCACCACGGCGTGGTCGTCGCACAGCAGCAGCCGGATGGGCGGGGTGGCGTCGGTCGCGGTCATGGTGCGGCGGTCCTCCATGTGTGTGTGGCGGTGAGGGTCAGGTGGCGGGGGTGGCGAGGGGGACGGCCGCCGATACGACGGTGCCCTCCCCCCGGGTGGATTCGACGGTGAGCGTGCCGCCCAGCTGGCGTGCCCGCACCCGCATGGCGGGCAGCCCATGGCCCCGCTCCCGGCCGGTGTCCGGGGTCCGGGGGCGCTCGGGGTCGAAACCGCGGCCGTTGTCGGCGATGTCCAGCGAGATCTGGTCGTCCAGCCAGGTCAGGGTCAGTGCGGCCCGGGTCGCCCAGGCGTGTTCCCGTACGTTGGCCAGGGCGCCCTGCGCGATGCGCAGCAGCGCGGCCTCGACCCGATCCGGCACCGGGCCCGGCACACCGTCGAGCCGGAAGCCTACGGTCAGCCCCTCGCCGCACTCCCGGTCGGCGAGCGCGCGCAGCGCCTCGGCGAGGGTGCGGTCGGCGAGGTCGGCGGGGGCCAGGTCATGGACGAACCGGCGGGCCTCGGCGAGGCTGCGGGACGCGATCCCGGCCGCGTCCCGCATATGGCGGCGGGCCGCGTCGGGGTCCGTCGTCCAGGTGCGGTCGGCGGCCTGGAGCAGCATCTGCTGGCTGGACAGGCCCTGTGCCAGGGTGTCGTGGATCTCGCTCGCCAGCCGCTGCCGTTCGGCGAGGATGCCCTCCCGCCGCTCGGTGGCGGCCAGGTCGCGGCGGGTGCGGACCAGGTCGTCGATCAGCACGCGCTGCCGGGCCGCCTGGCGCTGGAGATGGACCAGGACGGCGGTGGCGACGGCGCTGATGGCCAGCGGGGCGATCACCACATTCGGGTTGAGCCCTTCGTGGGACAGCCGCAGCTCGGTGGCGACGACCAGCACGGTGAGCACGGCCGCCAGCGGCACGGCGGTGCGCACGGGCAGCGTCTGGAGTCCGGTGAACAGCAGCGGCATGGCACACCACGTGGCGCTCGGGGAGATGGCGAGCAGACCGGCCCAGACCACCGACACCGCCCCCAGCCAGGTCAGATGCCGTGCGCTCGGCCGGGCGCCGGGGCGTGGCGCGGGCGCCAGGAGCCGCCCGAGCACATACAGCAGCCCGAAGGCGGCGAACAGGGCGACGGCAGATCCGGTGTGCGTCCCCTCGTGATCGCGGGTCAGGAAGCGGATCAGTGAGGAGCCGAGCAGCAGGAAGAACGCCCCGTCCATGACCGCCCGGAGCCACCGGGCGTCCGGATCGGCCCACTCGCCCTCCCCCGCCGGACCTCTCCGCATCGCCGTGCCCTCCCTCGCTCTCCTGTAGCCAGTCCTATTACGGGCCGCCACGCTCCGCATCATCCGATCGGTTGACCCCGCCGTCGCCCGAACCGCCTCCGGCCGGTGGCCGGTCTTCCGACGCCGACGGCCGTCACCCGCACGGATGCTGAGTTCAGGGCTCGCGACACACAGCCCGCGTCCCCGGGAAAGGATCATTCATGCCCGCCAAGAACGTCACCGTCAACCGCGCCAGCCTCGGCCACCGCGTCTCCTACGCGCTCCGTCACCCCGGGCGCGTACCGCGCCACCTGGTGCGGGCCACCCGGGACGCCTGGCTGCGCTACCGCTGGCCGGACCATGTCGACTACTACCGCGCCGTGATGCGTTCCGACACCCGTGCCAGCGCGGACGCGGCGGTCGGCGGCCGTACCCGGGAGCGGTGGCTGGCGCTGGGCGCGATGCAGTTCGACTATCTGGTGCAGCACGGGCTGCGCCCCGAGCACCGCATACTGGAGATCGGCTGCGGCAATCTGCGCGCGGGGTGGCGCTTCATCCGCCACCTCGAACCCGGCCACTACTACGGCATCGACATCTCCCCCGACATCCTGGTCGCCGCGCAGGACACCCTGGTCCACACCGAGCTACAGGACCGGCTTCCCACCCTCACCCCCGTCCGCGACCTCACCCTGCGCTTCCTGCCCGAGGCGCACTTCGACGTCGTGCACGCGCACAGCGTGTTCTCCCACTCCCCGCTGCCGGTCATCGACGAGTGCCTGGCCAACGTGGGGCGGGTGCTGGCGCCGGGCGGCTGGTTCGACTTCACCTTCGACCGCACCGAGGGCAAGGAGCACCAGGTTCTGCGGGAGGACTTCTACTACCGCACCGAAACCCTCATCGACCTCGCCCGGAAACACGGTCTGGCGGCCCGCTTCATGGAGGACTGGGAGGAACTCCCGCACGGCCAGTCCAAGATCCGCGTCACCCACGGCGGCTGAGGGAAAATACTCACCGTCATCCCTTTTCGCCCCGGTGTCGCTAAGTTGGGGCCATGGGAGTGTCGGAGAGGGGCCGCGTCACGGCGGAGTTGCGTGCGGATGCCGAGGCGGCTCTCGCGGGGGTCGCCGGGCTCGTACTGCCGCGCGCGGACTGGACGCATGTGGAGCGCGCGCTGGGGGCAATGGAGACGGCCGTGCGGGCCGGGGACGCGCGGGCTCTGGGCGCGGTGACGGGGCAGTTGGAGCTGGTGGGGCCGTCGCGGGTGCGGTTGCGCGCGGGGGAGGCCCGCGGTGCCCGCCCTCATCGCCCTGCCCGGTGCGCTCGCCCTGCTGCCGGCCACGCTGGTGCTGTGGCTGGCCACCCCGCCGGAGAGCCGGGCACCGGCCCGGCTCGGCTCGCTGCTGGCCGGGCTGGTGGGCGCCACGGCCGGGTGGCTGCTCAGCACGGTGGCCGTGCACGCGGCCACCGGCCGGGCCGCGCCGACAGCGCTCACCTGGGCGGTGGCGCTTCCGGCGTTCGGCTGCGGCTGGCTGGTCATGCGGCGGCGGCTGCGCGCGGATGACGCGACGCCGGGGTAGGGCTCAGGCGGACACGGCCGCGCGCCGCCGTCGGATCAGGGTGACGCCGAGGACGCCGACCAGCGCGCCGCCGAGGGCGTAGGCGGTCAGCACCGCGAGGTTGGCGGTGATGCCGTGGCCGGAGAAGTACATGACGTGGCGTACGGCATGGGTGGCGGCGCCGTTGGGGAGGGCGGGGCTGAGCGCCCGCCAGAACGGGGGCAGCAGCTCAGGGCCGTAGGCGCCACCGGCGCTGGGGTTGCCGAGGACCACGAACAGCA
>NZ_GG657754.1:9747459-9749055 GCF_000158915.1 Streptomyces himastatinicus ATCC 53653 | reverse complement strand
AGCAGGATCGTGACGCCGATGCCCAGGACACCGAAGAGCACAAAAAAGACGATCGTCATGGCGGCGACACAAAAAGACGACCAGGGCTCCGATCGCCGACAGGGCGAGGAAGTGTCCGTTCAGGGCGCCAAAACAAAAAGGCCCACGATCGCCGCGCCGCCCAGCCCGGACAGCACCGCGTACGGCACGGCCGCCAGCAGTCGCCGCCCGGCGCCGCGCGCGGTGGCCGGGCGGGCGCCGAGGGACACGCCCAGCAGCGCGGCGAGCAGATAGCCGCCCACCGTCCAGCCCACCACCAGGTAGAAGCTGCTCAAGCCCCGGGCGTCACCCGCCTGCGCGGGAAAGGCGTCGACGACGGACGCGGTGCGCTTCTGAGTCTTCTCGGCCTTCTCGATCACCGTCTCCAGCGCACTCGCCGTGGAGGCGCCACCGGCACCGGCGGTCAGGAGGGTGTCGGTGCGGGATCCGGGCTTGACGATCAGCACGCCGCTGATCTCCCCCGTACGCAGCCGCTCGCGCGCCGTGGCCTCATCGGTGGCGGTGGCCTTCAGCGGGTGGCCCGGGATCCCGTTGAGCTTCTCCACCGCGTCCGGGGCCATCCGCTCCGGTGCCGCGACCGCTATGGGGATGCGGTGCGGCTGGGGGTGGTGGAACGCCCCCACGTACGACAGGACGAAGCCCAGTTGCAGCAGCAGCGCGCCGACGAGCATCGCCGCGATGCGCGGCGGGACCGCGCCACGCAGCCGGGCCCACAGCCCCCGGCCCTCCTTCTTCGGCTGGTCCGGAGCGTCCGGCTCCGCGCTCCGCGCCGGGGTCTCCACGTGGTCCGTGTCCGCCTGACTCACTGATCCGCACTTCCTCAATCACCGATGGGTTCGATACATAACTGTATCGGATACACGAGTGTATCGAACTAGGATGTGACGCATGACGGAAGCCAGTAACAGCGCACTCGACCGCCGGGCGCTGCGCAGCGGACGACGCGCGGACGGCACCCCCACGCGCGTCACCCGGCGCCGGGCCGAGACCCGGGAACGGCTGCTGGCCGCGGCGCTCACGGTCTTCGCGGAGCGCGGCTTCGGCCGCGTGGGAATCGAGGAGATCTGCGAGGCCGCCGGGTACACGCGCGGCGCCTTCTACTCCAACTTCGACAGCCTCGACGAGCTGTTCTTCGCCCTCTACGAGCGGCAGGCCGCGCTCGTGACGGCCCAGGTGGAGGACGCGCTGGACGGCGCCACTCCCGACGAGGGGCTGGCCGACCTGCTGGACCGGGTGGTGGGCGCGCTGCTCATCGACCGCACCTGGGTGCTCGTACGCACCGACTTCATGCTGTACGCGGCGCGCAACCCGGATACGGCGGCGGCGCTGATCCGGCACCGCGAGGCGTTGCGCGAAACGCTCCAGCCGATCGTGACGGCGTACGTCGACCCCGACACCATGCCGCCCGGGCTGCGCGACCCCGAGTCCCTGACGGCGGCGGTCCTCACGATCCACGACGCGGCGGCGGGCCGGCTGCTGCTCGACCCGGATCTCGATGCCCTGCGGAGCTGGCTGCGCGACATGCTCACCGCGCTGCTCACGCCCCGGCGCTGAGGG
>NZ_GG657754.1:9736688-9747359 GCF_000158915.1 Streptomyces himastatinicus ATCC 53653 | reverse complement strand
CCCGCGCGGGTGATCAGCACCGCGCCGATGACCATGAGCAGCCCGACGCCCGCCGCGCCGAGGCCGAATCGTCACCAAGTTCCGTCTCCAGGGGCGGATGCTGGGTCTTCGGCGTCCCGTCCGGAGTGGCCAGATGCTCCTTGCCCGAGTACTTCACCGGGCGCGTCCCGTCGGCGGGCGGCTTCGCGGAGGCCCGGACGGCGGCCGCGGCGTCGATCTGCCCGTACCCGACCAGCGCGTTGCGCCCCTCGGCCGGATGGTTCGCCGTCTTCGTCAGCAGGGCGCGGACCTGGGCCGGGGTCAGCTTGTCGTTGTGCGACAGCATCAGGGCCACCACGCCCGAGGTGAGCGCCGCCGCGGGCGAGGTGCCGTTGACCGGCGCGTAGCCACCCGTGTTCTTCGCGCTCATGATGGCCACGCCGGGGGCGGCCACCGAGTTGTACGTCCGTACCGTGGAGAACTCGGCGCGGCTGCCGTTCTGCTGGGTGGCGGCCACCGCGATCACGCCCGGGTAGCCCGCCGGGTACGAGGCGTCGTTGAACATGTCGCCCTCGTTGCCCGCCGAGGCGATGACCGGAATGCCCTTCTGGGCCGCCCGGGCCAGGGCGTCGACCTCGTCCTCGTCGACGCTGTCGCCGAACATCTCGCCACCGAGCGACATGGAGATCACATCGGCGCCGTGGTCGACCGCGTAGTCGATGCCCTGGCTGGTCGGGCTGGCTCCGCCCTTGAAGTCCCCGGGGCCGTGGTCCTCCTTGTCGTCGATCACCCGGACCGACAGGATGCTCGCCTTCGGGGCCACCTTCAGGACGTCCGAGGCCATCGCGGTGCCGTGTTCGCCCCAACGCGGATCGCCGGGCTGGAGACCGTCCTTGAGGAAGTCGGGGCCGGTGGTCACCTTGCCGTTCAGCGCCACGTGGTTGGTCATCACGCCGCTGTCCAGGACCGCGACCTTGACGCCCTCGCCCTGCGCGGTGCTCTGCGCCGACGCCAGGCCGAGCGCCTTCGCCTCCCAGCTGGTGGGGGTGGGGTTGGCGGCGGCCGCGGGCGGCGCGGCCGCCACGCCCAGCGCCGAGCTGAGGACGGTCGCCGTCAGAGCCGTGGCGAGGCGCGCGGTGGTGTGTCGCCGGACGCTCATGAGATCCCCTCCGTCAGCAGGTCGAAGTAGTGGACCTGCAAGGCGTCGACGAGGCCGTCGGCGGCACCTCGCCACGGGGCCCGGTCCTGCTTGGCGTCGATGCTGTACTTGCCCCACTCGCCCGGCAGTTCGCCCGCCTTACGGCCGTCGACCGCACCGGCGGAGGCCACCAGGGCGTACGGGAGGCCACTGACCGGCTGCCCCGCCGAGCCGTTGGATCCCGCGTCGCTCCACTTGGCCGCGATGGTGCCGGGGACGGCGTACGCCTTCACTCCAGGCCCCGGGTTGTCCTTCTCCTTCTCGGCGTCGAAGAACGTGCCCATCTCCGACGTGTCGGAGTCGCTCTCCGGCAGGACGATCAGCGCCACGGTCGCGACCGTGTTGCCCGTCGGGTCCACGTAGGTGGCGCGCAGGACGGCCTTGCAGCCGAGCTTCTCCGCCTGGGCCGCGGTGGCTCCGCTCAGCCCGTCGTCACAACCGGTCTTCTCGGATATCCCGATGCGGTGCCACTGGGCGCGCTTGCGGTCGGGCGTCCGGGCCTCGCCGGTGCCCTGCCGGGGCGCGACGAAGTCCGGGAAGAGCTTGTCCGCGGGCTCGTTGCGCCACATCGACGCGCCGTACGCGGTGCGGTTGGGGATGTCCTGGCCGGCGTTCGAGTAGGCGTGCGCGGTCAGCGCGCCACCGCCCAGCATCGCGAGGGCGCCGGTGATGCCGAGGAAGGCGCTGAGGCAGGTGCGCCCGGTGCTCTTCTGCGGCTGCGCGGGCGGCGGCGGTTGCGGGGTGGGCCCGGCGCCGTACGGAGCGCCCTGGTGCCCCTGCCCGGCGTATGGCTGCCCCTGCCCGGCGTACGGCGGCTGACCCTGCCCGCCGTACGGAGCGCCCTGGGATCCCTGGCCGCCGTACGCCGGTTGCCCCTGCCAGCCCTGCGGGGGGCCGGGCGGCGGGGACGGTGGCATGGGCGGTGGGGGCGGCATGGGCGCCTGGCCCTGCTGGGGTGGGTATCCGTAGGGCCCGGCGTTGCCAGGGCCTTCAGGTGGTCTCGGGTACGACATGGCGCCCCTCCTCGGTGTCGGCGGCCGATGAGCGGGCGCAGAACGACAGAGGAGACCAACCTCCTACGGCACACGCCCCCGCACGTGCAGAGGTGACCCTACAGATCAAGCCTGGACGCGCAGTAACCGGCCCCGGATCAGGTACGGCGGTAGACGGTGAGGGAGTGGCCGACCTCGTCGACCGGGCGGCTGTGCTCGATCAGCGCCGCCAGCCGCCCCCGCGCCCAGGCGACCGAGGAGTCGGAGACGACGAGCAGCCCGTGCACCCGGCCCGGGGGCACCCGGCGCGGGTCGGGGGCGTGGATGCCGTACGCGGACGGCACACCGCTGCCCTTGTAGACCAGCCACACCCGCTCGTGCCGGTAGCGCTCCCGGAGCCGGTCGGCCAGCCGCCCCAGGTCCTGGCCCCAGTCGACGTTGGAGTCGTGCAGATGCAGATGAGTCCTGGCCGGGCCGCCGAACGCCTCATTGGCGTACGGCAGGTAGTACGGGTAGGTCCGCAGCGAGCTGACCGCCACGCACACCACCAATGCCGCCGTCACACCGAGGGCCCCGCGCCACCGGAGCGTGACCACCCCGGCCGCGGCGACCGCCAGGAACATGGGCAGGAAGAGCGCGTACCGCACACCGAGGTCGCGGGCTCCGTTCATGGCCACGGCCAGCAGCACGGCCGCGGGCAGCAGGACGTACGGCGCCGCTGGCCGCATCCGGGGCACCGCCACCATCGCGACGGCGCCGACGGCCCACAGCGCGAGCATGCCGAGCGGCGTCTTCACCAGCAGCGCGGCGGGCAGGTAGTACCAGAGCGAGCCGTGGTACCGGTGGCCCAACAGGAAGCCGCGCCACGGCTGGTTCTCGAACCCGAACTGGATGCGCATCCCGTCGCGGAACGGCTCGGGGACCGGCAGCAGGTCGACCGCGAGCCCCCGCAGCCCGTGGACGGCGGGCACCTGGCCGGGCGTGGTCCAGCGCAACCGCGGGTCGACGGCGAGATACGCGACCCACACCACGGCCAGCGCGACCAGCGCCATGCCCACCGCGCCCGCCACGCCCAGCGCCAGGACCCGCGGCGCCCGGAGCAGGCCGCTGCCGGGTGTCCGGCGGGCGTACGCGTACGACAGCACCGCCAGGAGCATCAGCACCGGAACCGCGGGCAGCGCGCTCATCTTGGTGGCCACGGACGCGCCGAGCGCCGCCCCGGCGAGCGGCAGATGGGGCATGGGGCGGCGGCGCGCCCGCCACAGCAGCCACACCGAGGTCAGCAGGAAACCGGCCATCGGTACGTCGAGCGTGGCGAGCGAACCGTGCGCGATGACATCGGGTGAGAACGCGTACAGGGCGAGCGCCGCCACTCCGCCCACGGGCCCGGCCAGCTCCGTTGCGAACGCGAAGACGACCAGCCCGAACAGCAGCGTCAGCACGATCACCGGCAGCCGCGCCCACAGCATCAGCTGCCAGGGGTCGTTGCCCGACTCGTACAGCAGACGCCGCCCCAGCGCCCCCTGGTCCCCGGTGAAACCGGGGGCGAGGCGGGCGTGGACGCACAGCAGTCCGGTGGCGATGACGAGCTTGCCCAGCGGCGGGTGTTCGGGGTTGAACCGCAGGCTGTGTTCCTGGAGGTACGTCTTCGCCGTCCCCACGTACACCGGCTCGTCGATGGTCGGCGTCTGCTCCACGGCCGCGGTCACCATCGCGACGGCCATCTGCGCGAGCAGCACGGCCACCACGACGGCGACGGCCACGGCCATCCGGCGACGCGGCCGCCGCGGGCCACCGAGCCGTAACTCCCCGGCCCGCGCCACCGGACCCACGGCCGCCCGGGTCACCCTGTCGAGGACACCTGCCACGTGCATGGAACCCGACCATAATGGTGCGCATCCGCGAACGGGCTCAGGAACGCGAACTCGGCGCGAACCGCAAAAAGCGTGGCGTGAGCGTGGCCGCCCGGGTTAGCGGGCGGTGCCGAAGTCCTGCGTCCAGTAGTTGCCGGACCCGGAGAGGCCGACGCCGATCTCCTTGAAGTCGCAGTTCAGGATGTTGGCCTTGTGACCGGAGCTGTTCATCCAGCCCTCCATCACGCTCTTGGCCGAGCTGTAGCCGTAGGCGACGTTCTCGCCGTAGGTGCTCCAGGAGTAGCCCGCGCGCTCGATCCGGTCGCCCGGCTGCGACCCGTCGGACCCGGTGTGCGACATGTTGCTGTGCTCCGCCATGTCCTTGCTGTGGGCCTCGGCCGCCTCGGTGAGCTTCGCGTTCACCTTCACCGCCGAGCAACCCACCTTGGCGCGCTCGTCGTTGACGAGCTCCACGACCTGGGCCTCGGCGCTGGACGCCGCCGCGGTCGACGGGGAGGCGGCCTTGGTGGCGGGCGCGGTGGTGGCCGGGGCCTTGGACTTCGCCGCCGCCGGAGCGGTGTCGGAGAGGGTCGTGGCAGGGGCGGAGGTCGTGCGGGTTCTCGGCGTGGCGGAGGCCGACCGCGACGCCCGCTCCGTCTCCTTCGCCCGTTTCGTCGGCGACGCCGTCTTCTCCGCGTCCCGGTGGTGGCTCTTCTTCTCGTGCCACCGCTGCCCCTGGCCCTGCTCCTGCTCCGCGGTCGCGCGGGCCTCGACACCACGCGCCTGAGTGCCCTTGTCGTCCGGCCCGTCCAGACACGCCATCGCTACGGACGGCACACCCACGGCGGCCGCCGCGACGGCGACGACGGCTATCTTCCGGTGGTGCGTCTTGGTGGTCCGGTGCTTGCTCATGCGTGGCCCTCACTCGGTAGTCGCGGCACGCCCTCCCCCGTGTACGGCCGACTCTGGGCGGAGCGATGCCAGAACTGCCGAGGCGCTTGTGGGCCGTCATTCTTAGGTCCGCGCCGAAAGCAATGCAACAAACGTTCGCTACTACCGAGGGTCGTAGTGCGGGGCGTCGCTTGCGAAGGAACACCGAGGTGTGCTGAGGAGGTCCGGTGAAGGAGATGTGACGGTGTCCCGCCGTCAGAACGCCTGGTGGCCTTGTGACCGGGCGGGACACCGGACCCGCGGCGAACCCGGATACGACATGTCGGCAAGGGCCGAAAAGTCTCCGATTTCGCCGAGCGGGTATCTACTATTGCGCCCCGTTCGTTCCTGGGGCAGGTGTGACTGTTGTCATGGGTTCGCCATGATCGGCTCGAGGAGATCCGTCAGTTCGAGGAGATCCGCGCGGCCACGCAGGGGTCCTCGTTGCGGTAGCCGAGACGGGTGTAGAGCCGCTCGGCGGGAGTGTTGTCGGCGAGCTGCCACAGGGTGCAGAAACCGTGGCGGCGCACCGCGTACCGGGTCAGCCACGACGTCAGCGCCGCGCCCAGACCCTGGCCGCGCTGGGCGGCGTCCGTCGCCACGGACGCCATCAGCGGCGCCCCGCTGTCCCGCAGGCTGCTCATGGCGCCGCAGGCCACGAGTCGGCCGTCGTCGCCGCGGATCCCGCACCACAGGCTGACGTCCGCGGAGCCGGGACCGGTCGAGTAGGCGGGGCTGTGTTCGCCGAGGAAGTCGAGCAGCTCACCGTGGTGGCTTTCGTCCAGGACGACCACGCGCTCCTCGCCCCGCTGCACGGGCGGTTCCTCCAGCGTCCAGCGGAACACCCACTCGACGACGTCGTTCACCGGCAGATGGCGGGCGACCAGGGTCTCGGTGCCACGCGGCCCGGTGAACTCCCGCACCTTCTCCGGACGGCGCTGCGCGGCGCGCAGCACCAGCCCGGCGGCGGGCTCCGGGCCGCCGACGGTCCACACATGGCCGCGGACGTCGTCGAGCCACGCCGCGGCGCCATCGCCCGACCAGCTGAACCGGTCGGCCGGGCGTTGCCGGGCGGCGCCGAACCGCAGCAGCGCGGAACCGGGTCGCAACTCCAGGCCCTGTTCGAACAGGTCCGTGGTCCGGGGAGGAAGAGTCGTTGCCAGCATCGCTCTCAGGAAGGACGTAGGGAGGGACGGCGACAGCCCGGACACGCGCGGGCGCGACCGGAGACTGTCCTGCTGAGGTATGGGGAGCCCGTCGGCGGCTGCGCGCGCGGGCGCGCCCGGCCGAGCGGGCGGTCCACTGTCGCATACGGTCCCGGGCCCGGGGCAAATCGGCGAAGGCCCCCCACCAGGGGTTCGTCCGGCCGCCGCGGAGGTGTCCCCCGCCGTTCAGAACGCCGACGCCGAGCGTCCCCCGGTGCGGGGCGAGTCAACGGCCCGTGGACGGCGGGCGATCCGCGCCGTACGCGTCGGGCACCAGCTCGCCGGGCCCCCGGGTGCGGATGTGATGGCCGCGACAGCTGCGTCCGGCCGCCCGCACTCCGGCGAGCGGAGCCGCCCAGCCCGCACCCGTCCCGCGCGGCCGCCTGCCGGAGCGGGGCCGGCCGGCGGGGGCGGCGGCTGCCACCCACGGCGTACGGCGGTGGCGGCGCGGCTCACCGCACCGCCGGGTCCGGCTCACCGCTCCGGCGCAACGGCCGCAACCTGCTGCTCGCCCAGCCCGGCGAGGGCACCCGGCAGCGCCCCGGTGTGCACGACGCCCAGCCGCTGGGTCGCCCGGGTCAGCGCCACGTACAGGTCGCTCGTCCCGAACTCCACCGGCTCGGCCACGATCACCGTGTCGAACTCCAGCCCCTTGGCCTGCCGCGGGTCCAGCAGCACCACCGGGCTGGTCAGGTCCGGCGACCGGCCTGCGGACGCGTCCGGAAGCGCGGCCGCGAGGGCGTCGTGGTGGCCGCGCTGGGCGATCACCGCGATGCGGCCCTCCGTACCCGACTCCCGCGCCACCGCGTCGGCCACCGCGCCCGGCAGGTCGGCGGTGTGCCGCGCCCAGGGGCGTACGCCGGTGGCGCGGACCGAACTCGGCGGTTCGAAGGCGGGGTCCGCGGTCCGGGCCACCTCCGCCGCGACCGCCATGATCTCGGCCGGGGTGCGGTAGTTGACGCCGAGCCGGGTGTGTTCCCAGCGGTCCTCGACGTACGGGGCGAGGATCGAGGACCAGGAGCCGCAGCCGCCCGGCTCCGCGGTCTGCGCGGGGTCGCCGACGAGCGTCATGGAACGGGTCGGGGACCGGCGCATCAGCAGCCGCCACGCCATCGGGGACAGCTCCTGGGCCTCGTCCACGATGATGTGGCCGAAGGCCCAGGTGCGGTCGGCGGCGGCGCGTTCGGCGGCGCTGCGGTGGTCGGCCTCCTCGTTGCGGTCCGCGAGGCGCTCGGCGTCGATGAGGTTGTGGGCGGCCAGCACCTCCGACTCGTCGTCGTCGCGGTCCTCGAACTCCTGGGTGCGGGAGCCGTAGGAGAGGTCGAGCACACCCTGTGCGTACTCGATGCGCTCCAGCCGCGCCCCCTCGGCGGCGGCGCGGGCCGCGGAGTCGTCCTCGCCGAGCAGTTCGGCGGCCTCGTCCAGCAGCGGTACGTCCGCCGGGGTCCACTCGCCGCCGGTGCGGCGGATCGCGGCGGCGTCGGCGTCCGAGACGTGGACGGGGTCGGTGAGGAAGTCCGCGACCAGCCGCTCCGGGGTGAGTGCGGGCCACAGCTCGTCGATGGCGGCGTGCACCTCGGGGCTGGTCGCGATCGCCTTGCCGAGCTGGGCGATGTCGTCGGTGCCGAGGAGGTTCGGGCCGCCGTACGGGTCCGCGCCGATCCGGTCCGTCAGCTGGGCGGTCAGCCCGTCGATGACCTTGAACGCGAAGTGCGGGCGGGCCAGGTTGTGCGGCAGCCCGGTCTCGCGTGCCCGCCACAGCGCGTCGCTCGCGATGTCCGCGTCCAGGACCAGGTCACCGTCGTCGTGGTCGATCACGATCGCCGGGTCGGGCAGCACCTGCCGGTCCCGTACGAAGCGGGCCAGGGCGTCCGCCATGGTGGCGCGGCCCTTGGCCTCGGCGGCCTCCGGGGTGTCGGTGCCGGTGGCCGTCACCCCGGGGTACAGCTCGCCGAGCGTGGCGAGCAGCACACCGGTCTCGCCGAGCGCGGGCAGCACCTCGCCGATGTAGCCGAGGAACGCCGGGTTGGGCCCCAGGACCAGCACCGCGCGGCGGGCCAGCAGCTCGCGCTGCGCGTACAGCAGATAGGCGGCGCGGTGCAGCGCGACCACGGTCTTCCCGGTGCCGGGGCCGCCCTCGACGACGAGGACGCCGTGGTGCGGGGCGCGGATGATCCGGTCCTGTTCGGCCTGGATGGTCTGCACGATGTCGTGCATCCGGCCGGTACGGGCCGAGTCGAGCGCGGCGAGCAGCACGGCGTCCGCGTCGGTGTTCTCGTGCCCGGTCCGTACGGTGTCGGCCAGGTCCAGGATCTCGTCGTGCAGGGCGGTGACCTGCCCGCGCTCGGTGGTGATGTGGCGCCGGCGCCGCAGCCCCATCGGGGTGTGCCCGGTCGCCAGGTAGAACGGTCGCGCCACATCGGCCCGCCAGTCGATGACCAGCGGGGTGCGTTCCGCGTCGTCGCGCCGGATGCCGATGCGCCCGATGTGGTGGTCGCGGCCGTCACGGAACTTGAGCCGCCCGAAGCACAGCCCCCGCTCCCCCGCGTCGAACGCGGCGAGCAGCCCGGACCGCTCGGCCACCAGCACATCGCGCTCCAGCCGCGCCTGGAAGTTCCGCCCCTCCATCGACAGGGCGTCACTCACCGCCTCCTCGGCCCCGGCCCGCAGCTCGGCGAGACGCGCATGGAGCAGGTCGATGAATTCCTGTTCCTGGCGCCATTCCGCGTTTGACAATTCAACTCCCGCTGGATATGATGACTTCATCGAGTTTCAATGTGCCTGGATTGTGTTCAGGCACACAAATCCCCAATATACGCAGCAGAACTCCCCGGACTCAAGCCAGCCGGGGTTTTTTCTTTTCCCCCTTCCCCACGTTAATGCGCTACCGCGCGCATTCCCGGTTCAGCCGGATCAGGGGCCCCGGTGGGCAACTGGGTCGCCGCCGGGCGACCCCGCCCGCCCACGCCGCCGCGTCCATCGCTCCACCACACCGCGCACGGCGCCTGCCAGCGCCTTGCGGACATCACACCGCCCGGCGATCTCCACACCCGCCACCGGAACGCGGCGGCCGGGCAACTGGGGACATTCCAGCGGCACGCCGGAAACCCACCTCCCCGATTACGCTGCTCGCGCGGGAGAGCACCCGACCGAGGCACCCGCTCGGAGCCGAAGCGAGAGCGAGGATCGAGATGTTGTCCGCGATGCCCGCCACGGAACCGCACGACCACATGGCACACGGATCAGGTGAATTCGGCGGCGAGGGAGCGCGACGATGAGCGGCCGCCATCTGGAGGTGTGCGTCGTCGGCGCCGGCCCCCGGGGGCTGTGTGTGGTGGAGCGGCTGTGCGCCAACGAGCGCGCGACACGGTCGTACGAGACCATCACCGTGCACGTCGTCGACCCGGCGGCGCCCGGCGCGGGCACGGTGTGGCGCCCCGGCCAGTCCCGCCATCTGCTCACCAACACCGTGGCGTCCCAGATCACCGTGTACACCGACGACAGCGTGCGCATCGAGGGCCCGATCGAGCCGGGCCCGAGCCTGTACGAGTGGGCGCGGAGCCTCGCCCGGTTCGGCGAGCCCGGCGAGTACGACACGCCCACGCTCGCCGAGGCCCGGGCGCTCGGCCCCGACTCGTACCCCACCCGCGCCTTCTACGGCCGCTATCTGCTGGACAGCTTCCAGCGGGTGGCGGCGCGCGCCCCGGAGCACATCGCCCTCAGGGTGCACCGCTCGCGCGCGGTGGCGATGGCCGACACCAGCGGGGTACCGGGCGGGCCGCAGGGCATCCGGCTGGCGGACGGCACCAGGATCCACCAACTGGACGCCGTGGTCCTGGCCCTGGGCCACCTCCCCGCCCACCTCACCCCGCGCGAGGAGCGCACCGCCAGCCTGGCCCGCATCCACCACCTCAGCTATCTCACCCCGGCCAACCCGGCCGATGTGGACACCGGCTTCGTCGGGGCCGGGGAGCCGGTGCTGCTGCGCGGGCTCGGCCTCACCTTCTTCGACCACATGGCGCTGTTCACCACCGGCCGCGGCGGGGTGTTCGACCGTGTCGGGGACCGCCTGGTGTACCGGCCCTCGGGGCGCGAGCCGAGGATGTTCGCCAGCTCGCGCCGCGGGGTGCCGTACCACGCGCGCGGGGAGAACCAGAAGGGCGCCTCAGGGCGCCACGTTCCGCGGCTGCTCACCCCCGGGGCCATCGCCGGGCTGCGCCGCCGCGCCGCGGCGGGCGAGCGGGTGCGCTTCCGCGCCGATGTGTGGCCGCTGATCGCGGCGGAGGTGGAGAGCGTCTACTACGCCACGCTGCTGGTCTCCCGCGGCGCCGACCCCGGGCCGTTCACCGACCGCTTCCTGACCGCGTCGCACCGGGAGCGGGCCGCGCTCCTGGACGCGCACGGCATCGCGCCCGGCGACCGCTGGGACTGGGAGCGACTCCAACAGCCCTGCGCCGGGCGCGAGTTCGCCGACCGGGCGGAGTACCGGGCCTGGCTGCTCGACCACCTCGCCC
>NZ_GG657754.1:9693031-9735718 GCF_000158915.1 Streptomyces himastatinicus ATCC 53653 | reverse complement strand
GATCGCCGTCGGAGCGCGCGAGACCGCCAACCCGGTGGTGGGCCTCGTACGGGCCTTCACCGAGGTGGTGGCGGCGGAGGACCCGGCCGCCGCCGAATACGTCCACCGCGGATCCACCAGCCAGGACGTGTTCGACACCGGCGCCATGCTGGTCGCGCGCACCGCACTCCGGCTGATCCGCGCCGACCTGGACACCGCAGCCCACGCCCTGGCCCGGCTCGCGGCCGAACACCGCGACACCGCGATGGCGGGCCGCACCCTCGCGCTGCACGCGGTCCCCACCACCTTCGGGCTCAAGGCGGCGGGCTGGCGCGAGTTGCTGCTGGAGGCGGGCCACCGGATCGGCACCGTCGCGGACACCGGCCTGCCGGTGTCCCTCGGCGGAGCCGCGGGGACCCTGGCGGGCTACCTGGAGTACGCCGGACCCGTCGAGCCCGGCGCCTACCTCGACGATCTGGTGGCCGCGTTCGCCACCGAAACCGGCCTCGCCCGCCCGGCGCTGCCGTGGCACACCCTGCGCACCCCGATCGCCGACCTCGCCTCGGCCCTGTCGTTCACCGCCGGAGCCCTCGGCAAGATCGCCGTCGATGTGCAGTCACTGGCCCGCACCGAGGTCGGCGAGGTCGAGGAACCCACCGCCCCCGGCCGCGGCAGCTCCTCGGCCATGCCCCACAAACGCAACCCGGTCCTGGCCACCCTCCTCCGCAGCGCCGCCCTCCAGGTGCCCCCACTGGCCACGGGCCTGACCCAGTGCCTGCTCTCCGAGGACGAACGCTCGGCGGGCGGCTGGCACGCCGAGTGGCAGCTGCTGCGCGAATGCCTCCGCCTCACCGGCGGCGCCGCCCACACCGCGGTCGAACTGACCGAGGGCCTACGGATCCGGCCCGCGCGGATGACCGAGAACCTGGAGCTGACCGGCTCCCGCATCGTCTCCGAACGCATCGCCGCCGTCCTCGCCCCCCGCCTGGGCAAGGCGGCGGCCAGGCACCTGCTCGACACGGCGACGGCCGAGGCCGAACGCACCGGCCAGCCCCTCGCGAAGGTCCTCACCGACCTGCCCGAGGTCGCTCTCGACCCCACGGAACTGGCGACCCTGTGCGACCCGTCCCACTACACCGGCGCCGCGGGCCCCCTGGTCGACCGCGCGCTCCGGCCCCGCGCCTGACCCCGCCGCCGGGCCGCTACGTCTGCCCGGATGCCTCGAGGACGTCGCGGAGTTGGGAGCGGGCCGTGACGCCGAGTTTGGGGAAGCTGCGGTAGAGGTGGGAGCCCACGGTTCGGGGGGAGAGGAAGAGGCGTTCGCCGATCTCGCGGTTGCTCAGGCCCTTCGCGGCGAGGCGGATGATGTGCTGCTGCTGGGGTGTGAGGGTGGTGAGGGCATCGGGGGTGGTGGGGGCCGGGTCGACGCCTGCGGCGCGGAGTTCGGCCTGGGCGCGGTCGGTCCAGGGGTGGGCGCCGAGGCGGCGGAACGTCTCCAGCGCGGTGTGCAGGAGGGGGCGGGCGTCGGTGATGCGGTGGGCGCGGCGCAGCCATTCGGCGTGGTCCAGGAGGATCTGGGCGCGTTCGAAGGGCCATTGACGGCCCGCCGGGTCGGCGAGGGCCGCGGTGAAGTGCGGTTCCGCCCGGGACGGGTCGAGCAGGGCGTGGGCGCGGTGGATCAGGGCGCGCATTCGGGGTGAGAGGTCGTCGGCGAGCCGCTTCTCGGTGCGTTCCACGATGGCGGCGGCCTCCGCGTGGTGGCCGGTGCGTACGGCCGCGGCGGCGAGTTCGGCGACTCCGGCGTGGGAGCAGGCGTAGTGGAAGGGGTCGCCGTCGGGGGTGAACAGCAGCCGGAACTGTTCGTACGCGGTGCTCTGGTCGCCCTCGGCGACGGCGGCCATGCCCAGGGCCCAGCGGGCGCGGACGGCGACCGCGCGGCTGCGGTCCGGGTCGACGAGGGACAGGGCGGCCGACGCGGCGGTGCGGGCCTCGGCGGTCCGGCCGGTCAGGGCCAGCGGGGCGGCTTCGAGGGACCGTACGGCGGCTTCGAGATGGGGCAGCCCGGCGACGGAGGAGGCGGTGTTCGCGGCGGCGAGCCGGGCCTGCGCCCAGAGTCCGTGGTCCAGGTACGCCCACCCCGCGGTGCAGCCCAGACCGGTGGGCAGGGTGCCGCGCAGGCGCCAGCGGTCGAGGGCGTCGTCGAAGATCCGTACCGCGAGGGCCGTCTCGTCGAGCAGCCACGCCATCGCGCCGAGCGAGTTGAGCAGGGCGGGGTCGCCGTCGGCCCGTTCCACCAGCGCCGGGAGCGCCGCCGCCCGCTCGGAGCGGGCTTCGGCGGGGTCGGTCACGGCGAGCGTCCAGGGATCGCCCTGTGCTTGTGCCCGGATGGCGAGCCGGTGGTCCTCGTCGCCGGAGTAGAAACCGGCCACGGACGCCAGGCCGACGGCCGTCCGGCGCAGCCGCGGGTCCTCCGCCGCCCGCGTCAGCAGCGTCAGCGCGGTGTCGTGCTCAGCGCTCAGGGTGAGCACCTGCCCGACCCGCAGCGACGCCTCGGCCACCAGCGCCGGGTCGTCGGTGAGCGCGCGGGCCCGCGCGGCGAGCTCGCGCACCCAGTGCGGCTGACCGGTGGCGACGGCCTCACGGGCGGCCGCGACCAGGCGGCGGGCGCGGTCGTGGGGCGCGGGGCTCAGCTCGGCGGCGCGTTCCAGCGCGGTGACGGCGGCGGTGTACCCACCGCGGGTCCGGGCCCGGCCCGCGGACTCCTCGAGCGCGGCGGCGATCTCCTCGTCCGGGCCCTCCGCGGCGGCGGCCAGATGCCAGGCGCGGCGGTCGGGTTCCCCGCCGAGCGACGCGGCGAGGTCGCGGTGCGCCCGGCGCCGGGCGGCCAGCGGTACGGAGTGGTAGATCGCGGACCGGATCAGCGGATGCCGGAAGCGGGCCCGCCGGGCGTCGCCGCCGCCGGTGATGCGGAGCAGTCCGGCGGCCTCGGCCGGGGCCAGCGCCTCGATCCGGCCCGCCACGGCCCGTTCGTCGGCGGCGACCAGGAGGAGGGCGCGTCGGGTGGCGTCGGGCAGGGCGTCGAGATCGGCGGCGTAGAGCCGCATCAGGCGGTCGGTGGGCGGCAGGAGGTCTTCGGCGGTGGGGTCGCCCGCGGGGGCCGGGCCGTCCGTCCCGTACGCCCGGGCCAGTTCGACCAGGGCCAGTGGGTTTCCGGCGGCCTGGTCGAGGATGCGCATCCGGCGGCCGCCGGTGGGCGGATACGGCTGCCCGTCCAGCAGCCGCACGGCGGCGGAGGCGTCCAGCGGGCCCAGCGCGAGCGTGGGAAATCCGGAGAACGCCGCCGCGCCCGCCGTGTCCCTGGTCCCCGCGAGGACGGCGAGGGGTTCGCCGTCGATGCGCCGCGCGGCGAAGGCCAGCGCCTCCAGCGAACCGGTGTCGATCCAGTGCAGATCGTCCACCAGCACGAGCAGGGGCGTCCGCTGGGCGAGATCGGACAGCAGGGCGAGCAGTGCGACACCGAGGAGGAGCCGATCGGGTGGGCCGGTGGCGTCACCGTCATCGGCCCCGATCGCGCCGAGCAGGGCCGACCGCTGGCGGGCGGGCAGCCGGGCGGCGTCGTCGAGGACCGGCCGCAGCAGCTGGTGCAGCCCGGCGAACGGCAGGTTCGCCTCGCTCTCGCTGCCCGTCATCCGCAGCACCCGCCCCTGGTGCCGGTCCGCCGCCTGCGCGAGCAGGGTGCTCTTGCCCGCGCCCGGCTCTCCCGTCACGATGAGCACGCCGCTGGTCACACCGAGCACGGCCGCGCTCTCGCTCTCCCTCCCCACGATGGTCATCACCCGACTGTATCCGCCGGTGCAGTCATGTGACGGATACCGCCGGCCCGGGGCCCGGGAGCAGGCTGGACGCATGGACACCATGACACTTGGCAACGTCGACATCAGTCGCGTGGTCGAGCTGCCCCCGAGGGGCCTCCCCCGCGACATCATCTTTCCCGATGTGCCCATGGAGCACTGGCGCGCGCACGAGAGCTGGCTGGCCCCCGACTTCGTTGACCTGGCCGCCGACGAGGTGCGCACGATGATCCAGACCTGGGTGCTGCGCAGCGAGGGCAGGACCATCCTCATCGACACCGGCATCGGCAACGGCCGAGAGCGGAACATGCCGCTCTTCCATCAGCTGGACACCGACTACCTCGGCGAGCTGGCCGCGGCGGGGGTGCGGCCGGAGGACGTCGACACGGTGATCTGCACGCATGTACACGGCGACCACGTCGGCTGGAACACCACGCTGGTCGACGGCGAGTGGCGGCCGACCTTCCCGAACGCGCGGTACGTGATCTCCCGCGCCGACTTCGACTACTGGAACCCGGAGAACGGCCACCGCACCCGCTCGGGTCCGGGCATGGCGAACGTCTTCGAGGACAGCGTGGCCCCGGTCCACCAGGCGGGGCAGACCGTGCTGTGGGAGGGCGACCACTACGACATCGACGCCCAGTTGCGCCTCGAACCCGCCCCCGGCCATACGCCCGGCTCCACCGTCGTACGGCTGCGCTCGGGCACGGACCGGGCGCTGTTCGCGGGCGATCTGCTGCACAGGCCCGCTCCAGTTCGCCGAGCCCGACGACTGCCCCTGCTTCGACGAGGACGAGGCTCAGGCCCGGATCGCCCGGCGCCGGGTGCTGGAGTCGGCGGCGGACGAGGGTGCCCCTGCTGTTCCCCGCGCACTTCCCCGGCGCGGGCGCGGCGAAGTGCGGCGCGACGGCGACCGGTTCGCGGTGAAGGACTGGGCGGTATGGCGGTGAGGGTCTTCCGAACATCCCGTATGCCGCAGCCCCGACCGGTGCCGCGCGGTTCGCGGCGCCGACACCCGGTGGACGGCCTGCGCGGTGCCGACGGGCCGGGGCCGACCGCCCCCGCCCCGGCGCGGCGGTTCTCGCTGGACCTGAGCCCCGGTGATGGGTTCGGGCTGGGTGCGCGGCGACGACTATCTGACGCTCAACGTCTGGGCCCCGGAGGAACCGGCGGAAGCCGGGGAAGGGGGCGGCGCAAACGCCCCCGTGATGGTCTTCGTGCACGGCGGCGGCTTCCTGTCCGGCACCGGCCAGGCACCGCTGTACGACGGGACGTCCTTCGCCCGCGACGGCGTCGTCCTGGTCACGCTCAACTACCGGCTCGGCGCGCCCGGCTGGCTCGATCTGCCGGACGCGCCGCGCAACCGCGGCCTGCTGGACGTGATCGCCGCACTGCGGTGGGTGCGCGAGCACATCGCGGAGTTCGGCGGGAACCCGGACCGGGTCACGGTGTTCGGGCAATCGGCGGGCGCGATGATCGTCAGCGCGCTGCTGGTGACGCCCGAGGCGGCCGGGCTGTTCCGGCACGCCATCAGCCAGAGCGGCGGACTGCACACGCTGACCGGTGAGCAGGCGGCCGAGACGACCCGGGCGCTGGCCGACCGGCTGGGCGTTCCGGCGACGGTGGCGGGGTTCGCCGGGATCCCCGACGAACAGCTGGTGTCCGCGGTGGCCGAACTGCCCGTCGGGGCACGGCTGACCCCGTTCGGGGTGGTGCTCGACGACGTACCCGAGGCGCACCCGGTGGACCTGCTGGTGGGCACGAACACCCAGGAATCGCGGCTCTACCAGCAGCCGCGGTACAGCGCGGCCATCGACGCGATGTTCCGGGGCGGCAGTCAGCGGCTGGTGTCGCTGCACGGCAAGGCGTTCCGTTACGACTTCGACTGGCGGGACAGTCCGTTCGGCGCCTGCCACACCGCGGAACTCCCGTTCGTGTTCGACAACACCGCTCTGCCCGCCCTCCGTACACCGGACGGGCTGCTCGGGCCGGACGTACCACCGTCGCTCGCCGCGGAGATGCACGGCGCGTGGGTGCGCTTCGCCACCACCGGGGATCCCGGCTGGTCGGGGACGCGCCGGTTCGGTTAGCGGCCCTGGTGGCTCAGTAGCCGCGGCGGACGTTGTCCACGGCCGCCTCGTCGCGCCGCCGGTCCCGCCGCTGCCGTTCGGCCGCCAGCTCGGCGAGCGCGTCGTCGAGGGCGGTGAGCACCCGCGCCACCGCGTCGTCGGACAGCTTCGGGGGCTGCCCGGCCCCCTCGCCGCCCTGCTCACGGAGGCCGATGGCCTCCGTCAGGGCGGCCAGGACGGGTTCGTCCGACCGCTGCCGGTTCGCCGCCCGGCGGCGGTCTTCGGTGTCGACCAGGGCCAGTTCGCGGGTCCAGAACACCTTCCAGCGGCGGTTGCGCTGCCGGACGAGCTGCCCGTCCGCCTCCAGCGCGGACAGATAGGCCGCGGACAGCCCGCGGCCCCTGCGCCACAGCCAGTCGCCGACGGTCTCGTACGGCTCCTCGCGGACGAGCGACGAGGCGGCCTGACGCAGCAGCGGATCGGCGGGCGCGCCCGCGGGCCCCGGGACGATGCGCTCGCCGTCCAGCCCGACTTCCCTGGCGCCCAGGAGGTCGATCAGCTCGGCCCCGGCGAGCGCGAGCGACAGATCGCCCCGCTCCACCAGGCGGCTGGGCTCCGCGTCCATGGTGACGATCATCAGGTCCCGCGGTGTGGTCATCAAAGGGCTCCCTGTCACGGCGACCGTTACGACCAGTGTCCTCCCGGGTCGTTGCGGATGCATCCGCCCAGGTCGGGACTTGGCTTCCCTGCTCTGGTGATCGAGACTGTGGTCATGCACATGCAACAGGGGACGGAGCCGGAGTACGTCGTCAGGACCGACCCAGGGGCGGTGGCCCGGGCGCGGGCCTCCTCGTTGCGCCTCCTGCCGCGGTCCGCGTGGGCCGGGGTGGTCGGCACCGTGTTCGTGCTCCTGATCCTGGGCGGCGCCACCTATCTCATCTTCGCCTCCGGTGCCGACCCCACCTTCGGCACCAAGATGGTCCTGGTGCTCTGCCTGTCCGGGGCACTGCTCCAACTGCGCGAGGGCAAGCACCGGTTCGCCGCGATCCGGCGGATCAAGCAGACCTGGGCGGTGAGGGAGATCTCCCCGGTCGCGATGCGGGTGACCGGCGAGGGCCTGTGGTGTGTCGTCGACGAGGCGCCCGAGCCCGTGTTCCTCCCCTGGGCGGCGGTCACGCATCTCCAGGTGAAGAGGCGTGAACGCCTCAGCGTGCTGCTGGTGGCGCTCATCCCCAATGCCGCCACCGCTCCCGGAGTCACCGGGCTGGACCAGCCCGAGGTCCGGCGCCGGACGGGCCGGAACGGGAAGGGCGTATGGCGGCTGTCCGTCCCCGTCTTCCCGCTCCACCGCCACCCGGTCAGCGAGACCGAGATCGACCGGGCGCTCGGCCACTTCTCGCGCGGACGCGTGCGCATCCGCTGACCCCTGCGCCCCGTCAACCATCGCTCCCCCGCGCGCAGTTACGCGGACCCGCGAGTAACCAGCCATCCCGGGCGGCCTACGATCGCTGCGACAGCCGCCGCGATACGGAGGAGAACGCCACGTGACCGCGCAAGGTGTAGCACCCCAGACCGGGAGTGGGCCGGAGCCCCCCAACACCCCGCTCAACCAGGGACGTCCGCACAGCGCCCGGATGTACGACTACTTCCTGGGCGGCAAGGACAACTACGTCGCCGACCGTCAGGCCGCCGCCAAGGTGCTCACGCTGTGGCCGGGCGTCATGGTCGCGGCGCGCACCAACCGCGCGTTCATGCAGCGCGCTGTCCGGTTCCTCGCCGCCGAGCGGGGCATCCGGCAGTTCCTCGACATCGGCACGGGCATTCCCACCCGGCCCAATCTCCACGAGGTCGCCCAGGGGGTGGCCCCGGAGAGCCGGATCGTCTACGCCGACAACGACCCGATCGTGCTGGCCCACGCGCAGACGCTGCTCACCAGCAGCCCCGAGGGGCGCACGGCGTATGTCGACGCGAATGTCGCCGACCCCGACACGATCCTCTCCTCCCCCGGCGTGACCGAGGTGCTGGATCTGTCCCAGCCCGTGGCCCTGAGCCTGTGCGCGCTGCTGCACTTCGTGCCCGATGACTGGGAGCCGCACGAGATCGTGCGGAAGCTGGTCGAACCGCTCGCGCCCGGTTCGTATCTCATCCTCAGCCACATCACCCCGGACTTCGATCCCGAGGCCACCCAGCGGACCGTGCAGATCTACCACAGCGGTGGGATCCAGGGGAAAATCCGCACCCGGGACGAGGTGGAACGGTTCTTCACCGGCCTGGAGATGGTCGAGCCGGGCCTGGTGGTGCCGCATCGCTGGCGCACCGACCTGGCCACCGGGGACCCGGGGGTGGAGACCGGCGATGTGACCGATGAGGAGGTCTCCTTCTGGGCGGGCGTCGCCCGTAAGCCCTAGCAGATGGCCGATTGAGGGGATTTACGCCAAGTCACTGTGCGTGCCGTCGCAGTTCGCTACTGTGACGGCATGAGCGCCAGGAACGTGGACCCTGCCGACGAGTGGCCGCTGCCTCCGCCCTGGATGTGGGGGTGCGGCAAGTGCACCGAGCTGTACCGGGCGATGAAACAGGCGCCCAAGCTGGTGGACGCCGCGCTGGAGGAGCTGGGGCCGGGGATCGACTGCGATCCCCACGACTCCATCGTGTCGACCCAGATCCGGCTGGCCCGGCACATCGCCACCCGCCATGTCTCGGAGCTGCCCGAGGCCGACGAGGAGTGCGAGCGGTGCGTGTCGGACGCCTCCGGCAACCTTCCGGCCGTGCTCGCCCTGGAGCACCGCGCCCGCCATCTCTTCGCCCCGCCCAGCATCGTCGACATGCTGTAGTCGACCCGTCATCGACCCGGCAGTCGACCCGCGGCCGACGCACCCGGCCCCGGTCCGCCCTGCGGCTTCCCTGAGCTGTGACATTCTGGTGGGTGGGTGCCCTGCCACTCCTGGGCGGCGCGGTCCGGCCTCGCCGGATGCGGCACCCCTGCCCCCGCCGCCCGTGTTCCGGGGACTTCCACCTGCCCGTACCTGCGGCACGGAGGGGAGGCAGACGGGAACATGCCCCATGCAGCCGGTCCGATGTCCCCGGCGCCGGAACCCACCGGGAGGGAGCGGGTTCTGGCGTTCGCCGGGGTCTCGCTGGCGGCCGTCTATCTACTGGGCGAGGGGAGCGACGGCCTGCGGCTGGTCGAGACCGCGAAGGCGGCCGGGGCCACCGCCGCTCCGCATGCGCTGCCGGAGCACTACGCGCTGTCCGACCGCTCCCCCGCCGCCGACGCCCTGTGCACCGGCCGCCCCCTGTGGCTGGACTCCGAGGGCATCGCCGCGTACCAGCGGGACGGGGCGACCGGGCGGTGGCCCGGCGCCTCGCTGGGCGTGCTGCCGCTCGGGGACGAGGGCAGCCGGCTGGGCTGTCTGCTGATCGTGGGCAGCGCCGCGGACGGCTTCGAGGTGGAGCAGCGGGGCTTTCTGCTGCGCTACGCCGACGCCATCGCCACCCGGCTCCGGGCGGCCGGTGCGTCCCGCCCGGCGAACGGCACCGGGACGTCCAAGCTGCTGGGTCCCGCGCTGCGGAGTCTGCGCGTCGGATCGTTCGTCCTGCTGCCCGGCACCGGCCGGATCGAGGCGGACGCGACCCTGCTCGACCTGGTCGGTACCGACCCGGACGACTTCGACGGCAGGGCGGACACACTGCTCGCGCGCACCGTGCCGGAGGATCTGCCCGCGCTGCTGTCGGTCGTCGAGCCGTCCGCGCAGGTGGCCGGGGACCGCGAGCTGGAGTTCCGGGTCCGCCGTTCGACCGGCGAGGTGCGCTGGCTCCGGCTGAGCTGCCGGGTGGGGACCGATGCGACGGGCCGCCCGGAGCGCGTCGTGGGCGTGGTCACCAGCGCCGCCGCGCTGCGCCCGCGCGCCGACGACGTGTCCAGGGTGCAGTGGCTGACGACGGCGCTGGACGACGCCATGACGGTCCGGGACGTGAGCCGGGTGGTGGTCGCCGCCCTGGGCGAGCCGCTGGGGGCGGACCGGGTGGCGCTCGCTGAGCTTCAGGCGGACCGGCTGGTGGTGGTGGGACTCGATCCGCCGCAGGCCGACGCATGGCCGGAGCTGTGGCGTTCGGAGTGGCATTCCGAGTGGCCCGACGCGTCCCTGCACGCCCTGCCGAGCCTGCGGGCCGCGCTGCGGGAGGGCCGTCCGCGGCTGTGGCCCGCGGGGGCGGAGCTGGAGCCGGGGCTCTCGGGCATCGGTCCCGGGGGGCTGGCGGTGCTGCCGCTCCCGGCCCACGGACAGGTGGCGGGGGTGTGTCTGATCGGCTGGGACGCGCCGCATCCGTTCGGCCCGGAGGAGCGGTCGCTGCTCACGGTGACCGCGGGGCTGGTCGGCCAGACCCTGATGCGGGCGCACGCCTACGACGCCGAGCAGGAGCTGGCCACCATGCTCCAGCGCTCCCTGCTGCCGCGCAGCCTGCCGCCGCTGCCCGGCGGGGTGGCGGTGGCCCGCTATCTGCCCGCGATGCGGGGACTCCAGGTGGGTGGCGACTGGTACGACGTGATCGCGCTGTCCGAGAGCCGGGTGGCGCTGGTCATCGGCGATGTGCAGGGGCACAGCGCCGCCGCCGCGACGATCATGGGTCAGATGCGGACGGCGGTCCGTGCGTACGCCGTGGAGGGGCATCCGCCGGATGTGGTGGTGTCCCACGCCAACCGGCTGCTCGTGGGCATGGAGGCGGATCTGTTCGCCACCTGCGCGTATGTCGAGCTGGACATGGAGGAGGGCAACGCCTGGTTCGTCCGGGCCGGGCATCTGGCGCCGCTGGTGCGCCGCCCGGACGGCACCACCGAGGAGGTGGTGGTCGAGGGCGGGCTGCCGCTGGGGGTCGTGGCGGACGCGGAGTACCCCATGACGGCGGAGCCGCTGGCCCCGGGCACGGTCCTCGCGCTGCTCACGGACGGCCTGGTCGAGTCCTCGACGCTGCACCTGGACGAGGGCATGCGCCGGATGCGTCGCGCGCTCGCCGCCGCCCCCGCGGATCTCGGCCGGATGGCGGACGCGCTGCTCGGGGTGGCCGACCGGCGGGACGACGACGTGGCACTGCTGCTCCTGCGGTACGACGGCATGCGGGTCCGGCCCATCCGGGCGGGCTGGCTGGTGTGGCGGCTGCCGGACGCGGTGATGCACGCCCGCCGTTTCACCGCGCGCACGCTGCGCTCGTGGGGCCTGGCGGACCAGGGCGACACCACGCTGCTGGTCGTCTCCGAACTGGTCACCAACGCGCTGATGCACACACATGGCACGGTCCGCCTCGACCTCACGTACGCCGTGGACCGGCTGCGCGTCGCGGTGACCGACTCCTCTCCCCGCGCGCCCGCCAAGCCGGTGGTCACGGACTGGGAGGCGACCGGTGGCCGAGGGCTGCTGCTGGTCGAGGCGATGTCGGCGTCCTGGGGCTCCGTACCGGCCGCCGGTGGCAAGCAGGTGTGGAGCGAGATCGTCGTACCCGGCCGTGAGCCCGGGAACGCCGGGCCCGGCGACACCGAGCCCGGGCCCCGCGTCCGGCAAGGGGGTGGGTGACATGAGGAGGTCCCGTACGCGCAGCGCCGTCGCCGCCGTGGCCGCGGGGCTGCTGGCCGTGTCCCTGGCGAGCTGCGGAAGCAACGGCGGGGAGCAGGACGGGAACGCCTTCACCATCGGCCTGCTGCTGCCGAGCCAGCAGATCACCCGGTACGAGAACTCCGACCGGCCGATGATCGAGAAGCGGGTGAAGGAGCTGTGCCCGGGCTGCACCGTGGACCACGCCAACGCCGGGGACGACGTGGCGAGTCAGCAGCGGCAGATGCACTCCATGATCACCCGAGGGGTGGGGGCGCTGATCCTCGACGCCGTCGACGCCAAGGCGCTGCGTTCCTCGGTGCAGGCGGCACACAAGGCGGGCATCCCGGTCATCGCCTACGACCGGCTCGCCGAGGGCCCGATCTCGGGCTATGCCTCGTTCAACGGCGGACAGGTCGGCAGGCTCCAGGCCAGGGCGCTCCTGGACGCGATGCGGGCCAAGGGGGACGGCCGCCAGATCGTCATGATGAACGGCGATCCGAGCAGCCCCAACGCCGCCTGGTTCAAGAAGGGCGCGATGTCCGTCCTGAAGGACAAGGTGCGGATCGGCAAGTCGTACGACGTGATCGAGTACCGGCCGGACAACGCGTACGCCAATATGCAGGCCGCCATCACCGCGCTGGGCCCGCACCGTATCGGCGGTGTCCTGGCGGTCAACGACACCGTCGCCTCCGGTGCCATCTCGGCGCTGAAGTCCGCGCGGATCAGGCCGGTGCCGCCGGTCACCGGCCAGGACGCCGATCTCGACGCCGTGCAGCGCATCGTCAGCGGCGACCAGTACATGACCGTCTACAAGCCCTTCAAGGCCGAGGCGCACGCCGTCGCCGCCATGGCCGTCGCCCTGGGGCGGGGCCATAGCCTGCGCTCGATCGCCCATACGACGGTCGACAACACCACCACCGAGAACATCCCGGCCTCCCTGCTCACCCCGGTCGCCGTGACGGTCGGCAGCATCAGGAAGACCCTGGTCAAGGACGGTGTGTACACGATCGGGGAGATCTGCACACCCAAGCTCCGGCCCGCCTGCGACAAGGCCGGTCTCACCCGCTGACGGAGGTGATGTTCCGTGGCCGCCCCTCCCCTGCTGACGCTGCGCGGCGTCTCCAAGCGCTTCGGCGGCGTCCAGGCGCTGGTCGATGTCGACCTCCAGATCCGGGCCGGTGAGGTGGTCGCCCTGGTGGGCGACAACGGCGCCGGCAAGTCCACCCTGGTCAAGGTGATCGCCGGGGTGGGACCCGCCGATCAGGGCGTCATCGAGTGGGAGGGCCACACCGTCCAGATCAGACGGCCGCACGACGCGCAGGCCCTGGGCATCGCGGCCGTCTACCAGGACCTCGCGATGTGCGAGAGCCTCGATGTCGTCGGCAATCTCTTCCTCGGCCGCGAGGTGCACCGCGCCGGGATCCTCGACGAGGTGGAGATGGAGCGGCGCGCCCGCGAACTGATGCACACGCTGTCCATCCGCATCCCCGATGTGCGGGCGCCCGTGGCCATCCTGTCGGGCGGCCAGCGGCAGGCCGTCGCGATCTCCCGCTCACTGCTGGGCGCGCCCAAGGTCCTGCTGCTCGACGAGCCCACCGCCGCCCTGGGCGTCGAGCAGACCAGCCAGCTCCTGGACCTCATCGAGGAGCTGCGCGACCGCGGTCTCGGGGTGCTCCTCATCAGTCACAACATGGGGGACATCAAGGCCGTGGCGGACCGGGTGGCGGTGCTGCGTCTGGGCCGTAACAACGGGCTCTTCGAGGTGCCCACCACCACCCAGGAACGCATCATCTCCTCCATCACCGGCGCCGCCGACAACGCCGTGGCCCACCGCACGACGGGTGAGGAGGGGGCATGGCCGTAGGACAGAGCATCCGGGGGTACGCCGACGCGGTGCGGCACCGGCTGCGCGGTGGCGAGGCGGCCCGGCGCGGGCTGCGGGTCGGTGAGCGCGGTCCGCTCCTGGTGATCCTCGGTCTGATCGTGATCTGGCTGGTCTTCCAGGGCCTGAACGCCAACTTCCTCTCGCCGCGCAATCTGTCCGACCTCAGCGTGGACATCGCCGCCACCGGTCTGGTGGCGGTGGGCATCGTGTTCGTGCTGCTGATCGGCGAGATCGACCTGTCGGTGGGCTCGGTCAGCGGTCTTGCGGGCGCCGCGTTCGCCGTGCTGAACGTGTACCTCGGCATGCCGGAGTGGCTCGCCATCATCGTGGCGGTGGTCGCGGGGACGGCCGTGGGCGCCGTGCACGGGTTCTTCTTCGCCCGGGTCGGGGTGCCCGCGTTCGTGGTGACGCTCGCGGGGCTGCTGGCCTGGAACGGGCTGACCCTCTACCTGCTGGGCGCGAGCGGCACGATCAACATCGATGAGGGTGGTCTGGTCGCCGCGCTGACCAGTCTCTACTTCAGTGGCGGCATCATCGCGTACGGGCTGGCCGCGGTGGGCACGGCCGGGTACTTCCTGGCCGCGCGGCGGTCACGGCGGCGGCGCCGGGACGCCGGGATGCCGTACCGGCCGCTGGCCGAGATCGGGGTGCGCACGGGTCTCCTGGCGGTGCTCACGTTCGCCACCGCCCATGTGCTCACCCTGTTCCAGGGCGTGCCGCTCGCCCTGCTGATCTTCCTGGCCGTCGTCATCGGCTCGGATCTGGTGCTGCGCCGCACCCGCTCGGGGCGGAAGGTGTTCGCGGTGGGCGGCGGGATCGAGGCGGCCCGCCGGGCCGGGGTGGACGTGGCGCGGGTGCGGATCGCGATGTTCATGGTGTCGGGGACGCTGGCGGCGGTCGGCGGTCTGTTCGTGGCCTCGGGCCTGACGTCGGCGAGCCCCACGACGGCCCGCGCGGCGGGCTCCGGCATGCTGCTGATCAACGCGGTGGCCGCGGCGGTGATCGGCGGGACCAGCATGTTCGGCGGGCGCGGCTCGGCCTGGTCGGCGCTGCTCGGTGCGCTGGTCATCCAGTCGATCGCCTCGGGCATGGCGCTGCTGGGTATCCAGGACGCCGTGCAGTTCATGGTCACCGGCGGGGTGCTGCTGGCCGCCGTGGCAGCGGACTCGCTCACCCGGCGAGCCGCCGCGCGGGCGCGCGGCTCCATCCGACGGTCGTCACGGTCCGGGCGTGGCGCTATGCTGCACTAGAGCTTCCCATTACTGGGCAAGACGGACATCTCGCCGGGTGTTCTGGAAGGATCCGATGCGCTCACCATGACCATCGGAGTGCGATGAAACGTCTTCTCCTCATCCGCGCGGCCACGGCGGCCGCGCTTGCCGCGGCTCTGGTGGTCTCCGGCTGCCAGGGCACCGGCGTGCGGTCCTCCCGCGAGGGGAAGGAGAGCATCCGCGTGCTCGCCGTCAAAAATCCCCAGATGGTGACCCTGAAGCAGTACACGAAGAAGTACTTCACCTCGCGGACCGGCATCACCGTCGACTACACCCTGCTTCCGGAGAACGAGGCACGGGAGCGGATGAACAGGGAGTTCGCGCGGCAGGACGGAACGTACGACGTGGCGAGCGTGAGCTCGTACGAGGTGCCGATCTACTCCAGGAACCACTGGCTCGCCCCGCTGGATTCCTATGCGAAGGCGGACCGGGCCTTCGACCAGAAGGACATCTTCCCCAGCCTGAACAGGGCCGTGACCGGCGCCGACGGCAAGATCTACGCCGAGCCCTTCTACGGCGAGGGATCCTTCCTGATGTACCGCAAGGACCTCTTCCGCAAGACCGGGCTGACCATGCCGCGCGATCCGACCTGGAGGCAGGTCGCCTCGCTGGCGGCGAAGATCGACGGCACCGACGGCGCGAGCGGCATCTGCCTGCGCGGTCTGCCCGGCTGGGGCCAGAACCTCGCCCCCATCAACACCGTGGTCAACACCTTCGGCGGCACCTGGTACGACATGCAGTGGAACGCCAAGCTCACCTCGCCGGAGTTCACCAAGGCGATTCAGTTCTATGTCGACCTGGTGCGCAAGTACGGCGAGCCCGGTGCCGCGCGCAGCGGAGTCCTCGAAATCCTCGCCGACTTCAGCCAGGGCAAATGCGCCATGATGTACGACGCCAGCTCGCTCGCCACGTCGATCGAGGCCGACGGCTCCACGGTCAAGGGCAAGGTCGGCTACGTCCCCGCCCCGCACGAGGAGACCCGCCGGGCCGGGTGGCTGTGGACCTGGGCCTGGGGCATCGAGAACGCCTCCAAGAAGAAGGACGCCGCCTGGAAGTTCATCTCCTGGGCCTCCTCCAAGCAGTACCAGGAACAGATCGGCGACACGCTCGGCTGGAACGAGGCCCCGGCGGGCAGCCGGCAGTCCCTCTACTCCAACCCCAACTACCAGCGCGCGGCGGCCGCTTGGTACCGGCAGGAGTACGCGGCGGTGAAGAACTCCGCCGACCCCAAGAACCCGGGCGTCGGCCCGCGCCCCTACCAGGGCATCTCATTCGTCGGCATCCCGCAGTTCGCCGATCTCGGCACCAAGGTGTCCGCACAGATCAGCGCGGCCATCGCCGGAAAGAAGTCGGTGCGCACGGCGCTCCAGATCTCCCAGAAGCTCGCCCAGGACGCGGTGGCGGACTACCGCACCGGAGGCCGGTGACCTACTCGGTGACCGACCAGCACGGCATGACACCGGCGATGTGACAGGCCATGAAATACAGCGGGATCGGCGGCGTGTACGGGGAGTCGCCCTCGGGACGGTGGATGAGGCGGGGGTTACGGGACGTCCTGGCGGTGCGCGGACCGCTCGGCGAACCCACGTACGCCCCGACCGCATAGCTGGTGACGGCGGGCCACACCAGCCCGATGTGCGATCCGGCGGGCACGATCCACCACCAGTGCTCATCGCAGGCGAAGACACAGCCGATACGGGGCAGCCGGTCCATGACCCGCTTCCCGTGGTCCGCGGACATCCCGACCGCGTCGTAGCCCAGCCCGGCGGACAGCCCCGCGGGGAGCGTCAGCCGTCCACGGCGCGCACCGCGCGGCAGCCCCGGCGGGCCGCTCGCGGGATGCGGGGCCTTCTTCCGCGGCATGTGAGCCGAAGGCAGGGGGAGGGTGGGGGGAACCACGATCGGTCGCCTTTCGTCTGCCTGCGCACTGTGGGCAGCGCCGGTCCTGCACTGCCCGGTGCCTACCGACGTACACACGCGAACGTTCCGCCGTCGCCGGGCCGCGAAGCGGTCCAAACCCGTCCGACGTTTCCCCCGGTACCGCGGGCCAACTCCCGCGGAGTCACACAGTCGGTGACGGCATGTCCACTGTGTCATCTGCTATGAACGAGTTGCAAGAGGTAACTTGAAATTTGCAAGTCGTAGGATGCAGATGCGGCGCGAACTGATGATCGTGACAGACTGCGACCGTGGAACGCGGCGTGAGGAGGCAGGGAGTGGCGGCGGAATCCGCATGGGGCGGCGCTCCCTCCGTCCTCCGCATGATCCTCGGCAAACAGCTGGAGGAGCTGCGCACGCGGACCGGGCTCAGCTACGACGAGGCGGGCGCGGCGATCGGCGTCAGCCACTCGACGATCCGCAGGATGGAAGCCGCGAAGGTGGCCCGGCTCCGGCTCGCGGACGTCGAAAAGCTGCTCCAGACGTACGGCGTGACGGACCAGCACGAGATCGACACCTTTCTGAAGTCGGTCCGCGAGGCCAACAAGCGCGGCTGGTGGCACGTCTACCGCGATGTGATGCCGGACTGGTTCGCCGCGTATCTGAGCCTGGAACAGGCGGCGCTCCAGATCCGCGCGTACGAGCCGCAGTTCGTCCACGGCCTGCTCCAGACCGAGGACTACGCCCGCGCCCTGCTGAGCGCGGGCAATCCGCATGTCCCCGCCGAGGCCACCGAGCGCCGGATCGCGCTGCGCATGCGGCGCCAGGAACTGCTGTCCCGCGAGTCCCCGCCCCGGCTGTGGGTCGTGATGGACGAGACCGTGCTGCGGTGGCCGGTCGGGGGCGCGGCCGTGATGCGCGCCCAGATCGACCACCTCATCGCGGTGAACGCGCTGCCGCATGTGACGCTCCAGATCATGCCGTTCGGCAACGGCCCGCATCCGGCGATGACGGCAGGCGCGTTCCATGTCTTCCGGTTCCGGGCCTCCGAGTTGCCTGACATCGTCTACCTGGGCGGGCTGATCGGGGCGGTCTATCTGGACAAGGCGGACGACGTGGTGGTGTACCGCGAGGCACTGGACCGGGTGAGCGCCCAGTCGGGGCCCGCCCAGAAGACCGAGGCCCTGCTCGGCGAGATCCGCAAGGAGCTGTGACGTGGGCCTGGACAGTTGACCGACGATCTGAAGGGGAGGGGCGGCGTTGCGCGACAACGGATGGCCGGCCGAACGGATTGACACCGAGAGCGCACATTCGGCGCGGATCTACGACTACATCATCGGTGGCAAGGACTACTACCCCGCCGACAAGGAGGCGGGGGACGCCATGGCCCGGGAGTGGCCCGCCCTGCCGATCCATATGCGGGCCAACCGCGACTTCATGAACCGGGCCGTGCGCTATCTGGCGGAGGAGGCGGGCATCCGGCAGTTCCTCGACATCGGAACCGGCATCCCCACCTCCCCCAATCTGCACGAGATCGCCCAGGCGGTCGCCCCGGACTCCCGGGTCGTGTACGTGGACAACGACCCCATCGTCCTCACCCTCTCCCAGGGCCTGCTGTCCAGCACGCCCGAGGGGAAGACCACATATGTCGAGGCGGACATGCGCGACCCCGCCGCGATCCTGAGCGCGCCGGAGCTGCGCGACACCCTCGACCTCGGCAAACCGGTCGCGCTGACGGTGATCGCGATCGTCCACTTCGTGCTCGACGAGGACGACGCGTACGGCATCGTCAACCGCCTGCTGGAGCCGCTGCCCTCGGGCAGCTATCTGGCGATGTCCGTCGGCACCGCCGACTTCGCACCGGAGGAGGTGGGCCGCGTGGCCCGCGAGTACGCGGCGCGGGACATGCCCATGCGGCTGCGCACCGAGGCCGAGGCCGCGCAGTTCTTCGACGGGCTCGACCTGGTCGCGCCCGGCGTCGCCCAGGTGCACAAGTGGCTCCCGGACGCGCGGAGCGGCGAGGGCATCAAGGACGAGGACATCGCCATGTACGGGGCGGTGGCCCGCAAGCCGTAGCAGGCTCAGCCCCCGGGCCGGGCTCAGCCCTCGGCGTCGTGGACCAGCAGCGCGATCTGGACGCGGTTGTTGAGGTCGAGCCGGGTGAGGATCCGCGACACATGGGCCTTCACCGTCGGCAGCGCGAGGTGCAGTTCGCGTGCGATCTCCGCGTTGGACCGGCCGTGTCCCACCGCCCGGGCCACATCCCGCTCCCGCTCGCCCAGGAGCGCCAGCCGGGCCCGGGCGGTGGCCGCCCGGTCCCCCTGTCCGCCGTCACCCGTCACCTGCTCGATGAGGCGGCGGGTGACGGCGGGTGAGAGCACCGGATCCCCGGTGGCCACGGTCCGGATGGCGGTGACGATGTCCTGCGGCGGGGTGTCCTTGAGGAGGAACCCGGCCGCTCCGGCGCGCAGTGCCCGCAGCACATGGGCGTCGGTGTGGAAGGTGGTCAGCACCAGCACCTCGGGGGCGCCGGGCCGGGCCCGCAGGGTCCGGGTGGCGGTCAGCCCGTCGACGCCCGGCATCCGGATGTCCATCAGCACCAGATCGGGCCCGTGACGGTCGACCAGCGCGGGCACCTCGGCCCCGTCGGCGGCCTCCGCCACGATCTCGATGTCCGGGGCGCCGCCCAGCATCAGGCGCAGCCCGGCCCGTACGATCGCGTCGTCGTCGACGAGCAGGACGCGGATCACCACCACGCCCCCCTTTCCTCTGTCAGCCCTGACCGGCGGCGGCCACGGTGTCCGCCGCGGGCCAGGGTAGCCAGGCGCGCACCCGGAAGCCGCCACCGTCGGGTCCCGCGGTCAGCTCGCCGCCCGCCAGCCGGGCCCGTTCCGCCAGCCCGACCAGCCCCTGTCCGCCGCCCGCGCCATCCCGCGGGTCCGGGTCGGGGGCGGGTGGCGGGGTGTTGTGGACCTCGACCGTCAGCCGGTCCTCCGGGGTCCGGGCCACCCGTATCGTGACGGTCGCGCCGGGCGCGTGTTTGCGCGCGTTGGTCAGGCACTCCTGCACGATGCGGTACGCGGTGCGTCCCACCACCGGCGGTGGCGCCGGGCCGTCCGGCGGCCCGGTCAGCTCGATCCGGCCGCCCGCCGCGCGCGCCTCGGCCACCAGCCGGTCCAGGTCGGCCAGTTCGGGCTGGGGCCGCTCGCCCTCGGGACCGGCGCGCAGCACCCCGATGACGTCGCGCAGATCGCTCAGGGCCAGGCGGGCGCTCTCCCGGATCACCGCGGCGGCCCGTGCGATCTCGGTGCGGGGCGCGCTCGTGTGGAACTCCAGGGCCCCGGCGTGCACGCTCAGCAGCGTGAGCCGGTGGCCGAGCGCGTCGTGCATCTCCCGGGCGATTTCCTCCCGCGCCTCCCGCCGGGCCTGTTCGGCGCGCAACTCGACGTCGGCCTCGGCCAGTTCGGCGCGTTCCCGCAGCGAGGCGATGAGCTGCTGCCGGGAGCGCCGGAACAGCCCCCAGCCGATGGTCCCGGCGATCAGCGCGAAGTACGTCACGGCGGAGCTCACCCGGTCCTCGGGCAACTCCGGCAGCTGCGACAGAAAGACGGGGAGCGGCGCGAAGGCCAGCGCCGCCACCCAGGCCGTGGCGCGCCAGGGCCGGGTGGCGGCCACCGTGAACACCGCCACCATCGCGGGGCCGGTCATGTAGTGCGACAGCTGGCCGCCCGCCAGCAGCAGCACCACCGCCAGCGCTACGGGCCACCTGCGCCGCAGCAGCAGCGCCGCGCACCCCAGCCCGCCGGCCGTCTGTTCGGCGACCCGCCACGCGGGGCTCATATCGTCCGGGACCGGTATGGACGGCGAGCTGACGACGGCGAAGCAGGCGGCGAAGAGGAACAGCCCCAGGTCGGCGGCCCAGTCCCGGCGGGTGCGGTGGATACGGCGCATATCCCGGCAATGTACGCGTGCCCGAGCGGCGTACGGGCCTGCGCGCGACGACCGCATACTTAAGTACGACACCGGGCGGCGCATGGCCGACTTCGGTCACCGCCCGGCCGACCTCGGCCCGATCCCCCGCCACCGGGCGCGCTCCTACGGTCGGGACATGACCTCGACTTCCTCCAAACCGCCCCTCGCGGCCGTGACCGATCTGCTCTGCTTCGTCCTCGTCGTCGGCGGTGGCAGTGGCCTGCTGTACGAATGGCTCGGCGTGAAGATCCGCGTCCTGGGGTTCGTGCGGTTCCTCGCCCCCGGTGGCTACGAGATCTACGCGTACATCGTGATGGTCGTCCTCGGGCTCATCGTGGGCGCGGCCGGTGACGCGGTCTTCCGGCGCGGCCGGGGCTGACGACCGTACCTACGTCAGCTGGCGCCGCACCAACTCGTGCAGCTTTCCGCCCTGCCTGGCCATCAGCTCGGCCGGGGCGCCCTGTTCGACGACCCGGCCCTCCTCCATGACGATCACGCGGTCGGCGTCCATGACGGTCGACAGCCGGTGGGCGATCACCAGTCGGCTCGCGTTGAGGCGGCGGGTGCTGTCGATGACGATGCGCTGGGTCTCGTTGTCGAGGGCGCTGGTGGCCTCGTCGAAGAAGAGGATGCGCGGGCGGCGGATGAGCGCCTGGGCGATCATCAGGCGCTGGCGCTGGCCGCCCGAGATGGCGCCGCTGCCGGAGATCATCGTGTGGAGTCCCATGGGCATCTGGCGGATGTCCTCGGCCAGGCCCGCGAGTTCGGCGGCCGCCATGGCCTCCTCGGGGGTGAACGGCTCGGCGCCGCGGATGCAGTCGAGCACGGTTCCGCCCAGCGGCTGCGCGTTCTGGAGCACCACCCCGCACTGGCGGCGCACGGCGGCCTGGTCGAGGGCGGTCAGGTCCTGGCCGTCGTAGAGCACACTGCCGGACACCGGCCGCTCGAAGCCGATGAGGAGCCGCAGCAGGGTGGACTTGCCGCAGCCGCTGGGGCCGACGACGGCCACGAACTCGCCCGGCCGGATCTCCAGGGACACATCGTCGAGGACCAGCGGCCCGTCGGCGCCGTACCGGAAGGTGACGTTTCTGGCCTGGAGCGCGCCGGAGAGGGGTCCGGGCTGGGCGCTGCCGCCGCGCACCTCGGGCGGCTCGTCCAGGATCGGCTTGACCTCCTCGAACATGGGCAGCACGGCGACCACCGAGACCAGCGAGTTGGTGAGCTGGGTGAGGGAGGTCAGCAGCATGGTGACGGAGGTGTTGAACGTCAGGAAGCCGCCCGCCGACATGCTGCCCCGCGCCGGACCGGCCAGCAGCAGGAACACCACCAGCGAGCACAGCGGAAGGTAGACGGCGTCGAGGACCTGGGTGAGGTTCTTGATGCGCCCGGTGCGCTGGTGGAGGTCGCGGGAGCGGGCGAAGCCGCGGGCCCAGGCCGCGTACGCGTAGTTCTCGGCCGCGGCGACCCGCAGCTTGGGCAGTCCGCGCAGGGTCTGGAACGCCTGGTTGTTGAGCTTGTTCTCGGTCTCCACCAGCCGCCGCTGCCAGCGCACCTGCCACAGGCCCATGGCGAAGAAGATGCCGCACACGACCAGCAGCATGCCCATCACGGCGAGCGCGAGCGGCACACTGAAGAACAGCAGCAGGCCGAGGTTCATCGCCCCGACGGTGCCCGCCTGGAGCACCACGGGGGCGGTGCCGGACAGCACCCGGCGCATGGTGCTGATGCCCATGGCCGCGCTGGCGAGTTCGCCGGTGGAGCGCTCCGCGAAGAACGTGGTGGGCAGCCGCAGCAACCGGTCCCAGACGGCGGGCTGGAGCGTGCTCTCCAGCCGTCCCTCCAGCCGCAGCAGGGTCAGGTTCTGGACCAGCAGGAAGGACGCGGCGACGACACTGGAGACGATCAGCGCCAGGGCGATCTGGACGATGGGGCTCTTCTCGGCGCGGGGGACGAACCCGCCGAGCACCTGACCGGTGGCGATCGGCACCAGGGCGCCCAGCGCCACCGTCACAAGACCGGCGGCGAACAGGCTGCGCAGGTCCGGCGCGGCGCCGCGGGCCGTGAAGCGCAGCAGCCGCCACATCGTCATCGGCCGCTCGGGCAGCGGGCGGTAGAACATCACGGCGCGCGGCTCGAACTCCTCCGCGGTGCCGCGGCCGATGCGTATCCGCAGGCCCGAGGCCGGGTTGACGGCCTCGTACCGGCCGCGCCGCCACAGCAGCGCCACCGGCGCCCCGGACAGGGCGCGGTAGCCCACCAGCGGTCCGGCGTCCTCGCGCCACCAGCGGCCCTCCAGCCGGACGGCGCGGGTGCGGATGCGGGCGTGGGCCGCGATGCGCTCCACGGGGTCCATGCGGTCGTCGGGGGCGGGGCCCTTGGGCGGTTCGGCGAGGGTGATCCCGGCGGCGTCCGCCACCGCCCGGCAGACCGCGTGCACGGCGTCGTCGGTGCTGTCGTCCGAGGCCCCGGGCGAGCGCCGCGGGCCGCCGATGGACGCGATGAGCGCCTCGTCGGCGCGCGAGCGTACGGCCTCACCGGCCCGGATACCGGCGGCCGTCCGGTCGGCGTGGGCCCGTTCCAGGGTGTCGATCCAGCGGTCCACGGTGGTGCCGAGCCGGTACTGCTGGTTGACCATCCGCTGCCACAGCGCGCCGTCGATCAGCAGGTCTCCGGCGGCCTGGGCGCTGTACTCGGCGCCGTAGCACACGCTGCCGGGCGGCACCGGGAGCCACAGCAGGTCCTCGTCGGCCGCCTCCTCGCCGGGCGACGCTCCCCCGTCCAGCGGGGCCTGGAACAGTACGCCGAGGCTGCGGCTGATGCCGAGCGCAACGGCGTGCTCCAGCGGCGTCGGGGCTTCCTGGAACCCGCCGTCGTCCGCGTACGCGCCCTCGGTCCCGTACGTGGTGTCGTACGGGGTGCCGTACGCGTCGTACCGCTCCGGCCGGTACAGCTCGCGCAGCGGGATGCGGCGCAGCGCGCAGTCCTGCGAGGGCCGCCCGAGCAGGGTGTGGCGCGGGCCCTCGACGGGCCCGGGAAGCGCGGCGCCCGTCTCCAGGCGGCCGAGGAAGTGCCACTGCCCCTCCTCGGCGGCGTCGACCGCGAAGAGGTCCAGGGCGCCCGCGACGACGAGCCAGAGCACCTGCGGGCCCTCCAGCGGGAGGCTGCGCAGCCCGGCGCCGTCGACCGGGGTGCCGAGGGCGCCCAGCGCCCGCACCACCGCGTCGCTCCCATCGGCGTCCACGGCCGCGGCCGGGTGTACGGACGCCATGTCAGTGCTCCTTCATCAACTCGGCGTACGGGCCTCCGGCGACCGCGAGGTCCTCGTGCCGTCCGCGTTCCACGACCGTGCCGCGGTCCAGGACGAGGATCTCGTCGCTGTCCCGGACGGTGCTGAGCCGGTGGGCGATCACCACGCACGCGCAGCCGCGGCGGCGCAGGCTGTCCATGACGGTCTGTTCGGTCTGCGCGTCCAGGGCGCTGGTCACCTCGTCCAGGACCAGCACGCTGGGGCGGCGGACCAGGGCCCGGGCGATCTCCAGCCGCTGCCGCTGTCCGCCCGAGAAGTTACGGCCGTCCTGCTCGACCCGGCAGTGGATCCCGCCGGGGCGGCGGGCGATGACGTCGTCGTAGAGTGCGGCGTCCCGCAGGGCGGCCACCACCGCGTCGTCCGGGATGGAGGGGTCCCACAGCGCCACGTTGTCCCGCACCGTTCCCTCGAACAGGAAGACGTCCTGGTCGACGAAGGACACCGAGGCGGCGAGCCGCCCGCGGGGGATGTCCTCCAGCCGCTGGCCGTCGATGCGGATGGCACCTTCCCACGGGCTGTAGAGGCCGGAGACCAGCCGGGACACGGTGGACTTGCCGCTGCCGGAGCCGCCGACCAGCGCCACCTGGCGGCCGGGGCCGACGGACAGCGAGAAGCCGCGCAGCAGCGGTTCGTCCAGCGGGTTGTAGCCGAAGGTGATGTCCTCCAGCGTCACATGGCCGGTGAGGCGGCGGGCGCCCTCGGCATCCGGCTGCCCCTCGTCGCGGGTGTGGAAGGTGTCCGCGGGGAAGCGCTCCACGTCGCCCAGCCGGGCCACGTCCGCGGAGAAGTCCTGGATGCGCCCGGCCACGCCGTTCAGCCGGGTGATGGGCGCGGTGAAGCGGGTGACCAGGCGCCTGGAAGGCCACCAGCAGCCCGACCGACAGATGGCCCTCGACGGCTCGCAGGCCACCGATCCACAGGATGAGCGCGCTGTTGAGGGTGGCGAGGGTGGGCGCCACCACGCCCAGGACCGCGCTCGGCACACCGAGACGCTGCTGTTCCTCCAGCGTGATGGCGTGCTGACCGGCCCAGCGGCGGAAGTAGCCGCTCTCGCCGCCGGTGGCCTTCATGGTCTCGATGAAGCTGGAGCCCGGTGTACGCGGTGGTGGTCAGCCGCGCGGTGTCGGCGCGCAGCTTCTGGGTGCGGGTGGCGCGCAGCCGTATCACGATGCGCATCGCGACCACGTTGAGCAGCGCGAGCCCGACGCCCACCAGGGTGAGCTGGGGGTCGTAGGTCCACAGCAGCAGGGCGTACAGCACCACCACGATCCCGTCGACCGCCGCCGCGGCCAGGTCGCGGGCGAGGGTCTCGGCGACGGTGTCGTTGGACCGCAGGCGCTGCACCAGGTCGGCGGGGCTGCGCTGGGCGAAGAACGTGACGGGCAGCCGCAGCAGATGGCGCAGGAACCGGGCGCTGCCGAGGGTGGAGGAGATGATGCGTCCGCGCAGCAGATTCGCCTGCTGGACGCCGGTCAGCACCGCGGTCAGCACCACCGCCACGGCCATGGACGCGAACAGCGGTGGCAGCATCGAGGTCTGGCCGCCGACGATGAAGGTGTCGATGAAGGTGCGGCTGAGCGCGGGCACCGCGGCGCCCACCGCCACCAGCAGCAGGCTGGCCAGCAGCGAGGCGACCAGGGTGCCGCCGGTGCCGCGCAGCCGCGCGGGCAGGGCGTTCAGGATGCCGGGCTTCCGTCCACCGCGGCTGAAGGAGGCATCGGGCTCGAAGACCAGGCAGATCCCGGTGAAGCTCGCTCCGAACTCCTCGGCGGAGACGAAGCGGCGCCCCTTGTCGGGGTCGTTGATGTGGACGCCGCGCTTGCCGAACCGCCGTCCCATGCCGTCGTAGACGACGTAGTGGTTGAACTCCCAGAACAGGATCGCCGGGGCCTGGACCTCGGCCAGCGCCTCGGGCTCCATCTGCATGCCCTTGGCGCGCAGCCCGTAACTGCGGGCGGCCTTCAGCACGTTGCTGGCGCGCGATCCGTCGCGGGAGACGCCGCAGGCGATCCGCAGCTCCTCCAGCGGTACGTGGCGTCCGTAGTGGGCGAGCACCATGGCGAGCGACGCGGCACCGCACTCCAGCGCCTCCATCTGGAGCACGGTGGGGGTGCGTACGGTCCGCCGCCCCGGCTTCTTCGGCCCGCTCCCGCGCCGCGGTGCGCGGCGGCGTCCGCGGGCCGGTTCGGGGCGGCGGCGTCCGCTGGTCCCGGCGGGTGCGGGGCGGGGCGGTCCGCCGCTCTCGTTCGTCGCGCCGGCCGGGTTCGGCGGATTCGTCGGGTTCGTCGCGGTCACGGGAGCAGCCAATCGACGGGGTGACGGTCGGCCAGGTGGATGGTGCCGGAGGCCAGGGTCATGGAGCCGAGGGCGAACGGCGGGCCCTTCGGCGAGGACCAGCGGTAGCCGGAGCGGGTGGCGGAGGAACGGTCGAGGCGTACCGCCACCGCGACCGGCGGGCCCTGCTTCGAGAACTCCTCGCCGAGCTGGGCGCTGCCGAGGAAGGAGCCGATCTGTTTGCGCGACTGGGCGGTCCGGCCGACCGCCTGGACATGGCCGCGCAGCACGCCGTACGTCCCGGAGGGCGCCGACTGCACATCGAGGTCGACCGTGGCGCCCGCGGGCACCGACGCCGCCCGGTCCGCCGGTACGTACAGGGTCGCGGTCAGCGGGTCGCGGGAGTCGCGGACGCGCTCCACGGAGGCGACGTCCGCGCCGGTGTTGAGCACGGAGCCGATCGAGACCGACAGGGTGGTGAGGCGGCCGGCGGCGAGGGCGCGTACGAACGTGGCTCCTCCGCCGGGGTTACGGACCTTCACCAGCGGGGCGCCCGCCCGCACCGTGCTGCCCTCCTTGGCGAGCACGGCGGTGACCTGTCCCCTGACCGGGCTCTGGAGCACATAGCTGCCCTGGCCGTGGGTGAGGATGCCGGAGGCACCCAGGGTGTCCCCCACGGTGCCGGTCACGGCCCAGACGGCGGCCGCGGCCATGGCGACGAGGGTGACCGCCAGCGCGAGCCAGCCCTGGGGGCGGGCGTAGCGGACCGGCAGGTCGATGTCGTCTGCCGACTGGAGCTTGGAAAGGGCCTGCTGGCGGAACTGCACGGGAGTCTTTTCTCAACCGGCCGGGGGGCGCGAGGGAACGGGTCGGGTGCGCGGTCCGGGCGGCCCGTACGACGGGTGCCGGGGAACCGCGCATGCCCCGGGCCAGGCAGGCCCGGGGCATGGGGTGGACGCGGTGGTCTCAGAGACCCGCGACCGTGCCGACGATGCCGGAGGTGTTCAGGCCGGTCGCGCCGTCGACGGTGCCGGTGACGGTGCCCACGGCGCCGGTGACCGGGCCGGTGACGGGACCGGTGACGGACTGCACGGTGCCCAGGGCGTCGCCCACAGCCCCGAGACCGCCGGCCACGTTGTCCAGCTCAGCGTCGGAGATCTCCTGGGTCGCGACCTTGGGTGCGTTGTTCATTACTGCGTCTCCCTTGGATACGTATCTCGAAATGAGCTTGTAACGGCCAGTAGTTGCCGAAATGCATCGGCTCCCACGTCGGCCAACCGCGGCACGTTCCCGCGCTTCCCGGAAACCGGGTTCCCGGGAACGTCTCGGCGCGGAAGGATGTAACCACGCCCGCTCGACACCTTCGAATCGCGGTGCATCCGGAACTACGCATTCCGCCAACTTTCCGATCACATGGCGTGCACACCTGCCCACGTCACCGGCACTGTCCCGGCACACCAGCGTCATAACTCGCGCGGCGTCGCCCTTCACCTCCGGGCGGAAATCCGCGCATTCCCGGGCGCGGCCGCCGCACACCGTGATCGCGCGGCGCCGGCGACGTGCGCTACACGCGACTTCTGTGGAATGGATGTGCCGATCACTTGAAGAACTGCCGACCTCCGGTCGTATTTCGCGGCCGTCGGCGGAACGTCGATCCGTTACGTGTGACGGACGATTCCGGGGGTACTCGTCGATCACCCTTGTGCCTACGCGCATGCCGGACCGTGGAGTCGCCGACCGAGGAGCCGCCGTGAGGATTGGCGTATCGACCTTCGTGACCGACCAGGGCATCGGGCCCGCCGCCCTGGGGCGCGCCCTCGAGGAGCGGGGGTTCGACTCACTCTTCATCGCCGAGCACAGCCACATCCCCGTGGAACGCCGCTCGCCCTACCCGGGCGGTGGCGAACTGCCGGAGATCTACTACCGCACCCTCGACCCCTTCGTGACGCTGAGCGTCATCGCCGGGGTCACCACCCGGCTGCTGCTGGGGACCGGGGTCGCCCTGGTGGCACAGCGGGACCCGATCATCACGGCGCAGGAGGTGGCCTCCCTCGACGTGGTCTCCGGCGGGCGGGCCGTCTTCGGGGTGGGCGTCGGATGGAACCGCGAGGAGATGGAGAACCACGGTACCGACCCGTCCACGCGCGGCCGTCTGGTGGACGAGCGGCTGGAGGCGATCGTTCAGCTGTGGACGAAGGAGAAGGCGGAGTACCACGGCGAGTTCGTGAACTTCGACCCCGTCTACCAGTGGCCCAAGCCCGTCCAGCGTCCGCATCCGCCGGTCTACGTGGGCGGCGGCGAGGCCGCGTTCCCCCGGATCGCCGCGCACGGCGACGCGTGGCTGGCCAACAGCGTGCCGCCCGACGGGCTGGCCCCGCAGATCGAGCGGCTGCGGCAGGTGGCAGGCCGGGACGTGCCGGTGACGGTGTACGCGGTGCCCGACACCGCCGAGGCGCTGGAGGGGTATCGGCGGCTCGGCGTGGACCGGGTGCTGCTGTACCTGCCGACGAAGCCGGAGGGCGAGACGCTCGCCCACCTCGACACGATGGCCGCACTCGCCGAGCGGTTCCGCAGCTAGGGCCGCTGCTGCCGGGCCGCCTCGGTGTCCCGTTCCAGGGGCGCCCGGTCCATGGCGGTCGCCAGCTGGTCCAGGGACCGTACGAGCAGCTCCGCCCCGCTCTGGACCACCGCCTCCGCGGTGCTGTCGGTTTCCCAGTCGACCAGGGCCTCCTTGGTCCGGTCCCAGCGCGGTCTGCGCCGTTCCCGCACCTGGCGCGCCGCCCGCTCGGTGTCCGCCGCCAGCGCGTCGGCGAACCGGGCGGCTCCGGGCACCGGCCGTGCGCCACGCTGCGGCAGATGGGTCTCCAGCAACATCGCCGCCTGCCCGAACGCCTCCAGCGCCGCCTGCGCCTCCTCCGCCTGCGCCCGGGTCAGCCCCCGGTGGCGCACGGGCTCCCGCTTGGCCCGGTCGAGGGCCTCGTTCCACGCGGCGTGCGCCGTACGGTCGGCGAGCAGGGTGCGCCGTACGTCCGTGGCGGGCAGCTCACCGGGCTCGGCGTAGCCGCGAACCACCGCCGCCGCGTACCGGCCGCTCGCGGCGAGCCAGTCCGCGAGCCGGTCCAGCATCCGCGGTGTCTCCCAGGCCGGGAAGGCCACGTACGCGAGCATCGCGAGCACCCCGCCCAGCAGGGTGAGCAGGACCCGGTCCGGCACGGTCTGGTGCCACCCCTCGCCGCCCATCCCGAGCAGGAGGACGGCGTACGCGGCCGAGGTGCACTGCGAGGCCGCGTATCCGGTGCGCATCAGCAGATACGTCAGGGGCGGCGGCGATCACGGCCAGCCCGCCGGACAGATACGCGTCCGGGTGGGTCAGCTGCACCGCGCCGGTGGCCAGCGCGACGCCCACCAGCGTGCCCGCGAAGCGGGCCACGGCCCGGGAGTAGGTGCGGTGGAAGTCCGGCCGCATCACCATCACGGAGGTGACCGGGGCCCAGTAGCCGTGGCCGAGCGGAAGCGCGCTGCCGAGCACATAGCCGAGACAGGCCACCGCGGCGAGCCGCAGGGCGTGCCGGAGGACGGGCGAGTCGCCGCGCAGCTCGCGGCGCATCGCGCGCAGCACGATCGGCACCAGCTGGAACACCGTCGGCCGCAGCAGTGGCGGCGCCTCGTCCGCGCCGGAGGTGGGGCCCAGCCCCCTGCCGCTGCTGTCGGCGATCTCCAGCACCTCGGTGAGCAGGTACGACAGCTGGACCGCGGCCCGGCGCGCGGGCCCCTCCAGGGGCTCCTCCGCGCCGCCCTCGTCGGTCTCTTCGGCCCCGTCCTCGTCGTCGATCCGCAGGGTCTCCCTGGTCGCGGACGGCACCTCGGCGGGGGCGCCGCGGCGGATCGACCGGGCAGCGGCGTCCAGGACGTCGGCGGCCGCGTCGAGCAGCTCCCGCGCCCGGTCCCGGCCCGGTCCCTCGGCGGGCGCGCCGACCCGGGGGTCGGCGAGGGCGGCGAGGGCGGGACGGATGCGTTCGGCCAGCCCCCGCGGGCCGTGCAGGGCGGCAGGGCGCCGGCGTGCCTGTGAGGGCGTGACGGCGGCGGCGCTCCGGGCCGTGATCATCGGCTCCGGGTCGAACGGCGCCACCGGGTCCTCCCGCAGCCGCCTTGCGTAGTCCGCCACCGCGGCCAGGGCGTCGGCCAGCGCGTCCCGGTGCCTCCCCCATCGGCGGATCGGGAACAGGAAGATCAGCACCGCCTGCGCCACGCCGCCGAACGCGATGACCGCCGCGTGTTCCAGGGCCTCCATGACACCGGTGGGCAGCGTGATGGTGAGCAGCATCATGGCGACGGTCGTCGTCGCCACGATCCCGGCGGTCGGCCCCGCCGCCCAGGCCATCCCGGCGAGGAACGCCCAGACGGCGAGCAGCAGCAGGAAGAGCGCCAGATGGGACATCGCGAGATAGCCCACGAAGGTGCTGAGCCCGAGCCCGGCCCCCGCGACCAGCGCGATCACCTTGCGCGGCCGCCAGCTGCGCTGGAACGTCGATGTACCGGCCGAGAAGGCGCCGAACGCGGCGGACGCGGCGTAGGACGGGGAGGCGGTCCACAGCGAGAGCCCGATCACGATCGCCACTCCGGCCGCCGCCCGCAGCGCGGCCAGCGGTTCGAGCCGGGCGCGCTCGATCGTCAGCCCGGAACGCACGATGTCCATCAGCGACCGCGGCCACGTCACACAGCCGAGCCTAGGCGGAAGTGGCGGGGGCGCACGTCAGCCGGGTTCCACCCCCGCCACCAGCGGCGCAGCACCTTCTCGGCGGTTTTGCGCCGACGGCGAACTGCTCGTCCCGGTCGGCGGGCACACCGCGGTCGCTCGCGGTCTCCCCGGTGGTGTGCATCGCGGAGTCGCGGACGCCGTCCTGGTCTGCCGCAGATAGCCGCGGGCCTCGTGGCGGTCGTAGTCGTCGGTGTTTCAGGCGGGCAGGGTGCGGCGCGGGCGGAGCGGGCCGGGAACGGCGGCAGTCCGGATGCGTTGGCCACCAGCACCACCCCGTTCCGGGTCGGCGACTGGTCCGAGGTCCGGGTGCGCCAGCACGGGCCGGAACGCCCGTACCCGGCGGGCAGCGTGGGCGCCTACCGTTCGGACCGTACGACCGCGACGGCGAGCGGGGCCAGTTCGACGGCCCCGTCCGTCTCCGTCCCGGAGACCAGGTCGATCCCGTCCACGGTGAGGGGGACGCGGACGGTCTCCGTGGCCCGCCGGGTCGCCTCCAGATGGGCCGGGGCATGGTCGAGGAGCGGTGAGACGCCCGCGGCGGACACGGCGTCGAGCAGGGTGTCGCGCAGCGCGGTGGCCTCCAGACGAGTGCCGATGTAGACGACGCGCCCCCGGCCGACCGTCAGTCGTTGCGCGGCAGGCCGTTCGTCTCGGTCAGCCCCCACCAGGCGTTCCAGTCGAAGAGCACGGCGATGTCGGCGTGTGCGGTGGTGCCCGCGGCTTCGGCGATCCGCGGCAGTTCGGTGCCGAGTGCCTCGATCTCCTGCCAGGTGCGGGAGCCGGTGCCGGAGTGCGGCAGCATCGCGGAGTGGAACCGCTCGTGGCCGCCGCGGCTGGCGCGCCACTGGAAGTACAGGACGCTGTCGGCGCCGTGGGCGAGCGCCTGGTAGGAGCCCAGCCGCATCCGGCCGGGCCGCTTGACGTTGTTGACCTTCTACGGGGCCGGGATGTCGTCGCGGTAGGAGCGGACGTTGTCGCCATCCATACGGACGCAGTCGAGGTTGGCGTCCGAGACGAACCGCTTGAAGCCCAGTCGGCGGGTGGGATTGGACCACGTCCCCGGCACCTCGGACGGGTCGATCTGGTCCCAGGAGGTTTGACTTGCTCCTCGGGCTGGCCCGAGGATTCTGGCCTTCTCTCTCGGTGCTGTGCCGCTACGCCGCACGGCCTTCGGGAGGGAATCCGTGGCTTCCTGCTTCGTTGCGCTGCGCCAGAACGAGTTCTGGTCTTATCGGCGCTCCACAGGCTGATACCGCCAGTCCGGCGGCCCTTTTCACGTTGCGTGCGGAGTTGATGTCCCGGTCGAGGAGGGCTCCGCAAGCGGGGCAAGTCCATTCCCGGATGTGGAGGGGTTTAGGGCCATCCACATGGCCGCAGTACGAGCAAGTCCGGCTGGTCGGCACGAACCGGCCAACCTTGGTCAGGGTGCGTCCGTACCGGTTGGCCTTGTAGACGAGCATGGCCACGAACTGTGACCAGCCCGCATCGTGCACACTCTTGGCCAATCTGGTGCGTGCCAGTGCGTTCACCGCCAGGTCCTCCATGCCGATGGCTTGGTTCTCGCGGATCAGCTTCGTGGAGAGCTGGTGGTGAAATTCACGGCGCGCGTCGGCGACTCGGGCATGCGCCCGGGCGACCTTCAGGCGGGCCTTCTCCCGGTTTTTGGATCCCTTCTGTTTGCGGGACAGCTCCCGCTGGGCCTGCTTCAGCTTCTTCTCCACGCGGCGCAAGAACCGCGGAGAGTCGATCTTCGTGCCATCGTCGAGGATCGTGAAGTGCGTCAGCCCCAGGTCGATGCCGACGGCCTGGCCGCTGTTAGGCATCCGGGTGGCGTCGGCAGCCGGGTCGGTGTCGATGGCGAAGGATGCGAAGTACCTCCCGGCCGCGTCCTTGACCACGGTGACGGAGGTGGGGGTAGTGGGCAGGGTGCGCGACCACGTCACCTTGACGGCCCCGATCTTCGGCAGGCTCAGCCGCCCGTTTCCGGTGACCGACCAGCGGGCATTGGCGGTGAACCGGATCGACTGCCGGGCGTCCTTGCGAGACTTGAACCTCGGCGCCCCCAGTCTGGGCCCCTTGCGCTCACCCTTGAGGGAGGCAAAGAAATTCTTGTAGGGCCGCCTCGGCATCACGCAGGGACTGCTGGAGCACAACCGCGGAGACCTCGCCCAACCAGGAGCGGGCCTCGGTCTGCTTGGCCCGGGTGATCAGGCGCGTAGACAACTCCCCGGCCTTCGGGAACCGGTCTCCTGCCGCTCTGGCGTCCTCACGGGCGCGCACGGCATCGTTGAACACGACGCGGGCGCACCCGAATGCCCGTGCCAACGCGTCGCGTTGGGCATGATCCGGGTACAGACGAAAGCTGTACCGAAGCCGCCGCGGTGTGGGCGCCGCCATCTCACGGACCTCGGCCACGAACGGATCGCACCGGTCTCCGGGCCGAGGGAACTGATCCTGATGCCGGGTGCGGTTCGGCGGCCCCGACGGCCTTCGTCACCGGCAACGACCTCCAGGGGCTCGGCGTGATCGAGGCGTGCGCCGAACGCGGGCTGCGCGTCCCCGGGGACGTCTCGGTCGTCGGGTTCGACGACATCGACGCCGCCGGGTCCGCCGCGCCCGCGCTGACCACGGTGCGTCAGCCCTTCGAGGACATGGCGGCCGAGACCGTACGGGTGCTCGGCGCCGTCACCGGTGAACCGGACCGGGCCCCGATCCGGCTCGACATGTCGGTCGACCTCGTCATCAGGAAGTCCACGGGCCCGGCCCGCCGGGACTGACGCCTTCGTAGCCCCCGCCCGTTACCGCGCCGGGGTGCCGCCGGGTCCGGAGCCGGACTTCACCACCGACGGCACCTTGGCGGCGGGGTCGAGGGTGTAGGGGTAGTACGTCTTGGGGTCGAAGGCGGTGCCGCCGCTCTCGTTGCGGCCGCTGGTGCCCACGAACGTGTTGCCCCGCTGGACGATCGAGGCGGTGGCGTCCTTGATGACGGGGTTCTTCATCCCCTCGAAGTAGCTGTTCTCCAGCACCATCTTGGTGTTGCCGCGTGAGTAGTTGCCGTAGGAGGAGTTGATGTCCGTACCCGGGGCGTCCTGGAGGTAGTTGTTGTACAGGTGCGCGTGCGCGATGTTGTCGGCGGACGGGTTGCGCTGCTCCGTCTCCCGGAACCAGTTGTGGTGGATGGTGATGTCGGCCGTGGTGTTCTCCGTCCAGCCGATGCCGAACGCCTTGTTGTGCGTTTCCAGCCGGTTCCAGGAGACCGTGAGGAACGTCGTGTCCTTGCGGCTGTCGATCAGACCGTCGGCCATGTGCTTCAGGTCGTTGTGATCGATCCACACATGGTGGGCGCCGTCCATCTGGATGGCGTCGAAGTCATGATCCTTGTCGTTCCACGTGCCCATGTACGAGTCGCGGATCGTCAGGTTGCGGATGATGACGTTGTGCACGCCCTGCCCGAGGAAGAAGCCGCCGCCGACGATCTCGCCTGCTGTCCCCTGGCCCACGATCGTCTTGTCCGAGGCGACCTTGATCTCCTTGCCCTTGGGGTCCATCGTGATGGCACCGGCCACCACGATGACGTACGGCTCGGCGGCCGTCGCGTACTTCTCCAGGTCGGCCAGGGTGCGCACCGTCACGGTCTTGCCGTCGCGGCCTCCGTACGTACCGTTCTGGCCGAGCGCGTTGACCGACGCGAACCCGTCGGCGACGCCGTCGGCCCAGGCCGCGGCCACCGGGCTCGTATCCGCCGGGCTCGTGTCCGCAGGGGAGCCGGATCCCTGGGGGGCGAGAGCGACCGTCAGGGCCACCGCCAGCGGCACCGCCCACACCACCGCACCCGGTCCGCGCCCGCCGTTTCCTCGTATGCGCCGCCACTGGGCCGCCATGACCACACCATCCTCAGCTCGGGGGAATCGTCCATGCGACTGTCGCCGCCGAGCGGGCAATGGTTGCCGGGGCCCCGTGCAGGGTTCCTCACCTCCGTGGACGGACGCCCATCGCGGGCAGCGGCGCCGGGTGCAGCGGCGTCGTGCGCCAGCGCGCGGTGAAGGTCCGGTCGGCCCTCGAACAGGTCACGTCGAGGTGGTGCGGGGTCTCCAGGAACGCGATGTCGGCCACGAAGGTGTCCGGGTCGGTCCAGCCGCCGTTCGCCGCCGTCGGGACCCGCTGGTCCGTGCCCTCCTGAACGTTCCACCCCGGGCCGTCGAGCCGCACATCGAGCCTGGAGGCGCCCTCCGCCAGGGAGACGGTCCACCCACCGTCGCCCTCGGCGGCGACGGTCACCTCCGCCAGCGCGGGCTGGTCCGCGCAAGCGCCGCCGGCCGGGGTGAAGGTCGTGGCCGCCCCGGCGTCCACCGCCGCGAACTTCTCGTACGTCGGCGGCAGTCGGAGGCCGTCGAGCCGCCGCCGCAGAGCCGCGTCGTCGTCCTCGCGGCCGTCGAGAGGCGCGGGGCCGAACGCCGGGAGCAGATGCCGCCATACGAGGTCCAGCACCGCCTGCATGTCCTCGGTGTCCGCGGTCATGGCGACCACCGCGTCGTGTTCGGGCAGCACCAGGCAGAACTGCCCGTACGCCCCGTCGCCCCGGTAGCCGTGGCGGGACCGCCAGAACTGGAACCCGTATCCCTGCTGCCAGTCGGGCTTGATGTCCGTGCCGTCGGCGTTGGTGATGTGCACCCGGGTCGCCTCGGCCACCCAGGAGGCGGGCAGCAGTTGGCGGCCCTCCCAGACCCCGTCGCCCAGGTACAGCAGGCCCAGCCGGGCGAGGGCGTCCGTGGTGGCGAACATGCCGCTGAAACCGAGGTCGCGGCCGGGCGGGCGCTGGAGCCAGGCCGTCTCCTCGATCCCCAGCGGGTCGAACAGCCGTGGCCGCAGATAGTCCGTGAGCGACTGCCCGGTCACGCGCTGGACGATCGCGGCGAGGCTGTACGTGGCGGGCTGGTTGTACGCGAAGACGGTACCGGGGTCGCGGTCGGGCGGGGTCAGCAGGAACCCGCGGACGGGCTCGGCCGGGTCGCGGGCGAACGCCTGCTCCCGGGTCTCGGTCAGATGCCCGCTGGCCATGGACGCGACGTGCCGGACGAGCATGGCCCGGCTGCGGGGGTCGGTGATGTCGGCGTCGAACTCGGGGAAGTAGGAGAGCACCGTGTCGTCCAGGCTCATCAGCCCTTCTGCCACCGCGAATCCGGCCGCCGTCGCCGTGAAGCTCTTGCTGATGGAGTAGAGCAGATGCGGCCGGTCCCGGGTGTACGGCGCCCACCAGCCGGAGGCGACCACATGCCCATGGCGCACGATCATCAGGCTGTGCGGCTCGATGCCGGGCGCCGCCTCCAGCGCGTCGAGGAACGCGCCGACACCGCGCGCGTCCACTCCCTTCGCGGCGGGTGTGCTCTCGGGCAGGGGTCGCGCGCTCCGAGCACTCATCGCGTCTCAATCCTCCGTATGCGGTGGGTCGTGCACGGCCGATGGTGCTGCGATCATCGACCAATCAGCAGCGCCGCGCCAGGGGTTTTCCGGCGGGGTGTGCGGCGGCGGGTACTCACACCGCCGGGGCCGCGGGCGGCGCGTCCATGGCGCCCGTCCTGAGGTGCGCGGCGCCCGAGCGCACCGCCCACGCGAACACCCCGAACGCGAGAGCGCCCACCGCGACCGTGTCGTACGGCGCCGGAAGACGGCCGGAACCGCCGAAGGTGCCGAGCCACGACAGCAGCGTCAGCGCGGCGAGGTGGAAGACCAGCCAGGCGCCGTGCCGCAGCTCGCCGAGGGCGGGGAGCCCTTCGGTGCCGCGCCGCTGGAGCAGGAAGAGCGGGACGCCGACCAGGACGAGGGGCAGGGCGAGCCGCAGGTCGTCCCAGCCGGACCAGAACACGAACTCGCTGGCCACGACGAAGCTGAGCGGTGCGATCCAGCGCACCCCCGGCACCTGCCCTTCCGCCCGGGGCACTCCCCGCTCCCGGTCGTGTGCCCGGAACACCGCGACGGCCACCGCCGAGGCCGCGTAGATGAGCAGATACATGTCGCCCATCACGCTCACGATGTCCTGCCAGCCACCGAACGGCAGCATGAAGATGACGATGACCGCGAGGTTGAGCAGCAGCGCCCGGCGTGCCATGCCGGACGCGGGGTCGATGCGCATGAAGAAGCGGGGCAGCAGCCCGTTCTTGGCCAGGGCGTAGGTGTGCCGGGCGTTGATCGCCACACCCACGTAGGCGGAGCCGCCGGGGGAGATCACGGCGTCCGCGTACAGCAGCGTGGCCAGCCAGTGCAGATTGAGGATGAGGGCGAGCTGACCGAACGGCGACTCGAAGTTGACGCCCTGCCAGCCGTCGCCCAGCGCGGAGTCCGGCACCGTGTAGAGGAACGCCAGCTGGAGCCCGAGGTAGACCAGCACGGCGAGGCCGATGCCGGTGAGCACAGCGGCCGGTACGGAACGGCGCGGATTGCGGGCCTCGCCGGAGAAGTCCAGCGGCGCCTGGAACCCGTTGACGGAGTACACGATGCCGCCGCCGGCGAGTGCGGTGAGGCAGGCCGCGTAGCCGTACGGGGCGAAACCGCCGTGTTCGGTGAGGCGCCCTGAGTGGGTGCCCGACAGGAACAGCGCGATCACGGTGACCACGGGGACGACGACCTTGAACACCGACACCAGGTTGTTGAGCCGGGCGAATATCCGCACGGCGAACCAGTTCAGCGCGGTGAGCACGACGCTCAGTGCGACGGCCACGCCGAGGCCCGGGAGGGTGAGGCGGCCGCCGTCGTAGAGCCCCGGCAGATAGTGCGCTGCGTACTGCATGATCGCGCTGATCTCCGCGGCGGTACCGCCGACGGACAGCACGACGGACCAGCCGACCATCGTGCCGACCAGCCGCCCGCTCGCGTACAGCGGCCACCGCACGGTGCCGCCGCCCTCCGGGCGGGTGGCGCCCAGCTCCACCATGACCAGGGCGATCAGGGCGCACAGCACACCCGCCGCGATCCAGGACAGCAGCGCGGCGGGCCCGGCGGTCTGGGCTGCGTAGAGGGCGGCGAACAGCCAGCCGGAGCCGAGGATGTTGGAGAACCCGATCGCGGTCAGGGCCCAGAACCCGAGGTCCTTGTGGAGTCTGCGTTCCTCGGCGAGCACCGCCGGGGCGGCGATGGACTCCGCTGGCTGGTTCTGCGGCACGTGGCACGTCTCCTCGGGTGGTGCGGTTGGTCGAAAAGCCCAGGGTGCCACGCCTGCCGCGGAGCGCGGTCGCCGGATGCCGTGTGACGTGCGGATACGGGCGAAAACGCCCGTGTCTCACCGGGTCGTACGGCGGCGCATCCTGAGCGGGGCGTAGACGAGGAGCGCCGCGAGGAAGGCGGCGTAGTACGCGAGGTCGGCGCCGTGCAGCGCGGCGGCCACCGGACCGGTGTACAGGGTGGTGTCCATGAACGGCACCGCCGCGGCGAAGGCGGCGCCGAACGCCAGCAGGGCGGGCCACCACGGCTGCGGGCGGGCGTTCTCGGTGGCCAGGTCGACCGGCGCGCCGCCCCGGGCCCGGGCGCGGACGAACCAGTCGACGGCCACGACCGCGACGAAGCCGGGGATCCAGTAGCCGACGAACAGCAGCACGTTCTGGAAGCGGGCGGTGGTGTCGGCGGCGTGCATCCACAGCACCAGCGGGAAGCCGAGCACGGCGGCGAGCGCCGCGGCCAGCGGACGCGGGATGCGGACACCGGCGGTCTGGAGGGCCAGGGAGCCGCTGTAGTCGTTCATGGCGTTGCTGCACAGCGCGGCGAGCGCCACGGCCAGCAGCCCGAACGCGCCGAGCGCCCCGCCGCCCAGCGCCGTATCGACGCCGCGGGCGGTCTGGTCGGTGAAGACGGAGGCGCCCCACAGCCCGAGCGCCTGGACGGCCACGAAGGACACGGTGACGCCGAGCAGCGTGCACCAGAACATACGGGGCCGGGAGGTGGCGCGGGGCAGATAGCGGCTGAAGTCGCTGGCGTACGGCGCCCACGACAGCGCCAGGCTCAGCGCGATGGTGCTGGTCAGGACGAAGGCGCCGAGGCGGTCGGCGCCGTGGGCGGACCCGGTGGCGGCGGGGTGGACGCCACCCAGCAGCTTGACGGCCAGGGCGGCGAACGCGGCGGCGAGGACGAACGTCATCAGCTTCTGCATCCGGTGGATGGCCTCGTAGCCCAGCACCCCGAGCGCCCCCTGCGCGGCCATCATGAGCAGCACGCCCAGCCAGAACGGCAGCCCGCACAGCCGGGCCAGCGCGTCACCGCCGAACAGGCCGATGAGCGCGTCCCAGGCGACCGACGACAGCCACTGGAGGACACCGGGCACGGCGACGGCCCGGCCGAACGCCAGCCGGGCGAGGGGCAGCTGCCCGGCGCCGGTCAGACTGCCCCAGGTGCCCAGGTAGGCGGTGGGCACGGCACCGATGAGGGTGCCCAGGACGACGGCGGCCAGCGCGGTGGCGAAGTCCAGGCCGAGGGAGATGCCGACGGTGCCGGTGAACACGCCGGTCATGGTCAGGTTCGGGGCGAACCACACGGTGAACAGGCGCCCCGGCCCGCCGTAGCGGTGGTTTTCCGGAACCGGCGCGATACCGCGCGCCTCGACGCGCAGATCGCCGGGCGCGGTGGGCATCCGCCCGTCGAAGACGGATTCCGCGCCGGTGGTCGCCGGGTCGGTGGCAGCATGCGGCATTGGCATCGATGACATCCCTCCGCCAGTGCTAACTGGTTCAGGTTCGACGGGTGTGATCTCAGCCCCGTGCGGGGCACCCCGTGTCGGTTGGAGCGACCCCAGGCTAACCCCTCGCCCCGTGACCCCGGGCCCGGGGGCGGGCCCGGGCCGGGAGCGCGTCCAGGAACAGCGCCCCGGCCAGCAGCACGGCGCTCCCCCGGGGCGCGATGCCCTGGGCGCGCAGCTCGGCGTCGAGGGCGGCGAGGGCGGCGGCGCCCTGCTCCGTCGCGGCGCCGCCCGCCTCCAGCACACCGCGCGCCCCGTCCTGCACCCGCCGCAGGGCGGGCGGCCCCGCCTGGTACAGCGGGCCGGTGTCCTGGAGCGTGCTCATCACGGTGAGCAGCGCGTCGAGCCGGGCCTGTGTCTCGGTGGCGCCCGCGGCCCGCGCCGTGGTGAGGGCGGCCAGGGCGCGGCGTACGTGCGGGAAGGCGGCCCGCGCCTCGCCGCGCGCGCCCGCCGCCCCGTAGGTGGCGGACACCTGCGAGCCCGCCGACGGCCTGCGCGGGGCGCCACGGTCGGCGTGGGCCGCGAGCTGCCGGGCGGTGGCCGTCAGTTCCTCGGTCGCGGCGCCGGGGTCCAGGGCGGCGGCCGCCACCAGCAGCCCCAGCACCCAGAGCGCGCCGTGGTGGAGACGGCCGGTGACCGGGCCGCCACCGGCCCGCGCCATGGTCCACTCGGCGCAGCGGCCGATGGCGCCCAGCTCCTCGCGGAGCGCACGCGTCGGCTCGCCGGGGCGCCGGGCCGCTGCGGCCATGGCCGCGAAGCCGGGCGCCAGCGACTTGGCCGACCAGCGCAGTGCGAGCAGATCGGTGCCGGTGGCGCGGGCCTGGAGGTCGCGGGTGTCCGCGAGGCCCGGTTTGGGGGTCAGTTCCGCCTGGGAGATCAGGGCTCGTACGGCGGTCTGCGCCAGTGCGTCGTCCGTGGAGCGCGTCGTGGGCATGCCCGGAGGGTAGTCGGCGAACCTTTCCCGGGCCTGGGTCGTTCCTGTGACCCCGCTGTGGGCGTCACGTATGACCCCGCTGTGGGCGTCACGTCAGTGCGATTCGCGGGCGACGAAGGAGCCACGGGTGCCGCTGAGGAAGTCCAGCCCGGCGCCGCGGTCGGCCTGTTCGACGTGGTCGCGGTAGATCTGCTCCCATCCGCCGGTGGCCGGTGGCGCGGCGGCGGTCACCGGTTGCCGTGCGGCGAGTTCCTCGTCGGGGACGTCCAGCTTCAGCAGCCGCCGCTCGATGTCCAGTTCTATCCAGTCGCCGGTCCGCACCAGACCCAGCGGGCCGCCCGCAGCGGACTCGGGCGCGATGTGCAGGACGACGGTGCCGAAGGCGGTGCCGCTCATCCGCGCGTCGCTGATCCGCACCATGTCCCGCACTCCGGCCCGGAGCACCGCGGGCGGCAGGGGCATGTTCCCCACCTCGGGCATGCCGGGGTAGCCGCGCGGTCCGCAGCCGCGCAGGACCAGGACATCGGACGCGTCGACGTCCAGGTCCGGGTCGTCGATCCGGGTACGGAAGTCCTCGATCCCGTCGAACACCACGGCGCGGCCCCGGTGGCGCAGCAGCTCGGGTGTCGCGGCGGCGGGCTTGATGACGGCTCCGTCGGGACAGAGGTTGCCGCGCAGCACGGCGAGCCCGGCTTGGTGGGCGATCGGCTCGTCCGCGGTGCGGATGACGGTGGTGTCGGTGCTGGTCAGGCCGGACAGCTGCTCGGTGAGGGGGCGGCCGGAGACGGTGACGGCCGGTTCCAGCTGATCCCTGATCTCCCCGAGGACGGCGTCCAGGCCACCGGCGCGGTGGAAGTCCTCCATGAGGTGGGATCCGGCGGGCTGCACATCGGCGAGCAGGGGGACGCCGCGGCCCGCGCGGTCGATGTCGTCCAGGCCGAAGTCCACCCCGACCCGGCGGGCGAGGGCCAGCAGATGGACGACCGCGTTGGTGGAGCCGCCGATGGCGGCCACCGCGCGCACCGCGTTCCGCAGCGCCTCCGCGGTCAGGACGGCGCTGGGCCGCAGGTTCTCGCGCACCATGTCGACGATGCGGTTGCCCGCGGCGTGGGACAGCTCCAGCAACCGGCTGTCGGGGGCCGGGAGCCCCGCGTTGCCGGGCAGGGTCATGCCCAGCGCCTCGGCCGCGCAGGCCATGGTGGACGCCGTGCCCATGGTGTTGCAGTGTCCCCGGCTGCGGATCATCGCCGACTCGGCGCGGCGCAGCTCGGAGCGGTCCATCCGGCCCGCCCGCACCTCCTCGCTCAGCTCCCACACCCCGGTGCCGCAGCCCAGCGCGCGCCCCTTCCACGCGCCGTTCAGCATGGGGCCGCCGGTGACCATCAGGGTGGGCAGATCGACCGAAGCGGCCCCCAGCAGCAGGGACGGTACGGTCTTGTCGCAGCCGCCGAGCAGGATCACACCGTCGACGGGGTTGGCCCGGATGAGTTCCTCGGTCACCATCGCGGCGAGGTCGCGGAAGAACATCGCGGTCGGGCGCAGCAGGGTCTCCCCCAGTGACGGCACCGGAAGCTCCAGCGGCACCCCGCCGTACTCCCACACCCCCCGTTTCACATGGTCGGCGATCTCGCGGAAGTGGCTGTTGCAGGGGGTGAGATCGGACCAGGTGTTGCAGATGACGATCTGCGGTCGTCCGTCGAAGGCGTGGTCGGGGAGGCCGCGCCGCATCCAGGCACGGTGGATGAACGCGTCGCGGGTGTCACCCTCGTACCACTGCCGCGACCGGTGCGTGCCACTCATACGAACCTTCCGATCTCTTCGACGATCCGTGCGGGGGAACGCTGCCCACCCCGGGTGGGTTTCAGGCCCGGCGCTGGGCGTCGTCCAGATAGTGGAGCACGGCGGCCACGCGCCGGTCGGTGCGGTCGGTGGGGGCCAGCCCGAGCTTGGCGAAGATGTTACGGATGTGCTTGTGGACGGCGCCTTCGGTGACCACGAGCCGCTCGGCGACGGCGGTGTTGCCGAGTCCCTCCGCCATCAGCGCCAGGACGACGCGCCCGCGCGGGCTGAGCCGGTCGAGATTGTTGTCGGGCCGGGTGCGGGCGAAGAGCTGCGCGACGACCTCGGGGTCGATGGCGGTGCCGCCGTCCGCCACCCGGTGCAGCGCGGTCATGTACTCCTCGACGCGGCCGACCCGTTCC
>NZ_GG657754.1:9689493-9692027 GCF_000158915.1 Streptomyces himastatinicus ATCC 53653 | reverse complement strand
GCGGCCGCGAGCAGTCGGCGCCCCGGCCACGCCTGGAGCCACGCCAGGCCCGGTGCCACGCCCGCGACCACGGCGATCCAGCCGAGGCCCAGCAGGCAGACCGCGAAGGCGCCGGGCCAGTCGTGCACGATCCACAGCGGCACGGGGGACGGCGCGGCCTCCTCCGGTGGTACCAGCCGCCACCACAGCGGGAACGTGGCGTCGGTGGCCGCGGAGAGCGGCAGCGTCAGACCGGTCAGCGCGATCAGCAGCCCGGCGGTGGCGTGGCAGACCAGCCAGCGCACCTCCCGCCGGACGACGGGGTCCGCGACAGCGGCCCGCAGCCGCCGCGGGCCCGGCTCCGGGACGAGGATTTCCGTGCCCCACCGGGACAACCGGGCGCGCTCCCGGTTGGCCACGGCCCGCAGTCCGCGAAGGGTGGCGGGCACCAGGAACAGTCCGACGCCGACGAGGCAGGCCACCGCGACGGCGGTGAGCCACACCAGCATGACCACGGCCAGGATCGAGGTGGCGAGCCCGCCCGCGAGCTGGTCGAAGGCGTCCAGGACGGTCCGGCCACGGGCGAACACGTCCCACGGGCGGACGGGCCCCGGGTCGGCCCGCGTGGCGTGGGCCTCCTTGGTGGCGGCCCGCGTGGCGTCGGCCGTCGTGGCGTCGCCTCGCGTGGCGCTGTGCGTGTCCATCCCCACCTCCTGGACCGGGACGATAAGGCACCCCGTAAGACGTCGTCACCTCTTTCCGGGGCGAGGTACAGCCTGCTGTACCCCGGAGCACCCGCTGGCCGGATCGCCGATGGCGGCGGCGGTTCGTAGCGTCGGTGCGTACCCAACGCCCCTTCGCACGAGGAGCCTTACGTGACCGATCCCTACCGCGGTTTCGCGGGCCCGGAGACACCACGGCCGGAACCCGCGCGTGACGGGACCGGGTTCGTCCGCCCCGTGCTGTGGCTGCTGCTGGTGGTCTTCGCCGTCGCCAACATCGTGACGTCGTCCATCGGGGGCCTCAGCGTGTTCGTCGGGATCGGCTGCGGCCTGGCCACCCTCGCGTGTGCCGTCGCGCTCGTCGTCCACCACCGCAGGCACGGGCGGCGCTCATGAGGCTCATCCGCACCCAGCATCACGAGCCCCCGACGTCCCGTCAGGCACCGGCGGTGGAGCTGGCCGGTGTCACCAAGACGTATCCGGGGGGCGTCCGCGCCCTGGACGAGGTGTCGCTGACCGTGGAACGCGGCACGTTCGTCGCCGTGATGGGGCCGTCGGGCTCCGGCAAGAGCACCCTGATGCACTGCGCCGCCGGGCTGGACTCGCCCACCGGCGGGCGTGCCTTCATCGACGGTACGGAGATCGGCGGGCTGGACGAGGCCCGCCGCACCGAGCTGCGCAGGCGCTCCGTGGGCTTCGTCTTCCAGTCCTACAACCTCGTGCCGTCGCTCACCATCGAGGACAACATCCTGCTGCCGCTGCGGCTGGCCGGTGAGAGGCCCGACCGGGCGTGGGTGAGCGGGCTGATCGAGCCCGTCGGGATGACGGGGCGGCTCGCGCACCGCCCGGCCGAACTCTCCGGCGGCCAGCAGCAACGCGCCGCGATCGCCCGGGCGCTGGTGTCCCGGCCCGCGGTGGTGTTCGCCGACGAGCCGACGGGCGCGCTGGATCTGCGGACCGCCCGTGAGGTGCTGGGGCTGCTGCGCGACCTGGTGGACGGCCTCGGCCAGACGGTGGTGATGGTCACCCACGACCCGGCCGCCGCCGCGCGGGCGGACCTCGCGATGGTCATGGCCGACGGGCGGGTCGTCGAGACGCTGAAGGCGCCCACGGCCGCCGAGTTGGCCCAGTGCGTGACCACGCTGGAAACGGAGTGACGATGCTGTATCTCGCGTGGCACATGATGCGCCGCAGGATCGCCGCGCTGCTGGCCGTCACGTGCGCGACGCTGGGCGGCGCGGCGATGGTCACCGGCATCGGGGTGGTGGCCGAGTCGGGTTGGCGCTCGCACGCGCCGGTGAAGCGGCTCGCCGCCGCCGACGTCGTGGTGTCCGGCAGCCAGACCTTCCACCCGGACGGGGACCTGCCCATCGCGCTGCCGGAACGGGCCAGGGTGCCGGGCGATGTCGTCGGCCGGGTGGCGGAACTGCCCGGCGTGGCCGAGGCGGTCGGCGACCGGAGCTTCCCCGCCGCCGTCATCACCCGGGACGGCGAGGCCGTACCGGCGGACGATCCGGCTGCCACCGGACACGGCTGGTCCTCGACCGCCCTGCTGACCCGCCCCCGGGTCGACGGCACACCACCGGCCGGTGCGCACGAGGTGGCCCTGGACCGCCGTACCGCCTCGGCCGCGGGCGCACGGCCCGGCGACCGCGTCACGGTGGCCGCCGCCGGGCGCTCGGCCCGCTACCGGGTCTCGGCCGTGGTCGACGCCTCGGCAAGCGGTCTGTGGTTCGCCGACGCCACGGCGGCGCGGCTGACCGGCCACGGCCCCCCGCCCCGCCACCGACTCCGTCGACCTGATCGCGGTACGCGCCGCACCGGGCGCCCGCC
>NZ_GG657754.1:9677243-9689201 GCF_000158915.1 Streptomyces himastatinicus ATCC 53653 | reverse complement strand
TCATCGCGGTCGCCGCGGCTCTGCCCGGTGCCGCCCACGGCTATCCGCTGGCCGAGCGGTTCCGGCAGTTGCTGGTGTCGAACGGGATGCTCCCGGACGCGCTGCCGCTGACCGTCAGCCCACTCCCGGCGGTCGCGGCCGTGCTGCTGCTGGTCGCGGTGGTGTGGGTGGCGGCCCGGTGCGCCGCTTGGCGTACGTCGCGCAGACCGGCCACCGAGGCGGTCGCCGAGTCACGCAGCGAACCCCGGGTCCCCTCGAAGACGCGCGCCCATGCCGGCCTGGCGCTGATCGCGGCGGGCACCGGGGCCTCGGTCACGCCCCTGCTGGCGCGGTCGCAGGCCGGGGCGGCGGCCACCGCCGTGGCCGGTCTCATCGCGGCGATCGGCCTCGCGCTGGCCGGTCCCGCCCTCGTCGGCGGCGTCGGCCGGCTGCTGGCGCGGAAGCTTCCGGCGAAGGCATCGGCACCGACCTGGCTGGCGGTGGCCAACAGCCATGGCTACGCGCTGCGTTCCGCGGCGGCCATCAGCACCCTCGCGATGGCCGTGGTGTTCACCCTCACTTACACCCTGACCCAGACCACGGTGATGGCGGCCACCTCCGGCGACCTCCGCGACGCCACCCGGGCGCAGCTCGGGTTGACCGCGCCCGGGCTCGGGGGCGTGCCCGGCGATGTGCTTCCCGCGCTGCGGGACACTCCCGGCGTACGGGCGGCGGCCCCGGTCACCTCGACGACCGTGCTGTGGCCGTACCGGATGCTGGGGGAACCCGAGATCGAGAGCAGTTCCGCGCTGGTGCTGACCCCGGAGGCGCGGGGCGTCCTCGACCTGGACGTACGCGACGGCAGCCTGGCGGGGCTGACGGGCGCCACGGTCGCCGTCTCCGCCGATGCCGCCGGGTCGCGCGACGCGCCCGTGGGCAGCCGGGTGGAGCTGGTGCTCGGCGACGGCGCCCGGGTCACCGCCCGGGTGGTGGCCACGTACGCCCGCGGACTCGGCTTCGGGCCCGTGGTGCTCTCCAGGGACCTGGCCGCCGGACACACCACGGCGGGCCTCGACCAGAGCGTGCTGATCCGTACCGACGGCACCGGGGAGGCCCGGCACCACGTGGCCGCGCTGGCCGCTGACCGGCCGGGGCTGGCCCTGGACGACGACCGTTCCGGGCCCCGGCTCGGGGGCGTGGGCGGCACCGCGCCCGAACTGTGGATCAACGTCGCGGTGCTCGCCGTGCTGCTCGGCTACCTGCTGCTCGGGATCGCCAACAAGCTGATCGCCACCACCACCCAGCGGCGCACCGAACTCGCCGCGCTCCGGCTGATCGGCGCAACACCGCGCCAGATCCTGGCGATGATGCGGCGCGAGGCGGCGCTGATCTGCGGGCTGGCGCTCACCACCGGGCTGGTGCTGTCCGTCGTCCCCCTGGTGCTGCTGTCCGCCGGATTCCTCCACCGCCCGTGGCCCGCGGGCCCGCCGTGGCTCGCGCCGGTCGTCGCGGTCGTGGTGGCGGGCATCGCGTTCCTCACCGTCGAACTGCCCACCCGTCAGGCGCTGCGCGTCCCGCCCGCGCACGCGCTCGCCCGCGGCTGACGGGGGCGGTGGCATGGTCAGTCCTGGCCGTCCTGGCAGATCCCGTTCTCCCAGGCCCAGGCCGCGATTTCGACACGGTTGCGGGCGGCGAGCTTGCGCTGCACATTGCCGAGGTGGGTCTTGACCGTGGAGAGGGTGACGTAGAGGTCGGCGGCCACTTCCTCGTTGGTGCGGCCCCGTGCCACCCGGCGTACGACGTCCAGTTCGCGCTGGGTCAGCGGTTCGGTCAGCGCGTCCTGGCCCCCGCCCCCCGCCGTACGGTCCGGCCGGGCCTCGGAGGGGGAGGGGCCGTGGCGGTGGGGGGCCATCTGCGCGAGGAGGCGGACGGTCACCGAGGGCGAGATCAGCGAGTTGCCCGCCGCGGCGGCCCGTACCGCCTCGGTGAGCAGCCCGGGGGCGCCGTCCTTGAGGAGAAAGCCGCACGCACCGTTGCGCAGCGCGCGGTAGACGTATTCGTCGAGGTCGAAGGTGGTGGCGATGAGGACGTTCAGCGGGTCGGGAACGCCGGGTCCGGCGAGCAGCCGGGTGGCCTCCAGACCGTCCAGCCGGGGCATGCGGATGTCCAGGAGGCAGACGTCCGGGCGCAGTTCGCGGGCCTGATCGACCGCCTCGGTGCCGTCCGCCGCCTGGGCCACGACCCGCATGTCCGGCTGGGAGTCGATGATCATGCGGAACGCGGCACGGACCATCTCCTGGTCGTCGGCGAGGAGCACCCGGATCGTCATACCCGACATGATCGCAGGCGCCCGGACTGTCGTGTGGAGAACCCTAGACGGAGTCCAGCGGCAGAACGGCCAGGACGTGCCAGCCGCCGCCGTCCCGTGGCCCGGTGGTGAATCGGCCACCGGCCCGCTCGATCCGTTCGGTCAGCCCGACCAGGCCGTAGCCGCCCCCGTTCCACGCGCCGCCGCCCGCCTCGGCGCCGCCGCGGCCGTCGTCGGCCACCGACACCTCCAGCTGCTCCGGGTCGCCGGGGCACAGCGTGACCCGCACCTCGACCCGCCCGGCTCCCGCGGCGTGTTTGCGGACGTTGGTCAGGGACTCCTGCACCACCCGGTGGACGGCGGTGGTGATCTCGGGTGGCAGCGGGCGGTCGGTGAGCCGCGGGTCGAGGGTGAGTTCGGCGGTGGGGCCCGCCGCGGAGAAGTCCCGGATGAGGGCCTTCAGTCCGGCCAGGCCGCCGGTGGGGCTGGTGGCGGCGGGTGCGGCGGGGTCCCGCAGGCTGGAGACCATGGCGCGCATCGATCCGAGCGCCTGCGATCCGGCCCGCTCGATATGGGCGAGCATCTGGTCCAGGTCCTCCGGGGACTGGGTGTGACCGGCCGCGGCGGTGAAGCGCGCGGCCTTGGTCTGGGCGACGATCGCGGTGACGTGGTGCGCCACGAAGTCGTGCAACTCCCTTGCGTGTTCCAGGCGTTGGGTCTGGAGGAGGGCTTCGCGCTCCCGGGCCCGGAGCGCGTCGTACAGGCGCAGGCACAGTCCCAGCACCACCATGAACGGCACACAGGCCACGATCACGCCGACCGCGCTGTTGAGGTTTTCACTCCGTTCGGCGATCCGCAGCGGAAGAAGGACGGCGGCGAGGGCCGGGGCCGCGGGGAGCAGGGTGGCCGTCAGCGGGGAACAGCGCCGCACGGCACGGGTGATGAGCCACAGCAGGACGCTCAGCTCCACCAGTCCCGGGGTGTTCTCGGGACGCCGGGGCAGCCCCGTTTCCACCAGGGTCAGCGCGCAGGAGACGGCCGTCGCGACCAGGGCGTACCGGACGAAGAGACGGTGCGGCACGACGAGGGCGGCCAGGCACAGCATCCCGGACACCGTCGTCGCCAAGGCCACCGGCGGATAGGGGGCGTTCAGCCCCTCCAGGGCCACGAGGACGACGGACACGGCGCCGCCCAGGCACAGCTGGATCTGCCGGAGGCGGGAGCGGGCCCGGAACTCGGTGATCATGCCAATGCACGGTACGGCCGTGCCGCGCGCGCCACATCAGCCTTTCGGCCGAGGGAGGGCCACGGCCCGTTTCGGTCATCCAGTGGATCCGCCGGACCGTGCCGCGCCGGAAGGATCGAACCCGCTCGTACCACTTCCCCTTCCGAAGGCCGCCGATGCTCCGCACCGCTCTGCGCACCCTCCGCTCCCACCGGCTCCGCTTCGCGATGCCCGCCCTCGCCGTCCTGCTCGGTGTGGCGTTCGTGACCGGCTCGCTGCTCTACGGCGACTCGGTGAAGGCGGCCGTCGCCCGGGCCCAGACCAACTCCCGGCCCGATGTGTCGGTGAAGGTCGAACCGGACTCGCCCGACCACGCCTCCCGGCTCGACGGCACCCTGCTGCGACGGCTGCGGCAGCTGCCCTCGGCGGCCGCGGCCCGCGGTGAGGTGGAGGGCTCCTCCTTCGTCGCGGGCTCCGACGGCTCCCTGGTGGGTGAGCTGTCCCGGGCCGCGGGCGTCAACTACGTTCCCGGCGACCGTGGCCAGGACGTCCGGTATCGGCTCGTCTCGGGCCATGGCCCCCGTACGTCCGGGGAGGTCGCCATGGACCGGCGGACCGTCGAGCGGGCCGGGTACCGGGTGGGCGGCCGGGCGCGCGTCGTGGTGGGCGGTACGGCCCGAAGCGTCCGGCTGGTCGGGGCCTTCACCGCCCGCGACAGCCGGTTGGAGGCGGGCGGCACCCTCACCGCCTTCGACTCCGCCACCGCCGAGCGGTACTTCGCGCCCGCCCCGGGCAGCTACTCGGCGATCACCCTGACCGCGGCGGACGGCACGTCGGACGCGCAACTCGCCGATTCCGTACGGAAGGTGCTGCCGTCCGGTGTCGAGGCGGCCACCCGGGCGGAGCTGGAGTCCCTGGCCACGGACGCCTCGGGGGACGGCGACAAGCTCACGACGCTGCTGCTGAGCTTCGCCGGTGTCGCCCTGTTCGTCTCCACCTTCCTGGTCGCCAACACCTTCACCATGCTCAGCGCCGCCCGCGCCCGGGAACACGCGCTGCTGCGGGCCGTCGGCGCGAGCCGGGGTCATGTGATGCGCATGGTGCTGACGGAAGCAGCCCTGGTCGGGACGGCCGCCTCGATCGCCGGATACGCGCTGGGCACCGGCGTCGCGACGCTGCTGGGCGACCTGTTCGGCGTCACCGGAGGACCGGCCGCCCCGCTGCGGCTGCTGTCCGTCACGCCCCTGGTCGCGGCGTTCGCGGTCGGCATAGGCGTCACCGTGCTGTCGGCCTGGCTTCCGGCCCGCCGCGCGGCGGGCGTCCCGCCGGTGGCGGCGCTGCGCACGGTCGAGCCCGCCACGGCCGCCTCGCTGCGCCGCCGCACCCTCCTCGGCGTGGCCGTGACGGTGTGCGGCGCGCTGCTGCTGGGTGCCGCCGTCGACGATACGAACGTCCTCTTCGGCGCCGTACCCGTCCTGCTCATCGGCCTGATCGTCCTCACTCCGCTGCTCGCCCTGGGTGTCACCGCGCTGCTGCGCCGCCCGCTGACCCGGCTGGCGGGCATCCGCGGCAAGCTCGCCGTGGAGAACGCCCGCCGCAACCCACGGCGTACGGCCGCCACCGCGACCACGCTCATGGTCGGCCTCGCGATGGTCACCGCGGTCACGGTGGCCGTGTCCTCGGTGAATCGCCTGGAGGAACAGGAGGTCGACCGTTCCATGACCTCGGACCTGCGCGTCACGGCCGTCGACTTCGCGGAGGTCGGCGACGACACCGCCGCGCGGGTGGCACGGCTCGCGGACGCCGACGCCGTCACCGCCCTCGTGCAGACCTACTTCGACCTGTCCGGCGACGACACCGTCCCGGTCACCGCCGTCAACCCGGCCACGGTGGAACGGCTGGCGCCGATCACCGTCCGGGAGGGCTCGCTGGACCGCCTCGACCACGGCATCGCCGTCACCGAGGAGCTGGCCGCCGATCGCGGCTGGCGGCTCGGCTCCCGCGTCAGCGGCGCCTTCACCGGCACGGCTGAGCGGACCAGCCTGCCCGTCGTCGCGGTCTACGACGGCCCGGAGAACCTGACGCCCACCCTCGTATCCGACCGGTCCCTGCCGCGCCCGGCCGGCGCCGAGCACCGGCCGATCGTCGAATCGGTCCTGGTCAAGGCCGCCCCCGGCCGTACGGCAGCGCTCCAGCGGGAGATCCGGCGCGCCCTGGACAACCCCGCGCTGCTGGTCCAGGACCGCGCCGACGCGCGGGCGGCGGCCACCGCGCGGACGGGCCCGTTCCTGAACATCATGTACGCCATGCTCAGCGTCACCGTGCTGATCGGCGCCCTCGGAGTGGTGAACACCATGGGCATGGCCGTCTTCGAACGGGTCCGGGAGATCGGCATGCTCCGCGCCATCGGGCTGGACCGCCGGGGTGTGGCCTCCGTCCTGCGCATCGAATCGGTGACCATCTCGCTCTTCGGCTCCGCGCTCGGCGTCGCCGTCGGCAGCGTCATCGGCGCGGTGGCCGTCCTCGGCGAGGAGAGTGTCCCCCTGGTCATCCCGTGGGACAGGACGGCCCTCTTCTTCGTGGCGGCCGCCGTGATCGGTGTGCTCGCCTCACTGTGGCCGGGGCGCCAGGCCGCGCGCGTACCGATGCTGAAGGCTATCGGCACCGACGCGCAGTGATGGCGGCCGCGCAGGGCGGCGGCTACCGGACGTATCCTGAAAACTGAGGTACCGCGACCGGTGAGCGCGGGAGGTTGCGATGACCGTCGCCGAAAGCCTCCGCCCCTGCAAGGCGGACACGCCCCGATATCTGCCCATCGCGGAGCACGGCCTGATCGGCGATCTGCGGACGGCCGCGCTCGTGGGCACCAACGGCACGATCGACTGGTACTGCCCCACCCGCTTCGACGCGCCCAGTGTCTTCGCGTCGATCCTGGACGCCGACCGCGGCGGTGCGTTCGAGCTGGCCCCGGACGCGCCCGCCCGGACGAAGCAGTTCTACTTCCCCGACACCAACATCCTCATCACCCGCTTCTTCGCGGACGACGGTGTCGCAGAGGTCCAGGACTTCATGCCGGTCGAGGACGACTCCCGCGAGGCCGACCGGCACCGGCTGATCCGCCGGGTGCTGTGCGTCCGCGGGTCGCTGCCGTTCACCGCGCGGGTGGCGCCGCGCTTCGACTACGGGCGGCAGTCGCATACGGTGAGCGTCCGGCAGGGCGGCCTCACGGTGTTCGACTCCCCCGATCTGTCCCTCGCGCTGACGTCCAGCGTCACGGTGGAGACCGACGGCGTCGACGCGGTGTCCTCGTTCAAGCTGGTCGAGGGCGAGGCCGCGGTCTTCGCGCTCGACCGGATCGGCGGTGAGGTGCGGCCGCGGCCGTGTCCGCTGGCCGAGGCGGAGGAGCTGTTCAACGCCACGGTGCGGTACTGGCGCCGCTGGCTCTCGCAGTCCCGTTACCGCGGACGGTGGCGGGAGATGGTGCACCGCTCGGCGCTCACCCTCAAGCTGCTCACCTACGCGCCGACCGGAGCCATCGTGGCGGCGCCGACGGCCAGTCTGCCGGAGCAGATCGGCGGGGAGCGCAACTGGGACTACCGGTACGTCTGGATCCGCGACGCCGCGTTCTGCATCTACGCGCTGCTGCGGCTCGGTTTCACCGACGAGGCCGAGGCGTTCGTACGCTTCCTGTCCGAGGACATCCGGCTGCGGGACGGCTCCGGCGGGCCGCTGCAAATCATGTACGGCATCGACGGCCGCAGCGAACTCACCGAGCGGGAACTGTCCCACCTGGAAGGCCACTTGGGCTCGGCGCCCGTCCGGTCCGGCAACGGGGCCGTCAACCAGCTCCAACTGGACATCTACGGTGCGCTGGTGGACTCCCTCTATCTGTACGACAAGTGGGGGAAGCCCCTGGCCAGCGACCACTGGGACACCGTCTGCGAACTGGTCGACTGGGTCTGCGAGCACTGGGACCAGCCGGACATGAGCGTCTGGGAGACCCGCGCCGGACCCCAGTGCTTCCTGTACTCACGGCTGATGTGCTGGGTCGCGATCGAGCGGGCGATGCGCATCGCCGCTCACCGCGGGTTGCCCGCGAACATGCCCCGCTGGTCGCGGACCCGCGACCAGATCTACCGCCGGATCATGCGGCACGGATGGTCCCCGAAGCGGCACGCGTTCGTACAGCACGAGGGCGACGACGTACTCGACGCCTCCGTACTGATGATGCCGCTGGCCAAGTTCATCTCCCCCGCCGACCCCAAGTGGCTGTCCACCCTGGACGCACTGGGCGAGGAGCTGGTGTCCGACTCACTGGTCTACCGCTATGACCCCCAGGCCAGCCCGGACGGGCTGCGCGGCGAAGAGGGCACCTTCTCGATCTGCTCGTTCTGGTACGTCGAGGCGCTGTCCCGGGCCGGACGGCTGGACGAGGCGCGGCTCGCGTTCGAGAAGATGCTGACGTACGCCAACCACTGCGGGCTGTACGCGGAGGAGATCGGCCGCACCGGTGAGCAGATCGGCAACTTCCCGCAGGCGTTCACCCATCTCGCGCTCATCAGCGCCGCGTTCAACCTCGACCGTGCCCTGGGCTGACCTGGGGGCATGCGGTCATGCGTTGGGGTCGAAGGGGATGCCCGACGGCTTGGCCTTCTGGAGGTGGGCGGCGAAGTTGCCGTCCTTCAGGCCGAAGTTGGCGCTGCCGAAATTGGCCTGGCTCAGCTTGTCGCGCAGGCCCGCGGGGTAGCCGTTCCAGCCGACCAGGGTGGGGAACTGCCAGGAGCCGTAGTGGTTCTCGGGCGGTTCGTCGTTGGTGTTCGCGAGGCGGAACGCGTGGGTGCTCAGCCCGTCCTTGTGGTAGACGATCTTCGGGTGGTTTCCGTCCCACCGGACCTGGTCGCGGCCGTAGGTGGTGAATCCGCCGTGGGCGGAGGTGGAGACGTACTGGGCCTGGTTGTTCTGCACCCACACCACGACGTGCTCCCAGTCGTGGCGGTGCCCACCGACCGACGCCTGGTCCTTCTCGAAGTAGAGCCCGTACATGACCGCGCACCAGCCGTTGTTGCACTTGGAGCGCGCGTATCCGTTGGTGTTGTCGAGGTCCGGGGCGTCGCGGCACTGCCCGCCCGGCGCGCCGGACGGGTTGAGGCCACCGTTCAGCGTGCCGTCGGGGCCGATGGCGGGGGTGGGGTAGCAGCCGTCGGTGTCGTAGTCGTAAGCGGGCTGGAACGTCTGCTCCAGCGCCTCCGCGTTGCCGGGCAGGGCCTTCGGCGGGTCGGCGAGAGCGGTTCCGGGTAACGCGACGACCAGGGCGATGGCGCTGCCGAGGACGAACGAGCCCTTGCGGATACGCGAACTTCTGTGCACTGCGTCCTCCTGGTTGACCCGGTGCGAGCAGGCGGAAAATGCCAACCAGGAGAGTACGTCAACTGTCCATGAAATAAAGGAGGTTCAGGATCGCTGAGGCGGTATGGGCTGCTCCGTCCAGATGCACTTGCCGTCGGCGGTGTAGCGCGTCCCCCAGCGCTGGGAGAGCGCGGCGACCAGTTGCAGACCGCGGCCTCCCTCGTCCATTTCGGCGGCCCGGCGGATCCGGGGTGTCGTGGCGCTGCCGTCGGAGACCTCGCAGATGAGGGAACGGCCGCGGAGCAGGCGCAGATGGACCGGGCCCCTAGCATGCCGGACGACGTTGCCGACCAGCTCGCTGGCGAGGAGTTCGGTGGTCGTGATCAGCTCGTCGAGATGCCACTCCTCCAGTTGGCCGCGGACGTGGTCGCGGGCGAGGGAGGCCGCCACCGGCTCGTCGGGGAGCTGCCAGACGGCGATGTTCCCGGGGGCGGTGCGGTGCAGCCGGGCGACGAGCACGGCGGTGTCGTCCGCGGTCAGTTGCTGGGCGGGCACCATGGCATCGAGGAGGGTGTCGCAGATGCGGTCGAGCCGCTTGCGGTCCGCGCGGTGGTCCTCGTCCGGGCCGCAGACCGGGGGCGGCCGGCCGGGGCCCGCGAGGCGCCGTCCTGGGTCGGTGGTGAGGACCCGGGAGCATTCGGCGATGCCCACGTCGATGTCGCGGGTGGCGGACTCGACCAGGCCGTCGGTGTACAGCACCAGCAGCCCGTGGCCGGGCAGCCGCAGTTCGGCCGTGCTGAACGGGGGTTCGGCGGCGCCCAGGGGCGGATCGGGCTCGATGTCCAGGCACTCCACGGTTCCGTCGGGGCGCACCAGGAGCGGCGGGGGATGGCCTGCGCGCGCCATGGAGCAGACCCCGGAGACCGGGTCGTAGACGGCGTACAGGCAGGTGGCGAAGGAGTCGTCGCCGAGGTCGCTGACGATGTCGTTGAGGTGGGCGAGCACCTCTTCGGGCGGAAGCTCCAGGTGGGCCAGCGTGTGCACGGCGGTGCGCAGGCGTCCCATGGTGGCGGCCTCGGCAAGACCGTGGCCCATCACATCGCCGATGACGAGCACCACCCGCTCCGCGGACAGCGGGATGATGTCGTACCAGTCGCCGCCGACCTCCGTGCCGGTGCTGGCGGGCAGGTACCGTACGGCCGCGGTGAGGGCGGACGGCGTGGGCAGCTCCTGGGGCAGCAGTCCGCGCTGGAGCGCTTGGGCGCGGGCGTGCTCGGCGTCGTAGAGCCGGGCCCGCGCGAGGGCGTGGGCGACCATGCCGCTGAGGGCGGTCAGCAGGGTGCGCTCGTCGGCGGTGAAGCGGCGGGGCTCGGCGAAGGAGACGACGCACACGCCGTTGGGCTCGCCGGAGGTGATGAGGGGCAGAATGGCCCAGGCGTTCTTCTCGGCGAGGTCCGGGTAGTCGGCGAGGGCGGGAGCCAGCTCGACGTACTCGGTGGCCGAGGCGATGAAGCGGGGGTGGCGCGAGGCGATCACATCGTGGAGCAGCGGGTGGCCTTCGGCCGCGGCGATCCCGTCGATCTTCCGCAGGAACGCCTGGGGGTATCCGACGGCCCCGACCACGTGCAGCCGCTCGCCCTCCAGCACCTGGATCAGCAGGCCCGAGGCCCCGAACGGGGACAGCATGTGGGCGGCGGCCACCTCGACGACGTCATGGGTGGTGACCGCCTCGGCGAGCGCGCCCGTCAGCCCGCGGATCCGCGCCGCCTGCTCGGCGGCGGACCGCTCGGCCGCCTCACGCCGCGCCGCCCGGCTGCGGGTGTCGGTGACATCGGTGAGGTAGGCGGTCAGCCCGTCGGGCACGGGGACCAGCCGGATGTGGTACCAGCGGCTGTCGGTGGGCCACTGGATGTCGAACCCGGTCGGTGTGCCGTCGAGCGCCGCGTGCCGGCAGCGGGTCTCCAGCTCGGGGACCAGGCCCGCGGGACCGCCCCAGAGCGGCCCGCCCAGCACGTCCACGGACGGCCCGACGAGACGCTCGGCCTCGACGTTGAGGAAGGTGATCCGCCACTCCCGGTTCACCGCCCAGAACGCGTCGCTCATGAAGCGCAGCGCCTGCCCCACGGACTCCCGCGCGATGCGGCTCTCGGTGGTGTCCCACACCCGGCCGATCATGCGGACGGGCTCGCCGTGCCCGTTGAGCGCCAGATGGGCACGGCTCTGGACCCAGCCGGTGGTGCCGTCCGGGCGGCACACCCGGTACTCGGCGTCGTACACCCCGTGCCCGTGCAGCGCCTCCTGTGTGGCGGCCATGACCCGCGGCATGTCCTCGGGGTGGATCAGGGCGACCCAGCTCTCGATGCGGCGTTCGTAGTCCTCCGGGATGCCCAGCAGCCTGAGCCCGTCCGTGTCCCAGACCATCTCGCCGGTACGGATGTCCCACTCCCAGGAACCGACCCTGGCCGCCACCAGGGCCTGGCGGAGTCCGGAGCCGGCCGGCTGCTCCTGCCACCACGGATGGGACCGGGGACCGGACAGCCGCCCGGAGGCCCAGCGGGCCATCTCCAGCAGGAAGCCGCGCTGCTCGGTGGTGGGCGCGCCGGGACCGGTGAACACGGACAGCGCGCCGACGGGGGTGTTCTCGGCGAAGAGCGGGACGGCGGCCACCATCGTCGCCTCGGGCAGCCTCCCGTGGGTGTGCGTACGGACACGCTCCGCGTCCGGGTGGCGCGCCTCCGGAACGCGCCCGTTGGCGGCGGGCATCCAGACGAACGCGCCCTCCTGTACAGCCCGGGCGGGGGCGAGCGCCGGATCGTCCTCCCGGATCTCCTCCCATTCCGGGAGGGCGGACGGGGGCAGTCCTCCGGCGAGCACCAGGCGGAGTTCGTGGCTGCCCGCGGGGCCGCACGACCAGTGCACCGCTCCGGCGATGCCGCTCAGCTCGGACACCGCCTGCGTCAGCGCGTACTCCATCACCTCGCGGTCCGTGAGCTGGACGCCGACCGCTGAGAGCAAGGGAAGCCGCTCGTCGCACCAGGTACGTACGCGACCAGCCGGATCCATTGACATATCGGCATATACCCTAAGGTGTGCCCGCGGC
>NZ_GG657754.1:9674568-9677010 GCF_000158915.1 Streptomyces himastatinicus ATCC 53653 | reverse complement strand
GGGCGAGCCGGTGCTGATGCTCCATCAGACGCCGCTGTTCCTGGACCGAGTACCTGGGTGTGCTGCCGCTGGTCGGGGCCGTGCACCGGGGAATCGCCATGGACACCCTCGGGTTCGGCGCCTCCGCGAAGCCAGAGGAGCCCCATACGATCGAGCGCTTCGCCGACGCCGCCGGGGCCCTCATCGAGGCGCTGGGCCTGGAGCGTTTCCACCTGGTGGGACACCACACGGGCGGTGTCATCGCGGTGGAGCTGGCCGCGCGCTTCCAGGACCGCGTGTCCAGCCTGCTGCTCTCCGCCACGCCCTTCGTGGACGAGGAGAAGCGGCGCACCGCCGACCGGCGCAAGCCGGTCGACCACGTCGACCCCCGGCCCGACGGCTCTCATCTGCTGGAGCTGTGGAACCGGCGGCGCGGCTTCTACCGGGACGGCGAGGAAGCCGCGCTGCACCGCTATGTGATCGACGCGGTGACGGTGCTGGACCGGGTGGAGGAGGGGCATGTGGCGGTCCGCCGCTATGCGATGGAGTCGCGGCTGCCGCACATCACCGCGCGGACGCTCGCGGTGTGCGCGGACGGGGACCACTACTCGCTGCCCGGCCTGGAGAAGTTCGCCGCGGCGCTCGGCTGTGACACCCGGGTCGTACCCGGCGCACACGTGCCCGCGCCGGAGCAGCTGCCCGAGGAGTACGCCAAGGTCATCACGGAGTGGGTGACGGGCGGCTGACCCCGGACCGGGCCGCCGCCCCCTGTTCGGCGGTCCGGTCCCAGGTGTCCCCGGTGACCCCGCGCTCGCGGAGCACGGCCTTGCGGATCTTGCCGGTCGCGGTGAGCGGCAGTTCGGGGACGATGTCGACGTACCGGGGCACGGCGAACGGCGGAAGCTCGTCCGCGCAGTGGCGTACCAGGTCCGGCAGGTCGAGCACCAGGCCGGGACGGACCGTCACCGCCACCATGACCTCGTCCTCTGCCAGCTCGGATGCCACCGGGAAGGCCGCGGCCCCGGCCACCGCGGGATGGGAGCGGACCGCCGACTCCACCTCCGCCGAGGAGATGTTCTCGCCGCGCCGCCGGATGACGTCCTTGATCCGGTCGACGAAACGGAACCACCCGTCGGGTTCCCGGACCACCCGGTCGCCGGTGCGGCGCCAGGAGCCGGGCGGCGGGGGCCCGTCGTCCCCCAGGTAGCCGGTGGAGAAGGCGTACGGCCGGTGGCTGCGGACGACGAGTTCACCCGGTGTGCCGTCCGCGACGGGGGCAAGGCGTTCGTCCACCACGCGCGCGGAGAAGCCGTCGCGCACGGTGCCGATGTAGCCGGGCCGGTGGTGGGCGGGGGTCGACCCGATGACGAGATTGGTCTCCGTGGAGCCGAACCCGTCCACCAGGGTGACGCCGAAACGGTCCAGGAACGGCTGGTACGCCGGGCCCGGGGTGGCCGGGGACAGACCGCGCCAGGCCCGGTGCGCGCGGTCGTCGGGGCCGGGCGGGCGCGCCAGCAGCATGGGCACCATCGCGCCGAGCAGATACACGGCGGTGGCACCGGCCTCGGCCACCTCGCCCCAGTACCCACCGGCGGAGAACCGCCGCCCGAGGGTGCACGCGGCGCCCACGGTCATGGCGTGCGCCAGGGTGTTGAGGGCGTTGGTGTGGAACAGCGGCAGACAGGTGTGGAGCATGTCGTCCGAGTGAAGACGCAGCGAGTCCGCGACGTTACGACCCCACCAGACGGACTGGGCGTGGGGGCAGCGCACACCGCGTGCGGCCCCCGTGGTGCCCGAGGTGAACAGGATGGCGGCGGTGTCCTCGGGTCCCACCGGTGCGGGCGGAAGCGCCCCGGTCCCGCCCGGGGCCGGGGCGCCGTCGCCGCCGATGGTCCACACCGGGCCCCGGTAACCGGCCGCCGTCACGCGCCCGGTGAACTCCTCCTCGGCGAACAGGAAGGACGGCTCGGCCTGGCGCAGGACATGCCGCAGGCCCTCGCCGCGCAGGCCGGTGTTCAGCGGCACCAGCACCGCGCCGAGCCAGGCGCAGCCGAGGATGAGATCGATGAACTCGACGCGGTTGCCGGACATGACGGCGATCCGGTCGCCCGGGCGACAGCCGCGCGCGGCGAGCGCCCCCGCCATCGTGGCCGCCGCCTCGCGGGACTGCCGGTAGCCGCGTGTCACCCCGTCCACGCGGAGGAACACCCGGTCGCCGTGGGTCTCGGCGGCGGCGTCGAGGAGGGCGGGAAGCGTCGTCGCCGCGCCCGGTGTGGTCACCGCAGGACCCCCGCGTCGCGCAGTTGCCGGACGCGTTCGGCGGTCAGTCCGGCCACCTCGCGGAGCACCGTGTCGGTGTCGGCGCCGAGCACGGGCGCGGGTGTGCGGAGGGAGCCGGGGGTGCGGGTGAGGTGGATCGGCAGGCCCTCGTGGAGGAAACCGCCCGCGACCGGGTGTTCGGCG
>NZ_GG657754.1:9673465-9674225 GCF_000158915.1 Streptomyces himastatinicus ATCC 53653 | reverse complement strand
GGCGCCCAGACACCGGTAGACGCCCTGCGGGCTCCACCGCGGGTGGGCGTTGCCCATCGGCCGGGCCACGTCCGCCCCCGGGCGCGACGCGGCGAGGAGGCTGGTGCCCATGTGCGCGGCGATCGCCTCCAGCTGGGACAGGTCGATGTGCTGTCCGCGCCCGGTCTCGTCGCGGTGTTCCAGCGCGGCCACGGTGGCGAGCGCGGCCTGGAGGCCCGCGACGATGTCGCCGTGGCCGTAGATCACACCGACCACGTCGTCCGGCCCCCAGCCGGTGAGACCGGTCAGCCCGCTGCTCGCGGACACGGTGTCCGCGTACGACACCCAGCCGTTGCGCGGCCCGGTGTGGCCCATCCCGGACATGCTCACGTACACGATGCCCGGGTTGATCTCGCGCAGCGCCTCGTAGCCGAGGCCCAGTTTCTTCATGACCGTGGAACTGAAGTTCTCGACCAGGACATCGCAGGACGCGATGAGTTCGCGGAGCACCGCGATGCCGTCCTCGGTCCGGGTGTCGAGGGCGATGCTCTGCTTGTTGCGGTTGACCTCGTTGAAGTACCCGTTGGTGTTCGGGTCGGTGTGGTCTCCCCGGGAGAGGTGCATGAAGGGGGCGAACCGGGTGGGGTCGGGGCGGCTTTTTTTTCTCGAGGGGAGATGACCTCGGCGCCGTGGTCGGCCAGCACCTTGGTGCAGTACGGACCGGCCAGCACCCAGGTCAGGTCCAGGACCCGGACGCAGTACAGGGCGGGGCGCACCGGCT
>NZ_GG657754.1:9671070-9672814 GCF_000158915.1 Streptomyces himastatinicus ATCC 53653 | reverse complement strand
TGCGCGGCCCGGTCAGGCCGAAGGGGGTGACGCGTACGTGCACCAGATGGCCGAGGCCGTCGGCGCTCGCCTCCGCGCCGCCGGGGGTGCCGTCGAGCAGGATGTCGGCGCCCTCCAGCAGACGGCGCAGCCCCGCCGCGCCCTCGGGCGCGGCCGTATCGAGGGTCACGACACGCTTCCCGGCGTGCCAGTGGGCGAACGCGTCGCCGCCCTCCTCACGCCGGGTGGCGTCGCCTTCGGGCGGTTCGACCAGCACCACCTCGTAGCCCAGTCCGACCAGCAGCCGGCCCGCGAACCGGGCGAACGGGCTGGTGAGTTCGACGACCCGCAGGGCAGGCTCGGTCACGTTTCCTCCGCGCTGTGTCAGCCGTGTCAGGTGATGTCAGGTGTTCTGCTGGTTCAGGAAGCCGGAGACCACGGTGTAGTAGTCGTGGGGGCGTTCTTCCTGGAGGTGGTGCGAGACGTCGTTCATCACGTGGAGATTGCCCTTGGGGATCATGCGGGCCAGCATCAGCGGATAGTCCGGGGTGAGGAAGGCGTCGTACATGCCCCACATGAAGAGCGTCGGCGCCTGGATGCGGCCGAGCGCGCCGGTGAGGTCCTGCCAGTCGCCGCGCGGGTTGTCGGAGGCCCCGGCGAGCGCGGTCTCCTCCGGGTCCAGGCTCTGTTCGTAGCGCATCGTCACCGTGGCATCGGGGATGGCCTCCGGGTCGTACCACTCCAGGCGCGCCATCAGCTCGCGCATCTTCTGCCACGACGGGCCGGTCCCCCCGTAGTACACGTCGCGGGCGTTGCGCCCACGGCCGCCGCCTTCCGGCAGCGGGGCGAGCGGGCCGTGGAAGACGGGCATGCTGCCGGTGATGACGAGGGACCGGACCCGCTCGGGGTACAGAGCGGCCAGGTTGAGCGCGATGGTGCCGCCCCAGGAGTTGCACACGAAATCGGCCCGCTCCAGGCCGAGGGTGTCCATCAGCGCCACGGTCTTGGCGGCGTGGTAGTCCCACATGGGGCCCTTGATGACCGGCTTCGCGGACTTGCCGTACTGGAGGATGTCCACCAGGAAGCACCGGCGGTCCGCGGCGAAGAGCCGCGACACCTGGCCGAAGTCCGACCAGCCGGTGCACCCGGGGCCGCCCCCGTGGAGGAAGACGGTGGGGCTGCCCTGCCCCGTCTCGATGTAGTGGTACGTGTCGCCGTCCGCGTCCGCGTAGGCGCCCGCCGGGGGCGACTGGATGTCCATGAGGTCCATGCACCGATGGTGTGGTGGCGGGTGCGTCGCGCCCAAGCGATCCGGTCCGCTGAGCGGGCCGCCGGGGGCGGCCCGGCGGAACGCGGGTCAGGACAGGTCGAGCGCCACCTTGCCCACCGCGGCTCCGGTGCGCAGCCGCTCCACCGCCTCGGCCAGCCGGTCGGGTGTGTAGCGCTCGATCGGCAGGGTCAGCTCCCCGGACATCAGGTCGCCGAGCATCGCGTCGGTGTCGGCGGCGACCTCCTTGCCCCGCGACATCAGGTTGACGGGCAGCAGCGCCACATCGGCCAGCAGCCAGTCCGCGAGGTCGATGGCCAGCTCCCGTCCGGCGGTGTAGCCGACCAGCACGGCCCGGCCGCGCGGGCGGACCAGCCCGAGGGCGTCCCGCAGCACCGGGCCGCCGACGGTGTCGATGAGCGCGTCCACCGGCCCGCCCACGGCCTCGGGCGACAGGTCCGAGGCCAGCACCGCCTTGCCGGGGGCCGGGACATGGGC
>NZ_GG657754.1:9657305-9670149 GCF_000158915.1 Streptomyces himastatinicus ATCC 53653 | reverse complement strand
CTTCGACGATTCGCCGATGCCCAGCCACACCACCGCCAGGGTCACGAAGGCGACCGGAGGGATGAAGCGGAAGAACTCGATGTAGGGGTCGAGCAGATGCCGCACCAGCGGGATCTGCCCGATCAGCAGCCCGACCGGTACGCCCACGGCGAGGCCGAGGCCCCAGCCGATCAGGATGCGGCGGCCGGAGGCGACGACCGAGTTGAACAGGGTGCCGTCCGCTGCCAGTTCCCTGGCCGCCGACAGGGTCTCGCTCGGGGAGGCGACCAGGGCGGAGCCGTACGTCACGGCCAGCAGCTGCCAGACGGCGACCCCGGCGAGGACCGACACCGCGTACAGCCCGGCCGCCCGCAGCCGTCCGGCGGCGGCGCGGCGGGGGCGCGCCCCGGGGTGTCTCCCGGGGCGCGGGGTGGCGGAGGTCCCGGCCGTGACCGTGGTCATCGTGTCTCCTCGGTCATCGCGTCTCCGTCAAGGTCGAGTCCCTGGTCGCGCAGGGCCTTGCGCACTTCTTCGCCGATGTCCTCCCGCAGGGCGCGGCGGAGTTCGACCGCGGCCGGATCCGTCTCGTCGCGGGGCCGGGGCAGCTCGACCGGGTAGACGTCCTTGACCGAGGCGGCCGGGCCCGCGGTCATCACCGCGATCCGGTCGGCCAGCAGGATCGCCTCGTCGATGTCATGGGTGACGAAGACGACGGTGCATCCCGAGGCCCTCCAGATGCGGCCCATCTCGTCCTGCATCACCTGGCGGGTCTGGGCGTCGAGCGCGCCGAACGGCTCGTCCATCAGCACCACGCGCGGCTCATTCGCCAGCACCCGGGCGATCTGCACCCGCTGGCGCATACCGCCGGAGAGCTGGCCGGGAAACCGGTCGGCGCAGTGGCGCAGCCCCACCAGGCCGAGGTAGGTGTCGGCCAGTTCGGCGCGCTCCGCCCGGGACCGTCCGCGCATCCGCGGGCCGAAGGCCACGTTCTGGCGCACGGTCATCCAGTCGAACAGGGCCTCGCTGCTCTGGAAGACCATGCCGAGGTCGGGGTCGGGGCCGCTGATCGGGGCGCCGTCGACGGTGAGGCCGCCCGCGGCCACCGGCACGAACCCGGCCATGGCGGACAGCAGGGTGGACTTGCCGCAGCCGCTCGGTCCGAGCAGACAGAGGAACTCACCCGCGGCGATGTCGAGCGAGATGTCCCGTACGGCCTCGAAGGAGCCGAACCGGATACCCACCCCGGTGGCGGACAGGGCCGCACCGCGGGTTCCGCCGCCACCGGGGGCCGAGCCGTCCGGGGGCCGGGGGGTTGCGATGGTCTTCGTCATCGTGGTCCCTTCGCCGAGTGCGCGCACGGTAGACCGCGGTGGCGCGCCCGCGCATGGAGACGGTTCCGCTCAGCGGGACGCCGTGGTCCGGCGCCCTTCCGGGGGGATCTCGCGCCGGGTGGCCGGGCGCCTCCCGCGGCGCCGGGCGTTCTGCTGAGCGGGACGAGTCCGTAGGCAGACCCGGCGCGGCCGCGCATTCTCGGTGCCATGGTTCGTACGGCAGCGGGAGGACACGCACGATGACGGTCGAGGGCTCGCCCGATACCAAGCAGACCGGCCGGGGCCGCGGCAGAACAGCGGGGGAACCCGGCCGCCAGGACTGGGCCTCCTGGCCCCATTACGATGCGGCGGGCTCGGGCTTCCGCGGCTACTGGTACCCGGTCACCTGGTCCAGCCACATCACCGGCAAGCCGCTCCCGTTCACGATCTGCGGCGAGAAGATCACGCTGATCCGGGACGGCGGCACGGCGTACGCTCTGCACAATCGCTGTCCGCACCGCGGGGTACCGCTGTCGGAGGGTGACCAGCAGTTTCCGGGCACCGTGAGCTGCCCGTACCACGGGTGGACGTTCGATCTGCCCACCGGCAAGCTGTCGGCGGTCATCACCGACGGGCCCGGCTGCCGGCTGACCGGCAAGGTCGGGGTGCGGACGTACCCGGTGGAAGAACGCCTCGGCATGGTGTGGGTGTACATCCCGATCGCCGACGAGGAGCCGCACTCCATCGACTCGCAGCTCCCCGAGGAGCTGGTCGGCAACGGGTTCGTCATGGGCGGCCGGATCGAGCCGCGCGGTGGCAACTGGCGCTTCGCCTGCGAGAACGGCTTCGACGAGGGCCATGCGAAGTATCTCCACCGGACCGCGCTGTGGCGCCTGTTCAAGCCCATGCCCACCTGGAACATCACCCGGATCGTGCCCAAGGGGCGCTGGATCTTCCGGGTGCAGGACGAGGTGCACTGGGAGGCCGACTACCCCGGCGTGGGCCACTGGTCCAACAAGCGCTGGTGGAAGATGCAGCCGCCGAAGGAAACCTTCAACATCGGCAACACCGGCAAGGCAGACAAGATCAACCCGACGATCGAGGCGCAGGAGTTCCCCGGCTTCGCGTCCCTGTCGATGCCGGGTGTCCTGCGCATCGCCTACCCGAAGTTCATCCACTACGAGTTCTACGTCCCGGTGGACGACGACAACCACCGCTACGTCGGCGTGATGGTCAACTTCACCGAGGGCTGGAAGACGCTCGGCTTCTACGCCAAGTACCTGGGCGCCGTCCGCTGGCTGTTCCACGGCCAGTTCTCCGGCCAGGACGCCTGGATGGTCGACGTCACCGACGCGCCCCCGGAGAAGCTCTACCGCCCCGATGTCTCGCTGACCTCCTGGCGGAACCTCAGCGAGGAGGAGTACGGCAAGAAGCTGGCCGCGGCCGGTGCCTCCGAAACACCCAACTCCACCCGCGACAAGAAGGCATGACCATGGGCCGTACCCTGCTCACCCTCCTGGCCGGGGCCGCGATCGCCGTGAGCCTCCCGCTGGCCAGGAAGCGCATCGCGCGCACCACCATGACCCAGGTCCACAGGATCAACCAATGACCGGCGGCGGACCGGCGGGCCTGACCGGGCTGGACGAACAGCGCCGCGCCTGGGTCACCGACGCCTGGCGCCACATCACCACCGACCGGTTGCGCGAGCTGATCATCGGGCTCGTCGACGTCCCGAGCCCGACGGGCGACGAGGGACCGCTGGCCGCACACATCGCCGACACCCTCGGCTCAGCCGGATGCGACGCCCGGGTGCAGCCGGTCGACGACCGGCAGGCCAACGCCTGGGCCCGGCTCACCGGCGACGGCACCGGACCCGACCTCATGCTCTACGCGCCCATCGACACCCTCACGGTGGGCGAGGAGAGCGAGGACGTCCCGTGGATCGGCCCCGAGCTGCGGGACGACATGCGCCCGCGCGCCACCGTCCACGGCGACCTGGTGACCGGGCTCGGGGCGTCCAACCCGAAGGGCCACGCCGCATGCGTGATGATGGCCGCCGAGGCCATCCGCCAATCCGGTGTCCCGCTCACCGGCGATCTCGTCGCGGCGTTCGGCGCGGGTGGCATGCCCACCAACGCCCGGCCCGGCGGTGTCCGGTACAACACGGGCCAGGGCGTGGGCTGTTCGTTCCTGCTGGAGCAGGGGGTGTGGACCGACTACGCGGTGATCGCCAAGCCCGGCTGGACGGTGTCCTGGGACGAGGTCGGGCTCGTATGGTTCGAGGTCACCGTGCCCGGACTGCACACCTACGTGGGGTCGCGCCACCGCCTGCCGTACGACAACGCCATCGCGAACGCGGGCACGGTCGCGCTGCGGCTGGAGGAGTGGTTCGAGAAGTACGCGCTCCGCCACACCGGTGGCACCGTCGCGCCGCAGGGCGTGGTGGCGTCGGTGCGCGGCGGATGGCCGCGCATGGCGGCCACGACCCCGGCGGCCTGCACGCTCAGGGTGGATCTGCGGATCGGCCCGGACACGACCCCGATGCGCGCCAAGCGGGAGTTCCTGGCCGCGGTCGACGCGATCCGGGAGGACACCGGGATCGATGTCACCGCCGAGATGATCCTCGCCATCCCCGGCACCCGGACCGATCCGGACAGCTGGGTGTGCCGCAGCGCGATCGCGGGCTGGGAGGCGCTGGAGGACCGTCCGCACGAGGTGATCCGTGGCAACAGCGGTGCCACCGACGCCAACATCCTGCGCGGCCGGGGCGTGCCCACGGTGCGCATCGGGATGCCGAAGGTCGCCGACGCCCCCTTCGAGATCGACTTCGCGAGGGGGATGAACACCGTCGACGTACGGGCCATGGAGCGGCTGACCCGACACCTGGTCCGTACCGCCCTCGACACCGTCACCCGCACCCGCGACGAGGTGGAAGGAGAACCGTCATGACCGACATCGTCCTGGGTGTGGGGGCGTCGCACAGCACGCTCATGAACACCCACTGGGAGGAGACCTTCCACAAGGACCGCGCCGAGCGGTTCCGCGACGCGCTGCGGGAGGCGCGCGACGAGATCGCGGCGGCCCGGCCGGACACCGTGATCCTGGTGGGCTCCAACCACTTCCGCGGCTTCTGGCTGGACCTCATCCCCAGCTTCACCATCGGCGTGGGCGAATGCGTGGCCAGCGGTGAGTCCGGTACCCCCGAGGGCCCGCAGCCGGTGGACGTCTCCCTCGCCCGGCACATCGCGAACACCTTGGTGGAGGGCGGCCGGTTCGACCTGGCGTACTCGGCCAAGTTGCAGATCGACCACGGCCAGTCGCATGCGATCCAGTATCTGCTCGACGGGCTGGACGTGGAGATCGTGCCGCTGGTGGTCAACGTGTTCGCCCATCCGCTGCCCACGCTGGAGCGCTGCGAGCGGCTGGGCCGGGCCATCCGGGAGGCGGTGCTGGCGTTCCCTGAGGGCCGCCGGGTGGCGGTGATCGGCTCCGGTGGTCTGTCACACCGGCTGCCGTGGCCGGACTGGCGCGATCCGCACGGCGACGACGAGGAGTTCATGGTGGGCGCGTGGCTGAACGGCCGCGACCACTGGAAGGACTACGACGTCAAGCGCCGCGAAATCATCCGGGCCGCCGAGTCCGCCATCAACGAGGACTTCGACGAGGAGTTCCTGAGCCTGGTCGAGAACGGCCGGACCCACGAGGTGACCCGGTACACCACCGAGGAACTGGAGAAAGTGGCGGGCAACGGCGCCCAGGAGGTGCGCACCTGGCTGCTCATGGCGGCCCTGCTCGGCCACGCCCCCGGACGGCGGCTGTCCTACGAATCCCTGCCGGAATGGCTCACCGGCATGGGCGTCGCCGTCCTCGATCCCACGCACCACCACACCAGCGAAAGGCAGCCATGAGCATCTGGACGGAACTGTCGGGCATCGACTACCGGCACGCCTATGTGCAGACCGGCGACATCACCACCCGGGCCCTCCAGGCGGGTCCCGAGGACGGCGAGCACGTGGTGTTCCTGCACGGCACGACGGGCCACCTGGAGGCGTTCGTACGGAACATCCCCGCGTACGTCGAGCGGGGCTACCGCTGCCACGCCATCGACATGCTCGGCCACGGCTACACCGGTAAGCCGGACCACCCCGCGGAGATCCCCGCCTACGTCGATCACCTGATCGCCTACCTCGACGCGGTGGGGGCGCGGCGCGCGCATCTGGTCGGCGAGTCGCTGGGCGGCTGGGTGGGCTCCTGGCTGGCGAGCGAGCACCCGGACCGGGTGGCCTCGCTCCAGCTGCTGTGCATGGGCGGCACCAAGGTCAACCCGGAGGTGATGGAGCGGCTGAAGACCTCGACCCGCAACGCCGTCCTGAACGACGACATCTCCGACACCCGGAAGCGGCTGGAGCTGCTGTGGGCGAACTGGGACGAGGAACTGGGCGAGGAGCTGACGCAGGTCCGCTACGAGATCTACCACCACCCCGACTTCCAGGCCAACGTGGACAACCTGCTGGCCCTCCAGGAGGTCGACCGGCGCGAGCGCAATCTGCTGCGGCCGGACCGGATGGCGAGGATCAAGGCGCCGACCCTGGTGGTGTGGGGCAACAAGAACCCGTTCGGTGCCGTGCCGGAGGCCGAGGCCATCACCGAGGCGATCCCCGGGGCCCGGCTGGAGATCTTCAACGAGTGCGGGCACTGGCCGCAGCACGAGAAGGCGGAGCTCTACAACCCGCTCAGCCTGGACTTCCTCGACGAAGCGTCGCGATGAGGGGGTGCCCGGCATGACCGTCGTCCCGCTCGACCACGCGGCAGCGCCGCCGTCTTCCGACTCGATGAACTCCGTCCTGGGCAAGGTGCGTCCGATCCTGGAGGCGTTCACCGCCGACGACGACACCCTCTCCCTCGCCGATCTGGTGCGCCGTACGGGCGTGGCGAAGGCCACCGTGCACCGGCTCGCGCAGGAGCTGGTCGTCTGGGGGCTCCTGGAACGGGCGGGCTGCGACTACCGGCTGGGCCTGCGCCTGTTCGAGATCGGCCAGCGGGTGCACCGGCAGCGGATCCTGCGCGAGGTGGCGCAGCCGTACATGGAGGATCTGCTGCTGGCCACCCGCGAGACCATCCACTTCGCGATCCACGACGGCCTCGACGTCGTCTATCTGGAGAAGATCCTCCCGCATCGCGGGCTGAGCGAGGAGTCGCGGGTGGCGGGGCGGCTTCCGCTGTACTGCACCGCCACCGGCAAGGCGATCCTGGCGTTTTCGCCGAAGTCCCTGGCCGGTGAGGTGATCGGCAACGGGCTGAAGCCCTTCACCCGCTACACGATCACCTCGCCCGCGCGGCTGCTGTGCCAGCTGGAGCGGGTCCGGGAGCAGGGCGTCGCGACCGAGGCGGAGGAGATCCGGCTGGGCTATCTGAGCATGGCCGTGCCGGTGTTCGCCCGCGGGGGTTCGCTGGCCGGTGCGTTGTCCATCACCGCGCCCACGTACCGCTTCGACGCCAACACTCACATGGGCGCGCTGCGCACCGCGGGTCTGGGGATCAGCCGGGCGCTGCGAGCCGCCTTGTGACGACGCTGGAGGAGGTGGTGACGCGGGCCCGGACGCTGATCGGCCGGTGGGAGGCCGAGGACTGCGGTGTGCTGACGGTCAAGGAGTTCTGCCGGTACGCGGCGGCCGTGGGCGATGACGCGTACGTGGCCCGGGCCCGCGCCCGGGAGGCGGCCGGGGAGCCCGTCGAGGCTCCCCCGCTGTTCCTCGCGGCGATGATGAGCTGGGAGGACGGTCCGGGCGAGGACGCGCTGCGCCCGGACGGCCTGGCCGCCAGGGAGTCCCCTTGCACCCAGGGCCTGCCGGTGCGCCAGGTGCACGGCGGCCAGTCGGTGCGGCTCGGCCGGATCCCGGTGGCGGGCGCCCGGATCACCGCGTCCCGTGCGGTGGTCTCGGCGGACCGCAAGGGCGGCCGCTCGGGGGCGTTCGTCCTGCTCGGGGTCACCACCCGGTTCACCTCGGAGGACGGGAGGGAGCTGATGGCCGTGGACGAGACGATCGTCGTGCTGGACGGAGAAACCGCTCCGAGGGAGGCCGCCGCGTGAACACCCCCGCCGCCGGGCAGGTCTGCCCGCCACGCCGCTACGCCCACAGCAGGGTGCAGCTGTTCCGGTTCAGCGCCGTGTCCTGGAACGCCCACCGCATCCACTACGACGGGGAGTTCGCCGCCTCGGAGGGCTTCCCCGATGTGGTCGTGCAGTCCACCCTGCACGGCGAGATGCTCGTCCGGTACGCCCTCGACTGGTCGGGGCCGGACGCCCGGCTGGAGGGGGTGAGCTGGCGCAACCGGGCGACCGCCGTGGCCGGTGAACCGCTCACCTGGACCGCGACGGTCGCCGCGGTCGAACCCGCCGCCGGGGGACAGCGCGTCTCGCTGGACGTGTCCGTCTTCAAGGACGACGGCACCGCGTGTGTGACGGGCACGGTCGAGCTGACCCGCCCGGACGGACCGGTTTAACCGGCGTACCGCTCGTACCAGCCCTTCATCAGGGCGCGGTCCAGATCGGGCGACTTCTTGATGAGCTTCTGCCCGGTGAGAAAGCCGGTGATCCTGGCGGACTGCTCGACGTCGGCGCCGGTCAGTCCGCGGACGCGGAAGGTGATCTCCGGGAGCACCTTCCGCGTCTGCGCCGTGGGCAGCTTCACCTGCTGGTTGGTGGCCGCCGCCGCGGCGGTGGGATCGCGGGTCACCATCCGGTCCGCCTCGGCGAGGACCTTGAAGACCTTGGCCGCGACCTCCTGGTTGTTCTTCAGCCAGCGGTCCTCCGCCAGCAGCCACTGCACATAGGTCACCCCGAAGTCGCCGCTGTGGCCCGCGATGTGGCCGCCCGATTCGGCGCCCTTGGCGGCCCACGGCTCGTAGAGCACATAGGCGTCGATGGAGCCGCGCTGGAGCAGCCCGGGCATCTCGGGCGGGGAACTCTGGTGGATCGTCACGGACGCGGGATCGATGCCGTGGCGGCGCAGATAGGCGTGGGTCGCGTACAGGCCGAGGCCCTGGATGGACGCCATCGTCTTGATCTGCCGCGGGGACGTGATGCCGTCGCGCATGACGACCTTGAGATAGCGGCCGGAGGACTGGAAGACACCCAGCGCCCGCAGGCCCGGATCGCCCGCCATCAGCGACAGCGCGGTGGAGTCGGCGTTGGCCGCCAGCTGTGCGGTGCCAGCGGTGACCGCCTGGCCCGCCGTGGGGCCGCCCTCGGTCCGCATCAGCTCGACGTTCACGCCCGCCTTGGCGAACATCCCCCGCTCCTTCGCCAGGTAGAAGGGCGCGTACGAGGCGTCCACACCGAGGGCGACGCGCACCGTGGGCCCGCCCTTCACCTCCCCCGCGTCGGAGTCCATCGTCCCCGCCATGCAGGCGGGGACGAGGAGGAGCGCCGTACAGGCGACGAGCAGCCGCCCCGCTCTGCTGTTGTCCGGGTTCATGAGTCATGACCTCCAGCGCGGGATTTCCCTGTGGTCGCGCCACGTTCCCAGGGGCGGGCACCTCCGCCGAAGCGAGGTGTCCCGCCAGACGGAACGGTTTCATTGGGCCCGGCCACGGCGGTCCCTACGCTCCCGGCTCATGAGCGTTCTTACCGATGTTCCGGCCACCACGTCCGCAGCGGACGTGGTGGACACCGACATCCTCATCATCGGCGCCGGTCCGTCGGGACTCTACGGCGCGTACTACGCGGGGTTCCGCGGGCTGCGCGTGGCGGTCATGGACGTCCTCCCCCAGTGCGGCGGCCAGATCAGCGCGATGTACCCCGAGAAGCCCATCTTCGACATCGCCGGTTTCCCCTCGGTGCGCGGCCGCGATCTGGTGGACGGCCTGGTGGCCCAGGCGGAGCCGTACGGCCCGGTCTATCTCCTCGGTCAGCGGGCGGTCGAGCTGTCCCGTGACGAGGACGGCCACCCCGTGGTGCGCAGCGACGCGGGGACCACGGTCCGGGCCGGAGCCGTCGTGATCACCGGCGGGGTGGGGACGTTCACTCCCCGGCCGCTGCCGGCGGGCGAGGACCACCTCGGCCGCGGACAGGTGTACTTCGTACCGGATCCGGCCGTGCACACCGGTCACGACATCGTGATCGTCGGTGGCGGGGACAGCGCCTTCGACTGGGCGGCGACCCTCGCTCCCCTGGCCCGGTCCGTCAAGCTGGTGCACCGCCGGGACCGCTTCCGGGCCCATGGCGCGACCGTGGAGAAGGTGCGTTCCCTCGGCATCGAGATCATCACCGACACCGAAGTGACCGGGCTGCACGGCGCGGAGCACCTCGAAGAGGTGACGATCCGCCATCGCCTCACCAAGGACACCCGGACCCTCCCGGCGCAGACCGTCGTCGCCGCCCTCGGCTTCACCGCGAATCTGGGCCCGCTCCAGAACTGGGGGCTGGAGCTTCAGGCCCGGCGGATCGCCGTGGACACCCGGATGGCCACCAGCCTGCCGCGGGTGTTCGCCGCCGGGGACATCACCGACTACCCCGGCAAGGTGCGGCTGATCGCCGTGGGCTTCGGCGAAGTCGCCACCGCCGTGAACAACGCGGCCACCGTGATCGATCCGGAGGCAATGCTGTTCCCCGGGCATTCCACAGAGAAGGAGAACTGACATGGCCTACGTCATCGGCCCGGCCTGCGTCGACATCATGGACCGCTCCTGCATGGAGGAATGCCCGGTCGACTGCATCTACGAGGGGATGCGCAAGCTCTACATCAACCCGGTGGAGTGCATCGACTGCGGCGCCTGCGAAACCGCCTGCCCCGAGCAGGCGATCGCGGTGGACCGGCTGGCAAAGCCCGAGCACCGCGAGGACAACCGCCGCTTCTTCACCGAGCCGCTGCCCGGCCGTACGGAGCCGCTGGGCACCCCGGGCGGGGCCACCGGCCTCGGCCCCGTCGGCGTCGACACCCCGCTCGTCGCGGGAGCCGCCTCATGACCGGCCAGGAACTTCCCCCAGAGGTGTCCAAGGCGGCCGACACCCTGCTGGAGGCCACCCGCACCGGTGTGGTGTGCCCGCCGGTACGTACGTACCTCGCCGACGGCGACATCGGGGCCGCGTACGCGGTGCAGCGGGTGAACGTCGGGCGCGGTGTGGCCGCCGGGCGGCGGATCGCGGGCCGTAAGATCGGCCTGACCTCGCCCGCCGTGCAGACCCAACTGGGCGTGGACCAGCCGGACTTCGGGACGCTGTTCGCCGATATGGCGGTCCCCGAGGGCGGTGTGGTGGCGGCCGGGCGGCTGCTCCAGCCCAAGGTGGAGGCGGAGGTGGCGCTCGTCCTCGGCGCCGATCTGCCGCACCGCGACTGCACGGTGGCCGATGTGCTGCGCGCGACGGAGTTCGCGCTGCCCGCGCTGGAGATCGTGGACAGCCGTATCGCCGAGTGGAACATCGGCATCGTGGACACCGTCGCCGACAACGCCTCCTGCGGGCTGTACGTACTCGGCGGCACCCCCGTGCCGCTGACCGGGCTCGATCTGCGCGGGGTGCGGATGACCATGGCCCGCGGCGACGAGACGGTCTCGCAGGGCACTGGCGCCGACTGCCTCGGCAGCCCGCTGAACGCCGCGGCCTGGCTCGCCTCGGCCGTCGCCGCCCAGGGCGATCCGCTGCGCGCCGGGGAGGTCCTGCTGACCGGGGCGCTGGGCCCGATGGTGTCCGCGGGCCCCGGAGATCGGTTCGAGGCACATATCAGTCAACTGGGCCGGGTCACGGTCGAGTTCGCGACGGAGGGAGAGTAGGGCATGAGCACCCGTACCAAGGTCGCCGTCATCGGCTCCGGCAACATCGGCACCGATCTCATGATCAAGGTGCTGCGGCTGTCCGGCAGCCTGGAGATGGCGGCGATGGCGGGCATCGACCCGGAATCCGACGGCCTCGCGCGCGCCCGCCGCCTGAAGGTGGCCACGACGCACGAGGGCGTGGACGGGCTGGTCGCGCTGGACGAGTTCGCCGATGTGCGGATCGTCTTCGACGCCACCTCGGCGGGCGCCCACCGCCGCCATGACGAGGTGCTGCGCGCCCTCGGCCGTACGGTGGTCGACCTCACCCCGGCCGCCATCGGCCCGTATGTGGTGCCGCCGGTGAACCTCGACGCCCATCTGGACAGCTCCAACGTCAACATGGTGACCTGCGGCGGACAGGCCACCATCCCGGTCGTCGCCGCCGTCTCGGCCGTCACCCCCGTGCACTACGGGGAGATCGTCGCCTCCATCGCCTCCCGCTCGGCCGGTCCGGGCACCCGGGCCAACATCGACGAGTTCACCGAGACCACCGCCTCCGCCATCGAGCAGGTCGGCGGGGCGGGCCGGGGCAAGGCCATCATCGTCCTCAATCCGGCCGAACCGCCGCTGATCATGCGGGACACCGTGCACTGTCTGGTCTCCGAGTGCGACGACGCGGCGGTCACCGCCTCGATCGAGGCCATGGTGGAGCGTGTCCAGACCTATGTCCCGGGCTACCGGCTCAAGCAGAAGGTGCAGTTCGACCGGATCGCCGACGACGACCCGCTGCGCACCCTGGTACCGGCCGACGCACGCCGTGGCGCGGTGAAGGTGTCGGTGTTCCTGGAGGTCGAGGGCGCCGCCCACTACCTCCCGGCCTACGCGGGCAACCTCGACATCATGACCTCGGCCGCGCTGCGCACCGCGGAGCGCCTGGCCGCACACCGGCCCATGGAGGCAGCCAAGTGACCACGCCAGAGGCCGCCCTGTACATCCAGGACGTCACCCTGCGGGACGGCATGCACGCCCTCCGGCACCGCTACACCACGGACCAGGCCCGCTCCATCGCCGCCGCCCTCGACGCCGCGCGCGTGGGCGCCATCGAGATCGCCCACGGCGACGGCCTGTCCGGGTCCAGCGTCAACTACGGCGTCGGCGCGCACACCGACTGGGAGTGGATCGATGCGGTCACCGACGCCGTCCGGCACGCCGTCCCCACCACCCTGCTGCTGCCCGGCATCGGCACCGTGCGCGACCTGATGCGGGCCCATGCGATGGGCATCCGCTCGGTGCGCATCGCGACCCACTGCACCGAGGCCGACATCTCCGCCCAGCACATCTCCGCCGCCCGCGAGCTGGACATGGACGTCGCGGGCTTCCTCATGATGTCGCACATGGCCGAGCCCGCCGAACTCGCCCGGCAGGCCAAGCTGATGGAATCCTACGGCGCCCACTGCGTGTACGTCACCGACTCCGGCGGACGGCTGACCATGGACGGGGTGCGCGACCGCTTCCGCGCCTACCGCGACGTCCTCTCGCCCGACACCGAACTGGGCATCCACGCCCACCACAATCTGGGCCTCGGGGTGGCCAACAGCGTGGTCGCCGTGGAGAACGGCGTCACCCGCGTCGACGCCTCGCTGGCCGGGCAGGGCGCGGGCGCCGGGAACTGCCCGCTGGAGGCCTTCATCGCGGTGGCCGACCTGCTGGGGTGGTCCCACGGCTGCGATCTGTTCCCGCTGATGGACGCCGCCGACGACCTGGTACGGCCGCTCCAGGACCGGCCGGTGCGGGTGGACCGG
>NZ_GG657754.1:9633309-9657017 GCF_000158915.1 Streptomyces himastatinicus ATCC 53653 | reverse complement strand
CCAGGTGTGGTTTCCTGACTCCCAGCTGCTGTGGCGGGACGTGTACACCACCCTGACCGCCGCCGCGCTGGCCACCGAGCGCATCGGTCTGGGGACCGCGGTCACCAATGTGGCCACCCGGCATCCGGCGGTCGTGGCGTCGGCCGCGCGCAGCGTGGCGGAGCTGGCCCCCGGCCGGTTCACCCTCGGCCTCGGCGTGGGCAACAGCTCGGTCGGCCCGGTCAATCTGCGGCAGACCACCTCGGCGGCGATGCGCGAGGGCGTGGGCATGCTGCGGACGCTGCTGGACGGGCGGGAGTGGGACTTCGGCGGCGGTGTCCACTCCCGGCTGCGCGATCCCGGGCCGCGGATCCCGGTCCACCTCGCGGCGAGCGGGCCGAAGAACCTGCGGCTGGCGGGCGAGATCGCCGACGGCGCCATCCTGCTCAGCGGGGTGTCCCCGAGGACCCTGGCCGGGGCCGCCGCCCGGGTGCGCGAAGGCGCCGAGGCCGTGGGCCGGACGGCCTCGGCGGTACCGCTGACGGTCTCCGCGTTCTGCGCGGTGACCGACGACGTCGAGGCGGAGGCGCAACTGATCAAACCGATCTGCGCGTCGATCGCGCAGAACGGCGGGGCGCCCTTCCTCGCCCTGGCGGGGATAGAGGTGGACGTCCCCGCCACGGTGGAGGGGGTCTACCCGGATCTGGTGCACGCCGAGGACTGGGACGCGGCCGTCAAGGTGTGTTCGGCATGGGTCAGCGACGAGGCGGCCGTGCGGTTCGCCGAGGAATTCTGTCTGTTCGGCACCGCCGCGCGGATAGCCGAACGGCTCAGGGCCTTGCACGACGCCGGGGTGTCCCGGGTCTTCCTCCAGCATGTGGGTTCCTACGATCCGCCCACCGAACTGATCGAGGCGGTCGGATCCGAGGTGCTGCCCGCTCTCGGCGGCCTTTCCGGGTATTGACACACCCCCTATTGACAAAAAGGCCGCCGCGGGTCTGATCACGCTCTCTTCCGGCCTCCCTGAAAAGCGCCTATCGTTCTCTTCCTCGGCTTTGGTGGCCGTGAGGAGGTCAAGCGCAGTGACTGGGTACGTGTATGCCGAAAAGGACAAAGATCCGCGGCAGCTCGGCGAGGCGCCCAAGTCGGTTCTCGGCAAGGTCGGCCTCATTCTGTCCGCTTTCCGGGACAATGACTTCGCCCTCAGTCTCGCGGAGCTGACGGCCCGTACCGGGGTCGCCAAGGCCACCGTCCACCGGCTGTGCCAGGAACTCGTCGCCGGAAATCTCCTGGAGCGGGAGGGCGCCAAGTACCGGCTCGGGCTCCAGCTCTACGAGATCGGCCTGCGCGCGCCCCGCCAGCGCACCCTGCGCGAGGCCGCCAGGCCCGTCATCGAGAACCTGGCGCAGAAGCTCGACAACGCGGTGAACCTGGCCGTGCCCAGCGGCTCGGAACTGCTGGTGATCGAGAACGCCGGACGGCACCGCAACCGGGCCCGGTCCACCGCGGGCGGGCGGCGGCTGCGGCTGCACTGTAGCGCCGCGGGGAAGCTCACCCTCGCGATGCTCCCCGAGCAGTACCCGCTGTCCACAGTGGTCCCGCAGATGGACCGCCCCACGCCCCGCACCCTCACCCCCGCCCGGCTGCCCGCCGAGCTGGCGCGGATCAGGGAGCAGGACTACGCCGTGGAGGTCGAGGAAGCCCGTACCGGCTACCTCGCCGTCGCAGTGCCGGTGCGCGGCCTGGACCACGCGTACCTGGCCGCCCTGGCGGTCATCGCACCCACCGCGGGCAGCAGCATCCCCCGGCTCCACTCCGCGCTGACCGAGGCGTCCCGCGCCATCACCTCACGCCTCGCCATCTTCGAGGCGCACCGCGCCCCGCTCTGATCCGTCAGCGCCCGGCTCCGACCCCGTCAGCGCCCGGCCGCGGGCGCTCCCTCGGCGTCCTCGACCAGCATCCGGGCGATGCCCTCGGGGCTGAAGACGTCCCGGGTGGCGAGGGCGATGCCGCCGTGCACCCCGGAGCCGTTGCCGAGCTGGGCCGTGGTGATGGTCAGCTTGCGGGTGGCCAGCGGCAGGGCGCGCTGGTAGACCGCGGCGCGGACTCCGGAGAGGAGGTCGTCGCGGAGTTCGCTCAGCGGGCCGCCGAGCACCAGCGTGCGCGGGTTGAACATGTAGACCAGCATGGCGGCTATCTCGCCGATCTCGGTGGCGGCCTGGCGCAGCGCGCGCACCGCGGGCGGATCGTTGTCGGCGACGCGTTCGGCCAGGACGTGCACGCCGTAGAGCGGATCGTCGTCGGTCGACTCGGGGATGCCGAGGCCGCGCAGGATGCTCCGGTGGGAGGCGATCGCCCCGACGCAGCCGACGTTGCCGCAGGAACACAGGGCGTCGCCACCGCCGACGGCGGGGATGTGGCCGATGTCCCCGGCGGCCCCGTCCGCGCCCCGGTACACCTCGCCGTCCGTGGTGATGACACCGGCCCCGATACCGGTCGCGATCTTGATGCACAGCAGCGGGGTGTCCATCCCGTCCTGGCCGGCCTCGCCGAGCGCCATCAGGTTGGAGTCGTTGTCCACGACGGCGGGCGCACGGAAGGTCCTGGTCAGCCATTCGGCGACCGGATAGCCGTCCCAGCCGGGCATTCCGGTCGGCTGCACCGGGCAGCCGCGCTGGAAGTCCACGGGACCGGGCAGCCCCATCACCACTTCGCGGACCCGGTCCGGATCGCGCTCGTGCGCCGCGAGCAGGCTCGTCAGCCGCCCGGTCACCGTCTCCAGCACCGCGTCAGGGCCCGCGTCGACCCGGATGTCCACGGTCTCCTGCGCGATCACCCGCCCGGTGAGGTCCGCTATCGCCACCCGGGATTCCAGCGTGTCCACGTCCGCCACGGCGATGGTCCCCGCCCGCGGGCTGAGCGTCAGCACCCTCGGCGGGCGGCCCCGCACCGACTCGCTCGACCCCAGCTCCTGGAGGATGCCCCGCCCCACGAGATGGTCGACCTGCTGTCCGACCGTCGACCGGGCCAGACCGCTGCGCCGCGCGATCTCCGCCCGGCTGGTCGCCTCGCCCGACACCACGAGATCCAGCACGCTGCGCAACGCGGAAGGCACCGCGGGCAGCAGGGCCGCATCAGTAGCGCGCCGCTCGCCTTTATGCACTGTCACGTACCTAATCTCTCCCTCTTGCACCCACCGGCGTTCCGGCCGCGCTCCGGCCTGATCGACAGGCTGGACATTGAGCCAGCTTTAGTCAAGAGAAAAAACTAAAAACGGCATCTTGCCCTGGCCGGGCGAACTAACAGACGGTGTGGGCGGCAGAGTTCGCCTGACCCCCGTCGCATTCCGGAGAGGAATCACGTTCATGGCCAAGCAGACGCATCGGATCGGCATCCTGGGCAGCGGCAACATCTTCGGCCGGTACGTCACCGGCCTGGCCCGCCACCCGGAGCTGGAGATCGTGCGCGTGGCCGACATCGATGTGGCGCGCGCCAAGCAGGCCGCCGCCGACCACTCCATACCGGCCTGGGGCGATGACACGGAGCTGTACGCCGACGAGTCGGTCGACATCGTCGTCAATCTGACCCCGCCGGTGCACCACGCCCGCACCACCATCGCCGCCCTCGAGGCAGGCAAGCATGTGTACGTGGAGAAGCCCCTGGCCACGACGGTCGAAGAGGGCCGGGCCGTGCTGGAGGCGGCCGCCCGGAGCGGACGCGTCCTGGGCTCGGCGCCGGACACTTTCCTCGGCAGCGCGAGCCAGACGGCGCGCAAGGCCATCGACGACGGGCTCATCGGAACGCCGGTCGGCGCCTCGGCGTTCATCAGCCACAGCAAGGCCGAGACCTGGCATCCGGACCCGCGCTTCCTGTTCCAGGAGGGCGGCGGCCCGGTGATGGACATGGGGCCGTACTACTTCGCCATCCTCGTCAACCTGCTGGGCCCCATCCGGACCGTCACCGGATCGAGCCGGATCGGGGCGGAGCGGCGGACGGTGACCGCGCCCGGCCGGGCCGTCGACTCGATCGACGTCACGGTCCCCACCCATGCCGCGGCCGTGCTCACCTTCGCCTCCGGTGCCATCGCAACGATGCAGATGAGCTTCGACATCTGGGACACCGACCTGCCGTACATGGAGATCTACGGCACCGGCGGCACGCTGTCGCTGGCGAACCCGAACCACTTCGACGGCGAGGTGCGGCTCAAGCGGCACGGCGACACCGAGTGGTCCGTACTGGAGCCGGTGGTCGGCCTGTTCGGCGCCGTCGGCACCAAGGAGCAGGCCCGCCGCGGCCTCGGGGTGCGCGATCTCGCGGACGCGGTCGAGGGCTCCCCGCACCGCGCGACCGGCCCGTTCGCCTTCCATGTGCTGGAGGCGATGTGCGCCGTGGAGGAAGCCTCCACCCAGACGCGTGTCGTGGCGCTGGACAGCACCTGCGACCGCCCAGCGCCGCGCTTCTCCGTCTGACGCGCCCCGCGCTCCCGGCCACCACCACGTCCGGCCACCCCCAATGTGAGGAAGAAGACCCGCATGACGATCCGCGCGAAGAAGATCGCGATCAACCCCCTTCAGTTCGTGCAGACCGAGGACGGCTGGATCGACCCCGCCCTGGCGCCGCCGCTCCCCGAGCGGCTGAAGATCATCAGCGATGCGGGGCTCCGCGCGGTGCACGCCGACGTGCCCGCGGACATGACGGCCGCCGCGTACGGCAAGCTGCTCGCCGACCACGGTCTCGCGCCCGCCCCGGGCTACATATCCGGCCCGCTGCCGGAGGATGACGCGAGCCTGCGGGCGCATCTGGACAAGACGGCCCGGATCAGCGAGCAGCAGGCCGAACTCGGCCTGTCCACGGTCTTCGTGGCCACCGGCATGTCCAAGGAGGCACCCAGGGTCCGGCGGCCCGCGGTGGGCGCGGAGTCCGACCGGGGACGGCTGGAGCGGGTACGGGACGTGTTCGCGAAGATGGGCGAGACCGCCCGGGCCAACGGGGTGGCCGCGGCCTTCCACCCGCACGTGGGGACCTGGGCGGAGACCGAGGAGGAGACCCGCTTCATCCTCGACACCGTGCCCGCGGACACCCTCTCCTTCGGCCCGGACATCGGCCACCTGGGCTGGGCCGGTGCCGATGTCCCCGGCCTCCTCCGCGACTACGGGGACCGGGTGGCCGCCCTGCACATCAAGGACTACCACGCCGATGTGGCGGCCCGGGGCACGGCGGAGGACCTGGACTACCGCGCCACGGTCCTCGCGGGCCTGTGGGCCGAGCCGGGGCACGCCTCGGTGGACATCCCGGGGCTTCTCGCGGAGCTGCCCGCCGACTTCGACGGCTGGCTGATCATCGAGGTCGACCGGGGTGCGCAGGACACCGCCGAGGAAAGCATCCGGCTGTGCGGCCAGTGGGCCGCCCGGCAGACGCACTGAACGACGCGCGACGGCACAAGGTGAGGAGGTGCGCGATGCGACGAGTGGGGCTGGCAGGGACCGCTCTCGTCCTCGTGTCCGCGACGGCGTGCAGTGGCGGCGCCGTCTCCGGCATGGGGGACGGGGACGGGACACTGACCCTCGCGGTGGGGGTCACCGCCACTCCCTGGGATCTGGCCTCGGCCGGTCTGGGGGACTACATCAACTACTACGAGCCGGTCTTCGACTCGTTGGTCCGCCTGGACAGATACGCGGAGGCGACACCCAACCTGGCCACGTCGTGGCGGTACGACACCTCGCGGACCGTGCTGACGATGAAGCTCAGGAAGGGGGTGAGGTTCACCGACGGCACCGCCCTGGACGCGGCCGCCGTGAAGGCCAACCTGCTGCACACCAAGGAGGGCACGAACGAGGCCGCGGGCAAGCTGCGGGCCATCCGCACCGTCGACGCCGTGAACCCCTCCACGGTGGCCATCCATCTGTCGGCGCCCGATCCCTCGCTCATCACCAGCCTGGGCGATCCGTCCGGCATGGTGGCCAGCCCGAAGGCGCTGGACGGCAAGAAGGGCCCGGTCGGCTCGGGCCCGTATGTGTTGAACAAGTCCGGCACGACCAACGGCAGCGTCTACACCTTCACCCGCAACCGCGACTACTGGAACACCAAGGCGTTCCCCTTCAAGAAGATCGTCATCAGGACGATCAGTGACCCGACCGCCCGCCTCAACGCGCTGCTGGGCGAACAGGTGGACTGGGCGCGGATCGATCCCCGGAGCGCGAGCCAGGTCAAGGGCCGTGGCCTCCAGGTGAGTTCGCACGTGGACGCCGTCGAGGGCCTGTACATCTGGGACCGGGCCGGGAAGATCGTGCCGGCCCTGGGCAAGGTGAAGGTCCGGCAGGCCCTGAACTACGCCTTCGACCGCGACGCGATCGCCAAGAAGATCAACATGGGATATGCCTTCGCGACCTCCCAGATGGCCATCCCGGAGAGCGGCGCCTATGAGAAGTCGCTCCAGCGCACGTACCCCTACGACCCCGGGAAGGCCAGGAAGCTGCTCGCCGAGGCGGGATATCCGCACGGTTTCACGGTGACGATGCCCGACGTGTCCTCGGTGGCGGCGGGCCAGCAGGCGGTGATGACCCAGGCGCTGGAGGACATCGGCGTCAAGGTGAAGACCAAGAAGGTGCCGTCCACCGAGCTGTTCACCTCGCTCCAGCGGGGCAAGTACGCGATGTCCTGGTTCAAGCTCGCCTCGTACCGGCCCTGGGACTACATCTCCACCCAGCTCACCGCGGACGGCGCCTGGAACCCGGCCAAGGACTTCGACCCGAAGCTCGCCAAGCTCATCGCCACCGCCCGCAAGGCGACCGGCGCCCGCCAGAACGAGCTGTTCAAGCAGATCAACCGGTATGTGCAGACGAACGCGTTCAACGCCCCCTGGGACGTTCTCGACTCCGTCCACGGCGTCTCGAACAGCATCAAGGTGACACCGCAGCCGTTCGAGTCGGCCATCCCGATCTACCAGATGACCCCGGCCTCATGACGACCGATGGCAGAAAGAGAGGGCTGCGATGCTGACTTTCCTCCTGCGCCGCGTGGCGGCCGGGCTGGTGCTCCTCTACGTCCTCGCGACGGCGGCGTTCGCGATGATGAGCCTCACCGGCACGGACGCCGTGCGCAACATCTCCGGGAACACGGCCACCCCGGCACAAGTGGCGGCCAAAACCCATGAGCTGGGCCTCGACCGCCCCTGGATCAGCCAGTACGGAAGCTGGCTGGGCCACGCCGTCCGCGGTGACTTCGGCGTCTCCTGGTTCAGCGGCGACCCGGTGGCCGCCAGCCTGGCCCTGAAGGTGCCGGTGACCCTGTCGGTCGTGGTGGCGGGGCTGATCCTCGCGACGGCCCTCAGCATCGTCCTCGGGGTCGCCGCCGCCGTCCGGCGCGGCTGGCTCGACCGGGTGGTCCAGGTGCTGGCGATCCTCGGCTACGCGGTCCCCAGCTTCCTGGCTGCGCTGGCGCTCTCCGTGATCGTCGCGGTCAAGCTGCGCTGGCTGCCCGCCACGGGATACGTGCCGTTCGCGGTGTCGCCCTCGGGATGGTTCCAGTCGATCACCCTGCCCGCGGTCTCGCTGTCCATCGGTGTCATCGCGGCTACGGCCCAGCAGGTCCGGGGCTCGGCGATCGACGTGCTGCGTCAGGACTTCGTGCGGACCCTGCGCAGCCGCGGGATCAGTGAGCGCCGGGTGCTGTTCCGGCATGTGCTGCGCAACGCGGCGCCGCCCGCGCTGACGGTGCTGTCGCTCCAGTTCATCGGCCTGGTCGGGGGCGCCGTCATCACCGAGAAGGTGTTCGGGCTGCCCGGGGTCGGTTCGGCGGCGGTCACGGCGTCGACCAACGGCGACACTCCGCTGGTCATGGGCGTCGTGGTGTATCTGGTGTTCATCGTGGTGGCGGTCAACCTGCTGGTGGACGTCGCCTACGGCTGGCTCAACCCGAAGGTGCGCGTACGATGACCAATCCCCCCGGCGAGACCACGCCCGCCACCCCGTCCGCGCCCGGCGCACTCTCCCGCCGCGGCGGTGTGGGGCGCCGTCTGCTGCGCAACCTGGTGGCGGTGGTGTGCCTGACGGTCCTGGCGCTGCTGGTCCTGGCCACGGTGTTCGCCCCGCTGCTCACCTCCCACAGCCCCACCCGTCCTTCGCTGCTCGACACGTTCGCCTCTCCGGGTGCCGCCCATCCGCTGGGCGGCGACAGCGTCGGCCGGGACGTCCTGGCGCGGCTGCTGTACGGCGGGCGGGTGAGCCTGCTGGGCGCGTTCCTCGCGGTCGCGGTGGCGCTGCTGATCGGCGTCCCGACCGGCCTGGTCAGCGGCTACTACCGGGGCTGGGTCGACGCCGCGTTCAGCTGGGTGGCCAGCCTGGTGATGGCCGCGCCCGCGATCATGGTGTTGCTGGTGGCCATCGCGGCGATCGGTCCCGACGCCAACGCGGCCATGACCGTGCTCGGTGTCATCCTCGCGCCGGGCGTCTTCCGCCTCGTACGCGCCTCGGTGACCTCGGTGCGCGAGGAGCTGTACGTCGACGCGGCCCACGTCTCGGGCCTGAACGACCTGCGGATCGTCCGCCGCCACATCCTGCCGGTGGTACAGGCGCCCACGATCATCCAGGCGGCGCAGATGTTCGGGGTCGCCGTCGTCATCCAGGCGGGCATCGAGTTCCTCGGTCTGGGCTCGGCGAGCGAGGCCAGCTGGGGTGCGATGCTCAACGAGGCGTTCGCCAACCTGTACATCGAGCCCACGCTGCTGGTGGCGCCCGGAGTCGCCATCGTCGTCACGGTCGCCTCGGTCGGGCTGCTCGCCAACGCGCTGCGGGACACCCTGCTGGAGGGCGGTCACGCGGCTCCCGCCCGCCGCCTGCGGCGTACGAAGACACCCGATTCCCCGCCCGCCGACTCCCCGGTTCGCGACGACGACGGCGACGCGCTGCTCACCGTACGGAACCTGAGGGTCTCGTACCCCACCAGCGACGGCGAGGCCACGGTCGTGGACGGGGTGTCGCTCAGCGTCCGCCACGGCGAAGTCGTCGGGCTGGTGGGCGAGTCGGGGTCGGGGAAGAGCCAGACCGCCTTCTCGGTGCTGGGCCTGCTGCCCCCCGAGGCGCGTCGCGAGGCCGAGGGTCTCTCCTTCGGCGGAAAGGATCTGCGGCGCCTGGGCGGCAAGGCCATGAGCGGTCTGCGGGGCCGGCGGATCGCGTACGTACCGCAGGAGCCGATGTCCAACCTGGACCCGTCCTTCCGTATCGGCAGCCAACTCGCCGACCCCATGCGGCTGCACCTGAAGATCTCGGCCGGGGAGGCGCGGAAGCGGGCCCTGGCCCTGCTGGAGCGCGTCGGCATCGACCGGCCGGAGCGGGTGTACGACGCGTACCCGCACCAGATCTCCGGTGGCATGGCGCAGCGGGTGCTGATCGCCGGTGCGGTCTCGTGCGATCCCGATCTGCTGATCGCCGACGAGCCGACCACCGCGCTGGACGTCACCGTCCAGGCGGAGGTGCTCGACCTGCTGCGGGAGCTCCAGCGGGAGCGCCGGATGGGCATGATCCTGGTGACCCACAACTTCGGCGTCGTCGCCGACATCTGCGACCACGTCCTGGTCATGCGGTCCGGGAAGGTGGTCGAGTCGGCCCCCGTCGGGCAGCTCTTCGCCAACCCGCACCACGCGTACACCCGGATGCTGCTGGCGTCGACGCTGGAGGACGCCCCGACCCGTACCCCGCTCGACGACGGCACCCCGGCCCGCACCACCGTGCAGGAGAAGGCATGATGACGAACCCGACACCCCGGCCGGACACCCCGGCGCACGGCAGCGTCCTGGAAGTGGACGAGGTGGTGGTGGAGTACCCCGCCAAGGGGTGGCGCACCCCGCCGTTCCGGGCGCTGCACGGGGTCTCGCTGGACATCAGGGCGGGCGAGACCGTGGGTCTTGTCGGCGAGTCCGGCTCCGGGAAGACCACGCTCGGGCGCGCGGTGCTCGGCCTGGCCCCCGTCAGGGAGGGCCGGATCGCCTACGCGGGCCGGGACATCTCGCGGCTGGGCGCGCGGGAGCGGCGGGCGCTCAGCGACGAGATCCAGGTGGTCTTCCAGGACCCCTACACCTCGTTGAACCCGGCGATGACCGTGGGCGACATCCTCACCGAGCCGCTGCTGGTGGCCGGTGTGTCACGCGGGGCGGCGGGCGAGCGCATCCGCGAACTCCTCGACCAGGTCAGCCTGCCCGCGGACGCCGCGCACCGGCTCCCCCGGGAGTTCTCCGGCGGGCAGCGCCAGCGCATCGCCATCGCGCGCGCCCTGTGCCGCGACCCCAGGCTCATCGTGTGCGACGAGCCGGTCAGCGCGCTGGACCTGTCCACGCAGGCCCGGGTGCTGGACCTGTTCATCGAGATCCAGGAGCGCACGGGTGTGGCGTATCTGTTCATCACCCACGACCTGTCCGTGGTGCGCCGCATCAGCCACCGGGTGGCCGTCATGTACCGCGGGGAGATCGTGGAGTCCGGGGACACCCGGGCGGTGACGAGCCAACCACAGCACCCCTACACCCAACGGCTCATGCTCGCGGCCCTCGTGCCCGATCCGGACCGGCAGCGGGACCGCCGTGAACAGCGCCGCGGCCTCGCGGCGGCGGGGTCGTAGAACGTGTCCACGGAAACCACCGACGCGGGGAGACACACCGTGCCCGACGCCTATGGCTTCACCCGGTACGGCGGACCGGAGACGCAAGCCTTCCTCGAGCTGCCGAAACCCGTGCCCGGCCCCGGTGAGCTGCTGATCGCGGTGTACGCGGCGGGAGTCAACCCGGTGGACTGGAAGGTCCGCGCCGGGATGCACCGCGAATTCCTCCACCTCGACCTCCCGGCCGTGCTCGGCCGGGAGGCGGCGGGGGTGGTCGAGGAGGTCGGCGAGGGCGTCACCGGATTCTCCGTCGGCGACCCGGTGTTCGGCAGCAGCGCGGCGGGCTGCGGCGGCTACGCGCGGTTCGCCGTCCTGACGGCGGACCGGACGGCGCCGAAGCCCGCCGCGGTCTCCTTCACCGACGCCGCGGCCCTGCCCATCGCGGCGGGAACCGGCTACGACGCGGTGGGGCTGCTCGATCCGGCGCCCGGCGAGACGCTGCTGATCCTGGGCGTCGGGGGCGGTGTGGGCGTGGCGGCGGCGCAGATCGTGTACGAGGCCGGGGTGTCGGTCGTCGGCACCGCGGCCGCGGCCAAGCGGGAGTTCGTCACCTCGCTGGGCGCCACCGCGGTCCCCTACGACAGCGGCCTCGTCGCCGAGGAGCTGAAGGCGGCCCTGCCCCAGGGCCCCGACGCGATCCTGGACCTGGTGGGCGGGGACGCGCTGGATGCTGTCGCGGCGTTCATCCGGCCCGGCTGCCGGATCCTCACGGTGGCCGACCCCGGGACGGCGGCCCGGTTCGGCGCCCGGCCGCTGACCCGTAACAGCTCACCGCGGACCCTCACCGAGCTGGCCCGCCGCGTGGCGGCGGGCCGCCTGGACCCGCGGGTGCACCGGGTCTTCCCGTTCGAGGAGGCCGAAGCCGCCCTGCGCGAGGTCGAGTCGGGCCACGCCTGGGGCAAGGTCGTGCTGGAGATGCGCCGCGCCTGACGCCACCTCAGGCATCCGCGCGGTGCAGGCCGGTCAAGGTGATCAGGACGGTGGCGAGCAGTGCGGCAACGGTCAGGAAGACAGCCACATAGGTGAGCGCCAGGAGGTCCGGTGTGCGGTGAGGGTCAGGCTATGGCCCTGACGTCCTCGGCGCGGGCGCGCGGCGGGTTGGTGACGATGACGCCGCTCATGCCAGCACCCCCGTGACCTGCGGGTACGGGCGCATATACGCCTCGGCGTATGTGCTTGTTCGGGGGACTCCCCGTAGGGCAGGCACACGATGGTGACCTTCTCCCCCGGGAGGCCGCCAGGGCGATGGCGCCACCGGGCCGCCACACGAAGCCTCCGGCGTGCGCACTGATCGCCAGCGTTGAGCGGGTGGCGGTGGGCGTCTTGCCGTGCGTCATAGGTCAACGACCCGGGACCGAAGTCCTGGGTTTGCACAACGGACATCACTGGCGGTGATGCTGCGTTTGCGTCCAGCACCGCCCCGCTGTCACGGGGCTGGGGCGGGGGCCGTTGACGGGGCCCCGCGTCGCCACAACTCCCACGCTCTCGCGCGGATGTTGCGGGAGCTGTTCCGGTCTGCGTGATCAACGAATCCGCAGTTCCGGCACGCGAACCAGGGTGCCTTGTCGATGTGGCCGCACGCCGGATCGACTTACACCACCGGCACCCCTGCCCTGCGGGCCTTGTACGCGATGAACTGCCGCAACTGGGCGAAGGACCAGCTGGAGTGGGTGCCCCGTTGGGGCTTGCGAAGCCGTACCCGCTCACGGATGCCCTTGAGGTCTTCCAGGGCGATTCCGCGACCGGTGCGTTCTGCCTCGGCCACCACATGCTTCGCGATCTTGTGATTGATGTCCCGCGCCCGCCGCGCCCCTTCCGCCGTCGCTTCTTCAGCCGGCGTCTGGCGGACGGGGTGTTCTTCTTCTGGAGCTTGGTACGCGGCTTGCGTTCCCGGATCCGGACGCGGTTGAGCTCCCGCCCCGCCATGATCTCGCCGTCGGAGGTCGTAGCGATGCTGACGATGCCCAGGTCAACGCCGAGGAAGTCCACCGGATCATCGTTCAGCGGCGCTTCGGGTACCTCGCAGGCCCCTTCACCCGGCCGTTCACCGTCCAGATCGAGACCCTGCGCTCGGCGATCTGCCAGGAAAGCATCCGGTCGTCGTAAGGCTGCGCGCTCTCCGGGCGGAAGCCGACCGGCTTCCCCGTGGCCTTCCGCCAGCGCTTCGAGCCCGGCCTGCCCAGATTCCCGGCCTTCAGATTGGCCTTGAGCGTGGCGTACGCAAGGTCGACTCAAGCGCCGCCGCCTGCACAGACGTCGGCAGCAGCCTGATCTGCACCACCAGCTACGTTCACCCCTGGTCACCCGACCGAGTGAACCCGGTGTGACCCCGGCCGCGTCACGCACGCAGCACGTCATGCGCCCAACCGTCATTCGCGCAATGCGTCGATCACGCCCGCGAGGTGGGTGCGGACGGCCGCCTCGGCCGCCTGCGGGTCCCGGGCCTGGATCGCTTCGATCATGGCCAGATGCTCGCTCAGGGACTGCTGGGGACGCCCCGGCCGCAGAGCGAGCTGGAACCGGTGGCGCACCAGCTGCGCGTTGAGCCGCTCCAGCAGCTCCACGGCCACCTGCTGGCCGGAGATCTCCCTGATCCGGCCGTGCAGCTCATGGTTGAGCCGGGAGTACGTCATGGGTTCGCCGTCGGCGACCGCCTTGGACATCGCCGTGCCCAGATCGGCAAGTTCGGTCAGCTGCTCCGCACTGGCCTGGACGGCCGCCTTGGCCGCGCACAGCCCTTCGAGGGCCATGCGGCATTCGGTGATGGCCACCGCCTCCTCGACGGACACCACCCGCACCCGCGATCCGCGGTTACGGATCCGTTCCACCAGCCCTTCCGAGGCCAGGTCGATCAGGGCCGCGCGGATGCTGGCCCGGGTCACCCCGAACTGCTCGGCGAGTTCGTTCTCCACCAGTCGCTGCGCCGGTGCCATCTCGCCGGCCAGGATCGCCTGCCGCAACTGGGTCAGCGCATGCTGCTTGGCCTGTTCTCCGGTGCCTGGACGGGCTTCCTTCGGCATCGTGCTCTCCCTGAGTGAGTGCGTGTCGAAGGTAAATCTAGGCCAACAAGATTGTCAACAATTTCGTTGGCTACATTGCCGACAGAACGCGCGAACTATGCTGATCACGCGCCGACAGCAGGAGAGAGCAGGCCACTTCGGTGGCGGGAAAGGGGAGGGGCATGTCCAAGCCCGTGCGTGCGGCCATCGGAGACCGCTGGATCAAGTGCATGTTCTGCCAGGGCGGCCTTTTCCGGGACCGCCGGGTGAAGCTGAACAGCACCGGGATGGAGCTCATGAACCTCGCCTGGGCCAATGAGTCCGCGAACGGGCTGATCTGCTGGGACTGCGGCTATGTCCATCTCTTCGCGAACGAGGACATAGAGCTGTACAAGGTGAAGAAGGGCGAGTTCTGACCCCTCAGGTCTGGCGGCCCTCAGACCTGATGGATGGCCAGCTTGAACTCGGCGAGCACCAGCCTCACCGAGGAGCCGCTGGTGTGCGAGACCATCAGCGCCAGCGGCGTCTGCGGGTGAACGAAGATCTCGTGGTGCTTGGTGAAGCACTGCATGCCGCGGCTCGGCGGCCGGTGGTCGGTGGCGGTCGAGTCCCGGCCCGTCGACAGCCCGAGCGGATCCCGTACGAAGCGGTCCCGTAATTCGCCGTAGCCCCCGGCCTCCCACTGGATCATCGCCGTCAGCGCACCCCATCCGCCGACCGAGGGCCAGATCAGCCCCGCGCGGTCGTCGGTACGCCAGTTCTTGATCCGGTACCCGTCGGGCTGGACCACCTGATGCATGCCCAGCGCGTCGTAGGACTCGGCGGTGCCGAAGGGGAACCGCACCACGCGATACCCGCCGGGCGGGATCACCTGCGGCTCGGCGACGATCAACGAACAGATCTGCACGGCCACGACGCCTCCAGCGGGTCGGCCGGGGCGCGAGCCCCGGGGTGTGCGGGGTGGTCCTGGAACTTGGGCCAGTCTCCGTCGGCAGGTGCCGAGTGTCCATGAACCCCGACGGACACGCCTCTTCCGGCTCAAGAAACACGAGGTGCATCAGGTCTTTACAACGATGTAAGCGGGTGATGGCATACCCCTGCCCCCTGAACCGCTCGCCCGTGCCCCGGAGTTGACCATGACTCGCGCTGACACACCGCCGCCCGATATACCGAACGATGTTCCACGACCCGAATACCCGCGACCCGGTTTCGTCCGTGAGGACTGGCTGAACCTCAACGGCACCTGGCAGTTCGCCTTCGATCCCGGCGACAGCGGCCTCGAACGCGGTCTGGTCCACCAGGAGTTGGACGGGCGGATCCTGGTCCCGTTCTGTCCGGAGTCCGAGCTGTCGGGAATCGGGGACACCGACTTCCACCCCGCCGTCTGGTACCGGCGTCACGTTCGGGTCCCGGCGTCCTGGGCCGGGCGGCGGGTGCTGCTGCACTTCGGGGCGGTCGACCACGACACCACGGTCTGGGCCGACGGGCGCGAAGTGGCCCGGCACAGCGGCGGGTTCACCTCCTTCACCACCGACCTCGGCGATGTGGCGGGCGCGGCCGGGGGCGAGGCCGAGGTGGTGATCGTCGTACGGGCCAGGGACGCCCGGCACGGTCCGCAGGCGCGCGGCAAGCAGGCCACCGAGTACGCCAACAGCGACTGCCACTACACCCGCACCACCGGCATCTGGCAGACGGTGTGGATGGAACCGGTGCCCGAGGTCCATCTGCGCAGGCCCCGCATCACCCCCGACCTCGGCTCCGGGGCGTTCCACCTGGAGGTGCCGCTCAGCGCCAACCGTCCCGGCCACCGCGTCAGGGCCCGGGCGAGCGACGCGGACGGCACCACGGTGGCGGAGGCGACGGTGCGTGCCTCCCTCGACCTGGCGCCCCGTCCGGTGCTCGCGCTGCCCGAGGAGGGCCTGCGGCCGTGGGCTCCCGAGGATCCGCATCTGTACCGCATACGGATCGAGCTGCTGAATGCCGACGGCGAGGTCGTGGACGGCGCCGAGTGCACCGCCGGGCTGCGCTCGGTGGCCATCGACGGCAAGCGGCTGCTGCTCAACGGCCGCCCCGTCTTCCAGCGGCTCGTCCTCGACCAGGGCTGGTACCCGGACGGGCTGATGACCGCGCCGGACGACGCCGCCCTCGTCCGCGACATCGAACTGTCGCTGGCCGCGGGCTTCAACGGGGCCCGGCTGCACCAGAAGGTGTTCGAGGAGCGGTTCCTGCACCACGCGGACCGGCTGGGCTATCTGGTGTGGGGCGAGTTCGGCGACTGGGGTGCGAGTCAGGGGCGTACCGGCCGGGACAACCAGCGGCCGACCGCCGGTTTCGTCACGCAGTGGCTGGAGGCCGTGGAGCGGGACTACTCCCATCCGTCGATCGTCGGCTGGTGTCCGCTCAACGAGACCCATCAGGAACTCCACGACCGGCACACCGTCCTGGACGATGTCACCCGGGCCATGTTCCTGGCCACCAAGGCCGCCGACACCTCCCGCCCGGTGCTGGACGCCTCCGGCTACTCCCATCGCGTGGCCGAGACCGACGTCTACGACGCGCACAGCTACGAGCAGGACCCGGAGGCGTTCCGCCGGCAGATGGCGGGTCTCGACAAGGACGAACCGTTCATCAATCCCGACCGCGCGGGCAACCCCGGGAAGCGGGACACCGACGCGGTGTGGTCGCTGCCGTACCGCGGACAGCCGTACTTCTGTAGCGAGTTCGGCGGCATCTGGTGGAATCCGGAGGAGGCCGCGGCCGCCGCCGGGGACGACCGCGAGGTGTCCTGGGGCTATGGGCAGCGGCCGAGGAACGAGGAGGAGTTCCACGAGCGTTTCGCCGGGCTGACCGCGGCGCTGCTGGACGACCCCCATATGTTCGGCTACTGCTACACCCAGCTCACCGATGTGTTCCAGGAACAGAACGGCGTCTACCGCTTCGACCGCGGCCCCAAGCTGGATGTGGCGCGGATGCGCGCCGCCCAGCTGCGCCCCGCCGCCTTCGAGCGCCCGTCCGGCGAGGAGGGACGATGACCGGCCTCACCAGGCGCGGGCTGCTCAGAGGTGCGGTGTACGGGGCGGGAGCGGCCGCCACCGCGTCCGCGCTCAGCGGCTGCGGTTCGATCGCCGGAAGCGTGACGAGCGCGGACGAGATCCGTTATTGGAACCTGTTCACGGGCCCCGACGGCGATCTGATGAAGCAGCTGACCCGCAACGTCGAGAAGCGCACAGAGGGTCTCAAGGTCAGGACGACGGTGCTGGAGTGGGGCCCGCCGTATTACACCAAGCTCGCGATGGCCTCGGCGGGCGGCCGCTCACCTGATGTGGCCATCATGCACCTCACCCGGCTGGCGGGCTACGCCCCCGGCGGTCTCCTCGACCCGTGGGACATGGACCTGCTGGCCGAGTTCGGGCTGAAGCAGAACGACCTCAACGCCACGCTCGTGAAGCGCAGCCTGTACCAGGGCGCCCCGTACGCCATCCCGCTGGACACCCACCCCTTCGTGGTCTTCTTCGACCGGGACGTCCTGGACAAGGCGGGTCTGCTCGACGGTGAAGGGCGGCTGGTGCCCTTCGAATCGCCGCGGCACGCCCTGGAGCTGATGGACAAGCTCCGCCGGTCCGGTGGCAAGCTCGGGCCGGTCTTCGGCCACTCCAACGACCCGGCCATGAGCTGGCGGATGTTCTGGTCGCTGTTCAGCCAGACCGGCGCCACCTTCGACCTCACGGGCGAGCGGGCCGAGATCGACGAGGACACCGCCGTGGAGGTGGTGCGCTTCATGGCCGAGCTGGCACGCGACAGCCGCACCATGGACGTCCAGACGGCCATCGCCGCCTTCGCGGGCGGCCGCTCACCGATGATCTTCTCGGGCGAGTGGGACATGGCCACCTACCAGTCCACCCTGAAGGACCGGCTGGGCGGCGCCCCCATCCCCACCTTCTACGACCGTCCGGCGGGCGCGGCCGACAGCCATGCACTGGTGCTGCCGCATCAGGACAACCCGGATCCCGAACGGCGGCGGCGCACCCACCAGTTCGTCGCCGGGCTGGTCCGGTCCGGGCTCCAGTGGGCGGCGGCCGGTCACATCCCGGCGTACACACCGGCGGTCTCGTCCGCGGCGTACGCCAAGCTGCGACCGCAGTCCGAGTACGCGGGAGCCGCGAAGCAGCTCGCGCTCGACCCGCCCGTGTGGTTCGCGGGCTCCGGCTCGGACTTCCAGACGCGGATGTCCCAGGCGCTCGATCCCGCGATCGGCGGCTCGTCCCCGGCGAAGGCGGTGCGCACGATGGTGTCCCAGATCAACACCCTGCTGGCCCAGCCGAATCCGGCCTGATGGCGACGGAATGGCAACGGAAAGGAGCATCGTCATGACGCCACGGCCTCCCCGCACCACCGGGTGGCTCTTCGCCACCCCCTTCCTGGTGTTCTTCGGGCTCTTCCTCGTCGTGCCCCTCGGCATCGGCCTGTGGATGAGCTTCACCGACGCGAGCCTGACCGGGGCCGGTGGCAGCACCTTCGTCGGGCTGGACAACTTCACCGAGGCGCTCGGCGACGGCCAGGTGTGGCAGACCCTCGGCAACACGGTCTGGTTCACCGTCCTGTCCACCGTCCCCCTGGTGGCCCTGGCGCTGGTGATGGCCCTGCTGGTGTACACGGGAATGCCGGGGCAGTGGCTGTGGCGGCTGTCCTTCTTCGCCTCCCATCTGCTGCCCGTCGCGGTGGTCTACCAGATCTGGAACATGCTGTACCAGCCGGACCGGGGCATGCTCAACGGCCTGCTGGACCTGGTCGGCATCGACGGCATCGGCTGGCTGACCGACGAGAAGTACGCGATGTGGTCCCTCGCACTGGTCACCCTGTGGTGGACGGTGGGCTTCAACTTCCTGCTCTATCTGGCCGCGCTCCAGGCCATCCCCGACCACCTCTACGAGGCGGCCGCGCTCGACGGCGCCGGGGCGTGGCGCCGGCTGTGGTCGGTCACGCTGCCCCAGCTGCGCCGGACCACCGGGCTGATCACGGTGTTGCAGGTGATGGCGTCGCTCAAGGTGTTCGACCAGATCTACCTGCTGACCAGGGGCGGCCCCGACGGGACCACCCGGCCGATCCTGGAGTACATCTACGACACCGGCTTCACCAACTACCGGCTGGGCTACGCCTCGGCGATCTCGTATGTGTTCTTCGGAGTCATCATCATCCTCTCGCTCGCCCAGTTGAAGATCTTCTCGCGCAGGGAGGACTGATTCCGCCATGGCCCCCGAAACACTCCCGCCCCGTACGCAGGACAAGCCGCGCTCGACCATGCCCCGGGAGGTGGCCCGGCGGCGCCGCCACGGCGGCGGCCGGGCCTGGCATCCCACGCTCGGGGCGGGCCTCCTCCCCCGCGTGCTGACGCTGCTGGCGCTGGCGCTGATGGCGGTGGCCTGGCTGGTGCCGTTCGGCTGGGGCGTGGACACGTCGTTCAAGTCGGAGGTCGACGCGAGCGCGTCGGGTGTCGACTGGCTCCCCGACGCGGGCTTCACCCTCGAGGCGTACCGGACCATCTTCGGTCAGGGCAACCTCCCGGTGTGGGCGGTGAACAGCGTCGTGATCGCCGTGTGCGTCACGGCGCTCACGGTGGCCGTCTCGGCGATGGCCGCGTACGCGTTCTCGCGCACCCTCTTCCGCGGCCGCCGGGTGCTGTTCGCCGTCATCGTCGCTTCGATCATGGTGCCGCCGCAGATCCTGATCGTGCCGCTGTTCCGGCAGATGCTCGCCATGAACCTCGTCGACACCTATGCGGCGGTGATCCTGCCGCAGGTGGTGGCGCCCGCGATGGTGTTCATCCTGAAGAAGTTCTTCGACGGCATTCCGCGCGAGCTGGAAGAGGCGGCCCGGATCGACGGCGCGGGCAGCTTCCGGGTGTTCTGGAACGTGGTGCTGCCGCTGTCCCGGCCGATCCTGGCGGCGGTGGCCATCTTCGTCTTCATCAACACCTGGAACAACTTCCTCTGGCCGTTCATCAGCACCAGCGATCCGCAGCTGATGACGCTGCCGGTGGGGCTGTCGACCGTGAAGGACTCCACCGGGCTGCGGAACGCCCAGGAGTCGGCCGCCTCGGTCCTCGGCTCGCTCCCGCTGCTGATCGTCTTCATGCTCTTCCAGCGCCGCATCGTGAAGTCCGTGGCCACCACCGGTCTGGGAGGTCAGTGACCGCCCCCTGACGCCGCGCCGTCCTCGGTGGACTCGCGGGTGCACAGCGTGTGCCCGACGACGACCTCCCGGGGCGGCCGGCCCGGCGCGTCGATCCGCTCCAGCAGCAGGCTGACGGCGTGCCGGGCGATCGCGCCCTTGTCCGGCGCCACGGTGCTCAGGCTGGGGGTGCTGTAGCGGGTGGCCTCGATATCGTCGAAGCCCATCACGGCCACGTCCTCCGGGACCCGTAGCCCGCGCTCGTACAGGGTGCGCAGCGCGCCGAGCGCCAGCGCGTCGTTGAAGCAGAACACGGCGTCGGGTGGGTCGGGCCCGTCCAGCAGCGCGTCCATCGCCCGGGCGCCCTCCCGCAGGTGGTAGCGGGGGGCTTCACGCTCCAGCCGGGGGTCAAGCGGCAGCCCGGCCGCCTCCAGCGCCTGGCGGTAGCCGGTCCTGCGCAGCAGCGGCGTACCGATGTACGGCTCGGGCTGCGGGCCGACGGCGGCGATCCGGCGGCGGCCGCCGCGGATCAGATGGGTCACCGCCTCCCGGGCGGCGGCCACGTTGTCGATGACGACATGGTCGGTGAGTCCGCCGCTGGGGCGTTCGCCGATGAGCACGAGCGGCACCGCGCCGAGATGGCCCGCGAGCGCGTGGCCGTGCAGGGCGAGCGGGCTGACCACCACGCCGTCCACGATGTGGTCGCCGAGACCGTTGATGACGGACGCCTCCCGGTCCCGGTCGCCGAGGGTCTGCTCGATGAGCAGGGTGCGGCCGTGTTCCTCGGCCGTGGTGAGGAAGTGGCGGCCGAGTTCGGCGAAGTACGGGACGTCCAGCTCCGGCAGCACCAGCGCGATCATGCCGGTGCTGCCGCGGCGCAGATTGCGGGCGGCCCGGTTGGGCCGGTAGCCGAGCTGCCGGATGGCCCGCTGCACCCGCTCCCGGGTCTCGGGCGCCACATGTGCGAAGCCGTTGATGACGTTGGACACGGTCTTCGGGGAGACCCCGGCGAGCGTCGCCACATCCTTGACGGTGGCGCTCCGGGCCGCGCCCGCACGCGTCTCGCCCGGTGACGCCTCACTCTTCCCGGTCTGCTGGTTCGCCGCGGTCACCGGGCGATCCTAGTGCCACGTCAGCCAGGGTTCATCTCACTTCAGGGCGCCCAGGGTGACGCCGGTGCGCCAGTAGCGGCGCATCGCGGTCATCATGATGGCCAGTGGCACGATCGACAGCAGGGCGCCGGTCAGGACGAGGCTGGTCAGGTCGATACCGGACTCCAGCCGCTTGCCGGTCCAGTTGTACAGGCCCAGGTTGAGGGTCCAGTTCTCCTCGCCGCGCAGCACGGTCAGCGGCAGGAAGAAGGCGTTCCAGGTGTTGACGAAGGCGAGCAGGAACACGGTGGCGCCGCCCGTGGACATCATCCGCAGCACGATGCTGAAGAAGATCCGCAGCTCCCCGGCGCCGTCCAGGCGGGCCGCCTCCAGGAGTTCGAAGGGGACGGTGGCCTCGGTGTAGACCTTGGCCAGGTACACGCTGAACGGGTTGATGAGACACGGGATGAGCATGGCCCACGGGGTGTCGACCAGCCCGATGGACGAGAACACCAGGTACAGCGGGAGGGTGAGCAGGGCGATCGGGATCAGGAACGAGCCGACGACGCACGCGAACACCACACCGCGCCCGGGGAAGTCGAAGCGGGCGAGGCCGTATCCGGTGGCGAGGGCGATGAGGGTGCCGCCCAGCGAACCCACCCCGGCGTACAGGAACGAGTTGGCGGTCCAGCGCAGGAAGATGCCGTGGTCGTAGGTGACCAGCTGGTGCAGGTTGTCCCACAGGTGCATACCGGAGAACCACAGGCCGCTGGTCTGGTACAGCCCGGTGCGGTCCTTGGTGGCCGCGACGATCAGCCACCACACCGGGAAGAGGCTGTACGCACCGGCCAGGACCAGGCCGAGCAGCAGGAAGCGCTGGCCGCCCCGCCCGCGCGCGGCAGGGTCGGGGCGGGCGAGCCGCCGTACGGTGTGCGTCTCGGGTCGTTCGGTGGCGGATTCCGTCATCACCATCAGTCGGTCTCCTTCGAGGTCAGCCGGTAGAAGAGGAAGGAGGCCACGCCGAGGACGAGGGCCAGCAGCACCGACAGGGCTGCGGCGTAGTGGTAGTTGCCCGCGTTGAACGCCTGGTTGTAGACGATCATGATCGGGGTGAAGCTGTCGCTGACCGTCTGCGGGGTGACGTTCCGGAACAGCGCGGGCTCGTTGAAGATCTGGAGCATCTGGATGATGGAGAGCATGCCGGTCAGCACCAGCGCCCCGCGCACCTGCGGGACCTTGATGCTCAGCGCGATGCGCGTCTCGGAGGCGCCGTCCAGCCGCGCGGCCTCGAACAGCTCGCGGGGCACCACCTGGAGTGCCGCGTAGATGATCACCATGTTGTAGCCGATGCCGTGCCAGGTCAGCAGGTTGCCGATGGACGGCCAGACCATCGAGGGCGCGAAGAAGTTCCAGGCGCTCCCGAAGAATCCGCCGAGCGAGGTCAGCGGGCCGACATCGGGGCTGTAGAGGTTGATCCACACGATGGCGGCCACCACCCCGGGGATCATGTACGGGATCAGCAGCAGCATCCGGAACCGGGCGGCCGCGCGCGCGGTGAGCGCGTCCAGGCACAGCGCGAGCAGCAGGCTGAGGGCGAGCATGACCGGGATCTGGACACAGGCGAACAGCACCACCCGCAGGACGGAGCTCATGAACGCCGGGTCGGTCAGGCCGTGCCGGTAGTTGTCCAGTCCGGCGAACGTCACGGTGGCGCCGCCGAGTCCGAGGCCGGACCGCTGCTCCCGGAACAGCGACTGGTGGACCGCGTAGCCGATCGGGATGAGGTAGAGGAAGACGAAGCCGAGCTGGAAGGGCAGCGTGAACGCGGCCCCCTTCCAGCGCTGGGAGCGGATCATGCGGGCCCTCAGTTCTTGACGCTGATGCCACGGGACTTCAGGTCTGCCACCGTCCACTTCTGCATATGGGCCAGCAGATCGGTGACCTTCTGCTGCTTGTTGAGGACCTTGGCCCAGCCGGTCTGGAGTTCGGTGAACATCGCGGTCCAGTTCGGGCCGAAGGTCCAGTCGGTGGTGACGGTGCCCAGGCTGTCGGTGACCACCTTCTTGCCCGGTCGGTAGTTCTTCCCGAGCAGCTTGGCGGAGAGCGACTTCTCGGCGTACGACGCGCTGTCCGCGAGCGCGGGCATGACGCCGTTGCCGGTCTCGGGGCTCGCCATGGTGGACACGGCGCCGGTGTCGGTGGACATCCACAGCGCCGCGGCGGCAGCCTGCTCCGGGTGCTCGCACTGCTCGGTCACCAGGGTGAGCCCGCCGCTCTGGTTGGTCCCGGCCGGGGTCTTGGCGGGCTCGCCGGTGAACGCGGGCCAGGGCGACAGCGCCCACAGGCCGTTGGACTTGGTGAAGTTCTGGACCATACCGGCCATCTGCCAGGTGGAGATCTGCCGGGTGGCGGTGCGGCCACTGTCGTAGTTGCGCTGGACCGCCGCGTAGTCGGCGAAGGAGAGCGAGGAGTTCAGACCGCTGTCGATGATCTGCTGGATCACCTTCGCCGCCTTGAGGGTGCCGGAGTCCTGGAAGTTCACCCGCCAGGCGCTGCCGTCGATGGCGTACCAGTGCGCCCCTGCCTGCATGGCGAGGACTTCGAGGGTGCTCGGGTCCTCGCCCGCGTAGTTGGTGATGTGGATGCCGTGCTTCTTCAGCACCTTCCCGGCGGCGATGAATTCGTCCCAGGTCGCGGGCGGTTTCAGGCCGTACTTCCGGAAGATGTCGGTGCGGAGGATGGTGAACGCGGGTGCGGAGCCGGTGGGAACGCCGTAGGCCTTGCCCTGCACCCCGGCCCCCGCCCACGCACCGGCGTGAACTTG
>NZ_GG657754.1:9629695-9632874 GCF_000158915.1 Streptomyces himastatinicus ATCC 53653 | reverse complement strand
CGGGATCGGCGGACGGAGGCCGAAGGCGGGAAAGCGGTAGTAACCGGTTGCTGTGGACGGTAGGCCGGTTGGTCCGCGCTCGACAAGAGGCGGGGACGCGATGAGTTGCGGAAAACGTTTACGACGGTGGTGCGTCGCGGCGGTGCATCGTGACGGTCAGGAACGGCGGACCGATGGTCAGGAACGGCGGGCCGGCGGCTGGACGGAGTTCCGTACGACGACATGGGTACCCAGCACCAGATGGGCACCGTCGCCGCCGCCACGGCGGCCCGCGCCGCCCTCGCGCCGGTCGGCCACCGCGCGCAGCGCGGCCCGGCCCATCTCCTCGTACGGCACATGAACGGTCGTCAGCTGCGGCGTGAGCTGGGAGGCCAGCGGGATGTCGTCGTAGCCGACGATCGAGATGTCCTCGGGGACCCTGAGCCCGGCGCCGCGCAGCGCATGCATGGCGCCCGCGGCGACCACGTCGGTCCCCGCCAGCACCGCCGTGAAGTCCAGCTCGCGGCGCAGGCTCTCCTCGACCGCGTCGTACCCATGGCCGTAGTCGTACGGGCCGTGGAGCACCATGCCCGGGTCGAACGGAACGCCGTACGCCTCGAAGGCCCGCCGGGCGCCCCGCAACCGGCCCTGGGCGGTGGTGAGTTCGGAGTGTCCCGGCAGGACGAGGACCCGGCGGTGTCCTGCGGACAGCAGGTGGCTGGCCATGGCGTAGGCGCCGCCCTCGTTGTCGTAGTCGACCGTGGTGGCCGCCACGTCGCCCTCCAGTGGCGGCCTGCCGACCAGGACGAGGTGGGAGCCCGCCGCGTCGAGGGAGCGGGCGAACCGGGCCATCCTCAGCTGGTATTCGTCGAAGTCGTAGGCGCCGCCGAGCAGGACCACCGCGGCGACGCCCTGCTGGCGCATGAGGTTCACCAGCGCGAGTTCCCGCTCCGGGTCGTCGCCGGTGGTGCCGACCAGCGAGAGCCAGCCGCGCAGCGAGGCCGCTCCCTCGACTCCCTTGGCCACGTGGGCGAAGGCGGCGCCGGTGATGTTGTTGATGAGGATGGCCACGGTGGGCGTGCCGCCCCCGGCCAGCGAGCGGGCGTGGGCGTTGGTGACGTAGTCCAGGTCCCGTACGACCTTCATCACCCGGCGGCGCAGCTCGTCCGACACCGGATAGTTGCCGGACAGGACGCGCGAGACGCTGGCCACGGAGACGCCCGCGCGCTCCGCCACGTCGCGAATGGTGGCCCGTCCGGCGCCACCCGACGCCTTGCGCTCGCTCACCGTTGCGGCTCCTTCACCGTAGCGACGCCCCCAAGGACGGGCCGGGCCCCGCCCTGCGCCGGTGCGGAAACCGTATCCCATCGTTACTCCGCGGGGGGCCGGGCCGCCGGGGCGTCAGGCAACGCGGGCCAGGTCCGCATGGAGCACCTCGTGGGCCAACGGAAGCCCCGCCGCCATGCGTTCGAGCTCCTCGGCGACGACGCGGCCGAGGCGTGCCAGCTCGTTGCCGAGCGAGCCCGCGATGTGCGGGGTGAGGAACACGTTGGGCAGCGTGTACAGCGGGGATCCGGCGGGCAGCGGTTCGGGGTCGGTGACGTCCAGCACCGCGCTCAGGCGGCCCGTGACCAGCTCGTCGGTGAGGGCCCGGGTGTCGACCAGCGCGCCCCGGGAGGTGTTGATCAGCACGCCCCCGTCCCTGATGAGGGCCAGTCTCGTGCGGTCCAGCATGCGGTGGGTCTCGGGAATGTCGGGGGCGTGCAGGCTGACGATGTCGCTGCGGCGCAGCAGCTCCTCCAGCGGCAGCGGTTCGGCGCCGAGCGCGGCGGCTTCGGCGGCGTCGACGTAGGGGTCGTACAGCGAGACGGCGAAGTCGAACGGCCGCAGCAGTTCCAGGAGTCGGCGGCCCACGCGGGAGGCGCCGATGACGCCCACCCGGCGGCCGAGGTTGCCGGTGGCCGCGGTCTCGGCGGGCGTCGGATGGGCGTGGGTGGTCCGGAATCGTTCCCGGTGGGCGAGGGCGTCCTTGCCCGCGAGCAGGATCATGGCGAGGGTGTATTCCGCGACCGGCAGCGCGTTGCCGGTGACCGCGCTGGACACGGTGATGCCGCCGTCCCACAGGGCGTCACCGATCAGCGAGCGCACGGAGCCCGCGGCGTGCAGGACGGTGCGCAGCTCGGGCGCCGCCACGAGGGCGGAGGCATCGAGGCGGGGGCAGCCCCAGCCGGTGATCAGCACCTCGGCCCGGGCCAGCGCGGGGGCGGCGGCGGGGTCGGTGAGGTCCCGTACGACGAGCGCGGTGTCGATCTCGGCCACCTGCCGGAGCCGGTCCATGAGCGGCGGCGGGAAGAGCAGCGGGAGGTGCACCGGGTCCATGGCGAACACGGCTCTCGGCGGCTGGGCACTGGGCATGACTCTCCTGAGGCGCCGGGGAAACACTCTTGTAGAAACACTTCCAGAAAGCGTCTTCTAACGTAGATCTGACGGGGAGGCGGGTCAATCGGCAGGCCGTACGCCGCCGAGGCGACCGATCCTTTCGAAAGTGCACGCAGGCCCTTGACTCCGTTTCCGGACAGGACGGAAGCTCTGGCCGCGTGGCCGCAGTAACCGGTTTCCGTTTTCCACTGCGCAGGGAGTCAGCCATGAACCCACCCTTGTCCCGTCGTGCCACCCTTCAGGCGGCAGGTGCCACCGTGTTCGCCGCGGGCCTGACCGGCACCACCGCGGCCAGTGCCACAGCCGGTGAGGCCGGTGGCGCGGCGCGGCTCGTCACCTATCCGGTGCCGGCGGGAGCGCCGGTGAAGACCGACAGCTTCACGGTCAAGGTCCGTACCCCCGGCGGCAGATGGCGCAGGCTCGGCACGTATCTGGCCACCCTGAACCTGGTCGACACCACCACCGGCAGCGGCCGTCAGCAGAACTCGACGCTCGCGTACTTCGACTTCTCCGGCGGCGTCGAGGTCGAGGTGACCTGCCTCAAGGGCGGTGTCGAGAGGGTGCGGATCCGGCCCGACTCGTACGGCATCACTCCCGAGGTGCGCGGAAACACGGCCCGGTTCCGGCTCGCCGAGCCGCGCAACCTCATCGTCCAGGCCGACGACCAGATCTTCGACTGTCTGCATCTGCTCGCCCGCCCCCTGGAGACGGACCGCCCCGCCGCGGACGATCCGGACGTCATCCGCTTCGGCCCCGGCGTG
>NZ_GG657754.1:9625406-9628212 GCF_000158915.1 Streptomyces himastatinicus ATCC 53653 | reverse complement strand
GGCGTTCCTGTTCGTCAACGCGGCCGAGCTGCTGCGGCACACTGGCTACGACGGCTGGGACACGGCGGCCGTCACGCGCTGCGAGGAGTCCTTTCTGCGCGTCTGGTATCCGGCGGTGTCCGGCTACATGCTCTACGCCAACGGCAACTGGGACCTCACGGCGGTCCAGACCGTCCTGGCCATCGGGGTGTTCTGCGAGGAGCCGACGCTCTTCGAGGACGCGCTGCGGTACGCGGCGGCCGGCGCGGGCAACGGCAGCGTCCGGCACCGCGTCGTCACGGCAGCGGGCCAGGGCCAGGAGAGCGGCCGTGACCAGGGCCATGAGCAGCTCGCGGTCGGCCTGCTCGGCGACGCCGCCCAAGTGGCCTGGAACCAGGGCGTCGACCTGTGGGGCTTCGACGGCGACCGGATCCTGGCGAACGTCGAGTACGCCGCCCGCTACAACCTCGGCGACGACGTCCGCTTCTCCCCCGACCTGGACCGCACCGGCAAGTACCTCAAGACATCGGTGTCGGAGAAGGCGCGCGGCACCCTGCCACCGATCTACGAGAGGGCGTACGCGCACTACGCGGGCGTACGCGGCCTCGCCACCCCGCATACGAAGCGCGCGGTCTTCCGCGGTCCCGGCGGCGCCCGCGCCGTCGAGGGCGGCAACGACGACCTGCCGGGCTGGGGCACGCTCACCCACGCGGGGGCGAAGTCCACCCCCGCCGTGCCGACGGCGCCCGCCGGGCTCACCGCCACCGGCGGCCGCCACGCCGTCACCCTGGCGTGGCTGCCGTCCGCGTGGGCGACCGGCTACACGGTCCGGCGCGCCACCGGCCCCGACGGGCCGTACGAACCGATCGCCTCCGGGGTCGCCACACCGGCGTACACGGACCGGACCGTGCGGGCGGGGCGGACCTACTACTACACGGCCGGCGCTGCCAACTCCCGTGGCACGAGCGGCAGTTCCGGCTGGGTGGCGGCGACGGCCGGGCTGCCCGGGCCCTGGTCGACCCGGGACGTGGGCACACCGCGCCTTCCGGGCTCCGCCGCATTCGACGGCGAGCGCTTCGTCCTGGAGGCGGGTGGCACCGCGGACAGCTGCCGTCTGGTGCATCTGCCGCTGCGCGGCGACGGCACGGTCACCGCACGGATCGTGTGGCCGCTCAGCTCGCAGTACGCCACGATCGGCGTCACGGTTCGCGGCTCCCTCGACGCGGCCGCCCCGTACGCCTCGATGCTGGTCCAGGGGCTGCCGCTGCACACCTGGAGCGGGGTGTGGACCGTACGCCGCTCGGCCGGGGCTCCCGTCTCGGCCACCGGCAGCACGCCCGTGCCACCGTCCCAGCGGCAGGCCATCACCACCGCCGCGGCGTTCCCGCTCTCCGACCTCGGCACCCTGCCCGCGTCGGCCACGCCGCTGGAGGCCCCCTGTGTCGAGGGCGCGGGCGACGGCTACCGACTGCGGGCCCCGTACTGGGTGCGGGTGACCCGGCGCGGAGGCCGCTGCACCGGCGCCATCTCCCCGGACGGCGAGCGGTGGACCGAGGTGGGCTCGACCGAGGTCCGGCTCGGGCGCACCGCGTACGCGGGCCTCACCCTGTCCTCCTGTCTGGGCGTCGACGAGGCGTACGCCGAGACCGGCACCGGCGCCTTCGACAACGTCACCGTGGCCTCCCCGGCCGGGCCGCTGTGGACCGTACCCCGCCCGGTGCGCACCGCCACCGGGCTGCGGGCGCGGGCCGTGGCCGACGCCATCGAGCTGGCCTGGACCGATCCGGACCTTGCGGCCCGGTACACGGTGCTGCGGGCCGTACGCGCCCGGGGCCCGTACGAGACCGTCGCCACCGGCGTCGGCCCGGTCGGCTTCGGCACCCGCATCCGGTACGCGGACGCCACCGGGACCCCCGGGGTGACGTACCACTACGCGGTGGCGAAGACGAACCGCGGCGGGCGCGGACCGCTCTCACCGCCCGCGAGCGCGCGCATGCCGACCCCTGCGGTTCCCCAACTCACCTCGGCCGACACGGTGTTCACGAACCGCGGTGTCCCGTTCCGCCATCTCCTGAGCGCCACGCACGAACCGGTACGGTTCACCGCGAGCGGCCTGCCCGATGGCCTGCGCGTCGACGAACACACCGGGCTGGTCTCCGGACGGCCCTCGGCCAGCGGCACCTTCACGCTCACCACCGGCGCGGGCAACGCGTCCGGCACCGCCACCGGCACCCTCACCGTCGACATCGGCACGCCGCCGCCCGCGCCCTGGTCGTACGGCGACCTCGGCGATCCGGTCCTCGACGAGCGCGCCTTCGGCACGTACGGCGTGGTGGCCGTCCGCACCCCCGGGAGCACCGCGTACGACGCGGGGACGTTCACCGTGCGCGGCGCCGGGACCGATCTCACCGTCAACGGGCAGGGAATGACGGGACAGTTCGCGCACCGGTACGTCAGTGGCGACTGCGAATTCACCGCCCGGCTCGTCTCGCGGATCGGTGCCACAGCCGTCGACCGGGTCGGGCTGCTGATGGCCAAGTCCCTGTCGCCGTTCGACCAGGCGGCCGGGGCGATCGTCACCGGCGGGACCACCGCGCAGCTCATGCTGCGCCCGGTGGTGGCGGGCCCGTCCGCCTTCACCGGAGACGGCCGCGTCACTCTGCCCTGTCTGCTGCGGCTGAAGCGCACCGGGACCGCCTTCGCCGCGGCCGCCTCCACCGACGACGGCGCCACCTGGGTTCCCCTCGCCGAGGGCACCGTCCCCGGCTTCGGTGACGCCCCGTACCACGTGGGCCTCGTGGTCTGCTCCCGTGACCCGCTGGCCCCC
>NZ_GG657754.1:9622112-9623583 GCF_000158915.1 Streptomyces himastatinicus ATCC 53653 | reverse complement strand
GGGCGACAAGCCCATGGTGGTGTGGATCCACGGCGGCGGCTTCGCCACCGGCAGCCGGTACCAGCGGGCGGGCGACTACCGCTGGCTCGCGAACCACGGCTACCCCGTCCTGTCCATCGACTACCGGCTCACGCCGCCGCCGCGCTGGAAGGACGCCTCCGACGACGTCGTCTGCGCCATGTCCCGGCTCGCCAGGCTGGCCCGCCCGTACGGCGTCGACACCTCCCGCACCGTGCTGGTGGGCGGCTCCGCGGGCGGAAGCCTCGCGCTGAACGTCGGGTACGGGCTGGAAACCGGCCATATCGCCAGCAGCTGCACCGCGCGGCTGCCCGCCCCGCCGGTCGCCGTCGCCGGGTTCTACCCCGCCGCGGACCTCAAGGGCACGTGGCAGGACAACGGCCTGCTGGGCTACGGACGCGAGATCACCGAGGGCTACACCGGCGGCACCCCCGCCCAGTACCCCGAGCGCTACGCCTACGCCTCCGCCGTCAACCGCGTCCGCCCCGGACTGATGCCGTCCCTCCTGGTCACCGGCGCCTCCGACCACCTCATCCGGGAGTCCAGGGTCCGCGGCCTCGCCGACCGGCTGCGGCAGGACCGCGACGACGTCCGGTTCAACGCCATCCCCTACAGCGACCACGCCTTCGACGACACCTACCACAGCATCGCGGGCGCGGTCGGCCGCAACCTCCTCCTGCGCTTCCTGAACGGCACCGCGTCCCGCGCCTAGCCGCGCCTAGTCAGGGGGCCACGGCGGGGCGACGGGCGGCGCGATGGGGGCGACGCCCAGGGCCCGGGCCGCCTCGTCCAGGGAGTCCTGACGCTGCCGGGCGTAGTACTCCACGGGGTCGGCTACGGGGCGGTCCAGCACCCCGGCCAGCCAGTCCGCGTCGAGGGCCGGGTCGGCGGTACCGGGGTCGGCCACCGGCCGGGGCAGGACGTCCTCGTAAACGATCGGCTCCGCCGTGATCCAGCCGCCGTGGAGCAGCCCGACCAGCCCGGCGGGCGGCCCCAGACCGTCGCGGCGGCGGGCCACAGGGTCGGTGGCGTGGTACGTGAAGTACGCGAGGTCCTGCCGGGCGAGTGCGGCCTCCGTGGCGGGGCAGGCACATGGCCCAGACCTTGGCGGCGGCCTCCTGGCGGGAGAGCACCGGGTCGATGGCGAGCAGCCGGTCGGTCCCGGCCGTCAACGCGTCGTAGCGGACCCGTCCGGCGGGGGTGAGCGCGATGCCACGGGCCTCCACCGCGCAGCGCGCGCCGAAGGACGTACGGCGCAGCAGGACGTCCGGGCCGTCCCAGTGCGGCGGGCCCTGGATCCCGCCGGTCGTCGCGACACCGCGGTCCGCCATGCGCCGGTGCAGCTCGTCGAGGTCGAGGGCCCGGGGTGTGAGGTCCACCGGTGCACGGGAGGGCCGGAAGGCGGCGGTGGCGAGGTCGAGGAACCGCCGCGCTTCCTCGGGCGGCAGCCCGT
>NZ_GG657754.1:9611493-9620350 GCF_000158915.1 Streptomyces himastatinicus ATCC 53653 | reverse complement strand
GGTGCTCGGTGTGTTCCAGACCGGCGAGGTGGACACGGTCTTCGCAGCGCGGGCCCGACGCCGACCGCCTGGAGATGGGCGTCGGTGAGCGTGCTCGCGTTGACCGTGAGCACACAGCACCTCTGGTCGTGGCGCAGCGTCTGGAGCACCAGGGGGACCTGGAGGAGGCTGGAGGTGGCCACCGGGACCCGCAGGGCGTCGGCGAGTTCCGGCTGATGGACGGCGAGGAAGCCGCAGCAGGTGGTCACGGCGGCCGCCCCGGCGTCCTGGAGGCCGGTGGCGGCGGCCGTGAGCGCGGGCAGCAGACCCTCGGCCGAGCGCTCCACCACCTGGCGGGTGCCGGCCCCCGGCGCGACCGCCATGGCGACGGGGAAGTCGAAGCTGGCGGGGTTGCCCACGTCACCGGCCGGGCGGGGAATCCGGTTGTCCAGCATGACGATCCCGATGTCCGCCATCGTCTCTACTCCTTCGTCAGCGCGGTGCGATGGGTCTCCTCGAGGGCAATCACGCAGATCAGCGAGATGACCGCCGCCCCGATCACATACCAGGAGACTGCCATGCCCGATCCGGTGGCGGACACCAGCGCCGCGGCGACCAGTGCCGCCGGTGCCCCGGCGACCACGCTGGACATCTGATACGCCACCGAGGCCCCGGTGTAGCGGTAGCGGGTGGGGTACTGCTCGGCGTACAGAACGCTGTTGAGCGCCCCGGTGGGACCGTAGCCGCACACCAGCGCCAGGACGATCGCCAGCGCGATCAGATACGGGTTGCGCGTGTCCAGCAGCCAGAAGAAGGGGACCGCGAACAGGGCGATGAACAGGGTGCCCGCGAAGTACACCGGGCGGCGTCCGATCCGGTCCGACAGCGCGGCGTACAGCGGCATCGCCGGGAGCAGCAGCGCGGCGCCGATGAGCACCCCGCTCAGCGCCCAGGACTGCGGCAGCCCAAGGTCGCCTTCGACGTAGGACAGCGAGTACACGGTGAAGAGGTAGTAGCCGATCGTGGACGCGGCCTGTACGAAGATCAGCAGAAGGGTCTGCTTCTTGGCGTGGCGCATGACCTCGGCGAGCGGCAGCTTGGGCCGCCTCCGCGCGTCCTTCAGGGCCTGGAACTCGGGCGGTTCGGGCAGCCGTTTCCGCAGGTAGAGCCCGAAGGCCACGAGCAGTCCGCTGAACAGGAACGGGATCCGCCAGCCCCAGCTGAGGAACTGCTCCTCCGGCAGCAGCGAGAACAGCGCCACCATGCCCGCCGAGGCCAGCTGCCCCGCCGGTACGCCGAGCTGGCAGGCCGACGCGTACAGCCCGCGGCGTTCGGTGGGGGCGCTTTCGACGATGAGCAGCGCCGCGCCACCCCATTCGCCGCCGAGTCCGATGCCCTGGAGCATGCGCAGGAACACCAGCAGGACCGGGGCGAGGACACCGACCTGTCCGACGGTGGGCAGCAGCCCGATCGCGAAGGTGCCGATACCCATGATCAGCAGGGTGGCCACCAGGGCCTGCCTGCGGCTGAGCCGGTCGCCGAAGTGGCCGAAGATGACGCCGCCGAGGGGCCGGAAGAAGAACGCGACACCGAAGGTGGCCAGGGAGGTCAGGGTGCCCGCGGTGGCACCGAGGTCGGAGAAGAACACCTTGGGGAACACCACGGCGGCGGCACTGCCGTAGAGGAAGTAGTCGTACCACTCGATGGCGGTGCCGGTGAAGCTCGCCCGGGCGGCCCGCATGGCGGTCGGATGGTCGACCGTGGGGGCGGCGGAATCAGGCGGTGTGGAGAGGGTTGCGTGAGCCTCCATGAGCGGATCCTTCCGGGAACCTGCACGTGCTGTGAAGAGGGCGGACGATCGGGAGTACAGGGGACGGCCGGTGGCGGGGTCAGTACACGGGGCGGCCGGTGGATTGGCCCGGTCAGCACGGCCTCCCAGGGCGCGACGGGCGGTGCGCGCGTCCTTGTGCTCGGGTACGGGGACATGGACGACCGATGGCCCCTGGCGGCCGACCGACTCCTTGACCAGCACGTCCAGCTGGTCGAGCGTGGTGGCCCTGGCGCCCGGGAGGCCCATGCCGGTGGCCAGCGGCACCGGGTCGATCGGCCCGGGGTCCACCCCGAAGTAGCGCCGTTCGAGGAACAGGTGCTGGAGCATCTTGATCCAGCCCATCGAGGTGTTGTCCAGCACGACGTAGGTGATGGGCAGCGCGAGACGGGCCGCGGTCTCCCAGTCGCCGACGCCCATGGCCAGGCTGCCCTCGGTGGTCACGCACAGGACGCGCTCGCCCGGGTGGGCGACGGCCACGCCGATCGCCGCCGGGATGGCGTAGCCCATCGGCCCGTGGCCACGGGGGATCACCACCCGCCAGCCCTCCCCCGAGCTCTCCCAGTACGCCGAGAGGTTCGGCGTCGGGGTGCCGGGGTCGGCCACCACCCAGGCGCGCGGGCCGAACACCCGGTGCAGGGCCCGGATCACCTCGCGGGGCTGGAGCCGTCCCTCGCCCGGGTCCGGCAGCTCGTCGGCGGCGGTGCGCGCCCAGGCGTCCCGTACGGCGGCGATGTCCGCCTCCCGGGCCGCCCGGGCCGCTGCGGTGGCGGCCGGGAGCCGGTCGCGCAGCTGGTCCAGGACGGTCGCCGCGTCACCGACGAGGGGCACACTGCCGGGGAAGTTGTGGCCCGCGCGGGAAGCGTCCGTGTCGATCTGCGCCACCCGGACACCGGGGTCGCGGGGCGGGGAGGTGTAGCCGTTGGTGTCGGTGGAATTGGCCCGGCTGCCCACGATGAGAACGGCGTCGGCACCGGCCAGGTAGTCGTTGGCGTAGCCGCGGCAGCCGTTGCCGCCCGCGACGCCGAGGGAGAGCGGATGGTCCTCCGGGACCGCGCCCTTGCCGTGGATCGTGGTGGCCACCGGGAGCGCGCCGTGCTCGGCGAGGGCGCGCAGTTCCCGCCAGGCGCCCGAGGCGTGGACGCCGCCGCCCGCGAAGATCACCGGCCGCTCCGCGCGCGCCAGATCAGCGGCGACACCCGCGACGGCGAACTCGGAGGCGCCGGGGCGGGCGGCCGGGAGCACCGGTTCGCCCTCGGGAACGGCGGCCGCCGCGTGTTCCTCCAGCACGTCCTCGGGGAAGATCAGCGCGACCGGCCCGGGGCGGCCGCCGGTGGCGGTGGCGACGGCCTCCGCGACCAGCGCGGGGATGTCCGCGGCGCGCTCGGCGGTACGGCACCACTTGGTGACGGCGCCGAAGAGCGCTTCCTGGTCGATCTCGGTGATGGCGCCGGAGCCACGGCTGCGCCGGTGGATGTCACTGGTGATCGCCAGGACCGGCACGCTGGAGGCGTACGCCTCGCCCAGGCCACCGGCCAGGTAGACGGCGCCGCCGCCGCTGGACGCCTCGCATACGCCGATCCGCCGATGGGTCCTGGCGTAGCCGTCGGCCATGTAGCCCGCGTGCCGTTCGTCCCGGGCGAGTATGTGGCGCGGGGCGTCGGTGTGCCGCGCGAACACGTCGTACAGGACGACGCCGGTGTCGCCGGGGACGCCGAAGACGGTGTCGACGCCGTGCCGGACGAGCGTCGCGACGAGCAGTTCGGCCCCGGTCGGGTTCGTATCGCAAGCCATGGCGGGCTCCGTTCACAGAAAGCGGCTCGGGCAGCGGTTCGGAAGACGGCTCAGAAGACGGCGGTTTCGAGTTCGAGCGCCCGGTCGGTGAAGCGGGACAGCCGCAGCGCAGACAGGTCCAGGGGCGGGGCGCCCGTCAGCCACCACTCGGCGAGCGCCGCGCCGACCGCCGGGGACTGCATGAAGCCGTGGCCGGAGAAACCCGCCGCGACCCACAGCCCCGGCACCTCGTCGACCGGGCCGACGATCGCGTGGTCGTCGGCGGTCATCTCCCGCAGCCCGGCCCAGCCCCGGGTGACCTCCAGCCCTTCCAGCGAGGGGAAGCGGTGGGAGAGCGCACCGGCCAGGGACTCCACCCGCGACCAGTCCACCGTCGCCTGTTCGCTGCTGGGCGCGTCGCGGTCGTTGCCGCCGACGATCGCCGTCCCGGCCGCCTCGGGGTGGACGTACGCGCCGCTGGCCATGTCGACGGCGAGCGGCAGCCCGCCGTGCAGGGCGGGCAGCGGGCCGGTGGCGAACGCCTGCCGGGGGTGCGGCCGTACGGGGATGTCCACCCCGCACAGCCGCCCCACCCCGCGGACCTGCGGCCCCGCGGCGAGCACGACCAGCTCGGCGTCGAGCGTGCCGTCCGCGGTCCGGACGCCGCGTACCGCGCCGTCGGTGTCCGTGACGAGCCCGCGGAACTCGGTGTGCTGCCGGACCTCCGCCCCGCGGGCCCGCGCTCCGCGCAGATATCCGGCGACGGCGTCGGTCGGCGAACCGGATCCGTCGGCGGCGGAGTAGGTCGCGCCCAGCAGGTCGTCGGTCCGGATCCCGGGAAAGAGACCGGCCGCCTGCCGCGGGTCGAGCATCGTCACATCGACGCCGAGGGACCGCTGGAGTTCCGCGTTCTTCTCGAAGGTACGGAGGGTGGCGGGGTCCGAGATGAGGAAAAGGTAACCGTGCTGCCGGAAATGCATCGGCGCGCCGGTCATTTCCTCGAAGTCGCGCCAGAACGGGAGCGAGCGGCGCACCAGCTCGATATTCACGCGCGTCGAGAACTGCTGCCGGATACCTCCGGTCCCGTACGCCGTCGTGCCTTCTCCCGGCAGTCCGCGTTCCACCACGGTGATATCGCGGTATCCGCGTTCGCTCAGGTGGAAGGCGATGGAGGTACCGATCACGCCGCCGCCGACAATGATGACGCGGCCGCCGTTCAGTGTTTCCCGGCGCAATTGGAACCTCCTGAAGGGCGTGCGGGTCGGTGTTGCGTCAGTTGTAGACCCGGCTCCCACGGCGGACAAGAGGCCCGAGGCGCAGTGATACTTCACGCGCCGTAAAGCGTTCGTTCACCTGCCCGCCGGACAGGAATTCAGAAAGCGCGTGAGTACGTCCCGGAAAAGGAAGCCGGCATCGCCTCACGGCGCGGTGTCGCCCCGCTCCGTGGCCCGCGCGAGCACCTCCGGCAGATCGCCCAGCCGATCCAGCCCCCGGACCGCCTGGGCCATGCGGTGGTTCCCGGCCAGGCGCTCCCGGTGCCGGTGCAGAAAGGACCAGTAGCCGGTGGTGTACGGGCAGGCCCGCTCACCGGTCCGGTCCCCGGGGCGGTAGGCGCAGGGGCCGCACAGGTCGCTCATCCTGTTGATGTACGCCCCGCCGGAGGTGTACGGCTTGGTCGTCATCAGCCCGCCGTCGGCGTACTGCGACATGCCGACGACGTTCGGCAGCATCACCCAGTCGTAGCCGTCGACGAAGCAGCGGTGGAACCAGTCGGTGACCGCCGCCGGGTCCCAGCCGTCCTGGAGCGCGCGGCTGCCGAGCACCATCAGCCGGGGGATGTGGTGGGTCCACCCGGTGTCCCGGACCTGGGCCAGCACCGTGGCCAGGCAGTGCGCGGTCACCGCGTCGGCGTCCAGGTCCAGGAACCAGCCGGGCAGCGGGGCGGTGTGGCGCAGGGCGTTGCGACCGCGGTAGTCCTCGCGGAAGTGCCAGTACAGATGCCAGACGTACTCCCGCCATCCGGCGATCTGCCGTACGAACCCTTCGGCACCGGCCAGCGGCACGGCACCGTCGCGCCACGCGCGCTCCGCCCGGTCCACGCATTCGGCCGGGTGCAGCAGCCCGAGGTTGAGCGGCGCCGACAGCTGGCTGTGGCACATGACCGGGTCCGCCGCGAGCATCGCGTCCTCGTAAGGACCGAAGCAGGGCAGCCGGTGGGTCACGAAGTGGCGCAGCGACGCCAGCGCCTCGCGCCGGGTGGCGGGGAATTGCCGTGGCCCGTCGCGGCCGACGAAGGAGACCGTGCCGTCGCGTTCCCAGCGGTCCAGGTCGTGCCGTACCCGGTCGTCGATCTCGTCCTCGTGGGGGCGCCAGGGGCCGGGGGTGTCGAGGGTGCGGGCGCCGCGCGGCGGCGGTTCGCGGTTCTGGGTATCGAAGTTCCACCGGCCACCGGCGGGTTCGTCGCCCTCCATCAGCAGCTCGTGTTCGCGGCGCACCCAGCGGTAGAAGTCCTCCATCCGCAGCCGTCCGCGGGCGTGCTCCCCGGCCCAGGTGGTGAAGTCCTCCATCGTCACCAGGAAGCCCTTCGCGGGCAGCAGATCGACCTGGCCGAGCGACCCGACCAGCTCCAGCGCCCGGCGGGAGGTCGGGTGGCAGACCGTCACCCGGTCCCGTCCGGCGGCCTCGGCCAGCCCCTCGCGGTAGGTCCGGGCCCGGACGTACCGCACCCGGTCGCCGAGTTCGGCCGCCCGGTGGCGCATCGCCGACAACAGCAGATGCGCCTTGGCCCGGTGGAAGCGGCGGCGGCTCAGCACCGACCGCGCCTCGATCATGATCAGCGGGGCCTGGGGGTCGGGGCCGTGGTGGCGGTGGTCGGCGAAGTGCGGGCCGAGCTGATCGCCGAAGAGCCAGTGCTGACGTGTCGTCATGGTTCGAACGCCTCCCGGCAGACACGGATATGTCAGGCTATGCGCCGCGGTCATCCGCCCGTCCACGACGCGCCACGCACCGCCCTCCGGTCGCTGCCCGACCGCCCGGACGACCACCCGGCGACCGGCGGACACACGGTACTGACATCGGATTTAAGGCTTTTGATCACTTGGGGCGTTCCCGCCCGTGTTGCGCCCGGCAGCCTCGACAATGTGCGCATGGCCGAACACTGGAAGCGAAAGCTGGACCGGCTCCACGCGGATCTGGTGCGGCGCGACGACCCCGCCGCATGGGTCACCGAAGCCGACGCCGTGGACGCGTCCTCCCGTTATCCGCATCTCGCCCTCCGCGGACCCGTCTTCGGTCTGGCCGTTCAGGACCCCGCCGCCGGGGAGCACTGGCGGCTGGTGAAGCCGGTGACCGGCGGCACGCCCCAGGAGGCCCGGGACGAGCTGAACTCGCTCCTGTGGTTCAAGGCCAAGGACGACACCGACGACCCCGCCACCCGCCGCGCACTGCTCGCCGCGGTGGCCCGGCTCGAGAAGAAGCCGCTGAACGAGGTGACCGTGCTCGGCGTGCGCTACCGGGTGGTGCGCGGGGACGAGTTCGCCCGCACCGGCGAGCACAACCTGGAGCCGCCGCGGCCCACCGACCCGGAACCGTCCCTCATCTCCTGGGACGGACGGCACGAGGCCCGGTCGCCCGACACCGGCTTCGTCCTGGACCCCGAGCAGGACGGGGCCGGGCTGATGGCGGGCGCCATGAAGCTGGCGCTGAGCACCTTCGCGTACTCCGGATCCCGGTTCCCCGCCGTCGTGCGCAAGCACTCCGAGCGGGCCGTCACCACCCATCCCGACATCGTCCTGCTGCCCGTCGGCTTCGGCATCGCCGAGCGCGCCGGGCAGCGGTGGCGGCCGCAGAGCGCCCTGATGCCCACGCCGCACGACGCGCGGCGGCTGCTCTACCAGGGGATGGCCGAGATGTGGCCGCTGCTCTACGAGTTCGGCGAGCGCAAGAGGGCGGTGTACGCGCAGGCCGCCGAGGAATTCCGGCGCGCCCGCCGGGCCGACGAGGCCCGCGTGGACGGCCGCGTGTTCCGGATCTGCCGCATCGAGCGGATGGTGCGCTGCGGCCGCGACGGGCCGGAGCAGCCGCGCCCCTCGGACCTCGACGACTACGGCCCCATGAAGATGCACCCGACCATGGACGAGCACGGCACCCTCCACGACAACGGCTGACCCCGTGGCGTATCAGCCCTCGGAGGCCGACTGATCCGCGTGGCCACCGGCCCCGAGGAGTCCGGTCGCCTCGAAGCGGGTCCGCTCGGCCAGCCGCGGCAGCTCCCGCGCGGAGAACCAGGTGACCAGCGGCGGCAGCAGGGGGCGGACCGGCTGGGCCAGGCGCAGCCAGGGCGGTGCGTAGACGGTGGCGGCGCGGCGTTCGACTGCGGTCACCATGCGGGCGGCCACCGTGGCGACGGGGTGGACGCGCCTGGCCGGTGGCGGCATATGGGCGCGTAGTTCCCTCAGCACTCCGTACCGGTCCACGTCGCGGATCATGTCGGTGGCGGTCCAGCTCAGATAGCCGATGCCGACACCGACCCCTTGGTGGGCGAGTTCGGCGCGCAGGGACTGGGCGAAGGATTCGGCGCCCGCCTTCGAGGCGCAGTACGCGCTCATCATGGGCGCGGAGCCGAAGGCGGCCGTCGAGGCGATCTGGAGGAAGTAGCCGCGGGTGGCGAGCAGTCCGGGCAGAAAGGCCCGCGCGGTGTTCGCGCTGCCGATGAGGTTCACCTCTACCACGCGCCGCCAGGTGGCCGGGGGCGATTCCCCGAAGGGTCCGCCCTCGGCCACGCCCGCGTTGGCGACGACGACCGACGGCCATCCGACGCGGTCGTGGATCTGCCCGGCCACCCGGGTCATCGCCGCGTCGTCGGCCACGTCCACCGCGTAGCAGTGGGTTTCCGCGGCGAGCGAGTCGGCCACCTGCGCGAGGGTTTCCTCTTCCCGGCCGAGGAGGACGACCCGGGCGCCGCGCCCCGCCAGTTCCCGGACCATGGCCGCGCCCAGTCCGCGGGCGGCACCGGTCACGACGGCGAGGCGTCCGGTCAGGGGGCTGCGGTTCCGCACGGTGGCGCTCCCGGGTCGTAGGGCGGGGCTGATGCGACCGTACGGGCCCGGCCCGGGCCGCGGCGCGACCACCGCCGCGGCCACCGGGCGGCGGCACCTGTTCGGCGGCCTAGGGGGTGTCCGCAAAGTCCCGCCGGGCCCGCGACGCCTGGCACGCACGCTCGCTGCGTTGTCGGGATCACCCGAGTAGGCCCTCTGGAGGGCGCCCCTCCGCCTTGCG
>NZ_GG657754.1:9606942-9611393 GCF_000158915.1 Streptomyces himastatinicus ATCC 53653 | reverse complement strand
CCTAGCCCCCGCCGGTGGCCGGTCGTGGCCACCGGCGGGGGCAACCCGCTGACGGGTCAGGCCGCCGCGGGGCGGGGTTCGGGCACCGCCGGGGCCAGCCGGCCCGTGCGGTGCAGTCCGAAGAGCGCCGCAGCGCAGGCCAGGCCGAGCGCGAGCAGCACGATCCACGGGACGGCGGGCATGCCCGCTTCGCGTGCCGCGTCCAGGGACGCACCGGTGAGCAGGTTCCCGAGGGTGATGCCGACCCCGCAGATGGTGTTGTACAGCCCGTAATGGGTGGCCACGAGCCGCTCCCCCGAGAGCCGGACGATGGTGTCCATCTCGAACGGGTACGCGATCATCGTGCCCAGCGCCAGCAGGAACGCGGCCAGCGCGGGCGGCACGGCCGCGAGGAACCACCGGCCGGGCCCGCCGTCCGGCACCGGCAGCGCGGTCGCCACCAGCAGCGGCAGGAACGCCACTCCCATGAGGGCCAGCCCCCAGCCCAGGGCCCGGCCTGGCGCCAGACGGGCCTTGCACCACGCGGTCACCCGGGTCTGGCCGACGATGGTGCTCAGCCCGGAGACGGCGAAGAGCAGCGCCACCGCCGCGGTGCCGAACTCCCCTTCGCCACCGAGCCGTCGCACCTCCAGCGGCAGGGCCAGATAGACCTGGAACGACAGTACGTACGAGCCGATCATGGCGACGGAGAACAGCAGGAACGGCCGGTTGGCCAGGATCCCGCGCCACCGGGTCAGCACCCGCTCACGGCTCTCCCGCCCGGGCTCCGGGCCGTCATCGGCGCGGCGGGCCGGAAGGGACCGGATCTGTACGACGCTCAGCACGGCGAAGATCCCGGCCGAGACCAGGCAGGTGATCTGGAAGTCGACGCCCGTGAGCACCATGCCCACCAGCGGGCCGAGCAGGATTCCGGCCTGGTAGAAGATGTTGAACAGGGCGAACGCCTCCACCCGGCGCTCCCCCGCGTCCGCGGCCAGATAGGCCCTGACCGCCGGGTTGAACAGGGCCCCGGCGAGTCCGGTGGCCGCGGAGGCGGCCAGCAGCGCGGGCAGCGACTCCACGAGCCCGAGCGTCGCGAAACCGGCGGTGCGCAGCACACACCCCGCCACGATCAGCGGCTTGTAGCCGAACCGGTCGGCCAGGGCGCCGCCGACCAGGAACATGCCCTGCTGGCTGAAGTTCCGTACGCCCAGCACGAGTCCGACCAGCCATCCGGCGAGCCCGAGGGTTCCGGACAGATGCGCGGCCAGATAGGGCATGAGCATGTAGAAGCCGAGGTTGATGGTGAACTGGTTCACCATCAGCAGCTGGACGCTGCGCTCGTACGACCGCACCTGGGTGAGGGTGGCCTTCATCGGGCGGCCTCCGGTGCGGTCGGGGCGGCGGTACGCGACGGACCGGCCGGGTCGCCCGGGGCGAGCGGGTCGACCACGGAGGTGCAGCGGGTCCAGCGGGCCACTTCCCGCTCGCCGGGGTGTCCCATCGTGTCCGGTTCGGGTGCGGGCGGCTGGTCCAGCAGGCCGTTGGCGGCGCAGTAGTCGTCGTTGTACACGGTGTCCAGATACCGCTGCGGGCCGTCCGGGAACACCGCGACGATCCGGGCGTCCGAGGGGTGGGTACGGGCCAGCCACCCGGCGACCAGCGCGACCGCGCCCACGCTCCAGCCACCGGTGGCGTAGTGCGACGAGGCCAGTTGACGGCAGGTCCACACCGCCTCGTGCGGGGCGACCCAGTGCACCTCGCTGAAGTTCTCGTAGGCCACGTTGCGCGGGTAGATGCTCGATCCCAGGCCGCGCATCAGCCGGGTGCGGGCGGGCTGCCCGAAGATGGTCGAGCCGACGGTGTCCACTCCGACCACGGTGATCTCGGGGTAGAGCTGGCGCAGCACGCGGGAGACGCCCGCGGAGTGGCCGCCGGTGCCCACGCTGCACACCAGGATGTCGATGTGGCCGAACCGGGAGGCCAGTTCGAGGGCGAGCGGGGTGTAGGCGGCGGTGTTGTCGGGGTTGTTGTACTGGTCGGGGCACCAGGAACCGGCGTCGCGGGCGAGGAGTTCGGTCACCCGGTCGCGGCGGGCCTGCTGCCACCCGCCCTCCGGATGCGGCTCGGTGACCATGTCGACCCAGGCGCCGTAGGCGGTCAGCAGCCGGGTCATCGACGGCTCCAGGCCGGGGTCGGTGACGAGGGTGACGGGATGTCCGTACACCAGACCGGCCAGGGCGAGGCCGAGCCCCAGCGTGCCGCTGGTCGACTCGACGATCGCGCCGCCGGGACGCAGGTCTCCGCGGGCGCGCGCCCGTTCGACCATGTGCAGACCGGGCCGGTCCTTGATGCCGCCGGGGTTGAAGCCCTCCAGCTTGGCCCAGAAGCCGCGGCCGGCCGGGGCCAGGGGCTCGGACACCCGCAGGACGGGCGTGTTGCCCACCAGCCCGGACAGTCCGGGGACGGTGGGGGTGGCGTCGTTGAGGGTCAGAGATCGCATCTGTCCGCTTTCGGTGGTTGATGGCTCGTCGGATGCTCATCTCGGGCACGGTGCGGCGATATGGGGCCTGCACCGATCCGCGTCCGGTCGCCGGAGGCGGCAACCGGGGCACGGGCCACGACGACGACTCCTATATGCGCCACCGACTGGTCGAGCAGAGAGTGGATCTGACCGTCGGCGCTCGTGCGGAGAGCGCCTGCGGGTGGTCCGGAGCCACCGCGAGGACCACGGTGCGCCAGCCATCGGCGGTGGCGTCGGTGGCGGGAAGGGCACGTAACGACGGCTGCACGGCCCGGCCGGACTTTTCACGGGGCGTCGGCGCACAGTGCTCGTGCCCATCCGGACCGTCGGCGGACGGCTGCCCGGCAGCCTCGGCGATCTCGGCGGCCGGGGACTGCCGGGAGTCGTGCGCGCCGCGCGGACCCCCGGCGTGTTCCGCGCCGAGGGCATGGCCGAGGCAGGTGGATCCGGTCAGCAGCAGTGCGCCCAGGACGAACGCCAGGAGCCGGCGAAGCCATAACGGGCGGTGGGCGGCCCGGGCATGAGGGCATGGGGCAGGGGTCAGCACGGTTTCTCCGCACGGCGGCCGCCCTCCCGCCGCGTGGCGCGGGAGGTGACGGACTGGAATCGGCAAGGAAACGACGGCGCCATCACGGCGCGGGACTCATCGCGCCGACCACCGCTGACGGGTGACCGCGGTCACCGGAAAAGAGGGATCGACGAGGTCCGATACCGGCCCGTACTAGATGCGCAGCACCGCGGTCCGCTGAAGCTCGGACGGCGTGGAACCGGCCGCCGTGGCCGCAACCGGGCGCGAGGACGGCGTATGCCCGGCTGCATCGAGCATGCCCTCGGCCGGAAGGGCCGGGCATGGAGCCGCCACCTCGGGCCCCTGCTCGGGCTGCGCGAGGACGCATTCGTGCGCGGAATGGGACGCCTCGTCGTCGTGATGACGCCCCGCGGCCCCGGACTCCTCGGCCTCTTCCCCCGTCTCGCCATGCGGGGCGGACGCCACCGGGGACGCCACGGGAGAGGACGCGCAGCCGGTCAGATGGCCGGATACGGCCTCGGCGCTCACCGCGTGCAGGGAGACGAAGCCCAGCAGGAGCGCGGCCAGGCACAGCAGACGCAGCGGGCTCGCCACCATGCGAGCCCACCGGATGCCGAAACGCGACCGGGCCGTGACCATGCGGTGATCCTAAGCGTTGCTTACGGCTACGCTGCGGCACCGCTCAGGAGCATGTCGTTAACAAGCCAGACACGGTCCGCGCACGGCACGCACCCCTCCGGGCCACGGCCGGAACCCCGGCGGCGGATCACCCGGTGACCAGGTATTGCGCTCGGCCACGGATCGGCCGGAACATGATCCCCCGCGCAGCGACGGCGGGGATTCCACGCCGCATGATCTTGGCCCTGTCGAGTGGCCGGAAAGGAATGTTATAAATGCCGACATGAGCAATTTTGCTCGTATGATCCGGGGCCGAATACGGACGCTGTCACGGGCGCCGAGCCTCGCCGGACAGGCCTTCATCCTTCAGGTCCTCCTCACCCTCGTCCTCGTCTCCCTGGCGGTGACGGCGCTCGCGCTGGAAGCCCGGAGCCACGCCACCTCAGAGGCGCGCCAGCGGTCCCTGGCCGTCGCCAGATCGTTCGCGGAGGGGCCCGGGATCGCCCAGGCCATGGCCGGTGACCACCCGACGGCGCTGCTCCAGCCCCGCGCCGAGGAGGTGCGCAAGCGCACCGGCGTCGACAGCGTCGTGGTCTTCGACCGGCACGGGATGCGCCTCACCCACCCCGAGACGGCGTTGATCGGCAAGCGGATCATCGGCCCCGACGAGGTGGTGCGGGAGGAACTCGCCGGAAAGACGGTCGCCCGGACCTTCCGGGCGAGCCAGGGCCCCTCCGTGATCTCGGCGGTGCCCATCACCCACGGCCGACGGCGACCTGGCCGGCGGGGTATCGGTCGGGG
>NZ_GG657754.1:9605009-9606792 GCF_000158915.1 Streptomyces himastatinicus ATCC 53653 | reverse complement strand
CCCGCATGTACGCCCACCACGACGCGGTGCTCCACTCGGTTCGGGAAGGCGTGCTGATCATGGACGCCGACGGGCGGCTGCTGCTGGTCAACGACGAGGCCCGGCGGCTGCTCCAGCTGACCCCCGACATCGACGGAAGCCATGCCACCGCACTCGGCCTCGAACCGCGGCTGACCCGGCTGCTGGCCGCCGGGCAGCCCGTCACCGACGAGGTGCACGCCGCCGGGAACCGGCTGCTGGCCGTCAACATCCGGCCCACCGACCGGGCGGGCGGCCCCGCCGGGAGCGTGGCGACGCTGCGGGACACCACCGAGCTGCGCGCGCTGTCCGGCCGCGCCGAGGTGGCGAGCGAGCGGCTGCGGCTGCTGTACGACGCCGGGGTACGGATCGGCTCCACCCTGGAGCTGAGCGGCACCGCGGAGGAGCTGGTGGGGGTGGTCGTCCCCCGGTTCGCCGACATCGCCACCGTCGAACTGCTGGAGCCGGTGCTGCGGGGCGAGGAGCCGGCGGTGCCGCACGGCGTACTGCACCGCACGGCGGTCGGCGGCGTACCGCCCGAACATCCGCTCTTCCGCTCGGGCGAGAAGGCCGTCCCTCCACCGTCGTCGCCGCAGCGCCAGGCGCTGGAGAGCGGACAGTCCGTCCTGTGCGCCGATCTGACCGACGCCGCCGGGCAACCCGCCCCGTGCGAGGCCGAGGCCCGGCGCCTGCGCGACCAGGGGATCCACTCGCTGATCGCGGTTCCGCTGCGCTTCCGCGGCGTCCCGCTGGGCGTGGCCACCTTCTGCCGGACCCGGCCGGGCGCGGCGTTCGACGACGAAGATCTGGTGATCGCCGGGGAGCTGGCCGCGCGCACCGCGGTGTGCGTCGACAACGCGCGCCGCTACACCCGCGAGCACACCATGGTCACCACGCTCCAGCGCAATCTGCTGCCCGGTGCGCTGCCCGACCAGGACGCCGTGGACGTGGCGTCCCACTATCTGCCCGCGCGGGCCGGGGTGGGCGGCGACTGGTTCGACGTACTCCCGCTCCCCGGGGCCCGGGTCGCCCTCGTCGTCGGGGACGTGGCCGGGCAGGGTCTGCACGCGGCCGCCACGATGGGCCGGCTGCGCACCGCGGTGCAGAACTTCTCGGCCCTGGACCTGCCCCCCGACGAGGTGCTCGCCCTCCTGGACGAGCTGGTCGCCCGGCTCGACCTGGAGCGCGAGACGGACCCCGACAGCGCGCGCATCACCGGCGCCACCTGCCTGTACGCGATCTACGACCCGGTCTCCGGCCGGTGCAGCGTGGCCCGGGCCGGTCATCCGGGCCCCGTACTGGCCTGCCCGGACGGCACCGTGCAGACCCCCGACGTACCGGCCGCACCGCCGCTGGGCCTGGGCGGCGAGCCCTTCGAGGCGGCCGACCTGCCGGTGCCCGAGGGCACCCGCCTGGTCCTGTACACCAACGGACTGGTCGCCAGCCACGACCGGGACCACGACACCGGCCTGGACCTGCTGCGCCGCACCCTCGCCGCCGCCCCGGACCGCGGCCCCGCCGCCACCTGCCAGGAACTGTTCTCGACCGTCCTCCCGGCCCGTCCGAGCGATGACGCCGCCCTGCTGGTGGCCCGCACCCACCGGCTCGCCCCGGAGAACGTGGCCGAGTGGGAGGTGCCCGCCGACCCGGCGGCGGTCGCCCCGCTCCGCGCCGCCTGCGCCCAGCGGATCCAGGACTGGGGGCTGGACGAGGCCGCCTTCGCCGCCGAGCTGGTCATCAGCGAGCTGGTCACCAACGCCCTGCG
>NZ_GG657754.1:9590776-9604765 GCF_000158915.1 Streptomyces himastatinicus ATCC 53653 | reverse complement strand
TGAGAAGCCGTGCCCGAATCGGCGTACTGAAGGGCGAGGGGAAGCCACCCTCGACGCTCTTCCATGCCGGAGGTACCTCACCCGTGACCCTCACCAAAGCGCCCCCGGCCCGGGGCGGCCGCCGGGACGACGCGGACGATCCCCGGGCCCGGCGGTTCAACTCCTCCCTCGTACTGACCCTGCTGCTGGTCCTGGTGGTGGCGCTCCAGGGGCCGGTCCGCGGGGCGTTGTCCGCGCCGGTGATGCAGAGCTGGATGACCGTGTTCGTGGCGGTGGTCGTCCAGGCCCTGCCGTTCCTCGTCCTCGGGGTGCTGCTGTCGGCCGTCATCGCGGTGTTCGTGCCGCCGTCGTTCTTCGCCCGCGCGCTGCCCGGGCGCCCCGCCCTCGCGGTGCCGGTCGCCGGGATGGCCGGGGCGGTGCTGCCCGGCTGCGAATGCGCCTCCGTGCCGGTGGCCGGGGCGCTCGTACGACGGGGTGTCACCCCCGCGGCGGCGCTGGCGTTCCTGCTGTCCGCCCCCGCCATCAACCCGATCGTGCTGACCGCCACGGCCGTCGCGTTTCCCGGCGAACCCCGCATGGTGCTCGCGCGGTTCGCGGCGAGCCTCCTCGTGGCGTGCGTGATGGGCTGGCTGTGGCAGCGGCTGGGCCGCACCGACTGGATGCGGCCACCGGCCCACCCGTCGCTCGAAGGACTGGGCAAGGGGGCGGCGTTCTGGGGGTCGATTCGGCACGATGTGATGCACGCCGGGGGCTTCCTGGTCGTGGGCGCGATGACCGCGGCCACCCTCAAGGCCGTGGTGCCCGCGAGCTGGCTGCACACGGCGGCGGGCAATCCCGTGGTGGCGATCCTCGCGCTGGGGCTCCTCGCGGTGGTGTTGTCGATCTGTTCCGAGGCCGACGCGTTCGTGGCCGCGTCGCTGTCGCAGTTCTCGCTCACCGCCCGGCTGGCGTTCCTCGTCGTGGGGCCGATGATCGACCTGAAGCTGTTCGCCATGCAGGCCGGTACGTTCGGCCGCGGGTTCGCGCTGCGGTTCGCCCCCGCCACCTTCGCCATGGCCGTCCTCGCGTCGGCACTGGTCGGGGCGGTGCTGCTGTGAACCGACAGGCCCAGGCAGCGGTGCTGTTCCTCCTCGGCGTGGCCGTGCTGCACGCCGGGTTCACCGATCTCTATCTGCGTTACGTCAAGGCCGGGTTGCGCCCGCTGCTGCTCGCGGCCGGTGTCGTCCTGATCGGCACCGCCGTCGCCACCGTCTGGTACGAACTGCGGCAACAGCGCGACGGGCACGGCCACGAGCACGGGCACGGGCACCGCGAACCACGTGTCTCCTGGCTGCTGGTGCTGCCGCTGTTCGCCCTCATCCTGGTCGCCCCGCCCGCGCTGGGCTCCTACAGCGCCATGCACGCGGGCACGGCGCTGCAACGGCCGCCCTGGGGCTTCCCCACCCTCCCCGCCCGCGACCCGATCTCCCTCAACGTGGCCGACTACGCGGGCCGCGCGGTCTACGACCACGGCCGTTCCCTCCGCGACCGGCACGTCAAGATCACCGGCTTTGTCGCCCTCGACCGCCGCGGCGCGCCCTATCTGGTGCGCATGGCCCTCAACTGCTGCGCGGCCGACGCACTGCCCGTCAAGGTCGGCCTGTCCGGGCGGACTCCCCCGGTCCTGCGGCCCGACACCTGGCTCGAAGTCACCGGCACCTACACCGGCAAGCGGACCAAGGACCCGGTGGGCGGGGGTGTCATCCCGTACATCGACGTCAGCCGCGCCGCACCGGTCCCGACCCCGCGCGACCCGTACGACGAGAGCTGGAACGGCTGAGCCGCCCCGTACGGGTACGGGCGGAGGGAGGCGTCAGCGTATCGCCGCGGGGAAGCCCCGGATGAGGTCCGCGGCCTTCTCCGCGGCCATGATGACGGGGGCGTTGGTGTTCCCCCTCGGCACCGTCGGGAACACCGAGGCGTCGACGACCCGCAGCCCCGCCACGTCGAACACCCGCAGCTCGGGGTCGACCACGGAGCCGATGGCACAGGTCGACGTCGGGTGGTAGAGCGTCTGCCCGGCCCGCTGCGCGAAGGCGAGCAGATCCGCGTCGGAGTTCGAATCCGGTACGTCGAACGGCCCGGTGGTGACCCGGGTCAACGCGTCCTGTGCCGCGATCCCCAGGGCGATGCGGACGCCCTGCACGATGCAGCGCTGGTCCTCGGCCGTCGTGAGGTAGTTGTGCATGATCCTGGGTTCGGCGTCCGGGTGCGCGGAGCCCAGCGTCACCCGGCCGCGGCTGGTCGGGGCGAGCACACACGGGCCCAGCGCGAAACCGTGCTCGGTGGCGGGGGCGAGCCCGTCCTGGTGGAACAGCACCGGCGCCATGTGGAACTGCACATCCGGGGCGTCCAGTCCGTCCCGGCTGCGGAAGAAGCCACCGGCCTCGCCGATGTTGCACGTCAGCGGGCCGCGCCCCTCGTTCGCCAGCAGCGCTTCGTTCTCCGGGCTCGCCGCGGTCATCAGCGATTCGACATCGGTACGAAAGTTCAGCAGCGCCATGTAGTGGTCCTGGAGGCCCTCCCCCACCGGGAGGTCGCGCACCACGTCGACGCCGAAGGACGACAGCGTGGTGGCGGGCCCGATCCCGGACAGCATCAGCAGCTTGGGGGACTCATAGGCGCCCGCGGACAGGATCACCTCGCGCTCGGCGCGGATCACCTCGACCGTGCCGCCGCGTTCCACCACCACTCCCCCGGCCCGGCCGCCCTCGATCAGCACGCGGTGGACCCGGGCCGACGACAGCACGGTGAGGTTCGGCCGCCCCAGCACGGGGTGCAGATAGGCGACGGCCGCGCTACAGCGCATACCACCCCGCTGGGTCACCTGATGCCGCCCGACGCCGAACTGCGTCGGGCCGTTGAAGTCCTCGTTGCGCGGGTGCCCGGCCTGCACCGCGGCCTCGATGTACGCATCGGCGAGCGGGTGGCAGGACCTGCTGTCGCTGACGGCCAGCGGCCCGCCCACCGAGTGGAACACATTCTCGCCGCGTTCGTTGTCCTCCGCGCGCCGGAAGTACGGCAGCACCTCGCCGTACGACCAGCCGGTGGCCCCGGCGGCGGCCCAGCCGTCGTAGTCGGCACGGTTGCCGCGCATATAGATCATCGCGTTGATGGAACTGGAGCCGCCCAGCACCTTGCCACGGGGCAGATAGGTCCGGCGGCCACCGAGCCCCGGTTCCGGGCCCGAATGGAGATCCCAGTCGACCTCGCTCTTGAACAACTGGGGGAAGGCGGCGGGCACATGGATCTCCTGCGCCGTATCGGGCCCTCCCGCCTCGATCAGCGCCACCCGGACCTCGGGGTCCTCCGACAACCGGGCCGCCAGAACACACCCCGCGGAGCCGGCGCCGACGATGACGTAGTCGTGAGTGTTCATCCGATTTCCTTTGACCGAGACTGCGCGGACCGTGCGCGCCCCATTGTCCCGGTGCGCCTCATGTGAGGCTCAGCCAGGTGGATCTGACGCAAGATCAGGATGTCCGGGCTCCTTGCCCATAAACTCCCCCGCTGCCACACTCCTGCCGGTAAGCGCTTACTGGAGCGAGTACACGTACTCATCCCCGTTCGAGATGTCGAGATGCGGAGACCACAGTGAGCCAGCACAGTCGCAGGCATGTGATATGGACCGGCCTCGGCGCGGCAGCGGCATCGGCGGTACTGGGCGCGGCCGGTGGCACCGCCCGCGCCGAGGCGGCCGCCGAAGGCCCACGAGGAACGGGCGCGCAGACCGCCCGGGCGCGGGGGCGGCTGCCCTGGGTGGCCGATCTGGGAGACGGCCGCTATCAGAACCCGGTGCTCAACGCCGACTGGTCCGACCCCGACGCGATCCGGGTGGGCGACCACTTCTATCTGGTCGCCTCCACCTTCAACCGCATCCCCGGACTGCCGGTCCTGCGCTCCACCGACCTGGTCAACTGGACCGTCATCGGACACGCCCTGACCGAGCTGCTGCCCAGGGACCACTTCAGCGAACCGCGGCACGGCCAAGGGGTGTGGGCCCCGGCCCTGCGCCACCACGACGGCAAGTTCTGGATCTTCTACCCGGACCCGGACTTCGGGATCTTCGTGGTGACCGCCACCGATCCGCGCGGCCCGTGGAGCACACCGCATCCGCTCAAGCCGGGCAAGGGCTTCATCGATCCCTGTCCGCTGTGGGACGACGACGGGCAGGCGTATCTGATCCACGCCTGGGCCAAGAGCCGCAGCGGCATCAACAACCGGCTGACGCTGCACCGGATGAGCCCGGACGGCACCGCCCTGCTCGACGAGGGCAGCGTCGTCGTCAACGGCGACGAACTGCCCGGCTACACCACGCTGGAGGGGCCGAAACTCTACAGGCGGGACGGCTGGTACTGGATCTTCGCTCCGGCCGGAGGCGTCACCAGCGGCTGGCAGTCGGCGTTCCGCTCCCGCTCCGTCCAGGGCCCGTACGAGGACCGCATCGTGCTCGCCCAGGGCGACACCCCCGTCAACGGGCCGCACCAGGGGGCGTGGGTGAGCACACCGGGCGGTGAGGACTGGTTCCTGCACTTCCAGGATCGCGGGGCCTACGGACGGGTGGTGCACCTCCAGCCGATGCGGTGGCGCTCCGACGGCTGGCCGGTGATGGGCGACGACGACGGCAGCGGCCGGGGCACCCCGGTGCTGGTGCACACCAAGCCACGCGTCCACGGCCGGACGAGGGTGACGGCGCCCGCCACCGGCGACGAGTTCACCGGGCCGGAGCTGGGGAAGCAGTGGAGCTGGCAGGCGAACGCCGACCCGGCCTGGTGGTCGTTCCGCCACTTCCCCCGCCGGCTCGCGCTGGCCTGCCGGCCCAGCACGGTCGGCCATGACCTCCGGCTGCTGCCGAACGTACTGGGCCAGCGGCTGCCCGCCGAATCCTTCACGGCCACGACCTCGATGACCCTGTCCACCACGACCGCGGAGGCCCGCGCCGGGCTGGTCATGCTGGGCGCGACGTACTGCTGGGCGGGTCTGCGGCACGACGGCGACCGGATCGTCCTGGTGTGCCGCACCGCGGACGAGGACGCGGCCGAGGTGGACGCGACCCCGCCGGTGCCGCTGGGCAGGGGGCGCGCCTCGGTGCGGCTGAGGGTGACCGTGGGTCCTGGCGCGATGTGCCGGTTCGCGGCCGACACGGACGGCCGGGGGTTCACTCCGCTCGGTGCCCCGTTCACGGCCACCGCGGGTACCTGGATCGGGGCGACCGTGGGACTCTTCGCCACCGGACCGGCGTCCGTCGGCCGGAGCGGCGCGGCGGAGTTCGACTGGTTCCGGGTGGGCCCGGCCGCGGCTACCCGATCCCGGCCAATTTCGGCCACCTCCCGTTAACCCGAGCACGACCCGCCCGCCCTCGGCAGGCGGGCCGCTTGGCACACTTTTTCTGGAGAAACAGGAGGCCGGGCCGGGGAAGCGAGAGAGAAGTCAATCAATTGGCCGTAAGGGGAAGCCGAAAGGGCTGAGACCTGCGAGGCTGTCTGGATGCAAACCCTTTACAGAAGTCTGCTGAATGTGCTTCCCCGGCTCGGCGTGCAGGTGCTCGACCTCGGTTCGGGCACCGCGGTGCTCTCCCGGCGCGGCAAGCGGAAGCGCACCGCGGTGGGCCGGGAGGCCGATCTGGTGACACGCGGCAGCGGCCGCTATGCCGTGACACGGGTGCGGCCGGATACCTGGGTGGTGGCCCGTGGCCGTGGCGACCCCTCCGGCGCGTGGACGAACGTACGCCTCGGCGATACCGGTGCCCATCTGCTCTACGACGCGGGCTCCGACGAACGGACGTTCCAGCTGGCGGCCGCCACGTATCTGTGCGGCCACCATGTGGCCGGGCTGCTGGAGAAGTACGAGGTGAACTGCGTCTTCGACGTAGGGGCCAACGCCGGTCAGTACGGCAGGCGCCTGCGCCAGCTCGGCTATACGGGCAGAATCGTTTCCTTCGAGCCCACCGAGGAAGCCTTCGGGAAGCTGGAGAAGGCCGCCAAGGACGATCCCGAGTGGTGGGTGTTCCCCTTCGCCCTCGGGCGCGAGGAGGCCACCCAGTCCATGCACGTGGGCTGGGCCACGATGAACTCCCTGCTCGGCGCCAGCGACTACGGCAAGGAGCGCTACCGGCGGTTCGCGAAGGACCGTACGGAGGAGATCGAGATCCGCAGGCTGGACAGCGTGATGGACAAGGCGCTGGCCGGTCTCACCGATCCCCGCCCCTATCTGAAGATGGACACCCAGGGCTACGACCTGGAGGTGTTCGCGGGCGCCGGGGAACGGATCGAGGAGTTCGTGGGGTTGCAGTCGGAGGTCGCGGTGCTGCGGCTCTACGAGGGGAGCCCCGGGATGAGCGAGGCCGTCGCCGCGTACGAGGACAGCGGCTTCGGGATCACGGGCATGTACCCGGTGACGCGCGAGGACACCACGGGACGCGTGGTGGAGTTCGACTGCGTGATGATGCGCGCGGCCGCCGCCCCCAAGTGAGGACAACCCCCGTACGGGGCCGGTGCGTCCGGCCCCGTACGGGCGACCTCTGCCGCGCACGGCGCGTCGCATAGGGTGACATCGTGAGGAAGTCCTTGTCGCCGCCGGCACTGCCCGGCAGCAACCCTTATGGCGCGGTTCCCGGTACGGGGTACGGAACGGGCGAACCCGTGGCCGATCGGCCGCCGCTGCCGGGACCGCTGCCGGGGTATCCCCTTCGCCCCGTCCCGTCGGCGCGCCGGGCCGGGCCGGAGGCCCCGTATGCCGCGCCGGAGCAGCTCGCCTGCCAGCTGTGCGGCGGGTCGCCCGCGGCCGAGATGGCGATCCGCCACCACCAGGGCCTGGTCCTCTTCATGCTGTTCCGGAAACGGAAGGGACACTTCTGCCGGACCTGTGGCACGGCGCTACTCCGGAAGCACACCGCATTGACGCTGTGGCAGGGGTGGTGGCATCCGCTGTCCGCGCTACTGTTCAACCCCGTCACCCTCCTGCTGAATTGGCGGGTCCACTCGAAGATCGAGCAGCTGCCGGGCCCCGGCCCCGACCCCTTCGCCTCCCGGCTGGCCCCCGGCAAGCCCCTCTTCCTCCGTCCGGGCGCCCTCTTCGGGCTGCTGCCCGCCGCGTTCGTCGCGTACGTCCTCGCGATGGTGGTCGCGGGGTAGGGGATGACGGGCCACCGGCACTCGATAGAGTCTCCTGTCATGGGTGACGGGGAGGGAATCGCGGTCGGCCGGACGGAACACCAGGCGCCGCCCGCATGGCAGGCGCCGGGTGTGGTCGAGCGGACGCTGTACGAGGCCAAACTGCGCGGTGACTGGCCCGCGTTCTTCGATGCGCTGGCCGAGGCGGATCTCTTCATGGCCGAATCCCGGGAGTGGGTCGACGCCCATCCGGGGAGGGTTCGGTCAAACGGCTACTGGTACTCCCAGGTGCGGGCCAACTGCCTGCCCCTCCTCACGGAGGGCATGCTGCCCGCTCCCGACCCGGAGACCGTGTTCACCTACGCCTCCCTGGACTGGTTGGCGGACAGATGGCAGGACAGCGCGATCTCATGGATCGTGGTCAATCCGGGAAGCCCGTGCGAGGTGTTCTTCCCCGCGACACCGGCCCATCGCGCCCTGTGGCGGCAGCATGTGCAGCGTCTCGCGCAATGCGACTGCGGCCGGTCCCACGACAAGATGCGACTGCGCGCCCTGGAGGGAGACATGCGGGCCTCGGGAGCGCTGGCGCACGGGCTGGGGCTGATCGGGCTGCTGTCCGTCAGCAACGGTGATCTGTGGAACACCAGGGCCTACCACGGCACGGGCTACACCGGGGAGAAGGGTCGCCTCAAGGAGTGGTGGGGCATCACCAGCCGCGAGGAGTGGCGGCACTACCAGGAGCAGCTGCTCGAGGCGGACCAAATCAGCGGCGCCTGGGAGTTCGTACTCGGCGTCCGGCGGGCGCTGTCCCGGGAGTTCGGCGGACACGTCGAGGTGGACCAGTGGCGTAAGGCGGCCGAGAAGGTGCTGCGGCGGGGCGCCGAGGGGACCGAGTACCGGCTGAGCGCCGACGGGGTGACCAAGGTCGGCCCCCGGGACAGCGCCGACGTGACGGCGCAGATCGCGGGGGTGCAGCGGCTCATCGGCCGGATCGCCCGCTACGAGAAGCGTTTCCGCGCCGACGGGCTGCTGGCGGAGGGGAAGTTCATCCCCACCGTGGAGGCATGGGATTACGGGCGGGCCGTCGGAATGGCCCGCTGGGGGCTGGGCGCCCGCTACTGCGACCAGCGGGAGGCCGAGGACGCGATCCTCCGTGCCAGCAGGCTCGGCCGGGCCAACTACCGCTCCTGGGAAGAGTTTTCCGCGTCCTACATCCTGGGCCGCTGCCTCCACTTCGACGAGGAGGAGTTCGGCAGCTGGTACCAGGACATGCTGGAAGCGCACCGCATCCTCACCACCGACCCCACCAGCCCCTGGCTCACGATCCCCTGGAAGCAGTGAGCGGTCAGCTGGACAGGCCCAGCTTGCGGCGGAGGCCCGCCGCCTTGGACTCGGTGTCGCGGGCGGCACGGTCGCGCAGGGCCAGCACATAGTTCTCGCGCGTCCGCATGATGTGCGCCTTCAGGATCTCCTCCAGTTCCGCCAGGCGCCCTTCGGCGAAGATCTCGATGATCCGCCGGTGTTCCTCGAAGGAGCGCGCCGGTTCCGTGGTGGCGAGGAAGGTGAGGTGGACGCGGAGGGCCGATACGCGGGCCAGGCTCATCTGGTAGGCGTCGCTGAGGTAGCGATTGCCGCAGTGGGCGAAGAACGCCTCGTGGAAGGCGGTGTCGGCGATGCCGTACGCCTTGGTGTTGTTGCCCGCCAGCGCGTCGGTCATGGCCTCGACGGCGCGGCGCATGGCGGCGAGGGCGGCCTCCGGGTTGCGTTCGAGGGCCAGTTGGGCGGCGCGGATCTCCAGGGTGGTGCGGTATTCGCACAGCTCGAAGATCTCGTCCTCGGTGGGCTGGAAGACGTACGTCCCGGACTTGGGCACGATCTCGACCAGGCCCTGGAGCTGGAGCATGCGCAGGGCCTCGCGGACCGGGGTGCGGCTCACCCCGAGGGCGGAGGCGAGACCGTCCTCGGAGAGCGCCTCGCCGAGGTCGAACTCGCCGTCCACGATCGCCGCGCGGAGGCGGCGTGCCACCTCGGAGGCCAGCGAGGAGGACCGTCCGCCGCCCGTCGTGCGTGCCATGCCTCTCCCAGCGCGTATGTCCATGAGTATCCCGAACGTTACCGTAGCTGCCGTATCGCCGGATCCGGCCCGGCCTGGGCGAGGCGGGCGGTGCGGTGGGCGGCCATGCGGACGGGGGCGTTGGGGGCGCCGTAGCCGGTGTACCGGCCGATGCGCTGGACGAGTTCGAAGAAGACCGCGCCGCCCAGGATCTCCGTATAGCAGTGGAGGAACGCGCCGTCGGCGTCGCGGTCGTAGAAGATGCCCAACTCGCGGAGGTCGGCCAGGAGCGCCGGGTCGGGGCCGAGCCGGGCGTCGAGGTCGTCGTAGTAGTTGTCCGGGACGGCCAGCAGGGGGGCTCCGCGGTCGCGTACGGCACGGGCGGTCGCCACGATGTCGTCGGTGGCGAAGGCGATGTGCTGGGGGCTGGCGACCGGCGGCGCCCAGTCGCCCCGGCGCAGCAGGGTGACCGACAGCGCGATGCGGACCCGCTCGGCGGGGTCGGTGAAGGCCCGGCTGCGTACCAGGCCGAAGGGGGCGGCGTATTCGGCGGTGGGCTGTGGGGTGAGGCCGAGGACGGCGCGGTAGAAGAGCGTGGCCTCGTCGTAGTGGTCGAACGGCTGGGTGAGCGCGATGTGGTCGATGCGGGTGACGCCCGCGCCGGACCGGTCCGGCTCTTCTGCGGCGGGCGTGAAGTCGGCCAGCCAGTCGTCCCCGGTGCCGCAGAAGAAGACCTCGGTGCCGTCCGGGGCCGCGACGGCGGCGAGATCGGCCTCGGCCGGGCCCCGGGTGCGGGGCAGGACCGGTGCGAGCAGCGCTTCGGCGCGCGCGGCCGAGGCGCCGGGGTCGGCGGTGTGCAGGCCCAGGGCGCTGATCGCGCCGCCGGGGCGGGTGACGCCGGTGTTGAGGAGGAGCCGGGCTTCGCCCTGGGTCCACAACTGGACGGGTTTGGTGCGGTGGTGGCCGGTGTGGGTGAAACCGAGCCCGGCCAGCGCCCGGGCGATCAGCGGCCCGGACTCCGCGTCGACGGCGACCTCGGCGAACGCGACGCCGGTGGGCGCGGACCCCTTCGGCACGGCCGGTACGGCGCCCACATTCCCGCTCCGGGCGGTGGCGTCCCGCAGCGCCAGCAGCGAGCGGTGGGCGTCGATGGCCGTGCGGCCCGGGTCGGCCTGGCGGAAGACGTCGTTGAAGACTTCCAGCGACAGCGGCCCGCGGTAGCCAGCGGCCAGGACGTGGTCGAGGAACGCGGACAGGTCCCAGGCGCCCTGGCCGGGGAAGAGCCGGTGGTGGCGGCTCCACTGGAGGACATCCATGTCGAGGTGGGGCGCGTCGGCGAGCTGGAGGAAGAACAGCTTCTCGCCGGGGATGTCCCGGATACCGGCCGGGTCCGAGCCGCGGGGAGAGGATGTGAAGCTGTCCAGACACAGTCCGAGCGCCGGGTGGCCGCGCGGCGACCACGTCCCACGACGCTCGTAGGTGTTGATGTGGGCGCCCCAGGCGAGGGCCTCGTAGGCGATGCGTATGCCCGTGCTCCGCGGCGCGCTCGGCCGCGGTGTGCAGCTGCCCGGCGAGCAGGTCCGGGTCGGGGACCGCGTCCGGGGAGACCGAGGAGCACACCAGCAGGGTGTCGGTGCCCAGTTGCCGCATCACCTCCAGCTTCCGCTCCAGGCGGCCGAGGTTGGCGGCGAAGCGGTCCGGCGAGGTGGAGTCCAGGTCGCGGAAGGGCTGGTAGAGGTCGATGGACAGGCCGAGGTCGGCGCAGCGGTCGCGGATCGCGGCGGGGGCGAGCGGGGAGGCGACGAGATCGGGTTCGAAGATCTCCACCCCGGCGAAACCGGCGTCCGCCGCGGCGGTGAGCTTGTCGTCCAGGGTTCCCGACAGGCAGACCGTGGCGACCGCTGTCGTTGGCGTCATCAACGTCCTCCTGTCAACGGGCGATGCTGTGCGGGGCGGCGATGACGCGGTGGTCGACGTCGTGGTTGACCAGGTACGTGGGCAGCCGTCCCTGGGCGACTTCTACCACGTTGCGGGCCGTCTTCGTACGGATCTCGATCTCGGAGTCCTCCGAGTACCAGGCGGTGTGCGGGGTGAGGACCACGTTCTCGCACCGCGCCAGCGGGCTGTCGGGTCCGATGGGTTCGTGTGCGAAGACATCCAGCGCGGCACCTGCGATACGTCCCGAGCGCAGCGCGTCGATGAGCGCGGTCTCGTCCACCACCGGGCCGCGGGCGGTGTTGACCAGGCAGGCAGTCGGCTTCATGGCGGCGAACTGTCCGGGCCCGATCATCCCTTCCGTGTCCGCCGTCAGCGGGGCGTGCACGGACACCACATCGGACTCGCGGCAGAGGGTGTCGAGGTCCACGAGCCGGACGCCGAGCGCCGCCGCCCGGGAGGCGTCGGCGAACGGGTCGTGGGCGAGGAGTGTCATCCCGAAGCCGCCCATCTTCTCGGCGAGCCGCTGTGGGATGCGGCCGAATCCGACGAGCCCGAGCGTGCGTCCGCGCAGCCGCCGCAGCGGTTTCGCCACGGTGTAGTCCCAGGTGCCCCGGCGGATGGCGGCGTCGTAGCGGTGCAGCCCCCGGGCGAGGGTGAGGATCTGCGCGGCGGCGTGGTCGGACACCTCCTCCAGGGAGCCGTCCGGCACATTGGCGACGGCGATGCCCTCGGCGGTCGCCGCCGGAACGTCGATGGTGTTGAGCCCGATGCCATAGCGGGAGATCACCTGGCAGCGGTTCAGGTTGCGGATGACCTCGGCTGTGACGGGGGCGTACTGGTTGATCACGGCGTCGGCGTCGGCGCAGATCTCGATCAGTTCGTCCTCGGTGCGGGCCTGGGCGGGGACGAGGTTGAGTCCGGCCGCTTCCAGGACCTGCCGCTCGGGCTCGAGGTCGGCGAATTCGTAGTCGGTGACGACCACGGTGAACATGATGGCGCTCAGCTCCCGTAGCGGTGGTCGAGGTCCTGGTGGAAGCCGAGGTCGACGAGGTCGCAGAACTCGGCGTAGGTGTGCTGGGCCGGGCCGCCCGCGGGGGTTCCGGCGGTGCGCAGGTGGTCCAGTGCGTCGGCGACCGCCCGGGTGGCGGTGAACAGCGCCGTGACCGCGTAGAAGACGAGCGAGAACCCCATGTCGGCCAGGTCGGTGGCGGTGAGCCGGGTGGTCTCGTTCCCGTCCACGATGGAGACGACCTTGGGTCCTTCGACGGCCTTGGCGACGGCCTCCACCTCCTCGACGCGTTTGATGCCGTCGACGAAGACCAGGTCGGCGCCCGCGTCCCGGTAGCGGTTGGCGCGGCGTACCGCCTCCTCGATCCCGGCGGCGGGCAGGGCGTCGGTGCGTCCGATGACGAGCAGGTCGTCGTCGCCCCGGGCCTCGACGGCGCAGGCGATCCGGTTGGCGCTCTCGTCCTCGTCCATCAGCCGGATGCCGCTCATCTGGCCGCAGCGCTTGGGCGCCACCTGGTCCTCCAGGTGGATGGCCGCCACCTGGGCCTGGAGGTATTCGCGCACGGTGCGGTGGATGTTGGAGGGGCCGCCGTAGCCGGTGTCGGCGTCCGCGATGACCGGGATGGTCACGGCGCGGGTCATGTTGCGGGCGTGTTCGGTCATCTCGGTCTGGGTGAGCAGCCCGATGTCGGGGGTGCCCAGTCGGCTGGCCGTGGCCCCGAAGCCGGTCATGTAGACGGCAGGGAAGCCGGCGGCCTGGACGAGACGGGCCGTGGCCGAGTCGGGCGCGCCCGGGGCTTGGACGATGCCGGGGCCGTCCAGGAGGGACATGAGCGACGTGGCGGCTGACACGGTCGGCTCCTTTCGGTAGGACGCGGGTGCGTCAGTGGGCGGCGGCGGGTGTGTCGGCCACCGCAGCCGGGCCGGTTTCGGAGCCGGGCTGCCGCGCGGGGCTGCGCCACAGGAGGATCAGCACGACCGAGACGGCCAGGGACACCACGGGGATGAGCAGGCCCGCGGTGACGGTCTCGCCGTCGGTCTCCTTGCCGACGATGTACGGGCCGAAGAACCCGCCGAGGTTGCCGATGGAGTTGATGGCGGCGATGCCGACCGCGGCGTGGGTCTTGGACAGGCTGTCGGTGGTGAGCGCCCAGAACGGCGGCAGCCAGGCGAAGGCGCCGATCCCGGTGACCGCGAGCGCGACCACCGCGGGCCCGGGGTGGTTCCGCAGGGCGATGACCGCGGCGAGGCCGATGGCCCCCATGGCGAGCGGTACGGCGACCAGGTACTTGCGCTCGCGGGCGCGCTTGGACAGCTGGGCGGTGACCAGCAGCGCGAGCGCGGCGCAGATGTAGGGGATGGCGGCGGTGAAGCCGATGTTGGTGGCCGAGTAGGCGGGGTTGATCTGCTTGATGATCAGCGGCAGGAAGAGGTTGAACCCGTAGGTGCCGACGGCGAGCGCGAGATGGGTGGCGGCCAGGTGCAGCACACGCGGGTTCCGCAGGGCGGCGAGCTGGGCCCGGATGCCCTCGTCGTGGCCGGTGCCCTGCTCGGCCTCCAGGGAACCGCGCAGCCAGTCGCGGTCGGCGGGGGCGAGCCAGCGCGCGGTCGCCGGGGAGTTCGGGAGGAAGACGTACGTCACGACGGCCATCAGGACCGCGGGGACGCCGGTCAGGATGAACAGCCAGCGCCAGCCCGCCATGCCGAACCAGCCGGTGTGGTCCAGGATCAGCCCGCCGAGGAGCCCGCCGCAGATGAACGAGATGGGCTGGGCCAGCACCAGCCAGCCGAGCGCGACGGCCCGGTCGCCGGAGCGGAACCACAAGGTGAGGTAGACGA
>NZ_GG657754.1:9582304-9590676 GCF_000158915.1 Streptomyces himastatinicus ATCC 53653 | reverse complement strand
AGAAACCGGCCTCCGCGACGCCGAGCAGGAAGCGCATCACGTACAGCATCTGCACATTGGTGGTGAACCCGGTGATCACGGTGATGATCCCCCAGGTCGCCATGATGCGGGCGAGCCAGGCGCGGGCGCCGAAGCGGCGCAGCAGCAGGTTGCTCGGCACTTCGAAGAAGAAGTACGCGACGAAGAAGATCGAGGCGGCGAGGCCGTACGCGGCGGCCTTGATGCCCAGTTCGGTGCCCATGCCCAGCTGGGCGAAGCCGATGTTGGTGCGGTCGACGTACGCGATGACGTAGCCGACGGCGATGAGCGGAAGGATGCGCCAGGAGATGCGCGAGACGGCTGCCCGCTGCCCGGCCTCGTCCAGAGTCGTGGCGGGGGTGCCGCTGGGTGCGTGTGTCATGTGCTTCCTCGATCGTGCGGGGAGGAGGGCGGCTCAGCTCATGATCAGTCCGCCGTCGATGTTGACGGCCTGTCCGGTCATGTAGTCGGAATCCGGGGAGCAGAGATAGAGGGCGAGGCCCGCGACGTCGTCCGGCGTCTGCGGGCGGCCCATGGGGACGACGGCGGTGCGCCGCTTCCACGCCTCGCCCGTGGTCCACCCCTCGGTGGCGGACCACTCCTGGTCGATCTGGCGCCACATGTCGGTGCCGACCAGTCCGGGGCAGATGGCGTTGACGGTGATGTCCGGGGCCAGGGCGTAGGCCGCGGTCTGGGTGAGGCTGATGACGGACGCCTTGCTGGCGCGGTAATGGGGGGTGAGGGGCGCCATCGCGCCGGCGCCGTACCGACCGGCGATCGACGACATCGTGATGATCTTCCCGCGCGGACGGGTGCGGTCGGCGTCGTCGGCGGCACCCAGGGGTTCCTGTGTGCGCATCCGGGCGGCGGCGGCCTGCATGGTCAGGAACGTGCCCTTGACGTTGACGGCGAAGGTGGCGTCCCAGTCCTCCTCGGTGATGTCCAGGAAGGGCTTGACCTGCACGATGCCCGCGTTGCAGACCATGACGTCGAGCCGCCCGAGGCCGTCGGCGGTGCGCCGGACCATCTCGGTGCAGTCGGCGGCCCGGGTCACATCGCCCGCGACCGCCAGCACCGGGTGGCCGAGTGCGGCCACTTCGGCGCGTACGGCCTCGGCGCGCGAGGCGTCGCGGTCGATGACGGCCAGATGCGCACCCGCCGCGGCGAGCCGCAGGGCGATGGACCGTCCGATGCCGCGCCCGGCACCGGTGACCGCGACGCGGAGACCGCTGAGGTCTGCCACTCTTGTCCCTTTCGTCGGAGCGCCCGGCCGCATCGGGTGGGCAGGCCGGGCCACTGAGACTGGGACACTAGAGTTCGGCAATCTGGGATACAAGATGTGTGCACGAGATTGCTCGCGCGATGTTCTGCACCGTGGTGCGGGCCGGACCGCGGGGCGGTGTCACCCTCCGCCGAAGTCTCCCCCGCCGAAGCCGCCGCCGAAATCCCCGCCGAAGTCGCCCGGGTCGAAGTCGCCACCGGAGTGGTCGCCGCCGGAGTAGTCACCGGCCGGACCGGCGCCGTAGTAGTCCCCGTACGCGTACGGGGAGCCGAGCGAGGTGCCGAGCAGGGTACCCACCAGCAGGCCCGGCAGCAGCGCGCCGCCGAAGTATCCGGACGCCCAGGGGCCGTAAGCCGGTCCTGCGTCCCAGTACGGGCGCCGCCCCGCGGGGGTGTCGACCTCCCGGGCCATCGGTTCCTCGCCGTCGTCCAGCCGGGCGGCGTCCGCCGCGCAGACCGGAACGGTCCGCTCGGAGGTGCTGCCCGCCGGGGTCCACCGCCGGTCCTCGACCGAGGGGCCGTGCCGTGGGTCGAAGAAGCACGGAGGACGGCGCTCCGGCAGCGGCTTGCCGTCCATCCTGGCCTCCAGGGTGGCGAGCGAGAACCGGCCGTCCTCCACCGCCTCGGTCACATCCCGGACTTCCCTGGGGGACCGCGCCTTCTCCATCACCGTCTTCGCGTGCTCGTAGGAGTCCAGCGCCCGGGTGTAGTCCTCGCGCATCGCGTCGTCGGCCTTCGGGGACGACGGGTCGAAGCCGATCCGGGTCAGCTCCTCGCCGAAGGCGGTGATGTCCTCGTCCACCACCGGGCGGAGCTCCTCCAGCCGGGCCCGGTTCTCCTGCTGCCGCCGCCTGGTGACGCGCCTGCTCACCAGGAGGGTGCCGCCGACACCGACGACGACCAGCACGCCGAGCGTGATCAGCAGGCCCAGCGCGCCGGTGCTTCCGCTGGGCGTGGTGGCGCCGTTGTCCCATGTGGCGGGCGCGTCGCCCTTGGCCTGCTCCACGGCCTGGTCGACGAAGTCGGTGAGCATGGCCCCGGAGTCGCCGGGGTGGGACCGCTGCGCGGCGCCGGTCAGGTTCTCCACGGCGTCGCGGGACAGGACGGAGCGGTCGGCGCCCGCGTCGAAGCGGTCACCGAGTGCCACCGCGTACACACCGGTGACGCCGACCTTCGTCCGCAGATCCTGGAGCAGGGTCGACCGGTCGTGCTTCTCGGCGGCGGGGAGCGCGACGGCGAAGACCGGCTTGCCCGCCTTCTCGATCTTGTGCGACAGGGCGTCGGCCTCGCTCCGGGGCAGGATGTCCCGGGCGCGGGGATCGACGTAGACCGGCCCGTTGCGCAGGGACGCCGCGGCGGTGTCGAGGGAGTCGGCGGCGCGTGCGCCGGGAGCCGCGGCGACGGCGGCGAGCAGCAGCGCGGCCACGACCAGCGGAAGCACCAGCGCCATCCGGAAGACGCGTCGTACGGTCTTCATACCTACGACGCTAGCCCATATTGCGCATATTGCGAGCTTTGGGGGGTTTCTCATGCGGGACGGATGCCGGTGCGTATGCCGGTACGGACGCGACGACAGGGCGGGGGTCCGGGCGTGCTGATCGACGAGCTGCGGCAGGAGCTGCCGGACGGGCGGCTGGTCGAGGACCCGCACATCGCGGCCGGGTTCACCCACGACGAGGCGGAGTGGGCGCCGTACGGCACGCCGTGCGCCGTCGTACGGCCGCATACGGCGCGGGAGGTGCGGTCCGTGGTGCGCGCCTGTCTGCGGTACGGCGTCCCGCTCGTCACCCGGGGCGCCGGAACCGGGCTGTCCGGCGGCGCCAACGCCGTCGAGGGCTGTGTGATGCTCTCCACCGAGCGCATGAACACGGTCCACGAGATCGACCCCGTGGAGCGGCTCGCGGTCGTCGGCCCCGGCGTGGTCAACGACGATCTGCGGGCCGCGTGCGCCGAACACGGGCTGTGGTACCCGCCGGACCCGGCCAGCGCGCCCTGGTCCACCATCGGCGGCAACGTGGCCACCAACGCGGGCGGGCTGTGCTGCGTGAAGTACGGCGTCACCCGCGACTACGTCCTCGGCCTGGAAGCCGTGACCGGCACCGGTGAACTAGTGCGGCTCGGCCGCAGGACGGCGAAGGGCGTGGCCGGGTACGACCTGGCGGGGCTGATGGTCGGCTCCGAGGGCACCCTCGGGGTGATCACCGAGGTCACGGTGCGGCTGCGCCCGCAGCGGGAGGCGGAGCGCACGGTCGCCGGATACTTCTCGTCCGTCGTGGCCGCGGGCCGCGCCGTCACCGCGGTCGGGGCCGCGGGGCTCACCCCGTCGGCGCTGGAGCTGATCGACCGGCACTGCCTGGCCGCGGTCGACCGGTGGAAGAACATGGGGCTGTCCGTCGACGCGGACGTGGTGCTCCTGGGGCGTACGGACGCGCCGGGCCCCGCCGGGGAGCGGGAGGCGGAACGCATGCTCGCCTGCTTCGAGGAGGCGGGCGCGACCTGGGCCGCGCAGTCCACGGACCAGGAGGAGGCGGACGCGCTCTTCGCGGCGCGGCGGCTCGCCTACCCGGCGCTGGAGCGGCTGGGCCCGGTGCTCACCGAGGACGTGTGCGTGCCCAGGGCGGCCGTACCGGAGATGCTGGCGCGGATCGAGCGCACGGCCACCCGGCACGACACGCTCATCGCCAACATCGCCCACGCCGGTGACGGCAACCTCCATCCGCTGCTGATCACCCAGCCCGGCGACACCGCGGCCCGGGAGCGCGCCCAGGCCGCGTTCCGCGACATCATCGCCGACGCCATCGACCTGGGCGGAACGGTCACCGGCGAGCACGGGGTCGGACTGCTCAAGCGGGACGGCCTGGAACAGGAACTCGCACCCGCCGTGCTGGAGATGCACCGCGCGGTGAAGGCGGCCCTCGACCCGCACGGGATCCTGAACCCCGGCAAGGTCATCGGCCGGGGCTGATCGGGGCCCGTCCCAGTCGGTGAGACCTTTCCGGTGACACCTTGAGCCGGGTGTCGGGGGCCGACCATACTGTCGGCCATGTCGAATGCTGCCGGCCCGCTCGTGGAACGCCTCCACGTCGATCTGTGCCGCCAGTCCAGCGCCTGCTGTCGCCCCTGACCCCGGCTCCCCCGCGGACACCCATGCCTCCGGCCCCTCCGGCCCCGTAGCCGGTCTGCCTGGCTTCTGATGTTCCGTCATCCCCCGTCCGCCCGTGGGGCGTTCACACCACAGCTGCTGTCCTTCCCTCTCGCACCCCGCCGCTGAGGCCGGTGTGCGCGCCGTCGTGCGCTCACGCCCGCCTCGGCGCCCGGGCATGCAACGAAACGGTTCCCCATGTCCGATACGTCCCGACGGCCACTTCGTACCGTGGTGCTGTCCAGCCTCCTGGGCACCACGGTGGAGTGGTACGACTTCTTCCTCTACAGCACCGCCGCGGGCCTCGTCTTCGGCGATCTGTTCTTCCCCACCGGCAACGACACCGTCGGAACCATCCTCTCCTTCGCCACCTTCGCGGTCGGCTTCCTGGCCCGGCCCATCGGGGGCCTGCTCTTCGGACACATCGGCGACCGCATCGGCCGCAGACGTACCCTCGCCGTCACCATGAGCGTGATGGGCGGCTCCACCACCCTCATCGGCCTGCTGCCCACCTATCAGCAGATCGGCATCTGGGCACCCATCCTCCTGCTGATCCTGCGCGTTGCGCAGGGCGTGGCGCTCGGCGGCGAGTGGGCCGGTGCCGTGCTGCTGTCCGTGGAGCACGGCCCGCGCGGCCGCGAGGGCCGCTACGGCAGCTATCCGCAGATCGGGCTGGCCCTCGGACTCGCGCTGGGAACCGGTGTGTTCGCGCTGCTCAGCAATGTGCTCAGTGACGACGCCTTCCTGAGCTACGGATGGCGGGTGGCGTTCCTGGTGAGTCTGCTGCTGGTCGTCCTGGGGATCACCGTACGGCTCAAGGTGGACGAGACTCCGGCGTTCCGTCAGATCGAACAGCGGCAGCAGGCATCCCGGATCCCGCTGGCACAGCTGCTGCGCAACCCGGAAACCCGGCGGCACACCGTGCTGGGCATGCTGGCCCGGTGGGGCGAAGGCGCCGCGTTCAACACCTGGGGTGTGTTCGCGATTTCCTACGCCACCTCGACGCTGGACCTGCCGCGCACCCCGGTCCTGCTCGCCGTCACCTTCGCCGCGCTGCTGATGGCCGTCCTGATCCCGCTGTCCGGCTCCCTGGTGGACCGGCACGGCGCGCGCCGGATGTACATCGTCGGCATGACGCTGTTCGGGCTGAGCGTGTTCCCCGCCTTCTGGCTGTTCCACGCCACCGGCATCTGGGGATTCGCCGCCGCCATCGCGCTGACCCTGGGCGTGGTCCACGCCTCCTTCTACGGGGCCCAGGGCACCCTGTTCGCCTCCCTGTTCCCGGCGGAGGTCCGGTACACCGGCATGTCCGTGGTCTACCAGCTGTCCGGTGTCTACGCCTCGGGCATCACACCGCTGCTGATGACGACCTTCCTCGCGCTCGGCCACGGCGCCCCGTGGATCGCCTGCGGATATCTGGCGGCCACCGCGGTCGTCAGCGTCTGGGCGGCCTCGCGCATCCGGCCGACCGACGTGTACTTCGCATCCGGGAACGCCGACCCCGACCGGCCCGCGCACCCCACGGCCACGCGGTCGGCGGTGGCCGTGAAGTAGCGCCCTCGTCTCCCCTCAGCGGTGGCCCCCTCGCCCCCAGCCGCGGTCGTATCCGGCCCGGTCCGGGGCCCAGGGGGCTTGCCCGTACCGCGCGTACTGTCCGGGCCACCCCTGCCGGCCGTACTGGTCCGGCCGGCCGTGCCATCCGCGCTGGCCCTGCTGGTTCTGCTGGCCGTACCAGGAGCCCACGTGTCGCGGGGGCGGGCCCGCCGGGGGCTTGGGGCGGTGCGGTTTCTTGGACTTCGACGGCGGCGGTCCGGATCGCGGCGGCGCCGGAGGCTCTGGCGTGTGCGCCGGGGGCGCGGTGCAGCTGGGTTAGGGTGGACGACGGACACCTGACGGGGCGCCGTCTCCCGGTTCGGGCGGGCCGTCTCGGTCCGGTACCGGTTGTCGTCCGCCGCGCCGCCCGCCAGCCAGCGCTGTGCCGTCGCGGAGTCGTCACGTGTTTTCAGGACCAGCGCGGCCCCCTTCTCCGTGGAGTCCGGGGTCAGGGCCAGCTCCTGGTTCCCAGCGCGGCACCAGGGTGCCCTGGAGGGTGAAGTCGTACCGCACGTTCGCCGCGTCCCGCCGTGAGGTGGTCTCACAGGGGCCCAGCCGGATGGAGAAGCTCAGCCGGGAGTTGAGGCAGAGTTCGGGGTCGGCACTGCTGCGCAGCAGGCCGTCGGCCTCGTACGACCACTGCTGGGTGTCCGCGGAGGTGCAGGGCGTGGCCTTGGTTTCGGCGCCCGCCGCGGGCTTGTCGCCGACGATGTCGAGGCACAGCCCGCTCGCCGCGTCGCGCAGCCGCCCGCGCAGGGTGTCGGCCGGGCGGCCGTCGGAGCCGATCCACGAGGGATCCGAACCGGGGGCCGTCGTCTCCCCCGCGCCCGGCGTCGTGGAGGGGGTGTCGCGTTCGTACGCCGCGTCCTCGCCACTTCCGGACGGGAGGACGGAGGCCACCGCCACCGACACCAGGACGCAGCCGCTGGCCGCCGCCACGAAGAGGAACCGGCCGCCGGTGGGCCGCGGACCCCTTCTGCGCGCTGCCGGACGCGCCACTGGGAGTGCCACCGTACGCGCCACCGTACGCGCCGCCGGGAACGCTCCCGGGAGCGCCTTCCACCAGGGGGGTTTCCGCGCCGAGTGGCGAGGGCCGCCGCCACGTGGCGGGGTGCGTGGCATGGGAGGGGAATCCACGGCCGTGGCCGGTTCGGGGATGCGGCGACCCGGCCGGGAGTCGAGATAGTCCCGCGCACCCCATCCCAGGACCGCTTCGGCGAGCAGGACGGCGGGCCGTCCGGTGGAGTGGTCCAACTGGTCGGCGGCCCGACGGCAGTGCTCGCACCGGGCCAGGTGCTGCCGCAGATCGGGGTCGAGCCGGGTGTCGCCGCGGTCGAGCGAGACGTCCAGCAGTCGGCTGTAGTGGCGGCACTCCTCCTCGGGGGCCGTGTCGAGATGGGCCTCCAGGCATCCTTGACGCCAACGCAGACGGGCCCGCTCCAGCTCGCCGGAGGCATCGTCGTGCAGGCCCAACAACCCTGCCGGTACGGCGAGTTGGTCGGCCTCGACCTCCGTGTGCCACAGCAGACAGCGGGCCGTCTCGGGGAGCCGCTGGAACGCGCGGAACACCAGGCGTCTGTCCTCCGGCGGGCGGAGCCGCCCGTCCTCGCGTCCCCGTGCCCCGAGGGAGGCCCGCAGGCCGGGGTGGAGCAGCGCGCCCCGCGGGCCCGCGTTCCACTCCTGCGCTATGCCCCGCACGGTGGCCAGCACCCGTGGCCGCCACGCGGTGGCCGGTGCGGTCCGCCGCAGCGCCTCCCCGAACAGCCTGGTGAACGCGGCGGACGTGAGGATCCCCGCCGGGTGGCTGCCCGTGGTGCACAGGCTCGCGTACGAGAAGGCCGCCTCCCAGTGGCGGCCCAGCAGCTCCCCGACGGGGTGATGCTCGGACAGTTTCCCCGACCCCTTCTTGAGTTCGGCCGTGAGCTGTTCATCCGTCACGCCGAACAGGGGGGCGGGGGTTAAGAAGTCCGTCAGGGCAGCATCGTTCACGTCTTTTCCCTTTCACAGGGCAGCGAGAAAAGTCCGTACCAATTAGGAGTGTCGGCCGTGCCGGCGGCGCTCAGAAACACCTGGCCCACGTGGCGACACCTGCACCTTTGCATACGGAACCGATGCGGAACAAGGGAGTTCACATTTTTGAAGTTCGGGCACCGTCAAGGGCCACTGAGATGACAGTTGACGTTACGAAATGCAAAGTGGCGAACGAATTCACCCATTGCGCCGGGCTACCAGACGGTAGGCATTGGACACCTTCCCGACCCCGGCCAGTGGCTTGAGCAGCAGCCGGTCCAGTGTGGTGGCCACGACGAGGGCGGGTATGGCCGCCACCAGGCCCGCG
>NZ_GG657754.1:9581307-9582204 GCF_000158915.1 Streptomyces himastatinicus ATCC 53653 | reverse complement strand
CCGCGTTGGCCCCCAGCCACACCGCGCCCAGCAGGTCGACGGTGTCGGACGACTCGCGGTGCTGTTCGAGGACCACGGTGAAGCCGAGCGCCTCCAGCTCCTTCCGCAGGCCCGCCACCGGGAGGAAGTACAGGTGCTGGGGCTGGAGCCAGGGCAGCCAGAAGCGGCCGAAGAGGCGGGCGAACCAGCACTCCGGGTCGGGCACTTCGATGAGCACATGGCCACCGGGCCCGAGGGCGCGGTGGGCCGCGCGGAGTTCCGCCCGGGGGTCCGTACTGTGCTCCAGGTAGTGGAACATGCTCACCACGTCGTAAGCCCCGGCCAGCCGCTCCCCGGCCAGCTCCGGGAAGCTGCCCCGGATGCCGTGGTCGATCCGCCCCTCGCGCTCGGCCAGTTCGACGCCCTCGGTGAAGTCCAGCCCGTCGAAGACGGTGTCGGGGAAGACGGTGCGGGCCACTTCGGGGAAGTGGCCGTGGCCGGTGCCGACGTCGAGCCACTTCGCCGGGGCGTCGGCGGAGGGCTTGAGGGCCTCCGCGCGCCTGCGGTACATCTTCTGCCGCCCGGAGAAGACGTTGCCCATGCCCTCCTCCCCCAGGCCGTCGTAGAAGTCGCGGTAGTAGAACTCCAGCCCGTCGCCGTTCAGCCGGGGGTTCTGGAACACCAGACGGCAGTCCCGGCACGTGTCCAGCCGGAAGCGGCCCGGCTTGTTCTGGAACCGGTCCTTGGTGCGCAGCCGCCGCTTCAGCCGGGTCGAGCCGCACCACGGGCAGTCCGTGCGGCGCGGCTCGAAGAACCGCTCGGTGCCCTGGTCCAGGTCGGCCCGGTAGCGCGGCCGGAGGGCGGCCACGGCCTCGGCGCGGGACGGCCGCGGGGCTTCCGCGCCGAGTCTGCCGGAGG
>NZ_GG657754.1:9574739-9581073 GCF_000158915.1 Streptomyces himastatinicus ATCC 53653 | reverse complement strand
GCGGCCACCACCTGGGCGGCCACCACGGGCTGGTCGTCCCGGATCGGGGCCACCACGAGCGGGACGCCGTGCCACAGGGCCTCGCACACGGTGTTGTGACCCGCGTGGCACACGACCGCGGCCACCCGTTCCAGCAGGCGCAGCTGGGGGATCCGCGGGACCGTCAGCAGGTTCTTGTCCCCGGCGGTGGCCGGTCCGAGGGTGCCCGCCGGGTCGACGATGACCGTCTGGAAGCGGTCGGCCCGGGCGCGTACGGCCTCCCGGGATGCGGCGAGGAAACGCGCCCCGGCGTCAGTGTTCGCGGTGCCGAGGGTGATCAGGACGGTGGGGCGGGCAGGGTCCAGCCACTCCCACGGGAAGTCCGGTTCGGCCGGGCGCCCGGCGATGGAGGGGCCGACGTACCGAATGTGGTCGGCCGCCCGGACGGGCCGCCCGGCCAGTTCCTCGGTGGTGAACGCCAGCACCAGATCGGGCGAGAACCGGGGGTCGGCCGTGCCGCGCGGATCCCCGATCCTGCCCCGCAAACTGTCCAGCAGGGCGTCCAGCCAGGCGTCGATCTTGGGCATGCCGTCCAGCGCGCCGGTGAACTCCGCCGAGGTGGTGGCGGAGGTGGCCCACCGTACGCCCAGCCGCTCGGCCACCAGCGCGCCCGCCACCGTCTGCTGGTCGGACACCACCACATCCGGGCGGAACTCCTCGATGGCCCGCGCCACATCGGGCGCCATGGCCTCGGCGAGCGGCACCAGGAAGTCCTCCCACAGGAACTTCAGCGCACCCGGGCCGCGCACCTCGGGCGGGCGCTCCGCCCCGCCCTCACCGATCACCGGCCCGGCGCAGCGGTGGACCGTGGCACCGGGGCCGACCAGCCGCTGTACGACCTCCGGCAGCCCGGCCCAGGCCACCTGGTGGCCACGGGCCGTCAGTTCGGCCGCCACGCCGACGGTGGGGTTGACGTGGCCGACGAGCGGCGGCACGACGAAGAGGAAACGGCGCCCGGGCGTGGGGGACGCTGTGGTCATGAGGCATCGGCTCCCTTGAGCCCGGCCGCCACCGGGATGGCGGTGCCCTGTTCGCCGATCCAGGACAGCAGCAGCCCGCGTATCCGCGCGGGCGCCTCGGCCAGCACCGAATGCCCCTCCCCCGGCAGCATGACCGTGCGGGTGCCGGGCGGCAGCGCCCTGAGCCAGCCGTCCTCACCGGCGAGTTCGGAATCGGCTCCGTACACGGCCAGCGCCGGGCAGCGCAGGGAGCGGACCCGCTCCTCGCTCACCGTCCGGCTCGCCGCCACGTCCTCGGCGATCGTGGTCGTACGCACCAGGCGGGCCGCCGACTTGGCCAGCCGCGCGGTGTGGGCGCCCCGGTGTGCGGTGACCCAGGCCAGCGACTCGGCCTCGTGCGCGACGAGTTCGACCACGATGCGCCGCATGATCCCGCTGATGTCCGTCAGCCAGTCCGGGGTGGCGGGTTTCGCCTCGATCGTCGCGAGACCGGCCACCCGTTCCGGGCGGCGCAGGGCGTATCCGTAGGCCACCGTGCCGCCGAAGCAGTTGCCCACCAGGTGAACGGGGGTGGTGATCTCCAGCTGGGCCAGCAGCCGTTCCAGATCGCTGACGAACGTCTCCAGCCGGTAGCCGGATCCCGGGCGCTCGCTGCGGCCGTGCCCCCGCTGGTCGTACATCACCACGTCCAGCCCGGCGGCGGCGAGGTCCGGGGCCACGGTGAAGTACCAGCTGGCCAGGGAGTCGGTGAGCAGGCCGTGGACGAGCACGACGGTGGCGGTGGGCGGGCGGCCGTCCGGCGGGGAAAGCCGCTGTACGTGCAGGCGGAGGCCGTCCGGTCCGTCGCCGGTGCCGGGCGGGCCACCGAGGTGGATCATCGCCATGGTCAGCTCCCCTCGACCGCTCTGACCTGGGCCGTACTGAGGCACCGCACGATGTACTGCACGAGCTGCCCGACTGTGAGGCCGATGATCTCGTCCAGCTCCAGATCGGCCACGAACTCGGCGAAGTTGACCTCCTGCCCGTAGCGGTCCTGGAGGGTGCCCGCCAGGGTCACCAGGTCGATGCTCTCCAGCTCCAGGTCATCGGTGAAGCGGGTGTCCATGGCGACCTCGATGTCGTCCAGGCCGTCCTCGTCGAGCATGGTCCGGAGCATTCCGGCGACGTCCGCGAGCACGGCCGGTGCGTCGGGTGTGGTTGCGGGTGCCGGGGCTGTGGGTTCGACGGTGGTCACTGATCGGTCTCCTCGTCCTGATCCCGGTGGCCCGGACCGGTCGTCCAGGCCACGGCGTACTCCCTGCCCGGCAACCCGGACGGGTTGGCGGTCGTCGTGCAGCGCACCCGGTAGCGGCGCGGCGGGTGTCCGGGGGCGGTGGCTGCCTCGACGGTGAGGTGGGTGCGCTCCGCGCCGACCACCGCGGTGTCCCGGCCGGTGCCGTCCGCCTTCGCCACCGCCTCCTTGGCGGCGCGGAAGGCGGCGGCCCACCAGGTGGCGGAGGCGCCGCCCGAGGCGGTGACGGTGGTGAGGAGTGCGCGCTCCGCCGGGTCGAACGCCACGTCCCGCTCGGTAACCTCCTCGATGCCGATCCCGATCCCGGGGCGGCGTTGCTCGCCTGGGTGGCGCGGCGCCACCAGGGCGACCCCGGCCTCGGCCCGGTGCGCCAGCGTCAGATCCAGCGGGGGCAGGGTCCGGCCGTGGACGCCGACGGCGTACGGGTGGCCGTGCTCGTCCTCGCACACCCGGATCTCGGCCGGGAAGACCGGCCCCTCCCCCTGCTCCCACAGCCACCGCCGCACCGCGTCCTTGGCCGCGATCCGGCCCAGCAGCCACTGCCGGCGGCCGAGCGGTGACTGCCGTGCGTACTCGGCGCGTTCGGCGCCGCCCAGGTGATTGCGCATGATCAGATCGCGCGAGGCCAGGTCCGGCCAGCGCTCGTACACCAGTGACCAGCCGCCCGGCTGCGGCTGCGACAGCGTGTTGCGCTGCGGGAAGCGCTCCACCGGGCGGGTCTGCGGATCGTTGTCGAACCGGCGGTCGTGCCAGCCGTGCAGCTCCGCCCACACCTCACCGCCGATCAGCAGCTGAACATCGGCCTCCAGCGCCGCGTCGGTCAGCGCGACGACCCTGACCAGGCACTCCACCTCGGTGCCGGGCCGCGGAGGCGGGCCGTAGAAGCGCATCAGGCGCATGCCGACCGGGAAGACGACGGATCGCTCGGTGCGGGTCGCCATGATCCAGTACCCGAGCAGCTGCCCGACGTTGTCCAGCAGCGCACCGGGCGCCGCCGGAGTGGTGATCGTGCCGCGCACCTGCATCTCACCGATCGCGGTGAGCCGGGTGAGCCCCTGGAACGCCGGACCGTGGAACATCCAGCGCTCGTCGTAGATCTGCGCCGCGGTGTGCTCGGGTATCCGCTCGGTGGCGGGGTCGATACGCCAGGGCGCGGGGCGGTCGGCGGCATCCGGGTAACGGGGCGCGAGCTGGACGACGCCGCGTGCGCTGCGGCCGAACGTGACGGTGTAGTGGGCGGGGTCGGTCGCGGACGGTGTCACGGTGACCGGAACGGTGCTGGGCGGTGTCGCGGTCACCCACTGGTCGAAGCGCGCGCCGTGCACGGCCACGGCCACGTGTCGGCCGTCGGCCGTGTGCTCCGCCGCGTCGATGAGGTGCTGCACGATCGTGGTGGCCGGAACCACGGGCCACCGATCGGCCTCATCGGGCCAACCGGGCCGCTGCGGGAAGAAGCAGTGGTCGCGGAGATAGGGCATGGCCTCGCTGGACACGCGCACGTCGTAGGTACGCACCCGGGCCACCACCGGCCGAGCCCGCCCCGCCGCCACCAACTCGGCCGCCGCGTCGGCCGTCTCCCGGAGCAGCGCGTCGAGCTCGGCAGCCCAGGGAGCGGGGTGCGCGGCCCCCGCCACCGGGCGCGCACTCGCAGCGTCCGGCGCAGTCGGAAGTAGCGGCGCGGCCTGGCCGGTGCCCACCGCCGCCACGTGCGGCGACGCGGCGGGGGCGGCACCCGCCGCCGGGTAGGGCGACGCGGGAGCCTGCGGGACCGCCGCCGGGCGCGAGCCTGCTGCGCCCACGTTGTCCGCGCCCGGCGGAGACGGTGGCACGAGATGGTGCGGGCCTGCCACCGCCGCCGGGTGCGTGCCCGCCACGGCCACGTAGTCCGCGCCCGCAGTGGCCGCGTTCGGCGGCACGGTGTACTGCGAACCCGCCACCGCCCGGTTGCACCACCTCGGCCTGAGCCGCGCCCGGCGGCGACAGCGGCGCGGGGTAGTGCGGGCCCTGCCGTCGCCCCATGCGGGGGCGCAGCAGGGGCGCTGCCCGCGCGGCCACGTAGTCCGCGGCCCGCAGTCGCCACATGCGGCGACGCGACATTCTGCGAAACCCGCCACCGCCGTGGGCTGGCCCGTGCCCGGCGGAGACGGTGGCACAAGGTGGTGCGTGCCTGCCATCGCCGCGTGGGCGCTGCCCGCCGCGGGCACATAGTCCCCTGCCGCCGTCGCCACGTGCGGCGACGCGGCGTACGGCGAACCCGCCACCGCCGGGTGCGATGCCGCGGCCTCATCCGCGCCCGGCGGCGACAGCGGCGCGGGGTGGTGCGGGCCTGCCGTCGCCCCATGCGGGGGCGCAACGTTGGAGGCGTCTGGCGCGACCGCGGTGTACAGCGGACCAGCCGCCGGCGTGGGCTGAGGGGCCGGGGGGCGGAGCACCCCGGTTTCGGGAAGGGGCGGGGTGGGGGAAAGGCCAGCCGCCAGCACCCCCCGCAGCTCCGCCAGCCGCGCCCCACCCAGCGAAACGAGCGCACCGTCGAGGTTCAGGCGTACCGGTGCCGACCGCCGCGCCGCGCCGGGGCGTGGGAGCGCCGGGTCCACGGGGGCGCCCTCCGTCCACAGCGCGGTGGCGACGCGGCGCAGTTGGGTGACGCCGTCGCGGTGGGGCGAGTTGGCGGCCACCACGACGTGGTCGCGGCCTTGGAGCGTGTCGCCGATGAGCGAGGCCAGCTGGCCGGTGCCCATCTGTACGAACGCGCGGAAGCCCGCGTCGTGCAGGGCCTGGGTCAGCAGCCGGAACCGCACCGGTTCCAGGAGGTGCCGTACGAACAACCTCGCGCACCTCCGCCTCGGTTTGCGGGTACGGCGCGGCGGTGGTCCCGGACCAGACGGGGACGCGGGGCGGCAGGAGCAGCTCGAAGCGCTCCGCCAGGGTCCGGATGGGGTCGAGGAAGGGGGCCAGCATGGGCGTGTGGAAGCCGGATTGGAAGGGCAGGACCTGCGCGATCACACCCGTCGCGCGCATCGCCCGGACGAACTCCTCGACGTCGGCGCGCGGCCCGCACACCATCGACTGGCTGGGCGCGTTGTCGTGGGAGAGCACGATCCGGCGCTCCGGCCGCTCCGCGAGCGCGGCGAGGACGCGTTCCGCGCCCGTGCCGAGGACGGCGAAGGTCACACCGGGGACGCGCAGCGCGTCGGGGTCGAAGGAGTCGAGGAAGGCGTCGACGGCCTCGCCCGCGTAGAGTCCGCCCGCGGCCATGGCGGACCACTCGCCGACGCTGTGTCCGGCCACCGCGTCCGGCACGATTCCCATGCGTCCGAGCGCCGCGTTCAGCAGGCGTCCGACGCCGAAGACGCCGACGCCGTGGCGGCCGATGTCGCCCGCGCGGGCCGCCTCGCCGTAGCGCTCGCCGGGCCGGTCGCCGGTGTGCCGGGACAGCCCGAAGTACTCGGCGATCCCGTCCGTGCGGGGCTCGAAGTCGGCCTCCAGGCCGGGGAAGACGAAGGCCAGTTTGCCGCCGGTCGCGAGCAGCGGCTCCGTGGTGAACCAGACGTCGTTGCGGCCGCGCCACGGGCGGCCCTTGGCGACCACGCGCCGGGCGAGGGCGAGGCGTTTGGCGGTGGGGTCGACGATGCCCAGCCGGGTACGAGCGCGGTTCCCAACAGCGGGCGCGGTGGCGCGTACGGTCGCGTCGTCGGCGGCGAGCAGTTCGGCCAGCCGCTCCGGCGTGTCCACGGCCAGGGCCAGCACCCGTTCGGGTTCGGTCACCACGGTGGCCGGGCGCCGTTTCACCGGCGCGGTCGACTCCTGCTCCAGCACCACGTGCGCGTTGATCCCGCCGAACCCGAAGGCGTTGACCGCCGCGCGCCGTACGGGGGCCTCCCAGGGCGTGGCCGCGTCGAGGGTACGGAAGCGGGTGGCCGAAAGCCCCGGGTGCGGGTCGTCGCAGTGCAGGGTGGGCAGCAGCCACCCGTGGTGGACGGCGAGGGCGGCCTTGACCAGCCCCGCGACACCGGCGGCGGGTATGGTGTGGCCGATCATCGACTTC
>NZ_GG657754.1:9573048-9574639 GCF_000158915.1 Streptomyces himastatinicus ATCC 53653 | reverse complement strand
CCTGCCGTACGGCGCGGGTCTGGCCGCCCGGGTCCGGGTTGACCAGCCCGGTGGCGCGGCCGTCCGAGGCCACGCCGGTGCCGCGGATGACGGCGTAGACGCGGTCGCCGTCGCGCCGTGCGTCGGCCAGCCGTTTGAGGACGACCACACCGGTGCCCTCGCCGATCAGCAGGCCGTCGGCGGCGCGGTCGAAGGGCCGGATGCGCTGGCTGGGCGACAGGGCGCGCAGCTGCGCGAACACGCTCCACAGGGTGATGTCGTGGCAGTGGTGCACACCGCCCGCGAGCATCACGTCGCACCGCCCGGAGGCCAGCTCCCCCACCGCCTGGTCGACGGCGACGAGCGACGACGCGCACGCGGCGTCCACGGTGTAGGCGGGGCCGCGCAGGTCGAGCCGGTTGGCGATGCGGGAGGCGGCGAGGTTGGGCACCAGGCCGATGGCCGCCTCGGGGCGGTCCGGGCCGAGCTGTTCGGTGAAGGCGTCCCGGATCCGGTCCAGATGGCCGGGGCCGAGGCCGGGCAGCAGCTCGCCGAGGGTCCGTACGAGCTGGTGCGCGGTACGGACGCGCTGGTCGAGCCGGACCAGCCCGGGGGTGAGGTAGCCGCCCCGGCCCAGGACGACGCCCACCCGCTCCCGGTCGGGCAGCCGGTGATCGCCCCCCGCGTCGGCGAGGGCGGCCGCCGCGACACCGAGGGCGATCAGCTGGTCGGGTTCGGTGCCGGACACCGAGTTCGGCATGATGCCGAACCGGGCAGCCTCCACCTGCGCGTACGTGTCGACGAAGCCGCCCCGGCGGCAGTACACCCGGTCGGGGGCGGCCGGGGTGCCGGGGCCCTGCGGGTCGTAGAACCCGGTGTCCCACCGCCCGGCCGGGACCTCGGTGATGGCGTCCACGCCGCCGGTCAGGTTGCGCCAGTAGGTGTCCAGGTCCGGGGAACCGGGCAGCAGGACCGACATCCCGACGATGGCCACCGGTGGCATCTGGTGACGGCCGGTCATGGTCACCAGCCCGAGGCGGTGTAGACGACGGCCTGATCCGGCTCCTCGCCCCAGGCCAGCTCGCGCAGCAGCGCCAGCGCGCCCTCTTCCGGGTCGATGAGCAAGATGCCACGCCGGGCGTACTCCCGGCCGAGTTCCGGTGTGACCATCCCGCCGTGGGTGCCGGTCGGTGCCCACGGGCCCCAGTGCACGGTCAGCGCCCGGCGGCCGGTGCGGGCCCGCCACTGCGCGCCGAGCGTCTCCAGCGCGTCGTTGGCCGCCGCGTAGTCCACCTGGCCGCGGTTGCCGAGGGCGGCGGAGATGCTGCCGAACAGCACCGTGAACGCCGGGGGTTCGGGCAGTTCCGCGAGGGCGTCCAGCAGGGTCCGCGCGCCGTCCACCTTGGTACCGAAGACCCTCCCGAAGGACTCGGCGGACTTCTCCGCGATCAGCCGGTCCTCGATGACACCGGCGGCGTACACGGCACCGTCCAGCCGCCCGTGGTCGGCGTGGATCTGCTTCACGGCCTGGAGCACCGCCGCGTCGTCCCGGACGTCCACCGCGCGGTAGCGCACCCGGCTGCCCAGGGCGCTCAACTCCGCGAGGGTCGCG
>NZ_GG657754.1:9567582-9571017 GCF_000158915.1 Streptomyces himastatinicus ATCC 53653 | reverse complement strand
CGGGGAACTCCGGTTCCCGCACGGGGTGTTCGGCCAGCGCCTCGGCGAAGCGTGGCCCGGCCCCGGCGACGAGCGGGCTGTGGAAGGCACACGCCACGGAGAGGCGCCGGACCGTGTGCCCGGCCTCCCGCAGCAGCGTGACCGCCTCCGCCACGTCCCGCTCGGGACCGGAGATCGCGGTCTGCTGGGGTGCGTTGTGGTTGGCGGCCACCACGCGCTCGGCGAGCCCGGCCTCCCGCAGCAGCCGCTCGACGGTGTCGGCCGAGGCGGTCACCGCGGCCATGGTGCCCGGCTCATGTCCGGCGGCCTCGGCGGCGTCGAGGATGGCGGCCGCCCGCGCGGCGCTGAGCCGGGGCAGGGTGCGCGGGTCGAGCGCGCCCGCGGCGCACAGCGCGACCAGTTCGCCGTAGCTGTGCCCGGCCGCCATGTCGGGCCGTACTCCGGCCGAGGTGAGCAGGGCGTGGGCGGCGAGCCCCACGATGCCCAGGGCGGGCTGGGCCACGCGGGTGTCGGTGAGGGCGGCGTGCTGTGCCGCCTTCCCGGCCTCGTCGAAGGCGGCCGGGGGGTACAGCACACCGGCGTAGCCGGAGCCGTGGAGCAGATGCCGCCGCAGTTCGGGGAAGGCCACGAACGCGTCCGCGAACATGCCGGGCCGCTGGCTGCCCTGCCCGGGGAAGAGGAAGGCCACCTTGCCCACGGGCTCATCGGAAGCGGTGTCGGCCACGTACAGGCCCTCGTCCCGCCCGCCCGGTCTCGGCGGTCCGGAGACGGCCACGTCGCCCGCCAGCGCAGATCGTCCAGGTCCGTGGCCACCACCGCGATTCCGCACCGGTGCGTGGCCGGAGTCGGCCCGCCGGGAGGCGGTCAGCGCGAGGTCGCGCAGCCGCCATGGCCGCCCCGCCGCGTCGTTGGCCTCGGTCTGCCGCAGCGTCTCCTCGACCGCGCGCAGCGCCGCCGCCCGGTCGGCCCCGCGGAAGAGGAAGAGTTCGCAGGGCCAGGCGTCGAGCGTATGCGCGGGTGGCGGCGTGCCCTTGCCGTGTGCCGTGAGCACCACATGGAAGTTGGTCCCGCCGAAGCCGAACGCGCTGACCCCGGCCACCCGGTCAGCGGGCGCCGTGGCCCATGGCCGCGCCTCGGTGTGGAAGGCGAAGGGGCCGTGCTCCGCGTCCCACGCCGGGTTCGGCCGCGTCAGGTGCAGGGTCGGCGGCTTGACGCCCGTGTACAGCGCGAGCGCGGTCTTGACGAGCCCGGCCAGCCCGGCGGCGCATTTGGTGTGCCCGATCTGGGACTTGACGGAGCCGAGCGCGCAGCCGCCGGTGGCCGCCCCCGCCTCGGCGAACACCTCGCCGAGTACGGTGAGTTCGGTACGGTCGCCCACCGCCGTACCGGTGCCGTGCGCCTCGACCAGGCCGACACTCGCCGGGGAGACCCCGGCGCTCGCGTAGGCGCGCTCCAGCGCGGCCCGCTGGCCCTCGGGGCGCGGGGCGGTCAGCCCGAGCGAGCGGCCGTCGCTGGACGAGCCGACGCCCTTGATGACGCCGTAGATCCGGTCGCCGTCGCGTTCGGCGTCGGCCAGCCGCTTGAGGACGACGCACGCGACGCCCTCGCCGAGCGCGATGCCGTCGGCCGACGCGTCGAACGCCCGGGACCTGCCGGTCGGGGACAGGGCGTGCACGGAGGAGAAGAGCACATAGTCGTTGATGCCGTTGTGCAGGTCGGCGCCGCCGCACAGGACGAGGTCGCTGGTGCCCGCGGTCAGCTCCTTGCAGGCGACGTCGACGGCGGCGAGCGAGGACGCGCACGCCGCGTCCACGGTGTAGTTGGCGCCGCCGAGGTCGAGCCGGTTGGCGATCCGCCCGGAGATGACGTTGGCGAGCATGCCGGGGAACGAGTCCTCGGTGAGGGTGGGCAGTTGCCCGGCCAGATCCTCGGGCACCTCGCGGAAGTACGAGGGCAGGACGGCGCGCAGGGTCTGCGCGTTGGACAGGTCGCTCCCCGCCTCTGCGCCGAAGACCACGGAGGTACGGGCACGGTCGAAGGCCCGGCCACCATCGCCGGGGGCGCCGTACCCGGCGTCGTCCAGGGCCCGGCGGGCGGCCTCCAGGGCCAGCAGCTGAACCGGTTCGATGCTGCCGAGGGAGGCCGGGGGGATGCCGTAACGCAGCGGGTCGAAGGGGATACGGGGCAGGAAGCCGCCCCACCGGGAGGCGGAGGCGCCGTCCTCGTCACCCGTGTAGTGGACGGCGGGGTCCCAGCGCTCGGCGGGGCACCTCGGTGATGGCGTCGACGCCGCCCACCACATTGGCCCAGAACGAGGCGAGGTCGGGCGCCTGCGGGAACATGCAGGCCATGCCGACCACGGCCACGTCCAGCGGTGCGGGCGCCGGAGCCGTCGCGGGGGCCGCGGCCACGCCCAGCGGCGCGGACAGCGCCCCGGTCCGCGCGGCGAGGAAGTCCGCCGCGCCCTGGCCCACCGCGTGGTGCAGCGCGGCGATGGTGGTGGTGGCCGAGCGCAGCACCGCGACCTGCCCGGCCATGAACATGCCGTCGGAGAGCTGGCGTTGTTCGTCGGTCTCGGTCAACCGGCCGTCGGGGCCGCGCTCCAGGCCCTTGCTGGCGATGCGCAGCCGCCCCACGTTCAGCCGCTCCAGCCGCTCCCACAGCTCCCGGTCGGGAACGCCCTCGTCCCGCAGCCGCTCCTTGAGGGCGCGATAGCTCGCGGTGAAGGGGCTCGGCACACAGCGCGTGGCGTGACCGGGGGCGGTCTCCAGCAGCGCGGTGCGCTCGGCGGCCAGCACTTGGCGCTGGAAGAGGGGTCGCACGGCGCCGTGGGCGACGGCCTCCTCGGTGAACAGGTACGCGGTGCCCATCAGCGGCCCCGCGGCGACGCCGCGCCGGGTCAGCGGGGCGGCGAGCGCGGCCACCATCGCGGCGGACCGTTCGTCGTGCACCCCACCGGCGAAGTAGACCTCGATGCCCGCGCCGTCGGCCTGGTGCGCGGGGTCGTCGAGGAAGTCCTCGATGACGGCGATCTGCGCCTCCCACAGCGGGAAGCTCGCGCGCGGACCCACATGGCCGCCGCATTCGGAGCCCTCGAAGACGAACCGCCGCGCCCCGCCCTCCAGGAACTGGCGCAGCAGTCCGGGCGAGGGCACATGCAGATAGGTGGTGATGCCGTCCCGCTCCAGCGCCGCGGCCTGGGACGGCCGTCCGCCCGCGATGATGGCGTGGCTCGGGCGGATCTCCCGTACGGCTTCCAGCTGGGCGGTTCTGATCTCCTCCGGGGCGAAACCGAGGACGCCCACCCCCCACGGGCGCCCGGTCAGCGCGGCCGCGGCCTCCTCCAGCAGGGTGCGCGCCTGCTCGCGTCCGGCCAGGGCGAGCGCGATGAACGGCAGCGCGCCGTCCGCCGCGACGGCGGAGGCGAACCCCGCC
>NZ_GG657754.1:9559882-9567397 GCF_000158915.1 Streptomyces himastatinicus ATCC 53653 | reverse complement strand
CTGACCTACCGTCAGGGTCTGCCCGGGGTGCGGAGAGCGCACGCGCGGACGCAGCGCACGGTGCCCGTCGACGACGGGGGTCTCCGATCCGTCCATCGGCCGGAGCAGCGCGGCGCGGTCCTCGGGGAGCCCCGATTCGGCGAGCAGGGCCAGCTGGGTGTCCAGGACGACCCCGGCCGCGCCCCCGATGACCGCAGCGGCGGCGGTGCGCGGGCCGATGCCGCCGCAGGCCCACACCGGTACGGACACCCCGGACTCGGCCAGCAGTCGCTGGAGCAGGACGAAGGTGCTCAGTTCGCCGACCGGCCCGCCGCATTCGCTGCCCCGGGCGATCAGTCCGTGCGCTCCGGCGCGTACCGCTTCGAGGGCCTGGTCGAGGTCGGTGACCTCGACCAGCACGCGGTGGTGGGCGGCGACGGCGTCGAGCGGCCAGGGCGCACCCGCGCCGAGGATCACGGTGTGCGGCCCGGGTCCGCCGCCGCCCCCTGGGGGTCCGGTGTCCGGTGGTGCCGCGTACCGCAGATCCGCGGGCGTCAGGGGGCAGCCCGCCGCCACGCGCACCCCGTACCGCCCGTCGGGCACCCAGTCGTTGACGCGTTCCCACGCGTCCAGTGCCGTGCGGCGCGTCATTCCCAGGTCGAGGACGCCGAGGCCGCCCGCGCGGCTGACCGCCGCGGCGAGTCGGGGATCGGGTTCCCCGAACGGAGTGATGCCTATAACCAGATCGCCAGGATACGCAACGGATGACATGTTTTCTCCGGATAAATCGCTAGAGCCGCGAAAGGGAGATAATTCTGGCATGCACGTCTAACGTACGGCTTGCGCCTTTTACACAAAACGACGCGGAGGCGAAATTAGCGATCCGGTTACTGAGCCGTCAACAAGTTGCGAGCGCCGCACCTGCCAGGACGGGCTGGATCTCGCCATAGGCGGGGAGAGCGATCGCGGCGCCACCCCTCTCTTCCTTTGTTAAATATTGATGTACCTTTCGTGAGCTGGGACGGAAGAGAGCGTGCCACCGGCGCCCCTTGTGCCCCTCGAATACACCATTTACCCAGCGGGAGCACCGCTGGGTAAACCGCTCGAGCGCGCCGATCGAACCCAATCGGCGGAGCACGTTCCGGATTCTGAATTACGTGCACACGCGGCGCATCGCCGGAAAGTGCGGCCTGAATCAGCCCGCGGACGCAACCGCTCAGCTTCCCGGCCGGGCCCAGACCGCGTCGTCCGCCGAGAGGCGGTGAGCCACGACGGCGGTGACGGCGAGCAGCGTCAGGGCCGGGCCCAGGGTGGCGGCGATACCCCAGCGCGGAAACAGCCAGGCGCCGGTGAGGGCCCCGAGGAACATCGCGAGGACGGACAGCACGCGGCGGGCCGTGCCGCCGGTGGCGGTTCTGCCGGTGGCGGTTCTGCCGGTGGCGGTTCTGCCGGTGGCGGCGGAGTCGGCGGCGAGGCCGGTCAGGGTCAGGGTGAGCACGGTGGTGGTCAGATCGGGGACGCCAAGGCGTCGTACGACCGCGTTCTGGAGCCCCATGCCCAGGCCGAGCAGCACGATCAGGGCGTAGCGGACCCCCGTGGCGGCCTGACCCACGGGAGCGAGCGCCGATACGGCGGTGGCGGCCGCGATCAGGGCCGTCTGGGTGCCGGTGGAGACGGCGAGCAGCCGCCCGCGGTGGGTGGGCGGCCGGGCGCCGGCGCGGCCCCCGGCGAGCGCGCCGGTGAGGAAGGAGCCGAGGGACACGAGGGCGGCCGGGGCGGACAGGCCCGGGGCGCCCGCGAGGGCGAAGCCGAGGAAGACCACGTTGCCGGTCATGTTGGCGACGAAGACATGGCCGAGCCCCAGATAGCTCACCGCGTCGACCAGCCCCGTCACCACGGTCAGCGTCAACAGCAGTGGCGGCAGCGGGCCGTGACGGTCCGTCACGTCTGGCCTGAAGGTCCGGGCGGCGTCCCTCAGCAGTCTGCGCATCCTCAACGTCCGTTCCTCGGCGGTCGGTCCACCGGTGGCGGCGCCATGGCCGCCACCGGTGTGAGGGGGCGCTCAGCCGGCGGCGTGTTCGCCGAGCATGGACTGGGCGTACAGCACGCCGAGGCCGTAGGCGCCCGCGTGCTCCTTCACCACCTCCGTGACCGGGCCGTACGTCTCCGTACGGGCCCAGTCGCGCTGGAGCTCCAGCAGGACCTGCACCCAGGTGACGGGGGCGGCACCGGCCTGCACCATGCGCTGGACGGCGTGCTCATGGGCCTGCGGGGTGACGCCGCCGGACGCGTCGGTGACCACGTACACCTCGTAGCCCTGCGCGATGGCGGACAGCACGGGCAGGACGAGGCACACCTCGGTCCACAGCCCGGAGATGACGAGCTTCTTGCGGCCGGTCGCCTTGACGGCCTCGACGAACGCCACGTCCTCCCAGGCGTTCATCGAGGTGCGGTCGATGACCTTCTGGTCGGGGAAGACGTCCGCGAGCGGCGGGAGGAGCGGGCCCGAGAAGGTCTCGGCGGCGACGGTGCTGAGCACGACCGGCACGTCGAACACTCTGGCCGCCTTCGCCAGGCCCACGGTGGAGTTGATGATCGTGGTGCGGTCGTGGCTGCCGGTGCCGAAGAACATCTGCGGCTGATGGTCGATGAACAGCATCACCGCGTTGTCCGGGGTGAGCAGGGCGGGGCTGGGGGTGGCGGTGACCTCGGCGATGTCGACCATGGTGGGGCCCTTTCTCTGGTGGCGTCTGGGGGTGGGGTGTGTGTGCGTGGTGCGCGGAGGTGGCGGACCCCGGGTGGTGCCCCGTCCGCTCACAGCACGAAGCAGCTGTCGAACGCCGGGGCGTGGTCCTCGGGGAGCGCGCCGCGCCGCACCCGCCACTGCCGGTGCTGCTCCGACTCGGCGACCGCCTGGCCGAGCGACTCCGCCTGGCGGGCGCCGGAGCCGCCCGGTGTGCCGGTGGCCTGATAGCCGCCGACGTGTGCCACCGGGCTCCACTCGGGGCTGACGGGCGGGATGTCCTCGTCCAGGCCCGCGTACTCGGCGGCGGCGTACTCGATGCGGCCGCCGACGATGGTCAGCACCGATTCGATGTGCGGGATGTCCTGCTCGGGCACGGTGAAGTAGTCGTCGGACAGGATCGCCAGGTCGCCGTAGAAAACCCGGCCGCAGCATGCCCTTGACGCCGCCTTCGCCGGTCAGTTCGGCCCCGGCCCGGGTGTACATCGCGAGCGCGGTCTCCCGGCCGACCCGGTTCTGCGGGGGCCGCAGCGCCAGGTTTCCGACCGAGCGGCCGGAGACCAGAAAAGAGAAAGAGCGACCCAGGGGTTGTACGAGGGCACCCGGGTGGCGTCGGTTCCGGCGCCGACGGTCAGCCCCCGGCCGAGCATGGCCGCGAGCGGCGGCGCATCGAAACGAGGAGCCCGCGCCGTACCGCCGCAGGAACGCCTCGCCCTGGAACGACAGCCGGTTCTGCACGGACGGGTGCCCCGCCGAGCGCCGCGATGCGGTCGAGGCTGTCCGGGGAGACGGTTTCCGCGTGGTCGAAAAGCCACCTGTTCCCGGCCGGGAACAGGCCCTCAGCGGCGAGCTTTTCGAAGACGGCGAGGTCGCGCCGGATGGTCTCGTCGTACGTGGCGTGCCCCGAAGCCCCAGCCGTTTCTCCATGAGCAGGCGTACGGCCTTCTCGAACGCGGGCCTCGTAGTCGCCGGTGAGGTACGGGCGGGGGCTGGGCGAAGTTCTCGAAGTCGGCCGCGGCCCAGGTCAGGTTCTCCCCCGCGCCGTTGAGCCGCAGCCACGCGTCCCCGTCCCCGGGGCGCACCATCTCGATCCAGCGGGTCAGGTCCTCGATCTCCTGGCCCGCGGTCTGCGGGAACAAGTGGTACGCGATGCGCAGGGACAGCAGGCCGTCCCGCGCCAGTTCGGTCACCGTGCCGTAGTCGCCGGGGAAGTTCTGGAAGCCTCCGGCGGCGTCGATCGCCGAGGTCAGCCCGAATCTGTTCAGCTCGCGCAGGAAGTGGCGGGTGGAGGTCTTCTTGTCCGCCCCGTGCAGCGTCGGCGCCTTGGCCAGGGTCGAGTAGAGGATCAGGGCGCTGGGCGCGGCCAGCAGCAGGCCCGTCGGCTCCCCGTCGCGGCCGCGCACGATCTGCCCGCCCTTGGGGTCGGGGGTGTCCTTGGTGAACCCGGCGGCCTTGAGGGCGGCCCGGTTCAGCACGGCCGACTGGTACAGGTGCAGCACGAACACCGGGGTGTCCGGGGCCGCGGCGTTGAGTTCGGCGACGGTCGGCGGTCTCCGTTCGGCGAACTGCTCGGCGGACCACCCACCCACCACCCGCACCCACTGGCCCTTCGGGGTGCGCGCCGCCTGGTCGCGCAGCATGGCCAGGGCCTGGCGCAGCGAGGGGACGCCGTCCCAGCGCAGTTCCAGGACGTAGTTGAGCCCGCCGCGGATGACATGCAGATGGGTGTCGTTGAGCCCGGGGACGACCCGGCGGCCCAGCGCGTCGACCAGGCGGGTCCGCGCGCCCAGGTACGGCGCGATGTCGGCATCGTCCCCGACCGCGCGCACCACGCCGTCGCGGATGGCCACCGCACCGGCCTGCGGGCGTGCCGCGTCCTGGGTGTACACCTTCGCGTTACGGACGATCACGTCCGCGGCCTCGTCGTCGGTGGCGACGGGAACGAGCCCGCCGACCGGCATCGTGGACACTTCGGCACCCTCCGGGGAACAGCGTGGCTACGGCGGCCGAACCCCGCGGCCGCCTGGTGTCCCGAACGCTAGGGCGGTCCGGTCCCCGCGCGTTGTCCGCCAGCGCACCGGGTGTTTCCCCTGCGCGCACGGTGGTGTTCGCGGAAGGTCAGGCGAGACCGCGTTCGCGGTCGCGGTCGCGCATCCGGGCGCGGACTCCTTCGGCCTCGTCGGGCCTGCCCAGTTCAGTGAAGAGCGTGAGGGCCCGCTGCCAGGATTCCCGCGCGGCGGCCTGCTCCCCCGTCGCCTGATGGGTGTCCCCGAGGCGGGTGAGGGTGTCGGCTTCCTGGTACGGCACGCCGAGTTCGCGGTACACGGTGAGGGCGTTGTGGAAGCCGATGACCGCCTGCTTGGATTGGCCGAGGTGGTGGTGTGCGAATCCGATGCTGTCCCAGGTGGCGGCCTCGCCGTAGCGGTCGCCGGTTTCCCGCATCATGACGAGGGCCTGCTCGCAGTGGGTGAGGGCCTGGTCGTACCGCCCCAGCAGGGACAGATACCAGCCGACCGCGTTGAGGACCCGGGCCTCGGCGGCGCGCTGTCCCGCCGCGCGGAAGAGCTCCAGCGCCCGCTGGTTGTGGGCGAGGGCCGCGGTGAGGTCGCCCTGCTGGTCGGAGGTCCAGCCCAGGCTGCGGTGGGTATTGGCGAGCCGGACGGTGTCGCCGAGCCGGTCGAACGCCTCGGCGGCCCGGTCGAGGCCGGTCCGCGCCTCGGCGTAGTGGCCGAGCCTGCCGTCGACGCGGGCGAGCGAACGTTGGGCGAAGGCTTGCCACTCCGGGTCGGCCAGCCGGTGTGCCGCCTCCAGCGCGGCACGCTGGGCGGTGTGCCAGTCGTGCCAGTGGCCGCGCCGGTCGAAGAACGCCTCCAGGGCCCACGCCAGATGGCAGAGGTGGGCGTCGAACCCGGACACGGCGGCCCGTTCCATCGCGGGGAGCAGCCCGGTGTACTCGGCGGTGAGCCAGTCCAGGGCCTGCCGGTCGTCGGTGAGGGTCTCGGGTGTGACACCGGGCAGCGCCGGGCCCGGCGGTATGAGGTCGGCGTCCGGGGAGAGCAGCAGTGCCGCCGGGTGCGCGGTGTGGACGTAGTGGTCGAGCATCCGGTGCAGCGCGGAGCGGCGGGTGGCGTCGGTGTCGTGGTCCTCGACGAGCTCGGTGGCGTACGCGCGCACCAGGTCGTGGAAGGTGTAGCGGCCCCAGCTGTGTTCGGTGAGGAGGTGGGCCCGGGTGAGTTCGGCCAGCAGGGTACGGGTGCGGCGTACGGGAAGGCCCGTGAGGCTCGCCGCCGCGGCGGCGGTGAGGTCCGGCCCCGGGTGCAGGGCCAGCAGCCGGAACGCCCGGGCCGATTCGGGGGTCAGGGCGTCGTACGACCAGGAGAAGGCGGCGCGCGCGTCGATGGCGCTCCCGGTGTCGGCGAAGGCGTCGAGGCTGCCGTGGCTGCGTCGGAGTTCGGTGGCGACGGCGGCCAGCGGGAAGCCGGGGTGGAGGGCGGCGCGGGCGGCGACGATGGCGAGCGCCAGCGGGAGCCGTCCGCACAACTCGATGATGTCCGCCACGGCCCGGGGCTCGGCGGCCGCCCGCTCCTGGCCGATCCGCCGCACCAGCGACGCGCGGGCGTCCTCGACGGGCGGCAGGCGCAGGAGCACCGGCACGGCCCCGTCCGAGGCGACCAGGCCGGGCAGCTGGCTGCGGCTGGTGACGAGGGCCAGACAGCCGGGGCTGCCGGGCAGCAGCGGACGGACCTGCTCATGGTCCCGGGCGTTGTCCAGCAGGACGAGGACACGCCGGTCGGCGAGCAGGCTGCGGTACAGCGCGGCCTGCGCGTCCAGCCCGGTGGGCAGATGCTGCGGGGGCACGCCCAGGGCGTGCAGCATCCCGGCGATGGCCTCCGCGGGCTGAGTGGGCGACCCGCCGGGGTCGAAGCCGCGCAGGTTGAGATACAGCTGCCCGTCGGGAAACCGTTCGGCGATACGGTGCGCCCAGTGCACCGCCAGGCTGCTCTTCCCGACCCCCGCCATGCCGCTGATCACGACGACGGTGGCGGTGTGGGTTTGCGGCGCCCCGGCGGGCTGGCCGGGGTCGGTGAGCTGCGTCGCGTCGGTGGGCTGGACGGGGTCGGTGGGCTGGCCCGTTCCCGTGAACTGCGCCGCGCCGCCGGTCTGCCCCGCGCCGGTCGGCTGTACCGAGTCGGTGAACTGCACCGCGCCGGCGGACCGGTCCGTGCCGCCGTACTGCCCTGCGGCGGTGGCCTGACCCGCGCCGCCGGACTGCCCACTGCCGGTGGGCTGACGCGTTCCGGTGGACTGTCCCGAGCCGATCGGCTGCCTACCGGTGGGCTGCCCGGTGCCAGTCGGCTGCCCAGGGCCGCCCGTCTGCCCCGCACCGGTGGCCTGCCCCGCGCCGCCGGACTGCCCACTGCCGGAGGGCTGACGCGTACCGGTGGGCTGTGCTGAGCCGATCGGCTGCCTACCGGTGGGCTGTGCTGAGCCGGTCGGCTGCCCGGTGCCGCCCGTCTGCCCCGCGCCGGTCGGCTGTACCGAGCGGGTGAACCGCACCGCACCGCCGGACTGGTCCGTGCCGCCACACTGCCCCGCACCGGTGGCCTCTCCCCCGCCGCCGGACTGCCCACTACCGGAGGGCTGCTGACTGCCGGTGGGCTGACCCGAGCCGGTCGGCTGCCCGGCGCCGCCCGTCTGCCGCGCCCTGGTGGGCTGCTGCCCGGCACCGGTCGGCTGCCCAGGACCGCCGGCCTGTCCCGCGCCGGCCGGCTGTGCCAAGCCGGTGAACCGCA
>NZ_GG657754.1:9521113-9559188 GCF_000158915.1 Streptomyces himastatinicus ATCC 53653 | reverse complement strand
GCCGGTAGCCGCCCGCCTCGCGGAGCAGCAGACTGCCCGGGTTCCCGGGGCGGCAGCCCCGGCTCCAGCAGCCGCCGCAGCAGACCGACGTACCGGTGGACCACGTTCACGGCGGTGGCCGGAGGCCGCTCCGCCCACAGGACGTCGACGATCTCGCTCAGCCGCAGGTGTTCCCCGGTCCGTATCAGGAGCAGGCCCAGCAGCGCCCGCTGCTGGGGAACCCCCAGGTCCAGCTCGGTCGTGGACCGCCAGGCGCGCATCGGCCCCAGGATCTCGAACCGCAGGAACTCACTTGCCGGGGGCACCGGTCCCCGAGGGCCCCCCGTTTTCACTCTTCTTTCACCGCACGAACCTACGCTCTCCACACCCGACCGCGAACGGTACCCGAGGAGGACTGTGTGGTGTACAAGAATGCGCCAGTGGGTGGGAATTGAGCGGCACCCGGCCTGCCGAGCGCAGGTTATCCGGCGGGCACGCCCTGCATTGCCCGGTGACACTTCCGCCGGGCGACAAACCGGCGCACTGGAGCGGCGCCGTATCGCGCGCCCTGCTCTCCGTCGATATGCGTCTGGAAAGGCCGGATCAATGGTCGGCCCGCATCACGGCGGAAGGGCTCGGCCCCGTGCAGATAGCCTCAATAGACTCGGATCCGCTCACGATTTCCCGCGATCCGGGACACATTCTCGCGGACGGCCGTGACTGTCTGATGGCCCGGCTCCAGGAGAGCGGAACCTCTACGGTCCATCAGGACGGCCGGACGGAATCGCTTCTCCCCGGGGCCCTGGCCTTCTACGACGCCTCGCACCCCTTCACCCTGGTCATGCCGGAGGCGTACCGGGCGAAAGTCCTCGTGATGCCGCGCCGGGCGCTGGGGCTCTCCGAAGCCGAGCTGCCCCACCTCATCGCGCGCCCCATCCAGCCCGATACGGCGCTGTCGGCCATGCTGCTGCCCATCATTTCCCGGCTCGCGGACGGCGCTGGTCCCCACCCGTGGCCCATCCGGCGGCAGATCGCCCGCACCCTGCTGGATCTGCTGGCCACGCTCGCGACGGGCGTCCTCGACACCCTCGACACGCTCGGCACAGGCGACATGGAGGACCGGCGCGCCGGTGCGGACCGCGCGCATCTGGCCCGCGTTCACGCCTTCATCAACAAACACCTGGCGGATTCCGGGCTTTCACCGGAAACGATCGCACGGCATCACGGAATCTCCGTGCGCTATCTGCACAAGCTCTTCCAGGAACACGGCACCACGGTCGGCCGGTGGATCCGACAGCGACGGCTGGAGGAATGCCGGAAAGAGCTGGCGCGCGGCGGCCGGTCGAGCCGTACGGTCGCGGCCGTGGCCCAGCACTGGGGATTCATCAGCCCGGCCCATTTCAGCCGGGTCTTCCGGGCCGCCTACGGAATGTCCCCCCGCGAATGGCAGGCGCTGTGGCGGGAGCCGGTGGGCGCCGCACGCGAGCAACCCCACGATCGAGCCCGCGACCGCGCGGGCGAACGCGCGGACGAACGCCGCCCCCACGCCACGACCCTCGTGGGCCCGGCCCGTGCGCTGATGGACGACAAGCCGTGCGCCCCTGGTCAAGGCGGGGCGCGGCGCCGCGCCTAGCGTCCTGCCGACGGATCCCCGTGGCGGCCACCGCACGACCCGCACCGTCCCCTTCGCCCACGGGGACCACTCTGTCTGGTTTCCACCGGCGTACGACACGACACCACACGTCAGGAGTGACCCATGTCCGACGGCAGCAGGCCCGTTCAGCCGGTCCTGGAACCGGCGGCGGCCGCCTTCGCGGAGGCGACCGCCAACCCGCCGTACCTGTTCGACCTCGCCCCGGCCGAGGGCCGCAAGGCCGTCGACGAGGTGCAGTCCGGCGAGATCGGCAAGCCGGAGGTCGACGAGGAGTGGATCACCGTCACCGGCGGCCCCACCGGCGGCGTCCGGGTCCGTATCGTCAAACCGGCCGGCGCCACCGGGACACTCCCGGTGATCCTCTACATCCACGGCGCGGGCTGGGTGTTCGGCAACGCCCACACCCACGACCGCCTGGTGCGCGAACTCGCCGTCGGCGCGGACGCCGCCGTGGTGTTCCCCGAGTACGACCTCTCCCCCGAGGCCCGCTAACCCGGTCGCCATCGAGCAGAACTACGCCGTCGCCCGGTGGATCGTCCGGGACGGCGCGGACAAGGGCCTGGACGGGACCCGGCTGGCCGTGGCCGGGGATTCGGTCGGCGGCAACATGTCCGCCGCCCTGACCCTGATGGCCAAGGAGCGCGGCGATGTGTCCCTGCTCCAGCAGGTGCTGTTCTACCCGGTCACGGACGCGGGCTTCGACACCGGCTCGTACCACCAGTTCGCGACGGGCTACTTCCTGCGCCGCGACGGTATGCGCTGGTTCTGGGACCAGTACACCACCGACGAGGGCGAACGCGCCGAGATCACCGCCTCCCCGCTGCGGGCCACCACCGAGCAGCTCACCGGGCTGCCCGCCGCCCTCGTCATCACGGCGGAAGCGGATGTCCTGCGCGACGAGGGCGAGGCGTACGCGAACAAGCTGCGCGCGGCCGGTGTCCCCGTCACCGCGGTGCGCTTCCAGGGCATCATCCACGACTTCGTCATGCTCAACGCGCTGCGCGGCACCCACGCCGCGCAGGCGGCCATCACGCTCGCCGCGGACACGCTGCGCACCGCGCTGCACGGCTGACCGATCAGTCCAGAAAGAAGGCACATCCTCGCCGACATAACCCAGACAACCGCACGAAAACGGCTGGCTTTGTTGACCGATCGGTCCACCAAGATCTAGGTTGCGGGGCATGACGAGACAGCGCGGCTTCGCGGAAGACGAGGCTTTGCTCAAGATCATGCGGTTGTTCTGGGCGAAGGGTTACGAGGCGACCTCGGTCGCCGATCTGTGCGAGGTGACCGGCCTGGGGCGCGGCTCGCTCTACGCGGCCTTCGGCAGCAAGCAGGAGGTGTACGAGCGGTCGCTGCGCCACTACGTCGATGTCGTCAACCGCCATCTGCGAGACCAGCTGTCCCGTCAGGTACCGGTCCGGCAGGCGGTGCGGGACCTGCTGCTGGAGCGGGTCGACGACTCGCTGACGGAGCGGGACCGCCCGGGCTGTCTCCTCGTGGGGGCGATCGTGGAGCGGGCGGCGCACGACCCGATGGCGGCCCGCATCGCCCAGGACGCGATCAACGCGACCCGGTCGGCCTTCGCCTCGGCGCTGCACAGCGCCCGGGCCGCGGGCCAGATCCCGTACGAGTCGGACGTGGAGAGCATCGCCGCGTTCCTCACCAGGATGGTGCAGGGGCTGCGCGTGATGAGCATTTCGCTGCCGGACCGGAAGCTGCTCGCGTCGGTCGTCGACGCGGCGCTCGAAGCACTCCCCGCATAGGCAAGGAGCCCCCCCTCTAAACCGCTGTGGTGACCGGCGCGAGCAAAGGGCATCGGGCTGGCGGTGGTCCGCGCGCTCGAAGCGGACGGCATACGCGTCACCGGCGCCGCCCGTACCATCACGCCGGAGCTGAAGGAGGCCGCCTCGTCGACGGTGTCCGTCGACCTGGCCACTCCCGAGGGTCCGGCGGAGCTGATCCGGCAGGCGCAGGCCGAACTGGGCGGGATCGACGTCCTGGTCAACAACGTCGGCGCGTTCTCCCCGAGGACCGATGGCTTCGCGGCCATCGACGACGCCGAGTGGCAGCACACGTTCGAGCTGAACTTCTTCGGCGTCGTCCGCACCATCCGCGCCGCCCTGCCCTCCCTGACGGAGCGCCAGGGCGCTGTCATCAACGTGTCCTCCGCGCGGGCGCGCGGTCCGCAGCCCCCGACGGTGGACTACGGCGCGGCGAAGGCGGCGCTCACCAATCTGAGCAAGGCGCTGTCGATGGAGCTGGGCCCGAAGGGCGTCCGGGTGAACACCGTCTCCCCCGGGCCGACGCGCACCCCCGCCTGGCTGGACGCCGATGGGTTCGGAGCGGGCCTGGCCGCCGCCTCCGGCAAGACCCTCGATGAGTTCCTGGAGGCGTTCCCCGGCGCCGCCGGGCTGACCACCGGGCGGCTCACCGAGCCGGAAGAGGTGGCCGAGGTGGTGCGGATGCTCGCCTCCGGCCGCACCCGGGCCGTCAACGGCGCCGATCTCGTGGTCGACGGCGGTCAGTTGAAAACCGTCTAGGCAGCAACGCCTCGCGGATCAGAGGGCGTTGACGAGGGCCACGTAGACGGCGGTGCCGATGCCGACGCTCAGGATCGTGCGGCGGCCGCAGGCGAGGTGGACGCCCACGGTGACGGCCACGGCGAGCAGCGCGTACGACGTCGTGTGCGGTTCGGCGGCGACGCTGCCGTGCAGGGCGGTCACCGCGAGGATCGCGAGGATGCCCACCGGCATCCACGCCGACAGCTGCCGCACGATCGGCGAGGTGCGCAGGGTGCGCAGCACCGCGAAGGGCACGGCCCGCAGCGCGAGGGTGATCGTGAAGACGATCGTGAGGACGGCGACCAGGTACGACGTGCTAGGCATCGACGGCCTCCTCGGCGGCACGGCAGGCGGGGCGGCGGGTGGTGAACGCGTGGCGGGCCAGCAGCAGGGCGACGAACAGCAGCAGCGCGGTGAACAGGGCGACGCCCGGGGTGAGGACGAGCGCGACCGTGACACTGGCCCCGGCCAGCAGCACGGAGTGCACCTCATGGCGTGAGCGGAACGCGTCCAGGGTGAGCACGGTGAACAGGGCGCACAGCGCGAACTCCAGGCCCTTGATCGGCCCGGGCAGCGCCGCCCCCAGGGCGACACCGATCAGCCCGCCGCCGACCCAGTAGACCTCGCAGGCGATCTGCATCGCCAGCATGCGAGGTGCGGAGCGTTCCGCCTCGGGCAGGGAGGCGTTGACGGCGTACGCCTCGTCGATCATCGCGTAGACGGCGTACGCCTTCGCGAACGGGTTCCTGACCAGGTGGAGGGGGAACGAGAACGCGTAGAACACATGCCGGAAGTTGACCACCAGGACGGTCAGCGCGATGGAGGCCAGCGGCGTGACGGCGGCCACCATGCCCACCAGCAGCAGTTCCAGGGACCCGGCGAACGCGGACAGGGACAGCGCGGGGGCCAGCCACCACGGCAGCCCGGCCTGGATGACCAGCAGGCCGAGAGCGATGCCCAGCGGGAAGATCCCGAGCCCGGCCGAGAAGGAATCACGCACCCCCGCGGCGATGCGTTGCTTCCTGGTGGCAAGGGCGGGGGCGGGGGCAGAGGCCGGATCCGGCAGGGGATCCGGCGCTGCCATCTGGGTGGGAACGTCGTGTCGCACCTGCTCATCGTCTCGCGGAACGCGCGCCATGTGGTTGCGAATATTGCAGGACACGCCCCTGATCGTGCAATCTTTATGCTATGGACGCCATGGACCGAGCAATCATCGCCGAGCTGGAGCGTGACGGGCGGCTGACCAACGTCGAGCTGGCCCGCCGGGTCGGGCTCACCACCGGGCCGTGTCTGCGGCGGGTGCAGCGGCTGGAGGCCGACGGGGTCATCTGCGGCTACCGGGCCGTCATCGATCCCGTGGCCGTGGGGCGCGCCTTCGAGGTGCTGCTCGACGTCAGCCTCGACTCCCAGGACGCGGAGACCACCGGACACTTCGAGCGGACGCTCACCCAGGCCGAGGAGGTCGTCGAACTGCGCCGGCTGTTCAGCACCCCCGACTTCTTCGTGCGCGTGGCCGTGGCCGACCTGACCGCCTACGAGGCGTTCCTCAGCCAGCACGTCATGACGATCCCGCGGGTCAAGAACGTGACGTCCCACTTCACGATGAAGACCATCAAACCGGCCCCGTAGCGCCGATGGCCTCTTCGATGGCGTGGCCGAGGGCGAAGAGCCGCTCCAGCCGGTCCGGGTGGCCGATGAGCTGGAGTCCCAGGGGCATGCCCCGGCCGTCCCGGTGGCCCGGCACGGTCACGGTGGGCAGGCCCAGGAGCTGCCACGGGCGGCTCAGGACCGGCGAGCCGGTGGCCGTGAGCCCCTCGGGGGCGGGGCCGGGGGCGGCAGGGCCGAGTACGGCGTCCACATCGCCGAGCAGCGCCAGCATCTCGGTGCGCCCGCGCTCCGCGACGGCCAGCGCGTGGCGGTAGTCCGCGGCGGTGGTGGCGCGGCCCCGCGCGAGGAGTTCGTTCAGGGGCGCGCTCAGCCGCTCCGGCTGGGTGGCTTCGGCGGCCAGGGCGCGGGCGGCCTCGTAGGCCATGACCGTGGCGTGGGCCTCGGCGAGCCGGGGTGTCCGCGCGGCCCAGTCGACGTCCACGAGCACCGCGCCGTCCGCCACCGCCCGGTCGGCCGTGTGCTTCAGGGCCGCTCGCATGGTGTCCGTCACCTCGGCCAGTTCGGCGCCCGGCCACACCGCGAGCCGCGGGCGCGCGGGGGGTTCGGGCGGGCCGGGAAGCCGGTCCGCACCGGTCAGGGCCAGATACGCGAGGCGCAGATCGGCGACGGTCGGGGTGAGCAGCCCGACCGCGTCGAGGCTGTGGGACAGGCCCGCGAACCCCGTCGTGTCGAGCGGTCCGCCGACCGGTGCCACGAAGCCCGCGACACCGCAGTACGCGGCGGGCCGGGTCAGCGAACCGGCGGTCTGGCTGCCGAGCGCGAGGGGCACCACGCCCGCCGCCACGGCGGCCGCGGAACCGCTGGAGGAGCCGCCGGGCGTATGCGCGAGGTGGTGCGGATTACGGGTGGGGCCGGGGGCGAAGTAGGCGAACTCGGTGGTGACCGTCTTGCCCAGGGGAATCGCGCCGAGTTGCCGGAGCCGGGCGACCAGCGGGGCGTCGGAGGCGGCCACCCGGCCCTGCCGCAGGGGTGAGCCGCATTCGGTCGGCAGTCCGCGGACGTCGATGATGTCCTTGACCCCGAACGGGACTCCGCGCAGGAGCCCGCCCACCTGTCCGCCCGACGGCGCCGTGTCGAGCCGCCGGGCGGCGTCCAGAGCCCCGTCCCGGTCCGCCCGTACCCACGCCCGGATGTCGGGCTCCGCGGCGTCGAGGCGTTCCAGAGCGCCGCCCACCGCCTCGCCCGCGCTCAGCCCGCCCTCGGCCACCTGCGCGACCAGGGCGGACAGAGCCGTCGTTTCGTACCGTGCTTGCGGCATCGGTGTTCTTCCCTCCCAGCGGGTTACAGCTCCAGTACGAGGCGGGCGGTCCGGGCCCGGGACACACAGGTGGCGATCTGGTCGCCGGCCTCCTTCTCCTTCCGGGTCAGGCAGTTGTCGCGGTGGTCCGGTACGCCGTCGAGCACCGGGAGCACACAGGTGCCGCAGATGCCCTCACGGCAGGACGTGTCGACCTCGATGCCGCCCTCCACCAGCACGTCGACGATGCTCCGCCCGGGCGGAACGGTGAACACCTCGCCGGTGTCCAGTTCCACGTCGAACGCGTCCCCGGCCTCGGCCGCCGGTTCCAGGGGCTGGAAGTGTTCGACGTGGACGTGGGTTTCGGGCAGCGAGCGGGTCGCCACCTCCACCACACGCTGCATGAACTCCTTGGGGCCGCAGGTGTAGACATGGGTCGCGGGGGAGGCATCCGCCAGCGCCCGCGCCAGCAGCCCGGGCTGTGCGTCCCGGCCGAGCCCGAAGTGGAACTCCACGTCGGCGGCGAACTCGGCACTCTCCAGGAGCGGGACGAACGCCGCCCCCTCCCGGCCGGAGGCGAAGTAGTGCAGCCGGAACGGCGCGCCAGTACGGCGGAGTTGGTACGCCATGCTGAGCAGCGGTGTGATCCCGATACCGGCCGCGACCAGCACATGGCGGGCCGCCCCGGGCTCGATCCGGAAGAGGTTCCGGGGTTCGCTGACGACGAGTTCGTCACCGGCCACGACCTGGTCGTGGAGCGCCGAGGACCCGCCCCGGGAGCACTCCTCCCGCTTGACGGCGATCACATAGGCGCCGCCGTCGTCGGGCGGCCCGCACAGCGAGTACTGCCGGGTGATGCCGCTCGGGCCCAGGACGTCCACGTGCGCCCCCGCCTCGTACGGGGCGAACGGGAGTCCGTCGCTGCGCCGCAGCCGGAAACACTTCACCGCGCCGGTCTCGGCCGTGATCTCGCTGACCGTGGCCCTGATCATCGTGTGCCTCACCTACAGCAGGAAGCCGGACGCGTTGACGGCGTCCTCGGAATTGACCAGCCGGATGACCTTCTCCTGGATCAGCGGCTCGGGCCCGTCCAGCCGGACCCGGTGGGTGACGTCCGCGCCGAGCACGAAGGTCTGCTCCCGCCGGTGGCCGACCAGCACCTGTGCGGAGCTGAGCGTCAGGGTCGCGTCGTCGTGGTGCTGGACCACGAACCGGGACAGGGTGCGCACGGTGCGCGCGGCGGCGGCGACCGAGATCGAGTGGCCGGAGGTCAGCCGCTCGATCCGCATGCGGCGCATGCGGTCGTCGTCGTAGACCATGTTCAGCGTGGACTCGAAGTCCTCGGTCTCCGGGTCGATGGGGATGACGTACCTGCCGTCGGGGGCCCAGAGCCGGTCCCACGCGTGGTACTGCTTGCGGTCCAGCAGATGGGCCTCGCGCCAGACGAGTTCGACGGCCGCGGCGGTCCGGGGGTCGGCGAGGTGCGGCAGCTCCGGTGCCACCAGCGCTTCCGCAGTGGGGGGCTCAACGGACATCGGTCATCATCGCCTTCCACATCGCGTACGCCTCGCGCATACCGGTCTCGTCGGTGGCGTGCGCGACGCGTCCCTTGCTGTCGTCCTGCTCCCGGGACAGCCCGCGGTTCACCATGATCGGCACGCCGGGACCGGCCGCGGCGCCGCGCTGGACGCGGTCCCATGCCTCGGAGTCATCGGGGCTGCCGAACCCGAACGGACCCTGGAAGTGCTCGTGGATCCGCAGCCGTTCGCGGTTGACGATCTCCGGGCCGCCGTCCAGGCCCAGCGCCATGTGCCGGATCTCCGTCTCGGTGGCGGAGAGGGGGCGCAGCACCCGGAAGAACGCCATCGACATGGCCACATTGGGGAACAGGTTCAGGTTGAACCCGGCGCCGTGCATCGAGCGCACGATGCGCCGCACCTGCGCCGGTTCGTAATCCCGGGACAGCTCCTCGACGATGTGTCCGAAGCGCCCCTGCAACTGCTCGGTGCCGTCGTCCTCGTCGAGGTCGACGTGTTCCGGCACCATGACCATGACGCTGTGGCCATTGCCCAGGGAGTGGGTGACCGCCTTCTCGTCGGTCATGAACGACAGCATCTCGGCGGTCTCGGAGTCCACGGAGGACATCCAGGAGCGGTGCACGATCGGGAAGTGGTAGCCGTCGGTGGTGTTCTCCAGCTGGATCTTCCAGTTGCCGTTGAACCGGAACTTGTGCTCGCCCTGCACCTTGACCGGGAAGCCCGCGCCCTGCTTCATGAACAGGTCCATCCAGTGCCTGGCCGGGCCCAGGAAGTCGGCGAGGGGTTCGACGTCCGGGTTGAAGCTGGCGAAGATCATCCCCGCGTAGCTGTCCACCTTCAGCCGGTGCAGCGGGAAGTCCTTCTTCTCCAGGACGTCCTCGTAGCCGTCCGGGTACGGGATGCCGCGCAGCTTTCCGTCGAGCGCGTACGACCAGGCATGGTACGGGCAGGTGAACCCGTTGGCGTTGCCCCGGGGCGCCTCGCACAGGCTGGCGCCGCGATGGCGGCAGCGGTTCAGCAGGACGTTGATGCCACCACGCCGGTCGCGGGTCACGATCACCGGCTGACGGCCGACCATCGACGTACGGAAGTCACCGGCGTTCGGGATCTCGCTCTCGTGCGCCACCCACACCCAGGTGCGGTTGAAGATGCGGTCCATCTCCAGCTCGAACAGCTCCGGATCGGTGTACAGGGAGATGTCCACGCGGTCTTCCTGGACCAGGGTGGCGATATCGGGGCCGGAAGGGCTTCCGGCGGGGGCGGGTTCGGTTGATGCGGTCATTCCGCCTCTTCCTGTGAGTCGGTGCGGTCCGGCTGTTCGTTCCACTCGGCGTGAGCGGTCCAGTAGTCGCTGCCGTCGGCCCGGATGCCGTGGCGCCATGGGGTGGTTCTGCGCAGCCGGGGTTCGACGGCCGCGCAGGCGGCGTCGGCGCCCTCGGGGCCTTCCTCGGCGGCCGCCCAGTGGACCCAGTTCAGCTCCCTGCCGTCCGGGTCGTGCAGGAACAGGTCCACATGGGGCCAGCCGTACGGGCGGATGTCGCGGTAGCAGGTGAGGAGCATCGTCCGGCCGCCCTCGGGTGCCGTCATCGCGCCGCCGCCTCGGCCGTGGGGAGGGAGGTCGTGAAGACGCGCTCGGTGCGGAAGTGGCGGATGCGGGCGGTGTCCCCCTCGATACGGAAGTCCACCTCCAGCCTGGCCACGACGAGTTCGGCGGCTCCGGACGCGTACCGGGACAGCTGCTGCATCAGCCACCTGCCCCGGACCTCGTCACCTTTGACGGACGTCGTACCGGGGTGGAGCAGGTGTACGTTCGCCCGGAAGTGCGGGTTCGGCGGCAGATGCGCCGCCACCATCTCCGCGATGGCCCGCGCTCCGGTCGTACGGCCGAACTTCGCGGCGTAGAGCGGGCCCACGCCCTCCCACACGGCGTCGGGGGTGAACAGGTCCTCCAGTCTGCCGGTGGCGTCCGGCGGCGGGGGTACGTCGCACAGCTCCAGGTAGCGGATCAACGTCCCGTGTGCGAGATGTTCGGGCGAGGACATGCTGGAACGGACTCCTCTCCGTGATGGGGGTGTGCTGCCGTCTCGGGGGCCAGCGCCACCGCGATGACGGTGACCGCGCCCATGCCCATCAGGAACAGGGCGATCGGCCAGGACGCGCCCGCCCAGGCGAACAGCGCGGTGGCACGAACACCAGGACCGGGTTGCGCGAGTCGAACATCAAGAAGAACGGGTACGCCCACACGATCATCGCGATCGCACCGCCCAGATAGACCGGGCGGCGTCCGACGCGGTCGGACAGCGCTCCCCACATCGGCATCGTGAACGATTCGGCCAGCATCCCCACCACGACCGCGGTCAGCACCAGGTTGCCGTCCAGCCCGATCGTGGCCGCGTAGGAGAGGCTGAAGGTGAGGAAGACGTACAGCGCGCCGTTCTCGGCGATGCGCGCGCCGAAGGCGATCAGTACCGCCTTGGGATGGGTGCGCAGGACGTCGAGGATGGGCAGCCTGGCCTTCTTCCCGGCAGGCGCCGCCTGCCGGGCCGCGGGGGTCTCCATGACCCGCATCCGGATCACCAGTCCCACGGCGGTGAGCACGATCCCGGCCAGGAACGGGACGCGCCATCCCCAGGCGAGGAACGCGTCCTTGCTGGTCACGGCCTGGACCAGGGTGAAGACCGAGGCGGACAGGACGAACCCGAGCCCCACGCCCGTCTGGCTCCAGGCCGAGTAGAAGCCGCGGCGGTGGTCCGGGGCGTGTTCGCTGACGATCAGCACACCGCCGCCCCACTCGCCGCCAACGGCGATGCCCTGCACGATCCGCAGGCCCACCAGCAGCACCGGGGCCCAGACCCCGATGGTGGCGTAGCCCGGCAGCAGGCCGATCAGGAAGGTCGAAACCCCCATGATCATCAGGGTGATGACCAGCATCGACTTACGGCCGAGCCGGTCACCGAAGTGTCCGAAGACGATCCCGCCGAGCGGCCTGGCGAGGAATCCCGCCGCGTTGGTGCCGAAGGCGGCGATCGTTCCCACCAGCGGGTCGAAGGTGGGGAAGAACAGGGTGTTGAACACCAGCGCGGCGGCGGTGCCGTAGAGAAAGAAGTCGTACCACTCCAGGGCGCTGCCGACCAGACTCGCGATCGCCGCCGTGCGCACCTGGCGCGGGGCACCTTTCGGTTCTGCCATGTATGGGCCCTCCATCGGCCGCCTCTTACGATCACCAGCCGCGGCCCGGCTGTTCACGCATTGTTCGCGGAGGCTCGGAGGGAGGAAATGCCAATGGCCCGGTCACCGGACCGAAAAGTTCGCGCACGCGGCCGCTTGCCGGAATCAGCCCTTCACCGGCGCGACATCCCGGGTCAGCGCGCGGCCTGCGGCCCCGACCACGGGAGCCAGTCTGCGCACGTCCAGGCGCTCGACCGGGCCCACCACGGTCAGGGTCGCCACGGCGACACCGTCGACGAACACGGGCGCGGCGACCGCCGCGTAGCCCACGACCAGCTCCTGGCGGTCGACGGCATAGCCCTGTGCACGCACCTGCTCCAGCTCGGCCTCCAGCCGGGCCGGATCGGTGATCGTCCACGGGGTGCGGCGGCGCAGCGGTGCGGCCATGACGCCCTCGCGCAGCGCCTCGGCGCCGAAGGCCAGCAGCGCCTTGCCCGACGCCCCGCAGTGGAACGGCACCCGGCCCTTCGACCTTCGGTGACGGCGACACCGCCGCCGCGCTGGCTGAAGTACTTTCTCGACGAAGAGCACGTCATGGTTCCCGGGGAAAGGCGAGCACCACGGTCTCCCGCGTGGTCAGCGCCAGGTCTTCGAGGTAGCGGGCCGCGATCAGCCGCATGGCTCTCGTCCGGGGCGCGCGCTGGCCCAGCTCGAAGAGGAGGGAGCCCAGCTCGTAGCGGCGGCCGTGCCGGTTCAGCAGACCGACGCCGACCATCTCGGTGGCCACCCGGTGAACGGTGGTCTTCGCCAGCTCGGTGCGCCGCGCCAGCTCCGACAGACCGAGCACCGGCGCCCCGGTCTCGAAGGCCCCCAGGATCAGCCGCACCTTCCGCAGCAGGGAGTCGCCCTCCAGCTCGGTACGCATCCGCCGCCACCTTCCTCGCGATCGCACCAGCCAGGGGCCCGAGCGGGTGCATGGTTCCTGCACGAGCATCGGGCAAAGCGCTGGTCGGCTCAAGGGGCCAGGTGCTCAGCGCACACCGGCGGGCCGGAATTGCACACTGATCCGCGGTCCGGTGGTCCGCGAGGTCTTGGGGATCGCGTGTTCCCAGGTCCGCTGGCAGGAGCCGCCCATCACGAGGAGATCGCCGTGTCCGAGCGGGCGCCGCACGGTGGCCCCGCCACCGCGGGGGCGGAGCAGCAGATCGCGTGGCGCACCCACGGACAGGATGGCGACCATGGTGTCCTCCCTGCGGCCGCGGCCGGTCCGGTCGCCGTGCCAGGCCACGCTGTCGTGGCCGTCGCGGTAGTAGCACAGCCCGGCCGTGGCGAACGGTTCGCCCAGCTCGGCCGCGTAGTGCGCGGAGAGCGCGTCCCGGGCCTCGGCGAGGACGGGGTGGGGCAGGGCGTCGTCCGCGCCGTAGAAGGCGAGCAGCCGCGGGACCTGCACCGTACGGTCGTACATCCGCCGCCGCTCGGCCTTCCACGGGACCTCGGTGGCGAGCCGGGCGAACAGCGTGTCCGCCCCGCTCAGCCACCCGCTCAGCACATCGATCCAGGCCCCGTCCCGCAGCTCGGTCCTGCGCACCCCGTGCAGCGGGCCGAGGCCGATGGTGTCGGCCTGGTCGAAGAGCGAGCCCTGGAGATACGCGCCCATGACGGCAAGTGTACCCAGGTAATCGATCGTGTGTGCGATGACATGGATGTGAGGTGGCTATGAGGTCCACCGGATGTCCGGGTTCAGGTGGCCGGTCCAGTTGAAGACGGCCATGTTGTCCCAGCCGTCCCCGCTGTTGTTGATGTCGGCCGGGTCCCAGCCGTTGCCGGGGACCGCGTACCAGGTGGGCTCCCAGTAGAAGACACCGATCGCACCGGCGTTGCGGGCGGTGTTCTGGACGTCGGTGAAGTTGGCGGCCTGGCCGGTCCAGGTGAGCGGATAGCCCGAGCAGCCGGAGGTGACCGAGTTGCCGGTGCTGTCGGCGTTGGCCGTGGTGAAGGGGTACGCGGTCTCGGCGATGACGACGTCCTTGCCGTACCGGGACCGCATGTCGGCGGTGACGTCGTACAGGGTGGACAGCGAGCCGTGCCACATGCAGTAGTACGACAGCCCGGTGAGGTCCCAGCTGACGCCTTTCGCCTTGATCCCGTCGTAGAACCAGCGCGCGTGCGCGTCGCTGTCCGCGTTCGCGGTGTGGATGATCACCTGGGTGCCGCTGTTGCACGCCTTGGTGGCGTTGTAGCCCGCCTTCAGCAGCAGGCTGAGGTTGGTGAAGTCGTTGTTGACCACCTTGCCGTCGTTCCACAGCATGCCGACGTTGATCTCGTTGCCGATCTGCACGCTGTCCGGGGCGGTGCCCTGGGCCTTGAGGCTGTTGCAGACGTCGTACGTGTAGTTGTAGACGTCGGTCCGGAGCTGGCCGATGCCGTGGCTCGCCCAGGCCGCGGGCTTGTACTGCTTACCCGGGTCGGCCCAGGTGTCCGAGTAGTGGAAGTCGACCAGCAGCTTCAGGCCCTTGGCCCTGACCGTCTTGGCGTAGGCCAGCACCTTGGCCTTGTTGTTGTAGCCGCTGGCGGGGTTGTTCCAGACCCGCAGGCGGACGTAGTTGACGCCGGCGCCCTTGAGGATGTCGAGGGGGTCGGCGGCGTTGCCGGCCGCGTCGTAGTACTTGGCGCCGAGGTCGAGGGCGCGCTGCGCGGTCGACACATCGGCGCCGCGCATGCTGAGGGCGTTCACGGCGGACGCCTTGGCGGGCACCGTGAGCAGGGCCGCCGCCAGGGCGAGCACGGTGGCGAGCAGGGCGGCCCTGAGCGTGCGTCCGAAGGCGTACGCGGTCATCGTGTCCTCCTCCGGTCCGGCAACGCGTCCGGGCCGGGCGCATGGCCCACCGGTGGCGCGATGTGTGCGGCGGCCGCGGTGCCGGGGGCGGTGCACGGCTTGCCGTTCAGGGTGAAGTCCCGGGGTGCGGGATTGCCGCCGGTGTAGGAGCCGTTGAAGCCGATGGTGGTGGAGGAGCCGGTGGCCAGGGTGGCGTTCCAGCCCGCGTCCTTCACGGTGACCGCGGTGGCGTTCTGGCTCCAGGTCCCGTTCCAGCCCTGGGTGACCTTCTGGTTGCCGGTGAAGGAGAAGCCGAGCTGCCAGCCGTTCACGGTAGGGCCCTTGTTGGTGATGGTGACGGTGGCCGTGAAGCCGCTGCCCCAGTCGCTGCCCACCGCGTAGCCGACCGTGCAGGCGGACGCCGGGGCCCCGGCCGTGGTCACCCGCACCGGGGCCGAGGGCGGGGAGCTGCGGCCCGCGGTGTCCTTGGCCACGACGCGGAAGGTGTAGGCGGTGGCCGGGGACAGTCCGGTGACGGTGGTGCTCGTGGCGGGGGCGTCGACCGTGGCGACCGGGGCACCCGTGGTGTCACCGGAGTACACCTGGTAGCTCGCCACCGGGGACGATCCGGCGGTGGACGCGCCCCAGGTGAGGGTGGCCCGGTCGGAGGCGACGGCGGTGGCGGACGGGGTGCCGGGCGCGGTGGGCGGCTTCGCCTCGGAGGATCCGGCGGGCAGGACGTACTCGGTGATGGAGTAGGCCGGGAACGTGGCGGTGAAACCGCCGTCGGTCAGCGGCTGGTCGGCCAGGTGCTCGATCGCGGTGACATCGTCCTGGCCGTACCGGTAGACCTGCGCCGAGCCACCCGGCGCGCTGCTGCCGGTCACGGACACCGGGGCGGTCAGATCACCGGTGGTCTTGTTGACGACCATCACGGTCAGCGCCTTGTCACTGCTGCGCTCGGCCGCGTACACCGCGAGCTTGTCCTGGTCGGCGCTGGCGGCGCGGACCGCGGTGTCGCCGAAGGAGCCGCCGTTGCCGTCGTAGTTGCGGAACATGCGGAAGGCGAAGGCGCCTGGCTCGGTGGACGTGGGCGGATCCCACAGGGTGGCGAGGTCCAGCCCCTCCCGGCCGAAGATGCCGAGCACATCGGCCTGGGCGAGGGCCCCGTTGATGTGGTCGAGGGCGCCCCAGTTGTACTCGGTAATGGCGAGCTTGGTGCCCGGGTAGTTCTCGTCGACCAGGGAGCGCATGCGCGGGATGAACTGGACGGGCTGGTTGATCCAGCTCTCGTCCACATAACTCGGGTCCCACAGCTGCCGTGTGGAGCGCAGCCGCAGCTCCTGGGTGGCCGCGTCCACGCCGCCGCCGAACACCCCGGTCTGCTGGGGGTAGATGTGCTCGTCGAAGTAGTCCAGGATGCGGCGGCCGTGGCTCTGCTCGTACGCCTTCATCTGCTGGAGGTACCAGGGCGCGAACAGCTGCCCGCCGTGGGCCGCCCGGTCGGGCGGATTGGACCAGCAGTCGCCGCCCTTCTCGCTGCATGTCTTCTGGTCGAGGCCGGAGTAGACCAGGGAGTTGAAGCCCCAGCCGACCGGGCCGAGGGTCTGCGCCCCCGGGTCGGCGTCCTTGATGGCGGCGGCGGTGGCGTACGTGCTGTCGCGCATCTCGTCGTAGCCCGTGCCCTCCGGGTGGACGTCCCGGTGGGTGCTCCACCACAGGTCGGGCTCGTTGTCGAGGTTGTAGAAGCCGACCCCGCCGTCGTCCGCGCTGCCGTAGGTGCGCTTCAGGTACTCGACCCAGCCCTTGGTGAACTCCGGGCCCGCAGGGACGCTGGTTTCCTTCGGGTCGTTGCCGGTGACGTTGGTGCCGTCGCTCTTCACACCGTTGCCGCAGTCCGGGCGCCACTGGGCGTCATTCGCCTTCTGCGGCCCGTACTTGGCGATGCTGAAGCCGCAGGCGGCGTTGCGCGCCGCGGTCGTCCAGCCGCTCATCGGCACGGTCATCACGGTGTCGGTGCCGGTGCGGCGGTCCTGCTCGACGAACTTGTTGGCCTGCGAGCCGTCCGGGAGCTGGGCGGTGCCGTTCTCGTAGTACAGGTTCTCGAAGTACCAGTCGTGGCCCGCGTTGTACGCGTCGAGCTTGTAGTTGTAGCGGCTGGTGGCGTTGCCGCCCCAGCGCCGGACCGGCAGGCGCAGCTCCTCGGCCAGCGCCTCGTCGGCGAAGTTGATCCCGTAGATGTGCGGGTCGATGGCCTTGCGGCCGGTGGTGGTGTCGACGCTGAGGGCGGGGCCTTCCGCGGCGGCGGAGGAGGCGGCGGACCGCGCTCCCCCGTCGGGTAAGGCGCTCGCCTGCTGGGGACCGGCCAGGCCGGCGGCGGCCACCAGCAGCACCACGGCCGCGGGCGCGGCTCTTCGAGTCATGCGCTTGGGTCTCCTTCGGGGCGGCCGTGCTGAGGACGGGGAGAGATGGGAGCGCTCCCATCTTGCGCATGGTCAGTGAGCCCCGCGGGAGTGTCAACCGTCTCGACCGAACCGGCCCGCGCCGGTCGCCGTCTTGGCACGTCGTACGCCGCGTCCGGCACGTACGTCATACGCGTGGATCCAGCCGAAGTCCTCGGGCACGGTGGCCAGCTTGCGGTCGCGCCGCTCTGCGGCGGGCCCGTCGGGCAGATGCAGCAGGTCCGAGGTCACCCAGGAGCTGCGCTGCACCTGCCGGGTGCGGACGCGGCGCAGCCGCTCGTAACGGCTCAGCGCGGAGCCGTAATTCCCCGGTCCGCCCGCCTCGGCCAGGCAGTCCGCCAGGGTGGCGGCGTCCTCGATGGTCTGGTTGGCGCCCTGCCCGTGGTGGGGCAGCATCGCGTGCGCGGCGTCCCCGAGCAGTACGGCGCGGCCGCGGGTCCAGCTGCGCAGCGGGTCCTGGCCGAACAGGGCCCACCGGTCGCTCTGCGGCGCCCCGGTGACCATTTCGGCCATCGCCGGATGCCATCCGTCGAAGGCGGCGGTGAGTTCACCCGGAGCGGCCTCGGCGCGCCAGGAATCGGCGGTCCACCGGGCGGGTCCGCGGACCACGGCGAGGAAGTTGATCGTGCCCTGCCGGTCGATCGGGTAGTGCAGGACGTGTGCGCCCGGCCCCATCCAGAACTGGATGGCACCCGGATCGGGCAGCGAGGGCACCCGTTCGGCGGGGACCAGGCCCCGGAAGCCGCTGGTGCCCGAGTACGCGGCGGGTTCACCGGCGTGCACCCAGCGGCGGACCGCGGAGTGGACGCCGTCGGCGCCGACGACGAGGTCGAAGCGGCCCTCGCCGGGGCCTTCGTCCAGCTCCAGGCGCATGCCGTCGCGCTCCTCGGCCAGACCGCGCACCCGCGCTCCGAGGTGCAGCCCGTCCTGGCCCCACGCGGTGCTCAGGAGGGTCTGGAACACCGCCCGGTGCACACCGCGGTAGGCGGCGCCATATTGCTCGCGGTACGCGCTGCCGACCGGGTGCGCGGCCACCCGGTGGCCGTCGCGCCAGTGGCGGTAGACCAGTTCGGTGGGGACCGCGGAGCTTTCCGCGAGTGCGGAGCCGAGGCCGAGTTCGTCCAGCAGCCGCGTGGCGTTGGCGGACAGTGCCACCGCAGCGCCGGTCTCCTTCAGCTCCTCCGCCCGTTCGAAGATCTCGGCGTCGATGCCGCGCTGCCGCAGGAAGAGCCCGAGGGTCAGCCCTCCGATCCCCGCTCCCACGATCGCCACGCGCGGTTCAGCCGTCGTCATGGTGTCCGTCTCCGTTTCCTTCGATTGTCCTGCCGGTCACACCCCGGTGCCCTCGGCCGCCAGGTCGGACGGGTGCTGGGCCAGGGGTGTGACGTCGATCGTCATATAAGGGAAGAGGGGCAGGTTCCACAGGATGCGGTGAAGCTCCTCGTTGTCCTCGACGTCGAAGACGCTGAGGTTGGCGTACTGCCCGACGCACCGCCAGATGTGGACCCAGGTGCCCGCCTTCTGGAGGTCGTGGCAGTACGCCTTCTCACGCGCCACCAGGTCAGCGCGCACCTCGGGGTCGAGGTCGCGCGGCAGGTCGACGTCCATCCGTACCGCGAACAGCACCGCGCATCACGCCTTGTCGAGGACGAAGTCGTAGGTGACCTCGCGGCCGCCGCCGTCCGCCGCGGGGCCGGGATCGAGGATGAGTTCGGGCTTCACGGCCTGGGCGATGTCGTCCGCGACATGGCTGCCGCCCTTGAAGTACAGCTGGGTGGTGACGAGTTGGTGGCCGGGCGCCGACACCTTCAGGTGGAGGTGTGCGGGACGCCAGGCGTGCCAGCCCGCGGCGGCGATGAGCTGTCCGCAGGAGCCGTCGGTGGGGATCTGGTAGGGCGCGGGTTCGATGGTGCGGATCCCGAAGTGGCCCTGGGCGTCGGCGACGACGGTGCCGCGCAGGTTCCACTCGGGCAGGCCCGGGGCGAACTGGGAGTAGTAGCCGTCGTTGTCGGCGTGCCACATCTCGATCACGGCGCCCGGCAGCGGGGTGCCGAGCGCGGTGGTGACCTGGCCCTGGAAGAGCAGCGGGGTGCCCTCCTCGCCGTCGCGCATGGGCAGAGTGGCCTCGGCGGGCAGGCTCGGGGCGCCGGGGACGTAGTACGGGCCCTCGATGGTGCCCTTGCTGCCCTCGCGGTTCTCGCTCGCGACCTCCTCCACGACGTGTTCGACCCACACGTCCAGGAACAGCGGCCATTCGCCGTCCTCGCCGACCTGGATCAGCCACGCCTTGAGCGCGTCGTACTCGGCGTAGCTCAGCTTGTGGCGGCGGATGATGTCGTGGGTGGCGGCGAGAAGTTCGGAGACCAGGGTGTCCACACGTGCGGTGTCGGCCCCGGCCGCGCCGGTGTGCCCCTTGGTGCGGAACCGCTCGGTGGCGGCGGCCCCGGACGCGGCCGCCGTGGCCTGCTCGGTGCTGATGTCGGTCATGATGGCGTTCCTTGTCCCTAGGTCGTTTCGGTGGTCGTGTCGGTGGTCGTGCCCGCGGCCGTTCAGCGGTCCTGGCGGTAGCGGGCCAGCTTGGCGGGGTCGACGTCGACCCCGAGCCCGGCGCCCTCGCGGATGCGCAGGGTGCCGCCCTCGATGGTCAGCGGCTCGGCGAGGAGGTCGTCTTCCATGTCGAGGAAGTTCGACAGTTCGCCCGGGTACCGGGAGGCCGTCCGGTGGGCGGCGCCGAAGGCGACCGCGCACAGCGTGCCGATCTGGCCGTCGATCTGGTTGCCCATGACCACCTCGACACCCAGCCCCTCGCACTGGTGCAGCACGCGCTGGGAGGCGGTGAACCCGGTGCGGGCGGTCTTGATGCTGATGGCGGTGGCGGATCCGCCGAGGAGTTCCCGGGTGACCTCGGCGGCCCGGGTGGCGCTCTCGTCGGCGATGAAGGGGACGGGGCTCTGGGCGACCAGCCAGCGCCGTCCCAGCACATCGTCGGCGGGGCAGAGTTCCTCGGCGAAGGTCAGGCCGAGGTCGGCCATCTCCCGCAGGGCGCGCGCCGACTCGGACGCGGTCCAGCCGCGGTTGCCGTCGATGTACAGCCCGGCGTCCGGGCCGAGGGCCTCGCGCAGCGCCCGGCAGGCGTCGACGTCGGCGCGGTAGGGCTGCCGTCCGACCTTCACCTTGAACGTGGTGATGCCGTACGTGTCCCGGATCCGCAGCGCCTCGGCCACCATCTCGTCCGTGGGCGCGAACCCGACCATGTGGCTGACCCGCATCCGGTCGGTATAGCCCCCGAGCAGGCCGGACACCGGCATGCCCGCGGCCTGGCCGAGGATGTCCCACAGCGCCATGTCGACGGCGGCCTTGGCGGCCGGGTTGCCGACGGTGCGGTCGAGCTTGTCGTGGACCGCCTCGCGTTCCAGCGGTGTCAGGCCCAGGATCTGGGGCGCGAAGATCTTGTCGATCACCGCCACGATCGACTCCTGGGTCTCCCCGTAGGTGTACGGCCGGGGCGGCGCCTCGGCGGTCCCCATGAGGCCCTCGTCCGTGTGCACGCGGACCAGCACGTGGTCGGCGGTGTGGACCTCGCCGCTCGCGAACCTCAGGGGCTTCGTGTAGGGGATGGCGAAGGGGATGGCCTCAACCTTGACGATCTTCAATGCCGCTCTCCTCCGAGTCTCCTTCGAGGAACACGTCGTTCTGCTCCAGCGCCTTCAGGAGGTTGCGCAGCAGCGGTGTGTCGTCGTCCTCGCGCCAGGCGAGGTCCAGGCGGACGCACAGCGCGTCCTCGATCTCCTTGCACACCACTCCCTCGCGCGGTGCGGACCGGATCGAGTCCGGCAGCACGGCGACGCCGAGCCCCGCCGCGACCAGCGCCAGGGCGGCCGAGGTCTCGGTGACCTCGTACGCGCGGTGCGGGTAGAAGCCGGAGGCGAGACAGCTGCGGACCACCGCGTCGCCCACGACGGAGCCGAGCGCGGCCGCGTACATGATGAAGTTCTCGTGGCGCAGCTGCTCCACCCGGACGGTGTCCGCCTCGCCGAGCCAGTGCCCCTCGGGGACGGCGGCCACCAGGGGTTCGGTGGCGATGGGGCGGTGGACGATGCCCTCCTGCCGCACCGGCGGACGCAGCACGGCGACGTCGAGACGCCGTTCGGTCAGCCCCGCTTCCTGGGCGGGCGTGAGCATGTCGGTGTGCACCTCCAGGATCACCTGCGGCAGCTCGCGCTTCACCAGCCGGGCCAGCACGGGCAGTTGACGGTACGAGGCGGAGCCCGTCAGGCCGATCCGGAGCACGCCCTCCACACCGGAGGCGAACCGCCCGACCCGGGCCACCGCCTCGTCGACGGCCGTGAGGATCCGTTCCACATCGGTACGGAACACCTCACCGGCCCCGGTCAGGGCGACCTGCCGGGTGGTGCGGGCGAACAGCTCCACCCCCAGCTCCGCCTCCAGCCGCCGGATCGCCTGGGACAGCGGGGGCTGGGCCATGTGCAGCCGCTCCGCGGCCCTCCCGAAATGGCGGGTCTCGGCGACGGCCGCGAAATACCGGAGCTGCCTGAGTTCCATCGGAAACTCCCCTCGAACGCGCCTCAGCGTAGGCAACGTGTCCCATACACCACAAATACCTGGTCACAGGGTATTGAGACGTGGGAGATATCAATAGAGGGGTGTCGACGCGGGGAGCGGGTCAGCCCGCGCTCCAGACGTCGGGCCGGGACCCGTCGATGTCGGTGAATCCGTACTCCCCGGCGAGCCGGGCGGAGCTGACGGACCGCTGGTTCCATCGGGCCCGGCCGGGGTCGGCGGCCAGCGCGGCGACGGCACGGCCGACATAGCGCGGCGACTCGGAGGAGGCGAAGGACCGGGGAGCGGTCGGGAGGCCCTCGGCCCGGTCCGGGAGCAGCGCGTCACGCCAGTTCTCCTCGCGGACCCCGTAGGCGTCGAGCATCATTTCCGAGCGCAGCCAGCCGGGTGTGAGGGCGACGGCCGTCGCCCCGTGGGGCGCCAGCTCATGGCCCTGGGAGAAGGCCAGCCGGTTGACCGCGGTCTTGACCAGGTCGTAGAAGACCGAGATCCGGTAGCGCTCCGCGTTGTACGCGGCGGTGCCGTCGGTCATCTCGACGAGCAGTCCGCCCGGCTTCCCGATCAGGAGCGGCAGCAGATGGTGCGAGGTGATCAGGTGGGTGTCGAGACCGAGCCGGAGGATGCGCAGACCGGCGTCGAGATCGTGCTCCCAGACGGGGGTGTTCCAGTCCGCGGGCCCGCCCTTGAGCCGTTCGGCACCCCAGATGTCGTTGACCAGCACGTCGATGCCGCCGTGGTCGTGGCGGACGCGCCGCGCCAGGCGCCGGACCTGCTCGGGGTCGAGGTGGTCGGTCTGTACGGCGATGCCGGTGCCGCCGAGCCGGGTGACGAGTTCGGCCGTCTCCTCGATGGTCTCGGGCCGGTCGTAGTCCGATCCGCCCGAGCCCGTGACGCTGCTGCGCCCCGTACAGATGACGGTGGCACCGGCCTCGCCCAGCGCGGTGGCGATGCCGCGGCCCGCGCCACGCGTCGCCCCCGCGACGACGGCGACCCGCCCGCGCAGCGCCTCGTGGTCCGGTGACCAGCTCACCCGGCGAGTGTCGCACGCACGCCGGAGCGCGCGGTGGCGAAAACGCCATCAGCCGGTCGGCAGGAGCACGACTCCGTCCTGATCGGCGTGGAGGATGTCGCCGGGGGTGAAGGTGACGCCGCCGAAGGACACGGCCACGTCGACCGCGCCGCGCCCGGCCTTCCCGCTCTTGCGCGGGATGGTGCCGAGGGCCTGGACACCGACCCGCACCTCCGCGAGGGCCACGCTGTCGCGGATGGCTCCGTGCAGGACGAGGCCCGCCCACCCGTTCGCCTCCGCCCGGTTGGCCATGATGTCCCCGACGAGGGCGGTGCCCAGCGAGGCGCCGCCGTCGACCACCACGACGGCACCCTCACCGGGGGTGCGCAGGAGTTCGTGCAGCAGCGAGATCGGCGGTTGCCGTGGCTACGGTTCTCACCATTGCATCAAAGCACAGATTGATACAATCTGTCAGGGTGAACATCAGTGAGAACACCGTCGCCTACGTGGGGTCGCGGACGACGCCCGCGCGCAACGGGCAGGGCAAGGGCATCGAGGTCTACGACATCGGCCCCGGCGCCCCCGACGCGGACCGCTGGACGCTGCTCCAGACCGTCGAGCTGGACAACCCGACGTTCCTGGCCGTCGACCACACCCGGCGGTATCTGTACGCGGTGCACGGCGACCTCAGTCACGTCAGCGCCTTCCGCATCGAGCCCGGTACCGGACGGCTCGGCGACCTGGGCAGCCAGGAGACGGGCGGCCGCAATCCGGCGCACCTCGCGGTGGACCCCTCGAACCGGTTCCTGGTGGTCGCCAACCACTCCTCGGGCAGCGTGGCGAGCCTGCCGCTACGGGAGGACGGCCGCCTCGGGCCGGTCACGGACCTGCTGCTCCTGCCCGGCGAGCCGGGCCCGCACCGGGCGGAGCAGACCGGCGCCAAGCCGCACCATGTGCCCTTCGCCCCGGACGGGCGTTTCCTCGCCGTGCCGGGCAAGGGGCTGGACCGCGTCTTCACCCTGGCCCTGGACGCCACGCCCGGGAAGCTGTCACCTATCGGTGGGACGCCGTCCGGGGTGCGCTGGAGGGCGTACAGACCCTGCCCAGTACGCCGCCTTCGGCAGTCGGGGACAGCCGTGGCGGTGAGATCGCGGTCAGCCCGACGGGCGGTTCGTCTACGCCTCCAACCGTGGCGGCGCCGGGGACAGCACCCCTGGGGGCCCGGAGCCCGACACCATCGGCGCCTTCGCCGTCTCGGCGGCGGACGGAACGCTGCGGCCCGTGGAGTGGCAGTCCACCGGGGGCATCCGCCCGCGGTTCTTCTGCTTCGGTCCGGACGGCCGGCGGCTCTTCGCCGCCAACGAGCGCAGCCACACCATCACCACGTTCGACGTGGACGCGGACAGCGGGGCGCTCCGTCCGTCGGGTGGGGCGCTGGCCACGGGATCGCCCGTGTGCATCGTGTTCTCGCGGCCGCCGAGCGATCCGTCCGGGACCCCCGCCGCGGAACTCCTAGGATGAAGTGTCCTCGTCCACCACACGAAGAGCGCAGGGGCTGATGTCGCGGCCGAATCTGACCACCTCGATCGCCACCCGCTTGGTGGACCTGATCCGCCACAGCGGTCTCGCGGAAGGCGCCCACGTCACCGAGCAGTGGGCGGCGGACGCGCTGGAGGTCTCGCGCACCCCCGTCCGCAAGGCCATGGTCTTCCTCACCGAGGTCGGCATCCTCAACCGGGTCCCGAACCGCGGTTTCTTCCTCGCCCGCGGCGCGGACACCCTGACCCGGCCCGATCTGTCCGAGGACACGGACGTCGAGCAGGACGCGTACTTCCAGATCGCCGACGACTACGTCGGCGGCCGTTTCACCGGCTCGTTCACCGCCGCCGACATCAGCCGCCGCTACCGTCTGACGCCGCGCCAGGCCGACCGGGTGCTGGCCCGGATGGACGGCGAGGACCTGGTGCGCCGCCGGGCCGGTGGCCGTGGCTGGGAGTTCCAGCACGTGCTCACCACCGTCGAGGCGCACGACCAGAGTTACCGCTTTCGGATGATCATCGAGCCCGCGGCGCTGCTGGAGCCCGGCTTCGCCGTGGACACCGAGGCGTTCGGGCGCCACCGGCGGCAGCAGGAGGCGCTGCTGCGCGGTGACATCCTGCTGCTGCCCCGGGCCGAACTGTTCCAGGTCAACGCCTCGTTCCACGAGATGCTGGTGGGCTGCTCGGGGAACCAGTTCCTGCTGGACGCCGTACGCCGCCAGAACCGGCTGCGCCGTCTGATCGAGTACCGCCACCAGGTCGACCGCTCCCGGCTGACCCACCAGGCCCGCGAGCATCTGCACCTGCTGGACCTGGTGGAAGGCGGCGGCATCGAGGAGGCGTCGGCCTTCCTCCAGGACCATCTGAACAAGGTCCGGTCCCTCAAGACCGGGCTCGGCCCGGAGGCTTAGGGGGTGTCCCTCAGGCGCGCAGCGTGGGCCGGGGCGCCTCGTCGGACACCCGCGGCTCGGCCGGTGGCCTGGAGCTGACGCGGACGGCGAAGGTGCGGACGCAGGCCACGGCGGTGAGGCCACCGAGGAACATCAGCCCGCCGGTGGCGCTCCCGGTGGAGTCCTTGGCCCAGCCGATGGCGTAAGGACCGAAGAAGCCACCGAGGTTGCCGATGGAGTTGACCACGGCGACCGCCACGGCCGCGGTGGAGCGGGTGAGGAACAGCGTGGGGAGCGCCCAGAAGGGCGACTTGAAGCTGTACATGCCGGTCAGCGAGAGGGCGATCAGACACATGCCCAGCACCGGCGAGTGCACGAAGCCCGCGGCGCACAGGGCGACGGCGGCCAGTGCCAGCGGGATCGCGGAGTGGAGTTTGCGCTCCGCCAGGCGGTCCGAGCGCCGCGACCACCACACCATGCCGACGGCGGCGAGCACATAGGGCGCGGCGCCGAGCGTGCTGAGCTTTTTCGCCTGGGCGTTGCCCTGCTGTTCCTTGTCGAGTTCGGCGGTCAGCCACTGCCGCTGCCGCTCGGTCAGCCATTTGGCGTCGGCCGGACGCTCGGCTTCCTGCGGAACCAGTAGGTCAGATAGACCACGATGCCGGGGAAGAATCCGGCTTCGGCCACGCCGAGCAGGAAGCGCATGCGGGCGATCCAGCGGCGGGCGCCAGGGGGGGCACCCCCTGCTCGAGCGAAGCCGAGAGCTTGGGGGAGGGCGAGGGCGAGGTTGCTGGGCACCTCGAAGAGGAAGTAGCCCCAGAAGAACAGCCCGGCGGCCAGGCCGAACGCCTGGCTGCTGAGGCCGAGTTCCTTGTTCATCTCCAGGGCGGCGAAGCCGATGTTCGCGGTCGAGCGGTGTCGAGCGGTTGTATCAATGAGCGGCTTGAGACAATATTGAGCGAGCATTCCGCCGCGTCAAGGGAACGAAGCCAGGTTTTGAGTTCCTTGACGTTCCGATTGCCACCGCCCGATGCCACCGCGCCGGTGTCGCTCCGCCTACGACAGCAGGGACCATGAACGCTGACCGCACCGCCGTGCTCACCGTGGACGGCCACTCGTACCGCTACCAGCCCCTGGACCGCGTCCTGCCGCGCACGGAGCTGGACACCCTCCCCTACGCGGTGCGCGTCCTGCTGGAGAACGTCGCCCGGCGCGCCCCCGGCGCCCTGGCGGAGGTGGCGGGCCGGGCCCGGGCGGGCGGCGGGACCTGCGAGGTGCCGGTGAACCCGAACCGGATCATGCTGCACGACACCACATGTCTGCCGGCGCTGGCCGACTTCGCGGCCATGCGGGACAGCCTCGCGGAACTGGGCGGCCGGCCCGAGCTGCTCCAGCCCGCCATCCCGGTCGACCTCACCGTGGACCACTCCGTCATCGTCGAGGAGTACGGCCACGCGGACGCCGTCGAGCGCAATCTGCTGATCGACTTCCGCCGCAACCGGGAACGCTACGAGTTCGTCAAATGGGCCGAGCACAGCGTGCGCAACTTCCGGGTCGTTCCGCCCGGCACCGGAATCATCCACCAGGTCAACATGGAGGCCCTGGCCCGGGTCGTCTGGCAGCAGGAGGCCGACGACGACGGCCCGCCGTGGCTGTACCCGGACGTGCTCGTCGCGACCGACAGCCACACCCCGATGATCAACGCCCTGGGCGTCGTCGGCTGGGGTGTCGGCGGTCTGGAGGGTCAGGCGGCCATGCTGGGCGAGCCGGTCACCATCCCGTACCCGACGGTGGTGGGCGTCCGGCTGACCGGCCGGCTGCGGCCCGGCGTCGGCGCCACCGACCTCGCCCTCACCCTGACCGAGCGCCTGCGCGCCCGGGGTGTGGTGGACGCGTTCGTGGAATTCTGCGGCACCGGCGTCACGACGCTGGGCTGGGCGGAACGCGCCGCGGTCGCCAACATGGCCCCCGAGTACGGAGCCACCTGCGTGTTCTTTCCGTACGACGACGAAACCGCCGCGTATCTGCGGCTCAGCGGGCGGGACGAGGCCCATGTCCGGCTGGTCGACGCCTATCTGACGGCCCAGGGCCTCAAACGCACCGAGGACCGGCCCGAACCCCGCTACGACGATGTCATCGACCTCGACCTCGGCACGGTGGAGCCCAGCATGGCCGGGCCGAACCTCCCCCACCAGCGGCTGTCGCTGTCACGGGTGCCCGCGTCGTACCGCACGGCGGCGAAGGCCACGGCGGTGGAGACGGCCCCGGCCACGGAGACCGGGGACGCCTTCGGCGAACCGCTGCCCGAGGGCCCGGTGGCCATCGCGTCGATCACCAGCTGTACCAACACCGCCAACCCGGCGCTCATGGTGCAGGCGGGGCTGCTCGCCGAGCGGGCCGCCGAGGCCGGGCTGACCGCCAAGCCCTGGGTGAAGACGTCCCTCTCCCCCGGTTCGCGGGTCGTCGAGGAGTATCTGCGGTCGGCCGGGCTGCTGCCCGCCCTGGAGAAGACCGGCTTCCACATCGTCGGCTTCGGCTGCATGACCTGCATCGGCAACTCCGGACCGCTGCACCCGGCGATGGAACACCTCGCCGAACAGGACGCGATCGAGCCCGTCGCCGTCCTGTCCGGCAACCGCAACTTCGCGGGCCGGGTCAATCCCCGCACCCCCCTGTCCTATCTGGCCTCCCCGCCCCTGGTCGTCGCCTACGCCCTGGCGGGCTCGATCCTCCACGACTTCGACCGCGACCCGCTCGGCACCACCCCCGACGGCCGTCCCGTGCGCCTCGACGACCTCTGGCCCACCGACGAGGAGGTGAGCGCCCGCATCGCCGAACACGTCCGCCCCGAGCTGTTCCGGGAGAACGCCGCCCGCCTCCACCACGGCACCGACGCCTGGCGGGGCGTCGAGGCGCCGGGCAGCACCCGCTTCCCCTGGAGCCCCGAGTCGACGTACGTCCGCCGCCCGCCGCATCTGACCGGTCTGGCGGCCACCGCCCCGGACCTCATCACCCTGGGCCGGGCGAAGGTGCTGCTGCACCTCGGCGACGACGTCACCACCGACCACATCTCCCCCGCGGGCCGGATCCCCGCCGACAGCGCGGCGGGCCACTGGCTGGCCGAACGCCGGGTGGCCCGCCGCGACCTCAACCAGTACTCCACCCGCCGCAGCAACCACGAGGTCATGCTGCGCGGCGCCTTCACCAACCCGGCGGTGACCAACCTGCTGCCCGGCACCCGGACCGGTGCGGGCGCGCACACGTACACGGCCGACCGCACCCGCGTCCTGCCGGTGTACGAGGCCGCGCCCACCTACCGCGACGCGGGCTACGACCTGGTGGTCGTCGCGGGCCGCAACTACGGTGCCGGTTCCAGCCGCGACTGGGCGGCCAAGGCCCAGGCCCTGCTGGGGGTGCGCGCGGTCGTCGCCGAGTCGTACGAGCGCATCCACCGCAGCAACCTGATCGGCATGGGCGTCCTGCCGCTGGAGTTCACCGAGGGCGACAGCGCCTCGGCCCACGCGCTCACCGGAGAAGAGGACCTGTCCTTCGAAGGACTCGGCGAGCTGCGCGTCGGGACCAACCGGGTGATCATGCACCTCCACGGAGGTGACGATCACCACACCACGGCGGAACTGCGGCTGCGCATCCACTCCCGGCAGGAACTCGCCTACCTGCGCCACGGCGGGATTCTGCCCTACGTGGTCCGCCGCTCCCTCCAGGGCCCATGATGGCCCTGCGGGCGGATGACGTCGAAGAGAGACGGTGTGCATGGACTGGGAGAGCTTCGCGGAGCAGCTGGCCGTGATGGCGCGGGACCTGCTGGCGCAGGACTCGGTGGACGGGACGCTGGAGCGGATCACCGAATGCGCCGTGGAGATCGTCGAGGGGTGCGACGCGGCCGGAATCCTGGTCCTCCATGGAAAGCGGGTGGAAACCCTGGCCCCGACCGACGGGCTGGTGGTCCGCTCCGACCAGTTGCAGGAGCGGACCGGTGAGGGCCCGTGTTTCGACGCCGCGCTCCGCAGCGAGCCCGTCTACCGGATCAAGGACTTCTCCGAGCCGCAGGAGCGGTGGCCCGAGTTCGGGAGCCGGGCCCGCGAAATGGGCGTCGGGAGCATGATGGGGTTCCTGCTCTATACGAGGGAAGAGGAACTCGGTTCGCTGAATCTCTATTCGCGGAGCGCGGGCGTCTTCACCAAGGGCAGTGAGACGGCGGGATGGCTGCTGGCCTCGCACGCCGCGGTCGCGTTCTCCAGCGCCCGCACCGCCGACCAGCTCCAGCAGGCGCTCTCCACCCGGCACACCATCGGCGAGGCCATGGGCATCCTCATGGAGCGCCTCAAGATCAGCGAGGACGACGCCTTCAGCGTGCTGCGGCGGGTGTCCCAGGAACGCAACATCAAGCTGCGGGACATCGCCCGGCAGGTGTGTGAGAGCGGCGGCATCGACTGACCGCCGTACGGCTGAGAGGGCGGCTCCACCGGCCCGCATTCTGGACCGGAAGAGCCTGGCCATCCCGTTCCCCCGGGGGACTCGCGGACAGCGTGGGCGGCGAGTACCCACCGCCCCGACCCGTATGCATGCACGCCGGGCCCGATCAGTGACGACCGGTCAGCGGGCCAGGGCCGGGATGATGCCGCCCGCGAGGATCGCCTCGCACTGCCGCGGGGAGAGCCGGTGGCGCAGCAGGTATTCCTCGTCCCGGGTGACGTTGCGCACCCGGAGCGTCGGATCGTCCGTCCGGGCGAGGGCCGCGTGCAGACCGGGCAGCCGCAGCCGGTCGTCGGTCCCGATGCGCTCGTAGTCGCCGGGGTCGTCGAATTCGAGGGCGAGGACGCCGAAGTTGGCGAGGTTCTGCCAGTGGATGCGGGCGTACGACTTGGCGATGACCGCCCGTAGTCCGAGGTACCGCGGGGTGATGGCGGCGTGTTCACGGGACGAGCCCTGGCCGTAGTTCTCCCCGGCGACGATGAGGTGTCCGGTGTCGTCCCGGACCGACGCGGCACGCCGGGGGTAGTCGGGGTCCAGCCGGGTCAGGGTGAACTCGGCCAGCTTCGGGATGTTGGACCGGTAGGGCAGGGCCTTCGCCCCGGCCGGGGAGATCTCGTCGGTCGAGACGTCGTCACCGGCCTTGAGGAGCACCGGGCCTTCCAGGGTGTCGGGCAGCGGATCGAGATCGGGCAGCGCGGAGATGTTGGGGCCGCGGCGCAGCTGGACGCGGCGGGCCTCGTCCGGCGGCAGCGGCGGCTCCAGCATGGCGTCGTTGACCGACGCCGGTGCGGGGGCGGCCGGTGCGGGCGGGGACGCCGACAGGCGGTCGGCCCAGTCGCGCGGATCCGTGATGACGCCGGTCAGCGCGGAGGCCGTGGCGGTCTCCGGTGAGCACAGCCACACCGCGTCGTCCTCGGTGCCGGAGCGGCCGGGGAAGTTGCGCGGGAACGTACGCAGCGAATTGCGCCCCGCCGCCGGGGCCTGGCCCATGCCGATGCAGCCCAGACAGCCCGACTGGTGGATGCGGCCACCGGCGGCAATGAGGTCGAACGTGGCACCGGACCGCGTCAGGTCCTGGAGGATCTCGCGGGAGGTCGGGTTGATGTCGAAGCTCACCTCGGGCGCCGTCTGCCGCCCCGCCACCATGGCCGCCGGTACGGCGAAGTCGCGGAACCCGGGGTTGGCGGAGGAGCCGAGGACCGCTTGCCCGATGGGCTCCCCGGCGGCCTCCCGGACCGGCACGACGTTTCCCGGGGAGGTGGGGCGTGCGATCAGCGGCTCCAGGGACGACAGGTCGATCTCCTCGTCGAGGTCGTAACGGACGTCCTCGTCCGCGACGATCTCCACGTAGTCCTCGCCCCGCCCCACCCCCGCCAGGAATTCGCGCACCGCCCCGTCGGAGGGGAAGACGGTGGTGGTGGCGCCGAGTTCCGCTCCCATGTTCGCGATGACGTGCCGGTCCATGGCGGTCAGGGAGGCCAGGCCGGGCCCGTGGTACTCCAGTACGCGGTGGACGCCGCCCTGCACCCCGTGACGGCGCAGCATCTCCAGGATCACGTCCTTGGCACTGACCCACGGCGGCAGTTCCCCGGTCAACCGGATGCCCCAGATCCTCGGCATGGTGAGGTGGAGCGGCCGTCCGGCCATGGCGAGGGCGACTTCCAGGCCGCCGGTGCCGATCGCCAGCATGCCCAGGGAGCCGCCCGCGCAGGTGTGGGAGTCGGATCCGGCGAGCGTTCTGCCGGGGGCGCCGAAGTGCTGCATATGCGTCGGGTGGGAGACACCGTTGCCGGGTTTGGAGAACCACAGGCCGAAGCGGCGGGCGGCCGAGCGCAGGAAGAGATGGTCCTCGGCGTTGCGCTCGTCGGCCTGGAGGATGTTGTGGTCGACGTACTGGACGCTGACCTGCGTACGGACCCGGTCCAGCGCCAGCGCCTCCAGCTCCTGCATCACCAGGGTGCCGGTGGCGTCCTGGGTGAGCGTCTGGTCCACGCGCAGCGCGATCTCCTCCCCCGGCTCCATGCGGCCGGACACGAGGTGGTCGCCGATCAGCCGCTGCGTCACGGTGCCGTGTGCGTGGCCATGGGGCAGACCCATAGCGTTACCGCCTTCCCGGTGCGGCGCGGCCGGACGGTCCGGGCGCCACCATGCGGGTTCCCGTTCCGCGGCCGCCATGCCGGGCGCGCCCCGGCACAGTCACCCGGACGGGCGTCCCGGCCCCGGGCCCGGAGTCAGCCGCCGTCGGCGTCCGCGGCGGCCGGGGCGGGGCGGACGGCCCAGCGCTGTTCGACCTTGGCGATCCGCCAGTAGGCCAGCGCCGCGGCCCACACCACGACGAACAGGCCGACGATGACGAACCCGACGTTGTCCAGGTTCAGCCCGGAGATCCAGCCGGTGACGGCGTCCCGCAGGGCGAGCTTGTCGTGGAGGACACCGACCAGCTCGATGGTGCCGATGAGGAAGGCCACCGCGATCGACAGACCGGTGATGGCCAGGTTGTAGAACACCTTGCGCACGGGGTTGGAGAACGCCCACTGGTAGGCGAAGTTCATGAAGGTGCCGTCGAGGGTGTCGAACAGGCTCATCCCGGCGGCGAACAGCAGCGGCAGGCACAGGATGGCGTACCAGGGCAGTCCAGCGGCGGCGCCGCTCCCCGCCATCACCATCAGCGTGACCTCGGTGGCGGTGTCGAAGCCGAGCCCGAAGAGGAAGCCGAGCGGGTACATCTGGCCGGGCCGGGTGATGGACTTCGTGAAGCGGCCCAGGACGCGGTTCATGAAGCCGCGCGAGTCCAGGTGCGCCTCCAGCTCCGACTCGTCGAACTGACCGGCGCGCATCGCCCGGAACACCCGCAGGATGCCCAGCAGGGCGACCAGGTTGAGCGCGGCGATGAGGTAGAGGAAGGTCCCGGACACGGTGGTGCCGATGATCCCGAGGACCCGGTGGGTGCCGGAGTCCTCGTTCACCAGGGTGCCCGCCAGCTGCGTACCCCCGGCGACCAGCGCGGCCAGCAGCACCACGACGCTGGAGTGGCCGAGCGCGAACCAGAAACCCACCGACACCGGCCGCTTGCCGTCGGCCATCAGCTTGCGGGTGGTGTTGTCGATGGCGGCGATGTGGTCGGCGTCGAAGGCGTGCCGCATGCCCAGGGTGTACGCGGTGATCCCGAGGCCGACGCCGAACGTCTTGGCGCCCGCCTCGTAGTGCTGCGGTACGACGACCAGGAAGAGCAGACCGAAGGCGACGGCGTGCAGGGCGACGATCACCGCCAGCAGCCCGGCGGTCCGGACGGTGTCCTCGCGCCGCCATGCGAATGCGGTGGGCAGGGTCATGCGGTCACGCTCCAGCACCTCGTGGATCACTTCGTGAGATGCCGCGGCCGGTCTCCTGGCTGACGGGTCGACGCGACCGCCCCTGCCTTCCCGGCCGCGCGAGGCGGCCAGTGGCTCCGCGGCCCGGTCCTGCGGCCGCGGAACGGGACGAGAACTCCCCGATCACAGTGGCGAGGGCCGCTCCGGCTTCACACCGGCTTCCCGAACACCACGGCGCGGCAACTCTAGGCGGCACCCCGCAAAACCGGCAAGTGAGGCGCTTTCAGCAACGGCTACGCGGGCGAGGTTCAGCAGTGGTCACGCGCGGGAGGTGAGGATGCTGAGCGCGTTGGCCGCGACGATGGCGCTGATGCTCGCCCACTCGGTCCACCCCAGGCCCTGGCCGAGCAGGATCCATCCGACGACGGCGGCGAGGACCGGGTTGACGCTCATGAAGAGCCCGAAGGTCTGGGCGGGTACGCGGCGCAGCGTGAACAGGTCGGCGAGGTAGGGCACGGCGGAGGAGAGGACACCGGCGGCGATGGCGTAACCGGCGGCCCCCGCGGTCGGCGGGTGCTGGACGGCGATGGCGATCCCCACGGGCAGGAACAGCACCGCGGAGACCGCGGCGGCGGCCGCCGACCCCTGCGCCCCGGGGACGCGGCGGCCGACGGTGCGGTTGAGCAGGATGTACGACGCCCAGCAGGCGGCGGCCAGCAGCCCGAGGCCGAGGCCCAGGTAGTCGGTGGAGGGCTGGGGACGCATCAGGGTGACCACGCCCGCCAGGGCGACCAGCGCACAGCACGCGTCCGTACGGCGGTGGGAGGCGGACAGCGCGATGGTGAGCGGGCCGAGGAACTCCAGGGTCACCGCGAGCCCGAGTCCGATGCGGTCGATGGCGCTGTACAGGGACAGGTTCATCGCGCCGAAGACCAGGGCCAGCAGCAGCACCGGCCACCACTGCTGTTTGGTGAAGGACCGCAGGCGGGGGCGGCCGACGGCCAGCAGGGCGATGGCCGCGACGTACTGCCGTACCGCGACGACACCGGAGGCTCCGAGCACGGGAAAGGCGAGGGAGCCGATCGCGGCGCCGGTCTGGTTGGACAGGCCGCTGCCGGCCATGGTGAGCACAGCCGCCAGCGAGTGCCCGGACGGTTTCCGGCCCGGGGCGTCCGGCAGGTCAGGGCCGGTGCGGTGTGACGTGGCGGTCGGCTGGGCGGGGGCAGGAGCGGAAGCGGGGGCGTGGGCTGCGTCCATACCCCGATCGTGCGGACGCGCGACCGTTGCGCAAAATGCGTTGGACGCCGTACCTATACGCTTGGGTTATGGATGTGGAGCTACGGCAGTTGCGCTGTCTCGTCGCGATCGTGGACGAGGGAACCTTCACCGATGCCGCGATCGCGCTCGGGGTCTCCCAGGCGGCCGTGTCCCGCACGCTGGCCTCGCTCGAACGCGCCCTCGGGGTGCGCCTGTTGCGGCGTACCTCCCGGACGGTGACCCCGACCGGCACCGGGCTTCGGGTGGTGGCACAGGCCCGGCGGGTGCTCGGGGAGGTGGACCATCTGGTGCGGGAGGCCACGTCGGGTCATACGCGGCTGCGGATCGGCTACGCGTGGTCGGCGCTGGGCAGTCACACCCCCGCCTTCCAGCGCCGCTGGGCCGCCGCCCATCCGGAGACCGATCTCCACCTCGTCCGCGTCAACGCCACCACCGCCGGTCTGGCGGAGGGGGCCTGCGACCTGGCCGTACTGCGCAGGCCACTGGAGGACCAGCGCTTCGACTCGGCCATCGTGGGGCTGGAACGGCGGCTGTGCGCGATGGCGGCGGACGACGCCCTGGCCCGGCGCCGCTCCATCCGGCTCGCCGACATCAGCGACCGCACGCTATTGGTCGACCGGCGGACCGGCACCACCACCCCCGAGCTGTGGCCGCCCGGCTCCCGCCCGGACACCGAGGAGACCCATGACGTCGACGACTGGCTCAATCTGATCTCCACGGGCCGCTGCGTGGGGATGACGGCGGAGTCGACCGCGCACCAGTATCCGCGGCCCGGCATCGTGTACCGGCCGGTGCGCGACGCCGAGCCGATCGCGGTGCGGCTGGGCTGGTGGCGGGACGATCCGCATCCCGCGGGGCAGGCGGTGATCGAGCTGATCACCGCCCTGTACCGCACGGGGTGAGCCCGCGTCTCTAGTAGAAGTGCCGGCGTCCGGCGACCGCGTGTCCTGCGGCGCCCAGGGCCCACAGGACCGCCCCGATGACGAGCAGGACGATGCCGATCGTCCACAGAACGGAGATGCCGGTCAGCAGACCGATGATGAGGAGAATGATCCCGAGGACAATCATGGCGTCCTCCGATCTCTCGGGAGAGCTCCACCTCCACTATCCGCCTCTTCCGCCTGCCGCGCCAAGTGCGTCGCACCCCCGCCGGGAGAATCCGTGCGCGGCTCGGGCATCGTGGCTCCAGACGTGTTCACCAGGAACCGTGAGGAGTCATCGATGACGACAGCCGAGTCCAGCGAGTCGGCAACCGGGTCCGCCGAGCCCGTGGTGCGTGCCGCCGCCGGTGCGGTGCGCGGCCGCCGGGAGGGCGGTCTGGCCGTGTTCCGCGGCATCCCGTTCGCCGAGCCGCCGGTGGGCGACGCGCGGTTCCAGGCGCCGCGCCCCGTGCGCGCCTGGGAGGGCACGCGGGACGCGTACGCCTTCGGGCCGCCGCCCCCGCAGGAGTCGGGGTTCATGAGCCGCGCCGGGGTCCTGGAGGCGCCGACGGGCGACGACTGGCTGACGGTCAACGTGTGGACGCCCGAGCCGGACCCGGCCGCCCGCCGCCCCGTGATGGTGTGGATCTACGGCGGCGCCTACAAGCTCGGCCACTCCGGCAGCCCCGGCTACGACGCCCGGCGCATCGCCCGTGACGGCGACGTCGTCGTGGTCACCCTCAACTACCGGGTCGGCATCGAGGGCTTCGCCCAGATCGACGGGGCGCCCGCCAACCGCGGTCTGCTCGACCAGGTCGCGGCCCTGGAATGGGTGCGGGAGAACATCGCGGCGTTCGGCGGCGACCCCGGCCGGGTCACCGTCTTCGGGGAGTCGGCCGGAGCCGGGTCGGTCGCCTCGCTGCTGGCCATGCCGAGCGCGGCTGGGCTGTTCCGGCGCGCCATCGCGCAGAGCGTGCCGGGCACGTACTTCTCCGGCGAGCTGGCCCGGGACATCGCGGGCGCCCTCGCCGCCGAGGCGGGTCTGCGGCCGACGGCCGCCGATCTGTCCACGGTGGATCCGCGCCGGCTGCCCTCCGCGGGCGAGGCGCTGGGCCCGAAGATGCGCCAGTACCAGGAGCGCTGGGGGCAGGTCGTGCACACCCTGACCCCCTTCGCGCCGGTCGTGGACGGCGAGGTGCTGCCGACCACCCCGTGGCAGGCGCTGGCGGCGGGCTCGGCCCGCGACGTGGAGCTGATCGCCGGGCACAACCGCGACGAGTACCGGCTGTTCCTCGCCCTCGGCGAGCAGCTCGGGCTGGCGGGCGAGGAGGAAGCGGCGGCCGCGCTGCGCGCGTTCGCGCCGGGCCCGGACGGGGAACGGGCCTATCGCGCCGCCTTCCCCGACGCCTCGCCCGCCGAACTCCACGAACGGGTCCAGTCCGACTGGCTGTTCCACATGCCCTCGCTGCGGCTGGCCGAGGCCCAGGTGGCCGGGGGAGGCCGGGCGCACGTGTACGAGCTGACCTGGCCCGCCCCGGCGGGCGGCGGCGTCATGGGCGCCTGCCACGGCCTGGACATACCGCTGCTGTTCGGCACCTTCGACGCCGACCTCGGCCTGCTGCTGTTCGACGGCTCCGGCCCCTCGCCGGAGGCCGAGGCCCTGTCGTCCCGCTTCCGCACGGCCTGGACCGGGTTCGCGACGACGGGCGACCCGGGCTGGCCCGCGTACGACCCGGACCGCCGCCTGACCCAGGTCTTCGACGCGGAACCCGAGATCACCGCCTACCCGGAGGAGGTCTCCCGGCTCCTCTGGCAGGACCACACCTTCCCGGCCCTGCCGCTGCTCAGCTGAGGCTTTCGGCGCGCTGGACGTTGGCGACCATCGTGCGCAGCACCTTCAGGGCGGCCACGTACTCCTCGTCGCCGACGCCCTCGTGGACGGCGGCGCGCAGTTCGGTGACGAGGGCACGCAGCGTCACGCGGGCGGCCTCACCCGCGTCGGTGAGGTGCAGGCGGTCGCCGGCGTCGGCGTGGAGCCAGCCGCGGTGCAGCAACTGGTCGAGGACGCGGGGGATCTCGTACGGGCCGTCCGCGAGAGGTGTCAGTTGGGCCGCCACCTCCTCGCGGCTCGGCGCGGCGGGCCAGGAGTGCACGCAGTTGAGCACCCAGTACTGCGGCTGGGTGACGTCGATCCTGGCCATCGCGTCGCGCAGATGCCGGGTGACGGTGGTGTGGGCCAGGCCGGTCCAGTAGCCGACGGGCTGGCTCGCCAGCATGTCGTCGGTGGCGGCGGGACCGGCCGAGGCCTGGCTACCGTCCGGCGCACGGCGGGAACGCGGCCCGCGTCCCGCCCCGTCCCCCGGCGCCGGGGGATACGGCCCTACGCTGGGGGCCGTGCACATCTGCTTTGTCTGTAGCGGGAACATCTGCCGCTCACCGTCCGCCGCGCTGGTCTTCGCCGAGCATCTGCGCCGCGCGGGGCTCGACGGCGCGGTACGGGTCACCAGTGCCGGTATCGGGCCCTGGCACGTCGGCGAGGCCGTCGACGAACGGGCCGGTGAGGTGCTGGTCCGGCGCGGCTATCCGGTCGAGCACGTCGCGGCCCAGGTCGGCGCCGAGCATCTGGACGCCGACCTGTTCCTGGCGATGGACGGCGGCCACGAGCGGGCGCTGCGCCGCCTGGTCGACGACCCGTCGCGGGTCCGGATGCTGCGGTCCTTCGACCCGCACGCGACGGGCGACCTGGACGTACCCGATCCGTACTACGGCGGCCCGAAGGGATTCGACACGGTGCTGGACATGATCGAAGCCGCGACGCCCGGCCTGCTCGCCTGGGCGCGCGAGCGCGTGGACGCATGACCGCCGCTCCGGACCCGGCCGGAACCGGCGAAGGCCCGGGCGCGGCGGCGGCCCGCCTCACCGGGCGCCCGGTGACCGGCGAGCGCGCGATGTCCGGGGCGCTCGCCGAA
>NZ_GG657754.1:9489309-9520101 GCF_000158915.1 Streptomyces himastatinicus ATCC 53653 | reverse complement strand
GGCCGTCCCCTGGATGCGGAGCGTCACCCGATGCCGGTACGGCGCCGTGGCGAGCCCTTCCAGGACGCGCCGCGCCGGGTCGGGCCCGGCGGGCGGCTCGAACGAGCCGGGCAGGGTCCGCGCATCCGCGATGCGGTCCAGCCGGAACGTCCGGTCCTCGCCGATCGCGGCATCCGCGCCGGTCACGTACCACTTGCCCGCGTGGGCGACGAGCCCGTACGGGTGCAGCGTGCGCTCGCTGGGCCGTCCGTCGGCTGCGGTGTACCGGATGCGGACCGGCCGGTGGTGTCGTACCGCGTCGGCGATCGCCAGCAGGACCGGGGCCTGCGGTGCGGCCGACGCGCCGGGCGGAGCCGTGAAGGTGAGGGAGTCGAGCACCGCGTCGAGTCGTCGGCGCGGCCGCTCGGGCAGCACCCGGCGGATCTTGGCCGCGGCGGTCTCGCCCGCCGTGCCCGTGGCGGTCATCAGGCCGCTTCGCCGCCCGGCGGCCAGTCCGAGCAGCACGGCGAGCGCTTCGTCGTCGGTCAGCATCAGCGGAGGCATGCGGTATCCGGGAGCGAGCCGGTAGCCGCCGTAGCGGCCGCGCACCGACTCGACGGGCACATCGAGGTCGACGAGGTGGTCGGCGTACCGCCGCACCGTGCGCTCGTCCACGCCGAGCCGGTCGGCGAGTTCGGCGACGGTGCGGAGGCCGCCCGACTGGAGGAGCTCCAGCAGGGTGAGCACACGGGCGATGGGTCGGGGCATACCGGCAAGTCTCCCTCGGATACCGGGCGGGTTCCGCCCGGTATCCGCCGTAGCGTGCGGTCCGAAGCACCGAACGACACACCGCACGACGCACCGAACGGCCAGGAGAGAACCCATGGACTTCGTCTCGATCCGCATCATCACGGGCGACATCGCCCGCCTCGTCGGCTTCTACGAACGCGCCACCGGAGTGCGGGCGAGCTGGGCCACCGAGGACTTCGCCGAGCTGAAGACCGCCTCGGCCACCCTGGCGATCGGCAGCACCCGCACAGTCCCGCTGTTCGCGCCCGGCTCGTCCCGTCCGGCCGACAACCGCAGCGTCATCCTGGAGTTCCAGGTGGACGACGTGGACAGCGTGTACCGGAATCTGAGCGACTTCGTGCGGGACGTCGTCAGGGAGCCCACCACGATGCCCTGGGGCAACCGCGCGTTCCTGTTCCGGGATCCGGACGGCAACCTCGTCAATTTCTTCACGCCCGCCGCCCGCCGTATACCCGGATAAGCGCTGCGGATCGGCCTCGACCAGGCGGTGGCCGGGGTGGGCGGGCTCGGTGGCATGCCCATCTGCCGACGGCTTCGGGCAAGCAGGCCTGGGCCTTCCTCCCCCTGATCGTCTCCGATGACGCCATCGACTACTGCTCCGTCTCGTTCGACCATCCGCGCACCCTCTCCGGCGAGGAGCGCACACTGCTGACGGCCCTGGGCGGGCTGGCCGCCCAGGCCCTGGCACGGGCCCGCCTCTACGACGCCGAGCACCGGCACGCCCAGGAGCTCCAGCGCGGGCTGCTCCCACCCCGGGCGGCCCGACAGGCCCGCGCCCACGTCCGCGGCCAACTCGCCTACGGCAGCCCGGCATCTGGGCGGAGCAGCTCCTCACCTGAACCGCCCCCCGGCTCGCTCGTCGGCAGCCCGGGGCATGACGCCCTGTCGACTCGCCCGGAGCACATCTCCCGGAGGGCCTCCCCCCGTAGGCATGAATCTGCTGCGATAATCATTCGCGTAGGACAGCTGTGAGCGGGGGGACGGACAGTGGGGCTGGAGTTCGGGCATCGCCTTGGGCTGCCTGGGGCCCTGTCCGCGTTACCTCTGTCACCGCTCGTGGATGGCTATCAGGAGCTCGTCGCCCGGCAACGTGCCTTGGGCCTGAGCCACATCGGCCAGGCACTGGCCCCTGCCGGTGCACGCCTGCGTGTGCTCGACGGAGTGTTCGTGTCGCGTGCACCGCGCGGCTGGACGCATGTGAACAGTGCCGAGTTGCGGAGATCCGCCGCTGAAAACCCCGTCACGGAAGCGCTCGTGCAACGGGTGGCGGAGCTGTGCGACCAGGATCCGACGGCGCTGCGGCGCGTACTGCTCTATCAGCTGATCGAGCTCTTGCAGGGCCATCCGCAAGGAGGTCGGGCGGCCACGGCGGTCTCCCTCGGGGTGGACGCGGGAGAGGCCCCGGCCCTGGTCCACGCAGCACGTATGCGTCGTCGGCTCAACTCGAAGGAGCGGGAAGCCGCTGAGGAGGTGCAGGACGCGTGGGCGCTCAGGCACATCCGTCGAGCCGCTCGGCTCGCATCCCTGCTGCCAGCCGACGGCGGGCGGGACCCTCTGCTCGCGAACCATCTGATACACATCGCCAACCTGGCGAAGGAAACGGACACCCTTCTCGTCGCAGCCCAGAGACGCGAAGGGGAAGGTGACGTAGAAGCCGCCGGCGAGGCATACCTCAGGGTCTCCCGGCTCGCGGCCGACTCCGGGCGTGCGCTGCGCGGACTGGTCCGTACGCACCGACCGGCCGAGGGGGCATCGGCGCCGCTGACCGCCGAGCTCACCCCCGAAGCGGTAAAGCTGGCCTGGGCGAACACCATGGACGACACAGAGGTCACGGCCTGGCGGGTCATCAGGCTCGAGCGCTTGCCGCGCCACGGTCCGGCGCCCATCACCGAGATCCAAGGCCGGACGGCCTCCAGGTCCGCCCAGGACGCCCGGCCCCCTTTCGGCTCGGAAGTACGGTATGCGGCCTTCCCGCTGAGTGATGGGTTCGTCGACGGTCCGCCTCTCGTCTCGCAACCGCTGCTCCTCACACCCGAGGTATCCGATCTGCGGCTGGTCGACGGCAGGGAGCGCGTGACGGCCACCTGGACACGGCCTCCGGGTGCCGCCCGCGTCGACGCCGGTGTGACGGGGCCTGACGGCGGTGGGGTCGAGACCGCGGTCGGAGAGGGCGGATTCGCCGTATGCGGGCTGCGGGACGGCACATACCGGGTGCGGGTCAGCTGCCGCTATCGCACCGCGGACGGCCGGGAGGTGAGATCACCGGGCCTTGAAGAATCCGTCACCGTGCACCCCTGGCCGTCGCCGGTGCACGACCTCACCGCCACGGCTCGGGACGGAGGCGTGGCCTTCTCCTGGACCGGTGGCGAGGACGCCGAGGTACGGCTGGTCGAGTGGCCTGGGGGAGCACCGACGTCAGGCACCGAACTACAGCTCACCACATCGGAGTTGCCGTCTCCGCTGCCGTGGCGGGAGACGGCATCCGGGGTGCTCGTCCCCCCGCCCGGAGCCCTCGTGTGCGTCACGGCCGTGGCCGTACGCGGTGAGCGCGCCCTGGCCGGGCCGAGCGTACGCATCGAAGCGCCTCCCCCGGTCACGGCGATGGCTGCCGAGCGCATCGCCCACGGTCGCGCCCGCATCACCTTCGACTGGCCGACGGGCGTCAGGCAGGTGACCGTTTCCGCGGAACAGGAGGGACGCTGCACCGAGCATCGCGTCATGCGCAGCGGGTACCTCCGCGAGGGCCTGACGGTGCCGGTCGGCCCGTCCGGAGTCCGGCTGACCGCGTCTGCCGCGGCCAGTACGACGGATGCCGTCCTCGTCCCTCCCGCACCCACCGCGACCGTGCTGCCTGCCGACGCCGCCATCGCCTACCGCGTTGCCCCCGGTTCCCGCCGGGCCCTGCGCAGAAGCCCTCCCACCGTGCGCGTCACCCTGTCTTCCTCCGCCGATGGACTCGCCGCAGATCTGCCGGAGTTCGTACTGGTCGCCCGCCCGAGCACCGGTTCGTCGCCGATCCGACCACGCGACCCCGCAGACGGCACGACCGTGTTGCGCCTGAGCGGCGAGGAATTGCACCGCGCGCGGAGCATCGAGCGCGAGATCGGCAGCGATGTCTGCCGTCCCCCGTACGCTCTGCGTGGTTTCCTCCTCGGCGCGAAGGCCGCGTCCGTACGTCTGGAAGAACCCTCCCCTGCGACTCTGGTGGTTCGCTGACATGACGACTGTCATCTGCCCCTACTGCTTCGACCGCGCCCAGGCCGCGCGGCTGCCGTACCGATGTCTGATGACCGCGACCGGTGTACGCGGAGGCAAACCCTGCGATCCGGAACGCGACGACGTCTGGGCCGAGTTCATGGGTCCGAGCGTGCCACCGGCGCTGCGGATGCGTGGCCCGGTCTTCACGCCGCCCCGCACGCTCGGCGGGATGCGCGGCAGCTCGCGCGTGGCCTGCCCCGGCTGCGGGGTGTCCACGCCCGTACGGGTCTGCCGCCGCTGCCACAGCGACTTCCCCAGCGACTACTGCGACCAGGACAGTCGCATCATCGCGCTGGTCGGCGCGAAGGCATCCGGCAAGAGCACCTATGTGGGGGTGCTCGTCAACGAGCTGCGTCACAGGGTGGGGCGCGCCTACGACGCCTCGCTCGCCGCCATGGGGAGCGACACGCAGCGCCGCGACCGGGAGCTGGCCGAGGACCTGTACGACCGGCTGCGGCTGCCCGAGGCCACCCGACCGGCGGCCATGGGCTTCAACGACCCGCTCCTGTACCGGCTGAGCCTCCCGCGGCGAGGACGGTTGAGGGAGGGCAGCCGCCACACCGCGCTGGTGTTCTTCGACGCCGCGGGCGAGGACCTGGGCAGTGCCGAGGCGATGGACCGCTACACCTACTATCTCCGCGCCGCCGACGGCATCATCCTGCTGGTGGATCCGCTGCAACTCGGCTCCGTACGCGATCAGCTGGTGCCGGGTGAGGGTCCCCCGCTGCCCACCGTCGAGACACCCCCGCAGCAGATCGCCGCGGATCTCGCCGCACAGCTGCGCGCCCATGGCCGCGGCGGCTCCCGCGGACGGGTCACCACTCCCATGGCAGTGGCCGTGACCAAGACCGACATGCTGCGACCGCTGCTCGGCACGCACTCGCCCCTGCTGCGCAACGCCTCGCACCACGACGGAATCCTCGACGAAGACGGCCGACTGGCCGTCCACGAGGAAATACGCACCCTCATGGAGGACTGGGATTCCGGTGCGCTGCGCCGACAGCTGGAGCGGGACTTTGCCCAGCTGTCGTTCTTCGGGCTGTCGGCGCTCGGCGCCCCTCCCCCCGCACAGGCTCCTTCGGACGCACCCAAGGCGGGGCCGCAGCCACTGCGCGTCGAGGACCCGCTGCTGTGGCTGCTCGGGCGCCGCGGGCTCCTGCCCGTGAGTAAGCCGGGGAAGCCAGGAAAGGCCGAAGCCGGAATCCGCGGAGCCGAGGAGGCCGGAGCATGAACCTGGGGACAGCTGCACTACACCTCGGCACCGCCGGGACGCGACGGCTCCGGGTTCCGGTTCACCGCGGGTCCCCCCCCGGGGGGCCGTCATCGCTGCTTCAGGGAAGGCCGGAGCAGCTGATCGGAATACGAGCCGGCCGCGCAATGCCCCGCCGCGTCCCACAGACTCCGAACTGGCCGCGTTTCCAGAGGCGTTCAGCTACAGCGAGCTCTCCGACGGCAGTCGGCTGCTGTCCCGTACCGTCTACACGGGAGCCGACTACAGCGGGCGCTGGGGCAACTTCCATGCCCACGCCGTGCATCTTCCCGCAGGCGCGTCCCTCCCGGGCGACGCACTGCCCATCACCGCCTGGGGCGCCCCGCAGTGGGCCACAGGAACTCCGGACGGCGGGGTACCGGAGCCGCTGAGCGAGCTGCCGGTTTCGGGGCGCCTGGACCGGGACGGCCTGATCGCGTTCGCGGCCTCCCGCGCACCGTGGCTCGCGGGCTTCTTTGCGGATCTGCGCAGGTTGAGCCAGGACGACTCGGCACCACAGATCATCCTCGTCGAGCGGGACAGCGCCGATGTGGCTCGGTGGATCGCCCTGGCCAGCACCGTGCTGCCGCGCGAAGACGCCCAACGGCTGACGTTCACCACGTACACCCGACGGCCGGAGCTGGCACGGCAGCACATCATCGGCGTCCTACCGGCGGACAAGCGGGGTCCGGCCGGTTACGACCACCGTTACCGCATGTACGACTGCGCGGGCGAGGAGCCCCGGGAGCCGGTGACCGATACCTGGGCGCAGGCGGCCGCAGGCGTCTGGCAGGGCCGTGCCCCCGAGCTGTTCAAGGAGGCGGCCGCGCTGCCGGGCGGCCAGTTCGCCCCGGGCCCGCTCGCCGCGGTCGCGCTGTGCGCGGGGCTCGAGCTCGGGGCCGCCGGGCGCACCGAGGCGGCGGCGTGGGCACACGGCCACCGGGAGGCCCTGGGCGGCGACCGGCTGCACCGTCTGGTGGCCGCGCTGTGCGCTCCCGCAGCGGACCGGACCGATGCCGAACGGGCTGCCCTGACAGGGTTGTTTTCGGTGCTGGACGGCCGAGTGCCGGCTGCCGCCACCGCGCCGCTCGCCGCGCTGGTGCTCACCGAGGCCGTCCGCTCGCCCGGACCGGGCCCGGAGATCGAAGGCCTGAGGCCCGACGCCCTCACCGAGGAGGTCCGGCGACGTCTCGCCTCCGAGCTGGCCCACGACCTGCGCTCGGGCCTCGCGGACACCGGGCAGGGCGCTTCCCGGACCGCCGGGTTGCTGCGCATCGCGGACATGCTCGGCGTGGACTGCTCGGACCTGCTGCCGGAGGTGGCACGCAGGCTCGCCCACGCGCTGCTCGCCGATCCGGAAGGGACGTACACCCCCACCGTGCGCCTGGCGCTGGAGGAGCAGTTCACGCTGCACACCACGCTGCTCGGCAAGCTCGACGACCTGGCCGCGGGGGACCCGTCCGCCGCCGCCCGGCTGCTCACCCGGATACCGCTGCGCTTTGCGGACAACCAGGCCCTGCCCCACTTGCGGATGTGTGCCGAGGCCGCGCGGGCGACGGCGGGCGGTGGCGACCGTGTCGTGGCACTGAACGCCGTGCTGCACGCCGGCGGGCTCTCGCTGTTCACCGAGCCGCTCGTCCTGCGTACCGCGGTCCAGCTCGTCTGGGAGGGCCACACGCCGACCGCCGGGGAGGCGCGGCTGATGCTCGTCGAGATCGGGTCCGACCCCCACCGCGCGGCGGGGACCTGGTCCGCCCTGGTCAAGGCCGCACTCCACGGACCGGCGGACGATCCGGACGTACCGGATCTCGCCCAGGATCTGCTGCGCTGCTTCACCGAGGATCTGGCTCCGCGTGAACGCTCGTCCCTGCTCCTCCTCGAACTGGCGCGCGACCTTCGCGACGGCTCGGCGAGCGCGGGCTGGACCGACCGGGCACTGTCGCTGCGGGCCGTGGCGGAACCGGTGGAACCTACCGTGCTCGAGCACGCCTTCGGGGCGCTGGCGAGCCGACTGCTGTCCGAGCACCGTCCGGAGGGCGAGGTGTACGCGCTGATCCACAGCGGCGACCCCGGTCTCTTCGCCGCGTACAGCCAGTGCGCGAAGTCCGAGCGGGTACGGGACCGGCTGCGCACCCGGCCCGCGTACGTGGCCGACTGCTTCACCGCCTGGAGCTCGCACCCCCAGGCGAGCGAGGCCTGGCAGAAGACGCGCACAGCCCTGCTGGACTCGGTGCTGCGTCCGGTCGTGCGGGGCTTGCCCGACAGCGACATCGCCCTGGTCGAGCGCTGTCTGGAGGACACGGGTACCCGCTGGGCGGAGGAGTTCCGGACCTGGAACCGGCCCGGGGCGTTCGGCCGGATCAGCCGTCGGCTGACCGGTCGGCGCCGCAAGGACGCGGCGGACGGACACCGCTGGGGCGACGTGGAACCGCCGCGGAAGGGCGGTAACCCATCATGAACCTGGAGTACATACTCTTCCTGGCGCTACGGGCGACCGGCCTGGTGGCGGTGGCGCTGTGCGTCGGCTACACCTTCTGGCGGTTCCTCGGCTTCTCGCTGTCGACCGCCGGAACCGTATTGGGTCCCCGCCAGGCCGGAGTGCCGGACCCGAGGATCGAGCGCGTCGGGTCCGGCGAGCCTGCCCATCGCGCGTACTGGTGGCGGCAGATGTGGCTGGACACCTGGTCGGCGGCGTGCGCCGCCATGCTGAGCATCTGGTACCGACTCACCACCGACTGGCTGAAGCGCTCGGTCACACGACTGTTCCAGGGCCGCCGGCCGGAGACCGGTGTACGGGGCGAGAACCGATTCACCCGCTGCGTCATGCGGGCCGTCGCTCCGGGAACGGCCGTCGGAGCGGCCATGGGAGCCCTGTCGGCGGCACTGGTGGTATCGGTGTCCCTCGCCGTCCTCGGACTGCTGTGCGGCGCTGTCTGGCTGTCGGCGGCATCGGCCGTCCTCATCCTGCGCGGTGCGGACAGCCTCTGGGCAGCGGTCCGCCGGGGCCGGATGAAGTGCCCGTACCCCGGCTGCTACCGGCCGTTCCCGCTGGCCGTGCACCGCTGCCCGAACTGCGGTGAGGCCCATTCCGAGCTGCGCCCCGGCCGGTACGGCGCGCTCTGGCACGTGTGCGTCTGCGGTCGGCGCCTCGTCACCACGTTGCTCGCGGGCCGGCAGCGCCTCGCCGCCCGCTGTCCGCACTGCGACCAGCAGCTGCCCGAGGCGGTCGGCAGCACCCGGGTAGTGCATGTGCCGATTGTCGGCGGCACCTCCTCCGGCAAGACGATGCTGATGGCAGCGATGGTGGCGGGACTCGAGTCCTGGGCGCAGCGAAGCCGGCTGAAAGTGGAATTCGCCTCCCGGACCGACTCCCAAGACGCCGGGACGCTCAACCAGCAGCTTCGGCAGAGCGGCTGGGCCCTCAAGACACAGGGCGGGCAGCCCCGGGCGTTCATGCTGATCGTCCGCCACGGCAGGCAGCGGCGGCTGCTCTATCTGTACGACCCGATGGGCGAGTCGCTGCGTGACGCGGGCTCGGTGCGGGAACAGCAATACCTGGCCCACTCCGACGGGGTGGTCCTCGTCGCCGATGTCCTCGCGGAACCAGAGGTGCGTCGGCGGCTGAGGGGGTCCGACGCGGAGCGCGCGGACGCGGCACGCCCGGCGGAGCAGGGGCCGATGGACACGTACCAGCGGCTGACCGGCGAGCTGTCGGCGCTCACCGGGCGGCGCGGGCGCCTGCCGGTGGCCACGGTCGTCACCAAGCGGGATGTGCTCGACCAGATCAGCTCACTGCCTGTGCCGGGGGCCGGGATCGACGGGTGGCTTTCGGACATCGGTCTCGGGGCGCTGGTCCGCGGTCTGGGGCACGACTTCGGGACCGCACGCTACTGGGCGGTGAGCGCACACGCCGCCACCGGCGCCGGAGCGCTGGACAGTGAACAGCGCCGGGCGGCGGAGCCGGTGCTGTGGGTGCTGGCTCGCTCCGGACTGCGTGTCAAGCGTCTCCTCGCCGACCCGGCAGGCACCAGGGCCCCGGGGCCAGTTGAGGTGCCGGTACCGGATCGGTCGGGGCACTGAGGCCCCGCACGGCAAGCGATGTGGGGAATCACCATGCGAACGAACGGAGATCGGGGGCGGGATGACAACAGTGACACGGCACATCGCGCGGTGGCGCAGGCTGCTGCTCGGCCTGCTGTTCACGGCCATGGCGGCAACGGTGGTCTTGGCCGTGGCACTGGCCCGGTACCTGGTACATGAGCTCGGCGGCTGACACCGGTCCGGGCGGGAACGACGAAACGAAAGGGACACGACGTGAGTGACATCCCCGGCGGGCCGATGGCCAACCGGCCGGTCCACTTCATCTGGCTGCTGGACTGCTCGTACTCCATGCAGGGCGAGAAGATCGCACGGCTCAACTACGCCATCCGGGAGGCGATCCCGGAGATGCGCTCCGTGGCGCACGACAATCCCGCGGCGCAGCTGCTGCTCCGTACGCTCACCTTCTCCACCACGGCCCAGTGGCATCACAAGAACCCCGTCCCCGTGGACGACTTCACCTGGCAGGACGTACAGGTGGACGGGATGACCAACCTCGGCGAGGCGCTGGATCTGGTGTCGCGCGAACTTCAGACCCCGCCGATGCCGCAACGCGCGCTGAAGCCGGTGCTGGCGCTGGTCTCCGACGGTGTGCCGACGGACGACTGGAAGGCCGGGCTGAAGGCCATCGACGCCACGCCCTGGGGCCGGAAGGCAGTGCGGGTGGCCATCGCCATCGGCGAGGACGCCGACCGGAACGTGTTGCAGGAGTTCCTCGGCAACCCGGAGCTGCGGCCGCTGGACGCCAACAGCCCCAAGCAGCTCGCGGCCGCGATCCGCTGGGCGTCGACCGCCGCGGTGAAGGCGGCCTCACAGCCGGTCGCGGCGTCCTCCGACACCCTGTCCAAGCCGCTGCCGTACGCTCCGCCGGTGCTGGACGACGACGATGACGACGTGTGGTGAACCAGCCCTACCCGCTGCACTGGGAAACACTCAGCGCATCCGCCCGCGGTGCCAACAAGCAGCGTAATCAGGACTGGTACACGGCCGAGGGGTGCGGTACCCAGGCGGATCCTCTGGTCCTCGCGGTAGCCGACGGACACGGCTCGGCACGGCATGCCCGCAGCGATGTCGGGGCTCGGCGCGCGGTGGACCTCTTCGCCGCTCACGCCCGGGAGTTCGCGGCCTTCACGAACGTGGACGGCCTCGGAGGAACGCGCAGTCTCAGCTGGCTGATGAACTATGCCCGCGATGTGATGCCGCGCCGACTGGTCTCCGAGTGGCAGCGCAATGTGCTGGGACACTGGCAGCGCCAATATGAGCTGGACGAGGGCTCTTCAGGGGCCGTAACCGCGCCGCCCACCGACGGACAGAAGCTGCTGCTGTACGGGGCCACGCTGATCGGCGCCGTGCTGACCCCACGGCTGTTCGCGGCCTGGCAGCTCGGCGACGGGGAACTCACCGTCATCGAGCACGACAGCAGGGTGGAGCAGCCGCTCGCTCCGGCAGAGGCGGAGATCGGCGACGAGACGGAGTCGCTGTGCAGCCATGAGGCATGGCGTCTGGTACGGATGCACTGGGCGCCCATCGTGGAACGGGACCGCATGCCGCGGCTCATCGCACTGTCCACGGACGGTCTGTCCAAGAGCTTCGCGGCCGACGAGGGCTTCGTCGAGTTCATGACCGGACTCGACACCCGGTGTTCGGAAGGGGGGCTGGAGAGCGTACAGACCGTGTTGCCCGAGTGGCTGGCCAAGGCCGCGCAGTATTCGGGCGACGACACCACCATGGCGGCCGGCCGACGGCCGGAGCAGGACACAGAGTCGGCACACGCCGGACGACAGACAACGGAGAGACAATGAGCGGCATGCTCGACACCGGTGCCCGCCTCACCGCAGACGGCGGCGAAGAGCTCCACATCACCGGCCTTCTCGGAGCCGGCGGTCAGGGCGAGGTATATCGCGTAGCCACGGCTGTCGGTGACAAGGCGCTCAAGTGGTACTACCCGAGTTGCGCGACGCAGGCGCAGGAGGAGATCGTCCAGGAGCTGGTCGCCCGGGACTTCGACGACGACCGGTTCCTGTGGCCGTCGGCGTTCGTGCGGGGCACACGGCAGGACGCCTTCGGCTATCTGATGGACATCCGTCCGGACCGCTTCAAGGGGCTGCCCGCGCTGTTCAGAAGGCAGCTGCGGACCACGCCGCGCGCCCTGCTGACCGCGGGGCTCTACATGGTGGAGGCGTACCAGGCGCTGCACTCCCGGGGCATCGCCTACCGGGACATCTCCTGGGGGAACATCTTCTTCGACCCCACCACCGGTGACGTCCTGGTATGCGACAACGACAACGCGGTGGTGGAGGGCGACGCCAGCGGAATCTCCGGGACCATGGAGTTCATGGCACCGGAGCTGGTGCGCGGGGAATCTGGCGCCAGGCCCGGCACACAGACTGATCTGCACTCCCTTTCGGTACTGCTGTTCATGCTGCTCATGAACCACCACCCGCTGAAGGGCAGTCAGGAGCTGGCGATCCGCTGTCTGGACGAGGCGGCGGAGCGGAAGTTGTACGGCAGGCAGCCGCTGTTCGTCTTCGACCCGCAGGACAGCTCGAACGCACCCGACCCGGTCGAGCAATCCACCGTCCTGCACACCTGGGGCGCCGCTCCCGACGCGCTGAAGGACCTGTTCACGCACAATTTCACCACCGGTCTGCGGGATCCGGCGGCCCGGGTGCGGGAGTCCCAGTGGCGGGACGCACTGCGGGCAGTGCTGGACTCGGTCGTGGACTGTGCGCACTGCGGGCGGCAGAACATGCCCCAGCCCGAGGAGACCACCGCGGGGGCCTGCTGGTCGTGCGGAAAGGACCTGGTGCTGCCACCCCGGCTGGTACTCACCACTCCCCCGCCGCGCGCCGAGCGCCATGTCCGGCTACGTCGCGGCGCCCGGGTACACGCCCACCATCTGGTGCCCGAGCCCACGCGGCACGACTACAGCGACGCCACGTGTGTCGCCGAGCTCGTCGAACATCCGCAGAAACCGGGTAAGTTCGGCCTCGTCAACCGTTCCGCAACGGCGTGGACGGGGACGCGTTCGGACGGTACGACCCAGCACATCGAGCCCGGCCAGACCGTTCCGCTCCGCTCCGGGATGGAGCTTGACCTCGACGGTGCCCAGGCCGTCGTAGAGCCGAAGTAGCGCGGCCGGGGAGCCGCCGTGGCTCCCCGGCCCCGGTTCACACTCCGATGACCCGCCCCAGCTCCTGGGCGAGGGCCAGCCCTCCGCTGCCGGTGGTGAGCCCCAGCGAGATCATTTCCAGCGCCTTCCGGACCCGCCCCTGGTCGGCGGGGCGCTGCTCCTGCTCGGCCTGCAACAGCTCACCGCGCACCACCTCCGCCTGCTCGGCGAGCGACGGCTGACCTTCGGTGCGCAGTTGACGGATGAGCTCGGTCGCCAAGTGCAGCGCCTCGGCCGGACTCGCGCCGTGGTGATGGACCTCGATCTTGCCACCGTCACCGAAATTGCTCGGGCCCGAGATGTCACCGTGGAAATTGAACGTGCTCATCAGTACTCCTGGTCGTGGACATGAACCGCACATCATCTCGTGACGTGCTGTCGGTACGCCGCACCGGGCAGCGCCAGCCGGGGTCAGGGGCCTCCACCGACGTGCCCGGCCGCACCTCCGGGGGCCCCTGACGGCTGGCCCTGACCGTAAGATGCGGCGATCTGCCCGTTGTTGCCGAAGTTGCTGGGACCGGTGACATCTCCGGAGAAATTGTATGTCTGGGTATTGATGACTTGCTGGGCCTGGTCGAAGGAGCTGGTATCGACATTGTGGTCCTTGAGGAACCGCTCGGTCGCGATCAACACACCCTGCTGGAGGCGGTGAAGGAAGTCCTGGGAGTCCATGCGGTCGGAGTGACCCAACTGGTTCCAGGAAGCGACGCGTTCGCGCACGCTGTCAACGGCCCCGTAGTCGTGGATGGCATGCCGCTTGGTGATCTCCCTGCGCCACTTCTCCAGCTCACGCGCCCTGCGGTTCCGAGCCGCACCACGCCGGTGGTTACGGCCGAGAGCACCGCGCAACGCCGGCCAAACCTGCCCGGTCGCGAACCGCAGCAGGCTCCACCAGCGTTCGAGGCCGTCGATCGGCAAACGGTCCACGACGCTGTAGACCGCGCTCACCGGGGGAATCCCGTACGCCGCGACCTCCCACGACAGGCTGGGGCTCTGCAGTCGGGCCCGCAGATGCATCGACACGATGACCCGTCCGCCGTCGCCGACCCGCTCCAGACTCAGATACGTGCGCATTCCGGCGCCCGGATTCAGCAGTCCCGCCCGCACCAGTTGCTTGGGGATCTGGACACGCGGCCTGCCCAACGGGTCGGGCAGCAGGTCCGGGCCGAGGTGCTGGACATGATTGCCCATGACGTACAGCCGGTTCCTCGCCCGCAGCCCTTCGAGCCCGGCGATGTTCGCCATTTCCTTCGCGACGTAGGTGTGCAGGTCCACCGCGTCGAAGGGCTTGATGGCCAGCTTGCCGCCGCCCGGGGCTTCGGCCGGCCGGCTGACGTCGATGGGCTGCCAGACCACTTCCTTGATCTTGTCGCCGCTGCCCACGAAGGGGTTGGTACGTTCGGCACTCGCGGTGTACGGCACGACGTTGGTCTTCTTCATTTCCAGCAGCCGGGCTTCGGCCTCGGGCGGGGCCGGCGGCGCGAGATCCTCGGCTTTCCCCCCTGCCCGGAACACCTCCTGCGCGGCGCTCCGGGCCTGGCTCTCCGCGGCGTACACCAGCCACCACGCGGCAGCGATGACGACGAGCGCCGCGCCGCCACCCGCCACCGCGGCGACGGACGACCCGTCGACGGATCCGTACAGTGCGACCACCACCGCTGCCCACAAGCCGACGAAGAGCCAGCCGAGCCGACGGTCCCGCGCCTCCATACGCCGGGCGCCCATCCGGGCGTGCCGTACGAGCGCCACCAGGTTGACCCCGAGCGGCAGCCCGATCGCGGTCATCCGGTCCCCGCTCAGCTCCTCACCCACCTGGCGCGCGAAGCGCTCGTCCAGATGCGCTGCGGCACACAGGCGCCGCGTCACCGCGTCGTTCCGGTACCTCGGCAACGCCGGTACCTGCCGTCTCGTCATTCGCCCTCCCCGAGGCTCCGCCCGTTTTCCACCCGTTGCATGGGCACGGCCCTGTCCCACGCGCTGCCGCGTGAGTGACGCTTCCGATACTGGTGGCAACCTTAGCCCGGTGCCTGCTCGTGGCGCTGGTCCGCGGGCCCGAGTTGGGGGAGGGCGTGGCGTCAGAGGAAGCTGACGTTCTGGGCGAGGGCCAACTGGCTGGAGTAATTGATGGTGTTGGTGGCCGGGCGCATGTAGGCGCGCCAGGAGTCGGAGCCGGACTCGCGGCCGCCGCCGGTTTCCTTCTCGCCGCCGAAGGCGCCGCCGATCTCGGCGCCGGAGGTGCCGATGTTGACGTTGGCGATGCCGCAGTCGGAGCCCTCGGCGGAGAGGAAGAGTTCGGCTTCCTGCTGGTCGCGGGTGAAGATGCTGGACGACAGGCCCTGCGGGACGTCGTTGTGCAGGGCGATGGCCTCCTCGAGGGTGTCGTACGTCAGGACGTAGAGGATCGGGGCGAAGGTCTCCTCCCGGACGACCTCGCTCTGTTCGTCCACGCGGACGATGACGGGTTCGGCGTAGGCGGCCCGCGGGAGCGCCTCGGCCAGGCGACGGTTGCCGCCCGCCAGGACCTTGCCGCCCTCGGCCTGGACGCGGGTGAGGGCGCTCTGCATGCCGTCGAGGGCCGCGGGGGAGATGAGCGGGCCGACGAGGGTGTCCTCGTCGAAGGGGTTGCCGATGGGGAGCTTGTTGTAGGCGGCGGTGAGCCGGGCGATGAGGGTGTCGGCGATGTCGCGGTGGACGATGAGGCGGCGCAGCGTCGTACAGCGCTGCCCGGCGGTGCCGGCCGCGGCGAACACGATGCCCTGGACGGCGAGGTCGAGGTCGGCGGAGGGCGCGACGATCGCGGCGTTGTTGCCGCCGAGTTCGAGCAGGCTGCGGCCGAAGCGGGCGGCGACGCGGGGGCCGACCTCGCGGCCCATGCGGGTGGAGCCGGTGGCGCTGACGAGGGCGACGCGGGGGTCGTCCACGAGCTTCTCGCCGACGGCACGGTCTCCGAGCAGCAGCCGGTGGACGTCGCGGGGCGCGCCGACGTCCTCGGCGGCCTGGGCGAGGAGCCGGTCGCAGGCCAGGGAGATCAGCGGGGTGAGGTCGGAGGGCTTCCAGATCACGGTGTCACCGCAGGCCAGGGCGACGGCAGTGTTCCAGGACCAGACGGCGGCGGGGAAGTTGAACGCGGAGATGACGCCGACCACGCCGAGCGGATGCCAGGTTTCGGCGAGCCGGTGGCCGGGGCGTTCGGAGGCGATGGTGCGGCCGTAGAGCTGGCGGGAGAGGCCGACGGCGAAGTCACAGATGTCGATCATTTCCTGGACCTCGCCCAGCGCCTCGGAGCGGATCTTGCCCGCCTCGATGGTGATGAGGTCGCCCAGGTCGCTCTTGTGGTCGCGCAGCAACTCGCCCAGGCGGCGCACGAGTTCACCGCGCCGGGGGGCGGGGGTGGTGCGCCAGGTGAGGAAGGCCGCGCGGGAGGCGGCGATGGCCTCCTCGGTGTCGGCCGGGGTGGCTGCGGCCAGCTCGAAGAGAGGGTCGCCGGTGATCGGGGTGCGCGCGGTGAGGCCGCCGCCCTCCGGGACGGTCACGCCGACGCGCTCCAGGGCGGTGCGGGCCCGGCCGCGCAGGTCCTCGGTGGTGGGAAGGGCGGTGCTGGTCATAGTTGCTCCCTCGGAGAGTGTGGGCTGTTTCAGCCGAGCGCGCCGTCGAGTTGCAGCTCGCGGGCGGCCCGGGCGATGGAGTCGTTCTGCTGCCGCTCGTAGAGGGCGAAGGGGTCGAGGACGTCGCGGCCGATGGCGCCGGACAGCCAGGCGCTGTCGTAGGCGGTGCCCGCGTGGTCGTTGTTGCGTGCGCCCTCGCCGGTGAGGTTGGACTGGAAGATGCCGGCCGCGGAGCGGGGCAGGAAGTCCTCGTAGACGATGGGTTCGGCGCGCAGCCAGCCCCGGTCCACCAGCTCGCCGATGTCGGCGGGCGGACGGCTGCCGTCCCGTGGCCGGTCGGGCACCACGTGGTAGGTGAAGTAGGCCAATTCCTCCTCGGCGAGGCGCCGTTCGGTGGCGGGGAGGTGTTCCGCCCACAGCGCACGGGCGAGGTCACCGCGGTCCGCGTCGGGGCGGGCGGCGGCCTCCTGGTCGATCCGGGTCAGCAGCCGGTCGTAGAGGGCGCGGCCCTCGCGGGTGAGGGCGATGCCGCGCGCCTCGACCTCGCCGAACCGCACCCGCAGGGCCCCGCTGGTCACCTCGCCTTCGGCGGTGCGCATGGCCCGGGGTTCGGCGAGGGCGCGGAAGGACGTCTGGCGCAGCAGCACATCGGGGCCGTCCCAGTGCGGGGGGCCCTGGATGGTGTCGATCATCTCGATGCCGCGGTCGGTCATGCGCCGGTACAGCTCGTCGATGTCCAGCACGCGGGGGGTGAGGTGGTTGATGTGGGTGCTGCGGACGCCGCCGATGTCGGCGGCGACGGCGGAGACCCGCTCCAGCGTCGCGTACCAGCCCTGGTCGATCGGCTCGGTGGACAGCTCGAAGGCGCGTACGGCCAGCTGGAGGAAGTGTTCGGCCTCCGCCTCGGGCAGTTCGCCCTCGGCTTCGGTCCGGTCGGCGAGGGCGAGCAGCTCCGGGGGGAACAGCTCGCGCCCGGCGAGGAAGGTTTCCAGGCGGGCGCGCAGATCGTCGTCGAAGAACCGCGGGTCGGCGGGGGTGAGCATGGAGGTGAAGACGCGGAACGGGTTCCGCGCCAGCTCCTCGCCGTCGGTGGGGCGGAAGGCGGTGGAGATGACGGGCACCGCGCTGGCGGCGGCCTCGCGCAGGTCGTAGAAGCCGGTCGGGCGCATGCCGAGGGCGCCGAAGACGCGCGCGACCTGGCTCATCTCCTGGGGGGTGCCGACCCGGATCGCGCCGTGGCGCTCGGCGGTGACCCGGCTGATGGAGCCCAGCCGCTCGGCGTCGGCGCCCCGGGCGCGCAGCACGTCGTCGTTGACCTCGCGGGAGACGTCCACGAGGGTGGTGTAGGCGGGGACCTCCCGCCCGTACATGTCCGAGAGCCGGGCGGCGAACGCGGCGCGCAGCTGCCACTGGCTGAGTGTCCGGCTGGTCATCGAGAGTGCTGCCTTTCGGTTGGCGGTCCACACCAGTTGGCGGTTCACACCACATGCGCTTCGGGACGCGTTGCGGCCCCGGTCATGAAGCGGTCGGCGCTGAACGGTGTGACATCGACGAACGGTGTGCGGTCCAGGTACAGGTCACGGACGATCTCACCGACCGCCGGGGCCTGGAGGAAGCCATGCCCGGAAAACCCGGTCGCGTAAAGGAAGTTCCCGAGTTCGCCGGAACGGCCGATCAGGGCGTTGTGGTCCGGAGTGATCTCGTAGAGCCCGGCCCAGCCGTCGGCCGTCTCCATATCGGCCAGGGCCGGGGCCTGGCGCCGTGCGGCGGCGCGGAACAGCTCCAGCCACTCCGGGGTCCAGGTGGTGTCGTAGCCGTCTGCCTGGCCGGGGTCGGCGAGGCCGAACAGCAGCCCGTCGTCGCTGTTGTGGAAGTAGGCCGTGGACGCGAAGTCGATCGTGAAGGGGATGCGCGGGGCGGGCGGGGTGAGCGGGGCGGTGAAGGCCACCTGACGGCGCACCGGGCGCACCGGGAGGTGGACGCCCAGCATGTCCCCGATCTGCGCCGACCAGGCGCCCGCGGTGCAGATGACGGTGGCGCAGGAGATCGGCCCGCGGTCGGTGTGCACGGTGGTGATCCGGTCGCCCGCGGTGTCGATGGCGGTGACGGCGGTGTGCGTGGCGAACGTGACACCCGCCCGGGACGCGGCGCGCGCGTAGCCGTCGATGACCAGACCGGGGCGGGCGTGGCCGTCGGTGGGCGAGTGGACGGCGGCCACGAGCCCTTCGGTGCTGACGTAGGGGCACAACCGTTGTGCCTCCTTCGGGCCGATCATGCGGCTCGGCACGTCGAGGGCGTTCTGGGTCCTGACGCACGCCTCGAAGTCCGTGGCCTGCTGCTCGCTGGTGAGCAGGAAGAGGTAGCCGACGCTGTCGAGCCGGATGTCGGCGCCGGGACGGTGCGGGAAGTCCTGGTAGGCGCGCAGGCTCCTGCTCCCCAGCTGGATGTTGAGCGGGTCGGAGAACTGGGCGCGGACGCCGCCGATGGGCTTGCCGGAGCTGCCGCAGCCCAGCTCGCCGCGTTCGACGACGACGATGTTCGCCACTCCGGCCTCGGCCAGGTGGAACGCGGCGCTGGTGCCCATGACCCCGCCGCCGATGATCACGACGTCGGCGGCGGGCGGAACGGTGTGGAAGGAGGACGAGGAGGGCGAAGAGGGCGAGGAGGACAAGTGGCCGGTCCCTTCCCGAGGCGGGCGCCGGGCCAGAAGGATCTCCGGTGCGGCGCGCCGCGGCTGTCGCAGTGCAGGACGATGCCGATCAGCTATCTGCCGGTCATCGTGCAGCACCCCGACCGTTGACGTCTATGAACAGTTATTGCTCGTGATCTATTAGGGTTCCTATATGGACTGGACGAGTGCCCAGCTACGTTCCCTCGTCGAACTGACCCGGCGCGGCACCATCACCGCGGTCGCGGAGTCCCTGGGATATACCCCCGGCGGGGTCTCGCAGCAGATCGCGGCGCTGGAGAAGGCCACCGGTATGGAGCTGCTGCGGCGGACCGGGCGCAGAGTGGAGCTGACCGACGCGGGGATGACGCTGGCCCGGCACGCCGAGCGGATCCTGTCCACGGAGGCCGAGGCCGTCGAGGCGCTGGAGCGCACCCGCAACGACGCCTCGGGCACGCTGCTGGTCGGCCTGTTCGCCACGGCCGCCGCCGAGATCCTGCCCCCGGCCCTGCGCACGGCGCGCGAGGAGCATCCGGGGCTGACGGTCCACAGCCGTGACATGGACGTGGACGAGGTGTACGACGCGGTGGCCTCCGGGGCCGTGGATCTCGCGCTGGGCCTCGACTATCCGGACGTACCGATCCCGCGCGATCCGGCGCTGCGGGTGATGCGGCTGCACCGGGAGCGCTTCTCGCTCGCGGTGCCGACCGGTTCGATGGACCGCCGGGAGAGCGTCACCATGGCGCAGACCCGAGGTCTGGGGTGGATCCTGCCGTCCGCCGAGAGCTATTACGGGCGGGCCGTGCGCACCGCGTTCCGCCGGGCGGGCGTCGAACCCGAGGTGCTGCACGAGGTGACGGACACCGCGGCGACCCTGGCGCTGGTGGAGGCGGGGGTGGGGGTGAGCACGGTGACGGATCTGATGCTCAGGCTGCGGCCCTCGCGCTTCGATGTGGTGCGGCTGCGCGAGACGGTCGAGCGGCACATCGTCGTGGTCTTCCGCTGCGCCGCGGAGCGGCGGCCCACCGTGGTGGCGCTCGTCGACGTCCTGCGCGCCGTGGCGCAGACGGGGCTGGGCGGGTCGGCGTAGCCGCTCCTTCGGGAGCGGGTGAGCATAAGCGTTCCTTGCGCCCCGGTATCAATTCTGTCGTCCTGCTGACCCTTGTGGGGCGGGGCCACCGGCCACATCGTGAGGTGGACCACGGATCCACCGATCTACGGAGAAGGACAGACAGACGTGGCTGACGCACTCTCCCTCGTCGACGACTGGGGTCCCGAGAAGATCGTCGTCGTCTCCCAACGGCGCACCGGCATGAAGGGCGTGCTGGTCATCGACAACACGGCCCGGGGCATCGGCAAGGGCGGAACCCGGATGAGCCCCACGGTGACGGTCGGGGAAGTCGCCCGTCTGGCCCGCGTCATGACGTGGAAGTGGGCCGGTGTCGACCTCTTCTACGGCGGCGCCAAGGCGGGCATCGCCGCCGATCCCGCCTCCCGCGACAAGGAGGCGATCCTGCGCGCGTTCGCCCGCGCGCTGTCCAACGAGGTGCCCCGCGAGTACGTCATGGGGCTGGACATGGGGCTGACCGAGAGCGACGCCGCCATCATCCAGGACGAACTGGGGGACCGCGGCGCGGCCGTCGGCACCCCGGAACACCTGGGCGGCGTCGCCTACGACAAGCTCGGGGTCACGGGCTACGGTATCGCCGAGGCCACCGACGCCGCCGCGCAGCGCGGCGGGCTGTCCCTGTCCGGCTGCCGGGTGGCCATCCAGGGGTTCGGCGCGGTGGGCGCCGCCGCTGCGGCGCGGTTCGCCGAACTGGGCGCCACCGTCGTGGCCGTGTCCACGGCCCGCGGTGCGCTGCACGACCCCGGCGGGCTGGACGTACGCTCCCTGCTCGCCGCCCGCGAGGAGCACGGCGACGACTTCGTCGTCCGGCACGCCCAGGGCGAGGCGCTCGCCTCCGGCCAGGAACTCGCCGTCGACTGCGACATCCTGGTGCCCGCCGCCCTCCAGGACGTCATCGACGACCGTACGGCCCACCTGATCAAGGCCGGACTGGTGGTCGAGGGCGCCAATCTGCCCACCTCGCCGACGGCCCAGGAGATCCTCGCCGGGCGCGGCATCACCGTGCTGCCCGACTTCGTGGCCAACGCCGGCGGTGTCGTCGCCGCCGCGTTCGCCATGGACGCCCGCTACTCCGGCTTCCGGCCCGAGACCAGCACCATCTTCGAGACGATCTCCGGTCGGCTGCGCGCGAACGCGGTCACCGTCCTGGACGAGGCCGAGCGCCGTGGCACGACTCCGCACACGGCCGGGCGCGGACTGGCCGAGGAGCGCGTCCGCGCCGCCATGCGCAGCAAGGGGCGTCTGCCTGTGTGAAGGGTCAGGTCGCGGTGGCGTCCGCCGCGGCCCGCCCCGTCCGACGGCCCGAGAACAGGCAGCCGCCCAGGAATGTGCCTTCCAGGGAGCGGTATCCATGGACACCGCCGCCGCCGAATCCCGCGGCCTCCCCCGCCGCGTACAGCCCGGGGACCGGCTCGCCGGTGGCGCCCAGGACACGCCCTGACAGATCGGTCTGGAGGCCGCCGAGGGTCTTACGGGTGAGGATGTTGAGGCGTACGGCGATCAGCGGTCCGGCACCGGAGTCCATGATCTTGTGCGCCGAGGCGGTGCGGCTCAGGGTGTCCCCGGGGTAGGCGAGCGCGTTGCGGATGCCCATGACCTGGACGTCCTTGGTGTACGGGTTGTCGATCTCCCGGTCCCGCGCGTCGATCTGCCGCTTGAGGTCGGCCAGGTCGATGAGGTTGTCCCCGGTCAGCTTGTTCATCCCGCGGACCAGTTCGGGCAGCGTCGTCGCGACGACGAAGTCGACGCCGTTCTTCTTGAACTTCTCGATCGGCTCGGGGGTCTGCCAGATGCGCGAGAGGAGCTGGAGGATGTCCTTGTTGGTGAGGTCCGGGTTCTGCTCGGAGCCGGAGAGCGCGAACTCCTTCGCGATGATCTTCTGCGTGGTGACGAACCAGGAGTAGTCGTAGCCGGAGTCGGTGATCGTCTTCAGGGTGCTGAGGGTGTCGTAGCCGGGGAGGTCGGGGGCGGAGAAGCGCTTGCCCTTGGCGTCGAACCACATCGAGGACGGGCCCGGCAGGATCCGGATGCCGTGGTCGGCCCAGATCGGGTCGTAGTTCTTCAGGCCCTCGGTGTAGTGCCACATCCGGTCGGGGTTGACGATGCGTCCGCCCGCCTTCTCGGTGATGGCGAGCATGCGTCCGTCCACGTACGCCGGGACGCCGGTGATCATGCGCTTGGGCGGAGTGCCCAGGCGGGACGGCCAGTTCTGGCGTACGAGATCGTGGTTGGCGCCGATGCCGCCGGAGGTGACGACCACCACCGGGGCGCTCAGCTCGAAGTCGCCGACCACGGTGCGGGAGCTGGCCTTGCCGCGCTGGGCGTTGCTCGGCTCCAGGACCGCGCCGCGGACACCGGTCACGGTGCCGCCGGTCGTGACGATCTCGTCCACGCGGTGCCGGTGCTTGAACACCACCCGGCCGTCCGCCACCGCGGCCCGTACCTTCTTCTCGAACGGCTCGACCACGGCCGGTCCGGTGCCCCAGGTGACGTGGAAGCGGGGCACCGAGTTGCCGTGCCCGTCCGCGAGACCGCCGCCGCGCTCGGCCCAGCCGACGATCGGGAACCAGCGCACCCCGAGCCCATGGAGCCAGGACCGCTTCTCGCCGCCCGCGAAGTCGACGTACGCCTCGGCCCACTTGTGGGCCCAGTGGTCCTGGCCGCGCGGATCGTCCACGCCGCGGTCGAATCCGGCCGTGCCCAGCCAGTCCTGCCAGGCCAGTTCGTGGGAGTCCTTGATGCCCATCAGACGCTGCTCTTCGGAGTCCACGAAGAACAGCCCGCCGAAGGACCAGAACGCCTGCCCGCCCACATTGCTCTCCGGCTCCTGGTCCAGGAGCAGCACCTTGCGGCCCGCAGCCGCCAGTTCCGCCGTCGCGACCAGTCCGGCGAGCCCGTGGCCGACCACGATCGCGTCCGCGTCGTCCGCGGACGAGGCCCCGGCCGCGAAGGCGGGGACCGTCTGCTCGACGGCCGCTGCCGCGAGCACACCTCCGGCCACCGTCAGGGCGCGGCGCCGGGTGATCGACGTCGGGGATGCGGGGTTCTCCATGAGCGGCCCTCCCGGTGAAATGCGGACGGTGCGCGAGGCGTGGGGGCAGCGCGGACTGACGCGATGGCTGTCACCGCGACGGCCGCGCTGTTACCGTCGGTAGCGCACAGGAAATCAGGTCGGCACAGCGGCGCGGTAGTAGCTGGGCGCCAACGCGGTCACCGCTTCGTTGTGTCCCGGCGACAGCGCCAGAGAAGAGGGGCGCATGGCCGTCGTCCACGAGCGTGAGCCGGTCACCGAGATCCTGCGGGCCATGGCCCTCGACGCGGACGTGTGCGGCGAACTCGTGCGCGCGGCGCGCGCCCACTCCCCCGAGGTGGCCCGGCTGACCGAGGCGGAGACCCGCTCCCATGTCCTCGCGATGATCCGTGCGGCCGGGGCGTGGTTCAGCACCTTCGACCGGGTCGAGGAACAGGACTTCACCACCGCCCTGTTACTGGGCGCCGACCGGGCCGGTCAGGGCGTGCCGGTGACCGCCGTGCTGCGCGGTGTGCAGGCCGCGCTCACCCGGGCCGTGGAGATCAGCGTCGACCGCTGCCGTACGTCCGGGGTGCCCGACAGCGCGCTGCTCCCGGTGATCCTGCGGCTGAAGGAGTACGGCGACGCCATCGAGCGCCATGTCATCAACGGGTACCACGCGGCCGAGCGGGGACCGGAGCACGAGACGAGCGGGCTGCGCGGCAGGCTGCTGCGGCAGGTGCTGGTCGACGGAGTCGTCCCCCGCGCCGAGGAGTTGGCCAGGGCCGGAATCCCGGCCGAGGACGGCCACGGCCCGCACCACTGCCTCGTCGCCGAGGCCACCGGGCCCGGGCACGCCCAGCGCCTGATGCGCCGCCTCTCCGCGCTGCGCGGGGTGTCCGGACTGGTCGAGGGGCGGGTGGTGGGGCTGTGTCCCCGGCTGCCGCAGGACGGCGACCTGGAGGGCCTGATCGTGGCCTCTCCGGCGGCTCCCCTGGACCAGTTGCGCCCGCTGTACCGGCTCTGCGTCCGCGCCGTGGACCTCGGCGCGGCGGCGGGGCGGCACGGATGGTACGAACTCACCGACTTCGCCGCGGAGATCGCCGTGGCGGACCAGCCGCTGCTGGGCTCGCACCTGAGCGGCCGGCTCCTGGGCGGCCTCGACCCGTCGGACGCGTTTCACCGGCAGCTGGCGCTCACCGCGCTGACGTTCCTCGACAACGGCCGCCGCCTGGACCAGACCGCGGCGACCCTGTTCACCCACCCCAACACCATCCGCTACCGGCTCGGCCGGTTCCAGCAGATCACCGGCACCTCGCTGACCGACACCCGCCCCGACGGCCGCGGCGGACCGCTGGACACCCTGCACTGGTGGTGGGCCCTGACCACCTGGCTGGGCCGGGGATGACGGCACCCCCACACGATCCACCATGGCCGGACGGGATCGTGGAGATATTTTGAAGAAATCAAATGAAGGGTGACGGCGGGTAGCTCAAAGCTTAAGCATCGGTACCGGAATTCGGCGCGACGCCCGGTGCGCAAAGAGCGTTTCGTCCACTGATTCACCGTCATCCGACACTCCGGTGCGGCCGTTGACATGTGAAGACCCGGTGCCGGAGCCGCGACGACAAGGCCGGTCGTCGCGAGGGGAATTACGGGCCGGGCGGTAGGGTGACGTTCACAGTCCCGGGTCGGTTCCAGAACAGGACTTGCAGCGAAACTCACCCTTGCAGTAACTAGATGCCCCATGAAACTTTTTACTCGCAGCCTCTTGCCCCGTTCCACGGCGGCCCAGGACGCCCCGGCCGCCCCCGATCACGCCGCCGAGGCGACTCCCGGGCTGTCGGCCCTCACCGGGGAATGGATCATCGACGCGGCGCACAGCAGGATCGGTTTCTCGGTCCGGCACGCCATGGTGACCACGGTGCGCGGCGCGTTCACCGAATATGAGAGCCTCCTCTACTTCGACGGCCGAGACCCGTCCCGCTCCCGGGCCGAGATCGTGCTGTCCAGCGGCAGCGTCGACACCGGTGTCGAGCAGCGGGACGCCCATCTGATGAGCCGCGACTTCCTGGACGCCCGGGCCTACCCGCGCATCAGCTTCCGCAGCCGCGAGGTGGAGCTGGTGGGCCAGGACGTGTACCGCATGACCGGCGACCTCACCATGAGAGACGCCACCCGCCCGGTGGTCCTGGAGCTGACCTACATCGGCCATGTCACCGACCCCTTCGGCGACGAGCGCGTCGGCTTCGACGGCACCACCACCATCAACCGCTCCGACTGGGGCCTGACCTACAGCGCCAAACTGGCCCAGGGCGGGGCCATGGTGAGCGAGAAGGTCCGCCTCCAGTTCGACATCGCGGCCATCCGCAACCCCTCCGCGGGCTGACCCCGCGCCGCACACCCCACGACAACCGCCGCCTCCCGGCGCCCCGTGCCGCGGAGGCCCTCTACACTTCCGTCGCGTCAAGTCTTCAGCAAGCGCTTACGACGAGAATCGCGAGGGCAGCATGACGGCGCGTACCTCCCCCGGCCGGTCCGCGGGACCCACCCTGGACCGCAGGGGTTTCCTCCGGCGTTCCGCCGCGGTCCCGGCCGGCCTGATCACCGTCCCGACGGCGTTAGCCCTCCTGCCCGGCCCCCTGGCCCGGGCGGCGGAGAGGGCCGAGCAGACCCTCACGGCCTTCGTCGACGACTACCGGACCAACACCACCGACAACCTCACCCCCGAGACCAACGCGGCCCTCCGCATCCTCAGCGGTGTGCAGCGGCTCTGGCACACCGGCACGGCCTGGAACAACGGCACCCCGCTCGCGGCCGGTGTGCTGCGCGCCAACATGCGCTACTCGATCGCCCTCACCACGCGGCGCACCGACGCCCAGGCGCGGGAATCCTTCATCTACGACCGCCAGGACCAGAGTTACGCGGCCACCGGCGGCCTCGGCCCGCTCACCGAGGTCTACCGCACCGGCGCCAAGGCCGTCACCAGCATCACCAGCGCCCCGGACACCACCCCCGCCACCACGGTCAGCGACGACGTACCACCCGGCGCGCCCGCCGGTTCCGCCATCGGGGCCGGGGCCACCGACTCGGACCTGGGCGACGTCGTGCGGCTCGTGCGGACGCTGCGCGGCCCGTACGCGTCGGGCAACCCCGCCAAGTACGGCTACCAGTACCCGCGTCCCTGGCGGATGACGGAGCACAGCGAGGTCGTCGCCACCGGCGCCACGGACGCCTTCGGCTTCCCCGTCTACGCATCCGAGGTGGCCGTCACCCCGCAGTTGCTGCGTCAGCGCGGCAGCACACCGGCCGAGGACGGTGGTTTCCCGAGCGGTCACACCAACGCGCTGTACCTGGCCGGTCTCGCGCTGGCCTACGCCATACCCGAGCGGTTCCAGGAACTGCTGACCCATGCCTCCGCGGCCTCCCACACCCGGATCGTGTCCGGCATGCACTCCGCCCTCGATGTCGTCGGCGGCCGCATCCTGGCCACCGCGCTGGCCGCCGCGGCGCTGTACGACCCGGCCAACGCCGGGCTCAAGGCCGCCGCGCGGCGGCAGGCCGCCGATTACCTCCACTCCCGGACCGGCACCACGGCCGACACGCTCTGGGACTACGCGCACTCGGCGGGCACGGACACCGACCCGTACGCCGATCGCGCCGCCAACGCACGGGCGTTCACCCCGCGGCTGACCTACATCCTGCCCAGGGGCGGCGGACACCGCCAGATGACCGTGCCCAGGGGCGCCGAAGTGCTCATCGAGACCCGGCTGCCCTATCTCACCGCGCACCAGCGCCGGGAGGTGCTGCGCACCACCGCCCTCCCCTCCGGATACGCCCTGCTGGAGGGGCCCGAGCAGTGGGGGCGGCTCAACCTCTTCGCGGCGGCGGACGGTTACGGGGCCTTCGACCGCGACGTACGCGTGGAGATGGACGCGGACGACGGTGGCTTCAGCGCGGCCGACACCTGGCGCAACGACATCACCGGCGACGGCGGCCTGGTCAAACGGGGCACCGGCACCCTGACCCTCACCGGCCGCAACCGCTACGTCGGCGGCACCCGCGTCGAGGCGGGAACCCTGGTCGCGGGGTCGCCGGAAGCCCTGGGCGCGGGCGACGTCCGTGTGGCCTCCGGCGCCACGCTGGGGGTGGTTGCAGCCACCGGCGATGGCGGTACGCCCGCGCTCACGGTGGCCCGGTCCGCCGTGCTCGGCGACGGCAGCGTCCTGGACATCCGGCTGGACGGCCGCCACTCCCCCGCCCGGCACACCCGCATCAGGGTGCTGCACGCCCGCGGCGGGCTGCACGGCCGGTTCGCCGCCATCAGGGTCCGCGCTGAGGGGCACACGTACACCGCCGTGCCGTCGTACTCCCGGGACACGCTCACCGTACGGCTGGTGTGAACCGCTGAGGTCAGGGGTGGCCGCAGCGCTCCGGCTGCGGCCACGGCACGAACGCCCCGTCCCCGCCCTCCACCAGGAGCCGCTTGCCGTGGGCCAGCACACCGCGCGGCTGGAGCCCGGTCAGGCTCGCGGTGGTGTACGCGGCGCTCAGGCTGCCCAGATCGTGCACCAGACCGATCTTGAACAGCGAGCGGGTCTCCGCGATGGCCTCGTGGTCGCCCGCGCGCATCACCACGCGCAGCTCGGGCGCGACGGCCAGCGCCGCCACCGAGACGGCGATGTTGTCCAGGTCGTCGGACGCCACCGCGGCCATCGCCTGCGCCCGACCGAGGCGGAGCTTGCGCAGCACGAACTTGTCCTTGGCGTCGGCGACGACGACGGGCACCCCGAGCGCCCTGGCCAGCCGGAGGTTCGGGGCCGCCGGGTTCCGTTCGACCGCGATCACCCCGATGCCCAGGTCCTGGAGCTGGGTGCACAGCCGCAGCCCCACCTGTCCGAGCCCGACGACGACCACATGGCCGCCCCGGGGCAGGGCGCGCGGGCCCACGATGCCGACCCCCCGCGGGGCGAGCAGCCGGTCGACCACACCGGCCGTGAAGACCGCGGTGAAGACGATGGTGATGAGCATCGCGAGGCCGGAGAACATCAGATACGCGTGCGAGCCGTGCGCGAGCGCCGGGCCGACGGCCGATACGGTGCGCGCCGCCTCGAAGAACGCCTCGACGGGGGTGCGGTGGTGCAGGGCCACCAGCCAGACCCAGTCGGTCAGCAGTACGGCGAGCAGCCCGCCGAGGCCCATCAGCATGATCCGCGAACTGCCGTCATGAGGCCGCAGCTGCCCCCGGAACTTCCCCAGCCACGCCCGGTACCGCAGGGAACGCGGCGGCCGGTACGGCTGGAGGCGCACCGTGTCCCCGTCCCAGCGGGCGCCCGCGTGGCCCGAGGACGTCGTGGTGAGCGCGAGCAGATCGGGCTGGAGGCAGCCCGCCAGGAGGACCGGCGCGGCCACATCGGCCGGGGAGGTGACCTGGCAGTTCGGGACCACTCGCACCAGCTGGTCGGCCACGGTCCGGTCGAAGATCGTCACCACGAGGGTGACCTTGGGGTGGATGTGTTCCACCGCGAGCGCGTAGCGCAGGGACTCGGCGTCGTCCTCGAGCAGGATCGCGACACCCGCCACCTCGCGGTCCAGCGCCTGGCGCAGATCCTCGTCGGTGGGCTGGGCGAAGTGGCGCACCCGGTGTCCGGCCGCCCGCAGGGAGCCGCAGACCTTGCGCGCCACCTCGCCGCCGATCACGACGAAGTACCGCTCACCGAGCGTGTCGGGGGTGTGCACCTCCCGCATCCGGCTCCTCCTCGACGCGCTCGACCGTGGCGTATGCCCGCACACGGTAGGCCTGCGGGCATCGCGCCACCATGAACAGATGCCACACGGTCAGGGCCGCCGCTCAGACATATGCTCAACGTCGTCGAGGTAGGAGGACACCCAGGCCAGGGGCGCGTTCCAGTTGATGGTGATCTCGTTGGTGGAGAACGCCATGATGTCGTCGGTGTAGCACATCGCCGGGGCGCAGCCCTTCAGCTTCTTGGCCGAGACCGGGTCCTCCAGTCCGGAGTTCGGGCCACCGGCCAGCGAACCGCGGGCCGGGCTGGGCAGCTTGGCGTCGATCTGGTGCGCCCAGAAGCGGTGGTGCTGACGGTGGGAGTCCCGTTCGCCGTAGCCCGTGACATAGGACTGGTTGAGCGGATTGCCGCCCAGCAGATAGTCCATGCCGCGCCGCACCGCGTCGCGGTAGCGAGGCTCGCCGGTCAGGCCGTCCGCGGTGGCGAGCACGACCATGTTGTTCAGCACCTGGCTGTTGGAGCCCCACTCGTACTTTCCGCCCTTCGGCGCGTACGGAACGCCGTAGGCCGACTTCGCGGAGTCCGAGGCATAGCGGTCGGCGGCCTTCGTCACCGTCGCGCGCACGGCGGCGCGCTGCTCGCGGTCAAGCTTGCTGGGGACGGTGGCCAGGTCGAGCGCGCCGAGGCCCGCGGTCGCCGACCAGGACAGGGCGCCGCCGCGCGGGAAGAGCGCGTCGACGTCGCCGTGCAGCGGTGAGCGGAGGACGGCCGTGCGGTAGGTGTCCTCACCGGTGGTGAGGAACAGCTCGGCGGCGGCCCAGTAGAACTCGTCGCCGACGTGGCGGTCGCCGTACGCGCCGCCCCCGATGGAGTCCTTGTCGCTGGCGAACATCTTCGGATGCTTCTTGGCCGCGGCCCAGGCGGTGCGGGCCGTCTCCAGGCAGCGGGCGGCGTAGTCCGGGTCGTAGGGCTGGAAGAGGCGGGCGCACTGCGCGGCGGCGGCCGCCAGGTTGAGGGTGGCCGCGGTGGACGGCGGACGCAGCACCCGCGGCTGCTTGTCCTGGTCAGGGCGGGTCGGGAACCCGGTCCACTTCTTGTCGTGCATCTTGTGGAACGCCATTCCGGCGTACGGCTTGCCCTGGGGCACCTGCATGCGCATGAGGAAGTCCATCTCCCAGCGCGCCTCGTCGAGGATGTCCGGGACGCCGTTGCCGCGTTCGGGCACCCGCAGCTTGCCGTCACTCAGCGCGTCGCCGCTGGCACCCTGGGTGGTGCGGGTGCGCTCGTAGGCGGACATCAGCTGGGCGACGGAGATACCGCCGTTGACGACGTATTTGCCCTGGTCACCGGCGTCGTACCAGCCACCGGAGACATTCCGCCGGTAGTCGGAGCCGTGCCAGCGGAACGGGACGTCGGTGTCGCCACCGTGTGCGGCGGCCTTGTCATGGCCCGCGGGGCGGGCGTGCCGGGCGCCGACGAGATCCTTGTCGATCTTGATGCCGCTGCGGTTGTGGTAGAAGTACGCCAGCGAATCGTCGCGCAGCGCGCCGTAGAGGTGGTCACCGATGGTGAACGGCTCGCTCTTCTGCCCGCCGATGGTGATGGTGTAGCCCTCGCCCGCGTCGGTGACCTTGCTGAAGTCGAAGGTCTGGACGCGCTGCCGGGAGCTGGGGTCGACGCCGGCGGGGGTGGTGACGCCACCGGCCCGCTCGGTGCCGTCGGCCGCCTTGAGGGTCCACGTCAGGGGCCGGGTGGCGCCGGTCACGACGGTGCCCTTCTTGGGTCCGTGCGCCGGATAGCCGACCTGGTTCACCCGCACCGGCGAGCCGGTGTGGGCCTTGGGGCCGGGCTTCTCGGCACCCTGGGCGGTCCGGCCGTCCGCGGCCCCGGCGGCGGGCGCGGCCAGGGCGCCCAGCGCCAGACCGGCGGCGACGGCCGTGGCTATGGCCGCGCCCAGCGCGCGCGGGATTCGTTCGACGTGTTCAGCCATGCCCCAGAGCCTAGGAAGCGGGCCTGACCTGCGGCTTCGTACGCTTAGTCGAAATCTGGCTACGTATATCGAGGGAG
>NZ_GG657754.1:9480566-9489209 GCF_000158915.1 Streptomyces himastatinicus ATCC 53653 | reverse complement strand
CCTCAATTGAGGTAGACGGGACTCCGTGGACGTCAGCTCACGGACATCAGCTCACCGACGTCAGCGAACCTCGGAGACCTTCCAGCGCTGGTTCGCGCCGGACGTCGGGGTCCAGACGGTGACGGCGGCGCCGTCCTGCGTGGCCTGTCCGCCCACCTCCAGCAGTCGCCCGGTGGCCGCGTTGACCAGCGTCCAGGTGCCGTCACCGGTGGTCGACATGATCCACTGGGTGGCCTTGTCACGCTTCCCGTGGTCCGGCTCCACCACCGGTGCGCCGTCCCGGACGGCCAGCCGCTTGCCCGCCACGGGGTTGGTGAACACGTACCGCTGCCGGTTGCCGGTGTCGCCGCTGATCTGGCGCAGCCGCCACTGCTGGCCGGTCGCGGCCGTGTCCGCGCCCCCGGCCCTGATGACGAGCTTGGTGCCGTCGTCAGCGACGGTGAGCGCCTTGCCGCTCTGGACACCGGTCAGCTTGTACGTGTGGCCCTTGCGCAGCTCGGCGGCGTCCTTGGCCACCCCGGACACGCCCTTCACGAGGAAGGTCGTCACGGACTGGGCGGGCGCGGTGAAGGTGGCCTTCTTGCCGGTCACCTCGATGGCGTCCTGCCGCTCCAGCTTGCCCTCGGCGCTGGTCACCACGGGGGTGACGGTCGCGTGGCGGCTGACCTTGCCGAACTTGGACAGGTCGAGGGTGACGTCACGCTGAGCGGTGCCACTGTTGACGTGGACGACGGTGGCCGTGTCGCCCTTCTTGGAGACGGCCGCGGCGCTGGAGGTGTCATCGGTCTTGATGAGCCGGTCGCCGGGCTTGATGTAGTGGGTGAAGTTGCGGGCCGTGTCGAACTTGGTGTTGGTGCGGATGGGGCAGCTCTCGAGCGTGTCCTTGGAGGTGCAGCTGAAGGGGAGCTGGATGCTGCCCCAGTTCCCGCCCTTGGCCGACTCCCCGCCGGGCTTCATGTTGTCGTAGTCCTCGACCGGCTGCCAGAACACCCAGGCCTTGGGCTCCAGTTCGCGCAGGTCGTCCACCATCTGCCGGGCGAGTCCGAGGCCGGGCCGCATATCGGTGAAGCTCTGGCCGTCGCCCCAGTCGCCCTCGACCTCGCTCATCCACAGCGGCTTGTCCGCCGCCTTGGCCAAGTCGCGCGCGCTGGTGCGGCCGCCGGTGCCGTAGGTGTGGACGTTCATCTGGCCGACGAGGTCGCGGACCGCTTGCGGGTAGGTGTTCCAGTTCTGCGTGAAGATGGAGGGGTTGGTCTCGTCCATCGCGGAGATCTTCGCACCGGTCCGCGCCTTCTTCAGGGCGGGCGCCAGCGCGTCGATCACCTTCTGCTGGGCCTCCGGGCCGATGTGCGCGCCCTCCTGCCGTCCGCCGACCGGCTCGCCGTCGGCTCCCAGGCGGGTGCTCCAGTAGTTGGTGTTGGGTTCGTTGAACGGGTCGACAGTGTCGACCTTGATGCCGTGTGCCTTCTCCAGCCGCTTGGTGACGCCCGCCATATAGGCGGCGAAGTCGTCGACGGATTCCGGTTTGAGCTGTTCGTCGGTGGCGTTGAAGCCTCCGGAGACATAGCCGCTCTTGGTCATGAACCAGGGCGGTGAGTTGCTGAACGTCTCCCAGTGGTCGATGTCATTCTTGATGCGGTCGACCCACCAGCGCTGGGTGGCGTCGGCGTCCGGGTTCCAGTCGGCCTTGTCGTCCGCGCTCCACCAGTCGGTGTCCTCGCGCGTGGTGCCCTCCGGGGCCTTCCACCAGCCCTCGACCGCTCCCCCGGCGCGGAGGTAGTCCTTGACGTCCGGGGCGTTGCCACCGCCGATGTTGTAGCGGGCGATGTTGAGGGCGAGCCCGCTGTCCCCGAAGAGCAGCCGGGCCAGCTTCTCGCGGATCTCCTTGGGATAGTCGCCGGTGGCGTTGGCGAACCAGACCAGGCTGGTGCCCCAGCCCTCGAATCTGTCCGCCCGGTACGAGGGGTCGGGTGAGACGGTGACGGCGTCGGCCGTGGCTGCCGCCGTGGCCTGCGCGGTCACCGGCGGGGCGGTGATGAGGGCCGCCCCGGTGGCCAGGGCGGTGACTCCGATGGTTCCCAGGAGGCGTCGTGTGCGGGTACGGCGTGCCAACGTGTGCTCCCAACTCGTGTGCGGACGCTTCGGTGGACCGGCCGCCGTGCCCGCGGGGGCGACGACGGAGTTTCAGGAGGCGGTGACAGACGTGGTGGATCCCGCCGTCAGGTCGCGGGCTGCCGCAGCACGGCGACACCCCTGGGGGCCAGGGCGAACACCCCGTCGCCCGCGGCACCGCCGATCAGGGGCTCCCCGGCGAGTCCGGTCAGCGGCACCGTCGTATCGGTGCGGTTGACCAGGAACAGATAGCGGCTGCCGCCGTCGCGGCGCACGGCCAGCTCGACGCTTCCCCGGGCGCCGTCCGGCAGTTCGCTGGTGACACCGGCGGGGGCGAGCAGCGCGGGCAGCAGTCCGGTGAGGCCGCCCGGCCCCAGCCGGGTGGAGACGTACGCGGCCGAGCCGCCGCCCACCGCGCGGCGGGTGATGGCGGGGCGGCCCGGGTACGTCCCGTCGCGGTAGTGGGCCAGCACCTCCACCTCGGGGGCGGTGACGGTGATCCGGTCGGTCCACAGGGTGCCGGTGGCCGTGCCACCGGCCCCGGCCCCGGTCGCGGTCTCGATCTCGACCGTCTCGCCGTCGAGCAGCGGGCCGAACTCCTCGATGCGGATACCGAGCAGCTCGCTCAGGGCACCCGGGTAGCCGCCGAGCCAGACGTGGTCGTTCTCGTCCACGACACCGGAGAAGTAGGTGGCGATCAGGTGGCCGCCCTGCTCGGCGTACCGGGTGAGGTCCTTGGCCAGCGCGGCGGGGACCATGTGCAGCACCGGCGCGATCAGCACCTCGTACCGGCCGAGGTCGGCGGTCGCGGTGATGACGTCGGCGCGTATGCCGAGGGCGAGGAGGGCGGAGTACCAGTCCAGCGCTTCCTGGCGGTAGTCGAGGCGGGAGGTCGGGTGGGAGTCCTGTTCGCTCGCCCACCACGACTCCCAGTCGAAGACGATCCCGACCCGGGCCGGTTCGCGTTCGGTCCCCGCCACCGGGGCCAGGGTCCGCAGGGTCCGGCCGAGGGCCGCCACCGAGCGGAACACCTCGCTGTCGGGCCCGGCGTGCGGCACCATCGCCGAGTGGTATTTCTCGGCACCGGCCGCCGACTGCCGCCACTGGAAGTAGCAGACGGCGTCGGCGCCGTGGGCCACGTGCAACAGCGCGTCACGGGCCAGCTCGCCCGGCCGCTTGGCCACGTTGACCGGCTGCCAGTTCACGGCGCTGGTGGAGTGTTCCATCAGGAACCAGGGGCGTCCGCCGGTGATGCCGCTGACCAGGTTCGCGGAGAAGGACAGCTCGTCGCGGTCCTGCGGGCCGGGGTGGACGTAGTGGTCGTTGGAGACGAAGTCGATCTCACCGGCCCAGTCGGCGTAGTTCATGCCCTTGGTGCCGCCCGTCACCATGAAGTTCGTGGTGACGGGAATGCCCGGGGTGAGGTCGCGCAGCAGGTCCCGCTCCGCGCGCAGGTGTTCCTTCAGCGCGTCGGAGGAGAAGCGCTTGAAGTCCAGCTGCTGGGTGGGGTTCGGATGGGAGGCGGCCAGCCGGGGCGGCAGGATCTGCTCCCAGGCGCTGTACCGCTGGGACCAGAACGCGGTGCCCCAGGCGTGGTTGAGCGCGTCGAGCGTGGTGTAGCGGGCGCGCAGCCAGCCGCGGAAGGCGCGGGCGGCGTCGTCGGAGTAGTCGTAGATGTTGTGGCAGCCCAGCTCGTTGGACACGTGCCAGGCCACCAGGGCGGGATGACCGGCGTACCGCTCGGCCAGCTTCCGCACCAGGCGCAGGGCGTGGGTGCGGAAGACGGGCGAGGTGGGACGCCAGTGCTGCCGCGCCCCCGGCCACACCGTCTCACCGGAGGCGGTCACCGGGAGGATCTCCGGGTGCGCCGTGGTGAGCCAGGGCGGCGGGGACGCGGTGGCGGTGGCCAGGTCGACCCCGATGCCACCGGTGTGCAGCAGGTCCATGATCTCGTCGAGCCAGCCGAAGTCCCACTCGTCCTCGGCCGGCTGGATGCGGGCCCAGGAGAAGATCCCCACGGAGACGATGGTGACACCGGCCTCGCGCATCAGCCGGATGTCGTCCTCCCACACCTCGCGCGGCCACTGCTCGGGGTTGTAGTCCGCGCCGTAGCCGAGGCGTGGGGTGGGGTCACCGTCCGTCCCGTGCGGGGGCTGGGACTGGAGGGTGGAGATCATGGTGGTCCTTCCGGTGAACCGTACGGGGCGGCGCGAGGGGGCTGGTTACTTCTCGACGGTGAAGCCCTGCTCTTCTCCGTACTTGACGGAGGCGTCCTGCCAGGCCTTCAGGCCGTCGGCCAGCTTGGTGCCGGAGACGTAGGCCTTGCCGACGGTGTCGTTGAAGATGGAGTTGGCGTACACCTGGTAGGGCAGGTACGACCAGCCGCGGCCGACGTTCGCGGCCGACTCGGCGAAGATCTTGTTGGCCTTCTGCCCGCCGAAGTACGGGAACGCGGTGTTCTGGAACGCGTCGGATTCGAGGTCCGCGGTGGTCGCCGGGAAGGCGCCCTCCTTGATGCGGGTCTGCACGCCCTTGCCCGCGTTGGCGTACTCGGCGAAGGCGTAGGCGAGTTCCTTGTGCTTGCCGAGGGTGGGCAGGGCCAGGGAGCTGCCACCGTTCTCCGCGGTGGTCGTGTCGCCCTCCGTCCACTGCGGCAGCGGTGCCACGCGCCAGTCGCCGGAGGCGTCCTTCACGCCCGAGACGAAGTTGGCGGGCATCCAGGCGCCGGTGGTCAGGGTGGCTATGGTGCCGTCGCCGAGGCCCTTGTACCAGTCGTCGGTCCAGCCGGTGATGGGCGCGATCAGCTTGTCGTCGAGGAGCTTCTGCCAGGTGTCGGTGTACTTCTCGGCGCCCGCGTCCGAGAAGTCGATTTTCACCTTGGTGCCGTCGACCTTGTACGGGCGGGAACCGGCCTGCCACAGCATGCTGGTGGCGGTGCCGCCCTCGCCCACGTCAGCGGTGATGTACGCCTTGGGGTTGGCCTTGTGCAGATCGCGGGCGGTCTTGACGTACTCGTCCCAGGTGGTCGGCACCTTGAGCTTGTACTTGTCGAAGACCTTCTTGTTGTAGAACATCGCCATGGGCCCGGAGTCCATGGGCAGGGCGTAGACGTCCTTGCCGGACTTCACGGAGTTCCACGGGCCCGGGGAGTACTTGCCCGCGAGCTTGTCGGCACCGTACGGGGCCAGCTTGTCGAGGGCCTTGGTCAGGGCGTACTCGCCCAGCGCGTAGTACTCGATCTGCGCGACGTCGGGGACGCCCTTCTTCGCGGCGATGGCGTTCTGCAGGGCCTTGTACTGGTCCGCGTTGGTGCCCGCGTTGACCAAGTCGACCTTGACCTTGGGGTGTTCCTTCTCGAAGTCGGCAGCGACCTTCTTGAGCGTGGGCTCCCAGGCCCACACCTTCAGGGTGCCGCCCTTCTTCAGGGCCGCGTCGATGTCCTTGGCGGACACCGGCTTCTGTTCGGCGGCGCTGTCGTCGGAGCCGCCGCAGGCGGTTGCCCCCAGGGTGAGGGCGGAGACCAGGGCGATGCCGCGCAGCAGGCGGCGAGCGTTCATGCGCATGGGCGTGCTTTCCACTTCTTCGTGGTGCGGGACTCTTCGTGGTGCGGGACTCTGCGTGGTGGAGCTATTCCTTGACGCTTCCGGCGGCGAGCCCGGACTGCCAGTACTTCTGCAGCAGGAGGAACGCGGCGATCAGCGGCACGATGGTGATCAGGGAGCCGGTGATGACGAGGTTGAAGACGGCCTCGCCGCCGGCGGTCGCGGCCTGGGCGTTCCAGCTGTTGAGGCCCAGCGTCAGCGGATACCAGTCCGGGTCCTTCAGCATGATCAGCGGAAGGAAGTAGTTGTTCCAGGTGGCGACCACTGTGAACAGCAGCACGGTCACGATGCCCGGTGCGAGCAGCGGCAGGACGACCTGGAAGAAGGTGCGCACCTCGCTCGCCCCGTCGATGCGGGCGGCCTCCAGCAGTTCGTCGGGCACGGCCTCGGTGGCGAAGACCCACATCAGATACAGGCCGAACGGCGAGATGAGGGACGGGATGATCACCGCCCAGGGGGTGTTGGTCAGCCCCATCTCGCTGAACATCAGGAAGGTGGGGACGGCCAGCGCGGTGCCGGGCACCGCGACCGCGCCGATGATGACGGCGAAGACGGCACGCTTGCCCGGGAAGGTGAACTTCGCCAGGGCGTAGCCGCCGAGGACCGCCAGCAGGGTGGCGCCACCGGCGCCGACCACCACGTACAGCACGGTGTTCAGCAGCCAGCGGGTGAACACACCGTCGTTGTAGGTGAACGTCTCACTGATGTTGTCCCACAGGGCGAAGTCGCCGCTGAACCACAGCCCGAACGACCGGGCCAGTCCCTCCTGGGTCTTGGTGGCGCTGATGACCAGCCAGGCCAGCGGCACCAGCGAGTACAGCAGGACCAGCCCGGTGAGGACGGTCAGCAGCACACTGCGGCGCGGGAGGCGGCCTTCGGTGCGCTTTCGGGGCCCGCGCAGCCGGGGCGCGGAGCCCTGGGCGCCGGACGTGGCGGGGGCGGGCCGGGAGGCGGTGGTGACCGGGGTGCTCATCGCTTCACGCTCCCTTGCGCATGCCGCGCAGCTGGACGACATAGGCGATGACCATGGTGATCAGCCCCATGATGATGGCGACCGTCGCGGAGTAGTTGTGCTGCTGGCCCGAGAAGGACAGCGAGTAGGTGTAGAAGTTCGGGGTGTAGTCGGTGGTGATGGAGTTGGGCGCCAGCTTCTGCAGGATGTTCGGCTCGTTGAACAGCTGGAAGGTGCCGATGATCGAGAAGATCGTGGCGATGACCAGGGCGCCGCGGATCGCGGGGAGCTTGATGGCGGTGATGACGCGGATCTGCCCGGCGCCGTCGATCTCCGCGGCCTCGTACAGGGAGTGCGGGATGACCCGGAGCGCGGAGTAGAAGATCAGCATGTTGTAGCCGACGAACTCCCAGGTGACGATGTTGCCGATGGACGCCAGCACCAGATCGGGCGACAGCGGGTTCGGCAGCGACGTCCCGAGGGCGTCGTTGATGTCGCTCACCAGGCCGAAGCGGGTGCCGTACATGAACCCCCACATGAGGGTGGCGACGACGGCGGGCACCGCGTACGGCAGGAAGATCGAGATCCGGAAGAAGTCGCGTCCGTACAGCCGCCCGCTGTCCAGGGCGAGGGCCACGAGCAGGGCGATGCCCAGCATGATCGGCACCTGCACCGCGAGGAACAGCGACACCCGGGCCAGGGACTGCCAGAACCGGTCGTCCTGCAGGGCCTGTTGGTAGTTGTCGAGGCCGACGAACGTGGTGCCGCCGATGAGCTGGTCGCGGAAGAGGCTGAGGTAGATCGAATAGGCGATGGGCGCCAGGAAGACGAAGGCGAAGACCACCACGAAGGGGCCGATGAACCCCCAGCCTGACCAGGAGCGGCGGTCCCGCTTCGCCGGAGGCGGGGCCGGGCGCCGTTTCACGGCGGCGGGGGGCTGCAGCGTCGTCATGTCGTTCCTCGCTCGTCCATCACGGAACCGGCGTCACGCGCCGTCGCGATGTTTGCGTAAACATTCCGGCGATCAAGGAAGCGCGGAGGTGTTATGTTTACGTAAACATCTGATGGCGGAATGTCTACACTGCCCCAATGACGGTGGTCAAGAGCCGTCTGACAAATCCGGGACGCACGCAGCGAGGGAGACAGTGGAAGCAGCGGACAACCCCTCGGCGGGCAGCCCCCCGGCGGACGCCTCTTCGGCGGACGGCCCACCGGCGGGCGACGGCGGTACCGGGACGCGGGCCGCCCGGCGCGCGCAGCGCGCGTCCATGGCGGACGTGGCGCGTCTCGCCGGTGTCTCCGCGCAGACCGTGTCCCGGGTCTCCAACGGCTATCCCGGCGTCACCGAGGACACGCGGCGGGAGGTGCTGGCCGCCATGAAGCAGCTCGGCTACCGGCCCAACAGCGCGGCACGGGCGCTCAAACGCGGCGAGTTCCGCACCATCGGCGTCATCACCTTCACCCTCTCCACCACGGGCAATGTGCGCACGCTGGAGGCGATCGCCACCTCCGCGGCGCACGAGGGCTACGCGGTCACCCTGCTCCCCGTCGCCGTCCCCACCCAGGACGAGGTGCGCGGCGCCTTCTCCCGGCTGGGCGAACTCGCCGTCGACGCCGTCATCGTCATCATGGAAGTCCACCTCCTCGACGCGGCGGCGCTCTCCCTGCCGCCCCACGTCCAGGTCGTCGTGGCCGACTCGGACGCCGGGGACCGCTATACGGTGGTCGACACCGACCAGGCGGGCGGCACCCGCGACGCGGTGGACCATCTGCTCGGGCTGGGCCACCGGACCGTATGGCATCTCGCCGGTCCCGAGGGCTCGTTCGCGGCACAGCGCCGCGCCGACGCCTGGTATGCGGCGCTCACCGAGGCCGGGTGCGTGCCGCCACCGCTCGTACGGGGCGACTGGTCGGCCGAGTCCGGCTACCGCGCCGGGCTCGCGCTGGCGGCCGAGGAGGACTGCACGGCGGTGTTCG
>NZ_GG657754.1:9473312-9480200 GCF_000158915.1 Streptomyces himastatinicus ATCC 53653 | reverse complement strand
CGGCCTCGTGGCGCGGGCTCCGGTCAGATCTTGCTGCCGATGCCGGTCAGCGCCCGTACTTCCATCTCCGCCTGCTTCTCGGGGTCCGCGGGGTCCTTGCTGAGGACCGTGCCGAGGAAGCCGCAGAGGAAGGAGAGCGGGATCGACACGATGCCCGGGTTGGTGAGCGGGAACCAGTGGAAGTCGACGCCCTTGAAGATGGCCGTCGAACTACCCGAGATCGCGGGCGAGAAGAGGATCAGGATGAGCCCCGACCCCAGACCGCCGTAGATGCTCCACAGCGTCCCCGTCGTGTTGAACCGCTTCCAGTACAGCGTGTAGAGGATGGTCGACAGGTTGGCGGACGCGGCGAGCGCCAGGGCCAGCGACACCAGGAAGGCCACGTTCTGGCCGTTGGTGACGATGCCTCCGATGATGGCCAGGAAGCCGACCGCGATGGCCGTCAGCCGGGCGACCCTGATCTCGGACCGCGCGTCGGCCTTCCCCTCCCGGATCACATTGGCGTACACGTCATGCGCGAAAGACGCCGAGGCGGTCAGGGTCAGACCGGCCACCACCGCGAGGATGGTCGCGAAGGCCACCGCGGCGACGATGCCCAGGAGCACCGCACCGCCGATCTTGAACGCGAGCAGCGGTGCCGCCGAGTTCTCGCCTCCGGGAGCCTCCAGGATCGCGTCCGGGCCGACCATCGCGGCGGCGCCGTAGCCGACGACCAGGATCCCCAGGTAGAACAGGAACATCGACCAGGAGCACCACACCACCGACCGGCGCGCCTCCTTGGCGTTCGGCACGGTATAGAAGCGCATCAGCACGTGCGGCAGGCTGGAGATGCCGAGGACCAGCGCCAGGGACAGCGAGACGAAGTCGAGCTTGTCCATCGCGCCGTCGCCGTACCAGCCGCCCGGTTCGAGCAGGCTCTTTCCCAGCGGGCTGCCCGCCGCCGCCTGGTCGAGGATCGCGGAGAAGCTGAATCCGAACTTGCCCACGATGAAGACGCTCATGAAGGTCACGCAGATCAGGAGCAGACCGGCCTTGATGATCTGCACCCAGGTGGTGCCCTTCATGCCGCCCACCAGGACGTAGAAGACCATCACGAGGCCGACGCCGGTGATGACGAGGGCCTGCCCGCCCTTGCTGTGCACATTGAGCAGCAGGGCGATCAGCCCGCCCGCACCGGCCATCTGGGCGAGCATGTAGAAGAACGTGATCACCAGGGTGGCGTTGGCCGCCGCCGCGCGCACCGGGCGCTGCTTCATCCGGTAGGCCATCACGTCGCCCACGGTGAACCGGCCGGTGTTGCGCAGCCGTTCGCCGACGAGCAGGAGGGCGACCAGCCAGGCGACGAGCCATCCCACAGAGTAGAGGAAGCCGTCGTAGCCGTGGACGGCGATCGCCCCGGAGATCCCGAGAAAGGACGCCGCGGAGAGGAAGTCGCCGGAGAGGGCGATGCCGTTCTGGACGCCGCTGAAGGCGCTGCCCGCGGCGTAGTAGTCGGCCGCCGTCTGGTTCCTGGTGGTGGCCTTGTAGACGATGAACAGCGTAATCAGGACGAATACGACGAATACGCTGACGTTGATGAGCGGGCTGCCGGTCGTCTCAGCCGCGATCTGCACTGTCATTCCTTGTCGGCCCCTGCCAACTCGCGCACCTTGTCCACCTGCGGGTCGATTTTCTTGTCGGCGAAGCCCCGGTACAGCAGGACGATCGTGATCGTCGACACGAACTGCAACAGGCCGAAGACGGTCCCCATGTTGACCGAGCCGAACACCTTACGGCTCATGAAACCATGACCGTACGCCGAGAACAGCGCGAACGTCATGTACCAGCAAAAGAAGAGCGCACTCATGGGGAAGACAAACCGGCGCAGCCTCTTACGAAGCAGGTCGAATTCCGGACTCTGCTGAATCGCGGCGAAGTCGGGCTCATCGCTTTCCGTGCCGCGGTCGGCGAACCCCGGCCCCGTGGCCCGCTCGGATGAAATAGGCGCGGGCGGCCGCACCGCTTTCGTCATGGTCCTCTCCCGGGAGTTTCGGGCAGGAGAATTCGTACGGATCTGCCTGCAATGGATGGTGGGGAGGAGGAGCACCCGCAGCCCCATGGCGGGGTCAGTGTAGTAAGGCGCCGGATGCCGTCAACGACCGGGGATGACCGGTGGACCGGCTCGACCGGGCTTGCACCGGAACCGCCCGGTCGCAGGTGACTGCAGGGCACATATGCGGCTACGACACGCTTGTGATCACCTGTCAGAACTTCTCGGGATGTGCACTTTTCCCGTTCCTTCCTCCTTTCGGCCCGTCTGACCTGGTGTCATGTGACGGCGGCGACCCCGAGCAACCGAACTTGCGGATATTTCGTGAACAGGGGATGCATGCAATGTGTCGATGTTGGAGGATGGCCCCATCTATGCGAACGTGTGGGAGGCTGCTCCGATACGGGGCCCGTGACGAAGTCCCGTCGTTGTTCCCGCTGATCAGCGTGCTCTACACTCGCCACCGCCCGGGACGTCTTTGACGTCTCCAGAAAAATGAGCCTGCGGCAATGGGTTCCCGAGGACGGAGGTAGGTAATCGGTGGGTTTTCTCGACCGCTCTCGCATTATCGCAGGGCCGGGGTGGAATCGATGGTTGATCCCCCCGGCGGCGCTTGCGATTCACTTCTCCATCGGCCAGGCATACGCCTGGAGCGTCTTCAAGACGCCGCTGGAGAAAGCCCTTGACATCTCAGGGACCGCCAGCGCACTCCCCTTCCAGATCGCCATCCTCGTCCTCGGCCTCTCGGCCGCCTTCGGTGGCACGCTCGTCGAGCGCAAGGGCCCCCGGTGGGCGATGTTCGTATCGCTCGTGGCCTTCTCCTCGGGCTTCCTGATCGCCTCGCTCGGCGTTGCCACCAGCCAGTACTGGCTGGTCATCTTCGGATACGGCGTCGTCGGCGGAATCGGCCTCGGCATCGGCTACATCTCGCCGGTGTCCACGCTGATGAAGTGGTTCCCGGACCGCCCGGGCATGGCCACCGGCACCGCGATCATGGGCTTCGGCGGCGGCGCGCTGATCGCCTCCCCCTGGTCGTCGCAGATGCTCTCCTCCTTCGGCAGCGACACCAGCGGCATCGCCCGGACCTTCCTGGTCCACGGCCTGGCCTACGCGGCCTTCATGACCCTCGGCGTCCTGCTCATCCGGGTACCGGCCGACGGCTGGCGTCCGGCCGGCTGGGTCCCCCGCGAGGAGACCGGGAAGCAGCTCGTCACGACCGCGAACGTGTCGGCGAAGAACGCGGTGAAGACCCCGCAGTTCTGGCTGCTGTGGATCGTGCTGTGCATGAACGTCACTGCGGGCATCGGGATCCTCCAGAAGGCCGCCCCGATGATCCAGGACTTCTTCCAGGACACCGACGCCCCGGTCAGCGCGACCGCCGCCGCCGGGTTCGTGGCCCTGCTGTCCCTGGCCAACATGACCGGCCGCTTCGTGTGGTCGTCGGTCTCCGACATGATCGGCAGGAAGAACATCTACCGCCTCTACCTGGGCGCGGGTGCTCTGCTCTACCTGACCATCCTGCTCGGGAAGAACAGCAGCACCGCGCTGTTCGTGGTCGCGGCCATGGTCATCCTGTCGTTCTACGGCGGCGGGTTCGCGACCGTACCGGCCTATCTGAAGGACCTGTTCGGCACCTACCAGGTCGGCGCGATCCACGGTCGGCTGCTGACCGCGTGGTCGGTCGCCGGAGTCGCCGGGCCGATCATCGTGGACGCCGTGGCGGACGCCGGGAAGAAGTCCGGGAACAGCGGACCGGGCCTCTACGCCGTGTCCTTCTACCTCATGATCGCGCTGCTGGTCGTCGGCTTCATCGCGAACGAGCTGGTGCGCCCGGTGAACCCGAAGTTCCACGAGCCGGAGCCGGTGGCGTCGGCCGAGCAGGCCGCCCCGGCCGAGCAGGGCGAAGCCCAGGACAAGAAGGACGAAGCCCGGGACGAGCAAGGCGAAGCCCGGGACGAGCAGGACGAAGAGGGCGGAGCCGACGGTGTACCGGCTGAGAAGGCCGTCCCGGCCGAGAAGGGCAAGGGGTAACTGATGGCTCACCAAGACGAACCTTCGCAGAGCGCGGCCGTGAAGTCGTCGCCCGTCCTGCTGGCCGTGGTCTGGCTGTGGGTGGCCATTCCCTTCGCGTACGGCCTCTATGAGCTCGCCATGACGAGCCGAAAGCTGTTCGAGTAGAGAGAAAGCGCATCGTGATACATCGCTGTGGCCAAGCCGCCCCGGGCGCGGAGCGCGTCTCGTGACCCCGGGCAGGCATGCGGCCGAGGTTGTGCGCGGCCCAGGGCTGTGGGCCACCATCGTGCAATGGCGAAACTGGCGGCTGCCGGTCAAGCTCGGCGCCGTGCTGGTGGTGCCCGCGCTGCTGGCCGTCGCCTTGGGCGTCGTCCAGATCCAACGGGAAGTCGAACGCGCCAACTCGTACGCGGACATGCAGCGGCTGGTCAAGCTGCGCTCCGGGCTGATGCCGCTGCTCGGGAGCCTCCAGGCGGAGCGGACCATGGCCGCCGATCAGCTGCGGGGCGGAGGGGGCACCGACGCGGCCGCGATGCGGCGCCAGGTCCGGTCCACCGACCGCGCCCGGACCGCCCTCACCGGCAGCACGAAGCGGGCGCCCCAGCTCGACGGCGCCGCGGGCAACCGCTATCAGGACGCGGTCAAGGCCCTGGGCGGGCTGACCGACGTACGCGAGCAGGTGGCGTCCGGCAGCATCAGCTCCCGGGCCGCGGTGAACGAGTACCGCACCGCCATCAACAGCCTGCTCGACCTGGACCAGGCCCTGGGCAGCCGGTTCGGCGAACCCAAGCTGTCCGGTCCGGCGTCGGCGCTGTACGACCTGGAGGCGGTCCAGGAGGAGGTCCACCTCCAGCATGTGACGCTCCTGGAGGCGATGAAGTCCGGGCAGTCGGGACAGTCCATGGACATGACCCTCGTGCGGGCGCTGGAGGAGTCGGACATCCGCCTCCAGGACAAGCTCGGCGACTTCCGGGCCGTGGCCACCCCCGCCGAGCAGAGCATGTACGAGCGGACCGTCACCGGAAAACTGGTGAAGCGGCGCGCGGACCTCGTACGCGGCGCGCTGTCCGGGTCGCAGGGGAACGGCGCCCAGCAGGGCGTCACTCCGCCGCAGGTGTCGACGGCCGAGTGGAACCGCAGCTCGGAAACCACCGTCAAGCTCCTCGGGAAGGTCGAGAAGAACCTCGCCCAGCAGCTGCGCGTGAACTCCGCCCAGTTGCAGGACCAGACCAGCAACCGCGCCGGTGCGTACTCCGTGGCCCTGCTCGCGGTGCTGCTGCTCGCGGGTTCCATCGGCTTCGCGATCGGCCGGTATCTGCTGCGGTCGCTGACCGTCCTCCGTTCCACCGCGCTCGACGTGGCCGAGCACCGGCTCCCGGCCGCCGTCTCCAGCATCCGTGAGGGCGAGAAGGCGGACACCTCGGTCAGCGCCGTGCCCGTGCACACCACGGAGGAGTTCGGGCAGCTGGCCCGGGCCTTCGACGCGGTGCACGGTCAGGCCGTGCGCCTGGCGTCGGAACAGGCCGCGCTGCGCGGCGACCTGCGGGACACCCTGGTCAACCTCTCCCGGCGCAGCCAGACCCTGGTGGACCGGCTGCTGCGCCTGATGGAGCAGCTCGAACGGCACGAAGAGGACCCGGACCAGCTGGGCCACCTCTTCCAGATGGACCACCTGGCGACCCGGATGCGGCGCAACAACGAGAACCTGATGGTTCTCTGCGGCAGCACACTGGTCCGCTCCCACGGTCAGCGCGTGCCGCTGGAGGACGTACTGCGTGCCGCGGTCTCCGAGATCGAGCACTACCAGCGCGCCGAGGTGCAGGCCTCTTCCTCCGTGGCGGTGACCGGCTACGTGGCCGGTGACCTCGCCCGGATCATCGCCGAACTGCTCGACAACGCCACCGCCTTCTCCCCGCCGGAGACCCAGGTCGTCGTCAGCACCACACCGCGCCGCGACGGCTCCGCGCTGATCGAGGTGCGCGACCAGGGCATCGGCATGAGCGGCGCCGACCTGGCCAAGGCGCACCGTCGGCTGGAGGCGACCACCTCCGAGGAGGCCTCGTCCTCCCGTCAGATGGGCCTGTTCGTCGTCGGCCGCCTGGCCAACCGGCACGGCATCTCCGTGAACCTCAGCTCGGATTGGGGTGCGGGCCTGCTCGCCGGTGTGCTCGTCCCGGCCAACTTGGTACCGGGGGACCGGCCCGACGAGGCTCCCCGGGGCGGGGGTCTGCCCCGGCGCACGGGGCCGTCGCCGACGGCTGCCAAGGCCTTCGAACCGGCGCGGCCGCGGCAGGAGTCGGGCCCCGCCACGACGGCGCCCGCGCTGCGCGAGTCCCCGAACGGGGCCCGCCCGGCGGTCACCGCCGACTCCGGTACCCGGTCCCCTGGTTGGGGCGGCCCCGAGCGGGCCGACGCCGCCGGGCCCGGTACGGACTCCGCGCTGCCGCGGCGGCTGCCGCGCCGCGCACCTGCCGGGACCGACGGCCCTGCCGGAAACGGGAACGGCAACGACAACGGCAACGGTGCCAACGGGACCGGCCGCCCCGGCCCGGTCGGCAAGGGCGCACCGGAGGGGTCCCGCAGCGGACCACCGCCCCTCCCGTCCAGGCCGTCCGCGCCGTCCGCGCACGACAGGGAGTCGGCGGACGGACCGGCCGCCCAGGATGCCCAGAAGGCCCGTCAGTCCGGGCCCGGCCTGGTGCCGCCGCAGCGGTCCGGCCCGGAACAGCAGCGCGGCTCCGGAGCGGACCAGCAGGGCGCCCCTCGCTCGCCGTGGTTCGCGCCGCCCGCATCGGATGCGGACGACGCGCCTCCGGCGTCGGCGCCCCGTCCCCCGGCGGCAGGCA
>NZ_GG657754.1:9458408-9473203 GCF_000158915.1 Streptomyces himastatinicus ATCC 53653 | reverse complement strand
GGGAGAACGCGACGAACCAAGTGGCCGACCGCCTCCCGAGCGGCCCGCCCGAGCCGTCGGACACCCAAGAGGCGGCCGACCGTACCCAGTCCGGACTGCCGAAGCGGACACCGCGTTCGCCCCGGCCCGGTGGACGTGCCGAGCCGCGAACCGGCCCCGGCAAGGCGAAGCCGAGCCAGGACGCGGGCAGTACGCACAGCTTCCTCAGCAACTACCAGTCAGGCATCCGTCGGGCCCGTCCCGACGAGCGATAAGATCCCATCGACGAACGGGCAGGAAACAAGCCATGACCTCACCCCAGCCGCGGGAGGTGAGCCAGTTCGGATGGCTGGTCACCAACTTCACCGAACGTGTTCCCAATGTGGCCCACGCCGTGGTGGTATCAGCCGACGGGATTTTGCTCACCGCCTCCAACCGGCTGGCGGACGACTACGCCGAACACCTCGCCACCGTCGCCGCGGGTGCCATCAGCCTGATCCAGGGTGCCGCGCGGTGTCTGGAAACCGGTGAGGTGAAAAGCACCGTGATCCAGATGGAGTACGGACATATGCTGCTGATGTCGATCAAGGACGGCTCGTGCCTGGTGACGCTGGCCGCGCCGGACTGCGAGATCGGCCAGGTGGCTTATGAGATGGCCGTGCTCGTGGACCAGGTCGGCGAGATGCTGACCCCTGAACTCCGCGCGGAGCTTCAGGGATTCAAGCAGACGGCAGCCCACCAGCTCGGATGAGGAGATCATGAGCACCGGTGAAGGCCCTTTCGGGCACAGTGGGAGAGACCAGGAAGCGGAGGACGACCAGACCTTCGCCGACGTGCTCAACTCGTTCAGTTTCGGCAAGGCACGGCGGGGGCGGAAGAAGTCCGGCTCCGGCCCCCGGCCGGAGTCCGCGACCCAGCAGCAGCCCGGGGAAGCGCCGCCGCCCGCTTCCCCGGAGCAGTACGGGTACCCGCCGCAGCAGGACGAGCAGCACGCCGCGTGGGAGGGCGGTCACGAACAGCAACAGCAGGGCTCGCCCTCGTTCGTGCGCGCCTATACGTGGACGGGCGGCCGCACCAGGTCGCACTTCCACTTCGAGCTGGAAACCCTGGTGACCACCACCGACCAGGGGCACCAGTCCGCCGCCGTCGCCCACGCCGACCACGTGCCCGTCATATCGCTGTGTCAGGAGCCGAAATCGGTGGCGGAGGTGGCGGCACGGCTCGAGCTGCCGCTGGGAGTGGCCAGGGTCCTGCTCGGCGACATGGCGGAGCGCGGGATGATCGTCGTCCACCAGAGCGGGACCGAGGACGGCGAGGCCCCGAGCGTGACGCTGATGGAGCGGGTGCTGACCGGGCTGCGGCGGCTCTAGCCCCGTCGTCGCGGACCGTCCGGGTGCGCCAGGTCGTAAGGGCGCGGGTAGGCGGTGGGCCGGTAGTCGGTGTACCGGGCCTCGGCGTCCGGATCCTCCGTCTTCGCCGCGGAGTTGAGCGTGTCCGGCGCGGTGTCCCAGCGGCCGGTGGCCAGACGCCGTTCCAGCGCGTGTACGGCGGCGAGCGTCTCGCCGGTGTTGAAGGTGCAGTGGCCCGGCCCGTCGACATACGCCTGGCGCAGCAGCCCCGCGGATCCGCCGGCGGTGGCGGCCCGGCGGTAGGCGCTCTCGGCCTGCACGGGGATCAGCCCGTCGCCGGTGGTGTGGATGTTCAACTGCGGGTCGGTCAGCCTGCCGGTGAAGGCGCTGGTGTGCCGCATCCAGGCCACGGCCCGCGGGTCGGCGCTGGTGCGGGGAGCGCGATTGAGCGCCGTGAGGTCGTCGCGCAGGGTCAGCCCCGCCTCCTTGTACAGCTCGGTCACCTCCTTGAACACCGAGGAGTGGCGCAGCATCGCCGGGTAGTCGACGCCGGTGTTCCAGGAGGGGTTGCCGCCCGCGCGGGACTCGGCCTCCTGCCGCCAGGAGAACGCGGCGGTCTGGAGCAGTCCGGCGACCGCCGCGTACTGGTTCTTCTGCTGTCCGGCCCAGTCGGCCGGGGCGGGCTTCGGCTGTGACGGGTCGTTGTGGCCGGGGATGTTGTGCAGGGCGGCGGCGAGCGCGATGCGGGCCCGGCCCTGCGGGGTCTGCTGGGCCGCGGTCAGCTTCCCGGTGAGGGCGCTCGCGGCGCTCTTGGCCTCCGCCTGGTCGGCGAAGCCGGTGAGGCGGATGCCCGAGTCCGGCGCGAGGAGGGTCTTCAGCGCGAAGACGGGGTCGAGGGTGCTGTTCCAGTTGGCGACACCGCCCTGGACGAGGCCGCACATCGACAGCGATCCGTCGATGCGGTCGGGGTGCCGTTCGGCGATCGTGGTGGTGACGAACCCGCCGTACGACTGGCCCCAGGCGAGGGTCTGCCGGGCCGCGCCGAACCGCTGCGTGAACAGGTCCAGCGTGGCCAGCTGGTCGGGCACCGCGTCCGCCACGGCCCAGCCGGTCGTGGCGTACGAGGAGCCGATGAGCGCGTATCCCTGGTCCAGAAGCCGGGCGCGGGTCGCCGAACTCGGCGCGTTCTGGGCGGGGTTGGGGCTGCCCTGCGGGCTGTAGCCGTGACTGAACAGCAGCACGGTGCCGTTCCACCGCGCGGGCATGTCCATCATGTACGCGGCCCCGGATGCCAGGTGGCCTTCCAGGTGTTCGCCCTCGGCGCTCGCGGCCTGCGCGGGCAGGGCGGTGACGGCGAGCACGGCGGTCGCGGCGAGGGCGAGGGCGCGGGGCTTCACTGGCGGACTCCTTCGGCAGCGGGAACATCGGCGGAAGTGGCGGAGGGGTTAAGGGCGTCGAGGGTGTCGGCGTGGGTCTCGCGCAGCCGCCACACGGTGAGCGCGGTGATGGCCGCGCCGCCGCACAGCAGCAGCGAGAGCGGGGTGCTGCTGCCGCCGTAGGCCGCCAGCAGACTGCTCGCGATCAGCGGCGAGAAACCGGCCCCGACCAGGGTCGCGAGCTGGTAGCCGAGGGAGGCGCCGGTGTAGCGGACCCGGGTGCCGAACATCTCGCTGAGCAGGGCCCCGAGCGGGCCGTACATGGTGGACTGCGCCACGCCGTGGCCCAGCGCCAGGGCCAGGATCAGCAGCCCGGGCGATCCGGAGTCGACCAGCGCCAGGACGGGGAAGGCCAGCGCGGCGGACGCGACGGCCCCGGCGAGCACGACCGGGCGGCGGCCCACCCGGTCGGACAGCGCGGAGGCGGCGGGCAGCGCGAAGAGCGCCACGGCGGAGGCGACGGTCACGGCGGTGAGCACCTGCGGCCGGGTGTACCCGTGGCGGACGGCGTAGGAGATCATGAAGCTGGTCAGCAGCGCCTGTGCGGTGAACGCTCCGATGCCGACGCACCCGGCGAGCAGCAGCGGCCGGGGGCGGCGCAGCACCTCGGCGAGCGGGGGCTTGTCCTGCTGCCGCGTGTCCTGCGCCCGGGTCTCCGTGAAGAGCGGGCTCTCCGCCACGCGCAGCCGTACGAACAGCCCTACGGCGAGCAGCGCCACGCTCAGCAGGAACGGCACCCGCCAGCCCCAGGTGCGGAACTCGTCGTCCGGCAGGGTCGAGACGATCGTGACCACGCCCGCGGAGAGCATCGAGCCGAGCGGGGCGCCGAGCTGGGTGAAACTCGACCACAGGCCGCGGCGGCGCCGGGCGCCTCCGGTGCGCTCGGCGTGTTCGACGACCATGAGCATGGCGCCGCCCCACTCACCGCCGATCGCGAGGCCCTGCACGACGCGCAGGGCGACCAGCAGCACCGGCGCCCAGACGCCGATCGCGTCGTAGGTCGGGAGCAGTCCGATGAGAAAGCTGCACGTGCCCATCAGGACCATCGTGAGCAGGAGCATCGACTTGCGGCCGAGCCGGTCGCCGAAGTGTCCGAAGACGATGCCGCCGAGCGGCCGCGCCAGGTATCCGGCGGCGAAGGTGCCGAACGCGGCGATGGTGCCGACCGCGGGGTCGGCGTCGGGGAAGAACAGCTCGCCGAAGACGAGCGCGGCGACCGTGCCGTACACGAGGAAGTCGTAGAACTCGACCGCGGTGCCGAGCAGACCGGACAGTGCGACGCGGCGCAGCTGCCGGGAATCGGGGGGCGGGGGAACGGGGACGGGGGCTGGCTGCACGGGGAGCTCCCTGGTGCCGTCGGGGGTGGCATCGAGGCGGTGCCGGTATTCCCGCGAAGGTAGGCAGATTCCCGACTGCGGTCAATGTTCTGCACAACATTTGTGCGCGACGGACAGCCTCACGGACTCACAACAGCGGGCAGCGCCCGGCGGAGGGGATGGAGGGGCGGTGGGGGCGCCTCAGCGCACCGGCACCAGGTCGAGCAGCCGTTCCGCCGCCACCCGCGCGCCCGGCGTCAGGCGCTCGTGAACCGCGCGGAACGTCTTCTCCGCCTGCTCGGCGGGCCAGTCGTCGGGCAGGTGCTTGACCGGGAGCCGCGGGTCCTGCCGGATGATCCGCAGCCACTCGGTGGACAGCCGCAACCGCGCCACCAGCGCCTCCTCGGCCCCGGTGGACGCGTGCTCCTGGGGCTGCCAGCGGCGTACGAACTCCTCGTACCGCCCGGCCAGCGCGGGCAGCTCCCAGGTCTCCTCGATCATCGCGCCGATGTCCATGCCCGCGTCGGCGTGGGCGCGGAACACCTTCACGTGCGCGGACAGGCCCAGCTCGTTGAGGATCGGACCCATCTCGACCTCGCCCTGGGCGATCCACAGCCCGCTGAACAGCGGCCCGAAGCCGTTCCAGGTGAGCTGCGAGCGGAGGTCGTGGCGCTGGCGCTGCCAGGACTCGGGCAGGGAGAAGCCGAGCAGGGTCCAGGTGCCGTCCCAGTTCCGGTTGACGGCGCCGGTCTGCCAGATGCGGCCCTCACCGTCCCGCAGCACCGCCTCCGAGCGCTCGGTGAGCCCGAAGTACATGCGCCGCCCCTCGCGCTGCCGCCGCAGCAGGCCGCGCCCGACCATGCGGGTGAGCGTCGAGCGGGTCGCGTGTTCGCCGACACCGGCGCGACCGAAGAGGTCGATGACGCTCCCCGAGTACACGCACACGTCCCGGCCCAGCACCCAGTCCCCCAGGAAGGTGAGCATCAGCGACTGGGGCCGGGGGGCGGCATCAGCAGTGGTCACGCAGCCCACGGTACGCGCACTCCCCCCGGATCACGCTGTCGTGGCTCCCGGCGGGGACCGGGGGCGCGGGCGAACGCGGTTGCCCCGCAGGCAAGCTGGGAAGCCTCATCATGCGCATTGGCCGACGAAACGGACAACAGCAGCGATGGACGCGACAGCATACGTTCGTATCGAGCCCGCTCCGGACGACCTCCACGGAGGCGAGGGAGCAGCCCTCAGAGCGGCAGGGCCGGTTGCCACCGTGGCGCTCCCCGGTGGTGTGGTGGCCAAGGCGGTGACCACGCGGGAGGCGGGGCTGCGGGTGCTGAGCGACCCGCGGTTCGCCAAGGACATCCAGCACTGGGAGGCGTACCGGCACGGGCGGATCCCCGCGGACTGGCCGCTGCTGTTCATCGTGGAGGGCAAGGGTCTGCTCACCGCCGACGGCGACACCCACCGCCGGCTGCGGCGGCCCGTCCAGCGCGCCATCTCGCCGCGCCGGGTGGAGGCCCTGCGACCCCGGGTCGAGGACGTCACCCGGCGTCTGCTGTCCGGTCTGGCCACCGCCCCGGCCGGGCAGGAGACCGACCTGCTGCGCCACTTCGCCCTGCCGCTGCCGCTGGACGTCATCTGTCTGCTGCTCGGCGTGCCCGACGAGGGGGCGCTGCGCGACGAACTGCACGAGCTGTCGACGGCGGCGATGAACTCCGAGGCGAGCGTCGAGGAGATCACGGGCACCGTGGGGCGGCGCTTCCCCGCCACCCTGATGTCGCTGATCGAACGGAAGCGCGCCCGGGGCGACCGGGACGACCTCACCATGGACCTGGTGGGCGCGCTGGACGCCGGGGAACTCACCGAGGCCGAGGTCATCGGCAACCTGGTGATCACCGTCATCGGCGGGCACGAGACCACGGTCAATCTGATCTGCCACGCCGTCAGGGGCCTGCTGACGCACCCCGAGACGCTGGCCGCCGCCCGCGCCCGGCAGGAGGCGGGCGACGATCCATGGCCCGATGTCGTGGAGGAGGCCCTGCGCTGGGATTCCCCCGCCCGCCATGTGATGTTCCGCTACGCCACGGAGGACGTCGAGGTCGAGGGCGAGGTCATCCGCGCGGGGGAAGCGGTGCTCGTCCCGCTCACGGCCATCCAGCGCTGCCCTCACGCGTTCCCCGAGCCGGACCGGTTCGACCCCGGGCGCTATGCGTCCGGCCGCGCCGCGGGTCACCTCGCCTTCGGGGCCGGCGCCCACCGCTGCCCGGGCGCGCCGCTGGCGCGGCTGGAGGCGGAGATCGCGCTGCGGCGGCTGTTCGAGACGTATCCCCGGCTCGCCCTCGTGGACCGGCCCGTCCCCCGGGTCCCGGCCCTGGGCATCAACGGCTTCAAGGAACTGCCGGTCGTCCTGCGTCCCTGACCCGGCAGGGTGCGCTCGACGACGGCCGACGGCCCCGGCCCTCGGGTGAGGGGACCAGGGCCGCCGGTACGCCCGCGCCGGTGGGCGCGGGAGTCACCGCGAGCAGATCACTCCTGCTCCATCGCCAGCACCAGCTTGCCGGTGGTGCGGCCGCTTTCGAGACGGCGGTGGGCCTCGGTGGCGTCCCGCAGCGGCAGCACCTGGCCGACGTCCACGCGCAGTTCGCCGTCGAGGACGGCGCCGACGGCCTGCCGCAGCACGGAGGACACGGCCTCGGGACGCTCACCGCTCAGCGCGCCGAGATTGAAGCCGAGGACGCCCTTCCCGCTGAACCACAGCTCGTTCGCGCTGAACGGGACGTCGTCCGCACCCGAGGCGTTGCCCATGGCGACCAGGCGCCCGCCCTGTGCCAGCGCGTCGAGGCTCGCCCGGCGGGCCGCGCCGCCGACCGGGTCGACGGCCACGTCGAAGCCCCGCCCGTCGGTGAGACCGGCCACGGCCCCGGGGAGGTCGTCGCGCAGGACGACCTTGTCGTAGCCGAAGGCGGTCGCGGCCTCGATCTTGTCCGGCGAGCCCACCGTGCCCACGACCTGGCCCGCGCCCAGCAGCCGGGCCACCTGGCCGAGCTGGCTGCCCGCGCCCCCGGCCGCGGCGTGCACCAGCACCCGCTCGCCCTTGCGCAGCCGGGCCACCTCGCCCAGGACCAGCCACGCCGTGGTGCTGTTGGAGGGAACGGCCGCCATCAGCGCCGGATCGGCGTCGTCCGGCAGCGGGGCGACCAGGTGTGCGTCGGTCACCGCGACCGCGCCGTAGCCACCGCCCATGGTCATGGTCAGGGCCGTGACCGGCTGGCCCACCCGCAGCCCGGTGACCCCGTCGCCGAGGGCGCGGATCCGCCCCGCGGCCTCGATGCCGGGGACGTACGGCAGCGGAACGTCCACCGCGCCCTGCCGGAACAGGATCTCGGCGTAGTTCACCCCGGCGTGGGTCACGTCGATGGCGACCTGGCCGGGGCCGGGCACCGGCGCCTCGGCCTCGGTGTACTCCAGTACCTCGGCTCCGCCGAAGCGGGGGATGGTCACAGCGCGCATGGCACGTCACTCCTCAAGAACAACAGGATGAACAGAGAGAAATCAGCGGGGTGTTCAGGTGGCGACGGGCTCGGCGTCGCGTTCGCCCTCCGGTGCCGCGGCGACGGGCTTCGCCGCCCTCGACCGCAGCAGCAGCGCCGTGGCGGCGGCGGACACCAGGCACAGCCCGGCGAAGGTCCACAGCGTGAGGTGGAGCGCCTCGGGGAACCGCGGACCGGACAGCCGTCCTCCGGTACGGGCCGCCAGGACAGCCCCGACGACGGCGATGCCCAGCGTCTCCGCGGTCAGCTTCGCGGTGTTGAAGGTGCCCGCGGCGGCGCCCGCGTGTTCGGAGGGGACCGCGTCGACCGCCAGGCCGTCGAGCAGCCCCTGCGCGACGGCCACGCCGATGCCCGTCACCACCAGGGCCGGGAGCAGCGAGGATCCCGTCGCCAGCCAGGCCGACCCGGCGGCCACCAGCACCAGCGAGGCCACCACCTGCACCGAGGCCGGGAATCCAGCGGACCAGCGCCCCGCAGATCAGCGGGATGAACAGGACCGGGCCGGTGAGCGCCACCATGGACAGCCCGGCCTCGCCGGTGCTCATGCCCGCGACGGCGCGGAAGTAGGCGGGCAGATAGGTGAGCAGCGGGCCGAACAGCCCGACCACGGCGACCACGGCGAGGCAGAGGCCCAGGAAACGGCCGGTGCCGAAGAGCCGGAAGTCGAGCAGCGGTTCGGCGACCCGGCGCTCGACGGCCACGAACGCCCCGGACAGCACCACCGAGGCGATGAGCGAACCCGCCACCGCCACGCTGCCCCAGCCCAGTTCGGGGCCCTCGACCAGAGCGAAGATGAGCAGCAGCAGGGCCAGGGTGAACAGCGTGCCGCCCGCCCGGTCCAGTTGGCCGCGCGTGGTGGCGGGCCGGGAGGCCGGGAGGGAGCGGTAGAAGACCACGCAGCCCAGGCCGATGACGCCGGGCAGGGCGAACGCGGACCGCCAGCCCCAGCTGTCCACCAGCAGCCCGGCCAGCGTCGGCCCGAAGGCCAGCCCGATGCCGATCGTGGTGCCGAACAGGCCGAACACCTTGGACCGGGCCTGGCCCGTGAACGCCTCGGCGAGCACGGCGCTGGCGCCCGTGGTGGTCGCGGCCGCACCGATCCCGGAGATCAGCCGCGCCACGTCCAGTACCACGATGTCCTGGGCGACGGCGCTGATCAGCGCGCACACCGCGAAGAGGGCCACACCGGACACGAAGACCCGGCGGCGGCCGAGCCGGTCCGCGAGGGCACCGGTGATCAGCATGAATCCGGCGAAGGTGGCGCTGTACGCGTTGACCACCCACTGGGTGGCGGCCAGGCTCGCGTCGAGCTGCTCACTGATGTCGGTGAGCGCCACCGAAGCGCCGGTCAGGGTGAAGGGAACGAGAAAGACCGCCACCAGTGGCAGCAGCAGCGTCCCGGCGCGACGCATCATCACATCCAATTCGCGGTGGGGGGTGGGGCAATTACCTGACACGGGGCTCACCCCGTATACATCACCACTGTGTCCGATTCCGCTCATGGCCCACTCACGCCGGACTCACGGCCTCCGGTGGATGCCGGTCAGCCGTGTCAGACTCGCCTGCGGCGGCGGTGACATGAGACCCGCCGCGTTTTGGGACCGCATTCTCTCCAAGCGCAAATGAGGTGCAAGGAAATCCATGCGCAGGACATCGCTGGGATCGACCGGGATATCCGTCAGCAGGTTCTGTCTCGGCACCATGATGCTGGGATCATGGGGTAACGCCGACCATTCCGACTGTGTGCGTCTCGTACACACCGCGCTGGACGCCGGCGTCAACTTCATCGACACCGCGGACATGTACGCCGGGGGCGAGACGGAAGAAATCGTCGGCAAGGCGCTCAAGGGGCGCCGGGACGATGTGGTGCTGGCCACCAAAGTGCACTTTCCGATGGGCGACGACCCGAACCACGGCGGGAATTCCCGGCGCTGGATCAGGCGGGAGGTCGAGAACAGTCTGCGCCGCCTCGGCACGGATTACCTCGACCTGTACCAGATACACCGGCCGGACCCGTCGACGGACATCGATGAAACGCTGTCGGTGCTGTCCGATCTGGTGCGGGAGGGGAAGGTGATGGCCATCGGGTCGTCCGACTTCTCCGCCGAGCAGATCGTGGAGGCCCGGTGGACGGCGGAGCGCCGCGGCCATGTGCCGTTCCACACCGAACAGCCCCCGTACTCGCTGTTCATGCGGGGTGTCGAGCGGTCGGTGCTGCCCACCGCGCAGCGGTACGGCATGGGGGTGATGACCTGGAGCCCGCTGGCCAGCGGCTGGCTGACCGGCCGCTTCCGCAAGGGGCGCGGTGACGGCATCGGCGAACTGGGTTCGTTCCGCAGCGACATGATTCCGTACAAGTTCGACCAGTCACTGCCGGGCAACGCGCACAAGCTGGCCATTGTCGAGGAGCTGGTCGAGCTTGCCGCCGAGTGCGGGCTTCCGGTGTCCCATCTGGCGGTGGCGTTCGTGCTGACGCACCCGGCCGTATCGTCCGTCATCATCGGGCCGCGGACGGTCGAGCAGTTGACGGATCTGCTGGCCGGTGCGGAGGTGACGCTGGACGACGCGGTGCTGGACCGGCTGGACGCGCTGGTGGCGCCGGGGACCGACCTCAATCCGTCGGACGCCGACTACACTCCCCCGCACTTCGCCGACGCCTCCCTCCGGCGGCTGCCCGCGCGGCGGCGCGGGGCCTGAACGCCTGAAGATGCTTTCGGCCCGGGAATTCGGCGGTGCGCCGCCGGATTCCCGGGCCGTGTGGTCGTCGCGCGGTCAGCGCCGGGAGGAATCCGTGATGCCTCCGAGCAGATGGCCCAGGACTTCCTGGAGTTCATCGTTCAGCGATCCGGCGTCAGCGGAACTCCGCTGATAGCACCAGCGGTAGAGCGCCCCGAGATACAGATCACGCAGCACGTTCCCCACGAGGTCGGACGACAGGTTCTCGGCCAGTTCACCGGTGTGGCACCCGGTTTCCACGATCTCCGAGAAGATGTCCGCCATATACGGGTCCTCCTGGATCGGACGGCCCGCCTTCACCCATGCGGTGAGCATGGCCACCGTGAGGTCACGCTCTTCCTCGTTGATCCGCCCCAGTACGGACACGCACTGTTTCAGCTGCGCGACGGCACCGGCCCCATAGGACCGGGTCTCCGCGAGATGCGTCATGAGTTTCGCCCGCCGCCGTTCGCTCCAGGCGCCGATGAGATCTTCTTTGCGGGGAAAGTAGTTGAAGAAGGTTCCCCGCGCCACATCGGCACGCTCCGCGATGTCGTCGATGGAGGTCTGGTCGTAACCCTTCTCGCTGAAGAGTTCCAAAGCCGCCGTATACAGCCGTTCCTTGACCCGCTGCTTGTTGCGCTCCCGGCGACCCGCGGGCGGCGCCACTGACGCCGTTGAGTCCATATCGATCCGTCTCCGTCCCTTGATAAGTGTGATCGGCGCTGACCACCGAAGGATCAAGCTGACCACGAAGGATCAAGGGGAGCGAGACCCATGAGATGAGAAGCCCTCCTGGCCAGCCCCCAACTTTCTTATACCACAGTCTAACAATGACTTCTGGTCATCATTCAGCACTGTCATCCCGGCGCGCCGCCCGTCAGGCTGCGGGTCAGGGCCTCCAGGCTCTCGGCGCCCAGCAGCCGCCCTGCGGTGATCTCGATGCCGTGTTCCCGGCGCAGTTGCTGCCCGAGCCGCGCGGCCATCAGCGAGTCGAGCCCCACGTCGCGCAGCGGCCTGCGGGGGTCGAGGTCGCCGAGCGGCATCCCGAGGACCGCGGCGGCCGCGGCGGGCAGCGCCTTCGTGGAGTCGCGCCGGGTGTCAGGAAGCCGCGGTTCGAACCGGAGGCGAGGGTCGGACGCGGGGCGCGAGTCGGACGCGGGGCGCGAGTCGGACGCGGGGCGCGAGTCGGGCGTGAGATGCGGGGCGCGCGTGGGGCGGGGCGCGCGCGTGGTCAGCAGACGGGACAGCCGGGAGCCCAGCGGCGCCGTCCGTACCCGCACCTCCGCCGCGATCCGCGCCGCCCCGCGCCGGGCCGCTCGCAGCGCCGGGCCGCCGGATGCGGGGCCCGCCTGCCGGACGGGCGCCAGGCGCCGCATCCGTATCCCGGAGAACTCCGCGAGCAGCTGCCCGTCATGGGCGATCATCCGCACATCGGCGCGCGCGGGACGCTCCCCGCGCTCGGGGGTGAACCGGCACAGCGTCCAGAAGTCGTCGGGAAGCGCGCCCAACAGCCGTATGGACTCGATGGCACCCGGCACATGGGGGCGGCCGCCCGCCGCCGGGGGCAGCGCGGCCAGCAGCGGCAGCAGGCCCGCTTCCCAGGCCGCCGGTCCCGCCACCTTCGGCAGCCGCATCCTGGCGGCCACCACACCGCCGCCCCGCCACAGCCGCTCCACCGCGTGGAAGGGCTCCCCGACGGCGAACCCACGCCTGGCGGCGAGTTCGCGGAACTCCTCCGCCGACTGGTGGTCGCGGCACCTGCCCAGCACCGAGTCGAGCGCCCAGGAGGCGTCGCGCGGGCCCTCCTCGCGGGCCGCGACCAGCCGCGCCGCGGCGGCCCTCCGCCACTCCGTCCCTCCGGCGGTGCGGAATTCCACCACGGCCCGCAGGCCCTCCGCCGCCTCCGCCCCGGAACCGGTGAGGGTCACCCGGAGGTCGGCTTCGGGGAGGGCGTCCAGCAGCAACGGCTCTTCGCCCAGCGTCAATTGACGCAGCATCAGTGCTTCGTCGTGACCCGCATCGCGCGCCGCCTCCAGCATGGTGACGCAGTAGACGGCCGGAGGCACGGGCGCCACGCCCCGCACCCGGATGCCGCCGCCCCAGGTGTCGGCGGCCCAGGCGGCGGGGTCGACGCGTTTGACGTAGGGCGCCGCGCCACGGGGTACGGCCTCCGGTCGCCGCGCCTCGCGCCGGAACCGTACGGCGTCCCATGGATAGGCGGGCAGCGGCACCACCCGGTGGTCCGCGGCGTACCACGCCGTCCAGTCCACGGCCCCGCCAGCGGCGAAGACCCGCCCCGTGGCGCGCAGCAGGTCGGTCCTGCCGTCGGCGTCCCGGTGCAGGGTGCCCACGGCGGCGCCGTCGAGGTCCGCGTCGGCGAGCGTCTCCTCCACCGCCGTGACGAGCAGGGGGTGCGGGCCGACCTCGACGAAGACGGTCCCGGCCCCCCGGGCCGCCTCGCGCACCGCGGGGGCGAACCGCACGACGCGGCGCAGGTTCTCCGCCCAGTAGGTGCCGTCGAGTTCGGGGCCGCCCACCGGGGTGGTGTGCACGGTGGAGAACATGCCGGTCCGCGTTTCGGCCGGGGTGAGGTCCGTCAGCCGCTCGCGCAGCTCGTCGAGGAGCGGGTCCATGGCGGGCGAGTGCGAGGCCACGTCGACCCGGACCATGCGGCTCAGCGCCCCGCGCTCCTCCAGGCCCGCAGCGATCTCGGTCAGCGCGCGGTGGTCACCGGCCAGTACGGAGGCGGACGGTGCGTTCTCCGCGGCCACGCACACATCGTCCCCGTACGCCGCGGCGATGTCCCGCGCCTGCCGCGCCGGGAGTTCGACGGCGAGCATGGCGCCGCGTCCGGCGGCCCGTTCCATCAGGCTGCTGCGGCGGCAGATCACCGCGGCGGCGTCCCGCAGGGTCAGCGCGCCGGACACATACGCGGCGGCGGCCTCCCCCATGCTGTGGCCGAGGCACAGCTGCGGCTCCACCCCGGCCTCCCGCCAGGCGGCGGCGAGCGACACCTGGACGGCCCACAGGGCGGGCTGGACGGTGGCGACTCCGGTGGGGAACGGCACCGGCGCGTCCCGCAGCAACGCGACCACGGACCAGCCGAGTTCGTCCCGGATCGCCCGGTCGCACGCCTCCATCTCGGTCCGGAAGGCGGGCGACGCGTCGAGCAGGTCCCGCGCCATCCCGGCCCACTGCGAGCCCTGCCCGGCGAAGACGAACGCCTTGCGCTTGGGCTCGCCGAACCCGGCCTCGCCGGTGCCGCCGTCGCGGATGGGCCGACCCTCGGCGAGCGCGCGCAGCTTGTCCGCGAGGTCGTCGTGCGAGTCGCCGACCACCCACAGCCGGTACGGGTGGGCCGCCATGCGGGTGGCGGCGGTGGCGCAGATGGCGTCCAGCGAGTCGGCGCGGCCGGGTCCGTCGGGGCCGAGGTGTGCGGCGTAGCGGCCCGCCATCCGGCGCAGCGCGGCGGACGAGCGGGCGCTGAGCACCAGCAGGCGCGGCGCGGGGTGCGCGGACACGGGCGCGGCGGGGTTGGCGGCGGGCGCGGCCCCGGCCGGAGTGGCGGCGGGCACGGCTGCGGCCGGGGCGGGCGCGGGCACGTCGCCCGCAGCCGGGGCGGTCGCGGGCACGTCCGCAGCCGGGGCAGTCGAGGGCACGTCGCCCGCCATCGGATCGGTGGCGGGCACGTCCACAGCCGGAGTGGGCGCGGGCACATCGTCCGCAGCCGTAGTGGTGGCGGGCACGTCGCCCGCGGCCCGGGTGGGCGTGGGCGCGTCCGTGGCCGGGATGGCGGGCGGTGGGACGTACTCGCCGACCACCACATGGGCGTTGGTGCCGGAGAGACCGAACGAGCTGACGCCCGCGAGCGCCGCCGGGCCCGCCTTGGGCAGCTGCCGGGCGGCGGTGACGATGTCGACGGCGGACGCCTCGCCGTCCAGCAGCGGGTGCCGCCGCTCCAGGTGGAGGGAGGCCGGGATGACGCCGTGCCGGACCATCAGCACCGTCTTGATCAGCCCGGCGATGCCCGCGGCCGCCTCCGCATGGCCGATGTTGGTCTTGACCGAGCCGGTGAGCAGGGGACGGTCCCGGGCCCGCCCGGGGCCCGTGACCTCGGCGAGGGCGCGCAGTTCGACCCCGTCGCCGACGGGGGTTCCGGTGCCGTGCGCCTCGACGTAGTCGAGCTGGTCCGGCCGGATTTCGGCGCTCCGGCACGCCTCGCGCACCATCGCGGCCTGCCCGTCCACGGACGGCTGCATCAGCAGCCCGCTGGCCCTGCCGTCGCAGGTGACCGCCGAGCCGAGCAGGACGGCCCACACCGGGTCGCCGTCGCGGACCGCGTCGTCCAGCCGCTTGAGGACGACGGTGCCGATGCCCTCGCTCCGTACGAAGCCGTCGGCCGTGGCGTCGCCGAACCGGCAGCGCCCCGAGGACGAGAGCATGCCGCCCTCG
>NZ_GG657754.1:9450545-9458308 GCF_000158915.1 Streptomyces himastatinicus ATCC 53653 | reverse complement strand
CCCGGCGGCGATGGCGAGGTCGCTCTCCCCGGTGAGCAGGCTCTGCCGCGCCGCGTGCACGGCGACCAGGGAGGACGAGCACGCGGTGTCGATCACCACGCTGGGGCCGCGCAGGTCCAGCGCGTGGGAGACGCGCCCCGCGGTGACGGCCCTGATCCGGGCCCCCACGGCGTCCCGCAGCACCGGCTCGGCGGGGGCGTGTTCGGCCTCCGCGTACTCCGCGGTGGCCTGGCCGACGAAGACGCCGGTCCGGCTTCCGGCCAGCCGCGCCGGGACCAGGCCCGCGTCCTCCAGCGCCTCCCACACCACGTGCAGCAGCAGCCGCGCCTGGGGGTCCATGCTCTCGGCCTCCACGGGCGCGATCCCGAAGAACGCGGCGTCGAAGCCGAACGCGTCGTCCAGGAAGCCGCCGTGGCGGGAAACGGTCCTGCCCGGCCTGCCGGGCGTGGGGTCGTAGGCACGGCTGATGTCGAAGCGGTCCGCGGGGACGCCCGTCACGGCGTCGCCGCCCCCCATGAGCAGGTCCCAGAAGGCATCCGTCCCGGCCGCTCCGGGAAACCGGCACCCCATGCCGACAACGGCGAGTGCGGTGTCGTCCATCGGTCGTCTGCGCTCCACGGCGCTCCCCCTTCATGACGTGAGAATGACGCCGCCATAGTGGCAATCACTGTGATTCAAAGTTGTATCGGAGAGCAAAAGTTTACCCAACTCGATAACTATGCGTCCCCGAAACCCAGCAGAAAGCGACCCCTCCGGAGCCCATTTGCCCCACTTCAGTAGCAGTTGACGTCCCCTCACCGGCCCGCGCACGCTGAGTTTGTACTTGCGCTCATAGATGTACGGCGCTATATGTTTACCCTCGAGGAGGGGGACTGACGGATGATCGCCAACGTACTCGGGCCGCTGCGCGTGACCTTGAACGGCGGCTCAGTCGTGCCGGCCGCGCCGAAGGCCAGGAAGGTGCTCGCCCTACTGGTGCTGAACCGGGGGCGGGTCGTGCAGATCGACGCGATGGAGCGCGAGGTATGGGGCGCCGCGACGCCCAAGAGCGCGGCCACCAGCCTTCAGAACTACGTCATGCAGATCCGCAAGCACCTGGGAATGGTCCTGCCCGGCGGGCCCGGGAGCGCCCTCGCCAAGCAGATCCTCGTCACGGAGCAGACCGGATACCGGCTGGCCGTCCCCGACGACGAGTTCGACGTACGCCGCTACCAGGACCTGGTGGCCGAGGCGGGCCGCGCGGAGGAGGCGGGGCAGCTGGCCCAGGCCTCGGCGCTGCTGCGGTGCGCCCTCGACCTGTGGCGCGACGAGCCGCTGGCCGACCTGCCGACCGGGCCCGTGCTCCAGTCGCACGTGCTGCGCCTGGAGGAGGACCGGAAGTCCGTACTGCGCCGCCGCATCCTGCTCGACCTGCGGCTCCAGCGGTACGAAGTCGTCGGCGAGCTGCGCGCGTTGACGGCGCTGCACCCGTACGACGAGATGCTGCACGAGTGCCTGATGATCGCCCTGAACCGCTCCGGCCGACGCAATGACGCCCTGTCGGTCTATCAGGGGCTGCGCTCCGCCCTGGCCGAGGGGATCGGCCTGGAGCCCTCGATGCGGCTCCAGGAACTCCAGAAGTCGATCCTCGTGGCGGGCGGCTCGCTCACCCCCGCGCTGCCGTCCGTGGGGCTGTGACCCCGGCCCGTACGCCCGCGTCATGACCCACCGCGCGCAGCGCCGCGGTGAGTTCCTCCAGCAGCACGTCCGCGCCGGTGGGCGAAAAGGGAAAGAAGTGGCCGCCGTCCACGAGCCGCCCCCGGTGAGCGGCACGGGTGAAGGCCGCCCACCCGGACAGGGTGTCGCCCGGGACCAGCGGATCGTCCGTCCCGGCGAGGGCCGTGAGCGGCACCCCGAGGCATACGTCGCGTACGGCGCGCAGCGCCCGGCGGGTGAGGGCCAGGTCATGGGCCAGCGCCCGGGCGCGCGGGTCGAGCGATGGGTCGTCGAGCGCGCCCGCGGGGAGCCCGTGCAGCGCGAAGATCTCGTCCAGTCCGTCGGCCGTGTGCAGTCGCTCCGGGTGGGGGTATGCCCTCTCCCCCGGCAGTCCGCAGCTCACCACCACGGCGCCCGGGTGCGGTGCCGCCCCCGGCGCGTCCGCCACCGCGACGGCGAGCAGCGCGCCCATGCTGTGCCCGTAGAACACCGTGGGTACGGTCGGCAGTCGGCGCAGTGTGCCGCGTACGCCCCGGACCACGTCCGCCACGCTCTCCGCCGGGGGCTCGGCGGCCCGCTCCGCGCGCCCGGGCAGGGTGATGCCGAGGAGGTCCACGTCGCCGGGCAGCCGTGACAGCGGCGTCAGATACCGCTGGGCGTCGCCGCCCGCGTGCGGGAAGACGACGACCCGGGCGGCCGGGGCCGGGTGGGCGGTGCGCAAACCGGATATCCAGCCGGTGGTCGGGCTCGGGAACACGGTGGTCCGCCTCCTGGTGTCGACTGACGGGCCGTGGCCCCGGTACGGACCGTTCCGTACCGGGCCCGGGGTCGTTGCTCAGTGGCCCATGCCGATCCCTCCGCTGACCGGCAGGACCGCTCCGGTGATGTAACTCGCCTGCTCGCTCGCCAGGAAGCGGACGGCGGCCACGACCTCCTCGACCCTGCCGGGGCGGCCGAGCGGTGTCATCCGCATCAGGTCCTCCATGCGGCGTTCGGACAGCGGTGCCGTCATATCGGTCTCGATGATGCCGGGCGCCACCACGTTCACCGTGATGCCGCGGTCGCCCAGCTCCCATGCGAGGGAGCGGGCCATGCCCACCAGACCGGCCTTGGCCGAGGCGTAGTTGGTCTGCCCCGGTGAGCCGAGGAAGCCGAGCGCCGAGGAGACGAGCACCACCCGGCCGCGCCGGGCCGGGAGCATGCTGGTGAGCGCGGCCCGTACGGTCGCGAACGCGCCCGTGAGGTTGGTGGAGAGCACCTCCTCGAACTGCTCGTCAGACATCCGCAGCGCGGGCCGGTCCCGGGTGATCCCGGCGTTGGCCACCACGACCTCCACCGGGCCGTGGGCCGCTTCCGCCTCGCGCAGCGCCTTCTCGACCTGTCCCGGCACGGTGACGTCCGCGTGGACGCCGAGCACCCCGTCCGGCGGACTGCCCGTACGGTGACTGGCGGCGACCTTGTCGCCGTCGGCCGCGAAGGCGGCGGCGACTGCGGCGCCGATGCCCCGGTTGCCGCCGGTGACGAAGACCGAACGGTTCATCGTTTCCCCTCCCTTCCCGCGACGCTCACGCGGGGGTGACGACGAGCGCGGCGTTGTGACCGCCGAACCCGAGCGAGGTGCTGGCGGCCGCCTCGATACGGGTGCGGCGCGGCTCCCCCGTGACGACGTCCAGATCGATCCGCGGATCCTGGTTCTTGAGGTTCCCGGTCGGCGGCACGGTGCCGTGCTGCACGGCCAGCACGGTGTACGCGGCCTCGATCGCCCCGGCCGCGGCGAGGGCGTGGCCGGTGACGCCCTTGGTGGAGGTCACGGCGGGGCCCTCGCCGAGGACCCGGCGCAGCATCCGGCCCTCGATCACATCGTTCATGGGGGTGGCCGTGCCGTGGGCGTTGACGTGGCCGATGTCCCGCGCCGATACGTCGGCGTCGGCCAGCGCGTCCCGCAGCGCCCGTTCGATGCCCCGCCCCTGTGGGTCGGGCGCGGTGGCGTGGTGGGCGTCCGAGGTGGCGCCGTACCCCCGTACGACCGCCCGCACCGTGGCGCCGCGCGCGCGGGCGTCCTCGGGGCGTTCGAGGACGAGGACCCCGGCGGCCTCCGCCGCCACGAACCCGTCCCGTTCTGCGTCGAAGGGGCGGGCGGCGTGTTCGGGGGCTTCCCGGCTCCTGGACAGCGCGCCCATCTTGGTCAGGCCCGCCATCACGGTCGGGGTGAGCGCGGACTCGCTGGCCCCGGCCAGCACGATGTCGCACGCCCCCGAGCGCAGCAGGTCGCGGGCGGTGCCGACAGCGGTGGCGCCGGAGGCACAGGCGGTGGCCGTCACCAGGCCGGGGCCGGTGGCGCCGCAGTCGATCGCCACGTACCCGGCGAGCATGTTCGGCATGTACTTGGTGATCATCAGCGGGGAGACCCGGCCGGGGCCGCCGTCGCGCAGCTCCTGGTACTGCTCCTCGAAGGTGGCCGCGCCGCCGAGGGAGTTGCCGAGGACGACGCCCACCCGGGCGCCGTCCCAGCTGTCCCGGTCCCATCCGGCGTCCTCGATCGCCATGCGGGAGGCGACGATGGCCAGCTGTACGAAGCGTTCCAGCTGCCAGGAGGCGAAGCCGCCCAGCAGTTCACCGGCGTCGAAACCGGGGACGCGCGCGGTGAAGTCGACGGGCATGCCGTCCAGGGACGTGTCCCTGGTGGCGCAGGAACGACCGGTGAGCAGCCGGTCCCAGTTCTCCGCGACGCCGGATCCGGCCGGTGTCACCAGCCCGAGTCCGGTGACCGCTATGCCGTCGGCCATCAGGCCACCGCGCCCTTGTCGGTGAGCAGTTCGGCCAGTTCGCGCACGGTGAGCTGGTCGGTGAGGTCGCCCTCCTCGATCACCACCTGGAACTCCTTCTCCAGGACGAGGCTCAGCTCGATCAGCACCAGGGAGTCGAACGACAGGTTCTGGAAGGTCACCTCGGGGGTGATGATCTCCTTCTTGAGCTTGAACTGTCCGGAGAGGATGCCGGTGACGCGCTCTTCGATCACATCCATGGTGAAACTCCTTCTGTGAGTACCGGTTGCCGAGGGGAGGTCAGACGGGGCTGATGTCGGGCCAGCGCAGCCCCATCGCGCCCCAGGTGAGGCCGCCGCCGAAGCCACCGAGGACGACGCGCTGCCCGGGGCGCAGGGCGCCCTCGATGACACCGTCGGCGAGGGCGAGGGGAATGGAGGCGGCGACGGTGTTGCCGACCCGCCCGATGTTGGAGACGAACCGGTCCGCGGGCAGTCCCATGCGGTCCGCGACGGCCGCCAGGATGCGGGCGTTGGCCTGGTGCAGGACGACGCGGTCGATGTCGCCGGGGGCCCAGTCGAGGCGGTCGGCGGCCGTTTCGACCGAGGTGGCCATCCTGCGGACCGCCTCGGAGAACACCGCCCGGCCCTGCATGGTGAAGTAGGCCCCGGTCTCCTCCGCGGACCGGCCCGACGCCTTCTGCCGCGAGCCGCCCGCGGGGACCTCGATGAGTTCGCTGCGGCTGCCGTCGCTGCCGAGGTCGAGGCCGCCGAGGGCGCCCGGTTCCCCGGGGTCGCCGGGGCGCAGCAGGACGGCGCCCGCTCCGTCGCCGAACACCGCGCGGGTGGTGCGGTCCTCGGGGTCGAGGATGGTGGAGAAGGTGTCCGCGCCGATGACCAGTACGCTTCCGGCGGTACCGGATCCGATGACGGCGGCGGCCATGCCCAGGGCGTAGACGAAGCCGGTGCACACGGCCGCGATGTCGAAGGCGGGGACACCGGTGAGGCCGAGTCGGCTCGCCACGTCCGGGGCGGTGGCCGGGCACGGCCGGTCCGGGGTGCTGGTGGCGACCATGACCATGTCGGCCTGGTCGGTGCCCGCCGACTTCAGCGCGCGCCGCCCGGCCTCCACGGCGAGGTCCCCGGTGGACTGCCCGGGGCCGATGACATGGCGCTGCCGGATTCCGGTCCGGGTGCGGATCCACTCGTCGGAGGTGTCGAGCCGGCGGGCCAGTTCGTCATTGGTGACGACGTTCTCCGGCAGCCAGGTCCCGAGCCCCGCGAGAACCGCCGCGCGGTTCACCCGGCACTCCGTATGGCGCGAAATGCATGCGTGAATGCGCCGTTGGCGCGGAAAGAGTCCGTAGCACGGAAAGAGTCCGTCAAAGAGTCCATCGCTGCTTTCCCTTCTGGCCCGCCTCGCCGACTCGTGCGGCGTTTCCGGGAATTCATGCTGCATGCCGCCGCTTGAGGCGTTCTCATGAACGGCACAGAAGGCACTCACGGTCCGGTCATTCGCGGCGTGAGAGGGACGTGAGCGGGGCGGTAGCGGGTCCGGCCAGCATGGTTGCCGTGCCGAAACACTCCACGATCTCAAGGGAAAGGGGACAGGCGTGACAGTGGCCACCGAGGCGGCCGACGCACGAGTCATCGTGCCGGACCTCGACTTCTCCCGCACCGTCCCCAAGGACCTGGTGCACCGGGAGGCGTTGTCCGAGCTGTTTCTGACCGACAGCCGGAAAGTGACGGACGGGCATTTCGTGGCAGCGGCCCAAATACCCCCGTCGCACGCCTATTACACCGACCACACGGACCGCTCCCCGATCGATCCGCTGCTGTTGCTGGAATGCTGCCGACAGGCGGAAACCCATGCCGTGCACACGCATTTCGGAGCACCGCGCGACACCGTCTTCATTCTCCAGTCGTGGTCGATGCGGCTGCCCGGCGCGGCCACCGTCCGGATCGGCCCCGGCCCCGCGGAACTCGTCATGGACGTGACCACGCGCGACAGCCGGTGGCGGGACGGCACGCTCCTCGCCACGACGTATGTGATGCGGCTGTCCGTGGCCGGGCAGTACCTCGGCGAGGTGTCGCTGCGCGCGGCCTATATGCCCGGCGGTACGTACGCGGCGATGCGTACCCGGCGGCGCGGCAGCACGCCGCCCACCTCGGACGCCTTCCGGTATCTGCGGGCCGGAACTCCGGTGCCGCCGGGGCGGGTCGGGCGCACCCGCGAGGAGAACGTGGTCCTGCTCGACGCGGTGACCGGGCCCGACAGCGTCAGCGCGCGGCTGCGCCCGGCCGGAGAGCACCCCAGCCTGTTCGACCACCCGCTGGACCACTTCCCCGGGATGGTCCTGATGGAGGCGGGCCGTCAGCTCGGGCTCCTCCACGCCGCCGAGCACACCCGCGACACGGGCCGGCCATGGGCGCTGACCGAACTGGCCGCGTCCTTCCAGACGTACGCGGAGCTGGACAGCCCGCTGCTGCTGACCGCCCGCCGGTCCTCCCGCCACGAACCGGACGCGGATGCGGAGCTGCGGCTGAGCATCGCCTTCGAGCAGGACGAACAGCTCGTCGCCGAGGCGGACATCGCGCTCACCCGCACCCAGCGGCCCACGCCCGAGGACGCGGCGTGAAGTTCGGCCGACCGCTGTATGTGAGCGCCGCGACGACCTGGCTCCCGGCCACCGTGGAGACCCCGGACGACGCGGTGCGCGCCGGGCGGCTGGCACCGGAGGACGTGGCGGCGACCCGGTACCGGCGGCTGCCGGTGTCCCGGGCCGAGGCGCCGCCGGAGATGGCGGTGCGGGCCGCGCGGCGCGCGCTGGAGCTGGCGGGCGACGACCCGCGGGACGTGGGCCTGCTGGTGCACGCCTGGACGTATCACCAGGGGCACGACTTCTGGTCGCCCGCCCACTACATCGCGCACGGCGCGGGCGCCCTCGACGCGCTGCCGGTCGGTGTGCAGCAGATGTGCAACGGCGGTGCCTGCGCGCTCGACCTCGCCGCCGCGCGGCTCCAGGCCGACCCGGCGACCGGCGCCGCGCTGGTCACCACGGCCGACCGCTTCTGCGAGCCCGGCTTCGACCGCTGGCGCGGCGACTACGGCCTCTGGTACGGCGACGGCGCCACGGCCGCCGTGCTGCGCGCCGAGGCGCCCGGCCGGGACCCGGGGCAGGCGCTCGAGCTGCTGTCCCTGGTCACCGCCGCGGCGCCCGCCATGGAGACGATGCACCGCGGCCGTGACGCCTTCAGCCCGGCGCCGCGCGAGCACGGCCCGGTGGTGGACATCCGCCGCACC
>NZ_GG657754.1:9433322-9450445 GCF_000158915.1 Streptomyces himastatinicus ATCC 53653 | reverse complement strand
CCGGGCGGCCCTGTACGACGCGGGTGTGTCCCCGGACGACCCGGCCCTGCGCGATGTGTTCCTGCCGCGCCTGGGCCATGCGGCGCTGAGCGCCGCGTACACCCCCGCGGTCGCGCTGGTCACCTCGGCGCCCGCCCGGGACACGGGGCACGACACCGGCCATCTGGGCGCGGGGGACATCCTCGCCAACCTCGCGCTGCTGGCCGGGCCCGGCCGGTGGCGGCTCTCCCCCGGCGAGACGGCCGTGGTGCTCAGCGCCGGGGGCGGATTCACCTGGTCGTGCGCGGTCGTCAGGCGGCCCGAGGACGCCCCGGCGGACGACGCTCGAAACAGCGACAGCAGCCGTGACAGGAAGGAGGGGGCATGACCCCCGCACAGCACAGCACGAACGGCCCCGATCCGGTCCTGGTGGTGGGCGCGGGACCGGTCGGCATGGTCATCGCCTGCGACCTGCTGCGCCAGGACATCCCGGTGCGGATCGTCGACGCGGCGCCCAGCACCACCATTCACTCCCGGGCCGTCATCATGTGGCCGCGCAGCTTGGAGCTGGTGCGCCGGATCGGTGTCGCCGAGGAGCTGGCCGAGACCGGCAAGCACATCGACGCGGTGTCGTACTACTCCGGCAGCAAGCGGCTGGGCGCCATCGAGATGAGCCGGCTGCACGACACCCCGTACCCGTTCGGGCTGTGCACCCCGCAGTGGAAGACCGAGGACGTCATCCGCAAGCGTCTTGTGGAGCTGGGCGGCCAGGTCGAGTCGGAAACCGCCCTGGTGGCGCTGGACAACTCCGGTGACCGGCCGGTGGCGACGCTCCGCCGCCGGGACGGCTCGGAGGAGCGGGTGCGCGCCTCCTGGCTCATCGGCGCCGACGGCTCGCACAGCACGGTGCGCAAGGAGCTGGGCATCGAGTTCCAGGGGCAGGGCGCCGATGTGCTGTTCGCCATCGGGGACGGTCCGCTCGACGGGCCGCTGCCCCAGGACGAGATGATCTACTGCTACAACGCGGGCGGCGCCATGGGCCTCGCGCCGTTCGGCGACGGCACGTTCCGCGTGGCGTGCAGCGTCCCGGTGTGGAACGACGAGGACGAGCCGCCCCGCGAGCTGTTCCAGGAGAACCTGAACCGGGTCGTGCCCTTCCCGGCGAAGCTCGGCGAGTTGAAGTGGACGACCGTCTTCCGGGCACGCCGCAGGACCGCCGCCGCGTTCCGCGCGGGCCGCTGCTTCCTCGTCGGCGACGCGGCGCACATCTTCAGCGCGGCGGGCTCGCAGGGCATGAACACCGGCATCCAGGACGCGATCAACCTCGCCTGGAAGCTGGGCGGCGTGCTGCGGGGCACCGTCGACGCCCGCGTTCTCGATACGTACGACCGCGAGCGGCGGCACTCCGCCGAGCGGGTGTCCCTGGTCACCGCCAAGCAGACCTCATGGGGTCTGGTGCGGCAGCCCGCGAAGGTCGCGCTGCGCGACGCCCTGGTGCGCGGGGCGCGGGTGACCGGCGCGTTCCAGCGGCTGGTGACCCCGCTGATGAGCCAGCTCAGCGTCAACTACGCTTCCGATCGGGAGGATGTGAAGGCCGACATCCGCTGGCGGCGCAAGCCGCTGGGCGTCGGGGAGCGCCTCCCCGTCTTCGTGTCCGACGGGTACGAGGACGGCGAGCAGGGGCCGTGGCCTGCCGTCGCCGATGACCGTTTCACCGTGCTGACCTGGTCGGGCGGCGCCCGTGGCGTGCAGTGGGAGGCCCGGTGCGCGGCGCTGCGCGCGGCGCTCGCCCCGCACCACCCGGTCCGGGACGTGTCGGCGTGGCCCGCGCTGAGGGAGTTCCTCGGCACCGGCCCGCGCGCCGTCGTGGTACGCCCCGACGGCCACATCGCCGCCGTCGAACCGCGCCTGGACGCGGCGCGCCTGCGCGTGGTCCTCGCCCGCGTCGGCGCGGCCCGGCCCGAGGCGACCCCGGCCGAAGAAGCCCCGGCCGAGGCGGCCTGAGCACCACAGATCGAAGGAGACAGAGACACATGGAACAGCGCAAGCTCGGCTCCGGCGGGCCCTCCATCGGCGCCATCGGCCTCGGCTGCATGGGCATGAGCTGGGGATACGCCGAGGGGCAGCGGAACGACGACACCTCGGTCCGGGTCATCGCCGAGGCCCTCGACCTCGGCGTGACCTTCCTCGACACTTCCGACGTGTACGGCGACGGGCACAACGAGCGGCTGCTGGGCAGGGCCCTGGCCGGGCGCCGCGACGAGGTGGTGCTGGCCACCAAGTGCGGTCTGGTGGTGGACGATCTGGCAACCCGCGCGATGCACCGCGACGGCCGTCCCGAGCATGTGCGGACGGCGGTGGAGGCGAGCCTTGCCCGTCTGGACACCGACGTGATCGACCTGCTCTATCTGCACCGGGTCGACCCCGAGGTGCCGCTCGCCGAGACGTGGGGCGCCATGGCCGACCTCGTTGCCGCGGGCACGGTGCGGCGGCTCGGGCTGTCGGAGGTGAGCATCGCGGAGGCCGCCGAGGCCCACCGTCAGCACCCGGTGGCCGCCATCCAGTCGGAGCTGTCGCTGTGGACCCGCGGTCCGCTCGGCCGCCCGGGCGAGGAGCTGGAGGGGCTGCCCGGCGCGGAGAACCTGGTCGGCTGGTGCGCGGAGAACGACGTCACCTTCGTCCCGTTCTCCCCGCTCGGTCGGGGCTTCCTCAGCGGCGCGTACGTCAGCCCCGACCAGTTCGAGGAGAGTGACTTCCGCAAGTCCAACGCGCGGTTCCAGGACGAGGCGCTGGCGGCCAACTCCCGCATCGTCGATGTCGTCCGCACCGTCGCCACCCGGCACGGCGCCACCCCGGCCCAGGTCGCGATCGCCTGGACGCTCGCCCAGGGCGAGCACGTCGTGCCGATCCCCGGCACCAAGAACTCCCGCTATCTGAAGGAGAACACCGACGCCGCCGCGATCCGCCTGAGCGAGGCGGACCTGGCGGAGCTGGACGCCGTACCGGACCCGGTGGGGTCCCGCTACTGACCCGCCACACCTCGGTCGCGGGGGCACGGCTCCCGTGACCGAGGCCCGCGAACCCCGGCAGAAAAGGACCCCGCGATGACCTCGGGCCTGGCGACGACGGCGCGCGGCGCCGCGTTCTTCGACGTCGACGAGACGCTGATCACGCGCAAGAGCATGCTCTCGTTCCTCCGCGACTACTACCGGTGGCTCGGCCGCCCCGACTCGGCGGCCGACGACACGGTGGCCTCCCTGCGGGACATCGCCGCGGGCCCCGGTGGCCGGGCGGCGTCCAACCGCGCCTACTACCGGCTGTTCGCGGGCCACCGGGTGGCCGAGGTGACCGCCGCCGGGCAGCAGTGGTTCGACGACGGCATGACCTCCGGGGGGCTGTTCCATCCCCCGGCGCTGCTGGCCCTGCGGGAACATCAGCAGCGGGGCGATCTGGTGGTCCTCGTCTCCGGATCCTTCGCGGCCTGCCTCGATCCGATCGCCCGGTACGTCCACGCGGACATCGCGCTCGGCACGGTGCCGGAGGTCTCCGGCGGCAGCTACACCGGCGAGGTCCGCGACGTCCGGATCGGGGCGGGCAAGGCCGAAGCGGTGGCCGAGGTGCTGAGGGAACGGGAGTTGCGCCCCGAGGACTGCCACGCGTACGGGGACCACGCCTCCGACCTGGACCTGCTGCGCCAGGTGGGGCACCCCGTCGTGGTGGGCGACGATCCGGTCCTGCTGGAGCACGCCCACCGCGGCAGGTGGCGGCGGCTGCCCCCGGCCGTGGGTGCCGTGCGGGGTGCCGGTCCGGCCGAGCCGTCGGCCCGCTGACGTACGTCGAAAACTTTCGCTGGGCATGAGGGGCCACACACCGTTGACGCACCGGGTCCCCACTGGACACACTCCGGTGCAACCAGTTCAACAGAACCCACCAGACTCCCACAGGATGTGTCATGGGTCCCCGCACAACCCGCATGCTCTTCCTGCCGCTGCTCGCCGCCCTGCTCACGCTGGTGACGAGCATCTTCACCGCTCCGCCCAGCCCCGCGCTGAGCGGAGCGCCGTCCGCGGCCCCGTCGAAGTCCAAGTACGCCGGGTATCTCTTCACCTACTTCACCGGTGAGGGCACCGCCGACGGCGAACAGATACGGATGGCGCTCAGCCGCGGCAACGACCCCTTGCACTGGCGGGAGTTGAACGCGGGGAAGCCCATCCTCACCTCCGGCCTCGGCGAGAAGGGCCTGCGCGACCCGTTCGTCATCCGCTCCCCCAAGGGCGACAAGTTCTATCTGATCGCCACCGATCTGCGGATGTACAAGAACAGCAGCGGCAGCTGGGACCAGGTGCAGCGCACCGGCAGCAAGTCGATCATGGTGTGGGAGTCGAAGGACCTCGTCAACTGGACCGACCAGCGCCTCGTCAAGGTCTCCCCTGACACCGCGGGCAACACCTGGGCGCCCGAGGCGTACTACGACGAGAAGCTCGGCGAGTACGTCGTCTTCTGGGCCTCGAAGCTCTACGCCGAGGACGACCCGGAGCACACGGGCTCGACGTACAACAAGATGCTGTACGCGACGACGAAGGACTTCCGCACCTTCAGCGAGCCCAAGGTGTGGAACGACCCGGGCTACTCGGTCATCGACTCCACCGTCATCAAGGACAAGGGCTCCTACTACCGCTTCACCAAGGACGAGCGCGACCCGTCCTCCGGCACGCCCTGCTCGAAGTTCATCACGGCGGAGAAGTCCACCTCGCTGACGGACACCTCGTACGACTTCGTCTCCGACTGCATCGGCAAGGAGGCGATCGACCGCGGCGAGGGCCCGACCATCTTCAAGTCGAACACCGAGAACAAGTGGTACCTGTTCATCGACGAGTTCGGCGGCCGCGGCTACATCCCCTTCGAGACCACCGACCTCGCCTCGGGCAAGTGGACCCCGTCCCAGAACTACCAGCTGCCCGCCAGCCCCCGGCACGGCACGGTGCTGCCCGTGACCCAGGCCGAGTACGACCGGCTGCTGCGCACCTACCCCGCGTCGCAGGCCGCGCCCGCCGATGTGACGGCGAAGGGCCAGAAGGGGTATGCCATCGTCACCGAGGAGAGCCGCAAGGCCGTCCTGCCGATGGACCCGAAGGCCGATCTGCGGCGGCTGGCACCCCGCTTCGCGCTCCCGGCCGGTGCCACGCTCAGCCCGCCCTCCGGCACCCGGCGGGACTTCCGCAAGGCCCGGACATACACGCTGACGTCCGCCGACGGAACGAAGCGTGACTGGACCGTCGAGGCCGTGCCGATGCGCAGCCCCATCCTGCCCGGGCTGAACGCCGACCCGGACATCCAGTACGCCGACGGCCGCTACTGGATCTATCCCACGACCGACGGCTTCCGCGGCTGGGGCGGGACCAAGTTCAAGGCGTACTCCTCCAAGGACCTGGTCCACTGGAAGGACCACGGTGTGATCCTGGACCTCGGTCCGGATGTGAGCTGGGCGGACAAGTACGCGTGGGCGCCCGCGATGGCCGAGCGCAACGGCAAGTACTACTTCTACTTCTGCGCCGAACAGCAGGTCGGCGTCGCGGTCGCCGGCTCCCCCGCCGGACCCTTCAAGGACGCGCTGGGCAAGCCGCTGGTGCCCAAGGGCCAGCTGGAAGGCCAGATGATCGACCCGTCGGTGTTCACCGACGACGACGGCCAGTCCTATCTGTACTGGGGCAACGGCCAGGCGTACGGCGTGCCGCTGAACGACGACATGACGTCCTTCGACTCCTCGAAGATGCGGAAGTTCACCCCGGACAACTTCCGTGAGGGCTCCTTCGTGGTCAAGCGCAAGGGCACCTACTACCTGATGTGGTCCGAGGACGACACCGGCAGCGAGAACTACCACGTCGCCTACGCCACCGGCTCGTCGCCGATGGGACCGTGGACCAAGCGGGGCACGATCCTCTCCAAGCGCCTCGACTACGGGATCAAGGGGCCGGGCCACCATTCGGTGGTGAACGTCCCCGGCACGGACACGTGGTACATGGCCTACCACCGGTTCGCCGTCAATGGCCCCGGCACGGCGGGCGGCGACGGTACGCACCGGGAAACCACCATCGACCGCATGGAGTTCGCGGCCGACGGAACGATCAAGCCGGTGGTGCCGACGCTGGAGTCGATCGACCCGCTGCGCCGACGCTGACGCCTACGCCGTCGCGAAAACCATCGAGGAGAGGAGATCGCCGTGGCGGTCACCCGAAGATCGTTACTGATCGCAGGAACCGCCACCCCCATGGCCGGGGCACTCGCCACCGCCACCCCCGCATCCGGCGCGGGCCCGTCCCGCGCCCTGGGCGGCCGGACCCTCCCGCTCACCGACGGCTGGCGCTTCGCCCTGGTCAACCCCGGCGGGATCACCGACCCGACCGGTGACTACGACGACGCCCACACTCCCGGCTACGACGACTCCACCTGGCGCGAGGTCGCCATTCCGCACGACTGGAGCATCGAGCAGACCCCGACCACCGACCACGGCACCAACGGTGGTACCGGCTACTTACCGGGTGGGCTCGGCTGGTACCGCAAGTCCTTCACGCTGCCGTCGGGGCTTGCGGGCAAGCGGATCTCCGTCGAGTTCGACGGTGTCTACATGGACGCGTACGTGTACTGCAACGGCAAGCTCGTCGGCAACCACCCCTACGGCTACACCGGGTTCGCCCTCGACCTCACCGACGTGGCCCACACCGACGGCACCACCCCCAACGTCCTCGCCGTCCAGGTCCGCAACCAACTGCCCAGCAGCCGCTGGTACTCCGGAAGCGGCATCTACCGCCACGCCCGGCTCGTCATCACCGACCCCGTCCACGTGGCCCGCTGGGGCACCTACATCACCACCCCCACCCTCAGCGACAACCGCGCCACCGTGCGAGCCCGTACCAGCGTCGTCAACGCGTCAGGCGACGACCAGTCCGTCACCGTCGTCTCCACCCTCAAGGACCCCGACGGCCGTACGGTCGCCCACGCCCGCTCCACCCTCACCGTCGGCGCGGACACCACCCGCGACGCCACCCAGGAGATGACGGTCCAGAAGCCACGGCTGTGGTCCTTCGACACACCCCGCCTGTACACCCTGGAAACCGAGCTACGGGTCGCGGGCAAGACCACCGACCGCTACCGCACCCCCTTCGGCATCCGCCACGTCACCATCGACCCCGACCAGGGGCTCACCCTCAACGGCGAATACACCAAGCTCCAGGGCGTCAATCTGCACCATGACCTGGGGGCGCTCGGTGCCGCGTTCAACACCGACGCGTTCGTACGCCAGATGACCATCATGAAGAGCATGGGCGTCAATGCCCTGCGCACCTCGCACAATCCGCCCGCGCCCGAGGTGGTCGAGGTGTGCGACCGGCTCGGCATCGTCATGATGGTCGAGGCGTTCGACTGCTGGCGCACCGGCAAGACCGCCCATGACTACGGCCGTTTCTTCGACGAGTACTGCGAGGCGGACACCGCCGAGATGGTCGGCGCGACCCGTAACTCCCCCGCGGTCATCATGTGGTCCATCGGCAACGAGATCACCGATTCGACCAGCACACCGGGTCTCGCCATGGCCCAGCGCATCATCGACGCCATCAAGAAGACCGACGACACCCGGCCGATCGTGATCGGCTCCAACAAGTACCGCGGCGGTCCGCCCACACCCGGCTCCGCCGCCGATCTGATGCTCGCCAAGGTCGACGGTCTGGGCCTCAACTACAACATCGCCTCCTCGGCTGACGCGCTCCACGCCCGCTATCCGAACCTGTTCCTGTTCGAGTCCGAGACCTCGTCCGCCACGTCCTCCCGCGGGGCCTACCAGGAGCCCGAACACCTCAACACCGGGGAGAACCAGACGCCGGGCAGGCGCGAGGCTTCCTCCTACGACAACAACATCGCCTCGTGGACGATGAGCGGCGAGTACGGGCTGAAGAAGGACCGCGACCGGAAGTTCTTCACCGGGCAGTTCCTGTGGTCGGGCATCGATTACATCGGCGAGCCCACCCCGTACGACGTGTTCCCGGTGAAGGCGTCGTTCTTCGGCGCGGTGGACACCGCCGGATTCGCCAAGGACGCGTACTACCTGTTCAAGAGCCAGTGGACGAGTGAGCCCATGGTCCATCTGGTGCCGATGAACTGGACCGATCACCGGCCGGGCGAGACCGTCGAGGTATGGGCCTACGCCAACGTGGACACCGTCGAACTCTTCCTCAACGGCGACTCGCTCGGTGTACGCCGCTTCGACACCAAGAAGACCACCGACGGCCGTACCTACCTCGAAACCACCGAGGCGAGCGGCGACGACAAAACCGTCACCACGGGCAGCTACCCCGGCAGCTACACCAGCCCGAACGGCAGCGCGGGCAAACTGCACCTCACCTGGAAAGTCCCCTTCGCCCCCGGCGAGCTGAAAGCCGTGGCCCGGCGAGGCGGCCGTGTCGTCGCCACGGATGTGCTCCGTACGGCAGGACATCCCCATGCCATCCGGCTCACCCCCGACCGTAAAACCGTCGACGCCGACGGCCGGTCACTGAGTTTCATCACCGCCGAAGTGGTCGACGCCCACGGCGTGCTGGTGCCCTCCGCGGACCATCTGATCTCCTTCGAGGTATCCGGCGGCGCGTTGGCCGGTGTCGACAACGGCCGCCAGGAAAGCGCCGAGCGCTACCAGGCCAGCACCCGCACCGCCTACCACGGCAAGGCGCTGGCCATCATCCGCACCGGCACCAAACCCGGCCCCCTCACCATCACCGCCCGCTCAACAGGACTCCGCAAAGCCACCACCACCCTCCGCGCCACCGGCGGCACCCACACCCGGATCACCCCCACCCCACCCTTCGCCCCCGATCCGGGCCCGGCCGCGCCCACCTACCCGCTGGCAGACGCCAGTTACTCGGGATCGCTCACCACGTTGCCCGCGGCCATGCTGGACGGCGACCCGGCCACGGGCTGGTCCAACGCCTTCACCAAGGTCGCCACTTCGCTGCTGCCCGCCTTCAACGGGGCCAGGAAGGCCGACTGGGTCTCGGTGACCTGGGCCAGGAAACGCCGAGTGCGCCGCGTCGAGGTCTCCTTCACCCTCGACACGACGCACACCCTGCCCACTTCGATCACGGTCTCCGCCTGGGACGGACGCCGCTTCACCCCGGTCCGCGGGGCGCACATCACCTGGGCCGACGCATCCGACACCCCGACCGTCGTCACCTTCGACCCGGTGCGCACCTCCCGGCTGCGCCTGGATCTGGTGAGCGCGCGGCCCGGGGCCGCGGACGGCGCCCAGCGGATCACCAGGCTCGAGGCCCTGGACGATTAGGACACCCCCTCGCGGGCACGGTGCGTATGTCAAGTTACGCCCGTTTCGGCAGGAGGAGTGGGGATGGCGGAGGTTCGCGGGGAGTTCATCCGTGTATTGCCCGGCGTCCTGGAGGAGCATGCGAGGCGGGCGGGGAACAGGACGGCGTAACAGGATGCCCGGCGGGCGGTGACCTACGCGGCTCTGGAGGAACGTACCGGACGGCTGGCGGGCCACCTGGCACGGCTCGGTGTGCGGCACGGCGATCGGGTGGCGCTCCCCTTGGGCAACCGCGTGGAGATGATCGAGAGTTATCTGGGGGTGCTGCGGGCGGGAGCGATAGGGGTGCCGCTCGACCCGCGGGCCACGGACGCGGAGCTGGCGTACTTCCTCGAGGACAGCGGCGCGACCGCGATCGTCGCCGAGGAGGCGCTGCTGCCGCGGATCGCCCCGCCCGCGGACGGCCCGCCGCGGTTGACGGTCGTGGTGGCGGCCACGGACCGCTTACCCGGCGACGCCCCCACCGGGGCGGTCCTGTTCGAGGCGCTGGCCGGGACGGATCCGGGCGTCCCGCCCCGGGACGACCTCGGCCTGGACGAACCGGCATGGATCCTCTACACCTCGGGCACCACCGGCGAGAGCAAGGGCGTGGTCTCCAGCCAGCGCGGCGCCCTGTGGTCGGTGGCGGCGGCCTACGTGCCGCGCTTCGGCCTCCAGCGGGAGGACCGGTTGCTGTGGCCGCTGCCGGTCTGCTTCCCGGGCTTCTCCCCCAGCCCCGGCGGGCCCTGGTACCGGACCCTGGCCGACTGCTTCGGCGGCGAACGGGACGTCCTGGAGATCCAGCACCCCGGCGTCGTCCACGGGGACGCCGTCCCGCGTGACTGGGAGACCCTGGTGGATCTGCACGCCGCCACCGTACGAGAGCACGTCGGGGACCGACCGCACGTCCTTCTGGGCTACTCGATGGGCGGTTATCCCGCGCACTCGGTGGCGGCCCGGCTCGCATCGGCCGGCACACCGCCGTCAGGTCTCGTCATCGTGGACACGTACCACGTGACCCCGGACCGCGAGGACGAGCCCTGGCTGCTGGCCATGCCCGCCCGTGTCCCCCTGGAGATGGGAGAGCGGTTCGATCGAGCCGTGGACGACATGTCGATGGCCGCGTTCGGGGCCTACGCCCGTATGACCCGTGGCTGGCGCCCCGAGCCGACCGGTGTCCCCACCCTGCTGGTCCGCGCCACGGAGCGGGTGCCCGAGATGCGGACCCACGGCGGGCGGGAGGCACACGGCGGCGCGGGGCGTACGTCCTGGCTGGAGCCGTACGACACCGTGGACGTGCCCGGCGACCACCGGAGCATGACCGAGACGCACGCGCGGACGACGGCCGAGGCCATCCGCGCGTGGCTCACCGCGCTCGGTACCACCCCCCGCACGGGGGACCGGAATCAGACCACCGGGGCGGGGTAGGTCGGGTACTCCACGCCGGACACGTGCTGGACGACGCGGATGACCTGGCAGGAGTAGCCGAACTCGTTGTCGTACCAGAGGTAGAGGATCGCGTTGTCGCCCTCGACCTTGGTGGCACCGGCGTCGATGATCGAGGAGTGGCGCGAGCCGATGAAGTCGCTCGACACCGCGTCGGGGGCGCTGATGAAGTCGATCTGGCGCTTGAGCGGCGAGGTCAGCGACACATCGCGGAGGTGGTCGAGCACCTCCTCGCGGGTGGTCTCGCGCGCGAGCTGGAGGTTGAGGATCGCGATCGAGACGTTCGGCACCGGGACCCGGATCGAGCTGCCGGTGATCTTCGCCTTGAGGTCGGGCAGCGCCTTGGCGACCGCGGAGGCGGCACCGGTCTCGGTGATGACCATGTTGAGCGGCGCCGACCGGCCGCGGCGGTCGGAGCTGTGGTGGTTGTCCAGCAGGTTCTGGTCGTTGGTGAACGAGTGGACGGTTTCCACGTGGCCGCGCTCCACGCCGTACTCGTCCTCCATCGCCTTCAGCGGCGGGACGATGGCGTTGGTGGTGCAGGACGCGCAGGACAGGATCTGCTCGTCCGGCTTGAGCATGTCGTGGTTGACGCCATGGACGATGTTGGGCACGTCGCCCTTGCCCGGCGCAGTCAGGACAACCTTGTCGATGCCGGGGCGCAGGTGCTTCGACAGGCCCTCGCGGTCACGCCACTTGCCGGTGTTGTCGATGAGGATGGCGTTCTTGATGCCGTGCGCCGTGTAGTCGACCGACGTCGGGTCGTCGGCGTAGATCACCTTGATCACGTTGCCGTTGGCGACGATCGTGCCGTTCGCCTCGTCAACGGTGATCGTGCCCTGGAACTGACCGTGGATGGAGTCGCGGCGCAGCAGCGAGGCGCGCTTCACCAGGTCGTCGGCGGCCCGGCCGCCGCCTCCGCGGACGACGATGGCGCGCAGCCGCAGACCGTTGCCGGAACCGGCCTTCTCGATGAGCAGCCGGGCCACGAGCCGCCCGATGCGGCCGAACCCGTAGAGGACGACGTCACGCCCCTCGCTGCGCTCGATCTTGTTGGCGCCCGTGGCACCGGCGACGGCCTCCGCGGTGAACTCCTCCACCGACAGACCGCGGTCGTCGCTCTTGTACGTGGCGGCGAGCATGCCGATGTCGATCTGGGACGGGCCGAGGTCGAGCGTGGCCAGAGCCTGGAGGAACGGCAGCGTCTCGGTGACCGACAGTTCGTCGCCGGCGATCTGCCGGGCGAAGCGGTGGGTCTTGAGGATGCTGACCACCGACTTGTTCACCAGGGAGCGGCTGTGCAGCAGGACGTTGACGTCCCGCTCACGGTGCAGCTTCCCGATGATCGGGATCATCGACTCCGCGATCTCCTCGCGGGTGTTCCAGTTGGTGAACGAGTCCTCGTTGACAGTCACAAGTTCATCTTTCGAGCTAGGCGGCGCTCATATGGTAACCCGCCTGCACCTTTGATCAGTCACGAGGTGCCGCCGGGCCCGCGGCGACACCTCGTGACGGCCCTGGCGAAGCTCTAGCCGTGCTCTGTCGGCATGCCCGCACACGTCCGACAGGGACAGTGCGGACAGCCCACGGAGTGCAGGAAGCGCGGCGGGCCGGCCGTGGAGCCGCAGATCAAGCAGGTCAGCTCGCCGTCGTCGGCGACGACCTCCTCGTACGCCACCGGGACCATCCGGTCGTCAGCGCCGATCCGCTTGTGCGGCGCGCCAACGGCGAGGATCACATGGTCGGTGATCGCGCCGACCGCGTGCGGGATGCCACCTTCGATCAGGAGGGTCTGTCCGGCGTGGGTCTCGTAGATGCGGCCGCCGTAGGTCATGGTGCCGATACCGGCCACGATGGTCAGGATGTGGTGGCCGGGGTGGGTGTGCGGGACGAACCCGGCGCCCGCGGGCAGCCGGATCAGATCCGCGCCGATGTCCCCGTTGGTCACCAGTTCGCGCCCGCTGGCCGACGAGGTGCCGTGCACCGCCACCGGCAGCGGGGCGTGTTCCACATGCAGCCCGGTGCGCTCGGGGCTCAGGGTCTTCTTCGCCCATGTGGCGATCTCCAGCGCGGGCTCGGTGTCCTGGTTCCGCATGTCACTCCCTCGGTTGTGAATCCCATACGACGCCGCCCAGGTCATGGCGGCCGGATCGCAGCACGGAGAAGCCCACCGTGGCGGGGTGGCCGGTGCGCGGCTGTCGCGCCCAGGCCCAGCGGTCGGCACGGGTGGTCCCGTGGTCGTCCGCGAGACAGCACCACAGGTAGTCGAGCGCCCAGGGCAGGCCGTCGGGGGCGGCGGCGGGGGCGTGAGGCAGCAGCCGCAGCCCGCCGTCCTCGGACTCCCACCACGCGCCAAACCGGGGCGTATCGGTCGCAAACCCTTCGGTGCCGCAGATCTCGGCGGCAAGCGCGGCATGTTCCGAAAGGGGCCACTGGGACCGCAGATACGCACGCCACCGTGCCTTCTCCGCTTCCGGCAGGGGTGTCCCGGTCCCGTGCGCGCGCACGTGTTCGCGCAGGAAGTCGAAGGCGGCGAAGACGGGCTCCTCGCCGGTGGGGAACGGCTCGTCCGCGGCGTACGGCGCGATCGCGCGCAGCGCGTGGTGCAGATCACCCGCGGGCTGATCCCGCGCGGGAGCGGCGGTGCCGAGCAGGCTGCGGGCGGTGACGGCGGCGTAGCGCAGCAGCCGTTCGTAGCGGACGGTGGAGATCCGCCGTACGGCCAGGGTGCGGCCCATCGCGGTGCGCTGCGGTTTGCCGGTGGCGGTGGCGAGGAAGCCGCCCCACCGGACGGCGGCGGGGCGTACGGCGGCGCGCTCGCACACGGTGCGCACCGCGTCGAGGGTGTCGCCGGGAGGTCCGTCGGCGACGAGGCCGACCTCGTGGCCGAGTGTGGCCTCGGCCACCGGCACGGCGGCGAACCGGCCGTGCAACCCCGCGTCGTGCCAGGTGCGCTCCACGTCCAGCGGGTAGTGCTTCTCGCCGCCGCGGTCGATGCGCTCCTTGGCGCGCCCCCTGAGGACGAGCAGTCCGTCGCGCAGCTCTCCGAGGTCGCCGGTGCGCAGCCAGCCGTCGGGGGTGAGGGTCTGGGCGGTGGCGGCCGGGTCGCGCCAGTAGCCGTCCATCATGTCCGGCGTTCTGATCCACACCTCGCCGGATTCGAGGCGTACTTCCGTGTCGGGCAGCGGGAGTCCGACCGGCGGGAAGCGGTCCAGGTACTGCGCCGTGAAGTCCTCGCCGGTCAGCTCGGGCATGGTGAAGCTGAAGTTGACGGCTTCGGTGAGCCCGTACCCCTGGCGGAGCCTGGGCCCGTAGCGCTGGTGGAAGCGCCGGGCGAGGTCGCCGGTGAGCGGGGCGGCCGCGGTGATCAGGTAGTCCAGGCCGTCCGGCCAGGCGGGTCCGGCCTCCACCAGCTCCGCGAGCAGGGCGGGGACGATCGAGCCGGTGCGGGCGCCGCCCGCCGCCAGGTCGCGCAGATAGCGCTCGGGGTCGAAGGCGGTGTGCAGGACCAGCGGGGTGCGTGTGGTGTGGGCGCCGATGAGCGACATCACGAGCGCGTTGCAGTGGTACAGCGGCAGACAGGTGCCGTGCGGGCGGTCGGGGGCGAAGCGGTGCAGCCGCGCGGTCTTGGTGGCGTTGCCGAGGACGGCGCGGCGGCTGAGCATCACACCCTTGGGGGTGCCGGTGGACCCGGAGGTGAACATGATGAACGCCAGCTCCGCCGCCCCCGGATCGGGCTCGGCGGGCGCCCCGGGGAGGATCCGCAGCCCGATCGGGTGGGTGCGGTCGGCCGGTGCGTCGATGACGGCCGAGGCGTCCACCCGTCGTACGGCGGCGGCCAGTTCCGCGTCGGAGGTGCGCGGGTGTTGCGGTACGGCGACCAGGCGCAGGTCGAAGCAGGTGAGCAGGGCCCCGGCGAGCGCTTCGCCGTGCGGGAGCCGGATGACGACGCGGGCGCCGGCCGGAAGGGCGTCCAGGCCGAGCAGCTCCGCTCGGTAGCGTTGCGCCAGTTCCGCCGTGTCCAGCGGGGCGCGGTGCGCCACGGATGTCATGGGTTCTCCGTCCCTCGGGCGGTGCGGTCGTGGCGGCGCAGCTCCTCGGCGAGGATCCGGCCGAAGCCGCCGATGTGCTGGTGCTGCATGATCCGCTCGTGGTCGCTGTCCACTTCGTGGAGGGTGAGTGCGCCGGTGACCAGGGGGCGCCACGCCTTCTCCAGCGCCGGGCGGTTTCCGGCCGCGGCCACGTGGACGGCGTCGCCGTCGAGTACGGGTGGCCGGTAGGCACGCAGGAGCCGGGCGTTGTTCTTCGCCACCGCGACGATGCGGCCGATGTCGTCCTCGGTGAGGGTGGCGAGCGCGCTGCCCTCGGTGCGGAGCAGGGCGGTGACGGTGGCGAAGTCCAGCCCGCCGGGCGGGAATCGGCGCTCGTCGTGTCCCGCGGCGGTCACCAGGATGCGGTGGATGCGCTCCTCGTCGATGGGCGCGCCGGGTGCTTCGCCGCCGTCGTCGCCGTCACCGGAGGGCGGCAGGGCGTCGACGACGCACACCAGCCCCGGTGCGACGCCCAGCTCCCGCAGCCGTACGGCCATGGCGTGGGCGACGACTCCGCCGAAGGACCAGCCCACCAGGTGGTACGGGCCGTGCGGCCGCACCGACCGCAGCTCGTCCACGTACCGCTCGGCCAACTCCTCGACGCTGGAGGGCAGTTCGCCGATGCCACCGGGGCCCTCGCCCCGCAGGGCGTAGAGCGGATGCGCGCGGTCGACGTGGTGCAGCAGCCCGGCGTACAGCCAGCCGATGCCGCTCAGCGGGTGCACACAGAACACCGGTGCCGCCTCGCCGGTGGCGCGGTACGCGATGAGGTGGCCCCGGGTGGTGGGGGTGCCGTCGTCCAGGCGGGCGGCGAGAGTGGCGGGGGTGGCCGCTTCGAACAGGTCGCGGATGGTGGGCCGCAGGCCGAGTACGTCGCGGATGCGGGTGGCGAGCCGGGTGGCGCTCAGCGAGTGGCCGCCCAGGGCGAAGAAGCTGTCCGTGGCGCCGACCCGGTCCACGCCGAGCACCTCGGCGAACAACCGGCACAGCGTCTCCTCCCGCAGCGTGCCCGGCGCCCGGCTGCCGGTGCCGCTCCCCCAGTCCGGCTCGGGCAGCGCGCGCCGGTCCGCCTTGCCGTTGCGGGTGAGCGGGAGGCGGTCGAGCGTATGGAGCCGGGCCGGGAGCATATAGCCGGGCAGCCGCGCCGCCAGGTGGTCGCGTACGGAGTCGAGGTCGATGTCCGATGTGGGGACGAGGTAGCCGACCAGCCGCCGGTCGTCCGGGCCCATGTCCCACACCGCCGCGGTGGCTCCCCCGACCTGGGGGTGACTGGTCAACGCCGCCTCGATCTCGCCGAGTTCGACGCGGTGGCCGCGCAGCTTGATCTGGTCGTCGTCGCGGCCGTGGAAGCGCAGTGTGCCGTCCGCCCGCCACGAGGCCAGGTCGCCGGTGCGGTACATGAGGGCGCCGGGCGGGCCGAAGGGGTCGGCGACGAAGCGCTGCGCGGTGAGCGACGGGCGGTGCAGATAGCCGTGGGCGACGCCCGCGCCCGCGAGATACAGGTCGCCGATGGCGCCGGGCGGTACGGGCCGCAGCCGGGGACCCAAGACGTACGCGCGGGTGTTGGCGACGGGTCGGCCCAGGGGGACGGCGGGCTCCTGGGGGCCGGTGACAGGGTGGCAGGCGGACCAGACGGTGGTCTCGGTGGGGCCGTAGTACGAGAACAGTCGGCAGCCGAGACCGGTGAGGGTTTCGGCGAGCGGGCCGGGGACGGCCTCGCCGCCGATGACCGCCCGCATGCCGCGCAGCACGTCCGGCCGCCGGTCGGCCAGGGTCTGCCAGCGCGAGGGGGTGGCCTGCATGACGGTGACGCGGTGCCGGGCCAGGAGGGCGAGCAGGGCGTCCGGGTCGCGGAGCGTCGCGGTGTCGGCGACCACGGTGGCGGCGCCGGTGACCGGGCCGAGGAACAGTTCGGGCACCGACATGTCGAAGTTGGCCGGGGCGGCGGCCAGGACGCGGTCACCCTCGTGGACACCGAGGCGCTCGCGCATGGTGGCCAGCAGGTTGACCAGCGCGGGATGCGGGACGACGACGGCCTTGGGGTGGCCGGTGGAGCCGGAGGTGTGGATCGCGTACGCGGCGTCGTCGGGCAACCGGGCCGGGTCGGGCGCGGTGACAAGTGTCCACGGCTCGCCACCACTCTCCGGCTCGCGCAGGACCAGGGCGGGGCGGGCGTCGGCGAGCAGCGCGGCGATCCGGTCGGACGGCAAGTCGGGGTCGTAGGGCAGATACGCGGCACCGGTGGACAGCACGGCCAGGCA
>NZ_GG657754.1:9430022-9431595 GCF_000158915.1 Streptomyces himastatinicus ATCC 53653 | reverse complement strand
GAGGTCGATGCCGAGGCCGGCGCGAAACTTGTTGATCAGCTGGGTGGCGAGCAGCGAGTGTCCGCCGAGGTCGAAGAAGCCGTCCTCCACGCCGACTTCGGGCACGCCGAGCGTTTCGGCGAAGGCGCGGCACAGGAACCGCTCCAGCTCGGTGGCGGGCGCACGTCCCACGGCCCCGGTCCGCAACCCCTCGGTGGGCGCGGGCAGGGCGCGCCGGTCGAGCTTGCCGTTGCGGGTGAGCGGCAGCCGGGCGATCGGCACCACGAAGCCGGGCACCATGTATCCGGGCAGGTGGTCGGCGGCGTACCGGCGCAGCGCGGCGGGGTCGAGGGCGGTGTCCGCGGTCGCGGGGACGGTGTACGCCACGAGCCGTACGCCACCCACGCCATCGTCCTGGGCGATGACCGCGGTCCGGACGACGTCGGGGTGGCGCTCCAGGACGGCCTCGATCTCGCCCGGTTCGATCCGGAAACCGCGCACCTTCACCTGCTGGTCGGTGCGGCCGAGGTACTCCAGGGTGCCGTCCTGCCACCGGCGCGCCAGGTCTCCCGAGCGGTACATCCGGGCGCCGGGCGGGCCGAAGGGGTCGGCCACGAAACGGGTCGCGGTCAGGGCCTCCCGTCCCAGGTAGCCGCGGGTCACGCCGGGGCCGGAGAGGTAGATCTCGCCGGGGCAGCCGGGCGGCACGGGCCGCAGCGCGTGGTCGAGCAGGTACAGCCGCAGGTCGGCGAGCGGTTCGCCGATGGCGCTGCGGGTGTCGGCCGGGTCGGTCAGTTCGGCGTATGTGGAGTGCACGGTGGTCTCGGTGATGCCGTACATGTTCACCAGCCGGGGGCGGCCGTGGATGCCGGGGCTCTCGGGATACCAGTGGCGGATCCGGCGCGGGTCCAGCGCCTCACCGGCGAAGACCACGACGCGCAGCGCGTGCCGGGGCGGGCCATCGGCCTCTCGCGCCATGTCGGCTTCCGCCTGGGCGAGTTGGTAGAACGCCGACGGCGTCTGGCACAGCGCGGTGACCCGCTCCCGTACGAGCAACTGCCACATCTCGCGCGGCGACCGGCTGACGGTGTGCGGTACGACGACGAGCCGCCCGCCACGGCCGAGCGCCGCCCACAGTTCCCACACGGACACGTCGAAGGCGTACGAGTGGAAGAGGGCGTGCACATCGTCCGGGCCGAAGCCGAACCGTTCATCGGTGGTGTCCAGCAGCCGTACGACGTTGTCGTGGGTGACCACGACGCCCTTGGGGGTGCCGGTCGAGCCGGAGGTGTGGATGACGTAGGCGGTGGTGTGCGGATCGGTACATCGGCCGAGGTCACCGGCCGGTCCGGTGGCCAGGGCTGCGGCCGTCTCCGGTTCGTCCAGCAGCAATCGGTCCCGGCCGGGCGGCAGCAGGGCAGCGGTGTCGGCCGTCGCCACGGCGAGCGGCGGGTCGGCCTCGTCGAGCACATGGCGGACGCGCTCGGGCGGGGTGGCCGGGTCCAGCGGCACATAGCCCGCGCCGGATTTGAGCACGGCGAGGACGGCGGTCACCAGGTCGGCGCCGCGTGGCAGTGCGAGGGCGACGAGTCGG
>NZ_GG657754.1:9428215-9429357 GCF_000158915.1 Streptomyces himastatinicus ATCC 53653 | reverse complement strand
GACCGTGGCGCCGAAGACGACGTCGTCACGGCCGGTGTGGGCGCCCAGCAGCATCGCCCAGCCGAGCCGTACGAGGGTGTTGACGGTCAGCCCGTGCGCGCGGGCCGCCCGCCGCAGTGCGTCCGTCACGTCGGCGTCCAGCGAGGCATCGGCCTGGCCGTAGGGGTCGGCACTGTCCCGGCCGCGCTCCCCGCCGACCAGGGTGGGGCCGTCCAGCCCGGACAGGACACCGCGCCACGCGGCCTCGTCGGCCTCGGGGTCGCGCGTGGCGAGCCAGTCCAGATAGGCGCGGTACGGCGTGGCGGCCGGGGGCGTGCCGCCCGCGTAGAGGGTGAAGAGCTCCCGGACCGCTATCGGCCAGGACCAGCCGTCCAGCAGGATGTGATGGGCCGTCAGCACGAAAACGTGGCGCTGCCCGGCGGCGCGCAGGAGAGTGGCGCGCAGCGCGGGCGGCTCGGCGAGGTCGAACCGCACACGCCGGTCCCGGTCGAGGAAGGCGGCCTCCTCCTCGGGGGATGCCACCCGCTCCTCCCGCCACGGAACGTCGATGTGGTCCGGCACCCGCTGCACGGGCCTGCCGACGGTGTCCGGCCGGAACCCGGCGGCCAGATTCGGATGCCTGCGCACCAGAGCGCGCAGTGCCTCGCGCAGCGCCGTGGCGTCGAGTTCGCCGGTCAGCTCGAAGACGAACTGGACGAGGTACGGGTCGGCGCCGCCGTCTTCGCCATGGTCGTACTGGGAGTGGAACAGCAGCCCCTGGGCGAGGGGCGCCAGCGGCAACGCCTCGCCCTCATGATGCGCTACGGGAGCCACCGGTCGCTCGTCCGCACCGGCGGCCAGCGCCGCGAGGTGGTCGAACCAGCGCCCGGCCAGGTCCGCCATGGGCGCGTCGTCCAGCAGACGACCGGCCCAGGACCACATGGCGGTGAGCCGGGGGCCTTCGGGGTGGTCGACGATGACGGAGTCGAGTTCGACGGCGTGCGCCAACGGCAGCTCCGGCGACGCGCCGGACGCGAGGACGCTCCCGTCCGGGCTCCAGTCCCGCTCGCCGTCCGCCTCGAAGCGGCCGAGGTAGTTGAAGGCGATCCGGGGCGGTGCGGGTGCGGCGAGCCGGGTGGCGGTGTCCGGGTTGAGGTGGCGCA
>NZ_GG657754.1:9409993-9427795 GCF_000158915.1 Streptomyces himastatinicus ATCC 53653 | reverse complement strand
CACCGCGTTGGCGACCTGGGTCCAGTAAGGGAGTTCGGCCAGGACCGACGCGTCCCGGGCGTGCGCCGCCAGCGCCCTGCTCCACCTCCCGAAGCCCGTGCCGACCGGCGGCGGTGCCGGGGTCCGGCCGTCGGCCAGGGCGCGCCAGCCGTCGCGCAGGTCGTCGAGCAGGATGCGCCACGACACCCCGTCGACGGCGAGGTGGTGCACGGTGAGGACGAGCGTGCCGGGCCGATCGGCTCCGGCGTCGAACCACTCCGCGTGGAGGACGCGCCCCTCCGCGGGGTCCAGCCGCTCCCCGGCCCGCGCGGCGTGCTCCCGTACGGCGGCCTCCAGCGCCTGCCGGTCCAGGCCGGACGCGTCGTGCCGGACCAGTGCGATCCGGCCACCGGGCTCGGTCCGCAGCTCCCAGGAGGAGTCCCGCGCCACGAGCCGGAGGCGCAGCATGTCGTGCCGGTCGAGCAGCGCTTCGAGGAGGGCGCGCAGCCTCGGCTCGTCCAGTGCGGCGGGGGTGCGCAGCGCCATCGACTGCGCGAACCCGGCGACGGGCCCGCCGCGTTCGCGCAGCCAGTGCATCACGGGTGTCGGCTCCACCGCCGGGTCGTCGTCGGTGTCGGTGTCACTCGGGGCGGCGACGTTCGGGCCCGTGGGCAGCGGGGAACGGTCGGCCAGGGTCGCGGCCAGTGCGGTGACCGTGGGGTGGCGGAAGACGTCCTGGGAGGTGAGCGGGAGGCCCGCCCGCCGGGCCCGGCTGACCAGGTGGATCGCCAGGATGCTGTCCCCGCCCAGGGTGAAGAAGCCCGTGTCCTGCGGGATGTGCTGCTCGCCCAGCACCTCGCGGAACAGTGCGGTGAGCGTCTCCTCGGCGGGCGTACGGGGCGACCGGTCCGTGCCGTCCGTGCCGTCGTCGCTGTCGCGCATCGGGGTGGACGGCGCGGGCAGCGCGGCGCGGTCGAGCTTGCCGTTACGGGTGAGGGGCAGCCGTTCGACGGGGACGATCGCCGACGGCACCATGAACGCCGGAAGGTGCTCGGCGGCGTGACGCCGCAACGCGTCCGCGTCCCCGTCCGACTCCGGCCGCGCGGTGACGACGTACGACACGAGCCTGCGCTCTCCCGGCCGGTCCTCGCGGAGCACGGTGGCGGCCCGGGTCACGGCGGGGTGGCGGCACAGCGCGGCGTCGATCTCGCCGGGTTCGATCCGGTAGCCGCGCAGCTTGACCTGGCTGTCGGCGCGGCCCGCGAAGTCCAGCGTGCCGTCCGGGTTCCAGCGCGCGAGGTCCCCGGTGCGGTACATCCGAGCACCGGGCGGGCCGAACGGACAGGCCACGAAGCGCTCCGCCGTCCGGAGCGGCGCGCCGAGGTAGCCGCGGGCGAGCCCGGTGCCGGACAGGTAGACCTCGCCGGTGACCCCGGGCGGTACGGGGCGCAGCGCGTCGTCGAGGAGGTGCACCCGGGTGCCGTCGAGCGGGGCGCCGATGGGGATCGAGGCGGTGTGTTCGGGGAGCTGGTCCACCGGGTGCCGGGTGGCGAAGACGGTGGTCTCGGTGGGTCCGTAACCGTTGACGACGGCGGGCGCCCGGGGCGCGGAGCGGACGCGTCGTACGGCCTCGGGCGCGACCACGTCGCCGCCGGTCCACACCTGGCGGACACCGGCGAGGCAGTCGGGGTCCTCCTCGGCGAGCGCCGCGAACAGGCCCGCCGTGAGCCACAGCCCGGTGACACGGTGGGTGGCGATGACATCGCGGAGGACGCCGAGGTCCGTACGGCCCGGCGGGGCGATGACGATCTCGCCGCCGGTGAGCAGCGGCACCCACAGCTCCAGGTTGAGCGCGTCGAAGGCGTGCGGGGAGTGCAGCAGCACCCGCTCCGCGCCGCCTTCGTCCCACCAGCGGTCGGCGGCGAGCCGTACGAGGTTGGCGTGGGTGATGGCGACGCCCTTGGGGGCGCCGGTCGAGCCCGAGGTGTACATCACGCAGGCGAGGTGCTCCGGGTGCACGGTCGCCGAAGGGGCCCGCGGCGGGTCGGAAGGCTCCTCGCCGAGGACGCCGAGGACGTGGACGTGGTGTCCCCGGTCGCGGAACCACGTGGCGATCTCGTCGTCCCGGGTCGTGGCGTCGGTGATCAGGAACCGCGCCCCGGCTCCGGCGGCGATCGCGGCCAGGCGGCTCGGGGCGTCCGCGCGGTGCAGCGGCAGATACGCGGCGCCGGCCTTGATGACGCCCAGCACGGCGACGACGAGCTCGGGCGAGCGCTCGACCAGGAGGCCCACCGGTGTCTCGGCGGTGACGCCCGCCGCGGTCAGCCGGGCCGCGAGGGCGGTGGCGCGGGCGTCGAGCTGCCGGTAGGTGAGCCGTTCGCCGGTGGCGGCCGAGCGTACGGCGAACGCCTCGGGTGTGGCGGCGACATGGGCCTCGAACCTCGCGAGCGCGGTGCGCGCCGGGCCGGTGTACCGCTGCGGCCGCCCGCTGCCCGCCGCCCCGATCCGGTCGCGCTCGTCGGCCGAGGTGACGGCGTACCGCGCCACGGGGGTCAGGGCCGGGCGGGTGGCGGCCTGCCGCAGCACCCGCAGGAAGCGGTCACTGGCGTCGCGCAGCAGCTCCGGGGAGTGGTTGGCCGGGTTGACGTCGGCGTCGATGGTGAGCGGGCCGTCGCCGCGGTCGTACGCCACCAGGGACAGGTCTTCCGAGGGCGGCGCCTGGAGGTTGTGCACGGTGGCGGTGGCGGGTCCGAAGCGCAGACCGTAGGCGAAGCGCTGGATGTTGAGCACCGGCCCGAAGAAGCGCCGCCCGTCCTGGGGGTAGTGCAGGTCGCGGCGCAGCTGTTCGCCCCGGTAACGCTGGTGCCGCTGGACGAGGCCGATCGCCTCGTCGGCCCGGGCCGCCAGCTCCGTGAAGGGGGCGGCCGGGTCGACGGACAGGCGCAGCGGCAGCACGTTGGCCGACATGCCGGGCACCCGGCGGCTCTGCTCGCTGACCCGTCCGGTGACCGGCAGGCTCAGGACGACGTCCCGGCTGCCGGTCATCGCGTGGACGAAGACGGCGGTCGCCGCGATGACGAGCCGTGACCAGCGCTGCCCCATGTCCTGTGCGGCCGCCCGCAATTGGGCGAACTCCGCTTCCGGCAGGGTGCTGGTCAGCCGCAGCGAGGCGGCCGGGACCGGGGCCGGGCGCGGGGCCAGGCTCAGGAATTCCGGATGGCCTTCCATGTGGTCGAGCCACCACTGCCGGTCGGCCTCCCACTGGGGTGAGTCGGGGTAGGCCCGCTCCTCGTCGAGGACGGCGCGCAGCGGGCTCCAGCCGTTTCCGGGGATCGGGCCGCCGTCGAGCAGGCTGCCGTAGAGGTCCGCGACGCGCCGCGAGAAGAGCGTCATGCCGAAGCCGTCGAGGACGATGTGGTGTACCCGGGTGAACAGCAGATGCCGCTGGTCGCCGATCTGGAGGACGGCGCCGTCGAACAGCTCGCCCTCGGCCAGGTCGAGGGGCCGGGACAGCTCCTTGCGCATCCAGGCGAGGGCCGTCCCGTACGGGTCGGGCTCGTGCCGCAGGTCGCGCACCGGGAAGGCGATGGAGCGCGGGCGGGCCACGCGCTGGACCGGACGTCCGTCCGGCGTCTCGGCGAAGCGGACGTGGAGGGCTTCGGTCTCGCGCACGGCCTGCCGGACGGCGGCCACGAGGACACCGCTGTCGAGGGCGCCGGTGATGTCGGTGTACTCGCCCCAGAGGTACGGCGAGGACAGGTCGGGCCGGGACCGCTCGGCCAGCCACACGCCTGACTGCGCCTCGGAAAGGGGGAGTTCGGTGCCGGTTTCGTCCAGGGCCATGAGGTTCCCGCCCGGTCGCCGTGTGACGACCTCAACGTAGAAGTGGCTTCACAGGGCGATTTGCATCAGTCGTCGGGCTGTTCGGGCACGGGCCGCTCGGGCGGTGATCCGATCTTGTCCGGTCGCCGGAAGACTAACAGGCGAGTAAAAGCATCGCAAAGGGATGGCAATGGAGAGGATCATCACTCCGGGCCGCCGCATCGCGGCGGCACACGGCAGATCGCCGCAGTTCACAACCCTGGAGCAGCAACTCGGCCACGAGAACGGCTGATTCGGGTCCCGCGCGATCGAGCACACCCGGGCTCTCTGCCGCCACTCCCTCCCCTATGTGCCCATGCGCCGATCCCTGAACACCCGCTCGCGTCACCCCGTGTTGAGCAACCGTCCCATCCGCAAATGCGGTGCGGGGCATGTACGCACGAAACCGCCCGCCGAAGGCCACATCGGGGTGGCCTCGGCGGGCGGTCGGGTCGGTGGGGTCGGTTGGGTCAGGCGGGTCCCTGGGGTCGGTGGGGCGGTCGGGCGGCCTGTCAGATGCGGCCGCCCGTCATCCGCGTGACGGGACCGTGGCCGCTGCGCTCCGCATGGCGGCCCACGGCGTAGGACGCCGCGCTGAGGGCGGTGACCCCGGCCGCGGCACCGGCCGCGATGAGCTTGCGGTGCTTCAGGACGGTCCAGGCGGTCGAAGCGGCAGAGGTCACCTGCCCGGCCGCCGAGGTCACGCCCTTCAGCGTGCTGGTCACGGCGGTGCCGGCCGACTCGGCCGCCTTCCCCGCCGTGGCCCCCACCGAGGTCACGGCGTTACCGACGGCACTGCCCGCACCGGCTGCGGCGCGTGCCGCGCCGGTCCCGGCGGACTTGGCGGCATCGGCGGTCGACTGGCCTGCGGACTCCGCCTTCGCCGCCGTCTTCCCCGCCGCCTTCGCGGAGGTCTCCTTGGCCTTGGCGGCTGTCGCCTTCGTGGCCTTGGTCGCCCGGTCGGTCGATTCGTTGTTCGCTCGTGCGTTAGCCATGCTGCACGAATTGCCCGATCCGGCCGATGCAAACAAGGCATGGAGATTCCGGTCAGGTCCCATGGCTGCCGCGCGACCCTGTCGGCCCAGTTCCATTCGTTCGAGTGAACGGCGATCGGTTGCCGCCGTCCGTACGCGCCCCCGAACGGATAGTGAGCCGGCGGCCGGACGCACAGCTCCGGTCACCGACGGAAGGGGACACGGTTCATGCGCACAGAGGCCACCAAGCGGGTCGCGCTCGTCTTCTCTCTGCTCGACGCCGACGGGAACGGCGTCCTGGAAGCCGATGACTTCGAGCTGATGGCGGGCCGCGTCGTCGAGGCGGCGCCCGACGCGGACGAGGCGGCGAAGGACGCGATGAGCGCGGCGTTCCGTCAGTACTGGACGACGCTGCGCAGGGAAGCGGACGCCAACGGGGACGGCGAGATCACCTTCGAGGAGTACACCGCCTGCGTGCTCTCGCCCGAGCGGTTCGACGCGACGATCGACGCGTTCGCCGAGGCGCTGGCCGCGCTCGGGGACCCGGGCGGCGACGGGGCCGTCGCACGCCCCGCGTTCGTGGCGCTGATGACCGCCATCGGCTTCGAACGCGCCAACATCGACGCCCTCTTCGACGCCTTCGGCCCCTCGGACGCGGACCGGATCCAGGTGGCGACCTGGGTCGACGGGATCAAGGACTACTACGCCCCGGGCAAGGCCGGGATCCCCGGCGATCACCTGGTCGCGGGCACGGCGCTCTGACCACGGGCGATGGCGGCCGGGTGGTCAGGGCGGACAGGGGATGGGGAGGCATGACCGACGCGACGCGGGAGAGCACCGGCGTGGCAGGCGGCGTCGGGCAGACCGCTCTCCTGGTCGCCGCGGCACGGGCGATCGAGGCCCACCGCCCCGACGCGCTCGCCCGGGACCCGTACGCGGAGCACTTCGTGCGCGCCGCGGGGCGGGCGTCCGCGCACTGGCCGGTACGCCCCCAGCAGGTGCCGGGCGGAGACGCCGATCCCCTCTGGGGGCGGCTGGGGCGCTACTTCGGTCTGCGGACCCGGGTCCTGGACGACTTCCTCCTGGCCCGGGCGCGCGCGGGCACCCGCCAGGTGGTCCTGCTCGGGGCGGGGCTCGACTCGCGGGCGTACCGGCTCGACTGGCCGCCCGGCTGCACGGTCTTCGAGATCGACCAGGGACCGATCCTCGCGTTCAAGCGCGGCGTGCTCGACGGACTGGGCGCCGCGCCCCGGGCGGAGCGCGTCACGATCGCGGCCGATCTGCGACGCGACTGGACCGGAGCGCTCGCCGCCGCGGGCTTCGATCCGGCCCGGCCGACCGCCTGGCTGGCGGAGGGGCTCCTGCTCTATCTGCCCTCCGCCGCCGAACGGCTGCTCGTGGAAACGGTGGCCGGGCTGAGCGCGGCGGGAAGCGCCCTCGCGTACGAGGTGAAGCTCGGCACGGAGTCGGCGGCCGTCCGCGACAGCCCCGTCTACTCCGCGGCCCGGCTCCGGATCGGTGTCGACCTGCTCGCCCTGTTCGACGGCGAGCCACGGCCCGACACCGCCGGAGACCTGACCGCGCGGGGCTGGTCCACAACGGTCCGCACCCCGTTCGACTTCACGTCCCGCTACGGACGCGGCCCGCGCCCGGAGCGGCACGATGCCCTGGCCGCCAACCGGTGGGTGTTCGCGCACGCTCCGGACCGGTGATGGCTCAGAGCGCGGTCCGCTCCACCGGGATCCACAGCTCCGCGTCCGCCTCCGCCCCGTCCCGCGACACCTGAGTGCGCAGGATCTCGGGCCCCGGCCTGCTCCGGTACGGATTGGACGGGAACCACTGGGTGAACACATCGCGCCACAGGTACTGGAGCGCCTGCGGGAACGGTCCGGAGCTCTCGAACACGGCCCAGGTCCCCGCCGGGACGGTGAGCGTGTCCAGGTCCTCGGGACCGGCGGACCGGCTCACCACGCCGTGGTAGTAGTCGAGTTCGGTCCCCTCCGCCCGGCTCGGGTCGAGGTCGTCACTGACCCCGACGATCCCCTCCGGCTCCTGATCGGACAGCGCGGTGATGCGCCGCATCGTCTCCTTGTCGATACCGCGGATGAAGTCGGCGATCGCCGGGTTCATCCCCACATGAACGAGCGGGACCCGGGCCCTCTTGCCGACCACATGGAACTGCTCCCTTTCCACGACCCGGTACCGCATGGTGCTGCTCCCCTCGACGATGAGGCGGAAGGACATCCGCGGCTGGGAGTTCAGCGCGGCACCGCCGCGCCGCGCCTCGCCCGGACCCACCCCGTGCTGGCCGCGGAACGCACGCGCGAACGCCTCCCCCGACCCGTAGCCGTAGCGCACCGCGATCTCCAGCAGCGTCCGCTCCCCCGCGAGCACTTCGGCCCCGGCGACGGTGAGCCGTCTGCGCCGGATGTACTCCGACAGCGACAGCCCCGCCAGCGCGGAGAACATCCGCCGGAAGTGGTATTCCGACGTCACCGCGATCCGCGCCAGCTCGGTCACCTCGATCGGCTGATCGAGATGCGACTCGATGTGGTCCAGGGCCTCGTTCAGCCGCTCCAGCACCTCGGTCTCCTTCCCTTACGACCCTCACGTTAGGAAGATCGCACCCTCCCGGACCCGACATCCTGTGCCCGGTCCGATCGGGTCCCCGCGCGGCCGAGGCGCCGCAGTGCGAGGAGGCCGCCGATGCCGGGGATGACGGCGGTGGCCTTGGTGGCGTTTGTCGCCTGGCGGAGGCGCCAGGTGGCGCCGATGACGAACAGGTAGGCGCAGCCGTGGGTGGGGCCCATCAGGGAGGAGATGGGCTTCAGGTGGGCGGTGGCGAGGTTGGCCAGCATGATGACCAGCGAGATCAGTTCGGCGTGTGCCGCGATACGCAGGGGCCGCAGGTGCACGGTCATACTCCCGTGGTGGAGCCGGGGCGGATGATCATCAGGATGGTGACCGTGGCCCACAGCAGGTTGAAGACGCCGGTGAGCATGGCGAGGCGGGCCGGGGCACGGGTGGCGGTGGCGCCGGGGGCCCGGGCCGCGGTGAGGGCCCCGTCCTGGGCGGGGAGGATCAGCAGGGCCAGGACGGCGGCGGCCGCGGCGGTCAGGACGATCGAGGCGATCAGCCATGCGCTGCTGAGGACGCCGAGGCTGCTGGCGGTGGCGAATCCGAAGAGGGGTACGGCGATCCCGATGGCGGCGTAGACGCGGCAGATGCGGTGCAGCATCCGCAGGGTGGTGAGCGCCTCGTCGTCCTGCGGGTCGCCATGGGCGCGGCGCAGGGCGGGCGGGAACATGCTCGCGGCGACGGTGACGGGGCCGATGGCGATCACGGCGGCCAGGACGTGCAGGGAGAGAAAGAATTTCGTCATGGTCAGGTGGCCGATCGGGGTCAGAAGCCGACGGGCGCCAGGCCCTGGTCGCGCCACACGACGCCCCGGCGCTCATGGGCGAACAGCTCTTCCACGGCGTGGGCGATCCGCGGGCCCCTCTCGCGCTCCAGCAGATACAGGCCCAGGTCGAGCCCGGAGGTGACACCGGCACCCGTGACGAGGTCGCCGTCGTCGACGACGCGGGCGCGCACCGCGTGGGCGCCGCCGGAGTCGAGCGCGTCCAGGCCCTGGTGGTGGGTGGTGGCGTGGCGCCCTGCCAGCAGACCGGCCATGGCCAGGATGATCGACCCGCCGCACACCGTGGCAACCGTCACCGCCGGGTTCTCCATCGCCGCCTTCAGCAGCGCGGGCAGCTCGGTGGACATGGCGCGATCCAGCCGTACGGAGAGGAACTCGTCCGGCTGCTGCCACTCCCCGTGCCCCGCGTCCCGCTCGGGGACCTCACCGGGCTCGCCGAAGCGGCCGGCGACGCCGGGGACCAGGATCACACCGGCCCGCTCGGGGTCGAGGGCACCCGTGGCCCGCAGCGTCAGGCTCCCGGCGCCGCTGGGCACCTCGCGCGGCCCTTCGGCGGAGACCAGTTCCACGCTCACCGCGCCCGCCGAGGCGGCGCCACCGGCGTACAACACCTCGTAGGGGGCGATGACATCGAGCGGGTCGAAGCCGTCGAGCAGGACTACCTGGACATGCATGGAGGGCTCTCTTTCGAAGGCGGGAGGTCCGGTCCGTGCCGGGAACGCCACCGAAGGTAATCGGCTGCCGCCTCCCCTCCCAGTGGCATGAGTGCCACCTTTCAACGGGATAGTGCCAACGGCGATGGAAGCACCTCTGAACTGCGGTGATATCGAGGATGACGCGCTCCGAGCCATCCCGGGTCGTCCTGCGAGGAGGTATCTTCCGGCCATGCACACCGTCGCCGTTCTCGCCCTGGACCAGGTGATCCCGTTCGACCTGTCGACGCCGATCGAGGTCTTCACCCGCACCCGCCTGCCGGACGGGCGCCCCGGCTATCAGATCCGGGTGTGCGCCGAGCGCCGGGAGATCGACACCGGCACCTTCGTCCTGCGCGCGCCCTGGGGTCTCGACGGGCTCCAAGGGGCGGACACGATCATCGTGCCCGGCACCGCCGACCCCGCGGCCCCGCTCGCGCCGGAGGTCCGCGACGCGCTGCGGGCGGCGGCCGAGGACGGCACACGGATCGCCTCCATCTGTTCGGGCACCTTCATCCTGGCCGCCGCCGGCCTGCTCGACGGGCTGCGGGCCACCACCCACTGGATCGCGGCCGGTCTGCTGGCCACCGCCTACCCGGACATCGAGGTGGACCCGGACGTCCTGTATGTCGACAACGGCCAGGTCCTCACCTCCGCGGGCGCCGCCGCGGGCCTGGACCTGTGCCTGCACATGATCCGCCGGGACTACGGCTCGGCCGTCGCCGCCCACGCGGCCCGGCTGTCCGTGATGCCGCTCGAACGCGAAGGCGGACAGGCGCAGTTCATCGTCCACGACTACGCGCCCACCCCGCAGGGCTCCGTCCTCGAACCCCTGCTGACCTGGCTCCAGGACAACCTGGGCCGCGACCTCACCCTCGCCGATATCGCCGCCCACGCCGGGACCAGCACCCGCACCCTGATACGCCGCTTCCGCGAGCAGACCGGCACCACCCCGCTCCAGTGGCTGCACCGCGCCCGCATCCGCCAGGCCCAGCACCTCCTGGAGACCACGCCCCACTCCGTCGAACGCATCGGCGCCCAGGTCGGCTTCGGCTCCCCCACCGCCTTCCGCGACCGCTTCAAACGCACCACCGGTGTCAGCCCGCACACCTACCGCCGCACCTTCAGCTGACACCGACGCCCCTCCCGGCCCAACTCCGCCCGCCCGCCGCAGTTTTGTCAGTCCGTGAGCGGTGTGGCGCGGATCACAGCACAAGGCCGTGCAGCTCGGGCAACTGCGCTTATGACCGTTGCGGCCGACAGGTACCGTTTGGCCATGGATGTTTCCGGAACGAGCACCACCGACGAGAACTCCGGACCGGAGGCGGCGATCAAGGCCGCCGCACGCCAACTCCTGCTGAAGCAGGGCGCCGGAGGGCTGTCACCTGAGGCCGTCGCCCTGGGCGGCGGACTTGCCGTCAGCGATGTGGAGGCCGTCTTCCCGCATCGGGACGACCTGCTGACCGCCCTGGTCATCGACGCCTACAACGCGTCCGGCGCCGCGATGGAGCAGGCCGATCACGCCACAGCGGAGGCCGGAGGGTCGGCGGGGGCGCGACTCCTCGCCGTCACGCGCGCGCTGCGGCAGTGGTCGTTCGACCACCCGGCCGAGTTCACGCTGATCTACGGCTCGCCCGTTCCGGACTACCACGCCCCGCAGGACACGGTCCCGCCCGCCTCGCGCACCCCCGCGGTGCTGGCCGGGATCGTGCGTACGGCGCTGGAGGCCGGTGAACTCACCCCGCCCCGGCGGGCGGTGCCCGGGCCCCCGCTGCTTCTGCCGGAGGCCGTGGCGCTGTTCGGCGGCGCGCCCGACGCTCCGTTCTCGGATGTCATCGAGCGCGGCATCGTGCTGTGGAGCAGCCTGATCGGGCTGCTGGTGTTCCAGGTCTTCAGCCGCACCCACGACAGCGTCCGGGACGAGTCCGCCTTCTTCGACTACGCCGTCGCCGTGGCGGCCGAGGGGATCGGACTCGTAGTCCCCCTGGAAGACACCGCCGACTGAACCACCTGACCGACACCGTTCGCCGCGTGCGCGGCACTGGCAGGGAATCGGGCCGTGACCACCACCAAGACCCTCTGCTTCGTCATCGCGGCACTCTCGTCGTATGCCGCGCTCATCTACCGGCTGTGCCAGGTCAGGCGCAGCTGGCGGGACAACGCCTACCGCGCTCTGGTCATCACGCTGCTGCTCCAGTGCGTCACCTTCACGATGGGTGTCGTCGTCATGGGGAGCGACAGCTTCCTGGGCGTCGGCAACCTCGCCATCCTGCTGATGCACCTGTCGGCGGTCGCCGTCTGCGTGACCGCGCAGATCATCCTGTTGCACTGGTCGACCGCCGATGAGGAGGCGGTACGGAAGACCCGCTACTGGCTGATCACCGGCATCGCCGTCACCGCGCTGCTGATCGCGCTGTTCTTCATCGCCGACGGCCCGGGCCGTCCGCCGTCGGACTTCAACACCGGCAGCGGCCAGCCGCTGATCCTCACCTACCTCCTGGTCTTCATCACCTCCCAGGCGGTACCGTGCGTGACCATCTTCCGGCAGTGCGGCCCGTACGCCCGGATGACCGACAAGGCGTCGCTGCGGCAGGCGCTGCGGCTGCTGTCCGTCGCCGCGGTGGTGCTCTTCCTCTACTGCACGGCCAGGACGGTCAACATCCTCACCGCCGCGGCCGGGTTCGACATCGGCGCCTGGACCGTCCTCGCGTCCCTGTTCAGCGCGGCGGGCATCGCCATTCTCTCGGTCAGCCTGACCATTTCCTCCTGGGGCGACTCGGCCGCCAAGTTGCTCAACTGGGCGCACAGCTACCGCTCGTACCGGGCGCTGTATCCGCTCTGGCGGGACCTGTACGAGTCCTCCCCGGACATCGTGCTGGACCCGCCCGGTGCCGCGGTCTCCGATGCCTCCGACCTCAACTACCGCCTCCACCGGCGGGTCATCGAAATCCGGGACGGCTGGCGGGACCTGCGCCCCTATATCGACCGCACCGTCGACGGCGCCGACGGCGGCGCGGCGGAGCCCGGTGCGAGCGAGGAGTTCCGGCAGGCGTTCGCCGAAGCGGCGCAGATCCGGCGGGCGCTGCACGCGAAGCGCACCGGCGCCCTCCCCGATGACAACGAGGACGCGGGCGACTTCCATGACCGCGACACGGACAACTTCACCGCCGAGGTCGACTGGCTCACCAAGGTGGCATCCGCCTACCGCAAGCTCGACAGCGCGAGGTGAGGAGCTCCCGCCCGGACTGCCCCCGTGTCAGACCGGGCGGGATTTCCCCCGTTCCCCCGTTGTGCTCCCCCGTTTTCCCCCGTTCTTTCCCCCGTGGTTCCCCCGTACTTTCCCCCGTGGTGCTTCGTCCGGCCGGGCGGGTGTCCCCGCCCGGCCGGACCTGACCCTCCCCCGTGTGGGTCAGGCCGACAGACCGTCCATCAACTCGACTACCCCCGCAAGCGGAGTTAGCTGACAGCTATCGGCGAGGTCCCACGTTGGCGGAATCACCGCAGATTGTCAACTGACCGCTAATCTGCGAAACTGACGATTAGCCGAGGGCAATCCGAGGAGGTGGGGGGAGGAGATCGCGTGTCCGAGACGGACGACCGGCCCGTGCTGGCGGTGCGCCTGGACAACCTCTTCAAGACGGTTCGTCCCAAGGGCAAGCACTGGACCAACGCCGAAGTGGCGGAGGAGCTGAAGCGGGCCAACCCCGAGCTGAAGGTCGGGGGTGTGTATCTGTCGCAGTTGCGGACGGGGAAGCGCTCCAATCCCTCACCTGACCTCCTGGCCGCCCTGGCGCGCTTCTTCGGCGTCTCGGTGGCCTACTTCTTCGACGACAAGGTCGCCGAGTCGGTGCTCAGCGAGGTCGCCGCCATCGAGGCGCTGCGGCAGGCGGGCGTCCGGGCCGTGGCGATGCGGGCGGCCGGGATGAAGAAGGAAAATCTCCAGGCCATCACGACCATCATGGATCAGTACCGGCAGATGCAGGGCCTTCCGCCCGTCACCGATGCCTCGGACTCCGAAGGCGCCGACACCTCGGACCCCGGGTGAGGGGCCTCAGGGGCGGGCGATCGGCCGACCAGGACCGCCGCAGCCGGCTCAAGCGGCTCCGGAAGGCCGGTGCGCAGCGGATCGCCGACCTCGATCTGCCGGAGGTGGCCGATGTGGCCGAGCTCTGCCGCCACCTCGGCGAGATCCGCGAACGTCCGATCACGCTGGTCCCGATGCCGATCCCCACGTCGCACCCGTGTGGCATGTGGGTCGCGGCACGCGACGAGGACCTCATCTTCTTCGACGCCAACACGACCAGCGCGCATCAGGAGCACATCATCTTGCACGAGCTGGGCCACATCATCTGCTGCCATCGCGGGGCGGGTTGGCTGGACGAGGCGAGCGCCCGCCTCCTCTTCCCCAACCTCGACCCCGACATCGTGCGTGACATGCTCCTGCGCGCCACCTATGACGACGTCCAGGAACAGGAAGCGGAGATCATCGCCTATCTGCTCTCCCAGCGGCTGGGCGGCAGCACGGAAGCGCACGGCACGCCGCCGGCCGAGGAAGCCGGTGACGGCGCCGCGTCAGGACGGGACGCCACGCTCAGCCGGATAGAACGCACGCTGATCTGACATGGGTCACTCAGCCACCGGCGGACGCCACCTCCTCGGCCAGGATCGCCACGGCCCGGCGGATGTCGTCCTCCCGGTGTTCGCTGGTGACGAAGAACCGCAGCCGCGCCAGCCCCTCCTCCACCGCGGGGTGGAAGATCGGGTCGGCGATGACGCCCCGTTCGTACAACCGGTCCGCGACGCGCAGCGTTCTCGCCGAGTCGCCGATGACACACGGCACGATCGGGGTGGCGGCGCTGGAGCCCGTGGGCAGACCGGCCGCGGTGGCGAGGCCGAGGAACAGCTCCGCGTTCCGCCGCAGGGTGCGCACCCGGTGCGGTTCCGCGACGATCAGCTCGGTGGCGGCCAGCGCCGCGGCCGCGTTGGCCGGGGTCAGGCCGACGCTGTAGACGAAGCCGGGCAGCGTGTGCCGCAGCCACCGCACCATCCGGGCCGAGCCGCCGAGGTAGCCGCCGCAGCTGGCGAACGCCTTGGAGAGGGTGCCCATCCACAGATCCACACCGGACCGGTCGACGCCGAAGAACTCGCCGACGCCGCGGCCGCCGTCGCCCACGGTGCCGATGCTGTGCGCCTCGTCGACCATCAGCAGGGCCCCGTAGCGCCGCTTCAGCTCGATCACGGCGGGCAGGTCGACCAGGTCGCCGTCCATGCTGTACGCGCCCTCGACGGCGATCAGGACCCGCCGGAACCGGGACCGGTTGACCCGGAGCAGGTGTTCCAGCCGGTCGGTGTCGTTGTGGGCGAACGGGCGTCTGGCCGCCCCGGACAAGGCGCAGCCCTGGAGGATGCTGTCGTGGGCGAGGGCGTCGTGGAGCACCAGGTCGCCCGGCCCGATGAGGTGTCCGATCGCGGTGACATTGGTGGCATGGCCGCTCACCAGCGCCAGGCAGTCCCCGACGCCGAGGAAGTCGGCGAGCGCCCGTTCCAGCGTCACGGTCAGCTCCCGTTCGCCGGAGAGCGGCCGGCTCGCGGAGACCGAGGTCCCGTAGCGGTCCACCGCCCGGTGCACGGCCTCGCTGACCGCCGGATGGCCGGAGAGCCCCAGGTAGTTGTAGCTGCCGAAGGACAGATACGCCCGGTCGCCGATCCGGGTCGTATCGCGGATGGTGCCCTGATGGACCCGGAAGTACGGGAAGTCCGCACCGCTGCCGGTGATCGCGTCCAGGCGCTCCTCGAACTGCCGCACCTCCGGGAACTCGTCGACGACCGCGGTCGCCGTGCTCCACTCCGCGGGGGTCTCCCGGGGCACCGCCGGTGTTTCCCGGGGCGGGGGCGCACCGGGCGCGGGATCCTCCGTGAGGTGGGGGCCGGTCAGCGCGATGAGCTGTTCGACGGTGAGTTCGGGCGAGAAGATCTCATCGGTACGGAAGCCCGGTATTCGCTTGCCGATGTTGGTTTCCAGCTCCTGCAACATCAGGGAGTCGAAGCCGAGATCGGCCACCAGCGCCATCCGCTCGTGCAGATCGGACAGCGGGTAGACGCCGGTCCGCGACAGCTCTTCGAGCACGATGGACGCGGCGGACGCGGTGGCGTCGGGCTGTTCCTCCCCCAGGTCCGCGAGCGAGGTGTCGCCGGTGTCGCGGGCCGTCTCGTCCACCACCCAGTGGTGGCGCGGGGCGAGCGGACTCGGCGGCAGAGTGCACGGGGGGATGCGCTCCCCCTCGGGACGAAGTCCCGCGCCGGTGACCGCGTGCTCGGCGAGCCGGGCCAGCGCGGCGGCCGTGCGTGGCTCACCGGATGTCGAACCGGACGGCGACCCGGACGTCGGCCCCGGCCATGGCACCGCGGCCTGTGGCAGCTCACCGGGTGGCACCGTGCCGATCACCTGCCCCGGCCCGATGGCCCCGGTGCGGCCCGCGGCCACGGCGTCGGCCGCCGCGGTCAGCCGGGCGGCGGCGTCGGCGGTGTCCTCGACCACCAGGGCGAGGCGTTCCGCGAAGGGGGTCCGGCGGGCCAGGGTGTCGGCCACCTCGTCCAGCGGCGGCCCGTCCCCGGTGATGGTGTGCGCCAGTTCCCGTGCGTAACGGGCCAGCCCTTCCCGGTCGCGGGCGCTGAGCACCAGCAGCCGCGGCCCCTCGTCGGGTGCCGGGCGGGCCGGTGCCCTGGTGCACTCCTCCACCACCAGATGGACACCGGTGCCGCCGAAGCCGAAGGCGCTCACCCCCGCCCGGCGCGGCTGCCCCGACTCCGGCCACGGGGTGGGCGCGGTGGGGATGGTCAGCCGGGCGGCGTCGAGCCCGGAGCGGTCGCCCAGGTCGAACGGGGGCTGCGGCGGTATCACGCCCCGCTGCACGGCCAGGACGGACTTGATGAGCCCGGCGATGCCCGCGGCGTTGAGCGCGTGCCCGACGACCGCCTTCACCGCGCCGAGGAAGGCGGGGGCGCCCCGCTCCCCGCGCAGTTCGCCCAGCACACCGACCTCGACCGGATCGCCGACCGTGGTTCCGGTGCCGTGCGCTTCGAGGTAGCCCACCGCGTCCGGGGGCAGGTCCGCGTCGCGGTAGGCCCGGCGCAGCGCCCGGAGCTGACCGGCCGCCTGGGGGTGCATTCCGCCCTGTACGGTCCCGTCGTTGGCCGTTCCGACGCCGCGGACCACCGCGTAGACCCGGTCGCCCGCGGCCAGCGCGTCGGCCAGGGGCCGCAGCACCAGGACCCCGGCGCCCTCCCCCAGGACGAAGCCGTCGGCGTCCGCGCCGAACGGCAGACATCTGCCGCTGCGCGAGATGGCGCCGATCCGGCACAGTCCGACCAACAGGTCGGGGGTGAGGAGGAGTTGGGCGCCACCGGCGAGTGCGATGCGGCACCGTCCCGCGCGCAGCGCGAACACCGCGTTGGCCACGGCCATGAGTCCGCCGGAGCAGGCCGCGTCGAGCGCGTAGCTCTCGCCGTGCAGGTCGAAGACGGAGCTGACGGTGTTCGGTCCCATGTTGAGCAGCAGCCCGGCCACCGAGGTGCCCTGGAGTCCGCTGACCGCGCGGACCGTCTCCGGCCACCGGGGGTCGGTCGCCCGCGCCCCGAACTCGCCGCCGGTCAGCTGACGCATCCGGAGCTGCATGGTGCTGATCTCGCGGTAGCCGCTCTCGGTGAGCGCGGTGATCACCGAGGTCTCCTCGCGGTCGAAGCCCTCGGCCTCCCATCCCGCGTCCTGGAGGGCCTCACGGGCGAGGTCGATCAGCATCCGGGCCTGCGGATCCATGGATTTGGCCCGTCGCGGCGGGATGCCGTAGTGCACGGCGTCGAAGTGGCCGACGTCCGGCAGCAGGGCCATGGTGTCCGTATAGGCCGCGGACGCGTCGCGTATGTTGTCGCTCAGAAAGGCGGCGCTGCGCCACCGCGAGTCCGGGACGGTGGCGAACTGCGCCTGCGGGGCGGTGAGGAGCCGCCAGTACTGGTTGACGTTCCGCGCACCGGGGAACCGGCAGGCCATCCCCACGATCGCGATGTCGTCACGGCGTGCCCCGGCTAACCCCACGGGGGAGTCTGTCGCTGTCACCCGCGACCCCCCGCACCGTCCAGGCGCTCGCGCCACCAGTCCACCGTCGCCTTGATCTGCTCGTCGATGGGCGTGGCGCGCACCGCGAACTCGGTTTCGTACGCGCTCGAATCGACCACGAACGGCCGGTCGAACTGATAGCGGATCTCCCGTAGCGCACGGATCAGCGGCGAGAAGACCGACGCGACGCCCAGTACGGCCGGCGGCAGCCCGCGCACCGCGACCGGTCCCGTGCCCGCCTCGGCGGCCAGGCGGTCGGCCATCTCCCGGGTGGACAGCGCGGGCCCGGTCGGAACGTGCCAGGCCCGCCCCCAGGCCCGCTCCTCGCCCGCCACCTCGACCATGGCCCTGGCCACGTCGGGGAGGTAGGTCCAGCTGTGCGGGGCGTCCGGATCCCCGATCGTGGAGACCGGCTTGCCGCGCAGCAGGCGGGGCATGACCCGCCCGGCCAGATGTCCGCCGTCGGTCACGCCGGGCCCGAAGAAGTCCGAGGCCCGCACCTCGACCGCCTTGATGCGGCCCTGTTCGTGGAGGTTCCGCGCCTGCTCCCATCCCGCCGCGCGCACCCGCCCCTTGGGGCCGGCCGCCGCGAGCGGCAGCTCCTCGGTCAGGGGGCCGTCCACCGGGCCGTAGCCGTAGAGGTTGCCCAGCATGACCAGCACGGCCCCGGTCGCCTCGGCGGCCGCGCAGGCCGACGAGATCAGCGGCGGCCATTCGCTCGCCCAGCGGTGGTACGGCGGTGCGGCACAACTGTGGATCGCG
>NZ_GG657754.1:9398104-9409803 GCF_000158915.1 Streptomyces himastatinicus ATCC 53653 | reverse complement strand
CGCGCGCACATTAGCGCGTGGGCGCGGTGCTCTTGTACTGGAGAGTCAGGAGCGTGCCGACTCCCTCGGCACCCCTCGGTCCCCCTCGGTACCTCAGCAGACGCCGTCGCCCGGCTTCGGGTTCCCGAGCCCGAACAGCGGCCGCAGCTTGAGCCCGGCCCAGGTGCCGAGGAGGGCGAAGGCGCCCCAGAGCCAGCCGTGGAGGCTGCCGGAGGCGATGCCCGCGAGGTACGCGCCGATGTTGCAGCCGCCCGCCAGCCGGGCGCCGATGCCCATCAGCACTCCGCCGAGCACCGCCGCGACGGCCGTCCGCCAGGGCACGCCGCGGTGGAGCGTCCAGGTGCCGCCGAGCGCCGCGGCGGCCGCCGCGCCGATCATGATGCCGATGTCGGTGAGGCTGGTCTTGTCCGCGAGCACCGGCCCGGCGAGCATCTCCTGGTTTCCGGGCTGCTGCCACCAGCTCCAGCTCTCCGGATGGCCGCCGAGGGCGCGTACCAGCTCCGCTCCCCACAGGCTGAAGGCGCTGGTGACGCCCCACGCCCCGCCGGACACCAGCAGCACTCCGGCCCCCAGCACGGCCAGTGCCACGGCGCCGACGGCCAGCGGCCATGAACCGCGCAGCACCCGGGCGGCGGCGCCGCGCGCGGAGGGCACCGGGCCGATCGGCGGCGGGGTGCGGCGGGCCTGCACGCCCCGGCTGACGAGCACGATGGCGGCGAGCGCGAGGATCGTCACCGCCCAGGAGCCGAACCAGCCGATGTGGTCGGCCAGGACGACCGGTTCCAGGGCGGGCAGGTCCTTCCACAGGTCGAACTGCCAGGCGGCGAGGGTCGCGCCGCCGATGAAGCCGCCGAGGGTGAGCACGATCGACGTCTGTCCAGAGCCGACCGCGAAGAGCGTGCCGGACGCGCAGGCGCCCCCGAGCTGCATGCCGACGGCGAAGACGAACGAGCCGATCAGCAGCCCCAGGCCCAGCGGTCCGGACGAGGGCGCCGGTACGGACCCGAACAGCCCGGTCCCCGTGCCGATGAGCAGGGCGAACAGGGTGGCCGTGGTGCCGAGCAGCAGGGTGTGGGCGCGCAGCCCGGTGCCGTTGCCGACGGCGACCAGTTGCCGCCAGGCGGAGGTGAAGCCGAAGCGGGAGTGGAAGAGGGCGATGCCCAGGCCGAGTCCGAGCAGCAGCAGGACACCGGGCTTGGCTCCGTGCGCGGACCATACGTACGCGGTCAGCACCGCGGCGAGCAGCCCCGACACGGCGAGCGGCACCCGGCGCACCGGCGGCGCGGCGGGCGCCTTTGGCCGGGGCGCGGAGGTGGGTGAGGGGGACAGCAGCGCGGCGGTCTTCGCGGCCTCGGCCTGCGGGGCGGTGGTCACGGGCGGGCTCCGGGGGGCGTTCGGGAAGTGCGGGTGTGGCGGCGACGCGAAAGCGTCTTGCGGCGGACCGCCACCCTATTGTGCGCTGATCGTCATGAGGACTGTGAAAAGGCGGGGCACTGCCGTGGCGCTCGCCACCCTGGTCGTGAGCTCCCTGTGCGCGGGCGCGCCGCATGCGCGGGCTGCTGACGCTGGATTCGATCTCGATACGGCCACCATTCCGGATTACAGGCCCGCATGGCGGACGGTTCGCTGACCTCGTCGGGGCTGACCACCGCGTATCTGCGGCGGATCACGGCCATCGACCCCACGATCCACGCGGTGTTGCGCACCGACCCGACGGCCCTGCGCCAGGCCGCCGCCAGCGATGTTCGGCACCGGCGCGGCGACGTCCGGGGTCCGCTCGACGGGATTCCCGTCCTGGTCAAGGACAATGTGAACACCCGCGGCATGCCCACGACGGCCGGGTCGCTGGCGCTGGCGGGCAGCCCGCCGGACCGCGACGCCGCCCTGGTGGCCCGGCTGCGGGACGCGGGGGCGGTGATCCTCGGCAAGACCAATCTGTCGGAGTGGGCGAACTTCCGTGCGGAGAAGCCGACGTCGGGGTGGTCGGCGGTGGGCGGGCAGACCAACAACCCCTATGTACTGGACCGGAACCCGTGCGGGTCCTCCTCCGGATCGGGTGCCGCGCTCGCCGCGTCGCTGGCACAGGTGGCGATCGGTACCGAGACGGACGGCTCCATCGTGTGCCCGGCCGGGATGAACGGGGTGGTCGGCCACAAGCCCAGCCTGGGCCTGGTCAGCCAGGACGGGGTCGTTCCCATCTCCGCGGAGCAGGACACCGCGGGGCCCATGGCCCGCAATGTGACCGACACCGCGCTCACCCTCGCGGCGATCGGCGATGCCGCACACCTCCCGGACGAGCGGACGGCCCCCGGCGGTCTGCGCGGCAAGCGGATCGGCCTGTGGCGGCTGCCGTCGCTGGGGCCCGAGGTGGATGCCGTGATGACGCGTACCGCGGAGAAGCTGCGGAGCGCGGGAGCCGAGGTGGTCGAGGTGACGCCGCCGTATCAGGAACGGCTGGCCGAGCTGGAATTCCCGGCGCTGCTGAGCGAGTTCCACCGGGACATCGACGCCTATCTCGCCACCCGCGAGGGGCCACGGAACCTCGCCGGGCTGGTCGAGTTCAACCGCGCCCACCCGGCGGAGCGGACCTGCTTCGCCGGGCAGGAGCTGTTCGAGCGGGCGCTGGCCGCGCCACCCACCACCGACCCCGCCTACCGGGCCATGCGGGCCGAGTTGAAGGACCTCTCCCGGCGTTCGATCGACGAGACCATGGCCGCCCATCGGCTGGACGCCATCGCCTCGCCGACGAACCCGCCCGCGTGGACGACGGACTGTGCCCGGGGCGACAACGATGTGATCCCGTCCTCGACACCCGCGGCCGTGGCGGGCTACCCGTCACTGTCGGTGCCTGCCGGGTCGGTGGACGAGCTGCCGGTGGGCGTGCTCCTCATGGCCGGTGACCGCGAGGACGGCAGGCTCCTCACGCTGGGGGCCGCGGTGGAGCGGCGGCTTCACGCCTGGCGGTCACCACGCTACCTGCCCTCGAACACGCCCTGAGCCGGGGTCAGCTCTCGTAGCTCTGGATGGCGGCCACCTTCTCCGCCGAGGAGGAGGTCTCGTCGAACCGCTGGGCGAGCCAGTCGTCGGTGAGCGCGCGGGCGAGTTCGAGTCCTATGACGCGCTGGCCGAAGCAGAGCACCTGGGCGTTGTTGCTGAGGACGGAGCGGCGTACGGAGTAGCTGTCGTGGGCGGTGACCGCGCGGATGCCGGGGACCTTGTTGGCGCTGATGGCCACGCCGAGGCCGGTGCCGCACACCAGGAGGGCGCGGTCGGCGGTGCCGTCGGCGACGCGGCGGGCCGCCTCGACCGCGACGTGCGGGTAGGCGGTGTGCTCGTCGCTGCCCACACCGACGTCGATGACCTCGGCGACCCGGGGGTCGTCCAGCAGGTCCTGCTTGAGGGCTTCCTTGTAGCCGTATCCGGCGTCGTCGCAGCCGACGACGATCCGGAACGGAGTCGCGGTGGTCATACGGCATCGCTTCCTGTCGTCGTGGGGAGGTTGGCGACCGCGGTCAGCACCGCGGCGAGTGAGGTGGCTCCGGGGTCGGGGGTGCCCACGCTGCGGTCGGCGAGGGGGCGGGCGCGGCCGAGGCGGGGGCGCAGGGTGGCGGTGTTCTCGGCGGCCGTACGGGCTTCCGCCGTGGCGGACGCGTACGCCTCGGCCACCGGGGCTCCGGCGCGCAGCCGCATCGCGAAGGCGGTGGCGAACGGGGCGAGCGCGTCGACCAGGGTCTTGTCGCCCACTTCGGCGCCGCCGAGCGAGGTGACGGCGGTGAGCGCCTCCATGGCGGCCGACGCCAGGTCCTCGCGCCCGGGCGCCCGGTCCGCCGGGAGTACGGCGCCGAGGGCGCGCAGCGCCGCACCCCACAGGGCGCCCGAGGTGCCCCCGGCCTCGGCCGCCCAGGCGTCGCCCGCGGCGGTGAGCACCGCTGCCGGGGCGAGCCGTTCGGCGTGCGCCTTCTCGGCGGCGGCCAGTGCCGCGTCGACGCCCTTGCACATGCCGCGGCCGTGGTCGCCGTCGCCCGCGACCGCGTCCAGCCGCCCCAGCGCCTCCGCGTCCCGGTGCAGCACGTCGCGGGCGGCGCGCAGGGCGTGGACGGCCACCTCCGCGGCCTCGGCCGCCGCGCCGGACGCGGCGGCGGCCCGGTCCCGGCGGCGCGGGGCCTCGGCGTTCCGTACGGCGGTGTCGGCGGCGGTGGTGTCGGCGGTCGTGCCGGCCGGGGGTTCGGTCAGGGCGCCGCGGCGGAAGGCGGGGGTGTCGGCGGGGGCGCGCCACAGCCGTTCCAGCTCGTCGTCCAGCCAGGTCAGGGTGAGGGAGCAGCCCGCCATGTCGAGGCTGGTGACGAGTTCGCCGACCTCGGGGCGTACGGGGGTGAGCCCGGCGTCGTCCAGCAGCCGGACCACGGCGCCCCACAGCACGTACAGCTCCTCGTACTTGGTGGCGCCGAGGCCGTTGAGGACGACGGCGACGCGCCCGCCGTCGCCCGCGTCGACGGGCCGGTCGGCCAGCAGCCCGGTCACCAGGGTGCGGGCCAGCTCCTCCGCCGTGCCCAGGGCGTCCTCGCTCACGCCCGGTTCGCCGTGGATGCCGAGCCCGAGCCCGAGGCGGCCCTCGGGGACGGTGAACAGGGGTGTTTCGCCGCCCGGCAGGGTGCAGCCGTCGAAGGCCACGCCGAGGGTGCGGGTACGGGCGTTGGTGTGCTCGGCGACGCGGATGACGTCCTCCAGCGGGGCGCCCTCCTCGGCCGCGGCCGACGCGGTCTTGAAGACGACGAAGCCGCCCGCGATGCCACGCCGTCGCGCCGTCTGGTCGGCGGGTGCGGAGGCGATGTCGTCGGTGACGGCGAAGCAGTGGGCGGGTATGCCGTCGCCCGTGAGCTGCCGTGCCGCGAGGCCGAAGTTCATCACGTCACCGGCGTAGTTGCCGAAGAGGAAGAGGACCCCGCCGCCCGCCTCCGCCGCCTCGGCGACCGAACGGGCGCGGGCGGCCGACGGGGAGGTGAACACGTCGCCGATGACGGAGCCGTCGGCGAACCCGGGGCCGACGACACCGCAGAAGGCGGGGTAGTGGCCGGAGCCGCCGCCGGTGAGGACGGCCACCTTGCCCGCGGGGGTGGGGCGGGCGCGCACCACCCCGCCGGGCACGGCCCGTACGTGCTCGGGATGGGCGGCGGCGAACCCGGTGATCATGTCGTCGGTGAACCGGGCGGGGTCGTTGAAGAGCCTGGTCATCGTGTGCTCCAGCCGTCGCGTGCGGCATCGAGGGCGAGGCGGTAGTCGGCGTAGCCCTCGGCGTAGTGGTCGATCAGCCCGCGCTCGGCGGGCACGGTACGGCGCGGGGCACGCCACGCGGCGGCGTCGACGGGCGTGCCCAGGGAGTGCCAGGCGGTCTGGGCGGCTCCGCGGATGCCCACGGCGTCGTCGCAGACGTCCAGGTCGCGGCCGAGGACTCCGGCGAAGATGCGTGCCCATTCCCCGGAGCGCGCGCCGCCGCCGCACGCGGTGATGGAGCCGCAGACGCCGAGGGTGTCCATGCAGTGCCGGGCCGAGTACGCGACGGCCTCGCACAGCGCGCGCACCAGGTCGGCGCGCCCGGTCAGCGGGGAGAGCCCGTCGAACCGGCCGCGGGCGCGCGCGTCGACGAAGGGGGCGCGCTCACCGCTGGCGGACAGGAACGGCAGTGCGGTGACGCCGGAGGCGCCGGGCGGGGACTGTACGAGCAGCGCGTCCAGCGCCTCGATCTTCACGTCGAGCAGCTTCAGCAGCCAGTCCAGGCCCGCGGTGCCGATCATGGCGGGCATGACGCGCAGGAACCGGCCCTCGTACGGGGTGGCCAGGACCATTCCGGCCGGTTCGTCGGCGGCGGCCGGGCGCGGTTCGCTGTCGAGGATCTGGGCGGCGAGGGTGGTGCCGATGATGAGGTTGCCCTCGCCGGGTTCGGCGACGCCCGAGCCGAAGGCGCAGGCGGGGATGTCGAACGGGCCGGCGGAGACCGGCAGTCCGGCGGGCAGGCCGAGCCGCCGGGCGGCGTCGGGCAGCAGCCGGTGGAGGGTGCCGGGCGGCGCCGGGTCCGGCAGCAGCCGTCGGTGGCCGGAGAGTCCGCACAGGTCGAGCGCGGTCTCGTCGTACGTACGGGTGGCGACGTCGAGGAACGGCTGCGAGGCGTCGGAGGCGTCGACGGTCACGGCGCCGGTCAGCCGCTGGACGACGGCGTCCACGCAGTACCCGGCGACATGGGCCGCCTCCAGCCGCTCCGGCTCGTGTTCGGCGAGGTGGGCCAGCAGGGGCGCGGCGGAGCCGGGGAACAGGCCGACGCCGGTGCGCCCGTGCAGGGCGCGCAGGGTGCCGTCGGCGGTCCACCGGTCGAGCCGGTCCGCGGCCCGGCCGTCCATCCAGGACAGCGCGCGGCCGACGGGGGCGCCGCCTGCGTCGCGCAGCCACAGCCCGTCGCCCTGTCCGGTGAGGGCGAGGGCCTCGACCGGTTCGCCGCCCATCTCGGCGGCGTCGGCGAGGGCCGCCCGTACGACGGTCTCCACGGTGCCCACGACGTCGTCCAGGTCCTGTTCGACGCGCTGGCCTGGCAGGGTGTAGACGGTGCTGCGGGCCTCGTGGGCGGGGGTGGTGCGGCCGTCGCGGGAGATCAGCTGGGCCTTGGTGACCGACGTACCGATGTCCACTCCGACGATCATGATCGGCCTCCGGTCAGCACCTCCGGGTTGGCGACGTGCCGCAGCGGGTCGCCGCGCAGGAACCGGGCGGCCTCGGCGGCGGTGATCATGGCGGCCCGGTCGGCGGTCTGCCGGGTGGCGCCCGCCAGATGCGGCGTGGTGATGACGTTGGGCGCGCGGTGCAGCGGCCAGTCGGCCGGGGGCGGTTCGACGTCGTAGACGTCGAGGGCGAGCGCACCGAGCCGGCCGGACTCCAGCAGGGCGGGCAGCGGGGCGTAGTCGAGCAGATCGCCGCGGGCCGAGTTGACGAGGACGGCGCCCTCGGGCAGCAGGGCGAGGTTGTCGGCGTTGAGCAGATGCCGCGTCTCGGGGGTGACCCGGGCGTGCAGGCTCACCACCGAGCTGCGCCGCAACAGGTCGTCCAGGGCGGTGAGTTCGACACCGTCGGCCTGCGCCTTGGCCTTGTCCGCGTACGGGTCGGATACGAGGACGTGGGCGCCGAAGGCGCGCAGCACGCGGGCGACGATCGCGCCGATGGCCCCGTAGCCGACGAGGCCGACAGTGGCGCCGTCGAGTTCGAGACCGGCGTTCTCGTAGGCGTAGTAGTCGCCGCGCCACATGCCCTCCTTGAGGGCGGCGTCGGCGAAGGTGATGCGGCGCAGCGAGGCGAGGATCAGGCCGACGGCGAATTCGGCGGCCGCGGCGGCGTTGCGCCCCGGGGTGAAGGTGACGGGGATCCCGGCGGCGGTGGCGGCGGCCACGTCCACGTTGACGGGGCCGCCGCGGGCCACGCCGATGAACTTCAGCCGGGGTGCCTCGCGGATGACACGGGCGGTGAAGGGAGCCATCTGGGTGAGGGCGACGCTCGCGTCGCCGAGCGCCTCCAGCACCTGGTCCTCGGTGCCGCTGGCCTCCTTGACGCCGCCGTTCCCGTCGGCGTCGGCGCCGACCGGGCCGAAGGGTTCGTTGGGCCAGCGGGTGCGCAGCGTGCGGAAGGTCAGCCCGGCGGAGGGCAGGGCCTCGCCGAGGGCGGCGGAGAAGAGGTCGGGGGCGATGAAGTCGTCGCCTGCTACCAGGACCGTGGTCATGTCGGTCACTCCCCTCGGGCGTCGAGCTTGCTGAGCAGGAAGTCGCGTACGGCGCCATGGTCCGGGGAGCGGAAGGCGGCGGCCGCGAGGGCGTCCTCGGCCGGTGGGTACTGCGGATTGGGGATGGCCACGACGGTCATCCCGGCGGCCGCGGCGGCGCGCAGTCCGTTGCTGGAGTCCTCGACCGCGAGACAGCGCTCCGGGGCCACGCCGAGTGCGTTCGCGGCGGCGAGATAGACGTCCGGGCTGGGCTTTCCGCGCGGCACCTCGGCGCTGGAGACGGTCGCCTTGAAGTGGTGGTCGACCCCGTGGTGGACGAGGACGGCGTCGATGACCCGGCGCGGCGCGGAGGAGGCGAGCGCGACGGGTCCGCGCTCGGCGGTGGCGGTGATCATCTCGCGGGCTCCGGGCAGCAGCTCGATGCGCCCGTCGGCCAGCGCCTGGACCATGCCGTCGACGACCGTCCGTTCGGTGGTTTCCGCGGGATCGCCCTCCCCGCAGAACCGGGTGAGGTAGGCGGCCCACTCGGGGGCGCTCATCCCCTGCACGTCACGGGTCTGTTCCGGGCCCCAGGAACGGCCGTGTGCCGCGGCGTACGCGGTCCACAGCTCCTCCCACAGATGCTCGCTCTCCACCAGGACGCCGTCCATGTCGAAGACCACTGCGTCGGCCATGCGTACCCCTGATCTCCTGGCTGATGATTGCGTCGTTGCGTCACAGCGAAATTAACAGTCTCTCTGTGACTTGTCACTGGTTACATGTGAGAAATCGGCACGGCAGGATGGAGCCATGACTCTCCCGTCTTCGCGCGGTGCGCGCCAACAGCGACACCAACTGATCGTCGACCACGTCCTGGCCCGGGGGGATGCCACCGTGGCCGAGCTCGCCGAGCTGACCGGCGTCAGCCTGATGACGGTCCACCGGGACATCGCCGAGCTGGCGGACCGCGGCATTCTGCGCAAATACCACGGCGGTGTCTCCGCGCAGCCCTCGATGGTCTTCGAGTCCAGTTCGGACTTCCGGCTGCACGCGCACGCCGACGAGAAGGAGGTGCTGGCCCGCGCCGCGCTGTCGTTCGTGGCCCCGGGGATGTCGGTGATGCTGGACGACTCGACCACGGCGCTGGCCCTGGCGCGGCTGTTGCCCGAGGTGGGGCCGCTGACCGTGGTGACCAACTACCGCCTGATCACGGAGGAGCTGAGGGGGGCCGAGGGCATCCGGCTGATCTGCGTGGGCGGCGAGTACTCGCGCACCCATGACTCATGGATCGGACTGCCGGCCATCGACATGATCAGCGGCGTCTCCGTCGACCTGACCGTGCTGTCCACCTCCGGGATGACCGCGGGCATGACGTTCCACCAGGAGCAGGAGATCGTCAGCATCAAGCGGGCGGCCCGGCAGGCGGGCGCGACGAGCGTACTGCTCATGGACCACAGCAAGGTGGGCCGCCGGGCGCTGCACCGGCTGGAGAGCGTGGACTCCTTCGACCATGTGCTGCTGACCGGCCCGGTGGACGAGGAGCTGCTGCGGGAGATGCGGGAGCTGACCGATGTGCGGGTGATCGAGGTGAATGAGGTGAACGAGGCAGAATAATTAACATCCCGGCTCGTTATTTTTACCAAGACTCTTGATATTTCTCTCGGCGCGCTTGAGTATCTGCGGTCACGTACTCCGTCACACCTCAGAGTGGAGGTAGCGATGCCGAAAGCCTTGGTCCTGGGCTATGTGGGCGTGCTCCTGTTCATGATCGGCGATGGTGTCGAATCCGGCTTCATCGCCCCGTACATGGCCGACCACGGCGCCGCGACGGACGTACGGGCCGGGTACGTCATCACGGTGTACGGCATCGCCGTCATGCTGGCGTCCTGGTTCTCCGGTGCGCTCTGCCAGGTGTGGGGGCCGCGCCGGGTGATGTGGATCGGCCTGGTGATCTGGGCCGTCTTCGATGCCGCGTATCTGCTCTTCGCGCTGGGCACCGAGAACTACCCGCTGATGCTGCTCTTCTACGGCATCCGGGGCTTCGGCTACCCGCTCTTCGCGTTCGGCTTCCTCGTATGGATCACCAATACGGCGCCGAAGGCCCGGCTCGGCACCGCTGTCGGCTGGTTCTACTTCGCCTTCACGGGCGGCCTGCCCACCCTCGGCTCGCTGTGGTCGAGCCTGACCATCCCCTCGTTCGGCCGCCTCGGCACACTGTGGTCCGCCCTCGCCCTCATCCTCCTCGGCGGCGCCATCGCCCTGGTCGGCGCGCGGCGGAGGCCCGGCGGTGACCGGATGGCGCCGCCGGAGGTCACCACCGGGCAGAGCCTGCTCAACTCCGTCTCCATCATCTGGACCCATCCGCGCGTCCTGGTGGGCTGCCTGGTCCGGGTCATCAACACGGCCCCCGAGTTCGGCATGCTGGTGTACCTGCCGCGGATCTTCTCCGACGACATCGGCTTCGGCGAGGACAAGTGGCTCCAGCTGCTGGCGATCATCTACGGCACGAACATCTTCTTCAACCTCATCTTCGGTGTGCTCTCCGACCGCATCGGCTGGCGCACGACCATCGCCGGTTTCGGCGCCCTGGGCTGCGCGATCAGCGTCACGACGCTGTACTTCGTACCGGTGTGGCTCGGCCCGGACTACTTCTGGGTCGCGGTGCTCGCGGGCATGTTCTACGGGGCGACCCTCGCGGGCTTCGTTCCCATCTCGGCGCTCATCCCGTCGATGGCCCCGGAGAACAAGGGCGGTTCGATGGCCCTGCTCAACCTGGGCGCGGGCGGCGCGGCCTTCGTCGGCCCGGCGCTCGCCAGCCTGTTCTTCCCCCTCGTCGGCGCGGGCGGGGTCACGCTCGTCTTCCTCGCCCTGTACCTGGTGGCCTTCGTGCTGACGCTGCTGCTGAAGCTGCCGGAGGAGCGGGAGGGCGAGCCGGTGGCGCCCGCCGCGTCCCGGACGGACGCGGCCGCGGCGTCGTCGTAGCTCTCCGCCCGGTCCGTCTGGTCCGCCCGGTCCGCACGGGTCGTCCATGGCCGGAACCTGGTGCTCCCGTTCGCCCCTCCCTCAGGGTGGAAGCGAGCGAACGAGGAGAGCCTTGATGTCCGGACCGAATGGCGAGACCACGCTCCTGCGCGTCTTGCTGGACGCCGCCGAGGTGGCTCCCGACCAGGTGCTGGTGCATATGCGGGGAGACGGTGGCGAGCGGACCGTCACGTACGCGCAGTTGCGGGACGACGCACTGCGCGTGGCCGGGGGCTATCGCGCGGCCGGTGTGGCCCCCGGCAGTTGTGTCCCCGTGCTCGCCGACCGCGGTGACGACTTCCAGGCGATGTTCTGGGGCGCGCTGGCGGCAGGGCTCGTCCCGGTGCCGCTGGCGGCGCATGCGGGGCGGTTGCTGCCGGTGTGGGAGCTGCTCGGCCGCCCACCGGTGGCCGTCGACGAGACCACCGCGGAGCTGCTGGGCGAACTCCCCTCCGACGTACGGTTCTTGAGGCTGGAAACGCTCCGGCAGGGGAACCCGCCCGGCCTCCTGCCGGAGGCCGCCCCCGGTGACGTGGCCTTCCTCCAGTTCTCGTCGGGCAGCACCGGGGCGCCCAAAGGCGTGGAGCTGACCCACGCCTGCGTCCTGGCCAACCTGGCGCAGATCCGCACCGCCGCGGGCCTCACGTCCGACGATGTGGTGGCGAGCTGGATGCCGTACTTCCACGACATGGGGCTCATCGGCACCCATCTGGCCCCGCTCGCCGCCCGCGCCAAGCAGGTGCGGCTGGAGCCGCTGTCGTTCGCCAAACGGCCCGCGCTGTGGCTGGAGACCGCGGCCCGGCACCGGGCTACGGTCCTGTCCGCGGCCAACTTCGCCCTCGCGCTGGCCGCACGGCGGATCCCCGACGAGGTGTACGGCCGACTCGACCTGTCCGCCGTGCGGTTGATGCTGGTGGGCGCCGAGCCGATCGCCCCGGCGGTG
>NZ_GG657754.1:9394966-9397795 GCF_000158915.1 Streptomyces himastatinicus ATCC 53653 | reverse complement strand
CGACCGTCGGGTCGGCCACGTCCAGGTACGCGGCCCCCAGGTGGCACGCGGCTACCACGAGGCCCCCGAGGTCACCGCCGCCACCTTCGCCGACGGCTGGTTGCGCACCGGTGACCTGGGCTTCCTGGCCGACGGCCGCTTGTGCGTGACCGGCCGCGACAAGGACGTGGTGTTCGTGAACGGCCGCACCTTCCACGCCCCGGACCTGGAAGAAGTAGCGGCCGCCACCCCCGGCCTGCCGACCCCGCTGGCCGCCGTGATCGGCTCCACCGACCCGGCCGACGGCACGGAGCGGGTGGTCGTCTTCGTACGGTGGCCCAGGCCGCGGAGGGAAGCGGCGCACGTACTCGCCCAGGTGACGGCCCGGGTACGCCAGGCCCTGGCCCACGACGACGTCCGCGTACTGCCCCTGCCACCGGGCGCGTTCCCCCGCACCACAAGCGGCAAGCTACGCCGCCGCACGATGCGCGAGCGGTACGAGGCCGGGGCGTACGGGGCGGTGGAGGCGCGGTGGTGCGACGGCACGCCCACGCCTGCCGATGCGGTGACCGGTGCGGTGGGGGGTGCCGTACCGGCCGGGCCGCGTGCTGGGCTGGCCTCGTCGTGGGAGGAGGTGGCCGGGGTTGTCGCGGGGGTTTGGGCTCGGGTGTTGGGACGGCCCGTGGACGGCATCGGGGTGCATGACCGGTTCCTGGACATCGGCGGTTCGTCGCTGAAGGCGATGGAGGTGCTCGCCGCGCTCGAGGACACCTTCGGTGTCTCCGTACCGCCGGGTGTGCTGCGCGACCGTGACACGGTCGCCGCGCTGACCGAGCACCTGGTGGCGGCCCAGGGCGGTGAACGGCCGGAGCCCGCTCGTCCACGCCCTGCTTCAGGCGACTCGGAGGCGGTCGCCGTCGTCTCCATGGCCTGCCGTTTTCCCGGGGCCGACACCCCGGACGCCTTCTGGGACCGGCTCGTGGCCGGGCACGACGCCGTCGGTCCCGTACCGGCCACCCGGTGGAGCACCCGGCCCGGGGACACCGCCCGGTGGGGCGCCTTCCTGGGCGATCCGGCCGGTTTCGACGCCGCGTACTTCGGCATCGGCGAACAGGAGGCGACCGCGACCGATCCGCAGGGCCGGATCTTTCTGGAACTGGCCCACGAGGCCCTGGAGCGCGCCGGTTACGCGGGCGCTCGGCGGGCGGGCCGCCGCGTCGGCGTGTTCGCGGCGATCGGGGAGAGCGGCTACCGCGAGGTGCTGGCGCGGGCGTCCGGCCCGGAGGGCGGGCTGCCGCCCGCCGCGTTGACGGGCAAACTTCCCAACCTCGTCGCCGCCCGGGTGGCGCAGAGCCTGGACCTGACCGGTCCGGCCCTCGCCGTCGACACCGCCTGCTCTTCGACGCTGGTCGCGCTGCACCTGGCGCGCCGCAGTCTCCAGTCACGGCGAGTGCGATCTCGCCGTCGTCGGCGGGGTCAACCTCGCGCTGACCTCGACCGGCCATCGGCTGTTGGAGCAGGCGGGGGTGTTGTCGCCGACCGGGCGCTGCCGCGCCTTCAGCGCCGCGGCCGACGGGTTCGTCCCCGGTGAGGGCGGCGCGGCGATCGTGCTGGCCCGGCTGGACGACGCGCACCGCGCGGACGACCCGGTCCTGGCCGTGCTGCGCGGCACCGCCGTGAACAACGACGGGCGCTCGCTGAGTCTGCTGGCCCCCAACGCGCTCACCCAGCGGGAGATCATCGTCCAGGCGTACCGGGACGCGGGTGTCGACCCCGACAGCGTGTCCTACGTCGAGGCACACGGCACCGGCACGGCCCTCGGTGACCCCGTCGAACTGCGCTCACTGCGCCAGGCGTTCGGCCCGCGCGCCGACGGACGGCCACGCCTGCTGGGCTCGGTGAAGAGCAACGTCGGCCATCTGCTCAACGCCGCCGCCATGCCGGGCCTGATCAAGGTTCTCCTGGCCCTGGGTCGCCGGGAGTTGCCCGCCTCCCTGCATCACGACGCGGACGCGGCGGACCGTGACGCGGAGGGTTTCGTCGTGGTCGGCGAACACCGCGCGTGGACGGCCCCCGGCCCGCTGGTGGCGGGCATCAACGCCTTCGGGTTCGGCGGCACCAACGCCCACGCGATCCTGGAGGAGGCGCCACCGCGCCCGGCCCATGCCACCGAGGACGACGGCCCGCATCTGCTGACCCTCTCGGCGCGCAGCGCCGACGCCCTGACGGCCGCGGCCCGCGACCTCGCGGCCCATCTGCGCGCCCACCCGGGCCTCGACGAGGGCGATGTGTGCGCCACCGTCAACACCGCCCGCGACCACGGCCGCCACCGCCTGGCGGTGGTGTCCCGGGGTGACCTGGCCGAACGCCTCGCAGCCGCCCCCGCGACCGCGGTGGCCCGCTCCCGGCCCCGGCTGGTGTTCCTGCTGCCCGGCCAGGGCACCGTACGGCCGGGGGCGGGCCGCGCCCTGTACCGCTCCGCGCCCGCGTTCCGCCATGCGCTGGACGAGGCGTCCGCACTCATCGGCCCGGTGTGCGGGCGCACCCTGGCCCAGTGGTGCCTGGACCCGGATGCCACACCCGCCGAGCCGGCCCGTACGGAGGTGGCGCAGCCACTGCTCGTCGCGTACGGCGTGGCGCTCGCCCGGCAGTTGCGCGCCTGGGGTGTGAGCCCGGACGCGGTGGCGGGGCACAGCGTCGGCGAGATCACCGCCGCCTGCGTGGCCGGGGCGCTCACCCTGGCCGAGGCGGTGCGGTTCGCCGCCGAGCGGGGCCGTCTGATGCGCGACCTGGCCGCCCCGGGCGCGATGGCGGCCGTACGCTGCGGAGCGGAAGCCCTCGCGGCGGTGC
>NZ_GG657754.1:9367694-9387750 GCF_000158915.1 Streptomyces himastatinicus ATCC 53653 | reverse complement strand
CTGCTCACCGCCGCCGAGAACCGGGTGCGGCGCGGCGCGCCGCGGCCCGACCTCTCGGCGCTGCGCTGGATCCACGTCGGCGGTGAGGCGCTGCCTGCCGCACATGTCCGCCGCTGGTACGACCTGTTCGGACCCGGCCACCGCATCGCGAACCTGTACGGGCCCACCGAGACCACCATCAACGCCACCTGCCACCTCATCGACACCCGCCCCGGCGACGAGGTACGCCGACTGCCGATCGGACTCCCCATCTCCGGCACCGAGGTGGCGGTGGTGGCCGAGGACGGACACCGCTGCGCCCGGGGCGAACCCGGTGAACTGCTCATCGGAGGCATGGGGCTGACGCCGGGCTATCTCGGCGACCCGGAGCGGACGGCGGCGGCGTTCACCGAGCGCGACGGCAGACGCTGGTACCGCAGTGGCGACCGGGTCAGCAGGCGGCCCGATGGCGTACTGGAGTTCCTCGGCCGCCTCGACGACCAGGTGAAGATCCGCGGCCATCGGGTCGAACCGGGCGAGATCGAGGCGGTGCTGCACACCCACCCCGGCGTCGCGCAGGCGGCCGTACTGCACCAGCACGGCCGCCTGACCGCCTTCGTGGAGCCCCTGCCGGGCGGGTCGCGGCCAGAACCGGCACGACTCCGCGCCCATCTGCGAGGCACACTGCCGGACTACATGCTCCCGGCCCGTTTCCAGTACGTCGATGCGCTGCCCCTCACCGGCAACGGCAAGGTGGACCGACGCCGACTCGACGCAGCGGCCCCGACTACGGACACCACGGCGGCGACAGCCGAAGCCCCGCCCGCCACGCCGACCGAACGCATCCTGGCCCACATCTGGTCCGAGGTGCTGGGCGTGGCGCAAGTCGGCCGCGAGGACGACTTCTTCGCGCTCGGGGGCGACTCCATCCTCGTCCTGGAGGTGTTCGCCCGGCTGGAGAAGACACACGACGGGGCACGGCTGAACACCACCCTGCCCAGGCCGACGGTCATCTACGAACACAGCACGCTCGCCGCGCTGGCCACCGCGATCGACGAGACCACCAGCACTCAGCAGACCCCCGCCGCCCCCGCCGGGGCGGACATCACGCCGTACCCCCTCACCCCTACCCAGCGCGGGTTCCTGGTCGCGGAGGCCATCGCGCCCGGGTCCGGCTCGGCGTGGCTCGCCCGGCTGCGGCTCCGGGGCCCGCTGCGGGCCGAGGTGTTTCAGCGCGCCGTCGACGCGCTCGTGGTCCGCCATCCCATGCTGCGTACCGTCTTTCCCGCAGGCGCCCGTCCGCCGGTGCAGCAGGAGCTGCCGCCCGCGCTGCGGCTCCCGGTGGACTTCGAGACACTGGCGTCGCCCGAACTGCTCGACGAGCGGGTCGCCGACGAACGCCGCCGCCGGTTCGAACCGTGGGCCTGGCCGCTGCTGCGCCTGCGGGTGCTGACCCTCGCCCCCGACGAGCACACGCTCGTCGTCCACGCCCATCACCTCATCGGCGACGGCTACAGCGCGGCGCTGTTCGGCCGGGAGCTGCTCACCGTCTACGACCGCCTCGCCCGCGGCGAGGAGCCCGAACTGCCGCCGCTGCGCAGCACGTTCCGCGACTACGTCACCCTGCTCGGGCAGTCGGCCCCGAACCCGGCGGCCACCGCTTGGCGCGCCCGTCACGACGCCCCGTACGAGCGGCCCGACCTGCGGTGCGGCGACGCGGCGCAGGCGGAGTTCAGGTCGGCAGGCTTCACCCTCGACGCCGAGGTGACGGCCGGGCTGCGCCACCTCGCCACCGCCGTCCGCGCCACGCCGTACGCCCCCGTCCTGACCGCGTACTACCGGGCCCTGGCCGATCTCACCGGACAACGGGACCTCGTCCTCGGGCTCGCGGTCACCGGACGCGACCACGCGCTGCCCGACATCAGCCGACTGTTCGGCCCGCTGGCCGCCGCCGTACCGCTGCGCCCGGCGGTGGCGGAGGAGAGCCACCACACCACGCCCACGTCGTTCCGCGACGATCTGCGCCGCGTCGCCGAGGAGGCCACTGCCGCACGCGCCTACGCCACCAGTAGGGAGCCGTCCGGCGACGGCCACGGCCTGCCGAGGGCCACGCAGTTCCTCTTCAGCTACCTCGACTTCTCCGCCCTGGGCCCGTCCACCATCGGGTCCCTGACGCTCGACTGGGATCACCACGACACGGAACTCGCCCCGCCTCCCGTGGGCACCGATGTGTTCCTGGCCGTCCGGCCGGTCGGGGACGGCTTGCGCGTCACCGTGCGGGCATCGGCAACCGCCCTCGACGCGGCGGCCACGGAGGCGTTCGCCCGTACCCTGCGGGACGAGCTGACCGGGGCCGTGGCATCGCGCCCGCGCCGTACCTCGCGTTCACCCCGCACGGAGGCGGATGCCGCGCTCGTCGGCTATCTCCCGGCCCCCGGACACCTGGCGGCGCTGGCCGGGGTACCGGCCCAGGAGCTGCCCCGTGAACACCTGCGGGCCCTGCTCTTCCCGGACGGCGGGCCCCGCCTGCTGGAGGAGATCAGCACGCCGCTGGGCCGCTCGGCGTTCGTATCGCTGCCGCTGTTCGCCGACGAACTGGCCCCGGGGAACGGGCTCACCGGGCACACCGCCCGCGCCGTCGAACACGCCGCCTCCCTCGGCGCGCGCTGCGTCTCGCTGGCCGGGATGATCCCCGCGCACACCGGCTACGGATTCGAGGTGGCGCGCGCCACCAGCGGGGCGGCCACGGTCACCACCGGCCACGCGGCCACCGCCGTATCCGTGGTCAAGACCGTCCATGCCGCGCTCGCGGCGGCGGGACACGATCTCGCGGACCTCACCGTCGCCATGGTCGGGCTCGGCTCGATCGGCACCTCGTCCCTCCATCTGCTCCTCGGTGGCGCCCCGCGCCCACCCGCCCGCCTGGTGCTGTGCGACGTCGCGGGCAGCGCGCCCCGTCTGCGCGCGCTCGGCGCGGAGCTGCGCGGCAACGGGCTGGCCGGGCCGGTGGAGACGGCCGAGTCCGCCCCGGGGCTGCCCGACGTGGTGTACGAGGCCGATCTGATCGTCACGGCCGTCAGCGGTGGTACGGCCGTCCTCGACGTCGACCGGTTGCGCGCCGGGACCGTCGTGGTCGACGACTCGTTCCCGCACTGCTTCGACACCGCACGCGCCCTCGACCGGATGCGCGGGCGGCGCGATGTGCTGGCCGTCGGGGGCGGGCTGCTCGCGGTCGGCGCCACCGAGCGGCACATCGCCGACGATCTGCCACCGGCCGCCGCCTCCGGCTATGCGGAACAGTCCTGGCTGCCGGGTACGGTCGCCTCCTGTCGGCTCGAATCCCTGCTGCACACCGCCGTGCCCGGCCTGCCGCTGGTCCACGGGCTGGTGGACGCCTCCCATGCACACGCCTACTGGGAGGCGCTCGAGGCGGCCGGGGTGAGCGCCGCGCCACTTCATCTGCTCGGCCACACGGTCGGCGACGAGGGCTGAACACCGGCTGAACACACCGGTGCCCCGGCCGGAAACCACCCGGCCGGGGCACCGCGCTCTCCTCCCAAAGGGCCTTACGGTCAGTCCCGCTGAGCGTCCTTGGGAAGCTTGCGCCACTTCACCTGGGTGTCGGCGTCGTAGGCGAAGTCGAGCATCTTCTGCGCGTCCGGGTAGCGGTCCGCGGCGTCGTTGAGGATGACTCCCACGACCGTGCGGCCGTCGCGCTTGGCGGCGAACACCAGACAGGGACCGGCAGGGGTGGTGGTCCCGGTCTTGACCCCGACCGCGCCCTTGTACGAGCCCAGGATGCGGTTGGTGTTGTCCCAGGAGTAGTACCGGGTACGGCCGTTGGCCGCCGGTGCCTCCTGCTTGGTGGACACCGACTTGACGACCTTCTGGAAGGTGGCGTTTTTCATCGCCCGCTGCGTCAGCTCGGCCACCTCACGGGGTGTCGAGTAGTTGCCGCTGCTCGCCGAGACACCGTCGAAGGAGTCGTAGTGGGTATTGGTGAGCCCCAGGTCCTCCGCCTTGGCGTTCATCTTGGAGACGAACGACTTGGTGCGCTCGGCCACGGTGTCGCCGGTGCCGAACGTGTCGGCCAGCGCCATCGCCGCGTCACAGCCCGACGGGAGCATCATCCCGTACAGCAGCTGATTGACGGTCAGCTTGTCACCGGTTTGCAGGTCCGCCGTGCTGGCTTCGGACTTGGTGACGTAGTCCCGGTAGTCCTCCTTGACGGTGACCTGCTTGTCGAGATCCACGTTCTTGGTCTCGAGTACCACGAGCGCGGCCATGATCTTCGTAGTGCTCGCTATCGGACGCTTGGTGTCGGCGCCCTTGGCCATCAGTTCCTCGCCGGAACCGGTGTCGAGCAGATACGCGCCCTTGGCGCTGACCTCCGGTGGTTCGGGTGAGGCCTGAGCCACCGCCACCGGGACCACGATCGCCACGGCCACCGTGGACGCGACCGCCGCCACCTTCCAGCGACGGGTCACGGTTCCACGCCGTTTATGCATTCGCCCTCCGTTTCAGTAGAACATCGATTCGGCGGGCGCATCGTCTCACTGTGTTCAACCCCAGGTCAGCCCGGGGGTGCCGGGCCGTCAGCCCCTGCTGCGGGCACACTCCGAATTGTCGCCCCCGCTTGCGGGTGGAGATCATGCCTCCCTCGGCCCACGGGTACGGGCTCTGCTCGGTCACGTCCTGCCCGTCGACGTACGCCTCCGCATGGGGCGACGACATCGTCGGGCAGGTGGTCGAGGATGTCCTGGACCTTCGGGGTCGCGGCCGCCGGGGCGCGTGATCACCCTGATCACGACCCTGGACTGCCCCTCGATCAGGGGCAGCGGCTCGCGAGGACGCAGAACTCGTTCCCCTCCGGGTCGGCAAGCGTGACCCAGCTTTCATCGCCCTTCTGGCCGACGTCGGCATGTCGGGCCCCCAGGCCGAGCAGGCGACGGACCTCCTCGTCCTGGTCCCTGTCGGTGGGGTTGACGTCGATGTGGAGCCTGTTCTTGACGGTCTTGCCCTCGGGTACGCGCGCGAAAGTCAAGGTCGGTGGCACGGGGCCACGGCGGTTCCTGCCTTCGGGCACCGCAGGGGAGCCGATGGTGACAACTCCGTCCTCTTCGTCCTGCACCTCGTAGCCGAGGACCGCGCACCAGAACCCGGCGAGAGCGTGGGGATCGGCACAGTCGATCGCGAGCTCGGTGAACTTACTGGCCATGTCGGGACCTCCCAGTCGCATAGCGGGGTCACGCCCCCTGACGGAAAGTCTGCCCCACTCCCTGGAGAACGGAAGGAACGGACGTTCGGATCGGTGCGGACCGCATAACCTACGCAGGACCGCACGTCCACCCTTGCACGTACGAGGTTCGAGGAGAGCACCGATGCCCGCCGATGGCCAGACTCCACAGACACTCGGCTTCGCGCCCGAGCAGATCAACACGGGTCGGCCGCACCCCGCCCGCATGTACGACTACTACCTCGGCGGCAAGGACCACTACTCGGTCGACGCGGAGGCGGCCGAGGAGGTGTTGCGCCGGACGCCGCAGGTGCGGGACAGCACACGGGGGAACCGGGCGTGGATGCACCGTGCGGTGCGGTACCTGGCGGAAACGGCGGGGGTGCGGCAGTTCCTCGATCTGGGCACGGGGGTGCCCACCTCGCCCAATCTGCACGAGGTCGCCGAACGGGTGGATCCGACCTGCCGGGTGCTGTACATGGACAACGATCCCATCGTCCTCGCCCACGCCGGTGCCCTGCTGACGTCCGGACCGGCGGGGCGCGTGGCCTACCGGCACGGGGATCTGCACCAGCCCGCCGCGGTGCTCGGCGAGGCGCGCGCGGCGGGCGTCTTCGACTGGGACCGGCCCATCGCGCTGATCCTCTCCGCGATCATGCACTTCGTCCCGGACGAGGCGGACCCCGCGGGCCTCATCCGCACGTACTGCGACGACCTGCCGGACGGCAGCTATCTGGCGATGTCCCACGCGACCGGCGACTACTCCCCCACCACCTCCGCCGGGGCCGCCGTCTACGCCGAACGCAACGTCGCCGCGCCCATGGTGTTGCGGGGCTACGCGGACGTCCTCCAACTGTTCGACGGCACGCGTCCGGTGGAGCCCGGAGTCGTACGGCTGCCGGAGTGGCATCCCGGACTCGGCCCCGTACCACGGCCGGAAAACGGGCTGGGCTACGACCCGGATCGGGTGTGGACCTACGGCGGGGTCGCCAGGATCCAGCCCCGAGAGCTCTCCTGACGTACGCCCGCCACCTCACCAGCGGACGGCGCTGAAGTCGACCGGCCGGGGCCGTAGCAAGCCGGTGCGGTCCGCCAGGGCTCCCAGCCGCCGGGACATCTGATCAGTGGTCAGGCGGTGGCGGTCGCCGTGGCCGGGCAGGATCCATTCGAAGCGCAGCCGCCCGGCCACCCTGTCCAGGGAGCGGGCCAGTTCCTCGATGGAGTACCAGGTCACGCTGTCCGCCACGGCCAGATCACCGGTCGTGCGCGACCAGTAGAAGCTGTCGCCGCTGAAGCAGTACCGGCCATCGGCGAGGTAGAGCACACTGCCCCGGGTGTGGCCGGGCAGCGGATGGACCGTGACCCCCTCGGCGATCTCCCGTGGCTCGATCCCCCGGATCACCTGGTCCGCGTCCGGTGCGGCGTCGAGGTCGCCCTCGTGGATCCACAGCCGGGCGCCGAAATGGTCCGCGTAGCGGCGGCCGTGTGCGGCGTGGTCGCGATGGGTGAGCAGCACATCGGTGATCGGGCCCGACTCCGCGTAGCGCGTGGCGAGTTCACGGCTCCAGCGAGGGGTGTCGACCATCATGGCCGTGCCGGACGGCCGCAGGAGCAGGTAGGAGTTGGCCCCGGCGGTGTGCGGGGAGTTGTGCCCACAGATCATGACGGCGTCGTCCAGGGCCATCGGAAAGGGGTCCTGCGCCGGGTCCGGCCGTCCGGACACCGGGCGGATCGAGCGGGTGGGACAGGCGAACACGGCGGCGTGGAGGCGCCGTGTCTCCGCCGCGTCCTTCGGCGCCCGCAGGATCCGCGACTTTCCTTCCACCTCGCCGATCAGCCCGGGCGCGAGCTGGCGGGCCACATCGCAGTTCGTACAACGATCGTCCACGTACCAGCCATCCATGGCAGGGACTCCTTCCGGAGGGAAACAGGGGAGGAGCGGCCCAGACCGGGCCGCTCATTCATGGATATCCGACCCGGAGCCGGAATCGGTAGGCCCTGCCAATCTTGTATTTCGGTCCCCGGGCCACTCTCACGGCCCGACCGCGCGTAGGCGATTTGCGGTATTTTGGATGGCTATCGCCGTCAGGTCGCGGCCCGCTTGCGCGCTCGATAGGCCGCCGCCTTGACGCGGTTGCCGCACTCGTCCATCCCGCACCAGGTACGCCGGGCGCCACGCGAGCGGTCGAGGTAGATGCGCGTGCAGCCACCGCGCCCGCACTCCTTGAGGCAGGCGTCGGGATCGGCGAGCACGGCGATGGCGCTCCGGGCGATATGGGAGAGCACCGCCGGAAGGTCGCCCGATATCCGCAGCCCCGCGTCGTGGAGTTCGAGCGTGGGCACCGGCCCGGCGGCCGTGTCGTTGAGGATCGCGAGGCTGCCCGGGTCGAAGGGCCGCTTGAGTACACGGTCGAGTGCGAGCCGGTAGATGGCTTCTCGCAGGGCCAGCGCCGATTCGAAGGTTGCCACGTCGGCGGTGACCCGGTCGGGGAGCGCATCGCATTGGGCCACCCACCGTTCGAGGTCCGCGGGCGCGGCCAGGACGTCGAAAGGCTCCTCTCGACGCGACCGCACGGTGCCTGCCAGATCGAGAGCCGGGTCGCCGCTCACAAACGCGAAATCCACGTCACCATCTTGACCGGTGACGCGGCCGGTGGCAAGGTCGTCACCTGCTGAACCAGTGACGCCGGGAGGACCACGCGCATGGCCGAGATCCGCGATATCGAGGTCGTCGTCTTCGACGTCCTCGGCACTCTGGTCGACGAACCCGGTGGGCTCCGCGCGGCCCTGCGCGAAGCGCTGCCCGCGTCCGGTGACGACGCTGTCGACGCGCTGCTCGCCATGTGGCAGCAACACGTCGAGCGCGAGCAGCAACGCATCGCGCAAGGCCACGGCGCGTACGCCAACACCGAGACCATCGACGCCGAGGCCGCCGCACACGTGGCCGACCATGCCGGTCTCACGGATCCGGCAACCATCGCCCGGCTGGCCACGGCGGGGCAGCGCCTGCCCGCCTGGGGCGACTCTGTCGCCGGGCTCGAACGGCTCGCGCGGCACTTCCCCGTGCTCGGGCTCTCCAACGCCGGCCGCACCGCTCTGCCACGGCTCAACGCATACGCCGGGCTGCGCTGGCACCAAGCCCTGTCCGCCGAAGCGGTCTCGGCCTACAAACCGGCACCGGAGGTCTACCGGCTCGCCATCGACACCGCCGGATGTGCACCGGAACGCGTGCTCATGGTGGCCGCCCACGCCTGGGACCTCCGCGGCGCCCGGGCGACGGGCCTGCGGACCGCCTACGTCCGGCGACCGGTCGGGGATCCGCCGACCGGCTCCGATGTCTTCGACGGGTGGTTCGACGGGCTGGACGACCTGATCACCGCGCTGACGGCGCGGTAGCGGGACTACGGCCGGGGCGGCGCGCTGGTGTCCCGTACCACCAGCTTCGGGTCCAGCACCGCCTCCCGCGGCTTCTCCGACGCACCGTCTCCCAGCCGCTCGACGGCGAACCGCACCGCGTACCGGGCCATGCGCACGGCGTCCTGACGGACCGTGGTCAGGCCCACCGGCATCACATGCGACAGATGGCTGTCGTCATAGCCCACCACCGACACCTCGCCGGGGACGTCGATGCCCGCCCGTGCCAGCGTCATCAACAGGCCCATCGCACAACGGTCGTTGCCCGCCAGCACCGCCGTCGGCAGGGGGTGTCCGCGGTCGCGCTCGGCCACGAGCAGATGTCCCGCCGCGATGCCCGACTCCTCCGTATGGGCACCGGGGATCACCCGCACCCCGGAGTCGAGACCGTGGCGGCGCATTGCGGCGCGGTAGGCGCGGCGGCGCTCCGCCGAGCCCGGTCCCCGGCCGCCGTCGATGTGCACGATGTGGCGGTGGCCGAGTTCCACCAGGTGGTCCATGGCCTGGCGGACGCCCTTGCCCTCCGAGCTGCGGACACTGTCGACCCGGGCGCCCGGTACGCGGCGGCCGACCGAGACGGCGACCGTGCGCCGCCCCAGCGCGTCCAGGTCCGCCGTCGGCGCGTCCGGGCCGAGCAGGATCACCGCTTCGCAGCGGTGGCTGATCAGGGACTCGACGGCATGGGATTCGCCGTGCCCCGGAGCGGTCGCGGCGAGCAGGACGTCGTAGCCGAGCCCCTCGGCCTCGGGGTAGACGCTGGTGACGAGGTCGGCGTGGAACGCGTTGTGGACGGTGAGCATCACGCCGAGGGTGCGGCTGCGGCCACGGGCGAGCAGCCGGGCCGCGTTGTCGGGGCGGTAGCCGATCTCGTCGGCGACGCGCAGCACCCGGTCACGGGTCTTCTGGCTCGCCCCCGGCTGGTTGCGGAAGACGATCGAGACCAGGGCCCGGGACACCTTCGCCTTCGCGGCGACGTCCGCCATCGTGGGGCGCTGCTTGCCCGTTCCGTCCACTGATGAACCCACTCTCCCGCCGCCCCACGCTTCACGTCGTTCCCGCTCGCCTCGGTCGGTGCACCTCGACACGCCTCGGCACATACGAAAACTTACGGCAACCGCCTATTGACATGACATTTGGACAAGGGACATCGTACTCGCACTAGAGCGCGCTAGTAGAGCGCGACAGCCGTCACTCCGTCACCCCGTTCGGCAAAGGACTGACCATGGACGTCAGGGACGACGCAGCACGCCCCGCCCCCGCCCCGCCCATCGACGACGCCCCGTCGGCGGTGAACCGGCGGCTGAGGGTCATCACGATCATCGCCACCTTCGGCGGGCTCCTCTTCGGCTACGACACCGGTGTCATCAACGGCGCCCTGCCCTATATGACCGACGACCTGGGCCTGACCCCCGTCACCGAGGGCATGGTCACCAGCTCGCTGCTGCTGGGCGCGGCGCTGGGCGCGGTCACCGGAGGGCGGCTCTCGGACGCACGGGGGCGGCGGCGCAACATCCTGCTGCTGGCCGTGGTGTTCTTCCTGGCCACGCTCGGCTGTACGCTCGCGCCGAACACCGAGATCATGATCGTGGCGCGGTTCGCGCTCGGTCTCGCGGTGGGCGGCGCCTCGGTTACCGTGCCGGTCTACCTCGCGGAGGTGTCCCCCGCCGAGCGGCGTGGCGCGCTGGTCACCCGTAATGAACTCATGATCGTCAGTGGCCAGTTGCTGGCCTTCACCTCCAACGCGGTCATCGCGCGGGTGGGCGGCGAGTCCGGCGGTGTCTGGCGGTGGATGCTGGTCATCGCGACCGTTCCGGCCGTGGTGCTGTGGTTCGGCATGCTGGTGATGCCGGAGAGCCCGCGCTGGCTGGCCTCCATGGGCCGTTTCAATGAAGCCTTCGAGGTGCTCAAGCAGGTCAGGTCGCAGTCCCGGGCCGAGGCAGAGCTGAGCGAGGTGTCCGCGCTCGCCGTCAAGGACGAGCAGGAGAAGCTCGGCGGCTGGCAGGACATGAAGGCCACCCCGTGGATGCGCAAGCTGATGTTCGTCGGGTTCGGCATCGCGATCGTCCAGCAGATCACCGGCGTCAACACGATCATGTACTACGGGACGCAGATCCTCACCGACGCCGGATTCACCTCGGACAGCGCACTCACGGCGAACATCGCCAACGGTGTGATCTCGGTCCTCGCCACGTTCGTCGGCATCTGGCTGCTCGGCCGGGTCAACCGCCGCCCCATGCTGATGACCGGCCAGCTCGGCACGGTCTGCGCCCTGCTCCTCATCGGCGTGTTCTCGCTCGTCCTGCCGGAAGGCACGGTGCGTGCCTTCGCCGTGCTGGCCATGACGGTGACGTTCCTGGCCTTCCAGCAGGGCGCGATATCGCCGGTCACCTGGCTGATGCTCTCCGAGATCTTCCCGACGCGCATGCGCGGGTTCGGGATGGGCATCGCGGCCGTGGTGCTGTGGCTGACCAACTTCGCGATCGGCCTGGTCTTCCCGTCGCTGGTGTCCGCGATGGGGATCTCCAACACCTTCTTCCTCTTCGTGGCCGCGGGCGTCCTCTCCCTCGCGTTCGTGAAGGCGTACGTCCCCGAGACCCGGGGACGCACCCTCGAAGTCCTCGAGGCGGAGCTGCGCGCCCGCTTCTCCTGAAGCCCTCCGCAGGTCAGGCGCCCACGTAGGCCGCCAGATGCTCACCGGTGAGGGTGGAGCGGGCGGCGACGAGGTCGGCGGGGGTGCCCTCGAAGACGATCCGGCCGCCGTCGTGGCCCGCGCCGGGGCCGAGGTCGATGATCCAGTCGGCGTGCGCCATCACCGCCTGGTGGTGCTCGATGACGATGACCGACTTACCGGAGTCGACGAGCCGGTCGAGCAGGCCGAGCAGATGCTCGACATCGGCGAGGTGCAGACCGGGTGGTCGGCTCGTCCAGCACGTAGACGCCGCCCTTCTCGGCCATGTGCGTGGCCAGCTTGAGCCGCTGCCGCTCACCGCCGGACAGCGTGGTGAGCGGCTGGCCCAGGCTGAGGTAGCCGAGCCCGACGTCGGCGAGGCGGCCGAGGACGCGGTGTGCGGCCGGGGTACGCGCCTCACCGGCACCGAAGAACTCCTCGGCCTCGGCCACCGACATCGCCAGCACCTCGCTGATGTCGCGGCCGCCGAGGCGGTGGTCCAGCACCGACGCCTGGAACCGCTTCCCGTCGCACTCCTCGCAAGTGGTGGAGACACCGGCCATCATCCCCAGGTCGGTGAAGATGACCCCGGCGCCGTTGCACTGGGGGCAGGCGCCCTCGGAGTTGGCGCTGAACAGCCCCGGCTTCACGCCGTTGACCTTGGCGAACGCCTTGCGGATCGGTTCGAGCAGCCCGGTGTACGTCGCCGGGTTGCTCCGCCGGGAGCCGCGGATCGCGGCCTGGTCGATCGCCACCACCCCCGCATCGGCGGCCTCCGGGCTGCCCACCAGCGAGCCGTGCATGAGCGAGCTCTTGCCCGAGCCCGCCACGCCGGTGACGGCGACCAGCACGCCGAGCGGGATGTCGACATCGACGTCGCGCAGGTTGTGCGCCGTCGCGCCACGGATCGGCAGCGTGCCGGTGGACGTCCGCACCGCCTTCTTGAGGGCGGCCCGGTCGTCGAAGTGGCGGCCGGTGATGGTGCCACCGGTCCGCAGCCCCTCGACGGTGCCCTCGAAGCAGACGCTGCCACCTGCCGTACCGGCGCCGGGGCCGAGGTCGACCACGTGGTCGGCGATCGCGATGGTCTCCGGCTTGTGCTCCACCACGAGCACCGTGTTGCCCTTGTCCCGCAGCCGCAGCAGCAGGTTGTTCATCCGCTGGATGTCATGGGGGTGCAGGCCGATGGTGGGCTCGTCGAAGACGTACGTGACGTCGGTGAGCGAGGAGCCGAGGTGGCGGATCATCTTGACGCGCTGCGCCTCGCCGCCCGACAGCGTGCCCGACGGCCGGTCGAGCGAGAGATAGCCGAGGCCGATCTCCCCGAACGATTCGAGGGTGTGCTGGAGCGCGGCGAGCAGCGGCGCCACCGACGGCTCGGTCAGCCCGCTCACCCATGCGGCCAGATCGCTGATCTGCATCGCGCAGGCGTCGGCGATGTTGATTCCGCCGATCCGTGAGGACCGGGCCCCCTCGCTCAGCCGGGTGCCGTCGCATTCGGGGCAGGAGGTGAACGTGACAGCCCGGTCCACGAACGCCCGGATGTGCGGCTGCATCGCCTCCCGGTCCTTGGCGAGGAACGACTTCTGGATCTTGGGGATCAGCCCCTCGTAGGTGAGGTTGACGCCGTTGACCTTCACCTTGGTCGGCTCACCGTAGAGGAAGGCCTGCATCTCCTTCTTGGTGAACCTGCTGATCGGCTTGTCCGGGTCGAGGAAGCCCGACTGGGCGTAGAGCCCCACGGTCCACACGTTGTCCGACTTCCAGCCGGGGATGGTGAACGCGCCCTCGGAGATCGACTTGGAGTCGTCGTAGAGCTGGGTGAGATCGATGTCGGAGACCGATCCCCGGCCCTCGCAGCGCGGGCACATGCCGCCGGTGCGGCTGAAGGTCGCCTTCACGGCCTTGGTGTTGCCGCGTTCGACCGTGATCGCACCGCTCGCCCGGACCGAGGGGACGTTGAAGGCGAACGCGCCGGGCGGGCCGATGTGCGGCTGCCCGAGGCGGCTGAAGAGGATGCGCAGCATCGCGTTGGCGTCGGTGGCGGTGCCGACCGTGGAGCGGGGGTCGGAGCCCATCCGCTGCTGGTCGACGATGATCGCGGTCGTCAGCCCGTCGAGCACATCGACCTCGGGCCGGGCCAGCGTCGGCATGAAGCCCTGGACGAAGGTGCTGTAGGTCTCGTTGATCATCCGCTGCGATTCGGCGGCGATGGTGTCGAACACCAGCGAGCTCTTGCCCGAGCCGGAGACACCGGTGAACACCGTCAGCCGGCGCTTCGGGATCTCGATGCTGACGTCCTTGAGGTTGTTCTCGCGCGCGCCGTGCACACGGATCAGGTCATGGCTGTCGGCGATGTGCGGCGCAGGCGACTGCGTGTCCGTCTTCGTCGTCATGCTCATCGTCTCTCCATCTGTGGGACGGGGGCCGCCCTCACGGTCCCGTCGGCGTCGCCTGGCACGGCCTGACCGGCTTCGAGCAGTATGTCTCGCTCTCGTGCGATCGCGCTTCTCCATCTCTGATCGGTCTCTGCTCGGTCGCTGATCGGCCCGGCCTCCGCTTCGGGGTTGCCCTTCGGTGCCCTCCGGGGGAACGCCGGGAAGCCGTGCGGTGACATATTCGCCTCGGGCCCCTGACGAGGGATTTCCGGCACAACCCCGTCCCCCGGCGCCCCGTCTAAGCCGGTGATCATCCACCAGTTACCCGAAGGGTTACCTCCGCATGGCTCAGCACAGAATCCTCGCCACCGCCGCACTCGCCGTCGCGTTAGGCGGCGCCGCGCTCTGGGCGCCCGCCGCCCACGCGGACACGGCGGCCACGACGGACGCCGCGGCCGCGCCGACCCGGGCCACCCTCTCCCACGAGGACGGCGTGCTCTCGTACCTGGCCGCCGCCGGGCAGACCAACAAGGTGACGGTCTCCACGGAGAACATCGACGTCGACCCCTCCCAGTTCGGCGGCGACTTCCTCATCACCTTCCGCGACCAGTCCGGCATGGGCATCGACGCGTCGGCGGCGCAGTGGGACGCCTGTAAGTACCCGTCGGCGGCCGATCACACCGTCGTGCAGTGCGTCATCGCCGAGCCCCTGGGCTCGGACGACTCGACCACCTTCGAACTCTTCCTGGGCGACGGCGCCGACACCGCGACGGTCGACGGCAAGGCGGGCACGATCGCCGCGCTCCGCGGCGGCGCGGGCGACGACGTCCTCAGGGGCACCGGGCAGAATGCATTCCAGGGCGAGGACGGCGACGACCGCATCGACGGCGGCGACGGCATGGGCGTCCGTGGCGGTGAGGGCGACGACACGATCACCGGCGCCTGCTCCTACGAGTGCCGCGGCGACGCCGGGAACGACACCCTCACGGGCACCGGCGACGCCGACAACCTGTACGGCGACGACGGAGACGACATCCTGCGCGCCGGGTCCGAGAACGACTACGTATACGGCGGCAAGGGCAACGACACGCTGTACGGCGAAGACGGCAACGACACGATGTACGGCAACAGCGGCAACGACACCCTGTACGGCGGCAAGGGCACGGACACGCTCTCCGGCGGACCGGGCACCAACAAGGTGTACCAGGACTGACGGACGAGCCGTCACCGGGGCCGCGGCGGTCACCGCCGCGGCCTTCGCCGTGTTCATGACCCCAAGGACCATGTCCTCTGGTCCCGGTGCGTGACAGGTGTCTACAACAAAATACCCTGTTTCTCTACGGCTTTGGCCTTTTCATGATCCGGGCATCGGACACAAGGAATTCATCGCTCCGCAAAGACGCGACCGGGCTTCTTCCCGGAAACCGCAGGGCCTTGGCACTAAGATTTCCCTAGGAATACCTTCAAGGGGTGTCCAGCGGCGTCACGCCGAATATCCTACCGCCCGGATAGTCACCGAATGAAGGTCGCGCACTTCCAGCATTGACGAGTCCGTTCCGTTCCCCGGCCTGCGGGAAAACGGGACCGGCTTCGTGATCAATGATGCCGACAGGGGGAAGCTCAACAGTGTTGGTGGAACGAAGAAAATTACTGGATCAGCTCGATGATCTCCTGATGCAGTCCGCGCGGGGCAGGGGGGCCATCGCCGCGGTCAGCGGTTCGACGGCAATGGGCAAGACCACGGTCCTCAACGCTCTGGCGGAACGGGCCACCGCGGCGGGCAGCACGGTGCTCGGCGTGGTGAGTTCGCCGCACGAGCGCGACGTCCCGTACAGCGCGCTCGCCCAGCTCTTCCACGCGATCGACGCGCGTTCCGTCCCGCCGGTGGCCCAGGGCGACTCCCTGGCCGTCGCGCAGCACACGTACCAGATCATCGCCGACCTGGCGGCCCGGCGTCCGCTGCTGATCACCGTGGACGACATCCAGCACACCGACACGGCCAGCCTCTCCTGTCTGCGCTACGTGGCGCAGCGCCTCAACCGGCTCCCTCTCGCGCTGGTGTTCACGCGCGGAGTCTCCGTCGAGGAGCAACCGCCGCGCATCCTGCACGACCTGCTCTACCGGACGAGCGTGCGCCGCTTCCACCTGGGACCGCTCTCGCGGGCGGGCGTCAGGGAGCTGGCACCGTCCCCGCCCGCGGACCGGTTCATCGCCGAGATACACACCCTGAGCGGTGGCAATCCGCTGCTCGCCCAGGCGCTCATCGAGGAGCACCGGCTGCGCGCCGCGCCCGAATCCTCGGCGGGAGCGGCTCCGTCGGAGGGCGACGGGACCGCGCCGCTGCCCGAGGGAGGGGTGGCGATCGGGCCCGTCTTCCAGCAGGCGGTCCTCGCATATCTGCACCGGATCGGCCCGCGCGCGGTCCTGCTCGCCCGGTGTGTCGCGCTGCTGGACGAGGCGGCCACGCCGCTGCTGCTCAGCCGGTTGAGCGGCATCGACACGGAACTGCTGAAGCGCTACCTCCGGTTGCTCACCGGCATCGGCGTGCTGAACGGAGCCCGGCTGCGGCACGCGGGCGTTCGGCAGGCAGTCCTCGGCGAGATGCCCCACGGCGAGGCGACGGACCTGCGGTACCGCGCCGCCCGCCTGCTGTACGACAGCGGGGCGCCGCCCCAGGCGGTCGCCGCGCAGCTGCTCGGCGTCGGTCCGCTGTACGAGGACTGGGTGCTGGACGTGCTGCGGGAGGCCGCCTGCCAGGCCCTGGACGAGGGGGATGTCCACCGGGGCATCCGGTGTCTGGAGCTGGCCCGCGAATGCTGTGTGGACGAGGGGCAGCGGCTGGCGGTCAAGTCGCAGTACGCCTGCGGTCAGTGGCAGTTGCGCCCCGCCGACTCGGCCCCGCACTTCCTCGCGCTCAAGGGACCCATCGTCGAGGGGAAGCTGACGGGGGACGACGCGCTGTGGGCCGCCGAGGGCATGCTGTTCCACCTCGGCTTCGACGAGGCGCTGGTGGCCGTCGACCATCTCAACGACGGCGACGAGGAGATGGCGACCGCGCTGCACGGAACGCGGATGCTCATGGCCTCGGAGGTCCCCGGGGTGCTCGACCGGCTGAGCCGTCCGCTGCCGGACACCGCCGCCCCGGCCACGTCCCACTCCGAGCTGCGCGCAAGACACGCCCTGGCCCTGGTGATGGAGCGGGGGGCAGACGAGTACGCCATCGCCCTGGCCGAGCAGGTGTTCCAGAGCAGCCAGAACGCGGTGACCTCGCAGCTCAGCAGCTTACCGAAGGCGCTGCTCGCCCTGTGCTACGCGGACCGGCTCGACGCCGCGGCCAAGTGGCACGACCATCTGGCGGGTGACGCGGGGCGCCATGACGCCCCGGCGTGGCGGGCGCAGATCGCCTGCGTCGGCGCCCTCGTCTCGCTGCGCCGCGGACGGCTGGCGGACGCCGTGCACCAGGCGGAGGCGGCCTACGCCCGGCTGTCCGGGCCGCGGTGGAACGTCAGCAGCGCGCTGGCGCTGGCCATACTGGTCGAGGCGCACACCGCGATGGGCGATCATCAGGCGGCGGCTGGGTATCTGGCGCCGGAGCCGCCGCCGGAGCTGTTCCTCACCCGCGCGGGGCTGCACTATCTGTACGCGCGCGGCCGCCACCACCTCGCCACCGGCAACACGTATCTGGCGCTGTCGGACTTCCAGGGGTGCGGCAGCCTGATGCGGCGCTGGAACGTCGACACGCCCTCCGTGGCGCCCTGGCGGCTGGGCGAGGCGGAGGCGTGGCTGCGGCTGGGCGACCGGGAGCGGGCGGCCCGGCTCGTCGAGAAGCAGCTGGCGAGGCCGGACACCGGGCTCGCCCGGTCGCGCGGGATGGCCCTGCACGGCCTGGCCCTGGTCCAGCCGACCGCTCAGCAACCCCCCGTTCTGCGGGACGCGTTCCGCCTGCTGGAGAGCAGTGGCGCACGGTACGAGGCGGCCGCCGTGCTGGCCGATCTGAGCCGGGCGTACCAGCAGCTGGGGGACAAACGGGCCCGGCCGACCGCGCGGCGGGCGTGGCGGCTCGCCAAGAGCTGCCAGGCGGAGCCCCTGTGCCAGGAGTTGCTTCCGACGTCCACGCCGCGGAGCATCGGCACCCGAGGGGGCTCGGGGTCCGGCGAGAGTGACCGTACGGACCAGGGCGGCTTCGGCGGACTGAGCGAATCGGAGCGGCGCGTCGCCATGCTGGCCGCCCAGGGGTACGCCAACCGGGAGATCGCCGACCGGCTGTTCATCACGGTCAGCACCGTGGAGCAGCATCTGACCCGCGTCTACCGCAAGATGGGCATCAGAAACCGCGAGCAGCTGCTCCAGGGAGCGCACGCCGTCAGCTACGAATCCGCCTGACCCATCGCCCCCAGGGGCCGTCGTCCGCCTGTCCCGTCCTCCGACGGGGCAGGCGGACGTGTCGTCTCTCCGCCACCACCGTCTCTCCGTCGCCACCGTCTCTCCGCCGCCACGTGGCAAAGCCCTTCTCCTAGGGGGCTCTACGGGTAGCTAGGGGCGGGTGGCGGAGCCGACGATCGACCCTCAGGACGAACGCCAGCCCGGCGTTTTCGACAGCGCGCGATGAGGGAGGCACTCGCCACCATGACGAGTGATCTTGTTCACGGTACTGATGCCATCGCAATCACCGGCGTGTCGTGCCGCCTCCCCCAGGCGTCCGACCCCGGTGCCTTCTGGGAGTTGCTGCGCGCGGGCCGCAGTGCGATCACCGAGGTGCCACCGGACCGCTGGGACCCGGACGCGGTGCTGCCGGACGAGGACGAACGGCATCGGGACGGGCTGCGCCACGGCGGATTCCTCGACCGGGTGGACGCGTTCGACGCGGCGTTCTTCGGCATCTCCCCGCGCGAGGCGGTGGCGATCGACCCGCAGCAGCGGCTGTTCGCCGAACTGGCCTGGGAGGCGCTGGAGGACGCGGGCATCGTCCCGGAGACGCTGCGCTCCACCGCGACGGGCGTGATGGTCGGGGCGATCGCCGCCGACTACGCGGCGCTGGCGCAGCGCGGCGGCGCGATCACCCAGCATTCGCTGCCCGGGCTGAACCGCGGTGTCATCGCCAACCGGGTGTCGTACGCGCTGGGTCTGCGCGGCCCGAGTCTGGCGGTCGACACCGCGCAGTCGTCGTCGCTGGTGGCGGTGCACCTGGCGGTGGAGAGCCTGCGCAAGGGCGAGTGCACCCTGGCGCTGGCCGGCGGTGTGGCGCTCAACTTCGCGCCGGAGAGCGCCGAGGTCGCCGGGCGGTTCGGCGGGCTGTCGCCGGACGGGCGCTGCTTCACCTTCGACGCGCGGGCCAATGGCTATGTGCGCGGTGAGGGCGGCGGGGTCGTCGTACTGAAACCGCTGGTGGACGCGGTACGCGACGGGGACACGGTGTACGGGGTCATCCTCGGCAGCGCGCTCAACAACGACGGCGCCACGGACGGGCTCACCGTGCCCAGCGCGGAGGCGCAGGCCGCGGTGGCGCGGCAGGCGTGCGACGACGCGGGGGTGGACCCGGCGCAGGTGCGCTATGTGGAGCTGCACGGGACGGGCACGCCGACGGGCGACCCGCTGGAGGCGGCGGGCGTGGGCGCCGCGTACGGCAGCGCACGGCCCGCGGGCTCGCCGGTCCTCGTCGGCTCGGCCAAGACCAACGTCGGGCATCTGGAGGGCGCGGCGGGCATCGTCGGGCTCATCAAGACGGCGCTGAGCATCCGGGCACCGGGAGATCCCGGCGAGCCTGAACTACGAGCAGCCGCACCCCCGCATCGACCCCGAGGCGCTGAACCTGCGCGTCCAGACCGCGTGCGGCCCGTGGCCGGACGCGCCGCTGCTGGCCGGGGTGAGCTCCTTCGGCGTGGGCGGGACGAACTGCCACGTCGTGCTCGGCGAGGGACCGGCCGAGGGTGCGCCGGAGGCTTCGGAGAGCGACGAGCCGGTGATCCCGCTGGCGCCGTGGCTGGTGTCCGGACGTACCGCGGCGGCCCTGCGCGACCAGGCCGGACGGCTGCGGGAGCGGCCGACGGCCGACGGGGACGGCGACGCGTACGACATCGGCTGGTCGCTGGCCCGTACCCGCACCCACTTCGAGCACCGCGCCGTGGCCCTCGGGCTCGACCATGACCCGCAGTTGGAGGCGTTACGGACCGGGGCCGAGCTGCCGGGGTTGGTCACGGGGGTCGCGGGCGACCACGGTTAGGTGGCGCTGGTGTTCCCGGGGCAGGGGTCGCAGTGGGAGGGCATGGCGCGCGAGCTGCTGCGTACGTCCGCGGTGTTCCGCGCGTCGATCGAGGCGTGCGACGCGGCGCTCGCCCCGTACGTGGACTGGTCGCTTTCTGGACACGCTGACCGCCGAGACCG
>NZ_GG657754.1:9364151-9367587 GCF_000158915.1 Streptomyces himastatinicus ATCC 53653 | reverse complement strand
GACGCGGTGGTCGGGCATTCGCAGGGCGAGGTGGCCGCGGCGCACATCGCGGGAGCGCTCAGCCTGGAGGACGCCGCCCGGGTGGTGGCGCTGCGCAGCCGGACCATCATGACGCTGGCGGGCACCGGGGCCATGGCGTCGGTGCCGCTGCCGGCCGACCGGGTCGCCGCGTACATCGCCCCCTTCGGCGAGGGCCTGAGCATCGCCGCGGTCAACGGGCCCGGCACCACGGTGGTGGCCGGGGCCCCCGAGGAGGTGGCCGCGCTCCTGGCCCGTTGCGAGGCGGACGGGATCCGGGCGAAGGCCGTACCCGCCGTGGACTTCGCGTCGCACTCGCCACATATGGAGGCCATCCGGGAGCGGTTGCTGGAGCAGCTGGCAGGGGTGACGCCGCGTTCGTGTGACATCGCGTTCTATTCGACGGTCACCGGAAGCGCCATCGACACCGCTGGGCTGGACGCCACGTACTGGTACACCAACCTCCGTCAGCCGGTCCTCTTCGAGGCGACGCTCCGGGCCATGGCGGAGGCGGGGTTCGGCACGTTCGTGGAGTCGAGCCCGCATCCGGTTCTCACGCTCGGGCTGCGGGAGACGCTGCCGGAGGCGCTGGTCGTGGGGTCGCTGCGGCGGAACGAGGCGCCGTGGCCGCCGCTGCTGACCTCGCTGGCGGAGCTTCATGTGCGCGGGCTGTCCGTGGACTGGTCCGCCGTCTTCGCGGGGCGGGCGCCGCGTCGCGTGGCGCTCCCGACGTACGCGTTCCAGCGGGAGCGCTACTGGCCGGAGGTGTCGGCCGCATTCGAGCCCGCCGCGCGGACGGCCGTACTCGATGGGGAGGTCGAGCGCGCCCAGGCCGCTGCGGCGGACTCTGCGACGACGACATGGACGGAGCGGCTCGCCGCCCTGTCGGAGGACGAGCGGAGCCGTACGGCGCTGGAGCTGGTGCGGCTGCGCACGGCCATCGTGCTCGGCCACCTGAGCACGGACACGGTGGACGTCGACCGGGCGTTCCGTGAGCTGGGCATGGACTCCACGATGGCGGTCCAGCTGCGCCAGAACCTGATGGACGCCACCGGGCTGACGCTGCCGGAGACCGTCGTCTTCGACCACCCGAGCCCGGCCCGGCTGGCGCGGCAGCTGTGTGAACTGGCCCTGGGCGAGGGCACGTTGCCCGTCGCGTCGTCCCTATCGCGAGCGGTGGACGCCGACGACCCGATCGTGGTCGTCGGCATGGCCTGCCGCTACCCCGGTGGCGCCGGTTCGCCCGAGGAGCTGTGGCGGCTGGTCGACGGCGGTGTGGACGCCATCTCGGGGTTCCCGTCCGACCGGGGCTGGGATCTGGACGCGCTGTACGACCCCGAGCCCGGTGTGCGGGGCAAGACCTACACCCGGCACGGTGGGTTCCTGGAGGACGCCGCCGAGTTCGACGCGGAGTTCTTCGGCATCAGCCCGCGCGAGGCCACCGCGATGGACCCGCAGCAGCGGGTGTTGTTGCAGGTCACCTGGGAGGCGTTCGAGCGCGCCGGGATCGATCCGGGCACGCTGCACGGCAGCGGCACCGGGGTGTTCGTGGGCGCGATGTCGCAGGAGTACGGCCCGCGGCTCCACGAGGGCGACGACGGGCTGGGGGGCTATCTGCTCACCGGTAACACCGCGAGTGTCGCCTCGGGACGGCTCGCCTACACCTTCGGTCTCGAAGGCCCGGCGGTGACCATCGACACGGCCTGCTCGTCGTCGCTGGTCGCGATGCACCAGGCGGTGCAGGCGCTGCGCGTCGGCGACTGTTCGCTGGCGGTGGCGGGCGGCGTCACGGTCATGGCGACCCCGGGCATGTTCGTGGAGTTCGGGCAGCAGCGCGGGCTGGCCGCGGACGGCCGGTGCAAGTCGTTCGCGGCCGGTGCCGACGGCACGATCTGGGCCGAGGGTGCGGGCATGCTCCTGCTCGAACGGCTCTCGGACGCCCAGGCCAACGGGCATCCTGTGCTGGCCGTCATCCGCGGCTCGGCGGTCAACCAGGACGGCGCGTCCAACGGCCTCACCGCGCCGAACGGTCCGTCGCAGCAGCGCGTCATCAGCGCCGCGCTGGCCGCCGCCGGGCTCACCCCGGACCAGGTGGACGCGGTGGAGGGCCACGGCACGGGCACCACGCTCGGCGACCCCATCGAGGCGCAGGCCCTGCTCGCCACCTACGGGCAGGGGCGCGGGGAGCCGCTGTGGCTGGGCTCGCTGAAGTCCAACATCGGCCACGCGCAGGCCGCGGCGGGTGTCGGTGGCGTCATCAAGATGATCCAGGCCATGCACCACGCCACCCTGCCCCGAACCCTCCATGTCGACGCGCCCAGCCCGCACATCGACTGGACCACCGGCAACATCCAGCTGCTCGCCGAGGCCCGGCCCTGGCCCGAGAACGGCCACCCCCGCCGCGCCGCCATCTCCTCCTTCGGCATCAGCGGCACCAACGCCCACCTCATCCTCGAAGCCCCGCCCACACCCGAGGACGCCGAGGACCAGCAGGAGCCGGGCACCCTGCTTCCGTGGGTGCTCTCCGCCAAGTCCGACCAGGCGCTACGGGACCAGGCCCGGCGGCTGCGCGGCCACCTGGCCGACCACCCCGGCCTCCCGTCCGCCGCCATCGGCCGCTCCCTGGCCACCACCCGCGCCCACTTCGCCCACCGGGCCGCGGTGGTGGCCGCCGACCGCGAGGCGTTCGACCAGGCCCTGGCCGCCCTCACCCGCGGCGAGCCGTCGGCCGCGCTGGTGCGCGGCACCGCCCGCCCCGGCAGGACCGCCTTCCTGTTCACGGGGCAGGGCAGTCAGCGCCTCGGCATGGGCCGGGGGCTGTACGAGGCGTTCCCGGTGTTCGCGCGCGCCTTCGACGAGGTGTACGGCGTTCTCGACCCGGCGGTGCGCGAGGTGATGTGGGGCGACGAGGAGGCGCTGCACCGCACCGAGTTCACCCAGCCCGCCATCTTCGCCGTGGAGGTGGCGCTGTTCCGGCTGCTGGAATCGTGGGGTGTACGGCCCGACTTCGTCGCCGGTCACTCGATCGGCGAGCTGGCCGCCGCGCACGTCGCCGGGGTGTTCTCGCTGGACGATGCCGCAGCGCTGGTCACCGCGCGGGGGCGGCTGATGGGGGCGCTGCCGCCCGGCGGCGCGATGGTGGCGGTCGAGGCCACCGAGGACGAGGTGGCGCCGTATCTGACCGAGCGGGTGGACCTCGCCGCCGTCAACGGCCCCACCTCCGTGGTGCTCTCGGGCACCGAGGACGCCGTCACCGCGGTCCTCGAACGGCTCGGCGAGCGCAGGACGAACCGTCTGACGGTGTCCCACGCGTTCCACTCGCCGCTGATGGACCCGATGCTGGAGGACTTCCGGTGGGTCGCCCAGACGGTGACGTACGCCGAGCCACGCATCCCGGTGGTGGCGGACGGCGACGTGG
>NZ_GG657754.1:9362444-9363489 GCF_000158915.1 Streptomyces himastatinicus ATCC 53653 | reverse complement strand
GCGGGCCGGGTGCGCTCGCGTCGAGGAACTCACCCACCACGTTTTCCTGGCCCTGCCCGAGAAGGGCGCCCTCCAGCTGCGCGTCCTCGTCCGGGCGGCGGACGACTCGGGGCGGCGGCCCTTCGCCGTCCACTCACGGCCCGAGGACGCCCTGCCGGGCACCGACTGGACCTGCCACGCCACCGGCGCGCTCGGCGCCACCACGGAAGCCACCAGCGCACCCGACGACGCGGCCTGGCCTCCGGCCTCCGCCGAACCCCTCGACACCGACGGGTTCTACCGGCGGATCGCCGACGCCGGTTTCGGCTACGGCCCGCTGTTCCAGGGGCTCAAGGCCGCCTGGCGGGACGGCGATGGCACGCTCTACGCCGAGGTCGCCCTGCCCGCGGGCACGGCCCCGGGCCCGTACGGCGTCCACCCCGGGCTGCTCGACTCGGCGCTCCATCCGCTCGCCCTGGCGGCGGGTGACTCCGACGACGGCACGCTCCGGGTGCCGTTCTCCTGGAGCGGAGTGACCCTCCACGCGACCGGTGCCCGCGCCCTGCGGGTCCGGCTCGCGCGCCTCGCGGCCGATGCGGTCGCGCTGCGGGTCATGGACTCCGCAGGGGCGCCCGTTCTGACCGTCGACTCCCTCGTCCTGCGCCCGGTCGGCGCCGAGCAGCTCGCCGCCGCCAGGCCCGACCGCGACGGCGCGCTCCACGAGGTCATCTGGCGCGCGGTGGCCACCCCGCCGGACGCCACCGTGCCCGCCGAGGGCGCGGGGTGGGCCGTGGTCGGGGACGCGGGCGACCGGCTGGTCGCCGCGGCGCTGGCCGCGCTCGGCCCCGCGGCCGAGGCGTACCCGGACGCCGACGCGCTGCGCACGGCGCTGCGGTCCGGCGCGACACTGCCGGGGACGGTGGTCGCCCGGTGCGCCGGGGCGGCCGACGGCGACACCGACCCGGCGTCGGCGGCACACTCCGCGACGGGCCACGTCCTGGACCTGCTCCGGACGGTCCTGGCCGACGGCGGGCCGGACACCCGCCTGGTGGTCCTCACCGGGGGT
>NZ_GG657754.1:9351819-9359892 GCF_000158915.1 Streptomyces himastatinicus ATCC 53653 | reverse complement strand
CCACCGGCAGCGTGCAGTTGCTCACCGAGGACCCGGCCCTGGGACCGAGACCGAACCGCCCGCGTCGCGCCGCCGTCTCCGCCTTCGGCATCAGCGGCACACAATGCCCATCTCATCCTGGAGCAGGCCCCCACGTCCGAGAGCCTCGAACCGGCCCCGGACACCGCGCCGCAGCCGACCACGGTCCCCTGGATCCTGTCCGCCAAGAGCGAGCAGGCCCTCCAGGCCCAGGCCCAGCAGTTGCGCACCCATCTTGGGCTGAGCCCCGAGCTGCGCCCGGACCGAGTCGCCCACGCGCTCGCCACCACGCGGTCCCTCTTCCAGCACCGGGCCGTGGTGGTGGCGGATGAGCGCGAGGCGTTCGACCGCGCGCTGACCGCCCTCACCCGCGGCGAACCGTCCCCGGCCGTCGTCCGCGGCACGTCACATCCGGGCAAGACCGCGTTCCTGTTCACCGGCCAGGGGGCCCAGCGGGCAGGCATGGGCCGGGAGCTGTACGAGGCGTTCCCGGTGTTCGCGCGCGCCTTCGACGAGGTCTGCGCCACGCTGGACCAGTACCTGGAAGCAGAACAGCCCATCAAGGACGTCATCTTCGCCGACGACCAGGGCCCGCTGAACCAGACCCGTTCCACCCAGGCCGGGCTGTTCGCGCTGGAGACCGCGCTCTATCGCCTCGTGGAATCCTTCGGCGTCACACCCGACTACGTCACCGGCCACTCCATCGGCGAACTCACCGCCGCCCACATCGCCGGGGTCCTCACCCTGGACGACGCCTGCTACCTGGTCGCCGCCCGAGGCTCGCTGATGCAAGGGCTTCCCGCCGGGGGTGCCATGATCTCGGTGCGCGCCACCGAGGAGCAGCTGCGCCCGCTGTTGGAAGGCCGCGAAGACGAGGTGGCCATCGCCGCCGTCAACGGCCCCAGCTCCCTGGTCATCTCCGGCGACGAACAAGCCACCACCGACATCGCCGCCACCCTCGCCGAACGCGGCATCAAGACCCGCCGCCTCACCGTCTCCCACGCCTTCCACTCCCCCCACATGGACCCCATGCTGGAGGAATTCGCCCGCATCGCCGCAGAACTCACCTACCAGCAACCGACCATCCCGATCGTCTCCAACCTCACCGGAGAGCTGGCCGACCCCGACGACATCACCACCCCCGCCTACTGGGTCCGCCACGTCCGCGAAGCCGTCCGCTTCGCCGACGGCATCACCACCCTCCACACCCACGGCGTCCGCCACTACCTCGAACTCGGCCCCGACGCCACCCTCACCACCATGGCCCAGGACAGCGTGTCCGACGACGCCGACGACGTCGTGTTCGTCCCTGTCCTGCACCGCGAGCGGGACGAGAACCACACCCTCCTCACCGCCCTGGCCACCGCACACACCCACGGCGTCCACGTCGACTGGACGCCCCTGATCGGTGACACCAGCACACCCACCGCGCTTCCCACCTACCCCTTCCAACGCCAGCGCTACTGGCTGGAAAGGCCCAGGCCCACCGCGGGTGCCGACGGTCTGGGGCTGACGGCGACCGGCCACCCGGTGCTGACCACCTTGGCCGAACTGCCCAATGGCGGCGGACACCTCTTCACCGGCCGCGTCACCGGATCCGACCCCGCCTGGGTGGCGGAGCACGCCATCTTCGGCGCGATGATCGTGCCCGGTGTGGCCTTCGTCGATCTCCTCCTCCACGCGGGCACGCCACGTGGACTGCGACCACATCGAGGAACTCACTCACCATGTGTTCCTCGCCGTACCGGAGCGCGGCGCCCTCCAGCTCCGTGTGCTCGTCGAACCGGCTGACGACTCCGGGCGGCGCTCCCTCGCGGTCTACTCCCGGCCGGAGGACGCCCCGGCCGAGAACGAGTGGACCTGCCATGCCACGGGCGTGCTCGCGGCCCAGGAGCGGGAAGCCCCCGCCACGACCGGCGTGCTGACGGACGATGTCTGGCCCCCGGCCGCCGCGACCCCCATGGACACGGAGGAGTTCTACCGCCGGGTCACCGATGCGGGCTTCGGCTACGGACCGCTGTTCCGGGGGATGCGCGCGGCCTGGCGGGACGGGGACACCACGTACGCGGAAGTGTCCCTCCCCACGGACGCCGATCCCGGCGCGTACGGCATCCATCCCGGTCTGCTCGACTCGGCGCTCCAGCCGGCTGCGCTCGTCGCGGGGCACGAGGCGGCGGAGGACACCATCCGGGTTCCGTTCTCGTGGAGCGGCGTGTCCCTCCACGCGACGGGGGCGAGCGCCCTGCGGATCCGTCTCATGTGGCCCACACCGGACACGGTGTCGCTGGTCATCGCGGATCAGACGGGTGCACCGGTGATGACGATCGACGCCCTCATCATGCGGTCGGTCGGCCCCGACCAACTCGCCGCCGCGCGTGCTGCCGACGCCGGAGAGCTGTACGAGGTCGACTGGCTCGCCGTCCCGACGCCCGAGGAGGAGATACAGGGCACGGTCGAGGTCCCGCAGGACGCGATGGCACTCCCCACGGCGCAACGGGACGACGACACCACCGGGCCCGATGTGTACGTGACATGGTGTGTCTCCGAGAACGCTGCCGACCCGGCACGGTCCACCCGCGACCTCACGCATCGTGTGCTCGGCCTCGTCCAGGCAGTCGTGTCCGATGACCGGCCGGACTCCCGTCTGGTGATCCTCACCAGGGGCGCGATGTCCACCGGGACGGGCGACGAGCCGACCGACCTGGCAGGAGCGGCGGTCTGGGGGCTGATCCGCACCGCTCAGTCGGAGCATCCGGACCGGTTCACCCTGATCGACCTCGACGGCTCGGATGCCTCGCTGACGGCCGTCCCGGCCGCGATCGCCACGACAGAACCCCAACTCGCCGTACGCGACGGCGCTCTCCTGGCCCCGCGCCTCGCCCGCCCCGCCAACCTTGACACTTCTGCCCCCTCTCCGGCGCCGTTCGCCCCGGACAAGACGGTGCTCATCACCGGCGGCACCGGTGCCCTGGGCACGCTCCTCGCTCGCCACCTGGTCAGCACGTACGGCGTACAGGAGGCTGCTGCTCATCAGCCGGAGCGGGCCACGGGCCGAGAGCGGCATCGCCACGGAACTCGCCGAACTCGGCGCCGAGGTCACGATCGCGGCCTGCGACGCCGCCGACCGGCAGTCCCTGGAATACCTGCTCGGGAGCCTGCCGGAGGAGCATCCGCTGAGAAACGGTGGTGCACTGCGCCGGGACACTGGACGACGGCATCGTGACGGCGCTCAGCCCTGAGCGGTTCGACGGGGTGCTCCACCCGAAAAAAAGACGCCGCGTGGAATGTCCCTCTGCTGTCCCGGGACCTGGACCTGGACGCGTTCGTCCTGTTCTCGTCGGCGGTCGGTGTCCTCGGCTCTCCCGGGCAGGCCAACTACGCGGCCGCCAACAGCTTCCTGGACGGACTCGCCCAGCACCGCCGTGCGTGCGGGCTGCCCGCGACGTCGCTCGCCTGGGGGCTGTGGGATCAGGGCGGCGGCATGGCCGGGACCCTCGATGAGCAGGACCGGGCGCGCATGAGCCGCAACGGGCTGCTGCCGATGCCCGCCGACCAGGCGCTCGCACACTTCGACGCGGCGCTGGAGGCGGCCCCGGCCGTTCGTGGTCCCGGCCAAGCTCGACCTCGCGGGCCTGCGTGCCCGTGCCACGTCCGCCCCCGTGGCGCCGATCTTCCGTGGCCTGGTCCGTACACCCCTGCGCAGCGCGGCCCAGTCGGCGGCAGCCGGAGGGAATGCGGGCGGCCTGCGGCAGTCGCTCGCGGGCACCCGGAGCCCGAGCAGGACCGGGATCGTGCTGGACTTCCTGCGCGGCCATGTGGCCACCGTCCTCGGACACGGCTCGCCCGACGCGATCGACCCCGCGCACTCGTTCAAGGACCTCGGCTTCGACTCGCTCAGCTCCGTGGAGCTGCGCAACTCGCTCAACAAGGCGTCCGGGATGCGCCTCCCCTCCACTCTGTTGTTCGACTACCCCACGCCCGCGGTGCTGGCGAGCTACATCCGTGGGGAGCTGGTGGGCAGTGGGCAGGCGGAGGCGACCGGCGCTCAGGTGGCCCGGCGCACCGCCCGTACCGCACCGGCTGCGACCGACACGGCCGAGCCGATCGCGATCGTGGGCATGGGGTGCCGTTTCCCCGGTGGCGCGAGCACGCCGGAGGAGCTGTGGCGGCTGGTGGCCGAGGGCCGCGACGCGGTCGGGGCGTTCCCCGACAACCGCGGCTGGGACGTCGAGAACCTCTACGACCCCGACCCCGATGTGCGCGGCAAGACCTACGTCCAGAAGGGCGGCTTCCTCTATGACGCCGACCGCTTCGACCCCGAGTTCTTCGGCATCACCCCGCGCGAGGCCCTCGCGCTCGACCCCCAGCAGCGCTTCCTTCTGGAGACCGCTTGGGAGACGTTCGAGGACGCGGGCATACGGCCCGACACCCTGCGCGGCAGCGACACCGGTGTGTTCGCGGGAGTGGCGGCCCAGGAGTACGTCTCGCTGACGCATCACGGCGGCGAACCCGTCGAGGGCTATCTGCTGACGGGTACGACGGCGAGCGTGGCGTCCGGACGGGTGTCGTACACCTTCGGCTTCGAGGGCCCTGCGGTCACGGTGGACACCGCGTGCTCCTCCTCGCTGGTAGCGCTCCACTTGGCGTGCCAGTCGCTGCGGAGCGGCGAGTGCTCCATGGCCCTCGCCGGGGGCGCGACGATCATGGCGAATGCCGGGATGTTCCTGGAGTTCAGCCGACAGCGCGGGCTGGCCCCCGACGGCCGGGCCAAGTCCTACTCCGCGGCCGCCGACGGCACGATCTGGGCCGAGGGCGCGGGCATGGTCCTGCTCGAACGCCTCTCCGACGCCCAGGCCAACGGACACACCGTCCTGGCCGTCGTACGCGGCTCAGCGGTCAACCAGGACGGCGCTTCCAACGGCCTCACCGCCCCCAACGGACCGTCCCAGCAACGCGTCATCAACGCCGCGCTGGCCAACGCCGGGCTGACTCCGGACCAGGTCGACGCCGTGGAGGGCCACGGCACGGGCACCACGCTCGGCGACCCCATAGAGGCACAGGCCCTGCTCGCCACGTACGGACAGAACCGCGAGGAGCCGCTGTGGCTCGGGTCGTTCAAGTCCAACATCGGCCACGCCCAGGCGGCGGCCGGTATCGGTGGCGTCATCAAGATGATCCAGGCCATGCGCCACGGCACGCTCCCCCAGACCCTCCACGTCGATGAGCCCAGCCCCCATATCGACTGGGACTCGGGCAATGTCCAACTCCTCACCGAGGCCCGCGCCTGGCCCGAGACCGACCACCCCCGCCGCGCCGCCATCTCCTCCTTCGGCATCAGCGGCACCAACGCCCACCTCATCCTCGAACAAGCACCCACCACACCCACCCACACCCAACCCGCCACCACCACCGTCCCCTGGCTGCTCTCCGCCAAGACCGAACAAGCCCTCCGCGACCAAGCCCAACGACTCCTCGACCACACCACCGAACACCCCACCCTCCACCCCACCGACATCGCCCACACCCTCGCCACCACCCGCACCACCTTCGAACACCGGGCCGTGGTGGTGGCCGATGAGCGCGAGGCGTTCCACCGCGCGCTGGACGCCCTCACCCGCGGCGAACCGTCCCCGGCCGTGGTCCACGGCACCCCGCACCCGGGCAAGACCGCGTTCCTGTTCACCGGCCAGGGCGCCCAGCGGGCAGGCATGGGCCACCAGCTCTACGATGCCCATCCCGTCTTCCGCGACGCGTTCGACGAGGTCTGCGCGACCCTCGACCGCCACCTCGACGCCGAACGCCCCCTCAGGGACGTCATCTTCGCCGACGACCAAGAGCCGCTGAACCAGACCCGCTTCACCCAAGCCGCGCTCTTCGCCCTGGAGACCGCGCTCTACCGCCTCGTGGAATCCTTCGGCATCACACCCGACTACCTCACCGGCCACTCCATCGGCGAACTCACCGCCGCCCACATCGCCGGAATCCTCACCCTGGACGACGCCTGCCGCCTGGTCGCCGCCCGCGGCACCCTGATGCAGGCGCTCCCCAGTACCGGCGCCATGATCTCGGTGCGCGCGACCGAAGACGACATCCGGCCCCTGCTCGAAGGCCGCGAAGACGAGGTGGCCATCGCCGCCATCAACGGTCCTACCTCCCTGGTCATCTCCGGCGATGAACAAGCCACCACCGACATCGCCACCACCCTGGCCGAGCGCGGCATCAAAACCCGCCGCCTCACCGTCTCCCACGCCTTCCACTCCCCCCACATGGACCCCATGCTGGAGGAATTCGCCCGCATCGCCGGAGAACTCACCTACCAGCAACCGACCATCCCGATCGTCTCCAACCTCACCGGCGAGCTGGCCGACCCCGACGAGATCACCACCCCCGCCTACTGGGTCCGCCACGTCCGCGAAGCCGTCCGCTTCGCCGACGGCATCACCACCCTCCACACCCACGGCGTCCGCCACTACCTCGAACTCGGCCCCGACGCCACCCTCACCACCATGGCCCAGGACGTCCTGCCGGAGGGCGTCACCTTCATCCCCACCCTCCACCGCGACCGGGACGAGGACCACACCCTCCTCACCGCACTCGCCACCGCACACACCCACGGCGTCCACGTCGACTGGACGCCCCTGATCGGTGACACCAGCACACCCACCGCCCTCCCCACCTACCCCTTCCAACGCCAGCGCTACTGGCTGGAGGCGTCGAAGCCCACCGTCGGCGCCGCGAACACCTCCACCCATCCCCTCCTCACCGCGACGATCACCCTGCCCGACGGGGAAGGCGCCGTGTTCACCGGCGAGGTGTCGCTGAAGGCCCAGCCATGGCTGAGCGATCACGTCGTGCACGGAACGGTGGTGCTGCCGGGCGTGGCGTTCGTGGATCTGCTGCTGCACGCGGCCGGGTACGTGGGCTGCGATCAGATCGAAGAGCTGACGCACCACGCCTTCCTGGCCGTGCCGGAGCGGGGCGCTCGGCAGCTGCGGCTCACCGTGGGGGCCGCGGACGAGGCCGGACGGCGGTCGTTCTCGCTGTTCTCGTCGGAGAGCGGGGCGGCCGAGGAGACGGCCGAGTGGACGCGCCATGCCAGCGGTTTCCTCGCGGATTCCGCTCCGGAGCCCGCGTTCGACCTCACGGCGTGGCCGCCCGCCGAGGGCGAGTCGGTCGACGTCGAGGAGTTCTACCGCGGGTTCATCGGGCGCGGATACGAGTACGGGCCGCTGTTCCGGGGCTTCCGGGCGGGCTGGCGGGTCGGTGACACCCTCTACGCGGAGATCGCGCTCCCGGACGGTACGGACCCGGAGGCGTACGGCGTTCACCCGGCCCTGCTGGACTCGGCGCTGCACCCGCTGATGCTGTTCTGGTACGAGTCGGAACGCGTACGGCTGCCCTTCTCGTGGAGCGGTGCGGCGTTGCACGCCGTGGGCCCGTCCCGGTTGCGGGTGCGGCTGTCCCGTTCGGAGCGGGATGTGATGTCGCTGGCGGTGGCCGACGCCACGGGCGCTCCCGTACTCACCATCGCCGGGCTGGCGATGCGCGAGGTGGCGCCGGATCAGCTGGCCGCCGCCCGCGCCCGGCAGAGCGATGCCCTCTACGAGCCGAGCTGGCTCACCGTGCCCGCGCCCGCGTCGCAGACCGGCGGCCCGTGGGCGGTGGTCGGCGTGACGGAGGTGGCCGCCGCTCTCCGTAGCGCCGGGATCGACGCGGTCGACCACGCCACCCTCGCCACGCTCGGCGGGGAGGGCGCCAAGCCACCGCAGATCGTGGTGGCGGGTCCTGCCCGCTCCGACGGCGGCGACCTGGCGGCGGACGCACACACCGCGGCCGCCGAACTCCTCGCCCTGGTACAGGACTTCGTCTCTGCCGACCCCCTCGCCGACGCGCGGTTGGTGGTGCTGACCCGAGGGGCGGTGGCCACGGAGGACGGTGAGCGGGTGCCGGATCCGGCGGCGGCCACGGTGTGGGGACTGATGCGCACCGCGGACGCGGAGTATCCCGGCCGGTTCGTGCTCGTCGACCTGGACGAGTCGGACGCCTCGTACCGTG
>NZ_GG657754.1:9347606-9351050 GCF_000158915.1 Streptomyces himastatinicus ATCC 53653 | reverse complement strand
GCTCAGGCTCTCGGCCTGCTCGATCTCGCCCTGGGCTCGCCGCAGGCGCTCCTGGTGCCCGCGAAGCTGGACCTGGCCCGGCTGGGCGAGGGCCGATGCCCCGGTTCCGCCGGTGTTGCAGGGGCTGGTCCGCTCCCGGGCCCGGCGGGCCGCCGCCACGGGTGGTGCGGCGGCCCCGGACACGCTGCGGCAGCGGATCGCCCCGCATGACGAGGCCACGCAGCTGGACATCCTCCTCACGTACATCCGCGGGCAGGTCGCCGCGGTCCTCGGCCACGGTTCGCCGGACGCCATCGACGCCGACAGCGGGTTCCTGGAGATGGGGCTCGACTCGCTCACCACCGTCGAGTTCCGCAACAACCTCAACCACGCCACCGGTCTCCGGCTGCCGCCGACCACCCTGTTCGACTACCCCACGCCGGTTCAGCTGGCCTCCATGCTGCGTGCCGAACTGGCGCCGGTCCGGGCTCCCGACGAGGTCCCGCAGGCGCTGGTGGCCGAGTTGGACCGGCTGGAGAGCAGTCTGCGGACCGCCGTCCCCGGTGTTCGTACGGCGGTGGCCGCGCGCATGCAGGCCCTCCTGCTGAAGCTGGACGGCCCGGGCCCGGAGGGCGCAGACCCGGAGCAGCCGGGGGCGGAGGGCGTGACGATCGAGTCCGCGACGGACGACGAGATCTTCGACTTCATCGACAACGAGCTGGGGCTCTCGTGACTTCCTCCCCCCGCCTAGCGGCGGGGGGTTCCAGCGGTCGCCCGCTGGGGTTCCTGCTTCACCGACGAACCGCCCCGTCCGGGAGGACTCCCGTTGAGGTCTTACACCGCCTCCACAGGCAGACACCGCCAGCCCGGCGGCCAAACTGTTGCGCGCCGCCTTCACGTCGCGGTCATGCACGGCGCCGCAGACGCACGTCCACTCCCGGACGTTCACCGGCAGCTTCTCGCGAACCGTGCCGCAGGCCCCGCACAACTCGCTGCTGGGGAACCATCGGTCGACCGTCACGAGTTCACGCCCGTACCAGGCGCACTTGTACTCCAGCATGGACCGCAGTTCCGTCCACGACGCGTCACTGATGGCGTGCGCGAGCTTGCCGTTCTTCAGCAGGTTGCGGACGGTGAGGTCCTCGATCACGCGGTCGCGGCCCGGCTCGGTCACGGGAGACGGTCACCGTCGTCGGTTCCGCCCCCTCTGGGAGGGAACGCGACCCAGCGCCTTGTTGTACACGAGACGGACACAGCCTGGAAGCGATTCGCCCTCCCCTGCCCTGCTCCGCAGGAGCTTCGTTTCCTCCCCGACCTGAAGGCCGGAGTACCCACGAAGGAATGCCGATGAACGAGGACAAGCTGCGCGACTATCTGAAGCGGGTGACCGCCGACCTCCAGCGCACCCGTCAGCGGCTGGCCGAGGCGGAGTCACGGAGCCGCGAGCCGATCGCGGTCGTGGGCATGGCCTGCCGGTTCCCCGGCGCGGCCACCACGCCCGAGGGGCTGTGGGAGCTGGTGTCCGAGGGGCGTGACGCGGTGGGGCCGTTCCCCGACAACCGCGGCTGGGACCTGGAGGGCCTGTACGACCCGGACCCCAACGTCACCGGGAAGACCTACGCCCGCCAGGGCGGCTTCCTCTACGACGCCGACCGCTTCGACCCCGAGTTCTTCGGCATCAGCCCCCGCGAGGCCCTCGCGCTCGACCCCCAGCAGCGGCTGCTCCTCGAAACCAGCTGGGAGTGCGTGGAGAGCGCCGGGCTGTCCCTCGGCGAGCTGCGCGGCAGCCGTACGGGGGTGTTCAGCGGGGTGTCCGGGCACGAGTACGCCTCGCTCATCCACCGCGGCCCGGAGGATGTCGAGGGCCATCTGCTGACGGGTACCACCCTCAGCGTGGCGTCCGGGCGGATCGCGTACACGCTCGGTCTGGAGGGCCCGGCGGTCACCGTGGACACCGCGTGCTCCTCCTCGCTGGTGGCGCTCCACATGGCCTGCCAGTCACTGCGCAACGACGAGTCGACCATGGCGCTGGCCGGTGGCGCCGCGGTGATGCCGACACCGGGCATGTTCGTGGAGTTCAGCCGACAGCGCGGGCTGGCGCCCGACGGACGGTGCAAGTCGTTCGCGGCCGCCGCCGACGGCACCACGTGGGCCGAGGGCGCGGGCACGATCCTGCTCGAACGGCTCTCGGACGCCCAGGCCAACGGACATCCCATCCTGGCCGTCATCCGGGGCTCGGCGGTCAACCAGGACGGCAAGAGCAGCCAGTTGAGCGCACCCAACGGCCCCGCTCAGCAGCGGGTCATCCACGCCGCCCTCGCGAGCGCCGGGCTGACGCCGGACCAGGTGGACGCGGTGGAGGGCCACGGCACGGGCACCACCCTCGGCGACCCCATCGAGGCACAAGCCCTCCTCGCCACGTACGGACAGAACCGCGACGAACCCCTGTGGCTGGGCTCCTTCAAGTCCAACATCGGCCACGCCCAGGCCGCAGCGGGCATCGGTGGCGTCATCAAGATGATCCAGGCCATGCGCCACGCCACCCTGCCCCAAACCCTCCACGTCGACCAGCCCAGCCCCCACATCGACTGGACCACCGGCAACGTCCAACTCCTCACCGAGGCCCGGCCCTGGCCCGAGACCGACCACCCCCGCCGCGCCGCCATCTCCTCCTTCGGCATCAGCGGCACCAACGCCCACCTCATCCTCGAACAAGCCCCCACCACACCCGCACCCACCCAACCCGCCACCACCACCGTCCCCTGGCTGCTCTCCGCCAAGACCGAACAAGCCCTCCGCGACCAAGCCCAACGACTCCTCGACCACACCACCGAACACCCCACCCTCCACCCCACCGACATCGCCCACACCCTCGCCACCACCCGCACCACCTTCGACCACCACGCCGCCGTCGTCGGTGCCACGCGCGACGAACTCCTCGCCCAGCTCCACCCCCTGGTCCAGGACCCTGCCCTCGCCGTTCTCCCTGCCCGGCCCCGCACCAAGAAGGTCGCTTTCCTCTTCACCGGCCAGGGCGCCCAGCACGCGGGCATGGGCCGCGGGCTCTACGACGCCTACCCCACCTTCCGCGACGCGTTCGATACGGTCTGCGCGACCCTCGGCCGCCATCTCGGCGCCGAACGCCCGCTCAAGGACGTCGTCTTCGCGGACGACCCCACCCTTCTGCACCAGACCCGCTACACCCAGCCCGGCCTGTTCGCGCTCCAGACCGCCCTCACCCGGCTCCTCACCGAGGACTTCGGCATCACGCCCAGCCATCTCATCGGCCACTCCATCGGTGAGATCGCCGCCGCCCACATCGCCGGGATCCTCACCCTGGACGACGCCTGCCGCCTGGTCGCCGCCCGCGGCACCCTCATGCAGGCGCTGCCGGCCGGCGGTGCCATGATCGCCGTCGAGGCGACCGAGGACGAGGTCACCCCGTACCTCACCGAACGCGTCGGC
>NZ_GG657754.1:9344544-9347412 GCF_000158915.1 Streptomyces himastatinicus ATCC 53653 | reverse complement strand
GCGCCGCGCATTCCCCTGGTGTCCACCCTGACCGGGGAGGTCGGCGCCGCATTCGACGCCACGTACTGGACCGAGCACATCCGCAACACCACCCGCTTCCACGACGGCCTCACCACACTCCACGGCCTCAGCGTCACCACCTACCTCGAGATCGGTCCGGACGCCGTGCTCACCGCGCTCACTCGCGAGGCGCTGCCCGAGGCCGCCGCCGTACCGCTGCTGCGGCCCCGCCACCACGAGCCGACCAGCCTGGTCACCGGTCTGGCCCAGGCCCACGCCTGGGGCGTCGCCGTCGACTGGAAGGGGTTTCTCGCGGGGCACGGCGGGCGCAACGTGCCCCTTCCCACATACCCCTTCCAGCGCCGCCGCTACTGGCTCGACACCCCCGACCCCGCCGGTTCCCCCGCGGGCCTGGGTCTGGAGCCCGCCTCGCATCCGCTGCTGGCCACAGCCACCGAACTCCCCGACGGCAGCCGCCTGTTCACGGGCCGCGTGACGCTGGCCGACCACGCGTGGCTCGGCGACCACATCGTCATGGGGACCGTCATCCTCCCCGGTACCGCCTTCGTGGAGCTGGCGTTCCACGCCGCCCATACGGTGGGCACCGACGAGATAGCGGAACTCGTCCTGAACGCCCCCGTCACCTTCGGCGCCCAGGGCGCCGCGCTGCTCCAGGTCATCGTCGGGCCCGAGGATCCGTCCACGGGCCGCACCCTGACCATCAGGTCCCGCTCTGAGGCGGACCACTCCTGGACCGAGAACGCCACCGGCCACCTGAGCGCCCCCGTGCCGGTCTCCTGACCGTCCCGCGGACACGCACCAACAGGGCCGGACACCCTCTACGGTGTCTGGCCCTGTTGTGGTGTGGCGAGGTCAGGCGGCGCGTCCCAGGCGGAGCGGGGTGAAGGGCAGGGCCGAGGTGTGCGGGGTGGTGTCGGTGAGGTAGGCGGCCATGGCGTCGGCGGTGATGGGGGCGAGCTGGACGCCCATGCGGAAGTGGCCGGTTGCCAGGTAGACGTCGGGGACGGCGGTCGGGCCGATGAGCGGGAGTTCGTCGGGCGAGGCGGGGCGCAGGCCCGCGCTGATCTCGGCGAAGCGCAGGGCGCCCACGCCGGGGATGACCTCGGCGGCGCGGGCCAGCAGATCGCCGGCGCCGTCGGCGGTGACCGTCTCGTCGTAGCCGCGGTCCTCGTAGGTGGCGCCGATGACGAGTTCGCCGTCCAGCCGGGGCACCAGGTAGAGGGACGCGCCCTTGGAGAGGGCGCGGGCCGTCACGCCCAGGAGCGGCGGTTCGGAGTGCAGCCGGAGGATCTGGCCCTTGACGGGGCGGATCTCCGGGATGGCGTCCTCGGGAAGGCCCCCGATGTGGTGGGTCCAGCAGCCGGCGGCCAGGACGACGCGGTCGAAGGGCACCGCGTCGCCGTTGTCGAGGGTGACGGTGTGGTGGGCGACCCGGATGGCCTGTCTGCGGATGACGGTGCCGCCGAGGGCTTCGATGGCCGTGAGCAGCGCCGCGCTGAGGATGCGCGGGTCGACGGCGCCGTCGTCGGGGCCCAGCAGGCCGCCGAGGGTGGGGGCGAAGGCGGGCTGGAGCTTGGCGCACTCCTCGGGGGTGAGGCGTTCGCTGCGGATGCCGAGCGACTCCCGGAAGGACTGCTGGTGGTCGAGCTTGCGCAGGGCGTCCTCGTCGAAGGCGGCGTCCAGGACGCCGTCGCGCCGGAAACCGGTGGGGGCGAACTCCTCCAGCTCGGCGGCGAAGGACGGGTAGAGGTCGCGGGAGGCAAGGCACAGCCGCAGCAGGTCGTTCACGCCGTCGATCTGCTCACTGCTCGGCGGGAGCATGCCCGCCGACGCGTGGGACGCCTTGGTGGCCGGGGCCGGGTCGATCACGGTGACGGTGACGCCGTGGCGCAGGGCCCGCCAGGCGGTGGCGAGGCCGATGACGCCTCCGCCGACGACTACGGTGTTCATGATTCGCTCTCCTGGAGAAGTCGCCGCAGATGGGAGGCGAGGTCTGCGGGCGTCGGATGGTCGAAGGTGAGGGTCGCGGGCAGCCGCAGTCCGGTGGCGGCGGACAGGTGGCGGCTGAGTTCGAGGTTGCCGATGGAGTCCAGCCCGACGGTGTGGAACTCCCGGTCGGGGTCGATGTCGTCGGGGCTGTCGTAGCCGAGGACGGTGGCGGCGGCGTTACGGACGCACTCCAGCACGGCGCCGTCGTGTTCGGCCTCGGGCAGGTTCGCCAGCCGGGCCCGCAGGGTGTCGGTCGCGGTGGGCCGGGGCGTCGCGGCGGGCGCCAGGTCGGCCAGGACGTGCGGGACGTCCCCGGTGAGGGCCGACTCGTTCAGCCGTACGGGCGCGAGGACGGCCTCGTCCCCGGCGAGGGCGGCGTCGAAGAGGGTCAGGCCCTGGTCGTGGCCGAGCGGGGCGAAGCCGGAGCGCTTGATGCGGGTGAAATCGGCGGTGGACAGCTCGGAGCCCATGCCGTCCTCGCTCTCCCACAGGCCCCAGGCGAGGGAGAGACCGCGCAGCCCGAGGGTGCGGCGGTGGTGGGCGAGCGCGTCCAGGACGGCGTTGGCGGCGGCGTAGTTGCCCTGTCCCGCGTTGCCGGTGAGCCCGGCGACGGACGAGAACACCACGAACGCGCAGTCCGGGTCGCGGATCAGGTCGTGGAGATGGAGCGCGGCGTCGGCCTTGGGGCGCAGGACCGCGTCCAGCCTGCGCGGCGTCAGCGTGTCGACCGTGGCGTCCGCCAGCACACCCGCGGTGTGGATGACGGCGGAGGGTGCGGGGATGTCCGCGAGGGCGGCTTCGAGCGACGCGCGGTCGGCGGTGTCGCAGGCGACGATGTCGACGCGGGCGCCGAGCCCG
>NZ_GG657754.1:9342561-9344274 GCF_000158915.1 Streptomyces himastatinicus ATCC 53653 | reverse complement strand
CCTCGGGGTCGTCCACGTCGACCAGGACGAAGCGGCCGGGATGTTCGGACTGGGCGCTGCGCAGCAGCCCCCATACGGCCGCGCCCGGCAGGTCGGACGGGTCCTCCTGGGGGCGGGTCGCGAGGGCGCCGCTGCTGACCAGGACGAGACGGGCGTCGGCCAGGCGTGCATCGGCCGACCACTCCTGGACGAGCATCAGGGCGCGTTGGGCGGCCGAGCGCACCGGGGAGTCCTGGTCCGTGCAGGAGACCACGACCACGTCGGGTGCGGACGCGCCGTCGCGGAGCGCGGCGTCGAGGGCGGCCAGCGAGGGATAGGAGTCGAACGAGCGGCGGATGGACTTCAGGGCGCCGGTGACGCCGATGTGGTCGGTGCCGAGGAACGCCCAGCGCCGCTGGTCGGCGGCGGCCGGTGGCTGTTCGACGGCCTTCCACGTGACGCGCAGGAGCTGGGTGCGCTGCGCCGCGGCGTCGAGCTGGTCGGTGGTGACGGGGCGCCGGACGAGGCTCTTGACCGTGACGACCGGTTCGCCGTCGCCGCAGGTGAGGTCCAGGGAAACGCCGCCCTCACCGGGCCGGGTGCGCACGCCCAGCTGCCGCGCGCCCGCCTTGTGGAGGCGGACACCGCGCAGGGCGAAGGGCAGGAAGGTGCTGTCGTCGCGGTCGAGGTCCGGTACGAGTGCGGCCTGCAAGGCGGCGTCGAACAGCGCCGGGTGCAGGTGGTAGTCGCCCTCGCCGCCGGACGCGGCGCCGTCGAGCCGGGCCTCCGCGTAGACCTCCTCGCCGTCCGACCACACGGCGCGCAGGCCGCGGAAGGCGGGCCCGTACGGGAGGCCGCGGTCGGCGAGACGGCGGTAGATGTGTGCGATGTCGACCTGCCGGGCTTCGTCGGGAAGCTCTGGCCGTTCCGGGTTGCTCATGGTCGCTTCCTCCGCGGGGCCGGGCGGGTCAGTTTTCGGGCGGGTTGGTGATGGCGGCGGCGATCTCGCCGTGGCTTTCGCCGCCCTGCTCGTCCCAGTAGCGGCAGCGGCTGCGCAGGATCACCAGGGCGTCGCGCAGATCGGTGGCGTCCCATTCGGCGATGTCGGCGATCTCGATCTCACCGCGGAAGTGGCGGCCGCTCATGGCGGTGCGGAAGGTGCTCTTGAAGTCGGTGATGAACACGTCCGCGAGCTGCCGGGTCCAGAACTGCTCCAGCGTCCACCGGGAGAAGGGTTCGACCAGCGATTCCTTCACCGACTTGGCCATCAGGTAGTAGGCCATCTGGTTGAAGCAGATGTTGAACTCGACCGAGTTGAAGTGTCCGGTGTCGTCGATGTAGCAGGACTCGGGGATCAGGAAGGTGCAGGTAGCGCCGAGCCGTCCGCCGTCGAGGGGGTCGCCCGCCACCGTGACCGCGGCCGAGGTGAGGTATTCGCACCGCTTGGCCCGGTAGGGGTTGAGCACGCGGTGCAGCAGTTCCTCGTCGGTGGGGTAGACGCGCTGGTCGATGTCGTCGAGCAACCGGGTCATGTCGGATCTCCTGATCGTTGCGCGGTGCGGAGGAGTTCGGCCAGGCTCATGTTCTGGATGGCCTCGGTGCGGTCCTCGATGTCCTGTGCGCCCTGGCCCGCCTCCGGGGTGGGCTCCGGCTCGCTCAGGCCCAGTTCGTCCAGCAGGTGGCGGGTGAGGACGAGCGAGGTCGGGTGGTCGAAGACGAGCGTCGCGGACAGGC
>NZ_GG657754.1:9338369-9339984 GCF_000158915.1 Streptomyces himastatinicus ATCC 53653 | reverse complement strand
GGGCACCCCGGCCGATTCGGCGGTCTCGCCGAGCCCGGCCAGCAGGCCCGGGTGGGGGCTGGACTAGAAGAAAAATCTCGAAGCCGTCGGCGAGCAGCGCCCGGGTCGTCTCCTCGAAGCGGACGGTCTGCCGCAGGTTGGTGTACCAGTACGCGGCGTCCAGTCCCGCGGTGTCCAGCTGGCCGGCGGTGACGGTGGAGTAGAACGGGACGTCCGAGGTGCGCGGGGTCAGACCGGTCAGCTCGGTGAGCAACCGGTCGCGGATCTCCTCCACGAACACCGAGTGGGACGCGTAGTCCACGCGGATGCGACGGGTCTGGACGCCCTCGGCGTCCATCCGCTCGCGCAGTTCGTCCAGGGCCTGCGGATCGCCGCACACGACGACGGAGCCGGGGCCATTGATGACGGCGAGCTGGAGGCGGCCGTCCCAGTCGGCCAGGTGCCCGGACGTACGGTCGGCGGACAGGGCCACCGACATCATGCCGCCCCGGCCCGCAAGGTCCTGGCGGATGATGCGGCTGCGCAGGGCGACCACGCGCGCGCCGTCCTCCAGCGACAGCGCACCGGCGACGCAGGCGGCGGCGATCTCCCCCTGGGAGTGGCCGACGACGGCGGCCGGTTCGACCCCGGCGGCGCGCCACGCCTCGGCCAGCGACACCATCACCGCCCACAGCGCGGGCTGTACGACGTCGACGGCGTCCAGGGGCGGTGCGCCGGGCGCGCCGTGCAGCACGTCGAGCAGGTCCCACTCGACGTACGGCTCCAGGGCCTTGGCGCATTCGCCGAGGCGGGTCGCGAAGGCCGGTGAGTGCTCCAGCAGTTCGACACCCATGCCGGGCCACTGCGAGCCCTGCCCGGGGAAGACGAACACGGCGCGCGGGTCGCCGCGCTGCACGCCCTGGACGACGGAGGCGGGTGTCTTCCCGGCCGCCAGCGCGTCGAGCCCGGCGAGCAGTCCGTCGCGGTCGCCGTCCACGATCACGGCCCGGTGTTCCAGAGCGGCGCGGCCACGGGCGAGCGAGGCGGCGACATCCAGGGGGTCGGTTTCCGGTTGATCGCGCAGGTCGGCGGCGATCCGCGCTGCCTGGGCGCGCAGCGCCTCCGCCGACGCCGCCGACACGGTCAGCGGCACGGCCGGGGGCCGCTCGCCGCGCGGTTCACGCGGGCCGGGCGGCGGCGCCTCCTCGAGCACTACATGGGCGTTGGTGCCGCTGACGCCGAACGAGGACACCGCGGCGCGCCGCGGACGGCCGGCCACCTGCCATTCCCTCGCCTCGGTGAGCAGTTCGACGGCTCCCTCGGTCCAGTCGATGTGCAGGGGACGGGGTGTCCACGTGCAGGGTGCGGGGCAGCGTACGGTTCCGCATCGCCTGGACCATCTTGATGACCCCGGCGGCCCCCGCCGCGGCTCCCGTGTGCCCGATGTTGGACTTCACCGACCCCAGCCACAGGGGGTGGTCGGGCGAGCGTCCGGCTCCGTACGCGGCGACCAGGGCCTGGCCTTCGATGGGGTCGCCGAGGGTGGTGCCGGTGCCGTGTGCCTCGACCGCGTCGACCTCGCCCGGGGCGAGGCCCGCGTCGGCGAGCGCCTGGCGGATGACGCGCTGCTGGGCGA
>NZ_GG657754.1:9335075-9336420 GCF_000158915.1 Streptomyces himastatinicus ATCC 53653 | reverse complement strand
AGGTCCCAGGCGACGGGGCACGGGACGTCCGGCAGCGGCGTACGCACCAGGCGCGGCACCAGCAATGTGCCGTCCCGCAAGGCGAGTTGGGGTTCTCCGGTGGCCAGGGTGGCGCGTATGTCGCGTTCGGGTACGTCGCGGTCGGTGCCGACGAGGACGAACCGCCCGGGGTTCTCGGCCTGGGCGGAGCGCACCAGCGCCCACAGGGGCGCGAGCGTCAGGTCGCCCGGCGCCTCACGGGTGACGATCGCCAGCCGGGTGTCGTCGCGCAGCGCGTCCTCGATGAGCTTCAGGGCGTACAGCGTGGCTTCCCGCGCGGCCTCGGCGGGGGCGCCGGGGAAGGTGTCGGGCACATGCGCCAGGTGGAATTCCCCGGCCGCGGCGTCCGGCTCCGGCGGGGCCTGGATCTCGGTCCATTCGACGCGCAGCAGCGCGCCGTCCCGCGCCGCGGACAGCACCCCGTTCAGCGGTACGGGCCGCTGGACCAGCGACCGTACGGTGGCCACCGGGGCGCCGGTGGTGTCGGCCAGCTCGACCGCGACCTCGTCCGCGGCCGTACGGAGCAGGTGGACGCGTACGGCGGTGGCGCCGGCGGCGTGCAGTTCGAGGCCGAGCCAGGCGAACGGAAGCCGCACCTGGCCGTCGTCCTCCGGCCCTTCGGCGGCGTGCAGGCTGGCGTCCAGCAGCGCCGGGTGCAGCCCGAACCGGTCGGCGCCCGCCTCGTCGAGGGCGACCTCGGCGAACACCTCGTCCCCGCGGCGCCACGCGGCGCGCACGCCCTGGAACGCGGGACCGTAGCCGTACCCCTGCGCGGCCTGGCGCTCGTAGAGGCCGTCGACGTCGATGGGCTCGGCGTCGGCCGGTGGCCACTGGGCGAACACGGCGCCGTCGGCGGCCGGGCCCCCGCCGTGTTCGGCCAGCACGCCACTGGCGTGCCGGGTCCAGCTCTCCTCGCTGCGCGCGGGGCGCGAGTAGATCTCGACGGTACGGCGGCCCGCCGCGTCGGGGGCGCCGACGACGACCTGGACCTCCGCCGCCGCGTCGCCGGTCAGCGACAGCGGCGTCTCCAGGGTGAGTTCCTCCACCACGCCGCAGCCCGCCTCGTCCCCGGCGCGCACGGCCAGCTCGACCAGGGCTGTGCAAAAAAAAAAAAGACGACACCGGCGATGACGTGGTCGGCCAGCCAGGGCTGCGAACGGGTGGACAGCAGGCGCGTCAGGACCAGCCCGTCGTCGCCCGCGAGGCTGACGGCGGTGTCCAGCAGCGAATAAACCGATGGTGCCCGGGCCGCTCCAGGAGTAACAGCCAGTACCGCTTGCGCTGGAACGCGTAGGTGGGCAGGGCG
>NZ_GG657754.1:9324120-9334812 GCF_000158915.1 Streptomyces himastatinicus ATCC 53653 | reverse complement strand
TCGCGAACCGCACCGGCTCGCGCACATGGCGCACCCAGTGGTCGGCGTCGAACGCGGTGCCGACCTCCCCGGTCAGGGTGGACACCAGGGGGATGCGCGGCGGCGCGTACGTCAGGGTCTCGGCGACCCGCCGGAAGTCGTCCAGCATCGGGTCCATCAGCGGCGAGTGGAACGCGTGCGACACGCGCAGCCGTCGCGTCTTGCGGCCCTGCTCGGCGAAGCGGGCGGCCACCGCGAGGACGGCGTCGGCCTCGCCGGACAGCACCACAGCGGCCGGGCCGTTGACGGCGGCGAGGCCCACCCGCTCGGTCAGATACGGGACCACCTCCGCCTCTTCCGCCTGGACGGCCACCATCGCGCCGCCGCGGGGAAGTTCGTCCATCAGCGTGCCGCGCGCCCCGACCAGCAGGGCCGCGTCCGCCAGCGTCAAGACCCCGGCGGCGTGTGCGGCGGCGATCTCGCCGATGGAGTGTCCGGCGACGAGACCAGGGGTGACGCCCCACGACTCCAGCAGCCGGAACAGGGCGGTCTCGACGGCGAAGAGCGCGGCCTGCGCGTACCGGGTGTGGTGGAGGAGTTCGGCCCGCGGCGAGCCGGGCTCGGCGAACAGCACCTCGCCCAGGGGTTCGTCGAGATGGAGGTCGAGGTGGTCGGCGGCCTCCTGGAGTGCCTGCGCGAACACCGGGAAGGCCCGGACCAGTTCGCGTCCCATGCCGACGCGCTGGCTGCCCTGCCCGGTGAACAGGAACGCGGTCCGGCCCGTCGCCCGTGTCGTTCCGGTGAGCAGCCCGGGCGCGGTCGTGCCCTCGGCGAGGGCGGTCAGGGCGCGGCGCAGCTGGTCGCGGTCGGTGGCGACGACGGTGGCGCGGTGGCGCAGCGCGGCACGTGTGGTGGCCGTCGAGTACGCGAGGTCCAGCGGCGATGTCCCGTCCACGACCGTCAGGAGCCGGGCGGCCTGAGCGCGCAGGGCGTCCTCGCCCTGGGCGGACAGGACGACGGGGACGGGGCGGTCGGCCGCGGGGGGCTCGGTGGCCTCGGTGTTTTCGGCCGGTGGCTCTTCGATGATGACGTGGGCGTTGGTGCCGCTCGCGCCGAACGAGGAGATCCCGGCCCGGCGCGGGGTGTCCGCGGCGTCCCACGGGACGGGCTCGGTGAGGAGCCGGACGGTGCCGTCGGACCAGTCGACGTGCGGGGTCGGCTCGTCCACGTGCAGGGTGCGGGGCAGCGTACGGTTCCGCATCGCCTGGACCATCTTGATGACCCCGGCGGCCCCCGCCGCGGCTCCCGTGTGCCCGATGTTGGACTTCACCGACCCCAGCCACAGGGGGTGGTCGGGCGAGCGTCCGGCTCCGTACGCGGCGACCAGGGCCTGGCCTTCGATGGGGTCGCCGAGGGTGGTGCCGGTGCCGTGTGCCTCGACCGCGTCGACCTCGCCCGGGGCGAGGCCCGCGTCGGCGAGCGCCTGGCGGATGACGCGCTGCTGGGCGAGGCCGTTGGGCGCGGCGAGGCCGTTGCTCGCGCCGTCCTGGTTGATGGCGGTGCCGCGGATCACGGCCAGCACCGGGTGTCCGTCGCGCAGCGCGTCCGTGAGGCGGGCCAGGACGAACACGCCCGCGCCCTCGGCGAAGGAGGTGCCGTCCGCGCCCGCGCCGAACGCCTTGATCCGTCCGTCCGGGGCCAGCCCGCGCTGACGGCTGAACGTGGTGAACGTTCCGGGGCTGGAGATGACGGTGACGCCGCCCGCCAGCGCCAGCCCGCACTCCCCGCGCTGGAGGGAGCGTACGGCCAGGTGGAGGGCGGTCAGCGAGCCCGAGCAGGCGGTGTCGACGGTGAGCGTGGGCCCTTCGAGGCCGAGCGTGTAGGCCACGCGGCCGGATACGACGCTGGGCAGGCTGCCGCCCAGCACATAGCCGTCGAGGCCGTCCGGCGCCTCATGGGTACGAGGTCCGTACTCGTGGGGCTCCACGCCGATGAACACGCCCGACGAGGTGCCGCGCAGCCGCCCCGGGTCGATGCCCGCGCGCTCCAGCGCCTCCCAGGAGGTCTCCAGCAGCAGCCGCTGCTGGGGGTCCATGGCGAGCGCCTCTTTGGGGTTGATCTGGAAGAAGTCGGCGTCGAAGTCGGCGGCGTCCGGCAGGAATCCGCCGCGCCGCACATAGCTGGTGCCGGTGGCGGACGGGTCCGGGTCGTAGAGCCGGTCGAGGTCCCAGCCGCGGTCGGCGGGGAAGTCGGTGAGCACATGGGTGCCGTCGGCCAGGATCCGCCACAGGTCCTCGGGCGAGGCCACCCCGCCGGGGTAGCGGCAGCCGATCCCCACGATGGCGATCGGCTCGTCGGACACCGCGGGCGCGGCGGGTGCCGCGGGCTCGTGGTGGTGTTCCGGCTCGGCGGTGCCGTGCACCACGGCCACCAGGTGACGGGCGAGGGCGGCGGGCGTCGGGTGGTCGAAGCCGATGGTGACGGGCAGTTCCACCCCCAGTTCGGCGGTGAGCCGCCGGTGCAGCTGGACCAGGCCGAGCGAGTCCAGGCCCTCCGCCAGGAACGGGCGGTCGGCCGCCACGTCGGTGGGCCCGTCCCCGTAGGCGTCGGGGTCGGCGGCCCGCAGCACGGCAGCGGCCTGCGCCAGCACCAGTTCCAGCATCGCGGCCTGTGACTGCTCGGTCATGTGCATACTCCGCAACGAAGAAGAGGCATGGAGGTGTTCGAGGTGGTCAGGACGCCGCGAGGGCGGTCAGTGCGGCGCGGTCGACCTTGCCGTTGACGGTCAGCGGGAACTCGTCCACCACGTGTACGCCCTGCGGGATCATGTACGCGGGTAGCGCGGCACGGCAGAACGCGACCACTTCCTTGGCGTCCGGCGCGGGGCCGCCGGGCGCGCGGGTGACGAACGCGTGCAGCACCGGGTCGCCGTCCGCGCGCGGCAGGAGCATCGCGACCGCGCCGGTGACGCCGGTGAACTGGCCGATACGGCGCTCCACCTCGCCCAGTTCGACGCGGTTGCCGCGGATCTGCACCTGGGAGTCGGCGCGGCCGTGGAAGTACAGCTCGCCATCGGCCCCCATGGTGGCCAGGTCGCCGGTCTTGAACACCCGCTGCCCCGACCTGGGGTCGAGGGGGTCGGGGACGACGACGGCGCGGGTGGCCTCCGGGTCGTTCCAGTACCCGGAGAACAGCGACGGGCTGCGCAGATAGATCTCGTCGAGCACTCCGGGCTCGTCCACGGGACGGCCGTCGGGCCCGATGAGCATCATCTCCGCACCCGCCACCGCGTAGCCGATCGACAGGCGTTCGGTGCCGGGCGGCAGCGGGTTGGGCACCTCGGTGATGGACGCGGCCATCGTCTCGGTGGCGCCGTAGCCGTTGGTGAAGCGCACCTTCGGCAACAGCTCCTGGAGGGCGCGCAGTTCCTCCAGGGGGAAGTCCTCCCCGGAGAACGCGATGCGCCGCAGTACGCCCTGCTCGCCCAGCTCGGCCAGCAGGTCGGGCTCGTGGCGCAGCACCGGTCGCCACGCCGAGGGGACGGCGTCGACCTGGGTGGTCCCGGTGTCGCGCAGGAACGACAGGAAGCGGCGGGGCCAGTTGAGCCGGTCACGCGGTACGGGAACCAGCGCGGCTCCGTGGCTGAGGGCGAACCCGATGTCGAACAGCGCGAAGTCGAACTGGAGCGGCGCGGTGCCCGCCACCCGGTCCTCGGACGTGATCAGCTCGGCGGCCTCCGCGCCGCGCAGGAACGCGATGACCCCGCGGTGGCTCATGACCACGCCCTTGGGCCGGCCCGTCGTGCCCGAGGTGAACGTGATGTACGCGGTGTCGAGGGGCGTGACCACGCGACGGCGGCGGACGCGCGGCGCGGGCGGCCGCTCCACGGTGAGTCCGTCCGCGCCGAACCGGGCGGTGCCGACCGTCTCAGGGATGCCGGTGCGCTGTCCGCGCGCCGACTGGAGGTACAGCGCGGGCTCGGCGCTGTCGATGATCGTCAGAAGCCGTTCGTCCGGGGTCTCGGGGCTGACCGGGGTGAACGGCAGCCCCAGCGTGGCGCAGGCGAGCAGGGTGGCGATGGCGTCCGCTTCGGTGTCGGACTCCAGGATGACGCGGTCGCCGACGTCGAGGCCGAGCGCGTCGAGCGCCTCGGCGCAGCGGTCGGTGCGGTGCTGGAGTTCGCCGTAGCTGACCGTCTCCAGACCGCCGTCCGCCGCGGCCTGGATCACGGCGGGCCGGTCGGGGTCCTTCCGGGCGGCGGCCAGCAGATAGGTCCGCAGGTTGTCCACCGATGCGTGCGCCCGGGCTGGACGCGCTCCATTCGGGCTCATGCGCCACCCTTCCGATTCGGGCCTTCTCAGCAAATGCCAGGCTGTTTCTAACAGGGCCCATTTACGGCCCACAAGAACTCTCGCCCACCCACCCCTGAACTAGGGGGCGTTAGGGGTTATGCCGGTACCGGGGGCCAACAAGACTGGCCGGAAACAATAGATCGAACTGCATGACATCGAATCCTTGGGCTTTCAGAATGCATACGCGACGAGCGTGACAAAAGGGAGAGCGAGAATATGTCGGCGATTGTCTTTCCTGGAATCGGCCCGACGCGGTTCGCCGACTCGGCGCGGTTCCTGGCGGTCCATCCGGTGGCGCGCCGGCTCGTCGCCGAGGCGGACCGGGCCCTGGGCTATTCGCTGCTCGACCGGTACCGGGAGGCCGAGGCCCGCGGCGACCAGGGCGCGTTCCCCGAACCGGCCCGGGTCGCCTTCCTGGTCTCCTGTCTGGCGCTGGCCGAATGGGCGGTCGCCGAGCACGAGGTGACGCCGGTGGCGTGCGCCGGGGCCAGCTTCGGCGGCACGGCGGCGGCGGTGTTCGCCGGGGCGCTTCCGTTCGCCGAGGCCGTGGCGATGACCGCGGAGCAGGGCCGCTTGGTGGACGCGTACTTCGCGCGCGAGCACCGTGACCTCGTCGCCCAGTCGTTCGCCCGCGTCCCGCCCGAGCAGCTGGCCGAGATCCGTGCCGAACTGGACGCGCGCGGCGAGTGGAACGAGGTGGCCTGCCACGTCGACCGCGACTTCCACATGCTGTCGGTGCGCGAGGAGATGGTGGACTGGCTCCAGCGGCGGCTCAAGGCGGTGGGCGGCCTGCCGCTGTACGTCATGCGGCCGCCGATGCACTCGGCCGTGTTCGGCGCGCTGCGGGAGGAGATCGAGGCGGAGGTCGCCGCGGCCGTCCCGTTCCGGGACCCCGAGATCCCCGTGGTGTCCGACCACGACGGGTCGCTGGTGCGGACGGGCGCGGGGGTGCGGACGCTGCTGCTGGACGCGGTGACCCGCACGGTGCGCTGGCCGTCCGTCGTCGAGACGCTCAAGGGGCTGGGTGCCCGGCGGGTGCATGTCACCGGGCAGGACGGGCTGTGGGGCCGGGTGGACGTCATGACCGAGGCGTTCGAGGTGGTGGCGGTGCGGCCGGAGACGGCCATGCGACCGCGCCGGCGCAGCGCGATCGCGTAAGCCGTAATCGTAGAGGGCGGGTCAGCGCATGGCCGCCAGGGCGTTCCACAGCGTCTCGGGGGTGGCGAAGTTGTCGTCGTTGAGCGCGTCGTCGACGAAACGGACCCCGTACATGTCCTCCAGCGAGGACAGCAGCGAGACCATTCCCATGGAATCGAGGCCGAAGTCACGCAGGCTCAGGTCCGGGGTGAGTTCGTCCCCCGATTCCAGTAAAGGAAGGTGTTTGCGGAGCAGTTCCCCGAAAGACTCGTCCCACATGCGCGCTCCCCTGTTTTCCCGGCCCTTGCCGAATACGGCCCTTACCGAACAGTCGACTACCGAATAGTCGGCGTCGCGGCCAACCTAAGCCCTGCGTCCCGCGGGCCGTCACCCCTATCCACCCCTTTTCTCTTCCCGGAGGAAGGAAATGATCGAGACACCGGTCCCCGGACACGGTCTGCACGAACGGTTTCTGCGCGGCCTGGCGCTGTCGCCCGGGCGCGCCGCGATCCGCGTGGACGACGAGATCCTGACGTACGAGGCGATGCACGAACTGGCGCTGCGCCGGGCGGGTGCGCTGCGCGCCCTGGCCCCCGAGGGGCCGCACACCGTCGCCGTCCTGGCGGACAAGAGCCTGACCGCGTACGTGGGGATCCTGGCGGCGCTGTACGCGGGCGCCACCATCGTGCCGCTCAATCCGCGGTTCCCCGCCGAGCGCACCCGTCGCATGCTCACCGCCGCGGGTGTCTCGACGGTCATCGCCGACCCCATCGGCCGGGCCGCGCTCGCCGAAACCGAACGGGACGACCTGCCCGTCCTGGACGAGGCCGCCACCGCTCCCCCGCTGGACGCGCCGGTGGCCGTCCGGCCGTCCGACATCGCGTACGTCCTGTTCACCTCGGGGTCGACGGGCCGCCCCAAGGGCGTGCCGATGACCCACGGCGCCAACGACCACTACTTCAGCCTGCTGGACGGGCGGTACGACTTCGGGCCCGGCGATGTGTTCTGCCAGAACGTGGGCCTCAACTTCGACTGCGCGATGTTCGAGCTGTTCTGCGCCTGGGGCCGCGGGGCCCCGGTGCACGCCATTCCGCCCGCGGCCCACCGGGACCTGCCGGGGTTCCTCGCCGAGCGGCGGATGACCGTGTGGTTCTCCACCCCGAGCGGCACGTCGTTCATCCGGCGGATGGGCGGGCTGACGCCCGGGGCCATGCCCACGCTGCGGTGGAGTTTCTTCGCGGGCGAGGCGCTGCTGTGCGACGACGCCGCCGCTTGGCAGGCCGCCGCGCCCAACTCGCGGATCGAGAACCTCTACGGGCCGACCGAGCTGACCGTCACCATCACCGGCCACCGCTGGTCGCCGGACACCTCACCGAGCCGGGCGGTGAACGGCGTCGTCCCGATCGGCGCGGTGCACCCCGGCCATGACCATCTGCTGCTCGACGGGGACACCGAGTCGGCGACCGAAGGCGAACTGTGCGTCACCGGGCCGCAGATGACCCCCGGCTATCTGGACCCCGCGGACAACGAGGGCCGGTTCCTGGAGCGCGACGGCCGCCGCTGGTACCGGACGGGCGACCGGGTACGGCGGCTGGACGACGGCGAGCTGGCGTACCTCGGCCGACTGGACACCCAGGTGCAGATCCAGGGCTTCCGGGTCGAACTGGCCGAGGTGGACCATGTCGTACGGCGGTGTGCGGGCGTACAGAACGCCGCCACCGTGACCCGCCCGGCGCCGGGCGGCGGACTGGAACTCGTCCTCTACTACACCGGCGACCGTGTGCACCCGGTGGCGCTGCGCCGCGAGCTGTCCGCGCATCTGCCCGAGCCGATGGTGCCCAAGGTGTTCCGGCACGTGGCGGAGTTCCCGCTGAACGCCAACCACAAGGTCGACCGGGGGCTGCTGGCCCGCGAGGCGGCCGCGATGTCGGAGGGCCGACCGTAAGTCAGACGGCCATACCCGACCCGAAGCGGCGGGCGTCCTCCACGACCGTACGCAGCGCCTCGGCGAGCGACGCGCCCGTCGAGGCGTGCTCGGGGTCGATCACCCATTGCATCATCACCCCGCTGAGCAGCGCGTGGTAGAACTGCCCGACCGCGGCCCGGGTGTGCGGGGGCAACTCCTCGCCGCCCAGCAGGAGTTCGACCAGACCCTTCTGGGCCTGCTGCTGCGCGTCGACGATGAAGCTGCGGACCTCGGGCACATGCTCGATCTGGGAAATCGCCTCGAACTGGGCGGCCCACACCGGGCGGTGCCGCTCGAACAGCTCAATCACCCGCGTCCAGGCCCGCTCGAACCGCCCGATCGGATCGTCGGGCAGGTCCCCCACATCGGCCACGGCCCGCTTCAGCTCCTGGGCCCACTCCTCCAGCGCCTCCATGATCGCGGCGTTGAGCAGGGCTTCCTTGGTGCCGTAGTGGTAGCCGATCGAGGCCAGGTTGGTGCCGGACGCCTCGACGATGTCCCGCGCGGTGGTACGGGCGTACCCCTTCTCGTACAGGCAGCGCTTCGCCCCGACCAGCAGGTCCTCTCGGTGTCCCATGCGGAGGATTCTAATCGCACCGGCCTGAGATATGTCTTGGACAAGCGTCCTAGACAGTTAACTTACACAAATCTATAGTCGCGGCCATGAGTAACCCGATGAGTGAGCCCTCGAGCCCCCAACGAGCAAGCCGGAAGGACTGGATCGGCCTCGCCGTCCTCGTCATCCCGGTCCTTCTGATGTCGATGGACATGACCGTCCTGTACTTCGCGCTGCCGTTCCTCAGCGCGTCCCTGGAACCGAGCGCCACGCAGCAGTTATGGATCGTGGACATCTACGCGTTCATGCTCGCCGGGCTGCTCATCACCATGGGCACCCTCGGCGACCACATCGGCCGCCGGCTGCTGCTCATGCTGGGCGCCGTGGTGTTCGGCGCATCGTCCCTGGCCGCCGCCTACGCGGGCAGCGCCGAACTCCTGATCGCCGCACGGGCCGTCCTGGGCATCGCCGGGGCCGTGCTGGCGCCCTCCACACTCGCGCTGATCCGCAACATGTTCCACGACCCCACCGAGCGCCGTACCGCGATCGCCATCTGGACGGCGGGGCTCTCCGGCGGCGCCGCGCTGGGCCCGATCGTGTCGGGGCTCCTGCTGGAGAAGTTCTGGTGGGGCTCGGTCTTCCTGATCAACATCCCGGTCATGGCCGTGATCCTGGTGCTGGGCCCGCTGCTCCTGCCGGAGTACCGCGCGCCGCGGCCCGGCCGCTTCGACCTCCTCGGCGCCGCGCTGTCGCTGGGCACCGTGCTCCCCGTCATCTACGGCATCAAGGAACTCGCCGACGACGGCTTCGCCTGGAAGTACGCGGCCATCACGGCCGCCGGGGGCGTCATCGGCGTGCTGTTCTTCCTCCGCCAGCGCTCGGCCGCCAACCCGCTGATCGACCTGAGCCTGTTCCGCGACCGGGGGTTCAGCGCGTCCATCGGCGTCAACCTGGTGGCCCTGTTCGCGATGGTCGGCTTCCTGCTGTTCTCCACCCAGTGGATCCAACTGGTCTACGGGCTGACCCCGTTGAAAGCCGGATTGTGGACCCTGCCCGCGCCGCTGGCGGTGGCCGTGACGACATCGGTGGCCGCTGTGCTGGCCAAGTCGATCCGCCCCGGCTACATCATCGGCGTCGGCATGGTCATCGCCACGGCCGGATTCGCCGTCATGACACAGTTGCGCGCCGATTCGAGCCTGGCCGTCGCGGTGATCGGCGCGACGATCATCTCGGGCGGGGTGGGCATGGCGATCCCTCTGACCGCCGACCTCATCGTCTCCGCGGCGCCACCGGAGCGCGTGGGCGCGGCCTCGGCGCTGCCGGAGACCAGCAATCAGCTCGGCGGGGCACTCGGTGTGGCGCTCCTGGGCAGCATCGGCTCCGCCATCTACACCCGCGATGTGTCCGACGCGACGTCAGGGCTTCCGCACGAGGCGGCCGAGGCCGCCGAGGGCTCGCTCGGTGGCGCCGCGGAAGTGGCCAAGCATCTGCCCGACCGCGCGAGCGAACCGCTCCTCCAGGTCGCCGGGGAGGCGTTCACCCGCGGCATGAACATCAGCGCCGTGGTCGCCGGGGCCGTCATGCTGGTGGGCGCCGCGGGTGCCGCATGGCTCATGCGCCACGTCGCGACTCCCGACGCCGCTCCGGCGACGGCCGCCCCCGCGAAGGCCGAGCCCACGCCCGCCTCCAGCCCGGAGTGAGGGCCGCCGCCCCGTTGCCTTCATGGAAAGGGGTCCCCGCGCGATGGTCGCGCGGGGACCCTTTTCGCAGGGGTCGTTCAGCTTGCGCCGGTGGTCGTTCAGCGGCCGAGGGTCACGGGCAGGGTGGTGTAACCGGTGAGGCCCATGACGGCGCGGCGCTCGGGGGTGCCCGCCGGCTCGATCTTCGGGAAGGTGTCGATCAGCTTCGGGAAGAGTTCGGCGCCCTCGATGCGCGCGAGGCTGCCGCCGAAGCAGTAGTGGGCTCCGGCGCTGAAGCTCAGGTGGGCGCCGTTGTCGCGGGTCAGGTCCAGGCGGTGCGGGTCGGGGAACCGGGCCGGGTCGCGGTTGGCGGCGGCGAGCAGGGTCAGGACGAGAACCCCCTCGGGTATCTCGGCACCGCCGATGGTGACCGGCCGGGTGGTGACCCGGCTCGCCGCGGTGGTGTGGGTGGTGTGGCGCAGTAATTCCTCCACGGCCGACGGCGTGATGCTCTTGTCCGCACGCCAGCGGTTCAGCTCGTCGGGGTGGTCGAGGAGCGCGAGCACCCCGGTCGCGACGAGGTTGGTGGTGGCCGCGAAGCCCGCGGTGAACAGGAACAGGATGAGTGCCATCAGCTCGTCCTCGTCCAGTCGGCCGTTGGTGGCCTCCTGGACGAGCGAGGACATCAGGTCGTCGCGCGGGGTGGCGCGGCGATCCTTGATCACCTCGCGGAAGTACGCTGCCAGCTCCTCGGCCGAGGCGTCGGCACGGGTCAGGTCTTCCTCGGTGTAGAGGCCGGAGAACACGTGCGACCAGTCGTCGGCCAGCTTCCAGAGGTGTTTTCCGTCCTCGTACGGAAGGCCGAGCATGTCGCTGATGACCGCCACCGGGAAGGGCACGGCCAGCAGGTCCACGAGGTCGACCACCTCCCCGCCGTCGGACCGCTCGATGAGTCCGTCGATGAGTCCGGCCGTCAGCCGCTCCACCGCGGGCTGCATCTTCTTTGATCTTGTTGGGGGTGAA
>NZ_GG657754.1:9297864-9323410 GCF_000158915.1 Streptomyces himastatinicus ATCC 53653 | reverse complement strand
GTCGGCGACCGCGGCGGGCGTCGGGTGGTCGAACACCAGGGTCGCGGGCAGCTTCAGACCGGTCGCAGCGCGCAGGCCGTTGCGCAGCTCCACGGCGGTGAGCGAGTCGAAGCCCAGGTCCTTGAACGCCCGGTCGGACCGGATGGCGTCGGCTCCGTCGTGCCCGAGCACCGCCGCCACCTGCGTCCGTACGAGGTCCAGCAGCAGGCCGTCGCGTTCGGCGTCGTCGGCCAGCGCCGCCAGCCTCCGCCGCAGCCCCGCGCCGCCGTCTCCGCCGCCCGCCGCGCCCGGACCCGCGACGCGGCGGCGCGAGGTGGGCGCCAGACCGCGCAGCATCCCCGGGAGCCGGTCGGCGGGACGTGTCCGCAAAGCGGCCGTGTCCAGGCGGAACGGCGCCAGCAGCGGCTCCCGCGTACGCAACGCGTCGTCCAGCAGCGCCAGTCCCTCTTCCTGCGACAGGGCGGGCAGGCCCATGCGCAGCATGCGCTTCCGGTCGGCCTCGGCCAGCTCGCCGAGCCCGGTGTCGGCCTCCCACAGGCCGAACGCCAGCGATGTCACCAGCAGTCCGGCCTGGTGGCGACGGCGGGCGAGCGCGTCCAGGAACACGTTCGCCGCGGCATAGTTGCCCTGCCCGGCGGCCAGTACGAGCCCGGCGAGCGAGGAGAACAGCACGAACGCCGACAGGTCGCGGTCGGCCGTCAGCTCGTGCAGGTTCCAGGCCCCGTCCACCTTGGGCCGCAGGACGGTGTCCATGCGCTCAGGGGTCAGCCCTCGCACCAGCCCGTTGTCCACGACACCGGCCGCGTGGACGACCGCGTCGACCGGATGCCGGTCCAGCACGGCGGCGAGCGCGGCACGATCGGCAACGTCGCACGCTTCGATGGCCACGTGCGCCCCGTGGGCCGCCAGTTCGGCGCGCAGTTCCGCCGCGCCCGGCGCGTTCTCGCCCCGGCGGCTGGTCAGGACGAGCCGCCGGACGCCGTGTGCCGTCACCAAGTGGCGAGCGACCAGGGCGCCGAGGCCACTGGTCCCGCCCGTGATCAGCACCGTGGACGCCTGACCCCAGGGGTCATGGGCCTCGTCCACCGCGGCGGCGGGCACCCGGGTGAACTCGGGAACGAGCAGCTCGCCGCCCCGGAACGCCATCTCGGGCGCGTCGACCAGGGGTGGCACGGTGTCCGTGTCGTCGAGGTCGAGGAGGAGGAACCGGCCCGGATTCTCCGCCGCGGCCGCCCGGACCAGACCCCATACGGGTGCCTGGCCCAGGTCGACGTCCTCGCCCTCGACCGGCACCGCACGACGGGTGACGACCGCGAGCCTCTCCTCGTCCTTGCCGTGGTCGGCCAGCCACTCCTGAAGTCGCGCCAGCACCTCGCCCAGAACCACGCGTACGGCCTCGGGGGTGTCCCCCGCCGCCCGCGGGACCTCGTACACCTCGACGGGTGTGTCCGGCGCGGGGTGGATGGCCGCCTTGGTCCAGGTGAGGGCGAACAGCGACTCGCGGTGGTCACCGCCCGCCCGCAGCTGCTCGGCCGAAACGGGCCTCGACGCCAGGTTCGCCACGGAGAGGACGGGCGCCCCGGTCTCGTCAGCGACCAGCACCTCCGTACCACCGTCCCCGCCCCGGTGCGACAGCCGGACGCGCAGCGCCGAGGCACCGGCCCGGTGGAGCGAGACGCCGCCCCAGGAGAACGGCAGCTCCGGCGCCCCGGCACCCTCGTCTTCGATCAGCCCGGCGTGCATCGCCGCGTCCAGCAGCGCGGGATGCACACCGAACCGGGCCGCCTCCGCCCCTTCCGGAAGCGCGACCTCGGCGAACACGACGTCATCGCCGCGCCGCCAGGCCGCCCTGAGCCCCTGGAAGGCCGGACCGTAGTCATAGCCACGGGCGAGGAGGGCCGCATAGGCACCGTCCACCGGAAGCGACGTCGCGTCGGCCGGCGGCCAGACGCTCAGGTCGGACGACGGTGGCGTGGCGGACGCGACGATGCCACCGGTCGCGTTACGGGTCCACGTCTCGTCATCGAGGGACGAGTAGATCTCGAGGGTGCGCGCGCCGGAGTCGTCCGGGCCACCCACCACGACCCGCACCGCCACGCCGCCCTTCTCGGGGACGACGAGGGGCGCTGCGAGCGTCAGCTCGTCGATCGCCTCGCACCCCACCTGGTGGGCGGCTTGCAGCGCGAGTTCGACCAGGCCGGTGCCGGGCAGCAGCAGGGTGCCCAGCACATCGTGGTCGGCGAGCCAGGGGTGGGTGTCGAGGGAGAGCCGCCCGGTGAACACGGCCCCGCCGGTGTCCGGCAGCACGACCCTCGCGCCCAGGAGCGGATGGTCGACCGTGTCGGCCCCGGCGAGGGTCGTGGGCTGCTCGATTTGCCAGTAGCGGGTGCGCTGGAAGGCGTACGTGGGCAGCTCCACGCGCCGGGCACCACGCCCCGCGAACACCGCGGCCCAATCCACCGGCACACCCACCGCATACAACCGCCCCACCCCGGCAAACACACTCTCCACCTCGGGACGATCCCGACGCAGCGCCGCCCCCATCGTGCCCTCGGCGGACTGCTGCGCCATCGCCGTCAGCACACCGTCCGGCCCCACCTCCAGGAACCGCGTCACGCCTTCATCCCGCAACGCACGTACGTCATCGGCGAACCGCACCGCATCCCGCACATGCCGCACCCAGTACTCCGCCGACGCCACGTCCTTCGTCAGGCGGATGGCCGGGGCGTGGTATTCCACGCCCTCCGCGACCTTGCGGAACTCCTCCAGCATCGGGTCCATCAAGGGTGAGTGGAACGCGTGCGAGACGGAGAGGCGGCGCGTCTTACGGTCACTGAAGTGGGCGACGACCGCCGTCACGGCGTCTTCGGCGCCCGAAATCACCACCGATGAGGGGCCGTTGACGGCGGCGATGCCCACGGCTCCGTCCAGCAGCGGCGCCACTTCCTCCTCCGTAGCCTGGATGGCCACCATGGCCCCGCCGGGTGGCAGCGCCCCCATCAGCTGTCCTCGCGCCGTGATCAACCGCGCGGCGTCGTCCAGGCTCAGCACTCCCCCGACATGGGCGGCGGCCAGTTCGCCGATGGAGTGACCGGCCAGGTAATCCGGGCGGATACCCCAGGACTCCAGCAACCGGAACAGGGCCACTTCCACGGCGAAGATGGCGGGCTGGGTGAACTCCGTGCGCTGCAATGCCGCCTCGTCATCACCCCACACCACCTCCTTCAACGGCAGCCCCGACGCTTCACCCACCGCGTCGAACGCCGCCGCGAAGACGGGGAAGGTGTCATACAACTCCCGCCCCATGCCCAGGCGTTGACTGCCCTGCCCGGTGAACAGGAACGCCACCTTGCCGCCCCCGCCCGAAACCACATCGCTGATCGTCTCCGATCCGATCAACACCGCACGATGCTCCAGCGCGGCACGCCCCGTCGCCGCCGAAAAAGCCACATCAAGCTGGTCGTGGTCCGCGGCGAATGCACGGATGCGCTGAATCTGGGCTTGGAGTGCGTGGTGCGTCTTCGCCGACACCACGATCGGCGCCACCGGGAGTTCGCGGCGCTCCTCGGGCCGGTCCTCGACCGGCGGGGCTTCCTCCACGATCACATGGGCGTTCGTTCCACTGATGCCGAAGGAAGAGACGCCCGCGCGGCGCGGACGCTCGCCACGCGGCCATTCCCTCGGCTCGGTCAGCAGCCGGACCTTGCCCGCGGACCAGTCCACCTGCGTGGTCGGCTCGTCCACGTGCAGGGTCCGTGGCAGCACACCGTGCCGTATCGCCTGCACCATCTTGATGATGCCCGCCACCCCGGCCGCGGCCTGGGTGTGGCCCATGTTGGACTTGATCGACCCCAGCCACAGCGGCTCCGCGCGATCCTGTCCGTACGTCGCCAGCAGCGCCTGCGCCTCGATCGGATCGCCCAGCGTCGTCCCCGTGCCATGCGCCTCGACCGCGTCCACATCGCCCGCCGACAACCCCGCGTTCGCCAGCGCCTGGCGGATCACGCGCTGTTGGGAGGGCCCGTTCGGGGCTGAGATGCCATTGCTGGCGCCATCCTGGTTGAGGGCGCTCCCCCGTACGACGGCCAGCACCGGGTGCCCGTTGCGGCGGGCGTCCGACAGCCGCTCGACCAGCAGCATGCCCACGCCCTCGCCCCACCCGGTGCCGTCCGTGGAGGACGAGAAGGACTTGCAGCGGCCGTCCGTCGCCAGACCGCGTTGTTCGCTGAAGTCGATGAACGACTGCGGCGTCCCCATCACGGTCACGCCGCCGACGAGGGCGAGTGAGCATTCGCCGGTACGCAGCGCCTGCGTCGCCCAGTGCATCGCCACCAGCGACGACGAGCACGCCGTGTCCACGGTCACCGCGGGGCCTTCGAGCCCGAGGGTGTAGGAGACGCGGCCGGAGACGAGGCTGCCGCCGCCGGTCCCGCCGGAGTAGTCGTGGTACATGACCCCGGCGAACACACCCGTCGGGGTGCCCTTCAACGTGCCCGGGTCGATCCCGGCGCGCTCCAGCGCCTCCCACGACACCTCGAGCAGCAAGCGCTGCTGCGGATCCATGTCGCGGGCCTCGCGGGGGCTGATGCCGAAGAAGTCGGCGTCGAACTCGGCCGCGTCGTGCAGGAACCCGCCGTCGCGCACATAGGTCTTGCCGGGTTTGCCGGGCTCGGGGTCGTAGATGTCCTCGACGCCCCAGCCACGGTCGGCCGGAAACTCCGAGATCGCGTCCACACCCTCGTCCACCAGCCGCCACAGCCCCTCGGGCGAATCCACCCCACCCGGATAACGGCACGCCATCCCGACGATGGCGATCGGCTCGTCGTCCAGCCGGGTTGCCACGGGCCCGACCGCCGCCTTCTCCACGGCGCCGGACAGCTCCGCCAGGAGGTGCCGGGCCAGCTCGCCGGGAGTCGGGTAGTCGAAGACGAGGGTGGCGGGCAGCCGGAGTCCGGTGGCGGCGCCCAGGAGGTTGCGCAGCTCGACCGCGGTGAGGGAGTCGAATCCCAGGTCACGGAAGGCGCGTTCGGGGTCGACGGCCTCGGCTCCGGCGAGGCGGAGGACGGTGGCGGCCTGGGAGCGGACGAGGCCGAGGAGTTCGGCGGTGCGCTCATCGTCCGTGAGCGCGGCCAGCCGCCGCCGTAGTGCTTCGGTCGCGGAGGCCGCGGTGTCGGCCGTGTCAGCGGCGCGGCGCGACCGGCCGCGGACGAGGCCGCGCAGGAGCGGCGGAGGCGTGTCGAAGGCCGCCGGGTCGAACCGGGCGGACACCAGCGCGGGTTCCGGCACACCGGCGGCGGCATCGAGCAGCGCGAGGCCCTCTTCCGTCGCCAGGGCACGCAGGCCCCCCTGGTCGATGCCGTCCGCCATGCCGTCTCCGGCCCACGGGCCCCAGGCCAGCGACAGCGCGGGGAGCCCGTTGGCGTGCCGGTGCGCGGCGAGGGCGTCCAGAAACGTGTTGGCGGCCGCGTAATTCCCCTGCCCGGGAGCGCCGAGGACACCGGCGACGGACGAGAAGAGCACGAACGCGCTCAACCCCATGCCGCGGGTGAGTTCGTGGAGATGCCACGCCGCGTCCGCCTTCGGGCGCAGTACGTGGTCGACGCGGCCGGGCGTCAGCGAGGGGATCACGCCGTCGTCCAGCACGCCCGCCGTGTGCACGACCCCGCCGATGGTCCGGCCGTCGAGCAGCGTGGCCAGGGCGTCGCGGTCGGCCACGTCGCACGCCGCCACCTCGGCCTCGGCTCCCCATGCGGTCAGCTCCTCGATCAGCTGGGCCGCGCCCGGCGCCTCCGGGCCGCGGCGGCTGGTCAGCAGCAGCCGCCGGACCCCGTGCCGGGTGACGAGGTGGCGGGCGACGGCGGCGCCGAGGGCGCCGGTGCCGCCGGTGATCAGGACGGTGCGTTCCGGATCCCATGCGGCGGTGTCCGGGCCGAGCGGCACCCTGACCAGCCGCGGTACGCGCATCTCGCCACCCCGGACGGACAGCTCGGGCTCGCCCACCTCCAGGAGGGCGCGGGGATCGATATCGGTGTCCGTGTCCACGAGGACGACGCGCCCGGGGTTCTCGCTCGCGGCGGCGCCCACCAGCCCCCGGACGGCGGCGTGGCCGAGGTCGGAGCCGTCGATCGCGCCGTGCGTGACGACGACGAGGGTGGCGTCGCGATCGGCCGCCGCCTGTACGGCTTCCAACGCGCCGTTGACCGCGGCGCGCACCGCGGACGGCGTGTCCCCGGTCGTCGGCGGGCAGTGGTGCACGGCCACCTCGGCGTCGTCGGCCACCGCCCGCCCGCCGGTGGCCGGGACCCACTCGACGCGGAAGAGGGCATCCGCGACCCGGGCCGAGGCCAGGGCGAGCCCGTCGGCGGTGACGGGACGCAGCGTCAGCGAGCCGACCGAGGCGACGGGCCGTCCCAGGGCGTCGGCCAGCTCCAGCGACACCGTGTCGTCGCCCCGGAGGCGCAGCCGGACCCGGGCGGCGGTGGCGCCTTCGGTGTGCAGAGTGACGTCCGACCAGGAGAACGGCAGGACCGTCGCACCATCGTCCGCGGCCAGGTCGAGCGCGTGCAACGCCGAGTCGAGCAGGGCGGGATGGAGGCCGAAGCGTCCGGCGTCGACGCCTGCCGGGAGGGCGATGTCGGCGAACACATCGTCGCCGCGCCGCCATGCCGTGCGCAGTCCCTGGAACGCGGGCCCGTAGTCCAGCCGTTCGTAGAGCCCTTCGGCGGCCAGCGGCTCGGCGTCGCGCGGTGGCCACGCGGCGAGGTCGTCGGACGGTTCACCGGCGTCGGATGCCAGGAACCCTTCGGCGTGCCGGACCCATTCGCGGTCGACGGGGGCATCGTCGGCACGGGAGTACACGGCCACCGGGCGGCGGCCGGACGCGTCCGGGGCGTCGACGGCGACCTGGAGGTGGACGCCGCCGTGTTCGGGGAGGATCAGGGGCGCGCCCAGGGTGAGTTCCTCGACGCGGCCGCATCCCACCTGGTCTCCGGCGCGTACGGCCAGTTCCACGTACGCGGTGCCGGGCAGCAGGACGGAGCCGAGCACGGTGTGGTCGGACAGCCAGGGGTGGGCTCCGGTGGCCAGCCGTCCGGTGAACACCACACCGTCAGAGCCGGGCAGCCGCACCATCGCGCCGAGCAGCGGGTGGTCGGGCCGGTCGAGGCCCGCGGAGGTGACGTCACCGCCCCGACCGCTCTTGTCGAGCCAGTAGCGGGCGCGCTGGAAGGCGTAGGTGGGCAGGTCGACGCGCCGGGCGCCCCGTCCGTCGAACACACCCGCCCAGTCGACGCGCAGGCCCGCGGCGTGCAGGTGGCCGAGGGCGGTGAGGACGGCGACGGGCTCGGGGGCACGGCGGCGCAGCGCCGGGACGAGCACGGCGGTGTCGGCGGAGGTGGTGAGGCACTGGCGGGCCATGGCGGTCAGCACACCGTCGGGTCCCAACTCCACGTACCGGGTGACGCCTTCGGCTTCCAGCCGGGACACCGCGTCCGCGAACCGGACCGTCCCGCGCACATGCCGCACCCAGTACTCGGCGGTGGCCACGTCGCCATCCGCCACCACCGGGATGCGGGGCTCGGCGTACGTCACCGTCTGGGCGACCCACCGGAAGTCCTCCAGCATCGGGTCCATCAGCGGCGAGTGGAACGCGTGGGACACCGTCAGACGGTTCGTCCTGCGCTCGCCGAGCCGTTCGAGGACCGCGGTGACGGCGTCCTCGGTGCCCGAGAGCACCACGGAGGTGGGGCCGTTGACGGCGGCGAGGTCCACCCGCTCGGTCAGATACGGCGCCACCTCGTCCTCGGTGGCCTCGACCGCCACCATCGCGCCCCCGGGCGGCAGCGCCCCCATCAGCCGCCCCCGCGCGGTGACCAGCGCGGCGGCATCATCCAGCGAGAACACCCCGGCCACATGCGCGGCGGCCAGCTCGCCGATCGAGTGACCGGCGACGAAGTCGGGCCGTACACCCCACGATTCCAGCAGCCGGAACAGCGCCACCTCCACCGCGAAGATGGCGGGCTGGGTGAACTCGGTGCGGTGCAGCGCCTCCTCGTCGCCCCACATCACCTCGCACACCGCCGGGTCGAGAACGCCGCACACCTCGTCGAAGGCGCGCGCGAAGACGGGGAATGCGGTGTGCAGCTCCCGGCCCATGCCGAGGCGCTGGCTGCCCTGTCCGGTGAACAGGAAGGCGGTCAATCCTGTCGTTCGAGCAACCCCACCGAGGGGCGCGTCGTCCGCCAGCGCGGTCAGCGCGCCCAGGATCTCGTCGCGGTCGCGGCCGACCACGACACTGCGGCGGGCGAGTGCGGCACGGCTGGTGGCGAGGGAGAAGCCCAGGTCCACGGGGTCGAGACCGGGTGTGTCCCGCAGGTGGTCGGCCAGCTGCCGGGCCTGGGCGCGCAGGGCGTCCGTGGTGTGGGCGGACAGGGGCAGCGGCACGGGCACGCCCGGGGTGGAGGGCCGCTCGGCGGGCAGGGGCTCGGAGACGGGGCCGGTGTCCGCCTGCTCGATGATGACGTGGGCGTTGGTGCCGCTGACTCCGAACGAGGAGATCGCGGCGCGGCGCGGACGGCCGGTGTCGGGCCAGGCGCGGGCCTCGGTGAGCAGGCGTACGCTCCCGGCATCCCAGTCGACTTCCGGTGTCGCCGCGTCGATGTGCAGGGTCTTCGGCAGGGTGCCGTGCCGGATGGCCTCGACCATCTTGATGACGCCCGCGACGCCCGCGGCGGCCTGGGAGTGGCCGATGTTGGACTTGATCGAGCCGAGCCACAGCGGGCGGTCCTCCGAGCGGTCCCGGCCGTACGTGGCGAGCAGCGCCTGCGCCTCGATCGGGTCGCCGAGCGAGGTCCCGGTGCCGTGCCCCTCCATGGCGTCGACATCGGCGGGCGTGAGTCCGGCCGCGGCCAGCGCCTGCTTGATCACGCGGCGCTGGGACGGGCCGTTGGGGGCGCTGAAGCCGTTGGACGCGCCGTCCTGGTTGACCGCCGAGCCGCGCACCACGGCCAGTACGGGGTGGCCGTGGCGGCGGGCGTCGGACAGCTTCTCCAGCAGCAGGACGCCCGCGCCCTCGCCCCAGCCGGTGCCGTCGGCGGAGGCGGCGAACGAGCGGCAGCGGCCGTCGGGCGAGAGCCCGCGCTGCTCGCTGAACTCGATGAACGTCTCGGGCGTGGCCATCACGCTGACGCCCCCGGCCAGCGCCAGGGTGCACTCGCCCGTACGCAGGGCCTGCGCCGCCCACTGCAACGCCACCAGCGACGAGGAGCAGGCGGTGTCCACGGTGACCGCCGGGCCCTCGAAGCCGAGGGTGTAGGCGACACGTCCGGACACCAGGCTGCCGTCGCTGCTGGTGATGCCGTAGTCGTGGTACATGGCACCGGCGAAGACACCGGTGCGGCTGCCGCGCAGCGACACCGGGTCCAGGCCCGCGCGTTCCACCGCCTCCCAGGTGATCTCCAGCAGCAGCCGCTGCTGGGGGTCCATGGTGAGGGCCTCGCGCGGGCTGATGCCGAAGAACTCGGGGTCGAAGTCGGCGGCGTCGTACAGGAAACCGCCGTGGCGTACGTAGCTCTTGCCGGGCTTTCCGGGTTCCGGGTCGTACAGGGTGCTCAGGTCCCAGCCGCGGTCGCCGGGGAACGGGCCGATGGCGTCGCGGCCCTCGGCGACCAGCGCCCACAGCCCCTCCGGGGAGGCGACACCACCGGGGAAACGGCAGGCCATGCCGATGATCGCGACGGGTTCCGTGGCGACACTCGCGGCGGTGCGCAGGCTCTCGTTGTCCCGCCGCAGCCGCTCGTTCTCGACGAGCGAGCCGCGCAGCGCCTCGACGATCTCCTCGACGTTGGCTTCCACCGTCGTCTCAGCCTCCGCTCACCGTCGTGGTCCGCGCGCCGGGCGCGCCGACCGTGTCAAGGAATGTGCCGAGCACCTCGGTGAAGCGTTCCGGTTCTTCGAGGTGCGGGGCGTGGCTGGAGTCTTCGAAGATCTCCCAGCGGGCGTTCGGAATGAGGTCCTGATAGGGGCGCACGGTGACCGGAGTGGCCTCGTCGTGGCGGCCGGAGAGGACCAGGGTGGGCACGTCGATGCGGGGCAGGTGGTCGATCACCCCCCAGTCGCGGAGGCTGCCGATGACGTGGAACTCGTTGGGCCCGTTCATGGTGCGGTAGACCGTCGGGTCGGTGACGGCCTCCAGGTACGAGGCCATGAGTTCGCCGGGCCACGGGTCGAGGCGGCAGACGTGGCGGCTGTAGAAGACCAGCATCGCCTCCAGGTACTCATCGCTGTCGGTGGTGCCCGCTGCCTCGTGGCGCCGCAGCGTGTCGTCCACGCCGGGTGGCAGCTGGGCGCGCAGCACATCCATCTCCGACAGCCACAGCGGGTAGGAGGCGGGGGCGTTGGCGACGACCAGGCCGCGCAGTCCGGCGGGCCGGGTCGAGGCGTGCCAGGCGGCGAGCATTCCGCCCCACGACTGCCCGAACAGGATGTAGTCGTCGGCGATGCCGAGCCGGTGCAGGAGGTTGTCCAGCTCGTCGCGGAAGAGCTGTGGGGTCCAGAAGCCGGGGTCCGCGTCCGGCAGATGGGTGGAGCCCCCGTTCCCCAGCTGGTCGTAGTGCACGACGGGCCAGCCGTGTTCGGCGAAGTCGGCCAGCCGGATCAGGTAGTCGTGCGTGGACCCGGGGCCACCGTGGACGACGACGAGGGCCGGGCGGCCCGACCCCGGCTGTCCGGTGACGCGGTACCAGGTCCGGTACTCCCGGAAGGGGACGGTTCCTTTGGCCGTTGGCGTGGGCGCCATGTCTCAAACCACCTCGGTTTTTCGGGTCCTGTGCGTAGGTCGCGGTGTCAATCGAGCGTCGTCAGCCACTCGTCGATGGTCCGGGCGGTCGTCGGGGCGTGCTCCTGCCCGAGCGAGAAGTGGTCGCCCGGCACGGTGCGCAGCGTGTGGTCCGGGTCCCAGGGCCGGGCCCTCATCTCGGCCCGGTCGACGCCCTCGGGCGGTTCCACGAACGGCTGGTCCGCCTGGACGAACAGGGTCGGCGCGGCCAGCGGTACGGGGGCGAAGTCCCCCAGCACGCCGAAGTAGTGCGGCATCGCCGACAGCCGTGCCGCGTCGTACGGTCCGTAGGCCGACTCCATCGCCAGCACCTCCCGCATGAGGTGGTCGAAGCCGAACTTCATCGCCGTGTCGTCGACGCGGAAGGTGTCGATGAGGACCAACCCGGCGGGTGGCACCTCCGCCACCTCCTCCAGGTGCCGGGCGAGGACGTGGCCGATGATGCCGCCGGAGGAGTAGCCGAGCAGGGCGAACGGCTCGCCCTCGGCCGCCTCCAACACGGCGTCGGCCAGGACCCGCGACAGAGCCTCGGCCGAACCGGGCAGCGGCTCGCCCCGGGCGAATCCGGGCAGCGGAAGGGCCGATACGTGGCGGACGTCCCGGAATTCCGCACCCAGCCGGGCATGCTGGTGCACACCGCCCGCCGCCATGGGCGTGGCCAGGCAGATCAGCCGGGTACGGCGCGGACCGTCGGCCAGCCGCACCGGCTTCGGGGCCCGGCCGAGGTCGCCGGGTACGGCGAACCGGGGCCGCAGCGCCGCGACCGCCGACATCAGCGCCAGCGCACCGGGAGTGTCACCGGCGTGGACGGCCCGCCGGAACAGGTCGGTGACGCTCTCGTCCGCCTCCGTCTCCTTCTCGGTCTGCGGCTGCGGTTCGGTGGCGGAGAGCCTGGCCAGCTCATCGGCGAGGAGACGGGCCAGCAGGGACGGGTTCTTGCTGTCGAACACCGCCGTCGCGGGCAGCCTCAGCCCGGTGGCGGCGTTCAGGGCGGTACGCAGCTCCATCGCGGTGAGCGAGTCGAACCCGGACTCCAGGAAGTCGCGTTCGGGGTCGACCGCTTCGGGACCGCTGTGCCCGAGCACGGTGGCGGCCAGGCTCAGCACCAGATCGCGCAGCGCTCCCTCCCGCCGTTCGGCGGGCAGGGCCGCCAGCTCACGCCGCAGCACCGCCGGATCGGCAGCCGCGGTACGGCGCCGCGTGGCCGGGACCAACCCGCGAAGCAGTACGGGGAGTTCGCCACCGCTCCCGCCGCGCAGCGCCCGCAGGTCCAGCCCCATCGGCACCAGCACCGATTCGGCGCGGGCGGACGCGGCGTCGAACAGCGCCAGACCTTCGGCCGCCGACAGCGCGGGCATGCCCTGGCGGCGCAGTCGCCGGAGGTCGGCCTCGCTCAGGCCGCCCGCCATGCCACCGATGTCCGCCCACAGCCCCCAGGCGAGGGACTGCGCGGGCAGCCCTTCGGCGTGGCGGTGCTGGGCGAGCGCGTCGAGGAAGGTGTTCGCGGCGGCGTAGTTGCCCTGGCCGGGTGCGCCGAGCACACCCGCAGACGACGAGAACAGCACGAAGGCGCCCAGGTCATGGCCGCGGGTGAGGTCGTGCAGGTTGAGCGCGCCGTCCACCTTCGGGCGCAGCACCTGGTCCAGGCTGCGCGGTGTCAGGTTGGCGATCAGGCCGTCGGCCAGCACCCCGGCGGTGTGCACGACGGCGCCGAGCGGGCGATCAGCGAGCAGCGCCTTCAGCGCCGCCCGGTCCGCCACGTCGCAGGCCGCGATCTCGACCGTGGCGCCGAGTCCGGTCAGCTCCTGGCGCAGGTCGGCCGCGCCCTCGGCGTCCATGCCGCGGCGGCTGGTCAGCAGCAGGTCGCGGACGCCGTGCTCGGTCACCAGATGGCGGGCGACGAGCGCGCCGAGGCCGCCCGTACCGCCGGTGATCAGCACGGTCCCGAGCCGGTCCCAGGCGGGTGGGTGTTCCGGATCCGTGGGGGTGCGCGCCAGGCGGGGTACGAGGATGTCGGTGTCCTGGACGCGTAGTTCCGGTTCGCCGGAGGCGATGGCCCGGGCGATCGTCTCCGGGTCATCGTGGCCATCCGTGTCGAGGAGCGCGAAGCGTTCCGGGTCCTCCGCGTGGGCGGCGCGGACCAATCCCCGTGCGGCGGCGTGGGCGAGGTGGTCGCCGCGGGTGACCACCATGAGCCTGCGGTCGGCGAACCGTTCGTCCGCGAGCCACGTCTGAAGGGCCCGGAGTGTGTCGCCGGTGACCGTTCTGACGTCGTCGGCGAGGTCGCCCGTGCCGCCGGGGAGTGTCCACGCGACCGTGGCGGGCACCGGGTCGGTGAGTTCCGCCAGGTCGGCGACCACCGTCCAGTCCGTTCCGACGGTGGCGGCGGAGGCGGGTGTCCACGCCACGTGGAAGAGGGAGTCGCCGGGCCGGGCGGGCGCCGGGGCGAGTTGTTCGGCCGACACCTCCCGCGCGATCAGCGACTCCACGAATGCCACGGGCCGCCCTTGGGCGTCGGCGATCCGTACTTCCGTCGCGCCCTCGCCCTTGGGCGTGAGCCGGACGCGCGCGGTCGTGGCGCCGGACGCGTACAGCCGCACTCCCTTCCACGCGAACGGCAACGCCGTCGCGTCGTCCTCACCCGTGCCGAGCAGCACCGCGTGCAGCGCGGAGTCCAGCAGGGCCGGATGCAGTACGAAACGCCCGGCGCCGGCCGCGTCGCCGAGCGCCACTTCGGCGAAGGTCTCGTCGCCGACGCGCCAGGCCGCCTTGAGCCCCTGGAACGCCGGGCCGTAGGCGAAGCCGATGTCGTGGAAACGGTCGTACGCGTCGTCGGTGGCGATTCTCGCCGACTCGGGCGGCGGCCACTCGCTCAGGTCGGAGGGCGGTGGCGCGGCGGTGTCCTCGGGCGTCAGCACACCCTCCGCGTGCAGGGTCCACGCCGCCTCCGCGCCGTCGGTGTCCTCGGCCTGCGCGTGGAGGGTGAGGGGGCGTCGTCCCGTGTCGTCGGCCGGTTCGCCGACCGTCAGCCGCAGCCGCACAGCGCCGCCCTCGGGCAGGGCCAGGGGCGCGTGCAGGGTCAGCTCTTCGAGGACGCGGCAGCCGACCTGGTCGCCCGCGCGTACGGCCATGTCGACGTACGCGGTCCCGGGCAGCAGCGTCGTACCGAGCACCGTATGGTCGGCCAGCCAGGGCTGGGTGTCCGTCGACAGCCGCCCGGTGAACACCACGGTCTCGGAGCCCGGAACCGCGACTTCTGCGGTCAGGAGGGGGTGGTCGAGCGTGGTGAGGCCCAGGGACGCCGCGTTTCCGCCCTCCCCGGCCACCGGCGCCGACAGCCAGTAACGGCTGCGCTGGAAGGCGTAGGTGGGCAGGTCGACGCGGTGTGCTCCCCGTCCCGCGAAGAGGGCCGTCCAGTCGGGAGAGGCGCCCGTGGTGTGCAGTTGCGCGATCGCCGTCAGCAGCGTTCCGGCCTCGGGGCGATCGCGGCGCAGGGCGGCCGCTGTCGTGGCGTCGGGCGCCGTCTGCCGGGCCATGGCGGTGAGGATGCCGTCCGGCCCGATCTCCAGGAACCGGGTCACGCCCTCGCTCTCCAGACGGCTCACATCATCGGCGAACCGCACCGCATCGCGCACATGCCGCACCCAGTACTCGGCCGATGCCATGTCCTTGACCAGCCGGATTTCCGGGCGCCGGTAGGTGACGGCCTCGGCCACCTTGCGGAAGTCCTCCAGCATCGGGTCCATCAACGGCGAATGGAACGCATGTGAGACCGACAGACGGCTCGTCTTACGGTCCGTGAACCGCGCGGCCACCGCCGCCACCGCATCCTCAGCACCCGACACCACCACCGACGACGGACCGTTGACCGCCGCGATCCCCACCTCACCGGTCAGCAGCGGCGCCACTTCCTCTTCGGTCGCCTGGATTGCCACCATGGCTCCGCCGGGCGGCAGCGCGCCCATCAACCGTCCCCGGGTCGTGATCAGTTGTGCGGCGTCCTCCAGACTCAGCACACCCGCCACATGGGCCGCCGCCAGCTCCCCGATCGAGTGGCCGACGAGGAAATCCGGGCGAAGCCCCCAGGACTCGACCAGCCGATACAGCGCCACTTCCAGGGCGAAGATCGCGGGCTGGGTGAACTCCGTACGGTGCAGCGCCTCCTCGTCATCACCCCACATCACCTCCTTCAGCGGCAGCCCCGACGCCTCACACACCGCGTCGAACGCCGCCGCGAAGGCCGGGAAGGTGTCGTACAACTCCCGCCCCATTCCGAGGCGTTGGCTTCCCTGCCCGGTGAACAGGAACGCCACCTTGCCCTCACGGGCCCTTCCGGTGACGACGGAGGGCGACGGGGTTCCCTGGGCCAGCGCGGTGAGGCCCGCGAGGAGGCCCGTACGGTCCGTACGGCCGTCGGCGACGATCGCCGCCCGGTGTTCAAGGGCCGCGCGGCCGGTGGCCAGCGAGAAGGCCACGTCCGCGGGGGCCAGGTCCGGTCGTTCGCCCAGGTGGGAGTGGAGGCGTTCGGCCTGAGCGCGCAGCGCCTCCTGGCTCCTGCCGGACAGCGTCCACAGGACGGGCCCCGCCACGGTCGGAACGGCCTCCTCCTCGGCCTCGACGGGCGGCGCCTCCTCGATGATGACGTGGGCGTTCGTCCCGCTGATACCGAAGGAGGAGACGCCCGCGCGGCGCGGTCGCCCCTCGTCCGGCCACTCCCGTGCCTCGCTGAGCAGCCGGACCTCGCCCGCCGCCCAGTCCACCTGCGGTGTCGGCTCGTCCACGTGGAGCGTCCTCGGCATGACGCCGTGCCGCATCGCCTGGACGACCTTGATGATGCCCGCCACGCCCGCCGCGGCCTGGGTGTGGCCGATGTTGGACTTGATCGAGCCGAGCCACAGCGGGCGGTCGTCCGGGCGGTCCTGGCCGTACGTGGCGAGCAGGGCCTGCGCCTCGATCGGATCGCCGAGCGTCGTACCCGTGCCGTGCCCCTCGACCAGATCGACCTGGTCGGCGGAGATCCGGGCGTGGGCCAGGGCCTGCTTGATCACACGTTGCTGGGAGGGGCCGTTGGGGGCGGTCAGGCCGTTGCTGGCGCCGTCCTGGTTGATCGCCATGCCCCGTACCACCGCCAGCACCGGGTGGCCGTTGCGGCGGGCGTCCGACAGCCGCTCGACCAGCAGCATGCCCACGCCCTCGCCCCAGCCGGTGCCATCGGCGGCCGCCGCGTACGACTTGCAGCGGCCGTCGGGCGCCAGCCCGCGTTGATGGCTGAACTCGATGAACGTCTCGGGCGTCGCCATCACCGTGACACCACCCGCGAGCGCGAGCGAGCACTCCCCCGACCGCAGCGCCTGGACCGCCGAGTGCAGGGCCACCAGCGAGGACGAGCAGGCGGTGTCGACGGTGACGGCCGGGCCCTCCAGGCCGAGGGCGTAGGCGACGCGGCCGGAGGCGATGGCGCCCGTGCTGCTGTTGTAGGTGTAGTCGTGGTACATCATCCCGGCGAACACACCGGTCGGGCTGCCCTTCAGCGTCGTCGGGTCGATCCCCGCCCGCTCCAGCACCTCCCACGACGCCTCCAGCAGCAGCCGCTGCTGCGGGTCCATGACCATCGCTTCGTTCGGGGCAATCCCGAAGAACTCGGGATCGAAGTCGGCCGCGTCGTACAGGAACGCCCCTTCCCGGCTGTACGTCTTGCCGGGGCGCCCGGGCTCGGGGTCGTAGATGGCCGTCTCGTCCCAGCCGCGGTCGGTGGGGAACCGTGAGACGGCGTCGGTCCCGTCGGCGACCAGCCGCCACAGCTCCTCGGGCGAGGCCGCGCCGGGGTAGCGGCAGCTCATCGCCACGATCGCGATGGGTTCGCGGGAGGCGGCCTGGAGGGCGCGGTTGCGGGCGCGCAGACTCTCGGTCTCCTTGAGCGACGCGCGCAGCGCCGCCACGAGTTTGTGGTCGGTGTCGGCCATCGTGTCCTCAGGCTTCCCGCGTCGCGTCGTCGTCCAGGGCGGCCAGGGTCGTGTCCTGGAGCGCCATGCTGATGAGGGTTTCGGTGTCCATCGCGTCGATCGCGTCCTGCTGCTCCGCCGCCGGCGCGGCCGTGGCGGGGGCGGAAACACCGGCGAGTTCGAGCAGGGTGTCCATCAGCCCCGCGTCGTGCAGCCGGGTGAGCGGGATCGAGGCGAGCAGGCGGCGGACCGTGTCGTCCTCGGCGCCGGTGTCACCGTCGGCGGGGGCGGGCGCCAGTTCCGTCGCGAGGTGTTCGGCCAGCACCCGGGCGTTGGGGTAGTCGAAGATCAGGGTGGGGGGCAGCCGCAGCCCGGTGGCGGCGTTGACGGCGTTGCGGAATTCGACCGCGCCCAGCGAGTCGAATCCGAGGTCGCCGAAGGCCCGCCCGGGTTCGATGGCCTCCGGGCCCGCGTGTCCCAGCACGGCCGCCGCATGGGTACGGACGAGGGTGAGCAGGTCGTCGTACCGCTCGTCGGCGGGCAGTGCGGCGAGCCGCTGCCGCAGCGCGGCGGCCCTGCCCTCGTCGTGCCGATCCGACACGGCACGCCGCGAGGAGCCGCGTACCAGGCCGCGCAGCATCGGGGGCGCCTCGGCCGCGTTCAGCGCCTTGGTGTCCAGACTCATCGGGACCAGTACGGGGGTGGCGAGTGCGGTGGCCGTGTCGAAGAGCTTCAGCCCTTCGGCGGGCGACAGCCCCGTCAGCCCCGTACGGACGATCCGCTGCCGGTCGTGGTCCGCCAGTTCCCCGGCCATACCGGCGTCGGTCGCCCACAGGCCCCAGGCCAAGGACTGGGCGGGCAGGCCCTGGGCGCGGCGGTGTATGGCCAGGGCGTCCAGGAACGCGTTGGCCGCCGCGTAGTTGCCCTGCCCCGGCGAGCCGATCGCACCCGCCGCCGAGGAGAACAGGACGAACGCGCTCAGCTCCCTCTCGCGCGTCAGCTCGTGCAGATGCAGCGCCGCGTCCACCTTCGGACCCAGCACCCGGTCCATCCGCTCCAGCGTCAGGGACGCGATCACCCCGTCGTCCAACACCCCCGCCGCGTGCACCACACCCGACAGCTCCCGGCCCGCCAACAGCCCCGCCAGCGCCTCGCGGTCGGCCACGTCACACGCGGCCACCTCCACCTCGGCGCCCAGCCCGGTCAGCTCCGCCACCAGCTCCGCCGCGCCCGGTGCGTCCGCCCCGCGGCGGCTGGTGAGCAGCAGCCGCCGCACACCGTGTCCGGTCACCAGATGGCGCGCCACCAGTCCGCCCAGCGCACCCGACGCGCCCGTGACCAGCACCGTGTCGCCGAAGACGGACGACGGTTCGGACTCCGTCACCGAGGCGGCCCGCAACCGCGGCACGTAGACCTTTCCGTCCCGGACGGCCACCTGCGGCTCCCCCGCCGCGAGCGCCAGCGCGATGTCCGCCTCGTCCTCCGCACCGGCCGCGTCGATCAGGACGAACCGCCCCGGATCCTCGGACTGGGCGCTGCGCACCAGGCCCCATACCGCCGCACCGGCCAGGTCGGTGATGTCCTCACCGGCCACCGACACGGCGCCGCGGGTGACGACCGCCAGGGTGCCGGTCTCCGACTGGAGCGCCGTCAGGGCGGATTGCAGCGTGGCCCGGACATCATCGCTCTCGGCTCGCCACACGGTGATGTCACCAAGCCCCTGTGGGGCCGCCTCCACGGGTGTCCATTCCACCTGGAACAGCGAGTCGACGCGGGCGAGCGACGGTGTCGTCATCGGCCGCAGGGTCAGGGAGTTCACGGAGATGACGGGTCGGCCCGTGCCGTCCACGGCGTCCAGGGTGACCTGGTCCCGACCGGACGACGCGACCCGTACGCGGAGCACATCGGCGCCGGAGGCGTGCAGTTCCACGCCCGTCCAGGCGAAGGGAAGGACGACACGGTCGTCGGCCGACAGCAGCGGGATCGTGTGCAGCGCCGCGTCCAGCAGCGCCGGGTGCAGCCCGAAACGGTCCGCCGCGCCGGGCAGCACGACCTCGGCGAACACCTCGTCGCCGCGCCGCCAGGCGGCCTTGAGCCCCTGGAAGGCCGGCCCGTACGCCACGCCGGCGTCCGCGAGCGCCTCGTACAGACCCGCCACTTCGACGGGCTCCGCCCCGGGCGGCGGCCACTGCACCCTCTCCTGCGCACCGTCGCCGGTGGCCGGGGCCAGTGTTCCGGCGGCGTGGCGGGCCCAGGGCTGATGGACCTCGTCCTCGCCGCGCGAGTACACCTCGACCGGGCGGTGGCCGGCACCGTCGTCCGGCCCGACCAGCACCTGAAGGGCCACGGCGCCGCGTTCCGCGAGGACCAGTGGCGCCTCGATCGTCAGTTCCTCGATCCGGCCGCATCCCACTTCGTCGCCCGCGCGGACGGCCAGCTCGATAAAGCCCGTACCGGGGAAGAGGAGCCCGCCACCGACGGCATGGTCGGCGAGCCAGGGCTGTGTCCCGGGCGACAGCCGCCCGGTCAGCACGGTCTGATCCGTGCCCGCGACCCCGACCGCCGCGTCCAGCAGCGGATGGTCCGACGCCTCCGCCCCGCGCCCCGACTCCAGCCAGTACGACTGCCGCTGGAAGGGGTAGGTCGGCAGATCGACACGCCGTGCCCCGCGGCCGCCGAGAACGGCCCTCCAGTCGACGCGGACTCCGGCGGTGAACAGCCGCCCGACCGCGGTGAACAGGCTTTCCGTCTCGGGATGGTCGCGGCGCAGCGCCGCCGCCATCGTGCCCTCGGCGGTCTGCTGGGCCATCGCCGTCAGTACGGCGTCCGGGCCGATCTCCAGGAACCGGGTGACACCTTCGTCCCGCAGGACGCGTACATCGTCGGCGAACCGCACGGTGTCCCGCACATGCCGCACCCAGTACTCCGCCGACGCCATGTCCTTCGTGAGCCGGATGGCCGGTTCGTGGTACGTGACGCTCTCGGCGACCTCCCGGAAGTCTTCCAGCATCGGGTCCATCAGCGGTGAGTGGAACGCGTGCGAGACCTTCAGCCGGGCCGTCCTGCGGTCGCCGAACCGCTCGGCGAGCGCGGTCACGGCGTCCTCGGCGCCGGAGACGACCACGGCTGCCGGGCCGTTGACGGCCGCGAGCCCGACCCGTTCGCCGAGGAGCGGGGTGATCTCCTCCTCGGTGGCCTGGATGGCCACCATGGCGCCACCCGGCGGCAGCGCCTGCATCAGCTGTCCGCGCGCCGTGATCAGCCGGGCCGCGTCGGCGAGGCCGAACACCCCGGCCACATGCGCCGCCGCCACTTCGCCGATGGAGTGCCCGGTCAGCACGTCCGGTGTGATGCCCCACGACTCCATCAGCCGGAACAGCGCCACTTCGAGCGCGAAGACGGCGGGCTGGGTGAACTCGGTGCGTTCCAGTGCGACTTCGTCGCCCCACATCACCTCGCGCAACGGCATGTCGAGCGCGTCGCACACCTCGTCGAACGCCGCCGCGAACGCCGGGAACGTGTCGTACAGCTCCCGGCCCATCCCCACCCGCTGGCTGCCCTGCCCGGTGAACAGGAACGCCAGCCTGCCTTCGGTGACCGACCCTCTGACGGTCTCGGACGATCCGATCCGTACCGCGCGGTGCTCCAGCACGGCCCTGCCCGTCGCGGCCGAGTACGCCACGTCCAGCGCGTCCTGCCCGACGGAGGTCATCCGGTCGAGCTGGGCGTCCAGCGCCGCCCGGGTCCGGGCCGACACCACCAGCGGGACGACAGGCAACTCCCGCCGCTCCGCGGGGGTTTCCTCGGTCGGCGGGGCTTCTTCGATGATGGCGTGGGCGTTGGTGCCGCTGATGCCGAAGGAGGACACGCCCGCGCGGCGCGGGCGGTCGCCGCGTGGCCACTCCCGCGCCTCGGTGAGCAGCCGGACCTCGCCCGCCGCCCAGTCCACCTGTGGTGTCGGCTCGTCCACGTGGAGTGTCCTCGGCAGGACGCCGTGCCGCATCGCCTGGACCATCTTGATGACGCCCGCCACACCGGCCGCCGCCTGGGTGTGGCCGATGTTCGACTTGATCGAGCCCAGCCACAAGGGTTCCGCGCGGTCCTGACCGTACGTGGCGAGCAGCGCCTGCGCCTCGATCGGATCGCCCAGCGTGGTGGCCGTGCCGTGCGCCTCGACCGCGTCCACCTCGGCTGGCGCCAGGCCCGCGTTGGCCAGCGCCTGCCGGATCACCCGCTGCTGGGAGGGGCCGTTGGGGGCGGTCAGGCCGTTGCTGGCGCCGTCCTGGTTGGTCGCGGTGCCCCGTACGACCGCCAGGACGGGATGACCGTTGCGGCGGGCGTCCGACAGCCGCTCCACCAGCAGCATGCCCACGCCCTCGCCCCAGCCGGAGCCGTCGGCCGCGGCGGCGAAGGACCGGCACCGGCCGTCCCGCGACAGGCCACGCTGCTCGCTGAACTCGATGAAGTTGTCGGGTGTGGCCATCACGGTGACGCCGCCCGCGAGGGCGAGCGAGCATTCGCCCGACCGCAGCGCCTGGGCGGCCAGGTGCAGGGCGACCAGGGAGGACGAGCAGGCGGTGTCGACGGTGACGGCCGGGCCCTCGAGCCCGAGGGTGTAGGCGACGCGGCCGGAGACGATGGCGCCCGTGCTGCTGTTCTGGCTGTAGTCGTGGTACATCATCCCGGCGAACACACCGGTCGGGCTGCCCTTCAGCGTCGTCGGATCGATTCCGGCGCGCTCCAGCACCTCCCAGGAGGTCTCCAGCAGCAGCCGTTGCTGCGGGTCCATGACCATCGCCTCGTTCGGTGCGATCCCGAAGAAGCCGGGGTCGAACTCGGCCGCGTCGTACAGGAATCCGCCCTGGTCGACGTAGCTGGTCCGCGGCCGGGTGGCCGTGGGGTCGTAGATCCGCTCCAGTTTCCAGCCCCGGTTGTCGGGGAAGGCCGAGATGGCGTCGGTCCCGCCGTCCACCAGCCGCCACAGGTCCTCCGGCGAGGCCACCCCGCCGGGATAGCGGCAGGCCATGCCGATGATGGCGATGGGATCGTCGTCGGCCGGGGTCACGACCGGCCGGACGTGGCGCTCGTTCACGGTCCCCGACACCTCGTCCAGCAGATGGCGGGCGAGGACGGCGGGAGTCGGGTAGTCGAACACCAATGTGACGGGGAGCTTCAGACCCGTCGTCTGGCCCAGCGCGTTGCGCAGCTCCATCGCGGCCAGCGAGTCGACCCCCAGATCGCGGAACGCACGCTCCGGGTCGACGGCCTCCGGCCCGGCGTAGCCGAGCGTCGTGGCGGCCTGGCCGCGGACCAGGGTCAGCAGCGTCTCCAGCCGCTGGTCCTCGGACAGGCCCACCAGCCGCTGGCGGAGCCCGTCCGCGTCGGCCCGGTTCCGGGCGGTGCCGCGGGTGACGACGGGCACCAGCCCGCGCAGCAGCTCCGGCACCGAGCCGCTCGCGCGGACCGCCGCGAGGTCCAGTTTCACGGGGACGACCGCGGCGGGTGCGTCCGCGCGTGCCGTGTCCCCTCGTACGGCGTCCGCGCGTGCGGCCACATCCGTGCGTAGGGCCGCGTCCGCGCGCACCGCCGCGTCGAAGAGTGCCAGGCCCTCGCGGTGGGACAGCGGGAGGATGCCGCCGCGGGTCATCCGGGACCGGTCGGCGTCGCCCAGGCTTCCGGCCATCCCCGAGCTGGTCTGCCACACGCCCCACGCCAGGGACAGCGCGGGCAGCCCCTGGGCGCGGCGGTGTGCGGCCAGGGCGTCCAGGAACGCGTTGGCCGCCGCGTAGTTGCCCTGTCCCGGCGAGCCGATGACCCCGGCGGCCGAGGAGAACAGCACGAACGCGCTCAGGTCCATCTCGCGCGTCAGCTCGTGCAGATGGAGCGCCGCGTCCACCTTCGGACGCATCACCCGGTCCACCCGCTCGGGTGTCAGCGACGCGATCACCCCGTCGTCCAGCGCCCCCGCCGCGTGCACCACAGCCGACAGCTCCCGGCCCGCCAGCAGCGCCGCCACGGCCTGGCGGTCCGCGACATCACACGCGGCCACCTCCACCTCGGCCCCCAGGCCGGTCAGCTCCGCCACCAGCTCCGCCGCGCCCGGTGCGTCCGCGCCCCGGCGGCCGGTCAGCAGCAGCCGTCGTACGCCGTACTCGGTGACGAGATGCCGGGCCATCAGGGCGCCCAGCACCCCCACCCCGCCCGTGATCAGCACCGTGTCGCCGAACACCGGCGCCTCCGGTTCGTCCTCCGTCCGCGGTGTTTCCGCGAGTCGGGCGAGCCGAGGGGCGTAGAGGGTGTTGCCGCGCACCACGATCCGGGGTTCCCCGGTCGCGCAGGCGGACGCGATGACGGCGTCGTCGTCCGCCCCGTCGGTGGCATCCAGGTCCACCAGGACGAACCGGCCGGGGTCCTCGGTCTGGGCGCTGCGGACCAGGCCCCAGACCGCCGCCGCGGCCAGGTCGGGGGCGTCCTCGCCGGTCACCGGGACCGCGCCCCGCGTGACCACCGCCAGTCGCGAGGCGGCGGACTGGAGCGCCTCCAGCGCCCGGTTCACCGCCGTACGCACATCGGACCCGGCGGCGACGCGCAGCACTTCCGTGTCGGTGGCCGTGTCGGTGACCGTTTCCCCGCCGGTGGGGAGCGGGGCCAGGGCGACATGGAAGAGCGATTCGGTGCGGGGTTCGGTCCGTACGGCGGTGAGCGGCCGCAGCACCAAGGAGTCGACGGTGGCGACAGGTTGGCCGGTGGCGTCGCCGATCGTCAGGGCCGCGACGCCGTCCTGTCGCGGGGTGACGCGCACCCGCAGCGCGGCCGCGCCGGAGGCGTGCAGTTCCACGCCCGACCAGGAGAACGGCAGCAGGGCCGCGTCCCCTGCCCCCGCCGGGGAGAGGCCGATCGCGTGGAGGCCCGCGTCGAGCAGGGCCGGGTGCAGACCGAAGGCATCCGGCTCGGCGTCGTCCGGCAGGGCGATCTCGGCGAACACCTCGTCGCCGGACCGCCAGGCCGCCCGTAGTCCCTGGAAGGCCGGCCCGTACGCCAGGCCCAGGTCGACCAACTCCCCGTACAGGGCGGTGACATCCAGGTCCATCGGCTCGGCCCCGGGTGGCGGCCAGGCGGTCAGGTCACCGCCACCTGCCGAGGTGGCCGCGGTCAGCACACCGGTGGCATGCCGGTTCCAGGGCAGGTCGAGCGCGTCCTGCTCACGCGCGTACACCGTGACCGCGTGGCGGCCCGCCTCGTCCGCCGCGCCGACGACGACCTGTACGGCCACCCCGCCACGTTCGGTGAGGACCAGGGGCTCGTGGAGGGTCAGTTCCTCGATCCGGCCGCAGCCGACCTCGTCGCCCGCGCGCACCGCCAGCTCCACGAACCCGGTGCCGGGGAAGAGGACCGATCCGTCGATGACGTGGTCGGCCAGCCAGGGCAGGGCGCCGATCGACAGCCGTCCGGTGAGCACCACCTCGTCCGAGTCCGCGAGCATGACCATCGCACCGAGCAGCGGGTGGCCCAGCGCACCCAGCCCCATCGAGACCGCGTCGGCGCCTCCCACCGGATCGGTCAGCCAGTACCGGCGGTGCTGGAAGGCGTACGTCGGCAGCTCCACCTGCCGGGCCCCGGTCCCGGCGAACACCTTCTCCCAGTCGACGTCCACGCCATGGGTGTGGGCCTGGGTGAGGACGGTCAGGAAGCGGTCCAGGCCACCGTCGTCGCGGCGCAGGGTGCCGATCGCGGTGTGTTCCATGCTGGGTGCCAGCACCGGATGGGCGCTGGCCTCGATGAACACATCCATGCCGCGCTCGGTGAGCAGGCCGATCACCCGGTCGAACTCCACGGTCTGCCGCAGATTCCGGTACCAGTAGCCCGCGTCCAGCTCCACGGTGTCCATGAGGTCGCCGGTCACGGTGGAGTAGAAGGGGATGTGTGCGGGGCGGGGTTGGATCGGCGCCAGCACCTCCAGCAGTTCCTGCTCGATCCGCTCCACCTGCGCCGAGTGCGAGGCGTAGTCCACCGGGATCCGCCGCGCCCGCACCTCCTCCGCCTCACACGCGGCGATCAGTTCCTCCAGCGCGCCCACCTCGCCCGAGACCACCGTCGAGGCGCCACCGTTCACCGCCGCGATGGACATCCGGTCCCCCCACCGGGAGAGCCGCCGTTCCGCCTCCTCCCGGGGCAGCGCCACCGACACCATCCCGCCCTGGCCGGACAGCGCGGGCAGCGCCCTGCTGCGCAACGCCACCACCCGGGCCCCGTCCCGCAACGACAGCGCTCCGGCCACGGTCGCCGCGGCGATCTCCCCCTGGGAGTGGCCGACCACCGCGACGGGCTCCACGCCGTAGTGCCGCCACAGCCCCGCGAGCGACACCATCACGGCCCACAGCACGGGCTGGACCACATCGACCCGTTCCAACATGGCCTCGTCGCCCAGCGCTTCGCGGAGCGACCAGTCCACGAAGGGCGCCAGCGCCTCTTCGCACGCCGCCATCCGCTCCGCGAACACCTCGGACGACGCGATCAGCTCGACCGCCATCCCCACCCACTGCGACCCCTGCCCCGGGAACACCATCACCGGGCCGGTCGCGGAGCGGGCCGACACCACCGGGGCCTGTCCCTGCGCCACGGCGGCGAGGCCCTGCGCGATCTCCTCCCCCCGGGCGCCCACCACCGCGGCCCGGTACGCGTACGGCGCCCGCCGTGTCGCCGGACACCCCACGTCCGCCGGACGCGACTCCCCCGCCTCCACTCCCGCAGCCGCGCCGCGTACGCGCGC
>NZ_GG657754.1:9265290-9297197 GCF_000158915.1 Streptomyces himastatinicus ATCC 53653 | reverse complement strand
CTTGCAGCGGCCGTCCGGCGACAGGCCCCGCTGGCGGCTGAACTCCACGAAGGTGACCGGCGTCGACATGACCGTCACCCCGCCGGCCAGCGCCAGGGAGCATTCCCCGCTACGCAGCGCCTTGACCGCCATGTCGAGCGCGACCAGCGACGACGAGCAGGCGGTGTCGACCGTCACCGCCGGGCCCTCCAGACCCAGGGTGTAGGCCACGCGGCCGGACACCAGCGCGCCCGTCACACTGCTGCCCGGATAGTCGTGGTAGACCAGCCCCGCGAACACGCCCGTCGCGCTGCCCTTCAGCGACGGCGGGTCGATCCCGGCCCGCTCCACCGCCTCCCACGAGGTCTCCAGCAGCAGCCGCTGCTGCGGATCCATCGCCAGCGCCTCCAGCGGGCTGATCCCGAAGAACTCCGGATCGAAGTCGCCCGCGCCGTCGAGGAAACTGCCGTGCCGGACGTAGCTGGTGTTCTCGCCCGTCCCGTCCGGGTCGTACAGCCCGTCCAGGTTCCAGCCCCGGTCGGTGGGGAATTCGCCCACCGCGTCCCGGCCGTCGGCGATCAGCTCCCACAGCCCCTCCGGCGTGGCCGCGCCACCGGGGAAACGGCACGCCATTCCCACGATCGCGATCGGCTCCCGCTCCCGGTCCTCCACCTCGTGCAGACGGCGCCGGGTTTGCTGCAACTCACCGGTAGCAAGCCGCAGATACTCCCGCAGCCGGTCCTCGTTGGAGTCCTTCGACATCGTCATCAACCCATCCGTGAAAGTCCACAAGCAGACGCGGTGTCCGTCAGGACAGTCCCAGTTCCTTGTTCAGCGCCTCGAACAGCTCGTCGTCGGAAGCATCGGCGGCGGGCGCCGGGGCGCCGTCCGGCCCGCCATCCGCCACCACTCCGCTCCGGGCGTCCCGCGCCCGCCGCGACAGCGCCTCCAGCCGGGCCGTGACCTTGGCGTGCGCCGCGTCGTCGTCCGCCGCGAGCGCGGTCAGGGCGGCCTCCATCCGGCTCAGTTCGGCCAGCAGCGGCGCGGCGGGGTCGGCGTCGGCCGACCGGTAGAAAAAAGAAAAAGCAGACCGGCGACGGCGAGCGGTGTCGGGTAGTCGAAGACCAGCGTCGGGGGCAGTGAGAGACCGGTCTCGGCGTTGAGCGCGTTACGCAGTTCCACGGCGCCCAGCGAGGTGAGGCCCAGCTCGTTCACCGCGCGGTCCGGCGGCACCGCCTCGACGCCGTCGTGTCCCAGGATGCGCGCGACATGGCCACGTACCAGGTCCACCAGGAGCTGTTCGCGTTCCGCCCCGGTCAGCCCGTTCAGCCGCCGCTCCAGTGACGCCCTGCCGGACGATGCCCGGCGGGCCGGGGCGCGTACCAGTCCGCCGAACAGCGCCGGAAGTGTCCCCGTCTCGGCCTGGGTGCGCATCACCGCAAGGTCGAAGCGGACCGGAAGCGTCGCGGGTGGCCGACCGGGCACGGTCGCCGCGTCCAGCAGCGCGAGCCCCTCGTCGGGGGACAGCGGTGGCATTCCGGTACGCCGGAGCCGCAGCAACTCGGCCTCGTCCAGCCGGTCGGCCATGCCCCCGACCTCGGTCCACGGCCCCCAGCCCACGCACAGCGCGGGCAGCCCCCGGGCGGTGCGATACCGGGCGAGCGCGTCCAGCCAGGCGTTCGCGGCGGCGTAGTTGCCCTGTCCGGCGCCGCCGAGGGTGCCCGCGACGGACGAGAAGAGCACGAACGCCGAGAGGTCGTGGTCGCGGGTGAGTTCGTGCAGATGCCAGGCGGCGTCCACCTTCGGCCTCATGACCGCGTCCAGCCGCTCGGGGGTCAACGCCCCGAGCAGCGCATCGTCCACGATCCCGGCCGAGTGCACGACGCCCGTCAGCCGCCGTCCGGCCACCAGCGCGGCCACGGCGTCCCGATCGGTGACATCGCAGGCCGCCACTTCCACCGCGACGCCCAACTCCGCTAGTTCCGCTACGAGTTCGACCGCTCCCGGTGCATCCATTCCCCGGCGGCTGGTCAGCAGCAGGCTCTTGACGCCGTGCTCACCGGCCAAGTGGCGGGCGGTCAGGGCGCCGAGCCCGCTCGTGCCACCGGTGATCAGGACCATGCCGTCCGGGCCCCACGACGGGGCGCCGTCCAGCGCCGGGACGCGGGCCAGCCGCGGCACCCGGATCTCGCCGCCGCGAACGGCCATCTCGGGCTCGCCGGGCAGGCGCAACGCCTCGTCGGGCAATTCGGCGCCGGGGCCGGCATCGGCGTCCAGGTCGACCAGGACGAACCGGCCCGGATACTCCCCCTCCGCCGCGCGCACCAGCCCCCACACCGCCGCATGCCCCAGGTCGGTGCCGTCGGTCGCGCCCCGTGTGACGACCACGAGCCTCGCGGGCTCCGTCTGCTCGTCGGTCAGCCACTTCTGGACGACGGACAGCACCTGCCGGGTCAGCGCACGGAAGCCCTCGGGTGTGGTGTCCTCGACCGGCGGGCATTCGTAGACCACATGGGTGCCGGTCCCGGAGTCCGCAAGGGGCACCGGTGGGGCGATCCACTCCACGTGGAAGAGCGATTCACGGCCGCCGGTGTGCGCCCGTACCTCCTCCGTGGAGATCGGCCGTGTCTCCGCCGACTCCACCGACAGGACCGGACGCCCTTCCTCATCGACACCCACCGAGGCCCCGCGCCACGCGTGGGCAAGGGTCGGTTCGCTGTTGTTCCGCACCCCGGCGGCGTCGAGCACCGTGGCGTACGTCGCCTCATCGCGCACCCAGGAGGGGCCATCGGCCTCAGCGGCCAGGACACCCGTGGCGTGCTTCGCCCAGGCCGTCCGGCCGTCACGCCGCGCGTGCACGCTGACGGCCCCCGCCTCGTCGACCAGCACGCGCAGCGTCATGACGTCCTCGGGGTCTGCCATGACCAGCGGCGCGTGGACGTCGAGCTCCTCGACCCGCCCCCGGCCCGTGCGCTCGGCGGCGAACAGGGCCAGTTCCAGGAACACCTGCCCGGGCACCACCACCGCGCCGAAGGCGTCGTGGTCGGCGAGCCAGGGGTGGGAGTCGAGGGAGAGCCGCCCGGTGAACACCGCCCCGCCTGCCTCGGGAAGCTCCACCATCGAGGTCAGCAGCGGATGGTCGACGGCGTCGGCCCCGGCGAGGGCCGTGGGCTGCTCGATCAACCAGTAGCGGGTGCGCTGGAAGGCGTACGTCGGCAACTCGACCCGGCGCGCACCGCGCCCCGCGAACACCGCGGCCCAGTCCACCGGCACACCCACCGCATACAACCGCCCCACCCCGGCGAACACACTCTCCACCTCGGAACGATCCCGACGCAGCGCCGCCGCCATCGTGCCCTCAACGCTCTGCTGCGCCATCGCCGTCAGCACACCATCCGGCCCCACCTCCAGGAACCGCGTCACACCCTCTGCATGCAACGCACGTACGTCATCGGCGAACCGCACCGCATCGCGCACATGCCGCACCCAGTACTCCGCCGACGTCATGTCCTTGACCAGCCGGATCTTCGGCTGCCCATAGGTGACGGCCTCGGCCACCTTCCAGAAGTCCTCCAACATCGGATCCATCAACGGCGAATGGAACGCATGCGAGACCGACAGACGACTCGTCTTACGGTCCGTGAACCGCCCGGCCACCGCCGCCACCGCATCCTCAGCACCCGACACCACCACCGACGACGGACCGTTGACCGCCGCGATCCCCACCTCACCGTCCAGCAGCGGCGCCACTTCCTCCTCCGTGGCCTGGATCGCCACCATCGCCCCACCCGACGGCAACGCCTGCATCAACCGGCCCCGCGCCACCACCAACCGCGCCGCGTCCTCCAGACTCAGCACACCCGCCACATGCGCCGCCGCCACCTCACCAATGGAGTGACCGGCCAGGATGTCCGGCCGAAGACCCCAGGACTCCACCAGCCGATACAACGCCACTTCCAGCGCGAAGATCGCAGGCTGAGCGAATTCCGTGCGCTCCAACGCCGCCCCGTCGTCGCCCCACACCACCTCCTTCAACGCCAGCCCCGACGCCTGACACACCGCATCGAAAGCCGCCGCGAAGACCGGGAAGGTGTCATACAACTCCCGCCCCATGCCAAGGCGTTGACTCCCCTGCCCGGTGAACAGAAACGCCACCTTGCCGCCCGCGCCCGCCACCACATCGCTGATCGTCTCCGATCCGACCAGCACCGCACGATGCTCCAGCGCGGCACGCCCCGTCGCCGCCGAGAACGCCACATCAAGCTGGTCGTGGTCCTCGGCGAACGCACGGATCCGCTCCACCTGGGCCTGAAGCGCCTCGGCGGTTCCGGCCGAGACGACGATGGGGGCCACGGGCAGCTCGTGGCGTTCCTCGGGCTCGTCCTCGACCGGTGGCGCCTCTTCGACGATCACATGGGCGTTCGTCCCGCTCATGCCGAACGAAGAGACGCCCGCGCGGCGCGGACGCTCGCCGCGCGGCCACTTCCTCGGATCGGTCAGCAGCCGGACGTTGCCCTCCGACCAGTCCACCTGCGTGGTCGGCTCATCCGCATGCAGTGTCCGCGGCAACACACCGTGCCGCATCGCCTGCACCACTTTGATGATCCCGGCCACGCCCGAAGCCGCCTGGGTGTGGCCCATATTGGACTTGATCGACCCCAGCCACAGCGGCTCCGCGCGATCCTTTCCGTACGTCGCCAGCAGCGCCTGCGCCTCGATCGGATCGCCCAGCGTCGTCCCCGTGCCATGCGCCTCGACCGCGTCCACATCACCCGCCGACAACCCCGCGTTCGCCAACGCCTGACGGATCACGCGCCGCTGTGACGGGCCGTTCGGGGCCGACATACCGTTGCTGGCGCCATCCTGATTGAGCGCGCTCCCCCGTACGACGGCCAGCACCGGGTGCCCGTTGCGGCGGGCGTCCGACAGGCGTTCCAGCAGGAGGACCCCGGCACCCTCGGAGCAGCCGACGCCGTGGGCTCCCGCGCCGAACGATTTGCAGCGGCCGTCCGTCGCCAGACCGCGTTGCTCGCTGAAGTAGATGAACATCTCGGGGGTGGACATCACCGTCACACCGCCCGCGAGGGCGAGCGTGCACTCTCCCGAGCGCAGCGACTGCATCGCCATGTGCATCGCCACCAGCGACGACGAGCACGCCGTGTCCAGGGTCACCGCGGGGCCTTCGAGACCGAGGGTGTAGGAGACCCGGCCCGAGACGATGCTGCCGCCGTTACTGCCGCGCGCGTAGTCGTGGTACATGACCCCGGCGAACACGCCCGTCGGGCTGCCCTTCAGCGACAGCGGATCGATCCCGGCCCGCTCCAGCACCTCCCACGACACCTCGAGGAGTAATCGCTGCTGGGGGTCGGTTTCGGTCGCCTCGCGCGGGCTGATCCCGAAGAGCTGGGCGTCGAACTCGCCCGCGTCATGGAGGAACCCGCCCTCGCGAGCGGCGGTCTTCCCCGGCTTGCCGGGCTCGGGGTCGTAGATGTCCTCGACGCCCCAGCCACGGTCGGCCGGAAACTCCGAGATCGCGTCCACGCCCTCGTCCACCAGCCGCCACAGCCCCTCGGGCGAATCCACCCCGCCCGGATAGCGGCACGCCATCCCGACGATGGCGATCGGCTCCCGGTCGCGGTGTTCGATCTCCGCGATGCGTTTGCGGGCAGCGCGCAGATCCGTGGTCGCGCGCTTGAGGTAGTCAAGAAGCTTCTCCTGGTTGCCCACCACAGCCACCCCGGGTCGAAAAGGCGCCCGACACTGCGACGCGCGCTTGCCGGGAACGCTACGCAGGGTGAAATGACCCCCCAACCCCTGATCGCCCCTAACCTCCTCACGCCTCTCCGCCCGGCGCGTGAGCCGTCTCCTTTTACGTGTGCTTTGCTTTTCGGGAACCCGGTCACCGTCGGGAGCGTTCACCTTGGACAGACCGCGAAGCAACGCGACCGACGAGCAGAACCGGACAAGCAGCAACAAGAAGCCGAGGTGGCACCAATGGCAATGTGGGACCGGCTCAAGGACCAGGCCAAGAACCTCCAGCAGGCCCAGAGCGCTCGCGGAAGGAGCGGGTCCGGGCAGGGCCACGGATCCTTCGGGCAGGGGCAGCACGGCGGCCACGGGTCCGGCTCGTCCTCCGGCGGCTCCAAGGCCCAGCTGGTCGGGCTGCTCAAGTCCCAGCTCGCGTCGGTCAAGACCGAGCTGAAGAGCGGCGCCTACCGCGATGCCTCGATGGCGATGTGCGCGCTGGTGGCCGCGGCGGACGGGCACGTCGAGCCCGCGGAGCGGCAGCGTGTCGAGGAGCTGATCACCACCAACGAGGTCCTCCAGAACTTCCCGGCGGACCAGCTCCGCCAGCGGTTCAACAAGAACCTGGACCGGCTCATGGCCAACTTCCAGCTGGGCAAGACCGAGGTGATGCAGGAGATCGCCAAGGCGGCCAAGAAGCCGACGGAGGCCCGCGCGGTCATCCAGACCGGCATCGTCATCGCCGGGGCCGACGGTTACATCGAGCCGTCCGAGCAGCAGGTCATCCACGAGGCGTGCGCCGCCCTCGGGATCCCGCCCACCGAGTTCGGTATCTGAGCCGCACGCAGGCCCCGGGCCGCCCGGGGCCTGCGGCCCGCCCCCATAGATGGCACGTACGTCACCGGGTGCCGGGGTGGAGAAGCCGGAAGGCCCGGCGGGCCCGCCGGGCCTCCGTGGCGCTCGCGCCAGTGTCGGGCATCGGCAGGGTGGCGAACCAGCCGAAGCGGCCGGGGTGTTCGGCGGCGAGGGACGCGGAGTGGCCGTTGAGCCGACGGGCCAGGGCGTTGGCCTCGCCCGGGTCGGCGATGCCCGCCTGGGTGAGCAGGTCGCGGTGTCGGTCTCAGGTGAAGGTCACCGACACCGGCCCGAGATCGCTGAAGCGTGCCTCGATCCGCTGTCCGGCGCTGACGAACGGGGCGCCGGTCATGGTGCCGGGCAGCACCAGGTGCCCGGGCTCCAGGGCGGTGCCGAACTCGGCGAGGGTGTTGACCAGCCAGGCGACCGCGGCCGCGGGGTGACCCAGCACCTCGCTGCCGCTGCCCGAGGCGACCCGCTCGCCGTCGACCAGCAGGTCGGCCACGACGGCGGCCAGGTCGGGCGCCTCGACCAGGGGTGTCCAGGCGCCCCAGACCAGACCGGCCGAGCTGGCGTTGTCGGCCACCGTATCGGCCAGCGTGATCTTCCAGTCGCGGATCCGGCTGTCGACGATCTCCAGGGCGGGAGCGACCGCCTCGGTGGCCGCGAGAACGTCCTCGACGGTGACGCCCGGCCCGCGAAGCGGCTCGGCGAGCCGGAAGCAGATCTCCGGTTCGATGCGCGGGGCGCAGTAGCGCGCCGCCGGTACGGAACCGCCGTCGCGGTGGACCATGTCGTCCAGCAGATGGCCGAAGTCCGGCTCGTCCACGCCGAGGAGCTGCTGCATCGCGGCCGCGGTGAGCCCGACCTTGTGACCGACGACCGTGGCGCCGGCGGCCAGGCGCCGGGCGATGTTGTCCCGCTGGACGGCGTAGGCGTCGGCCACTTCCAGGCCGGGCATCAGCTCCGTCAGCGGGTCGATCGGCGTCACGTCGCGCTCGGCCTCCCGCAGCAGCCGTCCGGCTTCCGCGCGCTGTGCGTCGGTCAGGGTCATCCGTTGCTCCTCGTTGCCAGGCGGCTCGCCGCGTCGTGGACGAGCCGCGCGTGCAACTCGAAGATATCCCCGGCGGACGTCAGGTGGCCGTGCAGGTCTTTCCGTTGAGGGTGAAGCCACCCGGAGCGCTGGTCGTCCCGGTGTGGTTGGCCTGATAGCCGATGGTGACGCTCGCGCCCGGGGCGAGTGTGCTGTTGTAGGCGGCGTTGGTGGCGGTCACGGCTCCGCTCGCGGGGCTGTAGGTGGCGCCCCAGCCGCCGGTGATGGTCTGGCCGGAGGGCAGGGTGAAGCCCAGCTGCCAGCCGTTCAGCGTGGTCGTGCCGGTGTTGGTGACGGCCACGGAGGCGGTCAGGCCGGTGCTCCAGGCGCTGGTGGTGGCCGACACCCGGCAGGCGCCCGGCTGGGGCTGGGGCGCGGGGCCGTTGGCGTCCAGGCCGAAGAACGTGATCACACGGGCCGCCATGCCGCTGGTGACGAGGTTGTGGCCGACGCCCTGGAGGCTGATGGCCTCGACGGGGGCCCGGTCACCGGTGGAGCCGTACCGGGTGCGGGTCCAGCCGGACTGGGGGGAGTCGGTGCGGGCCGGGGTCTGGCTGACGCCGTGCACGTTCGTCCACTGCTTGGTCTCCTCCCCGAAGTTGGGGTAGCGCAGGATGTCGTCCTGTGTGCCGTGCCAGAGCTGCATACGGGGCCGGGGCCCGCTGTACCCCGGGTAGGCGCCGCGGACCAGATCGCCCCACTGCTGCGGGGTGCGGGTGATGGTGCCGTTGGCGCAGTCGCTGTTCCACTCCGACCCGTTGGTGGTGGCGAAGCAGGCGAACGGCACGCCCGCGAAGGCGGACCCGGCCGCGAACACATCGGGGTAGTCCCCGAGCAGGACGTTGGTCATCATCGCGCCGGAGGAGGTACCGGTGGCGAAGACCCTGCTGGTGTCGGCGGAATAGGTACGGACCGTCCAGTCGACCATGGACTTGATGCCCACCGGGTCGCTTCCCCCGCCGCGGGTCAGCGCCTGTGGTGAGGAGACGTCGAAGCACTTGCTGGCGCGGGTGACGGACGGGTACACGGCGATGAAGCCGTACCGGTCGGCCAGGGAGGCGAACTCGGTGCCGGAGTACATCGCGGGCCCGGATCCCGTGCAGTAGTGCACGACCACCACCACGGCCGGGTTCGGGGCGACGTTGTCCGGAACATACAAGTACATCTGGAGATTGCTGGGGTTGGTGCCGAAGTTCTTGATCTCGGTCAGGGCCGCGGTGGGAGCCTTGGTCCCGGCGGAAGCCTCGGTAGCGGCGGAAGCCTCGGTGGTCGCCGTACGGGCCGAGGCCGTGGGCGCACCCAGCAGCATGACCGCGAGTAACGAGGCCAGCGCTCCGCCGAGGGCGGCGAGCACCGAACGCCGTGGTCCGCGCGGGGTGGTGCGGGTCGATGGGGACACGTCCTCATCCCTTCCTGATCGCGGTTGCGGATCAATCGTGACCAGGACATGCCGCTGAAGAGCGCCCCCGTACGCGGCCTGCCCGCGCAGCATCGTGGCATGAACACGACCGTCATGGAAGCGCTCCCACGGCAGGTGGCACACCACAGGGCAGCGGGACGATGCCCACGGAGCGGCCGTCGCCGTCGAGCAGCCGCCCCATGTGCTTGACCGTGCGCAGGACCAGCGAACGGTCGTCAATGGTCAGACGGGGCAGCCGCCGGGCCAGATGCGCCTCGAAGGCGTGGACGTCGCTCAGGGCGCGCAGCCAGACGTCGATCACCAGATTGTGCGGACCCGCCATGATCGCGCACGCGCGGACCTCGCGGAAGCCGGACAGCACCCGGCTCGTCTCCGCCAGGTGCTGGGCCGGTACGGAGGCGAAGTACACCGCGGACAGCGGCCATCCGAAGGGCGTACGGGCGAGGTCGCAGCGCAGGCTCACCCGCGACGGGAGCAGCGCCTGGAGCCGGCGGCGCACCGTGGTGAGGCCCACCTCTGTCGCCGCCGCGAGCCTGCGCATCGGCATACGGCCGTCGGCGCCGAGCAGTTCGAGCAGCCGCGCGTCCAGCGTGTCCCAGCCCGCTTCGGCATCGCTCTCCGGCCGGGCCGGCGGGGGCAGGGCGGCCGTGTCCAAGCGCGCGCACTGGTCGCCGTCCAGGCTGCGCAGCCGCCATTGGCTGCCCTCCGTCGGCATGCCGGTGGATATGTGCGCCCGTGTCGCCCGCACCCCGGGCATCCCCTGGAACAGCCGTGTGGTGAGACCGAGCAGTTCGTCGAAATCCCGGACCTGTACCTCGGCGATCACATCGCGGCCGCCCGAGGTGAGTTTGACGTTGACCATCGCGTGGTCCGCCGCCAGGGCACGGGCGACGTTCACCGCGGCACCGGGCTCCGTGTCGACCTCGATGACGCCCGTCGCCACGACCCGGGAATTGGCCAGCCGCGGATGGGCCGTCACCCAGGCGAGTCCGGCGTCCGCCAGGCGCTGCCAGCGCCGCGCGGCCGTCACCGGGTCGACTCCCAGCACCTCACCGACGAGCGTCCAGGGAGCTCTGGGGTGGATCTGTAGCGCGTGCACGATGCTGCGGTCGAGTTCGTCCAGCTCCGGCGCGGCACGATCCTGCACCGCCCGAGGAGGCGCGTTCCTGCGGGTTTTCCGGGGATCGCGGCTCAAAGCTGCATCGCCACGCCGACCCTTCTTCTCCATTCGCACACTCCCTCTACTTGTTCCTGTTATCGGAGGAGTGATTCCGCCCACCATGACGGATGCCACGACGCACGCGACCGCCAGGACCGCACTGCGCGTTCACCACGCCCGCCTCATCGACGGCACGGGGTCGTCTCCCGTGGACGACGCCGTCGTCACCGCCGACGCCGAGGGGACGATCACGTATGCCGGACCCGCCGCGACGGCGCCCCCGGTGTCCTCGGCGTCCGGGGACGCGGCCCCGGTACGGGAGATCGACGCGGGTGGCCGCACCGTGCTGCCCGGCTTCTTCGACTGCCACGTCCATCTCGCGTACGCGCACCGGGCCCACCCCGGCCGCCGTGGCGAACTCGATCCGGTGCTGGTCACGTTCGACACGGCCACCCGGCTGCGGCAGACCCTGGAGGCGGGCATCACCACCGCCCGTGACCTGGGCGGGCTGTCCGCGGGCTTCCGTACCGCGGTGCAGAGCGGACGGATCGTGGGACCGCGGCTGCACACTGCCGTGGCGATCATCGGCCACACCGGCGGCCACTCCGACTTCCGGCTGCCCGACGGCACCGACCTCACCGGCGGCGAGATGGCCCATCTCGCGGACACCGTGGACGAATCCCGCCTCGCCGTACGCAAAGTGCTGCGCGCGGGCGCCGACGTGATCAAGATCTGCGCCACCGGCGGCATGGCCAGCCCGTACGACCAGCCTGAGGACGAAGGGCTGATGGAGGAGGAGATCCGCGCCGTCGTGGACGAGGCCCGGCGGCACGGCGGCAAGCCGGTCGCCGCCCACGCCCAGGGCACCGAGGGCATCCTCAACGCCATCCGCGGCGGCGTCACCAGCATCGAGCACGGCTACGGACTGGACGAACGGGCGCTGGACCTGGCGGGTGAACGCGGCGTCTTCGTCGTCCCCACGCTGTCCGCCGCCTTCACGCCCATCGACAAGGCCACGATGCCGGACTACCAGTACGAGAAGAAGACCCGCTGGTCCGGCATCACCAAGAAGAACATCTCCCGCGCCATCGAGCGGGGCGCCCGCATCGCACTCGGCACCGACGCGGCCATCGCACCGCACGGCGTGAACCTCAAGGAACTCGGCCACCTGGTGGAGTTGGGCATGGACCCGATGTCGGCCATCGTCGCGGGCACCCGCACCTCCGCCGAACTCCTCGGCCTGGCCGACCGGCTCGGCACCCTGACCGTCGGCCGCACCGCCGACCTGATCCTGTGCGACGGCGACCCGCTCGCCGACATCGGCGTCCTCGGAGACCCTTCGAACATCGTCTGCGTCGTCCAGGACGGTGTGATCCGCAAGGACCTGCTGCTTCCAACCGCCACGGCCGTAAGGCAACCATGATGACCTCATCGCCCAGCCTCCCCGCACCGGACCTGAAGAACGGCGGCGGCACGTCCCCGAACGGCCGCAGATCCGGCGGACTCGACCGGCTGCTCTCCCTGATCGAGCGGGCGGGCAACGCCCTGCCCAACCCCGTCATCCTGTTCGCCGTGCTCTTCGCCCTGCTGGCCGTCGTCTCCACCGCGCTCGATCTCGCCGGCGTCTCCGCCGCCGTGCCCGGCACCGATCAGACCAAGCACATCACCGGACTCCTCACCGGCGAGGGCCTGCGCTGGCTGCTGGAGAACCTGGTCCTCAACTTCGCCACGTTCCCGCCCATCGGCACGGTCCTGACCCTGTTCATGGTGGTCGGGCTGGCGGAGAAGGTCGGCCTGCTGGACACCGTCATGCGGGCCACTCTGGCCCGCGCCCCCAAGGCCGTCCTGCCGTACGCGGTGGCGATCGTCGCGTGTCAGGCACACGTGATGACCGACGTCGCCGCGCTCGTCTTCCCGCCACTGGCGGCCATGGTCTTCAAGGCCGCGGGCCGCCACCCCGTGGCGGGTCTCATCGGCGCCTTCGCCTGCGTCAGCGCGGGGTACGCCGCCGGGTTCACCGTCGGCTCGCTCGACGCCAACTACGTCGGCATCACCCAGCAGGCGGCCTCGACGCTTCCCGCCGGCGACGGGCTCCACATCCACCTGCTCATCAACTACTTCTTCACCGCCTCCAGCAGCATCGTGCTCGGCCTGCTCGGCGGTTTCCTCATCAGCCGCGTGATCGAACCGCGCCTCGGGCCCTACCGGGCGGCCGAGGGCGAGCCCGAGTCGGAGGACCTGACCCTCACCCCCGCCCAGCGCCGGGGCCTGCGGTACACCGGGCTCGTCGTCGCCGTGTACCTGGCGGCGATCCTCGCCCTGTGGCTGCCCTCCGGAGCTCCGCTGCGCGGCGAGGGCGGAGCCTTGCTGCCCTCCCCGGTGCTCACCGGAATGGTCCCGATCGTGTTCGGCGGCTTCCTCCTGGCCGGCCTCACCTATGCCCGGACGGCCAAGACCGTCACCGGTGCCGACGAGCTGATCACCTCCGTCGCCGACTCGTTGAAGACCATGTCCGGCTACCTCGTCATGATGTTCGTGGCGGCCCAGGTCATCGCACTCTTCAACTGGTCGAACGTCGGCATCCTGCTCGCCGCGAAGTCCGCCGCGTTCCTCAACGCCATCAACCTCACCGGCTTCTGGGTCATCGTGGCGTTCGTCGCGCTGACCGCCTGTCTCAACCTCTTCATCGTCTCCGGTTCCGCCCTGTGGTCCCTGGCCGGGCCCATCTTCGTCCCGGCGTTCATGCTGCTCGGGATGAGTCCCGCGCTCAGCCAGGCGGCGTTCCGTATCGGCGACTCGGCCACCGGCATCCTCACGCCGATGAACCCGTACCTGTTCGTCATCCTCGCCATGCTCCGCCAGTAAGAGCCCGAGGCCCGTCTCGGCACCCTCATCGCGCGGCTCTCGGTCTTCGCCGTGCCGTTCCTGGTGGTGTGGCTGGCGATCCTGGGCGTGTTCTACGGGTTCGGGCTGCCGCTGGGGCCGGGTGCGCACATCGGCCTGAAGTAGCACCATGGCGCCTCCGTCGTCGGTCGTTGCGGAGAAGCTATGCCCCGCAACGACCGGCGGCCATGCATCCGGTCCGCTCAGTGAACCGGTCCCCTTGACCCGCGTTCCGCCGTATCCCGCAGATCAGGAGAGAGCCGCATGACCACAACGGCCACGATGGACGCTCACGACCAGGCGGACCTGGTCCGGCGGGGCGAGACGTCCCCGCGCGAACTGGTCGAGGCCGCCATCGAGCGCATCGAGGCGACCGATCAGCAGATCAACGCGATCACACACCGGCGGTACGAACGGGCGCTCGCGGAGGCGGACCGGATGCCCCGGGACGCCCCGTTCGCGGGCGTGCCCACGCTGACGAAGGCGCTCAGCGACAGCGAAAGGCGACCCGGCCACCTTCGGATGCGCCTGGGTGGCCCGGCACGGCCGGGTCGCCCGGGAGACTCCGTGATCACCGGCGGCTCAAGGAGGCGGGTTCATCGTCGTCGGCCAGACCTCGGCCCCGGAGTTCGGCCTGCTCTCGGTCAGCGAGAGCCGCGCAACCACGGCGTGACGCGCAACCCGTGGCGCACCGATGTGACCCCGGGCGGTTCTTCGGGGGGCGCGTCGGCTTCGGTGGCCGCGGGCATGGTGCCCGTGGCGCAGGGCGGGGACGGCGGCGGCTCGATCCGGATGCCGGCCGCGTTCTGCCATCTGGTGGGGCTGAAGCCCAGCGCGGGGCGGATCAGCGCGGGCCCGGGGCAAGCCGACCGGTGGGGCCACAGCGTCCCGGCCGTCGTCACCCGGACCGTGCGGGACACGGCGGCGGTGCTCGACGCGGTGAGCGGTGGCGCGCCCGGGGACCGGGGCGGCCCCGCGCCCCTTCCGCCGGGCGGCCTGGCCGCGCTGGTCGGCCGTGAGCCGGGACGGCTCAGGGTCGGTGTCCTCGCCCACGCACCGGACCACGCGCCCCAGGTCGTCGACGCGGTACGGGACGCCGTACTCGACACGGCCCGGATCCTCGAACGGCTCGGGCACCGGGTCGAGGAGGCGCATCCCGCGCCCATGCTGGATCCCCGGTGCCTCACGGCGTTCTTCGACGCGTTGAGCGTCACCGCGGCGCAGAGCGTCGAAGCGCTGACCAGGGAACTCGGCGAGGGCCCTGGACCGGGCGACCTCGACCCCGTCACCCGGTTCTGGGTGCGGCGCGGCCGGGAGATCACGGGCCTGGAACTCGCCGACGCCCTGGCCTGGCAGAACGGGCTCCGGGCGGGCATGGCCCGGTGGTGGCAGGAGTTCGACCTGCTGCTGAGCCCGGTGTTCGCCACCCCGCCCCTGCCGGTGGGGTGGCCGTGGCGGGAGCAGGACGGCCTCCGGAAGTCGGTGGACGTACTCACCTTCACCGCGCCGTTCAACACCACCGGTCAGCCCGCGATCGCGGTACCGGCGGCCCTGACCGAGTCCGGCACACCCATCGGCATCCAGCTGGCCGCGGCCTACGGGCGGGAGGATCTGCTGGTCCGGGTGGCGGCGCAGCTGGAGGCGGAACGCCCCTGGGCGTCGCACCGCCCACCGGTCTTCGCCACCGCCTCCCGGCCGTGATCGCCGCTTCCCCCGCGTCTACGCACGTATCAGCGTTTCGAGGATGTCGATCCCGGTCGGGATCGCCTCCTCCGCGACGTCGAAGTTCTCGCTGTGATGGGGTCCCGGGCTGCCCGCTCCGACCATCAGGTAGGCGCCCTTGCCCCCGCGCTGCTGAACATGCCTGATGAGAAGGTTGGCGTCGTCGCTGCCCGCGAACGCCTGGGTCCGGATGACCTCGGTGACATCGTCGTGGGCGGTGGCCACCTCCACGATGCGGTCGATCATTTCGTCGTCCGGTGCGACGGTGGCGGACTGGCCCATCACCGCCACGTTCGTCCGCACCCCCTGCGCCAGGCCCGCGCCCTCCACGACCGCGCGGACCCGGTCGACCAGCTCGTCGACGATGTCGTCGTCGGTCGCCCGGACCTCGCATGTCATGGCCGCGGAGGAGGGCACGATGTTCACACCGTCACCGGCGACGAGCGTGCCGACGTTGAGCCGGGTGTCCGCGGCGCTGAAGCGCGGGATCCCCATGATGCCCAGCGCGGCCGTGGCCGCCGCGAGCAGCGCGTTGCGCCCGGACTCCGGCGCACCGGCCGCATGGGATGCCTTGCCCTCGAAGTCGACCTTCAGCTTGCGGGTGGCGAAGCCGCCGGTGAAGCTGCCCACGACCCCGCCGACGGCCATGTCCCCGGCCATGTGCACGGCGAGCATGTGGTCGATCTCGTCGGCCACCCCGGCGTCGATCATCGTCTGCGCTCCCCGGACCCCCTCTTCGGCGGGCTGGAACAGGATCCGCAGGGAGCCCGCGAAGTCGCGGTCCGCCAGCCGGTGCAGCAGGCCGACGCCGATGGTGGCGTGGGCGTCGTGGCCGCACGCGTGCATGGCGCCGTTCGTGGCGGCGAAGCCGTTCACCACCGGGAAATGCGTGGCATCGGACGATTCGCGCATCGGCAGTGCGTCGATGTCGACGCGAAGCCCCCAGCGCGGCCCGGGACGGGTGCCCACCAGATCGACGACCAGCGCGGTGCCGTTCTCCCGGAAGTGCCGCACCCTTTCCTCCGGAGCACCCGAAGCGACGGCGCGGGCCGCCCATTCGTCCAGGGTCTCCTGGGACGGGAAGTTGACGACGGCGGAGAGATCCTGGGCGGCCTTCCCCGTGAGGACGCGTATCGGCAGCCCCTCGATGGCCTGCTCGATCCGGGCCGCCGTGCCGATCTCCACGAACGCGGGCTCCGGGTTCCGGTGCAGTTCTCGGCGAAACGCGACGAGCTGCTCGACGTCCACGAGTGGCCTCTCTTTCCCTCGGTGCGCGACCGCCCGATCGTGGCCGCCCTGGTGCCGAGGTTAGACGCCCCGGTCACCACGATCGACGGCCGCGTACCGCCCACCGGAAGGCAGACGTTGTTCACGGCTGCGGAGGGGTGACCGAACAATCGCGGGCCGCGTTGAACTGGGCCTGCGGTGTCGGTGTCCGGGCCGCGCGATCGGCAGCACAGCACGGAGAGAGGTCATTGGATGTTCACGAGAGGGAGCGCTGCCGTGATGGCGGCCGGGCTGGTACTGGCCCTCGGCGGCTGCGGAGGCGGTACGGGCGAGAAGGCCGACGCGTCGGACAAGTCGTCGGGCAAGAGGTCGGCCGAGCCGACGCCGCCCCGGCCGCCGTCCAAGGCACTGGTGACGTGGGTCGGCGGTATGTGCGAGTCGTCGCGCGCGCTCAAGAACCTGCGGACGGACAGCGCGGCGGATCTGAAGGAGATCCGGGCCATGGACGAAGGTGATCTGACCGCCCAGTCCCGCGCGGTCGGCTACCTCGCCGGGACCCCGTCGGACGTGGTCGGCGTGGACAGTGATCTGAAGGACCTCGGCCCCTCGGGCGTACCCGCGGCCGACCGGCTCCTCGACGCCTGGCAGAAGAAACTGAAGCGCGTCGTGCCGCAGCTCGACGAGATGTCCCCGAGCGCGGCCTTCGACGACCCCGAGGGCAGTGTCGCGGACGCCGACAAGCTCATCCAGTCCCTCACTCCGCCCAAGCCGGACCTGCGCGCGCTGACGAAGAAGAACCCGCAGCTCGCGGCCGCGCACCAACGCGCCGAGCAGTGCGCGCCCGGTGGGAAACCTTCAGAGGGGACGGACTCGCCCTCACCCGATCCCACCGGCCCGCTGCCCAAGGCGGCGGACGGCAAGAACACCGACGCGTGCTCGGACGGCAGCTGCGAAGTCCTGGTGACCTCGCCGGTGAGGATCACGGCGAACGGGCTGACCGTGAACGTCACCGTGATGAACGAATCCGTCACCTTCATGACGCCGAGCACCGTCATGAACCTCGGCGGCCAGGGCGGCGTGGCCACGTTCGGTGACACGTTGAGGGCGACCGTCGTCGCGCAGAACGACGACGGTGCCGTAGTGAAGTTCACCATCCCCTAGCGCCCCTCGCACACCTCCCGGTAGCCGAGTTGCGGCAGGTGCTCCGCCCAGGCGGCGCGGGTGAGGACGCCGCCGGTGCGGGCGCAGACGGAGTCCGCCGCGCGGTCGGTGTCCAGGGGCCACACCCGGGCCGTCAGGTCGTAGCCGACGGAGGCGAGGGCGTCGCCCTTCGGGCTGAACGCGACGGAGGTGACGGTGTCGAGATGGCCGGTGAGTTCCTGCCCGGCCACCTCGGCATGGGCGGGGTCGGCCACGTCCCACAGCCGCACCGTATGGTCGCCACTGCCCGTGGCGAGGGTCTTCCCGTCCGGGGCGAAGGCCACGGACCGGACAGGAGCGCGGTGCCCGGTCAGCTCCTCCCCCACCGGGCGTACGCGGTCCACCCGTGCCACGTCCCACAGCCGCACCGTGCGGTCGTCACTGCCCGTCGCCAGGGTCTTCCCGTCCGAGGCGAAGGTGACGGTGTTGACCTGCTCGTCGTGCCCGGTGAGGGCGTCCCCTGCGGGCCGGGCCCGCTCCCCGGCGCCGACGTGCCACAGGCGCGCCGTGCCGTCCTCGCTGCCGGTGGCCAGGATGCGGCCGCCCCGGGCGAAGGCCACCGAGGTGACGGTGTCGGTGTGGCCGCGCAACGTTGCACCGAGCGGACGTACGTGGTCCCGGCGCCGTACGTCCCACAGCCGCACCGTGCCGTCGTCCCCGCCGGTGGCGAGCCTGCGGCCGTCCGGGGCGAACGCGACGGCGGGGACACCGCCGTCGTGCGCGTCCAGCGGTTCGCCCAGCGGGGCGGGACGTTCGGGCGCGGACACGTCCCACAGCCGTACGGTGCCGTCCGTCGAACCGCCCGCCACCGTACGGCCGTCCGGGGAGAACGCGACGGCCAGCACCGCGTCCTCGTGGCCGAGGGTCCGCGGGATCCGGCGCGGGCGGTCCGGCCTGCGCACGTCCCACAGGCGGATCAGCCCGTCGTCGGTGCTGGCGGTGGCGAGCAGACGTCCGTCGGGGCTGTAGGCGACGGCGGTCAGCGGGTTGGTGAAGTCGGTGAGGACGGTCGGCGGCCGGCGCCAGAGGCGGACGCTGCCGTCGGCGCCGGTGCTGGCGAGGTTGTGGCCGTCGGGGCTGAACGCCACCTCCCACACCGCCTCCGTGTGGCCGGTCAGCGGCTCCCCCAGCTGTTGCGGATAGGCGGGGTGGGCCACGTTCCACAGCAGGGGCGCGTCGTCCTCGCCCGCGGTCGCCAGGGTCTCGCCGTCGGGGCTGAAGGCCACCGACATCACGGGCGCGGTGTGCGCGGTGAGCGGTTCGCCCAGCGGCTGGACGCGGCCGGGGTCGGACGCGTCCCACAGCCGTACGGTCTCGTCGAAACCGGCCGTCGCCAGGGTGTTTCCGTCCGGGGAGAAGGCCACCGTCCAGACGGAGGAGGTGTGCTGGCGCAGCGGCTTGCCGAGCGGGGCGAGCCCGTCGCCCCCGCCGAGCCGCCACATCCGTACGGTCCCGTCGTAGCCGCCCGTGGCCAGGGTGTTCCCGTCCGGGGCGAACGCCACGGCGCGGACGCTGCGTTCCTCGGAGCCGTCGGCCTCGGCGGGCTCGCCGAGCGGCGCGGGGCGGGCCGGGTCGCTCAGGTCCCACAGCCGTACGGTCCCGTCGTCGCCCCCGGTGGCGAGCTGCCGCCCGTCGGGGGCGAACGCGGCGGAGACGACGTTCTCCTCGTCGTGGCTCACCAGCGGCCGGCCGAGGGCGCGGGGCCGCGACCGGTCGCGTACATCCCACAGTTGGATGCCGCCGCCCTTCCCGGTGGCCACCAGCAGATCGCCGCCCCTCGGGGAGACCCGCGGGGAGAAGGCCACCGCGCCGACCCGGCCCGTGCGCAGGCGCAGCGGTGCGCCCAGCGACCTGTCCCGGTGCGTGTCCCACAGCCGGACCGTGCCGTCGTGGCCGCCGCTGGCGAGGGTGCGGCCGTCGGGCGCGTACGCCACGGAGCTGCCGAGGCCGCGGTGGCCGGGCAGCCGGGTGGCCAGCACCCGGCCCGTGTCCGAGGCCAGCCGGGTCCGCAGGTCCGGGGTGGTGCGCATGCGGTACGCGGCGACATCGAGCCGGGCGGCGAGGCCGGAGTCGGTCTCGCGGACGCCGTCGGCCTCGGCGGTGAGGCGGCCGAACACGGCATCGTCCCGTTCGTTCTGCGCGGTGGCGCGCGCCTGGAGCGCGACGACGGCAGTGCCGGTGGCGAGCAGCACGAGCGCGGCGAGGACGGCCACCACCATACGGCGCAGTCGTACGGCGCGGTGGCGTCGCCCGAGCGATGTGGTGAGGAACTGCCGCTCCAGCGCGGTGAGTTCATCGCCTCGGTGTCCCTCGCCGTCGTCGTGTGCGATGCTGAAGGCGTCGCGGGCGGCGGACAGCCGGGAGCCCGCGTAGAGCGCGGCGTTCTCCCGGCCGAGCCCCTGCCAGGTACGGGCCGCCTCGGACAGCGAGCGGTGCACCCGCAGCCGGTCGCGTTCGGCGTCGATCCATGCGCGCAGCCGGGGCCAGGCGGTGATGAGGGCTTCGTGGGCGAGGTCGACGGTGCCGTCGTCGAAGGTGATGAGCCGGGCCCTGACCAGGCGTTCCAGGACCACGCGGGTGTCGGCGGGGCTGCCGAAGTCGAGTTCCGCGCGGTCGGTGGGGCGCCGCGTGTCCGGCGTGCCTGCGCCGGGCGCGACGAGTCTGAGCAGGATACGGCGGGCCAGCTCGGCCTGCGGCGCGGTGAGTTCGCCGTACACCTGCTCGGCCGTACGGACGACCGAGGCGCCCAGCCCGCCGGCCGCCTCGTACGCGGTTTCGGTCAGGGCGCGGCCGCTGCGGTGGCGCCACGTCTCCAGCAGGGCGTGCGACATCATCGGCAGTCCGCCCGGGGCGCCCTCGACCTCGTCCAGGAGGCGTTCGGTCAGGGAGCGTTCCACGATCAGGCCGTCCGCGGCGGCCGGGCGGACGATGGCCTCCCGTAGCTCCGCGCGGCTCATCGGCCCGGCGAGCAGCGTGGCGTCCTGGAGCGCCGCGGTGAGGCCGGGGTGTTCGGCGCAGCGGCCGAGGAAGTCGGCCCGTACCGCGATGACGACGCGCAGCCCGCTGTCGGGGGCGGTGGCGGCGACGAGGCGGTCGATGAAGGTGTCCCGGTCGGCGGGGTCGGCGCCGAGGGTGTACAGCTCCTCGAACTGGTCGACGATCAGCCAGGTGTCGGCGTCGGTGCCGCGGACGGGAAGGAGCCGGTCGGCGTGGGTGCGCAGGGGGTCCGCGCCGGGCGTGAGGATGCGTACGGCCGCGGGCGGCGCATCGTCGTCGGAGGCCGTCCGCAGCAGGGGGATCAGCCCGGCGCGCAGCAACGAGGACTTGCCGCTGCCGGAGGGGCCGAAGACGGCGGTGAAGCGGTGCTTGCGGTTCAGCTCCGTCAGCCGCTCGACGAGCCGGTCGCGGCCGAAGAACAGTTCGGTCGCCCGGTTCGAACCGGGTGAGACCGCGGTACGGCGGGCGGGCGGTGTCGTCTGCGGCGGCCTCGGCGGCCAGCTCGGCCGACGCCGCTGTCCAGCGCCGTTCCCACTCGATGACGTCGCCGCCGCACGCCTTGACGTAAGCGAGCGCCACCGCCCGGGTGGGCAGCTGCTTCCCGGCCGCAGCCTGCGAGAGCGTGGTCACCCCGTACCGCGTCCGCTGGGCCATCGCCCGGTAGGTGGGCTTCCCGGCGGACTCGCGCAGCTCACGCAGCTCGGCGGCGAACCGCGGCACCGTCCCGGCCTCCGGATCCAGCTCGCCCTCGGTGCGCCCCGGCCCCGCTCGTCCCGGCCCTGGTCGTCCCGCCACGTGCCCGCCCTCCCCCGCGATCACCATGCCATCGCCGGGTCATCGCCCAGCGCGTCCACCCGGGCGCCCACGGTAGGTAGTCGCGGGGGGCGGCCGCAATCGAACTACCGGTGGACCGGCGGGCGGGGCAAGGGGCGTTCACCCGATCTTCACGGTTCCCCCGCCGCGTTCGTCCGGCTCACGGCTCGGGGTTGTTCAGTGCAGGCCGGTGACCTGCTGAACAACCCCGTACGGCGGTCGAATACGGCCATGGCACGGTCCGAACCCCGCGAGGGGAGGGTTCGGACCGCCCCAAGACCGCCCCTGGGTCCGGGTGGTGCTCATCGTGTGTCTTGGCCTCGCGGCGTTGGGGTCACCAGGCCACGGGCAGTTCGTGGACTCCGTAGACGAACGAGTCGTGTTTGAAGGGGATCCGGTCCAGGCCGGTGGCCAGGCGGAGGGTGGGGATGCGCCGGTAGAGGGTGCTGTAGACGACCTGGAGTTCCATGCGGGCCAGCGGCTGGCCCAGGCACTGGTGCACGCCGAAGCTGAAGGTGATGTGGCGGCGGGCGTCGCGGTCGAGGTCCAGCCGGTCGCCCTCGGGGAAGACGTCGGGGTCGCGGTTGCCCATCTCGTTGAGCAGCAACAGCCCTTCACCGGCGCGGATGGTCCGGCCGGCGACCTCGATGTCCTCCAGGGCGACACGGCGCATCCCCAGATGCGGGATGTGCAGGTAGCGCAGCAGCTCCTCGACCGCGCCCGCTACGAACTTCGGGTCGCCGCCGTCCCGGAGGCGGGCCAGCTGGTCGGGGTGTTCCAGCAGGGCCAGGGTGCCCAGGGCGATCATGTTGGCGGTGGTCTCGTGCCCGGCGAACAGCAGGAGCACGGCCATCGAGGTCGCCTCCCGGCGCGTCAGCGCGCCGTCCTGGACCTTTGCGGCCAGGTCGGACAGCACGTCCTCGCCGGGGTGGCCGAGCTTGGTGTCCAGCAGGCTGCCGAGGTAGTCACCCAGTCGGCCATGGGCTTCGGCGCGCTGCTCGGGCGTCGAGGTGCGGGTGATGATGGCCTTGCTGTTGGCCTGGAAGAACGCGTGGTCGTCGTAGGGGACGCCGAGCAGTTCGCAGATCACCAGGGAGGGCACCGGCAGGGCGAAGGGCTCGACCAGGTCGGTCGGGTTCGGCCCGGCCAGCAGGTCGTCGATCATGTCGTCGACGATCTTCTGGACCGCCGGGCGCATGGCCTCCATCCGCTTGATGGCGAACGGCCCGGTGACCATCCGGCGCAGCCGGGCGTGCTCGGGGTCGTCCATGTTGATGAAGCTGAGGCCGTGGGCCTCGGCGGACGCCTCCTCGCCGTCGCCCTGGCCGGCGTCGGCGTCGGCGTCGGCATCGGCATCGGCATCGGCATCGGCATCGGCATCGGCGTGCGGACGCTCCGGGCGCGGGAAGCCGGGCAGGGCGGGGACGACGCTGAGCCTCGGGTCCGCCAGCAGGGTCCGCTGCTCGGCGTACCGGGTGACCACCCACGGGGTGCTGCCGTCCTGGAGCCGGACCCGGGTGAGCGGCCCCTCCTCGCGCAGCGCGTGGAACGCCGGGGGCGGATCGAAGGGGCATCCTCGCGCCCGGGGCATGGGGAATTCGGGGAGTTCGGCGTGGGCCGCGGCCGCGTCCACCGGGCGGGTCATGACGTACCTCCACTGCGGGAATCCTGGAACACGTCGACGACTTCCTGCCGACGCATACGGGTCTGCTTGGGCATGCGCCAGCCGAGCACTCCGGTCGTGACGCCACCTCTGCGGTACCGCGCGACGAACCGGCCCTGCGCCATGTCCCCCTCCACGACGGTCACTTCGGCGTCGGCCGACAGCACGCCGTACACCTGGATCTTGACGTCGAACTGGTCGGTCCAGAAGTACGGCACCGGGGTGTACGGACGGTTCTCGCCGAGGATGGCGGAGGCCACGTGGCCCGCCTGCTCGGTGGCGTTGGTGCGGTTCTCCAGGCGCAGCAGGGCGCCCAGGCCGTCGTGGTGCCAGCGGGCCACGTCCCCGACCGCGTAGATGCCGTCGGCGGCACGGCACGAGGAGTCGCACACCACGCCGTTGTCGACCTTGAGGCCGCTGCCCGCCAGCCAGTCCGTCGCCGGGGCGGAGCCGAATGCCACCACGACCACATCGGCGGGCAGCACCTCGCCGGTGGCCAGGTGCACTCCCGTGACGTGTCCGTCCTGCTCGCCCAGCCCGGTCACCCCGGCGCCGAGCCGCAGGTCGACTCCGCGGTCGGCATGCAGCGCGGCCAGCTGCCTCGCTATGAGAGGGCCGAACTGGCTCTCCAGCGGCGCGGACTGAGGCCCGGCCAGGGTGACCGATGCCCCCATGGCCCGTGCGGTGGCGGCGATTTCCGTGCCGAGCACCCCGTCCCCCACGACCACGACGCGCGAGGCGGCCGTCAGCGCGGACCGCAGCGCCGCCGCGTCATCGAGCGTACGCAGCGGATGGACCCCGGCCAGCCCGTCCTGTCCGGCGAACGTACGGGGTCGCAGACCGGTCGCCACGACGATGGCGTCGGCCCGCAGCACCCGCCCCGACGCGGTGTGGACGGTACGTGCCTCCGCGTCGAGGCTGACCGCCGCATCGCCCAGGACGAACGAGGCGTCCAGCGAGGACAGTTGATCAGGCCGGCGCAGCAGGGCCCGGTCCGGCTCCCAGGCGCCGGAGAGGACCTGCTTGGACAGCGGCGGCCGGTCGTAGGGCTGGTGCGGCTCGGCGCCCAGTACGGTCAGCCCGCCCCGGAACCCCTTGCGCCGCAGGGCCTCCGCGGTGGAGAGCCCGGCCGCGGAGGCTCCGACCACCAGAACGCCGGAGGGAGCGCTACGCCCTGCGCTCACGCGTCCTCGCTCACCTGGATCGCGCCCGCGGGGCACACCTGTACGCATTCACGCACCGCGTCATGCAGCTCCGCGGCGGGTGTCGGGTCGAGCAGGATCACGATGCCGTCCTCCTCGCGCTGGTCGAACACCTCGGGCGCGACCATCACGCAGGTGCCCGCGGCGCAGCACTTCTCGTCGTCCACCGTGACCTTCATCGCGGATGCTCCTTCGTCGATTCGTTGACTCGTTCAGCCGCACACAAGTAAACCCGATGATTTAATAGAGTCAAGCGGATGGTTTAAACGATCTCGGGACCCCTATGAGGAGCGACATGACCAACACCCTGGACCGCACCCCGGACGAGGACGTACCCGAGTTCCCGATGCCCCGGGCGGCCGGGTGTCCGTTCGCCCCGCCCCCGGAGATGATGCGGCTGCACGCCGAGCGGCCGGTCGCCAGGGTCCGCCTGTGGGACGGCAGCACGCCCTGGCTCGTCACCCGCCACGCCGACCAGCGCGCCCTGTACGGCGACCAGCGGCTCAGCGTCGACCCCACGCGCCCCGGCTTCCCCCATATGAGCGCCGCGTTCCAGGAGGCCCTCAGCAAGAACCCGCCGTCCTTCCTCCACATGGACGACCCCGAACACGCCCGCATCCGCCGCATGGTCACCGGCCCGTTCATCATCAAACGCATCGAGGCCATGCGGCCCGCCGTCCAGAAGATGACCGACGACTTCCTCGACACCATGCTGGCCGGGCCGAAACCCGCCGACCTGGTGCGCGCCCTCGCGCTGCCGCTGCCGTCGCTGGTGATCTGCGAACTGCTCGGCGTCCCCTACGAGGACCACGCGTTCTTCCAGGACAAGAGCGCGGTGGGGGTCCGCCGGGACGCCTCCCCCGAGGAGTCGCGGGCCGCCTCCGGCGCGCTCATGACGTACCTGGACGAGCAGATCGGGGCCAAGCTCGCCGACCCGGCCGACGACCTGCTCTCCGACCTGGCCGCCCGGACGAGGACCGGCGACCTCACCCGCCACGAAGCGGCCATGCTGGGCCTGTTGCTGCTCGGCGCCGGACACGAGACCACCGCCAACATGATCGCCCTGGGCGTCCTCGCCCTGCTCGAACACCCCGACCAGCTCGCCGCCGTCCGCGACACCGACGACCCGAAGGTCCTCGCGGGCGCGGTGGAGGAGATGCTGCGCTACCTGACCATCGTCCACAACGGGCAGCGCCGCCTGGCCCTGGAGGACATCGAGGTCGGCGGGCAGCTCATCCGCGCCGGGGAAGGCGTCATCATCCCGGGCGCCACCGGCAACTGGGACCACGGCGTCTTCCCCGACCCCGAACGGCTCGACATCACCCGCGACGCCCGCCGCCACATGGCGTTCGGCTTCGGCGTCCACCAGTGCCTGGGCCAGCCGCTGGCCCGGCTGGAGCTCCAGGTCGTCTACCGCACCCTCTTCCGCCGCGTGCCCACCCTGCGCCGGGCGGCCGCGCTGGAGGAGATCCCGTTCAAGGACGACGGGGTCGTCTACGGCGTCTACGAACTGCCGGTGACCTGGTAGGGCTAGAGGGTGACCGGCGCCAGCCAGAGGGCGACGATGACGTCGATCAGACCGTTCGCTGTCTCCCGCCAACTGGCCCTGGACGTCGGCGCGTTGTCCGCGAGCGCGCGCTCACGCTCCGCGGACATCTGCGTGATCAGGTGACGTGTCATGGCGGCGCGCTCGGCGTGCACCTCGGCCGGGAGGTCGGGCAGACAGCGCTCCAGGCCCTCCTGGAGCTTCTGCATGGACGGCGATCCGGCCGCGAACTCCTCGACCGTGATCGCGCGCAGGGCGGGGTCCGCCGTGACCTGGGCGATGAACCGGGCGTACCAGCTGGGGGCGCCCAGGGCCTCCAGATGCCCGGTGACCGGGCGGACCGCACAGGCCACCCAGTCCCGCAGATCGGTGGAGTCGCCGATGTCGGCCATCATGGCGAGGCGGCCGGTCTCCATCGTCTCGGCGTGCCTGCGGGCGATGGCGCGCACCAGGTCGGTCTTGGTGCCGAAGTGATAGCTGACGGCGGCGTTGTTTCCCTGCCCGGCGGCCAGACTGATCTGGCGGTTGGCGACGGCGTGCACCCCGTGCTCGGCGAACAGCCGCTCCGCCGCGTCCAGGAGCGCTTCCCGTGTCGCGCTGACCTGCTCGTCCCGCCGCACCCTGCCGGCCATCGTCAACCACCACTTCGGGACATCACACTGGTCCGCGGGGGCCCGTCCCCCAGGCCACCGCGGATCCTCGACCGGGTCGGCGAGGTCAAACGAGGAAAGCGTACGCAATCACACGGCCGACCCGGACATTCCTCAACCAATCGATTTATTCGAGGCCGGTCAGACGGCGGCCCAGGCGTCGTCGACCGGGAGGACGGCGCCGTTGACGAAGGAGGCGGCGTCGGAGGCCAGGAAGACGATGGCGGCGGCCTGCTCCTCCGCCGATCCGTACCGGCCCATGGTGGCGGCGCTCAGCCCACCCACGACGGCGGGCCCGTGGGCATCCTCCGCGGCATCCACCCGGATGCTGGTCATGGTGGGGCCGGGGGCGATGGCGTTGGCGCGGATGCCCTGTCCCCGGTACATGACGGCCAGGCTCTTCACCAGGCCGACGATGCCGTGCTTGGAGGCGGTGTACGCGGCGCCCGCCGTGCTGCCGCGCAGGCTGGCCTCGGACGCGGTGAAGACGATCGCGCCGCGCCCGGCGGTCAGCATGTGCGGCAGGACCGCACGGGTCAGCAGGAACGGCGCCGTCAGGTTGATCCGTATGACCCGCTCCCACTCGGCGTCGCCGGTCTCGCCGAGCGCGGACATCCGGTCCATGATCCCGGCGTTGTTCACCAGGACGTCCACGCCACCGAACGCCTCGACGGCACGCTCGACGACCGTATCCACCACCGCCTGGTCGCTCAGGTCGCCGACGACCGCCACGGCGGTTCCCCCGGCGGCCTCGATCTCCCCCACGGTCTCCTCGGCGCCCGCCCGGTCGACGTCCGCGACCAGCACCTTCGCGCCTTCCTGCGCGAATTCAGGGCCCGTGGCCCTGCCGATTCCGGACGCGGCGCCGGTGACGACGACGCCCCGACCCTCAAGACCCGTACCGCTCATATGACATCCCTTCCTCTCTCTGCCATGGCTGTGTCATGTCTTCAGCTGCCACACGGTGCCCTCGCCGTTGGCCGCGAGGAGCAGCGAGCCGTCCGGGCCGGTGGCGAGTCCGGCGAACGGGCGGGGAGCGCCGACCATGCCGTGGGTGAAGAGCGCGGGCACGGTCCGGGGAGCAGTGCCCAGCGGCTGTCCGACCGGCAGGTCCTCGGCCTCGGTCCGCCGCTCCCCCGTGCTCAGCGAGATCGCCGTCAGCCTGCGCGGCCCGGTCTCCACCGTGAACAGCGTGTCGCCGAGGACCGCCAGCCCCTGGGGCGCGCCGAGCCCGTCCGCGACCACTTCCGTCGTCCCGTCCCCGCCGATCCGGAGGACGGCCCCGAGCAGGTCGTCGCTCACATGGCACCGTCCCTGGGCGTCGAAGGCCACGTCCCCCGGGTGGCCGAGCCCTTCGGCGAGGACGGTGACGGTGTCGTCGTCATCGATGGACACGACGCGGGCGGCGCCCGCCTCCGCGACGACGAGGGTGCCGTCCGGTCCCATGGCGATGCCGATCGGCTCGTTCAGGCCGGTTACCCGGCGCCGCGTGGTCCTCCGGTCGGGGTCGTGGGTGTGGACGTCGCCGTACTGGGACGTGAAGTGCACGAGTCCGCCCGCGTTGGTCACGCCGTGCACGAAGGGCAGCAGGGTGAGCGAGGTGACGCCGCCGTCCTCACGCGCCCCATCGGCGGCGACCGGCTCGCCCTCGTCGGCGGGCGCCGGGCTCGCCAGCCGGTAGTGGTCGGCCACGTACACCGTGCCGCCGAGGTCGACCGTCACCCCGTACGGGCCGTCGAGGCCGCGGGGGACGATCTCCCGGGTGCGGCCGTCGGGGTGCAGTTCGGTGACGCCGCCGCTGGCGTAGCTGGAGACGAACATGCGGTTCTCCGCATCGAACGCCGCGTTGTCCAGCCCCACCAGACCGCTGGTGACGAGGGTGCGGGAGCCGCTGCCGTGCAGGTCGATCCGGGTGACGATGCCCTCCACCCCGCGCGACAGGACGTGCAGCTCCCCGCCCTGGTCGAAGCGGACCGCGACCGGTTCGTGCACCTCCTCGGCGACCACCTCGGGCACACCGCCGTCCGGCGGGATCCGCCAGACCTGGTCCGTCATCATGTGCGGGTAGTACAGACAGCCGTCCGGGCCGAGCTGCATGGCGTTGCCGAGGGCGAGCCCTTCGGTGAGCACCACGGCCTCGCCACCGTCCGGGAACAGCTCCAGCAACCGGCCGCCGGGCCGCATCTCGTTGACGAACAGCCGGTCCCCGACGCAGGTGATGCCGTTGACCACCTTCACCTCGTCCGAGACCAGGGTGTACGTGCCCTGCGGGCTGCGCCGCCACACCCGGCCGGGGATCAGGTCGGCGATGTACATCGAGCCGTCCGCGCCGAAGGCGAGGTCGTCCGGCGACTGCACCGGGCCGTCCATCGGGACGACCACCTCGACGTCCCCGGTGGCGGTGTCGACGGCGCTGATCTGCCCGGCGAGGAACTGGGCGACGTACAGCCGCCCGTCCGGGCCGAAGGCGACACCGTTCGAACCCCACAGCGGGCTCGGGTGGTTGAGGCGCCGCGCACGCAGGCGTGAGCCGGAGACGGCCACCTCGTCGCCGAACCGGTTGTGGCCCCGTGTGTTCACGCTTCCTCCGCCTCCACCAGGACGTCGTCCATGCCGCCGTCCGCGCGCCAGCGCCGCAGCAGGTCGTGGAAGGCCACCGGCCCGTCCGCGTACGCGTTGCGCTTCCGCGGCTTGCCCTCGTTGTTGTAGTAGCCGGGGGTGCACTCCGCCTGGAAGGTGTGCAGGTCGGGTGCGTTGTCCGCAAGGGCGGCCAGCCAGGCGTCCTGCGCCGCGGAGGTGGGTTCGACGTACCGGGCCCGGCGCTTACGGGCCTCGGTGACCATCTCGGCGACGTGCTGGGCCTGTTCGTCGAGGACGTGGACGAAGTTCACGGAGGACGCGTTCTGGAGCGGGCCCAGCTGGAACAGGTTGGGGAAGCCGTGGCTGGAGAAGCCGTGGAGCGTCTTGGGGCCGCCCGCCCAGGCCTCGGAGAGCGGGACGCCGCCCCGGCCGTACACCGGAAGCTGTCCGGACAGGATCCCGGAGACCCCCACCTCGAAGCCGGTGGCGAAGATGACGCAGTCCACCTCGTACGCGGTGCCGCCGACCACGACGGCGGTCTCCGTCATCCGCTCCACGCCGTGGGTGTCCGCCGTGTCGACCAGAGTGACGTCCGGCCGGTTGAAGGTCTGGAGGTAGTGGTCGCTGAACGTGGGCCGCTTGCACATGTAGCGGTACCAGGGCTTGAGCTTCTCGGCCGTCGCCTGGTCCTCGACCACGGCTTCGACGCGGGCGCGGATCTCGTTCATCTTCTGGAAGTCGGCGATCTCGTACAGCCGTTCCCGGTCCTCGGGCGGGACGTCCGTGTACGCGTTGCTCGGGATCAGCTTCTCCTGGAGCCGGGCGCTGCTGGTCCAGGAGTCGTTCACCAGGTCCTGATCCGTGCGCACACCGGTGACGACCTTCAGAAAGTTCTCCATGCGGCGCCGCTGCCAGCCCGGCTCGAGCGATTCGGCCCACGCGGGGTCGGTGGGGCGGTTGTCGCGCAGGTCGACGGAGGAGGGCGTGCGCTGGAACACGTACAGGTGCCGGGCGTCCTCCCCGAGGTGGGGCACGACCTGGATGGCGGTGGCGCCGGTGCCGATGAGGGCGACGCGCTTGTCGGCCAGCTTGTGCAGTCCGCCGCCCGCGTCGCCGCCGGTGTAGTCGTAGTCCCAGCGGCTGGTGTGGAAGGTGTGGCCCCGGTAGGTCTCGATGCCGGGGATGCCGGGCAGTTTGGCCTGGCTCAGGGTGCCGGTGGCGGTGATGACGTAGCGGGCCCTTATGCGGTCGCCGCGGTCGGTGGCGACGGTCCACTCCCTCTGGTCGTCGTCCCAGCGGAGTTCGGTCACCTGGGTCTGGAAGCAGGCGTCGTCGTACAGGCCGAAGTGGCGGGCGATGGCCCGGGCGTGCTGCCGGATCTCCTCCCCCGGCGCGTAGCGCCACTTGGGGACGTAGCCGACCTCCTCCAGCAGCGGCAGGTAGATGTACGACTCGATGTCGCAGTGGATGCCGGGGTAGCGGTTCCAGTACCAGGTGCCGCCGAAGTCCCCGCCCTTGTCGATCACCCGGATCGGCTCCACGACGCCCGCCTGCCGCAGCCGGGCGGCGGCGAGCAGACCGCCGAAACCACCGCCGACGATCACCACCTCCACGCGGTCGTCCAAGGGCTCTCGCGTGAACGCGGGGTCGGCGTAGGGATCGTCGGCGTAGTACCCGAACTCGCCCCCGACTCCCCGGTATTGGGCACTGCCATCGGGTCGGATGCGGCGTTCGCGTTCGGCGCGGTAGCGGGCGCGCAAGACCTCGGGGTCGAAGTCGAGATCCTGCGGCGGACGGGGTGGGGTGGCGGACATCGGCGTCCCCCTTCCGGTAGCGGACGCCGAAAATCTATCACCCCAAAAATTTACTGTTCGGCGGCCGAAGGCGCCCCCAGCATCCGCGCGAACGTCTCGGCGATCGCGGCGATGTCCACCGTGGGGTCGTGCATCCACTGGAGCTGGAGGCCGTCCATCACCGCCAGCACCGCCCTGGCCAGGTGGTCGGCCGGTACGTCGGCCCGGATCTCACCGGTCCGCTGCCCCTCCTCGAAGTCCTGCGCGGCCTCGGCGGCGAGGCTCCGGTAGCGCTCGGCGAAGTGGGTGTGCACGGGGCTCTCCGGGTCGGTGGCCGCCGCCGAGAGCGCGACGCCCAGCTTGGCCACCCCGGGGTGATCGGTGATCAGGCGCGCGCCCGCCACCAAGCTGTCGATCACGGATTCGCCGTCCCCGGCGGCCCGGGCGAACGCCTTGCCCAGTACGTCGCGCCGCTCCAGGACCGCGAGGAGCAGATCGTCGCGCGTGGGGAAGTAGTACGTCAGCGCGGGCTGCGTCACCCCGACCCGGGCGGCGATGTCCTGGAGGGAGGCCCGTTCTCCGTGCTCGTCGATGGCCTCGTAGGCGGCCTGGAGGATCTGTTCCCGCCGCTCCGCGCTCTTGCGGTACGGGCCCCGTGGCTTTCGCTGGTTCGTCACGCCGCAGACCGTACTTCACCGGCTCACACCTCGCCGTGAACCTTCATCACCGCCTTGTTGAGCACCCACAGCCCGATGCCGATGGCCAGCAGCACCCCCGCCCTGATGTACACGTGTGCGGGCCGGTCGGCCAGCGGGCTGGCCAGCACCAGGGCCGTGATCGCGCCCAGCACCGGCAGCGGGGTGGGGGTGCGGAAGTGCCGGTGTTCGACGCGGTCGCGGCGCAGCACGAGCACGGCGACGTTGACGATGACGAACACGCACAGGAGCAGGAACGCCGTGGTGTCGCCGAGCCCGGCGATCTCGCCGGTGGACACCAGACCGATGGCGAGGAGGGAGACGAACACGATCCCGACGACCGGGGTGCGGCGCCCGGCGAGCACGCGGCCCATGGCGCGCGGCAGGATGCGTTCGTTCGCCATGCCGTAGCAGAGGCGGGACGCCATCATGATGTTGATCAGGGCCGAGTTGGTGACCGCGAACAGGGCGATCAGCGCGAACAGCTTGGGCGGGAAGTCGAGCCCGCCGACCTCGACGACCTCCAGCAGGGGGCCGCTCGACCCCTCCAGCACCCGGTAGTCCACGAGCAGGGAGGACACCAGGGCGACGAGGACGTAGAGAGTGCCGGTGACGGCCACGCCGGTGAAGATGGCGCGCGGGAAGGTGCGCCGGGGGTCCTTGGTCTCCTCGGCCATGTGACGGA
>NZ_GG657754.1:9250752-9265166 GCF_000158915.1 Streptomyces himastatinicus ATCC 53653 | reverse complement strand
TCAGCTCGACGAGCGTGAGCACCACGTTGGTCTTCACGGACTCCGACACACCCCGCAGGTTGAGGGCGGCCAGGGCGAGGATGAACAGGATCGCGACGAAAGTGGGCGGGAGGGCGTCCGTGAACTCGGCGAGGTAGTCGCCGCTGAAGGCCCGGGCCGCCGCACTCGCCGAGGACAGGCCCGAACACATGACCATGAAGGCGACGATGAACGTCACGAACGGCACCCCGAACGCCTTCTGGGTGTACAGCGCGGCACCGGCCGCCTGCGGATACTTGCCGACCAGTTCGACGTACGAGGCCGCCGTCAGGATGGCCACGACGAACCCGATGACGAACGGCAGCCACAGCGCCCCGCCGACCTTGCCCGCGACCTGGCCGGTGGTGGCGTAGATCCCGGTGCCGAGGATGTCGCCGATCACGAAGAGGATCAGCAGTTTGGGGCCGATGGCCCGCTTCAGCGGGGTCTCCTCCCCGCTCCCCGGTGCATCGGTGGCATCGCTTCTGGCTGCGGGCACGACGACTCCCCTGGGGCGTTCTGCACTGAATAAGGTGATTCCTTCCCGGCGGGCGAGTGGATAATGCCTCGGCGACGACGTTCGACGCGATCTGCCGCACCCTCAACTGTCAGCGCTATGTACCCGACGACGGCCCGGGCGAGGGCCCGGCCGAGGCTCCGGGCGACGGCTGGCGGCGCCCGGCGCGGTGGGTTCGGGCAGCGTACGGAACAGCAGCCAGCTCAGGGCGGGCATCAGGATCAGCGGGGCCAGGGCCATGCGCAGGGAGGTCGCGTGGGCCACACCGCCGATGAGCGGGGTGACCAGACCGCCGATGCTGACGGTCAGCCCGAGGGTGATCCCGCTGGCGGTGCCGGTGCGGGTGGGCAGATAGTCCTGGCCGAGGGTGACCTGGAGGGAGAAGGGCACGTACAGGCCGACGGAGGTCAGCGCCACGAACACGTAGATCGCCGGGCCGGGCACGCACACGATGCCCGCGACCGCGGCGACCGTGACGAGGTACGACCAGCGGGCGACGGTGACCCGGTCCCAGCGGTTGGCCAGCTGCCCGCCCAGCACGGAGCCCACCGCGCCGCCGACGTAGAGCACGAACAGCGCCGCCGTGCCCGCCGCCGTGCTGCCGCCCGGGCGCTGCTGGACGTACAGCGAGATGAACGTGCTCAGGCCGATGAAGACGATGGACCGGCAGACCACGGCCAGCGACAGCTTCACGAACGAGGCGACGTCATCGGTGCCCGTCGCCACCGCCGCACCCGAGCCGCCGCGCACCGGCCCGCCCAGTGCGCGCAGGACGGGCAGGCACAGCACACTGCCGACGAGCGCCGGTACGACGAGCAGCGGCGTCAGGCGCAGACCGCCGGTGGCGACCACGGCGCCGACCATGAGCGGCGCGGTGGCGAAGCCGAGGTTGCCCCCGAGGGAGAACCAGGCCATCGCGCTGTGGCTGCCCTCGCTCACGCGCCGCGCGACGCGCGCGGACTCGGGGTGGTAGGCGGCGACCCCGATACCGGACACGGCCACGAACGCCAGCGTCCAGGCGTACGAACCACTCACCCCGCTCAGGGCGATCCCCAGCCCTCCGAGGACCGTGCTCACCGGCAGCAGCCAGGGCATCGCCCAGCGGTCGGTGAGCGCGCCGAACACCGGCTGGGCCACCGAGGACAGCAGGGACGCGGCGAGCACGATGCCCGAGACCACGGCGTAGCTGTACGCGCGCTCGGCCACGAAGAAGGGGACGAGCGACGCGACGGCGCCTTGGTAGACGTCCACGCAGGCGTGGCCGACCGACAGCATGATGATGGACTTGTTCCTGGGCACATCGCCATCGTCTTCACCGGGCGCCCTGTCGGGCTTCCGATAAACTGCCAACCCATGCCGAAAGTCCGCCATGAGCCGGTGGCACCGACCCGTACCCAGTGGCTGGCGCCCGGGGCCGCCATCGACGCCCATCGCCACGACGACCACCAGATCGTCTACGCGGGGCGCGGAGTGCTGGCCGTGACGACCGGCACCGGCACCTGGATCGCCCCGGGCACACGCGCCATCTGGGTGCCGGCCGGCACCGTGCACGCCCACCAGGCCCACGGCGAACTCGAACTGCACCTGGTCGGCCTGGACGCGAGCGACAACCCGCTCGGGCTGGACGAGCCGACCGTGCTGGCGGTCGGCCCCCTCCTCCGTGAACTGATCCTCGTCTACACCCACACCCCGCACGACGACAGCCCCGAGCGCGGGCGGCTGCGGGCCGTACTGCTCGACCAGTTGCGGGCCTCGCCCCAGCAGCCGCTGCACCTGCCCACGCCCACCGCCCCTCTGCTGAGGGCGGTGTGCGAGATCCTGCGCGACGATCCGGCCGACGGCCGCACCCTGGCCGCCCTGGGCAGGGAGGTCGGCGCCAGCGACCGCACCCTCTCCCGCCACTTCAAGGCCGACCTCGGCATGACCTTCCCGCAGTGGCGCACCCAGCTGCGCCTGTACCACGCGTTGATCCTGCTGGCCGAGGACCTTCCGGTGACCAGCGTGGCGCACCGGTGCGGCTGGTCGTCCGCCAGCGCGTTCATCGATGTGTTCCGCCGTACCTTCGGACACACGCCGGGAGCCCACCAGCCCATTCCGGCTAGCTCGTGAGGATGACGAGCTGCCGTGTCGCCCGGGTCATCGCCACATAGCGGTCGACCGCTCCTTCGATGCCCTCGCCGAACTCCTCCGGGTCGACGAGGACGACCAGGTCGAATTCGAGCCCCTTCGACAGCTCCGGGGTCAACGACCGAACGCGGGGCGTGGCGTGGAAGGTCTCGGCTCCGGTACCGATGACGCAGGCGGTTCCCTCGTCGTGTGCGGCGAGCCAGGTGTCGAGGATCGTGGTCAGGTCCGCGACGGAGCCGTGTTCGACGGGGACGTTGCCGCTGCGGATGGAGGTCGGCACGTTGGCGTCCGGGAGCTCGGCCCGGATGACCGGCTCGGCTGCTGCCATGATCTCTTCCGGTGTCCGGTAGTTGATGCTCAGCGTGGCCAGGTCGATCCGGTCGAGCCCGGCCCGCTCCAGCCGTTCCTGCCACGACTCCGTGAACCCGTGCCGGGCCTGGGCCCGGTCCCCGACGATGGTGAAGCTCCGGGACGGGCACCGCAGCAGCAGCATCTGCCACTCCGCGTCGGTCAGTTCCTGCGCCTCGTCCACGACGATGTGCGCGAACGGACCGGCGAGCAGGTCCGGATCGCCGCTGGGCAGTGCGGTCTCGTCGATCAGGCTGTCCTGGAGGTCCCGTCCGCGCAGCATCGTCACCGCGCCTTCCCCGTCGTCATCGGCCGCGAGCACGTTGTCGATGACGTCGGCCATGCGGCGGCGTTCGGCGTCGACGGCGGCCCGGTGCCGAAGCGCGCGCCGGGCCGTCTCCGGGTCGCCGAGCCGCTGCCGCGCCGCGTCCAGCAGCGGCAGATCGGACACCGTCCAGGCCTGGGGAGCCTCCTTGCGCCGCAGCTTCCGCACCTCGTCGGGGCCGAGCCAGGGGGCGCACATCCGCAGATAGGCGGGTACGGACCACAGGTCGCCGACGAGGTCGGCCGCCTCGATCAGCGGCCATGCGCGGGTTGAGCGTCGTGACCAGGTCTTCGTCGTGCAGCAGCGACCTCCGGAAGACATCGGGCGAGATCTCCTCGTCGAGCTTGTCCCGCAGGATCGCGGGCCAGCTCCGCCCAGATCTGCTCGCGCGCCTCGTTGTGCGGCGTGCCCGGCTCCGGTGCGTCGAACGCCTCGGCCCAGTCGTCGGCGCCCAGCCAGATGTCGGCCCAGTCGGTCGTGACCGTCATGCCTTCGGCGGGCGGCTCCTCGTAGAACCTGACGGCCTTCTCGATCGCCGCCACCATGTCCGCGGACGACTTCAGCCGGGCCACCTCCGGGTCGGCCTCGACCGCCGCTCCGGCCCCCTCGGCGACGAGGTCCCGCAGGGTGCAGGTCCGCACGCCCTCCTCCCCGAGGCTGGGCAGGACGTCGGCGACGTAGGTCAGATAGGGCTGGTGCGGGCCGACGAACAGCACACCGCCCCGGCGGTGTGCGAGGCGCGGGTCGGAGTAGAGGAGGTAGGCGGAGCGGTGCAGGGCGACGACGGTCTTCCCCGTACCCGGACCGCCGTCCACGACGAGGGCGCCCCGGGAGCCCGCCCGGATGATGGCGTCCTGGTCAGCCTGGATGGTGCCGAGCACATCGCGCATCCGGGGCGACCGGTTGCCGCCCAGGCTGGCGATGAAGGCGGACTGGTCGTCCAGCGCGGCGTGCCCGGCGATCCCGTCCGCGGTGAACACCTCGTCCCAGTAGTCGCTGATCCGGCCGAGGGTCCAGCGGTATCTGCGGCGGCTCGCCAGACCCATGGGGTTGGCGTGGGTGGCCCCGAAGAACGGCTCGGCCGCGGGGGAACGCCAGTCGAGCAGCAGTTGACGGCCCGTGCTGTCCTTGAGGCCGAGCCGTCCGACGTACACGGGCTCGGTGCCGTCCTCACCGACCATGCGCCCGAGGCACAGGTCCAGGCCGAAGCGGCGCAGCGCGCGCAGGCGGGCGGTCAGCCGGTGGATCTCCGTGTCCCGGTCCATCGCCTGCCTGCCGACGCCACCGGGCGCCTTGCGCGCGGCTTCGAGGCTGTCGGACAGCTCGGCGATCGACTGTTCGAGGCACTCCGCGATGGCCGCGAAGTGCCGTTCGTCCCCGGCGATCAGCGCCGGGTCGGCCTTGGGCGAGAGGCGGTCGGGAAGTTCGAACGCGCTTACGGGCCCGCTCGCCCCTTGCTCCGACAACAACACACGCACGTCGCGACTCCGTTTCCGCAGGTCCTGGCTTCGGCCGGAAATTCTGCGGCACGATGGGGGCCTTGCCGCAAGGCCCCTGGTGCGCTATACGTTGAGAGTGGCGAGGAGTGGGTGATGACCCGGCTGCCCGGAAAGTTCCGCGGCCGTCCTGTACCGCCCGATCGTTGATTCCTTCCCCGCATTCATCCTGCCCCGCATTCATCCTGCACAGACGCCCCCGAGTACGACAGAATTGAGCATGCTGTCGTCACAAGGGGGCTTGGTGCGGATCGACGTAGCGGTGATTGACCTCCTCCGATCGCGCTGAAGGGCGAGGATTCTCCGTCTGTGGGTGGTCCTCGCTGTGAGGTCCGCCCACTCCGGGTGGGTTCCTGCTTCCTCCCCACGACCGTGGGGGTTGTGCGCGCCGCCGGGCTGCCGCCTGGTCTTACGTGCGCTCCGCAGACGTTTACTCGACGCCGTTACCGGCGTGAGGCCCCCGGTCCGGGGGTGGGTGGTGCTGTTGCCGCGAGGATGCGGCGACCTTCGTGTCGGACGTTCTTGCCCGCGTTCCAGTCCCGGCAGTGCCGGACCCCGCAGCCCGGACATGTCCATACCCGGACCTGGAGCGGCTTCTTTCCGTCCCGGTACCCGCAGGCCGAGCAGATCTGGGAGGACGGGAAGTCGCGGGCGACCTTGATGAAGGTGCGTCCGCGCCGGGTCGCCTTGTAGTCCAGGAAGGACACGAACTGTGCCCATCCGGCGTCGTGCACGCTCTGGGCCAGGCGGCCCCGCGCCATACCCCGCACGTTCAGGGTCTCCGCGAAGACGGTTTGGTTCTCACTCGTCAGGCGGTGACTCCACTGGTGGTGGAAGTTCCGGCGCGCATCCGCTACCTGGGCGTGAGCGCGAGCGACCTTGATCCGGGCCTTGTCCCGGTTGTTGCTTCCCTTCTTCTTCCGCGACAGCTCCCGCTGCCGCTTCTTCAGCTTCTTCTCCGCTCTCCGCAGGTATTGCGGGGATGCGATGTGCGAGCCGTCGGCGAGGACCGCGAACCGGGTCAGTCCGAGGTCGATGCCCTGGTCCCCGCCGACCGGCGCGAACACGTCGTCCGCCGGATCGGTCTCGACAACGAAGGAGGCCCAGTACCGGCCGGACCGATCCTTGATCAGTGTCACGCTTGACGGGACCGACGGCAGGTCGCGGGTCCACTTCACCCGCACGTCGCCGATCTTCGGCAGACGCAGTTTGCCGTCCTCGGTGATCTTGAAGCGGTCGGAGACGGTGAACCGTGCGGTCTGCCGGTTGTCCTTGCGGGACTTGCGACGCGGAGGACCGATCTTCGGTCCCTTGCGTTTGCCGGTCTTGGAGTCCTCGTGTGCCTTCCACGCCTTGTCCAGGTCACGAAGGGTCTGCTGGAGGACGCCGACCGGCGCTTGGGTGAGGAATGCCCGCTCCGGGGTCTTCTTCGCCCGCGTGATGAGCAGCTTGCCCAGCTCGGCGGCCTTTGGAATTGCCCAGTACGGGCCCTCGGCCATGCGATGCTGTGGCTTCCCGAGCCGCTTGTTCGCCGTCTTGCGCGGCTTCTGGAGTGCGAGCGCATCGTTCCAGACCACGCGCTTGCACCCGAACACCCGGGCCGCGCTGATGCGCTGGCCGGGCGTCAGGGTGACGCGGTACTGATAACGAAGCTGCACGTCATCACCATACGTACTAGGGTTATGGCTGAGGGTAGGAACATCAGAACTGGTCGGCACTGCGTTTTCCTCACGCACGTACTTTTGGTTTTCGTGACGAAGTTTCGGCATCACGTCTTCTCCGATCACCATCTGACGTGCTGCGAGGAGATCAGGCGAAACGTGTGCGCGGGCTTCGAGGCGGAGTTGGCCGAGTTCAACGGCGAGTCCAACCATGTGCATCTGCTGGTGAACTTCCCGCCCAAGGTCGCTGTCTCCAAGCTGGTGAATTCCCTCAAGGGCGTCTCCTCCCACAGGCTCCGCCAGGAGTTCCCGGACCTCGTGCAGCACTACTACCGGGCGAACAAACTGTGGGCCGGGGCCTACTTCGCCGGATCGGTCGGCGGAGCACCGCTGTCAATCGGGCACCGGTACATCGAAAAACCGTGTTCTACGCCCAGACGCTGGACGAGGAGGGGGTCAAGGTCAACGCCCTCGCCCCCGGTCTACGGGCCACCGACCTCAACGCCCGGACGGCCTCATACCGGACGACGGCCCCACCGGCGCGCAGAACAGCCGTCCGAGGCTGCCGGAAACTCCCTATGCTGGCCACATGATCACCCTGCCGCTCTCCGCGCTGGAAGTCGCCATGGTCCAGACCGGTACGCGGGCCGTGGACACGTTACGTGACACCACCGCCTTCGCCCAGCGTCTCGACGCCCTCGGCTACCGGCGGCTCTGGTACGCCGAACACCACCACTCCCCCGCCATCGGTGCCTTCCCGCCCGTCGTCCTGACCGCCCATGCCGCCGCGTCGACGTCGGCGATCCGCCTGGGGTCCGGGGGCGTGCTCGCCCCCAACCACTCCCCGATCATGCTGGCCGAACAGTTCGGCACCCTGGCCGCGCTGCACCCGGACCGCATCGACCTGGGCATCGGCCGCGGTCCCGGCACCTTCGACGAGTCCACCGCCCGGGCGCTGCGGCGCGGCGCCGGTCCGACGACGGACGACGGGTACCGGGACGATGTGGCGGCGACGCTGCGGTTCCTGGTGGACGAAGTGGCGCTCGGTACGCTCCCGGAACCGTGGCTGCTGGCGTCCAGCACCGCTGGTGCCGCGCTCGCCGCGGAACTCGGCCTGCCCCTCGCCTTCGCCCACCACATCCGCCCCGACAACACCCTCGCCGCCCTGGAGCACTACCGGGCCCACTTCTCGCCCTCCGCGTGGTGTGAACGCCCCCGGGTGCTGGTGTGCGTGGAAACGATCTGCGCCGAGACGCCGGAGGAGGCGGAGCGGCTGGCCGGACCGATGAACGTCGTCAAGGCCGGGCTCCTCAAGGGCCTCAGCGAGGTCCCCTTCCCCTCGCCCGCCGAGGCATCCGCCCACCCCTTCACGGCGGAGGAGCGCCAGGCGCTGGCGGGCTTCCTGGCCCATCAGGCGCACGGCACGCCCGAGACCGCCGTAGGCCGCCTGGCGCAGGTGGCGGAGGCGACGGGGGCGGACGAGCTGATGCTGGTCACGCCCGTCTACGCACTGGCGGCCCGCCTGCGGTCGTACGAACTCGTCATGCAGCACGCCACCGCACCTGACTACTCCGCCCCGGACTCGAAGTCCTCCACGAAGTAGCTGTCGTGCCGGATGCGGAACCGCTTGAGTTCCTCGCCCCCGCGCCGCGTCACCTCCGCGAGGCGCTCGAAGTACTCCTCGCGCGGGGCGCCCGGGGCGAAGAGCAGCAGCATGGACGTGGGCTCGTCGGTCACGTTCTTGAAGGCGTGCAGACCGCCGACCGGCACGTACAGGAAGTCGCCCTCGCGGCCCGTGACCCACTTCTCGCCGTTGTACAGCTCCAGTTCGCCGGAGAGGACGTAGAAGGACTCCGACACCGCCCTGTGGAAGTGCGTCGCGGGCCCACCGGCCCGTGGCCCCATCTCCACCTTGTACAGGCCGAATTCGCCACCGGTCGACGCGTTGGTGGCGAGGTAGTGCGTAGCGCCTCCGCTGGGCGAGGCGAGTTCCGCCGGTGTGTCGGCCGGACGGAACACCGCGTTCACTTCACCTCTGGTGCCGTGGTAGCGGGGCTCCGGGTACTGGAGGTCTTCCGGGTACGACATGATGCGCTCCTCTCGGCAGGTGTCCACCGCAAGGGTGGCTCCCGCCTCTGAAAGGTGGCATCGGGCTCGCGAATGACCTTGGGTCCGCCCGGGCGGAGGGCCGGGGACCTAGTACTGCCAGGTTAATGGGTGGGCCGGAGGGTTGCCAGGCGAGACGTTCGCGTTTCGGCGTGACGCGCAACAGGCTTCGGAACGTGATCGACATCGACCCCCGGCACCACAAGAGTCTGGGCGAGTTGTCCTGTTACGCACTATCCGTTGCCCTAGCATGCTTCGTAGGCTCCCGTTCGGCCTGTCTGCCCGTTTCAGGAGGTGTCGTGCGAGAGCAGAAGATGTACTGCTACACCTGCCAATCCGACGAACAGCACCGGCGTCTCACCGCCGACGAAAAGTCCTGGCTGAAGAACCGCACAGGCCGCAAGACCGTCGAGGAATTCTTCATGTGCACGGCCCCGGGCTGCCGCAACCTTCGGACGGGTTTTCAAAAGCACCCCTTCGATCCCGTGATCCGCGTGCCGTTGCCCTGACTGACACCAGGTGAGTCGGCCCTCAAGCGGTGGCCGGGCGCAGGGTGCGGCAGGAGGTGATGAAGTCGAGCAGGTGGTCGACGCGCTCGCTGCGGGGGGTGTCGACGGCTCGGTTGATGACCTTGATCAGGTGCTCATAGGCGTCGGTGTGGTCGTAGGAGGCGGTGTCGGCGATCTTCAGGGCCCAGCGCCAGTAGCCGCGGATGGTGTCGGAGAGGGGCATGCGGAAGCCCGCGACGACCTCTCTGACCGGCTCGACCACGGCGTCGCCGTAGGCGCGCAGGTAGGACGTGAGGACGTCGGCCATGAAGGTGAAGTGGCGGGCCTCGTCGCGGCTGAGGCGGGTCAGGACCTGGGCGAGGACCGGGTCGTCCACCACCGCGCGCAGCTGCTGGTAGTAGATCTGGGTGGCCTTCTCCTGGATGAGGGCGTACGCGAAGAACTGCACGGGGTGGGCGTAGGGCAGCTCGAAGCGGGCCTGGCCGGGGACGATGAGCTGTTCGCGCACGGAGGTGGCGTCGCCCATGCCGGAGGACTCCTGGTAGCGGGTGAGGGCGCGGGCGTGGGTGTCCTCCTCGGAGGCCCAGCGGATGGTGAAGTGGTACAGCTCGCGGTTGTGGGCGTAGACCTCGGGGGGCACCGAGCCGTCGACGGGGAAGTGTTCGGTGTAGAGCGCGAAGTAGCCCGGGAGGTGGTCCTCGATGAGGGTGATGAACTCGACCGCGGAGCGCTGTCCCGCGGAGAGCCGGTTCGCGTCGGCGAGGTCCCAGTCCAGGCCGGATTCGACGCTCCACGGGCGGGCCTGGGCGGCGCCGGTGAAGTAGTGGCCGACGGCGCGGGCGATGTCCTCGGCGGGCAGTACGCCCGCTTCGGCGCAGGCGGTGCTGGTGGTGCTGGTGGTGCTGGTGGCGGTCATGTGGTCCCTCCTCGCGCACCGGGCACGGCAGGTGCCGTCAGCGCGACTTGCGGCATACCAGGGCGTAGTGCTTGGTGGTGTATCCCCAGCCGGCGTTGGCGGTCTCCAGGTACCGCAGCAGCCGCTCGGTCAGACCCTCGCCGTGCTGTTCCAGGGCCGGGGAGGCGGCCCGTACGTTCGCCATCCAGCACTCGATGGTGCGCTGGTAGTCGGCGGTGAGGTCGTGCACCGCGCGGATGGACAGGCCCGCTCCCTCGGCGGCGGCGACGAGTTCGGACAGCGGGCGCAGCTCGCCGGAGCCGAAGATGCCGTGGCGGATGAAGTCGGTGCCGGGGCGTTCGTCGAACGCCCGGCGGATGGCCTCGCTGCGGAAGCAGCTCTCGGACAGGTACAGGCTGCCGCCGCGCCGCAGCGCGCGGCGGATGGTGGCGAACACCTCGTCCAGGCCGTCCATGTGCACGACGGACCCGAGCAGGGTGACGGCGTCGAACGCGCCGGGCTCGGGCTCGTACCCCTCGAAGGACGTGGCTTCGGTGTGCACCAGAGCGCCGAGGCCGCGTGCCGCGACGCACTCGCGGATGTAGGCGTGCTGGCGGGGCGCCGGGCTGATGCCCACGGTCCGGCAGCCGCACTCCTCCGCCATGAACAGCGGCAGGGCGCCCCAGCCGCAGCCCGCGTCCAGGATCCGCTCGCCCCCGGTGATCCCGAGCTGTTCGGCGACCCACGCCAGCTTGCGCCGCTGGGCCCGCTCCAGGGTGTCGTCGTCGGAGGCGAACAGTGCGGAGGAGTACTTGCGCAGCGGGTCGAGGAACCGCGCGAAGATCTCGGGGTCGAGGTCGTAGTGCTGATTGGTGGCGGCGACGACGGTCATGACCGCTCCCGCGCGGTCGCCCTCTCGACCAGTGCCACGACCTCGCCGATGGTGTTGATGCCGAAGATCTCGTCGTCCTCCAGCTCGATGTCGAAGGTCTGCTCGATCTTGGCGATGATGCGCACGACCTTGATGGAGTCGGCGCCCTCGACGCCCCGCAGATCGGCGTCGGGGCTCAGCGCGTCCACGGGGCGGTCGAGGATCTCAGCGACGACCTCGGTGACCGTACGGGTGATGTCGGCGACGGTGGTGGTGCTGGTGCTGCTGGTCATGTCATGCCTCCACGGCGTGCTGGTGTGGTTGGTAGTGCGCGGTGGCGGTGGCCACCGGGGTGCCGTGCTCGTCGAGCACCTCGGCGCGGGCGGTGAGGAGTCCGCCCGCGCCCTCGGTGGCCTCGGCGGTGCACCGGTAGCGGTGGCCGACGGAGACGACGCCGAGGTAGCGCATCCGCATCGAGGTGGTCAGCGCCGGGACGCCCAGCCGCAGGACGACGAGGTTGCCCATCGTCTCGTCGCAGATGAGGCCGAGGATCCCGCCATGTACGACGCCGGGGTAGGACTCGTAGTGGTGGTCCAGCACGAACGCGGTGCCGAGCCGGTCGCCGGTCCGCTCGAAGGTGAGGGACAGGCCGCGGGGGTTGGCGGTGGCCGGTGCGCAGCCGAAGCAGTGGTGGTCGGCGCGGCCTGCCCACGGCAGCGGTACGGCGTCGGCGTCCCGCGCGGGCGCGCTCATCGGCTCATCCCAGGGCCCTCGCGATGGCGCGCCGCACGGCGCGGTTGGAGGAGAGGTCGTAGCCGGTCAGCGAGGAGAAGGTACGGCGGATCTTCCCCTGGAGCGCGTCCAGTTCGCCCTGGTCGGCGACCGTGTCGAGGAAGAGGGCGAAGCCGGTGTCGATGGTTTCGGAGTCGCCGAGCTCGGCGAGCCCGGACTTGAACACGCCGACCGGGTGCTTGATGCGGTCGTCGGCGGTGTAGAAGTACAGCGTCTCCAGGACCGAGGCGGTCTCCTGCGGATGCTGTTCGAGGCGCTTGGCCGCGAAGTGGCGGAACTCCTTGGCGTGTCCGGCCTCGTCGCGGCTGGCGCGCAGCAGCAGGTCCTTCAGCGCGGGCTCTTCGACCCACGCGGAGACGGCCCGGTAGACGTGGTTGACGGTCAGCTCGGAGATGATGTTGGTGGCGAGCGTCGCGGACGGGGTCGAGCCGGGGTCGTACGGCGCCCGCATCGCGGCCACCGCCCGGTTGTCGACGTGTTCGCCGACGGCCTGGAGCCAGGAGGTGAACGCGAAGTGGTGCTGGACCTCCTGATAGCCCCAGATCACGGCGAACGCCGAGAAGTCGTAGTCGTCGGCGAACTCGTTGAGGAAGCCGTGCACCGCGGCGATCACATTGGACTCGCCCATCACGGCGCTCTTCACCAGGGTGATGTACTCCGGCTTGACCAAGGAGCGGTCCACGTCGCCGAGCGGAAGTTCCGCCAGCCGCCAATGGCTTTTGTCGTAGTGCCGGAAGACTCCGAGACTGTGCATCCGGTCCATGTCCGGCGCGTGAATGGTCATGAATTCGCCTTCGCGATGATCTGGTCCCGCATGCCGAGCCGTTGGAGCTTTCCGCTGGTGGTGCGGGGAATCGACCGTGCGGCGACGAGGTGGACATTCAGCTGGGGCAGACCGAGTACCGAGGTGCAGCGGGCGAGGATTTCCCCGGAGAGCCGGTCCCTTTCCGCGGCGTCGGTCAGCCGGGTTTCGGCGCACAGCACGATCTGTTCGTGTTCGCTGTCCTCGGTGAGCGCGAACGCGACACAGCGCCCCTTGTAGATGCCGGGGACCGTGCGGGCGACGGATTCGATGTCGAGCGGATAGATATTGGCCCCGCGGACGGTGATCATTTCCTTGGAGCGGCCGGTGAAGTACAGCTCGCCGTCGCGCCGGTAGCCGAGGTCCCCGGTGCGCAGCCAGCCGTCCGCGGTGAACGGGTCGTCCAGACCGCCGAGGTATCCGCTGGTCACGGAGGCGCCGCGGACCTGGATCTCGCCGACCATGCCGTCCGGCAGCACCCGCGCGCTGTCCTGCTCGACTACCCGGAAGCTCATCCCTGGCGCGGCCCGGCCGAGCGCGACGATCCCGCGTGCACCGGGAGCGCCCTCGGCCAGCGGCACCGCCGTCCGGGCGTCGGCGAGGGCGGCGCGGTCGACCCACTCGACCAGCGGCTCCCGCCCCAGGGGCGGAAGGGTGACCAGCAGGGTGGCCTCGGCCATGCCGTACGCCGGGGTCATCGTGGCGGGCCGGAATCCGGCCGGGGCGAAGTGGCCGAGGAAGTCCCGTACGGACGCGGCGGAGATGGACTCGGCGCCGTTGAACGCCACGCGCCAGCGCGACATGTCCAGCGACGGCACCTCCTCGGCGGGGATCGCTTCCACGAGGTGGTCGAAGCCGAAGTTCGGCATGGCGTTGATCGTGGAGGGCGTACGGAGGAACTCCTTCAGCCAGCGCCGGGGGCTGCGTACGAACGCCGTCGGGGACCAGACGGTGACCGGAAGTCCGTGGAACAGGCCGGTGAGCGTGCCGAACAGGCCCATGTCGTGGAAGAGCGGCAGCCAGCTGCCCCAGCCGTCGCCGGGCCCGATGGCGATGGCCGAGGTGATCGAGTCGGCGCAGGAGAGCACGTTGGCATGGCTGAGGACGACGCCCTTGGGGGCGAAGGTGCTGCCCGAGGTGAACTGGATGACGGCGGGGTGTCCCGTACCCGGCCGGGGCAGCGGGCCGGGGCCGCCCGCGGCGATGAGCCCGGCCGCGTCGTGGACGCGGGGGCCGGTGAGGTGGTCGGTGACGGCGCGCATCGCCGGAACGGTCACCACATGGCTCAGCCCGGCGGTGTCGATGATCCGCTGGGTGCGCCGCAGATAGCCCTCGATATCGCGCAGGACGATCGGCAGCGGGAGCGGGCAGGCCGCGGCGCCGATCCGGGCCGAGGCGAGCACGCCCTGGAGGAACGCGGCCCCGTTCGGGCAGAGGATGCCGACCGTGTCGCCCTCGGTGGCGCCGTCGGCCAGCAGCGCGGCGGCCATCCGCCGGGAGGAGTCGGCCAGTTCGGCGTAGGTGAGGCGTTCGTTCTCGCTGGGGAAGGAGAGGGTCTGGCCGGGGTTGCGGGCGGCGGCCTCGTCGAACGCCGCGGTCAGTCCGGGGAGCCCGTCAAACGTCACTGCGATCACCTCGTGTCGGGGCGGGGTGCCCACCCGACCGCAGCACCCGCAGCAGGGTGGGCGGGGCGAGCAGCGCGGTCGGGGGGAGCGTGAGGTTGGCGACGCGCATGAAGGTGCGGGCGACCGCCGGGTCCCGGTGCGCGGCCACCTGGGCGCGGGCCGCATAGGCGCTGACGAGGCGGGAGCGCGGAGTGCGCGGCCCGACGACGCCGGGGTAGCGCAGATCGGAGCCGGTGGACATCTGCCAGGCGACGTCGACCACGGCGGCGACCTCGCGGTGGAAGCGGACCGGGTCGAGCCCGTCGGCACCGTCGGCGCGCAG
>NZ_GG657754.1:9237762-9250652 GCF_000158915.1 Streptomyces himastatinicus ATCC 53653 | reverse complement strand
GCGTAGAGCGGATTGAAGCTGCTCACGGCGTCGCCGAGGACGAGGAATCCGGCGGGCGGTGCGGCGATACGGTCGTATCTGCGGCGCAGCGAGCCGCGGAAGCGGTGCGGCACCGGGTCGTTCAGCGGCTCCGCGTCCCCGGACGATGTCATGGACGTCGCTGACCGGGAGGGTGGCGGCGAACGCCTCGAACCCGGCGTGGTCGGTGGGCGGATGGTCGCCGAGCATCCCGGCGAGGGTGACGTGCCAGCGGTCGCCCTCCAGGGTGATGGCGCCGCCGCCGCGCCACCCGGGCATGGTGGAGACGACGACGGCGAGGTCGCCGTCGAGGTGGCCGGGGCGGCGCCGGTACGTCCGGGAGGCGTAGCCGAGGTCGACGTCGACGCGCTCTTCGGCGGGGCGTTCATGGCCGAGTGCGACGAGCCAGTCGGGGGCCCGGGAGGCGCGTCCGGTGGCGTCCACGACCAGGTCGGCGGGGAGGACGTCGCCGCTGTCGGGGGTGCCTGGTGCCGCGAGGCGGATGCCGGTGATCCGGCCGGGCCCATCGTGTTCCCGTGTCAGGCCCGTCGCGGTGCGGCCGGTCAGCAGGTGGACGCCGGGCAGCCGCACCGTCCGCTCCCGGATGGCGCCCTCCAGCATGGGCCTGCTGGCGAGCAACGTGGTCAGCCCGGTGGAGGCCGGGTGCACCCGCAGCCCGGAGAGGTACCAGCGCGACTCGCGCAGCACCTCGGTGGTGGGCGCGCCGGCCGCCGCGAGCTGCCCGGTCAGGCCCGGGTACAGCTCCTCCATGATCTGGCGGCCGCGCTCCATCAGCCCGTGCAGATGCCTGCTCTGCGGGGCGCCGCGGCGCCAGCCGGTGCCGGGGCTGTCGTCGCGCTCGACGAGCACGACGCGGTCGAAGGAGTCCGCCAGCACCCGGGCGGCCAGCAGCCCGGCGATGCTCGCGCCGATCACCACCGCACGGCGTTCCGACATGCTCCGGCCTCTTTCCCGTGCTCAGTTCTCCGGTGGGGCGGAAACAAATCTCGCCGGATGCGCGGCGGAGAAGCAATGCGCTCGGGTATTTGCCTATCGCGTCATTGGCAGGTGCCCGGAAAACGCATTGGTCGGCGTGGATTCAGGGCGAATTCACCTGGCGCCACGAGTGTGTCGCGCATCGATCGGCCCGCCGTTCCAGGGATACGTTCCATGGAACCGGCCGGGCTTTTGCGGCAACCGGCGGGAGATGACTCCTCAGTGGACACTGCGACCGACAGCGGCGAGACACCGGCCGAGCCGTCCGCGACCGATGTCGCGATGGCCGATCTCTTTCTGCCCACCCATCGTGCCGACCCCTATACCCCGGCCCGGAAACTGCGGGAAGCCGGTCCGGTGCACCGCACTCCGCTGGGTCTGCATCTGCTGACGCGGTACGCGGAGTGCGCCTCGGTGCTCCAGAGCAACGACTGGAGCCACGCCGACGAGGCGGGGCAGCTGCATCCGAGCGTTTCGGCCGAGGAGGCGGCGGAGGAACTGCCGACCTCGTTCCTGTGGATGGACCCGCCGGACCACACCCGGCTGCGCACTCTGGTGTCCAAGGCGTTCACCCCGCGTACGGTGGCGGCGCTGCGCCCGCGGATCGAGCAGTTGGCCACCGAGCTGGTGGACGCGGCACTGAAGGCCGGGGAGTTCGACCTGATCGACCTGATCGCGTATCCGCTGCCGCTCACCGTGGTGTGCGAGCTGGTCGGCGTACCGGCGGCGGACCACAAGGCGGCGCAGCTGTGGTCGCAGGACCTGGCGCGCGGCTTCGACCCGGACGTCCTGATGACGCCGGAGGCTCACGCCGCGCGGAGCACCGCGTCGCGCGAATTCATGCGCTACTTCCGGGAGCTGATCGACCGGCGCCGGGCCGAGCCCGCCGACGACCTGCTCAGCGCGCTGGCCGCGGTGGAGGACCGCGGCGATGTGCTGACCGAGACGGAGCTGCTCACCACGTGTGTCACCACGCTGGTGGCCGGTCATGAGACGACCGTCAACCTGGTCGGCAGCGGGCTGCTGGCCCTGATGCGCAACCCGGACCAGATGGCGCTGCTGCGCGAGCACCCGGAGTATGTGCCGAGCGCGGTGGACGAACTGCTGCGGTACGAGCCTCCGGTGCAGCTGACCACCCGGTCCGCCAAGCGCCCGATGACCCTCGGCGGGCAGCGGATCGAGGAGGGCGAGGGCGTGGTCGTCCACATCGCCGCGGCCAACCGCGACCCGGAGGCGTACCGCGCCCCGGAGCGGCTGGACGTGGCCCGCTTCCACGACCGCATCGCGCCGCCGCCCCGCCATCTCGGCTTCAGCCTCGGCATCCACTACTGCCTGGGCGCGCCGCTGGCGATGCTGGAGATGGAGATCCTGCTGCACGAGCTGATCCGCCGGGGCGTCACCATGGAGGCGCTGACGGACGAGCCGCCGTACAAGCCGAACCTGGTCGTACGGGGACTCTCGGCGCTGCCGGTCCGGTTCGGGGCGTCGTCGTGACCGGGACGGCCGAGACGACCGGGGCCACGGAGGCCACCGGGGCGCTCCCCGCCGAACTGGACGTGTTCCGGCCGGAGCTGCGCGCGAACCCCTTCGACGCGTACCGGCGGTTGCGGGAGACGGGTCGGGTGCACGACACCGGGTTCGGCATTCACCTGGTGCCCCATTACGAGGACTGTTCGGCCGTGCTGGCCGACCCGGACTGGGGGCACGGCTACACCGCGGGCATCAATCCGTTCCGGCCCGGTGTGGACGTCTCCCAGCTGCCGGGGTCGTTTCTGCTGCTCGACCCACCGGAGCACGGTCGGTTGCGCTCGCTGGTGGCCAAGGCGTTCACGAGCCGTGCGGTGGCGGGGCTGCGCCCGCGGATCACCCGCACCGTGGACGGGCTGCTGGACGCGGCGCTGGAGGCCGGTGAGGTCGACCTCGTACAGGCGCTGGCGTATCCCGTACCGCTGATCACGATCTGTGAGCTGCTGGGCGTGCCCGCCGCCGACCGGGAACTGTTCGGCGCCTGGACCGGCGACATCAGCCGGGGGCTCGACCCGGACGCGGTGCTCAGCGCGGAGGAGAAGGCGGCGCGGCAGGTGGCGGTGCGCGCGTTCGACGACTACTTCCACGACCTCATCGAGGCGCGGCGCAAGGCGCCGGGCGAGGATCTGCTGAGTGAGCTGGTGGCCGTCGAGGAGAGCGGCAACCGGCTGTCCGCGAAGGAGATCGCGGACATCGGCGTCCTGCTGCTGATCGCCGGACACGAGACGACGATGAACCTGATCGCGAGCGCGGCCCTGTCCCTGCACCGCAACCCGGCGCAGCGCGGGCTGCTGTGCGAGAACCCGGGGCTGGTGGCGGACGCGGTGGAGGAGTTCCTGCGCTACGACACTCCGGTGCCGTTCCCGACCCGGGTGGCCATGCGCGACACCACGCTGGCGGGGCGGGACATGCCGCGCGGAACCGGGGTGGTGCTGCTGCTGGGGTCGGCCAACCGCGATCCGGAGGTGTTCGCCGACCCGGACACCCTGGAGCTGCGCCGGTTCTCCGGGGGCGGCAGCGCCCAGCGGCGGCAGCTGGCGTTCAGCCATGGGCCGCACTTCTGTCTGGGTGCGCCGATGGCCCGGCTGGAGAGCGAGATCACCCTGCGGCGGCTGTGCGAACGCGCCCCGGAGTTCGCCGTACTGACCGATGAGCCCGACTACCGCCCGAGCGTCTCGATGCGGGGGCCGGCCCGGCTGCCGGTCCGGCTGGCCACGTGACCCAAGGATCTCTCAGGAGGCATTGCAGTGACATCCGCGACGCAGGAGCCCGCCACCACCTCGGTGGAGCGCCGTATCAGTGAGCTGACCGCGCTGCTGGAGAAGGGAATGGCCGAGGGCATCGGGGTCGGTGACTCGCTCGGTGTGATGTGCGCCGAGCTGGGCGAGGGACGGGCGGTGTACACGCTCAAGCCGGGCCCCGCGCAGGCGAACGCCATGCTGACCGTGCACGGCGGGGTGCTGTCGACCCTGATGGACACCGCGATGGGCAGCTCGGTGTTCACCCGGCTGCCGGACGCCACGCTCTACACCACCCTTGAACTCAAGGTGAACTTCGTCCGCCCGGTCGCGCTGGATGACGGCGAGCTGCGCTGCGAGGCGCAGACGGTGCACGTGGGGCGGCGTACCGCCACCGCCGAGGCGCGGGTGTACAACGCGGACGACAAGCTGGTCGCACACGGCATCTGCACCTGTCTGGTGCAGTCCTTCGGCTGATGCGCGGGGCGGGATCAGGGGTGACGGTGGTGTGGGCCGATTTCGGCGGTGTGCTGACCCCGCCGGTCGGCGATGCGCTGCGGCAGGTGGCCGACGCGGCCGGAATCCCGGTGACCGAGCTGCTGGCCGGAATTCGACGGTTGGCCGCCCGGGACGGTACGGACCTGCTGGAGCCGCTGGAGCGCGGGCTGATCTCGCAGCGGGAGTGGGGCCGCCGGCTCACCGCCGAACTGGCCCCGGCGTATGTGCCGCGCGTCGATCTGGGCGATTTCGGCGACTACTGGTACGCGGGCCGACCGCTCAACCGGGACCTCCACGATGCGCTGGTGGCGTTGCGCGGACGGGGGTTCCGGCTGGGCATGCTGACCAACAGCGTGCGCGAGTGGGAGGTCCATCGCGCCGCGATGCTCCCTGATCAGACCGTGTTCGAGCGGGTGATCAAGTCCCATGAGACGGGGCTGCGCAAGCCGGAGCCGGAGATCTACCGGCTCGCCGAGGAGGCGTTCGGCGCCACCCCGCAGGAGTGTCTTCTGATCGACGACACGGAGGCCAACTGTGCCGCCGCCGAAGCATGCGGCTGGCGGGCCGTCCGGCACCGGGACAACGGGAGCACACTGGCGGCGCTGGGCGCGCTGCTCGGGGGGTGAGGCGGTCAAGCCCATGCCATGTCGCCCGGATACTGCCAAGTACGATTCACCGCAGGTTCGTCCAGGACCATCAGCATGTCGGCCATACCTTGCGTGCGGAGGCCGCGATGGAATTCAGACACCTGGTGTCCTTCCTGGCGATTACTGAGGAGCTGCATTTCGGACGTGCGGCAGCGAAGCTGCACCTGACCCAACCCTCGCTCAGCCAGCAACTACAGCGACTGGAGAAGTCCCTCGGCGTCGAACTGGTCGCCCGGACGTCGCACGAGGTGCGACTCACCGAGGCCGGGCGGGCGTTCGAGGTGCAGGCCCGGACGATCGTCGCCCAAGTCGACAAGGCAACCCACACCGCCCGGGAGGCGGCGGCCGGGCGGACCGGCTCGATCAACATCGGCTACAACTTTCCCGCCGGTCAGCACGTCCTGCCGTCGACCCTGACCAAGATGAGCATCGAGTTCCCCGATGTCACCGTCGGGCTGTGCGAGAAGCGGACCGGGCCGCAGCTACGCGCCCTGGCCTCGGGCGATCTGGATGTGGCGCTGGTGTACGGACACCCCGTCACCTCCGAGTTCCGCTACCGGCGGCTGCTCCAGGTACCGCTGGTCGCGGTGGTCGGCCAGGGGCACCGGTGGGCCGGGCGGCCGGGGGTGCCGTTCGCCGAAGTGGCGCACCACGCGTGCATCCTCTTCGCCCGCGACCAGTGTCCGGCGATGTACGACGCGATCCTGGCGGCGGCGCAGCGCTGCGGCATCACCCTCAACGTGGCGCACACCCTGAACGACCCGGGGGCGACGGCGATCGTGGTGTCCATCAAACCGCTGGTGGGTTTCGCGTCGATGTCGCGCGGGCTGTCGGTCGGTTCGGGCACCGGTGGCATCCGTCCGGCGGTGGTCCAGCTGTACGACCCGGTGCCGATGATCGACCTGTGCGCGGTGTGGCGTGCCTCGGACGACAACCCGCTGGTCGACGGGTTCCTGGACTGTGTCGAGGCGGTCCGTCCTTTCGACGCGCCGGGCCTGGTCCGCGGGGAGTCCAAGCTGCTGCGATAGGAAACCTCAACTGCCCGTTCAGAAAATACGCGTTGCCGACCCCCGGCGGGTCATCGAGAATTTTTTCATGTGACGACAATTTCGCATTCCAGGAATGGTCTCGACCTCCCCGACGCACACGGCCTGTTCCACGTTCTGGACAGCGCCGCCGCCACCGACCCGGACCGTATCGCACTGGTCCGCAAAACCGAAACCGAATGGCAGGACATCAGTATCCTGGAATTCACCGAGCAGGTGAATTCCGCGGCCCGGGCGCTGCTCGCGCAAGGCGTGCGTTTCGGTGACCGCGTCGCGATACTCGGCCGCAACTGCTACGAGTGGGTGCTGGCCGACTACGCCGTCCTCAGCATCGGCGCGGTCACCGTCCCGGTCTACCCCACCGCCTCCGGCCACCAGATCCGCCACGTCCTCACCGACTCGGGCGCGGCCTGGGCCTTCGCCGAGACCCCGGAGGACCGGGAGCGGCTGGAGGCGGCCGGGGCCGAGGGGGTGTGGCTGCTGGCCGAGGTGGACCGGTGGAAGGTCACCGGCCGCGAGGAGGAGCTGCGGGAGCGCCGCCGCAAGGTCACCGCCGACGATCTGGCGACGATCGTCTACACCAGCGGCACCACCGGCCTGCCCAAGGGCTGCATGCTCACCCACCGCAACATGTACGCGTCCTCGGCCAACACCGTGGAACAGACCGGCTGGCTGTTCCGGCGCGCGGACGAGGACCCGTCGGCCGGGCAGGCGGCCACGCTGCTCGCCCTGCCGCTGTCCCATGTCTTCGGCCGGACTCTGATGCTGTCCTGCCTGTGCGGCGGCACCCGGACCGCGCTGGTGCCCGGCGTCCCGGAGCTGCTGGCCGAACTTCCGGTGCTCCGGCCGACGTTCCTCGCCCTGGTGCCGTACGCGCTGGAGAAGATCCGCAAGCGCAGCCGCGCCCTGGTCGACCCCGTGGCGGAGGAGACCGCCATCGCGCTGGGCCTGGCGGAGGCCCGCGGGGAGGCCGTCGACCCCGCGCTGGCCATGACGTACCAGGCCCTGGACCAGGACGTGTACGAGCGGCTGCGGGAGAGCTTCGGCGGCCGCTTCCGGTATGTGATCGCGGGCGGGGCGTCGCTGGACGAGACCACCGCGGCCTTCTACGCCGGGGTCGGCGTCACCATCCTCAACTGCTACGGGCTGACCGAGGCGGCGACCGCGGTCACCGTCAACGCGCCGGACACCAACCGGATGGGCACGGTCGGGCGGCCGATCCCGGGCACCACTGTGGGCATCGCCGAGGACGGCGAGGTGCTGGTGCGCGGCGCCAACGTCTCGCCCGGCTACTGGCCCAAGGGCCGGAGGCGGACGGGCGCCCTGGCCGCCCGCGGCGAGCGGCCGTGGCTGCACACCGGCGACCTCGGGCGGCTGGACGACGACGGCCACCTGATCATCACCGGGCGGGCCAAGGAGATCCTGGTGACCAGCGGCGGCAAGAACGTCTCCCCCACCCCGCTGGAGGACCGCGTCCGGCTGCATCCGCTGGTGAGCAACTGCATGGTCATCGGCGAGGGCCGCAGTTACGTCACCGCGCTGGTCACCGTGGACGGGGCGGCGCTGGCGAAGTGGACCGCCGACCGGGAGCCCGCACCCGACGGCGCCGGATGGGCCGAGCACCCCGCGCTGCTCGCCGAGATCGAGACGGCCGTCGCCGACGCCAACTCCCTGGTGTCCCGGGCCGAGTCGATCCGGCGCTTCCGGGTGGTCGAGGGCGACTTCACCGTGGAGGCGGGGCTGCTGACACCGTCGATGAAACTGCGCCGGGCGGCGATCGAGAAAGCCTTCGCCGACGATGTCGACGCGCTCTACCGAGCGGTGCACCAGAGCTGAACCGACCGGCGGGTGAACCGCGCCGCAACAATGGGTTCCTTTCTGCGACGTATTCATTTCCCCGGCGTTTCCGATTCTTTTCTCAGCCCCATCTCCCGCCCCGTCTTCATTGCTCCGGCTAATCGAATGATGGGTTCCCGCTGTTGACGTTGACCGCATTTTCCGGCGGTCGACAGAATCGCTTGTGTCGACATCACCACTGGAGCGATCTCATATGTATGACGTCATTGTTGTGGGTGCGCGCTGCGCCGGTTCGCCGCTGGCCATGCTGCTCGCCCGGCAGGGTCACCGGGTCCTGGTGCTGGAGCGGTCCACGTTCCCCAGCGACACCGTCTCCACCCACTACATCCACCAGGCGGGGCTGTCCCGGCTCCAGGCGTGGGGGCTGCTGGACCGCGTCATCGCCAGCGGGGTTCCGCCGATCCGACAGCTCAACTTCGAGTACACCGGGATCGACATCGCCGGGTTCGCCGACCCGATCGACGGCATCGACGCCGTGTACTGCCCGCGCCGCACGGTGCTGGACGCCATCCTGGTCGACGCCGCCCGGGAGGCCGGCGCCGAGGTGATCGAGGGGTTCACGGTCACCGACGTGCTGTTCGACGGCGACCGGGTGACCGGGGTCAAGGGCCGCGAGGGCGAGGGCCCGGAGCGGGAGTTCCGCGCCACCGTCACGGTCGGCGCCGACGGCCGCAACTCGGTGGTCGCGGACAAGGTGGGCGCCGAGATCTACCGCCGCGTCCCGGCCGCCTGCTTCGTCTACTACTCGTACTACGACGGTCTGGACTGGGGCATGCACCACCGCACCGCCTTCGGCCAGCAGCAGATCGGCACCTGGCCGACCAACGACGGGCAGAACCTGCTGGCCGTCATGCGCAAGAACGACCGGTTCGGCGCCTTCCGGCGTGATGTGGAAGGCAGCTTCCAGGAGGTGTACGACCAGGTCGCCCCCGAACTCGGCGAGGAGCTGCGGGACAGCGGCGTGCGCACCGAGAACTTCCGCCCGATGCGCTACCCGGACAACTACTACCGCACCTCGTACGGCCCGGGCTGGGCGCTGGTCGGCGACGCCGGTTACCACAAGGACCCCTTCACCGGCTGGGGCATCACCGACGCCTTCAAGTACGGCGAACTCCTCGCCGAGCAGCTCCACCTCGGGCTGTCCGGGCAGAGCCCGATGGACGCCGCGCTGGCGGAGTACGTCAAGCTGCGCGACGAGCAGAGCAACGGCACCTTCGAGCTGACGTGCAGCCTGGCCGAGCTGTCCCTGACCCCGTACTACGACTCGGTGTTCCGCGCGGCCAGCCAGAGCCCCTCGTACACCGCGAAGTTCTTCGGCCTGATCGCGGGCGGCATCCACGGCGACGAGTTCTTCGCCCCCCAGGCCCTCGAAGCCCTCTACGAAGAAGTCGGCTTCCCGCAGGACAAGCGCCTGCTCACCCAGGCCTGACCACACCCCATCCCCGGCCGGACCGCCGGCCGGAATGACCGAGAGGACATCTCCCGTGCCGACGATCCGGCTCACCGTGCTCGGCGACAGCTTTGTGGAGGGCAGGGGCGACCCGACGCCCGGTGACGGTTTCCGCGGCTGGGTCTCCCGGTTCGCGGGCGGGCTGAACCTGCCGCGGAAGACCGTGCTGAACCTCGGTATGCACGGCGCCACCACCCAGGCGGTGGTGGACGGCCAGCTGCGCCGCGCGCTGGTCAACAAGGCCCCGCTGACCGGGGTCATCGTCGGGGTCAACGACCTGATCGGCGACTACGACCGGCTGCGTTTCCGGCGCAACCTGCACACCATCTTCAGCTCGCTGGCGGGCGCGGACACCACCGTCCTGACCGCGAGCTACCCCGACATCCCCGGAAACCTGCCGCTCCCCGAGCGCTTCCGCACCCAGATGCGCGAGCGCTTCGCCGAGGCGAACGCGGCGCTGTACGACATCACGCGCGCCACCGGCACGCTCTGCCTGGACATCGGCAGGCTGCCCGAGTGGCGCAATCCCGCGTTCTGGTCCGAGGACGGTCTGCACCCCAGCCCGCTCGGCCACCAGCGGTTCGCCGACTCCATGGCCGAACTGTTCTCCCGCACCACCGGCATGACCGCCTTGAACGCCGCCTGACCGCGGCCCGTCCTCAGTGAGTTTTCCCGGCAGTGAGCTTCCCGGCAGTGAGTTTCTCGGAAGGAAAGACATGAGCGAGGAGTTGGCCGATCGGCGGCTGGCCCGCACCCCGATCGCCATCGTCGGCACATCGGGGCTGTTCCCGATGGCGCGCAACCACCGCGAGTACTGGCAGAACGTCGTGGACGGGACCGACTGCACCCAGGAGGTGCCCGAGTCCCGCTGGCGTCTGGACGACTACTACGACGCCGACCCGGACGCCCCGGACAAGACCTACTCGCGGCGCGGCGCGTTCCTGCCCGACGTGGACTTCAACCCGCTGGAGTTCGGGCTGCCGCCCAACCAGCTCGAAGTCACCAGCACCATGCAGACCCTCAGCCTCGGCGTGGCGCGCGACCTGCTGCTCGACGCGGGCGCGCCCGAGTCCCCCTGGTACGACGCCTCCCGCACCGGTGTGGTGCTGGGCACCACGGGCCCGGTGCCGCTGATGCACCCGCTGGCCGCCCGGCTCTCCACCCCGGTGCTCAAGGAGGTGGTGCGCAGCTGCGGGCTGACCGCTCAGGACGCGTCCGAGATCGCCGAGAAGTACGTCAAGGCGTTCGCCCCCTGGCAGGAGAACTCCTTCCCCGGTCTGCTGGCGAACGTGGTCGCGGGCCGGGTCGCCAACCGGCTGGGGCTGGGCGGCATGAACACCACGGTCGACGCCGCCTGCGCCGCCTCGCTGTCCGCGATCCGGCTGGCGGTGGCGGAACTGGTCGACGGCCGCGCCGACATGATGCTCACCGGCGGCGTGGACACCGAGAACACCATCTTCATCTACATGTGCTTCTCCAAGGTCGGGGCGCTGTCGAAGACGGACACCATCAGCCCGTTCTCCGACGCGGCGGACGGCACCCTGCTCGGCGAGGGCATCGGCATGGTCGCCCTGCGCCGCCTGGACGACGCGCTGCGCGACGGCAACCGGATCTACGCGGTGATCCGCGGTATCGGCTCCTCCAGCGACGGCCGCTCCAAGAGCATCTACGCCCCGCGCGCCGAGGGCCAGCGGGTCGCCCTGGACCGCGCGTACGCCGACGCGGAGGTCTCCCCCGCCACGGTCGAGCTGTTCGAGGCGCATGCCACCGGGACGTCCGTCGGCGACCGTACCGAGCTGAGCGCCCTGGGCGACCTGCTGCGCGACGCCTCCGACGAACCGCACTTCGCGGCACTGGGCAGTGTGAAGTCGCAGATCGGCCACACCAAGGGCGCGGCGGGCACGGCCAGCTTGATGAAGCTCGCGTTCGCGCTGCACAACAAGGTGCTGCCGAGCACCATCAATGTGGACGCGCCGAACGCCGCCATCGACTTCGCCGACGCCCCCTTCTACGTCAACGTCAAGACCCGGCCGTGGATCCTCGACCCGCACCGGCCCCTGCGCCGGGCCGGGGTGTCCGCGATGGGCTTCGGCGGCACCAACTTCCACATCGTGCTGGAGGAGCGGGCGTCGGAGCCGACGGAGCGGCGCGTCCCCCACCGCACCGCGCAGGCGCACCTGTGGCACGCACCGGACCCGGCGGCCCTCCTCGACCTGCTGCGGTCCGGCGCGCCCGCCTCGGACGCGGGTGACATGCCGACCGATCACGCCCGGGTCGGTTTCGCCGCGTCGGACGACGAGACGGTCGCCGACCTGCGCGACATCGCCGTACAGCAGCTGGCGTCCGACCAGGACGCGGAAGAGTGGGCCCATCCGCGCGGCGTGTACTTCCGCCGCAGGGCCGCCGAGAACCTCAAGGTCGGCGCGCTGTTCGCCGGGCAGGGCAGCCAGTACCTCGACATGGGCCTGGACGCGGCGCTGAACGTCCCCGTCGTCGCCGCCGCCTTCGACGAGGCCAACGGACACTTCTCCGGTGCCGCCACCCGGCTCGGCAAGGTCGTCTTCCCGCCGCCGGTGTTCGCCCCGGAGCAGCGCCAGGAGCAGGAGGCCGCACTGCGCCGCACCGAGCACGCACAGCCCGCGATCGGCGCGCTGTCGGTCGGCCAGTTCCGTTACCTGAACGAACTCGGGCTGTCCTGCTCGGCGCTGGCCGGGCACAGCTTCGGCGAGCTGACCGCGCTGTGGGCGGCCGGTTCGCTGTCCGACGAGGACTACTTCACGCTCGCCCGGGCGCGCGGCACGGCCATGGCGCCCACCGGCGACGGCGACACCGGCACCATGGCGGCCGTGCAGGCGGGCGAGGAGCGGGTCACCGAACTCCTCGCGGACTTCCCCGACGTGGTGATCTGCAACCTCAACGCCCCCGACCAGGTGGTCGTCGGCGGCCCGACGGCGGACGTCGAGCGGCTCACCGAGGTGTGCGCGGAGCAGGAGATCAACGCGCGGCTGCTGCCGGTGTCCGCGGCCTTCCACACCCACTACGTCGGCCACGCGGTGGACGCGTTCCGCCCGGCGGTCGAGGCCGCCCGGATCGGGGAGCCCACCGTCCCGGTCCACGCCAACACCCCCGGCGCCACGTACGGGGCCGATACGGGCGCCAACGCGCGGACCCTGGTGCGCCAGCTCCTGGAGCCGGTGGACTTCGTGGCCGCGCTGCGGTCCATGCACGAGTCCGAGGTCACCGTGTTCGTGGAGTTCGGGCCCAAGCAGGTGCTCACCCAGCTGGTGCGCCGCACCCTCGGCGACGACGTGTACGCCATCCCCACCGACGGCGGCCCGCTCGGCGACAGCGACACCGCGCTGAAGCAGGCCGCGGTGCGGCTCGCGGTGCTCGGCGTACCGCTCTCCGGCGTCAACCGGTACGCCGAACCGGCCGTCGAGCCCGCCGAGTCCGGCGGCATGACCATCCCGCTGTCGGCGCCGGAGTACGTACCCGAGGCGCGGGCCGCCGCGTACCAGGAGGCGCTGGACAGCGGCTACCAGGTGCGGCCGCCGGAGCCGGTGGCCGAGGCCGCCCCGGCTCCCTTTTTTTTTGGCCCCCGCCGCCGTTTCCG
>NZ_GG657754.1:9173813-9237121 GCF_000158915.1 Streptomyces himastatinicus ATCC 53653 | reverse complement strand
TGATCGACCCGACCATGGACCTCGAGGCCTGTTTTTCGGCGTCGACTCCATCAAGCGCGTCCAGGTGCTGGGTTCCATCCAGGAGCGGATGCCCGACCTCCCGGAAATCCGGCTGGAACAGCTCGGAGAGTTGCGCACGGTCGATCAGATCGCCGACTACCTGGCCACCGGAGAGGGTGATGTCGACCCAAAAGGCCGTGACGCCGGGGCGAGCGCGCCCCGGCAGGCCGTCGACCTCGTGGGGCTGCCCGCGGTCGACGTGATCGAGCGGCCGTACCCGGCGGAGCCGGTGGCGGTCCTCCTGGACGAGGGCGGCGCCGACGGCGACGCGCTCGCCACCGCGCTGAAGGACCAGGGCTGGTCGGTCCGCCGGACGACGCCCGGGGACGACGCGGCGCACACCGGCCGCGTCGACCTGTACATCACGCTGGTGGACGCCGCCCAGGACTGGCCGGACGCCGAGCAGCGGCTGACCGGGGCGATCCTGACCGCCGGACGGGCCGCCGATACGCTCGACCCGGCCACCGGGCGGGCCGGGTTCGTCACCGTCACCCGGCTCGACGGCGGCCTCGGGCTGCACGGCCGCCGCGGTGCGGTCGCGTCCCTGGTGGGCGGCGTCGGCGGGGTCGTCAAGACCCTGGCGGCCGAGCGGCCCGCGCTGTTCTGCCGCGCGCTCGACATCGAACCGGCGCTGTCCGACACGGAGTTCACCGCGGCGGTGCTCACGGAGATACGTGACGCGGCCCGGGACACCCTCGAAGTGGCCGTCGACGAACACGGCGCCCGCTGGACCGTGGTGCCCGGCAGCCACGGCGAGGCCCACCGGGTCACCACCGTGGACCTGGACGGCGAACTGCCCGCCACCGCCCTGACCGAGGCGGACCTGCTGCTGGTCACCGGTGGCGCCCGGGGCGTGACCGCCGAGTGCGTCCGCGCGCTCGCCGCACACGCCCCCGCCCGCTTCCTGCTGCTCGGCCGCACCGAGCTGGAGCCGGAGCCGTCGTGGGCGGCCGGGATCGCCGACGCCGACCTCCAGCCCGCCGTGATCGCCGGTCTCGCCGCGGACGGGGCCCGCCCCACCCCGCGCGAGGTGCGCCGGGTGCACGGCAGCCTGCTCGCCCAGCGGGAGATCCGCGCCACGCTGGCCGCGCTGGGCGACCGCGGGGAGTACGTGGCCGTCGACACCACCGACCGGGCCGCCGTCCAGTCGGCGCTGGCCGAACACCGCGACCGGATCACGGGCGTGGTGCACGGCGCCGGGGTGCTCGCCGACGCGTTGCTGCCGGACAAGACGTCCGAGCAGATCGCCCGGGTCCTCGCGCCCAAGCTCGACGGGCTGCGCCATGTGCTGGACGCGCTGGACGGCGACGCGCTGCGCCATCTGGTGCTGTTCACCTCGGTGGCGGGCCTGCTCGGCAACCCGGGCCAGGCCGACTACGCGGCGGCGAACGAGGCCCTGTGCCGGTTCGCGGCCGGATGGCGGCATGCCCACCCCGGGGCGCGGGTCACCGCGATCGACTGGGGCGCCTGGGACGCCGGGATGGTCACCCCCGAGCTGCGGGAGCTGTTCACCGCCCGTGGCATCCCGCTGCTCGACCCGCGGGTCGGCGCGCGGGCGTTCGTCGGCGAGTTCGCCGGGCCGCCCACCTCCGAGGTGTGCGTCCTGGTCGGCGAGAACACCGCGCTCGGCGGAGGCCGGCCGGGGCTGGCCCCGGCGTTCTCCGCCCACCGTGACATCACCGGCATCGACGCCGATGAGGTCATCCAGGCGCATCGGATCGGCGAACACGCCGTGCTGCCCGCCACGTTCGGCCTCGGCTGGCTGGTCGGCGTCGCGGAGCGGTCCCACCCGGGCCTGCGGGTGGTGCGGGCCCTGGACTTCCAGGTGCACAAGGGCATCGTCTTCGACGGCACGCGCCACGACGGCTTCCGGGTCCAGGCCGAGGCCGAGGAGGGCCACGGGGACGAGGTGATCGTCCGCGCCGCGGTGCGCAGCCGGTCGTCCGCCGGGGCGCTGGTCTCGCACTACGCCGGTACGTTCCTCCTCGCGCCCGAGCCGCCGGAGGCGCCCGTGATCGACGTACCGCCGGTCACCGACGGGCCCGAGGACGGTATCGACATCTACCGCGAGGCCACCCAGTTCCACGCCCCGCGCCTCCAGGGCATGCGTCGTGTGCTCGACCGTTCGGCGGACCGCATGGTGCTGCTGTGCCGTCTCGCCGACGCGGACGTGGCCGGTGGCGCGTACGCCGGGCGGCTGCACAGCCCGGTCCTGGCGGACGTCATCCTCCAGGGCCCGCCGGTGCTGGGCAAGGAGCTGCTCGGCGGGGCCTGTCTGCCGCTGGGCATCGGCCGGGCGGAGTGGTACGCGCCGCTGCCCGACGACGAGCCGTATCTCCTGGTGCTGGACGAGGCGCGCCAGGCGGCGGGCGGGGTCACGGTGAACGCCACCGCGGCCACGGCCGACGGGCGGGTGCTGTGCCGCTTCGCCGATGTCACCGTCGTGTCCACTCCGGACATGGCGGACAAGTTCCAGGAGTCGGTACGGCGGTGGCAGCACCAGTCGGCCGATCAGGAGGAGACGACCGCGTCATGACCGAAGTCCTGGAGTTCGAGGGCGAGCCGTTCGACGCGGTCGCCTGGACCGCTCCCCCACCCCCACAGCCCGAACCGACCGCACCATCCGCACGCCCCGAACCCCCTGCTCCGGCCGTTCCGGCCGGTGGGGCGCCGCAGCCCGGCTCCACCCTCGTCGAGCTGCGTACCGCCCTGGTCAGCGCCCATTCGGGGGCGCTCCGCGCGCAGGCGGCGCTCCAGCGCCGGCTGCTCGGCCTTCCGGGCCGGACCGCCGTGGCGGCCGGTCCGGCCCGGGCGGCCGCGGAGGGCGCGTTCAAGCCACTGGCCCGTTCGGTGGTGACCCGGCTGGGCGCCACCGAGCTGCGGCGGCTGGCCGCGGGTGACATCGCCGGGGTGTTCGGCGCCGGTTACGACCAGGAGGACCGCAACCCCGATGTCCGCCTCGCGGCCGGTGCCGACCTGGCGCTGACCGAGGTGACCGCCCTGGAGCTGCGCGGCGGCTCCGGGGGCCACGGCCGGGTGGTGGCGCGTACGGTGCCGGGCGCCGACCCCGTCGAGGCGACCGTGCAGGCCGCGCAGGTGTTCGCGCTGTTCACCGGGTTGCATCTGTGCCTCGCCGACGCGCGGTTCGTGCGCGTCGGCCCGGAGCGCACCCAGGTCGAGTCCGGCACGGACGCGGACACCGGACTCGATGTCGAGGTGGAGTGGATCGACCTGGTACCGCGGCCCGGGCTGCGGGTGCGCGCCCGGAGCGGCGGCGCCGTGGTGGCCGGGGTCGAGGTGGCCGTCCACGAGAAGCCCGGGGTGCCGGTCGGCCCCGAGCGCGGCGGCTTCCCCGCTCGGTGGCTCGGCCGCAAGAGCGCGCAGGGCGAACGGGTCCTGCTCAGCGAGTTCCAGCTCGCCCATCTCGCCCGGGGCGACCAGGGCATCGCGCTGGGCCCTGAATTCGCCCACTACACCGGGATCAAGGCGACCCGCATCCCCACGGGCGGGCTGCTGCTCGTCGACCGGGTCGTGGACATCCAGGGTGAGCGCGGGCGGCTCGACGGCGCCACGTACCAGACCGAGTACGACTCCCCCGCCGACTCCTGGTACTACGCGGACACCGCCAACGCGTCCATGCCCAACTGTGTCTACATGGAGACCTCCCTCCAGTCGGCGCTGCTCATCGGCTACCACCTCGGCGCCACACTGAGCAGGCCGCACGAGACGCAGTGCCTGCGCAACCTGGGCGGCACGGCCACCGTGCTGCACGAGGTCGATCTGCGGGACACCACCATCCGGCAGGACTCCGCGCTGGAGTCCACCACGCCGATGCCCGGCTCGACGCTCCAGAGCTTCACGTACACCCTCGCCGCGAACGGAGTGCCCTTCTACTCCGGGGAGACCCTGTTCGGCTACTTCAGCGAGCAGGCGCTGGACAACCAGACCGGCCTCGACGCGGGCCGTGACGTGCCCACCTGGCGGGACGAGAACCCCACCGCGGAGGGCCGCACCATCGACGTGGCCGCCCGGCGCGCCGACCCGGCCGCGCCGCTCTGCGCCCGCGACAAGCTCACGCTGCTCGACGAGCTGACCGTGGTGGACGGCGGTGGCCGCTACGGCAAGGGCTATCTGCACTCGACGCGGAACATCGACCCGGACGACTGGTTCTTCGCCCGCCACTTCCACCTCGACCCGGTGATCCCCGGGTCGCTCGGGGTCGAGACCGTCATCCAGGCGATGCAGGAGTGGCTGCTCGACTCCGGCCTCGGCGACGGCATGCGCGACCCCGGCTTCGTGCTGCCGGTCGGTGTGCCGTTCACCTGGAAGTACCGGGGGCAGTTCCTGCCCACTGACGGCACCGTGACGCTGGAAGTCCACATCAAGGAGATCCAGCGCAAGTCCGGGCGGCTGCGGGTCGTCGCGGACGCCAGCATGTGGAAGCCGGGGCTGCGCATCTACGAACTCATCGACATCGCCATCGAACTGCGCGAGCAGGGAGCCGCACCGTGGTGACACCGACCGACCGGGCGGCGGGCCTTGCCCGGGAGCCCGAGGCGATCTACCGCGAGCTGAATCTGCTGGACCGGCCGTGTTTCGTCGTACGGGACGAGCTGGGCGTCGGGGTCACCACCGACGCCGGGCTCGCCCGCCGGGCCCAGGTGCTGGCCGCCGTGCCGTCCCTGCCGCCCGCCTCGCTCGGCGATCCGGCCTTCCGGGCCGCCCAGGGCGTCGGCCACGCCTACCACGGCGGGGCGATGGCCAATGGCATCGCGTCCGCCGACATGGTCATCGCCCTGGCCCGGGCCGGTTTCCTGGGCTCGTTCGGCGCGGCCGGGGTGCTGACCGACAAGGTGGACACGGCGATCCGCCGTATCACCACCGAGGCACCGGGCGTGCCGTTCGCCGTCAACCTGATCCACTCCCCGAACGAACTGGCCATGGAGCGGGCCGTGGTGGAACTGTGCCTGCGCCACCAGGTGCGCTGCGTCGAGGCGTCGGCGTTCCTGGACCTCACCCCGCAGGTGGTGCACTACCGGGCCGCCGGGCTGTCCCGGGACGCCGAGGGCCGGATCACGGTGGCCAACCGGATCATCGCCAAGGTGTCCCGGGCGGAGGTGGCGGAGCGTTTCCTGCGCCCGGCCCCCGAGGCGATGCTGCGCTCCCTGGTGGAGTCCGGTGCGATCAGCGCCGAACAGGCCGAGCTGGCACGGCAGGTGCCGATGGCGGACGACATCACCGCCGAGGCGGACTCCGGCGGCCACACCGACCGGCGTCCGCTGGTCGTGCTTCTGCCCGAGCTGATCGCGGTGCGCGACCGGATCCAGCGCGAGCTGGGGTACGCGCGCCCGGTGCGGGTCGGCGCGGCAGGCGGCATCGGTACCCCGGCCGCCGCGGCGGCCGCGTTCGCTCTCGGTGCCGCGTACGTCGTCACCGGCTCGATCAACCAGGCGTGCGTGGAGAGCGACCAGTCGCCCGGGGCGAAGGAGCTGCTCGCGTCCGCCGGGGTGGCGGACTGTGTGATGGCTCCGTCGGCCGACATGTTCGAGATGGGCGTCGACGTCCAGGTGCTCCAGCGCGGCACGATGTTCCCCGGCCGGGCGCGCCGACTGTACGAGGCGTACCGGACGCACGACTCGCTCGAATCCCTCGGGGACACCGAGCGGGCCGAACTGGAGAAGCGCGTCTTCCAGCGGCCGCTGGAGGACGTGTGGGAGGACTGCGTCCGGTTCTTCGCCGAGCGCGACCCGGAGCAGATCGAGCGGGCGCGGGACAACCCCAAGCGCCGGATGGCCCTGGTGTTCCGCTGGTATCTGGGGCTGTCCTCGGGGTGGTCCATCCGCGGGGTGCCCGAGCGGGCGGCGGACTACCAGATCTGGTGCGGCCCGGCAATGGGCGCGTTCAACCAGTGGGTCGCGGGCACCCATCTCGCCGCGCCCGCCCACCGCGGGGTCGCCGAGGTGGCCACGCACATCATGCACGGTGCGGCCTTCGCCGCCCGGGCGGGACAGCTGCGGCTGGCGGGGGTGCGGCTGCCCGCCCCGGTGCGCCACGTAACCCTCCGGGTGCCGCTGACGGGGCTGATCCTGGGCAACGCGAAACGGGCCGGGACTTCGTACCTCGAAGTCCCGGCCCGTTCCGCGTCGTTGGGCTATTTGATCCCGGATCGGACGAACGCGTTGACGATGTTGCGCTGGAGCACCAGGTACAGCGCGAACACCGGCAGGCAGGCGAGCCCGGAGACGGCCATCAGCGGCCCCCAGTCGGTGCCTTCGGTGCCCATGAAGCTGCGCAGCCCCAGCTGGAGGACGGCGTTGCTGCGCTGCATCACCATGGCGGGCCAGAAGTACTCGTTCCACGCGTTGACGAACAGCACGACGGCGAGCGCCGACAGCGCCGAGCGCATGTTGGGCACCACGACGGTCCACAGCGTCGTCCACGACGAGCGCCCGTCCATCGCGGATGCCTCCAGCAGCTCGCGGGGGAAGCTCTCCAGATGCTGGCGCAGCAGCAGCACACCGAGCGCCGAGCAGAGGGTCGGGACGACGACGCCCATGAGGGTGTTGAGCAGCCCGAGCTGCATCAGCAGCACGTAGTTGGGCAGCATGGTGACCTGGAAGGGCACCAGCCACGTCCCGACGAACGCGATGTACAGCAGCCGCTTCAGCGGGAAGTTCCACGCGGCGAAGGCGTACGCGGCGAGCAGCCCGGTGAGCAGCTGGCCGACGGCGATGAGCCCGGCCATCGCCAGGGTGTTGAACAGCAGATGCGCCACGTCGACCTGGCGGGCGGCGTCCGTGTAGCTCAGGACCGACAGCGGCCAGGGCAGCGGGGAGAGCGAGTAGACGTCGCCGGGGCGGCGCAGGGACGTGGCGTACAGCCAGTAGATCGGGAAGACGCAGAGCGCGCTGAGCACCGCGAGCACCCCATGGGCGCGGACGGTGCGCAGGCGGCCGTGGTCACCGACGGCCTGTTCGGACACGGTGGGTGGACTCCTTGGCTATTCGGGCTCAGTTGTCGTGGAAGGCCAGGCGCTCGGACAGCCACACCAGCGCGGCGGCGACCAGCCCGAAGCCGACGAAGAGCAGCATCCCGGCCGCCGCGCCCATGCCCGCGTCGTAGCTGCGGAAGCCGTAGTCCCACAGCAGGTAGTAGACGTTGGTGGTGGAGTCGGCCGGTCCGCCCTGGGTGAGCGAGTCGATCAGCGGAAACGTCCACTGCGCGGACAGCAGCACGGTCATCAGCGTCAGGAAGACCAGCGTCGGGGAGAGCAGCGGCAGGGTGATCCAGCGGGTGATCTGCCCACGCGAGGCGCCGTCGAGGGCGGCCGCGTCCGCGTAGTCACCGTTGATGCCGGACAGCGCGGCGGCCACCACGAGCACGGCGAAGCCGAGCACATGCCAGCCCGTGATCATGATGATGGCGACCTGGGCGTAGCCGCTCTCCTGGAGCCAGTTCACCGAGGTGCCGGTCGCCCGGTCGACCACGCCGCCGCGCGGGTCGAGCAGCCATCCCCAGACCGCGGCACCGGCCACCGGGGCGACCAGCATGGGCGAGAACACCAGGGCCTGGTAGACGGCCCGGGACCGGCCGCCGAGCCGCCGGGTGAGCAGCCCGACGACGACGGGGATGACGATCGAGAACGGCAGCAGGCCAAGGATCACCTCGAGGGTGCGCCACAGCGCGTCGCCGAGCTCCGGGGAGTCCATCATCCGCCGGTAGTTGTCGAGCCCGACCGGCTCCATGGGCGTGGTGGGCAGCAGGTTCCAGGAGTAGAACGACAGCTGGGCGGTCTGCGCCAGCGGCCGGTACACCCAGATGCCCAGCAGGATCAGGGCGGGGGCGAGGTACAGATACGGCGGCGCCGCGCGCCGGATCGCGCGCGGCAGCGAGGGCCGCGCCGCCTTGATGGCCTTGTCCATCGGCCGGGGCGGCGCGGCAACCTCCACGAACATCTCTCACTCCATTTCGGGCGTCAGATCCTGGATGAAGCGCACCATCGCGTCGCGCTCGCTGTCGTACACGGCGGGACCCGGCTCGACGGGCAGCGCGGTGGCCACCAGGGTTCCGTCGATGAGGTCGATCCGGGTGAATCCGGCACCCTCGGCGCCGCGCAGCCTGCCGCTCGGGGACATCGCGTCCACCCGGTACGCCAGCGCGGGCGACACCCACACCGGGATGGCCCCGAGCACACCGGAGCTGGTGTGGTGGGCGTGCCCGGTGACGATCAGGCGGACATCGCTTCCGGCGACGACGGCGCCCAGCCGCTCGGCGCCGCGCAGCCGCAGCAGATGGACGGTGGGCACCGGGGACGGCAGCGGCGGGTGGTGCAGGACGAGCACCGTGCCCCGGGGCGCGGGCCGGGCCAGCTCCCCGGCCAGCCAGTCCAGCTGGGCGTCGGACAGATGGCCGTCGTGGCGTCCGGGCACGCTGCTGTCCAGCACGACGATCCGTACGTCCCCCACCCAGTGCACCCGGTCGGCGGCCTGTCCGCCGTCGAGCAACTCGGCCCGGAACGCGGTGCGTTCGTCGTGGTTGCCCGGCACGTACACCACCTCGGCGCCGAGCCGCTCCGCGAACGGGGCGATCACACCGCGCAGCCGCCGGTACGCCTCGGGGGCGCCGCTGTCCGTCAGGTCACCGGTCAGCAGCAGCGCGGACACCCGGGCCCTGGAGGCCGCCACCAGCTCGATGGCGGCCTCCAGGTTGGCGAGGGTGTCGACCTGGCCGTGCATCAGCTCACCCTCGGGAAGGATGTGGGTGTCGCTGAACTGCACCAGGGTCAGTTCGGGCACGGTCATTTCTTCGGCAGCAGCTTGGCGGCCTGCTTGCGGGCGGCCTGGAGCGTGGTCTTCGGGTCGGCGCCCTGGTAGACGGCCTTCTCCACCGCGTCCAGCATCTCGTTGCGCGCCTGGATGTAGTTCTTGCCGGGGAAGGACTGCCACGGCTCCATGCGGGTGAGCTGCTCCAGGTTGGGCTTGATCAGCGGGTTCTGCTGGGCCCAGGTCTTGAGGCCCTTCGGGTCGTCGACCAGACCGGTGCGCAGCGGCAGGTAGCCGATCTTGCTGGAGATCATGGTGTACGCCTGGTCGCTGGTGAGGAACTTGATCAGGTCCCAGGCGGCGCGCTGCTTGGCCGCGTCCTTGGCGTAGACGAACAGCGCGGAGCCGGAGTTGGTGGGGACGACCGGCTTCTCGCCGAAGCCGGGCGAGGTGGTGGCCCGCAGGTCCCACTTGTCCTTGGAGCCCTTCATGAAGAGCCCCTGGACCGCGCTGGTCTCCAGGATCATTCCCATATCGCCGCGGGCGAACTCGGTGTACGCCTGCTCCTGGTTCAGCTTGGGCGTGGCCCCGGACTTCACCATGGCCCGCGCCTGCTCGACCGTCTCGATGGCGGGCGGCTGGTCGAAGGTCAGCTGGGAGCGGTCCTGCGAGATGACCCGGCCGCCGTTGGAGCGGACCATGGACTGGAAGCACCAGTCGGTGGCGATCTTGGTCAGGCAGTCGCTGTAGTGGCCGTCCTTGCCGGTCTTCTTCTTGATGGCCAGGGCGGCCTTGGCCACCTCGTCCCAGGTCTTCGGCGGCTTGGCCGGGTCGAGACCGGCCTTCTTGAACAGGTCGGCGTTGTAATAGAGGACCGGCGTGGAGAACACGAACGGGACGCCGTAGGTCTTGCCGGACCAGTCGCCGAGGGTCTGGGCCCGGGTGGCGTAGGGGTGGGCGCCGCCGAAGTTCTTCCGTACCGCGTCCTTGCCCACCAGGTCGTCCAGCGGCTGGGCGCCGAGGCCGTTGACGGCGTAGTCCAGGTCGCCGAAGCCGAGCTGGGCGACGTCGGGCGGGTTACCGGAGGCGGTCTCGTTCTGGACGCTGGAGACGGCGTCGGCGGCCGGGTTGGGGCTGTTCCCCTGCGGCTTCTGTGCGGTCACCTTGATATTCGGGTGGGCCTGTTCGAATTTCTTGATAAGTGCGGTGAACGTGTCCGTCCACGGGCCCGCCTGTCCGAAATTGTAGCTCTCGAAGGTGATCGACACCTTCTGGTCGGCGGCGAGTTCGGGCACCGGAGAGGAACCGGACTTCTTGTCCTCGGCGGCACCGAGACCGCCGCATGCCGAGGTGCCGAACAGGATCGCGACGGCGCCCAGGGCGGCACCGAAACGGAAGCGAGAAGTTCTCACGGAATGCACGAAATGCTCCTAGCGAAGCGTATGAGCGGGCTTGTACGGGGAATTCGGCTCAGGGGATGCGGCGAATGGTTCGGATGCCGGGTCGGGACTCCAGGTCAGCCGGCGTCCGCCAGCCCGGTCGAAGAGGTGGATGTGGTGCGGCGCCACGCCGAGTCCCAGCGCGTCGCCGGTGGACATGCCGAGCGGGCGCGGTCCGCGCAAGCTGACCGCGGCGGAGCCGACGGTGCAGTGGGCGACCTCGTCGCTGCCCAGGTTCTCCACCATCCGGACCTGGGCGCGCAGCATCGGCGTCGCGGCCGGGGCGAGATGTTCGGGCCGCACCCCCAGCACCACGTCGCGCGGGGGCAGTTCACCGGCAATGCCCAGGGGGACGTCGATGTCCTGGGCCACCGCCCGCAGTTCGCCGTTCCGGCTGACGATCCGCGCGTCCATCAGGTTCATCGGGGGTGAGCCGAGGAAGCCCGCGACGAACACCGAGGCGGGCTCGTCGTAGACCTCGGCGGGCGTGCCGACCTGCTCCAGGCGGCCCGCGTTCAGCAGGGCGATCCTGGTCGCCATGGTCATGGCCTCGACCTGGTCGTGGGTGACGTACACGAAGGTCGAACCGAGCCTGCGGTGCAGACCGGTCAGTTCGGCGCGGGTGGAGGACCGCAGCTTGGCGTCGAGGTTGGACAGGGGCTCGTCCATCAGGAACGCGCCGGGGTCGCGCACCAGCGCCCGGCCGAGCGCCACGCGCTGGCGCTGGCCGCCGGACAGTTCGCGCGGGCGGCGCTCCAGCAGTTCGCCGAGGTCGAGCACCTCGGCGACCTCCGCGACCCGGCCGCGGATCTCGGGCCGCGTCCGGCGGCGGGCGCGCAGCGGGAAGCCGATGTTCCGCGCGACGCTCAGATGCGGGTAGAGGGCGTAGCTCTGGAAGACCATGGCGAGGTCGCGGTCGCGCGGCGGGGTGTGGGTGATGTCGGTGTCGTCGAGGCGGATGCGGCCCGCGGACAGCGGAGTGAGTCCCGCGATCATGCGCAGCAGGGTCGACTTGCCGCAGCCGCTCGGCCCGAGCAGGACCAGGAACTCGCCGTGCCCGACATCCAGGCTGACCCCGTCGACGGCGACGGTCCGGCCGAAGCTTTTGGTCACACCTTCGATGCCCAATCGGCTCACGAGTCAATTCCTTTCCCGCCGGGTTATGGTGCGGGAGAACCACAACAGCCACAGATGTATTCGAGGTAAACCAGTCCTGACGATATGCGCTCACCGGGCGGTGATTGATTTCTTCGATCAGCCGAGTGGAGAAGGGAATTGACAAGAAAGAGGACAGGGGTGGCCGGTCAGCATGGAACCCATGCGCTCTCGGCCCCTCCTCGCATTCATTTGTGCCGCCACATTTCTGGTCTATCTCGACACCAGCATCACCCCGGTGGCCCTGCCCGATATCCGTGCCGACGTGGGCGGTGGCACCACCGCCGGGCCATGGCTGCTCGACGCCTACACGCTGGCGTTCGCGTGTCTGCTGCTGACGGCGGGCTCGCTGGGTGACCGGCTGGGCCGCCGGAACGTCCTGGCCGTGGGCATCGCGGGGTTCACCGCGGCCTCGGCGGGCTGCGCGCTGGCCCCGGACACCGGGGCGCTGATCGCCGCGCGCGCCGCGCAGGGCGTGTTCGCCGCGGCGATCGTGCCGCTGTCGCTGGCGGTCACCTCGGGCCTGTACGACGACCCACGGCAGCGGGCCCGGGCCATCGGCATCTGGGGCGGCACCAGCGGGGTGGCGCTGGCGCTCGGACCGCTGCTGGGCGGGCTGCTGGTGGACGCCGCGGGGTGGCGCAGCATGTTCTGGATCAACATCCCCATCGGTGTGGTCGCCCTGGCCGGGCTGCTCGCCACCATGCCGCCCGCCCCGCCGTCCGGTGCCGGGCGGCGGGTGGACGTACTGGGCCAGCTGCTGTTCACCGGCGGCGGAGCCGCGCTCACCTTCGTGGCCATCGAGGGGCGCGCCCTCGGCTGGCTGTCCGCGACGGTCCTCGGTCTGGGTGCGGTGGCGGTGGCGGCGCTGGGGGTGTTCGGCTGGTGGGAGTCGCGTACGCGGGAGCCGATGCTGCCGCCCGCGCTGCTGCGCATCCCGACCGTGGCGATCGCCTGCACCGTCAACTTCCTCGGGCTGCTGGGGCTGTACGCGGTGCTGTTCCTGCTCACCACCCATTGCCAGGGTGCGCTCGGGCTGTCGGCCCTCCAGACCGGGCTGCGTTTCGTCACGCTGTTCGGCTGTCTGGCGGTGGCGGCGGTCGCCGCCTCGTCCGTGGTGGCGCGCTGGGGCACCCGTCGCACGATGGTGACCGGGCTGGTGTGCGTGGCGGCGGGGCTCGCGGGGCTCACCCTGGTGGAGACCGGCGTCGGCTACCCCGGTTACGCATGGGCGCTGGTGCTGCTCGGGGCGGGCGTCCCGCTGTCGAGCGGGGTGGTGGCGATCCAGGCCATGATGGGGGACGTGCCGCCGCGTCTTGCCGGGACCGCGTCGGGCACGGTGAACACCTTCCGGCAGTTCGGCGCCGTCCTCGGGGTCGCGCTGGCGGGGCTCCTGTCGCCGGAGCGCGGTGGCACGGTCCACGCGATGCATCTGACCTTCCTGGCCACCGCGGTGGCCGCGGCCCTGGCAGCCGCGCTGACGGCGGTGGTGCTGCCCGGGTCAGCGGCGCGGCGGCCAGTCGAAGCCGACGGGGTTGGGGACCGGAACGGCGCCCGCGGTCATGACGAGGTCGGCGAACGGGCGCACGCACGCGACTAGTTCCTCGGTGCGCGCCCGCCCCAGCGCCCGGTAGGGGCGCGCCGCCAGGCGGTCGGTGTCCTTCTCGATCCGCTCGCGGACATCGGCACCGGCCGCCGTCAGCGTTCCGTCCTCGCGCAGCCAGCCGCGGCGGACGAGTTCGCCGAACGCACCGGACCACTGGCCTTCCGTCCACTTGTGGTACTTCTCCGCGTCGGACCGCGGTGAGCGGCCGGAGGCGGCGGCCAGCACATGCGCCGCGCACGGCTCGATCTCCTGCCCGGCCAGCACCGCGACATGGCCGTCGCCCCGGTACTCGCGCAGGGTGGTCAGCGCCTGCCACAGCGCCAGATGCGGTTCGTCGGGCACCGGCAGCGCGGCGTTGGCCGCGCCCAGCGGGCGCCCGCCCGCGCCGTCCACGACGGTGGCGGCGGCAGTGGCGAGTTCGGCCGCCCGGACCAGGCCCGGGGCGCCCAGCACCGGCCCGGCCAGCCGGCGCAGCGCCGCGTCCATGGCCGCGAGCCTGGCCCGGAGGAAGTCATGCGGCGTGGCGTGGTCCCACAGGACGGGCACGGAGCGGGACACCATGGCGGGTGCCAGGTGGTAGAACACCGAGGTCGCGGCGGCGGCGCCGATGGCGCCCAGCGGTGCGGCCCGGCAGCCGAAGTACCACATCCACCGGCCGGGGAGCCCCAGCGGTGCGGTGGCCGCCTGGGTCTCCGGCGCGTAGTACAGGACGGCGTGGACCGGTTCCGCGGTGTGCCACGCGTACCGGACCAGGCTCAGTTCCACGCTCGCCGTCCCCTGGTGTCGGCCATGGCCCGTACGAGACGGTCGAGGACGTACGGCGAGGTGGCGAAGTTGAGGCGGGCGTGGCCCGCGCCGGACGCGCCGAAGAGGCGGCCCGCGCTGAGCGCCACCCTGGCCTCGCGCAACCAGAACTCCGCCGGTTCGACGGGCAGTTGGAGCTGCCGGAAGTCCAGCCAGGCCAGATACGTGCCCTCGGGGAGGCGGTAGCGGACGGTCGGCAGCAGCTCGCCCAGCAGGTCCGCGAGCAGCCGCCGGTTGGCGTCCAGGGTGCGGAGCACCCCGGCCAGCCACTCGTCGCCGTGGCGGTAGGCGGCGGTCCCGGCGACGATGCCGAGCGGGCTCACGCCCCCGGTCACCGCCACCGGCAGCGCCGCCCAGACGGCGCGGTCGCGCTCCGAGGTGACGATCGCCTGGGCGCACATCAGCCCGGGGATGTTCCAGCCCTTGGAGGCGGACACCAGAGTGACGGTGTGGTGTGCCGCGGTGTCCGACAGCGAGGCGTACGGCACATGGCGGTGCCCGGGGTACACCAGCGGGGAGTGGATCTCGTCGGCGACGACCCGGCCGCCGTACCGGTCGACCACAGCGGCGATGTCATGCAGCTCCCGCGCGGTGGCGACGGTGCCCAGCGGGTTGTACGGATTGCAGAGCAGCAGGGTACGGCCGCCCGCGGCGAACGCGCGGTCCAGGGCGGCCGGGTCGAGCGTGGGCCGCCCGTCCCTGGCGCTCATGGGCACCTCGATCAGCGGCCGCCGGGAGCCGCGTACCACGTCGGCCAGCGGCGGGTAGGCGGGCACCGGCAGGATCACCGGGCTGCCGGGCGGGGAGTGCGCCTCGAGGGCGACCCGTACGCCGTGCACCACATCGGGCAGCGGGAACACCTGGCCGGGGTCCAGCGGCCACCCGTGGGTACGGCCCAGCCACTCGGCGCACGCGGTGGTCAGGTCCCGGCGGGAGCGGTCGTCCGGGTAGCCGAACCCACCGCGCCGTACCGCTTCCTCGACGGCGTCCCGGACGGGCGGCGCCGTCCCGTAGTCCATCTCCGCGACCCATGCGGCGAGCACGTCCGGCGGGTGACGGGTCCACTTCAGCCCGCCCGTGGTCACCGGCGGTACGGGGCCAGCGGAGTCGACCGCGGTCATCCCCCGGCCACCCGTTCGGGCCGGTACTCCCTGCCGCGGGTGACCACCACAGCCGGTTCGGCCAGCACCGACAGGTCCACCAGCGGGTCGCCGTGCACGGCGATCAGATCGGCGTCGCGGCCCGGGGCGAGGCTGCCGGTGGATCCGGCCACTCCCAGAGCGGCTGCGGCGTCGCCGGTGGCGGCGCGTATCACCTCGGCGGGGGTGAAGCCGTAACCGGCCATGGTGGCGAGGGCCGTGGCGTACGCGGAGTGCGGGGTGTCACGGATACCGGCGTCGGTTCCGGCGATGAACCGCACCCCGCGGCGGCGCATCTCGCCCACCACCCGGCGGCGTTCCGTGGCGTACGCCTCGTCGCGGGCCAGCAGCGGGTTGAAGGTGCCGCACACGGGGATGCCCGCCGTGGCGATCGCGTCGGCGAGGGCGGGGTCGTAGCCGTCGAAGCCGCTCTCGGTCTGCCAGGTGCAGTGTTCGATGGTGTCCATGCCGTGGGTGACGGCGGCACGGATGCCCTCGACCCCGTGGGCGTGCGCGGCCACCGGCATGCCGAGGAAGTGCGCCTCGGCCACGGCGGCGGCCAGTTCGGCGTCGGTGAACTGGGGCAGCCAGGGCTTCGACTGGGGCGTGGTGTGCCCTCCGGTCACCATGATCTTCAGCAGATCGGCGCCCCACAGGGCCTGCTCCCCCACCATCCGGCGGATCTCGTCGACGCCCTCGCACCCTCCGCCGAGATACCAGCAGTGGCCTCCGGGCGAGGTGAGCGGCCGGGTGGCGGTGAGGAGCCGGGGGCCGTGGCCGATGCCGTCGTTGATCTCGTCGCGCAGGACGATGTCCAGGAAGCCGTAGCCGCCCAGGTCGCGGGCGGTGGTGACTCCGGCGTCGAGCAACGCGCGCGCGTTGCTCCGCATGGTGTCCAGCAGCTCGGGGCCGTTCGTCCGCCGGAGTTCCGAGACGGGGTCGGGGCCGCCGTCCATCGTGAGGTGCACATGCGCGTCGATCAGTCCCGGCAGCAGGGTGCCGTGGGGGAAGTCCACGTGTTCCAGGTCCGTGGGCAGTTCGCTGATCCGGCCGACGGCCCGGATCACTCCGCCGCCCACCACCACCCCGCCGTCGTGCAGGATCCCGCCGTCGCCGGTCAGGACCCGGGCGGCCGTGTAGAGCCTCATCGCGGAGGCTGTCCGTCCCGGAGCCATCCGGCGATCCGGGGCCCGATGACCGTACTGTCCTTGATCCACTGGAAGTGGTCGCGGTGGACGACGGCCGACGACGCGTCGATGTGCCAGCGCGTGATGTCGGCCGTCGCGGCCCGGCCGCACAGGAAGTCCACGTTGGACTTCGGGCCCAGCGGGTCCTCGTCCAAGGAGATGGCCAGCACCGGCAGCTTCAGCGCGGCCAGTTTGCGATCGTAGTCGTACGAACCGCCCCGGGGCCGGTAGTGGCTGGTCAGCGAGTGGCGGGACCAGTCGGCCATCACCCGGCCCTGCATGGCGCCGGGGATGAGCACCCCGCCGGGCCACCGCCCGGTGAACCGGGCGACCAGGCCGATCCACTGGATCTTCCACAGCGCCTCGAACCAGCGCCTGCGCTCGAACGCCTTCCAGTACACGCTGCCGGTGCCGATGATGGTGACGCTGGAGACCCGGTGCGGTGCGGTGGCACTGAACAGCAGCGCCACCTGGCCACCGAGGCTGTGCCCGAACAGATGCAGCGGCGCCTGCGGAAAGCGCGCCCCCACGGCATCGACGATCGCGGGCATGTCGACCTCGAGCAGCTCCCGGTAACCGAAGTTCGGCGCGTCGCCCAGCTTCGGGGTGGACTCGCCCTGGGCGCGCAGATCGACGGTGGCGACGGAACAGCCCGCCGCGGCCAGGGCCTTGGCCATCGGCAGGTAGAACTTGGCCTTCATCGCCATCGCGGGCAGCATCAGCACCACCGGGGCGGCCGGGTCCTGGTGCGGCAGCAGCCGGATCACGAAGCCCGCGCCGTCCGGTGTGGTCAGCCGCAGCTCTTCGAGCGCGCCGAACTCCGAGGGGCGCTCATCGCTCTTGCTCGACGTGGTCATCAGCGCTCCTGGTCCGCGCCGGTGGCCACGTCCACGACGTAGTCGAAGGTGGCCTTGGCGACGAGGACGTCGGCGTCGTCGTACATCAGCGCCTTGCCGTCCACGTCCATCCGCAGCTCGCCCTCGGCGGCCAGCACCTCGCGGATCGCCCGCTCGTCGATCAGCCCGATGGCGCGGATACGGCCGATGGCGGGCTTGCGGAAGGCAGTCCTGCTGTCCCGCAGCACGAAGCGGCGGATGGTGTGCAGCCGGGTGGCGGCGGCGCCGAGGAACGCGGCGGCACCGGCGATGTCGGCGGCGAGGAACAGGGCGCCCGCGTGCACGGTGCCCATGTGGTTCGTCAGATGCTCCGCGTCGGGCACCTCCACGACGGCGCGCTCGGGGCCGATCTCGGTGACCCGCACTCCGGCGTGGTTGCCGAACGGCACGAGGGTGGTGCACACGCGCCGGATCTCGTCGTAGTCCGGGGCGGCCGGGTCGATGTGGCCGAACGCCGCCGAGTAGGCGCCGCCGGGCTGGGTCTTCACGTCGGTGGTCACGCTCGTCATCCCCTGCTTGATCGATGGCTGAGTGATGGGTGCCTGTGTGAGCGGCTGCTGAGTGTTCGGTTCACGCATCGCGCTGGACGGTGCGCAGCACCCGGCGGCCGATGGACCAGCGCAGCACCTCGGACGCCCCTTCGTAGATCCGTACCGCCCGGGCCTCCACCAGGAAGCGGGCCACCAGATGGTCCTCGCACACCCCGAGCCCGCCGTGCAGCTGCACCGCCCGGTCGAAGACCCGCCAGACCGCCTCGGCCACGAAGGTCTTGGCGACGGATGCGGCGTGGCGGGCGTCCGAACTGAGCGGGCCCTGCTCGTCGAGGACGGTGGCGGTGGAGTGGATCAGGGCCCGGGAGGCGGCGATGTCGATCTCGTTGTCCGCGACCAGCCCCTGGGCCATGCCGTGTTCGGAGATGGGCACGCCGAAGGCGGAGCGGCCCCCGATGTGGCGGGCGGACAGCTCATGGGCGCGGGTGGCGAGGCCCAGCCAGTTCATGCACAGGGTCAGCCGGGAGGGGGCCAGCCGCGCCTGGGCGTGGTCCAGGCCCCGGCCGACCTCGCCGAGCACCGCGCTGTCGGGGACGACGCAGTCCTCGAACGCCACCTCGCTGTGGCCGCCGGGGTTGCTGTGGTCCAGGGTCGGCATCCGGCGGCCCACCTTCATGCCGGGGTTGTCCTGGTCGACCAGGAACAGGGTGACGCCGTCGTCGGTGTTGGCCACGCAGATGGTGAACGCGGCGCCCTCGGCCCCGGTGGTGAAGTGCTTCCTGCCGTTGATCACCCAGCCGTCGTCGGTCTCCTCGGCGACCGTCATCAGCATGCGCGGATCGGACCCTGCGCCGGGGGCGGGCTCCGTCATGGCGATGGCCGAGCGCACCTCGCCCGCGGCCAGCGGGGCGAGGTAGCGGCGGGTCTGCTCCTCGTCGCAGGCGTGCGCCAGCAGATGGATGTTGCCGTCGTCGGGCGCCGAGCAGTTGACGGCGAGCGGGCCGATCAGGCTGGTGCCCGCCGCCTCCATCACCAGCGCCGCCCCACGCATGTCCAGGCCAAGACCGCCGTGTTCCACGGCGGACATCGGCCCGAAGACGCCCGCCTCCTTGGCCGCCTTCTGGAGTTCCAGGCGCAGGGCGTCGTCCATGGGGCGGCCGTCCACCACCACCTCCCGCTCGACGGGGAGGACGCGGTCGTGAACGAAGGCGCGGGTACGGGCGGCGAGTTCCTGTGGACTGGGCACCGCGGACTCCTCCTCGGCTGGGCGAGCATCGGTATGTCGCGACCATCGGTATGTCGTGACCATCGGTGTGTCGCGACCATTCCGCCAGACCTCCGCGCGCGGGACCCGTGTCATTGCCAGAACCAATCGGCCGAATGGAGACCGAATGCCGCGCGTTCTCCGCCGCTCTCCTTCGGAGAGACTTCCGGTGCCCGCCGATTCCGCGCCGATATCAGGAGGACGAATACCGTGGCGACTTTGGCTGACCGGACGGCCCTGGAGGTCGTGGCCGTCCGCGACGAGGCGGCGGAAGTGCGCTCATTCGAACTGGTCGATCCGGACGGCGGGCTTCTGCCGGAATGGGCACCGGGTGCGCATATCGACGTGCTCGCCCCGGACGCCGATCCCGAATCGGTACGCCAGTATTCACTGTGCGGAAATCCCGATGACCGCCGCCGCTACCGGATCGCGGTATTGCGCGAGGAGAACGGCCGCGGCGCCTCGCGCTTTCTGCACGACCGTATCGAGGCCGGTGCACGGCTGCTGGTGGGCACTCCGCGCAACAATTTCCCGCTCGTCGCCTCCCCCCGCTATCTGTTCATCGCGGGCGGCATCGGCATCACGCCGCTGCTGCCGATGCTCGACGCGGCGGCGGCCCGGGGCGCGGAGTGGGAGCTGCACTACGGGGGGCGGCGGCGCGAGCGGATGGCCTTCCTCGCGGAACTCGGCGGCCACGGCGAGCGGGTGCGGGCGCTGCCGGAGGACGAACACGGGCTGCTGCCGCTGGCCGGAATCCTGGACACCGCCCGGCCGGACACCGCCGTCTACGCTTGCGGCCCCGAACCGCTGCTCGCCGCCGTCGAACGGCTGTGGGGCGAGCGGCGCACGGGCACCCTGCACATCGAACGCTTCCAGGCCCGCGCCCAGGAGCCCTCCACCGTCCCCGACCGGGAATTCGAGGTCCGCCTCGCCACCACGGGCGGAACCGTCCGGGTCGGCCCCGGGCAGTCCATCATGGACGCCCTCGGCGCCGCGGGGGTCGACGTCCCGTCGTCCTGCCGCGAGGGGACCTGCGCCAGTTGCGAGACCACCGTGCTCGACGGCGACGTGGAGCATCGCGACTCGGTGCTGACCGAGGACGAGCGGGAGAACGGCACCACCATGATGCTCTGCGTGTCCCGGGCCGCTTCCCCGCACCTGGTGCTGGATCTCTGACCATCGACTAGATCGGACATCACATGCAGCTCACCGTTCTTGGATGCCGGGCCGGGATGCCCGCGGACGGACAGCCGAGTTCCGGGTATCTGGTGGAAACCGCCGGGGCGCGACTGCTGCTCGACTGCGGACCGGGTACGGCCGTCGCCCTGGGCGCGGTCGCGGCGCCGACCTCCCTGGACGCGGTGGTGATCACGCATTTCCATTCCGACCACTGCTACGACCTGCTGCCGATCGGCAAATCGCTGCTGAACGGCCTGGTCGAGGTGCAGGGCGGCCCGCCGCGCCGCACGGGCGAATTCCGCCCCGTACCGCTGTACGTCCCCTCGGGCGCCCGGGAGTTGTTCGCCAGGTGGGGCGCGCTGTTTCCGGTGGCCACGCTGCCGCTGCTGGACCAGGCCTTCGAGGTGGCGTTCGACGTGCGCGAGTACACCCCCGGGACAAGCTTCCGGGTCGGCGACTGCACCGTCACGCCCCGGGAGTTGCGGCATGTCCTGCCGAACTGCGGGCTGCGGGTGGAGGCCCCGTCCGGCTCCCTGGCGTACACCGGGGACACCGGTGTCACCCCGGCGCTGACCGAACTGGCCGCCGGAGTGGACGTCCTGCTCGCCGAGGCGACCCTTTCCGAGCCCGACGACAGCGACCACGGCCACCTCTCCGGTACGGACGCGGGCCGCACGGCGCACGCCGCGGGCGTCGGCGAGCTGGTGCTCACCCACTTCGCCTCCAACGAGCCGGAGTGGCTCGCGCATCTGGCCAAGACCGCCACGAGCGAGTTCTCCGGCCCCGTCCGGCAGGCCGCACCCGGACTGAGGATCCCGGTGCGGTCGGCCGGATAGCTGCCCAGGGGCGTTGTCAGTGCCGGCTGCGATGCTGCCGTCATGACCCCTTGGAATCTGCTCGACCTCGACAAGGCGCTGCGGGCAAGCTGGGCCGCCGACACCTGTTCACCCGATGACCTGGCCGAGTGGCGTCCCGGCAACCCGGCCCGCGGGCACTGCGACATCACGTCCCTGGTCGTCACCGATGTCTTCGGCGGCGACCTCGTGGTCGGCGAGGTGTATCTCAAGGACGGTTCCCGGCGCGGCTCCCACTGGTGGGTCCGGCTGCCCAGCGGCGTCGAACTCGACCTGACCCGGGAGCAGTTCCAGGAGGGGCAGACCGTCACGGCCGCCCGGGTCGTCCCGCGCCCGCCGGGTCCGCTGCGCCGCCGCTGGGCGGAGTACCTGCTGCTCCGTGAGCGTGTCAGCGAGCGTCTGGGTCCGCTCCCGGAGCCCGTCTGATCCGGGACGGCCAGCCCGCCCTCACCCGCTCCGGGTGGCCCGCCGGTTCCGGGCCCGGCCCGGCCGTCCGCCGCCAGTGCTCGGCCACCTGCCCCGCGGTGGCGCACCAGACGTCGTCGTGCGCCCGGATGTGGTCCAGCAGTTCGGCGAGCATCAGCGCCCGCCCCGGCTTGCCGATGGACTGCGGGTCGAGGGCCAGGACCCAGCACAGGCCGTGGTCCCGGTAGGCGTCGAAGGAGTCCTTCCAGTCCTCCAGGACGTCCCGGTAGGCCGCGATGCGGGACTCACCGGGCGGGAAGGCCACGGGTGCGCCGTTGTAGAGGAAGTACGGGTGGTCGGCGTACTCCCACTGCCACGGCACCTCCATGACCGGTGTGGGCCGCCCACCGGACCACAGCGGGTGGGGGCGGTCGTCGCCGTGGGTGGACGAGGACCACAGGAAGCCCAGTTCGTCGAGGAGCGCGGCATGCCCGTCGCCGAGCACCCCGGGCGCGGCGCGCAGTCCGGTCGGCCGGACCCCGGTCACCGCCTCCAGCGAGGCGACCGTGCGCGCCCAGGTGTCCCGGACGTCCGCGTCCGGTGTCCGGCCCGAAACCGGGGGTGCCGCGGCCGCGATCTCGTGCCCCGCGGCGGCGATCCGCCGGACCGCCCGGGGGTGGTGGGTGGCGGTGTGTTCGGGGACGAACCAGGTGGCGGGCAGGGCGTAGGCGTCCAGCAGGTCCAGCAGCCTCGGCACGCCACGGAGTATCCCGTACGTCCCCAGCGAGAGCGTCTTGGGCCGCTGCCGGGCGGACGGGTGGAGCCGGAGCCAGAACAGCTCGGCGTCGAGGGTGAACGTCAGCACCACCGCGCAGCGCGCGCCCTCCGGCCAGCGGGGGCGCGGTTGCCGCCGCCGGGGGCCGCCGGTGCCGGGTGCGGGTGTGTCCGTCGTCATGTGGGACCTGTCCGTCGTCATGCCGGAACCACGCTCCGCGAGCGCCACCAGTCGGCGATCTGGGCGCCGGTGGCGAACCAGACGTCGCCCTGGCGTCCGATGTGGTCCAGCAGCCGCCCCAGGGCGCGCACCCGTTGGGGTTTGCCGATGACCTGGGGGTGCAGCATCAGCACGTAGCACAGCCCCCATCGGTGGTAGCCGTCGAACTCGCGGCGCCAGTTGTCGAAGGTGGCGAGGGTGCTCGCGATGCGGTCCAGCCCCTGCGGCTCGGGCGGGGACTCGTTGTAGACGAACTGCTGGTAGTCGTCCAGCTCCCAGTGCGCGGGGATCTCGATCAGGTCGGTGGGACGGCCGTCGATCTCCCAGCGGTACGGGCGGTCGTCGCCGCGCATGGAGCTGGAGTACGAGAACCCCAGCTCCGCCAGGAGCGCCGGGGTGTCGGCGGCGATGTCGCCGCTCGGGCTGCGGAACCCCACCGCGCGGCGCCCGGTGGTGCGTTCCAGCAGGTCCTGGCTGCGCGCGATGATGTCGCGCTGGGCCGCGCTGGGGTGGTCGTAGAAGGTCTCGTGCATCCAGCCGTGGTGGCCGATCTCATGGCCGGACGCGGCGATGTCCTTCGCCACGGCGGGCCACTGTTCCACGATCTTGCCTGGCACGAAGAAGGTGGCGGGCAGGGCGCGGTCCTCCAGCAGATCCAGCAGCCGCGGGGTGCCCCGCCAGGGCCCGTACGCGCCGATGGAGAAGCCCCGCGCGTCGTCGCACCGCCCGGTGGCGCGGTCGTCCACCCACAGGGTGGGGCCGTCCACGTCGAAGCTGAGCATGACGGCGCAGCGCGCCCCGCCCGGCCAGACGGGCGGCGGTTCATCAAGCGGCGGCGGTCCATCAGACATTCGCGGCTCCGATCCGTGAGGTGATCAGCCCTTGCGCTGCTTGGGCTCGGCCCGGTCGATGAGCTGCCCGCGCAACACGGTGAGCTGGTGGGAGGCTTCGACGGCGCGGGGCTCGTCCAGCGAGGCGAGGGCCAGGACGAGGGTGTCCATCACGACGATGCCCGGCAGGGACTCGGCGGTGATGCCGGTGGGGGTGTGCGGGGCGCTGATCACCACATCGGCGTGGCGGGCGAGGGGGCCCTTGGGCACGTCGGTCACCAGCAGGACGTTCGCGCCGACGGCCCGCGCCCGCTCGGTGAGCACGGTGAACTCCCGCAGCCGACGGCCGGGGTGGAGGATCACCACGGCGTCCCCGCGGCCGAGGTCGAGCAGTTCGTCGGCCATGGTGAAGCCGGTGGCGCCGATGAAGCGTGCCCGGCGCCCGGCCCGGCGCAGCTTCAGCACCACGTGGCGGGCGGCGAGTTCGGAGGCGCCGACCCCGTACGCGACCACTTCGCGGGCGTCGGCCAGCATCCGGACCGCCTGCTCGAACACCTCCGACTCCAGCAGGCGGCGGCACTGGTCGAGACGCTCCACGGCCTCGTCGAAGACCCGGTCCTTGATCTGCTCCAGGTCGTGGCCGACATGGGCGATGCGCTGCTTGAGCCGCTCCTCGGGGGCGGTGGCGGAGGTGAAGCCGGAGGCGAGTTCCCGCTTGAGGGCGGGCAGGCCCGCGTAGCCGAGGCGCTGGAGGGCGCGTACGACGGTGGCGTTGCTGGTGCCGCTGGCCGCGCCCAGCTCCTGGGCGCTGGCGAAGAGCAGGTTCTCCGGCGGGGCGCTCACCAGGTACTGGGCCACCTCGCGCTCCGAGGCGGACAGCTCTCCCCACATGTCGCGGACCGCGGTGTGCAGGCGCGTCGCCCCGGTCGCCTCATCCGATTCGCTCATTACAGCTCTTGACTTCCCTGTAGTGGTCATTACCATCTGGTCTCATCATTCCAGAAACCAGAATTTCTGAAACGAACATTACAGTCGCACATTACAGCCCTCATGAGTCCTCGGCACACAGGAGCGCCATGACAGCCGGCACCATCCCGATCATCGAGATCTCCGGTCCGCCCGCCGAGCGTGGCCGCCAGTACGGCGAGGCGGCGCGCGAGCGGATCGGCGCGGCGCTCACCTACTACGAGGAGGCGTTCGGCGAATCGTCGGGGCTGACCTGGGACCAGGTCACCGCGCGCGCCGAGCGCTGGCTGGAGCCGGTGCGCGACTACGCGCCCGATCTGGTCGAGGAGATGGGCGGGATCGCCGAGGGCGCGGGGGTCGGACTCCTGGACATCCTGGCGCTGAACGCCCGCGGCGAGATCATCTACGACCAGACCTTCTCCCGGATGCGCGGCAGCGAGGGCACCCCGGGAGACGTGGCGGAGGCGAAGGAAGCGGCGGCCGACGGATGCACCTCCTTCGCCGTCCTGGGCGAGGCGAGCGGCGACGGCCATGTGTACTGCGGCCAGAACTGGGACTGGCGGGCGGGCACCGCGGACACCCTCCTGATGCTGCGGATCGTCCAGCCCCCGCGGCCCACCCTGATCATGCAGGTCGAGGCGGGCCAGATCGGCCGCCAGGGCGCCAGCTCCGCGGGCGTCGCCCTCAACGCCAACGGTCTGGGCGGCAGGTTCGACGACGCCATCGGGCTGCCCCAGACCGTGATCCGCCGCCGGGTGCTGGACAGCGAGTCGATCAGCGCGGCGGTCGACGTGCTGTGCCGCACCCGTGGCCACATCGCCAGCAACGCCCTGCTGACCTGCCGCGAAGGCTTCGCCATCGATCTGGAGACCACCCCGGGCGCACACGGCTGGCTGTATCCGGACGACGGGCTGCTCGTCCACGGCAACCACTACCAGGCCACCGTCCCCGTCCAGCTCGCCGCCGGATACCGGCCCGGCTCCTCCGATTCCCTGATCCGGGTGCCCCGGGCCGAGGCCGGACTGCGCCAGCTGCGCGGGGCCACCGCGCCTGACCAGTCCCGCAAGCTCATCCACCAGGCCATGTCCGACCACCTCGGCCACCCCGAGGGGCTGTGCACCCACCCCGACCCCCGGCAGCCCGAGGTCAAACGGTGGATGACGCTGCTGTCCTCCTGCGTGGACCTGACCACCGGTGACTACTACGTGACTCCCGGCACGCCCTGCGACCGCGAGTACCAGCACCTGCCCTGGAACCTCTACGACGGCCCGCACGCGCCGCGCTGACTCCCCTCATCTTCCGAACCACCGGAGGGCCTGCCATGAGAACCACGCAACTCACCATCGCAGTCGGCGTCGCGGGGGCGCTGCTGTTCACCGCCGGGTGCTCCGGGGCGCCCTCCGGGGGCGGCGGCGCCACCGCCGACGTCGCCAAGATCCGCCTCACCGACACCACCGCCAAGGCGTCCGGCTCCGCCGCCACCGTGAACTGGCTCGTGGAGAACGAGCCCGGCACGCTCGACATGGACAGCCAGGGCGGCAGCAGCACCCGCACCGTGCTGGCCAATGTGTGCGAGCGGCTGCTCCAGCTGCGGCCGGACCTCACCACCGCACCGCACCTCGCGAAGAAGGCCGAGTACGCGGGCGGCAAGAAGCTCGTCCTCACCCTCCGCGACGACGTCACCTTCCACGACGGCGCCCGGATGACGGCCGACGACGTGGTGTGGAGCCTCAAGCGGCACGCCCGTCCGGAGATGTCCGAGTCGGACGAGTACGAGGACGTCGACACGATCGCCAAGACCGGGCCTTCCCAGGTCACCATCACGTTCAAGAAGCCCAGCGCGCTGTTCATGAAGGCCCTGGCCGGTGACGCCGGGATCGTCATGGAACGCAAGGTGGTCGAGAAGCAGGGCGATGACTTCGGCACCCCCGGCCACCCCGACGCCTGCACCGGTCCTTACCGGGTGAAGAAGTGGGACTCCGGCTCCTCCCTCACCGTCGAGCGCGCCGCGAACTACTGGGACACCAAGGTCCGCCCGCTCACCAAGCAAGTCGTCTTCCGCTGGGCCTCCGGCAGCGCGCTGGTCAACGCCCTGTCCACCGGAGCCGCGGACGGCGCCTATCTGACGGCCACCGGCCCCGCCGCCGTGCTCGCCAAGAAGAAGAACGTACGCGCCTACTACGGGCAGTCCACCACCGCCTGGTCGCTGGTCCCCACCGACAGCGGTGCGCTGAAGGACGCCAAGCTGCGCGAGGCGCTGTCGTTGGCGATGGACCGCAAGGGGATCGCCAAGTCCGGCTTCAGCGGCCTCGCCGAGCCCTGGGCGACCCCGGTGGGCCCGGGTGCGTGGGGCTATCAGAAGGGCGCGTTCCGACAAGCGCAGAAAGAGCTGGAGAAGTCCACCGCGTACACGGCGTCGCCGTCCGGGGACGACATCGCGCGGGCGAAGAAGCTGGTCGAGCAGGCGGGTGAGCCCGGGAAGCCGGTGGTGGTGTCCAACGACGGCACCGACATCCAGACGGTCATCACCAACGCGGTGCGCGGCGCGGCCCAGAAGATCGGGCTGAAGGTGACCGTCAAGACCATCCCGCCGAGCCAGTACGGGGAGTTCTTCTCCGACCCGAAGGCGCGCAAGGGCTTCGACCTGATCCCGGTCGACTGGTACATCTCCAAGGCCGACCCGGTGGGCTTCTACGACAACGGCATGTCCGGCAACGCCAACAACTGGCTCGGCTACGCGGACCGCGGCTACGACGCGCTCGTCGCCAAGGCACAGCAGACGCTCGACGACGGCAAGCGCGCGGATCTCATCATCGACGCGCAGAAGAAGTTCGCGGACAACGCGGTGTGGATCCCGCTGGTGCAGGTGCCGTCGGTGATGGTGCTCGGCGAGAAGTACACCGGTCCCCCGGCGTCCATGGTGTCGCTGTACTACCCGTGGGCCGCCGACCTCGGCAAGAGGAAGGGCTGACGCCATGCTCCGCGGACTGCCGCGCCGGCTCGCCGGACTGTTCGCCACGCTGTTCGCCGCGTCGTTCGTCATCTTCGCCGCCGCCTACGCCGCCCCGGGAGACCCCGCCGTCCTCCTCTCCGGCAGCCGTCAGGAACTCACCCCGGAGAAGCTCGCGGCGGTCCGCGCGCAGTACCACCTCGACGAGCCGCTCGTCGTCCAGTACGGCAGGTGGCTGTGGGACAGCGCCCAGGGCGACCTGGGCCGGTCGTTCCAGTACCGCGACCATGTGGCGGACCTGATCGGCGCGCGGCTGCCCACCACCCTGGAACTCGTCGCCTACGCCACGGTGTTCTTCGTGATCCTGGGCGTCGGCTCCGGTGTCCTGGCGGCGCTGCGGCGCGGCTGGGTGGACTCGGCCGTCGTCGGGGGCACCACGCTCGCCGCGTCGGTCCCCTCGTTCGTCGCGGCCATCGCGCTGGTGTCGCTGTTCGGGGTGCGGCTGGGCTGGTTCCCGGTGACCGGCCAGGGTGAGGGATTCACCGGCCGGCTGCACCACTTGACGCTCCCCGCGTTCGCCCTGGCCCTCGGAGCACTCGCGGTGATCAGCCGGGTCACCCGGCAAGCGATGGCCGAGGCGTACGCCTCCGACCACGTGGACGCCGCCCGGGCCTCCGGGATGGCGGAGCGGCAGATCGTCATCCGGCATGTGCTGCGCAACGCGCTCGGCCCGATCGTCACCATGTGCGGGCTCGTCATGGCGGGCATGCTCGCCGGAACGGTCGTGGTCGAGACGGCCTTCGGGCTCAGCGGGGTCGGCTCACTGCTGGTGAGCGCGATCAGTACGCATGACTTCCCGGTCACCCAGGCCGTACTGCTGCTGATGGTCATCGGCTATGTGGTGGTGACGACGCTGGTCGACCTGGTCCATCCCCTGATCGACCCCCGGGTCTCACGGGGCACGAAGCGGCACACGGCGAAGAGGGTGAAGACCGCATGACGACGGTGACGGCCGGGGCCCTGGTCCCGGTGACGATACGGGACCGCCGCCCGCTCCAGGTGATCGTCGCGGGCGGCTTCCTCGCCCTGGTCGTGGTGGCGGCGGTGTGCGCACCCCTGCTCGCACCCCACGCGCCCGACGCGGTCGACCTGTCCGCCTCGCTCGCGGGGACGACGTCACAGCACCCGCTGGGCACCGACGCCTCGGGACAGGATCTGCTCTCCCGGGTCCTGTACGGCGCCCGGTCGAGCCTGCTGGCCCCGCTGGCGCTGCTCGCCCTGGCAGCGGTGCTCGGCATCACCATGGGCACGGTGGCGGCCTGGCGGGGCGGCTGGGTGGACACCCTGCTCTCGCGCGTGACCGATGTGATGTACGCCTTCCCGGGCCTGCTGTTCGTCGTGTTGGTGATCGCGGTCTTCGGCGACGGGCTCACCACGTCGATCCTCGCCCTGGGGCTCGCGTACGCACCCACGATCGCGCGCTACACCCGCAGCGTCGCCCTCGCCGAGCGCTCCCAGCCGTACATCGACGCCTACCGGGTCCAGGGCATGAGCGGGGCGCGGATCTGCGTACGGCACCTCGTGCCCAATCTGTCCGGTGCGCTCATCGGCTACCTCGTGGTGCTCTTCGGCGAGGGGCTGATGAGCCTGGCCACCCTCAGCTATCTGGGCTTCGGCGCCGGATCGCCCTCGATCGACTGGGGGCTGATGGTGCAGGAGGGGCAGGACGCCGTGGTGCAGGGGGCGCTGCTGCCCGCCCTCGTACCGGGCACGGCCATCGCCGCCGTCGTGGTGGCCTTCAACATCGTCGGGGTCTGGGTCTCGGACCGCCTCGGCCACGGGAGGTAACCGGCCATGCTGCTGGACATCGAGGATCTCACCCTCCGGCTGCCCGCCGGTGCCGCCGCCCGGCCACTGCTCAGCGGGGTGTCGCTGCGGATCGACCGGGGTGAAGTGGTCGGCCTGGTCGGCGAGTCGGGCTCCGGCAAGTCCACCACGGCACGGGCCGTGCTGCGCATGCTCCCCGAGCACGCCCACGCCTCCGGCTCCGTACGGGTCGACGGCGAGGACGTCCTGACCATGGACCCCGCGCGGCTGCGCGCACACCGGTCCCGCACCGTCTCCATGATCTTCCAGGACCCGCGTTCCGCGATGAACCCGGTGCGCCGGATCGGCGACTTCCTCACCGAACCGCTCATCCGGGTCCTGGGCCTGCCGAAGCGCGCGGCGGTGGCGAAGGCGACGGAGCTGCTGGCCTCCGTGGGCCTGCCCGATCCGGAGCGCCGGATGCGGCAGCGCCCGCACGAGCTGTCCGGCGGAATGCTCCAGCGCGTCGTGATCGCCGCCGCGCTGTGCACCGAACCCGACCTGCTCCTCGCCGACGAGGCGACGAGCGCGCTGGACGCCACCACCCAGGCGGAGGTGCTGGCGCTGCTGCGCGGCATCCAGGCCGAACGCCGGGAGTCAGGCAGCGGCCTCGGGACCCTGTTCATCACCCACGACCTGCCGCTCGCCGCCGCCTACTGCGACCGCGTGTACGTGATGTACGCGGGCCATGTGGTGGAACACCAGCCCGCCCGCGGGCTGTTCGCGGAGCCGCGGCACCCCTACACCCGCGGGCTGCTGGAATGCTCGCCCACCCTGGGCAGGGACCACGAACCGCGCCCCATCCCCGGCCGTCCGTCGTCCCTGTCCGACGCCCTCACCGGCTGCTCCTTCGCCCCGCGCTGCCCGAAGGCCGAGCCGGAGTGCGACACCTGGGCGCCGGTGGCGATCCCGTTCGGCGGCGGGGCGTCCGCCGAGCAGGAGTTCGCGGCGTGCCGCCGACTGGAACTCGTAACGAGGAGCAGCACATGACCACCCCCGCACTCGTCGTCGAGGGCCTGTACAAGACCTACGCCCTCCCGGACGGCGGCCGGACGACGGCCGTGGACACGGTCTCGTTCACCGTCCCGGCGGGCGGCTCGCTGGGCATCGTCGGGGAGTCCGGCTCCGGCAAGACCACGGTCGCCCGCATGCTGGTGGACCTCGTACGGCCGGACGCGGGCACGATCACCGTGAACGGGCGGGAGCGGACCCCCGGCGTACGCGGCGGAAGGCCGCGGGGCCCGGTCGGGCGCGGGGCGGAGCGGCTGCGGCGCGCCCGCGAGATCCAGATCGTGTTCCAGGACCCGTATGTGTCCCTCGACCCACGACTGTCGGCGCGTCAGTGTCTGCACGGGGCGCTGCGGCTGCACGGGCGGCACCAGGGCCGGGCCGCCACCACGCGGGTCGACGAACTCCTCGACCAGGTGGGCCTGGGCAAACGGGAGGCCGAAGCCCGGCCGCGGGGGCTGTCCGGGGGCCAGTGCCAGCGGCTGGCCATCGCCCGTGCGCTCGCCGTGGAACCCGAGGTGCTGGTGCTGGACGAGGCGGTGGCCGCGCTGGACGTGTCCATCCAGGCGCAGATCCTCCTGCTCCTCGCCGAGATCCGCCGGGAGACGGGGGTGGCGCTGGTCTTCGTCAGCCATGACCTGGCCGTCGTCGGGCACGTCACGGACGACACGCTGGTGATGCGGCGCGGCCGGGCCGTCGAGACGGGCCCGACGGCCCGGGTGCTGGACGCCCCGGAGGACCCGTACACCCGGCTGCTGCTGTCGTCGGTGCCGCGCGAGGGCTGGGACCCGGCGGAGACGGTACGGATGCGCGGACAGCTCACCCCTGAGCCGTGACCGGACGCGTGTCTTGCGTCGCCGGGAAAACGTGAGCATAGTTTCCGTGTCCCGTGTGCCCAGCACCCTCGTGGCCGGTGAGCGGAGTCCCAGATGAGGTTCGGTCTCGCGATCATGAACGACTTCCCGCCGGGCGTGGTCCCCGCTCAGCGGATCCCCGCCCTGCGCGAGCAGGTCGCGGCGGCCCGGGAGGCCGGGTTCTCCTCGGTGTGGATGCTTCAGCACTACCTCGGCAACATGCCCACCCTCCAGCCGCTCCCGACGCTGGCGGCGCTGACGTCGGAGACGGGCGGCATGGACATCGGCACGAACATGCTGATCCTGCCGCTGCACCACCCCGTGGAGGTCGCCGAGCTGTACGCCACGCTCGACCATCTGTCCGGCGGCCAGGTCATCGCGGGCTTCGGCATGGGCTACCGGGAGAACGAGTTCCGGTCGTTCGGGATCCCGATGGACGAACGCAAACCCCGGTACGAGGAGGCCGTCGAGGTCATCCGCGCCCTGTGGTCCGGCGAGACGGTCCGGCACACGGGCACCCACTTCACCGTGGACGGCGAGCGGATCAGCCTGCCTCCCGTACGACCCGGCGGCCCGCCAGTGTGGATCGGCGCCGGGGCGCACCGGGCGGGGGCGCGGCGGGCGGCGCGGCTCGGCGACGGGTGGATCATCCCGCCGCATGTCGCACCGGACCGGCTGAAGACCGTGATCGGCTGGCGGCGCGAGGAGGCTGCGCGGTACGGCCGGGCGGAGCGCCCGTTCTCGTACGTCGTCCGCAGGGAGCTGGTCCTCGACCACGACGGCGACCGGGCGCGGGAGATCGGGCTGCGGGCGCGGGGCGCGCTCACCCGTGCGTACGCGGCCTTCGACGCGCCGGACACCACGGCGTCGTACCGCCACTTGACCAGCGACGCGGCGGCCGCGCAGGTGGCGGACGAGTCGTACCTCTTCTGCACCCCGGACGTGGCGGCCGCCAAGCTCGGCGAGCTGGCGGCGCTCGGGGTGGACTATGTGATCCTGCGGATGCAGTGGTACGACCTGGAGCAGGAGCAGGTGCTGGCCACGATGCGGCTGTTCCGGGACGAGGTGCTGCCGCGGTTCCGGGCGTGACCGCGGATCAGGCTCCAGGCAGGAATCGGAAGCCGGGGTAGCCGCGCTCGGCGATGGACTCGCAGTGGCGGCGGTAGGTGCCGACACCGCCGACGTACGGCATGAAGACCCGCGGCTTGCCCGGGGATGTTCGCTCCCGTGTACCAGGATGCGCCGCGCGGGAAGAGGGTGCGGTCGGCGACCTCGTTGACGTGCGCGACCCAGGTGTCCTCGGCGTCCCTCGTCCGCCCTCGGCGCACACCATGCCGCCCGTGCCGGGCGTGGTGGAGGAGGTCGGCGATCCAGTCCACGTGCTGCTCGATGGACACCACCATGTTGCTGATCACCGAGGGGCTTCCGGGGCCGGTGATCAGGAAGAGGTTGGGGAAGCCCGCCGTGGCGAGCCCCAGATAGGTGCGGGGGCCCGCCGCCCACTTCTCGCGCAGGCTCCGCCCGCCCCGGCCGCGGATGTCGACCGCGAGCACGGCTCCGGTGATGGCGTCGAAGCCGGTCGCGAAGACGATGCTGTCCAGTTCGTACGTGGCGTCGGCGGTCCGTACGCCGGTGGGGACAATCTTCTCAATCGGGGACGAACCGACATCGACCAGGGTGACGTTGTCGCGGTTGTAGGTGGCGTAATAGCCGGTGTCGACGGTGACCCGCTTCGACCCGACCGGAAAGCCGCGCGGGACCAGCAGTTCGGCCACCGCCGGGTCATGGACGATGTCCCGGATCTTGGACCGGATGAAGTCGGCGGCGGTGTCATTGGCCCGCTCATCGGCAAGCAGATCGTTGAAGGCGCCGATGAAGCCGCCCCCGCCCTCCTGCCAGCGCGCCTCGTACTCGGCCCGGCGCGCCTCCGGCGAGACCTCCAGCGCCGACTGGTCGTTGTTGCGGCGGCCGGTGCCGTTGGGCGAGTAGCGGACCATGGCGCGGTGCTCGCGGTAGCGGGCCTTCAGCGCCCGCTGCTCGGCGGGGTCGAGCGGCCTGTTGCGCGCCGGGAGGCTGAAGTTGGCGGTGCGCTGGAAGACCGTGGTGTGCGCGGCCTGCGCGGCGATCAGCGGGATGGCCTGGGTGCCGGAGGAGCCCGTGCCGATGACGCCGACCCGCCTGCCGCCGAAGTCCACGCCTTTCGTGCGGCCAGTTCCCGGTGTGGTACGTCGCGCCCTGGAAGGAGTCGAGGCCGGGGAGGTCGGGGACGCGGGCCGTGGAGAGACAGCCTGTGGCCATGACGAGGAACCGCGCGCGGAGGGGCCCGCCGCGGTCGGTGGTGAGGTCCCATCCGGGGTCCCGCTCGTCGAAGACGGCGCGGGTCAGCCGGGTCTCCAGCCGGATGTCGCGCCGCAGGTCGAAGCGGTCGGCGACATGTTCCAGATAGCGGAGGATCTCGGGCTGGGCGGGGTAGCGCTCGGTCCAGACCCACTCCTGTTCCAGCTCGGGGGAGAACGAGTAGGAGTAGTCCATGCTCTCCACGTCGCACCGCGCGCCCGGGTAGCGGTTCCAGAACCACGTACCCCCCACGCCGCTCGCCGCGTCGAGGCAGCGGACCGACAGGCCGAGGCCGCGCAGCCGGTGCAGCGCGTACAGCCCGGCGAAGCCGGCGCCCACCACGACCGCGTCGAGGTGGGCAGGGGACGGGGACGCCTGGGAGTCGGCCATCGGAAGTTCCTCCCGACCGTGAGCGGGTGAGGTGACGCGACGAAAACGAGTGAAGCACAAAATATGCGACTGTTTTAAGGGGGCGGGGCGGGCCCTCAGCGCAGCGAGCGCCCGACCTCGGACCAGGGCCCCATGTGGACGTAGGTCATCTCGCGCCGGGCGAAGACCCAGCGGTCCGCCCGGCGTACGTAACGGTCGGCGTAGCGGAGGGCGCCGTAGTGGGTGGTGTCGGCCAGGCCCAGTTCGACATGGCCCAGCACCGTACCCCGCGCGCTCTCCTCGTCCAGCTCGTCCAGGACGCAGGAGTGCGGCGCGTGGACGGACCGCGCGACCGGCGCCAGCCGTTCGCGCAGGGCCGCGACCACCGCGGTCCGGCCGCGCACCTCCTCGCCGCGGATGGGCATGGCGGCGTCGGCGTCGAACAGTGCGGCGAGCGCCTCCCAGTCGCGGTCGTCGATCGCGAGGCAGTACCGGGCGACCAACTCCTGGAGGGCGAGCCGGTCCTCCACGTCCCGCAGTCGTCGCTCAAGGTCCATGGCCACGTCCTTCCCCGGGTGTGCCGCGTCTTGACCCTATCTCAAAACCAGGCGCATGATATGCACACTACTTCCGCTGTGGGGGGTGTACGAGTGCCCGGCAAGCGTTATCTCGTGACGGGGGCCGCCCAGGGCATGGGCCGCGCCATCGCCCTCGAAGCCGCGGCCCGCGGCGCCGAGCACGTGGCGCTGGCCGACATCGCCCCGGAGGCCGCCGAGTCGGCCGCCGCCGAGGTGCGCGCGCTGGGCGCGCGGGCGGTCGCGATCACCGTCGACCTGCGGCGCCCGCCCCAGGTCGAGGAGATGGTCGCCGCGGCGGCGTCCGCCATGGGCGGCATCGACGTCCTGGTGAACAACGCGGGCGTTCTCGACTCGGCCTTCGCGCCCGGCGCGACGTTCGAGACGCTGCCCGAGGACGCCTGGGACGCGGTGCTGGGGATCAACCTCAAGGCGATGTGGCTGGCCACGAAGTACGCCGCGCCGCATCTGCGCGCCTCGGACCGGGGCCCCTCCGTGGTGAACGCCTCGTCGGTGGCGGGGCTGACGGGGTACCCGGCGGCCGCGTACGCCGCCAGCAAGGGCGGGGTGATCCAGCTGACCCGCGCCTGCGCCATCGACCTGGCGCCCGACGTGCGGTGCAACTGCTACTGCCCCGGCTCCGTGGACACCCCCATGAGCCGCGCCCGGCTGGGCGTCGCCGAGGACCGCGCGGCACAGGAGCGCCGGATGTCGGGCACCCACCTGATCCCGCGCATGGGGCGGCCGGAGGAAGTGGCGAAACTGGTCTGCTTCCTGGCCTCCGACGACGCGTCGTTCATCACCGGCGCCGTCTACTCCGTGGACGGCGGTACGACGGCGTGGCGCGGTATGCGCGACTGACCTGCCGCCGCACCCGCTCCGGAACTATGCGCATGGTTATTGACTTGGGCTGAACCCTCAGGTCATGTTGGGTCGACAAACGGGCCGCACGAGCGAACCAGGAGCCGTGGCGATGTCTGAGCAGATCCAGCAGTGCCCGGTGAGTCATACCGACTACCGGAGCACGACCGCTCCCGCCGGACACTACGACCTTCTCGACCGCGAACGTGAAGCGAGCCGCTACCACTTCAGCGACACCACGGAGCGCGGCTTCTGGATGCTGACCCGGTACGACGACGTGCTCAAGGGCTTCCAGAACCCCGACACGTTCACCAATGACGTCACCAGCGCGCTCAACCCCGAGCGCGGCATCGACCTGCTCCCCCAGCAGCTCGGCGGGGAGGAACACGCCCGGCTGAGGCGCGTGGTCAATCCGTATTTCTCCCCGGCCGCGGTCCGCCGGATGGAGCCCTTCGCCACCGCCCGCTGCGTCGAGCTGATCGAGGAGCTGCGTCCCCTCGGGAGATGCGACTTCGTGGCCGAGTTCGCCATCCGCTACCCCACCGACGTCTTCCTCGACCTGCTCGGCCTGCCCACCTCGGACGGCGCGTTCTTCGTGCCCTGGGTCGAGGACGTCTTCGGTGGCATCTTCACCGGCGACGCGGAGCGCGCCCGCTCCGCGTCGGCCAACATCACCGACTACTTCGACGCCCGGGTGAGGGAGCGCCGCCGCAACCCGCTCGACCCCGCCGTCGACCTGGTGTCCCGGCTGGTCCAGGCCCGCCGCGGGGCCGACGAGGAGCCGCTCACCCACGACGAGATCCTCACCGTCTGCCTGACGCTCACGATGGCGGGGCTCGACACCACCCGCAGCGCGCTCGGCTACATGTTCTGGCACCTCGCACGGCACGACGACGACCGCGCGACCCTCATCGGGGACCCGGACGCCGTACCCGCCGCCGTCGAGGAGTTCATACGGCTCTATCCGCTCGTCATCCAGGCCGGGCGCGAGGTGTCCCGCCCCGTCGAACTCGACGGGCTGCGCCTGGACGCGGGCGAGGTGGTGTGGCTCGGCATCGGATCCGCCAACCGCGACCCGCGCAAGTTCCCCGAGCCCGGGACGTTCCGGCTCGGCCGCAAGGGCGTCAACCAGCACCTCGGGTTCGGCGCGGGGCCGCACCGCTGCCTCGGCATGCACCTGGCCCGCGTCGAGCTGGCCATCGTGCTGCGCGAATGGCACCGGCGCATCCCCCACTACCGCATCGCCTCCGACGCGCCGCTCGTGGAGCGGGGCAGCCAGCTGACGCTGATGAGCCTGCCGCTGGAGTGGGACGCATGACCGCCCGGCTCCGCCTCGACGCGGCCCGCTGCACCGGCCACGGGCGCTGCTACACCGTGGCACCCGATCTGCTGAGCGACGACGAGGAAGGCTTCGTCGAACAGCGCGGCACCGACCTCCCCGTACCCGGCCCGCTGCTGGGCCAGGCGGCCGACGCCGAGAGCGCCTGCCCCGAGATGGCCATCACCCTGCTCGACGCGGCACCGGCGCCCACCACGACGGACGGCGAGCCGTGACCGGCCGCCTCGAAGGCCGCGTCGCCGTCGTCACCGGAGGCATGTCCGGGATCGGCGCCGCGACCGTGCGCCGCTTCCTGCACGAGGGCGCCGCCGTCGTCGCGGGCGATCTGCGCGGCCCCGACCCCGGCGGCGCCCTCTCCGGCCACGGCGACCGGCTCACCGTGCTCACCGCGGACGTCGCCGCCGAGGACGACGTCGCGGCGCTGGTCGACGAGGCGGTACGGCGCTACGGACAGCTCGACATCATGTTCAACAACGCGGCGGTCCTCGGGGCCATCGGGCCGATCGGCACGGCCGACATGGCGGAGGTCGACCGTACCTTCGCGGTCAATCTGCGCGGAGTGTTCCTCGGTATGAAGCACGCGGCCCGGGTCATGCGCCCCCGGCGGTCCGGCTGCGTCATCTCGACCTCCAGTCCCGCGGGGCTCTCCGGCGGCCAGGGCCCGCACGCCTACAGCGCCGCCAAGGCGGCGGTCATCGGCCTCACCCGCTCCGTGGCCGCCGAGCTGCGCGCCGACCTGATCCGCGTCAACGCCGTCGTCCCCGGCGCGACCGTCACCGCGATGATGGCCGACGTCACGACCGGGGACGCGGCCGACCTGGCGGGCGCGGAGCGGAAGATGGCGGACACCGCGTGGATGGGGCGGCCCATCCAGGCCGACGACATCGCCGAGGCCGTCGCCTTCCTGGCCTCGGACGCCGCGCGCTTCATCACCGGAGAGACCCTGTGCGTGGACGGCGGGATGACCAGCGCGCCCGGGTCCTCGCCCTTTCTCGCCGAGCGCTTCGCGGACACCTCGGCGATCTTCGAAGCCGGACGCAGGAGCCCGCGCCGATGATGCTGGAACACGTACGGGTCCTCGACCTCACCGACGCACGCGGGTTGCTGTGCGGCCGCCTCCTCGCCGACCTCGGCGCCGACACCGTCCAGGTCGAGCCCGCCAGGGGCTCCCCCGCCCGCCGCCATCCCCCGCTCACCGGCGGCCCGCCGCGCGGTTCGCTCTACTGGCACACGTACGCCGCGAACAAACGCGGCGTCGCCCTCGACCTGGACGCGCCGAAAGGCATCGCCACACTGGAAGCCCTGATCGCCGCGGCCGACATCCTGGTGACATCGCTCTCCCCCGCCTGGCTCGCCGAACGCGGCCTCGGCCACCGGCGGCTGCTACGCGCCCATCCGCATCTGGTCTACACGTCCATCACGCCGTTCGGGCTCACCGGCCCCAAGGCCCACTACGCCGACAGCGACCTGGTGCTCTGGGCGGCCGGAGGCCCGCTCGACCCGCACCGGGAGGGCGACCGTCCCCCGGTGCGCATCAGCGTCCCGCAGGCGTATCTGCACGCGTCGGCCGACGCCGCGTCCGGTGCGCTGCTCGCCCACCTGGCCCGGCGCGCCACCGGGCGCGGCCAGCTCGTCGACGTCTCCGTCCAGGCGTGTCTGCCGCTCGCCACCCTCGGCCGGGCGCTCGCCGACGCCGTCGGTGACGAGAACCCCGAGTGGCAGCGCAACCCCGTCGCACGGACCGCCCGTACGGACCGGAGCGGCAGCGGCGCCGCCACGTCGAGCGCGATGAAGAAGTGGGCGTGCCGGGACGGCGTGGTCGAGTTCCATCTCGCGATGGGCGCCGCCTCGGGGGGCTTCACCAACACCTTCTTCCGGCTGCTGCACGACGAGGGCGCCTGCGAGCCGCGCTTCGCCGCATGGGACTGGCGGCTGCTGCCGGAGCGGGTGGAGAGCGGCGAGGTCACCCAGGACGACCTCCGGGCGGCGCGCCGCGACATCCGCGCCTGGTTCGCCCGGAAGACGAAGGCGGAGATCCTGGACGCCGCCGTCGAGCACCGGCTGCTGTGCATCGGCATCGCCGACATGGCCGATGTCGCCGCGAGCCCCCAACTGGCCCACCGGGGCTACTTCACGTCGGTCGGCGACGGGCCGCGCCGGGTCACCCTGCCCGGGCGGTTCGCGCACGTCAGCGACTCCCCGTATCCGTGCGTACGGCGTCCCGCGCCGCTGCTCGGCGAGCACACCGACGAGGTGCGCACCGAGTGGACCACCCCTGCGGGGCGGACCGGGGTGCGCGCGGAGGTGTCCGACCGGGCACCGGCCCCCGCGCTGGAGGGCCTGCGGGTGCTGGACCTGTCGTGGGTCGTCGCCGGTCCCCTCGTCGGACGCACCCTCGCCGACCACGGCGCCGAGGTGGTACGCGTCGAGTCCAGCCGGCGGATCGAGACCTCGCGGCTGATGCCGCCGTTCCACGGGGGCGTGCCGGGGGTGGAGAACTCGGCCCTCTTCGGCAACGCCAACGCGGGCAAGTACGGTCTCGCCCTGGACCTCGGCAAGGAGGCCGGGCGCGCGGTCGCGGCCGACCTCGCCGCCTGGGCCGATGTGGTGGTGGAGTCCTTCTCGCCCGGCAGGATGGCCCGCTGGGGGCTGGGCCAGGAGACCTTGCGGGCGCACAACCCCCGTCTCATCGTGCTGAGTTCGTCCCTGATGGGGCAGACGGGCCCGCACTCGGCGCTCGCCGGGTACGGCAGCACCGGGGCCTCGCTCAGCGGCTTCCAGGACCTCGTGGGATGGCCGGACGACCTGCCGATCGGCCCCTTCGGCCCGTACACCGACTACGTCGGGCCGCGGCTGGCGCTCGTCGCGCTGCTCGCCGCGCTCGAACAGCGCGAGCGGACCGGCCGCGGCGCCTACATCGACGTCTCCCAGGTCGAGTCGGGCGTCTTCTTCCTGTCGCCCTACTGTGCGCACTACGCCGCCGACGGCACCGTGGTCCGGCGGCGCGGCAACGCCGACGAAGCGCTTGTCCCGCACGGGGTCTACCCCTGCCTGCCGGAGCGCGGCACACCCCGCTACGTCGCCCTGACCGCCCGCGACGACGAGGAGTGGCGGCGGCTCGCCCACGCCACCGGCCGCCCCGGCCTCGCCAGCGACCCCGCCCTCGCCACCGCCGACGGACGCCGCGCCCGGGAAGCCGAACTCGACGCGCACCTCGCCGCGTGGACCGCGGGCCGCACGGCAGAGGAGGCCGAGAGCGTGCTCCAGGCGGCGGGCGTCCCCGCCCATCTCTCCGCGTCCAGCGCCGATCTATGCGCCGATCCGGCGCTGCTCCACCGCGGCCATCTGGTCCGGCTGCCCCACCCGGTGCACGGCGAGACGGTGGTCGAGGGCCCCCGCGCGGCGCTCTCCCTGACCCCGGGGTCGGTCCGCCGCGCCGCGCCGACACTCGGCCAGCACACCGCGTACGTCCTGCGCGACCTCCTCGGCTACTCGGAGGAGCGGCTGCGCACCCTCGAAGAAGAGAAGGTTCTGGTGTGAACAGTGCTGGTGAGAACGGGGACTGGCAGGCGGCCTGGAAGCCGGTCGTGGACGCGGTCGGGCGGGACTTCTCCGACGGCACCACCGTCTTCGGCGCGGATCCCGTCGAGCGCGGCGCGATCCGGCGCTTCCTGGAGCCGCTGGAGCTGGACTGCGCGCTGCACACCGACCCCGCGGTGGCCCGCGCCCACGGCTTCGCCGATGTGACCATGCCGTACACGGGCCTCATCACCTGGACGATCCCGCCCATGTGGGAGCCGGGGCAGACGCTGTTCGACTCCGCCGAGCGGGACGCGCAGCCCGTGCACAGCCCGATCAACAACCAGGACATGCCGCTCGGCCCGCGCACCACGGGCTTCTTCGCCACCGGCATCGAATTCGACTTCCTGCGCCCGGTGGTGGCCGGTGAGCGCGTGGGGCGCAGCGGCAGACGGCTGGTCGACTGTGTGCCGAAGGAGACCTCGGTGGGCCGTGGCGCGTTCCTGACCTGGGAGAGCGACATCGTCACCGAGGCGGACGGCGAGGTCGTCGCCCGGATCCGCACCAGCACCTACGCCTACGAGCCCACACCGAAGGGAGCCGTACGGTGACCGCGGGACGCGCGGCGGGACAGCGCCGCTTCGAGGACGTGCGCGAGGGAGAGGAGCTGCCGAGCGTCGCGTATCCGCTGCCCGTCTACCGCCTCGTCATGGCCGCCGGCTCCAACCGCGACTTCAACTCCATCCACCACAACACCGACTACGCACGGGCCACCGGCGCGCCCGAGATGTACGCCAACACCTCGCTGCTGCTGGGGATGTGGGAGCGGATCGTCCGCGACTGGATCGGTCCGGCCGGGACCATCCGCGGCATCAGGGGCTTCCGGATGCGGGCGTTCAACGTCGTCGGCGACACCACCTGGGTGCACGCCCGGGTGGTGTCGGTGACCACCGAGGACGGGCCGGGGACCGTCGACATCGAGGTCCGCTGCGAGAACTCCGCGGGCGTCACCGTCGGCCCCGGCACGGTCCGGGCGACGCTGCCGCTGCGCGCGGACAGTGCGTACGGCACGGACTGAGGAGGCCGGATGTCCCACGAGCTGTCCGGCAGGACCGCCATCGCCGGTCTCGGCATCACCGAGATGGGCAAGGTGTACGGACGTACGGCGACGGACTTCGCGGTGCGCGCCGTCGCCCTGGCCGCCGAGGACGCCGGGATCGGGCTCACCGAACTCGACGGTCTGCTCATCAACCCGGGCGTCGGCGGCGACATCGGGCTGCCGCTCCAGGCCGCGCTGGGCGTCGGGGAGCTGCGGCTGCTCTCCACGGTGCAGGGCTTCGGCTCCTCCGCGTGCGCCATGGTGCAGTACGCCTCGCTCGCGATCAGCGCGGGGCTCGCCGAGACGGTCGCCTGCGTGTACGCGGACGCGCCGCTGCGCCAGGGCGCGGGCAGCGGTGCGGCGTACACCGGCGCCGCCCGGCAGGCGTCCGCCCTGGACGGGCTGCCGCGGGCCGCGGGTCTCGACAGCGCCGCCGCGAAGTACGCGCTCGCCGCCCGGCGTCATATGGAGCGCTACGGGACGACGAGCGAGCAGCTGGGCGCGGTGGCCGTCGCCGCCCGGCAGTGGGCGGCGTTCAACGAGCGGGCGCAGATGAGGGACCGGAAGCTGACGCTGGAGGACCATCAGGCGTCCCGTGTGGTGGCCGATCCGCTGCGGCTGTTCGACTGCTGTCTGGTGAGCAACGGCGGGATCGCGGTCATCGTCACGAGCGCCGAGCGGGCCCGGAGCCTGGCCCGGCCGCCGGTGTACGTGCTCGGCTGGGGCCAGGGCCACCCCGGGCACCCGATGGCGCGCGGCAGCGGCTTCGGCCTGGTCACGGGGGCCGCCACGTCCGGCCCGGCGGCGCTCGCCATGGCCGGTCTTTCGCTGTCCGACATCGGCGTCCGCGAGATCTACGACTGCTTCACCTTCACGACGCTGGTGTCCCTGGAGGACTACGGCTTCTGTGGCAAGGGCGAGGGCGGCGCGTTCGCGGCCTCGGGGGCCCTCGCGCCGGGTGGCAGCCATCCCACCAACACCGGGGGCGGCCAGCTCTCCTCGTACTACATGTGGGGCATGACGCCGCTGTCGGAAGGCGTCATCCAAGCGCGGGGCGACGGCGGCCCGCGGCAGGTCGCGGGCGCCGACGCGATCCTGGTCAGCGGCAACGGCGGGGTACTCGACCACCATGCGACGCTGATCCTCGGCCCGCATCCCCACCCCTGATCATCTGCGAGGAATCCGGAAGGACTGGGCCCGTGAGCGTTTCCCCCCTCACCCGTGACGAACACTCCGCGGAGTTCTTCGACGCCGCGGCCCGGGGTGTCCTGCTGCTGCGCTGGTCGACGGAGTGCGGCGGCTACCTCCCTCCGGCCGCGGTCATCTGCCCGTGTGCCCCGCTCGCGCCGCTGGAGTGGCGGGAGGCGTCGGGCCTCGGCGAGGTGGTCACCTGGACGGTCATCCCCGTGCGCGGAACGGACGCGGTGCCGCCCACGGTGGTGGCGTACGTCGAGCTGGCGGAGGGCCCGTGGATCACCGTGCGGGTGCGGGGCATCGACCCGGCCAAGCTCCGGGCGGGCCACCCGGTGCGCATCGGTTTCGAAACCCCCGAGGGCGGCGGCGAGACCATCCCGATCGCCCTGCCGCCTCACCCCGGCTGAACCTCACCCCGGCGACACGGCGATCGACTTGGTCTCCTGGTAGGCCCGCAGGCCCTCGGGGCCCATCTCGCGCCCGATGCCAGACTCCTTGAACCCGCCGAACGGGCTCCCGTACGCCTGCGGGTGGCCGTTCACGCTGACCATGCCGGTGCGCAGCCGCCGCGCCACCGCGAGTCCCGCGTCCGGGTCGGCGGTCCACACCGAGCCGGAGAGGCCGTACGGGGAGTCGTCGGCGATCGCCACGGCCTCGTCGGTGTCCCGGTACGGAATGACCGTGACGACCGGGCCGAAGATCTCCTCGCGGGCGATCCGCATGCCGTTGTGCACGCCGTCGAACAGCGTCGGCTCGACGTACCAGCCCGCGTCGAGGCCATTGGGACGCCCTCCGCCGGCCACGACCCGGGCGCCCTCGGCGCGGCCGGTGGCCAGATAGCCCTCCACCCGGTCCCGTTGGCGCTCGCTGATCAGCGGGCCGACGACGGTCCCGGCCGCGAACGGGTCGCCCACGGGCACCTCGCGGAAGGCGGCGGCCAGCGCGTCGACGAGCGCGTCGTGCCGGGTGGCGGGGACCAGGATCCGGGTCTGGGCGATGCACGCCTGACCGTTGACCATCAGCGCCATGGGCAGGATCTTCCTGACGAACGCCGCCAGGTCGGCGTCGGGGAGCACGATCGCCGCCGACTTGCCGCCCAGCTCCAGCGTGACGCGGGCGATGCGCTCGGCGCAGACGGCCATGATCCGCTTCCCGGCGGCGCTCGATCCGGTGAACGCCACCTTGTCGACGCCCTCGTGGGCCACGAGGTGGGCCCCGGCGTCCCGGTCGCCGGGGACGAGGTTGAAGACGCCCGGCGGAAGGCCCGCCTCGGCCAGCGCCTCGGCCAGTTCGAAGAGGGTGAGCGGGGCCTCCGGAGCGGGCTTGGAAATCACCGAGCAGCCCGCCGCCAGGGCCGGGGCTACTTTGAGCATGGGCGAGCTGAGCGGCCCGTTCCACGGGGTGATCGCGGCGACGACGCCGACCGGCTCCTGGGTGACCAGGCTGGTGTTCCCCGCGCCGTCGGTGCGCGGCTCGTCCGGGTCGGTGGAGCGCACCAGACCGGCGTAGTAGCGCAGGTGCCTGATGGGGTTGGGCACATGGGCCGCGGCACTGAACCAGCGGGGGCAGCCCAGTTCGCGGGTGAGCAGGTCGACCAGGTACTCCGACCGCTCCTGAAGGATGTCCGCGGCCCGCTCCAGTACCTCGGCGCGGTCCTGCCGTGGCGTATCCCGCCACACACCGGAGTCGAACGACGCGCGCGCGGCGGCGACGGCCCGCTCCACGTCCTCGGGGGAGGCGAGGACGGTACGGCCGACGAGGTCCTGGTCGGCGGGGTTGCGGATGTCGAGCGGGGTACCGCCCCGGGACGCGGTCCAGGCCCCGTCCAGATACATCCGCTGCCGGTCGACGGGGGCGATGGTGGCCACGGGCGTCTCCTTGATCCGGACGTCTCCTGAAACCATGACTATGGATTGCACTGTAGCCGAGATCACCCACCGTGGGAGGAGTATCCGCACGCATCCCTTCTGAACAGGCGGTGCACGGATCTGGCCATCGGGGCGACGACGGGCTTACCGTGAGCCATGTCCTCGAATCTATGCGCAGGAATCGCATAGAAAGCCTTGACGGGTCGGAACACCTGGGGCAATCGTGTGGACAGCCCAGCGGGCCCAAGGAGGCGTTATGCGGGTACAACTCACGGCGGTCGGGCTGGTGACGGTGATGGCCGCGGGCGGCCTCACCGCCTGCGGCTCTTCCTCCTCCGGCGACACATCGGGGGGCGGAAACCGCACCCTCACCCTCGGGACCACCACCGTCGTCTCGCAGTGGGACCCGTATCAGAACGACTGGGGCCCGTTCCTCCAGCCCCAGCAGGCCGCGTACGACAGCCTGGTGCACCGCAACCCGGACGGGTCGTTCGCGCCGGGGCTCGCGACGAAGTGGCGCTACGCCGACCCGTCGACGTTCGACATGACGATCCGCCACGGCGTGACCTTCTCCGACGGCACCAAGCTGGACGCCGCCGCGGTGAAGGCCAACCTCGACCACGGCACATCCGTCCAGGGCCCCCGGACCGACGAGATAGCCGCCATCAGCAAGGTGACGGTCACCGCGCCCGACCAGGTGCGGATCAAGCTGTCCCGGCCCGACCCCTCGCTGCCGCTCGTCTTCTCCGCCGTGCTCGGCCAGATGGCGAGCCCGAAGGCGCTGAAGGACCCGGCGCTGCTGAAGAAGAAGCCGGTCGGCGCCGGGCCGTACACCCTGGACACGGCCGCCACCACACCGGGCGACAAGTACACCTTCGTCAAGAACCCGAAGTACTGGGACGCCAAGTCGGTGAAGTTCGACAAGCTGGTGTTCCCGATCATCCAGGACTCCACCGCCTCCCTGAACGCCCTGCGCTCGGGGCAGATCGACGGGGCGATCGGCACCCTCGACGACGTCCCGGCCGCCAAGGCCGCGGGCCTCGCCGTCTCCTCCTCGCTGAGCTACTTCACCGCGCTCAACATCAACGACCGCAGCGGCCGCCAGGTCAAGGCGCTCGGCGACGTGCGGGTCCGCAGGGCGCTGAACTACGCCGTCGACCGCGAGGCCCTCCAGGCGACCGCGGGCGAGGGCCAGCCCACCACCCAGATCTTCCCGCCGGGCCAGCCCGGGTACGTCAAGGCGCTGGACAAGGCGTATCCGTACAGCCCCGCGAAGGCGAAGAAGCTGCTCGCCCAGGCGGGCTACCCCAACGGCATCGACCTCACGGTCACCAACACCGCCGTGCTCTTCTTCGACCGCTACGGGCAGGCGCTCGCCCAGCAGTTGAAGAAGTCGGGCATCCGCATCAAGATCCACAACGTGTCGCTGCCGCAGTACCAGGCGATGCGCCTCTCCGACAAGAACCCGCTGTACGCCTGGTTCTACAACTGGATCGGCACGCCCATCGACGCCAACCGGCTGCTGCGCAAGAACGGTCAGTACAACCCGTACCGGGTCGACAACCCGAAGCTGGACAAGCTGATCGACAAGGCGGCCGCCGAGACCGGGGCGCGGCAGCGGGCGACGTACGAGGAGATCTCCAAGGAGGTCGTCGACCAGGCGCTCTTCGTCGTCACCAACATCGGCAAGACCTACTACTTCTACAACCCGAAGAAGGTCAAGGAGATGAACTACGTGCCGCTGGAGTCGCTGCCGTTCGTCAGGGGCCTGGAGCCCGCCTCCTGAGTCCGAGGAGCAAGTGCTGTGCTCAGGACAGTCCTCCGACGGCTCCTGGTCGTCGTCCCGATGCTCTGGGGGATCGCCACGCTGGCGTTCTGCCTGGTCAATCTGATCCCCGGATCCCCGGCGCGCACCATCCTGGGCGACGGAGCCACCGCCGAGCAGGTCGCCGCGCTGGACCGGAAGATGGGCTACGACCGGCCGCTCGCCGACCAGTACTGGACGTGGCTCTCGCACGTGCTGCGTGGTGACTTCGGCACCTCGCTGCTCACCAGCAGGCCGACGACCGCCGATGTCGGTGCCCGGCTGCCCATCACCCTCTCCGTGGTCGCCGGTGCCGTGCTGCTGACGGTCGTCGTCGGGGTGGCCGTCGGCGTGCTGAGCGCGATCGGCGGGCGGCGCCTGGACCGCGCGGGGCAGAGCGTGCTCAGCTTCTTCATGGCCGTCCCCAGCTTCTGGCTGGGCGTGCTGCTGGTCTTCCTGCTGTCCATCCGGCTGGGCTGGCTGCCCGCCACCGGCTATGTGCCCTTCGCCCACTCCCCCGGCCGCTGGCTCGCCTCGATCGCCCTGCCCTGTCTGTCGGTGGCGGCGGTGGGCATCGCCACCGTCGCCCGGCAGACCCGGGGCGCGATGCTGGACGTGCTGACCAAGGACTACATCCGCACGTTGCGCGCCGCCGGGGTCTCCAACCGTTCGCTGATCTTCCGGCACGCCCTGCGCAACGCCTCGATTCCCATCGTGACCAGCGTCGGCTTCCAGTTCATCGGGCTGCTCGGCAGCACCGTCATCGTGGAGCAGGTCTTCGCGCTGAACGGGCTCGGGGCGCTGACCCTTTCGGCGGTGAACGGAAAGGACTTCCCCGTGGTGCTCACCGTCGTCCTGTTCACGACCACCATCGTGCTGGCCGCGAACCTCCTCGTGGACGTCGCCAACGCCTGGCTCAACCCGAAGGCGAGGCGGGCATGAGCGTCGGCGTGAACACCGAGACCGTGGCGGCCGCCGGGCCGGGCCGTCACCGGCGCCCGGGCGACAAGGGCACGGGCCGCGCGCGCGGCGTGCTGCGCCGCCCCGGGACCTGGCTGAGCCTGGCGTGGATCACCGTGGTCGTCCTCGGCAGCCTCTTCGCCTCCGTGCTGGCCCCGCACGATCCGCTCGACCAGGATCTGCGCAGTATCTACCAGGGCCCGTCCGGCACGTACTGGCTCGGCACCGACTCCCTCGGCCGCGACGTGCTCAGCAGGCTGATGCACGGCGGGGCCCTCAGCCTGCTCGGCTCCGGCGAAGCCGTCCTGGTCGCGCTGCTCATCGGCATCCCGTTCGGCCTGCTGGCCGGCTACCGCGGCGGCTGGGCCGACGCCGTCATCAGCCGGATCGCCGAGGCGCTGATGGCCCTGCCCGTGATCATCATCCTGCTCGCGGTGGTCGCGGTGTACGGGCGCGGGTTCGCGGTGTCCATGGGCGCCCTCGGGGTCATCTTCTCCGCCGCCATCATCCGGCTGGTGCGGGCGACGACGGCGGCCGTACGGAGTGAGCTGTACGTGGACGCCGCCCGCGTCTCGGGGCTGCGGGCGCCCCGGATCGTCGTACGGCACGTACTGCCCAACGTCATCGCGCCGGTGCTCATCCAGAGTTCGCTGACCCTGGGCACCGCCCTGCTGATCCAGTCCGGTCTGGGCTTCCTCGGGCTCGGCCCGCAGCCCCCCGCGCCCAACTGGGGAGCGGGCATCGCCGAGGCCGCCACCGCCATCAACCAGGACGCCTGGCTGATGGTCCCGACCGGAGGCGTCCTCGTCCTCACCGTCCTGGCGTTCAACTTCCTCGGCGACGCGCTGCGCGACGCGGCCCCCGCGGGCCGGGGAGCGGCGGCCACCGGACGCTTCTTCGGCCACCGCGCCCTGCCCGCGGACTCCGATGCGGCGGAACCCGCCGACGACGGCGTGCTGCTGCGGGTCCGGGGTCTCGTGGTGTCCTTCCCCGAGGACGGCGGAGGCGACCAGCCGGTGGTCGACGGCGTCGGGTTCGACGTACGGCCGGGCGAAACCGTCGGCCTGGTGGGCGAGTCGGGCTGCGGCAAGACCGTCACCGCGCTGTCCGTCCTCGGCCTCGTCCCGGGCGCCGGGCACGTCGCGGAGGGGCGGATCCTGTTCGACGGGGCGGACCTCGCCCGGATGCCGGAGAAGCGGCTGGCGGCGTACCGCGGGAAGCGGATCGGCTACATCGCGCAGGAGCCGATGACCGCGCTCGACCCGTGCTTCACCATCGGGTCCCAGCTCGTGGAGCCGCTGCGGCGGCACCGCGGGCTGGACCGGGCGCGGGCCCGGGCCCGCGCCGTCGAACTGCTGGGCCTCGTCGGCATCCCGCGCCCGGAGCAGATCTGCCGCGCCTATCCGCACCAGCTCTCCGGCGGTATGGCGCAGCGCGCGGCGATCGCGCTCGCCCTCACCGGCGAACCGGACCTGCTGATCGCGGACGAGCCGACCACCGCCCTCGACGTCACCGTGCAGGCCGAGATCCTCGATCTGCTGCGCTCGCTCCAGGCGGAGCTGGGCATGGCGATGATCCTGGTGACCCACGACCTCGGGGTGGTCGCCGACATCTGCGACCGGGCGGTGGTGATGTACGCCGGGCAGGTGGTCGAGGAGGGCACGGTCGACCAGATCTTCACGGCCGCCCTGCACCCCTACACCCGTGCCCTGCTGCGCTCCACGCCGGAGCGCGAGGCGACGGCGGGCCCGCTGCCCGCCATCGAGGGGACGGTACCGCTGCCGCGCGACTGGCCGGCCGGCTGCCGGTTCGCCGCGCGCTGCGCGTACGCCACCGAGGCCTGTTCGGCGGCGCCAGTGCCGATGCTGGTGCGCGACCCCGCGCCCGGTGGGCCGCGCGCGGCCCGTTGTATCCGTGCCGACTCCTGGAAGGCGGTGGACCATGAGCGCGCTGCTGGAGCTGTCTGACCTCGCGGTCACCTACCCGGCGCCCGGCCGCCGTTCCGCGCCGCTGCGCGCGGTGGACGGGGTGAGCCTGCGCGTCGAACCGGGCGAAACGGTCGGCCTGGTCGGTGAGTCCGGCTCGGGCAAGTCGACCATCGGCCGGGCCGTCCTCGGCCTCACCCGGGCCGCCGAGGGGCGGATCTCGTTCGACGGCGCGGACATCACGCGTGCGTCAGCGCGCGTCCGCCGGGCGCTCGCGTCCGACCTCCAGGTCGTCTTCCAGGATCCGTACAGCTCCCTCAACCCGAGCCATCCGGTGGGCAAGACGCTCGCCGAGCCGCTGCTGCGGCGCAAGGGGACGGGCCGGGAGCGGGCGGGGGCGGAGATCCGGCGGCTGCTGGCGGCCGTCGGGCTGCCCGACGACGCGGCGGACCGGCATCCGGCGCGGTTCTCGGGCGGTCAGCGGCAGCGCGTCGCCATCGCCCGGGCGTTGGCGGTCTCGCCCCGTCTGGTCGTCTGCGACGAGCCGGTCAGCGCGCTGGACGTGTCCACCCAGGCCCAGGTGATCAATCTGTTGGCCGCGCTCCAGGCGGAGCTGGGCGTGGCGTATCTGTTCATCGCCCATGACATCGCGGTCGTACGGCACATCTCGCACCGCGTCGTCGTCCTCTACCGGGGCCGGGTCATGGAGTCGGGGCCCGCCGCCGAGGTGTGCCTGCGGCCGAGCCATCCGTACACCCGCGCGCTGGTGGCGGCGGCCCCGGTGCCGGATCCGGCGCTCCAGCGCAAGCGCCGCCAGGTGCGGCGGGCCTCGGTGTCGACCTCGACGGCGGCGGCCGTGGCCGTGGACGGGCCGGGGTGCCCCTTCGCGCCCCGCTGCCCGCATACGGCGGAGGTGTGCTGGTCGACGCGGCCCGCCCCCACCACCGTGGGCCAGGTGGAGTTGAGCTGCCACCGGTACGATCCGGGCTCGGGCCACCCCGACGCGGGCGCGCCGCTCCCCGGCCCCTCCCCGGCGGGAAACGGGCATGGGCGCCAACCCTGATAAGGGTTCCGGTATACTCCGCCCCATGGAGGGACCTTGGCTATCAGGTGAGGAAATGGCACCGACGAAGACACTGAAACGCGGGGCCAAGGTCGCCGAGGCGCTGGCGCAGGAGATCGTCCACGACATCGTGAAGCGCAAGCTTCCCCCGGGCACGCTGCTGCCGTCCGAGGCGCAGATGATCGAGGACTACGGCGTCGGGCGCGGCTCGCTCCGCGAGGCCCTGCGGATCCTCGAGGTCCACGGGCTCATCACGATGAAGCCGGGGCGCAACGGCGGCCCGATGGTCATCGAGGTGCGCACCCGCGACTACGGGCGGATGTCGACGCTCTTCTACCACCTCGGCGGCGTCACCTTCGGTGAACTGCTGGAGGCGCGGCTGGTGATGGAGGCGACGATGGCCCGGCTGGCCGCCGAGCGGAACGCGCCGGAGCTGGGTGAGCAGCTGGCCGAGTCGTGCGAGAAGTCCGTGGTGGAGGACGACGATCGGTACTTCGCCGCCACCCATGACTTCCACCGCAAGGTGTCGTCGATGTCGGGGAACCCGATCCTCAACCTGGTGAGCATGTCGCTCGAGGACATCTTCCACGACCAGGTCAGCGGCTTCCTCTTCCCGCCCGACCGGCGCGAGGACGTGCAGGCCACGCACAAGGCCATCGCGCGGGCCATCGCCAAGGGGCAGGCCGCGACGGCGGAGCGGCTGATGCGGCAGCACATGCAGGAGTACGCGGACTACGTGCGCAGGCGCCACCCCTCGCTCGTCGACCAGGTCGTCAACTGGCGCTGATCGCATGGCCGTTGTCCATACGGTCAGCGGCCGCGCCAGACGGGTTTGCGCTTCTCCGTGAACGCCGACGCGCCCTCGCGGGCGTCCTCGGAGGAGCGGACCGGTTCGTAGATCGCGTGCTGCCGGGCGAAGGCTTCCTCGGCGGGCCACCGGCCGCCCTCGTTCAGGACCCGCTTGGTGGCCCGTACGCCCAGGGGGCCGTTCTCCGCGATCCGCCCGCCAGCGACAGCGCCCCGGCGAGGGCGCCGCCGGGCGGTGTGAGCCGGTTGACCAGGCCCGCCGCATGCGCCCGTACGGCGTCGATACGGTCCCCGGTCAGCGCCCACTCGGCCGCCGTGCCCAGCGGCACCCGGCGCGGCAGCCGCAGCAGGCCGCCGCCCCCGGCCATCAGCCCGCGGCGCACCTCGGGCAGCCCGAACGAGGCGTCCTCGGCGGCCACGATCAGATCGCAGGCGAGCGCGATCTCGAACCCTCCGGCCAGGGCGAAGCCTTCGACGGCCGCGATGAGCGGCTTCGCGGGCGGCGCCTCCACCAGCCCGGCGAAGCCGCGGCCCGGCACCGAGGGGCGCTCGCCCGCGAGGAACGCCTTGAGGTCCATTCCGGCGCAGAACGTGCCCCCGGCGCCGGTCAGTACGCCGACGCACAGCGCGTCGTCCGCGTCGAGCCGTTCCATCGCGGCGCCGATCGCCCGCGCGGTGGCGGTGTCGACGGCGTTGCGCACCTCGGGGCGGTCGATGGTGACGACGAGGACGGCACCCCGCGCCTCGACGGTGACCTCGGGGCTCATCGCGCCTGCATCCGGATCGCGCCGTCGAGGCGGATCGTCTCGCCGTTGAGCATGGGGTTGTCGATGATGTGCAGCGCCAGCCGGGCGTATTCGTCCGGGACGCCGAAGCGGCGCGGATGCGGCGCCATGGTGGAGAGCGAGTCGCGCACCCGCTGGGGCAGCCGGGCCAGGATCGGGGTGTCGAAGAGGCCGGGGGCGATGGTGCACACCCGGATCAGCTTGCCGGCCAGGTCACGGGCGGCCACCAGGGTCAGCCCGACGACGCCCGCCTTGGCGGAGGCGTAGGGGAGTTGGCCGATCTGGCCTTCCCAGGCGGCGACGGAGGCGGTGAGCACGCAGACACCGCGCTCGCCGTCGACCGGTTCGTTGCGGGCCATCCGGGCGGCGGCGAGGCGCAGCACGTTGAAGGTGCCGATCAGGTTGACGCGTACGACGGACTCGTAAAGGTCGAGGGAGCCGGGTTCGCCGTCGCGGTCCACGACCCGCATCGCGCCGCCCCGGCCCGCGCAGTGCACGAGCGTACGCAGCGGGCCGAGGGCTTCGGCGGCCGCGACGGCTTCGGCGACGGCGTCGGGGTCGGTGACGTCGGCGGGCGTGAAATGGGCGCGGGCGCCGAGGTCGGCGGCCACGGCCTTGCCGTCGGAGGCGGGCAGGTCGAGCAGGACGGTCGGCACTCCGGCGGCGACCAGCCGCCGGGCGGTGGCCAGTCCCAGGCCGGAGGCCCCGCCGGTCACCACGGCGGACCCTGATGTGACGTCCATGGCTGGTCGCCTCCTTGGCTTCGTGAGCGAGGTGGTACGGGTTCAGGGCGCGCCGAGGTTCTCCAGGACGAGGGCGTTGGCCATGCCGCCCGCCTCGCACATGGTCTGGAGTCCGTAGCGGCCGCCGGTGTCCTCCAGGTGGCCGAGCAGCGTGGTGGCCAGCCGGGCGCCGGAGGCACCGAGCGGGTGGCCCAGCGCGATGGCGCCGCCCCGGGGGTTGAGCCGGTCGTCGGGGAACCCGAACTCGGCCTGCCAGGCGAGCGGCACGCTCGCGAACGCCTCGTTGACCTCGGCGGCGGCGATGTCGTCCAGGGTCAGCCCTGAGCGGTACAGCACCCGCCGGGTGGCGGGGAGGGGGCCGGTGAGCATCAGCAGCGGATCGTCGCCGCAGACGGCGGAGGCCACGATCCGGCCCCGGGGGGTGAGGCCGAGGGCGGCCGCACGCTCCTCGGACATCACCAGGAGCGCCGCTGCGCCGTCGGTGAGCTGGGAGGCGTTGCCCGCGGTGATCTTGAAGTCGAGGTCAGGGAAGCGGCGGTGGTATCCGGATCCGGCGAAGGCCGCGGGGAGTTCGGCCAGCCCCTCGGGGGTCGTACCGGGGCGGATCGTCTCGTCCGCGGAGACGACGCCGTGCGGGGTGGTGATGGGCACGGTCTCGCGCGCGAAGGCGCCGTCGGCCACGGCCTTGGCGGCGCGCTCGTGGCTGCGCGCGGCATAGGCGTCGAGCGCCTCGCGGCTCAGCTGCCACTTCCGCGCGACGAGTTCCGCCGCGATGCCCTGCGGCAGCAGGCCGGGGGCGTACCGGCGGGCCACTCCCGCGCCGAAGGGGTCGGCGCCCAGGCGGGCCGATCCCATCGGCACCCGGCTCATGGACTCCACTCCGGCCGCGACCACGGTCTCGTACGCCCCCGCGACCACCCCCTGCACGGCGAAGTCCAGCGCCTGCTGGCCGGAGCCGCATTTGCGCTCGATGGTCACCGAGGGCACGTGCTCGGGAAGTCCGGCGGCCAGCCAGGCTTGCCGTCCGGGGGTGGCGGACTGCTCACCGGCCTGGCCCGCGCAGCCGACGAGGACGTCGTCGACGGTGCCGGGGTCGATGCCGGTGCGGTCCAGGAGCGCGGTGAGGACCGCAGCCAGCAGATCGACCGGGTGGACATCGGAGAGCGCGCCACCGGGCCTGCCCCGGCCCATGGGAGAGCGCACGGCGTCGACGATGACGGCTGCGGGCATGGCGTTCCCCGGTTCCGTGAGGTGCCTTGACAGAAAAACTATGCATACCTTTACCATGGATTCGTGTCCGGAACCATGGTGAACGACCCCACGAACGGCCTCTCCGAGCAGCAGCTCGAGGTGCGCCGCATGGCGCGGGAGCTGGCCCGGGAGCACTACGCACCGCTGGCCGCGCGCTGGGACGCCGAGCGCCTGCCGCTTCCGCACGAGGAGCGCCGCAGGCTCGGCGATCTGGGGCTGCTCGGCATCACGCTGCCCGAGGAGTTCGGCGGTTCCGGCGCCCCGGTGCTCGACGCGCTCGTGGTGATCGAGGAGTTGGCCAAGGAGTGCCGCCCCGCGGCGTTCCAGGTGTTCGAGTGCACCACCGGCCCGGCCGCCGTCGTCAATCTGCTCGGCGGCGACGAGCTGCGTGCCCGCTGCCTTCCGCCCGTCATCCGCGGCGACGCGACGATGGCGGTGGCCATCTCCGAACCCGACGCGGGCTCCGCCGCCACCGACATGACCACCCGCGCCGTCCGGGACGGCGACTCCTACCGGGTCAGCGGATCGAAGCGATGGATATCGGGCGGCGGTCACGCGGATCAGTACCTGCTGTACGCACGGCTCGCCGATGTGCCCGGCGCCCGCGGCATCGGCGCGCTGGTGGTCGACGCCGACACCCCGGGCATCTCGTACGGCGCGCAGGAGAAGCTCATGGGCTTCCGCGGCATCCCGTCGTGCGACATCCACTTCGACGACGTACGGGTCCCCGCCGCCAACCTGCTGGTGGACGCGGGCCGCTTCCGCGAGCTGTTCACCGGTTTCTCCCTGGAGCGGCTCGGCAACGCGACCATGAGCCTGGCCCTCGCCCAGGCCGCCGTCGACCGCACCGTGGACTACGTACAGACCCGTACGGCCTTCGGCAAGCCCCTGATCGAGTTCCAGGCCACCCAGCTGACCCTCGCCGACATGGTGCTCCAGGTCGAGGCGGCGCGGCTGCTGGTCTACCGGGCGGCCCGGGGCGCCGGGCGGGGCCTGCCCTCACCACTGGAGGTCTCGCTGGCCAAGTGCACGGCCAACGAGACCGCGAAGCGCGTCACCGACCTGGCCATCCAGCTGCACGGCGGCAACGGCTACACCGAGGAATACGGCATCGAGCGACTGCACCGCGACGCCCACGGCTGGGCCCTGGCGGGCGGCACCCCCACCATGCAGCGCACCCGCATCGTCTCCGAGCTGCTGGGCCGGAGCTTCGACCAGCGTCGCTGACCCCCACCTGCGGGGATACGAACGCGAAGGAGACCGCCCATGCCGTTCGATCTGACCCGGCTACCCCGACGTCACTGCGCCCTGCGCGAGCGCGCCGCGGAACTCGCCGAGCGGCTGCGCCCCGGCGCCGACCGCGCCGACGCCGCGACCGGCATCGACCCGGCGACGCGGGACGCGCTGCGCGCGAGCGGCCTGGTCCGGCTCACCGTCCCCGCCGCACACGGCGGGGAGGACGCGCGCGTGGACCCCCTCGCCGTCACGGTGGTGCGCGAGGCGCTGATGGCCGTTTCCGCGCATCTGGACTCGCTGTTCGCCATGCAGGGCATCGGCAGCTTCGCGCTGTCCGCGGCCGACCCGCGGCTACGGGACGCCTGGCTGCCCCGGGTGGCCGCGCTGGAGGCGATCGCCGCGCTGGCGCTCACCGAGCCCGAGATCGGCTCCGATCTGCGGTCGGTCACCACGCGCGTGACCGAAGCCGACGGCGGCCTGGTGGTCAGCGGCCGTAAGTCCTGGATCACCAACGCCGGTGCGGCCGACTTCTACACCGTGCTGTGCCGGGAGGGCGACGGCCACAGCCTGGTGCTCGTCCCCGCCGACGCCCCCGGCGTACGGGTGGAGAGCGGCCCGGACATCATCGCCCCGCACATCCTCGGCACCGTGTTCCTGGACGAGGTGTCGGTCCCCGCGGACCACCGGATCGGCACACCGGGCGGCGCGTTCCCGCTGGTGCTCCAGACCTTGTCCACCTTCCGCGTCTCGGTGGCGGGTTCGGCCGTCGGCCTCGCCCAGGCCGCGCTGGACGAGGCCGTACGGCACACCACCTCGCGCGAGCAGTTCGGCCGGGCGCTCGCCCGGCTCGGGCCGCTCCCCCATCTGCTGGGCACCTCGTGGATGGAGATCGAGTCCGCGCGCGCCCTGACCTACACCGCGGCCGCGAGGGCCGCCGAGGATCCGGCGGCGGCGCTGCCCTGGTCCTCGATGGCGAAGGTGGCGGCGACGGAGACCGCGGGCCGGGTGGTGGACCGCTGTGTGCAGATGATGGGCCGCTTCGGGCTCGTCACGGGGTCCACCATCGAGCGGCTCTACCGCAATGCCCGCCCGATGCGGATCTACGAGGGCGGCAACGAGGTGCTGACCGGCCAGCTCGCCAAGACGCTCACGCAAGGCCACGGCTGAACCCTGGCCCCAAAACCATGACTATGGTTATATCAATTCTGTTCGAGTCATCGCCACCGCGCGGACAAGGGGTGAGATGAGGACCTACACGGACCTGGTGCCGGTCTTCCCGGACCAGCGCGACTGGACCCTGGCGACCGTGCTGCGCCACCAGGCACACGTCCGCCCCGACGCGGTCTTCCTCGACGTACCGGAGGAGCACCGCACCTTCAGCTACGCGCAGAGCCTGGAGCAGGCCGAATCCGTCGCCGACGCGCTGGCCCTGGCCGGGGCCTCCCCCGGCGACCGGGTGCTCGTCATGGCGGCCAACTCCTCGCAGTTCGTGCGCACCTGGCTCGGAGTGTCGCTCGGCGGCTATGTCGAGGTGCCCGTCAACACCGCCTACGAGGGCGTGTTCCTCGGCCACCAGCTGGTGACCGCGGGCCCGCGCTGGGCGGTGGTGGACGACGTACTCGCCGACCGGTTCCTCGCCGTCGCCGACGACGCCCGCGTCATCGAATGCTTCTGGGTCGTCGACACCGGATCCCGCGACGGCGCCCTGCGCGCGCTGCGCGACGCCGGGTGGCGGGCGGAGCCCTGGGAGGAGCTGGCGCGCGGCGCCCGGCCGGGGGCGCGCCCGCCGACGCCCGCCCCCGCTCCCTCATCGTTTGCCTCCATCTTCTTCACTTCGGGCACCACGGGGCCCCTCCAAGGGCGTGGCGATGCCGCACGCCCAGATGCACTGTCTTCGGCGAGGAGGTGGACAGCCTCGAGCGGCTGACCGCCACGACGTGTACTTTCAGCCTGCACCCCGCTCTTCCACGGCAACGCCCAGTTCATGGCCGCGTATCTGACGCTCATCGCCGGGGCGCGGCTGGTGGTGCGGCCGCGCTTCAGCGCCAGCCGGTGGGTCGACCAGCTGCGCGCCTCCGGCGTCACGGTCACCAACCTCATCGGCGTGATGATGGACTTCATCTGGAAGCAGGAGCCCCGGCCCGACGATGCCGACAACCGGCTGCGCTCGGTGTTCGCCGCGCCGACCGCGGGCTCCATCCTGGCGGGGTTCCGCGAGCGCTACGGCATCGACGCGTTCGTCGAGGTCTTCGGGCTCACCGAGACCAGCGCGCCGATCCTCAGCCCCTACGGCGAGGAGCGCCCGGCGGGTGCCGCCGGGCTCCAGGCCGCCGACTGGTTCGACATCCGGCTGGTCGACCCCGACACCGACGTGGAGGTGCCGGTCGGCGAGATCGGCGAGCTGGTCGTCCGCCCGAAGCACCCGTGGACGTGCAGCATGGGCTACTACGGGATGCCCGAGCGCACCGTCGACGCCTGGCGGAACCTCTGGTTCCACACCGGCGACGCCCTGCGCAAGGACGCGGACGGCTGGTACTACTTCGTGGACCGCTACAAGGACGCGCTGCGCCGCCGGGGCGAGAACATCAGCTCGTACGAGATCGAGCAGGCCCTGCTCGGCTGGGACGCCGTCCTGGAGTGCGCCGTGATCGGCGTCGCCGCCGGCGTCGAGGCGGGCGAGGACGAGGTGATGGCCGTCGTCGTCGCCGCGCGCGACTTCGACCCCGCCGAGCTGTGGGAGTGGTGCGCGGGACGCGTCCCCGCGTTCGCCGTACCCCGCTTCGTCCGCGTCGTCGACCGGCTTCCCAAGACCCCGTCGGAGCGGGTGCGCAAGGCGCTGCTGCGCACCGAGGGCGTCACCCCCGGCACCCACGACCGCCTCGCCCCGCACGGTGCCGCGTCCCTGACCGCGGAGCGCATCGCATGAGCCGCGAACGGGGCAGCTGTCCTGGGCCGCTCGCCGGGGTCACCGTGCTCGAACTGGGCACGATGTACGCGGCCCCCACCGCGGGACGCATGCTGCGCGACTTCGGCGCCCGCGTCATCAAGGTCGAGGACCCGGGCACCGGGGACTTCGCCCGGCACTGGACACCGCAGCACAACGGCCTCGCGCTCGGCTTCGCCCGGCTCAACGCGGGCAAGGAGTCCATCGGCATCGACCTGCGCAGGCCCGCGGGCCGCGACCTGGTGCGCCGCCTCGCCGCGCGGGTGGACGTGGTGCTGGAGTCCTTCCGGCCCGGCAGGCTGGAGGAGTGGGGGCTCGGCTACGACGTGCTGGCCGCCGACAACCCCGGCCTGGTGCTCACCCGCGTCTCCGGCTTCGGCCAGACCCGGTCCGTACCGGAGCGGGAAAGGCGTTCACGCATCGGGGTGGGCCAGGCAACCCGCCCACCTCCCCCGCAGTTATGGCTTTGGACGGACTCAATCGCAGGCCTAATGGGCGCCTTCGGCACGGTCACCGCGCTGCTGGCCCGGTCCCGCACCGGCCGGGGCGACGCCGTGGACGTCGCCCTCTACGAACCGCTGATGTTCATCCTCGGCGACAGCATCCTGCGCTACACCAGCAGCGGCGAGATCCAGCAACGGGTGGGGAACGGCTCCGGCTCCGCCTCCCCGCGCGGCATCTACCAGGCGGGGGACGGCCACTGGATGTCCATCGCCGCGTCCTCGCAGACCATCGCGCTGCGCCTGTTCACCGCCATGGGACACCCCGAGTTCGGCGACGACCCCCGGTTCGCCACCAACCCGGCGCGGATGGAGCACAACGAGGAACTCCAGCGGCTGGTCGGCGCCTGGGTGCGGCAGCGGCCGCGCGCCGAGGTGCTCGCCGATCTGGAGGCCCACGAGGTGGTCGCCGCGCCCGTCAACGACGCCCGGGACATCGTCGAGGACCCGCACTTCCGCACCCGCACCCTGGTCGAACTGGCCGGGACCGCCCTCGGGCCGGTGCTGGTGCCCGGCCCCGTCGTCCACCTGGACAGCTACCCGGGCCCGCTGTACGAGGGGGTGCCCGCCATCGGCGAGCACACCGGGCCCGCGCTCACCGAACTGCTCGGCCTCACCCGCGAGGAGCTGGCCGAACTCGCCGCGTCCTCGGCCGTGGCCCCGGACCGGACCCGTGTGCCATGACCACCGCCGTCGATCTGTCGGACCGGGTGGCGCTGGTGACCGGCGGCAGCCGCGGACTCGGCCGGGAGATCGTGCTCGGCCTGGCCGCCTCCGGGGCCCACGTCGTGATCGCCAGCCGCACCCTGGAGCGCTGCGCCGAGGTCGCCGCCGAGGTGCGCCGGGCCACCGGGCGGCGCGCCCTGCCGTACGCCTGCCACGTCGGGCGGTGGGACGGGCTCGACGGCCTGGTCGACGCCGCGTACGCCGAGTTCGGGCGGCTCGACGTCCTCGTCAACAACGCGGGGATGTCGCCGCGTTACGACACGGTCGCGGACGTCGGCGAGGTCCTCTTCGACAAGGTGATCGGGGTCAACCTGAAGGGACCGTTCCGGCTGGCCGCGCTCGCGGGCACCCGGATGGCCGCCGATCGCGGCGGCAGCATCATCAACATCAGCAGCACCGCCGCCGTACGCCCCCGGGCCGACGTCCTGCCGTACGCCGCCGCCAAGGCCGGGCTCAACGCCCTCACCGCGGGCCTCGCCCATGCCTTCGGCCCCACCGTACGCGTCAACGCCATCATGGCCGGAACCTTCCACACCGACGTGACCGCCGCCTGGGACATGGACGCCTTCGCCGCCCGCGCGGCGGGCTTCGCGCTGCGCCGGGGCGGGCGGCCCGCCGAAATCGTCGGCACGGCGCTGTATCTGGCCTCCGGCGAACTGTCCTCGTACACCACCGGCTCGGTCATCACCGTCGACGGCGGCCAGCCGTGAAGGGAGCGGGTCCGAAGTGATCATCGATGTGCACTGCCACGCCTGGCCCGACGCCCTCGCCGAACGGGCCCTCGGCGGCCGGGTGCCCCAGCTGGAACGGCACGGCGACGGCAAGATCTCCTCCCTGCACCGGGTGCTGGCCCGCTCCGGCGTCGACAAGGGCGTACTGCTCGGCATCGCCGACACCGCCCGGCACGTCGACGCGGTCAACCGCTTCGTCGCCGCCCGGCGCGGCCCGGACCTGCTGCCCTTCGGCACCGTCCACCCGGACCTGCCGCTGGAGGACAACCTCGCGAGCCTGCGCCGCCACGGCATCACGGGCGTCAAACTCCACTCCCTCTTCCAGGGGTTCGCCTACGACGACCCGAGGGTGTGGGACCTGCTGGAGGCGTTCGGCTCGCGGATCGCCGTCATCGCCCACGTCGGCGCGGGCGGCGACCGGCTCAGCAACGAGCGGGCCACCCCCGCGATGGTCCGCGCCATCGTGCGGCGCTTCCCCGATCTGCGGCTGATCGCCTGCCACTTCGGCGGCTACCACCGGCTGGAGGAAGCGGAGGAACAGTTGCTCGGCGAGAACGTCTTCCTGGAGACCTCATGGCCGCCCACCATGGCCCGGCTCGCGCCCGAGCGGTACGCGCGATCATCGGCAGACACGGCGCGGACCGCGTGGTCTTTCGGGCTCCGACTGGACGATGGCCGACCCGGCGGCGGAGATCGCGGCGATCCGGGCCCTTCGGCCTGTCCGACGAGGCCACGGCGGGCATCCTCGGCAACAACGCCGCCCGCCTCCTGGGCCTCCCCGCGGCCCGGCCACCAACCGTCGAGCCCCGCCCGACCGACGGGAGGGCCGCCGCGCAAGGCGCGGGCGGATTGACCGGGCCGGACGGCACGGACACCGCCACCATGCGACCACCCTCCGGCGAACCCAGCCCCGGCAGGGGCAGCACGGACAGCGCGGGTGGGCCGGGCGGACCCGGTGGCCCCGGCTGGCCGGGTGGCACCGGCGTGCCGGACGGGCCAGGCGGCACGCACGGCGCGGGTGACACCGGCAGGCCGGATGGCACGAATACGGCCGCCGAACGGCATCCCTCCGACGAACTCCCGCCGGACGGCGGAAGAGGCGGCACGGATGGGCCGGGCGGACCGGCAGGCACGGACAGGCCGGAAGGGCCGGGCGGGCCGGGCGGGCCCGGTGACCCCGGCTGGCCGGGCGGCACCGGCGTGCCGGACGGGCCAAGTGGGCCGGGCGGCACGCACGGCACGGGTGGCACCGGCAAGCCCGACGACACGGATACGACCGCCGAACGGCATCCCTCCGACGAACTCCCGCCGAACGGCGAAAGGGACGGCACGGACGGGCCGGGCGGACCGGCAGGCACGGACAGGCCGGATGGGCCGGGCGGGCCCGGTGGCCCCGGCTGGCCGGGCGGCACCGGCGTGCCGGACGGGCCAAGTGGGCCGGGCGGCACGCACGGCACGGGTGGCACCGGCAAGCCCGACGGCACGAATACGGCCGCCGTACGGCATCCCTCCGGCGAACTCCCGCCGAACGGCGGCACGCACGGCACGGACGGGCCGGGCGGCACGCGTGGCGCCGGTCGCACGGGCGGACCGGGCGAGCCCAGTACACCGGGCAAACCGGGCGCACCGTTCGACGGTCCGGGCTGGGCCGATCGGCCTTCCGGCGGGCCCGAGACGGGGGCGGGCGCGCCTCCGGGCCGCCACGACCGGGCAGGTCGGCCGTGACCGGGCGGCCCGGGAACAGCGGCGACGTCCTCGTCGAGCGGCGTGGCGACGCCACGTGGATCACCCTCAACCGTCCCGACCGGCGCAACGCCTACGACCCGGCCATGGCCGAGGCGGTGGCGGCCGCGCTCGACGGGGCCAGCCGCTCCCGCGCGGTCGTCATCACCGGCGTGCCGGGCAGCTTCTGCGCCGGGGGCGCCCTCACCGGCCTCAGCAGGCCCGATGTGACCGCGATGCGCGGCCTCTACCGGGCCTCCCTGCGGCTGTTCGATGCCGTCCGCAACTGTCCGCGCCCGGTCATCGCCGCCGTGGGCGGCGCGGCGGCCGGGGGCGGCAATGAACTCGTCGTCGCCTGCGACCTCGCCATCGCCGCCGAGTCGGCGACCTTCGGGCAGACCGGTCCCCGGGTCGGCAGCTCCCCCGTCACCGGCGCCACCAATGTGATGGGGGTGCAGATCGGCGAGAAGCGCGCCAAGGAGATGGCGATGCTCTGCCGCCGCTACTCCGCCGCGCAGGCGCTGGAACTCGGCCTCGTCAACGCCGTCGTGCCCGACGCCGAGCTGGAGCCGACCGTCGAGTCGTGGATCGCCGAACTCGCGCAACTCAGCCCGCGCTACCTGGAAATCACCAAGATCAGCTCCAATGTGTGGTGGAACGCGGCCCGCGACTCCTTCAGCAGCGGCCTCGGCATGCTCGTGCAGTCGATCGGCAGCCCCGACATGGCCGAGGGCGCACAGGCGTTCCTCGACAAGCGCCGCCCCCGCTTCCCCGGACCCGACGCCTGAAGGAGGCGCGCCATGCACATCGTCGTGGTCGGCGCCTCCCTCGCGGGCGTCCGCACCGTACAGCTGCTGCGCCGCAGGGGCAGCAAGGCCAGGATCACCCTCGTCGGGGCCGAGCCCACGGTCGCGTGCGACCGGCCGCCGCTGTCCAAGAGCTATCTCGCCGACCCCGGCGCCGAGGCCCCGCCGCTGCTGTCGGCGGCGGAACTCGCCGCGCTCGGCGTCGAACCGCTCCTCGGTACGACGGCGACCGGCCTGGACCCGTCGGGCCGCACCGTCGCGCTGCGCGGCGCGCCGCCACTGCCGTACGACGCCCTGGTGATCGCGACCGGCTCCGCTCCCCGCACCCTCCCCGGGCTGCGGCCGTGCCCCGGTGTGCACATGCTGCGTACCGCCGAGGACGCGGCGGCCATCCGGGCGGGCTGCCGGGCGGGGGCCCGGCTGGTGGTCGTCGGCGGTGGGTTCATCGGCGCCGAAGTGGCGTCCACCGCCCGGTCCCTGGGCTGCGCGGTCACCATCGTGGAACCGCAGCCCGCGCTGATGGTGCGGGGTCTCGGGCCGGTGCTCGGCACGGCCCTCACCGGGCGCCACGTCCGGCACGGCATCGCGGTGCGCCTCGGGGCCACGGTGGCGGGCATCGAGGACGACGGCCGGGGCGCGCTCCGGGGCGTACGGCTCGGGGACGGCGGGCTCGTCCCGGCGGATCTGGTGGTGCTGGGCGTCGGTTCCCGGCCCGCCACCCGCTGGCTCGAAGGGTCCGGGCTGGTCCTGCGGGACGGCGTCGTATGCGATCAGCACCTGGGCGCGCTGGGAGTGGCGGACGTGTACGCGGCCGGGGACATCGCCCGCTGGCACCACCCCCGTTACGGTACGGACCTCCGCGTCGAGCACTGGACGAACGCCGCCGACCAGGCGTCCGTCGTCGCCGCCAACCTCACCGGGACGCCCCTGGTCTGCGACGCGGTGCCGTACGTGTGGTCGGATCAGCTCGGCGGCCGGCTGCGGATCCATGGACGGGTCGGCGCGGAGGACGAGGTCCGGACCGTCGCGGGAGATCCGGACGAGGGCGACTTCACGGCGATCGCGGGCAGCGGGGGCACGCTGCGGGCGGTCGTCGGGTTCGGCGGGGCGCGCGAACTCGCCCCGTATCAGAAGCTGTTGCGCACGGGCGGCGGCTGGCACCAGGCACTGGCCCTCGCCGAAGAGCGGCGCGCCGCGCCCGCGGGCGGATGAGCGGAGCCGACGATGACACTCGACCCAGCGACGTCGGAATTCCTCGCCCGCGCGGCCGCGAGCGGGGCCCCGCCCCTGCACGAGCTGACGCCACGCGAGGCCAGGGACCGGCACACCGCGATGAGCACGCTGTTCGGCGCCGGACCCGACATGGCGAGGGTGGAGGAGGCCGTGGCCCCGGGCGGCGGCCACGCGGGCGCCCCGGTGGCGGCTGCTCGTCCCG
>NZ_GG657754.1:9170791-9173609 GCF_000158915.1 Streptomyces himastatinicus ATCC 53653 | reverse complement strand
GCACCGGGCCCGCGTCGCCGGACCGGACGCGCCGCTGATCGTGGCGGGGGACAGCGCGGGAGGCAACCTGGCGGCGGTGGTGGCCCAGCGCGCCCGGGAGGCGGGCGGCCCGGCCGTCGCGGCGCAGGTGCTCCTCTGCCCGGTGACCGACTGCCGGCCGGACACCGCCTCGTACCACGACCCCGCGAACCAGCTCCTCCTCACCCGCGCCACCATGGCCTGGTACTGGGACCACTACGCCCCCGACACCGCCGCCCGCCGGGCCCCGGGTGCCTCGCCGCTGCGCGCCGCCGACCTCGCCGGACTGCCACCCGCCGTCGTGGTCACCGCAGAACACGATGTACTGCGCGACGAGGGCGAGGCGTACGCGGACCGGCTGCGCGCCGCGGGGGTGCCGGTGGAACTCCGGCGGTTCGAGGGCCAGATCCATGGCTTCGTCACCCTGCTCGACCTGCTGCCGGACGCCAGTGCCGAGGCCCTCGGCTATGTGGCGGACCGGCTCGGCCACCTCCTGGACCTGCCTCGGAGCCACCCGTGAAACCGTACCGGTCGATCCTGTTCGTGCCCGCCCACAAACCGGCCTGGGCGGAGAAGGCGCTGGCGGCGGGCCCGGACGCCATCGTCCTCGATCTGGAGGACTCGGTGCCGGACGAGCTGAAGGCGGCGGCCCGGGCCCAGGCGGCCGACGCCGTCACCCGGCTGCGTGCGCTCGATCCGTCGGTCGGCCTGCTGGTGCGGGTCAACGGCCTCGCCACCCGGCTCACCGGCGCCGACCTCGAAGCGGTCGTCGTCCCCGGTCTGTCCGGCGTCTTCGCGCCGAAGATCGAGCAGGCCACGGACGTGCTGCGCTACGACGCCCTGCTCGACCACTTCGAACTGCGCAACGGGGTGACGGGACTCGAGTACATCGTCCCCGTCGAAACGGTCCGGGCCATCCACAACTGCCGCGACGTGGCGGCCGCGTCGCCGCGCGTCGCCGCGATGATCGGCCCGACCGCCGAACACGCCGACATCGCACGCGAGGTCGGCTTCGAATGGTCGCCGGAGGGCGAGGAGACGCTGTATCTGCGCAGCCGGGTGCTCCTCGCGTGCCGCGAGGCCGGACTGCACGCCCTCACCGGCCTGTGGGAGCGCATCGACGACCTCGACGGCCTCCGTACGTTCGCCCGGCGGGGCCGGGCCCTCGGCTTCCGCGGCATGGTGGCGATCCACCCGGCCCATGTCCCGGTCCTCAACGAGGTGTTCTCGGCCACCCCCGAGGAGGCCACGTTCTACGCCGGGCTCGTCCGCGCCTACGAACGGGCGGCGGCCGACGGCAGCGGTGCGGTGCGCTACCGGGGGCTGCACATCGACCGGGCGCACTACGACAAGGCCGTCCAGTGGCTCGCGACCTGGCAGGGGCGGTTCACCGCGTGAACTCGGTGTGATCGAAGGTGCCGTCGATCGTGAGGCCGCCGCACCAAGGGTCGTGCACCACCCGGCGTCAGGAGCCCCAGATCTTCCGGTACGCCGCCCGATAGCCCGGAGGGTTCCAACTCGTCGCCCCCGCGCTGTTGGCGGCCGTGGAGACGTGGACCGGTGCGGTGTACCCGCTGGGGGCCCGGCCGGAGAACGCCCTGTTGAACTCGTCGATCATCTGCCAGCCCTGCTGGGACAGCGGCTCGGGGACGGTGGCGGCCTGGTACTGCCGGTGGTTGATGCGCTGGAAGGCCGACGGATCGCCGTCGCCCGCGCCGATGTTGAAGGGCGGACCGGAGCCGCGTCTGCCGCCCGCGCGCAGGGCGGGGGCCGCGTCAGCGAAGTACAGGTCGTTGATGGCGACGGAGTAGGTCCACTCGTCCCGGAAGCGGGAGAGGAGGGAGGAGACCTCCTGGGGGGTGCGGCTGCCCGCGTCCGGGATCGGAATGTTCTCGTAGGCCAGCAGCCTGACGTCCCGGCATCTGGCCAGCCCCTTCCTGATCAGCTCGGACTTGTGCCTGGCGAACGGGATCGAGGCATCGGTGAAGATCACGGCTCCGGCCCTGCCGTTGGATCGTGCGATCACCCAGTCCGCGCTGATCCTGGCCGTGTCCTCGACCCTGGTGGTGACGTTGGTGAACAGCCTGGGCCTGGCACTGGGCCCGGGGGACGCGACCGCGTGCCAGCCGATCAGCGGGATGCCCGCCGCGTTGGCCTGCGCGACCTGCCGCGCGGTCGACTTGGGGTCGAAGCCGCCGATGACGATGCCCGACGGCTTGAGGGTGACGGCCTCGCTCAGCGCCGCCTGGATGCCCGCCGGGGTGCCTCCGCCGTCGATCACCCGGACCCGCCAGCCGATGGCCTTCGCCGCCTCCCGCACCCCCTGCGCGGCGCCCGCGACTCCGGGGTTGGTCATGGTCTGCGCGACATAGACGATGGTCTTGCCGGGCACCGCCCGGGGGCCGTGGGTCGGCCCGTTCCAGGGGGCGTCGTTCCGCTCGGCGCGCTCGACGGCGGCCTTGGCCCGGGCGAGGACCGCGGGACAGCCGCGCGGCCCCGCTGTGGAGTCCCCTCCCCCGGCCGACGAGCCGCGCTCACAACCGGCGAGGGCACCCGCCGCCAGCAGCACGGCGGCGGTGAGCGCGGTCCTACGACGGGGCCGCACGGGAACTCCTCCGCCGGTCCGCGGTGATGCCCGTACGCAGCCGGCGGCGCGCGGATTAACCGGCCAGGCCGACGACGACGAGCAGGGTGCCGCCGTTGAACAGCGGCGTCACCCAGAACTCGGCACCGAGCTGGCCGATGCCGGAGAGTCCGATCGCGAGGACCGCGACCGCGACGACGGTGCCCAGGGCGTTGG
>NZ_GG657754.1:9131503-9170674 GCF_000158915.1 Streptomyces himastatinicus ATCC 53653 | reverse complement strand
GTACCGGCGGGTGGGGATGCCGACGAGGTCGGCGGCGCGGCGGTTCGAGCCGATGACGTACAGGTACCGGCCGAGCGGCAGCCGCTCCAGCAGCAGCCACAGGGCGACGGCCAGGGCGAGCACGTAGAAGGCGGGGACCGGCAGGCCGAGGAAGGTGGAGTCGTAGAGGTCGGTGAAGGCGTCCGGCAGGCCGTCCGGTCCGGGGACGATCCTGCCGCCGCCGGTGACCCAGCCGGTGACGGCGTAGAGCATGCTCCCGGTTCCGAGGGTGGCGATGAACGAGTCGATCTGGCCGAACTCGGTGATGACACCGTTGAACACCCCGACCACCGTGCCCCCGATGACCACCGCCAGGCAGGCCAGCGGCCACGGCCACCCTTCGTGGACGATGAGCTGCATCACCATCACATGCGCCAGGCCCAGGCCGTATCCGATGGAGAGGTCGAAGTTGCCGGTCACGATGGGGACCGTCGCACCGAGTGCGAGCATGGCCGGGATCGACTGGTTGGCCAGGATCGAGGAGATGTTGTCCAGGGTCGGGAAGGTGCGCGGCAGGGTCACGGAGAAGATGAGGAACAGCAGGGCGGTGAGGGCCAGCAGGCCGTACGTACCGATGAGGTGCCCGCCCGCCCGGGCCCGGTCGCTCATGTCCCGGACGCGGGCAGCGCCGAGGCCGCCCGGGTGAGTTCCGCGACGGTGAGCGACGCGCCGCTCAGCTCGGCCGTCACGGCGCCCCGGACGAACACCAGGGCGCGGCGGCACACCCCCGCGACCTCCTCGAAGTCGGTGGAGATGAGCACCGCCGCGAGACCGGCCGCCAGCGCGTCGTCGAGCAGCCGGTAGATCGCCGCCTTGGCCCCGATGTCCACGCTCGCGGTCGGCTCCTCCAGGATCAGCACGCGCGGCCCGCCCCTGAGCCACCGGCCGAGCACGACCTTCTGCTGGTTGCCGCCGGACAGGGTGGCGATCGGAGCCTCGCTGTCGCGGGGCCGCACCGCGAACCGGTCGATCAGGGCGAGGGCCTCGGTACGCTCCCGGCGCGGGCTGATCCAGCGCCGCGTCGGCGGACCGCCCGTACGCGGATTGGCCAACAGGTTCTCCCGTACGGTCAGTTCGGCGGCGCAGCCCTCCTCCACCCTGTTGCCGGTCACCAGGCCGACCCCCAAGGCGACGGCGGCGGCGACCGTGCGCGGGCGGTACGGCCGCCCGTCGAGGAGCGCCCGCCCGGCGACGAGCGGCCGGGCGCCCGCGAGGGCACGGCCCAGCTCCCGGTGCCCGGCGCCGGTGAGCCCCACCAGGCCGAGGATTTCCCCGGCGCGCACATCGAGGGAGACGGGTCCGCACTCGGCGGTCCGGACGCCGTCGAGGGTCAGCACGGCCGGGCCCCCGGCGGGGGCGGTGGCGGGCCGGTAGCGGGTCGGCTCGTCGCCCACGATGTCCCGCACCAGGCGGGCGGCGCCGTGTGCCGCCAGCGCGCCCCGGCTGACGAGGCGGCCGTCGCGCAGCACCGCGAAGGCGTCGGCGACCTCGTACACCTCGTCCAGGCGATGGGTGACGTAGAGGATGGCGTGCCCCAGGTCGCGCAGGGTGTGCAGGACGCCGAAGAGCCGGGCGCAGTCGGCGGCGGGGAGGCTGGCGGTGGGTTCGTCGAGGACGATGAGCCGCGCCCGTGACGCGAGGGCGCGGGCGATGGCGACCAGGGAGCGTTCGGCGGGCGCGAGGTCGGCGATCCGGGTGTCGGCCGGGAGGTCTCCGGCGACGGTCCGCAGCACCTCCGCGCCGCGCTCCCGGGTCCGCCGCCAGGAGATCAGCCCGCCACGGCGTGGATAGCCGGTGGTCAGGGCGATGTTCTCGGCGACCGTCATCCACTCCACGAGGCCGAGGTCCTGGTGGGTGAAGGACATGTTCCGGGAGGCGGCCTCGGTCCCGAGCGGATGCCCGGCCACCGTCACCGTCCCGCCGTCGGCTGGGTGGTATCCCGCGAGCACCTTGATGAGCGTGGACTTCCCGGCGCCGTTGGGGCCGAGCAGTGCGAGGACGCTGCCCGGCTGGATGTCGAGGTCGATACGGTCCAGCGCGAGCGTGCCGCCGAACCGCTTGCTGAGGCCCCGGATGCGGACGAGCGGTTCCGCTCCCGCGGCCGGGAAGTTCACCGAGGTGTCGACGGTGTCATCCACGGACGTCTCCGGGCCGACCTGGCGAGCATTCCCACCTCACATCCGCGACCTTAGCGGGACTGACCATGGCATTTACCGAAATGAACCGGGCTCGGCGGCTCCGTTACCCCAACGGGCCAACGGGTCGGCACCTCGGTCTCACGGGGTGCCGAGGGGGCATTCGGCCCAGATGACCTTGCCGTCCGGGGTGTGGCGGGTGCCCCAGGACAGCGCCAGCTGGGCGACGAGGAACAGACCGCGGCCGTCCTCGTCGGTGGTGGCCGCCCGACGCAGATGCGGGGCGGTGCTGCTGGTGTCGGAGACCTCGCAGATCAAGGTGCGGCTGTGCAGCAGCCGCACCTTGATGGGCCCGCTCGCATGCCGCAGGGCGTTGGTGACCAGCTCACTGAGCAGCAGCTCCGCCACGAACGCGACCTCTCCCCGGCCCCAGTCGGCCAGCTGCCGGTCGGCGGCGGCCCGGATCTCGGGGACGACGGCCGGATCGGTGGGCAGCTCCCAGGTGGCGACCCGGTCCGCGTCGAAGGCGTGGGTGCGGGCGACGAGCACGGCGATGTCGTCGCACGGGTGGACGGGCGCCACGTCGTCCAGGACCGCCTGGCAGGTGTCCTCGGGGGTGCGCTGCGGGTGGGCCAGGACCGCGCGCAGCCGGTCGAGGGCCACGTCGATGCCACGGTGCCGGTCCTCGATCAGCCCGTCGGTGTAGAGCACCAGCTGACTGCCCTCGGAGACCTCGATCTCGGCGGTCTCGAAGGGCAGACCGCCCAGCCCGAGCGGGGGCCCGGCGGGCAGGTCGGGGAACGACACGGTGCCGTCGGGGCGGACCAGCGCGGGCGGCGGGTGACCGGCGCGGGCCATGGCGCAGCGCTGCGAGGTCGGGTCGTAGACGACGTACAGACACGTCGCGCCGATGATGCCGAAGCCGTCGCCGGAGCCCTCGCTGCTCTCCTCCCGGTCCAGGCGCAGCACCAGGTTGTCGAGGTGGGTCAGCACCTCGTCCGGGGGGAAGTCGAGTTCGGCGAAGCTGCGCGCGGCGGTGCGCAGCCGTCCCATGGTGGCGGCGGAGTGCATGCCGTGGCCGACGACGTCGCCGACGACGAGCCCGACACGGGTGCCGGGCAGCGGGATGATGTCGTACCAGTCCCCGCCCACCCGGGACTCGGCGGGCAGATAGCGGTGGGCGACCTCGACCGCGTCCTGACCGGGCACGCCGTGCGGGAGCAGGCTGTGCTGGAGGGCCAGGACCATGTTGTGTTCGCGGGTGTAGCGCCGGGCGTTGTCCATGGACAGCGCGGCGCGGGTCGCCAGTTCCTGGGCCAGTGAACGGTCGTCGTCCCCGAACGGCGCGGGGTCGAGCGAGCGGTAGAAGCTGACGATGCCCAGGACGGTGCCACGGGCGACCAGGGGGACGGCGATGAGGGAGCGGACGTGGGACAGCAGCCGCGTGGTGTGCTCGGGGTCCTGGATGAGCCAGCCCGCGGCGGTCTTCAGGTCGGGTTCGAGGACCGCGTGCCCGGTGTTCACACAGCGCAGCTGGGGCGTGGTGGGGTGGTAGGTGATCCGCTTGCCGACCGGGTAGAAGGGGCAGTCGTCGCGGATGCCGTGGATCACCGCGCGGCGCAGGTCGCGCCGGGGGTCGAGGGGTTCGTCACCGCGCAGCACGGCGTCCGGCAGGTCGATGGTGACGAAGTCGGCCAGCCCCGGGACGGCCGTCTCGGCGAGTTCCTGGGCGGTGCGGAGCACATCCAGGGTGGTGCCGATGCTCGCGCTGGCCTCGGACAGCAGCTCCATGCGCCGCCGCGCCGCCAGGGCGTACTTCCCCACCTCCGGCTCGCCGACCAGCACCAGCCCGGCCAGCCCGTCGGTGACGTGGCCCCGCTCGGCGCGGCGCGCCCGGACGGCCGGGGCCTCGGGGGCGGACGTCGCGGCGGCCGGTGCGCGCCGGGCGGAGGGGGGCGGGATGGTGAGATGCAGGGGGAGGCTGAGGGACGGCCTCGGTGAGTGGTCGGGGAACATGGCCTCGATCACCATGCCCTCCACCCCGGCCGCGCTCGTCATCGGGCGGCTCACGAGGGTGACCCGCCGCCCGTCGGACAGGGTCACGCCGATGGCGGCCCGCTGCCCGTGCGACAGCAGCTCGGCCGCCCACTCCTTGATCATCATCTGGTCGCCCCGGGGCAGCCCCTGGACGAAGGCGTCCACCCCCATGGTGTGCGCGCCGCCCTCGCCGGTGCCCGTCGCACCGGCCGCGTCCAGGTACGCGCGCAGCAGCCCGCGCTCCCGCGCCGAACTCTGCGCCAGCAGCCGCCGCTCGATGGCCTGGGCCGCCCTGCGCAGCACGCCGTCCAGCACCGGATGCCCGGAGCTGCGCGGAAAGGCCATGCACAGAATGCCCTCGATGCGCCCGCTCAGCGGGTCGCGGACGGGTATCGCGCTGCACCCGTTCGACAGGCCGCGCTCGGAGAAGTGCTCGGCGCCGTAGACCTGGATGAGCCGCCGTTCCGCCAGGGCGAGGCCGATGCCGTTGGTACCGGCGAACTGCTCGGCGAAGACGAAGCCCGGTGTCTGCTGGATCGGCGGGAGGGTTCTGGCCCACGCGTCGTCGCCGAAGCGGCGCTGGAGCACGGTCCCGTCTCCGTCGGCGAGCGCGATGTTCATCGGGCTGCCCCGGAACCTGGCCCGCAGCCGGTCGAGCACCGGGGCGGCGGCGCGGACCAGCCGGCCTTCGGAATCGACCTGCCGGTACGGAAGCTCGAAGCCGCCCAGCGGCAGGCCCAGCATCCGGCAGCGCTGCCACGAGTTCAGGATCAGGCCTCGTACGCCCGCCTGAACCGCCTCCCCCTCGAGGAAGCGCTCACGCGAACGTGCGGGCCCGATGCCGCCTGCCACGAGCCCCGCCAGGAGCACATCCTCACCGGACCGAATCACGCCTCTCCTAGCAATTCGCTGTGATTAGCCCCAAAAGCCCACTCTTCGACAATAACGGGTACGGGCAAGACCCTGGAGGGCAGAAAAGCATGTATTCGACGCATTACATACGGTGACCGGATCGAGGGGGTCGCCGGTCACAGCACCGCGACCGGGGTGACGGGTGAGCCGGTTCCCCCCGGAACGTTCAACGGCGCCACGACCAGCAGAAACGCGAAGCGACCCGCCTCGGCCGTGGCGGCGGAGAGCGCTTCGAGATCGAGGTTGTCCAGCAGCGGCACCCCTATCGCGGCCAGGGCGAGCGCATGGACCGGCGAGTGCACACCGTCGACCGGCGAGGGCCGTACGTCGTTGTCGCCGTCCCCGCCGAGCAGGGCGATACCGCGCTCGGCCAGCAACGGGACGGCGTCCACATGCAGCCCCGCGCTCGCCGCGTCCGGATCCCAGGCGCCGCGCTCTGCTCGACGGCGAGGGCTCCCGGAACGCAGCAGCACCGCGTCCCCCTCCCCGATCGCCACCCCCAGCGCCCGTTCGGCGGCGACGATGTCCTCGGCGTGCACCGCCTGCCCCGGCTCCAGCCAGGCGGTCCCCAGGACGGCGGGAAGGTCGAGCAGGACGCCCGTCGTGACGAGCGGCCCGAGCGCGCCGACCGCCCCGTAGTGGGCGCCCGCGGCGTCGATCACCTCGTGCGCCGCCCGGCCACCGTAGAGCTGCCCCCGGTAGGCGGCGTGGCACAGCGCATCGAGATGGGTCATGCCCTTGCCGTGGTAGTCGGCGGCGAGGAAGTCCTTGTGCACGGAGGGCTCCGGCGCTTCCACGTCGCCGAGGTCCGTCATGTGGTGCAGGGCGGGCTTGGGGTTGTCCGGCGCGGACCGCGTGTCCCAGGGCCGTGCCAGCGGGACGACCGCCCCTGACCGTACGCGGGAGACGGCCCGCCGCACCTGCTCCGGGGTCACCCGGTTCCAGGCGCCGCGGTCGGCCGGGGTCCAGCGCCCCCACGTCCGGACCGTCTCGAAGAGCGCGTCGAACTCCTCGCGGGAGACGGCGGGTCCATTGCTGCTGGTCATCCGTGCTCACCCCGATGGGGTTCGGAACGGCTTCCGGGAAAAGTCTATAAGTTCCAGATGCGTGAGGCGGGGCGGTGCGCCCGGCGCGGGCGGAGCCGGATGCGTCCGCCCCGGGCGGGGACGATCGTCACCGCGAGGAGCCGGGCCGGCTCCAGGGGGCCGGACGGTTCGGGGACAGCGGTCGCGAGGATCTCGCGCAGGACGGTCTCGATCTCCAGCTGGGCCAGCGGCACCCCTATGCAGCGCCGCAGGCCGCCGCCGAACGGCGTCAGCGCGTAGGGCACCGGGTCCGGGCCCAGATGGCGCCCGGGCCGGAAGGCGTCGGGGTCCGGCCATAGCTCGGGGTCGAGGTGGGTGAGCGGGAACAGCGCCGCGACGAACGCGTGCCGGGGCACCGGGTGGCCGCCCAGCTCCGTGTCGTGTGCCGCGGTGCGCATCGCGTTGTAGACGGCGGGGCGCAGCCGGGCGGACTCCTTGACGGTCGCCTTGAGCAGCCGGTCCGAGCCCGCGTCGAGGTCGGCGACCAGGTCGTCGCGGGCGGCGGGATGGTGGGCGAGTAGATGCAGGGTCCAGGCGATCGTGGTCGCCGTGGTCTCGTAACCGGCCAGGACGAGGCCGGTCAACTCGTCCACCAGCTGTGCGTCGTCCAGCCCGGCGCCGTGTTCGTCGCGGGCGTCCAGCAGCATGGACAGCACGTCGTCGCGGTGGGCTCGGTCGGGCGCGGCCCGGCGCGCGGCGATCTCCTCGCGGGTCAGGGCCCGCACGGCCGCGCGGAGCCGGAGGAAGCGGCCGCCCGGCGAGAGCGGACCGAGATCGCGCCGCAGCGGCCCCGGAAGGAACAGCACGGCGAGGTTGCCCGTGTCGACGAACGCGTTCAGCGCGATGCGGAAGGTGGCGACGCGGGCCGGGTCCGTCAGGCCGAAGACGACTCTCAGGATGACGTCGAGCGTCAGCCGCTGCGCCCACGGCCGCACGGGAACGCCGTCCCTGCCCAGCAGTTCGGGCAGGCCGGTGTACACGAGCTCCCGCACCCGCTGCGCCCAGCAGGCGATCCGCTCCCCGTGGAAGGGCGGCAGCAGAAGCTTGCGGTGGCTCAGATGCAGGGGCGGTGGCGTGCAGATCAGCGATCGGGCGCCGACCGCGGGCGCCAGCAGGGCGGCGCCGTCACCGCCGGTGAACCGCTCGTGGTCGGTCAGCACCGCCCGGTTGGCCGCGGCGTCGGCCGCACAGACGAGGGCACCGCGGTAGGGGTAGGTGCGGAGCGAGAAGACCGGCCCGAACCGGCGGCGCAGGGAGCGCGCGTAGCCCTGGGGGTCGCGGAGCATCCGCGCCGTCTGCACGGGCCGTGGCGCCGGGGAGGCCGGTGGGAAGCGCCGGGGGTCCCAGGGCGGTTCCCGGGTGAACGCGTCGCTCATGGCTGCCAGGGCCCGGCCGGGTCGTCGTAGGCGGCGGCGTAACCGTCGGTGGCGATGGGCGCCTGGAGGATGTCGTCCGGGATGGCGAACGCCTCCACGAGGGCCGGTGCGTGGGGCGCCAGTGCGGCGGCGACGCGGTCGACGGCGGGGGCGAGGTCGCGGACCGTGTCGGCGGTGAGGTGCCCGTCCGCCAGCAGCGGGCCCGCGTGGGGCGCGAGGCGTTGCAGGGCGAACAGGCGGAACACCTGCTCCAGCAGGCCGCGCGTGGCATCGTCGGCGACGCGGTCGACAGCGGTCAGGAACGCCTCGGCGGCGCGCCGGGTGGCGTACGCGTCGACCAGGTCCAGGGCCGGGTTCACCGCCTGGTTCCAGCGGTCCAGCGCGCCGTCGCCGGCCCGGCCGAGCCGATTGCGGGCCTGCTGGAGGCAGGACAGCTCGTGCCGCACGAGCAGGTCGAGCAGCCGGGCGCGGTCGGTCGGCGGGCCGGACCGGGCGGCGGGGGCCGGGGGCGGGCTGTAGCCGCGCCCGGTCAGCATGTCGGCGGCGGCCTTCGTCCAGATGACGAGGTTGTCCCCTTCGGCGGTGATGGTGGACTCGATCGGCGTGAGCAGGTCGACGATGCGGTTGGCCGACAACAGCCCCTGGGCGCCGCAGCGTTCGCGGCACTCGATCGCGATGTCCCTGGCCTGCCAGGTGATCCAGCCCTTCGCCGCCGCGACGAGGACCTCCGCCTCGGCCGATTCGGGGTCGTCCCGCCCGGTGCAGTGGCGGGTGGCCTCGCGCAGCAGGAAGGTCGCCGCGTAGGCGTGGGCCGCCGCGCCGAGCAGTCTGGTCTGGTTGCAGCGGTAGGCGAAGAGCGGGACACCGGTCCGGCTCGCCGGGGCGAAGGTGTGCCGCCGGTGGGCGTAGCGCACGGCGATAGTGAGTGCCGCCCGGGCTCCGCTCAGCGCCGCCGCGGCCAGGCAGAGCTTGCCCGTGGTGACGCGCTGGATGGACCGCAGGAACCGGCCGCGCCGGCTGCCGATCGCGCTGCGGAAGGCACCCTCGGCGGTCAGGTCCGCGTGGTCACCGGCCAGCAGCGCCGTACGCTCCAGCACGACGTGGTCGAACGAGGTGATGGCGTGGTCGACCGACGAACCGGGGGTCTCCGAGAGGGGCCGTATCCGGATGCCGGGCAGCGGCCCCCGCTCGTCGCGCAGCGGCACCAGGAACAGGAACACGCCGCAGTCCTGGCCGCGGACGATCAGCCGGGCCGCGACCAGTCCGCTCTTGCGGCCCCCGGCGGCACCGGTGTTGGGCATGAACTTCTGGGCCCCGGCCGACGGGGTGTGGAGGACGAAGGTGTCGGCCTCGGGCTGGTGGACCGCGGTGGTCTCCAGCTCGGCGGCGTTGTTCCCGTAGCCGAGTTCGGTGATCAGCACCGTGCCGAACCGCCACAGCCGGGTGAACGGTGCGAGGTCCACGGCGCGGCGGGGGTCGAGGCGGAGGAGGCTGCCGAGGAACAGGTTGTAGTGAATGGTCGCCAGAGTGGTCAGCGATCCGTCGACCATTCCCAGCCATTCGTGCAGTGACACCAGCCGGTCCGTCGCCGTGACGAACTCCTCGACGGATTCGATTCCTTCATTGACGGCGCGCAAACGCTCATAAGCGAGCGCGGAACGCTCCGACAGCGACAATCCATCGCGGTATCGGAAAATGTCCCGACGGAGTTTCTCCGTCCAGGGCCTGTGCAGATCGTCGAATCGCCCGTCGAAGAGCACCTCGGTCAGCAGCGACACCCGTGCCCGGCCCGCCATGACGGCAGTGCCCATCTCCGCCCTCTCCCCCGCCCGCCGCGGACTCAGTTCACAGGGCGCCGAAGAGCAGATGGCTCGCCGTGTTGGCCGGGTCCTCGTCGCGGTAGAACTGCGCCGCGGCGGTCATCAGCTGGTCCTTCGTCAGCTGGCCGCCCTCCTCGGCCAGCCGGTCGAAGGCCGCCCCGGCCTCCGCCTCGGGGACCCCGACCGCGGAGATGACCGCGACGAAGTCCTCCCGGCCGACCAGGCCGTCGTCATCCCGGTCGGCGAGGTGGAAGCCCGCCCGGTAGAGCGGGCCGATCAGCATGTCGAAGTGGTCGCTGACCTGGTGCAGGGCCTGACGGAACTCACCCTTGTCGATCCGCCCGTCGCCATCGGCGTCGGCGGTCTCGCGCAGGGCCCGCCAGTACGTCATCAACGCGTCGGCGTATTCCTTGCCCTTGGCCGCCGCGCGCTCCTCGCCGACGGCGGCCAGCACGCGGCCACCCATCAGTTCGAAGTCGTCCTCGGCGATCACACCGTCGCCATTAGCGTCCAGCAAGGCGAACAGCTTTTCATATTTCTGGTCCAGTAGTGCGCCCATGCGGTCCCCACCCTCCAGTGCCGACAGTCCGCCGCGCCTCGAATATTTTCCGAAGCGCATGAAAGATTACCGAGAGCGGTCGGGAGAATTCACCCGTCATGGATTCTCTTTGGAGTGAAAAGCGCGCCTCATACGTGACGTTCAGGCATCGCGTCGGCGCACGGCCTGCCAACCGGCCAGGAGCGCGGCCGCCGCCCACAGCGCCGTCACCGCGAGGCCCGCCCAAGGGCCGACGCTCCCCTCCGGGACCTGGTGCAGCACTTGTTGTCCGGCGCGGTCCGGCAGATAGTCGGCGGGCGCTCCCGGCGATGTCCCCCGACCACGAAGCCCACGATCAGGATGAACGGGATGAGCAGGCTCAGCACCGCGGTGGCGCTGCGCAGCAGGAAGGTGAGCCCCGCGGCGAACAGGGCCATCAGCGCGAGGTAGATCCCCGCGCCGACGCAGGCCCGCAGCGCTCCCGGTTCGCCGAGGCCGATGGCGCCCTCGCCCAGGAACGCCTGGCCCGCGAAGAAGGAGGCGAAGGCGGTGGCGAGCCCCACGGCGAGACCGGCACCGGCCACGGCCGCCGTCTTGGCCGCGTAGAACAGGCCCCGGAGCGGCACGGCCGACAGGGAGATCCGCAGGGCGCCGTTCGCGTACTCGGAGGAGACGGCGGTTGCGCCGAAGGAGATGGCGGCGATCTGCGCGAAGTTGATCCCGTAGAAGGCGTCGAAGACGTGGTCCTTGCTGTCGTCCAGCTCTGCCTTGCCGACGGTGGCGTAGACCAGCACGGTGATGGCGAGCGTGGCGGCGAAGACCGCGATGAGGGAGCCGAAGCTCGCCCGGATGGATCTGATCTTGAGCCACTCGGAGTGCAGCACCGCTGTGACGGACATGGTCGGGCCTCCTGTTCAGGTGGTCGGGGTGGTGGGGGCGGCGGTGGCGGCGGCGAACTCCGCCTCGTCCGCGGTGAGGGCGAGGTAGGCCTGCTCCAACGAGGCGCGCTCATCGGCCAGTTCGAGGACGGGGATGCCCTCGCGGGCGGCGACGGCCCCGACCTGCTCGGCCCTGGCGCCCTCGACCACCCATCCGCCGTCCTCATCGCCCAGGACGGTGTAGCCGTCGCCCAGCAGCGTGGCCCGCAGCCGGGCGGGGTCGCCCGCGCGCACCCGTACCCGCGCCTGGCTGTGCTGCTCGATGAAGTCGGGCATGGAGACGTCGGCGAGGAGTCGGCCCCGGGCGAGGACGACGAGGTGGTCGGCGTAGGTGGCGGTCTCGTTCATCAGGTGGCTGGAGACCAGGATCGTGCGCCCCTCCTCGGCGAGTCGGCGCAGCAACTGGCGGATCCAGACGATGCCTTCCGGATCGAGTCCGTTGGCGGGCTCGTCCAGCAGGAGCACCGGCGGGTCGCCGAGGAGTGCGGTGGCGATGCCGAGGCGCTGGCGCATGCCCAGCGAGAAGGTTTTGATGCGGCGGCCCGCCACGGTGGCGAGGCCGGTCTCCTCCAGCACCTCGTCCGCGCGGCGGTCCGGCAGGCGGTTGCTGACGGCGAGGCAGCGCAGATGGTCGCGGGCGGTCCGGGAGCCGTGGGCCGCCTGGGCGTCGAGCAGCGCCCCGGCCGTGCGCAGGGGTTCGCGCAGGGTCGCGTACGGGCGGCCGCCGATGGTGGCGGTGCCGGAGGTGGGGCGGTCGAGGCCGAGGATGAGCGCATGTTGCTGACTTTTCGGCGCGTTGGGGCCGAGGAACCCCGGTGACCCGGCCCGGTTCGACGCTCAGCGTGAGCCGGTCGACGGGCCCGGGTGCTGCCGTATTCCTTCGTCAGGTCGTGCACGTCGATGGTGGTCATGGCGTCAAGCCTGGCCGGGCGGCCGGGGCCGAGCATCCCCCGCCGGAGGATGCCGTCTCCCCCGCGCGGGGGAGCCGCGGCCCCGCCCGCTCTGCCACGATGACCGCATGCCGCGCCTCCTGCTGCCGCTGACGCGTGCGGTCACCTACACCCGCTGGCTCCATCTGCTGGTGGGGTCGATCGTGCCGTTCGTCTGCGCCATGATCTATCCGGGGCTGACCCGTCCGTCACCGGCCGACTGGGCACTGATCGCGGTGCTGCCGGTCCCCCTGGTCCTGGCGGCGGCCGTGGTGCCCGAGACGCGCCGGGCGGAGGGGCTCCAGGCGCGGTTGATGCTGTTCCCCGGGCCGCAGGCGCGCGTACCCGGTGAGGAGGATCCGGGGGTCTCGGCCGCTCCGTCCGCTTCGTGGAGCGACCGGGTCAGGACGGGCGCCTGGCTGGTGCTGCGCCTGGAGGTCGGGCTCGCCGACGCGCTGGTGACGGGGCAGTTGATGGCCCTGTCCCTGTCGCTCGCCGGGGCGGCCGTCGGGGAGCCCGCCGTGGGCGACGCGCCGTTGCAGGTATCCGGTACGGGCTGGGCGTACGCACTGCTGATACCGGTTCCCCTGCTGGTGCTGGTCGCCCTGGCCGCCGGGGCGGGCGCCCTCATGGCGGAGGCCGCCCGGCGGCTGCTCGGCCCGTCGCCCAGGGAACGGCTGGCGGAGTTGGAGGAACGTACCGAACGGCTACTGGAACGCAACCGCATCGCACGGGAGTTGCACGACTCCCTCGGCCACGCCCTCACCCTGGCCGTGGTGCAGGCGGGCGCCGCCCGGACGGCCGGTGACCCGAAATTCACCGATCGGGCGCTGGAGACCATCGAGGAGTCGGGGCGGGCCGCGCTGGAGGATCTGGAACGCGTTCTGATGGTCTTGCGGGAGACGGCGCGGCCGCCCGGCGCCCGTCCGGCGCTCGGCGACGCGGGCCGGCTGCTGGACTCCGCCCGGTCCTCGGGTGCGTGCGTCGACGCCGAGGTGACCGGCCCGCTGGAGCGGGTGCCGGGCCCGGTGTCCCGCGAGGGCTACCGGATCCTCCAGGAGGCGCTGACCAATGTGCTGCGGCACGCGGGCCCCGTCCCCGTCCGCGTCCGCATCGCCGTGGACGAGGCGTGGCTGCGGCTGGAGGTGCGCAACCCCCTGTCCGCGGCGGCGGCGTTGGCCGTCACGGGCGGTGGCAGCGGGCTGCGCGGGATCCGTGAGCGCGCGGCGCTGCTCGGCGGGAAGGCGCGTACGGAGCCGGACGGCGGTCAGTGGCTGGTCCACGTCGATCTGCCGCTGCGATGATGCTGCGGTGATCAAGTCACCGCCTATGCTGGGCGGATGCTCACCGTTCTCCTGGTCGACGACGAGCCTCTGGTGAGGGCGGGCCTGCGCGCCGTGCTGGAGGCGCAACCGGACATCGAGGTGGTGGGCGAGGCGGCCGACGGCGCCGCCGTGATCCCCCTGGTGCGGCGGCTGCGGCCGGACGTCGTCGCCATGGACGTACGGATGCCCCTGATGGACGGCATCGAGGCCACCCGTACCGTCCTGCGCACGGTGCCGGACCCGCCGAAGATCATCGTGGTGACGACCTTCGAGAACGACGAGTACGTGTACGGGGCGCTGCGCGCGGGCGCCGATGGGTTCCTGCTGAAGCGGGCGCGCCCGGCGGAGATCGTGCACGCCGTGCGGCTGGTGGCCGAGGGCGACTCGCTGCTGTTCCCGGCGGCGGTGCGGCAGTTGGCCGCCTCGTACGGTGAGAACGACGGCAGCGCCGAGGGCCGGGCGGCCCTGGAGCGTGCCGCGCTGACCGAGCGGGAGGGGGACGTGCTGCGGCTGGTGGCCCGCGGACTGTCGAACGCGGAGATCGCGGCGCGTCTGGTGGTGGGCACCGAGACCGTCAAGTCGCATGTGAGTTCCGTGCTGGCGAAGCTCGGGGCGCGGGACCGCACCCAGGCGGTCATCGCCGCGTACGAATCCGGCTTCGTGTCACCGGGCGGATGACCCCCGCGACGGCCCGAACGCCCCTTAGCCACGGGCCTCGGATGAGGCGAGGCCGGCCAGCAGGAGGCGCATGCCGCGGTGGAAGTGGGCGTCCCAGTCGTCCTCGTCGAGGAGCGGGAAGTGGCCCGCGAGGGTGGGGTATTCGTCGATGCGGGCGCGGAGGTGGGCGTCCACGGCCGAGCGGGTGGCCGCCTCGTCGGAGCGTTCGCGCCACACCGCTTCGGAGGAGGCGGAGCCGAGCACATAGTGGGTGAGGGTGGCGGCGGCGGACGACAGGTGCACCCCTTCGAAGCCGCCGGTGGTGAGCGCGGTGTACGTGAACTCCGAGGCCCGCAGGGCGCTCGGGCCCATGAGGGGGCGGGAGCCCGCCAGGGCGGCGGCCCAGGGGTGGCGCAGCAGGACGGACCGCAGCCCGGTCATGAACGCCTCGATGTCGTCCTGCCAGGCGGCGCTGTGCTCGCCGGGGAGGTCGAGTTCGGCGAAGACCGCGTCGAGGGCCAGATCGAGCAGGTCGTCCTTGGTGGCCACGTGCCAGTAGAGGCTGGTCGCGTGGGCACCGAGCCGCTCAGCGAGCCGACGCATGCTCAGTTTCTGCACACCGTCGCGATCCAGCAGCTCGACGGCGGTGGCGACGATGCGTTCGTGCGACAGCTGGGGCCCGGTGCGGGAGGTCTTCTCCGCGCGGAACCACACCGCTCCCGGTGCGTCCTCCGGCGTCTTCTTTCCCTTGTTCCCGCTCTTCGGCTGCTTCGCGCTCACGAGGCCGCAGCCTATCCCGCCACCGTTTCCCCTACAGTGTTGGAGACACTCCAACACTGTAGGGGAAAACCATGAGGCGCTCGCCGCGGCGGCCCCCTCGGTGGGGTGGCTGATCGCGACGCGGGGCCTGATGGGCGTGGGCGCGGCGCTGGTGATGCCCGCGACGCTCGCGGTGCTCGTCGCGGTGTTCCCCGAGCGGGAGCGCCCGCGGGCCTTCGCGGTGTGGAGCGCGGTCGCGTCCGTGGGGATGGCCGCCGGGCCGCTGCTCGGCGGCGCGCTGGTCGACGCGTGGAGCTGGGCCGGGGTCTTCCTGATCAACGTCCCCGTGGTGGCGGTGGCCCTGGTGGGGGTCGTACGGCTGGTGCCGGAGACGCGGGCGGGCCATGGCCGGGGGCTGGACCTGCCCGGCACCGTGCTGGTCACCGTGGGGATGACCGGCCTGGTGTGGGCGCTGATCGAGGCCCCGGCGCAGGGGTACGCCTCCGCCGGGATGCTGGCCGGGGCGCTGGTGGCGCTCGTCGCGTTCGGCGTACGGCAGGCCCGCTCCCCGGTGCCGATGGTCGATCTGCGGCTGTACCGGGACCGGAGGTTCTCCGGGGCGAGTTTCGCGGTGGCGGTGATGACGGTCGCGACGGGCAGCACGCTCTTCATCCTCAGCCAGTATCTGCAACTGGTGCTGGGCTACGGCGCGTTCGAGACCGGGCTCGCGGCGGTGCCGCTGGCGGCGGGAGTCGTCGCGGGCTCGGCGGTGGGCGGCCGGGCACCGGCCAGGTTCGGGGCGCGGGCCTGCGTCGTGGCCGGATTCGCCGTCACCGCGGCCGGTTTCGCGGTGCTGGCCTTGTTACCGGAGAGCGGCGGCTACGCGGCGGTGTGCGCCGGGCTGGCGCTGGCCGGTGCGGGATCCGGTGTCGCGGGGCCCTCGGCCACCAGCACCGTGCTCGGTGCGGTGCCGCCGGAGCGGGCCGGGATGGGCTCCGCGCTCAACGACACCCACCAGCAGCTCGGCATCGCGCTGGGGGTGGCCGGTCTGGGCAGCCTGCTCGCCACCGTCTACCGGGGCGCCCTCCCGGACGGCCTGCCCGACCACGCCGCGTCCTCGCTCGGGGCGACACTGTCGTACGCGAAGGACCGCGCGGGCGGAAGCGCCCTGGCCGAGTCGGCCCGTACGGCCTTCGTCGACGCCCAGTCCCTCACCATGACCCTCGGAGTGGCGGCCGCCCTGGCCGGAGCGGCCGTGGCGTTCCTCGCGCTGCCGGGCCGCGCCGACCGCACCGGCCGGGCGGCGGCGTCCGCATCAGGTGAAGAATCCTATGTAGGACGAGGCGAGGCTTGAGACCAGCCAGAACATCCCGAAGGCGATACCGATGATGATCAGTATCGCCAGCGCGCTGTCCACCTTGCCGACTGAGGTGAACGGGGGTCCGGGTTCCAGGTCTCGTGGGCTCATCCGCTCAACATACGACAACTCGTCGGCGAGGTAGAGACATGTTGATGTTTCCGTAACCGTCCGGTTCCCCGGTGCGACGGGGAAGACCACCGCACCGCCGCGCGGGCGTACGCTGCTACGACTCCGACCAGTTGTACCGCATCGCGCTCATCCGGCTCTGGCGGGAGACGGGTCAGATGAACTATCTGCTCACCTGCTGCCGCGGTACCGACCTGGAGCGCTGCCCGTACTTCCGTGAGCAGGCGGACATCCCGGACCGGGATCCCTGCTCCTGGGGCACCCCGCCCGTCGCGACGACCATGATCGGGGTGAACGACGCCGCCGTGGCACCGGACTGGCGTAGAAGCCCAGTCCGAGCAGCAGCATCACGACGTTGCACCTCCGGGCCGGTCCAGCCGACGCCGGACGAGCGCATCACCGCGTACACGACGCCGACCAGCCCGGCCGTGGACATCCCAACGACCGCCAGGTCCAGCCGGAGGCGTACGGCCGTACGTGTCCGCGGCGGCAGGACGGACACGGCACCGGCGACGGCGCTCCAAGTCCCCGCGCACGCGACCGCGAGAACGCGCCGTTCCTGCCCGGTCATGACACGCTCATCACTCATGCCGCCACGCTGTCCGCTCAACCGCGGTTGAGCGCAAGGCGATGAGCGGCTTTGACTTGCTCCCTGGGCGGTGAGTAACTGTTCGCCGACTGTTGTTCGCAGCTCAGGAGGGGTGCCGTGGGGGACGCAGAGGTGGCGGGGGCAGGGTGTCCGCTGGGGGCCTTCCCGTATGTGTCGAAGCATCCCCTGGAGCCGCCGGAGGAGTGGGCGGCGCTGCGGGCGGAGGGGTGTCCGGTGCCGGAGGTGGCACTGCGGGCGGGCGGGGCGCCGGTGCGGGTGTTGGCGCGGTACGCGGATGTGCACGCGATGCTCTCCGATCCGCGCTTCGCGCGGGACCCGGGCGGCACCGGTGAACAGCACCAGCTGTGGCGGCGGTTGCTGGGGCGGGTGCTCACCGGTAAGCAGGCGGCCGCGCTGCGGCCGCGGATCGCGGCCATCGGGCATGCCCTGGTGGACGCGATGGAGGCCGGGCCGAGGCCCGCGGATCTCATGGCGGGGTTCGCGGATCCGCTGCCGGTGCGGGTCATCGGCGTGCTGCTGGGCGTACCGGAGCGGGACTGGGAGCGGTTCGCGTACTGGTCGGGCGCCCTGTACGGCGAGGACCGCTACGGCGAGCGGGAGATCGCCGCCGCGGGCGAGGACCTGATGGCGTATCTGGGCGACCATGTGGCCCGGAAGCGACGTGAACCGGGTGACGACCTGATCAGCCAGGTCATCGGGATCACCGACGCCGCCGGACGTTCTCTGCCCGAGGCGGTTCTGGTGCGGATCGCGCGGGGGCTGATGGTCTCCGGCCACGAGACGACGTCCAGCGCGATCGGGAAGCTCGTACCGGCCCTGCTGGACGACCGGGCCCGGTGGCGGCGGTTGCTGGACGACCGGTCGCTGGTGCGGACCGCCGTCGAGGAGTTGCTGCGCTTCGACGTCAACCGGGGGCCGGGGATGCCGCGTTACCTCACGGAGGACATCGAGCTGGGCGGTGAGGTGATCCCGAAGGGCAGCACCACGCTCTCGGTCATCGACGCCGCCAACCGCGACGAGCGGATGTTCACCGACCCGGACGAACTGGACCTGGGCCGTTCCCCCAACCGGCACATCTCCTTCGGCGCCGGTGCGCACTCCTGCGTCGGCCAGGCGCTGGCCCGCACCGAACTCCAGGTCGCCCTGGAGATCCTGCTGGAGCGGCTGCCCGGGCTCGATCTGGCGGTTCCGCCGGCCGAACTGGTGCGGCGCGAGGGGCAGCTCACGGGAGGCTTCGAGCGGGTTCCCGTGGTGTGGTAGCGGCGACGGAACACGTACCGCGGCTGGACTGTTCTCCCGTGCATGGTGGATGATCCAGCACGATCAGCGGGATCACGCGGGGTCCAGGGGGATCCAGGGGGAGGAAAAGTGGCCGTGGTGAGAGAAGACGTGGTGAGCGAGCGATCAGACGGATTGCGCTCGCCCCGCACCCTCGCCGCCGTCTCGGCGGTGCTCACCGGAACGATGGCGCTGTACATCGCGCTCGTCGCGTTCGGCAACATCACCGACTTCGGCACCAACCAGCAGTTCGTGCGGCATGTCCTGGCGATGGACACGACGTTCAAGGACGAGGACCTGATGTGGCGGGCGATCACGTCGACGGCGCTCCAGGACGCCGCCTACGTCGCCATCATCGTCTGGGAAACCCTCGCCGCTCTCGTCCTCATTGCCGCGACGGCCCTGTGGGGCATGAGCCTGCGCGGTGACGGCAGCGGCATCCGCCGTGCCCGTCGGGCGGGCACCGTCGGCCTGTTGATGCTGATGCTGCTGTTCGGCGCCGGGTTCATCGCCATCGGCGGCGAGTGGTTCTCCATGTGGCAGTCGAAGAGCTGGAACGGGCTGGACGCCGCCACGCGCGTCTTCCTGCTCTCCGGGATCGTCCTGGTGCTCACGCACCTGCCCTCAGCCGAGAAGGCCGAGCGGCCCGGGCGGGACGGGCCCCGCGCCGAGGACTGACCGGAGCGCGGGGGCGGCGGAGGCGTCGCCGTCCAGGAAGCCGAGAAGCTCGCGGCGGGTCGGCCCGGTGGCGGGCCCGCGGCGGGTGACCGCGAAGGCGGCCGCGGCGTTGGCGCCCCGTACGGCGTCGAGCGGATCCAGCCCGCCGCCGACGAGGGCCAGGAACGCGCCGGTGTGGGCGTCGCCCGCGCCGTTGCTGTCGACCGCGGTCACCTGGCGGCCGGGGACGTGCACGGGCTCGCCACCGGGCGGTACGAGCCAGCATCCGGCCGCGTCGGCGCGGACGAGCACCCCGGTGTCCGGGCCCAGCCGGGCGGCGAGCGCGGCGGCGGTCGCCGGGGCGTCGTCCAGACCGGTCATCAGCCGCCCCTCGCGCTGGTTGCAGCTGAGCCAGTCGCAGCGCGCCAGGGCCACGCGCAGCACCTCTTCGGGGATCTCGGAGACCAGCGGGCCCGGGTCGAGGAACACCCGCACGTCCGGGGGCAGTTGGGCGATGAGCCCGGCCAGGACCGGGCCGCCCGCCGGGTGGGCGAGCCCGTACCCGGAGATCTGCACCAGATCGCCGGGCCGCAGCGCGGCGAGTACCGCCGCCGCGTCGGCCCCGGTCAGCCGGGCCTCCGCCCCGAGGCTGGTGGCGAACGTCCGCTCGCCGTCGTCGTCGACGAGGGCGACGCAGAAGCCGGTGTCGGTGTCCTCGCAGCTGGGGGTAGCAGCATCTCGATGCCCCTCCCGCGCGAGGTCGGCGCGCACCCCGGTTCCGCGAACGGCCCCGAGCCCATGGCCTCCGGCGTAGACGGCGGGGAGGCCGAGGCGGCGCGCGGCCGCGAGGACGTTGAAGCCGCCGCCGGTGACGAAGGTGGTGTCCGTGGCGACCACGTCGCCACCGCGTTCGGGCAGTGCGGGGACCCGCATCACCAGGTCGACGATGGCGTTGCCGAGCAGCACCAATCTGCTGTCCGCGCCGCTCATGCGGACTCCTGTGCGGTCGGCTCGGCCAGCGTGTGCGGGGGCAGGGGCGGCTCGGACGGCTCGTCGGCACGCGCCGTGGCGCCGCCCAGCCGCAGCAGCAGCGCGTAGACGCCCGCGGCGAGGGCGAGGGTCACGACCCACCCCAGGCCGTTGGTGCCGACCCAGGTGCCGGAGAGCGGTCCGGCGAACCAGACGTCGGTCGAGCTGGTGGCGGCCTCGGTGAAGAGCAGTCCCACCACGATGGCCACCACCCACGCGCCCAGCGCGGACCAGTGGACACCGCCCCGGAACCAGTAGCGGCTGGTGGGACCTACGTCCATCAGCGCCACGCGGTCGTAGGACCGGCGGAGCATCAGGTCGACCGCGAACACCCCGACCCAGGCGGTGATGGGCACGGCCAGGAGGGTGAGGAAGGTGATGAACGGCCCGTAGAAGTCCTTGGCGATGAGGATGAAGTAGATGCCGCCCGCGAAGGTGACGACCACGTCCAGCCCGACGGCCACGGTGCGCCGGACCCGTATCCCCAGGGTGATCATGGTGAGCCCGGCGGAGTACACCGACAGGTGGTTGGAGAGCAGCAGCCCGCCGAAGGCCGCGATCAGATACGGGATCGACATCCACGACGGCAGCATCGCGTTGATGGCCGAGACCGGGTCGGCGGCCGAGGCCAGGTCCGGCTGCCCCGCCGCGAGCAGCGAGCCGAGCGAGATGAGCACCACCAGCGGGATGCCCGCGCCGAACGCGGAGGCGGCCACCAGCCTGCGGCCGGGGATCTGCCGGGGCAGGTAACGGGCGTAGTCCGCGCCCGCGTTGGCCCAGCCGATACCGGTGCCGGCGGCGATCATCCCGGTGCCCACGACCATCGCGCTGACCGGGCCCGCCGGGGCCTGGAAGACCTTGTCCCACGCCACGGTGGCCGCGAGGAAGGCGATGACGACGAGGTTGAGCACACCGAAGGCGTACGTGGCCCACTTGTTGATCCACATGATGGTGGCATGGCCGAGACCGCTGATCAGCAGGGTGCAGCCGATGAAGACGAGCAGGCAGACCACGGTGAGGACGGCGTTCTGACGGACACCGAACGCCACGTTGAGCAGGGCCAGCAGGGCGAAGGCCGCCGTGGTGGTGTTGATGGTCTCCCAGCCGAGGCGGCTCAGCCAGGTGATGAGGGTGGGGCCCGCGTTGCCGCGCACCCCGAACACCGCGCGGGAGAGGGTCAGGGCGGGCGCGCCACCTCTCTTGCCCGCGATGCTCAACGCGCCCACCAGGGCGAACGAGCCGAACGAGCCGATGACGGCCACGATGACCGCCTGCCAGATGTTCAGGCCGCGGAAGCTGACGAGGGCGGCGCCGAGCGGCAGCCCCAGAATGCTGATGTTCGCCGCGAACCACGTCCAGAACATCTGCCCGGGGTGGCCGTGGCGCTCGGTGTCGGGCACCGGCTCGATGCCGCGTGTCTCCACCGCGCCGACGCGGTCGTCCTGCGAAGCGGCCATGGTCGTACCTGTCTTTCTGTGCGGCTCTGCGGGCCGTCCGCGCCGCCCGGGGACTGGGCGTGTGGCGCGGGATACGGCAGGTGGTTCACCCGGTGCGGCGGCCCGCAGCGCGAGGAGGGAGGTGGCCAGCGGCTCCAGGTCGAGGCCGTTGACGGAACGGAGGGTGGTGAGCGCGTCGGCGGGGAGGGCCGAGGCGCCGCTGAGGGATCCGGCGATCGCGCCGGCGATGGCGCCGATGGTGTCGCAGTCGCCGCCGAGGTTCGCCGCCAGGAGGCAGGCGCGCCACGGTTCGCCGTCGGCCAGGGCGAGTACGGCGAAGGCGGCGGGCACCGACTCCTGGCTGGCGACGCTGGTGCCCACGAGGTCGCTGACGCGGTCCAGGGCCTGGGCCTCTGGCAGGCCGCGGACCAGGTCCACGGCCCATTCGATACGGGCCGCGATGGAGGCGCCGTACACCCAGTGGCCGCGCTCGGCACCGGCCGCCGCGGCGGTGATGCCCGCGGCGATGGCGTCCTCGAGACCGCCGCCGCCGACGCCACGGCTCACCGCCGCGCCCACGGCCGCGGCGGAGGCGATGCCGAGGGTGGTGTCATGGGTGACCCGGCAGGCCGCCGCCACGTGGTCGACGAAGGCTTCGAGCGGCTTGTCGGGGAAGGCCACGCCGACCGGGGTGATCCGCATGGCGGCGCCGTTGGTGGACCCCGACCTGCCCGCCTCCTCCGGCGGCACACCGCGCGAGACGGCCTCCAGGGCGGCCTTGGTGGAGGGGCCGAGCAGATCGTACGAGCCCTTGGCCTTCATGGCACGCTCCCACTCCAGCAGCTCCTGGGCGAGCCGCAGCGGGTCGATGTGCCCGTTGCCGTCCACCAGCAGCCGCCCCACGATGACGGCCTGATCGGTGTCGTCGGTGACCGACCCGGCGGGCAGTCCGGCGCTCACCGGATTCTCCGCCGGGCCCGGCTCGAACCCGGTCACGGCGCCGAACCGGGCGACGATCGACCGCCGGGGCATGATCTGGGTCGGCATGCCGAGGGCGTCGCCCATCGCCAGGCCGTACAGGGCTCCGAGTGCGCGGTCGTGCTGGTGGCTCATCAAGACTTCCTGTTGTCGGTGCGGGATGGTCGGTGCGGGATGGTCGGTGCGGGCTGTCGGTACGGGATGGTGGTGGGCGCGGAGGGCGGTTCAGCCGGGCGGTTCGCCGAAGCCCAGGTGCAGCTGGAAGCGGGCGGGGTCCAGCAGGCTGGTGACGTGTTCGACGACGCTGCCGTCGGCCCCGCGGCTGACCCTGCGGGTCCGCAGGAACAGGTCCCCCTCGGCCCGCCGCAGCAGCCCCGCCTGGTCGGCGTCCAGCCCGGCCACGGACGCCCACTCGTCGCCGTGGGTGGCACGGACCCCCGCCGCGGCCAGGGTCTTGGTCAGCGAGCCGTCGACCAGTCCGCGCAGCGGCACATCGGCGAGCGCCGGAAGCAACGGGACCCGGCTGCGCTCCAGCGAGACGGGGGTGCCCTCGGGCAGGATCCGCAGCCGGTCCAGCGCCAGGAACTCGGCGCCCTCGATCCCCAGTTCCCCGGCCAGCCGCGCATCGCGCACCGCCTCAAGCCGCAGCACCTCGGTGCTGACCCGGGCCCCCTGATCGGCCAGGGCCCTGGTCCAGCCCAGCCGGTTGTCCAGCAGGCCGCCGTCGAAAGTGACGAATGAGCCGACCCCCGCATGCGTGGAGATCAGCCCCCGCCTGCTCAGCTCGTCCAGCGCCTGCCGGACGGTGTTCCGGCTCACCGCGAAACGCCTGGTCAGCGCATGCTCACCGGGCAGCCTGCTGCCCGGTTCCAGTGCGCCGCTGTGGATCTCACGTGCCAGGACACCCGCGATGCGCTGATGCTTGAGGACCTGTTCAGTCATGTCCAGAAGCTAGCCATACCTGTTCAGTCCTGTCCAGAGTCCGGAGCGGACTTCCTCATCCAGCGCTCCAGGTCCGCGGCGTCCAGCGGCAGGTCGGCCGAGAGCACCTCGGAGCCTTCGGGGGTCACCAGGATGTCGTCCTCGATGCGTATCCCGATGCCGCGCAGCTCCGGCGGGACCGTCAGGTCGTGGGCGTGGAAGTACAGGCCGGGTTCCACGGTGAGCACCATGCCGGGGGCCATCTCGGCGCCCTGGTAGGCGTCGTACGAGGACTGGGCGCAGTCGTGGACGTCGAGGCCGAGGTGGTGGCCGATGCCGCAGACCAGCCAGCGGCGGTGGTGCTGGCCGCGGTCGGAGAGGGCCTCGTCGACGGAGACCGGGAGGAGGTCCCAGTCGTGGAGGCCGTGGGCGATGACCTCCATCGCGGCCTGGTGGAAGTCGGTGAAGCGCTTCCCGGGGCCCACCTGGGCGAGGGCCGCGCGGTGGGCCCGCTCGACCAGGTCGTGGACCTGGGTCTGCGCGGCGGAGAAGCGGCCGGAGGCGGGGAAGGTGCGGGTGATGTCGGCGGTGTAGAGGTCGCGGGTCTCGACGCCCATGTCGAGCAGGACCACGTCGTCCGGGCGCACCGGGCCGTCGCACCGGACCCAGTGCAGGGTGGGGGCGTGGGCGCCGCTGCCGACGATGGTGGCGTAGCCGGGGCCGTTGCCGTAGGTGCGGGCGTGTCGTTCGAAGGTGCCTTGCAGCCAGCGCTCGCCGGGGCCTTCGAGAGCGGTGGGGAACTCCGCGACCACGGCGGCGAATCCGGAGACGGTCCGGTCCACGGCCTCGCGGAGGCGGCCGATTTCCCAGTCGTCCTTGATCATGCGCAGTTCGGCGAGGGTGCGTTCCAGTTCGGCCGAGGGCTTGTCGTGGTAGTGGCCAGCGGTGAGGGGATCGGCGAGTTCCGTCAGTGCGGTCTCCAGCTCCCCGGCCGGGCGGACCTCCAGCTGGAGCGCGTCCGCCCAGTCCCCGGGGCCGGGGGCGGCGCCGACCCACAGCTCGCCGTACGTGGCGTCGGAGAAGAAGCCCGGCTCGCCGGGGTGGGCCGGGGGCGGCAGGTACAGGGTGGCGTCGTGTCCGGTACCGGAGGGCCGCAGGACGAGGACGGCGTCCTCGGCCGTACAGCCGGTGAGCCAGAAGAAGTTGCTGTCCGGGCGGAAGTCGTAGCGGGTGTCGTTGCTGCGTACGGGCGCGCTGCCACTGGCCACGACGACGGCCCGGCCGGGGAACCGCGCGCCCAGCCGGGCGCGGTGTGCGGCGGCGGCCTCGGGTGCGCCGGGGGCGGTGGGCGGCGTGCGGTCGGGGGCGGCCCAGCCCTCGCCCATGTACGCGGCGAAGCCGGGGAGTTCGGCCAGCCGGGGCAGGCGGGGGTCCGGTTCGGTGGGGACGGGGCCTGAGCGGCCGGGGGTGGTGGTCCGGTCAGCCATGGGGTGCCTCCTGGGACGGGTCGCTCGCTCGGTCGGCACGTGCGCGGCGGGCGCGGTCCCAGGCGGGGTTGATGCGCGGGATCGCGGCCAGCAGGGTGCGGGTGTACGGGTCCCGGGGGTCGGCGAAGACCCGTTCGCAGGGGCCCGCCTCCACGATGCGTCCCCCGCTCATGACCGCCACCCGGTGGGCGATGCGGCGCACCACGGCGAGGTCGTGGGCGATGAAGAGGTATGCGAAGCCGCTCTCGCGCTGGAGCCGCCGCAGCAGGTCGAGCACCTGGGCCCGGACGGACATGTCGAGGGCGGAGACGGCCTCGTCGCAGATGACGAGCCGCGGGCCCACGGCGAGCGCCCGGGCGATGCCGATGCGCTGGGCCTGCCCGCCGGAGAACTGCGCGGGATAGCGCTGGGAGTGGTCGGGGTCCAGCCCGACCCGCTCCATCAGCTCCTTGGTGAGGGCGCGCCTGCCGCCCTTGGGGGCGATGCCCTGGTAGTCCAGCGGGGCCATGAGGATGCGTTCCACGGTGTGCCGCGGGTTGAGGGAGGAGTACGGGTCCTGGAAGACGACCTGGACGTCCTTCCGGAACCGGGCGAGGGCGGGCCCCTCGGCCCGGGTGACGTCCTCGCCCGCGAACTCCAGGCTGCCGCCCGTCGGTTCCATCAGCTTCGCGGCCATCCGGGCGGTGGTGGACTTCCCGCTGCCGGACTCTCCGACGACGGCGAGGGTCTCCCCCGCGCGGATGTCGAAGCTGACCCGGTCGACGGCGGTGAACGCGACCCTCCGGCCGAGCACTCCGCCGGGGCCGCGGCTGGTGAACGTCTTGGTCAACTCCCGTGCGCTCAGCAGCGGTTCGCCGGACGAGGCGCTCACAGCCACACCTCCGCGTCGTCGTCGATGCGTGGCACGCTCTCCAGCAGCGCCCGCGTATACGGATGGTGGGGGTCGGAGAAGATCCGCTCGGCCTCCCCGTACTCGACCGGGTCGCCCTCGCGCATCACCAGGATCCGCCGTGCGAGGGAGCTGACGACGGCCAGATCGTGGGTGATGAAGAGCATCCCGGTGCCGGTCCGCTCCTGGAGCCCGGCGAGCAGCCGCAGGATCTGCGCCTGGACGGTGACGTCGAGCGCGGTCGTCGGCTCGTCGGCGATCAGCAGGGACGGGGAGCAGACGAGCGCCGTGGCGATCATGACGCGCTGGCGCTGCCCGCCGGAGAACTGGTGCGGGTAGTGGCCCGCGCGCCGCTCGGCGTCGGCGATGCCCACCTGCGTCAGTGCCTCGACGGCCACGGCCCTGGCGGCCTTCCGCGAGCCGCCGCGGTGGGCCCGGTACGCCTCCTCGATCTGGAGGCCCACCGTGTAATAGGGGTTGAGCGAGGACAGCGGGTCCTGGAACACCATGGAGATCCCGTCGCCCCGGATCCGGCGCAGCTCGCGGTCGGGGCGGCCGAGCAGTTCCTCGCCGTCGAGGCGGACGCTGCCGGTGGCCGTCGCGCCGCGCGGCAGCAGTCCCATGATGGCGAGGCTGGTCATGGACTTGCCGGAACCCGACTCCCCGACGATGCCGAGGGTGTCGTCCCTGTCGACGGTGAAGGAGACGCCCTTGACGACGTCGACGGGACCGCGGGTGGTGGGCAGGGTGACGGTGAGATCTTCCACGACGAGGAGCCCCGCACGTGCGCTCATCGGATCCTCACTCTCGGGTCCAGGGCCGTGTAGACGAGGTCCACGACCACGTTGCCGACCACCACGAAGAAGGCCGCCAGCAGCGTGACCGCCATGATCACCGGCTGGTCGTTCTTCGCGATGGAGTCGGCGGCCAGCTTCCCGATGCCGCCGAGGCCGAAGACGGTCTCGGTGATGAGGGCCCCGCCGAGCAGCCCCGCGAAGTCCATCCCGAAGAGGGTGGTGACAGGGGTGAGCGCGGGCCGCAGCGCGTGGCGGCGCAGGACGAGGGGCCGACTGAGCCCCTTGGCCCGGGCGGTGCGCAGAAAGTTCTCGGACAGCGTTTCGATCACCTGCGTACGCGTCAGCCTCGCGTACAGACAGGCGTATCCGGCCGCGAGCACCATCCACGGCATCAGATACGACTGGAACCACCGCGCCGGATCGTCCGAGAAGGCGACGTCCGAGGGGAACGGCAGCCATTCCAGCTTGACGACCAGCACGTACTGAAGGACCAGGGCCAGCACATAGTTGGGGACGCTGATCCCGCCGAGGGCCAGGGCCATCGCCCCGCGGTCCCACCAAGTGCCCTGCCGGACGGCGCTGAGCAGCCCGGCGGCCACCCCGACGAGCAGCCACAGCACCGCGGCGCCGACGGCCAGGGTGGCGCTGACCGGCAGCCGTGCGGTGATCATGGACCAGACGGATTCGTCGGTCTGGAAGCTGTAGCCGAGGCACGGCGCCGGGCAGTGGACGAGCGTGGCGCCCGAGCCGTAGTCCCGCCCGGCGAAGATCCCGCCGAGGAACGCCCCGAACTGGCTGAGGAAGGGCCGGTCGAGGCCCAGCGCCTCACGGATGGCGCCGATCCGCTCCTCGGTGCAGGTCTTGCCGCAGATCATCACCGCGGGATCGGGCGAGAGCTGGAAGAAGATGAGGTAGGTGAACAGACAGACGGCGAAGAGGATGAGGACGACACCGGCGAGCCGTCCGATGAGGTAGCGGATCATCAGGCGGCGGCCTCCCCCTCGTCGATGGCGTGCCGCAGCCGGTCCCCGAGCACGGTCAGCGACAGCACCGTGAGGAAGAGGAACGCGCCCGGGATCACGAAGTACATCGGGTCGACCTGGTACCAGCTCACCGAGTTCGCGATCATCTGGCCCCAGGACGGGGTGGGCGGGGTGATGCCGACGCCGAGGAAGGACAGCCCGGCCTCGGTACCGATGTAGCCGGGCACGGCGAGCGTGGCCATGACGGTGATCGGGCCGCGCAGATTGGGCAGGATCTCGCGGAACACCAGGTCGCGGTCGCGGGCCCCCGACGCCCTGGCCGCCTCGACGAACTCCCGGCTGGCCAGCGCCCTCGTCTGGCCCCGGACGACGCGGGCGAGATACGAGCCAGCCCAAAACCGCTGATGACGACCACCAGCAGCACCGCCCGGTTCCCCGTCGGCAGCGAGGACAGGATCGCGATCATGAAGATCAGCGCGGGGAACGCCATGAGGAAGTCCATGAGCCGGGAGATCACCTGATCCACCCATCCCCGGTAGAACCCGGCGAGCATGCCGAGGACGACGCCGAGCACCCCGGTGAGCAGGGTGCAGGACAGGGCGATCAGGAGGGACACGCGGGCGCCGTGGACGATGCGCGCGAGGATGTCGCGGCCGTTCTGCGGCTCCACGCCGAAGAGATGCTCGGAGCCGATGCCCCCGAACGAGCCCCGGGGCACCCCGCCGAGGCCGGTGTCGACGGCGGAGGAGTCGAAGGCGTACGGGCCCCAGCCGGTGAGCGCGGTGATCAGCGGCGCGCACAGCGCCACCAGGCAGAGCAGCCCGAGGAACGCGGCGGAGGCCACCGCGGCGCGGTCGCGCCGCAGCGCGCCGGCGATGCGGCGGCCCGAAGTCGGCGGTGCCGCCTGGCTCGTGGCCAGGCCCTGGGCCTCGGCGTCCGGGAGCGGTGTGCCGACGACACTCATCAGGACCGGTCCGGGTCCGCGAGGCCGACGGAGACGAGGTCGATGCCGCCGGAGAAGCCCGCGTGGAGGTACGCGCCCGCGATGTTGCCGCCGACGACGCCGACGTACTTCTCGTACATCAGGGGCACGATGGGGGCCAGCTTCATGATCTGCTCGTCCAGCTCGCCGTAGGCGGCGTTCTGCGCGTCGAGGTCCTTCATGGCGGCGATCTCGTCGATCCGTTCGTTGACCCCCTTGTCGTCCAGCTGCGCCAGGTTCTGGTTGCCCTTGGCGGAGATCAGCCGGCCGTCGAACAGCGGCGGCAGGAAGGTGGCGCCGGACGGCCAGTCGGGGCACCAGCCGGTGATCGCGGCGTCGTGCTGCTGGGAGGGGGTGCCGATGGCCTCGTAATAGGTGGCGGTGTCGATGGTGTTGAGCGTGACCTTGATCTTCAGCGGGGCCAGCGCCTGCTGGATCGCCACGCCCTGGGCCTGCATATACGGCTGGGAGCGGATGTCGAGGGTGAGGGTGAAGCCGCCCCGGGCTCCGGCCTCGCCGAGCAGCCGCCGGGCGGCCGCGAGGTCGCCCTTGCCGCCCTCGCTGGGGTACGGGTCGTACTTCTTCCGGCCGACGACGGTCGGCGGCTGAATGGACGTGGCCTGCTGCGCCTTCGCCGTGCCGCCGACCGCGTCGACCTGGGTCGCCTTGTTCACGGCGTACGCGATGGCCCGGCGCACCGCGACCCGGTCGAGGGGCTTCTTGGTGGTGTTCAGGCCCAGATAGGTGGTGCAGCCGGTGAGTCCGCTCAGGGTGCGCTTGCGCAACGCCGGGGTCTGGATCCGGGCGACGGTGGCGGGCTGGATGCCGGATCCGCCCGCGATGGCGCTCGCGTCGTTCCCCTGGCCCGCGATCATGCGCTCGTCGATCGTGGCGCCGTCCAGGCCGAAGGTCCAGGTGAAGTGGTCGGGCAGGGCCTTGCGGACGGTGTCCGTGCCGGGGTCCCAGTGCTCGTTGCGGTCCAGCGTGAGCGAGGCGCCGCGCTTGTACGAGGCGACCTGGTACGGGCCGGAGGCGATGGGCTTTCGGTCGAACTCCCCTTTGCCGCCGGTGTCCTTGGGGAAGGGGACGAACGTGGGCTGGGCCACGACGCTGCCGAAGTCCGCGTAGGGCTTCTTCAGCTGGAAGACGATCGTCCGCGCGTCCGGGGTCTTGATCGTGGGCAGGTCGCCGGAGGCGTACGGGCCCCGGTAGCCGTCCGGGGCGTCGATGAGCTGCTTGGCGTACGGGGAGCCGATGCCGATCTCGGGGTCCCAGGCCCGCGAGACGCCGAACTTCACCTCCGCGCTGGTGATGGGGTCGCCGTTCTGGAAGCGGAGCCCCTTCTTCAAGGTGAACGTCCACGTCTTGCCGCCGTCGGAGGGGGTGCCGGTGTCGGTGGCGAGGTCGGGCCGGATCGCCGTACCGCCCTTGCCGGGCGCCGCTCCCTGGGTCGTCAGGGTGCGGTAGATGAGGCGGTAGAAGTTGTTCACGCCGCCGTCGAAGCCACGGGCCGGGTCGAGGTGGGAGAACGCCACGCTGGTCAGAACGCGCACGGTGCCGCCCTTGGCCGCCTTGCCGCCGGGTCCTGCCGCGGACGAGGCGCCCTGCGGGCCGCCGCCGGAGCAGGCGGTGAGTGCCAGGGCCAGCGATGAGGTCAGCGTGGCGATCCGGCGAGAGTGCGATCTTTTCACTGTGCCTTCTTTCGGGGCAGGGGGTGTCTTGTCGGTCAGGCCGGATCAGCGAGCGGCGTCTGGTGCGGTGGCTCGCAACCCGCGTGAGGAGAGCGCAGCGGCGCTGCGCGCGACGAGCGCGGGGCCGCGAGGTGCCGTGCCAGGCGTCGGGAGCCCGGCATGACCGGCAAGACACCCCCTTAGCCTGAGAGCTGGGCCACCGACAGGGCGCTGTGTGACATTGCACTGATGCTCGTGACGGTAAGGGGCGGGCGGGGAGTTGCCAAGATGCCCGGTAGCGACGTGAGTTGAAGCCCCCGGCGCGCGCACCGGGGGCGGCGGGCGTCAGCGGCCGCAGCGCAGGGCGCGGAGCGGGATGGCGTCGCCCATCACCCGCATACCGGCGTCATTGGGGTGGAGGTGGTCGCCGCTGTCGTAGGCGGGCAGCATCCGGGCGGGCGCCTCGGGGTCCCGTACGGCCTGGTCGAAATCCACGACCGCGTCGAACTCACCGCTGGTGCGCATGAAGGCGTTGACCTGCTGCCGGACCGTCTCGTCGACGGCCTCGTACTCCCGCCAGCCCTCGTACGGCATGACGGTCGCCCCGACCACGCAGACGCCGCGCGCATGGGACCTGGCGATGATCTGCCGGTAGCCCGCGATCAGATCATCGGCCGTGGGGCCCGGCGTGGCCTTGATGTCGTTGATGCCCTCCAACAGGATCGTCGTGCGCACCCCGGCCTGGGAGAGCACATCCCGGTCGAGCCGCTTCAGCGCGCTCTCGGCGGAGCCGTCGGCGAGGATCTTGTTGCCGGAGATTCCCTCGTTGGCCACGCCCTTGAGCCGGGAGCGGGGGTCGGCGAGCAGACGGCGGGCGAGGAAGTCCGGCCAGCGGCGGTTGGTGTCCGTGGAGGACGCGGAGCCGTCGGTGATCGAGTCGCCGAAGGCGACGACGGCGCCGGTGCCCGGGCGCGGCCGCACGACGGCCGCGTCCAGGTAGTACCAGGAGGTGATCTGCTGGGTGTACGCGGCGGCGTCCTCCTCCGCGGCGTGGTCACCGGCCGGTGCGACGTACTGGGTCGCGCGGGCCCCCTTGTGACCGGTCGCGAGGGTGCCCGCGCTGCGTACGTAGAGGCTGATCGCGAGGTCCGACTGCGGCCGGACCCGGCCGGGCAGCGGATCGCTGTACACGACGCCGCCCGCCGGTACGGTCACCGACGGCGCGCCGCGGAAGGTCAGCCGCCCGTTGCTGCCGGGCACGACCGCCGCGCCGGACGCGCGGGTGCCCGCGTAGGCGTGCCCGAAGGTCACCGGCTGGTCGCCGTAGGCGTTGGAGAGGCGGATGCGCAGGTCGCGGCCGCCGACGCTGGTGTGGATGACGAACCGGTAGGTCAGGTCCTGGGTCGCGGTTCCGGCCGGGTAGGCGCTGGAGCCCCAGGTGACGACGGAGGAGCGCGGGGCGGGAGGCGTTGCGGGCGCGGCGGCGGACCGGGCGGCGGACTGGGCGGCGGAGGACTCGGTTCCGGTGGCCAGGACGACGCCGAGGGCGGCGGCGGTCGCGACCACGATGCCCAGGGCGCGGACGGATAAGCCAGGTCTCTGCATGATGGGGCGTTCCCTCTCTCGACAGTTGAGTGATCGGATGAATTGATGCGCATTCCGACCCGCCTGTCGAGAGAGGACACCGCATTACGAAACTTTCGAGACCCGTCAACTCACGTCATCGGATCTCTTCCCCGCCCCTGAGATCTGCCCCGACCGCGGCCGCGACGACCTTGTCCCGCTCCGCGCGGCTGAAGCGCCCCTCGGACAGCCAGGCGTCGGCGAGGGTGCGCACCGCCCGGACGAAACGGCCGGAGGTCGCGAAGGGGGCCTGCTCCCAGAGCACATCGAGGAAGGTCCGGCCGTCGCCACGCGCCCGGTTCGGTACGCCGGAGTCGGTCGCGCCGAACACCACGACGGGTTCCGCGCGCCTGAAGTAGGCGTGGTACGGGGCGTCGTCGGCGAGGTGGAACGGCGCGAGGGTCAGGCCGTGCGTGGTGAAGTGCATCGGCCGGTCACCGGGCGCGATGGCGTCGGCGAGATCGCCCCGGAGCGTGAAGTCCTTGTAGAAGGAGAACGGGCGGAACTCCGTCTCCCCGCTCCGGGCGACCAGCAGGACCGGCCCGTAGAACACCGACTGGACGGCGGGATCGTCCAGCGCCCGCTCGATGCGCAGCCGATAGGGGGCGGAGATCCGGATCCGGTCGCCGCGCCGCCAGTCCCGGCTCAGGGTGAGGTAGCTGCCGGGCACCGCCTTGCCGCGCTGCCGGACCCCGTTGACCGTGACGGTGAAGCCTCCCGTGGCCCAGGCCGGAACCCGGAGTTTCACCTCGAGCCGCCCGCCGCCCTCGCGGAACGTCAGGGTACGGACCCCCTCGGCCGGGTAGTCGCCCGTCTGCTCGATGACGAAGCCCCGCTCCGGCCACCGCAGCGTCGAGGCGAGGGCGAGGTTGACGTACAGCGCGGTGCCGTCGGCGGAGCGGAAGTACACCGAGTCCTGGTACTTGGTGTGGTTCTCCATGCCCGTGCCGCCGCAGCAGGTGCCGGTGTTGTCGTACTCGCGCCGCACCCCCGGGCCCATCCCGACGAAATAGGTGACCTCCGGGCTGGTCGTGCTCGGGGCGTCCCGTCGGGAGGCGAGGATGTGATTGGTCAGGCCGCGCTCGTAGTAGTCCATGTACGCGGCGTCCGGTTCGCGGAAGAACAGCTGCCTGCTCAGCTTGAGCATGTTGTACGTCGCACAGGTCTCGGCGTTCTTGCCGTCCAGGGTGGCCGCGATGGCGTTCCGGGCCCGGAACATCTCCCCCTGCCCCGTACCGCCCAGGCTGTACATCCGGGGGCCCGCGACCATGCCCCAGAAGTTGCGGGCCGCGGCGGCGTACGCGGTCTCCCCGTGTGGTCGAACAGCCGCAGATAGCCGGTGAACTGGGGGATGTGCTGGTTGGCGTGTTTGCCGTCCAGGGTGTCGCGGTCCTCGGCGCACGCGCCCAGCAGCGCGGTGTTGTCGAAGCAGCGGGCGGCGGCGAGGTGTTCCGGGCTGCCGGTGAGGGCGTACAGGTCGGCCATCACCTCGTTCATCCCGCCGTACTCCCCCGCGATGTAGATGGACCACATCCGCTCCAGCTGGGCCTTCGGCAGCCGGCCGAGCCGGCTGTGCACCCAGTCGCCCATCCGCGAGGCGATCTGAAGGGCCTGCTCGTTCCCGGCCAGGGTGTGGGCGTCGAGCAGACCGCGCATGATCTTGTGGCAGGTGTAGTACGGCGCCCAGATGGTGGGGTACGTGGTGTAGCTCTCCAGCAGGATGAACTGGCTCTCCGGGTACGCCGCCAGATAGCCGGGGTGGCTGGGTCTCGGCGTGCCGTGCTCCGCCAGCGCCCGCTGACACTCGCCGAGCGTGCCGACGAGGTAGTCGAGCTTGGTCCCCAGTGCGGGCTCCCCCGTGTCGGCGCACGCCTGGGCGATGAGGCTGAGGAAGTGGCCGCCGTAGTGGCCGCGCAGATTGCCGTCGGAGGTCTCCCAGCCGCCGGGCGGCCGGGCGCCACGGGTGTCGAGCCCGGCGTTGGCGCGGAAGACGGCCAGGATGCGGTCGGCCGGGTAGGACCGGGCGTAGTCGAGCATCAGATCGCGCTTGCGGCGGAAGACACCGTCGCCGAGGGCCACGTGGCCCAGCGGGAAGGGGCGTACGGACCAACTGGCCGGGTCGGCGGGGGCGGTGGCGGCCGGGGCGGCGTGGGCTTGCGGCAGGCCGTACGCGAACGGGGCGGCGGCCGCGGCTCCGGCCGCGAGCCGCAGCGCGTGGCGGCGGGAGGGGGTCTGGGACATGCTCGGACTCCGATCGTCGGTCGACGTGACGCGCGATGGATGTGGCGGGGCATGACGCTGTGACAGAAGCGGACCGCAAGAACTTTCAGTGACGGTAGAACCCGGCTCATGACCCGTCAACGCGGCCGCGGTGCTCGGCGTCGACGCGTGCGGTGGCGCCCGTGTCGACAAGAGTGCGGGTGGCATCCACCGAGGCGTAGATCCACAGGATCCGCATGGGTGCGGTGGCCGAGGCGTTGCGGAAGCGGTGGGGGGTGTCGGCGGCGACGTAGGTGGTGTCGAAGCGGGTGAGGTGGTGTTCGGTGCCGTCGATCTCGGCGATGGCGTCGCCTTCGAGGATGGTCACGCTCTCGGGGCAGTTGTGGGTGTGCAGGGGGATGCCCGCGCCGCCCTCGAAGAGGGTCTGGCCGCTGAGGAACACTTCCGCTCCGGTGGCCTGGGTGACCAGGGGGATGGTGCGGGCGCCGCCGCCACGGGTGAAGGCGGGCAGCTCGGCCGGGCGCAGGACGGCGGGCGGGAAGCAGCCGCCGCAGGGGATGTCGATCATGGATGTTTCTCCTGTTCAGGGAGCCAGGGCGGCGGCCTGCTCGGGGGTGAGGGGACGAGTGGGGCGGCCCTGGAGCAGGAGGTGGAGCTTGGCGGTCTCCTCCAGTTCCTCGACGGCATCGGCGGCCTGCTCCAGGCTGGCCGCGGCGACGACCGGGCCGTGGTTGGCGAGCAGGATCGCGTGATGGGTGCGTGCCGTCTCCTCCGCGAGCGGTTCGAGGCCGCTGTCGCCGGGTGCGTGGAACGGCAGCAGCGGGAGGGTGCCGATGCGCATCGCGTAGTACGCGGTCAGCGGCGGCAGGGCGTTCTCGGGGTCGGTACCGGCGAGGCAGGAGACGGCCACCGCGTGTGTGGAGTGCAGATGGACGACGGCGTGGGCGCCCGGCCGGGCCCGGTAGAACGCCGCGTGCAGGAACGCCTCCTTGGTGGGGCGCGGTCCGTCGAGGTGGTGCGCGCTCAGGTCGGTGCGCGACAGGGCGTCCTCGGTGAGCGTGCCGAGGCTGGAGCCGGTGGGGGTGAGCAGGAGGCTGCCGTCGGCGAGGCGTACGGAGAGGTTGCCGGTGGAGCCGTGGGTGAGACCGCGGGTGAACAGGGAGCGGGCGGTGCGCACGATCAGCGCGCGGACGGCCGCTTCGTCGGCGTAAGGGGTCACGTTTCATCCTTGAGGGCGCGGACGAACAGGTCCTGGGCGCCGAAGTTGCCGGACTTGAGCATGAGGGCGAGGTCACCGTGTGCCGTGGTGGCATGGGTCCAGGGGACGCCCGGGTCGGCCTCCCCGCCCACCAGGACGGTGCGGATGTCCAGGGCGGTGGTGACGGCGCCGGAGGTTTCGCCGCCCGCGACCAGGAGCCGTCGTACGCCGCGGTCGACCAGCGCGGCGGCGAGCGCGCCGAGCAGCCCCTCCACCCGGGCCGCCGCCTCCGCGACGCCCAACTCCCGTTGCACCTCTTCGAGTTCGTGGGGCGGGGCGGAGGCGTGGACGAGCGCGGGGAGGCCGGGGTCCTGGGCGTCGAACCAGGCGAGTGCGTCGGCCACGACGTCCCGGCCCGCGGCCGCCGCGAGCACATCGAGGTGATGCGAGGGCAACCCTGCGGCCTGGAACCGGGCGATCTGTTCCAGGGTGCGGGCCGAGCAGCTTCCGGCCAGCACGGCGGCGCGGCCGCCGGGTGGCGGCGGTTCGGTGGTGGCGGTGTCCGGGCGCGGATGGGCGCGGCCGAGGCCCTCGGCCAGTCCCGCCGCGCCGGTGACGACGGGGAGTTCGTGCGCGGCGGCGCCGAGGACGGCGAGGTCGTCGTCGGTGAGCGCGTCGGCGATCACATGCCGTACGCCGTCGCGCTGGTGGGCCAGGAGCGCTTCGCGGACGGCGTCCGCGCCCCGGCGGACGGTCGGCAGGGAGATCAGGCCGACGGGGTGCGGACTCTGCGCTGCCAGCAGCCGCGGCAGCGAGGAGTCGGTCATCGGGTTGAGCGGGTGGTGGCGCAGCGGGGAGTCGGACAGCAGCTGGTCGTGGACGAACAGATGGCCCTGGTACACGGTGCGCCCGTTGGGCGGGGAGGCCGGGCACGCCAGGGTGACGGTGGCGCCCATGGCGTCGAGGAGCGCGTCGGTCACGGGGCCGATGTTGCCCTTCGGCGTGGAGTCGAAGGTGGAGCAGTACTTGACGTAGATCTGGGCCGCGCCGCGGGAGGACAGCCAGCGCTGGGCCGCGAGCGAGGCGTCGACGGCCTCGGCGGCCGGGGCGGAGCGGGACTTCAGGGCGATCACCGCGGCGTCGCAGTCGGCGGGCAGCGGCGTGGCGGCGTCGGGGGTGCCGAAGACGAGCGCGGTCCGCAGGCCCGCGCGCCGGAACGCGGCCGCCACGTCGGTGCCGCCGGTGAAGTCGTCTGCTATGCAGCCGATGCGCACGGTCATCGCTGTCCGGCGCCCGCTTCGATGGCCTTGACCACGGCGGCGGTGAACTCGGTGGTGGACGCGGAGCCGCCGAGGTCCCGCGTGGAGGTCCCCGAGGCGATGGCCTCGGCGACGCCCGCCTCGATGATCTTCGCGAGCTTGGCCGCCGCCGGGTCCTCGTGGCGGGCGGCCAGCCGCTCGAAGAGCATCGCGCCGGAGAGGATCATCGCGACGGGGTTGGCGGCGTTCCGCCCGGCGATGTCGGGGGCCGAACCGTGGGACGCCTGGGCCATGGCGCGGTCGGCGGAGGCGTTGATGGACGGGGCGGTGCCGAGCGAGCCGGAGATCTCCCCGGCGAGGTCGGAGAGGATGTCGCCGAACATGTTCTCGGTGACGATGACGTCGAAGTCCTGGGCGCGGCGCACCAGGTGGACGGTCATGGCGTCGATGTGGAAGTCGTCGACCGTCACGTCCGGGTAGTCCTGGGCGACCTCCCGGCACACCGTGCGGAACAGGCCGGTGGTGAGCTTGAGGACGTTGGCCTTGTGGACGATCGTCACCTTCTTGCGGCGCGAGCGGGCCAGGTCGAAGGCCACCCGGGCGACGCGCTCGGTGGCCTCGCGGGTGATGATGCCCATCATGATCGCCGTGTTCTCGGTGGGCATGAACTCGCCGGTGCCCGCGAAGGTGTTGCGGTCGGCGTAGAAGCCCTCGGTGTTCTCGCGGACGATCACCAGGTCGGCGCTGTCGCAGACGGCCTCGGCACCCGGGAAGCTCTTGGCCGGGCGGATGTTGGCGAACAGCTGGAAGTGCTTGCGCAGGGTGCCCGAAGAGGTTTGAGCGCCTGACGCGTGCGGTTCGGAGGTAGGACACGGAGTCGTGCGGGCCCAGGTACCAGCCGTCCAAGTCGGCCAGCGCGCTCTTGGTCTCGTCGGGAACCGGTGTGCCGTGGGTGGTGATGGCCTCGGCACCGAGCGGCAGGGTGACCCACTCGATCGACGTACCGGTGGTGCGGGCGGCGGCGGTGGCGATCTCCACGGCGGACGGGACGATCTCCGGGCCGATGCCGTCGCCCTCCAGGACGCCGAGGCGGTAGGTGGTGCTCATGTCCGGTTCCTCTCCGGTCGGTTGGTGCGGGGGGGGGTGGTGCGAAGGGTGTCGCGGGTGGCCGGGTCAGGCCGGGGACGTCAGGCCGACGCCTGCGGCACCAGGGCCCCGCGCAGCTCCCGGGCGGCGGCGACGGCGCCGTCCAGGACGGGCAGGCCCAGCAGCTCGGACAGCGCGGGACCGGCCGGGGCCAGGGAGTACTGGGCGAGCAGCACGGCCTGGACGTCGTCGGCGCCGCAGGTGCGCAGCGCGTCGGCCAAGTGGCGGGCGGTCTCCCGAGGGGTGGCCGCGGTCGCGGCGGGTTCGCTCAGCGCGGCGGCGATCCGGACCGGGCGGCCGGGCCGCAGCCGGGCGGACAGGGCGTCGAGCTGGGCGAGGGCGGCCGATACGGCCGGCGGGGTGGAGGCGGCGATGGCGAAGCGGTCGTACGGGCCGGTGAGCGCGGCGTGGAACATCGACTCGTCCGGCTTCAGCACGGGGACCGTCCAGCGCGCGCGGGCGGCGTCGACGACATCGCCGTACGAGGAGCAGGTGAGCAGCACGCCCTGCGCTCCGCCCTCGACGGCGTGCTCGATCAGGCGCAGCATGCGGCGGCGCAGGTGGGTGTCGAGCCCTCCGGCGGCGCGGGCGTCGTCCAGGAGCCGGTCATCGAGCAGATTCCACAGCCTGACCTCGGGAAACTCCTGGGCGAAAGCATCCTGGGCGATCCGGGCGCTCGTCGGAACGGCGTGGATCATGGCGATCAGCGGTGGATGGTCGCGCACCGGGCTTCCCTTCGGGCGTGCGGCACAGCTGGTCCGGTGCCGCGGCGTCACTCTAAGCATCACCGGTAAACTGGTCAACCGGTTGACCACCGCCGGACACAGGGTCGCCCCGATCCCCGTTCCCAGGACTCGGGAACAGCGACGGAAACGCCCGGGCCGGGCGGCGCCGGTCAGTCGGCGGCGTGCTGCTCCAGCGCCTCCCGCAGGCGGCGCGAGGCGCCCTCCATGTGCTGGGCCATCGCCGCCCGGGCGGCCTGCGGATCGCCCTTCTCGACCGCCTCGAAGATCGGCACATGGTCGGCGTAGGCCACCTCGCGGCTCCGGACGGCGCCGGTGCGCTCGACCCAGCCGCGCTGGATCATGGCGCGCATCCCCTTGAGCATGTCCCGCAGGACCGAGTTGTCGGCCAGTTCGGCGAGCGCGGCATGGAAGGCGGTGTCGGCCTCGGCGAACTCCGCGTCGGGGCATTCGCGCATCGCCGCCAGCCGGGCCCGCAGCAGTTCCACCCCGGCCTCGTCGCGCGCCTCGGCGGCGAGCCCCGCGACGACGACCTCCAGCTCGGCACGGGCCTGGAGCATGTCCTTCGCGCCCCGCTCGCCCAGTACGAGGCCGAGTTCGAAGAGGCGGTAGAGCACATCGGAGTCGGGGCCGCGGAAGTACGTCCCACTGGACTGCCGGATCTCCAACAGGCCCAGGAATCCGAGGGACTTGATGGCCTCGCGCACGGTGGGCCGGTTGACCCCGAGCATCTCGGTGAGGCGGCGCTCCGACGGAATGCGGTCGCCGGGCTGCACCGCGCCGGACATCAGGTACTCGATGAGGCGGCGCGAGACCTCGGCGGCCAGCGGTTCCCGCGGCTCGACCGTGATTCTCGAGAGTTCGGCCATGGATTCCCTCACTTCGGCTCTTGACGATCAACTGTGAAGTCTAGTTTCCTACCGGCCAACCGGTTTACCGGTTAGCCGGTCAGTCGGTTCCACCAAGGAGCAATGATGCTCGCTGTCCTCGGCTTCGCCACTCTGGGCAGCTTCATGCTGCTCGTGATGCGCAAGCACCTCTCCGCCTTCACCGCGATCATGCTCACCCCGATCGCCGCCGCCCTCCTCGCGGGGAAGGGCGCCAAGCTCGGCGACATGATCGTGAGCGGTCTGGACACCGTCGCCCCCACCGCGGCCCTGCTGCTCTTCGCCGTCCTCTATTTCGGCCTGATGATGGAGGCCAAGCTCTTCGACCCGGTGTCGGCCGTC
>NZ_GG657754.1:9058594-9130184 GCF_000158915.1 Streptomyces himastatinicus ATCC 53653 | reverse complement strand
ATGGCGCCGGGGTGGCGTTCGTCGGAGGGCTACCTTTCCTTTGACAGCGGATCAGTCCACCGCATAGCTTCAAGGTCACCTGTATCGCACAAGTATCCGAGGGGGAGCGGCCGTGCGGACCCTGCTTCTCACCAAGCGCCGGTTTCTCGATCTTCGCAGGTCCACCACCACGGGATGTTGAGCGGTCCCTTCCCCGCAACTCCCTCCTTCCTCCGCGCCTCCCTCCCCTGGACCCCCATGCCTTCCGCCCGCATGTCGCGGCGCGGCCTGCTGTCGCTGGCCGCTGCCTCATCCGGTGCCGCCCTGCTGTCGGCGTGCTCCGACGCCGAATCCGGCGGCACGGTCGTGCCCTTCTACACGACCGAGTCGGACCCCAAATCGCTCGCCTTCTATCGCTCCGTGATCAAAAGGTTCGAGCGCAAGCACCCTGGTGTCACCGTGAAGATGACGCTGTACTCGGACGAGAACCAGCTCCAGTACCTCCAGACGGCCATGCAGACCGGCACCGACATCGGTGTCTTCGCGCCTCCGGCCGCCAACATCCTCGACTGGGCCGTCAAGGGCTATCTGCTGCCCCTCAGCGGCATGATCGAGGACATCGGCGAGGACGACTTCCTGCCCGGCACCCGCATCGCGCACCGCGGCGAGGACTACGCGATGCCGTTCCAGGCCAACGCCTCCGTCCTCTACTACCGCAAGGACCTGCTCGACGGCGCGGGCATCGAACCGCCCCGCACCTACGGCCAGTTCCTCGGCGCGGTGCGCGAGCTGCACGGCAGGGACGGCATCGACGGCATCTCCTCCGGCGCGGGCAACACCCCCGGGATGACGACCCAGTTCCTCTCCCCGTACGTGTACCAGGCGGGCTGGGACTACTACGGCCCGGACGGCGAGGTCCTGTTCGGCAAGGACGAGGTGCTCGACGGCGTGAAGCGCCACGTGGCCATCATGCGGTACGCGCGCAAGGGCGCATACAACACCAACTACCCGGACCTGATGAACACCTACATCTCCGGGAAGGCCGCCTTCGCCACCATGGCTGGCAGGCTCGGCGTCAACCTCGCCGAGCAGAACCCGCGGATCGCCGAGGTCACCGGCGTCCTGCCGGTCCCCGCTGGCCCGTTCCGCACCGGGCGGCTGGCGTACGGCGGCAAGAACCAGTACAGCGTCTTCGCCCACACCCGGCACAGACGCGCGGCCAGGGCCTTCCTCAAGGAGCTGACCACCGGCGAGAACGCGCTGAAGTTCTCCCTCACCGTCCCCGGCCACCTCGTGCCGCCGCTGAAGTCCGTGGGGGCCCGGCTCCGCGAGGAGATCGACGTCTCGGACGACCCCTATCTGAAGAAGCACGGCGACTGGGTGCGCACCATCCTCGACCTCGTGCCGCACGCGCTGAGCCCCGACATGGCCATGGGCTCGGTCGTGAACGGGCGGTACGACGGCAAGCTCTCCAACCCCTGCCCCTGGGCGGGCAAGGCGTGGGCGCCGCCCCCGGCCGACGCCTCGATGGTGCAGTCGATCCTGCTGCGCGGCGACGACCCCGAGCAGGCGTGGCGCCGGGCCGTGGACCAGTTCGCCTTCGCGGCCCGCGACTGGAAGTCGGCCAACCCGGAGTGGAGGCCCGCGGCATGAAGACGCTCCGCCACGGCCGCCCGCTCCGTCCCGGGCGTGTCCTCCAGTACGCGGCGCTGGCCGCCGTCGTGCTCATCGCCGATCTGCCGCTGCTGTGGATCCTGTTCACGGCCGTCAAACCGGACGAGGAGATCATCTCCTATCCCCCGACGTTCCTCCCGCACACGCTCACGCTCGACAACTTCCGCACCCTCTTCGAGATCTCGTCCTTCGGTACGTACCTCACCAACTCGCTGATCGTGGCGGCCGTTTCGACGCTGCTGGTCGTCGGCTTGGGCACCTGCGCCGCGTACGCGCTCGTCCGGTTCCGGATACCGGGGCTGCGGTGGATCGGGGAGCTGTCGCTGTTCGCGTATCTGGTGCCGCCGATCCTGGTGCTGGTACCGGTCTCGCAGCTGGTGGCGCGGTTCGGGCTCGCCAACAACCTCGCCGCGCTGGTCGTGATCTACACGGCCACGCTGCTGCCGTTCGCGCTGTGGACCCTTCGCTCGTACTTCCACGGGCTCACCGTCGAGCTGGAGGACGCGGCGATGGTCGACGGCTGCACCCGCTTCGGCGCATTCGTCCGGGTGGTGCTGCCGCAGTCGGTGCCGGGGCTCATCGCGACCGCCGTGTTCGCCTTCAACGCGGCCTGGAGCGAATACCTCTTCGCCTCCACGCTCATGGCGGAGCCGGACAAGCTGACGCTGAGCCCCGGGCTCTCGCTGCTCATGGACCAGACGAGCGTCTACTCGTGGGGCGTGCTGATGGCCGCCGCGCTGATCGTGGTGGCACCCGTGCTGGTGCTGTTCGTGATCGTGCAGAAATTCCTCGTCGGCGGCATCGGACAGGGGGCCGTGAAGTGACTGCCGTATCCCAGACGCCCCGTACCGCTGCCCGGAGCCGTCGGAACCCCCATCGTGGTCGCCGTCATCGAGGCGACGAACGGAAACTGGCGTGCGCCGTTCATCATCTTCGGCGTCATCGGCGTGCTCTTCGCCGTCGGCTCGGTCTTCGACAGCTTCTTCCACGTCGACTTCCTCACCCGCGAACACACCTTCCTCGGCCTCGACAACTACCGCCGCCTGTGGGAGGACCCGGCGGTGCGCGGCGCGTTCGGGCGCAGCGTGCTGTGGGTCGCGGGGAACATGGTGATCCAGGCCGCCGCCGGGGTCGCCGTCGCGCTGCTCCTCAACGCCGGGCTGCGCGGCCAGACCCTGGCCCGCGGGCTCGTGCTCTTCCCGTACGTCGTGCCCGCCGTGGTCGCCGCGATGGTGTTCCGCTTCGCGTTCAACGACACCTCCGGGATGGCCGGATATCTGCTGCGGACGCTCGGGCTGAGCGACACCCTGGTGAACCCCTTCGCCGACCCGGCCACCGTGATGTTCGCGCTGGTCGCGGTGAACTGCTGGAAGTACGTGCCGTTCATCGTCATCGTCGTCCTCGCCCGCCTCCAGACCCTGCCGGGCGAGCTGCGCGAGGCGGCGGCGCTGGACGGCGCCGGGCGGTTCGGGGTCTTCCGCTACGTGACGCTGCCGTGGATCGCGCCCGCGCTGATCGTCGCCATGCTGATGCGCACGATCTGGACGGCGTACGACTTCGACCTACCGTATCTGCTCTCCGGCGGCGGCCCGATGGACACCTCCACGACCGTCCCGCTGGAGATCAGGAAGCTCGCCTTCGCCGACCAGGACCTCGGCCTCGCCTCCGCGCTCGCGGTGTGCGTGGCGATCCTCCTGGTCGCGGGCGCGCGCATGTACGTGCGCGCGTACCGGGCGAGCGAGGACGCGACGGGCTGAGCACTCCCCCACCACTGTGAAAGGCACCCCCCATGTCCGAAACGGCCGACGTGATCGACGCCGTCGCCGGTACGCCCGCCGCGTTGCGGACGTACCGCGAGAAGGCGTACGTCCACACCCAGGGCGCCCATGACGCGCTGCTGACCGGCACCGACACCCTCCCCCGGGCCGAGCGCGCCGCACTCGCCGCCCGCACCGCCGAGCTGGACGGCGCGCCGGTGCTCGCCGCGCACTACCGGAGCCTCGCCCCGGCACCCGCCGATTCGGCGCGCCTCGCGGCGCTGCTCCGCCACGCCGAACTCCTCGTCCTCAGCCCCTCCACGGCGGGCCCGAAGGACATCGCGGCGCTGACGGAGGCGGGCTGGGGCGCCCCCGATGTCGTCGCGGCCTCGCAGCTCGTCGCGTTCGTCACGTACCAGGCGCGGCTCGCGGCCGGACTGCGGGCGCTCGGCGGGCTCCCGGCGGAGGGCGGCGAGGTCCCCGCGTACGGCGTGGCGAGCGAGGGGCGCCCGTTCACGCTCGACGCGCTGGAGTGGGACGCCTGGGTGGAGACGGTGGACGTCGACCGCGCCACGCCCGAGCAGATCGCCGTACTGGAGGAGTCGCTGCCGACGGCGAAGACCTCGCCGTACTACCTGGCCCTCGTCCACGATGTGACGGCGCTGCGGGAGCGGTCGCGGCTCTACAACGCCATCATGTACGCGCCGCGCGGGCTCGACCGCCGCGACCGGGAGATCGCCGCGCTCGCCGTCTCGCACGTCAACGGTTGCGTGTACTGCGCGTCCGTCCACGCGCGGCGCTTCGCGCAGCTCGCCAAGGACGCCGGTCCGGCGCGGGCGCTCCTCGACGCGGGCCCCGACGCGGACCTGGGCACGGCGCGGCGGCGCGCCGTGGCCGACTTCGCGGTGCGCCTCACCCGCGAGCCGAACCGGCCGCTCGACCTCACGGCGCTGCGGACGGACGCGGGCCTGGACGATACGGAGATCCTGGACCTCGTCCATGTCGTCGCCGTATTCGCCTGGGCCAACCGGCTGATGCTCACCCTGGGCGAGCCCCGTTCCCCTCGGTCCACCACAGAGGAGCACCCCGTATGACCGCCACGCCCGACCACCCCCTCGTCGCCGCGGCCCGCCGGCTGGCCGATGACGTCCTCGCCCCCGCCGCCGAGGCGCACGACCGGGAGGGCGTCACCCGGCAGGCCATCGACGCCGTCAAAGGCGTCGGGCGTGCTGGGGGTGAACGCCCCGGCGGCGTACGGCGGGGCGGAGGCTCCGGCGGCCGTCGGCCGGGAGATCGCCGAGATCCTGTCGGGCGCCTGCTGCTCGACGTTCTTCATCCAGGCCCAGCACCACACGCCGGTGCGGACCCTGGCCACGGGCGAGGAGGCGGCGCGCGAGCGCTGGCTGCGCCCGCTGAGCGACGGCACCCTGCTCGCCGGGATCGCCTTCTCGCATCTGCGCGCCCACCCCAAGCTGCCGGTGCGGGCCACCCGGGTGGCGGGCGGCTGGCGCTTCGACGGGCGCGTGCCCTGGTACACCGGCTGGGGGCTGAACGACCTGTTCCTGCTGGGCGGCGGCACCGAGGACGGCGAGGTGGTCTTCGGCGTCACCGGCGCCCATGAGCAGCCGGGCCTCACCGCCACCGGCCCGCTCCAGCTCGCCGCGCTCACCGGTTCGCACACGGTCGGACTGGTGCTCGACGGGCTGGTGGTGCCCGACGAGGCGGTGGCGGTGCGGCTGCCGCACGAGCGCTGGGCGAGGGAGGACCTCCCCAAGAACACCAACACCAACCCCGCCGTCTTCGGCGTGGCCCGCGCCGCCCTCGACCTCCTCGACGCGTCCGGCGACGCCGAGGCGAAGGACACGGCGGGCGTCCTGCGCGACCGCCTGGACGCGGTACGCCGCGACGCCTACGCCCTGGTCGACGAGGTACCGCCCGCCGAACGGCTGGACGACCGGCTCGTGGCCAAGACCCGGGCGTACGACGTGATGCGCGCCGCCACCACGGCCGCGATCGCCGCGGGCGGCGGCCGGGCCTTCGGCCTCACCCACCCGGCCCAGCGCCTGGCCCGGGAGGGCCTGTTCCTCGTCGTGCAGGGTCAGACCCCGGAGGTCCGCACGGCCCACCTGGCGGCCCTGCGGGCCTGAGTCCAAAGAGAATGGCCCTCACCGACGGGGGATGCGGTGAGGGCCATGCATTCAGTGTGGCACGGATGAAGGGCGGAAGTACCCATTCCGGCCAACAAACTTGGCATATATCTACCACTTGACTCCCAGTTACCTCATCTACCACAGCCGTATCAGCCGCTGTCGGCGGTCGGCGGTTCCGCGATGCCGATGTAGTTCCCGGCGACGGTCCGGATGCGGACCGACCACCCCCGCGCGGTCAGGTCGTCGGTGAGCGTCCGGGCGTCGTGGAACACCTTCACGATGCGGTACCGGCTGCCGTCGTCGAGCCGCCGCAGCGCCGCCGGAGCGGGCTGGTCCGCGAGGACCTCCTCTTCCGCGGCGGCGGGGCCGTCGTCGACGAAGATCGCCTTGCCGCCCGGCGCGAGCGCCGCGGCGACGGTGTCCCAGAAGCCGGGCAGCCGCGCCGGCGGGACATGGGAGAGCCAGAAGGCGAAGAACACCGTGTCGTAGCGGCGTGGCGGCCGCCACGCGAACAGGTCGGCCTGGACGAACCGGACGGCGCGGGACGCGGACGCGGTCCGCGCCCGGGCGAGGTCCAGCACCTCGGCCGCCGCGTCGACGGCCGTCACCGACCGCGCCCGCGCCGCGAGCCGCGGCGTCCACTGCCCCGTGCCGCAGGCCAGCTCCAGCACGTCCCCGGCGACCGGGAGGCCGTCGACGGCGGCCAGCAGCTCCCGCAGCTCCTCGCGCTCCGCGTAGGGCCGGTCGTACTGAGCCGCGCCCGCCCGGTAGTAGGCCAGCTGCTCCGCCAGGAGCGCGTCGTCGTCCATGGGATTCCTCTCCTCCGGTCCTCCGGGTCGGGAACACCGTCGGCCTTCCCCTTCGGACAAGGTCAAGCGCGTCTGGAGGACCGCCGCGGGAACCACGCAATCCAGTTGGTGCGCCGTAGGCGAACCCCCTGGGCTCCGGGACGGCCGTCGTCAATCCTGGCGGAAAACACGCCATGGAGGATCACCGTGATCGTGGAACACACCGGAGGGACCGCATGACCGAGCGCACCGAGTCCCTGTTCGACGCCGTCGGCGGCATGGCCGCCCTCCGCCGCCTGAGCGACACCTTCTACGAGGGCGTCCTCGCGGACCCGCTCCTCGCCCCGGTCTTCGCGGACTTCACCCGGACCCACATCGAACACGTCGCCGTCTGGCTCGCCGAAGTGTTCGGCGGCCCGGCCGACTTCACGGCCCGGCTCGGCGGCCACCAGGCCCTGCTCCGCTCCCACCTCGGCCTGTCGATCACCGAGGAGCAGCGGGTCCGCTGGATGGAGCTGATGACCACCGCGGTCGAGAAGGAGTTCCCGGACGACGCGCTGCTGCGCCGCCGCGTCCTGGAGTACTTCGACTGGGGAACCCGCATCGCCCGCGATGTCTCGGCCGGGTCGGAGGGCGACGACCTCGGCGAGCCGGGCCCGACACCACGCTGGGGCTGGGACGGGCTGACGTGAACACCTAGCACCCCCAGGAGCCGCCGAACGGGCGAGGGCGCAGTTTGCCCCGGACGCCTACGGGGGACCCGGCTTACCCGATCTTCCTTTGGAGGCGGTATGGCTCTGACCCGTAGTCCGGTGGCCCGCGCATGGCGGCGCTGGCGACGGCCACGCGACCTGCGCGTGCCGCGGAAACCCCTGGACGTCGAGGACGCCAACCGGCGCTTCCTGATGTACGGGGTGCTGCCGCTGTGGTTCGTACCGGCCGTGGCGGACTGGGCCATGCACCGCAGGACCCGGATCGAGGAGACCTCCGGCACGCGCGAATCGGCGCTGCACGCGCTCATGATGACCGAGGCGGGCGTCCCCGTAGCGATGGGGCTGCTCGCCCGGGTCAATCCGCTGGTGCTGTCGGTCATGGGCGGTGCCGCCGTGGTCCACGGCGCGACGGCCCTGTGGGACGTCAGCATGGCCACCGGCAAGCGCGAAGTACGCCCCGTGGAACAGCACATCCACAGCTTCCTGGAGGTGCTGCCGCTTTCGGCGCTGGCCTTCACCTCGTGTCTGCACTGGGAGCAGGTGCGCGCCACGCTGCGCGGGGGCGACACGGCGGAGGACTGGAAGCTGCTGCCCAAGGAGAACCCGCTGCCCGCCCGCTACCTGGCGGCGATAGGAGCGGCCATCGGGGCCTTCGTGGCCCTGCCGTACGCCGAGGAGATGACGCGGTGCGTCAAGGCGGCCCGGGCCCGCGGGGCGATCTGAGCCATGCCACGACGACACCGCTCATCGACCGAAGTGGCCGACGGCGTGGTCGAGCCGCTGCCCCGCCCGCGCATCGTCGCCCGTGACGCGCGAGGGCCCGAACACGTGGCCCTCGACGGCGCGGGCCGGATCCTCACCGGGACCGCGGACGGGGCGATCTGGCGGCTGACCCTGTCGGAAACGGCGGGCCTCGCCCGCGCCGAGGTCATCGCCGAAACCGGCGGCAGGCCACTGGGGCTGGCCCCCTCCCCCGACGGCGAACTCCTGGTGTGCGACGCCCGGCGCGGTCTGCTGCGGGTCGACCCGCGGGGCGGGACGGTGGATGTCCTCGCCGACGAGGTGGACGGCGTCCCGCTGCGGTTCTGTAGCAACGTCGCCATATCGGCGGACGGCACCTTCTACTTCACCGTCTCCAGCCGCCGTTACGGCCTGGAGGACTGGCTGAGCGACATCCTGGAGGACACCGGTACCGGGCAGCTGCTGCGGCTGCGGCCGGGTGGCGAGCCGGAGGTGCTGCGGAACGGGCTGCGGTTCGCCAACGGAGTCGCGCTCGCTCCTGACGAGTCGTTCGTCGCCGTGGCGGAGAGCGGCGCCCGCCGGATCAGCCGCCATTGGCTGACCGGACCGCGCGAGGGGACGGACGACACCCTCGTGGCCGACCTGCCGGGCTACCCCGACAACCTCTCCCAGGGCGCCGACGGGGTGTTCTGGGTCGCCCTGGCCGGGCCGCGGGAACCCCTCGTGGACGCGCTGCACCACGCCTCCCCCGCCCTCAGGAGGGCGGCCTCGATCCCCGTCAGGAAATTCCGTCCCCACCCGCGCCCCACCGTGCGCGTGCTGGCGATCCGCCCCGACGGAAGCGTGGCCCGCCATCTGCTGCGCCGCCGCTCCCCGTACCGGATGGCCACGAGCGTGTGCGAACACGGCTCCCGCCTGGTGCTGGGCAGTCTGCTGGAGCGTGGCATCGCGGTGTACGGGTAGGGCCCTGGGCTCCGGTGTGCGGGCATCACGCCGCCGGGGCCTCGATCTGGTCGTGCAGCCGGGCGCAGGTCCGGTTGATCAGCCTGGAGACGTGCATCTGGGAGATGCCGAGTTGTTCGGCGATACGACCCTGGGTCTCCTCGCGGAAGAAGCGCAGGTAGAGGATGTGGCGCTCGCGTTCGGGCAGGGCGCGCAGCCTTGGTTTGAGGGCCTCGCGCTGGATGACGCGGTCGTAGGAGGGCTCCGGTGCGCCGAGGGTGTCGGCGAGGGAGTATCCGTCCTCGGCGCCCGGCAGTTCGGCGTCCAGGGACAGCGCCGAGAAGCTCTCCATCGCCTCCATCCCCAGCAGCACATCCTCCTCGCTCATCCCCGTGTGCTCGACGATGGCCGACACGCTCGGGGAACGGTCGTCGGGAGTGCGCGTCAGCTCCTGGGCGGCGGCGCGCACACGGTTACGCAACTCCTGGACCCGGCGCGGCACATGCACGCCCCACATGTGGTCCCGGAAGTGGCGCTTGATCTCACCCACGACCGTCGGCACGGCAAAGCTCGCGAAAGCGCTGCCACGGTCCGGCTCATAGCGCTTGACGGCCTTGACCAGGCCGAGCATCGCCACCTGCCGCAAATCCTCCGCGGACTCACCGCGGTTGCGGAACTGCCGGGCCAGCCGCTCCGCCATCGGCATCCACGCGCGTACGACATCCTGCCGCAGCGCCTCCTTCTCGGCGCCCTCGGGCAGCGTGGCAATGCGCCGGAACTCGGCGGAGGTGTCGGGAGCGTCGTCGTGCGAGTGCTTGCTGCGTGTGCGTACGGCAGTCATGCGCCGGTCTCCCTCGTCCTGTGGTCGGTAGCACCGTGGGGAGAAGAGCCGCTGCCTGGGGCGCCGAACAGAGCACACCCCGAGCAGCCGAACCGCTCCCTTGGGCGTGCCTCTGTTCCGAAGCACATTGATGCGCCTGCCCGGCGCGAGGACCCCCAAACAACCTCGCCGGTTCCGTGAGCCCGGCGGCCGAGATGAGCAGGGAGCGGCTGAGCCAGGTCGGCGTCACGTCGAACGGGGGGGCCGCTGCGCAGCACCGTGGTGAGCACGTCGAACTCGCCCGGTTCGAGGCCGAGCGGGGCGAGCGAGTCGGCGGCGAGCATCTCCCGAGAACTCCCGTCGCCCCGTGCCGACACCGTGGGCAGCGCCCCGCCGCGCGGCGCGGCCAACGCCCTCACGGGGGTGTCCCCTGGTCGGCCAGGTCGCGCCGGGCACCGTTCTGATCGCGGCACTCGGGCTGTTCGCCCTCGTCGCCTGTCCCTGCCTGCCCGCCTATCACTCCCGGCTGGGCCTCGCGCGGCGGGCGGCGACCGTGCCCGGCCCCGTCTGAACCGGGCGGGGCTGCCTCCGGTCGAGGAGTGAGGACCGGCCCGTGATTCGATGGAGTCCTGCTTCCGTCCGGGAGGTCCAGGGCACTCCATGATCCGACGAGTACTCGCGGCCGCGGTGAGCCTGGCCGCGCTGATCACCGTCCCTTCGGCCGCCCCCACGGTGTCGCGCCCGTTGACGGTGGCCACCGACAAAGGCGTGGTCGAGGGAGCCGCGGCGAACGGCGTCGGCCGGTTCCTCGGCGTCCCGTACGCCGCGCCACCGGTCGGCGACCGGCGCTGGCAGCCGCCCGCGCCCGCGCCCGAATGGCGCGGTGTCCAGTCGGCGGACCGTCCCGGCGCGGCCTGCGCGCAAACGGCCACCGGCGGTGGCGCGGGCACGAGCGAGGACTGCCTGCACCTCAACGTCTACGCCCCCGAACGGCGCACGGACCGTCCGCTGCCGGTGCTGTTCTGGATCCACGGCGGGGGCTTCATGAGCGGTTCGGGCGACCTCTACGACGGCTCACAGCTCGCACGGAACCAACAACATCGTGGTCGTCACGATCAACTACCGGCTGGGCGCGAACGGCTTCCTCGACCTGCCCGGGCTGAGCGCGCGGGGCGGTGGCAACTACGGCCTGCTCGACCAGCAGGCGGCGCTGCGCTGGACCCAGCGGAACATCGCCGCCTTCGGCGGGGACCCCGGCCGCGTGACGCTGTCGGGCGAGTCGGCCGGTGGCCAGTCCGTATGCGCCCTGATGGCATCGCCCCCGGCCCGCGGTCTGTTCGACCGCGCCATCATGCAGAGCGGTGGCTGCCCGAGTCTCACGTCCGCGCAGGCCACCGCGCGGGGCAAGAGCTACGCCACCGCCGCCGGCTGCGGTGATTCCGCGGCGGCCGTGTCCTGTCTGCGGGCCAAGCGGCCGGACGAGTTGCTGGCCGCCGGGCGCGACTTCGGTGGCATCCTGAACGGCCCCCTGCCCGTGTCCGGTGTTCCCGAACTGCCCGTCGCGCCGGGCGTGGCGGTGCGCTCCGGCAGGTTCACCGACGTCCCCCTCCTCATCGGCACCAACCGCGACGAGATACGCAAGTGGGCGCTGCCGTTCGCGCACGCCACCAAGGAGCAGTACGAGCGAGTGGTCGGGCAGCAATTCGGCCCCCACGCCGACGGGGTGCTCGCCCGCTACCCCTACGGCGCCCGCGACCGCCCGTACAGCGCCGCGTACCCCCTGGGCGCGCTGTGGACGGACAGCAGCGTGTTCTACGGGATGGGCGGCTGCCAATACCAGCGCCTGGCGGACCAGTTCGCGGCCCGGCAGCCCCGGACGTACTTCTACGAATTCGGCGACCGCAACCCGCCCTCGCACGGCCCCACTCAGCCCGGTTTCGCGGCGGGCGCGGCCCATGCCGCCGAGCTTCCCTACCTGTGGCCCAGCATGTCCCCGGGGCCACTGACCCCGGAGCAGCGGAAACTGTCGAGGGCGATGATGCGCTACTGGGGCGCGTTCGTCAGGGACGGGAGCCCCGCCACGCACCGGCAGGCGCCGTGGCCGTCGTACCGTCACGCCAAGCTGATGTCGCTGCTGCCCGGCGACCGCAGCAGGGCCGTCAACTCCGGGGCGTACGAGGCACGACACCAGTGTGGGTTCTGGAACGGGATCGACTACGACTGGCTGACCACCGACCCGATGTACCTAGCCCAACGGGCCGGGGTTTCCGCACGCTGAACCCCGGCCCCGGTGGGTGTCACCGGTCGGGTGTGGCGAGGGTGGCGATGTCGATGACGAAGCGGTAGCGCACATCCGAGGCGAGGACCCGTTCGTACGCCTCGTTGATCTTCTCGGCCGGGATGACCTCGACGTCGGCGCCCAGGCCGTGCTCGGCGCAGAAGTCGAGCATCTCCTGCGTTTCGCGGATGCCGCCGATCAGCGATCCGGCGAGTGTCCGGCCCTTCATGAGCAGGGAGAACACGTTGAGGGACAGCGGCTCGGCGGGTGCGCCGACGTTGGCCATGACGCCGTCCACGGCCAGCAGCCGGAGGTAGGCGTCGAGGTCGAGCCTGGCGCCGACCGTGTTGACGATCAGGTCGAAGGTGCCCGCCAGCTGCTCGAAAGTGCCCGGGTCGCTGGTGGCGTGGTAGTGGTCGGCGCCCAGGCGCAGACCGTCGTCCCTCTTCTTCAACGACTGCGACAGGACGGTGACCTCGGCGCCCATGGCGTGCGCGAGCTTGACGGCCATGTGGCCGAGCCCGCCCAGTCCGACGACCGCGACCTTCTTGCCGGGCCCCGCGCCGAAGCGGCGCAGCGGTGAGTACGTGGTGATGCCCGCGCACAGCAGCGGCGCCGCCTCGTCCAGACCGATGCCCTCGGGGATGCGCACCACGAAGTCGTCGTTCACCACGACGTGGGTGGAGTAGCCGCCCTGGGTGACGGTGCAGTCCTCGTCGATCGCGCCGTAGGTGAGGGTGTGCCCCTTCAGGCAGTACTGCTCCTCGCCCCGGCGGCAGGGCTCGCAGACCCGGCAGGAGTTGACCATGCAGCCGACCCCGACCCGGTCGCCGACGGTGTGCGCGGTGACCTCGGAGCCGACCTCGGTGACGATGCCCGCGATCTCATGGCCGGGGACGATCGGGTAGGTCTGCCCGCCCCATTCGTTGCGGGTGTGGTGGATGTCGGAGTGGCAGATGCCCGTGTACGCGATCTCGATGAGCACATCGTGCGCGCCGACGTCCCGGCGCTCGATGGTCGTGGGGGTGAGCGGAGCGGTGTCGGAGGTCGCGGCGTAGGCGTTGACGGTGAGCAATGATTCTCCGTTGGTGTGTTGCGTGGTGGAACGTGCAGCGTCAGGTCCCTCCACTCTCGATGGCATCGGCGCACGGTGGCAGGCCGCGCTGTGCCGGGGAGTGGCGTTCGGGGGAGTGACAGACCCCCCATTGGAGGGACGCTGAACCCACAACCCTCACCCAAAGGGCAATATACGGAGGGAGCCGGGCATATCCGGCGGCCAATCGCCCCAGCAAGGAGAACCCATGCGTATCCAGACGGCCCTGTCCACGCTCGCCCTCACCGCCGCGGCCCTCACCGTCGGCGCGACCGGCGCCGCTGCCGACGACGGACCGGATGTCAACGTCTACAACTCCAGCAACACGACCTTCCCCGGTGTGTGCGCCAGCAACCAGTTCTCCTTCGTCACCGTCCCCGTCAACCTCGTAGGCGCGTCGGACTCCAGCTCATGCGGGGCCCACTGATCGGCACCGATCGCGGAGTGCTCACACGCACCGGGGCCGTTCCGCGCGGCGCCGCGCCGCGCGGAACGGCCCCTTGATGACGGTCCCTCAGCGGAGCCCGTGTCAGCTCTGCGCCTTCGCCAGGAGCGCCCGTATCTCGGCCGCCGACGCGGGGCCCGCCTCCAGGAAGAGGAAGTCGGCCGGGGCGGCACCGGCCGCCAGGGGGCTCAGCGAGCCGCCGGGCAGTTTCACGTAGGGAGCGCCGTACGCGGGCGTGCCCGGCGCGAACAGCCTGCCCCGCGCGAGTGGTCCCGCGTCGATGGCGTCGTACCCGAGGGTGTCGAGCAGCTCGGTGGCGCGCCGCTTCGCCTCGGCGTCGTCTCCGGCGATGGGGAGCGCGGTGCGGTCCCCGGCACCGATGGGCCTGTTCAGTACGGCGAGGTGGGTGTGGTGGATGTTGTTGAACGCCTTCACGACGTGCGCCGAGGCACCGAGGTACCGCTGGAGCACCTCACTGCTCGTGGTCGCGTCGTTCTCCAGGGCCTCGACCCTGCCGTCGCGCTGCGGAGAGTAGTTGCCGGTGTCGATGACCGTCCTGCCCGCGAGAGGCTCGCGCGGCAAGGAGTCGTACGCCGCGAACGGCACGCTCACGACCACCCAGTCGCCCGCCGCCGCGGCCTCCGCCGCGGTCGCCGCCCTGGCGCGGGGGCCGAGTTCCGCGACCAGGTCGGCCAGCGTGTCCGGTCCGCGCGAGTTGCTGAGCACGACGTCGAGTCCGGCGTTCACGGCCAGTCGCGCGATGGCGCCGCCGATCCGCCCACTGCCGATGAGTCCTAAAGTAGCCACGCCGGGCCAACCTGCGGGGATTCATGGGTATTCCGCCCGCGACAGGGGCCGGGGCGCACGGTGGCTAGGGTGGATCCGTGGAGCTCCTACACCTGCGTTACTTCGCCGCCGTCGCCCAGGAACTGAACTTCTCCACCGCGGCCCGCAAACTGCACATGGCGGCGTCCCCGCTGAGCCGGCGGATCAAGGACCTGGAGAACGAACTCGGACACCGGCTGTTCGACCGCGACACCCACCATGTGCGGCTCACCCCGGCGGGCAGCGCGCTGCTGCCGATCGCGCGCGGTGTCCTGGAGCAGGTCGATTCCATCAAGTGGCGGCTGGACGAGACGACGCGGCCACAGCGGACCACCCTGCTGCTCGGCGTACCCACCGGCATCCACCCGGACCTGCGGATGCGAATCGACGCCCTCGCCGAGCGGGTCCGCGACCGGTTCGAGGTCACGCGCTGGCCCGGCGCCACCGACCGTCTGGTCGACGCGGTGTGCGACGGCAGGCTGGCGCTGACCCTGGCCCGGCTCCCGGTCGGCGGCGACCCGGCGCTGGAGCAGTTGCCGGTGATGTCGGAACGGCTCGGCGCGGTCGTACCCCGGGACGCGTTCCCCGGGCGCGAGTCGGTCGCGCTCGCGGAACTGGCCGACCTCGCCTACGCGGGCTCCCCCGCGGCGGGGACCCACGCGTACTTCCGCGGACTCGACCAGCAGCTGTCCGACCTCGGCATCAAGAAGCGCATCACCCTGAACAGCGCCACGTTCGACGGGGTTTCCGAAATCGTCTCCAGTGGCCTGGCATTCTCGATTTCCATGCTGGATCCGAAAAGCCCCATGCACCATTATCGCCTGGACAATGTGACCGTCCTCCCCTTCTCCGATTTCCACCCCCGTCTGGAGACCGGACTGCTGTGGCGTCAGGATCGCGCCAACGGCGGTGACCTGGAGGAAGTCGCCGCCGCTGCCCGGGAGATATTCGCCGAGCCGCTCCACGTATAGCTCCCTCCGAGCACCCTGAAGGCGGTATGACCACTGCGGTCATACCGCCTTTCGCAACATGATCATTCCACTCCCCGCACCACCCTTGTTAATTTAATTTCCAGGTACACACATATCGGTGAGGCAAGGAGTGAAGGCACACACGATGACGGACATCACGGACACCATCGCCGGCCCCCTGGAAGGCGTGCGCGTGATCGACCTGTCGACCGTGGTGATGGGCCCCTACGCGGCCCAGATCCTCGGGGACCTGGGCGCCGACGTGATCAAGATCGAGTCGCCCGCCGACACCGTACGGGTGGGCCACTACCGCACCACGCCGGGCATGACCGCGCTGAACCTCAACGTCAACCGCAACAAGCGCAGCGTGGCCCTCGACCTCAAGGACGGGACGGAGCGCGAGCGGGCCCTCGAACTGATCGACACCGCCGATGTGCTGATCACGAACATGCGGCCCGGCGCGCTGCACCGTCTGGGCCTGTCCTACGACGACATCGCCTCCCGCAACCCGCGGCTCGTCTACGCACACGCGCAAGGGTTCCGCAGCGACTCGGACCGGGTCGGCCACGCCGCCTACGACGAGACCGTGCAGGCCGCGTCCGGCCTGGTCGACATCGCCGACCGGGCGCTGGGCGAGCCCGTCTACCTGCCCACCATCATCGGCGACAAGGTCTCCTCGCTGACCATCGCCTACAGCGTGCTCGCCGCCCTGCTGCACCGGGACAGGACCGGCCGGGGCCAGCTCGTCGAGATCCCCATGACGGACACGCTGATCGCGTTCAACCTGGTCGAGCACCTGGCGGGACACACCTACGAGCCCGAGCTGGGCCCCACCGGCTTCCCGCTGTCGATGGCCAAGGGGCATAAGGCGGTGCGCACCAAGGACGGTCTGGCCTGCGTGATCCCGTACAACCCGCGGAACTTCCGCGACTTCTTCGCCGCCGCCGGACGCCCGGACCTCGCCGAGGACCCGCGCGTGGGCGGTGAGGCGATCGACAGCGACGACCACGAGGACCTGGCCGCGCTGATCGACGCCTGCGCCCCCGCGCTGACCACCGCGGAGTGGACGGAGGTGTGCGCGAAGCACAGCATCCCGATGGCCCCGGTGCTGGAACTGGACCGCGCCCATGAGGATCCGTACGTCCGCGACGGCCACCTCCTCGACACCGCCGAGCACCCGACCGAGGGCACGGTCCGCACCATCGGCATCCCGATGCGCTTCTCCGCCACCCCCGCCACGATCCGCCGCCTGGCGCCGGTCGCGGGCCAGGACACCGCGGAAGTCCTCGCCGAGTTCGACGCCACTCGCTGAAGGAGAACCGAGATGACCACCACCGTGCAGCCGTCGGCCGTCGGACCGATCGCCGACGAACTGACCGCCGACTTCTACCACTACGAGTCGCTGCTGCCGGACGAGGAGCGCAAGCTCCTCCTCACGGCCCGCTCCCTCATGCGCGACCGGGTCAAGCCGCTGGTGAACGAGAGCTGGGCGCGGGGCGAGTTCCCGCGGGAGCTGATCGCCCTGTTCCGCGACAGCGGCCTCGCCGGACTTCCCTACGAGGGCTACGGCGCGCACCGCCCCGCTGTCAGCAACCTCCTGTCCGGCATGCTCGCCCTGGAGACGGCCCGCACCGACGCCTCGGTGTCCACCTTCTTCGGCGTCCACAATGGCCTGGCGATGTACTCCATCCACGCGGGCGGCGACCAGGAGCAGCGCGACCGCTGGCTTCCGGCGATGGCCGCGATGGACAAGATCGGCGCGTTCGCCATGACCGAGCCGCTCGGCGGCTCCGATGTCGCGGGCGGCATGCGCACCACCGCCCGGCGCGAGGGCGGCACCTGGGTCCTGAACGGCGCCAAGAAGTGGATCGGCAACGCGACCTTCGCCGACTACGTCGTGGTGTGGGCCCGGGACGTCGACGACAACCACGTCAAGGGCTTCGTCGTCGAGAAGGGCACGCCCGGCTTCAGCCCGGTGAAGATCGAGAACAAGCTCGCCTTCCGGATCGTGGAGAACGCCGAGATCACCCTGACCGACGTCCGGGTGCCGGAGGCCGACCGCCTCCAGAACATCGGCTCCTTCCGGGACGTCGCGGAGATCCTGCGCGCCACCCGGGGCGGAGTGGCGTGGCAGGCGCTGGGCGTGATGGTCGGCGCCTACGAACTGGCGCTGGACTACGCCCGGGAGCGCCACCAGTTCGGCCGCCCGATCGGTGGCTTCCAGCTGGTGCAGGACCTGCTGGTCAAGAGCCTGGGCAACATCACCGCGTCCTGGGGCATGCTCGTGCAGCTCGCCCGGATGCAGGACGCGGGCATCTTCCACGACGAACACTCCGCCCTCGCCAAGGCGTTCGTCACCGCCCGGATGCGGGAGGTCGTGGCCTGGAGCCGGGAGGTGTTCGGCGGCAACGGAATCCTGCTGGACCACGACATCGCCAGGTTCTTCGCCGACGCCGAGGCCATCTACTCCTTCGAGGGCACCCGTGAGATGAACACCCTGATCGTCGGAAAGTCGATCACCGGCCGGAGCGCCTTCGTGTAAGTCCGTTTGAGTCCGTGTCAGCGGAGCCGGTCGACACGGCGCTCGTCCCACACCGGCTCCGCCGTCTCGCGGATGACGCCGTCCGAGCCGAAGACCAGGAAGCGGTCGAAGGAGCGCGCGAACCAGCGGTCGTGGGTGACCGCCAGCACCGTGCCCTCGTACGCCTCCAGACCCTCCTGAAGCGCTTCCGCCGACTCCAGGTCCAGGTTGTCGGTCGGCTCGTCCAGCAGCAGCGCGGTCGTCCCGGACAATTCGAGCAGCAGGATCTGGAAACGGGCCTGCTGGCCGCCCGAGAGACGGTCGAAGAGCTGGTCGCCCTGGCGTTCCATCTCATACCGCCGCAGGGCGCTCATCGCCCGGCCCCGGTCCCGGGCATGGTCGGTCCACAGGATCTCGACGAGGGTGCGGCCGGTCAGCTCGGGGCGCGCATGGGTCTGCGCGAAGTGGCCGGGCACGACGCGCGCGCCCAGTTTCCACTCCCCCCGGTGGGCGACGTCCTCACCGGCCAGGAGCCGCAGGAAGTGGGATTTGCCCGATCCGTTGGACCCCAGGACGGCCACCCGCTCGCCATAGAAGACCTCCAGGTCGAAGGGGCGCATCAGCCCTTCCAGTTCCAGCCCCCGGCAGGTCAGCGCCCGGACCCCGGTGCGCCCGCCCGCCAGCCGCATCGTGATGTCCTGCTTGCGGGGTGGCTCCGGAGGCGGGCCCGCCTCCTGGAACTTCCGCAGCCGGGTCTTCGCCGCCTGATAGCGCGACGCCATCTCATCGCTTCGCGCCGCGTACCGCTGCATGTCCAGCACCAGACGCTTCAGCTGGGCGAGTTTCTCGTCCCAGCGCCGCCGCAGTTCCTCGAACCGTGCGAACCGCTCGTCCCGGGCCGTGTGATACGTGGCGAAACCGGCGCCGTGGACCCATACGTCGCTGCCCGCCGGGCTGGGCTCGACACTGACGATCCGCTCGGCCGCGCGGGACAGCAGTTCCCGGTCGTGGCTGATGAACAGCACGGTCTTGGGTGTCTCCCGGAGCCGCTCCTCCAGCCACTGCTTGCCCGGCACATCCAGGTAGTTGTCCGGCTCGTCGAGCAGCAGGACCTCGTCGGGGCCCCGCAGCAGCGCCTCCAGCACCAGTCGCTTCTGCTCGCCCCCGCTGAGCGTGCGGACCGCGCGCCACTGCGCCTTCTCGTACGGCACCCCGAGCGCCGCCATGGTGCACATGTCCCAGAGGGTCTCGGCCTCGTAGCCACGCGCCTCGGCCCAGTCGCTGAGCGCTTGGGCGTAACCCATCTGGGCCGCCTCGTCGTCCCGCTCCATGACCGCGAGTTCCGCCTCGTCGACCGCTCGGGCGGCCTGCCGCAGCGCGGGCCGCGCCACCGAGACCAGCAGGTCCCGCACCGTCCGCTCATCCCGCACGGAACCGACGAACTGCGGCATCACGCCCAGTGAGCCGCTGACGGTCACCGTCCCCTCATGGGGTTCCGCCTCGCGGGAGAGAAGCCGCAGCAGTGTGGTCTTGCCCGCTCCGTTCGGCCCCACCAGGGCGGCAACGGTGCCTTCGCCCACCCGGAAGGAGACGTCGCCGAGCAGCAACCGCCCGTCCGGCAGGAAGTAGGCGAGATGCGCGGCCTCCAGATGTCCCATGATCCGGCATTCTCTTGTCACCGCGCCATGACCGGCAAGCCATTTTTACCGATGCGCGGCCAGCACTGCCCCGAGGCCCTCTTGCAGGTCCTTGACGAAATACCCGGGAACCTCCAGCGACGGGAAATGCCCCCCGCTTTCGGGCGAACTCCATCGGACGATCTGCCGGTACCGCTCCTGTGCCCAGGGGCGCGGACACTTCTCGACGTCGCGGGGATACATGGTGATGGCCGACGGGACGTCGACCCGAAGTTCGGGATCGAGCGCGTTGTGGCTTTCGTAGTAAATGCGGGCCGACGACGCGCCGGTCCGCGTCAGCCAATACAGGGTGACGTCGTCGAGAATGCGGTCTCTGGAAATCGTCTCGAACGGGCTGTCTTCGGTGTCCGACCACTCGGCGAACTTGTCAAGGATCCAGGCGAGAAGCCCGACCGGTGAGTCGACGAGCGAGTAGCCGATGGTCTGCGGCCGGGTCGCCTGCTGCTTCGCGTACGCCGCGCGGTGGCGCCAGAAATCGCGGGTTCCCTCGGCCCACTTGCGCTCGACCGCCGTCAGCCCGTCCGTCGTCAGCCCGGGCGGTCCCTCCGCGAACGTCGTGTGGATGCCGAGAACGTGGGCCGGGAACCTGCCGCCGAGGACCGTGGTGATATTGCCTCCCCAGTCACCGCCGTGGGCTGCGAACTCGCTGTAGCCGAGCCTTCCCATCAGCTCCACCCACGCGGCCGCGATCTTTTCGGTTCCCCACCCGGTGGTGGCCGGCTTGTCGCTGTACCCAAAGCCTGGGAGCGACGGGACCACGACGTGGAACGCCGGCGTGCCCGCGTCTTTCGGATCGGCCAGCTCGTCCACCACATCGATGAAGCGGACAATGCTGTCCGGCCAGCCGTGCGTCAAGAGCAGAGGAGTGGCATCCGCGCGCGCGGACCGGCGGTGCAGGAAGTGGATTCCCAGATCATCGATGGTCGTGCGGAACTGGCCGATCCGGTTGAGGCGCTCCTCGAACGACCGCCAGTTGTATCCGGTGCGCCAGTAGTGCACGACATCGACGAGGTCGGCGAGCGGAACGCCCTGTTCCCATCGGCGAGGGCCGGGCGCGGCGCGAGAGACCGTCTCAGCCTCCGGTAGTCGCGCCGCGGCCAGTCGCGCGCGCAGATCGTCGAGGTCAGCGTCAGGCGCGTGGGCTTCAAACGCTTGAACGTCACTGGTCAGACGGGGCATGAGACCTCCTGGCCATCGTGGAACCGCCTAAGACGGTTCTAGCAGTGCTCCGAGCCACGCCGCAACCCCCTAAGGTGGTTCCATGCGTGCTGGATTTCCTGACTTCCGCCTCGGCAAGGTGCTCGCGACCAGCTTCACGGGGACCCTCTCGGAGCGGCATGGCGACGCTGTGGAGCGCATTCCCACGCCGCACCGACTGGTCGACTGGCTGGCGGTGAACGACCTCGCCGTGGCGTCCTGCACCACTGCCCAGCTCGACCTCGCCCGGGAACTGAGGGAGTCGATTCACGCCGCCGCGACAGCGGCCGCGCTCCAGGACGCTCTCCCTGCGTCCGCTGTCCAGGTCATCAATGACTACAGCGTTCAGGGTCGGGCCGCGGCGATCCTGACGCCCGAGGGTGAGCGGCGATGGCGGCTCAGCCCGGCTTCCTGCGTGGAAGATGCCCTCAGCGTGATCGCCGCCGACGCGATCAGCATCATCGCGGGCGAACGAGACGGGAAATTGGCCTTGTGCGCGTCACCGACCTGCCAAGCCGCCTTCTTCGACACCAGCCAGAGTCGCACCCGCAAATGGTGTGACATGAACACGTGCGGGAATCGTCAGAAGAAGGCGCGCTTCTATGCCAACCAGCGCAAGAACCCCGGATCAGCGGGGTGATGACCGATCTCCCGATGGACAGCTCAGGCATCACGACCTTGCTGGAAACCGGGAGTCCGGGGATGACCAGAACGACACCGCCGCGGTCATTCTCGCCCTGCCCTGGTCACGACCGGGACCGCATCAGCGGCTGGATGCGCGTACCGAAGTTCTCGATGCCCTCGAGGAAGTCGTCGAACACCAGCATGATCCCCTTGGTGCCGGTGACCCCGGCGACCTCGTCGAGCATCGCCGCGACGGTTTCGTACGAGCCGACGAGCGTGCCCATGTTGAAGTTCACGGCGCCCTCGGGCAGCGAGATGGTCCTGGCGGTCGAGGAGCCTTCGGAGGTCGTGTCCGTGGCCGTCTCCCCCGCCATGTACGCCAGCGCCGCGTGGTCGGCGTTGTCGTGGTAGTCCTTCCACTTCGCCTGGGCGGCCTCGTCGGTCTCGTCCGCGATGACCATGAACAGCGAGAGGGCTCCGACGTCGCGGCCGGTCTCGCGCGCCGCCTCCACGAGGGTGGCCGTGGTGTCCGAGAGCGCGAGCGGGGTGTTGACGCCGCTTCCCAGGATGAAGTTGTACTCGGCGTGCTCGGCGGAGAACTTCATGCCGGTGTTGCTCTGCCCGGCGGCGACGATGTCGATGTGGCCGTTCGCCGGACCGGGGGACAGCACACAGTCGTCCAGGGTGTAGAACTCGCCCTTGAAGTTGCTGACCCCGTCGTGCCACAGCTCCTTCATCACGGTGACGTACTCCGCGGCCCGGTCGTAGCGGTTGCCGAAGTGGTCGTCCCCGGGCCACAGGCCCATCTGGGAGTACTCGCCGGGCGCCCAGCCGGTGACGATGTTGACGCCGAACCGGCCGGGGGCGATCGAGTCGACCGTCGTGGCCATGCGCGCGGTGATCGCCGGGTGCAGGGCGAGGATCGGTGTCGAGGCGTACAGCTTGATCCGCTCCGTCACCGCGGCCAGGCCCGCCATCAGCGTGAACGACTCCAGGCAGTGGTCCCAGAACTCGGTCTCGCCGCCGAACCCCTTGAGTTTGATCATCGACAGGGCGAAGTCGAGACCGTGCTCCTCGGCCTTCTGCACGATGGCCTTGTTCAGCTCGAAGGACGGCATGTACTGCGGAGAACTCTTCGAGATGAGCCAGCCGTTGTTGCCGATGGGGATGAAGACGCCGATGTCCATGCCGCTCCTGAACGATCCCGTTGGTGATCCGGTGTGATCCTGTGTGTGATCCGGAGCTGCAACCGTGCCACGCGATGCCGGGCCATGATCAAGTCCGCCTCGCCGACGACGGCGTTCGTGGCACGATCATGACCGACACCACGTGACACCCACGGAGCCCCCACATGTCGTCCTTACCGGATCCCGTCCTCCTCGACGAGCGCTTCTTCTCGGATCCGCACGCCTCCTACACGGCCCTGAGGCGTGACGGCACCGTCCACCGGGCCGTCGCGGCGGACGGTGCCCCACTCCATCTCGTCACCGGATACCAGCAGGTGCGCGACGCGGCCATGAACCCCGCGCTGTCGCTCGACAAGCGGCATGCCCGGACGGGCGGCCGGGACGGGGCGTCCCTGCCGCCCGAACTGGACAGTCACCTTCTCAACAGGGACGCCGCGGACCACGCCCGGCTCCGGCGGCTGGTGAACGGAGCGTTCACCGCCCGCCGCACCCGGCTGCTGCGCGACGACGTCCAGGAGATCACCGACCAGCTCCTGCACCGGATGGCGTCCCGCCCACGCGCCGATGTCGTGGCCGACTTCGCCATGCCGCTGTCCATGGAGGTCATCTGCCGTGTGCTCGGCATTCCCCCGGGCAGCAGGCCCGACTTCCGGGAGTGGACGAACACCCTGCTCAGCCCGGATCCCCGAGCCGCCCAGCAGTCCCGGGAAGCCATGCGGCACATGCATCGCTTCCTCGTCACCCTGATCGACCGCAAGCGGGAACACCCCGCGGACGACCTCCTGTCGGAACTCGTCCTCGCCCAGGAGAACGACGACCGGCTCAGCGCCGACGAGCTGGTGGCCATGGCCTTCCTGCTGCTCTTCGGCGGCTACCACAACACCGGAAGCCTGATCGCCACCACCGTCATGGCGCTGCTCACCCACCCGGCGCACCGGGCCGCCTTCGCCTCCGGGGAACTGCCCCCGCACGCGCTGACCGAGGAGGCACTGCGCTGGAACTCGCCCACCATGCTCGCGGTTCGCCGCTTCGCCACCCACGACCTGCGGATCGGGGGCACCGACGTGGCGACCGGGGACCGCGTCTGGCTCTCCTGGGCGTCGGCCAACCGCGCCCCGGAGCGCTTCGAGGATCCGTCAGTCTTCGACCCCCACCGGAAGGACAACCCGCATCTCGCCTTCGGGCACGGGCCCCACTACTGCCCCGGCGCGGCGCTGGCCCGGCTGGAGAACAGCGTCGCGGTGACCTCGTTGCTGCGGCGGTTCCCCGACGTATCGCTGATCGGTTCCCCGGACGAGCTGCGGTGGTTCGTCTCACCGCGGAGCCGCTGTCTGTCCGCACTTCCCGTGTCCCTCTGAGAGCCGGGGGTCAGTGGTGGTCGCCCTGCCGTCCGAGGGTCTCCACGGGGGTCGCGCCGGGGCGGGTCCACTGCGGTACGGGACGGCTGGTCGGTCCCCAGGTGGCGTTCCCGTCGGCGTCCGTGCGCCAGGACCAGCACGCCTGACCGCCCACGGCCGGGTGCCCCTCGCGGACATCGCCGATCACGGACCGGCCCTCGGGGTTGTCCTCCCATGCTTCCCCGCGACCGTAGGGCGTCATGTCGAGCAGGCCGAGGGAGCCGTTGACCCGCTCGTTGCCACGGCCCGTCGTGGAGTAGGTGAGGAACACCCGGTCGCCGTCGCGCAGGAAACACGCGAGGTGCCCCATCTCGCCGCCGACCGGCGCCTCCACGCCCCGCACCGAGTACCAGGGCTGGGTGTAGCCCATGAACTCCACGTAGCGAGCCACCTCGTCCCACGGGCCCGAGGTCAGGACGGCGAACGAGACGCCCCGGGCGTTGAGGTAGACGGCGTCCCGCACATGCCAGGCCGTGGTGGTGCAGCCCTCGCACTGCCCCTGGTGCGGTGCGCCGTCGTACCACATGTGCTGGTAGACCACGAGTTCGTCGCGGCCCTGGAACAGGTCGAGGAACGGGACCGGCCGCCCGTCGGTGCCGGTGACCTCGACCGTGCCGTCCAGCTCGACCATCGGCAGCCGCCGCCGGGCCGCGGCGATCGCGTCGCCCTCCCGGGTGTGCGCCTTCTCGCGGACCAGCAGGTCCGCCCGCGCCGCCTGCCAGGTGGCCAGGTCGACGACGGGCGGCTTGCCGGGGAGGTCGCTGCTCGCGTTGCCCGGGCGTGGTCGTCATGGTGTCCTCCGCGGTGTCTCGTGCCGGGCAGCGTACGGCGTGCTCCGGTGCTCACCAGTAGAGACTCGCGGCCCGGCGGAACTCATCGCCGGCAGGCGGCCCCCGAGTCCGGGCGCGGCCGCGATGAAGGTGTCGAGCACTCCGTCGGCGACGCGGACCGGGCCCTCGGGGCGGGTCTCGCCCGGGATGGTGCGGATCCGCCCCGCCCGCGCGGCCAGCGAAGACGCCTCGGCGAACCACCGCCGCGCCCGCTGGGTGTCGCCGTCGAGCCGGGCGCCCAGCGCGTCCAGGGTGCGTACGTACGCGCGGCCCCACAGCGCCAGCGCGTCCAGCCAGGGCGCGGAGTCCGCCACGAAGCCGCGGTCGGCCACGTCCGCCCTGATGGTGGCCGGCGCGGTGGCCAGCAGCGCCGCGGAGGGGCGCAGGGCGTTCAGCGCCGCCCGCTGCCGTCCGGCGTCCCAGTCGGTGCGGAACCGGGCCAGCCGGGCGGCCAGTTCGGGCGCCTGGGGCTGCCAGGGTTCGTCACCGAAGGTGGGCGCGAGGTGCTGGGTGTCGAAGAAGGCGAGCAGCGCGGACACGGTGGCCGCGTCCGGATCGTCCCCGGCCAGATACGCGGCGGCGGTCCGCCAGGTGCGGTCCGGGTCGTACGCGGTGTCGTTCCACGCGAAGTCCGCCCCGCCGAACAGGGCGACCTTGCTGGCGGCGGCCTGGTTCATCGGGTTGAGGACCAGACCGGAGAGCTGCTGGTGCAGACCGGACTCCCGGGCGTCGTACGGGGCGAGCAGCAGTCGGCCCTCGGCCTGGCCGTAGTCGTTGACGGGGTAGTTGTCCCAGACGAACACCTTGCGCCCCCACACCCCGGCGGCCCGCGTGGCGTCGGCCACGGTGATCCGCGGCGGCACCACATCGGTGCCGGTCCACATGACCTCGACCCGCGGGTCCAGCCGCTCGCGCAGGGCCTTCTTGTACGCGGTATCGGTGACGTCGCCGTACTCGGTCGGCACCGTCTGGAGCGGTGCGGTGCCCTCGCGGGTGTCCAGGAACTCCTTCTGCACCCGGTTCAGCAGATCGGCCTGCGCCTCGCCCGCGGCCCGCTGCGAGGGCTCGCCGTAGGCGGCGCGGTCGGCGGCGCAGTTCCACCGGGTGTAGCTGATGTCGTCCAGCGGCACCGAGAAGCTGCGCACCCCGAGGTCGTACAGCGCCCCCAGCTTGGCCTGGAGCGCCGTGAACTCGGCGGGATCGCTGTAGCAGAGGGAATTGCCGGGGGACAGCGCGAAGGTGAACCGTACGTGGTGGCCGATGGCCTGCCGGACCAGCTCACCGAGCTGGGCGAGCTTGTCGGCCGGGTACGGCTCGCGCCACTTCTCCCGGTGGTACGGGTCGTCCTTGGGCGCGTAGACGTACGTGTTCATCTTGACGTCCCCGTAGAACGCCAGCTGGTCCATGCGCTCGGCGTGGGTCCACGGGCTTCCGTAGAACCCCTCGATCACCCCGCGCAGCGGCATCAGCGGATGGTCCACGACCGCCACCGAGGCGATCGCCCTGCCGGTTCGGCTGCCGGTGACCAGCTGACGCAGCGTCTGCGCCGCGTAGTACGTCCCGTCGGCGTCCGCGCCCGCGAGCGCCACCGCGCGGCCGCGCGCGGCGAGCGCGTACCCCTCCGCTGGCAGTTCCGCGGGCGCCCGGCCCCCGGCGGCCCGCAGCGCCTTCGCGACCGGCGCGTCGGCGAGCCGCCCGACGGTCACCGTCAGCCCCGGCCCGGAACCGCCCCGCAGATGCCGCGCCCCGGCCCGGCGTAAGACGGAGGCGACAAGTTCGCGCGTGGGTTGGTCCACCCCGTCGCCGTAGACCACGCGCACCTCGGCGGGCACCCTGACGTCGGGGCCCAGCCGGGCCATCTCCTGCGGGCGCGGGACGACGGACGGCAACGGGCCGACGGCCCTGGCATCGGTGGCGGCGGTGGCGCCGGTGGGCAGCAGCAGCCCGAAGAAGGTGAGGAACGCGATCACGGCGGCCACTGGACCTGAGCTACGGCGCATGGACATCTCCTCCGTGGCGTGGCATGGCGTACGGCGGCGGTGCACGACGGTGACACGTGGAGCGGAGTGAGCGATGGGGCGGGCGCGGTTCCTGGTGCGCGGCGTTCCGGGAACACATACCCACGGCCCGGGCCCTGAAGCGCCTAGAGGTCCCTGTCCGCGGGAGAGCCCGCTGCCTCGGATCGGGTCGCCGCCCAGCTGGCGAGGAGCTTGAGCCGGTCCTCGTCCGCGGTGCCGGGCTCGGCGGTGTAGATGGTCAGGGAGTGTGCCTCGTGGGCGGACATGGGCAGGTTCAGCGGCTGGTAGGTGAGTTCCAGGGGACCCGCGTCGGGGTGGTGGAAGCGTTTGACGCCGCCGTGGTGGATGCGCACGTTGTGGGCGGCCCACCGGGTGCGGAACTCGGCGCTGACCGTGGACAGTTCGCCGACCAGCTCGCGCAGCGCCTTGTCGTTGGGGAACCTCCCCGCCTCGGCACGCAGCAGCGCGACGGTGATCTCGGCGCCGTCGTCCCAGTTGTCGACGAAGTCGTGTGAGCCGCGGTCGAGGAAGTAGAACCGGGCGAAGTTGGGGCGACCGCGCTCGTCCGTGGTGTCGCTGTGGAACATCGGCGCGAACAGGGCGCGGGCGAGCGCGTTGGTGGCCACCATGTCCAGGCGGCCGTTGCTGACGAACGCCGCGGACAGGGTCATGGAGTCGAGCAGCCACTGGACACGGGGCGGGACCTCGACGGCCTTGCGGCGGCGCCGGGCCGCGGGCCTGGGCTGGGCGGCCTTGGCCAGGTCGAACAGGTAGGTGCGTTCGTCCTCGCTCAGCTGGAGGGTGCGGGCCACCGCGTCGAGGACGTCCTCGGACACGCCGCTGATGTGGCCCTTCTCCAGCCGGGTGTACCACTCCGTGCTCACCCCCGCGAGGACCGCGACCTCCTCGCGGCGCAGCCCGGGCACCCGGCGCCGGGCGCTGGTGGGCAGCCCGACCTGCTCCGGGGTGAGCTGGGCGCGCCGACGGGAGAGGAAGTCACGGATGTCGGCGCGGTTGTCGGAGCGGTGTTCCATGCCTTCCACGCTACGGCCCGGATCCCGGCGGAGGGGGGTTGAGCTTGTACCCCCCATAAACGCGGCCTCCCACGCCTGCGACAGGAGGGGTTTCGTGGGGTGCGCACCATGAAGTTCGATCCGCTGCGGAGACGATGTATGACCACGCGAGGAGGAACCCTCCACGCCCCCGCCGACGTACGAGACGTCGGTGACCGCGAGAATCCGCCCACCCGGCTTCCGCTCGTCGTGTACGTGCTCGCCCTGGGCACGTTCCTGATGGGCACGACCGAGTTCGTGGTGGCGGGCCTGCTGCCGGAGATCGCGGGCGATGTACGGATCAGCGTGGCGCGGGCCGGGCTGCTGATCACGGTCTTCGCGGTCGGGATGATCGTCGGCGCGCCGCTGATGGCGATGCTGACGCTGCGGCTGCCCAGACGGTCGACGCTGGTCCTGGCCCTGGGCGTGTTCGCGGCCGGGCATGTCGTCGTGGCGCTCGGCACCGGCTTCGCGGTGCTGCTGGCGGCGCGGTTCCTGACGGCGCTGGCGACCGGCGCGTTCTGGGCCGTGGCCAACGTGGTGGCTTCCCGTGCCGCCGGTCCCGCCGCGGGCTCCCGCGCCCTGGGCGTCGTGGGTGCCGGTGCGATGCTCGCCAATGTCGTCGGTGTGCCGCTCGGCGCCTTCGCCGGGCAGCTCATGGGGTGGCGGGGACCGTTCTGGGCGCTCGCCGCCCTCGTGGTGGCCGCCATGGCGCTCATCGGCCGCCACGTTCCGCGCGATGCCTCCGTGCACGAGGCGGTCTCGGTCCGTACCGAGCTGTCCGCTCTGCGCTCGGGGCGCCTGTGGCTGGCGCTGGCGGCCTGCGCGACCACGACCGGCGGTGTGCTCTCGACGTACACCTACGTCTCGCCGCTGCTGACCGACCGGGCCCAGCTGGCCGCCGGTCTGGTGCCGCTGGTCCTGGGCGGCTTCGGTGTCGGCGCGCTGGCGGGCTTCCTGGTGGGAGGCCGTCTGGGAGACCACCGTCCGTACGCGACGACGATCGTGGCCGCCGCGGCGACCACGGTCCTGCTGGCGGCGATCTGCCTGCTGTCCGGTTACGCCGCGCCCACGATCGCGCTGGTCGCGCTGCTGGGGCTGTTCGGGCTGGGCGCCAACCCGGTGCTGATCTCCCTGGGCGTCCGCTTCGCGGGCCGGGCCCCCACCCTGGGGTCCGCGCTGACCGTGTCGGCGTTCAACCTCGGCACCGCCGTCGGCTCCTGGATCGCCGGGCTCGCTCTCGGTTCGCCGCTGGGAGTCACGGGTCCCGCCGCCGTGGGCACCGCCATCGCCGCGCTCACGCTGATCCCCACGATCGCGATCGCCGTCGTCCAACGACGCCGATCGGCGGGACCCACGGGCGCGGTCGTCGCCCGTGCGGCCGCCGCACACCCCGAAAACACCTGAACCACCTTATTCACTGATCCTTAGGAGTAACCCTCATGCGCGCTGCTGTCCTGCACGCTCCCGGCGACGTCCGGGTGGAGGAGGTCGCCGACCCGAAGATCACCGCCCCGACGGATGCGATCATCCGGCTGTCGGCGGCCTGCGTCTGCGGCTCCGACCTGTGGCCCTACCGCGGTATCGACTCCGTCGACGGTCCCGTGCCGATGGGGCACGAGTACGTGGGCGTCGTGGAGGAGGTGGGCAGCGAGGTCGAGAACGTCGAGCCCGGACAGTTCGTCCTCGGCTCGTTCGTCGCCTCCTGCGGCACCTGCGAGATCTGCCGCTCCGGCTACCCCTCCTCCTGCGTCCACCGCGTGTTCATGGCCGAGGTCGGCACCCAGTCCGAACGCGCCCTGATCCCCCACGCCGACGGCACCCTCGTCCCCCTGCCGGGCACGCCCGACGCCGATCTGATCCCGAGCCTGCTGGCCGCCTCCGACGTGCTGGGCACCGGATGGTTCGGCGCGGTGGCCGCCCAGGCCGGGCCGGGCAAGACGGTCGCGGTCGTCGGCGACGGCGCGGTCGGCCTGCTCGCCGTCCTGGCCGCGCGGCAGCTCGGCGCGGAGCGGATCATCGCGATGAGCCGCCATGAGCCGCGCCAGCGGCTCGCCCGCGAGTTCGGCGCCACCGACATCGTCACCGAACGCGGCGACGCCGGCGCGGCGAAGATCAAGGAGCTGACCGGCGGTCTGGGCGCCCACTCCGTCGTCGAGGCGGTCGGCACCCAGGAGTCCATGGAGCAGGCCATCCGGAGCACCCGCTCCGGCGGACACGTCGGCTTCGTGGGCGTCAACCACGACGTCTCCCTCAACGGCGCGGAACTCTTCTTCTCCCAGGTCCACTTGGTCGGCGGCCCGGCCCCGGTACGCCAGTACCTGCCCGAGCTGATCGACCTGATCTGGCAGCGGAAGATCAACCCCGGCAAGGTCTTCGACCTCACCGTCCCGCTCGACGAGGCCGCCGAGGCGTACCGGGCCATGGACGAGCGCCGCGCCATCAAGGCCCTGCTCACCGTCTGATTCCTCGTCCGCGGGATGCCCGGCCCTCCGTGGGGCCGGGCATCAGGGCCAACTAAGCTCACGCACCATGTCGTCGCCGCACACGCCCTCCCCCGCGCGGAACGCCACGGTCATACGCATCGGGCGCCGCAGCGCCATGACCGGGCTCCCCTGCTCCATCGTCCTCATGGCCATCGGCGGTGTCGGCAGCTTCGGTGCCGTCCTGGTCGCCACGGGGCAGCAGAAGGGAGAGTCCACCGTCAGCGGGTTCGTGGGGCTCGCGTTCATGGTGGCCCTCGGTGTCCTCGGAGTCATCCTCTTCGTGGGCTTCTGGGCGAACCGCCGCAGCCGGATCCTCATCGACCACACGGGCCTCTGGTTCGAAAAGGGGGACGCCCGGAACGTCATCCCCTGGAACGGCCTCGCCGGAATCGCCCTCTACTGGAGCGAGTTCGGGCGCAACGGGAAGATCTACTCCCTGGAGCTGTACCCCAACGGCCCCATCGACCGGGACGACCCGGTCCTGTGGGGCCTGGTCCGCGACGAGGAGCCCCTGCACCCGGGCCTCCCCCGCCTGCGCCACCGCGTCACCCTCACCGCCCCCAACCAGCCGCCGGTGGTCGACGCGGTCCGCAGCCACGTCCCCCACCTCTGGCTCGGCGAGTCCCAGCGCCCCACGGGCCACATCACCCGCGCCGACGTCAGGGGCCACCGCCGGCGCACGCGCGGCCGCACGCCCTGAACGGCGAACCCGCGGTGGCGCCCCGGAAATCTCGTCGCTCGCCAGTACTCGGGCATTTAGCCTGAGCGCATGCCTCACGCGAAGACCTCGTATGTGTGCCTGCCGTGCCGGGCGTCGTACAAGCAGCCCTACCTCGGTGCCTACGACCGGCTGTGCCCGCGCTGCGCACGGTCGATGATCCATGTGGGGTCCGCCTTCGCGCCGCCTCCCCGCCGGGACACGGCGGGGTGGCGGGTGCTCTCCGTGCTGCTGCACGCGGGGGTGCGGTTCCACAAGAGCTGCTGTGGAGGCCCCGGCTACCGCCCCCGCACACTCCACGAGGTACGGGAACGGCTGGCCTACGCCCGAACCACCGGGGAGCCGATCCACCAGGCCCTGGTCCGCCGCGACCTCCCCTAGGGGGTGTCAGCCGGATTCCAGGGCGTCGGCCCGGCTCTCCAGGCCGGTCGCGATGCCGTCCCAGTCGGGTCCGTGAAGCCACAGGCTCTTGGCGGCCTCGCGCATCAGCGCGCTCCGTCAGGGTGCTGGCACGTCGACTACTTCGGAACCTTCGCGGCGGATCCGCTGGGTGCCCCAGGCGCCGAGGGGGCCGAGCGCCTGGTTGAGGGTGTGCCCGTGCTCGGTCAGGGAGTACTCCACGCGGGGCGGCACCTCGGCGTAGACCTCGCGGTGCACGAGGCCGTCCTTCTCCATCTCGCGCAGGTGCTGGGTCAGCATCTTCTCCGTCACGCCCGGCAGGCCGCGGCGGAGTTCGGAGAAGCGGCGTACGCGGTGGGCGTCGAGCTCCCAGAGGATCAGCCCCTTCCACTTGCCGCTCACCACGTCGAGGGCGGCATCGATGCCGCAGATGTAGGGACCGCTTCTCGGAGTCCTGGCCATCGCCGTGCCGCTCCTTACAAAAAGGTAAGTACCGCAGTAATTAGTGGGTACTTCCGAGAGTACTGGGGCGCTCCGATCATGGAGAGGTGAACGAACAACACACCCCATTCTCCGGGCAGATGAGCCCCGTCACCGTCCTCGGGCTGGGCCCGATGGGCCAGGCCATGACCCGCGCCCTGCTGGCCGCCGGTCATCCGGTCACCGTCTGGAACCGCACCGCCGGCCGGGCGGACGGCGTCGTCGCCGACGGCGCCACGCTCGCGGCCACCCCGTCCGCCGCCGTCGAGGCGAGCGAGCTGGTGGTTCTCAGCCTCACCGACTACCGCGCGATGTACGACATCCTGGGCGACGCCGCCGGATCGCTCACCGGGCGGACGCTCGTCAACCTCAGCTCGGACACCCCCGACCGGACCCGCGAGGCGAGCGCCTGGGCGGCGGGCCACGGCGCCACGTTCCTCACCGGCGGGGTCATGGTCCCGGCGCCGATGGTCGGCACGGAGGCGTCGTACATCTACTACAGCGGCCCCGACGAGGCGCTGGAGCGCCACCGGGCGGCGTTGGCGCTGCTGGGCGCGCCGAAGTATCTGGGCGACGATCCGGGCCTCGCCCAGATGATGTACCAGGCGCAGCTCGCGCTGTTCCTCACCACGCTGTCCGGGTTGATGCACGCGACGGCGATGCTGGGCAGTGCGGGGATGAAGGCCCAGGAGGTGCTGCCGGAGCTGCTCTCCCTCACCGACTCGGTCAGCGCGATCGTGGCGGCGGGCGAGGAGACTCCCGGCGCCGCGCTGGACGCCGGGGAACATCCGGGCGCCCTCAGCACCGTCACGATGATGGGTGCGACGTCCGACCACATCGTGGAGACCAGCGCGTCGCTCGGCCTCGACCTCGCGCTCCCGGAAGCCGTTCAGGCGCACTACCGGCGCGCGATCGACGACGGGCACGGCGGCGACAACTGGACCCGCATCATCGACGGGATCCGCGCCCCGCGCCACCGGGTGTGACCTCCCGCCGCGCCTGCTGAGCGCGGGAGCGCGGCCCCGGCCGGTGGTCAGCGGTCTGCGGCCGCGAGGGCGTGGCCGGGCTGGCGGCGCGGCTGGGGTACCGCGCGCGGCAGGTGCGACGGCAGCTGAACGCCGAGGTGGGCGCCGGGGCCATCGCCGTGGCGCGGATCCCGCTGGAGACGACGGACATCCAGGCCGCCGAGATCGCCTTCGCGGCCGGGTTGTGTGCGGCAGTTCAACGACACCGTCCGGCAGACCTACGCCCGCCCCCAGCCGTCCGCGGGGGCCGGGGCCCGTACGCCGCCTCCGAGGTCTTCGACTACCTCGGCAACCGGGCCATCGACGGCATCGAGCGGCTCACCGGGGAGCGCGGTGCGCGCATCTACCGGCGCACCCTGCGCCGAGGTCAGTGAGTCCCCGGGGGACGGCTGGCCGGGGTGCCGTCTGCATCTGAGCGCTCCGCGCGACCTGACCACGGCGACGTAGCGGAATCTCGACGCCGACCCGGCGCTCGCCCCGCTGGTCTCCCGGTGCCCCGGCCTGCGCACGCTCACCGCGACCCTCGCCGGGGCGCCGTCGCGGTCGGCCCCTGGACGGCGGGGCGACGTGGCTGTCCATGCAGGGCCGCCGCACCCCAGCGTAATGTCCGAATACCGCCAGCAATCCCGGCCGCGACCCCCCATCGTTGACAGTGAAGCCACAGCGGACGAGCGATGAGAGCACGACGATGACCATCTACACCACACTGGACAGCCCCCTGGGCGAACTGCTCCTGGTGGGCGAAGAGACACCGGACGACACCGTCACCCTGACCTCGCTGTCCATGCCCGGGCAGAAGAACGCCCCGGCCGTACGGCCCGAGTGGCGCCACGCACCCGACCGGTTCGTGGAGATCGCCCGGCAGCTGAGCGCGTACTTCGACGGCAAGCTGACCGCCTTCGACATCCCGTTCACGCCCGGCGGCGGCACGGAGTTCCAGCAGCGCGTATGGCACGCGCTGGAGGAGATCCCCTACGGCACCTCGACCACCTACGGACAGCTCGCCGATGGTCTGGGCGTCCCCCGTGGGCAGGTCCAGGCCGTGGGCACGGCGATCGGTGCGAACCCGCTGCTGCTGGTGCGGCCCTGCCACCGGGTGATCGGCGCGGACGGGACCATGCGCGGTTACGCCGGAGGGGTCGAGCGCAAGGTGCAGCTCCTCACCCACGAGGGCGTGCTCCAGCCGACCCTCATGTGACCCGCACCGGCACATCCGACCAATCACCGGAGGAACGAGGCCGATGACGGTCTACACCACGATGGACAGCCCCCTGGGCGAACTGCTCCTGGTCGGCGAGGAGTCGGCGACCGCGAAGGGCGGCACCGCACTGGCCTCCCTGTCGGTGCCGGACCAGAAGCGCCGCCCCGCCGTCCAGGACGGCTGGACCGAGGACGCGGACGCCTTCGCCGACATCACGCGCCAGCTCCGCTCGTACTTCGACGGCAAGCTGACCCGCTTCGACATCGAGTACGTCACCGGCGGCAGCGCCTTCCAGCAGCGCGTCTGGACGTCCTTGGAGTCCATCCCCTACGGCACGACCCTCAGCTACGGCGAGATCGCCGCCCGGATCGACGCCCCGCGTGCCGCGGTCCGCGCCGTCGGCACGGCGATCGGCGCCAACCCGCTGCTGGTCGTCCGCCCCTGCCACCGCGTGATCGGCGCCAATGGCGCGCTGACCGGATACGCCGGTGGCCTGGAGCGCAAACGACAGCTGCTGGACCTGGAGCACGTACACGAGTCCGCGGCACCGCAAAGGAACGGCACCTCATGACCGACACCATCAGCTCCGCGAGGCAGGACCAGGTGGCCGACCGCGTCGCGGCGGACGACTGGGACGCGCTCACCGACGAACTGGGCGAGTTCGGCCACGCCCTCACCGGGCCGCTCCTCACCCCCGGCGAATGCCACCGCATCGCCGGGCTGTACGACGAGACCGAACGCTTCCGCACGACCATCGACATGGCCCGCTACCGCTTCGGTTCGGGCCAGTACCGCTACTTCACCCACGACCTCCCGGACCTGGTCCGCGAGCTGCGCGAGGCGTTCTATCCGCGGCTGCTGCCCATCGCCCGCGACTGGGCCCAGAAACTGAACCGGCCCTCGCCCTGGCCCGACACCCTCGAGGAGTGGCTGACGATGTGCCACGAGGCGGGGCAGGCCAAGTCCGCCCAGATCCTGCTGCGTTACGGCCGTGGCGACTGGAACGCCCTGCACCGGGACGTGTTCGGCGAGATGCTCTTCCCGCTCCAGGTCGTGGTGGGCCTCGACGCCCCCGGCGAGGACTTCACGGGCGGCGAGTTCATCATGACCGAGCAGCGCCCCCGCGCCCAGTCGAGGGGATCGTCCACCACCCTGCCCAAGGGCCACGGGCTGATCTTCACCACCCGGGACCGCCCCGTGGCCTCCAAGCGCGGCTGGGCCAACGGGCCCATGCGGCACGGGGTGAGCACCGTCCGCTCCGGACACCGCCACACCCTCGGCCTCGTCTTCCACGACGCCGCATGACGCCCGCCCCGGCCGACTCCGCCCGGGTCCCGGAGCAGCGCCCGCACACCCTGATCGGCGCCGACGGGGTGCCGTATCGCAGCGCCGCTCCGGGCCGTCTCGGCGGACACCGGGGCATGCGGCTCTACGGGCGTCTGGACTGCCCCTCCGCGCTGCGGGCCATCGCCCGCGGCCACTATGTGAAACACCGGGTGTTCTTCACGGACGAGGCCACCGCGATCGCCGCCGGATACCGGCCGTGCGCCGTATGCCTGCCCGGGAAGTACGCCCTGTGGAAAGCCGACCGGGAGAACACCACCACACCATGAGCAGTCTCACGGGACCACCGGCATCCGGATCGCCCCTGATCCCCGCGGAGGAACTGGCCGCGTACGGCGATCTGCCGTGCCCCGCCCCGCACACCGCGGCCGAACTCGACGCCCTCATCGGCCTGTTGACCCCCGCGAGGAGCCGCATCGAGACCGTCGCCGTCGGCCACAGCCGTGACCCGGCCTCCCGCGCCGCCGCCGACGCCTTTACGGCAGCGTGGAAGGCGCGCGGCGCGAAGGTCCTCGCCAGGGTGGACTGGCCGGAGAGCGCCGCGTCCTGGCTGCGCCCCGCGCGTCGGCTGACCGCCGAGGAGCCCGACGCCTGGGTCATGGCCGCGGCCCCGCTCGGCTTCGCCCAGCTGGCCCGCCGGCTGCGCCACTCCACCGACTGGGACCCGGCCCGCACGGTCGCCTTCGCCGCGCTCAGGGACTCCCGCCTCCCCGCGCTGGCCGGGCCGGACACCCTGCACGGCCTGCGCGGTGCCACCGCCGAGGGCGGCACCTGGGCCGTACGCCACCGCTGGGTCACCTCCTATCCGCCGCCCGGGAGCACCGCATGACCGCCCTGATCCCCCGCCCCGCCATGGAGATCGCCCCCGGGGCGGTGCACCTGCCCGGCTGGCTCACCCTGGAGCGGCAGCGCGAACTCGTCACCGCCTGCCGCGCCTGGGCCACCGGTCCGGTCCCCATCCGCCACACCCGCCTGCCGCGCGGTGGCGTCATGTCGGTGCAGACGGTGTGCATCGGCTGGCACTGGCAGCCGTACAAGTACACCCGCAACGCCGACGATGTGAACGGGGAGCGCGTCGCCGCATTCCCGGACTGGATGGTCCAGTTGGGCCGCCGCGCGCTGCTGGACGCCTACGGCGACGCGCAGGGCGCGGCCGATTACACCCCGGACACCGCGCTGATCAACTTCTATGACGGTCAGGCCAAGCTGGGCATGCACCAGGACAAGGACGAGCGGTCCTCGGCGCCGGTCGTCTCGCTGTCCATCGGCGACACCTGCGTCTTCCGCGTCGGCAACACCGAGACCCGCACCAAGCCCTACACCGATATCGAACTCGCCTCCGGCGACCTGTTCGTCTTCGGCGGCCCCTCCCGGTACGTCTACCACGGCGTGCCCAAGGTGTACGAGGGCACCGCCGACCCCGACACCGGGCTCGCGTCGGGGCGGCTGAACATCACCATGCGCGTCACCGGCCTCACGGACTGACTCAGCGGGCGTTGTGGAAGATGACGCCGAGCGTGGTCCGGCGCCCCGTGACCACGGCGTTGGTGCCGTGCCGCATGGGGTGGCGGCGGTAGCCGTGCGGTCCCCGCGCGGGCCGGTGGCGGACGGGGAAGATCATGCCCTGGCCGAGGCGCGGGGTGAGGACGATGGCGCGGGACTGGGAACGGGGGCGCTGTTCCACGAAGACGTTCTCCCCGCCGGTGAAGTCCTGGCCGGGCTCGTTGAGCATGAAGGCGATCTGGAGCGGAAAGACGATGTCCCCGTAGATGTCCTGGTGCAGACAGGCGTAGTCGCCGGGGCCGTAGTCGAGGATGAGCGGGGTGGACCGGCGCTGGCCGTTGTCCGCGCATTCGGCGAGCAGTTCGTCCAGGCCGGCGGGAAAGGTGCGTTCGTTCAGCAGGGGCGCCCACTGGTTGGCCATCCACGCCATCGGCGGGTACAGCTTCTCGCGCAGGGTCTGGACGAGCGGTACGGCGGCGGGGTCGGCGTAGTACTTGTAGGTACCGCGGCCGAACTCGTAGCGCTGCATCACCACGGTCGAGCGGAACAGCGCGGGTTCGTCGAAGGTGGCGATGAGCGTCTCGCACTGCGCGCGGGAGAGCAGCGGAGGGGTGAGGGCCACACCGTTCTCGTTCAGCTGGGCGTACAGCGCGGGCCAGTCCAGGTCCGCGAGGGCGGGGACGGCATCGTGGGCGGTGTGCGGTGCGTCCCCGGCGCCCGCGGTACCGCCGGGCAGGTCGAGGGGCAGTTCGGTCTGGTCCATGGCCGACAGTCTTCCGGCTGGACGCGGCCGCGGAGCGCGATGGCCGAATCCCGCCAGCAATGCGGGGGCCCGGGCGCTTGGCTGGGATACGAGAACGTAGCGTCGGAAGTTTCCCCGGGAGTCGTCACACCATGTCTTCGAACGACAGCGCCATCGCCGTGATGCAGCGATTCTACGAGGCCGAGCGCGCCTACGTCATGGCGGGCGGCCCCGGCCAGGCCGGATTCGAGGGGATCGCCGCGTGCCTGGACCCTGAGGTGGAGCTGCACCAGGCGCCGGGGCTGCCCTTCACGGGCGTATGGCACGGGCCCGAGGGCATGGAGCGGTTCATCGGCGTCATGGGCGAGCTCTGGCAGTCGATGGAATTCCTCGAACAGCGGCAGCTGGTCGACCGCGACACCGTGGTGGCGACCAACCGGGTGCGCTTCGTCGCGCGGGCGACCGGCCGCGAAGTGGTCACCTCCATCGTGCAGACGGTGACCCTCCGGGACGGCCGCATCCGCGAGATCCGGCCCTACTACTGGGACCCCGCCGCGATCAGCGAGGCGTGTGGCGGACGGGTCGTGGCGCCAGATTCCGATGGATCTCCAGCGCCGCGGTCGATCGGTTGAGCGTGATGTAGTGCAGGCCCGGCGCGCCCTCGTCCAGCAGCCGCCGGGCCATGGCGGTGGCGTGGTCGACCCCGATCCGGCGTCCCTCGTCGGCGTCGCCCTGGGCGGCCTCCAGCCGCCGGGCGAGGTCGTCGGGGAAGTGGGCGTCGCTCAGTTCGGCGAAGCGGCGCACCTGGCGGAAGTCGGTCGCGGGCATGATCTCGGGAATGATCGGGATGTCGCAGCCCGCGGCCGCCACCCGGTCGCGCAACCGCAGATAGTCCTCGGCGTCGAAGAACATCTGCGTGATGGCGTAGGAGGCACCCGCCCGGCACTTGGCCACGAAGTGCCGGATGTCGCTGTCCCAGTCCGGGGAGCGCGGATGGCGCTCCGGGAAGGCCGCCACTCCGATGCTGAAGTCGCACGACTCACGGATGAGCGCGACCAGTTCATCGGCGTAGGTCAGCCCGTCCGGTTCCGCGAGCCAGGGCCCGCGGGGGTCGCCGGGCGGGTCGCCGCGCAGGGCGAGGACGTCGAGGATTCCGGCGTCCGCGTACTGGCCGATGATGTTCCGCAGTTCACCGATCGAGTGCCCGACCGCCGTGAGGTGGGCGACCGGCCGCAGGGTGGTCTCCGTGGCCATCCGCTTGGTCAGCCCGATGGTCCGGTCCCGCGACGAGCCGCCCGCTCCGTAGGTCACCGAGACGAAGGTCGGCGCGTACCGCTCGATCCGCCGGATCGCGTTCCACAGGGTCCGCTCCCCCGCCTCGTTCTTCGGCGGGAAGAATTCGAAGGAGTACGAGCGCTCGCCCGCGGCGAGCACCTCGGCCAGGTTCCGGCGCGGTGCGCGCGCCCGCGTCGCGGAGGCGGTCGCCGGTGGCTCGGCGAGGTCGCGTCCGGTCGGGTACGTACGGGGTGGCGCGGTCATGCCGACCCCGCCAGATGGGGTTCGAGTTCCTGGGCGGCCTCGCCGCCGTAGCCCTTGTCGACCCTGCTCACCAGGTCGTCGGCGGAGAGCTGGTATTCCTGGGTGCCGACCGACTCCAGGACCACCGTGGCCAGGGCGCAGCCGAGTTGGGCGGCCCGCTCATGGCCGAGCCCCCAGGCGAGTCCGGCGAGGAATCCGGCGCGCAGCGCGTCGCCGCCGCCGGTGGGGTCGACCACCCCGGACGTCGGGACGGCGGGGATCTCCAGCGTCGGCCGCCCCTTCGCCCGGACGCGGACGCCCTCGGCTCCGTCCGTGGTGATCCAGGTGCCGACCCGGTCCAGGACGTCGCCCTCGCTCCAGCCGGTGTGTTCCCGGAGCATCGCCGCCTCGTAGGCGTTGGTGAACAGGTAGCGGGCGCCCTCGACCAGTCTGCGCGCCTCGTCCCCGCTGGTGCGGGCGAGCTGTTGCGAGGGGTCGGCGGCGAAGGCGTACCCCTGGCTGCGGCACTCGTCGGTGTGCCGCAGCATGGCCTCGGGGTCGTTGGGGGCGATCACCACGAGGTCGAGGCCCCCGGCGCGCTGCACGGTCGGTTCGAGCGCGATCTCCTTCGCCTCGGCCATGGCACCGGCGTAGAAGGTCGCGATCTGGTTCTGGTCGGCGTCCGTCGTGCACACGAAACGCGCGGTCCTGCGCGTCTCGCTGACCCGCACGGACTCCGTGTCCACGCCGTTGGACCGCAGCCAGCAGCCGTAGGCGGCGAAGTCGAGCCCGGCCGCGCCGACGAGGAGGGGGCTGAGCCCGAGCCTGCCCAGGGCGAGGGCGATGTTCGCGGCGACGCCTCCCCGCCGGATGTCCAGATCGTCGGCGAGGAACGACAACGAGACCTTGTCGAGCTGTCCGGCGATCAGTTGCTCGGCGAACCGACCGGGATAGACCATCAGATGGTCTATCGCGATCGATCCGGTGACGGCGATGCGCACGTCGGTGTCCTCCTTGGGAGCGGTCGGTGGGGTCACAAAAACCTGTGGACTACAGCCCGGCCGCCGCGCGGAGGGCGTCGACGCGGTCGGTGCGCTCCCAGGTGAAGTCGGAGTCCTCACGGCCGAAGTGACCGTAGGCCGCCGTCTGGGCGTAGATCGGACGCAGCAGGTCCAAGTCGCGGATGATCGCGGCCGGACGCAGGTCGAAGACCTCGGAGATGGCCTTCTCGATCTTCTCCGCGTCGATCGTGGCGGTACCGAAGGTCTCCACGAACAGACCCACCGGCTCGGCCTTGCCGATCGCGTACGCGACCTGAACCTCGCAGCGCTGCGCGAGACCCGCGGCCACGACGTTCTTCGCCACCCAGCGCATCGCGTACGCGGCGGAGCGGTCGACCTTGGACGGGTCCTTGCCGGAGAACGCGCCACCACCGTGACGGGACATGCCGCCGTAGGTGTCGATGATGATCTTGCGACCGGTCAGGCCCGCGTCACCCATCGGGCCACCGACCTCGAAGCGGCCGGTCGGGTTGACCAGCAGCCGGTAGCCCTCGGTGTCCAGCTTGATGCCGCAGTCGGCCAGTTCCCGCAGGACCGGCTCGACCACGAACACGCGGATGTCCGGCGTCAGCAGCGCGTCGAGGTCGACGTCGGGTGCGTGCTGCGAGGAGACGACGACCGTGTCCAGACGGACCGCCTTGTGGCCGTCGTACTCGATGGTGACCTGGGTCTTGCCGTCCGGCCGCAGATACGGCATGGTCCCGTTCTTCCGGACCTCGGACAGCCTGCGGGAGAGCCGGTGCGCCAGGTTGATCGGCAGCGGCATCAGCTCGGGCGTCTCGTCGCACGCGTAGCCGAACATCAGGCCCTGGTCGCCCGCGCCCTGCTTGTCCAGCTCGTCCCCTAGGTCACCGTCGGTGGCACCCTCCACCCGCAGCTCATAGGCGGAGTCGACACCCTGGGCGATGTCCGGGGACTGCGAGCCGATGGACACCGAGACGCCGCAGGAGGCGCCGTCGAAGCCCTTGTCCGACGAGTCGTAGCCGATGTCGAGGATCGCGTTGCGGACGAGCGTCGCGATCGGGGCGTACGCCTTCGTGGTCACCTCACCGGCGACATGGACCAGGCCGGTGGTGATCAGGGTCTCGACGGCGACCCGGGAGGCCGGGTCCTCCTTCAGGAGCGCGTCGAGGATGGAGTCGCTGATCTGGTCAGCGATCTTGTCGGGGTGGCCCTCGGTCACGGACTCCGAGGTGAACAGGCGCAGTGCCATGGTGAGTTCCTCCGCTGAGGTGATACGGACGGGTGGGGTGAGGTGGGCGGGTGCCGGTCAGCGCTTGAGCGCGCGGTCCACCAACGGCCCCGCCGCGCCCGTGTAATGGGCCGGGTCGAGCAGTTCGCGCAGGTCCTCGGCGCCCAGATGGGCGGCCACGTCGGGGAGCGCGGCGAGCACCTCGGCGAGCGGGAGCCCGTCCCGCTCGGCCTCCGCGGCCGCCTCGGAGAGCAGATGCTTCGCCCGGGCCTTGCCGAGCCGGGGCGCCAGCACGGCCGCGACCCGCTCGGACGCCACCCGGGCACCGGTCAGATCGGCGTTGTCCCGCATCCGCGCGGGACGGACGGCCAGGCCCTCCGCGAGTTCGACGGCGGTGTGGGCCGCCCCGCCGACCAGCCGCAGGCACTCGCGCAGCAGCAGCCACTCGGCGTGCCAGCCCCCGGCGGACCGCTCGTCCTCCGACAGCAGACTCTGCGTCAGCCCCGTGGCCATCACCGGGACCTGGAGGGCGGCGCTGCGCATCAGGGTGGAGAGCACCGGGTTGCGCTTGTGCGGGATGGACAAGGAGCTGCCGCGTCCGGGGGCGGCCGGTTCGGTGACCTCCTGGACCTCGGTCCGGGTCATCGACTGCACATCCACGGCGATCTTGCCGAGCGCCCCCGCGGTGAAGGACAGCACGGCCCCGAGGTCGGCGAGCGGCGTACGGAGCGCATGCCACGGCAGCACGGGCCGGGCGAGCCCGGTCTCCTCGGCGAACGCGGCGCCCAGCCGGTCGAGGTACTCGGCGGTGCCGGACTCCCCCCGCGGCCCGTCGTCCAGCGCCGCGTATTCGAGGTACCCGGCCAGGGTGCCCGCGGCGCCGCCGAGCGAGACCGGCAGGCCCCCGTCGAGCAGGCGGTCGATCCGTGCGACGGCGTCCAGCAGCAGATGGCGCCAGCCGGCCGCCTTGAGCCCGAAGGTCGTGGGGACGGCGTGCAGGGCGAGGGTCCGGCCGACCATGAGCGTGTCGCGGTGGTCCGTGGCGAGCACGGCCAGCGCGGCGCACGTCCGGTCCAGATCGGCCCGTATCCGGCGCAGGGCGCGGGCGGCCACCAGCATGGCCCCGGTGTCGAAGACGTCCTGGCTGGTGGAGCCGCGGTGGACGTACTCGGCCGCCGCGGGGGCGGTGGCCGCTACCGCTCGGGTCAGCACCTGGACGAGGCCCACGACGGGGTTCGCCGTCTCACGGGCGACGAGGGCCAGCGCCCGCGGGTCGAACCGGTCCGCGCGGGCCTGCGCCGTGATGGCGGCCGCGGCCTCCGCCGGGACGGTTCCCAACGTGGCCTGGGCTCGGGCCAGGGCCGCCTCGGCGTCGAGCATCGCCTGGAGCCATGCCTCGTCCGCCACGTCCGCCTCGACGGGAGTGCCCGCGCGCACGGGTGAGAGCAGCCCGGTGTCCCGGCCGCCGTCGAACGGAGCGGTCATGCGGTCGCCTCCCTCTGGCTGCCGTGCAGCCCGTCGTGGCCCCCCTGCGGCGCCCCGCCCCGCACCACCTGGAGGGGCGAGTTCGCGGCCCGGATACTCAGCAGGGCGCGCGCGATGGCGTCCGAGTCGCCGAGCGTCACGGAGTTGACGCCGGGCCGGATCCCGGCCGCGGTCACCCAGTGCACGGCCTCGGTGGGGACCCCGTAGGCGAACCGGCGCGGATGAGGGCTGCCGTGGACGTCGACGGTCCGGTACGGCCGCTCGGTGACCGCGAGTCCGCCGGTCCGGTAGGTCGTCCCGCAGGTGCCCGGGATGTCGTACGGGCGGCACTGCCCCGTGGTGAGCAGATGGCGCAGCAAGGGGTCGGCGGTGCGGCGCAGGTCCGGCTCGGGCAGCCGGGCCTCGATGAGGACGCTCGCCCGGATCCGCCCGCCCCGCACGGTGTCCGACCCGGCGACGAAGGACGGGAGGGTCTCGTCGACGGTGACCTGGAGGCCGGGCCCGATGATCCGGACCACGCCCGCCTCGATGAGGGCGACGAGTTCCTCGATGCGCGAGGCCGGGGGCCCGATCGAGAGGAAGGCGTTGAGCGGGGTGTACCAGGCCGTCAGCTCGTCGCGGTACGAGTTGCCCTCCAGGCCGCCGTGGTCGACGGCGAGCCGGATCTCGTTGCGGAGGTCGCGCAGCACGTCCAGGGCCGCCTTGAGCGGGCCGCTCACATTGCCCGCGCGGGCGGCGCGCACATCCTCGCGGAGGTAGTCCAGCAGCCACTGCCGGAACGCGGCCGGGCTGGGGTACGTCCGGTTGCCCTGCGGACGGGCGAGGGCGTCCCAGCTCCAGTGGTCGTCCGGCGCGAAGCCGTACGCGTCCAGCAGGCGGCGCTCCGCCTCGCCCGCCGGGGCGGCCAGATACCGTTCGGTGAACGGCTCACGGTCCGCGGCGCGGCCCCGTACCTCCAGCAGGGTGCCGTAGTAGACGCTCTCGACCTCCTTGGCGATCAGCGGCCACAGGTCGGTCCCGAAGTGCACCCGCTCGCCGTCGACGGCCCGCCGCCGCAGCCCGGCGATCACCGCGGGGGTGAGCAGCCGCGGCGGGTAACGCCCGTGGGCGCCCTTCTCGTTCTCTCCGCGGGCGTGGTACGGAATGCCCCTCCGGGACCCCGCGTAGATCTTGGGCTCCCGGCCGGAGGGCTCGTAGACGAGGCGTCCGTCCTCGGTCCGGAAGGTGCCGCCCCGGCCGGCGGTGAGCAGGGCCATGTGGTCGAAGAAGTTCAGCCCGAGGCCGCGGAGCAGCACGGTCTGGCCCGGTTCGATGCCGCTGAGGTCCACGTCGGCTGGGTTGGCGGGCGGGATGTAGAGCAGGCCGTGCTCGGCGGCGGTACGGGCGAGTTCCTCCTCGTGGGGCGCGGGGAGGGCGGGGACGTGGCCCTGGGCGAGGACGACCGTGTCCAGGTCGGTCAGCCGGTCGCCGTTGTCGAGGGTGAGGGTCTGCGGACCGTCGGCGAGCGGTCCGCTGTTGTCCAGGCCGATGGCCTGGGCCTGGTGGACCGTGACGGTGACGTGGGGCGGGGCGTCGGCCACCACTTGGCGGAAGACACTGTTCAGGTAGACGCCGTAGAAGGCCCGGGTGGGGTACGCGTCGGGGCCGAGCCGACGGGCCTCGGCCAGCGTGCGTTCGTCGGCGCCGTCGTTGTCGTCCGGGCCAAGGGCGCGGGCCCACTCGTAGAGGCTGGGGCCCGGTTCCACCGGGCCGTCCATCTCCACGCTGTCGTCGGTGAACAGGGTGATCTGCGAGGCGACCGTGTTCATCAGCAGCTGCTCGGACTGGCTGGTGCGCCAGACCCGCCCGGCGCCCATCGGGAAGGGGTCCACGACGTGTACGGACACCTCGCGGTGCGAGCCGGACTTGCGCTCGTTGGCGCAGATCCGCTCCAGCACCGACAGACCGCGGGGCCCGACGCCGACGATTCCCACCTTCAGTTCGCCCCGGCTCGTGCTGTGCCGGCTCATGCGGAGTCCCCGTCACGCGCCGCGCCCGCCGCCCGCTGTCCCGTCACCTGGGCCACGAGGTCGCCGGGGTCGGTGGGCAGGGCGTTGCCGCGCCAGGCGACGTGCTGGTCGGGGCGGATGAGCACGAGATCGCGCTCGTAGAGGTCGCGGACGACCGGATCCTCGACGTCCAGGGTGCGCAGCGGCATCCCGGCGGCCTGGGCGGCGGCCTCCAACTCCTTGACGGGTGGCGGCTCGGGGCCCAGCCGGAGCACCGTGTAGTAGGGGCCGAAGCGGTCGAAGAGCGAGCTGCCGGGGCCGCGCCAGTCGTCGAGCCATACGTGCGGGGCGCGTCCGCCGGGGATGGCGGTGGGCGTGTAGGTGCCCATGGAGTCGCTCGGCGGCTCCTCGTCGGTATCGATGAGCGGGGAGCCGTCGTACCGGGCGCCGAGCTGCACGCCGATGGAGTGGGTGCGCTCCCCGTAGGCGCGGACGAGCGCGCCGACCCGGGCCCGCGCCGTCGCACCCTCCGGCGAGTCGTCCTCCATGACGCGGGGGCGCTCGATGTCGGCGAGGCCGGTGTTGAGTTCGCGGGCGGCGGCGGTGTTGCGCAGGGCGATCGGCCGCCGCTCGCTCTCGTACGAGCGGAGCAGTCCGGGGCCGCCCCAGCCCTGGAGCGTCCCGGCCAGCTTCCAGGCGAGGTTGGCCGTGTCGTCCACGCCGGTGTTCATGCCGAAGCCGCCGTTGGGGGTGAACAGATGGGCCGCGTCGCCCGCGAGGAACACCCGGCCCACGGTGAAGCGCTCGGCGACCAGGGCGGCGCCCGGTGTCCAGGGGCGGTGGCTGAGCACCTCGACGGGCAGCGCGGTGCCCGCCGCGCGGCGTACCAGCGAGGACAGTTCCGCGGCGTTGGTGGTGTCCGGGTCGACGGAGCTGGTGAGCAGGAAGAACTCGTCGCGGCCGTTGAGCGCGATGAGGTTCATGACCAGGTCGGGGTTGAGCGACCAGTAGCTCCAGGCGCGGCGGCCGGTGAACACGTCCGAGTGGAAGGTCGGCAGCCGCAGATGGGCGGCGGTGGCGCGGCGCCCCAGGATCTCCTGTTCCAGCGATCCGGGTCCCTCGTAGTGCACGCCCAGGGCGCGGCGTACGAAGCTGCGGCCGCCGTCGCAGCCCACCGCGTACGGCGCCCGCCAGGTCTCCCGGGCCCCGCCGGTGACGCTCTCGGCCTCGAGGGTGACGCCGGTGGCGTTCTGCTTGAGGCCGGTCACCCGCCAGCCGAAGCGGAAGGTGATGTTGGGGCGGGTCATGGCGTGTTCGAAGAGGAACTTCTCGACGTACATCTGGTTGGCGCGGTGCACCGGCTCGGGCGTCTGGTCGGTACGGGGCGTACCGGCGAGCGCCCGCATCCGCTCCCCCGGCGAGGGCAGCGTCAGCCGGGACAGTTCGAAGCCGCTGTAGCGGGTGAAGTAGGCGATGTCGAGGGTGTGATCGGCGGGCGGGCCCAGCCGCCGGATCTGGCCGGAGATGCCCAGGCGCCGGTAGTGCTCCATGGTGCGGGCGTTGTGGGTGTTGCCCCGGGGCTTGTCCTCCATGGTGGGCTCGGCGTTGAACAGGACCGACTCGATGCCGTAGCGGTCGAGGAAGAGCGCGAGCATGATGCCCACCGGGCCGGCGCCCACGATGGCGACGGGAGTGCGCTGGACGTCGGTCATGTCAGCGGTCCCCCTCCGCACCCGGCGCGGCGGTGACGGGGACGGCGCGGCCCAGGGCCGCGTCGAGCCCCCGGCGCAGGTCCCGCACCGGGTCCGGCGACGCCGAGGGCAGCCGCATGGCGACGAACCCGTCGGGCCTGACCAGGACGGCCCCTTCCTCGCCGTGGCCGCGCAGGGCGGCCCATACGCCGTCGGGGTCGGCCACCTCGTGGTCCGGGCCCACGGCGTGGGCGGTGACGGCCGGGCCGTGGGTTCCGGAGATCTCGGCCGCGGCGCGCACCCAGCTCTCGCCCCGCGCACCGGCCAGGAGCAGGAACGCCCCGTGGTCGATGAGATCGTGGGTCGCCGTCCGCTCCCCGCCGCGCCGCAGCCAGGCGTGCGGCATCCGGCCGCCGGGGCGGCAGGACTGAACGTAGTCGAGGCCGAGCGGATCCGGCTCGGGCCGCTCGGTGCCGTCGTCGGTGACGAACCCGGCCTCGGCGTAGTCGTAGCCCATCTCCAGGCCCAGGTGGGCGGTGGTGATCCGGTTGGTCTCGAAGTACTCGGCGAGGACCGCGCGCCGGGTCCGGCCGTCGGGCGTGTCGGAGAACAGGGCGGTCATCTGGGCCCGGTTCCACTCGGGGCGGGCCCCCGGGACCACGCCGGTGCCCGCGGTGAAGGCGATCTGGTTGAACAGCGAGAACAGCGCCCGCTCGACGACGCGTTCGGCGACCGGGCGCCGCTCGGCCTCGTAGCTGTCGAGCAGCGCGGGCGCGGCGTCGCCGGAGAGCACCCGGGCCAGCTTCCAGGCCAGGTTGTGGGAGTCCTGGACGCCGGTGTTGAGGCCGAGCGCGCCGGACGGCGGATGCCGGTGGGCGGCGTCGCCGACGAGGAAGACGCGACCGGAGCGGAAGTGCTCGGCGACCGTGCCCTCCACGGGCCAGCGGCTGATGCTCTGCACCTCCATCGGATGGTCCTGAGGGAGCTTCAGCGTCCGGCGGACCATCTTGACGACCGTCTCGTCGTCCAGCTCGGCCGCCTCCCGGGTGCCGGGCGGCCGGGAGAACATCAGCGTCCACTCCTCGGAGTGGCGTCCCCACTGCTTGGGGCCCATGGGCACGACACCGCAGTGCTCCAGGCTGCCGTCGTCGGCGAGGCTGGAGACGCGGTTGACCACCGTGTCGTCGAAGGGGACGAACTCGGAGAAGTCGGCCCGGATGTGAAGGTTGATCCACTCCAGGAAGGTGGGGGTGCCCAGCATGCGGATGCCGAGCCGCTTGCTCACCGAGCGGCCGCCGTCGGCGGCGATCAGATATCCGGCGCGGACGCGGTAGGTACGGTCCGCGTCGCGGTCCAGGATCGTCGCGGTGACGCTGTCCCCGTCCTCCTCGAATTCGACCATCTCGTGTCCGAAGCGGATCCCGCCCGGGTTGCGCTCCTCGGCATGGCGGCGGATCAGCGGCTCCAGCCAGCGCTGGCCGAGGTTCGCGTGGGGGTACGCGGACGCCTCGGCGTACCGCTCGGCCAGGTCGCCGCCGCCGTAGGCATCGGCGCGGTGGAGCACCTTGCGGTCGTACGGCTCGTCGCCGCCGAGGCTGGTCAGCCAGGCCATGGCGCCGCAGTTGGCGGGCGGGGAGCCCTCGGCGTAGATGTCCCGGGCCAGTCCGTGGTGGCCGAAGATCTCCATGGTGCGGGCGTTGAGGATATGCGCCTTGGGCTGGATCGACGTCGTCGCGTGGCGCTCGACGAGCAACGAGCCGACGCCGAGGTCGGAGAGGAAGACGGACGCCGTCAGGCCCGCGCCGCCGCCGCCGATGATCAGCACGGGGACGTCCAGGACCCGGGGGTCGTCGCTCGGTCGGGTTGGGGGTGAGAGGTTCATCGAGTGCCTCGTATTCGCCTTCTCGTGAGTCGTCGGCGTCGGGGGCCCGGCGCGGCGCCTAGGCGGCGGCCGCGACCAGCAACGTGGTTTCGAGGGCCAGCGGGTGGACGGATTCCAGGCGCAGCCCGGCCGCGGTGAGGACGTCGCGGTAACCGTCCAGGGTCCGCCCGCGCCCTCCCGCGGCCATGAGGAGATGGAGGTCGTACAGGAGCGGAAGCAGCTCCGGGGCGCCTTCCTCGGGGATGACCCGCTCCACGACGAGCAGTCGGCCGTCCTCGGGCAGCGCCTTGCGGATGTTGGACAGGAGGGTCACGGACCGGTCGTCGTCCCAGTCCTGGAGCACCCTGGAGAGGAGGTACGCGTCGGCGCCCTCGGGCACCGAGGCGAAGATGTCCCCCTCGACGGCCTCATAGCGGTCGGGGCCCACGGCCGCGTCCAGGTGGGCGTGGGCGACGGGGATCATATGCGGCAGGTCCAGGAGCACCCCGTGGAGATGCGGGTGGGCCCGCAGGACCATCGACAGGAACTGGCCGCTGCCGCCCGCGACGTCCATGACCGTGGTGCAGCGGGAGAAGTCGAACGCGTCCAGGACATCGGGGAAGAAGACGTTGCCCGCGTTCATGGCGCGCTGGAACTTGGCGCCCGCGCCGGGCGCGTTCGCCAGATACGCGTGGATGGAGGTGCCGAGGGCGTGTTCGAAGCCGGAGGATCCGGTGCGGACGGCGGGCACCACCGCTCCCCACGCGGTGTGGAACTCCTCGCCGTAGAGCTGGATCATGTCGCGCATCGACGCGTCGTTGTCGGCGCGGAGCACCTCGCTCACCGGCGTCAGCGCGTAACCGTGCTCCGGCGAGCGGTCGAAGACGCCCATGGCCAGCAGCAGCCGCATCAGCCGGGTGATGCCGTCCGGGCCCGAGCCGGTGGCCGTGGCCAGGGCCGTGTCGGTGGTGTGCCCGGCGGCGATGTGGTCGGGGATCTCCAGGGCGACCGCGGCGTAGAGCGCCTGTGACTGCCAGGAGCCGGTGATGATGTCGACGACTTGGCGCGCGGCGTGTCCGTCGTGCATGACTGGCCCTTCTGATCGGGTGGATCGGGTGGGGCGGTGGTGGTCAGTTCGCCCGTGGCGCGGCCCCGTGGGCGGCGGCGTCGTGCAGCAGGGTGCGGTGGCGCTCGCGGAGCTGCCGCTTGAGCACCTTGCCGGTGACGCCCACGGGCAGTTCTTCGCGGTCGGCGGCGATGAGCAGCGCGCGCAGCAACGGCATTCGCTTGCGGCCGAGTTCGGCGTTCACGGCCTCCAGCAGGGCGTCGGAGGAGCGCTCCGGGCCGTCCCCACCGTTGTCCCGGAAGAGGACGATGCCGACGGGGGCCGCCTTCCCCGGGGCATCCGGGTCCTCGACGCCCACCACCGCGGCGTCCAGCGCCTGGGTGGTCAGCAGCAGGACCTCTTCGAGAGGGAGGCTGTGCACGGGCCCGTCGGCCGCGTGGATCACGTCGGGCGTGCGGTCGAGGTGGAAGAAACGGCCCTGCTCGTCCCGCCGGACGATGTCACCGGTGAGGAAGTAGCCGCTCAGCAGGGAGTCCTGGCTGAGCTGGGGGTCGTCCCAGTAGCCGGGGGTGACGCTGGGGGTGCGGACGCCGAGCATCCCGGCCTGCCCGTCGGGCAGTTCGTTCCCCTCTTCGTCCAGGACGGCGGCCTTGCGGACCACACCGGCCGGGTGGCCGATGAGCCGTCCGTACTCGGTCGACTCGGGGACGTACACCTGCCGGAAGAGCACCATGCCCATCTCGGAGGAGCCCAGGCCGTCGTTGTACTGGGAGCCGGTTTTGCCGGGGCGGGAGCCCAGGCCCATCAGGGGCCTGATGTGCCGCTCGTGCGAGGCGTCGCCCATGCCGTTCCACGAGTGGATGTTCCGGGCGGCGCGGGGGTCGATGTCCGCGACGTCGATCTCCGCGAGGGTCAGCGGGAAGCCGAGGACGAAGGTGGGCTGGAACTGGTTGATCGCCTGGGCCACGGACCGTCCGTTCGGATCGTCCAGGATCAGGGTGGGGATGCCCAGCAGCAGCGCCATGCTGAGATAGCTGATGCCCGACGAGTGGCTGTGCGGGAGGGCGGTCAGCATGCGGTCGGTGCGCAGGGACGGGAAGCTCCACAGCCGCTCGCGCTTGCCGATGAAGAACCCGCGGTGGCTGAAGATCGGTGCCTTGGGGCGGCCGGTGGTCCCGGAGGAGTGGGAGACCATCACCAGGTCGTCCGGCCCATGGCGGTAGGGGAATCCGGGCAGCGGGGCGGGCGGCAGCGGGGCGGTCTCGTCCAGCTGCCGGATGTCCTGGAGCAGCGGGGTCCTGGCGGTGGCGATGCCCTGCTGCGACCAGGCCTCGGTGCAGCCGTCGAGCAGGTCCTTGTCACCGACGAGGACCGTCGTCTGGGTGCGCTGGAAGTAGTCGGCCGCGGTCGGTGACGCCATCTTGGGGTTGCAGTGCACGGCGGCGGCGCCGAGGCTGTTGATCGCTATGTGATGGAGCAGTCCGGCCAGCCCGTCGCGGGTGTAGACCCCGACGTGGGAGGAGGGCCGCACTCCGTGGTCGCGGTACCAGGTGGCATACCGGATGACGGTGATGCGCATGTCGTTCAGGGAGATGCCGGGCGGCTCGGTCTCCGCCCAGCCGGGGGCGGTCACATCCGGGTGATAGAGGAGCGGCCGGTCCCGGTCCTTGGCGATCGACCAGGCGCGCCAGAAGAAGTTGCCCGCGCCGAGCCCGCGATCGGTGTGCAGCCGCAGTCGCTGGGCCGCCGACCGATGGGTGCCAAAAAGTAACATCACCAATCCTCTTTCACCGTGTCTGGACGGATGGTTCGCTCGGTGTCTCGCGAAGTGCCTTTCTGAGGCGCTCGCTCATGGCCGTGACGCGGATGTTCAGCGGCAGGTCCCGGCCCAGCCTCGGCGGCTCCGACTGGCGTACGGCGGCGGCGACCCGATCGTCGAACTCCCGGCCCGCGCGGATGAGATGCGCCTTGGGGAAGCGCTTCCTCAGCCGTCCGACGAGCGCTGCTTCGGCGTCGCCCGTGAGTGCGTCGCCGGGAAGCTGGTCGCCGGTGAGCACGGAGCAGATCCCCTTCTCGGTCTTCGCGACCAGGACGGGGCCCAGGGGGCTCCCCGACAGGGAGAAGCTGATGGCGATGGAGTCCGCGCCGGTACGGAAGTTGGTCGGCGTCATGCCCAGGATCTGCTGGGACACGGCGTAGAAGTTGCCCTGGGAGGTGAAGCCGGACCGGTAGATGGCCTCGGTCACCGTCTCGGCCTCGGAGATCACCCGGCGCAGCCGGTCGGCGCGGCAGGTGGCCACGTACGCCTGCGGGGTCACTCCCGTCAGCCGCTTGAAGACCCGGTGGAAGTGGAAGCGGCTGAAACCGGCCGCCTCGGCGAGGGTGTCGAGGTTCGGTGTCTCGCTCGCCTCGTGGATCAGCTCGCAGGTCTTGGCGATGGCGGTCACATAGGAGGCGTGCGCGCTGTCCTCGCGCGGTCTGCACCGGCGGCACGGCCGGTATCCGGCGCGTTCGGCGGCCTCCGGGTCGGTGAAGAAGACGGTGTTCGCCCGGCGCGCCGGCCGGGAGACACAGGAGGGCCGGCTGTAGATGCCCGTCGTCCGCACCGAGTAGTAGAAGACTCCGTCTGCCTGCCGGTCTCGGCGCAGAACGGCTCTCCACCGCTCGTCGTCATCGACGTAGGACGACACTGTCCCGTCCAAGGCTGTTCCTCCGGGATGCACTGATTCCGTTGTGGGGGTCGTTCGGAGGTACGCGTGCGGGGAGTGCGGGGAGGGGGCCCCGCTCCCGCCCGGGCGGGCCGGTGGCGCCGTGCGTGTCACCGGCCCGCCCGGGGGGGTGCTACTTCTCCAGGCAGAACTCGTTGATCGGGTAGCCGACGTGGCGGTCCTCGACCGGCAGATAGCCGAGCACCTTGTCGCCGGGCTTCAGCTCGGTGCTGTTGAGCACCGTGCCGCCCGGGCCGAGCACCCGGACGTGCCAGTCGTCCTGGAGGATCAGGTTGGCCGTGCGGCCGTCGGGGCCGACCGCGTCGATCGAGAGCAGCGGACGCGTCTCGATCTTGACCCGGCCGACGGTGACCAGACGGGTCTTACCGTGGATGTCCACGGCGGTGACCTTGCTGCCCGCCTTCAGCTCGCTCAGGTAGTTGGTGCGCTCGTTCTGGCCGACGGTGTACGAGTGGATGGCACCGGCGTTGACCCGGAACGGGCGGGTGGGCATGTACGGCAGCGGGTGGGTCTCGCTGACGCAGAGGATCATGCCCTTGGAGTGCGAGCCGACCAGGATGCCCTCGTCCTTGCCGAAGTAGGTGGCGGTGTCCACGCAGGCCCGCTCGCCCATGCCGACGTGGGTGGTGGCGGTGACCTCCAGCTCGACCAGCTCGAGGTCGGGTATGCCGCCCTCGGCGGCGGCCTTGAGCGCGGTGACGTCGCCGACCTTCGCCGGGGCCATCAGCACACCGTCGGAGCCGAGTTCCAGCACCCCGAAGATGATCTCGGCTTCCTCCACGTCCTTGGCGATGGTGACGAGGCTGCCGTTGGCACGGGCGGCGGCCGCGATCACGATCTCCAGCGGGATCTTGGTGGGGTCGCGGAAGAGCAGCACGCTCCACTTGTCGACGCGGCCGGACTGGCAGGCGTCCTCCAGCGTCTCGGCGTCGATGATCTCGACGAACCGGCCGAACTCCACATCGGGGTGGGCGAGGGCCAGTTCGGCCGGCTCCCCGTGCTTGGCGGGGTCGACGATGACGACGTCCGCCGCGCCGAAGCTCTCGGGGAGCGTCTGGCCCTGCGGGAAGAGGACCTTCTTCACCGTCGGCGGCAGCTTCTCCAGGTCCGCCGGGTCGGCGGCGAGAATGCCCTCCACCCGGGCGTGAATCGCCTCCTGGACGATGGCGTCCTTCGCGGAACCGACCGAGCGGATGTCGACCCAACTGAGCTTCACAGTGCACCTGCCATTCGCGAGTTTTGGATGGGGACGGGAGAGCCCTGGGGCCCATGAACGATCTCGGCGAGCTCCTGAACCGTCGTGCGGGGGGAGGCCGAGTTGAAGACGCGCCGGCCGACGGCGAGTCCGCTGCATCCGACCGCGAGCGCCGAGACCGCGAAGTCCTGGACGCTCTGCGAGGCGTCCCCACCGCCCGCGACGATGATGGGGATGGGGGAGCTTTCGACCACCTCGGCCATGCGCTCCACGGGGGAGGCGAACACGGTCTTGACGATGTCGACGCCGAGGTCGGCGGCGATGTTGACGACGTGCGCCACCAGCGCCGGGTCGGCGGGATCGGTGACCCGCGGACCACGTGGGTAGATCATCGCCAGCAGCGGCATCCCCCAGCGGTCGCAGGCCGCGGCCACCGTGCCCAGGTCGGTCAACTGGTCGGCCTCGGTGTCGGAGCCGATGTTGACGTGCACGCTCACCGCGTCCGCCCCGAGGCTGATGGCCTCGTCGACGTCGCCCACGAGCACCTTGGCGTTGACGTCCGGGCCGTGTGCCGTGCTGGCGCTCAGGTGGATGAGCAGCGAGGAATCCGCGAGCAGCTCGGGGGCGAGCGCCCGGGCCCGGCCCTTGTGGACGACGATTCCGTCGGCCCCGCCGTCGACCACGTCACGGACGAGTTCCTGGAAGCCGCTCACCGTCGCGATCGGACCGTCGGAGACGGAGTGATCGAGTGGCACGAAGAGATAGCGCTCGTCGCCGTGCCCGGAAAGTCTGGCCAGTCGTAGTGATTTACCCGATGAAGACGTGCTCGGCATCAGACACTCCCTTGTGCTGCCGATATGTGGGCGTCAGGTCCTTTTGCGGACCATCGTCAATCCGTCGCCGATCGACAGAATGACGGCCTCGACGCGTTCGTCCGCCGCCACATGGGCGTTGAAGGCGTGCATCGTGGCGCCCTCTCCGTCCCGGTCGTCGACGACGGTTCCGAACCAGAAGACGTTGTCGACGAGGATGACGCCGCCGGGACGCAAGCGGGGTACCAATTCCTCGTAGTAGGCGGTGTAGCTCTGCTTGTCCGCGTCGATGAAGGCCAGGTCCACGACCGGATCGGCCGGCAGGGAACGCAGCGTCTCCAGGGCCGGGCCGAGGCGGAGTTCGATTTTCTCGTCGACGCCCGCCTCTTTCCATGCCTCCCTGCCGAGGCTGGTCCATTCCTCGCTCACATCACAGGTGAGGAGATGGCCGTCGACCGGCAGCCCCTTGGCGATGCAGAGGGCCGAGTACCCGGTGAAGGTGCCCACCTCGATCGCATTCCGTGCCTGCATGATCTGCGTGAGGAAGGTGAAGAACGAGCCCTGCGGAGTGCCGATCTGCATCCGCGACCGCTCACCGACTCCGGCGGTCCGCTGAATGAGATTCCGCTGCGGCTCATCGACCGGGACGCTGTTTTCGACCATGTACGAATACAAGCGCTCAGATACCGTCGTTGGTCTCATGCCAAGAAGTCTTCCAGAGGCGGCACTAGAGGCCGTCTAATAACTGTCTAGAAAAGTGGAATTAAGGATTTCGCTTATCTCTGGGCATGAAAAAAGGCAGCACAAACCACAGAGTGGTCTGTGCTGCCTTTCCCGGGCCTGCGAGCGGCCGATTCAGCCCGGGATGCTCCAGGTCAGAGGTGCCAGGAGGTCAGAGGTGCCGGGTCAGTAGTGCCAGGCCAGAACCTCGTCGGGAAGATCCTCCAGGACCGCTATCTCCGACGGCTTGCGATTCATGTACTCGGGATTGCACCCCACGTACCCCAGCCGACGGGCGACCGGTGCGAGGATCTCGTAGAGAATGCGCTGGCGCTTCCAGGACGGCTTGACGAACCGCAGCACATCCTGGAACTCCAGGGAGGTCACGGCTCGCTGGAGCAGCTTGGGCATCCCCTCGGCGTTCGTCTTTCCGTCCACCGCCAGGCAGAAGAGCTGACGCATCACCATCTGCTCGAAGCGCGTCCCGTTTCCGATGACCTCGCATATGGCGTAGGTCTTGTCACCCGTCGGGTTCCACCAACGGTGCTCGATTCCCGGCTGGATCAGAATACTCTGTCCCACCTTGTCGAGCACCGTCTTACGGCCGCCCTGGATGACTGCGAGCTTTCCGCGCACGAGGGTGAAGCGTTCATGGCTGATCGGATGAATGTGCTCGCCCGCGGCAAAGCCGCCGGGTTCGACATACAGATCCATCACCGAGCGCTTGCCCCCGGTTTCCGAGGCCGGCGTGCGGACCACGATCCGCTCTCCGCAACGGGGGTTCTCGTAGACCTCTCCAGGGCTGACGTTCACCGGAATCTCTCCTTCGTCCACGACGCTTCTCGCAACGTGACTACAGCCTGCGCGCCAAGGCCCTGGGCGCGCACTCACATTCTTGCCCTCGCATTCACCGCCACCGTCCGGTCAGACGATGGCCGCGGCTCCCGCCCGGGCGACATTCAGGTCCTCGTCCCCCATTCCGCCGCTGACGCCGATGGAGCCGACCGGCGTGCCGTCGGAAACCAGCGGCAGACCACCGGAGAACAGCGCCATACCGGGCTGGCTGGCCAGGCTGCTCACCAGGACCGCGTCCTGCTTGATGGCCTCCGCGAATTCATTGGTGGGCGTGCGGACGACGAGCGCGGTGCTCGCCTTGTTCTGCGCGACGCTGGTGGCCACGGCCGGGGCACCGTCCATGCGCGCCAGCGCCTGAACGTGGCCGCCGGCGTCGAGGACGACGATCGCCACCCGAGCACCCAGCTCCTCGGCCTTGCGCAGCGCCGCGGTGATGCCCTGCTGGGCGCCGGCGAGGGTGATCGTGCGGGTCTCGGTGACGGTGGCGCCGAGCTGCTCGACAGTGGTCATGGGTGTGCCTTTCGTAGGACCGGCCGGAGCCGGAGGGAACAACGGGGAAGGAAGAACGGATCGGGCGGCGCGGGAGCCGGACTCAGGCGGTCGACTCCTCGCTCCGGGCCGCGGCACCGGAGCGGAAGAAGGCGGCCACGAGGGCAGCGACCGCGAGGCTCGCCACCGCGCCCACGAGCACCGCCAAGTGCATGCCGTCGAGGGTGTCGGCGATGCTCGCCTCCACGCCCTCGGTCGCGTCGGCGCCGAAGACCGCGACGGCCGCCAGCACCGGGGTGCCGAGCGTGAGGGCGATCTGCTGGCTCATCGTGCTCAGACCGGTCGCCAGACCCTGCTCCTCATTGGGCAGGCCGGAGGTGGCGATGACCGTGTAGGAGACGAGACCCATGGCGTGGCCGAAGAAGGCGATCGCGACGGCGATGAGGACGATGTAGATCCCGGAGTCGCCCTGGTCCACGGTGAGCAGCCCCAGGAGGCCGAGTCCCTGGACCGTGAGGGCGGTGACGAGGGTGCGCTTGCTGCCGATGGCGCCGATCACCTTGGGGGCGAGGAGGCCGCCCGCGATGGCGGCGATGCTGGACCCGCCGAACGCCAGACCCGAGGCGAGCGGCTTGTAGTCGAGCACGTCCTGGAGGTAGAGCGTCATCTGGAAGACCACCGCGCTGGGCATGCTGACGACGAGGAGCCCGGCGAAGTTGCCCCAGCGCACGGTGGGCCGCTTGAGCACGCTGACCGGGGCCAGCGGGTTGGAGCTGCGCAGCTCGATGAACCAGAAGGCGACCAGCAGCACCGCGGCGAGGATCAGGCAGCCGATGACGACGGGGTCGCCCCAGCCCTTCTGCTCGGTCGCGGAGATGCCGTAGACCAGGCTGACCAGACCACCGGTGACGGTGACCGCGCCGGGAACGTCGAGGCGGCTGCGGGTCCGCTCGCTGCTGTCGCTCAGGACGCGCGGGGCGAACGCCAGGATGAGCACCACGACCGGCAGGTTGATCAGGAATGCCCAGCGCCAGCTCAGCAGCTCGGTCAGCACCCCGCCGAGCACCGAGCCCAGCGCGAAGCCGCCGGTGAGAAGGGTGCCGTTGAGCCCCAGGGCACGCTGGCGGAGGGGGCCTTCGGGGAAGGACGTGGTGAGCAGCGACATCGCGGCGGGCGTCGCCATGGCCGTGGCGAGACCCTGCCCGATGCGGCCGGCCAGGAGCATGCCCGGCGACTGGGCGAGGCCGCCGACCAGCGACGCGACACCGAGGATCAGCATGCCCACCAGGAAGAGGTTCCGCCGGCCGAAGAGGTCGGCGATGCGGCCGAACAGCAGCGTGAAGCCCGCGGCGGGCAGCATGAAGCCGGTGACGATCCACTGAAGGGTGCTCAGCTCGAAGCCGAGGTCGGACCCGATGGTCGGCACGGCGATGTTCAGCACGGAGAAGTCGACGGCGAGCATGAACTGGGCGCCGAGCAGGAGGACCAGGATCAGCCGGTGCCGGGGCGTCATCCGATCCTCTGCGGGTTTGTCCCGCGCCTCACTGATGGCATCGAGCTCGGTCATGCGCTTTCCTCTCCTCTGGCGACTCTCGCGTCCGTCGGCTGGCACCGCGCCGCTGTGCGTCTTGGGGCCGGACATCGGCCCACGGCGCGGCCCGTGATCGAGCCGACGGGAGGAGAAACACCGTCGGGCGCCGGGGGGTTGCATCGCCGCGGAAGCCGAGTGACCGACGGCTTCCGCCCCCGAATTGCGGAGCAATATTCCGGGTGAGGGGCCCGTCGAGCGGCAAGTAGCGTCGCCCGCGGCCGTCGCGCGCTGCGCCGGAACCGGCTCGCAGCCTCCACGACGACGGCCAGAGAGGCCATGTGATGACAGACAGCAGAGGCGGGATGGAACGGCGACGTTTCCTTTACGGGGGCGCCTCCGTTGGAGGAGGAATGCTGCTCGGCGGCACGGCCGGTACCGCGGCGGCGGCCACGACGCGGGACGCCACGACGCGTGCCGCGGCGGCGGGGGACGCCGTCGCGATCACACCCGGCGACCGGAACTACGCGGACGTGGTCAGAGGCTGGAACCAGCGGTACATAGGCAAGCCCGAGAAGGTGCATCTGGTCACCACGACCGACCAGGTGGTGAAGGTCACCCAGCAGGCGGTGAAGGAGGGCAAGCGCCTCGCGGTGCGCAGCGGCGGCCACTGTTTCGAGGACTTCGTCTACCACCCGGACGCGAAGGTCGTGGTCGACCTGTCGGAGATGCGCCAGGTCGACTTCGACACCGAGCGCAACGCGTTCATGGTCGAGTCGGGGTGCCAGCTGCTCGACGTCTACGAGGGGCTCTACCGCCGCTGGGGCGTCGTCATCCCCGCGGGCATCTGCCACCAGGTCGGCGCGGGCGGCCACGTCAGCGGCGGCGGCTGGGGGATGCTGTGCCGTCTGCTGGGCCTCGTCGTGGACCATCTGTACGCGGTCGAGGTGGTCGTCGTGGACGCCTCGGGCACGGCCCGGGCGGTCGTCGCCACCCGGGAGGAGTCGGACCCGAACCGCGATCTGTGGTGGGCGCACACCGGCGGGGGCGGCGGCAACTTCGGCATCGTCACGCGCTACTGGTTCCGCAGCCCGGACGCCAAGGGCTCCGAGCCGTCCACCCTGCTCCCCCGCCCTCCGGCCGAGGTGCTCATCAACGCCGTTTCCTGGCCGTGGAGCTCGCTCTCCCGCAAGGACTTCGACACCCTGGTGAAGAACTACGGCGCCTGGCACGTCGCGCACAGCGCTCCGGGCGACCCGTACGCCGGGATGTGCAGCTACCTGGGGCTGAACCACCGGTCGAACGGCGCCATCGGGATGATCACCCAGATGGACGCCACGGTGCCGAACGCCGAGCAGAAGCTGGCGGACTTCGTGGCCGCCATCAGCAAGGGCGTGTCCGTCGCCCACGAGGCGGCCACCACCAGGACGGGTGAGCTGGCCGCCATGCCCGAGCTGGTGAAGCCGCGCCGCATGCCGTGGCTCCAGGCGACCCGCTACCTCGGCACCTCGACCCTGACGCTCAACGACCCGACGCTGAAGGGAGACTTCAAGTCCGCCTATATGCGGGCGAACTTCCCCGACTCGCATCTCGACGCGCTCTACAAGCATCTGACCAGCGACGCCATCGACAACCCCACCGCATCGGTGCAGCTGAGCTCCTTCGGCGGCCAGGTCAACGCGGTGGCCCAGGACGCGACGGCATCCTCCCACCGCAGCTCGGCGTTCAAGATGTCGTGGATGCTGTACTGGACGGAGGCGGCCGACGAGGCCAAGTCGCTGGCCTGGATCCGGGAGTGCTACCAGGAGGTCTACGCCGAGACCGGCGGCGTGCCGGTGCCGAACGACGTCACCGACGGCTGCTACGTCAACTACCCGGACATCGACCTCGGCGACCCGAAGTACAACACGTCGAAGGTGCCGTGGCACGACCTGTACTACAAGGAGAACTACCCGAAGCTCCAGGCCGTCAAGAAGAAGTACGACCCGCGGAACATCTTCCGGCACAGCCAGTCGGTGGGGCTGCCCGACTGACCCGTACACGCTGACCCGCGCGCACTGCCCCGCCCGCACGCTGCGCGGACACCGCACCGGCTGCCGATTCCGGCGGCCGGTGCGGCCCTTTTGCCTACCGCTCCGGCTCCGCTCCCGGGCATCGCGGCGCGGGCTGTGCAACCATTGCTGAAGTCCCGGTGTTTCTGTAGCTGATGGACGATATGGCGGAGCAGCTGACCGAGCGCCTGGCGTCAGATCTGGATGACGGCTTCACAGAGCTGGTCCGGGTCCACGCCTCGGCGGTGCGTGCCTTTCTGTTCCGGGTCTCGGGATCGGCCGCCGAGGCGGACGACCTGGGCCAGGACACCTTCTTACGTGCCTATTCGGCGCTCCAGACCTACTCCCCGGAGCGTCGGCGCAAGCTGAAACCCCGGGCCTGGCTGATGACGATCGCGGCGAACGTCTGGCGCAATCATGTGCGTACCAGCGTCCGTCACCCGGTGTCGGCCACCCGAGCGGAGGATGCCTGCGACACCTGGGTAGACGAGAGTCCGGGACCGGAGGAGCGGGCGGCGACGTCCGCCGACCGTACGGTTCTGGTCAACGCGCTCACCGAGCTGCCCGAGAAGCACCGCGTCGCGGTGGTGATGCGTCATGTCATAGGGATGAGTTACAGCGACATGGCCGAGGCCCAGGGCTGCCCCGTGGGTACCGTCAAGGCACAAGTATCAAGAGGGATCGGCACACTACGTGAGATCTTGACACCCGAGGCGGCGGTGTTGGGGGAGGTGACCAGATGAACTACCGGAATGATGAGGAAGAGCGGCCCGCGGAGGGACAGTTGGAGCACGCCTTGGCCGATCTCGCGGCCCCTGCCCCGGCGGACTTCGCCCTGAGGGTACTTCAGCGCGTAGGAATTCCGCGAGAGCGCTACGACACCTACAGCCATCTTGACAGCGCGGCCGGCGGCCTCTACGTGGCCTACAGCCCGGACGCGGTGACCGGCTCGGCCGTCGACACGATGGTGACCGACGCGGACGAGTTCGAGCGGTTGCATCACGCCCGCACCGGCCGGACCGCCATCCGCGCCTCGGCGCCCTTCCCCGGGCTGCGCCCCGCCTTGCGCACGGGCCGGGCGAAGCGGCTGCCGATCGACCTGGGAGGTCTCACCGACCTGGAGTGCGCCGTGCTCCATGCGGTGCGGTCGATTCCCTCCGGCCAGCTGCGGCCGATCACCTGGCTCGCGCGAGAGGCATCGCTGCCCTCCGCCGCCGGGCCGATCGTCAAGGCTCTGGCCAAGAATCCGGTGCCCATGCTGATCCCCTGCCATCGCGTCACCTATGAGGGCGGGGCGCCGTGCGACGCGGCCTATGCGGAGCGCGTCGGAGATGCCCTGCGGAGCGCGGAGGGCATCGACATGCACCGGCTGGAGGAGCTGACCCTGCGCGGGGCCGTCTTCCTCGGCAGCGACACCACGCGGATCTACTGTCATCCGACCTGTGCGCACGCCCGCCGGATCACCCGGCCGCACCAGGTTCCGTTCCGTACCGCCGGGGCTGCCCGGCAGGCGGGCTACCGTGCCTGCAAGAGCTGTCGTCCCGCTACGGTCTGAGCCTCCGGCGCGGAAGAGAAGGCAGAGAAGGAGGAAAACCCATGCAGTCCGAAGCCCGTGCCCGGGTGACGTCCGTGGCGCTCGCCGAGGAGTCGACCCCGTGCGGCCGGCTGGTCCTCGCGGCCACGAACGAGGCGCTGCTCGCCTGCGTGTACGACACCGCGGAGGCCGTGCGCCGCCGCGCGGCCCGTGCGGGCGGCAGCGGGGTGGAGTTCCGCGCGGAGGCCGACGCCACACCTGGGCAGTCGGCCGTGCTGACAGAGGCGCGGGCCCAGCTCGCGGCGTATCTGGCCGGGGAGATCCGCTCGTTCTCCGTTCCCCTGGACCTCTCGCTCGCCTCCGCGTTCACCGCGCAGACGGTGCTCGCCCTGGAGTCGTTCGTGCCCTACGGCCGCACCGCCACCTACGGCGAGCTGGCCGCCGCGCTGGACCGCCCGCGTGCCGCGCGGGCGGTGGGGATGGCGCTCGGCTCCAATCCGCTGTGCGTCGTGCTGCCCTGCCACCGCATCGTCGGAGCGAAGGGTTCGCTGACCGGATACGCCGGTGGGGTCGACGCCAAGCGCTACCTGCTCGCGACGGAAGCGGCCGCCTGACGGGGAGATTCGCGGTCGCCGATCGCTTTCCGCCGCGCACCGGTTCCCCTCCTCTGCAACTCCGACGCGACTCCGACGCACCTCCGATGCAACCTTCGGCGGCTGTCCGGTGTTTTCCCAGAGACGGCGCATGAGGTCCTCTCCGGCGCCGAGCGGTGGAGCGGGAAGGGGAACCCGTCATGGCTGCATATGTGGACCCGGAGCCCGACTGGTGGGGTGCCGATCTGCTGGGCGCACCACCGGGCAGCGCCCTCTGGGCCCAGGCCGGGCACGGCGTCACCTATCAAACGTTGCGTACCCAAGTCGCCCAGATGCGGCGGCTCTTCGATGCCTATGGGATCCGTTCCGGACACACCGTCGCCCTCCAGGGTGCCCATAGCTTCAGTCAGCTATGGGCCCTGTTCGCCCTGTGGTCCTGCGGCGCCCAGGTCATGCTCATGGGCCCGCATGTGCGCGGCAAGGAGCTGGGCCGCCAGCTGGACTGGTGCCGGCCCCAGTTCCATGTCTCCTTCGACGCGCCGGGCCACGGCCAGGAGACCTTCCACGACGAGTGCGAGGTCTTCGTCCGCCGCCTCCTGAGAGGCCGCCCCGCCGCCACCGATCACTGCCTGGTCCAGTTCACCTCCGGGAGCACCGGGTTCGCCAAGGCCATCGGCCGCACACCCGAGTCGCTGCTGACCGAGCTGGAGCGGTTCAAGACCGTCGGCGGTATGCCCGAGCCAAGGTCCCGGGTCCTGGTCCTCGGTCCGCTCGCGCACTCCTTCAGCCTGGTCGGCGGCGTGCTGTACGCGACGAGCACCCGGAGCACGGTCCTGCTGGCTCCCCACTCGGGCCGCCGCACCGTGCTGCGTACGGCGATCCGGTCGGGGGCCGACACCATCATCGGGTCCCCCCAGCACTTCGCCGCTCTCGCCCAGATCGACCGTCCCGTGCGGATCCCTCGGCTACGGCTGGCGATCTCCGGCGGTGAGCAGATGGCCCACCGGGTGTACACCCGCTTCGCCGAGCGTCATCGGGTGCGGATCGGGCAGGCCTACGGCACCACGGAAACCGGGATCATCGCCACGGACCCCACCGGCTGGTACGGGCCCGACACCGTCGGGATGCCGGTGCCCGGCCTCCAGCTGCGGCTGGTGGACGGGGAGTTGCAGGTGCGCCTCGACCGTTCGCCGTATCTGCCGCAGGCGGGGCCTCCCGGCCGCTTCCTTCCCGATGGTGAGCACACCCTGGCCGGCTGGCTGCGGACCCGTGACCTGGTGGAGCAGGATCCGAGCGGAGCGCTGCGGGTCCTCGGCCGTTTCGACCCGCTGGCCGACCGACGTGCGCTCACTCGCGGTCTCGACCAGATCCTGCTCGCCGACCGCACCCTGGTGCGGCACTTCGAGCGGGATGGTCATCCCGTGGGCTGACGAGCGCGCTCCGCGGGGCACTTCCGCACAAAGCCGCCCTTAACGGTGTGCAACTCCCTGGGCGCATACGGTGTTCATAGTGTGTACAGCACATCGCCGAGGCAGCCAGGGAGAGCTTTTCGATGGAGTCCACCTTAACCGGCAAGACCATCGTCATCACGGGGGCCGGCAGCGGGATCGGTCGCGCCACGGCGCGCGCTTTCGCTGACCACGGGGCGAATGTGCTGGCCGTGGGAAGGACACTCGAAAAGCTCAAGGCCACCGCGAAGGGGCGGCCGTCGATCACACCGGTGACCGCGGACATCAGCGAGGTGGACGCCCCTCAGGCGATCATCTCGGAGGCAGTGGCGGCCTTCGGTGGCATCGACATCCTGGTCAACAGCGCCAGCGTCTTCCGGCCAACGCACCTTGGCATGATCACTCCATCGGAGTTCGACCAATTCATCGCCGTGAATCTCCGGGCCCCGCTGCTGATCACCCAGGCCGCACTGCCCTGCCTGGAGCGTGCGGAAGGGACCGTGGTGAACATCAGCGCGGCCATCGGCCAGCACGGTTGGCCGGGCTTATGCGTATATGGCGCCACCAAGGCGGCGCTCGACTTCTTCACCCGCTCCTGGGCAAACGAATTGGCCCAGAGCTGCGTCCGGGTGGTTTCCGTGGCTCCGGGGCCGATCGAGACGCCGATCCTGGAGAACAACGCGCTTGACGACCAAGCAGTGATGACCATCCACCAGACCCAGGAGCAGATACCGATGGGCCGGTTGGGCACGGCCGAGGAGATCGCTTGGTGGATCCTGAACTTCACGGACCCCCTGGCCAGTTATGCGACAGGAGCCATCTTCGCCGTGGACGGCGGATACACCGTCGCGTAAAGGAGCCGGACCGAGGGACGATCAATGAACCGTGCCCATAGGGGCACGTCAGACGCCGTTGACCGGAGAGGAGTTGAGAATGCTGTATTGCAGACGGCTAATCGTATGGCCGGGCTCGATACCCAGCTCGGACACGAGCCCGACGCGCAGGCGATGGAACACTTCGAGTGCCTGCGCCCGGCGCCCGGCCTTCTCCAAGGCGCGCATATATTGGGAGTGCAACCCCTCATGATAGGGATACTCGGTGGTAAGGGCGGCGAGGTCGGCGGTGACCTCCAAGTGGCGCCCAATCTCGATCTTCGCTTCGGCGAGCGTCTCCAACGCCCCCAACCGGGACTCCTCGTACTGCCGCCGGCGGGATTCCAGCATCCTTCCGACGACGACATCAGCGAACGCCGACCCTCGCCAGATCCCCAGAGCGTCACCCAGATAGCTGACCCCGGCAGAAAGATCACCATTGGCCAGCGCTTTGCGCCCCGAGTCGACAAGCCCTTGATAGATCCGGTAGTCGAGTCGGGCGAACGACTCACTGAACATGTAGCCACCGGCATGCGTCGTGAGGGCCTCTTGGATGATGACCTTGATGGGAAGCCGGGTGGCCTGACTGAGCGCCTTCCGTGCCTGGAGGATGTAGGTCTGGACGACCCTGAGAGCACTGGCCGGAGGGTGATCACCCCATAATTCACGAACGAGTGCGGGCAGCGACACAACCTGATCGGGGTGAGCCACCAACATCGCCAGTACGGTGCGAGGCTTATGGGCCAACGCCAGACTCTCCACCTCACCGTCGTCGGCAATACGCAACATACCGAGAACCTGCACACTTTTTCCCTTGGAATACCCCATCCAGCTCCCCCTGCCGTTGCATATAGTGCAATGCTTTATCAGAGGCCTGCATGGGCAGGCATTCACTTCATTCCCCTTACCAAGGGACGTTACGACTGCCAAGTACATGTGTCAACTAACGTGGCCGATCATGACCACCGGAACGCATTTTAAGATAAAAAACACGCGAATCGGTTTCCGGCCACACAACCGCTCTCACCAGGCCCAATAGCCAAGGCGAAGCCGTTCGAAGAGGCGTGGATTCCATAGATGAACTCCCGGATACCGGGAAGTGAATCGAGTCAATAGCGAAAATTCAGCCACGGCCGTTGCGCCCGATATTACCTCCCGGAGCGTCAGCAAATACAAAGCACATAGCTTACCTCTCCCAGAAGTAGGGGAACACTTAGTTAACCCTCGCGGCACGATCTCCTGAGGGATCTTGTGGGCGCCGATAAATCATCCGCGCAGCTTCCGCGAAGAACGCCGGGATACCGATCCCCCGACCGGCGCGGCCAGATCACCGGCCCGCCCTCCGGTGAGCAGCCTCAGCGGGTTGGCGCACAACACCTGGGTGATCTCCGTGGCGCTGAGCTGTCGCATGAGCCAGGACAACGTGTCGGCGTAGGTCCTGCCCTCCTCATGCTGGGTCCACGGCCAGTCGCTGCCCCATAGGGTCCTGGCCGGGCCGGCCGTATCGAGCACGTGGTGCAGCATGGCCGACGCCGCGGCGCGGGCCGATCGGTAGGGCGCGGACGCCTTCACCCACACATGATCGGCCGTCAGCAGCGAGACGAGCGCCTTCGCCCCGGGAGAGGAAAGGGTCGTGTCGAGAGGAAGGCCCAGGTGGTCGACGACCACCTGTCCGGGCCAGCGGAGCAGCCACGGCGACAGCTCGTTCCACTGCTCCGCGCGGGCCTGGACTTCCAGGTGCAGGTTCCGTGCCGCGAGCGCGCGGCCGAGGCGCTGCCATACGGCCTCATGGAGAGGCGGGACCGGGCGTCCGACCAGATTGAGGCGAATGCCGCACACGCCCGCCCGCACCAGCCGGTCCAGCTCGTCCCGGGAGGTCCCGGGGTCGATCACGGCGACACCCCACAGCCGGTGGGGGGCCTTGCCCAGGGCTTCCAGCAGATACGAGTTGTCGGTGCCGAGGAAGCTCGGCTGCACCAGCACCCCACCGTCCAGCCCATGGGTGTCCAGGAGCGACAGGTAAGTGTCCGGGGTGGCGTCGTAGTCCGGGGTGTAGCGACGAGTGGGGGCGAATCTCATCGCTCGGGGAGACATGGGCGTGCGTATCGACAGCTCCGTCGGGGGCGCGTGCAGGCTTGGTCGAAGTCACCTCAGAAGAATTTTCCCTATGAAGGACTAGACGTCTGTAGGAAACAGGGGCAGGGTGTGGGGCATGCAGCCGATGTCGCCCGCCCCTGACGATGCCGTGAGCCCAGGTCAGGCCGCCCTTGCCAGGACGGATCCCCGGCTTCCCCTGCACGCCCGCCTCCGTGAAGTGATCGCGGAACGCGTCCGGGCCGGGGAATGGGCCCCGGATCAGCCCCTTCCGGCCGAGTCCACTCTGGTCGCGTACTACGACGTGTCCCTGGGCACCATCAGGCGGGCCTTCCGCGACCTGGTCGAGGAAGGGCTGCTGGAGCGACGGCAGGGGTCGGGCACGTTCGTCCGGCGCGCCTCCCTGACGGCCTCCCTCTTCCGGTTCTTCCGGTTCGGCACCGCGGGGGACGGCTTCCCGCAGAGCCGCATCCTCTCCATCGCCCGCCAGGTGGGCACGCAGACCATCACCTCCGCCCTGGGCCTGGAAGCCGGGAGCGAGGTGCTGCATCTGCACCGGCTGCGGCTGTACGAGGAGAAGCCGGTCCTGGTCGAGGACATCTGGCTGCCGCTCCCGCTGTTCGAACCGATGGAGCGCATCGGCCAGGACGACCTGGGCGACCTTCTCTATCCCCTCTATGAGCGCACCTGCGGGCAGATCGTCGCGGCCGCCACGGAGGAACTCACCGTCGACGTGGCCACCGCGGGGGACGCCTTGCTGCTCCAGTGCGCGCGCCACGACCCCGTCGTCGTCATCGACCGTGTCGCCCGGTCCCATGACGCCACTCCGCTGGAATACCGCCGCTCGCGCGGGCTGGCCCGCACCTTCCGCTACCGCATCGACCTGCGCTGACACTCCCCCGCCGGCGCGGGCACCCCGCACGAGAAATGAGCCGCTCATGTTTGCCTGGTACCGGGACACCGACAGGCCACAACGACGGGCCTTCTGGGCCGCGTTCGGGGGGTGGACGCTGGAAGCGGCCGACGCCCAGCTGTTCGGTCTTGTCCTGCCCACCCTGATGACCGCCTGGCAGCTGAGCACCGGAGCCGCCGGAAGGCTCGCCTCGATCACGCTCATCTGCACGGCGATCGGCGGCTGGCTCGCCGGGTGGGCCTCGGACCGGTACGGCCGGGTCCGGGTGCTCCAGTGGACCGTCCTCGTCTACTCCACCGCGACCGTGCTGATCGGCTTCACCACCGGCTACTCCCAGCTCATGGTGTTGCGCAGCGTCCAGGGATTCGGCTTCGGCGGTGAGTGGGCGGCCGGAGCGGTCCTGGTCAGCGAGTACATGGGCACCCGCCACCGCGGCCGGGCCCTGGGCGCGGTGCAGAGCGGCTGGGCCGTGGGCTGGGGCCTCGCACTGGCCGCGTACACCTTCCTGTTCACCGCCCTGCCCGAGCAGTGGGCCTGGCGTTCGATGTTCTGGCTGGCCGCGCTGCCCGCCGTCCTGGTCATCGTCATCCGCCGCAAGGTCACCGATCCGCCGATCTATCAGCAGCGGGTGGCCACGTCCGGGAACCGGGTCTCGCTGCTGCGCATCTTCCGGACCGATCTGCTGCGGGTCACCCTTCTCGGTGGCTTCCTCGGCCTCGGCAGCCACGGCGGCTACTACGCCCTGACCACCTTTCTGCCGACGTACCTGCGCACCGAGCACCATCTGTCCGTGCTCAAGACCAGCAGTTATCTGGCCGTGTTCATCGCCGCCGCCTTCTTCGGATACGTCGTCTCCGGTTTCCTCGCCGACCGCATCGGCCGTCGCCGCAACATCGTCTTCTTCGCGGCGATGTGCCTGGTCTCGGTCGTCGTCTACCTCTTCGTACCGATCACCGAGACGCAGATGTTCTTCCTCGGCATCCCTCTCGGCTTCTTCTCCGCGGGCATTCCCGCCGGTCTCGGCTCGCTCTTCGCCGAGCTCTATCCCACGGCCATGCGCGGCACCGGGCAGAGCTTCTGCTACAACTTCGGCCGTATCGTCGCGGCCGCCTTCCCCGCCCTCGTCGGCTACCTCAGCGACCGGATCGGTGTGGGCGCCAGCATCGGCCTGTTCGCCGGAACGGCCTATGGCATCGCCGTCGTGGCCGCCCTCCTGCTCCCCGAGACCTCCCATCGGGAACTCGACCGCCCGGCCGCGCTCCGTGCGCACGACGAGCAGGTCCCCCAGCCCACCGGAGCCTGAACACCGGCGCCGCGCCGGCCCGCTCAACGGTCAGACATCGAAAGGCAATCCGCGCATGACCGCCCACACCTGGTTTCTGCTGCTCACCCTCATGGTGGGGTTCTCCGCGTTGATCTTTCTGATCAACTCCCGGCTGCGCGTCCACCCGTTCGTCGCGCTCATCATCGTCGCCGTCGGCACCGGGCTCGCGGCGGGCGAACCCGTCGCCACGCTGACGGAGTCCATCGAGGAAGGAGCCGGAAGCACCCTCGGCGACGTGGGACTCACCCTCGCGCTGGGCGCCATGCTCGGACGTCTGCTGTCCGACTCCGGGGCCACCGACGCCATCGCGCACGCCATCGTCGACCGGTCCAGCACCCGCCGGTTGCCCTGGCTCGTCGTGGCCGCCGCCTTCGTCATCGGTATTCCGATGTTCTTCGAGATCGGCCTCATCGTGCTCCTGCCGCTGATCTTCAGCGTGGCGCGCAGGCTGGAGGACCGGGGCGGTACGAACGGCTCTCCGTACGTCCTGCTCGGGGTGCCCGCCATCGCCGCGCTGTGCACCCTGCACGGTATGCTCCCGCCCCACCCCGGCCCGCTGACCGCCATGACCGGCCTCCATGCCGACCTCGGCCTGACCCTCGCCGTCGGCATCGTCTGCGCCGTCCCCACCGTGATCCTGGCCGGGCCCGTCTACGCCCGCTGGATCGCGCCCCGGCTGGCTGACGTACGCCCGGACGCCACGCTGGTCACCCAGTTCACCGGCGCCGGGCGGCACGCCGGGCCCGAGCCGACCCCGGCCGTCGCGTCGGCCGGTCCCGGTGCCCAGCATCGCGACGAGATACGGCCCCGCGCCGGGGTCCCCACGGGCCTGGCCGTCACCGCCGTGCTCGTTCCGGTCGCGCTCATGCTGCTGCGCGCCGTCGCCGAGACGGCGCTCGACGAGTCCAGCCGGCTGCGTGCCGCCCTCACCTTCGCGGGGGAACCGCTGGTGGCGATGGGCGGCGGCCTACTCTTCGCCCTCGGCGTGACCCTCGTCCACCAGGGCCGCTCCGGTGAGGAGACCCGCACCTCGCTGAACGACAGCCTCAAGTCCGTCGCCACCATCCTGCTCATCATCGGCGGCGGGGGCGCGTTCAACCAGGTCCTCCAGGACTCCGGCATCGGTGATGCCATCGCCTCCGCGGCCAAGGGTGCCCACGTCAACGTGATCGTGCTGGGCTGGCTGATCGCCCTGCTGCTGTCCCTGACGACCGGATCGGCCACCGTCGGGATCGTGTCCGCCACCGGCATCGTCGCTCCGCTGATCGGCACCGGAGGCGGCCTGGAGGCGTCGCTGCTCGTGGTGGCCATCGGCGCCGGTTCCCTCGGCCTCAACTACGTGAACCACGCCGGTTTCTGGCTGGTCAAGGAGTCGTTCGGGATGAGCCTCACCCAGGCGGCGAAGACGCAGACGGCGGTGCAGACACTCGTCAGCGTGCTCGGCCTGGGAATGGCACTCCTGCTGTCGATCCTCGCCTGAACTTCCGGCTACCGGCTGCGTGGAAGGCGGCCATGGCAAAATCAGCGGGTGCAGATCGGGATGCTGGGTCCACTCGAGGTGCGTACCGACGACGGTGGCTCGGCCGACGTCCCCGGCGCGCGGCTGCGCGGACTGCTGGTCGCCCTGGCGCTCAAGCCGGGTCACGTCGTCCCGAAGGCGTCGCTCATCGACTGGATCTGGGGCGAGCATCCGCCCGCCGATGCGACGAACGCCCTCCAGCGCCTGGTGTCCCGGCTGCGCAAGGCGCTGCCGGGCGCGGTCGTCGAGGGGCGGACAGAGGGCTACCGGCTGGCGGTGGAGCCCGACGCCGTCGACGCCGTACGGTTCGAACGCCTCGTCACCGCGGGCCGGTCCCGCACCGAGGAGCCTCCCCGGCGCGCACGGCTGCTGGGCGAGGCCCTCGGGCTGTGGCGCGGTGCGGCCATGCAGGACATCGGTCTGCGGGAGAGCGCCGCGTTCGACGCCGCGGTCGCCCGGCTCCAGGAGCTGCGCCTGACCGCCGCGGAGGAGCGGGCGGACGCGGAAGTCGCCCTCGGGCACGGGGCGGAGATGGTCACGGAGCTGACCGACCTGGTGGCCGCGCATCCGCTGCGGGAACCGCTCGTCGCCGCGCTGATGCGCGCCCTGGCCGCGGCCGGTCGCGACAGCGAGGCGCTGCTGGTGTACCAGCGCACGAGGGAGGCCCTGGCCGACGCACTGGGCGTCGGCCCCTCGCCGGAGCTGGCCGCGCTGCATATCGCGCTGCTGCGGGGCGAGTTGAGGCAGGGGCCGGGGCAGCGGGAAGAGAGCCGTAAGACCAATCTGCGCGCCGAGCTGACCACCTTCGTCGGCAGGGGCGCCGATGTCGCCGCCGTCCGCGGGCTCATCGCCGAACACCGGCTCACCACCGTGATCGGACCAGGCGGTTCGGGCAAGACCCGGCTCGCTACGGAAACCGCGCGCACGCTGCTCGGCGACCTGCCGGACGGGGCGTGGCTGGTGGAGCTCGCCGCCATCGGCGCGGACGGCGACGTGGCGCAGGCGGCGCTCACCGGGCTGGGCCTGCGGGACACCCTGCTGGGCGGGGCCCCGAAGGCGGAGCTGGCGGACCGGCTCATCGCCGCGATCCGCGAGCGGGACGCGCTGCTGATCCTGGACAACTGCGAGCATGTGATCGAGGCCGCGGCGGTGTTCGCCCACCGGGTCCTCGGGGAGTGCCGGCGGCTGCGGATCCTGGCGACGAGCCGGGAGCCGCTCGGCATCACCGGGGAGGCGCTGTGGCAGGTCGAGCCGCTGGGCCTGCCGGAGGGGGACGCGAGCCCGGACGAGATCGAGTCCTCCCCCGCCGTCCAGTTGCTGCGGGACCGGGCCGGGGCGGTGCGCCGTGACCTCGCGGTCGGCCACCGTACGACGATGGCGCGCGTCTGCCGGGCGCTGGACGGGATGCCGCTGGCGATCGAACTGGCCGCGGCACGGCTGCGCACGATGTCCATC
>NZ_GG657754.1:9045866-9058494 GCF_000158915.1 Streptomyces himastatinicus ATCC 53653 | reverse complement strand
GCGGCAGCCGCACGGCGTTGCCGCGGCACAAGACACTGCGCGCGGTGGTCGACTGGAGCTGGGAGCTGCTCACCGACGCCGAGCGGATGGTCCTGCGCAGGCTCTCGGTGTTCTCGGGCGGGGCGAGCCTGGAGGCGGCCGAGCGGGTCTGCGCCGGTGACGGGGTCGAGCGGGAGCAGGTGCTCGAACTGCTCACCGCGCTGACCGAGAAGTCGCTGCTGCTCGCCGAGGGCGGCGGCACCCCGCGCTACCGCCTGACCGGCATGATCCAGGAGTACGCCGGGCAGCGGCTCGCGGAGGCGGGGGAAGCGGACCTGGCGCGCCACGCGCATCTCGCCCACTTCACCGAACTCGCCGAGACCGCGGAGCCGCAGCTGCGCCGCGCCGGGCAACTGGAGTGGCTGGCCAGGGTCGAGGCCGAGCACGACAACCTCGGTGCGGCGATGCGTGGCGCGCTCGCGGCGGGCGAGGCGCGGGCGGCGATGCGGCTCGCGGCGGGCGGGGGCTGGTACTGGTGGCTGGGCGGGCGCAGGACCGAGGGCATCGAGCTGCTCACCGCGGCCGCCGGGCTGCCCGGCGAGGTGGCCGACGAGGTCCGGGCCACGGTGTGCGCGCTGATCGCGGGTTTCGTGACCTCAGGGCTGAGCGACGAGCGCCGGGCCGCGGAGTGGATCCACGAGGCGTACCGGCTCAGTCGGCACGGTCGGCGCAGCCACCCGGGGCTGAGGCTCGTGGCCGTACTGGAACGCATGCTCCAGGCGCCCGAGTCGTCGCTGTCCGCGTTCGAACCGCTGCTGGACGACGAGGACCCCTGGGTGCGCGCGCTGGCCCGGTGGCATCTGGGCAAGATGCGGATCGCGCTCGGCCGGGACGGGCAGGACGGCCACGATGCGGGCGCGTACCTGGAGGGGGCGCTAGCCGAGTTCCGGGCGCTCGGCGAGCGGTACGGGATCTCGCTCGCCCTGTCCGAGCTGGCGAACCTGCTCGCCCTGCGCGGCGAGTTCGCCGGTGCGTGCGAGCGCTACGAGCAGGCGATCGCGGTCGTCACCGAGGTCGGTGCCACCGAGGACGTCATCCGGATGCGTTCGTGGCAGGCGCAGCTGTACTGGCTGCTGGGCGACGAGGACGCCAGCGCGGCCGCCATGGCCGAGGCAGGGCGGTGCGCGGAGCGGGTCACCTGGCCGGACGCGCTGGCCGAGCTGGCCCTGTCCAAGGCGGGACTCGCCCGGTGGAGCGGCGACACCGAGGAGGTGCACCGGCAACTCGGGGTCGCCGCTGCCCTGTTGGGCGACGACGCGGAACAGGCGGACATCCGCGCGGTGACGCACGACCTGCTCGGCTACCTCGCCGACGACCTCGGCGAGGCCCGGGCGCACCGCGCGGCGGCCTGCGCGGCGGCGTCCGAGACGGGACACGCGCCGCTGATCGCGCACGTGCTCATCGGGGTCGCGGACCTGGCGCTGCGCCGCGACGAGTACGAGCAGGCCGTACGGCTGCTGGCGGCGAGCACGGGCGTACGCGGGCTCCGGACCCGCTCCCACCCGGACATGGCCCGCATCGAGCGGACCGCGCGGCGCCGCCTCGGCGACGTCCGGTTCGCCGAGGCGACCCGGGAGGGGACGCGGGTCCGCTGGTCCCAGCTGGTCGAGGTCACGCTCGCTACCTGAGCGCGGGGACCGCGGTCACGAGGTGGGAGCGGCCTCGATGACGTGGTAGTCGGGCATGCCCGTGGGCACGGGCACCCGGACCGTCGCGCCGAGGGTGAATCCGGCGGCGGCCAGCAGTGCGGCGTACTCGTCCCGGGTGCGTTCCCTGCCACCGGCGAAGACCAGGTTGTTCAGGTCCGTGAGTCCGTACGCGGCGGACTCGTCCGGCGTCAGGACCGGTGGCATCAGGGTCTCCACCAGGAGGATTCGGCCCGTCGGTGCCAGTCCGGCGCGCAGGGAGCGCAGCAGCTCCGTCGCCTTCTCGTCGCCCCGGTCGCGCACGATGTTGTTGAGGACGCAGGCGTCCGCGCCGGACGGCGGGGGCGAGGTGAGGTCCCCCTCGACCACCTCGCACCGGTCGGCGACACCGGCGGCGGACAGCGTGGCGGTCGACCGCTCCAGGGCTTCCGGCCGGTCGTAGAGCACGGCCCGCAGGTCCGGCGCGGCGGTCAGGACCGCCGCGATCAGGGTGCCCTCGTCGCCGCCGTAGTCGACGACGGTACGGAACCGGGAGAAGTCGTACGCCTCGGCGACCCCGGTGGCGAACAGCGCCGACGCCTGGGCCATTCCGGCGCGGAGCTTCGCCGACACCTCCGGCTGCTCCTGCATCGCCTCGTAGGCCGTGCGGCCCGTGCCGGGGGCGCGGGCGGGCTCGCCGCTGCGCACCACGGCCGTCAACTCGCCCCATGCTGCCCAGAGTTCGGGCGCGGTGGAGAGCATGATGTCGTCCCGCTCGGAGTCCGGTGTGCCCGACCTCAGGCGGCCGCCGAACTCGGTGAGCGAGAAGCGATCGGTGTCGAGCTGGCGGACCACGCCCAGTCCGGCGAGCGCCCTGAGCAGTCTGCGCAACGCCCCCGGGTCCGTGCCCGTCTCCTTGGCGAGGCTCTCGTAGTCGCGCGGGCCGTTCGCCAGGGCGTCGGCGATGCCCAGCTCGGCGGCGCTGTAGAGGATGCGCGCCGGTACGAAGCCCAGGGCGATCTGCGACAGCGACTGTTCCGTCGGGGCAGCTTCCGCTGCCCCCGCGTCGGCGGACAAGCCGTCTCCTCTCAAAGGGTGGGGTGGGTCAAGAGGTCCGTAGGTGAAGGGTGTTGACGCCGATCATGTCGGGCGTCGGGAAGAAGGTCGGCGGCTTCGCCGGGTCGGTCCGCAGCACCGGGAAGCGGTCGAACAGGGCGTTGAGCGCGACGCGCCCTTCGAGGCGGGCCAGCGGGGCGCCGAGGCAGAAGTGGATGCCGCGGCCGAAACCGAAGTGCGGGTTGGGGTCGCGGGTGGGGTCGTACACCTCGGGGTCCGTGAACTGCCGCGGATCCCGGTTGCCCGCGCCCAGCCAGAGCATGACGATCTGGTCCTTGGGGATGACCGTGCCCGCGACCTCCACCTCTCTGCTGGTGCCGCGGGCGAGCGCGGCGGACGGGGAGAGCACCCGCAGGGCCTCCTCGATGGCGCCGGGCACCAGCGACCGGTCCGCGCGGACCTTCGCGGCCACCTCCGGGTCGGCGTCCAGGCACAGGACCGTGTTGCCGAGGGTCATGGTCGTGGTGATGTGCCCGGTGACCAGCAGGATGTTGGCGACGTTCACGATCTCGTTGTCGGTGAGGCGTTCACCGTCGACCTCGGCCTGGACCAGATGCGTGAGCAGGTCCTCGCGCGGGGTGCGGCGGCGCTCGGTGACGTGTCCGGCCATGTAGTCGAGCAACGGGCGCAGGCGCTCCGTGGCGTCGCGGACGTCCTGCTCGCCCTGCCCGCTCGTGTCGAGGAACGAGAAGCCGCTGAACCCCTCGATGATGTCGTCCGCCCACTTCTTGAACAGGTCGCGGTCACCGGCCGGGACGCCGAGCAGTTCGGCGATGACGATGACCGGCAGCGGGTACGCCAGATCGGCGGCGATCTCGATCTCCGGCTTGCCGTCGACCGCGTCGAGCAGCTCCCTGGTGATGTCGGCGACCCGCGTCTCCATGTCCGCGACCAGCCGCGGAGTGAAGGCCCGGCTGACGAGCTGGCGGTACTTGCGGTGGCGGGGCGGGTCCATCTGCGACATGTCGCCCTCGAGCAGCGGTGCGTCGACGGAGACGGGCAGCAGGTGCGCCAGGTCGGAGGTGAAGGTGTCGTGATCGTTCAGGATGTCCATGGCCTCGGGATAGCCGTAGACGTTCCAGACGCCCTGGGTCTCGTCGAAGACGACCGGGGACTCGGGGCGCTGGCCGCGCAGCCACAGATGGTCGGGGTGGATGTTCCACCGGTCGACGACCGTTGTCATCGCATCTCTCCTTGCCGGTATCGCTGGACTACGGGGTGACAACGGGCCTACTGGGTGACAACGGGCAGGGTGGCGACGCCGCTGGCATCCACCACCTGGAGGAACGTCGGCGGGTTCGCCGGGTCCGCACGCAGGGTGGGCAGGCGGTCGAGCAGGATTTCCACTGCCGCCTTGCTCTCCATCCGGGCCAGTTGCCGGCCCAGACAGAAATGGATGCCGCGGCCCAGACCGAGGTGCGCGTTGGGGGATCGCCCCGCATCGAACACGTCCGGCTTCTCGAACTGCCGCTCGTCACGGTTGGCCGCGCCGGTCCATACGAGCAGCAGCTGATCCTTGGGGATGACCGTGCCGGCGACCTCCACCTCGCTGTTGGTCGCCCGCCCGACTCCGCAGATGGGGCTCATGTAGCGCATGGATTCCTCGAGCAGCGCGGGCACGAGCGAGCGGTCGGCCCGGACCCGTGCGTCCTGGTCGGAGAAGGCGTCGAGGCAGAGCATGGTGTTGGCGATCAGCATCGCCGTGGTGAGGTGGCCGTTGACGAGCAGACGGTTGGCGATGTTGGAGATCTGACTGTCATTCAGCTTCTGGCCGTCCACCTCGGCGTGCACCAGCTGGCTGATCAGATCCTCACGCGGCCGCTTCCTGCTCTCGGCGGCGCGCTCGTGCCAGTAGTCGCGCATCTCCCAGAGCAGTTCGAGCTCCTTGTGAAGCTCCTCCTCCTGCTCCAGGACGGTCTCCGGGGACTCGAACTTCTCCGAGCCGTCGAGCATCTTGTCCATCCACTGCCGGAACAGCGCCCGGTCGCTCTCCGGTACGCCCAGCAGATCCGAGATCATGATCAGCGGGAGCGGTGCCGCGAACTCGGCCACCAGGTCGAACTGGCTCTTCCCCTCGACGCCGTCGAGCAGCTCGTGGATGATCCCGTGGACGCGGGACTCCATTTTGGCCACCAGGGACGGGGTGAACGCGTGGTCGACGAGACCGCGCAGCCGGCGGTGCTTCGGCGGGTCCGTATGAGCGAAGTCGCCCTCGACGATCGCCTCGTCGAGCTTGATCGGGTCCAGCCGCATCGTATCGCTGGAGAAGACCTTCGGATTGCTGAGTATCGCGGCCGACTCAGGATATCCGTAGACATTCCATAACTGGAGCTCTTCGTCGTAGTCCACAATCTTGTCCGGCCGCTTTCCACGCATCCAGAAATGACCCGGATGGAATTCCCACTGGGCTACGGGCGAGGTCACAGGCGTGTCCTTCCGGAAATTGTGGCCTGAATTCAGCATGCTCGCCCAGTCTTCAAGCGCCGCCTTACGGTGTCAAGGTTCGCCCCCCGCACCGCGCTTTTCCTGTCCTGGCGACAGGACATGGCGACCCGCGGGAACGGTATGTTTTCCGCAGAGTGCGGTCCCGTTACCCACGGGACCGCACCGGCGCGTCATCCGACCCGCTGAAGAGCCTTCTCGCGGCGCTCGGCCATGGTCGAGCCGGATTCCCGCCGCGCCATCCGGCGCAGCACGATCGGCGCGAGGACCAGGCCGACCACGGCCCAGACCGACAGCACCCCGACCGTCTCCAGGTGGCGCCAGGCGTCGCCGATCTCCACGATGACCGCACTGTCCGGCAGCAGTGCCGAACGCATGCCGAGGCCGAGCCAGTAGACCGGGAACACCTGGGCCAGCCCCTGCACCCACTCGGGCATGGAGGTCACCGGATAGAAGATGCCGGAGATGCCGATCATCGCCATGATCGGGAGCGTCAGCAGCCCCTGGCTGCGCGTGCTGCTGAACAGCGAGCCCAGCACCGCGCCGATGGGCAGGGTGGCCACCAGCCCGAGCACCAGCACCCAGCCCAGGGTCAGCCATGCCTCCGAACTGCCCACCCGCAGACCGGGGATGATGAACAGTGCGGGGATGAGGAAGATCGCGAGGTCGACGACCACGCCGACGGACACCGAGATGATCTTTCCGACCAGATAGGCGGGGGTGCCGTGCGGTGTGGCCTTGGCGCGCAGCAGCGTGCCGTCCTCGCGGTCGGCCGTGAGGAGTTGGCTCATGGTGACCATGGCCATCGCGGCGTTCATTCCGAGGATACCGGGCAACACCAGGGTGCCCAGTTCGAATTCACCGTCGCCGAACGAGACGTCCCGCATCAGGAACAGCACGACCAGCATCAGGACGGGCCAGAAGAAGTGGTTGAAGAGGTCCCCGCCATTTGTGAATGATTGACGCAGTTCCGTGACACCGCGGGACCAGCCCGCGCGCATGACCGTCTTGTTCATCGGACCGTGCCCCCCTCGCTGTCCGCCGAGGCCGCACCGGCGGCGTCCTCCGGCACTGTTTCCTGTTCGCCCGTGGACTGCCGCACCAGGGAGAGATAGGTATCCTCCAGGGTGGTCTTCCGGATTTCCAGATCGGTGATCGACTCACCGTGCTTCCGGAACAGTTCGAAGGCGAATTTCGTGGACTCCGGAACGGAACGGACGTAGCTCTGGCCGTCGTGGGACCAGCGCACCTCGTCCTCGCCGACGATGCGCTCGGCGAGTTCCTCGGCGGTGCCGTCCGCGATGATGCGGCCACCGCTGAGGATCATGATGCGGTTGGTGAGCTTCTGCGCCTCGTGCAGATCGTGGGTGGTCAGCACGATGGTGGTGTCCTGCTCGTCGGCGAGACGTTCGACGAGGTCATGGAACTCGCGCCGGGCGACGGGGTCGAGACCCGCCGTGGGTTCGTCGAGGAAGAGCAGTTCGGGGCGGCCGACGATGCCGACGGCCACGTCCAGCCTGCGCCGCTGGCCGCCGGAGAGCATCCTGACCTTCTTGTCCGCCTGCGCGGTCAGACCGACGGCGGCGAGGAGTTCGTCGGGATCCCACGGCCGCCGGATCTGGGCGGTGGAGTACTCGGCGTAGTAGATGCCTAAGTGGGCGAGGAGTTCGCGCACCCGCCAGCGCCCGTGGTCGCGCCAGGACTGGAGCACCACGCCCACCCGGGCCCGCCAGTCGTCGCCGCCGTGCGCCGGATCGGTGCCCAGCACCTCGACCCGGCCGGCCGAGCGCATGCGGAAGCCCTCCAGGATCTCCAGCGTGGTGGTCTTCCCCGCCCCGTTCGGCCCGAGCAGGCACACCACTTCCCCGTGGTGCACACGGAGATTCACATCCTTCAGGACCTCGGTCGTGCCGTAGCGCATGCGCAGACCTTCGACGTCCAGCACGACCCTTTCATGTGTTGTCACAATATTTCCCTCATTCGTAGACGGGTTTCCCCGGGGCGGGCCTGCGGGGGCGATGCGGTTCAGGAACGGTGGATGACGATGTCACCGCTGTAGGTACGGACCTTGACGTGGACGATCTCGTCGGTCTCCCCCGGACCGTCCACGACCTTCAGGGCGTTGCGGACGGTGCCGGTCAGGGTGGACACGTCGAGCTTGGCCGCGGTGCCCTGCCGGATGCCGATCTCGATTTCGGCGCTGGACGCCGTCACCACGACCGAGCCCCGCACGACCTCGCCGAGCCGGATGCCGCCGTGGGCGGTCTTGGCCACGACGTTGCCGTGCGCCCGCTCCACGTGGAAGTCGCCGTTCATCCCGGTCAGGCGCAGTTCGCCGGTGGCGTCGCCGATCCGGGTCTCGCCGTGGTCGTTGCCGACCAGGGCGGACCCGTCGATCTCGTCGACGCGTACACCCCCGGAGCCGTTGGCGATCCTGGCGTGGCCCACCGCGCGTGTCACGGCGATCTCACCCCGGGACGTGGACAGCCGCAGCGGACCGGCCTCGTCGATCCGGAAGTCGCCGTGCGCCGCCTCGAAACGGCATTCGCCCAGCCGCCCTTCGCCGCGCAGCGCGACGGAGGACGAACTGCCGCGCAGATCGGAGCCCTCGGGAAGTTCGATCAGCACGTCGACCGAGCCGGTGCGGCGCGACGCGCTGGGCCAGTTCAGCATCTGCGGGGGCGCCTTGACCTGGAGCTTGCCCTGCGCGAAGTCGACACGCGCCTGCTCCGCCGCCTTGACGTCGGCGGCGTTGGAGTCGTCCGTCGGGCGGACCTCGACGACCGTGTCGGTCCGCCGGCTCGCCCTGACCGTGATGGTGCCCGTGGAGATCTCGACCCTGGCGGAGATCGGTTGGGGGGTGTCGTACGTTGCCATGTCAGCCTTCCTGGTGAGCCACTTGCGGATGCGCGGCGCGCTACCGTACCCAGCCGACGCTGTACTGGTCCCCCGGCGGTGTGTGCCGCCCCGGCCGGGCCGTGCCGCTCAGCGTGGCGGCCACCGCCCGGACAAGCCAGGCGTTGACCGAGAGCCCCTCGCGGCCCGCGGCCTCCTCGATCCGGGCCTTGAGGTGCTCGGGCGGACGGAAGTTGATACGCGCCGGAGCGCCCTCGTCCTCGACGCCCGGAAGCACCTCGCCGCCCGCCCCCGCCGGATGGTCCCCGGCGTCCGGGTCGGCCCAGGGCAGGGTCACCGCGAAGTGGGGGTCGAGACCGCGCAGCCGCAGGTCGACCGCGCCGGGCGCGAGATCACGCGAGATCTCGCCCGCGGCGGTCGACAGGGCGCTGAGCAGGGTGAGCCGGACCGCCGAGTCGAGCGACGGGACGAGTCGCTCCGCGACCCCGAGGGCCTCCTCGCCGGCCGCCTCGGCCGCGAGCAGGAACTCGCGCCGGAGACCGTCGGTGTAGGGCGTCATGTCCATAGCGCCATAGTGGCACATCGATGGCGCCACGACAACCCGGGTCGCATGGAGGCACGTCGGGCAAGGCTCGACAGGAAGCGATCAGGCCCAAGAATTCGGGGCCATGACGATTGCGCCACGATGGCATCGCCATGGCCCCGAGTGGCCCATGCGTCGGTACGTCCCGTTCCGCTCCTGCGCTACCCGAGGGAGGTGCGCAGCGGGAGGCTGCTGACCCCGGTCGTGTCGAACCCCGGCATGAAGGTCGGCGGACGCTCCGGATCGGTGTACAGCTCCGGGAAGCGGTCGAGCAGGTGGTCGAGCGCGACCCTGCCCTCCATCCGGGCCAGCGGCCCGCCGAGACAGAAGTGGATGCCGCGGCCGAATCCGAGGTGCGGATTGGGGCCGCGGGTCATGTCGAACAGCTCCGGCTCGGCGAACTGGCGGGCGTCACGGTTCGCCGCGCCGAACCACACCATGACCATCTGGTCGGCCGACAGCCGCTGCCCCGCGACCTCCACGTCCCGGGTGGTGGCCCGGTAGGTGGCCGCCACCGGGCTCAGGAACCGCATCGACTCCTCCAGCAGCCCCGGGATGAGCGACCGGTCGGCCCGGACCCGCGCCGCCTGCTCCGGGTAGCTGTCCAGGCAGAGCACCGTGTTGCCGATGAGCATCGTGGTGGTCAGATACCCGGCGATGAGCAGCATCTTCGCGAAGTTGACGATGTGGTTGTCGGTCAGCCGCCGCCCGTCGACCTCCGCCTCGATGAGCTTGCCCATCAGGTCTCCGCGGGGCCGCCGCCGGCACTCCGCCGCATGCTCGCGGAGGTATTCGAGCATCTTGCGCATGGGCGCCATGCCCGCCTCGAAGATCCGCTCCTGGTCCTCGGGCGCGTCCTCCATCGAGACGTCGCCGAGGCTGTGCACGATCTCCGTCATCCATCCCTCGAAGAGATGGCGGTCGGCGCTCGGGATGCTCAGCAGTTCGGCCACCACGGTCACCGGCAGCGGATACGCGAGCGCGGTCATCAGGTCGAACGTGTCCCGGTCGGCCACCGCGTCCAGCAGTTCCTGGGTGAGCGCCGTGATCCGGGGTTCGAGTTCGGCCACGACCTTCGGGGTGAAGGCATGGCTGACCAGCTTGCGCAGTTCGCGGTGGTCCGGTGGGTCGGTCTGGAGCAGGTCCCCTTCCGTGAACGCCTCGTCGGCCCCCATGGGCAGCAGGCGGGACATGTGCGAGGAGAACGTCCCCGGGTCGCCGAGCACCTCGATGGCCTCGGCGTAGCCGTAGACGTTCCACGCGTTCATCTTCTCGTCGAACTCGACCATCTGGCGCGGTCGGCGCCCGTACAGCCAGAAGTGCTCCGGGTGGATGCCCCACCGCTCGGCCGGAGTGGTCATGGATCGTCCCTTCAACGCGTCGTCAGTCCGAGGTCACGGACTCGCGCAGGCTCCGCGGCCGCATATCGGCCCAGTTCGCTTCCACGTACTCGAGGCATTCCTTGCGGCCGTCCTCGCCGAAGGCGATCCGCCAGCCGTCCGGTACGGGGGCGAAGGCGGGCCACAGCGAGTGCTGGCCCTCCTCGTTGACGAGGGCGTAGAAGCGGCCGTTCTCGTCGTCGAACGGGTTGGTGCTCATGCGGTGAGTCCCTTCTTCGGTGCGCCCGCGCACCGGGCCGTGATCGATTGGGCGATGTCCCCGCTGCGGACGGCGATGTTCGACAGCAGCGACGACCCCAGTCCATGGGTGTGCTCGGTCCCGCCCTGGAGATAGATGCCGCAGGTCAGGTCGGAGGTGGTGACCAGGCGGTAGTCGCGGTCCACCCGGTGGCGCCCCTCCGTGTCGTGCACGCAGTACTTGTCCAGCTCGCCGAGGACCCGGGCCGGGTTCATGGGGTCGTAGCCGGTCGCGCAGATCAGGACGTCCACGTCGAGGTCGTACGACGCGTCGTCCACCAGCGAGTAGACCGTGATCCGGGTGCCGTCACCGGTGGGCTCGGCGTCGAGCACCCGGGCCAGGTTGCGGAAGTCCAGCCGCCCGTGCCCGCTCAGCTCGTCCTCGTAGGCGCGCTCGTACAGACCCCGGATGACCTCGTCGTCCACCACCGAGTAGTTGGTGTTCTTGTGGTACTGCCACACCGCGTCCTTGGACGCCTGCGTCCCGTGGTAGTAGCTGTCCACGGCGTCGGGGTCGAAGACCTGGTTGGCGAACGGGGTGTCGTCCGCGATGGCGTAGCCGAAGGAGGGGATGACCGCCGAGACCCTGACCTCCGGCAGGGTGTCGTACAGGAACCGGACGATCTCGGCGGCGCTCTGGCCCGCGCCGACGACCGCGACCCGGGTCAGCTCGCCCTCCCGCTGCCGGAACCGGTGCAGGAACTCCGAGCTGTGCCAGACGCGTTCGCCCGCCTCCAGGTTGACGGGCATCCGGGGGACGAGCCCGGTGGAGATGACGACGTTGCGCGCCTCCACCTGGCGCGGGGCGCCGTCCGCACCGCGGACCGTCACCCGCACCCGGTCCGCGGGCCCCTCCCCCGCCGCGGCGACGGCCGAGACCGCGGTGACCTCCGAGTCGTAGGAGACCCGCCCCGTGAGCTTCGACGCGGCCCATTCGAGGTAGTCGTGGAACTCCCGCCGGGTCGGGAAGAAGTCCTGGTTGTTGACGAACCTGGTGAGCCGGCCCATGTCGTGCAGATACGAGATGAAGCCGAACCCGGACGCCGGGTTGCGGAAGGTGGCCAGGTCCTTCAGGAACGACACCTGCATCTTGGCCGACGGCAGCAGCATGCCGCGGTGCCAGCCGAGCGTGGGCTGACGCTCGAAGAAGAGGGAGGTGACGGGGTCCGGACTCTCCTCCAGGGCGATCGCCAGCGAGAGGTTCGAGGGGCCGAACCCTATGCCGACGACATCGTAGATTTCCGTTTCATGAGCCATTGAAAGGTGCCTCCTCCGTGGGGGCCGGACCGTTCCGTCCGCCGACGAACGTCGTTGGAGTCCGGTCAGTCCCCGGCCACTTCGTGGGTGATGACGGCGCAGATCTCGGCCGCCGGTCCCGGCAGGTACATGTCCTCGTGGGCGCTGTCGATGTCGTGCTGGTGCACGGTGCCGTGGATGTACGGGCGCCACAGATCCGCGTACGTCCCCTCCGGTTTCGGCACCGCGTTGAAGAACACGGCGTCGCCGCGGTAGACGGGGGCGGTGAAATCGCGCATCAGACGGGTGTAGTTGACGCCGATCGCGACCGCGTTGTCCACGAACGACTCGTAGTCCTCGGTGCCCACCAGGCTGGTGAGGTGTTCGGCGAAGTAGTCCCGGAAGTCGGCCTCGGTGGGCAGGGGCCGCCCGGCCAGCCGGCCGCTGGGCACGCTGTCCAGCAGGGCCAGCAGCGCCACCCGGTGTCCGCGCCGCTGGAGTTCGGCGGCCATCGCATGGGCCAGGGTGCCACCGCTGGAGAGCCCCATCAGGTGGAACGGGCCCTCCGGCTGGACGGCCAGCACCTCCTCGACGTAGTCGGCGACCATCTCCGCGATGGACCCGGGCAGCGGTGCCGAACCGTCGAACCCCTTCGCCTGGATGCCGTACACCGGACGGTCCTTGGGAAGCAGTCCGGCGAATCCCAGGTACGGCCAGCTCAGCCCGCCACCGGGGTGGACCCACCACAGCGGCTCCCGATCCCCCTCGGTGGTGATGGCCAGGACCGGCGCGAACGGGTCCGCGTCGCCCGCCGGGCCGTTCTCCGACTCCAGGTGTGCGGCCAGCTCCGCGACCGTGGGCGACTGGAAGACCACCCGGATCGGGATCTCCACGCCCAGCACCGCGCGGATGCGGGTGATGAGCCGGTTGACCAGCAGGGAGTGACCGCCGAGCGCGAAGAAGCTGTCGGTGACGCCGACCTGACCGGCCCCCAGCACCTCGGCGAACAGACCGCACAGGATGGCCTCCCGCGCGGTGCGCGGGGCGTCACCGGCCGAGGTGACCGCGTAGTCCGGGGCGGGCAGGGCCCGCCG
>NZ_GG657754.1:9041512-9045678 GCF_000158915.1 Streptomyces himastatinicus ATCC 53653 | reverse complement strand
CCGCACCGCGGGGTGCGCCCGCAGGGCCGACTCGATCTCGCCCAGCTCGATGCGGAAGCCACGGATCTTGACCTGTTCGTCGGTCCGGCCGAGGAACACCAGATCGCCGTCGGGAGTGCGGGCGACCACGTCACCGGTCCGGTACATCCGCTCGCCGGAGCCGCCGAACGGGCAGGCGACGAAGCGCGCGGCGGTCAGGTCCGGGCGGCCCACATAGGCGCGGGCCAGGCCCGGGCCCGCGATGTACAACTCGCCTGCCACTCCGGCCGGTACCGGTCGCAGGGCGCCGTCGAGCACGTACACCCGGGTGTTGGCGATGGGTCGGCCGATGGGGCGGGCGCCGCCGTCCTCCACCAGGGGCAGGCTCATGGTGGCGCAGACGGTGATCTCCGTCGGCCCGTAGACGTTCACCATGCGCCGCCCTGGCGACCACGCGGCCACCAGCTCCGGCGGTGCGACCTCGCCCCCGATGACCAGGCAGGTGACGCTGCCGAACGACCCGTCGGGCATCGCCGCGAGCATCGTGGGGGTCAGCATCAGATGGGTCACCCCGTGCCGGTCCGCGGTCTCGGCCAGCGGCGGCCCGGGCACCAGCCGCTCGGCGTCGGCCAGCACCAGGCTCGCGCCCGACAGCAGCGCGGTGAACACCTCGCACAGCGATACGTCGAAGCTCGGCGAGACGAGCTGGAGCATCCGGCTGTCCGGGGTGACGTGGAGCCGCTCCACATGCGAGGCGACCAGGCTCGCCATCCCGCGGTGGGTGACGGCGACCCCCTTGGGGCGGCCGGTGGAGCCGGAGGTGTAGATGACGTAGGCAAGGTCGTCGACGCGCGCGGCGGACGCGACGGGCCGGGCGTTGTCGGGCAACGCGCCGTCCATCCCGTCGACCCGGAGGACGGGGCACGGCAGCCCGGTGAGCGCCGCCTCGGTGGTGGCGTCGGCCAGGGCGAGGCGGGCCCCGGAGTCCGTGCCCATGTAGGCGATGCGGTCGGCCGGCAAGGTGGAGTCGATCGGCAGATAGGCCCCGCCCGCCTTCAGTACGGCCAGCAGCGCCACCACCAGGTCCGGCGAGCGCCGTACCGACACCGCGACGACCGACCCGGGGCCCACCTGGCGGCGGACCAGCTCGTGCGCCAGCGCGTTCGCGCGGGTGTCGACCTCCCGGTAGGTCAGCCGCACGTCCTCGAAGTGGACCGCGACCGCGTCGGGGGTCGCCGCCGCCTGGCGCGCGAACTGCTCGGCGATCGTTCCGCCGGGCACGGGCAGCGCGGTGTCCCCCGCCTCGGCGAGCAGCCGTTCCCGCTCGGCGGGCGGCAGCGTGCCGACCAGTCCGAGGGGCACGTCGATGTCCTCGGCGATCTGCCGCAGGACCCGCCCGAACCGCTCGGCGATGTCCTCGGCCGCGCCCTGGCCGAACAGGGCGTGCTGGTACTGGAGCGCCACCCGCAGATGCGGGTCGGCGGTGGCCGCCACGCCGAGCGGGTAGTGGGTGCCGCCGTCCGAGCTGACGCGGGTGACGGAGATCCCGGCGGCGGAGTTCGCCTCGGCGATGGCGGCGCGGTCGACGGGGAAGGACTCCAGGACCATGACGCTGTCGAAGAGGGCGGGCAGCCCGACCGCCCGCTGGATCTCCGCCAGCCCGTAGTGGTGGTGGTCCAGCAGCGCGGCCTGCCGGTCCTGTAGTCCGGTCAGCAGGGAGCCGAGGGTGTCCCAGGGGGACACCTCCACGCGGACCGGCAGGGTGTTGATGAACAGTCCGACCATCGCGTCCGCGTCCGCCAGCTCCGGCGGCCTGCCGGAGACGGTGGTGCCGAACACCACGTCCTGACGTCCCGTCAGCTCTGCCAGCACCAGGCCCCAGGCGCCCTGGAGGACGGTGTTCAGCGTGACGCCCAGCTCGGCGGCGCGCCGGGACAGCTCCTGGGAGACGTCGTCCGCCAGCGGCACGTCGATATGGCCGACGTTCCCCTGGCCCGTCTCGGCCACCGCTCCCGGAGCCAGCAGGGTGGGCTCGTCCATCCCGTCCAGCTCGGCGGCCCACGCCCGGGCGGACTCGGCCCGGTCCCGGCGGGACAGCCAGGCCAGGAAGTCGCGGTAGCCCGGTACGCGGGGCAGTACGGCGGGGTCGCCCCCGGAGCCGTACAGGCGCAGCAGGTCCTGGGTCAGCAGGGGCAGCGACCAGCCGTCGAACAGCGCGTGGTGGGCGGTGAGGACCAGTTCGGCTTCCGCCTCGCCGGTCAGGACGAGCGCCATGCGCAGCAGGGGCGGCTGGGCCGGGTCGAAGCGGGCGGCCCGGTCCTGGTCCAGGAAGTTTCGTAGGGCCTGGTCGCGCCCGGGTACGTCTGCGGTGGTCAAGTCGAGGTGGCACCAGGGCAGTTGAACCCCGTCGAGGACGAGTTGGACGCGTTCGCCGGTGGTGTTCGCCACGAAGGCGGTACGCAGATTGGCGTGGCGGTCCAGGAGCGCCTGCCCGGCGGCGCGTAGCCGGTCGGGGTCCACGCGTCCGGCCAGGTGGTACACCATCTGCATGTGGTAGGCGTCGTGGCCGCCGTCGGCGAGCTGGGACTGGAAGAGCAGGCCGGACTGGAGGTCGGTGAGCGGCCAGACGTCGCGCAGCCCGGGATACCGCTCCTCCCAGCCGTCGATCTCGCTCTGCCGCACCGGCACCAGCGGAACGTCCGAGGGCGTCAGTCCCCCGGTGTCAGGGCGGGACGCGTGCGTCGCCAGCCCCTCCAGCGCCGCGCACCACAGGTCCGCCAGCTCCCGCGCCTCGTGCTCGGGGAGCAGTCCGGTGGGGAAGTCGAACCGTGCCTCCAGCTCGGGGCCGCGCGGGGTGTCGGTGACGTACGCGTTGATGTCGAGGACGGCCATCGCGGGCATGTCGTCGTCCAGCCGCGGCATCAGCCCCTCCGTACCGGGGGACGGGGTCCATCCCAGGCCGCGGAGGTGTTCGGGCATATCGGAGGAGGAGAAACGGCCCAGGTAGTTGAAGGCGATCTGCCCCGTCGAGTACGGCGCCAGCTCCGCCCCCGTCTCCTGGTTCAGATACCGCAGCAGTCCATAGCCCAGGCCCTTGTCCGGGATCGCCAGGAGCTGTTCCTTCACCGCCTTCACCGCCACGCCCGCCGCCGGACCACCGGCGAACGCCTCCTCGACATCCACCCCCGCCACGTCGAGCCGTACGGGGAACACGCTGGTGAACCAGCCCACCGTCCGCGACAGATCAGCCCCCGGAACCACGCCCTCCTCCCGGCCATGGCCCTCCAGCCGCACCAGCGACGAGGACTCCGCCACCCCACGCGCCCGCCGCCACCTGGCCACCGCCAGCGCCAAACCGGCCAGCAGACCGTCGTTCACACCGCTCCGGAAGGCGGCGGGGATGCCCGTCAGCAGGGCCTCGGTGACCTGTGCCGGGAGCCGTACGGAGAACGTGTCCACCGTGGAGCGGACGTCGACGGCCGGGTCCAGGGCGCGCGAGCCCAGCAGCGGGTCCGGGCCCTCGACCACCGAACGCCACACCCCCAGCTCCGCCACCCGCTCCCGACGGCCCGCCTCCTCCACCAACGCATGAGCCCAGCGCCGCACCGACGTCACCGGCGCCGCCAACTCCGCCACTTCGCCCTGACGGATGAGACGCCACGCCTCCGCCAGGTCCGGCAACAACACCCGCCACGACACCCCATCGACCACCAAGTGGTGCAACACCACCAGCAGTTGGCGCTCATCCATCAGCCATACGAACCGCGCCATCACACCCGCCGCAGGATCGAGCAACCCCGCAGCCTCATCCAGCGCCTCCTGCACATCGCCACCCGATGCCACGCACCGGACCAACCCCGCCACATCCACCGAACCCCGCGGCCCCACGACCAAGCCACCCGGCACCAACCGCGACCGCAACACATCGTGCCGATCCACGACCGCACCCAACACGGCCACCAAACCCGTCTCATCCACGCCCGCCGGGACGTCCACCACCGCCGACATCGCAAACCTGCCCACACCGCCACCAAGGCCCAGCACGAACTCCGAGACCGGCAGCAGAGGCATCCACCCCTCACCACCACCCTCCAGCTCCGCCAGCGCCCCGCCCGCATCCCCGCCAGCACCCACCACCGCGGCCAACCCCGCCACCGTGCGGCACTCGAAGATCTGCCGGGGGCTGA
>NZ_GG657754.1:9006782-9039297 GCF_000158915.1 Streptomyces himastatinicus ATCC 53653 | reverse complement strand
CAGGGCGGCCCGGTCCAGCTTGCCGCTGGCGGTCGTCGGCAGGCGGTCCAGGAGCACGAAGGCCGACGGGACCATATGGGCGGGCAGACCGGCCTCGGCGTGCTCACGGAGTTCCGCGGTGAGCCGTCCGGTGTCGTCGGCCGCGGGCACCACGTACGCCACCAGCAGGCGGCCGCCGGAGCCGGTGTCCCGGACGGTCACCACGGCCTGCGCCACCTTCGGGTGGCCGCCCAGCACGCCTTCGATCTCGCCGGGTTCGATGCGGAAGCCGCGGATCTTGACCTGATCGTCGGCGCGGCCGATGTACTCGAGCGTGCCGTCGCCGCGCCGCCGCGCCACATCGCCGGACCGGTACATCCGGCTGCCCAATTCGCCGTACGGGTCGGCGGTGAACCGCTCCGCGGTCAGTGCCGTCCGGCCGTGGTAGCCGCGGGCCAGATGCGGTCCGGCGATGTACAGGTCGCCGGCGACGCCCGGGGGCACCGGCCGCAGGGCATGGTCCAGCAGATGGACGCGGGTGTTGGCGACCGGGCTGCCGATGGGCGGTACGGCGGAGCCGCTCAGCGGTTCGCTGAGGGTCGCCACGATGGTGGTCTCGGTCGGCCCGTACGCGTTGACCACCAGGCGGTCGGCTGACCAGCGGGCCACCAGGTCGCCCGAGGCCGCCTCGGCGCCCACGACCAGGGTGCGCAACGTGTCCAGACCCTCGGGGTCGAGGGTGGCCACCAGGGAGGGCACCAGCAGGGTGTGGGTGATGCGCCGCTCGCGGAGGAAGCCGTGGAGGGCCTCCCCGATGACGGGGCCGTGCGGCGGCAGGACGAGCGTGGCGCCGTTGGGCAGCGCCATCAGCACCTCCATGACGGCGCCGTCGAAGCTGGCGGAGGCGAACTGGAGGACCCGGCTGTCCGGGGTGATGCGCAGCCGGTCGGCCATGTCGGCGGCCAGGTTGGCGATGCCCTCGTGGGTCACGAGGACGCCCTTGGGGCGGCCGGTCGAGCCGGAGGTGTAGATGACGTACGCGAGGTCGGTGACGCGCGGCCCGTCCTCGGGGACGGTCACCGGCTGCTGCCGTATCCGGTCCGCGTCCTCGGCGAGGTCGACGACGACGGCGTCGGTGGCGCCCAGGGCGGAGCGCGTGCCGGGCTCGGCCACCACGAGACCGGCGCCGGAGTCGCGCAGCATGAACGCCAGCCGGTCCGCCGGATAGCCGGGGTCCAGCGGCACATACGCGGCACCGGCCTTCATGATGCCCAGCAGGCCGACGATCAGGTCCGCTCCCCGTTCGACGCACAGCCCGACGACCCGCTCGGGGCCCGCTCCCAGCCCGCGCAGATGGTGGGCGAGCTGGTTGGCGCGCCGCTCCAGCTCCCCGTAGCCGAGCCACTGCCGGTCGTCCTCGACGGCGATGGCGTCGGGGCGCGCGGCGGCCTGCGCCCGCACGAGTTCGGGGAAGGAGACGGCCGGGACGGGGCGGGTGGCGGCGTGCCACTCGGCCCGCCACTGCTGCCGTTCGGCCGGGTCGAGCACATCGACCTGGCCGACCAGCAGCCCGGGGTCCTCCGCGAGCTGCCGCAGCACCCGCTCGAAGCGGGCGGCGAATCCGGTCACCGTCTCGTGGTCGAAGACATGGTGGTGGTACTGGAGCGCCACCCTCAGATGGGGGTCGGCGTCGGCCGTCACCACCAGCGGGTAGTGGCTGCCGGTGAACGGGGTGATGCCGGTGATCGCGACCTCGGCCTCGTCGTGCGCGGCGCTGATCCCGGCGCGGTCGACCGGATAGGACTCGAAGACGACGGCGGTGTCGAAGAGCGAGGGCAGCCCGATGGCCTGCTGGATGTCGGCCAGTCCGTAGTGGTGGTGGTCCAGCAGGACCGCCTGCCGCTCCTGGAGCCCGGTCAGCAGATCGGCGACGGTCGCGCCGGGGGCGCAGTCGGCGCGCACCGGCAGGGTGTTGATGAACATGCCGACCATCTCGTCCACGCCGGGCACGGCGGGCGGCCTGCCGGAGACGGTGGTGCCGAACACCACGTCCGGCCGTCCGATAAGAAAAAATGAGCAGGAGGGCCCAGCCGCCCTGCACGAGAGTGTTGAGGGTGATGCCCAGGTGGGCGGCGCGCCGGACGAGGGCGCGGGCGAGTTCGGCCGGTACGGGGACCGCCGACCTGGCCCACCTCGGTGTGGAGCCGCGTCCCGGCGTGAGGGGCGAGGAACGTGGGCTCGTCGATCCCGTCGAGTTCGGCGGCCCAGGCGCGGGCGGCGGCCGTACGGTCCTCCTGACAGCCAGGCCAGGAAGTCGCGGTAGCCGGGTCTCGCGGGCAGTACGGCGGGGTCGCCCCCGGCCCCGTAAAGGCGCAGCAGGTCACGCATGAGCAGCGGCACGGACCAGCCGTCGATCAGTACGTGGTGGGCGGTGAGGACGAGTTCGGAGCGTCGGGGGGCGGTCGTCAGCAGCGTCATGCGCAGCAGCGGAGGCCGGGCCGGGTTCGAAAGTGATCAGTCCTCGTCCTTGCTCTCTCCTCCAAGAAGCGGCCGGAGTGCCTGTCGCGCTCGGGTGCATCGGCGGTGGTCAGGTCGAGGTGGCGCCAGGGCAGTTGGACCCCGTCGATGACGAAAGGGACACGTTCGCCGGTGGTGTTCGCCACGAAGGCGGTACGCAGATTGGCGTGGCGGTCCAGGAGCGCCTGCCCGGCCGCGTGCAGCCGGTCGGGGTCCACGCGTCCGGCCAGGTGGTACACCATCTGCATGTGGTAGGCGTCGAACGTGGTGCCGGCCAGCAGCGCGTGGAAGAGCAGGCCGGACTGGAGGTCGGTGAGCGGCCATACGTCGCGTAGCCCCGGATACCGCTCCTCCCAGCCGTCGATCTCGCTCTGCCGCACCGGCACCAGCGGGACGTCCGAAGGCGTCAGCCCTCCGGCGTCCGGCCGGGACGCGTGCCCGGCCAGCCCCTCCAGCGCCGCGCACCACAGGTCCGCCAGCTCCTGGACGTCCTCGGGGGACAGTACGCCGGGGGCGAACCCGAACCGGGCGGTCAGCCGGGGTCCCCGTTCGCCCTCCGTCACATAGGCGTTGATGTCGAGGGCGGCCATCGCGGGCATGTCGTCGTCCAGCCGCGGCATCAGCCCCTCCGTGCCCGGGGAGCGAGTCCAGCCCAGGCCGCGGAGGTGTTCGGGCATGTCGGAGGAGGAGAAACGGCCCAGGTAGTTGAAGGCGATCTGCCCCGTCGAGTACGGCGCCAGCTCCGCGCCCGTCTCCTCGTTCAGATACCGCAGCAGTCCATAGCCAAGACCCTTGTCCGGGATCGACAGAAGCTGCTCCTTCACCGCCTTCACCGCCACACCGGCCGCCGGACCACCGGCGAACGCCTCCTCGACATCCACCCCCGCCACATCCAGCCGTACGGGGAACACGCTGGTGAACCAGCCCACCGTCCGGGACAGATCCGCCCCGGGGACGACACCTTCTTCCCGGCCATGGCCCTCCAGCCTGACCAGCGACGAGGACTCCTCCACCCCACGCGCTCGCCGCCACCTGGCCACCGCAAGCGCCAACCCGGTCAGCAGACCGTCGTTCACACCTCCGCGGAACGCGCCGGGGATGTCGGAGAGGAGCGCGTGGGTGACCGTCTCGGGCAATCGCACCCACAGGCTGTCCAGTGCGGACTGGACGTCGACGGCGGGGTCCAGGGCGCGCGAGCCCAGTAACGGGTCCGGGCCCTCGACCACCGAACGCCACACCCCCAGCTCCGCCACCCGCTCCCGACGGCCCGCCTCCTCCACCAACGCATGAGCCCAGCGCCGCACCGATGTCACCGGCGCGGCCAACTCCGCCACTTCGCCCTGACGGATGAGACGCCACGCCTCCGCCAGATCCGGCAACAACACCCGCCACGACACCCCATCGACCACCAAGTGGTGCAGCACCACCAGCAGTTGGCGCTCGTCCATCAGCCATACGAACCGCGCCATCACACCCGCCGCAGGGTCCAGCAACCCCGCAGCGTCATCCAGCTCCCGCTGTACGTCACCGCCCGATGCCACGCACCGGACCAGCCCCGCCACATCCACCGAACCCCGCGGCCCCACGACCAAGCCGCCCGGCACCAACCGCGACCGCAACACATCGTGCCGATCCACGACCGCACCCAACACGGCCACCAAACCGGCCTCGTCCACCTCCGCCGGGACGTCCACCACGGCCGACATCGCGAACCGGCCCACACCGCCACCAAGGCCCAGCACGAACTCCGAGACCGGCAGCAGAGGCATCCACCCCTCACCGCCACCCTCCAGCTCCGCCAGCACCCCGCCCGCATCCCCATCGGCGCCGGCGCCCACCACCGCGGCCAGCTCCGCCACCGTGCGGCTCTGGAAGATCTGCCGGGGGCTCACGTCCATCCCGCGGGCCCGGGCGCGGGAGACCACCTGGATGGAGCGGATGCTGTCGCCGCCGACCGCGAAGAAGTCGTCGTCGACGCCGACCCGCTCCAGGCCCAGCACCTCGGAGAACACCCCCGCCAGGATCTTTTCCGCAGCCGTGCGCGGCGCCCGGTAGTCGCCCCCGGTGAACTCCGGGGCGGGCAGCGCGGCGTGGTCCAGCTTTCCGTTGGGGGCCAGCGGGAGCCGGTCCAGCATCACGAAGGCCGAGGGGACCATGAACTCCGGGAGCCGTTCGGAGACGAACGCGCGCAGCTCGGCCGCCGAGACACCGGCGGTCAGGTCGACCTCCAGCTCGCCGAGGTTCTCGACGCTGCCGCCGCTCGCGCCGGTGGAGACGACGTACCCGACGAGCTGTTTGCCGCCGGGCCGGTCGTAGGTGGTCACCACGGCCTGTGCCACTCCGGAGTGTGCGGTCAGGGCCGCCTCGACCTCGCCCGCCTCGATCCGGAAGCCCCTGACCTTCATCTGGGCGTCGTCGCGCCCGGCGAACTCCAGCTGGCCTTCGGAGTTCCAGCGCGCGAGGTCGCCGGTGCGGTACATGCGGTCCCCGGGATTCCCGAACGGGTCGGCGACGAACCGCCCGGCGGTCAGGCCGGGCCGTTCGTGGTAGCCGCGGCCCACCTCGCCCGCGACGTACAGCTCCCCCACGACGCCCGGCGGTACCGGGGTCAGGCCCGGCCCCAGCACATAGGTCCGCATGTTGCCCAGCGGGGCACCGATCGGCGCGCTGCCCGAGCCGTCCGGCGTGGCCCCGTCGGGGGCGGTGTACGTCGTGGCGTAGAAGCTCTCGCTCTGCCCGTAGGCGTTGACCACCCGGACGCCCGGGAAGGCGTCCCGGACCCGCCGGACGAGGGACGCGGGCAGCGCCTCACCGGCGAACACCACGCACTCGACGTCGGTGCGGTCCGCGATGCCGTCGACCAGTTCGGCGAAGACCGACGGAACGGTGCTGATGACACTGCCCGACCAGCCGTCCCGCTCCCCCAGGACCAGCACGTCGCGTGCGATCTCGACGGTGCCCCCGGTGGTCAGGGTGGTGACGATCTCGAAGACCGACACATCGAAGTTGACCGAGGTACCGGCCAGCATCCGCGACCCGGGGGCCAGGCCGATCGCCGACGCCAGCTGGGTCACTCCGTTGACGACCCCGCGGTGGGTGATCACGACGCCCTTGGGGGTGCCGGTGGAGCCGGAGGTGTACATCACGTAGGCGGCGTGGTCGGGGCGCAGGGCGACCGCGGGGGCATCCGCCGTCCCGTGCTCCAGGTCCACGTCACCGAGGAGGAGCCGGGGGGCGCCGCCCTCGGGCAGCACCGCCTCGGTCTCGGCGTCGGTCAGGATCAGCCCGGGGCGGGCCTCGGAGAGGATGAGGCCGAGGCGTGCGCTCGGGTAGCGGGGGTCCACGGGCAGGTAGGCCGCGCCGGACTTGAGGATGCCCAGCATGGCGGTCACGAGGTCCGCGGAGCGCGGCAGCGCGAGCCCGACCAGCGACTCCGGGCCGATGCCGCGCCGGACCAGCTCCCGCGCCAGCCGGTCGGCCCGCTCGTCCAGGTCCCGGTAGGTCAGCTCGCGGGTGCCGGAGGTGACCGCGACCGCGTCCGGGGTGCGGGCGGCCTGCTGCGCGAACAGCTGGGGGACGGTCACCCCGGGCAGCTGGGCGGCTGTTTCGTTGCGGCCGGAGAGCAGTTCCCGTTCGGCCCGGGACAGCACGTCGATCGCGCCGATCCGCGCGCCCGGCTCGGCGACGAGGTGGCGCAGTACGCGGACGAAGCGCTCCCCCGCTGCCGCGGCGGTGGACCGGTCGAAGAGGTCCGTCGCGTATTCGAGGGTGCAGCGCACACCGTCCTCGACGGCCGCGAAGTTGAACTCCAGGTCGAACTTGGCCGTCCCCGTGGGGACAGCCTCCAGGGTGGCGGTGAGCCCCGGAAGGTCGAGGTCGATCCTGGCCTCGCTCTGCCAGCTGAACATCACCTGGAAGAAGGGGTGGTAGGCGGTGGAGCGCTCCGGGTTCAGGGCCTCGACCAGCCGCTCGAAGGGTACGGCCTGGTGGTCGTAGGCGCTGAGCGCCTTGTCCTGGACGTGGTCGAGCACCTGCTCCAGCGTGGGGTTGCCGGACAGGTCCGTGCGCAGCACCCAGGTGTTGACGAAGAAGCCGACCAGGTCGTTCAGCGCCTCGTCGGTGCGTCCCGCGATGGTGGACCCGATGGTCACGTCCTCGCCGCCGCCGAGGTGGTGCAGGAGAACGGCCAGGGCCGACTGCATCGCCATGGCCAGGGTCAGCCCCCGGGAGCGCGCCAACTCCTGTACGGCGGCGACAAGTTCGCGGTCGACGGTGAACACGACGGCGTCGCCCCGGTGGCCGGCCTCCGACGGGCGGGGGCGGTCCGTGGGCAGCCGCAGCTGCTGGGGTGCGCCCGCCAGCTCGTCCCGCCAGTAGGCGAGCTGAGTGGACAGCAGGCTCCCGGGGTCGTCACTCTCTCCCAGCAGTTCCCGCTGCCACAGGGTGTAGTCGCCGTACTGGACCGCCAGTTCGGGCCACCCGGGTGCCTCGCCGCGCAGCCGCGCGGCATAGGCGGTGGCCAGGTCCCGGCTGAGCGGCACCATCGACTCGCCGTCGGCGGCGGCGTGGTGCACGACCAGCACCAGGACGTGTTCCGAGGGCCCGCCGCGCAGCAGCGTCGCCCGCACGGGGATCTCGGTGGAGAGGTCGAACCGGTGTGCGGCCGCCTCCATCACCAGACCGTCGATGCCCTCGGATGCCACGTCCACGACCGGTACGTCCATCAGCACCTCGTCGGCGGGCCGGACCTGCTGCACGGGCATGCCGTCGGCGTCCTCGACGAACAGGGTGTGCAGGCTCTCGTGGCGGATGACGACGTCGCGCAGGGCGGAGGACAGGGCCGCGGTGTCCAGTGCTCCGTCCAGGCGCAGTACGAACGGGATGTTGTACGTGGCCGACGGTCCCTCGAAGCGGTCGATGAACCACAGCCGGCGCTGCGCAAAGGACAGAGGGATCATTTCGCGTCTACTCCTCGATCGGTCTTCCTGCGCAGACGGGCCGAAAACACGTACGGACCCGGACGTCGACGGCGCATGACGGTTCGACGGTCGTGGGGTTTCGGGAATCTCGGAACAGGTGAGCCGTATTTCCGGTTCACCTCGCGCCGCGCGCGGATTTCCTCTCGGGCGGGCCGCGGAATTCACGGTGAATACTTCCGGCCCGTGGGGCGCGGGGTCAAGCGGATAGGACCGCGAACGAGCCCCCGGGCGTGGGCCGATGTCCTGGTGGCATGATTTGGTCCACGTACGGGGCGGTCAGGGTGCGGTGGCCTCGGCGACGACGGCCGCCATCGCCTGCACGGTCGGGTTCTCGTAGAGCCGCTGTGTCGGGACCCGGACCGCGAAGGCGTCGTCGACCAGCGCCAGCAGGCGCGTGGCCCGGACGGAGTTGCCGCCGAGGTCGAAGAACGAGTCGTCCCTGCCCACTTCGGGGCAGTTCAGCGCCTCGGACCAGAGGGCGGCGACCCGGCGCTCCAGGTCGTCCGCGGGGGGCGTGACGGTACGGCGTCCGGGCTTGCCGACCGCCGTTTCGGCGAGCAGCCGGGCGGTGTCGACCCGGCCCGCGGCGTCCCGCGGCAGGTGGTCGACCCGGACCAGGCGCACCGGCACCGGACGGTCCCGGGTGCTCGGTGCGACGGCGGCGCGCACGGTCTCCGGGTCGATGTCGTCGGCGGTGTAGGCGACGAGCACCTCGCCGGTCCGCAGCTGTTCCGGGACCAATTCGTCCATGACCGCGGGATTCGCCGCGTCGAGGCCCACGACTTGATAGTGGTGGGGCACGGAAATCGCCTCCAGGAACAGCCGCAGACCGTCCGGCGCGTCGATGGAACGAAAACCGCGGCTGTGGGCGGGCGCGGCGGGCTGATCGCGGTTCATTCCGATTCCGGACCACATGCTCCAGGCGAGGCAGTGGACGGCTCTGCGGCGTTCGTGGTGCCAGTGGTCGGCGAATCCGGCGAGGAATCCATTGGCCGCGGAATACGCGCCGAAGGAATGGCCGCCGAATTCTCCGTTGACGGAGCCGAAGAGCACCAGCGAGGCGTCGGGACGTGTGGCGAGCACCTCCGCCACGGCGAGGGTGCCCGCCACCTTGGCCCCGTACTGGGCGGCGAAGACCTCCCCCGACTCGTTGGCCACCGTATGCCGTTCGAGGTCGGCCCACTGGCCCGTGGGGTCCGCTCCCGCGAGGTGGAGCGCCCCGTCGAGCGGGCGGCCCCACCGCGTCTCGGCGTCCGTGACCGCCGCCTCCAGCGCGGCGGCGTCCGTGACGTCGAGCTGCCGGTACACGACCTCGCCGAGAGCGGTGAGTTCGGCCAGCCGGGCGGCCTTCTCCCCGTCGGCGGGCGACCGGCCGACAAGCAGCAGCCGCGCACCATAGGCGGCGGTGAGATAGCCGGCGATGTCGTGCCCGATCCCGCCCAGTCCGCCGGTGACCAGGTAGAGACCGCCCGCGAGCAGCGGCGGCGCGGGGTCAGCGCCGTCCCGCTCGACCGGTGCCAGGCGCGGCTGCCTGCGCCGTCCGTCGCGTACGGCGACGACGCCGGTGCGGTCCCGGTCGGCCAGTTCGGCGCTCAGGGCCGCGGGCCACGCGTCGGCCTCGGCGGGCAGGTCGAGCTGGCGGATCACCAGCCGCGGATTCTCGGCCGCGGCGGTCCGTACCAGGGCGGGCAGGGCGCAGGTGCCGAGGTCGACCGTGTCCCCGTCGCGTACGTACTGCGCGCCCGCCGTGACGAGGAGCAGCAGCGGGTGGCCGAACTCCCCGTCGGCCAGCGCCCCGACGAGGGCGGACAGCTCCGCGGTCGCCGCCGCGAGCCGCGCGCGGGGGTCGGCGCCGCCGGACAGCGGCGGGGCGAGGACGACCGTGCCGATGGGGCCGTGGTCAGCGGTCACGGCCGCGAGCATCCGCCGCAGTTCCCCGCGGTCGTGCGTCCTGGCCGCGTAGTGGCCCGGCGCCCGCCGGGTCGGCTCCCCTCCCCTGTCGACGGCGACGAGCGGACCGTCGACGCGCAGCCGCGCCCGGTCCTCCTCCTCGGCGATGACCAGCCGGACGCCCGTCCCGGCGGCGTCCGGGGCGTCGGGGGCCGCGGGGATCTCGGTCCACTGCCGCCGGAAGACCCAGGGGTCCTCGCCCTCATCGGGCGCCGCGCCGATCGTCCGGCCCGCGAACGCGCCCGCGCGCAGCCCGTCCAGGAGCGCCCCCCGCTGGATCTTTCCGCTCCCGGTCTTGGGGAACTCGGCTTCGGTGACGGGCACCAGCAGATCGGGGGCGATCCCGGCCTCGCGGGCGAGGGTGGCGCGTATCGCGTCGGTGACACCGTCGAGCACCTCGGGGTCCCACCGGAGCGGGACGAAGAAGACCACGAGCCGGTCGGAGTCGTCGCCCGGTTCGCGCAGCCCGGCGGCGGCGGTGAAGGTGACCCGCACCCCCTCGACCTGCTCCACGACGCTCTCGATCTCGTGCGCCATGTAGTTGACGCCGCGCACGATGATCTGGTCCTTCTTGCGCCCCGCGATGACGATCTCGCCGTGGTGCACGAACGCCAGGTCCCCGGTGCGGAACCAGCCGTCCTCGTCGTACGCCGCGCGGTTCGCCTCCTCGTTGGCGAAGTAGCCGTGCATCATGGTCAGCCCGCGGATGCGCAGCTCGCCCATGCGGCCCTCCGGCAGCACCCGGCCGGTGTCGTCCACCACCCGCAGCCGGACCCCCGGGATGGGCCGGCCGACCGTGGAGAGCACCACGGCGCGCGGGTCACCGGGGTCGAGGTGGCGGATGGTCCCGCCGAGCGAGGACGGGTCGATGGCGACGGTGCCCGCGGTGCGGTCGTGGAGGTGCTGGGCGGCGTAGGTGACCCCGGAGCAGGTCTCGGACATCCCCCACACCGGGCGCATGGCATCGGCGGCCAGCCCGTGCGGCGCCAGCAGTTCCAGGAACCGGTGGCTGGTCGAGGCGATCACCGGCTCACCGGCGTTGGTGATCTCGCGCAGACAGGACAGGTCCCATGAGCCCTTGGTGCGGATCTCGTCGGCGCACTCGTTGACCATGGCGAAGACGAAGTTCGGCGCCCACAGGTTCGTCGCCCGGTAGCGGTCGACCCAGTCCAGCCACAGCAGCGGATCGCCCAGCGAATGCTCGATCTTCGCGTTGATGTGCAGGCACCGCACGAACACGTCGCGCACGTTGTACATGGCGACCGTGACGTGGTCGAAGGGCATCCAGATGAGGCTGACGTCGTCGCCGGTGAGCCCGCAGTGCCGGGCGACGGACAGCGACCTGGCCACGATGCTCGCGTGGGTGTGGTGCACGCACTTGGGGACGCCGGTGCTGCCCGAGGTGAGCAGGTTGAGCACCGGGGAGTCGGGGGTGGCCGCGAACCAGTCGCGGGCGGGCGGGCCGTCGGCGAGGGCGCCGGGTGGTCAGGATGCGCACCTCCGGCTCGTCCCACAGCGCGCGCACCCCGGCCAGCGCGTCCGCCGTGGCGTCGTCGGTGAGCAGCACGGGACGCCCGAGGAGGTTCCACGCGTTGTGCAGCTTGCGGTTGGTCTCGTTCGGTGCGTCGTACGTCGTGGCGACGCCGACCGGGGTCGGTACGAAGCCGCCGAGCACACAGGCCCAGAAGGCGGTGAGGAACGCCTTGTTGTCGTCGAACTGGAACAGCGCGGCGTCCCCGGGCCGCAGACCGGCGTCCCTCAGCCCCGTCAGCACCCGCTCCGCCGCGTCGAGCAGCGCGGGATAGCTCTGGAACACGTCCTCGTGCCCCTTGGTGAGGTAGATCGTCCCCTTGTCCGGCGCCAGCCGGGCCGCCTCGCGCAGGGCCTCCTGAAGCGTCGTGGGGGCTCCCTCCGGGATCGCGAAGGGCCCGCCGTCGAGGTCGGCCGGGGGCGCGTCCACGGGTTCCGGCTCCCGTGCGGGCGGTGTGGCCGCGGGCCGGGGCGCGGCCCCTCGTACGGCCTTGCGCACCACGGCTACGGCGTCGTGGACGCCGGGCACCTCCAGGACGGCCGCGGCGAGGGCGTCGATTCCCTCGGCATCGTGGACGGTCATGCGGGCCTCCGCTCCGGCGCGCCGAGGGTCTGCTCGGCGATGAGCGCGATCACATCGCCGGGCGAGTCGAGGAAGTAGAAGTGCCCGCCGGGGTAGAAGACGGTGCCGAACTCGGCGTTCGTCTGGTTACGCCACCCGTCCACGGTCTCCTTGGGCGCGCGCGGGTCGCCGTCGCCCGCCAGGACGGTGATCGGGCAGTCCAGCGGCGGATCCTGGGCGGTGCGGTGGCGTTCCCAGAGCCTGAAGTCCGCGCGGAGCACCGGCAGGAGGGAGTCCATGACGAACTCGTCCCGGGCGATCTCCTCGTCGATGCCGCCGAGCCCGATCATCTCGGCGCGGAACGCGTCCTCGGGCAGGTCGTGCAGGTGGCGGACCCCGGTCGCGCCGGGCGCGGGCTGCGCGGACAGGAACAGCCGCGCGGGGCCCGGCAGACCCTTCGTACGCAGCGTCTTCGCCAGTTCGAAGGCGAGCGCCGCGCCGCAGGAGTGGCCGAAGAAGGAGAACGAGCCGCCGAGGACGGGGCGCAGCGCCTGGGCGACCACCCCGACCAGCGGGGCGACGTCGGTGAAGGGCTTCTCGGCGATGCGGTTCTGGCGGCCCGGCAGCTGCACGGCGACCAGTTCGATCTCCGGCGGCAGCAGGGGTGCCCAGTCGGCGTAGGTGGTGGCGCCCGCGCCCGCGTGCGGGAAGCAGATCAGCCGATGGCGGCTCCCCGGCTTCCTGGCGCGCCAGACGTACGGGGTCTCGGCGACGAGTTCGGTGCTCAGGACGGACATGGTGTGACGTTCTCCCTAGCTCCTCTTGCGCAGGCGGGGACCGCTTGCTGTGGTGATCTCGTCCCAGTGCGCGGCGAGTTCGGCGATGGTGGCGTGCTGGAAGACCGAGCGGATGGAGACCTCCACGGCGAGTTCATGGCGGATGCGGCCGATCAGCCGGGTCGCGAGCAGGGAGTTTCCGCCCAGTGCGAAGAAGTCGTCGTCGACGCCGATCCGCTCCCGCCCCAGCACTTCGGTGAAGAGCCGGGTCAGCGTCTCCTCGCGCGCGTTGCCCGCCGTGCGGCGCGGTGCGCCGGCGACGTCGGGCAGCCGCCGGGGGTCGAGCCGTCCGCTCGCCGTCGTCGGCAGCGCGTCCAGCACGACCAGCGAACGGGGGACGAGGCGGTGCGGCAGCCGTGCCCGCGTAAAGGCCCGCAGTTCGTCGAGGGCGATCCGCGCGCCCTCGGTGGCGACGACATAGCCGGTGTCGCCGTCGCCTCCGCCGGACGGGGACGGCACGACCGCGGCGTGCGCGACGGACGGGTGGGTCAGCAGGACCGTCTCCGCGGCCCGCCGTCCCGTCCCGCCGCTGCCGTCGGTCTCCTCCACCCGGCCGTCGGCGGTGATCCGGCCGCGTACGCCGGTGCGGTACATACGGGATCCGGCCGGGCCGTAGGGGTCCGCGACGAAGCGCTCCGCGGTCACCGGACCCGGACCCGGACCCGCGCAGCCGTGCCCGTACGCGCCGGCCACGTACAGCTCGCCCACCGCGCCCGGCGCGGCCGGGGCCAGCGACGGGCTGAGCACCCGGACGCGGGCCGGGTCCGCGTGGACCGGTCGGGTCTCCGGCGCCCCCTCGCGGACCTCGACCCTGCGGCCCGCGCACAGGGCGAGCAGCAGGTCGGCCGCGGGGGTGGCCGGGCCGGTCACCAGCGGCGCATCCTCAGCGGGCGCGTCCGGCGCGAACCGGCCGATCCCGGCCGCCAGTCCGGCCCGCGTGACCACCACCCCGTACGGACGCCCCGCCGCGTCCGCCGTGCAGTCGATGAGCGCGAGGTGCCCGGGGCGGGGGCGGGCCGTGCCCGGGGCGGCGGGGCCGGAGTCCACGGTGGCGGGGGCGAGCCGGATCCGGGGGAGATCGCCCCAGGGGAGGCCGTCGGCCTCCTTGTCGAGCACGACGGCCACCGCCTCCGCGTGGCGCAGGACCCGGTCCGACCATGCCGGGGAGTCCTCGGGGTCCATGGGCAGGGCGCAGCCGCCCGCCCGCATCACGGCCAGCAGGGCGACCACCCGGTCCACGGGATCGGAGGCGCAGACCGCCACCACGGAGCCGGGAACCACACCGCCGCGGAGCAGTTCGTCCGCGAGGCGGTCCGCCCGCCGGTCCAGCTCGCCCCGGCCGGTCGTCGCCCCCGCGACGTCGAGCGCCACGGCGTCCGGATCCCCGGCCGCCAGGCGGGCGAACAGCTCCGGGACCGACTCCCCGGGCGCTGCCGGTACGGCGGGCAGGTGACGCTCCTGCGGGGTGAGGACGTCCACCGCCCCGACCCGGCCGTGCGGGTCGGCGAGGAAGGCCCGGAGCGCGCGGAGCAGCCGGTCGCCGAGGGCGGACGCCGCCGCGCGGTCCAGTGCGCCGTTCGTGTACTGAAGGCGCAGCCGCAGCTCAGGGTCCTGGTCGGCCATGACGACGACCGGATAGTGCGATCCGGCGATGTTACGGAAGGCGGGCACGGGCAGTCCGGCCGCGCCGCTCGCCTCGGCGATGCCCGCGCTGTCGAAGGGATACGACTGGAAGACGACCAGGGTGTCGAAGAGCGCGCCGAACCCGGTCGCCTCGTGGATCTCCGTCAGCCCGCAGTCGTGGTGCTCCAGCAGGGCGGCCTGGGCGGCCTGTAGCTCGGCCGCGACCTCGGCGAGCGTCTTCCCGGGTGCGCACCGGGCCCGGACCGGGAGGGTGTTGATGAACAGCCCGACGGTGGTGTCCACCCCGGCCAGGGCGGGCGGGCGCCCCGAGACCGTGGTGCCGAACAGGACGTCCGGGCTGCCGGTGAGTTCGGCGAGTACGACCGCCCAGGACGCCTGGAGGACGGTGTTGAGCGTGGTGCCGGTCTCGGCGGCCCGGAGCGCGAGCGCCCTCGCCTCGTCGGCCGTCACCGGCAGCTCCACCTCGCCGAAGCCGGAGCCGACAGCGTCGTGGTCTACGTCGGTGTCGGGCCGGTCCGGGACGAGCAGCGTGGGTCCCGCGATGCCGTCGAGCGCGTCGGTGTGGGCCCGCACCGACCGTTCCCGGTCGCGGTGTGCGAGCACGCCGAGGAAGTCCCGGAAGGAGGGGGCCTCGGGCAGTGCGGCCGGGTCGGCGTACAGCCACAGCAGATCGCGGAGGAGAAGGGGTTCGGACCATCCGTCGAAGAGGACGTGGTGCGCGGTGAGCAGCAGTTCGGTGCGGTCCGCCCCGACGCGGACGAGCGTCATCCGCAGCAGCGGGGGCGTCGCGGTGTCGAACGGCACGGCGCGGTCCTCGGCGAGGAAGCGCTCGAACTCCGCCTCGGGCAGCGCCCTCTCGCGCCACGGCAGCGCCACGTCCGACACCACCAGCTGGACCGTGTCCCCCGCGGCGTCGGGCAGATAGGCGGTGCGCAGGCTCGGGTGCCGGTCGAGCAGGGCCTGTCCGGCCGCCCGCATCCGCCGCGCGTCGACCGGGCCGTCGAACCCGAAGAGCAGCTGCACCTGGTAGGTGTCGGCCCCGGCCAGCTGCGCGTGGTGGAGCATCCCGGCCTGGAGCGGGGTCAGCGGCCATACGTCGACCAGGCCGGGGTGCCGCTTCTCCCATGCCGTCAGCTCGTCCTGCGCGACGGAGACCAGCGGCACGTCGGAGGGCGTCAGCCCGCCCGCGCCCGGTCGGCCGGTGTGCCGGACCAGTGCTTCCAGCGCCCGCTGCCACAGCTCGGCCAGCTCGCGGACCTCCGCCGGGGAGAGCACCCCGGTGGGGGCGCCGAACACCGCGCCGAGCCGGGGGCCCGCCGGGGTGTCGGTCACCGTCGCGTTGATGTCCACCTCGGACAGGGCGGGCATCGCCGGGTCGTGTCCGGCGTCCAGTTCGGCCAGCTCGGTGAACTCGGCGAGTTCCGCGGTCTGGGTCCAGCCGAGGCCCCGCAGCTCCTCGGGCATGTCGGCGGCCGAGAAGCGGCCCAGGTAGTTGAAGCCGATCTGCCCCATCGAGCGGGTGCGCAACACCTCGGCCGTCTCCGGGTTCAGATACCGCAGCAGCCCGTAGCCAAGTCCCTTGCCGGGGACGGCGAGCAGCTGCTCCTTGACCGCCTTGACGGCGTCACCGGCGGCCGGGCCGCCGGTGAACGCCTCGTCGAGGTCGATCCCGCCCAGGTCCAGGCGCACCGGGAACACGCTGGTGAACCATCCCACGGTCCGGGACAGGTCGGCGCCGGGCACCGACTCCTCCTCCCGGCCGTGGCCCTCCAGCCGCAGCAGGGTCGAGGGTTCGTCCACTCCCCTGGCCCGGCGCCACCGGGCCACGGCCATCGCCAGACCGGCGAGCAGGACGTCGTTGACTCCGCCGTGGAAGGCCGCGGGGACGGCGGTCAGCAGGGCCTCGGTCGCCGGTGCCGGGAGCAGCACCCGGACCTTCTCCACGGTGGACTGCACGTCCACCGCCGGGTCCAGCCGCCGGGTCCCGAGGACCGGGTCGGGTCCGTCGACGATGGAGGTCCAGCGCGGGAGTTCGGCCACCCGCCCGGCGGCCCGCGCCTCGTCGGTCAGCGCGTGCGCCCAGCGCCGTACGGAGGTCACCGGCGCGGGCAGCCCGGGTGCGGTACCGGCCCGTACGTGCTTCCACGCCGCGGCGAGGTCCGGCATGAGGATCCGCCACGACACCCCGTCGACCACCATGTGGTGGAGGCCCGCCAGCAGTCGGCCCGGCCCGGACGGCGGCCGGAACCACACGAACTGCGCCACGGTGCCGGCCGCCGGGTCCAGCCGGGTGGCCAGGGCGCGCAGTTCGGTGACGAGCAGGTGGCGCCAGGGCTCGCCGGACCACTGGCCGTCGCAGGCCACGTCGCGGATCAGCGGCCGTACGTCCACGGACCCCGGCGGCCCGACGAACAGTCCGTCGTCCCGCAGCGTGGCGCGCAGCAGATCGTGGCGGTCGACCACGGCCGCCAGGGTCGCGGCCAGCCCGTCCCGGTCGATGCCGGGCGGCAGTTCCAGGACCACGGCCTGGAGCAGCGAGTCGAAGCCGGGGCCGGTCTCCTGGATCCACCGGGCCACCGGCATCAGCGGCTGGTGGCCCGTTCCGCCGCCGTCGAACTCGGCCAGGACGGGGGCCGGGCCGAGTTCGACGGCGGTGTCGGCGGCCCGGGCCAGCGAGGCGACGGTCCGGTGCTCGAAGATCTGCCGCGAGCTGACCGCCACGCCCTGCGCCCTGGCCCGCGACACCAGCTGGATGGACTGGATGCTGTCGCCGCCGAGGGCGAAGAAGTCGTCGTCGGCCCCGACCCGGGCCCGGCCGAGGACCTCGGTGAAGATGCCCGCGAGGGTCTCCTCGGTGCCGGGCCGCGGTGCCCGGTACGCGGCGCCGGTGAGGTGCGGCACCGGCAGCGCGGCCCGGTCCAGCTTGCCGTTGGGGGTCAGCGGCAGCCGGTCGAGGAGGACGAACGCGGACGGCACCATGAACTCGGGCAGGCGCCGCGCCACGTGCTCCCGCAGCTCATCCGGCAGGGCCGTGCGGGCGGGCGCGGGCCCGTCGTCCCGGGCGGGCACCACATAGCCGACCAGGTGCCGGGCCGTGCCCGCCCCGCGGTCCTGACGGACAATCACGGCGGCGTGTGCGACGGCCGGGTGGGTGAGGAGCGCCGATTCGATCTCGCCGGGTTCGATGCGGAAGCCGCGCACCTTCACCTGGGTGTCGGCCCGGCCCTGGTACACCAGGTCGCCGTCCGCGTTCCTGGTCACCAGGTCGCCGGTGCGGTACATCCGCTCGCCCGGAGCGCCGAAGGGGCAGGCGACGAACCGCTCCGCAGTCAGGGCCCCGCGGTGGAGATAGCCGCGCGCCACTCCGTCGCCCGCGACGTACAGCTCGCCCGTGGCGTCCGGCGGGACGGGCCGCAGCCGGTCGTCGAGGACATGGGCGCGCAGGGTGTCCAGCGGGCGCCCGATGGGGACTTCGGCGTCCCCGGTCGCGTCGGGGTCGATCCGGTGGCTCGTGGCGAAGACGGTGGTCTCCGTCGGCCCGTATCCGTTCACGAACACGGTGCCGGGGCAGGCGGCCACGGCCCGCCGGACGGAGCGGGGCGAGACGCGGTCGCCGCCCACCCACACCTCCCGGAGGCCGGTCAGGCAGCGGACGTCCTCCTCCACCAGGAGGTCGAAGAGCGCGCTGGTCAGCCAGAGCGCGGTGACCCGGTGCCGGGCCACCAGCTCCGCCAGCACACCGGGGGTGAGGTCGGTGGACGGGTCCACGACGATGCGGCCGCCGCGCAGGAGCGGGACCCAGATCTCGTAGACGGACGCGTCGAACGCCAGCGGTGAGTGCAGCAGCACCCGGTCATGGGCGCCGCCGTGCCACCTCCGGTCCGTGGCGAGGGCCACCACATCGCGGTGGGTCACCCCGATGCCCTTGGGGGTGCCGGTCGATCCGGAGGTGTAGATCACGTAGGCGAGCCCCGCCGTATGCCGTGCGCCGTCGGGTTCTCCGGCGGTGTCGTCGGGTTCTCCGGCGGTGTCGTCGGGTTCTCCGGCGGCGCCCTCGTCCTCCAGTTCCGCCGGTGTCACGGCGGGGCAGCGGCCCGGGTCCCCTGGCGCCGTGCCGTCCGCGGTCAGCAGCAGGGCCGGGCGGGCGTCGCGCAGCATGAACCCGACCCGCTCGGCGGGGTAGCCGGGGTCCATCGGCAGGTACGCCGCGCCGGACTTCAGCACCGCGAGCAGGGCCACGACCGACTCCGCGGAACGGGGCAGCGCGACGGCGACGAGCGACTCCGGGCCCACGCCGCGCCGCACCAGGCCGCGGGCCAGCCGGCCGGCCCTGGCGTCCAGCTCCCCGTAGGTCAGCTCCTCGTCGCCCGAGACGACGGCGACGGCGTCCGGCGCCAGCCGGACCTGCCGCGCGAACAGTGCGGGAACCGTCGAGCCGAGGATCCGTCCGGCCGTGTCGTCCGCCGCCGTCAGCGGCAGGGACCGCTCCAACGGATCGTGCACATCCATCACCCCATGCAGACAAGTGGATCGGAAGAATTCGGTTCGCGTCGCGCTGTCACCGGCGGCCTCAATTACCGGGCGGGAATAGTCGCCGGACGTACCGTCGGCGAATTCGAGGCGTGTCGTCCAAACCGCCCGGGACCCCCACACCTTCACGGCTTGGGGCGGCCGGGTCAAGCAGTGAACGGGACACCGGGACAAGGCGTTCCCGATGTCCCGTCGACAGGACACCGGAATGGCTTTACGGTGTTGCGGCGGCGCCCGTCCCTTCGTAGTTTCCACGTACCCGCCGGAAATCGGCACGGTGGCACAGGGACCGCGGTCCTTTACGCCCGAGCGGCCAGCGGCGTCCTGTCGCCGGGACACCGGCCGCCCCGCCCGGGACGTCCCGTACCCGCCGCGCCGTCCGCAGTCAACTGCCCGAAAAAGAACGGGGAATCATGCCGTCACAGCCCTTTCCGCTGGTCTGCCTGCCCTTCGCCGGGAGTGGTGCGGGCTTCTACCGTGCGTGGACGGAGGGGCCGGACCGGGGAATCAAGGTGATTCCGGTCCAGCTGCCCGGACGCGAGGAGCTGTTCCTCGACACGCCCTTCACCGATGCCCTGGAAGCCGCCGCTCAGCTGGCACCGCAGATTGCCGAGCTCACCGCCGAATTCCCGGCTTTCGGGCTCTTCGGGCACAGCCTGGGTGCCGTGCTGTGTTATGAAATCGCCAGGGAATTGCAACGGCTCGGCCACCCGGGTCCCTCACATCTCTATGTGAGCGGCTCGCCCGGGCCGTGGAACGGGCGCGACTCCCGGGCGACCGGCCTGAACGACGAGGAATTCCTGGAGCGCGTCCAGGAATTCGCCGGGTACCGGCACGCGGCGTTCGACAACCCGGATCTGCGGGAGCTGCTGCTGCCCGTACTCCGCGCGGACGTGGCGATGCACGAGAACTACAAGCCGTCGTCGGACGAGCCACTCGGCCTGCCGGTGACCTCGATCCGCGGCGAGACCGACGCCCTGGTCTCCCGGGAGCACGCCCAGCAGTGGCGCGACGTCACCAGGGACGCCTTCCGCTACGTCGAACTGCCGGGCGGGCACATGTATCTGGCCGACGCGGCCGAGGCACTGCTGCGCACCATCGCCGAGCGCTGAGCGAGCGGGGAGTCATGGGCACGTCACTACAGGGCAAGACCGTCGTGATCACGGGCGCGGCCCGGGGCATCGGACGGGAGTGCGCCGTCCGGTTCGCGGACGAGGGCGCCGATCTGGCGCTGCTCGACATCGCCGGGGACCTGGACGCGGTGGGGTATCCGCTGGGCAGCCGGAGCCAGCTGGGCCACACCGCGGAGCTGTGCGAGCGGCGCGGCAGCGCCGTGGTCGCGGCGGCGGTGGACGTGCGCGACACGGCGCAGGTGGACGCTGCCGTCAAGGAGGCGCTGGGGCGCTTCCACACCGTCGACGTCCTGGTCAACAACGCGGGCATCGCGGCCCCGTCGGGGCTGGTGCTCCACGAGATCAGCGAGTCCGACTGGTCGCTGATGCTGGACGTCGACCTCACCGGCGCCTGGCGGATGATGCGGGCGGTCGCGCCGGTCATGGTCGCGCAGCGGTCCGGGAGCATCATCAACGTCTCGTCGACCGCCGGTCTGGTCGGCTACCGCAACTTCAGCGGCTACGTCACCGCCAAGCACGGCCTCATCGGGCTGACCAAGGCGGCGGCGCTGGACTACGCCCCGCACCGGGTCCGGGTGAACGCGCTCTGCCCGGGTTCGGTACGCGACAACCCGCTGGTCGAGGGGCGCATGCTCGCCGAGATCGCGCACTCGCTCGACGTCCCGGCCGGGGAGTACGAGGAACTCTTCCTGCGCGACCAGCCGATGAACACGCTGATCGAGACCTCCGACATCGCGGGCGCGGCCACCTGGCTCGCGGGGGACGACTCCCGGCAGGTGACCGGCGCGGTGATCACCGTCGACGGGGGTTTCACCAGCAGGTGACCGCCCGCGCGCGGCAACGGCACGAGACCGCACCGACACCGGACGGCACCAGACCGCTCCGACACCGGCAGGAGACCGGATCATGGCGACGCACACCGGAACACCCCCGCACCCGAACCACCGGACCCGGCCCGATGCCGCGCCGGTGCCCGATGCCGCGCCGCCGCCCGGCGCCGGACACCCCGTGCTGCCTTCCCGGCGGCACCTGTCCGGGCAGGGCCGCTTCTGCCACGCCCTGATCGCGGACCTGCCCGGTCCGGTGGACGCCGGGACCCTCCGCCGACGGCTCGCGGACGCGGCCCGCCGGTGGGGCCTCACCACGGAACCGCGGCTGCACGAAACCGCGGTACCCGCGCCGGGTGACGCTCCGGCGGCCCGGGAGCGACTGCACCGGGAGGCGCTCCGGCCGGTGCGGGCCGAACTGTCCCCGCTGCGCGCGGTGTTGCTGTCGTACGGCGACGGCTCGGCGCATCTCGTCCTCGTGGGGGTACGGGGCCGGGTGACGCGTACGGCGCTGGAGCGGCTGGCCGACGTCATGGTCACGGGCGCGGCGGCGGGGCCGGAGGCACCGTACTCCGGCGCCGGGTCCGCGCTGCCGCCCGCCGCGCGGTGGACCCCGGTGGACTGGGGGCTCGGGGACCCGGCCGCGCGCGGCATCGTCTCGGCCCGTCCGCTCACCCTGCCGCGCGCCGCGCTGAGCGGACATCAACTGCTGGGCGCTGCCGCCCTGGCCACGGCCCGGTACCAGGGGGAGCCCACCGCGGAGATCGGGCACCTCGACACCCGGCCCGGCGCCCCGGAGGGTGCGCGAGTGCGCACCGTAGCCGTGGACGAGGACCTGACCCCGGCCGGTTTTCTGGCGCGGCTCGGCGGCGCACCCGAACAGGCCGCGCCGGAGCCGCCCGCGGTCGGTCTGGTGGTGTCGGACCCGGCGGCGGACGGCCGGACGCGGCTGCCCGCGCTGGCACCCGTCTTCCCCCTCTCCCTGCACTGCGCGGAGCGGCCCGACGGCACGGTGGAGGCCGCGGCCTGGTACGACGAGGGCGTGATCGCTCCGGGCGTGGCCGAGTGGTTCTGCCGGTCCGTCGAGCACGCGGCCGCCCAGCTGGCGGCCGGCGGGGACAGCGCCCCGCTGGCGGCGCTGCCGGTCCTGCCCGCGGAGGCGGCGCGGGAGGTGTTACGGCTCGGGGGCGCCGAGCGCGACGGCGAGCCTGAAGGTGGCGAGCGGATCGACCGGCGCTTCGAGGCCGTGGCCTCCCGGCGCCCCGACGCCGTCGCTCTCGTGGACGAGCACGAGGAGCTGACGTACCGTCAACTCAATGAGCGGGCCGACGCGATGGCGTCCGGTCTGCACGGACTCGGCATCGCGCCCGGCACCATGGTCGGTGTCTGCCTGGACCGCACCGCCTCCCTCGTCGTGGCGCTCCTCGCCGTCCTCAAGGCCGGATGCGCCTACGTCCCGATGGACTACCGCCACCCCGAGGACCGGCTGCGGTACACCGCCGAGAACGCGGGGCTCCCCCTGGTCATCGGCGAGCCCGGGCGGTTCCCCGCGACGCCGGGCGTACGGGTGGTGGGCGTCGATGAGCTGGGCAGGACTCCCGCGGCGGCCGCCGCGCGGCGCACGAGCCCCGACGAGGCCGCCTACGTGATCTACACCTCGGGCTCGACCGGCCGCCCGAAGGGCGTGGTCGTGCCCCATCGGAACGTGACCGCACTGCTGGCCGCCACCTCGGCGGACTTCGGGCTGGGTCCCGACGATGTCTGGACCCTCTTCCACTCCAGCGCCTTCGACTTCTCGGTCTGGGAGATCTGGGGCTGTCTGCTCACCGGCGGCCGGCTCGTCGTCGTCCCGTACTGGACGGCCCGTGACACCGACGAGTTCCACCGGCTGCTGGCCGAACGGCGGGTGACGGTGCTCAACCAGACGCCGTCCGCCTTCGCCCAGCTCGTGCGCGCCGACCGGACCACGCCCCGGGAACTGTCCGTACGGCTCCTGGTGTTCGGCGGCGAGCCGCTCGACGTGCGGGTGCTCGCGCCGTGGTTCGCCCGCCACTCCCCGACGTGGTGCCGTGCGGTGAACATGTTCGGCATCACCGAGACCACCGTCCATGTCACCGCGCAGACGGTCACCCCGGCCGAGCTGGTCGCCGGGTCCCGTTCGGTCGGACGCCCGCTGCCGGGCTGGTTCCTGTCCGTACGGGACGCCAAGGGCCGGGTGCTGCCGCCCGGTGCGGCCGGGGAGATCTATGTCGGCGGAGCCGGGGTGGCGGACCGCTACCTGGGGCAGCCCGAGCTGACGGCGCAGCGGTTCGTCGTGGACGAGGCCACGGGGGAACGCCTCTACCGCAGCGGGGACAAGGGGCGGCTGCACCCCGACGGCAGCCTCGACCATCTCGGCCGCCTCGACAACCAGGTCAAGATCCGCGGCTACCGCATCGAACTGGACGAGATCCGGTCCGTGCTCGCGGGCGACCCGGCCGTGAGCGCCGCCGTCGTCGTGGCCGGACAGGCGACGCCCGGCGATTCCGCGAGCAGCCGGATCGACGCGTACGTGGTCCTCGACGAACGGCACGGCCCGGCCGCCGACACCGGCCGGCTGCTCGCCAACGCCCGCCGCATCCTGCCCGACTACATGGTCCCCTCGACGCTCACCGTGATCCCCGCCGTCCCCCTCACCCCCAACGGGAAGCCGGACGTCGCACAGCTCCCGCCGCCCGCCGTCCACGACCGGGCCGCCGGGCGGGCCAGCGCAGACGGCGGACGGACGGACGAGGCGGCTGGGACGGCCGGGACGGCACCGGCCGACGGCGTCGCCCGGGAGATCCTGGAGATATGGGGACAGGCCCTCCGCACGCCGGTGACCCACGAGGACAACTTCTTCGAGCTCGGCGGCAATTCGCTCCTGGTGGTGCACGTGCTCACCACCCTGCGCGAGAGGGGTCTGCCCGGGGTGCCGCTGCGCGACTTCTACGCGCACTCCACGGCCGGGGAGTTCATCCGGCTGGTCGAGGGCCTGCACACGGACGCCGTGGCGGACGGGGACGCCGTGCCGGTGCCGCGGGGGTAGCCGGGCCGCGCCGCCCCGAAGGGACGGACTTGCAGGTCGCCCCACGTCAGCGCGAGGATGACACCATGGAACTGATGCGGTACGTCGACGACCTGCGGCAGGAACTGATCACTGCCGCCGAGGCGGGTGACGCGCGGACCCGCGAGGTCGCCGAGCGTCTCGTCGCACCGCTCTCCGCCAGCGTTCGGCTGGTCCTGCTCGACGCCCTGTCGGCCGCCGCGGACGAGATCACCCGCGAGCTGGCGCCGGGCGCGGTCGAGGTCCGGCTGCGGGGGCTCGACCCCGGGTTCGTGGTCACGCTCCCGCCGTCCGAGGAGCCCTCGGACGAGTCCGCGCGCCCCTTCGCGCAGCCGTTCAACGGCACGCCGCCGCTCGCCCCGCCGGACGCCCCGGCCGCGCCTGGCGCCCCGGGCGCCAAGGATGGCGCCACCGCGCGCGTCAACTTCCGGCCGCCCGAGCAGCTGAAGGCCCGGATCGAGGAGGCCGCGAGCAGGGAGGGGCTCTCGGTCAACGCCTGGCTCGTACGGGCGGCCTCCGCGATGCTGCACCACGAGGACCCCGGCCGCCGCAGCGAACGGCGGGCCCCGCAAGTCAGCCAGAACTACACCGGCTGGGTGAAATAGACCTCCCCGGACCAAAGCACATGAAGTCCGGCTTCCCGTCGGGGAAATGTTGCGGAACATAATCCTCCGATTTTCGCGTTAAACCAGTTCGCGGAGCATTGCCCCGCACCACTCGATAATTAACGCTCGGCGTTCCGCAATTTCCTTGAATCCTCCGCAGCCGCGGGTTCTACTGATACCACCTTGAAACGGGGTCGGGGGACCCTCACCACGCCCGCCGGATGCGGGCTGTGACTGCCATGCGTAGGGGGACTTGTGATCGAGGCATACGGGGCGAGTGGCTACTGCTGGGCGATGACGCGCGTATACAACCGCGCCTGCCCTCCTTCTGACAGCCGTCGACCGCATTCGGACACCGCCTGACCCGGATGAACGGCCCACGGGCCTCTGCCCGGACTCTGCGACAGGTGAGCATCCGGTTCCACATCACCGCGCGCGACATCGACCACTGCGCGCCGGAGCCGCATGCCCTTCGACGGCCACCCGCGTAAGCCGCTCCTCGTCCGCGAGCGCGACGCGATCCGTCGCCCCGTGGACGCACATGCATACGGAGGACGATGATGAACCAATCCAGCGATCTCGACCGCCCCAAGGTCGTCCTGTTCGGCAAGCGGCCGGACGCCGAACGGCAGCGAAGAACGGGGCCCGCCGACACGCGTGGCCAGGTGCTGACGACCAACGTGGGGCTGCGGATCCCGGTGGGCCTGACCTTCGACGACTGGGAACGCGCCGGGCGTCAGCTCTCCAGCATCGTGAACTCCTCCTCCTGGTGGCTGGGCGACTGGCTGGTCTACGGCAAGCACCACTACACCGACCGCTACCAGCGCGGTATCCGCACCGCCGGGCTCCAGTACCAGACGCTGCGGAACTACGCATGGGTCTCGCGGCGCTTCGAACTGCACCGCCGCCGCCCCGCGCTGACGTTCCAGCACCACGCGGAACTGGCCTCGCTCTCGATCGAGGGAGCAGGAACCAATGGCTCGACCGCGCCCGAGCAGAATGGATGGGGTGGACCACCAAGCAGTTGCGCCACGCGCTCCGGCTGGCCCGCGAGGACGACATCAACCACGGCAGGGCGACCGAGCCCACCCGTCAGCTCGCGGTGCCCGGCAACCGGCTCCAGTGGTGGCACAAGGCCGCGGAGCTCTCGGGGACCGACCTCGAACAGTGGGTGCTCGCCACGCTCGACAGGGCCGCCGAACGGGCCCTGGAGGAGGTCGTGGAGGAGCCGCAGGAGATCAGCGGCTGACGGCCTCCTTCGCCGCGCCGGACGGCACGGTCCGGAGCCCGCACTGCCGGCGCAGTGCGGGCTCCGGGCCGTCACGGCAGGCGGCTCATGTACGCGGCCGTCTCCTGGTGCCGGCCGCACTCCCGCCCGGCGAACGACTTCCGCACCCGGTCGCGGACCTCCGGCTGCTGCTCCTGGCTGAGCTTGAACATCCCGTCCACGTTCCGCACCATGATCCGGAATGCCCCGACACCGGGCACGATCTTGCGGAAGTAGTCGATCGATGCGGCCATGTCCCAGCCCTCACCGAAATCGGCCTCGAAAGCCCGCACGGTGGATTTCACCACTTCCAGGGTTTCCTCGGTGGACGGAATCCGCTCCACGACCCCGCGCACATGGACCGAGGTGAAGTTCCAGGTCGGGGCCGCCGGTGTCACCCCGTACAGGGTCGGCGAGACGTACGCGTGCGGGCCGCTGAAGGCGATGCGGACGACCGCGCCGTCCTCCAGGGCCTGCCACTGGGGGTTGTCCCGGTTCATGTGCCCCAGCAGGGTCGCCTCCGACAGCCGCTCGGACCAGTCGCCGGTCATGGCGGGGTCCGGTATCACCGGCAGGTGCGTCGCGAAGGGGGGCTCGCCCGCCGCGCCGTTGCTCATCATCAGGGCCAGCGGATTTCCGCGGATGATGTCGACCATCCACGAACTGTCCGGTTCACGGTAATGACTGGGGACAAACATCCGAGAGGCATCCTTCCGGCAATGGACAGATACGTCTGTGCATCAGTCCCGGGACGCTACCATTGAATTTCCCGAGCGGCGAAAAAGGAAACGGATAACCGGGTCTGGTTGTCCTGTCGGCGGGACAGAATCTTGGACGCACGGTATGTTCCGGCATTGCGATAAAGAATAATGCGCACCGCGCCACCCGCACTTTTCGGCCCGCCGCATTTCCCGCCACCTCGTGGAGGAGCCGCACGTGACCGCCTCAGCAGCACAGGCTTTACCGGCCCGGCACTCCGCCGCCTCCGGGCGCAAGGATCGATTAACCGTCATCAAACTGGGCGGCAACGCCATGGTCGACGGGGAGCTGGAGGCGTCGTTCGCCGACGACGTCGTACGGATGCACCGGGCCGGGCTCCAGCCGGTCGTGGTGCACGGCGGCGGTCCGCAGATCAGCGCCGAGCTGGAACGGCACGGGCTGACGGCAACGTTCCGGGGCGGGTTGAGGGTCACCACGCCCCGCGCGATGGGCGTGGTCCGGATGGTGCTGGCCGGCCGGGTCCAGCGCGAGCTGGTCGGGCTGATCAACCGCCATGGCCCGCTGGCGGTCGGCATGACGGGCGAGGACGCGGACACCGTCACCGCCGTACGGCACCTGCCGGTGATCGAGGGCAGACCGGTGGACATCGGCAGGGTCGGTGAGATCAGCGCGGTGGACACCACCCTGCTCCGGACGCTGCTCGCCGACGGCCGCATTCCGGTGGTCTCCCCCATCGCCCGCAGCGCCGACGACGACGGCATCTACAACGTCAACGCCGACACCGCGGCCGCGGCCCTGGCCTCCGCCCTGGGCGCCGGTGAACTGCTCCTGCTCACCGATGTCCAGGGGCTCTACGCGGACTGGCCGGACAGCCACGAGGTGATCGAGCGCCTGACCGCCACGGAACTGGAGGCGCTGCTCCCGGAGTTGTCGCACGGTATGACGCCGAAGATGGCGGCCTGCCTGCACGCGGTGCGCCACGGGGTCGACAGGGCCCGGGTCCTCGACGGCCGCGTCCGCCACGCCGCCCTGGCCGGGCTCCGGCCGGACGAGCGGTCCGGCACCACGGTCGTACCGGACGCCAAGCCGTCGCCGATTGACCGCATGGCGCCACACATGGCGTCACGCAACTCCACCTGCGCTTATGGTCCGCAAGGGTCCTCTGACGAGCGAACGGACCCTTAACTTTGGCACCACGTATGCGTCATGATGGCATCATGGACTTCACCCCCCACGCCGACTACCTCCGACACGAGCCTGTGGCCATCGCCGACATCACCGGGAAGGCGCCGGGAGGCAGCACGCCCGCCGGGCACATCCGGCTCCGGTTCGCCGACGCGCACTCCCTCGAAGCGGCCATGACCGCCTTCGGCCCGGTGACGCGCGACGACGAGGCGCTCGCCGTGTACATCCCCACCGACGGCGGCATCCCCGCCCTCCGCGCCGTCCTGGACACCCTCGACAGCGCCTCGATCGAGGCCGAGGCCCTCACCGTGCACACCCCCGACCTCGACGACATCGCCCTCGCCCTCACCGGCCCCATGCGAGCCGCGTCAGAGGTCGGTCACCAGTAGCCGGTACCCGACGTCGATGGCCTCGAGCCCGAGGAGTTCCGCGTGACGGAGGTGCCAGCGGCCGGTCGCCACGTCGTCCGCGAGCCGGGCCAACCCGGGTGCGGTGACGGTCTCACCGGTCTGCGCGAGCAGGGAGATCCCCGCGCGCACCTGCGGGTCGAGGTAGGCATGCGGACGCCGCCAATACGCGGCGGCGAACCCGTCCGAGCAGTCATGGGGGACCAGCACCGGCTCCCGGCGTGCGCCACCGAGGAGGGCGGCCAACTGCTCGGTGGGTACGGCACGGGTGTCGTCGAACGCGGCGGCCTCGGGGAGGTAGTCCCGTACGAGCCAGAACCGTTCGCGGAAGATGCGCTGGTCCCACGTCAGGACGACGATGCGGCGGCGGGCAACCCGGCGCAGTTCCCTGATTCCGGCCGTCAGGTCGGTCCAGTGGTGGACCGTCAGCACCGCCAAGACCGCGTCGGCGGCATCGTCGCCCAGCGGCAGCCGTTCAGCGACCGCCCGCACCGCGGGCGCCGATCCGGACGGACGCTGGGCCAGCATGACGCGGCTGGGCTCGACCGCGAGTACCGTCCGCGGCGGTTCGTACGAGCCGGTGCCCGCGCCGACGTTGATCACATCCGTGACGTCCCCGAGTGCGGCGTGGATCTGCGCGGCGATCCGCGGATCGGGTCGTCGGGTCCGGGCGTATGTCGCGCCGAGCGTGTCATAGGTCGCCATGCCGGTAAGTCTGCCCAGCGGCCGTGTCCCCTCGCCCGGAAGGGACCCGCCTCGGTCAGGCGGAATCGGTTCGCGTCGCGGCGACCGCCACGGTGGCGTAGTGCATCGTGAAGCTGCCTCCCGCGGCGTCGATGGCCGTGCCGACGCCCGCCAGCACCTCGTCCAGCTCGGCCTGCGGGAGCCGGGTGAAGGCGCCCTGGGTGGGGAGTTGGTCCAGCCACTCGTCCCGCGTGTAGGGCTGTTCCCAGTCGAACCGCCACTGCTCGGGGTCGGTGAACGCGCCCACCTCCCGCATCCGGTCGGCCGTCTGCGCGCACAGCGCGGTGTACCCCTCCGCGGCAGGCACCGCCCATTGGCGGACGGCGATCGAGTCGGGGATCACGCGGCGGTAGACATCGGTGAAGGCTTCCGTCAGTTCGGGCGAGGGCTGGGCCGCGTTCCAGAACAGGGCCAGCAGCCCACGGGGGCGTAGCGCCTGTGCCGCCTTGGCGGGTCCGGCGAGCGGGTCCACCCAGTGCCAGGTCTGTCCGGACACGACGGCGTCGAACCTCCGGTCGGCCGGGTCCCAGTCTTCGAAGGACGCCACCTCGACGTCGATTCCGCGCCGGCGCGCCAGGTCGGCCATCCGGGCGTCGACCTCGACGCCCAGCACCCGGGAACCGGCCTCGGCGAACTGCCGGGCCACGATGCCGGTGCCGCAGCCGACGTCGAGGACGTCAGGGCCGGGGCCGGCGGCGACGATCCGGTCCACCAGGGCTTGGGGGTAGCGGGGCCTGGCCCGGTCGTAGCGTTCGGCGTCCGAACCGAAGGACTCCGCCACCTGTCGGTGTCGATGAGTCGTGTGTGCGGGGCGAGGGGGCTCGCCCCGGCGGTAAAAGTGGGCATGCGCCCACCTATGAGTGGGGCACATGCCCACTCGTCAAAGGGAAGAAGGAGTTGCGCGGTGCCCACGGGAGTAGCCATCCGCGATGTGCGCGACCAACTGTTCGACGCCGCCGAGCGCATCCTGCTCCGGGACGGGCCGAGCGCCCTGACCAGCCGGGCGGTCACCACGGAGGCGGGCTGCGCCAAGGGCGTCCTGCACCGGCACTTCGCCGACTTCGACGCCTTCCTCGCCGAACTCGTGCTGGACCGCATCGCCCGGATCGACGACCTGGCCGCCGCCCTGCGTGCGTCCGCCGGAACCGGCACCGTCGCGGACAACCTCACCCAGGCGCTGATGGACGTGTTCGGGGCGGTCGCGGTGGCCATCGTCAGCCTCGTGACCTCCCGGGACGACCTGCGCTCCCGGCTGCGCGAGGTCAGGCCCACCGGCGTGCCGATCCTGACCGAGGCCGCGATCGCGATCGCCTCCTACCTCACCGCCGAGCGCGAACGCGGCCGCATCACCGCGGATGCCGACGTCGACACGCTCGCCCCCACCCTGATCGGGGCCGCGCACATGCTCTTCGCCGACCGCCACGGCACCCCGCCGGAGCCCGGAGCCGTCCGCAAGGTCGTGACCGCGGTCATGGCCGGGGTCGAGCACGAAGCGCCGTGATGCGTAGACCTGTTCAGGGACGCGGGGCTCTCTCGCCGTGCACGGCGGTGTACTCGGCCGCGAGCCAAGGACCGAGGTCGTCGATGAGCATCCCGAGCACCGCCGGGTCGGGTGAGGGTGTACGGCCCATGGACGCGGCGGCACGCATCTGCTCGGCGCGCTCGGGATAGTAACGGCCGAACAGCTCGGCGGACTGGTCGAGATCGCTGGTCCAGCCACCCCATCGGGGCATGACCAGGGTGAATCCGGTACGGACGGTGCGCCGGCCGACGCGGCGCCCGAAGCTCCGGCGTTCGGCGTCCGTGGCGGCTTCGGCCGCCTTCGCCCGCCAGTGGGGAAGCAGGCGGGCGAAGTCCCCGTTGGTCTCCCGGGCGAGGAGGCTTGTGGGGCGGTAACGGGGCAGTTGTTCCGCGAGGTCGGGGCCCAGCAACGGGGTGCAGAGGCAGGCGATGAAGAACCCGGCGTCGTGACGTTCGATGCCGCTGAGCAGGAACCGCGCACTGCTCACCAGGATCCCGGCGCCGTTGATCTGCGGGAACGCACGGTCGAGTGCGGTCTCGATCGCTGTGACGTCGGCGCGGTCGGCCTCGGTGGGCTCGTCGTGGAGGGCGAGTTGGAGGTCGAGGTCGGAGACGCCGGGGGTGGCGGTGCCACGGGGGATGCTGCCGTAGAGGTAGGCGCTGTGCAGGCGCGTGCCGCCGAACGTCCCGGTGATGTGAGCGCGGGCGGCATCGACGACGGGGACGAACGCGGTCGGCACGCGGTCCAGCGCGCCTTCGCGTGCGATGGTTCCGTCGTGGTCCAGCCCTCGTTCACTCATGGGGCCACTGTGCCGTGTGCCGCTGTGCGCTGCCGAGCGGATTTCGGCAACGGCGCTGTCGCCCCTGCCAGACACGCTCACCCCGAGACGCCCGACAGCGCCATCGCCGCCATCACCACGGTGAGCAGACCGACGTAAGCCCAGGCGTAGATCCGGTCCAGGATGCGCGGTGGGCGCCACCGCAGCACCCAGATGACCGGCAGGGCACCGGCGAGCACGCCGCGCTTCACCATGAGCGGATGGCGCGTCGTGAGCGTCACGGCGTCGCTTCGGCCTCCACCGGCTTGGGGATGAGGAACGACGTCACGAAGGCGGCGGCGATGAGTGCGGCTCCCGTGATGATGCCCGCGCCGTAGCCGGTGGTGGACGTCTTGTCCGCGGGTTCGGCGGCGGTCTGCGCCGCGTAGACGAGGGCGAAGCTGAGGCCCGCGCCGAGATTGAAGGCGCCCGCGTTCAGGCCCGGCAGGAAGCCGGGGTTCTCCTTCGGGGACAGGACGATGCCGAGGCCGTTGAGGACGATGTTGCCCACGCCCGCGTAGGTGATGCCGATGAGGATCGACGCCGCCAGGAGCAGCGGGCGGGAGTCGGCTCGCAGGGTGAGGAGCATCAGGGCGAGGGTGGCGGCCGCGCCGATGAGGCCGAGGCGCAGGATGCGGCCGTAGCCGTGGGTGGCGGCGAGGCGACCGGCGAGCGGGCCCATGGCCAGGCCCGCGAGCGCGTACGGGATCAGGGTCCACCAGGCGGACTGTTCGGCGGTCATGCCGAAACCTGCCTGGGCGTCCTGGGCGAAGGCGGGGATCAGGCCGTTCATGACGGCGAACACACCGGTCATGGTGAGCACGGTGGTCAGCAGCAGGGCCCAGGTGGAGCGCTGACTGAGGTGGTGGGTGGCCACCAGGGGGTGGCTGCTGCGGTCCTCGGTCCGCCAGAACAGGGCGAAGGCGATGGCGGTGACGACGAACAGGGCGGCGACGAGCGGCCAGTTGGCGTCGGCGAGCTTCCCGGCCTCGTTCAGGGCGATCAGGGCCGCTCCGACGGAGACGACGAGGAGGGCGACACCGGGCCAGTCCATACGGCTCTCAGCTCCCGCGGACTCGGTGGCGACCGACTCGGGGGTGAGGGTGGCGACCAGGACGGTGGCGAGCGCGGCGACGGCGGCCATGGCCCAGAAGATGGACGAGAAGCCATGGTGGTCGGCGAGGTATCCGCCCGCGAGGGAGTCGACACCGGCGACGCCTCCGTTGACGGCGGTGATGACGCCGAGGAGGGTGCCGTACTTCTTCGGCTCGTGGACCTCGTTGCGCAGCATGATCAGGCAGAGCGGCACGGTGGGTCCGGATACGCCCTGGATGACGCGGCCCGCGAAGAGCACGGGGACGCTCCCGGCGAGCGCCGCCATCACACAGCCGACGGCCATCAGCGCCAGCATTCCGGCCAGGACCCTGCGGCGGCCGATGAGGTCGCCCAGGCGGGGCAGGAAGAGCGAGAAGAGGGCCGCCGAGGTGAAGAACGCGGTCTGCCTCAGGCCCCCCTTCGGCCGAGGTCGCCCCGAGGGAGTCCTCGATGCTCTTCAGGGCGGGGCTGAGCATGCTCGCGTTGAGCTGGAAGGCGAAGCAGCCCGTCAGGAGCGCGGTGTCCGGACCCAGATCCGGACGGGTCGTGTGCCGCCCGGTCTGCCCCCGGGGCGCGGGTGG
>NZ_GG657754.1:9005056-9006682 GCF_000158915.1 Streptomyces himastatinicus ATCC 53653 | reverse complement strand
CCGATCCGCTCGAGGGCGTCCACGATCAGATCCCAGAAGCGCTGGTGGTCGAGGGTGACCGCGACCTGGGTGTGGCAGTCGTCGGGGGCGGGCGCGCGGAGGTCGGTGACGGTCATGCCGAGGGTGAGGGTGCCGGTGAGCTCGATGTCCACCGGGGCCTTGCGGACGGTCATGACGGCGGGGTCGATGACGTACGCGACGGCGCACGGGTCGTGCACCGGGGGGTGTTCGAAGCCCTGCTCCTTGAGGTACATGGCGCCGAAGAATTCCAGGAGTTCATTGACGAACGTGGCGGGCCCGGTGCCGACGCGGGCGATGCGGTCGACGACCTGCGGGGTGGCGAGGGCCTGGTGGGTGAGGTCGAGGCCGACCATGGTGACCGGCCAGCTCTCGTTGAAGACGATGTGGGCGGCCTCGGGGTCGATCTTGATGTTGAACTCGGCGACGGGGCTCCAGTTGCCCGTGTGGTAGCCGCCGCCCATCAGGACGACCTCGCGCACGCGCTGGGCGATGCGGGGCTCCTTGCGTACGGCCAGGGCGATGTTGGTCAGACCCGCGGTGGGGACGAGGGTGATCTCGCCGGGCTCATGGGCCATCACCGTGTCGATGATGAGGTCGACGGCGTGCCGGGGGTCCAGGGCCAGGGTGGGCTCGGGCATCGCGGGGCCGTCGATGCCGCTCTCGCCGTGGATCCCGGCGGCCGTTTCGGCGGTGCGCACCAGGGGGCGGGGGCAGCCCGCGGCGAAGGGGACGCCGGTGATGTTCGCGATGCGGGCGACCGAGAGGGCGTTGCGGGTGACCTTCTCGAGGGTCTGGTTGCCGACGACGGTGGTGACGGCGACCAGTTCGACGTCGGGGTTGCCGTGCGCCAGGAGCATCGCGATCGCGTCGTCGTGCCCGGGGTCGCAGTCGAGGATGATCTTTCTCATCGGGTTCTCTCTGGAATCGTGTCGCACGTCGAGGTCCGCCGCGGACGGACGCTCGACCGCTCGGTGGGTGACATGAGGAGGCCCTCAACCGTCGCTGTCGGTTCCACACCGTAACGCGATAGGGTCCGCCGCCTTTCACCGCATCACCTGGGACGATGCGCCCCGCTCGGTGTCGCACGGGCGTTCAAGTCTCCCGGCCTCCTCGCGGCGCATCCTGGACACCATCGCCTCACCCCGCACCGGCCGTGCTCCGGGCGTGCCGGAACTCGCCGCGCTCACCGAACTCACCGCCGACGAGGTGCGTCGGGAACTGCGCGCCCTTGCCCTTCATGACAGCCATGACGTGGTCCTGGACCCGCGGGACCACGACCGGGTGGTCATGGCCCACCCGTTCGCGTCCGTGCCGCTCGGCTTCTCCGTGATGGGGGCGCACACGCTGTGGTGGGGCGGCTGCGCCTGGGACTCGTTCGCCCTCCCCCACCTGCTCAGGGACGAGCCCGACGTCCTGGTCGCCACCCGCTGTCCGGCCTGCGACACCCCGCACGCCTGGGTGGTCGGCCGAGCCGCGCCCCCGCACGGCGACCAGGTGGCCCACGTCCTCACCCCCATGCACCGGGCCTGGGACGACGTCGTCCCACCTGCGAGCCCACCAGCGCGTACACCGGGCGCACTGGAACCGGGTTACACCCGCCGCGAC
>NZ_GG657754.1:8958446-9004956 GCF_000158915.1 Streptomyces himastatinicus ATCC 53653 | reverse complement strand
TCTCGGGGGTCGGTCTGCACGGGTCCTTCCGGAAACTGCCCGACTGAGGTCTCTCCCTAGTTGCCGATCATCGCCCTCAGGCCCCCGCCGCCGCGGCCCGCACCACGTAGTCCTCGAAGGTCCGGGGCGCCCGTCCCAGCAGGGTGGCGAGGTCGTCCGTCGTCGCGGCGATCAGTCCGCGTTCCATCATCACGAACATCTCGGCGACGTGGTGGGCGTCGTCCTCGCTCAAGCCCTCCCCGACCAGCGTCGCGGCGTACTCGGCGGGCGAGATCCGCCGGTACGTGAGGGCCCGCCCGGACGCCCGGGAGATCAGCTCGACGGCCTCGCCGAAGGTGATCGCACGCGGTCCGGTCAGTTCGTAGATCCGTCCGGCGTGCCGACCGGGCTCGGTCAGCACCGCGGCCGCGGCGTCGGCGACGTCCTCCACGTCGATGAACGGCTCGGGAACCGCACCGGCCGGAAGCGCCAGTTCCCCGGCGACCAGCGGGGCGTGGAAGACGTCCTCGTCGAAGTTCTGGGCGAAGTTCGACGGCCGCAGGACGGTCCACTCCAGCGCCGAGCCGCGTACGGCATCCTCGGCCGACCGCATGTCCAGCCCGAACGTGGAGTCGCCCCAGGTGTCCGCGCCGTGCCCGGAGAGCAGGACCAGCCGCCGCACTCCGGCGGCCTCGGCCCGGGCCACGAACTCGTGCACCGGGCCCGGCACCTGCGGGGCCACCACGTAGACGGCGGCCACATCCCGCAGGGCCGCGTCCCAGCCGCCGGGGTCGGACCAGTCGAACCGGGTCCGGCTCGATCGGGAGGCGGCGCGCACCGGCGTGCCGCGCAGCCGCAACCGGGCGGCGACCCGCCGCCCCGTCTTGCCGGTTGCGCCGAGGACGAGAGTGGTGTCGTTGCTGTTGCTCATGACGTCGATTGAACACGGCCGACTCGGACGATCCCATGGGCAAGAAGCCGGATCGCCTGTGTATTCGTCTCAACGTATGCGTCTAGACTCGCTGAGGTGGACGCGTTCAGTGATCTGATCCGGGGGGTACGAGCCCACGGCTCGTTGTTCGGCAGCTCGACCCTGACCCCGCCCTGGGCCCTCCACTTCGTGGACGGCGCGCCGCTGACCCTGTGCACCGTCCTCACCGGGGCGGGCTGGATCGTGCCGGAGGGGCGTCCGCCCGAGCTGCTTCGCGCCCGCGAGACGATCGTCGTACGCGGCCCCGCGACGTTCACCTTCGTCGACGAGCTCCACACCCCGGCCGAACCGCTCGCATGCGGCGAGCACTGCGCGACGCCCGAACAGGGCGGGACCCGGCACCGGCTCGGCTGGAACGACTGCGGCGAGGACGACGCCGGTGACGGCCGCGGTGCGACGACCCTGATCGTCGGCGCCTATCCGGTGCGCGGCGAGATCAGCCGCCGACTGCTGGACGCGCTGCCCGTCGTACTGCGCGTAGGCGCCGGGGGCACGGCCGACGCCGTGCTGGACCACGTCGCCGCCGAGGTCGCCGTCGACACGCCGGGCCAACAGGTCGTCCTCGACCGGCTGCTGGACTGGATGCTGGTCTGCACGCTGCGGGAGTGGTTCGACCGGCCCGGCGGCGAGCCCCCGGCCTGGTGGGCCGCCCAGCGGGACCCGGTGGTCGGCGACGCGCTGCGCCTGCTGCACGCCGAACCGGCGGCACCCTGGACGGTCGCCGCGCTGGCCGACCGCACCGGGGTGTCGCGTTCGACGCTGGCCAAGCGGTTCGCCGACCTGGTCGGCGAACCGCCGCTGACCTACCTCACCCGCTGGCGCATGACGCTCGCGGCCGACCTCCTGGTCGAGCAGGAGGCCGCGACCATCGCGGACATCGCCCGCACCGTGGGGTACGCCGACCCGTTCGGGTTCAGCGCGGCGTTCAAGCGGGTACGAGGCGCCAACCCGAGCGAGTTCCGGCGCACCGCGACCGGCTCGAACGCCTGAATCCACCCGCCTCAGGCGCGGTAGTCGTCGAAACCGGCGCTGGTGCTCGATGACCGCTGCGGAAACCGCGCCAAGGTCCGGCTCCATCAGGCCCGCTCCCGCGGGCGGGGCGGAGGGGCGTAGAGAGGTGGATCAGCTCAGGGTGAGCAGTTGCTCGTAGAAGCCGCCGAATCCCCGTTCCCGGTCGACGAGATGGATCTCCTGGATCCAGTGGCAGTGGCGCCCGGACTTGTCGGTGCGGCGCAGCGGGGTGTCGTTGGCGGGGGTGATGTACGACTCCGTGTCCGCGCCGTCGATCGTCTCATGCGGGAACTCGCCGACCAGGTGTCCGGCGTGCCAGCCGCCCAGCTCCCATCCGGCCTCGGTGGCCAGCCGCTCGACCTCGGCGTGCAGCCGCTTCCCGGTGATGTCCGGGTCGCTCTCGAAGTAACGCTTGCCCGCCGCGAAGACCTCGGCCAGATCGTCCCGCAGGCGCTGCTTGACCGGGTCGTCGCCGAGGACGAAGGTCCGCCCGAAGTCGGCCTCGTACTCCTCGAAGATCGGCCCGAAGTCGGCGAACACGATGTCGTCCGCGCCGATCACGCGGTCCGGCGGGTTCTCCCGGTACGGCATCAGCGTGTTCGGCCCCGAGCGCACGATTCGCTTGTGCCAGTGGCGGGTCGTACCGAACATCTCGTTGGCCAGATCCCGGATCCGGTCGCTGACCGCCCGCTCGCCCTCGCCGGGCGCGAGGAGCCCACGCTCCTCGACCTCCGCGAAGAGCCGTTCCGCCTTCGCCTGGGCTTCCAGCAACCGCGCCGCGCGCGTGTGTTCGTCATCCGCCATGGTGGCGAACGTACGGTTGCCCATCAGGCCGCGGCAAATCGGATGAGGCCGTGAGGGAGCCCCGACGTGCGATGCGGCCATACGCGAGGAACGCGACGGTGGCGACCAGCAGATACGCGGGGACGAGCAGCACCGCGTCCGGTGTCGTCTGGTCCACGGACACACCCGCATCGCGCTCGTTGCCTTCCAGCACGGCCCGGTTGATGGTCAGAAAGGTGAGGTGTGCGCCTATCGTGGCCCACAGCGGAGCCCCGGCCACGGCCGTCCTGGCGGCGACGAGCATCAGGCCGAACACGGTCAGAAGGACGAGATAGTCGACCGGATGCTGGCCCGGAAGGCGCCGGCCCGATCGGCGGAGGCTCCTCGCCGACCAGCCGCGCCACCCCGGCCTCCACCACCGTCGAGACACCGGGCACCAACAGGAAGACTGCCGTGGTGCCCAGCGCCGAGCCCATCGCCCCGAACCGCTCGCGCAGTGACGTCCAGGCGTAGCCGCGCAGCGTGGTCTCCTCGGGCAGCGCTTCGAGCAGGAACGCGACCAGTGCGTTGGAGACGACGAAGCCGACGAGGGCCGCGGGATCGGGTCGCGCCCACTCCAGCATCCCGGCGGCCGTGCCCGCGCCCAGCACGAGCGCCGCCGCGGCGGCCGTCACGCCGACGCCGATGAGGAAGGCACGCAGACGCGAGCCCGCGTTTCCGAAACCGAGTGAACCGGGGCGTGCCACGCGAAGGATCAGGGGTACGGCCACAGCGCTGACGAGCGCTGCGGGGACCAGCCGAGCCGACAAGCCGCCGACCCCGCAGGCGTCGGCGAGGGCCGGGCCGAGCCCGGTGCCGACACCAAGCGCCACGGCCATCACGAGGCCACCGCCCAGGGCCCGGGCCACGGCCCCGCCACGGTCGGACACGGATACTCGGTGGCGAAGTGCGGACATGGTTCTCCCGGCTCTCGGCTCGCGGCTGGGCGTCTCAGGCGCTCTCCAGCCTCACCTGCCGCCACGTCATGACCGTCGTCCTAGGGGAGGAAACGCATGTACATCCTTTGACGGAACGCGCTCACCGGTCCGCGTCCGGTCGGCGAAGGCCGTCGAGGATAACGTTCATCAGGGGCCGTGCCGTCGACTCCCACTCACCCCGCTCCAGCCGGCCGAGGTAGGCGATGAGCAGCAGGGCCCCGTGGGCGTCCACGTCCGTGCGGAGGGAACCGGCCGCTTTCCCGGCGTCCAGCAGCTGAGCGAGGGCGCCTTCGATGGGGTTGTGGCTGTGGGCGACGAGATCCTGCCAGGCCACCGGCTCCAGCGCCGCCAGGACGCCGCGCTTGATCTCGGCGTAGTCGATCACCCGGTCCAGCCAGTGGCGCAGGGCTTCCACGGGCTCGTGCTCCGCCAGCAGGGCGGAGGCGGCGCTCACGAGTTCTTCGACGTCGCGCCGGTAGACCTCGGCCAGGAGCGCTTCGCGGTTGGGGAAGTTCCGGTAGAGCGTTCCCTGCCCCACCCCGGCGCGCTTGGCGATCTCGTTGAGGTGGACGTGGCGGGACTCGGCGAGGGCTGCGCGGGCGGCCTCCACGATGCGGGTCCGGTTCTGCACCGCATCCGTACGGCGTGCTGGCGCGCTCATGAGCCTCTCCTGATGTTCTTCACGTACTCCCGGGTGACCGTACCCGAACCGACCTCCCGCCCAAACGCACATACGACCCATGCCGCCTGATCACCCAGCTTGTGCAAGCCAACAGGCCATCAATCCCTCGCACTTGCGAAAGCTGACGGCGCTCGGCACCTGTGACCCGCCGAGGACGTTCCGTAACGCAACCCCCCTGACCCCCATATGCCGGACAGCGGCGCTTACGCTGGCCGGACCGCTCTTTGAGCGGCTTGTTCCTTGTGATGTGACAGGAGTGCACGATGGCAACCTCCACCGATGTGGAGACCCCTCCGGAGAACCCTTCCGGTGGTCGCCTGCGGTCCTGGATGCTGGAGGGCCTGGCCGATATGGCCAAGCGCCAGCCGGGCCCACACGCCCAGCCCTCCGAGGGACACCAGGGAAAGCGCTGGTGGCGGGTGATGTGCCTGACCGGCGTGGACTACTTCTCCACGCTCGGCTACCAGCCCGGTATCGCCGCCCTGGCCGCCGGGCTGCTCTCCCCGATCGCCACGCTCGTCCTGGTGGCCGTGACCCTGGCCGGGGCGCTGCCGGTGTACCGGCGGGTGGCCAAGGAGAGCCCGCACGGCGAGGGGTCGATCGCGATGCTGGAGCGGCTGCTGTCGTTCTGGCAGGGCAAGCTCTTCGTGCTGACGCTGCTGGGCTTCGCCGCGACGGACTTCCTGATCACGATCACCCTCTCCGCGGCCGACGCCTCCACCCACCTGGTGGAGAACCCGCACTTCACCAGCCTCCTCCACGGCCATGAGGTTGCCATCACCATGGGTCTGGTGGCCCTGCTCGGCGCCGTCTTCCTCAAGGGGTTCACCGAGGCCATCGGCGTGGCGGTGGCCCTGGTGGGTGCGTATCTCGCGCTCAACGCGGTCGTGGTGATCGTCGGGCTGTGGCATGTGGCCACCGCCGCCCACGTCGTCACCGACTGGTCGCAGGCGCTGACCGCCCAGCACAGCAACCCCCTGGTCATGGTCGGGCTGGCGTTGGTGGTCTTCCCCAAGCTCGCCCTCGGCCTGTCCGGGTTCGAGACCGGCGTGGCGGTCATGCCCCACGTCCAGGGCGACCCCGGCGACACCGAGGCGCGGCCCACCGGCCGGATCCGGGACACCCGGAAGCTGCTCACCACCGCCGCGGTGATCATGAGCGGCTTCCTGATCTGCACCAGCTTCATCACCACCCTGCTCATACCGCAGGACGCGTTCAAGGCGGGCGGCCCGGCCAACGGACGCGCCCTGGCCTACCTCGCCCACCAGTACCTGGGCTCGGTGTTCGGCACCGTCTACGACGCCGCCACCATCGGCATCCTGTGGTTCGCGGGCGCCTCCGCGCTGGCCGGACTGCTCAACCTCATGCCGCGCTATCTGCCCCGGTACGGCATGGCACCGCACTGGGCCCGCGCGGTCCGCCCCATGGTGCTCGTCTTCACCCTGATCGCCTTCCTGGTCACCTGGATCTTCGGCGCCGACGTGGACGCCCAGGGCGGCGCCTACGCCACCGGAGTGCTGGTCCTGATGACCTCCGCCGCCGTCGCCGTCACCATCGCCGCCCGCCGCGCCCGGCAGCGGGGCTGGACCATCGCCTTCGGGACCATCTCCGTGGTCTTCGTCTACACCACGGCCGTCAACGTCGTGGAACGCCCCGACGGTGTGAAGATCGGCGCGTGTTTCATCGCGGGCATTATCGCGGTGTCCCTGCTGTCCCGGCTCGCCCGCGCCTTCGAGCTGCGGGTCACCGACATGGAGCTGGACGACCTGGCCGAGCGCTTCGTCCGGGACACCGCCACCCGCCGGATACGGTTCATCGCCAACGAGCCCGACAACCGCGACCCGGCCGAGTACCGCGACAAGACCCAGCAGATACGCGCCGACAACGACATCCCGGCGGAAGAGGACCTCGTCTTCGTCGAGGTCACCGTCCGCGACCCCTCCGACTTCGAATCCGCGGTACGGGTACGGGGCGAGGTGCTGCACGGCCGCTACCGCGTCCTGACCCTCGACGGCTCCAGCATCCCCAACTCACTGGCCGCCCTGCTGCTGCACGTACGCGACGAGACCGGGTGCAGGCCGCACATCTACTTCGAGTGGACCGAAGGCAGCCCCTTCGCCCAGTTCCTGCGGTTCTTCCTGTTCGGCCAGGGCGAGGTCGCCCCCGTGACCCGCGAAGTCCTCCGCGAAGCCGAACCCGACCGCGCCCGCCGCCCTCACGTCCACGTCGGCTGACGCGCTCCGTCCCTACTCGGCGTTCTTCGGTGTCTTCGTCGTATTGCGCACGACGAGTTGAGGCGGCAGGGCGACGCTCCGCGGTTCCGTCTCCGGCAGCTCGATCCGCTCGACCGCTGCCTGGACCGCGAGTTCGGCCATCGCGGGAATGTCCTGACGGACGGACGTGAGGTCGATCCCGGGCAGCCTGAGGAACCGGGAGTCGTCGTATCCGATCACCGAGAGGTCCTCGGGGATGCGCAGACCGGCCCTGACCGCGACGTCCAGCAGGCCGATGACCGCCTGGTCGTTGGCCGTGATGACCGCGGTCGGCAGCCCCTCGGCGAGGAGTTGGCGCGCCGCCGTCGCCCCGGCTTCGTCGGTGTAGCCACCGGCCACCACGCGGATCTCGTGGGCCAGGCCGTGGTCGGTCATCGCCTCGCGGTATCCGGCGCGACGGTCCCGCGCTCCCGGGTTGGTGCCGCCGTCGATGTGGGCGATGGCGCGGTGGCCCAGGTGGACGAGATGGTCCACGGCCTGCCGCGTGCCGAGCGCGTCGTCGTTGCGGACCACGTCGACCCGCCCCGGAGTGACCCCGCGCCCGACCTCCACCAGGGGTACTTCGTCGGCGATGGATTCAAGGCGGTCGCCGTCGGGCTCAGGCCCCAGCACGATCAGCCCCTCGCAGCGGTACGTCAGCAGCTCTTCCACCACGCGGGCCTGGTTCCGATGGGGGGTGACCGCGCCGAGGAGCAGGTGGTAGCCGTATTTCTCCACGGCCGGGTAGGTGTGCTCGACGAACTCGACCTCGAAGGGACGGCGCAGGTCGAAGAGGATTCCGAGGTTGCGGGTGCGGTTGCTGCGCAGCCCCCGGGCGAGCGAGTCCCGCCGGTAGCCGAGTGCGGCGGCACCTTCCAGGACCCGCTGTCTGGTCGCCTCGGACGCGCCCTCGGCGCCGCGGAACACGATGGACACCAGGGCGCGGGAGACCCCGACATGCCTGGCCACGTCGGCCATCGTCGGCTTGCGCTCCCGGCCGCCCGGGGCGTTGCCGCGCGTTCGGTCCTGCCCGGCCATCGGACGAACTCCCTTCCGCTCACCCCTTGACGCCCGGGGGAACGCTCCTCAGACTACCAAAACTAGATCGAGCTAGTAGCTCGATCTAGTAGATCGATCCAGACCGGTGGACCACCGGTCTCACTGCCTTTGCAACGTGGAGAGTTCACATGAGTCAGGACATCGGCGTCGCCGTCATCGGAGCGGGAATGGCAGGCCGGGCCCATGCTCACGGCTACCGGTCCGCGGGCACGGTCTTCTCGGCCGGGCTGCCTCCCGTACGGCTGGTCTCCATCGCGGATCTGAACGGGGACCTGGCGCGCGACACCGCCGCCCGTTACGGCTTCGAGCGCGCCGACACCAGTTGGGAAGCGGTCGTGAAGGCCGACGACATCGATGTGGTCAGCGTCGTCGTCGCCAACGACCTGCACCGGGAGATCGTCCGGGAGCTCGCGGCGGCGGGCAAGCACGTGCTGTGCGAGAAGCCCCTGGCCCCCTCCCCCGAGGACGCCCGCGCGATGATCACCGACACCGAGAAGGCGGGCATCGTGGCCCGGGTGGGTTTCACCTTCCGCCGGGCCCCGGGCATCGGCGCGGTGCGGGAGCAGCTGCGGTCCGGCCGCTTGGGCCGCCCGTTGCACGTGAGCGCGCAGTACTGGACGGACTACGGCAGCGACCCGCAGGCCCCGATGAGCTGGCGTTACCGCGGCGGTCCTGGCTCGGGTGCGCTGGCCGACCTCGGCAGCCACCTCACCGACGTCGCCGAGTTCCTGCTCGGACCGGTGGAGACCGTCCACGGTGCGGCGCTCTCGACCACGATCACCGAGCGGCCACTGCCGCTGGGTCATGTGGTCGGACACGCACACGTCGAGGTCAGCGACGAGCGCGAACCGGTCGGGAACGATGACTGGGCCAGCTACTGCGCCCGCTTCGCCAGCGGCGCCACCGGTGATCTGAGCGTCTCCCGTATCGCCTTCGGACACCCCAACACCCTCAAGTTCGAGGTGTTCTGCGAGAACGGCGCGCTCTCCTACGACCAGAGCCGGCCGGGCGAGTTCGCGATCGCCACCGGCGATCTGCCCGGTGGGGTCAACGGCTTCCGGCGGGTGATCGTCGGTGTCGAGCATCCGTACATCGCCGGTGGGATGGCCATGGACGCCAATGGCATCGGGGTCGGCCACAACGACAGCTTCGTGTACCAGGCGCGCGCGTTCCTCGACGAGGTCGCCGGGCTGGAGGAGATCCCCCGCTGCGCCGCCTTCGCCGAAGGGCTGCACAACCTCGACGTTCTGGAGGCCGTGACCCGCTCCGCCACCCGGAACACCACGTCGGCAGTGGCCGCCTGATCTCCGGACCACAGGGAACGCCATGAACAGCGACGAAGTCCATTCACCCACCCCATCCGCACTGAGCAATCTGCGTCTGGGCACCGCGCCCGACTCCTGGGGCGTCTGGTTCCCCGACGACCCGCGGCAGGTGCCCTGGCAGCAGTTCCTCGACGAGGCTGCCCAGGCCGGATACACCGCCGTCGAACTGGGCCCGTACGGCTATCTGCCGACCCATCCCGAGCATCTGCGCGACGAACTCGGCAGGCGTGGCCTCATCCTGACCGGCGCGACCGCGGGCACCCATCTGCACCGCGGCGGGGACTCGCTGAAGGCCGCCGTGCACGAGTGCCGCGAGATTGCGGCGCTGCTCGCCGCCCTGGACGCCCCGTTCCTGATCACCCTGCCCGCCATGTACACCGACCTGCACACCGGCCGGCTGGTCGAACCCGCGGAGCTGACCGACGAGCAGTGGCAGGTGCTCGGCGAGGGACACTCCGAGCTGGGGCGCGTCCTTCAGGAGGAGTTCGGGGTGCGGCAGATGTTCCACCCCCACGCCGACGCCCACGTCGACACCGAACCCACGATCGAGCGCTTCCTTCAGGTCACCGACCCCGACACCGTCTCGCTCTGTCTCGACACCGGACACGTCGCGTACGCAGGTGGCGACAACCGCACCATCGTCCGCGAGCACCCCGGCCGCATCGGCTACGTACACCTCAAGTCCGTCGATCCGGATGTGCTGCGACGCGTGCGCGCCGAGGGCATGTCCTTCGCGCAGGCCGTACAACACGGGGCCATGGTCGAACCGCCCGGCGGGGAACCGGAGATGCCACCGCTGCTCGCCGACCTCGACGCGCTCGGCGTCCCGCTCACGGCCATCGTCGAACACGACATGTACCCGGCCCCGCCCGGCACCCCGCTGCCGGTCGAGACCCGTACCTGCCGCTACTACACCGAGCAGGGTCTCGGCGGACACCGCCGCTGACGCCGCCTCACACGCGAAACACGCGATGCACGCGAGCCGGGTGGGTGCGGCGCGGCCCGTGCCGCACCCACCCGGACGCGGCCCCTCACCCCATGTGCCGTCCAGGAAGGGCAGAACCGATGTCGCAGGTCGTCACCCGGCAGGAGACCCCGAACACTCAGGAGACCAGACACATACGGCTGATCGCGACGGTCGCCACCTTGGGAGCGTTGCTGTTCGGCTTCGACACCGGGGTGATATCCGGTGCGCTGCCGTTCCTGACCCGGACGCCGGAAGAAGGCGGGCTGGGCCTGACCCCCGCGTCCGAGGGCGTCGTGGCGTCGGCGGTCATCTTCGGCGCGGCACTCGGGGCGGTGGGGGGCGGCCGCATGGCGGACCGCTGGGGCCGCCGCCGGACGATCCGGCTGCTCGCCGTCCTGTTCTTCATCGGTTCGCTGGGTACGGCCCTGGCCCCGACCACCGGCGTACTGATCGCCTGGCGGCTGGTGCTCGGTCTCGCCGTCGGCGGCGCCTCGACCACCGTGCCGATGTTCATCGCCGAGCTGGCGCCCGCGGCGGCGCGCGGACGGCTGGTCACCCGCAACGAGCTGATGATCGTGGTCGGGCAGCTGCTGGCGTACACCAGCAATGCCGTGATCGCCGGTCTGTGACCGTGAACACGCCTGGCGGTGGATGCTGGACCTGACACGTCCCCGCCGTGCTGCTCTGGTTCGGCGTCATCTGCTGCCGGAGTCACCGCGCTGGCTGATGGCCGCGGCCGCGGGGACGACGCCCGCGCCGTGCTGCGCCGCATCCGCGGCGGCGACGTCGAGCACGAACTGTCCGAGATCCGCGACCTGGCCACCCGGTCCGACCGGACCCGCGCCCGACTGCGCGACCTGCGCACCCCCTGGATCCGCCGCATCGTCGTGATCGGGGTGACCCTCGGGATCACGGTCCAGCTCACCGGCGTCAACTCGATCATGTACTTCGCCCCGACGATCCTCCAGAGCACGGGACTCGGCACCCAGGCCGCCCTCACCGCCACCATCGGCAATGGAGTCGTCTCGGTACTCGCCGTCCTGATCGGCATGAAACTCATCGACCGCCACGGCCGACGGCGCCTCATCATCACCGGTCAGACCGGCCTCGTCGGCGCGCTGCTGCTGCTCGGAGCGGCCTTCCGCCTCCCCGACTCGTCCTTCCGCAGCTACCTCGTCCTCGCGCTGATGCTGGTGTTCCTGTTCTTCATGCAGAGCATGGTCGCGACGGTCTTCTGGCTGATGATGTCGGAAATCTTCCCCCTGCGCGTCCGCGGCCTGGCCACGGGCCTGGCGGTCTTCGCCCAATGGCTCAGCAACGCCGCGGTGACCCTGACCTTCCCCTCCCTCATCGACGCGCTCGGCGGCGTGACGTTCTTCCTCTTCGCCGCCGTCAACGTCGTCACGGTCGTCTTCCTGGTCCGCTGCCTGCCCGAGACCCGTAACCGCAGCCTCGAGCAGATCGAAGAACACTTCCGCACGGTTCGCGGGGGCTGACCGGGCCCGGCGCCCGGTGCGGCGCACCATTACGTCGTCGATGGTGGCGTCGGCGCGCTCGCAGCGCCAGGCACAGCGCCCTCGGTGTTGGCGAGCGCGCCGTCGGTCGGCGGGGGTTCACCCAACACTCGGGCCGCCAGGGCCATCGTGGTGTCGCACCACGGCTGCCGACCGAGTGCACGGTCTGCATATCAGTCCGTCATAAGCGCCCAGAGCGCGAGCCCGAGACAGCTGAACCCGGCGCCCAGGGCGCAGACGGCGCCCCAGCCCGCCACCGCGTAGAGGGAGGTCGCGGCGATGGCGCCGGTGGCGCTGCCGATCGAGTAGAAGACCATGTATCCGCCGATCAGCCGACTGCCCGCCTCCGGGTGCAGTGCGTAGATCAGGGTCTGGTTGGTGACATGGACCGCCTGCACGGCGAGGTCGAGAAGGACCACCCCGAGGGCCAGGGCCCAGAGCGAGCCGCGGGTGAAGGCCAGGGGCAGCCACGAGACGGCGAGCAGGGCCAGGGCGATGCCGGTGGTCCGCCGGGAGAGCCCGCGGTCGTTCAGGCGACCCGCCACCGTCGCGGCCAGGGCACCGGCGACACCGATCATCCCCAGCGCCCCGATCGCGCTGTGCGGCAGGAAGTACGGGGCCTCGCTGAGCGGCAGCGCGACGCTGCTCCACAGGGTGCTGAAGGCGGCGAAGATCAGCAGGCCGAACAGGGCCCGGAGCCGCAGCAGTCGCTCCCGTGCGAACAGGGTGACCGTCGAGCGCAGGAGCTGTCCGTAGCCCAGGGTTGTCGGCGGAGCACCACCGTGGCGCGGCAGCACTCGGTGCAGGACCAGGGCGAGCACGGCGGAGAGCGACGCCGAGGCGAGGTAGACGGAGCGCCAGCCCGCGAGGTCGGCCATGAGGCCGGACGCGGTGCGGGCGAGCAGGATGCCGATGACCACACCGCTGGTGACCAGGCCGACGACCCGTCCGCGCTCGGCGGGAGGGGCCAGTGATGCCGCGAAGGCCACCAACGTCTGTGTGACGACCGCGAGAAGCCCCGTCGCGGCCATACCCGCGAGCAGGACCGCCGCCGTATGGGCGGTGGCCACCACGACCAACGCCACCACCAGCAGCAGCAATTGGCCCACGATGAGCCGTCTGCGGTCGGCCACGTCGCCCAGCGGTACGAGGAAGAAGAGCCCCAGCCCGTATCCGACGTGCGTGAGAGTGACCACGCTGCCGACCAGCGCCGGGCTCATGGCGAGGTCGTGGCCCATGGTCACCAGGAGCGGCTGGGCGAAGTAGACGTTGGCCACCGCGGTCCCGCAGGCGACGGCGAACAGGAGGACGACGCCTCGGGACAGGACGAACGCGGCACCCTCCCCGCTTCGGGCCTCGGCCCGTCGTGTCACCGCATCACCGTTGCCGGGCATCAGCACTCCCCCACACTCTGGTTTCATCTTGCTACCAGTGGCGGACGGTATCCCGCTTGGTAGCATGTTGCAACCGTCGTGAGAGTGAGGAACCCATGGTGACCAGGACGCGCTTCGACGACAGCGCATGCCCTGTTGCCCGATCGGTGGACGCGATCGGCGACTGGTGGTCCCTGCTGATCGTGCGGGACGCCTTCGACGGAAGCCGACGCTTCGGGGAGTTCCAGCGCAGCCTCGGCGTGGCGAAGAACATCCTCTCCGCGCGGCTGCGCACCCTGGTCGCCGGTGGCGTCCTCGAATCCGTCCCCGCCTCGGACGGCAGCGCCTACCGCGAGTACGTGCTGACCCCGAAGGGCGAGGCGCTCTTCCCCGTCATCGTGGCGCTGCGGCAGTGGGGCGAACAGAACTTCTTCGAACCCGGCGAACCGCATTCGGAGTTGGTCGACCGCCACCAGGGACACCCCCTGCGCGCGCTGGAAGTGCTGTCCGCGGACGGGCGGCGACTGAACCCCGGCGACACCACCGTGCACAAGGTTTCCGACGAGTGATCCAGCCGGAGCCGCCCTGAGCACACAGGCGGCTCCGCAAGAATCTCCCAACACATGACACCTGTACAAAAACTTCTCCCCCGACACCCGCCATTACGGGGCAAGAACGCAAACACCTTTGGGGCATTTCCGCCTAGCCTTCCCTCTCAGAGCACGAAATGCGAGGGATCGATCGATGGACATGACGACGCTGGCGGCCTTCTTGGCAGTGGATCTGCTGCTGGTGTTCACCCCGGGCGCCGACTGGGCGTACGCGATCTCGGCCGGGCTGCGGGACCGGTCGGTGGTTCCGGCGGTCGCCGGGCTGATAGCGGGGATACGTGGGGTACACACTGCTCGCCGTCGCGGGCCTGGTGGTGATCGTGGCGAGTTCGACGACCGTGCTCACTACGCTGACCGTCGCCGGGGCGGGCTATCTGGTGTGGCTGGGCTGCGGCGTACTGCGGCAGCCCGCCACCCTGACGGCCTCCGATGAGGCCATGGGGTCCTCCCGCTTGCAGATCATGCTCAAGGGGATCGGGATCAGCGGCCTCAACCCCAAGGCGCTGCTGTTGTACTTCTCGCTGTTCCCGCAGTTCATCAACCCCGCGGGCGGCTGGCCCGTCGCCGCGCAGACCGGTCTGCTGGGCACGCTCCACATGACGGCCTGCGCCCTGGTCTATCTCGGCGTCGGTGTCCTCGCCCGGACGGTCCTGAAGACCCGGCCCTCGGCGGCCCGGGCCGTCACCCGCGTCTCCGGTGCCATGATGATCGCCATCGGCGTGTTCCTGCTGGTGGAACGCCTGGTCGGCTGACGAGCCCCGCCCCGGATCAGGTCCGCAACGAGGAGGCCGGGCCCGTCGCCTTCATGCGCGTCGTCACCGGCGCCTGGCAGTCCCGGCTCTCCTGGAGCGACTGGCACAGCAGGTCCGCCACCAGCGCGGCGGCGTCCGAGAGCGGCTGCACCTCGGGGGTGCACAGGGACATGGCGGTACGCAGCCGGCCGTCGGCGAAGCGGTAGGCGCGTATCTCGTCGGGGGCGAAGTGGGTCTTGGCGGCGCTGAGCGGCAGCACCGTGGCGCCGAGGCCGCTCACCACGGCGTCTCGCAGCACCATGCCCGTCTCGACCTCCGCGACGACCGAGCAGTGCAGTCCCGCGGCGTGGAAGGCGGCGTCGGTGATCCGCCGCACGGTGTGCAGTTCGTTCGGCAGGATGAAGCCAAGCCGGCTCGCCTGCTTGAGCGTGACGGTGTCACCGCGGCTCGCGATCGGCGGGATCTTCGCGCTGGTGATCAGGTGGAAGTCCTCCTCCAGGACCTGCTGGACCCCCAGCCCCTTCACATAGCCGGGGTCGTAGATGAGCGCCATGTCCACCTGGCCGAGCAGCACGGCCTGGCTCATGACCACCGTCAGGTTCTGGATCAGCTGGAGGTGGATGTTCGGATACCGCTCGCGCACCATCCGCAGGAGTGGCACGGCCAGGCCCGGCGCCATGCTGTACGAGGCCAGGCCGACGGTCACCAGTCCGGCCGGGGTGTCGCTCCCGGCGTGCAGATCGATCCGGGCGGCCTTCTCCAGACGGAGGATGCCCTGTGCGTAGCGGTAGAGGGAGCGTCCGGACGGGGTGACCTCCACACCGCGCCCGGTGCGTTCGAGCAGGCGGGTCTTGACGTCGTTCTCCAGCGCCGAGATGTGCTGGCTGAGCGCCGATTGCGTGATGTGCAGCGAGTCCGCGGCCCGGGTGATGTTGCCGATGTCCACCACCCGGACGAAGTAGGCGAGTCTGCGGGTGTCCATCGCGCTCCTCCTCGCCGGTCGACGACCCCGACCATGGGCCCCGGCCACGCGGCACGAAGCACGCTGGTGAACCTACCCTTCGCGATCGGTCCGCGGAACGGGCGCGCATGTCGCACGCGAGATCACCTCGTAGACGGCGGCGTGGTCCGCGCCGCCGAGCCCGGCGTCGAGCACCTCCTCGAACAGGACGCCGGTACGTCGCGTCTGCGGCAGCCCGGCGCCCAGTTCATCGGCGAGTTCGGCCGCGTACCGGAGATCCTTGACCTGGTTGGCCGCGCTTCCACCGAGGCTGTACTCCCGGTGGAGGATCTTCGTGGCCTTGGCGTCCAGCACGGCACCGGCGGCCAGGCCGCCCTGGAGTACGCGGACCAGCTGCTCGCCCTGGAGTCCGGCCCGCCGGGCCAGGTCGAGGGCCTCGGCGACGGACACCAGCGTCGCCGCCACGATCACCTGGTTGCACAGCTTCGCGACCGTGCCCGCCCCGGGTGGGCCCATGTGCTCGACGGTGGTGGCGAAGGACCGTAGCACCGTCTCCACCAGGCCGTACGCCTCCGGGCTCGCACCGACCATCAGGCTCAGCGTGCCCGCCCGGGCCCCGGCGTCACCCCCGCTCATCGGCGCGTCGACCAGCGTGACACCGGACCGGCCGAGCCGTTCGGCGAGCACCCGGACCTTCTCCCGGGACGTGGTGCTGAGCACGACCACATGCGTGGTCCCGTGCTCCGCCCAGCGGCGCACCACCGGGTCGGGGGCGACCGCGTCGAAGTGGTCGATGTCCGGCAGCGCCGACAGCACGATCTCCGCGCGAAGCTCCTCGGGGTGGGCGACGGCCCGGTCCCCGAACGCGTCCGCCCTCGCACGGGTCCGGTTCCACACCTGGAGCGGGAAGCCCGCGCGGGCGAGGTGTCCGGCGACGGGCGCACCCATCGGGCCGAGGCCGATCACACCGACAGCGGGGCCGCTCACTCCTCTCACCCCTCTTACTCCTCGACGACCAGACCCTTGGCCTTCAGCTTCTCCACGAGGCCGTGCACCTCGATCAGCGTGGCGTCACCGCGCCGGTGCCGCTCGCGGATTCCGGCCTCGTGGTCCTCGCGCTGCTGGCAGAGCCGTACGACCTCCTCCGCCTCCAGCGGGTCGACCACGACGATGCCGTCGGCGTCGCCGCGCAGGATGTCGCCGGGCCGGACGATCCGGCCGCCGATGGAGATCGGCCGGTTCACCGGGCCCAGGGTCTCCTTGACCGTTCCCTCGATGCAGACCGAGCCGGAGAACACGGGAAAGCCCAGGGTCCGCAGGTCCGCGCTGTCGCGCACACCGGAGTCGGTGACGAACGCGGCCAGCCCCTTGCTCTTGCACGCGGTGGCGAGCACATCCCCGAAGGAGCCCGCCTGTTCGAACTCCGAACCGGCGACGATCACGACATCGCCGGGCTGTGCGTACGAGATCGCGACCTGGACCATGATGTTGTCGCCCGCCTGCGCCTCGACGGTGAAGGCGGGGCCGCAGAACGACATGGCGCGGTCCACGGGCTTCAGCCGGTGCGCCAGCGCGCCCTTGCGCCCTTGCGCCTCGTGGATGGTGGCGGCGGAGAACTGGCCGAGCGCGGCCACCACGTCCGCGGACGGGCGGTCGATCTTGGTACGGACATGAATCATGGCGGGCTTCCCTTCGTTCGGGGCTTCGTTCGGTGGGGTCAGGCTTGGGGGTCCGCGGACATCCGCAGCACCGTCTTGGACGACCGGGACGCGTCCGCCGCACAGCCGAAGGCCGCCGCGGCCTCGTCGATGGCGAACTCATGGCTCAGCACCGCGTCGAGCGACGGATCCGCGGCGAGGACGGCGATCGCGGTGTCGAGTTCGGTGTCGAAGCGCTGCGAGCCGAACAGCGCGATCTCATTGACGATGACGGTCGCCATGGCGACCGGCTCCGGTTCGCGCGGCAGCATGCCGTACATGCAGCACGGCGCCGCCGGGGCGCACCGCGCTCAACGCGGTGCCGAGCGAGGGCACGGCCCCCCGCCGCCTCGACCACGACGTCGAAGGAGGACTCCGGGACGGAATCTCCGGCGGACAGGTTCACGGTCTCCCCCGCGCCTACCGCCGCCGCGACCGTGAGCGGGAAGTCCTGGAGGTCGGCGGCGACGATCCCGGCGGCACCGGCGTGCCGGAGTCCGGCGATCGCGAGGGCGCCGATCGGGCCCGCGCCGCTGACCAGCACCCGTGCGCCTCGTACCCGCTCGCCCAGCTGCGTCACCCCGTGCAGGGCGACGGCCAGCGGTTCGGCGAGCACGGCCCGGCGCAGCGGGAGTCCGTCGGGCAGCGGCCGCAGCTGCCCGGGCAGCACCTCCAGCAGCTCGACGAAACCACCCTGGGTGTGCGGCTGGGTCGAGGCGCTGCCGAGGTACGTACCGCCGGGGCGCAGATGCAGTCCGGTGGCGCCGGTGGCATCGGGCGGCGCGCAGGGCGTCGCCGGGTGGAGCGCCACGCGGGTGCCGACGGCCGGGGCGTCGTCCCGTACGTCCCGGCCGGACCGCGCGACGACGCCGACCACCTCGTGGCCGAGCACCAGCGGCTCGGTGACGGTGTACGGCCCGTTGCGGCCGTCCGCCGCGTAGTGCAGGTCCGATCCGCAGATGCCTCCGTACACGATGCGGACCGCGACCCGGTCCGGCGCCACCTGGAGGTCGGGCAGCGCGTCCACGCGCAGATCCCCCGGTCCGTGGACGACGACGGCTTTCATGTCGGTGAAGCTCCTTTCAGCGGTACGTCAGCGGGTTCAGCGGCCGAGGTAGCCGCCGTCGACGGGGATCACCGTTCCGTGGATGAACCGGGCGCCGTCGGACGCGAGGAAGAGCGCGGCCCCGGCGATGTCCTGCGCCGTGCCCCACCTCCCCGCCGGGATGCGCTCGAGGATCTGGCGGTTGCGGGTCTCGTCGGCGACGAGCGCGGTGTTCATCTCGGTGGCGATGAACCCCGGAGCGATCGCGTTGACCCGTACGCCCTTCGGCGCCCATTCGTTGGCCACCGACTTCGTGAACTGCCCGACGGCGCCCTTGGACGCGGCGTACGCGGAGGCCGTGAACCCGCCGGTGAAGGAGAGCATCGACGCCAGGTTGATGATCACCCCTGACCCGCGTTCGAGCATCGGGCGGCCGAACGCCTGCGTCAGCTCCACCACCGTCCGGACGTTGAGCTGCTGCACCCGGTCCCAGTCCTCGACCGGGAAGTCCTCGACGGGGTGGCGGAGGTTGAGCCCCGCGTTGTTGACCAGGATGTCGACCCGGTGGTCCCGCAGCACCTCGGCCGCGGCGGCGCGTACCTGCGCCGGATCGCCGAGGTCCGCCACCACGGGGACGTAACGCCCCGTATGCTCCGTGGCCTTGCGGCGGTGGATGCCCACCACGGTGGCGCCGTTGCGCAAGTAGAGGTCGGCGATGGCATGCCCGATGCCGCTGCTGGCTCCGGTGACCACGGCGGTCCTGCCGGTCAGGTCGGCGGTGAACGGAACGTCGTTGTCCACGGTGGTGTCCTCTGTGGTGGTGTCGTCGTGTGTCATGCGATGTGCGATCCGCCGTTGACGTCGTAGGTGACGCCCGTGAGATATCCGGCGTGCTCGCCCAGCAGGAAGGCGATGACCGCCGCCACGTCGTCCACGGTGCCGATCCGCCCGACGGGCAGCTCCTGGAGCAGCACCGCCTTGCGTTCGTCGGACAGCCGGCCGCCCATGATGTCGGTGTCGATGGAACCGGGCGCCACGGAGTTGGCGGTGATGCCGTACGGTCCCAGCTCCCGGGCGAGCGTGCGGGCGAAGCCCAGCAGCGCCGCCTTCGAGGCCGAGTACGCGGCGCGCCCGTACACCCCGCCGCCGCGCTCGGCCGAGGCGGACGAGACGTTGACGATGCGGCCGAGCCGGTGCCCGGCCATGATCTGCGCCGCGGCGTGGGTGACGTGGAAGGTGCCGTTCAGGTTGACGTCGATCACCCGTTGCCATTCGGCCTCGGTGACCTCCAGGAACGGTACGGGCGAACTCACCCCGGCGTTGTTGACGAGGCCGACGAGCTGCGGCAGCGCCCCGTTCACCCGGTCCACGGCCGCCCGGACCGCCTCCCGGTCGCGGATGTCCACGCCGATGCCCAGGCAGGGCACATCGTGCTCGTCCTGGAGACGGGTGGCGAGGTCCTGGCAGGCCGCCTCGTCCAGGTCGAACACGGCGACCGACCAGCCTTCGGCGGCGAGCCAGGAGGCGGTCGCCCGGCCGATCCCTCGCTCGGAGGCGGGCTCCGGTGACGATCGCGGTGCGTTCACGGGGGAATGTCACAGTTCTCCTGTCGTACGTCGGGGGCGGGCGGTCAGCTGGAACGCGGCAGGACACGCCGGAGGTAGGCGGCGTTGGTGGCGCCCACGCTCAGGCCGTCGCCGCCGTAGTGCTCGACCACGAACGCGCCGCCGAACCCGTGGGCGATCGCGTAGCGGACGGCGGCGCGGTAGTTCACGATGCCGAGTTCGAGCGAGGCCGGGTGGGTGAGGACGGTGCCGGTGGCGGGGTCCTCCAGGCGCGCGTAGTTCTTGATGTGCCAGTAGTTGGTGCGCGGCAGGGTGACCGAGACCAGGTACTCCCAGGTGTCGATGGGCCGTTGCTGCCGGATGAGGTTGCCGAGGTCGGGGTTGAGCCCCACCGCCTCGTGTCCGATGTCGTCGAGGAAGCGGATCGCCTCGTCGGCGCTGCCCAGGTACGTGTCCTCGTACAGCTCCAGGGACAACTCCACGCCGATGTCGGCGGCATGGTCGCCGAGTTCCCGGAAGCGGCGTACGGCCAGGTCGCGCACGTCGGGATCACGCGGTGCCACGTCCCCCGGCACCGTCCAGAACCACAGCGCCCGCTGCTGCTCCGGGGTCAGGGTGTCGTGGAGTCCGAGGCATACGATGTCCGCACCGAGGGCGGCGGCCGCGTCGATGGTCCGGTGCGAGAAGGCGAGGTTGCGCTCGCCCCGCTCCGGGTGGATGACGCTCTGCCGGACCACACCCACCCCGGGCACCGCGAGCCCGGCGTCGTCCAGGACGTCGCCGAGCGCCGTCAGCCGGGCCCGGTCCAGGTCGCCGAGGGGCAGCCAGGCAGTGGACAGCTCCAGGTGGGTGAACCCCTCGTCGACGACGGGCTGGAGGAGACGGCGCCACTCGTCGGGGTCCAGCTTCTCCACCGGGGTGCCGTCCGCCGCGTGCGGCGCGAACTGGAGCATGGCGGCGGCGATCGGCCATTCCTCGGGCGTATGGGGCGCGGGGAGCCGGGAGGGAACGACCAGGGACGGCCGCTCGGTGTGCACCGCGGACACCGGGGGCGCGGGAGACCTATCCAATGCGAAGACCTCCGTTGATGTTGTAGGTCGCGCCGGTGATGTACCCGGCCTCTTCGCCGAAGAGGAACTCGATCAGCGCGGCCACATCACGTGTCGTCCCGAGCCGCCCGACCGGCAGTTGCGCCAGGAACGCGGGCTTGCGGTCGTCGGTGATCCGGCCGCCCATGATGTCGGTGTCGATGGTGGCCGGTGCGACCACGTTGACGGTCACTCCGTACGAGGCCACTTCCAGCGCGAGCGCGCGGCTGAACGCCTCCATCGCGCCCTTGGACGCGGCGTATGTGGACTTGCTGTACGTACCGCCACCGTTCTGCATCGCCGTCGACCCGAGGCTCACCACCCGGCCGTAGCCGCGCTCCGCCATGCCGGGCACGACGCGCTTGCTCACGACGAAGGTGCCGGTGGCGTTGATGCGCAGGACGCGTTCCCAAGTGGCCAGGTCCACGTCGAGGAAGGACACCGGCGAGCTGATGCCCGCGATGTTGGCCAGCGCGGTGACGGGCGGCAGTTCCGCCTCGAACGTGGCGACTGCGGTGTCCACCGAGGCGGGGTCGGCGATGTCCGCGGCCACTCCGACCGCCGCGACACCGTGTTCGGCGCCCAGCGCGGCGGCCACCTTCTCGACCTCCGGGTCGACGTCGAGCAGGCCGAGGCTCCAGCCCGCGGCGGCCAGCCGGGCCGCCAGCGCGCGGCCGATGCCGCGCTCCGACGCCGCTCCGGTGATGACCGCCGTGCCGCGGCGGCCAGGGTCGTCCGTCATGTGCTGTCCCTCTCGTTGCCGTGCCACGTACCGTTCGGGAAAGGCCCGTTGACCGTCTCGTCGGGCTGCTCGCCACGGCTCACGGCGATCAGCGATGCCATCACGCTCGCCGAGACGGCGGCGGTGTACTGATCCGTCCAGCAGAGGGAGTGCGGGGCGAGGGTGACGTTGTCCAGCGCGGTCAGCGGGCTGTCCGCCTTCAGCGGCTCCTCGGTGAACACGTCCAGGCCCGCCCCGGCCAGCCGTCCGTCCGACAGTCGCGCGGTGAGCGCCCCCTCGTCGACCACCACGCCACGCGAGACGTTGATCAACCGGGCGGTCGGCCGCATCAGCGAGAGTTCTCGGTCCCCGATGAGATGGCGCGTACCGGCGTTCGCGGCGACGGTGACCACCACATAGTCGCTCTCCGCCAACACCTCTTCCAGGGAACGGAGTTCGGCGCCGACCTCGGCCGCCTCACGGCTGCGGTCGCTCCGGTTGTACGCCAGCACCCGCAGCCCCTGCGCACGCACCCGGCGCGCGGTCTCCAGGCCGATGCCGCCCAGTCCGACGATGCCCACCGTCGCGCCGGTCAGCCCCGAGCCGCGCCACGCCCCGCGTTCCGCCCATCGCCCCTCCCGCACCAGGCGGTCCTTGACGACGAGGTGGTGCGACAGCGCGTACAGCAGCGCGATCACGGAGTCGGCCACCGACCGTCGTACCGCGGTGCCCGTGTTGGTCACCAGCACCCCGCGCCGGGCGCAGGCATCGGTGTCCACGGCGTCGAAGCCCGCGCCGAAGCGCGCGACGTGCCGCAGCCGCCCGTTGTCCGGTATCGACTCTGCCGTAACCCGCTCATGGCCCAGGACGAGGACCGCGTCCGCCTCGTCGAGCTGGTCGGGGCGTAGCTCCTCGACCTCCTCGTCCAGCACCCGCCACGCGAGCCCTGCGCCGGTCAGCCGGGAGAGTCCGATGTCGCCGAAGATGGTGGTCCCGTCAGGATCGGCATAACCCCGGGTGACCACGACTTGATACACCACGATGTCACCCGTTTCCCTGAGGCCCGGCGACGGTCGAGAGACCGTCGATCGCCTCGATGTCCGCCGGGCCGAGTACGAGGTCGACGGCCGACAGATTCCGCTCCATCCGCTGCCGGTGTGCGGACTTCACGGTCACGGCGACCTTGTGGTGGAGGTTCCAGGCCAGGACGATGTCGCGTGCCGAACGGCCGTACCGCCCCGCGATGTCGGTGAGCACCGGATGGTCGAGGTCGGTGCTGCGCAGCGGGCTGTGCGCGCTGAGCACCACGCCGCGCCGGCGCAGGGCTTCGGCGAAGTCCGCGTCGTAGTCGCCCGGCCCCCACTGCACCTGGTTGACGGCCGGGTACACCCCGGTGGCGTCGTGCAGGGCGTCGATGAGGTCGATGGAGTAGTTGCTGACGCCGATGGCCCGTACGAGGTCCTCGTCGCGGGCGCGGAGGAATTCGCGCCAGCTGGTGACGCCCGGGAAGCCGCCCGGTGGCCAGTGGATCAGCCAGAGGTCGACGTAGTCGCAGCCGAGCGCGGTGAGGCTCTCCTCCAGCGTCAGCCGTTCCCGGCCGACCTGGTCGGGCGGCATCTTGGTGGTCACGAACAGGTCGGCGCGGGGCAGGCCGGACGCCGTGAGGGCCGCTCCGACGGCCGCTTCGTTGCGGTAGCGGGTGGCGGTGTCGACGAGCCGGTAGCCGACCGAGAGCGCGGTCAGCACGGCCTCGGTGGCCGTCTCGCCGCGCATCGGATGGGTGCCGAAGCCGAGCAGGGGCATGACGCGGCCGCCCGCGTCGGCCGTGGGCATCCGGCCCGCTCCGGGCTGGAGGGTCGTATCCATGACGGTTCTCCTCGTTCGTGTGCGGGTCGTCGGTCCGTACAGTTCGACCAGCGCAGCGGGCGTCCGCGCCTGGGGGGAGGAACCGAGCCGGTCCCCACGACCGGTCTCCGCCAGATCGATCCGCGCCACCGCCGGCGCCGCGACCTGCGTGCGTACGCCGAGCACCATGCCGGGCTGGGCGACCACCGCGCTGTCGCGGAGCAGCGGTGGCGCCGCCGCGCCGCCGCGCAGCGTGACGATCCGGCAGGCCGCGGTGTGCCCGGCGGCCTCGCGGTCGAACGCCTCGTAGCCCTCGCGGAGCGGTTCGCCCGGCCGCAGGGCGGCCAGCAGCGCGGCCGTCGCGGCGGCGCAGGCGTCCCCGGCGGCGCGCAGCGGGCCGTCCGGCTTGCCGAGTACGGCGCTGGCGGCGGCGTATCCGGCGACGCCCGCCAGCAGGGGGTGCAGCACGTAGCGGACCGGTGTCCCGGCGATCAGCCGGGCGGTGGCGGGGTCGTGGCCGCGGACGGTCACCAGGTCCGATCCGGCGGCCCGGTCGTCCGTGGCGTCGCCGCCGAGGAGGCCGTCGGTGCCGTACGGGTCGTACCACCCCAGCAGGCCACCGGCCCGGCGGATCGAGCGGTCGACGTTGCCCGACAGCTCCCGTACGTCCATGCCGACGCACAGGTGGTCCATGACCGCGGTGTAGCCGACGGCGGCGAGTTCGGCGGCCGCGGCGACCGCGGGCAGTTCGCCGGGCTCGTAGCTCGCCAGCTCGGCGAAGAGCAGGTCGGCGGCGGGGCGCAGCCGTATCCCGGCGGGGCCCACCTCCCACGGCCCGGAAGCATCGACACCGACGGCACCGTCCGCGACGCCACCGGCGTGCAGCGCGGCCGCGACGGCGATGGTGAGGTCGCCGTCCGCCGCGCTCGCCACCGTGCCGTCGGCGGTGACCAGGACGGCGGACCCGTCGGCGAGGCGGGGAGCCGACCCGAGGGCGTACCGGCGTCCTCCGGGCGAGGTCAGCAGCAGGGCGGCGAGGCCCGCCTTGTCCATCTGTTCGCGGAGCCGGTCCAGCCCTGCTCCGGCCTGGCTCGTGGCCGCTGTCGCCACGGGACCACCGTCCTTTCGGAAATCTGCGGGGGATCTGCGGGGGGCGGGTCAGCGCTTGAGCGGTTCGAAGGCCGTCTCACGGATGCGCAGCGCGGCGAACCCGGCGACGGCGGAGGTGAGGACGAGGTAGATGGCCGGGATCCAGGTGCTGCCGGTCGCGACGATGAGCGCGGAGACGAGCAGCGGGGCGGCGCCACCGAAGATCGCGGTGCCGATGTTGTAGCCGAAGCCGTACGCCACGGTGCGGATGCGGGTGGGGAACAGCTCGGCGAGCGTCACCTGCATCACGCCGTTGGTACCGGCGAAACACAGGGCCATCAGGACCGCGCCGACCGTCGCCACGGCGAAGGAGCCCTGCGTCAGCAGCCAGTAGCACGGGAAGCCGATGACGACCATGCCGAACGCCGAGATGGAGAGCATCCTCTTGCGGCCCACCCGGTCGGAGAGCCGCCCGGCGTAGAGCACGGCGAACGTGCCGACGGCCAGCATGATGCCCGTGACGAGCAGGCCCTCCAGCGCCGAGAAGTGCATGTCGTTCTTCATGAACGAGGGCATGAAGATGAACAGGATGAAGTAGCCGGAGCTGTTGAACAGCGGCAGCACGACCGTCATCGCCATCGCGCGGATGTTCTCGCGGGAGGAGAAGGCCTCGCGGAGCGGGCTGCGGGTCACCTGGCCCTCCTCCTCGGCCTCGGCGAACTCGGGCGATTCGTCGGCCAGTCGGCGCACGATCAGGCCCACCAGCCCGAGGGGCAGGGCGAGGAGGAACGGCAGCCGCCAGCCCCACGCCTCCATGGACGAGGTGCTGAGCACCGCGGTCAGCAGGGCGGTGAACATCGTGCCGAGCAGCATCGCGATGAACGTGGCGGCGTTGGCGTACGCGACCACCTTGCCCCGGCGCCCCTCTCCGGCGTGTTCGGCGAGGAACGAGTTGCCGTTGCCGACCTCGCCGCCCATCGCGAACCCCTGTACGAAGCGCAGCAGCACCAGCATGACCGGCGCCCAGACGCCCGCCACGGCGTAGCTCGGCAGGGCGCCGACCAGGCCGGTGGACAGGCTCATCAGGACGATGAGCACCAGCAGGACCTTCTTGCGGCCGATCCGATCGCCCCACGACCCGGCGACCGCGGCGCCCAGCGGGCGGAAGAAGAACGGAATGGCGAAGGCCAGGAACGTCAGCAGGACACTCGTGGCGGGGGCATCGCTGGGGAAGAACACGACCGCGAGCGTCCCGGCCACGAAGCCGTAGACGGCGTTGTCGTACAGCTCGACGAAGACGCCGATGAGGCCACCGAAGATCGATGCTCTCGTTGCTTTCGTGGCATTCGTCTTCGGCGCCGGGGACATGGGTACGGGCGGCGGGGCTTCGGAGACCTTGCTGTTCACGAGGACTACCTTTCTCATGGGTGACGTCACCGCCACCGGAAGGAAATTTACGGCCGTCGGGCCGCCGGAGGGAGGAGGCGGGAGGAATTCATGGGTGCCGCAGCAGGGATACCGAATGCGCGAGTCCGGAGACCGCTTCTCGAATGGTGTCGGAGTCCAATGCGAAGCTGGCCCGGAAATGGCCCGGGCAGCCATAGGCGTCACCCGTGATCACCACGACGCCGGAGGTTTCCAGAAGGTGCCCGGCGAAGTCGGCGTCGGAGGTGATCGTCGACCCCGAGGGGGTCACGGCGCCCGTCAGCGCGGACGCGTCGGTCCATACGTAGAAGCCGCCCCGGGGGACGGACGGGCGCAGTCCCTCGATCGCGTCGAGCCCGGACACGAGCAGGTCCCGGCGCTCGCGGTAGATCCGCACCGTACGGTCGATGAACTCCCGGCCGCCGTCGAGCGCGGCAACCGCGGCCGCTTGGCTCACCGACGACGGGCACGACGAACTCTGCGACTGAAGCGTGCCGATCGCCGCGCACAACGGCGCGGCCCCGGCGCCGTAGCCGATGCGCCAGCCGGTCATGGCGTACGCCTTGGACACGCCGTTGACCAGGAAGATACGGTCCCGCAGGTCGGGGGCGACGGTCACGGCGCTGGGGACCGGGTCCGCACCGAAGTTGATCTCGTCGTAGATTTCGTCGCACAGCAGCGAGACGTGCGGATGCGCGCGCAGGACATCGGCGAGCTGCCGCAGTTCCTCCTCGCTGTAGACCGCGCCGGTGGGGTTGTTGGGCGTATTGAGCACGACCCATTTCGTCCGGTCGCCGAGGGCCGCGCGCAGCCCGCCGGGGGTGAGCTTGTAGCCGTCCGCCGCGGTGGTGTCGACGACCACGGGACGCCCGCCGTTGACCGTGACCATGTCCGGGTACGACACCCAGTACGGCGCCGGGACGATCACCTCGTCGCCCTCGTCGAGCGTCGCCACGAACGCCAGGAAGATCAGCTGCTTGGCGCCGCCGCCCAGGCAGATCTCGCCGGTGCCGTAGGACTGTCCGGTCTTGCGCTCCAGCCGGGAAATGATCGATTTCTGGAGCGCGGGCGTGCCGTTCGCCGAGGTGTATTTCGTCTCGCCCTCGCGAATTGCCTTGATCGCCGCGTCCTTCACATGGTCCGGCGTATCGAAATCGGGCTCACCGATCGTCAGCGGAAGAACCTTGCGGCCCGCCGCTTGAAAAGCGCGCACCCGGTCCGCGACCCGGGAACTGGGCGATTCCTTGACGCGCGACATCCGCTCGGCCAGCACGGGGGTGCGCAGTACGTCGGGAAAGGACATCCCTTTCCTCCTTCGATGGTGCGTGTGCAGTGGATGGTGGTGTCAGCGGAGTGGTGTGGTCAGGAGAGTGCGGCGAAGGCGGTGCGCGCGCGGAGCGCGACCCGGTCCAGGAGCCGCCGCCGCTCCAGATAGGCGGCGGTGGCTGCGGTGGCGCTGGTCCGGCGGAAGCGGATCTCCTGCCCGGGCCTGAGCTGCGCCGCGACATCCAGGGCGCGCGAGGTGAGCACCGCGAGCACCGGGTAGCCCGCGGTGATCCCGCGGCCGCGCATCAGGACGAGCAGCTCATCGCCCGCGGGGGCCTCGACCGCCCCGACCGGCACGCCCCGCGACAGCACCTCCCCGGTGACGGTGCGCTGCGGCACATGCCCGGCCACGCGGAGGCCGACATGGTTGATCCGTGGGGTGACCGTGTACGGGGAGTCGAAGAGCCGCTGGAGCCCGGTGCCGAACTCCGCGGCGTCGGGTCCCTCGATCACATCCAGCACCGCGGGCACCCGGCCGATGTCGCGGGGGATGCCGAAGTCGAAGACCGTGGCCCCGAAACGCCGGTTGACCAGCGGTGGGTGGGAGCGGTGCAGGGTGAGGGACATACCGGCGGTCACCGGGGTGCCGAACTCGATCATCGAGTCCGGCGCGCAGCTCCCCATCAGCATCGGCACGTCGAACGACCCGTGCACGGCGACGTACGCGCGCAGCCCCGCATCGGAGATGCCCACCCGCACCGTCTCCCCCGCCCGCACCGACAGCGGTGACCACGCGGGGTGCGGCAGTCCGTCGACGGCCGGTTCGGCGGGCGCGCCGGTGACGGCCAGGAGGATGTCGTGGCTGGGCCGGAGCGTGACACCGAAACCGGTGGCCTCGATGAGCGGTGCGGTCGGCGCGTTGCCGACCAGGGCGTTCGCGGCGCGCGCGGCGAACTGGTCGAGCGCGCCGTTGACCGCGAGACCGCGCGCGGGTCCTGAGGTGCGGCCGAGGTCGGTGACCACGCACGCCGTCGCGGCCTCCACGGACAGCTCGGGGCGGTCAGTCATGGTTCCGGTACCGCATCGGGACGCCGAGCAGGGCGGCGTACGTGCCCTCGTCGACCGGGAAGAACCGGACCCGGTCCCCGGGCCGGTACGGCACGACGGAGTCGCTGCCGGTGTGGCCGCTCCCATCGGTCCGCAGGATGGTCAGCGGCGTACGGCCGATCTGCCGCCAGCCGCTCGGCGCGGCGACGGGCCCGATCACCGCCTGACGTCCCGCGACGGAGATCGCGCCCGGCGGCACCCGCAGCCGGGGCGTGGCGAGCCGGGGAACGGGGACCCCGAATTCCGGCCCGTCCGTCATGGCCGACGCGGCGGGCCCGCCGAGACAGCGGATGAGGTGCTCCTTCGCGCAGACGAGGCGGACGACCTCCGCCACCGACGCACCCACCACACCGGCGACCCATTCCAGGTCGGGACCCGCGTCGCCGCCGAACAGCACCGGCACGTCGATGACCCCGGACGGCACCGCGCTCGCCACGTCGGGGGCGGCGTCCCAGGAGCGGATGTACGACATGATCGCGTCGCCCGTGGTGTGGTACGGGTCGAACTCCACGAGCACCGCGTCGTACGTCGGCACGGCGGACACCGTGGGGTGGATGTCGCCACGGTTCAGCCATCCCGCGAGCCGGTGCACGGCCGCCCACACCACGTCGGTGTCGTCGCCGTCGACGGTGACCCGCAGCGCGGCGTCACCGCACGGCGATATGTCGATCTTGGCCGTCGTCCGCATGACCGTCATGGCGCTCGGCTCATGCCGCCTGAGCGCGGGCATCCAGCACCTCGTCCAGTGGCGCCAGTCCGACTCCGGCCTCCAGCAGTTCGCCGCGGATGCGCCGCGCCAGCTCCAGCGCCGCGGGACCGTCGCCGTGCAGCTGGACGCAGTCCGTGCGGACCGGCAGGTCCGTACCGTGGCGGCTGGTGATCACGCCCTCGGTCACCATTCGGATGGTCCGGCGGGTGACCTCGTCCGGGTCGTGGAGCACGGCGCCGGGCTCGGACCGGGACACCAGGGTGCCGTCGTCCTCGTACGCCCGGTCCGCGATGCCCACCATGGCCATCCGCAGACCCCGCTCACGCGCGACGGCCGCCATCTCGCCCTCCTGCATCAGGATCACGAGGGACGGGTCGAACGCCTCCACCGCGTCCGCCACCGCCTCGGCGTAGTCCCGCCGGACGACCACGAGGTTGCCGAGGCGGCCGTGCGGTGCCAGATGGTTGATGCGGGTGCCGTGCGCGCAGGTGAACGCGGACAGCGCCCCGATCTGGTACAGGACGTCGGTGCGCACCTCGTTCGGCGCCAGGTCCATCGCCCGGCGCCCGAAGCCCACCAGATCGGGAAAGCTCGGATGAGCGCCGACGCCGACGCCACGCTCCACGCAGGAACGCACCGTCGCGTCCATCACCCGCGGATCGCCCGCGTGGAATCCGCACGCGACGTTCGCCGAGGTGAGAAGATCCAGCAGCTCGGCGTCATTGCCCATGGTGTAGGCCCCGAAACTCTCTCCGAGGTCGGCCACCAGATCGACAACAGGCACAGTGAGGCTCCTTTCCCGCAGGGGTCGGGACGACGTCCGAACGGCGTCGGACGCTCACGCGAACCGGTCCGGCATGGACCGTGTTCCGCTGGACACTAGGTCCGGCGCGGCCCGGGAAAGAAGGGCACATCAGGAAGACCCATGCCTGTAGTACGGATCCTGATGGCTCCGGGTGACCTCTCCGATCTGCGGTCGAGTCCGTGGCCGACGCCGACGACGACCGCGTCCGGTGCGGCGCGATAGGCGCCGGTGGCGAGAGCCGCCGGGAGGAAGCCGGCGTAGATCGCGGGACCGACCGCGTTGTCCCCCCGCGGGCGAGTCCGAGGTGGTCCTGCTGGAACAGGCCGGTGGCCGCGGTCGAGAGGGTGAGCGGCAGGACGGCCGCCTGCTCGAAGGCGAGCGCGTCGGGGATGGCGGAGGCGCGCCCCGCAGCCACTTCATCGACCGTCAGGCGCTCCTCGACGCGCCAGCGCCTTACGGAAGAAGTCCGGGAGGCCGCCGCACGCCACCCCGCTCGACCATGACCGCGATCATGGACGCGGGTGTCGACGGCGCGCCGTGCATCACCTCGCCGGGCCGGTCTCACACAGCGCAGGCTGCCCGGCATCCGGCGAGGCGCTCTTGGCCCTCACCCGGGAGTTCCGCCGTCCCCCGGCCCCCAGGAACGTCGCGATGACGGAGGCACAGGCGACCGCGGCGATGCCGAGCCACTGCGGCCAGGCGAGCCGCTGACCGAGGATGAGGAGTCCGAAGAGGGCACCGGCGGCGGGCTCCAGGCTTGTCAGCACGCCGAACACCCGTGGCGGGATCCGGCGCAGCGCCTCCAGGTTGAGCGAGTACGGGAGCACGCTGGACGCCACCGCCACCACGGCGGCCACCCACAGCACATGGGGGTCCAGGACGGCGCTCCCGGCGCGGACGAGGCCGTACGGGGTGCTCAGCAGCGCCGCCCACAGCACCGCCAGTGCCAGACCCTGGCCGCCGCTGAGGCGTCGTGCCATGCGGGAGGAGACCAGGATGTAGCCGCCCCAGCAGCACGCCGCCACCGCGGCCAGGGCCAGGCCACCCGGGTCGAGGGGGACGCCGCCACCGCCGAGCAGGAGGACACCGGCGGCCGCCAGGCAGGCGGGCAGGAGGTCGACCGCTCGCCGCGATCCGGCCAGGGCGATGGCGAACGGGCCGAGGAACTCGATCGTAGCCACCGCCCCCAGGGGGATGTGGTTCACCGCCTCGTAGAACGCGAGGTGATGCCCCGCCAGCAGGGCCCCGGCGCCGATCACCGTCCCCCACGCGCCCTTCACCGAGTCCAGCGCCTGCCGCCGCGGGCGCCACACCAGGCACAGGAGCACACCCGCGATCAGCAGCCGGAGGAACACCACGCCCGGCGCGCCCACCTGCGGGTATATCTGGGGCGAGAAGGCCGCGCCGAACTGGATGCCGCACACACCGCCCAGCACGAGCGCGGGAGCGGGTATGTTCCCCGCGACCCTGGTGAAGCCCCGGGTCACGCTGCTGTCAGTCATTCTCGGTCCACATCTCCATCGGCTTGCGCACGGCGGTCGCGTTCAATCGGCCATCCGCAGCAGCAACTTGCCCGTGGAGGTGCGCCCGCCCATCAGCCGGTGGGCCTCGGCCGCGTCCGCCAGCGGGAACTCCGCGGTGACCGGAAGCGTCACGGTGCCGTCGGTGGCCGTGCGGAAGGCGCGTTCGGTGAGCGAGCGCAGCGCCTCGGGCGCGGTCTGCGCGAGGGCCAGGATGGAGAAGCCCGCGACGGAACGGCCCCGCGCGGCGAGGTCCGCCTGCCCCGCGTGCCACGGCTCGGCCCCGCTCGCGTTGCCGAAGGACACCAGGCGCCCGAAGACGGCCAGCGCGTCGAGGCCGCGGCGCAGGGTGTCCCCGCCGACCGGGTCGAGGACCAGGTCGACGCCCCTGCCGCCGGTGGCGCGGTGGACGTCGCCGGGGAAGGTGTCCGTGGTGAACACCTCGTCGTAGCCGTGCTCCAGAGCGTGCCCGGCCTTGGCCGCCGAGGAGACCACGCCGTACACCGCACCCGCGCCCGCCGCCCGGGCCAGCTGTCCGGCCACCGTGCCGACGCCTCCGGCGGCGCCGTGCACCAGCACGCTCTCCCCGGCGCGCAGCCGCCCCACCTCGTGGAGGAGCGCGTGCGCGGTGGGCAGCACGGTGGGGAGCGTGGCCGCGGTCCGCAGGTCCAGGCCCTCGGGGAGCGGGAAGACGGTGGCGGCTTCGGCGGCCACCACCTCCGCGTACGCGCCACCGCCGACGAGGGCGGCGACGTCCTGCCCCGGGCGCAGCCCCTCGACACCGGGGCCGACGGCCCGGATCCGCCCGGAGACCTCCAGACCGGGGACGTAGGGCAGCGACGCCACCCGGTACCCCTCGGCGCGCGCCTTGAGGTCCGCGAAGTTCACGCCCGCGTAGGCGACGTCGATGGTGACCTGGCCCGGCCCCGGCTCCGGGGGTTCGGCCCGGACGACCTGAAGCACCTCGGGGCCTCCGTATTCCTGGAACGCGACCGTACGCATACGGAACACACCCTTCCGGCAGTGTTCGATGAAAAGCTGGTGTTCAATGAAAAGCGAACACTGGGGACTGTAAGATATTCATCGAACACCGGGCAAGGTGATCGGAGGGGCACATGGCGAGCCAGGCCACGGGGAGCGGTCACCGCGCCGCACCGGTGCACACCGACCCCGCCGAGGTGTCCGTCCTGACCGCACTGTCCGCGCTCGCCGATCCGGTACGGATCCAGCTGGTCCGCGAGCTGGCGGGCTCCGCCGAATGGACGCGCAGTTGCGGCAGCTTCGACGTGTCCGTCGGCAAGGCCGCGCTCAGCCACCACTTCTCGGTCCTGCGCGGCGCCGGTCTGGTGGAACAGCGCGACCAGGGGCCGAGGCGGGTCAACCGGCTGCGCCGCGAGGAGTTCGACGCGCGCTTCCCCGGGCTGCTCGACCTGGTCCTCCGCCCCGACGGCTCCCCTTAGCCGACGGCCGCCACGGGGTCGCGGTCGGTTCCGGCCGTTGCCTTCGGGCCGTCGTCCACGGGCTTCTCACCGGGGACGGGCCCGGCCTCGGGACCCGAGGGGTACGGGATGTCGCCGCGGAGGACGGCCTTGGCACGGTCCTCGTCGAGCTGCCCCTCCCATTTGGCCACCGCCAGGGTGGCGACACCGTTGCCGACCAGGCTGGTCAGGGCGCGGGCCTCGGACATGAAGCGGTCGATGCCGAAGATGAGCGCCAGGGCGGCGACGGGCACGTGCGGAACGGCGCTGAGGGTGGCGGCCAGGGCGATGAAGCCGGAACCGGTGACCCCGGCGGCGCCCTTGGAGGTGAGCAGCATGACGGCGAGCATGGACAGCTGCTGGGTGAGGCTGAGGTCGATGCCGAGGGCCTGGGCAAGGAAGACCGAGCCCATGGTCAGGTAGATCGCGGTGCCGTCGAGGTTGAAGGAGTACCCGGCGGGCAGCGTGATGCCGACCACCGGCTTGGAGGCGCCCACGTGTTGGAGCTTGCCCATCATGCGCGGCAGCACCGGCTCGGTGGACGAGGTGCCCAGGACGATCAGCAGCTCCTCCCTGATGTAGCGGAGGAAGGGCAGCAGGCGCAGGCCGTTGAGGCGCATGACCGTGCCCAGGACGACCAGGACGAAGAACAGCGCGGTGAGCCAGAAGGAGCCGACCAGCAGGAAGAGGTGGCGCAGGGTGTCCAGGCCGTAGTTGCCGATGGTGAAGGCCATGGAGCCGAAGGCACCCAACGGGGCCAGCCGCATGACCCAGCGGATGAGCGTGAACAGGACCTTGGACAGCTTCTCGATGCCCCGGGCGATTCCCAGTCCCGCCTCGCCACTGGCGTGCAGACCGAAGCCGAACAGTACGGAGATCACCAGCACCGGCAGGATCTCGTGGCCGGTCAGCGCGCTGAGCAGGGTGTCCGGAATCATGGCGAGGACGAAGCCGGCGAAGCTCTCGTGGCTCGCGGTGGCCTCCGGAGGCAGGCCCTCGGTGGAGAGGGTGGAGGTGTCGACGTGCAGTCCGCTGCCGGGCTGGACGACGTTGACGACGACCAGACCGATCACCATGGCGACGGTGGTGAGCACCTCGAAGTAGAGCAGCGCCTTGAGGCTGACCCGGCCGACGGCGCGCGCGTTGCCCATGGAGGCGATGCCGTGGACGACGGTACAGAAGATGATCGGCGCGATCATCATGCGCACCAGCGCGATGAAGCCGTCGCCGAGGGGCTTCAGATCGGCTCCGAAGGACGGCCACAGCCAACCGACGGCAGCCCCGGCGACGACGCCGACCAGGCATTGGACGTAGAGCAGGGACAGCAGCCGGCGGATGCGGTGCGGTGGAGCGGTGACGGTACCCGGGGCGGCATCGTTGCGGCTCATGCGGGGCGTCCTTCCAGGACGGGAACGAGAAGTTCGGCTCGGGCGATGCGTCGGGCGGCGCGGTGCAGCAGCACCGTGGGGCACGCGCCGTTCGTCGCGGGGACGGCTTGGGCGGTGATGACACCTGCCGGGGTGCCCAGGCGCAGCGTGCCGTCGGCGGTCTGCCGGGCAACGCGGTGGGCGAGGGTGCCGGGGATGGCGGCTGCGGTGGCCAGCGCGACGGCCGAGGTGAGGCCGATCGCCGGGTGGGGTGCGTGCATGGAGACCATGCGCACGGCCAGGTCGTACTCGTCCGGTGCGACCAGAGTGCCATGAGTGGTGTGATAGGAGACAGATCGGGCAACAACGCCGACCTTCGGAACGGCGTGGCTCACCGGTTCACCCTGGTCGGCCAGACTCATGGCCAGGGCGGCCTCGCGGCGCAGCGCGGTGAGCGCGGGAACCGCCGCTGCGAACTCGGTGAGGGATTCGGTGCCGTCGAGGCCGAACGCCTTGGCCTCGAACAGCGCGGCCGGGGCTCCCGCGTCGATCAGGGACGCCTCGACCGGACCGGCGGGCCCGGTCAGGGTGTCCAGGGCGCGGCCGGTCGGCAGGGCGCGACCCGTGGTCGTACCGGCCGGGTCCTCGAAGCCGAGCAGGACCGGCACACCGAGCGCCGCGGTGCCCGGCACCCCGGCTGTGCCCTCGTGGGGCGCGGTGCTTCCCGGGGTGGGGATGGTGCCGGTGAGGCGGGCGCCGGTGTTGACGTTGAGCATCCGCACCGTGGTGGTGTCCGGTGTGATCGGCACCAGGCCGTTGTGGACGGCGTACAGGGCGACGGCGGTGGCGCAGTTGCCGCAGTTGCTGGTCCACTCCACGCGCTCGTCACCGATGCCGACCTGCGCGAAGGCGTATTCGACATCGACGCCCGGCTCGGCCGAGGCCTGGACGATCGCGGCCTTGGAGGTGGTGGAGGAGGCACCGCCGACGCCGTCGATCTGGCGGGGGTCGGCGGCGTTGTAGGCGGCGAGCAGCAGGGTGTCGGCGTCCACACCGGTCGCCACCACATCGTGGTGGTCGAAGATCCAGCACTTGCTGGTTCCTCCGCGGATCATCTCGCCCTGCAGACGCAACACAACAGACTCCTCATGGATACCCCGACGGCACTTCCGTGCGGGGTGTGATCCACGGTGGGCGCAGAGAGCGTGAAGTACAATCTCGGAAATCTGCACGGGTATTAAGTTGGAGTTAACGCTGGAGGCGGCGCGGTGCTCGACGTACGACGCATCCTGCTCTTCACCGAGGTCGCCCGCCGCGGCTCGGTCACCGCCACCGCGCGGGCGCTCAACTACACGCCGTCAGCGGTATCCCAGCAGGTCAGCCGCCTGGAGACGGAGGCCGGGCAACCGTTGCTGGAGCGCCACGCACGGGGCGTCACGCTCACCGACGCGGGGCGCGCTCTCGCGCTGCGCGGGGAGCGGATCGAGCGCGAACTGACGGCCGCGGAGAACGAGCTGGCCGACTTCGCGGGGCTCCGCGCGGGCACCCTCCGCATCGGCACCTTCCCCACCGTCGGCGCCTCCCTCCTCCCCCGGGCCGTGATCGCCTTCCGGGAAGCACACCCCGACGTACGGCTGACGGTGCGCAGCGCGCGCATCGCGGGCCTGTGGGCGATGCTGGAGAACCGGGAAGTCGAGATGTCCCTGATGTGGGACTACGACTGGAACCGCATCGACCGCGAGGACATCGTCGTCACCTCACTCGCCGACGACCCCCCGGCCCTCCTGGTCAGCAAGGACCACCCCCTCGCCGACCGCCCCATGGCCGCCCTCGCCGACTTCGCGAACGACCCCTGGATCACCCGTGCCGACCACCACCCGGTGGCCGAGGCCCTCGCCCGCAGTTGCCACACCGCCGGTTTCGAGCCGCAGATCGCCTACGAGGCCCACGACTACCAGGAGGCCCAGGCCATGGTCGCCGCCGGAATCGGCGTCGCCCTCGCCCCCACCCTGGCCCTGGAGGGCATCCGCGGCGGCGTCAGCGTCCTGCCCCTGCAACCCCCCGCCCCGGTGCGCCGCATCCTCCTGGTGCGCATGGCCGACCACGCTCTCACCCCCGCCGCCCAGTCCTTCGCTGGCTTCCTGCGCGACAGTGCTACGGCCACGCCTTGACGGACGCCTTCACGTAGTCGGTGAAGTCACGTGGCTGCCGGCCGAGTGCGCGCCGCACTCCGTCGGACAGGTGGCTGTCCATCCCGCGCCGGATCGGGCTCACCGCCTCCGCGTAGTCCTCCGCCTCGGCCGACGACCATCCCTGTCCGGTGAGTTCGGCGACGAACTCTTCGGGGGTCAGCGGCACGTAGCGGATATCGCGGCCGGTGGCCCCGGAGATCTCCGCGACCGCGTCGGCGATGGTCAGGGCCCGGGGCCCGGAGAGTTCGTAGATCTGCCCACCGTGGCCGTCCTCGGTGAGGGCCGCGGCCGCGACCGCGGCGATGTCCTCGGCATCGACGAAGGAGGCCGCGCCGTCCCCGGCGGGCAGTCTCAGCTCACCGGCGAGGATCGCGTCCAGGAAGCTGCCCTCGCTGAAGTTCTGGGCGAACCAGGCGGGCCGCAGGATCGTCCACGCGATACCGCTGTCGAGCACCGCGGTCTCACCGTCCACATGGGTGGCGCCCGCGATGTTGGCCTCGCCGGAGTACCCCGGCACATCCACGCCGCGGCCCGACAACAGCACGACGCGCTCGACACCGAGTTCGACGGCGCGCTCGATGAACGGGCGGGTGAGGAGTTCCCCGTCGATCGGTACGAGGTACACCGCCTTCACGCCGTCCAGCGCGGCGTCCCAGGTGGCGCGGTCGAACCAGTCGAACGGCGGCTCGCCGGAGCGCGACGCCACCCGGACCGGCGCCCCCTGCGCTCGCAGGCGGGACACGACCCGGCCGCCGGTCTTGCCCGTGCCGCCCGTTACCAGAATCGGATGCTTGGTCATGAGACCAGCCAAGCCACTTCGCGTGAGACGGTCCATGGCTCAGAGACTCACTTCGATGTCCGCGCGTCTACGGTAGGGGCATGGATGTGCTCTCCGAACTGCTGGACGGGGTGCGGGCACGCGGTGCCTTGTTCCAACGGACCGTCATGAACCGGCCGTGGTCCCTGCGGTTCGCCAGCGGCTCACCTCTGACGCTGGCCACGATGCTGCGCGGCCGGGCGTGGATCGTCCCCGAGAACGGCGAACCGGTGCCGGTCGGCCCCGGAGACATCGCGATCCTCCGCGGCCGGGCGCCGTACACGGTTGCGGACGACCCGGCCACGCCACCGCAGACCGTGATCACCAGCGCTGATTACTGTGTACGCGACGCCGACAAGAACGAGACCGCCGAGGACCCCGACGGCTCGGCCCTCCTGCTCAGCGGCGCCTACACCGGCCGGGGCGAGATCAGCGAACGGCTGCTGCACGCCCTGCCCGACGTCACGGTGCTTCCCGACGCCGACTGCCACCGCCCCCTGCGGGATCTGGTCATCGAGGAGATCGCCAGGGACAGACCCGGGCAGCAGGCCATGCGCGACCGGCTGCTGGACCTGATGCTCCTCTCCACGTTGCGGACCTGGTTCGACCAGTCGGAGGCCCACGCACCGCCGTGGTACCGCGCGATGGACGACCCGGCGGTGAGCCACGCCCTGCAACTGCTCCACGACGATCCGGCCCACCCATGGACCGTGGCGAGCCTGGCGGCCACGTCGGGAGTGTCCCGCGCCGCGCTCGCCCGCCGCTTCACCGCACAGGTCGGCGAACCACCGATGACCTACCTCGCCTCCTGGCGCGTCGACGTGGCGGCCGACCTGCTGCGCGAGACGGACGCCACGGTCGGCTCGATCGCCCGCAAGGTCGGCTACGCCAACACCTTCGCGCTGAGCGTCGCCTTCAAACGGCTCCGCGGCATCACTCCGACCGAGCACCGCGCCGCGGCGCAGGCCCCGAGCCCCGGGCGATGAGACGCTGCTCCCGCGGTGGCGTTTCGCTCTGCCGGCCTCGGCGCAGCAGGAGTATCGACAGCAGACCGATCACCGCCGCGAACAAGGTGGAGCCGATCGTGATGCCCGCGAAGCCCTGACGGGAGGCGTGGTCGGCGTTGCCCGCGAAACTGGCGAACAGCGAGCCGAACAGCGACACCGCGATGGCCTCGCTTCCCAGCCGGACGGTATTGATCCATCCGGCCGCCATGCCCGCCTCCTTCGCGGGCACCTGCGCCAATGCCTCGCCGTCGATCAGACCGGCCTGGAGCCCGAATCCGGCGCCGACGACCACCATCGGGAACGTCATCCATGCGAGGCCCTGCTCCGCGACCGCGCCCGTGGCCACCAGACCCACGACCATCAGCGCGATGCTCCAGATCAGGATCGTGTCCACGGCCGTCCCCCGGGCAGCCAGACGTCCGGCGATCAGCGGGGAGATCAGCACCGGCATGGTCAGGAACATCAAGAACGCGCCGCTCGCGCCCGGTGAGGAGCCATAGGCGCCCTGGAAGAAGACCGGCAGGTAGGCCACCGCGTTGGTGAAGGTGAAGGATGACACCGCCACCACCAACGTCATTCCGGAGAAGCGCTTGTTCCGCAGAGTGCGCAGGCTCAGCAGGGGGCTCGGCGCGGTGGATTCCCGCCATGCGAACAGTCCGTAAGCGACGAACCCGGCGGCCGTGCACAGCAGGAAGGGGAGCGACAGCCACCCCGTCGCCGAACCGAGTGCCAAACCACCGAGCGTCAGCGTGGTCGCCACGCAGAAGAGCACCGCTCCGGCCACGTCGATCCGGGCCGCGTACCGCTTCTCGTGGGCGGCCGCCCGGCGGATCAACGGCATGCCGAGGCACGCGATGACCAGGCAGCCCAGCTGGAATCCGTAGACGAACCGCCAGCCGACGACCTGGGTGAACAGACCGCACAGGGACGGGCCGAAGGCCAGGGACAGACCCGCGACCGATCCCAGGAGGGCGAAGGCACGGGTTCGGCGCTCACCCTCGAAATTCGATGACACCACCGCCGTACCCACCGAGAAGACGGCACCCGCGCCGGCCCCCGCGACCAGCCGGGCCACGTCCAGCACCAGGTAGTTCGCGGCGACCAGGCTCATCGCGGAGCCGACACCGAAGATCACCAACCCGGACATCAGGGCTCGCCATCGCCCGATGATGTCCGCGATGGAGCCCCAGATGAGGGTCGAGCAGGCGAAGGTGAGTGTGTATCCGTTGAGAGCCCACTGCTCGCCGGTCGACGAGGACCCCAGGTCGTCTGCGATGTCGCCCAGGGACACGGCTGTCCCGGATATCGACAAGGGGACCGTGAAGATGGTGAGCAAGATGATGGGCATCACCAGGCGCGCACCGGACGGCGCGGCACCCGACTGCTCGATTTCGGACGTCATCGTATGCGTCTACCTACTCCCGCACCGCAGTGGCGTTGACCGATCGGCACTCGTCGAGGAAGTCCACGATGTGGCCGAACACGTCCAGCGCCGCGTTGCGGCCGATGAACGTGTCGAGGTGGCCGTATCCCGGAACCTCCACATAGCGGACGTCCATCTCGGGGTACCGGCGGGTCAGGACGTCGTGGCAGAGCTCGTTGGAGTCGTACCAGAAGCGGTTGTCGCTGCCGGACAGAAGCATCAGCGGGATGTCGAACTTCCCCGCGTTGTCGAGCGCGTTCTTCGGCAGCGCGTCGTAACGGCCGTCGGCGTCGTTGTACCGCATCATCGTGTGGGCCAGCTCGATGCTGCGCAGATGCGGCAATATCCACATCGGCACCGTACCGTACAGATCGGCCAGGCGGTCGTGGGTTACGTCATCGAGGTTGTCGTGCTCGAAGAGCGAACCACCCACGCCCCACGAGTCGTTGTTGAGGATCTGGCAGTTGGGGTCCTTGCACTCGGCGCCCAGCGAGACCTCCGCGAAGATCAGCGAGTGCTTCGACCACAGGCCCACCTTCTTGAAGTCGGTGGGGATGTTGACCAGCCGGGACCGGAGCAGCTCCCCGCCGAAGTGCAGGCGCGCCCGCGTCTTCCAGGACATCTTCGGCGTGAGGAACACCCCCTGCGCGACGACGCCGGCCAGGCCGGGCACCAGCCCCGCCGCCATGCTCAGCGACAGGCACATCGCCCCGATGCAGTGCGCGACGACCAGCAGCTCGCGGCCGTCGATCCGTTCCCTGATCAGCGACACCGCCTCGGGGATGTCGTAGAGCGCCACATCGTCGAAGGTGTAGCGCACCCGGCCCTCGTTGTACGGAAGACGGCAGCTGCCGCGCCAGTCGAGCAGCCAGGGCTCGTAGCCCGCGTCGAGCAGGACGTCGACCAGGTTGCGGGTCTCGGGCAGCGTGAACATGTCCGCCGAGGCGGTGAGACCGTGCAGGATCAGCACGGCCGGGCGGTCGGTGGCACCGTCCTCGGGGGCGACCCGGCACAGGCCGAGCTCCGTGCCGTCGGAGGCCGTGAAGGGGATCTCCTCGACCCGGTCCCCGAGCGCGTGGTGGAGGGGCCTCAGCGTCATCGGGTCTGCTCCCTTTTGATCATCAGCTTCCTGATCTTGCGTTGCAGCTTGTCCTTGTCCCGGTCGATCGCGTCCCGGCGCAGGTCCAGGAGTTCGGCGGCGACGCGCAGGGAAGGCTCGGCGAGCCCCATGCCCACCTGGACGAAGAACCACGACAGCCAGGCCAGTTTGGCGAGCCGCTGCTCCTGCGACGACAGCCGCGGATCGACCCTGATCCCGTCGATCTGGTCCGGGACGTAGCTCTTGCCTGGCACCTTGACCACACCGGACAGGCCGGCCGGCTCGCCCTCGCGCCCGATGGTGACCTCGATGGTCCGGGTCTGCTTCCAGAAGTCACGGCTGGCGCGGGCCGTCTTCCAGCCCTCCAGCCACCAGCGGCCGCCGTCCCGGTCCACCAGCACCAGGCGGTAGCGCAGCAGGGGGTGGTCACTGCCGTGCCGGAGCGGAACGCCCTCGTCGGGACGGACCCAGATCTCGCCCGCCTCCACCGTCAGCGGCTCCGGGTGCAGCCGCTCGCAGGTCACCTCGCCTCGGACGTCGATCTTCCGGTGCCGTACGACCTGGTACATGCTCGCGATGGACAGGGTGAGGGCCATCCGGCACCTGGTGTCGCGATCCTCCCCGATCGGGCCCACATGGCCCTTCGTACGCTCGCGGAACGACAGGTAGGGCGGGTCCTCGCGGCTGGGCAGCCGCGCCACGCCGTCCTTCGCCATCCGCTCGAATGCCTTCAACTGTGCCTGGCCGCCGTACCGTTCGGCCATCGGCAGGCGGTGCCGCGTCACGAACGTCTCGGTGCGTTCCGATCCGGCCTCGGGGCCGAACATCAGCGCCTCGAACAGCTTCATCGCGGTGGGGCTGCGCAAGATCCGGACCAGGAAGTCGAGTTCGGGCACCGGCTCGGCCGCATGCCGCTGAAGCAGGTCGTCGCGCCAGTCCCGCCAGTTGGCCACCCGTACGTTCATACCGGCCAGCTTCATGTCCTTGACCAGTTCCGGCAGCGTCTCGGCACGGCCGGTCACGTTGTAGTTCTGGCCCCATGCCTGGGGATCGAAGACCACCGCGGCCACCACCTTGCTGATCCAGTCCACCGGCGCCAGGTTCATGAACTTGAACGCCGGGACGGTCCGGTACCGGGAGAACGCCCCGATCAGACCGGTACTGAGGTCGCGCGGGTTGTACACACCGGTCCGGGTGTGGCCGCCGATCGCGCCCGGGCGCAGGAACGTCACGGTCAGGCCGTGCTCGCGGGCCCGCCGCAGCACGGCCTCGGCGGCCCACTTCGACTTGTCGTAGCCCGCGACGAGCCGGTCGATGTGGGCGACCGGGTCGTCCTCGCCCATCTTCTCGATGCCGACCTCGTTGAACACGGCGACCGACGAGATGTGGTGCAGCGGTTTGGGCCGCCCGGTCATCGCCAGCTCGGCGAGGACCAGCGGGCCGAGCACATTGGTCTGGCGCAGCGACGGGTAGCCGCGCAGGAAGTCGACCGCGGCGGCGACGTTGACGATCGCGTCGATCTCCTGGGCCAGGCTCTCCCAGCCCTCCGGCGACAGGCCGAGGCGCGGCTGCCTGAGGTCCGCCGCGAGCACCGTGACCCGCCGCCGGACCTCGCTGGACCAGGGCTGGTCGAAGCTCGCCAGGGCGTCGGCCAGGCGGCGTTCGGCGGCGGCGTCATCCGCCGCGCGCACCAGGCACACCACATGGGCGTCGCGCTGCCGCAGCAGGTCGAGCAGGAGGTGGCTGCCGAGGTAGCCGGTGGCGCCGGTGAGCAGGATGCGGCGCGGCGGAACCCGGTCGGCCTGGTGGCTGAACGGCAGCCGGTCGGCGAGCGCGAGGTCGGCCAGGATCATCTCCAGGTCCTCGTCCGCCCCGCCGTCCGACGCGCGGACGACGACCGGCGCGATCGACGGCGAACCGTTCGACGACGACGTGGTCGGCGTGCTCGGTGACGGGGCGTCCGGCCGGGCGTCGGGCACCGCGGTGGGCAGCCCCGCAGCGGCGGCCCAGCGCTGGGCGAGGCGTCGGGGCCGCGCGTCCGCGAAGACGTCGTCCAGGCTCACCCGTACGTCCAGTTCCCGGGCCATGACCGCGACGAGCTCGACCGCGTCGACCGACGACAGACCGGCGTCGAACAGGTCCGTCTCGGCGTCGGGCGTGTTCCCCGGCAGGAAGCGGGCGGCCCGGGCGACGATGTCCGCGGCGACCTCCATGACACCGCGGGCCCCCGCCCCGTCGGCGGGTGCCGGTTCCGGGGCGGCGCGTTCGGCCGTCTTCCGGAAGCGCGCCAGGAGGTCGGTGGCCTGGGCGCGGCCGGGGCCGCGCCGCTCGATCACCTCCTCCTCGGGACGGCGGTTGACACTGCGGTTGCGGCTGGTGCCGCTGCCCGCCTCAGGCATTGCTGACCTCCGCTGCGTTTTCGGATCCGAGGTCCCAGGAACGGAACTCCCGGAGTTGTGCCACCGGCACCGCCACCTCCAGGCGCGGTGCCTCGACGTCGCCGCCGCCCAGGCGGGAGACCAGGCGCCGGGCAGGAATGTTGCGGGGCGTGTGGTCGGCGACGAGACGCACCGTGCCGCATCCGTGGGCCTCGGCCCGGTCGGCCAGCCACTGGAGCAGCCGGTCCTCCACGCCCCGGCCGAGCACGCGGCAGCTCATCATCCAGGCGACCACTTCGAGTGCGTCGTTGTCCGCGGTGACGGCCAGGACGCCGATCTGCCCGTACGCGCCGAACCGGTCGCGTGCGGTCGCCGTCCACACCTCGCCGTCCTCCCGCAGCCGCTCCAGTCCGGCGGCGTCCAGAGGGCGGGGCCGCAGGTTGAACTGGTTGGTGCGCCTGCTCAGTTGGACGGTGCGCTCGGCCGTCTCCTCGGACACGGGCTCGATGTCGAGTTCGAGCTGGAGGTTCTCCAGGAACTCGGCGAAGCCCAGGTGCGCCCGGGCCTCGCCGCGCACCTGCTCCTGCCGGTAGAACTCGGCCCTGGCGGAGTCCTCCGCCGTCGCGGCCCGCGGCACCATCGGCCACAGCCGGGCGACGAAGTCGGCGAGTTCGCCGGCGCCCGGGCAGGTGACGCACAGCACCTCGGGCAACTGGGCGCGCACCCCGGCGATCTCCACCGGGTTGTCGTCGAGGAACAGGAAGCTGTCGAGGCCGAGCCGCAGCTCCTCGGCGATCTTCACGATCCGCGTCCACTTCGGCTCCCACGCCGCGGAGATCGCGGCGAAGTGCTCCCGGTGCAGCGGGCTGTCCGGACGGTCGAGGATCCGGTGCACCGTGTCCTCGTCGTTGTTGGAGACCAGGGCGAGCAGCACTCCGGCCTCCCGCCACTGGAGCAGCCGCTGCGCGAGCAGGGCGCGCGGACCGGTCAGGTCGACGTTGCCGGGGCCGATCTCACCGGCCACACCGCTCCACAGCGTCTCGTCGCCGTCGACGACGATCACCTTGGGCGCCCGGCGGCGGACCTTCCAGACGACATCGGCGAGCCGCAGCGCCACGACCGCCTGGAACTCGTCCTGGAACGGCAGGTGGGCCATGGTGTCGGTGTGCGCGTCGAACACGTCGGCCACCGGGTAGTCGTCGTCGTTCCACGTGTCCGAGGGCAGTACGGCGATGCCCGGCCGGTCGGCGAGGCGCGCCGTGACCTGTCGCTCCCACGCGCGCAGCCGTTCATCGTCGGAGCGCTCCGGCAGGAAGGCCACGACGAGCGGGGTGCGGGTGCGGTCGGCGAGGGCGCGCAGGGCGGTCGGGTACTCGTCGGCGAGCTGGGCGAGCAGGTCGCCGCCGTCGCCGGTGTCCGCGAAGCGCGTCAGGTCGCCGGGACGCAGCAGGACGAGGCTCGCGACCGTCGGCGTCCGGGCGAGGACGCTGCCCGGGTCGTGCAGGCTCGCCAGGACCTGGTGGTAGGGGGCCTCGGCCACGTCGAAGGGCCCGCCGTCGACACCGGCGTCCTCCAGGGCGACCGACAGCATGGCCGGGAGATTGCCGAGGGCGAAGGTGGCCGCGACGGCTATCCGCTGCGCGGGTTCGGGGGCCACGGCGGGCTCGATGGCCGTCGCGGGCTCGGGGGCCACGGTGGTGGGTCCTTCCGGTAGCGCGAGGAGGGTGTCGGGGCCGTCGGCGATCTCGGCGGCGAGGGCGAGGCAGCCGCGCGCGAGGTCCGCGCAGTTCGCCTCGTCGAGGACGTCGGCGTTGTATTCGAGGCCGACCTTCCCGAGCCCCGGCATCACGGTGACCATCAGGTCGAGGTCGGAGTAGCCGGTGCCCGCCGGGACGATCCGCAGGCCCTCCGCGGCACCGGCGTGCGGCGGCATGTAGTTGAAGTAGACCTCGACGAGCGGCGCGTCCTTGCGGTACAGCCCCTCCTCGACGAGGGCGGACATCGCGTCGAAGAACGTGACGCCGCGTTCCAGGACCCGGCTCAGCCGGCTGTCGGTGCGCCGCAGTACGTCGACTGCCGCCTCCCCCGCCTCCACCTGGGCGGCGTACGGGATGGGCAGGCCGAAGTACCCGACCGCGTCCGGGGCGGACACGTGCAGGCGGGTGTCCACGGGGACCGCGAGGACGAACCTGTTCCGCTCGCGCAGCCGGGCGAGGTGCACCGTCAGGACACCGAGCCAGAAGGCGGCGGGCGTGATGCCGAGGCGGTTCGCCCGGGCCGCCACCTTCTCGTGGAGGTCCTGCGGCAGGTCGGCCAGGTGCATGGCCGAGCGGAACGACCGCTCCACCGGCCGCGGCCCGGCCAGTTCCAGGTCGAGGCGCCGGGCCCCCACGAAGTCCTCGCGCCAGGCGGCCGACGGGCCCTGCTCGTCCGCCGGGCGCTCGGCCTGTGCCCGCAGCAGCAGGTCGATGTCGCGGTTGGTGACGGCTGCGGGCGGCTCGGCGCCACCGAGTCCGGCGCCGAGGCCGTGGGCCACCAGCATCAGCGAGGCCAGATCGGAGACCGCGTGGTGCGCGCCGAACACGAGAACCTGCTCACCGGACGGGTACGCGAGCAGCTCGAACCGCCACAGCGGGGCGAGGGACAGGTCGAACGGCGGCTCCATCAGCGCGCGCAGCCGCTCGTCCACGTCCGTGCCCTCGTCCACCGGTGACCAGCGCACCAGGTCGTCGTCGAGGGAACGCCGGACCTCCAGCCGCAGCCCGCCGTCGGCGTCCGGGACGATCGCGGTGCGCAGCGCGGCGTGCCGGGCGGTCAGCGAGGCGATCACCTCGGCCAGGCGGTCCGGCGTCGTCGGGGCCGTGAGCCGCACGGCGAGGCCGATGTGGTGGGTGACGCCGGGCGTGCCGTGCTGCTCGGCGCGGAGCAGGCGTACGACGTCCCGGGTGGCGGGGTGGCGTACGACGTCCGGGATGTCCTCGGCGTCCTCGGTGCCCCCGCTCGCGTCAGGGCCGTCGACGGTCCGGCCCGCGCCCGCGATGAGCTGGTCGGCGATGCTCTCGACGCTGGCGCCGTTGAACAGCGAGCCAACGGGCAGGGCCTGGCCGAAGTCCGACTCGATCAGGCTGCGCATCTGCATGGCCATCACGGAGTCGAGGCCCTGGCCGACGAGCGGCGCGGCGGGGTCGATCTCCGTGGTGTCGAACCCCATGGTTCCGGCGAACCGGTACCGCAGCCGGTCCACGACCGCGTCCCGCGAGTCGAGCGCCATGCGGCCGTCCGCGCCCGCCGCCCGCCCGGCGCGGGCCACGGCGACGCGGCGGCGCGGCGGGAACAGACCGGCGAGGAGCGGGGGCAGCAGGCCAGGCGCGGTGGCGCGCAGGACGGGCTCGTCGAGGGCGGCGGCGAGGAGCAGCGCATCGTCCGTGTCCCGGGCGAGCGCGGCGTCCAGGAGCCCGAGCCCCTGGTCGGTGTCCAGGGCGGCGACCCCGCCGCGCTTGATCCGCTCCAGGTCCGCGGCGCCGAGGTGCCCGGTCATGCCGGTGGCCTCCGCCCACAGGCCCCAGGCCAGGGACAGTCCGGGCCGACCGGTGCGGCGGCGCTGCTGCGCCAGCGCGTCGAGGAACGCGT
>NZ_GG657754.1:8953089-8958346 GCF_000158915.1 Streptomyces himastatinicus ATCC 53653 | reverse complement strand
CCGGCGGTCAGTTCGTGCAGATGCCAGGCGGCGTCGGTCTTCGGGCGCAGCACGGCGTCCAGGCCGTACGCGTCGATCGACTCGACGACGGCGTCGTGGAGCACGCCCGCGGCATGGACGACGGCGGTCAGCGGATACGCGTCGGGCACATCGCGCAGCGCGCGCTCCAACTGGTCGCGGTCGGCCACGTCGCAGGCCCGCACGGTGACCCGGGCCCCGGAGGCGGCGAGTTCGTCGCGCAGCGCCTCGGCCCCCTCGGCCGCGGAGCCGCGCCGGGACAGCAGGAGCAGATGCCGGGCCCCGTGCCGGGCGGCGTGCCGGGCCACCTGTGCGCCGAGGCCGCTCGTCCCGCCGGTGATCAGGACGGTGCCCGTGCCGAGTGCCTCGGCCACGCCGTCGGCCACCGGTGCCGTCTCCTGGCGGCGCAGGGCGGGAACGTACAACTTCCCTTCCCTCAAGGCCAGTTCATGGCGTCCGGTACGCAGCGCATCGTGGACCGCGGCCTCGTCGAGACCGTCCAGCTCGCCGTCGACGTCCAGGAGGACGACGCGGCCGGGGTTCTCCGCACGGGCGGCCCTGGCCAGCCCCCACACGGCCGCATGGGCGAGGTCGACGGCGGCGTCGGGCTCCTCGGCGCCGGTGAGCACGGCTCGGCGGGTCAGCACGACCAGGCGCGCGGAGGCGGGCCGGTCCTGGGCCAGCCACTCCTGCACACCGCGCAGGGTGTCCCGCAGCACCGCCCGCGCCCGGGCGGCCTCGTCACCGGCGGCGGGTCCGGCATCGGCAGCCTTCAAGAGCGTCACGTCCGGTGCGTCCGCGCCCGGGTCCACGGCCGAGGCGTCCGCGTCCGCCGCGTACGGCGACCACTCGACGGACAGCAGCGCCGTCGTGCTGCCGTCCGCCGTGGCCAGGTCGCCCGCCGTCACCGGGCGTACGAGGAGCGAGTCGATCCGGGCGACCGGCGTGCCGGACGGATCGGCCGCCTCCACCGTGAAGGTGTCCGCCCCGGTGGGGGCGATGCGCACACGCACCTCGCTCGCACCGCGGCCGTGCAGGGCGACCGTTCCGAAGGAGAACGGCAGCGGCGTACGGCCGTCCAGACCGTCCACCGCCGCGGCCTGGAGCGCCGCGTCGAGGAGGGCGGGGTGCAGGGCGAACCGCTGCGCCTCCTCCGCCTGCCGCCCGGGCAGGGTGACCTGGGCGAGGATCTCGTCGCCGAGCCGCCACACATCGGAGAGGCCCTGGAACGCCGGTCCGTACTCCAGACCTGCGGCGGCCATCGTGTCGTAGTGGTCGGCGGCGTCCAGGCGCTCCGCACCGGCGGGCGGCCACGCGGCGCCGAACAGCGGCCCGTTGATGTCGGCGGGGACGGCGTCCGTGGCGAGTACGGCGCTCGCGTGCTGGGTCCACTCGGCCGTGCCGTCGTGCCGACGGGGCCGGGAGTAGATGTCCAGCGGACGGCCGGTACCGGTTCCGGCCCCGATCTGCACCTGTATGTCGATCTCGCCCTGTTCGGGAAGCGCCAGCGGTGCGTGCAGGGTCAGGTCCCGCAGCGCGTCGCAGCCGACCTCGTCGGCCGCACGGAGGGCCATTTCCACGAAGGCGGTTCCCGGGAGCAGCACCGTGCCGAAGACGGCGTGGTCCTCCAGCCACGGGTGCGTGGCGCGGGATATGCGTCCGGTGAGCACGACGTCGTCGCTGCCCGCGAGGCGTACGGCCGCACCGAGCAGCGGATGCCGCACCGCGTCCAGACCCGCGGAGCCGACGTCGGCGGCCGAGGCGGCGGGCTGCCAGTACCGGCGCCGCTGGAAGGCGTACGTCGGCAACTCCACCAGCCGCCCGCCCGCCACCCACGGCGACCAGTCCACATCGACGCCCGCGACGAACACCTCGGCCAGGCTCCGCAGCAGTTGGGCCTCCTCGCCCTCGTTGCGGCGGAGCGTGCCGATGGCGCTGACTCCGGTCGTACGAAGGTGATCGGCGTTCTGCGTCACGGCGCCGAGCAGGACGGGGTGCGGGCTGCTCTCGACGAAGACGCGGTGCCCGGCCTCCAGCAGCTTCTGAAGAGCGGCGTCGAAACGGACCGTCTCGCGGAGGTTGGTGAACCAGTACTCCGCGTCCATGTCGGCCGTGTCGATGACCTCGCCATACACCGTCGAGAACAGCGGTATGTGACCCGTACGCGGCTCAATCTCCCCGAGGACATCGATGAGTTCGGCCTTCAGGTCCTCCACCTGCGGCGAGTGCGAGGCATAGTCCACCGCGATACGCCGCGCCTGAACCCCATCCGCCTCACACCCGGCGAGGAACACCTCCAGCTCGTCCGGCGCACCCGACACCACGACCTGCTCGGGTCCGTTGACCACCGCGATCTGCAAACCCTCGGACAACCGCCCGGCCACCTGATCCTCAGGCGCCAGCACCGACACCATCCCGCCACGCCCGGACAACCGCAGGATCGCCCGACTCCGCAACGCCACCACCCGCGCCGCATCCTCCAACGACAAACCACCGGCCACACACGCCGCCGCGATCTCACCCTGCGAATGCCCCACCACCGCCGCAGGCCGCACACCCAACGACCCCCACAGCTCCGCAAGCGACACCATCACCGCGAACAGAACCGGCTGCACCACATCGACACGGCGCAGTACGTCCTCGTCCCCACCCCGCACCACATCCAGCAGCGACCAGCCATCAACGTACGGCCCCAGCGCCGCCGCACACTCCGCCATCCGCGACGCGAACACCGGGGAGAACTCCAACAGCTCCCGCGCCATCCCCACCCACTGCGAACCCTGACCCGGGAACACCAACACCACACCACCGGAAGACACCGCACGCCCCGCGACAACACCCGCCACCGGACGCCCCGCAGCCAACTCACCCAATCCGGCGGCGAGTTCACTGTCACTCTCCCCGAGGACGACCGCCCGGTGCTCCAGCACCGCACGCCCCCCGGCCAGCGTGAAGCCCACATCCCGCGGATCGAGATCAGCACCGTCACCGACCCTGGCCAGCAGCCGCGCCGCCTGCTCCGCCAACGCCGCCTCACTGCGCGCCGACAACACCCACGGCAAGACCCCGCCACGAACCGGCCCGGCCTCCTGAACCGGCGCCGCCCCCTCCAAAATCACATGCGCGTTCGTCCCGCTGTAGCCGAAGGACGACACACCGGCCCGGCGGGGACGCTCCAGCTCCGGCCACGCCCTGTCCTCCGTCAGGAGCCTGACCTGACCCTCGCTCCAGTCGACGTGGTGCGAGGGCTCGTCCACGTGCAGGGTGCGCGGCATGACGCCGTACCGCATCGCCTGCACCATCTTGATGACACCGGCCACGCCCGCCGCCGCCTGCGTGTGCCCGATGTTGGACTTCACCGACCCCAGCCACAACGGCCGGTCCTCATCCCGCCCCTGGCCGTACGTCGCCAGCAGCGCCTGCGCCTCGATCGGGTCGCCGAGGGTCGTGCCTGTGCCGTGTCCTTCGACGACGTCGACGTCGGCGGAGGTCAGCCGCGCGCTGGCCAGGGCGTCCTGGATCACCCGCTGCTGTGCGGGCCGTTGGGTGCTGTCTGGCCGTTGGACGCGCCGTCCTGGTTGACCGCCGTACCGCGGACGAGCGCCAGGACCCGGTGGCCGTGGCGCTCGGCGTCGGAGAGGCGTTCCAGGGCGAGCACGGCCACGCCCTCGCCCCAGCCGGTGCCGTCCGCGGCCGTGGCGTACGACTTGCAGCGGCCGTCGGCGGCGAGGCCGCGCTGTCGGGAGAACTCGATGAAGACACCCGGGGTGGACAGCACCGTCACACCACCGGCCAGGGCCAACGCGCACTCGCCCTCGCGCAGCGACTGCACCGCCTGGTGCAGCGCGACCAGCGACGACGAACAGGCCGTGTCGACCGTGACGGCGGGCCCCTGGAGGCCCAGTGCGTACGCGACGCGTCCCGAGACGAGGCTGCCGACGCTGCCGCCGCCCGGGTCGTAGTCGTGGTGGAAGGACCCGGCGAAGACACCGGTGCGGGTGCCCTTGAGGGTCTGCGGGTTGATGCCCGCGCTCTCCAGGGCCTGCCACGACGCCTCGAGCATCAGGCGCTGCTGCGGGTCCATCCCGTGCGCCTCGCGCGGGGTGATCCCGAAGAACGCCGGATCGAAGTCCGCCGCGTCGTGCAGGAACCCACCGGAGCGGGTGTAGGTCTTGCCGGGGGTCCCCGGTTCGGGGTCGTACAGCGCGTCGACATCCCAACCGCGGTCCGCCGGGAACGCGCCGATCGCGTCCTCTCCCTTGGCGACGACGTCCCACAGGTGGTCCGGCGAGGACACGCCTCCGGGCAGCCGGCAGCTCATGCCGACGATCGCCACAGGTTCGCTGCGGCGGCCTTCGAGTGTCTGCAACCGCCCGCGAGCGACGTGCAGTTCCTCGGAAACCGCCTTGAGGTATTTCAGCAGCTCGTCTTCGGTGGGCATGAACTCACTCTCAACTCGGGTCGGTGGGCGATCCGTCGCCGGAGATGTCGCCGGAGATGGAGATGCCGAGGCTGTTGGTGACGAAGTCGAGGACTTCCGCCGCGGTCGCGGATTCGAGGTCGGCCGACGCCGGTTCGTCGGCCGCCGCCACGGGCTCTCCGCCCGTCCAGGGCTCGGCCAGGCCACGGAAGACCTCGGCGAGGGCGGCTCGTTGGGTGGCGGTGAGCTCCAGCGCGGCCAGGCTGTTCCCGACCCTGGTGAGGTCGGCGACGACCCGTTCGTAGCTCGGCTCTTCGGCGTCTCGCGCCGTTTCGGGTGCCGCGGTGAGCCGGTCGAGCAGGTGGTCGACCAGGGCGCGCGGGCTCGGATGGTCGAAGACCGCGGTCGCGCTCAGCTTCAGGCCGGTGCGATGGTTGATCTTGTTGCGGAGTTCGACGGCCGTCAGCGAGTCGAAGCCCAGGTCGCGGAACGCCCCGTCGGCGGAGATGCCGCGCGGGTCGCCGTGCCCGAGTACCAGGGCGACGTCCTTCAGGACCAGGTCGAGCAGGAGGGTGCTGCGCTGTTCGGCCGGAAGGCCGCGCAGCCTGCTCTCCAGGGACTCGGCCGGTGCCGCCGGGGCGCTCGCCGCGGCCCGCCGGTTCGGGGCGGGCGCCAGTTCCCGCAGGAGTGGCGGAACGGTGTCCGCGGCGCGCAGCGCGGCCGTGTCGACACGTACCGGGACGACGGTGGGCAGGGCGCCCACCAGGGCCCGGTCGAAGGCGGCGAGGCCCTCCTCCGTGGAGGTGGGCAGCAGCCCCG
>NZ_GG657754.1:8952347-8952920 GCF_000158915.1 Streptomyces himastatinicus ATCC 53653 | reverse complement strand
GCGTAGTTCGCCTGCCCCGGGGAGCCGAGCACACCGGCGACCGAGGAGAACACCACGAAGGCCGCCAGGTCCGCGTCGGCGGTCAGCTCGTGCAGCGCACCCACCGCGTCCGCCTTCGGCCGCAGCACGGTGGCGAGCCGCTCGGGTGTCAGGGCCTCGAGGACACCGTCGTCGAGGACACCGGCCGTGTGCACCACGGCGGTCAGCGGATGCTCCGCGGGGATACGGGCGAGGGCCCTCGCGAGCTGCTCGCGGTCCGCGGCGTCGCAGGCGACGGACTGCACCCGTACGCCGCGCTCCACCAGGTCCTCGGGCGCCTCGCCGCCGCTGCGACTGAGCAGCAATACGTTGCGGACGCCGTGTTCGGAGACGAGCCGCCGCAGGACGAGCTGTCCCAGGGTGCCGCTCGCGCCGGTGACGAGGACCGTGCCGTCCGGATCGAGCGGGCGCGGGATCGTCAGGACGGCCCCTCCGGTGTGTGCCTCCTCGTCCAGGCGGCGGTAGGCCGTTGCCGCCGCCCGTATGTCGTACGCCGTGACCGGCAGGGCGCGCAGCGCGCCGGTGTCGAACAGG
>NZ_GG657754.1:8897599-8950819 GCF_000158915.1 Streptomyces himastatinicus ATCC 53653 | reverse complement strand
TCGGCGTCGGCAGGCGGCCCAGGTCCACGCTTCGGCGGCGGGCGGGGGTGCCGCGGACAGCGTGCCGGTCGCGTGCCGGACCCAGCGGCTCGGTGCCGGAGACCGCGGCGGGCGAGGAGTAGACGGTGACGGACCGGCGGCCCGTCTCGTCCGGGGCGCCGAGGGCGACCTGGAGGTTCACGGCGGTGCCGGCCGACAGGACCAGGGGCGTCCGGAGCGTCAGTTCCTCGACGAGGGGGCAGCCCACCTCGTGGCCCGCGTGGAGGGCCAGGTCGAGGAAGGCGGTGCCGGGCAGCAGTACGGTGCCACCCACGGCGTGGTCGGCGAGCCAGGGATGCGCGCCGGGCAGTACCCGGCCGGTGAGCACCGCCTGGCCGTCGGCCAGGTGCACGGCCGCGCCGAGCAGCGGGTGCCGGGTGGCGTTCAGACCGGCGGCCCGGATGCCGACCGTCGACTCGGACGCGTCCTGCCAGTAGCGGTGTCCCGCGAACGGGTAGCCCGGCAGTTCGGTGCGGCGTCCGCCGGGCAGCAGCAGCTCCCACGCCACCGGTGTACCGGCGACGAACGTCCGGGCGAGCGCCCGGGTGAGCGCGAGGGCTTCCCCCTGACCGGACTTGAGCGCCGCCACGGCCACGTATCCGTCGTCGCCGAGGACCGCGTCGAGGGTGGCGTGCACCATCGGGGTCACCACGGCCTCGGGGCCGACTTCCAGGTAGGCGGTGACCCCCTGGTCGGCCAGGCTCCGCACGCCGTCGGCGAAGCGGACGCCCCGGCGGACGTGCTCCACCCAGTGCTGGGGGGTGCACAGGCGCTCAGTGTCGATCGGACCGCCGGTGACGTTCGACACCACGGGGATCCGCGGTGCCCGGAAGGTGAGTCCCGCGACCACGTCGGCGAACTCGTCGAGCATCGCGTCCATGCGGTGCGAGTGGAACGCGTGCGAGACGGAGAGGCGGCGCACCCGGTGCCCCGCGGCCCGGAAATGCTCGGCGACGTCGACCACGGCGGCCTCGTCACCCGAGACGACCACGGCCCGCGGCCCGTTGACCGCGGCGATCCCGACGGCGTCCTGGAGGGACGCCTCCGCGATGTACGCCTCGGCCTCCTGCTCGGCGACGGCGATGGCCACCATCGCCCCGCCCTCCGGCAGGGCCTGCATGAGGCGACCGCGCGCCGCCACGAGGGTGCACGCGTCGGCCAGCGAGAGCGCGTCCGCCGCGTACACCGCGGTGACCTCACCCAGGGAGTGGCCCATGACGTGGTCGGGGCGCACCCCCCACGCCTTGAGCAGTTCGAGGAGCGCGACCTCCAGCGCGAACAGGCCGGTCTGGGTGTACATGCTCTGCTGGAGGAGCGGGGCCAGCGGGGAGCCCTCGGGGGCGAACGCCACGTCGCGCAGCGGGTGTTCGGCGTACCCGTCGAGCTGCTCGTCCACGGCCGCGCACACGGCGTCGAACGCCTCGGCGAAGACCGGGTACCGCTCGTACAGCTCCCGGCCGGTGCCGGGCCGCTGCGAGCCCTGGCCGGAGAAGACCAGCGCGAGCCCGCCCGCTCCGGCGGCGGGGACGGCACCGGCCACGGCGGCGGGCACGTCCTCGCCCCGGGCGAGGGCCGTCAGCGATCCGGTCAGCTCGTCGAGCCCGGCCCCCAGGACGACGGCCCGGTGCTCCATCAGGGCCCGCCCCGTGGCCAGGGTGTATCCGACGTCCCGGGGGTCGAGGCCGGGGTCGTCGGTGATCCGCGCGAGCAGCCGTGCGGCCTGCCGCCGTACCCCGGCGGAGGTCTTCGCCGACAGTGCCCACGGGATCATCGGCGCTTCCGGCGCCGGGCCGGGGTCCGGGGCCGTGGTGTCCTCGGGCGCCGCTTCCAGGATCACGTGCGCGTTCTTCCCGCTGATGCCGAAGGACGACACCGCCGAACGGCGTGGCCGGTCGCTCTCCGGCCACGACTGGTGTGACGTCAGCAGGCTGACGGGCCCGATGTCCAGTCGACGTGCTGGGAGGGGGTGTCCGCGTGCAGGGTGCGCGGCATGACGCCGTACCTCATGGCCTGCACCATCTTGATGACGCCCGCGACACCCGCGGCGGCCTGGGTGTGCCCGATGTTGGACTTCACCGACCCCAGCCACAACGGCCGGTCCTCATCCCGCCCCTGGCCGTACGTCGCCAGCAGCGCCTGCGCCTCGATCGGGTCGCCCAGCGACGTACCCGTACCGTGCGCCTCCACCACATCCACATCCGCCGACGTCAACCGCGCACCGGCCAGCGCATCACGGATCACACGCTGCTGCGAGGGGCCGTTCGGCGCGGTCAGACCGTTGCTGCCACCGTCCTGGTTCACCGCGGAGCCGCGTACGACCGCCAGGATCTGATGGCCGTTGCGCCGCGCGTCCGAGAGCCGCTCGACCACGAGCAGCCCGACACCCTCCGACCACCCCGCACCGTCCGCGTCATCGGAGAACGCCTTGCACCGGCCGTCCACCGACATCGCCCGCTGCCGCGAGAACTCCACGAACGTCGTCGGCGTCGACATCACCGTCACACCACCGGCCAGCGCCAACGAGCACTCACCATTGCGCAGAGCCTGCGCCGCCAGATGCAACGCCACCAACGACGACGAGCACGCCGTATCCACCGTCATCGCCGGACCCTCGAGCCCCAGCTGATACGCGATACGACCCGACGCCACGCTCGACGCGTTGCCGAGCATGCGGAAACCGTCCATGCCCTCGATCGGCTCGTGCAGCGGCGGTCCGTACTCCATGGGCATCAGTCCGGTGAACACGCCGGTCCTGCTGCCACGCAGCGAGGTCGGGTCGACGCCACTCCGCTCCAGGGCCTCCCAGGCGGTCTCCAGCAGCAGCCGCTGCTGCGGATCCATCGCCGCGGCCTCACGCGGGCTGATCCCGAAGAACCCGGGATCGAACACCGCTGCGTCGTGCAGGAATCCCCCCTGTCGCGTGTACGTCTTCCCTGCCCGGTCGGGATCGGGGTCGTAGAGGTCCGCGATGTCCCAGCCGCGGTCGTCCGGGAACTCGGTGATCGCGTCGACGCCGTCCAGGGCCGCCTGCCACAACGCCTGCGGGGAGTCGATCCCGCCGGGCAGTCGGCAGGCCATGCCGACGATGACGACCGGGTCGTCGTCGGTGGCCGTGGCGACCGCCACAGGTCCGGTCGGGGCCGCGTCGGTGCCCCGGATCTGCTCCTCCAGAAATCCGACCAGCGCGTTCGACGTGGGGTAGTCGAAGACCAGCGTCGACGGCAGCCGCAGACCGGTCGCGGCCTGCAACCGCTGCCGCAACTCCAGACCCGTCAGCGAGTCGAAGCCCAGATCACGGAAAGCACGATCCGCCTCCACCGACAACGCCGAACCATGGCCGAGGACCAAGGAGACCTGCGTGCCGACCAGTTCGAGCAACGCGGCCGCACGGTCCCCGTCGTCCAGCGCCGCCATGTCGGCGATCCACGACGACGACTGACCGGTGCCGACGACCGCCGCCGCACGGCGTGCCGGGGCGCGGACCAGGGACTTGAAGACGGCGGGCAGGGTGCCCCGCGCCGCATGGTTCCGCAGGGCGGACAGGTCCAGGCGGGCCGGGACGATGGTCGGCCGGTCGGCCGCGAGGGCCGCGTCGAGGAGCGCGAGGCCCTGGGACGTCGACATCGACCCCAGGCCACTGCGCGAAAGGCGGGCGATGTCGGCGTCGTCCAGATGCGCGGTCATCGCGCTGTCACTGGTCCACAGCCCCCAGGCCATCGACGTGGCAGCCAGCCCCTCCGCCCGACGCGACAGCGCCAGCGCATCCAGGAAGGCGTTGGCCGCAGCGTAGTTGCCCTGCCCCGCCGTACCCATCACACCGGCAGCCGACGAGAACAACACAAAGGCAGCCAGATCGGCATCACGCGTCAACTCATCCAGCAGCCGGGCACCGTCGGCCTTCGGCCGCATCACCGTGTCGACCCGCTCACGCGTCAACGCGGTCACCACACCGTCATCCAGCACACCCGCCGCGTGGATGACAGCGGTCAGCGGATGCTCACCGGGAATGCCCGCCAACGCCACGGACAGCGCCTCGCGATCGGCCACGTCGCAGGCCGCGAAGGCCACCGTCGCCCCGGCCTCCGTCAGCTCGGCGACCAGCTCCTCCGAACCCTCGCCACCCCGACGGCTCACCAGCAGCAGTTGCCGTACGCCGTGCTCGGCGACCAGGTGCCGGGCCACCAACTGGCCCAGCGCCCCACCGGCACCGGTGATCAGGACCGTACCGTCCGGCTTCCAGTCCGGCGCCGTCGCCGCCTCAGGGGCGTGCGCGACCAGTCGGGGTACGAGGAACCGACCTTCCTTCAGGGCGACTTGTGGCTCAGAAGCAAGGGCCAGTGCCACGGCTTCGTTCGGGTCCGCCCCTTCGGCCGTGTCGACGACCACGATGCGTCCGGGGTGCTCGGCCTGCGCCGAACGCAACAGACCCCACACCGCGGCCGTCGCCGGATCCTGCGTACCCGTCATCCCGCCCCGGGTGTCCTCACGGTCCGCCGACTCGGCGTCCGCCGACTCGGCCAGGAAGCGCTGGACGGACTCCAGCACCTCGGCCACGCTCGTACGGACGTCCCCACCGGGCTCGACATACTCGACCACGACCTCCGGCGGCACCCCACCGGAGCCGTCCGGCACCGGCACATCCGTCCACCGCACCTCGTACAGCGGGTCGGCGGCCACCGCGGAGCCCAGCTGCTCCTGCGACATCGACTGCAAGCGCAGCTCGTCCACCGTCACCACCGGCAGACCGGCGCCGTCGAACGCGGCCACGCTCACGGCCCCGTCGCCACGCGGCGACAGGCGCACCCGTACGACCGACGCGCCCACCGAGTGCAGTCGCACCCCGCTCCAGGAGAACGGCACCTTCATGTCACCCGACGGCAGCGGGTGCAGCGCGGCATCCAACAGCGCCGGGTGAACGCCGAACGCGTCGGGTTCGGCCGGAAGTTGGACCTCGGCGAACAGCTCGTCGCCCGCTCGCCACACCGAGCGCAGGCCCCGGAACACGGGCCCGTATCCGTATCCCACGCCGGACAGCAGCTCGTACGCCTCGGCGACATCCACGGACTCGGCCCCGGAGGGCGGCCACACACCCTCAAGGCGCTCCTCCGCCACGGGACCGGCCGCGGCCAGCACGCCCACGGCGTGCCGGACCCACTCCACCCCCGCTTCGGCGCCAGCGTCCGCGCCCTGGACACGGGAGTGCACCGAGACCGACCGGCGCCCCCTGTCGTCCGGAGCCCCCACCGACACCTGCATCGCCACCAGAGCCTCCGCCGACAACACCAGCGGCCGCTCCAGCGTCAGCTCCTCCACCACCGCGCAACCGACCTCGTCGCCCGCGCGGAGGGCCATTTCCACGAAGGCGGTTCCCGGGAGCAGCACCGTGCCGAAGACGGCGTGGTCCTCCAGCCACGGGTGCGTGTGCAGGGACAGCTGACCGGTGAGGACAAGGCCCTCCTGGGGCGCGAGGGGAACGGCCGCGCCGAGCAGCGGGTGACCGGCCGGACGCAGACCAAGACCTGCCGCATCCACCACCGAACGCCCCGCGGGAAGCCAGTGACGACGCCGCTGGAAGGCGTACGTCGGCAACTCCACCAGCCGACCGCCCGCCACCCACGACGACCAGTCCACCTCCACACCGGCCACGAACACCTCGGCCACACTCTGCAACAGCCGCGCCCGCTCATCCTCACGACGACGCAACGTGCCCACCGCCGTCACCCCGGCCACCCCGCTGCCCTCCGCGGCCTGGGTCACCGCCCCGACCAGAACGGGGTGCGGACTGCTCTCGACGAACACGCGGTGCCCGGCTTCCAGCAGCTTCTGAAGAGCGGCATCAAAACGGACCGTCTCACGGAGGTTGGTGAACCAGTACTCCGCGTCCATGTCGGCCGTGTCGATGACCTCGCCATACACCGTCGAGAACAGCGGTACATGGCCACTGCGAGGCTCGATACCGGCCAGAACGTCGAGAAGTTCCTCCCTCAGATCCTCCACCTGCGGCGAGTGCGAGGCATAGTCCACCGCGATACGCCGCGCCTGAACCCCATCCGCCTCACACCCGGCGAGGAACACCTCCAGCTCATCCGGCGCACCCGACACCACGACCTGCTCGGGACCGTTGACCACCGCGATCTGCAAACCCTCGGACAACCGCCCGGCCACCTGCTCCTCAGGCGCCAGCACCGACACCATCCCGCCACGCCCGGACAACCGCAGGATCGCCCGACTCCGCAACGCCACCACCCGCGCCGCATCCTCCAACGACAGCCCACCGGCCACACACGCCGCCGCGATCTCCCCTTGCGAATGCCCCACCACCGCCGCAGGCCGCACACCCAACGACCCCCACAACTCCGCAAGCGACACCATCACCGCGAACAGAACCGGCTGCACCACATCAACACGGCGCAGTACGTCCTCGTCCCCACCCCGCACCACATCCAACAGCGACCAGCCATCAACGTACGGCTCCAACGCCGCCGCACACTCCGCCATCCGCGACGCAAACACCGGCGAGAACTCCAACAACTCCCGCGCCATCCCCACCCACTGCGAACCCTGACCCGGGAACACCAACACCACACCACTGGACGCCCCGGCCCCCGCCCGGCCCTCGACCACATTCGAGGCCAGGCGGCCGGCGGCCAACTCCGCCAATCCAGCCTTCAGTTCAGCACCGTCCCCACCGAGGACGACCGCTCGGTGCTCCAGCACCGCACGCCCCCCGGCCAGCGTGAACCCCACATCCCGCGCATCCAGATCAGCACCATCACCGACCCGCGCCAGCAGCCGCGCCGCCTGTTCCGCCAACGCCGCCTCGCTGCGGGCCGACAACACCCACGGCACGCTGCTCTCACGTACCGGCTCAACCTCCTGGACGGCCGCCCCCACCTCGGCCGGCGCCGCCTCCAGGATCACGTGCGCGTTCGTCCCGCTGATACCGAAGGACGACACCGCCGAACGGCGCGGCCGCTCCAGCTCCGGCCACTCCTGGTGCGACGTCAGCACACGGACGTCACCGGACTCCCAGTCGACATGGCGCGACGGCACGGAGACGTGCAGCGAGCGCGGCAGAACCCCGTTGCGCATCGCCTGCACCATCTTGATGACACCGGCCACGCCCGCCGCCGCCTGCGTGTGCCCGATGTTGGACTTCACCGACCCCAGCCACAACGGCCGGTCGGCGTCACGCCCCTGGCCATACGTTGCCAGCAGCGCCTGCGCCTCGATCGGGTCGCCCAACGACGTGCCCGTACCGTGCGCCTCCACCACATCCACATCCGCCGACGTCAACCGCGCACCGGCCAGCGCATCACGGATCACACGCTGCTGCGAAGGACCATTCGGCGCGGTCAGACCATTGCTGCCACCGTCCTGGTTCACCGCGGAACCACGCACCACCGCCAGGACCTGATGACCGTGCTTCTCGGCCTCGGAGAGCCGCTCGACCACGAGCATGCCCACGCCTTCGGCCCAGCCCGTGCCATCGGCGTCATCGGAGAACGGCTTGCAGCGGCCGTCGGCGGCGAGGCCGCGCTGGCGGGAGAATTCGACGAACATGCCCGGCGTGGACAGCACCGTCACACCACCGGCGAGCGCCATGGAGCACTCGCCGTTGCGCAGCGACTGCACCGCCAGATGCAGCGCCACCAGCGACGACGAGCACGCCGTGTCCACCGTCATCGCCGGGCCCTCGAGCCCCAGTTGATACGAGATGCGCCCCGACGCGACGCTGGAGGTGTTGCCGGTGAGGCGGAAGCCCTCGGTGCCGTCGACCGGGGCGTGCAGATGCGGTCCGTACTCCATGTTCATGGCGCCGACGAACACGCCGGTCCTGCTGCCGCGCAGCGAGGCCGGATCGACACCACTCCGCTCCAGGGCCTCCCAGGCGGTCTCCAGCAGCAGCCGCTGCTGCGGATCCATCGCCGCGGCCTCACGCGGGCTGATCCCGAAGAACTCGGCGTCGAAGTCGGTGGCCCCGGCCAGGAAGCCGCCCCGGCGGGAGTAGGTGGTGCCGGGGTGGTCCGGGTCCGGGTCGTAGAGGCCGGCCAGGTCCCAGCCGCGGTCGGTGGGAAACTCGGACGTGGCGTCCACCTCGGTGACGAGTGCCTGCCACAGCTCCTGCGGCGAGTCGATTCCACCGGGCAGATGGCAGGCCATGCCGACGATGGCGATCGGATCGTCGTCGGTGGCGGTCGTCACGGGGGCGGTGGTCCGGGTGTCGTCCACGGTGCCCAGGACGCCGAGGATCTGGTCGTGCAGATGCGCGGCGAGGGCGCTCGGCGTCGGGTAGTCGAAGAGGATGCTCGCGGGCATCCGCAGGCCGGTCGCCGAGACGAGGCGATTGCGCAGCTGCACGGAGAGGACCGAGTCCAGGCCCAGGTCGCGGAAGGTCGCGTCGGGGTCGGCGGGGGCGGCGCCGGTGGTCTCCGCCATGTGGTCGGCCAGCCAGCGGATCAGGAATCCGTCCGGCTCGGTGCCGATGCGCTCGCGCAGGGCGAGGGTGGCGGAGCTGACGTGCTGCTCGGCCTCGGCGGCGGCCGGGCGTTCGTCGAGCCAGTAGCGCCGGCGCTGGAAGGCGTAGGTGGGCAGGCCGACGGTTCGGGCCTCGCCGACCGTCTCGGCCCAGTCGACGGAGACACCGGCGCACCAGGCTTCGGCGAGGCCGGTGAGCAGCGCCTGCGGCTCGGGGCGGTCGCGGTGCTGCAATGCCACCGCGAGGTCCGTGTCGGACGTGGGGACGAGCGGGGTCAGCGCGCTGCCCGGGCCGAGTTCGAGGAACCGGGTCACGCCCTGCTCACGGCAGGCGGCGATCGCGTCGTGGAAGCGCACCGTGGCGCCGAGGTGCCCGATCCAGTAGTCCTCCGTCAGGGCGGCCCCGGTCCGCCCGGTGACGGTGGAGACGATGGGGATGCCGGGTTCGGAGACGGCGAGGCCCCGGATCCTGCGGGCGAACTCGTCCAGCATGGGGGCCGTCAGCGGCGAGTGGGCGGCGTTCTGCACCCGCAGTCGGCTCGTGCGGTGGCCGCGGGCGCGGAACTCGTCCGCGATCCGGGTGACCGCCTCGTCGGCGCCGGAGAGCACGACGGCCCGTGGCCCGTTGATGACGCCGATCGAGACGTCGTCGACGCCGTCGAGGGCCGCGAGCGCTTCCTCTTCCGTCGCCTCGACCGCGATCATGGCGCCACCGGGCGGCAGTTCCTCCATCAGCTCCCCGCGCGCGGCGACGAGGGCGGCGGCGTGGGCCAGGGGCAGGGCCCCGGACACATGGGCGGCGACGATCTCGCCGAAGGAGTGGCCGACGAGCAGGTCGGGCGTGACGCCCCAGGAGGTGACCAGGCGGTAGAGGGCGACCTGGAAGGCGAACAGGGCGGGCTGCATGTAGCGCATGCCGTCGAGGGCGTCGGCGGCGGCATCGTCGTCGAGTCCGCCGAGCAGCACCTCGCGCAGGTCGAGACCGGGCACGAAGTGGTCGAGCACCTCGTCGAGGGCGTCGGCGAAGACCGGGTACGTCTCGTACAGTTCCCGCCCCATGCCGACGCGCTGGGAGCCACCGCCGGAGAAGAGGAAGGCCGTCCGGCCCGACGTGGCGATGCCGTTCACCGCGTCGTCGTGGAGGCGGGCCAGGCTCGATGTGAGCCCGTCCCTGTCCGTGCCGACGACGACCGCGCGGTGTTCGAACGTGGACCGGCCGACCGCCAACGACCGGGCGATGTCGGCGACGTGGGTGTCCGGCTGCTGCTCGAGATGGGTGAGCAGACGGGTGGCCTGCGCGTCCAGGGCGCGGCCGGTGCGGGCGGACAGCACCCAGGGCACGGGCCGTGCGGTCTCCGGGCGGTTCACCGCGGTGTCGGGGCGGCCGGTGTACGGCGCTTCGGCGAGGACGACGTGGCAGTTGGTGCCGCCGATGCCGAACGAGCTGACGCCCGCTACGAGCGGGGCATCGGGGGCGGGCCAGGCGTCGAGTTCGGTCTGCACCCGGAGGTTCAGCTCGGCCAGGGGTATCGCCGGGTTGGGGGTGCTGAAGTGCAGGCTGGGCGGCAGTTGACGGTGGCGCAGGGACAGCGCGGCCTTGAGCAGGCCCACGATCCCTGCGGCGGCCTCGAGGTGGCCGACGTTCGTCTTCACCGAGCCCACCCGCAGCGGCCCGCGGTCCCCGCTGCTCCGGCCGATGACATCGGATACGGCGGCGGCCTCGACGGGGTCTCCGACCGGGGTGCCGGTGCCGTGGAGTTCGACGTACTGGACGGTCTCGGGGCTGATCCGGGCGTCGGCGTAGGCCCGGTGCAGGACGTCCCGCTGGCCCGCGACGTCGGGGTCGGTGAGGCGGTCGCCGCCGCCGTCGTTGTTGACGGCGCTGCCCTGGATGACGCAGTAGATGGGGTCGCCGTCGGCGACGGCCCGGGCGAGCGGCTTGAGCAGGACCACTCCGCCGCCCTCACCGCGTACGAACCCGTCGGCGCTCTCGTCGAAGGCGGCGCAGCGCCCCTTGGCGGACAGCGCGCCGAGACCGGCCGTGGTCCGCATGCTGTCCGCCGAGAGGATCAGGTTCACCCCGCCTGCGAAGGCGAGGTCGGAGTCCCCGCGGCGGAGGCTCTCGCAGGCCAAGTGGACGGCGACCAGGGACGACGCCTGCGCCGCGTCGACGGCGAGGCTGGGCCCCTGGAGTCCGAAGGACCAGGAGACCCGGTTGGCGACGATGGCGCGGTGCCGCCCCGTGAAGTCGTGCAGCTCGCCGCGCCCTGCCCGGTCGCCACGGGCGGCGAGGGCGGCGTAGTCGTCGGAGGAGACGCCTACGAACACTCCGGTGCGTGAGCCCCGCAGCCGCTCGCCGCGGACACCGGCGTCCTCCATCGCCTCCCAGACCAGCTCCAGCGCGAGCCGCTGCTGCGGATCCACGGCGGCCGCCTCGTCCGGCTCCATGCCGAAGAAGGCGGCGTCGAAGGTGCCGACCTCGTCCAGAAAGCCACCACGCCAGGACCGGCTGCCCTCGCCGCGCTCCGTCGGCCAGGGCGAGACGGCGTCGGTCCCCTCCGACAGCAGGCGCCAGAACTCTGCCGGGCTGGACGCCGAGGGCACCCGGCAGGCAGCTCCGATCACCGCGATGGCGGTGTCGCGCGCCCCGCCGGTCTCCTGGACACCTGACATGGATGGATTCATAAGGGAATTATTGGTTTTCGAACGGGGGCACGACTTCGGCCAGAGGATGGGGCTCGGCAGCCGGGCTTCGGTGCAGGACCGTCCCGTGGAACCAGGACTTTCGACCAGGCTCGGGTGCGCGGACATGACGACGGGGGCGTACGCACGGTTCACCGTGCGTACGCCCCCGCTCGTGCGGCCCGCTCGCGCAGCTCTTACATGGCCGCGCCCGACGCGATCAGCTGGGCCCTGGACGCCACATGAGCCTTCGCGAGCACGTTGGAGACATGGAACTTGACCGTCTTCTCGCTCAGGCCCAGGCGGCGGGCGATCTCCTTGTTGGCCATTCCCTTTCGTACCAGTTGGAGCACTTCGGACTCGCGCGACGTCAGCGGCGCGTGCGTGGGCACGGCCGACAAGTGCCGCGGCAGCATGGCGCGCGTGAACCTGAGCAGCGCCCCGCTGAGGCCGGGCGAGACGTAGCCGGTGCCGTCGCTCGCCCGGCGGACCGCCTCCACCAGCTCCTCCTCGGGGTCGTCACAGTGGACGAGGGCATGCACATTGGCCTGGGTCAGGCCGATCCAGCGCGTAGTCGTATCGACGTCTCCCACGACGACCAAGGCGGCGTCGATGCCGGTGAGTTCCTGCACATGGCCGATCTGTGACTGCCCCTCCAGCACCACGACATCCGGTACGCACGGATTCACCGCCGAAAGGAGTTCGACGATATCCCCGGCCTCACCGACCACCATGAGTGCGGGATCCTGCTCAAGCGCTCTACGAATGCCACGGCGCGCGTAGGGATGTGGATCGCATACGATGACTCGCGCCTGCCTTACACCGTTCAACTCGAACGCCCCCTATTAATTTATCCACTCTCCTGTTGCGTGGAATTCACACGGGAGCGAAAAAACACATGCCGATGAACCATTCCCGAATCCGGGCGTGAATGGACAGCATGACGGCGCACTCCCCCGTGCATGACGCCGTTACTGCGTGGTCACGCGATACTGGACGTCGATCGCACCCACTGGACACATCTGGGCAGCCACCTCGACCAGTTCATGAAGTTCCTCGGGCGGCTCGGTGATCTGAAGCCGCACCAGGCCCTCCTCGTCGTCCTGGTCGAATACCTCCGGGACGTTCGCCACGCAATTCCCGGAACCGACGCACAGCTCCCTGTTCACCGTGATGCGCATGGTCACCACGTCACCGGCAGCTCGGCCACGCCGAACGTCACCGCCATGGGACGCTGCGGGACGTCGGCCAGGGCCCTCTCGGACCGCAGCCCGGGGAAGCGGCGGGCCAGCTCGAGGAGAGCGATCCGCAGCTCGGCGCGGGCCAGCGGCTGGCCGATGCACTGGTGCAGGCCGAAGCCGAACGCCATGTGCCGGTGCGCCTCGCGCCGCTTCGGGTCGAACTCGTCCGGGTCGCCGAAGACCGAGCTGTCCCGGTTGGACATCGCCAGCATCGCCACGACACCCTCGCCCGCGCGGATCTTCTGACCGCCGATCTCGGCGTCCTCCAGGGCGAGACGGGGCAGGCCGGTGCGTACGACGGTGAGGTACCGGAGCAGCTCCTCGACCATGCCCGGCGCCAGGCCCGGGTCCTCGCGCAGGGCCGCCAGGTGCTCGGGGTGCTCGAGGAGCACGAGGGCGGAGAGCCCGATCATGTTCGCGGTCGTCTCATGGCCCGCGACGAGCAGGAGCATGGCCAGGCTGACGAGTTCGTCCTCCCGGAGCTCGCCCGGCACCACGCGCTCGGCCACCAGCCGGCTGAGGAGATCCTCACCGGGGTCGGTCCGCTTGGCCTTGACGAGGTTCCCGAGGAGGACGGTCAGGGCACCGAGGGCCTCCTCGACCTCCGCCGGGCCGGACTTCCGGTCCATGATCACGCGGCTGTGATGCTGGAAGAAGTCATGGTCGGCGTACGGAACGCCGAGCAGGTGACAGATCGTCATCGACGGCACGGGCAGCGCGAACTCGTTCATCAGGTCCGCGGGAGCCCCGAGGGAGCGCATCCGCTCCAACGCCTCGATCACGTCTTTCTCGATCAGCGGCTCGATCCGCCGGATGTTCTTGATCATAAACTCGGCGGTCAGCATCCGCCGGAAGCGGCTGTGCGCGTCGCCGTCCATGAAGATGAACAGACCAGAGGCGTCGTCCTGCTTCGGCGGAATCGGATTCAGCACCGGAAACCCGGGCTTGTACTGATCGGAACTGAAACCCGGGTGCCGCAGCAGCTGCCGCACGTCTTCATGCCGGGTGACGAGCCAGGCCCAGCCGCCAAACGGAAGCCGGACCTTTCCGATGGGCCCCTCGAATCGATCCAGGTCAGATCCCTTGACAGGAGTAAATGGATCGTCATCCGGACCGATGAATGGATAGGCCGGAAGACCGGCCACATCTATCTCTGCCATGTCCCCCACGGCGTCCCCCATTAAGTCCCCCACGACTTCAACACCTCACAGCGGCATTGGAAAGAGTGGTTCACCCTAACAAGGAGAATGGTCAAGAAACGCCCATTGGTGACACAGATCACACACGCAGAAATAGATCAGTTCAATGCCGTAAATCTGTCAGAGAAAGCCCTCTGCACCAGTAGTATCGAGTCCGGGCTCAGGCCGCGGCCGAGAACGCGAACCGCACGTCGGACAGCTCTTCCGACAGCTCCCACAGGCGGCGGCAGGTCTCGGCGTCGGAGGCCCGCTCGGCCAGCGCCACCCGCTTCGGCGCACCGCGCAGCTCGGCCATGCCGTCAGGGCCGATGAACTGCCCGCCCTCCACGCCCGGGGCGGTCGCCGCGTACAGCTGGGAGAGCGCGCCCTGGTCCGGGGACTGGGCGAGCGGGAGGAGGAGGCGGCCGAACAGGAACTTCACCATGCCGACCGGCGAACTCGTCTGGAGGTTGGTCGAGGTGTAGCCGGGGTGGGCGAGCACGCTTCGCACCGGGCTGCCGGCCGCGGTGAGCCGCTTGTGGAGTTCCCAGCCGAAGACGGCGTTGGCCAGCTTCGACTGGTTGTAGTACCCCATGGGCGAGTACTTGCGCTCACCGGAGAGGTCGTCGAAGAAGATGGTGCCCTGCCGGTGGTTGGGCGAACTCACCGTGACGACACGGGGGTTGTCCCCGGCCTCCAGCAGATCGAGCAGCAGACCGGTGAGCGCGAAGTGGCCGAGGTGGTTGGCCGCGAACTGCACTTCGTGACCCTGCGGGCTGAGCGTCCGGGGCGGCGCCATCAAGCCGGCGTTGTTGATGAGCACGTCCAGGTGCGCGTGGTCGGCGTGCAGCTGCCCGGAGAAGGCGCGGACCGACTCCAGGTCGGCCAGGTCGAGTTGGCGCACCTCGAGCTGCGCGGCCGGGTACTCCGCGGTGATCTCCGCGACCGCCCGGCGCCCCTTGGCCTCGTCCCGTACGGCGAGTATCACGTGCGCGCCCTTGCGGGCGAGTGCCCGGGTGGTCGCCAGGCCGAGGCCGCTGTTGGCTCCGGTGACGAGGACCACGCGCTTGCTCTGGTCGGGGATCCGCTCGGCGGTCCAGCGCTGCTGATTGCTCATACGGCACAAGCTGCCCCATGTGGCATTCGGTGTCAAGGTCGATCCTTTATGCCATCGATGGCATCGGCATATACGATGGAGGGGTGACTACTCGCCCTGAAGTGAGCCTGGCCCAACGCAAGCGTCAGCTCGTCTCGGACGAGCTGACCGAGGCCGCGCTGAAGCTGCTGGCCCGGAAGGGGTTCGACGCGGTCACGGTCGACGAGATCGTGATCGCCGCCGGTGTGTCCAAGCGGACCTTCTTCCGGTACTTCGCGTCCAAGGAGGACGTGGTCATCCAGTTCTTGGCCGAAATGGGCACCGGCATGCGCGCGGAGCTGGCGAGCCGCCCCGCTCAGGAGTCGCCGTCGGTGGCGCTGCGGCACACCGTCTGGGTCTCCATCGACGCCTGCGCCGGCCATGCCGACCAGGCGCTGCGCGTGGTGCAGCTGATCCTGGGCACGCCCGCCCTCCGCGCCCGTTTCCTGGAGCGTCAGGCACAGTGGCGCGACGGTCTCGCGACGGAGGTCGCCGACCGGCTGGACCTGGACCCCGCGACGGACCTGTACCCGCAGCTGGCCGCCGGAATTGCCTTGACCGCCTTCGACGCCGTGCTGCAACGGTGGAGTGACAGCGACGGCGTCGAGGACCCCGCCGCACTGACCGACCGGGCCTTCGCCGTCATCGCCCCGGCGCTGGACGCCGTCGCGTAGCAAGGCCGGGCACTCCGGAGACGCCCCCGTGACGCCGCGAAGGCACTGCCGCGACGGGGCGAGTGCGAACCTGCGGCCACCATGCCTGTGCAGATAAAGGTCCGCACTCCGCGCCCGACGACACCGGCGGTGCCCCCGGTGCGCGATGCACGCATGCGGAGCGGGGCGGAGGTGTCGGACCTGCGGGGCCCGACCGCGCGTGCGTCGGGATCGGCCGTGGAACCTGGCCCGTCGGTCGTCGCGCGGACGCGGGCCGTGGCCGGAAACGCGGCGATGGCGGCGGCGATGGGTGGGGCGCCACCGGGTGCCGGGCCGGGCCCGTTCCCGTCCTGGTGGGCCGGGCAGCTGCTGCCGGGCGGGCAGGACCTGATCGGCAACCAGGCCGTCGCGGCTCAGGCGGGTGCGCTGCCCGCAGCTCAGCAATCCCCCTCGGCACAGCTCCCGGAACAGCAGCAGTCGGCGCGGAAGCCGGACGCGAAGAAGCCGGAGCCGAAGCCTGTCCGGAAGGCGAAGGCCCCGCCCGCACCTCGCCCGGTCCAGAAGGACCAGCAGGACCAGAAGGACAGGAAGGAAACCGAGGACCGCCCCGGCAAGGGAGCGAAGAAACAGGAAGCGACAGGGCCGCGGTCACCGGGTGCGGACCCGAAGTTCCAGGCGTTGAAGAAGGACGTCGCGGCCAAGAAGCAGCGGGTGGCGTCGAGCCACCCGCCGCCGGCCGCGGAGGCCGGTGCCGCGCAGGGAGCCGCGGTGCCGCCGGCCGACGACCAGGAGGCCCGCGGCAAGGCGGCGCACGCGGAGGACATGGACGCCGCTCAGCCGAAGGAGTTCGACAAGCAGTCGTTCATCGCCGCGGTGGAGAAGGCCATCAAGGACCGGGCCCCGAAGAACCTGGACGAGGCCGACAAGTTCGGGGAGTCGGGCAAGGCGGAAGAGGTCAAGACCGAGGTCCAGGGCAAGGTCGGTGAGGGCAAGGACGCCGCGGGCCAGGAGATCGCCGACACCACCGCCGCCACGCCGGAACCGGCCCCGGACGCCAAGGAGGTCGTGCCGCTGGCGGCGGACTCGGTGCCGGGGAAACCGGGTGCCCCGAACCCGAACCAGGCGGCCCCGGACGCGTTGCCGAAGTCGGCCACGGACATGTCGGCCGGGCCGGACCAGGTCAACCAGCAGATGGCATCGGCGCAGGTCACCGAGCAGCAGCTGTCGATGAAGAACTCGGGCGAGCCCGCGTTCGACAAGGCGGTGCGGGACAAGAAGACGATGGAGGCCCACTCGGCGGCCGCCCCGAAGGAGCTGCGTGCCGGGGAGGCCGCCGAGCTGAAGAAGGTCAAGGCGACCGCCGCCACGAGCGGCGCGGCCGCGATGGGTGCCCTCCACGCCACGCGGGTCGCCACCGGCCAGCAGGTCACCACCGGCAAGGAGGGCACGAAGGGCCGCGACGAGGACAAGCGGACGAAGGTCACCGCCCTGCTCCAGAAGGTGTTCGACGAGACCAAGGGCGACGTCGAGGAGATCCTGTCCGGCCTGGACAAGAAGGTCGACACCCAGTTCACCAACGGCGAGAAGCGGGCGAGGGACCGGTTCACCGACGAGCACACCCGGGGCATGGACGAGTACAAGTCCCGCCGCTACTCCGGGCTGCGGGGCAAGGCCCGCTGGGTCAAGGACCTGTTCGCCGACCTCCCGGAAGAGGCCAACCGGATCTACGAACGCGCTCGGGACAACTACCTGACCGCGATGCGCCAGGTCATCTCCGACGTCGCCGACACGGTCGAGGGCGAGCTACGCCATGCCAAGGACCGTATCGCCAAGGGCCGCAAGGACCTCCAGCACACGGTCGACACCCTGCCCAAGGACCTCCGTGCCATCGGCAGGGAAGCGGCCGCGGACTTCCAGGGCAAGTTCGACGAGCTGTCGGACACGGTCAACGACAAGGGCACCGAACTGGTCGACACTCTGGCCACCAAGTACACCGAAGCGGTCAAGTCGGTCGACGCCGAGATCGCGGCGGAGAAGGAGAAGAACAAGGGCCTGGTCTCCAAGGCCGCCGACGCCATCGGCGGCGTCATCAACACGATCAAGGAACTCGGCCGCCTGCTGATGGGCGTCCTGCGCAAGGCCGCGTCGGCGGTCGGCCTGATCCTCAAGGACCCGGTCGGCTTCCTCGGCCGGCTCATCACCGGTGTCGGCGGCGGGCTCAATCTGTTCATGAAGAACGCAGGCCGCCACCTCCAACAAGGCGTGCTGGCCTGGCTGCTGGGCTCCGGCGTCACGGCGGGCCTGGTCCTGCCGACGAGCTTCGACGTCCTCGGCATCCTGGTGATGATCGCCGGTCTGCTCGGGCTGTCATGGCCGAACATCCGCGCCCGCCTGGCCCGCAAGGTCAACCCGAAGACGATGGCGGCGGCGGAAACGGGCAAGGACGCGATCCCGATCGTCGTGGAGGCCAAGAGACGCGGCGTCGCGGGCTTGTGGTCGGACCTGAAGTCGCGGGTCGGGGACCTGAAGAAGGACCTGATCAGCAAGCTGGTGTCCTACCTGCTGCCGACGATCATCATCGCGGGCGTGACGTGGATCGTGTCGCTGTTCAACCCGGCGTCGGCGTTCATCCGCGCCTGCAAGATGATCATCGACATCGTCCGGTTCATCGTCACCCAGGGCCGTCAGATCATCGAGTTCGTCAACACGGTCCTGGATGCCGTGATCGCCATCGCCCGCGGCGGCACCGGCGGCGTCCCGGCCCTGGTGGAACGCGCGTTGGCACGGTCGATCCCGGTCCTCATCGGGGCCCTGGCCGCGATCCTCGGCATCGGGGGGATCGCGGGCAAGGTCAAGCAGATATTCCAGGCCCTGTCCCGGCCGGTGAGCCGCGCCATCGACTGGGTCATCACCAAGATCACCGGACTGCTCAAGAAACTGGCGGCCAAGCTCAAGCCCAAACGGAAGAAGCCCAAGCGCCCGCAACACCGCCGCAAGCCCACGAGACCGAGAAGGCCGCGCAGACCGGCGAAACCGAAGCGACCGCGCAAGGCGAAGAAGCCGGACCGCCGGAAGAACCGCAAACGCGAGGACCGCCGCACGGACCAGGACAAGCGGCGCGCCCTGGACGCCGCCATCCGCGACGCGAACCGGCTCATCGGTGACGGAAACGCCACCGTGAAGTCGGTCCGGGCCGGGCTGCCCGACATCAAGCGTCGGCATCGCCTGACCTCCATAAGCCTGAAGAAGTCCGGGGACCTCCACCACATCAGGCTGGCCATCAACCCGAATGGCAAGTCGAAGGACGCGGCACTGGAGTTCGACTTCGCCAACACCGGGAAGGTCTTCGCGGAGAAGGTCCACACGTCGTGGTGGGACAAATTGCTCAGCAAGGCCAAGTCCGGCTCGAACAAGCAACTGTGGCAGCGTTCCGTGCTGGACAAGACCGAGTCCGAAGCCGTCAAGTATGCCGGCAGTCAGAGCGTGACCCAGTTCCGCGAGAAGCACCCGAGAGCGGCGGACAACAAGGAAGTCGCCGTCACCTACCTGTTCAAGGCCGGGTCCGCCATTCGTACGACGTTCCTCGACAAACTCGGCGGCGACGAGGGCGCGCTGCCGAAACTCAAGACCACCGGGAAGAAGGCCGCTGAAGGTGATGAGAAGACCGTCAACGACGTCGAGGAGATGGTCTTCGACCCCGCTCTTGGTACCTACGGGCGGTGGGATCCATTCCCCAGCCGGGATGCGGACGCCGACAAGGACCTGGTGGCGGCGGTCAAACTCGCCGGTGGGCTGGACGGGTTTCTGGAGACCATGGTGCGCACGCGGCGCGTCGGCGACGTCAACTGGACGAGGTTCGGCTGGCTCTGGGACAACGACACGCCAAGCCGTGAGTTCATCAAGGGCCACTTCCGCGACCTCAACCCGGGTACGCACGAGTGGATACCCACCAACTACATCCTGCAGGTCCTCGAGGTCGCCATCGCGCAACACAAGAGAGGCAACGTCGAGAAGGGCCTGGACTGGCTGCGCCTGCAGGATGCCCTGCGATCGCCGACGAACGTTGTCATCTGGCGCATTCTGGACGGCGAAGGCCTCGTGTCGCTGGGTGCGCACGTGGGCACCTTCTACACTGACGACCGCAAACCGACCCTGACCAACGGCACCAAGGAGTTCCACGATCGGCTCCGCGCCCTCTACATGCAGAACAGGACAGGCACCGCCCGGGCGTACGTCACCCTGCTCATCGAGATGCTGGGCAGCGACGCACAGGCGGGTCCGTCCGGATTCCAGCTCATGTGGAGCGGGGGTGTCGGCGCCATTCCAAGCGAGGCGCTCGGACGTTCGATCGATGTACTGTTCAGGGAGAAGCCTGGCGATTTGAAGAAACTCACCCTGTTGGAACTCTCCGGCAAACAGAAGAAGGCATTCGCGGCGGTGCGACTAACGTTCGCGAAGGCCAGGGACGCCCTCAAAGGATGACCGATGGAACCGGCTATCGCCGAAGCGATCACCCTCGAAGTCGGACACCCGGCACCGTTCCGGGATGAGGAACTCGACAGCATCATGGACTTGGTGGTCCACCATGCCCGTGGCAGCTCCGGGCTCGAGCGCTGTAAGTCCCTGCGAATCCTGATCCTGTCTGGCCACGGCAGCAACAAGATCCCGGACCTGGGCGGATTCCCCGCACTCGAGAGCCTCACGGTCTCCGACAGCGACGTCCGTGACATCGGAGCGGTCCGCACGGCACCCTCGCTGCTCGTGCTGAGCGTGGAACGCAACCTCGTCGCGGACATTTCGCCCACCCTGGAGTGCGCGAGACTGACCTTGCTCGACGTCAGAGGCAACCCGCTGTCGGACATGTCATACCGGGAGGTCATCCCCGAGCTGCGGGACAAGGGCGTCGACGTACAGGCTTCAGAAGAACGGGAATGGGCCCTCACCCGCGCACTGCACGCGGCGGGGCTCCCGTTCTCCTACTATCAGTACGGCGATCACCACCGCTTGTCCCGTCCTGGCCTGACTCGCACCGACACCCCGGAGGGCGGCCACATCAAAATCACCCCTCAAGAACTGGAACACCTGCTGGTCACCAGTCCCAGCGACATCGAAGCCCTCTTTTGACGACCCGACCCAAGTCTCCGGCAAGCTCTGAGCGTGAGACCACGCTTGACTGCCCTCCCTCGACCGAAGGGGCTATGCGAGCCAGGTGATCGCCTGCGCCGTGCAGGTGGGGCCGCACCGATAGCGTTGTACGCGCCGACCCAGCCTCCCCCACACCAGCATGGGTGGAGCCCTGCGCCACCAACTCACCCGGCGCGTGCGGGTACTCGGCGCGACGGCAGAGATCCCACCGCCGCCTGGGGCGCGCCGAGCTGACGATGCCGGGATGCATTCACAAAGGTCGAGCACATTGGTCACTCGGTAAGGCCAAGCCCTTCAGGGAGGTCCAGGAGAACTTGCCGACGATCCTCGTCCCCGGCTTCTTCAGCCATCTGGGTAATGATCGAGATGAGTTCCGCTCGCTCGGTATCCGACAGAGCCCCTAGCGACGTGGCGGCATCCTCGGCAAGAGCCGCCGACGCCTCCACGGAGACAGACTCTTCGTCGGACAGCTCAAGGGATACAAGCAGCTCGATCAGCGCGCGAGCAATGATGGCATTCATGGCGAAACTATCCTCACCTTGATATTGATGATGTTCTGCTGCCCGAGCATTCTAGTAGCCCGCCGGTACGCACGTTGATCCGCCACCTCCCAGACAGCTGTTCGCCCGTTCTGGTCGAGAGCCATGGATTGCCTGGTCGCGGCCCAGCTTCGACTTGGGAGTGGTAGCGACACCGAGTTTCCGATCGATCAACTGGCCATCGCGGAGCCCATCGAAGCGAACCGCCCCAGGAGTGCCGTCTGCTTTTACATAATCAAGCGAAGGGACAAGCCTCTTCTGTGAGGAAACCTCACTTCGAGCCCCATGTGCGCCAGATTCATACGCATCTGCGGCTGCCGATCGGGTTGTACCCTCTGTAACCCAATTGACCTTTCCAGCTTTGCATCCCGCCAGGCCCAGCGGGTCAATCCAGCTGAGCGGATCAGCAACATACGCATAGTCATTTAGCGCCGGTTCGATGCCTAGAGGATCGGGGGTGATGTAGCGGGCCGTCTCGGCGTCGTAATGGCGGTGATAGTTGTAGTGCAACCCCGTTTCTGCGTCCGCGTATTGGCCGGGGAAGCGGAGAGGGCAGTCAACGGCCTCCGGGCTTACTGGGGAGGGGAAGTCCGTGCCCCAGAGGGTGGTGCGGTGTTGCCAGGCCGGGCTCGCGCACCAGTGACGTGTGGTCGGTTTGGGTCAGGGGGCGGTGGGTGTCTGGGGCGTAGTCCCAGGTGGTGTGCTTGCCCTCTGGTGTGGATTGCTCCGCGAGGCGGGTGTCTTCCCATGCGAAGGTCACCGATTCCGCCACCGTGCCGTCCGCGGCCAGGCGTTGTTTGGATATGCGGCGTCCGAGGGGGTCGTACGTGTAGTGCCAGTGCTCGCCGTCGGGGGTGGTCGCGTTCGTCAGGCGGTCTTCGGGGTTCCAGGTGTAGGTCCAGGTGCGGGTCTGGCCGTTGAGGAGTTTGCGGGTGCGGCGGGTGAGGCGGCCCTGGGCGTCGTGTTCGTAGGTGGTGCGGCCCGCGCGGTGGATGATCGTGCCGGTGAAGGAGCGGTCGCCGGGGGTTTCGTGATCCGGGGCCGTGGCGTGGGTGAGGTTGCCCGCCGTGTCGTAGGCGTACGTCTCGGTCCAGCCGTGCGCATGCACGGCGGTGACGCGGCCGACCGAGTCGAGGTCGAAGCGGCGCGTGCCCGAGGTGAGTTCGCGGATCTCGGCGAGGTAGCCGTCCAGGCGGTAGGCGTAGGAGCGGTGTTGGAGGATCCGGCCCGTCTCGCGGCGGTGGCCTGCGTTGATCGTTTGGGTGGCGAGGCGGTCTGCCCTGTCCCAGGTCTGCGTCAGCGTCACGGACTCGCCGATGCGGCGTTCCGTCTCGCGGCCCGCAGCGTCGTACGTGAAGGTCAGGGTGCCGGCCGTGCCCGTGGTCAGTTGGGCGGGGCGGCCTGACTCGTCGTAGGTCCAGACACTCCTCAGGCCCGAGGGCGTCGTGCGTTCGATACGGCGGCCTGCGGCGTCATACGCGTACGTCGTCGTCCGACCGTTGACCGTTTCTGACAGGACTCGGCCCACCGCGTCCCGTTCGAGGGTCAGTTCGACGTCCGGATTCGTCGCTTGGGTCAGGGTGCCCTGCGCGTCGTAGGCATATGTCGTCCGTGCGCCGGACTCATCGCGTTGTTCCGTCGTGCGGCCCAGCACGTCCCGGGTGAAGTGGAGGGTTTCGCCCGCGCCGTTGGTGCGGGTCCGCAGGTCGCCCGCCGCGTCGTGGGTGTAGGTGAGGGTGCGGCCGTTGAAGTCGGTCTCGGCGGTGAGGCGGCCCGCCGGGTCGTAGGTGTACGTCCAGGTCAGGCCCTGGGGGTTGGTGACCTGGGTCAGGCGCAGCTCGGTGTCGTAGGCGAAGGCGTAGCTCGCGCCGTCGGGCTCCGTGCGGGTGGCGGGGACGTCGAAGTGGGTGGACGTCTGGTGGGTGGTGTTGCCTGCCGGGCCCGTGTGGGTGAGGAGGTTACCCTCGCCGTCCCAGGTCCAGCTCTCCCGGGCGCCGTCCGGCTCCTCCCGCCACCCCGGTTTGCCCTCGGTCGTCCAGCCCATACGGGTTGTGCGGCCCAACGGATCCGTCGCCTCCACCACCCGGCCGAAGGGGTCCCGGCGGACGCTCGTGGTGTGTCCCAGCGGGTCCGTTACGGCGTTGGGGAGCCCGGTCCGGTCCGGGGTCAGGCGCGTGGTGCTGCCCAGCGCGTCCGTCACCTCGGCCAAGTGGCCCCGCTCGGTGTAGCCGTAAGTGGAGGTCGACCCCATGGGGTCGGTGGTGGTGAGGAGATTTCCGGCCCCGTCGTAGACGTGGCGCCAGGTGGTGCCGCCCGGTTCGGTGACCTCCACAGGCTGGCAGAGATCGTTGTACGTGGCCCGGGCCTCGCTGCCGTCGGGGAGGGTGACAGCGGTGAGGTTGCCGTCCTCGTCGTAGGCGTAGCGGGTGGTGTGACCCATGGGGTCGGTGACCGAGAGGCGGCGGTCGCCTCGGGTGTTCCACGTGGTGAGGGTGGTGTGGCCGAGCGGGTCGGTCTCCTCGGTCACCTGGCCGTCGGTGTTGTAGCGGTAGGTGGTGCGGTGGCCGAGGGAGTCGGTGTAGACGGTGGTGCGCGCGGCGTCGTCGTATTCGAGGGTGCCGTTGTAGACGCCGTCGCTGCCCTCGGTGCGGATCACCCGGCCGTCCGGGCCGTAGACGTACGCGAACGACGTGCCGTTGCGGTCGGTCCAGGATGTGACCCGGCCCTGCGCGTCGTAGGTGTAGCGCATCGGCTGGTTGCTGGAGTTGATGACCTCGGCGAGGTGACCGGCCTCGTCGTACGCGTAGCGCATCACCATCGTGCCGGCACCGTCGCGGCCCTGGGGCTCGTAGATCGAGGGCGCCTCGTCGAGCAGGCGCAGGGCGGTAACGCGCCGGTGCTCGTCGGTGTCGACGGCCACGTAGTAGCCGCCGGAGTGGCGGATCGCCAGGGGGTTGCCTGCCAGGGCGCGTTCGATGTCGATGCGTGTGCCGTTGCGGTCCTGGAGGCTTTCCAGCCACAGGTGGACCGCGCTGGACTCCTCCGTCGGGGCGGGGCGGGTGAAGGTCCGTACGACACCGGTCCCCGGGTCGGTGACGGTCATGACGCCGTCCGGCTTCCCGTCCCACTCCAGCGGCCAGCGCGCGCCCTTCTCCGGCAGGGTGGGAACGTCGGGCTCCGGCACCGGGTACACCAGCCGCATGCCATCGGCGGCGGCGAAGACGACGCCCTCGGAGTCGAGCTGGATGCGCTCGTCCAGCAGACAGGACCAGGTCGGGCCGAAGCTGACGCCGCCCCGGTAGGACGACATATGGGTGCGTTCGAAGACCAGCGGCAGGGAGCCGGGGAGCGTGAGGTCGGTCTGCTCCATCAGCATCGCGCCCGTCGCGATGTCAATGGGTTCGCCCACCTTCGGAGTCTCCTTGGCAAAACGACCGGCGGGGCCCTTCCCAATGAGGTTGGGGCGGATCCCGGGCGGCTTCAACAAGCCGGGAACGCCGCCGGTCTTGGGGAGCACGCCGGGCTTGAGCACACCCGCCCCGGCGCCGAAGAGGCCCCCGTAGATCATGCCGTCCTTGGCGGCGGCGTTCACCTCATCCAGGCTGAACCCACCCTGCTGACCGAGGGCGATCTTGGCCGGCTGCGCGACGGCGAGATCGACGGTGACCGACGCGATGCTGGTGTACACGGCGCCGACCAGCATCTCCGCGGCGATGGTGGCCACCGCCCCCTCCACCGCGACACCCAGGCCCGCCGCCATCGCGATGATCTCCCCGGCGACCGCGTCGGAAGCGCCCCCGGTCGGCAGGGTCAGCAGCCCGCCGGCGACAATCGCCACGGCATCGATGGCGATCTGCGTCCACAGCTCCTCGATCGCCTCATCGACCTTGTCGGCGAACTTGTCCAGCGCCTTGGCCATACTGCGGGCGGACGTGGCCAGGTCGCTCAGCCAGCCCTCGTCCTTGCCCTTGGCATAACGCCCCCAGAAGGTCTCGAAGGCGTCGATCGCCTCGCCCTTGTTGTTGTGGATGAGCGTGGTGGCGGCCTTGTTGGTCGCGGCGCGCACGTCATCCACCGTGTCAGCGAAGGTCCGCCAGGCGTCGGCGGCGTGGCGCAGGGTGCCGGAGTTGGCGTCCGGCCACCACATGCCCAGCTACAGCAGAATTGCCTTGGCCTTCTCCTCGACCGTGCTACCGATGCTCACTTGTGGCCGTCCTTGCCAGGCGCGTTCTTCGCCTTGGTGAACATGCCCTCGATCAGCTTGTCGTTGTCGACGTGGCCGTCGGCCATGTCCTGCATCGCCTCGTGGATGCTGGTCAGGCCGAGGACGAGGACGCCGGTCGCCGACTCGATGTGCTTCTGGTTCGGCTTGTAGTGCTTCGCGAAGTCCTTGCCCGGCTTGTCGTCCCCCCACGGCCCGCCATAGCCGTCCAGCGTATTGATCAGCGTGGTCAGCGCCTCACTCAGCTTGACCGCCTGGTGATGGAACGTCGGCGACACGGACTTGATGTCCGCCACCTTGATGTCCAGGACCCTGCCGCCGCCGCTGCCGCTGCCCATGCGACGCCTCCCCCTTTCGACCGAACGAACGCATGGCAAAGGGTTCACTATATGAGGTCATGAACGGGGACTCAGCCAATCAGGGGTATGACATGCGCAAAGCCGTGGTCATACGTGGACCGACCACGTCAGGCGCCACCCTGGTAGAGGCGGCCCGCCCCCGGATCAACCGCCCGGCCCTGGAGTGACTCTGTCGCGCCTGGTCGTCGAACCTGTCACCGAGCCGATCGCACGCCACGCTGCCGCGCTCCTCGCCGACGCCGGCCTGCACGGCCACACGTACGCCATCAACGCCATGCTCAGCGCCATCGCCCTCGCCACGCCCGTACTGGTCGCCATCCTCACCTCGGATCCCGAAGATCTGACCGTGCTGTGCGGCGGACGGGCCACCGTAATCAAGGTCTGACCCGGCACCTCACCGCGGGGCTGCGCTTCTCGGACCAGACAGGCACTTCGCGTACCGGCTCAGCAGGAGCGCGACACTGTTACCGGCGCGCTGGGCAACCTCAGCTGGGTCCGCGTCCGCACACAGCCAGGTGGACAGCGCCGAGTGCCACAAGTCATACGGCGGCGCAGCGACTCCAGCACATCGCGCACCAGGACCGGATCGTGCAGGTGCACCAGGGGGCCGGGACGCCTTCGCCACCCACTGCAGGACCAGCCGGTCCTCCGCCGGCACCTCCCCCGGCCCAGGCACGAGGAACGCCCAGTGCCGCAGGGCACGACGCAGCAGCTGCCCGTTCGGCCGGCCAGGAAGGTCCCACAGCATCGCCACTGTGACAGCTGTCAGCGCGTCGCTGACCTCGTCCCGGGTCTTCGCCACCCGCCCGGGCCAGTGGGCCCGCGCGTACTCGGTCGCGAAGGATCAACGAAAGGCCCGCTGGCCCGGGGTTTCTCCCTGCCAGCGGGCCTTCCCGCACCGTCGGGACGACAGGATTTGAACCTGCGCCCCCTTGACCCCCAGTCAAGTGTGCCCCCGATTCCCGGGAAAGTGAGGGGATGCCGGAGCCACCCCCTACGGCCCGTGCGGGCCGACGTCACCGGCTCGCGCCGCCACCGCCGCCTCCAGCAGGGGCCAGCCGTCGACCTCCGCCGCCCGCCGGTCCCCCGGCTGCCATCCGCGGGCCGACGCCGCGTCGAGCAGGGCCCGGACGGCGCCCGGTTCGTGCAGGTTCAGGGAGCCGCCCCGGACGTATCCCACGTCCCCGGAGCCCAGCGGGAACCCGCCCGGGACGTACCGGCCCGGGCCGTCGGCGAAGACGATGCGCAGCGGGCCGCCGGTGCCGGGCGGTTGGGGGTACAGCGTGAGGGTCTCGCGGCAGTCCGCGGCCCGGCCGCTGTCCAGCACGCGGTGGCTGTGGCGGAGCGTCCACAGGTACGCGCGCCCTTCGGCGACCAAGCGGCGGGGCTTCTTCGGGTGGCGGGGCACGGGGCCGACAGTACGCGGCCTAGGAACGTCGTCGCGTCGCCACCGCAACCCCTGTCCCGATCCCTGCGATCACGAACCCGATCCCACCGAAGATCAGCGGCATCAGCCACAGCGAGGCGAACCCGTTGATCCGCGCGTCCTCGGGGGAACCCGGGGCGTAGAGCACCTCGACCCGCTCACCCAGCTCGTACGACGGTGGGTTGGACCCCGTGGAGTCCTCGAACTTCCTCGGCGCGCCGTCCGCCGAGGTGAACGCGACCACCGGGTACGCCGCGGGCTTGTCGTCCGTCTGCGTCCTGGGGGAGGTCTCGTGGTCGTTCCGCCACTCCAAGGACACCACCGTCCCCCGGGCACGCTTCGCGTCCGTCAGGAACGACGCCGACACCCCCGCGAGGATCAGCCCGATGGCCAAGAACAGCGCCCCGAACGCGATCACCACGAACGGGACCCACCGGCGGCCACCCCGCCCACGCACCTGAAACCTCACGATGTCCCCCTCACTTGTCCGGTGTGAGAGGGACGCTATCCCTGACATCCCAGTCGCCGTGTTCCCGTCCCGCACTTCGGAACGGTCCGGCTGTCGTCGGTGGCGCCGCGTGGTTACCGGGTCACCGTCCACTTCTGGTTGGCGGCGCCGGTGCAGGTCCATATCTGGAGCCGGGTGCCGTTGGCCGAACCGCCGCCGGTGGCGTCCAGGCACTTGTCGGCCTGCGGGTTGACGATGTCGCGGGCCGCGGGGACGGCCCACTGCTGGGCCGCGCTGCCATTGCAGTCGTAGAGCTGGACCGGGGTGCCGTCGGCCGTGCCGCCCGATGCCACGTCCAGACACTTGCCCAGCGCGCGGATCGTGCCGTCGCTGCCGACGGTCCACTGCTGTGCGGCCGAGCCGTTGCAGTCATAGAGCTGTACGGGCGTGCCGTTGGCGTTGTCGGCGCCCGCCACGTCCACGCATTTGCCGCCGACGCCGGTGATGGCGCCGCCGCCCGGTTGTGCGCTGTCGGTGCTGACCCGGACGTAGTCGACGAGGAGCTGCTGGGGGAAGGCCGTGCTGCCGTCTGGGTCCCCGGGCCAGTAGCCGCCGACCGCGAGGTTGAGGATCAGGAAGAAGGGCTTGTTGAACGCCCACTGCCGTCCGCCGAGGTCGGCGGGGGTGCGCCGCTGGTACACGGTTCCGTCGACGGACCAGGTGATCGCGTTCGGGCTCCAGTCGACGGCGAAGGTGTGGAAGGCGTCGGCGAACGCCTGGCCGCCGGGCAGGGTGTACCCGGCGCCGATGCCGCCGGACCCCGAGTATCCGGGGCCGTGGAGGGTGCCGTGGACGGTGGACGGCTCGAAGCCCACGTTCTCCATGATGTCGATCTCACCCGAGTTGGGCCAGCCGACCTGTCCGATGTCGTTGCCGAGCATCCAGAACGCCGGCCACATGCCCTGCCCGCGCGGAACCTTCATCCGGGCCTCGACCCGGCCGTACGTGGTGGTGAACTTGCCGGACGTGTTCAGCCGGGCGGAGGTGTACTCGCATCTTCCGTACCAGCACTGGTAGTTGCCGGGGTTCTCGCGGCGGGCGGTGATGACCAGATGGCCCTGTCCGTCGAGGGCGGCGTTGCGGTTGCCTGCCGTGTAGTACTGCCGCTCATGGTTGTTGACGTTGTCTCCCGTCTCGATCTGCCACTTGCCGCCGTCGACGGCGGAGCCCGCGGGCCCGTCGAACTCGTCGGAGAACGTGACGGCGGCGGCAGCCGCCGGTGGCGCGGCGGGATCCACGGCGGAAACGGGCGCACCCTGCGCCAGTCCGGTGGACAGCGACATGAGGGCGAGAACCGAGGCGAAGGACAGCAGTAATCGCCGGGGCAGACGCGGGGAGTCCATGACTCTCCCTTCCAGACGTCCGGAGTGGGGGGTGAGCGGAACATGACAGATACTCAGTTCACTACGTGATTTAAGAAGTGAAGGGAAACCCTGTCAAGAGTTTGGTCTGGACCAGTCCGCCGTGCCTCTCAGTGGTCAGCCCTTGACGGCGGAGCTGGCGACACCCTGGACGAACCAGCGCTGGAAGAAGGCGAAGACGATCAGGACGGGCAGGACGAGGAGGACGCCGAAGGCGAGGATCTGGCCCCAGTCCGGGGGTTGCTGGCCTTGGAAGACGCTCATCTCCAGGGGGAGGGGGCGGACGGAGGGGTCGGAGACCATCAGGACCGGCCAGAGGAACGAGCCCCACTGCATGAGGAAGGTGAGGATCGCGACCGAGGCGAACACCGGCTTCGACATCGGCACGATGACCGCGAAGAACGTGCGCCAGGGGCCCGCACCGTCCAGCCGGGCGGCCTCCTCGATGCTCGGCGGGATCGAGCGGAAGAAGGTGTGGAACTGGTAGATCGAGAAGGCGTTGGCGATGAACGGGACCGCCTGGATGAAGATGGTGTCGCGCTGGTCGTTGAACATGTAGAAGAGCGGCACGGCCACCGACTCGAACGGGACCAGCATCAGCAGCAGCACGAGCGTGAAGACGGCCTCCCGGCCGCGCCACTTCAGCCGTGACATGCCGTACGCGGCCATCGAGTTGACGAAGAGGCCGCCGGTCACGACCACGAACGCGACGAGCAGCGAGATGCCCATGAAGCGCCAGAAGTAGCCGGTGCTGTCGGAGTTGAGGGCGTCCAGGACGGCCGCGTAGTTGTCGAAGGACAAGTGGGTGGGGAGGAAGCCGGTCAGACCGTTCAGCACCTCGTCCGAGGGCTTGAGGCTGCCCAGGAGCAGGTACAGGACGGGCAGCACGAAGATGAACGCCAGGATACCGAGGACGGCGTAGTCGGCGAAACGGCGCAGGGGTGCGCGGGTCGTGGCCATCGTGGGTCAGTCCTCGTTGTCGGGCCGGACGAGGCGGCGCTGGATGAGGGTCAGGGCGACGACGATCAGGAAGAAGACGACCGTGATCGCGGACGCCTGGCCGATGTTGTTCTGGTCGAAGGCGGTGGTGACGGCCTGGTACATGACCGTGCGGGTGGCGTCCTCGTCGAGACCTCCGCCGTGAATGAGGACGTAGACCTGGTCGAAGACCCGGAAGGACAGCACGGAGGTCAGCATGGCGACGAAGACGAGGGTGCCGCGGATGCCGGGCAGGGTGACGTGGCGGAACTGCTGCCACCGGGGGGCCCGGTCGAGTTCGGCGGCCTCGTAGAGCTCGCCGGGGATCTGCTGGAGCCCGGCGAGCAGGATGACCATCTGGAAGCCGACGCCCTGCCACACCGACAGCACGATGATCGAGGCCATCGCGGTGGCGCCGTCGCCGAGCCAGTCGAAGGCGCCCCAGTTGCCGAAGCTCACCGCGTGCAGCGCGGAGTTGAGCAGACCCTCGTCGCTGCGGGCGAGGATGAGCCGCCAGATCACGGCGACCAGGGCCATGGGGAAGACGACCGGCATGAAGAACAGCGACCGGAACAGGCCGATCCCCTTCAGCTTGCGGTTGAGCAGGATGGCCAGGCCCAGCGCCAGGCCCGTCTGGAGCGGTACGACGACCACGGCGAAGGTGAGGTTGTTGAGCAGGGCCCGCAGGAACGGGCCGGACAGGTCCGGGTCGGTGAACAGGCGCCGGTACTGCTCGATCCCGAAGAAGGTGGGCTCCAGCGGGGAGCCGAGGCGCACGTTGTAGAAGGAGAGGACGACGGCGTAGCCGAACGGGATGCCGACGAAGGCGATGAGTCCGGCGACGGCGGGCGCGGACATGAGCAGTCCGTGCGCCCAGTCTCGGTTCGTACGCACCGGCCGCGCGCGCTTCACGGGGTTCACGGGCGGGCCCTGCTCCCTCCTCGAGGGCGCGGCGGGCGCGGGTTCCACGGTCTTCACGGGGTGTCCTGTTCCCGGCCGGGACGGGCGTGCCGCCGTACGCGTCCTGCGCGTCGTGAGCGGTCCCGCCCCGGCCGAAGCGTCCTACGGGATGACGGGGTTACGGGACTACGGGATCTTGTAACCGGCGTTGTCGGAGAAGTCCCGGTCGATGGCGCGTGCGGCCTTCTCCAGGGCGCCCTTCGGGTCGGCGCCGCCGTATATCGCGTTCAGGGCGTCGCTGAACTTGGCGGTGACGGTGGGGTATCCGGCGGTGACCGGGCGGGTCACGGCGACGCAGGTCTTGGTGACGTCGCTGTCGCGGCAGGGCTTGGCGAGCTGGTCGGCGAAGAGCTGGAGCGGGCCGCCCCGCTGGTACAGCTCGCTCTTGGCCAGCGCGGACCTGGTGGCGGGCGGAGCGCCGTTGGCCGTCGTCATCGCGGTGACGTTGGTGTCGTTCAGCAGAGTGTCGAGGAAGGTCCCGGCCGCCTTGGCGTTCTTGGAGTTCGCGCCGATGCCCCAGGCCCACGAGCCCTGGCCGGTCTTGGGGCCGTTGCCGAAGTCGGGCAGCGGCAGCACGACGAGGTCGTCGCCGAGGGCCTTGCTGTAGGCGGGGTACATCCAGTGGCCGACCCAGCTCAGCGCGACGCGGCCGTTGGCGAAGGCGTTGCCGTCGGTGTTGGGGTCGGTGTACGGCTTCCAGGACTGGAGGGTCTTCATCGCCGACAGCGCGGCGGGCGTGTCCAGGGCGCCCTCCGCCTTGCCGTCCTTCAGCAGGGAGCCGCCCGCCGACCAGAGGACCGGCGCGAAGCCGAAGGTGCCCCACTCGTTGGCGTAGCCGCTGTTCTCCTGGAGGTCGACGACCTTGCCGTCGGAGTCCTTGGTCCCCAGCGCCTTGAGCGCGGCCGTGAACTCGGTGGCGGTCCAGTCGTCGGACAGGTTCGTCGGGTATTTGACCCCGGCCGCGTCCAACAGCTTCTTGTTGCCGTAGACGCCGAGCCCGGCGTCGTACATGCCCAGGCCGTAGTGCTTGCCGTCGATCTCGCCCTGTGCCTTGCCGGCGTCGGTGGCGTTGGACATCGTCTTCGCGGAGACGTAGGAGTCCATGGGGGCGAGCTTCTTGTTGTAGACGAAGTTCGCCATGGTCGGGCCGTCGAACTCCATCACGTCCGGAAGCTTGGAGGCGTCGGTGGCGGTGATGGTCTTGGTGTAGTCGTTGGTGGGGATGAGCTTCAGCTCGACCTTGATCTTGTGCTGGGAGGAGTTGAAGGACTTCACCGCCTTCCGCAGGGCGGCGCTCTCGCTCTTCTGCCCCTGGTGGGCCCAGACGCTGATGGCGCCCTTGCCGCTGCCCGCCTCCGCGGACACGTCGGCGCCGCTGCCGCCGCCGCAGGCGGCCAGTGCCGCGAGGGGCAGAACGAGGGCCACGCCCGTACAGGCGGTGCGACGGTACCTTCTGTTGGTCGAGCTCATGGTTCGTGCCTCCGGTGCGGTGCGAGGGTCCGTGGTACTCGGGTGCTTCCGGCGTGGGGTTGTGGGACGTCGGGGCCTGACGGCAAAGGGGTCACTGGGGTCCGCGCGGGCGCGGCGGGGCGGTGGTCTCACGCAGGACGAGACGGATGGGCATCCGCACCTGCCCGGGCTGCCCGGCGTCCGGCTCGTCGAGCTGCCGCAGCAGCAGCCGGGCGGCCTCGGCGCCCTGCCCGGCGACCGGCTGGGCCACGGTCGTCAGCCCGACCACATCGGCGAGTTCGTGATCGTCGAAGCCGACGACGGACACGTCGTCGGGCACCCTCAGCCGGTGCCGCCGCAGGGCGCGCAGGGCGCCCATCGCCATCTCGTCGGACTGCGCGAACACGGCGGTCGGCGGCCGGGCGGCGGCGAGCAGTTCGGTCATGGCCCGCTCGCCGCCCTCGACGGTGTAGTCGCCGTCCGCCTCCAGCGCCGGATCGTGCTCGATCCCGGCGTCGGCGAGCACCTCCAGGTACGCCTGGCGGCGCGCGATGGGCGTGGTCCAGTGCTGCGGGCCGCTCGACCCGCTGATCATGCCGATCCGGCGGTGGCCGAGGTTCACCAGATGCCGGACGGCGCTCTCCGTCCCGGCCCGGTCGTCGATGCCGACCACGGTGAACCCGGGCCGGGCGCCGCCGACCGTGGTGGCCAGCGGCACCCCGAGTGAACGCAGCGCGGCCGACTCCTCCTCGTCGGGGATGAGCAGCGACAGCACGGCGTCCACCCGCTTGCGGACCGGCATCTTGGTGAAGAAACGCTTGCGTGTCTCCGGCGAGCCCAGGTTGTACAGCAGGACGTCGTACCCGGCGGCGCTGAACACGTGCTCGGCGGCGTCCAGCACGGTGCCGAAGAACCAGCGGCCCACGTACGGCACCACCACCCCGATGGTGAAGGTGCGCCCGCTGGCCAGGCTGGACGCCGAGCGGGACGCCGTATAGCCGAGCCGTGCGGCGACTGCCGTGATCTGCGCCGCGACCTCGCCGGAGACGCCCGGCTGGCCGCGCAGCGCGCGGGACACAGTGGACGCCGAGACTCCGGCGGCGCGGGCGACATCGGTGATGCTGACGCTCACAGCGCTTTTCTCCCGTCTGTTTCACATCGGTGTGATCTGGGGGTGACGAGACCGTAAGCCCGACCTCGCTGTTGCGCAAGCGTTTGCGTTGAGTTTTACTTGGGCCGATTCTTAAGCGAGACCTTTGAGATCCATGGTCAGCGCACGCGTTTGAGCGCTGCGAGCCGACAGGAATTGTGCATGCGATACGCCCCGCCCGGCCTCTGCGTGAACGACTTCGCCCTACTCCGCGACGACGACGGCACCTACGCGGTGCTGCACCTCCAGGGCCCGTGGACGAGCGAGTTCGACCACCTGAGGATGGAGACCTCGTACGGCCGGGCCACCTCCGCCGACCTGGTCGGCTGGCGGCCCGAGGGCACCGCCTTCGGCAACGGGCTGCCCGGACGCTTCGACCAGCAGGCGGTGTGGACCATGCACCCCGTCCGGCACGGCCCCGGTGGCGGAATGGCGATGTTCTACACGGGCGTGAGCGGGCTGACGGAAGGCGGCTGGCCGCTCCAGTCCGTCGGTCTCGCGTACTCCGACCGCACCGACGGCACCGGCTGGCGCCGCCACGGCACCGGGCCGGTCGTCGAGGCGGACGCCCGCTGGTACCGCACCGGTGAACGCATGGGCTGGCGCGACCCGTTCGTCGTACGCGACGACGCGTCGGACGGCTGGGTGATGGTCGTCTGCGCCGCCGACGCCTCCCTGCCCGTCGAGGTCAGCGGCTGTGTCGCCTGGGCGACGTCGGACGATCTGGAGCACTGGACCGTCCACCCGCCGCTCATCTCACCCGGTGACGTGGACGAGTTGGAGTGCCCGGTCCTCGAACGGCTCGACGACGGAAGCTGGCTGCTGATCGGCTCGATCGGCGCGACCCGCGGGTTCGAGGCGTGGACCGCGCCCCGGCTGCGGGGGCCGTGGACCCGCCGTGGTCCGCTCGGCCCGACCGGCTCGTACGCCCCGCGCGTCATCGCCGCCCCCGACGGCTCCCGCGTCGTCCTGCACACCACCCCCCGCCGGGTCGGCCTCACCGACTCCGGCGAACGCTGCCGCGGCATGCTGGCCCAGCCCAAGTCCCTTGTCATACGGGAAGGTTCGGCACCCTGCCTGGAGTGGTGGCCCGGCCTCGACGCCTGGCTGCTGGCGGAGACGAAGGACCCGGCGCCGCACGCGGTCGGTGATGTCGATGTCTCCGGGCGCGTGGAGATCACCCTGCGCACCGGCGAGGACGGCCCCGCCCTGGTCGTCGGCTGCGACGGCAAGAACCTCTGGATCACCGGCCCCGCAGGCGTACCGCTGGGCGAGACCGTCCTGACCGAACCCGCCACCACCCTGCGGATCCTCACCGTCGGCGAGTACGTCGAGGTCTACGCCGACGGCGTCTTCATCCTGACCACCCTGTGCTACTCGGGCCACCCCGCCCCCTGGACGGCGGTGGCGGAAGGACTCACCCGCACCATCCCCGTCCGCCCCGTCCGCCTGCCGGATCCCGAGCGCGACGACGCCTCCGCGGTGTGGCCCGGACCGGTGACGCACTGATCTAAGAAAACTTTGATGCGGACAATATCTCTTGTGATCACGCCGCAGCCTTGTTACGTTCCCGCCCATGACGAACAGGCAATCGGACTCCCCGGTCGGCGTCGGTAACCGTCTGCGGCGCCGCAGGAAGGCCCTCCGGTTAACGCTCAAGGACGTGGCCGACCGGACCGGTCTCACCGAGGGGCACCTCTCGCAGGTCGAGCGCGACCAGGTCAACGCGAGCGTGCGCACCCTCCAGCGGCTGTGCGAGGTGCTCAAGCTCAGCGTCGGGGACCTCTTCGACCAGGGTGGGTCCGTGGCCAGTCCGGTCCTGCGGTTCCGCGACACCCACGGCATGTCCTTCGGCGAGGGCGCCACGAAGATCAAGCTCACCCCGGGGGGCTTCGACCATCTGGAAGTGCTCCTCGGCCACTTCGCGCCGGGGGGCTCGACCGGTGTGGAGCCCTACACCCACGGCAGCTCCGAAGAGCTGCTTCTGGTGTTGTCCGGCGAGGTGGAGGTGTGGGTCCGCGAGCAGCCCCACAGGCTCTCCGCCTTCGACTCGATCCACTACCTCAGCAGCGAGCCCCATCGGGTCGTCGAGGTCACGGGCACGGAGGAAGCCCGGGTGCTGTGGGCGATCGCGCCGCCCACGTACTGAATCTCCGTCCCACCGGAACACCGCTGGGCAGCCACCGTTGGAGACACTCATGACCGCGTATCGAAACGGCGAGATATCGCACTGGATGGCGGCCTCCCGTACCGCGGACGGGCCGGCCGCCGACCTGTCGCAGCGACAGCGCGGGGCCACGGGCCTGCCCGAGGAGGAACAGGACCTCGTCATCGTCGGCGGCGGTCTGACCGGGCTCTGGGCCGCCTACCTCGCCGCCGTGGACTCCCCCGGCGCGAAGATCACCGTCCTGGAGGCCGAAGAGGTCGGCTACGGCGCCTCCGGGCGCAACGGCGGCTGGCTCTCCCCGCTCATCCCGGGCAACCGGGCGGTGTACGCCAAGGCCGCGCGCAGGCGGGGCGAGGACGGAGCCGCCGCCGTCGCCTCCTTCCAGCGGGAGATGAACGGGGCCATCGACGACACCCTCCGCATCCTCGAGGAGGAGGGAATCCAGGCCGACCAGCACCGGGGCGGGCACCTGCGGGTGGCCACCACTCCGGCCGCGATGAAGCGCCTCGAACTCACCCACGCCGCGGACCTCGCAGCCGGCTACCGCGCGGAGGACATCGAACTCCTCGACGCCGAGGCCGTCCGGAAGCGGATCGCCATCCGCCCCGCGCTGGGCGGCATGCTCACCCGCACCACCGCGCGGGTCGACCCCGCCAAGCTCGTCCACGGCCTCGCGGCGGTGGCGGAGGCCAAGGGCGTACGCATCCTCGAAGGCACCCGCGCCACGCGCATCGCGCCCGGCGCCGTGACCACCGAGCGCGGAACCGTACGGGCCAGGACCATCCTGACCTGCCTGGAGGCGTACTCCGGACAGGTCGAAAGCGACGCCCGCGGCCTCGGCAGCCGTGACATCATCCCCGTCAACTCCTCGATGGTCGTGACCAATCAGCTCCCCGCAAGCGTCTGGGGAGCGGATCGGGTGGCAGGACCGGGAATGCCTGGGCGAAGCAGCCCCACACCCTTTGTTTAGGCCCCAGGCGCACCGCCGACGACCCGCATCGCCATCGGTGGCCGCGGCACGCCGTACGCCTTCAACTCCGGTACGCCGGGCCAAGGCGGCGTGGACGCCCGTACGGTGCGCACCCTGCGGGAACGCCTCCACCTGTTCTTCCCCGACGTGCGGTTCACCATCGAGCACGCCTGGCGGGGCGCCATCGGTGTGACCCGCGACTGGTGCGCGGGCATCACCTTCGACCCCGCCACCGGGATCGGGGTCGCGCGCGGTTTCGCCGGACACGGGGTGACCGCCACCCAGCTCGCCGCACGGACCCTGCTGGACCGGGCGGCCGGGCGGGACACCGCGCTGACCCGGCTGCCCTGGAACGACCACGACTCCGGTCGCTGGGAACCCGAACCGCTGCGCTGGATCGGCGTCCACGCCATGTACCGGCTCTTCGGCTTCGCCGACCGGTGGGAGGAGAGCCGCCACTCCCAGGACACCTCCCTCATCGCCCGTTTCGGCTCGCGACTGGCAGGACTCAGCGAATGAAGAACACACCGCACCGGACCACCACCACAGTCGACCGTGAGACCGGCGGGGCACCGGCCGAGGTGCCCGAACCCTCCTTCCGGCGCTCTTTGGTGAGCATGGCCTTCACCGAACTGTGGGAGCGCTACTCCTTCTACGGCCTCCAGGGCATCCTCTCGTTCTACCTGCTCTACGCGCTCCATGACGGCGGCCTGGCCCTGGCCCCGGCCGTCGCGACGGGCATCGTCGGCGCCTACGGCGGGGCCGTCTACCTCTCCCAGATCCTCGGCGCCTGGCTGGGCGACCGGCTGATCAGCCCGCAGAACATGGTGCTGTACGGCGCCGTCGTCATCACCGCCGGACACCTGGTGCTCGCCTTCGCGCCCGGCCTGACCGGGCTCGGCGTCGGCCTGGTGTGCATCGTCCTCGGCACCGGCGCGCTGAAGACGAACATCACCTCGATCGTCGGCTTCGTCCTGGACCAGCACCAGGACGAGCGCTACCGCGACGCCGGGTTCTCGTACTTCTACATGGCCATCAACATCGGTGCCGTGGTCGGCCCGCTCACCACCGGCCTCGCCCAGAACGAGGTCGGGTTCCACTTCGGCTTCGGCCTGGCGGCGACCGGCATGGGCGCGGCGCTCGTCCAGTACATCGCCTCGATGAAGAAGCTCCCCGAGCGCGCCCGGACCATCAACAACCCCCTCCCCGCGGGCCGCCGTCCGCTCGTCGCCCTGGCGGCCCTCGCCGCCCTCGCGGCCATCGGTGGCGCCGTCGCCTTCGGCCTGCTCCGGGCGGAGAACCTGTCCACCGTGGTGACGATCGCCGCGCTGGTGGCCGCCGCCGTCTACTTCCTCACCATGACCACGTCGTCGTCGGTCAGCCGCGACGAACGCCGCCGCATCCTCGGCTACCTTCCCCTCTTCCTCGCCTCCGGGGTGTACTTCGGCTTCCTGTTCCAGAAGTTCACGGCGATCTCGGTCCTCATCACCGAACGCATCGACCTGCACATCGGCGACTGGACCTTTCCGGTCGCCTGGGTCACGACCGTCAGCCCGCTGGCTGCCGTCCTCATCACACCGCTCATCGCCAGGATGTGGAAGACCCTGGGGGACCGCCAGCCGGGCCCGGTGGTCAAGGTCGCCATCGGGCTGATCCAGATCGGCTGCGCGTATCTGTTCCTGCTCATCATCTCCGAGGCCACCGGGAAGGCCGACATCCCCTTGGCCCTCGTCCTGTTGTTCATGATGATGGCGGGCTCCTCGGAGGTCTTCGTCGGCCCGATCGGACTGTCCCTGGCCACGCGCATCGGGCCCGAGACGTTCCGGTCCCAGATGGTCGGGCTCAACTTCCTCACACTCGCCCTGGGTTCATCCCTCGCGGGCCTGCTGGGGCAGCTCTTCACCGCGATCGACAACGCCTCGTACTTCACCGTCACCGCCGTATGCGGCATTGGCATCGGCCTCGTCCTGCTCGCCACGCGCCGTCCGGTGGGACGTCTGCTGCGGTCCGGGCTGGAGGGCTGAGCCGTGTCGGTGGTAGGTCTTGTTGGCGATGCGCCAGCTGTCGTCGACACGGATCAGCAGGAAGATGTCGGTGAACGTGTCCGCGCCGTGTACGAGCGTCATGGTCGCGGTCGCGACCGTGCCGTGGACGTCGATGGCGTCGATGCGGCGGGACCGGGTCTCTTCGTCCGGGGCCGACCGGCCGTGGAAGAGGGCGCAGTACTCGGCCAGCGGCCACGAGACGAATGCGCCGTCCCGAACCCCCTCGATGTGGGCGGTGGGCAGGAACGCGTCGCGGAAGTGGGAAGGGTCGCCGGTGGCATGTCCGCGGATATAGGCGCGGAGCGGTTCGAGTACGGCGTCCTCCACGGCGGGGGCCGTGGCGGCGACAGCGATGTCGGCCTCAGGGTCGGCAGGGGTGTCGGCCAGGCCCGCCGCGCTGCGCAGCGGGGCGTTCGACGCGGCGGCCAGCAGAGCCATGTCCTTGGCCAGCGCACCGATCGTGAATTCGGCCGTGGCCAGGGCCGTGGCCGGGGCCGTGGCCGGGGCCGTGGCCGACCGGTCGGCGAGGAAGGCGCGTTTGCGGGTCACGAGCCCGCCGAGCTGGCCGAGTTCGAGGATGTCCAGCACCTGGGCGCGGGGCAGGCCGAGGGCGTCGGCCTGCCGCAGTGAGTCGCGCAGCGCGAGGACGGCACCGGCGAGGCTGTTGTTGGCGATCAGCTTGAGTGCGGCGGCGGTGGAGGCATCGTCCACGTACCGCACGACGCCCAGCGTTTCCAGGACCGGACGGACGCGTTCGAGCGCGTGGTGGTCGGCGGGGTCGGCGGCGGCGAGGATGTGCAGGGTGCCGCCGGTGGCGGCCTGTACGGAGCCGAGCAGGGGCGCGTGGACGTAGGACGGACCGAATTTCCGGGCCAGCTCCGCCGCTTCGGCAGGGGCGATGGTGCTGGTGTTCAGCACGATCGTGTCCGCACGCAGCGAGCCACGGACGTCGTCGAGGACCTGTCGGCAGGCCGGACCGTCGAACAACGCCAGGAGCACGAGGTCGGCTTTCGCCACGGCCTCGTGCGGATCGACGGTCGTCTGGACGGCGCCTGATGTACGCCCTGAGCGTGTCCAGCCGACGACGTCCCAGTCCTGGGCGGCCAGTCGTGTCGCGATCGCGTCGCCCATGCGCCCCAAGCCGAGGACGGCGATCGTGTGCGGTGTGGTCATGCGCGCCAGCGTGCTGCACCGTGAGGGTTGCGACAAGCGCGGATTTCGCAGGGATACCCTGCGAGTTGCGCATACCGGCTGGGCATACTGGCGCCATGGATCTGACGGTGTGGCGAACCTTCGTGACCGTGTGCCGGGTCGGGTCGCTGTCGGCCGCGGCCGCCGAACTCCATCACACGCAGTCGGCCGTCTCCCGGCAGATCGCCGGACTGGAACGGCAGCTCGGGGTTCCCTTGATGGAGCGCCATGCGCGTGGTGTGCGTCCGACGCCCGCGGGCGAGGTGTTCCGGCGCCACGCCCTGGCCACGCTCAACGAGGCCGACCGCGCCGTACGCGCCGTACGAGACGTTCGTGACGGGGTGTGCGACCGTCCGCTGGCCGTCGGTGCGACACCTTCGCTGGCCGCGGGGATCGTCCCCGTGGCCATCCGGGGTCTGCTGGAGCACGCCGGATCCCTCCGGTGGAGCCTGCTGCCGGGCCTGAGCGCAGCACTGCACCACCGCCTGATCGCAGGCGATCTCGACATCGCCGTCGTCACCGACGCACCGCCAGGACTGCCTCATGACCCGCGGGTCGAACGGCGGTTCCTGGGGCTGGACGACATGGTCGTCGCGCTGCCCGTCGGCCATGCACAAGCCGGGCGCGGGCCGGTGCCCATGGAGACGCTGGCCGACCAGACCTGGGTCGAGGACAACGACGGTTCGGCGGCGCTCCTGCGCCAGCACGCCGCCCGCGCCGGGGTCAGCGCCCGCATCGACCTCACGGCGGCCGACCTGCCCGGCAAGCTGGCCCTGGTGGCGACCGGCCACGCCATCGCGCTGATACCCGGGGTGCTGTCATGCGCGCTGCGGGCCGACGTCACCACGGCAGCCCTCGTCGATCCCCCGACCCGCGGCATCTACACGATCACACCACGCCGCGACTGCCACCCCTCCGCGGCGCCCCTGCTCGACCAGCTCGCCACGGCCTTCGCCTCGGTCCGGGGGTGTTGATCGGCTTCGGGCGTCAACGTGCGGTGCTCAGGAGAAGTCCAGCACCAACCGACCGCGCAGGCCGCCGGCCTCCAGCATGCGATGGGCCTCGGCCGCCTCGTGGGCGGGCAGCACCTCCGCGACGCGCAGCGTCAACGTGCCGTCCTCGGCCTGACGGCGCAACGTGTCCAGTCCCTCGGTGTCGGTGATGCCGTCCGGCACCATCACCGGGCACACCCGGATACCGCGCTCGGCCGGACCGGACCAGCCCCGCAGCTCGGCCAGGGTCCCGCCGTCGGCGACGGCGGGCACGGTCTCGGTGGTCTGCACCGAGCCGTCCACGAGGCCGGGAACACCGTCGGGGGCCAGCGCGAGGATACGCGCGGCCACATCGGTGCCGCGGTCGACGGCATGGTCGGCGCCGAAGCCTCGTACCAGCTCGGTGTCGTACCGGGCGGCGTCCGCGATCACGGTCAGCCCGTCGGCCTTGGCCAGCTCGACCGCGTACCCGCCGACGGCACCGGCCGCACCGGTCACGGCGACGGTGCCGCCGTTCGGCACGGCCAGCGCGTCCAGGGCGAGGCGGGCCGTCATGGCGTTCATGAGCAGCGTGGACGCCGCGGGGAAGTCCGCCCCCTCGGGCGCCGGGACCACTGTAGCGGCGAGCATCACGACCTGCTCGGCGTAGGCCCCGCCGTGCGAGCTGGTGAACAGCACCATGGCGACCACTCGTTGGCCCACGGCGAGCCGCCCGTCGGCCCCGGGCCCGAGCTGGTCGATCACGCCCGCGGCGTCCATGCCGGGCACGAACGGGGGCCGACGGTCGGGCATGCGGACGGCGTGGCCGCCGGTACGCAGCATGACATCGGTGGGACTGACGGCGGCCGCGTGCACACGGATGCGCACCTCACCGGGGCCGGCCTGCGGTTCGGGCAGCTCCAGGACCTGTAGTGCTTCCGGGCCGCCGAAGTTGTGGACACCTATCGCCTTCATGACGCCTGCAACTTGCCGCGGTGGCACGGCATTCCGCGTGCGGTCACTCCACCCGTCAGGACCAGGCGATCTCGCCATGGCGGGAGACGAAGCGTCCGGTGCCGGCGCCGGGCGGCTCGGTGGCGAGAGCGACGATCGCGTCCGTGCCCTCGGTGACGGTCTGGGGGCCGCTGTGACCGTTGAGGTCGGTCGCGGTGTAGCCCGGGTCGGCGGCGTTGACGCGGACGTCCTCGAGCCCCTTGGCGTACTGCGTGGTCAACATCGTCAGCGCCGCCTTCGAGGAGGTGTACAGCGGCACGACGACCTGCGACTCGGGCCGGGCGGGGTCGTGGGTGAGGGCGAGGGAGCCCATGCCGCTGCTGACGTTGACGATCACAGGATCGTCCGAGCGGCGCAGAAGCGGCAGGAACGCGGTGGTGGTGCGGATGACGCCGATGACGTTGACGTCGAGGACACCGAGGGCGTCGGCGGCGGTGAGGTCGCCGGGATCGCCGACGGGGCCGTGCACACCGGCGTTGTTGATCAGGACGTCGATCCTGCCCTCGTGTGCGGCGACGTTCGCGGCCGCGGCGGCCACGGACGCGTCGTCGGTCACGTCGATGGGGACGTGGCGTGCGCCGAGCGCGGTGGCGGTCGCCTCGCCCTGCTCGCGGTCGCGCGTTCCGACGAGCACGGTGTGGCCGCACTCGATCAGGCGACGGGCGGTCTCGCGGCCGAGACCCTTGTTGGCTCCGGTGATGAAGGTGATCGTCATACGTTCGATGCTGCTCCCGACCGGGGAGGCGGACCAGGGACGCTTCGACGGTAGGAAGACCCGTACCACCCTCGCGCCCACCCACAGGACCGGAGATGCGGGAGGATGGAGTGCATGTCGGCGACACCCGGAACCGCGCTGGGCGGGATGATCCGCACGTGGCGGGACCGGCTGCCGCCATCGGCCGCCGGACTGCCGGTGGCCCGCGGGCGCCGGGCTGCCGGGCTGCGACGCGAGGAGCTGGCCGACCTGGCCGGGGTGTCGGTCGACTACGTCGTGCGCCTGGAACAGGGGCGGGCCACGACACCCTCGGCGTCGGTGGTGGCGTCCCTCGCGCGAGCCCTTCAGCTGTCCACCGCCGAACGGGACCACCTGTACCGGCTGGCCCAGCTCATGCCACCGGCGGACGGCACGATCTCCGACCACCTCCCGCCCGGTGTGCAACGGGTACTCGCCCGCCTCGGGGACGTGGCGGTCGCCGTGTTCGCGGCGGACTGGCACCTGGTGTGGTGGAACCGTGGGTGGGCCGCCCTGCTGGGCGACCCCGCCGCCTCGCCGCCGCGGCTGCGCAACTTCGCGCGGGACAGGTTCCCGGTGGACGCCGGCCCCGCCCGCCTCGCGCTGTGGCCGGTGACCGAGGCGGACCGCGCCGCCACCGACGCCGCCGTCGTCTCCGACCTGCGCCGCGCCACCGGCCGCTTCCCCCGGGACGACCGCTTGGCCGCCCTGATCCGCGACCTGAACGCGGGCAACCGGAGGTTCGCCGAGCTGTGGGCGATCGGAGAGGTGGCCGCGCACCGCGAGGACCACAAGACCATCGACCATCCGTCGGTGGGTCCGGTCACGGTGGACTGCGACGTCCTGACCGACGGCGATTCCGAACTCAAGATCGTCATCATGACCGCCGTGCCCGGCAGTGAGGACGAGACCAAGTTCCGGCTCACGGCCATCGCCGACCCACCGGCCACGGCGCACACCTGACCCCGACGGCGTCGCTTCAGCACACGTCGATGCCGATGAGACAGGTGTCGTCGTCGGTGTCGGAGCGCGCGTGCGTCAGCAGGACGTCGAGGTGCTCGCCGAGTTCCGGGGTGGCGGCGCCGACGGTGGCCAGGAGCTGTTCGAGCGCCTTCTCCACGGACCGGTCGCGGCGTTCGATCAGCCCGTCGGTGTACATCAGCAACCGGTCGCCGGGCACCAGGCCGAGCCGCCTCTCCTCGTACTCCGCCTCGGCGACCGCGCCCAGCAGGATGCCGCCGGGCAGCGGCAGGGCGGCGGCGGTGCCCTCGTGGATCAGGACCGGTGGCGGGTGGCCGGCCCGCGCCCAGTCCAGCACGCGGGTCTGCGGATCGTAGACGCCGCAGACCACCGTGGCCGTGACCTGTTCGGTGAGATGGTGGGTCACCGTGTTCAGCCAGCCCAGCAGCTGGGCGGGGCCCGCCCCGGTCGTGGCGAGACCGCGCAGCGCGTTGCGCAGGACCACCATGCCCGTCGCCGCCTCGATGCCGTGTCCGGCCACATCGCCGACCGCCAGCAGCACCTTCTTGTGGGGCAGGACGACGGCGTCGTACCAGTCACCGCCCACCAGGTGTCCTTCCTCGGCCGGGCGGTAGCGCACCGCCACGTGCAGTCCCGCGATGGCGACCGGGGCGTGGGACGAGGGCATGATGGCCCGCTGCAACTGGAGGGCCAGCCGGTTGCGTTCCGCGGCGTGCTGCTCGGTGTCGGCGAGCCGGTCCCGCGTGGCCGAGAGCGCCACCTCCGTCCAGTGCTGGCTGGAGAAGTCCTGGTAGGCCCCGCGCACCGCGAGCAGATGCCCGGCCGGATCGGTCACCGGCTCGGCGACGACGCGGATATGCCGTACGGCTCCGTCGGCCCGCTGGAGCCGGAACACGGTCGAGGCGGAGTGCCGGTGGTGCAGCAGGGTGCGCAGGAAACGGCCGATGGCCACGGAGTCGTCGGGATGCGCATGGCTGTACAGCCGCTCCACCGGCACGGGGGACGCGCTGGGCGGGAGGCCGAAGAGCGAGAACAGATCTCTGTTCCACAGGATCTCGCCGCTGACCGCGTCCTCCTGGAAGCCGCCGATCCGGCCGAGCCGCTGGACGTGTTCGAGCAGGGCGGACAGCCGTGCCGCCTCGTCCTCCAGCCGCCAGCTCAGCAGCACCGCGTCCCCGTAGCGCCCGATGCCCACCGTGAGGAGCCCGGTCAGGGACACATCGTCGACCAGGACGCGCAGGGCGAGCCGCTCCGCGCGGAACGGCTCGCCCGTCGCGTGGACCCGCAACACGTGGTCGTCCAGACCGCCGTCGCAGGCCATGAGGGGGTACGCCGCCAGCAGCCGCATACCCGTGATCATGGCGCGCGGGCGGCCCGCCGGATCGGCGAAGCGCTCGTTGGCGTAGGCGATGGAGAAGTCGGCCACATGGCCGTTGTCATCGAGCACCGGGCGCAGGATCAGCGCCGGGTCGAGCAGGCCGTCGGCGAGGTCCATCGCGGGACCGCCCGGGAGCGCCGGGTCCGCGGTGGTACCGGCCGCCGTCTCCTCCGTACCGGGCAGGGCGTGGGCGCACAGCTCGGCCAGTGCGTCCAGCTGGCGGCTGACCGGGGCGGACAGCGGGGGCCGCGGATGGGCCCAGCACACCTCGAGCACACCGAGGGTCCGGCCGCCCAGCTCGGCCGGGAGTACGGCACGGGCGCCGTCGGTGCCGTGGCGCCTTCCGATGGCCGCCGCGTCGGCGGGCAGCGCCGCGAACCAGTGCGCCCGCCGTTCGGTCACGGCGCGCTGGGCGAGCACCCGCAGGCCCGGCGGGACGAACCGCCACCGCTCGGCCTCGCCGCGCGGAAAGCCCGCGTGTCCGGCGAGGGCCAGCGCATCGCCGGACACCACGGACCACAGCGCCACCGCGCTCACCCCGAGGGGAGCGAGCACCTGCTCGACCAGCGTGTCCACCACCGACTGGGGGTCGTCGGTGAGCGAACCGGCCTCGGCCGCCCGCACCCGCAGGACGTCCGGAGGGCTGTGGTGTCCGCCGCCGGGCCCCCGCGGCGCACCGGACAGGGCCAGGGCGACCGTGTCCCCGGCCGCCCCGTCGACCACGTCGGCGGCCAGCTCCACCAGCGGCAGCCCGGCGGCCTCGGCCAGCTCCTCCAGGTGGCGGGCGGCCCGCGTCGGGCCGCCATGGCCGCGTTCGACCAGGATGCCGGTGGCGATGCCGATCAGGGTGCGCGCGTCCGCGGCCTCCTGTGCCGCGGTGAGCTCGCCGCGCAGCCGCTCGACCGTGGCCGCCAGCGCGTTCAGACGCCGTTCGCGCCCGCTCACCGGTTCAGCCAGCGGCGCACGCAGGCCACGAGCTCATCGGCGTCCAGCGGCTTGGTGATGTAGTCGTTGGCCCCGGCGGCCAGCGTCTGTTCCCGGTCGCCCGCCATGGCCTTGGCGGTCACCGCGATGATCGGCAGATCGGCGTACTCGGGCATGGCCCTGATCGCCGCGGTGGCGGTGTAGTCGTCCATCTCGGGCATCATGATGTCCATCAGCAGCAGCTCGACCATGTCGTGGCGGGACAGCATCTCCAGCCCCTTGCGCCCGTTCTCGGCGTGCAGGACGTGCATGCCGGTACAGCTCCAGGATGCCCGGTGAGCGCATAGACATTACGGGTGTCGTCGTCCACGATCAGCACCCCCCCCGCCCGGCCAGGTCGCCGTCCGCGCCCGCGTTCACGGGCACCGCCACGGGGACGTCCGCCACGGAGCCGACGGACGGCACCAGGGGCAGGACGTCGGCCGGCCGGTCGGCCGACAGATGCAGGACGACGCGCTCACGCAGCTCGTCGAGGCTCGACAGCAGCTCCCACCCCTCGCCCTGGAAACGGTCCGTCAGCCGACGGTTCCACGGGGAGTCCAGCCGCCGGGTGTGGTGGGCCAGGATCGGCACCTGCCGGGCGGCCGGGACGCGGTCCAGCTCGTCGAGGAAGCGCAGGGCGGCCTCGTCGGGCATGTCGAGGCCGAGGACGACGCAGTGGTACGGCTCGCCGGTGAGCGCCGCGGCGGCCTCCCACGGATCGGCCACCGTCCGCACCCGCACCCCGCCGGTGGCCTTGCCGCCCGCAGCGAGCTCGGCCACGGCACTCTCGACCAGGAGCGACAGCAGCCCGTGCGGCCGCTCCTCGACCACGAGCAGCCGACGCTGCTCCACGGCACCGGCGGTCAGTGCCGGGGAGGTCTCGGGCCCTTCCTGGCCGGGGAGGGAGAACCTGCCGACGGGCAGATAGAAGGTGAACGTGCTGCCCTCGCCCAGGGTGCTGGCGGCGTGCACCGCCCCGCCCAGCAGATGGGCGATCTCCCGGCTGATGGACAGGCCAAGCCCTGTGCCGCCGTACTTGCGGCTCGTGGTGCCGTCCGCTTGCTGGAACGCGGCGAAGATGGCTTCGAGCTGCTGCTCGGCGATGCCTATTCCGGTGTCCACCACCCGGAACGCGAGGGCGGGCCCCTGTCCGCGGACCTCCCGGGGCAGATCGGATTCCGCGGCGGGCGCGATGCGCAGCTCCACGGCGCCGGATTCGGTGAACTTGACCGCGTTGGAGAGCAGATTACGCAGCACCTGGCGCAACCGGGAGTCGTCCGTGACCAGTTCGGCGGGGACGGCGGGCGAGACGCTGATGCGGAAGTCGAGGCCCTTTTGCGCCGTCATCGGCCGGAAGGTGGCTTCCACGTAGTCGAGCAGCCGCTGAAGCGGCACCCGCTCGGGCTCGACGTCCATCTTCCCGGCCTCGACCTTGGACAGATCCAGGATGTCGTCGATCAGCTGGAGCAGATCGGATCCCGCCGAGTGGATGACGCCCGCGTACTCCACCTGCTTGGGGGTGAGGTTCCGGGCCGGGTTCTGCGCCAGGAGCTGGGCGAGGATCAGCAGGCTGTTGAGCGGAGTGCGCAGCTCATGGCTCATATTGGCCAGGAACTCCGACTTGTACTTGGAGGCCAGCGTGAGCTGCCGGGCCCGTTCCTCCAGCTCCTGGCGCGCCTGCTCGATCTCCCGGGTCTTGGTCTCGATGTCGCGGTTCTGCGCGGCCAGCAGGGCGGCCTTGTCCTCCAGTTCGGCGTTGGAGTTCTGGAGTTCGTCCTGACGCACCTGCAACTCCTGGGAGCGCGCCCGGAGTTCGGCGGTCAGCCGCTGGGACTCCTCCAGCAGCTCATCGGTCCTGGCGTTGGCCACGATGGTGTTGACGTTGACCCCGATGGTCTCCATGAGCTGATCGAGGAAGTCCCGGTGGACCTGGGTGAACCGGCTGACCGAGGCCACCTCGATGACGCCGAGGATCTGCTCCTCGACCACGATGGGCAGGACGAGGAGGCTGGACGCCTCGGCCGCGCCGAGTCCCGAGGAGACGGTGACGTAGCCGGGCGGAAGCTGCTCGATGGCGATGGTGCGGCGGCTGCGGGCCGCCTGCCCGACGAGCGATTCGCCGAGCCGGAACCGCACCGGCCGGTCCTCGGCGTCCGCGACGGGCAGTCCGTAGGAGCCGAGCAGCCGCAGTTCCACCCCGTCCGGGGCGTCGTGGGCGAGGTAGAAGCCACCGTACTGGGCGCCGACCAGCGGGGTCAGCCGGTCCATGACCAGGTCGGCGACCACCCTCAGATCGCGCTGGCCCTGCATCAGCCCGGAGATGAGGGCGAGGTTGGTCTTGAGCCAGTCCTGCTCCTGGTTGGTCCGGGTGGTCTCGCGCAGGGACTCCACCATGGCGTTGATGTTGTCCTTGAGCTCGGCGACCTCGCCGGAGGCGTCCACCGTGATGGAGCGCGTCAGATCGCCCTCGGCCACCGCGCTGGTGACCTCGGCGATGGCCCGGACCTGACGGGTCAGGTTCCCGGCCAGCTCGTTGACGTTCTCGGTCAGCCGCTTCCAGGTGCCCGAGACGCCCTCGACCTCGGCCTGACCGCCCAGCCGCCCTTCGCTGCCCACCTCGCGGGCCACGCGTGTGACTTCGGCGGCGAACGAGGACAGCTGGTCCACCATCGTGTTGATGGTGGTCTTCAGCTCCAGGATCTCGCCCCGCGCGTCCACGTCGATCTTGCGCGTGAGATCGCCCTGGGCCACCGCGGTGGTGACCTGGGCGATGTTACGGACCTGATTGGTCAGGTTGTTCGCCATGGAGTTGACGTTGTCGGTCAAGTCCTTCCAGGTGCCCGCCACATGGGGCACCTGCGCCTGACCACCGAGGATCCCCTCGGTGCCGACCTCACGGGCCACGCGCGTCACCTCGTCGGCGAACGCCGAAAGGGTGGTCACCATGGTGTTGATGACACCGGCGAGCGCGGCCACCTCGCCCTTGGCCTCGACGATGATCTTCTGTGACAGATCGCCGCGGGCCACCGCCGTCGCCACCTGGGCGATGGACCGCACCTGGCTGGTGAGGTTGGAGGCCATGACGTTGACGTTGTCGGTGAGGTCCTTCCACGTACCCGAGACGCCGCGAACGGTGGCCTGGCCGCCGAGATTGCCCTCGGTGCCGACCTCGCGGGCCACCCGGGTCACCTCGTCGGCGAAGGCCGACAGCTGATCGACCATCGTGTTGATGGTGGTCTTCAGCTCCAGGATCTCGCCCCGCGCGTCCACCCGGATCTTCTGCGACAGATCGCCCCGCGCCACGGCGGTGGTGACCTCGGCGATGGACCGCACCTGGGCGGTGAGGTTGTCGCCCATCACATTGACCGACTCGGTGAGGTCCTTCCAGGTGCCCGAGACACCCTGCACATCGGCCTGACCGCCGAGGCGGCCCTCGGTCCCGACGTCGCGGGCCACGCGCGTGACCTCGGCGGCGAACGACGAGAGCTGATCCACCATCGTGTTGATCGTGGTCTTCAGCTCCAGGATCTCGCCCCGCGCATCGACCTCGATCTTGCGCGTGAGATCGCCCTGAGCCACCGCAGTGGCCACGCGCGCGATCGACCGCACCTGGGCGGTGAGGTTGCCGGCCATGGAGTTGACCGAGTCGGTCAGGTCGCGCCAGGTGCCGCCGACGCCCGGCACCTGGGCCTGGCCGCCCTTTTTTTCTTCGGTGCCGACCTCGCGGGCCACCCGCGTCACCTCGGCCGCGAACGAGGACAGCTCGTCCACCATCGTGTTGATGGTGTTCTTCAACTCGTGGATCTCGCCCCGGGCCACGACCGTGATCTTCTGCGAGAGATCACCCTTGGCCACCGCCGTGGCGACCTGGGCGATGTCGCGCACCTGCGTGGTCAGGTTGCCGGCCATGGCGTTGACCGAGTCGGTGAGGTCCTTCCAGGTGCCGTCCACCCCGGGCACCGCGGCCTGTCCGCCGAGACGGCCCTCGGTGCCCACTTCCCGGGCCACCCGGGTCACCTCGGAGGTGAACAGCGACAGTTGGTCGACCATGCCGTTGAAGACCGTGGCGATCTCCCCCAGGAGGCCGTCCCGGTCGGTCGGCAGATGGGTGCCGAAGTCGCCGTCCCTGACCGCCGTGAGGCCGGCCAGTAACTGCCGTAACTCCGGCTCCGCGACCGTGCCGACACCACGCCCCTTGGCCGTGCGCGCCGCCGGGCGCTGCCCCGCGCCGGAACTCGCCACCATGGTTCTCCGCCCCTCGAGTAGCGGTCCCGCCCACCGAGCGCCCCTGGTCGAGGAGTCGGCGGGCCTTCGGCCCGGGAGTGATCAGACGCTCCGGGGCGTCATACTGCCACATTTGCCGTCCGGCAACTATTGAGGGACGAGCCGCCCACCCAAAGGCTGACGACGACAATTGTCGTACGACAATTATTGTCCTCGTGGTGCATAGAATGCGCTCGTGGTGATCACGGGCATCGCCGCGGCCTCTGTCGCGGTGCCCGCGCACCGGTCATCGCATGTCGGCGTGGCGGACCGCGCCGTCCCGCGGCCGCCGCTGCCCCGGCGCATTCGAGAAGCAGGACGATGTGGACAAGATTTCTACGGTCGAGCAGGCGCTGCACACAGCCGCACCGCACGCCCTGCTCGATGTCGTCACGGCCGCCCTGGCGGAGCAGTACGGCGCCGAACAGGTCGAGCTTCGCATGGTGGACTACGGCATGCGGTCGCTCCAGTCCGTGAACCCGGAGACCCGCGGCGGCGGCCCGGAGACCCGCGACATGGAGCCGGTGCCCATCCAGGGCAGCCCCCAGGGCCGCGCCTTCGGGTCACAGGAACCCTGCGTCACCCGGCACGCCCGGCAGGACGCGGTGACCGTACACCTTCCGATGACCATCCGCGGCGACCGACTGGGGGTGCTGTCCGTACGGCTGCCGGGCGAGCACGACGCCCGGACCCGGATACCCCACCTCCAAGCGGTCTGCGCGGCCCTCGGCCGGGAGATCCTCGTCGCCCAGCGGGACACGGACCTCTACCTCCTGGCCCGGCGCGCCACCCGGCTGACCCTGGCCGCCGAGATGCAGTGGCAGTTACTGCCCGGCCACTCCTGTTCCCGTCCGGAGTTCTCGCTCGGGGCGCATCTGGAACCGGCATACGCGATCTTCGGCGACAACTTCGACTGGTCGGCCTCCGCCGACCATCTGACGCTCACCATCACCAACGGCATGGGCGAGGGCATCGAGGCGTCGCTGCTCACCAACCTCGCCGTCAACGCCCTGCGCAACGCGCGGCGCGCGGGCCTCGGCCTGTGCGATCAGGCCAGCCTGGCCGACCAGGCCGTCTACGCCCACTACCGGGGAGCATCCTCCGTATCGGCGCTGCTGCTCCAATTCGACCTCGCGACCGGGGACGTGGCGGTCGTGGACGCGGGATCGCCGCGGATGTGGCGCCAGCGGGAGGGCGCGGTGGAAGCCGTGCGGTTCGACGCCCAGCTGCCGCTCGGGATGTTCGAGGACACCGTCTATGTCGCCGAGCACTTCACCGCCCGCCCCGGCGACCGTCTCCTGTTCGGGAGCGACGGAGTGTACGAAGCGCTGTCCCCGTCCGGCGAGAGCTACGGGGAGCGGGCGCTGACCCGCGCCCTGGGCAACACCCGGCTGCTGCCGCCGACCCAGGTGCCCCAGGCGGTCCTGCATCAGCTGGCCGGCTTCCGCCCCGAGAGCCCGCTCGACGACGACGCCCTGGTGGTCTGCCTCGACTGGTACGGGCGGAAGGAGCGGAGGGGACCCGCTCAGGGGCAGCAGCCGAAGACAGACGGGGGCGGACTGTGGCGCATCAGATGAGCAGGCACTCGTGCCCACGCCGGGTGCGCCGGGCGGCAGGCTCAGGCGAAGCGGACCGCTCCGTCCGCGGCCTCCCGCTCGTGGCCCGACGCCGTCTTCTCCACGGCCTCCTGAAACCCCGTCAGCCCTTCCAGCAGCGCCTTGCGGGCGGTCGGGGTCATCGCGGCGATGGCGGCCAGCAGGGCTTCCTCCCGGCGGGCCCGCAATTCGAGCAGGTACGCCTTGCCGTGACTGGTCAGCCGCAATTCGAGCTCCCGGCGGCTGACCGGGCTGGGCGCGCGCTCCACGAATCCGAGGGCCTGCAACCGGTCACACAAACGGCTCACGGACGAGGGCGCCGAACCCAGCAGCTCCCCCAGCGTGCGGAGGTTGATGCCCTCCTCACGGTCCAGGCTGTACAGCACCCGTAGCTGTGACGCCGACACCGGGGACGAGGAGACGGCGTCCCGCCCCCGCTCCCACAGCACCTCGAGCAACTCGATCACCTCGGACGCCATCTGAGCAGCCTCGCGGGACCGGCGGTGAGAGGGTGCCGGATTCACGCCCATAACAGTGCACTCCGAATCAGCGTCTTCGGCGCCTTGGTGCCGACCCTGCGCCTTGCTCCCGCCGCAACCTTATCCCCGGTCCGCTGCCCGCCCCCCTCGGACCGCCATACGGCCGCCCCGGACACCCCTTGGGTAGGGTGGTGCGGGCCTCCGCCCACTCCCCCGGCGGTTCGCCCGAGGCCGACCGGTCCGGGTCCGGGCCCTGCCCTTCCGCGATCGGGGTGACGCCGTGGTGAGCACCGAAGCCGTCGCCGACCCCTTCGTGCACCCGGCCCTCTTCTACCGGGACGACGAGGACTATCTGGCCGGCACCCTGCCCTTCGTGCTCGACGGGCTGCGCGCCGCCGAGCCGGTCGCGGTGGCCGTGCCCGGTGCCAACCTCCGGCTCCTGCGGACGGCGCTGGGGCGGGACGGTGAGCGCGTACGGTTCCTCGACATGGCCGAGGCCGGGCGCAACCCCGGGCGGATCATCCCCACGGTCCTGCGGGACTTCGCCGACCGGCATCCCGGCGGCCGGGTACGGATCATCGGCGAACCCGTCTGGGCCGGTCGCACCGCGGCCGAGTACGGGCCATGTGTCCAGCACGAGGCGCTGATCAACCTGGCCTTCACCGGCCGCGCGGTCACCATCCTGTGTCCGTACGACACCGGCGGGCTGGACACCGACGCGCTCGCCGACGCGTGGCTGACCCATCCCGTGGTCATCGAGGACGGCCGGTAGCGCCCGAGCCACGGCTATGCCCCCGAGCGCGCCATCGCGGCGTACAATGCGCCGCTTCCCCCGCCCGCCGGAGCTGCCGCCTTCTCCTTCGACGCGGACCTTCTGCCCCTCGCCCGCGAGTTCGCGGTCGCCGCCGGTGGGCGGCTCGGCCTCACCGGGCAGCGGCTGGGCGATCTGGCCCTGGCGGTCGCC
>NZ_GG657754.1:8894223-8897318 GCF_000158915.1 Streptomyces himastatinicus ATCC 53653 | reverse complement strand
TCCCCGCCGGTGGTGGTGGGCGCCCCTCGGCGCCGGGTTCAGCTGCCGGGCGTGAGCTCGAGCGCGTCGAGCACTCCGTATATCCCGAGGAAGAAGGTCGCCACGCTGCTCAGGACGAGGGCGGCGGTCAGCCAGTGGCTGCCGCGGAAGCGGGTCGGGACGCCGGTGTAGCGCAGCCGCCAGACCGCGACCACGACCGCGAGCAGGAAGATGCCACCGCCGATGCCGCCGATCTGCACCATCAGGACCGGGGACTGGACCCACAGGAAGATGCCCATCCAGACCGGGGGCAGGCAGCAGGTGAGGATGCGGATGGTGCGGGTGCGGATGCGCATGTCGTGCCAGTCGATGACGCCGAGCAGACCGAGGGTGTTGGTCCACAAGCGGGGAACGCTGGCCGACGAGGCGACGGTGACCGAGAAGAGGACGGCGATCGCACCGGCCAGGAACAGGTACTCGGCCCAGGGGCCGAGCGTGTCCGTGTAGATGTGCGACAGCGTGGTGATCATGTCGTTGCCCTCGGGCACCAGACCCTGCGGATGGAGCACCGAGGCGCCGATCACGTAGAAGGACAGGGTGCAGACGGTGCACACGAGCCAGGAGACGCCCACGTCGAGCCGCATGACCTTGAGCCAGCCCTCGGCGCGCCGGGCGCGCTGCTCGGTGCCGTCGTCGGGGCCGGTCCAGCGGGCGTAACCCTTCTCCAGACACCAGTACGTGTACGTCGTCATCTCGTCGGCGCCGACACCGGTGATGCCGAACATGGCGAGGGCGATTCCGACCGTGCCCGCGGGGATCTGGAAGCTCAGCCCGCCGACGAGCTGCTCGGTGCCGTACCCGAAGGCGGTGAACGGCAGGGCGAGCGCCAGGCCCAGGGTGATGATCGTCTTGAGCGTGATGCCGACGACCTCCACCCGCTCGATGACGGGGTACTTACCCGTCTGGAGGATGAGGACGGCGGCGCCGGTGACGATGACGGCCCAGATGGTCAGGGACGACGTGCTCAGCGCCGCCCCGTGGATCGGCAGCAGGATCGAGCAGGCCGCCGCGGTGCCGCCGATGATGCCGCCGCGCTGGAACATCTTGGCGAAGTCCATGCCGATCCAGAGCCAGTTGATCCAGCTCAGGCGGCCGATCCGGGGGCCGACGTCACGGAAGCCGTCGAGCGCGGGGCGGCCGTTGAGGATGGTCCAGCGGGCCAGCTCCATCTGCACCCACACCTTGACCGCGGTGGAGATGATCACCAGCCACAGCAGCGCGAACCCCGCCTTCGCGCCGAGCGAGGTGGTGGTGATCAGTTCACCGGCGCCGACGACGGCGGCGGACAGCACCAGCCCGGGGCCGAAGCTGGCGGCAGTCGGACCGCAGAAGCTCTCGGGGGCCGGGGCGGGGCGTCTTCGGCGCGCAGCGCGTACGGGTCGGGCTGCGCGGGGGGGCGGCGCCGCCGTGGCGCCGTCGGTCGTGGTGACCATGTCTGGTCCTTAGAGGATCTTCCGGCGTCGTCGCCGGTGTCCGGAACGGGGAGGGGGACGGGGGTCGGGTGTGCCGTGGCGTCTCAACGCGCCTGGTGGTGCGGCTTCTCGCCCGCCAGTACGCGGACGACGTCCTCGGCCACCATCGCGCCCATGGCCTGGTTGGCCTCGGGCGTGCAGGCGGCCATGTGGGAGGTGAGGAGCGTGCGGGGGGCCGCGCGCAGCGGGTGGTCGGCGGGCAGCGGCTCGGTGCTGAACGCGTCGAGGGCCGCGGCGCCGAGGTGCCCGGAGCCGAGCAGATCGGCGAGCGCGTGTTCGTCGACGAGTCCGCCGCGCGCGGCGTTGACCAGGACCGCGCCCGGCTTCATCGCCGCCAGGCGGGCACGGTCGAGCAGCGGGGTGCCGGACGGATCGGGCGGGGTGTGCAGGCTGACGGCGTCGGCGCGCTCCAGCAGGGCGTCGAGCGCGGCCGGTTCGGCTCCCTGCGCGCGGACGTCGTCCTCGGAGACGTACGGGTCGTGGGCGAGCAGCTCCATGCCGAAGGCGCGGGCGTAACCGGCCAGCAGTCGGCCGATGCGGCCGAAGCCGACGATGCCCAGCGTCTTGCCGTGCAGTTCGGGGCCGAACAGCTTCGGCCAGCCGCCCGCCGCCACCGCGGTGTGCGAGGCGGCGAGGGAGCGGGTCGCGGACAGCAGCAGGCCGAAGGTGTACTCCGCCACCGCGCGCGAGTTGCTGCCCGGCGCGCACACCACCGGGATCGCGCGGGCGCGGGCGGCGGCCACGTCGATGGTGTCGACGCCGACGCCGTGCTTGGCGATCACCTTGAGGCGGGGTGCGGCGTCCATCACCTCGGCGGTGATCGGGTCCATGCCGACGATCAGCGCATCCGCTTCGGCCGCGTACGAGAGGAGTTCGGCGGTGGGGAGCGCCACGTCCTCGTAGGGGCGCAGGGGGCCCGCCCCGGCCTCTTCCAGGATCTTCCAGGGGCGGGCCGAATGGCGGGCGAAGGTCGGCGTCGTGATGAGGGTGGCCGGCATCAGCGCGCCCCGCCGCGTGCCGCCTCCAGGTGGGACGTCGCGATCTGCTGAAGGTGTACGACATCGGCCGCGACGGACGCGAACGTGAAGCCCTCGGCGAGGCGGCGGGCGGCGCTCGCGCCGTCGGCGTTGTGGATGCCGGCCGCGATGCCCGCCGCCTCGGCCGCCTTGCGGACGCGGATGAGGGCCTGCTCGAACTCATCCTGTACGGCAGGGTCGGTGGAGGTCGCGCCGCCGATGGCCAGGCGCAGATCGGACGGGCCTACGTAGACACCGTCCAGGCCGGGGGTCGCGCAGATCTCCTCGACGTTGGCCAGCCCGTCGGCCGTCTCGATCATCGCGAGGACCGCGGTCTGTTCGTGGGTGTCGGCCGGGTTCGGGCCGACGCGCAGCTGGGCACGCATCGGGCCGTACGAACGGCGTCCCAGCGGCGGGTAGCGGACGGCGGCGACGGCATCGGCGGCGTCCTGGGCGTTGTCGATCAGCGGGACGATCACGGCGCTCGCGCCCGCGTCGAGCGCCTTGCCGATGTAGGTGAGGTCGTTGGCCTCCACGCGCACCATGCCGACGGCGGTGCTGCCCTTGG
>NZ_GG657754.1:8801386-8894123 GCF_000158915.1 Streptomyces himastatinicus ATCC 53653 | reverse complement strand
CTGGTAGCCGAAGAGGCCGTGCTGTGCGTCGAAGGCCAGGTAGTCGTAGCCGACGCGGGCGAGGCGCTCGGCGGCGATCGGCGAGTCGAGCAGCGACCAGTAGCCGATGAGTTCCTCGCGGTTGCGCAGGGCGGCGATGAACTGGGCGGAAGTGCGGCCGGTGGCCATGAGTGTGTCTCTCCCTTGCGAGGTGGGCGGCGGGGTCAGCTGGGTCAGCGGTTGTAGGCGGGCATCGGGCCGCGCAGCCGGGCGCCGACCTCGTCGCAGGCGGCCAGGACGTCCGCGGGCAGCGGGCCCGCGGACGCGGCGGCGATGTTGGCCTTCAGGTGCTCGGTCTTGGAGCCGCCGAGGAGCAGCGCGTCGGTGGAGGGCCGGGTCAGCAGCCAGCGCAGGGCCAGGTCGGTCAGCGGCAGGCCCGCGTCGGAGGCGATGCGGGTGAGGTCGGTGACGGCGCGGAACAAGTCCTCGTTCCAGTACCGCGCGCGGTACTTCGCGGCCAGCTCGGAGTCACCGAAGCGCCCGCCCGCCGGGGCCTGCTCGAAACTGTGGCGGCCGGTGAGCAGGCCGCCGCCGAGCGGGTTGTAGACCATCGTGCGCAGCCCGGTGGCCGAGGCGTACTCGGCGTATTCCACGTATTCCTCTTCCATACGGCGCGCGAGGAGGTTGTGGAGCTGCTGGGCGAGGACGGGGCGGGGAGCGCCGACCTCGTCGGCCACGCGGTTCAGCTCAGCGATCTGCCAGGCGGCGTAGTTGGAGACGCCGAGGGCGAGGACCTTGCCCGCCCGCACGAACTCGGCGATGGTCGCCAGGGTCTCGGTGAGCGGCGTCCCGCGGTCCGGCTGGTGCAGGTAGAAGACGTCGACGTGGTCGGTGCCCAGGCGCCCCAGGCTCCCGTCGAGCGCGGCGCGCAGACCCTCGGGGGACAGCGGCGCGTGCGTGCCCTGGTCGGGGTGCGGGATACCGGCCTTGGTGGCGAGGACCACCCGGTCGCGGCGGCCGGGCAGCAGCTCGGCGAGAATACGCTCGCTCTCGCCGCCCGCGTAGCCGTTGGCGGTGTCCACGCCGGTGATACCCGCGTCGAGCGCGGCGTCCAGCATCGCGGCGGCCGTCGCACGGTCGGCGGTGTCACCGAAGGTCATCGTGCCGAGCACGAGACGGGACAACGGGACGGGCACGTGCGGGAGTTCGAGGCCGACGGTCACAACGGGTCCTTCCGAGGCGGGCGGTGCGGGTGGTGCGGTTCTTGCTCGTGCGCGATCTCATGCGTGATGTGCGCATATGGAGGTGTCGTGCGGCTACGCGGCCTCGACCGGTCGCTGCGGTGGTTCCCGGCGATGTACTGAGCTGCGGACAGGCGCGGCGTAACGTGCTGTGTGAGCCCGTACGCAACGCGTCCGCACCGGCGCCGCGGTCCGCGGGTGACGGCCGTCGGCGCCACCGGAACGCTCGCACGGTTGCGTAAATCACGCAAGAGTTCTCGCGCACTTCACGCAACTTATGCCATGATCCTCACCGGGTCGCCCGCCACCGGGCACGCCCGAGGAGGTTCCGTTCCGTGGCTCCCCCGCCCCCACCCCCACGTCCATCCGTCTCGCCGCCCGTACCGCCGTATGCCGTCGCACTCGCGGACGACCTGTCCGGCGCGGCCGAGACCGCCTGCGCGCTCGGCGGCCCCGTCCGTCTGTCGCTCGACGCCGCCGATGTGACCGAGGTCACCGTCGCGTGCAACCTCGTCGTGGACCTGGACACCCGTCGTCTGCCACCCGCCGACGCGGCACGCGCCGTACGGACAGCGCTGCGCGCGGTGCGGGCAGGCTCGCCCCGCCTGCTGTACAAGAAGGTCGACTCACAGCTGCGCGGCCATCTCGCCGCGGAGGCCGCCGCCTACGCCGAGGGCGCCGAGGCCGTCGTCATCGCCCCCGCGCTGCCCGCGGCGCGGCGCACCGTGACCGGCGGCGTCGTGCACATGAACGGCGTTCCGCTGCACCGCACGGACGGCTGGCGCGCGGAACGCGCGTCCGCGCCCCGCTCGCTGCCCGAGGCGCTGTCCGGTCTGCCGGTCCGGACCGTCCCCCTCGACGTCGTACGGTCCGACCCCGCCGCGCTGGACGCGGAGCTACGGCGCATCGCCGCGTCCGGTGCCCACCCCGCTCCGGACGCCGAGACCGACGCCGACCTGGACGCGGTGGCCGCGGCCGCGCTGCGGCTCGGCCCCGGATTCCGGCTCCTGGGCAGCGGGGGTCTGGCGGCCGCGCTCGGGCGCGCGCTGCGTCCCACTGCGGCCCCTCCCCCGCCCGTACCCGCCCGGGACCGCGCCCCGTTGCTCGTCGTCGTGGGGACCGCGGAGCCCGGCGCGGTTGCGCAGATCGCGCATCTCACCGCGCTCGGCGCGCACCATGTGCCGCTGGATCCGGCCGACTTGGCGGCGGGCACGGTTCGCCTCCCGCATACCGCCGCCGCTCCCGCCCTGACCGTGCTGTCCATCGACGGTTCGGCAGGCCCCCGCCTCCACGCGGGGCGGACCCTCAGCACCGCTCTGGGTGCGCTCGCCGCCGCGTACCCGGGCCGCCCGGACCTCGTCCTGACCGGCGGCGAGACCGCCCGCACCACCCTGGACGCCCTGGGCACAAGGGAGTTGGAGCCGCTCGGCCAGATCCACCACGGCGCCGTCCACTCCCGCACGCCCGACGGCCGCCACGTCGTCACCCGCCCCGGCAGCTACGGCGCCGAGGACTCGCTGCTGCGCATCGCTGTCGCGCTACGGCCCCGACTGGCCGCCTCCACGACCGCCACCTGAATCCGCCACCGTCTCGCCTCCCGCCTTGGAGTTGTTCTCATGCGCACCCCCCTCCCCCTCATCGCCGTCACCATGGGCGACGGCGCCGGCATCGGCCCCGAGGTCATCGTCGCGGCGCTGCTCGACGAGGCCGTCCTGACCCGCTGCCGCCCCGTCGTCATCGGCGACGCGCAGCGGCTGCGCGAGGCCGCCGGAATCCTCGGCCTGGACTGCGAGATCGCCGCCGTCGACCACCCGCGCGACGCCGAGTTCACTCCCGGCCGCGTCAACGTGCTCGACCTCGCTCTGCTCCCCGCCGATCTGCCCTGGGGCACGCTGTCGCCGGTTGCGGGCGGCGCCGCGTACACGTACATCAAGCGTGCCGCCGAACTCGCCGTGGCCGGAGAGGTGCACGCCATCTGCACCGCACCGCTCAACAAGGAGGCCCTGCACGCCGCCGGCCACATCTACCCCGGCCACACCGAACTCCTCGCCCATCTGACCGGGACCCAGGAGGTCTCGATGATGCTCTCCACCGAGAAGGTGAAGGTCATCCACGTCACCACGCACATCGGCCTGATCGACGCCGTCAACCGGATCGAGCCGGGCCTCGTCGAGCGCACCGTGCGCCGCGGCCACGAGGCGATGGTCCGCGCGGGCACCCCGAACCCCGTCATCGGCGTCTGCGGCATCAACCCGCACGCGGGCGAGAACGGCCTGTTCGGCTACGGCGAGGAGGACGAGAAGATCGTCCCGGCCCTGGACATCCTGCGCGCCGAAGGCATCGACGCCCGGGGCCCGCTCCCCGCCGACACCGCCTTCTTCCTCGCATCACGCGGCGACTACGACCTGATCGTGGCGATGTACCACGACCAGGGCCACGGCCCGGTCAAGGTCCTGGGCATCGAGGCGGGCGTCAACCTCACCGTGGGCCTGCCCGTCATCCGCACCTCGGTCGACCACGGCACCGCGTTCGACATCGCCGGAACGGGCACGGCGGAGCCCGGCAGCATGGTCGAGGCGCTGCGCCAGGCGGCCGAGATGGCCACGGTGCCCGCCGCTCCGGTGGCCTGAGCCGCGGGCGCCGCGGTCATCCCCCGTGCCTCTCGATCAGTCGGCCGGCCCTCTGGGTGACGCTCCCGTCCTCGGCGATCCGTTCACCGCGCAGCCAGGTCCCGCGGACGACGCCGTGCAAGGTCTTGTCCGCGTAGGCGGTGATCTGGTTGCGGTGGTGGAGCCGTCCCGGGTCCACGGTGAAGGTCTGTTCGGGGGCGACGACCGCGAAGTCGGCGTCATGGCCGGGGGCGATGGCGCCCTTGTGGGACAGACCGGCCACCTGTGCGGGGCCGTGGGACATCCAGCGGGCGATGTCCTCGAGGCTGTGGCCCCGCTCGCGGGCGGCGGTCCAGATGACGGGGAGCCCGAGCTGGAGGGAGGAGATTCCGCCCCAGGCCGTGCCGAAGTCGGGGGTCTTGAGGTCGGTGGTGCAGGGCGAATGGTCGGAGACGACGCAGTCGAGACTGCCCTCGGCCAGGCCCTCCCAGAGGGCGTCCTGGTTCTCGCGCTCGCGGATGGGCGGACAGCACTTGAACTCGGTGGCGCCGTCCGGGACATCCTCGGCGGTGAGGGTGAGGAAGTGCGGGCAGGTCTCCGCGGTGACGCGGACGCCCTCGCGCCGCGCGTCGGCGATGAGCGGCAGGGCGTCGCTGGAGGACAGGTGCAGCACATGCACACGGGCCTCGTACTCACGGGCAAGTTTGATCAAGAGGGCGATGGCATCGTTCTCGGCCGCCCGGGGACGGGAAGCCAGGAAGTCGGCGTACGCGGCACCGCCCCTCTGCGGAGCGGCGGCCAGGTGGCCCGGGTCCTCCGCGTGCACGATCAGCAGCCCGTCGAAGGAGGCGATCTCGGCCATGGCGGCGGCCAGTCGGGCCGGGTCGAGCTCCGGGAACTCCTCGACGCCGGAGGGCGAGAGGAAGCACTTGAAGCCGAAGACGCCCGCCTCGTGCAGCTGCCGCAGGTCGCCCACGTTGCCGGGAATCGCACCGCCCCAGAAGCCGGTGTCGATGTGTGCCTTGGAGCGGGCCACCTCCTGCTTGACGCGCAGATTGTCGAGGGTGGTCGTGGGAGGCAGCGAGTTGAGCGGCATGTCGATGAGGGTGGTGATGCCGCCGGCGGCTGCCGCCCGGGTGGCGGTCCAGAAGCCCTCCCACTCGCTGCGCCCGGGGTCGTTCACATGGACGTGGGTGTCGACAAGGCCGGGCAGCACGGCGTCATCACCGACGTCTTCCAGCCGTGCCCCCGCCGGCACCTCGGCGTCGTGTGGCAGCACATCCACGATCCGGCCGTCGGCGACGGTCACGGACGCGGGGCGCGTGCCCGTGGGCGTGACAACGCGTGTCGAGCGGAGTACGAGCTGTATGTCGGGCAACGGACGCTCCTTCTTACGTGTTCTTCCTTACGGGTTCTTCCTCGATGCGCTGTCGCACCGTGTCATCACGCCCGTGGGGGCCAATTGACGATCTTCTTGGGCCGAGGTGGTGCGTAGGTACGCACCTTGGAGGTGGACAGGCCGAGCCGGACGAGGGATTCGGCGATCGTCACGGCCGCCGTCACCCCGTCGACGACGGGGACCCCGGTACGGTCGACGACGCGTTCGGTGAGGCCGGACATGCCGCCGCAGCCCAGGCAGATCACCTCCGCCCGGTCGTCCTCCACCGCACGGGCGGCCTGCTCGGCAATGGCGTCGACGGCGGCGGTCTCGTCCCGTTCCAGATCGAGTACGGCGAGTCCGCTGGCGCGTACGGAGGCGCACCGGGCGCTCAGACCGGCGGAGTGGAGGCGCTCCTCGATCAACGGGACCGTGCGGTCGAGGCTCGTGACGACGGAGTAGCAGCGGCCGAGGAACTGGGCGGTGCTCGCGGCCGCCTCGGTGATGTCGACCACCGGAACGTCGAGCAGTTCCTGTAGCCCTTCCCGGCCGTGTTCGCCGTATCCGGCCTGGATCACGGCGTCGAACGGCTCCGGATAGGCGCGGACGGTTTCCATCACGGCGATGGCGGCGAGGTAACTCTCGTAATTGCCCTCGACCGACTCCGCCCCGAAGGCGGGCGTCAGCGGAATGATCTCGGTACCGGGCGATGCCACACTGGCCGCCTGCTGGCCGATCGAGTCGGTGATGGACGGCGTGGTGTTGACGTTCACAACGAGGATGCGCATGGTTCGGCCTTCTGATGAGTGGTTCATTCGGCGGCGACGGCGAGGGCCTCACCGTCCACGTCCCGATGCTGCACCGTACGGTCCGCGATGACCGCGTACAGCGCCGCGGCGAGGACGGCTCCGATGAACCAGGAGAACCCGGCCACGGCGTGGAACACGGGTGCCAGGGCCATGGTGACGGCGATCGCGGCGCTGGGTGCGAAGGCCCAGACGGCCCGGGGGTTGTAGCCGCGGCGGTAGTGGTACTCGCCCTGGGCGTCGTCGGTGTAGAGGTCGGGCACGTTCACGCGGGACTTCCGCAGCAGCCAGTAGTCCGCCATGATCACGCCGAACAGCGGTCCGAGCAGGGCGCCGAGCCCGCCGAGGAAGTAGTTCACCACGACCGGGCTGTTGTAGAGGTTCCACGGCAGGATCACCAGACCGATGCCCGCGCTCACCAGGCCGGCGCGGCGGAAGTTCAGCCGACGGGGGAAGAGGTCGATCAGTGCGTAGATCGGTGCCACGAAGTTGGCCAGCAGGTTCACCGCGATCGTCAGGGTGATGAGCGCGAGTGAGGCCGCGGCCAGCAGGAACTCGTTCGGGATCGTCCGGACGATGTCCGTGGGACTGGTGATGACGTGCCCGTCGAGCTTGAACTGCGCCCCGCTGAGCACCACGACGATGACGGCGAAGAAGAGCATGTTCACCGGGATACCGATCACGTTTCCGCGGACGATGGAGCCGCGGCTCTTCGCGGACCGGGTGAAGTCGCAGAAGTTGAGCACGAACGTTCCGTAGATCACCACCCACAGCGCGGCGCCCTGAAGGATCTGCATCCACATCTCGGCGCCGATGAGCGGCTCGTCGACGGACAGCGAGATCGAACCGTCCGCGCGTACGAACATCCAGACCGCGAGGGCACACATGGTGATCAGGGTCGTGGGCGCAGCGAAGGCCATGTACCGCCGGATCATCTGCATCCCGTAGCTCACGATGAGCACCTGGAGGATCCACAGGGCCAGGAAGGTGATCCAGCCGAGCGTGGACTGGCCGAGCAGGGAGTTCGCGTCCATGGCGCGGAGTCCGGGAAACATCGAGACGAGAAGGGCGCTCAAGACCGAAGAGGCGAGGTAGGTCTGGATACCGAACCAGGCGATGGCCACGGCGCCCCGGACGACGGCCGGTATCTTCGCCCCCTTGATACCGAACGCCATACGGCCCATGACGGGAAAGGGGACGCCCGTCTTGTGCCCCATGAAGCCGGACAGCGTCAGCAGGAGAAAGAGCAGAACGGAGGCGAGCGCGAAGGCCGCCAGAATGCCCCATACGTTGAGCCCGAGCGCGAAGAGGCCGATGGCGAAGGCGTAATTTCCGAGACTGTGCACGTCGTTGGCCCAGAGCGTGAAAACGTTGTAGGCGCCCCAGCGGCGCCCTTCCTTCTTCGTCGGGGCGAGATCGTACGTGTACAGCCCGGAGCTGACACCGCCCTCGGTTTCCACGCGCGATCGGTCTTCTACAGCTGTCATACGGCGCTCCAGAGGGGAGTAGATGGCGCACGCCTGGAGGTTTCCAGTTTCCATAAAGCGGAAGTAGACTTCCGTGAAGCGAAACGTAGTTTTCACCCAACTGCGCCGTCAAGGGGTCGGCAGCAGCGGGTTCGCCCAAGGGGCCATGAGCACAGCTGTCCCGGGCCCGGCGAAGCCGTGCGTGGTCAGGCACGGTGGGTTCGCGGACCCGGGACAGCTCCTTCCGCCGGCTGTCAGCCCAGCGGCTCGATCCAGAGGTTCCTGAAGCGGACCTTGTTGCCGTGGTCCTGGAGCCGGATCGCGCCCGCCGCGGCCGCTTCGGCGTCGCCGCCGCCGGTCGGACCGTCCACCGCCACGTCGTCGTGGACCTTCCTGCCGTTCCACACCACGGTGATCCTGGCGTCATCGGTCTTCCGGCCCGCGGTGTCGAAACGGGCCGCACGGAAATCGATGTCGTACGTCTGCCAGGTTTCCGGTGGAGTGGCGGCGTTCAGGTCGGCGGCCCTTTTGTCATAGATGGACGCGGCCTCGTTCGGGGCGAGCTTCTCCACTCCGAAGGAGTCCAGGATCTGGATCTCGTACCGCTCCTGGAGGTAGATTCCGCTGTTCCCGCGGTCCTGCCCGGTGACGTCGTCCGGCAGCTTCGGCACCCGGAATTCGGCGTGCAGCCTGAAGTCGCCGAAGGCCTGTTTGGTGCGGATGTCGCCACAGCACACCTCGAGGGAATCCTCGGCGGTGTGCGGCCATTCGACGCTCCGGCCGTCCGGGTGCTGCCAGGCGGTGGAGACGCTGCCGCCGGAGAACAGGTCGATGCGGCCACCGGCTCTGCGCACCTCGATCATGTCGAGGTTGACGTGGCCGGTGTCCTCGGGCCGGTGGGTGTAGGTGATGGTGTTGCGGCCCTTGCGCAGGGTGAGCCGCTCGGTCTTGGTGGACCAGCGGTTCCAGGCGCCGGTGGAGGGGAGGCTGGTCTGCCGCTCCTGCCCGCCGCCCACGCTGACGCCGATCGTCTTGGTGCCGGTGAAGGGGTCGGGGCCGTTGCCGTAGCGCAGTGCCACGTCGTAGCTGCCCTTCGCGGGTGCGTCGACCTCGAAGGTGGCGGTGGCGCCGGGAGTTCCGAAGCCGTCGACGAAGCCACCGCCGGTGTAACCGGCATGCTCGGTGTCGATGTCCGCTCCCCCGGACAGGCGTGCCGACTCGGCGTCGTACGAGGTGACGGGCTGCTCGGGACCCGGGCGCGCGTTGAGCGTGTACCAGGCTTCGGTGGACCAGAGCTGCTCGCCCCCGGCCGAGGAGAACGGGCGCGGCGATCGGACGTGCACCACCCGGTCGGTCTTCAGGCCGGGGATGGTGAGGCGGACCTTGCGACGGTCGTCGGACAGCCGGGCGGCCGCGACGGGGAGGACCTCTTCGTCGATCTTGGGGCCCCCGTACGCCGGGGTGGGGACGTAGCGCCACTGCTCGACGGAGTAGGCGCCGCTCGTCAGCCTGGCGGCCGTCTCCTCCGACAGGGGTTTGGTGTAGGTGAGGTCGAAGCCGTCGCGGGTGGCGCGCATGGTCGTGATGTCGAAGGCGGTCGTGCCGTTCGGCGTGAGTTTCTGAAGGCCGAAGCGGAGTTTGCCTTCCTGGCCCCAGTTTCCGTCGGCGCCGAGGCCGCCCGCGTAGATCGCACCGTCCGGTCCGGTGCTGATCCGGCTGATACCGGCCTCCAGGCCCTGGGTGTGCCGGAACACCGCGCCCTGGTATTCGCCGTCCACCTTCTCCAGGTCGGCCCGCTGGATTCCGCCGTAGGTGACGTCGCCGAAGAGCATCTGTCCGGCGAAGGGCCCCTTCTTCAACAGCATCGGTGTGCTGGGCGAGTTGGCTATCTCGTTCTGCGGCAGCCAGAGCACCGGCTTGGTGACGGAGCGGCCGTCGAACGGACCGTCCGGGTTGGTGTAGTGGTTGAAGAACCGGTCCTTCTTGATGTGGAGCAGCTTGGAGGCGGGCAGCCAGCCGCCCTGGTTGTCGGTGACGAACAGCTCCCCCTTCGGACCCCGTCCGATGCCGTTCGGTGTGCGGAGGCCGCCGGCCAGGTAACTGACCTTGCCGGTCTTCCTGTTCACCTTGATGGTGGTGCCGCGGTTCGCGGCGGGCTGCGGATCGGTCGTCGCACCGCCCTGGTTGATGGCGACGGACAGATTCAGATAGAAGTTCCCGCGCTCGTAGAGCAGTCCGAAGGCGAACTCGTGGAAGTTCCCTCCGTACGGCCAGTCGGCGACCTTGCGGATCTCGCCCGCGGTGTTGTCGCCCTCGGTGTCGGACAGCTCGGTGAGCTGGTGCTTCTCCGAGACGTACAGCTTTCCGCCGACGTACGTGATCCCCATCGGCTCCTTCAGGCCGTCGGCGATCTTCTGGTACGTGACCTTCTCCGGGCCGGTGTCACCCGTGACGTGGTCGAGGATGTACACCTCCCCCTCCGACTTGGTGCTGCCGCCCCACGTCGTCACGGCGAGCCGGCCACCCGGTAACCAGTCCATCGCGGAGACCTGCGGCTCGAAGCCCTCGGGGCGCAGATCGGTCAGGGTGTAGCCGGGGTTGACCGAGGTCAGCGGGAGGCCGTCGCCGGGGGTGTCGTAACTGCCCTCGCACTCCTTGCGGCCCGGGGCGGTGACACGGACGACATCGGCGTCGGTACTGAGCACGGAGTTCGGGACGAGGGTGAAGCCGTCGGCGCCCGGCGGCTTCCACTGGAGGGTGACCTGCTGGTCGCCGCCGCGATCGAAGTGGTCGATCCGCAGGGCGTGGTAGCCGGGGGAAAGGGTGACCTCGCCGTCCTTCGGCTCGGCGCCGTGCAGTCCGTCGTGGTCGATGACCCTCCTCCCGTCGATGAGCAGACGGGAGCCGTCGTCGCTGATCAGGCGGAAGGTGTACGCACCGTCGGCGGGGACGTTGATGTTGCCGATGATCTGCGACACGAAGTTGTCGGTGAAACCGAAGCCCTCCGTGGAGGACCAGTCGACGGTGGGGATCAGCTTGTCGACGTTGGGGGTCTGGGCCGGCTTGAGGTCGCAGAGCTTGCTCAGCGGGGACTGGATGTCGAAGACGCGGAGGGTGACGCCGGGTTCCTGGGGAGGCGGGTCCGCTAATCGCTTCTCGTTCGCCCCGGCGGACGGTGTCGCGAGGCCGCCGGTGAGAAGGGCCGCGAGGAGCAGCCCGGTGATTCTTCGTGGCCCACGGCGATGGCTACGGGGGCTCGGGTACTTGCGTGGCGTCACTCTTCCTCCTGCTGGGCGCTGCGAGGCGGCGCGGCCCACGGCGGACCGCGGTCATGGAGTGGAGTTCGTCCACGTACGGGTGGTGCAGCGGCATTCCGCCGTGATGCACGCAGACGTCCGTACGAAAGCGACGCCCAGCGTACGAACGGCACCCTGAACCGTCCATACTTTGTCCTCGACGAGTCGAAAGTTCTCGTTCCTCAGCCGGCGGCCCTGACTGGCCTTACGGCAGCAGCACCAGCTTGCCGCGTACGTGCCCGGCCTCGCTCTCCGCGTGCGCCGCCGCCGCGTCCGCCAGCGGGAAGCTCCGCGCGACCGGCACCCGGAGCCCGCCCTCCGCCACCGGCCGGGCATACCCGGCGAGGGCGGAGGCATCGCGGTCGCCGCCGCGGGAGAAGGCGACGCCGTACTCGGCGGCGGTCGGGTCGGCGATGGTGACGATGCGGTCCGGCGTACCGCCGCGCAGCTCGATGGAGGCAGGCAGCGCGCCCTTGCCCGCCGCGTCGAAGACCGCGTCCACTCCCTTCGGGGCCACCGCGCGGACGCGGTCGGTGAGCCCGTCCCCGTACGCGACCGGGATGGCGCCGAGCGCGCGCAGATAGTCGTGGTTGCCCGGTGACGCGGTGCCGATGACGGTGACACCGCGCGCGACGGCCAGCTGGACGGCGGCCGAGCCGACCGCCCCGGCGGCGCCGTGCAGCAGCAGCGTCTCGCCGTTCTTGACGGCGAGCTGGTTCAGGACGCGGTCCGCCGTCTCACCGGCCACCGGGAGCGCGGCCGCCTCGTCCCAGCCCAGTTCCCCGGGCTTGCGGGCGACGACGGAGGCCAGGGCGTACGCGGCGTAGGCGCCGGTCTCCATGAAGCCGAACACCTCGTCGCCGGCCGCGAGCCCCGTGACGCCCTCCCCCACCTCGTCGACCACTCCGGACGCCTCGCTGCCGAGGATCGCGGGGAACTCGGTGGGGAACACCTCCCGCATCGCGCCGCCCCGGATCTTGTGGTCGAGCGGGTTCACGCCGGCTGCCCTGACCCGCAGCCGCACCTGCCCCGGGCCCGCATGGGGTTCGTCGGCCGTCGTGAGCCGCAGCACCTCGGGCCCGCCGTACTCCTCGAAGACGATCGCTTCCATCCGTCCCACCTTCTCGTCTCGGACTCGTCTCGGAAATGTCGCCTCCTTCCAGCGTCGGCCATGGGGCGCACCGCGGCAGAAGGAGCCCCGCAGGCCGCGCCGTATGGCCTTGCCCGCGGCATTGCGTTGAGGCAGGCTCGGGCCTGTCCGGCCTTCGCCCCAAGCGGGCGGCCACGCGGCGCTGATGCCATCGGCGTACTGCCCGACTATGCCGCCTTCGGTATCGCCGCCGCTCGCCTCGTTCGCCGCGCTGCTCACGGGCACCCCTGGGGCTGGCGGACCCCTTCCTCATCGCCCTCCCCATGGGCCTCATCGGCGTCTATATCCGCAGGCGGGTCGGTGAGACAAGGAGGCTGCGCGACGAATGGGCCGGGGATCTAAGCTCGGAAGGGAAACCCGGCGTACACAGAGGGCCGTTGCCTTATGCCACTCTCCGACTACCGGACCGCGCTGGTGACCGGCGCGTCCGCGGGCATCGGCGCCGCCGTCGCCGAGCGCCTGGCGCAGCAGGGCCTCACGGTCCACGCGCTGGCCCGGGACGCCGAGCGGCTGGCGGACCTCGCACGGCGTACGGGCTGTGTGCCGCACGCCGTGGACGTCGCCGACACCGAGGCCCTCACCGACGCCGTGTCCGGGTTCAAGATCGACATTCTGGTCAACAATGCCGGGGTCGGCCACGCCGGCACCATCCTCGCCGCGGACGAGTCCGCCGTCGACGAGCTGCTCGCCGTCAATCTGCGGGCCGTGCTCCACCTCGTACGGCTGCTCGTGCCCGGCATGGTCGAGCGCGACCTGGGCCATGTCGTCAACATCGGCTCGATCGCCGGGGTGTACAACTTCCCCGGCAACACCGTCTACCACGCCACCAAGGCCGCCGTGCACACCCTCTCCCGCCAGCTCCGGATCGACGCCCGCGGCCGCCGGGTCCGGGTCACCGAGATCTGCCCCGGCCGGGTGGAGACCGAGATCTTCGGCCGGCTGCTGGGCGACCGGGAGGGCGCTCGGCGCATCTACTACGACGGCTACGAGACGCTGCGTCCCGCGGACATCGCCGACGCCATCGAGTACGCCATCGGCGCGCCGCGCCACGTCAACATCGGGCACATCGAGATCTTGCCGACGTTCCAAGTGCCCGGGGGCCTCAGCTTCGAACGGCGCCTGGACGGCTGAGGCCGCGCGGGCGGTCGATCAGGCGGCCGTTCGGTCGGCAGGTCGGTCGGCAGGTCGGTCGGCCGGGAGGGCCTGCTCCGCCCAGATGATCTTGCCGGTGGGCGTCTGCCGGGTGCCCCAGCGGCGGCTGAGCTGGGCGACGAGCAGCAGCCCCCGCCCGCCCTCGTCGAACACCCGGGCCCGGCGCATGTGCGGGGCGGTGGTACTGGTGTCGGAGACCTCGCAGATGAGGGTGCGATCGCGGATCAGCCGCAGCTGGACGGGGCCCTGGCCGTGCAGGATGGCGTTGGTGAACAGCTCGCTGACGACCAGCTCCGTCGTGAACGTGAGCTCGGCGAGCCCCCAGGCCGCCAGCTGAGCGGTCGCCCGCTCGCGGACCTCGGAGACCAGGGCGGGCTCCGCCGGCAGCTCCCAGGTGACGACCTGATCGGCGTCCAGGGCGCGGGCCCGGGCGACGAGCAGGGCGACATCGTCGGCCGGATGGCCGGAGAGCAGGGTCCCCAGCACGGTGTCGCAGGTGGCTTCCAGCGACGGGGACGGTTCGCTGAGGACCTCGCGCAGCCCGTCCATGCCCGCGCCGATGTCGTGGTCGCCGGATTCGACCAGACCGTCGGTGTAGAGGACGAGCAGGGCGCCCTCGGGTATCCCGACCTCGGCGGACTCGAAGGGCAGGTCCCCCAGGCCCAGTGGCGGCCCCGCGGGCACATCGCAGAATTCCACCGTGCCGTCGGGGCCGACGAGAACGGGCGGGGGGTGGCCGGCTCGGGCCGCGCAGCACAGCCGGGAGACCGGGTCGTAGACCGCGTACAGGCAGCTGGCGCCGATCACATCGTGGTCGCCCGACTCGGTGTCCTCGGAGGCGAGGCGCGCCACCACATCGTCGAGGTGGGTGAGCAGCTCGTCCGGGGGGAGGTCGATGTCCGCGAGGGTACGGACGGCGATGCGCAGCCGTCCCATGGTGGCGGACGCGTGGATGCCGTGGCCGACGACATCGCCCACCACCAGCGCGACCCGGGCGCCGGAGAGCGGGATGACGTCGAACCAGTCACCGCCCACCCCGTAGTCGGCGTCGGCGGGCAGATAGCGGGTGGCGAACTCGACGGCCGACTGCGCGGGCAGACCCTGCGGGAGCAGGCTGCGCTGGAGGGCGACGGCGGTGCCGCGCTCCCGTGTGAAGCGGCGGGCGTTGTCGATGCAGACGGCCGCCCTTGCCGCCAGCTGCTCGGCGAGGATCAGGTCGTCCTCGGTGAAGGTGTCCGGGTGGAGACGGCGGGAGAAGAGGGCAGCGCCGAGGGTGTTCCCGCGGGCGACCAGAGGTGCCGCCACGAGGGACTGCACCCCGAAGTCGATGCGCTTGGCGTTCCGCTTGGGGTCCCGGTCCATCCACCGGAAGTAGTCGGTGTCCCAGGGCCCGGTCAGCACCGCCCGGCCGGTGGCCAGGCAGCGGGCGGGGGGCGAGAATTCCGGATAGGTGTCCGTCTCGCCGATGTCCACGGCGGCCTCGGGCGCGTCCTTCGCGTGGGCCGACTCGTGCGCCACGCGGCGCAGCCGGACATCCCCGGAGACCGGACCGGGGGTCGGCTCGTCGCCGCGCAGCACGGAGTCCAGCAGGTCGACGCTGATGAAGTCGGCGAAGCGCGGCAGCGGCATGCTCGCCAGCTCCTGGGCGGTGCGGGTGACGTCCAGGGTGGTGCCGATCTGGATGCTGGCCTCGTTCAGCAGGGCGAGACGCTCGCGCGTCCGGTACAGCTCGCTGATCTCGAGCCCGGCGGCGGCGACCGCGCACACCCGGCCGGTCTCGTCCATGAGCGGCGAGAGGGAAACGGCCCACGCCTGGTCCCGGCTCTCGCCCGCCGCGCGGGTGAAGGTCTGGGCGTGCTCCGCCTCCCCCGTACGTATCGCCTTCCGCATGGACGCCTCGACCTGCTCGTCCGCGGGATTCCCGGTCAGGAAGCCGGACCGCTGCCCGCGCATCGCGTCCTCCGAGAGGCCGACGACCTGGCACATCCGCGCGTTGGCGCGCAGCAACCGCAGTTCCGTGTCGTGGATCGCCATCGGCCAGGCGCCTTGGGTGAACGAGCGCTCCGTCACCGAGCCGCCCCGGTGCGCGCCCTCCGGTGCCGCCATGGCCGCCAGCAGCCACCGGGCGCTGCCGTCACCGTCCCGCAGCGGGCAGACGAGCAGCTCGACCTCGAACGGTCCGCCGTCCCGGTGCCGCGCCGTCACCCTGCCGCTCCACGGCTCCAGACCCGCCAGCGACCGCCGGGCGGCGCCCGGCAGTGAGCCCTGACCGTCCCAGAGCAGCTCCACGGCCGCCCGCCCCATCACGTCGGCGGGCGCATAGCCCAGCAGCCACTCGGCGCCCGCGCTCCACCGCGTGACGACTCCCCCCGCGTCGAGAACCCCCGTCGCCCACCGCGCGGTGCGAAGCTCCCCCTCCGGCGCCCCATGGGACCTCGCGTCCCGAGTGTCATCCATCGTGATCCGTCCCGTACGTGGCGATCAGCCGAATGGGCCGTTCCACGTGGTTTCCACCCAGAGTACATCTGCGCCTATATAGGGGATTTTCGCCCACGCAGGCGGCCGCACACCGCCACTCACCGCGAACCCCGATGCCTTCGGGAGGACGATCACGGCGGCGATGCGCGAACCACACCCTTCGCCCTTTTTGCGCGCAAGTGCGCCATCTGGAAGCATTGGTGGCAGAGAGCCTGTACGGAAAACGGCAGGCGGCGCATCGCGTGTCCGCATGGCAGCGCCGACGCCTCATCCGACACCGTCCGCCTGTCCCCACACGAACCGTGTCTCGGACACACCGCCACAATCAGCAGGCCAGGAGGCGGATCATGGCCACGGCGGAACTCACTTCGGAACAGAAGTCGGACTATCTGGCGCAGCTGACGATGGCCGCGGCACGTTACACCAGCCGAACCGCGCAGCGTGAGAGAAACCAAGCCGTTCTCCAGACGCAGGGGGTGCTGTACGCCGACGCTCCCGAGCGGGTCGAGAAGCGGCTGGCGCGTCTCGGTGCCGACTGGGCCATGGCGCGGGCGATCGAGCACACGCCGACGGAACCCGCCAGCAGCGGCGGAAGCACCCTTCAACTGCCTCCGGAGTCCTTCACCGGAGACGCGCTGGGGCTGGAGCGCCTCATCGGGCGCAACAACCTCACCCCGGTCGCGTTCCTGGAGGAAGGCGTTCAGGTCTCCCGCTCGGTCGGCCGGATCACCATCAGCGGACCGGGTGGCGGACACGGCACGGGCTTCATGGTGTCCCCCTCCCTGCTGCTCACCAACAACCACGTGCTGCGCTCCGCCGAGGAGGCGGGCCGCAGCAAGGTCGCGTTCGCGTTCCAGGACGGCGTCGAAGGGGGCCCGCTCACACCGGCGGTCTTCGCACTGGAGCCGCACCGCCTCTTCGTCACCGACCGGGCGCTGGACTACAGCCTCGTCGCGGTGGCCCCGCAGGGCACGCAGGGCGAGGCGCTGTCGTCGTTCGGCTGGCTGATGCTCACGGAGACGCAGGGGAAGGTCGTCATCGGGGAGTTCGTCAACATCATCCAGCACCCCAGGGGCGAGCCCAAGCAGATCGCGCTGCGCGACAACCAGCTCGTCGACATACTGGAACGGTTCCTGCACTACGACTCCGACACCCGTGAGGGCTCGTCAGGCTCTCCGGTCTTCAACGACCAGTGGGAGGTCGTCGCACTGCACCACTCGGCCGTCCCGAAGACCGACGCCGAGGGCCGGCCGCTGAGCGTCGACGGCACCGTGTGGCGGCCTGAGATGGGCGAGCAGCAACTGGCGTGGCGGGCCAATGAGGGGGTGAGGATCAGCCGGGTGCTGCGCGCCCTGCACGAGGCGACCCTGACCGGTGCGGCGGCCCAGCTGCGGGACGAGATGTTCACCGCCGGGCTCGCCCCCTCCCCCGTCGAAAGCGCTCCGCCGACTCCCTCGTCGAACGGGAAGTCCGCCCTGTCCGCGACCAATGGGGCACAGGCCCAGGCCCAGGCGCACCTGGCCGATGGTGCCGCGCAGCTCGTCCTCCCGCTGCGGATCACCGTCGGTTTCGACACACCGTCGTCCCCGCAGGCCACCCCGCTCGCCCCGCTGCCCGCGCTCGAACCGGCACCGAAGGCCGTGTCGCAGCCGCCGCCCCCGGCCGGGCGGACGGACGTCGTGTCGGCGGTCGAGCAGGACGTCGACGCGGCCCTGATCAACCACCGGCTTGCGCAAGAACGCTCCTACTACGACCGGACCGCCGACATCGCCGCGCGCGAGGCGTACTACGCGAACGTCCGCACCGGCGACGGTGACACGCTGCGCCGCGCGCTCACCGCGCTGCTGGAGGAGACCCACACACCGCAGCCCAGGTACAAGCCGATGCGGCTGGTCTACCCCTGGGTGGACCTTCACAAGGACGGTCGGCTGTACGGCATTTACTCTGCCAAGGGCTTCTCCGTCGAGGAGCTGGTACGGGCCGACGCCACCGTGGCCGAGGCGCGGCTGGCCCGCGTGGAGGAACTGCTGCTGCAAGAGAGCACGGCGGGTCCGGCCGAGTTCGAGGCGGAGTTCGACGCGCTGGAGGCGTCGATGCCGTTCAACTGCGAGCACGTGGTGCCGCAGTCGTGGTTCGGCAAACGGGAGCCGATGCGGGGAGACCTGCACCATCTGTTCGCGTGCGAGGCCGGCTGCAACAGTTTCCGCGGCAACTTCCCGTACTTCGACTTCCCCGACTTCGACGAAGCGCTCCGGGACGCCTGTGGGATGCGCGAGAGCGTGGGGTTCGAGCCGGCGGAGGGCAAGGGTGCGGTGGCCCGTGCCACCCTGTACTTCCTGCTCCGCTATCCGGGACAGGTCGGCGACGTGGCACGCGAGTTCCCCGAGGAGCGGCTGCCCGTCCTGCTGGCATGGCACGAGAACCAGGCGGTCACCGAGTACGAACTGCACCGCAACGCCGCCATCGCGGAGATCCAGGGCAACCGGAATCCGCTGATAGACCATCCCGAGTGGGCCCGCGAGATCGACTTCTCCGGCGTCTGGCCGTGAGGAACTCCCCCATGGCCGAGAAGCTGCCGATCGTCTACGTCCGGGGCTTCGCCGGCGACACCGCCGGCATCGACAGGGTGGTGACGGACCCCTTCTACGGGTTCAACGAGGGCTCCACCCACATCCGTATCGGCCCGGACGACGAGCCGTGCTTCTACCAGTTCGAGAGCCCGCTGCTGCGCCTGCACCTGGACGAGGGTTACCAGATCCTCGTCGACGGCGGCCAGGAACTCTACTTGGCCTCCCACGACACGATCCCGCCGGACACCATCTGGGTTCACCGCTTCTACGACGCATCGGCCACCACCTGGGGAACCAAACCCAGGGAGTTCCGGCTGGAGACCGCCGCACAGGACCTGATGAGGCTGATCGGGACGATCAGGGAGAAGTCCGGGGCGCCGCGTGTCCATCTGGTCGCCCACAGCATGGGCGGCCTGGTGTGCCGCTGCCTCATCCAGAAGATCCTCCCGGACCTCGGACGTGATCCGGCCGACTGGGTGGGCAAGCTCTTCACCTATGGCACCCCGCACGGCGGCATCACCTTCGACGCCGGTTTCGGCGTGCTGGAGCGGCTGCGTGATCTGACCGGCATCAACGGCGCCGACATCTTCGGCCCGGAGCGGATGTATGCGTACCTGACGCCGAGCGCACTGCTCGACCCGGACGGCCCGCCGGACGACTGGGACCCCCGGGCCATGGCGCCGGACCAGCCGTTCGCCTTCCCCCGCGAGCGGGTGTTCTGCCTGGTCGGGACCGATCCGGCCGACTACGACGTGGCCCACGGGCTGTCGGCGGCGGCGGTCGGTCCCCGCAGCGACGGCCTGGTGCAGATCGACAACGCCTACGTCCCCGGCGCGCATGTGACGTATGTGCACCGCAGTCACAGTGGGCGCTACGGGCTGGTCAACTCCGAGGAGGGCTACCAGAACCTGCGGCGTTTCCTGTTCGGCGACCGCAGGGTGGAGGCCGCGCTGGTCGGTCACCGGCTGTCGCGGCCGTCCGACACAGCCTGGCAAGCGGAGGTCCGGCTGTCGGTGCGCGGCCTGCAAATCGTCACCCACGAGCGGATGAGCGCCCAGTGGTGCTCGATCCAGTTGCCCGCCGGGGCGGCGGACGGGGCCGGGCCGGTGCCGTTGGCCAGCACGTTCCTGTGCTCCGTACTGCGGCCCGGCGAGTCCGCCACCCTGCGGTACGCCCTGCATCTGCGGATCCTGTCGCTGCGTCGGCGCGACGGCCTGCTGAGCTTCCGTGATCACCTGGAGCAGACGGCCGACTTCGACGACATCCTCGTCGTGGACGTGGACGCCGACACCACGGCGGCCGTACCCGCGCTCTCGGCCACCTGGAACTCCGACATCGCCGGACCGATCAGGGACTACCGGCCCTCCGGTGCCCCTGGCCTCAGCGACGAGGACCCCGCCGACGGCGTCTGGGTACACCACATCGAGCTGCCCGCGACCACCGTCCCGATCCTCGGGGACGGCGCGCGCATCCGGCTCACCGTGACCCCCTGGGAGTGAGAGGTGGCGGCTGTCTACCTGGGAGGGTCGTCATCGATCTGCTCGATCAGATGCGCGAGGAAGGCCCGCACCGCCGCGGGCAGCGCGCGCCGCGCCATCGACTGTATCTGCATGCTCCGCCGGCTCAGTTCCGGGTTGCGGATGGGAACGATCGCCAGGCGGTCGGCGCCGAGCCGCCGCCGCACCGTCAGCGGACCGACCAGGGTGACCCCGCCGCGTAGCTGCGTGAAGCTCTGGAGCGCGCCCGAGTAGTTGCTGACGAGCGCGGGCTCGAAGTTCAGCCCCTCCAGCGCGACGCAGACGTCGAAGAGCTGCCGGATCGTGGTCCCCTCGTCCATCAGCGCGAGCGGGTACTCCAGCAGGTCCGCGAGCTCGACGTACTCCCGGTACGCCAGAGGGTGATCGTCGGGCATCAGCGCGTAGATCTGCTGCTGCTGCGAATACTCGACCTTGATTCCCCCTTCCGGCCCGAGGCTATAGGTGACGGCCAGGTCCACCGTGCCGTCCACCACCTGCCGCGTCGCCGCCGCCGGGCCGGTGACATTCAGCCGGAACCGCGCCCCCGGATACTTCTCCCGAAATGCCGTGATAGCCGCCGGCAGAAAATCGCGCGCGAAACCCTCGGAGCTCGCGAGTTTGACGGTACTGCGGTGCAGGGCCTCGACGCCGTGCACGTCGGCGAGCACCTGCTCGGCCTCGAGCGCGCTGCGCCGGGCGTACGCGGTGAGAATCTCGCCCGCCTCCGACAGCACCATCCCCCGCGGCTGGCGCTCGAACAGCGGCGCCCCGACGTCCTGCTCCAGCTTCGCGATCTGCCGACTGATCGCCGACGTGGCCACGTGCAGGCGCTCCGAGGCCTCGCTGATCGAACCGGTACGCGCGACCTCGAGGAAGTAGCGCAGCGACGTGGGCAGGAGATGCATTCCGAGAATGTACTCCAGCGCGAAGCACGTCCGCTGAGGACGGTGATGGGGAAGCGACCGACCGTGGCCGTTGCCGCCAGGGCAATACACCTTTCGAAAACGCGCAATTGCCTCCTCTGTCGCCGCCCTATCCCGCTCCGTAAACTCGGCGCACCGGCCGGACGCATTGTAAATCGCACGTTTCCCATGTTAAGGGTAATGATGACCCGTGCTGCCGTGATCGATAACGCCACCGAATACTACGATTCCGGGGAATTCCTCGCCGACCTCGGCCGCCGGGTCGCGTTCGCTACCGAAAGCCAGGACGAGGCGCGGGCGCGGGACTTGCGTTCCTACCTCACCGACGAGCTGGCCCCGGCGCTCACCGACCGACTGGGCTGCGAGGCGCGCGTCGTCGACAACCCCGCCGGCGACTACCCGCTGCTCGTGGCGGCCCGGCACGAGGACGATGCGCTGCCCACGGTGCTGGTCTACGGCCACGGCGACGTCGTCCTCGGCGAACCGGAGCGATGGCGGCCCGGCCTCGATCCGTGGCAGGTCGTGGTCGAGGGCGACCGCTGGTACGGCCGCGGCACCGCCGACAACAAGGGCCAGCACACCATCAACTTCGCGGCACTCGAGCATGTGCTCCGCGTGCGCGGCCGGCTCGGCTTCAACCTCAAGGTGCTGGTCGAGACCGGGGAGGAGTCCGGCTCGCCGGGCCTGCGCACGGTCTGCGCCCAGTTGCGGGACGAGCTCGCCGCCGACGTGCTGATCGCGTCCGACGGGCCGCGCGTGGCCGCGGAGCGGCCGACGCTGTTCCTCGGTTCACGCGGCTCCACCCCGTTCACGCTGCGGGCCGATCTGCGCGAGGGCTCGTACCACTCCGGCAACTGGGGCGGTCTGCTGCGCAACCCGGCGACCGTACTCGCGGGCGCGCTCGCCACCATCGTCGACGCGCGGGGCCGCATCCTCGTCCCCGGTCTGCGGCCCCGGGAGATCCCCGAGAACGTCCGGGAAGCCCTGCGCGACATCGCGGTCGGCGGCGGACCGGACGATCCGGCCGTCGACGACGGCTGGGGCGAACCCGGTCTCACCCCGGCCGAGCGCCTCGTCGGCTGGAACAGCGTCGAGGTCCTCTCGCTCGCCGCCGGCAACCCGGACCACCCGGTCAACGCCATTCCCGGCAGCGCCCACGCGCACTGCCAGCTCCGTTCCGTGGTCGGCACCGACGTCGACAAGCTCGGCGTCATCCTCCGCAAGCACCTGGACGAGCACGGATTTCCCATGGTCGACGTCGAGGTCGGCCCGACCATGCCACCGACCCGGACGGATCCGGACGACCCCTGGGTGCGCTGGGCGCTCGGCTCGATCAGCCGCACCACCGGCACGGCACCCGCGCTGCTGCCGAACCTCGGCGGCAGCCTTCCCAACGACGCCTTCGCAGGCGAGCTCGGGTTGTGCACGCTCTGGGTCCCGCACTCCTATCCCGCCTGCGCCCAGCACGCCCCGGACGAGCATCTGCTGGCCCCCGTGGCGCGGGAGGGTCTGCGCATCATGGCCGGCCTGTTCTGGGACCTCGGCGAGGACTCTCCCGTGAGGAGCCACCCATGACCGCACCCACGCAGACAGCCGCCCCCGAAGCACCGGTGAAGGTGCGCCGCGTCATCGTCGCCGCGTCCATCGGGAACGCACTGGAATGGTTCGACATCCTCGTCTACGGCTTCTTCGCCGCGACGATCTCGAACCAGTTCTTCCCCACCGCCGACGAGACCGTATCGCTGCTGCTGACGCTCGGCACGTTCGCCGTGGCCTATGTGGTCCGTCCATTGGGGGCACTCGTACTCGGCGCGTATGCCGACCGTGCCGGGCGCAAGCGTGCGCTCATGGTGTCGATCCGGCTCATGATGGTCGCGACGCTGCTCATCGCGGTCATGCCGCCGTACGCGAAGATCGGGCTCGTCGCGCCGATCGCGATCCTGATCGCCCGGCTCATCCAGGGCTTCTCCGCGGGCGGGGAGTTCGGCAGCGCCACCGCTTTCCTCGTCGAGCACATGCCCGAGAAGCGCGGCTTCATGGCCAGCTGGCAGTTCGCGAGCCAGGGGCTCGCGACCCTGCTCGCGTCGGCCTTCGGCACGGTGCTCACGGCCACGCTGTCCGACGCGCAGCTGGAGTCGTGGGGTTGGCGCATCCCGTTCTTCTTCGGTCTGCTGATCGGCCCGGTCGGCTACTACATCCGGCGTTACGTCGGCGAGGCCGGTGAATTCGTCAAGACCGCGGACCAGGAACGCGCGCCGGTGAAGGAGACGTTCCGCACCCAGAAGGACCGCATGCTCGTGGCCATGGGCGCGCTCGCCGTGTCCACCGCGATCAGCTACTTCATCACCTACATGCCCACGTTCGCGGTGAAGGAGCTGGACCTGCCGGCGTCGACCGGATTCGCGTCCACCTTGGTCACCGGGATCGTGCTGACCGGCCTGACTCCCGTGGTGGGCCACCTGTCCGACCGGTTCGGCCGCACCCGGATCATGCTGATCTTCGCGACGCTGATCCTCGCGCTGGTGTACCCGAGCCTCGCGTTCCTGGTCGCCGCACCGGGCTTCGGGGTGATCCTCGGCGTGATGTTCCTGGTCGGCGTGTTGAAGGCCGGCTACTTCGCGCCACTGCCCGCGATGATGGCGGAGCTGTTCCCCGTCACCAACCGGGCCACCGGCCTGGCGGTGAGCTACAACATCGCCGTGATGCTGTTCGGCGGCACGACGCCGCTGATCATCGTCTGGCTCGTCGACGTGACCGGCAACAAGCTCGCGCCGACCTTCTACCTGATGTTCCTGGCCGTGCTCAGCCTGTCCTGCGTGGCGTTCGCGCGGCGCAGGCTCGACATTCACTGATCGGAGAAATCCCTTGTCCCTCAACGACTTCGACCGCTACCCGCTGCTGTTCGGCCCGTCGCCGGTGCACCGCCTGGAGCGCCTGACCAAGCACCTGGGCGGCGCGGAGATCTGGGCCAAGCGCGAGGACTGCAACTCCGGCATCGCCTACGGCGGCAACAAGACCCGCAAGCTGGAGTACCTCGTCGCCGATGCCCTGGCGCAGGGCTGCGACACCCTCGTATCGATCGGCGGCGTGCAGTCCAACCACACGCGCCAAGTCGCGGCGGTCGCGGCCCGGGCGGGGCTCAAGTGCGTGCTGATCCAGGAAAGCTGGGTCGACTGGCCGGACGCGGTGTACGACAAGGTCGGCAACATCCTGCTGTCCCGGCTCGCCGGAGCGGACGTGCGGCTGGTGAAGGCCGGGTTCGGCATCGGGTTCAAGGAGAGCTGGGAGCAGGCGATCGCGGAGATCGAGGCGGCGGGCGGCAAGCCCTACGCGATCCCCGCCGGCGCCTCGGACCACCGGCTCGGCGGGCTGGGCTTCGCGAACTGGGCGTTCGAGGTGGCGGAGCAGGAGAAGCAGCTCGGGGTCTTCTTCGACACCATCGTGGTGTGCGCGGTCACCGGCAGCACCCAGGCCGGCATGATCGCCGGATTCGCCACGCTGGGCGGGCGGCCGCGGCGGATCCTCGGCATCGACGCCTCGGCCAAGCCGAAGGAGACCTGGGACCAGGTGGCGCGGATCGCACGCGGGACCGCGTCGCTCATCGGCCTGGACCGGGAACTCACCCACGACGAGATCCTGCTCGACGAGCGCTACCACGCGGGCACCTACGGCATCCCGGACGAGTCCACCATGGACGCGATGCGGCTGGCCGCACGGACCGAAGGCATGGTCACCGACCCGGTGTACGAGGGCAAGTCCATGGCGGCCCTCATCGACCTCATCGCCCGAGGCGAGATCGCCAAGGACGCCAAGGTGCTCTACGCCCACCTGGGCGGGCAGCCGGCGCTGAACGGCTACAGCGCCCTGTTCGGGTAGGCGGCACCGGCAAGCGGCCGGTGAGGTCCATCCGGCTGCGAAGTACGCGAAGTACACGAAGTACACGACCGGCTGAGACACCGTGGTCCGGACCCGACCGAGCCGGAGCCGGACCCGGGTCAGGACCGTCGGTCAGGGCTGGTCGAGCAGTCGGCCAGGTCGATGCCGACGCTCGCCGTTGGTCACGAGGACGTCGGCGTGCGGCGGCAGGCGGTCGAACGGTACGAAACTCTCGACGCGCGCGTTGGCCGGGACCTCGATCGTGACGGCCTGCGGATCGCGGCCGCCCAGCGCGGCGACCACCCCGGGGCCCCCGGCGAGCAGCTGCTGCACCAGCGCGCCCCGACGTTGACCACAGGCCATGCGAACCGCACGGCCATGCGCCGACCGTACCCACGCGCCGGTGATCCTCCATGGCGGCCTTCCACATGGCGCAGCCTCAACCGGTATGCGACTCCCCCATTGCCTCCTGCGATCGCCCCCCATCAGTATCTTGCGCACCTCGCCCTGCGACGACCGGGCCGCAACAGAAAGAAGTCGGACGCAGCTCAAGGGCACCGGCGAAGGTACGCGAAGCCGGGCGAACTCGAAAGAACAGGAGATCCGTATGACCACGAACCCCTCCAAGACATCGGAAGCGGAGGTGAGCGGCGGCGGTGAAACCTGGCTTGCCCGCCTGGCGTTGCGATTCACCCACTTCTCCGAGAAGTGGCTGCCCGACGCTCTCGGCTTCGTCCTGATCGGCACCTTCGTGGTCCTCGCCCTGGGACTCGTCTCAGGGGAAAGCCTGCTCGGCACGCCGAGCGACCCGGAAGCGACCAGCGGCTTCGGCCTCGTGGACGCATGGGGCAAAGGATTCTGGTCACTCATAGAGTTCACCCTCCAGATGGCGATCATCGTCATCGCCGGCTACGCGGTCGCGGTCTCGCCACCGGTCGCCCGCCTCATCGCCTGGCTCGCCGCCCTGCCCCGGACTCCGCGCGGCGCCATCACGTTCACCGCCGCCGTCGCCATGACCACCGCCTACGTGAACTGGGCCTTCAGCCTCGTCTTCACCGCCATCCTCGCCAAGGAGATCGCCCGCCGACTGCCCGGAGTCGACTACCGCGCCATCGGAGCCATGGCCTTCCTCGGGCTCGGCACCGTGTGGGCCCAGGGCCTGTCGGGATCGGCCGCGCTACAGGTGGCCAGCGCGGTCTCCAGCCCCGCCGCCGTGCAGAAGATCATCGCCGAGGAGCGGGGCAGCGGGGTCATTCCCCTGACCGACACCATCTTCCTCTGGCAGGGCATCGTGGCCACGGTGGTCGTCTTCGCGGTGGCGGTCACCATGGCGTGGTTCCTGGCCCCGTCTCCGGAGCGTGCGATGACCGCGGAGCGCCTCGGCATCGATCTCGGTCCCCCGCTCCGCACGAAGAGCCCGAGCTCCCGACGCAGCCGCCCCGGCGAATGGGTCGAGTTCAGCCCGACCCTCACGATCGCGCTCTTCGTTCTGGGCGTGTGGTATCTCGCCCGCCACTTCGCCCACGCCGAGGGCAATCCGCTCAACGCGCTCGATCTGAACACCGTCAACCTGATCCTCATCCTGCTGGCCCTCATCCTGCACTGGCGGCCCGTACACCTCGCCCGCGCCTTCAGGGAGGGAACACCGGCCGCCTCGGGCGTGTTGCTCCAATTCCCCTTGTACGGCGGCATCTTCGGAATGATCGCTTTCACCGGACTGCACCAGACCATCGCAGACTGGCTGGTGTCGGTGTCGAACGAGCACCTCTACCCGGCCCTCATCGGTATCTACAGCTGTGTGCTCGGGGTGTTCGTACCCAGCGGCGGTGGCAAGTGGGTGATCGAGGCACCCTACGTCCTCGGGGCGGCCAACGAACTCCACGTGAACCAGGGATGGATGGTCGTGGTGTACGACCTCGGCGAGGCCAGCGCCAATCTGCTCCAGCCCTTCTGGATGCTCCCCACCCTCGCGATCCTCGGCCTGAAGGCGCGCGACATCATGGGATACACCTTCGCCATGTTCCTCGCGTTGTTTCCCACGGTGCTCGTCCTCGTGACGCTGCTCGCTCAGACCCTGGCCTTCCCCTGACGGATCGAAGGGTCGTCAGCGCTCGTAGCGGCTGGGGAAGGGGAAGTAGTTCTCCAGGAAGGTGTGGAGTTCGGCGGCGACGCGATCCTGTTCGGCCTCGGGTGTGTTGACATCGTTCAGGCAGAAGGGGCGCGGAGATACTCCGGGGGGTGGCCGACTTCTGGGTCAGCCGGGTCACGGGACGCGCTGCGCTTCGCGGTACGGGCCGCCAAGATCCTCGGCCAGCCCGCGGACCCCCAATGGTCGCGCGTGGCGGACAGCCTTCGGATCCCGTTCGACAAGAAGACCGGAACACACCCGGAGTACGACGGCTACGCGGGCAAGAAGGCCAAGCAGGCAGATGTGGTGCTGATGCGCTACCCGTGGGAGAACCCGCAGTCGGCGGACGTCACCCGTGCCGACATGGCTTACTACGTCCCACGCACCGATCCGGACGGTCCCAGCATGACCGACAGCGTGCATTCGATCATCTCCAGCGAGCTGGGCGACCCGGGCTGCGCGGCGATGACCTACACCAAGCGGAGCGCCGATCCCTTCATCCGGGCCCCGTACCGCGGACTGGGGCGACGAACGTCCCAAGAAGTACACCGTCGAGCTGTCACGGGACGGCCACCGCTGGACACCGGCCGCCACCGTCGAAGGCGGGCAGCGGCAGCGGCACCGAGCCGGGGCTATGAAGAGCCGAACCCGCGTTCATCGGCCGCTGCGCGGCCAGGCCGAACACCTCGGCCTGGTCACGCAGCGGAGCATGGTCGGCGGACACGAGTCGCCGGCGACGGCAATGGGGGCGACTGCTCCGGCCAGGCGGAATGGTTGGGGTCAGTGGTTGGCTGTGAGCTCGCCGCTGAGTTTGCCGTGGAGGTGGGCACTGGGGTCGTTCAGGCCGGTGATCTCGACGGTTTTGCCGCGCTGGGCGTACTTGGTCTCGATGGCGTCGAGGGTGGCGACGGAGGAGGCGTCCCAGATGTGGGCGGCGGACAGGTCGATGACGACCTTGTCGGGGTCGGTGGCGTAGTTGAACTGGCCGACGAGGTCGTTGGAGGAGGCGAAGAACAGCTCGCCGGTGACCCGGTAGACGACGGTGGTGTGGTCGGGGTCCGTGACGGCGGTGACCTCGGCGAAGTGGGCGACGCGCTTGGCGAAGACGACGATGGCGGTGATCGAGCCGACGACGACGCCGATGGCGAGGTTGTGGGTAGCCACGACGACCGCGACGGTGATCACCATGACGGCGATCTCCCCGGCGGGCATCCGCTTGAGGGTCTTGGGGGCGATGGAGTGCCAGTCGAAGGTGGTGAACGACACCATGACCATGACGGCGACCAAGGCGGCCATGGGGATGTCGGAGACGACCGGTCCGAAGGCGATGCACAGCACCATCAGGAACGCCCCCGCCAGGAACGTCGACAGACGGGTGCGGGCGCCGGAGACCTTCACGTTGATCATCGTCTGGCCGATCATGGCGCAGCCGCCCATGCCGCCGAAGAGGCCGGTGACGATGTTGGCGATGCCCTGGCCGATGGATTCACGGGTCTTGTTGGAGTGGGTGTCGGTGATGTCATCGACGAGCTTGGCGGTCATCAGCGACTCCATCAGACCGACCAGGGCCATGGCCATGGCGTAGGGCGCGATGGTAGTCAGGGTGTCCAGGGTGAAGGGCACATCGGGCAGGCCGGGGACCGGCAGGGAGGAGGGCAGGTCGCCCTTGTCGCCGACGGTGGGGACCGCGATCCCGGCCGCGACCGTGATGACGCTGAGGATCGCGATCGACACCAGCGGGGCCGGGATCACGGTGGTGACCTTCGGGAAGAACACCATCAGCGCCAGGCCGCCGATGAGCAGCGGGTAGACGGCCCAGGGCACATCGGTCATCTCGGGGACCTGGGCCATGAAGACCAGGATGGCGAGGGCGTTGACGAAGCCGACCATGACCGAGCGGGGGATGAACCGCATCAGCTTCGCCACGCCCAGCGCGCCGAGCGCGATCTGGACGGCACCGGCGAGGATCACCGTGGCGATCAGGTAACCCAGTCCGTGCTCACGGTTCATCGGGGCGATCACCAGCGCCACGGCGCCGGTCGCGGCGGAGATCATCGCCCGGCGCCCGCCGACCAGCGAGATGGTGACGGCCATGGTGAAGGCGGCGAACAGGCCGATGGCCGGGTCGACCCCGGCGATGATCGAGAACGAGATCGCCTCGGGAATCAGCGCGAGCCCGACCACCAGGCCGGCCAGGACCTCGGTACGCCAGACCTTCGGATCGGTCAGCCAATCGGGCTTCAGACCGCGAAGGCGCGCGGCCGGGGACAGAGCGGAACCAGACAAAGGGAGTAGGAACCTCAAGCTCGGGCGCGCCCTCTTCAGCAAGGCCGGGGGCGTGCGGAAACGGTGCGGGGGAAACGTGGCGCGATGGTCCGGCGGGACTCACATCCGGGTACGAGGCGTCACGGTGAGCAGGCCGCTGCGGCGGGCGTCATGGGCTCGCGCACGCGGTTCTCCTGCAAGAATCGGATCTTCGCCGGGGGCGCCATCGGCCCCGACACGGCAACGGCGGGGCGGCGGCAGGCCGCCCGCGCCGCCAGCAACTCTACCCTAACGTTAGGGTAGAGATCGGGAGGGGTCGCGACCGGATGCGGCCCGCGGAGTTGAGAAGGGCCAGAGGATCACGGGCGTGGACGGCAAGCACATGCAGATCGGTGAGGTAGCCGCGCGGACCGAGTTGTCCCTGCGCACCATCCGGCACTACGAGGAGACCGGTCTCGTGGTCCCCTCCGCCCGCTCCCAGGGCGGCTTCCGCCTCTACACCGAGGCCGACGTCGCCCGCCTGATGGTCATCCGGCGCATGAAGCCGCTCGGTTTCACACTGGATCAGATGCGCGACCTGCTGGAGGCCACCGACCGCCTCGACTCCGGTGCGCAGTTGCCGCCCGGTGAGCGGGAGGACCTGCTGGAGCGGGTGAACGGTTTCCACGAGGCCGCACAGCAACGAGTGGCGGACCTGCGGACCCAGCTGGCGCGGGCGGAGGATTTCGCCGCCACGCTGAGCGAGCGCCTCACCTCTGCACAGGATTCCCGGTGACGAGGCGTGCGCGGTCGGCGGCTGCGGCAGGTCGGCCAGCCTGACCGACCATCGTTCATGGCTCTGCCGCTCCAGCCGTTCCAGCGCCGCGTGCATCAGCTTCGCCTTGGAGTCGAAGTAGTACTGCACGAGGTTCAGCGACATGCCCGCCTCCGCCGCGACCCCGCGCCCCACAGCACTCCTGACGGCGTTGCCGCCCTGGCGTTGGCGGTGGGGTGTGTCCCGACTGGCTTCCCGGCTCCGCGCCGAGCAGCCGGGAAGTGGCCGGACGCTGACGCGACTGGCTGCTTCGGTGCTGGCCAACCTTCGGCACAGCGGCGCGTTGACGCCCTCCGAACTGGCCGCCATCGAAGGCATGCAGGTGCAGTCCCTGACCCGGGTGCTCAACGAGCTGGAGGAACAGGACCGTATCCGCCGCTCGCGCAGCGAGGTGGACGCGCGGCGCCAGAACATCGCGATCACGGACGCGGGGCGGGATGCGCTGAAAGAGCACGTCCGAGACGGCAATAGATGGCTGGCGGAGGCACTGGGGCAGACGCTGTCGCCTGCCGAGCGCGGCGTGTTGCAGATCGCCGCCGGACTGCTGGAGCAGGTGGCCGCGGCCGAAGTCGCCACTGAACCGCGAAACAGGCCGGCACACGCATCCACGGACGCGGAGGGGGCGGCTCCCCCGCTATGACCGTTCACCGCACCGAGAACGCGAACCGGCCCCGTCACGCCTCTCCTGTCGCGTCCGGGCAACGGGCGCGGCTGCTCCTGGTATTGGCCGGGCTGAGCGCGGCCAGTCCGCTGGCGACCGACATGTACGTTCCCGGACTCCCGGACCTGGCACGTTCACTGGGGGCCGACGCCTCGGGCGCGCAAATGTCCCTGACCGGCTTCCTGGCGGGCATCATCGCCGGACAGCTCGTCCTGGGGCCGCTCAGTGACGCGGTGGGGCGCCGCCCGGTCCTCGTTTCGGGGACTGGGCTGTTCGTCCTCTTCTCCGTCGTGTGTGCACTGGCCCCGACCTTGCCCGTACTGAACGCGGCGCGGGTCGGGCAGGGCTTCTCGGGAGCGGCCGGGATCGTCATCGCCCGTGCGGTGGTCACCGATCTGTTCGACGACGGTGAACTCGCCACGGTCTTCTCCCGGTTAGGAGCGATCGGCGCAGCGGCCCCGGTCCTGGCCCCGCTGGCGGGCGGGGCCCTGCTGCTGGTGGTGTCCTGGCGTTACGTCTTCGCAGCCCTCGCCCTGATCGGCCTGCTCCTCGTCCTGGGCGTACTGCGCTGGGTCCCGGAATCCCATCCCCCACAAGCGCGCCTGACCGGAGGACTGGCCGCCAGCCTTCGCACCATCGGACAGGTCGCCGCCCAGCGCGCCGTCATCGCCCCGGTGCTGACCCTGGCCTTCGGCGGGGCAGCGGTATTCGCCTATATCGCCGGGGCCACCTTCGTCTTCCAGGACATCTACCACCTCGCCCCGGCCCTTGGCAGCCTCGTCTACGGTGTCAACGCCATCGGCAACATGGCGGGCAGCGTGGCCTACGGACGGTTGGCCACACGCTGGTCCGCCGAAACCCTCCTCATCGCCAGCGCCGTGCTGGCGATGGCAGGCCCAGCGGCCCTGCTGCTCGTCCAAGTGACCGTCGGCAGCACCATGTCCATGACGTGGCTGTGTCTCCTGCTCTCCCTCACCGCGTTCGGGGTCTTCTTCCCCACCGTGGTCACCATCGCCCAACGCCGCGGGCGCACAGCACCCGGAGCCACCTCCGCCCTCCTGGGCGGCGGCCAGTTCCTCCTCGGCGCGGCCGTATCCCCACTGGTCGGGCTGTTCGGCACCCACAGCCCCGCACCGATGGCAGCCATCATGGCAGCCTGCCTCGCCCTGGCCACCCTCGCGGCCACTGCCACCCGGCTGACCCACCGATCCTGGCCGCCTTCTCACAATGGCTGACACAATGAGCGCCCTCGTCTCCGCACGTTGTCAGAGGCTGCTGAGGAGTGCCAGGCGCTCGGCGCTGGTGGAGCCCTGGTCGGCGTAGTAGAAGACGATCAGCTGGCGGGCCTGCGGGCGCACCATCTTCTCGTAGTGCAGGTCGAGTTCGCCGACGAGCGGGTGGTTCAGCCGGGTGAGGCCGGTGTCGCGGCGGCGGACCTCGCGGCGGGTCCACAGGGTGCTGAACCGCTCGCTGGCGACGGTGAGTTCGCCGATGGTCTCCAGTAGCTCCGAGTCGGCCTCGTCGACGTCGATCACGGCGCGCAGTCCGGAGACGGCCTTGGCGGTCATGTCGTCCCACTGCGGGTAGAGGCCGCGCATCTCGGGTTCGAGGAAGGCAGCCCGTAGCGGGTTGTGGCCCACGGCGAAGAACGGGCACAGGAGCACGGCCAGCCGGTTCGCGGCGACGACGCGTCCGCTGGGCCCCTGGGCGTAGGCGGGGGTCTGCGGCCAGCTGTCCAGCAGTGGTTGGAGGTCGCCCTGGTTCGTACGGGCGCGGCTGCGCGGCCTGCGGGCGGGCGGGGCGGGGTGGGCGAGGCGGTGCAGGTAGGCGACGGCGTCCTCGTCGAGCTGGAGGGCACCGGCCAGGGCGGCGAGGATCTGGTCGGAGGGGTTGAGGTTGCGGCCCTGTTCCAGGCGCAGGTAGTACTCGGGGCTGATGCTGGCGAGCTGGGCGACCTCCTCGCGCCGCAGTCCGGGGACGCGGCGCCGCTCACCGGCGGGCAGCCCGACCTGTTGGGGGCTGATCTGCCCGCGCCGGGCCCGCAGGAACTCGCCCAGGGTGTCGGCCGTCTCATGCGCCATGCTCTTGACGCTAACCGCTCAGCAGCCCGAGGCGGACCAGGCTCTCCGCGGTGGCCACGACGGCGTCCTCGTTGGAACGCGGAGCCCAGTCCAGCTCCTTGCGGGCCTTCGCGTTGGAGGCGCGGCGCACCACGCCCAGCTGCGGCACCGTCTCACGCAGCGCCGGGTTGACCGTGGCCAGCAGGCGCAGCAGCCAGGCGGGGGCCGAACCGGTGGGGGCCTTGGCGGCGGCCTCGCCCAGCCGTGTGCGCAACGCCAGGGCGATGTGGTGGAAGGAGATCGGCTCGCCCGCGAGCGCCAGGTACCGCTGTCCGGCCGCCTGAGGCGCCGTCATGGCACGTAGATGAAGGTCGGCCGCGTCCCGGACGTCTACCGTGTTGGTCCAGATCGGCGGCGCGGCCCGCATCCCGCCGGTCAGCATCGCGTGGATGATACGGATCGACGCGGAGTAGTCCGGTCCGAGGACCGGCCCGAAGATTCCCACGGGGTTGACGACCGTCAGCTCCAGCCCGCCGCCCTCGCTCTCGACGAAGGCCCAGGCGGCCCGTTCGGCCACCGCCTTGGACTTGACGTACGCGGACACCCCCGGCCCGTCGGTCTGCGTCCAGTCGTCCTCGCTGAACGTCCGTCCGGTCCGCCCGTGACCGTAACCCACCGCGGCGAAGGAGGAGGTCAGCACGGTGCGACGGACGCCCGCGCCCCGGGCGGCGCGCAGGACCCGCAGGGCCCCGTCACGGGCCGGGACGATCACCTCGTCCTCGTTCTTCGGCCGCGCTCCGGGAAACGGCGAGGCCACGTGCAGGACGTAGTCGGCTCCCGCCACGGCCCGGTCCCAGCCGCGGTCAGAGGTCAGATCCGCCTCCACATAGGAGACGGCGTCCGCGTGCGGAGATCCGGCCGCGATGAGCATCCGCTCGACGTCGGTCCGCCGGGTCAGGGAGCGCACGGTGGTGGTGACGGTATGCCCGGCGGTCAGGAGCTGCGCGATCGTGTGGGAACCCAGAAACCCGGTTCCGCCCGTGACGAGTACATGTGCCATGCCTTCATAGTCGGCAGCTGGATCGTCGCGTTCCAGATCTCGCCGATACCAGTACTCCGAGGGACAGGCTCAGCGCAGCCCCCAGCCCGACGCCTGTCCCCTCCCTCGAGGTTCGGTCGCATCGGACAATGAGCCGAGCTGTCGGTGGGTGATCAGGCAGCAGGCGAGTTTGAGGAACGCTCCGTGGATGTGGGCCCTGCGTTCCCACCGAATCGCCCGCTACCTCACCTCAGATCGCGAGACCGCCAGGAACCAACCCTGCGACAAGGAATGAAGCGATGACATTGCATTCCGATCTGGCCGAGTTGCTGGCGGGGGCCGGCATCCTCGACGTGGACGTCGACGATGCCGTCGCGGACGAGCACGTCCGATCGTCCGCGTACCAACGCGTCGTCTCGGCGACCGCTTCCTCGCGGAGCCGCGACCGAGACCGCGCGATGGTGGCCACGATCCTGCGGGACCCCATCGAGATCGTGTCCAAGACGGCGGTGGTCGCCCTCGTGGACAGGATCGCGATGAAGGTGACCGGTCCCGCTGAGTTCCGGCAGTGGTCGGCCGAACTACTGCCAGAGATCGACCAGCTCAAGGCGGAAGGGAACCGCGAGTTCATTCGCCGCCGCATCCACGACTGGCTGTTCTACCTGTCCATCGAGGACGGCCACGTGCCGACACCGGCCGAGTTGGCGAAAATCACGGACTGGATGCAGCGCATACTCGCCGAGGAGTCGACGTCACCGGCGGTACTCACCGTGCTCGCCGAGTCAGGCAGCAGGAAGAAGACACGAAACATCGCGAAGAACCGAGCCGGAAACCGCAGCCTGAGAACGAAATGAGTCGGTAGTGGCAATGGGCAGGCGCAGCGAGGCCCAGCCGGACCAGGTTCTGACATCGGTCATAGCCCGGTCAACCGCTATGTGCCGCATCGCGGAATTGCTTGGGTGAGGAGCCGACCACGCGACGGAACGCGGTGCTGAAGGCGCTCTCGGATTCATAGCCGGTCGCGAATGCGAGCTCGGAGATCGATCGAGTGCTGCGGCGCAGGGCATCACGGGCCAGGCTCATTCGACACTCGATCAAGTACTCCAGCGGTGCGGCACCGATGCCGTCGTCGTTGAGCGCTGCGAGCCAGCCGGCGGGCCGGGCGGCCTGGTCGGCGTGGGCGCGCGGCATGTGGACGAACAGGATCTGTGCGAGGTGGTCCAGGACCAGGGAACTGCCGGCGGCGACGCTCTCGATTTTTCGGCCTCGGGCCCGATGCGCACAGCACCGTTCGCAGCGCTGTCCCACAATGACTTCGCGGCGCGCGGTGTCGCGGCGAGTTCGCTGGCCAGCACGTAGGGCGGAGGGTTGCCCAGCAAGTAGAAGTCGCCCTCGCTGAGGAGCACGGGTTGGTACCCCTCGAGGGCCAGCCAGCATTCGCCACGCACGACGACGCCGAGTTTCACGTGCGGGAACGGCTCGAAACGCACCGCCCACCGTCCCGCAGCGTGGAGACGGGGTTCGACCACAGTGCGGGGCCGCAGGAGGCCGACGGCATCAGCGATCGGATCGCTGGAGCCGAGCCCCGAACCCCTCTTTCCCGCAGCGGACAACCGCAACACACCACTGAGGAGAACGGCACAGGCAAGATCGGTACCAACCTTGCGAGGATGGCGACCGCCGCGGGACACCGCGTGGTTCTGAGCAACTCCCGGAGTCCGGAAGCCCTGGCCGATCTGATCGCCGAACTGGCGGGCAAGGTGGTCATCGACACGAGCAACTACTTCCCCGAACGGGACGGCGCAGCATCGGCTACGGCGTCGTCGACGCCGGGCCCCTCGCGGAGGGATGGCGGTTCGAGTTCGGCCACTGGGACGAGGGCGGTGCGGTCGAACGGGCCGCCGTGTGAGGCGGCGTACGCGACGGCGTCGTTGACGGCATCGAGGCCGAACGACCGGACGTGTTCGGGGGCGAGGTCCAGCGCGCCCGAGGCGATGAGCCGGATGATGCCGACGTTCGCCGTACGCGGGTACATCCACTGGCCGCGCACCGTGACCGAGTTGCGCATGATCCATGGGTACGGGAGCGCGAGGTCATCGCCACCGAGCATGGCGACGCCGCCCATGAGGACGACACGTCCGTACTCGCGCACGGCCATGGCCGCCACACGCGCCGCGGAGCTGGGTGCGCTCGGCGGGAGCAGATCGATCACCATGTCGATCGGGCCGTCGCCCGCCGCGGACATCGCCGCTCGGTCGACGGCCTCGTCCCCGGTCAGCGGCACCGGGCGCACACGCGGACCGAACCGGTCGGCGAGAAGGTCGAGCGCTGCCCGGTTGCGGCCCGGCGCGACCACGCGGCCCGCCCCCATCGCGAGCGCGACCGCGACCGCGCTGCTGCCGAGGTTGCCGGTGGCCCCGCTGACGAGCAGCGTCTCACCAGCCGCGAGCCCGCCTGCCAGCAGCCCGCCGTAAGCGATGGTGTGCACAGTGAGTGCGGCCCAGCGGGCCGGGTCGTCCCCCGCGGCGGCCGGCAGCGGGAAGACGTTCTCCGTCGGGACCCGCATGAGTTCGGCGAACGAGCCGTCGTGCAGGTGCCGGGCCAGCCGCGCGCCGCCCTCGCCGCGGGAGCTCCAGCCCTGAAGCGTGATGTCGGGCGTCAGGGCGTCGTCCCGCGAGCGCACCGTGGAGTCGCACCACACCAGGTCCCCGGCGCTCAGCCGGGTGGCGTCCGGACCGACGTGGACGATCCGTCCCACGCCGCCGACCCCGGGCACGACGGGAGGGACCAGGGGGTAGTTCCGTTCGCCGCTGAAGACCTCGACGGCGTACGGAGGGACGCAGGCGGCCAGTACCTCGACCACCACCTCGCCGCCGCCGGCCTCGGGGTCGGGTATCTCCCGCACCGTGAGCGGGGCGCCGAACCGCGTCAGTACTGCTGCTCGCATGCGATGACTCCATGTTCGTCCGGGTCCTTCGGCATCGACACTAGGAGTCCGGTGGCCATGCGGGAAGCGACGATCAAGCATCTGTGGTATGCGTATGCCGCATGGACATCTCCAGTACGGGCCTGCGGGTCCTGCAGCAGATCGCGGAATCCGGCAGCTTCACCGCGGCAGCCGCCAGGCTCGGCTACACGCAGTCGGCGGTCTCACGACAGGCCGTCTCCCTCGAACGGAGCGCGGGCACCACCCTGTTCGACCGCCGCCCCGACGGGGTGCGGCTCACCCCCGCGGGTCTGACCCTGCTGCGCCACGCCCGTACCATCCTGGACTGCCTCGCGGCGGCCGAGTCCGACCTCACCGGCACCGTCCCACGGACCGAAGTGGTGCGGCTCGGACTGTTCCTGAGCGCGGGCGCCATCATCCTGCCCGCCGCGCTCACCCGCCTCACGGCAACCGACCCGCAGATCACGGTCACGACGACCGAGGGCACCACGCCCACCCTGATCCGGGCGCTGCGGGCGGGCTCGATCGACCTCGCCGTGCTGACGTCCCGCCCGCCCCACCGGCCCTTGGACAGCGAGTCGCCGCGCCTGCACGTCGAGACCGCCGTGGACACCGAACTGGTCCTGGCGACGCCTTCGACCGGGAAGTTCGCCGGCCGCACCACGGTGCATGTCGACGAACTGGTCGACGCCGCGTGGATCGCCACCCCGTCGTCGAACTCCGAGCCACTCCTCGGCGTCTGGCCCGGCCTGCCCGGACGGCCGCACATCGTCCACCGCGCACGCGACTGGCTGACGAAACTCCAGCTGGTCGCCAGCGGCTTCGGGGTGACGACGGTGCCGTCCGGGCTCTCGCCTGTGCTACCGCCCGGGGTGAGCCTGGTACACGTCGAAGGCGCGCCTCCTGAGGTCCGCCGTGTCCTCGTGGCACGCCTCCCCGGCCGCCCCACCCCTGCGATCACGGCCGTCACCCGAGCGATCACCTCGACCGTCTGACACGTGCCGCCGGGGCGGTCGGCAGACCCCTCCCCTTGAACTCATTCGGCCTCAACTGATCCCGCTGCGGTACTGCGGGACGCCCCGACGCCGAGCCGCGCGGCGTGCGTCGACGGCCTCGCCCTGACCTGCCAAGTACGGATACCCAGGGACGCAGGGGCCCGAGCTGAGTATCCGCACGGATTCGTACCGTCGAGGGGCCTGCCTACGGTGACGTTCATGACTGCACCCGAGTCCGCCTCCGCGCCCAGCCGAAGAGGGCGCCGGATCACCGTACTTTTGGTCGCACCAGTGGTGGCACTGTTCGGCGGCGCCTGGTACGTGATGTACGGCTTGCCCGAGTGGTACGACGAAGTGCCGCCGCCGGAAATGTTGCGGCGCATGGCGGCCCACAACCAGGAGGCCTACCGCGTGCTGGATCTCGGGCCCGTCCTGAAGCCGCGGTCCGGGCCCGGGCACCCCACCGAACACCGATCGAGCAACTCCGCGTCGACGGGCGAGTGTTACCCCGACGGCCTGGAAGCGATGGAGGACAAGCCGCTTGACGGTGTCTACGACATCCTGCACGGCTGGACCATCGTCAGGAAAGACGGCTCCGGCGTGCGGGCCGCCTTCGGCCGCCTGAAGCGCCATCTCGCGGCAGATGGCTGGGAAGTCGACTGGGGCGAATCAATCGACAAGCAGGATTCGACGTGATAGCCGACAAGGACGGCTACCGGCTGTCGATCCGCTGGGAGGCAGATGTGAAGGAGATCACCGGCCTTGGCACCAGCCCCTGCGCCCGCTTCCCCGACCGATCGCAAGAGCGCGCCTACCGCCCCACCGACTACTTCGGGACCCCGGAACGGCAACTGACACCGCCTGACCTCGTGCCCAACCGGCGGCGCTGAGAAGCGGCATCCTCGCCCCGTCGGGATCGAGGGAACGGGGGCGGCGCGGAAGCCGTCCAGGCTGATCGGGCCAGCCGGTGGTGGTGACGCGGCCGGTCCGGGTGCGAATCGCTCCCGGACCGGCCCCATGGCGTTTCGGGGTATGGCCTACTTCCAGCACGCCTCGATGGCGATGTTGTTGGCCACCCCCAGGCCCTCCAGGCGACCCTGGCAATCCAGGCGCTCGCCGTACGTCGGCGGAGGCGGCTCAAGGACCCCACAGGCGCCCTGGACTCCCGGACCCACGACGTAACCGTAGGAAGCGACGACCTGCTCGCACTCCGGCGCGCCCGCCGTGTGCGACGGCGCCGCCATGGCCGACGAAGACGCCCCCAGCGTCGCTATCGCGGCAGCGGCCACCACGACTATGGAAATCCGTCGATAAGGCGATGCACGCATGCATTCCCCCCGTTCGTATTGCCGATGTGACCAGAGAAGTCTTACGTGGCCGTCTTGCCCCGGGAAAGGGGGTACCTGATGCGTTTTCAGGGCCGATTGATAGCCCACAGGTTATGAATACGCTGGCCGCCTCCGCCACCCGCGGAAACGGCCTCCGACCTGCGAAAGCGCAGGTCGGGACGACAGAGGGGTGCCGTTGACGGCCCAGGCGATCAGCTTGGGGCGGGAGGTGGCGTCGTTGGCACCCTCACTGGCCCGATATCACGTTCGTGCGTGCCCGACGGCCTCCTGACGCTCCTCGCGGGCTGCCCGTGGTGGGCGGGGGCATCCGATCAGCACGGCCAGGTGCACCGCGAGCATCACCGCAGCGGTCACGGCGGCGCTGTGCCACAGCAACGCGTCCATCCGGCCCGCCGAGAGGTACGCGCCCGCAGCCACCGCCACCAGGGCGCACACCGCGCGGTCGATGATGCTCTCCACCGACAGCAGGGTGGCGCGCGGAGCGCCCGGTGGCACCGCGTCGTTCACCAGTTTGCGCTGGATCGGATACGCGAAGCCGGTGACCGCCGAGAACAGGCAGAGCAGCGCCACCGCCGCCATCGGCCCGCCGAGGGTGATCCCGGCCAGGGACACCGCCATCGCCAGGCTCAGGACGGACACCAGCGTCAGCGGTTTCAGCTTGCGGCCCAGCCACTGCGGCCGGGCCGCGCCCACGGCCTCGGCCACCGTCACCGCCGCCAGCACACTGCCGTGCGAGGGCTCCGGGATGCCCTGGTCGATCAGGATCGGCTGGAACAGGTTCACCTGGCAGATCCGGGAGAGCGTGAAGACTGCCACGCCCTGCACCATCACCAGGGCCAGCCACGGGGAGCCGCGCAGCCCGCGCAGCGCCCGCCCGGCCTCCCGCCACACCCCCGACCGGCGTGTCCCCGACTCCGCGCCGGCCAGCCGGGGCAGGGCCATGGCACAGGCCAGTGACGCCCCGGCGCTGACCGCGCTGAGGAGGTACGGGGTGGGCCGGGACAGCGCCATCAGGGGGCCCACCAGGGGCCAGCACATCACCTTCGCGGCCAGCCCGAGCGCCCGCGCGTTGCCCTCGGCGCGCAGATAGTGGTCGTCCGCGCCCTCCGCGTGCAGTGCGTCGTAGAGGTAGGCGCTGGCCGCCCCGGAGGTGAGGGAGCGGCCCGCGGCGATGGCGAGGAAGTGCACCAGGAAGCCGGTGTAGTCGGGGGAAAGAACCGGGACCAGGTTCGCCGCGGTCATCACCACGGCGCCCGCGCGCAGACAGTTGCGGGCGCCGATCCGGTCGGCCACCAGGCCCGTCGGGATCTCGAACAGGCAGAACGCGATGTAGTAGAGGGACTGGATGCCGAAGATCTGCGCGTCCGAGAGCCCGGCCTGCCGCTGGTAGGCGTAGAAGACCGGCATCCACCACAGCAGGTTGAACAGCAGCTGGAAACCGTTGTTGAGGGCGATGACCCGGCGTGCCCCGGCGGTGAGCGGGGTCCGTCCCTCCGCCGGGGAGCGGCGGAGGAACGGCACACGGCCCTTCACAGCGCGTACGGGCGGAGCTGGACCAGCTTGAAACCGCCCTCTTCGGTCATCAGCCACTCGATGTCCAGCGGGTCGTCCGGATCATCCGGATCGTCCGCGAAGTGCGACTGGAGCAGCCGCCCGGTGAGCGCGAGATCCGCCAGCCGCGCCCGGGCCGGGGACGGCAGATCCTCAACCGAAGAGCCGAGGTCCACGGTGCGGCCCCCGCCCTCCACGGTGTTGTAGAGGTACTGCAACGGCAGCGCGGTGCCGTCGACGACGCTCTCGGGCGAACCGGGCGTGCAGTTGATGTAGACGTTGCGGAAGTCCTCGCGCCGCGTGGGGTTGCGGGTGACCAGCACCCCGCCGAGTTCGGCCGGGGTGTACTCCTGCACGATCACGCCCATGTAGGTGTCGTCCAGGGAGATGCCCGCCTCGTGACGGAGCCGGACACTGCGCGGCGACACCAGCGAGGCCCACACCTGCCGGACGGCGTCGAGGAGTTCGTCCGTGCCGTGCACCGTGGTGATGGAGTCGTAGACCCCGGCGGCGGAAAAGCCGGGCAGGTCCTCGGCGTTGGAGGAGGACCGCACCACCAGCCGCTTGCGGCCGACCCGGTCCGCGAACGGGCCGGTGATCCGCGCGGCCACATCCTCCGGCACCGGGGTGCCGCGCACCAGCTGCTGGAGGCTCAGGCACAGCGGGTCCAGCACATCGGTGGCTCCCAGCTCCAGCGCCATCTTCAGCTTGCCGATGCCCTGTTGCAGAGCGGGCGAGGAGATCAGGAAGCGGTGCTGGAGGGCGAACGGCAGCGCCACGCCGTCGGGCGCGGTGACGGTGGCCGCCACGAACTCCGAGGCCGCCTGGCGCAGCGCCTCGGGATCGGCGGACGCGGCCAGCCGGGAGGCGAGATGGCCGTACAGATCCTTCCGGGGCGGCCGGGCGCGGCCGTAGAAAGCGGTGAGATCGGCGGTGCGGCTGTCCAGCACATGGTGGAGTTCACCGAGATTGGCGGCCTTGGTGCCGTAGCGGTCCCGGTCCTCGCGGCGCAGCCGGCGCAGTTCCAGGACGGGGATGTCCTCCAGCAGCGGCGGCTCCAGCCGGATCCGCTGCTGGTGCCACGCGGGTTCGTCCAGCTCCGGGACCTCGTGCAGCCGGACCAGGCTCACCTCGTCGTCCTGGACCCGGTAGCACACCCACGCCCCGTCCAGCTCCTCCGACTCCACCAGCCGGGCCATGTCGCGCACGATGGCGTTCGGGATGCCCCAGCCGGAGGCCAGCACATTGGTGTGGGACAGCGGGGTGATGGGGGCGGCGTTGATGAATCCGGCCACCCGTGGCACATCGTCGGGCAGACAGTCCATGGCCACGATGTCCGACCAGCCGAGGTCCGCGGCGTGCGCGCGGTACTCCTCGAGCGAGGCGAACCAGCGCAGCCGGCCGGTGGCCTCCCCGGTGTTCAGCGGGGTGCGGGGGCGGCTGACGAACAGCTCGTGGCTGAGGATGCGCGGCAGCGTTACGTCGCTCACGGGGGCGAGCGCCGCCTCCTGGCCGTGGTTGGCGGGTTTCAGCAGCAACGGCAGCCGCCCGTCCACCCGCTCCCGGACGAAATCGTAGAACTCCTGGAGCAAGGGGCCGTCCATGGTGTCGGCCTCGGTGGTCTCCAGCACCAGGAACGGCCGGTCCCGGCCCTCGGTGTCCTCGTCGGCGTGCAGCGACAGCACACCGAGCAGGAAGCGGCGGCCGGGGTCGGTGTACACCGAGGCATTGAACACGTCGAGTCGGGCGTCGAGTTCGTCCAGGCCCATCCCGAGGATGCGGGTGGCCACATAGTTGACGTGGAAGGGGTGGACGGCGGTGTCCAGCAGATGCCAGGTGTGCTCGGTGCGGTCGACCACCACCTTCAGATACGGGTGTCCGGCAAGCACTCCGGACAGCGACCGGAACAGCGGCAGCGACAGGTTCTCGCCGACCACGGTGGCATCGGTGCCGGGCGCGGTGGCCGGGCTCGGAAACACGCTGATTCCGGTCATCACGGCCTCCCGGTGGCCGGGACGGGCGGCAGGGCGGTGGGCAGCGCGTCGTTGAGCCTTTCGAAGTCACGTATCACCGTGACCGGATCGTCGGCCACCAGCAGACACAGCGCTGCCATGGTGTTCGCGCCCGCCGCCGGGTCGTAGACCGGCACCGGGGTGCCGTCCGGCAGCGAGTGCTCGGCCACCTTCGTCAGCCGTGCCCCGGTGGAGATCAGTCCGGAGCGCTGGACGGCGTCGAAGTCCCACAGCCGCCGGTCCGGCCACGGCGCGCCGGAGCCGTCCACGGCCAGCACCACCAGCGAGCCGGCCGCGCCCTTGGCGTCCGCTGCGCCCAGCACCGAACCGGGCCCCGGAGCGGGCCAGTCGACCTCGCGGCCGAGCAGCCGGTCGATGAGCATGCCGATGACGTCCACCCCGAAGACCTCCTCGATCTGGGGGACGGTCATCGCGCCGCCGAACCTGGCAGCGGTCTCGATGACCCACATCCGTCCGTCGGCGCCCAGCTTGATCTCGGTGTGGGTGCCGCAGGTGCGCAGGCCGAGCGCGTCCACGGCGGCCGTCGCCAGCTCCACCACCTTGTGCTGGGCGTCCTCGGGGAGCAGGGCTGGGGTGATCCCGGCGCGCTCGGTGAACGGCTCGACGGTGGGCATCCGCCCGCTCAGGCACACCGGGTGATGGACGCCCTCGGCCACGACGCCCTCGACGCTGACGTAGTCGCCCCAGCCCGGCTCCTCGAACCAGTCCCCGGCCGTGCCCGTCACGATCTCCTCGACGAGGAAGTCGGCGTCCGCCCCGGCCACATGGAGCTCGGCGTAGCCCTGGCGGGCGGACTCCTCCATCACCTCACGGGCCCGGGCCCAGGCGGGCGCGATGTCCTCCGGGCCGCGCAGGATCTGATGGGCGGTGGACCCGGCGCTCCAGGCCGCCTTCATCAGCATCGGGTACGGCAACTCGGCCGCGGCCTCGTGCAGATCGCGCTCGGTGGCCACGGAGCGGAACCGTGGCTGGGACACCCCGTGCGCATCCCAGGTGCGGCGCATCATCCGCTTGTCCCGGGCCAGCACGCAGTGCGCACCGGCCCCGGCGAGACCCAGCCGCTCGCAGGCGTCGGCCACCGCCACCACGGCGTACTCGGACGGGGTGAACACCGCGTCGGCACCGACGGCCTGTGCCTGAGCCGTGATGAGCGCGACGAGGTCCTGGGACGCGGTGTCCACGGGGGCGACCACCGAGGCGCACAGCCGGGTGACCACCTCGTGGGCGGAGGGCGGAAGGGGACTGAGCTCGAGCAGATGCACTTCGGCCTTCGCGGCGACCCGGGACAGCGCGTATTCCAGCGGCGGCCCACCCTTGGCGTAGACAAACAGCACCTTACTCACAGATAACGACTCCTCGGTTCAGAGTTTCCCGACGACTCAGCGAAAACCGGCGGGCCGGCACATCCGCCGCGATCCGGGCCCGTCAAGCGAACCAGTCGGGCATGACGCCTACCCCTCGAATCGGGGGTGGGCACTCAGGCAAATGCCTGAGTGTCACGAGGGATTCACGGTGAGCGAGGCCGTCGGCATGGGTTTCAGCCCTTTTCGGCCCCTTTTGCGTTCCGGCTGGTTACGCCGCATGTGAGCGCGGGGCCTGGGCAATCCTTAGCCATGCCTTCGGCGGTCCGTATCCGGAGGCCGGACCGGAAGGCGGCTGGTGTCCTATATGGGCCTGAGTACGCTGCTCGAGCACATGCCCGTGTCATGGTGGGAAGCCGATGAGCGGCTGCGCATCGTCAACTGCGGCGGGGGCGCCTTCCATGACCCCGGCACCGCACAGCGGTTCGTCGACACCCTCGGCGGCGCGGCCGCCGCCGCGCGGGAAGGGGCGGCCGCCGAGGGCCGGGAGTCGGGGATCGACCGCCGCCAGGTCCGGTTCGGCGGGCGGCTGTTCGACGTCACCTCCTGTCCCGGCCGACTGGCCGGTGACGCCCGCGGCGGGGTCAGCGGGCTCGCGGTGGACATCAGCGCCCTGGAGCTCGGCCGCCACGGCTACGCCGCGTTCACCGACTTCGCCGACTTCGCGCCCGCCGCGGCGTTCATCCGCGACGCCCACGGCCGCTACCTGTGGGCCAACCACGCCTACGCCCATCTGTACGGCACCACCCCCGACGCCGTGATCGGCAGCAGCGTCACCGATGTCGACGCCCCCGAGGACGTGGCGACCTTCCAGACCCTGGACCGGCAGGTGCTCAGCTCGGACAAGCCGGTACGGCACACCATCGGCTACCACCGCCCCGACGGCTCACCCGGGCGCGCGGTCGGCCACCGCTTCCCGGTGGCCGAGGGTGGCCGGACCTGTGTGGCCGGGATCTACATCGACATCACCGACTACACCCTCGCCCTGAGCCGGCGGCGCGCCGCCGAGGAGGACCTCCAGGCGCTCAGCGAACACAGCGGTCTGCCCTGCGCCCTGCTCTCGCCGGGCGGCCGGATACGCCGGGTCAGCGCCTCGGCCGCGGAACTGCTCCGGGTCCATGTGCCCGATCTGCTCGGCCGCCCAGCCCACCGCTATCTGGCCCCCGCCGACGATCTGGCCGGACTGCGCCACGCCTGGCGGGATCTGGTGAACCGGCGCCGGCGCCGGTTCCAGACCTCCGCGGTCTTCCTCGACGCCCGGGGCGACGAGTGGCGGGCCCGGGTGCTGCTCACCGCCGTCAGCAGCGGCTCACGGCGGGCCCGCGGCGTCTGGGCGGTACTGCCCCACCACACCCTGCCGCACCCGCCGCTGCCACCGCTCACCGCGGCGCAGTTGCGCATCCTCACCCTGCTGTCCGCCGGGCACGGCAACAACGAGATCGCCGCCTCGCTCCGGCTCTCCCGGCAGACCCTGGACTACCACCTCGGCCGGCTGCGGGAGTTGCTGGCGGCACCGACCCGGCTGGCGCTGGTCAGCCGGGCGTATGTACTGGGCATCCTCGATCCGCAGGCGTGGCCGCCGCGCGCGGCCGTCGACTGCCGCCCGGCCGGTACCTGCTGACGGGAAGCGGACGAACGCGTTGGACTGTGGGCTTTGCGGCGGCGTCGGGACGAACCGGAAGCACCCAGCCCTGTCACCGAGGTCCAGCGGAGGAACGCGCGCCCCCGGCAACGGTGGCCGACGGGTCCGACCGCCGCCCGGCACGCACCGTCGGGGTGCGGCGCGACCGGACAGGCCTTTAAGCGCGGCCCAGTCGGCAGTTGGGGGGACACCTCGGGGGTGCCGGTGCCGGCAGCCCCGAGAACTCCCGTCACCGCAGGTCACACGGCATGTCTTTGTCGCCAAGGCCCCCGTAGGAAGTCACCGCTGGGTGGAGCCGGCTTCAAAGGTTGAGCACAAATTACACACATCTCTTCTTCAGACCGGCCCTCATGTTCTAGATTGACCCGTGCTTCACATGTTTGGACACGAGCGACAAATAATGATCTTCAGGTCCGGCGCTACGGACAGCCAGCAGGCTCGTTCCCGGCGCCAGACGTGGGGGTGATCAATTCCTGGAGCCCGAGAGGGGCCTTGGGGTGTGGGGAGCACCCGGGGTTTCGACGGGTTCCGGCGCACCTCAAGAGTCCGGCAGGACATGCGAGTCCGCTCCCGTCTGGGTTGGGTGTCCAAGTAGCGCTGCAATATCGGGGATGTCATCCGCCGGGGGGCGGGGGCCTCCCGAGGGGAGGAACAGCGCGGCGCGGGGGGCGGGGGCCTCCCGAGGGGGAACAGTGCGGGGGGCGGGGGCCTCCCCGGGGGGAGAAACCGTGTGGAGCAAACACGTCGAGCCCACTGGCGACCTGGGGGGGTCTGTGCAGCAGGGGGAATCAGCCAGCCCGTTTTTATCGGCGGGCGGTCGTCCGGCGAACGGGGCGATCAGCCGGCCCGCGAGCGACTGGGAGCAGCGCTACCGCCGTACCGTGATCACCAGCGATACCGTGGCCACCGCCTGCGTGGTGGCGGCGATCGGCAACTTCTTCGGGGCCCGGGACGCGGCCAACTGGCACGAGAAGTGGGGAATTCTCGCCTTCGGCACCGAGCTGCTGGTGCTGGGAGCGCTTGCGGTGAGCCGGTCATGGGCTCCGGCCGTGCTCGGCCAGGGCGCCGAGGAATTCCGCCGGCTCGGACGCTCACTGTTCATGGCGACCGTCGTCCTGGCGCTCGGCGGGATCGCCCTCACCTCGCGCAACATCAAGCTCTGGATCTTCGTCGCGATCCCCGCGATCGCCCTCATCACCATGACCGCGCGGTATCTGCTGCGCCTCTGGCTGCACAAACAGCGCAAGGACGGACGGTGCCTGCGACCGGTGCTCGCTGCCGGGAGCCCCGCCACCCTGCGCGACCTGATTACCCGAACCCGCAAGTTCCCGCACCTCGGCTGGCGGGTGGAGGCGGTGTGCACGACGGACGGTCGCGGGCTCGACGGTGACCAACTGGACGGAGTGCGGGTCGTCGGCCGACTGGCGGACGTCGCCAAGCACGTCCGCCACGACGGCTACCGTGTCGTCGCGGTCACACCGGACCCGCACTGGTCACCGGACCGGTTGCAGCGGCTGGCCTGGAACCTCGAGGGCAGCGACACCGAGATGGTCGTGGCACCCGTACTGATGGAGGTGGCCGGCCCGCGGCTGCACGTCGACGCGGTGCTCGGGATCCCGCTGCTGCGGGTCAGCATGCCGACCTTCACCGGGGGCCGCCGGGCGGTCAAAGCGGTCGTCGACCGGATGGGCTCAGCGATCCTGCTGATGCTGTTCGCGCCGCTGATGGTGCTCGTCGGGCTGCTCGTGCTGATGGACAGTCGGGGCGGGGTGTTCTACCGCCAGCGCAGGGTCGGCAAGGACGGCCGCGAGTTCACCATTCTCAAGTTCCGCACCATGGTCGCCGGGGCTGACCGCGCACGTGCCGAACTGGCCGACCGCAACGAGGGCGCCGGACTGCTGTTCAAGCTCCGCCGGGATCCGCGGGTGACCCGGGTGGGAGCGGTGCTGCGCCGGTACTCGATCGACGAGCTCCCGCAGCTTTTCAACGTGCTCACCGGCTCGATGTCGCTCGTCGGCCCGCGGCCTCCGTTACCGGAGGAGTCCGCCGCGTACGGCCCGGACATCCGTCGGCGGCTGCTGGTCAAGCCCGGGCTCACCGGCCTGTGGCAGATCAGCGGACGCAGCGACCTGCCGTGGGAGGAGGCGGTCCGGCTGGACCTGCGGTACGTGGAGGACTGGTCGCTCGCCCTGGACACAGTGATCTTGTGGAAGACGCTGCGTGCGGTGCTCCAAGGGCAGGGGGCCTATTGATGCGCGGAGGTCGTTGTCCGGCCGACGCATGGGAGGCAGGCCGCGAGGGCCTGCCTGGGGGGAGAGACGGGGCATGAGAGTCAGCGTTTTCGGGCTCGGCTACGTGGGCTGCGTGTCGGCCGCGTGCCTGGCGAGCCTGGGTCACGAAGTCATCGGGGTGGACGTCAACCAGGTGAAGGTCGACCTGGTCAACGACGGCAAGGCGCCGGTGGTCGAGGAGCGGATCGGCGAGCTCATCGCCGAGGTCGTGCGGACCGGAGCGTTACGCGCCACCGGCGACGTCCGTGAGGCGATCATGGAGAGCGAGGTGTCGCTGGTCTGCGTGGGCACGCCGTCGGAGCCCAACGGCAGTCTGTGCACCACGTACCTGGAGCGGGTCACCGAGCAGATCGGCGCCGCGCTGGCCGAGGGGGGCAAGCGGGGAGACCGGCACACCGTCGTGTTCCGCAGCACCATGCTCCCCGGCACCTGCCTGAACCTGCTGGTGCCGATCCTGGAGAAGAACGTCGGCGGCACGGCCGGGGTGGGCTTCGGGGTCGCGGTCAACCCGGAGTTCCTGCGCGAGGGCACGAGCGTGCGGGACTTCTTCGACCCGCCCAAGACCGTCATCGGCGAGCTCGACCCGGCGAGCGGCGACGCGGTGACGGCGCTGTACGGCGGCTTGCCCGGCGAGGTGTTCCGGGTACCGGTCCCGACGGCCGAGGCGATCAAATACGCGGACAACGCGTTCCACGGCCTCAAGATCGGCTTCGCGAACGAGCTGGGCGCGGTGTGCCAGGCGCTCGGGGTCGACTCGCACCAGGTGATGGACGTGTTCCTGGCCGACCGCAAGCTGAACATCAGCCCCGCCTACCTGCGGCCCGGCTTCGCCTTCGGTGGCTCCTGCCTGCCCAAGGACCTGCGCAGCCTGGTGCATGCGGCGCAGCGGGCCGATGTCTCGGTGCCCATTCTCGCCCACGTACTGCCCTCCAACTCCGACCACCTGCAACGCGCGGTGGACCTGGTCGAGCGCACCGGCAAGCGCCGGATCGGCATGTTCGGGCTGTCCTTCAAACCCGGCACCGACGACCTCCGCGAGAGCCCGCTCGTCGAACTGGCGGAGAGGCTCTTCGGTAAGGGTTACGACCTGCGGATCTACGACGCCAATGTGAACCTCTCCCGGCTGATCGGCGCGAACCGCGAGTACATCGAGAACCGGCTGCCGCACCTCGCGCAGCTGCTCGCGGACTCCGTCGGCGAGGTGCTCGAACACGCCGAGGTGTGCCTGGTCGGGACCGGGGATCCGGCCGTGCTGTCGGAGCTGCCCCAGGGCGAAGGACCGGTGCTCGTCGACCTCATCCGCCTTCCCGACGCCGAGGCGCGCCGGGCCGAACCGGGGTACATGGGCCTTGCTTGGTGACACGTCGTTCGATGACACGGCCGGCGGCGACGGGGCAGGCCGGCGCGCGCTGATCCTGGTGGAGAACCTGTCGGTGCCGTTCGACCGGCGGGTGTGGCAGGAGTGCACGACGCTGCGCGACGCGGGCTGGGAGGTGCACGTCATCTGTCCCCGGGGGGAAAAGCGGGACACGGAGCCCGAGGCGGAGATCGACGGGGTACGGATCCACCGCTACCCGTTGCGCGCGGCCACCGGAGGACCGGCCGGGTACCTGCGGGAGTACGGATCGGCGCTGTGGCACACGGTCCGGCTGGCCCGCAAGGTCGGCCCGGTCGACGTGGTCCACGCCTGCAACCCGCCCGACCTGCTGTTCCTGCCGGCTCTGTGGCTGAAGCGGCGCGGCGCGCGGTTCGTCTTCGACCAGCACGACCTGGTGCCCGAGCTGTACCTCTCCCGGTTCGACCGCGGCGAAGACCTGCTCTACCGCGCCGTGTGCGCGCTGGAGCGGCGGACCTACCGGGCGGCGGACATCGTGCTCGCCACGAACGAGAGCTACCGGGACGTCGCGGTGCGCCGTGGCGGCCGGCGGCCGGAGGACGTGTTCGTGGTGCGCAGCGCGCCCGCGATCGAACGGTTCCAACCGGTGCCGCCCGAGCCGGAGTTGAAGCGCGGCAAGCCTCATCTGCTGTGCTACCTCGGCGTCATGGGCCCGCAGGACGGCGTCGACTACGCCTTGCGGGCCCTCGCGAAGCTGCGCGACGAGCTCGGACGGACCGACTGGCATGCGGTGTTCGTCGGCGCCGGCGACGCCTTCGACGCGATGGTGGAGCTGTCCCGGCGGCTCGGGCTCTCCGAGCAGGTGCAGTTCACCGGACGCATCCCGGACGCCGACCTGGTGCGCTACCTGTCCACCGCGGACGTGTGCCTCTCCCCCGACCCACGCAATCCGCTCAACGACGTGTCGACCATGAACAAGGTCCTGGAGTACATGGCGATGGGCCGGCCGATCGTCTCGTTCGACCTCCGGGAGGCGCGAGTCTCCGCCGGTGACGCCGCCGTCTACGCGCCCGCCAACGACGAGGCCGCGTTCGCGGGGCTCATCGCGCTGCTCCTCGACGATCCGGAGAAGCGCGCCCGGATGGGCAAGATCGGCCAGGAGCGGATCAGCGGGCCGCTCTCCTGGCGGAACTCGCAAGCATCGCTGCTCGCCGCCTACGCCGCTGCCTGCCGCGCACACACTCCGGTGTCGGCGGGCGACCCGGTGCGGCCAGGAAAGAGGCAGCACCGTTGAGCGATGACACGATACGCCTGGTCACGATCGGGCGGATTTTCCGTCGGCGCCGGCGGCTTCTCGCCATCCTCACCCTGGTGGGCGCACTCGTCGGCTACGGCGCCTCCTTGCTGATCCCGCCGAGTTACACGACGTCGGCATCGGTCCTGCTGCCGGGGCAGTGGGAGGAGCGCGAGCTGCTGACCCAGGCGCAGATCGCGACCAGTTCGGAGGTGGTCGACCGGGCGGCCGCCACGCTCCGCTGGACCGGCGTCAGCGGCACCGAGCTGCGGGATCAGGTGAGCGCCAAGGCCGCCGACGGGAACATCCTCAAGATCTCGGGCACGGCCGACACCCCGGAGCGCGCACAACGGCTCTCCGACCAAGTGGCCCGGCAGTTCGTCACCTACGCCGCGCGGATCGCGGGCGACGACACCGACCCCACAGCGGCGACGGGGCTCGAGGACTTGCGAAAGAAGGTGGAGGAGACCAACCGCCGCATCACCGATCTGGCCGAAGCGGCCGATCCGGGGCAGACCGTGGAGAGCGTGCAGGCCCGCACCGAACTCGAGAAGCTGCGCACCGCGCTGGCGGAGTCCATGAAGAAGCTGGACGAGGCCGACCCGGCGACCGACAAGGCCGGCATGGTCGTCATGGGGCCGGCGGCCCGGCCCACCGGCGAGGCACCGCCGACGAGGATGCAGCTCATCGTCGGCGGGGCGCTGTTGTTCCTCCTGCTCGCGGTCATCGGTCATCTCGCCGCCGCACGGGTGAACCGCCGGCTGCGCACCGCACCGGAGATCGCCGCTGCGCTGGGCTCGGCAGTGCTGGGTACCGTCGACGTACCTGGTGAACGGCCCGCGCACCGGCCGGAAGGCGGTGGCGCGCGGGCCCGGATCCGCCGGCTCCTCGGCGTCGACACCCGGTGGGACATACCGACCCCGCAGAGGTCGGGCGACGAGGCCAGCAGGCGGATTCGCTACCGGCGCGTGTGCGCTCGCCTGCGGAACCGGCTGCCGGCCCCCCGGCGGCTGCTGGTTGTCGTACCGGAGGGCGACGAGATCGCCCGCCAGGCCGCCGGGCAGCTCGTCGCCGAGGCCAAGAGCGATCCCTCCCCGGGCTCTTCGAGCGGGGGATACCCCATGCTGCGGGTGGTGGAGGTCTCGGTGTCCCATCCGATGGTGCCGGACCGCGACACCGAGTCCGGTGCCCTGGTCGTGCTCAGCGCGGGCAACTGGACCGCGGGGGAACTCGCCGGCATCGCCGAGGCGTGCGCGGACGCGGGGCACGAGGTCGTCGGCATCGTCGTCACCGGCACGGTCCGGGCCCGCCCGACGCGATCCGCCGGCCGCCCTCCGGAGAACACCACTCTGGCACTCGCGGTTCCCGTGCACGCGACGGGAGGCTCAGGGTGACGACGAACACCACCGCGGAGTCGTCGGCAGCCGCTCCACTCATCGACCTCCAGGCGCTGGTGGTGGCGGTGCGCAGGCGCCGCCGCCTCTGGTACTCGCTGGCGCTGCTGGGGCTGCTGACCGGCGCGGCGGTGGCGGTCCTGCTGCCGCCGCGGCCGACCGCGGCGACCAAGGTTCTGGTCGCGCATCAGGAGGACCAGCCGAACGACACCGGAACGCTGATCCGCACCGATGTCGAGGTGCTGGGGACCACGCGGATCGCCGCCAAGGCCCTGCGGTCCCTCAAGTCCCCGGAACGCCCCGAAGACTTCATGCGGGACTACCGGGGTACCGGCTTGACCAACAACCTGCTCCAGATCACCGTGACAGGTGACAGCGACGCGGCGGCGGCGGCCCGGGCCAAGGCGCTGGCCGACGCGTTCGTCGCCGACCATGTGAAGCGGATGCGGGAGACCGCGAACGCCGAGGCCAAGGCCCTGCTCGACCAGCGTGACCGCATGCAGGACGAGCTCCTCAAGGTCAACAAGGCGATCGGAGGCCGATCGCCGGAGAGCGACCCGCAGGCGTCGGCGGACATCGAGTCGCTCTTCTCCCGCCGGGCCGAACTCACTTCGCGGATCGCCGATTACGGCCAGCGCGCCGAGGAAGCGCGCATCGGCACGCCCCGGGTCACGGCCGGCACGCAGATCGTGGACGCCCCGCGCGTGGTGCGGCACTCCCTGCCCAGGGCCGCCGTCACCAACGCCGCGATCGGGCTCGTCCTCGGCCTCGTCCTCGGGCTCGCGCTGGCCGCGGTCGGCGCGGTGGTGGCGGACCGCCCCGTGCTGCGCCGGGAGATCGCGGCGAACCTGGGCGCCTCGGTCATCACGGAGCTGCCCCGCCGGTCGGGCCCCCTGTGGCAGCGCCGACGCACCCGGGCGGCACGGCAAAGACTCACCGCGTCCCTGGCCCGCACCGTGCGCGACTCCGCGGAACCGGTGTCGCTGCTGGAACTGGGCTGTGCGCGCGGCACGAGCGTGATCGCCCTGAACGTCGCCAGGGCACTGGCGGCCGAGGGGCCCGTTGTCATCATCGATGGTCTGCCAGGACCGCAGCTCGCAGGCCACCGCCCGAAGCCAGGAGACCCCACCGTGGTCAGCGGCGAGCGTGCCGCGGCCGTGCCGGCTCAGGGGCACCGGCTCGGAGTCGGCTCGGTCGCGCCCGGCACGGCGTGGACCGACCTCCAGTACCTCGGCACCCGGACCGTGCTCGTCGTACGGGCCGGGCACGGCAGCGCCGCATGGCTGCACACGGTGGCGCGGCAGCTCGCGGACCAGCGCATTCCGGTGATCGGTGTGGTGCTGATCGACCCCGATCCGCGTGACCGGACCGACGGCACGCTGTGGGACGGGCACGTCGCGCTGCGGGGCCATGGCGAGCGGCAGGCCCTGCGACACGGGACGGGCCAGCCGCGGACGGAGCGGCTGCCGATGCGGGCCGCACGGGTCCCGGACAGCGACCAGGAGGTGCGGTAGGACATGTGTGGCATCGCAGGCACGTACCGGTGGCCGGACGGGAAGGCCGTGACCGACCGGCTCACCGATACCCTCGCCCACCGCGGTCCGGACGGGGCGGGCCGGTACAGCCACCCCGCCGGTGACGGCGAAGTGCACCTCGGGCACCGCCGACTGGCCATCATCGACCTGTCCGGGACCGGGGCCCAGCCGATGGTCTCGGGCGGCCTCGCCCTGACGTACAACGGTGAGCTGTACAACGCGCCCGAGCTGCGTGCCGAGCTGGCAGCCGCCGGGGTGCGCTTCCGCGGTACCTCCGACACCGAGGTGGTGCTCGAGGCCTGGCGGCGCTGGGGCAGGGACTGCCTGCCCCGGCTGCGCGGCATGTTCGCGTTCGGCATCTTCGACGAGCGCACCGGTGAACTGGTGCTCGCCCGCGACCAGTTGGGCATCAAGCCGCTGTTCCTGCTCCGGCGCGGCGAGGGCCTGGTGTTCGCCTCCGAGCTCAAGGCGCTCGCCGCCGCGACGGGTGGGTCGCTGGAGGTGGACCATGCGGCGCTGGTGGCCTCGCTGTTGTACTACTGGGTGCCGGACTCGCGCTGCGCGTTCCGCGAGGCGGAGAAGCTGCCGCCGGGGAGCTGGCTGCGGATCCGGCCCGACGGCCGGGTGGAGCGCGGCAGTTACTGGAACCTGAAGGACATCGCAGCCGAGGGCCGGGAACGGGCCCGGGGCGGCGAGCGGCCGGACCTGGCCGCCATCGTCGAGGAGTCGACCCGGCGCCACCTGCTCTCCGACGTACCCGTGGCGACCTTCCTCTCCGGCGGTCTCGACTCCAGCTACCTGACCGCGCTCGCGGCCCGCCACCAACCCGGGATCTCCGCCTACACGATCGGATTCCGCGCCGAGGACGCCAAGTTCGAGGCCATGCCGGACGACCTGCGCTACGCCCGGCAGGTGGCCGAGCGGTTCGGCGTCGATCTGCACGAGATCGAGATCGCCCCGAACGTGCTCGACCTGCTGCCGCAGATGACGTACCACCTGGACGAGCCGATCGGCGATCCCGCCGCGATCAATACGTACCTGATCTGCTCGGCCGCCCGGGAGGCCGGGGTCAAGGTGATGCTCTCGGGGATGGGCGCCGACGAGCTGTTCGCCGGTTACCGCAAGCACCTGGCCAACCTGATCGCGCTGCGCTACCAGCGCGTCCCGCGGCCGCTGCGCCGCGGGGTGTCCGCGGCCGTGGACCGGCTGCCGGTCGCCACCTCCCGGCGGGGGTACCGGTCGGTGCGCTTCGCGAAGCGGTTCCTCTCCTTCGCCGATCTGCCGGAGGAGACCGCGTTCCGGCGCAGCTACACCATGTACGACCAGGACGAGCTGCTCGCCCTTCTCGATCCGGACCTGGCCGGGACGGTCGACGACGTGCTGACCGAACATGCGGATGTCTACCAGGACAACGACCTCGACGACTTCGTCAACCGCATGTGCCTGACCGACGCCCGGATGTTCCTGCCGGGCCTGAACCTTACGTACACGGACCGCTCCAGCATGGCCGCCTCGACCGAGGTACGGGTGCCGTACGTGGACGTCGAGGTGGTCAAGGCGGCGTTCGCCGTGCCCGGCGAGCGCAAGATCGTCGGACGGCAGGGCAAGGCCGTCCTCAAGGAGGCGGCCACCTCGATCCTGCCCCGGGAGATCGTGTACCGGCCCAAGGGCCTGTTCAGCGCTCCGCTGCGGGCCTGGATGAGCCGGGACCTGGCACCGCTGGTGCGCGAGGTGGTGAACGACGGCCTGCTCGTCCGTTCCGGGTTCCTGCGCCGCGACGCGCTTCAGCGGCTCGTCGCCGAGGACGCCGCCGGTCAGCGGGACTTCTCCAAACATCTGTGGCATGTGCTGACCCTCGAGTACTGGTATCGCGACGCGACCTCTGGGTCCGGCCAGAGCACTCGGTTAACGGCTGAGGAATCAGGGGAGTTCGGGTGAAACAGGTTGTGCAGAACTACAAGAGCGGCGAGCTGGCGGTGCTCGACGTGCCGGTGCCGGGGTGCAAGCCGGGCGGTGTGCTGGTCCGCAGCGCCTACTCGCTGATATCCACCGGGACCGAGCTCATGAAGGTGTCCGAGGCCGGCATGTCGATGCTGGGCAAGGCCCGCTCCCGGCCCGACCAGGTGGCCAAGGTCATGCAGAGCGTGGCCACCAACGGGGTGCCCGCCACCTACCGCAAGGTGATGGGCAAGCTGGACTCCTACACGCCGCTGGGCTACTCGCTGTGCGGGGTGGTCGAGCAGGTCGGCGCCGGGATCGACGATGTGAAGGTCGGCGACCTCGTGGCCTGCGCCGGCAATGAGCACGCGTTGCACGCCGAGCTGAACTGGGTGCCGAAGAACCTCTACGCCCCGGTACCGGACGGCCTCGCGCCGCGGCACGCGGCTTTCGGCACCGTCGGGTCGATCGCGTTGCAGGGCGTCCGCCAGGGCGAGCCGCAGCTCGGCGACGTGGCACTGGTCATCGGCCTCGGGCTGATCGGGCAGCTGGTGGTGCAGCTCCTCGCCGCCTCGGGAGTCCGCGTCGTCGGGGCCGACCCCGACCCGGTGCGCTGCGAACTCGCCGCGCGCCTGGGTGCTGTGGCCTGCGGCGATCCGGCGTCCGCGGCCGTCGAGACCGCCGTCGCCGAGCTCACCGGCGGTCACGGGGTGGACCACGTGTACCTGGCCGCCGGCGGCGGCAGCAACGAGCCCGTCGAGCTGGCCGCCCGGCTCTGCCGGGACCGCGGCCGGGTCGTCGACATCGGCAAGTGCCGCCTGGACCTGCCGTGGAACGCGTACTACGAAAAAGAGCTCGACGTCCGCTTCTCCCGCAGTTACGGCCCCGGTCGCTACGACCCGGAGTACGAGCTGGAGGGGCGGGACTACCCGATCGGCTACGTGCGCTGGACCGAGCGCCGCAACCTGGCGTGCTTCCTCGACCTCCTCGCCCGCGGCAGCGTCGACGTGGAGCCTCTGGTCTCCCACGTCGCCGACTTCGATGACGCCGTCGAGACGTACCAGAGCCTGAAGGACGGCGACCTGAAGGCCGTGGCCGTGCTGTTCCGGTACCCCGAACACGTAGAGCAGGCGGAGGAAGCCGGGGCCCCGGCGGTGGCCGTGCCCACGGTGAAGCGGCACAGCAGCGGGGCGTTCACCCCGGCCCGGTCCGCCAACACCTCGGCGCGCCTCGCGTTCGTGGGCGCCGGAAACTACGCGACGTCGATGCTGCTGCCGCACCTGGAACAGCGCGACGGCGTCGTGTTGTCGACCGTCGTCACCACGACGGCGCTGTCCGCGGCCAACGCGAAACGGAAGTTCGGCTTCGCCGAGGCGACCACCGACCTCGACGCCGTGCTCGGCGACAAGTCCATCGACGCGGTGTTCATCGTCACCCGGCACGGCTCGCACGCCGAACTGACCCGAAAAGCGCTGCTGGCCGGCAAGACCGTGTTCGTGGAGAAGCCCCTGGCCCTCACCGAGGACGAGCTGGCCGGCGTACTCGCGGCGGTGGAGGAGTCCGGCAACGACCGGCTTCAGGTGGGCTTCAATCGCCGGTTCGCGCCGCTGCTCCAGGAGGCCAGGAAGCGGTTCGGCGCCCGGACCGGTCCGGCGAACCTGCGCTACCTGGTCAACGCGGGCCGCCTCGCGCACGGCAGCTGGTACCTCCGGCAAGGCACCGAGGGCTCGCGGTTCGCCGGCGAGGGCGGACACTTCATCGACACGGCGAGCTGGCTGCTCGGGGACGACCCGGTCTCGGTGTACGCGGTCGCCACGTCCGGCAACGAGGACCTTCAGGTCGTGCTCCGCTACCCGGACGGTTCCACCGCCACCATCAGCTACGTCACCACCGGCCCGGCCGGCTTCCCCAAGGAGACGCTGGACCTGGTCGCGGACGGTCGTGCGCTGCGGCTCGACGACTTCGTCCGGGCCACGGTGTACGACCGCAAGCGGTGGGTCAGTTCGCGGCTGCCCAGGGCCCGGGACAAGGGCCAGAACGCCGAGCTGGCCGCGTTCATCAAGGCCGTGCGGACCGGCGGGCCGATGCCGGTGCCGCTGGAGTCGCTGGTCGCCACCACGGCGGCGACCCTCGCCGTGCAGACCGCCCTGGCCGGCGGTGCGCCGGTGGCGTTGGCGAGGACGCGATGAGCATGAGCGCGGGCTGGTACCTGCGGCGGCTGTCCCGAATGGGACCGCGGGAGGTCGGCGGCCGGGTGGGCGACGCGGTGCGCAGGCGGCGGTGGCGGTCGGCGCGGCCGGACTGCCCGAGCGTGACCGGCGCCCGGTTCAGCGCGGTACTGCCCGCCGGGACGATCGCCGCGGTACCTCCGGACGCCGCGAAACGTCTCATCGCCGAGGCGGACCGGCTGATGGACGGGCACGCCGAGTATTTCGGGGTGGTCCGCGATGACCTGGCCGACCCGGACTGGTGGCGCGACCCGAAGACCGGGCGCCGGGCGCCGTGGGGCTACGCCTTCGACGTGCCGTACCGGAACGAGGACGCGGTCGGGGACATCAAGCAGATCTGGGAGCTGTCCCGGCATCAGTACCTCACCGTGCTCGCCGCCGCCTACGCGATCACCGGGAACGAGCGGTACGCCGAGCGCGTGGCCGCGCACCTGCGGTCGTGGTGGGCTGCCAACCCACCGCTGCGTGGCGTGCACTGGATCAGCGGCATCGAGCTGGGCATCCGGCTGCTGTCCTGGGTGTGGATCCGCCGACTGCTCGACGGCTGGCCGGGCGCGGCCGGTCTGTTCGAGGACAACCCGGTGGCGCTGAACCAGATCTGGCACCACCAGCGCTGGCTGGCCGCCTTCCCCAGCCGGGGGTCCTCGGCGAACAACCACGTCATCGCCGAGGCCGCCGGGCAGTTCGCCGCGGCCTGCGCGTTCGGGTGGTTCCCCTCCTCGGCGCGCTGGCGGGCCGACGCGCTGCGGTCGCTGGAGCGGCATCTGCGCGGCAACACCTTCGGCTCCGGTCTCAACCGTGAGCTGGCCTCCGAGTACCACGGACTCGTGCTGGAGCTCGGCCTGGCCGCGGTGGCCGAGGCGGATGCCGCGGACGTGCCGGTCCCCGCGTCGATCCGGCTGGTGCTGCTGCGGATGACCGACGCGCTCGCGGCCGTCGTGGACAGCCACCTGCGGCCGCCGCGCCAGGGCGACGCGGACGACGGGCACGGTCTGGTCGTGGACGGGGCGGGCACCGACCGCTGGGGCTCGCTGCTCGCCACCGGGGACGCCGTGTTCGGCCGGCTCACCTGGTGGCCGGCGGTGACCGGCACCGATGTGCGCACCCCGCTGCTGGCCGCGCTCATCCGGCCGTACTCGAAAGGTGGAACCGCACCGGCCGTGCCCCGCCCACCAAGCCGACCAGGCCATTTCGCCGACGCGGGGCTCACCATCCTGCGCGGTCCGGGAGAGATCTGGTGCCGCTGCGACGGCGGTCCGCACGGATTCCTGTCCATCGCCGCGCACGCTCACGCGGACGCGCTGTCCGTGGAGGTCCGGCACGACGGGGTCGACGTGCTCGCCGACCCGGGGACGTTCTGCTACCACGGGCAGCCCGAGTGGCGGCAGTACTTCCGGTCGACCCTCGGCCACAACACCCTGCAAGTGGACGGCGGTGATCAGTCCGTCTCCGGCGGCCCGTTCCTGTGGACCGGGCATGCCCGCAGCCGCGTCCTGGTCGCGGACACAGCAGGCACAGCGGACACGTCCGGCGCCTCCGACGGGGGGACGGTCCGCTGGTGCGCCGAGCACGACGGTTACCGGCCCTCCGTGCACCGCCGCCGGGTGGAACTGACGGCCGCGAGCCGCGAGTTGAGGGTCATCGACGAGGTACGCGGCCCGCGCCGGGCCGCGCGGCTGGCGTTCCACCTCGGCCCCGCGATCACCGCGGACCTGGCGGACAACCGGGCCCAGCTCACCTGGACCCGGGACGGCGAGGACCGCTCAGCGGTGCTCGACCTGCCCGGGCAGCTGAACTGGCAGGCGCATCGGGGCGAGACCGACCCGCCACTGGGCTGGTACTCCGCCGGCTTCGGGCGCAAGGAACCCATCACCACACTGGTCGGCACCGGATTCACCGACGGCGCGGAGGGGTTCACCACCGTGCTCAGGTTCCGCGGCTAGGGGGGGCGCGTGGGGATGAAGCGGCGGCACTGGGCGTGGGCGGCGGCACCGCTGGCGCTGGTCCTGCTGACGGCGACCGGCTGTACGAGCACGCCCGACGCCGGGGCGGAGCCGACCGATGCGCCATCCGCGTCCGGGGCGCCCTCCACGGCCGTGGCCCGGGTGTGCGCCAAGCCCGCGACCGGGCCGCCGAAGGCGCCGGCCGGCGCGGTGACGGTCGACCCCGGGGTGGTCGATGACCTGGCCGAAAAGACCAGGAGCAGCCCCCCGGGCACCACGTTCTGGCTTCGGCCGGGCAAGCACAGGCTCGAGCCGGACCGCTACGCCCAGGTCATCGCCAAGAAGGGGAACCGCTACCTCGGCGCGCCGGGCGCGGTGCTCGACGGCGGGAAGAAGAACAATTACGCGTTCAGCGGCACCGCCCGCGACGTCACCATCCGCTACCTGACCGTGCAGCACTTCGTCGCGCCGCCCGATGAGGGCGTGGTCAACCACGACATGGCCGACGGGTGGGTGATCGAGCACGCGAAGGTCCAGTACAACTCCGGCGCCGGGCTGATGGCCGGTGCACACCAGCACGTCCGCGCCAACTGCCTGCGCGGCAACGGACAGTACGGAATGAACGCATACAAGACCGGCGACTCCATCCGCGGGCTGGTGGTCGAGGACAACGAGATCACGGGCAACAACACCGACGACTGGGAGCGGCGGAAGCCGGGCTGCGGATGCACCGGAGGCATCAAGTTCTGGGCCGTCAACGGCGCCGAGATACGTGGCAACTGGGTGCACGACAACCGCGGGGCCGGGCTGTGGGCGGACAACAACAACAACGACTTCCGCATCGAGGGCAACCTGCTCGAGGCCAACGACGGTGCCGCGCTGATGTACGAGACCAGCTACAACGCGGTCATCCGGAACAACACGATCCGGCGGAACAACTGGGTCGAGGGCCGCAAGTACGCCGACCGCGGCGACAACTTCCCGTACGCGACCATCTACGTGTCCGAGGCCGGCGGCGAACCACGGATCCGGGCCCGCACGGACAAGATAGAGATCCACGGGAACGTGCTGGAGAACAACTGGAACGGCATCACCCTGTGGGAGAACGCCGACCGGTTCTGCAACAGCCCGGCCAACACCTCGACCGGCTACTGCACGTTGCTGGTGAAGGACACCAAGCGCTGCGCGAGGCCGGCGATCGCCACCGCGCCGCTCTACGCCGACTGCCGTTGGAAGACGCAGCGGGTGGACATCCACGACAACCGCTTCCTGCTGGACACGTCGGTCGTCAAGTGCGAGACCGAATGCGGCCGCATGGCGGTCCTCGCCAACTACGGCACCTATCCGAAGTGGTCGCCGTACAAGGGAAAGCGGGTGGCCGACGCGATCGCCCACAAGCAGCACAACCGCTGGCACGACAACGTCTACGGCGGACCGTGGAGCTTCGTCGCGGAGAACACGGATCAGCAGTTCGACTCCGGGCAGTGGCAGGGCACGCCGTACCGGCAAGACGCGGGCAGCACCTTCGCCCCACGGGCCGGTGGTTGAGATGGACGGGAAAACGCCGAAGGCCGTCGGGATCGTCTGGGCGTTGCTGGGCCTCAACACGCTCGGCTCCGCCGGGGCGAAGACCATCGTTCCGCTCCCCCGCTCCCTCATCCAGATGGCCACCATGGGCGCGCTGGTCGCCGCGTTCACGCTGGCGCTCGCGCTCAACCCCCGGCTGCGCGTCCGACCCAGCGCCTTCGTGTTCCTGCTCACCTTGCTGCTGGTGCCGAGCGTGATCTCCAGCGCGAACCTGGAGGTCGGGTTCGGCGCGCTGTTCCGCTGCACCCGGCTGGCGCTCTTCGTCGGCACGCTGTGGCTGCTCAGCCGCTGGTGGGACGGCAGCCTGACGTTCGTCCGGCACCACATCCGGATGTACTTCGCGGCGCTCGGGACGGCGGCCGCCGGGCTGGCCATCTCACCGGGCACGGCCCTGGCCCGGAGTACTACGGCGGGCGGTTGGTCCGGCGGCGTTGGTGCCGCTCACCCCCGCCGCAGATCGGACAGTACGCCGCGGTGATCATCGGGCTCACGGTGCTGCTCGTACTCGGCCGCCGGACCACCAGGGGCAGCGCGGCGTTCGTGATCGTGCCGTCCCTCGTCCTGCTCGCGTTGACCCATACCCGGACGGCCACGGTCGGCCTGCTCATCGGGCTGGTGCTGGCGATCGGCTCACTCGTCCTGACCAGCGCTGCCGCCCGCCGGTTCTTCGCCTGGGCGGTGCTGGTCGCCGCGGTGGCCGCAGTGGTGTTCGCCTCCGCGCTACAGGCGTGGTTCCTGCGCGGACAGAGCAAGGAGAACTTCTCCAACCTCACCGGTCGGGCCAAGGTCTGGGACGCCCTGCTGGCAGCGCCCCGTACGGCCGCGGAGCAGGCGTTCGGCGTGGGCCTGGGCGACAAGTCGTTCGGCGGGCTGCCGATCGACAACAGCTGGCTGGCCGTCTACAACGAGCAGGGTCTGATCGGCGTCACCCTCGTGGCGGCGATCATCATCGTCCTCGCCGGCGTCGCACTGCTGCGACCACCGTCGCTGCCGAGGGCCTGCGCGATCTTCCTGATCAGCTACGTCGCGATCTCGTCGTACACCGAGGCCGGTCTCGGCGACGCCTCGCCGTATCTGCTGCATCTGGCCTTGGCCGCCTCGCTCCTCGCGGCACCGGCCACGGCCACGCCCCGCGCGACGGCCACCCCCTTCATGACGCCCGCAGTCCCTCAACGACGTATCCCGCGATGGGCCCGGAGGTGACCCCCCGCATGCACGTCCTCGTGGTGCACAACCGCTACTCCTCGGCGCAGCCGAGCGGGGAGAACAGGGTCGTCGACCAGGAAGTGGGGCTGCTGCGCGCGGCCGGCCACCGGGTCGAGGTGTTCGAGCGGCGCAGCGACGACATCGCCGGCCGGTCCCTCCCCGGGAAGGCCGCGGTGCCGCTCCTCGTACCGTGGAACCCGGCGGTCCGCGCGGAGCTCGCCGCCCGGCTGCGCACCGAGCGGCCGGACGTGGTGCACATCCACAACGTCTTCCCGCTCCTGTCCCCCGCGGTCCTCGCCGCCTGCGCCGACGCCGGCATACCCGCCGTCGCCACGCTGCACAACTACACCCAGGTCTGCCCGCCCGGCACGCTGCACCGGGACGGCCGGCCGTGCTTCGAATGCGTCGGGTCGGTGGCGTCGCTGCCCGCCGTCCGGCACGGCTGCTACCGGAACTCCCGCCTTGCGACGGTGCCGCTCGCGGTCAGTCTGACGGTCAACCGGCGGCGGTGGTGGTCCGGCGTGGAGCGGTTCTTCTGCATCTCGGCGGCGCAGCGCGACGTCCTGGTGCGGTCCGGCATGCCACCCGAGCGGCTGACGGTGAAGCACAACTTCGTACCCGACCCCGGCGCCTTCCGGGCGGGCGCCGGTGAGCAGCTGCTCTTTCTCGGCCGGCTCGCGGAGCCCAAAGGCGTGCGGCTGCTCATGGCCGCGTGGGACGACATCGCGGCGAGCGGCGGCGTGGGTGTGCCACTCGTGCTCGCCGGCGCGGGGCCACTGGAGCGAGAGGTGACCGCCTGGGCGGCGGGCCGGGACGACGTGCGCTACGTCGGCCTGCTCGACCTGGATCAGTGCAGGCAGGCCGTCGCGCGGTCGGTCGCCGTGGTGGCTCCCTCGATGGCCATGGAGACGTTCGGCCTGGTCGTCGCGGAGGCGATGGCGGCGGGGGTCCCGGCCGTCGCCGCCGGCCACGGTGCCTTCGTCGAACTCGTCGAGGACGGGGTGACCGGGCTGCTGCACCGGCCGGGCGAGCCCGCCTCGCTCGCGTCCTGCCTGCGCCGGATCACGGCCGACCCGGCCCGCAACCAGGAGATGGGGAAGGCGGCCCGGCGCCGTTACGAACAGCGCTTCAGCCCGGCCGTCGGGCTGGAGCGCCTGGTGGATGAGTACCGCACCGCGATCGCGGGTCGGACGGAATCAATGGGGGGCAGTACATGACACGATGCCGACTCTGCGGCTCGGCGAAGCTGGCGAGCGTCGTCGATCTCGGGGCGACGCCACCGTGCGAGAGTTTTCTCGCCGCGGACCAACTGGACCGGCCTGAGCCCGCGTACCCGCTGCACCTGCGGGTCTGCACCGACTGCTGGCTGGCGCAGATACCTCCGCTGATCACGCCGGAGGAGACGTTCGAGGAGTACGCGTACTTCTCCTCGTACTCGACCTCCTGGGTGGAGCACGCGCGCACGTTCGTCGCCGACGCGGCAGCGCGGGTGGGTCTCGGCCCCGACGCCTTCGTGGTCGAGGTGGCGAGCAACGACGGGTACCTGCTGAAGCACGTGGTGGACCGGGGGATCCGCTGCCTCGGCATCGAGCCGTCGGTGAACGTCGGCGCCGCGGCGCGGGACAAGGGTGTGCCCACGCTCACGGAGTTCCTGTCCCCGGACACCGGAGCGGCCGTCCGCGCCGAGCACGGCCCGGCGGACCTGGTCGTGGCCAACAACGTGTACGCGCACATCCCCGACGTGGTCGGGTTCACCCAGGGGCTGCGCGCCCTGGTCGCCGACGACGGCTGGGTCTCCATCGAGGTGCAGCACCTGCTGACCCTGATCGAGGAGAACCAGTACGACACGATCTACCACGAGCACTTCCAGTACTACACGGTCGCGTCCGCGATCCGGGCCCTCGCCAGCGGCGGACTCACGCTCGTGGACGTCGAGTTGCTGCCCACCCACGGCGGATCCATCCGGCTGTGGGCCAGGCCGGCCGAGGTGGCCGGTGAGCCGACGCAGCGCGTATCGGACGTGCTGGCCCGGGAGAAGGCCGCCGGGTTGCAGGAGCTGTCCGGGTACGCCGAGTTCTCCGCCCGGGTGGCCAAGGTGCGCCGGGATCTGCTGCGGTTCCTCATCACAGCGGCCGAGCGCGGCGAGACGGTCGTCGGCTACGGCGCCCCGGGCAAGGGCAACACCCTGCTCAACCACTGCGGCATCCGGCCCGACCTGCTCCCGTACACGGTCGACCGCAACCCCTACAAGCACGGCAGGTTCACCCCGGGCACCCGCATCCCGATCCTGCCGCCCGAGCAGATTGCCGCCGACAGGCCGGACTACGTCCTCGTCCTCCCGTGGAACCTGCGGGCCGAGCTGGTCGAGCAGCTGTCCTTCGTGCACGACTGGGGCGGCCGCCTTGTCTTTCCCATCCCGGAACTGAGCATTGTCGAGGTAAAGCGATGAAGGTCGTCCTGTTCTGCGGCGGTTACGGGATGCGGATGCGCAGCGGCGCCGCCGACGACGTGCCCAAGCCGATGGCGATGGTCGGCCCGAGACCGCTGATCTGGCACGTCATGCGCTACTACGCGCACTTCGGGCACACGGAGTTCATCCTGTGCCTCGGCTACGGGGCCCACCACATCAAGGACTTCTTCCTCAACTACGAGGAGACGACGTCCAACGACTTCGTCCTGCGGGGCGGGCGGACCGAGCTGCTGTCCACCGACATCTCGGACTGGACGATCACGTTCGCGCAGACCGGCATCGAGTCACCGATCGGGGAGCGGCTGCGCCGGGTGCGCCACCACCTCGACGGCGACGAGATGTTCCTCGCCAACTACGCCGACGTGCTCACCGACGCCCCGCTGCCGGAGATGATCGACCGGTTCGCCCGCCGCGACGCCGGTGCGTCGATGATGGTGGTGCCGCCGCAGTCCTCGTTCCACTGCGTGGAGCTGGGCGAGGACGGACTGGTGGGGGGCATCACCGCGGTGAGCGAACTGCCGCTGTGGGAGAACGGCGGATACTTCGTGCTCCGCCAGGAGGTCTTCGACCACATACCGGAGAACGGGGACCTGGTCGCCGACGGATGCGCCCAACTGGCCAAGCAGGGGCGGCTGGTGGCGCACCAGCACCGGGGCTTCTGGAAGCCGACCGACACCGTGAAGGAGCGGGCCGCGCTCGACGCCGCGTACGCCCGGGGCGACCGCCCATGGGCCGTGTGGGAACGGGACAACGCGGCGGTGAGCGCGTGATCCGGCTCGGGGCCGGACCCCTGGACCGGATCGTCGCGGTGGGTGCGCACTGCGACGACATCGCCATCGGCGCCGGTGGCACGCTGCTGACCCTGTGCCACGCGCGGCCGGGTCTCCGTGTCGACGCGCTGGTGCTCTCCGGCGGCGGCAGCGAGCGCGAGCAGGAGGAGCGGGCGGCGCTCGCCGCCTTCTGCCCGGGCGCCGACCTGCGGCTGACCGTGCTCAAGCTGCCGGACGGCCGGATGCCCGTGCACTGGGACGAGGCCAAGGCCGCGGTCGAGGAACTGCGCAGGCAGACCGAGCCGGACCTGATCCTGGCCCCGCGTACCGACGACGCCCACCAGGATCACCGCGGCCTGGCGCAGCTGATGCCCACCGCGTTCCGCGACCACCTCGTGCTCGGCTACGAGATCGTCAAGTGGGACGGCGATCTCGGCCGTCCGGCGGCGTACCAGCCGCTGTCGCCGGAGATCGCCGAAGAGAAGGTGCGGCTGTTGCAGGAGCACTACGCCTCGCAGCGGCACCGGCCCTGGTACGACCGGGAAGCCTTCCTCGGTCTCGCACGGATCCGCGGCATCGAATGCCACGCCCGCTACGCCGAGGCGTTCGCCGTCACCAAACTCACTCTCGACCTGGGGGATTGAACCTTGCGCGTACTGCTCACCGGACACCAGGGCTACCTGGGCACCGTGATGGCCCCGGTGCTCAACGCCGCCGGACACGAGGTCGTCGGTCTTGACGCCGGGCTGTTCGCCGGCTGTGTCCTCGGCCCGACACCCGCGGACCCGTCGGGGCACCGGGTGGACCTGCGCGACGTCACGGCCGAACACGTGGCAGGGGTGGACGCGGTGATCCACCTGGCCGCGCTGTCCAACGACCCGCTGGGTTCGCTGGCGCCGGAGCTCACCTACGACATCAACCACCACGCGTCCGTACGCCTCGCCCGACTGGCCCGGGACGCCGGAGTGCGGCGTTTCCTGTACGCGTCGACCTGCTCGGTGTACGGCGCCACCGGCGGCGACGACCTGGTGGCCGAGGACGCCCCGCTGCGGCCGGTGACGCCGTACGCGGAGTCCAAGGTGCGGGTGGAGGACGACCTGCACGCGCTGTCCGACGGCGACTTCAGCCCGGTGTACATGCGCAACGCCACCGCCTTCGGCTACTCCCCCAGGTTGCGCGCCGACATCGTGCTGAACAACCTGGTGGGCCACGCGCTCCTGTCCGGCGAGGTGCTGGTGCTCTCCGACGGCACCCCCTGGCGCCCGCTGGTGCACGCCGCCGACATCGCACGGGCCTTCACGGCCGCGCTGACCGCGCCGCGCGAGGCGGTGCACGACCGGGCGTTCAACATCGGCAGCGAGATCAACAACGTGACGGTCGCCGAGATCGCCGAGCAGGTCGCCGAGGCGGTGTCCGGCGCGAAGGTGAGGATCACCGGGGAGAACGGTGCCGATCCGCGGTCGTACCGCGTGGACTTCTCCCGGTTCCGCGCCGCGATACGCGGCTTCGACTGCGAGTGGACCGTGAAGCAGGGCGCGCTCGAACTCGCCGACGCCTACCGGAAGCACGGGCTGACCAAGGACGATTTCGAGCGACGTTTCACCCGCCTTGCCGTGCTGCGCGCGGCATCCGCCACCGGCGCCGTCGACGACACTCTGCGGTGGCGCCGGTGACCACGGTCGGCGAAGAGATGCACGCGCTGGTGGAGCGGTTGTACCCGCTGTGCCGGAGCATCACCGGCGACGGTGTGCGCGCCACCCTGGACATCGTCGGCGAGTACATCCCCCTACAGGTGCACGAGGTGCCGACCGGGACCCAGGTGCTCGACTGGACGGTGCCGCAGGAGTGGAACATCCGGGACGCGTACATCGCCGACGCCGCGGGCAACCGGATCGTCGACTTCGCCGCGTCCAGCCTGCATGTGCTCGGCTACAGCGTGCCGGTGTCGGCGACCATGCCGCTGTCCGAGCTGCGCGCGCACCTGCACACGCTTCCGGACCACCCGACCTGGGTGCCGTACCGCACCAGCTACTACAGGCCGGAATGGGGGTTCTGCCTGGCCCAGGAGACCCTGGACGCGATGCCGGACGGTGAGTACGAGGTCCGCATCGACTCCACCCTCGCCGATGGCCACCTCACCTACGCCGAGCACGTGGTCCCCGGGCAGGTCCCCGACGAGGTGATCGTCTCCTGCCACGTCTGCCACCCGTCGCTGGCCAACGACAACCTGGCCGGCATCGCGGTGGCGGCGTATCTGGCCCGGGCGCTGGCGGAGCGGACGCCGTACTACACGTACCGCTTCCTGTTCGCGCCCGGCACCATCGGGGCGATCACCTGGCTGGCCCGCAATGCGGAGCGGATCGACCGGGTCAAGCACGGCCTGGTGCTGGCCTGCGCGGGCGACCCGGGCCCGCTGACGTACAAGCGGAGCAGGCGCGGCGACGCGGAGATCGACCGGGTGATGCGGCACGTGCTGGCCGCGTCCGAACGCCCGCACCAGGTCAACGAGTTCACTCCGTACGGCTACGACGAGCGGCAATTCTGCTCGCCCGGATTCAACCTCGGCGTGGGCTCGCTCACCCGGACCCCGTACGCGGGCTACCCCGAGTACCACACGTCGGCGGACAACCTGGACTTCGTCTCCCCGGAGGCGATGGCGGACACCCTCGCCGTGTGCCGCGAGGCGTTCGCCGTGCTCGACCGCAACCGGAGCTACGTCAACCTCAGCCCCTACGGCGAACCGCAGCTGGGCCGACGCGGGCTGTACGACGCGCTCGGCGGCCGCAGCGACACCAAGCAGGCCCAGATGGCCATGCTCTGGGTGCTCAACCTGTCCGACGGTGAGCACAGTCTGCTGGACGTCACCGAGCAGTCCGGGCTGCCGTTCGACACCGTCGCCACCGCGGCCGACGCCTTGCACGGCGCAGGGTTGATCAAGGCATGACGCACCCGACCACCGAGGGGGAAAGGGCCACGAGACCGGGCGGTTCCGCCAAGCGGGCCCTCGTCGGCAGGCTGTCCTGGGGCCTGGCCGACCAGGCGGCCTCCAGCATGTCCAACTTCGTGGTGGGCCTCTACGTGGCCCGCTCGCTCGGGGTGACCGCGTTCGGCGTGTTCAGCCTGGCCTGGGTGACCTACGGCGTGGTCCTCAACATCTCCCGCGGCCTTGCCACCGACCCTCTCGTGGTGCGCTTCAGCGGCGTGTCCGACGCGTCCTGGCGCGGGGCCGTGGCCAGATCGACGGGGACCGCGCTCGGCGTCGGCGCGGCCATCGGCGCGGCGTGCCTGGTGACCGGGCTCACCGTCGGCGGTCGTCTGGGGCCCGCGTTCGTCGCCCTCGGTGTCATGCTGCCGGGACTGCTGCTCCAGGACGCCTGGCGGTTCTCGTTCTTCGCCGCGGGCACCGGACGCAAGGCGTTCCTCAACGACGTCGTCTGGGGCGTCGCGCTCGTGCCCGCCATGCTCGTGGCGGCCCGCGTGGGAACCGTCGCCGCGTTCGTGCTCGCCTGGGGCGCGTCCGCCACGGTGGCCGCCGCGTACGGCTACCTCCAGTCCGGCATCCGGCCCCGGGTGGCCAAGGCGCGCGGATGGCTGCGCGAACAGCGCGATCTCGGCTACCGGTACCTGGTCGAGAACACCTGCCTCAGCGGCGCGAGCCAACTGCGGGCCTACGGGCTCGGCGCCATCGTCGGGGTCGGCGCGGTGGGCGCGGTGCGGGGCGCCGAGCTCCTGCTCGGCCCGTTCCTCGCCGTTCTGATGGGGCTGTCCCTGGTCACCGTCCCGGAGGCGGCGCGGGTGCTGCGGCAGGCCCCGCACCGCCTCGGCCGGTTCTGCCTCCTCCTGGGCGGCGGACAGGCCGTCGGCGCGCTGCTGTGGGGCTCGGCCCTGCTCCTGATGCCGGACCGGCTCGGCGAGTTCGTGCTCGGCGACGTCTGGAGCTCCGCCTCGGAGCTCATCGTGCCGGTCACGCTCGGCGTCGCGGGCGCCGGCCTCGGCACCGGCGCTGCGGCCGGGCTGCGCGCGCTCGGCGCGGCCCGGCGCAGCCTGCGCAGCCAACTGATCGCCTCCGCCTGCTACGTCATCGGCGGGCTCGGCGGCGCTGCCGTGTCCGGCACGGTCGGCTCGGCCTGGGGCGTCGCCGCCGCGACCGTCTGCGGTTCGGCCGTGTGGTGGCTCCAACTGCGCTCCGCCCTGCGCGAGCGCCACCAGAACCCCATCCCCGAAGTGAGGACGTCATGACTGTCTCTGGCCGCACTCCCCGGCTGGGCATCGGCCTGCCCGTGTACAACGGCGAGGAGTACCTCGCCGAGTCGCTCGACGCCCTGCTCGGCCAGACCTACGAGGATTTCGAGCTGGTCATCTCCGACAACGCCTCGACCGACGGAACCCAGGACATCTGCCGCAAGTACGCCGCGCAGGACTCGCGTATCCGGTACATCCGGCTGTCCCGGAACATCGGCGCCGCGCCGAACCACAACTATGTGTTCACCCAGTGCCACGGCGAACTGTTCAAGTGGGCCTCGCACGACGACCTGTACGCCCGGGACCTGCTGCGGGCTTGCGTGGAGGCGCTGGACGAGCGGCCGGACGTGATCCTCGCGCACGCCGACCAGGCGGTCATCGACGGCGACGGCCAGGTGAAGGTCCCGTACGAGTACGGGCTCGCCACCGACTCGCCGCGCGCGCCCGAGCGCTTCCGCAGCATGCTGTTCGAGCCCGGCGGCGACGACTTCTACGGGGTGATGCGGGCCGACGTGCTGCGCCGGGTGAAGCCGCACGACAGCTACCACCACGCGGACCGCACCTTCGTCACCGAGATCGGCCTGCACGGGCCCTTCCACCAGGTGCCGGAGCTGCTGTACTTCCGCCGCGACCACCCCACCCGCGCCGAGCGGGCGAACCCGTCGAAGCGCTCCCGGTGCGTCAACCTCGACCCGCGCCGGGCGGGCCTGCTGCACCCGACGCCGCGGCTGCTCGCCGAGTACGTCTGGGGTTTCGTCGCGGCGATCCGGCGGGCTCCGTTGTCCGCGGCCGACCGGCGCGCGTGCTACCGCCACCTGGCCGCCTGGATGACCAGCCGGGCCCGGCCGGGTGCCGGCGAGCGGGTCGAGGACCGCGCCCCGATCGATCCGGCCAAGCTCACCGTCTCCGTCGACGCCCTCGTCGCCGGCCGTGAGGGGCGGCGGGCATGAAGTCCCCCACCCGGGTGGGGGTGTTCGGCCTGCTCGGCTCCGGCAACCTCGGCAACGACGGGTCGCTCGAGGCCGTGCTCGGCTACCTCCGCGCGGAGCACCCGGAGGCGGTCGTGGACGCGCTGTGCGGCGGACCCGAGACCGTCGCGACCCGGTACGGCATCCCCGCGACGCGGTTGCACTGGTACCGCGGGGAGTACCGGACCGCGTCACGTGCGGGCGCGATCGCGGCCAAGGGTCTGGGAAAACTCGTCGACGCCGTCCGCACCGCCGCCTGGGTGCGCCGGCACGACGTGGTGATCGTGCCCGGGATGGGCGTCCTGGAGGCCACGCTGCCGCTGCGGCCGTGGGGCTTCCCGTACTCGCTGTTCCTGCTCTGCGCGAGTGGCCGGCTGATCGGCACCCGGGTCGCGCTGGTCGGTGTCGGCGCCGCCCCGATCGGGGCCCGGCCGACCCGGGCCCTGGTGCGCTGGTCGGCGCGGCTCGCCGCCTACCGCTCGTACCGGGACACCCTGTCCCGCGACGCGATGCGGGCGATGGGCGTGGACACCGCGCGCGACGAGGTCTACCCGGACCTCGCGTTCGCCCTGCCGACGCCGTCGGCCGCCGGGTCCTCGGGCACGGTCTGCGTCGGCGTCATGGACTTCCACGGCGGCAACGACGACCGCGCCCGGGCCGAGGAGATCCACCGCCGCTACCTCGCCGGGACGACCGCCTTCGTGCGCGCACTGGCCGAGGACGGCCGCCCGGTCCGGCTGCTCACCGGCGACGCCTGCGACGCGCCGGTGGTCGCCGCGATCCTCGACGCGGTGGACTCGCCGCTGGTCACCGCCGCCGAGACGGCCTCCCTCGCCGACCTGATGAAGGAGACGGCTGCCGCCGACACCGTGGTGGCGACCCGCTACCACAATCTGGTCTGCGCCCTGAAGTCCGGGACTCCGACCCTCGCCGTGAGCTACGCGGCGAAGAGCGACGCGCTCATGGACCGGATGGGCCTCGGCGCGTACTGCCACCCGGCCCGCGAGGTCGACGCCGACCGACTCCTCGACCAGTTCCGGTCTTTGGAGAAACACGCGGCGGAGCTACGCCGGACCCTCACCGAACGCAACGAGGCCGCGACACGGCAACTCGCCCGCCAGTTCGCCACGTTGACCTCGACCCTGTTCCCGCCGACCGCCCCGCAGGAGACCCGATGAAAGCGACCGAAGTCCCGGAGATCTCCGGCGCGTACCTCTTCGAGCCGACCCCGTACGCCGATGAACGCGGCTTCTTCTGCCGCACCTTCGACGCCGAGGTGGTCCGCTCGGTGGGCCTCGACCCGGACGCCTTCGTCCAGGACAGCCTGTCCCGCTCGGTACGGGGCGTACTGCGCGGCCTGCACCTGCGCTCCGGCGCCGGCGAGGCCAAGCTGGTGCGGTGCTCGTACGGGAAGATCTTCGACGTCATCGTGGACCTGCGGACGGACTCGCCGACCTACCTGGGCCGGGCCTTCTTCGAGCTGTCCGGCGAGACGCAGACGACCCTGTACATCCCGGCGGGGTGCGCGCACGGCTTCCAGGCGCTGACCGAAACCGCCGACACCTCGTACCGGATCGACCGCCCGCACGATCCGGCGGAGGACGTGACGATCGCCTTCGACGACCCGGAGCTCGCCATTCCCTGGCCGCTGCCCGCCACATCGATGTCCCAGCGGGACCGGGAGGCGCCGAGCCTCGCCGACGTCCTGAAGCAGAAAGAGAGCTGAAGTCAGCGTGGACACCGAAGAGTTTTCACTGCCCCGGTCGCGGACGGCGAACGAGCGGCTGCACGCCCTGGTCCCCGGGGGCGCGCACACCTACGCCAAGGGCGACGACCAGTACCCCGAGAACCTGGCGCCGGTCATCGACCACGGCCGCGGTGCCCACGTATGGGACATCGACGGCAACCGCTACGTCGAGTACGGCTCCGGCCTGCGGTCGGTCAGCCTCGGCCACGCCCACCCACGCGTGATCGAGGCGGTGCGGCGGGAACTCGACCGCGGCAGCAACTTCGTCCGGCCGTCCATCGTGGAGGTCGAGGCCGCCGAACGCTTCCTGGCCACGGTGCCGACCGCCGAGATGGTGAAGTTCGCGAAGAACGGCTCCGACGCCACCACCGCCGCGGTGCGCCTCGCCCGCGCCGCCACCGGGCGCCCGCGGGTGGCCATCTGCGCCGACCATCCGTTCTTCTCCGTCGACGACTGGTTCATCGGCACCACACCGATGTCCGCCGGTATCCCGGAGGCGACCAACGAGCTCACCGTGACGTTCCCCTACGGGGACCTGGCCGCCACGGAGGAGCTGCTCACCCGGTACCAGGACGAGGTCGCCTGCCTGATCCTCGAACCCGCCGGCCACACCGAGCCTCCGCCCGGGTACCTCGCCGGCCTGCGCGAGCTGGCCGACCGGCACGGCTGCGTCCTGATCTTCGATGAGATGATCACCGGCTTCCGCTGGTCCGAGGCGGGCGCCCAGGGCCTGTACGGCGTCGTCCCCGACCTCTCCACGTTCGGCAAGGCGCTGGGCAACGGATTCGCCGTCTCCGCGCTGGCCGGGCGCCGCGATCTGATGGAGCTGGGAGGCTTGCGTCACTCAGGCGACCGGGTGTTCCTGCTGTCCACCACGCACGGTGCGGAAACGCACTCCCTGGCAGCCGCGATGGCCGTGCTCGCCACCTACGTCGAAGAGGGCATCACCGCACGGCTGCACGCCCTCGGCGAGCGGTTGGCCGCCGGTGTCCGCGACGCCGCGGCCGGCATGGGCGTCGGCGACCACATCGTCGTCCGGGGCCGGGCCAGCAACCTGGTCTTCGCCACCCTCGACGAGAACGGGCAGCCGTCGCAGCAGTACCGCACCCTGTTCCTGCGCCGGCTCCTCACGGGCGGGGTGCTGGCCCCGTCGTTCGTGGTGAGCAGCGCGCTCAGCGACGCCGACATCGACCACACCGTCGACGTGGTGGCCCAGGCGTGTGCGGTGTACCGGAAGGCACTGGACGCGGGTGACCCCACCCCCTGGCTGGCCGGACGACCGGTGAAGCCCGTATTCCGCCGCTTGGTGTGACGTAACGTCAGGAATGCTCCCGCCGACCGGCGTCGGCCGGCCGGTCGGCCAGCCGGTCAGCCGTCCGGTCGACCAGCCACGCGGTCGCCGGTACCACCGCCAGCGCGGTACACCAGCCACCGAGGACATCGGTCGGGTAGTGCGCGCCCAGGGCGACCTGCGCCCAGCCCATGGCGGCACCGGCGACCAGCGCCGCGGCGAGCACGAGCAACGTGCCGGCCGTCCTGCCGAGGCCGAGCCGGCCGGTCGCGACCAGCGCCACCACGAGGGCGAGCGCGGTGGCGAAGGCGGTGTGCCCGCTCGGGTAGGACAGGTTGCCGTCGCCGTGGATGGTGCGTCCCACCAGGTGCTTGAGCAGCGTCGCCGTCCCCACGGTCATGCCGGTGCCGACAACGACGAGCACCGCCGCGCGAAGCTGCCGCAGCAGCAGACAGCCCGCCACCGCGGCCACGACCAGCGCCGCGGCTCCGGCGGGCTCCCCCAGGAAATCCACGGCCAGAGCCACGCGCCGCCACGGTGGCTGAACACTGTCCGCCGTCGGTTCGACGAACCACGCGTCCACCGTGCCGGGCTCGCCGTCGTCGGCGTACAGGACCCCGAGCAGGACGACCACCAGCGCGGCGAGGGCCGCGATCGGCCCCAGCCACACGCGCGGCGATGGGGGCAGCACCGCAACAAGACGCTGACCGCGTTGGTGGTGGCGGTCAAGGCGATCCAACGTGAGCCCCCCTGTCTCCGACCCACCCTCGAACGAAGCGACAACGCCTGGCCGCCGTCAGGCTTGCGAAGAACCCGCAGCCCGTCAAGTCCGAACGGGACTTCAAGCGCTTCCCCGCACGCCGGACCGTGATCTATGCCATAGGCGCACTGCGAGAGTCTCGTCGCCAAAACAGCTGAAGTGTCCGGCTGACGCAGATTGCGACCACGGAACTCGCAAGTAGGACAGCTCGAAGTGACCGCACCGGCCGCGAGCTCCAGACATGCGTTTTCCTGTGAAGCTTCTGTGAGGAAACGGAATGCTAGCGTCCACATCGCCTTGAAGTTGAGAAGAAGGAGGGGACGTCTTGGCACACCTTGACCACTTCAGCGCCGGATGGCTTTCACCTGTCACCGCGTATGTGATGGCCTGCATCGGCGCCGCGCTCGGACTGCACTGCACCATGAAGGCACTGGTGTCGGACGGCCGCTCCCGGCACAACTGGCTGGTGACGGCATCGGTCGCGATCGGATCGGGCATCTGGACGATGCACTTCATCGCCATGCTCGGCTTCGGAGTCGAGGGGACCCCGATCCGCTACGACGTCCCGCTCACACTCCTCAGCCTGCTGGTGGCCGTGGCGGTCGTCGGGGCAGGCGTCTTCACCGTCGGCTACGGGCGGTCACGCGGGCGCTCGCTCCTCGTGGGTGGTCTGGGTACCGGCCTCGGCGTCGGTGCCATGCACTACCTCGGGATGGCGGCACTCCGGTTCCACGGCAGCGTCGGCTACGAGCTGCCGATCGTCGCCCTCTCGCTGGTCATCGCCGTCGTCGCGGCAACGGCCGCGCTGTGGGCCGCCGTTGTGGTGCGCGGCCCCGCGGGAGCGACACTCGCCTCCCTCGTCATGGGGCTCGCCGTGTCCAGCATGCACTACACCGGAATGGCCGCCGTGCGGATCGAACTCACCCCACAAGGGGGCGTGCTGGACGGTGCCACGGCCACGCAGTTCATCTTCCCTCTCGCGGTGGTCCTCGGTTCGTTCCTCTTCCTCGCGTCGGCCTTCGTGGCCCTGTCGCCCACGGAGCACGAGGCAGTCGAAAGCGCCGACGCCACCGCGGTCGCACCGCTCGACGACGCCGCGGCACCGGCCGGCTGAGCCCAGCCACCGCTTTGCCCCCGCCGCACTGCCGTCCCCCGCCTCCCCACCGCACACCCTCACCCCTGACAGCTCGAGGAATTGATGAGCACATTCCTGGTGCCACGTTCGATCCGGGCGAAGATCGTCTGCCTGCTGATGGTCCCCGCCGTCTCCCTGATGTCGCTGTGGGCCTTCGCCACCGTCACGACGGCGCGTAGCGTCTCGGAACTGAGCCAGTACAAAGAAGCCAACGCCTCCCTCCTGAACCCACTGGACTCGCTCGTCACCGCCGTGCAGTCCGAACGCTCCGCCGCGCTGCGACAACTCGCCGCACCCAGCCGGGAACGCGCCGACGACACGGTGGACAAGGAGAGGAACACCGACGCGGCGGCCGCCGCGCTCCGCAGCGGAATCCGGGCGAGCAGCCTGGACAGCGAGGCCGTGGGTGCGAACCCCGCGGACCGCGTGGACCAGCTGATGACCGGCGTCGACGGCCTCGGCGCCCTGCGCGAGCGGCTGCGCGGACGCGATGCCGGGTGGCAGGACACCTACGACGCCTACAACAGCACGATCGCCCGGGCCTTCGCCCTGAAAGGATCCCTGGCCGTCATGCCGGGCCCCGACACCGCCTCGGCGGCACGCGTCGTCCTCGAACTGGCGCATGCCCGGGAGATGATCGCCCGCGAGGACGCGCTGATGGGCGCCGCACAGGTGTCGGGCCATATCACCGGGGGCCAGTACGTGGAGTTCGTCGGCGCCGCCCACACCCAGCGGTACCTGCTCTCCGCTTCCGTGGACGATCTACGGGCCGCCGACGCGGCCCCGTACCGGAAGATCCTCACCGGGACCGCGATGCGGGACCTGCGGGGCATCGAGGACGCCATCTTCGAGGCAGGTAACCGCACACAAGATGGGCAAGCCGGTCAGGTCGCCGCGTCCGCCGGCTGGAGCACGCCCGCCGGAGACGTCCTCCAGCAGCTCGCACAGGCGCAGCGGCAGGCGAGCACGGGCGCCGCCGACAGCGCGGACCCCCTCTCGTTCGACGCCCTCGGCGGCTCGGGCGTCGCCGTGGTCCTCGGCCTCGTGGGGGTGGTGCTTTCGCTGGTGATCTCGGTCCGGATCGGCCGTGGCCTGATCGTCGAACTCACCGGCCTGCGCAACTCCGCGCTCACCCTGGCGGGCCGCGAACTGCCTCGCGCCATCGCGAGACTGCACGCCGGGAAGCCCGTCGACCTCGATGCCGTAGCGCCCGTGCGCCCCCAGCCCGACGACGAAGTGGGCCAGGTCGGCGCCTCGTTGGTCGCCGTCCACCGGGCCGCGGTCAAGGCAGCGGCCGATCGGGCCGAAGTCTTGCACGGCATCTCCGGCGTCTACGTGAACCTCGCGCGCCGCAACCAGATACTGGTACACCGCCAGCTCGCCCTGCTCGACACGATGGAACGCCGCAACGAGAACCCGGCCGAGCTGGAGGATCTGTTCCGGCTCGACCATCTCACCACCCGGATGCGTCGCCACTCGGAGAGCCTCATCATCCTCTCCGGTGCCATGCCGGGGCGGCGCTGGCGGCGCCCCGTACCGCTCATGGACATCGTCCGGGCAGCGGTGGCCGAGGTCGAGGACTACGATCGGGTGCTGGTCACGGACATCCCAGCGGTCCGGGTGCCGGGCGCAGCGGTAGCGGACCTCACGCACCTGCTTGCCGAACTCGTCGAGAACGCCACGGCGTTCTCGCCTCCGCCCACCAGGGTGCGCGTGTCCGCCGAGCGCGTCGGCGCGGGCATCGCGCTGGAGATCGAGGACCGCGGGCTCGGCATGGAGCAGTCCGCGCTCGCCGAGGCCAACCGGCGCATGACCGACACCGAACGCATCGACCTGCTCGACAGCGGCCAGCTCGGCCTGTTCGTGGTGAACCGGCTCGCGCACCGCCTGGACGTGCGGGTGGCCCTGCGATCGTCGGTGTACGGGGGCATCGTCGCCGTGGTCCTGCTGCCCGGCCAAGTGGCGGGCGAACCGATCGATGAGACAGGTGACGGTACGGAGGCGGGCGAAGCGGCCGCGGACGGCACGACCGCCGGTCTGCCCCGCCGGATCTCGGCCAGGCCGGGTGCCACCGCCTCGGCGAGGACGGCGGCCGCGGATACGGATCCGTATCCGGGCCACGTGGGTGCGGCGCCCGCTGCTTCCGTCCCGGTCCCGGCCGGGCCGCCGCGGGAGCCGGTACACCCCACGAACGCACACGTAACGGAGCCCCTGCCCCCCACGTCGCTTTCTGCTCCCGCCGAGCGGCCGTCGCCGGCCACCGGCGAAGAACCTCCGCCTCACGCGGCCCGGCCCGAACTGCCCCGTCGCATACGCCAGTCCGGTCCGGCGACCGAGCCGTCCGACGAGACCGAACCGTACGAGCAGACGCGGAAACCATCCGGGAGAACACCCGAGGAGGCCCGCGCCACCATGGCGTCCTTCCGGACGGGCTGGGCCCGTGGCCAGGCCGTCAGAACGGCGCCGCGCCCCCAGGGGGAGAGCGACCACGGCACAGAAGGCGAAGGAGAGAACCGATGACCCGCACCGCCCACCGCTCCAGTGAACTCGACTGGCTCCTGGAGGAACTCGTGGCTCATGTGCCGGAGATCAGACAGGCGGTCGTACTCTCCGGCGACGGGCTGCCAGTCGGCGTGTCGAAGGCCGTGTCCCGGGACGACGGAGAGCGGTTCGCCGCGATCGCCTCCGGCTTCCACAGCCTCGCCAAAGGCGCCGGACGCCACTTCAGGGCGGGCGGGGTCGTCCAGACACTGGTCGAGCTGGAGGACGGATTCCTGTTCGTCGTCGCCGCCGGCGAGGGCTCCTGCCTGGCGGTGTTCAGCGATGCCGACGCCGATGTCGGCCTGGTCGCGTACGAGATGGCCCGGCTCGTCAAGCGGGTCGGCGCGCACCTCGGCAGTCCGGCACGCGGCGAGGCCGGTGAGACCTCACGCCTCGATGACTGACTCCGATCAGCGCTGGTACGACGAAGCGGCGGGGCCCTTGGTACGGCTCTACGCCGTGACGACCGGGCGGGCGCACGTCGGCAGCGAGCAGCGACTCGACCTGATGACCGTCATCCACGCACTGCCGGATGCCGGTCACGACCCGGTGCTCTCGCCCGAGCAGGCGGCGATCCTCCACCTGTGCAGACCACGGCCGCACCCGGTGGCCGACATCGCGTCCGACTCCGGACTGCCACTGGCGGTCGTACGAGTGCTCCTCAGCGATCTGCTGGCGATGGGCCTGATCCGCGCCACGCCGCCCGTCCCGCCGGCCCGACTCCCCGACGCACGCATCCTCAGGAAGGTGATCGATGGACTCCGAGCGCTCTGACGCGCCAGCGCCCTTTCTCACCCTCAAGATCCTGGTGGCCGGGGGCTTCGGCGTCGGCAAGACCACGTTCGTCGGCACGGTCAGCGAGATCCGGCCGTTGAACACGGAGGAGCTCCTGACCGAGGCGGGCCGGATGGACGACAGCCTGGACGAGGTCACCGACAAGCGCACCACCACCGTGGCACTGGACTTCGGCCGGATCACCTTCGGCGACGACCTCGCGCTGTATCTCTTCGGCACTCCGGGCCAGGACCGGTTCTTGTTCCTGTGGGACGAGCTCGCCACCGGCGCTCTGGGCGCGGTGGTGCTCGCGGACACCCGGAGACTGCGGGACTCCTTCCCGGCCGTCGACTACTTCGAGCGGCGCCGACTGCCGTTCGTCGTCGCCGTCAACTGCTTCAACGGCGTCCGCGACTACAGCGCGGGTGAAGTGGCGACAGCACTCGACCTGGATGAGGAGACTCCGGTGGTGCTGTGCGACGCGCGGGACCGGGAGTCCGGGAAGGAGGTCCTGATCACCCTGGTCGAGCTGGCGGGCGAGGCCGCCACCGCTCCCGCCACCACAGAACCGGTGTGACGTGGGCCCGTGGGTGGCCCCGTGGGTGCCCCGACCCGCTCGGCCTGCCGCCGCCTCCGCGACCCGCATCCGTACCTCGGGATGTGGGTGACCGCTGACGGATACATCCGCCAGGAACTGCTGCCGAACGGCCGCTACGACGAGGCCCGCGGCGACCGCCGGAGCGCCGTCACCGGAAACCACCTCGACTACGTCGACGACACCGGCTTCACCGCCACCGGCGACATCCGCGACGGCGTTCTCTACCACGAACACCTGGTGCTCTACCGCGAAGGCGATGGGCACGCCAGGCCGACCTCCTCGGCTTCGTCGGCCACGCCGAGGAGCCACTTCGACGTTTGGCGTTGTGCCGGACGTCGGCGGTGCCGGTGTTGGAGCGGCTGCTGCGGGAGCACGAGGCGGCGCTGGAGGGACGTTCGAAGAGGCGGACAAATGCAAGCTCGACAAGTGAGGTCGCCCTGTCACGATCGACGGCATCTTCGGTGAGAACACCTACCTCGCGGTCGTCGCACCTCCTCGCCGTTCGTCGGTCAGCCCGCCGCCTGGCGTCGGTTTGAGGACGTCAGGTGCCGACCCCCTGCGGGTAGCTGAAGAAGTTGGTCGGATCGTACTTCCGATTCACCCGGACCAGCCGGTCGTAGTTCGCACCGTAGTAGGCCCGCCGCCAGTCCTTCAGGGTCGGATCCGGGAAATTCTGATACGAGTGCGGGGGCGGTGTGTCACCGAAAATGCCGCAGTAGAACTCACGGAGCCAGTGAAGGTTCGCGTCGGCGACGCTGGGCGGATCATAATCCGCCCAGGAGGTCTCGGCGGCGAGGATGAACACGGCGTTTCGGTGCACGAACGCCGTGGCGTCCGGCGGCACTTGATTGATCTCGCCGCCGAGGGCGAACATGGCGAACCCGGCTCCGTCCTCGTTATCACTGCCAGGCCAGTCCAGCAGCTGATCGGCGGCGGCACCGATCTGGTCATCGGTCAGGAGCGTCCGGGAGGTCAGAACCGCCGACTTGGCGGCGAACTGTTGCACCGGAGTGGTGGCACTGAGCAGCACGCTCGCCACACCCGGAGCGACCTCGCGGACGGACGCGTTGTTGCGAGCGCGCTCCTCAGCCGTGCCGATGGCGAGCAGCGGGGCCAGGGTGTCGCGCAACTCCTCGAGGGAGCCGTAGTACTGACCGATGGCATTGACGTTGGCGTTGGCACGAATCTGGTCCCTGGTGAGCCCGTGGGTCCCGATGCCGACGCGGAGATGGAACCGCTTGTCGTCCAGGGTGTTCACGGCGATCTGTTGCGCGGTGGCGATCACCTGCACCACCGAGTCCAAACTCCAGCGCAACTGGTAGACGCCCACGTCGCCCTGGAACCGCTCGTACTGGAACGTAAAGGAGGTGTTGACACCGAAGTTGTTTCCCGCCCCGCCGCGGCAACCCCAGAACAGGTCGGGGTGCGCGTCCTGACTGGCCTCCACCACGCTGCCGTCGGCGAGTACCACGGTCGTCGACACAAGCCGGTCGCAGGTCAGGCCGAACATCTTGTCACTGAAGCCGATTCCGCCACCGAGCACCAGCCCGGCCACCCCGACCGTAGGGCAGCGGCCGGTCGGCACGAACATGCCGCGGTCCTCCAGCAGCGGGTGCAGGTCGCCGTTGGTGACCCCGGCTCCCACGGTGACGGTACCCGCGTCGTGAACGACCCTCATCCGCCCGTAGGTCCGGGTCCGGGAGACGGCACCCGGCCGCGGGGTGGAGACGATGCTTTTCATGCGGGCCATGTTGAGCAGCAGACCAGTGGTGGCGGAGTACCCGGCGTAGTTGTGGCCCAGCCCGGAACGAGGCACGGCGGGCAGCCCCACCGCGCGGGCCCAGCGGACCGCCGCCCGGACATCCCGGGTGGTGGCGCACGCCACGATTCCAGCAGGGCGGACCCCGGCGTACCGATGGTTGAACGGAAGTGCCAGCGGCGGGTAGCCGGAATCTCCCGGCCGGTAGAGAGTGGAACGCGACGACAGCGCCTCAGCCAGCAACTCCCAGTCCCGTTGGCTGACCCGCTCCGTCTCTTCGGTGGATGGCGCGGCAGCTGCGGGCAGCGACTGCGAACCCACCATCTCCGTTCCCCAGACACCCACAGTGCCTGCCCGCAGCACGCTCCGTCTGTTGATCAAGGTAGCTGCCCTCACAAGAGACGCGTCGGAGAAGCGATCGCTTCCCACGCCAAGTCAACCGACTCTGCTGGTCAGCACAGCCGCGAAACGAGTTCGTCCCACAAGCCCGCAACTCAAAAGGATGCCGACTTACCGCTGAATGCCCCAGCCCGGTACGACGATACGTGTCGGCCGCCCCATCGGACGCCGGCCCTGGTGCTGCGCCGCGGAAACTCCACGCCACTGCCTGTTCGCCCGCATCGTGGTCGCATGCACCCTCCAGCATCCGGCGCAGCGCGGCGGCGGCCGCGTCTCGGGTGGGGAAGCCGCCCCGGCGGAATCAGCGCGGTAAGCACCCGCTCCCAGGTACCGTCGACGGCCCGGGGCCGTGAATCGGCCCCGAGCCGTGGGACAGGGGCAGGCCGGTGGCGTGGTTGGCGTCGTGGGTGAGGACGCATGCGAGTGTCGGCCTCGGTTCGTTCCAGGTACCGGTGGGGCCAGTCGACCACGACCTCGTCCGCCTCCGGGAACCGGGCCGCGGTGGCGAAGTCGACGGCGCCGAAGATCAGCATGCGGGGCCGGGACGCGTGGACATGGACGAGGACGGACAGCTTTTCGGGGCAGGTGTCCGCGTCGCCGCCGACCTCGACGCGGGCGGTACGTCCCGCCCGCAGGAGGGCACCGGCCTGTGCCGTCACCGCACGGTCCACCTCCCCGGCACCGAGGACACACAGGGTGCGGCCGAGGAATTCATCGGGGCCGTCGACGACCTGTGCCACAGCTGTGGGTCGACCCGGAGGACCTCCTCGAAGGCGGCGGTCAGGTGGGGCTGCGCCATGGGGTCGATGCACTGGACCAGGACGTCGAGTTCACCACCGCAGGTCAGCCCGACGGCCAAGGCGTCGTCGTCCGAGTGGCGCCCTCGACACAGCCGCCGGAGATGCTGCCGACCGCGTTGCCGTCCATGTCCACCGCTACCGACGTACCGGCCGGGAGGGGTGCGCTGCCGTGGACATCGACGATGGTGGCAAGTGCGAAGGGGCGTGCCTGCCGGACATGCGTGGAGTGTCCCGGGCGGCTGGGCCGCTCCTTGGTCGCCCGGGACACTGCGGCTCACATCAAGGCCTCTGCGGTGATGGGCAGTTCGCGGACGCGGCGGCCGGTGGCGTTGAAGACCGCGTTGGCGATGGCGGGTGCCACGCCGACGTGGACGACCTCGCCCAGTCCCTTGACGCCGAGCGGGTCGGCTTTCCGGTCCTCGCCGTCCAGGTAGATCGCCCTGACGTCGGGGACGTCGGCGTTGACGGGGACGAGGTAGTCGGCGAGGTTGGCGTTCACGATCCGGCCGTCGCGGTGGTCGGTGACGGTGTGTTCCAGCAGGGCCGTGCCGATGCCGCCCACGATGCCGCCGATCGCCTGGCTCTCGGCGAGCTTGGGGCTGATGATGCGGCCCGCGTCGTACACTCCGAGCATGCGCCGCACCCTCACCAGGCCGAGTTTCGCGTCGACGGCGACCTCCGCGAACGTGGCGTTGTAGGCGTAGAAGGAGTGCCTCTCCGGTTTCGACGCTCCCGCGTAGGAGCCGCCCGCTTCGACGTGGGTGCGGTCGTTGCGGGTCAGCAGGCTCCGGTACGTCTCACCACGCCCTGGGTTGCCCTTCACGTGCAGTCGGCCGCCGCGGACCACCACGTCGTCGGCGTCCGCTCCGTACAGCGGTGACTCGCGGTCCTCGACGGCGAGTTCGATCGCCTGGCGGCGCACCTTGTCGCAGCCGTCGAGGACGGCGGAGCCGACGCTCGCCATGGTCTGCGAGCCGCCGTGCGGCGGGGTCGGCGGGTACAGGGAGTCGCCGAGCCGCAAGGTGACCGTGCGCATGGTCAGCCCGAGGGCGTCGGCGGCGACCTGGGTCTGGGAGGTGTAGGTGCCCGGCCCCATGTCGCTGGCCGCGGTCTCGACCAGGGCGGTGCCGTCGGCGTCGAGGCGGACCCGGGCTTGGGCTTGGTTGCGCTGTGTCTCGTACACGCCGACCGCGACACCCAGGCCGATCAGCCAGTCCCCCTCGCGTCGCGAGCGCGGCCGGGACGAGCGCCGGTGCCAGCCGAACTCGCGGGCACCGACGGTGTAGCACTCACGGAGTCGGCGGGTCGAGAACGGCCGCCCGTTGGACTCGTCCTCGTTCGGTTCGTTGCGCCGGCGCAGCTCCAGGGGATCGATGCCGAGCTTGTGGGCGAGTTCGTCCATGGCCGACTCGATCACGAAGGACGCCGTGGCGAAGCCCGGGCCGCGCATCCACAACGGGGTGTTCACGTCCAGGGGCACCGTACGGTACTCCTGGCTCACGTTCGGCATGCTGTACAGCATCTGCCCTGCGGGCATCACGGTCTCGGTGAACGTCTCATAGGACGAGGTTTCGGCGTCCATCTCGTGGGCCATCGCCGTCAGCCGGCCGCGGCGGTCGCTGCCCAGCCGCAGCCGGTACTCGTACGAGGGCCGGAAGCCGGTGCCGAAGTACTGCTGCTTGCGACTCAGCACCAGCTTGACCGGGCGGCCCGTCTCCCGCGCGGCCAGCGCGGCGACCACCGTGTGCGGCCAGCAGCGCAGCCCGCTGCCGAAGGCGCCGCCGACGAACGGTGAGATGATCCGCACCGACTCCTCGGGCAGGTCGAAGACCGTGACGAGTTCGTCCCGCGTGCCCACCACCCACTGCGTCTTGTCCCACACGGTCAGCTTGTCGCCGTCCCAGCGGGCGATGGTGGCATGCGGCTCCATCGGGTTCTGATGATTGCGCGCCAGTTGGTAGGTCAGGTCCAGCCGCACGGCGGAGGAACGCAAGCCGGCGTCCGCGTCACCGCGCGCGTAGGTCGTCGGCTTGTCCCGCTCGGCCTCGTGCAGGTCGGTCGAGGGCCGCTCGGTGTCGTATGCGACCTTGACCAGGCTCGCGCCGTGCTGAGCGGCCTCCAAGGTGGTGGCCACCACGACGGCGACCGGCTGACCGTGGAAGAGCACCCGGTCGTCCTGGAAGACCCGCAGCCTGCGCCCGGGCGGGTTGTTGGACCCGGGGTTGTCGCGGTACGGCAACTTCGGCGCGTTGCGGTGACTGATCACCCGCAGCACGTCCCGTTGGGCTTCGGCGTCACGCGTGTCGATCGAGGTGATGCGGCCACGGCCGACACCGCTGTCGACGATGACCGCGTGCACGACGCCCTCGACGTCGTGCTCGGCGGCGTACGGGGCCTGGCCGGTGACCTTCAGCCGCCCGTCCACCCGGGACAGCGGCGCGCCGACGGCGGCCTGGGGCTGGGGACTCACTTCGTACCTCCCACGACGCGCAGCTGACGCTCGACGGTCCGCTTGAGCAACTCGGTCTTGAACCGGTTGTGCTTCAGGGGGCGTGCCCCGTCCGCCGCCTTCTCCGCGGCGGCTGTCCACAGGGCTGCCGAGGGGCGTTCGCCGACCAGGTGCCGCTCCACGGCGGGCAGCTTCCAGGGCACGGTGCCCACCCCGCCGGAGGCGACCTTCGCCTCGCGGATCACCCCGCCGCGTATGTGCAGCGCTACGGCCGCCGAGGTCAGGGCGAACTCGTAGGACTGCCGGTCACGCACCTTCAGGTAGCCCGACTTCAGCGGACGCGGAAGAGCCGGGACCTCCACCGCGGTGACCAACTCACCCTTACGGAGGGCTTGTTCGCGGTGGGGGGTATTGCCGGGCCGTAGCAGGAAGTCGGCGAAAGGGACTCGGCGCTCTCCGTCCGGGCCCAGCAGGTGCACGGTCGCCTCCAGGGCGGCGAACGCCACCGCGACGTCGGAGGGGTGTGTGGCCACGCAGGCGTCGGACGTGCCGAGGATCGCGTGGGTGCGGTTGTGGCCCTCCAGCGCGGCACAGCCCGAGCCCGGCTCGCGCTTGTTGCAGTCGGCGGTCACGTCACGGAAGTAGGTGCACCGCGTGCGCTGCATGATGTTGCCGCCGATGGTCGCCATGTTGCGCAGCTGCGCCGACGCGCTCAGCTCCAGCGACTCGGAGATCACGGGATACAGGGTGCGCACCTTGGGGTGGGCGGCGGCCTCGGCCATCCGCACCAGAGCGCCGATACGCAGTCCACCACCCTCGGTGGCCCTGACCTCGCGCAGTGGCAGGCCGCTGATGTCGACCAGGCTCTCGGGGCGCTCCACGGTCTCGCGCATCAGGTCGACCAGGGTGGTGCCCCCGGCGATGTAACGGCCACCGCGGCGACCGGCGTCGAGGGCCTCATCTGTATCGGAAACGCGGGTGTAGGAGAAGGGAAACATGATCGCCGCACCTCTACTTCCGGTCGGCGGTCTGTTCGACCGCGCGCACGATCTTCACGTAACAGCCGCAGCGGCAGATGTTGCCGCTCATCCACTCCCGGATCTCCTCCGGGGAGCCGGTGTGGCCCTCCTTGATGCAGCCGACGCCGGACATGATCTGTCCGGGGGTGCAGTAGCCACACTGGAAGGCATCCTCATCGATGAACGCCTGTTGCAGCGGGTGCAGTTCGTCGCCGTCGGCCAGGCCCTCGATCGTGATGACCTCGGCACCCTCCAGGCGCACCGCGAGGGTCAGGCAGGCGTTGTGCCGCTGCCCGTCGACCAGCACCGTGCACGCGCCGCACGCCCCGGCGTCGCAGCCCTTTTTGGAGCCGGTGAGGCCGAAGTGCTCTCGCAGCAGGTCCAGCAGCGAGGTGCGGTTGTCCACCGTCACCGTCCGACGGGTGCCGTTCACCGTCAGGGATACACGGCTGGCAGGCGGCGCGGCTGCCGCTTCCTCCGAGCCGACGAGGAAGGACCCTCCGATCACGCCACCCGCGACCGCGGCACCACCGACCGCGGTGGTGGTGGCGATGAAGGTCCGCCGCGTGGGCGCCGAGGAGGGCTCGCCCGGTTCGGCGGGGGGTGGAACAGCAGACACAGATTCAGTCGACATACGTATGCCTTCGCGTCAGTAGACGGATCAGCCGCAACCACGGCAGGGCAGATGGAGGGGTCGTCGTTTGCAGAGGGTGATGCGGATGGAGCCGCACCCTCTCTTCGTCGTGCCAGGGGTCAGCTGGCGACCAGGACCTTGAGGCTCTTGCGGTCGGCCATGTTCTGGTAGCCCGCCGGGACGCCGTCGAGGTCGGTGGTGACGTCGAAGACGAGCGAGCCGGCCAGGGCGCCGAGGCCGAAGCCGGCCAGGACCAGCGGCACCCCGAGGCCAGATGCGATCCCCGACCGGCCGGTCAGCAGCGGCGCAATGTAGGAGTAGGTGGCCAGGACGCCGCCGGTCGTGGTGGTGCAGGCGGCCAGCACCAGCCACAGGCGGCCGGAGGCCAGAGCGGTCAGCTCCGAGCGGATCGACACTGCCTGCTGGTCGCCGCCGTCGTGGGGAACAGTGCGTGCGATGAGCGCGATGGCTGCCGCGGCCAGGGCCGCGAGGGCCCAGAAGGGGCCGCGCCAGCCCATGAGCTGCCCCGCGAACGCGCCCAGCGGCACGCCGACGACGCTGGCGAGCATGGCTCCGGCGCCGACCAGTCCCAGGGCGCGGGAACTGGCGGTAGGGCCTGCGGCGCGTGCGGCGGCCACATTGGCCACCGCCCAGAACGCTCCGGTGGCGATCGCGGTCAGGAACCGTGCCGCCAAGAGCAGGGTGAAGTTCGAGCCGAGGGCGACGATGACGTGCCCGGCGGCGAAGACGCCCAGGGCGAGCATCAGCGTCAGCCGCTTGGGCAACCGCAGAGTCAGCATCGCCATCAGCGGTGCTCCGACGATCATGCCGATGGCGAAGACGGTGATCATCAGGCCGGTCCGGGCGACGCTGACCTGTAGGTCGCCCGCGATCTGAGGCAGCAGGCCCGCCACCACGAACTCGGTCGTGCCCATCAGGAACGTACCCAGTGCCAGGTGTAGACGACGAGCGGCAGCCGGGTGGCGGACCTGCCGGGGCTGGTCGGCCCGTACGCCATCGGAGGCGTGGAGGGTTCCTCCTCGCGTACTCAAGGTTCATCTCCGTGCGGTCGTGATCGAGGTAGGTGTTCCAGGAGACCGGCGACTGCGCACGTGGAGAAGGTCGCGTTTATAGGGGGGACAAGCTCAACCTCCCTCCGCGCCCCTCTCTGGCTACCGTGGAACGCATGAACGACCGACACGATTACCGCGCGGAGATCCGGGACTTTCTCGCCAGCCGCCGCGCCAAGATCACCCCCGAGGAGGCCGGGCTGCCCACCAGCGGGCGGCGCCGGGTCCCGGGCCTGCGTCGTGAGGAGGTCGCCGTGCTCGCCGGCGTGAGCACCGAGTGGTACACCCGGCTGGAGAAGGGCCACATCAGCGGCGTGTCCAAAGACGTCCTCGCCGCCGTCGCCCAAGCTGTGCAGCTGGACGAGGACGAACGCACCTACCTGTTCGACCTGGCCCGCGCCGCCCGGCCCACCCGCAGCACGCCGTCGCGCCGCAGGGACGTCGAGGCCCCGCCCCGCATCCAGTGGCTGCTCGACTCCATCACGATGTCCGCCGCCTTCGTACGCAACGGCCGCCTGGCGCCGGCTCACAGGACTTCTTCGTCGACTGGGACGCCGGCGCCGCCGTCACCGTCGCGCTGCTGCGTGAGTTCGCCGGGGAGCCGGTCTCAGAACATGGTGTTGTCGTTCTTGGAGGTGGGCGGGATGATCTGGAGGACATCCCAATGTTCGACGATCTTGCCGTCGGCATCGAAGCGGAAGATGTCGATGCCCGCGTACTCCTCGTCGGGCCAGATCTGGTGGCAGTGCAGGATGACGTGGTCGCCTTCGGCAAAGGCGCGCTTGAATTCAACGCGCTTGCCGGGATACTCGGCGGCCATGCGTTCGAAGTAGTCGATGAACGCCTGCTTGCCATCGGCGACGTGCGGGTTGTGTTGGATGTAGGTGTCACCGACGAACTGGTCGATGGCCTCGGCCGGGCGGCACTGGTTGAACATCAGGTGGTAGAACGCTTCGGCCGCGGCCTTGTTCTTTTCCGGGGCGCTCATGGTGTCACCGTAGGGTCGGGCGCCGGGTGCGGCGCGGTGAGTACGTCCAGCAGGTGGTCCGCGCCGACGGGGACCGGCAGGGCCCGGTCGGCGAGGTCGGCGGGGGTTTCGGGACGGTCGGGGTTGACGCGGACGAGGCGTGCGGCGGGGAAGTGGCGGGCGAGGTGTTCGCCAGGCCGTCGGATCACGCCGGGGGTGTTGAATCCGGCGCCGAACTCCAGGATCAGCAGGCGGGTGTCGGCGGGCGCCGTGCCCAGCCACTCCTGGAGGCGGTGCCCCGCGGGGAGGGTACGGGGTGTCGACGAACTGGGGGCCGACGCGGACGTTGATCTCGGCCTCGCCTCCGCAGTTCGGGCATCGGGGCGGGGCATCGGGGTCGGTGACGGCGCCGGTGGCCGGGTCGTAGGCGGCGAGGAGCTGTCCGACGAGAGGGCGGCTGTCCCACGTGGCGGGAGTGCAGGGGGTGCTGCACTGGTAACGGCCGTAGTCGCCCTGCGGGGTGAAGATCCGGTCGGGGGCGAAGCCACCCCGGGCGAAGAGACCGTCCACGTTGGACGTCATCACCCAGTGGTCCTTGCCGTCGACCAGTGCGCGCAGCCGCTGGTAAAGGGGGTTGGGGGCGGTGGAGAAGCGAACGTCGTCGATATGGACGGCCCAGTAGCCCCACAACAGGGCCGGTGGCAGGGGCACGCCGACCATGTAGCGCGAGCGCAGGCCGCGGCGGTGCAGGGCGGGGAAGAGCTGCTCAAAGCGGTCCTCGTCACCGTAGTCGTACCCGGCGGCGGCGCTCAGGCCGGCTCCGGCGGTGATCAGGACGCGGTCGGCCTCCGTGAGCCAGGTGCGTATCGTGCCGACGGCGTCTGCCAGGTCGAAGATGGGCTGGTTCATCGGGACGGGGTCCCTTCGGTCAGTGCGTGGGTGTAGGCGGCGTGGTCGTCGTCCGCGTACACGTTGAAGATCACGCGGTCGAGGCGTCCGGGGTGGGTCCCGAGCCAGTCGGCCACGGTGTCCAGGGCGGCGCGGGCGGCGGGCTTCCGGGGGTAGCCGAAGACGCCGGTGCTGATGCCGCAGAACGCGACGGTGCGCAGGCCGTCGACCTCGGCGGCGAGGTCGAGACACGCACGGTACGAGGCCGCCAGCGCCCGATCGTGCACCGGGCGCAGAGGGCCGTCGACGATGGGGCCGACGGTGTGCAGGACGTAGCGGGCGGGCAGGTGGTAACCGCGGGTGATCTTGGCGGTGCCGGTCGGTTCCGGGTGGCCCTGCCGGGTCATGATCGTGTGGCAGTCGGCGCGCAGGCGGGGGCCGGCCGCGGTGTGGATGGCGTTGTCGATACACGGGTGCATCGGGGCGAAGCAGCCGAGCAGGGCGCTGTTGGCGGCGTTCACGACGGCATCGGCGCCAAGGGTGGTGATGTCGCCCTGCCAGAGCACCGTACGGTCGGCGGCCCGGTACGTGGTGTGGGGAAGTGTGGTGCGGATGGTGGGCAGCGAGGCGGCGTCGGTGGTGCCGCGCCCCAGGCGTTCGCCGGACAGGAGCGCGTCCAGCACACGGGCGGCCCCGCTGGGCAGAGGGCCTGCCTCCCGGACGGTCAGCACAGCGCGCAGGAGTCGCCGGGCGGCGGCATCGTCGAGCCGGTCCGCCGCGCCGGGGCGCAGCCCGGCCCTCACTCCCACCGGGTCATCGCCCAGCAGGCCAAGCGCCTCGCGGACCAGGCCGGCGGACCGCTGATCCAGATCATGGCCGATGGCGGGCCGGAACGGCTCGTCCAGGGCGACGGCGGCACGGTAGGCGGCGATCGGCAGTGCGGTCGTGTACACGGTTGTCCTGTCAGAACAGGCCGTTGGAGTGCGGGAGTTCGGCGGGCACGGACACGACGACGTCCCAGTGCTCGACGATCTTGCCGTCCTGGACGCGGAAGAGGTCGTAGTACGCGGCGGGGACGCCGAACTCGCCCTCGGACTGGAGCAGGACGAAGTCACCGTCGGCGATGACCTTGTGGACGGTCTTGTAGACGAGGTTCTTGCCTTGCTCGGCCCACTTCGCGGCGGCGGCGCCGAAGCCGTCGAGGCCGTCGGCCGCTTCCGGGTTGTGCTGGTGGTAGGTCTCGGTCGAGATGTAGTCGGTCAGTACCGAGTAGTCGCCGCCCTTGAGGACCTTCTCGGCGAACTCCCCCACCAGGGCGCGGTTGGCCTCGGTCTTGTCCTGGTCGCCCGGCTCGGTGGGGCCGTCGGTCTGGGAGCGGCCGGAGGCGGTGTCCTCGACCAGGGGGGTCAGGGCGTCCCAGTGCTCGGCGAGCTTGCCGTCGGCGTCGACGCGGAAGATGTCGAAGGCGACCAGCGGGACGGGGCCGAAGCCGTGGTACGTGCCGTGCAGGACGACCAGGTCGCCGTCGGCGATCACACGGGCGCCCTCGTACCGGAAGCCCTCCGGCAGGCCGGCGACCAGCTGGCGCAGAGCCTCGGGGCCGTCGGCGGCCAGGGCGCTGTGCTGGCGGTAGTCGGCGGCGGCCCAGCGGTCCACCGCGCTCGGGTCCTTCTTTCCGAACAGCTCGCCGGCTGCGGTCAGGACGGTGTTCTTGGCGTTGCTCATGACGGTTCTCTCCTTGCAAGGTCAGGTCATGGTGGAGGCTTGGACGGTTGTGGTCGGGCGCAGGCGGCTCAGCGCGCGGAAGCAGGCGTGGGCGTGTCATCCGGCCGGCCGCTGAACGGGCCCGTGCGCGTTGTCCTCGGCGAGACGCTCCGCCGAAGGCGCCACACTCCTTCTCTCTTACTGCTTTCCGACATCGGCTCGGCTCCGGACGAGCTGACACCTTCACGCTATGGGCGATGAACAGGTCGCATCGGATACGCTGGCGACTCACCATGGTCAAAAAGCGACACGATGCCGATCGCGGCATCCCGGAGATCTCCTTCGCCGCGCCCGTCGGCACCCCCGCCGGCGTAGAAGTGCTGTCCCTCACAGACCTGCGCCACCGGGTCCCCGCAGAGCGGCTCGTGGTCCCCCAGCGCCCGGGCTTCCACCACCTGATCACCCTCACCGGCGGGACCCTGTGGCACACGGTCGACTTCACGGCCTACGTCCTCGACCCCGGCTCCTGGCTCTGGGTACGCCCCGGGCAGGTCCAGCAGTGGGGCGACCTCACCAACGCCGACGGCACCCTGATCCTCTTCGGCCAGCACTTCCTCGACCCGGCCACCACACACGGCGCTCACACAGAAGACCCGCACGCCCCGATCCTGCGCCGTCCCCTCCCCGACGACGAAGCGGCCCTGCGGCTGGCCGCCGACCACCTCACCACCGAGTTCCACGCCCTCGGACACCTGCCCCTTGAGATCCACACCGCGGCCCTCCGCCACCTGCTCGCGGTCCTCGTCCTGCGGCTGGCCCACCTCACCGCACCCGCCGGCAGCCCCGCCTCCGAACCCGACGCCACCTACCTGCGCTTCCGCGATGCCGTGGAACGGGACTTCGCGCGCACCCGCCGGGTGGAGGACTACGCCGAAACGCTCGGCTACTCGGTCCGTACCCTCTCCCGCGCCACGCTCGCCGCCGCCGGCCTCGGCGCCAAGGAGTTCATCGACCGCCGCGTCGTCCTGGAGGCCAAGCGCCTCCTGGCCCACAGCGACCAGGCCGCCGCGCGCATCGCCGACCGCCTCGGCTTCTCCAGCGCGACCCACTTCAGCAAGTACTTCCACCACCGCACCGGCCACACCCCGATCACCTTCCGCGACACGGTCCGCGGGGACTGGGCAGCCGTACGCCGCCAGCAGTCCTAGGGGGTGTCGCGACTCGCCGGCCGTGGAGGCCGGCAGGCCACGTGATCGGTCTCGCGCGCGTGCCCGTCCGGGTGGGCGATTGTCCAGCCGATCGTGGACCCGTGTCGCTGTCCGACGGGGGTTCCAGTGCGGCAACGCGGTCAGACAGGGGGCACCCGCGGTCAGGGTGACCGTCGCACACGAGGTGACCCTCGGGCCTCAGCCGGGGGCCGGTGACGGTGACGGTGACCCGAGGCGGCATGGCACCCGGCCCGCCGCGGGCTTCGCTGTGGCCGGGCTCAGCGCAGGTGTACTGGAACGGAGGCGGGCAGGTCGTCGACGCTGGAGCCCACGTGGAGGGTGAACTCCCCCGGTTCATAAGCCCACGCGCCCTCGTCCCAGTGGGCGAAGGCGCGGGCCGGGACAGTGACGTTCACGGTTTCCGTGGCGCCCGGGGCGAGGCGGACCACCGTGTGGCCGACCAGCCACCGCGCCGGGCGGTCGACCGCCGTGTGCGCGCGGGAGGC
>NZ_GG657754.1:8648577-8800413 GCF_000158915.1 Streptomyces himastatinicus ATCC 53653 | reverse complement strand
GTCGCTCAGGAAGCGCACGCGTAGCCCCGGCTCGCCGGTGGCGGGGTTGGTGAGGGCGTCCAGCGGCAGTTCGGCGATGCCCTCCTGGACGACGGCGCCGAGCGCGTACTCGACCTCGGCGTCCGGGAAGGCCGCGCGGATGCCGTCGAGCGGGCTGACGACCTCCTCCGGTACGACGGTGGCACTGCCACCGCCCTGGGTGCGGGCGCGGTCCGCGTTGTGCCCGATGACGGCGATCCGGGTCACCGCACCGGGGTCGAGCGGCAGCACACCACCGGTGTTGCGCACCAGCACCATGCCCTCCGCCGCCGCCTCGCGGGCGAACCCGGCGCCGGAGTCCGCCGTCGTCGGCTCTACCGCCTTGGTGCCCTCGAGAGCGCCGACGCGCGCGGCGAGGATGAGGATGCGCAGGACCTTGCGGTCGATGTCCGCCTCGTCGACGGCGCCGGACTCGACGGCGGCGAGCAGGGCGTCGCCCCAGGCTCCGCGGGGCCCGGGCATCTCCAGGTCCTGGGCGGCCCTGGCGGCATGGGTCGAGCGAACGGCCGTCCAGTCGCTGATCACCACGCCATCGAAGCCCCACTCCGAGTTCAGCGGCGTTTCAAGGAGGTCGTTCTCGGTCGCGGTGACTCCGTTGACGGCGTTGTAGGCGCTCATCACGGCCCAGGCCCGGGCCTCGGTGACGGCCTTCTCGAACGGCAGCAGGTACACCTCACGCAGCGTGCGCTCGGACACCTCCGTCGAGGCCGTGAAGCGGTCGGTCTCGTAGTCGTTGGCGATGTAGTGCTTCGGTGTCGCGGCCACGCCGTTGTCCTGGATGCCTCGCACGTAGGCGGCGGCGAGGTGGCCGGTCAGCAGCGGGTCCTCGCTGAACGCCTCGAAGTGCCGCCCGCCCAGCGGGGATCGGTGGAGGTTGATGGTAGGGCCGAGCGCCACGTCGACGCCCTTGCCACGGGCCTCCTGGGCGATGACCGCGCCGTAGCGGTAGGCGAGTGCGTCGTCCCAGGAGGCCGACAGGGCGGTCGCGCTGGGCAGGTTCAGGGAGGGCTCGCGTTCGTCCCAGACCGGTCCGCGGACCCCGGAGGGGCCGTCGGACATGAGGATGCTCCGCAGCCCGATCTTCTCCAGGGGCCATGTCGACCAGAAGTCGCGCCCGGTGAGCAGCTTGACCTTCTCGGCGAGGGTCAGGCGACCCAGGAGTTCACGCGCATCGGGGGCCGCGGGGTTGGCGGGCACGGTGTTGCCTTTCTCGGTGGGGTGAGCGGAACTGGGGTTCTCCGCCGGGAGCGGGTGGGGGGTACGTCCTGAGACCGGGCGTCTGCGGGTCAGGCGCCACCGTGGGCGAGCCTGCGGCGCTCTTCGAGGGCGTGCGTCACGCGCCGCGCGTCCCGTGGGTAAGTGCTGTGGAGCACACCGAGCACCGCGGCGTTGAGGAGCATGAGGACGACCATGACCCAGAGGAAGACTTGCTGGAGGCCAAGGCTCTCGGCGAGCTGACCGGCGGCGAGGGCGAAGAGGGCCCAGGCGATGGTCTCGAAGATGGACAGCCAGATGGCGAATGCCTGGCCGCGGAGTTCGGGGAGCACGACCGCGGACACGAGCGGCCGGTTCGCCGGGGGGTTCATCCCCTGGCCGAAGCCCATGAGGGCCCAGAAGACGCAGTAGATCCCGATCCCGGCGGAGTAGTGGAACTGGGTGCCGAAGAACGCCGCGACGGCGAAGAGGACCTGTGCGAGCTGAAGGTAGGACACGCGCCCCCGCGTGGGCCACCGCCGGTCGACGAACGCCAGGAGGTAGCCGCCGCCTACGGTCCCGGCAAGGTAGCCGACGCCCATCGGAATCCCCACCACGGCCGCCGTGGCGTTGCTGAATCCGCGTTCGGAGACCAGGAACTGGATCCCGAAGATGACGAGGAGAAGGTGTCCGGAGAGGAGCCGCGAGATCATCATCACCGAGTAGGTCGGGATGCGGAACAGCGAGAGAACGGACTTCACCGTGACGGTCTTCTTCACCCGCGCCGTCTCGCTCAGGTCCGCGAGCTGCTCCTCGGCCGCGCCGACGCCGGGGTCTTTGAAGCCGACGGCGACGATGAGCCCGGCGACGACGCAGACCCCGCCGATCGCCCACATTCCGTAGCGCCAGCCGTCGCTGAAGCCCGTGAAGAGAGCGATGACCGGGCCGATGGCCTGTCCGAACGTGGCGGTGACGCCGTAGAGGACCCCGGCCGCCTTGCCCCGTTCGCGGTCCGTGAAGGAGTCGGCGATGACGGCGTTGCTGATCGGGGAGGCGCCGATCAGACAAGCGGCCATGAGCGTGTTGCACAGCAGCAGGAAGCCGAAGTTCTGCGCGAATCCCGCGAGGATGCCGAAGAGGCCGCCGAGGACGGTGGTGAGCACGAGGGTGGCGCGGCGGCCCATCCGCCCTGCCAGCCACACCCAGAACGGGCCGGTCGGCACGGATGCGATCTTGCCGAGCGCCGCGAGGGTGCCCAGATTGCCGCTGGTCAGGCCGAGGGCGGTGGATATGGAGGGGAAGAGGGTGGAGGTCGCGTTGGTCTCCGTGTTGTCCACGGCGGTGACGCCCGTGAGCGTCAGCAGATTGCGCCAGCGGTGGGGGACGCGGGAGGCGGTAGCGGGGGTGGGTGCGGCGGTCGGTGCCGTGGACTGTTCCGTTGCCATGGGGTGTTCCTGTTCGGTGTGCTCAGGCAGCCATGGGGAGGTGGCTACAGGGCCTGAAGACAGTCCGCGAGGGACCGCAGCGTGCTGGTGGGTATGACCGCGAGCCGCGCCAGGTCGAGCAGGCTCGACTGCGCGGGGAAGGCGATGAGTTCGGTGTGCGTGAGGTCGGGGAGGTGGTCTTCGACCACCGTCCTGAGGGCGGGGTCCCTCAGCAGTTCGAGGACCGGCCGCTGAAGGAGACCGCCGTCCGGCAGCTCCTCGGGCGTCGGCATCGGCTCCGCGAGCGCTGCCGCCCGGTCCGCCTGCTCCCGGACAAGCAGGTGCCGCTCGGTGATCTCGCCGTCGTACGGGATGGCGAGCCGGTCGAACTGACTGCGAGGGGCGTCGCAGGCATGGAGGAGGTCGGCCAGCAGGCGCAGCATCCGCAGCTCGGCCTCCGGGTCGTCGAGGGGGTGCTGCTGCCCGGGGTCGTTCTCGAGGTCGAAGAGCAGGGTTCCGTGCCGCCACGGATTCATCCACCCGCCGGTGACGGGGATCCGCAGGGTGCGCAGCCCCTTGGTGAACCGGAGCGGGTCGGCCGGCTCCCAGTCGGCGAGTTCCTCCACACCGAAACGCGCACGCATGTGCGTCGGCATGAGCGTGTACTCCTCCAGCGGGCCGTTCTCCGGGCTCGCCGTGGCGCGCATGTACACGTAGCGGCCGTCCGTCACGTTCACATGGCCGCCGTGGATACCGAACAGTGCGCCCTCGCGCAGCTGCCGGTCGCCGTCGAGGGCGGCCGCGAGGTCACGCCCCTGCATGTCGGGCGGAGGCGTGAGCCCGAAGTGGCGCAGCAGGCTGGGGGCGATGTCGATCGTCTGCGCGAGCGCGCCTCGGCGGGTGTCCGCGCCCCGGGTGCGCGGGTCCCACAGGAACATCGGCAGATGGACGAGTTCGTTGAACCACGGCATCACCGATTTCGCCCACCAGCCGTGCTCGCCGAGCAGGAAGCCGTGGTCGGTGTTGACGATCAGCAGGGTGTCGTCCCACATGTCGTGCTCGTCCATGACGTCGAGCACCCGGCCGAGGGAGTGGTCGCACATCGACACCAGAGCGGCGTACCGGCGTCGTGCGTGCTCGACCTGGTCCGTGGACTCCGTGACCTTCTGGTAGCCGGGCCAGTCGAACTCGGGGCCGGTGTGGTCGTCCGGATAGCGGGAGGTGTACGGCTCGTGCACGAAGAAGGGCTCGTGCGGGTCGAACAGCTCCAGTTGCAGCAGCCAGCGGTCCGCGTCCGCGTTGGTGTGCAGGAAGTGCACACCGGCGTCGACGGTACGGGTCTGGGAGTGTTCGGCCTCGGTGGGCATATAGGTGCGGTTGATCGCGTCCTGCCGCCGGAGGGGCAGGCCTTCGCCCTCGCGGTACCCGTCGACGACGCCCTTCCACGGATCGCCTTCCTGGCCGCGGAAGAATTCCCACGTGGTGTAGCGGGTGTGGTACGTCGCCCCGCCGTCCTCCCAGTAATGCGGATGGTCCGAGACCAGGTGGGTGTGGATTCCCGCGTCCCGCAGCATTTGCGGCATCGAATCGTCGAAAGGCTCCAGAGGGCCCCACGAGCGATGCAGGAAGTTGTAACGCCCGGTGTGGAGTTCCCGGCGGGCCGGCATACAGGGCATCGATCCGGCGTAGAAATTGTCGAACGTCACCGCCCGGGAAGCCAGCCGCGCGAAATTCGGCGCGTCCACGATCGTATCCGCGTAGGGAGCGAGCATGTGGCGGTTCAGGCTGTCGAACATGAGGATGATGGCACGCACGGGAAAGTGTTTCCTTCGTTCAGCGGGCGTCGCGGGCGCTCAATGGGCGTCGAGAAGGGAGAGGAGTTCCCGGGCCCCGGCACCCTCCGGAGCGTCGAGCAGCACCCGCCTCAGCATCTCCAGGCGTTCCAGGTATGCGTCTATCGCCCGCGCCCCGCCCTCGTGGGCCCACTCGCCCACGAGTGTCGCCAGGTCTTCGTCGAACGGCGCGCTCGTATCAACGGCTTGCCGGCGGTCACGGAAGCGGTGGCGGGCCACCTCCTCACGGCGCGTCGTGAGTTCGATGTCGATGAGACGCAGGAGCTGCTCCCGCGTCATGAATCCGGCAAAGGTGATCCGCGCACTGAAATCCGGGTCCTGGAAACGCGTCGGGGGACTGTAGGGCCCGGTGAGCCAGTCGAGGAAGACGGTCATTCCCTCGTCGGTGATCCGGTACGTCTTGGCGTCGGTGGCACCGGGCCGTTGCTGAACGGTGTGGGTGACCCAACCGCTGGATTCCATTTTCCCCAGCGACCGGTAGACCTGGCTCATCTGGGTGTTGGAACGCAGAAAGCGCCCATGGTTGTCCAGATACTTCTTCAGGTCGTATCCGGTACTGGGATGCCGGGCGAGCACACCCAGCAGAATGCTTTCGAGCTTCATCGCTCGCTCCTTATCGGCGGCTCCGCCGGGCCGTCCCCGCCCGGCAGGTAGTGCATGCCACAAGTGGAATGGCTAAGGTGGGGAGACCATGACACATGTTGAATGCCTCCGCAAGAGTTTGGACAGACCGGAAGCAGCAGCCTCCGCGGCGCCCCGGTCCGAGGCCCGATTTCAGGAAGCGAGCATGAGACGCCTCCGACCGCGCGAGCCGCGCTCCGGCGCCGCCATACCCTGGCACGAGGAGGGCGAGGAGCCGGATTACCGTTTCTCCCTGGCCAACGAGCGCACGTTCCTCGCGTGGATCAGAACCGGGCTGGTCCTGCTGGCCGGCGCCGTCGCCGTCGCCCAGTTCGTCCAGCCACTGGCGCACAGCGAAGCGGGCCTACTGACCGCGCTGGCCTGGGGCGCGTCCCTGGCGGGCATCGCCGTGCTGCTGCTGGTCTGGAGAGTACGGTGACCACTTGGCGCCCCTCAGGAACGACCCCGCACCCGGCAGGCCCGCGCGACCCCGGCCTGCAAGCGGAGCGGACCGCACTCGCCCGCCGTCGCACGGCGCTCTCAGCGCTGGTGGCCGCGACACTGACGCTGCGCTTCGGCCTGACCCACGATGCCCCGCTGGTCACCACGGCGGGCGCCTGTCTCATGGCGACGGCGGCCCTGACCCTCAGGTCATCCGGCATCGGTCGGCACCGGCTGCGGGCCGTGGCATCCTGCGCCACGGTCGCCGGCCTCGTGGTCACCGCGCAGGCGGCACTGCTCGCTCACTGACATCCGCCACCCATTCACTCGGCATGACCTCACCTCCACCCGAACGGAGTTGTCGCCGCACATGTCCCCGCACTGCTGCCCGCCCGGTCGGCCCGGCGACCATCCCGCCGTCTCCTTCTCCGCCCCCGTCCCCGTGACAGCCTTCGAAGGGAACGGTCATGGCGACCGCGCCTCCGCCATACGGATCCCCGGCGGAACCTTCCTCATGGGCAGCGATGACCCCGACGCCAACCCCGACGACGGCGAAGGGCCGGTACGCGCGGTCACCGTGGCCCCCTTCGCCATCGACGCCCACTGTGTGACCAACGAGCGCTTCGCCGCCTTCGTCGAAGCGACCGGGTACCGCACCGAGGCCGAACGGTTCGGCTGGTCGTACGTCTTCGCCACCTTTGCATCCGGCGAACTGCGCCGCATCTCCGCACGTCCGAAGAGCACCCCGTGGTGGTGCGGAGTCCAGGGGGCGTACTGGGCAGCGCCGGAAGGGCCCGGCAGCGACCTGTCCGGCCGCTCGGACCATCCTGTCGTGCACGTCTCGTGGACCGACGCGAGCGCGTTCTGCCAATGGGAGGGATCACGGCTGCCGACCGAGCCGGAGTGGGAGTACGCCGCCCGCGGTGGCCTGGAGGGCAAACGGTTCCCCTGGGGCGACGAACTCACCCCCGGCGGCGAACACCGCTGCAACATCTGGCAGGGCCGCTTCCCCTCCCACAACACCGCCGAGGACGGCTACCTCGGCACCGCGCCCGCCACCGCGTACCAGCCCAACGGCTACGGCCTGTACAACGTCGCCGGCAACGTATGGGAATGGTGCGCCGACCGGTGGGCCACCACTCCCTCCCGGGCAGAGGGCTCCTGCACCACCCCCGCCGACCCCCGCCAAGGCGCCGAACGCGTCCTGCGCGGCGGCTCGTACCTGTGCCACGACTCCTACTGCAACCGCTACCGCGTAGCCGCCCGCACCAGCAACAGCCCCGACAGCTCCAGTGGGAACACCGGATTCCGCGTCGCGTGGACCACCCCTCCCGGGCCCTGAAGGCCGGCGTCAAGAGCTTCTCAGTGGACTGCCCGCGCCCGTGTCGAAAGAGTCGGGCACCATGTCCTGCGGCACGCCGGGGCTGAGACGGGGCCGTGAGCCGTCCGCGGCATTGAGGGCGTAGAGCACCTTGGCGCCGCGCCACCGGGTTATGGACTCCAGCTCACCGCCGAGCACCAGCTCCTCCGCCGAGTGCGCCCGACACAGCGGCGTCCGGCCGATGCTCTGGCGGCCTGCGGTCAGCGCCCCATACGGACCTTCCGCCCAGAACCAGGTGCCCGGCCGCAGACACCCACGGCGGTCAACTGTGGCCCATGAACTACATAGCCGAGCTGGCCAACCCGACGGTCGCGGGGCTGGAACGGTACGGGGGCACTCAACCGTATGTGTCCCGGGGCGCGGGCGCGTGGGGCCCACCGACCGGGTCGGGGCAATGACACGGTCTGAAACAGCGGGCCGTGAGGACACCCCAAGTCCCCGGCACAATGCTTGGCACACTTTTTTGTACCCTTTGCGCGCCAGGGCCATGGCGTAGTGTGCCGACCGCTCACGCCGCCGGCGTGAGCGAGGACGACGACTTCCTCGGACGCCCCCAGTCGTCGGCCTCTGTGCAGCCGGAGGTCCGGTGAGAGGTTCTCTGCCACCCTCGCCGCGGAGGCCGGGAGCCGTCACGGTGTGCGGAACCCTCGAAAGGTCACCTGCTTGCGGGTGGTGAAGCCGAGCCGCTCATACAGTGCGATCGCGCCGGTATTCGCCTCGGCCACATGCAGGAAGGGACGTTCACCGCGGGCCACGATCCGCGCGACGAGCCCACTGACCAGACGTGCGGCGTGGCCTCGCCCGCGCGCCTCGGGAGCGGTGCAGACGGCGCTGATCTCGGTCCAGCCCGGAGGCCGCAACCGCTCCCCCGCCATCGCCACCAACCTGCCGTTCTCACGGATGCCGAGGTAGGCGCCCAGTTCGTGAGTGCGCGGCCAGAACGGCCCCGGCTCGGTCCGCGCGACGAGATCGACCATCTCGGCCACGCTGTCCCCGGCCAGTTCGACCACCCCGTTACCGGTCCCGGCCTCCGCAAGGGAGTGATCGGGCCGAACGATGCCGGGCCAGATCATCTGACGGCCCTCGAGACAGAAGACCGGCTCCCAGCCCGGCGGCGGAGTGGCCGGACAACTGAACATGTCGGCGAGTTCGCCCGGACCGAGCAACCCGGCCAGGTCGGCCCATTCCGCCGCGTCGGGGTCGGCGGACACCGCGGAGAAGGTCGCGACGTCCGGCAGGTAGGTGGCCGCCCGGCCGAACCGGCGGGCGAGATGCGCGTGGTGACCGCCGAGCGATTGACCCACCGGGTCGTCGAGTGCCAGGACGTCGCGGTCCACCATGGTGCCGTACCTCTCATGTCGTTCGCGGGGCCCAGCCTCCCACCCAATGCCAAGGGCGGTCCCGACTCCGCAAGTGCAGCGATCTCACGCCGACCCGGCTATCTCCAACGGGCCAGGTCCATGCGGCTCTGAACGATCTGGAGCAGGCCGGCAAGCCGGCGGGCCCAGTGTCGCACTTCGCCCTGCCTGTGCCATCACTGGTGGTCTGCGAGCTGCTGGGCGTGCTGCCCTACGCTGACCGAGCCGAGTTCCCATAACGCTCCGCCCGCCTGCTGGACACCTCGTTGCCACAGCGTCGTGATCTCCTCGGTGATGTCTTTGCGTTCGGGGCGCGCTAAGACGCCATTTCAGTTGGCGTGATCTTGCGTCAGTCTGGAGTGATGAGTGCTGCGCTTGTCGGGCGGATGGGACCGCGAGGTGCTGGCCGCGATCATCTTCCTGGCCACCTCGGGCTGCACCTGGAACCAACTGCCACCAGGCTTCGGCCTGTCGGGCGTGACGGCCTTTCGTCGGTTCACCGAGTGGACCGAGGCCCGGGTGTGGGCCAAGCTCCACCGCCTGGTCCTGGACGAACTCGGCGCCCGGGGCGAGCTGGACTGGTCGCGGTGCGCGATCGACTCCGTCAGTGTCCGGGCGCTCAAAGGGGGCGGCTGACGGGACCGAATCCGACCGACCGCGGAAAGAGGGATCGAAAATCCACCTCATCGTCGACCGCCAGGGCCTGCCTCTGTCGATCGGCATCTGCGCCGTCAGCCTCCACGACAGCCAGGCCCTCATTTCACTGGTCCGCGGCATCCCGCCCATCCGCTCACGCCGCGGTCCGCGGCGCCGACGGCCCGGCAAGCTGCACGGGGACAAGGGATACGACTACCGGCACCTGCGGCGATGGCTCGCTTCCCGCGGCATCCGGCACCGCCTCGCCAGCAAAGGCATCGAGTCATCCCGACACCTGGGCCGGCACCTCTGGGTCGTGGAACGGACCGTGTCATGGCTGTCCGGCTGCCGACGCCTGCACCACCGCTACGAACGCAAGCCGGAACACTTCCTCGCCTTCACCGCCATCGCCGCGACCCTCATATGTCACCGCAGACTGGCCAAGTGACATGACCTCTCAGCACCTCTAGCGCGGTCACAGGTCCTGTGCGGTCGATGTAGCGGTTGATGATCGAAAGCAGCGTCCCCATGGGGATCCTGCGGAGCGGGTCTGCGGGCTCCGGCGTTGTCAGGGTGTGTCAGGTTCGCAGGCCGCCAGAGGCGGTGAGGCGCTCTCCGGTGACCCATGCGGCATCGTCGGAGGCGAAGAAGACCGCCGCCCGCGCCAGATCCTTGGGCTGACCGATACGGCCCAGGGGGGTGCGCCCGATCATGTCCGTCTCGGCGTCACTGCCGATGAAGCCGGCAGCGTGGATGCCTTCCGTCTCCACACCGCCAGGGGCCAGGGTGTTCACTCGGATCCCGCGAGGGCCGAGCTCGGCGGCCAGGACTCGCGTCAAGGCATCGACGGCGCCCTTCGTCGCGGCGTACACCGACATCCCCGGCACCGCGCGGGCGCTGTCCAGCGATCCGATGTTGATGACCGACCCGCCGTCGGACCCGAAGTACTTAAGGGCTTCCTGGATCGTACGGATCGGTCCGGTCACGTTGACGGAAAGCTGACGGTCGATCTCCCGCTGCGTGACGGTCTCCAGCGGCTGTGCGTGATAGACACCGGCATTGTTGACGAGGATGTCGAACCGGCCGTACGCGTCTACGGTCCTGGCGAAGAGGCGCTCAACATCCGCAGGCACCGACACGTCGCCCTGCACGGCGATCGCGGTCCCCCCTCGCGCCTGGATGTCCTGCACCACCCGCTCGGCGCCGGCGGCACTGGAGGCGTAGTTGACCACGACCGACGCTCCGGCCGCAGCGAATTCCCGCGCGATGCCCGCCCCGATACCCTTGGAAGCACCCGTCACGAGCGCGACCTTTCCCGCCAGTCTCGAATCGGCGTTCTTCGGCGATACCCCGTCGCCGCGGCCAACACCTGTCTGATTTGCCATGATTGCCACTCCCGTCCATGTTGGTGAGCGTCCGGGTGACGCGGGCCTCCGGGGCAACTGCCCGGGATCGGGACGATGCGTTGTCGAGCAGAACCCGCCGGGCGGCCTCGCCGCCACGGGCCCCTCACAGGCACGCCCGTACCGCCTCCCGCCCTGATGGTCACCGCTTTCGGCGGCGGCGATCCACCGGACATGCACCACGGTAGGATCCGCGAGACATAGAGACAAATAGTGTCATCGCATAGTTGAGATTGGCATTGCCTATGCCACTGGAAAGTGGAAACGGATGAACCTGCGGCAATACGAATACGCTCTGGCTGTGGCCGAAGAAGGCTCCATGACAGCGGCTGCTGAGCGTCTGCGCGTCACGCAGCCGTCCTTGTCGCAGCAGATCGGCGCTCTGGAAAAGCACCTCGGTGTGCAGCTGTTCGCTCGGACATCGAGCGGGGTCACAGTGACCATGGCCGGACGCGCCTTCCTCGCCGAGGCAGAGATCGCGACCACCGCGTCCCGCAGAGCCGTCCTGGCTGCCCGTGCTGCCTCCGGGGAACTGGCCGGTGAACTCACCATCGCCGTCCACATGGGCCTGGGAGCACGACAGCTCCCTCTGGCACTGGGCCGGCTCCGCCACCGCCACCCGAAACTCCAGGTCATTCTCCACGAGGAGCCCGATCCAGCGGATATGGAACGGCTGGCCCGCCAGGGAACGCTCGACATGGTCCTCGTCCACCGCATCCCCACCGGCTGCACATTCGACATCCACCCCCTGGGCGAGGAGACCTACGTCGCCGTCCTGCCCGAGGGACACCCGCTCCTCGCCAGCGACAGGGCCCTGCGCATGGCAGACCTTGCGACACAGGGATGGGTGCGCTTCCGCCGCGCCAGCCTGCTCGACGAATACCTCGCCCGCCTGCTCGCCGACGCGGGCATCAGCCCGCCCACGGTGGCCCGAGCGTCACAGATCTCCACCGCCGTGCGACTGGCAGCCCAGGGCTTGGGCGTCACCGTGGTTCCGGCATCGGCCGTGCCCGAAAGCTTCGAACAGCTAGCCCGCCCGTTCCTGCCTTCCCTGGCCGAACCCGTCATCGTCGGTACACGCCGCCACCCAGGTTCGGCGGAGGCAGCCGTGCTCGACCACCTCCGTCAGCAGAACTGGTGCGGCACCAGCCTCCTCGCCCCGCATACCGCCCTCTGAGCCAAGAGCCTCACTGGTCGTCGGCCGCGCGCTTGTCCCGGATCGGCGCCGGTCCAGGAGAACACCTCCAGCAGCTCCTCGGGCAGGTTCACCCTCGGCAGCATCGTGTTCACTGCGGCCCGCAGCTCCGGTAGGGAGGCCGGTTCGGGTTCCGGCTCCGGGACCGCGAAGTGCAGGCGGCCGTCGTCGTCGAAGGCGATCTGCGCGTTGTCCGGGGCCCGGGCGCGACCTCCCGGTAGATGCCCTCCAGCAGCGCGGCCGGACGCCTGCCCGCCTCCCTGGGCAGGTTCAGCGAGGCAAGCACGGTCGGCCTTGTCTGCTGCCACGCCTGGCCGGCCAGCAGCCACTCCCAGGGCTACGACTACCGGCACTTTCGGCGATGGCTTGCTTCCCTTGGCATCCGGCACCGCCTCGCCCGCAAGGACATCGAGTCGTCCCTGCGTCTGGGCCGGCACCTCGCCCTGACGGGAGGCGGAGCCGCCTAGTACTCCAGCCGTAGATCGTGATCTTGTTGCTGGAGTGCGGTGGAGAGGGGGCAGCGGTCAGTCGTCGACGAGATCGAGCTGGGCAGCACAGGCGTCCGCTACTCGAGTCCTTCGAGACGGCGGGCATCTTTGATCTCGCTGATCCTGGCAGCCGTCATCGGGGTCCACTCCCTCCTCTCTCCAGCGGCACGGAGGGCTTCTCCAACCTCGCTGAGCTTCACGGAGGACAACACGCCCGCCCGCTCGATCAGGTCGTCCTGGGCCACGGTGGTCAGCCATGTGCACGGAGTAAAGCCTGGACGCGGGAACGCGAACCGCAGCACGCCTTCGAAGGGCAGTCCTTCCGGGGCTCCTACGGCCACTTCAACGCCCAGGCCGCTGATGTCGACGCCCGCTGGCGCAACGACCTGCATCGCCTGAAACCCGGATGACTCCTCGTCCGAGAGCAGCACGACCGGGCGTCGCTCATCGAAGTCGACCCACCAGACTTCACCGCGTTGCATGTGTCCTCCTGGCACGAGACGGCGGGCGAACGCTGCGTGCCCCGTGCGGGACACGGAAGGGATGCGACCCCGTCTTCGCACGTCGTGACCGAGGGGCGGTGAAGACGGGCGCGGCCACCGTTGATCATCGGTGTGTGAAGACTGAAGATCATGCGGTGGCCGCGAGTCACAGCGTAGACCCTGCCCGCTGGCAGGAGGTGTTCGAGGTCCTGATGTCCCGGATAGGGGGCCGGTTCGCGCGGGTTGAACCCTGGCGTCGGGTGCGGGACTTGGTGCCGGGGCTGCTGTCGGACCTGCCGCGCAAGAACTGCTGGAGCATCGCCGAGTGGGCCGGTCAGGCCAGTCCGCATGGAATGCAGCACCTGCTCGGCCGGGCTGAGTGGGATGCCGACACCGTGCGCGAGTACGTGCTGGAACATCTGCACGACGACGATGCGGTGCTGGTCGTCGATGAGACCGGAGACGTGAAGAAGGGCACGCACACCGTGGGTGTCCAGCGCCAGTACACCGGCACGGCCGGGAGGATCGAAAACGCTCAGGTCGCTGTCTACCTCGTCTATGCAGGCCGCCGCGGACACGCGGCGATCGACCGCGAGCTGTACGTCCCGCGCTCGTGGACGTGCGACCCGGACCGCTGCCGGGCGGCAGGACTGGGCGAGGACACCGTCTTCGCGACCAAGCCGGAGCTGGCCGCCCGCATGATCGGCCGGTTCCTTGACGCCGGGCACCGTGTGGGCTGGGTCGTGGGCGATGAGGTCTACGGCGGCAACCCCAAGCTGCGGGCCGCGCTGGAAGAGCGCCAGGTCGGCTACGTGCTCGCCGTTGCTTGCTCGGCCGAAGTCACCACGGGCGCCGGGAAGTTCCGCGCGGATGCCCTGGCCGTGAAGGTGCCGAAGTGGGCCTGGGCTGAAGCTGTCGGCAGGGGCCGGCGGCAAGGGGCACCGCTTCTACGACTGGGCCGTCATCGACCTGGCCGAACCCCGCCTCGGCAGCCACCAACTGCTGATCCGCCGCAACCGCACCACCGGTGAACTGGCTTACTACCGTTGCTGGTCGCCGGCTGCGGTGCCTTTGGCCACGCTGGTGCGGGTCGCCGGGTCGAGATGGCGAGTGGAGGAGACCTTCCAGTCCGGAAAGGGCCTGGCCGGACTGGACGAGCACCAGGTCCGCCGTTTCACCTCGTGGTCTCGCTGGGTCACCCTGGTCATGCTCGCCCACGCCTTTCTCGCCGTCGTCCGCGCTGACGAACACGCCCGCCATTCCGCCCCGGACGGGCTGATCCCGCTCACCTGCAACGAGATCCAGCGACTATTCACCACGCTCGTCGTTCGGCCCGTGCACGGTGCAGCCCACCGGCTCGGCTGGTCCGACTGGCGACGCCGCCATCAGGCCCGAGCCCAGGCCAGCCATTACCGCCGACAAGCCGCGAATCAGACCTGAAGATCACGATCTACGGCTGGAGTACTAGTCAGAGCAAAAGTCGAAGCCGGGGCCGCGCTGGCGGTCCCGGCTTCGCCATGACCGGATCATTTCCGCGTGAGCTGAGCGGTTGCGCGGCGACCAAGAGGTGGCCCACACGATGCTGGGCATGGCGCACATACTTCCCCACCGCGAGCCGCCCCGGCGCTCAAGTGATCGGCCCCTCGATCTCTCCCTGATCCGACCAGGTCTTGCGCACCCGTCGGCGGCCCCCGCCGCGGGGGACCGTCTGCCTCCTCGATGAGTCGGATCACCACACCACCTCCCCCAATCCTGCTCCCGTGGGGCGGCGTTCCAGCAGGACAGCTACCCGTCGCTCGGCACCGTTTCCATGGCGGGCGGCGCGGCCTCGACCGCCGTCGACTGCATCCCCGCGCACAGGTGCCGATGACCTCCAGGAGCAGCTGGGCGACGCCGTCGGTTCATACGTCGAGTCCGCCCCGTGCGATATCGGAATACTAAGATCAATTGCGGCATTTGAAACAAGACGAGCACCGAGCAGATAGCAGATATTTCTTGAGGAAGCCCGGAAAATCCACTACTCAACGCAGAGGAGCTGATAATTCCGGCTTACAGTCGGCGCCATGGACACGACACGCAGAACCATCCTGCGGGGCATGGCAGCAGCCCCCATCGTCGCGACGACAGGCGGATTACTCGTGCCGGAGACCGCCCTGGCCGCTCCGGCGAAACCCACGCTGACCATGTCCTACGAACCGACCGAATCCACTGCCCACATGGAGGGAATCCGCTGGCTCCAGCGCGATCGCCGCAGCAGGCTCAACGCGCAGACGCTCCCCCTGCCCGCCCGCGGTGCCTGGGAGTTCCCCCGGGTGCCGGTCAACAACGTTCCCGACTGGCCGAACCCGAGAAAGACACCCCTGCCCGCCGTGGCCTACGGCTGGTCCCCGCGCGACCAGGAGGCCCAGAGGCAGGCCCTCGGGTGGTTTCCCCAGGGCATCACGACCTACTACGACGCGACCGGCCGCAACGGCACACGCATGATGGTCTCCTGGTACAACGACAAGTACAAAAAACGGGGCGCGCGCATCGCCCTCATCGACCGCCGGTCCGGCAACCCCCGCTACCACTACATCAGGCTGGTGAAGACCGAGCCGAAAGGCGACGGCTTCATCCCGGTCATGATCGAGGGCCTGCACGCGGGCGGTCTGGCCTGGTACCGCAACCGCCTGTACGTCACGGACAGCAAGAACAACGCCCTGCTCGTGTTCAACACCGACGACATCTTCGCGTCCAGAGAGGGCGACTTCCCGAGCGGTGACCCCGGGGACCCCTGGGTACTGCCCCTGAGCCGCACCTACAAATCACGGAACCAGGACGCAGACCTTGAGTTCTCCCAGGTCGCGGTGGACCGCACCTCCCTCTCGTCCCCGTTCCGCCGCACCACCCTCATCGTGAACGGATGGGTCACGGCAGATGAGTCGCAGAACATCGGCCGGTGGAGCTTCAACTACGGCTCCAGCGGATCACTGCTCACCGACGGCAAAATCGCCACCGCGGCCGACGTCTACAAGATTCACCGCGGAACCGGTGTGCCCCCCGGTCTCGGAGTCCAGGGAGCAGTCACCGTCCGGAACACCATGTTCCTCTCCGTCAGCAACGGCCAGCAACACGGCTACCTGAGCACCGCGGCCCTCGGAGCGAACCAGGAGGGCACAGCTCGGGAGAAGTGGCGGGTCCCCCGCGGGCCGGAAGACCTCAGCTACGACGGCCGCAACAGATGGTTGTGGGGTCTCGGCGAATGGGAGGGATACCGCAACGTCTACGCGATGAGAGTGTGACACCCAGCACCCGGAACCGGAAACCAAGGGGCCAGCACCAAGCGGTGGCGGGGGCGGTCGCCCCCGTCCACCCGGCCCGTTGACCCGCCCACGAGCACGGCAGAGGGGGCGGCACCTGAAGCAGAGCTCCGCCGCCGGCGTTGTCCTCGGCACAGGCCCGGTCCAGCAGAAAAACAGCGCTCAGGCGACGTTGCCTCCCGTCAGCGTCGGCTGGTCAACGGGCGAGAGCAGGCTGGTGACTTCGGTGATCGCCTCCGCCGAGGGATGGAAGTACAACGCCGTCATGCCGCCTCCTGCCAGCTCAAACGCCCGGGACGACCACGCACCGTGCCCTCCATCCGCATCCTGGTGCTGCGCCTGGCGAAAGAGAACCCCAGCTGGGGGTGCAGACGCCTACACGGCGAGGTGCTCGTGCTCGGGGTGAAGGTAAACGCGTCCACCGTCTGGGAAATCCTCAAGGAGGCAGGCATCGACCCTGCGCCTGAGCGGAACTCCAGTACCTGGGCCAATTTTCTGCGCTCCCAAGCTGATGTTTTGCTGGCCTGCGCCCGCCACACATCCCACCGCATCCTGGGTAGCGCAAGCGACGAAAAACCTCGTCATGGACCTCGAAGACCTGGGCTTCCGGGCACGATTCATGACCCGGGACAGGGACGGGAAGTTCCCCGACCTCTTCGGTGCCGCCCTCAAGGACGCAGGGATCGACGTCGTCCTCGGCGGCATCCAGCGACGCGTTAGCCCGCCTCGACATACGCCGACACGATCGCATCGGCGGCATCCTCCACGAATACCAACATGCAGCGTGACCTGCATTGGATGAGGTTTCCGGCAAGGGCAACCTCCCGAAAGTCCTTGCGCACGATGATGCCATCGGCTTCGAGCTCCTTGAGCGCACCGATAAGGACCTTCTCGGTCACGCTGCCGCCAACCACCGATAGTGCTGCGTCGAGCCCACAGCAGTACTGGCGATCGGTTCTCATCGTGGCTCCTGTTTTACGAAAACACCCACGCTGGAGGCACTTACAAAAAAGTAGGTACTAGCCCGTGGGAAGGAGCGGCATGTTCCCTCGGTTCCAGCGTAGGCAACCGGCCTAGCCGTCAAGCCCCGTCCCGGGTTCGGGCGCACGAGCCTCGGCGTCGGGGAGGCAGACCAAAACAACCGAATGCACGAAAGGCACATCGATCATGCCCGACACGTCCAGCACCACCGACATCGCCGCCGCCTCCGAGAACCGGCCCTCCGCGAAACGTCGTCCTGCTCCGAGGAACATTCACGTGCCTGCCAGCAGCGCTGCCGCCGACCGCGCGGCTCAGACCCTGTCCCGCCCGTTCACCCTGCGCGGGCTCACCGTCCCGAACCGGATCGTCATGGCGCCGATGACGCGCGACTTCTCGCCGGGCGGCGTCCCCGGTGCCGATATGGCGCGGTACTACGCGCGCCGGGCGGCCGGCGGGGTCGGGCTGATCGTCACCGAGGGAACGTACGTCCGTCACGACTCGGCGGGGGACAGCGTCCGGGCGCCGCTATTCCACGGCGAGGATGCCCTGGCGGGCTGGAAGAACGTGGTGGCGGAGGTGCACCGCGCGGGCGGCCGGATCATGGCGCAGATCTGCCACGTCGGGGTGCAGCGCGCCGAGGGCTCGGGCCCGGTCCCCGACGCCCCGACGGTCGGCCCGTCGGGTCTCGGGCTGGACGGCGCCCCGGCCGGTAAGGCCATGACCCAGAACGACCTGGACGCGGTGATCGCCGCCTTCGCCGACGCCGCCGCCGCGGCCGAGCGCACCGGCTTCGACGGCGTCGAACTGCACGGCGCCCATGGCCTTCTGATCGACCAGTTCCTGTGGGAGCGCACCAACCGGCGCACCGACGGCTACGGCGGCGACCCGGTCGCCCGTACCCGCTTCGCCGCCGAGATCGTGGCCGCGTGCCGGAAGGCCGTCTCCGCCGACTTCCCGATCGTCTTCCGCACCTCGCAGTGGAAGGTGAACAACTACGACGCGCGGCTGGCCACGACCCCGCAGGAGCTGGAGGCGATCCTCACCCCGCTCGCGGAGGCCGGGGTGGACGCCTTCCACTCCTCCACCCGCCGGTACTGGCTGCCGGAATTCGAGGACTCGGACCTGAATCTCGCGGGCTGGACCAAGAAGCTCACCGGCAAGGCCACCATCAGCGTCGGCTCCGTCGGCCTGGACAAGGAGTTCGAACCGGGGTTCCAGAGCGGGAGCCGGACCGGGGTGGCGGGCATCGAGCCGCTGCTGGACCGGCTGGAGCGGGACGAGTTCGACCTCATCGCGATCGGCCGCGCCCTGATCGCCGACCCGGAGTGGGCTCGCAAGGTCCGCACCGGGGACACGGAGGCGCTGATCCCGTTCGCCGCCGACCAGGTCGCCACCCTGCGCTGACTGCGGTCCGGTGGCTCACTCTGATTATCGGCCAACAACAAGTCCCCTCCCGCCAGCAAGTACCTACTTTGGGGTAAGTGCCTCCAGGTGGTGGCGGACGGAAAAGGGTAGTTCCAGATGACTGATCGTGGGTTCTACTGCGGATTGGACGCCGCACTGTCCGTCGTCGGGGGCAGGTGGAAGTTTCTGGTGCTGTGGCAACTCGCCGTGCACGGTCCCCAGCGGTTCGGCCAGCTGCGCCGCCTTGTCGACGGCGTCACCGAGAAGGTGCTGATCGGTGCGCTCAAAGACCTTGAGGCAGACCACATTGTCGTCCGCAAGGACTTCCAGGAGCTTCCCCCTCACGTCGAATACTCCCTGACACCGTTCGGCTCGAATCTGGCTGAAGCGCTGCGCCCGCTGTGCGAATGGGGATACGCCCACATGGATCGGACCGGGGCGTTGGCGAGCCAACCCGTCAGATCCTGATGGATGACGATGCCGCCATCAGCTGGTTGCCCCGGGGACGCTGCTGGCCTGGCACCGTCGTCTGGTGTGCTGGAGGTGGCGTCAGACGGCGGTCGGACCGGGTCGGCCACCGCTGCGCGAGAGAACCCGACCTGGGGATACGTCAGAATCCAAGGTGAGCTGAGACGGCTTGGCCATCGGGTTGCTGCCGCCACGATCCGGCGCGTTCTGCGCCGCTCCGGTCTACCGCCTGCACCGCATGGATCTCGGCGACAGGGCTGGGTGCTTCCGGTTCCCGATCCGGGACCGGGACAGCAAGTTCACCGACGCGTTCGACGACGTCTTCGCCGGCAACGGCACAGCCGTCATCCCGACGCCGCCGCAAAGTCCCCGGTCCAACGCGTTCGCCGAACGATGGATACGTACAACCCGCGCCGGATGCACCGACCGACTCCTCATTAGAGGAGGCCTGTACCGCACCAGTTCTGCTGGTTGAGATGGTCGAGCATGGCCGTCTCCGCCGAACCCGGATTGCGCCGCACGCCGACGAGGACGGGCTCGGTCAGGGAGGGCAGTAGCGGGCAGGCCAGTTCTTCGAAGCCTTCGGGGATGGCCGAGGCCGGGACCACAGTGACGCCCAAGCCCTGCGCCACGAGCCGCACCGCAGTGGAGATCTGTGACGCTCGGGCCACCGTGTGCGGGCTGAGGCCCGCGTTGGCGAGCAGGCGGGCGAGGTAGTCGTCGAGCAGGCTGGCGCGCCGGAACCGGATCCACCCCTCTGACGCCAGGTCTTCCAGGCGCAGGGCGGCCCCGTTCGAGAGAAGCGGGTGCCCCTTCGGCAAGACGGCGACGTAGGCTTCCTCGCCCAGAGGGTGAATGTCGAAGGTGCACCCGGCGGGGATGCGGTGCACGAGGACCATGTCGAGGGTTCCCTGGCGGACCAGCCGTTCCATGTCCGCGGGATCGGGCTCCTCGTGGAGAGTCACCTGCAGCTTCGGGTGGCGATTGCGCAGCTGCCCCAATACCTGGGGCAGCTGGCGTGCTCCCAGGCCCATGTGGACAGCCATGATGAGTTCGCCTGCCAGTTCCCCGTTGGCGGCGCGGGCCGCCGTGATGGCACGCCGGGATGCGGTCGTCGCGATCTTCGCCTCTGCGAGGAAAGCCCGCCCTGCCACCGTCACCGTCACCCCACTCGGAGTGCGGGTGAACAGCTGCACCCCGAGGTGCTTCTCCAAGGTGCCGATCTGCTGCGACAGAGAGGGCTGAGTGACCCGCAGACGTTCCGCTGCCGCTGTCATGGAGCCCTCGTCGGCGACGGCCAGGGCGTATTCGTATTGGCGCAGGTTCAATCGACTCCACCTTCGACATGACATAGGAGATGTCAATGCAGAGTATACGTTGCCACTATTTGCCTCTATGTCGGGGCCGGTCCTACCGTGGTGCACGCCCGGCGCAGCCACCAGGGCCGGAAAGCTGCCGGCTGTCAAAAGCAGGATGAGGCAAGCGATGTGTCCGGTGCTCACAGTCTCGACTCAAGGAGAAAGCGTGCGTCTCGCGAATAAGGTAGCCCTCGTCACTGGCGGGAGCGCGGGCCTTGGTCTGGCGATTGCCCAGAGATTCGGAAGTGAAGGCGCCCACGTCTACATCACGGGGCGGCGGAAGGATGCGCTGGAAGCCGCGAAGGCTTCCATTGAGGGACATGTCACGGCGGTCACCGCGGACGCTACAGTGTCGGGTGATCTCGACAATTTGGTCGAGGCTATCCGTCAGGAGAGCGGGCACCTCGATGTGATCGTCGCGAACGCTGGAAGCATTGAGCGGATGAACTTCGGGCACGTGACCGAGGAACACTTCGACCACACATTCGACCTCAATGCCCGCGGCACACTGTTCACCGTCCAGAAGGCGCTGCCGATTCTACGAACGGGCGGCTCGATCGTTTTGCTGGGCTCGATCACGGCATTCAAGGGGGATCCCGGGGCAGGGGCTTACAGTGCGGCGAAGGCCGCCGTGCGCTCCTACGCGCGCACGTGGGCGGCTGAGTTCGGCGACCGGGGGCTTCGGGTCAACGTGCTGAGTCCGGGGCCGATCGACACACTCATCATCGACGGACAGGCCGAGTACTTCGGTCAAGATCCAGTAGCTCTCCGAGCCCACATGAGCACCCTTGTCCCGATGGGCCGCCTCGGGCTTCCCGAGGAGATCGCCAATGGTGCGCTGTTTCTCGCCTCGGACGAGAGCAGCTTCATGACAGGTGCAGAACTCTGCATCGACGGCGGTATGGCTCAGGTATAGCCCGCTTCGGCCCGAGCAGAACTGGGCATGAGCTTGTCCTACGGATTTGGCGCGGGATTACTCCTATGGGGCTCGAAAAATGGGTGGTCCAGGCCGCGGTGGGGTGTGCGGTGACGCCAGCGATGTGCAGGCGCCGGGTGCGGTGTTCGAGGAAGACCAGGGCGTACATGCGGTGCAGGCTGATGGTGTCGATGTGGAGGAAGTCGCAGGCGATGCTCCTCCGTCGCGAGACGGTGAAGGACGCGGAACTGCTGGTACTGCGGCACGAGAACGCGGTCCTGCGCCGCCAGTTGACCGGGCCGGTGCGCTATGAGCCCGCCGACCGGTTCTGGTTCGCAGTCCTGTCCGGGCTGACACCCCGAGGCCGCTGGCTCAAGACCTCAAGGGCCGGCTCGACCTCGAGCGCCACGGGGCGAGAACCCCTACCTACAACCACTGTCCAAGCCTTCGGACTTACTCGTCCAGCCCTGCTGGACCCACGCCTCGGTGAGGAGGCGGCGGTCCTCGGTCAGGGGGCGGACGGGGCCGCTCAGCAGGACGGTGGTGCGCAGTCCCGGGGCGGCGGACGACGGTGCGACCGACAGCTCGAACTCCCCCGGCTCGACGATCCACGCCAGGTCCGGTCCAACGAACGCCAGCCGGTCCGCCGGCACCGTGAACTCCACCGTGGCCGTTGCGCCCATGTCCAGTTCGACCCGTGCCCAGCCCAGCAGCTGCCGCATCGGGCGGGTCACCGAAGCCACGAGGTCGCGTACGTACAGCTGCACCACTTCGGTTCCGGCGCGCGTGCCGTCGTTGGTCACCTGGCAGCGGATCCGCAGCGTGCCGCCGGTGTCCAGCCGGTCGCCGGTGACCTCCAGGCCCCCGTAACGGAAGGTGGTGTAGGACAGTCCGTGGCCGAAGGGGAACAGCGGTGTCGGATCCACGTTGGACACCGGGCTGCGCCCGCCGAGCCGTGGCTGCCGGTAGTCGTGGGGCTGGCCGCCGGGGTCGCGCGGCATGCTCACCGACAGCCGCCCGCTCGGGTTGAGCCGTCCGGTGAGGACACCCGCGATCGCGGCCGCGCCCTCCTCGCCGGGGAAGAACGCCTGCACCGCCGCCGCCGCCGCCCGGTCGGTCAACGCCCCGAGCGGGTACGGCCGGCCGGTGACCAGCACGATCACCACCGGGGTATCGGAGTCGAGGACCGCTTCGAGCAGGGCCTGCTGCCGTCCCGGCAGCCGCAGCGCCGCCGCGTCACTGCCCTCGCCGACCGTTCCGCGCCCGAACAGGCCGGCGCGGTCCCCGACCACGGCGACGCACACGTCGGCTTCGCGGGCGGCCCGGGACGCGGCCGCCGTGACGCCATCACAGGCCCGCACCCGTCCCCCTGTCCTCCACGGCCCCCGGGGCCTCGCCGAGCGCATTCGGTCGGTCGTCGCCGCGCTCGCCGACCCGGATGTCGGCGCCCCGGCGAAGACCCGGGCGGGACCGCGCGCCGGAGTTGCTCGATGCTGCCACCGACGTCCAGGAGGCGGCCGCCCGTTCGATCCGCCGTGGCACTCCCGCCGAGGTGCCGCCCGGGAGCGCGGACGTCTTGCGCGTCGACGAGGAGCACGAGGTGCTGGAGGGGCCCGCGCAGCAGGCCGCCGAGCGGCTCGTGGAACTGCTCGGCGAGGCATGGGAGATCGCCGGGAGCGGCAGCGCGCGCGGGAAGACGCCCACGCCGCCCGGCCCCGCGGGCGCCCAGTTCCTGGTGCGCCCGACCATGTTCCGGCTGCTCCCGGTCGTCGTCCGGGCGGTCCGCCGCGAGCTCCGCCGGGACTCGCCCGTGTTCCGGCACGCCGTCCGCCTGGCGGCGGTGGCCACGCTCGGCTATCTGATCGCCGCCCGGCTCCCCCTGGCCCACGGCTACTGGGCGCCCATCGCCTCGGTGATGGTGATGCGCCCGGACTTCCACCGGACGTACGCGCGTGCGGTGGCCCGGCTCGCCGGGACCCTGGCGGGGGTCGCGCTCGCCACCGGGATGGTGCGGGCCGTGTACCCGGACGCCCATGTGTTCGGCGCGCTGGCTGTGGTCTCGGCGGGCCTGTCGTACACGCTGATCCGTACCGGCTACGCCTACTCCCAGTGCTTCACCGCCGCGTACGTCGTCTTCCTGCTCGGCATGGGCGGCCAGGCATGGGAGCAGACGGTCCCGGAGCGGGTGGTGCTCACCCTGCTCGGTGGGGCCCTGGCAATGCTGGCGTACGTGGTGTACCCCGCATGGGAGACGCCCCGGCTGCCGGGCCGACTTGCGGACTGGCTCGCCGCCAACGGCCGCTACGCGGCCGCGGTGCTCCGCAGCTACGCCGAACCGACCCGGGAACATCGCGCCGACATGCGCAAGGCACTGCTGGAGAGCAGGGAGGCACGTGCCGCCTGGCAGGAGACCTACGACCGGGCAAGGCAGGAACCGGTCCGCCCCAGGGGTCTGACGTCGCGCGAGGCGGAGGAGGCGCAGGAGGCGCTCAAAAGGTTCGGCCGGGCGGCGATGCTCATGGAGAGCCACGTCCCGCGGGCCGACAGCCGTTTCGTCCCCGAGGCGGAGCGGTTCGCCGAGGCCCTGGAGGCGGACACCGCGCAGGCGGCAGTCGACGTACGCGAGCACAGGAATCCGGACTGGGGGCGCGTCGAGGAGGCGCTCCACGCGTGGGAGGGCACCGCCGCCGGGGACCGGAGCCCGGTGGTGCGGCGCGGGGCGGAACTACAGAAGCGGGCCTTGGAGGACCTCGCGACGGCCGTGAGCCGCACGCCTCTGGAACGGGACGTCGGCTCTGCGCGCGAGGAGCAGCGGGTGCGGGCGGCCGTGGCGGCGGAAGGTGACGGATCAGGACCCGCGCACCGGGATGGGTGATGAACAGGTTGCGCTGGGCGGCGGCGTACCAGTCTCCGTGGCAGCCGGCGCGGTTGAGGCGGTCGTTCTTCACCCACCGACGGGTAGCGGGCCCCGCTCACACGCTCAGGCCGTACGGCATCATGCAGACGACGACATCGGTGCGCGCCCTGAGGACCGTGGCCAGCAGCAGGCCGCGCTGGTTCTGGAGGATCTTGTAGCGCCGGTGCCGGGGCTCGACCTCGGGGATGAGAACGGCGATCTCCCGGCCGCCCCCGGCCTCGCGCCGCACATACGCGACCATCGGCTGCACCAGGGAGCGGTGCGGGCTGTCGATGATCTCCAGGCGCACCCCGGGATTCCAGCGCTCCCAGGTGTCCTGTAGCGCCCGCGCCTTGGCGGGCTCGGCCTGGACGCTGACCGCCACGACCTCGTCGCCCATGGCGAGCGCCGCCGTCAGCGCGCGCTGCGCGAGCCCGCTGACGTCGCCGAGCGGGACGATGACCAGGCTCATGGTGCGCACCGGTGGCGGCGGGATCCGCCCGAGCCCGAGTTCCTCGCCGGCCGCCGTGTAATAGCGCTGGACGCGGGTGAACAGCAGCATCAGCAGCGGCACCGCGACGACGACCACCCAGGCCCCTTCGCGGAACTTGGTGGTCAGCAGGACCAGTCCGGCCACGGTGGTCAGCACGGCCCCCAGACCGTTGATCATCGCCCGGCGCAGCCACCCTTCCGGCTGCTCGGTCGCCCAGTGCCGTACCAGCCCGACCTGGCTGATGGTGAAGCTGGTGAACACTCCGATGGCGAACAGCGGGATCAGCCGATGGGTCTCGCCCCCCACCGCGTAGAGCAGCACGGCCGACAGCAGCGCCAGCGCCACCACGCCGTACCGGTACACGGGCCGCTCCGCGCGCAGCCCGAACAGGTGGGGTAGCCGGTCGTCCCGCGCCAGCAGGCTCATCAGGACCGGGAGGCCGCCGAAGCTGGTGTTCGCGGCGAGTGCGAGAACGAGGGTGACGATGAGGTTGGTCGCGTAGTACTCCCATCCGGTTCCGTACGATCCGGCGGCGAGCTGGGCGAGGACCGTCACACCGTCGCGCGGCGCCACATGGTCGCGGCGGATCAGATACGTCATCCCGAGCAGCATCACTCCGAGGAGCATGCCGAGCATCAACTCGGTGTGCTGGGCGCGCTTGATGCGCGGCTCGCGGAACATCGGCACGCCGTTGGCGATGGCCTCCACCCCGGTCAGGGCGGAGCAGCCCGAGGAGAACGCTTTCAGGATCAGCAGGACGCCCAGCGCCTCGGTGGCCCGGACGGGGTGGGCGCCGCCGACGACGGCCGCGGGGTGCGAACGCAGGATCCCCATGACGACGATGCCGAGCATGCTGACGATGAAGAGCACTGTCGGCAGCATCAGCACCCTGGCGCTCTCGGCCACTCCCCAGAGGTTCACGACCGTGAGCAGGGCGAGCAGCACCAGGCAGACGGCGAGCAGATGCGAGGAGAGGATCGGGAAGGCGGAGGCGAGGCTGGCGGCGCCGGCGGCCAGGCTGACGGCGACGGTGAGGACGTAGTCGATGGTCAGACTCGCCGCGGCGAGCAGGCTCACCCGTTGCCCGAGGCTCTTCTTCGCCACCGCGTAGGCGCCGCCGCCGTCGGGGTGGACGGCGATCACCTGGCAGTAGGAGATCACCAGCACGGTGAGCAGGACGGTGATGACGACAGTGATGGGCAGCGTGGCGGTAAGGGCCCCGGTGCCGGCCGCGACCAGGACGACCACGATGGCCTCGGGGCCGTACGCGACCGAGCTCAGCGCGTCCAGGGACAGCGCGGCCAGCCCCTCAAGGCTGGTGAGATGGTGCTTGTCGCCCTCCCCGTGGCGCAAAGGTACCCGTGGCCGCAACGCGCGGTGTGCCAGTCCGAACGCCATGGGGAACCTCGGGGCGGGGTAGTCGGGGACCGTCCCGCGACAGTGTGCCCCGCCGTGGCGCCCGGCCACCTGAGGCGTGCCCGAACAGCCGCCACTTGTCCACCGCCTCCGTGACTCCCCTGACCTGACCGAGTGCTCCTCACGGCGCTCCCCGAGTGTCGCCGCGGCGGTGGGAGCCGCGCCCATAGCATGACCTGGCGCGGTCACCGACCTGTCGGCAGCAGGCCGGGCCGTGCGATTGGTTCCTGGCGGCCCATGCGGTCGCGCATCCGGCGAGCGAGGGTGGCGCTGACGAGGCGCGCGGGGTTAGCCCAGCGCCGGACGACTGGAGGTTGGTGACCATGACGGTGATGTCCGTGCCCAGGTTCGAGCGGTTCTTCCGGGTGGCGGCGGGACTTGATGTCGACAAGAACGACCTCAAGCGCTACAGCGACTTCGTGGACGCCAAAGTCTACGATCTGCTGCTCATCGCCGAGGCGGTCGCGAAGGCCAACACCCGGGACGTGATCCTGCCGTGCGATCTGCCGATCACCAAGGGGCTACAGGAGAACATCCACCGCTTCCGGGACCTCGACCACGAGATCGAGTTGAAACCCATCCTCGATCAGCTCGTCAGGCACCCGCCGCTGGACCGGGCACCCGACGACGCGACGGAGGCGAGGTTGCCGGAAATCGTCGGCGGGCTCAGCCTGGCGCTCGCCAAGGCATTCAAGATCATCTACCCGGACCTGAAGAACCCGCAGACCAAGCACTGGGAGACGGTCTGGCCGCTCTTCGATCTCCTGCTGTGACGCCGGGGTTGTGAAAATGCCGGGAGCGCTGCGGTGACCGCCGGACCGGCTAGGAGGGCATGACCGCGGATATCGAGGCGGGCATGCGCGCCTTGAGGTCCTTCCACTCACCCTCGCTGACGTGGTTCTCGAGGACGTGCAGGACCGTGCGCACCAGTTGCTCGGTGTCGCCCTCGATCGAGTACGGAAAGTCGTGCCGGACTCGCCGGAAGAATTCCTCGCTGTTGAATTTCACGGGCGTCTCCGCGGGTTTCCACCCGTCGTAGTAGACGCCGCGCAGCAAGGTCGGAAGCTGCGCTCCGAACTGCACGGCCTCATCGACCGACAGCCGGTCCCGCAGGTGGTGCAGGACCGCGCGCAGAGCGGCGTACGACTGCTTCCGGCGCTCCTTGGGCCACCCGTAGGCGTGCTCGATCTCCTTCAGGACATGGTTGGCCTTGTCGACCATGGTGTCGAACGAGGAAAAGCCTGTCGCAACCATCATGTAGTCCTTCCGATGCCCGCGGCGGCACCCGGCGCAGCGGGGCCGCCGCGGGAGAGAGCCGGATCCCGGCGGTCTCAGCCGCCTTGGCGTTCGCTGCTCTCGGTTATCTCGATGTGACGGGGCTTGGCGGTCGCCGCCTTGGGGACGGTGACCGTGAGCACGCCGCTGGACATGCTCGCCGTGACGCCTTCGGTGTTCACTTCGCTCGGAAGCAGCACCCGGTACTCGAAGCGACCGGTACGGCGACTGCTGTGCCGCATGATCCCTTTGCGCTCCCGTTCCTTGATCTCCCCCGTTACGGCCAGCTCCTGACCATTGATCTCGATGTCGACGTCCTTGCGGTCCACGCCGGGGAGCTCGAGTTCCAGGTGATAGGCGTCGTCGGTTTCGGTCACATCGGCGGACGGCGTCCACGCCGCTACGGCGGGAGCCGCGCTTCCGACCGTGGATTCGAGCAGACCGCCCATCTGGTTGATGAGGTCGTCGAATTCCAGAAGTGGATTGCGCGCCCATCCCCTGGGACGCTCCACCGTTCCTTGGCCTCGCTGTCGGCGAACCGGCATATTCATGGTCCGTCCCTCCGGTCGTGTCGGTTGGTGGGTAGCGGATCTGTTGTGTGACCACCGCCCGGCTCGGCGAACCGGCCGGACGGAGCTTGTGTGTCATCGGGGTGGCGCGCGACGTCGACGGTGGTGTGGCCGAGGTGCTCATGGACCTGATGGATGGCCATCGCCCCTTCACCCGCGGCGGAGGCCACCCGCTTGACCGAGCCGCTGCGTACGTCGCCCGCGGCGAAGACCCCGGGCAGGCTGGTCTCCAGCCCCAGACAGGCACGGCCCTGGCCCTCCCAGACAGTGCCACTCGCGCGGGCCTGCGCCGGGGCGCCGGTGCGCACGAAACCACGGTCGTCCAAGGCGACCACGTCGCCGAGCCACGCCGTGCGGGGCTGGGTGCCGATGAAGACGAACATCGCGCGTACGACCAGCTTGCGGCGCTCCCCCGTGCGGTTGTTGTCCACCACGATGGCCCGCAGGACATCGTCGCCCTCCACCTCGCGCACCTCGCTGTTCAGCAGCACCTGCACCCGTGGATGGCGTTCGATCTGGTCGACGAGGTAACGGGACATCTTGGCGCCGAGGTCCGGACCCCGGATCAGCAGATGGACGCGCGGGACGCGCTGCGCGAGGAAGAGGACGGCCTGGCCCGCGGAGTTGCCGCCGCCGACCACAGCGACCGGATCCGCCCTGCACTGCTGCGCCTCGAACACGGTCGCCGCATAGTAGACGCTCGCCCCCTCCACCCGTTCGATGCCGGGCACTTCGAGCCTGCGGTACCGGGCCCCCGTTGCCAGCACGACGGTATGGCTCACCACATCGCCGCCGTCGGCGAAGGTGACGCGGTAGTAGCCGTCGTCCTCGGGCTTGAGCGCGGTCGCTTCCGCGGGAACCCACACCTGGGCCCCGAACTTGCGCGCCTGGAGCTCGCCCCGTTCGGCGAGGTCGGAACCGGAGATCCCGGCCGGAAAGCCGAAGTAGTTCTCGATGAGGGACGACGTGCTCGCCTGGCCGCCCGCGGCGATCGCATCCAGGAGGGCCGTGGTCAGTCCCTCGGACGCGCCATAGACGGCGGCCGCCAGCCCGGCGGGTCCGGAGCCGATGATGATCAGATCGCTGCGGGTCTCCTCGGCTGACGGAGGGGAGAGACCGATGAGCCGCGCCAGTTCGGCGTTGCTGGGGTTGCGCAGCACCCGCTGATCGCGCCAGATGACGATCGGTGTCTCCTCCGGGGGGACGGAGAAGCGGCGCAGCAAAGCCTCGGCCTCCTCGTCCGACTCCAGATCGATCCAGCGGTGCGGCAGCCGGTTGCGGGCCGCGAACTCGCGCAGCCGCCGGGTGTCGGGTGAGTAGCGCGAGCCGATGATGCGGAAGCCCGCGCCGGCGCCGACGAGCAGCGCGCGGCGGCCCAGATAGGCACGGAGGATGAGGTCGCCGAGGATCGGATCGCGGGCGACCAGCACCCGCAGCCAGTCGATCGGAAGGGACAGCACTTCTCCGGGATCACGGGCCCGGGCGGTGTAGAAGGCCACCTGCCCCTGGAGGAGCCCCAGCTCGCCGAGGAAGCGCCCCGGCCCGTGCACCCTCAGGATCCGCTCCTCGGGGGTGCCGTGGGCCTCTACGATCTCGATGGAGCCGCTGAGGATGACCAGGAACTCCGCGCACCGCTCCCCCTCCCGGACCAGCACCTGGCCCGACTCGGTCGAAAAGCGCTCCCCGTGTTCGGCGAGGAACGCGATCTGGGCTTGCGACAGCCGTGGGTAGGCGCCGTACAGGTCCGGGGTCTCGAACGACACCGCCTCGTCGGGAGCGGCGTCGTGGGGCCGGTCGTCGCCTGCCATCAGGCCGGCGCCTCGTGGGCGTAGCACCAGCGCCAGCTCTCACCCGGCTCCATGGGCTCCACGATGGGATGCTGCTCGGCGTAGGCGTGTGCGCGCGCGTGCTTGAGCGGTGAGGAGTCGCAGCAACCGACGTGGCCGCAGGTCAGACAGAGCCGCAGATGCACCCATGGGGATCCCAGCCGCAGGCACTCCTCGCACCCCTCGGGGCTGCGCGGGGAGACCGGGCGCACCATGGACAGGTGCGGGTCGGGTTCGATGGCCATGGACGTCACCCTCTCTTGCTGTCCTGCCGGCCCGCCATCACCTGCTCGACCCACGAGCGCAGGGTGCCCGCCGGGGCGGCACCCGCGCGGCGGGCGACCGGCTCCCCCTTGTCCAGGATGAGCAGGGTCGGCACGGCCTGCACCTCGAACCGCTGGGCGAGGTGCGGATTGCCGTCGATGTCGACCTTGACGAGTTTGACCTTGCCCGCCAGCTCCGTGGCGACCCGCTCAAGTGCGGGGCTGACCATCCGGCAGGGCCCGCACCAAGTCGCCCACAGATCCACGACGACGAGGGGCGTCGCCTTCTCGGCGACCTCGGCGAAGTCGTTCTCGTCCGCGTCCACGATCCACGGCAGCGCTGACTTGCAGTTGCCGCACCGGGGGGCGCCCTCGGCCGCCGCGGGGATCTTGTTCACACGTCCGCAGGTGGGGCACTTGAGGGTCCGGGCTTTGATCGTCGGGTTCGGCATGGCCGGTCACGCTGCCTCTCCGGCTTCCTGCCGGGCTCGTTCCTCGACGTGCTCGCCCGACGGCTGTTCGTAGGTGACCACCAGTTCGCCGTGCCGGCCGTCGACCTTGATCGTGGTGCCCTCCTGGACGTCTCCCTTCAGCAGGGCGCGTCCGATGAGGGTCTCGACCTCGTGGGAGATGAAGCGGCGCAGCGGCCGGGCGCCGTAGACCGGGTCGTAGCCCTCGTGGGCGATGACCTGCCGGGCTTCCGGGGTGAGTTCGACGGCGATCAGGCGTTCGGCCAGACGCTTGCGCAGCTCGTCGAACTGCAGCTCCACGATGCGCTCGATCTGGGGCTCACCGAGCGGCTTGAACAGCACGATGTCATCGACCCGGTTGAGGAACTCGGGGCGGAAGTGCCCGCGCAGCTCGCTCATCACCAGGCTCCGGGCGTCCGGCTTGAGCTCGCCCTCGGAGGTGACGCCGTCCAGCAGGTGCACCGAGCCGATGTTGGAGGTCATGATGATCACGGTGTTGCGGAAGTCCACCAGCCGCCCCTGGGCGTCGGTGATCCGGCCGTCGTCCAGGACCTGCAGCAGGGTGTTGAAGACGTCGGTGTGCGCCTTCTCGATCTCGTCCAGGAGCACGACCGAGTACGGTTTGCGCCGCACCGCCTCGGTGAGCTGGCCGCCCTCCTCGTAGCCGACGTATCCCGGCGGGGCGCCGACCAGCCGGCTGACGGTGTGCCGCTCCTGGTACTCGCTCATATCCAGGCGGATCATGTTCTCCTCGGTGTCGAAGAGCGCGGCGGCCAGCGTCTTGGCCAGCTCGGTCTTTCCGACGCCGGTGGGGCCGAGGAAGATGAACGAGCCGATCGGGCGGCGCGGGTCCCGGATGCCCGAGCGGGCGCGGATGATGGCGTCGGAGACCAGCTTGACCGCCTCGTCCTGGCCGATGACCCGCTCCTGGAGGATCTCATCCAGGCGCAGCAGCTTCTCGCGTTCGCCCTCCTTGAGGCGGGAGACCGGGATTCCGGTCCAGGCGGAGACGATGTCGCTGATCTCGTCCTCGGTGACGACCTCGCGCAGCAGCCGGTGCTCGCCCTGCTTGGCGGCCAGCTGCTCCTCCTCGGCGGCCAGCTTGCGCTCCAGCTCCTGGAGCTTGCCGTAGCGCAGTTCGGCGGCGCGGTTGAGGTCGTAGTTGCGTTCGGCCTCCTCGGCCTCGCGGCGCACCTCCTCCAGTTCCCTGCGCAGCTCCTGCACCCGGCGGATGGACTGCCGCTCGGCCTCCCACTGGGCGCGCTTGGCGTCGGCCTCGGCCCGCAGGTCGGCGAGTTCCTTGCGCAGCTCCTCCAGCCGCTGCCGGCTGGCCGGGTCGGTCTCCTTGGAGAGCGCGGCCTCCTCGATCTCCAGTCGGGTGACCCGGCGGGTGATCTCGTCCAGCTCGGCGGGCATGGAGTCGATCTCGGTACGCAGCCGGGCACAAGCCTCGTCGACCAGGTCGATGGCCTTGTCGGGCAGGAACCGGTCGCTGATATAGCGGTGGCTCATGGTGGCGGCGGCGACCAGGGCGGTGTCCTGGATCTTGACGCCGTGGAAGACCTCCAGCCGCTCGCGCAGGCCCCGCAGGATGGAGATGGTGTCCTCCACGCCGGGCTCGTCCACCATCACCGTCTGGAAGCGGCGCTCCAGCGCGGCGTCCTTCTCGATGTGCTTGCGGTACTCGTCGAGGGTGGTCGCGCCGATCATGTGCAGCTCACCGCGGGCCAGCATCGGCTTGAGCATGTTCCCCGCGTCCATGGCGCCCTCGGCCGCCCCGGCGCCGACCACGGTGTGCAGCTCGTCGATGAAGAGCAGGATCCTGCCCTGGGCGGCCTTGACCTCGGCAAGTACGGCCTTGAGCCGTTCCTCGAACTCGCCGCGGTACTTGGCCCCGGCGACCAGGGAGCCCATGTCGAGGGCGAACACGGTCTTGTCGCGCAGCCCTTCGGGCACATCACCGCGTACGATGCGCTGCGCCAGGCCCTCGACGATGGCGGTCTTGCCGACGCCGGGGTCGCCGATGAGCACCGGGTTGTTCTTCGACTTGCGGCTGAGGATCTGGGTCACCCGGCGGATCTCGGCGTCCCGGCCGATGACCGGGTCCAGCTTGCCGGAGCGGGCCTCCAGGACCAGGTCGCGGCCGTACTTCTCCAGCGCCTCGTACGCCACTTCCGGGTTGGCGGAGGTGACCCGCTGGCTGCCGCGGACCTGCGTGAGGGCGTGCAGGAACGCGTCCTTGGTGATGCCGTGCTCCTTGAGCACGCGTCCGGCCGCGGTGCCGGACCCCTCGTCGGTGAACGCGAGGACGAGGTGTTCGACCGAAACGTACTCGTCCTTGAGCCGCTTGGCCTCCTGCTCGGCGGTGTCCAGCAACTGGGAGAGGCGCTGAGTGACGAAGACCTGTCCGGGGGCGGCGCCGGGGCCGGTGACCTTGGGCTTGCGCGCCAGCTCGGCCTCCAGCATCGAGCGCATCGCCTCGGGATCGGCGCCCACCTGGGTGACCAGTCGCGGGATCAGACCCTCCGGCTGGTCGAGGAGTGCGAACAGCAGGTGCTCGCCGTCGACTTCGGTGTGCCCGAACCGCATCGCAGTGGTCTGAGCGTTCTGGAGGGCTTCCTGGGACTTCTCGGTGAGACGGTTCATGTCCATGGCGGTAGATCACTCCTCGCGCCGCTGCGGCGCAGTGCGTCTTCGAGCCGGTCAATGCGGTCGAGCAGATCGAGTACCAGACCGATGGAGGCGTAGTTCAGGCACATTCCGGCGTGCAGGCGCTCGATGCGGCCCAGCACCGCCGGGGCGGAGGGGGCGAACACCAGTCGCCCCGCGTGATCACGCTCGGCGTCGAGGAGGCCGAGGGCGACGAACCTCGCCACCAGGTCGGGATGGAGCCCGGTGCGACGGGCCACGGTTTCCAAGGAGAGCCTGCGGGCGGGCACCAGGTCGTAGTGGATGGACGGGACGGGTGCGTACCTCGTGTCCGTCCGCGTCGTGTTCGCGTGCGTGCTCATCGCTCACTCCTGGGATCGAAGGAGGAGGCGGCGGCGAGCGCTTCGAACAGCTCCCGCTCGCGGTCGGTGAGTTCGGGCGGCACCATGATGCGGATCTCTGCGTAGAGGTGGCCGTTCGGACCGCCGGGGTTGGGCATGCCCTCGCCGCGCAGTCGCAGCTTGCGGCCGCTGGAGGTGCCGGGGGGAACCGTCACCTTGGCGGTGCCACCGGGGGTGGGCACGGGGACGGTCGCGCCGAGCGCGGCCTCCCAGGGAGCCACCGGGAGGTGGACATGGACGTTACGGCCGTCCAGCCGGAACCGCGGGTGCGGCTGGATCCGTACCCGCAGATACAGGTCGCCCGCCGGGGCGTCACCGGTGCCGTGGCCGCCCTGTCCGGCCAGCCGGATGCGCTGGCCGTCCACGACGCCGGGCGGGACGTCGGCCTCGAAGGTGCGCCGGCCCGTGGGTCCGGCCAGGGTGACGGTGCGGCGGCCGCCGTGGTACGCGTCCTCGACGGTGAGCGGCAGTTCGGCCTCCTGGTCGGCGCCGGGGATGTCCACGCGGCCTCCGCCCCGGCCCCCCATGCCGCCGCCGAAGAAGGAGCCGAACAGGTCCTCGAAGTCGACTCCGCCACCCCCGACGTCGTCACCGAAGCCACGGACGAACCGGACCCGGTCCCCGTCCCCGGAGGTCGTCCAGCCACGGAATCCGCCGCCTCCGCCGCCGACACCGGCCCCGACCCGCTCCTCCCAGTCCTCGGGAATCTTGCGGTAGTCCTCGCCGAACCGGTCATAGCGGGCACGGGCCTTCGGGTCGGAGAGCGCGGCGTACGCCTCGTTGAGCTCCTTGAAGCGCTCCTCGGCCCGGGGGTCCTTGTTCACATCCGGGTGGTACTTGCGGGCCAGCTTGCGGAACGCCTGCTGGATCTCGTCCTGGCTCGCGCCCCGGGAAACCCCGAGTACGTCGTAGAAGTCCCGCGCCATGGCAGGTCACTCCCGTTTGGCGACGGCGACGGCTACCGGCCTCAGCTGTTTGTCGTCCTTCCCGTAGCCGGGGCGCAGCACCTGGACCACCGTCCCCGGTTCCGCGTCGGCGTCCTCGATCACGCCCACCACCTCGTGCCGGGCCGGGTCGAACGGCACACCGGTCTCGGCCTCCCGCTCGTAGCCGAGCCGGGCGAGGGTGCCCACGGCCTGGTCGTGCACGGCCTTGATGCCCTCCACGATCGCGTCGGGGTCGGATCCGGCGTGAGAGAGGGCGAGTTCGAGGTTGTCGATGACGGGCAGCAGCGCCGAGGCGGTGCGGGCCCGCTCGGCGGCCCGCTCCCGCTCCAGCTCCCTGGTGTGGCGCTTGCGCAGATTGTCCAGATCGGCCAGGGCCCGCTTCCACTTGTCCTCGAGCTCCGCCAGGGCCGCCTCGTGCTCGGCCCGTTCGCCGGTGGGCGGGGCGGGCCCCCCGGCCGCATCCGGGCCGGGCTCCTGGGGCGGCTGCGCCTGCTCCCGCTCGGGAGCGGGCAGATCCTGCCCGGGCTCCGGTGCGGCGCCCTCCGGCACCGGTTCGCGCTCCTGGGGTTGGTTGGACACGTTTGCCGCCTCAGCCCTTGTCGAACTCGGCGTCGATCACGTCTTCGTCGGCGCCCTCACCGGCTTGCCCCGGCCCGGCGCCCTGCGGTCCGCCGGCCTCGCCGCCTGCCGCGCCCGCGCCCGCGGCGGCCTCCGCGCCGTGGGCCTGCAGCCCGGCGTAGACCTGCTGGAGCTCGGAGATCCGCGGCCTGACCTCGTCCACGCCGGCCTCGTCCTTGACGGCCTGGCGGGCCTCGGTCACCAGCATCTCGGCACGCGACTTCTCGTGCGAGGGCACGGCGTCGCCCAGTTCCTGCAACCGCTTCTCGACCTGGTAGGCGACGGCGTCCAGTTCGTTGCGCGCGTCCACGGCCTCGCGCAGCGCCTGGTCCTCGCCGCGGTTGCGCTCGGCCTCCTGGACCATGCGCTCGACCTCGCCGCGGTCGAGGTTTCCGGTCTCGCTGATCACGACGGACTGCTCCTTGCCGGTGTCCCGGTCCCGGGCGGTGACGTTGAGGATGCCGTTGGCGTCGATGTCGAAGGTGACCTCGACCTGCGGTTCGCCACGCGGCGCCGGGCGGATACCGGTCAGCTGGAAGCGGCCGAGCACCCGGTTGTCGGCGGCCCGCTCGCGCTCGCCCTGGAGGATCACGATGTCGACGGCCTGCTGGTTGTCCTCGGCCGTGGAGAAGGTCTCGGTGCGGCGCACCGGAATGGTGGTGTTCCGGTCGATGATCTTCGTCATCACGCCACCGCGGGTCTCGACGCCCAGCGAGAGCGGGGTGACGTCCAGCAGCAGCACATCCTTGACGTCACCCTTGAGCACCCCGGCCTGGATCGCGGCGCCCAGCGCCACGACCTCGTCGGGGTTCACGCTCATATTGGGCTCCTTGCCGCCGGTCAGCCGGCGCACCAGCGTCTGGACGGCCGGCATCCGGGTGGAGCCACCGACGAGGATGACCTCGTCGATATCGTTCTCGCTGACCTTGGCGTCCCCCATGGCCTGCTGGACCGGGCCGAGGCAGCGCTCCACCAGGTCGGAGGTGATCTGCTCGAACGTGGACCGCATGATCGTTTCGGTCAGGTGCTTGGGCCCGGAGGCATCGGCGGTGATGAACGGCAGATTGGCCTGCGTCTGGGTCACCGAGCTCAGCTCCACCTTGGCCTTCTCCGCAGCCTCGAAGAGCCGCTGCAGCGCCTGCGGGTCCTGGCGCAGATCGATGCCGGTGTCCTGCTGGAACTTGTCGGCAAGGTGGTCGACCAGGCGGCGGTCGAGGTCGTCGCCGCCGAGATGGCTGTCGCCCGCGGTGGAGCGCACCTCCACCACGCCGTCCCCGACGTCCAGGATGGACACGTCGAAGGTGCCGCCGCCGAGGTCGAAGACGAGCACCGTCTCGTGTTCCTTCTTGTCCATGCCGTAGGCGAGGGCCGCCGCGGTCGGCTCGTTGATGATCCGCAGCACCTCCAGCCCCGCGATCTCACCGGCGTCCTTGGTGGCGCTGCGCTGGGCGTCGTTGAAGTACGCGGGCACCGTGATGACCGCCTCGGTCACCCGTTCGCCCATCTGCTTCCCGGCGTCGTCGGCGAGCTTGCGCAGCACCAGAGCGCTGATCTCCTCCGGCGAATGCAGCTTGTCGCGCACCTTGAAGCGCGCGAGGCCGTGCTCGCCCTCGACGACGTCATAGGCGACCGCCTTGGCCTCGTCCGACACCTCGTCGAACTTTCGGCCGATGAAGCGCTTGGCCGAGTAAATGGTTCCCTTGGGGTTGAGGATCGCCTGGCGCCGGGCCAGCTGACCCACCAGCCGCTCACCGGTGTCGGTGAACGCCACGACGGACGGGGTGGTGCGGCTGCCTTCGGCATTGGGGACGACCGAGGCTTCACCGCCTTCCCATGCGGCGATGACCGAGTTGGTGGTGCCCAGGTCGATACCGACTGCCTTGGCCATGGCAACTCCTTCAGAGGCGGCCACGATCTTCGCCCCTGTGCCCGGTCGGGCGACGGGGTCGGGATTACGGGATCTACCCCGCAAGAGTGGCAAAGCGGGGCAATGAACGCCTGCGCCCGTGGGGCCTAATTTCGGCGCCCCAGTCCGCCACCGAGGACAGGTACGAGCGGGCGCGATCCGGGCGACCCACACCCGGGCAGACCGGCTCGCCGCTGACCGATGCCCGGGTCGGGGTTCTCCTCGACCGCGACGTTCCGTGGTCGTTCGTATACAGCTGCTTTCATGATCGCTCCTTCTCTCACCACCACACGCATGCGCCCGCGATGGCGGCGGGTTGTTGGGGCGGAGCTCCCGGCCCCCGCTCAGTCGTCGGAGAGATCCTGCTCGGCCCAGATGGTCTTGCCATGGACCTCCGGGCGAGTGCCCCAGCGCTGGACGAGTCGGGCCACCAGGAAGAGGCCACGGCCACCCTCGTCGAGCGCGCGGGCCCGGCGCAGACGCGGTGCCGTGCTGCTGGCGTCGCGGACCTCGCAGATGAGCGCGCGGTCGCGGATCAGGCGCAGCCGGATGGGAGGGTGACCGTAGTGGATCGCATTGGTGACCAGTTCGCTGACGACCAGCTCGGTGGTGAGGACCAGCTTCTCCAATCCCCAGTCCATCAGCTGGGCGGTGACCTCCCGCCGGACCCGGGAGACGACGGCGGGTTCCGGAGGGATCTCCCAGGTGGCGACCCGGTCGGGGCCGAGGGCCCGGGCGCGGGCGAGGAGCAGGGCGACATCGTCCTCGGGGCGGGCGGGGAGCAGAGTCCGCAGGACGGTGTCACCGAGGGCGTCCAGGGACGGGCCCGGCTGGGCCAGGGCATCGCACAGCGCCCCCAGTCCCTCGTCGATCGCGCGGTCGCGGCCCTGGACCAGGCCGTCGGTGTAGAGGGCGAGGACACTGCCCTCGGACAGTTCGGTCTCGACCGCCTCGAAGGGCAGGGTGCCGAGGCCGAGGGGCGGGCCGTTGGGGACGTCGAGGATGTCGGCGGTGCCGTCCGGGGTGACCACGACGGGCGGGGGGTGGCCGGCGCTGGCGAGCGTGCAGTGGCGGGAGACCGGGTCGTAGACCGCGTACAGGCAGGTGGCGCCGGTGGCGCCGGGGGGTTCGGGGGATTCGGGGGGTTCGGGATCGTCCTCGGCCGCCAGCCGGGTCACGAGATCGTCGAGGTGGGTGAGCAGCTCGCCGGGCGGCAGATCGATATCGGCCAGGGTGCGGATGGCGCTGCGCAGCCGCCCCATGGTGGCGGACGTCTGGACGCCGCGGCCCGCGGTATCGCCGACCACCAGGGCGGCGCGAGCGCCGGAGAGCGGGATCACGTCGAACCAGTCGCCGCCCACGCCGGCCCAGGCTTCCGAGGGCAGATAGCGTGAGGTGACCTCCATCGCGGCCAGGTCGGGCAGGCGCCGCGGCAGCAGATTGCGCTGCAGAGCCCTGGCCGTCATGCGCTCGCGCTTGTAGCGGCGTGCATTGTCCACGCATACGGCCGCTCGGGCCGTGATCTCCTCGGCCAGCAGCAGGTCGTCCTCGTCGAAGGGCACCGGCGTCCGGTGGCGCGCGAAGAACACCACGCCAAGGGTGACACCGCGGGCACGCATGGGCACCACCAGCTCCGAGTGGATCCCGTACTCCCGGATCCTGGCGGCCCGTACCGGGTCGAGGGCGCCCCACCGGACCATGAGCTCGTCGGTCACCTGGTAGAGGACGGCCCGGCCCTCGGCCAGGCATTCGCCCGACGGTGAGGACTCCGGGTGGGTGTCCAGTTCGCCCGCGTCGACCACGGCCTCCGGGGTTCCGGGGAGGACGGAGCGATGGGCGGCCCGGCGCATGGTGATGGGACCGGCCAGCGGGCCCGAGGGGGGTTCCTCACCCTGGTCGAGAAAGGTGAGCAGGTCGACGCCGACGAAATCGGCGACCCGGGGGACGGCCACGTCGGCCAGTTCATGGGCGACGTGCGCGATGTCCAGGGTGGAGCCGATGCGCTTCCCCGCCTCGTTCAGCAGCAGCAACCGCCCCTGGGCCTGGTGCCGGCGGGTCGTGTCGTACGCGGCGAAACACACGCCGTACACGCGGCCCGTCCGGTCCTTGAGCGGCGCGAGCGAGATCGTCCAGGCGTGCTCGCGGCTCTCCCCCGGCACCCGCAGATAAGCCTCCAGGACCTGCCGTTCTCCGCTTTCCAGCACGCGACGCATGCCCTCCTCGGTCTTCTCGCTCTCCGGGTGCGACAGGAGCTCGACCAGGCGCATACCGCGCATCCGATCCTCGGTGAGGGCGGCCGCCGCCTCCATTTCGGCGTTCGCCCGCACCAGCCGCAGGTCCGTGCCGAAGACCGCGAGCACGCACGGGGCCTGGGCGAACGCCCTCACAGCCGCGTCGGCCTCGGGCGAACGCGGTTCCCGCGCGACGGCGGACACCAGGAGCCACCCGGTGGCACCGCCGTCCGCCACCACGCGGTGCGCCAGCGTCTCCGCCTCCACGCGATGGCCGTCACGGTGGCACAGCACCGCCCGTCCGCTCCACCTCGACCGGCCGGCCAGGCAGCGCCCGACCGCCTCGGCGGCGGTCTCCCCGGCCCACAGCTCGGTCACCGCTCGCCCCACGATCTCCTCGGGTCGGTAGCCGAGCAGCCGCTGGGCGCCCTCGCTCCACCCGGTCACGACGCCGTGCGAATCCATCGTGACCGTGGCCAGGTACACCGTGTCGAGAGCCTCGTTCACCACGGATGACATCGTCTTACCGTCCCGGCGGGCGCCATTCGATCATCAGAATCGTGGCGTCGTCGCTGAGTTCGTCGCGCCGGTGGTCGAGGATGGCGTGAATAAGCAGGCGGAGCACCTCCGTGGCGTTCTGCCCGGCGGCCGTCGACCGGATGATGTAGTCGGTGAAGCGGTCCAGGCCGAATTGTTCGCCTCCCTCGTTGCGCGATTCCACGACACCGTCGGTGTACAGCAGAATCCGATCGCCGGGTTCCAGGGCCGCCTCGTGTATCTGCCGGGGGCCGGCGGCCAGGCTGGCGGGCAGCCCCAGCGGAGGCTCGGAAGGCCGCTCCAGTTCCTTCTCCAGCAGCCGGTGGCGGCGGATGAGCAAGGGGGACGGATGGCCGCAGTTGGACCAGCGCAGCACCCCCGTGGGCATGTGCAACTGGGTGAAGATGCCGGTGCAGAACTGATCCGGGAGCCAGGTCGACAGCACCGAGTCCACGGCGCCGACGAGCGAGGCCAGGTCGGCGCCCGTGCGCCGGGCGTTGCGTGACCCCGCCATTGCCACGGAGGTGGCGAGGCCGGACGCCAGATCGTGGCCCATGGCGTCGAGGATCGTGGCGTGCAGCACGTCCTCGGTGAACGAATGGTCGAAGGCATCGCCTCCCAGCTCGTACGCGGGCTCCAGGACCGCGGTGGAGATCACCCGGCCGGTGCCGATCGAACGTGGTGGCAGAAAGGCCCGCACCATCTCCGTGGACAGCTGCATGGGCCGGGTCCGGGTGCGCTGCGCGAACGTGTCGATGTAGGTGCGCTTGGAGGTGATCACCAAGCCGAGGAGCGAGGCCAGCGCCCGCGAGCGCCACAGCCGCAGCCCGTCCAGGGACTCCATCCGCAGCCGCAGGACTCCCAGCCGCTCGGCCCCGTTGGCCAGCGGCAGCCATACGACCAGCCCGCCCGTGCCGTCCTCCTCCACCCGCAGGGAATCTGTGCGGTACGCCCATCCTGCGAGGGAGGCGTCCACCGGGAGTTCCGTCTCGTCCTCGGCCAGCGGCAGCAGCAGCCTCTGCTGGAGATCGATCAGATGGACGACGGCACGGCCCAGACCCATGGCCCCGGCATAGCGGTTCAGGACCGCCGGGAACTCCGCAGGGGAGGCTTGCTGGGTGGCGCTGACCAGCTCCTCGAGCAGCTGTTCGGCGGCCCCGGCCGAGGTCGACACATCCGCGTCCACCATACGAGCAACTGTACGGCGGGCTCTCTTCCGGCGTCGTCCGCGGCCACCGTCCCGGCCGCCCCGCGGGGCGGCCCAGCCGTCCTCCGTCGGCGGCCGGGGCGCACCCTCGCGCTCCGCACGGGCCAGCTGTCTCTCCGCCTCATCCAGCCGGGCGCGCCGCTCCTGCCGGGCCGACTCGACGTCCCGCTCCAGGGGTGTCCGGCACACGGCGCTCGTCAGCTCCTCCAGCGCCCGCTGTCGGTCCCCTCCCAGGCGGCGAGCGCCTCCTTGAGCCGCCGCCCCGTCGCTAAGCCCGTACCTCTTGGTGGTGAGCAGGCTGGTGCCCCGGGCCAACACCGGCAGCCGCATCATCAGCACGTCCCCGGGGCCCAGCTGGTCCAGTGCCTCGGCCATCGGGGTGGCATCCGGTGGCACGACTCGTTGTCATCACGCTCTCCCGCCTACGCGTGTGATTCCGAGGGTCTGCCTCACCTGGCCGGCGAAATCCACCGGCATGTCGCCCTCGGGGACGGCGGGAATCTGACACGCGGTGAAGACCAGTCCGTTCGCCACGACGACCTGCCTGCCCTCGAGGACGGCCCCGCGCGAGTGGACATCACCTTCGTGATGCGGCCCGCGCGCATGACCCCATGCGCGGGGACATCGGTCCACACTGCCGACGCCTACCCGGACTGCGCGGCGTCGGCCTCCTGGCGTTCACGCTCCGCTTGCTCGCGGCGCTGTCGTTCCCGTTTGCCGTAGGCGGCGCGGCGGACCGCTTCGTCGCTCTCGAATTCGGATCCCAGGGCTCCGCCCACGATGGCCGCCGCGCTCGCCAGCGACGCCAAGCGCGCGTAGTCGCCCAGTCCGACCGAGCGGCCCACCTGCTTGGCCAGCACTCCGCCGTCAATGAGGAACAAGGACACCGCGAAGTCCACGACATAGAGGCCGACGAGACCGCACAAGACGCCCAGGGACAGGGTCAGGACCGTGGAGAGGTTGTACAGCGCCGCCTTCTCCCTGTCCTGGGGGGAGGGAGTTTCGGGCCGCTCCCACAGACGCCGGTGGACGATGAGCCAGGTCACCATGGCCGCCACCGAGAAGAGGGAGATCACGGCGAGCCGCTCGGCCCGGATCCCGGTGGCCACGTTCCAGACAGACCCGTTCATCACGGCGATGGCGCTGGTGGCCAGCGCGGCAGCGAGCGCCTTGGCGAGGGCGGGGACCAGCCGCCAAGGGCCGTTGGCGCGCACCATTCCGAGCAGCAGGCGCAGGCGCCCTCTCGCCGGAGACCCCACGATCCGCAGATCGACGATCTCTCCGTCCGTCACCACGCGCTTCATGGGGGCGATCCGCTCCGGAACGATCGGTCCGATGGTGCCCTGGCCCGGCCGCGTGGAGCCGTCGCCGGTCGTGGTGAGCATCAGATCTTTCAGGAGCCGGACGACGGAGCGACGGAGCCGCCGCCGTAGGAAGATCCCACCGAGCGCGGGCAGCGACACCAGCGCCACCCGATCTTCGGCGTCCACATCGACCACCAGTGGTCGCCCGTCGGTGCGCAAGGGCAGATCGGTGAGGCAGACGGCGATGTCCCAGTTCTCCCGAAGCTTGTGCTCCCGTGTCGCGTTGAGGATCGGGAAGCTGTCGTGCAACGTGGCGGTCAGCGGGTCACGGACGACCCGCAGGCTCCACTCGATGTCTCGGTTCACGGCTTCGGCGAGCAGTTCCGGCAGATCCTCGGCCAGCTTCTCCGCCAGTTCCGCCGGCGCGTCCGGATCGACGAGGAGGCCCACCACAACGCGCGGCTGCCCGTTGTCCGCATCGGGAGTAGCCCGCATCACCACTCCCGTCTTCCGTGATGTGAGCAGCAGGTGCTGGGGCAGGCCGTAAGGCCGCGCCGAATCACGGTAACGGCACGCTCCCGAATGACGGCGGCGACACGCACGCCCGACCAGGTGTCAATATTCCGATCAGGCTGCTGAGCTGGGCGTTTCCTGTGGATGATGAGGCAGTCGGGGTGGCGTGGTGTGGTACTCGTTGAGCAGTCCACCGAGTACTTGCCGACGCCTGACCGTTGCGGCGGGCAGGGGGATGACGTTCGGATCGTCGTCCGGCGCTCGCAGGTTCAGGCTGCGGTGGGCTCGTCCGGCGTTGTAGTGCTCGGCATACATGCTGAGGACGGTGCGCAGGTGTCGTTCGCCGGTGATGAGAAGTCGGTCGGTGCACTCGGCGCGGGCGGTGCGTACCCATCGTTCGGCGAACGCGTTGGACCGCGGGCTTTGCGGCGGAGTCGGGATGACGGCTGTGCCGTTGCCGGCGAAGACAGCATCGAATGGGCGCGGAGGAAGGAGCGCCAGGTCTGCTGGGAGGCGCGCTGCGGTGCGGGCGGCAGACCGGAGCGGCGCAGAACGCGCCGGAGCACGGCACCATCAGCCCATGACAGCCGCGGCCGCCCACGAAGCCTTCCTCAAGCTCGCCTGCTGCCTCATCACCCACCGCCAACTCAGGTCATTGCGTTAGCCCCTGTAACAGGTCGATTCACGACGACGATGCCGGGTCGCAATACTGATCAAAGCAATCAAGAAAATGACTGTGCAGGAGGGGATTGCGGCAGCGTGAGCCAGCGCACCAGGCAAGGGTGGCTCTCACAGTACCTGTATCACCAGGGTCTCCCAGGCGTCCAGGACGCCTGTCAAGCTGTTTGAGCCGGCTCCCAGCTACACAGAGGAGAAGTAATGGATCCACGGGAGGCGCGCACGGCGGCCGCCCGAGAACCCGTCCCTGCAGCTTTACCCCCCATCAGTTCAATTCAGCTGCACCGGACGCGCGACCGTGTCAGCACATGCTTCCACGACAGAAGGAACGAAGACCAATGGCGGACAACCAGTTCACCACTCACGCAGACCTTTTCGATCTGAGTGGGAAGTACGCACTTGTCACTGGCGGCACCAGGGGCATTGGGATGATGATAGCGCGCGGCCTTCTACAGGCGGGCGCCCGCGTCATTATCAGCTCACGCAAGGCAGACACGTGCGCGGAGGCACAGCATCTACTGTCCGAATTCGGCGACGTTCAAGCAATCCCCGCCGACCTGTCCAGGTACGACGAGTGTCAGCGCCTCGCTGATCTGGTCAAGGTCGACTCGGAACGCCTGGACATCCTCGTCAACAACGCGGGAGCGATGTGGCGCGAGCCGCTAGAGACGTTCCCGGACGAGGCCTGGGACGCAGTGATCGACCTCAACCTCAAGTCGCCGTTCTGGCTGATGCAGGCGCTGCTCCCCGCACTTCGCAGGGCAGGCACCGCCGATGATCCCGCGCGGATCATCAACATCGGCAGTATCGCCGCCATCCACGTCGCCGAGTCGCCCAACTACTCGTACGCCAGCAGCAAAGCGGCACTCCATCAACTCACCAGAGTGCTTGCCAGAGAACTGGGCCCACAGCACGTCACGGTGAACGCGGTAGCCCCAGGACCGTTCCCGTCGCAGATGATGGCGTCCACGCTCGATGCCATCGGCGACACGATCGCGGCGAAGGCCCCTCTGCGCCGGCTCGGCCGCGACGACGACATGGCAGGTATCGCCGTGTTCCTCGCCAGCCGGGCCGGATCGTACCTCACGGGCACCATCATCCCGAGCGACGGCGGCATCGCCACGACTGCATCAGGTACCTAGGCGTTGGCGCGAGGCTTTGGCAGCGGCCGACGGGCCCTCGTGAACACCTCCGAGTCGGGTCTCAACGCAGCCGTCGGGGTACCAGCAGTACCTCCCTCCGCCTGCGGACAGGGCCTATGGTGAAGGGGTGGACACGATCGATCTGCGCACTGAGATCAAGGAATTCCTGCGCTCGCGTCGCGCGCGGATCGCGCCCGAGCGGGCCGGACTGCCCGCCTACGGCGGCATCCGCCGGGTCAAAGGTCTGCGTCGCGAAGAGGTAGCTCTGCTAGCAGGGGTATCGGTCGACTACTACGTGCGTATGGAGCGCGGCAGCCTCACCGGCGCCTCCGACGGGGTGCTCGACGCGTTGGCCTCTGCCTTGCAACTTGACGAGGCCGAGCGCGATCACCTATTCCACCTTGCGCGGCAGTCCAGGGCACCCAGCGGTCCACGCCGCCGGCGACCGGCCGTGACGGTGCGTCCGGCGCTTCAGCAGGTGCTCGACGCCATCACCGATGCGCCGGCTTGGATTTGCAACGGCCGTTATGACGTGCTGGCCATGAATCAACTTGCCCGCGCGCTGTATTCACCGGTGCTGGCCGACACGCGACGGCCGGCGAACACCGCGCGGTTCGTGTATCTAGATCCCGAAGCGGCAAAAACGTTTTTCGTCGACTATGACCGAATCGCCTGCGATGTGGCCGCGAAGCTACGCATGGAAGCCGGCCGCAATCCGCACGACGAGGAGCTGATCGCCCTAGTCGGTGAATTAGCAACAAGCAGTGAACTATTTCGGCAGCGGTGGGCATCTCAGGACGTTCGGCTCCACCGGTCCGGACGCAAGCGTGTACACCATCCGGTAGTGGGCCAGCTCGACCTGGACGTCGAGTCGATGGAGATGCCTGCCGAACCCGGCCTGCTCCTGAACGTCTACACCGCGCCCGCTGGCACGGCGACCGCGGACGGTCTGGCCCTATTGGCGTCGTGGGCGGCCAGCCAGGAAGGCTAGCGACCGAGATTCAAGCACTCAGCTGATATTCCAACCTTTTCAGTCCGTCTGACAGGGGCTAATCCTCCAGCCGTAGATCGTGAACTCGATGGTGAGGGGCGCCGAGGAGACAGGTGGCCGGTGTCGATCATCTGGACGAGATCGACCACGCCAGCGGGGTGTCCGTTCCTTCTCCGCCTACCCGACTACTCGAGTCCACCGAGACGGAGGGCGACCTCAATCTCGCTGAGCTTCGCGGAGGGCAAGGCGCCCGCCCGCTCGATCAGGTCGTCCCGGGACACGGTGGTCAGCCACGTGCAAGGGGTAAAGCCCGGACGCGGGAACGCGAACCGCAGCACGCCTTCAAAGGGCAGTCCTTCCATGGCGCCTACTGCCACTTCGACGCCCAGACCGCTGATGTCGACGCCCGCCGGAGCGACGACCTGCATCACCTGGATCCCGGACGCGTCGTCTCCCGACAGCAGTACGACCGGCCGCCGCTCGTCGAACTCGACCCACCAGACTTCGCCACGTTGCACATGTCCTCCTGACACAGGACGGCAGGCGGACGCTGCGCGACCCTGACGCGCTGTGGAGACAGGTGCGGCCACCGTTGATCATCGGTGTGTGAAGACAAACGATCATGCGGTGGCCGCAGGTCACAGCATAGACCCTGCCCGCTGGCAGGAGGCGTTCGATGGCCTGATGAGCCGGATCGCGGGCCGCTTCGCGCGGGTCGAACCCCGGCGCCGGGTGCGGCGGTTGGTGCTCGGGCTGTTGTCGGACCTGCCGCGCAAGAACTGCTGGACCATCGCCGAGTGGGCCGGGGAGAGGACCCCGGACGGCATGCAGCACCTGCTGGGGCGGGCCAAGTGGGACGCCGACCAGGTACGCGACGACCTGCGCGACCACGTGGTGGAGCACCTGCACGACGACCAGGCGGTGCTGGTGGTCGACGAGACCGGGGACGTGAAGAAGGGCACCGGCACGGTCGGCGTCCAGCGCCAGTACACCGGCACCGCGGGCAGGATCGAAAATGCCCAGGTCGCCGTCTACCTGGTCTACGCCGGTCGGCGCGGGCACGGGGCAGTGGACCGGGAACTGTACGTCCCGCGCTCCTGGACGGCCGACCCCGACCGCTGCCGGGATGCCGGACTCGGCCAGGACACCGCCTTCGCGACCAAGCCGGAACTGGCCACCCGCATGATCACCCGGTTCCTGGACGCCGGCCACCACATTTCGTGGGTCGCGGGCGACGAGGTCTACGGCGGCAACCCGAAACTGCGCGCCGCACTGGAGAAGCGCGGCACCGGCTACGTGCTGGCCGTCGCCTGCTCGGCCGAAGTCTGGGAAGTTCCGCGCGGACGCCCTGGCCAAGAAGCTCCCGAAGCGGGCCTGGCAGAAGCTGTCCGCCGGAGCGGGAGCCAAGGGGCACCGCTTCTACGACTGGGCCGCCATCGACCTGGCCGACCCCGCCCCCGGCAGCCGCCAGCTGCTGATCCGCCGCAACCGCACCACCGGCGAACTCGCCTACTACCGCTGCTACGCACCCCGGCCCGTGCCCCTGACCACCCTGGTGCGGGTCGCTGGATCAAGGTGGCGAGTGGAAGAGACGTTCCAGTCCGGCAAGGGCCTGGCCGGACTGGACGAGCACCAGGTCCGCCGCTATGCGTCCTGGTCCCGCGGGGTCACCCTGGCCATGCTCGCCCATGCTTTCCTCGCTGCCGTCCGCGCCGACGAGTATGCCCGCCACCCCGCACCAGACACCCTCATACCGCTCACCTGCAACGAAATCCAGCGCCTGTTCATCACTCTCGTTATCCGCCCCGACCACGACACGGCCCACCGGCTCGGCTGGTCCCACTGGCGACGCCGCCACCAGACCCGTTCCCAGGCCAGCCACTACCGGCGACAAGCCACTCAACCATGAAGATCACGATGTACGGCTGGAGTACTAACACAAAATCGGCCTGGGCACCTACCGGTGGGTGGTCGAGCGATGGTGGGACGATGCCGCGGGCGCGGACCTGGTCGCGGTTGACGTCCTGGTCGTAGCCGCGGTCGGCGAACAGCGAGTCGGGTCTGCGTCGGGGGTGTCCGACGCGGCCGCGCACGGGCGGGACGGCATCGAGCAAGGGCAGGAGCTGAGTGACGTCGTTGCGGTTGCCGCCGGTCAGCAGGACGGCGAGCGGGGTGCCGTGACCGTCGGTGATCACGTGCTTCGACCCGGCCCGGCCCCGGTCGACCAGCGACGGGCCCGCGTGGAGCCCCCCTTTAGCGCCCTGACGTGCGAGGAGTCGACCACACACCTCGACCAGTCCAGCCGCGCGACCGCGTTGCGCTCGGCCAGGAGCACTTCGCGTCGCTGTCCCCCGGCACCGCCTCACCCACAACCCCGCACGCCCCGCCGTCCTGCCCCGACCACCCACCACCGAGCGGCGAGCACTCGCCCTCCACTGGCACGACGTGCACCTCAACGAAGGGGTGCTCTACGTCCGTTACACCCTCTCGCCGGCTCGTCTCGGGGAGTTCCCCGTGGGCGTGTTCAGCGCCGACTGGACCTTGCTGTCCTGGACTCCGGCATGGGCGGTGCTGTTGGGCGACCCCAGCGGGCGGACACACACCGGGCGGAATCTGGTGCGAGCGGTCTTCGCCTCAGGGCCCAGAGGGCTCGCCGCCTGGCCCGTGCAACAGGACGGCGACGCCCTGCACTTCGCCCTCGTCGCCGATCTGCGTGCTGCTCTCGTCACCTATCCCCGCGACCGTGGACTGGTTGAGCTCGTGGAGGAACTGCGCTGCCCCGCTTGGCACACTTTTTCTTCTAGTGAGACCTCCGCGGACTGTCTCACTGCGGCGACACAGAGCCGGATACGGCGCTCATACTCTGGGAGCGCCCTATCTGCCGACGGACGCCAAGGGGCTTTGCCGCACCTTGACGCAGGCTGTCCATGGCGACCAGACATACGCGCGCGAGATGCCTGCGGAAACCGGCCCGGAGAGATCACCAGTGGTCTGCCCCACCCCTGCCGCATGGGGAGCACGACGCCGTGCTCCCACCCGGGAAGGGGGTCAGGAGCCGACAAGGGGTTCTTACGCCTCTCGATGCAGAGAGCATATCGGGCACCGTTGACACGTCTGCGAGTTGGGAGCACGAGGACCCCCAGAGGGCCCCACTTGCCCCCAGCCCGGAAACGGTCAAGGCCGTTCCCGCTACCTGCGGAAATGGCCTCCGACCTGCGAAAACGCTGGTCGCGACGACAAGATTCGAACCTGCGCCCCCTTGCCCCCAGCGGCGCGGCAATTTTCCTTTATGTTCGGCTTTAAGGTCATGGGCGGATCTGTCGCGCCATCAGGCTCCATACGCCGCCGCATGCGGAAGTGGTCAAGTGGCAACAGAGTGTGCGCCACAAGTGCCGCCGACCGGTCCCCCGGCACACCGATGGCGTCAGCAAGGGAGTCGATGTTCCGCGAGCTGCTCGCTGTGCTCCGCAAGCGTCCGCCCGGCGCGGAACGCTTCCGCTTCCAGGTCCCGCAGCCGCTCGTCATGCGTCGCGGCCTCATTCACCAGGCCCACCATCCTGACAGAGACGTGGCATACGTCACCGGACTCGTTGCGGGTGTGACATGTGGGGGACGCGTGGCGCAGTCGGAGTGAGGCGGCTGATTATCGGCGGGTCGGATCCGCGGGCTCTCCATGTCCGTGGATCTCTTTCTCTGTACGGGCGGAGAGCCCTCCTTGTACCGGAGTCCGCGCCGATGCCGGACCGCGGTTGTGGTCCCGGTCGTCTCACACAAGAGATCCCTGACGAAGGAAGCGTGCATTATGAGCTACAACGCCCAGATCGAGACCCGCGAGATATCCGACGCCGACCTGGACGGCGTTGCCGCCGGCGCGGCCGGTCTGGCCCTGCAGGGCGGCTACCCGGGCCACCTGGAGGGCATCGGCGGCGCAGAGCTGGCCGGTCACAGCGTCACGGTGGACGGTGCGGCGAACCTGCAGAGCGGCCAGGCAGGCCTCAGCGTCAACGCCGTCTGATCAGCCGCAAAGGCTGAACATCCTCGAGGCCTGAAGACCCTCGGCCACACTGTCGCCGAGAGGGTTTCGTCATACGCAGGGCGCCTCGCGGCTGTTTGCGTGGGCCTCACAGTGGCCGGTGACGTCGGTCACCGTTCCGTACCGGGTATGACGTTGTATGACGTTCGGTGCGCTGGTGCCGCTGTGGAGGGTGCATCGGTGAGGCGGATCCGCAACGATTTCCCCGTGCTTGCGGATCCGCCCCCGGCGCGGACCAGGCAAGGCCCGTCCGCGCCGGGCCTCCCCAGGCCGCACGCCTGCGCTGCTCCCGCCGCCCGCGTATCCTGTGGTCCCAAACTGGCCCCGGGAACGCCCGGTCGGTTGGAGTGAACCGCACCCTCTCCTTACCAAGTTGCCGCTCCAGCACCATCAGCTGGTGGCGCAGGGCAAGGATCTCCGCGTCCTTGTCGCGGTCGCTCATCGGTAGCAGCCGCAGCGCGGCGAACGCGTGGGTCACAGCCAGGTAGCCCAGTCGCCGTAGCACGGTCGACCATCATCCCGCAACGCCTCGATAGTGCCGTTCAATTCGGCGTTGGCGTGCTCGACACAGATCCGCTCCGAGGACTGCCGTCGGCGCATCTCCCGCCAGGCGTACTACTCGCCGAGCGGCGCGTCGGGATGACGGCTGTGCCGTTGCCGGCGAAGACGGCGTTGGAAGCGGCGGTGAACTTGCTGTCCCCGGCCACCATGGATGAGGAACGGAAGCACCCAGCCCTGTCGCCGAGGTCCATGAGCAGATTGCGGGCGAGCTGGGTGACCCATGCCCCGGTCGGGTGGGCAGTGACACCCAGAACGTGAACGCGCCGGGTGACGATCTCCATGACGAAAAAGACATGGAGACGTCTGAGGGAGATGGTCTCCACGTGCATGAAATCGCGGGCGGGCAGAGTGTGGGCCTGCGCGCGGAGGAACGCGCGCCAGGTTTGCTGGGATCTCGCTGCGGTGCGATAGACGTCGACGGGAGTGGAGCCAGGATTGCTCCTGGCTCCACTCCGTGGTGCGGGCGTGTCACTGGAACTGTGCGAAGAACCTCCAGATCTCTGCTTTGGTCCAGGTGGCGGCGCCGTTGTCGCCGCCGGAGCCGTCGACCGGACCCGGTGCGTGGCCTCCGTCGAACGCGGCCCACTGGACCGGGTATCCGGCACGGCAGCCGGAGTAGGTGGTGGTGATGTGCGTTCGGCTGCCCGGCGCGGGCTCGCGCGGGCTCTGGGCGGCGCAGCCGTTGTTGCGGACGAACCTGTCGCGCAGGGACCGTCCTTGCGCGATGTTGAGGACGGAGTCGCTGACCCCGTGGATTCCGAAGTAGGCGATGGGCTGGGTGCCGCCACTGCAGCCGCTGATCTCAGCACCGGATATGACCGCGACGGCCCTGAAGACGTTCGCCCGGCTGCATGCGAGTGCGTAGCTCATACCGCCGCCCCAGCTGAATCCCGTGGCGAAGCGCTGTGCCGGGTTGACACAGAGGCCGCCCTCGATCCGCCGGATCATGTCGTCGACGAAGGTGATGTCCTCACCGCCCGAATTGGCCCAGCCGTTGCCGAGGCCCTGGGGGGCAACGAGGATCGCGCCGTTGTTCGACTGTTCCTGTTGGCCGTAGTAGGACCAGGCGTTCCCGCTCGTGCCGCCCGAGGCGACGTCGCCGGCGGTTCCACCCCGCCAGTGGAACGCGAAGATCAGCCGGTAGCGGTGGCTGTTGTCGTAGTTGGCAGGAACTCTGAGGATGAAGCTGCGGCTCTTGCCGCCGCTCTGAATCGTGTGCGTACCGCTCGTCAGAGTCGGGGCGCTGCCGCATCCGCCACCGCCACCGCCACCGCCACCGCCACCGCCACCGCCACCGCCACCGGACGATAGCTTGATCATCTGCCATTGCTGGTTGGCGCCGCCCCAGTCGGTGTACTGGACGACGTTGCCGCCGTCGGCGGTGGAGGCGCCTTGCACCTCCACCGCCTTGCTGCTGGTGCGGTTGATCAGCCGGACGTGGCCCGCGTCGGAGTCGGCCAGGCGGAACTGCTGATTGTCCCCGTTGTGGTCGGCCCACTGCTGGATTGCGGCACCGTCTGCGGTCGAGGCGCCGGCCACGTCGAGAACCTTGTCCGCATGCCGGGCCTTGAGGCGGTAGAAGCCGTCGCCGGAGTCCACGAACTGCCACTGCTGGTTGGCTCCGTCGTTGCGCGTCCACTGGCTGACCCGCGCGCCGTCGGCGGTGGACGCGCCAGAGACGTCCAGCGCCTTGCCGCTGTTGCGATTGACCAGGACATACCACGCATGGGTGTCCACCGTCGCCGCCTCGGCGGGCGCCGGATTCACCGCGGCGAGCATGCCGATCGCGAGCGTCGTCGCTACCACGGCGGCGACCCGGGACCACCAGCGATGTCTTCGTGGAGGGGCGTGGGAAGCCGCACCGTAGGTCTTCATCGATTCACCCTTTCGCTTGTGGCAGGTCCCATCAGGTGCGGGTCCAGCGTTGGTTGCTGCCATTCGAGCAGGAGTAGAGCTGGATCAGGGTGCCGTTGGCGGTGCCGCCTGCGACGGCGTCGAGGCAGAGGCCGGACTGGACACCCACGATGGATCCGTCCGAGTTGAGGCGCCATTTCTGGTTGTCGCCGCCCCAGCAGCTGTAGATCTGGACTTTGGTGCCGCTGCCGGTGCCGGCGGCGTCCAGGCACTTGTTGCCGTAGGCCCTGAGCTCGCCGGCGGTGGTGTACGTCCACTGCTGGTTGGTGCCGTTGTGGCAGTCCCACAGGTGGAGCTGGGTGCCGTCGGTGGTACTGGTGTCGGGCACGTCCAGACACCGGCCCGAGCCGACGCCCTTGATCGGTCCGGAATCCGAAGGGGGCGTAGGGGACCCGCCGTTGAGTGCGTTGAGGACGGCGGTGTACGCAGGCTTCTTGCTGCCGTTGCCGTTGAACAGCAGCGGCGTGTGCTCCGGTCGCCAGGAGTCGGTGTCGCGCACACCCCAGACGGTGATGCCGAGGCAGCGCGGGACGGCCAGGCAGTCGTTGGTCACGTTGGCGTAGGTCGTGGCCGAGGCGCCCTGGATGTCGAGTTCGGTGATGGCCACGTCGACGCCGAGGGCGGCGAAGTTCTGCAGGGTGGTGCGGAAGTTGCTGTTGTAGGGGCTGCCGCTGTTGAAGTGCGACTGGAAGCCGACGCAGTCGATCGGCACGCCGCGCTGCTTGAAGTCTCGGACCATGGAGTACATGGCCTGGGTTTTGGCCCAGGTCCAGTTCTCGACGTTGTAGTCGTTGTAGCAGAGCTTGGCTGCCGGGTCGGCGGCACGCGCGGTGCGGAAGGCGACCTCGATCCAGTCGTTGCCGGTGCGTTGCAGGTTGGAGTCGCGCCGGGCTCCCGAACTGCCGTCGGCGAAGGCCTCGTTCACGACGTCCCACTGGGCGATCTTGCCCTTGTAGTGGGCCATCACGCCCTTGATGTGGTCGATCATCGCCTGGCGCAGCGTGCTGCCGCTGAGGCTCTGCATCCAGCCGGGCTGCTGGGAGTGCCAGGCCAGGGTGTGGCCGCGCACCTGCTTGCCGTTCTGCACCGCCCAGTTGTAGACGCGGTCACCGGCGGTGAAGTTGAACTGGCCTCGCTGCGGTTCGGTGGCGTCGATCTTCATCTCGTTCTCGGCCGTCACCGAGTTGAACTCACGGCCCGCGATCGTCGTGTACGCCGAGTCGCCCAGCCTACCCGAGGCGATGGCGGTGCCGAAGTAGCGGCCGCTCTGCGCCGCCGCGGCGCCGAGCGTGTTCTCCGCGGCCTGTGCGGTCGGCGGCGCGACCAGTGCGGCGACCGCACCGAGGACGCCGACGACCAGCGCTAACAGCAGGCCGCGGATCTTCCGGCGGATAGCGGGTCCGGGAAGGGCATACGAGCCCATGACTATGCCTCCAAGGTAGAAATCACGGAAGGACTGAAGCGCGGGGGAATGCGTCGTCCGCTCCCACTCGGCAGCCGGACGGCGGTGTTTCGACACAGGCATGGGGCTCCTCCATCGCGGCTCAGCCGGGGGACCGCCACGCGGCGTCGCGTACCTCTCCAACTGCGCGAAGAGCCAGGGGCGCTGGTGCGAACCCCACCGGAACGAAACGAGGTGGCGCAGGTGCTCTGGTGCGCGGATCTGTCGTTCAGCTGTGCGTGGATCTGCCGTGCAGCACAGATTGCTCAGGGCCAATGTGGTTCGATATCTCGAACTATGGCGGGTTCTCCGGCAGGGAGATTGAAGGATTGACGATGGATCGTCAATACTCCCCGCAGAAGAAGTTTCCGTTCCTCGCCCGAAACTTTCCGGAATCCGGCGAGCCGGACGGCGAACCCCCGGCGCCGCCGTCGGCGGATGCCGTAGGGCTGGGGCCGGGGCCGGGGCCGGGACGAGTGTGCGGACGCCGCTTGCTCGGCTTCCCTCCTCCGCGTGTACGCCTTGGAGTGGCGAGCTGCATCGCAAACTCCGGAGCGCTACCGGTCGGCGCGACAGCTTGCCAAGCCCAAAGGGGAGGCGCTGTTTGTGGACAGATTCGGCGACAGGCCTTGACCAGAGGTCCCCACATTCCTAGCTTGTGGCGTCAAAGCTTCCGGAAATTCTTCGAAACGTTCCGAGATTGACCCGCCCCCCGGCACGTCCGGGCCGCGGTTCATCGGGGTCACCTCACCCCCGCCCCCAAAGGAGGCCCTCTGATGTGGTTTCGCCACCCGTCCCCGGTCCGTCCAAGACGCTTACTCGCCGTCCTTGCGCCCTTGCTGCTCGTGGCCACCTTCCTCGGTGCCCAGCCCGCCGGCGCGGCGACCGTAGACCCCAACGCCTCGTATGTGCTGGTCAACCGCAACAGCGGCAAGGCCCTGGATGTCTACAACATGGCGACCGACGACGGCGCCCGCATCACCCAGTGGACCAGGAACGATCAGAAGCAGCAGCAGTGGCAGTTCGTCGATTCCGGAGACGGCTACTACCGCATCAAGTCCCGCCACTCGGGCAAGGTGCTGGACGTCTCCAACTGGTCCACCGCGAACGGCGGCTCGATCGTCCAGTGGGCCGACCTGAACGGCACCAACCAGCAGTGGCGGCTGGCCGACAGCTCGGATGGCTACGTGAGGTTCATCTCGCGCCACAGCAACAAGGCCCTCGAAGTACAGGGCGCCTCCACCGCCGACAACGCGAACACCGTCCAGTACGACGACTGGGGCGGCACCAACCAGCAGTGGCAGCTCGTCAAGGTCGGCGGCGACACCTCCGGCCCGTGCGATCTTCCGTCGACATACCGCTGGACATCAACGGGCGCGCTGGCGCAGCCCAAGCCGGGGTGGGTCTCACTCAAGGACTTCACCGTCGTCCCCTACAACGGCAGGCAACTCGTCTATGCGACGACGCACGACACGGGGACGCGTTGGGGTTCGATGAACTTCGGCCTGTTCACCAATTGGTCGGAGATGGCCTCGGCCAGCCAGAACACGATGCCGGCTTCCACCGTCGCGCCCACGCTCTTCTACTTCGCGCCGAAGAACATCTGGGTGCTCGCCTACCAGTGGGGCGGGACCGCCTTCTCCTACCGGACGTCGAGCGACCCCACCAACCCGAATGGCTGGTCATCCCAGCAGGTGCTCTTCTCCGGAAGCATCCCCGGCTCCGGAACAGGACCCATCGACCAGACGCTCATCGGTGACGGGACGAACATGTACCTGTTCTTCGCCGGTGACAACGGCAAGATCTACCGGGCCAGTATGCCGATCGGGAACTTCCCGGGCAGCTTCGGCACGACCTCGACAGTGATCATGAGCGATACGACGAACAACCTGTTCGAAGCCCCGCAGGTTTACAAGCTACAGGGCCAGAACCGCTACCTCATGATCGTCGAGGCGATCGGCTCGCAGGGCCACCGCTACTTCCGCTCGTTCACGGCCACCAGTCTGAACGGCTCATGGACACCCCAGGCCGCGACCGAGAGCAACCCCTTCGCCGGCAAGGCCAACAGTGGCGCCACCTGGACCAACGACATCAGCCATGGCGAACTGATCCGTACCGGCCCCGACCAGACCATGACCGTCGATCCCTGCCATCTGCAGTTGCTCTACCAAGGGCGCAGCCCCAACTCCGGCGGCGACTACGGCCTCCTGCCCTACCGTCCGGGTCTGCTGACACTGCAGCGCTGACGGCGTGACACGAGTCCGGCTCCGGTATGGAGCCGGCGTGGCGGGCTCGGCGGAAGGCCGAGCCCGCCCGGGTCACGCGACAAGGGGTCGGCACCGTATGTCTCGGCCGGATCGCCGTTGTAGGGGTCCAGCAGGACGGACTCGGAGCCGAGCAGGCGCAGCTGTTCGATGTCGGCCATGACCTGATCGATCGTGCCCTCACCGACCGGCCGATCGGGACGGGTGACCGGTGTGTCGGTGAGGCGTAGCACCACGCGCGGGGCCAGGGCGGGTACGGGCCTTCCCTGCTCCTCAGCGGCACTCCGCATCCGTTCCATCGCCTCCCGCAGCCAGCTGAGAGTGAATCAGGCCGGATGCCACGCCTCGCCGTACCGAACCGCCCGGCGCAGTGCGGCGTCGCTCATGCCGCCGACCCAGATCGGTATGCCACCACTGCTGTGGTCCGCGTCGTCCTCCCAGGCGGTCCGTATCTGCTGCAGGTGTTGGTCGGTCAGCTTGCCCCGCAGGTGGAACGGGATCCCGAGTGCCTCGTACTCCTGCCGTGCCCATCCGATGCCGACGCCGAGGACCAGCCGTCCCCCGCTGAGCTGAGTTCCACGAGGAGCTGCCGCGGCTGCTGCCGTTCGCGCCCGACGCGAAGGACACGCACTTCGCGAAGCGGCCCGTACGCGAGGAGGCCGCCAGGCTCAACGGGGCGCTCCAGGCCGCGTACTTCCTCATCGGCGTGCGGGCGGCCGGGCTGGCCGCCGGGCCCATGACCGGGTACGACGCCGACGGCCTGCGCAAGGAGTTCCTCGACGACGACCACGCCCCGCTGATGGTCGTCAACATCGGCCGCCCGGGCCCCAACGCCTGGTAACCCCGGCTGCCCCGACTGGCCTACGACGACGTCGTCACCGCGGTCTGAACCGCGGCCCGCCCCGCCGACCTTCACGAGAAGTGGAGGCAGCCTCGCCACCGATCCGGCCCGCACGCCCATCTGCGGCAACGCCGCAGACCGGGGCGTCGGACACCGGCCCACCTCTCCCAAAACGATGTCGCGGTCTCAAGCCGCCCTCGCGAAAGGAACCACATGTCCTACCCCGACCCGCGCTACTTCAGCGACAAGGGCGCGGTCAGCGCGCTGCACCGCCCCGCGCCCCAGCAGCCCGACACCGACTTCGTCGGCGCCTCCAGCATCAATTACGTGGCCACCCCGGAGACCACCGGCGGCGAGTACGGCCTCTACAAGGTCGACATGGGGCCGAAGACCATGGGCGCCAAGGAACACTTCCACCGGACGATCTCGGAATCCTTCTACGTCATGTCCGGCGAGGTCGAGTTCTACAACGGCGAACGCTGGATCACCGGCGGGGAGGGAGACTTCCTCTACGTCCCCGCAGGCGGCCTGCACGCCTTCCAGAACGACTCCGACGAGCCCCTGTCCATGCTGATGATCTTCTCGCCGGGCGCACCTCGCGAGGAGTACTTCGAGAAGGCCGCCGAGTACGTGGAACGCAACCGCGAAGAACTCAAAGCCTTCCAGGTGCGACACGACACCTACTTCACCGACATGCTCGACAGCCAGACACCCACCCGAGAGGGCCCGCCAGCTCGCTGACGGGCCCTCTTCGCCGACTCCGTCCTTCACCGACTGGGAAGCCGTGGAACATCACATACTCGAGCGAGCACCTGGTCAAGCTGACCGAGCACCACAAGGGCGGCCGCTCGTGGACGCCGAGCTGTGGGCAGGAAAGGTCGGTCGGGTGATGGCCCAGCGTTCAGACGGAACCAGCGAGCACCCGTGATCCGGGTAGTGGTGGTGGACGACGAGGCCTTGGTGCGCTCCGGTTTCCGGCTCATACTCAACGCGGCCGACGACATCGAGGTTGTCGCGACCACCACGGGCGCGAAAGCGGCTGGCACCGTGCGCCAGGACGACCGCACCAGGACCGTCGTCTACTTCTTCTACACACTCGCCACTGCCGCCTCCCCCGTCCTGCTGGGCCGGCTCGTCCAGGCACGGCGGGACCTGGCTCGTCGGCTGGTCGAGATCGAGGAAGCCCGCGAACGCAGCTTGATCGCCGTGCAGGCCGGCGATTCTGCAAGTCGCCGCGAAGGAAACGGCGTTCAAGGAAGGCGCCCGCACCATCCGCTCGCTCAGCGTCGACACCCTCGACGAGCTGCGCCACATGGTCACCTTGCTGCGCGCCTCCGGCGGACGCACCACCGAACTCACCCCGCAGCCCACCCTCACCGACCTCCGCCGGCAGGTCACGACCAGTGGCATCGACACCGAGCTGACCGGCCCACTCGGCCCTCCCTTCCTCGCCCCGGCTCCCACCCGGGCCTGATCGGCCTCAGGAACGCGCCGAACTCCTTAACGGCACCTTGGAGTCCGGCCCCACCGCCCCAGGGCGGGTACGAGTGCGCCTCGGACAGCACTGGGACTCCCGATCAGCGGCATCGGCACCCGGACTCCGGGTATCACCGAGATACAGGTCGAAGGGGCAATGAGTTGATCTTGGTCCCCTCGGTGCCTGTTCAGCTCCCCGGCTCATCCTCGGCAAGGATGCGGTAGACGGTGTCGCAGTCGGCCTTGGGGCGCCCGCCGTGGCGGCCGCGCTCGCGAGCGAAGGCCTGGCCTTCCAGAGACCTCTCCCGGATGCACTCGCGCTCGGGCTCGGCCATGCCGGCGACACCCTGCCCATCCCAGTCTTGAGCGAGACTCTGGACACCAGCGTCACCGCAGCATTCCAATGGACCCGCCGGGCTGCTCGCAGCTGGAACACCCACCTACGGCGAGAGCTACGGGTGACGCGGGTCTGTCCAGTGAACGGCGTCTCTGGAGATGTCCGGGTTCAAGCGGTGAACGGAGGGACCATGGCCGAGATTTCGGGGCGCTCAGTAACGAGCAAGGTCGTCGCGCTTTTCGACGCCTTCGGCCCTGACTCCCCTGAGCTCACCCTCAACGAGCTCAGCGCCCGCACCGGGCTGCCGCTGTCGACGGCGCACCGGCTGGCCACCGAGCTCGTCGCGTGGGGCGGACTGGAGCGCTGTGACGGTGCCGGCTACCGGGTCGGGCTGCGCATGTGGGAGCTCGGATCGCTCGCCCCTCGCGGCGAGTCGCTGCGCGACGTCGCCCTCTCGGTCATGCAGGACCTGTTCGAGGGGACCAAGGAGAACGTTCATCTCGCCGTCTGCCAGGACAGTCAGGCGCTCTACATAGAGAAGATCTCCGGGGCCGGTGCGCTGCTGGTGAAGTCGCGCCGCGGCGGGCGCCTGCCGCTGCACGCCACCGGGGTCGGCAAGGTGCTGTTGGCTCATGCGCCCAAAGAGGTGCAGGCCAATGTGCTGGCGGGGCCACTGGCGCGCTTCACCCGACACACCATCGTCGAACCCGGCCGGCTCGTCCGGGTCCTCGACGACGTACGCGGGACGGGCGTCGCCTTCGCCTACGAGGAGCTCACACTGGGGTCACTGTCGGTCGCCGCGCCCATTCGAGACGCCTCGGGAGCGGTTGTCGCGGCACTCGATGTCGTCCTGCACACCACTGGTGGACGCCCGGAACGGCTGGCGCCCGCCGTGCGCACCGCCGCCATCTCCATTTCCCGCTCGCTACGTGACCAGCAGATTCGCTCCCATCCCTGACTTTTCCGCCCTGCACTCCCGCTCAATGGGAACGCAGGCTTTCGCCACACCTGCCGCAGCCACGACTGTGACCTTTGCCACCGAAACGGGAAGGTCACCCATGACTGGCAGTACACCGGACGCCGAGGGCGCGGTCCCCACCACGGAGCAGCAGCACGAGATCGACCATTACCTGCAGACGTACCGCGAGATGGCGGGCTTCGTGCCACCGCGTATCCAGGCCCGTTTCGACAGCCTGGGCCGGACGAACCCAGAGCTGCTGCTCGCGCAGGAGAAGGTCCGCAACCTCGTCACCTACACCGATGTGCTGGATCAGAAGACCGTCCAGCTGATCCTTTTCGCAGTGCTGGCGGTGCAGCTGCGGGACGCGGCGAAGATCCACGGACATGCGGCCCGGCGGGCCGGGGCGAGCTGGGAAGAGCTGCAGGCTGCGATCAACCTCGCCTACCTCTTCGGTGGGGTCTCGATCGCCAATCACGCGCCGTCCATCCTGGAGGGTGTCGCCGAGCTGGAAGCCAAGGCCATCGCTGAGGAAGGCACGGTGCGATGAGCAGCCACCCGGAGCCGATGTACGACATCGCCCAGCTCGGCCACGCCGAGCTGCTCACTCCCCGGCTCGAGGAGTCCGTCGCGTTCTTCACCGAGGTCTACGGGCTGACCCTCGTCGGCGAGGACCCCGGTCGGGCGCACCTGCGTGCCTGGAACGACGACGTCCTGACCTCACTCACCCTGACGGGCGCCCCCGAGGCAGGTCTGGGCCACGTGGCGTGGCGGGCGACCAGCCCGCAGGCCCTCGAGCGACGCGTCGCCGCGCTGGAGAAGCACGGCGTCGAGGGCGCCTGGCATGACGGCGACTTCGGCCACGGCAAGGCCTACCGCTACACCGGCGTCGGCGGGCACATCCAGGAGGTGTACTTCGAGACCGAGAAGTACGTGCCGCCGCCCGGCGAGGCGCCGGCCCTTCCGAACCAGCCGCAGCGCTTCGCCCCCAAGGGCGCCGCTGCTGCGCGCATCGACCACATCAACCTGCTGGTGCCGGACGTCGCCGAGGCGAGCCGCTTCCAGCAGGAGGTCCTCGGGTTCAAGCCGCGTGAGCGGCTCGTCCCCGCCGGGGGCGACGAGGTCGGCGCTTGGCTGTCGGTCATGACGAAGGCCCACGACCTCGCGCTCACGAAAGAACCCGCCCCCACCACCGGACGGCTGCACCACCTGGCCTACGCCGTGCCCGAGACCTCGGATGTGATCCGCGCCGCCGACATCTTCCTCGAGAACGACGTGTTCATCGAGTTCGGCCCCGCCAAGCACTCGCGCACTCAAGGCTTCTTCCTCTACGTGTACGAGCCCGGCGGCAACCGGGTCGAAGTGTTCACCGGCGGGATCCACATCTTCGCGCCGGACTTCGAGACCGTCACGTGGGACACCGAGTCGAAAGGCCGCGGCACCGCATGGGGCCTGGGCGTGCCGGAGTCGTTCCACACCCACGCGACCCCGCCCTTCGGAGGGGCGCCCGCGTGACCGGGCTGACCGCGAGCTACGTGACGCTCCACGGGGCCGGGTTCACCGATCCCGCGCGCACTCCTTTCGCCGCGCGGGCCGCCGCTGCCGCGAGGGCGGGATTCACCGGGATCGGTGTGCAGTTCGCCGACCTCGCGGCGCACGGCGGGGTCGGTGCCGTGCGCACCGTGGCCGCCGATGCCGGGCTCGCCGTCACCGAGGCCGAGTTCCTCGGTGGGTGGGCGCTCGCCGAGTCGGTTGCGGCGCCGTCGGACGCCGAGGTCACGCTCGCCGAGGCTGCGCGGGCCTGGGGGCCGCTCCGGGTCACCTCCGGCGAGTTCGCCGCCGGACCGGCCAATCCCGGACGCGCGGCCGACCGCCTCGCCGAGCTGGCTGCCCGGTTGGCCCCCCTGGACGTCACCCTGGCGGTGGAGGCATTCGCCTGGGGCGCCCTGTGCGACTATCCCGCGGCACTCGACGTGGTCCGGCGCAGCGGGGCGCCGAACGCGGGGGTGATGATCGACATCTGGCACTGGTTCGCCACCGGTGCCGACGCCGCCGTGCTCCACGACATCGACGCCCGGGAAGTCGCCGGCGTCCAGCTCAACGACGGTCCCCGGGTCCGCCCGGACGACCCGGACATGCTGCACAAGGCCCGTTCGACCCGGTTACTGCCGGGCAGGGGTGAGCTCCCCGTCCGCGCGCTGGTCGCGGAGCTCCGCACCCTCGGCTACACCGGCCCCTGGTCGGTCGAGGTCAACGATCCGTGGTTCCGCGCCCTGCCGGTCGACGAGGCCGCCCGGCAGGCCTTCGATTCCGCCACCGCCGTTCTCAACGGCTGATCCGCGGACCTCCGGTCGCCCCGGCGTGAATCTGTCACAAAATCCAGCTCGAACCTGACACAAGGAAGTGTCTCGTGTCCCATACGAAGACAACGGGCCAAACACCCCAGAAGGCCGCACTCGCGTCTTTCCTGGGCAGCATGGTCGAGTACTACGACTTCTTCATTTACGGATCGGCGTCGGCGCTGGTCTTCAGCCATGTGTTCTTCCCCGACGCCGGCGAGGCCACCGGCACGCTGGCCGCGCTGGCGACCTTCGCGGTCGCCTACATCGCCCGGCCGATCGGCTCGTTCTTCCTCGGCCACTTCGGCGACCGGATCGGCCGCAAGCGCGTCCTGATCTTCACGCTGGCCACCATGGGCGGTTCGACCTTCCTGATCGGCTGCCTTCCCAGCTACTCCGTCATCGGCGTCTGGGCACCGATCCTGCTGGTGCTGTGCCGCGTGGCGCAGGGGTTCTCTGCCGCAGGCGAGCAGAGCGGCGCGAGCTCGATGACCCTCGAGCATTCTCCCGAGGGCAGGCGCGGCTACTTCACCAGCTTCACTCTCTCCGGGACCCAGGCCGGGCTGGTCGTGGCGACACTGGCCTTCATCCCGGTCGCGGCCCTGCCGACCGAGGCCCTCTATTCCTGGGGCTGGCGGGTGCCGTTCTGGGCCAGCGCGATCGTGGTGATCGTCGCGATGATCGTGCGTCGCACGCTGGAGGAGCCGCCCGCCTTCGAGGAAATGAAGGAGAGCCAGGAGGTCGTCAAGTTCCCGCTGATGGTCTTCATTCGCCACTACTGGGGCTCGTTCCTCCGGATCGTCGTCTGCCACCTCTACGCCACGATCTCCACCACCGTGACCGTGTTCGGCCTGGGGTACGCGGTGGAGCAGTGGAACATCTCGCGCTCCTCGATGCTGTGGACGATCGTGATCTCCAACATCGGCCAGGTCGTCACGATCCCGTTGTGGGCCAAGCTGTCGGACAAGATCGGCCGCCGCCCGGTGTTCGCCGTGGGCGCCCTGGGCTGCGCCGGGTCGGTGTTCGTCTACTTCTGGGCCATCACGACCTCGAACTGGTCACTCGTCGTGCTCGCCTCAGTCCTGCTGGGCTCGGTGTGCTACGCCGCGCCGAACGGGGTCTGGCCGTCAATGTACGCGGAGATGTTCGATGCCCGGGTCCGCTACACCGGTTTGGCGGTCTCGACCCAGTTCGCAAACGTGCCCCAGGGCTTCCTGCCCAGCATCGCCGCGCTCATGATCGGCACGGGTGCGTTCGGCTGGGTTCCGCTCGCGATCCTGCTCGCCGTGCTCTGCGTGCTTGCCGCGGCGGCGGCCTTCGCAGGCCGCGAGACCGCCCACGTGCCGTTGGAACAGCTGGGACGCACGCCGCGGACGACCGCAGCGGCCCCCGCAGCCCGCGTGACCACCACCTTGTGAGGAGCCTCCATGCGGCACGGCCGCCTGCTGATCCTGAACGGCCCGAACCTGAACATGCTCGGGACCCGTGAGCCCGCCCTCTACGGTGCCGACACTCTCGCTGACGTCGAGCGGATCACCGCGCAACGCGCAGAGGCGCTCGGATACAAAGCCGACTTCTTGCAGAGCAATTGGGAGGGCGCGCTTGTCGACCGGCTCCACGAGGCGCGCGGGGGCACGGACGGCGTCGTGATCAACCCGGGTGCGTTCACCCACACGTCCGTGGCATTGCGTGACGCGCTGCTCGCCTCCGAACTGCTCATCGCCGAGGTGCACATCACCAACGTGCACAAGCGCGAGGAGTTCCGGCACCACTCCTACGTCTCCGACATCGCCGAGGCGGTCTTCGTCGGAGCCGGGATCCAGGGCTACGTCTACGGGGTCGAGGCGCTGGACCGTGCCCTCGTACGGAAGGACGCCCTATGAGCGCGCTGCGGACCGGCACCATCGGAACCGGGATCGCCGTCAACCACGCCGCCGCGCTTCGGGCGATCCCCGGTGTCGGCCTGGTGGGCGCCGTGCTCGTCTCGGCCGACCCCGAGGGGGCATCGTGACGACTCTGCTGACGGGCCTGATCGGAAGCGGGATCGGGTTCTCGTTGTCCCCTGCGATGCACGAGCGGGAGGCTACAGTCCTCGGCCTTGAGCTGCGCTACGACCTGTGGGACCTCCACGCCCTGGGGGCCTCTCCGGGTGATGTCGGCGGCCTGCTGCTGCGAGCCAGGGATGCCGGCTACCGGGGCCTCAACATCACCCATCCGTGCAAACAGCTGGTCCTCGCGCACCTGGACACCCTGTCCCCTGATGCGGCAGCGATCGGCGCGGTGAACACCGTGGTCATCGGTGAGGACGGCTTCGCGGGCCACAACACCGACTGGACCGGCTTCCGGCGCGGCCTCGTCGACGGGCTCGCGGGCGCCCCGCTGGGCCGGGTCGTCCTCGTCGGCGCGGGCGGGGCGGGCGCCGCGGCAGCCTACGCGCTGCTCGACCTGGGTACTGAGCGACTCGACGTCGTCGACGCCGACCCGGACCGGGCGGCTCGCCTCGCCGCCGACCTCGACCCGGACCGGGTCCGCGGTGGCAGACTCACCGAGCTCCCGACGCTGCTCGGACACGCGCACGGGGTCGTGCACGCAACCCCGGTCGGGATGGCTGGTCACCCCGGCCAGGCAGTGCCCGGCAACTGCCTGCGGCCCGACCTCTGGGTCGCCGAGATCGTGTTCCGGCCGCTCCACACCGCTCTGCTCGCGGCCGCCGCCGAGGCGGGCGCGGTCTTCCTCGACGGCGGCCGGATGAACGCCCACCAGGCCGCCGATGCCTTCCGGCTGTTCACCGGCTTGGAGCCGGATCCCTCGCGGATGTACGCCCACCTGCGCGAACTCGTCGCCCCTGAGGTTTCCCGCGCTCCGCTGAGCGGGGCGCTCTCTCCCCACCCGACCGAGAGGATGTGACGGTCCCACCATGGGACAGCAGAAGATCCCGGCGGCCATAGTCGGCCCCGGGAACATCGGTACCGACCTGCTGGCGAAGCTCGCCCACAGCCCCGTGATCGACGTCCGGTATGTCGTGGGCATCGTCGAGTCCGACGGCCTGGCCCGCGCCCGCGCCCGCGGCATCGAGGCCAGCGCGGAGGGGGTGGACTGGCTACTCCGGCAGAATCCGCTCCCGCAGATCGTGTTCGAGGCAACTTCGGCCAAGGCCCACGCCGCCAGCGCCCCGCGCTACGCGGAAGCGGGCATCCAGGCTGTCGACCTCACCCCGGCGCACCTGGGCCCCATGGTCTCGCCGGCCGTCAACGGCGCCGACCACATCGCGTCGCCCAACATCTCGATGATCACCTGCGGCGGCCAGGCCACGATCCCGATCGTGCACGCCGTCTCCCGGATCACACCGGTGTCCTATGCGGAGATCGTCGCATCCATCGCCTCCCGCTCGGCGGGGGCGGGCACCCGCGCGAACATCGACGAGTTCACGCACACCACCGGGCAGGCCGTGGCCGAAGTCGGTGGCGCGACCCGTGGCAAGGCGATCATCATCCTCAACCCGGTCGAGCCGCCGATGATCATGCGGGACACCGTGTTCTGCATGATCGGCGGCGACGCCGACCGAGCAGCGATCACCGCCTCGGTCCACGAGATGGTCGCGGCGGTACAGGAATACGTGCCCGGCTACACGCTGCGCGCCGAGCCCCAGTTCGACGAGCCGACCGAGGCCTGGGGTGGGCACGCCCGGGTAGCGGTGTTCCTCGAGGTGAAGGGCAACGGCGACTACCTGCCGCCCTTCGCCGGGAACCTCGACATCATGACCGCCGCGGCTGCCCGGATCGGCGAGCTGATGGCCCGCGCCAAGCTGGAGGCCTCCGCATGACCCGCCCCGTGCTGCGCGACGACGTCCGCATCATCGACACCACCTTGCGCGACGGCAGCCACGCCGTGGCGCACCGCTTCACCGAAACCCAAGTTCGCGACACGGTCCGCGCGCTGGACGCCGCCGGGGTGGAGTGGATCGAGGTCAGCCACGGCGACGGCGTCGGCGGCTCCTCATTCAACTACGGCTTCTCCGGCACCGACGAGATGAGCCTGATCAACGCCGCCCGCGAGGAGGCCCGCCGGGCGAAGATCGCCGTCCTGCTGGTCCCCGGCATCGGCACGGTCGACGACCTCAAACGTGCCCACGACGCCGGCGCCGAGATGGTCCGCGTGGCCACCCACTGCACCGAGGCCGACGTCTCCCCGCAGCATTTCGCCGTAGCCCGGGAGCTGGGCATGGAGACCGCCGGGTTCCTGATGATGGCCCACAAGACCGACCCGGAGAATCTGGCGAAGCAGGCCCGGATCATGGTCGACGCCGGCTGCCAGGCACCGTACGTCACCGACTCCGCCGGCGCTCTGCTCATGGGCGACGCGCGCGCTCGCTTCGAGGCCCTGGTCGCCGAGGTCGGTGACGAGGCCTGGGTCGGTTACCACGGTCACCAGAACATGAGTTTGGGCGTCGCGAACTCCGTGATCGCGCACGAGGCCGGCGTCCGCTACATCGACGGCTCCCTGTGCGCGCTCGGTGCCGGCGCGGGAAACTCCCCCACCGAGGTGCTCGGGGCGGTGTTCGACCGGCTCGGCGTCGCGACCGGGCTCGACGCCGGGCTGCTGCTGGACGCTGCCGAAGAGGTCGTCCGGCCGTACCTGAGCCGGTGGCCGAAGATGGACCGCAACGCGATCGTGCAGGGCTGGGCAGGGGTCTACTCAAGCTTCCTGCTGCACGCCGAGCGTGCGGCCGAGCGGTACAAGGTCCCCGCGCACGCCATCTTGCGCCGCTGCGGCGAGCGCGGCTACGTCGGCGGCCAGGAGGACATGATCATCGACATCGCCATCGGGCTGGCCGAGGAGCAGACCACATGACCGATACGACGGCCAAGGCCCACGCCCTCTACGAGGCCCGGCGCACGCGTACCGCGATCCCGCCGTTCACCGACGCCGAACCCGGTCTCGGCATGGACGACGGCTACGCCGTCCAGCAGGAGCTCGTGCAACTCCTGCTCGCCGACGGCGATCGGGTCGTGGGGCACAAAGTCGGGCTCACCGCTGCCCCGATGCAGAAGGCGCTCGGCATCGACACTCCCGATTACGGACCGGTTCTGGCCTCCACCGCCTACCGCGACGGGGACGCGGTCCCGCTCGACGCGTTCGTGGCACCCAAGGTCGAGGCCGAGATCGTCTTCGTTCTGGGCGACCGGCTCGAGGGCCCGGGTGTCACCGTCACCCAGGCCCGGGCCGCCATCGCGGGTGCCGTGGCCGGGATGGAGATCATCGACTCCAGGATCGCGGACTGGCGGATCAAACTCGCCGACACCGTCGCCGACCTGGCGTCGAACGGCGCCATGGCCACCTCGAGCCGCATCGTGCCTCTCGACGATGGTCCGAACGGCTGGGATCCCCGGCTGGTCGGGATGGTTCTGACCCGCAACGGCGAATTGGTCGACACGGGCGCCGGCGCCGCCGCGCTGGGAGACCCGGTCGCCGTCGTCGCGTGGCTGGCGAACACCCTGGGCGAGCACGGGGTTGCCCTGGAGCCTGGGCACCTGATTCTGACGGGCGCGCTGCACGCGGCCCTTCCCATGAACCCGGGCGACGTGTTCCGGGCCGAGTTCGACCGGCTGGGCCCGGTGACAGTGAGGATCGCATGAGCGTGAACGTAAGCGAGTTGGCCGCCCGGCTGAGCAAGGCCGTTGCGGATCGTACCGCCATCACCAAGCTGACCGACGAGTTCCCCGAACTCGACATCCCCACGGGCTACCGCGTTCAGCGCGAGCTGCGCTCCGCCGCCGGTGAGATCGCCGGCTGGAAGCTCGGGGTCACCTCGCGTGCCAAGCAGGCCCAGGTCGGGGTGGACAGCCCGATCTACGGCTTCCTGCCGGCCGCGGGGGCAGTGGACCTCGGCGAGCCACTGGACACCTCGGCGCTCATCCAGCCGCGCTGCGAGCCGGAGATCGTGTTCACTCTGGGTCGGGACCTCAAAGGCCCGCACGTGACCGCAGCCGATGTCGTCGCCGCCTCGTCGGGGGTCGCCGTCGGTATCGAGGTCCTCGACTCCCGATTCATGGACTACGGCTTCACCATGGCCGACGTTGTCGCGGACAACACCTCGGCGAGCCGGTTCGTCGTCGGGGTGCCGGTCACGACGTCCGGGGTCGACCTGCGCCTGGTGGGCGTCCTCTTGGAGAAGAACGGTGAGGTGGTCGCGACCGCCTCCGGAGCGGCGTCGCTGGGCCACCCGGCAGCCGCGGTCGCCTGGCTCGTCCGGCAGCTCGCCGCCGAGGACGAAGGCCTGGCCGCCGGGCAGATCGTGCTCTCCGGCGGACTCACCGCCGCCGTCCCGGTCAGGCCCGGGGATGTCGTCACCGCGACCATCGATCGCCTCGGCTCAGTAGAGCTTGGCTGCCGGTGACCCAACTGCCCTTGCCGGAAACCTCATCCGTCCTGGTGGGAGCCGGTGCATCGCGCTTCCCGAAAAACGCCAACTCGGCAAGGGCAAGATCCGGTTCACGCCGAGCGATCACGTTCCTGACGGCGCTGCTGCACCGGCTACCACTGCACGTCCTACGAAGGCGCTCCATCCGCACCCTGGTACTGCGCCTGGCAAAGGAGAACCCGGTGGGACCGGGACGGAAAGTTCCCCGACCTGTTCGATGCCGTCCTCAAGGACGCGGGGACCCTGCGCGAGCCAGCATGGCGCGCAGTCGTTCGACGGCGTGGAGACGTTCCGCGTGGGTGTCGGCCAGCGGCCTCACGCACAGTGTCGTCACTCCGGCGGCAGCGAACGCATCGAGCTGTCCGGCGACCTCTTCCTTCGTTCCCACGAGGGAGATGGCCCTCAACAGGTCTTCGGGGACGGCGGCCTCGGCTTCCTTCTTCTTTCCCGCCAGATACAGGTCCTGGACGAGTGCCGCTTCCCGCTCGTATCCGTACCGGCCGGCAAGCTGGGCGTAGAAGTTCTTGTCCCTGGCTCCCATCCCCCCGATGTAGAGGGCCAGCTGAGGCCGAGCGCGGTCCAGCAGGTGTGCCACGTCGTCGCCGATGGCCAAAGGCGCGGTCACCGTGATGTCGAGCGAACCCAGTGCCGGATCACGCCGGGCCTGCCCCGCAGCCAGCGCCGCTCCCCACACGTCGGCCGCTTTCCCGGGGTGGAAGAACACTGGCAGCCAGCCCTCGGCGAGTTCGGCGGTCAGCTCGACATTCTTCGGTCCGATCGCGGCCAGGACGATGGGAATGCGGGAGCGGACCGGCCGATCGATGATTTTCAGGGGTTTACCGCGCCCGGTGCCCCGCCCGGCAGGAAGTGGCAGCGGGTACTTCGGGCCCGGATGCACCACTTCTTCCCGCCGCCACACCCGGCGGCAGATCTCCACCACCTCGCGTGTGCGGCCGAGCGGCGCGTCATACGGCACCCCGTGGAACCCCTCGATCACCTGTGGTCCCGACGCTCCGAGCCCCAGCGTGAACCGGCCGCCCGAGAGGTGGTCCAGCCCGGCGGCGGTCATCGCCAGCAGTGACGGCGTACGGGTGAAGACCGGGAGGATCCCGGAGGCGATCTCCAGGCGTTCGGTCCGGGCTGCCAGATATCCCAACTTGCTGACGGCGTCGAACGAGTAGGCCTCCGGCACGAAGGCGACCTCGACACCTGCCACCTCGAAGTCGGGCATCGCACGGACGGACTCGATGAAGTCGTCGCCGTAACCCAGTGTCATGCCGATACGCATGCGCATGGCTCTCACCCTCAGATCGCCTCCGATTTTATCGAACGCTCGTTTAGCTACCGTAGCGCCGCTCGCCTCCGGGCGGAACCGGCGACGCTCGATCCCGCCGAGCCCAATTCGCGCGAGGCCCCGGCTCCGGACGGCATGGCGGACTTTGCCGATCGTTCGTTCGTTCTGCAAGGCTGGGACCATGGATGCGACGAGCGGCAAAGCCGCGGGCAAGACCGTCAAGGCGGCGGACAGCGGGCCCCCCGGTCCCCGGGGAAACGGCCGGAACGCCATCATGAACGCCGCACGAGACGTCTTCGCGGAGCGCGGCTACTTCGGCGCCTCCATCCGTGACATCGCCAAGCGGGCCGACATGAGCCTGTCCGCCCTGTATTACTACTACTCGGGCAAGGCGGAGCTCTTCCACGCCTTGATCGAGGACTCGCTCCACGACTACTTCCGTCACTGCGAGAAGGAACTGGCCCAGGCCGGTGACGACCCCGCCGCGCGGCTGGCCGCCCTGGTCAGGGTGACGGTCGACTACCGGGTCCGGCGGCGGGTCGAGAGCCTGCTGACCCTCCAGGAACTCCGTTACCTCGAACCCGAGTACCGCAATCCCATCATCGAGCGGCGGCACGCCGTCTCGGGACTCTTCCAGAAGGCCATCGACGACGGCATGGCCGGCGGAGTCTTCCGGACCCCGCACCCGGACGACGCCCGCCGGGCGGTCATGGCCATGTGCAACGCCGTCGCCCAGTGGTACGACCCGTCCGGCGATCTCGGGACGACCGAGCTGTGCGACCGGTACGTACGTCTGGCGTTCGCACTGGTCGGGCACGACGAGGCGGCGGCTCGGTAGCTCGTCCCGCTTTTCGTCGCGGTCATTGACAGTGGTGTGCCGGCGGCCTAATTTAACGATCGTTCGACAAGTTCCCGCGTTCTCTCCATCGGCCACAGGTCCCGGCCGCAACGGCCCGGGGCCCGTTGGCCCGGCGTGCGACGGCGGTCGCCGAGCCTTCGCGGCGCAGGCGGCGGCAGATATCCGACACCGGCTCGACCGACTGGAGCGTCCATGCAGACCAGCGGAATATCCGCGGTGGTGACCGGCGGCGCGTCGGGGCTCGGCCTGGCGACGGCACGGCGGCTACTCAAGGCCGGCGCCCGCGTCACCATCGCTGACCTGCCCTCCTCGGACGCCGACCGAGCCGTCCGCGGCCTCGGCCCCGAGGCCGTCTTCGTCCCCGCTGACGTGACGAGCGCCGAGGACATGACCGCCGTCCTCAACACCGCCGAGCGGACGGGAGCGCTCCGCGCGGTCGTCCACTGCGCTGGCCGCGGCGGTCCGCTCCGCGTGGTCAACAAGGACGGCACCCCGGGCGATCTCGGCCATTTCCGCGCCGTGGTCGACGTCAACCTGATCGGCACCTTCAACGTGCTCCGGCTCGCCGCCGCCCGCATGGCCGGCAACGAACCACTCGACGGCGACCGGGGGGTGGTTGTCATGACAGCGTCGGTCGCGGCGTTCGAGGGTCAGATCGGACAGGCTCCGTACGCGGCGTCGAAAGCCGGAGTGGTCGGCCTCACTGTGTGTGCGGCCCGAGATCTGGCGAGCAAGAGCGTCCGGGTCGTTACCATCGCGCCCGGCTTGTTCGACACACCGATGCTCGGCAGAAGGCCGAAGGAGAAGCTCGACGCGCTCGCTGCCGCGGTGCCGCACCCGCCGCGCCTCGGCGCGGCGGACGAGTACGCGCAACTCGCCCTGCACATCATCGAAAACCCGATGCTCAACGGAGAAACCATCCGCCTCGACGGCGCGATCCGCCTGGCCCCACGCTGAAGGCCGGCGCTCAACCGCTCCTGCCCAACCGCCACCACCGCTTGGCCACCGAGCCGTAAAGGAGCTGCCGTGGCAGACGAAGTACTGGTCGAGTACGGCGACGGCGTCGCCGTCATCACCATCAACCGACCCGAGTCCCGCAACGCGGTCAACCGCGCGGTTGCCGAGGCGATCGCATCCGCGCTGGACGAGCTGGACGAGCGTGACGACCTCGCGGTCGGCATCATCACCGGCGCAGGCGGCACTTTCTGTGCGGGCATGGATCTCAAGGCGTTCCTGCGGGACGAGCGCCCCCACGTGCCGGGGCGCGGTTTCGCCGGGTTCACCGAGGCCCCGCCGCGCAAGCCGCTGATCGCCGCCGTCGAGGGCTACGCCGTGGCGGGCGGATGCGAGATCGCACTCGCGAGTGATCTGGTCGTCGCCGCCGAGGATGCCAAGTTCGGGCTGCCCGAGGTCAAACGCGGTCTGGTGGCGGTGGCCGGAGGGCTGCTGCGGCTGCCGGGCCGTATCCCGTACCAGATCGCGATGGAACTCGCCCTCACCGGTGACCTCCTCACCGCGGAGCGGGCGTACCACTACGGGCTGGTCAACCGGCTCACCCCGCCCGGCGGCGCGGTCAAGGAGGCGAGGCTGCTGGCCTCCGCCATCGCCGCCAACGGTCCGCTCGCCGTACGGGCCACCAAACGTGTCCTCGTCGAGTCCCCCGGCTGGCCGCGCGACGAGATGTTCGACCGTCAGCGGCCGATCACCACACTGGTGTTCAACTCGCATGACGCCCGGGAAGGTGCGTCGGCCTTCGCCGAGAAGCGCGCTCCCATCTGGCGGGGACGGTGAGCGGCCGGTGAACGACGAACAGGACCGGGGACGTGCGAACGGCGTCGCCACCGAGGCGGCCACGGGGCCACTCGCCGGGCTGCGCGTCGTCGAGCTCGGGGGCATCGGGCCGGGGCCGTTCTGTGCGATGCTCCTGGCCGACGCCGGTGCGGACGTGATCCGTGTCGAGCGCCCGTCGGACGTGGGGGGCAGCCCCGATCCCGTCCTGCACCGGGGCCGGCGCTCGGCCGCCATCGACCTCAAGCACCCGGAAGGCGTCGGCGCCGTCCTGGACCTGGTGGCGGATGCCGATGTCCTCCTGGAGGGCTTCCGGCCGGGGGTGGCCGAACGGCTCGGCGTGGGCCCCGGGCCGTGCCTCGCCCGCAACCCGCGCCTGGTCTACGGGCGGATGACGGGATTCGGACAGGAGGGGCCGCTCGCGCCGCGGGCCGGGCACGACATCAACTACATCGCCCTGTCGGGGGCCCTGGGGACCATCGGACCGGCCGACGGTCCACCGATCCTGCCGCTCAACCTGCTCGGTGACTTCGGCGGCGGTGGCGCACTGCTCGCCTTCGGTGTGCTGTGCGTGGTCCTGCAGGCACGCGCCACCGGGAAAGGCCAGGTCGTGGACGCCGCCATGGTGGACGGATCGGCCCAGCTGCTGGCCATGATCTACAGCCGTCTGCACCAGGGGCGGTGGACCGACGGCCGGGGCGTCAACTACCTGGACGGCACAGCGCCGTTCTACGGCGTCTACCGCTGCCGCGACGGCCAGTACGTCGCGGTCGGCGCGATCGAGGCGCCCTTCTTCGCCGCACTCCTGGAGCGGCTGGGCCTGGTCGCGGATGCCGACTTCGCCCACCAGTGGGACCGTTCCCGCTGGCCGGTCATGCGGCGGCGCCTGGCGCAGGTCTTCGCCACCCGGACCCGCGATGACTGGGCGGCCGTTTTCGCCGACGCCGACGCGTGCGTCACCCCCGTGTTGTCCCTGCGGGAGGCACCGCGCCATCCCCACAACGCTGCACGCGGCACCTTCCTCACCGACGACACGGGGGTCCTCCAGCCCGCCCCGGCGCCCCGGTTCGGCTCCTCCACCCCTCGCCGGCACGCCCGGCCCGCTCCCCTGCCGGGCGAGCACACGGCGCAAGTCCTCGCCGAGACGGGCCGTAACCCCGAGCAGATCAAGCAGCTTTTCGACGCGGAGGTCGCGCGATGACCCGGCACACCGTGCGAAAGCCCTGCACGGCCGGCCGCGGGCCGGCCAGGGAAGAGGGCGGCACATGACCGACTATTGGCCCGCGGGACTGCCTCGCCACCTCGACTACCCCGATGTCCCGCTCGGCGCGGTGCTCGCCGGCTCGGCCCGCCGCTACGGCGACCGGGCGGCCTTGCGCGACGGCGACCAGGTTCTCACCTTCACCGGCCTGTACGAACAGGCTGCCGCGTTCGCCGGCGGCCTCAGGGCGCACGGCATACGGCAGGGCGACGTGGTCGCCCTGCACCTGCCGAACACCCTGTGGTTCGCCGTCGCCTACTACGGCATCGCGCTCGCCGGCGCGACAGCCTGCCCGGCCAACCCCGCCCAGCCGGCCAAGGCCCTGCGCGCCCAGCTGGCCGACTGCTCCGCGGCGGCCGTGGTGACCCATCCGCAGCCGGCGCCGGTGCTGGCCGAGGCGATCGGCGGGCTGCCGGTCCGGCTTGTCGTCATCGTGCCGCCCAGTGAGTCGGCCCCGGCCGACAGGCCGGATGACTGCACGAAGCTCTTCGGGGAGGCGGGCACCGCCCTGGAGTCCCTCGTCGCGGGCCAGAGCACCCACCCGCCAGAGGTTCTGGTCCCCACCGACTCCGTCGCCCAGTACGGGTACACCGGCGGAACCACCGGAGCCCCCAAAGGGGTGCGCATACTGCACCGCAACATCGTCGGCAACACGATCCAGGTCGCCTGCTGGCGCGCCGGGGCGCTCCCCGGGCTCGACAGCGACGGCGGTGTGGTGCTGCACCCCTTGGGAACCTCCGGAGACAGCGCTCTGCCCCTGGGCAGCTGTACGGCGCTGTGCGTCTCGCCGTTGTTCCACGCCCTTGGCCTGATCAGCCTCAACTTCTTCCTCCTGTGCGGCGCCACCACCATCCTGAACGGCCGTTTCGATGCGGAGTCGTACCTGGAGCAGGTCGAACGGCACCGGATCACGTACATCCCAGGCGCCCCGGCGCTCTGGCACGCCCTGCTGGCGACACCGGGAATCCGCACGCGAAACCTCAGCTCGGTCAAGGCCGTGGTGTCGGGCGGTGCCCCCATGGACGCGTACGCGCTGGAGAAGCTGACCGAGGTCTTCCCCAACGCCGCCGTCATCGAGGGTTACGGCCTGACGGAGGCGACGGCAACCGTGTCCAGCGGCCCGATCGCGAAGGCCGGACTGCACAAGCCGGGCAGCCAGGGAGTCCCCCTGTTCGACACCCAGCTGGAGATCCGGGATCCGCTGCGTCCCGGCCGGAAGGTGCCGCGGGGCGAGCGCGGCGAGATCTGGGCGCGGGGCCCTCAGGTGGCCGCGGGTTACCTCGGCCGCCCGGACGAGACAGCCGCGCAGTTCGTCGACGGCTGGTTGTGCACCGGCGACATCGGCCACCTCGACGAGGACGGCTTCCTGTACGTCTCCGGCAGGTCGAAGGACATGCTCATCTACAAGGGCTACAACGTGTACCCGCGCGAGCTGGAGGACATCCTCGGCGGGCACCCGGCAGTGCTCCAGGCGTCGGTCGTCGGGAAGGAGGTGCCTGCCGTCGGCGAGATCCCCGTCGCCTTCGTGGTCCCCGCCTCCGAGCGGGGCACGAGTGCCGAGGAGCTGATGGAGTACGTCGCGGAGCGCGTGACGCCGTACAAGCGAATCAGAGAGATCCGGTTCGTCGCCGCACTCCCCCTGTCCCCGGCGGGAAAGGTGCTGAAGTCCGAGCTCCGCCGCCTGGCCCGGACAACTGGCGACCCGGGCGCATCTCCTTCGGGCACACAGGAAACCGGCGCGCCGGATGCGGCGGGAGAGCAGGTCCGGCATGCGTGACGCGGTGATCGTGGACGCCGTCCGTACCCCCATGGGCAAGCGGAACGGCTCGCTCAGCGACGTGCACCCGGTGGACCTGTCCGCCGTGGTGCTGCGCGCCCTGGCGACACGCAACGACCTGGACCCGGCGGCGGTCGAGGACGTGCTGTGGGGCTGTGTCTCACAGACCGGCGAACAGGGCGGCTGCGTCGGCCGCTTCGCCGTCCTGGCCGCCGGATGGCCGCAGGAGGTGCCGGGCGTCACCATCGACCGGCAGTGCGGATCCTCGCAGCAGGCGGCGCAGTTCGCCGCCGCGGGAGTGATGAGCGGCCAGTACGACGTCGTGGTCGCGGGCGGTGTGGAGTCGATGAGCCGCGTTCCGCTGGGATCGGGCCGCGAGCGGGGCCCCGGCGAGCCCTTCGGTCCGGCAGTACGGGCCCGGTACGGCCTGTCGCGGTTCAGCCAGGGACTGGGCGCGGAGGAACTCGCGCGGCGCTGGCGGCTGAGCCGGGAGCGGCTCGACGAGTACAGCCTCCGGTCTCATGCCAACGCGGCGGCCGCCGTCGACGAGGGACGGTTCACAGCCCAGATCGTGCCGGTGAACGTGGCCGGTGCCGACGGCACCGTATGTACCGTCGACACCGACGAGGGAGTACGGCGCGGCGGCACGCCCGCCACGATGGCGGGTCTCAGGCCCGCGTTCACCGACGACGGCGTGATCACGGCCGGCAATTCCTCACAGATATCGGACGGCGCGTCGGCCCTGCTGATCATGAGCGGTGACAAGGCTCGAGAACTCGGACTCCGCCCGATCGCCCGCTTCCACTCCTTCGCCGTCGTCGGAGTCGACCCCGTGACGATGCTGACCGGCCCCATCCCGGCCACCGAAAAGGTACTGGGGCGCGCCGGGCTGCGCCTCGAGGACATCGGGGTCTTCGAGATCAACGAGGCGTTCGCCAGCGTGACCTGCGCGTGGCTCGACGAGACCGGTGCCGACCCGGACCGGCTCAATCCCGACGGCGGCGCGATCGCACTCGGTCACCCCCTGGGAGCTTCCGGCGCCCGGCTGACCACCACCCTGGTCCACCACATGCGAGCAGGCGGCATCCGCTACGGCCTGCAGTCGATGTGCGAGGGCGGTGGCATGGCCAACGCCACCGTCCTCGAACTCCTTTCCCGCTGAGCCGTCAAGGAGCCCCAAGAGGCCATGGAACCAGACGAGTTCGACGCTGTCGTAGCGGCGGTGCGCGCCTTCGTGCGCGAGCAGGTCGTCCCGCGCGAGAACGAGATCGAGGAGAAGGATGAGATCCCGGCGGACCTCCGTGACAAGGCCGCCGCCATGGGCCTGTTCGGCTACGCGTTGCCCCAAGAGTACGGGGGGCTGGGCCTCTCCATGACGCAGGACGTACGCCTCTCCCTGGAAATCGGCTACACCACACCCTCGTTCCGGTCGATGTTCAGCATCAACAACGGGGTGGCCGGCCAGCTCCTGGCGGGTACCGGAACCGAGGAGCAGAAGCGGCGCTATCTGCCGCGCATGGCCAGCGGGGAACTGATCGCGGCGTTCACGCTCACGGAGGCGGAGGCCGGATCCGACCCCAGCGGAATCAGAACCCGCGCCGTACGCGACGGGGACGTCTACGTCCTCAACGGCAGCAAGCGGTTCATCACCAATGCGCCGCTCGCCGGTGTCTTCATCGTGTTCGCCCGCACCGGGCCGCAGAGCACGGGCCCCGGAGGCATCTCCGTATTCGCCGTGGACGCGGACACCCCGGGCGTCACCGTGGGTCCCCCGGACCACAAGATGGGACAGTCGGGGGCCCTGAGCGCCGAGGTCTTCTTCGACGATGTACGCGTTCCCGCCAGTGCCCTGGTCGGTGAGCGCGAGGAAGAGGGCTTCCACGTCGCCATGCGGTCGCTGGCGAGGGGACGTCTGAGCGTCGCGGCGATGTGCGTCGGGCTGGCCCGCCGCATGCTGGACGAAAGTGTCGCGCACGCCTCGGTCTCCCGGCAGGGCGGGCGTCCCATCGGTGAGTATCAGCTCGTCCAGGCCATGCTCGCCGAGTCGCACGCCGAGCTGTACGCGGCCCGCGCCATGGTGCTGGAGGCGGCCCGAGCCTATGACTCGGGCGAGGACCGCAGGCTGGCGCCGTCCTCCGCGAAGCTGTTCTGCAGCGAAATGGCGGGCCGGGTGGCCGACCGGGCCGTCCAGATACACGGCGGCATGGGATATATGCGCCATGTACCCGTCGAGCGTTTCTACCGGGACGTGCGGCTGTTCCGCATCTACGAGGGGACGAGCGAGATCCAAAAGCTGATCATCGGCAGGCAGTTGCTGCGGGAGCACAGGTGAACGACACCGCAACAAGGGTGGTGAAGTAACCATGGTGACGCACGGCTTTCCGCACCGGATCCCGGCAGATGAGGGGACGAACGTGGCGCCCACCGAACCGGCGAAGCCCTCCGGACCAGCATCCGCCGGCCGTGACGCCGCCCCGCCGGCCGGACCGCTGGCGGGAATCACGGTCGTGTCCCTGGAACAGGCGGTCGCGGCTCCCATCTGCACACGCACCCTCGGCGACTTCGGGGCTCGAGTCATCAAGGTGGAGCACCCGGAAGGCGGTGACTTCGCCCGGTCCATCGACGATGTGGTGGGCGGCTTGGCAGCGCACTTCGTGTGGGTCAACCGGGGCAAGGAGTCGGTGACGCTGAATCTCAAGGAACCGGCCGGCATGGCGGTGCTCCACCGGCTGCTCGACCGCGCCGACGTGATGGTCTCCAACCTTGCGCCGGGGGCCACATCGAAGCTCGGCATCGCACCCGCCGACCTGGCGGTCAGCCACCCCGGACTCCTCACGGTCGAGATCGACGGATACGGGCCAGGCGGTCCGCTGTCCGGCAAGCGTGCCTACGATCTCCTCGCCCAGGCGGAGTCCGGAGCATGCGCGATCACTGGCCTTCCCGGGGCACCTGCCAAGCCTGGCCCGCCGATGGCCGACGTATGCACCGGCCTGTATGCCGCGTTGTCGATCCTGGCGCTGCTCTGCGGCAACGAGCGTCGCCACAGTGGTGGCCACACCGCGGTCGCGGTGAGTCTGTTCGACACCATGACCGAGCTGATGGGGTATTCGCTGATCCACGCTCAGCACACGGGTGAGGATCAGCAACCGGCCGGCATGGGCTCGCCCGCGGTGGCCCCGTACGGCGCGTACCCCACGGCCGACGGCCAGACCGTCGTGCTCGGCACAACGAACGACCGCGAATGGCAGCGATTCGCACGCGACCTTCTCGGCCGGCCCGACCTCGCCGACGACGAACGCTTCCTGACCAACTCCGGCCGGACCCAGCACCGTGCGTTCCTGGACACGCAGATCGGCCAGTGGGCCGCACGCCATGACCTGGCGCAGGCGCAACGCAGCGCCGACGCCGCCGGAATCGGGAACGCCCGGTTCAACAAGCCGAGCGACGTCATAGCCCACCCGCATCTGACCGCCCGCGACCGGTGGCGACGGATCGACACACCTCACGGTCCCGTACCCGCCCTGCTCCCGCCCCCGGTCATCTCCGGCTACGACCCGCCGATGGGCGCAATCCCCGCGCTCGGGCAGCACACCGAATCCGTACTCATCGAACTCGGCATCCGCGAGGACGAGATCAGCGCGCTGCGCGCACAAGGCGCCGTGGCCCCCGCCCATCGCTGATGCCCTGGTTGGCTGCGCCAGTGCTGGTTCGTACCTGAAGGATGTCAATATTCCGATCAGGCTGCTGAGCTGGGTAGGTCCAGTTGCGGTGGGGCCGTCCCGCGGTGCAGTGCTGGGCATACGTGGTGAGGACGGTGCGCAGATGTCCTTCGCCGGTGATGAGGGGCCGGTCGGTGCACTCGGTGCGGGCTGTGCGTGCGGGTGCCGGAAACGGTGTCACCCTATATGGCAGTCACCCCCACGACACTGCTGGCCTGGCACCGGCAACTCCTGGCGCGGACGACGGCCCGTCCTCGGCGGACTGATCAACGAGTACCGCCAGGCTGCCTGAGCAAAAGACGTCGCCGTGCTCACAGCACCGAGTCGTATTCCCGAGCGGCACAGGCGTCGTGGAAGGCGACCCAGCTCGCCGGCGCGGCCGATGAAGGGAATCCGCGCCTGACGAGTGTCGGGTTTGTCCTACGCCGATCGCAGGTTTTCACCCGTCAGGCGCCTTTCGCGTTCGCCTGCCTCGTACGGGATCCGACATCGACCCGAGACAGTGGGGGTGAGCAGGGTCGGGGACTGGCGCGGTGGCTGATGCTCCGATTCCAGTCCCCGGCCTACTCAGGAGTGCTGTGTGCCCGGCATCGTGTCCCAGAACGCGCACTGGTGTTCCGTCGAGTACCGGTCGTCGTCGATCAGGGCACTCCTGCCCCCCGCCCGCAGCGACAGCATCAGACCCTTGCCCCTGTGATAGCCGGGCCAGACCGTCTGGCGGGCGACGGCCGGCCGGCCGGTCTTCGTGAAGGCGCCCCAGTACCGCGTCATCTCGCGGGCGAGTCGGCGCTCGTCGGCGTTGAACAGCGGGGCGATGGGTGTGCCGTTGTTGAAGCTGGGCCAGATGTAGGCGAGTTCCGCGGCGTGGCCGGCCCCCCAGACGTAGCCGGGGATCTGCGTCAGGCCAGGGCCGGTCCGGTGGTCGAACTCGTACGCATAGGTGGGGGTGTACCGCTCAAGGGTCCGGGCGAGCGAGCGGAGCCCGCACCCGCCGATCCCCGCGACACTCCCCGAGTCGGTCATGATCCCGCCGATGAGGTACGCCGCGGTGTACCGGTCGGACGTATCGGGCCAGGGATAACGGGCGAGGACCTCGTCGGCGCGGGCGCCGGCGAGGTTCTGGACGTAGGCGAGGTAGGCCTCCTTGCCCGCGCCTATGTAGCCCGAGGCGAAGGTGCGGCCCTCGTCACGGTTGGCACCGACGACCACGGGCACGCGGGTGAATCCCCCGCGGTCCAGCGCCTCGTGTAGTCCGGTCGGGAACGTCGGAGTTCCGTCCACGAAGCCGGCCGAGAAGGTCCGGCTCGCGTCGAGGAGCGTACCCGCCGAAGCCGACCGCAGGCAGCCGAGGACGGCCGCCTGAGCCGTGCCGTCGCAGCCCGCCTGCCGGGCGAACGCCGTCCCGGCGGCCTCCGCCCGGGCCTGCGGCCCGCTGCGGCAGGAGCCGCTCTGGATCATGGCGCGGGGCGAACAGCCCGCGCGAGCCTGGCGACAACACAAAATAAACGCAGTCGGACAGCCGCCAACGGACACAAAGTGGATGGTGACCTCGCCGGGGTTACCGCCGAAGGCGGGCTATGTTGCGCTGCACCCAGCGCAGCGCGGCCTGCTGGTCCATGAACCCGTAGTTGCCGGACTCGCCGCCCTCCTCGGTGAGGGCGGGCAGGCCGAGGAAGCCGAAGGCGCCGAGTCGGTAGTTGAGCGAGACGCCGATGACACCCGTCTCCTTGACGAGCTTCGACTCGTCGTTCTGCGAGCCGCTGCCGTTGGTCAGGCCACCGCCGTGGATGAAGACGTGCACCGGAAGACGGGCGCCGGCCCGCACGCCCGACGGCCGCCACACGTTGACGTCGAGGCAGTCCTCGGTCTCGCTGCGTGGTCCGTTGCCGCTGGGCAATACGGGGCAGGGATTGCCGAAGTCGGCCGCCTCCCGGACGCCGGTCCACCGCGCCGCGGGCCGCGGCGGCTTCCAGCGCAGGGAGCCGGTGGGCGCCGCCGCGTAGGGGATGCCGAGGAACCTCTCGACGCCCTTCGAGGTGGCGCCGCGCACGGCGCCCTTGTCGGTGGCCACCGCGGTCGGCGCCGTCGCGGACGCCGTCGCGGGCAGCAGCCCGACGACGGCGAGGGACATGACCAACGCGCCGCCCAGGGCAGTACGGATTCTGCTGGCAGTCATGGATGGGGACCTCTCTGGCCGGGTGCCGGCCACATGGTGCGGCCGGCACCCTTGGGGGGAAGGAGCCGGGCCGGGGCCGGCCCGGCATCGGACGCCGCTCGTCACCCGGCCGATGTCGCGAGCCGGGCGGTCAGCGGGTGACCTTGACGCCGCCGTGCAGGGGGAGCGTCCGCGACGAGGAGCCGACCCACACATCCCGGTGTCCGGTGCCGAGCTCCCAGGCGTGGGAGGAGGTGTTCCAGTACTTCAGCTGCTGTGCGTCGACCTGGATGCGTACGGTCTTCGACTGACCGGCGCGCAGATGCACCTTCTGGTAGCCGCCGAGCGAGCGCACCGCCTGGGGCGCGGTGGTCTTCGGGCTCGCACCGACGTAGACCTGGGCGACCTCGTCACCGTCGCGGGTGCCGGTGTTCTTCAGCGTGAACGAGACGGTCAACGTGCCGTGACTCTGCCGAACCGCGAGGTCGCGGTAGGCGAAGGAGGTGTACGACAGGCCATGGCCGAAGGGGAACAGCGGGGCGGCCTTCTCCTTGTCGTACCAGCGGTAGCCCACGTAGATGCCCTCGGAGTAGTTCTCCTGGTTGTTCACTCCCGGGTACCTGAGCGGGTCGCCGGCGACCGGTGTGGCGGACTCCCTCGCGGGGAACGTCTGGGTGGTCTTGCCCGACGGGTTCACGTCGCCGTAGAGCAGGCGGGCGGTGGCCTCGGCCCCGTTTTCCCCGGGGTAGTACGTGTCGAGCACCGCCTTGACCTTGGGTAGCCACGGCATGGTGATCGACGAGCCCGTGTTGAGGACGACGATCGTGTTCGGGTTGGCGTCGGCGACGGCGGAGATGAGCCCGTTCTGGTCGGCCGGCAGGGAGAGGTTCTTCCGGTCGACGCCCTCGGTACCGTCGTCGTAGGCGAAGACGATGGGGGTCTTCACCTGGCGGGCCAGGGCCACGGCCTGCTCCCGGGCGGCCTGCGCGGCCTGCGGGGTGACCCAGTTCAGCCGGATCTTGGCCGGTGCGCCCTGGATGGCTTGGGCGTTGGCCGCGAAACGGTGCGTTCCCGCCGTGAGGTGCACCGTGGCGCTGCTGGAGCCCAGGAAGCCGGTGATGACGCTCTTGCCGTCGATCTTCAGCGCGCCGTACGCGGCGGGAAGGTCGTAGACGAAGGAGTAGTCGCCGTCGGCCGGCACCGTGAGGGTGCCGCTGTAGTCCAAGGGGGCGGCCGGGGTGACGGTGATCGTGCCGTCCGAGCCGACCGGCAGGGCGGGGCTGAGGGACGTCCCGGGAATGGGGGCACCGGTGTTGTCGACGCCGGCCGCGTGGCGCACCGTGGCATTCCGGCCGGCCCGCTGCGTGATGGTGGCCAGCGGCGAGGCCGCGGAGTCCGGTACGACGTTGGAGCTGCCGCCGCCGGTGACCTTCGGTGTCTTCGCGGTCGGACCGATGAGTCCGATGTTGGTGTCCTCGCCGGTCAGCGGAAGCGCCTTGCCGGTGTTCTTCAGCAGGACCGAGCCGGACTCGGCCACCTTCTGCGCGACCTTGGCGCCGCCCTTCGGGTCGCGTGCGGGCCGCCGGCCCGCGGTGCCGTCGAGGAGACCGAATGTGTTCATCTGGCCCAGGATGCGGGCGACCGAGTCGTTGAGCTCCGAGACCGGAATGGTGCCGTTCGTTATCGCGGTCTTCAGTTTGTCGCCCAGAAAGACGCCGCTCGGCATCTCCTGATCGAGGCCGTTCACGATGTCGGTCGTCGCGTGGGCCGCGCTCCAGTCCGACATGACCCAGCCTTGGAAGCCCCACTGCTCTTTGAGGATCGAGTTGAGCAGTTCGTCGCTGCCGCAGCCGTGACTGCCGTTCACCGAGTTGTACGAGCACATCACCGCACCGGCGCCGGCCTTGACGGCGGCCTCGAAGGCGGGCAGCTCGATCTGACGCAGGGTCTGCTCGTCGACGTTGACGTTCACCCCCATGCGGTTGTCTTCCTGGTTGTTCTCCGCGTAGTGCTTGACGGTGGCCATCAGGCCCTGGCTCTGAACGCCCCCGATCTCGCCGGACACCATGCGGGAGCTGAGCAGCGGGTCCTCGCTGAAGGTCTCGAAGTTCCGCCCCGCGTACGGCACCCGGATGATGTTCGTCATCGGTGAGAGGAGGACGTCCTGGCCGAGCGCACGGCCGTCGCGTCCGATGACCTGGCCGAACGTACGGGCCAGTCGGTCGTCGAAGGACGAGGCGAGCGCGACCGGCGCCGGCATCGCGGTGGCGTGCGCGTTGACCCGTACGCCCGCCGGACCGTCGGTGAGCCGCAGTTCGGGGATGCCGAGGCGGGGAACCCCGGGGATGTATCCGGCCTGGCCGAGGGCACGGGGGTCGGTGCCTCCATGGACGAAGGACAACTTCTCGTCCAGCGACATCCGGGCGATGAGGGCAGCGACGCGGGGAGACACGCTGACGGTGCCCCGAGCGTCACCCGCGCCCACACCCGAGGCGCCAGGGGCCACGGCCGTGCCCGCGGCAAGGAGCATCGCGCTCGCTCCCGCGATCAGGGCCGTGCGGCGCAACCGGCTTTTCCTGCGACGTCGTACCGATGTCCGATTGAACTCCATGCGGACTCCTCACCAACGAAAGCACTCGACGATTTGAGTCTGAACAATTCAGGCTCTGACGGACGGAATTGAGATAGGCGAATCGGGCTGACTGCAGACGACAGCAAGCAACATTTCTCGCCGGTGGTGGACCGGGTGGCCGCCGCGTGCGGCCGGCTACCGGGACTGCCCGAAGAGCCAGTCGATGACCACGTCGTTCTCGTACGTCTGGGCCCATGCGAAGTGTGGGTTCACCGGTGTCGTTCCGGACGTATAACTCGTGAACAGGACGTGACTGCGCGCTGCCCGGGACCGCCGTAGGAGCTCCCGCGACCGGGCCTCGAATTGTGCCTTTGGCAGATCGTTGGCCCACTCTCCGCGGCTGACCGGTGCACCGGCGGCCTCGAGCGCGTTCATCAGTGTCCAGGTACCGGGGTTGCCGAACCGGCCCTCTCGGTAGGGGACGACCGGGTCGTCGACGGAGTGGTCGGCCCACATCGGAATGTGCGTGATCCTCTCCATGGCGGCCGGGTCGCCCCAGCCGGCCGTGGGCAGGGCAGCCGCGAACACCTCGGGTCGCTTCGCCAGCAGGCTGTAGATGCCACGCCCGCCTGAGGACAGGCCGACGACGTAGAGCCGGTCTGTGTCCACGTTGCGGGAGTGCTCGCTCACGAAGGTGTCAATGAGTTCGATCAGCGCGGCCTGGACCTTGGCGTCGGTCCAGTCCGTGCCGTCGGGTCCGTCCATGGGACGGGGCAGGGGGATCTGCGGAGAGAGGACGAACGCGGGGTTGCGGCGCTGTCGTTCCGGCTTGGCGAACGTGACCGCGATCCGGTTGGAAGTGAGCTGCGTCATGTTGTTGTCCGCGACTTCGCCACCGCCGTGCAGGGTGAGGACGAGCGGGTACCGCGTGCGCGTCTGAGGATTGCGTACGAATCCCTCGGGCAGGTACAGCCGGAAGTCCAGTTCGAAGCCCGAGGAGTCGGTGAAGGAACCGGCGGCGAAGTCGTCGACCACGGGAGTGAGGATCTCGTTGTTCCGGCTCGCGAACGGACCAGCCCTGAGCACCAGTTCACCTCCCGGGGTGCGCACGTCGGCGACCTGTCTGACGGAGTATGCGCGGTCGAGCGGAAGGGGATCGGTGCCGGCGGCCCGCGCGTTGGAGTCGTTCGGGTCGAGTTCGACGATCAGGCGGTCCCCCGGCCGTCCGGGATCGGATCGGTCGTCCACTTCGGCGACGGTGTTGGGGTAGACCCGGGTCACCGTGCGAGCCGCTGTCTGCTTGCCCACAGTGGCCTTCACCTGGAAGGCGGTGGGCGGGATCACCCCTCCGCGTAAGTCGATGCGATGCGAGTACTGGACAGCGACGGCTGTCACCAGCCAATTGTTCCTCGGCGTCACCCGCGTGACGAGGTCCGTTCGCAGGACCGGATTGGGTCCGGAGGCCGCCTGTCGTCCTTCGGATGTCGCTGTCGTGGTGTCGGCGGCCGCGGCGGTCGCCGTGCTCACGGCCGGCACCGTGACCGCACCTGTCGCGACGGTGAGCACCGTGCGTCTGGTGATCCCTCTCATGGGTCCTCGTCTCAGTCGGTGGGGCACCCGGACCAGGTGCCTCTGTGTGGTCCCGGCGCTTGACTCGGGACTCCCGGAAGCGGGCGGCACGTGCGGTGTCCGCGGCCGACGGAGGCTCCGCTCGGGCCCGGGACGCCGGTCACAGGGAGAAAGCGCCGGGCACCAGGGCGCCGACGGTCATGACGGGGGTGGTGGCCAAGCCCAGGTCTGCCAGCATCGCGACGCTCGCTTTCTCGGGGACGGCCCTCGGCGGCGGTGGGCGGAGCTGGGGGACAGACCGAGGTGTTACGCGAGAGTGTCGAAGCACCAACGGATCCGTGTCCAGCATCGAACCGAGATCTGTTCATGCGATAAGCGCATCAATTCAAAGAGATGCGCCCTGTACTCGTGGGCCGTGGACCACCTTGCGTCAACTGGCGGCGCACACGGCCGTCGCCCGGGCCGCGACCTCGACTGCGGTAAGCAGTCGGACACCTGAGCGGGGTTCGGGACGCAGCACGCCGGGGGGGCCGAGTACGCAGCCCCCGGTTCGACGAAGGCTGGCGTAATGGTGGCCAGAGCATCTGCCAGAGTGCAGGCGACTGGCGACGCCCCGTCGCAAAGTTCGCAGCGCCCAAACGGCTCCACCGCCAAGCACAGCCGCCTCGAGCGACATCAAGGGTCTATAGGATCCTCGGTTCAGCTAGGACTTGTCCTTACGTCACCATCGGCTGTCACCCCGGGCACACTGCTGACCTGGCACCGTCGTCCGGTGCGCGGTTGCGGATGTGGGCCGTTGACGGCACCTGGGAGCGGGTGTTCACCGGGTGGCCCAGTCCGCCGCGGACGAGGACCCGGACTGGGCCGTCTCGGTGGACTCCACGATCGTACGCGCTCACCAGCACGCGGCCGGGGCCCGCAAAAAGGGGCCCCGGACTGCGAGCCGGACGACCACGCCATCGGCCGCAGCCGCGGCGGACCGTCCACGAAGATCCACCTCGCGGCCGACGGCCGGTGCCGGCCACTGGCGTTCGTCCTCACCGCCGGCCAGGCCGGCGGTGCAGCGGGCCAACCGGATGCGCCGCGGACGGGCCGGTGGCAGACCGCCTGCCTTCGACCGGGAGGCGTACAAGCAGGGCAACACCGTCGAGCGGTGCATCAACCGCTTGAAGCAGTGGCGCGGCATTGCCACCCGCTACGAGAAGACCGCGACCATCTACCTGGCCGGACTCCACGTCGCAGGTGCCTTCCTCTGGTCCGCACGCTGATCCAAACGCCGCCCAGTTCACGCCTCGTCGTCCGCCGACCGTGTCAGGTACGCGTGGTTGTCCTCGATGAGGTGGTCCAGCGCGGCCCTGGCGGCGGCGAGGCCGTCGATGGCCTCGGACAGCCGGGCCCGCTCGCGGCCCATGATCTCCAGTGCCTGCCGCGCCCTGTCCTCGCTCGGCTCGGTCATGCAGGGCACCATCTCGACGATGGTGCCGCTGGACATGCCCGCCGCCAGAAACGCCTGCACCAGGCGTACCCGCTGGACGTGCTCGTCCTCGTAATGGCGCTGTCCGCTGGGCGAGCGGGAGCTGACGAGCAGGCCCTGCTCCTCGTAGTAGCGCAGCGACCGGCGGCTGGCTCCCGTCCGGGCGGACAATTCACCGATCCGCATGCCGAACTCCTCCCATCCTCCTGGCTCACTTGCCCCTGACATCAATGTGAGCTTTTAGGTTAACTCCATGCTGAAGCTCATCTTCATGATCAACCGCGTCGAGGGAATGTCGTACGAGCGTTTTGTCGAGCACCACCGGGATCGGCACGCGCCGCTGTTCACCTCCATCCCGGAGGCGGAGCGCTACGTGCGCAAGTACACCGTGTCCCACCCGGTCCCCGCCGAAAACTACCCGCCCCGTGCCTACGACGGCCTGACGGAAATCTGGTTCGAGGACTGGGAGGACCACGACGCCTTCTTCGCCTCCGACAACTACCGGACGCTGGTCAACCCCGACGAAGCACGCTTCATCGACATGGACTCGGTGGCCGTGATGGTCACCGAGGAGAAGGAGGTCATCTGACGGACCGACTCGACGGGCGGATACGAACTCAGCTCTTGCGGCCGACCCGCGTACACGTTGATGTCCGCGCCGCCACATCGTTGACGACCCGGGCCCAGGGCGCATGTGTTCGCCTCGGTGCCGCGCAAGGACCAGCGGGCCAAGGGTGACCGCTACCTGCGGGGACTGATGCTGGACAGCCGCCGTAAGTCGCTCCAGGCCATGGCCGCTCGGCTGCCGGACGGCAACGAGCAGAACCTTCAGCAGTTCGTGAACCAGTCCACCTGGGACCCTGTGCCGGTGCAGCGTCGGATCTGCGAGCGGATGCTGCCGCTCATCGCCCCGACGGCCTGGGTGATCGACGATGTGTCGGTGCCCAAGGACGGAAGAATGTCGGTCGCTGTGGCCCCGCAGTACTGCGGGGCGCTGGGCAAGCGCGCCAACTGCCAGGTGGCGGTCAGCGTCCACGCCGCGACCGACACCGCCTCCTGCCCGCTGCAGTGGCGGCTGTCCCTGCCTCGGGAATATTACGCCCCCGCCTCGCCATCAACACACCCCTAATGATCAAGGAATGTTGCGACAAGCGTTAGCCTCGATCGTTCATGAGCCGTCGTCGGGTCGCTGACGGCGACTCCGTCCTTGTGTGGCGCGGATGTTCCGAGGCCGGGGCAGGCTGAGGGCTTCGGCGGCCGTGTACTCCTCGACCGCGATGACGCTCATGCCCGCCGTCCGCCGTCGACCGACAGCGCGATCCCGGTGATGTAGGACGCGGCGTCCGAGCAGAGCCAGACCGCGGCTGCGGCGGCCTCTTCCGATGTGGCCATCCGGCCGAGTGGGGTGATCGCCTCCTGCATCGCGATCAAGTCGGTTCCGGCCGCCACCCTTTCGAAGCCGGGCGTACGGGTCGGGCCGGGGCAGACGGCGTTGACGCGGATGTTGTGCGGCGCGTAGTCCACGGCGGCGACCTTGGTGAGCCCGACGATGCCGTGCTTGGCTGCCACGTAGGCGGGGGCGGTCGGGATTGCGTACAGGCCGCCGTTGGAGGCGACGTTGACGATCGCGCCGCCGCCGCGGCTCTGCAGAGCGGGTAGCTCGTACTTCATGCAGAGGAAGGTCCCGCCCAGGTTGACGTGGGTCACGCGCTCGAACTCCTCCAGGGGCATCTGGTCGAGCTGCCGGTGGTGTGAGTCCAGGCCGGCGTTGTTCACGGCGAAGTCGAGGCCGCCGTACGTCTCGACCGTGCGTTCGACGGCCGTCCGTACCGCGTCCTCGTCGGCGATGTCGACGCTGAGTGCCAGTGCCTCTCCGCCGTCCTTCCTGATCATTTCGGTTGTCTCGACGGCTGTGGCCTCGTTGATGTCGGTGACGGTGACGGTGGCGCCCTGCCGGGCCAGCTCGATCGCCGTCGCGCGGCCGATTCCGCTTCCAGCACCCGTCACGAGTCCGATTTTTGCTGAGAAGTTGCTCATGATGACCTTCCGGTGCAGTTACTCGCACCAGGCGATGCCTGATTCGCCCAGGCGATTTTGTTCGGGGTACCGCGACGGCCGGTGCTCGTTGACCTCGGCGTGCCCGACGAGGGGCAGCCCCCTGTCACGCGTCGGTGCCGGGCACGGCCGTCCGCACAACCGCGATCGCGGTTGCCGATGGTGGTTCGCTCCCGCCCCCGTGGACAACGGGGGCTGTCGCGTCAACCGATGACTAACTCAGGGGTACGACGATTCCGGTACCGTGCCGGCCCGTCTCCGCCTCGTCCAGCAACAAGGAGGCCAGCGTGACCCGGGAGATTCGGGGCGGCAGCAGCGGACGCCGCAGGTCCGCCAGTGGCACGATGTGGCGGGTAGGGCTGAGAGGGCCATCGGTGACGTCCGGGGCGTGGAACACCGTAGCGCCGGCATCCAGGGCGATCCGGTCGGCCTCGGCCTTCTCGGCCAGCTCCGAGCCGACGAACATCCGCATCACCCCCGCATAGATCAGCCCACCCGATCGACTCGACACGCCCGAGCCCAGTGCGCCGAGCCATACCGTCGCGCGAACGTTCGCCGCCGCGAGCACCCTGGCCCCGGCGACCAGTGCGCCCGGGCCGTCACCCTTACCGATACCGATGGCAGAGACGGTCACGTCGACGTCGGTCAGGTCGGGGAAGCTCTGCGGGTCGGTGACATCCGCCTTCCGGACCTCGACCTGCCGCGACGCGGGCACGGTGACCTTGGCCGGCGTGCGAACCAGGGCCACGACCTCGTGTCCCCGTTCCAGCGCTTTATCGACGAGCGCGCCGCCGGTCCGCCCTGACGCTCCGAGTACGGCTATGCGCATGATCATTCATCCTCTAACTGAACAACTGTTGGTTACTTCAGTAAACAACCGTTGGTTAGTGATGTCAAGGCGTGGCTGCCTGTACGGTGAACATCTGTTGGTCAACTGTTCGCACTGGAAGGGGGCGAAGATGTCGTCTCAGGAGCGCTCCGCTCCCCGTCGCCGCAATCCGCGCGGGCAGGGGCAGGTTCTCAAGGCCCAGCTCGTAGACGCCGCGGCGAAGCTGCTGTCCACCCTTGATCAGCCGGAGACGCTGACGCTGCGGCAGGTAGCGCGTGAGGTGGGGGTGGCACCTGCCAGCATTTACAGCCACTTCCCCGACCTGAGCGCATTGATCCAGCACGTGCTGCGGCTGCGCTATGAGGAACTGGCCCGTTTGATGGACCAGGCCGCGCAGTCAGCCCCGGATCCACTGGTCGACCTCGTCGCCCGGTGCGCGGCCTACGTGCGCTGGGGAGTCGGCCAGCCCGGCCATTACCGCACTCTCTTCGGCGGGCGGATGCCGGACGACCTTGTCCCCGGATCAGCGCACGGCGCCGGGGCCGAACTGCTCGAGGCCGTCGTGACCTCCCTGGCGGCCGCCGCCGAGGGAGAGCGCAGGCAGCCCTCGGCGGAGCAGCAGTGGCAGGCCGGCCTCATGCTCTGGACCGCGCTGCACGGCCTGGTCAGCCTCTACAACGACCACGGGAACATTCCCTGGCCACCCCTGGACGACCTGATCGCCGACCTGCTCAGCCTGCACACAGCCCGCCCGGCAGCCGAGATCGCGGCCCTCCTGCCCCCAGTGCGGGGATGACCCGGGCTTGGCCCCGGACTCCATCTGACAGCTGATCACCCGCCGGGGAGGGTGCGATGCCCGTGTCCGCCTCCTCCCCCGTCGGCGCCACCGCTCCGGCCGTCGCGCCGAAGGTCGGCGCGGCGGTTGCGAGCTGGACAAGTAGGGGGCGGCAGAGCATGGTGCGGCTGTCGGCTGACTCCGATGCCCAGCCGAAGCAGCAGAACAGGGAGTCGCACCGGCGGGGTCTGGCGCTCCTGTTCGGCGAGCATCCCACGGCTGCCGAGCGGCTCGCCCGCCACGCCGTCTTCTCCGGACCAGACCCCCTGCCCGAGCTGGGCGACCTTGCCGACGAGGCACTGCGGTCAGATGCGCAGCACACGTCTGGCGTTCAGATGGGCAACCTTCTCCTTCACCTGGGATGGAAGGTCAGCCTTCTCGATCGAGGCCACCGCGTCGGCCGTAACCTCGTACGGGTAGTCGACCGCGAACATGACCGCGTCGGCCCCGATGGTCAGCACGGCGGCTTGTACGGCCTCCGGGGCCAGTACCCCGCTCGTGGTGATCAGGATGTTGCTCCCGAAGTACTGCGACGGCATCCGCTGGAGCGGTTCGTCGACCCGGAGCGAGCGGTAGCGCGAGTCGATGCGGGAGCGTTGGAACGGCAGGAACTCGCCGAGGTGCCCGAGGATCAGGGTTGCGGCGGGGTGCCGGTCGAACACTCCGGCATAGATAAGCCGCATGGCGTGGCCGCCGGTTTCGGCCTGCCAGCTCCAGCTGGCCCCGTACATCTCGGGCCGTCCGCGCATCACGTGCCAGTCGTCGCAGGGCAGCGAGCCGGGGTGCAGATACAACGGCACACGGAGCTCTTCCAACGCGCTCCACAGTTCCTCATATGCGGGATCGTCCAGGTATCGGCCCTGCGTGTGGTCGTTGACCAAGGCACCGTTGAATCCGAGCTGCTCGACGCAGCGTTGGAGTTCGGTCACGGCGGCGGCAGGGTCCTGCAGGGGCAGGGCGGCGAACCCCCTGAAGCGGGTGGGGTGGCGGGCGATGGTCTGGGCGAGGAAGTCGTTGGCAAACTGGGCGTTGTCGACGGCGGCGCCGGCGTCGGTGTCGGCTTGGATGCCGGGGACGCTCAGCGACAGGATCTGAATGTCGATGCCGTGTGCGTCCATGTCGGGAAGACGGTGCTCCTCAAAGTCACCCAGGCGTCGTCCCCAGTCCTTGACGTACTGGTCGCTGACCTGGATCTTCTGGGGCGACGAGGGCTGGCGCGAGAACAACTCCGGGATGATGAAAGCTTCTTCCAACGCGATGTAGGTCATGGCAGGGCTCCTTCGTCGTGCCGTGTGGCGGTGATCGGAGGCGGTAGGCAGGTCTCGGACAGACTGGCCCCGCTATCAGGAACGATGCTGCTGGCCTCGGCGTCGGGCAGCCCGGGGCAGCGTTCAATGCTCTAGGGTCTGCCGTTCGCTGATCGGGACGGAGCGGAACCGAGAGCGGTGCCACGTCGCGTACGGTGAGCGGCGCCGATCCGTGCGTACCAGTCGATGAGTTCTGGTCTGTCAACGCTGCCGGGGTCGACCACGGTGTCCTGAGCGTCTCCGCGCAGCAGACGTTTCACGGGGACTTCGAGTTTCTTGCCGGTGCGGGTGTGCGGGATACCGGGGGCTTGGATGATCTCGTCGGGTACGTGGCGGGGGGAGGCTCCGTGGCGTATGGCGTTGCGGATCTTCTCGCGCAGCACGTCGTCGACGTCAGTGCCGTCGGTGGTGGTGACGAACAACGGCATCCAGTAGTCGCCGCCGTCCTGCTCGATCCCGACGACGAGAGCTTCTGCGATCTCCTCGAGCTCCTCCACCGGGCCGTATATGTCGCTGCTGCCCATGCGTATGCCGTGGCGGTTCAGGGTCGCGTCGGACCGGCCATGCATGATCACCGAGCCCTGATCGGTGATGGTGATCCAGTCGCCGTGCCGCCACACTCCCGGGTATACGTCGAAGTAGGCGTTGCGGTAGCGGGAGCCGTCCGGATCCTCCCAGAAGGAGAGCGGCATCGACGGCATGGGCCGGAGTACTACCAGTTCCCCCACCTCGCCCCGCACCGGCTTCCCGTCCGGGCCGAAGGCTTCCACGGACACGCCCAGGCAGGGGGCGGACAGCTCCCCGGCCCAGACCGGAGTGGTGGGGGTGGCACCGATGAACGCGGTGACCACGTCGGTGCCGCCGCTGGTACACACCACCTGTGCCCGGGGCCCGAGCTCGCCGGCGACCCAGTGCTGCAGGTCGCCGGGGAACGTCGAGCCGGTGACGCCCAGGCGCTCGAGCGAGGCCGGACAGTGGTCGGTGATCCGCACGCCGGCCTTGCGACACGCCGCCAGGTAGCCGGGGCTGGTACCCAGGACCTTCACCTCCAGGCCGGCCGCGAGCTGCCAGAGCGCATCGGTATCGGGATACGTCGGGCTGCCCTCGTAACACACGGCTGTGGCACCCAGCAGCAGACCAGCGACCAAGACGTTCCACATCATCCAGCTCGGTGTGGTGTGCCACAGCAGGCGGTCCCCGGCGCGCAGGTCAAGCTGTAGGCCCAGGTTTTTGAGCTGCTCGAGCACGACCCCGCCGTGCCCGTGCACGATGCCCTTCGGCCGTCCGGTCGTGCCCGAGGAGAACACGACCCACAGCGGATGGTCGAACGGGACGGGGCGGGGTGCGAAGTCGGCGTCGTGCTCGGTGAGCGCGGACCACTCAAGGGCGTCGGGCACCCGTGTCGCGTCCCCTACGACGACGGTCGCCGCCAGGGTCGGCAGTGCGTCGCGCAGGGCTTGTACGTCGGGACAGCGGTCGATGTGCTTCCCGCCGTGGAGGTAGCCGGTCCCGGCGATCAGCACGGTCGGCTGGAGTTGTGTGAACCGAGCTTCGGCCGCGGCCACGGTGTAGTCCTGCCCGCACACCGCCCAGGTCGCGCCCAGGCTGGCGGTGGCGAGGAAGGCTGTGATGGCCTGTACCCCGTTGGGGAGGTATCCCACCACCCGGTCACCCATGCGCACGCCAAGTCCGGTGAGTGCCTGCGCGAGTGAGGCGACCTGGCGGCGCAGTTGGTGCCAGGTGATGGCCACCGGGCCGGTGTCCTCGGTCACCGTGATGACGGCGGTGTCGGTGCCGGTCCGGTCGCGGAACACCTCGGCCGTGTAGTTCAGCGTGCTGCCGGGGAACCACACGCTTCCCGGCATGGCCTCGGTCGCCAGCGCGGGTCCCGCTGGGCGCTCGGGCAGACGGAAGTAGTCCCACACCGCGGCCCAGAAGCCGCTCACGTCGTCAACCGACCACGCCCACAGCTTGTGGTAGTCACCGCTCAGGTCACGTCCTGCGTGCTGTGCGGCGAACCGTGTGAAGTCGGTGATCCGGGCGTTTTCGACAGCCTGTGTCGTCGGGGTCCAGTCCGGTGGCTTCGTGCTCATGAGGTGTCCCCCGCCTTCGGTACTTCGAGCAGTGCGACCGTCGTGTGCACTGCCTTTGTGGCCATGGCCTCGCCCAGGGGGAGGCCATGGGTGTCGGCGAGGGTGACGAAGAGCCGGTTCCCGCCGTCGCTGCAGCATGCGATCGGCAGCAGCGTCCCGGTGCCGATCGAGGTGACCAGCTCGTTCTCCCGCACCAGGGCGACGGCGTGTCCGGTCGTGGTGGCCACCCAGACTCCGTCTTGTGTCGACCAGATTCCGTCCGGCCGGACGTCGTCGCCGATCAGGTGGGCGAGGTCGGCGTAGGTGCGACGGTCCGTGAGGGCACCGTCGTCTGCGACGGTGAAGGCGGTCAGTCGTTGCCGGGTGGTCTCGGCGACAACCAGAGTGCGGCCGTCGCCGACGAAGGTCAGCCCGTTGGGGAACTCAACGTCTTCGGCGGCCACATGTACCGCTCCGTCCGCCGCAACGCGCAGCAGCCGACCCGGTCGCAATGGCTCACCGGCGTGCGCGGCGAAGCCGACGTCATCCACGTAAAGGTTGCCGTGCGGGTCGCCGACCATGTCGCCGAGCGGACCGGTGGCCACCGCGCTCAGGTCCGCGTAGGTGTCGAATCGCTCACCGGTCCACACGCCGATACGCCGTTGATGCATCATGGCCCCGACCAGCCGCCCGTCCGGCAGGAACCAAAGGCCGTTGGGGATGGCGTCCAGCGGGATGCCGCGCCAGGGGCCGTCGTGGTCGGTCCACAGCTTTCCGCCCTGGGTGTCGGACAGCCACAGTGCACCGCGCTGCCAGCGGGGGCCCTCCCCCCACGTCATTCCGGCCGCGTACTCCTTCACGCGCCCACCTCCTGTACCGATACCGTCCGCGCCAGGTCGCGGGTGGCCCGCTCCAGTTCCGCCGTGTCGGCGGCGAGCGCGAAGGTGTAGCGATCCGGACGGATGATTGCCGCTGCCGCCGCGTGTTCGGCCAGCCAGCGGTCGATGACCGGCCCCGTCTCCGGGACGGCCACCACGCCGAGTTGGCGCCATAGCTGCTGCACATCCACGGACACGGCGGACGTGACCTCCGGCTTCCCCACGACGGTGAAGCCGTATCCGCTCACATCGTCCAGCTTCTCCCCGTTCGCCCCGCGTGGCTGCGGGCTCAGTTGCCCGATGCCTCCGCCGGGCTGGACAACCACGCCTGGCCCCAGCAGCGGCCGGTACCTCTCGATCGTCTGCGTTCCGTTCAGCTCCGGGAACGCGCCCATTCCGAGGGCTTCGATCAGGTTGGACTGCCGAGCGGATTCCTCGATGTAAGGGCGCACGTGCGCAGCCCGCTCGCTTTCGTAGGTGTCGAGCAGTGCTTGGGGACTTTCGCCCTTGACCACGGCGGCGAGCTTCCACGCCACGTTCGCGGCATCGCGCAGCCCGGAGCACATGCCCTGGCCGAGCATGGGAGGCATTTCGTGCGCGGCGTCGCCGGCGAGCAGCAGACGGTCGGACCGCCAGCCGTGCACGAGCCGGGCGTGCCATTCGTAGGTGTCAGTACGCATGATGCGGTAGCTGCCCGGTTCCAGCCAGCGGCTCAGCAGGTCGTACACCGACTGCGGTCGTTCGAGCTCTGCCGCGTCGTCCTCGTCGAGCAGCATGAACTCGAAGCGGAGCATGGGCGGGAAGATCGGGACGTAGGTCACGGGCCGCTTCCCCTCGCACCAGATGAATCCGCTGTCCGCCGGGAGCTGTGCAGGGTGTTCGAAGGGGTGGATGTCGACGATGAGGGAACGCTGAGTGCCGTGGAGGTCCTCGACTTCGGCGTTCATCGCCTGCCGGACGAAGGAGTTGGCGCCGTCGGAGCCGACGGCGTAGCCGGCCGTGAGAGTGGTTTCGGCTCCGGTCGACCGGTCGAGCAGCGTGAGCCGCACCGCTTTGTCGTCCTGCTCGATCGCGGTGGCCATCCAGCCGAACCAGAGGTCCGCGTTCGCGTCGGCCGCCAGCAGACCCCGCAGCCGCGACTCGAAGTCGGGCTGGTGGAACTGGTAGTCGGTGCGCCAGCCCTGGTCGGACTCCTCCTCGGGCAGCTTCTGCTGGAGGAAGGCCTGCCCGTCCTCCCGGTGGAGTGTCCAGGCGGCTTGGCGCAGGAACTGGTGTTCCATGTCCTGCGCGCCAAGGGTCTGCAGAAGGCGCATGGTCTCGTCGTCGAGATGCGTGGCGCGCGGATGCTGGCAGACGAGCCGGTTGGGGTCGATGGCGGCGACCCGGAGCCCCTTCATGGCCAGCAGTCGTGCGAGAGCCAGTCCGACCGGGCCGCAGCCGACGACGGCGACGTCGTAGGTGTCCATGATGTGCTCTTTCATTTTGTGTGTCCGGCCGTCGGCTCTTTGGCGCGCGGCGCGGGGGCGAGACGGCCCTGATTCTGGGATGTCCGTCCGCCGACAGCCAGGGCGAGGGCTGCGCCGAGGACGGCGGGGACGGCGAAGAGGACGAAGTTCCAGCGGGGTTCCAGGCCGGCCGCGAGGATCCAGCCGCCGAACGTGGGGCCGGCGATGCCGCCGATGCGGCCCACCCCGAGCGCGACACCCACCGCGCTGGCCCTTGCGGTCACCGGGTAGGAACGTGAGATGTACACGTTGATCAGTCCCTGGACGCCGACCGCGCCGCAGCCGCCGACTATCACGATGCCGTAGAGCACCGGCAGCGGCAGCTGGGCGCTCATGGCGACGATCGCGGCGGCTCCGAGGGCGAAACTGGCCGTGATCGGGCCCCTCGATCCGGCACGGTCAGCCAGCAGCGCCATCGCGAGCCCGCCGACGGTGGCACCGAGGTTCAGCAGCACGAGGAAGGTCTGTGAGTCCTGGAGCGGATAGTCCGCCGTCTGCATCAGCCGCGGCAGCCAGGTGTTCATGCCGAAGATGAGCAAGAACGACAGGGCCGCCATGGCGCAGAACATCAGGGTGGTGCCGCGGTAGGGCGGTCTGAGCACCAGCCGGACACCACGGTTGCCGGGGTCGGGGGCCGACGCGCTGACCGCCTGGTGGTACTCCGTGGACTCGGGCAGCCAGACGAAGGCCATGGGCAGCAGAAGCAGACCGGCGATGCCGCCGACCAGGTACTCCTGGTGGAAACTGTGCCCACTCAGCAGTGTGTTGGCGACGAGGGCCGCGAACGAACCGCCGATGGCGGTCCCACACTGGACGATGCCCGAGTAAAGGTTCTTTCGCCTGTCCGGGGCCAGTTCGAAGATCAGTGGGCCCATCGCCGGGTAGATCGCACCGACACCGAGCCCGACGACGAATCGGCCGGCGCCGAACAGTGAGGGAAGGGGTGCCATGGCGCAGGCGAACATCCCGGCACTGACCACCGCGATACTGATCAGGGTCGTGCGGCGCCGGCCGAACCGGTCGGTGAACTGGCCGACCAGCAGGGAGCCGACGAGCATGCCGATCGGAGTGAGGCTGCCGAGCAGGCCGACGAAGGCGACGGAGAGGTGCCAGGGACGGTAGTCCAGCAGCAGCGGAGTGGTCGCACCGTAGGCGACGAGGTCGAAGCCCTCCAGTGTCATCACAGCCAGGCCCACGGCGAGTGCGGTGCCTGACGGCGATGAAGGGCCCGGGGACGGTTGGCCGCGCCGACGGACGAAGGCTGGTGTGCTCAATGTTCTGGCTCCGATTTCAGCAGTCTCACCCGTCGCGACTGCGGACCGCGGCGCTGCGGGAAAGGGGCGGAGGTGTCTTACGTGCGGCTCGTCGACGGCGGGTCGGCGCAGGAATGCGGCTCGGGCCTCATCCGTGTGATGCGCGCGGGGCAACGCGCCTCGCCGCGGTTTACGGTGTCGGGCGCTCTCAGTTATTGGCCTTATGGGCGCCGGCCATCAGCGCGGCCAGGTCTTCGGGAGCGAGGAACGACGGCGGCGGCGGAGGCCCCCAGGTGTAGAGCGCCTGCATTCCTTCGAAGGATCGTGGCGTCCACAGCTGGTCGTCGACGATGCAGTCCATGTCGGCGTAGTACTCGCTGAAGTTGCCGGCCGGATCCTTGAGGTACCAGAAGAAGTTTGAGCCGATGTGATGGCGGCCGAGCCCCCACACATGGCGTTCCGGGTGCTCGGTGAGCATGCGCGTGGCGCCCCGGCCCACCTCGTCGACATCCGTCACCTGCCAGGAGGTGTGGTGCAGGAAGTTGAGCGGCGCCTGCTGCACCAGGACGTTGTGGTGGTCGGTGGAGCAGCGCAGGAACGCGGCCGAGCCGGGGACGACATCGCTGACCTTGAATCCGAGTCCTTCGGTGAAGAACCGCTGTGTCGACTCCTGTTCCACCGAACCGATGACGACGTGGCCCAGGGCCAGGGGCCGGACCGGGTCGGTGCGGGAGAGTACGGGTGCCCGGGTGCCGGCGCGGTCCAGGCGTCCGGGGCCGTTGTACGGGGTGGCCGGGACGGTGATCCGGGTCAGCCGGGGTGCGATGCGCACTTCCACCGAGATACCGGCGATGGGTTCCGTGGTACGCAGGGCGTTGGCGTCGCGTTCGCAGGACAGCTCGAGCCGTTCCAGGTTCGCGGCGATCCGGTCCAGGTCGTCGCCGTCGTCGGCGGCGACCGTCATCGCCAGCAGGCGCCGGACGGGGGAATGTTGGAGGAAGAACTGTTCACCGCCTTCGACGGTGACGAACCGTCCGGGTGCCACCTGTTCGAGTCCGAAGTCGACGTAGTAGTCGGCAGCCTCGGCCACGTTCGGCACGCCGACGGTGAGTGACTGCAGTCTGTGCAAGGCCATGGTGGTGCCCTCTCTCAGGCGGCGACGCAGGTCTGCCGGAGCTGTCCTATGCCCTCGATGCGGGTGATGACCTCGTCTCCTGGCCGCAGGTAGCGCTGAGGGGTGCGGGCGTGTCCGACTCCTGCGGGAGTGCCGGTGAAGATCAGGTCGCCCGGCAGCATCGGGCAGACCGCGGACAGCCCTGCGATCAATTCCGCGACCGGGAAGATCATCGACGAGGTGCGGGACTTCTGGACGCTCTCCCCGTTGACGAGGCATTCGATCGCCAGGTCGTCCGGATCCGCGAACTCGTCGGGGGTCACCAGTACCGGCCCGGTCGGCGCGAATCCGGGGAAGGACTTGCCGAGGGAGAACTGCGGCACGGGTCCGACGGACTGCACCTCGCGCTCGGAGTAGTCCTGCCCCGCGGTCAGCCCGGCCACGTAGGACCAGGCGTCCCCGGCGGCCACGTGCTCCGCCCGGCGCCCCATCACCACCACAAGCTCGGCTTCCCAGTCGACGCGGCCGCTGGGCAGCCTCAGCTGCGTGTCCGGGCCGGTGAGGGCCGTGGCGAACTTGGTGAAGACCGACGGAGACTCAGGCGTCGCCAGGCTGGCCTCTTGGGCGTGGCCGCGGTAGTTCAACCCGATCGCGAACACCTGCCGCGGCGTCGGCGAAACGCTGCCGTCCGGCCCAGTCGATCCGTGGGCGTCCGTGGGCTCCAGCTTTGCAGCCCACGACCGGAACGCGTCCCACTCCTCGAACACTGCCAGCGGATCAGCCGAAAACCGACCAGCACTGGCTTGCTCGACATCGATCACCGCCTCTCCGGTCACCAGACACATCCGTCCGGATCGGGTCGTCGTCCTCATGGTGCGCTGCCTCCGGTGCTCTCGCTACTGAATGTCTGGAGTCAACGCCCTCCCCGTCGACACGTCAATGAAATCTCGAGATTTTTATAAAATACCCGGGAGGGGCTAGTATCTTCGACATGACCACGACCGGCTCCATGACACGCGCCGAGGAGATCTACAAGCGGCTGCGCGCGGACATCCTCAACGGACGGCACGAGCCCGGTTCACGTCTGCGCGTGGAAGCTCTGAAGGACAGCTACGGCGCCAGCAGCGGGGTAATACGGGAGGCGCTGCCCCGGCTGGTCGGCCAAGGACTGGCGACCTTCGCGCCGCAGCGAGGGTTCCGGGTCGTCACCGTCTCCCCCGAGCGCCTGCGGGAGCTGACCGAGGCCCGCGTATTCATCGAAACCCACGTGGTCCGGGAGTCCGTCGCCGCCGGCACCATCGAGTGGGAGTCCGATCTGCTCGCGGCACACCACCATCTCGCCCGCACTCCGTACTTCAGCGACGACGGAGCCCTCAGCGAACGCTGGCTGAACGCCCACGCCCGCTTCCACCGCGTCCTGCTGGAAGGATGTCCCAACCGGCCGCTGCGGGACATCGCCACACAGCTGCGCGATGCCGCCGAGGTCTACCGCTGCTGGGCCCGCACACCGGCCGAGCACAGCCACCGCGATGTCGCCGCAGAACACCAGATGATCTGCGATCACGCCATCGCCCGGGATGTACCAGGCGTCGTCGAGGCACTCAGCCAGCACATCAACATCACCACGCAACTACTGCTCGACGATTACGGGCGGCACGAGGAAAAAGGCAAGCAGGACCCCGGCCCCCCATGTGGTTGTTGAAAGAAAGGTGCTGGTCAGCGAGCCTGCCTCGCGCCGTGGTCTCGGCGGCGGTCGTTCACCGCGCCCAGGCAGTCGGTGTCATCTAAGCTTGATCATTAACCTTGCTGCTGTTTCAGGCGGACGTGTTCGGTGAGGGTTTCCATTCGTTTCAACTTGAAGGGTCTGGGCACGTCGGCGGGATGGGCGGTCTTCACGCGGAGGTGGCGGAACCCCCGTCGGACCCGGGCAGGGGTGAGCCGACGAGGCTGCGTCGACCGTTCCCAGGGGGGCGGCGAAGATCCTCGGCGAGGGGCCGGGCAAGGCGGAGTTGGGTGTGGGCGGCGATGATCAGCCACGTCCACAGGTCGGCAGTGTGCGGATCGCGGACCTTCGGCACGGTCCAGCCCAGACATCTCACGATGCCAACGTGTCGAGCGGCTGCGGCCAGTTCGGAGGGGCACGCGACGTGTTCGTCGATGGGCGGCTGCATGCCGGTCCCCTTGTTCGCGTCGACGGCGGTAGTGGGCGTCGGCTCCGGGCGAAGATCGCAAGGCTGAGAAGGCCCACAGGTAGCCGGCATGGTTGAGTCGGTCGTTCTTCACCATGCGGCGTCCGACGTGGTGTTTCTTGCCTGAGACGCGGGTGATGGGTGCCGATCCGGCATAGGCCTTGAGGCCCCGGGCGTCGGCGAACCGCTGTCGATCGTCTCCGATCTCGGCAAGCACCCGGGCGCCGAGCTGGACCCCGAGGCCGGGGAAGCTCAGGATCACTTCAGCGTCCGGGTGCTGGAGAAAAGAGGCTTCCACCGCCTCGGCGAGCTCGTCGGCGGCGAGGCAGGCGGCTTCCAGTTGCCGCAGGAAGGCGAGAGCCTGCTTGCCGAGCGCGTCCTCGACGCCTGAGGCGCTCCAGTACAAGCCGTTACGAAGCTGGGCCCGAGCAGCGCAGTCCTCCACGGTTGCTCATCGCTCGGCGTCCCCTTGCGGATCGCTGCCGCTCTCCTCGATTCCGTACTCCGCGCGGAGCTGTGCGACCCGCTTGTCCTCCGTTCCGCGCCGCGCCACCAGGCCGGAGATCAGCGCGGCGCCCCCACCGACGACGAGTGCTGTTGCCGCTACCAACACGGCGCGGAGTACAGTCGACAGCTGGTAGTGCGCCGACAGCTTCCATGCGGTGTACGCGCTGACGCTCAGAGCGCAGACGCCCCACACGACGGAGACGCAGCCATTTGCCTGCCGTTCTGTGTGCTTTTCCGCAACTTTGGGCCCGAAGATGTACTTGCCGGCAGGGGCAGGGGGTTCAGTCATGCTAATTGCTCACCACTCGTACTCGTCGTTCCAGGGCGGTAGTGGCTACCGATCCCACTGCTCCTGCTTGTGCTCAGGGACAGAACGATCGGCCTACCCAACTCCTTGACTCACACACCCACATAGGACAACGTCGTATGCTCCACCGTCCATGCCAGATGTATCAGACGGTCAGGCCGGCGCTGACCAGCCAGATGTGTTCGCAGGTCGAGGATGCCTTTTGCAACTTCTCGCGGGATTCTTGTGAGGCGTGGTAGAAGGTCCGCTCGATCATCCAGCACAGGGCGCGTGCCATCGCGGACGCTTGATCTGGTTCGGTGCCGGGCTGAACGCCGGCTCGTTCCAGGACAGCGGTGATGGCCGTGATGAACAAGTCGGCTGTACGGCTCCACAACTCGCCGATCTCCGGCACCGACAACGACAGGTCGATCGCCGTGCGCATGACCAGGCCGTGCTCGTTCCACAGCTCGACCGTGCGCCGCATGGCCGCTGCGATGGCCTGGCGCGGCTCGTCGGCCTGCGCAGTGGCCCGGGACCGCTCCCACAGGTGCTCAACGGTCCGGGCCACCAGTGCCGTGACCACTTCTTGCTTGGAGCCGAAGTAGAAGTACAGGGCACCGCGTGTGATGCCGGCGCCCTGGGCGATGTCGCCGACGGTCATGGCGTCATAGCCCTTCCGCGCCAGCAGGGCTTCGCAGGTGTCCAGAATGACCCGCTCCCGGACATCGCCCTTGCGTTCGGTGGTGCGCCGGCTCCGGGCGGGGTGGTGGCCGGGCATCAGAGCTGAGCACCCTCGGCGAAGTCGGTCGTACGGGAGAGCGTCTCCCATGCGCGGATGTCCTCGTCCACGGCCGTGCGCGCGGCGGCGACCAGTCGCAGCGCGTCCGAGCCCAGGACGAGGTGGGCCGGCGGCTGGTCGACTGACGTGATGTGCACGACGGCCTCCCCGGCCTTGGCCGGATTGCCCAGCTGGTTCCCGCTTGCCTTCTGCCGCGCTTCACGAATGGGGGTGAACAGCTCGTCGTAGTCGTCGATGGACTGCGCGGCGCGTGTCATGGACCGTCCGGCCCAGTCGGTGCGGAAGGAGCCGGGCTCGATCGCCGTCACGTGGATCCCGAACTGCGCGACCTCCTTGCCCAGCGCCTCGAGGATGCCTTCCAGGGCGAACTTGCTGCCGCAGTAGGCGGACATGCCGGGCACGGCCATGAGCCCACCCATGGAGGTGACGGCCATCAGGTGCCCGCGGCGGCGCCGACGCATGTGGGGCAGCGCCGCCTGAAGGGTGGACACTGCGCCGAATACGTTGACCTCGAACTGCCGCCGCACCTCGGCCAGCGGGGTCTCCTCGAAGGTGCCCTCCAGGCCGTAGCCGGCGTTGGCGACGACGACATCCAAAGGGCCGACGCTCTGCTCCACCTCCGCGATCACACCCGCGACGGCGTCGCCGTCCGTCACATCCAGGATGCGGCCGTGAGCGTGCCCGGGTTCGATCCCTTCGAAGGCCCGCAGGTCCTCCTCGGAGCGGACCGTACCGACGACGGTGTGCCCGGCGGCCAGAGCGGCTTGGGCGAAGGCACGTCCAAGGCCCGTACTGACGCCGGTGATCAGCCACTTCTGCTTCTGCACTGCTCCTCCAGAGAAGACTCGAAGGGAGCGGGACCGCTCCCTCACTTCAAACTCTACACGACGTCGATTTTTGTCATCGCCATGCAGATTTTGGTGACGCCTTACGGCTCCGCCACCCTGTGCCGCTCGAAAAGTCGTCGTCGCAGGTGGGAGTGGTACGGCCAGTCCGCTGGGATCATGTTTCTCCGTGATCGTGTCCTTGCTGTACAACGTGACCCGGAAGCTGCTGACTGTTCCATCGGTGCTCCCCCGCCACGGGACCGCGAAGGACGCGGAACTGCTGGTGCTGCGGCACGAGAACGCGGTCCCGCGCCGCCAGTTGGCCGGACCGTTCCGCTATGAGCCTGCCGACCGGTTCTCGTTCGCCGCCCTGTCCGCGCTCATACCCCGACGCCACTGGCTCAAGATCTCCCCTGTCACCCCCGGCACCCTGCTTGCCTGGCACCGCAGATTCATCGCCGCGAAATGGGAGGGGGCACCGGCGGACCCAAGGGGAACTTGCCCAACTCGGGCATCGGATCGCCGCCTCGACGGTGTGGGAGATCCTCAACGCGGCCGGTATCGACCCCGCGCCACGTCGCTCAGGCCCCACCCGGCGCGCGTTCCTGACCGCGCAAGCCGAGGGCATCATCGCGGCAGACTTCATTCACATCGACACAGCCCTCGGCAGGCGGATGTACGCGCTGGTGTTCCTCAAGCACGGCACCCGGCGGCTGCACATCACCGGGATCACCGCCCACCCGACCCGGAACTGGGCGGTGCAGCAGGCGCGGAATCTCACCGCCGACCTGGGCACACGCATCCAGTCCCTGCATTTCTTGCTGCGCGACCGCGATAGCAAGTACGGCGAGGCCTTCGACGCCGTCTTCCAGGCCGAGCCTGCGGCCGTTGCCGGACCAGGCGAGGGCCGTGGGGACCGCGTCGTGCGGCTGGACGGTTATGTCGCCGCGGATGCCGACCGCGTAGGCGTGTCCCCGCTCGGCCAGGCCAGCGCGGAAGTCAGCGTTCTGGCCATAGCCGGCATCCGCCACCACGACCGGTGGCACAAGGTGCCACGTGGCCAGTTCGTCCAGGGCGTCCAGTGCCAGCCGCCACTTCTCCCGGTGTCCGACGTCCCTGGGAACGCCGGTCCGCCGGCGCCGGAGGGCGTCATCCGCCCACCCCTGGGGCAGGAACAGCCGCCAGCTCAGCGGGCACGAGGCCGTCTCGGAGACCGCGTGCACGCTGACCGCGACCTGGCAGTTGGCCTGCTTGCCCAGCGCACCGCAGTACTGGGGAGCGACCGCCACCGACATCCTTCCGTCCTTGGGGAACGACACGTCGTCGACCGCCCAGGCGTCCGGGCCGATCTGCGGCACCATCCGCTCTGCGATCCGCCGACGCACCGGCACCGGATCCCACGTGGACTGGTTCACGAACTGCTGCAGGTTCTGCTCGTTGCCGTCCGGTAACCGCGAGGCCATGGCCTGGATGGACTTGCGGCGGCCGTCCATCATCAGTCCCCGCAGATAGCAGTCGCCCTTGGCCCGCTGGTCCTTCCGCGGCACTGAGGCGAACACATCAGCTACGAATAACGCCAACCTCGCCCGAACACGGTTCACTTCATGTGCGTCCACACATTCACCATGCCGCTGAACACGACCGACAGATAGACCTAACGGAGTCCTACTAGTCGGCAAGGAAGTCGAGGATCTCTTCCGTGACGCGCTCGGGTGCGTCCTCCATCACGAAGTGTCCGGCCCCGGGGATGACGGTGAGGCGGGCGCCGGGAATGCCCTCGGCGAGCTGCCGCGCGTAGGTCAGGGGCTGCCATTGGTCGCGCTCGCCCCAGAGGATACGGACCGGCATGGTCAGGGACGCGAGCTGGTCGGTGATCTCCTCGGTGTACCGGGAGTCGTAGTGCCGCACCTGGTGCTCGAAGAAGGAGACGCGGCCCAGCGCCGACCGGTGGGGCGCCAGGTACGCATCGAGGATGTCACCGGTCATCGTCGCCGCGCCGTCGGCCACCGTCATCTCCAGCTGCCGGGTGAGCAGGGCGTCGAATGCCTCCTGCGGCAGCTGCATGTGTTCCTCCACCTGCTCTTCGATGAGCTTCCGCCAGGTCTCGGAAGGCCAGGAGTCGTAGCTGACCGTGTCGATGATCACCAGCCGCCGCACCCGCTCAGGGTGGGCGATGGCGAACCGCTGACCGATGGCGCCGCCGATGTCGTGGGCGACGATGGTGGCCTGCTCGATGCCCAGGGCATCGAGCAGGCCACCCAGCAGGTCCGTCTGGGCGGCGACCGAGGTGTCGCGGTCCACCGGGCGCTCGGAGCGCCCGTAACCCAGCAGGTCGTAGGTGATCGCTCGGTGGCCGACGGCCTCAACGTGCGGCACGACGTTCCGCCACTCGTATGAGTACGAGGGAGTGCCATGGACGAACACCACCGGCTCGCCCTCACCGCGGTCGCGGTAAGCGATGCGGACCCCGTCAACGATCAGGTTACTGGGCAGGAAATGCATGCGGTCGGCTCCCGACTGGGTAGATCTGTCTTGCCGCGCTAAACTGTACAGGTCTGTCCATTTAACGGGGATGGCGCGTCATAGTGGAAACTGTCTGTCCATCGTTCTCGGGAAGCGTGGGATGAGCGAGATCAAGACGGGAGCGGCCGCGGTCGGCAGGCGGCGGCCGGCCCGGGAGCGTCTGCTGGTGGCTGCCGCACGCCGCTTCTATGCCGACGGTGTAACAGCCACCGGGATCGACACGGTCATCGCCGAAGCCGACGTGGCCAAAACAAGCCTGTACAACAACTTCTCCTCCAAGGCTGAGCTGGTCAGGGCCTATCTCGACACCCGGCATGAGGAGTGGCTCGCGACGTACCGCACACGACTGGAGGGGACGGCGGGCCCCCGCGAGGCGGTCCTGGCCGTCTTCGACACCTACGCCGATTGTGCGGAGGCCGCGCGGGAGACCGGTTTCCGCGGCTGCGGCCTGCTCAACGTGGCGGCCGAGCTGCCCGTCGGGGACGCCGGGCGTGACGTCGTACGCCGCCACAAGGAGACAGTCGAGGAACTGATCGTCGGCCACCTCGGGCAGCTGCTGCCCGAGCGCCCCGGAGAGGCCAGCGCGCTGGGGGAGCACCTGTCCTTCCTGCTGGAGGGCGCGATGGCGCGGGCCGGCCTGGAGGGCGATGGCAGCCGGCTGGCGCACGCCCGCACGCTGGCAGCGGCGCTGCTGGACGGGGCCACGGACAAATCCTGAGCCTCTCGGCTGTCTGTCTGCTGCGCCGAACCCTGCCGATCACCCGGTGGCCGCTCTGCCTCTGCGGCTGCCCAGGCAGCCAGATCCGCCGGACGGGACCTACTCTCGTCCGCTCCCGTCGTCCTCGTCCAGCTCCGACGCGTCAGGGTCACGCAGGGGGCGCAGGGTGCCAGCGGCCGGGGTAGAGGCGGCGAAGCTGTAGCGGCCGAGCAGGTTCGGATTGCGGTGCTTGAGCGGGGAGAGCCGGGTGATGTCCTCGTCCCGGATCTCGTGGCCGTCGGCCTTCAGCTGGGCGACGGCGGTGTCGATGTAGCGCGTCGTCCAGAGCACGGTGGCGTTGAGGACCAGGCCGAGCGCGCCGAGCTGGTCCTCCATTCCGTCGCGGTATGCCTGGTGGATGGTGCCGCGCTTGCCGTGGCATACGTCCCGGGCCAGCTTGTGGCGGGACTCCTGCACGGTGAGCTGCCGGTTCATCTGACGGCGGTAGGTGTCGTCCACGGGGTCGACCACCCGCAGCAAATGCTCCGTCTTGGCGATCCGCCCGTACTCCGCGAACGCCGCACCCAGCGGAGTCGGGCGCCCCGGTCATCGCCCGCCCTCCGGCCCACCGACGCCGGATCGGATCGGCGTTGCCGCGGCGCGGGCACCGTTGTCCCCGGACTGGGGAGTACCCATGTGAATGGCTACGTACTTCTGCTCCAGGTATTCGTCGATCCCGGTGTTACCACCTTCCCGGCCGATGCCGGACTGCTTCATGCCACCGAAGGGAGCGCTGGGGTCGGACACGTAGCCGCGGTTGAGACCCACCATGCCCGTTTCGAGCTGTTCGCTCATCCGGAGCGCCTGACCCAGATCCTGGGTGTAGAGGTAGCTCACGAGACCGAACTCGGTGTTGTTGGCGTCGTGAAGGACTTCGGCTTCGGTGATGAAGGTCTGGATGGCAGCGACCGGACCGAAGATCTCCTCGCGTGTGATGCGAGTTCCGGCGGGCACGTTGGTGAGTACGGTGGGCGGGTAGAAGTAGCCCGGTCCCCCGGGAACCCGAGCGCCGGTGCGCACCCGGGCGCCCGCATCGACTGTTTCGTCGACCAGGTCCGCGACCCTGCGCCGCTGGCGCACGTCGATCATCGGCCCGAGGTCGGAGGCAGGGTCCGTGCCGGGTCCGACAGTGATGGTGCTCATGCGCGCGACGAGCTTCTCACTGAACTCGTCGACGACGTCGGCGTGTACATGGAAGCGATTGGCGGCGATACAGGCCTCACCGACGTTCCGGAGCTTGGCGGTCATCGCACCCTCGACCGCGGCGTCGATGTCGGCGTCGCGGCAGACGATGAACGGAGCATTGCCCCCTAGCTCCATCGAGGTCCGCAAGACGGTGTCGGCTGCCTGGGACAGCAACGTGCGGCCGACGGGCGTGGAGCCGGTGAACGACAACTTGCGCAGCCGGCCGTCCAGGAGGAGGGACTCGGTGATCGCGGCGGCTCGTGTGGTGGGAACGATGTTGAGCACGCCACCGGGGAGGCCGGCTTCGGTCAGAAGCGCCGCCAACGCAGCCGTCGTCAGGGGTGTCTGCGGCGCGGGTTTGACAACCATGGTGCAGCCGGCAGCCACGGCCGGGCCGATCTTGCGGGCCGGCATGGCCAGCGGCGCGTTCCAAGGCGTGATCAGCAGGCAGGGCCCGACCGGCTGACGGGTGACCAGTACTCGGGCGGTGCCGTCCTCGCTGACCTTCCAGCTTCCGTCGATCCGGACGGCTTCCTCACCGAACCAGCGCAAGTAGTTCGCGCCGTACTCGACCTCCGCCCGGGACTCGGCCAGTGACTTGCCCATCTCCAGGGTGATCAGCAACGCGAACTCGTCAATGCGCTCGATCAGCAGATCGTGGGCACGCCGAAGGATCTCGCCCCGTCGGCGCGGGGGTACCGCAGCCCACTTCGCCTGTGCGGCACTTGCAGCGTCAAGGGCGGCCAGCGCATCCGCCGCGGTCGCGTCCGACACCTCGCACAGTGTCCGCCCGGTGGCCGGATCCTCCACCGAGAAGCTACCCCCGCCGGATGCCGATCGCCATCGACCGCCGATGAACAAGCCCTTCTCGACACGTCCAACGGCATCGGGTTGAGGCAGAGATGTGACCATGGATTCCACGCTTCTTCCTGAGCGATCATGATGCCTACTTGAGCGCGCCGATCATGGCCTCGGCCATGGGGGCGCTGGAGGCCGGGTTCTGGCCGGTGAAGAGGTTCCGGTCCTGCACGTTGTACGCCTGGTACGCCGGTCCCCCGGAGTGCTTCGCACCCTTCTGACGCAGCGTGCTGGCCAGCAGCCACGGAGCGCCTTCCGCAGTGCCGAAGCTCTGCTCCTCCTCGTCGGTGAAGGCCGTCATCTCCCGGCCTGCGAACAGCCACTTGCCGTTCTCGTCCACGGCGGACAGAAGGCCGGCTGGGCCATGGCAGACGGCCCCGATGATCTTCCCGGCCGCGTCCGCCTCGGTGAGCAGGCGGCCGAGGTCACGGTCCTTGTAGAGGTCGACCACCGGACCGTGCCCGCCGGGGATGACCACAGCGACGTAGTCGTTGATGTCGATTTCGTCCAGCTTCAGCAGCGGACCGAACTCACTCAGGGCCCGCGCGGCGTGCTCCACGTAGTGCGCACAGTCCGGGCCGGCGATCTCCGGGTCGGCACTGTGGGCGTCGAGCGGCTGCAGAACGCCGCCCGGGGAAGCGAAGTCGACCGCGAAGCCGGCCTGCACGAACTTCTCGTGGGGCGCGGCGAGCTCTTCGGCCCAGTACCCGGTCGGGTATTCCGAGCCGTCGGTGCGTTCCCAGATACTCGCGGCGGACATGACGATCAGAATCTTGCTCACGATTGTTCCTTCCTGTGATGGATTGGTGCATTCTCAGGCGTCGGCGAAGTCAGTGGCGTCGGCGGTCTGCGCGGTGGCCTTGAGGTTCGCGCGCAGGGCATCGACCTTCGCGGTGGCGTAGGCGTGGGCGTCCGAGCCGAGCAGCTGGCGCAGCGGGCCCTCGCCGCTGACAACCTGGCGGATGATCGCCTCCGCGCCCTTGACCGGGTTGCCCAGCTGGCTGCCCTGGAGCTTCAGGTGGTTCTCGGTCATCTCACGCAGACCTGGGTACGCATCCGTCGTCGAGGCGGGCAGCGCGAGCGAGTCGGTGGTGAGGAAATCGGTGCGGAAGTAGCCGACCTGGACGTCGAGCATGTCGCGAACCTCGCGGGCACTCGTCTCCTCCACCGCGGCCAGGTAGCCGTAGCCGGCGTTGTTGACGACCACGTCGAGGCCGCCGAATCGCTCCGTGGCCTGGCGGACAGCCTGCCGGACCTGCTCGTCATCACGCAGGTCGACGGTCAGCGGCAGCAGCCGCGAAGTGTCGACGCGGTCACCGAGGGCTGCCAGCAGCCGCTCCGTGGAACGGGTCGTCGCGGCGACCTGGTCGCCACGCTGGAGCAGCTGCGTGACCAGCTCCCGGCCCAGACCGCGGGAAGTACCGGTCACGAACCAGGTCGCGGGTCGATCCGTCGGGAAACTCATGGTCGTCCTTTGCTCACGATTCCGGTGATGCGCCTCCGGGCTATTTGCGTGGTGGCGTGCTTCAAGAGTGACCCCCCGCAAACCCCTCTGGGGGCCTATCTCGCGCCCTGTGGAGGCGCGGTCTTCGGAACCTAGGACTCGCCGGTCCACCCAGGACCGCGCCGGCTCAGGGATACTCGAATCGTGAACAAAACCAACCAAGAACTCGCCGATTTCCTACGGCGCGCCCGCAGCCAGATCGACCCCGCCCGCGCCGGCCTGCCCCCCGACGGGCGCGTCCGCCGCGTACCCGGCCTCCGCCGCGAAGAAGTCGCCCGCCTCGTCGGCGTATCCACCGACTACTACGCCCGCCTCGAACAAGGCCGCCGCATCACTCCCTCCGCCGCCGTCGTCGAAGCCATCGGCCGCGCCCTCGGCCTCGACGCCGCCGGACGCGCCCACCTCAACGACCTCATCGGCCTGACCTCGACACCCACCCCCCGCCGAACCCACGACGTCCAACGCGTCCGCCCCGGCCTCTACCAGCTCCTCGACGCCCTCGACGGCGAACCCGCTCTCATCCTCGGCCGCCGCACCGACATCCTCGCCGCCAACCGCATGGCCAAAGCCCTCTTCACCGACTTCGACCAGCTCCCCGCCGCCCACCGCAACTACGCCCGCTGGATGTTCCTCGACGGCGACGCCCGAGCCCTCTTCCTCGACTGGCCCGACCAAGCCCGCGCCGCCGTCGAAAGCCTCCGGTTCGAAGTCGGCCGCAACCCCGACGACCGCGCCACCACCGACCTCGTCACCGAACTACGCGGACACAGCCGCGAATTCGACCAATGGTGGGAACAACACCGCGTCCACCAGCGCACCCACGGCTCCAAACGCCTCCGCCACTACCTCGTCGGAGACCTCACCGTCGAATACGAAACCCTCACCCTCCCCGGCGACCCCGAGACCACCCTGTTCATCTACACCACTGAACCGGAATCACCCTCACGACGAGCCATCGACATCCTCGCCAGCTGGACCGCAACCACTCCCACCCTCGAACCGAAACCCAACATCGCCGAGCAGTAACGCCCATCCGAGTTCGCCGGCAACAGCAGCATCGCGGGGCGATTTCGACCTGCGACAGGCCGCCGCATTGGCCCCTTCGTTCGCCGACCAGCTGCTGATCATGCGCAGCGCCCCGTAACCGCCCCGGAATCACAAGGGCGTTGTTCACTTACACGGTCAACGACTATGGACCGCGCCCAAGTCTGGGCAGCCCCGATCGCGGGCACAACAGATGCGTTGGCGACCATGAAGTTCTCCACGCTGTTCACCGCAAGCTCCGGCCTTACCACCGTCTGCGGATCATTATCGATGCGGCAGGTGCCGACCGGCTGCCACTGCGTCTGCGCGCACGCTCAGCCTCAGGCCCGTACCGCCAAGAACTGCGCCGACGACCGGCTTTCCGGATTCCCTTGTCGCCGTCGCGGGGTTCCTCCTCGTGCGGCAAGGTCGATGCTGGCTGATGCCGCCGGTCGGCGACGCGGTTCCTCCGACTGCCGGCGAAGCGGTGTTCCTGCCCAGACCCACCGTCCGCGAGCCCCACCGGCCGCCGCGCCTCCAGCCCCGGGGCGCGGCGGCCGACCCGTCGTACACCGGGCGGGCCGACGAGGTGGACATCGCCGAGGCGGCCACGTTCCTCTGCTCACCGGCCGCCTGCTACATCACCGGTGTCGTCCTCGACGTCGACGTCGACGGTGGCATCGGCATCGGACCATCCATCCGCTGAACCATGAGCACCTGGAACGCGCCCGCGCCTGGCGCCACCTCGGAGCACACCCCGGAGGTGTCGTCAGGCACGCACGTGAAGAGGAGTAGAGAAGTGTCACCTGATGACTAACAGGTGACCGCTACCCACCGGACGATGCGTCGGATCCCGCGGAATGCTGTGAGAGCGAGCAACCAGCCGCCCACACACCGCGCGAAACACCGAACCGAACCGAAAGGCCACGCCATGACCGCCACCGCACCCACGACCCCGACTGCACCAGGGGTACGGTCCTGGTGGGGAATCCCGTACGCCACCGCCGAGCGATACCGCCGCCCCGTGCTCGCGGACTTCGATCCGGACCGTCCCTACGACCGCAAGGGCGTCGCCTCCGTCCAGCCCGACACCGGCGACTGGCTGGAGGCGGACAGCGGGATGGGCGAGGACTGCCTGAACCTGAACGTGTGGACTCCCGAGGAGCCTGCCGGGGAGGCGCTCCCGGTGGCCGTGTACATCCACGGCGGCGGATTCGAGTACGGCGCCAACACGCAGATCACCTCGAACGCCTCCGGCCTCGCCGCGACGGGGCGCGTGGTGGGCGTGTCGATCAACTACCGGCTCGGCGCCCTGGGCGCGGTCTCGCTGTCGCAATACGGCGGCGCCCTCGCCGAGGCCAGCAACCTGTGTCTGCAGGACGTCATCGCCGCGCTGACCTGGATCAAGCAGAACATCGCCTACTTCGGCGGCGACCCCGGCAACGTCACCGTCTACGGCCACAGCGCCGGTGCCTTTTCCGCCTTCGGCCTGCTCGGCGCCCCTGCCGCCAACGGCCTGTACAAGCGCCTGGCCGGATTCTCCGGAGGCCCCTCGCGTATCCAGCCGGTCTGGTGGGCCGAGGAACACGCGCACCGGTTCGTCACCGAACTCGGCGTCGCGGACAACCCGAACAAGCTGCTCGACCTTGACACGGCCGCGCTGGTGGCCGCCGCGTACAAGGTCACCCCGAGAGACATGGGCGTCCGCGGCGGGATGTTGGGCACGAGCATGGGTGTCGTCCTGGACGCCGGACAGCCCGGAGCGGTACTGCGTGCCCACCCCATGAACGTCCTGGCCTCCGGTACGCACCGGGACGTGGACATCCTGCTGAGCGCGGGCAGTGACGAGATGGGCTGGTGGGTGGCGAACGACCTCGACCGGTTCGACCCGCACACCGTCGAGGCCGTCACCGACGAAGTCGCAGGGTGGCGCCTTCCCCGTTCCCGCGCCCTGAAGATCGTCGACGCCTACGACCGGGGCGGCCGCACTCCGGCCGAGGTCCGTGCCGCGTTCCTGACGGACTACGCCTTCGCCCTGCCCGCGGCCCGCGGCGCCCTGGCCCACGCCGCTGCGGGCGGCAACGCCCATCTCCTGGTGATCGGGCCTTCCCAGGGCGCACCCGCCGTGCACGGCACCGAGATGTACGCCCTGGTCGGCCAGGAGCAGCCGGGCCGCAGCGCCGAACAGGCCGAGCGTGACACGCGTATCCGCGACATCGTGCTCGATTTCGCCACCGGCGAGCGGGCCCGTCTGTGGCCCGCCGTCATCACCCGGCCCACCTCGGGAAGCGTCGGCAACCCGCCCTTCGAGGCCACCGCCCACTACCAGGCGGCCCTCGACCTGTTCGAGGACATCGACCGCCCCTGACGGTCCCCAGGCGATAAGGAACCGCACAAGGCCACCGCTGGCCGATCAAGGAGCTTGCCATGAGCCAACCGACAGCCGCCGGCGACGCCGCACCTGCGACGATGCGAGCCGTCGTCGTCACCCGGCCCGGCGACCTCGACGCACTCGAGATCAAGGATGTGCCGGTGCCCGCGCCCCAGCCCGGCTGGGTACGGATCAAGGTGAAGGCGTTCGGCGTCAACGAATCCGAGGTCACCACCCGCAAGGGCGAGTCGGACCCGGAGGTCACCTACCCGCGCATCCCCGGTATCGAGGGCGTGGGGGTCATCGACCAGGCCCCGGAGGACAGCGGCTTGCGCCCGGGGCAGCAGGTCGCGACCATGATGGGCGGCATGGGCCGTTCTTTCGACGGCTCGTACGCCCAGTACGTCACCGTCCCCGCGACGCAGGTCATCCCGTTCGAGACCGCTCTGCCGTGGGAGGTGGTCGGCGCGCTACCGGAGATGTTCCAGACGGCGTACGGCTCTCTCACCACCGGACTCGGTCTCAGCGCGGGGCAGACGCTGCTGATCCGCGGCGGCACCTCCACGGTCGGGCTGAGCGCGGCCACGATCGCGAAAGACCTCGGCGCCACGGTGCTGTCCACCACCCGCAGCCCGAAGAGGGCCGCGGAACTGCGGGCTGTGGGCGTCGACCACCCCCTGGTCGACGACGGCACCATCGCCGACCAGGTGCGCGAGCTGATGCCGGACGGCGTCGACTCCGCACTGGAGCTGGTGGGCTGCTCGGTCCTCGCCGACACCCTGCGTGCCGTCCGCCGCCACGGCACCGTCTGCTTCACCGGGGCCCTGGCGGGCCAGTGGACGATCCCCGACTTCACTCCGTTCGTGATCCCGGGCGGAGTGCGGCTGACCGCCTACGCGGGCGAGGCCGCCGACCTGCCCGCCGAGGTGTTCCGGCACCAGTTGCAGTCCATCGCCGAAGGGCGGCTCAAGGCCCCGGTCGCGAAGGTCTACCACGGCCTGGAGCAGGTTCGTGCCGCCCAGGCCGACGTCGAGGCCGGCACCACGCCGGGCAAGCACGTCGTGCTCCTCGACGACTGAGAAACACGCACCACGCCGCGTCGGCCAGGCCACAGCCGGCCGCGGCATGCACGGAAGGAAGCGCCATGTACGCCGAGGGGCCGCGCCGCTACCTGGAGGCCCTGTCCACCTACACCCGGCGCCGGTTGACCCAGGCCGTGCGGGCAGCTGTGGACGCCAAGGGCCTGAACCGCATCACATCCCCGCCAACGTCGACGGCCTGCTGAGGGTTGTCCGCAGCCTGCTCGCCGACGGCAACTCGGTGGTCATCGTCGACCACGACATCCAGGTCCTGCGCCAGGCCGACTGGCTCATCGAGATCGGTCCCGGCTCCGGCCGCGGCGGCGGCACCGTCATCGCCGAAGGCACCCTCAGGCAAATAACCCACACCAAGGCGTCCCGGAGCGGCGGATACCTCACCGACCGCGAAGACCTCCTCGTGCGCCGCCACGCCCTCGCCCCGGGCAGTCCACGCGGCCGGCTCACCGCGGTCACCATCGCCACCTACAGCGGCGTCCTCGACGACCTGCGCCGCGCCTACGCCGCCACCCCCGCCGCGAAGGAACGCGGCCTGAAAGATCGAACTCGACGTCCAGTTCCTGCCCAACGTCGACATCATCTGCCCCGACTGTGAAGGAACCCGCTACGCCCCCGAGGCCGACGAGGTCCACCGCGTGCCCCGCGGAGGCGACGAGGAGGATGGGGTGACCCTGCCTCAACTGCTGGGGCCTGCACCGTCACCCAGGCCATCGAGCACACAGGCGACCTGAACAAGGTCCGTTCCCGACTGCAGACGCTCGTCGACCTCGGCCTTGGCTACCTCACCCTCGACGAGGCCACCCCCGCGCTGTCCGGCGGCGAGGCGCAGCGGCTCAAGCTCGCCTGGGTCGTGACGGTCCGCTGCGGCAGCAGGTCCGGGTCGGCCATGTGGGGGCGGGCCTCCGCCGCGCTCGCCTCACGTACCGGTCCTCCCTTCGCCGGCCGCGAAGGCGGCAGGGGTGAGACCGGTGTGGCCGCGGAAGAAGCGGCCGAAGTTCGCGGGATCAGAGAAACCGAGATGAACAGACACAGCCTGGGCGACCCACCGGGCGCCTCCCAGCAGGCGCCGGGCCTCGAGCAGCCGCCGCTCGTCGATGAGCTCCCGAACCCCCTTGCCGGTGACGTCCCGGGCGGCGCGGCTGAGGGTACGGACCGAGCAGCCGAGCAGCTCCGCGTAGTCCGCGGCCCGGTGCAGTTCGCGGAAGTGCAGCTCCAGGGCGTCCACGAACCGTCCGTAGGTGTCACCACGGCCCGTGCCGGCCGACGTGTCGGTGGGGGTGATGCCGGGGGCGTTGGCGAGGCGGAGCAGCAGCGATTCGAGCAGGCTGCGCCGCAGGGCGTGGTGGATATCGAGGGGGCGGCGCCCGAGGGCTCGGTGTTCGTCCAGGAGTTGGAGGGCTGTCTGCTGGAGCCAGGCGGCGTCGCCGGGGTGCGGGCTCAGTACGGCAGGGGCCTCGTGCGTGGTGAGCGGGGCCAGGAGGCGGGCGATGTCGGACCGCAGCACGTCGGGCTCGAACAAGATGAACGGGCCGCGGGCGGCGCCGGGCGGATGCCAGCACTGCGCGTGCCCGGGACGCACCCACAGCCACTGGCCGGGGGCGACGGTCCGCGTGACGTGGTCGACGTCGTGCCGCAGCTCACCCTCGGTGACCAGGATGAGGTAGTGGAAGGTGGCGCGGCCCGGACGGGGCGGGTTCCACGGCCAGTCGTCGTGCTGGGCGAAGAAGTCCTCGACGGTACTCACCTCCAGCCCGTAGGGAGTGCCGACCGGGGGCTGGAAACCGTACAGCGGAACCGCGGCCGATCCGGCCTGGCCACTCGGCCTGGGGTGTCGCTTGTCGACCATCACGTGTCCGCAGCCTACTGCCCCTTTTCATCTGTTCCAGGGAAAGGATGAGCTGTGCCGCCGCGACCGCACGGCACGCCCTCCGCGTCCTACGAGGCCGCAGCCCGTCACCGACCTGAGGAAGGCAACCTCCCATGAACGGATCGACCCTGCAGAAGACCGCCGCCGATTGCGCCGAGGAGCTTCCCGGAGCCCAGCTGGAGCATCCCTTCGGCCCCGACTGGGAGGTCTTCAAGGTACGCGGGAAGGTGTTCATGCTGATGACCGAGGCCCCCGGGCGTCCCGTCGTGATCCTCAAGTCGGACCCCGGCGAGGCCCTTGCCCTGCGCGAACACAACAGCCACATCACCCCCGGCTACCACATGAACAAGAAGCACTGGATCACGCTGGAGGGCGGGGACGGCATCGACGAGGAGCTCGTCAGGGAGCTCGTCACCGAGTCCTACCGGCTCGTCGTCGCTCACCTGCCCAAGGCCGAGCAGCCCGTCGACCCGCACACCTACGGCAGCGGAACGCGAGCGGCCCGGTGAGCGCGGCCGGTGACCGGCTCCAGGACACCGCCCGCCGGGCGGCCCTGGCCCTCCCCGACGTCAGCCGCGGACGCCCCTTCACACCTGGACTCGACGTGTACAAGGTCGCGGGCAAGGTGTTCCTGATCGTCACCGACGACCCGGACGAGCAGATCATCACGGTCAAGTGCGAACCCGAACACGCCCGCGCGCGAGAACGCGGTTACGCCTCGATCACACCGGGCCGCTATCTCGACAAACGGCACTGGATCTCGCTGGGGCCGGGACCCGGCATCACCGAGCGACTGGTCTCCGAGGCGGTCGAAGATTCCTACGACCTGGTCGTCGAGCGGCTGCCGCGACGCGACCGCCCCGGTGCTGGGTGAGCGCCGCGAGCTTCCCCGCGAGCGGCTGAGCCTCGCTCGTCAGTGTCCCGTGCAAGGCTCGCCACGCCCGCACATGTCCGCCACCGACCCGAGAGACCGATGGAACCGACCCTGCCGCTCTTCGACGAGGAGCCCACCCGGCCACTCGCCGACCTCCTGCGCCCCACCCAGCTGGAAGATGTCGTCGGACAGGACCACCTCCTGGCCCCGGACGCCCCACTTGGCCGCATGGTCGCCCAGCAGCGCCTCAGCTCCGCCATCCTGTGGGGGCCGCCCGGCGTCGGGAAGACCACCATCGCCCGGCTCCTCGCGCGCGCCGGCAACCTGGCCTTCGAACCGGTATCGGCCACCTTCTCCGGCGTGGCCGAGCTGCGGAAGGTCTTCGCCGCCGCACAACGCCGGCGCGGCATCGGCCAGGGCACCCTGCTGTTCGTCGACGAGATCCACCGCTTCAACCGCGCCCAGCAGGACAGCTTCCTTCCCTACGTCGAGGACGGCACGATCACTCTGATCGGCGCCACCACGGAGAACCCGAGCTTCGAACTCAACGGCGCCCTCCTCTCCCGCACCCAGGTCCTCGTCCTCAAACGCCTCGACGAAGCCGCCCTGTCCACGCTGCTCCACCGCGCCGAGCAGCTCACCGGCCACCGGCTGCCCCTGGGCGACGACGCCCGCCGCGCCCTGATCGCCATGGCCGACGGCGACGGCCGCTACCTCCTCAACATGGCCGAACAGCTCCAGGCCCTCCCCGACACCGAAACCACCATGGACACCACCGCGCTCGCCCATCACATCCAGCAGCGCGCCCCGCTGTACGACAAGGCGCAGGAGAGCCACTACAACCTCATCTCCGCGCTGCACAAGTCGATGCGCGGCTCCGACCCGGACGCGGCCCTGTACTGGCTCGCCCGCATGCTCGACGGCGGCGAGGACCCCCTGTTCGTAGCCCGCCGCCTGGTCCGCTTCGGAGTCGAGGACATCGGCATGGCCGACCCGCACGCCATCCAGCAGGCCCTCGCCGCCTGGGACGTGTACGAACGCCTCGGCTCCCCCGAAGGCGAGCTGGCGATCGCCCAGGCCGTCGTCTACCTCGCCACCGCCCCCAAATCCATCGCCGTCTACCGCGGCTTCAACGCCGCACACCACGCCGCACACCGCACCGGCTCACTCATGCCACCCGCCCACATCCTCAACGCCCCGACCCGGCTGATGAAGAACCTCGGCTACGGCAAGGACTACCAGTACGACCCAGACACCGCCGACGGCTTCTCCGGCGCCGATTACTTCCCCGACACCATGGACCGCGAGACCTACTACAAACCCACCCGCAACGGCTACGAGGCCCAGATCACCGAGCACCTGCGCCACTGGGCCGCTCTGCGTGCTCGCAGACAGCGCGGCTGACCGGCCGCCGCCCGCGAAGAATTCGTCGTCCGGACCCTCACTGCGCATCACCATTGCCGACCGCTTTGTGGATGGCGAGTTCACCGACCGGACCACCCCGGTCACCGACGCCACTGTGATCGCCTCCTGACGCACCTGTGAGGACGCTTCTTCGGGTCCCCAGATTTTGGCCGCGGTCGCTCGGTCCGACGCTCTGGCACAGCTGCTGTCAGCGCGTCTTGATGATCGATCGTGCTGCTCCGACTGGCTTACCTGGGTGTGCCGAAAACGCGTTCGCGATGCTTCGCCTGCTGCGGACGACCGATCGGGACAAGGAAGCGGAGATCCTCGCCCTGCGCCACCAGATCACCGCACTGGAACACCAACTCGGCAAGGACAAGATCCGGTTCACGTGCCCGTGAGAAACGTGTGGAACTCGGTGGCGAGGTTTCGCATCTCCTCGCCGGCCGCGTGCACAGTGGTGGTCTCGAAGTGCCACTCCTCGGACGGAGGCCGGTCGTGGATGCCCCACGCCAGGTGGACGTAACCGCCCGGACGGTGTTCCGCCGAGATCGTCAGGTCGCGTTCCAGAGAGCGCCAGGCACGCGCTCCTTCCCAACCACGGAAATCCTCGGCCAGCGAGGAGAGGAAGGTGTCGAGGCCGTCGCCGTTCCACGTCCGCACCAGGGTCTCGATGCTCACCCATTGCCCGCGAGCTTTCACAAGGAAGTCGAGTGTGGGGTCGTCCCCGAACGGTCTTGTCGGCTCGGAGAAGAGCAGATGGACTGGTCGCGGTCCGGAGTCTCCCACGCGTACCGCGGGGCCATCTTCGATCATTCGAGCAGGTTAGAAGTCGTGGGACTTGATAGCCAACTGCTATCCCCACACTACGCAGGGCACGGGCCGCAGGTGCCACTTGGGGCATGATCGTCCGCTATAGCTGTGGATCTTGCAAGGGACCTGGGCAGCAAGCTGCATGGCTATCCGAAGCACAGGGCATCCCGCTGGCCGTCGCGATCTCCGGCGCGAACGTGCACGCCAGCCCCTTCAAACCGCCACTCCTGGGCCTCTCCGCCATATGCTGCCGGCGCGGGCCACGACGACGACCGGTCTGGGTATACTTCCAGCCTGCTCCACACCGCCGATATGGCAGCCCCCGAAATGAGCAGGCGGGTGCACTTGACCGCCAGACGCGACAATGCCATGCGAACACGATCCCGGTACCGGATGCCCGACGAGCACCCGTATGCAACCTGAGGCGCGGCGATGAATATCCGAGCCCCGCACGACGGCGTAGCCGAGCAGCGCCAAGGCGATGATCAACGCTCGCGCTCCTCACTCCGGGCGCCGGTCCCCCGCGCGGCAACGAGCAGTCGGCGCAGTTCGGCGGCCTCGTCCGGTTCCATCGTCTCGACCAGGTTCACCACCGCCGCCGCTCGGTCGTCGGCTACAGCCAGCACTTCGCCCATCAGCCCGGCGACGTACGCCTCACGGCTCGCGGTAGCCCCGTAGCGGAAGGCGCGCCCGTCTTTCTCCTTGGACAGCCAGCCCTTGCGGTACAGCACCTCGGTCACCGTGTGCACGGTGTTGTACGCGGGCTCGGGGTCGCGGTTCAACCGCTCCAGGACCTCGCGTATGCGCAGCCGGGCCGGGGCTGGTGTGATCAGGGTCCGCAGGCCACCAGCAGTGGCAGCAGCGGAGCCGCGGTACTGGCTGCCACGACACCCAGCCACGTCACACGGTGCGGCCGGGGTTGGGGTGTGAGGACGCGGCGCAGTCGGATGAGGGCACCCGGCCCGGCGGCGCCCAGAGTTCCCTGCGGCGTCTGCCCTGCGGCGACCTCACACATGGCGGTCGCCAGCGCGTCCCTGGAATGGCTTCGTAGGACTCTGTCATCCGCGATCATCTCTACCAGCAGCGTGATCTGCTCCTTGGCATGCCGGGCGAGCGGCAGGCCGGGGAAGGCACGGGAGAACGCGTCCACGAGCAGGTGGAGAAGGTGGTGCCTGCTCTCGATGTGAGCGCGCTCATGCTCCAGTACGGCACGCATTTGCGCATCGGACAGGACGTCGAGGGCCCCCCGGGTGATGACGACACGACGCCGACGCCCGGGAAGGCAGTACACGGCGGGTGCGCCATGGTCCACGACCGTGGCGTCGTATCCGGGGGCCGGCTCACCGATCAGGGCGAGCATGTCGAGGTGGCGCTGCCGCGCTCGGCGTGCCCTCCAGGTACAGAGCACGAACCAGCCGAGCGGCAGCAGCACGATCACGGCGGGGGCGCTGAGCGCCAGGGCGTCCCTGGGAGTGGGCGCGGACTCGGTCACCGGGGCGTCGGCGGCCAGACCGCAGACGCTGAGCAGCCCGAGGAACCCTTCGTGTACATGCTGCTCGGTGAGGGCCAAGTGGTACACCGTGAGTGCGGTGGCGACGATGAACGTCACCATGAGTCCCTGCCATGCGAGGACCGCCAGGACCGGAGCGCGGTGGGTCCATCGTGCCCGTGACAGCAGAGGGGGCATCGCGGTGCCCACCAAGGCCGCGTATCCGCCCAGCGCCATCGCTGTGATCATGCATCGCTCCGCTTTTTGGCGGCGCGGAGAGCCGAGCGCAGGGCGTCCGCCTCTTCGGGCGTGATCTGTTCGATGAAACTGACCAGAGTTCCGACCGGATCCGGGTTACCGCCGAGCGCCTCCTGCATCCGCGACGCCGTGTACTGCTGCCGGGTACACGTGGGCTCGTACACCCAGGCCCGCCCCTCCTTGTGCCGTTTCAGCATGCCCTTGCTGTGCAGGATGTCGGCCACGGTCTTCACTGTGCTGTAGGCGATGGGCCGCTCCTTGCTGAGGTCCACCAGTACGTCGCGCGCGGTCGCCGGCCGCCCCCAGGCCCATAGGCGGTGCATGATCTCCGCCTCGAGCTCACCCAGCTGACGCACCATCGCTCCCTTCGCCCCCGGAATGCGGAGCTTCCGGCACCAGTGACCGCTCATCGTAGGGGGCAGAGTCCTGGAGCCCTGCGGAGCCTCGGCGACAGCCGACGGCGAACGCGGACAGCACGCCCGCGAGCAGCGCCCGGCGCCCTCGTGGCTCATCGGGCCGCGCGGCCGGAGGGCCATTCACGTACGTCGCCACCAGCAGGCCCATGAGCAGCGATGCCGCCACCCAGACCGGATAGTTCCACCACAACACCGGGGTCATCCGGGCGTAGAAGGGCGTGGGTACGACTCCGGTCGGCACACCGATCGCGGCCGCGGCGACAAGAGCCACGGCCACCGCCGCCACCCACTGACGTGGCGTCCACGTGCGCATGCGCCCGCCCCTCTGCCGTTACGATTTACGATTACTGCCAAACAGCTTAGTAGGTCACCCCCGCGCCCGACCCGCGCAGCATGATCCGGTCCGCTTCGATACTGTCGGAGAGCGGAGCGACCACAGATGGAGTCACGACGTGCATGTGAGCCGATACGTACGAACAGGAGGCGCCCTCGGGCACCTGCTGCTCGTCGTCGTGCTCGCGATGGGCGTCTTCGTGATGCACTCGATGGGCCATCCCGACAGCGCCTCCAACCCGAGCATGAGAGCGGCTCACGCATCGGCCACGACCGCCCACGAGGGCGCAGGCATGTCCTCGACGCAGGACGTTGCCGTCTCCTCGCCCTCTTCGGATTCCCCTCAGGACACCAAGGCGTCCTCCCACTCCCCGGCCATGGGGATGGACATGGCCTCGCTGTGCGTGGCCGTGCTCGGCACGTGGGTTCTCGCCGGTCTTCTCCGCGCGGTTCTGAGCCGCAGGACGGACTGGCTGGCACGGCTTCGCGATGGCGCCGTGGCGGCACTGCGCCCCAATCCTCCTCCGCGCAGGCCGCCTGACCTCGCTCAACTGTCAGTCCTGCGGATCTAGGCCGAACGCCACCGTGGGCAGCTTGTGCTGCCCACGCACCCCGTTCGACAGACTTTCCGCAGAACAGACACCACGAGGTTTTCGACATGACCGCCAGCAAGCGCAGCACGCTCCGTCCGCGCGTCCGCCGCATCGCTCTCGTCAGCACCGTCGCCGCCGCAGGCTTGGTCCTCGCCGCCTGTGGCAACGACGACGACATGAGCGGCATGGACCACGGGAGCAAGAGCAAGAGCTCCGCCTCGGCGAGCGCGACCACCGGGGAGAACCCCGCACCGGGCGCGTTCAACGACGCGGACGTGAAGTTCGCGCAGATGATGATCCCCCACCACGAGCAGGCCGTCGAGATGTCCAAGCTCGCCGACGAGCGTGCCGAGGACGCCAAGATCAAGACCCTCGCCGGGGACATCGAGAAGGCTCAGGACCCCGAGATCAAGACGATGAAGTCCTGGCTCAAGGCATGGGGCAAGCCCGAGTCGGGCAGCAGCATGCCCGGCATGGACCACGGGTCCGACAGCAGCATGCCCGGTATGGATCACGGTTCCGGCAGCTCCGGGAAGTCGGGCATGCCCGGGATCATGTCCGACAAGGACATGAAGGAGCTGACGGCCGCCAAGGGCACGGACTTCGACAAGATGTTCGCGCAGATGATGATCGACCACCACAACGGGGCGATCGACATGGCCAAGGACGAGCAGAAGAGCGGTAAGAACGCCACCGCGAAGAAGCTCGCCGACGATGTCGTCAAGAACCAGACCGCCGAGGTCAAGACGCTCCAGGGCATCCTCGACAAGCTCTGATCCGATCACACGCTGACCGTTCCGGGCTCCGCCGGTCACTCCGGGGAGCCCGGGGCGGTCACCCCCTCACACTCCTTACTTGGGCCGCGCCCGGTCATGTCCCGGCCCGCCCCCACAATTCCCGAGGACTCATAACGATGCACCGCGCCGTCCAGGCAGCCACCGCCGTCGCCCTCGGCCTCACGCTGGCCGCCTGCTCCAGCGGAGACGGCGACACGGACTCGTCCGATGCCGTCACGACCGTCCGTCACATCCACGGACTCGGGCTGGACCCGTCCGAGCAGCGCCTGTACGTCGCGACCCACGAAGGCATCTACACCCCCGACTCCAAGGGCAATCCCAAGCTGGTGGGCGACAGCAAGGACGACTTCATGGGCTTCACGGTGGCCCAGGGCAGGACCTTCTACGCCAGCGGCCACCCCGCCTCCGGAGGGGACGGCCCCGGAAACAAGGGACTGATCAAGAGCACCGACGCGGGCAGGACCTGGAAGTCGCTCTCCCTCTCAGGGACGTCCGACTTCCACGCTCTGGACTACGCACACGACACCGTCTACGGCTACGACTCCACCAACGGCCTGCTCCGCACCACCAAGGACGGCACCACCTGGAAGGACGGGGCGACGTTCCAGGCGCTCGACATCGCGGTCGATCCGGACCACGCCGACCTCGTCCTCGCCACCACCGCGGAAGGAGTCGCCCGCAGTACCGACGGCGGCAAGACCTTCGCCAAGGGCAAGCAGCCGGTGATGGCCTTCCTCTCCTGGAAGGCCCAGAACGCCCTCTACGGCATCGACACCTCCGGCAGGATGAGCCGCAGCACCGACGGCGGCGCCACATGGAAGAAACTCGCCACCGTCCCCGGCGGACAGCCTCAAGCACTCACCGCGGTCGACGCCCAGCACGTCCTGGCCGCGACGCAGAGCGGCGTGTACGAGTCGAAGGACGGCGGCAAGACCTTTACCAAGCGCCTCGCCGTCGAGTCGAGCGGCGGCCACTGACCCGCCATGCAACGCCATGTCGGCCGCGTCGGCAATCATGCCGTGGTGGCGGGGCACGGGCTTGCCCCGCGCCCGCTTACCGAGTGCACGAGCCCGCCGCTTGGATCGAGGCGAGATACGCCGGCGCCGCAAACCGATTCCAGGCCGGGTTCGCGGAGATCGGCGGCGTCATCGGGACTCTGGTCTCCGGCGTCTTCCTCTACGCGATCGCCGCATTGAACCTGGCGGTGCTGCGCGGCATCGTCCGCACCTGGCGCGAGGCCAAGGCAGGCCGCCACGAACCGGAGGAACTGGAGCAGCTGCTCGCCGACCGCGGGTTGATGAACCGCGTCTTCAAGGGCCGCTACAACCGGTTCATCGAGCACAGCTGGCAGCACTACTTCGTGGGCCTGCTCTTCGGCCTCGGATTCGATACCGCCACCCAGGTCGGCGCGCTGGGCCTGGCGGCGGGTTCGGCCGCGGACGGCACGCGCGGCCGACCACCGGCCGTGGTCGTGGCTCACCCGCATCGACCTCAATGCGATCGGCATCGTCATCGTGGTGACATTCCTGGTGACATGGATCGCCCAGCACGGCGGTGTGAGAGCTAGCGGTTACGGCGATGAGGACCCGCTCTTCGGTGCGATGCCCAGCGTGTACGACACCACGGCAGCCCATTACGACGAGTCCGCCTATCCGCTGTCATACCCGGGCTATGACTCCACCACGATGTGGGACGCGCCCGGTCATGCGGGGATGAGCTCGTCCGCGGCCGACCCTGGCCTGGCAGAACCGAGCGGGTACATAGCCCAGTGGGGGGGACGACTTCACCGGCCAGTGGCGCAATGCGGTAGCGCACCTCCATGACGCCGCCTCCGAGGAAGGCGAGAGCGCCTCTCCCGGCCCGTGCCGTGCCGACGTCCGTAACCGTCGTGCGTCCGCCCAGCGATCCGCGTTCCTGACCGTCGCCGTCCCGTCCGCTGTCGTGATGGCCATCACGGGGGCTGCTGCCGTCTCCATCAGCGTCGACAACCAGGATGAGAAGGCCACACAAGCCGCCCCGGACACGACAGCGGCCGTCGAGCCATCGGCCGCCAACGGCAAGTTCGACGCTCAGCTCACCGGTCTGACAAGCGGCGTGGACGACCTTGCCGACCGCGCCAGCCGTACGCAGCAACGCATCGATCTCAAGCAGCGTCAACAGCAGGAGCAGAGACGCAAGGCAGCCGAAGCGGCACGAAAAAAGGCGGAAGCGGCGCGCAAGGAGGCGCTCCGCCCGAAGTTCGCTCTCCCCGTTGCACAGCGAGGAGTCGGCGAACTGTTCGGCGCGGCTGGCTCCATGTGGTCGAGTCGGCATACTGGTCTCGACTTCCCCGTGCCCATGAACACCCCGGTGATGGCCGTCACCGACGGCACGGTCGAATCCAAATGGAATCCGTTCTACGGAAACATGGTCATCGTCACGGCCCCCGACGGCACCGAGACCTGGTACTGCCACCTCGCCAGTGCCAAAGTCCGCACCGGCCACGTCAAGGCGGGAGAGGCCATCGCCTACTCCGGAAGCTCGGGCAACTCGTCGGGGCCGCACTTGCACCTCGAAGTGCATCCCGGCGGCGGTGGTGCGATAGACCCTCTGGCCTGGCTTCGCAGCCATGGCCTCGACCCCACATAACGGTGCGGTTCAGCTCGCCCCCGCGCAGGTGGAGCCGTTTTTACGGCACAGATCGCCGAGAGCCGTTCTGAGGGTCAAGAACATCGCCGTTGAGGTAGCGCCGGGGTGGTGCCGACGGTTCGCCGGAATGCCGCGAGGAACGCGCTCGGTGTCGCATACCCCACCGCGTGTGCGACCCGGGAGACGGGCTGCCCTTCGGCGAGGAGGGACAGTGCGGCACGCAGCCGCACGTGGACGCGCCAGCGGTCGAAGCTCATCCCGGTGTCGTCGACGAACAGCCTGGTCAGGGTGCGTCGACTCACCCCTACAGCCCGCGCGTGCGACGCAAGGCTCCGCCGGTCCGAGGGATCCGCGAGCAGCGCGTCGGCCACGGCACGCACCCGTTCGTCGACGGGTTGCGGCACGTCGATGGGCAGAGCGGGCAACGGGTGCAACAGATCGGGAAGGACCGACTCGGCGCGCCCAGCAGCCCGTTCACAGCAACCGGTGTGGGCTCCGTCCAGTCCACGCCGCACCGGTCTCGTTCGAGGTAGATGCCGCACAGCACCGCGTCCCGGGTCGCGCCGGTCCGGTGGAGGACTCCTGCGGGCAGCCACAGCGCCCTGGTAGGCGGCAGAACACAACGCAGCGACGCCCCAGCGCTCGCGCCCGGCGCCGGAGAATCACCGGCCAAGCAGGAGAACCGTACTCAACCGAGCATGCGGCCTCGGGCCGCCCACCGCCGAAGCAGTGAGCGGCCCGGGTTCTGCGACCTTGATGCGGGTCAGCCGAGGCTGACCGAGCGGGCGAAGGTGGCGTCGGTCTCCTGGGCGATTTCGTTGAGTACGTCGGCTGGGACGTTGCTGTCGACGTTCAGGACGGCGAGCGTCTCACCACCCGGCACGGAACGGGAGACCTGCATGCCGGCGATGTTGAGGCCCGCCTCGCCGAGTACGTGGCCGACGGTGCCGACGACGCCGGGCCGGTCCTTGTACCGCAGGAAGATCAGGTGGTCGCTGACCGCGAGGTCGATGGTGTGCTGACCCACCGACACGATCTTCTGGATGTTCCTGGGGCCGGTCAGGGTGCCGGAGACCGCGACCTGTTCACCGCTGTTCAGGGTACCGCGGACGGTCAGCACATGGTGGTGGTCGGGGGACTTCGAGCTGGTGGTGTGGCGCACGTCGACCTTGCGTTCCTGTGCGAGCAGTGGTGCGTTGACGTAGGAAACCGCCTGGTCGACGACGTTTTCGAAGACGCCCTTGAGTGCGGAGAGTTCCAGGACCTTGACGTTGTGCTGGGTGATGTCGCCGTACACCTCGACGTCGAGCCGGACCGCGACCTCGCCGGCCAGGGCGGTGAAGATCCGGCCGAGGTTCTCGGCGAGCGGCACACAGGGGCGGACGTCCTCGGCGATGACGCCGCCCTCGACGTTGACCGCATCCGGGACCAGCTCTCCCGCGAGCGCCAGCCGCACCGACTTGGCGACGTCGACGCCCGCCTTCTCCTGGGCCTCATCGGTCGAGGCGCCCAGGTGTGGGGTGGCCACGACGTTGTCGAACTCGAAGAGCGGGGAGTCGGTGCACGGCTCCTGGGCGAAGACGTCCAGGCCCGCGGCGGCGACGCGGCCCTCCTTGAGCGCGCTGGCCAGCGCCTGCTCATCGACGATCCCGCCGCGTGCGGCGTTGACGATCCGGACCTCGGGCTTGACCTTGTGCAGTGCCTCATCGCCGATCAGGCCGACGGTCTCAGGGGTCTTCGGGAGGTGGACCGTGATGAAGTCGGAGACCTCCAGCAGTTCGTCGAGCGAGAGGAGTTTGACGCCCAGCTGCGCGGCGCGGGCGGGCTGCACGTACGGGTCGTAAGCGACGACCTTCATGCCGAAGGCGGACATCCGCTGGGCGACCAGCACGCCGATGCGGCCGAGGCCGACCACGCCGAGGGTCTTCTCGCTCAGTTCGACGCCGGTGTACTTGCTGCGTTTCCACTCGCCGTTCTTCAGCGCCGTATTGGCCTGTGGGATGTTCCGCGCGGTGGCGATGAGCAGGCCGCAGGCGAGCTCGGCGGCGGTGACGATGTTGGAGGTCGGGGCGTTGACGACCATGACGCCGGCCTTGGTGGCGGCGGGGACGTCGACGTTGTCGAGGCCGACCCCGGCGCGGGCGACGACCTTCAGCTTCTTGGCAGCGGCGATGGCCTCCGCGTCGACCTTGGTCGCGCTTCGTACCAGGATCGCGTCGGCATCCGCGATGGCGGAAAGGAGTTCAGCTCGATCGGCGCCATTGCAGAGCCGGATCTCGAAGTCCGGACCCAGGGCGCCGACAGTGGCGGGCGACAGCTTTTCAGCCAGGAGTACGACAGGTTTCGAGCTCACGGTTGGTTTCCATCCCTACTGGTTCGTTGAGGAACGGCCGCCCCCGGCGGCCGCATACGGCGGCGGCTTCGACGCATTGCCGGCAGGGAGGACGAAGGAAAGCTCGTCCCCCCTGCCGCAGGACCATCGGTCAGGCAGACACCGACTCGGGCTGTGTCTCGCGTACCGGCGGCGCGAGGCGGCCGGTGCGCTGCAGTCCGTACAGGGCTGCGGCACAGGCCAAGCCGAGCGCGCAGAGCACGATCCACGGGAGCGCGGAGACGCCAGCCGCGCGGGCGGCGTCCAGAGAGGCCCCGGTCAGCAGGTTCCCGAGCGTGATTCCGACGCCGCAGATGGTGTTGTAGAGCCCGTAGTGGGTCGCGACCAGGCGGTCACCGGAGAGCCGGACGATGGTGTCCATCTCGAACGGGTAGGCGATCATCGTCCCCACCGCCAGGAGCAGAGCGGAGAGCGCGGGCGGCACGGCCGCGAGCAGCCACAGCCCCACTCCGCCCTCCGGCACGGGCACGGCCGTCGGTACCAGCAGGGGCAGGAATGCCACGCCCATGGTGAACAGCCCCCAGGCAAGTGCCCGGCCCGGCTCCATGCGGGCCTTGCACCACGCGGTCACCTTGGTCTGGAAGAGGATCGTGCTCAAGCCCGAAACAGCGAAGAGCATCGCCACCGCCGCTGTCCCGGACGTTCCGTCGCCGCCCAGGCGCCGCACTTCCAGCGGCAGGGCGAGATAGACCTGGAACTGCATGACGTAGAAGCCGATCATGGCGACCGAGAACAGCAGGAACGGCCGGTTGGCCACGATGGTGCGCCACTGGGACAGCACGCCGTCCTGCCGGCCGCTTCCCTTGGTGGTCGGCGCGTCGTTTGCCCGGCGCGCGGGCAGACTGCGGAGCTGCACGATGCTCAGCAGCGCGAAGATCCCGGCCGACACCAGGCAGGCGACGCGGAAGTCGACACCGGTGAGCACCATGCCGACGAGTGGGCCGAGCAGGATGCCGGCCTGGTAGAAGATGTTGAACAGCCCGAACGCTTCGACCCTGCGCTCCCCGGCGTCCGCCGCCAGATAGGCCCTCACCGCCGGGTTGAACAGGGCGCCCGCCAGCCCGGTCGCCGCGGACGCGGCGAGCAGCGCGGGCAGCGCGTCCACCAGTCCGAGGGTCGCGAAGCCGACGATGCGGAGCATCAGCCCGGCGATGATCAGCGGCTTGTAGCCGAGCCTGTCGGCCAGGGTTCCGCCGACCAGGAACATCCCCTGCTGGCTGAAGTTGCGTATGCCGAGCACGAGCCCGACGGCCCAGCCTGCCAGCCCGACCGTGCCGGACAGGTGCGCGGCCAAGTACGGCATCAGCATGTAGAAGCCGAGGTTGATGGAGAACTGGTTCACCATCAACAACTGGACGCTGCGCGGGTAGGAGCGCATCTGCGCCAGGGTTCCCCCGGAATGTGACTGCCGGTCCATCACCGGTCTCCCTCCTCCTGGGTGTCGAACTCAGCAAGCTCGGCAGCGTCGTTCCCCTGTGCCGGATCGGACAGGGTGAGCGGGTCGACCACGGTGGTGCACCGGGTCCAGCGGCTGACTTCCTTCTCGTCCAGGCGGCCGATCGTCTCCGGTTCGACGGGCGGCGGGGAGTCGAGCAGACCATGGGCGGCGCAGTAGTCGTCGTCGTAAACCGTGCCGAGATAGCGCTGCGGGCCGTCAGGGAAGATCGCCGCGATCTTCGTGTCCGCGGGCAGGGTGCGGGCCAGCCAGCCCGCCACCAGGGAGACCGCGCCGACGCTCCAGCCGCCGGTGGCGTAGTGGGAGGCGGCGAGCCGGCGGCAGGTCCACACCGCCTCGGCCGGTGCCACCCAGTGCACCTCGCTGAAGTTGTCGTAGGCGACGTTGCGGGGGTAGATGCTTGAACCCAGGCCCCGCATCAGCCGGGTGCGGGCGGGCTGCCCGAAGATGGTCGAGCCGATGGTGTCGACGCCGACGAGCTTCAGCTCCGGGTACAGGGCCTGCAACACCCGGGAGACACCGGCGGAGTGACCGCCGGTACCCACGCTGCACACCAGCACGTCGAGGTGGCCCAGTTCGGAGGCCAGCTCCAGCGCAAGTGGGGTGTAGGCGGTGGTGTTGTCGGGGTTGTTGTACTGGTCGGGGCACCACGAGCCGGGGTGCTGCGCCATGAGCTGAGCCACTCGCTCGCGCCGCGCTTGCTGCCAGCCGCCGGTGGGGTGGGGTTCGGAGACGACGTCGACCTGGGCTCCGTAGGTGGTCAGCAACTGGGTCATGGACCGCTCCAGACCCGGGTCGGTGACCAGGGTGACCGGGTGGCCGTAGACCATGCCGGCCAGGGCCAGTCCCAGGCCGAGGGTGCCGCTGGTGGACTCGATGATCCTGGCGCCGGGGCGCAGATCGCCGCGGGCGCGGGCCCGCTCGACCATGTACAGGCCGGGCCGGTCCTTGATCCCGCCGGGGTTGAAACCCTCCAGCTTCGCCCAGAACCCCCGGTCAGCGGGGGTGAGGGGATCGGAGATCCGGAGAACCGGGGTGTCGCCCACGAGCCCGGACAGGGCCGAGCGGGCGGGCAGTGTGATCTCGGTTGTGGTCTGCGGGTGCATCTTCCGCTCTCATCGGTGGTGTGACGGGGTTTCGTCGGGCGCGCCGTCCGGGCCAGGAAGAGGCATCCGCCTCGGAACCTGGTGGCAGCACGCGCGGCCCGTGTCGATGGCCGCGAAAGGCCCGTCTAGATCCGCCACCGGCAGACGACGGCGAGGGTGGCGCGGCCTGAACGCCGTATCCGGGGTCTGCTTCCTCCGTGTCGAGCTACCCACTGTGGGCCGGCCACGGCGGCAGTCACTCCGGCCGCCACTCCGGCGAAGACGGCCGGGGCCGCGGTGTCCGCGACCAACTGCCGTGCTTGCGAAGGTAGTTGGCTGATCACGTACGGCGCGCAATGCGCACCGGAGTGTGGATGCGGTCCGTGTGGCATCGCACGCTCGGTGTCCGCCGACGCGAGCGGGACGAGATCGGCCGAGACCGAGGGCCGGTCCTGCGTGTGGCTGTCGTCAGCGTGCGTGGCGGAACAGTCGAACGCCCACAGCAGCAAGACTCCGAGGACGGAAACCAGCAGCCGCAGCAGCTGAGCCCTGGTAGCCGGGCGGCTGATGTGAGCGCGGGAAAGGGGGTGGAACGGCACGGTTCCTCCGGGTAGCGGCCGTCGCTCCCACGGCGCGGGGAGGGAGCGGCGGATCGGGATCAGCAGGCATCCGAGCAGGCAGGCACCGGGGAGCGGTCCGTTCAACGCGAGGAAGCGTGGCTACGGACGTCCAGGGTGCCGGGAACTGACCGCACGTGGCCGACCCGTCCCGCAGGACGGGGCTGCCATTTCTCAGGAGAGCGGCGGCCAGTGGGGGACGCCGGAATCTAGACCTGCTGCACCACGGAGACTCTCGAACCTGTCAACGAAGGAACGGCCGACCCCGATCGGAAGGGATCGGGGTTCCCCAACGCAAACGCGTGCGTCGATGGCATACGACCCCAGGTGGACAGACTTGGAGCGGCCAGGTGCAGGTCCTGCTGGGGCTGGCCGGAGACGCAGTCTTCGACCGGGTGGTGCGAGCCATCGTCCTCGTGCTGGCCATCGGCTGCCGCAACGTCAGGCGACGCGCTCGCGACAGCGCAGCCTCCTCCGGCCCCGCTCGTGTGACCTGCCTGAATCACGGCGGGCGCGTGTGCGGGCCCGGTTGCACCGGCCCCTGCGTGCCCCTTCGCACTCTCAGCACTCGCGCCGTGCGTGACCAGGACACCGAGCACCAGAACGGCCAGCCACAGCAGACGCAACGGCCCCGCAGAGCGGGGCCGCAGCATGCCGGAGCGCGACCAAGCCGTAACCATGCCGTGATCGTAACCATTGCCCGGCGGCGCGGTGCAAACTTCTCTCCGAAACAACGAGTTAACAGCGGTACACAGATTTCACGCAATGGATCAGGCTGATGCTTCGGTCCTCATGAAACGGCAGGTCGCCCCACCCTCGGCGCCCTTTCGCACGAGCCACGGTCATCTGACCGCCGTCAGACGTGATCCGCCTCACGGCTCCGTCGACGGCCTCATGGCCTCACTCGTGCGGGGAGCATCGCCGAAGTCGCCCTGCGGCGATGGCGGACGCTGCTCGTCGCCATGACGCTCGCGGCGCTGGCCACCGCAGCCCACCACACCGCGCCACGGACTCCGTCCGTCGGCCCGCCGGGGGCCGGAGTGTCAGACGGCCGAGTGGGGCGGGGGGCTCGGGTCGAAGGTCAGGTGCAGTGATTCCAGGCCGATATTCGCGCGGATCAGTCTGGCTCGGTGCGGGGTGCCTTCGGCGATCGCGTAGTCGGAGATGTGGCGGTGCCATTCCTCAAGGATCAGTTGCATTTCCAGGCGGGCGAGGTGGGTGCCCAGGCAACGGTGGACACCTACGCCGAAGCTGGTGTGGGGGTTTTCCGGGCGGTGGAAGTCGGTGTCGTGGGGGTGCGGCCAGCAGCTCTCGTCGCGGTTGGCGGTGGTCAGGTGGGCGTTGACGAGGGTGCCGGCGGGGATGGGACAACCGCCGATCTCGACGTCCTCGGTGGTGATGCGGGGGAGGAAGGGGGCCGGTGGGTCGAGCCGCAGCAATTCTTCCACCGCGGCCGGGACGAGGGAGGGGTCGTCCGCCAGTTCACGGCGTCGAGCGGGGTCGGTGGCCAGGCGCTCCATGGCGAGGCCCAGTGCGTCGGTGACGGTTTCCAGACCGGCGAGGACGAGCATCAGGCACAGCCCTGTCGCCTCCTCGTCGGAGAACCGGTCCTCGCCGTCCAGGGCCAGGATCTCGCTGAGCATGTCGTCGCCGGGGTGGGTGCGACGGGCCTGGATCAGCTCGGCGAGGTAGCCGGCCATGGCCATCGTCTGGTCCACCCTGGCGGCCCGTTCCTCGTCGGTGAGGACGAGTTCACCGGCGGCGTCGGCGGTGAGCTGGAGGGCGGCGTCCTTCCAGGCGATGAGCCGGTCCCGGTCGGCGAGCGGCATGTCCAGGAGGGTCAGCAGGGCCTGGGCTGGGAAGGGGACGGCGATGTCCGCGACGAAGTCGCAGCCGCCGCGGGCCTTGACCGCCTCGATGAGGTCGACGGCCTGGGCGCGCAGCGCGTCCGTGAGCGGCCGGATCCGGCGGGGGCTGAAGAGGGGTTGCAGGATGCGCCGGTAGTGGGTCTGCTCGGGTGGGTCGAAGGCCAGCGGGATGAGGGGGTATCCGGTCTCCACGGCCTCGAAGACCTTCGCGAGGGAGAACCGGTCCGGCGCCTTGAGCACCGCCTTGACGACGGCGAAGCTGGTCAGGGCGAGGCCGTCCGCCGTGGGGGCGGGCTCGCCCAGGGCGGCCAGTGTCCGCCAGGCGTCGTCCCGTCGTTCGGCCACCGGGAGGTCCCTGACGTGCTGCACGGTGTCGTGGCCGACCGTCGTCGTGGGTGCTGATTCGTTCATCGTCACTCTCGTCGTCGAAGGGGTTCGGTCTGCCGCGGTGCGGGCTCAGACCCGTATGGGCAGGCGTGCCGCGCCGCGGAGGCTGAGCAGTCCGTTCCACTCGACCTCGCCGTCCAGGGCGAGATCGGGGAACCGGCGCACCAGCTCTCCGATCGCCACCCGGCCTTCGATACGGGCCAGGGTGGCGCCGAGGCACAGGTGGATACCGCCGCCGAAGGACACGTGGCGGCGCGCGTTCTCCCGGTCCAGGCGCAGTTCCTCCGCGTCGGGTCCGAAGAACTCCTCGTCCCGGTTGGCCCCGGCCAGGTTGGCGAGAATGAAGGAGCCGGGAGGGATCTCGTACTCACCGACCTGGTACGGCTCCAGCGTGACCCGCCTGCTGTTGTGCACGGGGGCGTCGTAGCGCAGCATCTCCTCGACCGCGTTGGCCTCCAACTCGGGCTTGGCGCGCAGGAGTTCCAGCTGGTCGGGGTTGCGGAGCAGGGCGAGGGTGCCGCCGGAGATGAGGTTCACGGTGGTCTCGTGACCGGCGACGTAGAGCATGGTGACCTGGGCGACCAGCTCGTCGTGGGTGAGCTTGTCCCCGTCGTCCTCGGCAGCGATGAGCGCGCTGAGCAGATCGTCGGCGAGGTGGTTCCGCTTCCATGCGACGGCGTCACCGACCAGCTCGAACAGCTCCGCGTCGGCGGCCTCGACGGCCCTCATCACCACGGGATCGGTGGTCGGTTCGACCGAGCGCATCAGCGTGCCGGTCAGCTCCCGCATGTGCCGGGTGTCGGTCGGGGGCATGCCGAGCATGTCCGAGATGACCGTGAACGGCAGGGGGAAGGCCAGCGTCTCGACCAGGTCGCCGCCCCCGGCCTCGGCGAAGGTGTCCAGGGCGTCGGTGACGAGGGCGCGGATGCGGGGCTCCATGGCGGTGACCGCGCGTACCGTGAACGCCTGGGTGACCAGCTTGCGCAGCCGGGTCTGGTCCGGGGGGTCCCGGTCCAGCAGGGCGAGGCCCTTCAACCGCGGCTCGTCCGTGACGCCCGCCTTCTCGTACGCGTCGCGGAAGGGCCCCGGGGCGACATGCCGCTGTTCGACGGAGAGGCTGGAGCGCAGCAGGTCGAACACGTCCTGGTAGCGGGAGAGCATCCAGAAGCCGCCCGGGTGCTCGTGCACCGGCACTTCCCTGCGCAACTCCGCGTAGTGCGGATACGGATCGTTCATGAAGTCCGGTGTGAACGGATTGAAGATCAACGGCTCGCCTTCCGGCACCGTGCTCATGGTGTGCTCCTGTTCCGGATGTGTGGGCATGGGTCTATTGCGTCTGGAGACTGCGCAGCCGGCCGTTGACGTGCTCGGCCGCGCCCTCCATGAGGGTGTCGGCGATGGCCTCGACCGTGCGGGCCCGCCGGTGTTCCAGCGGGGTCCCGGCGACCGCCTGGTTGAACGCGCCCATCGACGGGCCGCAGTGGATGAGGTAGTCGACCCTGGACCGCTGATCGCCGGTCAGCGCGAGGCGCAGGCCACGGGCGAAGTACTTGCGGAACAGGGCCGCCAGGGCCGCCTTGGGCTCCGTGCCGGGGGCCGGAGGCGGGGAGGACGCCTCCGCACCCAGGTAGCGGTGGAACACCTGGGTCCTGGTGTCGTCGTCGATCTCGGTCAGGGAGCCGTGACGGCGCCAGAGTTCATGGAGCCGGGACGCCCGGGCGGGGAAGAGCAGCCCGCGCTTCACATAGCGGGCCTGGACCCCGAGTTCGAACAGTTCGCCCCAGGGCGCGGCGGCCACGTCGTACTCGTGCAGCTCCTGGAGGATCTCCTTCACCTGGTCACTGGTGGCCGCCTCCACCGCGCACTGGTTGACCGAACCGGTCAGCACGAATTCCGCGCCCATCAGAAACGCCGCCGCGACCGCCTCCGGGGTGCCGATGCCACCGGCGCATCCGATGTGCACCCGGTGGCCGGGCAGGGCCGACCAGTCCCGCAGCCGCAGCGTCGCGGGGAGCAGCGACAGCAGATCGGCCGTGCCACTCAGCCAGCCGCCTTCCGCTTCGACGCACAGGTCGTCCGCCATCGGGCGGTCCGCAGCGGCCCGGGCCTCGGCCTCGGTCACGGCGCCCGCCGCGAGCAGCCGGGCGACCAGCGGTTCGGGCGGTGGCGCCAGGAACGCGGCGGCGGCATCGGTCCTGGACACCTTGGCCAGGATCCGGCCGCCCTTGAGCCGGAAACGCACCAACTGCTCGGTGATCAGCGGGAAGCCGGATGCCTCGACCAGGTCGATCCCGTGCCGCAGCAGCGCGTCGACCAACACGGCCTCCTGCTCGGTTGCCCCGTACCGGTACAGGAAGTTGACCCCGAAGGCACCGCCGGGCCCCAACTCGTTTACCGCATCGCGCAGTTGCCGTTCCGTCTCGTCGGCGGAAAGGCCACCGACACCGAGGAAGCCGAGCAGGCCCGCCTTCGCCGCCGAGCGCACCAGGTGGGTTCCGGAGACACCTCCGTACATCGAGCCCACCAGATAGGCGCGCCGCAGCCCGTACCGTTCGCGGAAGCTCCGGGCGCCGAGTGCGTCGGCGTGCACAGCGGGCGTAGCAGGATCGGCCACCGCCGCCGCTTGCGTGGCCGTGGGGAGGGCCGGAGAGGGCTCACCGGCCGCCTTGATGCGTCGGACCAGTTTGGTGAGCACCTGTCCGGGGCCCAGCTCGACGAAGTCGAAGTCGCCCTGCCGTATCAGGGTGTGCACGGTCTCGGTCCACCGGACCGGGGAGGCGATCTGCGCCGCCAGCCGCTCCTTGAACGTGTCGTACGTGTACGGCATGGCGTCCACGTTGGCCAGCACGGGAATCGCCGGGGCGCGCAGGTCGAACCCGGCCAGGAAGGCGGCGAACTCCTCGGCCGCCCCGCGCATGTAGCGGGAGTGCAGCGGCGCGCTGACGTTGAGCCGCACTGTTCTGGCACCGGTGGCCTCCAGGGCCGCGCACGCCGCATCGATCTGCTCGCCCGGGCCGGAGATGACGAACTGGTCCATGGCGTTGTGGTTGGCCAGGTCCAGGCCGTCGAGGCCGGGTTCGGCGAGCGTACGGGTCACGGTCGGCTCGTCGGTGCCGACCACCGCCGCCATCCCCCCGCCACCGGCGGCGGCCATCAGCTCGCCGCGCCGCCGCACCAGTCGCAGCCCGGTTTCGAAGTCGAAGGCCCCGGACGCGAAGAGCGCCACGTACTCGCCCAGACTGTGCCCGATCAGAATGTCGGGCGGCACCGGGTCCTGGTCGGCGCGCCGCAGGTACGACAGCGCGCCGACCACGTACAGCGCGGGCTGGGTGAACTCGGTGTGCCTCAGGCGGCGCTCCGGATCGCTCACGCACAGCTCCCGGATGGAGTAGCCGAGCACGCGGTCCGCGATCGCGGTGTGTTCGGGAAACTGCTCGAACAGGCCCGCGCCCATCCCCCGCCGCTGCGCCCCCTGACCCGGGAATCCGTAGACCTTCATGGCGTGTGCCTTCCTTGGTGTCTTCGGGGCGGCGTGTGCCCGGGCCGTCCCGAAGAGGTCGGTGTCCTTGGCGAACGGGCTGAGGAGCGGCAGCGAGGTGGAGCGGGTGTCCTTGGGGAGGACGGCGCGCAGGAAGTTGTGCAGCGTGCCCGAGGGGCCCAGGTCCAGGTAGAGGAAGTCGCCGCGCTCCTGGAACCACGCCATGGCGCGCTCGAACTCGATCGGCCGGCGCGCGGCCCGCTGGAAGTGCTCCGTGGTGGGCCGCTCCACCGGTGCGCCGTCCACACAGGACACCCAGGGGATGCGCGGCGGCGCGAAGGCCACTCCGTCGAAGCTCCGCCGGCTCTCCTGCACCGCCCCGTCCATCAGCCGGGAGTGGAAGGCGTATTCGACGGGCAGCCGCAGGTGCACCACGTTCCGGGCGCGAAGTCCGGCTTCGGCGCGGGTCAGCGCGACCTCCGCGCCCGCGACCACGAAGCTGCCCGGGTAGTTGCGGGCGGCGATCTCACACGCGTCGAGGCCCGGCACCGACTCCATCAGCCCGGGGTCGCCGAACACGGCGAGCATGCCACCGCGGGGGGTCATACGCAGCGCGTCGGCCTGCCGGACCAGCACCCGCAGGCAGTCGGACGGGTCGAGGCTGCCCGCGACGACGGCCGCCGCGTACTCGCCGAGGCTGGCTCCGAGCAGCTGGTCGGGCTCGATGCCCGCCGCCCGGAGAGTGTCCGCCAGCGCGATCTCGATCATGACGATGCCCGGGTGGGTGATCCGGGTGTCGACGAAGGGGTGGTACCTCAGCTGCTCAGGGTCGAAGATCCGGGCGAGCACCGACTCGCCCAGCTCCTCGGCGACCACGGCGTCGTAGCGCCTCAGCTCGGTACGGAACACCTCGTTCTCGTCGTACAGCTCCTTGCCCATCCCGAAGTACTGCGAGCCCTGACCGGAGAACATGAACACCACGGGCAGCGGGCCTTCCGGAGCCCGGCCGGGACGGGCGCGGTCCGCCGCCGTGCCGCTCATCGGTAGGTGTCCCAGAACAGGCCCCCGGCCGGGGCGGCGGGTGCGGCGGCGCCCCTGATGACGACCCGCCGGTTCAGCGCGGCCTCCGGCAGCGGCCGCCGGGCCGGGTGGTGGCCTACGGGCGCGGGGCCGACCAGCAGGTGTGCGTTGGTGCCACCGTCGGCGAAGCAGTTGAGCGCGGCGATGCCCGCCGTCCCCGGCCATGGCCGGGGCTCCCTCGGAAAGTACAGCGGCGAGGCGGCCAGGTCGAAGTGGGCCGGCGGTTCCTGCCCGGAGCGGAACGGCACCTGCTCCTGGTGCCGCAGCATCAGCACGACCTTGATGAACGCGGCGATCCCCTCGGCGGCCAGCGGGTGTCCGATGTTCGGCTTGACGGAGCCGAGCGCCACCGGCTGTGCGGAACCGGACCGGTAGACCGCCTGGATCGCCTTGAGTTCGAGCAGGTCGGTGACGGTCGAGCCGGATCCGTTGGCCTCCACCCAGCCGATGTCCCCGGGGAGATGGCCGCTGTGCGCCAGCGCCTGGGCCATCACCTCCTTCTGCGCCTGCGGATTCGGGGTGGCCGGGCCCGCGGTGCGGCCGTCGTTGTTGACCGCGATGCCCTTGAGGACGGCGAGCACCCGGTCCCCGTCGGACTGCGCCCGGGCCAGCGGTTTGAGGAGGACGGCACCGGCTCCCTCGCCGAGGACGAGTCCGGCCGCCCTGCGGTCGAACAGGTGGAACTCGGAGCCCGGGTTCAGCAGTCCCCGCCGGGCGAAGACCTCGTGCGCCCGCCCGTCCATGAGCAGGCTCACCCCGGCGACCACCGCCGATTCGATGTCGCCGGCCCGCAGGGCCCGTACCGCCATGTCCATCGCCACCAGGGCGGAGGAGCAGGCGGTGTCGACCACCATGCTGGGCCCGCGGAAGTCGAAGAACTGCGACACGTTCGCGGAGAGGTAGTTCTGTCCGGTGGCCATCACCGGGTTCTTCGCCTGGCCCAGCCGGATGTCGTCCGGGGCCCAGCCCGACCGGGCGCCGACGTACACACCGACCCGGCGCCCCTTCAGCTCGGCGGGCCGGTAACCGGCGTCGTGCACCGCGCTGTTGACCTGCTCGAGCAGCAGCAGCGCCTGCGGGTCCATGGCGGCGACGTCCGCCTCGGACAGCAGGAACGCCTCCGGGTCGAAGCCGAGCACATCGGGCAGCAGCCCCGCGAGGTGACCGGCCGACCCGCCGAAGCGCCCCTCGGGTACGGGCCGCAGGGCGGAGCGGCCCTCGCGCAGCAGCTCCCAGTACTCCCCCGCGGAACCGGCGCCGGGGAACAGGCAGGACAGGCCGACCACGGCGATGTCCGCACCGGCGGGTACCGGCTCGGCGGACACGGACACGGCTGATACGGGATCGGCGACGGCCTCCTTCTGTGCCACGTATGCCGCGGGCAGCGGCGCATCGGACGGGGCGCCGCCGAAGCGGGCGACGAGCTCGTCCCGGTGTTCCCGGGCGAGATGGGCCGCGAAGCCGTCGGCGGTCGGATGCTCCAGCAGCGCCGACGGGTCGATCGACACGTCCAGCTGCTTGGCCAGGGTCTGTACGAGCTGGGTGACCAGGATCGAGTCGATGCCGTAGTCGTGCACCGGGACATCGCCACTGAGCCGGGCGCGGTCGAACCGCAGCTCCACCGCCAGCTGGTCGAGCAGCCATGAGGCCGCGGCGTCCATCGCGGCCTGGACCGCTCCTTGGGCTGCTCCTTCGGCCGTTCCCGGGTGCGCCCCGGACGGCTCCGGTGGGGCTGCCGGGGCCTCGGTCGGTACAGGGGCGGGCGCCAGGTGGCGGCCGGTCAGCCGCTCGGGCTGCCAGTCGGCGTCCGGACGCACCACCGCGGGCATGACCACGCGGGCGCCACTGGCGAGCGCCCGGTCCAGCAGCGCGAGCCCCTGCTCGTCCGGCAGCGTGGCCAGCCCGGAGGCCCGGTAGGCGGCGCTGCGCGCCTCCCCCATGCCGGTGTCCTTCCAGCTCGGCCACTGCACGCTCACCAGCGGCAGCCCGTGCGGGCGCGCCTCGGCGACCGCGTCCAGGTAGGCGTTCGCCATCGCGTAGTCGCTCTGCCCGACGGCCAGTGCGGGCACGGTGGCGGCGACTGAGGAGTAGAGCACGAACAGGGCAAGTGGCTGGTCGCGGAAGCACTCCACGAGGGTGTCCAGGCCGAAGACCTTGGGGCCGATCACCTGCTCGATGCCCGTGCGCGGCTTGCGGACGAAGGCGGGGTTGGCGGTGTCGGTGACGCCCGCGCTGTGGATCAACCCGCCGGCCGGGCCAAGCCTGCGGGTGACGTCCGCCAGTGCCGTGGCCATGGCCTGCCGGTCGTCCAGCGGGACGGACAGGACCTCCAGCTCCACCCCCTGGTCCGCAAGCTCCGCCAGGGGGCGCAGCTTGCGGCCGAGCACGCCGCCTTCGGCGATGTGCGCTGCCCAGTCCGCCCGGGGCGGCAGCTCCTCACGGCCGGTGAGGACGAGCTTGCGGACGCCGTACCGGGCGACGAAGTGGCGCGCGGTCAGCAGTCCGATGCCACGGGTGCCACCGGTCACCCAGAGCACGTGTCCGGCCGGGAACCGTACGGGCTCACCCGTACGGTCCGGAAGTTCGCGGAGCACCGTACGGTGGCGGATCCCGTCGCGGTAGGCGACCTCGGGCGGCTCATCCCCGGCGCCGAGTTCATCGGCCACCCACCGGCACAGCTGCTCGTCGTCGGCCTGCCCGAGGTCGAGGTGGCGGGAGCGCAGATGGCGGTACTCGCTCTGCAGCATCCGGTAGAGCCCGGTCCGGGCCGCGCCCGCGGGGGCCGGTGTCGTACCCCGGGAGACGAGCAAGGCGCTCAGCCCGCGCCCGCCCCCGTCCACCACGCGCTGCAACCAGCCCAGCCAGGTGTGCAGTACGGAGCGGTCGACGGGCTCCCCGGCCGGTGCGCAGCCCGCCAGGTCGACCACTGCGTCGTAGCGGTCCCAGCGGGTGTCCGAGGCGTCGAGGTCGGCTCGGAGCCGTTCGCGGGTGAGGATTTCCGCGGTCGGCAGGGTGGCGGCCAGCCGGGCGGCCGGGCCCTCGGTCCCCGGTACGGCCAGGACGGCGGTCCTGCCTGGCGGCATGGTCCGCCGCGCGGGTTCGGCGGGCATCCACTGCCTGGTCAGCAGCAGTCCCCCGGCGGTGGGGCCGGTTTCGAGGGCCGCCAGTTCGGCGTCGGCCGCCGCCAGCCAGACCCGGCCACCGCCGAACGGATAACCGGGCAGGGGCACCCGGCCGGGCCGTGCTTCGCCGTGCAGGGCCGCCCAGTCGACCCGCCGTCCCGCGGCCCAGGCGACCGCGCAGGCCGTCGGATCGGTCGACGGCGTCGCGTCGTCGGCCGGTTTACGGGGGTCGACTGTTCCGGTCCAGCAGTCGGCCGGTTCACCCCCGGCCGCGAACTCCTCCAGCCGGGTGGCGAGTTGCGGGAGGTCGTCGAAGCGCACCGCCAGCCGGTGCGCCATGGCCTCGCGTCCCGACTGTAGCGTCCAGGCGACTTCCTGCGGGGCCGCGCCGGAGCCCTCGGCGCGCAGGTGTGCCGCCAGGCGGCGGGCCTGTTCGGCCAGCCGATCCGGCTCCCGGGCCGAGAGGACCGCCAGGTGCGGACCGGCCGGGCGGGCCGGTGGAAGCGCGACGGCAGGGTACTCCTGGAGGATGACGTGCGCGTTGGTGCCACCCGCACCGAAGGAGCTGACGCCCGCGGTCCTCGGCCTCGTGGTGCCGTCGGCGAGCGGACGGCGCGGCCAGGGCGCGAGGGCGCGCTGGACCTCGAACGGGGTGGCCGCGAAGTCGATGTTCGGGTTGAGCGGGTCCGCGTGCAGGGTGGGAACCAGCTCACCGTGGCGCATCTGCAACAGCACCTTGGTGACGGCCGCGATGCCGGCCGCCGACTCGGCGTGCCCGATGGCGGACTTGACCGAGCCGATCGGCAGCCGCTCCGGCATGTCGTCCCCGAAGGCCCGCATCATGCCGGTCACCTCGACCGGGTCGCCGAGCGCCGTACCTGTGCCGTGTGCCTCCACGTAGTCCAGGTCCGCCGGGCGCATCCCGGCACGGTCGAGCGCGGCCCGCACCAGATCTCCCTGCGCTCTGGGGCTGGGGACGTTGAAGCCGCGCCCCGTGCCGCCGTGGTTGACCGCGGACGCCTTGACGACCGCCAGGATCCGGTCGCCGTCGGCCAGCGCTGCGTCGAGCCGCTTGAGCAGGACCGCGCCGGAACCCTCGGCCGGGACGTATCCGGTGCCGCCCTCGCCGAAGCTGCGGCAGCGGCCGTCCTCGGCGAGGAAGCCACGCCACGCCAATTGCAGGTACTTCGCCGGGTGGCTGGTGATGTTGACGCCACCGGCGACCGCCACATCGCAGTCACCGTCGCGGATGGCCTGACACGCCTGGTGGATGGTGACCAGCGCGGAGGAGCACATCGTGTCCACGGCGACGCTGGGCCCGGTGAAGTCGAAGAAGTACGACACTCGGTTGGCGACCGAGGCGAACGAGGAGTGCGGGGGCAGGCCCTCGCCGCGCAGCGCCTCCTGGACACCGTAGAGCTGGTACTGGCCGTACATCATGCCCACGAACACCCCGGTGCGGAAGCCCCGCAGCCCCTCCCGGGTGACGCCGGCGTCCTCCAGGAGATGCCAGACGGTCTCCAGGAACACCCGCTCCTGGGGGTCGGTGTGCTCGGCCTCGATGTGTGACATCCGGAAGAACATCGGGTCGAAGCGGTCGGCGCCCCGGATGAAGCCGCCCCACCGGCCGTACGTCTTGCCGGTCCGCGAGGTGTCGGCGTCGTGGAACAGGTCGTTGTTCCACCGCTCGGACGGGATCTCCTCGACGCAGTCCCGGCCCTCGCGCAGGTTGCGCCAGAACTCGTCCACGTCGTCTGCCTGCGGATACCGGCCCGCGACGCCGATGATCGCGATGTCTTGGCCGCGGGGGGTGGTGTGTGCGGTGGCGGGATCGGCGGGGGCGGCCCCGGTGGCGACAGCTTCAACGGCGGCGGGATCGGCGGTGGCGGGATCGGCGGCGGGATGCCGTGTGGCCAGCGCCTCCGGGTGTGCTCCGGCCAGGTGGTCCGCCAGTTCGCGGACCGTCACGTACTCGAACAGCAGGGTCTTCGACAGCGGGCCGACGTGCTCCTCCAGCCGCCGGGTCACGCTCAGCGTGATCAGTGAGTCCACCCCGTACTGGTCGAAGGTCTCGGTGACGGCGATCTCCGCCTCCGGCAGCTTCAGCTCCTCCGCCATGATCCGGAGCACCAGGCGCTCGGCCCGGGCCCGTACATCCGTCGTATCCGCCACCTCGGCCGCCTGGGCCCCTGGCGCGGTGGGGTTCGTCGTGTGCTTCGTCTTCTCCTCGCCGCGCAGGGCGGTCAGGATCCGGGCCGGGTCGCCCGCCCCGAGCAGCAGCCTCGGCGCGGTCCCGGCCAGGGCCCGCTCCAGCGCGTCCAGCGCCGGGCGGGTGCGCAGCGGACGCATGCCGAGCACCCGGGCCGCGTGCTCCTGCCCACTGCTGTCGACGCGCATACCGCCGTCGGCCCACAGCGGCCAGGCGGCGGCGAGAGTACGGCCGTGCCGCGTGCCCCGGCGGCGCTGTTCCTCGCGCCGCTCGGCGAAGTGGTCGAGGAAGGCGTTGGCGAAGGCGTAGTCGGTCTGGCCGACGTTGCCGAACGCCGCCGCCGCGGAGGAGAACGTCACGAAGTAGTCCAGCGCGTCCTCGCGGGTCGCCTCGTCCAGCAGCGCGGTCCCGTGCACCTTGGCGGCCAGCACCTCCTCCGCATCCGCCCGGGACTTGTGGCGCAGCAGGGCGTCCCTGAGCACCCCGGCGGCGTTCACGACCCCGCTCACCGCACCGTGCTCCCGGCGTGCCCCGGCGATCAGCGCGTGGACCGCCGCGGCGTCGGAGCCGTCGGCCTGGACCACACGGGCGCCGATCGCCCGGGCGCGGGCCTCGGTCCCGGGGTCGGGAGCGGTCCGCGACGCGAGCACGATGCCGCCCTCCGTGACTCCCGCGGCGCGCCGTGCGGCGGCGATGTGCTCCGCCAGCAGCAGTCCCAGCGCCCCGGTCCCGCCGGTGATGACGTGGGCTCCCGAGCCCGTGAAGGCGGACCCGGTGGCGGCGGGCAGGCTCACCCGTTGCCAGGAGCCGCGGGTTCGCCCGGTGGCGTCGATCCGGACCTCGGGTCCGCCCTCGGCGCCGAGTTCACCGGCCACCGCCTCGGCGAGCGAGCCGTCCGCGACGGCCAAGACACCGAAGTCGAGGGACGGGTGTTCGCTGCGCACCGAGCGGGCGAACGCGGCCATCGCCGGATGGGCGGGCGATACGGCCGGGGCGCGGTGGACGTAGAGGTAGCGCAGTGCGTCGCGCCGCTCGTGCTCCCACTCCCGGCAGAAGGCCAAGGCCACGTGGAAGCCGTGCTCGACCGCGCTGCCGGGGTCGGCGTCCTCCCCCGCCAGATGTACTACATGGACGGGGCCGGGTCCCTGCCCTCCGGCGCGGACCGCCGCCCCGGCGTCGAATCCGGCGGTCAGCTCGATGTGCTGGACGGTCGCACCGGCTGCCGTGAGGGCGGCGCCGACAGCGGGGCCGTGGGATCCGGCATCCAGCACCAGAACGGTCCCCTGCCACTGCCGCGTGGCGAGAGGCGCGGGCTCCCGGACCGGTTCGAACGCGGCCACCGCATCGTCCGCGGCCGCCGTGCCCCGCGCGGCCACCATGTGGCCCGCGGGCACCGCGCGGAGCGTGAAGGACTCGATCGCGAGCACCACGTCGCCCGCCCGGTCCAGCAGCGCCACGTCGAAGCAGAGCGTTCCGGCGGTGGCCGGGCGCGCCGAGGGGGTGGCGTACGCGTACATCAGCTCGGGCAGTTCGCCGTACAGCCGCACCGATCCCAGGGAGAAGGGCAGATACGGCAGCGGGCGGGTCAGGTCGTCGGCGCCGGGCGCGAGTCGGCCCGCCGTCTGGAGGGCAGCGTCCAGGAGCGACGGGTGGAACACGTAGTCAGCGGCATCCGCGACGCGCGCCCCGGGCAGGCGCAAGGACGCCAGCGCCTCGCGCTCGCCGACCGCGAGTTCTTCGATCACCTGGAAACTGGGACCGTAGTCCAGGCCCAGCCGGGAGAAGGCCGTGTAGCAGTCGGCACCGGCCCGGACGGCCGTGCAGCGCGCCCGCACGCCCGCCGGGTCGATCCGGGCGGGGCGGTCCCCGGCTTCGCCGACCAGCAGCGTGCCGTGCGCGTGCACCGTGACGTCGTCACCGGCGGTGCACACCTCGAAGGAGGTGCCGCCGTCGCCGGTCAGCCGGACCACCACCCGGTGCTCGCTGCCTGCGGGGACCCGGATGGGGCTCGCCCACACCAGGCCGTCGACGCCGCGAACCGGTGCGCCCAGGGCGCGTTCACCGGCCAGCCGGGCCATCTCCAGGTACACCACGCCGGGCAGCACAGGCTCGCCGCCGACGACGTGGTCGCGCAGGAAGAACTCCTCTCCGGTGAGGGTCTTGGCGAAGGCCGGTCCGCCCTCGGTGGGGACATCGGCATCCAGCAGGGCCGGACGCGGCGGGGTGACGGCCCGGCCGGGTGCCACCGCCGGGGACGGCCCTGGTGCGAACCAGTGGCGAGTGGCGGCGAACGGGTAGGTGGGCAGGTGCACCCGGCGCGGGGCGGCGCCCCGGTGCAGCGACCGCCAGTCGATGTCGGCACCGGACAGCCACGCGCGGGAGACCGTGGCCACATCGGGTGTATCGCTGACCGCCGGGTGCGGGGTGGCGCCCCGTTCGGCCCGTCCGGTGCGCACCGCCGAGGGGTGACCGGACAGGTGCGCGACCAGCTCCGCGCGCAGCCCCGCGGTGCCGTCCGCCACCACGGCGAGCCGGTGGCCCATGGGCTCCCGTCCGGTCTGGAGGGTGTATGCCAGGTCGCCCGGCCGGACATCGTGATCCGCCAGGTGGTCGGCGAGTTGCCGCGCGGAGCGCCGCAGCGCCTCGGGGTCGCGGGCGGAGAGGACGAACAGCTGCTGCACCGCACCGTCCTCGCGGGTGTCCGGCATGTGGTCTTCCTCCACTACGACGTGCGCGTTGGCCCCGCCGAAGCCGAAGGAGCTGACACCGGCGCGCCGCGGCAGCTCGTGTCCGGCCGCGTCGCGCGGCCGCGGCCAGGGGCGGGCGGTGGCAGCCACCTCGAACGGGCCGCCGTCGAGTTCCAGGTAGGGGTTCTGCTCACGCAGGTGGAGGCTGGCCGGGATGGTGCCGTGCCTCATGGCCAGCACCACCTTGAACAGCCCGGCGATGCCGGCCGCGGCCTCCAGGTGGCCGATGTTCGTCTTGACCGATCCGATGGCGCAGCCGGGCGCGGCGGTGGTGCCCTGTTCCGCGCGCAGCCGGCGGAAGGCGGTGCTCAGCCCGGTGGTCTCGATCGGGTCGCCCAGCGCGGTGCCGGTGCCGTGGGTCTCGATGTAGCCGACCGTCTCCAGTGGCACACCGGCGGTGCGGTATGCCTCGGCCAGCAGATCCGCCTGGGCGTCCGGGCTGGGTGCGGTGAGCGATGTCGTACGGCCGCCGTGGCCCGCCGCGGCCGCCCGGATGACGGCGTGCACGGCGTCGCCATCGCGCCTGGCCCGGTCGTCCAGCTTGAGCAGCACGGCGCCGACGCCCTCGCCGCGTACGTAGCCGTCGGCCCGGCTGTCGAAGGTCTTGCAGCGGCCGTCCGGGCTCAGCATCTCGCCCTGGCTCAGCACCTCGTACACCGTGGGCGTGAGGATGAGGTTGACGCCGCCCGCGAGGGCCAGGTCGCAGGTGCCGTCGCGCAGCGCGGCGCAGGCCAGGTGGACGGCGGAGAGCGAACCGGAGCAGGCCGTGTCCACGGCCATGCTGGGGCCGCGCAGATCCAGCAGGTAGGAGATCCGGTTGGGGATGACGGACAGCGCCGCGCCGGTGGCGGTGTGGCTCTGCGGAGCGTGGCCGGCGGCCCGCTGGGCCTCCAGGTAGTCGGCGTTGGCCACCCCGATGAACACTCCGACGCGCTGTCCGGCGAGGTCGGACGGGCGGTAACCGGCGTCCTCGACGGCCGCCCAGACCACCTCCAGCAGCAGCCTCTGCTGGGGGTCCATCAGCTCCGCCTCGCGCGGCGAGATGCCGAAGAAGGCGGCGTCGAAGCGGTCCACGCCGGGGATGAAGCCGCCCCAGCGGGAGGACGGCTGGTCGCGCCAGTCCCAGCGCTCGGCGGGCACTTCGCCCACCAAGTCGTGCCCGGCGGCCAGATGGGACCAGAACGCGTCCAGGTTCTCCGAGCCGGGCAGCCGCCCGGCCATGCCGATGATCGCGGCATCGCCGCCGGGCCGCGGCCCGGCCGGTTGCCCGGCTGGCCGCGGCTCGGCCGCCGGTCGTTCCGCGGCGGCACCGAACCGTGAGGTCAGCTCGGCCGGGTGGTGTTCCCACAGGTGCTCGGCCAGCGCGGACAGCGTGCCCTTGCGGTAGAAGAGGGTCGGACGGACCTCGATGCCGTACGCATTGCGCAGTTCGGCGCTCAGCGCGGTGAAGCGCACCGAGTTCATGCCGACCTCGCCGAGCGGGGTCTCCGGACCGATGTCCTGCGGTCGTACGTCCGCCAACTCGCCCGTCATAAGAGCGAGTTCGGATATCAGTGCCGCAACGCGGCCTGTGGCCGCGGCGGGTTCGGCGGACCGCGGTGGCCGCTCGGTCGCCGGGTTGCCGAAGCGCGCCCGCAGGTCGGCCGGTGCCAGTGTGGCCAGCGCGGTGCGGTCGACCTTGCCGTTGAGCGTGTACGGGAGGGAAGCCATCCGGATCAGTGCGTCGGGGAGCATATGGGACGGCAGCCAGGCGGCGAGCCGGTCCCGGGCCGGTTCGGGGGCACCGTCGTCGAGCACGTAGCACGCCAGCAGCGTGCTGTCGCCGCCACCGCGGCCATGTGCCACCACCGCGGCCTCGCGTACGCCTTCCAGCCGCCGCAGGGCCGACTCGATCTCCTCCGGTTCGACCCGGAAGCCACGCACCTTCACCTGGGCGTCCATCCGGCCCAGGTAGGCGATCCGCCCGTCGGCCAGCCTGCGGACCAGGTCGCCCGTGCGGTACATCGTGGCGTCCGGGCGGGTCGCGAAGGGGTCGGGCAGGAAGCGCTCGGCGGTCAGCTCGGGGCGGCCGAGGTAGCCGTCGGCCACGCCGTCGCCGCCGATGTACAGCTCACCAGCGACACCGGTGGGCACCGGCCTGTGCGCGCTGTCGAGCACGTACAGCCCGGTATTGGCGACCGGAGTCCCGATGGTGACGGGCTCGCCGCGCCGCAGCCTGCTCACCGCCGACCAGATGGTGGTCTCGGTGGGGCCGTAAAGGTTCCACACCTCGCGGCAGGTGGCGAGCAGCGCCTGCGCCGTGTCGTACGGCAGCGCCTCGCCACCGCAGAACACCCTGAGGTCCGGATTCCCCTGCCAGCCCGCGGCGAGCAGCATCTTCCAGGTGGCCGGGGTCGCCTGGATCACCGTGGCCGTGCCGCGCTCGACCTCCTCCCGCAGCAGCAGTCCGTCCTGGGCGACCTCGGTCGGCACGATCTCGACAGTGCCGCCGCTGATCAGCGGGAGGTACAGCTCCAGACCGGAGATGTCGAAGCAGACGGTGGTGAGGGCGAGCAGTGTGTCCCCGGCCCCGAATCCGGGTTCCCGGAGCATGGACCAGAGGAAGTTGACCAGTGCCCGGTGAGGGACGCGGACGCCCTTGGGACGGCCGGTGGAGCCGGAGGTGTACAGCACGTACGCGGTGTCCAGCGGCCCCGCGGGGCCCGGCGAGGCGGCCGCGGGCGGCTGCCCGTCGCCGTCGACGAGCAGTCGGGGCGCCGTGTCACCGCAGGTGGCCTCGACGGCGGAGTGGGTGAGGAGCAGGTGCAGTCCGGCGTCCTCGGCCATGTAGGCGAGCCGCTGCGCGGGATACGCCGGGTCGAGCGGTACGTACGCGCCACCGGCGGCCTGGACGGCGAGCAGGGCCACCGGCAGTCCGGCGTCACGCGGCAGCAGGACACCGACCGTACGGCCGCGTCCGACGCCCGCGGCGACCAGACGGGCGGCCAGCGCGTCCACCCGCTCCCGCAGCCGGCGGTAGGTCAGCTCCGTGCCCTGGAAACGTACCGCCACCGCGTCAGGGCGTGCCTCGGCCTGGCGCCGCACCAGCTCCCACACCAGGGTGTCGGCCGGGTACGCGGCGGTGGCGGGCGGGGCCAGCATGGCACGCTCGCCCTCGGTCAGCAGCTCCAGATCGCCCACCGTGGCCCCGGGGGCGCCGACCGCGGAGGCCAGCAGGGTGCCGAAGTGGCCGCCGATCCGCTCCACCGTGGCGGCGTCGAACAGGTCGGGGTCGTACTTCAGGGTGTACCGGCAGCCCTCCGGGTGGTCGATCAGGTCGAGGGTCAGGTCGAACTCGCCCTCCTGGTGCACGCCCTCGACGCGGTCCCGGACGAGGCCGTCATTGCGCATGTCGCGGGCCCAGTTGTGGAAGTAGAAGGCGACGTCGAAGAGCCTGTCATGGGCGGCGGGGTGCTCGCGCCTCAGCTCCTCGGCGAGGGTGATCAGCGGGTAGGCGCCGTGCCGCAGGGCGTCCATCACCGTCCGGTGCACCCGGCGTACCAGCGTGTGGAAGGGCTCCTGCCCGTCCACACGCTCGGCCAGGACCACCATGTTCATGAAGTAGCCGAGCACATCGTCGTAGCCCTCGGCCGGACGGTTCGCCGTCGGGGTACCGACGGCGATGTCGGCCTGGTCGCTGTAGCGGTGCAGCAGGGCGAAGAAGGCAGCCAGCATGACGCTGGACAGCGAGGTCCGCTCGGCGGTGGCGAGAGCCCGGGCCCCCTCGGTCACCGCCGCGGGCAGTCGCCCTTCCACCACCGCGCCCCGGAAACCGGGCACCGGCGGCCGCGGCCGGTCCAGGGGCAGCGGGACGGTCGTCCGACGGTCGCGCAACCGGTCCGTCCAGTACGCGCGCAGGCGCTCTCCCTCGGGCCCGGCCAGGAGATCGCGCTGATGGGCCGTGAAGTCGGCGAAAGTGCGGGTGGGCCGGCTGTCCGGCAACGGACGGCCTTGGCGGACCGTGCGGTAACCGCGCTCGACGTCGTCCAGCAGCAGAGGGATGGACACCCCGTCCAGCACCAGGTGGTGCACGGTCAGCAGCAACGCGTGGCGGCCGTCGCCGAGGGTGTACAGCGTGGCGCGCACCAGCGGGCCCCGGGACAGCTCGAAGGGCTGCCGCATGTCCACCCGTATCCGGTCACGGAGGTCCGCTTCGTCGTCCGAGGTGAGGAAGACCTGCTGGAACGGCAGCTCGGGTTCGGCGGCTATCCGTACGAAGGGCCGCCCGTCCTCGCCGGTACGGACGGTCGAGCGCAGCGCGTCGTGCCGGTCCAAGACGTCCTGGAGGACGATGCGCAGGGCGAGGACGTCGACGTCGCGGTCGAGCCAGAAGGCGAGCGGGAGGTTGTAGGCGTGGTTGCCGGGTGCGATCTGCTCGATCACCCACAGCGCGCGCTGTCCCTCCGACAGCGGGTGGGTGATCAGTTCGGCATCGGTGCGCGGGCGCAGGACCGGTGCCGCCGCGGCTGCCACCGGGGACGGCTGGGTCATGGGGGCGGCTTCGGCGGCCGCGGCAGGTGCCACCACTGCGGTGAGCCAGCCGGACGTCAGATGCGCCGTCAACTCCCGTAGCGTCGGGCGCTCGAAGAACTCGTCCAGCGGCACGGGCACACCGAACGCGTCATCCACCGCGGCCACGATCTTCAGTCCGCTCAGCGAGTCGAAGCCGTAGTCCGCCAGCGGACGATCCGGATCGATCCGCTCGTCCAGCTTCAAAACCCGTTCCAACAGCTCCCGCAGCCGGTCCTCGATCCCGTCGGCCGGATCCGGCCGCGAGCCCGTGGTTGCCACCTCGGCGGCGGGCTCCGCCGACGGACCGCCGGGCACGGCGGCGTCGCTCTCGGCGACCAGCAGCCGCTGGCCCCATTCGCCCTCCTCCGCGCCGAGGACCCTGACCCGTGCGTAGCCCTCCTCCTGGAGCAGCCGGGTCCAGGCGGGTGGCGTGGCCAGCGGCGAGCCCGGAATGCGCAGCTCGCTGTCCTCGAAGGCCCACCACCCCTCCATCACGCCGCCACCGACCGTGAGGTACGGCCGGATGGCGGTCAGCTCGTTGAGCACCAGCAGGCCACCGGGCTTCAGCAGTTCCCTGACCTTGCGCAGGGTGGTCCGCAGATTCCTGGTGGCGTGCACCACGTTGGTGGCCAGGACCACATCGGCGGAACCGGGTACGAAGTCCTGCTCAGCCAGTCCGCGTTCCAGGTTGAGCAGTTGGAACCCGGCGAACGGGTAGGCCGCGGCGAACCGCTCGCGGCCGTGCTCCAGGAAGCGCGGTGAGATGTCGGTGAAGGTGAAGCCGACCCGGCCGGAGTGCTCGACCAGCGCCGACAGCACCCGCTCGCTGGTCGCACCGGTCCCGGCGCCCAGCTCGATCACCTGGACCGACTCGTGGGCCGGAAGCTGGGGCAGCCGGGCGCCGAGGAAGGCGCGTACGGTGTCGGCCGCCAGCAGGTTGAAAAAGTCGGTGAGCGGATTCCCCCGGTAGAGGTCCTGCACCAGCTCCATCGAGGAGTCGGGGAACATGACCTCGGTGCCCACCAGTTCACCGCGCAGCAGCCGTGGGTAGGCCCGCAGGAACTCCCGGTTGAGGGTGACGGTGGGCTCGATGTCCGGGCACGCGTCCGCCACTCGCTCGAACTCGGCCTCCCAGCGGTCCGCCCCCTCGGCCTGGTGTGCCCCGGCCACCGCGTCGGTGGTGATGACGTGGTCACCGTCCCGGGTCAGGAACCCGGCCTCCGCCAGCAGGTCCAGCAGCGCGTCGTGCAACCGCTGGAACTTGTCCCG
>NZ_GG657754.1:8644889-8648269 GCF_000158915.1 Streptomyces himastatinicus ATCC 53653 | reverse complement strand
TCGCCCCGGCTCAAGCGCGGCCTCCAGGGCGGTGGTCTCGTCATCGGAGAGCGACACCCGGATACGGGCCGTGCGCCCGGTGCTGAGCCGGCCCTCGTCCCGGCCCGCCGCGTACATCTCCAGCAGCCGTGCGGCCTCGGACACCGAAGTGGCCGTCAGGGCGAGCCGGAACTCGTAGGCGGTACGGCCCGATCGCAGAGTGTGGGCGACATCGGCGAGTCGCGGACCCCGGCGGGCGGTGGCCTCGCCACCCGGCACGTTGCCGGTCGCCGTCTCCTCGCCGTGCGGCATCAGGCCCGCCACCGCGTCCGCCACCGCTCCGATGGTCCCGGCCATCGTGGCGGCCGGGGGCAGCTCGGTGCCCAGCTCCTCGGCCAGCAGCGAGTAGTAGTGGGCGCGCTCGGCCACGCCGAAGCCGCAGTCCACCAGATCGGTCGCGAGGTCGAGGGAGTCCGGTGCCACGCCCGCCATCTCCGCGGCCAGCCGGAGGCACAGACGTCCGGCGTCCTGCGTGGCGTCCCCGGTCACAGCCGTCTCGTACGGGGTGTGGCCGCCGCCCAGGAAGGTGGCCAAGTCCGCCGCGTAGGCCCGTAGCCGCTCCTCGGTCCTGGCCGAGAGCACCAGCAGCTGTTCGGACTGCTCGTCGATCGGCTCCGGCTCGGACTCGGTGGCCAACGGATACTCCTCCAGAACGACACAGGCATTGGCGCCGCCCGCGCCGAAAGAGCTGACAAGGGCACGCCGTGGCGACGGCTGCGGGGCGCCGTCCGCGCCGGAGTCCTCCAGCGGGCTCCAGGGCCGCAGTGTCCGCTGTACCTCGAACGGCGTGCTCGCGAAGTCGATTTCCGGGTTGCGGCGGTCCGCGTGCAGCGACGGTGCCAGCATTCCGTGCCGGAATTGCAGCAGCACCTTGGTCAGACCCGCGATACCGGCCGCGGCCTCCAGATGGCCGATGTTGGACTTCACCGAGCCGAGCGCCACCGCCGGCCCTTCCGCCCGGCGCTCCGGGTCCACGGGCCCGCCGAACACCTCGGTCAGTCCCGCGATTTCGATCGGGTCGCCGAGGTGGGTGCCGGTGCCGTGTGCCTCCACGTAGCCGATGGTCCGCGCCGTGACACCGGCCCGGTCCAGTGCGCCGCGGATCACCGCGGCCTGGGCGGACGCCTTGGGCACGGTGTAACCACCGGCGTCGCCACCCGCGTTGATGGCCGATCCGCGGATCACTCCGAGCACCCGGTCGCCGTCGGCCAGCGCCGCGGCCAGCGGCTTGAGCAGGACGGCGCCCACGCCCTCGCCGTCGACGAAGCCGTCCGCGTCGGCGCCGAACGCCTTGAGCCGGTCGTCGTGGGAGAGCATCCCCGCCTGGGCCAGACTGCGCAGGTGCTGCGGGTGCAGGATGAGGTTGACGCCGCCCGCGAGGGCCGCCGCGCACTCCCCGCTCAGGATGCTGCGGCATGCCAGGTGGACGGCGGTGAGCGAGGCCGAGCACGCGGTGTCGACCGCGAGGCTCGGTCCGGTGAAGTCGAAGAAGGACGACACCCGGTTGGCGACCGACCAGTGGCGGGAGTAGGCGTCGGTCGGCACACCGAGCGCGCTGGCCTCGCCGCCCATCCACGCGTAGTCGTTGCTCATCACACCGGCGAACACACCGACGGGTCCCTGCGCTGCGAGCGTGGCCGCCGGATAGCCGGCGTCCTCCAGGGTCGCCGCCGCGGTCTGCAGGAACAGGCGTTCCTGCGGGTCCATGGCCTCGGCATCGGCGGGCGAGATGTGGAAGAACATCGGGTCGAACGCGTCGACGTCGTCGATGAAACCTGCCCACTTGCTGTAGGCGCCCCGCACGCCGGACGGGTCGTAGTGCGCGTCGGCGTCCCAGCGTTCGGCGGGGACCTCGCGGATGCAGTGCCTGCCCCGGGCGAGGTTGTCCCACAGCTCGCCGACCGTCCCGGCCAGCGGGTAGCGGCCGGCGACGCCGATGACCGCAATACGGTCGTCATCGGCCACCTCGGCCGTCCCCTCGGCCGTCGGTGCGGTGGTCCGGACGGCGGAGGACGGCTGTTCGGCGTCGAGCAGCCTGCCGGTGAGGAAGGAGGTGAGCACCCTCGGGGTGCGGTGTTCGAACACCAGGGTCGCGGGAAGCCGCAGCCGGGTGCGGGCGCTCAGCCGGTTACGTACCTCCAGCGCGGTCAGTGAGGTGAAACCGAGGCGCTGGAAGTCGGCGTCGGGGTCGATGCCGGTGTCGGAGTCGTGTCCCAGCGCCGCGGCGGTCTCGCCCAGCACCAGCCGCTCGACGAAGCGTTCCCGCTCGTCCTCGGACATCGCCCGCAGACCACCGGTGCCGGGCCCGTCGTGGGTGGTGCCACCCGTGGCGAGGGGACCGGCGGTGAGCGGGGCGGGCGTGCGGCGGCGCCGTGCCGGGGCGAGGGTGCTGAGCAGGGGCGGTGTGCCGTCGGCCGTGGAATCCGGGGCCGTCGGGTCCAGGCGGGCCGGGAGCAGCTGCGCCCGGTCCGTGCCGAGGGCGGCGTCGAACAGCGCCAGCCCCTCTTCGGTGGCCAGCGGCCGGACACCGGCACCGGTCAGGCGCGCGAGGTCGGTTTCGTCCAGCCGTCCGGTCAGCGCGCTGCGCTCGGCCCACAGGCCCCAGCCCAGGGCCAGCGCGGGCAGGCCCAGACCACGGCGTTGGTGTGCCAGGGCGTCGAGGACGGCGTTGGCGGCGGCGTAGTTGCCCTGCCCGGCGGTGCCCAGCGTGGCGGACAGCGAGGAGAACAGCACGAAGGCCGACAGGTCCAGGTCACGGGTGAGTTCGTGCAGATGCCAAGCACCGTCGGCCTTCGCCGCCAGCACCGAACGCAGCCGCTGTGGTGTCAACGAGCCGATCACACCGTCGTCCAGGGTTCCGGCGGCGTGCACCACGGCGCGCAGCGGCCGGTCCGGCGGAATGGCGGCGAGCAGGGCGGCGAGCGCGTCGCGGTCGCTGACGTCACACACCACGGAGGACGCCGTGGCGCCCGTCCCGGCCAGCTCATCGGCAAGTTCCGGCGCTCCCCGGCGGGCGGCCAGCACGAGGTGGCGGACGCCGTGTTCGGCCACCAGGTGACGGGCCACGAGTCCGCCGAGTGTGCCCGACGCGCCGGTGATCAGCACCGTGCCGTCGGCCGGAAACGCCGGTTCCGCCGTCGCCGCGGGCGGTTCCGCGCGCACCAGGCCGGGCACGTACCGGTCGCCGCCGCGCACCAGGATCTGGGGCTCGCCGGAGGCCAGCAGGGACGGCAGCAGCCGGGGCAGACCGTCCATGTCGTCGGTGTCGACGAGCACGATCCGGTCCGGGTTCTCGGTCTGCGCCGATCGGACCAGGCCCCACACGGCGGCGGTGGCCACAT
>NZ_GG657754.1:8447550-8644625 GCF_000158915.1 Streptomyces himastatinicus ATCC 53653 | reverse complement strand
AACGTCCTGGAGCGCGTCGCCCAGCGTACGCAGCGTCAGCGCGTCGGCCGACAGTTCGCCTTGGCCGGTGGCATCGGCGATACATAGCGCCACAGCACCGTCCGCCAGCGGGGTGATCCGCGCCCGCAAACCGATCATCCCCGCTGCGGTCTCCGGGGCCGGCCACCGGACGCCGCTCCAGGAGAACGGCAGCGCCGGGTCGGTGGCCGGGTCCAGGGCTGCGTGCAGGGCGGCGTCCAGCAGCGCGGGGCGGACAGGCTCGGGCAGCCGCACCTCGGCGAACAGTTCGCCGCCGTGCCGCCACAGGGCCCGCAGCCCCCGGAATCCGGGCCCGTACTCCAGGCCCCGCGCGTCCAGGTCCTCGTACCAGGAGGCGAGGTCCACCGGCTCGGCGCCCGGAGGCGGCCAGGCGGCGAGATCCGCCGCGTCCCCGGAAGGCGCTACCGCGTCCTCGGCGAGCGCGCCGGTGGCGTGCAGCTGCCAGTCGGACTCGGGGGCGCGGGCGTACAGCCGCAGGGGCCGGTGGCCGCTGTCGTCGGCGGGGTCCACCAGCAGCTGGATCTCGACCTCTCCCCGCTCGGGCACCACCACGGGCGCCCGCAGGGTCAGTTCGTCCACCACCGGGCCCGCGTGCAGCGCCATCTCCAGCAGGACGGTGCCCGGTACGACGGCCCGGCCCCGTACGCGGTGGTCGGCCAGCCACGGGTGGGTACGCAGCGACAGCCGGCCGGTCACCACGGTCCGCTCGTCGTCCGCCAGCTCGACGCCGGGGCCCACCAGCGGTTCCGGTGTCCGGAGCCAGTACGGCCGGTACTCGAAGGCGTAGGTGGGCAGTTCCACGGTGCGGGCGCCGGTGCCCTCGAAGGCATGCGTCCAGTCCACCGCGAGGCCGTGGGTGTGCAGCCGGGCCATGGACAGCAGGAAGCGCCGGACCACGTCCTCCCCACGGCGCAGGGTGTCCGCCACCACCACGCCGTGGCCGGAGGTGTCGTCGACCGTGTCCTGGACGGCCATGCCGAGCAGGGGGTGCGGGCTGACCTCCACGAACACCCCGAACCCGTCCGTGTACAGGGCCCGTACGGTCTCCTGGAAACGCACCGGCTCCCGCAGGTTGCGGTACCAGTACGCGGTGTCCAGCTCGGTGCCGTCCAGTGGGCCCGCCGTCACCGTCGAGTAGAACGGCACCTGCGAGGGGCGCGGCTGAATCGTGGCCAGGACGTCCATCAGCTCGGCTTCCAGCGATTCCACCTGCGCGGAGTGCGCGGAGAAGTCCACTCCCGCGACGTTCCACCGCATCACCCCGGCCCCGGCCAGGACGGTGCCCAGCTCCCGCAGGGCGTCCGGGTCGCCGGACACGACCACGGTGGTGGGGCCGTTGACCGCCGCCACCGAGAGCCGGGTCCCGAAGGGTTCGATCCGCTCCCGCACCCAGGATTCGGAGGCCACGATGGACAGCATCCCGCCGCCACCGGCGAGGGCCCGCAGCGTGCGGGCGCGCAGTGCGGACACCCGCGCACCGTCCTCCAGCGACAGCGCGCCGGCCACGCACGCGGCAGCGATCTCGCCCTGGGAGTGACCCACCACGGCCGACGGGACGAGCCCCGCCGAACGCCACACCTCGGCCAGCGAGACCATGACCGCCCACAGCGCGGGCTGGACCACGTCCACCCGCGACAGGGCCGCCTCGTCCTCCAGGACCTCCCCCAGCGACCAGTCGACCAGACCGCTCAGCGCCCGCTCGCACTCGTCCAGCCGGGCGGCGAACTCCGGGGAGGAATCCCGCAGTTCGCGGGCCATCCCGGCCCACTGCGAGCCCTGGCCCGGGAACACCCACACCACACCGGACTCGGGGACGACGGAGCCCTCGGCCACGCGCGGCGACGGCTCGGCCGCGGCGAGGGCGGCCAGTCCGTCGGCGAGTTCGGCACGGTCCTCGGCGACGACGACGGCGCGGTGGTGCAGCGCCGAACGGGTCGTGACCGTGGAGTATCCGATGTCCGCCGGTGTGACGTCCGGGTCGGCCTCCGCCCGCTCCAGCAGCCGCGCCGCCTGGGCCCGCAGTGCGGCCTCCGTCGCGCCCGACACCACCACCGGCACCGGGGCCGCCACCGCCGGTCCGGTCTCGTCGGCTTCCGCGGCGGGCGGCTCTTCGATGATCACGTGGGCGTTGGTGCCACTGGCGCCGAACGCCGACACCCCGGCCCGGCGCGGCCGGTCTCCGAGGGGCCACTGCCGCCGCTCGGTCAGCAGCCCGACCGCGCCCGACGACCAGTCCACGTGCCGCGAGGCCACGTCGGCGTGCAGGGTGGGCGGCAGCACACCGTGGCGCATGGCCATCACCATCTTGATGACGCCGCCGACGCCCGCGGCCGCCTGGGCGTGGCCGATGTTCGACTTGAGGGAGCCGAGCCAGAGCGGTTCGGTACGGCCCTGTCCGTACGTGGCCAGCAGCGCTTGCGCCTCGATGGGGTCGCCGAGGACCGTGCCGGTGCCGTGCGCTTCGACGGCGTCCACGTCCTGGGGGGACAGCCCGGCCGAGGCGAGCGCCTGCCGGATGACCCGCTCCTGCGACGGCCCGTTGGGGGCCGTAAGCCCGCTGGAGGCGCCGTCCTGGTTGGCCGCCGAGCCGCGCAGCACGGCGAGTACGCGGTGGCCGTTGCGCCGTGCGTCCGACAGCCGCTCCAGCACCACCATGCCCACGCCCTCGGCCCAGCCCGTGCCGTCGGCCGCGTCCGAGAACGCCTTGCACCGGCCGTCGGGCGACAGGGCGCGCTGACGCGAGTACTCCACGAACGTCCGCGGCGTCGCCATCACCGCCACCCCGCCCGCCAGCGCCAGCGCGCACTCACCGGACCGCAGCGCCTGCGCCGCCAGGTGGAGCGACACCAGCGACGAGGAACACGCGGTGTCCACGGACACCGCGGGGCCCTCCAGCCCGAGGGTGTAGGCCACACGGCCGGACGCCACGCTCGGCAGGCTGCCGGTGAACAGGTGGCCCTCGAAGCCCTCGGCGGCGCCTTCCGGACGCGACCCGTAGTCGCCGTACATCACCCCGGTGAAGACCCCGGTGCGGCTGCCGCGCAGCGACGCGGGGGCGATCCCGGCGCGCTCCAGCGCCTCCCAGCTCGACTGGAGCAGCAGGCGCTGCTGCGGATCGGTGGCCAGCGCCTCCTTGGGCGCCATCCCGAAGAAGGCCGCGTCGAAGTCGGCCGCGTCGTGCAGGAACCCGCCGTGCCGGGTGTAGCTCGTACCGGCCCGGTTCGGGTCGGGGTCGTACAGCCCGTCGAGGTCCCAGCCGCGGTTCACCGGGAACTCGGACACCGCGTCGATGCCGTCGGCCACCAGCCGGTACAGCTCCTCGGGCGAGGACACGCCGCCGGGGAAGCGGCACGCCATGCCCACGATCGCGATCGGCTCCCGGCCCGTCGGCTCCTGGCTCGTCGACTCCAGCTCCGCCACCTTCCGGCGCGTCTGGCGCAGTTCGGCGGTGACCCGCTTCAGGTAAGCGAGCAGCTTCTCGTCGCTCATGGTGTTCAGGGCCTTCCCAACTCATCGTCGATCAGGGCAAAGAGCTCGTCCGCGCCGGCCGCGGCCACCTCGGGATCCAGGGCGGGGTCCACCGCGTCGTCCTCCGGGCTCAGCGTCGCCAGCAGCTCCCACAGCCGGGTGGTGACGGCCGACCGCAGTCCGTCGTCAGCGGCGGCGGTCACGCTCGCCTCCAGCCGGTCCAGCTCGGCGAGGACGGCGGGGTCCACAGACCCGGCAGCGGGCGGCCCGTCCGTGAGCGGTTGCGGGGCGAGCCGCCCCAGCAGGTGCTGTGCCAGCGCGTGGGGGCTGGGGTGGTCGAAGGTCACCGTGGCGGTCAGCGCGAGGCCGGTCAGGGTACCGAGCCTGGTACGGAGTTCCAGGGCGGTCAGCGAGTCGAAGCCCAGGTCGGTGAAGCCCCGCTCGGGGAGTACGTCGCCGGGCCCGGAGCGGCCCAGCACCGTCGCCGTCTCGGCCTGCACCAGACGCCGCACGGTCAGCTCGCGGTCCCTCTCGGGCAGGGCCGACAGCCGCTCGCGCAGCGGCTTCGCGTCCTCGCGCGCCCGCCTGCCACGGGCGGCCGGGGCCGGGGCCAGCCCGCGGAGGAGCGGGGGTGGCTCGGTGTCGCGGAGTGCGGACATGTCCAGCCAGGCGGGCACCAGGTGCGGCCGGTCCGCGCCCAGCGCGAGGTCGAGCAGGGCCAGGCCGTCACTGGTGGCCAGGGGCCGCAGACCGATGCGGGCCAGGCGCTGCCGGTCGGCGTCGGCGAGCCGGCTGGTGAGCCCGGTGCCCTGTTCCCACAGCCCCCAGCCCAGGGCCACCGCGGGCAGCCCCTGGCAGTGCCGGTGGTGGGCCAGGGCGTCGAGGAACGCGTTGGCCGCCGCGTAGTTGGCCTGTCCGGCGAGGCCGAGCGTGGCCGAGACGGAGGAGAACATGAGGAACGCCGACAGGTCGAGGCCGCGGGTCAGCTCGTGCAGATGCCATGCCGCGTCGGCCTTCGCGGACAGCACGGCGTGCAGGTGTTCCGGCGTCAGCGACAGCACCGGGCCGTCCCTGAGGGTGCCCGCCGCGTGCACAACGGTACGCAGCGGTGCCGACTCGGGTACGGAGGCGAGGACGTCGGCGAGCGCGACCCGGTCGGCCACATCGCAGGCGGCCACCGTGACCGCGGCACCGGCCTCGGTCAGCTCGGATACGAGATCGTCCGCGCCGTCGGCGGCCGAGCCCCGGCGGCTCACCAGCAGCAGGCGGCGCACCCCGTGGCGGGCCACCAGGTGGCGTGCCACCGCAGCGCCGAGTCCCCCGGTTCCGCCGGTGATCAGCACGGTGCCATCGGGGTCCGCACCCGGCCGCCCTGGCTCGGGGGCGGGGACGGAGCCACGGGCGAGCCGGGGGACGAAGGCGACCTCCGAGCGCAGCGCGATCTGCGGTTCGCCGGTGGCCAGGGCGCGTCCCAGCTGTTCGGGCGGCGGTTCACCGGTGGCTCCGGAGTCCACCAGTACGATACGGCCGGGGTGTTCGGTCTGGGCCGAGCGCAGCAGGCCCCATACGGTGGCGGCGGCGAGGTCGATGTCCTCGTCCGGTGCCACGGCCACGGCCCGTCGGGTGGTGACCAGCAGCGGGGAGGAGCCGTCCTGGTGCTCCTCCAGCCACATCCGTACGTCCCGCAGCACCGACTCCGCGGTCGTGTGGGCGGCTGCGGGCAGGCCGTCCGCGTCCGGCGCCGAGGGCGGCACGACGACGGTGGTGCCCGGTCGGGCCGGTGTGCCGGGCAGGGCGGTCTCGCGCCACTCGACCTGGAAGAGTTTCGGGTCGACCCGCCGGGCGTCGAGTGGCCGCAGGGTGAGGGAGCCGACCGACAGCACCTCGACCCCGCTGTCGTCGGCCACGGTCAGCGACGCACGGTTGTCCCCGGTCGGGCTGATCCGTACGCGCAGCCGGGACGCCCCCGCGCGCGTCAGCCGCACACCGGCCCAGGAGAACGGCACCACAGGTCCGGGGCCCGTCTCCAGCACCAGCGGGTGAAGTGCCGCGTCGAGCAGCGCCGGGTGCATCCGGAACGGGCCCGCCTCGTCGCTGAGGGCCATCTCCGCGAGGAGGTCGTCGCCGTCGCGCCACACCTGGACCAGGTTCCGGAACGACGGTCCGTACTCCAGGCCGCGCGCGGCCAGTTCCTCGTACCAGTCGGTGAGGTCCAGCGGTGTCGTCCCGGCCGGGGGCCACTGGCCGGGCACGATGCCCGCGCTGTCGGATGCGGCAGTGCCCACCACTCCGGTGGCGTGCAGCTGCCATGCCGCGTCGGTGTCGCCGAGGACCCGGCCGTGGATGCGCACCGCGCGGTGTCCGGCGTCGTCGGGCGGCGCCGCGGTCAGCTGCACCTCGGCCTCGCCGCGCTCCGGGATCACCAGCGGGGTGCGCAGGGTCAGCTCTTCGACCATGTCGCCGACGCGCAGGGCCATTTCGAGCAGCGCGGTGCCCGGTACCACGACCTGGCCGAGCACCCGGTGGTCGGCCAGCCACGGCCGCCTGCGCGGCGACAGCCGTTCGGTGAGAACGGTGCCGGACCCCTCCGCGAGGTCCACCGCGTGTCCGAGCAGCGGCTGGTCCGCCGCGGGGTCCAGCCAGTAGCGCCGGTGCTGGAAGGGGTACGGCGGCAGCTCGACGCCGAACGCGCCGAGGCCGGTGAACGCCCGGGTCCAGTCCACCGCGACACCGCGCGTCCACACCTGCGCCACCGACGCGAGGAACCGGTCCGGGCCGCCCTCGTCGCGCCGCAGCGTTCCCGATACCGCCGTGGCGGCCGCGTCCCCGCGGGCCTCCAGGGTTTCCTGGACGCTCATGACGAGCACCGGGTGGGAGCTGACCTCGATGAACGTGTCGTGGCCCTGTTCGGCCAGCTCCTCCACGGCGGACTGGAAGTGCACCGTCTGCCGCAGATTCCGGTACCAGTAGCCCGCGTCCACCGGCTCCTCGCCCAGCCAGTCCCGCTCGACCGTCGAGAAGAACGGCACCGTGGGCCGGGCGGGGCGCACGTCCGCGAGCACCCGGGCCAGTTCGTCCTCGATGCGTTCCACGTGGGAGGTGTGCGAGGCGTAGTCCACCGGCACCCTGCGCGCCCGGACGCCCTCCGACTCGCAGTCCGCGAGCAGTTCGTCCAGCGCCCGCGGCTCACCGGCGATCACGGTCGCGGAGGGACCGTTCACCGCCGCCACCTGCAGGCGGCCTTCCCACCGCTTCAGCCGGGACTCCGCCTCCCCGCGCGGCAGGGCGACCGACATCATCCCGCCCAGCCCTGCCAGCCCCTTGGCGATCGCCTGCGAACGCGACGCGACGACCCGCGCGGCGTCCCGCAGCGACAGCGCGCCCGCGACGCAGGCCGCCGCGATCTCGCCCTGCGAATGGCCCAGGACGGCGGCGGGTTCGACACCGTACGACCGCCACAGCGCCGCCAGCGACACCATCACCGCCCAGGACACCGGCTGCACCACGTCGACCCGCTCCAGCGTGGGCTCCCCCGGCACCTGCCTGAGCACGCCCTCCAGGTCCCAGTCCACGAACTCGGCCAGGGCGGCCGCGCACTCGCGGACACGTCCGGCGAAAACCGACGAGGCGTCGAGGAGTTCCACCGCCATCCCGGCCCACTGGGAGCCCTGGCCGGGGAAGACGAACACCACCCGGCCACCGGTGTCGCGGGCCGCCCCGTGTACCGGGCCCGGGGCGTCCGGGCCCAGCGCCAGCGCGTCCAGCCCGGCCACCAGGCCGTCCCGTTCGGCGGCCACGACGACGGCACGGTGGCGGAAGGGGGTACGCCTTGTCGCCGACCAGCCGATGTCGGCCGGGCGCAGGTCCGGGGCGTTCTCCAGGTGGTGGCGCAGCCGCTCGGCCTGGTCCCGTAGTGCGGTCTCGGTCGCGCCGGACAGGACGACCGGCACCGGGAGCCGGTCTTCGGTGGTGTCCGCTGCGGTGTCTTCTACGGGCGTCGGCGGCTGCTCCAAGGATCATGTGCGCGTTGGTGCCGCTCATTCCGAACGACGACACCGCGGGCCCGGCGCGGCCGGTCACCGAGGGGGCCATGTCCGCCGCTCGGTCAGCAGCTCGACCGCTCCCGACGACCAGTCCACGTGCCGCGACGGCTCGTCGAAGGTGCAGGGTGCGCGGCAGCACGCCGTGGCGCATGGCCATCACCATCTTGATCACACCGGTCACCGCCCGCCCCCCGCCTGGCGTATGGCCGAGGTTCGACTTCACCGACCCCAGCCACAGCGGACGCTCCCGCTCCTGCCCGTACGTCGCCAGCAGCGCCTGCGCCTCGATGGGGTCGCCGAGAGCGGTCCCGGTGCCATGTGCCTCCACCGCGTCGACGTCCCCGCCGGACAGACCGGCGCTCGCCAGCGCGTCACGGATGACGCGTTGCTGCGACGGGCCGTTGGGAGCGGTCAGCCCGTTGGAGGCGCCGTCCTGGTTGATCGCGGAACCGCGCACCAGGGCCAGTACGCGGTGGCCGTTGCGCCGTGCGTCCGACAGCCGCTCCAGCACCACCATGCCCACGCCCTCGGCCCAGCCCGTGCCGTCGGCCGCGTCCGAGAACGCCTTGCAGCGGCCGTCGGGCGACAGCCCGCCCTGCCGGGAGAATTCGGCGAACATCCCGGGTGTGGACATCACCGTCACTCCCCCGGCCAGGGCCAGCGTGCACTCCCCCGACCGCAGCGACCGCGCCGCCAGGTGCAACGCCACCAGCGACGAGGAACACGCGGTGTCCACGGACACCGCGGGACCCTCCAGACCGAGGGTGTAGGCCACACGGCCGGACGCCACGCTCGGCGCCCCGCCGGTGAGCGCGTGTCCGGCGAAGCTCTCGGTCGTCTCGTGCAACCGGGGCACGTAGTCCTGGTTCATGACGCCGGTGAAGACGGCCGTCCGGCTGCCGCGCAGCGTGGCGGGGTCGATGTCGGACCGTTCCAGGGCCTCCCATGACACCTCCAGCAACAGCCGCTGCTGCGGGTCCATCGCCCGGGCCTCACGCGGGCTGATCCGGAAGAAGTCGGCGTCGAAGTCCATGGCGTCCGCCAGGAATCCGCCGGTGCGGACGTGTCCGGTGTCCGCCGGATCCAGGCTCCAGCCACGGTCCTCCGGGAAGGCCGAAACGGCGTCCACACCCTCCATGACCAGCTGCCACAGGTCCTCGGGAGAGGACACACCGCCCGGCAGCCGGCAGCTCATGCCCACGATCGCGACCGGGTCGTCGTCGGTGGCGGCGGAGTCGTCGGGGGCCCACTGCCGGTCCGCCAGGCGTCCCGACAGCTCGTCGTGCAGATGGCGTACGAGCACGGCGGGGGTGGGGTGGTCAAAGATCAGCGAGGTGGGCAGCGGCAGACCGGTCGCGCGGCCCAGCCGCTCGCTCAGCTCCACCGCCGTGACCGAGTCGAAGCCCAGCTCCTTGAACGAGCGGTCGGCCTCGACGGTGCCGGGGGCGGTGTGTCCGAGGACGGCCGCGGCGTGGGAGCGCACCAGCGTCCACAGTTCCGGCTCCCCCGGGCCGGACGGCCCGGGGGTGGACTCCGCCTCCGGCGGCGCGGGCGACGGACCGGTTCGCGGTACGGCCGGGGAAAGGGCCTCGCCGGAGAGCCAATAGGGCTGTCGCTGGAAGGCATAGGTGGGAAGTTCCACGGTACGGGCCCCGGAGCCCTCGAAGAGCGGCCTCCAGTCCACCGCCGCGCCCCGCGCGTACACCTCGGCCATGGACAGCAGCAACCGCCGGGCGCCGTCCGCGTTGCGGCGCAGCGTGCCCTGCACCACCGCCCCGGCGGCGCCGTCAACGGTGTCCACCGTGGACCGCATGGCCATGGTCAGCACCGGGTGCGGGCTGACCTCCAGGAACACCCCGTGTCCGGCCTCGGCCAGCGCCCGGACGGTGTCCTCCAGCCGCACCCGCTCCCGCAGGTTCGCGTACCAGTACGCGGCGTCCAGCCGGTCGGCGCCGAGTCGGCCACCGGTGACGGTCGACCAGAACGCGACACCGGTGTCCCGGGCAGAGACCCCGTCGGCCGCCCGCAGGACGTCCTTGCGGATGTCCTCGACCTGCGGCGAGTGCGAGGCGTAGTCGATGGGAACCATACGGGCGCGTATGCCACGGGCCTCACACTCGGCCACCATCTCCCGCACCACGTCGACCGGGCCGGAGACGACGACCGCGCCGGGGCCGTTCACCGCCCCGATGGTCACCCGGCTCTGGTCCACCTCCCCGGGTGACATCGCGAGCAGGGCCATGGCTCCCCGGCCGGACAGCCGGGCCACGATGGCCCGGCTGCGTTCCACCATCAGCCGCATGGCGTCCGCCAGGGACACGATCCCCGCGGCGCAGGCAGCGGTGATCTCGCCCTGTGAGTGGCCCGCCACGGCGGACGGCGCCAGTCCCACGGAGCGCCACACCTCGGCAAGCGACACCTGCACCGCGAACAGGGCAGGCTGCATCACGTCCATCCGCCCCAACGCGGCCTCGTCGGCGAGCACTTCCCGCAAGGACCAGTCGACCAGCCCGTCCAGCAGCCGCGCGCACTCGTCCATCCGCGTGGCGAACACGGCCGACGACTCCCACAGGTCCAGGGCCATCCCGGCCCACTGCGGCCCCTGTCCGGGGAACACCCACACCACGCCGGGCACATGACCGGCCACGCCCTCCGCCACGTTCGGGGACGGCGCCCCGGATGCCACCGCCGCCAGGCCGTCCAGCAGTTCGGCGCGGTCCGACGCCACCACCACCGCGCGGTGTTCCAGCGCCGAACGGGTCGTCACTGCCGAATACCCCACGTCCGCCGGGCGCAGGCCCGGGTCGGCCGCCACCCATGCGCGCAGGCGATCCGCCTGGGCCCGCATCGCCGCCTGGGTCCGGCCCGACACCGCGACCGGGAACGGGGCGGCCGGGCGCACGCCGGCGGTCTCGTCAGCGCCGTCGCCGGTGGGGTCGGTGGGACCGTTGGGGCTTTCGGCGACCACCAAGTGGCAGTTGGTGCCGCCCAGGCCGAACGAGCTGACACCGGCCAGCCGCGGGCCGTCGGGCCACGTCCTGGTGGCGGCGTTCACCCGGAGCTTCAGCCGCTCCATGGGGATCGACGGGTGCGGTCGGGTGTAGTGCAGGCTCGCCGGGAGGGTCCCGTGCCCGAGCGACAGCGCCACCTTGATCAGCCCGATGACGCCCGCGGCGCCGTCCAGGTGCCCGATGTTGGTCTTCACCGAGCCCACGAGCAGGGGCTGTTCGCCGGCCCGGCCCTCGCCGAACACCGTTCCGAGGGCTTCCGCCTCGACCGGGTCGCCCGCCTTGGTGCCGGTGCCGTGCAGTTCCACGTACCGCACGTGCGCCGGTTCCACCCCCGCCCGGGCGCAGGCGTCCCGTAACAGCTGTCGCTGCGCCGCTCCGTCGGGCACGGTGAGGGCCTGGCCACCGCCGTCGTTGTTCACGGCGCCGCCCAGCAGGACGCAGCGCACCGGGTCGCCGTCGGCGAGGGCGTCCGTCAGGCGCTTCAGGACGACCACGCCGCCGCCCTCGCCCCGGACGGTGCCGTTGGCGCGCGCGTCGAAGGTGTGGCAGCGGCCGTCCGGGGACAGTGCTCCCGCCCGGGCGAAGGCGAGTGTGCTGTCCGGGGCCAGATTCAGGTGGACGCCACCGGCCAGCACCAACCCGGTGGTTCCCGAGAGCAGGCTTTCGCACGCCAGGTGGACGGCGACCAGGGACGAGGACTGCGCCGCGTCCACGGTGAGGCTGGGCCCGCGCAGACCGAGATGGTACGAGACCCGGTTGGCGATCACTCCGCGGCTCAGTCCGGCCAGCGAGTGGTGGGACACGGTGTCCGGGCCGTTGCGGTGGGCGAGCGTGGCGTAGTCGTCGCCGGTGGCGCCGAGGAAGACGGCGGCCGAGCCGCCGCGCAGGCCGTCCGGAACCACACCGGCGTGCTCCAGTGCCGTCCAGCTCAGTTCGAGGGCCAGCCGCTGCCGCGGGTCCATCGCCGCGGCTTCCCGGGGCGAGATGCCGAAGAACCCGGGGTCGAAATCGCCGACCCGGTCCAGGAAGCCACCACGCCGCAGCCCCTCCGCGTCGAGGGCGCCGGGAACACCGCCCAGGTCCCACCGCCCCGCGGGAACGTCCGTGATGGCGTCGACGCCGTCCCGCAGGAGCCGCCAGAAGGCGCCCAGGTCCTCGGCTCCGGGGACGCGGCAGGCCATGCCGACCACGGCCACCGCGCGCTCGGTCGGATAACTCGTGGGCATGAGGTGTTCCTTCTCCGATCGCGCCGTCACTCGGACTCGTCCGTCCGTGCCCGCTCCGCCCGTGCCCGATCCACCCGTGCCCGATACGCCCGTGCGCGCAGCCACTCCAGACCGGCGCCCGGCTCGGCCACGATTTCCTGCAGCAGGTGCTCGTAGGACCGGGCCATGCGGCCGGCCGTCTCCCGGGTGAAGAGATCGGTGCAGTATTCGAGGGATCCCAGCAGCCCGGACGCCGTTTCCCGCACCGTCAGGCCGAGGTCGTACTTCGCCGTGCCGGAGTGGAGGTCGACGGGTGTGATCGCGAGGTCGTCGGCGTCGGTCCGGTCCGGCTCCGGCACCGGGTTCGGGACCAGGTTGAACATCACCTGGAACAGCGGGGAGTGGGCCGGGTCGGGCTCCGGCACCTGGCTCCTGACCAGGTCGGCGAAGGGCAGGTCCTTGTGCGCGTGGGCCTCGGCGGTGACCTGCCCGGCCCGGGCCAGCACCTCGGTGAAGGACCGGTCCGGGGCCACGTCCAGGCGCATCACGAGCGTGTTGACGAAGTAACCCACGAGGTGTTCCAGCTCGGCCCGGGGCCGGTGGGTGACCGGGGATCCGATCGCGAGTTCGTCGTCGTCGCTGTGGCCGCCGACCAGCACGCCGAACGCCGACAGCAGGGTCATGTAGAGGGTGGCGCCGCGTTCCCGGCCCAGCTTCCGCAGCCCGGTGAGCACATCCGGCCCCACCTCGAAGGGGAGCGAGGCGCCCTGGTAGGACTTGACGGCGCGCCGCGGGTGGTCGGTGCGCAGCGACAGGCACACGGGCAGCCCGTCCAGCTGCCGCCGCCAGTAGGCGCGCTGGCGGTCGAGTTCCGCGCCGTCGACCGCGCCGCGCTGCCAGCGGGCGAAGTCGGCGTACCGCAGCGGGAGTTCCGGCAGCTCGGGCCGGGTGTTGCGGGTCAGCGCGCGGTACAGGGTGAGCAGTTCGGACAGCACGATGGTCAGCGACCATCCGTCGAACACGCCCCAGGGCCGGGTGAGGACGAAGACGTGTTCACGCTCCGAGACCGGCACCAGGTGGATGCGCACCATGTACGGGTCGTCCGGTGCGAACGGGCGGGTCCGCTCGTCGCGCAGCCACCGGGTGAGCGCGTCGGCTCCGGTGATCCGCTCGGCGATGTGCACGGGGAAGCCGCTACCGTCGTTGACGCGCTGGGTGACCGTGCCGTCGTGGCGCACGTAGCTGGTGCGCAGGATCGCGTGCCGTTCGACCAGGGCGCGGGCGCTGTCCGCGAAGGCGTCCCGGTCCAGGTGGCCCGCCATCCGGTACGCGAGCTGAGCGTTGTCGTACGACGCGGGCAGGTGGCCGGGGTGGTTGAGGAACCACAGGTCGGCCTGCTGGAGGGAGAGCGGCGCGTCCGCGCCGGGCGCGGCGGGGACCAGCGGCGCGGTGTCCTCCGTGGCGGGCTCCTCCTCCAGCACCGCGGCCATGTCCGCCACGGTGGCACCGGTGAGGATGAGCTGGAGCGGCAGTTCCCGGCCCGTCTCCTGGCGTACGCGCAGGTTGAGCCGTACGGCCAGCAGGGAGTGCCCGCCGAGGGCGAAGAAGCTGTCCTCCAGTCCGACGCGGCCGAGTCCCAGCACCTCCTGGAGGATGCGGCACAGCGTCCGCTGGGCTTCGGTGCGTGGCGCGGCGTATGCCTCCTTGGCCACGGCGTCCTCGTCGGGCGCGGGCAGCGCTCCCTTGTCGACCTTGCCGTTGACGGTGACGGGAAACTCTTCGAGGAGCACGAACACCCCGGGGACCATGTACTCCGGCAGGCTCGCGGACAGGTGTTCCTTGAGCAGGCGCGCCATCGACGGGCCCAGGTCGCCGATGCGCACCGTGTTGGCCAGGTGTGTCGCGCGGTAGGGAGCGCGGGCGCGGACCCGGGGCAGCTCGCCCCGGCCGAACACCAGGTCCAGCGCGTCGGGGCGGTCCTGGGACCAGGTGGGTTCGACACGGTAGCCGAGCTGTTCCGCGTGGCGCAGCACGGCGTCGAGTTCCCGTACGGCATCGGCCGCCGCGCGGGACAGCCGGACGCCTCCGGTCAGCGGCTCCACCTCGTGCGAGGACGGCAGGCGGGTGAGGTCGTCGCTGATCCGGACGTCGTCCTCGACCTGCGGATTGGTCAGGCCGCTGACGCCGAACCGGTCGGGGGCGCCCTCCAGGAGGGCGCGCAGCTGTGCCGGGGTGGTCGCCTCCAGCCAGGTCAGGGACTCGTCGGCGGGGCCTGCGCCCTTGGTCAGGACCACGTCGTAGCGATAGGCGAGCATTTCGTAGTCGCCGGTGCCGCGCTTGGCCATGATGTCGACGGCGCCCAGCTCGGGGAACAGCTCGGGCAGGCCGGTGAAGTACGTCGGGCTGAAGAGCAGTTCGCTCTCCTGACGACGGCGGTGGCGCACCTGCGCGGCCAGCGCGGCGGCTGTCGTGCGGCCGCCCGCGCGGCCACGTTCGGCGGCGGTCAGATGGGCCGGCAGCAGGTCCAGGTTCCTGACGTCGCCGATGAGGATGCGGCCGCCCTCCTCGACGAGGGGCAGCAGCCGGGCGATGGCCTCCTCCAGGTAGGCCCGGTTGGGGAAGTACTGGGCGACCGAGTTGATGACGACGGTGTCGTACGTGGCGCGGGGCAGATGTGTCACGGACCAGGCGTCGCCCCGCTCCAGGGTGATGTGCGACCAGCCGCGGCGTGCCACGCCCCGGCGTACGTCGTCGAGGGCCGTGGCGGAGAGGTCGAGGGCGTGGACCGCGTCGCAGGCTTCGGCGTAGCGGAAGAGCAGCAGTCCGGTGCCGCAGCCGATTTCCAGCAGCCGCTTGGGGCGCAGATCCTCGATGCGCCGGACCGTGCCGTCGATCCATTCACGCATGTCGGACTCGGCGATGGGCTCGCCGGTGTAGCTGCTCTCCCAGCCGGCCAGGTTCAGGTCGTCTGCGGTGTCCGCGTCCCCGGTGGCACCGGCGTATTCGTCGTCGAAAACCCGCTGCCACTGGTCGAGAAGCGTGGTGTTCTGTTCCCGGGCGGCGGAGTCGAGCCACTGGGCGGTGGGGCGGACGTACGCGACCAGGCTGCGGTTGTCGGCGGACTGCCGGGGGACGACGACGCCGTGGGCCACCGCCTCGTGCCGGGCGAGGGCGGATTCGATCTCGCCCAGTTCGATGCGGAAGCCGCGGATCTTGACCTGGTCGTCGTTGCGCCCCAGGTACTCCAGCGAGCCGTCCGCCGTCTGGCGTACCAGGTCGCCGGTCTTGTACATGCGGGCGTCCGGCTCTCCGCGGAACGGGTCGGTCAGGAAGCGTTCGCGGGTCAGCTCGGGGCGGTTGAGGTAGCCGCGGGCCACGCCCTCGCCGCCCACGAACAGCTCGCCGACGACGCCGGGCGGTACGGGTTTGCCGCGCCCGTCCAGGACGTAGACGCGCAGGTCGGGAATGCGCTGCCCAATGGGACTGGACGTGCCCTCGGTGTCGGCGCGTTCCAGCGGCCGATAGGTCACATGCACGGTGGTCTCCGTGATCCCGTACATGTTCACCAACCGGGTGTCCCGGTTGACCGCACGCCCCATCCACGGCTCCAGCGCCGCCACATCCAGCGCCTCGCCACCGAACACCACCACCCGCAGCCGATGCGCCGCACCCTCCTCACCCTGCGCCGCGATCAACTGCCGGAACGCACTCGGAGTCTGGTTCAGCACCGTCACACCGGCCGCACACACCAACTCATAGAACTCCCGCGGATTCCGCGTCACCGCCTGCGGCACCACCACCAAACGCCCACCGTGCAGCAACGCACCCCAGATCTCCCACACCGAGAAATCGAAAGCGAACGAATGGAACAACGTCCACACATCCCCGCTCCCGAACCCGAACCACCCCCGCGTCGCCGAGAACAACCGCACCACATTGCGATGCTCGACCATCACCCCCTTCGGCACACCCGTCGACCCCGAGGTGTAGATGACATACGCGAGATCCGCCGGGGAGGCCGCCACTCCGGTCAGGTCACCGTCCGGTTCGCTCTCCCACCGCCCGGCGTCCGCCCGGATGTCCACGACCGGGACCCCCGAGGTGTCCAGGCCCTCGGGCACCGGCCCGTCGACCAGGAGCACCCGCGGCGCGCTGTCGCCCAGCACATGGGCCAGCCGCTCCACCGGGACCGCCGGATCGACCGGTACATAGGCGCCGCCTGCCTTGAGCACCGCGAGCACGCTCACCACCAGGTGCTCACTGCGCGGAAGACAGAGCGCCACGAGGGTGTCCCGGCCGACGCCGAGGCCGCGCAGATGGCGGGCGAGCCGGTTCGCGCTCGCGTTCAGCTCGGCGTACGACAGCGACCGGCCCTCGTACTCCACCGCCACCGCGTCCGGCGACCCGGCGGCCACCTCTTCGAACCACCGGTGCACACACCGCTCGGGCGAGTCCGCGCCCTCGGGCTGCCGGTTCGCCTCCACCAGGAGCCGCCGGCGCTCGGCCTCGGGCAGGACGTCGACGTCGAGTACCGGCGTGCTGGTTCCGTCGTCCGCGGCGAGAGCGCCGGTGATGCCGTACAGCGCGGTCTCGACGTAGTCGGCCACGGCCTCGCACGCCACGGCGTCGTCGACCCGGATGTGCAGGGACAGTTCGGTGCCGAAGTCGTCCAGCGACACCGAGAGGGGGTAGTTGATCGCGTCGGCCTCCGCGACCCACCGGATCCCCAGCTCCTCCAGGCGGGCGGCGGCCGCGTCCCCGGGCTCGAAGTGGCGGAAGTTGACCACCGAGCTGAACAGCGGGGTGTCGTTGTCCAGGCCGCTGCAGCCCTGCGCCAGACTGAGCGGGGTCTGCTCGCGGGCGATCAGCTCCCGCAGGCCGGTGTCCACATCCGCGACCAGGTCCCGGACGGTACGGTCCGCCAGCCGCACCCGCAGGGGCAGGGTGTTGATGAAGTTGCCGAGCATCCGCTCGACCCCGGGCACGCCCTGGAGGCGCCCCGACAGCACGGTGCCCAGCACGACGTCGTCCCGCTGCGTGGACGCGGCCACCACGCGGGCCCACGCGGCGTGGAAGAGGACGGCCGGGCTGACGCGCAGCCGCCGGGCCTGGGCACGCACCTCGCGGGTGAGGTCGGCGGGCAGCGCGCGCCGCAGCTGCGGATAGCGGTGGCCGTCGCCGCGTACGTTCGTCAGCCCGAAGGGGGTGGTCGGCTCGGTGACATCGGCGAGGGCGGACCGGAAATGGGCCTCCACCTCATCCGAGGCCATCCGCCGCACGGTGTGCGCGACGAAGTCGCGGTACGGCGCGGGCGGCGCCACGTCGGCGCGGCCCGCCATATGCGCCGCGAGTTCCTGGAGGACCAGTCGCAGGGTGGTGGCGTCCTCGATGAGGTGATGGGCGCTCAGCAGCAGATGGCGCCGGTCGCCGTGCGGGCCCTCGGCGATGAGCAACCGCAGCAGCGGGGCCCGGTCCACCCGCATGCGCCGGGGCCGGTCCAGCAGCGCACGCGCCTGCCGTTCGGCGTCCTGGTCCGGATCGAGGCGGGTCCGCTCCACCTCCAGGCGCGCCGTGCGCCGCACGACCTGCACCGGTTCGGGCAGGTCCGCGGTGTGCACGGCGGTGCGCAGGACGTCGTGGCGGTCGATCAGCGTCTGCAGCGCCTCGGTGAAGGCGGTGCACGCCGCCTCGTCGTCGGCCGTGAGGAGCACGGAGACGAGGTACGGGTCGTTGTCCGGGTCCAGCAGGTGGTGGAAGAGAATGCCCTCCTGCGCCGGGGCGAGCGGATAGATGTCCTGGACGGCGGGGGCGCCGCCGGGGACGGTCGCCACGATCGCGTCGATCTGCGCCTGGTCCAGCGCCACCAGGGGCAGCAGCTGCGGGGTCAGGTGTTCACAGCTCTCGGGGATCGGATTGGGCGGCACCGTGTACGCCTGGTCCGCAGTGGTCCCGTCGATCTCCGCCGCCAGCCGGGCCAGCGTCGGGCTGCCGAACACGCTGCGCACCGGGACGTCGAAGCCGAGGCCCTTGAGCCGGGCCACCAGGACCGTGATGAGCAGCGAGTGGCCGCCGAGCGCGAAGAAGTTGTCGTCGGCGCCGATGAGCGTCTCGTCGAAGTCCAGCAGCTCGGCCCACACCGCCGCGAGCGCCCGTTCGGTGTCGGTGCTCGGCGCCACGTATGTGCGCTGGTCGTAGGCGCCGGCGCCGGGTGCCGGGAGGGCCTTGCGGTCCAGCTTGCCGTTGGCGGTGAGGGGCAGGGCGTCCATGACGACGAAGGCGCTGGGGACCATGTACGCGGCGAGGGTGCGCTCCGCGTGGCGGCGCAGCTCGGGGGCCGGGTCCGCGTCGCCGTGGCCGTCCTCCCGGACCACGTATGCCACCAGTTGCTTGTTGCCCGGCTGGTCCTCCCGGGCCAGGACCACGCACGAGCGCACGGCGGGGTGTTCGCCGATCCTGCTCTCGATCTCGCCCGGTTCGATGCGGAAGCCGCGGATCTTGACCTGGTCGTCGTTGCGCCCCAGGTACTCCAGCGAGCCGTCGGGCAGTTGCCGGACCAGATCGCCCGTCCGGTAGATCCTGGCCCCCGGCTCTCCGCGGAACGGGTCGGTCAGGAAGCGTTCGCGGGTCAGCTCGGGGCGGTTGAGGTAGCCGCGGGCCACGCCCTCGCCACCGACGTACAGCTCCCCCACCGCGCCGATGGGCACCGGCTCGCCATGGCCGTCCAGGACGTAGACGCGCAGGTCGGGGATGCGCTGCCCAATGGGACTGGACGTGCCCTCGGTGTCGGCGCGTTCCAGCGGCCGATAGGTCACATGCACGGTGGTCTCCGTGATCCCGTACATGTTCACCAACCGGGTGTCCCGGTTGACCGCACGCCCCATCCACGGCTCCAGCGCCGCCACATCCAGCGCCTCGCCACCGAACACCACCACCCGCAGCCGATGCGCCGCACCCTCCTCACCCTGCGCCGCGATCAACTGCCGGAACGCACTCGGAGTCTGGTTCAGCACCGTCACACCGGCCGCACACACCAACTCATAGAACTCCCGCGGATTCCGCGTCACCGCCTGCGGCACCACCACCAAACGCCCACCGTGCAGCAACGCACCCCAGATCTCCCACACCGAGAAATCGAAAGCGAACGAATGGAACAACGTCCACACATCCCCGCTCCCGAACCCGAACCACCCCCGCGTCGCCGAGAACAACCGCACCACATTGCGATGCTCGACCATCACCCCCTTCGGCACACCCGTCGACCCCGAGGTGTAGATGACATACGCGAGATCCGCCGGGGACGCTCCCACCTGGGTGCGGCTCAGATCGCCGTCCGGCAGGTCCGCCCACGATGCGGCGTCGGCCCGCAGGTCGACGACCGAGGCCCCCGAGGTCTCCAGCCCTTCGGCGGCCGGGCCGTCGACCAGCAGCACCCGCGGCGCACTGTCGCTCAGCACATGGTTCTGCCGCTCGACCGGCACGGCCGGGTCGAGGGGGACGTACGCGCCGCCCGCCTTCAGCACCGCCAGCACACCGGTCACGATGTGTTCCGACCGCGGAAGGCACAGGGCCACCAGCACGCCCGGCCCGACGCCCAGACCGCGCAGGTGGCGCGCCAGGCGATTGGCCCGCGCGTTCAGCTCGCCGTACGTCAGTGACCTGGACTCGCACTCCACCGCCACCGCATCGGGCGTCGCGGCCGCCATCTCCTGGAACCACTCGTGCAGACACCGGTCCGGGGAGCCCAGGCCCGGCGGGCGCTGGTTCCACTCCACCAGGACCCGCTGCCGCTCGGCCGCCTCCAGTGCGCCCAGCCGGGAGATCCGCTCCCGGGGGTGGTCGGCGATGGCCTCCAGCACGGTGGTGTAGTGGCGTACGAAGCGCCGTACCGTGTCCGGGTCGAACAGGTCGGTGTTGTACTCGGCCGTTCCGACGAGCCCGTCCGGCGTCTCGCGGAGGTCGAGTGTGAGGTCGAACTTGGTGACGTCGGTGTCGAAGTCGACCGGGGACAGCTCCAGTCCGCCCAGCCGGGTCTCCTGCTCGGTCTGCGCCTCCTGGAGCACGAACATCGTCTGGAAGACCGGAGAATGGCTCTGGCTGCGCTCCAGCCCCAGCGCGTCCACCACGGCCTCGAAGGGCACGTCCTGGTGGTCGTACGCCTCCAGCGCGGTCTTCCGCACCCGGGCCAGCAGCTCCGGGAAGGCCGGGTCGTCCGACAGGTCGGTGCGCATGGCGAGGGTGTTGGCGAAGAAGCCGATGAGCCCTTCGACCTCGCGCCGGTTGCGGTTGGCTCTTCCGCCGTGCCGACGACGATGTCGGTCCACTGCGTGTAGCGGTGCAGCAACGATGGTGCAGGCCGCGAGCAGCGTCATGTACAAGGTGGCGTCGTGCCGCGCACCGGCCTCGCGGACCCTCTCCAGCAGCGCGGGCGGGCAGCGGAAGCTCTCACGCGCCCCGTGGTACGTCTTGACCGGCGGACGCTCGCGGTCGGTGGGCAGCGACAGCATGGGGTCGACTCCGGAGAGCTGCTTCCTCCAATACTCCACCTGGCGCGCCCGTACGTCGTCAACGAGCCACTGGCGCTGCCACCGCGCGTAGTCGGCGTACTGCACGGGCAGCGGCTCCAGTGGGGCGGGCCGTCCGTCGCGTAATGCCTCGTAACACGCGGTGAGGTCGCGGAAGAGCACACCGACCGACCAGCCGTCGGACACCCCGTGGTGCATCGTCACCAGCAGGACGTGTTCCCGCTCGGACCGGCGCAGCAGCCGGGCGCGGATCAGCGGGTCCGACTCCAGGTCGAACGGGGTGGCGGCCTCCCGTGCGCAGATCCGGGACAGCTCCGTCTCGTCGGCGACGTCCTCCTCGTGGACCGTGAAGTCGCCACCGTCACCGATGTGCTGGTAGGGAACGCCGTCGTGGTCCACGAAGCGGGTGCGCAGGGCTTCGTGCCGCCGCACCACGGCCTCCAGAGCCCCCACCAGCGCCGCGCGGTCGAGGTGTCCGCGCAGCCGTACGGCGATCGGGATGTTGTAGGCCGCGCTGCTTCCGTCCAGCTGGGCCAGGAACCACAGGCGCTGCTGGGTGAAGGACAGCGGAACGGGCTCGCCCGCCGGGCGGGGGGACGGCGCGATGATGCCGAGCGCGGACAGGTCGACGCCCTGCTTGCCGAGCAACGCGGCCAGGGCGCGCTGCCGCTTGGCCGGGAGGGACCGGATCTTTCGGACCACTTCCTGGCGGAGGTCCTGGGGGATGGTGTTCATCGTCGTCCTGTCTGCTCAGTTCGCGATGTCCAGCGCGTCGAGCTCTTCGTCGCTCATGCGCTCGATGAGGGCGATGCTCCGCAGGATCTGCTCGGTGTCCGGTGCCGCGGTGTGCCCGGAGGGGGTACGGCGTTCCAGCTCGGCTGCCATCTCGGCGAGTCCGGGCGCGTCGAAGACGACCTTCACCGGAAGCTCCACACCGGTCCGCTGCGCGAGCAGGTTGATGAGGCGGGTGGCGAGCAGCGAATTGCCGCCGAGGGACAAGAAGTTGCTCCTGGCGCCGAGTTGGCCGGTGTCGATCATCAGCAGTTCGGACCAGGCGGCGGCAATGGTCCGCTCGGCCTCGGTCAGTGTCCGGTCCCGCGGCGGTTCGGTGCGGTCGGTGAAGGCTTCGGTGTCAGTGGCGGCATCGGTGGCGGCTGCGGTTTCGGGGATGGCGAGCGTCCCGGCCGCGCGGCCGACCCAGTGCCTGTCCCGTTCGAACGCCGTCAGCGGAAGGGGCGCCGGTCGGCGCGTCCCGCGGTGCAGGCCGTCCCACGGCACGTCGATACCGCGCACCCACAGCTCGGCGAGGTGGTCGAGGTCACGGTCGGCCACCAGACCGGCCAGGAACGCTTCGCCCCGCGCCCCGGACAGTACGGTCCCCAGCGGGCCCGCGTCGTGCTCGGCGTTGCCCCGGTGGACGGGTACGGCGGGGGTCGCCCCGTCCGCGAGCGCGTCCCCGGTCTCCGCGGGGCCCGCGGACTGCTGCGCCAGGGCCTGCCTCAGCTCCTCCAAGGAGCCCGCCACCACGGCGAACCGCTCGGGCTGCGCCTCGCGGCCCAGCTGCGAGGTGTACGCGATGTCGGCCAGGCCAGCCGGGCCGTCGCCCTCCAGGTAGGCATGGAGCCGCCGTACCGCCGTCCGCAGCCGCTTGGGAGTGGCGGCGGACACCACCACCAGTTGGGGGGCGGGGTCGTCGGGCTCCGGCGCGGCGGCACCGGTCGGTGGAGGAGCCTCGACGACCAGGCTGACGTGGCTTCCGCCCGCAGCCACCGAGTTGATGAGCGCGCGGCGGGGCGCCGGGCAGCTGTCGGGACCGGCGGCGCCACGCGGTTCCCAGGGCGTCAGCCGGTCGCACAGCCGCAGTGCGGTGCCGTCGGCGTCGAGGTGGGGGTTGGGGGAGCCCGCCGCCACCAGCGGAGGCAGCTCCTGGTGGCGCAGTTGCAGGATGACCTTGGTGAGCTGGGCGATCCCGGAGGCCGCCTCGGGGTGTCCGAGGTTCGACTTCACCGTGCCGAGCGCCACCGGCTCGGTCACCCCGTCGAACACCTCCCGCAGGGCCTGGAATTCGATCTCGTCGGAGATCGTGGTCCCGTTGGCCGCGGCCTCGACGTACCCGATGGAGTCCGGTCCGGCACCGGCCTGCTCCAGCGCCCGCCGCATGACCTTCACCTGGGCCCGGTGGCTGGGCCGCATGAAGCCGTTGGACCGGCCGCCGTGCAGCGAGGACGTGCCCTTGATGACCGCGTGGACCCGATCGCCGTCGCGGACCGCGGCGGCCAGCGGTTTGAGCAGTACGGCGCCGACGGCCTCGGCCGGGAGGTAACCGTCCCCGTCGCGGAAGCTGCGGCTGCCCGGGTGGCTGCCGAGCAGCTGCAACTCGGCCAGGGCGATGTACTTGTCCGGGTGCACGGTGAGGTTGATGCCTCCGGCGACGGCCAGTTCGCTCTCGCCGCGCCGCAGGTCGGCGCAGGCGAGATGGATGGCGGTGGCCGACGACGCGCACATGGTGTCCACGGCGAGGCTGGGGCCCTCCAGGCCGAAGAAGTGCGAGACCCGGTTGGCGATCATGTTGTACGAGGCCGCCGAGGTGACCGCCGCGAGCGCGGGGTCCGACGCGTCGGCGCGGTAGAGCTGGTACGCCGCTCCGACGTAGACCCCGACGCGCCGCTCGTACCGTCGCTCGATGACGGACTGGGTCACGCCGCTCTCCTCCAGCAGATGCCACACCGTCTCCAGGAACAGCCGCTGCTGCGGGTCCATCGCGGCGGCCTCGCGCGGCGAGATGCCGAAGAGGAGAGGATCGAACCGGTCGATGCCGTCGAGGAATCCGCCCCACGGACCGGGTCCCTCCCCGGTGCCGTCGGCCGACTCGTGGTCCCAGCGGCCGGGCGGCACCGCAGTGACGGCGTCCTTGCCGTCGCGCAGGTTGGCCCACAGGGTGTCGAGGTCTTCGGCGCCCGGATAGCGGCCGGTGATGCCGATGACCGCGATGTCCTCGCCGCGGTGGTGGACGTCCGCGCGCCCGATCCGTGGCTCCGTCTCGTCCCCGGTGTCCGTACGGTGCGACGGGGTCGGCGGAGCCGTGGCCACCGGCTCGGTGGTGGCGGTGTCCCGGACGGGCGGCGCCAGCGGCGGAGCAGGGACGCCGAGCAGCGTACGCAGGGTCTTGGGATGGTCGGCGACGAAGTACCGTGCCAGCTCGCGTACGGTCTCGGCCTCGAAGAGCAGCGTCCGGGACAGCGGCCCGAAGTCCTCCTCCAGCCGGGAGATCACGTTGACCGCGATGACGGAGTCCATGCCGTACCGCTCCAGTGGCGAGTCGACGGCGATGCGCTCGGGGCCGAGCTTCAGGGACGATGCCAGCAGCCGCCGCAGATGGCCCACCGCCCTGTCCTCCAGGGCCCGGTCCGCCTCGTCGTTCGGTGCCTCGGGCGGGACGGCCGCAGCGGGCTCGGGGACGGCGGGCTCGGGGACGGCGGGCTCCGGGGCGTTGCCGGGCAGTCGGGACAGCAGCTCGTCACGGCGCCCCACCAGGACGAGCAACCGGCCGTCGGCGAGGCCGTTGTCCCGCGCGGCCATGGCGCACCGCAGCGCCTCCAGTCCGCGCAGTGTGTCCAGCGGTGCCAGACCGGCGCCGCGCAGGCTCTCCCGTACCGCGTCGCCGTCCATGCCGCCCTCCTCCCACAGCGGCCAGTTGACGGACACCGTCGAGCCGCTGCACAGCCCGGCGCCGACGAGGCGGTTGCGATACGCGGCGTAGGCGTCCATGAACGCGTTTCCGGCGGCGTAGTCGGCCTGCCCGGGGTTGCCGAACGCCCCCGCGGTCGACGAGAAGCACAGGAACACCTCCAGTGGCTGGTCCCGGCTCAGCTCGTCGAGGTTGACCAGTCCGGCGACCTTGGGCGCGAGGACGCGCGCCAGCCGCTCGGGGCTCTTGCGGAGGAGGAAGCCGTCGTCGATGACCCCCGCGCTGTGCACGATGCCCGTCAGTGGCCCGTGATGGTCCGCCACATGGGCCAGCACACGCTCGACCGACGCCCGGTCGGTCACGTCGGCGCGCTGGTAGTCGACGGTCAGCCCGGCCGTACGCAGCTCGTTCAGCGAGTCCCGTGCCTGCGCGCTCAGGGGCGACCGGCCGGTGAGCACGACGGTGGCCCGGCCTGCCGACGCGGCGACCTCCTTCGCCACGATCCGGCCGAGTCCTCCGGCGCCGCCGGTGATGAGGTAGACACCATCCTGCTTCCACGGCTGAGCCTGGGCCCAGCGAGAAGCGATGGGTACCGGCGTGGCGACGAGCCGGTGGCCGTCGCGGTGGCGCACCTCTGGTTCCGGGTCGCGCACCGCTTCAGCGGCCAGTCGGGCGGCGACGGTGGCCGGTGGCGGCGCGTCGAGGCATTCGACGTATCCGGTGTGCAGGAGCGGGTTCTCCTGGTGAGCCGTCTTCAGCAGGCCCGCCAGCCCGCCGAAACACGCGAGGCGGTCCCGTTCGGCTTCGGTGGCGGGGGCGCCGACGAGGGCGACCTGGAGCAGCACCGGCCGTCGCACCCCGCCCTCGAGGATCCCGTGGGCCAGCGTGAACACGCGCTCGGCGGCCTGCGCGTACTGGCGGTCGAGCGCACCGTCCTCGGGTTCCATGAAGTGGCACGCGGCGGCGGGCAGGGCGGCCCGGAGGACATCGCGGCCCCCGGCCGTGAGGTGGCCGATCACCAGGACGTGGTGTTCGGCGAATGTGTCCTCGGAGTCGCCGCCAGGACGGGGGCCGCGCTCGGCCCACTCGGGGCGCAGCAGCACCATCTCGTCCTGGTTGGTGGAGCCCTGTTCCGTGGCGGCCTGCTCGGGGGCGGTCTGGCGCGGCTCCGTCGTGGTCCGGGTCCCGGCAGCGAGGTCGAGGTCGAACCAGCACCGCTCCCGGGCGAAGGGATATCCTGGCAGGCTGATGCGCCGTACCGCAGGGGGCGACGGGTACAGCGTGTCCCACGCCACGGCGGCTCCCTCCGCCCACATGCCCAGCAGCCGGTCGGGGGTGCCATGGGCGGTCCATTCGGCGAGGGCCGCCCGTAGCGCGTCGCCGTCCGCCCCGGCGGTCCGCCCCCGGCCCCGGGGCGCGGTGCCCCGTACCCAGGCTCCCGGGCGCCCCGGGCCGGCGGCGAACGACTCCAGCCGTGCCCGGGCGGTCTCGATGGAGGTAGCGGCGAAGGCCAGCCGCTCCTCCAGTGCCATGCGCCCGACCTGGAGGGTCCACGCGACATCGGGGAGGTCGTCCTCGGTCAGCTCCGCCAGCCGGGCGTGCAGCCGGCGTGCCTGTTCGACGAGTTGGGCCTCGCTCTGGGCGGAGAGTACGAGCAGGGCAGGGCGATGCAGTGTGTCGAACCGCGCCCGGCGCGGAGCCGGCTGTCCGTACTCGGCGATGACGACGTGGGCGTTGGAGCCGCCCGCGCCGAAGCCGGAGACACCCGCCGTCCGCGGATGCGTCCGCTGCTCTCCGTCGTCCTCCAGGACCGGTCGGCGCCAGGGCTCGACCCGCTGCTGCACGCTCAGCGGTGTGCCGGTGAGGTCGATGTGCCGGTTCAGCACGCCGGAATGCAGGCTCGGCACCAGCTCCCCGTGCCGCATCTGCAGCAGCACCTTGGTGACACCCGCGATGCCGGCCGCGCCCTCGCAGTGGCCGATGTTCGACTTGACCGAGCCGATCGGAAGGTCCGCCGGCAGACCGCCCCTGGCATGGAACGCCTTGGCCAGCCCCGCGATTTCGATCGGGTCGCCGAGGGCCGTCCCCGTGCCGTGGGCCTCCAGGTAGCCGAGCGAGCGGGGGTCCACGCCCGCGGCGGCAAGCGCCTCGGTGATGACCTGGCCCTGCGCCGCCGGGGAGGGCACCGAGTAGCCGGAGGTCCGCCCGCCGTGGTTCAGCGCGGTCCCCTTGATCACACCGTGGATCTGGTCCCCGTCGGCGACGGCCCGCTCGAGGGGCTTGAGCAGCACCGCGCCGACGCCCTCGCCGGGCACGTAGCCGTCGCCGCCCTCGCCGAAGCTGCGGCAGCGGCCGTCGCTGGAGAGGAAACGGCGCTGGCTGAGCATCAGGAACTTGTTCGGGTGGGAGTGGAGGTTCACTCCACCCGCGAGCGCCGTGTCGCACTGGCCGCTCCTGATGGCCTCGCAGGCCAGGTGGATGGCCGTCAGCGAGGACGAGCACATGGTGTCCACGGTCATGCTGGGGCCGGTGAAGTCGTAGAAGTACGAGACCCGGTTGGCCACGGTGGAGGCGCTGCCCGACAGGGCGGCGGGCACGCCGCGGTCCTGCGCCTGTGCGCCGTAGAGCTGGTACTCCTGGTACATCACACCGACGAACACGCCCACCTTGCCCGGCAGCTCGCCCGCGTATCCGGCGTCTTCGAGCGTGTGGTGGGCGCACTGGAGGAACAGGCGCTCCTGGGGGTCGAGGAGTTCGGCCTCGTGCAGCGAGATCTGGAAGAACAGGGGATCGAACCGGTCGATTTCCTCGAGAAAGCCGCCCCATCTGCCCGAGGAGGAGCCGCCGACATCGGCGTGGCGCCGGTGGTCCCAGCGCTCCGCCGGGACTTCGCGGATGCAGTCCCGGCCCGAGCGGAGATTCCGCCAGAACTCGTCCAGGTTCGCCGCCTCCGGATAGCGGCCGCTGACACCGACGATGGCGATGTCCGTCGCGGCGGGCGCCGGAGCGGTGGACGGGTACGCGTCCGCCGGGGCATCCACCGCGCCATCCGCCGGGGCGTCCGTCAGGGGGCGGGTGCTCAGTCCGGCCAGGTCCGCGCACACCCGGCCGTGTTCGTCGAACACGGTGATGTCCAGCCGCGCCGAGGTGTCCTTGGGCCCGCTGCCCGGCTGATGCCGGATCCAGGCGTAAGCCGTCCCGGGGGTGGGCGCGGACGCCTCCGCGCGCTGGAGGGCGAACGGCAGGGCAGGACGCGACGACGAGTCGCTGAATCGTTCCGCTGCCAGCCGCAGACCGATGACGGCTTGCAGCGCGCCGTCCACGATGCCCGGGTGGAGCCGATAGCCGTCCAGCGGGTCCGCCGCGACGGGCAGCCGCAGCTCCGCCAGCGCCTGGGGTCGTCCCGCCCCGTCCATGCCCACGCCGAGCGCGGCCAGCGAGCGCTGCGCGGGGCCGTAGTCCATGCCCACCCGGGCGTAGATCCCGTAGATGTCGGAGGAGGCCAGTGTCCGTTCGACGCAGGCCGTGCGCAGCTCGTCCAGGCTCGGCAGGCTCCGGTCGCCGGTGTCCGACAGGTCCGCACGGCCCTGGCCGCACAGGGTGAGTTCGCTGTCGGCGCCCACCTGGTGGATCGTGTACTCCCAGCCGTGCCCGGGCAGGGTGCGCACGTCCACGCGCAGTTCCAGCCCTTCCGGGCCGCACACCGCGGGCCGCAACCACACCACGTCGGTCAGTCGCACCCGGCCCTGCTCCGCCCCCTCGAGGACACTTGCCACCGCGGCGCGCGCCATCTCGAGTTGCGCCACCCCGGGAAGCACCCGGGCGCCGTGTATGTGATGGTCCCGCAGGAACGGCTCGTCACCGTCGAAACGCGCATGGCCGACCACGCCCTCGCCGTCCCGCTCGACGCGGTGCAGCATCGGGTGCGGGCGTGGCGGCGTCTCCTCGTCCGGCGCCGGGCGGGAGTCCACGGTGACCGCCGTCGTCCCGCCCAGGGCCTCGGCGAGGTACGTGGCGACCGCGCGCACGGTCGGGCGCTCGGCGAACACCGCGGGCGTCAGCGCCAGTCCGTAGCGGTCGTTGAGCCGGGCGACGAGCCGGGCCAGACCCGTCAGGTCAAACCCGAACTCCTCGAACGCCGCGTCCGGGTCCACCTCCTCGGCCGGTACCCCCAGCAGCGCGGAGATCTCGTCGGTCAGCGCGGCGCGGGTGGCGGAGGGCGAGTCGGCCGATCCGTTTCCGTCCGGCACCCCGGCGGTCCGGCCTTCGAGCCACGCCGCCACTTCGACGACCGACGGGTACTCGAACATCAGGGTCGGCGAGAGCGACAGGGACAGCCGGTCTTCCAGATCGGGCACCAGGGACACCAGGTCCGCCGAGGTCAGGCCCAGTTCGTAGAAGCCGCTCCCGACGTCGACCTGCGCCGTCGGTACGTCCAGCCGTGCCGCGATCAGTTCGCGCAGCGTGGCCACCACGTCCGGTCCGGGGTCCGCCGCGACGGTCACCGACTGCCCGGCCGGGTCTCCGGCAGGGGCGGAGAGCCCCGCGGTGTGCAGTACGGGCCCTTCCCGGACGTCGAGGGCCGACACGTCCCGGACCCGCTTGGCCGAGAGCCTGCCGACCTCGGCGACCTTCGCCCCGGTCTCGTCGTAGAACTCCACCGCCAGACGCATGAGTTCGTCGTCCCGGTGTGTCGAGGCGGCCGGGACCCGGACGAAGCAACGACTGCCCAAGGGGGCATCCGCCCGGAACGACTCGAAGACCAGCGGCAGGTACAGGCCCTCCCCCGCGTCCCCCTCGTAGAGCATGTGGCTGCCCACGCTGCCGCCCAGTAACCCAGCCTCGAACAGGGCCGGGTGGAAGAGGAAACCGTCCGCGCCCTCGCGGTGTCCGGCGGCCAGTTCCAGCTCCACGACCCAGTCATCGGGGCGGCGGTGCACCACGCCCTCGGACTTCATCAGACCCGAGTGGACCAGGTCCTGCTGCCGGAGCCAGGTGTAGATGTCGTCGAGCGTGGTTGCCCGATGGTCTGCGGTCAGCGGGAGCGGCAGTCGCTCCTGGAAGGCGGGGGCGGTGTAACGGTGTGCCGTCGCCCTCGCGTGCAGGACATCGGCCCGGTCCTGCGGGCGCCTGCTGCGGACCTCGATCCGCCACCCTCCGGCGGGCGCGGGGCGTCCTTCGACGGTGGTCAGGACCTCTTCGCCCGGTGCGGCGACGAGCGGCGCGAGGATGGTGAGGTTGCGCAGCTCGATGTCCCGCATGGCGTGGCCGTGCCGGGCGAGGACCTGTAACACCAGGTCGACGTAGCCGACGCCGGGCAACAGGCTGCGTCCATGGACGACATGCCCCTTCAGCAGAGGGTTCTCCGCGGTCACGGTGAATGTCGCGGCGAACGTCGGCGAGTCGGACACAGGTAATCCATCCCAGTGAGTCGTTGTCCAGCCCGGAGCAGGGCGAACCGGCGATGGGGTCCGGTCCGTTTTCCATGCACAATTTCCACGGGAACACGTCGTCCCGGAGTTACATGTACGTGCGTCAGCGCAAAGCAATGCGAAATGCGTCGGCGGGCCCGGAAACCCTGGGGCCACATAGCCCAAATGCGCCGGACGACCGTGAACATCGCAGGTGGACAGCACAGCGGTACCGACCTGCTCAAAGAGGTGGTAAACCCGCTACATACAGCCGAAAATCACGATTTCCCCGTTTCCCCCGTTGGCACAGAAGCTCCGCGATGAGGCTCATCGCTCCTGTCCGCCGTTCCGTACGGCAGCCGGAACGCTACCCAAGGCGTGCGACCAAAGGCAATGAACACAGCGTGATCATCCGCTCCGGCCGGAAAGCGGAGCGTAACGGCGGCAGGTGAATGCGGAATCAGCCGATGAAGTCGGCAGATGCGGGATAGGATCACCGCCCATCACCCGCGGAGCCGGCCGTCTGCCGCCTCCGGCCCATGGCATGACAGCGGTTGCGGCAGCTCAGCGTGATTGCCGACCGGGGCTGCCAGGGATCTTTCACACGGCTTCGGAACGGGGAGCGATACGTGCGTATCGAAGGAAGCGTCGCGCTGGTCACCGGTGGAGCGTCCGGCCTCGGCCTGGCGGCGGTACGTGAACTGCGCGACCGGGGAGCCCGCGTGGTCATCGTCGGCCGGTCGTCCACGGGCAAGGAAGTGGCGGAGGAGCTGGGCCCCGGGGTGCACCACTCCCCCGGCGATGTGACCAGCGAGGAGGACATCGCCTCCGCCATCGAACTGGCCGAGACCCTTGGCCCGTTGCGCATAGCGGTGAGCTGCGCGGGCATCGGCAACGCCTTCAGGACGGTGGGCAGGACCGGGCCGTTCCCGCTGGCCGCGTTCAGCAAGGTCATCCAGGTCAACCTGATCGGCACCTTCAATGTCATCCGGCTCGCCGCGGCACGGATGCACGAGCGCGAAGGAGACGGCGAGGAGCGCGGCGTCATCGTCAACACCGCCTCGACGGCCGCGTTCGACGGCCAGATCGGGCAGGCGGCCTACGCAGCCTCCAAGGGAGGCATCGTGGGCATGACCCTGCCCATCGCCCGCGATCTCGCGGAGTCGGGGATCCGCGTGGTCACGATCGCCCCCGGTCTTTTCCGCACTCCCATGTTCGACGGCTTCCCGGCATCCACGCTCGACGCACTCGGGCAGCAGGTGCCACATCCGGCCAGGCTCGGTGAACCGGCGGAATTCGCCACGCTCGTGGCGCACATCGTGGAGAACCCGATGCTCAACGGCGAGACCATTCGGCTCGACGGCGCCCTCAGAATGGCGCCGCGATAACCGGCACTTTTCGGCCAGTTCCAGCCACGACCCCCTCATGGATGGCCGAATTCCGTCTGTCCTCCAGGAACGGTCTTCCGTTTTGATGATCGCCAGCTTGTGCGCTTCGTTCGGGTGCCGAATGGCCCGTGCCGCCCTCTCCGTTGACGACCATCCGAGGTGCGACAGCGCTCGCGAGCGGTTTGCCCGTGGCAGTGGCCACGGGATCCCAGTTCCGGCTTCTTCACAGTCTGGAGACCAGGAAGCCCATGTCCGATGAGCCCTCTCCCGGCCGTCTTCCGTCGCTGACGAGCCTGCGCTTTCTCGGCGCCCTCCTCGTCGTCTGGTACCACGTCACCTATGTCTCGGGGATTTTCGACGGTTCCCTGCACACATCGCTCGGCACCGTCTTCCCGTTCGCCTCGGGCGCGGTGACCTTCTTCTTCGTCCTCTCCGGATTCGTGCTGACCTGGGCCCACAAGCCCGGCACCCGGGCCGTCGCGTTCTGGCGCGGCCGGGCCTGCAGGATCTTCCCCAACCATGTGCTCAGCTGGACGGCGACCCTGGTGTTCTTCGCCGTCACCACCACGGAAGTACCCATGGTGTCCGCGCCCGCACACGACGCGGCAGCGGCGCTCACCAACCTCTTCCTGGTCCAGGACTGGGTGCCGGACGCGGATCTGTACTCGGGTTTCAACACACCCGCATGGTCGCTCAGCTGCGAGGTGTTCTTCTACGCGCTCTTCCCGGCGCTCATCGTGGCCGCACGCAGGATCCCCACGGAGCGGCTGCGCCGGGTGTGGACGGCGCTGGCGGCGCTGATCTTCCTCATGCCACTGGTGGCCACCGCCATCCCCGGGCCCCAGCTGTACGACTGGATGCCGGTCAACGAGCGCAGCATGTGGTTCATCTCCGCCTTCCCGCCCGTGCGCCTGCTGGAATTCCTGCTCGGCATCGCCACCGCCCGCCTGATCCAGACCGGCACCTGGCCACGCGTCAGCCGTCTGACGGTGATCCTCGCCTTCGTGGTGTACATCGGTGTGCTGCCCGCCCTGCCTCCGCAGTACGTGATGTCTACGGCGATGGCGCCACTCATCGCACTGGCCATCGCGAGGACGGCCCTCGCCGACATCGAGGGCCGCTCCCGGCAGCTGGCCAGGCCCGTTCTGGTCTCCCTGGGCGAAACCACGTTCGCCCTCTACGTCGTGCACTTCCCGCTGCTGCTGGCGGTGCGCCACGCCATCGGTCCCGACCCGGATCTGAGTGCCGGCGCGGGCTTCGCGATCGTCTTCGCGCTGATCGCCGTCTCGGTGGCCCTGTCGCTGGTCGTGCTCCGGTTCGTGGAACTCCCGCTGATGCGCCGCTGGGCACGCAGCCGTCGCACTCCTGCCCCGGGCCGACCTGCAAGCGTCTCTACGACACCTTGAAGGAGATCTTTTCCAGCACGGGTCCGGCGCCGGACACCTGGCCCTCGGAAAGCGCCTCGGAGTACTGACCATCCGTCTGGAGCGCGCTCAGGGCCGCCGCGGAGAGATGGACGGTGATGCTGATTCCGCCGTAGGAACCCGGGGCCCGGTCAATGCTGATCTGGTTGCTCATGCCCCGGGACGCTACCCGAACTCCCTGTCCCCAGAGCCCTTTTGAGCTTTGATGGCAAACGGCGGGGACAACGCTCCGGCGGGTGGTATCCGTGCACCGGGTACGTGGCCAGCACGCTGCGGCTGGTCTCGTGGACCAGGAGCGCGGGCCTGCCGTGCGCATCGGTGGCGACCACGCGGGCATCCCGGGGGACGACGAGGAGGTACGCGCGGGAGTCCTCGTCGTCCGCCACCGGGAACCGCAGGGTCTCCCCCGGTGCCAGCGGGCCGAAGTCCTGCGTGAACGTCATCTCCAGAGGGTCGTCCTCGATGGGCTCCGCCACCCCGTACGAGAGCTGCAAGGTTGGATACGCACACCCCGCACGGAATGCACCGACCGACTCCTCATCACCGGTGAACGACACCTGCGGACGGTCCTCGACCAGTATGCCGAGCACTACAACGCCGGAGGGAGAGCTCGATGCCACGGCGCCGCCGGTGGGCGCGGGCCGGATCGCGCTCCCGGGGTCCGGGGCGCCGTACCAGCACGGTTTCGGCCGGCCCCCTGTCCGTCCCGCCGGGCCGCCGGGCGGGCTGCGCGGCCCGGGTCGAACCTGCCGCACTCTCTCTGCTCATGAGGGCTTCCCCGCCGCGTCCGCCGAAGTGGCGGCGGCGCCGGTACCCGTCCGCTGGACCTCGTCGCGCAGCAGCTCCCACAGCTCGCCCTGGAGCGCGGCGAACCGCGGGGCGCGGCGTATCGCCCCGGTGCGCGGGCGCTCGAACGGCGGGTGAGGTTCGGCGATCACCCGGCCGGGTCTGGCCGACATCACCACCACCCGGTCCCCGAGCACGATGGCCTCCTCCAGGCTGTGCTGGAGGATGGTGCGCAGTTGGGCGTCGAGCGCGGCGAACGGCTCGTCCAGGAGCAGCACCTCCGGCTCCACCGCGAGCGCACGGGCGATCGCCACCCGCTGCCGCATCCCGCCGGACAAAGTGGCCGGGTAGGCATCGGCGAAGTCGGCAGTAGTCCTGTGAGATCATCGCGGCCGGATGCCGTCGGCCCGCGCGCGGATCTCCACCTCGCCGCCGCGGGCCGGAGCAGCCCGGGGTGAGTCCGCGACGTGGGAATCGCTCAGGTCAGGCCGCGGCACAGCAGCGCGTCCGGGCTCCCGGAGCTGCCCACCCGGGTGGTGAAGGCGATGCCCGCGGCGTATTCGCCGGCCGCGCACTGGCCCTTGTAGTCGCCGTGGGCGAAGTCGCCCCCGGCGGCGTCGGCCGGCCGGTTGTCGGACCGATCGAACCACACGGTGCGCCCCGTGGTACCGAGCGGGGCGCGGGCCGGGGCGCACAGCGCCGCGGACACCCGGGCGTCGCGGCGGCTGTAGCCGATGAGGAAGGTGTCCGTGGGGCACTGGAACTTGGTGTAGCCGGACGCCCAGTCGCCGCCGGCGGGCACATACCGCGCGTCCGTGACCACCGTATGGGCGGTGCCGGGCGCGCGCAGATCGTCGGCGGTGGCATCGGTGCACAGCCCGCGCCCGGTGGTGCGGCCGAGGCCGATCAGCCGCAGCCCGTCGGGGCAGGTGGCCTTGTAGGCCCCCGGATCCCAGTCGCCCCGAGCCCGCTCGATCCGCGATTGCACACGATCGCCGTGGTCGGTGTCGAGCATCCGCCAACTGGTGACGGGGGCGACCGGCCCGGAGCGTCCGGGCGCCGTCATCAGCCGCTGCCACGCTGTGGCGCGCCAGTCCGCCTGGTCCAGGATCCCGTAGCGGCGGCCCGCGGCGTCGTAGCGCAGCAGCGACCAGTCGCTGCCGCCCTCCCAACCCACGAGCGGCCAGTAGGCGAAGTCGGCGTCGTGGTCGGCGAAGTAGTCGGTGATGTTCGCGAACCAGGCACGGGAAGCGGTACCCGTCTCGCCCGAGCCGATGCCGAACTCGCTGATCCACACGGGTGCGGTGTAGTGCTTTCCGGTGTCCTCGGCGACGAAGAACGCCTGATCGGAGAGGACGCGGAACAGATCCTCACGGCTCAGGTCCTGGTAGCGGGGGTCATGGGTTTCGCCGATCCCGGTGGCGCCGCTGTGGCGGGGACCGGTGTAGCCGTAGAAGTGTGCGGAGTAGACCAGCTTGTGGGTGTCGACCAGGGTGTGCGAGAGAGTGCGCGCGGGGGCCAGGGTGGGACGCCCATGGGGCAGCCCGTCGACGGGGAGTCCCGTCCAGTTGATGCCCTCGATCACGATGAGGAGGTCGGGGTCGCCCTCGGTGAGGATGCGGTCGGCGGCGCGCTGCGCGGCGGCGTACCAGTCGTGTTCGTCGCCGAGCCCCCAGTTGGGGTCGTCGAACACATCTCGGCGCACCTCGTTGTACAGATCGGCGCCCACCACACGGGGATCGTCGGCGTACCGGCGGGCCATGAAGACCCAGTCGTCCGTCCACGCTTGAGTGGACTGGCCGCTGTTCCACCGCTCGTTGCCGTCGATTCCGCAGCACCAGCGGCTGGTGTTGGTGTGGTTGTTGAGGATGACGGCGAACCCGTCGCCGGTGAGCGCGGACACCACGGCGTCGAAGACCTGGAGTGGTGTCTTTCCCCGCAGTTGGAGGTTGGCCGCGACGGCGCGGTCCGGTACGGACGCGCTCGTGTGGATCATCTCGTTGGAGAACGGCAGCCGGATGCTGTTGATGCCGAGCCGGTGGAAGTCGGCGAGCAGTGTGGCCAGCGGGACACGGTCCAGGCCGAGGGGGATGCCGTAGGAGTTCTGTCCGGAGTGGTGGTTGGCGGGATCGTCCTTGGCGCCACTTCCCGTCCAGGACCCCTGGGCGCCGTCCCAGTTGGCCGACTTCAGCCGGAAGCGGTCACCCTTGGCATCGACGATGTACCGGCCACGGGTCGACAGGGGTGGCTGCCAGGTGTCGGCCAAGGGGGTGGCGGCGGGCGGCGCGGTGGGCCGTTGTGCCGTGAGCTGTTGAGCCGTGGCGGTCGGTCCCGGCGTCGTGGCCAGCAGCGCGAGGATCGACGCGATCCCCATCAGATAGCGGGCTGTTCTCCTGGTCGGCATGTGGCCTTCCCGTGGGAGGGGGCTGGTGCCCGAAAGCGGCTCCGCCGGATCCGGCGTGCCTGGGCGCCATAGTGGCCGCTCCTCATGCCCCCGTCCAGACATCGGGCTCCGCCGCGGCTCCTGTCGCTGGCGGACCTCGAAGACGGAACGCGCGCGGCAGAAAGCGTGATGCGGACGCCACGCGGGCCGCCCTGCTCGACGCTGCCCGCGACCTGTTCGCCCGCCACGGATATGACGCGGTGACGGTTCGGGACATAGGCGAGCACGCCGGTGTCGACGCCGCCCTGATCGCGCGGTATTTCGGCGGCAAGGCTGCCTTGTACCGGGCGGCGGTGGACGAGGACAGCCGGAACGTGACCGTGTCGCCCGAGACGCTCGACCTGGGGGCCTTCACCGTAGAGGCGCTGCACCGAGCCGACCGTAGAGGCGCGCCGGGCCCTCTCGTCCAGGCCCTCCTCTCCCGGAGCGACGTCCCCGAAGCACGTGCCGCCGCGGCAGACGAATTGCGCACCCGCCTGATATCTCCGCTCGCCAACCGACTCGCGGCCGAGGGCGCCGACGATCCGGCCGGCCGGGCCGAGGTCCTGATCTCCTGCTTGATCGGCGTCATCGCCCTGCGCACGAGCAACCTCTTCGAGGACCTGTCGTCAATGAGCCCTGAAGCGATCGGCGCCACCCTCGAGGCCGCCGCACAAACACACACCGAGTCCACACAGCGCGCGCCCGGCTCCGCCGCCACCTGAGCCGTCCACTGCGCCGTTGGGCGTGCGGTCACCCCAGCGAGGTGGGCCGCCGCAGAAGGCCGCGAACCGGGCAGCCCATCATCGACGCCGCCGCCCGCCTGGTGGTCGCCACCGCTCGTCCCGCCCAGGCAACCGGGCCGACGCCCTCATCTGGAGGGGCTCCGACCCGCCCCGCGGCTCAACCTGTCTGCATCCTCAACCGGTGCGGCCGCCGCGCGGGCCCGCGCCGAGTCGATCAACGAGCCAACCGTAGGCATTAATTATTATTTAATCTTGACGTGGCTGAAAAGCGCTGCTCATACTCGGAGCACACACCGCAGTGCCCCGTTCTGCACTCTTTGCGGTGCTTACTCTTCGGTCTGGAGTGTTGCTATGAGTTTGTCCAGACATCGTGCCCGCAACGCCGCCATCGTGGTCCTCGCCCTGGTCCTGACAGGGCTCGGCGCGACCGGATGCGGTGGCCGCGTGGGTGAGGGCGGGCGAGTGGGACTGGTCTATATGGACGCCCAGGGCTACTACGCCGGCGTACGCAAAGGCATGCTGGACTCCTCGCGGAAGCTGGGCGAGGACGTGCAGATCCTCGAAATCAACGCCCAGGGCGATGCCTCGAAGGAGAGCAGGTTCGTCGACACGGTGAGCTCGGCGGGTGTGAAGGCACTGGTCATGTCACCGGTCTCCACCACCGCCTCGATCCCCGCGGCCAAGCTCGCCCACGACAGCGGCGTCAAGGTGATCTGTTACAACACCTGCCTCACCGACGCGGCCACCCGCAAGTACGTCAGCGCTTGGATCCTGGGCGACCCGGTCAAGTTCGGGGAGCTGGCCGGGGCGAAGGCCGCAGAGTACTTCATCTCCCGCCACATCACCGCCCCGCGGATCGGCGTCATCAACTGCGAAACGGTCGAGGTCTGCCGACAACGCCGGGCCGGCTTCCAGAAGGCGCTGTCCGCCCGGCTTCCCAAGGCCCGCATCGTCGCCAACCAGCAGGGCACGACCATCGACTCCGCGGTCCAGGTCGCCGACCGGGTGCTGACCGCGCACCACGGCCTCGACGCCTTCTACGGCGAGTCCGGCGGCGCAACGATGGGGGCCGTCAAAGCCGTCCGCCAGCACGGCCTCATCGGCAAGACCGTGGTCTTCGGCAGTGACATGACCACCGACCTGGCGCGCGAACTGGTCGACAACCGGATCCTGAAGGCCGATGTCGACATCTCCGGGCGGGTCGTGGGCAAGCTGGCCGCCCGCACGACGGCGCAGGTGATCAGCGGCGGGAAACTCGGCTCTCAGGTCGTCGCGGCGCCGGTCGAGCTGTACTCCACCCCCCGGCAAGCACGGAAGTGGCTCGCCGCGCACCCCGACGGCCTGCCGTAACCGGCACTGAGGCCGTGGTCGGCAGCGTGCAGGGACCAGGGCCGAATCCGCTTTCCCCACCGCACCCGTGGAGACACCATGACATCAGCTGAGCCCGCGCCGGGCCGCCCGGCCGGCCCCCCGGTGGCGACCGCGACCGGGCTGTGCAAGCAATACCCCGGCGTCCGCGCCCTCGACTCCGTCGAATTCACCATCCACAGTGGCGAGGTACGGGCCCTGCTCGGCCGTAACGGCGCCGGCAAGTCCACCCTCATCCGCCTGCTGTCCGGCGTCGAGACGCCCGACGCGGGTGAGGTGGTCATCGGTGGAGAGCCACTGGGGGACGGCGGAGTACGCCGCGCGGCCGAACTCGGCGTGGCCACGGTGTACCAGGAACTCAGCCTGGTGCCCGAGATGACCGTGGCCGAGAACCTCTTCCTCAACGAATGGCCCAGGCGCGGCGCTGCCGGGATCGACTATCCGCGCATGCGGCGCGAGGCTGCCGAGGTCCTCGGCGAGCTGGAGGTCCCCGTCGATCCCGGCGCGCTGGTGGGCACGCTGCCGCTGGCTGAGCAACAACTGATCGAGATCGCCCGGGCGGTGCGCCGCCGCCCCCGGCTGCTCATCCTGGACGAACCCACCAGTGCGCTGGCGGCCGAGGAGACCCACACGGTGCTGTCGGCCGTGCGCAGGATCGCCGACTCGGGTGTGGCCGTCATCTACGTCAGCCACCGTCTGGACGAGATCCGCCAGGTCGCGGGGAGTGTCACCGTTGTGCGTGACGGGCAGGTGATCGACACCGTCGACGTGCGGGACGCGACGACACCGCAGATCGTCGCCCTCATGCTGGGCACCACCGTCCAGGAGGCCGCAGCGCTGGAACCCCGGACGGTGGACCGGACCCGCACCCCGCTGCTGTCCGTGCGGGGACTGAAACTGCCGCCGAAACTGCACGGGGTCGACTTCGACCTCTACGCCGGCGAAGTGCTTGGCATCGGCGGCCTGCTCGGCTCCGGGCGCAGCGAGCTGCTGCGCGCCATTGCCGGATTCGAGCCCCGGGCGGAGCGGGTGATCGAGGTGGACGGGGCCCGGGTCGCCCGGCCCACCGCCGCGGCGATGAAGAAGCTCGGCCTGGGCATGACCCCGGAGGACCGCAAGGGCGCGGGCATCGTCCCGATGCTGGGCGTGGGCGAGAACATGGTGATGTCGTGGTTCGGCGGTGTCAGCCGGCGCGGCAGCATCTCGCCCGCCCTGGCCGAACGCGCCGGACGTGACCTGGTGGAGCGGCTGTCGGTCAAGACACCCCGGCTCTCCACTCCCATCGTCAACCTCAGCGGCGGCAACCAGCAAAAGGCCGTGATCGGCCGGTGGCTGCACGCCCGCAGCCGCATCCTCCTGCTCGACGAGCCGACCCGCGGCGTCGACGTCGAGGCGAAGCAGCAGATCTACCGGTTGGTCCGCGAACTGGCCGGCAACGGGGCAGCCGTGGTCTTCGTCTCCGGCGAGCTGGAGGAGCTGCCCCTGGTGTGCGACCGGGTCGTGACACTGCAGCAGGGCCGGATACACCGCGAGTTCACCGCCCCCGACATCACCCTGGACAACATCATGGCCGCCACCATGGCGGTGGAAGTGTGAGGCACCCATGTCGTCGACGACTCTGACCCACAAGCCCGGCGGCTCCTCCGCCAAGGGCACCACGACTTCCCGGCAGCTGCTCCATCTCAACGAGTTGGGGCTGCTCGCCGCCATCGTGGTGCTGTACATCGCGTTGAGCGCCAGTGCCGGAGGGTTCCTCGACACCCAGAACCAGCTGGGTATCCTCCGCGACGCCGCGAGCGTGGGCATTCCCGCGCTCGGGGTGACCCTGGTGATCATCGCCGGGGAGATCGACATCAGCATCGGTCCGGCCGTGGCCTTCGCCTCGGTCATCTTTGCCAAGGGCGCGTCGGAGTGGCATCTGGGCATCGCCGGAGCCTTGGCCCTCACCCTGGTGGCGGGCATCGCGTGGGGGGCCTTCGCCGGGTGGCTGCGGGCCCGGTTCGCGGTGCCCTCCTTCATCGCCACGCTCGGGTTGTGGAGCGCGCTCGGCGGCCTCGCCCTGTATGCGACGGACGCGCTGCCCGTCCCGCTGCCCGCCTCCTCCTTCATCGACAGCCTCGGTGGCAAGTTCCTGGGAGTGCCCACTCCGGCGGTCGTCTTCATCGTGCTCTTCTTCGTCTTCTGGTACCTGGCCCGCCGCACCGCCTACGGTCGTTCCGTCTACGCCACCGGCGGCAACGCCGCGGCGGCTCAGCTGGCCGGCATCCCGATCCGGCGCATCCGGGTCACGCTGTTCGCCACAACCGGTGTGCTGGCCGCGCTGACCGGCATCCTTCTGGCCGCCCGGCTGGGTTCGGGCAACGGCGGCGCCGCCGCTGGGCTGGAGTTCGACGTGATCGCAGCGGTGGTCATCGGCGGCACGGCCCTGGCCGGCGGGCGGGGCAGCCTGATCGGGACGATGCTCGGCGTCATCTTCATCAGCGTGATCGCCAACGGCCTCGTGCTGCTGGGCGTCAACCCCTTCCTGCAGAACGTCGTACGCGGCGTGATCATCGTCGCCGCTGTCCTCGCCAACGTGATCATCGGCAGACGGGGGAACGCCACGCGCGTGTCATGAACCCTCCTCCGTTCTCCCATGCTTCCGACAACACCCCCTCAGGGACCCTTATGAGCGCCACCACCTCACCCTCTCTCCCCGCCACGATGCGCGGCGTCTATCTCCCCGGGGACAGCACCGCCTCGGTGCGCTCCGTCGCGGTGCCGGAGCCCGGCCCCGGTCAGGTCCTGCTCCGGATCGGCGCGGCCGGCATCTGCGGCAGCGACATCGGCTACATCTACCGGGAGCACAAGACGCACCGAGGTGTCGAGGGCCCCGCCTACCGAGGTGTGATCGCCAGTCATGAGCCGTCGGGCACCGTGGTGGCCGCCGGACCCGGAGTGCGCGCGTTCGGTGTCGGTGACCGGGTGGTGGTGTACCACATCGCCGGCTGCGGCCGGTGCGACGCCTGCCGCCGCGGCTACTTCATCAACTGCACCTCCCCGGAGCGGGCCGCCTACGGCTGGCAGCGCGACGGCGCCGCCGCCGACTACCTCGTCGCCGACGAGTCGACGCTGATCGCGCTGCCCGATGAGCTGAGTTTCGTCGACGGCGCGCTGATCGCCTGCGGCTTCGGCACCGCCTACGAGGGGATCCGCCGGATAAACGTCAGCGGCGACGACGACCTGCTGGTCGTGGGCCTGGGGCCGGTCGGACTGGCCGCCGGCATGATCGGCCGCGGCCGCGGCGCCCGCCGCGTCATCGGTGTGGAGCTGTCCGAGGAACGACGTGCGTGGGCCGACGGCCTCGGAGTGTTCGACGCCACCGTGGCGCCCGGAGAGGCGGGCCCGGTCGTCGCGGAGCTGACAGGGGGCCGGGGCACGAGTACCGCGATCGACTGCTCGGGAAGCCGCCCGGGGCGTTCCACGGCCATCGAGCACATCGCCGAGTGGGGCCGGCTGTCGCTGGTCGGGGAAGGCGGCACGCTGGAGACCGAGGTGTCGGATCCGTTGCTGCACAAGCAGGTGACGATCTATGCCTCCTGGGTGACCTCCCTGCCCGCCATGTCGGAGCTTGCCCGGAGCCTGGTGCGTTGGGGGATGCGACCGGAGAGCGTGGTCAGCGACCGGTTCGCCCTCTCCGACGCGGACACGGCGTTCCGGCTCGCGGCCGGGGCAGGACGCGGCAAGGTTGTCCTGGTGCCGGATCTCGATGGCTGAGCGGACGGCCGGACAGGCGCTGCGTGGAGACGGGGTGAGGGTGGTCCGCACCCCGGTCGGCCCCTACGAACTGGTCCGCCTCGACGCGGGGGCGGTACAGCTCACCGCCGTGCCGGCGCTCGGCGGCAGGCTCCTGTCGTTGACGCTGCACGGCCGGGAATTCCTGTACCGCAACGCGCGGTTGCTGGACGGTGGCCTGCGCCCGCGCCCCGGCGTCCGGCCGGTCCCGCAGGACGGTCCGATGTCGGCCTGGCTGAACTGGGGCGGCGACAAGACCTGGCCCGCACCGCAGGGCTGGGACGGACCCGGGCAATGGTCGGGCCCACCGGACTCGGTCCTGGACTCGGGACCGTACGAGCTGCGGCTCACCGTCCAGGGGGGAACAGCCCAGGCGGTCATGACCAGCGGCGTCGAACCACGAACAGGTCTGCGCATCGAACGCCGCGTCACGCTCACCGCGGGACGGACGGCCTTCACCCTGGAGAACACCCTGACCAACGAGTCGGACCGGCCCCGACGGTGGGCGGTGTGGAATGTGACCCAGTTGGCCGGCACAGCTCCCGGGTCCTACCCCGCCGGGGGCGTCTACGTGGGCACCGCCGATTCCGGACGTCCGGAGACGGTCGGCCTGATCGCGGGCACCGGCCGCCCGCACGTGCACCGCACCGGCATTGGCACGCTGCACGTCCCGCACCAGGACGTGGTCGGCAAGGTGGGCTTCCCCGACGCTGCCGGGTGGCTGGCACACGTCGCTCCACAGGGCACGCTGACCCAGCGGTTCGAGGTTTCCCCCACGGCCCGCTACCCCGACGCCGACTCGCGGGTCGAAGTGTGGCTGGAGCATCCGCTGCACGCACCCCTGGACCACTTGGGAGGCTTGCGTCCCCGGGACCGGATCGTGGAATGCGAGGCGTTGGGCCCCCTTCAGGAGCTTGCTCCCGGGCAGTCGACGCGGCTGACCATGGAGATCGGTGTCGGCGCCACCGCGGGCCCGGTCGAGACGGTGACCTCCTGGGGCTTTTGGTCACGGCTCCCCCGGCTGGAGAACGGACGGCTGGCCGGGGTATTCGTGCCCTTCCGCGACGGGTCCCTGACGGCACTTCCGTCCCGGGGAGACGGCGAACCGGTCCAGTGCGGCACGCTGGTCGCAGGGGAAGCATGTGCGTTCGATGTCCAGCCCGGCCGGCTTGCGGCGACCGGGGCGGACGCGTTGGTCGTCGCCTCGGCGCCGGACGGCTCGGATGCGACAACCCTCGGCTTCCTCAGGGGCAGCAGATGATGACGTTCTGCTCGGGGTCCGTGCCGCGGATGAGGGCGTCCCAGTGGACGAGGAGTGGCCGGCTCTATCGGTCTCCGCCGTCACGACGCTCAGACGTGCCGGCCGTGCTCGTGGCCGAAGACCCGTGGCGTGGGCAGCACATCAGCCGGTGTGACGGCCGAACCCGCGGAGCCGGAGCGGGAGTAGCTGACGCGGGTCAGCGTGCCCATACGGGGTTCGGTCAGCAGCAGCCCCGTGGGGCGACCGGTGTCGTCCGTGACGGCGTAATCGGTGTCGACGCCCTCGGCGCGCAGCGTACGCAGCACCAGCGCGCCGAGTTCGCGGTCCGAGTGGCCGGGAACGTCACGATGCTTCCCTCGTGATCGCGGCGCGGAACGCGGCCGCGCGGGTACGGAGCGCACCGAGATCGCCGCCTGCGGCGGCATCGCCGATCAGTGGCGAGCCCACGCCGACGGCGATCGCGCCATGGTCGAGGTAATCGCGGGCGGCCGCCGCGTCCACTCCCCCGACGGGTACGAAGGGCACCTCGGGAAACGGGTCGCGCAGTGCCCGCAGGTAGCCCGGTCCACCGAGGGAAGCGGGAAAGAGCTTGACCGCCGCTTGACCGCACAGGCGCCCCGGGCGAGGGCGACCTCTATTTCGCTCGGCGTCAGGGCGCCCATCAGCACCGGTACGTCACCGATGTCGCCGGACCGCGGGACGTCGACGAGCACCGGGTGACGAGATACGACGCGCCGGCGGCCACGGCGCGGGCGGCGTCGTCGGCCGTGCGCACGGTTTCGGCACCCACCAGCGCCTCGGGGCCGAGTTCGGTACGCGCCCGCGCGATCACCGCCGGGGCGTCGTTCGTGGTCAGCGAGACCTCGATGGCCTCGATGCCCTCCTCGGCGAGGGTGAGTACGGTGCGCAGTGCCGCGTCGGGGACATTGCCACGCACGATCGCACAAAAGGCGGTGTGCTCGGAGTGATTCCACGAGTTGCATCGGATGGGGCTCTCCTGGTGTGCGGGATGCCTGAGGGCGGGGTTGTGGTGCGTCACCATCCGGTGAACGGTCCGTCGGTGCGCCGCCATCGGGATTGCGTCAACGGTGTCCCGGGCCGGCGGCGATGCGCGGGAACAGTCGGCGGGGACCCACCAGGGATATCTCAAGCCCGGTGGTTCTCACGAGGGTTCTTCCCGCACGGCCCCCGTGGCACCTTTGCCATATTCGTCGCATTCGTCCCCTGACTGCACGGCCGCCAAGTCCTCGGATGCTTGAGTGAGCAGCGACTCGACAGCCGCCACGGCGGCATCCGGGTCGCCCGCTTCGACGGCTCGCAGCAGTTCCCGGTGGACCGGCAGGGAGTCGGAGGTGTGCTGGGCCCCGTGCACGATGCGGTCCCGTATGCGCAGACCGGCCTCGATGACGACCTCCATCCGGCTCAGCAGTTCGTTGTGCGCGGCGTCCAGCAGGGCACGGTGGAAGGCCAGATCGGCCTCCACCATCGCATCCGCGTCCGTCCCGGCCCCTGCCATGGCATCGAGCGCCTGCCGTATCGCGTCCAGGTCGGCGTCGGTGCGGCGGGTTGCGGCGAGCCGGGCGCCGGCGGGCTCGACGATGGCGCGGACCTCGGCGAGGTCTTCCAGGAAGCCCTCGCTCGGAGCGCTGCTCCCCTGCCAGCGCAGCAGGTCACTGTCGAGCAGGTTCCAGTCGGCACGGGGCCGGATCGTCGTGCCGCGCTTCTGCCGGGATTCGATCAGCCCCTTGGACGCGAGGACCCGCATCGCCTCGCGCACCACGGTCTTGCTGACGCCGAGTTCCGCTTCGAGTTTGTCCGGGTGCAGCGCGGAGCCCGGTGGGATGTCACCGCGGATGATGCGCCGGCCTATCTCCTCCACGGCCTGGCCGTGCAGCCCCTTACCGAGATGGATCACCACGTTCTCCGTTTCCGCTCAAAGCCCTGTGCGCGGGACCCGCGCACAGCTCACCGCCTCGCGCCCACCGCTCACGAGGACTCCTTCATGACGCTCCATCCTCCATCAACCACAAGGCTGGCGCCGGTCACATAGGAGGCGTCGGCCGAGGCCAGGAAGGCGACCGCGGCGGCCACCTCGTCCGGGTGCCCGAACCGCTGGGCCGCCGTGGCCAGCACGCTGCGGGCCCGCTCGGCCTCGGAGACCCCCTCCCATGCCGCGGTGAGGATGGGGCCGGGCAGCACGGTGTTGACCCGGATGTGCGGCCCGTACTCGACCGACAGCTGCCGCGCGAGAGAGCACAGCGCGCCCTTGGCCGCGGCGTAGGCGGCATGGCCGGGCAGGCCGATGACCGCGTGCACCGAGGAGGTGAGGATGACGGACCCGCATGCCTCGCGCAGCGGGTCCGCGAAGGTCTTCATTCCCCGCCAGGCCGGTTTGAGCAGCACGGCCATCTGACCGTCCCACTCGGCCTCGCTCAGTTCGTGGGCGGGCTTGTTCAGCTGGGCGAAGGCGTTGCTGTGCAGCACGTCCAGCCGCCCGTAAACCTGGTCGACGTGGCGGCCCAGGTCCTCCCAGCCGGAGGCGGAGGTCACGTCGCAGCGTACGTATTCCGCCCGTTCTCCGCTCTCCAGGATGGCTGCCGCGACCGCCTTCCCTCCCGCGTCGTCCACGTCGGTGACCACGACCGCCGCGCCCTCGGCCGCGAGCCGGCGGGCCGTGGCCGCGCCGATACCGTGCGCGGCGCCGGTGATCACCGCGACTCGCCCCGCCATCCTGCGGCATTCCGTCATCGCGCGCTGTCCCCTTTCGATGCCGAGGGCCACCATAGCCCTTTCAATTAATAATGCATATATCTTGACGGGCCTGTGGTCCCGCTCCAACACTGGCCCGCATGCAACAGGCACATGCGGTAGCGATCGATGCCCGGCGGCGCCTGCGTCCGGCCGGGCTCGCTTTCGGTGGCGACTACAACCCCGAGCAGTGACCCGAGGAGGGGTGGGCCGAGGACGTCGCGCTGATGAAGGAGGCGGGAGCCTCCCTGGTGACGGCCGGCATCTTCTCGTGGGCCAAGGTGGAGCCGAGGCCCGGGGAGTACGACTTCACCTGGTTCGACCGGGTCATGGACAACCTCGCCGGAGCGGGTGAGTGCCGGGAATTATGTCGATACAGCAGATCTACCTACTCGCCTGCCAGACCTTCCGATGGCTTGCCCTGGTCGCCCGCTCGAATGCAACCAAGGACGCAGAGACCTTGATGCTTCGGCAGTAACTCGCCATCGCCGGACGCGCCCAGCCACAACCCCGTTTCTCCTGGAGCGACAGGCCCGTCATGGCGGCACTGCTCCGACTCGTCAACAAGCAGCGGCGATCACAACTGGCCTTGCTGGGCTCTCCGCGGTCGGTCCTGCGCTGGCACTCACGACTCATCGCCTGGGAATGGACCTACCCAACCCATCGTCCAGGTCGGCCACCGAAACCAGAGGCCCTACGCCAACTCGTCCTGCGTCTAGCGAAGGAGGACCCGGGATGGGAGTACCGACGCATCCACGGAGAGCTCCTCAGCCTTGGACGTGACGTCGCGGCCTCCACCGTCTGGACGCGGGGATCGCCCCATCGCCACGGCGTATGGACCGCTCCTGGACCGTCTTCCTCAAGCCCAAGCCTCCACGATCGCGGCCACCGACCTGTTCTACATCGACACGGTTTTCCTGCGGCGCTGGTTCGTGCGGTTCTTCATCGACCACGGCACCCGACGAATGCACATCACCCGACACCCGACCGGTCCCTGGATCACCTGGCAGGCACGCAACTACCTCATGGACCTCGGCGACCGCGCGGCGTCGATCCGGTTCCTCATCCGTGACCGCGGCGCGTACTCCACCGACAGCTTCGACGCCGTCTTCCAAGCGATCGGCGTACGGGGCATCCCGACACTGCCGGAGGTGCCCCGGATGAACGCCACCGCAGAACGCTGGATCGGATCATGCCGCCGAAAGGAGCGCCACCTCCACCTTGTCGTCAGCGAGTACGCGGAGCATGACAACAGACACAGGCCGCACCGATCCTCGAACAGCGCGCGCCGGACCGCCTCACCGGACCCGGACCCCGTACCGCCACCCACAACACTCGCATCCATCGACGCGATCGACTCGGCGGCCTCATCCACGAATCCACGCAGGTCGCATAGGGCGACACAGTTTCCGGCACCCACAGGCTCCGCAGCCGAGGCAGCGGGCGTCAAATGGCTGTCCGTCATGGACCACTACTCCCAGATGGAGCACAACGGCGGTGCCGAGGCCTCCATGCTGGAGGCCTACACCACTCTGAGTGCCGAAAATGTCGTCCACCCTGGTAGGAGGGGGTGTGCGCGGTGCGCCGGAGGTCGACCGGCGAAGTCGCCAAAACAGGCGCTCTCGCCAGGCTGACGCTCACCGCGGCAAGATGATCGACCGTGCTGCTGCGACTGGCGGAGTGCTGGGGCGGCCCAGCTCGGTGAGCCGAAGGCGAGGAGACTGCTCGTGGCCAGCCCGGTGGTCACGGCAGTGGCCCAGCGGCGCATCATCATCGTCATGCCGACCACCGTGGCCGGGCCCGGCTACCGCGGGGCCTCAGCTCGGGGGGGCACCCCCACGGGTGGTTGCCTCCAGACCCCTCGAGCCCGGTGTGCAGAGCAGGCACACCACCGTCGTGCACGCCGAGAGCACCGGCACCGGCCTTCCCTGGCTCACCTAGCTGTACTGACCGGGCACGTTGATCAATCGTGAGAATGGCGGCTGGTTGTCGCACGCGGTGTGGGGCCGGTGGTGGTTGTACTGGTGGAGCAAACCGGCCAGTGCGTCGCGTCGTTCTTGCTCGCTGGTGTAGCAGCGGGCGTAGGCCCAGCCATCGGCCATGGTGCGGTGGAAGCGCTCGACCTTCCCGTTCGTCTGCGGGCGGTAAGGGCGCGTGAACTTCGAGGTGATCGAAAGCGCTTCGCAGTTGTCGCGCCACAGGTACGAGCGGTACGCGCCGCCGTTGTCCGACAGGACCCTCTCAATGGTGACGCCACGGTCAGCGAACCAGTCGACAGCCCGGTGCAGGAAGCCGACGGCGGTGACGGCTGTTTCGTCGTCGTGGACCTCGGTGTAGGCGACGCGGGAGTGGTCGTCGATGACGGTGTACACGAATGCGTATCCGACCTTCGGGCCGCCGTAGGCGTTGCGACGGCTCGTTCCAACTCGGCCTGGAAACCGTGCTCGACGGGATCGCGGCCCGCATCGGCGCGTGGCTTCTACACGACCAGGACACAGTGAGCCTTTTCCAACCTCAGTTTGTGCATGTCAGGTGCAGGGTGAGGACGGCCTGGACGAGGCTGGTGATACGGCTGGTAGAGCATCGTAGTTTGCGCATGAGCCGCCAGGTTTTGAGGGTGGCCATGGCCTGTTCGACGAGTGCACGGATCTTCGCGTGTGAGCAGTTGACGGCCCGCTGACCAGGGGAGAGAGTCTCCCAGCGTCCCCAGTAGGGAACTCGCACGGTGCCGCCGGCGCCCCGGTAGCCCTTGTCGGCCCAGCAATCCACCCCGGCCCCCGCCAGGGCACCGATGATGCCGTGGGTTCGCGCGGCCTTGATGTCGTGGACAGATCCCGGCAGCGCGGCCGAGGCCCACAGCAACCGTCCCGCCGGGTCGGCAATCACCTGCACGTTCATGCCGTGCTTCTTATGTTTCCCGGAGTAGAAGGGTCGGTCGGCGGCGATCCGGTCGATCGGCAGCAACGTGCCGTCCAGGATCACGAAGGCCTTGCCGGAGGCTGTCCTCACCGCCTCGGCGAGGGTTGGAGCCAGAGCGGCCAGGATGTCGACGGCCTCGGCGATGTACCGGTAGGCGGTGGTGGTGCCCACACCGAATCCGGCGGCGAGCTGGGCGTAGGTATGGCCGCATCGTAGATGAGCCAGCACGAGCAGTGCCTGCCGTCCGGCGGCCAGCTGGCGCCATCGTGTCCCTTGCGCAAGACGACGTGCGGTCAACTCACGGGCGAGGAAGCGCAGAGCGGAGGTGGACAGATCGACCCCGGCTGGGTAGACAAGCACGCGGAAAGCTCCTGGCAGGATGGCTTGGACTCGACACGCACCCGTCTACCAGGAGCTTCTCCACGCCCGGACCCCACCCTCACCCCCCAGTGGCCCTGCTCCGCACGCAGGTTGAGGAAACGTCAGTGGGTGTGGGCGTGAGGGAGCGCGCGCGGAAGTGCTCGGCGCCGATCACGAGCGCGGGACGGTGGTCGAAGCGACACCGACCCATTCGTGTCCGCGTCGTGCTCGGCTACCTGCGCGCCGGGCGCGAGCTGGATTCGGCCGAGCTCGCGGCTCAGGGCCGACTCGGACTCCTTCCGGTGTGCTCAGCTGTGCTCAGCGAGGAGCAGTACCGCCCGGGGACTCTGCGCCCAGGAGCGTGAGCAGCCCGGGGAATCTCTTCTCGATGTCCGCGCGTCGTAGTCGGATGCCCTTGCGGTTGCCGTAGTCGATCTCGTCAATGAGACCTGCCTCGCGCAGGACCCGGAAGTGGTGGGTCTGGGTCTGCTTCGAGATCGGAAGATCGAACGAGTTGCAGCCCCGCTCGCTGTCGCTGCGGTCGGCGGCCAACTCCGTCAACACCGAACGACGGTGCTCGTCGGCGAGGGCACGAAACACCGCACCCAGATCGAGCGCATCGGCCTCCGGGCCGACCAGGTTCCTCCCGGCCACGCCGCACCTCCTTCAAGTACGACTTGCATCGTACCTGAAGGGCGTGCTCCACTTAGGTACGAAATCTTTCGTACCTTGCCCGGGTTGTGCTGCCCCGTGCCGCCGCGCCCTGAGCCCCGGCCCCGGCACTCACCGGGGGCCTGGTCATCGACACTCCGAGAGGTCATCGTCATGAAGAAACCCGAGGTGCTGATAGTCGGTGCCGGAATCGCAGGGCCCGCACTCGCCTACTGGCTCTCCCGGAATGGATACCGGCCAACGGTCGTCGAACACGCCCGGCAGCTGCGCTCCGGTGGTAGCGCGATCGTCGTGAAGGGGCCCGCGATCCCGGTCGCCGACCGCATGGGCATCCTCCCGCAGCTCCACGGGCTCGCCACCCGCAATCGGTCACTGTCCCTGCTCGACCCCGGCGGCAGGCGAATCCTGCAACTCCCGCTCACCTCGGACAAGACTCCGACGGTCGAAGTGACCCGAGCCGACCTGTCCGAGGTGCTCCACCGGTCGGCGCAGACCGAGGCCGAGTTCTTGTTCGACGACACGGTCACCGCTCTCGATCAGGACGAAGGTGGGGTCGATGTCACCTTCCGGCGGTCCGCGCCACGGCGCTTCGACTTGGTAGTCGGTGCCGACGGGATGCACTCCACCGTACGGCGCCTGGTCTTCGGCCCCGAGCGGCAGTTCGCGAGCGACCTGGGCCTGTACGGCGCGACCGTCCCGCTGAAACCCGACGCCATCGAGGACCCGACCGAGATGACGATGCTGACCGTGCCGAACCGGATGCTGGTCCTCCACCCCTCGCGGACCACTCCGCTCGCGATCTTCACCTTTCGGGCCGCACAGCTAGCGCCCCACGACCGCAAGAACATCGCCCTTCACAAGCAGACCGTGGCCGACGCCTACGCCGACGTGCGGTGGCGGGCACCGGAACTCGTGGCGGCGTTCCTCGACCACCCGGCTCCGTTCTTCGACCCCCTGACCACCGTCCGGGTGCCCTCGTGGTCCCGCGGACGGGTCGTACTGCTCGGGGACGCGGCGGCGGCGACAGCCCTGCTGGGCGACGGGTCCAGCATGGCGATGGCGGGCGCGTACGCCCTCGCAGAAGAGCTCGCCGCCCATCCCGGTGATCACGCCCGCGCCTTCGCCGCCTACGAGTCGCGGCTCCGCCGTGAGGTAGGCCCGCGGCAGCGACGCGTCGGCCTGCTCTCCAGGCTCATGGTGCCCCGCACCCGGCCGGGCCTCGCGGTGCGCAACGCCGTGGGCCGCGCGGTCGGTCGCACGAACCGGATCGCCTCTCGCGAAGCCGCGAACCGGTAGACCGAGCCCGCACCGACCGGTCACCGGTCGGTGCGCAGCTCCCCTGTAGCTCCCAACCGGGTCGGCGCCGCCATGTCCGACGAGCCCGGCTCGGCGTGGTAGGTCATCGCCGATGCGGCAGGTCGACTGCTGTCGGCCTCACCCACCGTTCCCGGCGCTCGCCACGACACGGGTGCTGCCGGTGACTCCCCCCCCCGCGACGCGGAGGTGAAGTGCTGGACGGACAAGGCGTATCGAGGCGCCGGCGGCACCACCCGGGCGCCCGTCCGCGGTCGGCGTCTCAAGCTGCGGCAACGTCGGCACCACAGCACCCAGGCCGGAATCCGTTGCCTCGGCGAGCAAGCCATGGCCGCCCTGAAGGGCTGGCGCCTCCCGCGGAAACTCCGCTGCAGCACCAACCGAGTCACCGCCATCGTGAAGACCATCCCCGCCCTTCGTCACGCCTCAACCTGAGGTTGGAAAAGGCTCAGTAAGTACCTGTGTTCGGAGGTTGGCCCTATCGGGACGGTGACGGACCCGCTTCTCATGGTGCTCGGCACAATGAGCGTGTGACAAACAATGACGAAGGCGGGACGCCATCTACTGCCACAGGGTTTGTTGTAGGCATGCTGGTGGGCGTTCCGATTGGGGTCGTTCTCGGGCTGTCTGTCTTCGACAACATAGGGATCGGTCTGGTGCTGGGCAGTGGCGTAGGCGGAGTTTTGGGTATTACTTTCCCGGCGGTTCGGCGTTCGCGGCAGTCCGTTTGAGCTCTCCGTAAGACGGTTCGCTCGGGAGCGCTGTGGTCAGGTTGCTTGTGCTGGCAAGGGCGGCGCCAGCGGCTTCACCTGACGGCGCCGCGTGAGGCGCCTGGTCATCAGGGTGATGGCGGCCCAGGTGATCAGGCTCTCGGAGTGCTGGACGAGCCGTTCGTAGTCCCGGGCGTGACGGCGGGCGTGCATGATCCAGGCCAGCGACCTCTCAGTGTCTGTTTGAACGCTCACCGCGGTCCGCGCCTTCGTGATCAATAGGCTGTCGTCATGGCTGAGGGCGAGAGTACGGCGGTTGTTCAGGCTGATGTCGATGACCTGGGCTGGTCCAATACCCGGGCGTGGGTGGAGCGGAGCCTGGGCCCCGGAGACCGGGTCTGTGCTGTGACAAGGCTGCGAGGGGCTGGACATCATGGATGCGTCGCCTCGATGTCGAGGGGAATGGGGAGCCGTACTCCCTTGTGCTTCGGTCGTTCGTCAAGCCGTTCTTCTTGAAGGCCTCGCTGGGGCTGCTCTCGCGTGAAGCTGACGTCCTTCGTCTGCTTGCAGATACGGACGTGCCGGCGGCGCGTCTTCATGCCTGCGCTTGCCGAAAATGTCATCCGCCCTGTTGGGAGGTGGTGCGCGCGGTGTACCGGAGGTCGACCGGCGAAGTCGCCAAAACAGGCGCTCTCGCGAGGCTGGCGCTCACCGCGGCAAGATGATCGACCGTGCTGCTGCGACTGGCTTACCTCGGCGTGACGAACGCGTTCGCAATGCTTCGCCTGCTGCCAATGACCGACCGGGACAAGGACGCTGAGATCCTCGCCCTGCGCCACCAGATCACCGTGCTGGAACGCCAACTCGGCAAGGACAAGATCCGGTTCACGCCCAGCGATCGAGCATTCCTGGCAGCGCTCCTGCACCGGCTGCCACCGCACGTCCTGCGACAGTTACGGCTGCTTGTACGCCCCGCCACGGTGCTGCGTTGGCACCGCACCCTCATCGCGCGCCGCCATGCCGCCTCCTGCCGACCCAAACGCCCAGGACGACCACGCACCGTGCGCACCATCCGCACCCTGGTACTGCGCCTGGCAAAGGAGAACCCCAGCTGGGGATACCGACGCCTGCACGGCGAGCTGCTCGTGCTGGGGGGTGAACGTGGGCGCGTCCACCGTCTGGGAGATCTTGAAAGAGGCCGGCATCGACCCAGCACCCGAGCGGAACTCCCGTACCTGGGCCACCTTCCTTCGCAACCAGGCTGATGCCCTGCTGGCCTGCGACTTCCTGGAAACAGTCACCCTGTCGGGGATACGGACGTACGTGCTCGTGGTGATCGAACACGGCAGTCGCCGGATCCGCGTCCTGGGCGCCACCACGCATCCCACCGCCTCCTGGATAGCGCAAGCGGCGAAAAACCTCGTCATGGACCCCGAAGCCTCGGCTACCGCGCACGGTTCATGATCCGGGACAGGGACGGGAAGTTCCCCGCCCTCTTCGATGCCGTCCTCAACGACGCGGGGATCGACGTCGTCCTCAGCGGCATCCAGATGCCAAGGATGAACTCGATCATTGAAAGGTGGATACAGACCTGTCGCCGCGAGCTCTTGGACCGGACGTTGATCTGGAACCAGCGGCACCTTCTCCACACCCTGCGCGAGTTCGAGCAGTTCTACAACGGACACCGACCACACCAGGGCATCGCGAACGCCAGACTGCTGCACCCCTTGCCCCCGCCGATCGATGACCCGGACACGTTAGCCCGCCTCAACATACGTCGGCGCGATCGCCTCGGCGGCATCCTCCACGAGTACCGGAATGCGGCGTGACCTGCACGGACGTGTATTCGGCAAGCGCAGCATCCCTCTCGCCGATCGCCCAGGCAAGGGGCCGTATGGAGGAATCCGATACGGCCCCTTGATCATTGACGGTGAACGCACTGGGCCTGCGGGTCCAGGGCGCCTACTGGGCGGCGGTGCCGTCCTTGCGCACCAGCCGGTCGTGAGCCTCTTCGAGCCTGTCCGTGATCTGCTCGACGCCGATCGCGTCAAGGCCCTTCTGTCCCGCCACGGCAGCCTTCGCCGCCGACGACGCGGAGTCGAACAGGGCCCAGGAGTCGGCCGTGTAGTCCGCCCGCGCCGGACGTCCGATCTTCTCCAGGGCGCCTCGGATCGGTGTCGTGTCCACAGTACTGTCCACGTCCCCGGAGATGGCGTTGAACGCATCGAGAACGATCTTTCCGGACTTGAGGACGAACCTCGCCGTGTGCGCGCCGTCGGGCAGACCGCGGAGCGCGTATGTCGCGAGGCGCTTGTCGGTCGCGGCCGTCTTCGCGTCCCGTGCGATCAGCTTCCCGTCGACGTAGACGTCGAGGACGGCGGTGCCGTTGTTGCCGCCGATGACATCGATGCCCGCGCCGGTGAACGGGACGGTGAACGACGCGCCGGCGGTCGTGCTGGTCGACGTCGACCGGTACCAGTCCATCGCGTCGCCGAGAGCGGCGTTCCTGTTCCACGTCCCGCCGTACGTGACCGAGCTGTCCATGTTGTCGAGCTGTGCGCGGGCGTAGGGCGTGTACCCGTCGATCTTCTCGACCTTCAGATTGTCGAACGCCGTCTTGTGGAAGTCGGTGCCGAGCTTGACGCGGCCTTCGGCCTGCGGAGTCGGGTCCTGGTACGTGGAGACGGCTTTGCCGTCGATGTAGGTCGTGATCGTCGCGCCCTTCGCCTCGATGGCGAGGCGGTAGCTGTCGGATGCCGCGACCGTTCCCGACGCCACGGCCGTGCCGTATTCGTAGAACGTCCAGGCGCCGGTCGGTTTGATGCGCACGTTGTAGGCGGCGTCGCTGATCGCCATGCCCTTCTGCTGGCGGACGCCCAGGGCGGCGAGTCCGCCGTCCGGGTCCGGGAACGAGACGTCGACCGTGGCCCGGTAGTTCTCCCAGCGGAAGTCGCCGACCGTCGTGTTCGGGGTGTTGCGGTTCCAGGCGCCGGTGTCCTTCATGGACTGGTCCATGTACTGGTACAGGACATTGTTGCCGCTGGTGTCCTCACCGACCTCCCAGGCGCCGGTCTGGTCGACCATGTAGCGAGGCTGATTGCCGCGCGACCTCAGGTAGGGCTGGGACGCCTTGTGCGCGCCGTTGCCGGTGCCGACCCGGACCTTGCCCTCCTCCTCGTACCCGAAGTCGTCGGCGTACAGGACGTTGTCGCGGGTGTTGTGCTTCTTGCCGGTCGCGTCGGTGTCCAGCACCGTACGGTCCCGGGACTCGGGCAGGCGTTGCTTCGTCGCCTTGTCGTGGCTCTTGTCGAGCGTCGTCAAGGTCACGATCGACCGCGGCTTGACCGTGTAGGTGTAATACCCGTCACCGCCGGGCCGGATCTCGTCGACGAGGCGCTTGAAGTTCGCGTCGTAGGGCCGGCCCGCGTCCGGCCCGCGGGTTTCCCAGGTCTCCATGGTCGGGTCGGAACCGAGTCGCATGTTCTGGGGTTTGATCCGGTAGGTCTTGGGCTGGTCGCTGTCGTTGACGACGATCGTCGAAAAATCCTTCTTACGGGGATCCGCGAGCGTCATATAACTGGGGGCCCCGTTGGAGCCGTCGAGGTCGACGGTGCCGCTCACCCCGCTGTAACTGGCCTCCGGCACGGTGCGCCAGATGCCCGCCGTGTTCGTGTCGTTCTCCCAGCCGGTCCTCGCGAACTGGGTGAAGTGCTGCATCACATAGAGGGCCGCGTCGTAGTGGAGGTAGCCCGACCACGGGTCACGCGCGCTGACGAGTTCCTTGTGGCTGTACTGAGCGCCTTCGTAGAAGGAGCCGATCGCCGGCTGGAAGATGTAGTGCGTCCGCTTCGAGTTGGCGTAGCTCTTGACAGAGCGGTTCGCGAGATCGAGGGCACTTTGGACGCCGCCGATGCCGGTGCTCGTTCCGTTCGCGCCCTCGGTGTTGTTGACGCGGTAGTCGGTGTAGCCGAAGGAGGCGGTTCCCTCGCTGTACCAGACTTCCTTGTCCTCGTCGTACTTGTTCTCACCGGTCGCCAGCCTGGTGTACGGCAAGTCGGTGTCACTGCCGGCGGCCCCGTCGTGCCGGTCCTCGGTGGTGTAGTGGTAGCCGACCGCGTCGACGATGCCGAAGAGTTCCGCATCGCTGAGCATGGACGGCCCGATATTCAGGGTGTTGTTCTCGTCGGCGGCGATGATCTTGATGTCGTGGTAGGCCTTCTCGGCCTTCTCGCGCTCCGCCGCCGGGATGCCGTAGCGGGGATCAGCGAAGTCCGTGTCGGCCAGAATCGCGTTCTTGTACCACTTGATGAAGGCCTCGTTCGGATCCCGCGTCTCGTTCGTGTCCGGGTCGACGTAGTCGACCATGTACCCGTATTTCTCGTAGGCGTCGAGGATCGTCTCCTTGTACCACTTGTACATCTCGTCGGCGCCGGCGCCCTTGTTCCATTCGTTCTGAACCCATTGGGGCATGACCCAGCGGAGAATCGAGACCTTGAGCTTCGGGTTGACCTGTTTGGCGTCCGCTGCCAGTTGGAAGCCCGGGGAACGCGACGCGTCGGCGAGTTCCTCCGCTGTGCGCATGGTCGCCGGATCGGAACCGGTCGACGTGTTCGTGTCCGAACCCATCTCGATCTTGACATGGTTGATCAGCGGGTTCTTTCCACCGAACAGCACTCGGATGAGCTGCCAGTACCGGCCGGGGTGCTCCGCCTTGTAGTCCATCAGGAGGTTGCTCGTGCTGTTGCAGCTGAGCACGCCGAGACCCTTGTAGGTCAGACCGTTCACGTTGTCGGCGCGAACGTCGTCCCCGTTGACCACGACCTCTACCGGATCGTCCGCGGCGTGGCCAGCGGGGGCGGTGATCACTCCGGCCGCGAGTGCCATGGTGGTTGCCGCGACAAACGACATCCAGCCGAGTCTTCGCTGTGTGCCCATCCCGCCCCGACTCCTTCTTCTCGTAGCGCGCACCGACGCCAGACGTTCGAAATACCGAAAGGTGTCCGCAATTCCGGAAGGACCGTACGCAGTAAGCGATTTCTACGTCAATCCCTGTGCACTCACGGCAATTGAGGCCGCCTGGGGGCACCCTCACCGGCGGGAAGGCGCTTGGAAGCCGAGGTGGCCGTCGCAGGATGCTGCCGGCTTCTGGGCAACATCGGTATCGACTACATCGCTGCCCTTGCCGGGAAACCTCATCCGTCCTGGTGGGAGCCGGTGCATCGAGCTTCCAGAAATCTGGCCGCAGTCGCTCGATTTGGCGCTCTCGCTCAGCTTCCGTCAGCGCGCCATGATGATCGATCGTGCTACTGCGACTGGCTTACCTGGGTGTGACGAACGCGTTCGCGATGCTCCTGAAGGGTGTCTTTTATTGCCCTACTGTGGTTGACCTGGGGCTTTGCGATCGCCCGAGTATGGGCATGATCAGTGATCGTGGATCTGCGACTGCTCTACCTGATCTTCTGCCGACTACTGAGCTGCCTCCTCCTGGTGGGCCGCTCGACCGCCGCGAAGAACGCCGAGATCCTTGCCCTTCGTCATGAGGTCGCTGTGCTGCGTCGGCAGGTCGAGCGGCCACGGCTCTCATGGGCTGATCGTGCCGTGCTCACCGCTCTCGCCAAGCACCTGCCACCCGTCTTACGTCGCCATCGGCTGTCACCCCAGGCACGCTGCTGATCGGGCACCGTCGTCTCGTGCGCTGGAAGTGGCGGCAGACGGCGGTCAGATCCGGTCGGCCACCGTTACCGGAAGAGACAGTCGCGCTCATCCAGCGCCTGGCGAGAGAGAACCCCACCTGGGGATACGTCAGAATCCAAGGCGAACTCCGAGGCTTGGCCATCGGGTCGCCGCCGCGACGATCCGGCGCGTCCTGGGCGTCACCGCCCACCCGACCGGTGCATGGGTCACGCAACTCGCCCGCAACCTGCTCATGGACCTCGGCGACAGGGCTGGGTGCTTCCGGTTCCTCATCCGGGACCGGGACAGCAAGTTCACCGCCGCATTCAACGCCGTCTTCGCCGGCAACGGCACAGCCGTCATCCCGACTCCACCACAAAGCCCACGGTCCAACGCCTACGCGGAACGTTGGATACGCACAGCCCGCACCGAATGCACCGACGACTCCTCATCACCGGCGAACGACTCCTGCGTACGGTCCTCACCACGTACGCCGAGCACTACAACGCCGGACGAGCCCACCGCGGCCTGGACCTACGTGCCCCAGACGACGACCCGAACGTCATCCTCCTGTCCGCAGCCACGGTCAGGCGCCGCCAAGTGCTCGGCGGACTGCTCAACGAGTACCACCCGACGCCACCCCGGCCGCCTTACCGTCCACAGGAAACGCCCAGCTCAGCGGCCTGATCGGAATATTGACACCCTTCAGGCGCAGGGCAAAGATCTCCGCGTCCTTGCCGCGGTCGCTCATCGGTAGCAGCCGCAGCGCGGCGAACGCGTGGGTCACAGCCAGGTAGCCCAGTCGCGACAGCACGGTCGACCATCATCCCGCAACGCCTCGATAGCCGCGCGACGGCACGGGGCGAGCGCCTTCCAACGAGACGCCCTACACCCTCGCACAGCACCTCCCACCAGGGCGGACGGGTTTTTCGGCAGGCGCAGTGTTCCAGGTCGAATCTGCGCAGGACCTGTTGGCAGACGGCACCACGACCGAAACTGTCCTGCCGGGTACGTACCCGGCAGGACGGTGTTCCGACTGTCGGGCAGTGGATTACTTGTGGACGATGCGGAACGTCGCGGTTCCGGGGGTTCCGCGGGTGTCCACCTGATAGCTACCAGTGGGCACCTTGTACGACCCCATCTGGAAAGCGTCGCCCTTCTTTAGGCCCTGGACATACGCCAATTCGCCGACCTTGATCGAAGGCCGCCAAGCAGAGCAGTGGCCAGGACCGACCGCGGTCGTGTGCTTCCTCGTGGTGAAGGCGACGAACGAACGGTAGCCACTCGCGTGGTTGCAGACACGCACCTTACCGTCGGCCGCCGGCGCGGCCGAGGCGGCTGGAGCGGTCACGGCGACCGCGCTGGCAATACCAGCCAGACTCATCGCACCGAAAGCGATACGCCGAGCGAAGTGGTTACTCACAGCATCTCCATCGTGTCGGAAAGTGGATGTATCCGTTTTGAGCAGACACCGAAGCCGCACCCGCCTGCGCCGACCCCATGCCGATGGCGGTGGCCGCCGCGGCACTGGCCAGAACGGCTGCTGACCTGGTGAACTCAATTCCCACCTTGCCTGATGGCAGTAATGACTGACTAACCGGCACCTAACGTTCGCTGCCGTGTGGCTAACGTGCCGCAGCCGCGCGGCCGAGCCGCTGGTCCAGGACGTCCACGGCCACTGCCGAAGCTCGGTGAGCCCGAAACCTGCAACGCCAACACAACTCGCGGCTCGTCGGCGGCCCGCTGCTGTGCGGGCCCTGCACATCCTGCCGACTGCTCCCGGCGCCACGGGCTTGGCCGCCGGATCAAGGCGACCTTGATTCCCTGCTTCTTTTCGGCCGCTTGCGGCACTCTGGCGGGGAGGCTGCCGAGCCACCGTCACGCGCGCCGTCGCCGGAACCGCGGTGGGTCTTCACCATGCCTGCCCTTGCGGGAAACCTCATCCGTCCTGGTGGGAGCCGGTGCATCGAGCTTCCCGAAATCTGACCGCAGCCGCTCGAGTTGGCGCTCTCGCGATGCTCCGCCTGCTGCCGATGACCGACCGGGACAAGGACGCGGAAATCCTCGCCCTGCGCCACCAGATCACCGTGCTGGAACGCCAACTCGGCAAGGGCAAGATCCGGTTCACACTGAGCGATCGAGCGTTCCTGGCGGCGCTGCTGCACCGGCTGCCACCCCACGCCCTGCGAAGATTACGGCTACGCGTCCGCCCCGACACGGTGCTGCGTTGGCACCGCGACCTCGTCAAACGCCGCCACGCCTCTTCCTGCCGACCCAAACGCCCGGGACGACCACGCACCGTGCGCTCCATCCGCACCCTGGTACTGCGCCTGGCGAAAGAGAACCCGAGCTGGGGGTACAGAGGCCTACACGGCGAACTGCTTGTGCTGGGGGTGAAAGTGGGCGCGTCCACCGTCTGGGAAATCCTGAGGGAGGCTGGCATCGACCCAGCACCCGAGCGGAACTCCAGTACCTGGGCCACCTTCCTTCGCGGCCAGGCTGATGCCCTGCTGGCCTGCGACTTCATGGAAACAGTCACCCTGCCGGGGATGCCGATGCACGTGCTCGTGGTGATCCAACACCGCAGTCGCCGGATCCGCGTCCTGGGCGCCACCACGCATCCCACCGCCTCCTGGATAGCGCAAGCGGCGAAGAACCTCGTCATGGACCCCGAAGACTCGGCTGCCGGGCACGGTTCATGATCCGGGACAGAGACGGGAAATTCCCCGACCTGTTCGATGCCGTCCTCAAGGACGCGGGGACGCTGCGCGAGTTGGAGCAGTTCTACAACTTCCACCGACCGCACCAAGGCATCACCAACGCAGACCGCTGCACCCCTTGCCCTCGCCGATCGACGACCCGGACGCGATACCCCGCCTCGACGTACGCCGACACGATCGCCTCGGCGGCATCCTGCCGATGGCAGCAACTGCACTCAACTCAGGGCATCTTCACGCGAACCAGTCTGCAGCGGCCCGGCCTGCCCTGTCGCGCATACCCGGGACCCGGTCCAGCTTCGGCCAGCAGGCGCCCGAACGGACAGGGTCCGCTCGGGCTACGGCTGGAAGTCCGCGGGAGCCTCCGTTGTCCCCATACGCCGCCTTCTTCAGGCTCCTCGACCCTTTCCGAGGAGGAACACCGAATGCCCCGGCACGGGATCAGACGCCTCACCGCGCTGCTGGCCTGCACCGCGGCCGCCACCGGCGCCGCTCGGCGTGAGCGGCCAGAACGGCAACGACAACATCACGGGCGGCACCGGGAACGACTACCTCTTCGGCGACAGCCCCGACAACGCCTCACACTCCGGCAACGACACCCTGGTCGGCGGCCCCGGCTACGACGCCGCCAACGGCGGTCCCGGGATCGACCGGCGTGATGCCGAAGTCGAGATCAACTGCGAGCTCTGAGGCTCGGCGCAACGGGCTCATGTCGTCCAGGCGCCGGAGGAGTCCCTGGCGGCCACGGCGCTCAGGATGCGGACGCCACGGGCGGACCCGGGATCGACATCGGTGAGCCGCCGCACCCGCTGGAGACGGTAGTCCAGGGTCCGCAGGGCACTTCATCCGGCGGTGTCCGACATCCCCGGCAATAGCAGGCGCGCCCTTCGGGCCGGGGTTGTCCGGGCGCCGCGCGGTCGGGTTCACTGGGGTCGGTGCGGGTGGACGCATCCGTATACCCGAGCGAGAGGACAACGGGGTGAGCCTCGAATTCAACCGGAGAAGCGAGACGCTGTCCGCGCTCTGCCGGCCGGTCCCTGCCGCTGCCGAGGGCGGCCGCGGGATGCCGGGGGAGCGAATCGTTGGCGCACGGCTATTCGAGAGTGCGTCGAACGGAATTCGCTGAGGGCGAGTCATGAAATTCGACATTTCGCCGACCGGGATGCATGAGACGGGCCGGAAGGCCACCAGGCAGGGCGACGACATCGACACGGACGTCCGGATGCTGCTCGACGCCCTCGACGAAGCGGGGCTGGCGAGCGACGCTCCCGTCGCCGGCGCCCTGACCAGGCTCTCGGGAGACGTCCAGCAGAAGACCGGCATCATGTCGTCCCGGGTGACGCGCACGGTGGACGGCGCCGCCGAGGCGACCGGCATATTCGACGACGGGGATCACGAAATGCGGGGGAACGCGCATCAGGGAATCGACCGGACGAACTCCCCGGAAACCGGCTGGCTCGGGCCGGGTGGTCGGTGAATGACGGATGCACTGGTCGATCCCGAGGAAATTCCGACGCTGGACGACGTCCACTTCGATGATCTGGGGGCGGCGGTCAAGAAAATTCGCTATAACGCCTCCGGGCTGGAGCGCCGCGGCGGGGAAATCGATGTTTCGTGGGCCGAGGGCATTGCGCTGAACTACGGTGCGCCGCACGGTGCGTTCCTCGCCGAGAAGGCAGTGCCCGTGAAGCAGCAGGCGAGCAAGCTCGCCGAGGCCGCCCGGACCGCCGCCGATGCTCTGCAGGAGTACGCCCACGCCGGCGCGCCGGTCAAGAAGTCGCTCCAGCAGCTGAAGCGAGACGCCGAGAGCCTCGTCGCCCAGGCCAAGCCGCTGGGAGAAGGCTGGCGGAACAAGCCGCACCTGGTCGAGGAGAACGACCGCATCGCCTCGGCCGTACGCATCAAGACCGCCGCCCATGACGAGGCGCGCCAGACCGCGGTGGACAAGATCAACGCGACGAACGACGGCGCCGGCACGAATTGGGCCGAGCAGGGGCGCCAGTACCTGGGGTGGGGTGGTTTCGGGACGACTGGGCTCGGTGCCAGTGTGTCGTGGGCGAGCTACTACAGGCACGGCAAATTTGCCCCCAGAGCCGGCTATCTGCCGTGGCAGAACGGTAGTGGACGCTTTCTGCCGTGGAAGAACGAACCACTGTGGAAGAACACCTTCCGGCGTATGTGGAGCAGTAACTGGGAGGCCAAGTCCTATGCCGCCGCAAGCCGGAGCAAGTGGCTGACCGTCGGCAAGTGGGGCGGCCGGGCGAGCCTGGGGCTCACTGCCGTCACTTCAGGGCTGAGTCAGTGGGGCCAGGACTCCCAGGACCCCAACATGTCGACCGGGAAGCGTGTCGCCCGCACCGGGGCCAAAGCCACCGGGGCGACCCTCGGCGCGTGGGGTGGCGCGGAAGCCGGAGCTGCGGGCGGTGCCGCGGTGGGTGCCGCGTTCGGCGGAGTCGGCGCGCCGGTGGGCGCGGTGGTCGGCGGCCTCGTCGGTGCCGCGGCCGGTTCCGGGGTCGGCAGCAAGATCGCGGACGGGTTCAACAGCTTGATTGGAAAGTGATAGCGCGATGGCACGACAGCGAACCCCCTCGGTCTTCTCGCCCCGGTCACCCGTCGTCGTGATGGCTTTGATGTTCCTCGGTGGTTATCTGGAAGCCGAGTACGGCAAATCCTGGGGCATCAGCGGACTGCTCTTCACCATCACCGGTGGCGTGGGGATCACATATTTCGCCTGGTGCTGGGCAGGCCGGACACCGTCGGCTCGGGCCTGGGCAGCCATCAATCGCGGCCCCGCCCTCGCGCTCATCGGTATCCCTGCCTTCGCATTCCCGTTTTTCGGAGTGGGGGCGGCTGCGTTCTTCGGACTCCCCATGGTGATCGCCCTCCCTTTCGGCCTGGTCAGCGTTTTCTGCCTCGTGCTGATTTTCATCGGCGTGAAGGACCCCCCGAAATGGTGGGGCCCCCGATGGTTCCGCAAGGGCGAGCACAAGAAAGACCGCAAGGGAAGGCAGCCGCAGGACGCTCTGGCGACCTTGACCGAGTCCTACGCCGCGCCGCCCCCCGCCGTGCTCAGCCAGGAAGAGGTCCGGCGGGAGTTCGGGCATGTGGCCGAGCCCGTGGTGCAGTGGAAGGGCGGGTGGGTGCGTGATCCGGACACCGACGAGCAGGATCACGCGTTGGCCCGCAAGGGAACCGTCGAGGGCACGTTGGCCTGGTACCCGCAGGGCCTCGGCTTTGCCGCCACCAAGCGCGAGGACTCGCTGCGCGGGAAGACGACTGTGGTGACGGTTCCCGCGGGGGAGATCACCGGGGTCGAGGTGGTGCCCGCGCGGGCGGGCGCGGACGGCCGCCGGCGCCGGGGGTTCTGGATGCGGTCGCCCTTCCGCCGGCTGGTCGTGCGGACCGCGAGCGACGCCCACGTATTCGACGTGGCCAGGGGCAGGGCACCGCAGGTGGCCGCGTTCATCAAGGAGCAGGCGGGGCAGCTCACATGACCAGTACCGAACTGCGCCCTTACGAGGAGCGGGAGTTCCGCATCGCGCTGCCGGCGCACTGGGAGCAGGTCGAGTCACCGGGGCCGCCGGTCGCCCTGATCGCGGTGGAGCCGGGCGACGGCGCGGCGTTCCGTGCGAACGTCGTCGTCACGGCCGAGGACGTCGCCGACGGGCACCAGTGGCAGCGGATCGTGGGCCAGACGCTGACGGACCACCTCCAGGACTACTTGCTGCTGGACGAGCAGCCTGCGGGCTCCGGTACGCGGCGGCTCTTCCACCATGTTCTCCCCGAGGCCGGGGCCATCACCGCGGAACAGTGGGCGTGGACGAGCGGGCGGCGCGGCTTCACCGTGACCGCCTCGGCCGCAACCTTCGACTACGACGCGAAGGCGGAGCTGTTCGCCTCGGTCGCGGGCCGCTTCCGGCTCCGGGAGGGGGCCGCGTGACCGGTAGGGCCGGTACGGCCGGCACGGCCACTGCGTACTTCGACCGTGACAGCGGGCGGCTGCGGCTGTCCCCGGAGCTGTTCGAGGCCTTTTACGACTGGGCGGAGGGCGAGCGGGCCGACGGCGCGGGGCTGCGGGCGCTGCTCGCGGTGTCGTCCGACCAGTTGACCTGGCGCCCCGGCCGTCGCGCCGCTGGCGGAAGCCATCGCCGACCCCGTGTGCATGGTGTCCGTCCGTGGTGCCGCGGTGGACGGCAGCGGTGTGCACGGCGTCGGCTGGCTGGGCGCCGAGTCCGCGGCACTGCTCCTGGACGCCCCCGAGGTCCCGGACACGCCGGAGCCCCCGGACACCTCGAAGGCGCAAGACGCCCCGGACGGCCTGGTGGAATTGGCCTGCCTGGTGCCCGTTTCGGTGCCGGCCGCGGTGGCCCGGGTCGTCGGGCTCGGGCCGCGGCCGGTGCCCGGCGCGGTGCCGGTGCCGCTGCCTGCCGCCGAGGTCGACGGCCTGTTCGGTGCCGCACCCGAGGAGCTGTCCGGTGCCGCGCCGCACGACGGTCCGCCGGCCGGGCTCCGGGTGCTGGCGGCGGTCGGCGCGTCCACCGCGGACGGCGCGCGGTGGTGGGAGGCGGCGACGCGGTGGCCCGATGCGTCGGGCAACACCTGCACGGGCACCCTGCGGGTCCTCGACACCGCCGACGGGCTGTGGGCCGTGACCGGGGCGGACGCCCGGACGGCCACCCTGACGCCGGTCTCGTCGACCGCGGCGTGGCGCCTGCTCCTGCGCAGCTTCCCCGGCTGAGTACTGCTTCCCAGCTGCCCGAGCCCGTACTGCCCTTGCCGGAAACCTCATCCGTCCTGGTGGGAGCCTGTGCATGGGGCTTCCCGAAAACTGGCCGGGTCGCTCGAGTTGGCGCTCTCGCGCAGCTGCCGTCAGCGGGTCATGATGATCGATCGTGCTGCTGCGACTGACTTACCTGGGTGTGTCGAACGCGTTCGCGATGCTGCGCCTGCTGCCGATGCACGTCCTGCGACAGTTACAGCTGCTTGTACGCCCCGACACGATACTGCGTTGGCACCGCAACCTCGTCAAACGCCGCCATGCCGCCTCCTGCCGACCCAAACGCCCAGGACGACCACGCACGGTGCGCTCGATCCGCATCCTGGTGCTGCGCCTGGCGAAGGAGAACCCGAGCTGGGAGTACAGACGCCTGCACGGCGAGCTGCTCGTACTGGGGGTGAAGGTGGGCACCTCCACTGTCTGGGAAATCCTGAAGGACGCAGGCATCGCCCCGGCGCCCGAGCAGAACTCCAGTACCTGGGCCACCTTCCTCCGAAACCAGGCTGATGCCCTGCTGGCCTGCGACTTCATGGAAACAGTCACCCTGTCGGGGATACGGATGCACGTGCTCCTGGTGATCCAACACCGCAGTCGCCGGATCCGCGTCCTGGGCGCCACCGCGCATCCGAGCGCCTCCTGGATAGCGCAAGCGGCGAAGAACCTCGCCATGGACCTCGAAGACCTCGGCTACCGCGCACGGTTCATGATCCGGGACAGGGACGGGAAGTTCCCCGAACTGTTCGATGCCGTCCTCAAGGACGCGGGGATCGACGTCGTGCTCAGCGGCATCCAGATGCCACGAATGAACTCGATCATGGAGCGCTGGATACAGACCTGTCGCCGCGAGCTCCTGGACCGGACGTTGATCTGGAACCAGCGACATCTCCTCCACACCCTGCGCGAGTTCGAGCGGTACTACAACGGACACCGACCACACCAGGGCATCGCCAACGCCAGACCGCTGCACCCCTTGCCCCCGCCAATCGACGATCCCAACGCGTTAACCCGCCTCGACATACGCCGACACGATCGCCTCGACGGCATCCTCCACGAGTACCGACATGCAGCGTGACCTGCACAGATGAGGTTTCCGGCAAGGACAAAGTCGACACTGATCGGCTACACCTGCCGGCGCACCGACGCCCATGCATGACCCCGTCGCGACCAGCCGCCCCGACGCCTCGCCGGTTGAGGAATCGCCCTTGCACATAACGGAGTTCACCCGCGCACTCGCCAACCGCCTGCCCGGCCGGCAGCCCGACCTGGCCACGGTGCCCATCGCCACCGACCCGGCCAGCGACCTGATCTGGGACAGCGGCCCCCTGCCATACGCCGCGTTCGAAACGGACAACATCCAGCGCAGCGTGCTCACCCACCACTGGGGCCTGCAGCTGTACGTTATGCCCCGCCCCCACCGCCCCGGCGAGTACTTGGCGCTGCCGATGCTGCCCGCCAACACCAGCCACCAGCACGTGACGGGCCTCAAAGCCCCGCGCGGCATCGCCGTCCCCGCCGACCCCGTCCCCGCCGCGGCCCTGCTGCACCGGCGGCTGCTGACCGACTACCGCCTCTCCGCCCCCACCCCGATCCGGCGCAGCAATCCCGGACACCTCCAGGTCCACGTCACCCTCGACGAACGCCGCCGTCCGCGGATCCCTCTCAACGTAGCGGACATGTTCGCGATGACGCCCGCCCTTCTGCGTCGTTCCACTCGATCGGGCGTCCTCGTCGGTGCGTCGTGCGACCAGCAGACTCCTGAAAGGTGAAGTTCTCCGTGCTCAAGTCCTCGGCCGCTGAAATCGCGGTCGTCATAGCGACGGAATGACTCTCATAACGACCGGTCCGAAGAAGCGGGTCAGCCCGCCCCGCCGTCGAGCAGCCAGTTGTAGCGCAGCCGCAGCGCCCGCTCCGTGCTGGCTGCCACAGTAACGAGCCCGACCACGACGTTGCCCCATGCCGATAGATCAATGGGCGAGGTGAAGGTCCCGACGTACTGGGCGACGCCCTCCGGCGCCCGGGTGACCTGTTCGGCGAGCTGAAGGATCAGGAGAACCAGGCCGATGACGAGCACGATCGACGAGAGGAAACCGATCCAGCGGCTCAGTGCGGGGTGCGCGCGGTCGAGGCGCGCGCGGCGCCCTTCTGCGGAGGCGGGGTCCGGGACGAGTTGGTGCTCGGCCCCCTCGGCGGTGACGTAGTGGCAGCGCTTGAGCCCGAAGGCGCTCGTCCTTACTTCGACGGTGCCGCCCTGGACGGGGAAGACGGCAGGGACTTTGGACTCGGCGTGATGCCTGCCGTCGAGGTACAGGTGGGCCTTGACGTAGCCCTCCGACTGATTCTGGTGCCTGACGTCGACGGCGTAGACCATCTGTCGGCCGGCATCGTCCGTCAGCCGAAGATGGAACAGTGCGCGGGTGAGCATCTGCCACCAGCGGAAAGGCTTCAACGGTCGCCCGTCCCCGGGCTTGACCCGCTGCACGGCCCGACGGTGCCGCCGTTCCTTGAGCATGCCCGCACTCCTGTTACTTGCTGGGTTCGGCTGCGCAGGCGAGGTCCTGCGGCGGGCGTTGCCCGGTGGTCAGGAACGCGGTCACCGCGTCGTTCGCGCAGGCGTTGGGGCCGGACGGATAGACGCCGTGCCCGCCCTGGTCGGCCGTCACCATCGTGGCCCGCTTCCCGAACGCCCGCCGCAGCTTCTGGGCGCCGGCCAGCGGTGTCCCCGGGTCGCGTTCGTTCTGCGCCATGAGCACGTTCGACGGGCCCCGGTCACCAATGCGCACCGGCGATTCGACCCGCTTGTCCGGCCAGAAGGCGCACGGTCCGATGCTGGCCGTGGACCCGCCCAGCATGGGGTATTTCAGCCGGTCGACCGCGACGTTGCGCTGATACTCCCGGACCGTCTCCGGCCAGCGATCGTCGCCGCATATCACTGAAAAGCGGGCGGACATGAGGCTCTCCATGTTCGGAAACGGCGGGCTGGGCGGCGGCTGGTTCGTGTCGAGTGCCTGCCAGGTCTTGGCCACCAGGGGCATGCCCGCATCGCTGTAGAGGCCCTCGAACGTCATCCATCGGAACGACGTCCCATCGAAGCCGTGGACCGGTTTCGCTTCCAGCCGCTTGGCGAGATCGAAGAACTTCGCCCTCACCTGCTCCGGTGTGGTGCCCAGACCGTACTCGGGGTGCGCGGCCGCGAACGCCGCGAAGTCCGGGAACCGGTCCTCCATTCCACGGGCGAGCAACCGCATGGCCGTGACGTCGTAGCCGCCGGGGCCCGGATTGCTGTCGAGCACGACCCGGTCGCTGCGCTTCGGGAACATCGTCGTGTACACCGCACCGAGGTAGCTGCCGTAGGAGGCACCGAGGTACGAGAGCGTCGGCTCGCCCAGCGCCGCCCGGATCCGGTCCATGTCGCGCGCGATGTTCGCGGTGGTGGTGTACGGCAGCATCCACGCCGTCCGCGAGGTGGCGCACTGCTCGGCGACGATCCGCGCGTTCCCCGCCTCCCGCGCGACATCGGCCGCGGTGTGCGCGTACGGCGCGACGTTGCCGCGTGCCTGCTGCTCCGGCGTCAGATCGCAGGTCACCGGCGTGCTGCGGCCGACGCCACGCGGGTCGAAGCCGATCACGTCGTAGGAGTCCAGCACCTCCTGCGGCAGCCCTGAGCCGGCGAGAACGGCCGGGTAGCCGAGTCCCGCGATGCCAGGGCCGCCCGGATTGGTCAGCAGCACGCCGCGGCGCTGCGAGGGTTCCTTGCTCGCCAGCCGGGAGATCGCGATCTCTATCTGCCGGCCGTCCGGATCCCGGTAGTCCAGGGGGACTTCGAGCGTCGAGCACTCCAGACGGGGCAAGGCGGCCTTCTCCGAGCACGGGCCCCACCGCACGGTGTCCGGCGTCGCCGCCTCAGACACTCCCGGCATCGCGGTCGCCGCCGCCACCGCGGTGGCGGCGAGGGCTAGGGACAAGGTTCGGTGCATCTGATGTCCTCCTGAGGGGTGCATGGGGGCGCACGGGGGCGCCGGAACGGGCGTGCTCGGGACGGCCCCGCGGGGGATCGCCGAGGGCGATCACCGCTGGGGCGGACAGTGCTGTGATCACCATCCCGACCGCCTCGACGAGTCTGTCCGTGCGGCGCCGCCGGCACATCGGCCCGGCGGCTCGGATCGCCTTCGACCAGAGTCGAGACGGTGGTTCGACTCTGGTCTAAGGACACATCAGCCCCCGGTCTGACCCAACGGCCGTACGGCTTCGCGACAATGGCCAGGTGTATACAGACGTCGCGCCACGGCTCGGGGGATGGCAGCAGACCTGGCGGCTGGTGGCGGCTGCGGCAGTGGGCATACCGACCTGGCTCTCCCTCGGTGTGCTGCTGCCGCGTGGGTGCGCGACCGATACGTGTTCCTGGTTCGTCACCGGTGATCCGCTGGTGGCTCTCGGCTGCCTGACGGCGCTTGTGTGGCGACGGCGGTTCCCGCTCGCCGTCGCCATGACGGTCGCGATCGCCTCGCCCGCGTCGGCACTCGCTACCGGCGCTGCGCTGCTGGCGCTGGCCTCGCTCGCCACCCGTCGCCGTCCGATGGAGATCGGGGTCGTCGGGCTGGCCTACGTGACCGCGTCACAGTTCGCCGTCGGGCTCCACCCGGTCCGGAGCCCGCCCGGCTCGTTGTGGTTTCAGCTCGCGTTCCCGGCACTGACCGCGGGCATCGCGGTGGCCGTGGGCATGGCCGTCGGCGCGCGGCGTGTCGAAGTGCGGTCCTTGCGGGAGCGGGCGGAGAGCGCGGAACGGGAGCAGACCGCGCGAGCGGCGCAGGCACGGGCTCTGGAACGCAACAGGATCGCCCGCGAGATGCACGACGTGCTCGCGCACCGGATCTCCCTGGTCGCCATGCAGGCCGGAGTGCTGGACCACCGCAGCGACCTCACAGCAGAGGAAAACCGCGTGCTGGTCCGCGGCATCGCCGACGGCTCCCACCAAGCCCTGGAAGAACTACGGGATGTCCTCGGTGTGCTCCGGGTCGACTCGGGCCGTCCGGAACCACTCCAACCCTCCCTCGACCGCATCCCCGAACTGGTGGCCGACGCCCGCACCTCCGGACTGGACGTCACGCTCACCACAACCGTGGCGGGACAACCGTCCGACGTCGTCGGACGAACCTGCTACCGGATCGTCCAGGAAGGACTGACCAACGCCGCCAAACACGCCCCGGGCACACACGTACACATCACCCTCGAAGGGACGGCCGGCGACAAACTCAACGTCAGCGTCCGCAACTCCCCGGGGACCACAAAAAACGCACAATCACCGGCATCGGGATTCGGCCTGCTCGGCCTCACCGAACGAGTCAACCTCGCCGGCGGAGAACTCAACCACCACCCCACACCCGACAACGGATACCTCCTGACCGCACAACTACCCTGGCCGGACCCCACCCACGAAAAGAGAACCTGAGTGGACAGCGAGCGGGAGCCGGTGCGCGTCGTCATCGTCGACGACGAACAGCTGGTGCGAATGGCGCTGCGGCTCGTCATCGACGGCGAACCGGACCTGACCGTCGTCGCGGAGGCGGCCGACGGGGACGCCGCGCTCACCGTGGTGGACGAGCAGCGGCCGGACGTCGTCCTGATGGACGTGCGCATGCCCGGCCGCGACGGTCTCAGCACGACCCGGGAACTCCTCACCCGGCCGGCGCCGCCGCGGGTGCTCATGCTGACCACCTTCGACTCCGACGATCTGGTGCTCGGCGCCCTGCGCGCCGGAGCCCTCGGGTTCGTACTCAAAGACACCCAACCGCCGCAGATCCTCGACGCGGTGCGGACAGTCGCGGACGGCAACCCCGTGCTGTCTCCAGCAGCCACGGCACGGGTGATCGCCGCAGCCACCGGCCCGCAGTCCTCTCACGCTCGCAGCTCATCCCGCGAAGCCGCACGGAAACAGCTGTCCACCCTGACCGAACGAGAACTCGACACCGCTCGGGCCATCGCGGACGGACTGGGCAACCCAGAGATCGCCCAGCGGCTGCACATCAGCATCGCGACCGTCAAGGCGCACACAGGCAGCCTGTTCGCCAAGCTGACGGTCGACAACCGGGTGCAGATCGCACTCCTGGTCCGCGACGCAGAGGAATGACCAGCCTGTGGCCGGCCGTCTGCGAACCACGGAAGCGTGCATGTTCATGCGCTCCGGCAGCGTGAGGCGCCGGCCCCGTCCGCCCGCGCGGTTACGCGGGCGGACGGGGCCGTGGGCACCATCTGGTGCGACGTGCCGTTCTCAGCCGTCGGCGGGCGGCGCCATGAGCTGCTCGGCGATGCTGGCCTCCAGTGCAGCGATGCGCCGGTCGGCGAAGCGAGCGTTGTCTCGGGCGGCCGTGAGGCGCTTGCTGAAGCGTTCGTTGTCGTTCGTCAACGCGCTGATCTCACGGCGCAGGGCCACGTTGGCGGTGGTGATGCGTACGACGTCGGCATCTGTCCAGTCCTGCTGCAGCTCGGCGATCTGGCCCAGGAGTTCGGCGATGCGCTCGCGCTGGTTGGCGATCTCGGCGTGGGCGGCTTTGAGGGCATCTTCGGTGTTCAGCGCGCGCTCACGCCAGGAAGCCTCGATCATCTGGTGCTGGGCTTCCTCGGCATCGGCCCTAGTACTGCAACGGTCGTCGACCACGGCCGCGGCGGGTCCGGTGAGCCGGTGGTGGGCCTGCTGCGGCCCGGCAACGCGGGCTCCAACACCGCCGCCGACCACATCGAGGCCACCAGGCCGGCCCTGGCCCAGCTGCCGAAGCGGCTCCGGCGGGGGCGGCAGACGCTGATCCGTACCGACTCCGGCGGCGGCACCCACGAGTTCGTCGCCTGGCTCACCAAGCGTGGGCGGTGGCTGTCGTACTCGGTCGGGATGACCATCACCGATGCCATCCACCAAGCCGTCCTGAAGGTCCCGGCCTCGGCCTGGACACCGGCCGTGGAACCCGACGGCGAGATCCGCGACGGCGCCTGGGTCGCCGAACTCGCCGGCGACTGCCTGACCGGCTGGCCGAAGGGCTGCGGCTGATCGTGCGCAAGGAACGGCCGCACCCCGGCGCCCAGTTGCGCTTCACCGACGCTGACGGCATGCGGCTGACCTGCTTTGCCACCAACACGGCCAGCGAGGCAATCGCCGCCCTCGAATTGCGCCACCGCCAGCGGGCCCGTGCCGAGGACCGCATCCGCGCCGCCCGCGCCACCGGCCTGCGCAACCTCCCCCTCCATGACGCCGCGCAGAACCAGGTCTGGCTGGAGATCGTCCAGATCGCCCTGGACCTGCTGGCCTGGATGCCTCTGCTCGCCCTGACCGGCGCCGCCCGGCTCTGGGAGCCCCGCCGCCTGCGGCTGCTCTCCACCGCCGCCCAGCTCGTCACCACTGGCCGCCGCTACCTCCGCCTTGCCCAGCACTGGCCCTGGACCGACGTGATCACCGATGCCCTGGACCGGCTCCACGCCCTCCCCGCCCTCCCGAACCCTGGCTGACCAGCACCTTCCCGTCCCTGCGAGCAGCACCAGCCCACCGGAGTCGTGGAACCCGGCGCACACCCGACGCGACAGCCGGGCACTCAAAAGTCCGATGTATTCAGTGATCGAATGCGACCAGCGACCGCGTGCTCGGGGCGCCGGTCTTGTGGTTGCGCCAGATAGCGGCGGCCATGGCCTGCGCCAGATAGCGGCGGCCATGGCGAGGATGCGCTGGGCGACACGGACGGCGACGCCCTCGAAGGTCCGTCCGCCGTGCTGCTCCAGGTCCTACTGCCCCTTGAGGGTGTCGCTCACGGACTCGATCAGCTGCCGCACCGACTTGAGCAGGCCCTCGCCCATGCGCTTCTTCCCCGCTTGAACGAGGGCCGCAGCAGTTCGGCCCCACGCATGACCAGGTTCTCGAACTCCTTGGAGGCGAAGCCCTTGTCCGCGATGATCAGCAGTCCGGGCCGGTCGGCGACCAGGTCTTCATCGACGTCGAGCATGGCCTGGAGCACTTCGCGTTCGTCGACGTCCTGTCTGACGACGTCACCCCAGAGGAACGCCGCGCTCTGGTCGAGCGAGAGCAGCAGGACTACTCGGCACCTGGGTCGTGCTGGACATCAAGCCCCGCGGTGGCCAGGCCGCATACGTGTCGGGGCTGCACCAGCAGCTGTCAGACATCGTCAACGGCTTCCCGCCTGTGTGCGGGCGGTCGGCAATTCCGGTCGCGCGGTGGCGTCGATCGGCTATCCTGTCCGGGATTTCGCGCGGCAGGTTCTCTGCCGCCCCGCTCGGCGCGCTCGGCGTCGACACGCACCGCGTGCCCTGCCCGGAAGGAGGCGAGAGACATGGACCGTGCCGAATGCGTTGCGGCCATAGTTGCCTCCGGCCGTGTGCCCTCCCTCCTCTGCGGCGCGCGGTAACTCTTCCCCCTTCTTGTCTCTTGTCTTCGGCATCTTCCTGAGATGCCGCGTCACGAGATGTCCTGGCCTGCGCGGTTCGTCGCAGCGCGGGCCGCGGGGGCGCGTGCCCGAAGACGGGCCCTTCTTTTGCTGGTCACCGTGATCTCGGCACTCTCCGCCTCACGACCAGCAAGAGCGCCGGCGTGAGTGACACGCAGCTGGTGAGGCAGGCCCCGGGTGCTGTCCGCGGTTCCCGCTGCCCACCGCCATGCCGTGTCCCCGTGCTGCGTACACCGGCCCGTCGTCACCACTGCGACCGTCCCTGGCCGGCTGTCTCGACAGCACTTCGACACGAAACGTGCGTGATCGCCATGAGCAAGAAACGTCCTGGAGGGGAATCCCTCCCGTCCGCCCCTTCCACGGCCACCGACCGTTCCCCGGACCGCGAGGTTCCCGCCGCGACTCCGGCACCGGCACCGGCACCGGCACCGGATCCGAAGCGCTGGTGGGCGCTGGCCGTCATCGCCCTCGCCCAGCTGATGGTGATCCTTGACGGCACCATCGTGAACATCGCGCTGCCCTCCGCCCAGCGCGCTCTCGGTATGTCGGACGCCGACCGGCAGTGGGTGATCACCGCCTACACGCTGGCCTTCGGCGGGCTGTTGCTGCTCGGCGGCCGGATCGCCGATCTGGTGGGCCGCAAGCGCACCTTCGTCATCGGCCTGGCCGGGTTCGCCGCGGCCTCCGCGCTGGGCGGCGCGGCGACCGGTCCCGGGATGCTGTTCGCGGCGCGGGCCCTGCAAGGTGCGTTCGCGGCGGTCCTGGCGCCCTCGGCCCTGTCGCTGCTGACGACGACGTTCACCGACCCCAAGGAGCGGGCCAGGGCGTTCGGGGTCTACGGTGCGCTGGCCGGCGGCGGCAGCGCGGTCGGGCTGATCGTGGGCGGTCTGCTGACCGAGTACCTGAACTGGCGCTGGTCCCTGTACGTCAACGTGCCCATCGCGCTGGCCGCCCTGCTCGGCGCACCGGCCTTCCTGCGCGACCGCTCCGGCCGCCGGGGCGGGCACCTGGACGTGCCGGGCGCGCTGCTGGGCTGCGGCGGGCTCGTCGCCCTCGTATACGGCTTCAGCGAGGCCGAACCTCGCGGCTGGACCAGCCCGTCGGTGCTCACGCTGCTCGCCGCCGGCGTGATCTTGCTCGTCGCCTTCGTGTGGTGGCAGAGCCGCGCGGCGAGCCCGCTACTGCCGCTGCGCATCGTCAAGGACCGTGTCCGGGCCGGATCGCTCGCGACGATGGGCTTGGCGACTATCGGCATGTTCGGTGTCTTCCTGTTCCTGACGTACTACCTGCAGGTCGTCCTCGGCTACCCGCCGGTGCGGACGGGCCTGGCCTTCGTGCCGATTTCGGCTGGCATCGTCATCGGCGCGACCCAGATCGCGGCCCGCCTGCTGCCACGCACGGCGCCGCGCACCTTGATGTCGTCCGGCATGGTGCTGGCCGCCGCCGGCATGGTGCTGCTCAGCAGCCTGACCGTGCACGCGCAGTACGTCCCGCACGTGCTGCCCGCCCTGCTGCTGCTCGGTCTGGGCATGGGCCTGACCTTCATGCCGGTCTACGCGACGGCCACCGCCGGCGTGCCCGCACAGGACGCCGGTGTGGCCTCGGCTGCCCTCAACACCATTCAGCAGATGGGCGCTTCGCTGGGCACCGTACTGCTCAATACCATCGCCACCGGCGCCACCAGCCGTTACGTCCACTCGCACGTGCACGATCCGGCCCACGGCCGCGCGACCCTCAACGAAGGCATGGTGCACGGCTTCTCCGTCGCCTACTGGTGCTCGGCGGGCGTCCTGCTGCTCGCCGCCCTGGTAGCGGGCCTCACCGTACGGCACAAGACGCCGAAGCACGCCGGAAACCACGCACCGGCCTAGCGAGCCGGGGTCGAGTCCCGCCACCGCCCACCTCACCCCTCGAAGGATCCTCCATGAAACCCCTGACCGAGCACGACATCCGTACCTCGTTCGTCAACTGCTCGAAGGGCGAGGCCAAACGCCTCCCCCTGCCCAAGAACCTGGCGGACCTCGACCACTGGGACGACCTGGACTTCCTGGGCTGGTTCGATCTGTCCGCGCCCGATCGCAGGTATCTCATCATCGAACGCGCCGATGAACTCGTCGGCCTGTCCCTCCGCTCCGCTTCCGGCAACCGCGGCTTCCTGCGCCGCAGCCTGTGCTCGCCGTGCCTGACCACGCATCCCGGCAGCGGCATCTCCCTCATGACCGCCCCCAAGGCAGGCCCGGCCGGCCGCGAAGGCAACTCGGTGGGCCTCTACATCTGCGCCGACCTGGACTGCTCGTTGTACGTACGGGGCAGGAAGAAGGCGGCACCGGGCGGGCGCATCGAGGAGTCCCTCACGGTCGAGCAGCAGATCGAGCGCCTGCGCGGCAACCTCGACGCGTTCGTGGAGCGGGTCTTCCACTGAGGCCGACAGGGGCTCGACGGCCATCGTCGCCGAGCCCCTGTCCACTCCTTGAACCGCCGTCTCCTCGCGGCTCCTCCGGCCTTACGCGCCGGACCTCAGAGGGCGTTTGAAGTAGGCAGATTGCCCTTGATGGAGTCCTTGAACGACACCTTCAAGGGGCAGTTGGACCTGGAGCAGCACGGCGGACGGACCTTGGAGGGCGTCGCCGTCCGTGTCGCCCAGCGCATCCTCGCCATGGCCGCCGCTATCTGGCGCAACCACAAGACCGGCGCGGACGAGGACCTGAACTGGGCCGTCTCGGTGGACTCCACGATCGTGCGCGCCCACCAGTGCGCGGCCGGGGCCCGCAAAAAGGGGCCCCGGCAGGCGAACCGGACAACCACGCCATCGGTGACGCGCCCGCCTTCGCGGAGGTGAGGCCCGCCTGCGCGTTCCCCGGCAACGAGGACGGTCCCGCTTCAGGCCGGACATGGTCCTGGCCGACAAGGCGTACTCCGCGACCATCTACCTGGCCGGATTCCACGTCGCAGGCATCTTCCTTTGGTCAGCACGCTGATCCAAACGAAACCGCCTACTGAGCTTTTCGTAAGTTCGGTGGGTGTGGTGGGTGGATGGTCAGGCCGGTGTGGGCGAGGAAGGACCAGGGCAGTTGCTGGATGCGGTTGATGCGGTGGATGCCCTGTTCGGTGGCATCGGCAACGTCGGCGAGGTGGTCGCCGGCGAGGTTGGCGAGTTCGCGCTTCTTGAGCGAGGACCACAGTAGTTCCACCGGGTTCAACTCCGGTGCATAGGCGGGTAATCGCTCCAGGGTGAGCCAGTCCTGTTCGGCGACCCAGGCTCGCATCGCCCGACTCCAGTGGGCGGACAGACGGTCCCAGACGAGGACTACCTGTTCTCCGCGGTAGAAGACCTTCACCTGTTCCAGGACCTCGATGAGGGCGGGAGTGTCGTAGGTTTCGCGCACGAGTGGCCCCGTCACCCGATCGACCACCACGCCGACCCGTTCCAAGGTCCACAGATCGGCCTCGAAACCATGGGCTCGGGCGCCCCGCTCCAACGCGGCCCGGACCGTCTCGACCTGGTCGACGTCCAGCTTCGGCGGGCGGCCGGTGGCCGCACGGCGACGCAGGGCCGAAGCACCTTCTTCCTCCCACACGCGCCGCCACCGCCGCACGCTCTCGGAACACACGCCCACCGCCCGCGCGATCTCTGCATTCGAGGCGCCCTCCTCGAACAACTCGACCGCCCGAACACGACGCGCCTCCGCCAACTGCGGCCGCGACAAAGGAGGAACGGAAGAACCGGCCACGGAGGACGAAGGTCGATAAGCCACCCGGACAGCCTCTCACCGACGAAGACACCACACCCACCGAACTTACGAAAAGCTCAGTAGAACTTGTTTCTGAAGGCTGGCGGTGTTGACCTCGCTCGTGAGTGACGTCGGGTGATGGTCGGGTGGTCCGAAGGGTTCAAGGTGGGCCGGTAGAGAGCGTCGTACGCGCGGGGGTCCCATGCCCTGATCCTGACCCGCAGCCAGCAGTGGGGCATGAGGGGGCGGCTCAGCTGTATGGGCCGCTGTGCTCAGATGCCCCGGGCCACGGCTGGTCCGGCTTCTCCGCCCGCCGGGTCCGGTGATGTGCGCCGCCGACCGTCGGCCTTGCGGCGGGGTGGTCCGGGGAAGCGGCTTGGTTGTGATCCCGCCGCTTCGCAAGAACACAGTCCGTCCACAACGGACTGCAAAAGGCGAAGGCAAGGAGGTTGCCCACTCCTTGCCATGTTCAACGTATAGCGCACCAGGGGGCTTGCGGCAAGGCCCCCGTCGTGCCGCAGAATCGCCGGCGAAGCCAGAATCTATGGGGAAACGGGTGTCGCGAAGTGCGTATGCTGTTGTCGACGTATGGGTCGCGTGGGGACGTCGAACCGCTGGTGGGACTCGCGGTGCGGCTACGGGAACTCGGCGCGGAGGTGCGGGTGTGCGCGCCGCCGGACGAGGACTTCGCGCGGCGGTTGGACGGTGTGGGCGTGCCGCTGGTGCCGGTCAGCCGGTCTGCGCGGGCGTGGACGAAGGAGGCCCCGCCGGCGTCGAGCCTGCCGCAGAGCGCAGCCGAGGTCATCGCCGGGCAGTTCGAAGCAGTACCTGCGGCGGCCGAGGGATGCGATGTGCTGGTGGCGACTGGGATGATGCCGGCCGCGGCCGGTGCGCTGTCGGTGGCCGAGATGCTGGGCATCCGGTCCGTGTCCGTGACCTTCCAGCAGCTCACCTTGCCGGCGCCGCACCGCCGGCCACTGGCGTATGCGGGGCGGCCGTTCCCGCCGGAGGTGACCGACATCCGGGCGCTGTGGGATCTGGACGCCCAGAACATTGACGCGCTGTTCGGCGAGGCGCTCAACACGAACCGTGCGGCGGCCGGTCTGCCTCCGGTGAAGCACGTCCGCGACTACGTCATCGGGGACCGGCCATGGCTGGCGACGGATCCGATTCTGGACCCGTGGCAGGAGACACCCGACCTCGATGTCGTTCAGACCGGCGCGTGGATCGTGCCGGACGAACGCCCGCTCCCGGCCGAGTTGATGGCGTTTCTGAACGCCGGCGCACCACCGGTGTATGTGGGCTTCGGAAGCATGCCGATGCACGCCTCGACGGACGTCGCCCAGGTAGCCATCGAGGCGGTCCGCGCGCAGGGCCGCCGCGTCGTCATTGGGCGCGGCTGGGCGGACCTGACGCTGATCGACGGCCGGGAGGACTGCTTCGCAGTCGGCGAGGTCAACCATCAGGCACTGTTCGGCCGGGTGGCCACTGTCGTGCATCATGGCGGCGCGGGTACGACGACGACGGCCGCCCGGGCCGGTGCCCCCCAAGTGGTGGTGCCCCAGTTGGCGGATCAGCCGTTCTGGGCAGGCAGGGTGGCTGAGTTGGGCATCGGCGCGGCACATGACGGTCCGACTCCGACCTTCGAGTCCCTGTCGGCCGCGCTGAGGACGGCCCTGACACCCGAGACCCGCGCACGAGCGACCGCCGTAGCCGGCACGATCCGCTCCGACGGAACGACGGTGGCCGCGAAGCTGCTGCTCGACACGGTCAGCCGAGAGGAAACGGCCATGTCAGCGTGAACCTGTGCCGTTCAGGAATACGTCACTGCAGGTCGTAGGCGGTCTGGCGGGGTTTGCGGGCGCGCTGGGACCATGTCCAGGTGATCGTCTCACTGGTCTACCAGGTCACACGGAAGCTGCTCTCGGTTCCAGCAGTGTTGCTGCGTCGACGGACGGCCAGAGAAGCTGAATTGCTCGTGCTCCGGCACGAGAACTCGGTACTGCGCAGGCAACTTGCGAGTCCGGTGCGGTACCAGTGGGCGGACCGGTTGTAGTTCGCGGCATTGTCCTCGCTGACACCCCGGCGTCGCTGGGCGCAGGTGTTACCTCACGCCAGGGACGTTGCTCCGCTGGCATCGGCGTCTCGTTACACGCAGGTGGGACTACAGCGAGTGCCGGACCAGGCCGGGCCGGCCAGCGACAGCGGAAGCCGTGAAGGAGTTGGTGCTGCGGCTGGCGCGGGAGAACCCGCGCTGGGGATGCCGCAGGATCCAGGGGGAACTCGCCCGGCTGGGCCACAGGATCGGCGCCTCCACCGTCTGGAAGATCTTGATGGCAGCTGGTGGCGACTCGGCTCCCCGCCGCGCCGGGCCGACATGGCGCGAGTTCCTGACATCCCAAGCCGAGGCCATCATCGTCTGCGACTTCCTGCACATCGACCTGGCAAGCCTTCGCCGGGGCTACGCGCTGGTCTTCCTCGAGCACGGCACGCGCCGCCTCCACATCGCCGGCGTCACCGCTCATCCGACCGCGCAGTGGACGGCCCAGCAGGCCCGCAACCTCGCTCTTGAGGTGGACGTGCACCTCGAGTCGCTGCGCTTCTTGATCCGCGACCGGGACAGCCAGTACACAGAATCCTTCGACGCGGTCTTCGAAGCTGAGGGCATCGAAACCGTCCAGACCGCCCCGCGGGCCCCACGGATGAACGCGCACTGCGAGAGAGTCATCGGGACACTGCGGCGTGAACTCCTCGATCACGTGCTGATCTGGAACGAGACCCACGCTCGCCACGTCCTCGATGTCTACGCCCGGCACTACAACGGCCATCGCCCCCATCAGGCTCGAGGGCAACGTCCGCCCCTTACCGACAGCCGGACCGCACCATTGACCGACTCGAGTACTCCGCGACGACTGCTCCAGACTCGCGTTCTCGGCGGCCTGATCAACGAGTACAGACACGCGGCCTGACCTGCCGCGACAGATTCCTGAACGGCACAGGTTCTTATGCCTCTCGAGGCAGAGAGCATCCGGATCGATGGGGTGACCTCAGGGGCCTACGGTTGACGACGGCATGCAGGGGCTCGGTACGGCGCAGCAGGTCTACCGGATCGGGTGGCGGACGAATCGGACACCGTTGACACGTCCGCGAGTTGGGAGCACGAGGGCTCCCAGAGGGCTCCCCATCGCTCCCTGCCCAGACACGACAAAGGCCGCTTCCGCTACCCGCGGAAACGGCCTCCGACCTGCGAAAACGCTGGTCGGGACGACAGGATTTGAACCTGCGACCCCTTGACCCCCAGCCGCGCGGCAACTCTCCGCAACCATCCGTACCACTCTGCAGCAGTCCGTTCAGGGCCATACGCCGCCACACGAAGCCCGAGAAGTACGCACCCCGCACACTACGCGCCAGCCGGCGTCGCCCGGGACGCAGTCGGGCGACGCGTCTCTCCTTCAAATGACGCGGACCACGGTCCGGCGACTTCGACCGCGTGGGCCCGAGCCCCCTCCCCCCGCTCATGGGAGCCGACGCGGGGCATCCCAGCCGAGGCGCCTTGACGTCGACCGCGCGACACCTGCGCCAGCACCACCGATAAGGGATTTGTTATCATTGGTAAGGTGCCCAGGCATTCAGGGAGGACATGATGGCCAAGATCACCATTGAGATCGACGAGGAGCGCCTCGCCGAGGCCAAGCAACTCCTGCACACCGAGGATGACACCGAGGTCGTGGCCAAGGCGGTGGATATTGCGGTCGGTGCGATCTACCAGCGTCGCGCGGCCCGGCAGCGACTGAGCGAGCTCGCGGGTGAGGGCGGCGCCTTCGGCGAGGCCCGCCCGGCGTGAGCGAGTCTTATCTGATCGACACCAGCGCCTGCAACCGCCTCTTCCGCAGCCCCGCCGTGGAACGACACTGGGCGGGCATCCTGGACGAGGGCCGAGTGGCCGTGTGCGAGATCACCGAACTCGAACTGGTCCGCGCCACCGGCGGCCGCGACGAGCGGGCCGTACTGGAGCGCTACCTCCACGACGCCTTCGGCTGGACCCCCGTACCCGACCGTGCACTCACCCGGGCCCGGCAGGTGCAAGATCTCCTCGTCGCCACAAGCTGGCACCAGGGACCAGGAGCAGTCGACCTGATGACCGCCGCCACCGCAGAACTATGCGGACTGACCTTGCTGCACTACGACGCGGACTTCGAAACCATCGCCAAAGTGACCGGACAACCCCACCAGTGGATCGCCCCACGCGGCAGCATCGACTGACAAGGACAACGGCCACCATGGACTACACCACACACCCGGCCAAGCACACCGACGCGGCACCGCCTGACAAAACCACCACCCACACCTGGGGGGCATTCCTGAAAAGAGCCCGGCGCAGCCGCGGGATGAGCCAGCGCGCGCTGGCCCGGGAACTGGGCGTCAGCCAGGCCCGGATCGCACAGATCGAAAACGGAGCCAGCACCCCGCAGATCGACACCATGGCCGCTTACATCACCGCCCTCGGCGGCGAGCTGACCCTGCGAGCCGACTTCCACGACCACGTCACCCAGACCACATGGCCCGAACAACACCCCACAGAAAGCTGACACGCACACAGGCAGGCTTCTTCACGTGACGGTGTCACTCTCCACGCTGACGGCCCTCGCACCCTGCCCTTGCCGGAAACCTCATCCGCCCTGGTGGGAAAGGTTCTTCGGGTTTCCCGAAATCTGGCCGCGGTCGCTCGAGCTCACGCTCTCGCGCAGTTGCCGTCAGCGCGTCATGATGATCGATCGTGCTGCTGCGACTGACTTACCTGGGTGTGACGAACGCGTTCACGATGCTGCGCCCGCTGCCGATGACCGATCGAGACAAGGACGCCGAGATCCTCGCCCTGCGCCACCAGATCACCGCGCTGGAACGCCAACTCGGCAAGGACAAGATCCGGTTCACGCCGAGCGATCGGGCGTTCCCGTCGGCGCTGCCGCACTGGCTGCCGATGCACGTCCTGCGACAGTTACAGCTGCTCGTACGCCCCGACACGATACTGCGTTGGCACCGCACCCTCATCGCGCGCCGCCATGCCGCCTCCTGCCGGCCCAAACGCCCGGGATGACCAGGCACGGTGCGCTCGATCCGCATCCTGGTGCTGCGCCTGGCGGAAGAGAACCCGAGCTGGGGGTACAAACGCCTGCACGGCGAGCTGCTCGTGCTGGGAGTGAAGGTGGGCGCCTCCACTGTCTGGGAAATCCTGAAGGACGCAGGCATCGACCCGGCGCCCGAGCGGAACGCCAGTACCTGGGCCACCTTCCTTCGCAACCAGGCTGATGCCCTGCTGGCCTGCGACTTCATGGAAACAGTCACCCTGTCGGGGATGCGGATGTACGTGCTCGTGGTGATCGAACACGGCAGTCGCCGGATCCGCGTCCTGGGCGCCACCGCGCATCCGAGCGCCTCCTGGGTAGCGCAAGCGGCGAAGAACCTTGCCATGGACCTCGAAGACTTCGACTGCCGGGCACGGTTCATGATCCGAGACAGAGACGGGAAGTTCCCCGAACTATTCGATGCCATCCTCAAGGACGCGGGAATCGACGTCGTGCTCAGCGGCATCCAGATGCCACGAATGAACTCGATCATGGAGCGCTGGATACAGACCTGTCGCCGCGAGCTCCTGGACCGGACGTTGATCTGGAACCAGCGGCATCTCCTCCACACCCTGCGCGAGTTCGAGCGGTACTACAACGGACACCGACCACACCAGGGCATCGCGAACGGCAGACCGCTGCACCCCTTGCCCCCGCCAATCGACGATCCCAACGCGTTAACCCGCCTCGACATACGTCGGCGCGATCGCCTCGGCGGCATCCTTCACGAGTACCGGCATGCCGCGTGACCTGCACGGATGAGGTTTCCGGCAAGGGCAGTGCTGCGCCGGATCACGGATTGGACGGCCGTTCCTCGACGTTGGGTAGGCCCGGCTACCTAGGGGATCTGAGTACCCGGGACGATCCCCTCCACTCCCCGCCTGCGGTTGGGTGAATCAAGGAACGAGACATTTGACCGCAACACGCAAGGGGGAACCGTGAAGCACGTTCGAGTCATTTCCAGCATCGCTCTCGCTACGCTCACGTTACTGCCGCTGACCGGCACAGCGTCCGCTTCCGAGTCGTCCAAGCATTCCCCGCTCAGGGCTTACCAAGTGACCATCGCCGAGCATTCCAAGAGCTGGGTGACTTCGAAGGGAAAGACCGATCCCGCAACGAAGTCGACAAGCGCGGCAACTCATTTCTTCACTCCACAGAACCCCGATTACAGGGCGAACAGCCAGTATGGCCATTTCACTGCGCAGGTGAAGTACGGGTCCTCCAGCATCCGGTTCATGTGGAGTCACAAGCTCAACCGCAGGACAGCAGCCACTGCTACCGGTCTGATGGATGAAGTCGCCACGGCGACGCAGAACGGCCGGCGTTTCGGCTACCATGACACCCATCCAGACATCGCGGCCAATTACCTGGTCCATTCATCCTTCAAGGCAAAGACCGCGCACTATGTTCTCAAGTCGACCGATAAATTCCCCATGGCCGGCAACCGAACGCGCACCATCCACACAGAGTTCGAATTCACGATCACGCTGATCTGACCAATCGGCGGTCATGCGCTCGATCCTTGGGACGACCGTGTCCCGGCCCGTGAAGATGGTGCGGTACCAACATGAATGGGAGACGAGATGTCCCGCATCGAAGCGCTCGCCGAGAAGGTGCTGCACGACCTTCATTGGGCAGGCGTCACAGAGGAACCAACTACTACATACTCCGAGTCGAGCAGGGAAGGGGAAGGGTACGTGGACGTACTGGTCTCCGACAGCTCGGGGATGGGTCTCGGGTTCGCCGTCGACGTCCGTGGAACGGACGCGAGCATCCTCTACCAGCTCGCCGACAGAATCCCGGAGGCGTATGTCCAACTCTGCTCCGTGGGCCTTCCAGTGGTTCCTGGTAGCCACCGCCCAGCCAGACCTCGCCTGACGCACAACGAAGTCATCTGGGAAGACCCTCATGAATCAGGCACCTGGCAATGCCGAGTCGGTGCTTACCCCGGACCGATCACCGGCAGTTCGCCTTCTGCCTGAGCTGCCCAGTGGAAGGTCAGCTTCGTCAAACAGTCTTCCGCGGGACCGGCGAAGCGGTGCTTGGTCCCGGTCGACCTGACCGGGACCAGCACAACGCTCGCGGGCCCATGCCCTGGCTGTCACGTCCTGGTGCAGCTGCTGTGTGGTGACCGCCCGCCGTCCGGAACTGGCAGCCGCCCGGGCTGTGGCCGGGAAGGGGCCAGTGGCCCACAGCTTCGGCCCGGCTGCTCCAGCGGGACAAGCGGGCTCGGGCCTACCACATCGACCGAGTGCTGGTGGAAGTGCTCAGGCGGGCCTTCCCGATCGCCGATACCCGCCCCGCCTTCTGCAAACCCCCCGGCCAGCACGAGGAATGGGAGTTCTCCGAACGTCCCATGCTGGGCCTTCCCCTCGAGTTCGGCGAGGGCCCACCCTGGCGCATCCTCGCCACCTGCCCCGACCAGTGAGCGTTTTCCAACCTCACGCTGATGCATGGTGAAGGGCCAGGACGGCTTTCACGACGTCGGTGATGCGGTTGGTGCTACAGCGGAGTTTCCGCAGGAGGCGCCAGCCCTTGAGGGTGGCCATCGCCTGCTCGCCGACACAGCGGATCTTGGCGTGGGTGGTGTTGTGGCGGCGCTTCCATCGCTTGAGACGGCGGCCTCGAAACGGCACCCGGACAAGGTCGCCGGCGCCTTGATACGCCTTATCGGCCCAGCATCTGAGCCCCGCATCGGCGAAGGCTTCGATGATGCCATGTTGTCGTGCGGCGGTGAGGTCGTGCGTGGAGCCGGGCAGCGCGGGCGAGGCCCAGAGCAGCCGTCCGAACGGATCGGTGAGGACCTGGACGTTCATGCCGTGGCGTTTGTGTTTCCCCGAGTAGTACGGAGTGTCGGCGGCGACGCGGTCGATCGGCAGCAGGGTGCCTGAAGGGTGTCAATATTCCGATCAGGCTGCTGAGCTGGGCGTTCTCTGTCGATGGTGAGTCAATCGGAGTGGCGTGGTGTGGTACTCGTTGAGCAGTCCACCGAGTACCTGGCGGCGCCTGATGGTGCCAGCAGGCCCTGGGAGAACGAGCACGAGCGCGGGTAGAGCGCCCAGCATGGTGGCTACCGGGGACGCCCCCTGCCCAAGAGGGCCGCGGCGTCGTCGCTTCGCGTATTCGCCTTCCTCCGGGTGCCGCCGCAGCCGCGCCAGGGCGCTCGGCGACCGTGGCCGCGATCTCAGACTACCGGTCCACCACCGTGCCGCCGGCGGCCGGGAACTCCCAGGCCCGATCGGCCATCAGCCCCTGGAGCACGGCCGCGAAGCCCTGCGGATCGCGGCCATCCCCTCGCTCTGGCCCGTCGCCGTCCAGCGGGCGGACGGAGAGCTGGGGTAGCCGGTCCGGCCATGGCGCGGGTGCGGCTTGCCCGGTTTGGGCCGTGTGCTGCTCGCTCATGCCGTCAGGACGGAGTCAGCAGCCGGGGCCGATCGGCGGAGACGATGTCAAGGCGAGGGCGGCGATCCGCAACTCGGCCGCCCACGCCGGGGTGTCCAGCCCTGTCGCCAGAGCCTCGGCAGCAAACATCGGCAGGTCCTCCGGGCCGATCTCATCCGCCTGATAACGGCACGCCACCTCACCCAGAAACGTGAGGCCACTCTGCGTTGGAGCTTCCGGTTCCGGTGTCGTTCCTGCTGCTCCCATGACCCGCGAAGTTCACCGCCACCTTCGACGTCGTGTTCGCCAGTGAGGACATTACCGTGGACAAGGGCCCTCCACTCAGCCCCAACTGCAACCCACACGCAGAACGCTTCATCCGCTCAGCACGGGAAGAGTGCACCGACCGTGTCCTGCTCTTCGACCGTGGCCACGCCGAGAAGATCCTCCACGCCTACGCACACCACTTCAACAGCCACCGACCGCACCAAGGCCGTGACCACCTCGCGCCCAGCGACAATCCGAACGTCATCCCCTGCCTGCAGCCCGGATCAAACGCCGACAATCCGTCGCAGGCCTCATCAACGAGTACCACCGAGCCAGCTGACCATAAGGAAAACCCCAGCTCACAACCAGTGAAACCATTCTGAAGCGTTACGACTACAGGGATAGATCCAGTACCGGTGATTTCGGTTGCTCTCCAACTGGTGGGCCTAATCTTGGTGGGGCGCTGTCGAGGCATCTCTCGGTGCGTGTTGGTGTGGTGAAGGGCTGGGCCCCGGTGTCCAAGTCCTTGTAGGCCAGGCCGGATTTGGCCAGACTCGTCCTGGAACTTCTTCTAGCCAGGGGGGCGGGATGAGGCGTTCGGCAGGCAGTGATCCGGCAGGGGGCGGGTCGGAGCATGTGGGGGCGTGGTCCGGTGGGGAGTTGGCGCGTAAGGATGCCGTCGGTGCCGGGCCCGCGCCCTCGCTCGCGGAGGTCGTCGGGACCACCAGAGGGCTGTCGGAGGACGCGGTGCTGTGGATCGCGGCGGGGCTAGCCGGGGCGCTTGCCGTGCTGCACCGGGCCGGGCGGGCGCACGGGGACGTGCGGGCCGGGAACGTGCTGCTGACGCGAGGCGGGCCGCGACTGACCGGTGACGCGCCGGGGCGGGGCGGCGGGGCGTCCGTGCCCGCGGCCGACATGGTCGCGCTGGGGATGCTGTTGGTCGCCGCGTACACCGGCGTCAGCAACCGACGGCCCAACCTCGACAATCTGCCGGTGCGGCTGCGGCAGGTCGTCGCCGTATGCCTGGCCGAGGATCCGGAGGAGCGGGCGACGCCCGCCCAACTGCTGGCCATGATAAGGGCGTTAGAGCCCGAGGTTCCCGTTTGGACGGTGGAGGTCGGCGACCTGATCACTCCCGCCGACGGCCCCGTCGACGCCGCCCCGCCCTCGGACACCCCGGTCGAGGCGCCGCCGCGCCCGGAGCCACACGGTCTGTCCGGGGCGCGGCTCGCCCTCGTGGTCGTGGCCGCGGTCCTCGTCGGCGTGGTCGTCACGGCGCTGCTGCTCCTGGTGCCGGGCCGCGACGGCGGCACCCGCACTGCCGACGCCCCGGTGACGAGCAGACCGACCCGGCTCCAACCGACCGAGGACGACACACCGCAACAGCGGACGACCCCGCAGCAGGAGCCGAGCGAGGAGCAGACCCCCTCCACCGATCCGGCCACCCAGCCCGCCAGGCACACCAGCCAGGCACCACCCGCCCCGACCCCCCAGCGGACCCGGCAGACGGGGACGATCAACGACTGCTCGGGCAAGCCCCTGACCGAGCCCGTCTCGCTCCTGCTGTTCTGCGGGGACGGCAAGGCCACGCTGCACGACCTGATTTGGACCGACTGGGGCAGCGCCACGGCCACCGCGCAGGGCGTCGTCTCGGAGGTGGTCTGCCAGCCGAGCTGTGCCGACGGCCGGGAGGTCACCTCAGCCGCCACAGTCGTCGTCTCCGGCCTTACCAGCGGCCGCTACACCCTCATGGAGATCAGGGCCCCGCAGTCGCCCACCGGCCCCGACGCCCAATACACGCTCGACCGGCTCGGCCCGACCTACCGGGGCTGACCCCGCTCACACCCCCCAAGCCGTGAACGCCGCCCAGTGCACGGGGGAGGCGAAGGGACGTTCGTCGGCGTCGCGCTCGGGCCGGGCGTACCGTCCGGCCAGGGTCGCGAGGTGGGGGTGGGCGTCGGTGTACCGCGCGAGACCGTACCAGGTCAGCCGCCGCAGCCAGGTCCGCGCCACGCGCAGCGCGGACACCGGAGGCTCACCGTGCGCACCGCCGACGGGGGCGAGCAGCTCGTACAGGCGGGTCATCAGCAGCGCCGTCGCCAGGTCGTTCACCTGCCACAGGCTCGTGATCACACAGGCGGCCCCGGCCTGGAGGAAGCCGCCCGGCAGCCCGGTGAACTCGTCAGGCGCGTCGATGACCTCGTACCGCCCGGACTGACAGGCTCCTGCCACCACCAGTCGACAGTGCGGGAGTTGGCGTCGTATGAGCGCGTCCAGATCCAGGATGCCGTCCGCGAGCGCCAACTTGCCGCCCTGTCCCATGAGTTCCGCGTTCCCGTGGCAGCTCAGATGCAGATAGGACGCCTCCGCGAGATGCCCGAGCAGCCACTCGACCGTGGCATCGTCCCCCACGGCGGACACGGTCTCCCCGCCCACCTCGAACAGCCCCCGGATTTCGGCCAGTTCACTGCGCGCGCCGGGCAGCGAGCCGTCGGGATCCGAGACGGCGACCAGCCGCGGCACGGGCGACGGCAGCCGATCGGCGGCGCCCCGGGAGGCGGCGTACACCCCGGCCGACGGAGCGAGCGTCAACGTCCCCAGGTCATCAAGCAATTCACCACCCTCCCCCACCGGAACGGCCTGCAACGGCACCTGCCCCAGCAGCCCGGTCGGTACGACGACCACATTGTGCCGCGGATCCTCCGCCAGCAGCCCGGCGAGGGGCCGCAGCAACGGGGCGAGCGCCCGCAACCGGTCCACCGCGCCCGGCAGTTCGCGCCGCCGCTTGAGCGCACCGGCCTGCTGAACCAGGAACAGCCCCGCCTCCGGAACCTCTAGGTCCAGCGTCAGGAGCCGGACAATCGACGAGCTGGTCACCTCGGGGACGAACACGGCGCGCACCCCGGCCCGCGCGTCCCGCGGCACCACGAGGACACAGCTGCCCCAGACCGAGTTCACCAGATAGGCGAGCGGCATCCCGGCCGCCGCCCGGACGACATCCGCTACCTCGGTCATTCGCAGAAATCCCTCGAAGCCGGGGATCGCCCGGATCTCCTCGACCACGGTGCGCACACCGCGCTCGGCTGCAGCCTGCACGCCCACGGAGGCGACGAACCCTCCAGCCGCAGGGACGAATCCACCGGCCGGGGCGGCGGACCCCCCGTCCGAGGTGACGACTCCCCCGTCCAAGGCGGCAAACCCCCTGGTCGGCTCGGCGCCCGCCCCCTCGACCCCGGCGACCACCACCCGGTACCGCTCCCGTGCCTCCCGGTACCGGCGGGCCAGCAGCGGATCGACCCCCTCCAGCGCCGCCAGATCCACCGTGTCCCGCCCGGCCACCGCCGACAACTCACAGGCGAGCCCCCGCTCGATTGCCTCCACCGCACGCTCCGGGCGCCCCGCGCGGGCCAGCAGGAACGCGGCCTGGCGGGCGGTTCCGCGCGTCAGCAGGAGCACGCCCCGGCGGCCGGCGGCGGTGATCTGGGCGTCGTAGAGTGCGTGGACGGCGGTCAGCATGCCCGACGCCACATCGGCCGCGCCGCCCCAGCCCTCGGCCGCGGCGAGCGCGTCGACCGCCTCCCTGGCGATGGACAGATGCAGGAACGGAAAGACACGCGGCGGTACGGCGGCCAGCGCCGCGCGCCGCAGCCGTAGGCCCTCGGCGCTCCCCGGACCGTCGAGCAGATCGGCGGTCCGGGCCAGGAGCCAGGTGGCGCGGCTGATGTCGAGGAGCCCCGGGTGCGCGGCGTCGAAAGCGACGACGGCGGTCGCCGCGGCATGGGCGCCGCGCGGGTCGGCGGCATCGCGCTCGGGGGCGAGCAGCAGGTCGGCCAAGTTGCACTGGAGCTGCGACCACAGCACGGGGTCGTCCTCCGGGCGCAGCCGACCGAGGGCGTCCCGGTAGCACCGCTCAGCCCGCTCGAGGTCGCCCGTCTCGCCGCGCCGGAACAGAAACAGCCCGAGGTTGATCAGGGAGTAGGACCAGTCGACGCGGTTGCGTTCGGGGGAACGTTCGCCCAGGCCAGCCTGGATATGTTCGATACCAAGGGTCAGATCGGCGGGACCGCCACCCGGACGTTGACCGAGCACCAGCCCGCAGTTGGTCTGCACCCGGGCCCAGAACTCGCCGTGGGCGTGGCGGTCCACCGTGGCGGCGGCGCGGGCGAGCAGATCGCGGGCGGACTCCCAGTGCTCGATGTGGTCGCCGTCGTCACGGAAGTACTGGGCGGAGGCGAGATTGGTGGCCACCTCGGCCCACTGGACGGTGCCCTCCGGCATTCGCGTGAGGGCGAGTTGAAGCACGCTCACCGCTTCGGCGGGATCGGCAGGATGGGCCGTATACAGAGAAGACACCAACAACCCACCCAGCCGCGCGGCGAGTTCGCCCTCCACTCCCATGTCACCCGTCTGCCTTGCGAGTTCGAGCGCTTCACGCGCGAGCGGGATGGTCTCCGGGCTATCCGCGCCCCGAACCTGCTCGCACATCTCGTACAGCCGGGCCCGCAGCCTTTGCCCGAAGGCGGCCAGCGCCGCCGCGTAGCGCTCGATCGCCGTACTCACGGGCGTACGCCCCCCGCACAGATCCTCCAGTAACCGTTGCCGCAGCCGCAGCGGTGCCTCCAGCGGGGTGCCGGCGACCTCGCGCAGCTCAAGCGTCCCGGCGTCGCGCACCAGGGTGTCTTCGGTGAGCCGGGGGTGCGCCCGGACCAGTTCGGCGAGCCGGTCCGGCATGGTCACGGTGACGGCGTACAGCAGCTTCCGGACATCGGATCCCGCCGACTCCGCCGCCACACTGCCCAGGAAGATCCGGTAGTTGTCCACCGTCGGAGCCCCGTACGACGTCAACTCCGCGCATGCCGCCTCGGGATCCGCCAGATCCCGTTCCGTGTCCCGGCTCAGCACGAACGGCAGCAGCCTGCGCGGTAGCACGACCACGTTCCCGCCGAACCGCCCACTGGTGAAGGCCCCAGCGAGCCGCGCCTCCTCCACCAGCGCGGTCGCGCTCGCGGTGGCATCGTGCTGGAGCTCCGCGACGGAGGTGGCGAACAACGACGGTACGAGCGCCCCGGCCCGCAGCACCAGCACCGGCGCCTCGATATGCGCCCGGGTCCCGCAGCCGGGGCAGCCCACCCAGTGCAGCCCGGGCCCGAACCCGTCCGGCCCATCACGACTTTCGAGGACATCGGCACGCTCACGGCTGTCGACGATGCGCCACACCGGCGCCTGACGGTGCCGGCCGCACTGATCACAACACCACTCGTACGGTGCCCTCGTGGAGACCGTCACCGCCGGCCTACTTGCCGTCGGTGAGATGGGAGAGCAAAGCCGTAAGCACCCTCGCGAGAGCCGCGTCCTTCAGGGCCCGCTTGTGCACGGTCACACTCCACCGCCCCCGAGCGTCCCGCTTGACCACGACCTCGGTCTGCAACAACGTGATGGCCAGCACCCCCACGGACACGGACACCGGGTCGAACCGCTCCATCGGCGACCGCACATACTCCACGGCCTCACCGACGACGCTGTCCCCGCTCAGCGCGACATACTCCAACGCAGCCCGCGCGACGTCGCCTTCTCCTTCACCACCGCCAGAATCGACTCCCGCAGTCTTGAGAGCGTCCCCCAACTCCTCGTCTGCTAAAGCGATTTTCATGGCCGAGGACAGCAACCCCCTGTCCTCCACCAGCACCGTCAACGCCCGCACGGCCTCCACGTCGGAGAGCTCACGAATCTCGCGTACCTGCTCATCTCGCTGCGACATGAGCCAAGTCTGCTCCTCCGCGGGGCGTGCGGGGGTAGGTTACGGGTGACTTGTCACCACGGGTGCTGCGTCTGTTCGCTGCCGACGAGGGGGTCGGCCAGAACCCGGACTGCGCTCCTTCCTGGAGAAGCGCAGAATTTCCTACCTGATGGCGATCCCGAAGAACACCGAACTCTGCGGGTGCCGATAAGTCATCCGTGCAGTTCACGCCGCGTGCTGGTATTCGTGGAGGGTTCCGCCGAGTCGGTCTCGTCTACGGACTGCCAGGTGGGCGAGTTGGGCTTGTTGGGTGATGGGTGGGGGTAGCGGGCGGCATGGGGCCGCCTGCTCCAGGGCCCTGTGCGGGCGGTGCTCGTTATAGAAGGATTCGTACTCGCGCAGGGCGTGGAGAAGGTGGCTCTGGTTCCAGATCATGGGTGGTGTGCTCGATGACGGCGAAGACGTTGCGCTTGCCGAGAATGTCATCCGCCCTGGTCGGAAGCCTGCACTTGGACTGGCGGTCGTCGGCCTCGTCGCTCGAGTAGGCGCTCTCGCGTGGCGTCGCCCCCAGCGCGGCCCGCTCGCCGGGCTCCCGTCCGCCGCCCAGCTCGTGGCCGACCCGGGCCCGGACAACAGCACCCCCAACGCGGTGGGGATCGCCGCCCGCAGCTACCCGGACGGCACCACCACGATCGCCTGGGTGGGAGACTGCCGCGCGTACGGCTGGAACGGGCGGCGGCTCCGCCAGTACGGCAAGGACCACAGCATGCGGGAGCACCTGCTGTGCAACGGCGCACCGTGGGACGTTGCCGAGGCGCATGCCAACTGGGTCCGGACGACGCTGGCTCACGCGACTGTCGCCATGGTGTACGAGACCGAGCTGCACGACCCGCTCGTCATCCTCACCAGCGAGGGCGTCCATGATGCGGTGGACGACGCGGGGCCCTGGTCCGCTTGGTGCATGAGTACGCCGCGGATCCGCAGGCCCTCGCGTCCGCCCTCGTCAGCGCGGCCCGGGAGGACGCGGACGGTTATCGGGACGACGCCACCGCCGTCGTACTCGCCCTGCGCGACCACGCCGAGTAACGTCCGGTCTGAGGCCCCGCCGCGCACCCCCGTCGCGGCAGGGCCTCAGCACACGCGAAGGGCATCGGCCTACCCCCCAACCTGACGCCGCCACTCGCGATCCAGCCTCCGCGCACGCCACCGTTGCAAGGTGCTCTCTCTCGGTACTTCGAGGTCCGGGATGACCTCCAGATAACTGCGAGCCCCCTGGACGAAGTACTCCACTCTCTCCTCAATCTCTTCCAAGGCTTGCGGCACAGCTAGGCGGGGGTCTGCCCAATCCGATGCATATCGATCCGGCTCATTCGACCACTCAGCGGCCCGCCACCCATCCAGAGTCGAAACAGCGCCAAGCACCAGACTGGTCAGGCCGTCAGTAATAGCAGCCTCTTGCCTAGTAACAGAAAGCCTCAGCATGGCTTGCTGGCGGCGTAGCTCACCTATTGCGTCCTCAAGCAACTCGCGCGCCGCGTCAGCGCGCACCCTGACAACTCGACCGCCACGCACCCCTTCGGCACGGTCGTCCAACTCGGCCTGGTGTGCCTCCCCGATCAATGCGCGAGTCCGCTCAACCGCCTGCAAAAACTCGGCGTACGCCGCTCGCCGCGCCCCTTGCAGGACGTCGAATCGCTGCGCCCTAAACTGCAACGTCACCGAGCGCAGCTGTGCCCGAGCCTGAGCTCGCGAACCAAACCAGGCGATGACAGAGCCCAGGGCAGTTGCACCCGCGCCTATGAGCGCGCCTTCGAGAGTCGGATCCATCGGCACATCTTGTACTACGGCAGCGCGAGCAGGGCTCCATCGCAATCACGACTCGGACACCCGCCCCGCCGACCATCGGCGGGGCGGCGGCACGATCCCCTCACTGCCGATGTAGTTGCACGCCAGCCCACCCATGCCCCGCAGTGGGCGGCAAGTCCGGCGTGCCCGGACACAGACGCACCCCGCGGCCCCGCCCACCCCCAGGCGGGGCCGCAGTGCGTTCCAGACCACTCACGGGCGAGTGGGGCGGTGAAGGGTCACCCGGGACCGCGGCGGCCCGGGTGACACCGCCCCCAGCAGGGAGGCGCGCCGTGGCAGGCAACCCCCGCAACGGCCGCCGCTACCGCCGCCTCGGCGTCGCTCAGAAGGCCCTCGGCCTCCCGTACTGGGTCTGCGGGCGCGACATCGACCCCACCCTCGACGCACGCGACCGCTGGTCGTTCACCCTCGACCACGCCGTGCCGCTGTCCAAGGGGGGCAGCCTCCTCGACCCCCGCAGCGCGCACCGCCGGTGCAACAGCGCGCGCGGCAACCGGCTCACCGTCCGCCAGCCCCGAACCTCACGACGGTGGTGACCACTGCCCCTCCGTACCAAGCACGATGCGCTTCGGGCCCCGTACCGCCCGCCACCGAGCACCCCACCACGCCGGTCGCCACACCTGCCACCACCTCGGCAGGTACCACAGGTCATCCCGGCTGGCTTGGATGAACGTATCCTGTGCCCGGGCGAGCCGATCCAACGCCGCATCCATTTCCCGCTGGCTGCGGTCCACGCAACGGAATACAAGGTCAAGATCGGCCATGACCCGTCCAGCTGCCTCCAGCGGCACAGGGTTGGCCACAAGGCGCACCTCGGCGTACGACTGCATCATCTCCACCCCGACCGACCGCTTCAGATCTTCCAGCTTGTCTATGGCCCGGTCCCGCATGAGGAACGGATAGCGCGTCTTCTGGAACTCTGCGTGCTGTGCCAGCCCTACCGAACTGATCGACGCAGCGATGAACCGGGCGTAGACCTCCCGGCGCTCCGCGCGGCTCCCTAGCTTCGCGCCGCCCCCAGCATGCGGCTTGAGCAGGCTTGCGGCCTTCATTGTGGCGCGCATGGCGGCGGTCCCCGTACTCACGTCCATGACGGCGATCTAACACCAGGGGAGCGCAAGGCGGCGAGGTGAACTGATGCTCTACGTCGTCACCGGCCCGCCCGGCGCTGGCAAATCCAGCTGGATCCGCGCGCACGCCAAGCCCCAGGACATAGTCATCGACCTGGACCTGATGGCCCTCGCCATGGCCGGGCCCGGCGCTGACCATCACGCGCACAGCGAGACCCTGCTCAAGGTCGTGCACCGCGCCAGGTTCGCCGCCCTCAACGAGGCGTACCAACACCTCGACACCACCGATGTGTACGTCAACCACATCCAGCCGAGCGCCAAAGCTCTCGCGAAGTACAAGCGGCTCAAGGCCAAGGTCATCGTGGTCGACCCCGGCGAGCAGGTAGTACGTCAGAGGGTCAGGGACATGCGGCAGCCCGGCATGGACGCCGTAGTCACACGCTGGTACCGACAGCAGCAACGCCAGTCGTGTACACACACCGTCACAACTCAAGCGTCACGGAACTGGTGACCCGCAGCCACAGGGCCCTGCCCGTCAGCCGCGGGTACGCGTCCGACCACTCAGGCCACCCCGGCTCATCGATCGTCAGCGCAACGTCCAGGGCGTCTCCTTCCCCCGGACCGACCTCACACTGTGACCGCACCGCGTAGGCGACTGGTCCGCGAGGCGTTCGACCAGCACGGGTCCCCCAGGGGAGGGGGGCTTCGGGGCATCGAGAAATCGGGACTACCGGGCGACCCATCGACGACATGGCCGCCCACGGCACCCTCTCCGCGCACGTGAAGTTGCGGCTGAGCGTTCGCCGGGTTCCGCCGTGATCGGCCAGGCCGTAGGGCTCCAAAATGGCTTCACCGGGTTTGACCTGAGGCAACGCAACTGACCAGCAGGTACCCGGCATGATCAGCCCTCGTGATGGTTCGACTTGTCTACCTCATCGGCACGCGAATCTTCGCGTGGCTGCTCCTGATGTCTCGATCTTCTGCGGCCAAGAATGCGGAGATACTGATCCTTCGGCACGAGCTCGCGGTTCTGCGTCGACAGGTCACCGCGCCCAAGCCCGGATGGCCGGACCGCGCGCTGCTCGCCGTTCTGACCCGGCTGATCCCCCAAACCCTGCGCGAACGCCGGATCGTCTCCCCGCGCACCCTGCTGGCCTGGCACCGGCGTCTGGTGAAGCAGAAGTGGAAGCAGCCGCCGCCTACCGGGCGACCGCCCCGCCGAAGGAAATCCGCAACCTGATCATCCAGCTCGGCACCGAGAACCCCCGATGGGGATTCCGACGCGCACACGGCGAACTGCGCCGCCTCGGACACAAGGTCAGCCCCGCCACCGTCCGTCGGGTGCTGCGCGCCGCCGGTCTCCGTCCCGCGCCGCGCCGCCAGCCGGCGCGCGGTGAGTGGGCAGCGTTCCTCAAAGCCCAGGCCAGCGGCCTGCTCGCCACCGATCTCTTCCATGTCGACACCATCGACCTGCAGCGGCTCTACGCGCTATTCATCATGGAGGTGCGCACCCGCACCGTCCATATCCTCGGCGTCACCGCCCACCCCAGCGCCGCATGGGCCACTCAGCAGGCCCGGCAGTTTCTGTGGCAACTCGGCGATCGAGCCGCCGAATTCACTCACATCATCCGCGACCGGGACACGAAGTTCACCGCCACCTTCGACGCCGTGTTCGCCAGTGAGGACATCACCGTGGCCAAGGTCCCTCCACGCAGCCCCAACTGCAACCCACACGCAGAACGCTTCATCCGCTCAGCACGGGAAGAGTGCACCGACCGTGTCCTGCTCTTCGACCGTGGCCACGCCGAGAAGATCCTCCACGACTACGCACACCACTTCAACAGCCACCGACCGCACCAAGGCCGTGACCAACTCGCGCCCAGCGACAATCCGAACGTCATCCCCCTGCCTGCAGCCCGGATCAAACGCCGACAAGCCGTCGCAGGCCTCATCAACGAGTACCACCGAGCCAGCTGACCATAGGAAAAATCCCAGCTCACAACCACTGAAGCCATTCTGAAGCGCTACGGGGGTAGTCGATGGCGACGGCCGGAGTTGGCCCGGCACGCCGATCCCTGCGGTGTCCCGCGGCGCGGGCAGGGCTCGCGTTCGATGAGCTCGGCGCGGGCGCTCTCGTCCAGGTAGCCGTTCACGTGTTCTCTTTCCCGTCCGGCCACCGCGCGGCCGTCCCGAATACCCCGACCGCTTCCATCCGGCCTCCCGCGGTTTCGGGACGCCTTCCGAGACGGCTTTCGCCGCCGGGCCGCCTTGGAGGGCGACTGTCCCGGACTCGGTCGATTCATCAACGGCCGCGTCCCCAGCCGGTAGGCGACATAGGGCGGGGTGGTGAGAGTGTCGGGATGGTCATCGCCCAGCACCTGACACTATGTGCTTCAGCATCTCGGCGTAGGCGGCCGCGGCTCCGGCCGCATCCCCCGCCCTTCCCCGCCAGTAGGCGACATAGCGCCAAGTGTCGAGGGTGTCGGGATGGTCATCGCCCTGCACGCGCACACGGTCGCTGAGGAGCTCGGCGAAGGCGGCCGCAGCTCCGGCCGCGTCCCCCGCCCTTCCCCGGCAGTGGGCGAGATTGTGCCGCGTGGTGAGGGTTTTGGGATCGTCGTCGCCCTGCACGCGCACGCGGTGAGTGAGGAGCTCGGCGAAGGCGGCCGCGGCTCCGGCCGCGTCCCCCGCCTCCGCCAGCCAGTAGGCGAGATTGCCCCGGGTGGTGAGGGTGTCGAGGTGGTCATCGCCGAGCACTGGCACTATGTGCTTCAGCAGTTCGGCGTAGGCGGTGACGGCCCCGGCCGCGTCCCCCGCCCTTCCCCGCCAGCGGGCGACGTAGCGCCGGGTGTCGAGGGTGTCGGGATGGTCGTCGCCCTGCACGCGCACGCGGTCGGTGAGAAGCTCGGCGAAGGCGGCCGCAGCTCCGGCCGCGTCCCCCGCCTCCCCCCGCCAGTAGGCGATATTGCCCCGGGTGGTGAGAGTGGAGGGGTGGTCATCGCCGAGCACGCGCACCCGATCGGCGAGAACCTCGGCGTAGGCGGCCGCAGCTCCGGCCGCGTCCCCCGCCTCCCCCCGCCAGTAGGCGAGATTGTGCCGCGTGGTGAGGGTGTCGGGGTGGTCCGGGCCCAATACCCGCACCATGTCCTCCAGCAGTTCGGCGTAGGCGGCTGCGGCTCCGGCCGCGTCCCCCGCCTCACTCCGAAAGTGAAGAACGTTGCCCCGCGTCGATAGGGTGACGGGGTGGTCCGGGCCCAACACCCGCACCATGTCCTCCAGCAGATCGGCGAAGGCGGCCGCGGCTCCGGCGCGATCCCCCGCCTGACCCCGAACGCGGGCGAGTTCACCCCGGGCGGTGAGGGTGTCGGGGTGGTCCGGGCCCAACACTCGCACCTTGTGCTCCAGCAGTTCGGCGTGGGCAGTCGCAGCCCCGGCAGTATCCCCCATCTCCCCCCGAAAGCGGGCGAGGTTGTGCCGGGTGGCAAGGGTGTAGGCGTGGTCATCGCCGAGGACGCGCACCACGTCTTTCAGCAGTTCGGCGAAGGCGGTGACGGCCCCGGCGGCATCCCCCGTCTCACCCCGGGAGCGGGCGAGATGGTGCCGGGTGGCGAGGGTGTAAGCGTGGTCATCGCCGAGGACGCGCACCACGTCCTCCAATAGCTCGGCGAAGGCGGTAACGGCCCCGGCGGCATCCCCCGCCTCACCCCGGAAGCGGAAAAGTTCACCCCGGATGGTGAGGGTGACGGGGTGGTCCGGCCCCAGACGGCCGTGGGCGACATCGGCCATGCGGTGGAAATACTCTATGGCGGCAGCAACTTGGCCAGCATGGCCCAGGCTGTAGCCGGCGTAGATGAGCACCCCATGGACACCGTCGGATGGGTACATGGCGTCTTCGGCGTGGCCGGTGAGGGCGGTGGTGTTGGCGCGCAGGGTCTGGGCGAGTTCGGTGTCGCGTTCGATGTCGGGCCAGGCGGCCACGAGGGCGTCGGCGGCGGTACGCGCGAGCTGATCGTGCTGGTGAGGGGTGAGGGCGTCGCGGGTGGCGCGCTGGATGAGCTGGTGTACACGGACGGCCTGGTGCGCAGTGTCGGGGGTGTGGTCGATGAGGCTGAGCCGATGCAAGGCCCGCAGGGCATGCACCGCGTCCCGGGCGGAGACCGGGGCCTGCTCCCCGACGGGGCCCTCACCGGCCCGCGTGCGGTGCGCGGTGAGGTAGGTCAGGACGGGCTCGCTGGTCAGAACCGTGTGCGGGATGCCGTTGGGGTCCAGCATCGCGGCGAGCTGGAGCATGGGGCGGGCCAGGCCAGCGGGGCGGAGGGTGTCCGCGCGGTCGATGGACAGGGACCAGGCGGCGTCCAGGGGGAGAACCTGGTTGTCGGGCAAAGCGCCAGGAGCGATGGCGCCGAGTGTGGTGGTTCGGTCGGCCAGCAGGCGGCGGTAGGCGGCCACGCTCTCGCCGGTGTCGATGAGGTAGGCGGTGGCCTGGGCGAGTGCCAGGGGCAGGTGCCCGAGGTCTTCGGCCAGGGCGGTGAGCTCGTCGGTGGGTTCATCGCGGCCGGTCAGGGAGGTGGTGAGGTAGGTGAGGGCTTCGTCCTTCGTGAACAGGCCGATCGTGATGGTGTGGCGGCCGTCCGGGTCGAGGGCGGCGTCCCGACGGCGGGTGGTGACCAGGGTGCGGCCGTGAGGGCTGGCGGGGGGCCACAGGTCGTGCAGGTCGGCGGGGTCGATGACGTCGTCCAGCACGATCAGCCACCGGCATGGCTTCGCTCCGGCCTTCGGGGCCAGCCAGGCCAGGAACGTCCGCGCTGCCCGTTCGGGGTCGTTGGGGTCGGCCCGGCACAGCTCGACGCCAGCCTGGGCATATCCGGTCACGATGGGGGAGCGGGCGCTCGCGGTGACCCAGACCAGGACGTCCAGACCGCCCATCTCCCCGGCGTCGTCCCAGGCGGTGCGGGCGTAGTCGGCGGCGAGCTGGGTCTTGCCCACCCCGCCCATGCCGGTCAGCAGCTGGGTCAGCACGGCCGTGCCGCCACCGTCGACCCTCGCCCGTAGGCGGTCGGCCTCGGCACGGTGCAGGAAGGACCGCGCCGCGGGCGGGATGACGCCTACCTGGTGCGGCCAGTCGGCCGGTTCCTGGGGTCCACGCTGCTGCATGGTCAGCGCACCGATGTAGCCGGTGTTGACGAATCCGCCCGTGGCGGCGTTCCCGTCCCCAGTGTGGGACACGTGTGCCGAGAGGAGAGGATCGCGGCCGGTTCCCGGGGCCGGGCCGCGGTATCCGGTCACCGCCATGCCCCCGGAAGTGGCCGTGGCGTCCCCAGTGCCGGTCACCGTGATGTGTGGGCCGGCGTCGTCGCGACCGGGCCGGCGCGCGTCTTCTCGGCTCATGCGATCGTCACTTCCCTCGTCCTTACCGCCTGCGCTGTGGACGGGCCGATCAGGTGTAGTCGATGCCGCTAGTGGCACTGCTGCCGTCGCCGGTCGCGGTGGCGTTCCCAGTGTCCTCCGCCCTCGCTGATCCGCTGCCACGGCCCTGGGGGCGCCTGATCCCCGCGGTCGCCCTGCCCCCACTGCTCGCGCGCGCCGGTCCGGTCCGGATAGCCGTATCCTCTGTCCGGATTCCCGCGGGCTGGAACAGCGCCCAGACCAGGGCCGCGATACCGACGGCGGCCTGAATAGAGGCCCCGGCCAGATCGCCCGCACCGGGACTGCCCAGCAGCCAGAACAGCGGCGTGGAGACCACTCCCGCCGCCGCCAGCACAATGACCGTAATCTTCCATCCCCGCGTCATGCTGCCCTCCCCTTCTCCCTACAGCATGCCCGCCGATCGGCTGTCGGCCCACCAATTCGTATGAAATGCCGCCCCGGAATCGGGCGTTTCCCGGGACGGCGCGTAGCGCCCTGTTGCTCGGCCGCGCGTGTGGTTTACGCCGTTGCGTCCTTGCAGTGATCTTGGCCTTGCGCTCGTCGCCGAGGTCGTTCTCCAACGCCTTGGCCTGCCCGAGCCCCGGAGGGAGATGCCAGAAGCCCGGCCCCCATTCGGGAGGACCGGGCATCTAACGTCGAGCTGAAGGGCACTGCCGAGCGCTAGGCCGGCGCCCGCAGCAGTCGCTCTCGGGTGGCCTCGGGCAGCACGCGGCGCAGCACCGGCGCGGGCGAGCTAAGGGAGGCGGCGAAGGCGGCCACGAGGTCGTGCGGGACGCTTGCGGCGAAGGAGGCCCGCCCACAGACAGGGTGCGCCGAGCGCGGGCTCGGCCCATGCCTGCCATCCGGCCGGTCCCGCCTCGTCGGCCCCGGTGGTCAGGGCGCGCGGGTCGGCGTCCTGGATGAGCGGCGGCACCTCGCCGAGGCTGAGGTGCGAGGTGAACGTCGGGTCCGTCGCTGCCTCCTGGGACAGGTCGATGTCGCGGAGCCACCCGTGTGCGGCGACGGCGTCAAGGACCAGCTCGGGGCCGACAAGCGGCATGGCGAGCTGGTCGCGGGCGTCGAGCGCGACGAGGAAGTCGGACACGGCCTCGCCGGGGACATCAAGGGTGAAGTAGGCCGACCACTGAGCGAGCGGGCTGCTCGTCTCGGCGCGGGCGGAGATCTGCCAGGCGATCGGCAGCTCCCCCAGGTGGAACGGCTCGTCCGCAAGGCTCCACTGCGCCCATCGGAGGGTGTCGGGGCTGATGTGCAGGACGGTGCTGCGCAGGACCTGACGGTCCTCCGGCTCCTCGTCCGGCTCGTGCCGACCGCGGACGATCGTCAGGCTCGTCCAACCCAGACCGGAAAGCGTGTCGGCGACGGCGTCGTAGAGGCGCCCATCATCACCGGCCAGGTGCCGGGGACCGACCCAGAACGCGGGCTGGCCGCCGCGCGGAGTGGACGGGTCGAGCGGGAAGTCGGGGTACAGGGGCGCCTCCAAGGGCTCGGTGCGGGTCTAGTTGCCGCCGGCACGGCGGCGGGGGCGGCGCGGGGGCGCCTGGACCGGGCCCTGCCAGGTCAGGGCGACGGCGACCTCGGGCGGCAGATGGCCAAGCTGCGCGTCCTCGTCCCGCCCTTCGGCGAGGTAGACGACGGTCCGGCCGGTCTCGTCCACCGACTGCACGACCTGCGCCAAGCAGTGCGCCATCGGAAAGAACGGGTTCATGGCCTGACGGACCGGAACGCTCCGGTCGCAGGCGGACAGCAAGTCGATGAGATCGCCGACGGTCATCTCCGGGGACGTCACGAACAGCCTCCTGGGGTGAAGGGAACGGTGAACCATGAATGGAGCGGGTGACCGGCAGCCAGCCGGCCAACCGCCAAGCGAGGACTACTCGTGAGTGCCTGGCTGTCGTACGCGGCGTGAGGTCTCCAGCACGCGCGCTACAGCGGCCGCGACGATATCGGCCGGCGTCTCGGTATCGAACGACATGTGGAAGCCGCGCACCTTGGCCGTGCCGGTGACGGCGATCGTCCATCCCTCTCCGTCCGTGCCGGGACGGCCGTTCGGAAACCACCCGAGGTAGAAGCGCCCATCCTTCGAGCTGACATGCACGTCCGCGCGGTCGTCCACGATCAGGTGGAAGTCGTCCGCAGAGAACTGATCTGTCACGAGCGTGGGCTGGCCGGGGCCGAGTTGCCACTCCCGAAGCCGCAGGGCCTCGATCGTGGTGGAGAAACCGGGGCTCACTGGCGCCACGGTCACGGGCAATCACCTCTCTGACCTGGGGTTTCTTGCAAGGTCGTCTACGTTGACATGCTCCCGCCCGCCTTGCCAGTCTTTCCGCGATCTTCCCTTTCTGCCCCCGGCGAACTGCTGTCCTCTGTCATCCAATCGAGTCGTTTGACATCGAACCCAGTCGTCTCGGCTTCTCTGACAGTGAATCTAGTCGTGAGGGGTGAGCGCGCTGGGGTTTTGTATGGCCGTACCTGCTGGGGCGGACGGGGCCGTGCCGTACGTCGAGGTATTACCGTGCAAGCAGAGCGCAGGTGGGCGTCAGCAGCGTCCGTGTCGACTGGCCCCACCGCTACCTGGAACGCACGATGGTCAGTGCCCCTACAGCCATCTGCGTCCTCACCAACGACGCCAAGTTCGACTCCCTCTCCTGCGCCGGGCTCTCACGCTGCCCGTCGGCTACGTCGGCGCGGTGGGCTCCGCCGCACACACGAGCAGCGCCTGCGCCTCCTGTGGGAGGGCCGGTGTCGAGGCACAGTAACTAGCACTCCAGCAGCGTTTCGCTATCTGGCCTGGTCAGAGGCATCGTCGGGAGTGTAGTTGGCTGCTGGCATGTCAGGGGCGGTCTTGCCGGACCGCCCCTCCAACGAATGACATCGTCGCCGGTAGTGGCAGTGCCTGGCGACGGCCTGACGTCTGCGCCGCCACTGGGACCAGCTCATTGCGTGGGTGCGAAGCGGTGGGCGGGTCGGTGTGCGAGGCCAGTTGCCAGGAGCCGGCGGACTTCTGCCACGGTGAGCGGGACCATGGTGGAATCGTTTCTGCACCCCCTTTTGCCGCTGCCTGTGCCGCCGTGGCCGCGAGAAAGGCGTGCGCGAGCATGGCCAGGGTGATGTGCCTCATCCAGCCGACGTAGCGGCGGACTTCGTACTGGTCCAGGCCGCACTCGTTCTTCGCGGCCTGGAAGCATTCCTCGATCGCCCACCGGCGCCCGGCAACGCGCACGAGCCGGTCGACGCCGGCGCCCACCGGCGCGTATGCGAGGTAGTAGGCGATCTGATCGGGTCTGCTGATACTGCGCCGGGCCAGCGCCCAGCGGTGATGGGTGGGCCGCTCACCGTCGAAGTCCTCGGTCACCGGGAGCTGGACGGCCGCCCAGTCATAGACGCGCGGGCCCTTGGCGCCGTCGCCGCACGAACGTTGCTCCCATGCCTCATCCGGCGCCTGGCTGAAGAGATAGTCGATCCGGCCGAAGCGAGGCACCGGCTGGGACTTCGGGACGGCGAGCACGTAGCCGACCGCGGCTTCTTCCAGCATCTGGCGGAAGCGCCACTCCTGGCCGTAGGCGGCATCCGCAGTCACCCAGGCGATCGGCAGCGGGGAGGCGAGTGCGCGCAGCACCATTGCCCTGGCCAGCTCTGGTTTGGTGGCGAAGGTCCGTTCGTCGGGGATCTTGGCGGCGTGGCAGCGTTCGCGGTCGTCCGTCCAGGACTTGGGCAGATACAGCTCGCGGTCCACCAGGGCGCGTGCGCGGGTGGTGGCGTAGGCGGCGAAGACGCCGATCTGGCAGTTCTCGGTGCGGCCGGCGGTGCCGGAGTACTGGCGCTGCACGCCCGCGGAGGTGGTGCCTTTCTTGATGAAGCCGGTGTCGTCGAGGATGAGGACTCCGTCGGCCTCGCCGACCTTGTCGGCGACGTATGTCTGCAGGTCGTCGCGGACGTCGTCGGCGTTCCAGGTGGCTCCGTTCAGTAGCCGTTGCAGGCCGTCGGGGGTGCAGTGGCCTGCGTGTTCGGCCAGTTGCCAGCTGTTTTTGCGGCCGACCGGGCCAAGCAGGGCGCGGACGTAGTCACGCATGCGGCGTCGCAGGTCGGCGCGGCCGAAACGGTGGCCGATGCGCAGGAAGAGGTCGTCGAGTTCACGGTCCCAGGTCGCGTCGGCAAGGTCGTCGATCACACGGGGAGGCTGCCCTCATCACCGCGCAGACAGTTCTCGATGTCATTCGTTGGAGGGGCGGTCCGGCAAGACCGCCCCTGACATGCCAGCAGCCAACTACACTCCCGACGATGCCTCTGACTAGGCCAGATAGCGAAACGCTGCTGGAGTACTAGTACTGCAACGGTGCTTGTTCTGATCGCTGGGCAGTTTTCAGGGGCTGTGGCCACGCCGTTTGTAGTGACTGAGGCGAGCTTGGTGTTGGCGCCTGCGGCGCCATGTCGACCAGTGCAGGATGTGACCGACCGGGGTGGGACGACGGTCGGTGAGCCGGGTGATCAGTCGTCGGATCTCGGCGAGGCTCAGGCGAACGAGCTGGGAGGATCCGTTTCTGCTTTCTCCGTGTCCAGCTGGCGAGCCCGCAGAACGGTGAGGCAGGCGTGGGCGGCCATGGCGAGGGTCATGTGACGGTGCCAGCCGGGATAGCGGCGGACCTGGTAGTCGTCCAGGCCGCACTCCTGCTTCGCCGTTTGGAAGCACTCCTCGACCGCCCATCGGCTGCCCGCGATGCGGATCAGCTCGTCCAGCGTGGTGTCGGCGGGACAGTAGGCGATGTAGTAGGAGATCTCCTCGGGCCTGCTCACGCTGCGGCGGGCGATCACCCAGTGCCGGCGGTCCTCGCGGTGCCAGGGCCTGACCTCGACACGGGCCCAGTCATAGATCCGCCGGCCGTGGGCTCCCTCACCGCAGGAGCGGCGTTTCCCCTTCTGCCGGGGCAGAGCGGGGAACAGGTCGTGGACGGGGTGGTCCAGTGCCCAGCGGGTGACCACGGTGTCGTGCCGCGTGGTGGCCATGACGTGGAAGACGTCGGCCTGCTCCAGTTCGAACCGCCAGCCCTTGCTGAAGCCGTAGGCGGCGTCCGCCGTCACCCAGCCGAACGGGATCTTCTCCGCGGTGGCCCGGCGGACCATCGCCTTGGCCATCGCCCCCTTCGTCTCGAAGGCGACGCTGTCCTCGATGCCCGCCCGCCGGCATCGCTCACGGTCATCCGTCCACGACGTGGGCAGGTACAGCCGTCGGTCGATCAGCGTGCGTCCGCGGCCAGTGGCGTAGGCGAGGAAGACCCCGATCTGGGAGTTCTCGGTGCGTCCCGCGGTGCCGGAGTACTGCCGCTGGACCCCGGCCGAACGGACACCCTTCTTCAAAAAGCCGGTGTCATCGACGATCAGAACGGCTTCACGGTCACCGAGGTGTTCCACGACGTAGTCCCGCACGTCATCCAGGACCTCGTCGGCGTCCCACTCGATCCGGTTCAGCAGCCGGTGGATGCGATCGGGACTGCCATGACCGGCCTCCTCCGCCAGCGTCCAGCCGTTCTTCCGCTCCAGCGGCGCGACCAGCCCCCGCATATACGCCAACGCCGACTCCCGCGGCTCCGACCTGTTGAACCGGTGCACAAACCGCTCATGCACCGCCTCGAGCTCACCCGCCCACAACCTGACATCAGCAAGGTCCCCACCCATAACCGCCTCAACGAGCCAACTGGCCACCAGTCACGGCAAGCACCGTTGCAGTACTACTGAGCTTTTCGTAAGTTCGGTGGGTGTGGTGTCTTCGTCGGTGAGAGGCTGTCCGGGTGGCTTATCGACCTTCGTCCTCCGTGGCCGGTTCTTCCGTTCCTCCTTTGTCGCGGCCGCAGTTGGCGGAGGCGCGTCGTGTTCGGGCGGTCGAGTTGTTCGAGGAGGGCGCCTCGAATGCAGAGATCGCGCGGGCGGTGGGCGTGTGTTCCGAGAGCGTGCGGCGGTGGCGGCGCGTGTGGGAGGAAGAAGGTGCTTCGGCCCTGCGTCGCCGTGCGGCCACCGGCCGCCCGCCGAAGCTGGACGACGACCAGGTCGAGACGGTCCGGGCCGCGTTGGAGCGGGGCGCCCGAGCCCATGGTTTCGAGGCCGATCTGTGGACCTTGGAACGGGTCGGCGTGGTGGTCGATCGGGTGACGGGGGTGTCGTTGTCGCGGGCTTCGGTGTGGCGGCTGTTGACCGGCCGGCTGGGGTGGAGCCTGCAGCGGCCCGAGCGTCGCGCCCGGGAGCGGGAGGAGTCCGAGATCGCCCGCTGGATCGCGCACGAGTGGCCGCGTATCAAAAAGGGGCGGTGAACACACGTGCCTGGATCGTGTTCCTCGACGAATCAGGCGTCTCGCTGCTGCCACAGGTCCGCCGCACCTATGCACCCCGCGGTCGCACACCTGTCCTGCGACACCGACTGAACTGGAAACGCGCGTCGATGGCCGCGGCCCTGGGCTACCACGCCGGCGACCCCGATCGCGGTCCCCGTCTGTGCTTTCACCTCAAGCCCGGAACCTACGACACTCCCGCCCTCATCGAGGTCCTGGAACAGGTGAAGGTCTTCTACCGCGGAGAACAGGTAGTCCTCGTCTGGGACCGTCTGTCCGCCCACTGGAGTCGGGCGATGCGAGCCTGGGTCGCCGAACAGGACTGGCTCACCCTGGAGCGATTACCCGCCTATGCACCGGAGTTGAACCCGGTGAAACTACTGTGGTCCTCGCTCAAGAAGCGCGAACTCGCCAACCTCGCCGGCGACCACCTCGCCGACGTTGCCGATGCCACCGAACAGGGCATCCACCGCATCAACCGCATCCAGCAACTGCCCTGGTCCTTCCTCGCCCACACCGGCCTGACCATCCACCCACCACACCCACCGAACTTACGAAAAGCTCAGTAGGGCGTGTTTCGAAAGTGCTGGTCACAGCCATTCGTTGATGGCCGCGACCAGCACGGTCGTCTCATAGCGGACGGCGAGCTTGTCGTACCTCGTCGCCACCGCGAAGAATGGCCGCATCACGGCCTGCCGATTCCCGGGGCCTCAGCAGGCCGAGTGACCTGCGACGTTAAAGGCCAAGCTCAGGAAGAAGGGAGCTCAGACCTCGCAGTGCAGCTACCTGGAAGTCACGCAGCTGGCTCCGGGGCTACTGGTGCCGTGGGAGAGCCTGTGCCTTCTGCGCCGAAAGAGTCTTGTAGACGGTACCGGCGAGGTCGGGCAGCGTGTCCCCTTCGCCAACGGCGCTGTTGACAGCAATGGCAATGATCATGCCAGTCTTCGGGAAGTACATGTGCAGCACCCGGTTTCCAAAAGTGGCCCCCTCATAGGCCCAGACCGTCCCGGCCACAGGATGGACGAACTTCACGACACCGAGCCCGAAACCAATGGGATCGTCGGCCGTGACGCTCTTGATGGGCTTACTCGTCTTCGCCGAGACCAGGGACTCCAGCTCGCGCTGCTGCGCTGAGGGCAGCAGTCGACCGCTGTACAGCGCCCTGTCCCAAGCCGTCATGTCTCTCAGTGAACTCACCAGGCCACCCGCCCCCTGCGCCCAGGACAGGCGGAGCCGAGGAAGTGACTTGTTGAGATGCTTCGGCAGGACGGAATGGGTGGAGTACGGCGTCGGCATGCGCGAGGCCGTGTCCGGAGGGCAGTCCGGGGGGAGGCAGGTGTCGTTCATTCCGAGAGGTTCGATGATGCGCTCGGCGAGCCGCTCATGGTAAGTATCGTGCGACGCTCGTTCGACAATCATCTGCGCGAGGAGGTAGTTCGTATTCGAGTACTCGTACTTCGCGGGACCCAGTGGCAGGCCCTCCACATAGGACATCAGGCGCTCCAGCGTGAAGCGCGTGGAGGGATTGGCGTCGAAATCCTTCAGGAACGCATTCTGCTCGGTGTAGCTGGGGATGCCGCTGGTCATCGACAGCAATTGCTTGATGGTGACATCGCGCCACGCCGGATACTGGGGAAGCCACTTTCCCAGCTTGTCCCGTATGGACAGCTTTCCTTCGGCCTCCAGTTGAAGCAGCAGCACGGACGTGAAGGCCTTGGCGTTGCTGCCTATCTGCCACAGCGCCTTGCTGTTCACCGGTCGACCACCGCCGTAGCGGGACGTCCCCGCATCGACCGAGATATCAGGTCGCTGATCGGCATAGGTCACCCGAAGGGAGACCGCTGAGAAATGATCCTTAGTGCCCTGAGCGTCCAGATATTTCTTGAGGTCACTTCGCAGTGACGCGGTGGCACTGCGAACGGATGGCTCCACCACTGCGTGCGCGACGGCCGGCCCACTTCCCGACACCATCATCCCCGAAACAATCGCCGCGGTGAACGTCGCCAGGGCCACGAGGCGCTTCCCTTGCTGACCACCCCGCCGACGAAGCCTGTACCTCATTGTCGCTATTCCTCCATCGAATCGAACAGAACTGGGAACGACGATCACGCTACGCAGTGGAGGCACGGCAGGTAATGGGGGTAACCCCCGCTTGGTAGTGGTGCCGACCCCCTGGGTGAGGCCAAGTACAGCTTCGAAGGCAGCCATCTGCCCGTCGGAAGAGGAGAGACCGCGACGGTCATTGACTCATCACTGAGGTGCGACAACTGACTCCTCAGAAGACATACTGAGGATTAATGCGTGATGTCGCCAGGGCCTATGGCGAGGCCGGTGCCGATGAGGCAGCCGGTGATGATGGTGGGCCGGTACTGGATCTGGCGTAGGCCCCGGCGGACTGCGGTGACCAGGTGCGTGTAATCGGCGAAGGCGATGTTGGCCAGGCTGGTGCGCCGCAGGCTGGACCAGATCCCCTCCACGGGGTTGAGGTCCGGTGCATAGGCCGGCAACTGGAACACCGTGAGCCAGTCCCGAGCCGTGATCCAGGCGCGCATCGCGCGACTGAGGTGCAGGCCGACGTTGTCCCAGACCAGCACGATCGGTCCGCCGAGCTGGGTGTGGGCGGCTGTGAGCAAGTCCCGTAAGTCCTTCCAGGAGAAGCCCTTACGACCGTCGGCCCTGCGCTTGCCGAGAATGTCATCCGCCCTGATCGGAGGCCTGCACCACGCCCCACAGTCACCGTCCTCGGTCGCTCGAGTCGGCGCTCTCGCGTAGTCGGTGGGCCACGCGTCATGATGATCGATCGTGCTACTGCGACTGGCCTACCTGGGTGTGACGAATGCGTTCGCGGTGTTGCGTCTGCTGCCGATGAGCGACCGGGACTAAGGATGCGGAGATTCTGGCCCTTCGACATCAGATCACGGTGCTCGAACGCCAACTCGGCAAGGAAAAAGTTCGGTTCAGCCCGAGCGATCGAGCCTTTCTGGCAGCGCTGCTGCACCGGCTGCCGTTGCCCGCCCTGCGGCGTGTGCGGCTGCTCGTGCGTCCTGATACGGTGCTGCGCTGGCATCGTGCCCTCGCCGCACGCCGCCATGCAGCCTTATCTCGACCCAAGCGACCTGGTCGACCTCGTACAGTGCGCTCCATCCGGATTCTGGCGCTGCGTCTGGCCAGGGAGAATCCGGACTGGGGGTACAGTCGTCTGCACGGCGAACTGCTCGCGCTGGGGGTGAAGGTGGCCGCATCGACCGTCTGGAAGATCCTGAAGGAAGCTGGCGTCGATCCAGCGCCCGACCGGAACTCCAGCACGTGGGCCGACTTCCTGCGCTCCCAAGCCGACGCCCTCCTGGCCTGCGACTTCTTTGAGACGGTCACCTTGTCCGGCGCGCGGATGTACGTACTCACGGTGATCGAACACAGCAGTCGCCGCATCCGGATCCTGGGCGCCACCGCACACCCGACCGCCTCCTGGATAACGCAAGCTGCGAAGAACCTGATCATGGATCTCGAGGACGTCGCCTGCCGGACGCGATTCATGATCCGCGATCGGGACGGGAAATTCCCCCAGCTGTTCGATGCCGTCCTCAAGGACGCGGAGATCGAAGTCGTCCTCACAGGCATCCAGATGCCGAGAATGAACTCGGTCATGGAGCGCTGGATACAGACCTGTCGCCGCGAGCTCCTGGACCGAACCTTGATCTGGAACCAACGCCACCTACTCCACGCCCTGCGAGAGTTCGAAGAGTTCTACAACTCCCACCGACCGCACCAGGGCATCGCGAACGCCCGACCACTACACCCACTGCCCACACCAATCGACGATCCCGACGAGCTAAGCCAGCTCGACATACGACGCCACGACCGCCTTGGCGGCATCCTCCACGAATACAGACATGCCGCGTGACCTGTACGGATGAGGTATTCGGCAAGCGCAACGTTCCGCCGCGGTCCAGTGGGTCGCCCAGCATGCCCAACCCGATGCCGGCTATCGGGGCGCGTACTTTAGCGGCTCGACCGTCGGCCTGCCGGACGATGCCGAGCTGCCGCCCTCCTCCGACGTCGACATCTTCGTCGTCACCGCCGTCGACAGCCCTGAAGGGTGTCAATATTCCGATCAGGCTGCTGAGCTGGGCGTTTCCTGGGGATGGTGAGGTGGTCGGGGTGGCGTGGTGTGGTACTCGTTGAGCAGTCCGCCGAGTATCTGCGTGCGCCTGACCGTGGCGGCGGGCAGGGGGATGATGTTCGGGTCGTCGTCTGGGGCACGTAGGTCGAGGCTGCGGTGAGCTCGTCCGGAGTTGTAGTGCTCGGTGTACCTGGTGAGGACCGTACTCAGGTGTCGTTCGCCGGTGATGAGGAATCTGTCGGTGCATGCGGCGCGGGCTGTGCGTATCCATCGTTCGGCGAACGCGTTGGACCGTGGGCTTTGCGGCGGAGTCGGGATGACGGCAGTGCCATTGCCTGCGAAGACAGCGTCGAAGGCGGTGGTGAACTTGCTGTCCCGGTCCCGGATGAAGAACCGGAAGCGCCCGGCTCTGCCCTCGAGGTCCATGAGCAGGTTGCGGGCGAGTTGCGTGACCCATGCGCCGGTCGGGTGGGCGGTGACGCCCAGGACGTGAACGCGCCGGGTGGCAATCTCCATGACGAAGAAGACGTAGAGACGTTTGAGGAAGACGGTCTCTACGTGCATGAAGTCGCAAGCCAGCAGCGTGTGGGCCTGGGCTCGGAGGAACGAGCGCCAGGTCTGCTGGGACGCGCGCTGCGGTGCGGGCGGTAGACCAGAGCGGCGCAGGACACGTCGGATCGTGGCGGCGGCAACCCTATGGCCGAGCCGTCGGAGCTCACCCTGGATTCTGACGTACCCCCAGGTCGGGCTCTCTCGCGCCAGGCGCTGGATGAGCGCCGCAGTTTCTTCCGACAGCGGTGGCCGGCCGGGGCCGGTTGGGGGTTGGCGCCACTTCCAGCGCACCAGACGGCGGTGCCAGTTCAGCAGGGTGCCCGGGGTGACCAGCCGATGACGGCGTAAGACGGGTGGCAGCTGGCGGGCGAGAGCGGAGAGCACGGCACGATCGGCCCATGACAGCCGCGGGCTCTCGATCTGCCGACGAAGCACGGCGACCTCATGGCGAAGCGCGAGGATCTCGGCGTTGTTCGCGGCGGTCGATCGGCCCACCAGGAGGAGGCAGCCCAAGAGTCGGCAGAAGATCAAGTAGAGCAGTCGCAGACCCACGATCACTGATCATGCCCATACTTGGACGATCGCAAAGCCCCAAGTCAACCACCGTACGCCAATAAAGACACCCTTCAGGCCTCGGCGCGGGCATCGAGCTGCATCAAACCACCACCGACTGCTCCCCGTAATATTCCAACCCCGTAAGATTTCGCGATCGGCCCAGTCCACCAGTGGTCTCGGGGCGCTGCGGCGCAGCACAGCACTCTCGTGGCCTAGCACGAGCAGCTCGACGTCTTTGGGATGGAAGAGCGGCTGTCCCGGACTCTCCGACCTGCACTTCTCCTCCATCGCCGGCAGTCTGAAAGCCGTCCTTCAGGCTATGGAGCCGTGCTCCGGGTGCGCCGGCGTCCACGGAGCGCCGTCACCTGGCAACGGCCCCCATACGAGCGCGCCCCGGTGGATGCCGGGTGTGGCCTCGGCCATCAACGGGCCGGTGCCCTGGGTTAAGGCTTCAGCCACGGAGTCCAGGAAATCGCTGAGGCATCCGTACCCGGGGGTGGTGAGCGGTGCCGACGACGGCTCACCGCTGTCCTGGCTGAATGTGGCGAGGCGGCCTTCGGCGTCGATTGCCAGGCCGCCCCACGGGGAGAGGGAGTAGTCGGTGACGGCGAAAGGAACCCAGAAACCCCAGAACTGATCGGTGTTTCCTTCGCCACCCCGGACTTGCGCGATCTCTTCAAGCGGCAGCAGATGGTGCTGGGCGAGAAACAAGCCCGGATCGTACTCGTCAGGGTCGCGGTCAAGGGCTGAGGCGTCGACCGTTCCGTTGCACACCAACAGCAGCGTCACCAAGTCGGCGGGCAGACCCATGCCCAACTCGTTCTCTGCGGATCGAACGTCTGCCACGGCAGCGCCCGGCCGTAAGGTGGCGTGCGAGGCAGGCGCGTGCACCGCCAGCCAGTCAGCGATGGCGGTCCAGGCGGGCAGAACGTCACTCATGGTGTCCTCCATTGGCGTAGACGAGAGGGAAGAGGGGCACGACTACCCGATGTCCACCGGGTAGTCGTGCCCCCGCATGCCGGACTACACAAGCCAGGCCATCAGAACCTTCACAGCTCAGCGGCCAGTCAGTTCATCTTGCACTTGACCTCAGCCTTGGACGGGTCGCAGTCCGCGAACCGGGGGTTGGCCGGGTCGACCCAGTACTCGTCGTAGTCCAGGAGCCGGAACTGCTTGGCGAAGCTTACGCCGAATGGCTGCATCGACTGTGTGTTGATGTAGTTCGACATCGACGACCGGCCGCACAGCGCCGGCCACTTGGGGTCGTCGTAGGTGGTGTCGTTGTACAGGTGCTCGCGAGTTCCGTCACCCTTCGCCACTACCGTCTGCACGCACTCCAGACCCGCGTAGTCAATGTTCTTGGCCGGGTTCAGGCCGCCGTTGGCGGCGGGGAATCCGGGAGACTCATACGTCGCCGCGAACGGGAACTCGTCACACGAGATCGGATCGGGCCTACCGTTGGGGGTCGCAATCGTGGCGGTGTCATTGTGCTTGCGGAACGCGCGCCCGCACACCGCCTTACGGTTACCCGGCTTGCCGTTGTCCAGCTTGTTCTCCGGCTCCTGGCCGGGGGCGTTGCGCGCCTTGGACGGCAGATAGTGCAGCGGCGTCAGCGGGGATTTGCCCAGCTTCTTCGCGTGCTTGTTCTGGATCAGCCAGATGTGTGCCGCCGCGCCCGGGAACGCCTCGGAGTTGATGGTGTACCCCGGCTTGTACGACGGGAGGACACACCCCGGGTCCTTGCCGGAGATCACCTTGTCGCAGCGGGCCATCACCGGCAATGACGGCCCCTCGTCCTGACCAGTCGAATCAGGGATACCTGGAATGGTCGTATCCCAGTCCATCCACCACCGCAGTGGAAGCTCCTTGGACAGGTCCTTGTCCTTGCTCCCAGAGGAGTTGTTGACGTTGCCGTTCCACTCGAAGTCGGCGACTCCGGTGATGATGTGCTGGTCTTGGTTGCCGCTCCACCGGGACCGCCCACCGTAGAAGTCCCAGTCCTGGGCCTGCTTGTTGCAGCCATCGGATTGGCACCACGACTGGACATCGAGCAGAATCATCCCGTTGGCTCCGCCGGGAAACGGCAGCTTGGGAGCAGGGATCGACCAATCCTTCGGGTCGATCTGCATCCACGTCCTTATCTTGTTACCTTCCGGGTCGGTCTTCACCATGTACAGCACGTCGAACATCTGCTGGTACACCTTCGGCGGCTGGGACGTCTTGTCCGTGACCTCAAAGCTCACCTGCATCGGCAGACACGCCTCGGTCCGCGTCATCTGCATCTCGATGTTCACCAGCGTCGGGTCACACCACGCCCCCTTGATGATCGGGTCCGGGTATTCGGGCAGTCGCACCTGCCGCCGCGCCGCCTTCGCTTCCGCCGGGCTGCGCTTCATCTCCGCCAGCGGCGTCAATGTCACCGTTGAACTGCTCTTCGGACCGGTGCTGCGGTACACCTTCGGCTTGCCGTCCCTGACCGTGCCGTCACGCTGTACGGTCGCCCAATCCCACGCGGGCTGTGGCTCATCGTGATACCCCGGCGCGGTCGCGCCGATGTTCGGCGTGGGAAGGTTGATGTCGATCTTCTTGGCGCGGCCCGTGTCGGTGCGCCTCGGCGAGGCGAACCCGTAGACGCGCGTCGCGCCCGTGTTGTCGGCCCGGTCCACTGACCGGACCTCCGCCTGAAGGTTGCCGTCCTGGGCAGGGGCGGCGTAGAACGATGCCTTGGCGGCGAAGCCGTTGTTGGTCGTCGGGGCGCGCTGCCACCCATCAGCACTGGTGTTACCGCTGTTTCCGTCGTCGTCGGTGTCGGCTGGCCCGATCCGGTACTCCACGTCGCGGGCGTCATCGACGCCGGTATCCACATCGAACCGGCCCTGTTCGCCCACGGCGCCGCCCGGCAGGTTCTCGGGGTACGTTTCCGACGCGACGCTCTTCGGCACACCGGGGGCGGTGGTGTCCACGACGAACTCCCGCCACGGCGAGAAGTTCAGGTTGTAGTGGGTGCCGTCGTAGGCGTTCGTGCGGAACTTGTAAGTCTTGCCGTCGACCAGTTGCCCGGCTGGCACCTTCACGCTTGCCCACTCGCCGGGCTTGACGAACTCGGAGACGATCAGGCCCTCTCCGGCCGGGGTGGTGATGGGCTTGTTCGTCGCCGCGTCATAGACCTGGAAGGTGCCGTTGACAGTGTCGCCGTCGGCATCCGAGAACTTGTCCCGCAGCGTGGGAGTGGTGGTGTTCACGGCCCATACCCCGGCGTAGGACTTGAACGGCGCGCCGGCCTGCTGCGCGGTGCCATCTCCGGGGCGGTAGTTCCAGGTGACGGTCAGCTTCGGCGGATTCGACGTGGCATTCGCGGAGTTGACGCGCTTCCACGCCTTGATGTCGTCCGTGGTGGCACGCAGACCCATGTGGCCCTTGCCGTCCTGGGCAGAGGCCCAGCTCTGCACGAGCGTGGTGACGTCCGCGCTGATCCAGCCATCCGGGGCGGCAGTGCAGGCAGGGTTGCCCTTGGTCTGGGTGGACGAATGGTACTGCTGCTGCCATGTCGGCTGCTTCGTCCACCGCGAGGCGGTGGAGGAGGCGGTGGTGTCCCAGATGGTCCACTCATACGCCTTGCAATCATCGTTGCCGGAGTGGAAGTTCCACAGGCTGACGTCCGCTTTCGTGACGAGCGCGTCCTTGAACGCCGCGGTGTTCCAGGTGATGAACGACCTGGCGGTGCGTGGCGTGCCATCGCTGTTGGTCGTGCCGGGGTTGCCGAAGTCCAGCTCGACGTCGGTGGACAGATCCCCGGCCTCGCCCTGCTGGACGTAGGTATCGAAGACGTTCGTCAGGTTCGCCGTCGAGGGGTCGACGGTGACCGGATACCGGGTGGCCGGGTCGGCCAGCCACGCCCTGTCGGGGGTGACGACGAGATCGACGTCGCCGTTGCCCTTGTCGACCACCTTCATGTCCACCGGGTGCCGGTTCTCGTGCTTGCCCGACGTCTTGTCCACGGCCGCGTCCCACATCACCGGAGCGGGCATCACGGCCCGCTCGGCGCCCGTCTTCGCGTCGGTGAAGAGAACGGAGCCGTCCTTCCGCGCAGCGGCTTTCAGACCCTTGGCTTTCAGCGGCATCGTGTAGCTGTAGGTACCGGCGGGGCGCTGGTCCAGCTTCACGTACTGCTCGAAGCCGGTGCGGGTGGCCTCGACGATGACATCGGCGCCGGGCAGCGCGTCCCTGTAGGTGGCGCGGGTGCCGTCCAGGTCGGGCTTGGGCAGGCCGCCCTTCCACTGCAGGATGACCTGCTCGTTGCCCTCCCCGAGGGTGACCAGATCGCGGGCCGTGGCCTCCTCGGCGGCCTTCAACGACTTCGCGGGCGTGCCGCCCCCGCCGCTGAGCTCCAGCCCGTTCGGGTGTGCTTTCGCCTTCACGCCGCCGTCCGCGGCCGTTGTCAGCCTGGCGTCCACGTCCACCCACCGGCCGTCTTGCTGCATGCGGGCCGGGCCGGAGGTGAGCTCGGAGGTGAGCGTGCCGTCGGCGTGCGCGTAGGTGACGGACGTCGCCGTGGTCTCGTCAGGGACGAGCGTCTTCTTCCCCGTACTCTTCGCCCGGGTCAGCGCCCAGGGGATGCCACCTTTGCTGTGCTTGGCCGCCCATGCGAAGTCGACTTCTCGGACATCGGCCTCGCTCGGCTCCGGAGCATGGCCAGGTGCCTTGCCAGTCACCGACGGGGTGGCATCTGCCGCCGGGACGATCACTACGGCCACGCCGCTGGTGGTCAGCAGAATCGTGCCTAAAGCCATGGACAGTCTGCGTCTTGTTCTGGATAACCCAGACAACCTGAAATGTCCCCCTCTACCTACTCCAAGTCACGGAGTGGGCTGATAGATCGAATGTTCGAACTATTACGTCGGGAACCTTTGTACGGCGACCACCGACAGGCAAGGGCCGCAAATTGGTGTGATCCGGCTGTAAGTCACAGATCAGATATGACTCTTGTGACGTTTACCCGAGGTTACGGCATAGATAAGCCAAGATCTGGCCTGTTTCTAGCAGTTCCTGTACGCGCCAACGAAGCCGCAACTGAGCGGCGATCAGCGAGGTCGGCTTGCCGCGCCCGGGTGGCGGCTTCGGTCGCCGTACGGTCGATGGACCGGCCGAGTTCGCCGGCGATGACGCTGACTGTGCCTCCGGAGCACTTGATACTGCGGGCGGCCAGAGCATCTTGCGGCGCGAAAGCCGAACGCTACTGAGGCGGCAGGGTCAACATGCCCCGGGCGGCCTGGCCGTCACTGACGGTACGGCCGGACCCACTGGCCTCACCATCAGAAGCGCACGGACCCGATCTGCGACCACCCAATGACCACCAACCGAAAAGGCCGCCCCCGCCTTCCGGAGGAAACGGCCTTCGACCTGCAATAACATCGTCGGGACGACAGGATTTGAACCTGCGCCCCCTTGACCCTCAGTATCCACGGGGGTGTTGTTCAGGTGCGCGCACATCGCGTGGTCCCAAACTGGTCCCAGGAGAGTCAAGACGTTTCGCACATGTCTGCCCGTATCTAACCACCCTCCACGAGCGGCTCTTGACGACCAGGCCGACCGGCCCGACGTACAACTCAGGGTCTGCAGAAACATCCCGTGGATGACCGATTGGGTGCGTGAGGAAAGGCTATGCGTTGAACCCTCCTCTGTTAGGTCAGTCGGTGGTCTCGGTCTTTTGCGCGGTGGGGTGCGGTTGGTGGGGCGCGGGATGGGTCAGCGGGATCTTCTGCGTGAGCTTGTCGCCTTCGACGTCGAGGTCGGGCAGTAGGCGGTCCAGCCGGGCGGGTAGCCACCAGGCTTTCTGCTGCGCGATTGCCATGGTGGCGGGGATGAGGGTCATGCGGATGACGAAGGCGTCGATGAGGATGCCGGCGGCCAGGGCGAAGCCGGCCTGTTTGATCATGGGCTGGGAGTTGAAGATGAATCCGGCGAAGACGGAGACCATGATGGTGGCCGCCGCGACGACGACGGAGCTGGCACGTGCGAATCCCGTGACGGTGGCGTTGAGCGGAGTGGCGCCGTGGACGTGGGCTTCCCGCATGGAGGTGACCAGGAACATCTGGTAGTCCATGGCAAGCCCGTACAGGACGCCGGTGATGATGATGGGCAGCAGGCTCACCACAGGGGCCCTGGCATCGAGTCCGATCAGGTCCTGGAACCAGCCCCACTGGAAGACAGCCGTGGTCAGGCCGAAGGTGGCGCCGATGGAAAGCAGGAAGCCGAGGGTGGCCATCACCGGGATCATCAGGGAGCGGAAAACCAGGAGCAGGACGATCAGGGAGAGCGCGAGCACGGTTGCCACGTAGATGGGCAGGACGTCGGCGAGCCGGTCGGAGACATCGATCGCGAGGGCGGTGAAGCCGGAGATACCGATGGTGACACCGTGCGCTTCGCCGATCTGTGCGCTCTTGTCCCGTATGGCGGTGACGAGGTCCTTGGTGGCGTCGTCGTTCGGGCCACTGCCGGGAATGAGGCTGAGGATGGCCGTGGTGCCGGTGCTGTTCATTCCGGCCAGGGACACCGAGGTCGAGCCCTTGATGCCTTTGATGCCGGAGGTGATTGCGGCGAGAGTTGCCGGGGTGAGGGGCTGTCCCTTGGCGGTAGAGGTGACGGCGACCATGAGCGGGCCGTTGTAGCCGGGCCCGTAGGCGTCGCTGACCAGCTCGTAGCTCTGTCGCTGCGCGGTGTCGGTGTTGTAGCTGGCCCCGGAGGGCAGGCCCATCTTCATGTCTGCGGCAGGCACGGCCAGGATCACGGGGATCAGGAGCGCGGACGCGAGGGCCGGGTACTTGTGGCGGATCAGGCGCGCTGCCCAGCGACTTGCCCGAGCGTGGTCGGCGGAAGCCTTCTGTTGCCGCACCCTGTTCCGGGTCCGGGCGGGAGCGATGCGTTCCTGGATCAGCCCCAGCAGCGCCGGCAGCAAGGTCAGGGCGAGCAGGACGGCCAGGGCGATCGTGGCAGCCGCCACGATCGCCATCGTGCTGAGCAGGGTGATCCTGACGACCAGGAGCCCCATCAAGGCGATGATGACAGTGCAGCCGGCGAAGAAGACCGCGCTCCCGGCTGTGCCGACGGCGCGGCTGGTCGCTTCGCGCGAGTCCAGGCCATCCTCCAGGATCAGCCGGCGTTCCCTATTGACGATGAACAGGGCGTAGTCGATACCGACGGCCAGTCCCAGCATCAGAGCCAGGACCGCGGTGAGCGAGTGGATTTCGAAGACGGCGGAGAGAGTGAAGGCTCCCCCCACCCCCACCGTGACACCGACCAGGGCGATGACCAGGGGTAGCCCCGCCGCCACGACCGACCCCAGGGTGACCAGCAGGACGATGGCCGCGACGACGACACCCACGATCTCTCCGATGCCGACGATCTCGGGGATCTCCATCATCGCCGCGGACGGCAGGACTTCGAGGCCGCCATGTGCGGCCTGACGCTCGGCGGCCTTGACGGTGCTGTCGATCGTCCCGGAGGGAAGCTCGTAGGTCTGTTCGTCGAATTGGAACTGCATCAGTGCTGTCGAGCCATCGGCGGAGACAGTGACCCCCGGCACCGGTCGGCCGTCCACCTGTAACGGGACGGGCGCCTTGCCGGAGGACGGCCGTCCGGCAGCCTGAGCCACCGCCGCCTGGCCCCGTATCAGTGGGCTGTTCTTCCCCTGGGCGGCTTGCTGAGCCATGACCTTCCGGGCGTCGATGACGTGGTCGTGACGGTAGACGGCATCCACTGCCGAGGCCAGAGCGGCCTGGACCTTCGCGTCGTCGATCCGGGCACCGTCCGGCGCCCTGAAGGCCAGCATGCCCTGCCCGCCGGACGCCTCCGGCAGGGACTTGGCCAGTTCGTCGATGACCTTCTGGGACGGGGTGCCGTCGATACGGACCTCGTTGCTGAGCTTGACCGGGTTGGCCAGGAGGAGGCCCGCCACGGCCGTCACCACGGCCATCCAACCCCCGATGACGTACCAGGGTTTGCCGTAGGCGAACCTTCCCAGCCGGTACAGCAGAACGGACACAGCTCTCTCCCTCTTCCGTGCGTCGAGACCACACCAGACGCGAAGTAATAGTCTCCTATCAAAGTGATAGGACACTATCAAAGCGGGGGAGGATAGCCTTCATCGCAGAGCAGGGAGGAGCTGTCGATGGCAACTACGAAGGACCGCGCCCGCCGACGCAGGGTCGACGCGCGCACCAGCGCCGAGCGCATCACCGCTGCCGGACGGACCGTCCTCGCCACCGGCGAGGCATCCCTGGAGCAGATCGCGGCCGAGGCCGGCGTGGGCATCGCCACCCTCTACCGCCACTTCCCCAACCGGGAGGCGATCGTCCGGGCCGTCCTCGACGACATCCTCGAGACGGACCTTCTGCCCTGCATCGACCGTGCCGCCGATGCCCCCCACCCGCGCCGGTCCCTCCAGGACATCGCCACGCACTTGCTCGACCTGATCACCGAGGAACGGGGGCTGGTCACCTTCGCCAGCAATTTCACCGACGTGGCCGTGGAGGCTCTCCAGCGCCTCAGCCACTCTCTCCACCCCTTGTTGCTGCGCGCGCAGCAACAGAAGGAGATCCGCTCCGACCTCACCGCGGAAGACATCCCGCGTTTCCTCGTCATGGCGGTCGCCGGTCTCGCCCTCCCCGGTACCGCGCCCTCTCTGCGGGCCCGCTTCATCGCCCTGCTCTTCGACTCGCTCAACCCCGCCAACGCAACCCCCCTGCCCCCGCTGCTTGCCGGGGAGGACGACCTGCGTGCCGCGGTCAGTAACGTCGCACGCTCGTAATCCACCAGCCCCGGCCCTCGGCGGCGTGAGGGACTGCGCTTCAGGCAGACGCCAGCTTCCGGATGCGCGGATGGTTCTCCAGCGCCCACAGCACGGTCTTCGGCGGACGCCCGAGCAGGGTTTCCAGCTGGTCGGTGACGCCGCGGTAGCCCCCGCCCGCGACCAGCCGGGTCAGGGTCTTCAAGTGCTCCGCAGTGTGCGGAAGGTCGGCCAGGGCGCTGTCCACGAAGGTCTCGTTCCAGGTTTCGACCTCTTCGGCAACGTAAGTGACCTGTCGTCCCAGCGCGGCCCCATAGTCCTCCGCGAACCCGTGCATGTCCTTCAGTTCCGGACCGTTGAGCTCATAGGACTTCGAGATGTGCGGCGCCGGGTCGACCAGGATCTTCGCGCACAGTTCCGCCACGTCGTAACTTGCGATGGGCGCGAGCCGCCGGCGGCCGAAGGGCAGGCGCAGTTCACCGTTGCTCAGCGGGCCCAGCGCCAGCCAGGTCAGGATGGGGTTCTCGACGAACATGGCCGCCCGCACATTGACGGTCGGGATACCGGACCAGTCCAGCACCTGCTCGGCGACCCAGTGGGCCCGCTGCTGTGGCGACCAGTCCGCGATGAGCCCGCCAAGCCACGAACGCCGTTCTTCGTCCGGGGCGGTCATCTTCTCGAACGTCATGAACGACTGCTCGAACTCGGAAATGTTGACGAAGACCTCGATGCCGCCGTGGGCCCTCGCCGCCGCGGCCATCAGGCTGACGGCGTCGGTGTAGTACGGCGACAGGCTCATGCTGAAGTAGATGCGTCGGCAACCCTGCAGCGCGGCGGTCACGTCGGCGATGTTCAGCAGGTCACCCACGAAGACCTCGGCCCCGGCCTGGCGGAGCGCGTGCGCGCGTTCGTCGTCCCGTCGCACGAACGCACGTACCGGGTGCCCTCGTTCAAGCAGCATCTCGACCATCGTTCTGCTCACGCCACCGATTTCACCGGCGGCACCTGTGATCAGGATGGGATTGCGCTCTGGCATCGTCGTGTCCTCTGTCTGGTTGGGGTGGGTCAGCTGGTCAGACATTCGAGCCATCGATGCGGGCGAGGAAGTCGAGGAGCGCGGCGTTGACCTCGGCGGGACGTTCCTGCTGCGTCCAATGCCCGCATCCCGTCAGGACCACCGGGTCGTGCAGTCGTGGCGCGAGAGCGCTCAGCGTGTTGCCCGACTCGCCCTGGCCACGAAAAAGATCGCTCAGCGGGCCGCCTCCTTCCGGCCCGCGCAACGCGGTGACCATGTCACGGTCTCCCACCACGTACAGTGCGGGGACGTCGATCCCGCGCCCGCGGAAAGGCGCGAGTAGTTCGTTGTTGCGTTCGATGTTCCGGTACCAGTTGAAAGCACCAGTGAATGCCTGAGCGCCGTGCAGGGAGTAGTCATCGGCATATACCTGGATGTCCTCCTCCGTCAGCCAGGCGGGGAGGGCGGGCGACTCCGGCATGGTGTCCAGGAGGCCCAGACCGTCGGGTATGACCAGCGGGCGGGGTTCCCTGCCGAGCGGGTTGTCGCCTGAGGCACCGACCAACAGTCGACGGAAGGAGTCCGGGATGTCCTTGGCGAGCTCCGCGTCAGCGACTCCCGGCTGCTGGAAGTAAATCTGGTAGAAGCCCTGGCCGTACTGGGTGCGGGTGATCGAGGGCGGGACCATCCCGCCGGGCAGAATGGGCGGAATACTGAGCCCGGCCACCGCACGGATCTTGTCCGGGCGCAGCATCGCCGCGGTCCAGGCAACGGGTGCTCCCCAGTCGTGACCAACGACGACCGCCCGCTCCTCCCCCAGCTCCTCGATGAGGGCGATCACGTCGCCGACGAGGTGGAGCAGGGTGTACGAGCTGACGTCCGGCGGCTGCTCACTGCGGGCGTAGCCGCGCTGGTCGGGGGCGACGCCCCGGTACCCGGCCGCCGCCAGCGCCCCGAACTGGTGACGCCAGGAGTACCAGCTCTCCGGCCAGCCGTGCAGCAGCAGGACCAGCGGCCCCTGCCCCTGCTCGGCGATGTGCAGCCTGACGCCGTTCACGTCGACGAAGCGGTGGGTGAGCGGACCTTCCACAAGAATTTCCTTTGCATCAGTAAGTGCGTGCTACTGGGCCAACTGCGCGTACATCACTTCCAGGTCAGCAGCGAGCTGCAACTTGACCCGGCGGGTGGTGTCGTCGGCCAGCACCTCATGTGCCCCCGCCGCGATACCGTCCAGCGCGGCCACGGCGACTTCGCGGGGGTCGGCCTTGGGCGCGTCGACAGCCGACGTCATGCCCGTGTCCACATAGGCCACGTGGAGCCCGGTCACCGCGATGCCGCGCGGCTGCAGCTCCAGGCGCAAGGAATTGGTCTGCGACCACAGGGCGGCCTTGGACGCGCTGTAGGGCGTTCCGTCAGCCAGCCAGGACAGGGCGGAGTGGACGTTGAGGATGTGGCCCCCGCCGTTGCGCTCGATGATCGGCGCGAAAGCCCGGGTGACCAGCAGCGGCCCGTAGAAGTTGGTCTCCAGATCCCGGCGCACGTCCTCCATCGCGGAGTCGAGGTACGAAGCGCCGACCGAGGCGCCGGCGTTGTTGATCAGGATGGTGACGTCCTGGGCTTGCTCGGCGGCTGCCGCCACGGACGCCGGATCGGTGACCTCGAGCGCCAGCGGAACGGCATGGGGGTGCGCCACCGTGCGCGGGTCACGGGCCGTGGCGTAGACCTTGCCGGCACCGCGCGCGTAGAGCTCCTCGACCAGCTCCTTGCCGATACCGCGGCCGCCTCCGGTGACGAAGACGGTGGCGCCCTTGATCGCTGTCACGGCTACCTCCAAAGCAAGAAACCGACCGGTTTCCTTCACCGTAAACCGATCGGTTTCATCACGCAAGGCAGCCGAGCGCTGCCACGCCGGGGGCGTTGGGTCGAGTTGACCGGACACTGCCTCCGTTTTACGCTCGACCCTGCACGGAGACACCCTCCGCTTTTTCAGAACCGCAACATCACGTGAGGCAGGAGGGCGCATGAGCGTCAAGGGGCAACAGGGGCGCAAACCGCGCGTGGACGTCCAGCGCAACCGTGCGGCCCTCCTGGAAGCAGCGCAGCGTCATTTCTTGAGGTCTGGGATTGGTGCCTCCTTGGAGGCGGTGGCCAAGGAGGCGGGCGTCGGGCCCGGCACGCTGTACCGGCACTTCCCCACCCGGGAGGCGCTGCTGGCAGCCGTGTTGCAGACGCGCTCCGAGGAGCTGGTGGCCCGCCGGGCGGAGATCGCGCCACTCGGTGACGCCTCCGAGGCGCTGCGGCAGTGGCTGCGGGCCATGGAGGAGTACTTCAGCGCCTTCAGCGGGCTGCCGGAACCGCTCATGGCCGCGGCCAGGGAGCAGGAGCCGGACAACCCGTTGACCCTTCCCTGCGACTACCTGATCACCGCCACCGAGGAGTACGTGCGGGCCGCGCAGCTCGCGGGCCACGCGAGAGCGTCGGTGAAGGGATACGACCTGTTCCTCGCGACCGTGTCCGTTTCCTGGATCAAGGGCACCGGCGCCACCGACGAGGAATCACTCGACCGCCTCCGCGCACTCATCGAAAGCGGATACCGCGAGCGGGACAACGAGGAGTAGGCCACCAGCCGCTCACCTCACAGCGGACTGCCGGGACACCTCGCGGCGCCGCACCGTCATCACACCTCGCCATCCCTTCCTCGGGGGTGGCGCAACTTCAAGAGGGACAAATCATGAGAATTGGCGTTATCGGTACAGGGCCGATAGGCAAGACGCTGACGCGCACGTTCAGCGCGGGCGGCCACGACGTTCAGGTGGCGAACTCCCGGGGACCGGAGACGATCGATGCCACTGCGCTGGAATTCGAGGCGCACGCGGCGACTGCGGCCGATGCCGTGCAGGGCAAGGACGTGGTGATCCTTTCCATCCCCTTCGGGCGGATCCCGACGGTGGCAGGGCTCTTCGCCTCCGTGCCCAGCGAGACCGTGGTCATCGACACCTCCAACTACTTCCCCCACCTGGGCGGTCCCATCGACGCGGTGGAGTGCGGCCAGGTGGAGAGCCTGTGGGTTGCCGAGCAGTTGGGGCGGCCCGTGGTGAAGGCGTGGAACGCGGCCCTGGCCGGCACGTTGCAGACCAAGGGCGTTCCGGCGGGGACCCCGGGCCGCGTCGCGCTCCCGGTCGCAGCCGACTCCGATGAGGCACGGCGTGTGGGCATGCGCCTGGTGGACGAGAGCGGCTTCGATCCCTTCGACGCCGGGGTACTGGCCGCCTCTTGGCGCCAGCAGCCGATGACGCCCGCCTACTGCACCGAGCTGACCCTCGAGGACCTGGGACCGGCCCTGGAGGCGGCCGACCGGGCCGAGGCCCCGCGCAACCGTGACCGCATGATGGAGCGCTTCGCCGCCTTCGCATCCGCACCCACGCTGGAGGAGGTCGTCGAGCTCAACCGCTCCGTCCACCGCTGACACACGCTGCGCCGCCACCCGGCCGCAACCAACCCCATGAGGCACAGCCGCGATCACGCGCGCTGAGCACACTTGAGAGGAATCGCTTTGCCCACCACGGCTTCGCCCTTCACCGACATCGTGCGGTCCCGGCGCTCCGTTCGGAAGTTCCTGCCCGACCCGCTGTCCCCGTCGGAGATCCGTGGCGTGCTGGAAGATGCTCAAGCTGCCCCGTCGAACTGCAACACCCAGCCGTGGACGGTGCATGTCGTCTCGGGCGCGGCACGGGATGCCCTGAGCAAGGAACTGCTCCAGGCCGATGAGGAGGAGCGGTTCTCCTACGACTTCACCTTCGACTACGCCGACTTCGGCGACGGCGCCTACCTCGACCGTGCGCACAACCACGCCGCGACCGTCTATCAGGCCATGGGCATACCGCGCTCGGACCGGGCAGCCAGGAAGGCAGCGGCCCGCGAGAACCTGGACTTCTACGGTGCACCCCATGTCGCCCTTCTCTTCATGCCGGTGTTCGGAGACGGAGTGCGGGCGGCCGGTGACATCGGCATGTACGCGCAGAACTTCCTTCTCTCGCTGACCGCCCGGGGATTCGACGGCATCCCGCAGACCATGCTCGGGTTCTACGCCGACACCATCCGCGAATTCCTGGGCGTTCCCGAGGAGCTCAAGCTGTTGTTCGGCATCTCCTTCGGCACAGCGGACCCGGCCGCACCGGCGAACAGCTTCCGCATGGGACGAGTGCCGCTCGAGCACAGCGTCGTCCTGCACGAGACCCCCGGAGTCCTCGACGAGCAGTAGATCCTCCACCGACAAGGGACACTGGCACGTAAGCCGGGGCCGACGCCTCGACCGGCCGGCCGAGGCGTCCACACCGCTGGGGGCTGTCGTGCGGGCAACAGCCCCCGACCCCACCACGAGTAGCGCAGACCGCCAGAGCGTGCGTCCCTCGGTTACGCGATTGGGCCGCAGCCCAAGGGGATCCTGGACGACCCCGATGACGTCCACCACTCAGGGCCCGACCGCATGACCGCCGCCCCGGACGTCATGGCCGCGTTCACCCCGCAGCAGTTCGCGCCTGCGGCCAGCGCACTCCTGCGCTGGCGGGAGCAGTCCGAGTCGCCCGACCTGACCGCCTCGTAGGCCGTCGGCAGCCCCGAGAGCGCCCTCAACCAGACCGCCCACGTCCTCACCGAGGAGGACACAGCCGGTTACGACGCTCCCTTCCCGTCCGAGCGGCACTTCGCCGGAGTACGGAAGTTCCCGCAGCTCGTACCACTCGACGCCACAGACCCGCCCGCCTCGATGCTGAACCGCGCCTGGGCCGGACTGGCAGCCTTCGAAAAACCCTTCCTGACCGCCTTCGCCGAACACGAAGACGTCACGCTCGCATTTGAGCGGATCTTCCAAGCCCGCGTCCCAGGCGCGCAGGGGCGGGACCACGTGACGGTGCCCGACGCCGGTCACTTCCTGCAGGAGCAGCAGCCGGACCTACTGGTCGATGCCATCCTCGGCCTCGGCTGACAGCCGATCGGCCGGACCCGGCAGACACATTCCGACGAGCCCGCCGGCCGGGAAGACCAGGCAGGTTGTAGTGGCACGGCTGAGCCACGCTGATCCCCCGCAAGACCTCCAAGCAGCTCAGTTGCTGCGTGGCTTCGGCTGACGGCTGGGGGCACGGTGCCGTCATGCGTCTGCGCCGGAACGTCGAACTCTTGCGGGTGTGCTGGGGTGCGGGCAGGTGTCAGCCGACCAGCCGGTTGAGCTTGCGGATCTGCTTGTCGAAGACACCGGCAGGAGCGAAGCGGCGCAGTGCGCTTGCGCGTCCGGCCGTCGGACCGGCGGTGTAGCGCAGCTTCGGCTTCGGATCGGTCGCCGCCGCGACGATCACTTTGGCGACGATGCCGGGGTCGTCGCCGTCCTTGATCGCGGTTTCCATCATGCGGTCGAAGGCGCGCCGCTGGTCCGCGTAGACCGGCAGGGGCGTGTCGGGCCGCGGACTGTTGGCCTCGAATCCGGTGCTGGTGTAGGCGGGTTCGACGAGAAGCACCCGGACACCGTGCTCGCGGACCTCGTGGTCCAGGGACTCGGAGTACCCCTCGATCGCATGCTTGGACGCGGCGTAGACGGCCATGTAAGGCGAGGGGAGGAAGCCGAGCACGGAAGAGAGGTTGATGATGCGTCCGCGTCCCCGGGCACGCATGTGCGGCAGGACCGCCTTCACCATACGCATCACGCCGAAGACGTTGACGTCGAAGACGCCCTGGGCCTGTGCGACGGAGTTCTCCTCGGCCGCACCCATCAAGCCCATACCGGCGTTGTTGACCAGGACGTCGATCTGCCCGAACCGGTCGACCACCTGCTGGACCACGGCGGTGACCGACGCGTCACCGGCCACGTCGAGGTCGAGGAAGGTCACGCCGTCAAGGGGGGCGACGCGTGAGGTGTCGCGGCTCGTGCCGACCACGTCGAAACCCGCTTCGACCAGCGCGAGCGCGGCCGCCTTCCCGATACCGGATGACGCACCCGTCACGAGCGCCACCGGCCGATGTCTCCTCATCATGGACTCCCGAAACCATTGAAAAACCGATCGGTTTTCTCACCGTAAACCGATCGGTTTCCATGCGCAAGCCCAAGGAGGGCACGCACCGGGACATGTCATCGCGGCAAGCACCGGAGGGCAGGGTGATCCACGCTGTTACGCCCCCTCGGGCTCCCTCCCGGACACCGGGAGGTGTGAAGCCGTGGGAGCTACTCGGGCCACCAGGGACGGGTATCCAATCCAACCGCGGAGCACATCAGTCACCGAGCCCGCTCGAAGAGCCGACGCGTCAGCGCATGCCTGCCGCATCCAGCAGAGTGACCACAGTGGGCGCGATGAGCCCCGTGAGGTTGTCGGCTCCGATCCCCGCACGGGCACTGGCGCCGTCGAAGACCAGACTGAGCTGCCGGGCCAGCAGGTCCGGATCGCTCGCGCCCCCCTGTTCGGCCTCGGCACGGAAAAAGGCCGTCAGGTTTCCCTTGATCCGGTGCGCCACCCGACTCGCAGGGTGGCTCTGATCCTTGAGCTCGATCTGCACCGCGAGGTACCGACAGCCACGGAACTCGGGAGCACTCGCCTGCGATTCCACATTCCCGAAGACGTGGAGGATCCGCTCGCGGGGTGAGTGGCCGTCGTCCGCCGCTGGCAGGAGCCTCGCCACGAAGGCGGAGGCGCGCTCCTCCAGGCTCGCCGCCAGCAGCTCTTCCTTGCTGTCGAACAGCATGTACATGGAGCGCTTCGACACCCCCGCCGCCTTGCACAGCGCCTCGACACCGATACCGACACCGTCTCGGTACGTGAGCGTGGCCGCCGCCTCCAGCAGCCGCTCTCGGGAACTTGGCTTCGCCTCGGTGGTCATACTCGGAGGGTAACTCGATTTCATTGAAATGAAAACCGATCGGTTTCCAGGGTGTGTCGGGGCGATATCCGGCATCGCGCACAGCCGAGCCCGTCCGGGGCGACGTTCCGCTACACCGGGACGGCGATCCCATCAGGCTTCGCCTCGGCGGGGATGCGGTGCAGCCCCTTGCGGTCGTACCAGCCCGTCACACCGAAGCCGAAAAGCGCGGCCACCACGAGACCGGCGGCCATCATCACCCACCCCCGGGCCAGACCGGCGTCGGCCTGGGCGTCGTAGTAGAGAATCGAGCGGACACCGTCGGCGATCTGCCGCAACGGCTCGAACTCCGCGAGGAAGCGGTAGAAGCCCGGCAACGCCTCGATCGGGGTGGTGGCACCAGCCGTCGGCACCGCCATCCCGATGAAGACCAGCGTGACGACCAGCATGCCGGGCGTGCCGAACACGGCAAGGAGGGCGAGCGCACCGATCCCGGAGACCGCGATGGCGCACACCGAGTACAGCCACAGCAGCGGTAGATGGGAGGCGTCCATGCCCATGATGCCGACCGCGCCGACCATGACCAGGGTCCCCATCAGCAGCGACAGACCGATCATGAGCGTGCTGCTGATGGCCAGGGTCTGTACCCTGGTCGCCCGGATCAGCGGGCGGTGCAGGCGCAGTGGGCCCATGTCGTTGTGTGTGTAGCCGAGGGCGTGGTCCGCCTGGCCGCTGATGACATTGGCGGAGAGCATGCCACAGACCACGAGGACGAGCGCGTAGTAGAACGCGGTCAGGCCCAGGCCGCTGTGCGAGTGGAGCGGATGACCGTCCTCAACCGTGACGGCGGCCGGGTCGGCCAGCAGGACGCGCGCCGCGGCGGGCAGCTTCGCCTGCCCGGCCCCGTTCTGCGCGGTCAGTTCCTTGCCCACCTGGAGCGAGGCACTCTCGGCCGCCGCGGTCGAAGCCGTCCGGGCCAGGCTGGAGCCCAGGCTGCCGGCGGACTGGTTGGTCAGCACCTTCAGCGTCGGGCGAACCGGGCTCTTGGTCGCTGCGGTGCCGGTCAGTGCGGTGACGGAGGACGTGAAGTTGTCGGGCACGACGAGCGCGCCGTACAGCTTGCCCTCGCCGAGCTCCTCCTTCGCCTCCTTCTCGTCCATCACCCTCCAGTCGATCTTGTCCCCGCTCGTAGTGGACTTCTTGATCGACTCAGTGATCCGCGCCCCCAGGTTGACCTGCTTGCCACCGACAGCGGCCCCCGTGTCGACGTTGACCAGACCCACAGGCAACTTCTTCATGTGATCGACCGGATCGATGTTGGCACCGACGTAGAACACGGTGAACAGCAGCGCGAGGACACCTGTGATGACGCCATTGACGATCCACAGCGGCTTGGCCCGCAGGACGCGGAAGGGGTGAATTTCCTTCATGACTTACTCCGAGGGGTTCGTCGTGAGCGCGAGCACAGAGCCCTCGTAGGCGTCGTACACCGAAGAACCCTCGGGTCAGGAGGATGAGGGGCGTTTCGCCGGGGGCTGCCAGCCGCCGGTGACTTCCTTGACGGGCTTGTGCGGAAAGCGGCGCTGCGCGTACTCCTGCGCATGGGAGCCCGGCAGGACGTACAGGGTTTCCTTCTTGTCCTGGAGCGGTCGCAGCACGGTGTCCATGAAGGTCTTGCGGTCCTCCAGGTACGGGCCCAGGACGTCCTCTCCGCCGGGGCAGACGGCCAGGCAGTAGCCCGACTTGTAGCCGGGGGGAGAGGCCAGGCTCTGCCACATGGACGCGCTTTCGGAATCGGTGACCCGGGAGCGGTAGTCGGCGGCATCCTGGCTGTCGGCCACGGTCTGCGCCCAGTCGGTGAACCCGCTCATGAACTCACGGTAGTTATGTGTGGTGCAGGCGAAGAAGTCGAAGTCTCCATCCTTGCTGATGGCACCGACCGGGCAGGCGGCGACACACAGCTTGCAGTCGATGCAGGGGTTGTAGTCCAGCGCCTGCCCGTACTCGCTCACCTGGGCATCCACCAGGACGGTGGCCAGCAGCACGAAGCTGCCGAACTTGGGATGGATGACGTTGCGGTGCAAGCCCATCACGCCGAGCCCTGCGGCCACCGCGACGGTCTTGTGCGCCACCACCCAGATCCGCTCACTGGGGAAGCGGTCCATCTCCTGGGGGAAGCCGACAGAAGGATTGAGCGCGCGGTAGCCGGCGTCCTGCAGTGCTCGGGTGACACTGCGGGCGGCGTGGTTGGCCTGCTCGTCGGCCTGGTGGAACTCCCGGTTGGCCACGCTGCGGGCCGGGGAGCGGCAGTTGTCGCGGTTCATCCGGACCACCATCGAGACGAGGGTGCGCGTGCCGGGCAACGCGGCCAGCGCGTACTCGCGCTCGCCGGCAAGGTCGGGGTGGTCCAGGCTGACCACGGCCGCGTCGTCCGCACCGGCCGCCAGGCATAGTTCGCGCAGCCAGGCCGCGTCGATCACCGTCGGCGGGCTCACCGCGTCACCGGCCCTGCGCCGGGCGAGTACGGCCTGCACCGACGGGTGCGCGGCCAGCTTCGCCGGAAGCTCCGGATCCGGCCTCTGCCGATCGGCGTCGTGCGCGGTAGTCATCCGATCCCCTGGTGAGTGCAGTTTTCGATCTCCCACAGCGAGAAACCGATCAGTTTCCAATACGGTAAACCGATCAGTTTCAGCACGCAAGCCCAAGCGGCCGACCGTCCTCCGACCGCAGGGCGTGTGGTCCCGTGATGGTCCCTGCCCCTGCCCCGCACCTGTCGCCCCTGAAGGGTGTCAATATTCCGACCAGGCTGCTGAGCTGGGCGCCTCCTGGGGATGGTGAGGTGGTCGGGGTGGCGTGGTGTGGTACTCGTTGAGCAGTCCGCCGAGTATCTGCGTGCGCCTGACCGTGGCGGCGGGCAGGGGGATGATGTTCGGGTCGTCGTCTGGGGCACGTAGGTCGAGGCTGCGGTGAGCTCGTCCGGAGTTGTAGTGCTCGGTGTACCTGGTGAGGACCGTACTCAGGTGTCGTTCGCCGGTGATGAGGAATCTGTCGGTGCATGCGGCGCGGGCTGTGCGTATCCATCGTTCGGCGAACGCGTTGGACCGTGGGCTTTGCGGCGGAGTCGGGATGACGGCAGTGCCGTTGCCGTCGAAGACGGCGTCGAATGCGGTGGTGAACTTGCTGTCCCGGTCCCGGATGAGGAACCGGAAGCGCCCGGCTCTGCCCTTGAGGTCCATGAGCAGGTTGCGGGCGAGTTGCGTGACCCATGCGCCGGTCGGGTGGGCGGTGACGCCCAGGACGTGAACGCGCCGGGTGGCAATCTCCATGACGAAGAAGACGTAGAGACGTTTGAGGAAGACGGTCTCTACGTGCATGAAGTCGCAAGCCAGCAGCGTGTGGGCCTGGGCTCGGAGGAACGAGCGCCAGGTCTGCTGGGACGCGCGCTGCGGTGCGGGCGGTAGACCAGAGCGGCGCAGGACACGTCGGATCGTGGCGGCGGCAACCCTATGGCCGAGCCGTCGGAGCTCACCCTGGATTCTGACGTACCCCCAGGTCGGGCTCTCTCGCGCCAGGCGCTGGATGAGCGCCGCAGTTTCTTCCGACAGCGGTGGCCGGCCGGGGCCGGTTGGGGGTTGGCGCCACTTCCAGCGCACCAGACGGCGGTGCCAGTTCAGCAGGGTGCCCGGGGTGACCAGCCGATGACGGCGTAAGACGGGTGGCAGCTGGCGGGCGAGAGCGGAGAGCACGGCACGATCGGCCCATGACAGCCGCGGGCTCTCGATCTGCCGACGAAGCACGGCGACCTCATGGCGAAGCGCGAGGATCTCGGCGTTGTTCGCGGCGGTCGATCGGCCCAGCAGGAGGAGGCAGCCCAAGAGTCGGCAGAAGATCAAGTAGAGCAGTCGCAGACCCACGATCACTGATCATGCCCATACTTGGACGACCGCAAAGCCCCAAGTCAACCACCGTACGCCAATAAAGACACCCTTCACGGACCTTGATCTGGAACCAGCGACACTCCTCCACACCCTGCGCGAGTTCGAGCAGTACTACAGCAGACACCGACCACACCAGGGCATCGCCAACGCCAGACCGCTGCACCCATTGCCCCCCCGAGCGACGACCCGGACACGTTAGCCCGCCTCAACATACGTCGGCGCGATCGCCTCGGCGGCATCCTCCACGAATACCGGCATGCGGCGTGACCTGCACGGATGAGGTTTCCGGCAAGGGCAAGGTCAACGGTCCCAGTCGATGCCCTTCTCCGACGGCCCATGAGGGTGACGCTCCGTGCGTGGGTCACTCTCGGCCCAGGGGTGTAGAAGGCGAAGTTGCCCGGAACGCTGTGCGTCCCGGGCAGCATGCGTGGGCGGCAGCCGCAAGCTCCTGGGGGAGTTGGTCTCAGCCGTCTCAGGCCGCGGTCGGGGGGTTTGCCGTTCCGGCGGTGCGGCGGTGTTCGGCGTTGATGCGCTGGGCTTCTTCGAGCTGGTCTTCGAGGATGATGATGCGGCAGGCGGCCTCGATGGGGGTGCCCTGGTCGACGAGTTCCCGGGCGCGGGCGGCGATGCGCAGCTGGTAGCGGGAGTAGCGTCGGTGGCCGCCCTCGGAGCGGAGCGGGGTAATGAGGCGGGCTTCTCCGATGGCGCGGAGGAAGCCCTGGGTGGTGCCGAGCATTTCAGCGGCCCGGCCCATGGTGTAGGCGGGGTAGTCGTCGTCGTCGAGACGGCCGAAGGAGTCGTCTGCTGTCATCGCACCTCTCTGTGGAACGCGTGGAGGGGCCCTGGTGCCATTGGCACCAGGGCCCCGAAGGAACTGCTACACCATCTGCCGGCCCTGGTACTGCGCCGGCCTTCTGTTTCCGCAGACCCGACCGAGATGCTGTCGGGGGTGCGGGGATCGCGGTTGCTTGACCGGAGACCACCTCACTATCGATGTCCTGCGGTACCCGGGCTCAAGACGTCCGCCCGGGCGATCCTGATGGCGCCTGGCTCCTCCGTTTCTTCCCTCTGGGATCCATCACTTACCTACTGCTGGTACTGCTGTCCTGCGTACTGCTGGTGATGCGAACTGCTTGGTGGCCTGTCGTAGCGCCACTCTTCGGCAGCCAGCCCCGTCGCCCGTCCTGCGTCTGCTCTGGCTTAGCACCCCACTGCCGAACTTCCCGGTGCGCGCGTCCGCAGCCGACGCCTTCACCGAGGTGCTGCTCACTTAACTTCACTGCTGGGTACTGCGCACTGCACTTACCGAACTGCGGTACTGCTCACGGCGGCCCCTGAGCACTGCGGGCCACCCGGTCCGGTCGTCAGTCCCGTCGCCGTCCTGCAACAACCCTGGCTTCGGAACTCCACCACCGCACCGTCCTGCGAACTGCTACTGCGGGTACTGCTGGCCGGCAGTTCGTCTCTGCCAGGCCCCGTTGATCTCGGCTACGAGAGAAACCATAACCACACCGCCACCCAATGTCTACTCCAGCCGACACAGATTTCCGCGCGGTCGACGGAGAGGTAATCGACCTCGAGCAAGGAAGGAGGGCGGGAGCAACCCGGGTTAGCGGGCCGCAGGCCGGGCACAAGCCCCGGGCAGAGCAGGACCGGGCATTGATGATCCAGTGACAGGGGGACCTGATGGACACGATGAGCGTCAACGTCGCGACCCTCCGCTCCGCGACATCCGCCGCCGGCGCACGCGAGAGCGCCCGGGACTTCCTCGACGGGCTCGTACCGGCGATCGCGGCCGAGACCGCCGACACGGTGGTCCTGGTCGTCTCCGAGCTCGTCACCAACGCCCTGCGCCATGGCGGCGGCACCTGCACCCTGGGCCTGACCGCGCACCCGGACAGCATCGAGACGGCCGTGCACGACCGCAGCCCGCAGGCGCCGCGCATGCGCACCCCCGACCTGAACGACGGCACCGGAGGATTCGGCTGGCCCATGGTCAACCGCCTCGCCCGCGCCACCGCCGTGACCCGCCAAGCGGGCGGCAAGACCGTAAGCGCCCTCCTCGCCCGATAGTCACCCACCCACGATCACTCTTCATCCATCGCATCCCGATGCGAGAGTTTCGCATCAGCGCCGCGTCGGCTCTACCTGCGGCGGACCCCGACCTGCTGCGCGGTGAACCCGCCGCACACGCCTGAAGGGTGTCAATTTCCGATCAGGCTGCTGAGCTGGGCGTTTCCTGTGGATGATGAGGCACTCGGGGTGACATGGCGTGATAATCGTTGAGCAGTCCGCCAAGTACTTGGCGGCGCCTGACCGTGGCAGCGGGCAGGGGGATGACGTTCGGGTCGTCGTCGGGTGCTCGTAGGCCGAGGCTGCGGTGGGCCCGTCCCGCGTTGTAGTGCTCGGCGTACTGGTTGAGGACGGTGCGCAGGTGTCGTTCGCCGGTGATGAGGAGGCGGTCGGTGCACTCGGTACGGACTGTGCGTATCCATCGTTCGGCGAACGCGTTTGACCGGGACTTTGTGGCGGAGTCGGGATGCCGGCTGTGCCGTTGCCGGCGAAGACGGCGTCGAAAGCGGCGGTGAACTTGCTGTCCCGGTCACGGATGAGGAACCGGAAGAAGCGAAAAAGGCATAGAGACGTCTGAGGGAGACGGTCTCCACGTGCATGAAATCGCAGGCGAGCAGCGTGTGGGCCTGCGCGCGGAGGAACGCGCGCCAGGTTTGCTGGGATGCTCGCTGCGGTGCGGGCGGTAAACCGGAACGGCGCAGGACGCGCCGGATCGTGGCGGCAGCGACCCGATGACCGAGCCGCCGGAGGTCACCTTGAATCCTGACGTACCCCCAGGTCGGGTTCTCCCGCGCCAAACGCTGAATGAGCGCGATCGTCTCTTCCGGCAATGGCGACCGGCCAGGTCCGGCCGCCGTCTGGCGCCACTTCCGGCGCACCAGACGGCGGTGCCAGGTCACAGAAGCATGCCTGGGGTGACCAGCCGATGGCGACGTAAGACGGAGGGAAGGTACCGCGAGACAGCGGAGAGCACGGCACGATCAGCCCACGAAAACGGCGGCCGCTCGACCTGCCGGCGAAGCACAGCGACCTCATGACGAAGGGCAAGGATCTCGGCGTTGTTCGCGGCGGTCGATCGGCCCAGCAGGAGCAAGCAGCCCAGTAGTCGACAGAAGATCAGGTAGAGCAGTCGCAGACCCACAATCATTGATCATGCCCACACTCAGGCGATCGCAAAGCCCCAGGTCAACCACCGTACGGCAATAAAGACACTCTTCAGGGCGGGAACCGGGTGCCGGTGATCGCGCTGCTGGTGCAGGCCGACGAGGACACGGTGCGGGATGTGATCCACCGGTTCAATGAGATCGGTTTGGCCTGTTTGGACCCTCAATGGGCGGGTGGCCGTCCCCGCCTGCTCAGCACTGACGAGAGGACGTCGTCATCCAAACGGCCACCACCCGCCCCACCAAGCTCGGCCAGCCCTTCACCCGCTGGTCGCTCCGCAAACTCGCCGCCTACCTGCGCCGCGTGCACGGACGCGTCATCCGCATCGGCCGGGAAGCCTTACGCTGCCTGCTGTTGCGCCGCGGCATCACCTTCCAGCGCACCAAGACCTGGAAGGAGTCCCCCGACCCCGAACGCGACGCCAAGCTCGACCGCATCGAGCAGGTGCTGGAACGCTTCCCGGACCGGGTCTTCGCCTTCGACGAGTTCGGTCCCCTCGGGATCCGGCCCACCGCAGTCACCTGCCGGGCCTCCGGCGGCAAGACCGTGAGTGCCCTTCTTGCCCGGTAGCGCCACCGCTCGAGCAGCCGGATGGCCGGTGAATACAATCTGCCTCATGTCAAAGCCTGACGAGCTCCTGGTTCACGTCGCCGCCTTGGTGGAGTCCGGGCGGAGCAATCAGATGTCCCTGACCGTGGTCACCGGCGGTGCTGTCATCACCGGTCGGCTGGCTTCCGAAGCAGTGTGGAGGCAGAGGGTGTCGGAGGTGCTGACGGATTCGGACCGCTTGGGCGAGTTCGCCGCCGTCTTCGACGCCCCCGTGAAGGAGGACGGGCCACCCACGCATCTGCACTTCCATGTCGCCCGGATCCTGCAGGGCACGGTGGGGATCCCGGAGACGGGCGGAATGTACCGTGTCGCGATTGAGGACGTCAGCGCCTGGACCGTGGGCGACTTCAGCTATTCCGACCACTGAGCGACGGCGACGGAAACCGGCTGCACGCAGTGTGGGCCCGACCGGCGTACCGGTCGGACCCACACTGCTGGCCAGGTGTCGGCTCGTGTCTGTCTACCCGGTCAGACCGTGACGGGGGTGCCGAGCATCGCGGAGGCGTGCTGCATCGGGCTGAGAATGCCCAGGGGCGCTGGCTTGGGAACGGCGCGGCAGGTGAAGCCGAGCTGAGCCATGGCCCGGAGGACTTCGGCGGCACTGAAGTCACGGCGGTCCTGGCGCGTGATGACCTGGCCGACCTGCTTGACGGGGTAGTGGCGGCGGCCGATGATCACCGATTCACCGGTGACCGGTTCGGGCTTGACGCCCTTCATCGATTCCAGCACGCCGCCCTTGGTGAGCTCGAAGGGGAAGCGGGCGATGACGCAGCGCATGTGGCCTCACAGAGAGAAGGGAAGAACGGTCCGACCAGGGGCGAGGCGTTTCAGCGGGAGAGGGAGGATGCCCAGGGCGCTGCCTTGCTCGTCGACCACCGGCAGGACACCGAGCCGACGGGCGCGCATCGCGTGCTCGGCTTCGGCCATCGTGGTCACGGGTGAGGTGAACGAGCCGTGGTCGCCGAGGATGTCGCGCAGGCGGACACGGTCCGTGTAGTCGGAGCTGTCACGGACGGCGGCGAGTTCGGTCCGGGTGACCAGGCCGGTGCACTGGCCGTCCAGGTCGCAGACGACCAGTCGGCCCGTGCGGGCGGCGGCCATGACGGCCAGCGCCACCTCGACGCTCATGTCGTCACAGACCTGCGGCCCGGCCGCGTCCATGACCTCGACCACCGTCCTGCGCACGGGCTTGGCGCCCGCCGGGCCGGGCTGCGTCTGAACCAGCGTCAAAGGGTGCCTCCTGCAGAGATGAGTCAGCTTCCTGATCACGAAAGTTCTAGGCCACCGCGCCGAAGCCGGACTGGCGTACGGGGGTGCGCCGGCTCGCCGAAGCGGGGCGGCGCCGGCCATGCGAGGAGGCGCTGCGCTTGGGGCGTTCGGCCACCGGTGCGGTGATGACGACCGGGACGCCGGACGGGGCCTGGGCGCCGGTGATCCGGCTCAGGGCCTCGTCGCCCAAGCGGATCTGCGTGGTCTGCGGCCGGATCCCGGCGTCCGACATGAGGCGGACCATACCTCGGCGCTGGTTCGGTGTCACGAGGGTGACGACGCTGCCGGACTCGCCGGCGCGGGCGGTACGGCCGCCCCGGTGGAGGTAGTCCTTGTGGTCGGTCGGCGGATCGACGTTGACGACCAGGTCGAGTTTGTCGACGTGGATGCCGCGCGCCGCGACATTGGTCGCCACCAGCACAGTGACGTGCCCGTCTTGAACTGCGCCAGCGTGCGGGTGCGTTGCGGCTGCGACTTGCCGCCGTGCAGCGCGGCGGCGCGTACCCCGCTGTTGAGCAGGTCCTGGGTCAGCCGGTCGACGGCGTGCTTGGTGTCCAGGAACATGATCACGCGTCTGTCGCGGGCGGCGATCTCGGTCGTGGCGGCGTGCTTGTCGGCACCGTGGACGTGCAGGACGTGATGCTCCATCGTCGTGACCGCACCGGCCGACGGGTCGACCGAATGCACGACGGGGTCGGTCAGGTACCGGCGCACCAGCAGATCGACGTTACGGTCCAGGGTGGCGGAGAACAGCATTCGCTGCCCCTCCGGGCGCACCTGGTCGAGCAGCGCGGTGACCTGGGGCATGAAGCCCATGTCGGCCATCTGGTCGGCCTCGTCCAGCACGGTGATGCCCACGTGGTTCAGCCGGCATTCGCCGCGGTCGATGAGGTCCTTGAGCCGCCCCGGCGTCGCGACGACGTCCTCGGCTCCGCCGCGCAGCACGCTGGCCTGCCTGCCGATCGACATGCCGCCGACCACGGTGGCCAGCCGCAGCCGCACGGAGCGGGCGTACGGGGTCAGCGCGTCGGTCACCTGCTGTGCCAGCTCACGCGTGGGTACGAGGATCAGCCCCAGCGGCTGGCGGGGCTCAGCACGCTGTCCAGCGATGCGGGCGAGCAGGGCGAGGCCGAAGGCCAGGGTCTTGCCGGAACCGGTGCGGCCGCGGCCCAGGACGTCACGGCCCGCCAAGGAGTTCGGCAGCGTCGCTCCCTGGATCGGGAACGGTGCGGTCACACCCTGCCTGCCGAGTTCGGTCAGCAGGTGCTCGGGCAGGTCGAGGTCGGCGAAGCCTTCAACGGCGGGCAGCGCGGGGGTGATCGTCCTGGGCGGCGCGAACTCACCTTGCGCTGCGGCGGGCCGGCGGCCGTAACCACCGGAACGGGCAGGCCCGCCGGAACAGCGCGGTGCCTGCGAGGCCCTGCGGCTGCCGCCCTTTCCGGCGTCGGCATTGCCATTACGGGCGCGGGCGGGGCGGTCGTTCGTGTATGTGTGGTTCATGCGGAGCCTTCCTCGATGTGGCACATATCAAGGAATTCCCGCAGCGATGAGCGACATGGAGAATTACAAGTATGGACCAGCGGCAAAAGAAAGCAGATCTGGCCGGCGGAAGATCTCCGGGGCGCAGGTGCTGAAATGAGTGACGCGATGGAAACCTTGAGATCCGGGCGTCGGCTGCGGTGCAGCTCGTCAGGATGCGCCTGCATCCCTGAAGGAGGAGCCGCGTGTGGTAAGACTGCGGATTTCGCAGCGTCGTCCCGCGGGTGAAACCGCTGCGGGAGATACGTGCAGCTGGGGCCCGCACCCCGAAGGATGCGGGCCCCAGCTACAGATGGTGCGTGAGCGTCAGGCCGGAACGATGTTCTCGGCCGTCAGGCCCTTCTGGCCCTGCGCGATGTCGAAGTTCACCTTCTGGCCTTCGAGCAGCTCACGGAAGCCCTGCGCCGCAATGTTCGAGTAGTGGGCGAACACGTCGGCACCGCCACCGTCCTGCTCGATGAAGCCGAAGCCCTTTTCCGCGTTGAACCACTTCACGGTACCAGCTGCCATGTCATATCTCCTTTGGGGCAGTGCATCGGCATCCGCACTGCGCGGACGCCGTGTCGCCGCGATGATTACCCCGCCGCTGTTCGCGACAAAAACTCCCACTGCGCGGTCCGTCAAAATCTGATCCCCCGGGCACAGATATTAATTCACTCGGAGCGCAACGTTTCAGGAAGAGTGGCCAACGGCACCAGAGCTCCCAGCGTCGGACGACGTACGCGGCTTTCCGTAAGACGCCTGCCCCCACGTGGGATTCTCCCTCGCCAGCCGCGGGACGAGTTTCTTGATCGCTGCCGGGGTGGGTGGCCGTTCTGCGCGTCGCCGCGCGGTGTAGTCCCATTTCGCGGCGATGAACCTGCGGTGCCAGGCAAGCAGGGTGCCGGGGGTGAAGGGGAAGATCTTGAGCCAGTGGCGTCGGGGTATCGCCCGGCTGAACCCGTGTCGCCGGGAGGCGTGAGGAGTGGTGATGGTGGGCAGTGAACGGTCCAGCCGACGACGGGCCACACGATCCCAGTGGTGCCGTGCAGATGCGAGAGCACCACGGCGTCGAGATCAGATGGTATGTCCTCGACGGCCAGGGCGGACTCGGTCAGCCGTCGGGACACCAACCCCTTGCCCAGATAGACGTACTGGCCCCGGTGGCGGAAGTTCGGATCGGTGAGCAGGGTGAGCGTCCCGTAGCGGATGAGGAGAGTGGCGTTGCCAACGAAGAGGAAGTCCGCGGCCCCGTCCGGCGGAGGCGTCATGGGACGACCGCCGTCTCCTGCGCTTCCGGCCGACCGGGGGCGAACAGCGCGGCGGCCGCGGCATGGTGGAGCGACTCCAGCACCGTGCGCTGCCGCCGCGCCCGGTTCAGCAGCTCGGTGAGCCGATCCGGGTCCAAGCGGGTGTCCTGGTCGGCCGCGGCCAGCAGCGAATGCCACAGCATCGCCTTGCCCTCCACTCCGATACGCAGGCCCTCCAGTTCGACGAGCGTGCTCAGCCCCGAACGATGGCGCAGCCGGCCCATTGGGCTTCAGTCGCCCGGCCTTCTCGCCTAGCCAGCCCCCCACAGAAGCTTTGTAGCGGGCGTACGGGCACCCTCGAAGGTCGGCCATGATGTCCAGGAGCGCCTCCCGGTCCTCCATGATCTGTGCGGCGATGTCCTCCAGGTCGCCGCTGAAGGCCGACTGCCGGTGCTCGCGGGCCGTCCGGCGAGCGAGCTCCGCTCCGCCCGTCGCTCCCGCCGCATGGTCGTTGAGGTAGATGCCGAGCACGCGGGGGAATGTGCTGGGCTCGTTCATGATCGCCCTCCCGGATCGGGCAAGGTCGTACCGGGCAACGTGCTCCTACGGGGTGCCCAGCCACCGCCGCCTCAACCAGCCTCCCCCTCGTCCGTCGCCGCCGCCGAGTGCGCGGAACACGGATGCCACTAGGCTGGAAAGCGCGTGCCGCGCTGGGGAAACCGAGTCGTACGGCAAGGGGAAGTGATCGGTATGAGCCATGACCCGACGGCGCGAACACAGGTCGAGACCGATGGTGTCCCCGCTGTTCCTCACCAGGGCACATGGTCTGTTCAACCTCGCTTCCGGGGCTTGGCCGTTGCTGCACATGACCGGCTTCAGGCGTTTCTTTCGGTCCCACACAGCCGGATCCGGAGCAGAACTGGCTGGTGAGGACGGTGGCCGGACTGCTGGTCACCACCGGGTGGGGTCAGCTGCGGGCGCGTCCGACCGCCGATTCCCTGGCTGAGGCCCGGCGCAGTGGCCTGGGGACGGGCGCCACCTTGCTCGTGGCCGACGTCATCTCCGTACCCGCCGGCCGGGCACGTCGTGCTCACGGCCTCGACGCGGTGGTCGAAGCGGGATGGCTCCTCGCCTGGTGGGCGTGCCCGTCCCCGGGCGCAGACGCCGGTCGGCGGCCCGCGTAGCGCCCCCGGGCCCGAATGCGCGGGCCGTCCACCACCCTCCTGCCGGCGGGGCGCGAAGTCCGCCGGGCCTCGGCAGCGGCTGTTTCAGGGCCGCTCGCCCACTCCGGTCGCCGCCTCGTGGGCACGGCCCGCGGGCGAGTCCTCGGCCAGCGGCGGCGTGGGGCCGCCCGCTCCCCGCCGCAGCCCGTGCAGGAACTCCCCGATGGCCTCGGTGGCCGTGTGCCGCGGGTCCCACCCCAGCTCCCGGCGGGCGCGCGTGGTGTCCATCAGCGGGATCCGCAGCACCGCGTCGAAGAGCTCCGCGGAGGCCGGTGCCAGATGCAGTTTCCAGGCGGCCGCGACACAGCCGCGCAGGAAGGGACGTGGCACACGCAGCACCCGAGCGCCCAGGATCTCCGCGAGGACGCCGGCGTCCACCGGTGGCTCGGCCGCGATGTTGAACGCGCCGCGTACGTCCCGGACGACCGCGGCCCGGTAGGCCGCGGCGGCATCCTCGGTGTGCAGCACCTGGAAGCGCAATCCCGGCACCTCCGGGACGACGGGCACGAGCGCCGGCCGCACCAGGCTGCCCGGCACCAGCGGTCCGCCGAAGAGCCGCCGCTGCTGGGATGCGGACTGCCGCTGGAACAGGAAGCCGGGGCGCATCCGCACCACACGCAGGTCCAAATGGCGCCGCTCGAAGCCGTCGAGGAAACGCTCCAGATACGCCTTCTCCCGGGTGTACGCGGCCTCCGGCCAGCCATGGGTGGGCCAGGACTCGTCGACCGCGCGATCCTTCGGCCCCGGCGAATACGCACCCACCGACGAGGTGTACACCACGGCGGGAACACCCGCGGCGGCCACGGCCTCGAAGACACGGACACTGCCCAGCACATTGCTGCGCCAGGTGGTGACCGGCTCATGGGTGGGCTGGAACAGCCAGGCCAGGTGCACCACCACATCCGCATCACGGAAGTACGGTACGAGGTCCACGTCCGGGTCACCGAGGTCCACGGCACGCCACGCCGTTTTCTCCGGCGTCCAGTCCGGAACACGGCGCGCGAGCCCCACGACCGAGGAGACGGCCGCCTCCTCGCCCAGCGCCCGCACCACCGCGGAGCCGACGTTGCCGGTTGCACCCACCACGACTACCCGCAGCCCGGACGCGCCCGGCTCCCGTGTCTGGCGATCAGCAGACATCGGCCACTCCTTCGTGGTAGGTGGGGCAGGAGAGGAGCGTCGCGAAGGCGTTGCTGCCCCGGTCCGCCGCTCTGCCCCACTCACCGCCCGAGTACCCGGAGCGGGCTGCGTCAATACGGTGCCCGGGCAGAGGGGTGTCAGGCCGCGCGCGTCAGCTCGATGCGGCCGAACAGGAGGGCGCGTAGCCGGAGGGAAGCTGGGCGAGGATGCGGTCCACCAGGCGGTCTCCTGCGAGTTGTGTGACGACCTTGAGGACGGAGCCGGTGTCCCAGCGAGCGGTGGCAGGAGTGCCGCCCGCCCGGGTGGCGAGGTCCTTGACATAGCCCCAGTCGGTGGGGGGTTCACGGTGGGGAACCTGGTCGGCGAGCGTCCGGGCCGCTTCCTAGGGCAGACGGGCGGCGAGGTCGACCCGCTCGTCGCCGGTGAGCTGCCGACCCAGGCCGGTGAGCACGGCGCGGACGGATGACCGCGCCCACCACCATTCCGGCCACCATGAACCCACCGACCGCGCCCGCGGCAGCGCTCCCTGGCCCGCCCAAGCCACTGCCACGCCCGCGCCCACCTCTATGCGGCTCCATGCCCCCTCGCGTTGTCGTCTGCGGTGCTCGTCGATGGCTTCGTGTTCGCAGCCGCCCGGCCGCGATTCCTCTCCGGCCGGACCAGCGTCCCGGCGCTCGCCGCGCCCACGCACGCCAGAGCCGCCCACTGCACCCCGCTCAGGTGTTCATCCAGAACCAGTACTCCGGCCAGGCCCGCGTTCGCGGGCTCCAAGCTGGTCAGCACCCCCACCGTCCGCGTCGGCAGCCGCCGCAGGGCTGCGAGCTCCAGCGAGTACGGGAGCACCGCCGAAAGCACCGCTACCGCGACCCCGGCCAGCAGAACCCGGGGGGCGAGCAACTCTGTCCTCTGATCCACTACACCCAGCGGCACCATCAGCGCGGCCGCCCATGCCACTGCCAGGGCCAGCGGGCCGCCTCCGGTGTTGCGAGCTCCCGCCTTCTTGCTCAGCAGCAGGTAGGCGGCCATAGCGGCCCCCGCAGCCAGGGCGAGGAGCACACCGGAGAGCGGAAAGCGGGCGCCGTGCGGGGTGCGGAAGAGCCACACCCCGCATCCGGCCACGATGGCGCAGCCCGCGTCACGGAGGCGGCGCGAGGTGAGCAGCGAGAGGGTGATCGGACCGAGGAGCTGGAGGGCGCTGGCCAGGCCCATCGGCAAGAGGAGCAGTGCAGGATAGATCAGGTTCATTCCGGCGATGGCCGTTCCGAAGCCGAGTACCAGGACTACGTCTGTACGGCTGCGCGGCAGCGAGGGCCGGTACACAAGCAGCAGGATCACCGCGGCCGACCCGAGGCGCAGCGCCACGGCTCCCGGCGCGCCGACCGTGCTGGAGAGCTGCTTGCCGATGGCCTCGCCGAGCACGGCACGGTGACGGCGACCGCCGCCGCGCTGCACCTGACTCCTTCGGCCGTCTCTCAGCAGTTGCGTCTACTGGCCCGCGATCTGGAGGTGGAGCTGCTGCGGCCGGAAGGGCGGCGCGTGTATCTGACGCCGGCTGCCCACATCGTGCTCCGGCACGCCGATACGCTGCAGGCGCAGTGGGAAGCCGCCCAGGCGGAACTCGCCCAGCAGAGCGTGGCCACCCGGGGCACGCTACGGCTGTGCGGGGTGTCCTCCGCGCTGGCCGCGCTCGCCGCCCCGGCCGTCTCCCGACTGCGGCGGACGCACCCGCTGGTGGAGCCGCTGATCCTCGAGGAGGAGAGCGCCGAGTGCTACCGGCTGCTGCTCACCGACGAAGCGGACGTAGCCCTGGTACTGCCCGGCCCGGATGCGCCGCCCGTCACCGACGCACGTTTCGAGCAGACACCGTTGCTGACCGACCGCCAGGATCTGCTGGTCGCCGAGGGGCACCCGCTCGCCCGGCCCGAGGGAGTCGAACTCGCGGAAGCCGCCGGACAGCCGTGGATCGTGAAGAAACAGAACAACGACAGCTACCACCTGGTAACGGCGGCGTGTGCCGCGGCCGGGTTCAGTCCCCGCATCGCCCACCAGCTCAAAGAGTGGTACGCGGTCTCGTCGCTCGTCGCCGAAGGATTCGGCGTCTGCCTCATACCAAGGATCGTGCCACTTCCCCAGCACGCGGTCACACGGGTCCCCTTGCGGGGCGAGCCGATTCCCGCACGGCGGTTGTTGACCGCCGTACGGCGCGGCAGCGCCGCACACCCTCTTGTAACGGCCGGACTGGACGCGCTGCGCGAGGCGGCGTCGGCCCGCACCGCCAACGACTGCTGGCGCGTGGGGAGTCGGTGAGTAACTCTGCTGAGCCCCTGAGCAGGTGGCGGGGAATTTAGCGCTGCCGGGGGGCTGACGTGAGACTGCGCGGTCCCCCGGATGGCACTGAGCGCCGTGCCGTACTGCCACTCACCCGCATCGGGCTCCGAAGGGGTGGCAGATGCGAGAGGAGATGCCAAGAGCTGGAAGACGACGGTTTGACGTCAGTGAGCCGGGCTAGAAGAGTCAGGGACTGAGGTGCTTCGGAAAGCAGGCACACCTGGCGGGAGCCACGCGCGTACGCGCTGTGGGCCCCAGATGTGCCGTGTTGGCCTCCCGCGCTGCTGAACAGCAACGAGCAGGGAGCAGAGCACATGACAATGATGAGCGCCGCACCCGCACGCACCCGCCGCCGTCACGACGACGCCCCCGACACCGCGGCCGACTTCGAGCGACTGGCCGCGGCCTCCGACGGGCCCGAGCGAGATCTCCTGGCCGAGGAGCTGGTCCGGGCGTGGCTGCCGATGGCCCACCGCCTCGCCGGCCGCTACCGCAACCGCGGAGAGAACCTGGATGTGCGGGTGCCGATAAATCATCCGTGCAGTTCACGCCGCGTGCTGGTATTCGTGGAGGGTTCCGCCGAGTCGGTCTTGTCTGTGGACTGCCAGGTGGGCGAGTTGGGCTTGTTGGGTGATGGGCGTGGGTAGCGGGCGGCATGGGGCCGCCTGCTCCAGGGCCCTGTGCGGGCGGTGCTCGTTATAGAAGGATTCGTACTCGCGCAGGGCGTGGAGAAGGTGGCTCTGGTTCCAGATCAAGGTCCGGTCCAGCAGCTCCCTGCGGCAGGTCTGTATCCAGCGCTCCACGAGCGAGTTCATCCGCGGTATCCGAATGCCGGTGGTGACGACCTTGAGACCGGCATCGATCATGAGGGCGTCGAAGGCGGCTGTGAACTTCGAGTCGCGGTCGCGGATCAGGAACCGTGCCCTGCTGCCAGCATCTTCGAGGTCAATGAGGAGGTTGCGTCCGAGCTGCACGATCCACTCCCCGGTGGGGTGTGCCGTGGCGCCGAGGACCCTGATACGACGGGTGGTGTGCTCGATGACGGCGAAGACGTACAGGCGCGCCCCCGTCAGCGTGCGGACTTCGAAAAGATCGCAGGCGAGAAGAGCCTTGGCCTGGCTGCGGAGAAAGTCGGCCCAGGTGGTGCTCTGCCGTTCGGGTGCGGGTGGGATGCCGTGCTCGCGGAGGATCTCCCAGACGGTGGAGGCGGCGACCTTGATCCCCAGCGCTGCGAGTTCGCCGTGGATCCGGCGATACCCCCACGAGGCATTCTCCCTGGCCAGGCGCAGGACCATGGAGCGGATTGACCGTAGGGTGCGCGGGCGTCCACGTCGCCTGGGTACGCAGGGCGCGGCATGGCGCCGCCTGAGCAGTTCGCGATGCCAGCGCAAGACGGTCTCGGGGCGGACCAGCAGCAGAAGGTGCCGCAGTCTGTCTTTGGGGAGGTGGTGGAGCAGGCCGGCGAGGACGGCACGGTCGCTGTCGGTGAAGCTCGGCTTGCCCACCTGACGCCGCAGGACCAGCAGTTGGTGCCGGAGCACCAGGATCTCGACGTCCTTTTCTCTGTCGCTCATCGGCAGGAGGCGTAGGAACGCCAGGGCGTTGGTCGCGGCGAGGTAGGCCAGGCGCAGCAGCACGACAGATCATGATGCCGCCCCCCCTTGCGGGTGAAGGCACTTGGGCGAATGTCGAGGAGAACCGAAGATCCGTGATCAGGCTCCCGACCTGCGTGGACGATTTATCGGCACCCGCAATCCCACTCCTCACCGTCTCCAAGACCCTGCGGCACTCCACCGTCTCCACCACCGCCAACATCTACTCCCACCTCACCCGGCAAGCCGCCCGCGATGCCGTAGAAGCCATCGACAAAGCACTCACCAAAGCCGACACCGGCCACACGGGTGGCATCCGCCGACACTGGCCACCCCGGCCGCGACCACACCGCGACCACACCGCGACCACCGAAACCGACCCCACCGCCCCACGAAACGGACCTACTCCCCCACCATCACCGCTACTTCACCCACCGCATCCCGACCTCAACAAGCGACTGCGACCACAATGCGACCACCAGCCTCAGCAACACGAAAAAGGCCGCTTTCCCATCTCTGAGAAAACGGCCTCCGACCTGCGAAAACGCTGGTCGGGACGACAGGATTTGAACCTGCGACCCCTTGACCCCCAGCAGCGTGGCAACTCTCCGCGACGATCCGTATCGCATCGTAGCCGCCAGTACGCCCCAGCACGAAGCGGTATGCCTCCACCCGCGAGGGAGTACCCGAACGAACGTGATCCGTCGCCTGCGGCAGTTCCAACAGATCAGCGCGTCGCAGGGCCGACACGCGACCGATATCGGCGCCCGGTCCTCACCTCGCTCGCCACTCCATTCCCGCAGAGACCGATGTCGAGTCGGCCGGTGGATCTACTCACGGCATCGGTATATGATTTTTGGTATGGGTGAGCGGTATGACATCGAGCTTGAAGCAGAAGTCCAGCAATGGCTGGACACGCTCCCACCCGCCGACTATCTGCGCGTAATGAAGCTGGCCGACCTCCTCGCCGACCACGCCGAGACACTCGGCGAACCCCAGACCCGCCACCTGGGCGGCAAGCTACGCGAACTACGGTTCTCCCTGCACCGCCGGGAACAACGCATCACGTACTGGCTCGCCCCCGCCCGGCGCGTCGTGATGCTGACCGTGTTCCACAAAACCCGCATGCGCGAAACAGCAGAGGTCGACCGCGCCCACACCGCCCAGCAACACTGCGAAGCCAAACACCGTCCTGCCCAGAACCACGAGATCTACGACCGCAACGTGAAGGAGGAGGAACTATGAACCACTCCGCATGGAAGACCCGCCGCGCCAAGGAACTGGCCGACGAGGAGACCGGGCTCACCCCCCAGGCCCAGCAGATCTACGACGAAACCGGGCTGGCCATCGAAATCGGCCGCACCGTCCACCGATGCCGCACCGAACTGGGCTGGTCCCAGACCGAACTCGCACGCCGCGCCGGCATGACCCAGCCCGCCATCGCCCGCCTGGAAACCAGCCTCACCCTCCCCTCCACCCGCACCCTGCTACGCGTAGCCACCGCCCTGGGCCAGCCCCTCCACATCACCATCGGCCACGCGGCCTGACCCCACCGGCGGTTTGCTGACGCCTGCATGGGTCAGCAATAGAACGCATTACTGGGGTGGGACTGGCGGTTGCAGCTGACCTGCGCCTTGGCCGGCCGCTTCCTGAACGCACTGCCGGGCCATCGTCAGACCTTTTTGCCAGACAGCCACAGAAGGGTCTCGTGGCTGCCCGGCCGTATTCATCCCAGTGCTACTGGCTCAGGCCTCCCTGAGGTATACCTGCACTGCACGGGCGCGTAGCCGGGGTAGCTCCAGCTGAAGCAGGTCTCCGTGCCCTTGGGGCACGCCTTAGCTTGGTTGCGGATGGTGCCGCTCCCATTGAGGGTCGTGTAGACGTAGGCGCACTGGCCGTCGGCATCCATGTCCTTTACGTAGCCCTCTTCGGTAGTACCCGAACCGGTGTTGCACTCGTTGCAGTGGACGTACCCTGAAGGGTGTCAATACTCCGATCAGGCGGCTGAGCTGGGCGTCTCCTGCGGATGATGAGGCAACCGGGGTGACATGGTGCGGTACTCGTTGAGCAGCCCGCCACGTACCTGGCAGCGCCTGACAGCGGCAGCGGCTAGGGGGATAACGTTCGGGTCGTCGTCAGGGGCACGTAGGCCGAGGCTGCGGTGGGCCCGCCCCGCGTTGTCGTGCTCGGCGTACTGGTTGAGGACAGTACGCAGGTGCCGTTCACCGGTGATCAGAAGGCGGTCGGTGCACTCGGTACGGGCTGTGCGTATCCATCGTTCGGCGAACGCGTTGGACCGGGGACTTTGCGGCGGAGTCGGGATGACGGCTGTGCCGTTGCCGGCGAAGACGACGTCGAATGCGGCGGTGAACTTGCTGTCCCGGTCACGGATGAGGAACCAGAAGCACCCGGCTCTGCCCTCGAGATCCATGAGCAGGTTGCGGGCGAGCTGAGTGACCCATGCGCCGGTCAGGTGGGCGGTGACGCCCAGGACACGGACGCGCCGGGTGGCAATCTCCATGACGAAGAAGACATAGAGGCGCTTGCGGAAGACGGTCCCCACGTGCATGAAATCGCAGGCGACCAGCGTGTGGTCCTGGGAGCGCAGAAAAGAACGCCAGGTCTGCCGGGAGGCGCGCTGCGGTGCGGGCGGTAGACCGAGGCGGCGCAGGACGCGCCGGATGGTGGCGGCGGCAACCCTATGCCCAAGCCGCCGCAGCTCACCTTGAATCCTGACGTACCCCCAGGTCGAGTTCTCTCGCGCCAAACGCTGAATGAGCGCGACCATCTCTCCCGGCAACGCTGGCCGACCGGGGCCGACCGCCGTCTGGTGCCACTTCCAGCGCACCAGACGGCGGTGCCAGGTCAGCAGCGTGCCCGGGGTGACCAGCCGATGGCGGCGCAAGGCGGGTGGCAGGTTCCGGGCGAGAGCGGAGAGCACGGCACGATCAGCCCATGAAAGCCGCGGCCGCACTACTTGCCGACGCAGCACAGCGACCTCATGGCGAAGCGCGAGGATCTCGGCGTTGTTCGCGGCGGTCGACCGGCCCAGCAAAAGAAGGCAGCCCAGTAGTCGGCAGAAGATCAAATAGAGCAGTCGCAGACCCACAATCAGTGATCATGCCCACACGTGGACGATCACAAAGCCCCAGGTCAACGACCGTACGGCAATAAAGACATCTTTCAGGGGATATCAACGAATCCACGGCGAACTGCTCGGCCTGGGACGCAAACTCGGCACCTCGACCGTCTGGGAGATCTTGCAGAAGGCCGGGATCGCCCCCGCACCCCAGCGCACCAACCAGTCCTGGCCCGCCTTCCTCAAAGCCCAGGCCTCCGCCATCGTGGCCACCGACCTCTTCCACATCGACACGGTCTTCCTGCGGCGCTGGTTCGTGCTGTTCTTCATCGACCACGGCACCCGCCGCGTGCACATCGCCGGCGTCACCCGGCACCCAATCACGCCTGAACGGCAGAGTCCGTGGGAGAGCCCGGTACTCGGAGACGGGTACGCCGGGTTCGGCGAGCGGCACGGAGAAACGGACCGGTGGCAACACCGGCACCGCGCTCCGTGCCGACTCAACAGGCACCCCTCAGGCACAATCGCCCCCTCAACTCCCCATCCCGAGCCGGGCGCCGCCGGCGACATCCAGGCTCAGACCGGTCAGGTAACGGTTTGCCGGGTCGCTGAGGAAGGCGATGGTCGCCGCTACCTCCTCTGGCTCGGCGAATCGGCCCATCGGGATCTGCGCGGCCCGGGCTTGGCGGGCGCGCTGGTCTCCCTCGAGGTGGCCGCCGGCGGCGCGGGTGGCGAGCTGGTCCCACATGGCGGTGTTGACCGGGCCGGGGCACACACAGTTGACCGAAACGTTGTCTGGGCCGAGTTCCAGGGCGAGCGACCAGCAGATGTTCAACACGGCCGCCTTGCTGGCGTTGTAGGGCACGTACGCGCGACGGGCCTCCTTCGCGGCGACCGAGGCCACCGCGACGATGGAGCCGGAGCGCTGGGCCTGCATCACAAGGCCGACTTCGCGCAGGACGGAGAAGGCCCCCGTGGCGTTGATCGCCATCACCCGGGCGAACTCGGAGCTCGGGGTCGTGAGCAGGTCCGGCTCGTTGCCGAGGACTCCGGCAGCGTGCACCAGGACGTCGATCGCCCCGAACTCCGCCTTGATCCCGGTCACGGTGTCGTGCACCGCCTGCTCGTCGGTGACGTCGAGCTCTCGGAAGTCCGCGAGCCACTTCGGGCGGCTTTCCGGTGTCGTGCGGTCGCAGCCGACGACCAGCGCGCCCGATGCGTGCAGGCGTTCGGCGGTGGCGGCTCCGATGCCTCCGCTGGATCCGGTGACGATCGCGATCTGGGATGGGGCGGTCATGGGGTGCCCTCCGTAGATTCCATGCATGTAGAGCTGTTCTCGGCGTCGGATGCAGCAGCGGGTGGTGTGGTGGTGTGCGTGCCTGAGCGGCCCGTCTCCGGCAGGGTCAGGTAGACGATGAGGCAGACAAGGACGATGACCGTCATGTACACCGCCACGCCCATGGGGTGGCCGGCCTCGATGAAGGCGCTGGCGATGAGCGGTGCCGTCCCACCGAGGGCCGCGATGACGATCTGGTGGGCCACGCCGATGCCGGACACACGGACGGCAGCGGGGAACAGTTCGGCCTGGATCGTCGGGTAAACGCCCTGCCAGATCGCCAGGACCACCCAGCCACTGACGGTCACCGTCACGTATACGCCGAATCCGGGGCGCTGCAGCAACAACAGCAGCGGATAGAAGAGCACCACCATGCCGGCGGCCCCGATGATGGGGAAGGGCTTGCGACGGCCGATGCGGTCGGACAGGGCGCCGCACAGCGGCACGATAATCACCAGCAGGCCCAGCCCGATGGTATTACCGACCAAGGCGGAGTCCAGGTCACGACCGGTGGTCAGGTGCGCGTAGGTGGGCAGGAAGGTGGCCCACGTGTAGTAGGCGACTGCCGGGGCGGACAGAGCCGCGGTTTGCAGCAGTGCCTTGGGGTGCCTGCGCAGCAGTTCCCGCAGGCGCAGGTTCTCAGGTTGCCGGTCGGCGGCGGAGTCGACAGCGGCCTCGAACTCCGGGGATTCGTCGGCGCGCGATCGCAGCAGCAGACCGACCACGCCGAGGAGGCCGCCGATGGCGAACGGGATGCGCCAGCCCCACGTCTCCAGGTCATGGGTGTTCAGCGTCGAGGTGACGATCGCCCCCATGCCGGTGGCGGCCAGCGTCGCCAGGCCGCTGGCCACATTCGACAACGAGCCGAACAGGCCGCGCCGGTCGGTCGAGCCGTTCTCCACCATGTAGGCGATGGCGCTCTGCATCTCGCTGCCGGCCGAGATGCCCTGCAGTACGCGAGCGAGCAGAAACAGCAGCGGCGCCGCGTATCCGATTGCGGAGAACGGCGGGGTGAGCGCGAGGATCAGGCTGCCCGCGGCCATGCCACCGATGGTGGTGGCCAGGACGACACGGCGGCCGTAGCGGTCGGCCAGGGGGGAGATGATGATGCCGCTCAGCGGACGCACCACGAACCCGACCGCGTAGGTCAGCAGGGCGCTGATCAGCGACATCGCCGAACTGCCACCGGGAAAGATCTGGCTTGAGAAGACGGCGGCCAAGAGGCCGTAGATGTACCAGTCGTACCACTCGATGAAGTGGCCGACAGTACCGGCCAGGATGTTCAACCGCCTTCTGCGGGGTGGGACGTCCCGTTTGTTCGTGGCGGAGGGGGACTTCGGTGAGGCTATTCTTGGTGCGTTCGCCATTGAGCGCTCCTCAGTGCAGTGAGGGATGGGATCTGTGCGAACAGTCGGCGGGTCAGGGCGCCGCGGACCAGGTTGTTACGGTCGACGATGTCGGCGGTTCCGGAAGCCTTCTTCGAGAGTGGATGCTGCCGACACCAGCCGCGGTGAGGGGCCGTTCGAGGCTCAGCGCGTCGCGTGGCTGGACCAGGTGCGGCCCTCCTGCTCCTTCACGGGGAGACCGGCGGCCTGCAGGATTTCGTCGAGGAGCGCCTGCGTGCGGGCGGCTTCCCGCCCCGACGTCAGCGGCGCGCCACGGTCTCGTACGCGGTCGAGAAAGTGGTGAACGGCAGCGGCGAACCCGAAGGTGTTCGTCGCCGTGGCCCAGCCGAATGCCTCGGGGCTCATCGAGCGCACGGTGCTCACACCGTCCCGCGTGAGGGTCACCGTGTCCGGAGCCACCACCTCGGCCGAGCGCTCGGCGCCGTAGGCATCCAGTTTTTCTGCCCACGCGCCAGCGGTCCGTGCCGCCGTCAGGACGCCGGTGCCGCCGCCGGCGAATCGGATCAGGGCGGAGACGCCGTCCTCCTGCCAGGGGTCGTCACCGGCGGCGTGGGCGGCGACGTCGACCGGTTCGCCCGGGCAGAACCAGCGCAGCAGGTCCACCATGTGGATGGCGTTCTCGAAGGTCGCGCGGTATTCACTGCCGCGACGGTTCTTCTGCGCGATACAGAAGGCGGCGCCGGCGTCCCCGAACTCGTCACGAGCGGCGACGTAGGACGGCGCGAACCTGCGGTTGAACCCCACCATCAGCACGCGGTCGCGCTCGTCGGCGAGGTCGGCGAGCCGCTCCGCGTCGCTGGTCGCGGTCGCGAGGGGTTTTTCGCAGAAGACGTCGACGCTCGCCTCCAACGCGCAGCTCACACCGGCGAAATGCTCCGACCTCGGGGTCAGGACGAACAGGGCGTCCAGGTCACGTTCGAGGGCCTGCTCGATCGTCGGGACCGCGGTGGAGAATCCCCATCGACGGACCAGTTCGGAGGGGTCCTCGCGCCGGGACACCAGGACGTCGAGGTCGACGTCGTCCCGCGCCACCAGGGTGGGCAACTGCGCGATGTGCGCGATGTTCCCGGCGCCGACTACACCGACGCGCAGCGGGGGCCAGCTCATCGGGACACCTCCGCGGGCGTGAGGCCGGCGGCCTCGTCGAGGAGTGAACGCAGCACGCGGGCGGCCCGGGCGAAGCCCTCAGCCGGAGCCGGGAGATCCTGCGGGTGCCAGCGGTATTCGTACTCGAGGCTGAGGACGTCGTCGTATCCGTGCTGCTTGACCGCCCGAAGGATGTCGGACCAGGGCACGATGCCGTCGCCGACGACGCGCGAGCGCACGGCCCGCTCGTCCGCCTTCACCCGGGCCGTCTCAGAAGCGACGAAGGGGGCGTCCGGGTCGGTGAAGACGAGGTCCTTCACGTGGACGTGCCCGATCAGGTCGCCCTGCTCCCGCAGCGCCTCCGGCCATGCCTCGTCGTGCGTGAAGGTGAGGTTCGCCTGGTCGTAGAGCACTCGGACGGCAGGCGAGTCCACCTCGCGTATCAGCCGAGCGGTCTCCTTGGCCGACTGCGTCATGGTTCCGAAGTGGTTCTCCACGCACAGGCGCACTCCGGCGTCGGCGGCGAGCGGCGCCAGCTCCGAAAGGCTCGCGCGTAGGCGCTCCCAGTGTCCGGCGTGGTCGGTTCGATCGGCTCCCCAGGAACCCGCGTACACGCGGATCCGGGTCGCTCCCACGCGATGAGCGCAGTCCACCGTCGCCCGCAGCTCGTCGAGCGCGGCGCGGCGCTGCGCCGGGTCCTCGTGGTTGAGCCCCGTGGTGTACGGAGCGAGCCCCACCACCGGTACGCCGAGATCGTCCGCCACGCGGGCCGCCTCGGCCGCTGCCACGTCGTCCCCGACCGGCAGTCCGCTGCGGTAGTCGTTCTGGTAAATGACCTCCGCTCCCTCCAGACCGGCGACGGCGAAGAGCTCCAGCGCCTCGGGGAGGGTCTGTTCCGGCGTGCCGAGGGTGTGGCCAATGATCCGCACTACAGGTCCTTTCCAGTTCGGGAGGGGTCGGTCCAGTCAGCAGGCCCGACCAGTGGTGGCGGGTTGTGGACGCGGGAGCGGTCGACCAGTTCGATCAACAGGCCCCAGGGCGCCCGGAGGTAGGTCCACCGGTTTCCGGCGACGAGCGGGCTGTCCGGGCCGACCTCCTTCGTCCCGCCCAGGACACGGGCGCCGTGCGACCGGAGATGCTCGACGGCCGTGTCGACGTCCGCCACGGTGAAGCACAGGTGGTGGCCGCCGGGATCGCAGTGGCGCGGGTAGTCGCGCCGCTGGTCCGTGCTCCACCACTGGAACAGCTCCACGTTGAGGTTGGGCGGCATGCGCAACATGGCGAGTTCCAGACGGGCATCGGTCGGGACCTCGAAATGTGCGGGCATGAAGTGGGCGTCGGGCCCGCGCGTCGAGCGGTAGAGCTCCTCGGCGCCCAGGGCGTTGACGAAGAAGGCGACCGCTTCGCCGAGGTCGGGCACGGTGAAGGCGACATGGTCGACGTGTTGAAACCCTGCGGGCAGGCTCATCGGGGCACCTCCGCGGTCGACTCACGGATCAGCAGATCGGGGGCAAGGACGACATGTCCCGTCTCCCCGTCCTTGAGGAGTTTCTCGGCGAGGTCGATGGCGATCACTCCCATGTCGGCGATGGGCTGGCGGACGGTGGTCAGTCGCGGGTTGAACCGGGCGCCGAACTCCAGGCCGTCGAAGCCCATCACCGACACCTCGTCCGGGACGGACACACCTCGCACACCAAGAGCGGAGATGAGGGCGAAGGCGACCATGTCATTGGCCGCGATGACCGCTGTCGGGCGCTCCTCGCGTGTCATGTGCACGAGGCGCTCGGCGGCCCGCTCCCCCACATCGGGCCCGGTGCCCCCGTCCAGGATCATCGCCGGCATGTCCAGCTCCGCGGCCAGCCCCTCGTAGGCGGCCAGGCGGTCCCTGGATGTGTACGCCCCGGAGATGCCGGACACGTAGGCGATGCGCCGGTGCCCCAGGCCGTGCAGGTGGTCGACGGCGAGTGCGATGCCCTCGGCGCTGTCCACCGTCACGGTCGGCACCCGTGCCTGTTTGACGCGGTCGACGACGACGACCTTGCTGCCGAGCGCGACGTTCTGCAGCTCGTCGAGGTCCACGGTGGTCGACGGCGCGACGATCCCGAAGGGCGCGTACATCTCCTGCAGGGATGTCAGATACGCGTTGGTCTGAGCCACCTCACCGCCGGTCACGCACAACACCAACTGGTAACCCCGGTCGGCCGCCGCTGCCGCCATGGTCCTCGCCAGCTCACCGTAGAAGGGGTTGGTGATGTCCGGGACGATCAGCGGGACAAGCTTGCTCGCACGACGGCGCAGGGCTTGCGCCAGCGGGTTTACCCGGTACCCGAGACTCTCCGCCACCTCCAGGACATGCTTCCGGGTCGCGGCATTCACGGCTTCCGGCCGGGAGAAGGCGCGGGAAACCGTGGAGCGATGCACGCCCGCTCGGGCGGCGACGTCGTCGATGCTCACCTCAGCCATGGCTGACCTCCACAGACGCAATGGGGGACCGCCTGTACGCGGCCCAGATGAGGCTCATTGTGTCGGCAAGGTCGGCCAAGGTAGGCAGCCCGGGAAAGCCGTCCGCCCAGGTGTCGGCCACCTGTCGGACGAACACGTCGTACAGCGGGTCGCTGTCCACGTCGATGGAGTTCGACACGGTGACACCGTCCGACGCGCGCGTGCAGGAGACGTCGCCGGAGGTACCCACGTCGACGTATCCCCCGTCGCCGGCGCTGGTGTAGGAGCAGTACCGCTTGGCGGGACTCGACGGGAAGGCATAGCCGACCTCGATGATGGCCTCACTGCCGTCGTCGCCCGCGAGCACCAGCGTTGCATGGTCCTCGACGGCCTCGCGGTGCAGGCTTGCGGAGAGATTGGCCGCCACCAGTTCCACGCGCCGGGCCCGGCTTCGCTGCAGGAAGAGGTCGACGAAGTGCGGCGCCAGGTTCACCAGACACCCCCCGCCGGAGCGGGCGGGCACGAGCATCCAGGAGCAGCCTGCCACGTGATAGCGCTCCGGCGGGCCGGCCACAAAGCTCGCCCGTTGGTACGTCGGCGCGCCGGCCAGGGACAGCGCGTGATCCACGGGGCCGCCGCGCTGGACAAACGGGACGGTCGCCGCGACCCCTGCCGAAGCGGCGGCATCCCGAATCCGCTCCACGTCTTCGGCCCCCAGACCGCCCGGCTTCTCGACCACGAAGGGGATGCCGCGCTCGACCAGGGACAGACAGGTGTCCACCATGCGGTCGTGTGGCCCGAAAACGTAGGCCAGGTCCAAGGGTCCGGCGTCCAGAGCTGCCTCGATGTCCCCATACACGGACGCGTCGAGCCGTCGGGCCATGTCCGTGATCTGATCGGGCTCCCCGTCCTGGACCAGCACGACATCGTGAGTATCCGCCCAGGCACTGACATACAGGGGTACGTGCCAGTGGCGGGCGCCTAGAACTGCTGTGAGCGGACGTCTCACGACGCGCCTCCCAACTTCGGTATGGGGCAACTACTGCCGATCTCCCTCTCCGAAGCCGGACTGCAATCAAGTGCTGAGATCGATTGCTGAGATCGGTTGCATCACCGAAGCAGAGGGTCCTAAGCTCCGTCAACACCCCCAGCCCACCGATTTCCCTTGAGGTGACCGATGCGCAAGCTGCGCACCCTGAATGCCGTGTACGAGACCGGGACGGTGCTGATCGTGCGCCTTCCCACCGCCGAGGCGTCGTACGAAGTGGCCTGCGAGGCCATCGCGGGAGGGATACGAGCGGTCGAGGTGACACTCACGACGCCGGGGGCCCTGGACGTGATCCGCCGGCTGGGCTCGGAGTACCCCGAGGCCGAGATCGGCGCCGGCAGCGTGCTCGACGCGACATCGGCGTACGCGAGCATCCAGGCCGGCGCGCGTTTCCTGGTAAGCCCCCACGTCGACCTCGGCATGCTGGAGACCGCGGGCCGCTACCAGGCCGCCAGCATCTGCGGAGCCGCGACACCCACGGAGATCGTCCAGGCGGCCACGGCAGGAGCCGACCTCGTCAAGCTGTTTCCCTCGTCGGTCCTCAACCGCGACTACGCCCGTGCGGTCCTCGAACCACTCGGCCACATCCCCCTGGTCCCGGCCGGGGGTGTGTCCCCGGACAACGTGGCGGAGTGGTTCGACGCCGGAGTCGCGGCGGTCGGAGTCGGAAGCTTCATCACCAAGGCGGCACAGCGGGAAAGCACCGAGCGGCACCCGGTCGGTGCGGCGGCCCGGACATTCCTCGAGGCGGTGGCCGATGCCCGCGCCTGACCCGCTGCCCCCCGCCTCCGGGACGCCACCGGTATTCGTCGCGATCGGGCCTGCGGGATCGGGAAAGTCCCATGTCGCCCGCGAGCTCGCACGCCGGCTCCGCGCGGTCTACCTCGACAAGGACTCACTGACCGGCGACCTCGTGGACGCCGCGCTCGAACTGGTCGGTCGACGGGCCGGGGGCCGCGAGGATGACCCGACGTACATCGAACGGTTGATGCCGACCGAGTACGCAGCCCTGTTCACCACGGCGGCGGACAACCTGCGGCTGGGTCTCCCTGTCGTCCTGGACGCACCGTTCGCGGCGTACCTGGCCGACCCCGACTTCTTGACCGCCTCCGCCGACCAAGCTTCCTGGCCCACGGGGACACCCGTCGTCGTGGTCGAGGTACGGACCTCCGCGGAGACCGTTCGCACGAGACTGACCCAACGAGGCCTGCCTCGCGACCGGGCCAAACTGGCCGACTGGCCCGCATTTTGGCAACAGCTGGGGACCCAGGACTGCACCTGGTCCGGCGCTCGGCACATCGTCGTGGACAACGACGGGGAACCGGACCTCGATGGTGTTGTGGGGCTCGCGGGCAATGCTGAGCGGGAGTCCGTTCACGCCGTGTAATGAGGTGTCGCAGAGGCGCAGACGGCTCAGCAGGACCCGCCAGCGACCAAGGTGGCTACCTCCTGCTGTCACCAACGGGCCGAGACGGCCCGCCAAGCGTCACGCGCTCCGCTGCCGCAGCCGGTGCGGATGTGCGGGATAGACGCCGAGCACGCGGACCTCGGAGGAGAAGAAGCGCAGCTCGTGCAGCGCGAGTGCGGCACGGGGTTCGTCGAGATGACCCTCGATCTCGACGTAGAAGCAGCTCGGGTTAAGGCCCGCGCCCATCTCGTCCTCGCCTCCCTGTGGGCCAAACTCGGCGAGGTGGGTCCGGCGCCGCGCACCGGAAACCTGAGGGGGACGCCATCGCCTGGCTGGAGGCCGCGCAGTCGCGCGCCACAGAGGTCGGCGAGCCGAACTACCGCGCTCTCCTGGGCGAGGCTGACCCCGAGCTGCTGCACGAGATCGGCGCGATCGGCGGAGCCGCAGGCGTCGAGCTTGACCGCGACATCATCGAGCCCGCGTGCGCACGTGGCGAGCTCGGCCCCGAACCTCTCGCGCCGGAGGTTTTCGCGCTGCCGCTCGTCATGCTGCGCGACCGCTTCTTCGGCCGGGCAATCCGTGAGCTGAAGGACACTCTGGCCACCTACGCCAACCAGATCCAGATCCTGACCTTGCGCAACGCTGAACTGGAGACCCAGAACGCCCGTCTCCTCGAACGGCTGAGGCAGTCCGGGGACAACCTCGCGTTCCTGCCGGCCCCGAGCGCTCCTGCGCCCTGACCGGGCGCGTCACCGGCCGGTTCGCGTGGCCTTCAGTGGTGTGACTAATGTGTCGCGCGACACGCATATGCGGCCCGCCAAGGGGGACCTGATCCTCCCCTGAGCGAGATTGGCAGGCCTTTGTCCTGACAGAGCGCACGGTCCGGGCGATTAGGTACGCGAGCAATCTGGTGATGCGCGAGCTGGACGAGACGGCCGCTGGCGGCCCGATTGGGGCCGCGCCCGCACCGCGCGCGGCGGCGTCCGCTGCGGATGCCATCGGATCATCGCGACGAGGAGAGCCCGCGTTCCTTCAAACGGGTCCGATAGGCCCGTACGTTCTGAGTGTTCCCGCAGGTGGTGACGTTGTGCCAGGCACGCGAGCAGTTCTTGGAGCGGTCGTAGAACGCGCCGCGGCAGCGAGGGTTCGCACACACCTTCAGTCGCCGCATCGTGTCGGCATAGGTGGCGGCGGCCAGCTGGATCAGGACGTACGAGCGGAGAAGTTCGACACCCTTGCCGCGCGGATGCAGCCGCGCGCCTCCGGCGTCCAGACTGACGGCTGCCGTCGTCTCGATCGACGGTGCGGCGACGGCGGCGGAGGGTTCGTCGGCATGCCTGGTGGCCAGCGCGGCGCGGATGTCGTCGCGCAGCGACCGGAGGCGACTGAGGCCGCGTGCGTCGAGGGGACATGGCGCGGGAGGAGCGCTGGAGTCGATACTGCTGAGCGTTGCGAGGGAGGACTGGAGCCATTGTTCCGCCGCGTCGACGGACTCCAGGAGGTCAGGCCGGCGTGGCTTGCCCATGCTCGCTGTGTTCAAGAGGTCCTGTACGAATCCCAGCCCGCCTGGGGCGCTGTGCTCGACTTCCTTAAAGCGAGCCGAGGCCGGCCATTGGACCGCCGCACTCATCTCGTCCTCCTGGTGCCTTCAGGGTACTTGCATCGCCTCTGTAAGAGCCTATCGCTTTCACTTGTGACCATGGCCAGACCGCGGGGGCGGGGCCGCCTGCATGACGGCCCCGCGAGGGAGCCTATTCCCCGGCGAAGTCGACGGTGGGTCGGGGTCGTCCGGCCTTGTAGGCCGCCACGGCCGACGTGAGACCGCCCGTCGCATCCTTGGACTCGAACAGCGGGATGGCGATGTCGAACATCGAGTCGTCGGCAGCGTTCACACCCCCGGCTTCCCACATCCGCAACAGCGCCTTGTGCGCGGCATGCGCCCGGGTGGGCCCCGCGGCCACCTTGCGCGCGAACGCCCGAGCGGCTTCGAGGGCTTCGTCATCGGGGAGGACGTGGTTGACGACTCCGGCCTGCGCCATGGTGGCAGCGGGCACCTGTTCCGAGGTCAGCGCCCACTCGTAGGCCCTGGCACGGCCCGCACGAGCGGCCGATCGGTAGATGCCGCCGAGCAGTGTGACGAGGCCCAGTGTCTGCTCGGGGTGCCCGAACCGGGCCCCCTCGCCGGCGAAGATCACATCGGAGCGCAGCGCGAGTTCGAAGCCCCCACCGAAGCACAGGCCGTTCACCGCTGCGACCACCGGCACGGGAATCCGCTCGAAGCGGTTGAACGCGAACATGTACCGCTCGAACAGCAGCCGCAACTGCCGCACGTCGAGATCGGGCCAGGTGACGATGTCCCCGCCGAAAGAGAAGTCAGGCCCTTCGGCGCGCAGAAGGATCGCCCGCGCCCCCGATGACTCCGCCTTCTCAACCGCTGCGAGCAGCTCGTCGGCCATCTGTTCATCGATGCGGTTCTGTGTCGGGTTGTCCAGGACGATCTCGGCGACGTGGTCGTCGATGTCGAAGCCCAAATGGCTCATCGGTACTCCATTCCTTCGAACACGGCTACTCAAGGTGGCCTGTGCGGGACAGACGGGGGACTCGGCTATGCGCCCGGAACGGGCTGCGGGTCACCGGCATAGAAGTGATCGGACGGGACGATGCCCACCAGCCGGTCGCGGAGCGTGGCGGAGAATCGCAGGGCTGCTCCGAGAGGACGATGGTGGATCGCCGCCCGGACGACATCGCCATCTGCGTTCTTCTCCAGAACGGTGATGCCGGAGATCTCCACTCCGCCGAACGCCGTCGCCTTCCACTGCAGGTAGGTCGTGGTTGCGTCGGAGGCCTCGGCCGTGAACTCCAGCGACTCGTAGATCGTGCTCGCAGCCGCGACAGTCGAGGCGACGAGCGCCCGACCGGCGATCGGCCGGGCAAGAACGCTGGCCTCCAGCACGATGTCCTCGGCGAAGCCCTCGGCGAAGGTGCTCGCGGAATGCTCCGAGAAGCCGCTGCGCCAGCCCGAAGCCGCAGCGTCGGCATTCAGGTTCTGGAGGAAGCCGAGGACTTCGCGGACCAGGGCATGGGGGTACTCCACGTGCAGCCAGTGCCCGCCGCCGGAAACGGTCGCAAGGCGCGCACCGGGGAAGCGCGGCGCGATGGCTCCGGTGATCAGCTCCTCGGTGACGAAGCCGTCGCTGTCGCCGCGGACGATGAGGACGGGGCCGGGGTACGCGCTCTGCTCCGGTGCCGCGTCGACACCGTTGTTCCACAGGTCGGCGTAACGTGCGGCCACGAGCGGAGGGACCAGCAAGCCGCTACGGCCCAGCGTGTCCAGCGCCTCCTCGTCAAGCGTCGGCGAGAGCTGGTTGCGTACGGCGCGCTGGCCCTCCGCGTTCCCGCCGAGGGCCCGGAACGGCGCGACGGCTTCTTCGGGCAGACGGGTGCCGCCGAGTGGGACCGGCGTGAGCAGGACCAGTCCTGCGACCCGCTCGGGCCTAGCGGCAACCGCGAGCTCGGCGACCTGGGCTCCCATACTCTGGCCCACCAGGGCGACTGGTCCCTCGATGTCGTCGATGACGGATGCGACCTCGTCGGCCAACAGGGCCAGGCTCAGCTTCTCCGTGTCCACAGGGGCGGACGCGCGGGCCCCGGAACCCGGAAGATCCAGCCGCGCCGTCGCCACCGAGCCGTCCAGGGCCTTGACGAAGCCGTCCCAGACGGTGGCGTCGTCCAGGAACCCGTGCACGAGCAGCAGTGTCGGAGCACCTGGGAGCACCTCGCCACCACAGGTGGCCGCACGGTCGATGTGAACAAAGTCGCTGGTCATTTCGGTCCTGTCTTCGTTGATCCGGAAGGCGACCATTCCGCCGTGTCGATGGGGGAGAAGTCAGTCGGACGCTCATCGAGGCGTGCGCTGCGAGTGGCGAGCAGGCCTTCGACGAGTTCCTCGGGGAGCGGGGTGGTGAAGATGTTGTTGACGAGCGAGTACTCGGCGGCCAGGCGCCCGACGGCACCCAGGGCACCGGTGTCGATGCGCCCACCGGGCAGGTAGAGGTCATCGCGGACGTGGAAGCGCTCCACCCGTCCCCATACCACGTGGTCCGGCAGCGGAGGCATGGGGATGATCCGGTCGACCACGCACTCCATGGAAATGGGGGCACCGGCGATCCGGGGTGCCGACACGACCTCACATTCGGCCTTCTCCAGGCCAAGGGCTTCGAATTCGTCGACCTCGGACTCGAACTCGAAGGCGGAGCGGTGCGCCTCGTCGACCTGGCCGAGGGACACCATGTTGACCACGAACTCACCGGTGTCCCGGATGTTGACGAACGTGTCCTTCAGGGTGACCTCGTCGGAGCGGGGCTGCAGGGAGATCGACACCGTCGGAGGGAGGCGGCCGACGACGGTGAAGAACGACACGGGGGCCACGTTGCCGACGCCTGCGGTCGACCGGGTGCTGACCCAGGCGATCGCGCGCGGAAGCACACTGCCGATGAGGAGTTTGTAGCTCGACCTGGCGTCGAGTGATGCCGTATCGATGATCATTTCACTCTCCGTTTGAATGCCTCAGCGGATGTGCCGCCGGGCTTGGCCCGTCCGCGGCGTCCGCGACGATGGAAGGTTCGGCTCGCCGCCTGCGCCGGGGTGTCCAGGGGCGACCAGTGCGAGCGCTTGCTTTGTACAGAGGTATAGAACTTATGGCTATGTCGTGGTCCGCATTGTGGCACAGGGGGCGGCGGTCGGCGCAAGAAGGCGTGGCGGTCGTTCCGCGATACCCGTCGGCGACATAACCAAATCGTTGGCGCCTATGTACATGACTGCTAAGGTCCGCCGTATGAGAGCAATGATGCTTCCTGGTCTCGTCGGCGAGCCGGCACAGATGTCCATGCCGCGCCAACGGGTCCCGCGATGCCCGGATCGGCCCGCCTGCTGTTCGTGCACGGTCTGGGGCAGGAGGCATGGTGCTGGGAGGACCGGATGTCCGCGGCGGCTGCGGCGGGACACGACAGCGGCGGACCTCTCCGGCTCGGGCCCCACATGCTCTTCGCCCGGCCGGACGACCCGGCGACGGCCGAGCTGAGCGGGCGCCTGACTCCTGATCCCGCTCGTCCAGTACCAGTTCCTGTTCCACCTGCCCAAGCGGGTACCGGCGCTGCCAGTCCTGGTGCTGGCCGCCACCGAGGACCGCCTCGTGCCACTCGTCTCAGTGCGGGCCACCGCGCGGCGCTATGGGGCGGAGATCCGGGAAACCGGCGGCGTCGGGCACAACACGATGCTCGACGCGGGGTGGCCCGAGGGCTGGAAGCAGATCGAGCCGTGGCTCGCCAACGGCCGGGCGCACTGATCCCACACGTGCGGCACCGCAGAGAGGAAATGATGGACCATGCTTGACAGGCGAGACGTGGCGTTCACCGCCAAGGGCGGGGTGACCCTGCGCGGCTGGTACTTCGTACCAGAAGGCGAAGGTCCGCATCCGGCCATCTCGATGGCCCACGGCTACGCGGGCGTCAAGGAACACGCCCTGGAGGGCTTTGCGCGGCGGTTCGCCGATGCGGGTTTCGCGGTGCTGCTCCATGACCACCGCACGTTCGGCGCCAGCGACGGCGAACCCCGTCAGGACGTCAATCCCTGGGAACAGGCCGAGGACTGGCGCCGGGCGATCTCCTTCCTGGAGGCTCAGCACGAGGTCGACCCGGGCCGAATCGGCGTCTGGGGAAGCAGTTACGCCGGCGGACACGCCATCGTACTCGGTGCCACGGACCGGCGCCTGAAGGCCGTCGTCGCGCAGGTCCCGACCATCAGTGGCTACCAGCAGGCACTTCGGCGGGTTCCTCCGCATCTTGTTCCCGCCCTCGAAGAGGGGTTCGCGGAGGAGGAGCGCAGAAGCGCCCGCGGGGAACCGCTCGACTACCAGCAGATCGTCAGCGCCGATCCCGCGGTCCGCGCGTCCTACTACTCCAGTGACGCGGTCGACTTCTATCTCCAGGAGCTACCCGACGGGGTCTGGGAGAACCGGGTGACCGTGCGCTCCACCCGCATGGCGCGCATGTACGAACCCGGGCTGTTCATCCGGAGGGTGTCACCCACGCCTTTGCTGATGATCGTTGCCGAGGACGATTACCTCACGGTGACCGACGTCGCTCTCGAGGCCTACGAGGACGCCCTCGAACCCAAGAAGCTGATCCTCATCCCCGGTGGCCACTTCGACCCATACCGCGCCCAGTTCGAGCACGCCAGCACGAAAGCACTCGAGTGGTTCCGGAAGCATCTGCAGGCATAGAACAAGTGCACCCGCGGCGGAAATCGGCCAGGTCAGCACCCGACCTGATGGTCAAACAGACCAGCTCGGCGGCGACCTCCACGTCGTTGCAAGTGGCGCCAGACTCTTGCAAGAGAGCCCCGCCAGTGCCCCGCCGCGCGAGCCAAGCACTCGGCTGGTCGACACAGCTACTCCAGCCCTGCCCAACTCGGCGGCCACGAGGACGCCTTCGAACGCGACCTGCGCCAGGCCCTCACCGAGTACAACCTCGACGGCGTCTTTGACGAAGTCGTACGCACCGAAGCAACCATCGCCACCGCCCCTGACAAAACGTCGGCTTCAGCCTGGCCCACGACTGCCCGTCACGCGGCCAGGCAGCAACGAAGCTTTGAGACACTCCCGGGTTGGAACAGGTTGACAGACCGCATAACGGCGGCGGACATCCAGGCGCACCGGGTGGGCACTGGTTCCCCCGACGCTCAGCCCAGAACCTGCGACCCCTTGCCCCCCAGACTCGCCGCCTCAGTCGAACGAGCCACCTGTGCCGTTCGGAAACTCATCGCTCCTGCTCGCGGGTGGTCTGGCGCGCCATCACAGTCTGCTGGAACCCTGTTCGGGTGAACGTTTTCGCTCGTATACCAGGCAACTCGGAAGCTGCTCACGGTCCCGGCGGTGCTGCTGCGCCGGGCCACAGCCAAGAACGCGGAATTGCTCGTGCTGCGGCACGAGAACGCGGTGCTGCGCAGGCAGCTCACGAGGCCGGTGCGCTACGAGCATGCGGACCGGCTGTGGTTCGCAGCACTGTCCTCGCTGATCCCCCGGCACCGGTGGGCGCAGGTGTTTCCGGTGACGCCCGCGACGCTGCTGGCATGGCACCGCAGGCTGGTCGCCCGGAAGTGGGACTACAGCAAGCGCACACGCAGGCCCGGGAGACCTTCGACGGCGGGTGCGGTAAAGGCTCTGGTGCTGCGGCTCGCCAGGGAGAATCCGCGTTGGGGCTGTCGACGAATTCAGGGCGAGCTGGCCCGGCTCGGACACCCGGTCGGCTCGACGACGGTCTGGGACATCCTTACCGTGGCGGGCATCGATCCAGCCCCACGCCGCAGCAGCCCGACATGTCGCGACTTCCTGACCGCGCAAGCCCAAGGCATCATCGCCTGCGACTTCGTCCACATTGACCTGGTCGATCTGCGCCGAGTGTACGCGCTGGTGTTCCTCGAGCACGGCACACGACGGCTGCACATCGCGGGAGTGACCGCCCATCCCACCGGGCCCTGGGCGGCGCAGGGAGGCAAGAAACCTCGCAGTCGAGTTGGGTGTTCGGGTGGAATCGCTACGTTTCCTGCTCCGCGACCGGGACGCGAAGTACACCGAGGCCTTCGACGCGGTCTTCAAAGCCGACGACATCCAGGTCATGAGGACCGCGCCGCGGGCTCCTCGGATGAACGCGCACTGCGAACGTGTTATCGGCACCCTGCGGCGCGAGGTCCTCGACCACCTCTTGATCTGGAACGAGACGCACGCTCGGCAGGTCCTCGATACCTACGCCCAGCATTACAACGGTCATCGCCCCCATCAGACTCGCGGGCAGCTCCCTCCCCTCCTCCAGGAGCACCCGACGTCCATGGTCGCCCCCTCCGCTCACCGGGTTCTGCGCACCCGAATACTCGGTGGCGTGATCAACGAGTACAGATACGCCGCCTGACCAGGAACGACGAGTTTCCGAACGGCACACGTTACGACAGCGGGGGCATCGAACGCATCGTGTCAGGGCCCGTCATGCGCCGGGCGACCTCCGCGATGTCGGCGAGGAGCCCCATCGGATCCTGGTCCAGGTCGAGGGCGTGCTGATGGATGACGATGCCCGCGTGGCGTACCCGGTGGGCCGCATGCGAGGCATTGCCCTTCCCGTACACCAAGTGCCCCTCGCGCAGGCCCAGGGCGGTGCAGTACGCCAGCATCTGGTAGAGGTCGGCGTCCGGGTAGCCGCCCCGTTTCTCCGCCTTGTACTTCGCGTCGGCCACCGCGCAGGGGCTGCCGTGCGGCCCGTATAGCACAAAGTCCGGCTTCATACGTGTGGTGGCCCCATCATCGAGGTGGCAGGGATCCTGAAGGCGGGCTGTATGGGCCGAACCGCGGAAGGTCTCGCGCAGGGCGACCGTCACGAAGTCCTCGAAGAGCTTGTTCATGTCGAACAGGAACCCGTCGATGTGCAACTCGCCGGGCATGTGCTCGGCCATGGCCCCGCTCAGCACGGCACGGGTCGCCAGCACACAACGCAACTTCGCGCTCCACAGCTTCAACCTCCCCAACGCCTGCCGAGTGATCGCAACCGACCGCGCTGCCTACATCGCCTTCTACAGCAACTCCGCCCACGGAAGGAACTCCCCGTGCCTGTACGCCCGGACTCCTGTACTTCATCGCCTGCCAGCAGTTCGACGCAGCCTGGACAGATAGCTCACCCGCACTTCCGGCGCCCCAGCCCTGACGTCACCCCGGCAAGCACCCAGCCTCCACAGCTCACGCCAGAGCAACCAGGTTCGTCATCTTCGGGGCAGGCACCGCCGACTCTCCAAAGGGGTCGCTGCTGGCCAGCGTGCATGATGGGATTCTTGTGACGGCGAGGTGATGGCAGTCGCCCTTGCTACGCCATGATCAGCCACCTGTTACGCCGGGCACCGGCGCCTCCACGGTGGAGTCACGCACTCCCCCACCGGAGGTGAACGCAGTGACTTCGCAATCGTCTGAACGCGGTCGGGTCTACCGGCGTTGCGGGTGCCGTCGCCCGGACGGGCGGCAGTTCGGTGCCAGCTGCCCCAAGCTCCGAGACGGTTCAAGGCACGGCTCCTGGGCCTTTGCCGTCGACCTGCCCTCGGCCGACGGCAAGCGCCATCCCCTGTGCCGTAGCGGATTCGCCACCCGGAAGGCCGCCGAGACAGCACTCGAGCGCGCCCTGGAGTCCGAGCGCACCGGCCTGGACTGCAGCGAGGATCGCACCCTGGCCACGTATCTGACCGAGTGGCTGCGTCTCAAGGAGAAAACGCTCAAGCCCACCACATTCGCCCGGTACCGCGATCACGTGCACGCCGACCTCATCCCGTCCTTCGGACAACTGGAGCTGGCTAATCTGCGAGCCCGGCATATCACCGCTTGGAGTGAGGCCGAGCTCGCCCGGGGGCGCGGGCGCACCGCCGTCTACCGGATCGGTGCCACCTTTTCCAGCGCCCTGACGCATGCCGTGCGGACCCGTCTGATCGCGGCCTCCCGTGCCGATACGTCCTGTTGCCCCGGCCGGTCGCCCCGGAGCGGATCTGCTGGAACCCCACCCAGGCCGCGGCCTTCCTGCGGCGCAACCACACCCACTACGGCGACCAGCTGGCCGACCTCTTCGAGCTGTTACTGGGCACCGGCATGCGGCACGGCGAGGCCCTTGGGCTGCACTGGACGGATGTGCATCTGGCTGAGCGGATGCTGCTGGTGCGCTGGAGCCTGACGGCGGTGAACAACAACCGCCTCTACCTCGGCCATCCCAAGACCAAGGCCAGCCGGAACTGGGTGAGCCTGGCCCCGCGCGTGGTTGCCGCCCTCGAGCGCCAGGCGGCGCTCGCCCGGGCCGGCCAGCCCAAGGGGACGCCGCTGGAGGGGCTGGTCTTCTGCCACCCGGACGGATCCCCGCTGCGTCCGCAGGGTGTACTGGTCGAGCTGCGGCGGCGGGCCGCTGAGCTCGGTCTGCCGCGGATCGGGGTGCACGATCTGCGGCACACGGCCGCCACCATCATGATCAGCTCGCGAATCTCGCCACCGATCCTGGCAGCACGTCAGAAAAGCAGGCGGCCTGAGACCTCAATCCTTTCGGGGCCTGCCGCGGCCTCTCCCTGCCACGACGCCTCCGGCCAAGGGCGCCGCGGCAGCCAGAGAGCAGCGCTCACGTGATGTCATCACGTCGCCATCACGTGTCACACGAACGCAATCAGCGGGTCTGCCATCACTGGCAAACCCGCTGGTCACATTGTCGGGACGACAGGATTTGAACCTGCGACCCCTTGGCCCCCAGCACAACGTTGAGACGGTCATCGGCGAGCCCGGATGGACCGACGCACTGGACCTGGACCGCCCACTGGACGCCGCCGTCTCCACGACGGCGCTGCACTACCTCGCCGAGGGCTCCCTGCGGCGGACCTATCACCATCTCGCGGCCCTGCTGCGCCCCGGCGGCGTCCTCGTCAACGCCGACCACTTCCCCTCGGACGACACTCAGCCGACGCAGCTCGCGGCCCATGTCGGCAACCGGCGCTCCGAGCGGCTGCGCGCATTCACCCACGAAGACTGGGGGGCCTGGTGGGCGGCCACCGCAAAGGATCCGGAGCTGTCCGGCCTCCTCGCCGAGCGCCGCAGAAAGCAACCGCCCGCGTCCCGCGAAGGCGGCGGCCACAATGGCCTGTGCCTGCCCCGGCACATCGAGCTGCTGCGGCAGGCGGGTTTCGCCCAGGCGGGCCCCGTCTGGCAGTTCGGGAACAGCCACGTCCTCGTCGCCGTCCGATAGACCGCCACGCACCACGAGCCACACAGTTCTCTGCCGAGGTATGGCGCCAGCGGCGCCCCAGGCGCACCCTGTTGCAGGGGGGAGAAAGTAGGTACCTCATGACAACCAGCACCCACACTCCCCACACGGACCACGACCACCAGCATGGAAGCGGCTGCGGACACGTCGCCGTACCTCACGCCGACCACATCGACTACGTGCACGACGGCCACGTGCACCGGACGCACGAGGACCACGTAGACGAGTGCGAGCCCACCGGCCACGCCATCCACGAGGGCCACGACCACCAGCACAATGCCGACTGCGGACACGTCGCCATACCGCACGGCGACCACGTGGACTACGTCCATGACGGACACCGCCACGCCCAGCACGCGGACCACTGGGACGACCACTGACCGCTTCCGTCCCCTGCCGGTCAGAGCCGTGACGGCGTCGGCACGTCGTCCCGTTCCTCCTCCGATGTCACCGTGTGGTCCCGCCGGGGCCGCACGGTGAGGAGTGTCGCGAGGTAGACGGCGGTGGCGACGGCCAGGATGGCGAAGCTGGGGGGCAGCCGCGGCGCGGCGTAGCTCAGTCCGAGACCGGCCCACATCTCGGCCACCGCGAGGCCGGCCGACAAGGCCAGGGCGTGATGCGGGCGAGCGGTCAACCGGTGGGCGGCTCCCGCAGGGGCGGCCAGAAGGCCGAGCAGCAGCAGGGAGCCGACCGCCTGGGTGGCTTCGGCGGCGCAGGCCCCGACCAGGACCAGAAACACCAGGCCCAGCGTCCGCACGGGCACACCGCGCGCCGCTGCTACCGCCTCGTCGACCGAGGCGAACAGCAGCGGCCGGGCGAGCAGAGCCACGACGGCGCAGATCGCGGCGGCCACCAGCGCCGCCGTCCGCGCCTGCCCCGCCGACAGGCCGAAGATCGAGCCGAACAGCACGTTCACCCCCGCGGTGCCGTGGGCGGCGCCGCGGGTGCTGTAGAGGGTGAGGAAGAAGGCCCCCAGGCCCAGGATCCAGGCGAAGACGCTGCCGATGGCCACGTCGTCGGAGCGGCCCCGTCGGCCGAGCGCGCCGATCAGCACGGCGAACACGACGGTCGCCACGAACAGTCCCAGCCGCAGGTCGTATCCGAGCGCGAGCGCCGCCAGCGCTCCGGTGAAGGCGACGTGGCCGAGCGCATCCCCGGTGAACACCTGCGCGCGGAGCACCAGGAAGTACCCCACCAGACCCGCCGCCGCGGCGATCCCCGTCCCGGCCAGCAGCGCGTGCGTGAAGTACGGGTGGTCGAACGCGCGGAACACGCTCATGCCGCGCCCCCGGAGAGGCGGGCGGGTGCTGGGGCACGCCGGGCGAGGGCCTGCGCGAGGAGGCGCGTGAGCCGGGCCAGGACGTACATGCCGAAGGCGAAAGTGGTCACGTAGAACCCGATCGGGTACGGGGAGTAGTACGCGGCGATCAGCCCGGTCCACGTCACGACGAGCCCGATCAGCACCGAGACGGCCAGTCCGGCGGCGGGCCGGGCGGTGAGTTGCTGGGCGGTGGCGGCGGGCATCACCAGCAGGGCGAAGACCAGCAGGGTGCCGGTGATCTGGCTGGTCGCCGCGGTTGCCGTGCCGAGCAACACGAGGAACGTCACGGACAGGACGCGCACCGGAACCCCGCGTACGGCGGCGACGTCGGGGTCGGCCGAGGCGAACAGCAGTGGCCGTGCGATCACCGCCAGCGTAGTCAGCGTCACCGCCGCCACTGCCGCGAGCACGGTCACCTGGGTGGTGGTGATGCCGAGGAAGCTGCCGAACAGCAGGGAGTTGATCCCGCCGAGGAAGCCCTTGTAGAGCGTGACGAAGAGGAATCCGCAGGCCAGCCCGAACGCCTGGACCGTCCCGGTCAGGGCCGCCTCCTGCCCGCTGCCGCCCTGCCCGGCGCGCGGGATGGCGGCGATGACCAGGGCGGCGCCGACGCAGAAGGCGAAGTATCCGACGACCGGGGTGATGCCCAGCAGGGTGGCGCAGGCCGCGCCGGGGAAGCTGACCTGGGCGAGCGTATGGCCGGCGAAGCTCTGCCGGCGCACGACCATGTACCAGCCGATGACGCCGGCGAGGACGGCGACGATGGTGCCGGCCCGGAAGGCGTTGACCATGAACGGGAACGCCCACATCGCCCGCAGATCGGTCACCGGGTTCCACGACCAGGCCGGGTAGGTGTCAGCCAAGCTCAGGGTGGTGACCATGGCCTCCCCCTCCCGCCGCGCGGTGCCCGCCTCCGACGACCACCAGCCGCCCATGGCCCGTGCGCAGTACTTCCACCGGGGTCCCGTAAAGCCGCGACAGAGTCTCCGTGGTGATGACTTCCCGGGGCGGCCCGGCGGCGGCACCACCCTCGGCGAGGTACAGCACCTGGTCCAGCCAGGGCAGTATGGGGTTGACGTCATGTGCGACCATCACCACGCTGACGCCCTCCTCTCGGCAGATCCGCCCGATGAGCGCCGCCACCGCTCCCTGGTGGGACAGGTCCAAACTGTCCAACGGCTCATCCAGCAGCAGCAGTTCGGGACCGCGGACGAGCGCCTGGGCGATGAGCAGCCGCTGCTGCTGGCCGCCGGAACACTCCCCGATCGGCCGGTGTGCGTACGCGCTCGCCCCGACCAGGTCGATGACCTCGGCGATACGGTCCCGAGCCGCCCGGCGCCGCGCGCTGAACCGTACGGGCAGCGGCAGCGGCACCCCCCAACGGTCACCGTCCAGGCCCATGCGCACGACATCGATGCCGCGGATCCGCAGGGACGGGTCGACGTTGCGGCGTTGCGGCAGATAGCCGATCCGGTGCCCGGCCCGGCCGGGGGCTTCGCCCAGTACCCGTACCTCGCCCGCGGTGATCGGCAGGAGCCCGAGGGCCACCTTGATCAGGGTGGACTTGCCGACACCGTTCGGGCCGAGGACGGCCGCGAACTCCCCTGCGCCGACCTCCAGGTCCACCCCGGACCACAGGGTGCGTCCGCCGACCCGTACGGCCGCGCCGCGCAGGGACATGGTGTCCTCACCGCCGCCGCGGCGTCCGGTAGTCGTGGCTTGCGGCGGTACGCGATGCCGCACCGCCTCCCGTATCCGGGCCATCGTCCTCACGGCCCTTACTTCTTGCCCGTGGCCTGGGCCAGGGCCTTCTGGATGCCCTTCAGCTGGCGGACCTGCCAGTCCTGGAACGAGGCACCCGCCGGGGTGAGGGTCTCGGTGACCGTGGCCACCGGGATGCCGGCCGCCTTGGCCTCCTTCACCTGGGCCCGCACGTCCGGGGTGGAGTTCTGGCTGTTGTAGACGTAGATCTTGATCTTCTTGTTCTTGATCTGCTGGTCGATGGCGGTTTTGTCCTTCGCCGTGGGGTCGGTGCCCTCGCTGATGGCGTCGAGGAAGGACTCGGGAGTGAGCGTCTTCAGGCCGAGGCCCTGGGCGAGTGGGGTGACGATGGACTCGGAGGCGCCGATGGGCGTGCCCGCGTAAGTGGACTTGATGCCGGACACCAGCCGGTTGTAGGGGGCCAGGGTGGTGGCCTCGAAGGCTTTCTTCCGCGCGTCGAAGTAGGCGGTGTCGGCCGGGGCGATCTTCTTGTAGTCGGCGGTGATCTTCTCGACCACCTTGTGGACGTCGGCCGGGGAGTACCAGCGGTGGGGGTTGCCGCCCGGCTTGACGCCGACCAGGTCACCGATCTTCAGCCCGGTGCGGTCGCTCCCCGGGTTGGCCGAGAGCAGCTTGTCGGCCCAGGAGTCGTACCCGATGCCGTTGACGATCGAGTAGCGGGCGGTGGCGACGGCGCGGCCGTCGGCCGCGGTCGGCTCGTAGTCGTGGGGGTCGGCGGCGGGGTTGTCGATGATGCTCTTGACGTGCACGTGGCTGCCGCCCAGTTGCTGGGCGATGCTGCCCCAGAAGTTCTCGGCCGCCACGACCTGGATCACCTTGCCGGAATCCCCTTTGCCGGAGGCGGAGCCATCGGCCGTGTCCGAGGACGCGGTGGAACAGGCGCTGGTGGCGGCGAGCACGGCTACGGCGGCGACGCCTCCGGCGAGGGCACGGGGGCGTATGCGGTGGGCTATGGCAGATCTCATGGCGTGAGCTCCTCAGAGGCGGAACGAACGCCACGAGACTAAGTGAAAATGATTTCCACAACCACTCGCAGCCCCTCAGAAATGAAAACCATTGCCAGAGTTTGACCCTGACGCCTCCCCGCATGCGGCGGCACCCCACACCCATCTCCCCTTCAGCTGCGGCGACTTGACAGGGCAGCCGCGAGCCAGAAAGTCTGCAAGCTCGCACATGACATTCATATTCATCTGGAGGTGATGCGCCGCCATGCGTATCGCGTTCGTCGGCAAGGGCGGGAGCGGCAAGACCACACTCTCCGCCCTGTTCGCCCAGCACCTGGCCCGCTCAAGCGCCCCCGTCGTCGCCATCGACGCCGACATCAACCAGCATCTGGGGACGGCCCTTGGGCTGGACGAGGACGAGGTGCGCGAGGTCGTCCCGCTCAGCACGCGCCTCGGCGAGATCAAGGAGTATCTGCGCGGCGACAACCCCCGTATCGCCTCCGCCGACGCCATGGTCAAGACCACTCCCCCGGGACGCGGCTCCCGCCTGCTGCGGCCGGTCGGCCCCGACCCGGTACACGCCCGTCACGTCCGGGACATCGACGGAGTCCGGCTGATGACCACCGGTGTGTTCGCCGAAGAGGACCTCGGTGTCGCGTGCTACCACTCCAAGCTCGGCGCCGTCGAGCTCTATCTGAACCACCTCGTGGACGGCCCCGGCGAGTACGTCGTGGTCGACATGACCGCCGGCGCCGACTCCTTCGCCTCCGGGCTCTTCACCCGGTTCGACATGACCTTCCTGGTGGCCGAACCCACCCGCAAGGGTGTGTCCGTCTACCGCCAGTACAAGGACCACGCCGCCGAGTTCGGCGTGCCACTCGCCGTGGTCGGCAACAAGGTGACCAGCGAGGACGACCGGCTCTTCCTCAAAGAACACGTCGGCGGCGACCTGCTGGCCTGCTTCGGCCACTCCGACTGGGTCCGCGCCCGCGAACAGGGCCGTCACACCGGAGACCTGGAACCCGAACACCGCCTGGCGCTGGAGGAACTGCGCACCGCCGTGGACCTCCGCACCAAGGACTGGGAGAAATTCCAGCGGCAGGCGATCGAGTTCCATCTGCGCAACGCCCGCGCCTGGGCCGACCGGGCCACCGGACAGGACCTGAGCACCCAGGTCGACCCCGGCTTCCAGCACGGACCGGCAGCCTTGTCCGAGCCGCTCACCGCCGTCACCACGGTATCGAACTGAACACCGCGCCCGGCCATCCGCAAGTCGACTGATTGGACACCGCACCGCCATGTCGCTGAACGTCGCACCGGAGCTCCTCGCCCAGGCCGAACAGGGCGAGATCCAGGAACAGGACTTCGTCGCCACCGTCCGTGCGTCACTGCCGTACGCCTATGACCTCATCGCCGGTCTGGCGGACAAGCTCCGCGAGGGTGACTCCGATTTCACCGACAACCAGACCCCGCCTCCGTCGGAGGCCGAACGCGGGCAGCTGCTGCGGGCGCTGGCCAGCGACGCCATCCGCGGCAGCCTGGAACGTCACTTCGGCATCACTCTGGCCTTCATGAACTGCCACCGGGTGGCGGCGTTCCGGCCCGGCACCGAAGAGGGCCGCAGCTACGCGAAGTTCGTCTCCACGCGTTCCCAGATCCTCAACCAGTCCCCCGAATTCCGCGACTGCTGAGAATCACCACAAGCCCATCGACACACCTCAGCCCCAGGCCACCAGCCTGGGGCTGACGCGTGGCTGCGCCTTCAGCCACGCCCCCAGGTGGCCACCACATCGTTGTAGGGGTCCTTCGGCTCGGTGACGCGCCGGACGGCGGTGGCGTCCAGCGCCGGGGCGGCACCGTCCGTACCGACCTCGCCGGTGGGGTGCCAGGTTCCGGTGACGGTCACCCACGCGTCGGCGGGCGGCGCCGCGGCCGCGTGTACCCGCACCTTGCGCACCGTCGCGTCGGCGGCGCAGCAGCTGATGGCCAGGCGACTGACGTACCAAGTGCCGTGGCGGCCGGGGGTGACGAATCCGGTGAGGCGGACGGTGCGGCCCTTCAGGGTGCCACTGGTGTCCCAGACCGCACGGGAAGTGAAGTCGTTCAGCGACATCTCGACGGCCTGGCCGGCCGGCAGGGCGGGGAAGAGACTGCTGCCTGATGCGGAGGGCTTCGGGGCGGTGGGGGCCTTCGCGTCGTCGCGGGCGGCGGTGTACGAGCCGAGGGCGGGCGGCGCCAGGAACAAAATGGTCAGGGCCGGTACGTACAGCAGCCAGGCGACCCGCGGACCGCCCGCATGTCCGTGGCCGTGCTCGTGATCGTGGTGCGTGCGGGGGCGGTTGAAAGGGAAGCCGTCGCGGGCGGCGCTGACCGCGCCGAGCACGATGAGCAGCACACCGGATGCGATGAGCGCGGGCTGAAGTCCGGGGCGGACGTAGCGCAGATACAGATCGCTCAGCAGGGAGATGTGCAGCAGACCGACGCCGAGGAACAGGAGCAGCAGTACCTGGATGTTGCGCTTCACAGCAGCCACCACCCCACCAGGGCGCTGCACAGCATCGCCGTGACCCAGGTGGCCGACGAGAAGCGCAGCGCGAAGGCGCGCCCGAAGGTGCCCGATTGCAGGGCGATCAGTTTCAGGTCGACCATCGGGCCGACGACCATGAAGGCGAGCCGGGCGGTGGGCGAGAAGCCGGTGAGCGAGGCGGCGACGAACGCGTCGGCCTCGGAACAGACCGCGAGGAGCACCGCGAGCAGCCCGAGCAGGGCCACTGACAGCCACGGGGAGTCGGAGAAGAGCCGCAGCACGGAGTGCGGCACCGCGACGTTGAAGGTGGCCGCGGCCGCCGCGCCGACCACGAGGAAGCCCCCGGCGTGCAGGAAGTCATGCTGGAGGGAGACCCGGAACTCCTCCGCACGGCCGGCACCAGGGGTGTGCCCGGTGGGCCCCTTCGGCAGGCGCAGCCACTCCTCGCGGCCCGCCCGGAGCCACAGCCAGCCCATGGCGACGGAGGTGAGCAGCGAGGCGATGAGGCGGGCAGCGACCATCCCGGGGTTGCCGGGGAAGGCCACATAGGTCGCGACCAGCACGATCGGGTTGATGGCCGGGGCCGACAGCAGGAACGCCAGTGCCGCCGCAGGGGTCACCCCGCGCCGCATCAGGCTGCCGGCCACCGGCACCGAGGCGCACTCGCAGCCCGGCAGAACCGCCCCGGCCGCGCCCGCCACCGGCACCGCGAGTGCCGGGTTGCTCGGCAGCAGCCGGGTGAAGACCCGGGCCGGGACGAACGCGCTGATGGCGGCCGACACCAGGGTGCCCAGCAGCAGAAACGGCACGCCCTGGATGACGATCGCGGTGAACACCGTCCGCCACGCCGCCACCGCACGGTGGTCGAGCGCGGCGGTGACATCCGGCCCCCACATGAGGGCGGCACCGCCGAGCACCACCACCGGAACGCCCGCGATCAGCGAGTGCGAGGCGACTCGGACCGCCGTGCCCAGCCCATCGACTCGGTCGGGTCCGTCATGGCGCGGCGGCGACGCCCGGTCGCCGTCGCCGCGTTCGCGCAGCGGCGGCGCTATGTCGACATCGCTGTCCATCACGTCTCCCCCACAGGGTCCTTCGCCACGGCGGTCTGCGGAGCTCACCTTAGCGGCGACGGATGAGCGGCCCACGCGTCATTCAAACATGAGCCATCATTCATATGGACATGGCTTTCATTTTCATCTACGATTCAGGTATCCGCTTTCAGCCGAGCGCCAGTGAGGTGATCCGCCGTGAGCAGTCGGACGACCCGGCAGCGAACCGCCGTCCTGCGCGTCCTCACCGGCTGTCAGGACTTCGTCTCCGCGCAGGAACTGCACGCGCTGCTGGCCGCCACCGACGTCCCGATCGGGCTGACCACGGTCTACCGGGCCCTGCGGGACCTGGAAGCGGCCGGCGGTCTCGATGTCGTACGCGACGACACCGGCGAACGGCTGTACCGCCCGCGGCCCGCCGACGGGCATCGCCACTACCTGATCTGCCGCTGCTGCGGCCGCAGTCGGCCGGTGGACTCCGAGGTGGTGGAGCGGTGGGCCGACCGCATCGGCACGGACACCGGCTTCGCGGCGGTGGAGCACACCGTCGAACTCACCGGCATCTGCGCCGACTGCCAACCCGTCACCGATGGAGGAGAACCATCGCCATGCCGCTGGGAGCCCGCCCAGGGCCGAGTCCGCAGTTGCGCGAGCTGAGGCGGACCATACGGCGCCTACTCGGACTCGATGACGACACCGCTGTAGTGGTCCGGCAACTCGCCTGCACCGAGCCCGGCTGCCCGCCCTTGGAGACGGTCATCGCCGTCCTTCCCATGAACGGCCGGGCCCGCCGCTGGACCCTGCACACCACCGCCGAAGAGATCACCGAGGACGACTTGCGAGCCGCCCTGCTCGCCCCGCCACCCGAAGGAGCCTGAATGACCGCGCAACCACCCGACGAACCCCGCGACGAGCGCACCCCCGTCACCGTACTGACCGGCTTCCTCGGCTCCGGCAAGACGACCCTGCTCAATCGCATCCTCACCGAACAGCACGGCCTGCGGGTCGCCGTCATCGAGAACGAGTTCGGCGAGGTCGGCGTTGACGACGCCCTCGTCCTCGACGCCAAAGAAGAGATCTTCGAGATGAACAATGGCTGCATCTGCTGCACCGTTCGCGGAGATCTGATCCGCATCCTGGGTGCCCTGATGCGGCGGCGCGAGACCTTCGACCACATCCTGATCGAAACCACCGGCCTCGCCGACCCGGCCCCCGTCGCGCAGACCTTCTTCATGGACGACGAGATCGCCGCCCAGCTCCGGCTGGACGCCATCGTCACCCTCGTCGACGCCGCGCACGTCCTCCAGCACCTGGACGAGGTCAAGCCCGAAGGAGTGGAGAACGAGGCCGTCGAGCAGATCGCCTTCGCCGACCGGATCGTCCTCAACAAGATCGACCTGGTGGACGAGACGACCATCGCCGAGGTCACCGCACGCATCCGCGCCATCAACAGCGGCGTGCAGATCATCCCCGCCCAGCACGCCGCGGTCGACCTCCCCCGGGTGCTGGACGTCGGCGCCTTCGACCTCGAGCGCGTCCTCGCCGACGACCCGGCCTTCCTCACCGAGACCGAGCACCAGCACGACACCACCGTCACTTCGGTCGGCATCGACCTGACCGGCGAACTCGACGAAAAACGTCTCAACCGGTGGCTGGGCACCCTGCTGCGGACCAAAGGCGTCGACATCTTCCGCTCCAAGGGCATCCTCGCCCTCGCCGGGGCGCCCAGGCAGTACGTCTTCCAGGGGGTACACATGCTGCTGGACGGTGAGTTCGGCCGCGACTGGCGCGAGGGAGAGGAGCGCCGTAACCGGCTGGTCTTCATCGGCCGCAACCTCGACCGGGACGCACTGGAGCGCGGCTTCGCCGACTGTCTGGCCACCGCCGGAGCCGCCGCATGAGCATCACCGCTCCCGACGCCGGCCTCGCCACCGCCTGGGACACCACCGTCGACGACGCGCCCGTCGCCCTCAGCGCACGCCACGGCCTGCTCGCCGTCGCCGGCGCCTCGGGCATGGTCTGGGTCCTGGACGCCGCCACCGGGGCGGGCATCGACACCTTCGAACTGCCCGGCGGGGCACTGAGCGTGGCCCTGGCCCCGGACGCCCGGCACGCGGCCGCCACGGGACCGACCGGCTACGCCCTGTGGCGCAGGGAGGACAGCCGTACAACGGTCCGCGACACCGGAGCCTGGTCGTCGGCCGCTGTATGGGCGAACCACGAACGGGTCGCGATCGCCTCCGGTCGCCGCGCGCATGTCCTCACCCCGGACGGCGATGAACGGTGGGCGACCGAGCCCGCTGCCAGCACCGTCACCGACCTCGCCTGGCTGCGCCAGGGACGCCGACTGGCCATCGCCGCCTACGGGGCTGTGCGCTGCCACGAGCGGCACACCCCCAAACCAGTGGCGACCTACCCCTACATCGGCTCGCACCTCGCGCTCGCCGTCGCCCCCACCGGGCGGTGGATATGCAGCGGCAACCAAGACGCCTCCATCCACATCTGGCGCACCCGCGACGCGAGCGAACTCACCATGTCCGGCTACCCGGGAAAGGTCTCCCGCCTCGCCTTCGACGACACCGGCTTCTGGCTCGCCGCCGACGGCGCACCCGACGTGACCGTCTGGGACTTCTCCGGCAAGGGCCCCGCCGGCACGGCCCCCCGCTCCTTGCGCTGCCACCAGAACGTCACCGCACTGGCCTGGCGGCCCGGCGGGGACGGCCATCTCGCCAGCGGCGGCCACGATGGAACGGTCGCGGTGTGGCCCGCCACCGCCGGTCGGCCCGGATCCCGGCTCTCGCCCGCCCGCACCCTGGATGGCGACGCGGCGGTCGCATCACTGGCCTGGGCCGGGCCGGAACTACTCGTAGCGGCATACCGGGACGGCAGCGTACGGGCCCACCAGTTGCCCTCCGGGACCACTCTGTGAGCCCCCGCACGGCGACGATCGGCGCCGCCCGCGACCGGCCGTGCACCCTGGTCGTCTGCCGTGGCTGCTGCTGTGGCAACCCTCGCAAGCACCCCGGCACCGACCACCAATGGCAGCTCGACCGGCTGCGCGCCGCGGCCGCCGACTCGGGCGGTCGCCTCGCCGTCCGTACAACGGACTGCCTCGGCCCGTGCGACCAGGCCAACGTCATCGTGGTGCAGCCTTCCGCCGCCGGACGCCGGGGCGGCGGCCACGCGACGTGGATCGGCTGGGCCAAGGACGACGACTGCACCGACGACATCCTCGGCTGGGCCGCCGCGGGCGGCCCGGGTCTGGCCGAACCACCGGCCACACTCGAGTTGCAGTTCATCCGCCCACCGGGCGAAGCCCGGAAGCGGGCACGCGGCCGCGGACGCGGCCGTGCACGCCGATGAGGTCATGGGCGGCCGCGATGCCCTCGCTGCCGTCCGCCTCGACGACGCCACAGCAGCATCCGTCGCCACCACGCTCCAGGCCCTGGCCACGCCCTCCCGGCTGCTGATCCTCACCACGCTGCAGCAGTCACCGCACTCCGTCACCCAACTCGCGGCCGAGGTCGGTATGGAGCAGTCCGCCGTCTCCCATCAACTCCGTCTCCTGCGCACCCTCGGCCTGATCACCGGCCGCCGTGACGGCCGTCGCATCGTCTACCGCCTCTACGACGATCACGTCGCCCAACTCCTCGACCAGGCCGTCCACCACATCGAACACCTCGGCGTCCACGATCCGCACTGACCCCGGCCAGGGGTGGCGTCGGTGACGACCCCCTGGCCGGGCGCGGCGGCTACCGGGAGCCGTACGGAAGCAGGGCCATCTCGCGGGCGTTCTTGATGGCACGGGCTATCTGTCGCTGCTGCTGTCGCGTCACATGGGTCACCCGGGGGCTGCGGATCTTGCCGCGGTCGGAGATGAACTTCCGCAGCAGATCGGTGTTCTTGTAGTCGACATACGTGATGCCGGCGGCGTCGAGCGGATTGACGCGTGGGCGCTTGGCGCCCCGCCGGTCGGAGGTGGCGCGGCGGGCCATGAGTGGATCCTTTCGGGACGGGGTGATTCGGTCAGGCGACCGGGTCGAGCAGTTCGTCGAAAGCGCGCGACAGCGCTTTCCAGCCGTCCGGGCCCGCCGCGTACTCGGCGTCGGTGAGGAGGCACGAGTCGAGCAGAGCGAGGAGGCCGTCGCGGTCGAGTTCGGGTGAGGTGAAGGTGAGGTGCTGGCAGCGGTCGCCGTGTTCGGGGTGCCAGTCGAGGGAGGCGGCGACGCGGCGCTCGGCGGGCACCATCTCCCAGGCGGCGTCGGGCAGCGCGGCCAGCCACGGTCCGGCCGACTCCACGCACAGCGCGCCGCCCGCGGCGTCCCACGACAGCAGCGTGTCGCCCCGGTCCGCCAGCCAGAAGCGGCCCCGGCTGCGGGCGGCGGCGCAGCTCAGATCTTCCAGCGCATCGTAGAGCCGCCCCGGGTGGAAGGGGCGCCTCCGGCGCCAGACGAGGGTGCTCACGCCGTGCTCGTCGCTCTCCTGGGGCAGGAGCGCGCAGGCCGGGTGCTGACGGGCGGCCGCGGCCTCCACGTCGAATCCGGTCAGCAGGGCGGGCCCCAGGGCACCTTCGTCGAGAGGTACCTGTCGTGCGCCGGGCGTGAGCTGGGCGAGCAGGGCGTGGTCCCCGTCGTCGGGGAGCTCGTCGACCGATGTGCCCTCCACGGCGGCGATCACGGTCGGGTATTCGAGTTGCCGGGCGAAGGTGTCGGCGATGGTGCGCTGGTCGGTCGGGGCGGCGGCAAGACCGACGTCCGCCAGATCGTCGCCGTTCGCCAGATACGGCAACACCAGCGCCGGGTCGATCGCGGTGGCCACTCCGGTCAACCGCAGAGGCGCGTCCTCGTCGGCGATGACCGCGGCCATGGCCTGGGGCTCGACCGAGTCCCACAGCTCCACGACGGCCAGCCGGTGGTCGCCGCCCGCGGCCAGGCGCAGCAGTTCGGGGACCATGTCCTCACGGAGCGCGCAGCACGCGCAGTCGTTCACCAGCGGCGCCTCGCCGCTGTCGAGCGGGCCGGTGGCGTCCCGGACGGTGCGGCGCACGGCACGGTCGGTGGCGGCCGACAGGTCGTGGTGCAGGGCGACGGAGCCGGGGACCGTTCGCAGGATCTCCTCGACGGCAGCGCGGCGGGCGTCGGCGTGCAATCCGCCCACGATCGCGACGGGCAGCCGGGCCTCATCCCTGTTCACCGGCTCCTCCGCCCTCCGTAGCGCCGCTCGAAGCGCTCCACGCGACCTGCGGTGTCCACGATCCGCTGGGTGCCGGTGTAGAAGGGGTGGCTCGCCGAGGAGGTCTCGACATCGATGACCGGGTAGGTGTTGCCGTCCTCCCACTCGACCGTCTTGTCGCTGGTGACCGTGGAACGGGTGAGGAAGGCGAAGTCTGCGGACCGGTCGCGGAAGACGACCGATCGGTAAGTGGGGTGGATGCCGGGCTTCATGGCGGTCAGCGCTCCTCTCGGAAGTCGACGTGGCGGCCGACGACCGGGTCGTACTTGCGCAGAGTCATCCGGTCGGGGTCGTTCCGCCGGTTCTTGCGGGTGACGTAGGTGTAGCCGGTGCCCGCGGTGGACCTCAGCTTGATGATCGGGCGTAGCTCGTTGCGTGCCATGAGCCACAGCATACATAAACTTGGTTTTCATTTTCATCAAGCTGCTACTGTGCCACCCGCACCACCCCCTGGACACCTGGAGAGGAACCATGTCCGCCCACTGCCAACTCACCGGCCGGCAGCCCGGCTTCGGCCAGAAGATCTCCCATTCCCACCGCCGGACCAAGCGCCGGTTCGACCCCAACATCCAACGCAAGCGCTACTGGCTGCCGAGCGAGGGCCGCCACGTCCGGCTCACCCTCAGCACCAAGGGCATCAAGACCGTCGATGTGATCGGCATCGAGGCCGCCGTGACCCGCATCCGCGCCAAGGGAGGAAAGGTCTGATGGCGAAGAAGAGCAAGATCGCCAAGAACGAGCAGCGGCGTGCGATCGTCGCCCGCTACGCCGAGCGCCGCGCCGAGCTGAAGGGGATCATCGCCGACCCCCGCACCCCGGATGAGGAACGCCTCGCCGCCCAGGGGGAACTGCGGCGCCAGCCGCGCGACGCCAGCGCCACCCGCGTACGCAACCGCGACTCCGTCGACGGCCGCCCCCGCGGCCATCTGCGCGCCTTCGGCCTCTCCCGGATCCGGCTGCGCCAGATGGCGCACGCGGGCGAGCTTCCCGGCGTGACCAAGAGCAGCTGGTAGCCCCCGCCGGGGCGCTTGACGCGGGCGGACGCCATATGCCGCACTCCGGCCCACAGCGTCCGCACCGCGACCCCCGTCGCGCCGGCGTTCGCCCATATTTCAGCGGTCTCTCCGGCAGCAAATTTGACAATGATTATCGTGTGCTAAGTTCAAAGGCAGGTAAATTCCCAGCTCGCCGCCCTCAGGAAGACTCCTGTGAACCTGCCCAAGACCCTGCCCCTCGCCGCGATATCCGTGGCTTCCTCGCTTCTGCTCACCGGCTGTTTCTCCTCCGGTGCACCATCCGCCTCCGAGGGCAAGCGCATCCGCGTCGCGATGATGCAGCCGCCGCGATCCGCCCTGTCCCCGCTCAGCGACGACGCCTTCAAACTGTCGCGCTGGAGCACCGCCGAAACCCTGGTCACCCTCGACAAGGACGGCGACGCGCAACCGGCCCTCGCCACGAAGTGGCGGCGGACCGGCGACAAGACGTGGAACTTCACCATCCGCCAGGGCGTGGAATTCCACGACGGGTCAGCGCTCACCGCCCAGGCCGTCGTACGGTCCCTGAACGCCGCCACCCGGGCCGCGCCCAAGCCGCGCATCCTGGACGGGGTCGACATGAAGGTGAAGGCGAGCGGTGGCAGCACCGTCGCCGTCACCACCGCCGAGGCGGACCCGCTCGTCCCACAGCGGCTGTCCTCCCCGCAGCTGTCGATCCTCGCCGCCAAGGCGTACCGGGGAAAGACCGTCAGCCCGGTCGGCGCCGGGACCGGCGCCTTCGTCCTGAAGAAGGTGAACGGCACCACTTCGGCCACCCTCGACCGCAACGCGGACTACTGGGGCGGCAAGGCCAAGGCCGCCGGCATCGACGTCACCTTCGTGCCCGACGGAGCCGCACGCGCCGCCGCTCTGCGCAGCGGCGATGCCGACATCGTCGAGGCCGTACCCGTCTCCCAGGCGGCGCTGCTGGACGAGGGCCAGATCAGCGAGGTCCCCATGCCCCGGACCAACACCCTCTATCTCAACACCGAGCACGGCCCCTTCGCCGACCCGGCGCTGCGCGCCGCCGCACGCCGGGCCATTGACGCCAAGGCGCTGGTCAAGGGCGTCTATGAGAACCGCGCCGATGTCGCGCGGGGGCTGCTGGGTCCGGCGCTGCCCTGGGCGGCCAAGGAGCGGGACGGCCGTACCAAGACGGCCAAGGCCGGTGACCCGGGTGGCCGGTCCATCACCATCGGCACCTTCACCGATCGCGCTGAGCTGCCCGAGGTCGCCACCGTGCTGCAGCAGCAGCTGCGGGACGCGGGCTTCAAGGTGAAGCTGGAGGTGCGCGAGTACGCCAACATCGAATCCGACGCGCTCAAGGGGAAGTTCGACGCCTTCATCCTCTCCCGGGCGACCGTGCTGGACTCCGGTGACCCGGCCGCATACCTGCACAGCGACTTCGCCGGCGACGGCTCCTTCAACATCTCCCAGCTCAACGACGAAACGGTCGACGGCGCGGTACGAAAGGCCGAGGCCACCGCGGCCGGCGATGCCCGGCGTGCGGCGATCCTGAAGGCCGAGACCGCGATTCTCAACACCGACGCCGCGATCCCCATGCTGCACGAGCGGGTCATCCAGGGAGACGCCACCGACGTCGTGGGCTCCGCCAAGGACCCGCGCGAGCGTGAACTCGTCACCAACGAGACGTACGTCAAGTGAGCGCCGCCCTACGGGCCGGCCTGACCCGGGCGGGAGCCCTGGCCGCCGTCACCGCCGCCGTCGGACTGCTGCCGTGGCTGTCCGGCCGGGACCCGGCCCTCACCGTGCTGCGCGCCCGGTCCGCTGAACAGGAGCCGACACGCGAGGCGCTGGCGGCCGTACGGCGGGATCTCGGGCTGGACGCCGGAGCCCTGGGCTTGCTCGGCGACTGGGCGGGCGCGCTGGTACGCGGAGACCTCGGACAGTCCTGGGTCTCCGGCACCGATGTACTGCCGTCGGTACTCTCCGGGCTCGGCGTCTCCCTCTCGCTGATGGGCGCGTCGCTGATGGTGGCGCTGCTGGTCGCCGCCGCGGTGTGTGCTCCGGCGCTGGTGCGAGGCGCGCGGGGCACGGTGCGCGGGGGCGGTGGCGCGATGGCCGCGATGCTGGCAGCCGTGCCCGAATTCCTGCTGGCGACGGTGCTGTTGATCGTGCTCGGGGTGTGGTGTGGCTGGCTGCCGACCTCCGGCTGGCAGGGACCCGTGAACATGGTGCTGCCCGCCCTCGCCATGGGCGTCCCGGCGGGAGGCATCGTCGGCAGGCTCATCGACGACGCGCTGCCCGCCGCCTTCGGTGAGCGGTGGGCAGGACTGTGGCGGGCCTCGGGGATCACAGGAGGCCGGATCGCCTGCGCGGCACTGCGCCGGGCCATGCCCGCGCTGGTGCCGCAGCTCGGCCTGGTAGTGGTCGGCCTCACGGGTGGCGCCGTCGCCGTCGAGACCGTCTTCGCCGTGCCGGGCCTTGGGCGCACCGCCCTCGGCGCTGCCAAGTCCCAGGACCTGCCGCTGCTGCAGGGCACCGTGCTCGCCCTGCTCACGCTCGGGCTGGCTGCCGGCGCAGTGGCACATCTCGTACGTGGCCGGCTGCTCGGACCGGGGCTGAAGGACGCGGCGCTGGCCCTGCCCGCGCCCGTTGTCGCCGAGCCGACACGGCTGCGCCGGGCGATGCCGGTGCTGTTGGCAGCGCTCCTGACGGCCGCCATCGGCTGGGGGCTGCTCGGTGATCCGTACCGTCTGGACACGGATGGGCGCCTGGCCGTGCCGTCCTTCGCCCACCCGCTCGGCACGGACGCACTGGGCCGCGACGTCTTGGCCCGGCTGGGACACGGCGCCGCCGCTACGGTCGGCGTGGCCATCGCCGTGTGCGTGGTCTCTTATCTCTTTGCCCTGGCCTTCGGCTTCCTGCCGAACGTCTCGACCGGCGCCGCCGACATCGCCAACGCCCTGCCCCCGGTCGTCGTCGGAATCCTCGTCGCCGCCGTCCTCGGCCCCGGCACGGCGGGAGCATCGCTTGCCGTCGCCCTCGTCTCCTGGCCCCCTCTGGCCGCACATGCGGCAGCGCTGGTGACGGAGACGCGCGCAGCGGCCTATCTGACCGCGCAACGGGCCATCGGCGCACGGCCGTTGTGGATCCTCACCCGGCACATACTTCCCGCAGTCGCCGGTCCTGTCGCCCGCCACGCGGTACTGCGGCTCCCCGGAATCGCGCTGGCCCTGGCCTCGCTCGGTTTCCTGGGGCTCGGCGCCCAGCCCCCCGCTCCCGAATGGGGCCTCATGCTCGACGAATCACGGCTGTACGTCGAGCGGGCCCCATGGGCCGCCCTCGCGCCGGCACTCGCACTCGCCCTGCTGGCCGGGCTTGCGGTCTCCCTGTCGACCGCGGGCCTGCGCACGCGCCACAACACCGGCCCGTGAGGTCTCCGCTCACCCCGCATACATGTCCGATTCCTCCGCACCGAAGGTGACCGCCCATGCCCGAACCGCTCCTCGCAGTGCGCGATCTTCACGTGACCCTGAGAGGCGGGGGCCACGCCGTACCCGCCGTGCGGGGGTTGTCGTTCGAAGTGCACCAACGCGAAGTCGTCGCGCTCGTCGGGGAGTCGGGAGCGGGGAAGTCCCTGACCGCGCGGGCGGTCCTCGGGATGCCACCGCACGGGGCCCGCGTCACCGGCAGCGTACGGCTGCGCGGGCGCGAGCTGATGGGAGAGTCGTACGCGGGCGTGTGGGGCCGCCGGATGGCGTTCGTGCCGCAGGACGCGCTGACCGTGCTCAGCCCGGTCCACACGGTCGGCGACCAGATCACCGCGGCCGTGCGGTCCGTCGCGAAGACCTCCCGCCAGGAGGCCCGCTCTCGCGCCGTGGCAGCTTTGGACCGCGTGGGCATCGCGGACGCCGCGCGGCGGGCGCGGGCGTATCCGCACGAGTTCTCCGGCGGCATGCGTCAGCGAGCGGTGATCGCCATGGCGATGGTGAACGAGCCGGAGCTGGTCATCGCCGACGAGCCGACGACCGCACTGGACCCGGCAATCGAGGCCCAGGTGCTGGAGGCCCTGGCGGCGGCCCGCGAAGCGACCGGCGCGGCACTGGTGCTGATCACACATGACCTGCGGATCGTCGCGCGGCACGCAGACCGGGTCGTGGTCATGTACGCGGGGCGGGCCGTGGAATCGGGCCCGGTGGAGCCGGTGTTCCGCGCACCCCGAGCGCCGTACACCGCGGGCCTGATCGCCTCACTGCCGCCCGCCGAGGTGGACGCGGTGGACCGGTGGCTGCCGTCGATCGACGGTGCGCCGCCGTCGCCGACGCACCTTCCACGTGGCTGCGCCTTCGCACCGCGCTGCCCGCTGGCCCGGCAGAACTGCGAGGACGAGGAGCCCGCGCTGGCCCCCGCCGGGGAGCCGGGACAGCTGGCCGCCTGCCACCGCTCGACGGAGCTTCCCGTGCCGGCGACCGGACTCTTCTCACGGAAGGCGACAGCATGAGCGACCCGCTGCTGAAGGTGACGGACCTTGTCGTCCGCTACGGCCGCCACACCGCCGTCGACCGGGTCTCCTTCGAGATCCACGCGGGGGAAACACTCGCGCTGATCGGCCCATCGGGCTGCGGAAAATCCTCCACCGCCCTGGCCACGCTCGCCCTGCGCCGCCCGGCCGGCGGGAGCGTACGCTTCGAGGGGCACGAGCTCACCGGCCTGCGGGAGCGCGAGCTGCGCCCGCTGCGGCCCCGGTTCCAGCCGGTCTTCCAGGACCCCTACGGCTCGCTCAGCCCCCGGCTGCGGATCCGCGACGCGATCGCCGAACCCCTGCGCGCACAACGGAGGCCACCGGCAACCGGCCAGGTCGAGACGCTGATGGAGACCGTCGGCCTCGACACCTCGCTGGGCGACCGCCTGCCACACGAACTGTCCGGCGGGCAATGCCAGCGCGTCGGAATCGCCCGGGCGCTGGCCGGTGAGCCCCGGTTGCTGGTGCTGGACGAGCCGGTGTCGGCACTCGACCCGTCGGTGCGCGCGGGCGTGCTGAACCTGCTCACCGCCCTCCAGGAGGACCGGGGCCTGGCGTACCTGTTCATCTGCCATGACCTCGCGCTCGTACGCCACTTCGCCCACCGTGTCGCCGTCATGCGGCAGGGCCGGATCGTCGATACCCGGCCTGCCCGCGAGCTGAGCCTCACCGCACTCGACAGCGGTCCTGCGTAGCCCCCGTCGTGGGCCGGGTTCCCCCCTCCTACCGGTCAGCCTTCCGGGTCCTGCGCCGCGGCGCCGAGCAACGGATCGGGCAGGCAAGCCCAGTGCTCGGCGCCGAGGGCCAGTTCACGGTCGTCGAGCACGGCGGCGTCCAGTGCGGCCCGCAGCCGGTCCTCGTCCAGTTCAGCGCCGGTGAGCAGAATCTCGTTGCGGCGCTCGCCGTAGTAGTCGTCCCAATACCACGAGGCCAGCGTCCGGCGCTGGGGCGAGGCGGCGCGCCAGCCTTCCGTATCGCCGTCCTCCAGCCAGCGTCCGGCCTCTCGCAGTTCGAGGTGGCGACCGGCCGAGCGCCAGGAGATGACCGTGCCCGGGTGGGTGGCCATCCACACGTGCCCTCGGCTGCGCACCACCGCAGGCATGACCTGGGGCAGGCTCTCCGCCAGCCGCTCAGGATGCAGCGGGCGCCGGGACCGCCACAGCACCGAGGCCACGCCGTGATCGATGCCGCGACGGCGCACGACAGAAGCGACGGGGTCGAGCCGGTCGGCCAGTCCGCCCGCGGCCCACGTGGAATCGGACCGCGTCAGAGTCGTCAGTGGAGCGCTGTCACGGTCTCCCGCGTCGAGGAGGATCTCCGCGGACGGGTTGAGATGGGCGAGCAGGGCGCGGGAGCCTTCAAGGCGGCTGCCGTCCTCCCCCCGGCCGTCCCGCACGACCATCATGTGGGCGGCCTCCACCAACCGGGCGGCGGCCTCGGCGACCGTGAGGGGCACGGCCTGCGGACGGTCGCCGAAAACGTGGGCGGAGCGGTGCACGCAGCGCAGGTCGCTCAGCAGCCGACCGGGGTCGACACCGGCGGCGAGGGGTGCGAGGTCGTAGTGGTCGGACAGCGGGGTCCTGCCCAGCGGGGTCCGCCACAGCTCGGCCAGAAACGACACGGCGTCGACGTTGTCGGGGAGCGCGAGCACGACATGCGGGGATGTGGCGGTGCGGGCGATGGTGTCCAGGTCCTGACGGATAATCACCGCAGGGTCGCCTGTGGCCGCTTGAGACAGCGAGGCGGGCTGCTGTTCGTCACCGCCCGCGACGAGGCGCTGCACGAAGGGGTACCGCCCCGCCCCGCCACCGTGGACCGAGACCGAGAGCACCAGCGCGTCGGGCGAGGCGAGCCGCAGCAGGTCCAGGACGCGGCCCCGGGATTCCGGGGTGTTGCCGGACACCAGACCCAGCAAGCCGCGGCCCCTCACTCCGGCCCCCGCCCGAGGGCGGTGACGAGCCCATAAGCGCTCCTGCGCACCCGCAACATCACCAACGGCATTTTTCCTCCTGACCGACGGCCTCACAGCACCCAGCAAAACGCTACATGAAAACGGCACCCATTTTCATGTATGGTGCGGGGCAACGTCGAGCGACACTGAGCAGGAAAGGACCCGTACGTCATGGCCGTGCCCAAGCGGAAGATGTCCCGGAGCAACACCCGCCACCGCCGCGCGCAGTGGAAGGCAAGCGCGCCGGAGCTGGTGACGATCACCATCGACGGCCTCGAACACCAGGTGCCACGACGGCTCGTCCCCGCCTACCGGCGCGGTCTGCTGCGCCCCGAGGGCTGACCGCGCCATGGCCGACCAGCTTCCGGTGACGGTCTTGTCGGGTTTCCTGGGATCCGGCAAGACCACCCTCCTCAATCACCTCCTCAACAACCGCGACGGGCTGCGGGTCGCCGTCATCGTCAACGACATGAGCGAGGTGAACATCGACGCCGCACTCGTCCGCGACGGCGACGCGGCTCTCTCCCGCACCGAAGAACGCCTCGTCGAGATGACGAACGGCTGCATCTGCTGCACCCTGCGCGACGACCTGCTGGAGGAGGTGGACCGGCTCGCGAAAGAGGGACGGTTCGACTACCTCCTCATCGAGTCCAGCGGCATCTCCGAGCCCATGCCCGTCGCCGCCACCTTCACCTTCCCCCGCGACGACGGCGCAACGCTGGACGAGGTCGCACGGCTCGACACCATGGTCACGGTCGTCGACGCCGCGAACTTCCTCCCGGAGCTGACCGGCGGCGACGAGCTGGTCGCGCGGGGACTCGACCAGTACGAGGACGACGAACGCACCGTCAGCGACCTCCTCATGGACCAGGTCGAGTTCGCCGACGTCATCGTCCTCAACAAACTCGACCTGGTCACCCCCGACACAGCCGAACGGCTGGCGGCCACGCTGTCCCGGCTCAACCCGGCCGCCCATCTCGTACCCGCAACCCACGGCCGGGTCTCCCCCACGGACGTGCTCGGCACCGGCCGCTTCGACCTCGAACGCGCCCAGGAAGCTCCCGGCTGGGTGCGGGAACTCAACGGCGACCATGTGCCGGAGACCGAGGAATACGGCATCTCCAGCACCCTCTTCCGGGCCACCCGGCCCTTCCATCCCACCCGGCTGTGGGACTTCGTCGCCACGGACCTGGACACCGGGGCCTACGGCAGCGTCCTGCGCTCCAAGGGCTTCTTCTGGCTGGCCACCCGCCCGCGGGTGACCGGACTGTGGTCACAGGCAGGCGCCGTCGCCCGGTTCGAACCCTCCGGAGCACGCGAGGGCCACAGCGAGGCCGGTGAAGCCGCCGAGCGCGGCCAGGAACTCGTCTTCATCGGCACCGGACTGCGCCCCACCGCCCTGCACCACGCCCTGTCCGCATGCCTACTCACCGACGATGAGCACGCACTGGGCGCCCGGGGCTGGTCGGCCTGGGACGACCCCTTCCCCGCCTGGGAGACCTACGGCCTCGACGAGACGTGTGACCACGAGCACGGTCCACACGAGACCGAACCCCTACCGGTGCACTGAAGTACAGCACACTCGGCGCACTCCGAGCGGTGCCACGTGCGGGGTCGGGCCGGGTCCAGTTCACCCCTCGCACTGATCCACCACCGCTTTCCACCGAGGAGCCGATGATGAACGACCCTTACGAACGGTCGGCCGAGTACATCGACATCATGATCGCCGATGCATGGGATGCCTTCGACCCCTCACTGGCCGAGGCGCTCGGAGGTGTCGATGCCGTCGAGGGGACGATTGTCGATCTGGGTGCCGGTTCGGGGAGGGGCGTCCGCGCCGTGTGCGCCGCTCTCCCCGATGACTCCCCGGTCCTGGCCGTCGAACCCTCCCCGGCCCTGCGGGCGGTCCTGCTCGCCCGGGTCCACGAGGACGCGCGGCTACGCCGACGCGTCACCGTGGACTCGGGCGACGCCCTGAACACCCCGCTCCCCGACCGCATCCGCGCCTTGCTGGCGATGAACATGATTGGCCACCTTCCGCCGGGCCAGCGGCAGGAGTTGTGGGCAAGGGTCGCCCCACGCCTGGCCCCCGGGGGCCGCGTGATCCTCAACCTCGCCCCGCCGACCGCCCCCTGAAGGGTGTCAATATTCCGATCAGGCTGCTGAGCTGGGCGTTTCCTGCGGATGGTGAGGTGGTAGGGGTGGCCTGGTGTGGTGCTCGTTGAGCACTCCACCAAGTACCTGTCGGCGCCTGACCGCGGCAGCAGGCAGGGGGATGACGTTCGGGTCGTCGTCGGGCGCTCGTAGGTCGAGGCCGCGGTGGGCCCGTCTTGCGTTGTAGTGTTCGGCGTACTGGTCGAGGACCGTGCGCAGGTGACGTTCGCCGGTGATGAGGAGTCGGTCGGTGCATTCGGCGCGGGCTGTGCGTATCCATCGTTCGGCGAACGTGTTGGACCGGGGGCTTTGCGGCGGGGTCGGGATGACGGCTGTGCCGTTGCCGGCGAAGACAGCATCGAACGCAGCAGTGAACTTGCTGTCCCGGTCCCGGATGAGGAACCGGAAGCACCCAGCCCTCTCCTCGAGATCCATGAGCAGATTGCGGGCGAGCTGGGTGACCCATACGCCTGTAGGGCGCGCGGTGACACCCAGGACATGGACGCGCCGGGTGGCGATCTCCATGACGAAGAAGACATAGAGACGTTTAAGGAAAACGGTCTCCACGTGCATGAAGTCGCAGGCAAGCAGCGTGTGGGCCTGGGCGCGGAGGAAGGAGCGCCAGGTCTGCTGGGAGGCGCGCTGCGGTGCGGGCGGCAGACCGGAGCGGCGCAGAACGCGCCGGATCGTGGCGGCGGCAACCCTATGGCCAAGCCGTCGCAGTTCACCCTGAATCCTGACGTAGCCCCAGGTCGAATTCTCTCTCGCCAGGCGCTGGATGAGCGCGACTGTCTCTTCCGGCAACGGCGGACGACCGGATCCGACCGCCGTCTGGCGCCACTTCCAGCGCACCAGACGACGGTGCCAGGTCAGCAGTGTGCCCGGGGTAACCAGCCGATGGCGACGTAAGACGGGTGGCAGATGCCGTGCGAGAGCGGAGAGCACGGCACGATCAGCCCATGACAGCCGCGGCCGCCCGATCTGCCGGCGAAGCACAGCGACCTCATGACGAAGGCCAAGGATCTCGGCGTTGTTCGCGGCGGCCGACCCGCCCAGCAACAGGAAGCAGCCCAGCAGGCGGCAGAAGATCAGGTACAGCAGTCGCAGACCCACGATCACTGATCATGCCCACACTTGGGCGAGCGCAAAGCCCCAAGTCAACCACCGTACGGCAATAAAGACACCCTTCAGCCAGAGGCCACCTCGGCACCGCGCTCATCTAGTGCCCGGTGCCCTACTAGGACCTTGCTCGGTTGGCACACTTTTTGTTCTAGTGAGATCTCCACGGGCTGTCTCGCTACGGCGCTACAGAGCCGGATACGGCGCTCACACTCTGGGAGTGCCCTATCTGCCGACGGACGCCAAGGGGCTTTGCCGTGCCTTGACGCAGGCCGTCCATAGCGACCAGGACACCCGCGCGCGAGCTGCCTGCGGAAACCGGCCCGGAGGGATCACCAGTGGTTCACCCCACCCCTGTCGCATGGGGAGCACGATGCCGTGCTCCCACCCGGAAAGGGGGTCGGGAGCCGACAAGGGGTTCTTATGCCTCTCGATGCAGAGAGCATCCGGATCGATGGGGTGACCTCAGGGGCCTACGGTTGACGACAGCGTACAGGGGCGCGGTACGGCACTGTAGGTCTACCGGATCGGGTGACGATTGAATCGGACACCGTTGACCTGTTTGCGAGTTGGGAGCACGAGGGCTCCCAGAGGGCTCCCCATCGCTCCCAGCCCAGACACGACAAAGGCCGCTTCCGCTACCCGCGGAAACGGCCTCCGACCTGCGAAAACGCTGGTCGGGACGACAGGATTTGAACCTGCGACCCCTTGACCCCCAGTCAAGTGCGCTACCAAACTGCGCCACGTCCCGGTGCTTGTCCGGCTTGGGTTTTCCCCTTGCCGGGCGCGCATGAAGAACAATACCGCACCTCAGGGGGTGCTCGCCTCCACCCCTGGGCGGGGGCTCGGGGCGGCCCGGGGTTACGGGGTGTTCTCGGGGGGTGGCGGGGTGTCGCCGAGGAGGTAGCGGGCGCCGGGGCCGTGGGTGGAGGCGGTGTCGGAGGGGTTGTAGAGGGCGCATTTGCGCAGGGAGAGGCAGCCGCAGCCGATGCAGCCGGTGAGCTTTGCCTTCAGGCGTTCCAGGTCGGCGATGCGCTGGTCGATGCGGTGGGTCCAGGTGCGGGCGACGGCGTTCCACTGGGTGGCCGTGGGGGCGCGGTCGGCGGGGAGGCGGGCGAGGGCCGCGGCGGCCTCGTCGAGGGTGAGGCCGACGTGCTGGGCGGCCCGGATGAAGGCGACGCGGCGGAGGGTGGCTCGGGGGTAACGGCGCTGGCGGCCGACGGTGCGTTCGGAGTGGATCAGGCCGAGTTCCTCGTAGTAGCGCAGGGCCGAGGTGGCGAGGCCGCTGCGGGCGGCCAGCTCGCCGATGGTGAGGCGATCGGAGGACGAGGTCATGGACGGTGAGCCTAGCCCTTGACTTCAAGTCGCCTTGAAGTTGCAGGCTCTCCGTATGACCTCGACCTTCACCGACCTTCCGAGGCTGATGAGCCTGATGACCGGCGACGAGAAGCACGGGCCCGCCGCCACCTCCACGCTCGACGCGCTCTGGGTGCTGTACGACCGCGTGCTGCGCGTCTCGCCGGAGAGCGTGGACGATCCGGGGCGGGACCGGTTTCTGCTGTCCAAGGGGCACGGGCCCATGGCGTACTACGCCGTGCTCGCGGCCAAGGGGTTCTTCGCCGACTCGCTGCTGCCGGGGTTCGGCTCGTACGACTCGCCGCTCGGCCACCATCCGGACCGGGTGCTGGTGCCGGGGGCCGAGATCAGCAGTGGTTCGCTCGGGCACGGGCTGCCGCTGGGGGTGGGGACGGCGCTGGGGCTGCGGGCGCAGGGACTCGACGGGGGCGGCGGGCCCGCGGTGTGGGTGCTGATCGGCGACGCCGAGCTGGACGAGGGGAGCAACCACGAGGCGATCGCGTACGCGGGCGCCGCCGGGCTGGAGCGGCTGCACACGCTCGTCGTCGACAACGCCTCCGCCACCTACGGCCGCCCCGGCGGCATCGCCGCCCGGTTCGAGGCCGCGGGCTGGTCCACGGCGACGGTCGACGGGCGGGACCACGACGCACTGTACGACGCCTTCACCGCACCGCATCCGGGGCGGCCGCGCGCCGTCGTCGCCCGGGTCGAGGGCAAGGAGGGGTGAGGTCTGTTCGGTTCCGTATCTTTCGGCCCAATTGTTTTTAAGGGGATTCTTTCGTGGACACCATGCGTGAGCGCTTCGCCTCCACCGCCTCCCGTCTCCTCGACGACGACCCCCGGCTGGCGGTCGTCCTGGCGGAGATCGGCAAGGACGGGTTCGCCGACGCCGGGCGCACCCACCCCGACCGGGTGATCAACGTCGGCATTCGGGAGCAGCTGCTCGTCGGCGTGGGCGGTGGACTGGCGCTGACCGGGATGCGACCGATCGTGCACACCTTCGCCAGCTTTCTGGTCGAGCGGGCCTTCGAGCAGGTGAAGCTGGACTTCGGGCATCAGGGGGTGGGCGGGGTGCTGGTGAGCGCGGCGGGGTCGTACGACTGGCCCGCGGGCGGCTTCACCCATATGGCGCCCGGTGACGTCGCCCTGATGGACACCCTCGACGGCTGGACGGTGCACGTCCCCGGCCACCCCGACGAGGCCGAGGCGCTGCTGCGGGACGCGGCCGCGGCCGGGGACGACTCGGTGTACGTACGGCTGTCGGCGCACGCCAACGCGGCGCCGCGGGACGTCGCCCCCGGGCGGTTCCTGACCGTGCGGGAGGGGCGCGACGGGGTGGTGGTCGCGGTCGGGCCGATGCTCGACGGCGTGCTCGCGGCCGTCGAGGGGCTGGACGTGACCGTGCTGTACGCCACCACCGTGCGCCCCTTCGACGGGGCGCGCGCTACGGGCCGCCACCGGCGCGGCCGCCGCCGGTACGGACGGCGCCCGTACGGACGTCGTACTCGTCGAGCCGTACCTCGCGGGCACGTCGACGGCGGCCGCGAACGACGCCCTCGCCGACGTTCCGCACCGGGTGCTCGGGCTCGGCATCGCCCGGCGTGAGCTGCGGCGCTACGGGACGATGGAGGAGCATCTGGCGGGGCAGGGGCTCGATCCGGGGTCGTTGCGTGAGAGCATCGCCCGTTTCCTGGACGGGCGGCGGTAGCCGGCGGCCTCAGAGGTGTTTGTCGAGCCAGTCCAGGAGGTCCTGCTGTACCTCGTCGCGGTTGGTCTCGTTGAGGATCTCGTGCCGGGCGCCCTGGTAGCCCTTCCAGGTCAGCTCCCGGGTGCCGCCGTAGCGGAAGTCCTCCAGGAGTTCGTAGACCAGGGTCATCCGCTGGTTGCAGGGGTCCTCGGTGCCGACCGCAAGGTGGACCGGGAGCGCGTCCGGGACGCGGGCCTGGTGGCGCGGGTCGTTGACCTTGCGGACGGCGCGCAGCCAGTCCAGCGAGAGTCCGGCGCTGAAGGGGAAGCCGCAGTGGTCGTCGGCGGCGTAGGCGGCGACCTCGGCCCGGTCCCGGGAGAGCCATTCGAAGCCCGTCCCGAACTCGTACGGGTCGTTGAACGAGGCGAAGAGCGTGGGGACGAAGGTGGACAGGGCGGTACGGCCGCGGTCCGCGATCTCCCGCTCGATCTCCGCCATCGCGTCCTCGATCTCCGCGCCCGGCAGTGAGCGGAAGGTGCCGGAGAGGATGAGCCCGGCCAGTTCCCCGCCGTACTCCTGGGCGCAGTCGCGGGCCAGCATGGAGCCCATGCTGTGGCCGAGCAGGATCAGCGGCAGTCCGGGGTGGTCGGCGCGGGCGCGGTCGCCGATGGCGCGCAGGTCCGCGACGATGGCCCGCCAGCCGTCGCCCGCCTCGCCGACGACCCCGAGGCCGCCGGTGGACTCGGCGGTCGCCCCGTGGCCGCGGTGGTCGGAGGCGACGACCGCGTAGCCGTGGCCCGCCAGGAAGCGGGCGAACCGGTCGTAGCGCCGGGCGTGTTCGGCGGCGCCGTGGGCGATCTGGACGATCGCTCGCGCGGGGATCGACTCCGGCTGCCAGGTGTACGTCGCGACGCGCACGCCGTCCGGGGCGGTCAGGTGGTCCGTGCGGTGGGTGATGCCGCCAGCTGGCATGCGTATCCGTCTCCTGGGCCGTGGGGATGGCGCCCTCGTGGCGAGGGCGGAATCCCACTCTCCCCTCGCCGGGCCGCCAAGCCAAGGCCAGGGACGGGGGTTGTCGGCGGTACGGGCGGGCGGCCGTCGCCGGTACGGGCCGGTGTTGACGCGGCGCCGACAAGGTGCTGACGGGGTGTTGACCGGGAGCACGGGCGGTGTGTAACGATCAAGCGCTTTCCGTACCACCCGCAACTCCTGAACCGTGCAATTCCCTGTACCAGGAGGATCGTTGGCTACATACGAAGCACCTGACGAGGCGTCCGACGAGACCCCGTCCCCCTTCTCCCGACGGCGCTTTCTCCAGGCGGCCGCCGTGAGCACCGCCGTCGCCGCCGGAACCGCCGCGCTGCCCGCCGAGGCGGTGGCCCAGGCCGCGGCCCGGGCGGAGGCGCGGCGGGTCTCGCTCTCCTTCACGGCGGCCACCAACGGCGCCGCGTCCCTCTCCCCCTCCGGCGACCGGCTGATCGCCGAGGTCCAGAACGTGCTGTGGTCCGTTCCCCGCAAGGGCGGCGACGCGGTCGCGCTCACCCCGCCCGATCTGGAGCCCACCCGTCCGGTCCACTCCCCCGACGGGAAGCTGCTGGCCGTGTGCGCGTACCGGGGCGGCGGCTTCCATATCTGGACGCTGCGCCCCGACGGTTCCGGTCTGCGGCAGCGCACGGACGGGCCGTGGGACGACCGCGGCCCCGCCTGGTCGCCCGACGGCACCCGGATCGCCTTCGCCTCCGAGCGCGGCGGCGATCCGGTGGCGGGCAGCCCGTACCGGGTGTGGGTCCTGGACCTGGCCAGTGGCGAGCTGACCCGGCTGACCGGGCTCCCCGGCCAGGACGGGCCGCTCCAGGGCGGCGCCTGGGAGGACTTCGACCCCACCTGGTCCCCGGACGGCAAGCGCGTGCTGTTCGTGCGCGGCGTGCCCGGCGCCACCGCGCTGGACGCCCGTACGGTGGCCTCCGTACGCGCGGACGGCACCGGGGCGGTGACCGTCGTGCTCCCACGCGACCACGGGCGCCCAGG
>NZ_GG657754.1:8445074-8446230 GCF_000158915.1 Streptomyces himastatinicus ATCC 53653 | reverse complement strand
TGTGGGACGCCCACACCCACCCCTGGCAGTACACCTACGGCGGCCGCCAGACCGCGCTCCAGCTCGCGTACGGCATCACCACCGCCGTCTCGTTCGGCGGCTTCGCCTACGAACAGGCGCGGCTGCGGGAGGCCGTCGCGGCGGGCGCGCTGGCCGGGCCGCGGCTGCTGGCCACCGGGGAGCTGCTGGACGGGCCGCGGGTGGCGTACAGCATGGGCCGGGCGCACCGCACCCGGGAGGGGCTGCGGCGCTCGCTGGACCGCGCGGCGGCCCTCGACTGGGACTTCGTCAAGACGTACGTCCGCGCGCCCGGCTGGATCATGGAGGAGGCCGCCCGCTTCGCGCACGACAAGCTCGGGGTGCGCTCCGGCAGCCATCTGTGCACCCCCGGCATACAGCTCGGCCAGGATCTGACGACCCATCTCCAGGCAACGCAGCGGCTGGAGTTCGGGCATGTGACGACGGGGACGGGGCGCGCCGAGCAGGATGTGACGGAGATCTACACGGCCTCCGACTTCCGGCTGATCGCCACGCCGTTCGCCGCCCAGCCGCTGGTCGGCGCGGACCCCTCGCTGGCCCAGGACGAGCGCGTCACCCGGCTGATGCCGCCGTGGGACACCGCCCTGGTGCGGCAGCTCGCCGGAGCGCCGCCGACCGACGCCCAACTGGCCACCCTGCGCACCGAGATCGACATATACCGGCGGATCCTGGCCGGTGGCGGTGTGGTCGCCCTGGGTACGGACCAGCCGCTGGCGCCGGTGGGGCTCCATCTGCACGTGGGGCTGCGGGCGTTGCACCGGTTCGGGATGTCGCCCGCGGAGGCGCTGCGCACGGTGACCGTCCTCCCGGCGCGGGCGTTCGGCGCCGACCGGGATCTGGGCACCCTGGAGGTCGGCAAGCTGGCGGACCTGACGGTCGTGGACGGCGATCCCTTCACCGACTTCGACTCGCTGGTACGGACGGTCTCGGTGCTGCGGGGCGGCGTGCCGTTCGAGCAGCGGAAGCTGGTCGAGGCGTTCCCGGCGCCCGCCGGTGCCCGTGCGGCGCACGGGGGGTCGGCGGAGCACTGGCTGGAGGTCGGGCGGCAGCTGCGGCGGGACGGGTGCTGCGACCTGCACATCTGACGGCCTCCACGGATACACGAGAGGCAGCGCCG
>NZ_GG657754.1:8413683-8444791 GCF_000158915.1 Streptomyces himastatinicus ATCC 53653 | reverse complement strand
AGCCGCGCTCGCGGAGGATCAGCGGGGTGGCGGCCAGTTCGGCGGCGTCGGGCGGGGTGCGGCGGCGGGCCCAGGGGTGGCCGGGGGCGGTGACCACCGTCAGGCGGTCGTGGCCGATGACCGTGCCGTCCAGCCCGTTCGGGGTGTCCAGGCCCTCGACGAAGCCGATGTCCGCCTCGCCGTCCAGCAGCCGCCCGGCGACGGCCGCGGTGTTCCCGGCGAGCAGCGAGACGGCGGTGTCGGGGCGCAGGGCGCGCAGGGCTATCAGCCAGCCGGGCAGCAGATATTCGGCGATCGTCATGCTGGCGGCGACCCGCAGCCGGGAGTCGCGGCGGTCGCGCAGCGCGTGGACGCCCGCGTCGAACGCCTCGGCCGCCTCCACCACGCGCCGCGCCCAGTCCGTGACGAGCGCCCCGGGCGCGGTGAGCCGGGAGCCGCGCGGCGAGCGGTCCACGAGCGCGACGCCCAGCCGCCGTTCCATCGCCCGGATCCGGCTGCTCGCGGCGGGCTGGGTGATGCCCAGTTCCCGGGCGGCGCGGCCGAGGCTGCCGAGCCGGGCGACGGCGAGCAGCAGCTCCAGCGCGCCGAGGTCGGGGACGCGGTACGCGAGGGGCGTGGGGTGCGCCGGGCCGTCGTCGCCGGGGGTGGGACGCTTCTGGCGCTGCTCGCTCATAAAGTCAGCTTATGCCCTCATAGAGAAGACGGGCCTGGTGGGAGGCGCTCCAGCGGGCGAAGGTGCGTTCATGGTCACTGCCGCGCCCGCCCCGCCCCTCCCCACCGCCGCCGTCCGGGCTCACCCGCCCCGGCCGTCCGTACGCGGCCTCGGCCCGAACTGGTACGCCACGGTGATGGGTACCGCCATCGTGGCCACCGCGGGCGCCGGGCTGCCGGTGCGCGTCCCGGGGCTGGGTGGCGTGTGCCGGGTGGTGTGGGGGCTGTCGGTGCTGCTGCTCTGCGCCGTGCTGGCCGCCCGCGCGGCGCACTGGGCGCGCCATCGCGACCGGGCCCGCGCCGATCTGCTGGACCCGGCGGTCGCGCCCTTCCACGGCTGCCTCCCCCATGGCGCTGTCGGCGGTCGGCGCGGCGACGCTGTCGGTGGGCGCGGAGGTGATCGGCATACGGGCGGCGGTGGCCGTGGACGCGGTCCTGTGGGCGGCCGGAACGTTCACCGCCCTGCTGACGGCGGCCGGGATCCCGGCCCTGATGGTGCTGCGGCACCGGATCGGCCCCGGGGACGCGTCCCCGGTGTGGCTGCTGCCGGTGGTGGCGCCGATGGTGTCGGCGGCGACCGGTCCGGCGCTGGTGCCGCATCTGCCGCCCGGGCAGGGGCGGGAGGCGCTGCTGCTGGGCTGTCTGGCGCTGGCCGGGGTGAGCCTGCTGGGGACGTTCCTGATGCTGCCGCTGATCTTCGACCGGCTGGTCCGCCACGGTCCGCTCCCGGCGGCGCTGACGCCCGCGCTGTTCCTCGTGCTGGGCCCGCTCGGGCAGTCCACGACGGCCGCGGGCGGGCTGGCCGACGCCGCCACGTACACGGCGGGGGTGCCGGAGGCCGCCGCCCGGTTCGCCTCGGTGGCGTACGGGGTGCCGGTGATGGGGTTCGCCCTGCTGTGGCTGGCGTCGGCGGCGGCGATGGTGGTGCGGACGGTGCGGCGCGGGATGCCGTTCGCGATGACCTGGTGGGGGTTCACCTTCCCGGTGGGCACCTGCGTCACGGGAGCGGCGGCGCTGGCCCGGCACACCGGTCTGCATGCCCTCGGCTGGCTCGCGGCAGGGCTGTACGCCGCCCTGGTGGCGGCGTGGGCGCTGGTCGCGGCGCGCACGGCGCTCGGCCTGGCGCGCGGCACCCTGCTCGCGCCCTAGAGGTTCACCCGCGCGGCACCCTGCTCGCGCCCCGAGCCCGACCCCGATACTCAGCGGGCCGCCGCCAGCGCCGCGCCCAGCACGGCGGGTGCCTCCGCCAGCGAGGGGCCGTACCAGGTCAGATGGCGGCCGCTGACGAGCGCGGCGGGCAGCCCGGGGAACGCCTCGGGCCCGTCGTCGGCGGTGAAGCGGTACGGCTCGTCCGGCAGCACCACCAGCTCCGCGCCGCGCCCCGTCAGCTCGTCGATCGGGATGCGGGGGTAGCGCTCGGGGTGCTCCGCGTAGAGATGCCGTACGCCCAGCCGGGCCAGCAGATCCCCGGCGAAGGTGTCCCGGCCCAGCACCATCCACGGCCGCCGCCATACGGGAACCACGGCCCGCCGCTCCGCCCCGGTGGCCCGACCAGCCCGGACGTCCGCCCAGGCTGCCTCGGCCTCGTCCAGCCAGCCGGGGCGCGGCAGCCCGCAGCCGTGCACCAGGACCCGGTCCAGCTCTCGGGCGAACGCCTGCTCCAGCGTCCGTACCTCGGTCACCATTCACCTCCAGCCCGGCGGCGCGCAGCGCGTCGAGGTCGGGGGGCGCGGTTCTCCTCCTCGTTGGCGAGGACGAGGTCCGGGGCGAGGGCCGCGATCCGAGGCGGTGTCGGGGGTTCTTGGTGCCGCCGACGCGCTCCGCAGCGCATCCTGGACGGATGGATGCACCAGTCGGTCATCCCGTTCATCTGAATCGGCGCGGTGACGGCGACGGACTCGGTGAGCGAGGGCACGAGGGACACCACGCTGCGTACGCGGGCACGAGTACTCATCGCCCCACCGTACGGCCGCGTGCGGCGGGCCCCGTACGAACGGCCGCCGCCGCGGACCGGAGCGATGGGCTCCGGACCGCGGCGGCGGATGGTGTTACAGCGGGGCGACGGGGGTCAGGGGTTGACCGGCGCCATCTTGTCGACGATGCCGGGGTTGGCGTCGATCCACTTCTGGACGCCTTCCTCCTCGTTGCCCTTGCCCGCGTCCTGCACGGCCTGCTCGAGGCTGGCCAGCTCCTTCTCGGTCATGTGCCACTTCTTCAGCCACCCGTTGAACTCGGGGAACTTCTTCGGGAAGGACTTGTTGGCGAGAGTGTGGAGCTGGTTGCTGGCCCCGAAGGCCTTCTGCGGGTCCGCGAGCTTGGTGAGCTTGTACTTGCTGTACGCCCAGTGCGGGGTCCACAGAACGACGGCCACCGGTTCCTTCTTGGCGTAACTGCGCTCGAGCTGCGCCAGCATCGCCGGGGAGGAGCCGTCGGAGACCTTGTACTCCTTGTCGAGGCCGTACGCCTTCAGGACCTTGCTCTTGAGGATCTTCATCTCACCGGTGCCCGGTTCGATGCCGATGATCTTGCCCTTGAAGAGGTCGGACTTCCCCTTGAGGTCGGCCAGGGACTTCACGTCCTTGACGTACGACGGGACGGCGATCTCGAGAGAGGTCTTGTCGTACCACGACCCGACGTCGACGAGATTCTTCTTGTATCTGTCCCAGTACTGTTTCTGCGCGACCGGTAGCCAGCCGTCGAACTCGACGTCGACCTGGCCGGTGCTCATGCCGGTGAACATCGAGCCGACGTCGTACTGCTTGATCGACGGCTTGTAGCCGCGCTTCTCCAGGATGTTCTTCCACAGGTACGTGGTCGCGATGTCCTCGTCCCACGGGAAGTAGCCGATCTTCGGCGCGGCGCCCGCGTCCTTGCCCTTCTGGTCGGCGCCGCCGGGCACCGGGGCGAGCTTGCTCGCGATCCCCGGGTTGTCCTTCAGCCAGGCGCGGACGCCCTGCTGCTCCTTGCCCTTACCGGCGTCCTGGATGGCCGCCTCCAGGCTGGTGAGCTGCTTCTCACTCAGCTTGAAGTTCTTCATCCACTTGGCGACCTGCGGGTTCTTCTTCGAGAAGCCCTTGCGCGCGATCGTGTCGATGTGGTCGCCCTTGCCGAAGGCGCCCTTGGGGTCCTTCAGCTTGGTGAGCTTGTACTTGTTGTACGCCCAGTGCGGGGACCACAGGGTGACCGCGATCGGCTCCTTCTTGGCGTACGAGCGCTCCAGCTGGGAGAGCATCGCCGCGGTGGAGCCCTTGACCAGCTGGTAGTCCTTGTTCAGGCCGTACCCCGGCATGACCTTGTCCTGCATCAGCTTCATCTCACCCGCGCCGGGCTCGATGCCGATGATCTTGTCCTTGAAGGTGCTGGACTTGGACTTGAGGTCGTCGAGGGACTTCACGCCCTTGACGTACGAGGGGACCGCGACCTCCAGGGAGGTCTTGTCGTACCAGGAGCCGAGGTTCTCCAGCTTGTCCTTGTACTTCGCCCAGTACGTGGCGTGGGTGGCCGGGAGCCAGGCGTCGGTCTGCATGTCGATGTTGCCCGCGGCCATACCGGTCCACAGGGCGCCGACGTCGTACGACTGCACCTTGGGCTTGAAGCCGCGCTCCTCCAGCAGCTCCTTCCACAGGAAGGTGGAGGCGACGCCCTCGTCCCAGTTGATGTAGCCGAGGTTGACCGACTGGCCCTTGCCGACGTTGGCGGAGACGGTGGGGCCGGTGTCGTTGTCGGCGAACATCTTCATGCCGCCGGCGACCAGCGCCAGGACGACCACGCCGACCATGGCGACCGAGGTCGCGGGCCGCCAGTGCAGCACCCGCGAACCGCTGAGCGCCTTGGCCCGCTCCTTGGCGAGCGCGCGGCGGGCGAGCGGGGAGACGCGCTGATTGAGCGCGCTGGTCATCCGGTCCAGGTACATGGCCAGGATGACCACCGCGATGCCGCCCTCGAAGCCCATGGCCACGTCGACGGAGCTGATCGCCTGGAAGACCGTGGAGCCCAGGCCCTCGGCGCCGACCATGCCCGCGATGACGACCATGGACAGCGCCAGCATGATCACCTGGTTGATGCCCGCCATGATGGTGGGCAGGGCCAGCGGCAGCTGGACGCGCAGCAGGGTGCGGCGCGGATGGGTGCCGAAGGCGTCGGCCGCCTCGACCAGCTCGGCGTCGACCTGGCGAATGCCCAGCTCCGTCATGCGGACGCCCGGGGGCATCGAGAAGATGACGGTCGCGACGACACCGGGGACGACCCCGAGGCCGAAGAAGAAGATGCCGGGGATCAGGTAGACGAAGGCGGGCATCGTCTGCATGAAGTCCAGCACCGGGCGGATCGATGCGCTCACGCCGCGGTTGCGGGACGCCCAGATGCCCAGCGGCACCGCGAACACGATGGTGATCGCACCGGCGACCAGCACCAGCGCGAGGGTGTTCATCGCCTCGCCCCACAGCTCGATCGAATCGATGAGCGCGAAGCCCGCGAAGGCGAGGACGGCGGGCAGCAGCCCGCGCAGCCACCAGGCGAGCACCGCGAGGATGCCCGCGAGCAGCAGCGGCTCGGGCGCGCTGAGCACCGAGTTCACCCCGTCGTACATGCCCTGCACGACGGAGGAGATGAAGTCGAAGAGCCAGCTCAGGTTGTCACGGAGCCAGTTGACGCCGGAATTGATCCAGTCGCCGAGTTCGAGCCTAGGCACCGGTGATCACCTTCTTCGCGGACTCGGGCGCGTCCCCGCCGCCGGGTGACGGCGGTGTCGCGCCGTCGCCCCCGGTGTCCCCGTCGCCGAGGGCGGCGAGCAGCCGGGAGCGGGCGATGACGCCGACGAGGACGCCGTCGCCGTCGGTCACCGCGACCGCGGTGCCGCTGCGCGAGCAGGGGGTGAACAGCTCGACGATCGGGGTGTCGGTGCCGACGGTCGCGGGGGCGGCGGCCAGCAGATCCTGCTCGGTGCGCAGCGTCGTGCCGTCGTCGGCGGTGGTGCCCAGCACCTCTTCCGGGTCCGACATGATCGCCCCGGCGGTGAGCACCCGGGACCGGTCGACGTCCTGGGTGAAGGAGGCGACGTAGTCGTTGGCCGGGGTGACCAGGATGTCCTCGGCGGTGCCGATCTGGACGATCTGGCCGTCACGCATGACGGCGATGCGGTCACCGAGGCGCATGGCCTCGTTGAGGTCGTGGGTGATGAAGACGATGGTCTTCTTGAGCCGCTTCTGGAGCTGGACCAGCTGGTCCTGCATATCGCGGCGGATCAGCGGGTCGAGCGCGCTGAAGGACTCGTCCATCAGCAGCACGTCGGCGTCGGTGGCCAGGGCGCGGGCGAGGCCCACGCGCTGCTGCATACCGCCGGACAGCTCATCGGGCCAGGACTTCTCCCAGCCGGCCAGACCGACCATCTCCAGGGCCTCGGTGGCGCGCTTCACGCGCTCCTCGGCCGGTATGCCCTGGACCTCCAGGCCGTACCCCGCGTTCTCCAGCACCGTGCGGTGCGGGAAGAGCGCGAAGTGCTGGAAGACCATGCTGATCTTGTGGGAGCGCACCTGGCGCAGATCGCGGGGGCTGAGCGCGGTGAGGTCGTCGTCATCGAAGAGGACGCGCCCGGCGGTCGGCTCCAGCAGCCCGTTCAGCATGCGCAGCAGCGTGGACTTCCCGGATCCCGACAGACCCATGACGACGAATGTCTGGCCCGCCTCGACCGCGAAGGAGGCATCGATGACCGCAGCCGTCGTACCCTCCGCCCGCAGTTTCTCGCGGTCCGCACCGCCCTCGAGATCGGCTACCGCCTCATCGGGTCTTCTGCCGAACACCTTGTACAGGCCTTCGGCTCGCAGTTTGGACACATATACCTCTCATATCGCACCAAAAAACGACCCGCCACCCCCGCCGGCAGGTCGTGGAACAGCACGGCACCGGGACCGCATGCCCTACGCAATAGTTGAATAACGCAAGGGCCTCGCTCCGGGGGCGCGCCTGCCCCTCTCCTTATGGCGTAAACCATACGGTGACCCAGCTCACATTCCCAGTCCGGCGGTGTCACCGGCGTACGGCATTATCGAGATGTGACCCGACGCCTGATGCTTCTCGACACCGCTTCTCTGTACTTCCGTGCCTATTTCGGGGTGCCCGATTCGGTCAAGGCCCCCGACGGCACTCCGGTGAACGCCGTTCGCGGACTGCTGGATTTCATCGCCCGGCTGGTCCAGGACCACCGGCCGGACGATCTGGTGGCCTGTATGGACTTCGACTGGCGGCCCGCCTGGCGGGTCGAGCTGATCCCCACGTACAAGGCGCACCGGGTCGCCGAGGAGGCCCCGGAGGCGGCCGCGGTGGACCAGGAGGAGGTGCCGGACACCCTCTCCCCGCAGGTCCCGGTGATCGACGCGGTGCTGGACGCGATCGGCATCGCCCGGGTGGGCTCGGCGGGCTACGAGGCGGACGACGTGATCGGCACGCTGGCCGGGCGCGCGACCGGCCCGGTCGACATCGTCACCGGCGACCGCGACCTCTTCCAGCTGGTCAGCGACGAGCGCCGGGCGCGGGTGCTCTACCCGGTCAAGGGCGTCGGCACGCTCCAGCTGGTGGACGAGGCGCTGCTGCGCGAGAAGTACGGAGTGGACGGCGGCGGATACGCGGATCTGGCGCTGCTGCGGGGCGACCCGAGCGACGGCCTGCCGGGCGTTCCCGGGGTCGGCGAGAAGACCGCCGCCAAGCTGCTGGCCGCCCATGGCGATCTGGCCGGGATCATGGCCGCGGTCGACGACCCCGGTTCCAAGCTGACCCCCACGCAGCGCAAGCGGCTGGACGAGGCGCGGCCGTATCTTGCGGTCGCCCCGAAGGTCGTCCGGGTCGCCTCGGACGTCCCGCTTCCGCCGTTCGACGCCGCCGTGCCGCGGACACCGCGCGACCCGCGCGCGGTGGACGCGCTCGCGGAGCGCTGGGGACTGGGTGGATCCTTGCGTCGGGTGCTCTCCACCCTTGAGGGATAAAGTGTTAGGTTAGCTTAACCTAACCATCGCCGATCAAGGAGCCCGCCATGGCAGACCGTCCTGCCCGTAAACGTCCGCGGCCCCACCGGGCGCAGGTGGTACGCACCGACCGGCTGACCCCCCATATGGTGCGGGTCGTGCTCGGTGGCGACGGTCTTGCCGAATTCAGCGCCGGTGAATGGACCGACCACTACGTCAAGCTGCTGTTCCCCGCCGAGGGCGTGGCCTATCCCGAGCCGTTCGATCTGGAGCGGATCCGCGAGGAACTCCCGCGCGAGCAGTGGCCGGTCACCCGTACGTACACGGTGCGGGCGTGGGACCCGGCGGCCCGCGAGCTGACGATCGACTTCGTGGTCCACGGCGACGAGGGCCTGGCCGGACCGTGGGCGGCACACGCCCGGCCCGGCCAGGAGATCTACTTCCAGGGCCCGGGCGGCGCCTACGCCCCGCACGAGGACGCCGACTGGCATCTGCTCGCCGGGGACGAGAGCGCACTGCCCGCGATCGCCGCCGCGCTGGAGCGGCTGGCCCACCGGCCCCAGGGCGCGGACAGGCCCGTCGTGCGTGCCTTCATCGAGGTCGAGGGCCCCGCAGAGGAGCACAAACTGGCCGTTCCGGACGGGGTGGAGGTGGTGTGGCTGCACCGGGGCGCCGCACCGGTCGGCGACGCGCTGGTGGCGGCCGTCCGCGGGCTGGACTTCCCGGCCGGGCAGGTGCATGCCTTCGTGCACGGCGAGGCGGGCTTCGTGAAGGAGATCCGCCGTTATCTGCGGCTGGAGCGCGAGGTGCCGCGCGAGTGGCTGTCCATCTCCGGCTACTGGCGGCGCGGCCACAACGAGGACGGCTGGCAGGCGTCGAAGCGGGAGTGGAACCAGCAGGTGGAGGCCGAGCAGAGGCGCCCAAGGAGGCGGCCGCGTAGGGCACTGCACAGACAGGACACACGCGCGTACGGTGGGCGGGTGGACGGCAATTGACCGTCCGCCCGCCCGCCTTCTCTTCGGTGGGGGCGTACGACGGCGGGGAAAATCCATTAACAGGCTTTAACCCTACTTACACATGAATTCCCGGTTGCTCCAGTTCCACCTTCCGGCCCCTTCACCCGATGGCTTAAATCGGAAGCAGCGAGATGGACGGCGCCCCTCGAACTCGGCGCCAAGTCGCTTCATCCCGAAGACCCGCCCCCAGGCGCCGGCCCCGAGGCCACGGGTCTTTCACCCGCCCTTCCCGCGCACCGGAACGTCCTCCGCGGTCGCGGAGCGCGTCAGCCGTCGGCCTGCTCTCCGCGCCCCCGGCGCAGCGGCTCCATCGAAGGAGAAGGATCATGGCAACCATCACCTCCGTGGTGGACACGACCACCACCACCAACCAAGGCAAACCCGGGGACACCGTCCAGATCAACGGCACCGCGATGTCCACCACCACCAGGGTGAACTTCGGTGCGGCAACGGTCACCCCGACCGGCGTCACCGCCACCCAGGTCACCTTCGTCGTGCCCAGCACGGCGCCGTGCTCCGGCCAGGTCGCCGTCAGCGTGTCCAGCAACACCGGCGCCACCAGCAACGCGCTGCCGTTCTTCGTCATCGCCGCGCCGACGACCACGGCCCTGAACGTCAGCTGCCTGCCAGCCGCCACCGGTGGCGCGGCGACCCTGTTCGGCACCAACTTCCTGACCGGCACACAGGTCGGGGTGGGCAGCGTGGGCAACGTCGCGGTCACCCCGACGCAGACCAACCAGGTCACCTTCACCGCCCCGGCCAACCCGGGTCAGGTCGCCGACGTGTCCACCCAGGCGGTGACCATCACCACGGCGGGCGGCACCAGCGCGTCGGGCACCACCCTGGTCGACTACTACCTCACGCCCGCCATCACCACGGTGGCTCCCGCGACGGGCACGGCCGGAGACAACGTCACCATCACCGGGACCTCCTTCGTCGGCGTCGACACCGTCACCTTCACCGACAGCGCCGCCGCCACCGCCACCGCGGTCTTCACGCCCATCAGCGGCACCCAGCTCGTCGCCACCGTGCCCGGCGGGCTCGCCACCGGCGCCGGGACCATCACGGTCCACACCTGCGGCGGGACCTCCAACGCCGTGGCCTTCACCATCACCTGACGGCCGGGGACGAGCGCCGACAGCGTCACCGCACCGTCGCCCCGCGCCCTGGCCGACAGTCGCCGGCCAGGGCGCTGCCGTTCGAGGTACGAGAAGGAGAACCGCGTCATGGCCCCCATCGTGACCAGCGTCAGTCCCGCCCAGGGCACCCCGGCGGGCGGCACCCCCGTCACCATCACCGGCTCCGGCTTCACCGGCGCCACCGCGGTCAGGTTCGGTTCGAGCCTGGCCACGAACGTGGCCGTCGTGAGCAGCACGCAGATCACGGCCAGGACGCCCGCGGGGACCGGCACGGTCAAGGTCACGGTCACCGGGCCGTCGGGGACCAGCACCCAGAACGTGTTCTTCACCTACACCACCGTCGCGGCCCCCGTTCTCACCTCGCTCAGCCCGGCCTCCGGTCCCCCCTCCGGCGGCAACACCGTCACGATCAACGGCACCAACCTCGGCGGGGCCACCCAGGTGCTCTTCGGCCCCAACCCCGCCACCATCCTCACCAACACCCCCACCCAGATCACCGTCACCGCCCCGGCGGGCACCGGCAGCGTGGCCGTCGTCGTCACCACCCCCGGCGGCACCAGCAACGCGCTCGGCTACACCTACGCCGCCGCCCCCGCGCCGTCCCTGACCAGCCTCAGCCCGGCGTCGGGGCCGACCTCGGGCGGCAACACGGTCACCCTCAACGGCACCAATCTCTCCGGGGCGACCTCGGTCATGTTCGGGATCAACGCGGCGGCCATCCTCACCAACACCGCCACCCAGATCACCGTCACCGCGCCCGCAGGGCCGCCGTCCGCGGTCAGCGTCACCGTCACCACGCCGGGCGGCACCAGCAATGCGCTGCCGTACTTCTACATCACCGTGCCGATCGTCAACGATCTCTCCACCCACCTCGGCCCGGCCACCGGAGGCAACACCGTCACCGTCTTCGGCAGCAATCTGACCCTCACCACCGCCGTCGCCTTCGGCGGAAACCCGGCCACCGCCATCAATGTGATCTCCGACAGCCAGCTGACCGTCACCGCCCCGGCCGGGTCCGGCACGGTCCAGGTCACCGTCACCACCCCCGGCGGCACCAGCTCGACGGGGAACGGGAACCCGCACTACACGTATCTCGGCGCCCCGGTCCTCACCAGCCTCAACCCGCCGAACGGCCTGGACACCGGGGGCGAGTCGGTCGTGCTCGTCGGCAGCAACCTCACCTACACCGACTCGGTGACCTTCGGCGGCATCCCCGCCTCGTTCTTCGCGATCTCGGACACCCAGGTCGTCGCCACCACGCCGGGCGGGCCGCCCGGGGTGGTGAGCGTCGTGGCCCACACTCCGGCCGGGAACAGCAACGCCCTGCCGTTCACCTACGACCCGTCGTAGGTGAACGGCAGGGCCGCTACCAGGGCCTCAAGGGGCCTCAGGACCTCAGCCGACGGAGGAGTACGCCACGACCCCGCGCAGCAGCCCGTCGACCGCCTTGCGGGCGTTGCGCGCCACGCTGCCGTCCGGGGCGGCAGCCGCGATCTGGCCCAGCACGTCGATCAGTTGCTTGCACCAGCGCACGAAGTCACCGGCGGGCATGTCCACTTCCCGCAGCACCTCGTCCAGCCCATGGCCGGACGCCCAGCGGTACGCGGCCCAGGCGAAGCCCAGATCCGGCTCGCGCTGGCCGACCCCCTCGGCCTGATTGATCTTGTGCTCCTCCTCCAGGGCGTCCAGCCTGCCCCAGATACGGACCATCTCCCCCAGCGCCGCCTTGGCCGCGCCGGTGGGGAGCTTGGGCGGCAGCGCGTCGTCCGCCGACCGGGACTCGTACACCAGCGCCGAGGCGCACGCCGCCAGCTCGGCGGGCTTCAGCCCCTCCCACACGCCGTCCCGCAGGCATTCGCTGGCCAGCAGGTCCAGCTCGCCGTAGAGCCGGGCCAGCCGCTTGCCGACGTCCGTGACCTCGTCACCGCGCAGATACTCCAGCTCGGACAGCAGCGCGCAGATCCGGTCGAAGGTGCGGGCGATGGTGTTCGTCCGCCCCTCGATGCGCCGCTCCAGCTGGCGGGTGTCGCGCAGCAGGCGGTGGTAGCGCTCGCCCCAGCGGGCGTGGTCCTCGCGGTCGGAGCAGCCGTGACAGGGGTGGGCGCGGATGGCGGCGCGCAGCCGGGCGATCTCGGTGTCGTCGGCCGCGCGCGAGCGCTCCTTGCGGTGCCGCCGCACATCGTGGTGACCGGCCTTGGTGCGCAGCGCGGACGCCAGGTCCCGGCGGGACTGCGGACTGCGCGGGTTGAACGACTTCGGGATCCGCATCCGGTCCAGCGGCTCGACCGGCACCGGGAAGTCGATCGACGCCAGCCGCTTGACCTGGCGCTCGGCGGTGAGCACCAGCGGGCGCGGCCCGTCGTGGTGCTCGAAGCCGCGGTGGCCGTTGGACCGCCCGGCGGCCAGCCCCGGGTCCAGCACCAGGGCGAGCCCGGCGAACTTGCCGGTGGGCACATGGATGACATCGCCCGGGCGGAGCTTCTCCAGCGCCACCGCGGCGGCCGCCCGGCGCTGCGCGGCGCCCTGCCGGGCGATCTCGGTCTCGCGGTCCTTCAGCTCGCGCCGCAGCCGCGCGTACTCGTCGAAGTCGCCGAGGTGGCAGGTCATGGAGGCGCGGTAGCCCTCCAACCCCTCCTGGTTGCGCTGCACCTGACGGGAGATCCCGACGACCGCCTTGTCCGCCTGGAACTGGGCGAACGAGGTCTCCAGCAGCTCCCGCGAACGGTGCCGGCCGAACTGGGAGACCAGGTTGACCGCCATGTTGTACGAGGGCTTGAAGGACGAGCGCAGCGGATACGTGCGCGTGCCGGCCAGGCCCGCGAGGGCGGCCGGGTCCATGGCGCGCTGCCACAGCACCACCGCATGGCCCTCGACGTCGATGCCGCGCCGCCCGGCGCGCCCGGTCAACTGGGTGTACTCACCGGGGGTGATGTCGGCGTGCTGCTCCCCGTTCCACTTGACGAGCTTCTCCAACACCACCGAGCGGGCGGGCATGTTGATGCCCAGCGCCAGGGTCTCGGTCGCGAACACCGCCTTGACCAGGCCGCGGACGAACAGCTCCTCCACGACCTCCTTGAAGGTGGGCAGCATCCCGGCGTGGTGGGCCGCGATACCCCGCTCCAGGCCCTCCAGCCACTCGAAATACCCCAGCACATGGAGGTCTTCGTCGGGGATGCCCGCGGTGCGCTCCTCGACTATCGCCCGCACCTGGGCGCGCGCCGCGTCGTCGTTGAGCCGCAGCCCCGCGTACAGGCACTGCTGGACGGCCGATTCGCAGCCCGCCCGGCTGAAGATGAACGTGATGGCGGGCAACAGCCCCTCGGCGTCGAGCCGGTCGATGACCTCCGCTCTGCCCGGGGTCCAGATCCGGCTGCGCTGGCGGCGCTCGCGCTCGCGGTCGGCCTCCCGCATGTTGTTCCGCCCCCGGCGCTTGTCGCGGCCGAAGGCGGGGCGGCTGTTCTCCATCCGGGCCAGCCGGACGAGGTCGGGATTGACCTCGCGGCGGCCGGACTGGTCGCCGTCCCGGCCGCTCTTCTCCTCGAAGAGGTCGTACATCCGGCGCCCCGCCAGCACGTGCTGCCACAGCGGCACCGGGCGGTGCTCGGAGACGATCACCTCGGTGTCACCGCGGACGGTGTCCAGCCAGTCGCCGAACTCCTCGGCGTTGGAGACCGTCGCGGACAGTGATACGAGGGTCACCGACTCGGGGAGGTGGATGATGACCTCTTCCCAGACGGCGCCGCGGAAGCGGTCGGAGAGGTAGTGCACCTCGTCCATCACCACATAGCCGAGGCCGAGCAGCGACTGCGAGCCCGCGTACAGCATGTTGCGCAGCACCTCGGTGGTCATGACGACCACCGGGGCCTCGGAATTGACGCTGTTGTCGCCGGTGAGCAGGCCGACCTTGTCGGCGCCGTAGCGCTTGACGAGGTCGGCGTACTTCTGGTTCGACAGCGCCTTGATGGGCGTGGTGTAGAAGCACTTGCGGCCCTGGGTGAGCGCCAGGTGGACGGCGAACTCGCCCACGATGGTCTTGCCCGAGCCGGTGGGGGCGGCGACCAGCACGCCCTTCCCGGCCTCGAGGGCCTGACACGCCTCGATCTGGAACGGGTCCAGCGCGAAGGCGTACATCTCGCGGAAGGGGGCCAGCGCGGTGGCCTGCTCGGCGGCCCGGATGCGGGACGCCGCATAGCGCTCGGCGGGAGATAGCTCGTCGGTCATCGTATGTACGAGACTACCGGCCACCTCCGACAACGCACGCGATCTTTACGGCGGGATGGGGATCGGGGCCCGCATCAACGGGCCCCGGTCATCCGTCGGCGGGCCGCCTACGTGACGTCGTCGTAGCCGTTGCGCCGCGCGGGGTCGTCACCGGCGGGCAGCTCGCCCGCGCCGACCCGCTCGGTCTCCTCGATGGCCTCCGGCGTCAGATCCAGGCTCGACGCCTCGTCGTCGCTCAGCCCGAAGTCGGGGTCGGCGGCCCGTCGCCTTGCCCTGCGCCGGTCGTTGAGGAGGGCGACGGCGGTCGCGCCGAAGTAGAGCACGGTGACCGGACCGGCCAGGGCGAACATACCGATCGGGTCGGTGCTGGGGGTGGCCACCGCGCCGAAGACCGTGATGCCCATGACCATGGCCCGCCACCAGCCGAACATCCGGCGCCCGCTGAGGATGCCGGTGAAGTTCAGCAGGATCAGCAGCAGCGGCAGCTCGAACGCCAGTCCGAAGACGACGATCATGCGGGTGAGCAGATCGAGGAAGTCGTCCAGCGGGAGGAGGTTGCTGGCTCCGCCGGGCGTGAAGTCGAGGAGGACCTTGGCGCTGGTCGGCAGGATCTTGTACGCGAAGAAGGCGCCGCCGACGAACAGCGGCACGCCGAGGCCGACGAAGAAGAGCGAGTACTTCTTCTCGTTGCGGTGCAGACCGGGCGCGAGGAACGCCCACAGCTGGTACAGCCACACCGGGGTGGCGAGGACCACGCCGGTGGTGAAGGAGACCTTCAGCATGATCGTGAACGGCGACAGCAGACCGTTCACGGTGAAGTACGCGCAGTTGTTCTTGTCGGCGTGGTCGGTGTTGAGCTGGGACAGCCGGACCCCGGGGCAGCCGACCGAATCCAGGACCGGTTTCATCAGGAAATCGACGATGTTCTTGTAGAAGAACATCGCGACGATCGTGATCACGCAGATCGCCAGGACCGACTTCACCAGCCGGTTGCGCAACTCGCGCAGATGGTCCGAGAGGGGCATCCGCCCCTCAGGGTCCTTCTCCTTCTTATTGCGGGCAGACTTGAGCAACCCACGTCCTCATCTCGTGCGTCAGACGGCGGCCATCGGCGCCGCCTTCAAGTGGCCCCGGGTCAGCGCTTGGTGGTGTCGCTCGGTTCGGCCACCGGACGGGAGCTGGAAACATCGCCCGGGGCGGCCTGGATGGTGCGGTGCGCGCCCTGGTCCTGGCCGGGGTTCGGCGGGTCGGCCGGGGCGTTCTCGTCCTGCTTGCCCTCCGACTTCATCGCCTTGGCCTCGCTCTTGAGGATGCGAGCCGACTTACCCAGCGAGCGCGCCATGTCGGGGAGCTTCTTCGCACCGAACAGCAGCAGAACGACGATCAGGATGAGGATGATCTCGGTAGCGCCGAGCCTTCCGAACATATTCGTCTACCTTCTCACCGAGGCGGCTGGGGTGGGGCTGCCGACCGTTCGGACAGGCGTCCGGCAGCCGTGCTGTCAGCGATCGTAGCGCGCAGGGGTAAATGCAGGGCAATCCCCATGCAGACGCCTGGTTGCGGCCCTCCGCCTCGATTCCAGGGCCACGACCAGCCAGCGTACCCCGCTTCCCTGTGATGCAGCAGAGCGCCGCCGATCAGTGGCCCCCGGCGGCACCCTCGTCCCGGTGCACCGCCCCCACCTGCGCACTCAGCGGTCCGGTGGCCCGCTCCAGATCCTCGGCGGCGCGGTTGATCCGCGCGGAACTGTCCGACACCTGACGGGCCAGTCTGCGCACCTCGGTATAGACCCGTACGGAGAGCACGGCGAGGACGGCGATTCCGCAGAAGGCGAGGGTGAGAGCGAGCATCGGCCAGAGCATGGGGCGAGCCTATCGGGGCCGCCGCGGCGCCCCCGCGGCGGTCGGCCCGCTGTCGGACCGTGAAGTGGCCGTCAGACCGTCGAGTGCAGCCGCAGGGTGCGCACCCCGCCGCCGGTCAGCAGCTCCACGATCCGCTCCCCCGCGGGCTTGCGCACCGCGCTGCCGCAGTCGGGGCAGGTGAAGGAGTAGAAGGTGGTGCGGTCACTGGCCCCGATCGCCAGCCGCAGCGCACCGGCGGCCAGCTCGAACCGGCCCCGGCACTCCGGGCAGGCTGCCTTGAAGATCACCGAGGTGGGATTCCCCCCAGCGGTCACTGTGTGCGTCCCTTCATTCACCGCAGACCGTCACCCACTGCACGCCATCACTCGCTGGAAGCCATCACTCGCCATAGGCCGCAAGCGCGTGCCGCGCCGCGTCCCGAGCGCTGTCCGCGAGCCCCTGCGGCGCGACGATCCGGCCGTCCCTGCCGAGCCGCAGCGCCAGCCGCCGCAGCGATCCGGGGTCGGGGGCGCGCAGCGTGATCCGCAAGCCCCCGTCGGGCAGCTCCTCCGCGCTGTCGTGCGGGTAGTACTCGGCGACCCAGCGCCCGCCCGGGCCGGTCTCGACGACCACCTCGGGGTCCTCGGCGCCGGTCTGCACCAGTCCGGTCGACGGATCGGAGAGGTCGCGCAGCTCGATGGGCGGCGGGTCGGACGCCTCGTCCAGCAGCTTGATCTCCACGACCCGGTCGAGCCGGAAGGTGCGGCGCGCCTCCGACAGCCGGCACCAGGCCTCCACATAGGTGTGGCCGACGGCGAACAGCCGGATCGGGTCGACCTCGCGCTCGGTGACCTCGTCGCGGGCGGGCGAGTAGTAGCGCAGCCACAGCCTGCGGCGCTCGGAGATGGCCCGGTCGACGTCGGCGAAGACGCCGCCCTCGGACTCGAAGGTGACCGAGAGCCGGGAGCTGGCGCCCGCCACCTCGCCCGCCGCGGCCTCCAGCTTGGCGGTGGCCCGCAGCAGCGCCTCCCGGTCGCTCTCGCGCAGCCCGGGCAGGGTGGCGACGGCACGGGCGGCGACCAGCAGCGCGGTGGCCTCGTCGGCGGCCAGCCGCAGCGGCTCGGCGACATCGTCGGGGTTGTGCCACCAGATGCGTTCGCCGTCGGTGTCGATGTCCAGCAGGTCGCCGCCGCGGAAGCTGGTGCCGCACAGCGGCAGCACGTCCAGGTCGGCGATCAGCTCGTCCTCGCTGATGCCGAAGGCGCGGGCGACCTCGGCGACACGGGCCCCGGGGCGCTCCCGCAGATACGTCACGAGGGACAGCATCCGGCGGGTCTGGTCAATGGCGTTTCCGGCCATGATGAAGTCGTTCCGTCCCCTCAGCCCTTGGCCACGGCGCGCAGCCGCTCGACGACATCGGCCCGCAGCTCGTCGGGCGCCAGCACGACCACCTCCGGGCCGAATTCCACCAGCCAGGCGTCCAGCCCGTGCCCGTACGGGATCTCCAGCTCGTCCCAGCCGTCGTCCCCGGCGCTGGTGGTGAGCGCCCTCGCCCGCAGCGGATAGCCGTGCCCGGTCCGCACCCTGATCCGGGCGGTGCCGGTCGCGGTCTCCCCCGCCCAGGACTCCACGGTCTCCCGCACGGTGGAGTGGTCGGGCACCTCGGCGGTGTACGCGCCGGAGCGCAGCCGCACCCGGCCGGTGATCCGCGAGAGCCGGAAGACGCGCTCGGCGGACCGCCCGCGGTCCCATCCGGCGAGGTACCAGTGGCCGCGCCAGCACTCCAGCGTCCACGGCTCGACCTGGCGCTGCTCGGGGCGGGCCGCGTTGGACTTGCGGTAGTCGAAGACGACGGGGCGGCGGTCGCGGCAGGCCAGCATCAGCGGCTCGAACGCGGCCTCGTGGACCGGGATGTGCGGCTGGAGCGCGCTCTGCGGCTGGGTGTCGTACGGGTCCTCGGCGAGCGGCATCCCGGCGGCGCGCAGCTTCTGGAGCGCGCCGCTCGCCGCGCCCGCGAGCCTGGCCTGCTGCCAGACCTTGGCGGCGAGGCCGAGGGCGGCGGCCTCCTCGGCATCCAGCGTGATCGGGGGGAGGCGGTTGCTGTCCCGGCGGGCGAGGTAGCCGACTTCGCCGTCGAGGCCCTCCACCGTCTCGATGACCAGGCCGAGTTCGCGCAGATCGTCCTTGTCGCGCTCGAACATGCGGTTGAACGCCTCGTCACCCGCGGCGGTGGACCCGCTCGCCCCCTCGAGGTACGCCTCTATGGAGCCCCGCAACTCCCGTTTGGTCAGCGGACGCCGGGTTCCCAGCAGGCACAGCGCCAGATTCATCAGCCGCTCGGCCTTGGCAATCGCCATCGACGCCCTTTCTTCTTGACCTTACGACCGTGACCGTACCGCTCCGGGCACGCACCGCAAAAGCCGAGGCCCCCGCCCACCGGCGAGAAGACCTCGGCTCAGCCGTGCGGAAGGTCTCAGACGGAGACCAGATCGCACACGAAGATCAGCGACTCGCCCGGCTTGATGCGGCCGCCACCGGCGCCACGGTCGCCGTAGGCCAGGTGCGGCGGGATGATCAGCTGGCGGCGTCCGCCGACCTTCATGCCCTGGAGGCCCGTGTCCCAGCCGGAGATGACCTGGCCGACACCGAGCTGGATGCGCAGCGGGGTGCCGCGGTTGTAGCTCGCGTCGAACTCCTCACCGGTGGAGAAGGCCACGCCGACGTAGTGGACGGCGATGTTGTCGCCGGCCTTGGCGGCGGGCCCGTCGCCCTCCCAGATGTCCTTGATCTCCAGATCCGCCGGCGGCTCGCCGCCCGGGAAGTCGACCTCGGGCTTGTCGATGCTCACGAAATTGCTCCTCGTTACGTTGTGGGCAACCCGCACACCCTACAGAACCGCCGAACTAGAGAACGGCCAGGATGTCCACGGTGAAGACCAGGGTGGAGTTGGCGGGGATGCCCTTCTGGGCCTTCTTCCCGTAGCCCAGGTCCGGCGGTACGACGACCAGCACCCGGCTCCCGGCCTTCTTGCCCGTCAGCCCCTGCGACCAGCCCTTGACGACCTGCTGGAGGGAGAACTGGGCCAGCTCGCCGCGCTTGTAAGTGGAGTCGAACTCCTTGCCGCCGTCCCACAGCACGCCCTTGTACTGCACCAGCAGCGCGTCCTTCGCCGTGACCTCGGGGCCGTCGCCCTCGATGACGTACTCGGAGACGAGCTTCTTCGGCGCGTCCTTCTTGGGGACGGTGATGCTGGGGGCCTTGCCGTCGGTGTTGTCGGACACCTTGGGCAGATCGAAATTGCTCTGCGCCACCTTCTTGCCCTTGGCGGAGCTCTTGGCGTTGAAGGCGCCCTCGATGTCGATGACGAACACCAGGGTGTCCGTGCCCTTGATGCCCGCCTGCGGCTGGCCCTGCTTGCCGTACGCGTACGCCGGCGGAACGGCCAGCTCCAGCCGGCTCCCGACGGAGCGGCCCACCAGCCCCTGGTCCCAGCCCGGCAGCACCTGGCCCTTGCCCACGGGGAAGGCAGCCGTCTGCTTCTTGTCGTAGGTGTTGTCCACGACCTTGCCGGTGTTCCAGATCTGGGCGAGGTAGTTCACCTGGACGTAGTCGCCCTTGGCCGTCTTCTCACCGTCGCCCTTGATCACCGTCTTGACCGCGAGGTCGGAAGACGGCTTCCCGCTGCCCTTGGCGACCTTCGGCTTCTCACCGAACTTCTTGCCAGCGGTGATCTCCGGCACCGGCCCGCTCACGATCTTCCCCGTAGGAGCCGGTGAGGGTGACTGCCCGGTCGGCTCCTGGGAGGGCTTGGCCTTGTCGGATCCTGACTGGTCGTCACCGCAGCCCGCGAGTGTGAGCAGGCCCGCGGGCACGGCAAGGAGTACGGAGCGTCGGCGCACGGAGTCCTCGTTTAGGTAGATCTTGCGATGGCCAATGCGCGCCACTTTACGGCGTGACGCGGGCCCCGTCCGAGAAACGCACGGGGCCCGCGTCATACATAAGCCGTACGCCGACTCAGGCGGCGGCCTACATACCGGCGATGAGTTTCTCCACCCGGTCATCGACCGAACGGAACGGGTCCTTGCACAGCACGGTGCGCTGCGCCTGGTCATTGAGCTTGAGGTGCACCCAGTCCACGGTGAAGTCGCGGCGCTGCTCCTGGGCACGGCGGATGAAGTCCCCGCGCAACCGGGCGCGGGTGGTTTGCGGGGGCACCGACTTGCCCTCTTCGAAAATTTTCAGGTCGTTGCACACCCGGGCCGCCTGACCGCGCTTCTCCAGCAGGTAGTACAGGCCCCGGCGGCGGTGGATGTCGTGGTAGGCGAGGTCCATCTGGGCGATCCGCGGATGGGACATCGTGATGTTGTTCTTCGCGCGGTACCGCTCGATGAGCTGGTACTTCATCACCCAGTCGATCTCGGTGGAGATCCGGTCCAGCTCCTCGGTACGGATCGCCTCCAGGGTGCGGCCCCACAGCTCCAGCACCCGCTCGACGGTGCCGGTGCGGATGCCCCGGCGCTCACAGAAGTCGACGGCCTTCTCGTAGTACTCCTGCTGCACCTCCAGGGCGGACGCCTCGCGCCCGCTGGCCAGCCGCACCTTGCGCTGCCCGGTGATGTCGTGGCTGACCTCGCGGATCGCCCGGATCGGGTTCTCCAGGGTCAGGTCGCGCATCACCGTGCCCGCCTCGATCATGCGGAGCACCAGGTCGGTGGCGCCGACCTTGAGCAGCATCGTGGTCTCGGACATGTTGGAGTCGCCCACGATGACGTGCAGCCGCCGGTAGCGCTCGGCATCGGCGTGCGGCTCGTCGCGGGTGTTGATGATCGGCCGGGAGCGGGTCGTCGCCGAGCTGACGCCCTCCCAGATGTGCTCGGCGCGCTGGCTGACGCAGTAGACCGCGCCACGCGGGGTCTGGAGCACCTTGCCCGCCCCGCACAGCAGCTGCCGCGTCACCAGGAACGGGATGAGAATGTCGGCGAGCCGGGAGAACTCCCCGTGCCGGGCCACCAGATAGTTCTCGTGGCAGCCGTAGGAGTTGCCGGCCGAGTCGGTGTTGTTCTTGAAGAGATAGACGTCGCCCGCGATTCCCTCCTCGTGCAGGCGGCGCTCGGCGTCGACGAGCAGACCCTCGAGAATGCGCTCGCCGGACTTGTCGTGGGTGACCAGCTCGGTCACGTTGTCGCACTCGGGTGTGGCGTATTCCGGATGCGATCCCACGTCGAGATAGAGGCGGGCGCCGTTGCGCAGGAAGACATTGCTGCTGCGGCCCCACGAGACGACACGGCGGAAGAGGTACCGCGCCACTTCGTCAGGAGACAACCGGCGCTGTCCCCTGAATGTGCACGTGACGCCGTACTCGTTCTCCAGCCCGAAAATGCGGCGGTCCATGCCTGAACATTACGCCTGATGGCCTGCTCTGAAACCGGGTTCGGCGGCATGGCTGCGATCATTTTCCTGACGGACTCCATCCGGCGTTCGCCGCGGGGCCTCCCCCAGGTACCTCCCGGCGGCCAGCAGGACCACCAGCGCGGCCGCTCCGGCGGCCCCCGGGACGGCGAATCCCAGGGCCACGCCGCCCAGCTCCACGGCGGGTCCGGCGGCGGCCGCGCCGACCGAGCTGCCCACCCCGAAGGTGGTCACCAGCCACGAGAACGCCTCGGTGACCGTACCGGCCGGGGCGTGCCGGTCGATGACCACGAAGGCGCACGCGAGCGCCGGGGCCAGGAACACCCCCGCCACGCCCGCGAGGGCCGTCATCGCGGGGACGCCCGGCACCAGGACGAGCGGCAGATAGCCGGCCGCGAGGGCTGCCACCAGCAGCCGCAGCCGCCGCTCGGGCGGACCGGCCCACGGGCGGGCCCCGTAGACCACGCCGCCGACCAGCGCGCCCGCGCCGAGTGCGGAGAGCAGATAGCTGGAGACCAGGCCGCCGCCGTGCTCGTCGGCGTACGCGACGGCGGCCACGGCGATCGCGCCGAGCGCGGTGCCGACGAAGAAGAACGAGCCGATCAGCACCAGCATCCCGGACGACCGCAGCGCCCCCAGCCAGTGCGCCTCGCGCGGCGCGGAGCGCCACCGCCGGGACGGCGGGGACACCACGACGGACAGCGCGCCCAGGACCCCGGCGGCGTTGATGACCAGCAGCGCGGCCGCCGTCGACCATCCGGCGACCAGCAGGGTGACCAGCAGCGGACCGACGGCGAACATCACCTCCTGGGCCACGGCGTCCAGCGCGTACGCCGCGTGCACCTGGTCCGGGCGGCGCAGCACGTCCGGCCACAGGGCCCGCAGCCCGCCCTCCAGCGGGGGCGTGAACAGCCCCGCGACCAGCATCGCGGCGTACGCCACCGGCAGCGGGTCGAGGCCCACGACGGCGAACAGGGCCATCCCGAGCGCGGACACCACGGCGGCCGGGAGCATCACGCGCGGCTGGCCCCAGAGGTCCACCGCCCGGCCCAGCAGCGGCTGTCCGACGGCGGTGGCCACGCCGTAGACGGCCGAGAGCGCCCCGGCGAGCGCGTAGCTCCCGCCCTCGGCGCGGGCGAAGAGCACCACGGCGAGCGCAGCGGTGGCGTTCGGCAGCCGCCCGATCAGCGTGCCGGTGAGCAGCCGTGCCGCATGGCGGGTGCGCAGCAGTTCCCCGTAACCGGCCGCCATGGCTGGCCCTCCTCGTGGGTCATGTACTGAGTGGGTCATGTGCTGATGAGCGATGGATCAAGTTTTACGTATAACGACGCGTCGTTATACGTACCATGGCGGCCTGCCCCGGGTCCACCCGTGGCGGGCGAACACAGGTACAAGGGCCGGACGCAGCGGAGGCGAAGTGGCACACGGGACCGGACCGTCCGCGGCCGCGGCACGGGTCACCAGCCGGGACGTGGCGCGGCACGCCGGGGTGTCCCAGGCGACCGTCTCCCTCGTGCTCGGCGACAAGTGGCGCGGACGGGTGTCGGAGCGCACCGCGGACGCCGTACGGGCCGCGGCGCGCGAACTGGGCTACCGGCCGAACCTGGCGGCGCGCAGCCTGCGGCTGGGCCGCACCCGGACCGTGCTGCTCGTCGTCCCGGCCCTCACCAACGAGTTCTTCGCGCACGTCTACACCGGCGCCGCCCGGGTCGCCGCCGACCACGGCTTCGGCGTGGTGCTCTACCCCTCCCCCGAGGGCGTCGGCCCGGCCCGGGACCCCTTCGACTCGGCCCGCGCCTCACTGGACGGTGTGATCGCCTCCTCGATGGCCGCCGACGCGCTGGCCGCGGTGCGCGGGGGCGGGCTGCCGCTGGTGATGCTCGACAGCGACCCCGACGACCCGGCCGCCGCCTCCACCGTCAACCTGGACATCGGCGACGGCATGCGGCAGGCCGCGGAGCATCTGCTGGGCCTGGGACACCGCCGGATCGTCCATGTGGCGGCGGCGGTGGACTCCTGGACGTTCCGGGTGCGCGCCCGGGCCCTGGCCGCGGCGGTGCACGCGGTGCCCGGCACCGTGCTGCACACCGAACACGCGGCGCTGAGCGTCGAGGAGGGGCGGCGGGCGGCACTACGGGCGCTGGGCGGCCCGGGGCCCCGGCCCACGGCGCTGATGTGCGACGACGACATCCTCGCCGCGGGCGCGTGCAAGGCCGCCCGGCGGCTGGGGCTGCGGGTGCCGGAGGACGTGTCGGTCACCGGCGTCGACGACCTGGCGCTGGCCACGGCGGTCGACCCGGAGCTGACCACCGTACGGCTGCCCGCGCAGGCGGTCGGCGCGGAGGGGATGCGGGCGCTGATGGCGGCCCTGGACGGGAAACCGGCCGGAGACACGACGCTGCCCGTGGAGCTGGTCGTACGGGACTCCAGCGCCCTTCCCTCGGTTGGGGACGGATGAGGCGCCGACGGAGGAGCCCCGGCCGCTGACCGGCCGGGGCTCATCACGATGCAACGGTGCCTACTCGGTGCTCTCCGAGTCCTCGCCGGACTCCCCGGAATCGTCGGACTCCGTGTCCTCGCCGGACTCCGACACGGCGCCGGCCCCCTCCAGGAGACGGGCCAGCTGACCGCCCAGGATGCGCTTGAACTTCCGTGCCTGAGGCCGCTTGCGGTCCAGGACCGCGACCTCCAGCTGCTCGGCGGTGAGGCTGCGCTCGCCGCCGTTGTTGTCCCGGGCCAGCGAGTCGACGGCCAGCTTGAGGGCCTCGGCCAGCGTCATGCCGTCCCGGTGGCGCTGGTCGAGATAGCTGCTGATCTGGTCGGCGTTGCCACCGACGGCGACCGAGCCGTGCTCGTCCACGATGGAGCCGTCGTGCGGCAGCCGGTAGATCTGGTCGTCGGCCGGGCCTTCCCCGGTCTCGGCGACGATCAGCTCGACCTCGTACGGCTTCTCGGCGGCGCTGGAGAAGATCGTGCCCAGCGTCTGGGCGTAGACGTTGGCAAGGCCCCGGGCCGTGACATCGTCGCGGTCATAGGTATAGCCACGCAGATCGGCGTAGCGGACACCGCCGATGCGCAGATTCTCGAATTCGTTGTACTTGCCGACCGCCGCGAAGGCGATCCGGTCATAGATCTCGCTGACCTTGTGCAGGGCACGGGACGGGTTCTCGGCGACGAAGAGGATGCCGTCGGAAAACTGGAGCACTACCACGCTTCGGCCGCGCGCGATGCCCTTGCGGGCGTATTCCGCGCGGTCGGCCATGGCCTGCTGGGGCGATACATAGAACGGGGTCGTCACCGGCTATCCGTCCCTCTCTGTCATTGGCGAATGCATTCCGGGTCAACCGTCCCCTCAGAGCAGGGCGGCGCGCGGGCCGTCCGGCTCCTCGAGCCGCCGCTCGTGGATAGCGCGGACGATCTCCGCCACCTCATCCTCGGTGAACTTCTTGAAACCGTCCTCGGTGATGACCGTGACGAGGGGATAAATGCGCCGGGCCAGATCGGGACCGCCGGTCGCCGAGTCGTCGTCCGCGGCGTCGTACAGCGCCTGGATGACGGCAGTGGCGGCCTGCTCCTCCGTCAGGTCCTCGCGGTAGAGCTTCTTGAGCGCACCGCGAGCGAAGGTCGAGCCGGAGCCGGTGGCCGCGAAGCCGCGCTCCTCCGAACGCCCGCCGGTCACGTCGTAGGAGAAGATGCGGCCCTTCTCGCGGTCCACGTCATAGCCCGCGAACAGCGGGACGACGGCCAGGCCCTGCATCGCCATGCCGAGATTGCCGCGGATCATGGTCGACAGCCGGTTGGCCTTGCCCTCCAGCGAGAGGACGGTGCCCTCGACCTTCTCGAAGTGCTCCAGCTCCAGCTGGAAGAGCTTGACCATCTCCACGGCGAGACCGGCCGTGCCCGCGATGCCGACGGCCGAGTACTCGTCCGCCGGGGAAGACCTTCTCGATGTCGCGCTGCGCGATGACGTTCCCCATGGTCGCGCGGCGGTCACCGGCGAGCGCGACCCCGCCCGCGAACGTCGCCGCAACGATCGTCGTGCCATGCGGCGCCTCGATGGCACCCTGCACCGGGGGGAGCGGGCGGTTCCCCGGAAGCAGCTCGGGCTGATGCGTCCCGAGGAAGTCCATGAAGGAGGATGAGCCCGGCGTCAGGAAGGCAGCTGGTAGACGCCCGGTGCTACGAGTGTTGGCTTCCACACGTTTCCTTCCAGGTATGCGGCGCCACGCCGTATGGCATCCGCTCGGTCCTTGAACTGCCCCAATGCCGCATTGCAGCTGAAGCAGAGTACGCCACGGACCCTACCCGTCCCGTGGTCGTGATCCACATGCGCTGCGGGGGCAGCAAGGCATATGCAACAGACGCCCGCCTGCGAGGCGACGAGTTCATCGCGATCCGCTTCCGTCAGCCCGTACTGCCGCTTCAGGTGACCTACACGGTTGTCAACCGCACGACAGGGCCGGCACCTCGATGCCAAGCCATCGGGGGAAGACTCCTGGCGATGCCATTCGGAGTGCGACTTCACCTGTCCGCACCCATGGCAGTACTTGTGATCCTCTGGGACCGTCCCAGGGGCCGGGAACCTTCTTCCCATGGCCTCCTGACGACGCCTATCGGATTCAGCGGCACAGTCACGGCAGCGGCGCTGCAGGCCATCAAGGTTGCTCCGCTTCAGCGCGAACGCCGCGCGCGGCTTGACCTCGCCGCACCGCGCACAGCGTTTCGCGTCCTGACCAGATAGCATTTACCCACCCCGCCAACCTTCGATTCGAAGGCTAAAACGGCCTACTGGCCACCCTTCTGAACGAAGCTTCGCACGAAATCCTCGGCGTTCTCTTCGAGTACGTCATCGATTTCATCCAGCACGGAATCGACGTCGTCGGAGAGCTTTTCCTGCCGCTCCTTGAGGTCCTCCTGGGCCTGTGCGTCTTGCGCCTGCTCCTCGACCTCCTCGGTCTGGCGCGACGCCTTCTGCTGACCGCCGCCGGTGTCCTTGGTCGCCATGTCCCTCACCCCGCTCGGTTCGCCCGCTGATTCGATCGATCTCAAGATCAGACCCTACAAGCAGGGTCCGACATCGGCCTCCTACTCGGTACAAAGCGTGGAGGCCACCACGATGATTCCCGGTCGGAGGCCATTTCAGCCTCCGGACAGCACCCGTACCAGGTCCTCGGCCGTGCGGCACCGGTCCAGTAGTTCCTTGACGTGGTTGCGGGTGCCCCGGAGGGGCTCCAGCGTGGGGACTCGTTGCAGAGAGTCACGACCCGGGAGGTCGAAGATCACCGAGTCCCAGGAGGCCGCGGCCACGTCGTCCGCGTACTGCTCCAGGCAGCGGCCGCGGAAGTAGGCGCGGGTGTCCTCCGGGGGCTTGTTCTGGGCCCTGGCCACGTCGGAGTCGTCCAGCAGCCGCTTCATCTTGCCGCGCGCCGCCAGCCGGTTGTACAGGCCCTTCTCGGGGCGTACGTCGGCGTACTGGAGGTCCACGAGATGGAGCCGGGCGGCGTCCCACTCCAGGCTGTCGCGCCTGCGGTAGCCCTCCAGCAGCTCGCGCTTGGCCACCCAGTCCAGCTCGCCGGACAGGGACATCGGATCGCGCTCCAGCCGGTTGAGCACGTCCTCCCAGCGGGTCAGCACGTCCCGGGTCTGGTCGTCGGCGTCCGCGCCGAAGCGGTCCTCGACGTACTTGCGGGCCAGCTCGAAGTACTCCATCTGGAGCTGTACGGCGGTCAGCGTACGGCCGCTGCGCAGCGTGATCAGACGCTGAAGCGTCGGGTCGTGCGAGACCTGGTGCAGCGTGCGGACGGGCTGGTCCACGGCCAGGTCCACGGCGATGAAGCCGTCCTCGATCATCGACAGCACCAGCGCGGTGGTGCCGAGCTTGAGGTAGGTCGACAGCTCGGAGAGGTTGGCGTCGCCGATGATCACATGGAGCCGGCGGTACTTCTCGGCGTCGGCGTGCGGCTCGTCGCGGGTGTTGATGATGGGCCGCTTGAGGGTGGTCTCCAGACCCACCTCGACCTCGAAGTAGTCGGCCCGCTGACTGATCTGGAAGCCGTGCTCGTGCCCGTCCTGGCCGATGCCGACGCGCCCGGCGCCCGTGACGACCTGGCGGGAGACGAAGAACGGCGTCAGGTGGCGCACGATGTCCGAGAAGGGGGTCTCCCGCTTCATCAGGTAGTTCTCGTGGGTGCCGTAGGACGCGCCCTTGTTGTCGGTGTTGTTCTTGTACAGGTGGATCGGCTGGGCGCCGGGCAGCTCGGCGGCGCGCATGGCGGCCTCGGCCATGATGCGCTCGCCCGCCTTGTCCCAGAGCACCGCGTCGCGCGGGTTGGTGACCTCGGGCGCGGAGTACTCGGGGTGCGCGTGGTCGACGTAGAGCCGCGCACCGTTGGTGAGGATGACATTGGCCAGGCCGATGTCCTCGTCCGTGAGCTGGCTGGCGTCCGCGGACTCACGTGCGAGGTCGAAGCCGCGGGCGTCCCGCAGCGGGTTCTCCTCCTCGAAGTCCCAGCGGGCGCGGCGCGCCCGGTGCATCGCCGCCGCGTAGGCGTTGACGACCTGGGATGAGGTGAGCATGGCATTGGCGTTCGGGTGTCCCGGGACGGAGATCCCGTACTCCGTCTCGATTCCCATTACGCGCCGTACGGTCATGCGGCCCTCCTTGCCCGGCGCGGCCCCAGGCCGGGGCCGGCGCTCAAGTACCGCTGCGCTTCCGGTCCGCAACCGGCACCCGAGCCGCCGCGCCGCGGGGCCGCGGCGGTACCGATGAGCCGGATACGGCTGTGCGGTGCTGCGGAGATCATGACAGTCATTGCTCCGGTGGGGCTCGTAGGACTCATACGATGAATGCCGTCCGAAAAGCGCATCCGGCTGCGGATGCCCCGTCCAGGACATCCGCAGCCGGACAGCGGTGTTACAGGTACTGACCGGTGTTGGCCACCGTGTCGATGGAGCGTCCCGTGTCCGCGCCCTGCTTTCCGGTGACCAGGGTGCGGATGAAGACGATCCGCTCACCCTTCTTACCGGAGATGCGGGCCCAGTCGTCCGGGTTCGTGGTGTTGGGCAGGTCCTCGTTCTCCTTGAACTCGTCCACGCAGGCGGCGAGCAGATGGGAGACCCGAAGGCCCTTTTGGTTGTGGTCGAGGAATGCCTTGATGGCCATCTTCTTCGCCCGGTCCACAATGTTCTGGATCATGGCGCCGGAGTTGAAGTCCTTGAAGTAGAGGACTTCCTTGTCACCATTGGCGTAGGTGACCTCCAAGAAGCGATTCTCCTCGGATTCCGCGTACATCTGCTCGACGACCGACTGAATCATGCCGGCGACAGCGGCCTTCGGGGACCCGTCGTGTTCGGCGAGGTCGTCCGTGTGCACCGGCAGGGAGGCGGTCAGGTACTTCGAGAAGATGTCCTTGGCGGCCTCCGCGTCCGGACGCTCGATCTTGATCTTCACGTCGAGGCGGCCGGGGCGCAGGATGGCCGGGTCGATCATGTCCTCGCGGTTCGAGGCGCCGATGACGATGACGTTCTCCAGGCCCTCGACACCGTCGATCTCGGAGAGCAGCTGCGGGACGATGGTGTTCTCCACGTCCGAGCTGACCCCGGAGCCGCGGGTGCGGAACAGGGAGTCCATCTCGTCGAAGAAGACGATGACCGGCGTGCCCTCGCTGGCCTTCTCCCGGGCGCGCTGGAAGACCAGCCGGATGTGCCGCTCCGTCTCACCGACGTACTTGTTCAGCAGCTCGGGGCCCTTGATGTTGAGGAAGAAGCTCTTCCCCGCGGGCTTGCCGGTGACTTCGGCGACCTTCTTGGCAAGGGAGTTGGCGACGGCCTTCGCGATCAGCGTCTTGCCGCAGCCGGGCGGGCCGTACAGCAGCACGCCCTTGGGCGGCCGCAGTTCGTGCTCCTTGAACAGGTCGGGGTAGAGGTAGGGGAGCTCGACCGCGTCCCGGATCAGCTCGATCTGGTTTCCCAGGCCGCCGATCTTGGTGTAGTCGATGTCCGGAACCTCTTCGAGGACGAGTTCCTCGACCTCGCTCTTCGGCACGACCTCGTAGACATAGCCGGAGCGGGGCTCCAGCAGCAGGGCGTCACCGGGGCGGATGGTGGTTTCCAGCAGCGGCTCGGCGAGCCGCACCACGCGCTCCTCGTCGGTGTGCCCGATGACCAGGGCCCGCTCGCCGTCCTCAAGGACCTCCTTGAGGGTGACGATGTCCCCGGCGCGCTCGAACTCCATGGCCTCGACCACGTTGAGCGCCTCGTTGAGCATGACCTCCTGGCCCTTCTGGAGGTCATCGAGCTCGACGCTTGGGCTGACATTCACGCGGAGTTTACGGCCTCCGGTGAAGATGTCGGCTGTGCCGTCCTCGTTCGCCTGCAGAAAGGCACCGAAACCGGCCGGCGGCTGGGCGAGCCGGTCGACCTCCTCCTTGAGGGCCACGATCTGGTCGCGGGCCTCACGGAGGGTGTTCGCGAGCCGCTCGTTCTGGGCGGACACTCCCGCCAGATTGGTCTGCAGCTCGACGATCCGCTCTTCGAGAATCCTCGTGTGACGCGGAGAGTCGGCGAGCTTGCGGCGCAGGACGGCGATTTCCTGCTCGAGATAGGCAACCTGGCCGGCGGGGTCGTCAGACCCCCGCCCCGGCCGGATGCCGCGGTTGATGTCGTCGTCGTGGGCTGCCACGGTCCTCACCTCCTCCAAGGGGAGCTGGACGCTTCCTGACCCTACCTGGGCCGGTGCGGGTTGAAACCCCTAGATCACAAACCCGGTCGGCGTGTGTCCGATCTTCACCCTTGCGCACTCCCTCACGCCAGGTGAATACCCACCCAACAACATCGGAAAGCGAGCGGTTGTATCGTCGACCCGGTCAACACCCGCCAGGGCTGGCGATATTTAGTCAATGTTGAATCGCGTATCGAGGGAACGGCAGGCGACGCACCGTGCGGAACGAGGAGCTCGGCGATCTTGAAGTCTGGATTGACCAGGACCTGTGCACGGGGGACGGGATCTGTGCCCAGTACGCGCCCGAGGTCTTCGAACTCGACATCGACGGTCTAGCCTACGTCAAGAGCGCCGACGACGAGCTTCTCCAGGACAAGGGCGCGACCACCAAGGTGCCGCTGCCACTGCTCACCGAGGTAGTGGATTCGGCCAAGGAGTGCCCGGGCGACTGCATCCATGTGCGGCGTGCCGCGGACCAGGTCGAGGTGTACGGCCCGGACGCCGAGTAGCGTCCGCGCCCCGCCCGGCCGGGCCCGGCGGGGAACGCCGCGTGACCGGTCAGACACTCCCCGGCACGGGCAGCGCCTTCAGGACGAACTCGCCGTCCTTCCACTGCCAGTTGACCTTGCGCTGGAGGTCGGGACAGCACCGCGGGACCTTCGTGGACGAGTAGCCCAGCAAAGTGGCCGAAACCTTCGTTCCGCGCACCGCGAAATCCTGGACACTCATCCCCTCCTTCGGATCGACGAAGGTCGCCACGATCCGGGGGGCCGCGCCCTGGCGGGCCGGGTGCGCGAGCACGAACAGGCCGCTGGGCGGGTTGCCGGCCGCGGTCTCGCAGCGCACCACGGCGACGGTTTCCGGCCGCCCGTCTCCGTCGAGGTCTCCCGAGGCGCGGTCCACCACGCCGGGCCGGGCCCGGCCGCAGTCCATCGGGTAGTGGGCGGCGCGCGGGTCGGGGGCCTGTGCGGTCGGCAGGCCGCCGGTGTGGGGCGCGGAGAGGGTGGTGGGGGCCGCGGTGGCCTTGGCATCGGAGGGCTGGAAGGCCGACACTCCGGCGACGACCGCCTCTGGGGCGGCCGCGGTCGCGATCCAG
>NZ_GG657754.1:8394838-8413583 GCF_000158915.1 Streptomyces himastatinicus ATCC 53653 | reverse complement strand
GGGTGTGCGCGAGATCCGGGCCCAGAGACTGCACGCGGGACGACTCCATGAGATGGCTGCGGCGGAGGGGGTGCTCCGCATCGTGCCACATCTCACACCGGCGCGGCCACCGCCCCGCACGGGGGAAGTCGGTGGCCGCGCCGAGTGGTTGACGGGGTTCAGCCGCGGTCGGTCGCGTCCTGACCGCCGGAGGCTCCCCGCTTGCTCTCCGCGGTGCCGGTGTCCTTCCCGCTGCCGTAGCCCGGGTAGTCGTCGCCGTACGCGCCCTTGGCGGGCCGGCGGCGGCGCAGCGGCGGTTCCACGCCGTCGGCCAGGCGGCGGGCGGTGAGGAGGAAGCCGGTGTGGCCGATCATCCGGTGGTCGGGGCGTACCGCCAGGCCCTCGACGTGCCAGGTGCGGACCATGGTCTCCCAGGCCGACGGCTCGTTGAAGGTGCCGTGCTCGCGGATGGACTCCACGGTGCGGGCCAGCTGGGTGGTGGTGGCGACGTAGGCGCACAGGATGCCGCCGGGCACGAGCGCCTTGGACACCGCTTCCAGGCATTCCCAGGGGGCGAGCATGTCGAGGATGACGCGGTCGACGTCCGTGTCGGACAGGTTGTCCTGGAGGTCGCCGACGGTCAGCCGCCAGGCGGGGTGCGGGGCGCCGAAGTAGCGCTCGACGTTCTGGGAGGCGATCTCGGCGAAGTCGGCCCGGCGCTCGTAGGAGTGCAGCATGCCCTGGTCGCCGATGGCCCGCAGCAGGAAGGTGGAGAGCGAGCCGGAGCCGACGCCCGCCTCGACGATACGTGCGCCGGGGAAGATGTCGGCCATCGCCAGGATCTGCCCCGCGTCCTTGGGGTAGACCACGGCGGCACCGCGTGGCATGGACAGGACATAGTCGGGGAGCAGGGGACGCAGCGCGAGATACGCGACGTTTCCCGTGGTGCGCACGACAGTTCCCTCGGGGGCGCCGATCAGCTCGTCATGGGGGAAGGAACCCTTGTGGGTGTGGAAGTTCTTCCCGGCTTCGAGCGTGAACGTGTAGTGGCGTCCCTTGGGGTCGGTGAGCTGGACCTGGTCCCCGACTTGGAAGGGCCCGCGACGGCGGGCGGCACCGGTCGGTTCGGACATGTGAACAGCCTACCGGCAGCGGGAGCCTGCCCAGGACGGCGGGCCTCGGGGTCCGCCCCGGGGCATCAGGGACTCGAGGGGCCCGGGCGAGCCTCGGATCAAGCAGTCGGGGTGCGCGCCATGGCGTTGACGAAGGCGCGCTCGACGTCGGCCGTGGAGAGCACGCCGTAGATCTCGCCCGTCTCCTCCACCACCAGGTACTCGGTCGCTGGGGTGGCGCGCAGGGTGTCCAGCAGCTCCTCGCCGGTCAGCTCGGCGGAGACCCGCATGCCGTCCTTGATGTCCTGGGCGAGGCCGCTGACCGCGACCCAGGGGCGCCGGTGCTCCGGGACCCCGACGATGGCCGCCTCCCGGACCACGGCGGTCGGGGCACCGTGGCCGTCGACCACGACCAGGGCGCGCGCCCCCGCCTCATTGGCCCGCCGCAGCGCCTCGGACAGCGGGGTGTCGGCGGCGACGGGCACGGCGCGCCGGGTGAGGTTGCGGGCGCGCAGGTCCGGCAGGCGCTCCCGGAGCCGGGCCATGCGCAGGCTGTTGCCCGCGCCGGTCCAGATGATCGCGGCCAGTATGGCGGCGAGCAGCGCGTCGGTGAGCGAGTCGACGCTGCCGAAGTCCTTGGGCTCCCCTCCGAGGCCGCCCGCCTGGGTGAGCCACGGCAGCCCCACCAGGACGGCGACGGCGAGCGCCCGGCCGGTCCAGGCGGCGGCGACGGTGCCGGCCATGGGCCTGCCGCTGATCTTCCAGACGACGGCGCGCAGCATCCGCCCGCCGTCCAGCGGAAGGCCGGGCAGCAGGTTGAAGGCGGCCACGATGAGGTTGGAGATCATCAGTCCGGCGAGCAGCACCCCGGGCACCGTGTCGGGCTCCACGACCAGCATGCCGAGGTAGAAGACCCCGGAGAGGACCAGGGAGAGCAGCGGGCCGACGAAGGCCAGGACGAACTCCCGGCCGGGGGTCTCGGACTCCTTCTCGATCTCCGAGACGCCGCCGAAGAACTGGAGCTGGATCCGGCGCACCGGCAGCTTGAAGCGCAGGGCGGCCACGGTGTGTGCCAGCTCGTGCACCAGGACGGAGGCGTAGAAGGCGACCGCGAAGAAGAGCGACACCAGATAGCGGGCGGCGCCCAGCTCCGGCAGCACCCGCTCCAGCTGGCCGCCGAAGACCCAGGTGATGAGGGCGGCCACGAGGAACCAGCTGGGCGAGACGTAGACGGGTACGCCGAAGGGGCGCCCCATCAGGATGCCGCCGCCGACCTCGCGTGGGCGGCGCGGCTTGTCCGCCTCGGGCTCGGTCGTGCGGTCCGCTCCCCCGTCGCCGGACTGCCGCTGCCCGCTGTTGTCCACGGTGTCCCCTCGTCGGATGCGTCCGTCGCACCCTGTTTTGATACGGTCCCCACGATCATGCAGTGCGAGGGGCTCGGACGTCGATGGTATGCGTCCGGCTGTCGGTGGCGGGTCGTAGGGTCTTCGCCATGGGAATCACCTCAGGGCAGCCCGAACAGGCGGATGGGGCACCGCAGTCCGGCCGCGCCGCGTCGCTCTCGCCGTCTCGTGCGGCGGACTTCATGCGGTGCCCCTTGCTGTACCGCTTCCGGGTGATCGACAAACTGCCGGAGAAGCCGAGCGCCGCCGCGACGCGGGGCACGGTGGTGCACGCGGTGCTGGAGCGGCTCTTCGACGCGCCCGCGGCGGAGCGCACCGCGCCGCGCGCCCGGGCGATGGTGCCGGGCGAGTGGGAGCGGCTGGTGGCGGCCAAGCCGGAGCTGGCGGAGCTGTTCCAGGGGGAGGACGGGGCGGAGTCCCCGGAGCGGCTGTCCGAGTGGCTGGCGGGGGCGCAGAAGCTGGTGGAGGGATGGTTCTCGCTGGAGGACCCGACCCGGCTGGAGCCCGCCGAGCGGGAGCTGTTCGTGGAGACCGCGCTGGAGTCGGGGCTGACGCTGCGCGGGATCATCGACCGGGTGGACATCGCGCCGACCGGGGACGTGCGGATCGTCGACTACAAGACGGGAAAGGCGCCCGCGCCGCAGTACGCGGGCGAGGCCCTGTTCCAGATGAAGTTCTACGCGCTGGTGCTGTGGCGGCTGCGCGGCGCGGTGCCGCGCCGGCTCCAGCTGGTCTACCTGGGCAGCGGCGATGTGCTGACGTACGACCCGGTCGAGCGGGATCTGCTCGGGGTGGAGCGCAAGGTGCTGGCCCTGTGGGAGGCGATCCGGCTGGCGACGGAGTCGGGGGACTTCCTGCCGCGCCGGACCAAGCTGTGCGGCTGGTGCGACCACCAGGCGCACTGTCCGGAATTCGGTGGTACTCCCCCGGTGTATCCGCTGCCCGTGATCCCGGCTCAGTCCCCCGCTCCCTCGGGGGACCACGACTCCGGCAGAATGGACGCGGTCTAGCGAAGGAGAACCCGTGGCGATCCGCGTCCTACTGGTCGATGATCAACCGCTGCTGCGCACCGGATTCCGGATGATCCTGGAGGCGGAGCAGGATCTGGCGGTGGTCGGCGAGGCGGGGGACGGGCTTCAGGCCCTCGACCAGGTGCGGGCGCTCCAGCCCGACGTGGTGCTGATGGACATCCGGATGCCGCGGATGGACGGGGTGGAGGCGACCCGGCAGATCACCGGTCCCGGGCGGGACGGCCCGGCGAAGGTGCTGGTGCTGACGACCTTCGACCTCGACGAGTACGTGGTGGAGGCGCTGCGCGCCGGGGCCAGCGGCTTTCTGCTGAAGGACGCGCCGGCCACCGAGCTGGTGCAGGCCATCCGGGTGGTGGCGGCGGGCGAGGCGATGCTGGCGCCGAGCATCACGCGCCGGCTGCTCGACAAGTACGCCGGGCATCTGCCGTCGGGTGAGGAGCCGGTTCCGGACACCCTGCACACGCTCACCGAGCGCGAGGTCGAGGTGCTGAAGCTGGTGGCCCGGGGGCTGTCGAACGCGGAGATCGCGGCGGATCTGTTCGTGAGCGAGACGACGGTCAAGACGCATGTGGGCCATGTGCTGACCAAGCTGGGGCTGCGGGACCGGGTGCAGGCCGCGGTCTACGCGTACGAGAGCGGGCTGGTCCGCCCCGGCGCGCAGTAGGCATCAGGCGCGCGCCGGGGAGGGACCGGGCGTCAGTCGGTGGGCGACTTCTTGATCTCCCAGAAGCGGAAGACCGTCGAGGCGTCCAGGGTCCACTGGAGTCCGGAGATGGACTCCTGGGCCACCGCGTACTGCTTGCCCTGCCACAGCGGCAGCATCGGCACGTCGTCGGCGACCAGGTCCTGGATCTTCTGGAAGTCGCCGACGGTGGCCGCGCGGCTGGGCTGGCCCGCGGTGGCCGGGATGAGCTGTCCGGTCAGCTGCGCCGAGGTGTAGTGGTTGGCCAGGACGTTCCCGGCGCCGAAGAACGGGGCGACGAAGTTGTCCGGGTCGGGGTAGTCGGGTACCCAGCCCTTGACGTAGACGGGGTAGTCGCCCGCGGCCACGCCCTTCTCGTAGGTGGCGACGTCGGTGCTCTTCACGTCGACGTCGAACAGCCCGCTGGCGTTGAGCTGCTTGGCGATCTCGTGCAGGCCCGGGACGGTGCCGGGGCCGTAGCGGATCGGGGTGCCCCACAGGGTGAGCTTGACCTTGTCGGTGATGCCCTCGTCGCGCAGCGCCTGCTCGGCCTTCCCGGGCTGCGGCCGGTCGCCGTACTTGTCGAAGAAGGCCGTGTTGTGGCCGGTGATACCGGCGGGGACGACCGAGTACAGCGGTTCGGCGGTGCGCTTGTAGACGTCCCGGACCAGGGTGGAGCGGTCGAGGAGGTACGCCATGGCCTTGCGCACGCCGAGCTTTCCGGCGACCGGGTCCTTCATGTTGAAGACCAGGTGCTGGACCTCGGCGCCGGTGCCCTCGACGACGTTGAGGTTCTTGCCGCCGCTGAGGGACTCGGCCTGGAGGTCGGCCAGGTCCTTCATGGCCAGCCCGCGGTAGGCCAGGTCCACGTCGCCGTTCTGGACGGCGTCCTTCAGCTGCTGCTGGCGGCCCTGGAAGAACTTCAGGGTCATGCCGGTGTTCTGGGCCTCGGCGGGGCCCTTGTACTGGCCGTTGACCGAGAAGTCCGCCTCCTTCTTGCTGAAGGAGTCCAGCTTGTAGACGCCGGAGCCGATCGCCTTGTTGTCGGTGCGCAGCTTGTCGGCGGGGTACTCGCTGTGGTCCACGATGGACCCGGCGCCGGAGGCGATCTTCTGCGGGAAGGTGGCGTCCGGGGTCTTCAGGTTGAAGACGACGGTCCGCTCGTCCGGGGTCTTGATGTTCCCGATGCTGGCGAGCATCACCGCCGGGCCGTTCTCGTCGTTGATCCGCATGGTGCGCTCGAACGAGAACTTGACGTCCTCGGAGGTCAGCGGATGGCCGTTGGAGAACTTCAGGTCGTTCCGCAGGGTGCAGGTGAAGACCTGGCTGGAGTTGTCCTTGAAGCCGCACTTCTCCGCCGCCTCCGGCTGCGGGGTGGTGCCGCCCTTGGGGAAGCTCAGCAGCGACTGGAACACGTTGTTGAACAACAGCCAGGAGCCCGGGTCGTAGCCGGATGCCGGGTCGGTTGCCAGCACCTCGTCCGACATTCCCATGACGACGTGCTCACCGCTGCCCGCGGTGTCCCCGTCCTCGCTCCCACAGCCGGTGAGCAGGGCGGCGGCAAGTCCCGCTCCAAGGGGAGCTGCCAGCCACTGGTCACGTTTCCTCACGGGTGGTTTCCTCACAGTTTAGTCGTCTCGTTATCCGGCCCCCGTCTGGCGTTGCGTCAGCTGCCGGCTCCTCGGCCCAGCTCCCAGAGCTGAAGCATGGTCGAGGAGTCGAACGCGTATTCGGCCCCGGTGATGTTCTCTCGGGCCGCCACATAGGTGTTCCCCTGCCACAGCGGCAGATAGGGCACGTCGTCGGCGACGGTGTTCTGAATGGTCTGGAAGTCTCCGGACGCGCGGGTGCGCTGGCTCTCCTGCCGGGTCCGCGGGATCAGCTCGTCCTGCACGCTGTTGTCGCGGTAGGGCGAGCCCAGGAAGTTGTCCTTGGTCAGGAAGGGCGCGATGTAGTTGTCCGGGTCCGGGAAGTCCGGCAGCCACCCCATGCCGTAGGCGGCGTACTCGCGCTTGGGGAGGTTGGGGCGGAACTCGGTCCAGCGGACGCCCTTGATCTTGACCTTGAAGAGGCCGCTGCGGTTGAGCTGGCTCCGGAGCTCCTTGAACTCCTGGGCCGTCTCCGGACCGTAGTGGTCGGTCGTGTACGTCAGGGTCAGCTTCACCGGGGTGCTGACACCGGCGTTCCGCAGAGCGGTGCGGGCCGCGTCGGGGTCGGGGTCGCCGTACTCGTTGTAGAACGAGTTGGTGTGCGAGATGACGTTGTTCGGGATCAGCGAGTAGAGGGGCTCGGCGGTCCGCTTGTAGACGTCGCGCACCAGCGCCTGCCGGTCCACCAGATGGGCGATGGCCTGCCGTACCGCCTTGGTTCCGACCACCGGGGCGTCGGTGTCGAAGACGAGGTAGCGGATGCCCTGGCCGGAGGACTCGAAGAGCCGGACGCCCTCGACCTCGCCCTTGTTGAGCTGGTCGATCTGGCCGGGCGAGAAGCCGCGGTGCACCACGTCGATATCGCCCTTGGTCAGCGCCTTCTCCATGGCCGGTGCGGAATCGAAGAACCGCATCTCGACCTTGTCGCTGTCCGGCTTCACATCGCCCTGGTAGTTCGGGTTCCGGGTGAAGCGCACCTTCACCAGCCGGTCGTCCCGCACCTCGGTCTTCGCCTGGTACGGACCCGAGCCGACGAGGCTGAAGCCCTTGCGCAGCGCGTTCCCCCGGTAGACCTCGCTGTCCAGGAGGGCCGCGGCCGGGGTGGTGAGCTTGGACGGGAAGGTCGCGTCGGGCGCGCGGAGGTGGATGACGACCTCGCGGGAGGTCGGGGTCTCCACCCGGTCCACGTTGGAGAGCAGGGAGACCGGGCCGTTGCGGTCCTTGATGCGCAGCATCCGGTCGAGGGAGAACTTGACGTCCTCGGAGGTGAGCGCGTGGCCGTTGGAGAACTTCAGCCCGCTGCGCAGGGTGCAGCGGTACTGCTCGCTCTGCCGGTCCTGGAAGCCGCACTTCTGCGCGGCGTCGGGTATCGGCTCGGTGCCCGAGCGGGGCAGCCGCATCAGCGTCTGGAAGGCGTTGTGGAGGACGCTCCAGGAGGCGAAGTCGTATGCCTGGGCGGGGTCCAGGGGGGCGGGCGCCGCCTTGGATGCCTCGATCCGGTCGGTACTCCCCAGGACGATGGCGCCGTCGTCAGCGCCCGAGCCGTCGGGTCCACCGCATGCGGTGAGCGCTGACGTCAGTAGGCCCGCCACGGCCGGCAGCGCGAGCGACTTGCGCTTCATTGTCGGGAGTCTCCCTGCGATCGATCAACCACTCGCGACGAGATTAGTCCGAGGCGCCAGCCATGCTCAGACACAACGAAGTTGAGGCGATATCACGCACCGATAACGAGAAAGGTCCGCCCGATATTCGAACGCGGTCGCGTTTCGTACGGCATGTCATCAATCCGGACACAAGGGCGCGCCCACATCGCATCAAACAGGACGCGCAGCAGATACCCACCCCACCTGTCGACGGCATATGCAGTGATAAACATCACGCCCGGAACGCCGGTGCCGCCACACAAAAACGGGGAGCGCGTTATTCAGTCTGCAATTTACAGACATACGCTCAGTGCGCGATCAGTGCATTTTTGTGACCAGGCCGCGTAGAAATGGAAGATCGACTTCTTCCAGCGATCCGACGACGGTACGGCCCGCCGCGGGCTCGATCGGTACGAGGGAGGGCACCGCCAGCACCCGGCACCCGGCCGCCTCGGCGGCCCGTACCCCGGTCGCCGTGTCCTCGATGACCACGCACCGCGCCGGGTCGGCGGCCAGCCCCGCGGCGGCGAACAGATACGGGTCGGGGTGCGGCTTGGTGCGGCCGATCTCGTCGCCCGCGACCGTCAGCGCGAAGTTCTCACGTCCGATCGACCGCAGCAGCCGGTCCATCACCCGGCGGTGCGAGGCGGAGACCAGGGCGGTCGGCACCCCGTGCGCGCCCAGCTCGGTGAGCAGCCGGCGGGCGCCGGGCAGCATGGGCACGGTGCCGTCGAGCAGCTCGGTGAAGCGGCTGTTCAGCAGGCCGGTCAGCTCGGCGAGCGCGATGTCGGCGCCGGTGGCCTCGATGAGGAACGAGGCGCTGCGGGTCATCGGGCCGCCGACCACCACCTGGCGGTACTCCTCGGCGAGGGCGTGGCCCAGCTCGGCGAAGATCGACACTTCCGCGTCCCACCAGATGTCCTCGGTGTCCACCAGGGTGCCGTCCATGTCGAGCAGGACCGCCTGGAGGGCGGAGCCTTCGGCCGAACGGGTGTCGACGGCGGGGATGCTGCTGGTCATCCGAACACCTCCGGATACGGGGCACGAAGGCCGGCCCCCTTCCACGATGTGGAAGACGACCGGCCTCTACCGGATCGACCAGTCTACGACGCGGCGCGTCGCGGCGCCTCCTGTCGGACGACCCCCGGTTACCGGGCGTTGAAGTACTTCGCCTCCGGGTGATGGATGACGATCGCGTCCGTCGACTGCTCGGGGTGCAGCTGGAACTCCTCGGAGAGCTTCACCCCGATCCGCTCCGGCTCCAGCAGTTCGGCGATCTTCGCCCGGTCCTCCAGGTCGGGGCAGGCGCCGTAGCCGAGCGAAAAGCGCGCGCCGCGGTACTTCAGCGCGAACATGTCCTCGATGTCGCCGGGGTCCTCCCCCGCGTAGCCCAGCTCGGCCCGGACCCGGGCGTGCCAGTACTCGGCCAGCGCCTCGGCGAGCTGCACGGACAGCCCGTGGAGTTCCAGGTAGTCGCGGTAGGAGTTGTCGGCGAACAGCTCGGCGGTGGCCTCGCCGATCCTGGAGCCGACGGTGACGACCTGGAGGCCGACCACATCGGTCTCGCCGGACTCCTCGGGCCGGAAGAAGTCCGCCAGGCACAGCCGGCGGCCGCGGCGCTGGCGCGGGAAGGTGAAGCGGGTGCGCTCGCTGCCGTCCTCGTTGAGCAGGACGAGGTCGTCGCCCTTGGAGACGCAGGGGAAGTAGCCGTAGACCACGGCGGCTTCCAGCAGGTTCTCCGTACGCAGCTTGTCCAGCCAGCCGCGCAGCCGCGGGCGGCCCTCGGACTCCACCAGCTCCGCGTAGCTCGGTCCGTCGCCGGTGCGGGCCTCCTTCAGCCCCCACTGGCCCTTGAACAGCGCGCCCTCGTCCAGCCAGGAGGCGTAGTCGACCTGCTGGATGCCCTTGACGACGCGGGTGCCCCAGAAGGGCGGGGCGGGCACCGGGTTGTCGGTGGCGACGTCGGAGCGCGACGGACCCTCCGGCTCCGGGTCGCTCAGGGGCGTGTCCCGCTTGGGCACCCGGCGCTGCTTGAGGGCGGGCAGCTCCGCGCCGGGGACACCGCGCTTGACGGCGATGAGGGCGTCCATGAGGCGCAGGCCCTCGAAGGCGTCGCGGGCGTAGCGGACCTCGCCCTCGTAGATCTCGTGGAGGTCCTGTTCGACGTAGGCGCGGGTGAGGGCGGCGCCGCCGAGGATGACGGGGTAGTCGGAGGCCAGGCTGCGCTGGTTCAGCTCCTCCAGGTTCTCCTTCATGATCACCGTGGACTTCACCAGCAGGCCGGACATGCCGATGACGTCGGCGCGGTGCTCCTGGGCGGCGTCCAGGATCGCGGAGACCGGCTGCTTGATACCGAGGTTGACCACGTTGTAGCCGTTGTTGGACAGGATGATGTCCACGAGGTTCTTGCCGATGTCATGGACGTCGCCGCGGACGGTGGCGAGCACGATGGTGCCCTTGCCCTCGTCGTCGGACTTCTCCATATGCGGCTCCAGGTGGGCCACCGCGGTCTTCATCACCTCGGCGGACTGGAGGACGAACGGCAGCTGCATCTGGCCGGAGCCGAACAGCTCGCCGACGACCTTCATGCCCGCCAGCAGCGTCTCGTTGACGATCTCCAGTGCCGGGCGCTCCTGGAGCGCCTCGTCGAGGTCGGCCTCCAGGCCGTTGCGCTCGCCGTCGATGATGCGCCGCTGGAGGCGCTCGTCCAGCGGCAGGGCGGCCAGTTCCTCGGCCTTGCCCGCCTTGAGGGACTTGGCGGTGGCGCCCTCGAAGAGCGCCATCAGCTTCTGGAGCGGGTCGTAGCCCTCGGCGCGGCGGTCGTAGATCAGGTCGAGGGCCGTGGTGACCTGCTCGTCGTCGAACCGCGCGATCGGCAGGATCTTGCTCGCGTGGACGATCGCCGAGTCCAGTCCGGCCTTGACGCACTCGTCCAGGAAGACGGAGTTGAGCAGGATGCGGGCGGCCGGGTTGAGGCCGAAGGAGATGTTCGACAGGCCGAGCGTGGTCTGCACGTCCGGGTGGCGCCGCTTGAGCTCGCGGATCGCCTCGATGGTGGCGATGCCGTCCTTGCGGGACTCCTCCTGCCCGGTGCAGATGGTGAAGGTGAGGGTGTCGATGAGGATGTCGGACTCGTGGATGCCCCAGTTGCCGGTGAGGTCGGCGATGATCCGCTGGGCGATCTCGACCTTCTTCTCCGGGGTGCGCGCCTGACCCTCCTCGTCGATGGTCAGCGCGATCAGCGCGGCGCCGTGCTCGCGGGCGAGCTGGGTGACCTTGGCGAAGCGGGACTCGGGGCCGTCGCCGTCCTCGTAGTTGACCGAGTTGATGACCGCGCGGCCGCCCAGCTTCTCCAGCCCCGCCTCGATGACGTCCACCTCGGTGGAGTCCAGCACGATGGGCAGGGTGGAGGCGGTGGCGAAGCGGCCGGCCAGCTCCCGCATATCGGCGACGCCGTCGCGGCCGACGTAGTCGACGCACAGGTCGAGCAGATGGGCGCCCTCGCGGATCTGCTCGCGGGCCAGCTCCACGCAGTCGTCCCAGCGGCCGTCCAGCATGGCCTCGCGGAACTTCTTCGACCCGTTGGCGTTCGTCCGCTCGCCGATGGCCAGGTACGAGGTGTCCTGGCGGAACGGGACCGTCTGGTACAGCGAGGCGGCGCCCGGCTCGGGACGCGGCTCGCGTACGGCCGGGGTCAGGTCGCGGACCCGCTCGACGACCTGGCGCAGATGCTCGGGGGTGGTGCCGCAGCAGCCGCCGACCAGCGACATGCCGTACTCGCGGACGAAGGTCTCCTGGGCGTCGGCCAGCTCGGTCGCGGTGAGCGGGTAGTGGGCGCCGTCCTTGCCGAGCACGGGCAGGCCCGCGTTCGGCATGCAGGACAGGGGCACGCGCGAGTGGCGGGCGAGGTAGCGCAGGTGCTCGCTCATCTCGGCCGGGCCGGTGGCGCAGTTGAGGCCGATCATGTCGATGCCGAGCGGCTCCAGGGCGGTCAGCGCCGCGCCGATCTCGGAGCCCAGCAGCATGGTGCCGGTGGTCTCGACGGTGACCGAGCAGATGATGGGGAGGTTCGCGCCGGTGGCATCCAGGGCGCGGCGGGCGCCGAGGATCGAGGCCTTGGTCTGGAGCAGGTCCTGGGTGGTCTCGACCAGGAGGGCGTCCGCGCCACCGGCGATCATGCCTTCGGCGTTCTGCTGGTAGGCGTCGCGCAGCGTGGTGTACGGGGCGTGGCCGAGGGTGGGGAGCTTGGTGCCGGGGCCCATCGAGCCGAGCACCCAGCGCTGCTGCCCGGTCGAGGCGGTGAACTCGTCCGCCACCTCGCGGGCGATCCGGACGCCCGCCTCGGACAGCTCGAAGACCCGCTCGGGGATGTCGTACTCGCCCAGCGCCGCGTGGTTGGCGCCGAAGGTGTTCGTCTCGACACAGTCCACGCCCACCGCGAAGTACGCCTCGTGGACCGACCGGACGATGTCGGGGCGGGTGATGTTGAGGATCTCGTTGCAGCCTTCGAGCTGCTGGAAGTCGTCGAGACTGGGGTCCTGCGCCTGGAGCATCGTGCCCATCGCACCATCGGCGACCACTACGCGGGAGGCGAGTGCCTCGCGGAGGGCGTCGATTCGGGCGGCGGATGCGGACGATGACGTGTGCGAGGCCATGGATGTGCTCCCTGGAGTGCGACGGCTGTCGGCTTTGCGCCCTCACTCGGCAAGGGCGCACCAGGCCAGCCTAGCTGCCGGGGGCAAGAGGGCAGGGGGCCGTCCCAACACCCGGACGCACTTCCTCCGGTCGGCCCCCGCGGACTGGTGATCGTTTACGTTTGGCTGTATGTACCGCGGAGTCGACATGGACCGATAGTGTTCAGCATTGTCGAACCGTAGTCAGGAGGTTGGCGATGGCACGGAACATCCAGTCGTTGGAGCGGGCTGCCGCGATGCTACGCCTGCTCGCCGGGGGCGAGCGCCGGCTGGGACTGTCCGACATCGCCTCCACCCTCGGACTCGCCAAGGGCACCGCCCACGGCATCCTGCGCACCCTCCAGCAGGAGGGGTTCGTGGAACAGGACGAGAACTCGGGCCGCTACCAGCTGGGCGCCGAGCTGCTGCGGCTGGGCAACAGCTATCTGGACGTCCATGAGCTGCGCGCCCGCGCCCTGGTGTGGACGGACGACCTGGCGCGCTCCAGCGGCGAGAGTGTCTACCTCGGCGTACTGCACCAGCAGGGTGTGCTCATCGTCCACCATGTCTTCCGGCCGGACGACAGCCGTCAGGTGCTGGAGGTCGGCGCCATGCAGCCGCTGCACTCCACCGCCCTGGGCAAGGTGCTGTCCGCGTACGACCCGGTGGCGCACAGCGAGGCGGCCGAGGGTGACCGGAAACCGTTCACCAAGCGCACGGTGACCGAGACGGACGCGTTCGAGGGCGTCCTGGCGCTCACCCGGGCGCGCGGCTGGGGCTCGGACGTGGAGGAGACCTGGGAGGGCGTCGCGTCGGTCGCGGCCCCGGTGCACGACCGGCGACGGCTGCCGGTGGGGGCGGTGGGGATCGCGGGCGCGGTGGAGCGGGTGTGCGAGGACGGGGAGCTGCGCTCCGAGCTGATCGCCGCCGTACGGGACTGCGCGCGGGCGGTCTCCCGCGATCTGGGCGCCGGACGGTTCTGACCGGACCCCGGCCCCTCCCCGAGGTCCCGGCCCGGACCGCGCCCGACCTGGGCCGGGAGCCTGATCGCCCGTCCTGACCAGGACCTTTGGCCAGGTCTAAGGTCATTCATCACGGTTTCACATCCTCCCGAGTTTTCCTCCACACGACCCTTGACGGGGTCTTCGCCGTGAAGAAAACTGCCGTTCATCGGTCGGCATTGTCGAACACCTGACGACAATATTCGCTATGGTGGACTCGCCGCGGGCCGACCAACGCCCTCCCACGAGGGCGCGGATCCCCGGCGGGACCGGGGGTTCGCCTTCCCCTGGACGAAGGACAAAGGAGTCGCGGGTGTCCAGCTCCGACATCTTCATCGGCGAGACCATCGGTACCGCCGTACTCACCCTGCTCGGCTGTGGTGTCGTCGCAGGCGTTCTCTTGAAGCGATCCAAGGCGTTCGACGCGGGATGGCTGGCCATCACCTTCGGGTGGGGTTTCGCCGTCCTCACGGGCGCATACATATCGGCGCCGCTCTCCGGCGCGCACCTCAACCCGGCGGTGACGCTCGGCCTCGCGATCTCGGGTGGCACCGAGTGGGGCGACGTACCGATCTACTTCCTCGGGCAGATCCTCGGCGCCATGATCGGCGCGGTGCTGGTGTGGCTCGCGTACGTGGGCCACTTCCAGGCGCACCTCACCGACCGCGAGCTGGTCGGCGGTCCGGGCGCCCAGGACACGAAGAAGGCCGACGCCGCTCAGGCGGGGGACGCGGGCCCGGTGCTGGGGATCTTCTCCACCGGCCCGGAGATCCGGAACACCGCCCAGAACCTCGTCACCGAGATCATCGCCACCACCGTGCTGGTCCTCGCCATCCTCACCCAGGGCCTGAACGGCGAGGGCAAGGGTCTTGGCGTGATCGGCGTCCTGATCACCGCCCTGGTCGTGGTCGGCATCGGCCTCTCGCTCGGCGGCCCGACCGGCTACGCCATCAACCCGGTACGTGACCTGGGCCCGCGCATCGTGCACGCCCTCCTGCCGCTGCCCAACAAGGGCGGCTCGGACTGGGGCTATGCCTGGATCCCCGTCGTCGGCCCGCTCCTCGGTGGAGCCATCGCCGGCGGCATCTACGAGATCGCCTTCGCCTAGCCCCCACCCCATCGGACTCGCAGGAGAGCAACCCACCATGACCGACACCCACACCACGAGCGCCTCCTCCCACGGACACGGTCCGTTCATCGCCGCCATCGACCAGGGCACCACGTCCAGCCGCTGCATCGTCTTCGACCGGGACGGGCGCATCGTCTCGGTCGACCAGAAGGAGCACGAGCAGATTTTCCCCAAGCCGGGCTGGGTCGAACACAATGCGACCGAGATCTGGCAGAACGTGCAAGAGGTCGTGACCGGCGCGATCACCAAAGCCGAGATCACCTCCGCCGACGTAAAGGCGATCGGCATCACCAACCAGCGCGAGACCACCCTGCTGTGGGACAAGAACACCGGCGAGCCGGTGCACAACGCGCTGGTCTGGCAGGACACCCGCACCGACGCCCTCTGCCGGGAGCTGGGCCGCAACGTCGGCCAGGACCGCTTCCGCCGCGAGACGGGCCTCCCCCTGGCGTCCTACTTCGCCGGGCCCAAGATCCGCTGGCTGCTCGACAACGTCGAAGGGCTGCGCGAGCGCGCCGAAGCCGGTGACATCCTCTTCGGCACCATGGACTCCTGGGTCATCTGGAACCTGACGGGCGGGGTCAACGGCGGGGTGCACGTCACCGACGTCACCAACGCCTCCCGCACCATGCTGATGAACCTGCACACCCTCGACTGGGATCCCAAGATCCTGACGTCGATGAACATCCCGGCCGCGCTGCTGCCGAAGATCCGTTCCTCCGCCGAGGTCTACGGGCGCAGCGCCGACGGCATCCTCCAGGGCGTGCCCGTCGCCTCCGCGCTCGGCGACCAGCAGGCGGCCCTCTTCGGCCAGACCTGTTTCGCCGAGGGCGAGGCCAAGTCCACGTACGGCACCGGCACCTTCCTGCTGATGAACACCGGCGACAAGCCGGTCAACTCCTACAACGGGCTGCTGACCACCGTCGGTTACCGCATCGGCGACCAGAAGCCGGTGTACGCCCTGGAGGGCTCCATCGCGGTCACCGGTTCGCTGGTGCAGTGGATGCGCGACCAGATGGGGCTGATCAACAGCGCCGCCGAGATCGAGACCCTGGCCAGCTCGGTGGACGACAACGGCGGCGCGTACTTCGTGCCCGCGTTCTCCGGGCTGTTCGCCCCGTACTGGCGCGACGACGCGCGCGGCGTGATCGCGGGCCTGACGCGCTACGTCACCAAGGCGCACATCGCGCGGGCCGTGCTGGAGGCCACCGCCTGGCAGACCCGCGAGATCGTCGACGCGATGACCAAGGACTCCGGCGTCGAGCTGACCGCGCTCAAGGTCGACGGCGGAATGACCTCCAACAACCTGCTGATGCAGACCCTCTCGGACGCCCTCGACGCACCCGTGGTGCGCCCGATGGTGGCCGAGACCACCTGCCTCGGCGCCGCCTACGCCGCCGGCCTGGCCGTCGGCTTCTGGCCGGACATCGACGCGCTGCGCGCCAACTGGCGCCGGGCCGCCGAGTGGACCCCCCGTATGGACGCGGACGTACGGGATCGCGAGTACAAGAGCTGGCTCAAGGCCGTGCAGCGGACCATGGGCTGGATCGAGGACGAGGAGTAAATCTCACATGACCACCCTGCAGAGCGTTCCTTCCCTCGGGACGCACCCGGCTGCCGGTTCGCACCCGACCCGCGCCGAAACCCGGGAACAGCTGTCCAAGGCTTCGTACGACCTCCTGGTGATCGGCGGCGGCATCCTGGGCATCACCACTGCCTGGCACGCCGCGCAGTCCGGACTGCGGGTGGCCATGGTGGACGCCGGCGACTTCGCCGGCGCCACCTCCTCCGCCTCCTCCAAGCTGCTCCACGGCGGCCTGCGCTACCTCCAGACCGGCGCGGTCAAGCTCGTCGCCGAGAACCACTTCGAGCGGCGCGCCGTCTCGCGCAGCGTCGCGCCGCACCTGTCCAACCCGCTCACCTTCTACCTGCCGGTCTACAAGGGCGGCCCGCACGGCGCGGCCAAGCTGGGCGCGGGCGTCTTCGCGTACTCGGCGCTCTCCGCGTTCCGCGACGGCGTCGGCCATGTGATCAACGGCGAGAAGGCCGCGCGGGACGTGCCGGAGCTGCGCACCGAGGGGCTGCGGGCGGTCGCCGTGTACGGCGACGGGCAGATGAACGACAGCCGCATGGCCCTGATGACGGTCCGGGCGGCGGTCGACGCGGGCGCCACCGTGCTCAACCACGCCGAGGTCACCGGGCTGCGCAAGACGGACGGCCGGGTCACCGGCGCGGAGCTGAGGGACCGCACCGACGGCACCGAGTTCGGCGTCAACGCCCGCCTGGTGCTCAACGCCACCGGTCCCTGGGTGGACCACCTGCGGCGGATGGAGGACCCGGGCGCGGCGCCGTCCATCCGGCTCTCCAAGGGCGCCCACCTGGTCCTCAAGCGCACCTCCCCGTGGCGGGCGGCGCTGGCGACGCCCATCGACAAGTACCGCATCACCTTCGCCCTCCCCTGGGAGGACATGCTGCTGCTCGGCACCACCGACGAGCCGTACGAGGGCGACCCGGCCGATGTCGCGGTCAACGAAGCGGACACCGCCCAGATCCTGGACGAGGCCGCGTTCTCCATCCGCGACCAGCAGCTCTCCCGCGACCTGATCACCTACGCGTTCGCGGGGCTGCGGGTGCTGCCCGGCGGCCCCGGCGACACCGCCAAGGCCAAGCGGGAGACGGTCGTCACCGAGGGCAAGGGCGGCATGCTCTCCATAGCCGGCGGCAAGTGGACCACCTTCCGCCACATCGGCCGCACCGTGATGAGCAAGCTCGCCGAGCTGCCGGGCCGTCCGCTCGCGGACGACATGGAGCCGGTCAAGCAGCTGCCCAAGCACATGCCGCTGCCCGGCCTCGCCAATCCGCACGCGGTCGCCCACCGGCTGCTGGTGGACGGCGGTACGCCCGGCCCGCGCATGGCCGCGGACACCGCGCGCCACCTGGCGACCCACTACGGTTCGCTCTCCTTCGACATCGCGCGGCTGGCGAGCGGCGACGCGGCGCTCGCCGAGCGGATCCACCCGGACGCCCCGGAGATCTGGGCCCAGGTCGTCTACGCCCGTGACCACGAGTGGGCGCAGACCGCGGACGACGTGCTGCGCCGCCGCACCACGCTGACGATCCGCGGCCTGGACGACGACGCCATCCGCGGGCGGGTCGAGGAGCTGCTGGCCAAGCGCGGCTGACACTTCTATCGACGGCCGGGTGGGGAGACGTTTCTTCTCACCCGGCCGTCGGTGTGTGCGGAGGGGCCTTGCGCGGGGCGGGACCTTACTCGCGAGTTAAAAAGTTGCGGAATCACTCTTGCCTTCTTCGGCGCCACGCGTATCAATAGCTCCGTCCGCGCATGACGGGCAGTCAGGAAGGGCGGACGCACCCCCCACCAGCCCACCGCTCACTTCCCCCACTCCGGAAGGCAGTCCCATGAGACGCATCAAGCTCGGGATCGGCACGGCAATGGGAACAGCAGCACTGGCCGCCGGCGCGCTCGCGCTGGCGCCGAGCGCGGTCGCGGTCACCCCGACCACCGCGACCCTGACGGCCGACTGCGGAACCTACGGTTCTGGTCTGGCGACGCTGACCGCCACGCAGAGCGGCACCGCCGCGACCATCACCCTGTCCTCGGCGGCCGTCAAGGCGCCGATCGACATTCCGGCGGGCGCGGTCAGCTCCACCCTCACGCTGTCGAAGAACGGCTCCGGCACCACGACGTTCACCGGCAACGCCAACCCGGCCATCAAGACCGGCGCCGACGTGACCACCGGCCCGCTCAAGGGCACCGTGGCCGCGGGTGACGTGCTGGAGGCCAAGTCGCTCAAGCTGGTGGTCTTCGGCCTGATCACGGTCAACTGCACCGCCACCTCGGCCCAGTCCCCGGGCCCCTTCACCTTCTGAGCCCCACCTTCTGAGCCCGTCGGCGGCGGCCGACAGCGGCTCGGCAGCGGCTCGGCAGAGAACCGAAACGGACCGGCGGCGTCCCCGGAAGACGCCGCCGGTCCGCGCGCGTCATAATGGACCCATACATCGGATGTTTGACCCGGAGGTCCATCATGGCGGTCACCGACGAGGCGATCGAAAAAATCAAGGGCATGATCGTCTCGGGTGCGCTGCGCCCGGGTGACCGGCTTCCCAAGGAGAGCGAGCTGGCCGCGGATCTGGGCCTGTCCCGCAATTCGCTGCGCGAGGCCGTTCGCGCGCTGTCCCTGATCCGCATCCTCGATGTGCGGCAGGGCGACGGTACGTACGTCACCAGCCTCGACCCCCAGCTGCTGCTGGAGGCGCTGAGTTTCGTCGTGGACTTCCACCGGGACGACACCGTGCTGGAGTTCCTGGCGGTGCGCCGCATCCTGGAGCCCGCGGCCACGGCGCAGGCCTGTAGCCGGATCAGTGACACCGAACTGGACGCGCTCGGCGCGCAGCTGGACGCGCTGGGCGAGGCGCCCTCGG
>NZ_GG657754.1:8384974-8394502 GCF_000158915.1 Streptomyces himastatinicus ATCC 53653 | reverse complement strand
AACGCCGGAGGGGGCTGGGGGTTACGCCCCGGAGGGGCTGGGTGTGGGGCGCGTCCGCCCCGCCAGCTGGGGCGGAGCCGACCTGGGGCGGCGCTGCGGCTGCTGGACGTCGAGGACCGCCCGCGTAGCGGGGCGGGGGCCGGGCTGGGCCTCAGCCCGGGGGCGTGGGGCACCGGGCGCGGTTGCGGGAACGCTTGGGCTACGTGCCCAGGGCGTACGTGCGGACCGCGTTGGTGCCGAAGACTGATGTGCGTTCGGCTTCGGTCAGTTCGGATGTCGCGCGGTCCGCGAGGGTCACGACATCCGCGTACGTCGCGGCCAGTTCGCATACCGGCCAGTCCGAGCCGAACAGCACCCGCTCCGGGCCGAAGGCGTCCAGTACGTGCCGGGCGTACGGGAGCACCTGCTCCGGCTTCCAGGTCTCCCAGTCGGCCTCGGTGACCAGCCCCGAGAGCTTGCAGTCGACGTTCGGGAGGGCGGCCAGTCGCGTCAGGAGACCGGTCCACGGGTCGCGCTCGCCGCTCGCGATCGGCGGCTTGGCCGCGTGGTCGAGGACGAAGCGCGCCCCCGGCAGCTCCCGCACCGCGGCGATCGCGGCGGGCAGCTCGCGCGGGGTGACCAGGAGGTCGTAGACGAGTCCCGCGTCGGCCGCGTCGGCGAGGCCGCGCCGTACGTCGGGGCGGCCCAGCCAGTCGGGGTCCGGCTCGTCCTGCACCTGGTGCCGCAGCCCCACCAGGCGGTCGCCGCCGGGGCCCGCGGCCAGGGCGGCGAGCACCGCGGGCAGCTCGGGGTCGGTGAGGTCGGCCCAGCCGACGACGCCCGCGATCCGGTCCGAGGCGCCCGCCAGGGCGAGGAGTTCGCGCGTCTCGTCGTACGAGGAGCTGGCCTGGACGACGACGGTGGCGCCGATCCCGTGGGCGTCCAGGTGCGGCAGCAGGTCCGCGGTGGTGACGGTGCGGGCGATGGGGTCGGCCCAGGGGCCGTCCATCCACGGCTGCGGCCTGCGGGACAGGTCCCACAGGTGGTGGTGGGCGTCGATGCGGGGGGACACGGACTCTCCTCAGACCGGCAGCGGGATGTCGTCGTCGAGCAGGCCGCGCTCGACCAGCGCGTGCCACAGCTCGTCGGGGATGTCGTAGCCGAACATCTCGGCGTTGTCCCGCACTTCGTCCGGTCCGGCGGCGCCGATGACCGCCGTGGCCACGGCCGGGTGGCCGAAGGGGAAGCGCAGGGCGGCGGCCCGCAGTGGCACCCCGAACTCGGCGCAGACGGCGGCGAGTCGCCGGGCCCGTTCGGCGATCTCGGGGGGCGCCTCCTCGTAGTTGTAGCGCGCGCCGGGGCGAGGGTCGGCGAGCAGCCCGGAGTTGTAGACGCCGCCGACCACCACGGAAGTGCCGCGCCGCTCGCACACCGGCAGCAGGTCGTCGTAGGCGGTGCGCTCCAGCAGGGTCCAGCGCCCGGCGCACAGGACGACGTCGACATCGAGGTCGGCGACGAAGCGGGCGAGGATGTCGCTGTAGTTCATGCCGAAGCCGATGGCCCGGACGAGCTTCTGGTCGCGCAGTTCGGCGAGCGCCGGGAAGGCCGTCTCGTACACCTCGCGGATGTGGTTTTCCGGATCGTGGACGTAGACGATGTCGAGGGCCTCGACCCCGAGGCGTTCCAGGGAGGATTCCAGGGAGGCGCGGATGCCGTCCCGGGTGAAGTCCCACTCGCGGACGCGGTCGGGGGTGTCCGCGAATCCGTCCGGCTGGGCGGGTTCGCCGGGCGCCCGGTCCCGCAGCCGCCTCCCCACCTTGGTGGAGAGCGTGTACGAGCCGCGGTCGCGCCCGGCGAGCGCGCGGCCCACCCGTTCCTCGGACAGCCCGACGCCGTAGTGCGGGGCGGTGTCGAGGTAGGTGCAGCCGAGGTCCAGGGCGGTGTGGACGGTCGCCAAGGCGCGTTCCTCGGGCACCGCGGCGTACAGATTGGCCAGCGGGGCGCAGCCGAGCCCGAGAGGTGGTACGTGGACGCCCGAGCGCCCCAGTTCGCGCGCCCCCTGTGGTACCTGCGCCATGATTCCTCGCCTCTGTTCCTGCTTCTCTCGGTACTGCGTCTCGGTTTCCGCGTCTCAGTCCTGCTTCTCGCCGCTCGCGTAGCGGGAGATGATCAGCGCGACGATGATGATGGAGCCGTTGATGAACTGGTTCCACAGTGGCGGAACGCCGCCGAGAGTCATCACATTGACGACCAATTGCAGCGTAAGCACACCCGTGAGGGCGCCGAAGAGCGTGCCGCGGCCGCCCTTGAGGCTGATGCCGCCGATGACCGCGGCGGCGAACACCTGGAAGATCCAGCCGTTGCCCTGGGTCGCGGCGACCGAGCCGTAGTGGCCGGTGTAGAGGATTCCGGCGAACGCGGCGAGTAAGCCGCCGGCGCTGAGCACGATCCAGGTGATGCGGTCGACGCGGATACCGGCGGCGCGCGCCGCCTCGGGGTTGCCGCCGATCGCGTACAGGGCGCGGCCGTGCCGCAGATAGCCGAGCGCCAGGCCGCCGAGCGCGTACAGGCCCAGGCAGAGCCATACGGCGGCGGGCGCGCCCAGCCAGTCGGCCTTGCCGAGGTAGCGGAACGACTCGGGGACGTTGACGATGGACTGGCCCTCGGCGATGCCGACCTGGAGTCCGCGCAGCATGGTGAGCATGCCCAGGGTCGCGATGAAGCCGTTGACGCGCAGCTTGAGCATCAGGAAGCCGTTGGCCGCGCCGATCAGGGCGCCGACCGCCAGGCACAGCGGAATGGCGGTCCATACGGGCAGCAGCCCGAGCCCTTCGAAGCGCGCGCCGTGCGAGGGCAGCACCAGCCAGAGGGCGATCACGGGCGCCACGGCGATGGTGGACTCCAGGGAGAGGTCCATCCGGCCGCTGATCAGGATCAGCGCCTCGCCCAGCACCAGCAGCCCCAGCTCGGTGGACTGCTGGACGACGCCGATCAGGTTGTCCTCGGTGAGGAAGGCGGGCGAGACGATGAAGCCGATCACGCCCAGGACGAAGATCACCGGAACCAGGGACAGATCGCGCCAGCGCGCGATGTCGATCCGCGGACGGCTCCGGGCCCCCGCCGGCCCGTCCGCCACCGCCTCGGCGGGCTGCTGCCGTGCGGTACCGATCATGTCTGTGGTCCTCCCGTGCGGTCTGCGGTTCCCCCGGCCGTGCTCTCTGTCGTGCGGTCCGTGCCCGGTTCCGTGATGCCTTCCATCGCGGCGACCAGCTGGCGGTCGGTCCAGCCGCTGCCGAACTCGGCGACGACCCGCCCGTGGAAGAAGGCCAGGACCCGGTCGCAGACCCGGAGGTCGTCCAGCTCGTCGGAGACGATCAGCGCGCCGCTCCCGGCCGCCGCGACGTCCCGTACGACGCCGAGCAGGGCGTCCTTGGACTTCACGTCCACCCCGGCGGTCGGCCGGATCGCGACCAGCACGCTCGGTTCGCGCGCCAGCGCGCGGGCGATGACGACCTTCTGCTGATTGCCGCCGGACAGGCCCGAGACGGGCTGCGACGGTCCCGCGGTCTTGATGTCGAGCGAGGTGATCATGCGCTGGGCGAACGCGCGGGTCCGGGAGGGCAGCACCGTGCCGTACGGCCCGAGCTGGTCGGTGACGGTCAGCGTGGCGTTCTCGGCGACGCTGCGGCCCAGGACCAGACCCTGGTCGTGGCGGTCCTCGGGGACGTAGCCGATGCCCGCGTCGATGGCGTGCGGGACGCTGCCGGGGCGTACCGGCCTGCCCCGTACGGAGACCCGGCCGCCGCCCGGTTTGCGCAGGCCCACCAGGGTCTCGCCGATCGCCGTGTTGCCGCTGGCGGTCGCCCCGGCCAGGCCCAGCACCTCGCCGGGCCGCACCACCAGGTCCAGCGGCGCGAACTCGTCCTCCAGGGTGAGCCCCTCGGTGCGCAGCACCGGCTCGCCCTCCGGGTCGGCCTCGCGCACGGTGACGGGGGCGCGGACGGCGGCCCGGGAGTCGCCCTCGGGGGCGCCCTCGCCGTCGCCCGTCATCGCCGCGACCAGGTCCTCCTTGGGCAGGTCGGCGACCGGTGCGGTCAGCACGTGCCCGGCGTCGCGGAAGACGGTCACGGTGTCGCAGAGGTCGTAGACCTCCTGGAGGTGGTGCGAGATGAACAGGAAGGCGACGCCCTGCCTGCGCAGGTCGAGCAGTTTGGTGAAGAGCCGGTCGATGCCGCCCGCGTCGAGCTGGGCTGTGGGCTCGTCGAGGATGATCAGCCGGGCGCCGAAGGACAGCGCGCGGGCGATCTCCACGAACTGCCGCTGCTCGACGCCGAGGTCCTTCGCCCGGGTCTGGGGGTCCACGTCCACCCCGTACTCCCCCAGCAGCGCCCGGGCGTCCTCGCGCAGCGCCCGCCACCGGATGCGCCCGGTGCCCTGGAAGCGGCCGAGGTACAGGTTCTCGGCGACGGTCAGGTGCGGGACCACCATCGACTTCTGGTAGACGCAGGCGACCCGGCGCTGCCAGGCCGCGGTGTCGCCGTAGCCGGGGGCGGGTTCGCCGGAGAAGGTCACCTCGCCCTCGTCGGGGCGTTCCATGCCGGTGAGGACGGACACCAGCGTGGACTTGCCCGCCCCGTTGCGTCCGACGAGGGCGTGCGCCTCCCCGGGACGCACGGCCAGGTGGGCGTGGTCCAGGGCGACGGTCGGTCCGAAGCGTTTGACGATGCCCTGCGCCCGGACCACGGGGGGCTGTGCTGCCTCTTCCGCTGCCTTGGCCATGGCTACTTCTTTTCGAGCTGGTTGGCCCACAGCTTCGGGTCGTCGACGTTCTCCTTGGTGACCAGCGGCGCCGGAAGCTGGTCCTCCAGACCGTTCTCGATGGTGACGATCTCCGAGCCGTGATCGGTCGGGCCGGGCTTGAACGTCTCGCCCTCAAGCGCCGCCTTGGCGTAGTTCAGGGCCCACTTGGCGTAGAGGTCGGCGGGCTGGGAGAGGGTGGCGTCGATCTTCCCGGCGCGGATCGCGTCCAGCTCCTCCGGTATGCCGTCGTTGGAGATGATGGTGATGTGCCCCGCCGAGCCCGCGGGCTTGAGCAGCTTCTTCTGCTCCAGCAGCGCCAGGGTGGACTGGAGGAAGGCGCCACCGGCCTGCATGTAGATGCCGTCGAGCTTGCGGTGCTGGGCCAGCAGGCTCTGGAGCTTCGCGGAGGCGACGTCGCCCTTCCAGTCGGTGGGCAGCTCGTGCACCTTGATGCCGGGGTACTTCTTCTTCATGCACGAGGCGAACGCCTGCGACCGGTCGCGGCCGTTGATGGAGCTGAGGTCGCCCTGGAGTTCGGCGACCCGGCCCTTGCCGCCCAGCTGTTTGCCGAGGTATTCGCACGCCTTGGTGCCGTACGCCCGGTTGTCGGCGCGCACCACCATGTAGATCTTGCCGGCGTCGGGGCGGGTGTCCACGCTGATGACGGGGATCTTCTTCTCCTCCAGCTGCTCCAGGGTGGAGGAGACGGCCCCGGTGTCCTGGGGGGCCATGACGATCGCCTTGGCGCCCTGGTCGGTGAACGCCTGGACGTTGGAGACCAGCTTGGAGATGTCGTTCTGCGAGTTGGACAGCGGGAGCGCGGAGACCGTGCCCTTGTCGATCCCCTTCTCCAGATACTGCTGGTAGGAGTTCCAGAAGTCGGTGTCGGTGCGCGGCATGTCGATGCCCACCTTGCCGCCGCCGGCGCCGTTGCTCTCACGGTTGCAGCCGGCCAGCCCGGCGACGGCGAGCAGCACGGCGCAGGCCGCGGCTCCGGTGGTGCGGAGTCTCGTCATCGAGTCCCGTCCTAGGTCGAATGGTGCGACGTGCGTGGTGCGGGGTGCGATGGTGCGGGGCGCGCGGTATGTCGATATGGGGTGTGGGTGAGCGTGAAGGTGTGGCGGTACGCGGCCGGGCTCAGGTCGCGGGGCGCAAGCGCAGCCCCTGCATCCCGCCGTCCACGGCCAGCGCGGTGCCGGTGACGGCCGCTGCGGCGGGGCTCGCCAGATACGCGACGGCCGCGGCGACCTCCTCGGCGGACACCAGCCGCCCGGTCGGCTGACGGGCCTCCAGGGCGGCGCGTTCGGCCGCCGGGTCGGCGGCCTGGCCGAGCAGCCGCCCCACCCACGGGGTGTCGACGGTGCCGGGGTTGACGCAGTTGACGCGGATGCCCTCGCGTACGTGGTCGGCGGCCATGGCGAGGGTCAGCGACAGCACCGCGCCCTTGCTCGCGCTGTACGCGGCGCGCTGCGGCAGTCCGGCGGTGGCGGCGATCGAGCAGGTGTGGGTAATGGACACGGCGCCGGGCCGCCTCGCCGCGGCGGCGCGCAGATGCGGCAGCGCGGCCCGCGCGGTGCGCACCAGGCCCAGCACGTTGACGTCCAGCAGCCGGTGCCACTCGTCGTCGGAGTTGTCCTCGACGGTGCCGATCGCGCCGATGCCCGCATTGCCGACGACGGTGTGCAGGGCGCCGAATTCGGCCACCACCGCCTCCACCGCGGTCCGTACGCCCTCGTCGGAGGTGACGTCGGTCTTGACCGGCAGGGTCCCGGACGGGGCGCCTGTCGGGTCCCGGTCGAGCACGGCGACCCGTGCGCCCCGGTCGCGCAGCGTGGCGGCGATGGCGGCGCCGATGCCCGAGGCGCCGCCGGTGACGAGCGCGGCCAGCCCTTCGAAGTCGCCGGTGGGGCTCAAGAGGTCTCCTCCAGTCGTGCGTTCTGTGATGCCGTGTTCTGCGGTGCGGTGTTCTGTGGTGCGGTGTTCTGTGGTGCGGCGTTCCGGGTTTGCCATTCGGGCCCGTCCGGATAGCGGTAGGCGGCGATCGACTCGGGAAGCATCTGGGCGGAGAAGCCCGGGGCGGCCGGTGCGCGGTACCGGCCCGCCTCGACGACCACCGGATCGGCGAAGTGTTCGTGGAGGTGGTCGACGTACTCGATGACCCGGTCCTCCCAGCTGCCCGAGACGGCCACGAAGTCGAACATGGCCAGGTGCTGTACCAGTTCGCACAGGCCCACGCCGCCCGCGTGCGGGCACACAGGGATCCCGTGCTTGGCGGCGAGCAGCAGGATCGCCAGGTTCTCGTTGACCCCGGCGACGCGCGCGGCGTCGATCTGCACGAAGTCGACGGCTTCGGCCTGAAGCAGCTGTTTGAAGACGACGCGGTTGGCGACGTGTTCACCAGTGGCGACCTTGACCGGCTGTCCGGCGCGGATGGCGGCGTGGCCGAGGACGTCGTCCGGGCTGGTCGGCTCCTCGATCCAGTGCGGGTCGTACGGCGCCAGGGTGCGCATCCAGCGCAGCGCCTCCGCGACGTCCCAGCGCTGGTTGGCGTCGACGGCTATCCGGATGTCCGGACCGACCGCCTCACGGGCCAGCCGCATCCGTCTGAGGTCCTCGTCGAGATCGCCGCCGACCTTCAGCTTGATCTGGTCGAAGCCCTCGGCGACCGCCTCCTGCGCCAGCTTGATCATTTTCTCGTCGGAGTAGCCGAGCCAGCCCGCCGAGGTGGTGTAGGCGGGGTAGCCGCGCTCGCGCAGCAGCGCGGCGCGCTCGGCGCGGCCGGGTTCGGCGGCGCGCAGGATGGCCAGGGCCTCGTCGCGGGTGAGGGCGTCGCTGAGGTAGCGGTAGTCGACGAGGTCGGCCAGCTCCTCGGGCGACATGTCGGCCAGGAACTGCCACAGCGGCTTTCCGGCCTGCCGGGCGGCGAGGTCCCAGGCGGCGTTCACCACCGCACCGGCCGCCATATGCATGACGCCCTTCTCCGGGCCGAGCCAGCGCAGCTGGGAGTCATGGGTGAGGTCGCGGTACAGCTCTGCCAGTCCGGCCGCGGTGAGCGGGGCGGGGCGGCCGACGACGTGGGGCTGGAGGGAGCGGATGGCGGCGGCGGTGACGTCGTTGCCGCGGCCGATGGTGAAGACGAAACCGTGCCCTTCGGCATGGGGGGTGTGATCGGCGTCCGTACGGAGCACCACATAGGCAGCGGAGTAGTCGGGGTCCGGATTCATCGCGTCCGAGCCATCGAGCTGCTCCGAGGTGGGAAACCGGATGTCATGGACCTCGAGCTCGGTGACGGTCGGGCGCAAACTCAATGGGGGCTCCCTGAACGACGCGCGATAGAACATCGGACCTTTAGCGATGATCCGATGTATAGCGCTGACATGGGGGTCTCGTCCAGAGGTGTGCCGCAACTTTCGGGAAACAGGTCGGATGAATGAGTATGGGTTTCCCTACGGGGGCTGCGGCGGGGCCCCCTTGAAGCCGTAGGCTTGGGGCGCACGCAAAAGAACTGTCGCCGGAGGCGGTACCAAGCCGTCCGCCGGTCGGAAGGAGGCGCTGGGTGATCGAGCTTGAGGGGGTTCCCGAGCTGATCGACCCGGTCATGATCTGTGCCTTCGAGGGCTGGAACGATGCCGGAGACGCCGCCTCCACCGCGGTCGGGCACCTGGACCGGGAGTGGAAGGGCGAGGTCTTCGCCTCTCTCGACGCCGAGGACTACTACGACTTCCAGGTGAACCGGCCCACCGTCGCGCTGGACAACGGGGTCCGCAAGATCACTTGGCCGACCACCCGGCTCTCCGTCGTCCGCGCGGAGGGCGGCGAGAAGACCCGCGACCTGGTACTGGTGCGCGGGATCGAGCCGAGCATGCGGTGGCGGTCGTTCTGTAACGAGATCCTCGGTTACGCCCATGAGTTGGGCGTCGAGATGGTCGTCGTCCTCGGGGCGCTGCTCGGCGACACGCCGCACACCCGGCCGGTGCCGGTCAGCGGAGTCACCTCCGACCCGGACCTGGCCCGCAGCCTCGACCTCGAGGAGACCCGCTACGAGGGGCCGACCGGCATCGTCGGCATCCTCCAGGAGGCCTGCACCCACGCCGGTGTCCCCGCGGTGAGCCTGTGGGCGGCCGTCCCGCACTACGTCTCCCAGCCGCCGAACCCGAAGGCGACCCTGGCCCTGCTGAACCGCCTCGAGGACCTGATCGGCGTCCGCATCCCGCTCGGCGAGCTGACCGAGGACGCGCGCGCCTGGCAGCTGGGCGTGGACCAACTCGCCTCGGAGGACAGCGAGGTCGCCGAGTACGTCCAGTCGCTGGAGGAGGCCCGGGACACGGCGGAGCTGCCGGAGGCGTCGGGCGAGGCGATCGCGCGGGAATTCGAGCGCTATCTGCGTCGGCGGGACGGCTCACCGGGGACGCCGGGGGCGCCGGGCGCGCCGGGCAGCCATGCGACGGAGACGGGCACCGGGGGGATCGCCGACGCCCCGTATCTGCGGGATCCCGGGAGCGGGCATGCGCGGCCGTGGAAGCCGTCTGCCAAGGATGACGAGGGCGAGGGCTCGGGGAGCGGCTCCGGGTCCGGCTCCGGGAGCGGGGAGTCCGGTGGGGCCGCGGAGGAGACCGGGAGCGGTGGCGCGAGCAGCGACGCGAGTAGCGACGCGGAGGACCGCCCGGACGACCAGGGCTGAGCCCTAGACCGCCGGACGGACCGAAGCAATCGGTCCGTCCGGCGGGTGCGGGGCGGGGCGTTGCCCCC
>NZ_GG657754.1:8375836-8384638 GCF_000158915.1 Streptomyces himastatinicus ATCC 53653 | reverse complement strand
GAGGGCTGCCGGAGAGTCGAGGTCGTTCGCCAGCGCCTCGCGCATCTCCTCCAACAGCGCGTCCGCCGACGGGCCGTCCGGCCGGGAGACGGCGGCGCGCCCAGCGGGCGAGCCGGTCCTCGGCGTCCCGCAGGACGCCGTCGGTCCACTCCCAGTCGGAGCGGTAGTGGTGGGCCAGCAGGGCGAGCCGGATGGCGGCCGGGTCGACGCCGTCACGCCGCAGCGCGGAGACGAAGACCAGATTGCCCTTGGACTTGGACATCTTCTCGCCGTTCAGCCCGACCATCCCGGCGTGCACGTACGACTGCGCGAACGGCCGCTCGCCGGTGAGGACCTGGGCGTGCGAGGCGCCCATCTCGTGGTGCGGGAAGGCGAGATCGGAGCCGCCGCCCTGCACGTCGAAGCCCATGCCGAGGTGGTCGAGGGCGATGGCGACGCACTCGATGTGCCAGCCGGGGCGGCCGGGGCCGAGCGAGCCGCCGTCCCAACTCGGCTCGCCCTCACGGGCGGCCACCCACAGCATGGGGTCGAGGGGGTTCTTCTTGCCCGGGCGCTCCGGGTCGCCGCCGCGCTCGGCGGACAGCAGCCGCATGGCCTCGGCGTCGAGGCGGCTGACCGAGCCGAAGGCGGGGTCCGACTCCACGGAGAAGTAGATGTCGCCCTCGACCTCGTACGCCGCGCCCGCGTCCCGCAGCCGCTCCACGAGCGGCACGATCCCCGGTATGGACTCCACGGCGCCGATGTAGTGGCGCGGGGGCAGCATCCGCAGGGCCGTCATGTCCTCGCGGAAGAGGGCGGTCTCGCGCTCGGCGAGGGCCGTCCAGTCGTCACCGTTCGCCACGGCCCGCTCCAGCAGCGGATCGTCGATGTCGGTGACGTTCTGCACGTAGTGGACCTGGCGCTTGGTGTCGAGCCACACGCGCTGAACGAGGTCGAACGCGTTGTAGGTCGCCGCATGACCCATATGGGTCGCGTCGTACGGCGTGATGCCGCAGACGTAGATGCGGGCGACGGGGCCGGGGGTGAGGGTGATCGGTCCCCCGGTCGCGGTGTCGTGAATCCTCAGGTCGCGGCCACTGCCAGGCAGGGCGGGAACCTCGGAAGCGGGCCAGGCATACATGCAATGAGCGTAACCGGATGCCAGTTCCGGATACGAACCGGACCGGCCCTGCTGACCGTTTGTTGGCCGGATAGGCGGTCTTGCGGATATGCCGGTGGTCTGCTGTGTCCTCGTCGGCTCAGACCGGCGGCCACGGAATGGCGGGCCACTGGCCGCTGGGCGCGGGGTGTACCCCGGTCCGCACCAGGGCCGCCACCCGGTCCCGCAGCGCCTCGATCTCGGCGCCGGTGATCAGCTTCGCCAGCCGGGCGCAGAGCGGGCCGTCGTCGGCGAGCTGCTCCGCCAGGCGGCGCAGCACCTCCAGCACGTCGTCCGGCAGCGGCTCCCCGGCCCACCCCCACAGCAGGGTGCGCAGCTTGTCCTCGGCGTTGAAGGTCACACCGTGATCAATCGCATAGAGCCGGCCGCCCGCGGCGGGCAGCAGATGGCCGCCCTTGCGGTCGCCGTTGTTGATCACCGCGTCGAGTACGGCCAGCCGCCGCAGCCGTACGTCATCGGCGTGCACCAGGAGCGCGGTGCGGCCCTCCCCCACCTCCGCGAAGCCGACCGCCTTCCAGCCCGGGCCCGGCTCGTCGCCCTCGACGAGCGCGAGCAGCTCGGTCCCGTCGGTCCCGTCGGTCTCGTCGGCCCCGTCGGAGCCGTCCGAGCCGTCGCCCGCGGCCTCACCGTCGCCGATGGCCACCTCGACCCAGAGCTGGCACATGCCCTGTCCGTACGGCCCGTCGCGCAGCACGGTGGGCGGGACCAGACCCCATCCGGTCGCCTCGGAGATCTCGTACGCCGCGACCTCGCGCTGGGCGAGCGTGCCGTCGGGGAAGTCCCACAGCGGCCGTTCCCCGGCCACCGGCTTGTAGACGCAGGGGGCGCTGTGGCCCTCGTACTCGACCGTGCAGTAGAGCACCGCGTTGGACGCCTCCCGGACCTGGCCGCGCACCGTCAGCTCGCCCAGGGCCAGCAGCTCGGATGGCTCCGGGGGCGTCAGGCTTCGCGGCGGTATCCGTTCTGGCGCGGACATACGTGTCCTTCCGGGTCGAGCGGCAGGCTGCACAGCGGGCAGGGCGGCCTACCGGCGTTGACGACGTCAAGCGCCCGCTTGGCGAAGGCCCGCGCCTGGGTGCCGGTGAGGCGGACCCGCAGCATGGGCGGCCCGTTCACGTCGTCCTGGAGGAGTCGTTCCTCGGCCTCGGCGAGGTCCTCCTCGGACTCGGCTTCCAGCTCGACGAGCGCCTGCGCCTCCACGATCATGCGCTGTTCCTCGCCGTCCCAGGCGAGGGCCATGGTGCCGACGCGGAATTCCTCTTCCACGGGGGCGTCCAGGGGCGCGGTGTCGCTGAGATCGGAGGGTGCGACGGCCGGCACCGGAGCGTTGCCGCCGGTGCGGCGCACCACCTCGTCGAGCAGCTCGTCTATCCGCTCGGCGAGCGCAGCCACCTGGGTCTTCTCCAGCGCCACACTGGTGGTCCGGCCACCCGCGGACGCCTGGAGGAAGAAGGTACGGCGGCCCGGCAGCCCGACCGTACCGGCGACGAATCGGTCCGGCGGGTCATAGAGGAACACCTGACGGGACAACGTCCTGCTCCATTTGCGTCGACTGGTCGGCTGGTTGACTACTGGGCGGGGCTGGTGGTTCCGGCGGAGCCGCCGGGCGTCACGACTGCCCGGTCACGGCTGCCGCGGCGCGGCCGCGCCGCGGGACCACCCTACTGCGCCCGGAGATCATGGTGCCCCCGCGTCGCCGCCCACCGCCGCGTCCCCGCCGCGCTCGTTTTGGGGCGTCTTCCCGGGGCGCGAGTCCCGCGATATTCTTGTGGTGTCTCCCAGCCGTACGACGAAGGGCCGGGTGGGGGTGTAGCGGATCGCGGTGATCGATTATGGCTCGACGGAGATCCGCTGGAAGAGGTCGAGGTGGAGGCCGAGGGCGTCCGCGACGATCGCCTTGATGATGTCGCCGTGGGAGCACATCAGATACGTCGTGTCGGCGCCGTGCTCCCCCTCGATCCGCGCGTTCCAGTCGCGCACGGCGTCGACCGCGCGTGCTTGCATGGCGCGCATGGACTCGCCCCCGGGGAACGCGGCGGCGGACGGGTGCTGCTGGACGATGTTCATCAGCGGTTCATCGGCCAGCTCGGCGAGTTTGCGGCCCGACCAGTCGCCGTAGTGGCACTCCCCGATGCGTTCCTCGGTGTGCGTCGGCAGGTCGGGGCGGGCGGCGAGCAGCGGTGCGAGGGTCTCCTGACAGCGCTGGAGCGGGCTGGTGACGACGGCGGCGAGCGGCAGCCGGGCCAGCCGCCCGGGCAGCTCCGCGGCCTGGGCGGTGCCGCGCTCGTCGAGGGCGACTCCGGGCGTCCAGCCCGCGAGGACGCCGGCCGTGTTCGCGGTGGACCGGCCGTGCCGGACGAGGATCAGCGTGGGCATGCCTGCCACCCTACGACCCTTCCGGGCCCGCTCAGGGAGGGTGTGTGCCCCCTTGTGCGCTTCCCCCACCTGTGCGCTTCTTACCCGGGCGAGGCACAATGCCCCGCGTGATCGTGGATTGTGCCATCTACCGGGACGGGTGCCGCACCGAGGGCCCCGCCGACTTCTCCGACGCCCTCGACCAGGCGCGCGCGGCCGGGGGCTCCTTCCTCTGGATCGGGCTGCACGAACCGACGGAGAAGGAGTTCGCGCTGGTCACCAGCGAGTTCGGACTGCACCCGCTGGCGGTGGAGGACGCGCTGACCGCGCACCAGCGGCCCAAGCTGGAGGTCTATGACGACTCGCTGTTCCTGGTGCTCAAGCCGGTCAGGTACGAGGAGAAGGCGGGCACCGTCACCGCCGGTGAGCTGATGGTGTTCGTCGGTGACTCCTTCGTGGTGACCGTGCGGCACGGCGGGGCCAATCCGCTGAGCGCGGTGCGCGAGCGGCTGGAGCACACCCCCGAGGTGCTGGCGCACGGGCCGACGGCGGTGATGTACGCGGTCGCCGACGCGGTCGTGGACCACTACCTGGACGTCGCGGACGCCCTCCACGAGGACCTGGACGAGCTGGAGACGGAGGTCTTCGCGCCGGACGGCAGCGGGAGCCAGAACACGGCGGGCCGGATCTACGCCTTCAAGCGCGAGGTGCTCGAATTCCGCCGTGCGACGGGCCCGTTGGCGGAGCCGATGACCCGGCTCGCGGGCGCCGGGGTCCCGTTCGTCCACGAGGGGTCGCGGCCGTTCTTCCGTGATGTCAGCGACCATCTGACCCGGGTGAACGAGCATGTGGAGGGCCTCGACCGGCTGCTGTCGGACATCCTCTCGGCCCATCTGGCGCAGATGGGGGTGCGGCAGAACGACGACATGCGGAAGATCTCGGCGTGGGCGGCGATGGCGGCCGTACCGACCCTGATCGCCGGTATCTACGGCATGAACTTCAGGCACATGTGGGAGCTGCGGCAGCCGTGGGGCTATCCGGCCGTGGTGGGGCTGATGGCCGGAGTGATCGCGCTGCTGTACCGCATGTTCAAGCGCCGCGGCTGGCTCTGAACGGGCCGTAGGACGAACCGGGGCCGTACGCCGCTGGGACCGTACGGGCGGGCCTCAGGCGAATTCGGGCTCCTCCGGGGTGGCCGTCTCCGCGCCCCCCAGCGCGTCCCGCCGCTCGGGCATCCGCAGCGTCACCATGCGGCGCCAGCCGCCCAGCCGCTCGTACCCGTAACCGGCCTTGATGCCCGCCGTCAGCACCGCGGACTTACCCCTGGGCCAGCCGAGGATGCGTGCCATCTGCGTCATCACGGCGAGGCTGACGCACCGGTGGACCTCCATTTCGACGAGCGCGCACTCCCGCAGCGCCCGCTGGATGGTCCGGCCGTATCCGGCGGCGGCCAGCCGCAGCAACTCCTCGTGGCAGTAGGCGAGGTGGTTCTCCTCGTCCTTGGCGATCATCGTGACCGCCCGGCCGACCTCCGGATGGTCGCCGAAGCAGCCGCGCAACATGGCCATCTGCGCGGCGGCGCGCTGCTCGGTGACCCGGCTGTGGGCGAGATAGATGACGATGTCGTGCTCGGTGAGCGGCTCGTCGCGGCGCAGCTTCTCGTGGGCGAGGCCGACGCCGCGGGCCTCCAGCAGCATGGTGTAGTTCGTCGTGCGCGGCACCTCCACCGGCTCCAGACCGCGCTTGCGGAGCAGGGCGTTGAAGATCCGGCCGTGCTTGTCCTCGTCCGCGCCATGGCGGGTGATCTTGGGTGCGAGGTCGCGCCGGCTGTCGGGCACGAGCGCGGCGATGCGGCCGTTCTCCCAGCCGCCCTGCGCCTCGCCGCTGGCGGCGATGGAGCAGAACAGCCGGAACGACTCGTCGTTTCCGAGGATCTCCTGGAAGACGCTTTTCGCCGAGAGCATCACTGCCACCTCCGGGCACGGCACGCACGCACCGCGCTGAAAAGAGTCAAATGCCGGGTATCGGAAGTGGCAACAGGTGGGGCGTCCGGCTCATCCGTACGAGGGAATCACGAGCGAATACGGAGGGTCCCGCCGTGCGCGTAACCCCGTGGCACCGCAGGCGTTGTGCTCGGTGACGGCCGTGGCGGGGAAGACCCCCCGAGCCCCCACCACGGCCGCGGAAACCTCCGCATACGCGTCCGCTACGCGAGCCCGGCGCGCTCCAGCGCCTCGACACCGGCCCGCAGCCCGGCCACCCGCTCCTCCAGCGTGAAGCCCGCGGGGGTGAGCGACAGGGTGGTGACACCGGCCTCGGCGTACGCCTTCATCCGGTCGGCGATGCGCTCGACCGGGCCGAGCAGCGTGGTGGAGTCGATCAGCTCATGCGGGATGGCGGCGGCAGCGCCCTCCTTATCCCCGGCCAGGTACTTCTCCTGGATCTCGGCGGCCTCCTTCTCGTACCCCATGCGCTGCGCGAGCTTGTTGTAGAAATTCTGCTTGGCGCTGCCCATGCCGCCCACGTAGAGCGCGGTGTACGGGCGGAACTGGTCGGCGAGGCCACGGACGTCGTCGCCCACCGCGAGCGGGACGGTGGGCACCAGGTCGAAGCCGTCGAGGGTCTTGCCCGCCTTCTCCCGGCCCGCGCGCAGCGAGCCGAGGGTGGTGGCCTCGGCGTGCTCGGGGGCGAAGAAGATGACCAGCGCGCCGTCGGCGATCTCGCCGGTCTGCTCCAGGTTCTTCGGGCCGATGGCCGCGATGTAGAGCGGGATGTACTCGCGCACCGGGTGCACGGTCAGCTTGAGGGGCTTGCCGGGGCCGCCGGGCAGCGGCAGGGTCCAGTTCTCGCCCTCGTGGGTCAGCCGCTCACGCGACATCGCCTTGCGGATGATGTCCACGTACTCGCGGGTGCGGGCCAGCGGCTTGTCGAACCGCACGCCGTACCAGCCCTCCGAGACCTGCGGCCCCGAGACGCCGAGGCCGAGGCGGAACCGGCCGCCGGAGAGCGAGTCGAGGGTGGCGGCGGTCATCGCCGTCATCGCGGGCGTACGGGCCGGGATCTGGAAGATCGCGGAGCCGACGTCGATCTGCTCGGTCTGCGCGGCGACCCACGACAGCACGGTGGCGGCATCCGATCCGTACGCCTCCGCGGCCCAGCAGACCGAGTAGCCGAGCCGGTCGGCCTCGCGCGCCACCGCGAGGTTGTCCGCGTCCATCCCGGCGCCCCAGTAGCCGAGGTTGATTCCGAGCCGCATACCCATGCCACCTCTTACTGATCAGTAACGTCGCTGTTCCGGGGACTCTAGCGCGCGGAACCCCGGTACGTCAGGGGTGGGTCCCGGGTAGGCCGGGGGGTGGCCTGCCCGTGGGTGATCCAGGGTTATCCACAGGCTGACACGGTCCGCTTTCCGGCCAGTAATCTCGATGTTCATGGAGCGACGTACATGGAGCTAAGGCACCTGGGCCGCACCGGCCTGCGCGTATCCCGGCTCGGGCTCGGCACGCTCACCTGGGGGCGGGACACCGGCGAACACGAAGCGGCGGACCAGCTGAAGGCGTTCTGGGAGGCGGGCGGGACCCTGGTCGACACCGCCGATGTGTACGCGGACGGGGAGGCGGAGTATGTGCTGGGGCGGCTGCTGGAGGGGCTGGTGCCGCGGCGCGACCTCCAGATCGCCACCAAAGCGGGCAGCGTCCCCGACCCGGACCGCCGCTTCGACGGCTCTCGCGGCCATCTCCTGGCCGCCCTGGACGCCTCGCTGGAGCGGCTCGGCACGGACCATGTCGACCTGTGGCAGGTGCACGCCTTCGACCCCGTCACCCCGCTCGAAGAGACCCTCCAGGCGCTCGACATAGCGGTGAGCAGCGGGCGGGCGCGATATGTCGGCGTGTCCAACTTCTGCGGCTGGCAGCTCGCCAAGGCCGCCACCTGGCAGCTGGCCTCCTCCGGTGCCCACACCCGGCTCGCCAGCACCCAGATGGAGTACTCGCTGCTTCAGCGCGGCATCGAGCGCGAGGTGCTCCCGGCCGCCCTCGACCTCGGCATCGGGCTGCTGCCGTCCTCGCCGCTGGGGCGTGGCGTACTCACCGGAAAGTACCGCCACATGACGCCCTCCGACTCCCGGGGCGCCTCCGAACTCGCCGCCTTCGTCGCCCCGTACCTCGACGAGGAGGCGAGCCGGATCGTCGACGCCGTCGCCATAGCCGCCGACGGCCTGGCCACCAGCGCCCTGCATGTCGCCCTCGCCTGGGTGCGCGACCGGCCGGGCGTGACCGCGCCCATCGTCGGCGCGCGCAACGCCCAGCAGTTGCGCACGGCGCTGTCGGTGGAGGCCCTTAGTCTTCCGGACGAGATCTGCCAGGCGCTCGACGATGTGTCGGCGCCCGTGCACCGCTATCCCGATCAGGACTGGAGCACGCTGTGACGACCGACCACCTCGCCGGCGACCCCCCGCCCGAGGAGGCCACCGACGCGAGCGCGGACCGCGCCGCGCCCGCCCCTGACGCGCCCGCGCCGGGGCCGGATCGGGACGCCGCCCCGGCCCCCGACGCCACGTCAGCCGCCGCCCAGCCGGCCGGCGACCCACCGTCGGCGCCGGGTCCCGCGGCAGACTCGCCCCACCCCGCCGAAGCCGGCCCCCCGGACACCCCGGCACCAGCCGCCGCCCCGGAGGGCCCCGGTCAGCCCGCCGCCGACGGGGACGCCGCGGAGCGCGCTACGGCAGCACCCGGGCAGCCCAGCCCCGAGAGCGCCGCCCTCGGGGCGGAACCCGACTCTCCCGCAGCCCACGCCCCCGGGGCGGACACGGACACCGGGACCGGTGCCGAGCCGACGGGAAGCGGCAACGCCGCGACAGACCCCGGCCAGCCCGACACCGAGAGCGACGCCACCAGGGCGGAACCCGACGCCGCCGCGACCGACGCGCACGCCGGGGCCGATGCCGAGCCAACAGAGACCGGCGCCGCCGTTCCGGGGCAACCGCCTGCGGCGGACGCACAGGCAGCCACCGGAGCCGACGCGACGGCTCCGGCAGGCGCCGCGACGGGGACCGGCGTCCCCGGGGCGGGGGCTCAGGCCGGGGCCGGGGGCGCGGCGGAGTCGGCTGGTGGCCCAAGCGCGCAGGCGCCGGGTGGTGGCGGCAAGGGTGGGCGGTCGGCGGCGGCTGAGGCGTTGGCTGCTGCCGTACGGGCCGTGGAGAGCGGCGAGCGGTCGGCGGCGTCGTTCTTCAACGAGCCCCGACCGGCCCCCGCCCGGCCGCAGCCGGCCGCCGCGCCCGCGCGGGAACC
>NZ_GG657754.1:8372881-8373933 GCF_000158915.1 Streptomyces himastatinicus ATCC 53653 | reverse complement strand
CCGGGGGCGCGTGCGATCGCAAGGCGGAGGGTCGTCCTCGCGGGGGCACCCCCGGACGGAGTCCGGGGGCGGGCCTCCTTGGACGGGCCCGACAACGCAGCGAGAGGGGGCACCCCCAGCGGTAGCTGGGGGAGGCGCTGCGCGCGACGAGCGTGGGGCCGCGAGGTGCCGCCCGCCGCGGCAGCGGCTGATGTCACAGCGGCGTCGGGAGCCCGGCATGATCGGCAAGACACCCCCTAAGGCCGCGGGCGGGCGGCCGGAGGGTCCGGGGGGCGGCGGATCTGCCGGGTTCAGCTCCCCGGGCCCAGCACCTCGAGATCGTCCTCGTCGTCCAGCTCCTCGTCGAAGACCGAGCTGACGTCGAAGCGGCACACGATCTGCTCGGGATCGGCCAGGTCGAACGGGGCGGTCAGCCACTCGCCCGGTTCGGCGGGCTCTTCGAGGGCCGAGACCCAGAGAGTCGAGTCGCCCTCCTCCAGGCCGAACTCCTTGTGCCGGGAGGCGATCTCGTCCGGCTCGAACTCGCCGAACACGACGCCGAGAGCGGCATGGACGCTCTCCCCGGCACCGGCCGTCCCGCCGCCCAGGCGGCCGCCTCCGGTGTCGAGGTCCGGATCCAGGTCGACGATGCGCTGGGCCTGCGACAGCAGCCGCTGCGGTTCGACGACCGCGTAGTCCCGGCGGATCAGCACGCTGAGCGCACTGGGTTCGTCCGGGCCCGCATAGGCGGGCAGGCTGTCGTCGCCCGGGATTTCGAAGGGCGTGACCTCGTCGTAGGTGTCATAGAGCAGCTCGTCGTAGACCTCGGCTGCCGCCGCCAGTTCGTTGAACGCGGCGTAGACGGCCGGGTCGCCTTCCCCCGACCGGCGTTCGACGGCGTCGAGGTGACGGTCCAGTGCGGCTTTCACCGCTTCAGCGGCGGCGCGTACCTCGGCAGCGGATGGCTGCGCAGCATCAGACATAGTGCAGACGCTATCCGTACCAGGGCAGTTCCCGCACAATAGATGCGATGCCGGAATACGAATTCTGCGACGTGTATGTGCCACGCGGGG
>NZ_GG657754.1:8339862-8371399 GCF_000158915.1 Streptomyces himastatinicus ATCC 53653 | reverse complement strand
GGAACCGGTCGAGGACCCGCACGCCGAACTTCAGCCCGTCCACCGGAACCCGCTCGTCCACGCCGTGGAACATCCCGGCGAAGTCCAGCTCCGGGGGCAGCTTCAGCGGCGCGAAGCCGAAGCAGCGGATGCCGAGGTCGTCGAAGGACTTGGCGTCCGTGCCGCCCGAGAGGCAGTACGGCACGGCGCGCGCGATCGGGTCCTCGGCCTTGAGCGCCGACTGCATGGCATCGACCAGCGCCCCGTCGAAGGTCGTCTCCAGGGCCTTGTCCGCGTGCACGTCCTCGCGCTTGACCTTCGGGCCGAGGATGCGGTCGAGGTCGGCCAGGAACTCGTCCTCCAGACCCGGCAGGAAGCGGCCGTCCACGTGGGCCGTCGCCTGCCCGGGGATGACGTTGACCTTGTACCCGGCGCCGAGCATGGTCGGCGCGGCGGTGTTCTGGAGCGTCGCCCCGATGAGCTTCGCGATACCGCCGAGCTTGGCCAGCGTCTCGTCCATGTTGTCCGGGTCGAGCGGGGTGCCGAGCGCGTCGGACAGCTCGTCCAGGAAGGACCGTACGGTCTTGGTCACCCGGATCGGGAACTTGTGCCGCCCGAGCCGCCCGACCGCCTCCGACAGCTCGGTGATGGCGTTGTCGTTGTTGGTCATCGAGCCGTGGCCCGCGGTGCCGTCCACCGTGAGCCGCATCCAGTGCATGCCCTTCTGGGCGGTCTCGATCAGATACAGCCGCAGGTCCTCGTTGACGGTGAACGAGAAGCCGCCGACCTCGCCGATCGCCTCCGTCACGCCCTCGAACAGGTCCGGGTGATTGTTGACCAGGTGCCGCGCCCCGAACACACCGCCCGCCTCCTCGTCGGCGAGGAAAGGCGAGCACGATGTCGCGCGGGGCTTGCGGCCGATGCGCAGCCGCTCGCGGACCACCGCGAGCGTCATGACGTCCATGTCCTTCATGTCGACCGCGCCCCGGCCCCAGACGCAGTCGTCGACGATCTCGCCGGAGAAGGGGTGATGGGTCCAGTCCTCGGCGTTGGCCGGTACGACGTCGGTGTGGCCGTGGATGAGCAGCGCGGGCCGGGACGGGTCCTCGCCCTCGATGCGCGCCACCGTCGAGGCCCGGCCCTTGCGGGATTCGAAGATCTGCGGTTCGAGCCCCACCTCGGCGAGCTTCTCGGCGACGTACTCGGCGGCAGCCCGCTCGCCGGGGCCGGAGTGATCGGGGCCGTAGTTACTGGTGTCGATCCGGATCAGATCGCGGCACAGATCGACGACCTCGTCCTCGCCTCTGACCGTTCCGGCTTTCGTCCCGCCCGATTGCGACTCACTCACGCTGCCTCCTCATCGTTCCCTGCCCCCGGGCCGGGTCCACCCGGACCGGCCCACCGCGGGGCTATCCAGCCATCCTGCCCCTCCCGACGCCGCAGCCCAAGGCCGCAATACCGCCGTCATGCCCCCGTCACACAGCGACACCCCAGCGGCGACCCCCCAGCGCCCCACCGGCACCCCACCGGCCGCCGCCGTCCACGGGGCCGTCCGCGTGATCGAGCACGCTCTGATGTTTGCTATGGTTTTCCACGTCGGAACGGCCGAGAGCCGGGCCGGCAGACACCTGGTCCGGGTGGCGGAATGGCAGACGCGCTAGCTTGAGGTGCTAGTGCCCTTTATCGGGCGTGGGGGTTCAAGTCCCCCCTCGGACACATAGCGAAAACGCCGGTCGATGCGCGCATCGACCGGCGTTTTCGCGTTGCCGGGAGGGCGGTCACGCGCTGCGCGCGGGGACCGGCTCGTCGTGCACCACGCGGGGCACCGGGCGGGCGAGGCGGGCGACGTTGGCGACGGGGCGGTCGGGTTCGGTCCGCGCCTCGGCGCGGGCGGCCTTGCCGGTGCTCCACAGCCACGCGGTGTCCCGGGCGAAGGACCAGATCAGCGTCGTCAGGGCCAGCAGCACGACCGCGAGGTTCGCGGGGGCCGGGAGGAGTCCGGTGGCGGCCACGAGGAGGGCGACGCCCTGGAGGGCGGCCACCGTCTTGCGGGCCATGCTGTGCGGGAGCGGCGCGTTCATCCAGGGGAGGAAGCGGGCGGCGGCGACGAAGGCGTAGCGCATGGCGCCGATCAGCAGCACCCAGGGGCCCAGTGCGGTGGCGACGTAGACGCTGAGCACCAGGATGAGGATGGCGTCGACCTCCATGTCGAACCGTGCGCCCAGCGTCGAGGAGGTTCCGGTGCGGCGGGCCACCTGGCCGTCGACGGCGTCGAGGATCAGGGCCACCGCGGTGAGTGCGGTGAGGACCGCGACCCGGGGCGGGCTCGTGAAGGAGTCGGCGACCAGTGCGGTCACGCCCCCGACGAGGGTGGCCCGGGCCAGGGTGACGCGGTTGGCGGCCCCGAAGGAGGACAGCCAGGAGCGGGAGACGGCGCGAGTGAGCACGGCCCAGGAGACGGCCGCGAAGACGAGGCCGGTGAGCCAGCCCGCGGGTCCCAGGTCGAGCGAGGCGCCCAGGACCGTGAGCAGGAGGATCTGTACGCCCGCCCCCGCCGCCGTCTCCTGCCGCAACAGCCTCGCGTTGTCAGTGTGGTTCAGGGCCACCGGGCACCCCTCCGGCTGTGTGACAGTGTCGATTGGCGCCGCGTAGCGTGTGCGCGGCTTGATGATGTCCCGTACGTGGCGCGTCTCCCGTTTGTTCAGCGCGATGCGCGGCCCGTTGTTTCCGTGCGGAGTTTCCGCTCGATTCCTCAGGAGGACGCAGATGGAGCGCGTCGCCCGTGCTTTCTGGCTCAACTCCCCCGGTCACGGCGGGATACGGGATGTGGTGCTGCCCGAGCCCGCCGAGGGTGAGGTGGTGGTGCGCACGCTGTGCTCCGGTGTGAGCCGCGGCACGGAGGCGCTGGTGTTCCGGGGCGGGGTGCCGGAGAGCCAGTACGGCGCGATGCGGGCGCCGTTCCAGGAGGGCGACTTCCCCGGGCCGGTGAAGTACGGCTACCTCAATGTGGGGGTGGTCGAGGAGGGGCCGCGGGAGCTGGCGGGCCGTACGGTCTTCTGTCTGTTCCCGCATCAGACGCGGTACGTGGTCCCGACGAGCGCCGTGACGCCCGTACCGGAGGGCGTGCCCGCCGAGCGGGCGGTGCTGGCCGGGACGGTGGAGACCGCGGTGAACGCCCTGTGGGACGCGGCGCCGCTGCTCGGCGACCGGATCACGGTGATCGGGGCGGGAATGGTCGGGGCGTCGGTCGCCGCGCTGCTGGCCCGCTATCCGGCCGTACGGGTCCAGTTGGTGGACGCCGACCCGGCGCGCGCGGAGCTGGCCAAGGCGCTCGGCGTGGACTTCGCGCTGCCGGAGGATGCCGAGGGCGAGCGGGATCTCGTGGTGCATGCCAGCGCGAGCGAGGCGGGTCTCGCGCGCTCCCTGGAACTCCTCGCCCCGGAGGGCACGGTCATCGAGCTGAGCTGGTACGGCGACCGCCGCATCAGCGTGCCGCTGGGCGAGGCGTTCCACTCGCGGCGGCTGACCGTGCGCAGCAGTCAGGTGGGGATGGTGTCCCCGGCCGCCCGGGCCGGCCGCCGCGGCTATGCGGACCGGCTGGCGGTCGCGCTGGAACTGCTCGCCGACCCCGCGCTGGACGCGCTGGTCACCGGGGAATGCGCGTTCGATGAGCTGCCGGGGGTGATGGCCCGGATCACCGCCGGTGAGCTGCCGGGCCTGTGCCATCGGGTGCGGTACTGAAGGCGCGCGGGACGCGGCGCGCAAAGCCGTTCGAACAAGGCTGAGCTGCGGCTGAACACGGGGAAGGCATCGGCCGTACTAGAAGCCGAGATGTGCCGCCGTACCGGGAGGGCCCGTTGTTCAGCATCACCGTCCGCGATCACCTGATGGTCGCCCACAGCTTCAGCGGAGAGGTCTTCGGACCCGCTCAGCGTCTGCACGGAGCCACGTTTCTGGTGGACGCCACCTTCCGGCGCTCCGCGCTGGACGACGACAACATCGTCGTCGACATCGGACTGGCCACCCAGGAACTCGGCGCGGTGGTCGGCGACCTCAACTACCGGAACCTCGATGACGAGCCCGCGTTCAAGGGGATCAACACCTCCACCGAGTTCCTGGCCAAGGTCATCGCCGACCGGCTCGCGGAGCGGGTGCACGCCGGGGCGCTCGGCGAGGGCGCGCGCGGCCTGGCCGGGATCCAGGTGACCCTGCACGAATCGCATGTCGCGTGGGCGAGTTACGAGCGTGACCTGTGACCGCGCACCTCGACAGTCCCGGGAGCCTGCTGGGCCTCGGCAGCGGTGCCGCCCCGCCGCCGGTGCGCGAAGTGCACGTCGTCATGCCCGGCGGGGTGGACGACCCGGCCACGCCGAGCGGCGGCAATACGTACGACCGGCGGATCTGCCGGGAGCTGCCCGGTATCGGCTGGGACGTCCACGAGCACACGATCGCGGGCACCTGGCCGCAGCCCGGGCCCGCGGCGCGCGCCGAACTGACCCGGCTCCTGGCGGAGCTGGCGGACGGCAGCATCGTGCTCCTCGACGGCCTCGTGGCCTGCGCCGTCCCCTACCTCGTCGTTCCCGAGGCGGAACGGCTGCGGCCCGCGGTGCTGGTGCATCTGCCGCTGGGTGAGGAGACGGGGCTCGCCCCGGGCCGGGCGGCGGACCTGGACGCGCTGGAGCGCAAGACGCTGCGCGCGATGCCCGCGGTGGTGGCCACCAGCGGCTGGGCGGCCCGTCGGCTCGTGGCGCACCACGAGCTGGCCCCGGGCCGGGTCCATGTGGCCGCGCCCGGTGCCGATGTGGCACCGCAGGCGTCCGGCACGGACGAGGGCACCCGGCTGCTGTGCGTCGCCTCGGTGACCCCGCGCAAGGGGCAGCACCGGCTGGTGGAGGCGCTGGCCGAGGTGGCCGATCTGCCGTGGACGCTGGAGTGCGTCGGCGGGCTCGATCAGGACCCCGGCTATGTGGAGCGGCTCCGCGAGCTGATCGAGGCGTCCGGGCTCGGCGACCGGGTGCGGCTCACCGGCCCGCGCGGCGGCGCGGAGCTGGAGGCGAGCTTCGCCGGTGCCGATCTGCTGGTGCTCGCCTCGTACGCCGAGACGTACGGGATGGTGGTGACCGAGGCGCTGGCGCACGGCGTTCCGGTGCTGGCCACCTCCGTGGGCGGGATTCCGGAGGCGCTCGGGTACGCGCCCGAGGGCAGTGTGCCGGGCCTGCTCGTCACCCCGGACGACCCGGCCGCGCTCACGGCGGCGCTGCGCCGCTGGCTGGGCGATCCCGATGTACGCCGCCGGCTGATCACGGCCGCCCGTGGGCGGCGCACCGCGCTGGACGGCTGGCATACGACCGCGTCGGACCTGGCCGGTGCGCTGGAACGACTTCGCCGCGAACCCCGGAGGGCCGCGTGACCACCACCGATACGCCTCAATACGCGCCCGAGTGGCTGGAGTTGCGCGAGGGCGCGGACGCCGCCGCCCGCGCGCCCGAACTGCTGGAGCCGTTGCGGGCCCGTCTCGCGGAGACGGCCGGACGCTCCGTACGCGTGATCCATGACCTGGGCTGCGGCACCGGTTCGCTGGGCCGGTGGCTGGCGCCCCGGCTGGACGGTCCGCAGGAGTGGGTGCTGCACGACCACGATCCCGGTCTGCTGGAGCTGGCCGCCGAGCGGGCGCCGCGTGCGGCGGCCGACGGCAGCCCGGTCACGGTGCGCACGCGCCGCGGTGATCTGGGCTCACTGACCGCGGACGATCTGGCAGGGGCGTCGCTGGTGACGGCCTCCGCGCTGCTGGACGTGCTCACCACCGAGGAGGTGGAGGGGCTCGCCGCGGCCTGCGCCGGGGCCGGTTGTCCGGTGCTGCTGGCGCTGTCGGTGGCGGGCCGGGTCGAACTGACCCCGGCGGATCCGCTGGACGCGGACTTCGCCGACGCGTTCAACGCCCATCAGCGCCGTTCCGGTCTGCTGGGTCCGGACGCGGTCGAGGTGGCCTCCGAGGCGTTCGCCCGGCACGGTGCGACGGTACGGACGCACGCCAGCCCCTGGGTGCTGGGCGGCGGGGAGTCGGCGCTCGCGGCGGAGTGGCTGCGGGGCTGGGTGGGCGCGGCGGTGGAGCACCGGCCGGAGCTGGAACCGCGTGCCGAGACGTATCTGCGGCGGCGGCTGGCGGAGTGCGCGGCGGGCGAGCTGCGGGTGGTAGTGCACCACGACGATCTGCTCGCCCTGCCGCGCCCGGTGAGCCACGGGCCGACGCCGGTGAGCCACGGGCCGACGGGCGGAGTGTCATGAGCGCGGCGATCCGGGCTCGGTTGGGTACTTTCGCCGGAGCGGCCATCATCGTGGTGCTGCTGTGGCAGATGGGCACCGGCGCCTTCGTGGAGGGCTTGCGCCGCATCGACGGGGTCACCCTGCTGGCCGCCCTCGGCCTTGGCCTGCTGACCACCGTGTTCAGCGCCTGGCGCTGGTGCGTGGTGGCGCGGGCGCTGCGCATCCGGCTGCCCCTGGCGCAGGCGGTCGGCGACTACTACCGCTCCCAGTTCCTCAACGCGGCGCTGCCCGGCGGCGTCCTCGGCGATGTGCACCGCGCGGTACGGCACGGGCGCACCGAGGGCGATGTCGCCCGGGGCGTGCGCGCCGTGGTGCTGGAGCGGACCGCGGGTCAGGTGGTGCTGGTGATGGTCGGCGTGGCGCTGCTGTTCGCCCACCCCTCCCTCGCCCTGTCCGAGGGCGGCCGGGTGCTGCACGCCGTGGCCACGACGCCCGGCGCCGCACCCGCGCTGCTCGCGGTGTGCGGGCTCGGGGCCGTGGCCGTCGTACGGCTGCGCCGCAGGCCCGGCACCTCGCGGGGGCGCCGGGCGCTGCGTGCCGCGCTCACCGAGGCGCGGCTCGGGCTGCTGGCCCGCGCGAGCTGGCCGGGGGTCGTGATCTCGTCCGCGGTGGTGCTGGCGGGCTATCTCGGGATGTTCCTGCTGGCCGCGCGGGCAGCGGGATCAACCGCCCCGGCGGTCGAGCTGGTGCCCATCATGGTGCTGGCCCTGCTCGCCATGGCGCTGCCGCTGAACGTCGGTGGCTGGGGTCCCCGCGAGGGCGTCACCGCGTGGGCCTTCGGCTCCGCGGGCCTGGGCGCCGCCCAGGGGCTGACCGTCGCCGTCGTGTACGGGGTGCTCACCTTCGCCGCGAGCCTGCCCGGTCTGTGCGTGCTGGTCGGTCAGTGGGCCGTCCGGCTGCGGCGTCCCCAGGTCCAGCTCGAAGAGGGTGTCCTCGCCGAGGCGGGCCCGGCGGGTCCGGGGCCGCAGGGCGTCGCGCATGACGGGGGTGCCGTCGAAGCGCAGCCCCGGGATGCCGTCGCCGAGCAGAACCGGTGCCACGGTGACGTACAGGCGGTGCAGCGCGCCGTCATGAAGAAAGCGCGACACCGTGACGCCGCCACCCTCGATCAGCACCCGGCCGAGCCCGCGCGCCGCAAGCGCCTCCACCAGGCGCTGCGGCGCGAACGCGGCACGGTCCGGCAGGGTCAGTACGTCAACTCCGTCCGGCGCCGTCCGCCCGTCGCCGGTTTCCGCTCCCACCACCCACAGGGTCGGCGCTGAGCCGTCGGTGAAGACCCGGCGATGCGGAGGTACCCGGCCGTGCGGATCGAGGATGACGCGCACCGGATGCGGTCCGGAGCAGGCACGCACGGTGAGCTGGGGGTCGTCCGCGAGGGCGGTTCCGGCCCCGACCACCACGGCGTCGGTGAGGGCGCGCAGCCGGTGCAGATGGCACCGGTCCTCCTCGCCGGTGACGTAGTCGGCGTCGCCGGTGCGGGTCGCGATGAAACCGTCGAGGCTCTGGCCGAGCTGGGCGATCGTCAGCCGCGGCCCGGCGAGGCAGAGCGGCAGATAGCGGTCGGCGAGTTCGTCCGCCTCCGGGGTGGCGTCCTCGCGCCAGCGCACCGCACCGTCGGCGCCGCGCTCAAGACCGGCGGCCCGGGCCTCGGCCACGGTCCGTATGGAGCGCAGGCGCTCCCAGGCCCGCGCCGTGTCCAGCGTCGTCATCGGGTCTCCGTTTCCTGTCGCTCGCCGACCTGCTCTCCGGCCCGCTCGCCGACCAGAGAAAGGTACTCGGCGAAGGATTCGGTGAGCGCGGCGAGAAGTTCCTTTCCCTTGGCGGCGGATGCCAGGGAGGGGCGGCCGATGACACCGGACTCGGTGTACTCGGCCATACCGAGAGTCAGCAGATGCTTCCGGTCGTCGGCGAGACAATCGGAGGTTTCATAACCGGGACGGACGAGTTCGGGATGGGCATGCAACAGGATGGAGGTCTCCACTTCTCCCCCGTGCATATCGCTGTACGACGGGGTTTGGACACCGGCCCTGGTGCGGGCCGTGTCCCAGTCGGCCGAGCCCGGGAAAAGCGCCATGCGGGTACCGGTGCCGGCGGATTCCTGAACAATGTTGCGCAGGACGTAATTTCCGCCGTGTCCGTTCACCAGAATCAGCGAACCGACTCCGGAGCGGCGCAGCGATCCGGCGATGTCGCGCACCACCGAGTACAGGGTCGCGGCGGATATGGAGACGGTGCCCGGCCAGTCCGCGTGCTCGTGCGAGCAGGAAACCGTGACGGGCGGGAGGAGTTGGACCGGATACGCCGCGGCGATCTCCCGGGCGATGGTGCAGGCGATGACCGTGTCCGTCACCAGCGGGAGATAGGCGCCGTGTTGCTCGAAGCTGCCGATGGGCAGCACGGCGACACCGGCCCCCAGGGCCCGCACCTCCTCCGTGGTCGTCGGCGGCAGGAGCCCCGAGGCCCACTGGTCCGGCGTTTCCGAATCGCTCATGTGCTACGGGCCTTTCGTTCTTCGTGTTACGGGATGCGCGGCCAATCACCCGGCCGACTTTGCCATTTTCCCCTACGCCACCCGGCGTTTACCAGATAGGGTTGCAACATGACAGCAAGTGATAGCGTGTTGGTCGACAGCGCTCGTCGATCGGATGTCGAACGAGTGGTGAATCTCCGGCTGTCCACCGTGCACGGCGACTTTCTCGCCTACGGCTACCAGGACCACAATCGCGGAGATGAACAGATCGCGCTGGTATACGGCGACGTCAAGGGCGAGGACGCACTGACGCGCGTGCATTCCGAGTGCCTCACCGGAGACGCCTTCGGTTCCCGGCACTGCGAATGCGGCGACCAACTGTCCGCGGCGCTGCGCGCCATCGTGAGCGAGGGGCGGGGCATCCTCGTCTACCTCCGCGGCCACGAGGGCCGGGGCATCGGCCTGCTGGCCAAGCTCCAGGCGATGCAGCTCCAGGCGGAGGGCCTGGACACGGTCGAGGCCAACCTCGCGCTCGGCCTCCCGGACGACGCCCGTGACTACCAGGTGGCGGCGGAGATGCTGCACGACCTCGGGGTGCGCTCCATACGGCTGCTCTCCAACAACCCGCGCAAGCGGGAGGCGCTGCTGCGCCACGGCATCAAGATCAGCGAGCAGGTTCCGCTGCTGATCCAGCCGTGCGAGGAGAACCTGCCCTACCTGCTGACCAAGCGGGAGCGGATGGACCACTACCTGCCGCATCTGGACGGTGTGCTGTCGTCCGTCGACGGCGGCGCCGAGCGGTCCTGAACAGCGCGGGGAGCCGGTGGCGCCGACGACGTGGCGGGCCTGCCGCACCGTCGGCGCTCCGGAGGCACTGAGGCGCAAACAGCGAGAACAGGCGATCAGCGCATACATGTCCGATGATGTGAAGCATGGACGTGGAGATCACGCTCCGGGTGGACGGTACGGACCACCGGCTCACCGTCGACACCCGTACGACGCTGTTGGACGCCCTCCGCGAGCGGCTGGGGAACACCAGCCCCAAGAAGGGCTGTGACCATGGCCAGTGCGGTGCCTGCACCATCCTCCTCGACGACCGCCGCGCACTCGGTTGTCTGGCGCTGGCGGTGGCCCACCAGGGCGCCGACATCGTCACGGCCGCGGGCCTGGTGAACGGCGGGGGCGGGGAGGGCGACGGGCTGCATCCGCTCCAGCGCTCGTTCATCGCCCATGACGCGTTCCAGTGCGGCTACTGCACCCCCGGCCAGATCTGCTCGGCGGTGGGCATGCTGCGCGAGGCGGCGGCGGGCTGGCCGAGCGCCGTGGCCAAGGATCCGAACGCCGCCGATGTGGTGCTGGACGACGAGGAGATCGCCGAGCGCATGAGCGGCAACCTGTGCCGCTGCGCCGCGTACGCCAACATCGTGCCGGCCATCGCCGACGTCGCACACCGGGACGAGGTGGCGGCACACCGGGACGAGGGGGCGCGCCGATGAAGCCCTTCCGCTACGAACACGCCGACACCGTGGCGGCCGCCGTGACCGCGCTGGCCGAGGAGCCGGAGGCGGCGTATCTGGCCGGTGGCACCAACCTGGTGGACCTGATGCGCCTCGACGTGGCGACCCCCGAGGTGCTGATCGACGTGCGGCGGCTCACCTCGGACCGGATCGAGGAGCTGCCGGACGGGTCGCTGCGCATCGGCGCCGCCGTCCCCAACAGCGATCTGGCCGCCGACCGGCGGATCCGGCGGCGCTATCCGGTGCTGTCGCAGGCCGTGCTGTCGGGCGCCTCGGGCCAGTTGCGCAACCTGGCCACCACCGGCGGGAACCTGTTGCAGCGCACCCGCTGCGCGTACTTCCAGAACGTGACCACCCCGTGCAACAAGCGCGAGCCGGGGTCGGGCTGTTCGGCGCTGGAGGGCTATCAGCGCGATATGGCGATCCTCGGCGCCTCGCCGTCCTGCGTGGCCACCCACCCCTCCGACATGGCGGTCGCGCTGGCGGCGCTCGACGCGACCGTGTGCGTCCAGGGTGCCGAGGGCGGTCAGGGCCCCGACGGCGAGCTGCGCATCCCGCTGACCGAGCTGCACCGGCTGCCCGGCGACAGCCCCGAGCGGGACACGGTGCTGCGGCGCGGGGAGCTGATCACGGCCGTGGAGCTGCCGCCGCCCGACTTCACCGCCACCTCCCGCTACCGCAAGGTGCGCGACCGCGCCTCGTACGCCTTCGCGCTGGTGTCGGTCGCCGCCGCGCTGGACGTCGCGGACGGCGGGACCGTACGGGACGTCCGCATCGCGCTGGGCGGAGTGGCGCACAAGCCGTGGCGGGCGTGGAAGGCCGAGGAGTCGCTGCGCGGTGCGCCCGCGACCTGGGACAGCTTCCGGGACGCCGCCGCGGCCGAACTGGCGCAGGCGGAGCCGCTGCCGGGCAACGCCTTCAAGATGGCGCTCGCCCGCAACACCGTCGTCGCCACGCTGCTCGATCTGATGGAGGCCGCCCGATGAGCGAGGTCAGGGAGCGGCCGCGGGCGGTCGGCACACCGCTGCGCCGGATCGACGGCGCGCAGAAGGTCACCGGCACCGCCACCTACGCGTTCGAGTGGCCCGTCGAGCACCCCGCCTATCTCCATCCGCTCCAGGCCACCATCGCCGCCGGGCGGATCACCGGGGAAAAAACACGGCCGCCGCGGAGGCGGAAAAAGAAAATACTGGCCGTGCTCACCCATCTCGCCAAAAACACGGCTGACCATTCCGGACGATCCCCCCGCTGGCGGTGCTCCAGTCCGATCAGGTGGCCTGGCGCGGGCAGTTCACCGGTGCGGTGGTCGCGGAGACCCCGGAGGCGGCCCGGTACGCGGCGGGCCTGGTGCGGTTCCGCTACGAGCAGCGCCCGCCCGATGTGGCGCTGCGCGAGGACCGGGACGACCTCTACAAGCCGTTGGACGCGGCCCAGTTCGGCCAGGGGGGCGGCGAACTCCAGGACGGCTCCCCCGCCGACAGCGTCCTCGGCGACGCCGGCCCGGCGCTGGCCGCCGCGCACACCGTGCTGGACGCCACGTACACCACGCCGATGTACCACAACAACCCGATGGAGCCGCACACCGCCGTGGTCACCTGGACCGACGGCGAACTGCTGGTGTACTGCTCCACGCAGGGCGCGACGATGAGCCGCGACCTGATCGCCGCCACCCTGGGGCTCCCCCCGGGCCGGGTGCGGGTGGTGTCCCCGCACGTCGGCGGCGGCTTCGGATCGAAGGTGTACCCGCACGCGTACGCCGTGCTCGCCGCGATGGCGTCACGGACCGTGCGCCGGCCGGTCAAGTTCACGCTGACCCGCCAGCAGATGTTCGCGCTGGTGGGCTTCCGCCCGGCGTCGATCCAGCGGATCCGGCTCGGCGCCGACGCCGAAGGACGCCTGACCGCCGTCACCCATGACGTGGTCGAGCAGACCGCCCGGGCCAAGGGGTACGCCGACCAGACCGCCGTGTGCACCCGGCTGATGTACGCCGCCCCGCACCGGCGCACCACCCACCGGCTGGCCCCGCTGGACATCCCGGTGCCGACGATCATGCGGGCGCCGGGCGAGGCGCAGGGCATGTTCGCGCTGGAGTCGGCGATGGACGAGATGGCGATCGCGTGCGGCATGGACCCGGTGGAGTTCCGCATCCGCAACGAGCCGGATGTCCACCCCGAGTCCGGACTGCCGTTCTCCAGCCGCCATCTGGTGGCCTGTCTGCGCGAGGGCGCCCGCCGCGCCGGTTGGGAGCGGCGCGATCCGACGCCCCGGGCGCGCCGCATGGGGCGGTGGCTGATCGGGACCGGGGTGGCCGCGTCCACGTACCCCTCGCCGCGCCTCCCGGGGAACGCGGCGACGGTCCGGGTCGCGCCGGACGGGCACTGCACAGTGCTGATCGCCGCCGCCGACCTGGGCACCGGCACCTGGACGGCGCTCACCCAGATCGCCGCGGACGCGCTGGGCGTTCCGGTGGAGCGGGTGGAGCTGCGCATCGGGGACACCACCCTGCCGAACGCCTCCCCCGCCGGGTTCTCCTCCGGCATCAACAGCTGGGGCTCGTCGATCGCGGAGGCCGCCCGGCAGCTGCGGACGCTCCTGGAGACCGAGCACGGCGACGTGGTTCCGCCGGACGGCCTCGAGGTCACCGCCGACATGCCCGCGAACACCGACGCCGAGCGGTACGCGATGCACAGCTTCGGGGCGCAGTTCGCCGAGGTCCGGGTGGACGCGGACACCGGGGAGATCCGGGTGCCGCGGCTGCTCGGGATGTTCGACGTGGGCCGGGTCATCAACCCCAGGACCGCGCGGTCGCAGCTGCTGGGCGGTATGACGCAGGGCATGTCGATGGCGCTGTACGAACACAGCGTGCTGGACCAACGGTTCGGCCATGTGGTCAACCAGGATTTCGCCCAGTACCACATCGCCGCCAACGCCGATGTGCACGCGGTCGAGGCGCACTGGCTGGACGAGACGGACCCACACACCAATGTGATGGGCGCCAAGGGCCTCGGCGAGGTGTGCATCGTCGGCACGGCGGCGGCCATCGCCAACGCCGTGCACCATGCGACGGGGGTGCGGGTGCGCGATCTGCCGGTCACCCTCGACAAGCTGCTGTCCGAGCCCTGATCAGCCCCAGGCCCTGTCGGCCGCCGCCTCGCGCGCGACATCGGCGATGTCGCGCGGCGCGCGGCCGAGGGCGCGGTGGACGCCGTCCGTCACCCGTGCGTTGCGGCCGTCCAGGAGCGTGCCGAACAGCTCGGTCAGGAACGCCACGAGGTCGTCGGGGAGCCCGTAGCCGCTCAGCAGCGCCCCGTATCCGGCCGCGGAGACCGGCGCGTAGTGGACCTCGCGGCCGCTCGCCCGGGCGATCTCCGCGGCCACTTCGGCGAAGGTCAGCAGCCGCGGTCCGGTGAGGTCGTGGATCCGCCCCGCGTGCCGCCCGTCGCCGGTCAGGGCCGCGACCGCGACCTCCGCAATGTCGTCGGCGTCGATGAAGGGCTCCTTGACGTCCCCGGCGGGGAAGACGATCTCGCCGCCGAGCACCCCGTCCCGCAGGATGCCCTCGGTGAAGTTCTGGAAGAACCAGCTGGCCCGGATGACGGTCCACTCGGCGCCGTCCACCGCCACGGCCCGCTCGGCGGGCAGCGTCGCCTCCATGCCGCGCGCGGAGAGCAGCACCAGCCGCCGGGTGCCGCCGCGGACGGCCTGTTCGGCGAAGGCCCGCAGGGTGTCGGCGGCGCCCGGGTCCGCGATGTCGGGGTAGTACGCGAGGTACGCGGCGCCGGTGCCGCGCAGCGCGGGCGCCCAGGTGGTGCGGTCCTCCCAGTCGAAGGGCGGCTCGCCGCCGCGCGAGCCGATCCGGACCGGCCGTCCGGCGGCGGTCAGCCGCTCGGCGATCCGGCGGCCGGTCTTGCCGGTGCCGCCGAGCACCAGCGTTGTGGTGTTCTCCGTGGTTGTCATACGGACAGTCAACTGGGCCATGGTGAGACGTTCCATGGCCGAGAGGCTCGCCCGCATAAGCGTGCGTCTACGATGTGCGGCATGGACGCGCTGGCGAACCTGCTGGACGGACCGCGGGCCCGGGAGGCGTTTCTGCTGCGGGCCGTGATGGAACCGCCGTGGTCGGTGCGGATCGAGGACCGGGCCCCGCTGTGTGTGATGACGATGGCGCGCGGCGAGGCATGGGTGGTGCCCGCCACCGGCGAACCGCGGCGGCTGGGCCCGGGGGACGTGGCGGTCGTACGCGGCCCCGATCCGTACACGGTGGCGGACTCCCCGGACACCCCGCCGCAGGCGTGGATCCTGCCGGGCGAGGAGTGCCGGACGGCGGACGGCCGGGACCTGGCCGGGGCGATGGCGCTGGGCGTACGCACCTGGGGCAACCACGCGGACGGCTCGGCGACGATGCTCATCGGCACGTATCCGCTGGACGGGGAGATCAGCGGGCGGCTGCTGGACGCGCTGCCGCCGCTGCTGGTGCTGGACGCCGAGGTGTGGGACTGCCCGCTGATGCCCTGGCTCGGCGAGGAGATCGTGCGGGACGAGGCGGGGCAGTCGGCGGTGCTGGACCGGCTGCTGGATCTGCTGCTGATCGCCGTACTGCGGGCCTGGTTCGCGCGGCCGGAGGCGCGGGCCCCGGCCTGGTACTCGGCGATGGGCGATCCAGTGGTGGGCCGGGCGCTGCGGCTGCTCCAGAACAACCCGGCGCATCCGTGGACGGTGGCGGGGCTGGCCGCGAAGGCGGGCGTCTCGCGGGCGGCGCTGGCCCGCCGCTTCACCGCGCTGGTGGGCGAGCCGCCGATGACGTATCTGACCGGCTGGCGGCTGGCGCTCGCGGCCGATCTGCTGCGCGAGCCGGACACGACGCTGACGGCGGTGGCCCGGCAGGTGGGGTACGGCAGCGCGTTCGCGCTGTCCGCGGCGTTCAAGCGGATACGCGGCGTCAGCCCGCGCGAGCACCGCGCCCGCGGTTCCGCGCCGTCCGCGGACTGAGCGGCGGCCGTACGCGGGGCTGAGCGGCGGCCCGACCGCGGGGCTAAGCGGCTACCCGTACGCCAACTGACCGGCCTCCCGTCCCCGGGCTGACCGCCGTCGCCGGACACCGCTCCGGGCGTTCAGCGGATGCTTGCGAGGCACCCCAGGGCTTCGACTCTGGGAGGAACCGCATCCTCGTGGTCGCGGCGCGGAGCGCTGCGGTATCGGTTGTTTGTGTTCGGCGGAGCCGGTGCTGCGTCCACACGGTGACGGGTTCACTCCGTCGGGTGATGCGCGGTGAACATGCGGTGGGCGGTCGTACGTCTGTGTAAGTTTGCTGTTCGTGAAGCTGGTGGTGCAGGTCAGGCTGCTACCGACGCCCGTGCAGGCGGCGGCGCTGGAGGCGACCCTGCGCGCCTGCAACGAAGCGGTCACCTGGGTCAGCGGCGTAGCGTTCGAGAAGGACGTGAAGAGCAACTTCGCGCTGCGCGAGCACACCTACCGTCAGATCAAGGCCCGCTGGGGGCTGGGGGCACAGGCCGCCCAGCACGTCATCAAGAAGACCTGCGACGCGTACGCGACACTGAAGGCCGCCATGAAGGCGGGGAATCTGGGCAGGCCGGGTTCGCAGCGGTACCGCAGGGCGGTGGAGAAGCCGGTCGCCTTCCACCCGCAAGGCGCGCAGCCCTACGACGACCGGATGCTGTCCTGGCAGATCGACCAGCGCCGCATCTCAATCTGGACCACCGCCGGGCGGATGAAGGACGTGGAGTTCACCGCCGCGCCGGAGCACCTGGCCACCCTGGCGCTCCACCGCAAGGGCGAGTCCGACCTGGTGTGCCGGGACGGCATGTGGTTCCTCAACGCCACCTGCGAGGTGCCCGAAGCCGCGCCGAACACCGAGCCGGTGGACTTCCTCGGAATCGACCTGGGCATCGTCAACATCGCCACCACCTCCGACGGCCAGATCATGGCCGGACGTGCACTCAACCGCCTCCGCGCCCGGGAACGCACGCTGCGCACCAAGCTCCAGAAGAAGAACACCCCGTCCGCCAGACGCCGCCTGAAGAAGCGGCGCCGCAAGGAGGCCCGGCGGGCACGGGACATCAACCACAAGATCGCGAAACATGTGGTGGCCGAGGCAGAACGCACCGGTCGCGGGATCGCCCTGGAAGACCTCACGGGCATCCGCGAGCGGGTACGGCTTCGCAAGCCTGGGGGGCACCCCCGGCCGGAGGCTGGGGGAGGGCCACCCACTCCAGCTGGTCCTTCGCCCAACTGGGGCAGTTCATCGCGTACAAGGCCCGCAGAGCAGGGGTGCCGGTGGTGCACGTCGATCCGGCGTACACCTCCCGCACCTGCGCCCAGTGCGGCCACATCGACAAGGCGAACCGGGTCTCCCAGGCCTGGTTCGCGTGCCGGAGCTGCGGATTCGTTGATCACGCAGACCGGAACAGCTCCCGCAACATTCGCGCAAGAGCGTGGGCATTGTGGCGACGCGGGGCGCAGTCAACCGCCCCAGCCCCACTCCCCGCACCGGAAAGTGGGACAGGACGCAAACGCAGCACCACAGCCAGTGGCGCCCGTTGTGCAAGCCCGGGACCTTAGCCCCGAGTGGTTGACATCTGACGGAAGTCTGACGAAAAGCCACAGACGATGGCGCGCCGCGTCCGCCGGTGGTCTCATCAGCACATGGACGCAACCCCCGGCGACGACGAGCGCGGCGACGGCCGCGGCGCACCCGTGGGCCGCCGCATCCTGCTCGGCATGCTCGGTCTCGGCGCCGCCGGGATGGCCGTCGCGCCCTGGGCGCAGCGCGGGATGGAGAGCGCGCTCGGCGCGGTGGCAGACAAGGACCCCACCGGGGTGACCGGGCTGCTGCCCAACGGCGGCGGGTTCCGGTACTACTCGGTGACCTCCTCCGTCCCGCACAAGGACGATACGAACTACCGCCTCACCGTGCGCGGGCTCGTCGACAAGCCCGCCGACTACCGGCTCGCCGAGCTGCGCGCGCTCCCGCAGGCCCGGCTCGTCCGGGACGTCCAGTGCGTCACCGGGTGGCGGGTGCCGAAGACGCCGTTCGAGGGGGTGCGGCTGTCCACGCTGCTGGACGCCGCCGGGGTGAGCCCGCGCGCCAAGGCGGTCCGGTTCACCTGCTTCGACGGCGCGTACTCCGAGAGCCTCACCCTCGAGCAGGCGCGCCGGCCGGACGTCCTGGTGGCGCTGCGGATGCAGGGCAAGCCGCTGGGCCACGCACACGGCGGCCCGGTCCGGCTCTATGTCGCGCCCATGTACTTCTACAAGTCGGCGAAGTGGCTCTCCGGTATCACCGTCACCGACGAGGTGCGCCCCGGCTACTGGGAGGACCGCGGGTACGACGTGGACGGCTGGGTCGGCAAGTCGAACGGACGCGACGATGCCCCCACTGTCTGAGACCGCCGCGGCCCCGGCCGCCACCGCGCGCCGGGTGCGCCGCTTCACGCCCGCCGAGCGCTGGATCCACCGCACGACGGCCGCCCTGGTGGGCGTGTGCGTGGTGAGCGCGGCCTGTCTGTACGTACCCGATCTGGCCCAACTCGTGGGCCGCCGCGCCCTCGTGGTCACCGTCCACGAGTGGACCGGCATCCTGACGCCCGTCCCGGTCCTCGCCGGTCTCGCCTCGCGCGCGTTCCGGGCCGATCTGGGCCGTCTCAACCGCTTCGGGCCGCACGACCGCCGCTGGCTGCGGGCCGCGCTGCGCCGTGACCACAGCCGTGCGGAGCGCCCGGCGGGCAAGTTCAACGCGGGCCAGAAGGTGTACGCCGCCTGGACCGCGGGCGCGATGCTGGTGATGGCGGCCACCGGTTCGCTGATGTGGTTCACCGGGCTGGCCCCGCTGATGTGGCGCACCGGTGCCACGTTCGTCCACGACTGGCTGGCGCTGGCCGTCGGCATCGTGGTGATCGGGCACATCGGGAAGGCGTTCGCCGATCCGGAGGCGCGGCGCGGGATGCGCACCGGGCGGGTCGACCCGAAGTGGGCGGCCCGCGAGCATCCGCTGTGGCGCACGGAGGACGCGGACCACCCCGACGCCGACCACGCACGCGACGTCCACTGAACCGACGGCACGCGGTGCCATGATGCGTCGCATGCGCGAGAAAGATCCAAGAAAGTCGGTTACGCGGCGATTGGTGACGGTCGCCGCATGCGTCATGGCGATGGTGCCGCTGAGCGGATGCCTGTTGTCCGACGCCCCGCCACGGCGGAGCGGGCTCTGGGTGAACCCGGACGGACCGGCCGCCCGGCAGGTCCGTGCACACGACGACGCGGGAAAGAACGAGGGAAAGAACGGAGGGAAGAGCAGGGACGCCGAGCTGATCCGGCGGATCGCACAGCAGCCGGTCGCCGAATGGCTCGGTCCGCAGCCCCCTCGCGAACGGGTGCGCTCCATCACCGAATCCGCGGCCCGGGCCGGCACCATCCCGGTGCTGGTCGCCTACAACATCCCGCACCGGGACTGCGGCGGACACTCGGCGGGCGGCGCGGCGAACGGCGCGGCCTACCGGAGGTGGATCGAGCAGGTCGCGCTCGGCATCGGTGACCGTAAGGCGATGGTCGTGCTGGAGCCCGACGCGGTGGCGCAGGTCGTCGACCGCTGCGTGCCCCGCCGCGTGGTCCGGCCCCGGCTGGCCCTGCTGCGCGACGCGGTCGCCGCGTTCGCCGCGCTGCCCCACGTACGGGTGTATCTGGACGCCGGGCACGCGGGCTGGATCAAGAACCCCGCCCGGCTGATGGTGCCGCTGCTCAAGAGCGGCATCGAGTCAGGCGGACGGCTTCTCCCTGAACGTCGCCAACTTCCAGCGCACCGGCCGCACCAAGCGGTACGGCCACCGGCTGTCCCGCGCGGTCGGCGGGGCGCACTTCGTCATCGACACCAGCCGCAACGGCAACGGCCCGCTGCGGCGCCGGGGCGGGGCCCGGCACGGGGCCCGGGGGGTGGAAGCCTGGTGCAACCCGCCGGGGCGGGCGCTGGGCGAGCCGCCGAGCACCCACACCGGGGACCGGCTGGTGGACGCGTATCTGTGGATCAAGCGGCCCGGTGAATCCGACGGGACGTGCAACGGCGGGCCCCCGGCGGGCCGCTGGTGGCCCGAGTACGCGCTCGGGCTGGCCCGGAACGCACACGGCCCGGGCCACCGTCACCCGCATGGCCCGGGCCACCACTGAGAGCCGGCGCCTCGGTATCACAGGGCGCACACCGCGTCCGGGTCCTTGGCCGGGGCGCATGGGCCCTGGCTGTCCGCACGCGCGGTCGGTACGCCACGCGCTGACACCGGGCGGCGCCGGCCCCGCACCACCCCGCCGTACCAGATGGCCACCGGCGCCAGGCACAGCGCGAGCGCGAGGACGGCCCACGTCCGCATCGCCGCGTGGGTGTGCCCGAGGAAGAACGAGGCCGTGAGCGAGGTGCCGAAGAGCCCGCCCCACAGCAGGTGGATGCGGAACGTGGAGAGCTGGTCCGGGCTGGACGAATCGCCCTTGGGCGTGACCACGAACCGGCTCTTGCGCCGCAGCACCGCGTCGAACAGCGACTTGACGTAGATCGGCGCGGACAGGGCGGAGAGCAGCATCCCGGCGAGTCCGCCCGACCCCTCGGGCTCGTGCGGGGAGACGTTGTGACGGCGGTTCCAGATGTACAGCCCGATCTGGAGCATGGCGGCGTCGCCGTAGAGCATCATCCACATCTCGGCCGGGATGTCGAGCCCGGCCGCGCCCAGCATCAGGAACAGCGTGCAGGACAGCGCCGAGAGCACCCAGTTGACCGCGGTCATCGGGTAGTACGTGATCAGCAGCGTGTAGTTGAGCAGCTTGCCCGGCGACAGCGTGAACGGGGCCTTCCAGAACTGCTTGAGCACCGTCTCGTAGGTGCCCCGGCTCCACCGCATCTGCTGGGTGAAGAAGTCCGTCCAGGAGCTGGGCCCCTCGCCGACCGCGAGCACGTCCGGGGTGTACACCGAGCGCCACTTCTTGCCGGTGACCGGGTTGCGGTGGCGGTGCAGCTCGAACCCGGTGGCCATGTCCTCGGTGATCGAGTCGTACAGCCCGCCGATGCTGCGCAGCGCGCTGATCCGCACCGCGTTGTTGGTGCCCACGAACATCGGGCTGCCGTACGCGTTCCCGGCCCGCTGGATCAGCGCGTGGAACAGGAACTGCTGGCTTTCGGCGGCCTTGGTGACGGCGGTGTCGTAGTTTCCGTACACCTGCGGTCCCACCACGAAGGAGACATCCGGATCGCGGAAGTAACCCAGCATGCGCTCCAGGAAGTTGGGCAGCGGCACATGGTCGGTGTCCACGCACGCCATGAATTCATAAGCGTCCCCGTGCGCGTCCAGCCAGGCGTTGTAATTCCCGTGCTTCGTCTTCGCCCGGAAAGCGCCCTTCGGCTGGTTCCACTTCTCGACGCCCTTGCGGGAGAAGTGCCGTACGCCCAGCCGTGCGCACAGCTCCTTGACCTCCGCGTCGTCCCCCTCGTCCAGCAGCCAGACGTCCATCGTCCCCTGGTGCCGGATGCGCACGGCGCCCTCCAGCGTGGCCCGGACCATCGCGATCGGCTCCTTGCCGGGCACGAAACTGGTCAGGAACGCCACCCGGGTGCCGTGCTCCGCGGTCACCGGTACCGGATCCCGGGCCACCAGCGTCGCATGGGCGTTGGAGACGACCGTGACCAGCCGGAACGTCTCGATCAGCGCGATCGAGACCAGCATCGCGACATCCGCCGCGGTCTCCCACGCCGTCACATGGGTGCGTGACGCCCAGTGGTCCGGCCGCAGCAGCCACAGCAGCAGCAGCGCCGAGCACACCGGCGCCCCGCACAGCAGCAGCGCCGCCCGGAACCGGTGCGGCTCCTGCGCCAGCAGGCTGCGGCTGCGCACCCGGTACGGACGGTCGGCGGGCGGCTCCGTGAGCGGGCCCGCCAGTTCGCTGTACCGCTTGTACTCGTACACCGTGGCCGGGCGGGGGCGCACGCCGTCCGGGGCGGGACGCGCATGCGGGGGTGCGGGGGCGTGCCCGGCGGTGCGCGCGGCGGCGGGGGCGACTCCACGACGCGGATCTCGTGCGTTTCTCGAATCTCTGACGGGGGTCTGTGCGGACATGGGCGCTCCCGCGGGCTGTCTGGAAACCGGATGTCGCGCCGCGATGACCCGGACGGACCACATTCGTCATGTCATCGCGCGAGATGAGAAGGTAACAATCGGATGTGGCGGTATTGCGCACATCGGATTTTCGGCGCGCCTTTGGTGATACGCCGCGAAAGCGCCACCCTGACGGCCCATCAGCGCGCGTCTTACGTGATTTACATCCCGCCCTCTGGCAAGGTCGGATATCGCGTGAAAGACGGACACCACGCGAAACGACGGCGGAACAACGGAGGATGGGGCGGGGTCGCCCGATGAGAGTTCTGCACATCATCTCCCGCCTCGGCGCGGGCGGCGCCGAACAGCAACTGCGGCTGCTGCTGCGCCATGTGCCGGTGCGCTGCGACGTGGTCGCCCTCGCCGCACCTGGCCGAACCGCCCATGGCATCCGCACCGACGGCATCCCGGTCACCCATCTGCCCGTGGACGGCCGCGCGGGCGAGCTGCGGGCGCTGCCCGCCCTGGTGCGCACCATTCGCTCCGGCGGCTACGACGTGGTGCACACCCACCTCTACCGGGCCTGCGTCCTGGGCCGGATCGCCGCCCGGCTGGCGGGCGTACGGGCCGTGATCGCCACCGAACACGCCCTGGGCGCGCGCAGCGTCGACGGCCGCCCCCTCAGCCCCGCCGTCCGCGCCCGCTATCTGGCCGCCGAACGGCTGGGCTCGGCGACCGTCGCCGTCTCGGCCGCCGTCGCCGACCGGCTGCGCGACTGGGGCGTGCCCAACCACCGCATCCACCTGGTGCCCAACGGCATCGACGCCGGCCACTTCCGCTTCGCCCCCGCCGCCCGCACCGCCGCCCGCGCCCGCCTGGCCATCCCCGACCACGCCTTCGTCGTCGGCGCGGTCGGACGGCTGGTGGCGGCCAAGCGGTTCGAGGTGGCGGTACGGGCCGTCGCCGCCGTACCCGGGGCCCGGCTGCTGCTGGTCGGCGAGGGGCCCGAGCGCCCCGCCCTGGAGGACCTGGCCGCCCGGCTCGGCGCGGCCGACCGGATCCGGCTGCTGGGGGAGCGGGACGGCGCCGTGGCCCCGCCCGACGACCGGCCTGCCGGACTGCCCGGGCTGCTGGCCGCCATGGACGTCCTGGTCTCACCGTCCGCCGAGGAGGCGTTCGGGCTCGCCGCGCTCGAAGCCCTCGCGGCCGGGCTGCCCGTGCTGTACACCGTCTGCCCGGCACTCGACGAACTCCCCGCGAGCGCCGCCCCCGCCGCCCGCCGCGTCGCCCCCGGCCCGGCCGCCCTCGCCGACGCGCTCCGCCGCCAACTGGCCGCGGGCCCGCGGCGGTACCCGGTGCCGGAAAAAGATCGAGCGGTACGACATCGCCCGCGGCGTCCGCCGCCTCATGGACCTCTACGACCGCGCCACCACCTGCGGCCCGGACGGCTGCCTGCGGGGCCCCGCGGCGGGGATACGGACGGTGCGCGGCGGGGAGCGCGGCGCGCCCACGGGGTGAGCCGGCGCCTCCGTACGGCCGTGCGGAGACGCGCGCCGCCGGGCGGCCGGGCGGTGGCGGCGGTGCGGACGGCGGTGTCCGGCTACGACACCGCCCTGGCGGCCGCGCGGCCCGCCGTCCGTCCCGAGAAGAGGCAGCCGCCCAGGAAGGTGCCCTCCAGCGACCGGTAGCCGTGCACGCCACCGCCGCCGAAGCCCGCCGCCTCACCGGCCGCGTAGACGCCGGGCAGCGGCTCGCCGCCCTCGGTCAGCACCCGCGACGACAGGTCCGTCTCCAGCCCGCCCAGGGTCTTGCGGGTGAGGATGTTGAGCCGCACGGCGATCAGCGGACCCGCCTTGGGGTCGAGGATGCGGTGCGGGGCGGCGGTGCGGATGAGGCGGTCGGCGATGTACTTGCGGGTTCCGCGCAGGGCGGTGACCTGGAGGTCCTTGGTGTAGGGGTTGGCGATCTCGCGGTCCCGGGCGACGATCTCGCGGCGCAGCTCGGCCTCGTCGATGAGCGGGTCCTTGGTGAGCGCGTTCATCCGCCGCACGAGGGCGGGCAGCGAGCGTTCGACGATGAAGTCGGCGCCGTGGTCCATGAACGCCTGGACCGGCCCGGGCGCCCCGGCCCGTCCGCGGCCCAGCACATCGCGGACGCTCTTGCCGGTGAGGTCCGGATTCTGCTCGGAGCCGGAGAGAGCGAACTCCTTCTCGATGATCTTCTGTGTGAGGACGAACCAGGTGTAGTCGTATCCGGTCCGCATGATGTGTTCGAGGGTGCCGAGGGTGTCGAAGCCGGGGAAGAGCGGGACCGGCAGCCGCCTGCCGCGGGCGTCGAACCAGAGCGACGAGGGGCCGGGCAGGATGCGGATGCCGTGCCGGGGCCAGATCGGGTTCCAGTTCTCGATGCCCTCGGTGTAGTGCCACATCCGGTCGCGGTTGATGAGGCGGCCGCCCGCGGCCTCCGCGACGCCGAGCATCTTGCCGTCCACGTGCGCGGGAACCCCGGAGATCATCCGCTCGGGCGGGGAACCCAGCCGCTCGGGCCAGTTGGCGCGTACGAGGTCGTGGTTGCCGCCGATGCCGCCGGAGGTGATGATCACGGCCTGGGCGCGCAGTTCGAAGGAACCGGTCACCTCGCGGCTGCTGGCCGTGCCCCGCTCGGCGCGGCTCGTCTCCAGCACCTCGCCGGTGACGGTGTCGACGGCGCCCGCGCTGCGCGAGAGCCCGGTGACCCGGTGCCGGAACCGCAGGTCGACCAGGCCGCGGGCGGCCGCGGCGCGCACCCGGCGCTCGAAGGGGGCGACGACGCCGGGGCCGGTGCCCCAGGTGATGTGGAAGCGGGGTACGGAGTTGCCGTGCCCGGTCGCGTCGTAGCCGCCGCGCTCGGCCCAGCCGACGAGGGGGAACAGCCGCAGCCCCTGGGCGTGCAGCCAGGACCGCTTCTCGCCCGCCGCGAAGTCCACGTACGCCTCGGCCCAGCGGCGCGGCCAGTGGTCCTCGTCGCGGTCGAATCCGGCCGTGCCCAGCCAGTCCTGCCAGGCGAGTTCGTGGCTGTCGCGGATGCGCAGCCGGCGCTGTTCGGGCGAGTCGACGAGGAAGAGGCCGCCGAAGGACCAGTGGGCCTGGCCGCCGAGCGACTGCTCGGGCTCCTGGTCGAGCAGGATGACCTTGCGGCCCGCGTCGGCCAGCTCGGCAGTGGCCGCGAGGCCCGCCAGGCCCGCCCCGACCACGATCACATCCGCGTCGTACGCCATGGTTGGTGGTATCCCGTCCTCGTCAGCCGGTCGACGGTGTCGTCGGGTGCGATCCTGCCTACCGGCCAGTACGTCGTCAACTGGTCCCGGAGCGGGGGCGAGAGCGCTTTCCGGACACCGCACTCCTCAGGCTATAGCTCTCTTGTGCAGCAAAACGGAACAATCCCTCATCGCTATTGGACACGGTTCAGCCAAACCGGCATCATCAACGACCATGGCTGACCGCTCCGTTGAGCAACCCGGGCCGCCGTACCCGGCGGACAAGCGCATCGTGAATCCGACACTTGTCACCCCCGGGCCCCAGCCCCTCGAGGCGGGTGACGCGGTCACCCCGCACATCCTCCAGGGCGAGATCATCGGCCCCCGGCACGCCCGCGGCCGCCGCCGGGGCATCGACCCGCGGCGCAAGGCCGCCGCCGGGGCGATCCTGCTGTCGGCCACCGGCGCGGCGACCGCGCTCTTCATGCTCATGGGCAAGGACGCGCGCGAGGCGCAGGCCGCCCCGGGGCACGACAGCTCCCCCACCGTCCCCGACGAGCCCGAGCCGAAGGCCGCCGCGTTCGGCGATTCGGCCGTCGGCGACAAGCCGCTGCGCGGTTCGCGCACGACCGAGCCCGCGGCCCCGGCGCCCGCCGCGCAGCCCGCGACGCGGGCCCCGGCCGCCCCCGCCGCCGAGCAGCGCACCCCGTCCTCGGGTCAGCAGCCGGGGCCCGCCTGGTCCGAGGCGGCCGAAAGGTGGCGGGAGCGGGCCGAGGAGTGGCGGCAGTGGGCCGGTGACCAGGCCCGGCGGCAGGCGGAACGGCAGGCCGACGGCCAGGGCGGCGCCGGTCAAGGCCAGGGCCAGGGGCAGGGCCAAGGAGGCTGGGGGAACGGCCAGGGCCAAGGCCAAGGAGGCTGGGGGAACGGCCAGGGGAACGGCAACGGCCAGGGCGGCGGAGGCCCGTACGGCCAGGGCGGCGGATCCGGCCCGTACGGCGGCCAGGGCGGCCACGGCGGGCAGGGCGGCCCCTACGGCGGTGGCCCCTCGCGCTGACCGCGGCGCCATCTGCTTGTATGGCCGTATGCCTGATCAGGAGCCGCTTTCCGCCGACGAACTGCTGGACATCGTGGACGAGCAGGACCGGGTGATCAGCCAGGCCCGCCGCGGTGACGCCACGGCCCTCCGGCTGCGCCACCGCTGCGCCTTCGTCCTCGTGCGCGACGCCGAGGACCGCGTCTTCGTCCACCGCCGCACCGACCGGAAGCTGGTCTTCCCCTCGCTGTACGACATGTTCGTCGGCGGGGTCGTCGCGGCGGGCGAGAGCTACGACGAGGCGGCGCTGCGGGAGGCGGAGGAGGAGCTGGGCGTCCAGGGGCTCCCCGCGCCCGTACCGCTGTTCTCCTTCCTCTACGACACCCCGGAACACACCTGGTGGTCCCGGGTCTACGAGGTCCGCTGCGACCTCCCCGTCGCGCCGCAGGCCGACGAGATCGCCTGGCACGCCTTCCTCACCGACGACGAGCTGGAGCGGCGGCTCACCGAGTGGGAGTGGGTACCGGACGGCGCGGAGGCGTTCCGGCGGCTTCAGGAGTGGCGCCGCGAGGGGTCCACCCCGTGACCGGAGGCAGATTCGCGGACGCCGTGGCGGGCGTCCGGCTGTGGTTCGCGCCCGAGCGGCTCCGCGAGGAGGGCAACACCCCCGACTACCGCTTCTCGCTCGCCAACGAGCGCACCTTCCTGGCCTGGCTGCGCACCGCGATGGCCCTGGTGGGCGGCGGTTTCGCGGTCGACCAGTTCCTGCCGGACACCGGGCGGGCGCTCCGGCTGGCCCTCGCGCTCACCCTGCTCGCGGGCGGCGCGGTGTGCGCCCTGCGCGCCATCAACCACTGGATCCGCTGCGAGCGGGCCATGCGGCGCGGCGAGGACCTGCCGGTGTCGCGCTTCCCGGTGATGCTGGGGCTGGCCGTCGGGGTGGTCGCGCTGCTGATGGTGATCGTCGTCGCCGTGGGGTGGGGCGGGTGACCGAGCCGGTGCGCGACCCCGGGCTCCAGCCGGAGCGCACCCGGCTGGCGTGGCGGCGTACGACGCTGGCCTGCGCCGTGGCCGCCTCGCTCGCCGGGCGGCAGACCCTGCACGCGGGCGGCGGCCCGCTCCCGGTGCTCGCCCTGTCGCTGGTCGTCCTGTCCTGGCTGGCCTTCGTGGCCGTGGCCCACCACCGCATCCGCCACCTCCACGCCCCGCGCCCGCCCCTCCTGACCTCACGCGCGGCGGTGGCCGCGGTGGGCTGTGTGATGGGCGCGGCGGTGTGCGGCGCGGCGATGCTGCGCTGACTTTTTGCGTTCGATCAGTCGACGGTGATGACGATCTTGCCGCGGGTGTGGCCCTCCGCGTTGCGCTGCTGCGCCTCCGCCGTCTGCTCCAGCGGGTACGTCGCCGACACCTCGACGCCCAGCGCGCCGCGCTCGGCGAGGTCGGTCAGGTCCTGGAGGTCGGCGGGGTCGGGGCGGACGAAGACATAGGCGCCGCCGAGGCCGAGGACCGCGGGGTCCGCGATGGACGCCAGCCTGCCGCCGGGGGTCAGCACCTCCGTGGAGGTGGTGAGGGCGTCGCCGCCGACCAGGTCGAACGCGGCCTGCACCCCGTCGGGGGCGAGCGCCCGCACCCGCTCGGCCAGCCCCTCCCCGTACACGGTCGGCTCGGCGCCCAGCGTCCGCAGATAGTCGTGGTTGTGCTCACCGGCGGTCCCGATGACGCGGGCGCCCAGATGCCGGGCCAGCTGCACCGCCATCGAGCCGACGCCCCCGGCGGCCGCGTGCACGAGCACCGTGTCGCCCTCGCCGACGCGCAGCGCGCCGACGAGCGACTGGTAGGCCGTCAGCCCGGCGAGGGGGATGCCAGCGGCCTGCTCGAAGGTGAGGTTCCGCGGTTTGCGGGCGAGCGTGCGCAGCGGCGCGGCCACGTACTCGGCGCAGGTGCCGCGGGACAGGAAGTCCTCGCGTACGTACCCGATCACCTCGTCCCCCTCCTGGAACTCGGTCACCGCCGGGCCGGTCTGCTCCACCACCCCGGCGACGTCCCAGCCCGGGATGACCGGGAAGACGGCGTCCAGGACGGGGTCCAGATAGCCCGCCTGCGCCTTCCAGTCGACGGGGTTCACGGCGGCGGCCTTGACTCTGACCAGCACCGAGTCGGGCCCGACCTTGGGGTCCCGGACCTCGCCGAATTCGAGGACCTCGGGGCCTCCGTAGCGGCGGTAGCTGATGGCCTTCATGGTGGCTGCTCCTTGCGGTTCCTGGTGACGGTGTGGCCTCCCCCCGGGTTCCCCCTACGACGCTCCTGCTCGGGAACCGGCACCGCAAATCCAGCCCGGGCGGGTTCAGTCTGCGACGCGGTGCGGGCGCTGTGCCGCCGCCGGGGGCAGCGCGGCCCGCGGCTCCGCCCCCGCGAACCAGAAGCCGAGCAGGAACGCGGCCGTCGACTCCAGGTGGCGGGCCCGCTCCAGGGGCCCGCCGTCCAGCGGTACGCAGCCCATGTCGCGTACGAGGGTCCGTACGGCCTCCAGCGCGCCCTCGTCGTCCCCGCACAGCGGCACCGCGAGCGGGCCGTCCGCGAAGACCGGCGGGGTCATCCGCCACACCGAGTCGGCGCACAGGTTGAACCCCTTCACCACGTGCGCCCCCACCGCCTGTGCGGCGATCCGCTCGGCCACGCCCGGGCCGCCGTCGGTGGCGAGGACGAACCGTCCGGGGACGAGGGCGTTGGTGCAGTCGATCAGCGCGCGGCCGCTCAGCGTCCCCTCCTCCGCACCCGCCGCCTCCAGGGTGACCGGCACCCCTTCGTACGCGACGGCGAGTAGCGTCGCGTCCCCGAACCCGGCGGCCTCGCGCAGCGATCCGGCCCCTGCGCCGTGGCCGATCCGTTCCGCCAGCGCCCGTGCGTTGCCGGGGGTACGACCGCCGATGAACACCGTGTGGCCCGCCCGCGCCCACTGCCCCGCCAGTCCCTCGGCCATGGTTCCCGTGCCCAGCACTCCGATCCGCATCGCGCGGCCTCCTCGTCGTATCCGAAGCGGCGTATGCCGCCTGCTGGATGAGGACACTAGGAAGTCCGTTGCACACCCCGAGGTGTCATACGGATCCGCTAGGACCCCCAGGAGACCCCCATGACGACACCCCCGCACCCGTCGCCCACCGGCCGGTTCATCGCCGACTGCCGGGCCCGGATCGGCTTCGACCTGCTGACCGGCACCTGGACCGCCGTGGTGCTCTTCGGGCTGCGCGAGGGTCCGCGCCGCCCCGGCGAGCTGCGCACGGCGATCGGCGGCATCAGCGCCAAGGTGCTCAACGAGACGCTGCGCCGTCTGGAGGACGACGGACTGGTCGAGCGCCACCGGTACGCGGAGGCGCCGCCGCGCGTCGAGTACGACCTGACGGCCCTGGGCCGAACCCTGCTGGGCCCGATCGAGGCGCTGGGCTCCTGGGGCATCGAGTACGGCGACGCGATCGTGGAGGCCCAGGAGCGCGCCGAGCGGCGTCGGGAGGCAACCGGTGACGGCCGGACACTGGACTACATACCGACTGGTCGGCATCATGAGGTGGACATGAGTGACAGGCAATGAACCGTCCGCCCGCCTCCCAGGGAAGAGAAGAGACTCGATGAACGCAGCCAATCCGCCAGGACTCGACCTGACGCGGCTCCGCGCCCATCTCGACCGCGAGCGGCCGGGGCTGGTCGGCGGCGAGCTGAGTGCGGAGCTGATCGAGGGCGGCCGGTCGAATCTCACCTACGCCGTCACCGACGGCACCTCCCGCTGGGTGGTCCGCCGCCCGCCGCTGGGGCATGTGCTGGCCACCGCCCATGACATGCGGCGCGAGCACCGGGTGATCAGCGCGCTGCACCCCACCAGCGTGCCGGTGCCGGAGCCGGTGCTGCTGTGCGAGGACGAGGAGATGGCCGGGGCGCCGTTCTACGTCATGGAACACGTGGAGGGCACTCCGTACCGTACGGCCGAGCAGCTGGCCGTCATCGGTCCGGAGCGCACCCGGGGCGTGGTGCTGTCCCTGGTGGACACGCTCGTCGCGCTGCACTCCGTCGACCCGGCCGGGGTCGGGCTCGGCGACTTCGGGCGCCCTGAGGGCTTCCTGGAGCGGCAGCTGCGGCGCTGGGGCAAGCAGCTGGAAGCCTCGCGCAGCCGTGAGCTGCCGGGCATCGACGAGCTGCACGCCCGGCTCGCCAAGGCGCTGCCCGCCTCCCCCGCGCCCACCGTGGTGCACGGCGACTACCGCCTGGACAACGTCCTCGTGGGCACCGACGACCGGATCAAGGCGATCCTCGACTGGGAGATGTCCACGCTCGGCGATCCGCTGACCGACCTCGGCCTGATCGTGATGTACAGCGAGCATCCCACCCTCGAGGACGCGCCCATCTCCTCCACCCAGGGCGCCCCCGGCCACCCGGGCACGGACGAGCTGATCCAGCGGTACGCGGAGGGCTCGGGCCGGGACGTGAGCGGTATCGCCTGGTACACGGCCTTCGCCTACTTCAAGCTCGCGGTGATCTTGGAGGGCATCCACTACCGCTTCACCCTCGGACAGACCCTGGGCGCGGGCTTCGACCGCATCGGCGCGATCGTCCCGGCCTTCATCGACAACGGCCTCACCACCCTCCAGGAGAGCTGAGACACCTGATGGACTTCGCATTCGACGCCCGCACCGAAGAACTCCGCGCCAAGCTGCTGACGTTCATGGACGAGCACGTCTATCCGGCCGAGTCGATCGTGGACGAGCAGCGCGCCAAGCTCGGTTCGCCCTGGGACACCCCGGCCGTCGTGGACGAGCTGAAGGCCGAGGCCCGTAAGCAGGGGCTGTGGAACCTGTTCCTGCCCGACTCCGCGTACGGCGCCGGGCTCACCAACCTCCAGTACGCCCCGCTCGCCGAGATCACCGGCCGCAGCCCCCAGCTCGCCCCCACCGCCCTCAACTGCGCCGCGCCGGACACCGGGAACATGGAGGTGCTCACCCAGTTCGGCAGCGAGCAGCAGCGCAAGCAGTGGCTGGAACCGCTGCTCGCGGGCGAGATCCGGTCGGCCTTCGCGATGACCGAGCCCGAGGTGGCCTCGTCCGACGCGACCAACATCGAGACCCGGATCGAGCGGGACGGCGACGACTACGTCATCACCGGGCGCAAGTGGTACATCTCCGGGGCGATGAACCCCGACTGCAAGATCTTCATCGTGATGGGCAAGACCGATCCCGAGGGCGCGGATGTGCGCCGCCAGCAGTCGATGGTGCTGGTGCCGCGCGATACGCCCGGGGTCGAGGTGCGGCGGGCGATGCAGGTCTACGGCTACGAGGACCACTACCACGGCGGCCACGCCGAGGTCGTCTTCGACCGGGCCCGGGTCCCCGCCGCGAACCTCATCGGCGAGGAGGGCGGCGGCTTCGCCATCGCCCAGGCCCGGCTGGGCCCCGGCCGCATCCACCACTGCATGCGGCTGATCGGCATGGCCGAGCGGGGCATCGAGCTGATGTGCCGCCGGGCGGTGGCCCGGCAGGCGTTCGGCAAGGCGCTCGCCCAGCAGGGGCAGGTCCACGAGTGGATCGCGGACGCCCGGGTGGCGGTCGAGCAGCTGCGGCTGCTGGTGCTGAAGACGGCCTGGATGATGGACACGGTGGGCAACCGGGAGGCGCACACCGAGATCCAGTCCATCAAGATCGCCACGCCGCGCACGGTGGTGGGGATCCTGGACCAGGCGGTGCAGTTGCACGGCGCGGGCGGGGTCAGCCAGGACTTCCCGCTGGCGGAGCTGTGGGCGGCGGCCCGTACCTTGCGGCTGGCCGATGGGCCGGACGAGGTGCATCAGCGGTCGCTGGCGCGGCGCGAGCTGAAGCGGTACGTCTAGGCGGGCGCGGGCGGGGGTTTTCCCGG
>NZ_GG657754.1:8328671-8339762 GCF_000158915.1 Streptomyces himastatinicus ATCC 53653 | reverse complement strand
TCAAAACGCCGGACGGGCTGGATTTCCCGCCCGTCCGGCGTTTGCACTTCCCGTCCGGCGATTGCCGCTTACGGCCGCAGCGCGCGCAGCAGGAGGTCGGCCAGGTGGTCGGCCACCTGTTGGGGGGCCAGGGAGCCGCCGGGGCGGTACCAGGTGCCCAGGTGGTGCACGGAGCCGAAGTGGTAGTCGACCACCAGGTCCGCCGGGGTGTCGGCGCTGAACACCCCGGTCCGCTGGCCCTCCTCCACGAGCGCGCGGAACCGCTCGTGGTAGCGGCGCCGCTCGGCCCGTACCTGCTTGTACTTCTCCGGGCTCAGGTGGTGCATCGACCGGAAGAAGATCGTGGTGTCGTCGAGGTTCTCGATGGTGGTCACGACGACGTCGGCCGCCGCGCCCCGCAGCCGCTGCTCTACGGGGGCGTCCGCGTCCGCGAAGGCGTCGAGCCGTTCCTGCTGGAGGCGGAGCACCCGGCCGTAGATCTCGTGGAGCAGATCGTCCTTGGAGCCGAAGTAGTGGTACAGGGCGCCCTTGGTGACCCCCGCCGCCTCGACGATCTCCTGGACGGACGTCCGGTCGAACCCGCGCTCCGCGAAGAGGCGGGTGGCAGCGGCCAGCAGCCGCCGCGGCACCGGCTGTCCGTCGCCGTTCGTCGTTCTGGCCATGGTCGCCACCCGCTTCTCTTCCGTTCTCATCCTCGCAGTTCTCGTCGGAGGATCTTCCCACTGGTCGTCTTCGGGAGCTCGGGCAGGATGTCGACCTCCCGCGGGTACTTGTACGCGGCGAGCCGGTCCGCGCAATAGGCGGCCAGCTCGTCCGGCGTGACCTCGGCCCCGGGCCGCAGACTCACGTACGCCTTGACCGTTTCGCCCCGGTAGGGGTGCGGCTTGCCGACGACGGCCGCCTCGCGGACGGCTGGGTGAGTGTAGAGCACGTCCTCGACCTCGCGCGGCCACACCTTGAACCCAGAGGCGTTGATCATGTCCTTCTTGCGGTCGACGACGTACAGCCAGCCGTCCGCGTCCATGAAGCCGATGTCACCGGTGCGCAGTTCGCCCCCGGGCATTCCGGCCTCGGTGGCATCGGGGCGGCGCCAGTAGCCGGGGACGACCATGGGGCCGCTCACCACGATCTCGCCGGGCTCGCCGAACGGCAGGTCCTTCCCGTCGTCCCCGGCGATCCGTACGACGGTGTCCGCGCCGGGCACGCCGACCGCCAGGGTGCCGGAGACCGGGTCGACGGGGGCCCGCACCCCGGGCGGGACGCTGGCGCAGGGGGCGGTGCACTCGGTGAGCCCGTAGCCGTTGTGCAGATACGGGCCGAGGGCCGACTCGAACCGATCGACCAGCGCGGGCGGCAGCGGGGCGCCGCCGGAGGAGATGATCCGGAAGGACGAGAAGTGGTCGCGGGTCGCCTGCGGATGGGCCATCAGCGCCATGAAGGCGGTGGAGGGGCCGACGGTGTACGCGGGGCGGTGTTCGGCGAACGCGTCCAGAACGACACCAGTCTCGAAGCGGTACGCCAGCGCGAGCGTCCCGGCCCCGGCGAGGCTCGCGCCCAACTCGCAGACCATGCCGGTGATGTGGAACAGCGGCGCCAGCGCGAAGATCGCCGAGCCCGGGGGCAGCTCATGGAGGAGGTGCTGCCGGTCGGCGTTGTAGGAGACGTTGACGTGGGTGTTGATGGCGCCCTTGGGGGTGCCGCTGGTCCCCGACGTATAGCTGATCAGCGCGGTGTCGCCGGGCGCGGGCTCATGGACGGCGGGCGGGCGGGCGCCGGCGCGGGCGGCCACGAGGAGGTCGTCGGTGTCCTCGGGGACCGGGATGCGCTCGTCGCGCAGCACCCGCTCGTCGTTGCGGGTCTGGAAGTCGTACGGGTCGGCGGTGAGCGCGATGCGCACCGGGGTGTCCGCGGCCGTCTCCCGTATGTACGCCTCCCAGCCGGTGCGGGCGCACACCAGCGCGGTGACCTCGGCGTCGGTCAGGATGTGGGTGAGTTCGCCGCCCTTGTACATGGGGTTGACGGGGACCACGGCCGCGCCCGCCTTCCACGCGCCGAGCAGCGCGATCACGAAGTGCGGGGTGTTCTGGAGCATGATCGCGAGCCGGTCGCCGGGGGCGAAGCCGCGCCCGGCGAGGTGGCCCGCCAGCCCGTCCGACAGCTCGTCCAGCTCGCGGTAGGTGACCCGGCCGTCGAAGTAGGCGATCGCGGGGTGGTCCGGGGCGTCGCGCACGGCCTCCCGGAAGGCGTGCAGCACGCTCGGCCGCGGGGTGATCGGCTCGCGCTGCTTCTCGTTGAGCGTGGCGAGCCAGGGCTGGTCCTGGTACGACGTCATCGCGGTGGCCTCTCTTCGGTCTCTTCCAGGGTGCGCTGCACGCGGTTCATGCCCCGCAGCCACCGCTCGGTGTCGGTGGCGCGGGTGGCGTAGTACCCGGCCACCTCGGGGTGCGGCAGAATCAGGAACTGATTCTCGGCGATGCCCTTCAGTACGGCGTCGGCGACCGCCTCCGGCTCGATCGCGGTGGGCAGGAGCACCAGGTCTCCGGCGGTTCCGCTGTCCTCCAGCATGTTGGTGCGCACGCCCTGCGGGCACACGGCGTGCACCTGGACGCCGCGGTGGCGGTAGGTGGCCGAGAGCCATTCGGCGAAGGCGAGCGCGGCGTGCTTCGAGACGCTGTACGGGGCCGAGCCGACCATGGTGAGCAGCCCGGCGGCGGACACGGTGGACACGAACCGGCCCTCGCCGCGCTCCAGCCAGTCGGGCAGCAGCGCGCGGGCGGCCCGGACGTGGGCCATCACGTTGACGTCCCATGCCTCGGCCCACAGCGCCTCGTCGGCCTCGGGGCCGCCGCCGTGGCCGACGCCCGCGTTGGCGCAGAAGATGTCGATGCCGCCGCCGAGCGCGTCACGGGCGGCGGGCACCACCCCGGAGGCGTCACCGGGGACGGCGGTGCCGCCGATCTCGGCGGCGACGGTCTCCGCCCCGGCCGCGTCGAGGTCGTTGACCACGACCCTGGCGCCCTCGGCGGCGAAGCGGCGGGCCAGGGCGGCGCCGATGCCGCCTCCCGCCCCGGTGACGACAACTCGCGCTCCACGCACGGTATCCACGATGAGACGCTCCTCGGATGCGGCGCGGCCGTCGGCCCGGATCGGCCCGGCCGCACCGGCAGACTAACCAGTCGGTATGTTGAAGGGAAGAGGGCGCGAAGCCGACCGGCGGATGACGTCGCGCCGACCGGGCGGGTCCGGCTAGGGGGTGTCCGCAAAGTCGCGTTGGATCAGCCCGCGGCGTCTGGTGCGTGCGATCGCAAGGCGGAGGGTCGTCCTCGTAGTGGGCCTACTCGGACGCGCCCGACAACGCAGCGAGCGTGCGTGCCAGGCGTCGCGGGCCCGACGGGACTTTGCGGACACCCCCTACCGGGCGCGCGGGCCTCCGGGGCGCTGGTCGCCGATGACGCGGCGCCAGCGGGCGTTCTCCCCCGCGAGGGCGTTCCACAGCACATTGAGCGGATGGTCGTCGTCCTGCGCGGCGCGCTCCCCGGCCCGTACGAAGACCCCCACGAGCACGTCCAGCTCCGGCGCGATGTCATCGGCCAGCTCCAGCGTGCGCAGCCCGGCGCCGGTCCGCAGCCGCCCGTCGGCGACCGCGTCGCCGATCCCCTGGGTGACGAGCACCGCGCCGCGCAGCACGCCCGAGGAGAGCAGTTCGAGGCCGTACTGCACGGTGTCGATCTCGGCCGCGATGTGCAGCTCCTGGCGGTAGCGGCCGCCGAACCAGCCGCGCAGGAAGCCGGGGATCAGGCCGTCGGCGGAGACCGCGAGCGGCACCCCGGGCAGGGCGCTCACCGCGACGGAGGGGCCGGGCAGTTCGCCGTCGCCGAGGTTGGTGACCAGGGACAGGCCGCTGCGCCGCCACTCCATCACCTCGAAGCCGTCGAGTTCGCGGTTCCGGCTGCCGTCGGCCAGGACGCTGCCGCAGACCAGGTCGAGTTCCTTGGAGCCGAGCCGGTCGAGCAGGTCCCTGGTGCGGACGTGCTCGACCTTCAGCTCGACGCCGCGGCTCTCGAAGTCCGCGGTGACCAGTTCCACGGCATTCAGCAGAAAGCCGAGGGTGTATCGGGTGGAACCGACGGCCAGCCGGCCGCCGAGCCGGCGGCGGCAGTCGCGCAGTTCCTCCTGCCATCCGCGCAGCGTGCCGCGGGCGAGTTCGGCGAGGCTCTCGCCGGTGGCGGTGAAGAGCACATTCCGGCTGCGGCCGCGTTTGAGGACGAGCGGTTCTCCGCACAGCGTGCCGAAGTTCCGGTTCATCGTGTCGAGCTGCTTTTGCACACTGGACTGCTCGCGGCCCAGCAGCCGGGCGGCGCCGAGCGCCGTACCGGTCTCATGGACCGCGAGCAGTGTGCGGAGTTGATCCATCGTCGTGTCCAGCAGCGCCGCGGGGTACTGCCACCGATCGCTTGAGGACATTCCGGTCTTCTGCTCCCCCGTACAAGAAAACGCGCCCTGACGTTTCCGAGCATAGTGCAGCGCATTTCCCTGCCGGGTCCGGCGGGGATATTCCGGAATTCACCAGAGAAACAACGGGAAATACCGGAACTGCCTCGCGCTCAGCGGTGGCGTGCGAACTCCACCACTTGCTGGAAGGTGGGACGGTTCTGCCAGCTGATCTTGTCGTGGGTCAGTCCGCCGACCGTGCGCTGAATGATGGAGTCAGCGCACCACTGGTCGCCCGCGGCGCAGTTGTCGTCGCCGGGATAGACCTCGGTGGCGGGCTTGGCGGCGGCCTGCTTGAGGCTGCTCAGCAGGGCGTCACGGCAGGCGCTCAGCTCGCCGCCGCCGCAGTACCGCTTGCCGAGCGGCCCCTTGACGTCCTCACCGAGCACCGCGCGCAGATCCTTGTCGACGTAGGACCACCAGCCGTACTGGAAGGACGACCCGGCGTGCGAACCGGTCGGCCCGTGGCCCGCCGAGGGTGCTTCGTCCACGCTCAGGTTGGTGCGCAGCGCGTCGTACAGCTCACCGCCGAGACCCGGCTTGAACTCGGCCTCGACCAGCAGCGGCCACCAGGCGTCCATGATGCGCACGGCGTCCGCGTGACCGTAGGTCTTCGATCCGCCGCTGGTCTCGCGGCGCTGGGAGCCCGCCGCCTGCCAGGACTCCAGCCGCTGTACGGCGGTGGCGAGCGCCGGGTCGTCGATCGGCTTGCTGCGCAGCACCTTCAGCAGCTCCGGCAGCACGTCCTCGCCGCGCAGATCGGTGACGGCGGCCTCGGCCATCGCCCGGGTGAGTGCCGCGCGGGTCACTCCGCCCTTCTTGACCAGGGCGCGCACCCGGTCGTCGAGGAGGTTGCCGCGGTGCACGGAGCCGTTGCCGAAGCCCGCCGCGCTGTAGTCCTTGGCGAGCTTGTTGTTCCAGCTGATGTAGTAGTCCTGGTCGATGGACTGGGGGTGTTCGGCGGGCGGGGTGTACGCGGCGGTGTTGACCGCCGGGTCGAAGTCCCGCCACTCGTACGCCTGGTCGGCCTTGACGGGCAGCGACGGGTCGACGCCGTCGGCGCGCCGCATGTTGAGCCCGCTGTTGTAGTAGGCGGCCTGCCGGGAGTCGGCGTAGAACCAGTTGAAGGTGTAGTTGATGTGCTGGGCGGCGCTCTGGAAGGACTTCGCGTCGGTCACGTAGCCCGGGTCGTTGAGCATCTGGAAGCCGATGATCGAGTCGGCCTCGTGGCGGTAGGTGGCGCGCAGCGAGGTGTAGGCGACGGGTTTGCCGCCGACCGTGGCGCGATGGGTCACCAGGCCGTACTTGGTGCGGTACACCTGCATCCGGTAGGAGCCCGCGGCGGTGGAGTCGGCGACCGTGGGCTTCCAGGCGTTGCGCCGCTCCAGCTTGTCCATGGGCAGGCAGTCGCCGTGGTAGCGGTAGTACGTCGCGTCCTTGGACGGGGCGGAGCCGTCCGGTGAGCACAGCTCGACCGCGTAGGTGTCGGTGACGTCCTGGGCGGAGGTGGTGGCGCTCCACGCGTAGTCCTGGCCGCGCCCGAGCTGGACGTACATGCCGACGCCCGCGAAGGAGGCGCCGCGGGCGCTGATCCCGGGGCCCTGGAGTTCCTGGAGCATCAGCAGCTGCGGGGCGAAGTAGCCGGTCTGCGGGCCGAAGACGGCGACCGGGTGGCCGCCGGCGGTGTACTTGCCGGAGACCACCAGCGCGTTGGACATGCCCTTCTTGCGGCTGAACAGATCGCGGGGCAGCACCCCGTCGTCGTAGATGCCGCGCAGCTTGTCGAGCTTGGCGGGCGCCTTCACCTTGGTGCGGGCGTCGGCCTTGGCCGGGGTGGCGCTGCCCTCGCGGTCGTACACGAGCTGTTCGGAGCTGACGGAGCCCCGGTCGGGCATCGCGGTGCCCTGGGCGTTCGCGGGCTTGTCGGCGTACGGGAAGCCCTTGCCGTCGCGGACGGTCAGCACGGCCTCGGGGTCGTTGCGCTGCCGGAAGGACTCCCACACCTTGGTGCCCTCTTCGAGGCCGTACTTCTGCTGGGCGGCGAGCAGCGACAGCGCGCCCTCCACCTCGCCGCCGCCGCCGTTGCCGAAGAGCGCGCCGACGACGGAGGCCAGGGCTATCAGGTCGGTGAGCTTGAACGGCTGGATCTCACCGGCGTTGGTGATCGCGTCGATGTGTCCGGTGAGCACGTACTCGCCGGGGAAGTAGCGACCGTCCTTCGCCTTCTTGGCGTAGGCGTTGATCCCGTCGACGTACGCCTGGGCATCGTCCAGCGCCTGTTTTCCGCGCTCGCCGCCGGTGGCCAGGATGTAGTCGATCTGCGCCTGATAGTCGGCCTCGGCGTACGGCGCCTGGCGGAAGAAGTCCTGCTCCAGGCCCTGGTTGGAGGCGGCGCCCCCGGCGAAGGAGGTCAGCTCGCCGCGTCCCACATGGCGGAAGAGATCCATCAGCCACAGCCGGTCCTGGGCGGCGGCGAATCCGGCGCCGAACTCGGTGCCCTCGCGGGTGGTGCCCTGGATGTGGGGGACGCCGGTCTTCTTGTCCCGGGTGATCGTGACGTCGTCGCGGGGCTTGGTGACCGACTCGACCTGGTCCGCCGGAACCCCGAACGAGGAGTCGTTGAAGAAACCGTTCAGCTTGTCGTCGGTGAGCGTGGGATAGCCCTGGGCCAGGTCGCTGTACGGGCCGAGCTGGTCGGCGCTGTGCGCGGGGCGGGTACCGAACACCCGGTTGGCGAGGATGTCGGCCAGTGTCGCGTTGCCGGTCGCGCCGGGCGGCAGGATGTCGGAACACTGCCCGCCGCAGTAGTCGGTGGCGGCCTGGGCGGCGGGCGCCGCCTGGGCCTCTTGCGGCAGCGGGGCCGCGAACGTGGCGCCGAGCGCCAGTACCGCGGCCGCGGCGACCGCGACACGGGTGAGCTTGCCGGTTCTGAAACGCATATCCGCTCCTCCCGGATGCAGTTGAGGGGGAGGTTACCGGCGGTACAACAACGCCGGAAGATGAGCGGCCGTCAACTTCCTTCCAGAGATTGCTCCGCGACTTTCTGGAAACACGATGGATCCGGATCGCGCTGCGTTACGTCCATTCGACAACGAGTCGGGTCCGCACAACGCGGAGGTGGTAAGAAGTGGCCGGTTTCAGAGCACTCGCACGAGAGGTTCGTAATCCACGCAGACACGTCACCGCCCGGCGCACCTCGCTGCGCAAATGCCTGGAACGGTTCGCGCCGTACGGGCACCGGGCGACCTGGCACCATCTGTGCGCCAGGACCGGGATCACCCCGGAGGACCGTCAGCCTGAACCCACACGTTTGATCACGGCACTCGAAGAACTCGAGGAGGCCCGCACCCTGTGGCTCGCGTACGAGGCGGACTTCGCCGCCCGGCGCAGGCTGGAGAAACACCACGGCATCCGTCAGCCCAGTGCCGTCGACGACTGGCACCTGCACACCTGGGGCGGCTGCGACATCATGCCGTGCGAATCTCCCTCGACCCATCCCGACGGCCGCCTCGCCGACGTCCTGCGGCGGCTGATCGTGGCCATGGAGGCGGGCCCGGGATCGGCCTGCCCGGTCTGCGCCCAGGAACGGCTGGTCTGGCGGGAGGACCTGGACCGCTATCCCGTGGCCGGACCGGTCTGCGAGGACTGCGGCATCGTGGTGCCGGTTCCACTCCTCACCACCGAGGCACTGACGGCCTCCCGGCGCGCCGCCCGCGTGCCGGTGACGCGGTACGCGGCGGCCTGAGGCCGCCCGGCCCCGGGCCGGGGGCGCGTCCGCCGGCGCCCGGCGGGCGCGCCCCGAAAGCCGAGGGTGCGCGCACGGCGCGTTGACAGGAGCCAGGTCACCCGAGCATGCTGAGCAGTCGCTTAGCCGCATCGCCAGTCGCCCGGGAGGCAGCACACATGGCAGAGCCCAGGATCTTCACCTCGCCCGAGGAACTGCGCGCCGCGGTCGGCGAGGAACTCGGCCCCAGCGACTGGCTGGAGATCGACCAGAAGCGGATCGACCTGTTCGCCGAGGCGACCGGCGACCACCAGTGGATCCACGTCGACCCCGAGAAGGCCGCCGCGGGTCCCTTCGGCACGACCATCGCGCACGGCTATCTCACGCTGTCCCTGGTGCCGCTCTTCACCCCGCAGCTGCTGGGGGTCGAAGGCGTACGGATGGGCGTCAACTACGGCACGAACAAGGTCCGCTTCCCCTCTCCCGTCCCGGTCGGCTCCCGGCTGCGCGCCACGGGCCGCATCACCGACGTGTCCGAGGTGAAGGACGGACTCCAACTGACGCTCACGATCACCATCGAGCGCGAGGGCAGCGCCAAGCCCGCCTGCGTGGCGGAAACGGTGGCCCGCTACTACCTCTAGGAGCCTTTAGGCGCCTCTAGGAGTCCGCGCCGACCATGCGCAGCACCAGCCCGGCGTAGAGGTCACCGACCTCGTCGGGGGTGCTGCGCCCCCGCGCGTTGAACCAGCGCGCGACGTCGATGCAGAGCGACAGCACCGCGACCGTGGTGCCCCGTACGTCCGGCACGTCGAAGGCGCCCGCCCCCACCCCGTCCTCGATGATCGAGCGCACCGCCGCGTCCGTGGCCCGGCGCATGGCGATGACCTCGGCGTGGTGCTCCTCGCCGAGCGCGCCCAGCTCGTACTGCACCACGCGCGCGGTCATATGGTGCTCGGCGTGCCACCGCACGAAGCCCCGCACCGCGGTGGCCAGCCGCTCGGCGGGCGCCCCTTCCCCGTCCCGCGCCTCCTCCAGGATGTCCAGCGCGAGCCGGTGACCGACCTTGCTGATCTGGTAGAGCAGCTCTTCCTTGGTCTTGTAGTGGATGTAGAGGGCGGCCGGACTCATCCCGGCGCGCCCGGCGATGTCCCGCGTGGTGGTGGCGTGATAGCCCCGCTCGGCGAAGGCGTGCACGGCGGCGCTCACCAGCCGCCGGGCCGCGTCCGGCGTAATGTCTCCCCACGCCTCGGCCCGGCCCCCGGCGTTCTTCCGCTCCACGTCCATGGCGGACACCCTACACGGAGGGTGAGCAAGCGCTTAGGACACGTGTCAGGGGCGCGCGTTAGGATCCCCCGCATGTCATCTCAGGTCCAGGTCAACTACCGGAAGTACGACGGCACTCTGCACTGGAACCTGCGCATGCGCAGGCTGGGGGAGGACGAGCACGGGGTGTGGCTGGGGCTGCCCGCCGACTCGGTGATGCGCAAGGGGGACGGCCCCGAGGTGCCCATCGAATGCGCCCATGTGGCCCTCTTCCCGCGCGGGACGTGGTGGACGGCGGTGTTCAACGCCCCGCCGCGCTCGACCGAGGTGTACTGCGACATCACCACTCCGGTGGAGTGGGTCTCCCCGGACGAGGTCACCATGGTCGACCTGGATCTGGACGTGCTCCGGAAGCGGGCCGGGGCGACGCTGCTGGTGGACGAGGACGAGTTCGCGGAGCACCAGGTGCGGTACGGGTATCCGGCGGACGTCATCGCGCAGGCGGAGGCGGCGGGGCGGTGGCTGATGGAGGCCGTCGGGGGCGGCGCCGAACCGTTCGGGACGGCGTACCGGCCGTGGCTGGCCATGGTGGCGGACGGGACCGCGGGTTAGAAGACGACGAGGGCCCGTCCTCCGCGTCCCGCGAGCATCGCGTCGAAGGCCGCCGGGATGCCGTCCAGGCCGATGCGCTCGGTCACCAGCGCCGACGGGTCGAGCCGTCCCGCGCGGATGTGCTCGGCGAGGACGGGGAGGTCGCGGGCCGGGTCGCTGTTGCCGTAGACACAGCCGGAGAGGGTGCGGCCGAAGTAGAACAGCTCCAGCGCCGAGAAGGTGACCTTCTGGTCCTTGCCGCCGATGCCGACGACGGTCGTGCGGCCGCCGCGGCGGGTGGCGGACCAGGCGGCGCGGATGGTGTCGGCGCGGCCGACGCATTCGATGGCGACGTCGGCGCCGTGGCCGCCGGTGAGCGCGCGGATCCGCTTCGCCGGATCGCCCTCGCCGGTGCCGGTTCCGTCGCCGGTGAGGACGAACTCGGTCGCGCCCGCCGCGCGGGCCAGTTCCTCCTTCGCCGGTGATACGTCCACCGCGACGATCGTCCCGGCGCCCGCGAGGCGCGCCGCCTGGAGCACGGCCAGGCCGACCCCGCCGATGCCGAAGACGGCGACGGACTCGCCGGGCCGTACCTGGGCGCTGTGGTGGACGGCGCCGTATCCGGTGAGCACCGCGCACCCCAGCAGGGCGCCGTCGGTGAGCGGCACACCGTCCGGCAGCGGGAGCACGGCGTGCGCCGGTACGACGGTCTCCTCGGCGAACGCGGCCGTGCCAAGACCCGGGTACAGCGCGCTGCCGTCGGCGGTGAGCGTGGCGTACGGCAGCGCCGCGGCGTCCCCGGCCTTGGCGCACAGCCAGGGCTCGCCGAGCCCGCAGTAGTGGCATCTCCCGCAGGACGGGGCCCAGTTGAGGACGACGGCGTCGCCGGGGGCGACCCCCGTCACGCCGTCGCCGACCGCCGTCACGGTGCCCGAGCCCTCGTGGCCGAGGACGGCGGGGACGGGCTGGCGGAGCGTTACCGTTGGACAGCGACAGATCCGAGTGACACACCCCGGCCGCGG
>NZ_GG657754.1:8324932-8328571 GCF_000158915.1 Streptomyces himastatinicus ATCC 53653 | reverse complement strand
GAGGACGGCGGCGCGGGTCATGGTGTGGGCTCATCGGGGTCGGTGCGGGCCGATGTTTCCTCCCCCGGCCCGCACCTACCCGAAACCGCGCTCCGCTCCCCCTCGGGGGCGGGCGGGGGTTTGCGCGCGTCCGGAACGGCCGCGGGGACCGCCGTGTCGGCGGCACGCCTCAGGGGCCGTACGGCTATCGCGGCCGAGCCGAGCAGCAGCACGCCGAGCATGACGAAGGGGGCGGCGGTGCCCGCGAGCCCGGCGAGCAGTCCGGCCGAGGCGGGCGCGGCGACCTGGCCGAGGCGGTTGCCGGTGAGCCGCAGCGCGAGGGCGGTGCTGCGCGCCTCGTCGGGCGCGGCCTGGACGACGGTGCTCATGGACAGCGGCTGGCCGACGCCGAGGCAGAAGCCGAGCGCGGCGAGCAGCACGCCGAGCGCCCAGGCGGGCAGCGGCAGGGCGACGGCCGCGCACAGCAGCCCGGCGCCCAGACAGCTGACGGCCATCAGCACGGTACGGCCCATCAGCCTGATCATCGGGGTCATCACCAGGCGGCAGGCGACGGTGGCGGCGGCGCGCAGGCTGAGGAGCAGGCCGACGACGGCGGGCGAGATGGCGCGCTGTTCGCCGACGACGGGCAGATAGGCGGTGAGGATGTCGGTGGCGGAGAGCACGGCGAGGCTGATGAAGATGCCGGAGGCGACCCCGCGGGTGCGCAGGATGCCGAACACCGGCACCCGCCGGGCGGGCGACGCGTCGGCGGTCTTCTTCAGCACACCCTCCGCCGGGCGGTGCTCGATCCGCCACAGCGAGGTGACCGAACAGGCCGCCACGGCGGCGGCGACGAAGAGCGCGGCGGCGCTGGTGCGGGCCAGCGCGCCGTCGTGGCCGGAGACGAGCTGTCCGGCGGCGATCGGTCCGATGAGCTGGCCGAGCGAGGCGCCGACGGTGAAGTGGCCGAAGTTGCGGTCCTGGTCGGCGGGGGCGCTCTGCCGGGCGACGAGTGACTGCGCACCGATGACGAATGACAGATGACCAAGTCCCATCACCCCACTCCACGCCGCCATTTCCGGCAGCGAGTCCGCCGTACCGCTGAGCCCGCATCCGGCGGCGATGAGCACGACGCCGACCGGCAGCAGCGGGGCGCACCGGCCGTGGTCGGTGCGCCGCCCGAGCGGTACGGCGGCGAACAGCGGCAGCAGCGCGTAGATGCCCGCGATCACGCCGACCGCGCGGGCGTCGGCGCCCAGCGCGAGAGCCCGGTAGGAGACGGCCGGTCTCGCCATGCTCACCGCCCCCTGCGCGAAGGAGAAGGCGATGACCAGGCGCAGCAGCCAGCCCCTACCGGGCTCCGAAGTCGTCACGCGTCAGATGATGCCGAACGCGATTCCGGCGGCGAGCACCACCAGGGAGGTGAGCACCGCCCACTTCACCGTGAACCGGGTGTGGTCGCCGAATTCGACCTTGGCCATGCCGACGAGCACATAGACGGCGGGGACCAGCGGGCTCGACATGTGCAGGGCCTGTCCGACGAGCGAGGCGCGGGCGATCTCCAGCGCGGAGACGCCGTGGGTGTGGCCCGCCTCGGCGAGGATCGGCACGATGCCGAAGTAGAAGCCGTCGTTGGACATGAAGTAGGTGAACGGGATCGACAGCAGACCGGTGATCAGGCCCATCTGCGGACCCATGGCCTCGGGGACGCCGTCGACGACCCAGCGGGCCATGTTCTCGACCATGCCGGTGCCGGTGAGGACACCGGTGAAGACGGCGGCGGCGAAGACCATGCCGGAGACGTTGACGACGTTCTCGGCGTGGGCGGCGACCCGTTCCTTCTGGTCGGCCATGCGCGGGAAGTTGACCGTGAGCGCGATGGCGGCGGCCAGCAGGAAGAGGACGGGGATGTCCAGCGTCTCGGTGATCATCAGGGCCAGCAGGGCGACGGTGAGCAGCGCGTTGAACCAGTAGAGCTTGGGACGCAGGGTGGCGCGGTTCGGGTCGAGGCCCTTGAACTCGTCGTCGCCCTCGGCCGGGTCACGCGTCGCCGGGCCGCCCGCGGGGGCCTCCGCGTCCGTACCGCCGCCGGCGCCGCCGGTGCGCTTGCCCGGCTTGCCCAGGCTGATGCCCTTGCCGCTACCGCCACCGGCTCCCACGAGCACCGTCTCCGGGTCGTCCGCGGTGACCTCGTCGAGGGTCAGCACGCCGAGGCGCTTACGCTCGCGCAGTCCGAGGCCGTACGAGAGGGCGAAGACGAAGAGCAGACCGACCGCGAGGGCGGGGATCATCGGGACGAAGATGTCGCTCGCGTCGACCTTGAGCGCGGCGGCGGCGCGGGCGGTGGGGCCGCCCCAGGGGAGCGTGTTCATGACACCGTTGGCCATGGCGGCGACACCGGTCATCACGACCAGGCTCATCTTCAGCTTCCGGTAGAGCGGCACCATGGCCGACACCGTGATCATGAAGGTGGTGGAACCGTCGCCGTCGAGCGAGACGATCGCCGCGAGCACCGCGGTGCCGACTACGACCCGCATCGGGTCCGCCTTGCAGAACCGCAGGATGACGCGGACGATCGGGTCGAAGAGACCGACGTCGATCATCACCCCGAAGTAGATGATCGCGAAGAACAGCATCGCGGCGGTGGGTGCCAGCTCCCCGATGCCATCGATGACGTAATCACCGAGGTGCGCCCCCTTCCCGACAAGGACGCAGAACAGCGCCGGGATGAGCACCAGTGCCCCCATCGGGGACATCTTCTTCATCATGATCAAAACAAGGAATGTAGCGATCATGACGAAACCGAGGATTGTCAGCATGTGGCTACCTCACGTTCGCCTTTGAACTCCCCCAGATTTGGCGGTCGGGGCGACGTTAGGTGGCGCAACTTGGCGTTAACAAGGTCTTGACGCGTGAGCAATAAGCGCAAAACCCCAGGTCAGTCCCCTTGGGCGGTCATGGTCACGGTGAGCGGAAGGGCCGTCACCCGCACCGGGCACCCGTTGAGCACCGCCGTTCCCGAAAGCGGATCCAGCCGGGAGCCGTCGATGAGCTGATTGACATTGACCCCCGGATCGGCGCCCGCGACCGCGAGCCGGGTGCCGGGGCGGGCATGGCCCCAGCCGTGCGGCAGGCTCACCACCCCGGTGCGCACCGCGTCCGTCACCTCCACCGGAACGTCCAGCTCGCCACCGTCGCCGCTGACCCGGGCGAGCCCGCCGTCGGCCAGTCCGAGCCGCGCCGCGTCGTCCGGGTGCACCTGGAGCGTGCAGCGGTTGCTGCCGCCCATCAGCGCCGGGACGTTGTGCATCCAGCTGTTGTTGGAGCGCAGATGGCGGCGGCCGACCAGGAGCAGCTGATCGGGCCGCGCGGCCAGCGCCCCGCGCAGCCGCCCCACATCGGCGGCGATCGGCTCCGGGCACAGCTCCACCGTGCCGCTGCGGGTCTTCAGCAGCCCGGGAATCCGGGGGCTCAGCGGTCCGAGGTCGATGCCGTGCGGATGGGCGAGCACCTTCTCCAGGGTGAGCCCGTCGGGGTCGGTGCCGAAGCCCTCGCCGTACGGGCCGAGGCGCAGCATCATGTCCAGCCGCCGTTCGGCGCCGGTGAGCCCGGTCAGCCCGGCGGCGAGTTCGGCGGGCTCGCGCCCGTACACCGGTGCGG
>NZ_GG657754.1:8316777-8324649 GCF_000158915.1 Streptomyces himastatinicus ATCC 53653 | reverse complement strand
CTCGTTGAGGTACGGGTCGACGCTGACCATGAAGTCGAGCCCGGCCAGGGCCCGGTCGAGCCGGTCGCCGTCGGGCGCGGACAGCACGGGGTTCCCCGCGATCGCCAGCACCGCCCGTATCCGCCCCTCGCCCGGCGTCTCGATCTCCTCGGCGAGCGCGACGGCGGGCAGCTCACCCTTCGCCTCGGGGTGGCCGCTGACCCTGCTGTGCCAGCGGCCGAGCGCGAACCCCTTCCCGGGCGCCGCCGGGCGCTTCCACCCGCCGGTCGCGGAGAGCGGGAACATCATGCCGCCGGGCCGGTCGAGGTTCCCGGTGAGGGCGCCCAGGACGTCGACCAGCCAGTTGGTGAGCGTGCCGAACTCGACCGTGCTGGAGCCGACACGCCCGTACGCCACGGCCCGGGGCGCGGCGGCGAACTCGCGGGCGAGGGTACGGATCTCCTCCGCTGGTACGTCACAGGCGTCGGCCACGGCCTCCGGGGTGAAGCCCGCGGCCAGGCCCTTGATCTCGTCGATGCCGCTGAGGTGTGCGCCGAGCGCCCCGGGGGCCACCAGCCCCTCGTCGAACAGCACCGACACCATTGCGAACAGCAGCAGCGCGTCCGTGCCGGGCCGGATCGCCACATGACGGTCGGCCAGCTTGGCGGTGCGGGTGCGCCGCGGATCGATCACCACCAGCTTGCCGCCGCGCCGCCGCAGGGCGCGCAGCCGGCCGGGGAAGTCGGGGGCGGTGCAGAGGCTGCCGTTGGAGTCCAGCGGGTTGGCGCCGATCATCAGGAGGTGGTCCGTACGGTCCAGATCGGGCACCGGGATGGCGAAGGCGTCCCCGAACATCAGCCCGCTGGAGACGTGCTTGGGCATCTGGTCGAGGGTGCTCGCGGTGAAGACGTTGCGGGTGCGCAGGGCGCCGAGCAGCACCGGCACGAAGAGCGCCCCGGCCACGGTGTGGACCGTGGGGTTGCCGAGGACGACGCCCGTGGCCTGCGGCCCGTGGTCCCGCAGGACCTCCCCGAACCCCTCCGCGACGGCGGCGAACGCCTCCTCCCACGATGCCTCCCGGAGCTGCCCGTCCCGTCGTACCAGGGGCGCCCGCAGCCGGTCGGGGTCGCCGTCCAGCTCCCCGAACGAGGCACCCTTGGGACAGATGAACCCCCGGCTGAAGACGTCCTCGGCATCGCCGCGCGCCCGGGTGACCGTGCCGTCCTCGATGGTCAGGGTGAGCCCACAGGTGGCCTCGCAGAGCGGGCAGATACGCAGTGCGGTACGGCTCATCGGTCCCTCCCGGGGACGGTACGGCTGCGACGGCGCCTCACCATACCGGCCGGTATGCCGTCGGGGTACCGCTCGCGCGGACCCTTAACCGGACGCCGCTAATCCAGCACGCGCGCCAGATAGGCCCGCAGCAGCTCCTTCGTCTCGGCCACGACCGCCGGGTCGCCCTCCGGGTCCACCCGGAAGGCCAGCCGCAGCAGCGCGTCAGCCGTCTCGACCGCGAGCAGGAACGCGACCCGAAGACGCTCGTCGGCCTCGGCGGTGCCGTCGATGCCCAGCGGTTCGGCGAGCAGGGCGCGCAGGCGGTCGGCCACCAGATGGTTGGGCTGGTCGGGCAGTCCGGTCGCCGGGACCGGCATGCCGAACTCGACGAGCGCGAAGCCCGGCGCGCCGCGCTTCATCTCCAGGTATTCGTCCACCACGACGTCCATCGCGGCACGCCAGTCGCTTCCGTCCGCCCCGGCCCCGGCCAGCCGCCGGGTGATGCGCGCGGCGTACTCGTCGAGGTTGCGGTGGGCCAGGGCCTCGGCCATGGCCCGTTTGTTGGAGAAGAAGCGGTAGACGGAGCCGATGGGCACCTGGGCGCGCTCGGCGACCGCGCGGGTGCTCAGCTCCTCGTAGCTCATCTCGTCGAGCAGCTCGGCGCAGGCGTCGAGGATCCGGCCGAGGCGCTCGGCGCTGCGGCGCTGGACCGGTGGGCGGCGGAGAGGCGGTATGGGCACGCCACCATCCTGCCCGATCATTGACGTAAGCCCTCTTCGATTCCTATCGTCGGACAGAGGATTCGTCGGAGCGTCGGGAGCACGCCATGGGCGAGGGCACGGGGATCGAGCGAGCGCGCAAGACCGCCGAAGGGCTGGTGTACGCCTCCGGGTTCGGCAACGAGCACAGCAGCGAGGCGGTCCCCGGCGCACTGCCCGTCGGCCGCAACGCGCCCCAGCGCGCCCCCCTCGGGCTGTACGCGGAGCAGCTGAGCGGCACCGCCTTCACCGAGCCGCGCGCCCACAACCGCCGCTCCTGGCTGTACCGCATCCGCCCCTCGGCCGCGCACCCGCCGTATCTCCGCATCGACAACGGCACCCTGAGCGGCGCCCCCTTCGCCGACTCCGCCCCGGACCCCAACCGGCTGCGCTGGGACCCGCTGCCGGAGCCCGCCGGGCCCACCGACTGGCTGTCCGGGCTGTGGACGCTCGGCGGCAACGGGGACGCCACCCAGCGCACCGGCATGGCCATCCACCTCTACGTCGCCGACGCGCCCATGACCGACCGGGTCTTCAGCGACGCGGACGGCGAGCTGCTGATCGTCCCCGAGCGCGGCGGGCTGCTGCTCCACACCGAGCTGGGGCTGCTGCGCGCCGAGCCGGGCCATGTCGCGCTCATCCCGCGCGGGGTGCGCTTCCGGGTCGAACCGCTCGACCCCGTGGTCCGCGGCTACGTGTGCGAGAACTACGGCCGCCCCTTCGTCCTCCCCGACCTCGGCCCCATCGGCGCCAACGGGCTGGCCAACGCCCGCGACTTCCTGGCCCCCGTCGCGGCGTACGAGGACGTGGAGCGCCCGGTGGAGGTGGTCAACAAGTTCTGCGGCAACCTATGGGCCGCGACGTACGACCACTCCCCCCTCGACGTCGTCGCCTGGCACGGCAACCACGTGCCGTACGTATACGATCTGCGCCGTTTCAACGTCATGGGCACCATCAGCTACGACCACCCCGACCCGTCCATCTTCACGGTGCTCACCTCGCCGTCCGACACCCCCGGGCTCGCGGGAGTCGACTTCGTGGTGTTCGCGCCGCGCTGGCTGGTCGGCGAGGACACCTTCCGGCCGCCGTACTTCCACCGCAATGTGATGAGCGAGTACATGGGCCTGATCGAGGGCGCGTACGACGCCAAGACGGCCGGTCCTGGCGGCTTCGTCCCCGGCGGCGGCTCGCTGCACAACATGATGTCGGCGCACGGCCCCGACCACGACACCTTCGAGGCGGCGAGCGCGGCCGAGCTGACGCCCCGGAAGCTGGACGACGGGCTGGCGTTCATGTTCGAGACGCGCTGGCCGGTCACGGCCACCCGGCAGGCGATGGAGTCCGACCGGCTCCAGAGGGGCTACGACGCGGTGTGGCAGGGTCTGGAGCGCCACTTCCGCGAGTGAGCCTCAAGGCCGTCAGCGACCGTGACCGGAGAGCCGCGTTGTGACCACCTTCGCCCCCGACTCCCTCGCCCTCAACCGCAAGCTCCCGCTCTGGTACCAGGTCTCGCAGTCGCTGCGCGCCTCCATACTCGGCCGCGGGCCCGACGAGCCGCTGCGGCTGCCGACCGAGGACCGGCTCGCCGAGCACTACGGCGTCAGCGTCCTCACCATGCGGCAGGCGCTGAAGGAGCTGGAGACGGAGGGCCTGATCAGCCGCCACCGGCGGCGCGGCACCTTCATCGAGCCGAGCGCCCGGCGCGGCACCCCGGTGCGACTGCTGGGCTCGGTGGACGCGATCGTGGCCCAGCAGTCCGGCGAGCGGACCACGGTCCTGGAGCACGGCCCGGCGCCGGTCCCGGCGGAGCTGGCCGGGTACTTCCCCGGTCTGGAGGAGGCCGCCTCCTACCGCAGGCTGCGCCGGGACGAGCACGGCGACGAGCCCACCAACTGGGCCGAGAACCTGGTCCGCCCCGAACTCGCCGCCCGCATCGACCTCGCGGACCTGGCGCGCTGGCCGATGACGAAAGGTGCTGCGGGACGCGGTGGGGGTGCGGATCAGCCGCATCACCGACACTGTGGAGGCGCGCCTGGCCGATCCGGAGACCGCCCGCCTCCTCCAGATCCCGCTGCTCAGCCCGATCCTCCACTACACGGGGGTGACGTACGACGAGGCGGGCCGCGTGGTCGACGTGGCCCGCATCCACTACCGCGGCGACCGCTTCTCGTTCTCGGTGACGGTGGACGCCGACTGACCTTGGCGTCCGCCGCGGCGAGTGAGCTGAAGGGGCGCGACGGTGTCGAAAGGGAGAGCGCGCGCAGGGAGCGAGGAACGAGCGACCGAGCACGGTCGACCGTCGACACCGTCTTAGGCGCCCCGGAGGCGAACCGAGCCCCGAAGACACAGCTACGATGCCCGGGCTGACCGACGTACGTGCCGGGTGAAAGGCGGCAGGGTGACGGCAACCCGAGACGCATCGCTGCTGGCGGATCTCATGCCCTGGTCCGTGCGGCCGCCACGGTTCGGGCGGGGCTGGGTCGCGGGGCCGGACGCGGGGGCGCTGCGGGCCCGCTGGGCGCGGCTGGTGGGCGCCGGGGACGAGGCGGAGCGGGCGGCGCTGTTCCGGCCGAGCCGCGCCCGTACGCTGCACACCTCCGTACCGCAGCTGCCCGGCCAGGCCACCTCGACCGCCCGGCTGGCCCGCGAGGACGGGCCGTGTCCGGAGCCGGTGCGGGTCGCACACGGGCCGTTCGACCAGCAGTGGCTGATACCGGATCACCGCTTGCTCGACGCCGCCCGCCCCGAGCTGTGGCGGGTCGCGGACGACCGGCAGATCCATGTGGTGGAGGCGGGCGGGCCCGACCCCGATCCGGCGCTCACCTTCTCGGCGCTGCTGCCGGACGGCCACTCCCCCGCCGGGCGCCCCGGGCTGATCCGCCCCCTCTACCGCCGCCCCGGCGGCCGCGAACCCAATCTCGCGCCGGGGCTGCTCGCCCACCTCGGTGAGCGGCTCGGCCTTCCGGTCGCCGCCGAGGACTTCCTCGCCTGGGCCGCCGCCGCGCACCGGGGCGCGCCGTGCGCCGTACCGCTGACCGCCGACCCCGAGACCTGGGAGACGGGCGTGGAGCTGGGACGCCGTGCGCTGTGGCTGCATACGCGCGGGGGGCACAGTGGTGAGCGCCCGCGCATGCCGGGCGGCCAGCGCCCGTACGTACGGGCCGCACTGCCCGAGCGCGGGCTGCCGGACACGATCGGTTACGACCCGGACGAGGCGGCCCTGCATCTGGGCACGGGCCGCATCTCTCCCGTACCGCGGGCCGCGTGGGAGTGCCATGCGGGCGGGGTGCGGGTGCTGGAGGCGTGGTTCGAGCGGCGTACGGCGCATGCCGAGGCGGGCACGCTGGAGGCGGTCGGCGCTCCGGCCGGGTGGCCGCGGGCCTGGACGTCGGAGCTGCTGGAGCTGATCACCGTGCTGGCGCTGCTGGCCGAGCTGCGCCCGGCCCGGGAGGCGCTGGCCGACCGGGTGGCCGGAGGGCCGGTGGTGGGCCCGGAGGAGCTGCGCGCCGCGGGGGTGCTGCCGGTGGCCGCCGGGGCCCGCCGCCCGGCGTCGGTGCTGGATCACCAGGAGGAGGGACCGGAGGGCCAGTTCGCGCTGCTGTGACCCGCCGTGGCACGGCCGGACGGCACGCATCCCGGGAGGCCGGTGGTGTGCCGTGGCTCACAGCGTGAAGTCACGGCGCTGAGCACCGGCTGGAGCGGGCCGGTGCCTCCTGCCTACCCGGGATGCGGATGCAGTCGTGCGCGGGTGTGCCGCGCCTGGCGGGGCGGTCGGACGCGGTGGGTCAGGCGTGGTTGCCGAACAGCGAGCGCCGCAACCGGCGCAGCGGCGCGAACAGCGACACCCGGGCACCCCGGTTGTTCTTCGCGCGTGCGTGATCGCGTGCGATCAGCTCCTGCATCAGCACCGTCGCGCCCTCGGCCTCCCGCTGGGGGACGGCCGGGCCGCCCAGCACCGCGAGATGGCGGTCGAGCCGTGCGCTGGACGCTCCGCTCCCGCAATGAATGGCAGGCACTCGGGGCCTGCTCCGTACTGTTATCTGCTCCATGTCACTCCCCACCCGTTCGAGGGCACCCGCCCCGGGCAGAGTAACCCTACCTCCCCGAGCCGTCACCTGCGCATCCCAGGTTCCTGATTCACCACCACGTCAAGGGTGTTGACGCCCATACAGTGAAGATCGGCCCCGGTGAGAGCCGCTTTGCCATTCGTGACAAATTACGGAACGCGCCAAGCCATTCGGCCCTCCGCCCCGAATAGCCGCATGAAGGAACATCCGGCAAGGTGCGAAGGACCGACACGATGACCGCAATCACCAGGAGCTTGGCCGGGCTCGTCTGCTGCTCGCTGGCCGCGGGCGCGCTCACGGCCGCCGGCGTCGCGGCGCTACAGCCACAGACGGCGGCAGCCTCCAGCCACCGGGAGGCGCCACTGATCTCGGGGCAGCCGCAGTACGACGCGACGGACGTGTACGCGTTCCAGAGCCCCGACAAGTCGGACACGACCACCTTGGTCACGAACTTCCTGCCGTTCCAGGACCCGGCCGGCGGCCCGAACTTCTACAAGTTCGGCACGGACGCCCGGTACGACCTGCACGTCGACAACGACGGCGACGGCCAGGGCGATCTGCTCTTCCGCTGGACGTTCGAGGACCATGTGAAGAACGGGGACACGTTCCTCTACAACACCGGCCCGGTCGAATCGCTCGACGACCCGGACCTCAACTTCACCCAGAGCTACGACCTCGAGGTGATCAAGCTCAAGAACCAGCGGGCCGTCGCCCGGGCCAAGCTCGCCGACGATCTGCCGGTCGCCCCGTCGAACGTCGGCAAGGCGTCGATGCCCGACTACAAGAAGCTCCGCGACCAGGCGGTCCAGAAGATCGGCTACAGCGGCGGCTCGACCAGCTTCGCCGGTCAGGCCGACGACCCGTTCTTCGCCGATCTGCGGGTCTTCGACCTGCTCTACGGCGGCGACATGTCGGAGGTCGGCAACGACACCCTCAAGGGGTACAACGTCCAGTCCCTGGCCCTCCAGGTCCCGACCAAGGCGCTGACCGAGTCCGACGACCAGCCGGTGATCGGCGTGTGGTCCACCGTCCACCGCAGGAGCGCGGACGGCGACTGGGCCCAGGTCTCCCGGCTCGGCAACCCGCTGGTCAACGAGGTCGTCCTGCCGCGTAAGGACAAGGACAAGTTCAACGCCTCGGCCCCGTGGGACGACGGCCAGTTCCTGAAGTCCGTCACGGAACCGGAACTGCCCAAGCTGATCGAGCAGATCTACAAGATCGAGGCCCCGGACACCCCGCGTGACGACCTCGTGCAGGTCTTCCTGACCGGCGTGCCCAAGCTCAACCAGCCGCCGCACGTCCGCCCCTCCGAGATGCTGCGCCTCAACACCTCCATCAAGCCCTCCAAGGACCCCAAGCGGCTCGGTGTGCTCGACGGTGACAACGCCGGGTTCCCCAACGGACGGCGGCCGCTCGACGACGTCCTCGACATCTCGCTCCAGGCCGTCGAGGGCGAGCTCCTCGGCAAGAAGAACGATCTGGGCGACGCGGTCGACAAGAACGACCAGGAGTTCTACGGCGCCTTCCCGTTCCTCGCGCTGCCCAGCTCCGGTTCGGACGCCAAGGCCGTCTCCAAGAGCGCCGGTTCGTCCCTGCTGGAAGGCGGCTCGGGCATCGGCGGCTCCTCGGAGGACACCATGCTGCTCGCCGGGTCCGCGGCGGGTGGCGGCGGCGCCGTCCTGCTGGTGGGCCTCGGGCTCCTCTGGTTGCGCAAGTCGCGCCGTCCCGCCCGCGCACGCAGGCACTGACCCTCTCGCACCACCCCGCGGGCGCGGTCCCGCCCTCGCACGCTC
>NZ_GG657754.1:8291622-8316677 GCF_000158915.1 Streptomyces himastatinicus ATCC 53653 | reverse complement strand
CCCCTCCCCCGCACGGTCCGCACGGCGGCCGTCGTCTGCACCCTCGCGGTGGGTCTGACCGCCGCCTCGTCCGTACTCAGTGGAGCGCCCGCCGACCAGCCCGCCGGGCCGGTGTCGCTGCGCGCCGCCGGGGCTCCGGCGTCGCTCCAGCAGGTCTCGGCCGACGGCCTCGCCGGACGGATCAGCGCCCTCCAGAAACATCTGCGCGCCCAGCCGAAGGACGCCTCCGGCTGGTCCGGGCTCGGCGCGGCCTACATCGAACAGGCCCGCACCACCGGCGACCCGACCCGCTATCCGCAGGCGGAGAAGACCTTCGCCCGCTCGCTCGCCGTCCAGCCGCGCGACAACGACGAGGCGCTCGCCGGGCGCGCCTCCCTCGCCGCGGCCCGGCACGACTTCACGAGCGCGCTGCGGGACGCCGACAAGTCCCTGAAGATCAACTCCTATAGCCAGTCGGCGATGGCCGTCCGGATCGACGCTCTGGTGGAGCTGGGCCGCTACAAGGACGCGTCCGCCGCCGCCGAGCATGCCGACTCGGTGCGGCCCGGCATCCCCATCTTCACCCGGCTCGCCTACGTCAAGGAGCTGCGCGGCGATCCGGAGGGGGCGCGCGAGGTCCTGGAACGCGCGCGGGAGTCCGCGACCTCGCCCAGTGACATCGCCTACGTCTCCACCTCGCTCGGCCAACTCGCCTTCGGCCAGGGCCGGTACGACGCGGCGCGGAGCGCCTTCCACACCGCCCTGCGCGCCGCGCCCGGCTACCTCCCGGCCCTGGAGTACCGCGGCCGTACGGCAGCCGCCGAGGACCGCCTCGGGGCCGCCGTACGCGACCTGGAGAAGGTCGTACGCAGCTCCCCGCTGCCCGCCCAGCTGGCGGCCCTGGGCGAGGCGTACGAGGCGCGTGGCGACGCCGAGAAGGCGAAGCAGCAGTACGCGGTGGTCGACACCTGGATCACCCTGGCCCGCGCGAACGGCGTGGCCACCGACCTCGACAGCGCCCTCGTCGCGGCCGACCACGGCGACGTCAAGGAGGCCCTGAAGGCGGCCCGCGCCGAATGGGACCGACGCCAGACCGTACACACCGCCGACGCCCTGGCCTGGGCCCTGCACCGCAACGGCAAGGACCGCGAGGCCCTCACCGCCGCCAAACGCGCCGCCGAACCGGGCTACCGCAACGCGGCCTTCCTCTACCACCGAGGCATGATCGAGAAGTCCCTCGGCGAGGAGGACGCCGCCCGCGACCACCTGGCCGAGGCCCTGGACCTCAACCCGGGCTTCTCCCCGACGGGCGCGCGCGACGCGAAGGCGGCCCTGAAGCAACTGGGCGGTGCACGATGACTGTTCCCCGAACCGGGGCTCAGCCCCAGCCCCCGGCCCTCAAGCTCCCCCAGCTACCGCTGGGAGGTGCCCCCTGGCCGGGCCGGACGGCGCCCAAGCCCGCCGCAACGCGCCCCACCCCCGAGACGGAGCCCACGGCAGAGTCCCGGGCGAAGCCCACGACCAGGCCCGAGGCGAAACGCCCGCCGCGGTCCGGCACACAGCCCCCGCCCGGGCCCAAGCCCGAGCCCACGGCGGGATCCGGGGCGCAGCCCACGACTGCGGCCACGGCGGAACACCCGGCGCAGCCCACGGCCAGGGGCGGGGCGGAGCACCCGGCCGGGGCTGGGGCAGAGCGCTCGGCTCGGGTCTGGGCGAAGCCCATAGCCGAGCCCACGGCGAAGTCCAGGGCGCAGCCCCAAGCCTGGGCCGGGGCGCAGCACCCGGGGCCCGGGACGGGGCACCCGGCGGGGGCCGAAGCGGAACGCCCGGCCCAGCCCACGGCCGAGCCCACGACGGAGCACCAGACGCAGTCCAGGCCACAGCCCACAACCGAGTCCAAGGCGGGACGCCCGGCGCAGTCCGGGGCGCAGCCCGCGACCGGGTACAGGGCGGCGCCCCCGGCTGAAGCCAGGGAGGAGCCCACGGCCGGGCCCGAGGCGAAGCTCACGGCCGAGTCCACGACGCAGCCCACAACCGGACCCGAGGCAGAGTGCCCGGCGCAGCCCACGGCGGAGCACCAGACGCAGTCCAAGGCACAGCCCACGACCGGGCCCAAGGTGGAACACCCAGCGCAGCCCCCGGCCAGGTCCGGGGCAGAGCGCTCGGCTCGGGGCTGGGCGGAGCCCGCGGCGGGGTCCGGGGCGGAGCCCCGGGTTCGGGAAGGGGCGGGGTGGGGGAACAAACCCGCCCACCGGCCCGCAGCCGCCTACGAAACCCCGGGCACACCCACGAGGCAGCGCACCCGACGGTGGGGCACGGCGGCCGGGCATCCCCGTGACGTGGCGGCTCGGCGGCGGGTTCGGCGCTGGGTCGTCGCTGCCGGGGTGCTCCTGGGGACCGCGATGGCGGTCCTGGTGCCCGCCGGGAGCGCCGAGGCGCACCCCCTCGGCAACTTCACCGTCAACCGCTACGACGGCCTCGTCATCACGCAGGACGCCGTCCGCGTCGACCACGTCGAGGACCTGGCCGAGATCCCGTCCGCGCAGGCGAAGGCGCAGATCGACAAGAACGGCGACGACGCGCTCTCCCGGAGCGAGCTGAACACCTGGGCCGACGCCCGTTGCGCGACCGCCGCGGAGAAGGCCCGGCTGACCGTGGACGGCCGTAAGACCGACGTCCGCGTGCAGCGCAGCGCGGCCCGCAACCGGCCCGGTCAGGCCGGGCTGCCGACGCTGCGCGTGGACTGCCGGCTGACGGCGGGCCTGGCGCATGCGCAGAAGGCGACCATCGGCTACCGCCCCCACGACGTCGGCACCGGCCCCGGCTGGCGCGAAGTGACGGCCCAGGGCGACCGGATGACGCTCACCGATTCGACCGCCTCCACCCGTTCCGTCTCCCACCGGCTGACCCGCTACCCCAAGGGCCAGCTCTCCTCGCCGCTCGACCAGCGCACCGCCACCCTCCGGGTGAAGCCGGGCGGTCCGGCGCTCGCCGCGGCCACCCCGGCGTCCGACCGGGACGACGCGGTGGGTTCGTCGGTGCTGCCGCGCGGGGCGGACCGCTGGACGCAGGCGCTCACCTCGATGGTGGCGCGGCACGACATCACCTTCGGCTTCGCGCTCACCGCCTTCGGCATCGCGGTCATGCTGGGCGCGATGCACGCGCTCGCCCCGGGCCACGGGAAGACGATGATGGCGGCGGCCGCCGCGGCGGGCGGGCGCAGCGCGCTGCGCGATGTGCTGACGCTGGGCGCGTCGGTGACGGTCACCCACACGATGGGGGTGTTCGCCCTGGGCCTGCTGGTCACGGCGGGTTCGGCGGCCGCGCCCTCGGTGATCTCCTGGCTGGGCATCGCGAGCGGGGTGCTGGTCGCGCTGGCGGGCGCGGGACTGCTGCGCAAGGCGGTCCGCAGACACCGCCATGTGAAGGCACACCAGCACGACCATCATCACCATGATCATGAGCATGGGCACAGCCACGACCACGGGCACACGCACGGGCACACGCACACCCACGACCACGGAGACGGCCACACCCACACCCACGAAATCCGCCCCACCCTCCGCGGCACCCTCCTCATGGGCTTCGCGGGCGGCATGGTCCCCAGCCCCTCCGCCGTCGTCGTACTGGTCGGCGCCGCGGCGCTCGGGCAGGCGTGGTTCGGGGTCGTGCTGGTGATCGCGTACGGGCTCGGGCTGGCGCTGACCCTCACGGCGGCCGGGTTCACGGCGGTACGCGTGGGCCAGGAGGCCGCCGAGCGGCTCATGGCCCGCCGGGAACGGGCGGGCCGGGGGCACAAGCTCCTGGGCGTGCTGCACCGCGCGTCGCCGTTCGGGACGGCCGCCGTCGTCCTCGTGCTCGGCTGCGGATTGGTGCTCAGGGGGGCGGCAACAACGCTCGGTTGAGGTACATTCAGCCCGAATTGCTCGGTTGGGGGGAGGGCTCGGCCATGAGCGAAGAGGGTTTCGGCCCACGGGACGAGCGGCTGGCCGGGGGGCGTTACCGCCTCCTCGGCGAGCTGGGCCGCGGCGGTATGGGCGTGGTGTGGCGGGCGTACGACGAGGCGCTGGGCCGCGAAGTCGCCATCAAGGAGGTGCGGGCCCCGGCCGGGCTCGGCGACCGCGACATCGACCGGCTGTACGCCAGGCTGGAGCGCGAGGGCCGGGCGGCGGCGCGGGTCTCGCACCGCAATGTGGTCACGGTGTACGACGTGGCGGTGGAGGACGGCCGCCCGTGGATCGTCATGGAGCTGGTGCGCGGGCTGTCCTTCGCGGACGTGCTGGAGGCGGAGGGTTCGGTGCCGCCCGCGCGGGCGGCGTTCGTGGGCGCCGAGGTGCTGGCGGCGCTGCGGGCCGCGCACGCGGTGGGCGTCCTGCACCGGGACGTCAAGCCCGGCAACGTACTCATCGCGAACGACGGCCATGTGGTGCTCTCCGACTTCGGGATCGCCGTGGTGGAGGGTGACGCGGCGCTGACGCTGACCGGGGAACTGGTCGGCTCGCCGGAGTTCCTCGCCCCGGAACGGGCGCTCGGCCAACCGCCGGGCCCGGAGGCTGATCTGTGGTCGCTGGGCGTGATGCTGTACGCGGCGGTGGAGGGCTTCTCGCCGTTCCGGCAGGACACACCGCTGTCGACGCTGCGGGCCGTGGTGGACGCGTCGTTACCGTCGCCCCGCTGGGCCGGGCCGCTGAGGTCCGTACTGGAGGGGCTGCTGCACAAGGATCCGCGGCAGCGGACATCGGCGGCGGAGGCGGAGCGGCTGCTGCGGCTGGTGGCCGCGGGCGGCACACCCGGCGGCGTACCGCGCCACACGGACGCGGCCCCAGCGACCCCGACGACCCCAACGCTCCCGACGACGCCAACGGCCCCCGCACCACCGAGCGGAAACCATCCGGCCACCCCCACCCACGCGGGCGATCAGCCGCCGGAGCATCCCCGCCGGGCGGTGGCCGCGATCGCGGCCGGGATGGTGCTCGGTGTACTGGCGCTGTGCGGGCTGACCTGGGCACTGCTGAACGAGGGCGGCCAGGACGACAACAACAGCGGAGGCACCGGCGGCATGACGACCGCCACCGGCACCCACCGTACGGACACCGCCAAGGACACCACCAAGGACACCGAGGGCAACAACAGCCACCCCGCGACCACCTCCCCCGCCCTCACCATCACCGTCGTCATCAAGGCCGAGCGCGACGACTACGAGGGTGCCTGCCCGCCCCCGTCCGGCGAGGCGCCGTCCTTCACGGCGGCCCTCTCCGTGAACCACGCCCCCGCGACGGTCCGGTACCGCTGGATCACCGGCAGCGGCCGGGTGTCGGACGGCGGCTGGAAGTCGGCCCACTTCGGCGAGGGCGGCACGGCGCGGACGGTGCGCCACACCGAGCTGTCGTATCAGGCGGGGGCCCGCCACAAGGACTGGATCGCCGTGGAGGCGAAGGGCCCGAAGGGCGCCGCGTCCGTCACGTCCTCGCGCGTCGACTTCGCCACGACGTGCGAGGAGGCCCCGACGGACGGGGCCTCCTCCTCTACGTGGGCACCTCGGGGAACGGACCCGTTCAGGCAGCAGCGGTGAACACGGGGAGGTAGCCACCGGACTGACCGGCGGCCGTCGGGTGGTAGGACTCCTCGATGGGGAAGGTGACGCTGTTCAGCCAGGCGCTGCCGGAGCAGATCTCGTGGCCGGTGAAGGTCGGGGTGACGTCGCCGAAGGCGAAGCCGTGGTCGGCGGCGCGCTTGGCGGTCACGGAGTTGAGGAGGTCGGCGGCGTTGTTGATGGCGGCGCGCGATGCCTCGCTGAGGCCCAGGAAGCAGGAGCCGTTCAGCTTGTAGAAGCGCGGGTAGCCGAGAACGACGACCTGGGCGGACGGGGCCTTGGCGCTGATGGCGTCGTACACCTGGTCGAGCTTGCCGGGCAGGGTGTTCTCGGCGTACGTACGGGCGTTGGCCACGGCGTTGAGGCAGCCGCTCTCGCCCGACAGCGCACAGGTGGTCATGACGCTGGCGAACCCGGCGTCGTTGCCGCCGATGCTGATGCTGACGAGGCCGGTGGCGGAGTTGAGCGGTCCGAGCTGACCGCTGAGCACGTCACCGGTCTTGGCGCCCGAGCAGGCGGTGAAGGCGAAGCTGGAGGGGGAGTGGGCGGCGGCCCAGAGCGCGGGGTACGCCTTGGTGCTGCGCTTGCAGGCACCGCTGGCGCTGTCGTAGCTGCCCGCGCCGACGCCGGATGAGTACGAGTCACCGAGCGCCACATAGGCGGGGCCGGCGCTCTGCCCGGTGGCGTGGGCGGCCCCGGCCCCGGTGAGGGCGAGGACGGCGCCGACGACGAACGCGCCTAAGGTCGCCGTGAGTCTGGACAGTTTCATTCGAATCTCCCTAGCAGGATCACTCCTGTGCCGATGTGAGGCGCAATCACCCCATAGCGGGGCAACCGCGTTCGAAACCGTCAATCACGCCACCGTGCATATATCGGCGCCGTGACATGGCTATGTCATGCCGCCCAAAATCATGATCTATGCGTGTAGCTGTCCAAAATCTTTCGATCACTCAAAAGGGTGAATCCTGCACGCAATCCCCGGCGCGCGCCTGGCGCGCGGGGTGCGCAAAACCCTTGGTGGGCGCTCGACCTCGCGCTCTCGCATGACGTCTTCGCGCGCTTTTCCCGTCTTGACGGGCCTTGGCGCGCTGCGCGACATTGAAGCCCGGCATCCGGCGCTTCGGGGGGCAAAGTCGCCAATGCAGACCAACACTGACAAGAGATCGGCACGCGCCGAACTGTTGCCGGTGGCCGCGGGGGCGGCCGTCGGTATCGCGGCCATCGGCGCCGCGCTCACGCTGGCGGACTTCGACTCGCCGCTGCGCGCGCCGTTCACCCTGTTCTTCCTCGTGGCGGCGCCCGCCGCGGCGCTGGGCAGCGCCCTGCGCGGGCTCGACGCGGCGGCCCGCATCGTGCTGGGGGTGGCGGGCGCGCTCGCCCTCGACCTGCTGGTGGCGCAGAGCATGCTCGCGCTGCACATCTGGTCGGTGCGCGGCGGAGTGGCCGCGGTGGGCCTGCTGAGCCTGCTGATGCTGACCCCCGCGCTCCTCGCCCAGGCCCGGCGCCCCGGTCGGCGGCTCACCGAGCCTCAGAAAAGCGGCGGGGGTCGCTGACAGGTGGATATCCGTGTGTACCGGCCGGGCGAGCTGACCGCCGCGGACCGGGCCGTCTGGACGGCCATGCAGGCCCAGGCGCCCCTGCTGGGCGCGCCGCAGCTGGCGAATCCCTTTCTGTCCCCCGAGTTCGCTCTCGCGCTCGGCCGCTGCCGGGGCGGGGTGCGGATCGCGGTGGTGCGCGAGGAGGGTGAGCCGGTGGCCTTCTTCCCGTTCCAGCGGAACCGGTTCGGGGTGGGCCGGGCGATCGGCCTCGGTCTGTCGGACGCGCAGGGGCTGGTGCACCGCCCGGGGTTCCAGTGGGACGCGCGCGAGCTGTTACAGGCGTGCGGGCTGGCGGTGTGGGAGTTCGACCATCTGGTGGAGGGCCAGAAGCCGTTCGAGGTGGCGGCGCGGGGGACGTACGACTCCCCCGTGATCGACGTGGACCAGGGCTACGAGGCGTATCTCGCCCAACTACGCGCCCGCTCGCCGAAGTTCACACGGACGACGCTGGCCAAGGAGCGCAAGCTGGGCCGGGACATCGGCGAGGTGTCCTACGTCCATGACGAGCGCGATCCGGCCGTGCTGCGCACGCTGATGGGATGGAAGTCCGCGCAGTACCGCAGGACCGGGCGGAGCGACCGCTTCGCCCATCCATGGATCATCCGGCTGGTGCGGCAGCTGTTCCACTCCCGGAGTGAATCGTTCGCGGGCGTGCTGTCCGTGCTGTACGCGGGCGGCCGGCCGGTCGCCGCGCACTTCGGGCTGCGTTCGGAGCGCGTCATGGCGTGCTGGTTCCCGGCGTACGACACGGACTTCGCCAAGTTCTCGCCCGGTCTGGTGCTGCATCTGCGGATGGCGGAGGGAGCCGCCGCCGAGGGTGTGGACTATCTGGATCTCGGGCGCGGCGAGAAGGAATACAAGGACTCCCTGAAGACACGTGATCTCAGCGTGTCGGAGGGGTGGGTGATGCGCCGCCACCCGGTGGCGCTGGGGCATCGGGCACGGCGTGCGCCGGTGCGGGCGCTGCGCAACACGGTGCTTTCCCGGCCGGAGTTCTTCGGACCGGCCGACCGGCTGCTGAAACGCATGGGGAGTTTGCGAGCGGCCGGGAAGAATCGGGAAGAGAAATGAAGGTCAACATTTCAGAAGGAGGTGCCGCCACCGCCGTCTTACCCTAGGGTCAAGAGGCTCATCAGAGTTACGAGCATGAATACCGTCGTTACTCAACCCGCATCGGACCATCATTCAACGCGGCTCAAGGGGAGGGCTCGAGCGCCGCGATGGATTCCGCGCGGGGCGCGGTAGGGGGGTGCCGCGTCCGGTTTTCCTGTCTGCTGTTGGGGGCGGGCCGGGGCGCGTGCCGCGAGGCCAGTAACAGCCAGCTCGTCCGTTCCGCACGGTGTGGCGAAAAGTCCATGCCGTCATGGGCGGATGAGAACCCCCCTTTCGAACCGGATACACCAAAGGACCGCCGTGGGGACGGTGGTCCACCGGACGAGAGGGAACCATCGTCATGACGTCTTTTGTGCGACCGGCCACGTCCGAAATCGCACCGGTCGCCGGATCGACTCGATACCGGCCCATCTCCTCGCATCTCGCGATCGCGCCGCCGGTGAGCGTCGTGATTCCGGCGATGAACGAGGCCGAGAATCTTCCGTACGTCTTCAAAACCCTTCCGGACTGGATCCATGAAGTCGTCCTGGTGGACGGCAATTCCACGGACGACACGGTCCGGGTGGCCCGGGAACTCTGGCCGGACGTGAAAGTCGTGCCGCAGCGCGGCAAGGGCAAGGGAAACGCGCTCATCACCGGATTCGCCGCCTGCACCGGCGAGATCGTGGTGATGGTGGACGCGGACGGCTCCGCCGACGGGTCCGAGATCGTCAGCTATGTGTCCGCACTGGTGTCGGGCGCCGACTTCGCGAAGGGGTCGCGCTTCGCCAACGGCGGCGGCACGGACGACATGACGCCGATCCGCAAGCTCGGCAACCGCGCGCTCACCGCGATCGTCAACCGCAAGTTCGGCGCCCGCTACACCGACCTGTGCTACGGCTACAACGCCTTCTGGCGCCACTGCCTGGACGAGATCGCGCTGGACTGCGCCGGGTTCGAGGTGGAGACGCTGATGAACATCCGGGTGGTCAAGGCCGGGCTGCGGGTCCAGGAGATCCCCAGCCATGAGTACGAGCGCATCCACGGCGCCAGCAATCTGCGGGCCGTCCGCGACGGGCTGCGGGTGCTCAGGGTGATCCTGCGCGAGCGCGGCGTCCGGCGGCCCCGCCGCCCGGCCGTGGCGCCCGCGGCGGTCCGAGGGGAGGTGTCTTGACCCTCGTCCGACCGCGGCCGCGGATCTCGGTGGTGATCTGCGCCTACACCGAGGACCGCTGGGACGACATCCTCGCCGCGGTGGCCTCGGTGCGCGACCAGTCGTGGCCCGCCGAGGAGACGCTGCTCGTGGTGGACCACAACCCGGCGCTGCTGCGGCGGCTCCGGGACCACTACGAGGGTGCCAGGGCCGGTGAGGGGGTGCGGGTGCTCGCCAACGCGGGCCCCCGCGGCCTGTCCGCGGGCCGTAACACCGGCATCGCCGCGTCCACCGGCGAGGTGATCGCGTTCCTCGACGACGACGCGGTCGCCGAGCGGGACTGGCTGCGCCACTTCGCCGACGGGTACGCGGATCCGCTGGTGCTGGCCGTCGGCGGGCGCACCGAACCGGTGTGGGCGTCCCGGCGCCGCCCGGCCTGGTTCCCGGAGGAGTTCGACTGGGTCGTGGGGTGTACGTACCGGGGGCTCCCGCCCGGCCGGGTCCGGGTGCGCAACGTGCTCGGCGGGAACGCCTCGTTCCGCAGGGAGGCGTTCGACGCGGTGGGCGGGTTCGCGAGCGGCATCGGGCGGGACGCCGACAAGCGGCCGCTGGGCTGCGAGGAGACCGAGCTGTGCATCCGGCTGGCGCGCGCCCGGCCGGACGCGGTGCTGCTGATCGACGACCGCGCGGTGATCCACCACAAGGTGCCGGCGGCGCGGGAGCGGTTCGCCTACTTCCGCAGCCGGGCGTATGCCGAGGGGCTGTCGAAGGCCCTGGTCGCCCGCAGTGTGGGGGCCCGGGGGCCCGGGCTGGGCGACCCGAGCCGCCGCTACACCACCCGGGGTGGCGACCGAGCGCCGCTACACCACCCGGGTGCTGCCCGCGGGCGTCGCCCGGGGGCTGCGGGACGCCCTGCTCGGCCGGGCGGGCGGGGCCGGGCGCGCGGGCGCGATCGTGGCCGGTGTGTCGGCCGCGGCGGGCGGCTATCTGATCGGCACCGCCCGGGCCCGCCGCGGCGCCGGGCCCCGCTTCACCATTGCGGCGGTGCCGGGCCCTTCGGCGTCCGGCGCCGACCCGGGAGGCTCCCCGTGACGACAGGACCGGTGCCGATATTGATGTACCACGCCGTGGCCCACACCCCGGCGCGGGCGACGCACGCGCTGTCCGTCTCGCCGGGGGCGTTCGCCGAGCAGATGGGGCTGCTCGGCGCGTCCAGCTTCACCCCGGTGACCTGCGCGCGGCTCGCCGACGCCTGGCGCGGGGGCGACGCACTGCCGCCGAACCCCGTGCTGATCACCTTCGACGACGGCTACGAGGGCGTGCACCGCCACGCCCTCCCCGTCCTCGACCGGCACGGCTTCGCGGCCACCCTGTTCGCCTCGACGGGGTGGCTGCGCGGCCGGTACGAGACGGACGGCGCGCTCGACGTGATGCTCGACTGGGGGCAGGTGCGTGAACTCGCCGCGGCCGGGATGGAGATCGGCGGTTCACAGCCATACCCATCCGCCGCTCGACCAGCTCGGCGACGAGCGGCTCCGCTTCGAGGTGGTGCGCTGCCGGGACATCCTCGAGGCCGAGCTGGGCCGTCCGCCGGTGTCGTTCGCCTATCCCTACGGCTACTCCGACCGCCGGGTCCGGCAGGTGGTGCGGGAGGCCGGGTTCGGAGTGTCGCTCGCGGTGGGCAACGCGCTGGCGGACCGCCGCCAGGGGCCGTACGCGCTGCGGCGGGTGACGGTGCGTCGCAGGACCCGCATCGAGGAGTTCGAGCGGCTGGTCCACGGCCGGGCCGTCGGCCGCGCCTTCGCCGGGGACCGGGCGCTCACCAAGGGCTATGCCCTCGTCCGCAGATCACGTCAGCTTCTAGGGAAGGTGCACTGAGCCCGTGTCCGACACGACCACCCGGGCCGAGACCGCCGCCGAGGCGCGGCCGGCCGCGGAGCAGCCGCCGCCGACCGGCCCCGGCGGCGGCAGTCAGCTGTTCCGCAACGCCTATGCGCTGATGCTCAACACGGGCATCTCGGCCGTCCTCGGCCTCGGCTTCTGGCTGGCCGCTGCCCGCTATTACGCGGACGACGCGGTCGGCCAGGGTTCGGCGGCCATCGCCGCGATGAAGCTCCTCGCGGGGCTCACCGCGGTGACGCTGACCGGCGCCCTGGCCCGGTTCATCCCGGTCGCCGGGCGGACGACGAGACGGCTGGTGGGCATCACCTACGCGGGCAGTTCGGTGGTCGTGGCGTGCGCCGCCGTGGTCTTCCTGCTCACGCTGAACCTCTGGGGCCCGTCGTACCGCTTTCTGCACGGCCCGGTGCACGGCATCGGCTTCGTCGTGGCGGTCGTCGGCTGGTCGTTGCTGACCCTCCAGGACGGGGTGCTCACCGGGCTGCGCAGCGCGTTCTGGGTGCCGGTGGGCAATACGGTGTTCCTGGCCGCGAAGCTGCTGCTGCTCGTCGCGCTCGCCGCCACGATCCCGACCGCCGGGGTGTTCGTGTCGTGGGTGGTCTCCATCGCGCTGTCCGTGCTGCCGCTGGGCTGGCTGGTCTTCCGGCGTCTGGTGCCGCGGCATGTGAAGAGGACGGAGGACCGGGCGCGGCCCGCGTCGTACCGGGAGATGGGCCGCTTCCTCGCCGGGGACTACACCGGGTCGCTGTTCTCGCTGGCCGTGGTGTACGCGGTGCCGGTCATCGTCGCCTCACAGGTCAGCGCCGCCGACAACGCGTACTTCTACATCACCACCACCATCGGCGGCACGGTCAATCTGCTCGCCATCAACATGGGCGCGTCGCTGACTGTGGAGGGCTCGCACGATCCGGCCCGGCTCGCCGAGAACTGCCGGGCGGCGCTGCGCCGGATGGCGCGCATCATGCTGCCGGTCTGCCTCGGGCTGTTCGTCTTCGCCCCGCAGATCCTGGGCGTGTTCGGGGCGGGCTACGCGGACGCGGCCGCGCCGCTGCTGCGCTGGTTCGCGGTGGGCGCTGCGCTGCGGGTGGTCATCGAGGTGTACTTCGCCGTGCTGCGGGCGCAGAGCCGCACCTCGGGGCTGGCGTATCTCCAGGGGCTGTTGTGCGCGCTGGTGCTGGGGCTGACGTTGCTGCTGCTGCCGCGGATGGGGCTGGTGGGGGCGGGCGTCGCGGAGATCTCCAGCCTGGCGGTGATCGCCTCGATCGCGTCGGTGAAGCTGTACCGGGTGGTCACGGCGCAGCCCGCGGCCCCGGCTTCCGCTGCCGCTTCGGATCCGGCGCGGATTCCGCCTCCGCCCGGCCCTCCCCCGCCGCTGGAGCGCGGCACCGCGCCCGACGGCGATCTGGCGGATCTGGCGGTGGACGGCGACCGTCGCGCCAGGCGTCCCCGTGGCGCGCAGGACGCCCGCTACGGCACCCGCTGGGCGCTGCGATCGGCGCTGGACGCGGACACGCTGGTGCTGGGGGTTCGCATGGACTTCGACCACCCGGAGCGCCGTCCCGACGCGCGTTACGGCCCGCAGCCCGAAGCGCTCCCAGCATCCGTACCGTCCGCACCCGCCGCGCCCGCCGCTTCTGCCCCGCCCGCCGCGCCGCAGGCACCGCGCGATGCGGGCAGGGCGCGGGCGACGAAAGGCGCGCCCGTCCTGTGGAGCGATGCTGGCCGCCGGTCTCGGCCTCTACTGGCTGCCGCTGCTCGGCGTGGACGCCCGCCGACCTGGACCGGATGGGCGGGCTCGAGCTGGTTTCCGTACTGCCCGAGCCGACGCTGCTGGGGGCGGCGCTGCTGGTCGCCGTGTTCGCCGGTGCGCTCGCGCTCGGGCGGCAGCGCCGTGCGCTGCTCACCGTCGCCCTGCTGGCCACCGTCGTGTCCCTGCACGCCGTGCCCGCCGTGCTGGAGGCCCATCCGCGGTTCCCGACCGCGTGGCAGCACCTGGGGTTCCTGGACTACATCGGCCGGACCGGCGACGCCGTGCCCGACCTCGACGCGCGCTGGAGCTGGCCGGGCTTCTTCGCCGGGGCGGCGTTCCTCGCCGAGGCGTGCGGCGTACGGGACTTCTCCGCGCTGCTGCGCTGGTGGCCGACGGTCATCCAGCTGCTCTACCTCGCCCCCCTGATGGTGCTGCTGCGCGCGCTGCGGGCGAGCTGGCGGGCCAAGTGGACGGCGGTGTGGCTGTTCGCCCTGAGCGGCTGGGTGGGCCAGGACTACTTCTCGCCGCAGGGGTTCACGTACCTCTTCTATCTGGTGTTCGTCGCCGTGCTGCTGGTGTGGTTCCGCGAACCGCGGGTGCTGGGCGGTAAGCGCAGGCCCGGTGAGGCGGAGGTGGCGGAAGCGACGCGCGGTCAGCGCGCGGCGCTGCTCGGGCTGCTGATCGCGCTGTTCGCGGCGTCGGTGGCGGCGCATCAGCTGACGCCGTTCGTGATGCTCGGCGTGGTGACGGCGCTGGTCCTGGTGCGGCGTTCCGATCTGTACGGGCTGCCGCTGCTGTGCGGGGTGATGGTGGTCGTCTGGATCGGCTTCCTGGCGGAGCCGTACTGGTCGGGCCACTGGGACGAGCTGTTCGGCGGGGTCGGCGGGGTCGGCGGCAATGTGTCGTCGTCCGTCTCCGGCCGGATCGAGGGCGGCAGCAGTGTGCACAAGCTGGTGCTGTACGTGCGGGTGGCGCTGGCCGGCGGGGTGCTGGCGTGCGCCTGCTGGGGGGTGCTGCGGCGGCGCGCGGCGGGCTTCACCGAGCGGGCGCTGCTGGTGCTGACCTTCGTACCGTTCCTGGGCTTCGGCATGCAGAGTTACGGCGGCGAAATGGCGCTGCGCGTCTTCATGTTCGCGCTGCCGGGCGCCTGTGTGCTCGGGGCGCTGGCGATCTTCCCGCGGGTGCGGCCGGACCGCCGGGGCCTGGCGCCGCTCGCGGCCCTGGTGGCGGGGCTGACGCTGATGTCCGGCTTCCTGGTCGCCCGCTGGGGCAACGAGGCGTTCGAGCGGGTGCGGCCCGGCGAGGTCGCCGCCATGGAGTACGTCTACGCGCACGACAAGCCGACCGTGCGGGTGCTGTGGATGAGCGACGACCCCGTCAACAACGTCACCCCCGCGATGCCGTGGGGCGCGCGGGACATGGAGCGGGTCGCGTACGAACCGACGCTCGCCCCGCGCGACCCGGTGCTGGTGAGCGGGCTGGTGACGGCGCTGCGCGACGCCGGGCCGCGTTCGTATCTGATGGTGGGCCGCGGCCAGTCCGTCTCGCTCCAGCTGGACGGCGGTTACGGGGCGCGCTGGCAGGAGCGGCTGCTGCGCTCCCTGGACCAGCGCACCGAACTGCGCCGGGTGCTGTCGAACGACGACGCGTCGCTGTACGAGCTGGCGTCGCCGCCGCGCGGGGCGGTGCCGGAGCCGAAGCCGGGCCCGGCCGGTCCGCAGATCACCTGGACGCCGTGGTCGGTGACCGGCGCGCTGGCGGCGGTGGTGCTGATGGTGCTGCTCGCGGCGCGCGAGGTGGTGCGGGTGGCGGTGCGGCCGAGCGTACGGCGGCTGCGGTGGCTCCAGGCGTCGTACTGGTTCGCACTGCCGCTGCTGCTGGTGGTGCTGGGGTCGCTGGTGCAGCGGTTCCTGACGATGGTGTGAGGAGCCGGACGACGTGCCCTTACCGCTTGAGCCAGCGCACCTCGTACGCGTCCATGGCGAACGACCGCCCGTCGACCTTCGCCTTGATCGGCCGGGACAGGGTGTTGACCACCAGCGTCGTGTCGTCGTCGGCGAGGACCTGCACATTGGGCCGGTCGTCGGCGGCGATGTCCACCGAGCGGAAGCGGGTGCCCGGCGGGAACTCGCGGCCGAAGCGGCTCAGCAGCTCCATCATGGGCAGCGCGCTGCCGCCGTCGTCCAGTTCGGTGGGGCGCCACAGACAGCCGGGGCAGTCGGAGTCCGTGGTCTCCGGGTTCCAGTAGAAGGCGGTCGCGGCGCCACCGCGGGCCAGCCGGGTCAGCGCGGTGGCCTGCACGGCGACGCGGTGCGCCTCGCTCCAGCGGCCGCGGGTGGTCTTCTTGCTGGTGTCGGCGGCCGGTTCCACGTACCACTCGGCCCACCACACCGGCAGCTTCGTGGTCTCGTCGAGCCAGCGGGTGACGTCCTCGAACTTCCGCGTGGCGCCGAACGCGTCCGGGATCAGCCGGTCGCCCTCGCGGGTGTAGCTGGAGCCGTCGACCACGACGAAGTCGGCGCCCGCCTTGTGCTCGTTCCAGTACCTGATCGCGTCGACGGAGCGCCGGTCGAGCGTGCCCCAGGGGCCGGACACCGTGTCGTCGCCGCCCGCCGCGCCGGGCGGGTCGCTGTCGGCGACGACGTACGGACCGCCGACCAGGTTCTTCGGGTTCCGCTTCTTCAGCTCCTCGTGGACGAGGTTGTAGAGCTTGGTGTAGCCCTCGTAGTTCCAGCGGTTCTTGCCGTCGTCGTAGAAGCCCTTGAACTCGTTCCAGACGATGAAGTGGCGCACCTCGGGGTAGCGGTCGGCGACCTTCCCGGCGAGCTTCGCGAAATCCTTGTAGTGGTCGGGGGTCGGCGCGGTCTCCAGGGACTCCTGCGACCAGTCCGTGTCCCCCGGGGTGCCGCCCTTCATCCAGTCGGGCGCACAGCACAGGGTGAGCACGGGCTCGGTGCCGGTCTTGCGCATCAGGGCGACGCGCCGGTCCAGGTCCGCGAAGTCGTAGCGGCCCGGGGACGGCTCGGGGTTGCCCGCGCCCCACCCCATGATGTGCTGGTTCTGCGGCATCGGGCGGTCCGACAGCAGCGACTCGGCGGCCTTCCTGCCGCTGTCGGTGCCGCGGTCGGCGCTGTACTGGGTGTGGGTGAAGCCCCAGCCGAGACCGGCCGAGGCCGCCCGCTCACGGGCCGAGGCCGACGCTCCCGGCCGCCCCGCGTCATCTCCCGGCCAGCTCGTGCACGTGGTCAGCAGCAGGGCCAGCGTGCCCATGCCGATGGCGAGCAGTGCGGTGATCCGCCACCGCCGCGCTCCCGGTAACCCCGCCCGCGTGCCCACCGGCATTCCTACCCGTGATCCCACCCGCGCCCCGCCCCGTTCCCGTCCTTGACGTCCTACAAAGGGTAAGAGTATCCCTGAACACCCCCATTCCGGTGGGCTTCTTCGGAACAGCTCGGTAAACGGCCGTAAACCCCGGTGCGCCGACGCCCCTCGTGCTGGATCATGGGGCAGGGTGCGCCGACCGCCGCACCGGACCGCTCGCTCAGGAGGCAGACCCTGCCCGCTACACCCGCCGAACAGTCCCTTCCGATCCGGCTGAACGTCGATGACAGCGATTCGCCGTCGGATGTCGTCGACGCACTCTTTCTCGGCCGCTTCGCGACCGGAGAGCAGCCGTATGCCCGCAGCCACTCCGTCGACCGGGTGAAGTCGGGCGCCACTCTGCTGCCGCCCGCCGCGACCGTGCTGCGCGCGGCCCGCGACGACGACCGCAGCGCCACGCTCGCCGAGGGCGACGGCTGGACCCTGCTGGTGTCCCGGTGGAACCGGGGCGCGGACGTGACCGTGACCGCGGTCGATGACGACCTTGCCGAAACGGTGCTGCGACAGGCGGTCGACGGCGCCGAGGACGAGCCCGAGCCCCAGCCGGAGAACGTGTCGATGGGCTTCTGGTACGTCTCGCCGCGCCGCGGCCCGCACCGCACCACCCGCCAGATCGCGGCCCGGGACCTGGGAGGAGATCCGCGACAACTACACCGCGCCGGTCGCCGACGCCATGGACGGGCTGATGAAGGTCACCCCCGGGACGACATCGCGGGCCGCCTCCCTGTTGCTGCCCGGCCCGCCCGGGACCCGGCAAGACCTTCCCGGTGGGCCACCCTTGCCCGCTCCTGGGGCGCGATTGGTGCCAGGTGGACTGCGTCCTGGACCCGGAGCGGCTGTTCACCGACGTCGGCTATCTGATGGACATCGCCATCGGCGAGGACGACGGCTCGGCCAAGGGCCGCTGGCGGCTGCTGCTCCTGGAGGACTGCGACGAGCTGATCCGCGGCGAGGCCAAGCACACCGCGGGCCAGGCGCTGTCCCGGCTGCTCAACCTGACGGACGGTCTGCTGGGCCAGGGGCGCAACGTCCTGGTCGGGGTGACCACCAACGAGGACCTGGAGCGGCTGCACCCGGCAGTGGTCCGCCCCGGCCGCTGCCTCGCCCGTATCGAGGTCGGCAAGCTGAACCGTACGGAGGCGGTCAACTGGCTCGGCACGGAGGAGGGCATCGGCCGGGACGGCGCGACGCTCGCGGAACTGTTCGCCCTCCGCCGCGGCACCCGCCCCGCGTCGGTCCCCATCCAGCCGGGCGAGACGGACGCGGGACTGTATCTCTGACAGGGCTCCTAGACGTACAGCTCCCGCAGCCGCACCGACAGGCAGGTCACACAGCCCTCCATCTTCTCGAACTCGCCGATGTCCACCGGCACCGGCGTATACCCGAGGTCGGCGAAGAGCGCCGCGCTGCGCGGCGCACTCGCCGCCATCAGCAGCCTGCCGCCGCCCAGCAGCACCACATGCGCCCCCGACTCCTCGGGCACCGGCAGGAAGCGCGGAAAGGCGGCCGGGTCGTCGACCAGCGGCGGATACCCGATCACGGTGCCGTCCGGCAGCGCCGTGACCGCCGACTTCAGGTGCAGCACCTTGCTGACCGGCACGGCCACCACCCGCGCGCCCAACGGCTCGAAGGCGGCGCGCACCTGCCGCACCCCCTCACCGTTCGTGCGGCCGCCGCGCCCCACGTACACCGTGTCGCCGATCTTCAGCACATCGCCGCCCTCGAGCGTCCCCGGCTCCCGCACCCGGTTGACCGAACAGCCGAGCGCCGTCACGGCCGCCTCGGCGGCCGCGGTCTCGGGGCGGCGGGACTCGGCGCCGGGAAGCGAGATCAGCGCGACGTTCCGGTGGACGACCATCGTGTCCTCGACGAACACCCCGTCCGGGCACGCGTCGACCGGATCGGCCTCCACCGTCTCCCAGCCGTGCGTCTCCAGGGCCGCGACGTACGCCTCCCACTGCCGCAGCGCGAGCGCGGCGTCCACCGGCTTGCGGTCGATGTGCGTGACGAGCCCGTCCGCGAGCCGCGGGCTCGGCCGCCGGACCAGGGCGATACGGCTGGTGGTCATGGGTTCCCCCTTCTTTTCGGGTCACTCACCGTACGCCGCCCGCAGCGCGTCCTCGACGGCGGCGAGGGCCGCCGCGCGGTCCAGGCCGAGCCGCCGGGCCCGCTGGGCGTACGTCTGCGCCGCCTCGGCGGCCTGGCGCCCGGCCGCGTCACCGGCCGCCGCGACGAACGTGCCGTGGCGCCCGCGGGTCTCGATCACGCCGTCCGACTCCAGCGCGCGGTACGCCTTGGCGACGGTGTTCGCCGCCAGGCCCAGCTCCTCGGCGAAGCCGCGTACGGTGGGCAGCTTGTAGCCCACGGGGAGGTGCCCGGAGCGGGCCTGCTCGGCGATCTGCGCGCGGATCTGCTCGAAGGGGGCGGTCGCCGCGTCCGGGTCGACGGTGATCTGCAAGGCCACGTGGGGCTCCTGGGGTGCGTACGGCGTGGGGGGCTTTGTCGCACCCATTGTGTGCCGCTGGGGGCGCGGCCGGAAAATCGGAGGCGGGGCGGGTGCACCGGGCCGTAATCTGCCCGTCCATGACCATGACCGTGCGCGATTTCCGGGCCGCCGACGCGGCCGCCGTCGCGGAGGCGCGTCGCTCCGCCTTCCCCCACCTGGTGACGACACCCCGGACCGTGGCCTGGGAGGTGGCGAGCGCACCGGAGGCCCGCCGCTACCGGCTGCTGGTCGCCGAGGCGGACGGCCGGGTGGTGGGCTGCTGCGACGTGGGCCTCTTCCCGGGCGCGGACGGCGACGGGCCGGGCGTGGCCTGCGCCAACACCTCGGTGCGCGCCGACGCGCGGGGCCGGGGCGCCGGTTCGGCGCTGGTGACCGCGGCGGAGGAGTACGCGGCGGGGCTGGGCGCCGCCAAGGTGTTCGCGTGGACCGTCGACGAGCCCGCCTTCGCCGCGTTCGCCGAGCGCCGCGGCTACCGGCGCAGCCGGTCGTGCCGCATCCTGCGGCTGGACCTCGCGACGGCGGACCTGCCGCCCCTGGACGCGGACGCCCTGCCGGACGGCGTGGCGCTGCGGTCAGCGGCGGACCTCGCCGACGATCCGCGCCGGCTGTACGAGACGGACGTCGACGTGATGGAGGACGAGCCCGGCGATGTGGTGGAGGGCCGGATGCCCTACGCCGAGTGGCTGGCCCGGACCTGGGAGCATCCCTCGCTGGACCACGAACTGACCTCGCTGGCCGTCGTGGACGGCCGCGTCGCGGCGTTCAGCCTCGCCCATACGGATGGCCGCGGCCGCTACTGGTCGGGCATGACCGGCACGCTGCGCGCCTACCGCGGCCGGGGCCTGGCGAAGCTGGCCAAGACCCATTCGCTGCACCGGGCGCGCGCGGCGGGGTGCGCCGAGGCGTTCACGGGCAACGACAGCGAGAACGGCCCGATGCTGGCGATCAACGTGGGGCTCGGCTACGCCGTGGCCTCCCTGGAGCGGCGTTACGTACGCGAACTGCGCCACTGATGCGGCGGGTCACCCCGACGCCTCCAGCACCACCAGCCGGTCCGGGCCGTCCGGGGCGAACGCGATGCCGTCCCCCGGCTCGTGCCAGTGCACGGCGAACCGCTCCCCCGCCCGGTACGCCTCCACGCCCGCGCGGCAGTACGCCACCATGTCCTCCGGCAGGGCGTCCAGCGCGAACCAACCGATCTCCGAGCACTTGTCCGGCTCCCGGTTCACCGGCTCCCCCGTGCCGTCCGTCAGCTCCGCCTCGAAGAACCAGCCCGTACGGGCCGAGCCCGTGGGCGACTTGTGCTGCATGACGAGCGCCACCCGCACCTCGTCCGGGGTGAGCCGGACGCCGATCTCCTCGGCGGCCTCGCGGAGCACCGCGGTCCGTACGTCCTCGCCGTCCTCCACATGGCCGGACGGCGCGTGCAGCAGCCCGTCCGCGTACCCCGTGCCCGCGCGGCGCGCGAGCAGGATCTCGCCGCCGCGCCGCAACAGCAGATGGACGTCGACGATCTCGGCATGCCGCCAGGGCGGGGCGAGGTCCGCGCACAGCACATAGCGCTCGTCGCACACCGGCCGCCCCCACAGCGCCGCGTCCGCCGCCAGCTGTTCGACGTACGTACGGGACGCCAGCGGCTCGACCATGCGCATCAGGTCACCGGCCGTCAGCCCGACCGGATCCGACTCGCCCCAGCGCCCCTCGACCAGCACCAGCGCCCCGCCCGGGCGCAGCAGCCGCGCCCAGCGCCGCAGCACGGCCTCCTGGCCGGGCAGCAGCCACAGCAGATGGCGCGCCAGGAAGACGTCGAAGCCGCTCTCCTCGACGGGCGGTGCGGCCGCGTCCCCGACGAGCACGGTGGCGTCCGTCCCGACGAGCTTGGCGCGGGCGCGCTCGGCCATCCGCGGCGACCGGTCGACACCCGTCACCCGGTGGCCCTGCTCGGCCGCGAGGCGGGCCAGGCTGCCCGTGCCGCAGCCGAGGTCGAGCACATCGCAGGGCCGCCCGGGCAGCCACTGCCGCAACCGGGCCGCCCATGCCTCCCGCACGGCCGGATCGCGCATCCCGTGATCCGGCTCGTCGTCGAACCCGGCCGCGGCGGCGTCCCAGTAGTCGGCGGTCCCGTAGCCGGTCATCGATCCCTCAGCACCCATGCGCCGCATCGTCGCACCCCCCACTGACAATGCCCGCTCCCGTCCGACGCGGTTATCCACAGCCGCTGACAACGCCCGGATCGCGGGCGATTATGAGGGCATGTCCTCGCCGCCGCACGCCGCCCTCGCCTCGTCGTTCAACGCCGTCGCCGCGCAGTACGCGGCCGCCCGGCCCGGGTATCCGCCCGCGCTGTTCGATGCGGTGGAGGAGGTCACGGGCAAGGCGCTGGCCGGGGCGGAGGTGCTCGACGTGGGGGCGGGCACGGGCATCGCCACGCGGCTGCTGTCCGACCGCGGCGCGTGTGTCACCGCCGTGGAACCGGGCGCGGGCATGGCGGCGCAGCTGCGCGCCTTCGCCCCGGACGTCCGGCTCGTGCGGGGCGACGCCGACGCCCTGCCCTTCCGCGACGGGGCCGCGGACCTCATCGCGTACGCCCAGTCCTGGCACTGGACCGATCCGCGGCGCTCCGTCCCCGAGGCGCTGCGGGTGCTGCGCCCCGGCGGGGCGCTGGCGATGTGGTGGAACCTGCCGGACCTCGACGTCCCCTGGGTGACGCGGCAGGAGGAGCGGCTCGCCGAGCGCTGCCCGGCCTACCGGCCGCCGGGTTTCCCGAGCACCGTGGCGGGGCGGCTCGCGCCGTTCGGGGTGCGGACGACGGACCGCAGGGTGCGCTGGTCGCGGACCATCACCGTCGAGGACAAGCTGCGCTCGATCGGCAGCCACTCCTATGTGGCGGTGATGGACGCCGGGGAGGCCGCGGCGGTGCTGGACGCGGAGCGGGCGGAGCTGCTCGCGCTGTTCCCGGACGGCGTGCTCACGGAGCCGTACGTCGTGGATCTCGTCGTGGGGTGGGGCCCGGAATAACGGAGCCCAAAGGCTCGACGGCAGGTGTCTTGACGGGAGAAATGTTAGCGGTAACACTCGCGTCGTGGACACCGTGGACGAGCACGTAGGCCAGACTCCCGATCCCTCCTCACAACCACCCCTGTTCAGCCGCGCCGCGGTGGTCGCGTCCTGCGTCGGGTTCATCCTCATCGGCGCGCTCCAGGCCCTCTACGGCCCGTCGATCCCGGCCTTCCGCGACGCCCACGGGCTGTCGCCCTCGGCCGCCGGGCTGGCGCTGAGCGCGCACTTCGTCGGCGGCGTCGCGGGCGTCCTCGGCTTCGACCGGCTCTTCGGCCGGATCGGCAACCGGGCGCTGCTCGGCTGTTCGTATCTGCTCATGGCGGGCGGCGCGGCCGGGTTCGCCCTCGCCCCCGGCTGGCCGCTCGCCCTGGGGCTTGCGCTGCTCGCGGGGCTCGGCTTCGGCGGCATCGACTACGGGCTCAACCAGATGTTCGCGGTCGGCTTCGGGCGGCGCAGCGCCGCCATGCTCAACATCCTCAACGCCCACTTCGGCATCGGCGCGATCCTCGGCCCGGCCCTCATCGGCCTGGTCGGGGCGGAGCACTACACCGTGGTGTTCCTGGGGTTCGCCGCGCTCACGCTGCCGCTGGTGCTGTGTCTGACCGGGGTACGGGACGAGGCGCCGCCGCGCGGCGGCGCCGAGCCGGAGACCACCGCCGGGGTGCGGACCCGCAGTCTCGTCACCGTCCTGGGTGCGTTCGTGCTGCTCTACGTCCTCCATGTCGGCGTCGAGGCCGGGGTCGGGGGCTGGGAGCCCACGCATCTGGAGACCGCCGGGTACGGCGCGACCGCCGCCGCGTCCGCGACCTCCGTGTACTGGCTGATGATGACCGTCGGCCGCTTCCTGGTCGCCCCGCTCGCGCTGCGCTGGTCCGCCCCGGCGATCATCGCGGTCAGCTGCGCGGGCATGACCGTCTGCCTGCTGCTCGCCGCGATCCCGGCCCTGGCCCCGTACGCGTACGCGGGCGTCGGCCTGTTCATCGCCCCGATCTTCCCGACCGGTCTGCCCTGGCTGGGCAGGGCCGCGCCGCGCGCCCGCCGGGCCGGGGCGCTGGTGATCGCCGCGTCGATGATCGGCGGGGTGGCCGCGGGGCCCGTGCTCGGCAAGGCGATCGAGCTGTCGGGCATCCGTGCCGTACCGCTCGTCCTGGGCGCCGTCTCGGCCGTCTGCCTGATCACCACCGTCTGGCTGATCCGCGCCACGTCCTCGTCCGTATCCCCTACGCACACCCTCCCCACCGCACCCGCTGCCGCCCGTGCGGTCGAAAGGACTTCGGCCCATGCCCGCCCTGACGCTCACCCATGACGGCTTCCTGCTCCACGGCAAGCCCTTCCGGATCCTCTCCGGCGGCTTCCACTACTTCCGCACCCACCCCGACCAGTGGGCCGACCGGCTGCGCAAGGCGCGGCTGCTGGGGCTCAACACGGTCGAGACGTACGTCCCGTGGAATCTGCACCAGCCCACCCCGGACGGCCCGCTGGACCTCGACGGGCTGCTGGACCTGCCCCGCTTCCTGGAGCTCGCCCGGGACGAGGGGCTGTCCGTGCTGCTGCGCCCCGGCCCGTACATCTGCGCCGAGTGGGAGGGCGGCGGGCTGCCCTCCTGGCTGACCGCCGATCCGAACGTCCGGCAGCGCAGCAGCGATCCGCGGTTCACCGGCGCCGTGGACGCGTACCTCGATCTGCTGCTGCCGCCGCTCGCCCCGTACATGGCGGCGGCGGGTGGCCCGGTCATCGCGGTCCAGGTGGAGAACGAGTACGGCGCCTACGGCGAGGACACCGCCTACCTCGCCCATCTGGCCGACGCCCTGCGCAAGCGCGGCGTCGAGGAGCTGCTGTTCACCTGCGACCAGGCGGACAAGGCCATGCTGGCGGCCGGAAGCCTGCCCGGGGTGCTCTCCACCGGCACGTTCGGCAGCCGGGTCGGCGACGCGCTGGAGGTGCTGCGCGCCCATCAGGAGAGCGGGCCGCTGATGTGCGCGGAGTTCTGGATCGGCTGGTTCGACCACTGGGGCGAGCCGCACCATGTGCGGGCGGCGGACGACGCGGCCGCCGATCTGGACGCGCTGCTGTCGGCGGGGGCGTCGGTGAACCTTTACATGTTCCACGGGGGCACCAACTTCGCCTTCACCAGCGGCGCGAACCACGATCACGCCTATGCGCCCACCGTAACCTCGTACGACTACGACGCGGTGCTCACCGAATGCGGCGACCCGGGCCCCAAGTACGCGGCGTTCCGCGAGGTCCTCGCCCGCCACACGGACGTACCGGACGAGCCCATTCCGGAGCCGTCGCCGAAGCTGCCGCCGACCGAGGTCCGTCTGACCGCCTCGGCGAACGCCCTGGTCAGCGCCGAATTCCTGGCCCCGGCGGAACACTTCACCGACCCGCCCACCATGGAGGCGCTCGGCCAGTCCTACGGCTTCGTCCTCTACGGCACCGAGCTGCCCGCCATCGGCGACCACGTGCTGCACTTCACGGGCGGGGTCGGCGACCGGGCGCAGGTCTTCGTGAACGGCGCCCCGGCCGGGGTCATCGAACGCGAGCGCCACGAGGACAGCATCCATGTGCGCAGCCCCGAATACGGCGCCCGGCTGGACGTCCTGGTGGAGAACATGGGCCGCGCCAACTACGGCGTCCGCATCGGCGACCCGAAAGGCATCACCGGTCCTGTCTTCCTCGACGGGGAGCCGCTGGAGGACTGGACCTGCCACCGCCTCCCCCTGGACCGGCTCCCCGAACTCCCCTTCCGCACCACCGACACCCCCGTCGCGGGCCCGGGCTTCCACCGCGGCACGTTCACCGTGGAGACCCCCGCCGACGCGTATCTCGCCCTGCCGGGCTGGACCAAGGGCGTGGCCTGGGTCAACGGCTTCAACCTGGGCCGCTACTGGGCGCGCGGCCCGCAGCGGCGGCTGTATGTGCCGTGGCCGGTGCTGAAGGCAGGCGAGAACGAGCTGACCCTGCTGGAGCTACAGTCGGCGACGACCCGGGTGGCCCACCTCGTCGACGCACCGGACCTGGGCTGGACCGCGAGGGACTGA
>NZ_GG657754.1:8286443-8291181 GCF_000158915.1 Streptomyces himastatinicus ATCC 53653 | reverse complement strand
GACCGCCGTCACCGGCGCGGTGGACCGTCTCCTCGGCCAGGGCGCGGACGGCATCATCGCCATCGCGCCGCAGCGCTCGGTCGGCCAGGCCCTGGTCGAGGCGGATCACGGCGTCCCCATGGTCACCCTGGACAAGAGCTTCGGCGCCCACATCCCGGTCGTCGCGGGCGACTCCGCCTCCGGCGCCCGCCAGGCCACCGCACACCTCCTCGGCCTCGGCCACCGCACCGTCCGTCACATCGCGGGCCCCACCGGCTGGATCGCCGCCGAGGCCCGCGTCGACGGCTGGCGCGCCGCGCTGACGGACGCGGGCGCCGAGGTCCACGAGCCGCTGCTGGGCGACTGGAGCGCGGACTCCGGCTACGACCTGGGCCGCCGCATCGCCCGGCAGCGCGGCCTCACCGCGCTGTTCGTCTCCAACGACCAGATGGCCGTCGGCGTCCTGCGCGCCCTCCACGAGGCGGGCCTCCGGGTCCCCGAGGACGTCAGCGTGGTCGGCTACGACGACATCCCCGAAGCCGCCCATCTGCTCCCGCCGCTCACCACCATCCGCACCGACTTCACCGAGATCGGCCGCCGCTGTCTGAGCCTGATGCTCGACCAGCTCGACCGCTCGCCGGAGCCCGGCGTCCGCGTGACCATCCCCACCGAGCTGGTGATCCGCCACAGCACGGGCCCGGGCCCCGGTCATCCGCCCAGGTAGTGGAAGCCCGGCTTCGGGTGCATGAGGAAGTCGTGGTGCGAGATGTTCCAGGCGTACGCGCCCGCCATCGCGAAGGCGATCCGGTCCCCGGCGCGCAGCTCCGCGACCGGGACGCCCCGGGCCAGGACGTCCTTGGGGGTGCACAGCTGGCCGACCAGGGTGACCGGTTCGCCGCTGGCGGTGGGGCGGGGCCAGTCCCGGTCCCAGTCGGCGGCGGGGAGCACCTGGAAGGGGTGGTCGTGCGCTTTGGCGGCCGGGGTGCGCAGGTGGTGGGTGCCACCGCGCAGCACCGCGAACGCCTCGCCGCGGCTGTGTTTGAGGTCCAGCACCTCCGTGACGTACCAGCCGCAGTACGCCGTCAGCGCCCGGCCCGGTTCGATCCGCAGGGTCAGGCCCGGGTTGCGGTCGGCGACCCCGGCCAGGCCCTCGCCGTACGCCTTCCAGTCGAAGCGGGTGTCGGGGCGGAGGTAGTCCACGCCCATGCCGCCGCCCACGTTGACCTCGGTGAGGTCCAGGCCGTGACGGTCGGACAGTTCGCGCGTCCAGTCGGCGATTCCCGCGGCCACGGCGGTCTGGTCGGGCGCGTCGAGGCCGCTCGCGAGGTGGGCGTGGATGCCGCGCAACCGGAGCGGGCCGTCCGGGGTGAACAGCGGCAGGCACCGTTCCACCCGGTCGGGGTCGAGGCCGAAGGGGCTGGGGCGGCCGCCCATGGCGAGCGCCGCGCCGCCCAGCGCCTCGTCGGTCAGCGGGAGGTTGACGCGCAGCAGGACGTCCACGGGACGGTCGGCGAGGGACGACAGAAGGCGCAGTTCGTGCTCGCTCTCCACATGGAACCGCTCCACCCCCAGCTCCAGCGCCCGCCGCAGCTCCGTCTCCGTCTTCCCCGGTCCGCCGAAAGCGAGGGGCCGTTCGGGGACGGCCTCGCGGACGTGCGCCAGCTCGCCGCCCGAGGCGACCTCGTAGCCGGTGACGTACGGGGCGAGCGCGCGCAGCACCGGCGGCTCCGGGTTGGCCTTCGCCGCGTAGTACAGCTCGACGTGCGGCGGGAGCGCGTCCCGTATCTCTCGGGCGTGGGCGTCGAGGGCGGTGAGGTCGTAGATGTACGCGGGGAGGCCGTCCCCGGTGAGCGTCTCGGCGAGCGCGGCGGCCGGTGCGGTGAGGGGCAGGGGGTTCAACGGACGCTCCCGGGGGCGATGACGCGAGCCGCCTCGGACAGCAGGTCGGAGGCGAGCGGGCTGACGATACGGACGTAACCGGCGTCCCGGTCGGCCTTGCGGCCCCAGCGGGTCAGCAGGTTGGCCTTGGCGGGCAGCGGCACGCCCGCCACCAGGGCGCGCAGCGCGGGCGGGTCGTCGTGGGCCGCCGAGCGTTGGCACAGGACGCGGCGGACCGCGGACCACAGGTCGGGCTCCAGCCGGGGGTGGCGGTCGGCGAGGGCGGCGACCATCTCGGCGAGGTGGTTGACCAGCAGGCAGTACACCACCCGGTCCCAGCCGCGCTCGCGCTCGTACGTCATGGGGCGGGCCACCGCCTCGGGCAGCGCCGCGAGCGCGGCGTCGTGGTGGCCGGACACCAGCTTGGTGCCCTCCAGGTCGCGGAAGAGCACCTGGCGCGGGGTGCCGGTGGCGTTGTCCACGCCGATGACCACGTTCTGGAGGTGGGGTTCGAGGACCACGCCGTGGTCGAACCAGGCGGCCAGGACGGGCGGTACGAGGAGGTCGAGGTACGCCTGCCACCAGGCGAGCGCGTGCTCGGGCCCGGTGCCGCCGAGGAGGTGGGAGAGCTGGGCGCCGCTCGTCGGGTACTCGTCGGCGACGGCCGCCGCCAGCAGCCCGGTCAGCCCCGGCCGCAGCCGGACGTCAAGTCCCTCGCGGACGATCACGCCGAAGCCCTCGGAGAGGTGACGGTCGTCGAGGTCGAGGGTGCGGTAGCCGGGTTCGCGCAGCAGGTCGGCGCCGGGGAAGCGGGCGGCGAGGTCGGCGGCGACCGGCTCCAGCAGCCGGGTGAGGGCGACGGCGCCGGACAGCTCGTAGTCGGCGTTCTGCGGAGGCAGTTGGTGATGCGCACGTTCAGGGATGAAACTCGAGGAAGTTACCGGCCGTAGTAGAGCGTGCGGACCGAGGCGGTCGGCGCGAAGTCCGGTTCGCCGGGCCACAGGTCGAGGATGTCGCCGCGGTCGAGCGCCGCCCGCAGCACCCGGTGCTCGCGGAGCATGGCGTACTGCCAGGGGTGGGCGGGCAGGAGCCGGTACCCGTCGGGGACCGGCCGCTGGCGGTCCAGCGGCGCCAGCGCCCCGGCGTACGCGGTCTCCTCCCGTACGTACTCCCGGCGCACCGCGAGGTGGTGCAGCGGGAAGCGGGCCCCGGCCTCGGGCGCGAACAGCGACCAGGAGGCGGGGCTTCCGGTGCGGGCCTTGGGGGTGGGGTGGAAGCGGTGGCCGAAGAACAGGGACTGTTCGGAGGCCAGATACGCGTCGGGGGCAGGGTTCCCCGTGGCCTTCTCGCGCTCCTGGAGGGCGGCCGTCATGCCCGCGTGGCTGGAGGCGACCTGTGCCAGGAACTCGTCGTTGCGGACGCCCGTGCGCAGCTGGAGTTCGCGCTGGATGCGCTCGGCCAGACCGCGCCAGGAGACCTCCGCCCAGCTGCCGTCGCGCTGTTCGCTGACCGGTCCGGTGAACCGGTGCGCGCCGATCAGCGACGTACGGCGCAGCCCCACCCGCAGCAGCACCCCGCTGCGGGGCAGCCGCAGCCGCAGCCCGCCGTCGTCGGCCACGACGGTCTGGTGTTCCGGGCCCGACACCTCGCGCAGCAGACAGTTGAGCAGGGTGTGGGCGGTCGCGTGGTCGGCGGAGACCAGCGCCGTGGCGGGCGAGACCGGGGCGGCGGACGACACCGCGGAAGAGGGCGAGGAGGTCGTTGGCATGGAGCGGCTCCAGCGGGTGCGGAGAGGAGAGGTGTGGAGGGGTAAGGAGGTCGCGGCCGTCATCTGCCGCGCCCTCGCAGAAGGTAGTTGGGCCCGGTCACGTAGTGCTTGTTGACGTCGGCGGCGCCCGACCGGGCCTTGGTGAACAGCGTGCCCGCGGTCACCATCGCCTTGACCGGCAGCCGGTCCGCGTCCAGCACCCGGGCGCGCAGCACGGCGGCGGCCGCCCCCGGGTACACCGCGCCGGTCCGTTCGACGGCCTCGGTGAGCCGGGCGCGCAGCCGCCGCAGCAGGACGTCCAGGGGCGCGCGGCCGAGGGCGGCCAGTTCGAAGGCGAGCGCGGCGGCGCACAGATGGACGGTGATGGTGGTGAACACGTCCGCCACCGGGCCGTCGCCGCCGGTCAGGATGCGGCGGTCGTCGAATCCGCACAGATCCGCGGCGTCGGCCCCGCCGATCATCACGGCGAGCCGGATCGCGTGGACGCGCGGCCCGTCGTGGTCCTTGATGAGCAGCCGCAGGCGCGGGGCGCCCGGGCCGCCGGTGTCGTCGAAGACGAGGGAGGTGTTCTGCTGATGCGACTCCAGGGCGATGCCGTAGGCGAAGAGGGTGGTGTGGAAGTCGAAGAGGAGGGTGAGGTACGCGTCGAGCAGGGCGAACAGGTCCCCGCCGTAGTACCGCTCGGCGAGCACGTCCGCCACGAGCGTGCCGTCCGGGGTCCGGGCCAGCAGCCCGGCCAGCGGCACGATCTGCGCGTTCTCCAGACCCGGCGGATAGCGGCGGACCAGCGTGGCCAACAGCTCGTGCCCGGCGTGCAGATGGGTCGTCTCGTCGGCGAGCAGCACGGTGTCCGCGAACCGCCGCTCGCGCGCGATCACCGCCTCCGTCAGCCGCTGCGCCACCTCGCCGTCGAGAAGCGTGCCCGGCTTGACGGTCCGCCGGTTGCGCAGCCCCAGGGTCGCGGTGGTGAGCGGCAGCTTGAGGTGGGTGAGCGGATCGTCGGCGACGGCGACGGTCCGCATCGACAACGTGGGCCGCACCTCCAGCCACGGCCGCTCGGCGAGCCGCGCCCGCCCGCGCAGCCCGGTCGCTTCGAGGGCGACGTCGAGGGAG
>NZ_GG657754.1:8285052-8286169 GCF_000158915.1 Streptomyces himastatinicus ATCC 53653 | reverse complement strand
CCGAACACGGACCGGCCGCGGCTGGTGGGGTAGACGGGATGATCGCGGAAGGCGGCCCAGCGTGTCGTACGCGACGCCCCCGCCCATGCCGGCCCACCGCCCGGTCTCCCCGTACCGCGCGACCAGCCCCCGCACGACGCCGGGCCGGACGCGGTCGTGCAGCCGCGTGGCGTCCAGCGCGCGGTGGCATTCCCCCACGAAGGCGTCGTACAGCTCCCGGTCCTCCCCCGCCACAACCCCCCGCAACCGCCCGAGCACGCCCTCAAGCCCCCCGCACCACGACGGCCGGGGCCCCGTCGCCGGGACCCGCCTGTGCCCCGGCACGGACAGGCCCGGTGCCACCGTCGGCGCGACCCGGGCCCGGCCCGGTCGCATGCGCCGCCCCGCCAGGGCCCGCCGCGACGGGGTACGACCCGGCACGGTCCGCCCGCGCGGGCTCGCCACCGCCATCCGCGGCGCCCCGCCCGTCGAGCCGCCCGGCGCGGGCGGGCTCGGAGCCGGGGATCCCGCCCCCGGGCTGCGTCGCGTGGCCCGCTTCCGTACCGCCCGATCCGGGTTCGGCGACGGCACGGTGCGGCCCGCCGGAACCCGCCGCGACGGACCGCGGCGAGGCGCCGCCCTCAGCCCCGGCCGCGCCGGGGCCCCTCGCGATGCGCCCGGCGCGGGCAGGCCCGGGGCCGGGGCTCTCGGCCCCGGGCGACGCCGCGCGGCCCTCGCCGGTAGCACCGTCGGCGCGGTCCGGGCCCGGGTCGGGTCGCACGCGCCGCCGCGCCCGGACCCGCCGCGACGGGGCGCGGCTCGCCGCCGCCCGCCGCGGCATCGCCCGCGCCGGGGCGTCCCTCGACTGCGCCCGGTACGGCGGCATGTCCGCCGTCGACCCGGACGGGGCCGGGGCCGGGGGTCCCGGCCGGGGGCGGCGGGGCGCACTCCAGGCGTACCGGGCGGCGGGCGCGGATTTCGCACTGGAAGCCTTCCGGTTCCACCGGCAGCAGCACGGTTCCGCCCTCCCTCAGCGTGATGCGCAGCCAGTCGCCGTCGGTGCGGCGTACGGTGCGGGCGCGGCTGCGCAGCTGGTACGCGTCCTCCCGGAGCAGGGTGTCGAGCACCCGGCCGAGGA
>NZ_GG657754.1:8277596-8284758 GCF_000158915.1 Streptomyces himastatinicus ATCC 53653 | reverse complement strand
GAGCCGTACGCCGTCGCGTTCGGTCACCGCCGCCGCCGGGGCTTGCGACGAGGCGGCCGGGGCGGTCGGCCGTGACGTACTCCATGCGGACCCGGCCGTCCGTGCGGGCGCCGAGGTCGGCCGGGAGCGGTTCGCCGAGGTGGGTGCGGAGGATGTGCTCGAAGAGCGGGATGCCGAGGAGTTCGGCGAGCACCAGATCGCATTGGTCGCCGATGGCACGGTAGTTCACCTCGATGAGGCGGGCCCGGTCGCCCTGGACGACGTATTCGGTGTGGCAAGCGCCGAATCCTACTCCCAGCGCCCGGAGTTGGGCCAAGACCTGGCCGGTGTGGGGCTGTGGGGGCGGGGCGGGCAGGAGGTGCAGCCGTTCCTCGATGAAGTGCGGGGGCGGGGAGACGTCGGTGCGGAAGGCGCCGAGGACGTGGAGGGTGCGGCCGTCGCCGAGGGTTTCGAGGGTGCGCAGTTCGCCGTGGAGGTACTCCTCGATCACGAGCGCCGCGTCGGGCCGGTGGGCGCGTATGTCGCGGCAGCTGCGGACGAGTTCGGCCGGGCCGGCGACGAGGACGACGTCCTCGCTGGCCACGCCCTCGCGCGGCTTGACGACGCAGGGGAAGGGCGCGTCGAGGCCGGCGAGGGTGACCGGGTCGTCGCCGGTGCCGAGTTCGGTGGACCAGATGGTGTCGGCACCGGCCGCGGCGAGGGCGCGGCGCAGTTCGGCCTTGTTCTTGGTGCGGAGGGCGGCGCGCCAGTCCTTGCCGGGGAGGTCGAAGTACGCGGCGGCGAGGGCGGCCTGGGTCTGGAGGTGGTCGCTGTTGGTGAAGACGGCGCGGGGGCGCCGGCCGTCCGGGGCGGCGGCGATCCGGCTGACGACCTCGCGGAAGTCCCGTACGTCGCAGGGGGCGACGTCGAGCGTGGCGGGGAGCCGTCCGCCACGGTCCGCGTGGCGGGCGTACGCGCGCTCGTGCGCCTCGGGCTGGTCGGTGAGGAGGGTGACGGGCAGGCCGAGACGGGCGGCGGCGGGGAGGAAGCCTTCGGTGACGGAGTCGGTCGGGTTGAGGGCGAGAAGGTGGATTGGCGTGGGGTGGGCGGGGGCAGGGGTGGAGGACGGCCGGGGCGCCGTGTCGAGATCATTCTCGTTCACGAGCCGAGATTAGGTTAGGCATGCCTAAGACTGCCAATTCGGCTGGCCGACGCGCCCGTTTGGCCCTGTTACGCCGTCAACTCGGCAGCCCGATGCGGCGGTGCCGGGCCCGGCGCGCGGCGAGCCGCTCCTCGGAATCCTGGGCGCGGAGGGCGGCGAGTTCGGCGCCGAGGATGTGCCCGAGGCGCCCGAGGAACTCCTCCCCCTCGCCTTCCCCCTCCTCCACGACGCGGTCGACGATGCCGTCGGCCAGCAGATCGGCGGAGCGCACCCCCTGCCGGTCGGCGACCTCGTACGCCCGCTCCGTGGTCCGGTGGAGGATGGCGGACGCGCCCTCGGGCGGCAGCGGCGACAGCCAGGCGTGCCGCGCGGCCACGACCCGGTCGGCGGGCAGCAGCGCGAGCGCGGCCCCGCCCGCGCCCTGACCGAGCAGCAGGCAGAGGGTGGGCGCGGGCAGCGTGACCATGTCCGCGAGACAGCGGGCGATCTCCCCCGCCAGCCCGCCCTCCTCGGCCTCACGGCTGAGCGCCGCCCCTGCGGTGTCGATGACGGTGAGCAGCGGCAGCCCCAGCTCGGCCGCGATGCGCATCCCGCGCCGCGCGGTACGCAGCCCCGCGGGCCCCAGCGGCTGCCCCTCGGCCGACGCACGCTCACTCCCGCGGCGCCCGCGCCGGTTGTGCCCGAGCACCACACAGGGCACCCCGCCGACCCGCGCGAGGGCGAGCAGCAGCCCGGGGGTCGTGCTCCCCGGCGCCGGTACCGCTGAGCGGACTCACGTTCCTCCGCGGCGACCCGCAGCAGATCCCGCACCCCGGGCCGGTCCTCCCGCCGCGAGGCCCGGATCGACTCCTCGGCCGAGGGCCCGACCGCCGTGGCCCCGCACCCCCGCGACCCGCCGCGGCTGAGCCCGCCTCGGCGGTCTCGGCGCCTGACCGAAAATCGACCCCGGCCGGTACGTCCTGGTCGCCGCACAGGACCCGCAGCACCCGCGCCGCGACCTCCGCGAGGCGGCTCGTCGGGAGCACCGCGTCGATCAGGCCGTGGTTCATCAGGTTCTCGGCGACCTGGACACCCGCCGGGAACTCCTCGCCGTACAGGGCCTCGTGCACCCGCGGGCCCATGAAGCCGATGAGGGCGCCCGGTTCGGCGGCGGTGACATGCCCCAGGGAGCCCCAGGAGGCGAGGACGCCGCCGGTGGTGGGGTGGCGTACGTGCACCAGATACGGCAGGCCTGCGGCCTTGTGGTCGGTTATCGCCGCCGCCACCTTCACCATCTGGAGGAAGGCGACCGTGCCCTCCTGCATCCGGGTCCCGCCCGACGCCGGGGCGGCCAGCAGCGGGAGCCGTTCCGCCGTGGCGCGCTCCACGGCGCGGACCAGCCGCTCCCCCGCCGCGACCCCGATCGAGCCCGCCAGGAAGCGGAATTCGCAGGCCACATAGGCGACCCGGCGCCCCTCGACGCACCCCTCGCCCGTGATCACCGACTCGTCGAGCCCGGTGCGCTCACGGGCCCGCTCCAGGTCGGCCCGGTAGTCGGGGTCGGTCGTCGTAATCTCGACCGGCTGGTCCCAGCCGCGCCGGCTGCCGGGGTCGAGGAAGGTCTCGACCAGGTCGATGGCGGACTTGCGGGCCTTGTCGGCGCCCGCGCGGGGATGAGTTCCGGTCATGTCTGACACCTTCCACGCATCCGATGCCGCTCAATCATTCTCGGCATGTGCTAACTTTTTTTTGCATGTGCAGGGTTTCGCTATGACGGAAGAGCCGGAACCGACCGGCGACGAGCTGGTCCGCGTGCTGGCCACGCTCTCCAATCCGCACCGGCTGCGGGTGATCGCGGCGCTGTCCCGGGAGAGCACGTACGTCAGCGAGCTGGCCCGTTCGCTGGGCATCAGCCGTGCGCTGCTCCAGGTGCATCTGCGAAAGCTGGAGGCCGCCGGGCTGGTGTCGGCGCGGCTGGAGGTCTCGGAGGACGGAAAGGCCATGAAGTTCTACGAGGTGAACCGGTTCGCGATCCGGCTCACCCCGGAAGCCATCGAGGCCGCGGAACGGACGCTGACCCCGGATACGAAGGGAAACACGTGATGGACGGGCACGACTGGACGGAGGTCGTCGGGGCCTTCGGTCTGTTCGCTCTGGTCACCACCGTACTGACCACGATCATCTGGCAGTTCGCGGCCACGCGGCGCGCGAAGGTCCAGGTCGTACGGGAGCTGGAGTACCGCAAGATCGCGGAGCAGGCCGTGGCCACTCAGCAGCAGACCGAGATCCGGCTGCGGGAGATCGGCGAGACGCTCACCGCGCTGAAGGGCCGGATGGACGCGCTGGAGCGCATCCTCCAGACCGTGGAGTAGGGCCGTGGCGTAGCGCCATGGCGTAACGGAGAACACGCGCTGGGCCGCCGAGCGGCAACTCGACGGCCCAGATGAACGAAGCAGCGGCACCAACTCGCCCCAGCGGGGCGAGCCCTCTTGTGGAAACGCTCCTTCTGCGGAAAGGACAGCAGCTCATGCTGCCGAAAAGCAAACCGGGCCCCGCGAAACCGGGCCCCGCGAAACCGGGCCCGGCGAAACCGGACCCCACCGGTCCCGCTCTCGTGGAGCGGATCGCCGGATGGTCGGTCCGGCACCGCGCGGCGGCCATCGCCGGGTGGTTCGCGCTGGTGGCCGTGGCCGTGCTCGCGAGCGCGCTGATACCGGGCGGGACGGCGAACAGCACCGACCCGGGCGAATCGGGCCGCGCCGACCGGGTGCTGAGCGCCCAGCGCTCCTACGCCCCGCCCCAGGAGAACGTCCTGGTCCAGCACCGTACGCGAGGCACAGCGGACGCACCCCGCTTCACCGCCGACCCCGCGCTGCGGCGGGCCACCCGGGACCTGGTGACGGCGCTGCGCGCGGCGCCGGGCGCGGTACGGGACCTCCGCTCCCCGCTGGACGACGGCCGCCAGCTGTCGAAGGACGGCCGCTCCGGTCTGGTCACCTTCCAGGTGGCGGGCCCGAACGAGCGGATGGACGCGCACTACGAGGCCGCGGTGCGGGCCGTCGAGGCGGTCCGGGCCCGCCACCCGGACATCACGCTGGCGCAGGCGGGCGACCGGAGCCTGTCGCGGGTGGTCGACGACAGCATCAAGGGCGACTTCGCACGGGCGGAGTTCTTCTCCCTCCCCCTGACCGTCGTCATCCTGCTGGTGGTCTTCGGCTCGCTGATCGCCGCCGCGATCCCGCTGCTGCTCGCCGCGACGACCGTCATCGGCACCTTCGGCCTGCTCCAGGTGGCCGCCCGCTGGGTGCCCGTCAACAGCGCCACGTCCTCGATGGTGCTGCTGATCGGCGTGGCCGTGGGCATCGACTACTCGCTCTTCTATCTGCGCCGGGCCCGCGAGGAACGGGCCGCCGGACATAACATCGCCGAGGCGCTGCGCATCACCTCGCGCACCTCGGGCCGGGTGGTGGTGGTCTCGGGCCTCACGGTCATGCTGTGCCTGAGCGGGCTGCTGTTCACCGGCGTGGACAACCTCCAGGGGCTGACGGTCGGCGCTGCGCTGGTGGTCGGGGTCGCGATGATCGGCTCGGTGACCGTGCTGCCCGCGCTGCTGGCCCTGCTGGGCAGTTGGGTGGACCGGGCCCGCATCCCCTGGCTGGGGCGCCGCCGTACCGCGGCGGCCGAGTCCCGGCTGTGGTCGGCGGTGGCCCGCGCGGTGGTGCGGCGGCCACTGGTGTGGGGCGGTTCGGCGGCGCTGGCGCTGCTGGTGCTGGCGCTGCCCGCGCTGGGGATGCGGTTGCAGGACGCGTCGGTGACGGACAGTCTGTCGCGGGACGTCCCGGCGGTGGACGCGGCCGCGCGGATGCAGCAGGCGTTCCCGGGCACGCCCGCCCCGGCGTGGGTGGTGATCTGGAGTAAGCGGGGCGGTACGGACGCGGCCGACGATCCGGCCGTACGCAAGGCGGTCGACAGCCTGCACGGCCGCGCCGCCGCCAGCCGTGGCGCGCTGCACGAGCCGATCACCAGCGCCGCGGTCGACCGGGCGCTGCTGGTACGGGTCCCCCTCGCGAGCTTCGGCTACGACGACACCGCCAACGAGGCGCTCACGACCCTGCGGAAGCACACCCTGCCCGCCGCCCTCGGCCACCTGGACGGGGTCGACTACGCGGTCGCGGGCAAGACGGCCATCACGTACGACTTCACCCGGCGGGTCACCGACCGCACCCCGCTCGTCTTCGGCTTCGTGCTCGCCCTCGCCTTCGTCCTGCTGACGGTGTCCTTCCGCTCCCTGGCCATCCCGCTGATCTCGATCGTGCTGAACCTGCTGTCGATCGGCGCCGCGTACGGCGTGCTGACCTGGGTGTTCCAGGACGGTCACCTGGGCTCGGCGCTCGGCTTCACGGCGTACGGCGGGGTGATCGGCTGGCTGCCGCTGTTCATGTTCGTGATCCTCTTCGGGCTGAGCATGGACTACCACCTCTTCGTGCTCAGCCGGATCCGCGAACGCCAGCGCGACGGCGCGGAGGCGCGCGAGGCGATCGTCGGCGGCATCGCGGCCGGGGCGGGGGTGGTCACCAGTGCGGCCGTCATCATGACCGCGGCCTTCAGCGTCTTCGTGGTGCTGTCCGCGATCGAGTACAAGATGATGGGCGTCGGCCTGGCGGTGGCCATCCTCATCGACGCCACCGTGGTCCGCGGAGTGCTGCTGCCCGCCGCCATGGCTCTGCTGGGCCGGGGCCGCTCCCGGAGACGGCCGGTGACCGGCCCCGGGGGAATGGTGACGGCATCCCCCGGAACCGAACGCTCCAGTATCGCCCCGGTCCGGTGACCCCGGCGCGGTGATCGGGTCCGGTGATCACAGCTCGGTGATCACAGCTCGGTGATCACATCGCCCGCCACATGCTGGTAGATGATCGAACTGCGGAAGTCCACGACCTCCTTGCGCCCCGAGACACGGTCCATCAGGAAGGCGTGCAGCCGGTCCACATCGGCCACCGACACATGGACCAGGAAGTCGTCGCCGCCCGCGACCACGAACACCGACAGCACCTCGGGCAGCGTGACCAGGTACGCCTTGAACCCCTCGATGACCTCCCGGCTCAACGGCCGGATCCGGACCGCGAGAAGGGCCTGGACCGGGCGGCCCAGGGCGCGCAGGTCGACCGTCGCCCGATAGCCGGTGATCACGCCGCGGTTGCGCAGCCCCCGGACCCGCTCCAGGCAGGTGGAGGGGGCGATGCCGAGGGTGCGGGCGAGTTCGCGGTTGGTCTGGCGTGCATCGCGCTGGAGTTCGCGGACGATCGCCGTATCAAGTTCGTCCATGGCGAGCATGATTGCAGGCTCGCCGAATTTCCTTCGGCGAGCCCACCGAGTCGTCGTCTGACCAGCTAGCTTTCCTCGGCATGACCGCGCAAGGGACCAAACCGTCCACTCCTCCGCGACCACCCCGCACATCGCCCCGCCGCCTCGGCACCGGGGGCGGCACCGCCCTGTACGCGGGCGCCGTCCTCGGGCCCGGGGTGCTCGCGCTGCCCGCGCTCGCGGCCGCGGCCGCCGGGCCCGCCTCGGTTCTGGCGTGGGCCGCCCTGCTGGTGACGAGCGTGCCGGTCGCCGCGTGCTTCGCGGCGCTCGGCGCCCGGTTCCCGGACGGCGGCGGGGTGGCCACGTACGTCCACCGGGCCGTCGGACCGCGTGCGGCGGCGGTCGTGGGGTGGTGGTTCTACGGGGCCGTACCGGTCGGGGTGGTCGCGGCCGCGTGGATCGGCGGGCAGTACGCCGCGGCCGCCGCGGGCTGGAGCGGTACGGGGACGGCGGCCGTGGCCGCGCTGGTCCTGGCGGCCGCTCTCGCCGCCAACTGCCGCGGGCTGCGGCTGTCCAGCCGGGTGCAGCTGCTGCTGGTCGGACTGCTGACGGCGCTGCTGCTTGCGGCTGTTCTCGCGGCGGCGCCACAGGTACGCGCCGCGCACTTCACGCCGTTCATGCCGGGCGGCTGGGGCTCGGTCAGGCTCGGCGGCGGGGGTGCTCTTCTTCGCGTTCGCGGGG
>NZ_GG657754.1:8273895-8277276 GCF_000158915.1 Streptomyces himastatinicus ATCC 53653 | reverse complement strand
GGCGCCGCGCCCCGGTGGCTGGCCCGGGGCGGCGCGCCCGGCGAGGTGCCGCGGCGCAGCCTGGCCGTGCTCGCCGCCGGATGCGTGGCGGTCGGGGCGTTGGCGGCGGGCGGCGCGGCGGGGCTCGACGGGCTGATGCGCGCGACCTCCACCTGCCTGGCCGCGGTCACCCTGGCCGGGCTGCTGGCGGCGCTGATGCTGCTGCCGCGCCGTACGCCCCTGTGCTGGGCGGCCGTCGGCAGCGCGGCGATCACCGCGACCGTCCTCGTCCTCTCCGGCGTCCTGCTGCTGATACCGCTGACCCTGGCGGCCGCGGCCCTGTGCTTCCAGACGTTCCGGCGCGCCCGGGTCCCCTGACGGCTCCGGCGGGGAGGGCGTTCAGTCCTCCTCGTCGGCCAGTGCCGCGTCGAGCGCCGCCGTCAGTCGCTGGACCTGCGACCGCAGATCGGCCAGTTCCTTGTGGTCCAGGCCGGTCGACCGGATCACCTTCAGGGGGACCTCGCGGGCCTGCTCCTTGAGGGCCTCGCCCTCCGCCGTCAGCCGGACCGTCACCGAGCGCTCGTCGTGGGTGCTGCGCTCGCGGGTGACGAGTCCGGCCGACTGCATGCGCTTGAGCAGCGGCGAGAGGGTGCCCGAGTCCAGCCGCAGGAATTCGCCCAGCTGCTTGACCGGCATCTCGCCGTGCTCCCACAGCACCAGCAGCGCCAGGTACTGCGGGTACGTCAGCTCCGTGTCGCGCAGCACCCGTCGGTAGATGCCGCCGAACGCGCGCGAGGCGGCGTGCAGGGCGAAGCAGAGCTGGAGGTCGAGCCGGAGCGGATCGTCCGCCGTGACGGCTCCGCTCTGCGCGGGAAGCGGGTCGGGCTGAGATGACATATGACCAGCGTACCTCTTAGTTGTGCACAATTTAATTGTGTGCTCTACTTGGGCCACTGCCGGACCCCGGCCGGATTCCCCCGGCCTCCGGGACTCGAAAGGGATTGGTCTTCATGGATGCGCTCTACACCGCGGTGGCCACGGCGAACGGCCGCGACGGACGCGCCGTCAGCTCCGACGGACGCCTCGACCTGCCCCTCGCCATGCCGCCCGCCCTCGGTGGCGACGGTCAGGGCACCAACCCGGAGCAGCTGTTCGCCGCGGGCTACGCCGCCTGCTTCGCGAGCGCGCTCGGGCTCGTCGGCCGCCAGGCGAAGGTGGACACCAAGGACATCTCCGTCACCGCCGAGGTCGGCATCGGCAAGGACGAGTCGGACGGCGGCTTCGCCCTCAAGGTGACGCTGCGCGTCGAGCTGCCGGGCGACCTGGAGAACGAGACCGGCCGCAAGCTGGTCGAGCAGGCGCACCAGGTGTGCCCGTACTCGAAGGCGACCAAGGGCAACGTCGAGGTCGAGCTGATCTCCGAATAAGCCGTATAGGCCGTATGCGCCGCAGAGCCCGCGTGGGCTATTCCGTCGCCACCCGCACTCCGAGACCGATCAGGACGGCCCCCAGCAGGGTGTCCTGAGCCCGCCGCACCCGGCGGGAACGGAGGAGATGGCGGAGACGGTGGACGGCCCAGGCGGTGAGGCCGAGCCCGGCGAACTGGAACAGCACGGCGACCGCCGCCAGGCCCAGGGCGATCGGCACCGCCTGGGCCGCGCGGTCCGCGGGGACGAACTGGGGCAGGGCCGCCACGAAGAACAGCGTCGCCTTCGGGTTGGTGAGGTTGGTCAGCAGCCCCTCCATGAAGGGGTTGCCACCGCGCGGCGCCGCGGAAGGCTCCCCGGCGGGGTCGGGGACGGCGGCGCCGGGCGACCGCCATGCCGACCACAGCGAGCGCCCGCCGAGGAGGACCAGCACCAGGGCGCCCGCCAGCTTGACCGCCTCGAAGGCCGCGTCGCTGCGCAGCAGCAGCTCGGCCAGGCCGAAGGCGACCGCGGTCGCGTGCACGAACAGCCCGGCCGCGCAGCCGAGCGCGGTCCGCAGCCCGGCCGCACGCCCGCCGCGCAGCGCGCTGCGGATCACCACGGCGGTGTCCAGGCCGGGCGTGATCGTGATCAGCAGACACAGCCCGAGGAACGACGCGAATCCGGTCATGCGGCCATTCTGATACGCCGGAGGGCCCGAATCGACCCCCGCGTCACCGCGTCACCGCGTCAGTCGTCCGAGGCGCAGGTCGTCGGGGTGGCGTGCGCCGGGTCGAGGGCGTTGGCGGCCTCGTGGAAGGCGAGGCCGTCGGTCATCCCGATGGTCAGGTGCTCGGACAGGTCGGAGGCACACAGGTCCTGGAGCACGACGTTCTTGACGTCCGGGCCGGTCAGGAACTGGCTGCGGTACGGCGTGACCACCTCGTCGTACCGGGTGGCGATGACGGTGTAGCGGACCCCGGGAACGGTGTCGCCGCCCGCGTTCAGCCGGTTCAGCAGGTCCGACCCGGCCACCTGGTCCATCAGCCCCGGGGCGGCCTTGGCGACGGCGTCGTCGAGGCCGGGGAAGAGGTCCAGCAGCTTCGTCAGCCCGGAGAGGGTCGTGCCGTGGTTGGACGGGGCGAGGCCCACCAGGGCGTTCACCTTGGCCGCGCCGCCCAGGAACTTCAGGTAGTAGCGGGGCATCATCCCGCCCTGGGAGTGGCCGACCATGTCGACCTCGGCGGCCCCGGTGGCGGCGAGCACCCGGTCGACGTACGACGACAGCTGCCCGGCGGACCGGTCGACGGGGCCGAGCCCGTGGAAGAAGGGCACGCCGGGGAGTTGGCCGTAGTCGAGGGAGAAGACGCAGTAGCCGCGGTCGACCAGGTACGGGGCGAGGCCGAGCCAGTTGTCGACGGAGTTGCCGAGGGTGCCGTGGACGAGGACGACGGGGCGGGGGTGCTGGGCGGAGGGCTTGCAGGAGTAGTCGTTCCAGCCGCTGTCGGTGGTCTGCGACGACTGGGCGGCGGCGGGGGCCGCGGTCGCCGCCGCGACCGCCAGGGTCAGGGCGGGCAGTAAGGTGCGGATGTTCCTCCAGGGCAGCATCACATGAACTCCTCGCGGTGGGGGTGGAGTTGCACTGACGGCGCACCCTGTGACCCGGATCACAAATGCGTGGCGCGGGGATCAAATTACGCGTGAGTAGCGAAGAGTTCCAGCCATCGGCCGGTGAAGAAAAGTTCACTCAGTTCTTACGCGACGTCCAGGAATCCGGTCCTCAGGAACCCGGCGGGCCGGACCGCGGACACCCCGAAGCGGGCCCGCGCCCGGTCGGCGGCGGCCTCCGCCCGGCGGGCCTTGTCGTCCGCGGCGTCGAAGGACAGCTGGTGGGAGGCGAGTTCGGCGCCCATCAACCCCTCGGCCCGCAGCGCGACGGACCGCACCCGGGCCCGCTGGAGCCCGAGCGCGTCGTGCAGCGCGTACGCGGCGGCGG
>NZ_GG657754.1:8262477-8273674 GCF_000158915.1 Streptomyces himastatinicus ATCC 53653 | reverse complement strand
TCGGCGCCCATGGCGCGGGCGGGGGAGAAAGGGGGGTGACGGGCGCGGGGTCGATGCCGTGCGCCCAGGCGTGCACCCGGCGCGCGGTCGCCGCGCCGAGGATCCGCTGGAGCGTGGCCTGCGGCGCGGCGGCGATCCGCTCGGTGCTGTCGAGCCCGTACGCGCACAGGGCCCTGGCGGTCGCGGCGCCCACGCCGGGCAGGGCGATGGGCGGCTTACGGGCCAGGAAACCGGCGACGGCGTCGGGGTCGCCGGGGACGGTACGGACCGCGCCGGGCGTGTTCGGCGGGGCGTCGTGGGCGGCCATGCGGGCGAGCATGGGGTTGGCCGCGACGCCCACGGTGCAGTCGACGCCGTACCGGGCCAGCGCCCGTACCCGTACGATCTCCGCGAGCCCCGCCGCGTCCCGCCCGAAGTACCGCAGCGCACCCCGGACATCGGCGAGCGCGGCATCGGGCGGCAGCGCCTCCACGACGGGCGTCACCTCGCCGAGCAGCGCGAGCAGCCCCTGATAGACATCCTCGGCGAGCGGCGCGTCGGCCCTGGAACCGCACGTACAGCACATGCGGCGCCGGGGTGACGGCGGCCGTCGGGGGCGGGGATTCGTCGGTCGGTTTCGTGCTCATCCCGCGCTCCCCGGGCTCGAGTGCCACAGCTTGCGGCCGGTGCCGGACTGGTCGCCCGCGGGCCTGAGGTCGGCCCAGGGGTGCATGGCGTAGCCGGTGGACAGCTGGATGCGGCGACCGGAGTCGGCCTCGGCCTCGCTCTCGTCGGGGCCCGTGCCCGCCAGCTCGGCGGCGACCGCTTCCAGGCCGCCTTCGCCGCGCAGCCGGGCCAGTTCGGCGAGGTTCCAGACGGCCGAGCCGACGACGCTGAGGCTGCGCGGGCCGCGGCGCTGGACGACGCCGCGCACCAGCAGCAGCCAGGAGTGGAAGACGGTGTGCGCGCAGGCGGCGTGGCTGTCGTCGAAGAAGGCGCAGTCGACCAGGCCCGTGCCGTCGTCCAGGGTGGTGAAGATGACCCGGCGGCCGGAGCGGATCGGCGGGGTCTGGGTGGCGGCCTTGGCGCCCGCGACGAGCACCGTCTCCCCATGCCGGGCCGACCGCAGCCGCTTCGCGGGCATCGCGCCCAGCTCGTCCAGGAAGGTCCGGTGGTCGGCCATCAGATGGCGGGAGACGTCCATGCCGAGGATGCCCAGCTCGGCGCCGAGGCGTTCACCCTCGTCGAGGTCGGGCAGCCCGGCGGGGGCGGGCGGGCCGGTTTCGGCCAGCAGCAGCTGGCCCTCGTCATGGGTACCGGCGCGCTGCCGGTGCAGTTCGGCGATGTGCAGCAGCAGATCGCGACGGCCCGCACCGAACGCGTCCAACGCCCCGACCTGGGCCAGCCGTTCGGCGACGGGCCGTCCCGGGTGGGCGCGCAGCCACAGGTCCTGGAGCGAGGAGTAGGGCTGACCGGCGGCGATCCGCCGCGTCTCGGCCTCGCTGATGCCGTGGACGTCGCTCAGCGCCAGCCGGACGCCCACCTCACCATTCTCGGACATCAGTTCGATCCGATAGTCGGAGCCCGAACGGTTCACATCGAGCGGAAGGATCGGCACGCCCCGCCGCCGCGCGTCCGCCAGCAGCAGTCGCTTCGGGTACATCCCGGGGTCATGGGTGAGCAGTCCCGCGTAGAAGGCCGCCGGATGGTGGGCCTTGAGCCAGGCGGACTGGTACGTGGGGACCGCGAAGGCCACCGCGTGCGCCTTGCAGAAGCCGTACGAACCGAACGCCTCGACGATCTCCCAGGTACGGCCCAGCACCTCCGCCGAGTACCCCCGCCGGCCCGCCTCGGCGTGGAACCAGGCCCGCACCCGGCCCTGCCGTTCGGGGTCGGACAGGGCGCGGCGCGCCTCGTCGGCGAGGTCCCGTTCGCATCCGGTCATGATCGACAGGATCTTGATGATCTGCTCGTGGAAGACGACGACCCCGTAGGTCTCGCGCAGTGCGTCCTCCAGGTCCGGATGCGGATAGCGGGCGGGGCGGCGGCCGTGCCGGGCGTCGATGAAGGGGCGCACCATGTCGGCGGCGACCGGGCCCGGCCGGAAGAGCGATATATCGACCACGAGGTCGTGGAAGGAGTCGGGCTGGAGCCGGCCGAGGAGATCGCGCTGGCCGGGCGACTCGATCTGGAAGCAGCCGAGCGTCTCGGTGGAGCGGATCAGGTCGTACGTCGCCGGGTCGCCGGGCCTGACCTGCGCGGGGTCGTCGAGGTCCACGGTCTTACCCGTCGCCCGCCGGATCTCGGCGACCGCGTGCGCCATCGCGGACTGCATCCGCACGCCGAGGACGTCGAGCTTGAGCAGCCCCAGCTCCTCGACGTCGTCCTTGTCGAACTGCGACATGGGGAAGCCCTCGCCGCTGGTCGGCACGATGGGGGTACGGGCGAGCAGCCCGGCGTCCGAGAGCAGCACCCCGCAGGGGTGCATGGCGATGCCGCGGGGCAGGCCGTCGAGCGCCTCGACCAGCTCCCAGAGCTTGCCGAAGCGTTCCTGCTCGGCGGTCGCCTCTCGCAGTTCCTTCAGCTCCGGCAGTTCGGCGAGCGCCGCGCGCGCGTCGCGGGCGCGGATGTGCGGGAAGGACTTGGCGAGCCGGTCCACCTCGGCCGGGTCCATACCGAGGGCCGCGCCCACGTCCCGTACGGCGTGCCGCACCCGGTAGGTCTCGGGCATCGAGACGGTCGCGACCCGCTCCGCCCCGAAGCGGTCGAAGATCGCGCGGTAGACGTCGAGGCGGCGCGCCGACTCCACGTCGATGTCGATGTCGGGCAGCGCGGCCCGCCGCACCGACAGGAAGCGCTCCATCAGCAGACCGCAGGCCACGGGGTCGGCGTGGGCGACGCCGAGCAGATGGTTGACGAACGAGCCCGCGCCGGAGCCCCGGGCGGCCACCCGTACCCCGAGCGCCCGGGTGTCGTCCACGACCCGGGCGACGGTGAGGAAGTACGAGGCGTACCCGAGCCGTTCGATGGTGCGCAGCTCGTCCTCCAGACGCCCCCAGCGCGCCCGGTCGCCGTCGTAGCCCCGCAGCACCATGGCGGCGGCGCAGCGCGACCGCAGCACCCGCTCGGCACTCCGCCGCCCCGCCCCGACCAGGCGCGGTTCGGGGAAGTGGACGGTGCCGAGGCCGATGTGGTCCTCGGGGTCGACCAGGCACGCGGCGGCGGTGCGCGCGGTCTCCTCCAGCAGCCGGTGGGCGCCGTCCCGCCGCTGACCGGCCGCCTCCGCGATCCGCTCGGCGGCGCGCGCCATGTCGCGCGGGCCCTTGAGCCAGCGTTCCCCGCTGTCGAGCGAGGCGGGATTGCGCGGGTCGATGGGGATGAGCCTGCGGGCGGAGTCCAGGACGTCGGCGACCGGGCCCTCGCCGGGGTCGGCGTAGCGGACGGCGTTGCTGAGGACGGCCCGGACGCCCTGGTCAGCGGCGAAGCCGACGGTACGGGCGGCCAGCCGCAGCGAGCCGGGCCCTGTGCCGGGGCGGCCGTGCCATACGGCCTCGAGACGCAGCGCGTCGCCGAACAGTTCACGCCAGGGGGCGAGCAGCCGCGCGGCCCGGTCGGGGCGTCCGGCGGCCAGGGCGCGGCCGACGTCGGAGTCCGGGCCGAGGAGCGCGATCACCGGGGCGAGCGCCCCGGGGGCGTTCAGCAGATCGCGCCAGTGCAGCAGGGGCGGCCCGTCGCCGTTGGTCCGGGCGGAGCCGGGGTGGCCGAGCCCGGCGTGGGCGGCGGAGACCAGCCCGCACAGCGCGGCCCAGCCGGCCGCGCCGTCCCGGGCGAGGAAGACCGCCCGGGGCGCGGACTCGTCGATGAACGCCCCGCCGCGCACCGGCGTGCGCCGCCGGGCCGTGCGCCCGGGGTCCGGCAGTTCCGCCTGGACGGCCAGATCCACCCCGAAGAGCGGCCTGACCCCCGCGGCCTCACTCGCCCGGGCGAACCGCACCGCTCCGGCGAGGCTGTCGCGGTCGGTCAGCGCGATGGCGTCCATGCCGCGCTCGGCGGCGCGCGCCGCCAGCCGCTCCGGGTGCGCGGCGCCGTACCGCATGGAGAACCCGGAGGCGGTGTGCAGATGCGTGAAGCCTGGCATCCGCACCTCCTGCTGGTCACACCCCCTGGCCGATCCTGCTCTGCTCGTCCTCCCCGGCCCCCACCTTAACCCCATTCTCGAACAAGCGTGCGAGTGACATCGGACGGACACCGACCACCCCTCGCGGCGCTTCCATATACACCATAATCATGCAAATCCCCCCTTCATTCCGCGTGTCGCATCCCGGGAAATCGGCCATCGCCACCCGTATGCTGATCACCATGACGGAGCCGACCCTGCTCGACCTGCTGCGGGAACAGCGCACCGGCGCGCTCGTCACCCTCAAGCGCGACGGCCGCCCCCAGCTGTCCAACGTCGCCTACAGCTACGACCCGGCCGAGCGCCTCATCCGCATCTCGGTCACCGACGACCGCGCCAAGACCCGCAATCTGCGCCGCGATCCGCGCGCGAGCTTCTACGTCACCAGCGGCGACCGCTTCTCCTATCTGGTGGCCGAGGGCGACGCCGAGCTGACACCGGTGACGACCGACCCCCACGACGCCACCGCCGACGAGCTGGTCGAGATCTACCGCGCCATCCAGGGCGACCACCCGGACTGGGAGGAGTTCCGCGCCGCGATGGTGGCGGACCGCCGACTGGTGGTGCGGCTGCGCGTCTCCCGCGCGTACGGCTGGGGCCGCCACACCGGTCCGCTCAGCGGCGGGCTCGACTGACTCGTCCCGTTACGGTCGGCTTGCCCTGGCAGATTCTCGCTCTGCCGTCACTCACGCACCGACACCCCCGGACCACTCCTCATCCGAGCGCGCTTGAATCGATTTGAGCGGCGCTGAACTGTCGTTCGATGGCGCGGCACACCGGTCACACTCCCCCGGCCCGCACACCTGCCCGCACCCGGTCGACACGCGGCGTTCCCCAGGGCCACACCCTGCACACGCGACAATGAGCCACCGAATGACTACTTGCGGCGACCGGAAGTGCTCGATCAACGTGCGTTCCCGATGCGCGGGGCGTAGAACTCCGTCCGGTATCTGCAAGCACGAACAAGGGAGTGTTCGATATGCGGAAGACGACAGGGGCGATCGGCGGCCTCGGAGCCGCGCTGGCCATGAGCGCCGCGCTCGGACTGGGGGTGAGCGGTACGGCCCACGCCGAGCCCGCGACGCCGAAGAGCCTGTACCCGCCCTCCGCGCTGGTCCTCACCGTCGGCTACGGACCCGACGACGCGTCCTCGGTGGCCGTACAGCGCGCGGTGACGCTGAGCTGTCAGCCCACCCCCACGGGTACCCACCCGGCGCCCGCCCGAGCCTGCGCCGAACTGCGCGCCGTGAACGGCGAGTTCTCCACGCTGACCGAGGCGACCGAGTCCGGCCGGATGTGCACCAAGGAGTGGCGGCCGGTGACCGTCACCGCGGAGGGCATCTGGGACGGTCAGCGGGTGTCGTACGAGCACACCTTCGCCAACAACTGCCTCAAGAACGCGGCCGTGACCCAGCTCTACGAGTTCTGAGCCGCCGACCGGGCCGAATGAGCGAAGCGAAGGCCCCCGGACACCGTCCACGGGTGTCCGGGGGCCTGTCCCTGTGCGGGCGCGTGCCGCGAGCTGTCGGTGCGTCAGCCGATCTTGGCGCCGTACGCCTCCAGCGCCTCCGGCACCGGCTGGAAGAACGTCTCGCCGCCCGAGGAGCAGTCACCGCTGCCGCCGGAGGTCAGACCGAGCGCCGTGTCGCCCGCGAAGAGCGCGCCGCCGCTGTCGCCGGGCTCGGCGCAGACGTTGGTCTGGATGAGCCCGCTGACCGAGCCCTCCTGGTAGTTGACGGTGGCGTCCAGGCCGGTGACCTCGCCGTCGTGCACCTGGGTGGTGGAGCCACTGCGCTTCACCTTCTGGCCGACGGTGGCCTCACCGGCCTTGGAGATGGCCTGGCTGTCGCCGTTGTAGAGGTTCACCTCGCTCGGGTGCGCGACGTCCTTGGTGTACTTGACCAGGCCGTAGTCGTTGCCGGGGAAGTCGCTGCCCTCGTTGGCCCCGATCTCGTCACCGCCCTGCGAGTCGGACCAGCTCTTGATGGACTCGGTGCAGTGACCGGCGGTCAGGAAGTACGGCTCGCCGTCCTTGACCACGTTGAACCCCAGCGAGCAACGCCCGCCACCGCCCCAGATGGCGTCGCCGCCCGCCAGGAAGGTGGAGAACTTACCGGCCGAGCGCTTCACCTCGACCTTGTCGCCCAGGCTCTCCGCGACCTTGTTGAGCGTGGCCATCCGGGCGCCCTTGACACTGCTGTCCGCGGTGACGACGACCTTGTTGGCTCTGGGGTCGACCGACCACGAGGTGCCGGGAATGGTCGCCTTGTCCTTCAGGGTGGTGCGCGCCTGCTTCAGCTGGGCCAGCGTGTGCTCGACCACCTTGGCCTCGGCGCCCGCGTCGCGGACCCGCTCGGCGGCGGCCTTGTTCACCACGTTGACCACGAGCTTCTTGGCCTTGGCGTCGTAGTACGAACCGACGGCATCACTCTTGAGCGCAGAGGTCAGGGTGTTCGCGAGCTTGCCCGCGGAGTTCACCGAGAGCGTCTGGGCTTGCGGCTCGGTGGGGGCGGCGTTGGCGTTCTGCAAGGTGAGGGCGGCGGCGGCCAGAGCCATGACTCCGGCCCCGGCAAGGGCGGCACGGCGCTTGGGTATGCGGCGGTGCTTCAACTCTCGGTCCTCCAGTGGGGGGTTGGGCCGTTGGCAGTGGGGTGCCCGGCCCGGAGGGCGTACGGCACGGGGCGCGCCTGCCCGTGCGGGAGCGCGTCCATGCCAAATTGCGCCGCCGAGTATTCCCAGCGCGGCAGGGGGCGCACAAGACCGCGTTCACGTCATCTGCGTGAAATTTATGGAGCGTAGATCCTCATATCAGGACATGATGGTGCCCGCGCGCCTCGAACGGGCACGCGGGCACGGGGTTGATGCGCGGGTCAGCGCTCCACTACACGCTCCGATTCATGCTTCGGTTCGCGCTCCGGTTCGCGCTCCGTCAGCCTGGGGACGGCCGGAGCGGGCGGGACCGCCTCCTGCGCGGCGGGCGGAGCCGCCTCCTGCGCGGCGGACTGCCCGGCGGACACCGGTTCCTTGGCGCCGCCGCCGTTCGCCCGGGCCGCCTCCGGGGGCTGCTGGCCTCGCTCCAGGAAGCGCAGCAGCTCCACCGGGATGGGCAGAACCAGCGTGGAGTTCTTCTCGGCGGCGACCGCCATCACCGTCTGGAGCAGCCGCAGCTGGAGGGCGGACGGGGTCTCGGACATCTGCGCGGCGGCCTCGGCGAGCTTCTTCGACGCCTGGAGCTCCGCGTCCGCGTTGATCACCCGGGCCCGGCGCTCCCGGTCGGCCTCCGCCTGGCGGGCCATCGACCGCTTCATGGTCTCCGGCAGCGACACGTCCAATGATCTCGACGCGGTCGATGTGGACGCCCCAGCCGACGACCGGGCTGTCGATCATCAGCTCCAGCCCCTGGTTGAGCTCTCCCGGTTGGAGAGCAGATCGTCCAGATCGCTCTTGCCGATGATCGAACGCAGCGAGGTCTGGGCCATCTGGGAGACCGCGAAGCGGTAGTCCTCGACCGCGACGATCGCCTCGGCCGGGTCCACGACCTTGAAGTAGACGACCGCGTCGACCCGCACGGTCACATTGTCGCGGGTGATGCCCTCCTGGGCGGGCACGGGCATCGTCACGATCTGCATGTTCACCTTGCGGAGCCGGTCGAAGACCGGAGCGATCATGGTGAAGCCGGGCCCCCGGACATCCGAGCGGAGCCTTCCGAGCCGGAAGACCACCCCCCGCTCGTACTGCTTGACCACGCGGGCCGCCGCCATGGCGCAGACGACACCGGCACAGGCCAGGATCACCACCACTGTCACGAGTGCATCGAGCATCACGGCCACCTGCCGTCCGTATCGCGAACGATGCCCCACCCGGGGTACCGATGTCCACGATAGTCCCGCTCCGCCCGACCTGGGAGACCTGTGGAAAACCGGAGAACCCCCGCCCGGAAGGCCCGGGCGGGGGCATGCGTCGATCGGTGCGCCAGCCGTGTCTTCTTCTTAGTGGACGCTTTCTTAGTAGACGCTCACGCCGTACGCGTTCAGCGCTTCGACGACCGGCTGGAAGAACGTGGTGCCGCCTGAGGTGCAGTTGCCGCTGCCGCCGGAGGTGAGGCCGAGGGCGGTGGAACCGGCGTACAGGGGGCCGCCGCTGTCGCCGGGCTCGGCGCAGACGGTGGTCTGGATCATGCCGTACACGATGTCGCCGCCGCCGTAGTTGACGGTGGCGTTCAGCGCGGTGACCCGGCCGCTGTGGGTGCCGGTGGTGCTGCCGCGCCGGGTGACCGTCTGGCCGACGGTCGGGTTGGCGGCGCTGGTGATGTCCTGGCTGCCGACGGCGCCCTGGGGGGTGACCGAGCCGCTGTACCGGACCAGACCGTAGTCGTTGGTCGGGAAGCTGGAGCCGGACGTGGGGCCGATGGTGGTGGTCTTGCCGGAGTTCGACCACCAGGTGCCCGCACCGTCGGTGCAGTGGCCGGCGGTGACGAAGTAGTTCGCCCCGCTGCTGTTGCGTACGTTGAAGCCGAGCGAGCAGCGCCAGCTACTCGCGTAGATCGCGTCACCGCCGGAGATCAGCTTGTTGATCTTGCCCGGGGTGCGCTTGATCTCGATCGCGTCGGCGTTGGTGCCCGCCGCGTCCTTGATCTTGGCTATCTCGCTCTGGGAGACGGTGCTGTCAGCGGTGACGACCAGACTGTTGGTCGCCTTGTCGACATACCAGGCGGTGCCCGCGACATCGGCGTCCAGCACGGCGTCGCCCGCCGCCTTCGCCTCGGCCGCGGTGAAGGTGCGGGCCGCGTCGTTCCCCGCGTAGGCGGCGGGGGCGACGAGCGCCGTCCCGGCCACCAGGGCAGAGGTGGCGGCGAGGAGTGCGATGCGTCTCGCCCGGGAGCCGTGGGGGGTAGTGCGCTTGATCCTCAACTCTTCCTCCGAGGGAATCGGGGGTCTGCTTGGGTGGGCAGGCCCGTGAGGCGCAGTCAGCGAGCACGTCGGACGGGAGTTTCCGACGTGCCCCTGACAAGCGCTGCCCGGAAGTATTCGCGGCCACGACCGCAAAGGGCAAGAGGACAATTCGGAAAGCCACCGGGCACACGCCACATGGCCCCGGCGCCTTTCGGCCGCCGGGGCAGTGCGCCCTTCCCCTCGGGCACCCCGTGAGACGACCGCTGTGGCCGCCGGGTTCCACTTGGGACCCCGCCCCGTGGCCCGGCCACCGTGCGGTCGCCTCCGGTACCGCCTACTCCGGGGCGGCCGGGCGGGAAAGCCCCAGATGGTCGCGGAGGGTGTGGCCCGTGTACGCGGTGCGGAAGACGCCCCGCTCCTGGAGCAGCGGAACCACCCGGTCCACGAACTCGTCGAGCCCGCCGGGGGTCAGATGCGGCACCAGGATGAAGCCGTCGGCGGCCTCGTCCCGTACGAAACGCGCCATGTCCCCGGCGACCGCCTCCGGGGTGCCGATGAACGACTGCCGCCCGGTCGTCTCGATGACGGTCTGCCGGATGGACAGCCCCTTCTCCTCCGACAGCGCCCGCCACTTGGCGGCGATCGCCAGCGGATCGGCGTGCCGCACCCGGCCCTGGACCAGCTGGGAGCCGGGGTCCGGGTCGATGTCCGGAAGGGGACCGTCCGGGTCGTATCCGGACAGGTCCACCCCCCAGACCTGTTCCAGGGTGAGGATCGCGGTCTGCGGTGAGACCTGCTGCCGCCGGATCTCGGCGGCCCTCTCCTGGGCCTCGGCCGCGGTGTCGCCGAGGACGAACGTGACGCCGGGCATGATCTTCAGATCCCCGGGCGCCCGGCCGTACGCCGCCAGCCGCCGCTTGACGTCGGCGTAGAACGCGCGGCCCGCCTCCAGGCCGCCGTGCCGGGTGAAGATGATGTCGGCGGCGGAGGCAGCGAACTCCCGGCCCTCGTCGGAGTCCCCGGCCTGGATGACCACCGGATGACCCTGCGGGGAGCGCGGTACGCCGAACCGCCCCTCGATGTCGAACTGCTCGCCCCGGTGCGCGAACGGGCGCGGCGCGCCGCCCTCCGGCCAGGAGTCCCACAGCTCGCGCGCGGTGGCGACGAACTCGGCGGCCCGGGTGTAGCGGTCGGCCCTGTCGAGGTAGCCGCCGCGCCGGAAGTTCTCGCCGGTGAACGCGTCGGAGGAGGTGACGACGTTCCAGGCGGCGCGGCCCCCGCTGAGGTGGTCGAGGGAGGCGAGGCGGCGGGCGAGTTCGTACGGCTCGTTGAAGGTCGCGTTGACGGTGGCGGCCAGACCCAGCCGGTCGGTGACGGCGGCGAGGGCGTTCAGCACGGTGAGCGACTCGGGCCTGCCCAGCACGTCGAGGTCGTGGATGCGGCCGCCGTGCTCCCGCAGCCGCAGTCCCTCGGCGAGGAAGAAGAAGTCGAACAGACCGCGCTCGGCGGTGCGCGCCAGATGGTCGAAGGAGGAGAAGTCGATCTGGCTCCCGGACCTCGGATCCGTCCACACCGTGGTGTTGTTGACGCCGGGGAAGTGCGCGGCCAGATGGATCTGCCGGGGCTGCTGTCGGTCGTTCACAGGGCTGCCTCCCTCGCGCGGGCGTAGCGGTTGGCCGGGCGCGGCAGCCCCAGGTGCTCGCGGAGCGTCGTACCGGGATAGAAGGTGCGGAACAGCCCGCGGTGCTGGAGCAGCGCGACCGTGCCGTTGACGAAGCGCTCCAGGTCGCGGCGCGGGACGACGGGGGTGATGTGGAAGCCGTCCACGGCACCGGCGTCCTGCCATCCGGCGATCAGGTCCGCGAGGTCGACCGGTCCCCCGCGGTACAGCGGCGGGGCACCGTCCAGGGCGGTCAACGGGCCCTGGGCCGGGGCGGGTTCGGCCGCGCGTTCGCCGTCGCCCAGGTCCACCGCGAGGGCGGCGAGCACGGTGAGCGCGCCCGGGTCCCGGCCGTACGCCGCCGCGCGGCGCCGCAGTTCGTCCCGGATCCGGCCCGCCGCCCCCGCGTCGGTCGCCCGTACGTAGGCCACGTCGGCGTAACGGGCCGCGGTGTCCCAGGTCACCGGGTCGGTGGCGGCGACGGCGACC
>NZ_GG657754.1:8249480-8262365 GCF_000158915.1 Streptomyces himastatinicus ATCC 53653 | reverse complement strand
GGTGCCCTCGTAGTCGACGTAGTGCAGCTTGTCGCGGTCGACGTAGCGACCGGTGGCGGTGTCGTGTATCTCCGCGTCGTCCTCCCAGCTGTCCCACAGCCGGGCGGAGACGTCGGCCACCTCGCCCGCCTCCGCCCAGAGTTCGGCGGCGGGGGCGGCGGGGCGGCGGCCGATCAGCCGCGCCTCCGCCTCGGTGGCCGACACCTCGACGGTCCAGCCCGCCCGGCCGCGGCTCACCCAGTCCAGGGTGGCCACGGCGGACGAGACGTGGAACGGCTCGGTGTGGGTGGTGGTGACGGTCGGCACCAGGCCGATCCGCTCGGTGGCGGGCGCGACGCGCGCCAGGACGGCGAGCGCGTCGAGCCTGCCCTGCCCGTCCCCCGGCGGGCCGAGCGTGTCGTCCAGGGTGACGAAGTCGAGCGTGCCGCCCTCGGCGAGGCGCGCCAGCTCGATGTAGTACGGCGCCTCGTACTGGCCGACGCCGCCGACGGCGGCGGCCAGATGCAGGGGGCCGGTCGGTGTGGCCATGGTCAGGGGCCCTTCTCGGTCGGTGAGCCGGTCAGCTCGTGGGCAGGCCGCGCGGGTTGATCTCGGACTTCTTCACGGCCTCGCTGGCGAGCCCCCAGCGCTTCAGGACCCGGGCGTACGAACCGTCCTGGATGATGTGGTCGATGGCGGCGGCGTACGCGTCGACCAGCCCGCTGCCCTTCTTGGTGGTGGCCGCGATCTTGCCCTGCACCAGGTCGCCGCCGCCGGAGAGCGTGCCGACGATCTTGGTCTGCCCGGCCGAGGCCACGTGGTAGGCGGCGGTGGGGTGGGGGCCGAGATAGGCGTCGATGCGCCCGGACTGGAGGGCGAGGTAGTAGTCGGTGTCCTTCTGGAAGTACTTGATGTCCACGGGCTTGCGGCCCGCCTTCTCGTTCTCCTTGCTCCAGTCGACGAGGATCTTCTCCTGGTTGGTGCCGGAGGAGACGGAGATGGTCTTGCCCGCGACGTCCTTGGGGCCCTTGATCCGCCACGAGGTGCCCTTCTTGGCCTCGAAGGCGAGGTTGTCCAGCCGGTAGGTCGCGAAGTCGTACTTCTCCTTGCGCTCCTCGGTGACGGTGACGTTGGAGAAGACGGCGTCGAACTTGGAGCTGTCCAGGCCGACGAAGAGGTTCTCCCAGGAGACCGCCTCGAACGCGACCTTGAGCCCGAGGGTGTCGGCGACCAGGGTGGCGAGGTCGATCTCGACGCCGATCCGGGTCTTGTCGTCGGTCGCGTAGAAGCCGAGCGGCGGCGAGGCGTCGGCGCTGCCGCCGAGGCGCAGCGTGCCGCGGCGGCGGATCGCCTCGGGCACCTTGGCCGCGATCGCGTCGACCTTCTTGCCTCTGATCCGGTGCTGCCGCGGGCTGACGTTGAAACCGGCGCCCTTCTTGCCGTCGGCGCCCACCGTCTGCTGGGCGTCGCCGTCGCCGCAGGCGCTGAGCAGGGCGGTGGCGGGGACCGCGGCGAGGGCGGCGAGGAGGGTGCGGCGGCTGGTCACGGGGGTGCTCCTTGTGTGCGTGGAGGTGTGCGTGGAGGTGTGCATGGGGTGGTTCACAGGACCTTGGAGAGGAACGCCTTGGTGCGTTCGTGCCGGGGATGGTCGAGCACCTCGGTGGGCGTCCCCTGCTCGACGATCCGGCCCTCGTCCATGAAGACGACGGTGTCGGCGACCTCGCGGGCGAAGCCGATCTCATGGGTGACGACGATCATCGTGGTGCCCTGGTCGGCCAGGTCCTTGATGACGTCCAGGACCTCACCGACCAGCTCGGGGTCGAGGGCGGAGGTCGGCTCGTCGAACAGCAGCAGCTCGGGCTCCAGGGCGAGCGCGCGGGCGATGGCCACCCGCTGCTGCTGCCCGCCGGAGAGCTGCCGGGGGTACGCGGACGCCTTGTCCTCGAGCCCGACCCGGGCGAGCAGCCGTTCCGCGCTCTCCACCGCCTGCTTCCTGGGGCGGCGCAGGGCGGACACCGGGGCCTCGATGATGTTTTCCAGCACGGTGAGGTGCGGGAAGAGGTTGAAATTCTGGAAGACGAAGCCGATCCGGGTGCGCTGTTTGAGGATGTCGCGCTCGCGCAGCTCGTACAGCTTGTCGTTGCGCCTGCGGTAGCCGACCAGCGAACCGGCGACGCTGATCCAGCCGCTGTCGACCTTCTCCAGGTGGTTGATGGTGCGCAGCAGCGTGGACTTGCCGGAGCCGGACGGCCCGAGGACGACGGCCACCTCTCCGGTGCTCACCTCCAGATCGATGCCGCGCAGCACCTCCAGCGACCCGAAGTTCTTGTGGACGGAGCGGATGTCGACCATGGCGGTCATCGGGTGGCTCCCCGGGAGAAGTGGCGCTCGACGTAGTACTGGGCGATCGAGAGCAGCGTGGTCAGGATGATGTACCAGACGGTCGCGACCATCAGGAGCGGCACGACGCGGCCGTTGCGCCCGTAGATGACCTGCGTCTGGTAGAAGAGTTCGCCGATCGCCATGACGGAGACGATCGAGGTGCCCTTGAAGAGGGAGATGACCTCGTTGGCGGCGTTCGGCAGGATCGAGCGCATCGCCTGCGGCAGCACGATGCGGCGCAGTTGCCGCAGCCGGGGGATGCCGAGGGCGGCGGCCGCCTCCAGCTGTCCGGTGTCGACGGCGAGGACGCCGCCGCGCACGATCTCGGCCGCGTACGCCGCCTGGTGCAGGGCGAGTCCGAGGACGGCCGCGCTCATCGCGCCGACGAGTCCGGCGGTGTCGAAGGAGAAGAAGCCGGGCCCGAACGGGATGCCGAAATCGAGCTTCTTGTAGAGATAGGTGAGGTTGAACCAGAAGAGCAGCTGGACGATGAGCGGGATCGAGCGGAACGCCCAGATGTAGGTGAAGGCGACCGACTTCAGGAACGGGCTCCTGGACAGCCGCATGAAGGCGAGCACGATGCCGAGGGCGAAGCCGAGCGCGGTGCCGTAGAACGTCAGCTGGAGGGTGATCCAGACGGCCTTGAGGATCGTCTCGGTGGCGAAGAAGTCGGCGAAGACCTCCCATTCCCAGCCGGGGTTGGTGATCAGTCCGTGCGCGAACTGGGCGACCAGGACGGCCGTCGCGGCGACGGCGACCCAGCGCCAGGGGTTGCGTACGGGGACCACCTTCAGCGCGGAGTAGTCCTCGGGAGCGGCCCGTTCGGGCGCTTCTTTGGTGGGTGGATCGGAGGTCAGAGACACGGGTGTCCTTAGGGGAAGCGGGGTTTTCAGGCGGGGTACGAGGTCAGACGGCGAGCGAGGCGCGACAGGACAGGTCGCGCAGGCTCAGCAGCAGGGCGCGGGCGGTCGCGTCGTTCTGTCGGAACGCGGGGGCGTTGGTACGGGGCCGGGCGAAGGCGCCGGAGGAGCGGCCGTCGGTGTGCGGGCCGAGCGCGAAGCGGCGCGGGTGGGGGTGTCCGGCCCGGTCCAGGATCCGGCCGTCGTCCGGGCTGACGGCGAGCAGCCCCGCGGCGGTGGCGGCCGCGCCGTCCCGGTGGAGGGCGCGCAGCAGGGCGTCGCGGGAGCGGGCCACGGTCGGCTCCGGCAGCCGGGCCTCGACCAGGGCGCGGGCCTCGACCTGGCTCCCGGGAACGCTCGCGCCGCCCGCCCGGAACACCCGCGCTCCGGGTCGGTTTCCACGGTCATCCCGGCGCCGAGGAACCCGGACGACCCCGGCGCGGGAGAGCGCGAGGAGCTGTTCCAGGCGCGGTCCGGGCGGACCGGAGGCGAGATAGCTGAAGAAGCCGTGCCACCAGCCGCCCGTCGCCGAGGTCGCCGAGCCGGGTGAGCTGGAAGTAGACGGAGAGCAGGCCGAGGAAGACGGCCAGGTCGGTGCTGTGCGCGGGGTCGTGGCGGCGGACGAGATCGGCCTCGATGTAGCCGCGCAGCCCCTCCTGGAGGGCGTCATGGCCGGCGAAGCGCAGCCCGTCGAGCGGATGGTCGAGGGCGTCGAGGTCGAGCCGGTCGGCCGGATCGGGGACGGCGGCGGCCACCAGGGCGTGCAGTTCGGCGCTGCCGGGCGGGCAGGCGGCGTACGTCTCCTCGAAGTCGGCCCAGTCGGCGGCCGTGCGCTCAGGGTGGACGGTGAACAGCCGGTGGTAGTGGGCGAATCCGAGTTCCTTGTCGATCAGTGGCCGGATGTCGCGCCGGAAGTCGGGCCGTGTGGGGCGCCGCAGCAGCGCCTCGACCTGGGCGGGGCCGAAGAAGCGGGGTACGGGCGGCCGTTCGCCGGACAGCTGGTAGCCGATCTTGGCGTGGTACGGGACGCCGCGGCGCGAGCCGACGCACAGCACGGGTTCGCGCCCGGAGGGCCGGTAGACCGGCTCCCCGGCGGGCCCGCGGTCGTACCGTCCGCCGCGTCCCTCGGTGAGCAGCACCATCAGGTCGACGAAGGCGAGGCCGAAGCCGCGGACGATGACCGGCTCGCCGGGCCGCAACCGGCTCAGATCGCTGTCGGCGGTGTACTCGGGCGGCAGGTGCACGAGCTGGTGCTCGGCGGCGAAGGCGGACAGCGCCCGCTGCTCGGGGCCGAGCTCGGCGTCGAGATGGCCGAGGGCGAGGACCACGGCGTCTGCGACGAGCGGTTCGGCGCGCCCTTCCAGCCACACCCGCTGGCGTCCGTCGCGCGGTCCGGTGACCCGTACGGCGCGGTACGGGTGCTCCTGGACGGTGACCCCGGGCGGCAGGGCGGCCACCGACCGCTCGTACACCCAGCGCAGATAGGCGCTGTTCAGCCGCCGGGTGGCGAAGCTCCGGCCGGTCAGCGACGTGGCCTCGGCGACGACCTCGGGCGGCAGGGCGGCCAGTTCACCGGCGGGCAGCGCCCCGCGGCGGACGCGGTCGGCCCACTCGGAGAGGGAGGGGCCGGGGCGGACCGGGCCGTCCCGTTCCACCGACTCGTCGGTGAACATGGTGATGTCCTCGGCCATGGAGTTCATCCACAGCAGCGGGGACTGGTCGGGGCGCCAGACGCGGCCGCCGCCGGGCGGATGCGGGTCGACCAGGTGCAGGGTGAACGGAGCTCCGTCGCCGTACAGTTCCGGCGCGTTGGCGGCGATCCGCTCCACGAGCCCGGCGGCGCGCGGGCCCGCGCCGACGATGACGACGGCGTGCGGTGATGGGGAAGCGAGGTCCGGGGTGGCGGACATGCGAAGGCTCCGTGAGTTCGTAAAGGAACACACGCATTGCCTGCACACACGGAAAGCCGAGCCCCTCAGCACGACTGACGCCGAGGTTAAGGCGTCTCCACGGCCCGTTGTCAAGGCTGTCCGAATCGTGAGCGTCGCGTCTCACCGCGGTTGACGCGGAAGCGGAAGGCTGCTCCACTTACCCCATGTACTCATGGCAGCGACTGGTCACGCGCGACCACATCGACTTCGGTCGGGTGTGGTCGTCGTCCTGTTCGGGCTGACCCGCCCGCCTCCGCTGCCCCTGGGCTCTTGAGGCTTCGCCTGCCCGCCGGTGCCTTCCGGTGTGGCCGTTACGTCCGCGTCGTCACGCGCCTCCACACACGCTTCAGCGCTCCCCCTCCCCTCGCACGTCCTGTTCCGGGGCGTCCCGTTCCGGGACGTCGACTAGCAGCCGCAATCGCAGCCGCAGTCACAACCGTCACAGCAGTTGCTACAGCAGTCGCAACCGTCACAGCAGTTACCGCAGCAATCACAACAGTCCGCACAGTCACTGCACTTCTGGCACCAGCCCTCGCGCGGCTCCCCCGACCACGGGTCGTGGTACGGGTCCCGGCAGCACACCTGGCAGGTGCAGAAGAGCCCGGCCCACACCGCGCACCCGGCTATCAGCCCGCGCCGCCTGCCCCGGTCCGGCGGCTCGGGCGGCGTTCCGCCGGGACCGCCGGGGGCGTCGGGCCCCTGCGGGGTGAACCACGGCGACTGCGGCGGCGGCGCGCCCTGGGACGACTCCGGGGCGTCCGCGGCCTGCCCGGTGTCCCCGATGTCCCCGGTGTGCGTACAGGAGGTGGTGCCGAACGCCCGGTCCACCGCGCGCGGCAGCTCGTGCGCCAGCAGCACATGGGCCAGCCCGCCGGACCGCTTGCAGGCGAATTCCACGTCATCGAGCGCCAGCCGCACCCCGTGCGCCGCGTCGTCGCACAGCCGGCGCACCTCGGCGAGATCGGCGCCGGTGGCCGTGATCGGGTTCCAGGCACCCGTCTCGGCGTCCTCGACCAGGTCCTCGACCGCGTCCAGCAGATGCGCGAGCCTGCCGAAGAGCCTCCCCGCCTCCTCCAGCGGCGCCCGGTTGCCGGGCTTCCCGGCCAGCACCGCGGTGTGGCCGAAGGCCGCGGCGGTCGCGGTCTCGGTCGGCTCCGTGACCGTCAGCAGCGAGGTACCGGCCCCCGCCAGCTCCTCGATCTCCTGCTGCCGCCCGACCGCGTCCAGCAGCACGGCCGTGTCGAAGCCGATCTCGGCACCGCTGCGGGCACCCGCCCGGTCCCACCGCCCGGCCACCCGGCGGGCGGCCGCGGCGACCGGACGGCGGGCCAACGCCCCGTCGCCGTCCGCCACATGGTCCCGTACCTTCGCGGAGGCCAGCACCAGCGAGACGGTCGCCGCGAGCCGGGCGCCCTCCCCCTGCGCCACCGACGCGGTGCGCATCCCGCGCAGCGGACACGGCCCCGCGGTGCGCCGCCAGCCGTCGGAGCGACCGGCCTGAGCCTCCACCAGAACCGATATGACCAGCCCGTCGTAGTTGGTGGCGACGCGGGCGAACTGACCGTGCTCACCGCGCAGCGCGAGGCACAACCCGCACAGATGCGCCATCCATTCCGTCCGCAGGTTTTGCGACAGCCGGTGCCGACAAGGCCGGATAATGCCAAACAAAACTGTCCCCGTTCACCCGTACGTCCCCGGTGTCACCCGTCCGGCCTGCGGAGTCTACCCAGCGCACCGTCAGCCCCCTTCATCAGGTGCGACCCTGATATGGCGCCAAACGTTGTGCACCGGTAACGTCACAAATCCGCTGTGCGGCCGCAATCCACGTGGCACATCATCCGCATCATGGACGACCATAGAGGGGCGGACAGTACACACCGTTAAGAGGAGAGGAGGCGTCCATGGGATCGGTGCGCAAGGCGAGCGCTTGGCTTGGCCTCGTCGACGACAGCGATGACGAGCGCTACTACGACGACGACTACGCCGAGGGACCCGAGCCCGGCGACTCCTGGGTGACCGACCCGCGGGTGCGGGTGGCCGACCAGGCCGCACAGGACCAGGGCACGCGGATCGCGACGGTCACCCCGGACGGGTTCCGGGACGCCCGCGGAATCGGTGAGATGTTCCGGGAGGGCATTCCGGTCATCGTCAACCTGACGACGATGGAGTCCGCCGACGCCAAGCGCGTGGTGGACTTCGCCGCCGGACTGACGTTCGGGCTCCGCGGCTCCATCGAGCGCGTCGCCAACCGCGTCTTCCTCCTCACCCCCGCCGACTACCAGATCGTCAGCGGGGAGCCCAGCCGGGGAATCGGCGGCTTCTTCAACCAGAGCTGAGCTCGGCGGGGCCGCTCACCGGAAGCCTTCTCAACGGAAGGCATCCAGACCGGTGAGCGCCTTGCCGAGCACCAGTTGATGCATTTCGACGGTGCCCTCGTAGGTGAGCACCGATTCCAGATTCGTCGCGTGCCGCATCACCGGGTACTCCAGGGAGATCCCGTTGGCGCCCAGGATGGTCCGGGCCGTGCGGCAGATCTCGATCGCCTCGCGCACATTGTTCAGCTTGCCGAAGCTGACCTGCTCCGGCCGCAGCCGCCCCGCGTCCATCCGCCGCCCCAGATGATGGGCGAGCAGCACGCCCTTGTGCAGTTCCACCGCCATGTCGGCGAGCTTGGCCTGGGTGAGCTGGAAGCCCCCGATGGGCCGCCCGAACTGCTCCCGGGTGCGGGCGTACTCCAGCGCCGACGTGAAGGAGGCGCGCGCAGCGCCCAGTGCGCCCCAGATGATGCCGTAGCGCGCGTGGCTCAGACAGCTCAGCGGTCCGCGCAGCCCGGTGACCTCGGGCAGTACGGCGTCGGCGGGCAGCCGCACCTCGTCCAGGACGAGTTCGCTGGTGACCGAGGCGCGCAGCGACCACTTGTGCTTGATCTCGGGGGCGGAGAAGCCGGGTGCGTCGGTGGGGACGACGAAGCCGCGGATGCCGTCGTCGGTGTGGGCCCACACCACCGCGACCCCGGCCACCGAGCCATTGGTGATCCACATCTTACGGCCGGTCAGCACCCAGTCCGTGCCGTCCCGCTTGGCGTACGTGCGCATACCGGCCGGGTCGGAGCCATGGTCCGGCTCGGTCAGCCCGAAGCAGCCGATGACCTCGCCGGAGGCCATCCGCGGCAGCCACTGCTGCTTCTGCTCCTCGGAACCGAAGCGGTGGATGGCGTACATGGCGAGCGAGCCCTGCACCGAGACCAGGGAGCGGATACCGGAGTCGGCGGCCTCCAGCTCCAGACAGGCCAGCCCGTACTGGACGGCGCTGGCGCCCGCGCAGCCGTAGCCGGTGAGGGACATGCCGAGCGCGCCGAGGGAGCCGAGTTCGCGGGTCAGCTCCCGGATGCCGGGCAGTTCGCCGCGCTCGTACCAGTCGGCGATATGGGGCAGGACGCGGTCGGCGGCCCACTGCCGCACGGTGGTCCGTACCGCCAGGTCCTCCGGCTCCAGCAGGTCGTCGATGCCCAGCGGGTCGTCGGGGTCGAACGGCGGCAGGGTGCCAGCGGACATGGGTAGCGACCTCCGGTTCGGTGTGGCTTCCGGCCGCTGACGCTACGGCCGGGTAACGCCTGCCGTCCAGACCGTGTGGATCAGCCGGGTGCCGCGCCCATCGGGCGGCCCGGTCAGCTCCGGGACTCGGCGCCGACGACGGCGGCCGGTCTCGGCGCGGCGGGTTCTCCGCCAGCTCCGCGGCGTCGGGGGCGTCCGTGGTGCAGGGAGCGTCCGCGGCCCCGGCGGGACACGTGCCGTCCTCCGTGTCGTCCTCGTCGGGGGGCGCGCACTCCATGGTCTTCGGCAGCCGCAGCGCGGCCAGCGCGCCCATCAGCAGCAGCCCGGCGCTGACCGCGAGCGTCACATGCAGTCCGTGGACGAAGGACGCGCGGGCCGCGGCCATCAGCGCGGCCCCGGACTTCCCGCCGAGCTGGCCGGAGACCTCGTACGCGGCGCCCAGCGACTGGCTCGCGTCGGCGCTGGCCTTGCCGGGCACCCCGGCCACGGAGGAGACGCCCGGCTTGTAGGCGGCGTTCATGACGCTGCCCAGGAGGGCTATGCCGATACCGGCGCCGAGCTGGTAGGAGGTCTCGCCGATGGCGGCAGCGCCGCCCGCCGACTTGGCGGACGCCTCGTTGAGCATGGACTCGTACGCGCTGAACAGCGTGGTCTCCAGGCCGAAGCCCAGGACGAGGAAGCCGCCCACGAGCACCGCGGGCTGGTCGGACTGGCCCATGGTGATCAGCGACAGGACACCGACCGCGGTGAGCACGAAGCCGAGCCCCACCATCATGCGGGGGCCGAGCCGCTGGAGCATCCGGGAGCCGACGAGCCCGGCGGCCATGGCGGCGAAGGTGAGGGGCAGCAGCCTCAGCCCGGTCTCCAGCGGGGTGAGCCCGAGGACGAGCTGGAGGTACTGCGCGGCTATCAGCTCCAGGCCGACGAGCGCGAGCAGGGCGACCACGATGCAGCCGACGGAGATCGAGAAGGCGGGCCGGGCGAACAGCTTGAGGTCGACCAGCGGATGCGTACGGGCCCGCTGGCGGCGGACGAAGAGCACCAGCACCGCCAGCCCGACCAGCACCGGGGTGGCGGTGACGGCGTCCAGCAGCCCCGTGCCGCTGCCCATCCGCTTCACCCCGAAGACGAGGCAGAACAGCCCGCCTGCGGCCATGAGCGCGCCCAGCACGTCCCAGGGGCCGTCCCGGTCGCCGGTGGACTCCGGGAGCAGCCAGCGGCCGACGGGCAGCGCCACGGCCATCAGCGGGAGGTTGACCAGGAAGACCGAGCCCCACCAGAAGTTCTCGACCAGGAAGCCGCCGAGCAGCGGGCCGACCGCGGCGCCGACCGCGGCGACCGCGCTCCAGATGCCGATGGCCAGGGCCCGCTCCCGGCGGTCAGGGAAGACCTGGCGCAGGATCGACAGCGTCGCGGGCATGATCATCGCGCCGCCGACGCCCAGCAGGGCGCGGGCCACGATGAGGATTTGCGGGGTGGCGGCGAAGGCGGCCAGCGCCGAGGCGGCACCGAAGAAGGCATAGCCGAGCAGCAGCACCCGGCGGCGGCCGACCCGGTCGCCGAGGGTGCCGAAGAGGATCAGCAGCGAGGCGCAGACCAGTGGGTACGCGTCCACGATCCACAGCAGCTCGATCGCGCCGGGCCGCAGGTCCTCGGTCACGGCCGGAACCGCGACGTGCAGCACGGTCGCGTCCACGGCGACGAGCAGCAGGCTGACGCAGAGCACGAGGAGAACGACCCAGCGGTTCGCGCCGCCGCCCGCCTCGGTACCGAGCCATTGCCGGGGAACGGCCGCCGTCCGCCGAGTGCGGGCCGTGGTCGTCCCGGACATGTACGCACCTCCCTGGTCTTGCGCTCGCGTCGTGCCGGGACGGGACGAACGTCACTTCGTAGGGACGTGCGGCGGCCCGGCGGCGTAGACACGAGTGGAGAGGTCAGGGTACGCGAGTCGCCGCGCGAGGCGTGTGCCGCAGGTCATGTTATGGGCATCGCCGCAGGCCAGGGCGGTGGAGTACGTTCCGCCGTTCCCCTTTTGTGCCCTGTCCGTCTTCCGTCCGTCTCCCGTACGCCGTCAGGCCGCCGGTCGGCCCCCGGCCGTCCTCCCCCCGTCCGTCGGCTGTTCGTCCGCCGGTTGTCCACAGGCCCGGGCGGGCCCCGGAAACATCCCCGATAATCGTCGCCGTGACTGATCTCGCCCAAGCCGATACCGCGCCGCCCGGCGCCGGGCGGCCGGGCGGCGTGGCCCTCGCCGCGCTGCGCCGGGCCGCCCCGGCGCTGCTGCTGTATGCCGGGACGCGCGTGCTCGGCCTCGTGGTTCTCGCCGTCTGGGGGGCGGCTGCGGGCAAGAGTGCGCACCAGCTCCTCTCGGCCCGCTGGGACTCGCTCTGGTACGCCCGCATCGCCGAGGAGGGATACGGCTACACGATCCATCTGGCCGATGGGTCGGTCCACTCCAACCTGGCGTTCTTCCCGCTGCTCCCCTGGCTGGAGCGCGGCATATCGGCCGTGACACCGCTGAGCGTGCCGGACGCGGGGCTGGCCGTGAGTTCGATCACCTCGCTGCTGGCCGCGTGGGGGATCTTCGCGGTCGGCGATCTGGTGTACGGGCGCCGGGTGGGGATCACGCTGACGGTGCTGTGGGGCGTGCTGCCGGTCGGGATCGTGCAGTCGATGGCGTATTCGGAGTCGCTCTTCACCGCGCTGGCCGCCTGGTCGGTCTATGCGGTGCTGACCCGGCGCTGGGTGTGGGCGGGGGTCCTCGCGGCGCTCGCGGGGCTCACCCGGCCGGTGGGCGCCGCGGTGGTCGCCGCGGTGTGGATCACGGCGGCGGTGGAGCTGCTGCCCGGAGGGCGGTGGCGCCAGGCGCTACGTCAGGACTGGCGCGTGCTGGCCGGGATGGCGATCGCGCCGCTGGGCTGGCTGGGCTATGTGACCTGGGTGGGGATACGGACCGACAGCCTCACCGGCTACTTCGACGTCCAGAACGGCTGGGGAAACGGGTTCGACGGCGGACTGGCCTTCGCGGCCTTCATCGGCGGGCTGTTGGTGCATCCGCCGTTCGTGGCCGGAATCGCGCTGCTCCTCGCCGTGGCCGCGCTGCTCTGGCTGTATGTGTCCTGCATACGGCAGAGCCAGCCGCTGCCGCTGCTGGTGTACGGCGGCGCGGTGCTCGTCCTCGCGCTGGCCGCCAAGGGGTACTTCGGCTCGAAGCCGCGGCTGCTCATACCCGCCTTCCCGGTGCTGATCCCGCTCGCGATCGCCCTGGCCCGGCTGCGTCCGGCGCGCACCGCGCTGGTCCTTGGCTCGGTGGGGCTGGCCTCCGCGGCGTACGCGGCATGGTGGTTGCACGGCTCGGGACCGCCGTGATCCGGCCATCCGGCCCGGCCGGGCGGCGGCCCGCCGGAGGCGGCGGCGGGAGCCCGTCTGTCGCCCCGGCGACACACCGGGAAACAGTGAGGAACGCCACGGCCAATCGCCGATAAACACCCCTGTAAGAAATCCATAAAGAGATCGCTCTTCGCTGATAGGAAGGCCAGCGCACAAATGTGCCGGGGCCTCGTGCATTCCTTGGAAAGGGGAGGCCAAAAGCCGACCGACGAGACGCACCCCACATCACATCGTCATCACAAAGCGACCTGATCGACTGAACCCCCCTGTCACGCAATGTAACGTCGATTAGGTGCGTACCGAAGACAAGCTCCTCAAGGAGGAGCGACCTACCGATCTCGCGCGGCGCGATCCCGCGCGACCGCGGATGACCCGAACACGCTTCTGGCTGCTCGGAACCACGCTCGCGGTCTATGCCGCGACCGTGATCGGCGTGCTCACCACCTCGTGGCTGGTGAGGTTCGACTGGCAGGTCATGCTCTTCCGGCCCTACAAGCAGTGGCCGGAGTTCCACATGTTCCTGGACTACTTCGTCGTGATGGGCCAGCGCGGACCCACCGCGGTGGCGGTCGCCGCCTGGCTGGGGTGGTGCTGCTACAAGCAGCGCACCCTGCGCCCGGGGCTGGTGCTGGGCACCTCGCTGCTGCTGCTGAACGCCACCGTGGGCGCCGTGAAAATCGGCTTCGGCCGACTCGGTCCGCACTACGCGACGAGCGTCGGCTCCAGTGAGATGTGGCGCACCGGCGATATATT
>NZ_GG657754.1:8229322-8248794 GCF_000158915.1 Streptomyces himastatinicus ATCC 53653 | reverse complement strand
GTCGTGCCCAGGGAAAGGGCGGGCCGTCAGCCGCGCCAGCAGCGCCGTACGGCGTCGTCCGCGACCTCGAAGTTGATGCGGCCGTACAGGTACTCCATCGTGATGATCGCGCCCGGTGGAAGCGCCCGCACGGTGGTCCAGCCGCGCTCGCGTGCCACGTCCTCGGCGGTCCTGGCGTCGAGCCCCACATAACTGTCGAGGTCGTCGTCGGGTTCGGCCGGAAGGTTCGGTACAGGTCCCATGGCAGCCACCGTAGGCGCAGCGGAACAGGTACGGCAGGCAGGGAAAGGAACATGTTCCGGCGTGCTGTAGAGCACACCGACAACGACTCATCCGCCCCGGGTCCGCCATTCGTCACACTTGTGTCACAGAAAACACGCCCGGGTTTGTCGTCGACTTTGTCACTCTTACGAGCCGCGCGTTGACGCCCCCAAGATGACGGAGAGTTTTCGTCGATATCCCCTGCCAAAGGCATGGTTCTGGTATAGGCGCGGGGCGGCCCATGACATGGCCTCCGGGGAATTCAGCGGCCGCAGGAATATGCCATCGCCGATCGGGCACCCGGGATCCGGAGCGCACAATTCCGACACAAATCGGGGAATTCGAACCCCGAGGTTTACCCCGCCGGGACCGCGGTACCCGGCGCCACCGAGGCGAACATGACAGACACATCCGATGGAACCCGCAAGAAGACGGCGACCGGTGGCCCGAGCCCACTGGCGCTCATGCGATCCGCCCGGGAACAGCTCACCGAACTGACGGGCCTGCACCCCGAGTCGATGCCCCGCCTGGAGCAGACCGACGAGGGCTGGGTCCTGGACGTCGAGGTGGTGGAGCTGGCCCGGGTGCCGGAGACGATGAGCCTGATGGCCCTGTACGAGGTGACTCTCGACCCGGACGGCCAGCTCACCGGCTACCGCCGCATCCGCCGTTACGAGCGCGGGCGAAGTGACCGCGGCTGACCGGCAGGGGGAACGGCCGGCCCGGCCGGACACGAGAGGACACACACGACATGACCACGGTTGTTCCGGCACAGCAGAGCAGGGGCGGGGGCGGCACCAGCGGCCTCTACGACGTCCTGGAACTCATCCTCGACCGCGGCCTGGTGATCGACGCGTTCATCCGCGTCTCCCTGGTCGGCATCGAGATCCTCAAGATCGATATCCGGGTCGTGGTGGCGAGCGTCGACACCTACCTCCGGTTCGCCGAGGCGTGCAACCGCCTCGACCTGGAGTCCGGGCCGAACAAGTCCCCCGGCATCCCCGAGATCCTCGACGGCGCCACCGAGGGCGCCGCCCGCAGCAAGACCAAGGGCGCGCTCAGCGGCGCCGGCGAGACCGTCTCCAAGGCCGCCCAGTCGGTGGCCGAGGCGATCCGGGGCGACGAGGAGCCCGAGGAAGAGCCCGCCCGCACCCGTTCCCGCCGCCCGGCGGCCCGCAAGTCCGCGTCCGGATCGAGGAAGAGCGAGGAGAGCTGATGAGCACCTATGTGTACGGGATCGCCCGCGGCACCCTCCCGGACCTCGGCGACACCCTGCTCGGCATCGGCGATCCGCCGCTGCCGGTCCGCGCGCTCAACGAAGGCGAGCTGGCCGCGATCGTCAGCGACTGCCCGCCGGAGCTGAAGCCCCGGCGCCGCGATCTGCTGGCCCATCAGCACGTGCTGACCGAGGTGAGCGACAAGCGCTCCGTGCTGCCGATGCGGTTCGGCTCGGTCTCCGCCAGCGACGAGGATGTCCGCACGGTGCTGACCCGGCACGCCGACCGCTACGAGGACCAGCTCCAGCGGCTGGCCGACCGGGTGGAGTACAACGTCAAGGCGGTGCACGACGAGGACGCGGTGCTCCACCAAGTGCTCTCCGAGGAGCCGGAGTTGCGGCTGATGGCCGAGGCCAACCGGGCCGCGGGCGGCGGCACCTACGAGGAGCGGATGCGCTTCGGCGAGCTGGTGGCGAACGCGGTACGGGCCCGTGAGGTGCGCGACGCGCGGATCGTGGAGGAGGCGCTGGCCCCCGTCACCGAGGCGGCGCGGCCCGGCCCGGAGGGCGGCGGCTGGTTCCTGAGCCTGTCGATGCTGCTGGCCAAGGACGGCGCCGAACCGCTGCTGGAGGCGGTCGCCGACCTGGAGAACACCCACCCCTGGATGAAGCTGCGGGTGAACGGCCCGCTGCCGCCCTACAGCTTCGTCGAATCCTGATGCTGCTGATCGGCTGGGTGCTCAGACAGGTGCTCGCCGCGGCGGAGCGCGAGTACTACGACCCGGCCGCGATCCAGCGCGAACTGATGACCCTGGCGACGCGGCTGGAGGACGGGGAGATCGACGAGGCGGAGTTCGAGCGGCAGGAGGACGTGCTGCTCGACCGGATGGAGGAGGCGCAGCAATGGGCGAACGGGACCCTGTGACGACCGCGTACGGCTCCCCGTCGGCGTCGTACGGGTCGTCGGCGGCCTACGGTGCGTCCGGTCCGTCCGGGCTCGCCACCCGTGGTGAATCGGCCAATCTCGCCGACATCCTGGAGCGGGTGCTCGACAAGGGCGTGGTCATCGCGGGCGACATCCGCATCAATCTGCTCGACATCGAACTCCTCACGATCAAGCTGCGGCTCATCGTGGCCTCCGTCGACAAGGCCAAGGAGATGGGCATCGACTGGTGGGAGCACGACCCGTCGCTGTCGTCGCGCGCCCGCCGCGCCCCGGTGGAGAACGGCACGAGCGAGGAGGCGGCCGGATGACCGACGCGACCAACGTGACCGACCCGACGGAGACGACCGGCCCGACGGACACGACGCACATGGCCGAAGCGACCGCGGCGACCGGGGCGGCCACCGCGGCCGGCACGCTGGAGTATGCGTACGCCGTCGTCCGCGAGGCCGACACCCCGCACGCCGCCCTGGAGCGGGTGCGCGGGGTCGCGGGCGAACCGGTGCGCGCCGTCCGCCATCTGGGGCTCGCCGTGCTGGCGGGCCCCGTACCGGCCGCCGACTTCGACGAGGGGCCGCTGCGCGAGCGGCTGGAGGACCTGACGTGGCTGGAGGGCGTCGCCCGCGCCCATCAGCAGGTGGTCGACGCGGCCGGGGCGGACACGTGCGTCATCCCGGTCCGGATGGCCACCGTCTGCCGCGGTGAGGAGGGGCTGCTGCGGCTGCTGGCCTCCGGCCGGGACCGGTTCGCCACGGCGCTGGACCGGCTGGAGGGCCGGGTGGAGTGGGGCGTCAAGGTGTACGCGGCGTCCGCCCCGGCCCAGGAGCCGTCCGCCGAGCCCTCGGCCGCCTCCTCGGGCCGCGACTATCTGCGCCGCCGCAGCGCCCAGCGGCGCGCCTCCGAGCAGCGCTGGGAACATACGGAGGAGGGCGCGCGCCGGGTGCACGAGACGCTCGCCGCGGTCGCCGAGGGCTCCCGGCTGCATCCGCCGCAGGACGTCCGGCTGTCCGGGGAGGCGGACCGCAATGTGCTCAACGCGGCGTATCTGATCCCGCACGAGGAGAGCGAGGCGTTCGCGCAGCGGGTGGGCGAGCTGGCCGGGCTCGAGACGGCGCTCCGGCTGGAGCTGACCGGCCCGTGGGCGCCGTACTCCTTCGTCGCCGCCGAGGGCAACGGACGGGCCGAACCGTGACCACGAGCACGAGCCCGCTCGCCCACCGGCAGATCGCCCTGGTGGACCTGCTGGACCGGCTGCTCGCGGGCGGCGTGGTCATCACCGGCGACGTGACCCTGCGCATCGCCGACGTGGATCTCGTACGCATCGATCTGCGCGCGCTCATCAGCTCGGTGAACGAGAACGTGCCATCCCCCTGGGACGAGCCGCAAGAACCGCGAGGACCGGAGGAACCGTGAGCCGGAAGCTGGAGCTGGACCAGGACACCGTCGAGCGCGATCTGATGAAGCTGGTGCTGACCGTCGTCGAGCTGCTGCGGCAGCTGATGGAGCGGCAGGCGCTGCGCCGGGTGGACCAGGGGGACCTGACGGAGGACCAGGAGGAGCGGATCGGGCAGACCCTGATGCTGCTGGAGGACCGCATGGGGACGCTGTGCGAGCGCTACGGCATCAAGGAGTCCGACCTCAACCTCGACCTCGGGCCGCTCGGCCCGCTGCTGCCTCCGAGAGAGTGACGCCGCCCTGAGAGTGACACCCGGGGCAGTGACACCCGGGACATAGTCTCGCGGATCACCATAAACCAGGCGATCATGGGCCGGAGCCGACCTCAGCGACCGTCCCAGGGAGCCCCGATGGTGACAGACACCGCGCGTCCCGCGGCCGGACCGGCAGGACCGGCCAGAGGGGGTCGGCTGGCGCGCCGGGGCCGGGTGCTGGCCGACTGGCTGACCACCACCGATCACAAGAAGATCGGCCATCTCTATCTGATCTCCTCGTTCGGCTTCTTCCTGGCGGGCGGCGTACTGGCGCTGCTGATGCGCGCCGAACTGGCCCGGCCCGGGATCCAGCTCCTCTCCCAGGAGGCGTACAACCAGGCGTTCACCCTGCACGGCACGATCATGCTGCTGCTGTTCGCGACGCCCGCCTTCGCCGGGTTCGCCAACGAGATCATGCCGCTCCAGATCGGCGCGCCCGATGTCGCCTTCCCGCGCCTCAACATGCTGTCGTACTGGCTGTATGTGTTCGGCGGGCTGATCGTGGTCGCCGGTCTCATGGTGCCCGGGGGCAGCGCGGACTTCGGCTGGACCGCCTACGCCCCGCTGAACAGCAGCGTGCGCTCCCCCGGCATCGGCGCCGACATGTGGATCATGGGGCTGGCGCTCTCCGGTTTCGGCACCATCCTCGGCGCGGTGAACTTCGTGACGACCATCATCACGATGCGCGCCCCGGGGATGACGATGTTCCGGATGCCGATCTTCACCTGGAACATCCTCTTCACCTCGATCCTCATCCTGATGGCGTTCCCGGTGCTCGCGGCGGCGCTGCTGGTGCTGGAGGCGGACCGGCGGTACGGGGCGATGGTGTTCGACGCGGCCAACGGCGGGGCGCTGCTGTGGCAGCACCTGTTCTGGTTCTTCGGCCATCCCGAGGTCTACATCATCGCGCTGCCGTTCTTCGGCATCATCACCGAGATCATCCCGGTCTTCTCGCGCAAGCCCATCTTCGGTTATCTGACGCTGATCGGCGCGACGATGGCCATCACCGCCCTGTCGATGGTGGTCTGGGCGCACCACATGTTCGCCACCGGGGCGGTGCTGCTGCCCTTCTTCTCGCTGCTGTCCTTTCTGATCGCGGTGCCCACCGGGGTGAAGTTCTTCAACTGGATCGGCACCATGCAGGGCGGTTCGCTGTCCTTCGAGGCGCCCATGCTGTGGGCGGTCGGCTTCATGGTGAGCTTCCTGTTCGGCGGGCTGACCGGCGTCATCCTGGCGTCGCCCCCGCTGGACTTCCACGTCACGGACTCGTACTTCGTCGTGGGCCACTTCCACTACGTGGTCTTCGGGACCGTGGTGTTCGCGATGTTCGCGGGCTTCTACTTCTGGTGGCCCAAGTTCACCGGGAAGCTGCTGGACGAGCGGCTGGCCCGGATCCACTTCTGGACGCTGTTCACCGGCTTCCACCTCACGTTCCTGGTGCAGCACTGGCTGGGCGCGGAGGGGATGCCGCGCCGTTACGCCGACTATCTGGCGGCGGACGGCTTCACGGCGCTGAACACGGTCTCCACGATCGGCGCCTTCCTGCTGGGGATCTCGACGCTGCCGTTCCTCTACAACGTCTGGAAGACGGCCCGGTACGGCAGAGCGGTCGAGGCGGACGACCCCTGGGGGTTCGGCCGCTCGCTGGAGTGGGCGACGTCCTGCCCGCCGCCGCGCCACAACTTCCTGACGCTGCCGCGGGTGCGCAGCGAGTCACCCGCCTTCGATCTGCACCATCCCGAGGTGGCCATGGTCGAGCAGGAGCGGGCCCAGCAGCTGAGGGGCCGGGGATCGGTCAGCCCGGAGCCCCGTCACCCAGAGCACGGTCCAGGCGGTCCCTGATCTCGCGGATGTGCTCGGTGAGTTCGACCGGTTCGCGCACCTCGAAGTCGAAACCGGCCAGCACGATGTGGACCACCAGGACATCGAGGCCATGGGCACCGGTGTGCAGCAGACAGCTGTGCTCGTCGACGGCCTCCAGCACCCCCGCCGCGGGCGAGATGCGCTCCGCCGCCCGCTCGAGGGGCACCCGCAGCAGGACGGTGGCCTGCTCGCGGTAGACGGCGCCCGACACGCCCTTGGCGACATACGCCGCGAGATCGTCCGCGGGCGGGCGGCGCGGGGTGAAGCGGGGGCCGTGCGGCGGGGTGGGGGTGATGCGGTCGACCCGGTACGTACGCCAGTCGTCCCGGTCCACGTCCCAGGCGACCAGGTACCACCTGCGCCGGGCCGCGACGAGGCGGAGCGGTTCCGCGGTGCGGCGGGTGACCGTACCGCCGTGGTCGCGGTAGGTGAAGCGCAGCTGATGGGCGTCGCGGCAGGCGCTCGCCAGCTCGATCAGGACCGCCGGGTCCGCCCCGGGGCCCTGCACCGCGCCGGGCATCGGCACGGTGAACGAGCTCAGCGCGCTCACCCGGCGGCGCAGCCGGTCCGGCAGCACCTGTTCCAGTTTGGCGAGGGCGCGTACGGAGGTCTCCTCGATGCCCGCGACGCCGCCCGTGGCCTGGCGCAGCCCGACCGCGACGGCCACCGCCTCCTCGTCGTCCAGCAGCAGCGGCGGCAGCTCGGCGCCCGCGGAGAGCCGGTAGCCGCCCGCCGTACCGGGGGCGGAGTGCACGGGGTAGCCCAGCTCGCGCAGCCGGTCGACGTCGCGGCGCACCGTGCGCGGGGTGACGCCGAGCCGGTCGGCGAGGTCCGCGCCGGACCATTCGCGGTGGGCCTGGAGCAGGGAGAGCAGACGGAGCAGCCGGGCCGAGGTCTCCAACATGGGGCCGAGTCTGCCAGCCCTTGAGGACGGTCCGCGTCCTCAAGGGCGTCACCGAACGGCCCGCGGTGAGCGGAGGGGCTCAGTCCGGGTCGGCGACCCGCACCGACAGATCGTTGTCGACGGTGTAGTACGGACGGACCGCGGCGGTGCCGTGCAGGGCGTCGACCGTCCGCACCGGGTAGGTGAAGATCTCCTTCTTGTCCGCGATGTCATCGAGTATCCGGCCGAGCCGCACCGGAGCCGCCTCGTCCGCCGGGCGCAGCCACAGGTCCCACAGATCCGCGCCGCCGCCCCAGCCCTCCGCGAGCCGCGCGTAGTCGAGGGTGAAGGAGAACGTGGCGCCGTCCGCTGTCACCGGCGCCGTGCACACCCGGTCCCGGGCCCGGCGGCAGCGGGCCTCGGCCACCGCGCCGTCCAGCCAGCCGGCCGGGTCCTCCACCCGGTACAGCCGCCCGCTGACCGCCATCGCGCCGTCCTCCAGCCGGATCTCCCCCGCCTCGGCGTGCGGCACCCGGCGCCAGGTGCGCAGGCTGAGGTTGCCGTGCTTGGTGGCGTAGGGGATGCGGACGGACAGCGGCGAGGTGCTGGGACCGGGCCTGCGGTCGACCAGCGAACGCAGATCGTGCAGGCCGGGGACGAGCCGCCGCGGCTCCTGCTCCCCGTACGCCACGAACACGTCCCAGCGGCCCTCGGGCAGGGCAACGGTGCCGGGCAGGGCGGCCTGCAACCGGCCGTCGGCGGTGGGGCCGAGCGGCAGCCGGACCTCGGCGTCGTCGGCGGGCCCGGCGCCGCGCCGCATCAGCACCAGCGCCCCGCTCCAGTCGTCGTAGCTCCCCGGCTCCGGGCGGACCCAGTCGGAGATGTGGAAGGTGAGTCCACCGGCGGAGTCCGCGACGCAGTCGGCGCGCGTCGCGGCGGTCTCGGTGGCTTCTCTCATGCTGTCCCCCTCCATGGGCTCGATGCGCTCGGCCGCTCTCGCTGTCACGCTCCCGGTTCCGCTCATGCCATCCGCACCCTTCGCATCGCCTCGGTCGTCGCCATCGCCCCGCCGACCAGTGAGCCGCGGGCCCGGTGCAGCGAGCCGCGCAGCCCGCCGCGCGCCGACAGGTCGGCGAAGAGGCTCTCGTAGCGGCCGGCCACCCGGGACGGGTCGAACCGGGCGGAGTCCTTCAGGGCCGCCTGGCCCATCTGCTGCCGCAGTTCGTCGTTGTTGATGAGGTCCAGCAGCGCGGTGGCGATCGCGTTGGTGTCGCCGGTCGGGACGAGGCGGCCGTCCACGCCGTTGTCGATGATCTCGGCCGGGCCGTGCGGGCAGTCGGTGGCGACCACCGGGAGGCCGCAGCGCATCGCCTCCACAATGGTCATGCCGAACGACTCCAGGCTGGAGGTGACGGCCGCTATCGAACCCTTGGCCCACTCCGGGTCCAGGGGGTTGGCGGGGCCCATGAGGAAGACGTGGTTGTAGAGGCCGAGCTTGTCGATGAGGGCGCGCAGCTTGGCGCGCTGCTCGCCTCCGCCGTATATCCGCAGCCGCCAGTCCGGGCGGGCAGCGCTGACCTTGGCGAACGCCCGTATCAGCAGGTCGTACCGTTTCACCGGGGCGAGCCGGCCCGCCGCGACGACCCATTTGCCGGTGCCGTCGGCCGGTTCCAGACCGGGCTCGGGAACGCTGTTGGGCACGGACTCGATCCGTACGCCCGGCAGCCGCATCCCGGCGCGGTAGTCCTGGGCGTCGGCCTCGGTCACCGTCGTCACCGCGTCCAGCCGGGGGTAGAAGCCGCGCAGGGTGCGCTTCAGCCCCTTGGAGTGGGTGCTGAGCGTCAGATGCTCCTGGCCGACCCGGACCGGGCCGCGGCGCGCCTCCCGGGCGATGTGCACATTGAGGCCCGGGCGGGTGCCGACCACCACATCCGCCTGGAGCTGCCGCAGATGCTCGCCGATCCGGCGGTCGGTCAGCTCGCTGTACTGCTGGTACCGGCCCTCGGTGACCGGGAAGACCTTCGCGGGCCGCGTGTACGCGGGGTCGTCGCCCTCGTAACCGGGGCTGTTCTTACGGATGTCGACGAGGTGGCTGATCCGCACGTTCGGACCGGGATCGAAGATCGGCTGATCCCGGTGGCGGAACACCGAGACGATCTCCACGTCGTGTTGCTCACCCAGGGTGCGGGCAAGGTTGTACGTGGTCCGGATCGTCCCGCCGATCCCGTACGCGTTGTGAATCAGGAATGAGATGTGCATCCGTCCCGTATCCCACCGTTTTTACGCGGACGGGGGTCTCGTCCGCCTACCACGAGGTAAGACCCCGAAAGAGGTTGTCGGGTTGGGTTCCATCACCGTCTTGTTCCCCAACAGATAGGAAATCGGTAGCCAATTCAGGGAACTTCCAAAGGAACTGACGCATCAGAGGTGCGGCGGGCTTCAGGCCGCGTGACCCCCGCCGTGGATGGCCGTTGTCTACGTATGAGCCGGGGACCGCCCGGCCCACGGACCGAGACCGAGGAGCCACCCGTGCCGCGCATGCTCGACGTCAGCGATGACGTACGCGCCGAGATCGGCGACGAAGAAGCCGACCGGCTGCTCGCCGGTGACAACGCCCCGGGCGCCTACGACTGCACGTCCTGCCGCACCCCCGGCAACTCCGACCAGGAGCGCACCAGCACGGTGCTGTTCGTGGGGCAGGAGACCGCCGTGCTCGCGTTCGCGCACGCCACCTGCGTTCCCTCCCAGGTCGTCCCGGTCTCCGAGGAGCAGCTGGCCGGTGCGGTCCGGTCCATCACCGCCGAGGAATCCTCGCCGTACGGGGCCGAGCCGCCGCCCGCGCAGCACGCCCCCGCCGCCCACGCCTACTCCGCCCCGCCGCCCCAGCAGGCGGTGCTCGGCGTCACCAGCGGGGTGGTGCTGGTGGGCGGGGAGCAGCGCCCGGCGCTGGTCGTCGAGCCGACCGGGCCGATCACCCGGCCCGGCGCGACCGGGCACGGCGACGACTTCCTGGCGCTCCTCACCGAGCAGGGCTTCCTGCCGGTGGTCGACCTCGGCCGGCCGCCGGTGGCCATCCCCGGCTGGTCGGTGCTGCTCGCCATGGGGCAGCTGCACGCGGTGCTGATGCCCCAGGCGGGCGGCGGTTCCCCGGTGGCCTGGTGGCAGGCGCACAGCCCGATGCCGCTCAGCGAGGGCTGGCGCAGCGCGGTGGGCCGCTCCCAGCAGGTCCTGGTGTACGCGGCGGCGGCGGGCACGATCGGCACCCAGCCGCGGGAGGACCAGTTGCGCGCCGCCCTGGACCGGGCCGCGGCGCGCGGCGCGCTGGTCGGCGCCTCGATGCCGCTCGCGGGCACCTGATCCGAATGACCCACCCCGTCCCGGGCTGCCGCTGCCTGACCCGTGCGGCCCATTCGCCGCCGATGCCGCATCCCAAGGGCGGCCTGGTCGTTGGCACATACGTGCACGGATACGACCTCCCCTACCGCTCCCCCTCGTACGCCTACATCCCGGCCATGCGCCCGGCGCTGGAGGCGTCGCCCGACCCGTGGCGGCACTCCGCGACGCCGATCTACGACGCGCTGTACGCGGAGTACCGGCGGCTGTTCCGGGCGCTGCCCGGCGACCGGTCGGACGAGGAGGATCTGGGGTTCGTCGCGTTCAGCGCCATCGGCCAGCCCCGCGGCCTGACCAGCGGCGGCCACGGCGGGGCCTGGGACACCGGCGGGCTGTACTACCGCACGTACCTTCCCGCGCTGCCGCCAGGACAGCGCGACGGGCGGTACTGAGCGTTGAAGGGGCGCCACCGGAAGCGGTGGCGCCCCTTCAGCGGTTACTTCTTACGGCCGCGCTTCTCGCGCACCCGCACCGAGATCTGGATCGGGGTGCCCTCGAAGCCGAACTCCTCGCGCAGCCGCCGCTCGACGAAGCGGCGGTAGCCCGCCTCCAGGAAGCCCGAGGCGAAGAGGACGAACCGCGGCGGCCGGGTTCCGGCCTGGGTGCCGAACAGGATGCGGGGCTGCTTGCCGCCGCGGATCGGGTGCGGGTGGGAGGCGACGATCTCGCCGAGGAACGAGTTCAGCCGCCCGGTCGGCACCCGGGTCTCCCAGCCCGCCAGCGCCGTCTCGATCGCCGGGACGAGCTTCTCCATATGGCGGCCGGTGCGGGCCGAGACGTTGACCCGGGGCGCCCACTGGATCTGCCCCAGCTCGGTCTCGATCTCGCGCTCCAGGTAGTAGCGGCGCTCCTCGTCGAGGGTGTCCCACTTGTTGTACGCGATGACCAGCGCGCGCCCGGCCTCCACGGCCATCGTGATGATCCGCTGGTCCTGGACGCTGATGGGCTCGCTGGTGTCGATGAGGATGACCGCGACCTCGGCCTTCTCCACGGCGGCCGCGGTGCGCAGCGAGGCGTAGTAGTCGGCCCCCTCCTGGAGGTGGACACGGCGGCGGATACCGGCGGTGTCCACGAACTTCCAGGTGATCCCGCCGAGTTCGATCAGCTCGTCCACCGGGTCGCGGGTGGTGCCGGCGACCTCGTTGACGACCACGCGCTCCTCGCCCGCCACCTTGTTGAGCAGCGAGGACTTACCGACGTTCGGGCGGCCGATGAGCGCGATGCGGCGCGGGCCGCCGACCGTGGCCCCGAAGGTCTGGGCCGGGGCCTCGGGCAGCGCCTCCAGCACCGCGTCGAGCATGTCGCCGGTGCCGCGGCCGTGGAGGGCGGAGACCGGGTGGGGCTCACCGAGGCCGAGGGACCACAGCATCGCCGCGTCCGCCTCGCCGCTCGGGCCGTCGACCTTGTTGGCGCACAGCACGACCGGCTTCCCGGCCCGGCGCAGCAGCTTGACCACGGCCTCGTCGGTGTCGGTCGCGCCGACCGTGGCGTCCACCACGAAGACCACCGCGTCGGCGGCCTCGATGGCGAACTCGGCCTGGGCGGCGACGGACGCGTCGATGCCGAGCACGTCCTGTTCCCAGCCGCCGGTGTCGACCACCTTGAAGCGGCGGCCGGACCACTCGGCCTCGTAGGTGACCCGGTCACGGGTGACGCCCGGCTTGTCCTCGACGACCGCCTCGCGGCGGCCGAGGACCCGGTTCACCAGGGTCGACTTGCCGACGTTCGGGCGGCCGACGACGGCGAGCACCGGCAGCGGGCCGTGCCCCGCCGCGGCGAGGTCGCCCTCGACCTGTGCCAGGTCGAAGCCCTCCTCCGCGGCGAGCTCCATGAACTCCGCGTACTCGGCGTCGCCCAGCTCTCCGTGTTCGTCGCCGCCGCTGTGGATCTGGTCGTTCATGAAGTGATGTCCTCGTCGTCCCTCAGTGCCGCGCGCCCTCCTGGGCGCGCGGGTCTATGTCTCGTTGTGGCGGCCCGTGAGCCGCCTGGCGCTCCCCAGGTGCTCGCCCAGACGCTTCTGGATGAGCACGGTCGCCTCGTCCAGCGCCCCCCGGGTCCGCCGGCCGCTGCCGTCGCCCGCCTGGAACGGGTCGCCGAAGACCACGTCGATCCGGCTGCGCAGCCTCGGCAGCGCCCGGGGCCGTCCGTCGGCCCGCCGCTGCTCGCCGGTGCCGAGCACGGCCACCGGCACGATCGGCGCGCCGGACCGTACGGCGAAGTACGCGAGCCCCGAGCGCAGCGACGCGAAGTCGCCCTCGCCGCGCGTGCCCTCGGGGAAGATCCCCAGCATCCCGCCGCGCTTCAGCACGCCCAGCGCATGGGTGATCGCGGTGCGGTCGGCGCTCTCCCGGTCCACCTTCAGCTGGCCGATGGAGCGCAGGAACGGGTCCAGCGGACCGATGAACGCCTCCTTCTTGACCAGGAAGTGCAGCGGCCGGGGCGAGGTGCCGATCAGCATCGGGCCGTCGACGTTGTGGGAGTGGTTCCCGGCCAGGATGACGGGGCCCGCGGACGGGATCCGCCACGCGCCCAGCACCCGCGGCCGCCACAGCCCGTACATCAGGCCGATGCCGATCCCGCGCCCCACGACGGCACCGGCCGCGCTCGGCAGCTCCGCGTCGGCGGTGGCGGTCATGCGGCGGCCCGCTTCTCCTCGACCAGCGTGACCACGCACTCGATGACCTGGTCGAGGGTGAGGTCGGTGGTGTCCACCTCGACCGCGTCGTCGGCCTTCGCCAGCGGCGACGCCTTGCGGCCCGAGTCGGCGGCGTCCCGCTTGGCGAGCGCCGCCTGGGTGGCGGCCAGGTCGGAGGCGTCCTTGCCCTTCAGCTCACCGCTGCGGCGGGCGGCGCGCGCCTCGGCCGAGGCGGTGAGGAAGATCTTGAGGTCGGCGTCCGGGAGGACGGTGGTGCCGATGTCCCGGCCCTCGACCACCATGCCGCGCGGCGCCTCGGTGGCGATCGTCCGCTGGAGCTCGGTGATCACCTGGCGCACCTCGGGGACCGCGCTGACCGCGCTGACCCGGGAGGTGACCTCCTGGGTGCGGATCGGCGCCGAGACGTCGGTGCCGTCGACGGTGATCGTCGGGGCGGCCGGGTCGGTGCCGGAGACGATGACCGGCTTGCGGGCGGCGTCGGCCACGGCGACGCCGTCCTCGACGTCGATGCCGTTGTTCACCATCCACCAGGTGATCGCCCGGTACTGGGCGCCGGTGTCGAGGTAGCCGAGGCCGAGCTTGGCCGCGACGGCCTTGGACGTACTGGACTTGCCCGTGCCTGCGGGGCCGTCGATCGCGACAATCACTGCTGCCGGGGCGGTCCGGGCGGCGGTTTCCACGGTGACAGACACCTTTCGTATGCACGGGGCTGGGTTGAACGGAGCTTGTTTAGCCCCGGACAAGGTTACTGGCTCATCCGGGGCTCCCGGTCACGGCCGGATGTCACTGGCGGATGGACCAGCCCCGCTCGCGCAGGGCCTTGGTCAGACCGGGGGCGGCGGCGGGCTCCACCATCAGCTGGATCAGGCCCGCCTGCTGGCCGGTGGCGTGCTCGATCCGTACGTCCTCGATGTTGACGCCCGCCCGGCCCGCGTCGGCGAAGATCCGGGCCAGCTCGCCCGGCTGGTCGCCGATGAGGACCGTCACGGTCTCGTAGACGGCCGAGGCGGCGCCGTGCTTGCCCGGCACCCGCTCGCGCCCGGCGTTGCCGCGGCGCAGCACGTCCTCGATCCCGGCCGCTCCCCCGCCGCGCTTGGCGTCGTCGGCCGACTGGAGCGCGCGCAGCGCCCGTACCGTCTCGTCCAGGTCGGCGGCGACCGCGGCGAGCACGTCAGCGACCGGGCCGGGGTTGGCCGACAGGATGTCGATCCACATCGCGGGGTCGGAGGCCGCGATCCGGGTCACATCGCGGATGCCCTGGCCGCAGAGCCGCACCGCGGTCTCGTCGGCGTCCCGCAGCCGCGCCGCGACCATGCTGGAGAGCAGGTGCGGGGTGTGCGAGACGAGCGCCACGGCCCGGTCGTGGGCGTCGGCGTCCATCACCACGGGCACGGCACGGCACAGCGCGACCAGTTCCAGTGCGAGATTGAGCACTTCGGTGTCGGTGTCGGCGCCGGGTGTGAGCACCCATGGCCGTCCCTCGAACAGGTCCGCGGTGGCCGCCAGCGGCCCGGAGCGCTCCCGCCCGGCCATCGGATGCGTCCCGATGTACCGGGTCAGGTCGCAGCCCAGCTCCTCCAGCTCCCGGCGCGGCCCGCCCTTGACGCTGGCCACGTCCAGCACCGCCCGCGCCACCCCCCGGCCCAGCACATCGGCCACCGTCCGCGCCACGTACGCGGGCGGCACGGCGACGATCGCCAGGTCCACGGGCCCGTCCGGCTCACCTTGCGTACCCGCCCCGAGCGCCTCCGCGGTCCGTGCCGCGTCCGCGTCATGGTCGGCGAGGTGCACATGGATGCCGCGGCCCGCGAGGGTGAGCGCGGCGGAGGTACCGATCAGTCCGGTACCGATGACGAGGGCTGTTCTCACTGGGCGATGTCCTTGCGGAGGGCCGCCGCGGCGCCGAGGTACACATGGGCGACGTCGGTCTTGGCCAGGTCGGTCTCGACATGCGCGAGTATCCGGACGACCCGCGGCATGGCCCCGGCGATGTCCAGCTCCTGCGCACAGATCAGCGGTACGTCGGTGATCCCCAGCTTGCGCGCGGCCACCGCGGGGAAGTCGCTGTGCAGATCGGGCGTGGCCGTGAACCAGACGCTGATCAGATCATCCGGCACCAGGCTGTTGCGCTCCAGGATGGCGGTCATCAGCTCGGAGACCTGCTCCTGCATGTGCCCCGCTTCGTCCCGCTCCAGCTGAACCGCTCCGCGGACCGCTCGTACCGCCACGTCTTGCTCCCTGCGCCTGCTCTGCCCGTGCCGCGTCCCGCGCCTGTCTCCACGCCGTACGCGTCCCCACTTGTCCCCGCCCAGCCTAACCAGCCGCCCCCGCGCCCCCTCACGCGTCCCACAGGGAGCCGAGCGCCAGCAGCTCCTCCCGGTACTCGATCCGCCCGGTCCACTCGGCGGGCCATGCCGCGGCGCCCAGATGCGCACCGGCGAAGGCGCCGGCGAGGCAGGCGATCGAGTCGGAGTCGCCGGAGGAGCAGGCGGCCCTGCGCAGGGCGAGCACCGGCTCCTCGGGGAGGAGCAGGAAGCACAGCAGCCCGGTGGCCAGCGCCTCCTCCGCGATCCAGCCCGCGCCGGTGGCCAGGCACGGATCGGCCTCCGGGTCGGGGGCGCGCAGCGCGTCGTCCAGCCGGTCGAGGACGCCCAGGCAGTCGTCCCAGCCGCGCGCCATGAACGTCGTGGGCGAGGGGTCGTGGGAGTGCCGCCAGAGGTCGCCCAGCCAGTCCTCGCGGTAGCGGGTGCGGTTCTCCTCGGCGTACGCGCGCAGAAGCCCGGGCAGCTCGGCCGGGCGGGCGCCCTGCGCCAGCACGTACACCGCGTGCGCCGTCAGCTCGCTCGCGGCGAGCGCGGTCGGATGCCCGTGGGTCAGCGCGGACTGAAGCTGTGCGGCCCCCGCCCGCTGGTCGCCGGTCAGCCCGGGCACCAGCCCGAGGGGCGCGACGCGCATGTTGGCGCCGCAGCCCTTGGAGCCGAGCTGGCTCGCCTCCGCCCAGGGGCGCTCCTCCTGGCTGAGCAGATGGCAGGCCCGCAGACAGGTGGCACCGGGCGCCCGGTTGTTGTCCGGGGAGCGCCACCACTCGACGAACTCCTCCCGCACCGGCCGGGTGAAGCGCAGCGGCGCGAGAAAGCCCCGCTCCATCGCCGTGCGCAGCCCTCGGCCGAGCGCCAGGGTCATCTGGGTGTCGTCGGTGACGTACGCGGTCCCCGGATGCCCCGGCAGCTCCATCTGCCGCCACGGCCCGCACTTGGCGAGGATCGACGGCACGTCGTTGAACTCGGTCGGGAAGCCGAGGGCGTCACCGAGCGCCAGTCCGAGCAGGGATCCGGTCGCCGGGCGCTCGACGGACGCGATCAGAGGTCCACCTCGCGCATCAGCATGCCGACCTCGGTGTTGGTGAGGCGGCGGAGCCAGCCGGACTTCTGGTCGCCGAGGGGGATGGGGCCGAAGGAGGTGCGGACCAGCTTTTCGACCGGGAAACCGGCCTCGGAGAGCATGCGGCGGACGATGTGCTTGCGGCCTTCGTGGAGGCTGACCTCGACGAGGTAGTTCTTGCCGGTGTTCTGGACCACCTTGAAGTGGTCCGCGCGGGCGTAGCCGTCCTCCAGCTCGATGCCGTTCTTGAGCTGCTTGCCGAGGTCGCGCGGCAGGGGGCCCTGGATGGCGGCGAGGTAGGTCTTCTTCACGCCGTAGCGGGGGTGGGTGAGGCGGTGGGCCAGCTCGCCGTGGTTGGTGAGCAGGATGATGCCCTCGGTCTCGGTGTCGAGACGGCCGACGTGGAAGAGCCGGGTCTCGCGGTTGGTGACGTAGTCACCGAGGCACTGGCGGCCGTCCGGGTCCTCCATGGTGGAGACCACACCGGCGGGCTTGTTCAGCGCGAAGAACAGGTACGACTGGGTCGCGACGGTCAGCCCGTCGACCTTGATCTCGTCCTTCTCCGGGTCGACGCGCAGCCCCTGCTCGGTGACGATCTTGCCGTTGACCTCGACCCGGGCCTGGTCGATCAGGTCCTCGCAGGCGCGGCGCGAACCCATGCCCGCGCGGGCCAGGACCTTCTGGAGCCGCTCGCCGTCCTGCTCGCCGAAGGTCTTGGGCAGCTTGGTCTGCGGCTTGTTGTGGCGGGCCCGGTTCCGCTCCTCTATCTGGGGCCTCGTACTCGCGCGGGCGGGCCGGGGCGGTCGGCTTCCCGGCGGCCGCCGGTGCCCTTGGGAGCACCGCTCTTGGCCGCGCCGCCCCGAGGGCCGCCGCCGCTGGGCTTCGGGGCGCCCGCGTCGTAACGGCGCTCCTCGGGGCGGGGGCGACCGGTGCGCTTCTGCTTGTCGTCGCGCCCGTTCCCGGCCCCCCGGTAGTTCTTGCCGCCGCTTCCGCCGCTGCCGCCGCTGCCGCCGCTACCGCTGCCCCTGCTGTTCCTGCCGCTGCTTCGCATCAAGTTTCCGTCTGAGAGTGGCTGCTGTCGTCTGTGTCCGGTGCGTCCGGGTCGAACGAGGGCACGCCCTCCTGGGACTCGCCCTCGACCGCGTCCACCTCGGGGAGGAACGGTGCCAGCTCGGGAAGCTCGTCCAGGCCGCGCAGACCCATCCGCTCCAGGAAGTAGTTCGTCGTCCTGTACAGGATCGCACCTGTTTCGGGTTCCGTGCCCGCCTCCTCCACCAGTCCGCGCTGGAGGAGGGTGCGCATCACGCCATCGCAGTTGACGCCGCGGACGGCGGAGACGCGGGAACGGCTGACCGGCTGACGGTACGCGACCACCGCGAGGGTTTCCAAAGCGGCCTGGGTGAGCCGGGCGTGCTGGCCGTCCAGGACGAAGCCCTCGACGGCCGCGGCGTACGCGGGCCGGGTGTAGTACCGCCAGCCGCCCGCGACCAGCCGCAGCTCGAAGCCGCGGCCTTGCGCCGTGTACTCGTCCGCCAGCTCCCGCAGCGCCCCCGCGATGGCGCGGCGCGGGCGGTCCAGCACCTTGGCGAGGTGCTCCTCGGTCGCGGGTTCGTCGACGACCATGAGGACGGCTTCCAGCGCGGGCCTGAGGTCGAGCGCCGCGACCTCCGAGGGCTCGGTCCCGGTGGCTGGCTCGCTCATGTCCGTACCTCCTGTGCCTGTGCCTGTCCCTGTGCCTTCTGTGGCTGCGCCTCCTGGTCGAACTCGTCGGTGACCAGCGGGCCCTGTCCGTCCTCCGCGCCGCCGCCCGTCCAGCGCACCAGGAGCGACCCCAGCGCCTCCGACTGGTCGAGCAGGACCGCGCGCTCCCGGTACAGCTCCAGCAGCGCCAGGAAGCGGGCCACAACGGTGAGCACGTCCGGCGCGTCCTCGGTGAGCGCGGCGAAACTGGCCTCCCCCAGCTCCCGCAGCCGCCCCACCACCACCTCCGCCTGCTCCCGCACGCTCACCAGCGGGGCGTGGATGTGGTCGACGTACACCTGCGGCTTGGGCTTGGCCTGCATCGCCTTCACGGCCAGCTTCGCGAACCCCTCCGGGCCGACCCGGATGACGACGTCGGGCAGCAGATCGGCGTGGTGCGGCTCCAGCCCGACGGTCCGGGGGTAGCGGCGGGCCTCCTCGATCAGCCGGTCGTTGAAGATGTCCGCGATGTGCTTGTACGCGCGGTACTGGAGCAGCCGCGCGAACAGCAGGTCCCGCGCCTCCAGCAGCGCCAGGTCCGCCTCGTCCTCCACCTCGGCGGCGGGCAGCAGCCGGGCCGCCTTGAGGTCCAGCAGGGTCGCCGCGACCACGAGGAACTCGGTCGTCTGGTCGAGGTCCCAGTCCGGCCCCATGGCCCGGATGTGCGCCATGAACTCGTCGGTGACCTTGGAGAGGGCGACCTCGGTGACGTCCAGCTTGTGCTTGGAGATCAGCTGAAGGAGCAGATCGAAGGGCCCCTCGAAGTTGTCGAGCCGCACGGTGAAGGTGCCGTTGCCGTCCTCGGCGGCTTCGTGGTCTTGGCCCGCGTCCTGGTTTTCGGCCACCCCGCCGTCTGTGGCCGCTTCGCCGCCTTGGGCGCCGCCACCGTCTTGGGCGCCACCTTCGGCCGCCTCGCCATCCCGGGCTCCGCCGCCGTCCTGGGCCGCCTCGCTGTCTTGGGCGCTGCCGCCTTGGCCCGCCGCGCCATCTGCGGCCGCCTCGCCGTCTTGGGCGTCTTCGGCGCCTTCGACCGCCTCGCCATCCTGGGCTCCGCCGCCGTCCAGGGCCGCCTCGCTGTCCCGGGCGCTGCCGTCTTGGCCCGCCTCGCTGCCTGCGGCCACCTCGCCGTCCCCGGCGTCCCCGGTGCCCCCAGCGTCTTCGGCCGCCGAGCCGTCCTGGGCCGCCGCGCCGCCCCCGGCGTCCCCGGCGTCTGCGGCCACCTCGCCATCCCGGGCTCCGCTGCCGTCTTGGCCCGCCTCGCTGTCTTGGGCGCCGCCGACTTGGCCCGCCGCGCCACCTGCGGCCAGCTCGCCGTTCCCGACGTCCCCGGCGTCTACGGCCGCCGAGCCGTCCTGGCCCGCCGCGCCGTCGCTCCCGGGCTCGCCGTCCCCGGCAGCCCGGGTGTCGCCAGCGGCCACGCCCTCTTC
>NZ_GG657754.1:8227927-8228265 GCF_000158915.1 Streptomyces himastatinicus ATCC 53653 | reverse complement strand
GCGGCGGCGGGGCGGGGGGTCGTGCGGGTCGTTGGTCGGCATCGCGGTCCAGGGTGCTCAGGGCCGGGCGGTCAGCCCGCGATCCGGGCAGGCTATCGCCCGGCCCGGTCAGCGGCCGCGCAGGCGGCGCACCAGAATGCTCGCGTCGCCGCGCGACTCGAGGTCGGGGAGGACGACCGCGACCGCCTCGCGGACGATCCGGCCGCGGTCGACCGCGAGGCCGTGTTCGCCCCGGAGCACCAGTCGCGCGTGTTCGAGGTCCATCATCTCTCTCTTCTGATACGTAGACCGTGATCTTCTCGTCGTGGCGCTCGCGCCCGCTGGGGCGCCGGTTGGCC
>NZ_GG657754.1:8222939-8227777 GCF_000158915.1 Streptomyces himastatinicus ATCC 53653 | reverse complement strand
TGCTCGCCGCCTTCGGCCGGTGCGCCGGGTAGCGAGGGACCGCCGGTCGGACTCGGTGGCGGGGGCGGGGACCCGTGGGGCCTCGCCGTTCGCCTGGCGGCGGCCGGCCGCGGGCGAGGAGGACTGGAGCCCCATCCCTCCGGTGGTGCGGAACAGTTCGTCGGCTCCCGGCAGACTCACTCGGCGTGACACCGGGCGAGCACCTCCCTGGCGAGCTGGCGATAGGCGGCGGCACCGACGGAGTTGGACGCGTACGTGGTGATCGGCTCACCGGCGACCGTGGTCTCCGGGAAGCGGACCGTACGGCCGATGACCGTGTGGTAGACGTGATTGTCGAACGCCTCGACCACGCGGGCGAGGACCTCACGGCTGTGCACGGTGCGCGAGTCGTACATCGTGGCGAGGATGCCGTCGAGCTCCAGGTCGGGGTTGAGCCGCTCCTGGACCTTCTCGATGGTCTCCGTGAGCAACGCCACACCGCGCAGCGCGAAGAACTCGCACTCCAGCGGCACGATCACCTTGTGCGCCGCGGTGAGCGCGTTGACGGTGAGCAGGCCGAGCGAGGGCTGGCAGTCGATGACGATGTAGTCGTAGTCCGCCATCAGCGGCTTGAGCGCCCGCTGGAGGGTGGACTCGCGGGCCACCTCGCTGACGAGCTGCACCTCGGCGGCCGACAAGTCGATATTGCTGGGCAGCAGGTCCATGTTGGGCACGGCCGTCTTCAGCAACACCTCGTCGGCCGACATGCCCCGCTCCATGAGCAGGTTGTAGACGGTGAGGTCCAGCTCCATGGGGTTGACCCCGAGGCCGACCGACAGCGCGCCCTGCGGGTCGAAGTCGACGAGCAGGACCCGGCGTCCGTATTCGGCGAGGGCCGCGCCCAGGTTGATGGTGGACGTGGTCTTGCCGACCCCGCCCTTCTGGTTGCACATCGCGATGATCTTCGCGGGGCCGTGATCGGTCAGCGGCCCCGGGATCGGGAAGTACGGCAGCGGCCGACCGGTGGGACCGATGCGCTCGCGTCGCTGGCGGGCCGCGTCGGGGGCGAGGGTGGCCGCGTATTCGGGATCGGGCTCGTACTCGGCGTCCGGGTCGTAGAAGTGCCCGTCGGGCAGGTCGTCGTAGTCGGCGAAGCGGGCGGGTTCGTTGCCCCCCTGGTCGCCGGCCATGGCGTTCACGTGATGGCCGTCCATGCTGTGGCTCTGGTGGGCTGTGGTCATGCTCGTCACGCTCTGGTGGGTTGCGAAGGTACGGACAGCGACGGAGCCGACAGCCTCGAGCCCCGAGGGGCCCTGGCCCCGCGCAGCCGGTCCTGGTTGACCACCCCCGGGAGAAAATGTCGACTCATTCACAAGTCGTCCTACCTCCTTGGTGACCAGGAAATTTCTCGATAGGTCAGCGTGACACCATGCCGACGGTTGGCGACTCTATGGCGTGTCGGCGGTCCTCAGCAACACAATCCACCGGACACGGCACGATGTGTCGGCAATCGAACACCCCGATGTCAAGGGCGTATGAAGGGCGCCGGGGAGATTTCACCACCCCCCAAAGCGTCTGGATAGTTACATTCAGGGCGAGTTGGCCGAAGCCCTGGTCGGGCCTGATCCGGGGCGTTCCGGACACACCTGCGGCCGGGCCCTGTCGCGCGACAAGACCCGGCCGGATGCTCGGTGTTGACCTGATGTTGACGGCTCGCGTTGACGTGCCGTCTCCGTGAGTTGACCGGCTGCGCGGCCTCAGCCGATGAGCGAGGTCAGTTCGACGGAGGGCAGTCCGTGGGCCTCGGCGACGGGCCCGTAGACGACCTCGCCCTCATGGGTGTTGAGCCCCTTGGCCAGCGCGGAGTCCCGGCGCAGCGCCTCGCGCCAGCCGCGGTTGGCCAGCTCGACGATGTACGGGAGCGTCGCGTTGGTGAGCGCGTGGGTGGAGGTGTTGGGCACCGCGCCGGGCATGTTGGCGACGCAGTAGAAGACCGAGTTGTGGACCGTGAAGGTCGGCTCGGCGTGGGTGGTGGGACGGGAGTCCTCGAAGCAGCCGCCCTGGTCGATGGCGATGTCGACAAGGACACTTCCCGGCTTCATGCGGGACACCAGCTCGTTGGTGACCAGCTTGGGCGCCTTGGCGCCGGGGATGAGCACCGCGCCGATGACGAGGTCGGCCTCGAGGACCGCCTTCTCCAGCTCGTAGGCGTTGGAGGCAATGGTCTGCACCTTGTTGCCGAAGATCCGGTCGGCCTCGCGCAGCTTGTTGATGTCCTTGTCGAGCAGGGTCACGTGGAAACCCATGCCGATGGCGATCTGCGCGGCGTTCCAGCCGGAGACGCCACCGCCGATGACGACCGCACGGGCCGCGGCGACGCCGGGCACGCCGCCGGGCAGCGCGCCGCGACCGCCGGCCGAACGCATCAGGTGGTACGCGCCGACCTGCGGCGCGATCCGGCCCGCGACCTCGGACATCGGGGCGAGCAGCGGCAACGCGCGGTTCGCGGCCTCGACGGTCTCGTACGCGATGGCGGTGGTGCCCGACTCCAGCAGCGCATCGGTGCAGGCGCGGGACGCGGCGAGGTGGAGGTAGGTGAAGAGCGTCTGGTCCTTGCGCAGCCGGTGGTACTCCTCCGCGATCGGCTCCTTGACCTTCAGCAGCAGGTCGGCGGTGGCCCAGACCTCATCGGCGGTGGCGAGGATCCCGGCGCCGGCGGCGACGTACTCCTCATCGGTGATGGAGGAGCCCAGACCGGCACTCTGCTCCACGAAGACCTCGTGGCCGTTGCGCACCAGCTCGTGCACGCCGGCGGGGGTGATGGCCACACGGAACTCGTTGTTCTTGACCTCGCGGGGGATACCGACCTTCACGTCGATCACGGTCCTTGATATGGGGGGACTAAGGGCTTGACCGGCCACAACCGGCCTCAGACCGGCCGGAACCGGCCATAGACAGGCAAAACGAACGATGTCCGCATGCCGGAAACCACCGCTGCGATCGCGGTACAGCCAGTGTAATGAAGGACGTCTCGCTGTCTAGCCTTGCATTACTTCAATGTTTCGCGAGACCACCACTGATTTCGTAGGTCGACTCGCCATCTCCCTTCATCCCCGGGGTTCGCGGGCCTCCGTCGTCATGCACCCTCCCCCTGCTGTGACCTGCTCCACTCGTCCGCCCGGCGCGCCGCGGCGGCCGCCTCCGACCAGGCGCGCAGCGCCTCCTTCGACCGCCCCGTCTTCTCCTGGGCCTTCGCCGTGCCGCTCAGCGCCCGCGCGTACCCCTCCAGGTCCCCGGCCCGGCGGCAGGCGGCCGCGGCGGCGCGCCAGTCGCGCAGCGCCTCGGCCCAGCGGCCCGCGTAGCCGCGGACCGTGCCCAGGCGGGCGTACAGCCGGGCCTCGGCGGCCAGGTCGCGGCGGCTCAGCCGCAGTTCCAGGGCGCGGCCGTACCAGTCGGCGGCGCGGCTCCAGTCCTCCAGCTCCTGGTACGTCCCGCCGATGGACTCCAGGGCCCGCCCGGTCGTATACGGATCGCCCGCAGCGCGCGCCGCCTCCAGCGCGCCCTTGTAGCGGGCGAGCGCGGCGTCGATCCGGCCCGCGCCCGCGTCCAGATCGCCCAGGTTCAGCAGCGCCGCCGCCCGCTCCACCGGCAGGTCGCGGCGCCGGGCCACGTCCAGCACCAGCTGGTGGAGCCCGTACAGTTCGGGCGCCGCGCCCTCGGCGCCCCGGTGCGCGGACAGCGCGTGGGTCAGCGCGGCCACCAGCCGCCGGGCCAGCGTGTCGACCTCACCGGTCTCGACGGCCACCCGGGCGGCCTCGACCAGCGCGGGCATCCGGCTGTCCAGCCACTCCCCCGCCGCCTCCGCCGACGGAAACCGCAGCGACGTCGGCAGCGCCGCCAGCTTCTTGCGCGCCGGGGAGCCCGCCGGCTCGGCGGCCAGGCGGCAGGCGTGCAGCTGCCGTACGGTGCGCTCCAGCATCCGCGCCCGGGCCAGCTCCACCTCCGCCGGGCGCTCCGTCGCCTCCAGCAGCGCGCGCAGCAGCGGATCGAGGCAGCCCGGCAGCTCGTACCGGCCCTCCTCGCGCGGCCGCAGCATCCCGTACCCGGCGAAGCCCTCCAGCGCCGCCCGGCCGTCCGCCACCGAGCATCCGGCCAGCGCGGACGCGGTGTGCGCGTCGGCCGATCCGGCGGGCGCGAGCGTCAGCAGCCGCAGCATCCGGGCGGCGGCCGGGGGCAGCGAGCCGTACGCCAACCGGAAGGCGCGGGCCAGCGGGCGGGCCCCGCGGTCCACGTCCCCGTCGGTCGGTGGCAGTTCGCGCAACCGCTCGATGACGTCGGACACCGATGCCTCGGGCCGGGCGGCGAGCCAGCCGCCGACGAGCACGAGCGCGGCGGGCTGACCTGCGCACTCCTCGACCAGCGTCTGCGCGGCCACCGGATCGCAGGTGATCCGGGTCGGCCCGGTGTACTGCGCCAGCAGCCCCACCGCCGCGCTCACGTCCAGCCCGCCGACGGTGCACGGGCGGACATCCGGAACGCCGGTCAGCGGGCCCCGCGAGACCGCGACCACCAGGCAGCCGGGCTCGTCCGGAAGCAGCGCGTCCACCTGCTCGGCGCCCGCCACGTCGTCGAGCAGCAGCAGGATCCGCTTGCCGTCGAGGGCGCCGCGGAGCATCTCGCCCAGCTCGTCCTCGTCCGCGCCGGGCGGAGCGGTCACGCCGAGCCTGACCAGCAGGTCGCGAGCGGTGCGCTCGGTGGGGACGGGATCGCCGGAGGATGTCATCAGCCGGGCCTGGAGCACCCCGTCGGGGTAGTCGTCCGCCAGCCGAACGGGCCAGCTCCTCGGCCAGTGCGGTACG
>NZ_GG657754.1:8215584-8222036 GCF_000158915.1 Streptomyces himastatinicus ATCC 53653 | reverse complement strand
GTTCGGAAGCGCGGCGGCGAACAGGGCAAGCGGCTCGGCACAGAGCCCGAACTACGCCGGAACGGGCGGGAGCGCACGCCCGCACAGGGCGCCCGGGCCCGACAGAACTGTTCGGAAGCGCGCCCCGCCAGGGGCGAGGCGTACGGCCCGCCGCGCCCGGACGGGGGCGAACGGCACTGCCGCGCGCCCGACGGGGACGGGCGGGATGCCCGGGACCCGGGCACGGCGAGGGCGGGGCGAAAGCGCGCCCGCGAACAGGGGCCAGGCGCACGGCTCGGGGTCCTGGCCCCGTGGAGACTGGTCAGGCATGCGCCCGGACGGGCCGAACGTCACGACCCGGCGCGCGGGCCCGGCGGCACAGCCCGGGGCCCGGACCCCGCAGCGCGGAACGCGAGCCGGGCGGGAACGCACCCCCGCACAGGGCAAGACGTATGGCCCGGCGCCCGGGCCCGGCGGAACAGGTCGGAAGCGCGCCCCGCCAGGGGCGAGGCGTACGGCCCGGCGCGCCCGCACAGGGCGGACGGCGCGGCCCGCGGGACACCCCCGCGCCCGAGCCCCGCCGGGTTACGGCTTGAACGGGCGGGCCGGCCAGGGGGCGTCCGCCTCGCGCAGGGCTTCCACCCCGTCGCCGGTCAGGGCGGCGTGGAGGGCCAGGACGCCTACCGCTAGGCAGTTGTTGTGCAGGTCACCGGCCAGGACGGCGCGTACCAGCTCGTCCAGCGGGATCCGGGCCAGCTCCATGTCGGCCTCCTCCTCGGAGACCTCGTAGCGCTCCCCGTCCGCCGCCGAGATCTCGCGCGCGAGGAAGATCCGTACGGCCTCGTCGCAGCCGCCGGGCGTGGTGTAGACGTCCGTCAGCACGCGCCAGTCCTCGGCCTTGACGTGCGCTTCCTCGTACAGCTCGCGCTGCGCGGCGCGGAGCGGGTTCTCGCCGGGGATGTCGAGGAGACCGGCCGGGATCTCCCAGAGCCGGTGGCGGACCGGGTGGCGGTACTGGCGCAGCACGATGACGCGGCCGGTGTCGTCGAGGGCCAGGACGGCGACGGAGCCGGGGTGGACCTGGTAGTCGCGCGTGACGGTGGTGCCGTCGGGCATGACGACCTCGTCGGTGCGCACGCTCGTCTTGTTGCCGGTGAACGGCGTCGCGGTGGCGACGGTCCGCCATTCCTCGGGGGTGTCCTGGATGCCCATTGCTCTGTCTCAGCGTCCTTTCCGCATGCGGTTGACCGGGGGCGGCGGGCCGCCCGGAGCGGCCCGCGCCCCCGTCAACCGTATCGGTCAGGCCCCGGCGGCCTTGCCCTGACCAGCGGTCTGTCGCTTGACTGCCGCCTTGACCAGACCCGCGAAGAGCGGGTGCGGGCGGGTCGGCCGGGAGCGCAGCTCGGGGTGGGCCTGGGTGCCGACGAGGTAGGGGTGGACGTCGCGCGGGAACTCGACGTACTCGACCAGCTTGTTGTCGGGAGAGGTGCCGGAGAAGACCAGTCCGGCCTTCTTCTCCAGCTCACCGCGGTAGGAGTTGTTGACCTCGTAGCGGTGGCGGTGGCGCTCCTCGACGTACGGCTGGTCGTCGTAGACCTCGCGGACGATCGAGCCCTCGGCGAGCTTGGCCGGGTACATGCCCAGCCGCATGGTGCCGCCCATGTCGCCCTCGCCAGCGACGATGTCCAGCTGCTCGGCCATGGTGGAGATCACCGGGTCGGTGGCGGCCGGTTCGAACTCGGTGGAGTTGGCGCCGGAGATGCCCGCCAGGTTCCGCGCGGCCTCGATGACGATGCACTGGAGGCCGAGGCACAGGCCCAGCAGCGGGATCTTGTTCTCGCGGGCGTAGGTGATCGCGCCGACCTTGCCGATGACGCCGCGGTCGCCGAAGCCGCCGGGGATGCAGACCGCGTCGCAGTCCTCCAGCTGCTGCCGGGCACCGACCGCCGTCTTGCAGTCGTCGGACGTGACCCACTTGATCTTCACTCGGGCGTTGTTGGCGAACCCGCCCGCGCGCAGTGCCTCGGTGACGGACAGATAAGCGTCGGGCAGGTCGATGTACTTGCCGACGAGCGCGACCGTGACCTCGTGGTCGGGCTGGTGGACCCGCTTCAGCAGGTCGTCCCACTGGGTCCAGTCCACGTCGCGGAAGGGCAGGTCCAGCTTGCGGACGACATAGGCGTCCAGCCCCTCGGAGTGCAGCACCTTCGGGATGTCGTAGATCGACTTGGCGTCGATGGCGGCGACCACCGCGGCGTCGTCCACGTCGCACATCAGCGAGATCTTGCGCTTGATGGAGGTGGGGACCTCGCGGTCGGCGCGCAGCACGATGGCGTCCGGCTGGATACCGATGTTGCGCAGGGCGGCGACCGAGTGCTGGGTGGGCTTGGTCTTCAGCTCGCCGGACGGGCCGATGTACGGCAGCAGGGAGATGTGCACCACGAAGACGTTGTCCCGGCCGACCTCGTGGCGGACCTGGCGGACGGCCTCCAGGAACGGCAGCGACTCGATGTCGCCGACGGTGCCGCCGACCTCGGTGATGACGACGTCCACGTCATCGGTGGCCATGCGCCGGATGCGGTGCTTGATCTCGTTGGTGATGTGCGGGATGACCTGCACGGTGTCGCCCAGGTACTCACCGCGCCGCTCCTTGGCGATCACGCTGGAGTAGACCTGGCCGGTGGTCACGTTGGCGGAGCCGTCGAGGTCGACGTCGAGAAAACGCTCGTAGTGGCCGATGTCCAGGTCGGTCTCGGCGCCGTCGTTGGTGACGAACACCTCACCGTGCTGGAACGGGTTCATGGTGCCCGGGTCGACGTTGAGGTACGGGTCGAGCTTCTGCATGGTGACCCGCAGACCCCGCGCCTTGAGGAGCGCACCGAGGCTGGAGGCGGTCAGGCCCTTGCCGAGTGAGGAAGCGACACCCCCGGTGACGAAGAGGTGCTTGGTCGTCATGGGCTTAGCGGCAATGGCCAAAAGGGGGCTCCCGTGGTCGCGTCGTGAGGGTGCGGTCCGGCTGCGGCCCCGCTGTCGCGGGGGTGCCGTCGCTGAGGTTCGGGGGTTTTGTGCCCGCCGCTCCACGGGCTACCAGGGTATCAGTGCCCCGCGGCGGCCGCTGGAGCCCGTCCGCGTGGCACGGCCCGCCGCACCTCCGCCGCACCGTACGCTGTCATGACAACAAAACGCGTATCGTCCGCATCTCGCATCGGCACACGCGACCCCGCGTCACCTCGCGTATCGCGACAGCCACCGCCCGTATGCGACCGCTCGACCCGGACGGACACCCACCCGTGATCCCGCCACCCGATCGGCGGTCGTGACGCGAGCCACGATATGGACGGGCTCAAGCGGATCACTGTCCTGCGTCGTATCCTGCTCGGACGAAACGCTACGAGCCCCGGCACGGCACCACCAGCTCGCCTCCGGAACAAGAGCTCGTCCAATATTTCCGGAGACCGTAAGCACGCCCGCAGGGGCAATGCGGCCGTTCGAATAGGGGAAGCACGTGGCCGGGCGTATCGAGGACTACGCACTCATCGGGGATATGCAGACCGCCGCCCTCGTCTGTAAGGACGGGACGGTCGACTGGCTGTGCCTGCCGCGTTTCGACTCCCATGCTGTCTTCGCCGGTCTGCTCGGCACTGATGAGCACGGGTTCTGGCGGCTGGGTCCCGCCCACGCCGCCGGTAGCGAGCCGCCGGTCGCCGACCGCCGCCGCTACCGGGGCGACTCGCTCGTCCTGGAGTCGGAGTGGGACACCCCGCGCGGCACGGTCCGCGTGATCGACTTCATGCCGCCGCGGGACGGCGCCCCGCAGCTGGTGCGGATCGTCGAGGGGGTCAGCGGCCGGGTGCCGGTGCGCTCCTCCCTGCGGATGCGCTTCTCGTACGGCTGGGTCGTGCCGTGGGTGCACAAGGTGGACTCGCGGACGGTCGCCGTCGCCGGTCCCGACTCGGTGTGGCTGGACACCGAGGTCGACACCTTCGGCAAGGACCTCACCACCTACGCCGACTTCACGGTCGCCCCCGGCGACCGGATCGCCTTCACCATCAGCTGGCAGCCCTCGCACAAGGAGCCGCCCGCCCTGCCCGAGCCGGAGGCCGCGCTGGAGGCGACCGAGGCGTTCTGGCGGGAGTGGGTCGAGCACTGCACGTACCACGGCCCCTACCGGGACGCGGTCGTCCGCTCGCTGATCACCCTCAAGGCGCTCACCTACGCCCCCACCGGCGGCATCGTCGCGGCGCCCACCACCTCGCTGCCCGAGGACATCGGCGGCGTACGGAACTGGGACTACCGCTTCACCTGGCTGCGGGACGCCGCGATCACCCTGTCCTCCCTGCTGCGCACCGGCTACCGCGAGGAGGCCCGCGCCTGGCGCGAATGGCTGCTGCGCGCGGTCGCGGGCGACCCGGAGAACCTCCAGATCATGTACGGCATCGCGGGTGAGCGCGAGCTGTCCGAGGCCGAGCTGACCTGGCTGCCCGGCTACGAGGACTCCCAGCCGGTCCGCGTCGGCAACGGCGCGGCGGGCCAGCTCCAGCTGGACGTCTACGGCGAGGTCACCGAGGCGCTGCACCTGGCCCATATGACGGGCCTGGCGCGCAACGACTACGCGAGCATTCTCCAGCTCAAGCTGATCCGCTACCTGGAGGAGCACTGGGACGAGCCCGACGAGGGCATCTGGGAGGTGCGCGGCCCGCGCCGGCACTTCGTGCACTCCAAGGTGATGGCCTGGGTCGCCGTCGACCGCACCGTCAAGCTCATCGAATCGGGCGATGTGGACGGCCCGTTGGACCGCTGGCGGGACCTGCGCGACGAGATCCACCGGGACGTGTGCGAGAAGGGCTACGACGCCGAGCGCAACACCTTCACCCAGTCCTACGGCTCCAAGGAACTGGACGCCTCCCTGCTGCTCATCCCGCAGATGGGCTTCCTGCCGCCGGACGACAAGCGCGTCATCGGCACCATCGAGGCGATCCAGCGCGAGCTGTCCACCTCCGACGGCTTCGTGATGCGCTACCCGACCGCGGGCGAGGACGCGGGCGTGGACGGCCTGGAGGGCGACGAAGGCGCCTTCCTCGCCTGCTCGTTCTGGCTCGCCGACGACCTGGCGATGATCGGCCGGGTCGACGAGGCCCGCAGGCTCTTCGAGAAGCTGCTCGCCCTCCGCAACGACCTGGGCCTGCTGGCCGAGGAGTGGGACCCGAACCTCCAGCGCCAGGTCGGCAACTTCCCCCAGGCGTTCAGCCACGTCCCGCTGATCGACACCGCCCTGCGACTGACCGCCTCCGGCGCGTACGGCGGCTGACGCGGTTGCCGTCACACCGGCCCCGCTGTTTATCTGTTAACGGAGGGCCGAAGTGACATTTCGCAATCACCAGGAGCTGGATGTGACGGTGGTCGCGGTGGCTCCCGTGGGCGCGAAGGTCGAAGTGGACGAGGGGGACGGCGCCACCGGGTTCATCGACCAGGTGAAGCACCCCTCCTGGTGGGACGAGAGCGTCGCACCGGCCCGGGTCGGCGACCAGATGCACGTCGTCGTCCTGGATGCCTCCCGCGAACCGCCCCGGTTCAGCGCGCTGGAGCGGGACATCGACATCGCGCGGCGGCTGCGGGGCGCCGGGCAGTGAGGGGCCCGCGGGCGTGGCCCGGGCACCTCTGAGCGCAATCGACAAGCCGGAACCGGATGGACACACAAGGAACGATCACCGTGGCACGGGCGCTGGATCTGCCCGCCCTGCGCCGTGGCCTCCCCGAGGTGGTGACCGGGGGCGAGCTGCTGGACCGGCCGGTGCGCTGGGTGCACGCGGGTGAGGCGCCGAACATCGCCGCCCTGCTCAAGGGCGGCGAGCTGCTGCTGACCACCGGTCTCGGCGTCGGCCCCCGCCCCGCCGAGCAGCGCGCCTTCGTCCGGCGGCTGGCCGAGCGGGGGATCGCGGCGCTGGTGGTGGAGCTGGGGCCGCGGTTCCGTACGCTCCCGGTGGCGGTGGTCGACGCGGCGCGCTCGTGCGGGCTGCCGCTGGTGCAGCTGCATCGTGAGGTGCCGTTCGTGGCGGTCACCGAGGAGATCCACACCGAGATCGTCAACGAGCACTACGCCCTGCTCCAGCAGGCCGATGTCGTGCACCGCCAGGGCACCGAGGTGCTGCTGCGGGGCGGCGGGGTGCCGGAGATCCTGCGGAACTTCGCGGAGTTCGCGGGCAATCCGGTGTTCCTGGAGACCCCCGACGGCCGGCTGCTGTACGCGGCCGGGCCCGCGGGCGTACGCCCCGGCGCCACCGATCCGCTCCAGGCGTGGGAGGGGCTGCGGGCCCGCCACGCGGACCGGCGGCCGTCCGAGCCGACGGCGGGCAGTGTGCTGGCCGATGTGCCGGGCGGCGGCCAGGGTCCCGGCGCGGTACGGGCCCGGCTGGCCGTGCTGCCGGTGGCCGCACCGCTCGGGCCGGTCCACCGCATCGCCGCCGAGCGGACCG
>NZ_GG657754.1:8207804-8215439 GCF_000158915.1 Streptomyces himastatinicus ATCC 53653 | reverse complement strand
CGTCCGGGGACGGCCCGCTGCTGCCGATGGTGATGCGGCTCGCGGAGGACCCGCATCCGCTGAGCGGGGGCGGGACCGGGAGCGGAGCCGTCGGGGCCGCCGGGGGCGGCGGCGCGGAGGGCTGGGCGGCGTTGGCCCATGCGCTGCGCGAGGAGCTGGCGGCGGTGGGCGTGCCGGTGCTGCTGGGCGTACGGCTGCCGGAGGGCCGGGTGCCGCTGCTGGCCGGGTTGCGGAGCGCGGCGGACCGCGGCGCGGTCGCGATGCGCGTCGCGGCGGCACTGCGGGCGGGGGTGGAGCGTGCCTGGCCCGACCGTCCCGCCGGGGCGCATCCGCCCGTGGTGATCGCCGGGCTCGCGGCCGGATGGGACGCGGTCGGCGGCGAGTTGCGGCACGCGGCGGAGGCGGCGCACGCGGCGCACGGGCTGGCGGACCGGGACTGGTACGACGTCCGCAGCCTGGATGTCGACCTGTTGCTGTGGCGACTGCGGGAGCACGGGGACCTGGCCGCGTTCGTCGACCGGGTGATCGGCCCGCTGCTCGCCCATGACCGCGACGCGCGTCCGCCGCTGGTGCCGACGCTGGAGGTGTATCTGCGGCACGCGGGCCGCAAGGCGGAGACGGCCCGCGCGCTGCACCTCAACCGCCAGACGCTGTACGACCGGCTGGCCCGGATCGCCCGGCTGCTCGGCACCGACCTGGAGGACCCCCAGACGGTGCTCGCCCTGGGGGTGGCTCTCCAGGCCCGCCGCCATGTGCGGTGAGGGCTCCTAGAACGGGGTCAGGGTGAGGGTGATGCCGGTCGGGGCGGTGTCCTGGATGTACGACGCGAAGTCGGCCACGTCGTCGAAGGCGAAGCCGTACGCCTTGCCGTCGGCCGTCGCCGCGTGCATCGCCTTGGCGTAGTGGTGGGTGATCTGCTCCCCGTAGAACGCGGCCGGGTCGGTGGTCGGCTGGGCGGCGGTGTCGTGCAGCGTGGTGCGGTTGAAGCCCGCGCCGAGAATGGCCGCGACCGGCCCCGTCGTACCGTCGTTGGGCGCGGCCAGGGCGCCGTCGCAGAACAGCACGTCCTTGGTGGACGGCTTGTCGAAGGCGACCGTGGCGGGGCCGGTGAAGGAGAGCCTGCCGCCGCTGACGCGACCGGTGAAGGTGCCCGCGTTGGTGGTGACCTTGAGGTCCTTCGAGCCGTACGTGTCCCAGACCCGGTCGATGTAGGACGCGAAGTAGTCCTGCGGGAACAGCCCCGCGCCCAGGCCGTGGCCGGGCGCGACGACCCGCAGGTCGTCCCCGATGACCAGCGGCTTGAACGCCTCGACCGCGCGGAGGTCGGAGAAGACCTTGGCGCGGGCGCCGTCCTCGAGGGTGCCGGTCGTCTGGTCCTTGGCGCCGGTGAGGCGGATGGCGAGCGGGACGCTGAACATGTCGACCATGGTGGTGTTGCAGAACATGCCGGAGGCGTTGAAGGTGAACTCCGCGCAGTCGTGCATGACCTGGTAGTTCGGGTCGCCGGACACCCAGCCCGCCGGGTACTGGAGCGCGGCCTTGCCCGCCCCGTCCGCCACCACCTTGAACTTGAGCTTGGCGCCCAGCGCGACATAGATCCGGCCGGACATCCGGGGCAGCGTCAGCTTGGTGTCGCCGTTTCCGGCGAGCGGGATGGCGTAGTCGGCGAAGCCGTCGGCGCCGTTGTCGGAGAGCGCGACGGGGGCGAGCTTTCCGTCGGGGGTGACGCGGACCTGCTGGTTGTCGGCGTTGCCGACGATGTAGAGCCATATCGACGCATTGCCGAACTGGCCGGTCTTGTTGGCGACCGTGAGGGGAAGCGTTTCGGCACTCGTCAGGGCCTGACTCGTCGAGGCCTGCGCCCTGCCGCCGAGCGCGAGCCCGGTGCCCGCGGCAGCGGCGGAGGCGGCGATCCCGCTCAGCAGCATTCTGCGTGTGATCATGACAATGCACTCCTCGGCGTAGTGGGGGTTGCCGGGACATGACAGGAAAAGCGACACGAGGGAAGGCGCGCGCCGTCAGAGAGCGCTCTCTCGGTCCACCGCGCAGCACCCTGCCGATCGGCGACCGGGGGCGTCAACCCCCTGCACTCATAAAGGTCTGCACCAATTCGTCGTAGACGCTGAGGACATGGGCCACCGTGTCGTCCTCCGTCGGCCACTCCACGGTCCGCGCCCGCCCCGCCGCGGTCAGCTCCGCGCACCGCCCGGGGTCGTCCAGCAGCCGGATCACGGCGTCGGCCAGGGCGTCCGGGTCGTCGTACGGGACGAGTTCGGCGGCGTCCCCCACCAGTTCGGGCACCCCGCCCACCGCAGTGGCGACCAGCGGCACCCCCGCGTGCAGCGCCTCCTGGGCCAGCAGCGAACGCGCCTCCCAGCGGCTGGACAGCACGCAGACATCGGCGACGGCCAGCAGCTCCGGTACGTCGTCCCGGCGGCCGAGCAGCCGCACCGGGAGGCCCTCGGCGTCGATCCGGCGCTGCAACACCGCACGGTCCGGCCCCTCCCCCGCGATCGCCAGCAGCGGCGGCGGGTCCAGGGCGCGCCAGCGGCGCGCCGCGTCCAGCAGCGGGCCGTGGCCCGTGGCGGCGTCCAGACGGCCGACCGCGAGCAGCAGGGCCCGCTCCACCGCACCCAGTTCCGCGCGCGCCTTCTGGTGGGCACCGTCGCCCGTCTCGGGCGCGGGGCGCGGCGCGGGCACCGCGACCGACGCGAGCCGGGCGTCGCGCGCCCCGCGGTCACGGGCCCGGTCCACCAGGTCCGAGGACACGCCCAGCACGACCGACGCGGCACGGGCCACCCGCCGCTCCATCAGCCGTACGACGCGGCCCCGCGGCCCCTCGGCCTCCCGCTTGGTGTGCCAGGTGACGACGAGCGGAACGCCCCGGCCGCGCAGCGCGAGCGCGGCCAGCAGACCGGGCCACAGCCCGTGCGCGTGCACCAGCCCCGCGCCGACGGATGCCGTACGGATCGACGCGATGCTCCCCGCGTCCGTGCGGCCGTCGAGCGGCGCGAACCGGGCGCCCGCCTCCGTGAATCCGTATCCCTGCTCGGCGCTCCAGGGCCCGCACACGGTCACCCGCAGCCCGCGCGCCACCAGCCCGGCCGACAGCGACCGCACATGCACCCCGCTGCCCGAACTGCCCTCGCCCAGCACCTGAACGGCGTGCAGCGACGGCTGCCCGTGCGGCGGGACCGGGGTGTTGCTCACGGTACTGCTCACTCGGGCGGAGCTCCTGGGGCGATGTCGGAGGTGCGGGTGCTGCGCTGCGCTTGCTCCGCCAAGAATGCCAGCCTTCGCGGTGCGCTCGCCGCAACGTTCCCATGCCACGCCTGCCCACCGCTCGCCCGTACGTCCGCAGCACCACCCATATGGGTGAACTCCGTGGCATTCCCCACCCTGCCCCGCCCCGAATCCGGCAGCTCCACGCCCGGCAACAGCCGGACCCGGCCTGGGCCCTGAGGGCGAAGCCCGGCGGGGCCGGGCGGCGCCCGGTTCGGGAAGGGGCGGGGTGGGGAAAGGGCCTCCGGTCAGCGGCCCGTGCGGGCCGCCTCCAGCAGCTCCTCCGCATGGGCCCGGGCCAGCTCCGAGTCCTCCTGGCCCGCCAGCATCCGGGACAGCTCCCGGACCCGGTCCTCGCCCTCCATGGCCTTCACGCCGCTGCGCGTCACCGCCCCGTCGTTCGTCTTCTCCACCACCAGGTGCCGGTCCGCGAAGGCGGCGACCTGCGGCAGGTGGGTGACGACCACCACCTGGGCGGAGCGGGCGAGCCGGGCCAGCCGGCGGCCGACCTCGACCGCGGCCTTGCCGCCGACGCCCGCGTCCACCTCGTCGAAGAGATACGTCGGTACGGGGTCGGAGCCCGCGAAGACGACCTCGACCGCGAGCATCACCCGGGACAGCTCACCGCCCGAGGCGCCCTTGGCGATGGGGCGGGGCGGGGCGCCGGGGTGGGGGGCGAGCAGCAGCTCGACCTCGTCGGCGCCGTGCGGACCGTACGCCACCGCGCGCCCGCCGACCTCGACGCCGGACGCCTCGTCCGCGGCCTCGGTCTGCCGGATCGCGAACGTCACCCGGGCGTGCGGCATCGCGAGGGAGGCCAGCTCCTCGGTGACGGCCTCGGCGAAGCGCGCCGCGGCCTCCGTACGGGCGTCGGTGAGCGCCTGGGCCAGCCCGCCCAGGTCGGCGCGGAGCGCGTCGCGTTCGGCGGTCAGCTCGCCGATGCGGTCGTCGTCGCCGTCCAGTTCGGCGAGCCGGGCGGCGCCCTGTTCGGCCCAGGTCAGCACATCGCTGATGTTCTCGCCGTACTTGCGGGTCAGCTGGGCCAGCGCGGCGCGGCGCTCCTCGACGGCGGCGAGCCGCAGCGGGTCGGCGTCCAGATCGTCGGCGTACCCGGCCAGTTCACCGGCCACGTCGGACAGCAGGATGCCCACCTCGCCGATGCGGTCGGCGAGCCCGGCGAGAGCGGGGTCGTGGGAGCGGACCGCCTCCAGAGCGCGGTGCGCACCGCCGACGAGGGTGGCGGCGTCCACGGCCTCCAAGTCCTCCGGGTTGCCCGCGAGGGCGGCGTGCGCGAGAGCGGCGGCGGACGCGAGAGCCTCGGCGTGGCCCAGCCGCTCGGCCTCGGCGGCGAGTTCGTCGTCCTCGCCCGCCCGCGGCTCGGCGGCGGCGACCTCCTCCAGACCGAAGCGCAGCAGGTCGGCCTCCTGCTCCCGCTCGCGCGCCCGGGTGGTCAGCTCGTCCAGTTCGGCGGCGACGGCGCGCAGCCGCCGGTAGGCGCCCGCGTACTTCTCCAGCGACCCGACGACGGCGGCGCCCGCGTACCGGTCGAGTGCCTGCGCTGCCGGGCGGGCCGCATCAGGCCCTGCTGGTCGGTCTGGCCGTGGACGGCCACCAGGTCGTCGGCCAGCTCGCCGAGCAGCCCCACCGGCACGGACCGGCCGCCCACATGAGCGCGGGACCGCCCTTCGGCCGAGAGGGTACGACTGATCAGCAGCGCCCCGTCGTCGAGTTCGGCACCCGCCTCCTCGGCCCGTACGGCGACGGCCGAGCGGGCGTCGACCGTGATCCGGCCCTCGACGACCGCCGCCTTGGCGCCGATCCGCACCAGGGCGGCGTCGGCGCGGCCGCCGAGCAGCAGTCCGAGACTGGTGACGACCATGGTCTTGCCCGCGCCGGTCTCGCCGGTTACCGCGGTGAAGCCGGGTGACAGCTCGACCACGGCATCGTCGATGACACCCAGGGCACGTATCCGCATCTCCTCCAGCACGTGCAAGACCATACGAGGTTTACCGGCCACCTCGCGACGGCCACCCCTGGGGACGGCCCCACGCCTACCCAGGGTGAACGCGGGATTGCCCGGTCACCTCCCCCTCGCCAACACCGGGGGCCTACCGGACGTACCCCCTCGAAAGGGTGTCCCCATGCCGCCGCTGCCGGACGGCTGCGGCACGGTCGTCCGCATCGGAGGCGGGCCGGTATTCACCGGCCCGCTCACGCACGGCGCGGCGCTAGTGCGGCGCCCCGCGCCAGCCCGCCACCGGCAGCGCGAACTTCGCCACCAGCCGGTCGGTGAACGACGCGTGGTGCAGCCGGGCCAGCCGGACCGGCACCGCTCCCCTGCGCACCTCCACCCGCGCCCCGGCGGGCAGCTCCACGGTGCGCCGCCCGTCGCACCACAGCACCCCGTGCGGGGTCTGCGGCTGCACCTCGACCGCGAGCACCGACTCCGGCGTCGTCACCAGCGGCTTCGCGAACAGGGCGTGCGCGCTGATCGGGACCATCAGCAGCGCCTCGACCTCGGGCCACACCACCGGGCCACCGGCCGAGAAGGCGTACGCCGTCGAGCCGGTCGGGGTCGCGCACACCACGCCGTCGCCGCCGAAGCGGGAGACCGGGCGGCCGTCGACCTCGGTGACGACCTCCAGCAGCCGCTCGCGCGCCGCCTTCTCGACCGACGCCTCGTTCAGCGCCCAGTCGGTGTGCACGATGTGCCCGTCGTTGCGGACGAGCACATCGATGGTCATGCGCTCCTCGACCTCGTACTGGCGGCTCACGACCCGGTCCACGACCTTGTCCAGGTCGTCCCGCTCGGCCTCGGCCAGGAAGCCGACCCGGCCCAGGTTGACGCCGAGCATGGGCACACCGGAGATGCGCGAGAACTCGGCGCCGCGCAGCAGCGTCCCGTCCCCGCCGAGCACCACCAGCAGTTCACAGCCGTCGAGCACGTCACGGCCCGCGTCGACCAGTTCGACCTCGGGCGGCAGCGGCAGGTCCGCGGCCTCGGCGGCGAGCACCCGCACGCCGATGCCGCTGCGCACCAGCCCCTGGACGACGAGTTCGGCGCTGCGGATGGCCGCCGGGCGGCCGGTGTGCGCAAGGAGGAAGACGGTACGGTCGGCTGTCGCCTCGGTCGTCGGCTTGTCCCCCGTCTCCGCCGCCGACTCCGCCTTCGCCGCTGGTTCTGAAGTGGTCAACTGGGCCCCTCCGCCACTGCACGGTCAACATCGTCCGGGTCCAGTGCCGGCGCCCCGGCGCGCATCCACAAAAAGTACTCGACGTTCCCCGACGGTCCCGGCAGCGGGCTGGCGGTCACGCCGAGCACGCCAAGACCCAGGTCCGCCGCCTGATGAGCTACCGTCCGCACCGCCTCGGCACGCAGCTCGGCGCTGCGGACGACACCACCGCTGCCGAGCCGCTCCTTGCCGACCTCGAACTGTGGCTTGACCATCAGCACCAGATCGGCGTCGGGCGCGGTGCAGCGCACCAGGGCGGGCAACACCAGCCCGAGCGGAATGAAAGAGAGATCCCCGACCACAAGGTCCACGGGCTCGCCTCCCATCTGCTCCGGCGTCAGCTCGCGTACGTTCGTACGGTCGAGGACGGTCACGCGTTCATCACTTTGCAAAGACCATGCAAGTTGCCCATAGCCGACGTCCGCGGCGACGACATGGGTGGCGCCCGCGCGCAGCAGGACGTCGGTGAAACCGCCGGTGGAGGCGCCCGCGTCCAGCGCCCGGCGGCCGGCGACAGTCAGCCCGGAACCGGAGACCGGGGTGGGGTCCGTGGTCCGCCCCGCCCCCTCGCGGTACTCCTCGCTGAAGGCGTACAGCGCGCCCGCGAGCTTGTGGCCGCCGCGCGAGACATAGTCCGGATCGCTGTCGTCCTTGGTCACGACGACCGCGGCGCTGGTCTCGACCTGCGTCGCCGCCTTGGTCGCGGTGGCCCCGCCGACGGTCACACGGCCCGCCGCGATCAGCTGGCTCGCGTGCTCGCGCGAACGGGCCAGCTTGCGGCGCACCAGCTCCGCGTCGAGTCGTACGCGTCGTGGGCGGGTCACTGCCACGGGTGGTTCAGCTCCTGGGGTCGGCCGTATGGGGTGTTACGGGGAGGGGGCGGGCGGGGCCGGAGGACCGGGCCGCCGGTCGAGTGCCGTCAGCGTGTCGCGCAGGCCCTGGTGCACATCCTCGTACACCTCCAGGTGGCTGCTCACCGGGAGGTCGTCCGCGTCGGCCAGCCGGTCGAGCCGGGCGTCGACGTCGGGGACGCCGGTGGGCGTACGGCCGACGCCGAGCGGAGCCGGATCGGCGGGCCCGGGCGGCGCCTCCCCGGGCGTCTCCCCAGGCGCCCCCTCGG
>NZ_GG657754.1:8202050-8207704 GCF_000158915.1 Streptomyces himastatinicus ATCC 53653 | reverse complement strand
GCCGCCGCAGCGCCCGGCTCGTCCGCCCCCGGCTCCTGCTCATGCCCGGGCCGTACGCCCGGCATCGGCTCATTCATGCCCCCGACGCTACCGCGAAGAGGGCACGTCCCGACGGGGCGCGACCTGGGGTACCGTCGTCGGCGATGGCCACCTTGGAACAGTGCCGCGACGCACTCGACAAACTGGCGGAGAACCTCGCGGGCGCGAACGGGGACCTCCGCAGCGCCGCCGCGCTCGATCGCTCCGTGAGCTGCTGGATCACCGACCTCGACACGACCTTCATGGGCCGCCTCGTGGAGAGCCGCATCGAGGACGTGACGACCGCGCCCGGCCCCCCGCCGGAACGCGCCCAGATCCGGCTGACCATGTCCGGCGACGACCTGGTGGCCCTGGTCGACGGTGAGCTGCACTTCGCCCGGGCCTGGGGCAGCGGCCGGGTCAAACTGGAGGCCGGGCTGCTCGACCTGCTGCGGCTGCGGAAGCTGCTCTAGCCGCACGCACGGGCCGCCCTCAGGACTCCGTCGCCGCAGCGGCCAGCGGCTCATCCGCCGCCTCCGCCGCGTCTGCCACCTCCGCGGCCTTACGGGACTGGCGGGCGGCCGGTATGACCAGCGGCGTCCCCGTCTCCGGGTCGTCGATGACCTGGCAGCGCAGCCCGAAGACCCGCTCCACCAGCTCCGCCGTGACGATCTCCTCCGGCGCGCCCTCCGCGACGATCTCCCCGCCCCGCATCGCGATCAGATGCGTGGCGTAGCGGGCGGCGTGGTTCAGGTCGTGCAGCACCGCGACGAGGGTGCGGCCCTGCTCCTCGTGGAGCTGGGCGCACAGGTCGAGGACGTCGATCTGGTGCTGGATGTCCAGGTACGTCGTGGGCTCGTCCAGGAGCAGCAGCGGGGTCTGCTGGGCGATGGCCATGGCGATCCACACCCGCTGACGCTGCCCGCCGGACAGTTCGTCGACAAAGCGATCCCCCAGCTCCGCCACGCCGGTCGCCGCCATCGACTCCTGCACGATCCGCTCGTCCGTCTCCGACCACTGCCGCAGCAGACCCTGGTGCGGGTAGCGGCCACGGGCGACGAGGTCGGCGACGGTGATCCCGTCCGGGGCGATGGACGACTGCGGCAGCAGGCCGAGGGTGCGGGCCACCTTCTTGGCGGGCAGCGAACCGATCACCTCGCCGTCCAGCAGCACCGACCCCGCCGTCGGCTTGAGCATCCGGGACAGGGCGCGCAGCAGGGTGGACTTCCCGCAGGCGTTGGGCCCGACGATCACCGTGAAGGAGTGGTCGGGGATGGTGACCGACAGGTTCTCGGCGACGGTGCGCCGGTCGTACGCGAGGGTCAGCCCCTCGGCGGTGAGCCGCTGCCGGTCCGTCGTCTTGTCGCTGGAGCTGGTGCTGTTGCTGCTGGTGTTGTTGCTGCTGGTGCTGTTGCTGCTGGAAGCCACGGTCTGCCCGGTGTCCTTTTCCCTGTCGCCCTTGTCGCCCTTGCTGCCCTGGTTGCCCTTGCGTTCCGTCATATCCGCCCTGCCTTGCGCTCGGTCACCAGCAGCCACAGCAGATAGCCGCCGCCCAGCATCGCGGTCAGCGCCCCCACCGGCAGCTGGTCGGCACCGAAGGCCCGCTGCGCGGACCAGTCGGCGGTGACCAGCAGGGCCGCGCCCATCCAGGCCGCGGGAAGCAGATTGGGACCGGCGGAACGGGTCAGTCTGCGGGCCAGCTGCGGGGCGACGAGCGCCACGAAGGAGACGGGCCCGGCGGCGGCCGTGGCGGAGGCGGTCAGCAGGACGCCCGCGAACATCAGCACCAGCCGGGTCCGTTCGACCCGCACCCCGAGGGCGTACGCGCTGTCGTCGCCCATCTCCAGCATCCGCAGGGCCCGCGCCTGCCCGAGGACCACGGGCAGGAGGACCGCGCAGACGCAGGCCAGCGGCCAGACCTGGCTCCAGTCGCGCCCGTTGAGCGAGCCGGTCAGCCACACCACCGCGCGGGTGGCGTCGGGGAGGTCGGCCTTGGTGAGCAGATAGCCGTTGACGGCGGCGAGCATCGCGGTGGCGCCGATGCCGACCAGCACCAGCCGGTAGCCGTGGATGCCCCGCCGCCAGGCCAGCGCGTAGACCCCGACCCCGGTCAGCAGACCGCCGCAGATCGCACCGGCGGCGACCTCGGTCGGGTTGCCCTGGAAGAGGACGATCACGGTGAGCGCCCCGGCCGCCGAGCCCTGTCCGAAGCCGATCACGTCCGGACTGCCCAGCGGATTGCGGGAGATGGACTGGAAGACCGCCCCGGCCAGCCCGAGGGCCGCGCCGACCAGCAGCCCGACCAGGACGCGCGGCAGCCGGAGGTCGTGGACGATGAAGTCCTGGGCCATGGTGCCGTTCCCGGCGAGGGTGTTGAGCACATCGGCGGGGGCCATGGGGAAGTCGCCGGTGCCGATCAGGACCACGCTCATCGCCAGCGCCACGGCGAGCAGCAGCAGCCCCACGACCGCGCCGCGGACGTCCAGGCGCAGCGAGAGTCCGCCGGTGCGCAGCGTGACTCCGCTCGCCTTGGACGTGGTGCGCTTGCTCGCGTTCACAGTTCGGCCATCCTTCGGCGGCGTACGAGGTAGAGGAAGACGGGCCCGCCGACCAGCGAGGTGACGACGCCGACCTGGAGTTCGGCGGGCCGGGCGAGGACCCGCCCGATCACGTCGGAGCCCAGCAGCAGGACGGGCGACAGCACGGCCGCGTACGGCAGCGTCCACCGCACATCGGGTCCGGTGAGCGCCCGGACCAGGTGCGGAACCATCAGCCCCACGAAGGCGATCGGTCCGCAGGCGGCGGTCGCGGCCCCGCACAGCAGGGTGACGGCCAGCATGGACAGCGCCCGGGTGCGGACCAGGTTGGTGCCCAGGGAGCGCGCCGTGTCGTCGCCGAGCGCCACCGCGTTCAGCGAACGGCCGAGCAGCAGCGCCAGCACCACGCCGACCAGGAGGAACGGGGCCACCTGCCGGACCACGGTCATATTGGCGGAGGCGAGCGAACCGACCGTCCAGAAGCGCATCTTGTCGAGCGCCGCGCTGTCCAGCAGCTGTACGGAGTTGATGTAGCCGTAGAGCGCCGCGTACACGGCCGTACCCGCGAGCGCGAGCCGCACCGGCGTGGCGCCCCGGCTACCGCCGAGCGCGTACACCAGCACGGAGGCGATGGCGGTGCCGAGGAAGGCGAACCACACGTAGCCGGTCAGCGAGGTGACGCCGAGAAAGCTGATCGCCGAGACGACGGCGGCGGACGCGCCCGCGTTCAGCCCGAGCAGCCCGGGGTCGGCGAGCGGGTTACGGGTGAGGGCCTGAATGACCGCGCCCGCGAGCCCGAGGCCGACACCGACGAGCAGCCCGAGGAGGGTGCGCGGCAGCCGCACGTCCTTGACCACCACATCGGTGTCGCTGCCGGTGTAGTGGGCCAGTCCGTGCCAGACGTCCCCGAGCGCGATCGGTTTGGCGCCGATCGCGATGCTGGCGGCGGCGACGGCCACCAGCGCGCAAAGGGAGACGACGAGCCCGGCCGCTCGGCGTGCGGTGTGCCGGCGGGGTGGCGGGGCCGCCGTATCGGTCGCTGTCTCGGGTCCGGCTTTCGCCGGACTGACCAGGGTCACGCGGAACTCCACCTCACAGCACGGCCGATCAAGACTTAGGTTAGGTTACCCTAAGCCGTGCGTGCGGAATCCGGGCGGGCCTCCGCCCCCGGCCACATCACCCCAGGCCCCGGCCTCGTCACGCCCCCTGGCGGCGTCCGCTCACCACCCCGGCCCATGCGAGCCTCAGCCGGGTCGAGCCCGAGCCGGGTCCCGGCCGGGTCACAGCCCCAGCCGGGCCAATGCCTTCCCCGCGTCCGCGCCGCTCACACCCTCCCCCGCCTCGTCCCAGGCCGCCGCGCACAGTGCCCGCAGCCCGTCCAGCGGCTCATCGCCGTCCCCCTCCAGCAGCAGCACGCCGTCGGCCACCCGCGCCGTCCAACCGCCGCACCGGAAGCCACCATCGGACGGCTCGACGACCGGCTGGGGCGTCAGCAGTCCCCGCAAGTCGTGGTCCACATAGGCCGGACGGTGCTTGGGCTCCGCGGCCAGCAGCTGCGCCGGGGTCGTCACCCCGGTCAGTACGAGGAGCGAGTCGACCCCGCCCGCGTACGCGCCCTCGATATCGGTGTCCAGCCGGTCCCCCACCACCAACGGCCGCCGGGCCCCGGTCCGCAGGATCGTCTCGCGGTGCATCGGCGGCAGCGGCTTCCCCGCGACCTGCGGGTCCTGGCCCGTCACGATCCGTACGACCTCCACGCCCGCGCCGTTGCCCGGCGCGATCCCGCGGCCGCTCGGAATCGTCAGGTCCGTGTTGGACGCGTACCACGGCACCCCGCGCGCCACCGCGTAGCCCGCCTCCATCAGCCGCGCCCACGGCATGTCCGGCCCGCCGTACCCCTGGACCACCGCCGCCGGGTCGTCGTCGGCGGACTCCACCGGCAGCAGCCCGCGCTCGCGCAGCGCCACCCGCAGTCCCTCGCCGCCGATCACCAGCACCCGCGCGCCCTGCGGCAGCTGCTCGGAGATCAGCCGGGCGACGGCCTGCGCCGAGGTGATCACGTCCTCTGCCCCGGCGGGCACCCCGAGCCGGGTCAGATGCTCGGCGACGGCCTGCGGCGTGCGCAGCGCGTTGTTGGTCACATACGCCAGCCGCATCCCGCCGTCCCGCGCGGTGCCGAGCGACTCCACGGCGTACGTGATGGCCTCGCCACCCGCGTACACCACACCGTCGAGGTCCAGCAGTGCGGTGTCGTACGCCTCGTTCAGCGACCGCTGGCTGCCCTCGGGCGCGATCCGGACGGTCTGGTTCATGGGGGGACACTCTCCTCGCAGATCCATGCGTTCTCCCCCGATCATGGCGCATAGCCGACCGGGGCATAACATTCTCTAATGAGCACTTCAGGGCCTGGCGGGCAAGGTCTCCAGCTCACCCCCTTCCGGGGGCTGCGCTACGTCGCGGAACGGGTCGGCAGTCTCGCCGCCGTCACCTCACCGCCCTACGACGTGGTCGTACGCCCCGACGGTCTCCGCGAACTCGAGACCGCCGACCCTCACAACATCGTCCGCCTCATCCTCCCCCAGGCCGGCACCCCCGCCGACCGCCACCGGCAGGCCGCGGACACGCTGCGCCGCTGGCAGGCCGACGGCATCCTCGCGCCCGACCCCGAACCGGCCCTGTACGTCTACGAACAGCGCGACAGCCACATCCTCCAGCGCGGGCTGATCGGCGCCCTGCGGCTGAGCCCGCGCGAGGAGGGCGTCGTCCTCCCGCACGAGGAGGTCATGCCGCATATCGTCGAGGACCGCGCCGATCTGATGCGCGCCACCGCCGCCAACCTCGAACCCCTGCTGCTCGCCTACCGCGGCAGCGGCGGTGATACGGGGGACGGCGCCGCGCAGGTCATCGAACGCACCATCCGGCACGAGCCGTTGCTCTCCACCACCACCGAAGACGGCTTCGACCACCATCTGTGGCGGGTCACCGACCCGGCCGACCTGGTCGCGATCGCCGCCGATCTGCGCAACCACCAGGCCCTCATCGCCGACGGCCACCACCGCTGGGCCACCTATCTGCGGCTGCGCGAGGAGCGGACCGAGC
>NZ_GG657754.1:8174979-8196175 GCF_000158915.1 Streptomyces himastatinicus ATCC 53653 | reverse complement strand
CCCGTCGTCGCCTTGGTAGGCCATCACCCCACCAACAAGCTGATAGGCCGCGGGCTCATCCTTCACCGCCGGAGCTTTCCATCACCAGACCATGCGGCCGGTGATCATATCCGGTATTAGACCCCGTTTCCAGGGCTTGTCCCAGAGTGAAGGGCAGATTGCCCACGTGTTACTCACCCGTTCGCCACTAATCCACCCCGAAGGGCTTCATCGTTCGACTTGCATGTGTTAAGCACGCCGCCAGCGTTCGTCCTGAGCCAGGATCAAACTCTCCGTGAATGCTTCCAGGTAATCCTGGTTACACATCACGAGAGCGGAACAAGCCGGAGGAATAATCCAGCTCGTTCACAGCGTCCTCGCTGTGTGTTTCTTCAAAGGAACCTCGTCCGTCGATCAAGTGACCGATGTGGACGGGGTATCAACATATCTGGCGTTGACTTTTGGCACGCTGTTGAGTTCTCAAGGAACGATCGCTTCCTTTGAAACCGTATCACCGGTTTCTCCGGGCTTTCCCTCCGGGCCTTTCGGCCTTTCGTGTTTCCAACCTTACCAGATCCGTTTTCCGTTCCGTTTCCGGTCCGAATTCCGTTTCCGGCCCCCTGTTGGAGCGGGGTGTTTCGCGCCTTCCGGCGTGTCCACCACTTTAGCGAATTTCCCGCTCAGCTCCTAATCGGAGCCCCAGGGCATGATTTCGCGCAGCGAAATAGGACCCTGTTGGGGAAGTGTCAGTAGTGGTTGGCCACCTGGGGCTTGCTGGGACCCGACCTCATGGTCGTGCCGACAGCGCTGCCCATCTCAAGCGGCTCGGGCTACGTTAGGCCCCCGGCCGACCGGAGTCAAGTTTCCACCTGACGGCGCGTCGGACCGCGGCGCCTCGGGGTGTGTGCCCGGTACGGGCTGACCGAGCGCTCGCCCTCGATCCAGAAGCGCCACGGGTGGGTGGCGCCCTCGCCGCCGACTCCTGTGCGGGGTCCGCTGAGCACCTGTTCGGGCCGGGCGGGGCAGCCGGTGAGTATCTCCAGCGGGGCCTGGGGACCCGCGCACACATCGGTGCCGTCCAGCCGGCGGTCGACACCGAGTGCCGTGGCCAGCCGGGCGGGCCCCTTGGCCAATTCGTGGTGGTTGCGCGCCTTGGGCCGACGCTCATGGGCGTGCTCGTGTCCGTAGAGCACCTCCCCCGCGCGCAGCAGGACCCCGCTCGGGGAGCCCTCCGGTCCGCAGACCAGGTTGAGGCAATGCCACATGCCGTAGGTGAAGTAGACATACGCATGGCCCGGGGGACCGAACATCACGGCGTTGCGCTCGGTGCGGCCGCGGTAGGCGTGCGAGCCTGGATCGGCCGGGCCCGCGTACGCCTCGACCTCGGTCAGGCGCAGCTCGATCGGGCCCTCGGGGGTGCGGCGGACGAGGGTGCGGCCGAGCAGGTCCGGGGCGACCTCCAGGACCGGGCGGTCGAAGAAGGTGCGGGCCAGCGGCGTGCGGTCGGGTCCATCGGTCACTTCGGCTCCGTCAGTCACGCGGTCCGAGCGTAGTGGAACCGATAGGTGCCGGTGGTTGGAGCGGGGCCGGTGCGCTGTAAGGCTATGAGCTGCGGAACCGCTCGCGGCTGTTCCGCGTATCTACTGTTCAACAGCGATCGACGCGATCGAGTCATGGCGCGAAAGCGTCGGCGCGACCGCGTCTTTGAGAGGGAGAACATGGGCTTCAAGAAGCTGCTCGCGAGTCTGGGCGCCGGTGGCGCCTCGGTGGAGACGGTGCTGACCGAGGAGAACGTCGTCCCGGGTGGCGTCGTACAGGGCGAGGTCCGGATCCAGGGGGGCTCCGTCGCGCAGCAGATCGAGGGGCTCTCCGTCGGCCTTCAAGCCCGGGTCGAGGTGGAGCGGGACGACCAGGAGATCAAGCAGAACATCGAGTTCACCCGGCAGCAGCTGGGCGGCGCGTTCGAGGTGCAGCCGGGTGCGGTGCACGCGGTGCAGTTCGGTCTGGAGATCCCCTGGGAGACCCCGGTCACGACGTTCCTGGGACGTCATCTGACCGGGATGAACGTGGGTGTGACGACGGAGCTGGCGATCGCGCGTGCGGTGGACTCGGGCGACCTCGACCCGGTCAATGTGCATCCGCTCCCCGCGCAGCAGGCAATCCTGGACGCGTTCGGCGCCCTCGGTTTCCGGTTCAAGAACGCCGACTTGGAGAAGGGGCACATCCGCGGGACGCGCCAGAAGCTGCCCTTCTACCAGGAGATCGAGTTCCACGCGCCGCAGCAGTACCGGGGGCTCAACCAGGTCGAGCTGTCCTTCGTCGCGGACGACCGCGAGATGGACATCGTCCTGGAGATGGACAAGAAGCCGGGCCTGTTCAGCTCGGGCAGCGACTCGTACCGGTCCTTCACGGTCGGCCTGGAGTCGTACCAGGAGACGGACTGGGCCGCGTATCTGAACCAGTGGCTCGCCGAGGTCGGCGGCAAGCGCAACTGGCTCTGAACCCTCGCCGGTTCCGGCCCCCCCTACGACGTCCCCGCGGGGCGTGCACCGATGCGTTCGGTGTGCGCCCCGCGCGCCATGTCGCGCTATGAGTCGTCCGGGCCGTCGTCGTACCAGATGGTCAGCGGTGTGCCATGGGCGGACCAGTACGTCACGGCGTCGCTGAGGATGTCCGCCGCGATCGCCGCGGCCTCGGGTGCCGCGTCGCGGAACGCGTTCCAGCCACGGACCCGCAGCAGGTAGCCGCTGGGCTCGGCGCCCTCGCCCCACCAGGAGAGGTCGGTGAGGCAGTCGGCGAGTGCGTCCCAGTTGTGCCCGTACCACTCGGGGAAGCGCAGGTCCCGGGCGCAGCGCGCGAGGAAGCCGTCCTTGTCGGACACGTCGTCGAGGTGCAGGGGGAGGACGGGGGTCGGGCCGGTCATGGGCGCCATGGTGCCAGCCCGCGGCGGCCGGGTCTCGTTAGGCTGGCCGGACAGCTGATCAACCGCGATCATCAGGAGGTTTTCGACGTGTCCGATCAGAACCGGCGCCCGCTCCCCCATGACTTCCATCCGCCGGTGCCCTCGTTCACCGTGGTGAGCGACGGGGTGGAGGCGGGCGGCACGCTGCCGTCCGCCCAGGTCTACGCGGAGGGGAACACCTCGCCGCAGCTCCGCTGGGAGGGTTTCCCGGAGGGGACGAAGAGCTTCGCCGTCACCTGCTACGACCCGGACGCGCCGACCGGGAGCGGGTTCTGGCACTGGGTGCTGTTCGACATTCCGGCGACCGTGACGGAGCTGCCGACCGGGGCGGGCGGCGGTGGCTTCGCGGGGCTTCCCGAGGGGGCCGTGCACGCCCGTAACGACTTCGGCACCCGGGACTTCGGCGGGGCCGCGCCGCCGCCCGGGGACGGGTCGCACCGCTATGTGTTCACGGTGTACGCGGTGGACACCGAGAAGCTGGGCCCGGACGCGGACGCGTCGCCCGCGGTGGTCGGCTTCAACCTGCGGTTCCACACGCTGGGCCGGGCGCAGCTGATCGCCGAGTACGAGGTTCCGGCAGCGGGCTGACGCCGCGAAATTGCGTTGTCCCCGGCCGTCCTCCCGGCCAGAGTTGATCCCGGCCCGCCCGCCACGGAGAGGCGGGCGTGGCCGGGATGCGGGAGGTGGTCGGGATGCGCGAGACGCTGGTTCTGAACGCGAGCTTCGAGCCGCTGTCGACGGTGACGCTGCGGCGTGCGGTGGTGCTGGTCCTTCAGGAGAAGGCCGTCGTCGAACGCGCCCATCCCGGGCTGCGGGTGCGCGCCGCGGAGGTCGATCTGCCGGTGCCGCGGGTGATCCGGCTCTGCCGTTACGTACGGGTGCCGTTCCGAAGACGTGCCCCGTGGTCGCGGCGCGGGGTGCTGGTGCGGGATCAGCACCGGTGCGCGTACTGCGGGCGGCGGGCGACGACCGTGGACCACGTGGTGCCGCGGTCGCGCGGCGGCGGGGACACCTGGCTGAACACCGTGGCGTCCTGCGCGGAGGACAACCACCGCAAGGCGGACCGGACTCCGGAGCAGGCGGGGATGCGGCTGCTCAAGTCGCCGTTCGAGCCGACGCCTTCGGATGCCCTGCTGCTGGCGCTGGGGGCGGTCGAGCGGGACGGGCTGCCGGAGTGGCTGGCGCTGCCCGCCTGAGTCCGTAAGCCGTCATAAAAGGCCGGAGGGCCGGTGCCCCGCGGGGTACCGGCCCTCCAGTCGTCAGCGCGTCAGTCGATCCTGGGCTGCTCGCGGCGCGGGGCGGCCTCCTTGCCGGTGCCCGTCGGTGCGGCCGGGGCGGCGCCGCCGCCGTTCCCGCCGGTCAGCGGGCCGAAGTTGCCCATGGCCCCGCCGAGGCCCTTGAGGGCGTCGCCGATCTCGCTGGGCACGATCCAGAGCTTGTTGGCGTCGCCCTCGGCGATCTTCGGCAGCATCTGGAGGTACTGGTAGGAGAGCAGCTTCTGGTCCGGGTCTCCGGCGTGGATGGACTCGAAGACCGTACGGATCGCCTGGGCCTCGCCCTCGGCGCGCAGCGCGGCGGCCTTGGACTCACCCTCGGCCCGCAGGATCGCGGACTGCTTCTCACCCTCGGCGCGCAGGATCTCGGACTGCCGGACACCTTCGGCCTGGAGGATCGCGGCGCGCTTGTCACGGTCGGCGCGCATCTGCTTCTCCATCGAGTCCTGGATGGAGGTCGGCGGCTCGATGGCCTTCAGCTCGACGCGGTTGACGCGGATGCCCCACTTGCCGGTGGCCTCGTCGAGGACGCCGCGCAGCGCCGCGTTGATCTCCTCACGGGAGGTCAGGGTGCGCTCCAGGTCCATGCCGCCGATGATGTTCCGCAGGGTGGTGACGGTCAGCTGCTCGATCGCCTGGATGTAGCTGGCGACCTCGTAGGTGGCGGCCCGGGCGTCGGTCACCTGGTAGTAGATGACGGTGTCGATGTTCACGACCAGGTTGTCCTGGGTGATCACCGGCTGCGGCGGGAACGGGACGACCTGTTCGCGGAGGTCGACGCGGTTGCGGATCGAGTCGATGAACGGGACGACGATGTTGAGGCCCGCGTTGAGGGTGCGCGTATAGCGGCCGAAGCGTTCCACGATGGCGGCACTGGCCTGCGGGATGACCTGGATCGTCTTGATCAGTGCGATGAAGACGAGCACCACCAGGATGATCAGGACGATGATGATCGGTTCCACAGCGGCTCCCCGTGCCCTTCATGCGTGCTTCTGGATGATCGGGATGATCAAGTCCGGTCTTGTGGGTGGAGTCTGTCAGATCGACGGCCGACTCCGCAGCTGAGCGGGGTGGGGCTCAGCTCTTGGTACTACGACGTCTACATGACGACGGCGGTGGCGCCGTCGATCTCGACGACGTCGACCTGCTGGCCCGGTTCATAGGCCTGGTCGGGGTCGAGGGAACGGGCGGACCAGATCTCACCGGCCAGCTTGATGCGGCCGCCGCCGCTGTCGTCGACCCGTTCGAGGACGACGGCCTGCCGGCCTTTCAGCGCTTCGACGCCGCTGCGCAGCCCGGGTTGCTGCTGCCGGCTGCGCACCGCCATCGGGCGGACGACGGCGACCAGCGCGACCGAGACGGCACAGAAGACGATCACCTGGAGCACGACGCCGCCGCCGAGCGCGTCGGTGATCGCACCGGCGACCGCACCGACCGCGACCATCCCGAATTCGGGCATCGCGGTCAGCACGAGCGGAATGCCCAGTCCTACGGCGGCGATCAGCCACCAAACCCACGGATCCACAAGGTCATGGTAGTTCTCATGGTCCGTCGGGGAACAGGGCGCAGTTCGGGGTGTGGAAAGCATGCGCCGTGTTCGGGGCGGAGGTTCAGGCCATCGGAGGGCGGTTTCAGGTCAGCGGCAGGCCCTGCGCGGTCCAGCGGTCACCGTTGCGCTCGACGAGCAGCGGGAGCCCGAAGCAGCGCGAGAGGTTACGGGAGGTCAGCTCCATGTCGATGGGCCCGGCGGTGAGCACCTTGCCCTGACGGATCATCAGGACGTGGGTGAAGCCCGGGGGGATTTCCTCGACGTGATGTGTCACCATGATCATCGACGGCGCGTACGGGTCGCGGGCGAGCCGTCCGAGACGGCGTACGAGGTCCTCGCGGCCCCCGAGGTCGAGCCCTGCCGCCGGCTCGTCGAGGAGCAGCAGTTCGGGGTCGATCATCATCGCGCGGGCGATGAGGGTGCGCTTGCGCTCGCCCTCGGAGAGGGTGCCGAACTTGCGGTCGAGGTATTCGTTCATGCCGAGGCGGTCGAGGAAGGCACGGGCCCGGGACTCGTCGACCGCGTCGTAGTTCTCCTGCCAGTGCGCGGTCATGCCGTACGCGGCGGTGAGCACGGTCTGGAGGACGGTCTGGCGGCGCGGCAGCTTGTCGGCCATGGCGATGCCCGCCATGCCGATGCGCGGGCGCAGCTCGAAGACGTCCACGGCGCCGAGCTGCTCGCCGAGGATCCGGGCGGACCCGGCGCTCGGGTAGAGGTAGCTCGACGCGAGATTGAGCAGGGTGGTCTTCCCGGCACCGTTGGGGCCGAGGATCACCCAGCGCTCGCCTTCTTTGATCGACCAGGAGACGTCGTCCACCAGAGCCCGACCGTCGCGGACCACGGATACGTCCACCAGCTCCAGAACCTCGCTCATGAGCGCGTTGTCTCCCATTGCAGTCTCGAGTGTCGCGTGCGCCTGTGGGCGCAGCCCCCAGAGGAAAACCTACGCCACGCGTTGTCGGTGGCAGTCCTTAGGCTGGTTCCATGCTCGATGAACCACGTTCAGGGCGCCTCGCAGCTTGGGGAAATGCCCTTCTCGCCGGACTTGTCCCGCCGGACGACGCCGCGCACCGGATCGCCGGGGACGACGCGTCGCACCGGGTGGCGGAGCTGCCCGGCGAGTCCGGTCCGGTCGGACTGACGCTGGCGCTGGGGCGGCTGAGGGCGCTCGGGGCCAAGGGGCTGCGGGTGGCGCTGCCGATAGCGGGACATCCGCTGGGGCTGAGCGGACCGCCGGAGTTCAACCAGAAGGCGCTCGACGCGGGCGAGGCGGTGCTGGCCACGGGGGTGGCGCTGGGCCTGGTGCCCGAGGTGTCGGCGGTGGGGCCCGAGGGCGATCAGCACGTCGAGGTTCTGTGGCGCTGTCTGCCGGTGCGGGAGGCTCCCCCGGCGGACGTGCCGTCGCTCGGCGAGGCCGAGCGGGAGCTGGCCGAGGCGCTGCGGGAGGCGACCGAGGTGCTGTCCCGGCTGAATGTGGCCGGGGCCGGTCCGGCCGCCCAGGCGGCCCTGGAGGCGTACCGGGCGCGGGCGGAGCGGGGGCGCGAGGTGCTGGCGCCGGGCTATCCGCCGCGGGCGCTGCGGGTGCTGGAGCTGGCGCAGCGGGTGGGCGCGCTGATCGCCATCGCGTACGCACCGGGCGGGGACGGCAAGGACCACGGCGGGGCGGTGAGCGCGTCGGAGATCGCGGCCCGGGCGGAGGCGCTGCGTCCGGTGGAGCGCACGGCGCGGCGGGCGCAGGTGGCGGCGTACAACGCGTATGTGGAGGAGCTGGAGCGGGGCGGGTTCTGACGCCCGGGCGGATGCTCAGGACGCATGGGGCCGGCCCCGGAGGCGATGCCTCCGGGGCCGGCCGGGGTGGTGCGCGGTGCGTCTGCTCCGAGGGGCGGGCTCAGTCGCAGAAGCTCGGGTTCATCGTCCCGATGACCGAGACGGTGTTGCAGTGGACACCCACCGGCACATGGACGGGCACCTGGGCGTTGTTGCCCGAGACGACACCCGGGGACATCGTCGCCCCGCCGTCGGCCATGGGACCGTCCTGGGCGGAGGCGACACCCGCACCGGCGACGGCAAGACCGCCGGCCGCGATGGTGATGGCAGCGATCCTCTTGATGTTCTTCACTTCTCAAGACCCTTCGTCCATAACGTCGCTGCGGCGAATCGCCGCAGTACGCCGTGAAGAACGGCCGGGGGCGGGCGGAGTTGCGCTGTTCGGGTGACATACACACGTTGGTGTGATTGCACGGAGAAACGCTGTTCATGCCCCGATTCCGTGGCGTACCGCCCAGAGTGCGGCCTGAGTGCGGTCGGCCAGGTCCAACTTCATAAGAATGTTGGACACATGTGTCTTTACGGTCTTTTCGGACAGTACGAGCCTGCGCGCGATCTCCCGGTTCGACCGGCCGTCCGCGATCAGACCCAGCACCTCCCGCTCCCGGTCGGTGAGGGAACCCCCGCGCCCCTGGCCGCCGCCCGCCTCGTCCTGGGAGAGCAGCGCGTCGGCCACCTCGGGCTGGAGCACCACATGCCCGGCGTGGACGGACCGTATGGCACTGGCGAGGGCCTCGGGGTCCACGTCCTTGTAGACGTAACCGGCCGCGCCCGCGCGCAGGGCGGGGACCACGGTGCGCTTCTCGGTGAAACTCGTCACGACCAGTACCCGGGCCGGGTTGCCCAGGCCACGCAGTTTGCGCAGCGCCTCGATGCCGTCGATGCCGGGCATCTTGACGTCCATCAGGACGATGTCGGGGCGCAGCTCCTCGGCCCGGGCGATGCCCTCCTCCCCGTCCGCGGCCTCGCCGACCACGTCGATGTCGTCCTGCACCTCCAGGAAGGTCCGCAGGCCGCGCCGCACCACCTGGTGGTCGTCGACGAGCAGCACCCGGATCGCCGCTCCGTCCCGTCGCTCACCCACCGGGCACCTCCATCTCGATCACGGCTCCCTTGCCGGGTGCCGACTCCACCGTCAGTCCGCCGCCGACGCCGCTCGCCCGGTCGCGCATCGACACCAGCCCCAGGTGCCGCCCCGCCCGGCGCACCGCCGAGGGGTCGAAGCCGCCCGCCCGTCGTCGCTCACCCGCAGCAGGGCGCCCTGGCCGTGCCGGGAGAGGGTGACGTCGACCCGCCGGGCACCGGCGTGGCGCAGGGCGTTGTGCAAGGCCTCCTGGGCGACCCTCAGCAGCGCCTCCTCCTGGGCGGCGGGCAGCGCCCGTACGCCGAGGGCCTCGAAGGTGACCCGGGCGGTGTGGGCCCGGTCCAGGACCTGCACCTGGGTACGCAGGGTCGCGACCAGGCCGTCCTCGTCGAGCGCGGCGGGGCGCAGCTCCACCACGGCGGAGCGCAGCTCGTCGGCGGCCTCGGCGGCGAGGGCCGTGACCTGATGCAGCTCCTCCTTGGCGCGGACCGGGTCGCGGTCCACGAGCGCGGCGGCGGCCTGGGCGGTCAGCCGCAGCGAGAAGAGCTTCTGGGAGACGGCGTCGTGCAGCTCATGGGCGAGCCGGGCGCGCTCCCCCGCGATGGTCAGCTCACGGCTGCGCTCGTAGAGCCGGGCGTTGGTGAGGGCGATGGCGGCGTGCTGGGCGAGGATCGCCAGCAGCTCCTCGTCCTCGGCGGTGAAGCCGCAGCCGCCCTCCGGTTTCGCGCAACGCTTGTTGGCCAGGAAGAGCGCGCCGAGAACTTCCTCCCCATCCGCAATGGGAAGTCCAATAAAGTCCGACATGTCCGGATGCTCCGGGGGCCAGCCCTCGAATCGCGGATCCCGCCGGACATCGGCCAGTCGCTGCGGGGTGGCGTCCTTGAGCATCGCGGCGAGGATCCCGTGCTGGCGGGGCAGCGGTCCGATGGCCTTCCACTGCTCGTCACTGACGCCATCTACTACGAACTGGGCAAAACCCCCGTGGTCGTCCGGAACCCCCAGTGCCGAGTACTCCGCGTCAAGCAGCTCACGAGCGGACACAACGATGGTCTTTAGGACATCCCGGACCTCCAGATGCCTGCTCATCGCGAGGAGCGCACTGCTCACCCAGGCCAGCCCCGCCCCGGTTCCACCGCCCGGTCCTTTGGTCATGGGCCTCACCGTACCGGCGCCGCGACAGCGTGCGTATAGGCCTTTCGGCAGCGCTTCATTGCGACTCCAGACCTAGTCCGGGGCCTAGGACGAGGAGCGCGGGAGAAGCGCCGGAAGGGGCTGTTGCAAGGGCCGGAAATTCGGCGACACTCCGCATTTGCTCGGGCACACCTCGCAATATTAAAGACTCTGCAATGTGAGCCCTGACACAGGACCCAAATCACTTACGAACTCGGTTAGTGGATGTTTTAACCCGGCATGAGCGGGGACGACGCCCGTTCTCGCAGGCAGGGAAGACGTACTTATCCACTAAGCAGCATCGTATGTCACACCTTTGCCACAGCATTTTGCGGACGCTAAGAATTTCCCCCAGTCGCACGGCGCCGTGGATCCAGACGGCGCACAAGGCGCCGATTTGGCCTGCGACACATAGCGATTGGAAGAGGTCTACTCCGCCATGCCCCTGCCTAGCGTCTCTGGCTACAACCGCCTGAACAAGAAGACCAAGTACTCCGCCGCCGGCATCGCGGCGGCCAGCGCTGCCGCCGTAGCCTTCGCGCTCGTCCCCGGTGGCAACGCCGATGCCAAAACGACGGCCAAGGACCTGCCGGCGAAGCCGGTCGCCTTCACCTCGCAGAAGGTCGACAGCAAGGCCCAGCAGGAGGTTCTCCTGAAGCAGGCCGCCCTTACCAGCAAGCAGGCGCAGGCCGAGGCCGCGCAGAAGAAGGCCGCGGAAGCCGCTGCCGCGAAGAAGGCCGCCGCCGAAGCGGCCGCCAAGGAAGCCGCCGCGGCCAAGGCTGCCGCGGCGAAGGCCGCCAAGGAGCGCGCCGCCAAGGAGGCCGCGAGCCGTGCCGCCGCGCGCGCCAAGCTCGCCGCCGCCAAGAAGACCTACCCGAACAACCTTGACGGCTGGATCCGGGAATCCCTCGACATCATGAAGAAGCACAACATCCCGGGTACCTACAACGGCATCTACAAGAACGTCATCCGGGAGTCCGGCGGTAACCCGAAGGCGATCAACAACTGGGACATCAACGCCCAGAACGGTGTTCCGTCCAAGGGCCTGCTCCAGGTCATCCTGCCGACCTTCCAGACGTACCACGTCCCGGGCACGCCCTTCGACCAGTACGACCCGGTCGCCAACATCGTCGCCGCGTGCAACTACGCCGCCGACCGGTACGGCTCCATCGACAACGTCAACGGCCCGTACTAAGCCCGGCGTTCACACGCCGAAGGGCGGCGGCATCCCCTGTGTGCGAGGGGTGCCGCCGCCCTTCGGGCTGCGCTGCGCGCCGTTCCGCTACTTGCGCATGACCTCCGGCTCATGGCGGCGCAGCAGCCGCGCCACCGCGAACGCGCAGATGATGCCGAGCGCCAGCAGGACGCCCATGTCGATGGCCCACTGGGTCGTGGTGTGCTCCCACAGCGGGTCGGTGTCCAGCGGCTTCTTGCGGTCCCAGGGCGCCATCAGATGGCCCGGGCCGGGGCCCAGGTCCAGCGTCGCGCCGACCGCGCCGACCGCCCAGCGGGCGGGCATCAGATACGCGAACTGCTCGATGCCCGGCGATCCGTAGATCTTGAACAGGATGCCGGTGAACACGACCTGGATGATCGCGAACATGACCAGCAGCGGCATGGTCTTCTCGGCGGTCTTCACCAGCGAGGAGATCACCAGGCCGACCATCATCGAGGTGAAGCCGATCGCGATGATGGCCACGCACATCTCGACGGCCGGCGGCATGATCAGCGCCTCTTCGGGCAGCTCACGGACCGAGAAGCCGATGGCGCTGATGATCACGCCCTGGAAGGCGGTGATCACGCCGAGCACGATCACCTTGGACATCAGATAGGCGGAGCGGGACAGGCCGACGGCCCGTTCCCGTTCGTAGATCACCCGTTCCTTGATCAGTTCTCGTACGGAGTTGGCCGCGCCCGAGAAGCACATGCCGACCACGAGGATCAGGGTGATCGTGCCCGAGTCCTGGTTGAACTGGCCCTTCGGCGCTTTGTTGAAGCCGAAGTCGGACGGGATCACGGTACTGACCGCGCCGAGCACGGCGGGCAGGATCACCATCAGCGCCAGGAAGCCTCTGTCGGACGCGATGACCGAGACGTAGCGGCGTATCAGCGTCCACAGCTGCGAACCCCAGCCCTGCGACTTCTGCATCCGCGCGGGCGGCGCCTGCACATCGACGGACTGCGGGGCGACGGCGTCGATGTCCGCTGCGTACATCTGGTAGTGCTGCGAACCGCGCCAGCGGCCCGACCAGTCGTAGTCTCGGTAGTTCTCGAACGCGGAGAAGACGTCCGCCCAGCTGTCGTAGCCGAAGAAGTTGAGCGCCTCGTTCGGCGGGCCGAAGTAGGCCACCGCACCGCCCGGCGCCATCACCAGCAGCTTGTCGCACAGCGCCAGCTCGGCGACCGAGTGGGTGACCACCAGGACGGTACGGCCGTCGTCGGCGAGGCCGCGCAGCAGCTGCATGACGTCGCGGTCCATGCCCGGGTCGAGACCGGAGGTCGGCTCGTCCAGGAAGATCAGCGACGGCTTGGTGAGCAGCTCCAGCGCGACCGAGACCCGCTTGCGCTGGCCGCCGGAGAGCGCGGTGACCTTCTTCTCGCGGTGGATGTCGAGCTTCAGCTCGCGCAGCACCTCGTCGATCCGGGCCTCGCGCTCGGCGGTCGCGGTGTCGCCGGGGAAGCGGAGCTTGGCGGCGTACCGGAGCGCCTTCTGGACGGTCAGCTCCTTGTGCAGGATGTCGTCCTGCGGGACCAGACCGATGCGCTGGCGCAGCTCGGCGAACTGCTTGTACAGGTTCCGGTTGTCGTAGAGGACGTCGCCCTCGTTGGCCGGACGGTAGCCGGTGAGCGCCTTCAGCAGCGTGGACTTACCGGAGCCGGACGGGCCGATGACCGCGATCAGCGACTTCTCGGGAACCCCGAAGGAGACGTCCTTGAGGATCTGCTTGCCGCCGTCGACGGTGACGGTGAGGTGGCGGGCCGAGAAGGAGACGTCACCGGTGTCGACGAACTCCTCGAGCCGGTCGCCGACCAGCCGGAAGGTGGAGTGGCCGACGCCGACGGTGTCGTTCGGGCCGATCACCTGCTGGCGGACCGGCTGACCGTTGACGTACGTACCGTTGTGGCTGCCGAGGTCGCGGATCTCGAAGCGGCCGTCGGGCAGCGCCCGGAACTCGGCGTGGTTGCGGGAGACCTGGAGGTCGGAGACGACCAGCTCGTTCTCCAGCGCACGACCGATGCGCATCACCCGGCCCGCGTCCAGCTGGTGGAACGTGGTCGGGCTGCGGTCGCCCTGGCCGGTCCGCGCCTCGTCGGAACCGCCGGATCCGCCGCCGTGGCCGTTCTGCGCGTGGTGGTCGCGCGGGTTCTGCTGCTGCGGTACGAACGGCTGCTGCTGCGGGGGCTGCTGCCACCCCTGGGGCTGCGCCTGAGGCTGCTGGCCCTGCTGCGGCCAGCCCGCGCCGGGCTGCTGCTGATACGGCTGCTGCGGGGGCTGCTGGTACTGCTGCGGCGCCTGCTGGGGCTGCTGCTGTGCCTGCTGAGGGGCGCCCATGGCCCCCTGCGGGCTGTACGCGGCGGCACCCGCGCCCGCCCCCGAAACGTTCAGGCGGGGGCCATCGGTGGCGTTGCCGAGATGCACCGCCGAACCTGGACCGATTTCCGTCTGTTGGATTCGCTGGCCTTGCACATAAGTGCCGTTGGTACTGCCGTGATCTTCAACTACCCAACTGCGCCCGCCCCAGCGCACCGTGGCATGCCGCCAGGAGACTCTGGCGTCGTCCAGCACCATGTCGCCCTGTGGGTCACGCCCCACGCTGTATGACCTGGATGGATCAAGCGTCCAGGTTCGTCCGTTCAATTCCAGTACGAGTTCCGGCACTCCATGCCCCACTAGTTGTCCCCCGAGCTACCCCCTGTCAGGGAGTCTAGGGATGGCGAACATCGTGAGGAACTATTTCAGGCTCAGCCGCTTAACCGGAAGTCGGGTTTTGAGCAAGACGGCAACTCGGGCATGTTGGTTCATCCGGAAAACCCCAGAAAGCGGTAAGCGCGCACGGATGGTGCCGACCATGGACGATCCGGGCAACGTGACACGATCATGATCAGCGGCCGGAACGGTGACGCGGTGACGACCGGCAGATGAACGTTCCCCACCACATGGCCGTCCACGACGCGGGCTGCCGCGCGGCGGGCGGCGGCGGCCGGATACGGTGGTAAGACCATGAGCGCATCGCAGATTCCTCCTGCCACCGCCGTCCCGGCCGACGGCGATCCCACCCTCCTTGTCAAGATCTTCGGCAAGGACCGTCCCGGCCTCACCGCCGGGCTCTGCGACACCCTCGCCGCGTACGGCGTGGACATAGTCGATATAGAGCAGGTCGTCACCCGGGGCCGCATCGTGCTGTGCGTCCTGGTCACGGCCCCGAAGGGCGACGGAGCGGAGGGAGAGCTGCGGGCCACCGTGCACAGCTGGGCCGAGTCGCAGCGGATGCAGGCCGAGATCATCTCGGGCCGGGGCGACAACCGTCCGCGCGGCACCGGCCGGTCGCACGTCACCGTGCTGGGGCATCCGCTGACCGCCGAGGCGGTGGCCGCGATCGCCTCCCGTATCACCGGCACCGGCGGCAATATCGACCGTATTTTCCGGCTCGCGAAGTATCCGGTGACGGCCGTGGACTTCGAGGTGTCCGGCGCCGAGACGGAGCCGCTGCGCACCGCGCTGGCCACCGAGGCGGCCGACATCGGGGTCGACGTGGCGGTCGTGGCGTCGGGGCTCCAGCGCCGGGCGCAGCGGCTGGTGGTCATGGACGTCGACTCGACGCTGATCCAGGACGAGGTGATCGAGCTGTTCGCGGCCCACGCGGGCTGCGAGGCCGAGGTCGCCGAGGTCACGGCCCGGGCGATGCGCGGTGAGCTGGACTTCGAGCAGTCGCTGCACGCGCGGGTCGCGCTGCTGGCGGGGATCGACGAGTCGGTGGTGGAGAAGGTGCGCGCGGAGGTCCGGCTGACGCCCGGCGCCCGCACCCTGATCCGTACCCTCAAGCGCCTGGGCTACCAGGTGGGAGTGGTCTCCGGCGGCTTCACGCAGGTCACCGATGATCTCCAAGAGCGGCTGGGGCTGGACTTCGCCTCCGCCAACACCCTGGAGATCGTGGACGGCAAGCTCACCGGGCGCGTGATCGGCGAGGTGGTGGACCGGGCGGGCAAGGCCCGGCTGCTGCGACGCTTCGCGGCCGAGGCGGGGGTGCCGCTGGTGCAGACCGTCGCGATCGGTGACGGGGCGAATGACCTGGACATGTTGAACGCGGCCGGGCTCGGGGTCGCCTTCAACGCCAAGCCGGTCGTACGGGAGGCCGCGCACACCGCGGTGAACGTGCCGTTCCTGGACACCGTGCTGTATCTGCTGGGCGTGACCCGCGAAGAGGTCGAGGCCGCGGACGCGCACGAAGAGGACTGACCGCTCCGGTTCCGCCCGCCTCGGTGTTGCAAGGCGGGCGGAACGGTACGGCGGCGGAACGGTGGGGCGGTACGGCGGCGGAAGGGTACGGCGGCGGGCTTTTACTCGTGCGGCGCCCAGAAGTCGTCGAGGCGGCCTACGCCGTGCTCCACCGACTTCCACGAGCCGTTGAAGGTCACCACCGCGATCGCGGAGGTGGGGAAGCCGGTGCGGGTCATCCGCTCCCGGGTGCCCTCCGCGGCCTGGCCCGCGAGGGCGTCGGCGAGGGCGTGCACCCCGGGGTTGTGGCCGACCACCAGCAGGTCGGTGATGTCGTCGGACGTCTCGTTGAGGACTGCGATCAGTTCGCCGAGCGACGCGTCGTACAGCCGCTCCTCGTAGACCGTCTTGGGGCGCTGGGGCAGCTCATGGACCACGAGCTTCCAGGTCTCCCGGGTGCGCACGGCCGTGGAGCAGAGGGTCAGTTCGGGGACCAGACCGGCTTCGGTGAGCCGGCGCCCGGCGAGTGGGGCGTCCTTGCGGCCGCGCTCCGCGAGCGGCCGCTCATGGTCTGCCACCTCGGGCCAGTCGGCCTTGGCGTGTCGGAGAATGACAATCCTGCGGGGCACATCGACGCTCATGCGTCCCAGCTTCGCATGAAACGGCTGGCGAGGCGCAGGGTGTTGAAACGGTGCTCACCAAAGTGAGCGCACAAAGCGGGTGCCCCCGCGCACCGGAGGGTGCCCCCGCGCACGGTCGGTCACGCTCCCAGGTGGCCGAGGGTCTGGCGCACCAGCTCCAGGAACTGCGAGAGGGCGCCGGAGCCGCCGGCGGCCTGCGCGTCGGACGGCCCGGTCAGCAGGAGCAGCAGCGCCGCGAAGGCGAGGGCGGGCAGCGCGAGGGCCCACCACGGCAGCCGGACGTCCACGCCACCGTCCGCCGGGTTCGCGGGCCGGGTGGGGATGCGGGCGGACATGGGGATCGCCTCCGGTCGGGGAACCACGCTGCTTCGGATGGTTCGACGGTACGGAGCGGGCGGGCCGGTTCCCATCCGGTGATCCACCCAGTTCCCCCTGACCCTGGCCCCCTAGGGGACGGTGGTGCCGACCCCACCCCCGGTGCGGGGGCGGGCGGGCGTCAGGGGGAGACGATGGTGGCGATCACGCCGATGACCACCGTGATCCCGAGCATCACGCCCAGGATGAGGAGGAGCTTCTTCTGGCCGTCCGGCGGGTTCTCATCGAGCACTGGCATGCGCTCAGTGTCCCACCCGGTGGTCAGATCTCGTCTTCGAGGGTGCGGTCACGCCCGGCCAGCAGGCCCGTCACGATCTGCGGCACCATCAGCCCGGCCATCAGCGCGAGCGGCGCGTCCCAGCCCCCGCTGTGCTGGTACAGCGCGCCGACCAGCAGCGGGCCCGGGATGGACAGCAGATAGCCGGTGCTCTGGGCGAAGGCGGAGAGCCGGACCACGCCCGCGCTGGACCTCGCCCGCATGCTGATCATCGTGAGGGCGAGCGGGAAGGCGCAGTTGGCGACGCCGAGCAGGACGGCCCACACCCAGGCGCCGCTCGCCGGGGCCAGCCACAGCCCGGTGTAGCCGATGAGCCCGCAGACGCCGAGGACCACGGCCAGCACGCCCTGGTTGCGCAGCCGGGCCGCCATGCGGGGCAGGACGAAGGCCAGCGGGACGCCCATGGCCATGATGACCGCGAGCAGCACCCCGGAGGTGGAGGCGGAGACCCCCGCGTCGCGGAAGATCTGCGGCATCCAGCCCATGGTGATGTACGCGGCGGTGGACTGGAGGCCGAAGAAGACGGCCATCGCCCAGGCGGTGGGGCTCCGGGTGATCCGGGCGCCCGCCGCGCCGGACGCGGGCTGGTCGGAGGCGGGCTGGTCGGAGGCGGGCTGGTCGGAGGCGGGCTGGTCGGAGGCGGGCTCCGGCGCGGCCGCTCGCTCGCTCCGGCGGTGCGTACGGTCGCGGGCGAGGAAAAGCCAGGGCACCACCGCGACACCGGCGAGCACCGCCCACACCCCGAGCCCGGCCCGCCAGCTGCCGCCCAGCGCGTCGGTCATGGGCACCGTGGCGGCTGCGGCGCTGGCCGTGCCCAGCGACAGCCCCATGGAGTAGAGGCCGGTCATCGAGCCCACCCGGTCCGGGAACCAGCCCTTGACGATCACCGGCATCAGGATGTTGCTGACCGCGATCCCGGCCAGGCCGAGCGCGCTGGCGCACAGGAAGGCCACCGTCCCGCCCGCGAACGGGCGCAGCGCCAGGCCCGTGGCGATGGCCGCGAGACCGGTGCAGACGACGGCCCCTGGGCCGAAGCGGCGGGCCAGCCGGGGCGCGGTGATGCCGAAGACGGCGAAGCAGGCCGCGGGCATCGAGGTGAGCAGCCCGGCGATGGTCCCGCTCATGCCGAGGTCGTCGCGGACCTCCTTCAGGAGCGGGCCGAGGCTGGTGACGGCGGGGCGCAGGTTGAGCGCGGCCAGCAGCAGGCCGACGACCACGATGCGGCGGCGCCACGGCGAGGGCGCGGGGCGCGGTTCGTGGTCCCGTCGGGCAGGGGCCGCGGTGTCGAGCGTCGCGAGGTCGTCGTTGGGCATGCCGACCATCATAGAATCATGGGATGAATGCCTGTCCAGTTGATATGTAACCGCGAGGTGACAACCAGACGGCATCATGGAACGGCTCGCGATGGAACGGCTCGTTTCGCAGCCCCAGCAGTCCCCGTAGCCCCAGCAGCCCCAGCAGTCCAGCAGCCCCAGGCACAGGAGAGTCATGCCGCTGACGTCGACCCAGCGCTCCGCCCTCGCCGACCAGGTGATCGCCCAGCTGCGCGCCGAGATCACCTCGGGCGAATGGCCGGTGGGCTCGCGGATCCCGACCGAGCCCGAACTGGTCGAGCAGCTCGGGGTGGCGCGCAACACCGTGCGCGAGGCGGTGCGCGCGCTGGCGCACAACGGCCTGCTGGACATCCGGCAGGGCTCGGGCACGTACGTCCTCGCGACCAGCGAGCTGGCCGGGGTCATGCACCGCCGCTTCGCGAGCGCCGACCCGCGGCACGTGGCCGAGCTGCGCAGCGCCCTGGAGACGAAGGCCGCGCAGCTGGCCGCGGAGCGCCGTACCGAACAGGACGTCAAGCAGATCGACGCGCAGTTGGACCGGCGCGAGCGGGCGTGGGAGTCCGGCGACGCGGACGTGTTCGTTGGAGGCGGACGCGACGCTCCACATGGCGATCGTGGCCGCCGCTCACAACGACGTCCTGGAGGCGCTCTACGCGGAACCTGGGAGCGGTCGTACGGGACTTCCTGCGCGCCGACGTGGCCGACGGCATGAGCCCCGAGGCGTACGTGGACCACGCGCGGCTGGTGGAGGCCATCCGGCAGCGGGACGGGGAGCGGGCGGCTGCCGAGGCGAGCACCCATCCGTTCGCCTGCCGCCTCGGGCCCGAGGCCGACTGAGCGCCCCCTCAGCGGCGGCGGTGGGTGACCCACGCCCTGCGGATGTCCTTCCAGCAGCGCTCGTCCAGCTCCACGTGCTGCGCCGGGCCCACCTCCACCCGGCGGCTGTCCATGTCCGGGTCCCACCAGCGGGCGCATTCGACGTGCAGCTGCACCCGGTCGGCGTCGGGGTAGGGGTTGAAGCAGCTGGCGGTGGCGTGCGAGCCGCGTACCGACGTGGAACACGCGGCCTCGCGCGGCCGGGGGCGCTCCTGCGGGGCGGACGCTACGGAGGCGACGGACGCGACGGAGTCGGACGCGGCGAGCACGCACCCGACCGCTGCGACGATCAGCGAGGCGACCGCGAAGCGACGGGGCGTACGCATGGCAGGACCTCCTCGGCCGGGCTGTCGCTCCGCGAGTCGTGCCTTGTCGTGTTGTGCCTTGTCGTGTCGTGTCTCCACCCTGCGTGCGGCGCCATCCGCCCGCCCGCCCGCTGGTCCGAACGGGTGACGGCCGACATGCGCCGCCGACGCACGCCGACATGCGCGGCTATGCACCGCCGATATGCGAACGGCCGCCGCCCCTGCCCCGCTCTCACGCGGGACGGGACGGCGGCCGTATCGACGCGTCCGGGTGCTCAGGCGCCCATCATGTGCACGCCGCCGTCGACGTGCACGATCTCGCCGGTGGTGCGCGGGAACCAGTCGGACAGCAGGGCGACGACGCCGCGGCCCGCGGGCTCCGGGTCGGTCAGGTCCCAGCCGATCGGGGCCCGGTGGTTCCAGACGTCCGCCAGCTCCTCGAAGCCCGGGATGGACTTCGCGGCCATGGACTTGATGGGCCCGGCCGAGACCAGGTTGCAGCGCACGTTCTTCTCGCCCAGGTCGCGGGCGAGGTAGCGGCTGGTCGACTCCAGGGCGGCCTTGGCCACGCCCATCCAGTCGTACTTCGGCCACGCGAACTGGGCGTCGAAGGTCAGCCCGACGATGGAGCCGCCGCGCGGCATGACCGGCAGGCAGGCCATGGTGAGCGCCTTGAGGGAGTACGCCGAGACGTGCACGGCGGTGCCGACGTCCTCCCAGCTGCCCTCCAGGAAGTTGAACGCGCCCTGCGGGCCGAAGGCGATGGAGTGCACGACACCGTCGAGGTCGACGCCCTCCCCCAGGTGCTCGCGCACCTTGTCGGCGAGCCCGTCGAGGTGCTCCTGGTTCTGCACGTCCAGCTCGATGACCGGGGCGGGCTTGGGCAACCGCTTGGCGATCCGCTCGACGAGGGAGACCCGGCCGAAGCCGGTCAGGATGACCTCGGCGCCCTCCTCCTGGGCGAGCTTCGCGGTGTGGAAGGCGATCGAGGACTCGGTGATGACGCCCGTGACGAGGATGCGCTTACCGGCGAGAATTCCACTCATGTCGTTCAGTGACCCATGCCCAATCCGCCGTCGACAGGGATGACGGCTCCAGTGATGTACGCGGCCTCGTCGGAGGCCAGGAAGCGGACCGAGGCGGCGATCTCCTCGGGCTGCGCGTAGCGCGCGACAGGCACCTGCTTGACGATGTTCTCGCGCTGCTCGTCGCTGAGCGCGCGCGTCATGTCCGTGTCGACGAAACCGGGCGCGACCACGTTGACGGTGATGTTCCGCGAGCCCAGCTCCCGGGCGAGCGAACGCGCGAAGCCCACCAGGCCCGCCTTGGACGCGGCGTAGTTCGCCTGCCCGGCGGAGCCCATGAGCCCGACCACCGACGAGATCAGCACCACGCGCCCCTTACGGGCCCGCAGCATGGCGCGGTTGGCCCGCTTGACCATGCGGAACGTACCGGTGAGGTTGGTGTCGAGGACGGCGGAGAAGTCCTCCTCCGACATCCGCATCAGCAGCTGGTCGCGGGTGACCCCGGCGTTGGCCACCAGAACCTCGACCGCGCCGTGCTTCTCCTCGATCTCCTTGTACGCCTGCTCGACCTGCTCGGGCTCGGTGATGTCGCACTTCACCGCGAGGAAGCCGGCCGGCGGCTCACCGGACCGATAGGTGATGGCGACCTTGTCGCCTGCGTCGGCGAAGGCCCGGGCGATGGCGAGGCCGATGCCGCGGTTGCCTCCGGTGACGAGAACCGAGCGGCTCAAGGGACCACCCTCTCTTGTAGATGTCGTGCTCGACCCCACGCGGTGTCCGTACGTGTGTCGACCCTCGTGCGGAAAAACTACCGGGCTACGGATGGGTTCGGAGAATCGAGCGCGCACAGGGGCGCGTAGCCGACCCTGTCGACTTCCTACAGAAACCCTCAAGAGGAACCCTCAGTGGCATGCCGGGGTCGGCTCCTCCTGCCTCCGGATGCCCCGGGGCGGGACGGGGAGCCAGATTGGCCCCCATGCGCATCAACAGAGTTTTAGCCACCGCGGCGGGCCTCGCCCTCGCCCTCACCGCAGGTACGGCCGCCTCCGCCGCCCCCGCGCCCTCCGCGGTTCATGAGGCC
>NZ_GG657754.1:8164675-8174879 GCF_000158915.1 Streptomyces himastatinicus ATCC 53653 | reverse complement strand
CCGCGACCGGCCCGACCCCTGGGTCGCCGGGCGGGACCGGGAGCTGATGGTCAGCGTCTGGTACCCGGCGCGCTCGACGCACGGGTATCCCCGCCAGCCGTACCTGCGCCCCGGCGCCGCGCGCTACCTGGACGAGTCGGGCTCGTACCTCCTGGCGCGCCCCGGCGAGGTGGACTGGGCCGGGATCCGTACGGACGCGGTCTCGGGAGCCCCGGCCGACAGCCGTGGCAAGCGGCCGGTCCTGCTGTACTCACCGGGCCTGGGTATGCCCCGCTCGCTGGGCACCTTGATGGCCATGGAACTCGCGAGCCGTGGCTATGTGGTGGTCACCATGGACCACACCCATGAGACCTCTCCGGTGGAGTTCCCGGACGGCCGCGTCGAACTGGCGAAGGATGCGGGCACGCCCGGGAGGACCAAGAAGGCGATCGACACCCGGGTACGCGACACCCGCTTCGTCCTCGACCAACTCGCTGCCTTACGGGACGGCCGCAACCCCGACGCCGAGGGGCGCCGTCTGCCGCGCGGCCTGGGCAGGGCGCTCGACCTGGAGCGGATCGGCATGTACGGCCATTCGGCCGGAGGGATCACCGCGGCGGAGACCATGCGCGTGGATCGCCGCATCGACACGGGGATCAACATGGACGGCACGCTTCAGTACAGCGGGACCGAATTCCTCCCCGTGGCCCTGGAAGGGCTGGACCGCCCGTTCATGCTCATGGGCAAGGCGGATCAGACCCATCTCAACAAGCCCTCCTGGCAGTCGTTCTGGGACCACTCGACCGGCTGGAAGCGCGATCTGAGCCTGGAGGGGGCCAGCCACTTCAGCTACACCGATGCCCAGTCGTTCGTGCCCGCCCTGGACGAGACCCTGGACATCCCCGCCCAGCTCCGTGAGGACTACATCGGCACCGTGGACCCCGAGGGCAGCGTCACCGCCCAGCGCGCCTACGTCGCGGCCTTCTTCGACCAGCATCTGCGGGGCCGACCGCAGGATCTGCTGGACGGCCCCTCCCCCGCTCACCCCGAGGTGCGCTTCATCCAGTAGGAGTGTGCGGCGGTCCGCCACGCCGCGCGGAGCGACAGACTCGCTGCGCGCAGGCGGCTCGTCGCCGCGCCCCCGCCTGCGCGTCGAGCACAGGTGACGGACATGCGCTTCCTCTGCGTGCATCGCGTCAACGGCCGCTTGAGCCCCGGCGCGTAGCCAGGTGTGTCTGCCATCATCGGCGGGGGCTCCTGAATCCGCAGGTGGCGAAGGGGGCCCCGCGCGGCGGGGGTACGGCACCACTGTCGGAGAGGTCTTCGACCACGGCGCCGGCGGCCCGTAGCTCGTGGGCGCTGCTACGGCCGGTCGCCACGCCGACCACGCGGACTCCCCCAGCCAGCCCTCCACGTCAGACGGCGTATCTCCGACGAGACAGCGCGTTCAGGGGACGCCTCCGCACGTTTTCCCACAGAAACCTTGGGCTACTGGGTTGCGGCAGCTCGGCCGTAGCACTCGCCGTGCTACTCCGCCCCAGCAGGCCGTCCCGCTCCATTGCACCGTTTCGCGGCTCGATGAGCGCTCTACGCACAGATCCAGCGCCATCCGGCCCTCGCCAGACGGTTCTGGAAGCTCGCGGCCCGCTTGGCTCCGACCGGCTCGAGAGACGGCCTGTACCCCGTGCTGTCCTAGCCACTGCCATCCCGGTCTCACGCGACCACGGATGCAGCGGGGCTCTACCTCTTGGGCACGGTCCACTCCACCGGTTCGTCCAATCCTTCGGGGGCATACACGATTCGTTCCGGTCGAGAGGCGGGTGGCACCGGGATGGGGATCTTGCCGCGGATGCAGTCGCCGACCTTGACCGTCGCATCGTCCGTCGGGAATTCGGGCTTGGGGAAATCGCCGCCGTTCAAGCCGGTGACCTCTGCCCGCGTACCGTCGGCAAAGGCCAGCGACCAGGGGAATTGCGATGCGGTGATCGTGCGACCCGAGCAGCGTCGAGGGCACCCCGCCCAACTTGCGCCCATACGGAGCCCTCTTCCAGACCGAGGCCGTCGCCAGGTGGCTCGATACCTGTGATGGGCTGTTTGTAGGTGATGACTGTGGTCTCGCCAGTGGCGGCGCCGCCGTCCCTTTCCCACTCCCAGGTGGTGCCAATGGCCATGGGCTCGACAGGCTGGGTGAGTGACGGTTCTGGGCTTGCGACTGTGGCTGTATCTGAGGTCTTGCTGGACTCGGCGTCGGCCTTGCCACTGTCGCTACCGCACGCGGCGAGCGGTAGGCACAGGACGGCGGCCGCGATCGCGGCGGTGCGGATACGCATGATTCCCCCCGTGAATTTTCACTGATGCGACGCGAGATCAGGCCGTGCTAGACGTTGACGATTTCGCGAATGCGCTTCAGCTTCTCCTCGGCAGTGAGAGCAGCCAAGTCCCCCGACACCAGCCCATCGAGGACGCTGCGCACGTTGGCTTGTTCGGGGCAGAGGATGGCATCGAGGACGCGCGCTCGCGTGCTGTTGTCCCGGACGTAGACCCAGACCTTATTCCCTTGCCGGGGCTCGGTATTGCAGCGAGCATCGAGGACCCACTGCGGGAAGTAGCCCAATTCCTGCTTACCAAGGGCCTTCACGATCTGTTCCAGGATCCCCTTGCCCAGCTTCTTGTAGCCGAGTTCATCCCTGAGCTGCCCGAGGCTGGTTTCCAGCAACCCTCCGCTAGCCGTCGCCTCATCGTATGTCCAGCTCAAATCAGCAGACATACCCCACCCCCTAAAATAGAACATATGTAGCACTCGGAGTAAATCATTCAAGTTCTGTGAATATAGCCTATCGGTTGCCCAACTGGGCACTGACGAGGGAACTTGGACAATCGAGACGCCGAGGGCAAGAGGTGTTCACCTCGTAAGCGGGTGCAACGGCCAGCAAGGGGCCCTCCTGGTGCTCTACCCTGCCCGGATGATTCGCGCGGTGGTGCTCGACGTCGGCGAGACCTTGATCCGAGATGACCGTGGCTGGGCGACGTGGGCAGACTGGCTGGGCGTTCCCCGGCACACCCTCTCGGCCCTGGTCGGTGCGGTCGTGGCGCAGGGGCGCGACAACGCGGAGGCACTGCGGCTCGTCCGGCCCGGTATCGATATCGTTGGCGAGCGGGCCGCCATGGAGGCCAGGGGCGTCAACGAGCAGCTGGACGAGTCCGATCTCTATCCGGATGTACGTCCGGCCTTCGCAGCTCTTCGTCAACGCGGCGTGCGCGTCGTCATCGCGGGCAACCAGACGGCGTGTACCGGACAGTTGCTGCGGGACCTCGGGCTGCCGGTTGATGCGGTCGCCACCTCGGGAGAGTGGGGTGTGGCCAAGCCGGAACCCGGGTTCTTCGCCCTCGTCCTGGAGCTTGCGGGAACGGCTCCCGGTGAAACCGTCTACGTAGGCGATCACCCCGCGAACGACACGGGCCCGGCGAAGGCGGCGGGCCTGCGCGCCGCGCATCTGCGACGTGGGCCCTGGGGCCATCTCTGGTCGGGCACGCCCGAGGCAGCTGCCGCTGACTGGCAGATCGACTCGTTGCACGACCTCGTACGACTCGTCGGCACTTGAGGCGAAGGGACCATGTGCGAGGGGGCCGCTGAGTACCGTTCGGAGCGGACGCACCGAACGGAGTACGAGCATGCCCACGGAGCTTGCCCGGCGCGTGGCCTATCGGCGCCGCATCGCGCGCATGACACAGCAAGAGCTGGCGGACGCCGCCGGGGTACACGTGGGGACGCTGCGGAAAATCGAGCGAGGCGCCCGGGGCGCGAGTGACGACGTGATCGAGGCCCTCGCCGCTGCTCTCGGTGTGGATCCCGCCCTCCTGCTGGGAAGCCGGGACCGGGCGGATGCCCGAGTGCACGCCGCCATGCTGACGTTGTCGGCCACCATCGCCGCGTACGACATGCCGGACGACGGGCCCGTCAGGCCGCTGACCGAGTTGCGCGCATCAGTGGACGAGGCGGTGACCTGGCGCCTGGCTGCTCAGTACGTCCGTATCGCTCGCCACTTACCTTCCCTCGTGGGCGAGTTGATTCGCGCCTTCCACCTGGCGAGCCCCGAGGAGGAAGCCGAGGCCGCGAGCCTCCTGGTCTCGGCCCTTCGGACCGCCGACGCAGTGGCGTACAAATACGGCGCCCGGGACCTGTCCGCCCGCCTGGTGGAGCTGATGCGGTGGGCCGTACCGCACGCCGGGGACCCACTGCTGGACGCGGCTGTCGCCTACGTCCGCACCGAGGTCTTCTTCGCTGCCCGCGCCTACGTCGCCGGGCTGCGCGCGCTCGAGGCCGCTGTGGACAAGGCCGCGGTTGGCCCTGCTGACGCGGTCCTCGCAGCTCGTGGCGCCCTTTGCATGCGGGCGGCCGTGATCGCCGGGGCGCGCCGGCCTGGGAGAGGCCGCGGATCGACACCTCACGGAGGCCCGACGCCTGGGGGACGCCGTACCCGAGAGCGTCTATCAGGGCACAGCGTTCGGACCGGTCAGCGTACGCATTCACGAAGTGTCCGTCGCCGTCAGCCTCGGTGACGATCACGTTCACCGGGCACTCAATGCACTCGGCGATTGGGCACCGCCACAGGATCTGCCTGCTGAGCGGCGTAGCGGGTTTTACATCGAGAAGGCACGTGCCCAGTTGTGGTCCGGGTTCCCGCGCGACGCGTTCGAATCGCTGAAGACTGCGCGCCAGATCGCACCGCAGCACACTCGCGACCACCCGTGGGTGCGTGAGGACGCTGCGACGTTGCGCCGCCTGCGGCGCGCTGACGCCGACAGCCTCAGCAGCTTCGCCGAGTGGTGTCACGCGGGCGAGTGCCCCTGACTGACCCTCACTGGGTCACTTGCGGCTCTCGCGGCGGAGAACCATCTGCTTGTCCACACCGACCAGGCAGATGGGACGACACCAGCCATGGCCCACCCAAACGGGTTCCCGCCGGGGACCACCCCCAGATCATGGGCGCCACCGAGCGGCACGGACGTGGAGCTGGTCGAGGTAGGCCCATACTGGGACGCCGTTCGGACCCCCGCTGACGTCGGCGAGTGCGCCCTGCGGCTGCTCGGCGAAGCGACCGGTGCCGTCATCGCCGACTACAGCCTCATGTACTGGCTCATCCCGCCGGGTCATGCCCAGCACTGGCGGCGCATGCAGAGGAACGTCAACGCCCTTGGCGCGCACGACGCCACGGTGACTTATGTCGGCGTTCCTCCGGCCACCCACACCACCGGGCCGCGCCTGCACTGGCGCATCCCCGTGGGCCCCGACCGGTACCTCACCGACCCGTACCGGCTGCGCGAAGCGCTCGCCCGGGCGATCAACACCGAGCCCGAGACCGGCGAGGAGACACGCTCATGACGATCCAGATCTGCGCCCGCTGCGACAATCCGACCCGCGAACCGGTCGTCGTCGCGATCGGACACGGCGCGAGCGCCGGTGGCGGCACCGTCTACGCCTGCCCCGGTGAGTGTGCCGACAGCTTCCCTCGCCAGCGCGACCCGTTCGACCACGGCACCCTGCCCGCCCGCCACGACGGATGCGAGGCCGAGCAGGCCCTGTGTTGAACGCGTACCAGCAGGCACGCCGCGCCCACCACGCCGAAGGTGCGCAGTGACCGCCCGGTCTACCCGACACGCCGCAGCCCCAGGTGGGCAGTTGCTGTGGTCCCCACGGCCTCTCGTGAGGCTACCCGGAGCGCGGGGTGAGGCGGATGACGGGCAGTTCGCGATCGGTCTTCTGCTGGTACTGACCGAAGCGTGCGGACGCGTCGGCGATCCCTCGCCAGGCGCGTTCGCGCTCTTCGCCGTGCAGCTGTTCGGCGGTGACGGGCACGGTGCGGCCGGCGAGGGTGATGGCTGCCTGGTCGGGGTGAGCGGCGAGGTTGTAGTACCAGGCCGGGTTCTTCGCGGCTCCGTTGGCCGAGGCCACGATCAGCCAGCTTTCGCCCTCCCCGGGGAACCAGCACACCGGGGACTTACGTGGCTCACCGCTCTTCTTGCCGACCGTGGTCAGCACGAGCGCGTCCAGGCCGCCGAGCATCTTCCCGCCGCCTTTGCGGACGATCTGGCGCATGGTCACCTTGTTCAGCCAGCGCACCGCGGCTCCGGGCTGGCGTGCCCCGTACGTTCCGGGGCGGGTCGTGAAGCTCATGGTGGGTCTCCGGTTCAGCCGAGGGCGGGGTAGTCGGTGTAGCCACGGTGGTCGCCGCCGAAGGAGGTGGCGCGGTCCGGGGTGTTGAAGGGGCCGCCCGCGGCGAGGCGGACGGGCAGGTCGGGGTTGGCGAGGTAGAGCGCCCCGTAGGCGATCAGGTCGGCGGTGCCGTCCTCGATGAGCGCCAGCGCGTCGGGGCCGGTGGGCTCCGTACCGGTGAAGGGGTTGAGGACGAAGGTACTCGGCCATGCCTTGCGCAGCCGCACGGTCAGGTCGCGGATCTCGGGACCCTCCATCTGGTGGAGGTAGGCCAGGCCGAGCGGGGCGAGCGCGTCCACGAGGGCGGTGTAGGTGGCCTCCACGTCCGTCCGGTCGCTCTCGTCGATGTCGTTGAAGGGGTTGCCGGGCGAGATGCGGAAGCCGACCCGGTCCCCGCCGATGGCCTCGGCCACGGCCCGCGCGGTCTCGACGGCGAAGCGGATCCGCCGCTCGGGGCTGCCGCCCCAGGCGTCGGTGCGCCGGTTGGAGTTCGGTGCGAGGAACTGGTGGATCAGATAGCCGTTGGCGCCGTGCAGCTCCACGCCGTCGAAGCCCGCCTCGACGGCGTTGCGCGCGGCGGCGGCGAAGTCGGCGACGGTTTCCGCGATCTCCGCCTCGGTCAGCTCGTGCGGCGTGACGAAGTCCTGCGGACCGTCGTGCGTATAGACCTGCCCCTTGGCGGCGACCGCGGAGGCGCCGACCGGTGTGAGCCCCATCAGGCTCGGGTGCCCGACCCGGCCGGTGTGCATCAACTGGAGGAAGATCCTGCCGCCCTCCGCGTGCACGGCGTCGGTGACCTTGCGCCAGGCCGCGATCTGCTCGGCGGAGTGGATGCCGGGGGTGTCCGGATAGCCCTGGCCGACCACCGACGGCTGTGTGCCCTCGGTGACGATCAGCCCGGCACCCGCCCGCTGCGCGTAGTAGGCCGCCATCAGCTCGGTGGCGCTCTGCCCGGGACCGTACGCACGGCTGCGGGTCATGGGTGCCATCACGATGCGGCTGGAGAGGCGGAGGCCGCCGAGGTCGTAGGGGGTGAAGGCCGTTGTCATGGTCAGGCTCCTGTTCGGCTGGGATGCGCGGCACCACACGATGCCATTGCCTGTCCGAACAAGTAAATCCGGGGATCGATTCCCCGAAGGCTGTGACGCGCATCACTCTCCCTGGTGATTTCGGCATCTGACACCCACTCTCGGGCGGCGGCAGGGGCCAGCGATAGAATGTCCCTGCCCAGGCAATCATCACTGCGAGAGGAGTGCGAAGAACGTGCCGAAGGACCCCGGCGCCGCATCGTCAGCGGACTGCTCCGCCGCGGACATGGCCCGCCCACCGATGCCGCCCTCGATCCGGGCGGGAGCCATGAACCACGCGATCTTCCGCGTGGCCCGCCTGCACCGGATGCTCGCCGGACAACTCCTGCGCCGCGTGGGACTGCACCCCGGGCAGGAGCTGGTCATGATGCAGCTGTGGGACCTCGGCCCCCAGCGCCAGACCGACCTCGTACGCCTCCTCGGCTCGGACGCGGCCACCATGACCCGCACCGTCAAGCGCCTGGAGCACGCGGGCTTCGTCCGCCGCCGCCCCAGCGAATCCGACAAGCGCGCCACCATCATCGAACCCACGCCCGCCAGCCTCGCCCTGCGCAAGGAGGTCGAACAGGTCTGGGCGGACCTCGAGGAAAGCACCGTCGACAGCCTGTCCGAGGAGGACCAGGAAGCCACCATCCGCGCCCTGGCCCGCATCGAGGACAGCCTCAGCCGCGCAGCCGAACGCCAGCCGCCCCTGGCGTAGTCGGCACGGTCACCGCACGGGCCGGGCAGGGGTGTTCGCGGTGGGGTGCTCTGGGTGGTCCTCCGGGCGCGGGGGGCTCGGTGTTACGAGGCCGGGGCGGGCGGCCAGGAGGCCGCAGATCAGCTCGGGTATCACCAGCAGGAGCAGCAGGACGATCGACGGCTTCCAGTCGCCGGTGACGCTGTGCAGTACGCCGAAGGTCAGGGGGCCGGTCGCGGCGAGGAGGTAGCCGCCGGACTGGGCCATGCCCGAGAGGCGGGCCGTGACCGCGGCCGTGGGTGAGCGCAGGTTGAGGAGGGTGAGGGCGATCGGGAACGCGCTGCCGGTGGCGACCCCGAAGACCGCGACCCAGACCCATCCGGCCTGGGGAGCCAGGAGCAGGCCGACGAGTCCGATCGCCATCAGGGTGACGACCCCGAGGACGAGGGGGCGTTGGTCGCGCAGGCGGGCGGCGACCACCGGTACGACGAAGCCGAGGGGGATTCCGATGATGATGATGACCGAGTTCATCATCCCGGCGGTGGCGGGTGCGTACCCGTGGTCGCGCATCAGCTGGGGAAGCCACGCCGTCAGCGTGTAGAACATCAGCGACGTCATCCCCATGAAGACCGTGATGGACCACGCCAGCGGCGAGCGCAGCAGCGCCCCCTTCTCCGCGCGGGCGGGCGCCGGTTCCGGTGGCTGCTTTCGCCCGCGGAGCGCGAGCGGGCACCAGACCAGGGCCGCGATCAGGGACGGGGCCGCCCAGGCGGCGAGGGCCAGCCGCCAGCCGCCCATGTGGTCCAGGGGGACGGCCAGGCCCGCCGCGGCGGCGCCGCTGACGGACATCAGCATCATCGCCAGGCCGGTGAGCGGGCCCACGTGGCGGGGAAAGGCGTGCTTGATGACCGCGGGCACCAGCACGTTGCCCGTGGCGATCCCGGCTCCGGCCAGCACGGTGCCGGTGAACAGCGCCGTCTGGGCGGGGAGTACGCGCAGCAGGAGCCCGATGGTGAGCACGACGAGCGCCACGGTGATGGCCGCCTGGGTGCCGATGCGGCGGGCGAGTACGGGGGTGAGCGCGGAGAAGATGCCCAGGCACAGCTCCGGCAGGGTGGCGAGCACGCCCGCCTCGACGCCGGTGAGCCCGAAGGTGTCCTGGAGTTGGCCCAGGACCGGGGGGATGCCGGTGATGGCCGCCCGCAGGTTGAGGGTCAGCAGCACCAGACCGATGAGGGTCCAGAGGGCCGTGAGGCGGGTGATACGAGGTGGGGATGTCATGTCGCCCTTGTCCACGTCGGGGGCGGGCAGGGGCTAATGGCCGCGGTGGGGGGGCGGCGGGCGCCGTGTCCACCCGCGGCGAGTGCCTTGCCGTCGATGCCGTAGGGGACCAGGCGCATCCGCAGCCGTCCGCAGGCGCAGCGGCTCCAGACCACGACGCCCTCGGTGGTGGTGTGCCGGGAAACGATGGTGCTCGTGTCGGTGCACATGACAGCAGGATGACTCCGGGCAACCGTTGCGGTCCATTGCACGTTTTGCTGGTCGTGTGTGCAAAATAGTTTCATGATTGACCTGCGTCGGCTTCAATATGCTCCCGCATGGTGCACCAGCAGGGCACGGTCACCGCGGCCCGCCCGAGGGCCCTGCATCTCACCCCGTCGGCGGTCTCCCACCATGTGCGCGAGCTGGCGCGCGAGCTGAGGGTGCCGCTCCTGGAGCCGCAGGGCCGCGGCGTCCGGCTGACCCCGGCCGCGCTCCTGCTCATCGAGCACGCCGACGCGCTGCTGGCCCGGTGGGAGGAAGCGCAGGCGGAGCTGGAGTCGTACCGGGCGGGCATGACCGGGCCGCTGCGCATCGCGGGCTTCACCACCGCGATCAGCGGCCTGATCGCCCCCGCGGCCGGGCGGCTGCGGCACAGCCATCCCGACCTCCTGGTGCAGGTGCGCGAGCGCGACACCGTGGAGGCCATGGATCTGCTGGTGGCGGGCGAGGTGGATCTCGCGGTCGTGGAGCCCATCGAGGGCGGGCCGCAGCCGGATGACGCGAGGTTCGAGCAGAGCCCCCTGCTGGAGGAGCCGTACTTCCTGCTGGTGCCCGCCGACCACCCGCTGGCGCGGGTGGGTTCGGTGCGGCTGGAGGACGCGGCGGGCGAGGACTGGATCGTCGCCGACCCGGGCACCTGCGACCACGCCCAGCGGGTGCGGGTGCTGTGCGCGTCGGCCGGGTTCTCGCCGCGGATCGTGC
>NZ_GG657754.1:8151782-8164549 GCF_000158915.1 Streptomyces himastatinicus ATCC 53653 | reverse complement strand
GCCGACGCGGCGGCTCCTCACCTGCGTACGCCGGGGCAGTCGGCAGAACCCGCTCGTCGACCTCGGGATACGGGCGCTGGAGGACGCGGCGCGCGACCACCGGACCATGGACGACTGGCCCCGGTCCGCCTGATGGCTCACCGCCGCCTCCGCCGGGTAACGCGATGGACACCCCCGGTGTCGTAGCGGCATGGTTCACTGCGGTCGGACATACATCGACGAAGGGGTCGCCCGTGTCGCACGAGATCGATCCGTCCTTCCTCGCGCTGCCGTTGCACGCGCTCGCCGACGCGGCGCTCGCGCGAGCCCGGGCGTTGGGGGCCGAGCATGCGGACTTCCGGTTCGAGCGGGTGCGCAGCGCCTCATGGCGGCTGCGCGATGCCCGGGTCGCGGGGTCGTCCGACATCACGGACCTGGGGTATGCGGTGCGGGTGGTGCACGGGGGGAGCTGGGGGTTCGCGTCCGGGGTGGACCTGTCGATGGACGCGGCGGCGCGGGTGGCCTCGCAGGCGGTGGCGATGGCGAAGCTGTCGGCCAAGGTGATCGAGGCGGCCGGGTCGGACGAAAGGGTGGAGCTGGCGGACGAGCCGGTGCACGCCGACAGGACGTGGGTGTCGTCGTACGAGATCGACCCGTTCGACGTGCCGGACACGGACAAGACGGGGCTGCTGGCCGAGTGGAGTTCGCGGCTGCTGGCGGCGGACGGGGTGGCGCATGCGGACGCGTCGCTGCTGACCGTCCATGAGAACAAGTTCTACGCGGATACGGCGGGCACCACGACCACCCAGCAGCGGGTGCGGCTGCATCCGCAGCTGACCGCGGTGGCGGTGGATCCGGCGAGCGGCGAGTTCGACTCGATGCGCACGCTGGCCCCGCCGGTCGGCCGCGGCTGGGAGTACCTCACCGGGCGCGGGCCGGGCGGCTGGGACTGGGACGCGGAGCTGGCCGAACTGCCCGGGCTGCTGGCGGAGAAGATGGCGGCGCCGTCGGTCGAGGCGGGCGCGTACGACCTGGTGATCGATCCGTCCAATCTGTGGCTGACGATCCATGAGTCGATCGGCCACGCGACCGAGCTGGACCGGGCCCTGGGGTACGAGGCGGCGTACGCGGGGACGTCGTTCGCCACCTTCGACCAGCTGGGCAGCCTGCGGTACGGCTCGGACATCATGAACGTCACCGGCGACCGGACGGCCGAGCACGGGCTGGCCACGATCGGGTACGACGACGAGGGCGTGGCCGCGCAGTCCTGGGACCTGGTGAAGGACGGCAGGCTGGTGGGATATCAGCTGGACCGCAGGATCGCCCGGTTGACCGGTCAGGGCCGGTCCAACGGGTGTGCGTACGCCGATTCGCCGGGGCATGTGCCGGTGCAGCGGATGGCGAACGTGTCGCTGCGGCCCGATCCCGGCGGTCCGGCCACGGACGGGCTCATCGGCGATGTCGAGAACGGGCTCTATCTGGTCGGCGACCGCTCATGGTCGATCGATATGCAGCGCTACAACTTCCAGTTCACGGCGCAGCGGGCGTTCCGCATCCGGAACGGGAAGCTGGCCGGGCAGGTGCGGGACTTCGCGTATCAGGCGACCACCACCGACTTCTGGGGCTCGATGACGGCGGTCGGCGGGCCGCAGACATACGTCCTGGGCGGCGCCTTCAACTGCGGCAAGGCCCAGCCCGGCCAGGTCGCGTCGGTGTCGCACGGCTGCCCGTCCGCGCTCTTCCGCGGCGTGAACATCCTCAACACCACCCAGGAGGCGGGAGCATGAGCGTGAAGCCGCACGAGATCGTGGAGCGCACCCTGGAGCTGTCCCGCGCGGACGGCTGTGTGGTGATCGCGAACGAGACGTCGACCGCCAACCTCCGCTGGGCGGGCAACGCGCTGACCACCAACGGCGTCACCCGCGGCCGCACCCTGACCGTGGTGGCCACCGTGGACGGCGCGGAGGGCGCCGCGTCCGGCGTGGTGTCCCGGTCGGCCGTGACCGCCGAGGAGCTGGAGCCGCTGGTACGGGCCGCCGAGGCGGCCGCGCGGGACGCGGGCCCGGCCGAGGACGCCCAGCCGCTGGTCGAGACCCGACCGGCCTCCCCCGGTTTCGCCGACTCCCCCGCCGAGACCTCCTCGGAGGTGTTCGCGGCGTTCGCCCCGGCGCTCGGCGAGGCGTTCGCCGCCGCCCGCGCGGGCGGCCGGGAGCTGTACGGGTTCGCCAGCCATGAGGTGGTCTCCAGCTATCTGGGCACCTCCGGCGGGCTGCGGCTGCGCCATGACCAGCCGAGCGGGACGCTGGAGCTGAACGCCAAGTCGCCGGACATGACGCGCTCGGCTTGGGCGGGGCGGGCGACCCGGGACTTCACGGACGTGGACCCGGCCGCGATCGACGCCGAGCTGGCGCGGCGGCTGCGCTGGGCCGAGCGGAAGGTCGATCTTCCGGCGGGCCGCTACGAGACGCTGCTGCCCCCGACCGCCGTCGCCGATCTGCTGATCTACCAGCTGTGGTCCTCGTCGGCCCGGGACGCGGCGGAGGGCCGTACGGTCTTCAGCAAGCCGGGCGGCGGCACCCGGGTCGGGGACACGCTGTCGGAGCTGCCGCTGACGCTGCGCAGCGATCCCCACGAGCCGGGGCTCGAGGCGGCGCCGTTCGTGATCGCGCACTCCTCCGGGGACGACGCGTCGGTGTTCGACAACGGGCTGCCGCTGCCCGCCACCGACTGGATCCGGGACGGGGTGCTGAAGCACCTGGTCACCACCCGGCACTCGGCGGGGCTGACCGGGCTGCCGCTGGCCCCGGGGATCGACAATCTGGTCCTGGACGCGGGCGGCACCCGCTCGCTGGAGGAGATGGTCGCCTCGACCGACCGGGGCCTGCTGCTGACCTGCCTGTGGTACATCCGCGAGGTCGATCCGGCCACCCTGCTGCTGACCGGGCTGACCCGGGACGGGGTGTATCTGGTGGAGGGCGGCGAGGTCGTCGGCGAGGTGAACAACTTCCGGTTCAACGAGTCGCCGGTGAGCCTGCTGTCCCGCGCCACCGAGGCGGGGCGCACCGAGCCGACCCTGCCGCGCGAGTGGGGCGACTACTTCACCCGGGCGGCGATGCCCGCGCTGCGGATCCCGGACTTCAACATGAGTTCGGTCAGCAAGGGGGTGTGAGAGCGGCCGGACGATATTGAGTCCGGCCGCGGGAAACCGGCGAATAGACTGGTCCCCGCCCATCCGTCCGCTCCCCACTCTCACCAGGATCCCCATGACACGCCTCGGCGCATCCGTCGCCCGCGCCCGCGAGCTGCTCGACCAGGACCTCTCCTCCGACAAGACCGTCGAGCAACTGCTCGCCGAGACGTCCGCGCGGCGCTCCCTCGATCTGAGCGACCTGTCGGCCCAGGAGCAGGCCGAGCTGATCGCCTCCCGTTCGGTCGAGGTCCTGCCGGGGATCAAGGAGCTGGCCGAGCGGATCGAGGAGCGCCGGGCCGCGGGCCAGGGCCTCGCCATCAAGCTGGGCATCGACCCGACGGCCGCCGATGTGCACCTCGGCCACACCGTGCCGATGATCGTCCTCAACCGCTTCCAGCGGATGGGGCACGACGTCACCCTGCTGATCGGTGACTTCACGGCCAAGATCGGCGACCCGTCGGGGCGTACGGCCGAGCGCCCGCCGCTCACCGACGACGACATCGCGCGGAACCTCGCGGGCTACCAGCAGCAGGTCCGGCCGTTCTTCGACTTCGAGAAGGTCAGCTTCCGGCAGAACAGCGAGTGGCTGTCGCCGTACACCTTCCCGGAGTTGCTGGGGCTGCTCGCCCAGGTGCCGGTGTCGCAGCTGCTCCAGCGCGAGGACTTCCGCAACCGGCTGGCCGCGGGGTCCGGGCTGACCATGTCCGAGCTGCTGTACCCGATCGCGCAGGGCCTGGACTCGGTGGCGCTGGAGAGCGACGTGGAGCTGGGCGGCGCCGATCAGCTGCTCAATCTCCAGATGGGTCGCAAGCTGATGGAGCTGCGCGGTCAGCAGCCGCAGCTGGTCGTCACCATGCCGCTGATCGAGGGCACGGACGGCACCGGCGCCAAGATGTCCAAGTCCAAGGGCAACTACGTGGCGCTCAGCGCGCCCGCCGACGATGTCTTCGGCAAGATCATGTCGATCCCGGACCGGCTGATGAAGCCGTACCTGGAGGCGTGGACGGAGTGGACGGACGCGGAGATCGCCGCCGCGACCACCCGGCTGGAGACCAAGTCGCTGCACCCGATGGACCTCAAGAAGGTGCTGGCGGGTGAGGTCGTGGCGGCGCTGTACGGCGTCGAGGCGGCGATGAAGGCGCGCGCGGGCTTCATCGCGCAGTTCTCCAAGAAGAGCTTCACCGACGTCGGGACGCTGCCGGTGGTCGACGCCGCGGAGCACGGCGGCGAGACCATCGCGACCGTGCTGAGCAAGGTCCTGGAGTTCCAGCCGAGCGCGTCGGCGGCCCGCCGGGTCGCCAAGCAGAACGGTCTGCGGCTGGTCGTGGAGGCCGAGGACGGCCAGAAGGCGATCGTGCTCGCCGAGGCCCAGGCGGTACGGCCGCTGGCCGAGGTGGTCGCGGAGGTGCTGGCGGACGCCGGGCTCACCCCGGCCTCCGGCGGGGTCTACCTCAAGGCCGGACGGAAGATCGCCCAGCTCCAGGGCGTGTGACCCGCCACATCCCGGACGGAGCGGCGGCCGGTGCGCTTCCACCATGCGCGCCGGCCGCCGCGGCTTCCGCAGTGCGCCCCCGGCCCTTGGCCCCGCTCAGGCCCGTTCTCTCCTGCCACCGTGGCGGATCGTCTGCCACAGCGGGGTGCCGAGCGCGACGATCACGATGGCTCCGGCCAGCTGGAGCAGATGCCGGATCCAGTCGAATCCGCCGGTGTGCCTGACCCCGATCCATCCGGCCACCGCGTTGCCGACGATGGCTCCGAGGATGCCGTAAATGCAGGTCAGCCACAGCGGGATGTCTTGCTTGCCCGGCAGGATCGCCCTGGCGATCACACCGAGAATGATTCCTACGACGATCGCCCACAGCCAGTTCATGTCGCCTCCTGACGCGGCGGGGGATGCGCGTTTCCTCCCAGTGTTCGACCGTTTTCGCTACGGCGCATGTTGAACCGTCCCGTACGTGCCGTGGCGTACCGGCATCGCCACCCATCGGGGTGCCCCGGTCTCGAACCGTATGGGGGCGCGGCGTAACGTTGAGTACGTATCGGAGCGGGGGGTACCTGCTCGGGGACCAGGTGGTGGAACGTGATGCGGAAGCACAGCGAGACCGAGGTCTTCCGGATCACCGGGGCCCGCCAGGGACTGGCCGACGATGTGCGCGGCCGGCAGCGGCGCTATGTGATCTCGATGTCGGTGCGGACGGTGGCGGTCGTGCTGGCGGCCGTGCTGTGGAACGTCGAGCGCCATGTGGCCATCGTTGCCCTGGTGCTGGGTGTGCTGCTGCCCTATGTGGCGGTGGTGATCGCGAACGCGGGCCGGGAGAACGCCCCTTCGCTCCCCACGACTTTCGTCCCGACGCCGATGCGCCCGATGCTGGGCTCCGGCCGGGACGAGACTCCATCGGATGCGGAACCGCATTCGGCACCGCATTCAACGCCGCATTCGGCATCGGCGGAATCCGGTGCGGAAGATGCCGCACATACCAGCGAGGATGGACGCGGAGGACACGGCTGACCTGCCGCGTTTCCGTAAGCTCAGGAAAACCTCAGATCAATCATGCTGTTCCGGTGCACCGCGCCCTATCCCTCGTGACATACTTCGTACGCGCTCCGCATCCCCCGTCGGAGCGACGGACCGACGCCGGGCGGCTCCCCCCGTGGCTGCCCGGCGTCGTCATGTCCGCGCCGCTTTCTGTAAAGACGACGGTGTCCGTAGCATCTGCGGTGTGAACATCCTCAACGCCGAGACCGAGACCGACACCCCGATCTGCTCCGCCAAGGGCTGCCGCGCCCCCGCCGTCTGGGTGCTGGCCTGGAACAACCCCAAGCTCCACACCCCGGAGCGGCGGAAGACCTGGCTGGCGTGCGAGGAGCACCGCGAGCATCTGTCGAAGTTCCTGGGCATGCGCGGCTTCCTGAAGGACGTCGTGTCCCTGGAGGAGTGGACGGCCGCCGAAAACCAGTGATCGACCGCGGTCACCGGTGATCGACCGCGGTCGCCGGTGATCGACCGCGGTCGCTGGTGGTCAGCCGCCGATCGCTGACATCGGGCGGTCCGGCTGGAGGAACGACGGGTCGTCCAGCCCGGACCCCGCCTTCTTCCCCCACATCGCCTGCCGCCACAGCCGGGCGACCTCCTCGTCCGGCGCGCCGGAGCGCAGCACGCCCCGCAGATCCGACTCCTCGCGCGCGAACAGGCAGGTGCGCACCTGTCCGTCGGCGGTGAGCCGGGTGCGGTCGCAGGCGCGGCAGAAGGGGCGGGTGACGGAGGCGATGACGCCGACGCGGGCCGGGCCGCCGTCGACGAGCCAGCGCTCGGCGGGGGCGGAACCGCGCTCGCCGTCGCCCTCCGCGGTGAGCGTGAAGCGGGTGCGCAGGCTCTCCAGGATGTCCCCGGCGGTGATCATGCCGTCGCGCTGCCAGCCGTGCTGGGCGTCGAGCGGCATCTGTTCGATGAAGCGCAGCTCGTAGCCGTTGTCCAGGGCCCAGGCGAGCAGGTCGGGGGCCTCGTCGTCGTTGAGTCCGGGCATCAGCACGGCGTTGACCTTGACCGGGGTGAGTCCGGCGGAGTGCGCGGCGGCGAGGCCGCGCATCACATCGCCGTGGCGCTTGCGCCGGGTCATGGTCTGGAAGACGTCGGGGCGCAGGGTGTCGAGCGAGACGTTGACCCGATCCAGACCGGCGTCGCGCAGGGCGGCGGCGGTGCGCTCCAGGCCGATGCCGTTGGTGGTCAGGGACATCTCGGGGCGCGGGGTGAGAGCTGCGCAGCGCTCGACGATGGAGACGAGGCCGGGACGCAGCAGTGGCTCACCACCGGTGAAGCGGACCTCGGTGACACCGAGGTCGGTGACGGCGATCCGGATCAGCCGGACGATCTCGTCGTCGGTGAGCAGATCCGGTTTGGCGAGCCATTGAAGCCCCTCTTCCGGCATGCAGTAGGTGCACCGCAGGTTGCACCTGTCGGTCAGGGAGACACGCAGGTCGGTGGCGACTCGACCATAGGTGTCGATCAGCATGTCGGCGGCCCCTCACGGTTCGCTTGCGTGCACTGCGGTCAATTGTCCCGCACCGTACGCGAAGGCAGTGACATCGAGGGGCCGCCGGGGGGTGTCAGGGGCGTCAGTGGGCGCCGTGTCCGGTGAGCGAGCGGACCTCCAGTTCGGCGTACTTGCCCTTGTCCGGCTCCTCCTTGGAGACGATCGTGCCCAGCCAGCCCAGCAGGAAGCCCAGCGGGATGGAGATCAGGCCGGGGTTCTCCAGCGGGAACCAGTGGAAGTCGACGTCCGGGAACATCGAGGTCGGCTTGCCGGAGACGACGGGCGAGAAGAGCACCAGGAAGACGGAGGAGATGAGTCCGCCGTAGATCGACCAGAGGGCGCCCTGCGTGGTGAAACGTTTCCAGAACAGGCTGTAGAGGATGGTCGGGAGATTGGCGGAGGCGGCGACCGCGAAGGCGAGGGCGACGAGCCCCGCGACGTTGAGATCTCGCGCGAAGACGCCGAGGACGACGGCGACGGTGCCGATGCCGACGGTGGCCCACCGTGCGGCCCTGATCTCCTCCTGCTGCGTCGCCTGGCCCTTGCGGATCACGTTGGCGTACAGGTCGTGGGCGAAGGACGACGAGGAGGCGAGGGTGAGCCCGGCGACCACGGCGAGGATGGTGGCGAACGCCACCGCTGAGATCACCGCGAGCAGGATCGCGCCGCCGGTGGAATCCGCGCCGCCGCCGATCTCCTCGGCGAGCAGGGGTGCCGCGGTGTTGCCGGACTTGTTGGAGGCGATGATCGCGTCGTGGTCCAGCAGGGCCGCCGCGCCGAAGCCGAGCGCGATCGTCATCAGGTAGAAGCCGCCGATGATGCCGATCGCCCAGTTGACCGACTTACGGGCGGCCTGGGCGGTGGGGACGGTGTAGAAGCGGATGAGGATGTGCGGCAGTCCGGCGGTGCCGAGGACCAGCGCGATGCCGAGCGAGAGGAAGTCGAGCTTGGAGGTGGCGTTGACCCCGTACTTCAGGCCCGGCTCCAGGAACGCGCTGCCCATGCCGCTGTTCTTGGCCGCCTCGCCCAGCAGGTCGGAGACGTTGAAGTTGAACTTGAGCAGCACCAGGAAGGTGATCAGCAGCGTTCCCGCGATGAGCAGGACGGCCTTGACCATCTGCACCCAGGTGGTGCCCTTCATGCCGCCGATGGTGACGTAGAGCATCATCACCACGCCGACCAGCACGACGATGAGGATCTTCCCGGCCTCGCTGGTGATGCCCAGCAGCAGCGAGACGAGGACGCCCGCGCCCGCCATCTGGGCCAGCAGGTAGAAGATCGACACGACGATGGTGGAGACGCCCGCCGCGGTGCGCACCGGGCGCTGGCGCATCCGGTAGGCGAGCACGTCGCCCATGGTGTAGCGGCCGGAGTTGCGCAATGGTTCGGCGACCAGGAGCAGGGCGACCAGCCAGGCGACGAGGAAGCCGATGGAGTACAGGAAGCCGTCGTAGCCGGAGAGCGCGATGGCCCCGGCGATGCCGAGGAAGGACGCGGCGGACATGTAGTCGCCGGAGATCGCGAGCCCGTTCTGGAAGCCGGAGAACTGTCTGCCGCCGGCGTAGAAGTCGTTGGCGTCCTTGGTCTGGCGGCCCGCCCAGACGGTGATGGCCAGGGTCGCCACGACGAAGACCGAGAAGAGCGTGATGATCAGCGGACGGTTGTCCGAAGCGCTCTCGGCCGCAAGCAGGTAGTTGCTCATGAGCTGTCCCCCAGACGGGCCTTGATGGCCTCCGCGCGCGGATCGAGCTTGGCGGCGGCGTGCCGGGAGTACCACCAGGCGATCAGGAAGGTGGTCAGGAACTGGGCGAGGCCGAACACCAGGGCGACATTGATGTTGCCGACGAGCTTGGTGCCCATGAAGCCGCCCGCGTAGTTGGACAGCAGGACGTAGAGCAGGTACCAGCTGACGAACGCGATGGTCAGCGGGAAGGCGAACGAGCGGTGTGCGGTGCGCAGTTCGCCGAATTCGGGGCTCGCCTGTACCTCGTCGTACGGGGGGCGATGATGCTGCCGCTGATCGTCGGGACGATCGCTGGCCGGTGCGGTATCCACGGTCTCTCCTGGTGAGTGGGTCTGACGGGGACGTACGACGGCGATGGTGATCCGGATCACGCATCGTAAAGCGGGAGTGAAGTCCACAACAGGGTCTGGTGGTTGAAAGACGGAGCGGATAATCGCTGATGCGTTTGAATCCGGGTGCTGTGGCGGGTTTTCTTCCGGAATGTATTGATACCCGGCGATGATCAGCGATAGCTTCGCTCGTCATGTACCCGCCCACGCGCATCCGCGCTGCGGCGGTCGTTACGGATGAGGTGGAGACCCCATGGCTCAGCTGAGATCGGATGCTCCCAGACCCGGGACAGGTTCCACTGCGCGAATGAAGTCTTCCGGATCGTGGGGGCTGACGCCGCGCGCCGTCGCCATACCTGCCGCCCTGGCGCTCACCGGCGCGCTGGCGTTCCTGCCGACCTCGGCGGGTGCGATCGGGCAGGACAACCACCAGCCCACCGCCCCGGCTGCCGCGACGGCCGACGGCCCGTCGCTGAGCTACGTCGTCAACGTCCGCCCGGGCCACCACGACAGCTCGCGGATCGCGAAGGCGATCAAGCAGGCCGGCGGCACGGTGGTCACCTCGTACGACCGGATCGGCGTCATCGTCGCCCACTCGGCGAACCCCGACTTCGCCAAGACCCTCCGTACGGTCCGCGGCGTCGCGTCCGCCGGTGCCACCCGCACCGCGCCGCTGCCCGCCCAGTCCACCGGCGACACCGGCGCCCCGAAGCTGCTGAGCGAGAAGGAGCGCAAGGCGGTCGCGGCCCGCGCCAAGGCCGGTCAGGACCCGCTGGAGCCGCTCCAGTGGGACCTGCCCGCCATCAAGGCGGACAAGGCCCATGAGAAGACCCTCGGCAGCCGCAAGGTGACGGTCGCGGTCATCGACACCGGTGTGGACGACACCCACCCCGACCTCGCGCCCAACTTCGACCGCAAGGCGTCGGTCAACTGCGTGTCCGGCAAGCCGAACACGGCCGACGGCGCCTGGCGGCCGAGCGCGGAGGAGAGCCCGCACGGCACCCACGTCGCGGGTGAGATCGCCGCCGCGAAGAACGGCGTCGGCGTCACCGGGGTCGCCCCGGGCGTCAAGGTCTCCGGCATCAAGGTGTCCACGACCGCCGGGTTCTTCTACACCGAGGCCGTCGTCTGCGGCTTCATGTGGGCCGCCGAGCACGGTGTCGACGTCACCAACAACAGCTATTACACCGACCCGTGGTACTTCAACTGCACCGGTGACCCGGACCAGAAGGCCCTGGTCGACGCGGTGCGCCGGGCCTCGTCGTACGCCGAGCGCAAGGGCGTGGTGAACGTGGCAGCGGCGGGCAACGAGAACTACGACCTCACCTCCGACAAGATCACCGACACCTCCAGCCCGAACGACACCACCCCCGGTGAGCGGGTCATAGACCCCAGCACCTGCCTGGACATCCCGACCCAGCTGCCGGGCGTCGTCACCACCGCCTCGACGGGCGCCAAGGGGCTCAAGTCGTCGTTCTCCAACCACGGTCTCGGGGTCATCGACGTCGCGGCCCCCGGCGGCGACAGCACCGTCTACCAGAAGCCCGCACCCCCGGCCGAGGACGGCCGGATCTACAACACGCTCCCGGGCGGCAAGTACGGCTACATGGCGGGCACCTCGATGGCCTCCCCGCACGCGGCGGGCGTCGCGGCGCTCATCAAGAGCACCCACCCGCGGGCCTCCGCCGCACAGGTGAAGGCCCTCTTGAAGGGTCAGGCCGACGACACCGCCTGCCCGACGTCGTACGACATCGACGGCGACGGCAAGATCGACGCGGTGTGCGAGGGCGGCAAGGGCTACAACGGCTTCTACGGGGCCGGGCTCGTGGACGCCCTGGACGCGGTCAAGAAGTGACGCGCTGACAGGATGTACGGGCCGCCGGGCAGCGCTTCCGCCCGGCGGCCCGTACGTGTTCCCGGGAAGCCCGCGAGAGGATCCGCCGCCGTGTACCACGACGACTCCTGGGGCCCCCTGCCGCCACGGTCGGCCACCCCGCTGGTGTTCCGGTTCGTCCTGAGCGTGCTGATCCTGCCGCTGTGGTGGCTGCTGCTGGCGGTGCTCTTCCTGGTCTTCCTCGCGTTCGCCCTGGTGGCCGACATCTTCACCCTGATCCCCGGGTTCGAGAAGGGGTTCGGAAAGGTGATGGACCGTTTCCACGCGGCGGTAGCGCTGTGGCCCGCCTGGTCCGTGACCTGGCCGGAGCTGCGGCACGAGGGCGACGCGGACTACTACCGGGCGCGGGCCGACGGGAAGGTCGCCGGGCTGACCGCCGCGCAGCTGACCGCCCGGGAGGCCGGGAAGGCACCGCCGCCCGGCCCGTACGACATCCCGGTGCGCGACTACCGCGCCGTGGGTGCGGGTCATGTCGTCGAGGTGGCACGGGCACACGGCTGGGACCTGAGCCACGACCTGCCCTCCGACCCGGCCCGCATCGTCCGGCTCAGGCGGCTGCCGGAAGCGCCCTGAGCGGCGCTTCGCGGGCCGTCCGGCGCAGCAGTCCGGCGGTCAGCAGGTACTGCGCGGCGATATAGGTGGCCATGATCCAGAACTGGGGTACGGGCAGCTGCGGCCAGTCCGCGAGACCGGCCGCGATCAGGCCATCGGAGAGCAGGAACAGCGCCCCGCCGAGCCCGGGCCCGTGGACTGGGCCTGCCCGCAGCGCGCCCAGCGCCATCGTCGTCAGGAGCAGGCTGTACGCGGCGACCGGGACGCGCAGGCCCGCGTCCAGCCCGGGCCACAGCGCGGCCGTGCTGCCGAGCCACACCGCCCCGTAGCCGGCCGCCACCCATGGCGCCGTACGCGGCCGCCCCGGCCGCGCGAACAGGGTGAGGTAGCACAGGTGCCCGGCCGCGAAGCAGCCCATTCCGGCCAGGAAGGCGGTCTCGCCGCCGAGTTGGAGCAGTACGTCCCCGCCGCAGCCGCACAGCAGCGCCGCCACCAGCGGGCGCGGCCCGCCGCGCAGCAGGACGTGCGCGGCGAGGACCGGCATCAGGGCGGGCTTCGTCAGCTGGACGAGCGTGGTGGCGTCCGCGAGCAGCGCGCCCAGATGCGTGGCGGCCAGCAGCGCGAAGAGCCCGGCGAGGGCGCGCGCGGCGCTCATACGGCGCGCTCCGGCTCCCGCTCCCCCGCGCCGTGCGACGCCGCACCCGCCTCGGCGGGCGGCGCCGCGGGCTCCTCGGCGGGCGGCACCGCGGGCGCCCAACCCGGGCCGCGGAAGACCCGCCCGGCCCGTTCGCGCCAGTCGCGGGCCGCCGCGACGTCCCGGGCGATGGCCGCGTACTCATGAGTGGCCACGCGCAGCGGGTTGTAGGTGTCGATGTTCTTGGTGAGCCCGAAGACCGGGCGCCGGGTCTCGGGGACGAACGACCGGAAGAGCCGGTCCCAGACGATGAGGATCCCGCCGAAGTTGCGGTCCAGATAGCCCCCTTGGGAGGCGTGGTGGACGCGGTGGTGCGACGGGGTGTTGAAGACGAACTCGACCGGCGCGGCAGGG
>NZ_GG657754.1:8143591-8151405 GCF_000158915.1 Streptomyces himastatinicus ATCC 53653 | reverse complement strand
GCTCGTCGCGGCGTCCTTGGCCGCGTATCCGTGCGTGGTTGAAAAGGGGTGGAGGCGGTAACTCACCATCTCCACGACGGCGAGCAGCACGAAGGCGGGTATCGACCACAGCACGGCGTTGGGCAAATGCGGCATACCGGCAACATAGAACCGGTTTCGCCCCACCGCCAGAGGTAGTTACCAACAAGTATGATAGACGTGATGTCAACAACGAGCCCGGGCCGGTCGGCTGACGACACGTGCCCACCCGGGCCCGGCGGCCCGGAGTGTCGGCCGCGGCCCGTATCCTCATGGACCATGCTCGAAGACCCCACGGCTGCCGCACCGCGAACCGCTTCAACACCCTCGTGGCCGGAGGCCTATCCGCAGGGGTATGCGGTGGTCGACGTCGAGACCACCGGTCTCGCCCGCGACGACCGGATCGTCTCCGCGGCGGTCTATCAGCTCGACGCCCGGGGCGCGGTACAGGACCGCTGGTACACGCTGGTCAACCCGCAGCGCGATCCGGGCCCGGTGTGGATCCACGGCCTCACCCGGGAGACCCTCTCCGACGCCCCGCTCTTCCCCGACATCGCCACCGCGTTCGCCGAGCGCCTCGACGGCCGCGTCCTGGTCGCGCACAACGCCGCGTTCGACTGGTCGATGATCGCCCGCGAGTTCGCCCGGTCGAAGACCGAGGCGCCGGTGCGTCAGCGGCTGTGCACCATCGCCCTCTCCAAGGAGCTGGGGCTGCCGCTGGCCAACCACAAGCTGGAGACCCTGGCCGCGCACTACGGGGTCGTCCAGGAGCGGGCCCACCACGCGCTGGACGACGCGCGCGTGCTCGCCGAGACCTTCCGGCCGAGCCTCCACCGGGCCGCCGAGGCCGGAGTGCGGCTGCCCCTGCTGGCCTGTCAGCCGCTCACCGAATGGTCGGACCCGCCGTCCCGCGGGATCGGCGCCCAGCGCTCGTACCGGCAGCAGAGCTGGCGCCCCAACCGCAAGCGCCCCGCCTGCCCCTACCCCAACCCGGGGCGCTACCAGCCGGGCGGACTGCTGACCCAGGGCATGCGGGTGGCGTTCTCCGGGGACACCTCGGTCGACCGGGAGCTGCTGGAGGACCGGGCGATCGAGGCGGGGCTGCACGTGGCCACCAGCGTGTCGCGGCTCACCAGCCTGCTGGTCACCAACGATCCGGACGCGGCCACCTCCAAGACCGCCAAGGCCCGCTCCTTCGGAACGCCCATCGTCGACGAGGCCGCCTTCACACACCTGCTGCTCGACGTCAGCCCCGCTGAGCCTCCGGCCGGGCCGACAATCAGGTGAAACCCGCGCGACGCGCCCGCCCACCGCTCGCCCGTCACCGCCCGGGCCCGCACGCTGTGGCGCATGGCACGCTGTGAGGTCTGCGGAAACGACTACACCATGACGTTCGAGGTGCACGCCCAGGGCAATGTGCACGTCTTCGACTGCTTCTCCTGCGCCATCCACCGCATGGCGCCCATCTGTGAGCACTGCCGGTGCCAGATCATCGGCCAGGGAGTGGAGGTGGACGGCCATTACTACTGCGGCGCCCACTGCTCCCGCGCGGAAGGGAAGGAGGGCATCGTCGACCACGTCTGAGTCCGGCCCGGATGCGTGGATTGTCGTCCGGTGCCCCCCGTGGCCGGGGGACAATCCACGCCGAGTAGTGTCAAGGACGTGTACCGCTTCCTGTTGACCCGGCAGTGGGTGATTCTCACGCTGATCGGGCTCGCACTGATCCCCACCATGATCAGGCTGGGCTTCTGGCAGCTGCACCGCCACGAGGCCAAGGTCGCGCAGAACCAGCTGATCGGGAACAACCTCGGCGCCCCCGCCGTGCCGGTCGACAAGCTCACCGCCCCCGGCCGCACCGTCCCCCGCGACGACACCTTCCGCACGGTGACCGCCACCGGGACGTACGACACGGCCCATGAGGTCGTCGTCCGCCAGCGCACCGGCTCCGACGAGCAGAGCATCGGCTACTTCGTCCTCACCCCGCTGATCGAGGGCAAGCGGGCCGTCCTGGTCAACCGGGGGTGGATCCCCGCCGGGGCCGACCTCACCAAGTTCCCGAAGGTCCCCGCCGCCCCCAGCGGCAAGGTCACCGTCACCGGCCGTCTCAAGGCCGACGAGACCAGCGCGGACAGCGGCATCAAGGACAAGCAGGGGCTGCCGCCGCGCCAGGTCATGCTGATCAACAGCGAGCAGCAGGCCAAGGCGCTCGGCCGTCCCCTCCAGGGCGGCTACATCGAGCTGACCTCGTCCTCCCCCAAGGGCGCCGAACAGCCCGACCCGGTGCCGGAGCCGGAGCACGACGACATCGGCCCCCATATGGCGTACGCCGTCCAGTGGTGGCTGTTCTCCGCCGGAGTGCCCGTCGGCTGGTTCGTCCTGGCCCGCCGGGAGCGCCGTGACCAGGCGGCGGAGGCCGCCAAGGCCGCCGCCGGGGCAGCCGAGCCGAAGACCCCCGCCGCCGCGCACGCGGACTAGTTCTCCCGCTCTCCGGGAAGACGCCCGGACGTGGCACTGGACATCGACGACTACGCGCTCATCGGGGACCACCAGACGGCGGCCCTCGTCGGCCGCGACGGCTCGATCGACTGGCTGTGCCTGCCCCGCTTCGACTCCGCCGCCTGTTTCGCCGCCCTCCTCGGCGACGACGACAACGGCCACTGGCGGCTCGCCCCCAAGGGCGCCGGTGGCTGCACCCGCCGCTCCTACCTCGACGACTCCCTCGTCCTGGAGTCCGTCTGGGAGACCGGCACCGGCACCGTCAAGGTCATCGACTTCATGCCGCAGCGCGACCGGGCGCCCGACGTCATCCGCATCGTGGAGGGCGTCTCCGGCAGCGTCGAGATGGCGGGCGCCCTGCGGCTGCGGTTCGACTACGGCCACGTCATCCCCTGGGTGCGGCGCACCGACGGCCACCGCATCGCCGTCGCGGGACCCGACTCCGTATGGCTGCGCTCCGAACCCGAGGTGCACACCTACGGCAAGGACTTCAGCACCCGCTCCGAGTTCACCGTCTCCGCCGGAGACCGGGTCGCCTTCGTCCTCACCTGGCACCCCTCCCACGAGCCCCGGCCCCGGCTGGTCGACCCGTACGAGGCCCTGCGGTCCAGCCTGGACGACTGGCGCGCCTGGGCCGCCCGCTGCCGCTACCGGGGCCCGTACCGGGACGCCGTCGTCCGCTCCCTCATCACCCTCAAGGCGCTCACCTACGAGCCCACCGGCGGCATCGTCGCCGCCCCCACCACCTCGCTGCCCGAGCGGCTCGGCGGGGTGCGCAACTGGGACTACCGCTACTGCTGGCTGCGCGACTCCACCCTCACCCTGAACGCCCTCCTCTCCGCCGGCTACCGCGAAGAGGCCGCCTCCTGGCGCGACTGGCTGCTCCGCGCCATCGCGGGCGACCCCGCCGAGCTCCAGATCATGTACGGGCTCGGCGGCGAGCGGCGCCTCCCCGAATACGAGCTGCCCTGGCTGGAGGGGTACGGCCACTCCGCCCCCGTCCGCGTCGGGAACGAGGCCGTCACCCAGCGCCAGCTCGACGTCTACGGCGAGGTCCTCGACACCTTCCACCTCGCCCGCGCCCACGGCATGGCGCCCCAGCCGCACGCCTGGAAGATCCAGAGCGCCCTCATGGACTTCCTCGAATCCGCCTGGCAGGACCCCGACGAGGGGCTGTGGGAGGTCCGCGGGCCACGCCGCCACTTCGTCCACTCCAAGGTCATGGCCTGGGTCGCCTCCGACCGCGCCGTCCGCACCATCGAGGCCCACCCCGAGCTGAACGGCGACACCGACCGGTGGCGCGCCATGCGGGACGCGGTCCACCGCGAGGTCTGCGACAAGGGCTACGACGCCTCCCGTAACACCTTCACCCAGTCCTACGGCTCCACCGCGCTCGACGCCGCCACCCTCCTCATCCCCCGCGTCGGCTTCCTCCCCGCCGACGATCCCCGCGTCATCGGCACCATCGACGCGGTCCGCCGCGAACTCAGCCACGACGGCGTGATCCGCCGCTACTCCACCGACGACACCGCCGACGGCCTCCCCGGCAGCGAGGGCGCCTTCCTCGCCTGCTCCTTCTGGCTCGCCGACGCCCTTCACCTCAGCGGCCGCCGCCGGGAGGCTTCCGCCCTGTTCGACCGGCTGTTGTCCCTGCGCAACGACGTGGGCCTCCTCGCCGAGGAGTACGACCCCGGGGCCGACCGGCTGCTCGGCAACTTCCCGCAGGCCTTCAGCCACATCGGTCTCGTGGGGACCGCCCTCACCCTTTCGGAGCAGGCCCAGGCAGACTGAACCCATGGATCTTGGACTCAAAGACCGCGTGTACATCGTCACCGGAGCCACCCGCGGGCTCGGCCGCGCCGCCGCGGCCGAGCTGGTCGCCGACGGCGCCAAGGCCGTCATCACCGGCCGCGACGCCGACACCGCCGCCGAGGCCGCCGCCGGCCTCGGCCCGGATGTGGGGGGGGGGGGGCCGACAACGCCGACCCGGACGCCGCCGAACGCCTCATCGCCACCGCCCGGGAGCGGTTCGGCCGCTTCGACGGCATCGTCATCAGCGTCGGCGGGCCGCCCGCCGGGCCCACCGCAGACATCACCGACGCCCAGTGGCAGACCGCCTTCGACTCGGTCTTCCTCGGCGCCGTCCGTCTGGCTCGCGCCGCCGCCGCCGAGCTCACCCCCGGCGGGGTGATCGGCTTCGTCCTCTCCGGCTCCGTCCACGAGCCCGTCCCCGGCCTCACCGTCTCCAACGGGCTGCGCCCCGGGCTCGCGGGCTTCGCCAAGAACCTCTCGCTGGAGCTGGGGCCGCGTGGTGTCCGCGTCGTGGGCCTGCTTCCGGCCCGTATCGACACCGACCGGGTGCGGGAGCTGGACGGGCTCTCCGGCGATGCGGATGCCGCGCGTGAGCGGAACGCCGCGCAGATTCCGCTGCGGCGGTACGGGACCCCTGACGAGTTCGGCAAGGCCGCCGCGTTCCTGCTCTCGCCCGCGGCGTCCTACCTCACCGGGCTGATGCTCCCGGTGGACGGAGGCGCGCTCCACGGCTGGTGAGGCCGGGGGGCTCGTTCCCCACCCCGCCCCCACCCGACCCCGGGGCTCCGCCCCTCGACCCCGCTCCTCAATCTCCCCCAGCTACCGCTGGGAGGTGCCCCCTGGGGGCTGGGTTGTGGGCACACCCGCACCGCCTACCGCGCCCGCTCCGCGCCGTGGTGTTCGCCCCTCAGCCGGACCTCCGCCGGGAGGTGGGGCAGGCCTTGAGGTGCGGGCCTGGGTCAGGGTCTCGGACTCCAGGGCCCGTAGGGTCGCGGCCGGTTCGGCTCTGGCGTCCAGGACCAGGCCCACCCGCGCCCTCGGCGCGGTGCGGCGGCCGTGGAGGTGGACGTGGGCGTGGGAGACGCCGGACAGGGACTCCGCGTCGGCCCTCAGGGCGGCTTCGAGGGCGCGGCCGCGCAGGCGGGCGCCGGTGCCGTCGTCCAGCGGGACCAGTACGTCGTCCAGGCGGCGGCGCCGCAGTTGGGCCAGGGCCCACCACAGCGCGAGCAGGACCAGCACGCTCAGCGCCGCGATGACGCCGGGCCACCACCAGTCCTCGGCGCGCCAGCGCGCCCGGGCCGCGCGGGTCAGCAGGACGGAGTGAGGGGAATGCCGTCCGGTGACGAGGGTCGCCGTGCCCGCGGCCATCAGAGCGAGACCCAGTACGCCCAGCAGCAACCGGTTCACGATCACCTCGCAGGCCGCCGTACGCGGACGGACAGGACCGGTCGCCGGGCGAGCCCTAGTTGCCGGATGCCGTCTCCGAGGGCGGTCAGCAGGTCGGCCCGTACCTCGTCGAGGTCGCGGAAGTGTGCCTGGGCGCGGGCCCTGATGCGGCGGCGGCCGACATCGACCCGTACAGCGCGGACGCCGGGCACCGCCATGGCCCGGTCGCGCAGGACCAGGCGGACGGCGGTGCGGTCGATTCCGGCCCGGATGGCATGGGCATCGTTGTCGTCGTCGCCCATCGGCAGGAGCCCCCGCAGGCCCGGGGTGAGGGCGAGCGCCACCATCCACGCGCCGATCACGATCAGGGCCACCGCGATCCCCACGATCCAGCCGTCGTGGAGGGGACGCGTGGCGAGCTGTTCGGCGAGCCAGTGCCGCCACTCCATCACGGGGTGGCCGGTGCGTGCGGAGACGATGTCGTACAGGAGCAGGCCGAGCGCGCCGAGCAGCACCAGAGCGGTCAGCCCGGCCGGTACGCGCCGGGCTGACCAGAAGCGACGACAATCGTTCATTGGACCTTCCCCCGGTCCAGCTGCGGTGAGTGCAGCCGTTCCACGGTCACGGCCACCTCCGGCACCTCCATGCCCGTGAGTTCGCCGACCCGGGTCGTCACATGGCGCCGTACCACCGCGCACTGCGCGCCGATGTCGGACGGATAGCCCAGTTCGACGGCGACCCGGACGCGCGCGGCGCCCGCGCGGACCGCGACGGCCGCGTACGGCAGCAGCCCGGGCCCGCTGCCCAGCGCTTCCCGCGCCGCCCGCGAGGCGATCTTCGCGACGACGCGGTCCGCGATGCGCGTCGCGCCGCGCCCGCCCGGTTCGCTCACGCTCACCGCCGCCGTTCACCACGGTCGCGGGTGCGGAAGAAGTCGCCCGGTTCCAGGTCACCGTCCAGGAACCGGCCCGCGACGAATCCGACGGCGCCCAACGCCGCCACCAGCAGAAAGGCCCCGAAACCACCGAAGAATCCGGCGAAACCCAGTGCCATCCCCGCGATCATCCCGATCACGGCCATGCTCATCGTGTGCTCCCCTGCTGGAGCCGCCCGGAGCCGCCGCGGCGCCGCTACTGAAGCCTGGGCTCCGGCGATTCCTCTTCCTCGTCCGGCAACTTCACATCGCCGACCGCGATGTTGACCTCGACCACCTCGAGGCCGGTCATCCGCTCGACCGCCGCGATCACGTTTTCCCGTACGGCCCGGGCGACGTCGGCGATCGAGACGCCGTAGTCCACCACGATCTCCAGGTCGAGGGCCGTCTGCACCTCGCCCACCTCGGCCTTCACCCCGCGGGCGACCGATTTGCCACCGCCGGGCACCCGGTCGCGGACGACTCCGAAGGTGCGGGCGATGCCGCCGCCCATGGCGTGGACACCGACCACATCGCGGGCGGCCATTCCGGCGATCTTTTCGACCACGCCGTCGGCGATGGTGGTACGGCCGCGCGCTCCCGGGTCGATGCCGCGCCCGAAGGTCTTCGGCGTACCGGCGGACGGCTCCGCTACGGGGGTCTGGGGCCGGTTCCGTGGCGCGGTCTCGGACATCACGGTTCACCCCTTTCTCATCCAGTCGCCCTACTTGCCACAGTAAGGGTGTTTGGCACGCAATGCGCATGTTGTGCATCATTCAGGCATGGTCACGGACCGGCTCACACAAGCCGTGCGGCAGCAGCTGCGGCTCGGCCGTCTCCTCCCGCTGGGCGGGCCGGAGGACGGGGCGTGGCTGACCGAGCGCGCGGCGGACGCGGTGCTGCGCCGGGCGGCCGACGCCGTGCCCGGCGTACGCCTCGGGGCGCTCCGTATCGCCCTGGCCGACCCGGAGGCCGCCGCGCCGCCCGCGGTCCCGGCCCCGCCGAGCGCGCTGCCGCCGGGGCCGTTGCGAGTGGAAGCGGAGTGCGCGGCGACGGTGGACCGGCCGCTGCCGGAGACGGCGGACCGGCTGCGTGAAGCCCTGCTGGGCGCGGCGGCGGAGCGGCTGGGGCTGGCGGTGGACACGGTGGACCTGCGGGTGACGGACGTACTGGAGGAGATTCCGGGGCG
>NZ_GG657754.1:8120639-8143159 GCF_000158915.1 Streptomyces himastatinicus ATCC 53653 | reverse complement strand
CTGGCGCGACCGGGACCGGCGCGGGGAACCGCACCTTGTTGAGGCCGTAGTTGACGGCCATCCGGACGCCGCCCAGTTCGAGGATCTCGCTCCACAGCGGGATCAGCAGGGACAGGGTGAGATAGCCGTGGGCGATGGTGCCGCCGAAGGGGCCGTCCTTGGCGCGCTCGGGGTCGACGTGGATCCACTGGTGGTCGCCGGTGGCGTCGGCGAAGGTGTCGACCCGGTTCTGTTCGATCTGGTGCCACGAGCTGTGGCCGAGGTGCTGTCCGGCCAGCTGCTTCAGCTCGTCGAAGCTGTTCACGGTCGTGGGCATGCGGGATCTCCGTTCATGGGTGTCGCGTATCGTCAGCTGGTCAGCGCAGGGCGGATTTGCGGATCTTTCCGCTGGCGGTGCGCGGCAGCGCGGTCCGGAACTCGACCGCCTTCGGCACCTTGTACTTCGCGAGGCGGCCCGCGAGGTGGTCGAGCAGGTCCTGCGGATCGGTGGCGGCTCCGGCCCGGAGGACCACGACGGCCTTGCCGACCTCGCCCCAGCGGGCGTCCGGCATGCCGATCACGGCGCATTCGACGACGTCGGGGTGGTCGTACAGCGCGTTCTCGACCTCGGCCGGATAGACGTTCTCACCGCCCGAGATGATCATGTCTTTGACGCGGTCCACGATGAACACATAGCCGTCCTCGTCCCGCACCCCCACGTCCCCGGAGCGGAACCATCCGCCCTCCAGCAGCGCCTCCGCGGTCGCGTCCGGCAGGCCGTAGTAGCCGCGCATCACATGGGGGCCGTGCACCAGGATCTCGCCGGGCTCGCCGGGAGCCGCCTCGCCGGTCAGGTCCGACCGGACCAGCCGGACGTCGGTGAAGAAGTGCGGCACGCCCGCCGAGCCCGCCTTGACGGCGCTCATCTCGCGGTCGAGCAGCAGCGTCCCGGGGGACGCCTCGGTCATCCCGTACCCCTGGATGAAGGAGAGGCCGCGCCGCAGATAGACGTCGATCAGCGCCCTGGGGACGGGGGAACCGCCGCACATCAGGATGCGGACGCTCGACAGGTCGGCCGTCGCCCAGCGCGGCGACTCCGCGACCGCCGCGAACATGGTGGGGACGCCGAACAGGCAGGTCACGCCCTGGCCCTCGATCAGGTCGAGCATCCGTTCCGCGTCGAAGCCGGGCTCTATGACCACGCGTCCGCCCTTGAGCAGGGTCGGCAGACAGGTCATGTTGAGCGCGGCGGTGTGGAAGAGGGGCGCGGTGACGAGGGTGATCTCGTCCGAGGCCAGATCGGTGTCGACCAGGACGTTGAGGCTGTTCCAGGTGATGTTGGCGTGGCTGAGGACGGCGCCCTTGGGGCGGCCGGTGGTGCCGGACGTATACATGATCATGCACGGGTCGTCGTCGGCCATGGCCTCGTCCGCCCGGTCGTCCCCGTCACCGTCCACCAAATGGTCGGTCGCCACCGCAATCCCCGGGCCCGCCTCCGCGGCGGTCTCCGCGCAGTGCGGGTCGTGGAGGAGCAGCCGCGCGCCGGAGTCGCTCAGCATGTAGGCCAGTTCGGGCGCGGCGAGCCGGGTGTTGAGCGGGACGAAGACCGCGCCCACCGCGCAGGTGGCGAACAGCGCGTGGAGGAACGAGGGGTGGTTGGGGCCGAGGTAGGCGACGCGGTCGCCGCGCCCGATCCCGCGCGCCCGCAGGGCCCGGGCGAACCGGGTGACGGTCGCGTCCAGCTCCCGGTAGGTCTGGGTGTCGTCGCCGTGGACGATCGCGATCCGCCCAGGGGTCTTACGGGCCCGCCGCCGCGGCCACGATCCGATGCCGGTCCCCTGCTGCTCGAGCATCATCTCCCGCTCACTCCTTCGTGAGGCCGAGCAGCCGCGCCGCGTTGTCCTTGAGGATCAGCGGCCGAACCTCGGGCTTGATATCGAGTCGGTCGAAGTCGGCCAGCCACCGGTCCGGGTCGATCACCGGGTAGTCGGAGCCGAAGAGAACCTTGTGCTTGAGCAGCGAATTGGCGTAGCGGACCAGCTGCGGCGGGAAGTACTTGGGCGACCAGCCGGACAGGTCGATGTAGACGTTCGGCTTGTGCGTGGCGACGGCCAGCGCCTCGTCCTGCCAGGGGAACGACGGATGGGCCAGGATGATCGGCAGCTCCGGGAAGTCCACGGCGACGTCGTCCACGTCCATCGGGTTGGAGTACTTCAGCCGGATGCCGCCACCCCCGGGCACTCCCGCGCCGATCCCGGTCTGCCCGGTGTGGAAGAGCGCGGGTACGCGAAGCTCCTCGATGGCCTCGTACAGCGGGTAGAACCGCGGGTCGTTCGGGTGGAACGCCTGGAGGGACGGGTGGAACTTGAAGCCGCGCACCCCGTGGCCCTCGACCAGCCGCCGGGCAGCCCGCACCGCCGCCCGGCCCTTCCACGGGTCGACGCTGGCGAACGGGATGAGGACGTCGGCGTGTTCGGCGCAGGAGGCGGCGACCTCCTCGTTGCCGATCGGCGGATGGCCGGTGGCGCTCTCCGCGTCCACCGTGAAGACGACGGCGGCGATGCGGCGTTCGCGGTAGTGGGCGGCCAGCTCGGGGATGGTGGGCTGCCGGGCGCCATGGGTCTTGAAGTACGCGGCGGACGCCTCGGCCAGTTCGCCGCTCAGCGAGGAGTGGCCGTCGGCCGAGACCTCGGCGTGGGTGTGGACGTCGATGGCGACGAGGTCGTCGAGGTTCACCGCCCGGCCCCCTCCGTGCCGTTAGGGTCAACCGGCGCGGGGATGCCCACGCCCTCCGGGTGCCGCCCCAGCGACGTACCCCAGACGCCCGCGATGGCGTCCGCGTCCCAGCCGCCCTCGCGGTAGACCGCGGAAGTCTCCTCGGGGTGGGTCCACAGGGTCAGCCGGTCGCCGCCGACGCCGATGGCCTGCCCGGTGATGCCGTCGGCGGCGTCCGAGGCGAGGAAGACCACGAGCCCGGCGACGTCGTCGGCGGTGCCGAAGCCCTCGCCCTGCCGCAGCCAGCCGGGCAGCGGTTCGCCGCGCTCCTCGTACGCCTCGACGTGCGGCGCGAAGGCGGGGATGGTCGCGGTCATGGCGGTCGCGGCGACGGGGATCACCGCGTTGACGCCGATCCCGGCCTTGGCGCACTCCATCGACCAGGTGCGGGTCATGCCGACGATGCCCGCCTTGGCGGCGGAGTAGTTGGTCTGCCCGAAGTTGCCGCGCTGCCCCGCGGGTGAGCCGATGAGGATCAGACGGCCGCCCCCGCCGCGCTCGCGCATATGCCGGACGGCGGCGCGGGCGCAGGTGAAGGTGCCCTTGAGGTGGACGCCGACGACCGCGTCGAAGTCCTCGTCGGTCATCTTCCACAGCACCCGGTCGCGCAGGATGCCCGCGTTGGTGACGAGCACGTCGAGCTGGCCGAAGGCCTCGACCGCCCGGTCCACGAGCGCGTCGGCGACCTCGCTGGTGCCGACGGCTCCGGGCGCGGCGACCGCCGTACCGCCCTCGTCGGTGATGACCTTGACCGCCTGTTCGGCGGTGGCCGCGTCGGCGTCGTTGACGACCACGCGGGCCCCCGCCCGGGCCAGGGCGCGGGCGTAGGCGAGGCCGAGGCCGCGCCCCGCGCCGGTGACCACGGCGGTCTTCCCCGTCAGCTCCATGGGCTTCGGATCCTTCCACGAGTATCATCAGGGTTCCTGATTCTTATGGTGAGTCCAGCACTCCGGGAGGTCGGGTGTCAATGGGCGGAGCAACGGCCGGGCGCCGTCCCCGGTCACCGGTCGGGCAAGATGGCCGAATGACCACTACCGAGCAGTCCGACTCCGCGCAGCTGGACCAGGTCGGCACGCTCTACCTGGTGAAACGGCTGGAACAGGCGATACGGGCCCATCTGGACGCGCTGCTGCGCCCCCTCGGCCTGACCACGCTCCAGTACACGGCGCTGACCGTCCTGGAGCGCCGGGACGGGCTGTCGTCGGCCCAGCTCGCCCGTCGCTCGTTCGTCAAGCCGCAGACCATGCACGAGATGGTCCAGACGCTGGAGGAGCGGGGGTTCATCGAGCGCCGCCGTGACCCGGCCAACCGCCGGGTGCTGCTCATCAGCCTCAGCGACCGGGGGCGCGAGGCGCTGCGCAGCTACGACGAGCAGGTGCGGCTGCTGGAGGAGCGGATGCTCGGCGGGCTGACCGAGGAGCGGCGCGGGGAGCTGCGCCATGCGCTGATCGACTGCACCCGGGCGATGTCGGACGCGCCGTCGCAGGGTCATTGACCCTGGTAGGCCTGACGGGCGGCCCGCAGCTCCTCCACGGTGCGGGTCAACTCGGTGACGCAGTCGGCCAGCCCGGACGCCTCCTCGCCGCCCCCGCCGCCCTCGCGCAGCACCTCCGCGGTGCGGGCGAGCCGTTCGGAGACCCGTTCCAGCCGCTCGTCCGAGGGGTCCGGTTCACCGGCCAGCTGGCGGCGCAGCTGTTCGGCCTGGGCGGCGAGCTGGAGGTTCTTGCGGTGGAGGTCAAGGAAGACGTTGACCTTGGTCCGCAGCAGCCAGGGGTCGATGGGTTTGGTGAGGAAGTCGGCGGCGCCGATGGCATAGCCCCGGTAGGGATAGTCCGAATCGGCGTCGGTGCCGGTCAGCAGGATGATCGGGACGTCCTTGGTCTGGTCGATGCGCTTCATGTTGGCGGCGGTCTCGAAGCCGTCCATGCCGGGCATCAGGACGTCGAGCAGCACGACGGCGAACTCCTGCCGGAGCATCGCCTTCAGCGCCTCCTCACCGGAGTGGGCGCGGACGAGGCGCTGATCGAGCGGGCCCAGGACGGCTTCCAGCGCGATCAGGTTCTCTTCCATGTCGTCGACGATCAGTATTCCGGCACGGTCGGGTGCGGCGGCACTCATGACTCCCCCTGTCTCGGCCTCGGCGGGCGCGTCTCCGCGTCCGGGCCGGTCTCGTCGCGGGATTCGTCACCGGTCTCGCCGCCTGTCGCGTCCCCGCGCTCGTCGCCGCTCCCGTCCCCGGACACGCCGACGTCGTCCACGGACTCCGCACCCTCCACCGGTTCTCCCGGGACCGGTCCGCGCACGGGGTCGAGCAGGTCGCAGACCGTGGACATCAGCCGGTCGACGTCCACGGGCTTGGGGACATAGCCGTTGGCGCCGCTTTCGAGCGCCTTCTCGCGGTCGCCGGGCATGGCCTTGGCGGTCAGGGCGATGATCGGCAGATCGGCGAGCCGGGGGGTGCCGCGGATGGCCCGGATCGTCTCGTAGCCGTCCATCTCCGGCATCATCACGTCCATCAGCACCAGGGACACATCCGGGTTGCGGTGCAGGACGTCCAGCCCCTCGCGGCCGTTCTCCGCGTACTTCACGGTCATGCCGACCCGGCCCAGCACATGGGTGAGCGCGAAGACGTTGCGGATGTCGTCGTCGACGATGAGGATGCGGCGGCCGGTCAGCACCCGGCTGGGGCGGCCGCGCTGCCACTGCTGGAGCCGGGGGGCGTCCGCCCGCGCCTCGCCCTCGGCACCGCCGTGGTCCTGGGGGGCCAGCAGGTTCTCCAGGGAGCCGCGGTCGCCGGTCACGCCGGTCTGGTCGCTGAACACGCCGCTGGGCGCGTGGTCGGCGGTGTCCGGGAGCGGTTCGTCCATGGTGGGCAGTGCCGCCGGGACGGTGGCGCCGGTGGCCCGGGGGTCGGACACGTCGGGCGGCGGGACGACTCCGGCGTAGTGCGCGGGCACGTAGAACGTGAAGCAGGAGCCGACGCCCTGCTCGCTCTCGGCGATGATCCGGCCGCCCAGCATTCCGGCGATCTCCCGGCTGATGGACAGACCGAGGCCGGTGCCGCCGTATTTGCGGCTGGTGGTGCCGTCGGACTGCTGGAACGCCTCGAAGATCACGGGCAGCTTCTCGGACGCGATGCCGATGCCGGTGTCCTTGACGGAGAACGCGACGACCGCGTCCGCGTCGCGCAGCGTCTCCTCCTGGAACTCCGTGCCGACCGCCCGCTCCACGCGCAGCTTCACCCCGCCCGAGGGGGTGAACTTCAGGGCGTTGGAGAGCAGGTTGCGCAGGATCTGCTGGATCCGCTGCTCGTCGGAGTACAGCTCGCGCGGTACGTCCTCGCCGACGGCGATCTCGAACGACAGGCCCCGGTCGATGGCGAGCGGCCGGAAGGTGGCGTGCACGTAGTCGAGCAGCTTCATCAGCGGCAGCTTCTTCGGACGGACGTCCATCCGCCCGGCCTCGATCTTCGACAGGTCGAGGATGTCGTTGATCAGCTGGAGCAGGTCGGAGCCGGAGCGGTGGATGGTGGTGGCGAACTGCACCTCCTGGGGGGACAGCCGCTGGTCGGCGTTGTCGGCGAGCAGCCGGGCCAGGATCAGCAGCGAGTTGAGCGGGGTGCGCAGCTCGTGCGACATGTTGGCCAGGAACTCGGACTTGTACTGGGAGGCCGTGGCCAGCAGCGCGGCCTTCTCCTCCAGCTCCGCGTTGGAGCGCTGGAGCTCGTTGGAGCGCTGCCGCAGCTCGGTGGTGAGCCGCTGGGATTCGGACAGCAGCGACTCGGTGCGGGCGTTGGCGATGATGGTGTTGATCGAGACGCCGATGGTGTTGACGAACTGGTCGATGAAGGCGAGGTGGACCTCGCTGAACCGGCTGAAGGAGGCCAGTTCGATGACGCCGAGCACTTGGTCCTCGTACAGGATCGGCAGGATGACGACGCTGGTGGGGAGCGCGGCGCCGAGTCCGGAGTTGATGGTGATGTAGTCGGGCGGGACGTTGTTGATCAGGATCCGCTTCTTCTCCATGGTGGCCTGGGCGACCAGTCCGCGGCCGCCGGCGCCGCTGGCCGGAAGCGGGCCGTTGTTCTGCTCGGTGCCGTATCCGGCGATCAGTTTCATGCCCTCGCCGGGTCCGACGCCGGGCTGGCCGAGGAAGAACGCTCCGAACTGGGCGTTCACCAGCGGGGCCAGCTCACGAAGGATCAGGTCGGCGACCTCGACCAGATCGCGGTGGCCCTGCATCAGGGAGGCGATACGGGCGAGGTTGGACTCCAGCCAGTCCTTGGCGCGGGTGGTCTCGCGCAGGTTGGCCACCATGAGGTTGACGTTGTTCTTCAGCTCCGCGACCTCGCCCTGTGCCTCGACCGAGATGGACCCGGACATGTCGCCCTTGGCGACGGCGGAGGCGACCTCGGCGATGGCCCGCACCTGGGTGGTGAGGTTGAGGGCGAGATCGTTGACGCTGGTGGTCAGCCGCTTCCAGGTGCCGTAGACGCCCTCGACGCGGGCCTGGCCGCCGAGCTGGCCCTCGCTGCCGACCTCGCGGGCGACGCGGGTGACCTCGGAGGAGAACGAGGAGAGCGTGTCGACCATCGTGTTGATGGTCGTCTTCAGCTCCAGGATCTCGCCCCGGGCGTCCACGTCGATCTTCTTGGACAGATCGCCCTGGGCGACCGCGGTGGCGACCTGGGCGATGTTGCGGACCTGGGAGGTCAGGTTGCCCGCCATGAAGTTGACGTTGTCCGTCAGGTCCTTCCAGACCCCGGACACACCCTGGACCTCGGCCCGGCCGCCGAGCTGGCCCTCGGTGCCCACCTCGCGGGCCACCCGGGTCACCTCGTCGGCGAACGCCCGGAGCTGCTGGACCATGGTGTTGACGGTCTCCTTGACCTCCAGGATCTCGCCCCGGGCGTCCACGGTGATCTGCTTGGAGAGGTCGCCGTCGGCGACGGCCGTGGTCACCTGGGCGATGTTGCGGACCTGGGTGGTCAGGTTGAGCGCCATGAAGTTGACGTTTTCGGTCAGGTCCTTCCAGACCCCGGATACGCCGCGGACCTGCGCCTGGCCGCCGAGGTTTCCTTCGGTGCCGACCTCGCGGGCCACCCGGGTCACCTCGTCCGCGAAGGACGACAGCCGGTCCACCATGGTGTTGATCGTCGACTTCAGCTCCAGGATCTCGCCCTTGGCCTCCACGCCGATCGTCTTGCTCAGGTCTCCCTCGGCGACCGCGGTGGCGACCTGGGCGATATTGCGGACCTGGGAGGTCAGGTTGTCGGCCATGAAGTTGACGTTCTGGGTGAGGTCCTTCCACACCCCGGATACGCCGCGGACCTGGGCCCGGCCGCCGAGCCGGCCCTCGGTGCCCACTTCGCGGGCCACCCTGGTGACCTCGTCGGCGAACGCCGACAGCTGGTCGACCATGGTGTTGACGGTGTTCTTGAGTTGGAGGATCTCGCCCCGGGCGTCGACGGTGATCTTCTGTGAGAGATCACCGGTGGCGACCGCGGTGGTCACCTGGGCGATGTTGCGGACCTGGCTGGTCAGGTTGGACGCCATGAAGTTGACGTTGTCCGTCAGGTCCTTCCAGACCCCGGACACGCCCCGGACCTGGGCCCGGCCGCCGAGTTCGCCCTCGGTGCCGACCTCGCGGGCCACCCGGGTCACCTCGTCGGCGAACGCGCGCAGCTGGTCGACCATGGTGTTCACGGTCAGCTTCAGCTCCAGCAGCTCACCGGTGGCCTCGACGGTCACCTGCTGGGTGAGGTCGCCGCGGGCCACGGCCGTGGTGACCACGGCGATGTCGCGGACCTGGCTGGTCAGCCGGGAGGCCATGGTGTTGACGGCCTCGGTCACCTCGCGCCAGTCCCCGGACAGCCCCTGGACCTTCGCCCGGCCGCCGAGGCGTCCTTCCGTGCCGACCTCGCGGGCCACCCGGGTCAGCTCACCGGTGAACAGCGACAGCTGGTCCACCGTGCGGTTCACGCCGCGGGCCAGCCGCCGCAGATCGCCGCGCAGCTGACGGTTGCCGTCGTGCAGGTCGACCCGCCGGGTCAGATCGCCCTCGGCGATGGCGTCCAGCACCCGGGTGGCGTTGGATACGGGGCCGGTCAGCGCGTCCACCAGCTGATTGGCGTCGTCCACGCTGGCCGCCCACGCGCCCTGGCCGGGGCTCGCGGTGATCCGCTCGTCGAGGCGCCCCTGGCGTACGACCTCACGGCGGACCCGCTGGAGCTCGGAGGCAAGGTGGGCGTTGCGTGCCACCAGTTGGTTGAACGTCCCGGCCATTTCGCCGAGCACGCCCTCGCCCGTGCCGTCCATACGTACGGTGAAGTCGCCGTCGCACAAGGCGTTCATCGCCGCCAGCAGCGACCTCAGTTCGGCGGTGCACTCCGCGGGATTAGGGTCGCGTGCCATGGCGTCGTCCCTTTAAAGATCATTAGATATCCCTACGTCTGTCATAATATGGCACCTAGATAGCCTAATCCGCCCGAATTGCCCAGGAGCCGCACGTGGGAGCTCTGCTTCCTCTCTCGCGCGAGTCCGTTGCCCGGACGACGCTGCCCGGAAGCGTGCGCGCACCAGGGGCCGCGCGCTCCTTCGTCCGCACCACTCTCGCGGGGCAGACCGCGACCGAAATCCTCGGGCCTGGCGCGGTCGGCGCGCGGATGACCGAGGACGCGGTGCTGCTCGTGAGCGAGCTGGTCACCAATGCCGTGCTGCAAAACAAAAAACCCGGGTCGAGGTCACAAAACCGCCTCAAAAAACGGGAACGGACCGGAGGATTCCGACGACGCCTCTGCCAATGTCGCCGACGACGCCTCCGACGCCGAGCCGCCGGACCGCCCGGGCATCGTCATCGAGGTGGCCGATCTGCACCCCGCCAGCGTGGTGCTGGGCGGGCCCGACACCCAGCGCCACGGCCGGGGCCGCGGCCTCCAGCTGATCGGCGCGCTCGCCGAGTCCTGGGGCGTGACGTACCACCGCAACCGCAAATCCGTATGGTTCCGCCTGGACACCGAGACGGCGTCGGCCCAGGTCGACGCCGTACCCGCCGAGGCCCCGGACCGCGCTTCGCCCGCCGCCGCGCCCCGCACCCCCGCCCCGCCGCAGGGCCGCCGCGACCGGACGGCGGAATGGGTCGACCGCGGCGGGCCGTCGTTCCTCGCCGAGGCCAGCGAGCTGCTCACCGGACAGCTGGACGAGAACATGGTCGCCTCCCTCGCCGGGCAGCTGCTGGTGCCCCGGCTGGCCGACTGGTGCGCCGTATGGCTGAACTCCGAGAGCGGCCGGCTGAAGCTGCGCCGGGTCTGGCACAACGACGAGCGCCGCATCGAGGCGCTCCGCGCCACCCTGGAAGGCGATCCGCCACCGGCCGGGCTCGGCGCCCCCGGCACCCCCTGGCCCTGGCCCGAGGCCGCCGACCCCTCCGGCACGGGCGGCTCCGCGCTGACCTTCCCGCTCATCGCCCGCGGCCGCGGCTACGGCGTGCTGCTGCTCGGCCGCGCGGGGGTGCCGCAGATGACCGAGGGCGTGGTGCGGCTCTCCGACGACCTGGCGCGACGGATGGCCCAGGCCGTGGCCACTGCCCGGCAGTACACCCAGCAGGCCACCATCAGCCGGGCGCTCCAGCGCCGTCAGCTGCCGGTCTCGCTGGCCCACATCCCGGGCGTGGACACCGCGATCGTCTACGAGCCGCACGGCGAGGGCCAGACCGTCGGCGGCGACTTCTACGACCTGTTCCCGATGGGCGGCCGCCGCTGGTGCTTCCTGCTCGGCGACGTCTGCGGCAGCGACCCGGAGGCGATGTCGGTCACCGGCCTCGCCCGCCATCTGGTGCGGCTGCTGGCCCGGGAGGGCCACGGCGTGGAGTCGGTGCTCACCCGGCTCAACCAGGCCCTGGTGGAGGAGGAGGCGGAGGCCACGGCCCTGGGCGGCGATCAGGCCCGGTCGCGCTTCCTCAGCCTGCTCTACGGGGAGCTGGAGCCCGACCCCGACTCGGGCGGTACGCACTGCGTCCTGGCCAGCGCCGGGCATCCGCTGCCGCTGCGGCTGAGCACCGACGGCGAGGTGGCGCCCGCGGCGCTCCCGCAGATGCTGCTGGGCATCGATGACGAGCCCGACTTCCACGCCGACTCCCTGGACCTGGCGCCGGGCGAGACGCTGCTGTGCGTGACCGACGGGGTGACCGAGCGGCGGGACGGCAACCGGCAGCTGGACGACGACGACGGCCTGGCCGACATCTTGCGCGGCTGTGCGGGGCTCGGCGCCAAGGCCATCGCGGAGCGGGTGCGGCTGGCCGCCCATGACTTCGGCACCGAGCCGATCGACGACGATCTCGCGGTGCTGGTGCTGGAGGCGGTACCGACGTCGGCACAGGAGCTGATGCGGGCGCCGTGAGCCCGTGAGCCCGTGAGCCCGTGAGCCTGTGAGCTTTCGAGCGCAAAGTTCTTGAAATGTGTACGTCCCGGGCCTTGTCGCACGCTTCCCCGAAGAGCATCATCAGGATTCCTGAGCATTGAGGAGTCCGCGATGAGCCTGCTCTCCACCGCCGACTGGGCGGACAGGATCTTCACCGGCGGCTGGGACCTCCCGGCCCGGCCCGGCACCATCGACATCACCGAGCCCGCGACCGGGCAGCACCTCGGCTCCGTCGGCCGGGCCACCGAGGCGGACGTCGCCCCCGCGGCCCGTACCGCGGCGGCCGCTGGGCGCACTTGGGCCGCGGCCCCCTTCCCCGAGCGGACCGCGGCCCTGCGGCGCGCGGCGGACGCCTTCCGGAGCCACGCCGACGAGATCGCCGACTGGATCGTGCGGGAGGCCGGATCGTCGCGGGCGAAGGCCGCCCTGGAGGTGGCGGTCGCCGCCGCCGAATGCGAGGAGGCCGCCGCCCTGCCCGCGGCGCCCACCGGTGAGCTGCTGCCCTCGACGCAGCCGCGGCTGAGCATGGCGCGGCGGATCCCGGTCGGGGTGGTCGGCGTGATCTCGCCGTTCAACTTCCCGCTGATCCTGTCCATCCGCTCCATCGCCCCGGCGCTCGCGCTCGGCAACGCCGTCCTCCTCAAGCCCGATCCGCGCACCCCGGTGTCCGGCGGGGTGGTGCTCGCCCGCGTCTTCGAGGAGGCCGGGCTGCCCGCGGGGCTGCTGCACTGCCTGCCGGGCGGCGCGGACGTCGGCGCGGCGATCGTCCGCGACCCGGCGGTGCGGGTCGTGTCGTTCACCGGCTCCACCGCGGCGGGCCGCGCGGTCGGGGCACTGGCCTCCGAGCAGCTGACCCGGGCCCATCTGGAGCTGGGCGGCAACAGCGCCCTGATCGTGCGGGAGGACGCGGACATCGACGCCGCCGCGTCCTGCGGGGCCTGGGGGAACTTCCTCCACCAGGGGCAGATCTGCATGGCGGTCGGCCGCCATCTGGTGCATGAGTCGCGGTACGAGGAGTACCTCGGCCTGCTCGCCAAGAAGGCCGAGCAGCTCACCGTCGGCGACCCCTTCCGCGAGCCGGTCGCCCTCGGCCCGCTCATCGACGACCGGCAGCTCGGCCATGTCGTGGACATCGTGGAGCGCAGCGTGGCCGCTGGCGCCCGGGTGGTCACCGGCGGCACCCATCGGGGCCGGTTCTACCGGCCCACGGTGCTTGCCGACTGCGGCCCGTCCGTGCCCGCCTGGGACGAGGAGGTGTTCGGCCCGGTCGCGTGCGTACGTCCGTACCGTGACGACGACGAGGCCGTGGCGCTCGCCGCCGACTCCCCGTACGGCCTGAGCCTGGGCATCCTCACCGCCGATACGGCACGCGGACTCGCGCTGGCCGAGCGGATTCCCAGCGGGATGGTCCACATCAACGACCAGACGGTCAACGACGATCCGAACGCGCCCTTCGGCGGACTTGCCGCATCCGGCTTCGGCCGGGTGGGCGGCGCCCGGGCCAATCTCGACGCCTTCACCGAGACCCAGTGGCTGACCCTGCGCGGCGACACCGCGCGCTACCCGTTCTGAGCCATTCCGAGCCACGGAGATTCCACGATGACCGAAACCCTCGCCGCCGTGGTGAACAAGCCCGGCGCCGCCTTCTCCCTGGAGCGGATCACCCTGGACGAGCCCCGGCCGGACGAGGTCGTGGTCCGGCTGGCCGCCGCCGGGGTCTGCCACACCGATCTGACCGTGCGCGACGGCCATCTGCCCTTCCCGCTCCCCGGCGTCCTCGGCCATGAGGGCGCGGGCGTCGTGGAGCGGGTCGGTTCCTGGGTCGGCCGGGTGCGGCCGGGCGACCACGTCGTCCTGACCTTCACCTCATGCGGTACGTGCGGCACCTGCCGCGGCGGCCATCCCGCCTACTGCGCCTCCTGGCTCCCGCTCAACCTCCTCGGGGGCACCCGCGGCGACGGCACCGCGACCCTGCGTTCCGCCTCCGGGGCCGCTTCCGGGACCGGAGGTCTGGGGGGTCATTTCTTCGGCCAGTCGTCCTTCGCGACCCACGCTCTGGTGGACGAGCGCAGCGTGGTCCGGGTCCCGGCGGACATCCCGCTGACCACCCTGGCCCCCTTCGGCTGCGGCATCCAGACCGGTGTCGGCGCCGTCCTGAACGTCCTGCGGCCCCGGCCGGGCAGCACGATCGCCGTCTTCGGCACCGGCGCGGTCGGGCTCGCCGCCCTGATGGCCGCCGTGCTCGGCCCGGTCCGGCAGGTGATCGCCGTCGACCGGCTCGCCCCTCGGCTGGCGCTGGCCCGGAAGCTGGGCGCCACGGCCGTGGTCGACGCCGCGGAGGAGGACACCGCGGCCGCCCTGGTCGAGCTGACGGACGGCCTCGGCGTCGACTGCGCCCTGGAGACCACGGGCCACCCCGGCGTCCTGCGCACCGCCATCGACGCCCTCGCGCCCCGGGGCGAGGTCGCGGTCATCGGGGCACCGCCCATGGGCACGGAGGTCGCGGTCGATGTCAACGGCATGCTTCCGGGCCGCCGCATCACCGGCGTCACGCTCGGCGACAGCGAACCGGAACAGCTGATCCCGCTGATGGTCGCCCTCCACCAGCAGGGTCGGCTGCCGGTGGACCAGCTGATCCGGACCTATCCGTTCGCCCGGATCGAGGAGGCGGCGGCGGACATGACGGCGGGCACCACGATCAAGCCGGTGCTGACCTTCGAGGACGCGTGATCTGGGGTGTTACTCGGCCACACCGGCGAGGTCGCGAATGCGGCGGGCCTGGGCGGCGCGCTCGGCGGCGCGCTGCTCGTCGTACGTACGGTCCGCAGCGCCCCGCAGCAGCGCCTTGGTCTCGACCACCGCGTCGCGCGGGGCGGCGAGCAGGGCCGCGGCCAGGTCCTGGACCGCGCCGTCCAGCTCGGCGGCGGGCACCACGAGGTTGGCGAGGCCGGTGCGCTCGGCCTCCTCGGCGTGGACGGAGCGCCCGGTCGCGCAGATCTCCAGCGCCCGGGCGTACCCCACGAGCCCGACCAGCGGATGGGTGCCGGTCAGGTCGGGCACCAGCCCGAGGCTGGTCTCGCGCATCGCGAACTGCACGTCCTCCGTGCATACCCGCAGGTCACAGGCGAGGGCGAGCTGAAAGCCCGCCCCGATCGCATGGCCCTGCACCGCGGCGATGGACACGATGTCGTTGCGCCGCCACCAGGTGAACGCGTCCTGGTAGGCGGCGATGATCCCGTCCAGCTCGGCGTCCGAGCCGCGGGCCATCTCCGGGAAGGACGGCTCGCCGTCGAACCCCTCGGGGGTGAACGCCTGCCGGTCGAGACCCGCCGAGAAGGACACGCCCTCGGCGCGCAGCACCACCACGCGCACGCTGCCGGGCAGCAGCGACCCCGCCTCGGCCAGCGCCCGCCACAACGCGGGCGACTGGGCGTTGCGCTTGGCCGGATTGGTCAGGGTCACCGTGGCGACCGCGTCATCGACGATGAGCGATACGCCGTCCTTGTCGAGCAGGGTCACAGGAAGCCTCCGGTCGGCCGCAGTCAGTACAAGTGACTGCACAGTAACCACCCGGTCGAACGGACGATCAACCGGGTGGCACTGTCCACACCTGCTTCCGGTGACGAACCGCGGACGCGAGACGCGCGATCAGGCCGATGCGGCCTTCTTGCCTCGCGTCGCGCCACCGCGACCACGTAGGGACACTCCTGATTCGCTGAGCATCCGGTGGACGAATCCGTAGGAACGGCCGGTCTCCTCGGCCAGCGCCCGGATGCTCGCACCGGAGTCGTACTTCTTTTTCAGGTCTGCCGCGAGCTTTTCGCGCGCGGCGCCGGTCACCCGGCTGCCCTTCTTCAGAGTCTCGGCCACCCGTGCCTCCTCATGGGAAGTGCGCTCTGGACTCTCATGATCACCCCTAGGCGGCTTCCTGGCCACCCATTCGGCAAGACCTGTGGAGGAAGGATTCCGAGAAATGGCGCCATCCGAGCCTTCGGAATCCTGGATTCCGGCGACTTACGCCCTGTCAGTCTTTCTTGATCCGCGAAGAAAGGGCAGGTCAGGACCTATGTGCCAGAGGTTGGACGGAGAGCGACCGGCGCGCGGCACGTGCCGTGCGCCGGTCGTGGGCGGCGCGCCGCGATACGAGCCGTTCTCACTCAGATGACGGATCACGCCTAGGCCGAATGATCTACGAGGCCAGGGATCAGGAGATCAGGCCGGGGCCCGACGCCCGGAGGTCGGGCCAGCGCGACCAGGTCGGTCAGGCCAGCGCGACCAGGTCCGCGTAGTCCGCGCCCCACAGGTCCTCGATGCCGTCCGGCAGCAGAATGATCCGCTCCGGCTGGAGGGCGTCCACCGCGCCCTCGTCGTGGGTCACCAGCACCACCGCACCCGTGAACGTGCGCAGCGCGCCGAGGATCTCCTCGCGGCTGGCCGGGTCGAGGTTGTTGGTGGGCTCGTCGAGCAGCAGGACGTTGGCCGAGGAGACGACCAGGGTGGCCAGCGCGAGCCGGGTCTTCTCACCGCCGGAGAGCACTCCGGCGGGCTTGTCCACGTCGTCGCCGGAGAACAGGAACGAGCCGAGCGTCTTGCGGATCTCGACCAGATCGAGGTCGGGCGCGGCCGAGCGCATGTTCTCCAGGACGGTGCGCTCCGGGTCGAGCGTCTCGTGCTCCTGCGCGTAGTAGCCGAGCTTCAGCCCGTGGCCGGGCGACACCTGGCCGGTGTCCGGCTTCTCGACCCCGGCCAGCAGCCGCAGCAGGGTGGTCTTGCCCGCGCCGTTGAGGCCCAGGATGACGACCCGGGAGCCCTTGTCGACGGCCAGGTCGACATCGGTGAAGATCTCCAGGGAGCCGTACGACTTCGACAGGCCCTCGGCCGTCAGCGGGGTCTTGCCGCACGGGGCGGGGTCCGGGAAGCGCAGCTTGGCGACCTTGTCGGACTGACGCACCGCGTCCAGGCCGGACAGCAGCTTGTCGGCGCGGCGGGCCATGTTCTGCGCGGCGACCGTCTTGGTGGCCTTGGCGCGCATCTTGTCGGCCTGCGAGTTGAGCGCGGCGGCCTTCTTCTCGGCGTTGGCGCGCTCGCGCTTGCGGCGCTTCTCGTCGGCCTCGCGCTGGGCCTGGTAGAGCTTCCAGCCCATGTTGTAGATGTCGATCTGCGAGCGGTTGGCGTCCAGGTAGAAGACCTTGTTGACGACCGTCTCGACGAGGTCGACGTCATGGGAGATGACGATGAAGCCGCCGCTGTAGGTCTTCAGGTAGTCCCGCAGCCAGATGATCGAGTCGGCGTCGAGGTGGTTCGTCGGCTCGTCCAGCAGCAGGACGTCGGAGTCCGAGAACAGGATCCGGGCCAGCTCGACGCGGCGCCGCTGACCGCCGGAGAGGGTGTGCAGCGGCTGGCCGAGCACCCGGTCCGGCAGGCCCAGGCTGGCCGCGATGGTCGCGGCCTCCGCCTCGGCCGCGTACCCGCCCTTGGTCAGGAACTCCGTCTCCAGGCGCTCGTACTTCTTCATCGCGCGCTCACGGGTGGCGCCCTTGCCGTTGGCCATGCGGTCCTCGTTCTCGCGCATCTTGCGCAGCACGGAGTCGAGGTCGCGGGCGGAGAGGATGCGGTCGCGCGCGAGGACGTCGAGGTCGCCGGTGCGCGGGTCCTGCGGCAGATAGCCGACCTGGCCGGAGCGGGTGATGCTGCCGCCGGCCGGGATGCCCTCACCCGCCAGGCACTTGGTGAGCGTGGTCTTCCCCGCGCCGTTGCGGCCGACGAGGCCGATGCGGTCGCCCTTGGCGATACGGAACGAGGCGGACTCGATCAGAACACGGGCGCCGGCACGCAGCTCGACGCCGGATGCGGTGATCACGGGAATTACTCCTGGGCAGATGGACAGCGGACGGGACGGACCAGCGGGCGGGGCCGACGCCGTCTAATGCACGAGGAGAATTGCCATGGAGCTAGTTTAGCGGTGCGGGCAACCGGTTTTTCCCTTGGGGCCCGTGTTCTCCCCCACCCTCCGCGCGGGCTCTCGCTGCCTCCCGTGCGGCCCCTCAGACGCCGCCGGTGTGGACCTGGAAGGCCGCCCGGCGCACCGCCTTGGCGAGGGCCGGGTCGGGGTGGGCGGCGGCCAGCGCCACCAGCACCTGCACCGTACGGGGGTGGCCGACGGCCCGTACCTCCGCCAGCAGCGCGGGCACCGTGCCCTGCACCGCCGACTCCAGGTGGCGCACCAGCAGCGGGCTCTCGCCGTGGTCGGAGATGGCCGCGGCGGTGTCCACCCACAGCCAGGTGGCCTCCTCGCGGGTGAGCACGTCCAGCGCGTCCTCGGGGTCGGCGCCCTCGTGCTCGGCGAGCCACAGCAGCGCGTACGGCCGCAGGCACGATTCGTCCACGACGGCGCGCACCGAGGGCTCGGCGGGCGCCCCGGCGACCCGGAGCGCCTCGAACGCGAGACCGCGCAGCAGCGCGTCGTCGCCGCGCGCGGCGTCCAGCAGTTCGGTGATGGCGCTGCCGACCGGGCGGGCGGCGAGCCAGGCGCGGTACTCGGCGCGGGCGGGCCCGGGGGTGAGGCCCGCGCAGCCGCGCAGCATGTCGGCGGCGGGGTGCTCGATGTTCCCGGCGGGGCTCTGGGCGGCCACGCAGATCTGCTCCAGCTTGACCCACACCGCCCAGTTGCCGAGCGCGGTGAGGACGGCGTCGCCTTCGAGGACGGTGAGCGCCCCGACCGAGGCGAGCGCGTCCAGGGCCCAGCCGAGCAGGCCCTCCAGCGCGTCGTCGTCCTCCTCGGCGCCCTCCGCCCGCTCCCCGTGGGCGGAAACGTGGGCGGCCGCGTGGGCGGGCGGTTCCGGGGTCGCGGCGGGGTCGGCGAGGTCGTCGGCGTCCACCGGCGCGGCCACCCCGTACGGCACCTCGCAGCGCTCGGTGCGCAGCTCCGCGACCCGCTTGCGCAGCATGTCCAGCAGCGTGGAGATCTGCACCGGGCCCGCGGACAGCTGGAGCAGCGGGAGCAGCTGCGGTACGGCCTCGACCACCTCGGCGACGGCCGTGGGCTCGGCGGTCTCCGGCGCCGGGCTGGCCAGCGACCAGGCGTCGAGCAGCGCGACCCAGCCGCGCAGCACGGCGCTGTCGTCGCGGTCCCAGGCCTGGAGCCGCCAGCCGGGGCGGGCGGTGCCACCGTGCAGATCGACGAGCCCGACGAGCCGGGCCCGGTCCCAGTCGGCCCGCACCTCCTCGGGGCTGCGCCCGAGCGCCGCGGCGGCGCGGGCGGCGGCCTCGTCGGAGAGGGCCCCGAGCGAGTCGTCCTCGGCCGCGGCCCAGCGCGCCACCTCCACGGCCCCGACAAGCCCCGCACGGGCCTGCCGGGCCAATTCCGGCCGGGGCGGCGTGCCCTCTGGCGGGCGTGGCGCCGGCCGGGAGCGGTTCGGCGCGGGCCGCGGGGCGGTGGCCATCGGCCGCTGGCGGACGAGTCGGAGCCGGGAGTCGCGCGGAGTACGGGACGTCACAGAAGCAGTCTCGCCGTTGACGGCCCGAAAGCCCAATCGGCACCCGTCCGGCGGTCGCCGCGGCCGGATTCCGATGGGTGGCGGGGACCGCCGGAGGCGCTAGATGAGGGGCGTGAGGAAGCGGCGCAGCGCCTCCTCGTACCCCCGGGGGTCGGCGTTCCACATGGCGGCGTGCGGGGCGTGTCGCACCGGATGAAGGGTGACCAGCTCGGGCCGGGCAGCGGCGAGTTCACGGGAGGCGTCCCAGGGCGCGAGGGTGTCGCCGGGGCCGTGCACGATGAGCGTGGGAACCGGCAGGCTCTCGGGGTCGGCCGCCTCCGCGAGCTTGCCGTCGTGGAGCCCGGTGCGCCCTTCCACGGCCCGTACGGCGAGCGGGAGCAGGGCGGCGGGGGCGCGGCGCGCCGCGGCGAGGGCGCGCAGGGTGGCCCGCCAGTCGAGCACCGGGGAGTCCAGGACGATGCCGCTGAGCCGGTGCCGCAGTGCGGAGTTGGCGGCGGCGTGCAGGGCCATCGAGGCGCCGGTGGACCAGCCGTGCAGGACGACGCTCTCCGCCCCGTAGCGGACTGCGTAGCGGATGGCGGCGTCGAGGTCGCGCCACTCGGTCTCGCCGAGGTGGCTGATGCCGTCGGGCGGGCGCGGGGCGCCGGGGTCGCCTCGGTACGCGAGGTCGAGCACCGGGATCCGCATCCGGCGCAGCATCGGCATGACGACCATGGGGTGTTCCCGGGTGGTGCCGAGGCCATGGGTGGTGATCACCCAGGTGGTGCGCTCGCCGGGCAGGAACCAGGCGGGCAGCGGACCGAGTTCGCCGGGAATGTCGACATCGGCGTGCTCGATACCGAGCGCGTCCCTCGGGTTGCCGATGTGCACCTGCGGGGTGAGCCGCACCCGGGTGCCCGCGTCGAGGGTGCCGTGTGTCACCCGTTCCAGGCGGCGTACGACGCAGTCGGCGGGGTGCGGAACGTCCTCGTCCACCGGGCCGACGACGGCGTGGCAGGCCCGGCCGAGGAGACCGTAGGTGCCGGGGCGCAGCGAGGCGAGCGAACGGGTGAGGGTGATCCGCCCGTCGTCGTCCATGGCGTGCACCGTGAGCGGCGGCTCGTTCGGCAGTGGCCGGTCCGGGGCCGGTCTGAGCGCAGCGTCGGTGACGTACCGGCCCGCCGCCACCGCGGCCGCGCCGACACCCAGCAGAGTGGTGGCGGCAGCGACCGCCGTTGTCCGCACACGCATCCCTCCCAGTGTGGGTGGGCGGCCGCGCGGCGGCCAGTGGAAGAGGCTATTTCGGGACGTCCGGAACGTCGCCCTCCGCGCCGCCGTCCCGTGTCTGGCCGTAGCCGCTGAGTTTGGCCGCGGCGCGGTCCAGCTCGGCGGGCGGGAGGAGGGTGGGGGTGCGCCCGGGGACGGCGGCCGCGGCCAGCCAGACCTGGCACATCCATTCCAGCTGGGCGGTGCGGTCGTAGGCCTGGTCCAGCGTCGCGCCGTATACGACGGTGCCGTGGTTGCGCAGCAGACAGCCGGAGCGGTCGCGCAGCGCGGACAGCATGTTTTCGGCCAATTCATCGGTGCCGTAGAGCGCATAGCCGGCGACCCGGACCGGCCCGCCGAGGGCGGCGGTCATGTAGTGGATCGCGGGGAGTTCATCGACCAGTGTGGAGACGGCGGTGGCGTGAACGGCATGGGTGTGGACGATGGCCGCGGCGTCTTCCGTGTGACGGTAGACGGCGAGGTGCATGGGCAGCTCGCTGGTGGGCGTGAGCGTGCCGAGCACCTGTCGGCCGTCGAGGTCCACGCCGACCACGTCACGCGGGCCGAGCCGGTCGTAGGGGACGCCGCTCGGGGTCACCAGGACGGTGTCACCGATCCGCGCGGACACATTGCCCGAGGTGCCGACGACGAGTCCGTCGGCGGTGGTTCTGCGGGCCGTCCGCACCACCTGCATCCACGCCTGCCGCAGGGGCTGGGTCAGCCTCGGCTGTGGCCGTCGTGCCGATCGCGGCTCCGTCACGGGCCCTCACCTCCGGGCGCGATCCTTCCATAGGGGCGCCGGCGCGGTGCGGTTACACCGGCTCGATGTACGGACACCAAATCCCGTATGGCGAAAGGGAGTACGGTCGAAAACCAGCCGTTCTCACACTCGCGCGCCCGTGTCACCGTGAAGCCCGCCTCAGTTCATCTTCCGTTCACCCAGTTTCCTTACGTTCACCGTGCACTGACAGCCCTCCGAACTGATTGACCGGGTGTATGGAACACATCACGCTTCTCATCGGGATCGTGATCGTCACGGCCTTGGTGTTCGACTTCACGAACGGCTTCCACGACACGGCCAATGCCATGGCCACCACCATCTCCACCGGAGCGCTCGGTCCCCGGGTCGCGGTGGCGATGTCGGCAGTCCTCAACCTCGTCGGCGCCTTCCTCTCTGTGGAGGTCGCCAAGACCATCTCCGGCGGAATCATCGACGAGGGCTCCGGCATCCAGCCCGAAGTGATCTTTGCGGGGCTCGTCGGCGCGATCCTCTGGAACCTGGTGACCTGGCTGGCCGGTCTCCCGTCCAGCTCCTCGCACGCCCTCTTCGGTGGCCTCATCGGCGCCACCGTGGTCTCCGTCGGCATGGACGGGGTCAACGGCGACGCGATCGTCATGAAGGTCCTCATCCCGGCCGTGGCCGCGCCGGTCGTGGCGGGCATCGCCACGGTGGCCGCCACCCGGCTCACCTACCGGCTGGCCGACAACCGGGCCGCGGAGGACACCGCGAAGGGCTACCGCGCCGGGCAGATCGCCTCGGCCGCCCTGGTCTCCCTGGCCCACGGCACCAACGACGCCCAGAAGACGATGGGCGTCATCACCCTCGCGCTGGTCACCGGCGGCGTCATCGCGCCGGACTCCGACCCGCCCATGTGGGTGATCGTGTCCGCGGGGCTCGCCATCGCGCTCGGCACCTACCTGGGCGGCTGGCGCATCATCCGCACCATGGGCAAGGGCATCACCGACATCCAGCCGCCGCAGGGCTTCGCCGCCCAGACCGGCGCCGCGACGGTCATCCTGGCCTCGTCCCACATCGGCTTCGCGCTGTCCACCACGCAGGTCTGCTCGGGCGCCGTCATGGGTGCGGGCGTCGGCCGCAAGGGCGGGGTGGTGCGCTGGTCGACCGCGGGCCGCATGGTCGCCGCGTGGGCGCTGACCCTCCCGGCCGCCGGTCTGGTGGCCGACGCCGCGGCGCTGCTGGACGACCACGGCAACGGCGGGATCGCCGCGGTCGCCGTCCTCGCGGTGCTGGGCTGCGGTGTCATCTGGCTGCTGTCGCGCCGCAAGCCGGTGGACGCCAGCAACGTCAACGCGCCGGGTGCGGAGTCCGCCGAGCCGGTCGGTGTCGTCACCGCCGCCGTGCGGTCGGTGGCCCCGCCGCCCGCCGGAAAGACCGCGTCCGCCGCCGATGCCACTGATGGCACGGACGCCACGGATGACGCGGACACCTCGAACGCACACGCCTCGAATGTCTCGGGCTCGACGTCCGGCAAGGACGCCTCCTCCGAATCCGCCCCGACCCCCGCCACCGCGGGAACCGGTTCCACCAGCTGACAGGGAGCACACGCAATGCACATCGACTGGGCGGCCCTCGGCCAGGTCTTCGGCGTCAGCCTCGCGGTGACGGTCGGCGTCGTCGGGGTCTTCACCCTGGGCATCATCGGCACCTCCCGTACGGCTCAGCCGCAGCCCCAGGCCGCCGCGGGCGGCGCTTCCCCGGTTGCGCGCACCGGCGCGTACGCCTGTTTCGCGCTGTGCGCCGCGGTCGTGGCGTACGGCATCTATCTGATCGTGGCCTGAAACAGACGGAAACCACACAAGCCGCGGG
>NZ_GG657754.1:8116514-8119791 GCF_000158915.1 Streptomyces himastatinicus ATCC 53653 | reverse complement strand
CACAGCAGATCGCGCGGGCGGTCGTCGAGTCGGTGGCCGAGAACACCTCGGACGCGGTGGTGGGCGCGCTGGTGTGGGGGGCCGTGGCCGGGGTGCCGGGGCTCGTCGGCTTCCGCGCCGTCAACACCCTGGACGCCATGGTGGGCCACAAGTCGGCCCGTTACCGCCGGTTCGGCTGGGCGGCGGCCCGGCTGGACGATGTCGCGGGCTGGCCCGGCGCCCGGCTCACCGCCGCCCTGGCCGCCCTCGCCGGGCCCGATCCGCGCGGCGCGTGGCGCGCCTGGCGCGACGACGGCGGACGCCACCCGAGCCCCAACGCGGGCCCGGTGGAGGCGGCGTTCGCGGGCGCGCTGGGGGTCCGGCTGGGCGGCACGCTGGCGTACGCGGGCCGGGTCGAGCACCGCCCGGTGCTGAACCCGGGCGGCCGTCCCGTGGCGGCGGCCGACATTCCGCGGGCGATCCGCCTCTCGCGGCAGGTGTCGGCGCTCGCGCTGCTCACCACCGTCGTGGCTCGTTCCGGAGCCGGTCGGGGCTCCGGAGCCGATCAGGAAAGGGTGAACAGATGACCCTGGGGGGCGGACTGCTCATCGCGGGAACGACCTCGGACGCCGGGAAGAGCGTCGTCACGGCGGGCATATGCCGCTGGCTGGCACGCAAAGGGCTCCGGGTCGCCCCGTTCAAGGCACAGAACATGTCGCTCAACTCCTTCGTCACCCGGGACGGCGCCGAGATCGGGCGCGCCCAGGCGATGCAGGCCGCCGCCGCGCGCGTCGAACCGAGCGCCCTGATGAACCCGGTCCTGCTGAAGCCGGGCAGCGACCGCAGCAGCCAGGTGGTGCTGCTCGGCAAAGCGGTGGGCGAGATGAGCGCCCGCGGCTACCACTCCGAGCGGCGCGAAGGGCTGCTGGAGACCGTCACCGACTGCCTGACCGAGCTGCGGCGCACCCATGACGCGGTGATCTGCGAGGGCGCGGGCAGCCCGGCCGAGATCAATCTGCGCCGCACCGACATCGTCAACCTGGGTCTCGCCCGGGCCGCGGGGCTGCCGGTCGTCGTGGTCGGGGACATCGACCGCGGCGGCGTCTTCGCGTCCTTCTTCGGCACGACCGCGCTGCTGTCCCGCGAGGACCAGCGGCATATCGCCGCCTATGTGGTGAACAAGTTCCGCGGCGATGTGAGCCTGCTGGAACCCGGTCTGGACATGCTGCGCGACCTCACCGGGCGGCCGACCGTCGGCGTGCTGCCGTACGCGCACGGCCTCGGCATCGACGAGGAGGACGGGCTGCGCGTCTCGCTGCGCGGCACCGTGCGCGAGAGCGTCGTCGCACCGCCGTACGGCGCGGACGTGCTGCGGGTCGCGGTGGCCGCCGTACCGCTGATGTCCAACTTCACCGACGTGGACGCGCTGGCCGCCGAGCCGGGCGTGATCGTGCGCTTCGTGGACCGCCCGGAGGAGCTGGCCGACGCCGATCTGGTGGTGCTGCCGGGCACCCGGGGCACCGTGAAGGCGCTGGAGTGGCTGCGCGAGCGCGGTCTCGCCGACGCGATCGCGCGGCGCGCCGCGGAGGGGCGCCCGGTGCTCGGGCTCTGCGGCGGCTTCCAGGCACTGGGCGAGCGCATCGATGACGAGGTCGAGTCGAAGGCCGGGACGGTCGAGGGCCTCGGGCTGCTGCCCGTACGGGTCCGCTTCGCGGCCGACAAGACCCTGGCCCGGCCGGTGGGCGAGGCGCTGGGCGAGCCGGTGGCGGGCTACGAGATCCACCACGGGGTCGCCGAACTGCTCCACGGGGGCGACGAACCGTTCCTGGACGGCTGCCGGGTAGGCCCGGTGTGGGGCACCCACTGGCACGGTTCGCTGGAGAGCGACGGCTTCCGCCGCGCCTTCCTGCGGCGGGTCGCGGAGGCTTCGGGCCGGGCGTTCGTGCCCGCGCCGGACACCCGCTTCGGGGAGCTGCGCGAGGAGCAGCTGGACCGGCTGGGCGATCTGATCGAGGAGCACGCGGACACAGACGCGCTGCTGAGGCTCATCGAGGGCGGCGTACCGGACGGGCTGCCCTTCGTGCCGCCCGGGGCGCCGGGAGGAACGGATTGAGCACGAGACGCGAGCCCATACGCACCGACCGCGCACGCACCGTAGGAGGTACCTGAGCATGACCACCGCTGCCTACCCGTTCACCGCGGTCGTCGGAATGGACGACATGCGGCTCGCCCTGCTCCTCAACGCCGTCTCGCCCGCCGTGGGCGGTGTGCTGGTGCGCGGCGAGAAGGGGACGGCCAAGTCGACGGCCGTGCGCGCGCTGTCCACACTGCTGCCGCCGGTCGACGTCGTCCCCGGCTGCCGCTTCTCGTGCGATCCGGCCGCGCCCGACCCGGGCTGCCCGGACGGACCGCACGAGACCGCCCCCGGGGACGCGCGCCCCGCGCGGATGGTGGAGCTGCCGGTCGGCGCGTCCGAGGACCGTCTCGTCGGGTCGCTGGACATCGAGCGGGCGCTGTCGGACGGGGTCAAGGCGTTCGAGCCGGGACTGCTCGCGGACGCGCACCGCGGGGTGCTGTACGTCGACGAGGTCAACCTGCTGCACGACCACCTGATCGACCTGCTGCTCGACGCGGCCGCCATGGGCGCCTCCTATGTGGAGCGCGAGGGCGTCTCCGTACGGCATGCCGCGCGCTTCCTGCTGGTGGGCACCATGAACCCGGAGGAGGGCGAGCTGCGGCCGCAGCTGCTGGACCGCTTCGGGCTCACCGTCGAGGTCACGGCGTCGAGGGACACCGAGGAGCGGGTCGAGGTGGTGCGCCGGAGGCTGGCGTACGACGAGGACCCGGCCGGGTTCGCCGCGCGCTGGGCGCGCGAGGAGGGCGAGCTGCGGGACCGCATAGCGGCGGCGCGCGCCCTGCTGCCCGCCGTCCGGCTGGGCGACCGCGCGCTGCGGCAGATCGCCGCGGTGTGCGCGGCGTTCGAGGTGGACGGGATGCGCGCGGACATCGTGACGGCGCGTACGGCGACTGCGCTGGCCGCCTGGGCGGGCCGGACGGACGTACGGACCGAGGACGTACGGCAGGCCGCGCTCCTGTCGCTCCCCCACCGGCGGCGGCGGGCGCCGTTCGACGCGCCGGGGCTGGACGAGGACAAGCTGGACGAGGTGCTGCGGCAGTTCGAGGACGAGGAGCCGGAGCCGGAACCCGAGCCGGAATCCTCTGATGCCGATGAGGGCCCCGACGACGACCCCGACGGGCCGGGCGGGGGCGGCGGTCCCGATGGCGGGGACGGGCCCGG
>NZ_GG657754.1:8115120-8116115 GCF_000158915.1 Streptomyces himastatinicus ATCC 53653 | reverse complement strand
GTGCTGTTCGTCGTGGACGCGTCGGGGTCGATGGCGGCCCGCAAGCGCATGGGCGCGATCAAGGGCGCGGTGCTGTCGCTGCTGCTGGACGCCTATCAGCGGCGGGACAAGGTCGGCCTGGTCACCTTCCGGGGGTCGGACGCGGCGCTTGCGCTGCCGCCCACCTCGTCGGTGGACGCGGCCGCCGCCCGGCTGGAACAGCTGCCGACCGGCGGCCGCACCCCGCTCGCGGCGGGGCTGTTGAAGGCCCGCGAAGTGCTGCGGGTGGAGCGGCTGCGGGACCCCTCGCGCCGTCCGCTGCTGGTGGTGGTGACCGACGGGCGGGCCACCGAATCGAAGAAGGCCGCGGTGTCCGACGGGTCCACGCCGGTGGAGCGGGCCGGGCGCGCGGCGCGGCTGCTCGCGGGCGACGGGGTCGCCTCGGTCGTGGTCGACTGCGAGTCGGGTCCGGTGCGGCTGGGCCTGGCGGGCGCGCTCGCCCGCGATCTGCGGGGGACCCCGGTCACCCTGGACGAACTGCGCGCGGACAGCGTGACGGCGCTGGTCCGCGATGTACGGACGGTACAGAACTCTCGGAGGGCAGCCTGATGCCGCAAGGACAACCGACCGTCGTCCCCGACGACGGGCTGACCACCCGCCAGCGCCGCAACCGGCCGCTCGTGCTCGTGCACACGGGCGTGGGGAAGGGCAAGTCGACGGCCGCGTTCGGTCTGGCGCTGCGGGCGTGGAACCAAAACTGGCCGGTCGGTGTATTCCAGTTTGTAAAGAGCGCGAAATGGAAGGTCGGCGAGGAGCGTGCGCTGCGCGTCCTCGGCGACTCGGGCGAAGGGGGGACCGTCGCATGGCACAAGATGGGCGAGGGCTGGTCGTGGGTCCAGCGCGACATGGCTTCCAGCGAGGAAGCCGCACGCGAGGGCTGGGAGCAGGTCAAGCGCGATCTCGCGGCGGAGACATACCGGCTCTATGTGCTGGACGAGTTCGCGTACCCCATGCAC
>NZ_GG657754.1:8111294-8114414 GCF_000158915.1 Streptomyces himastatinicus ATCC 53653 | reverse complement strand
GTGATCCTCAACAAGGTGGCGTCCGACCGGCACGAGGCGATGCTGAGGGAGGCGCTGGAGGGCGCCGGGGTGCCGGTGTTCGGCGCGCTGCGCCGGATGCGCGAGGTCGGGACGCCGAGCCGTCATCTCGGTCTGGTGCCGGTGGCCGAGCGGCGCACGGAGGCCACGGGTTCGGTCGCGGCGCTGGCCGCATGGGTGCGGGAGGGGTGCGATCTCGACGGGCTGATGGCGCTGGCGGGCAGCGCGCCTCCCCTGTCAGGACCGGTGTGGGATCCGGTGGCGGAGCTGGGCCCGGCGGCGGAGGCCGCCGCGGAGAGCCCCCTGCCGGAGGACCGGCGGCCGGTGGTCGCCGTGGCGGGCGGGGCCGCGTTCACCTTCTCCTACGCGGAGCACACCGAGCTGCTCACCGCCGCGGGCGCGCGGGTCATGCCGTTCGACCCGCTGCGGGACGAGCGCCTCCCCGACGGGACCGGCGGGCTGGTGATCGGTGGCGGCTTCCCGGAGGTGTACGCACCGGAGCTGTCCGCGAACGAGCCGCTGCGCACCGAGGTCGCCAAGCTGGCGGCGACGGGCGCGCCCATCGCCGCCGAGTGCGCCGGGCTGCTGTATCTGGCGCGCTCGCTGGACGGGCGCCCGATGTGCGGAGTGGTGGACGCCGAGGCACATATGTCGGATCGGCTGACGCTGGGCTACCGTGAGGCCGTGGCCATTTCCGACACGTCCCTCGCCGCCGCGGGGACCCGGGTGCGGGGCCATGAGTTCCACCGCACCACCGTCGAGCCGGGGGCCGGGCAGACGCCCGCCTGGGGGCTCGTCCATCCGCAGCGCCGTACCGAAGGGTTCGCACCGGGAAACGTGCATGCCTCGTATCTCCATGTGCACTGGGCCGCGGTGCCCGGTATGGCGGCCCGGTTCGTGGCCGGATGCGTGCCCGCCGCCGGGTGACGAGGGCGGTGACCTGACGTGCGCCATCCTCAACAGCCCGATCTGGTGGTCGGCGTCGGCGCGGGGCGGGGGGTGTCCGTGGACGAGGTGACCGGGCTGGTGGCGGCGGCCCTCGCCGGGGCGGGCCTCGCGCCGGGCGGCGTCGCCGAGTTGGCGACGGTCGAGGCCAAGGCCGGTGAGCCCGGGCTGCTGGCCGCGGCCGAGCGGTTCGGGGTGCCGCTGCGGGGGTTCGGGGCGCAGTTGCTGGCCGCGGTCGAGGTGCCGAACCCGTCCATGGCGGCCCTGACCGCCGTGGGGACGCCCGGTGTGGCCGAGGCGGCCGCGCTGCTGGCCGCCGGGCCGGGGGGCGAACTGCTCGTCGCCAAGCGGGTGTCGGAGCCGGGTGGTGGCAGGCCGTCCAGGGCCACCTGTGCGATCGCCCGCCGCGGCCCGCACCCGCAGGACGGCCACGCGCAGGACAGCACGTCTCAAAACGGCCACTCCGCAAACCGCCGAAGACCTCCCGTGGCGTGTCCCGACGGCGCTCAGTAACGTCTCGGGGCGAGACTGCGCTTTGCACCGTGAGACCTGCTTCACCCTGCACCAAGGAGACCTCGTGACGACCCCGCCCGCGCTGCTCATCGCAGGCATCGGCACCCGAGACGAGAGGCGCGCCGGCGCCTTCCAGGATTTCGTACGGGAGTTGGGCGCGCAGCACCCCGATCTGCCCGTGGCAGGCGGCCTCACCGGGCCGGGCGCGCCCCCGCTGTCCGATGCGGTGGCCCGCCTCGTCGGAGAGGGCGTGACCCGTTTCGCCGTCGTGCCCCTCAGCCTGGTCCCGGTGGAGCACCCGAGAGACGGGGTCGCCGCCGCGCTGGCCCAGGAGGCGGAGCGGCACGCGGACGCCTCGTTCGTCTTCGGCCGCCCGCTGGGTCCGGACCCCCGGCTGCTGCGGGTGCTGGAGCGGCGGCTGGACGAGGCGCTGGGCGGCGGTCGGCGCTCCCCCTCGGACCGGTCGCGGACGACGGTGCTGCTGGTGGGCGACGGGTCGCCGCTGCCGGAGGGCAACGCCGAGGTGCACCGGGCCGCCCGGCTGCTGTGGGAGGGCCGCGGTTTCGCGGGCGTCGAGACGGCGTTCGCCTCGCTCGCCGCGCCGGACGTGCCCTCGGGCCTTGACCGCTGTGTGCGGCTCGGGGCGCAGCGGATCGTGGTGCTGCCCGTATTTCCTGTTCGGCGGTGACGCGCTGGAGCGGGTGCAGCAGCAGGCGGAGGGCTGGCAGCTCGCGTATCCGGATGCCGAGGTGGTGTCCGCCGATGTCATCGGCCCGACCGTGGAGTTGGCGGAGCTGGTCATGGAGCGCTACGAGGAGGTGGCCGGGGTGCCCGAGCGGGCGCAGCTCGAGGAGGAGGCGGCCCATGCCCACTCCCACCCGGACATCCACGCCGATGTCCGCTGAGATACCCGCCGCTGGGATACCGGCGGCCGGGACGCCCACCCGTGAGACGCCCGCCTGTGAGACGCCTGCCGACAGTGCGGTCCCCGGGTTCGATCTGCGGCATCACGGGGACGCGGAGGTGCGCGGCGCCGACGCCGGGCTGACGGACCTCGCGGTCAACGTCCGGGCCGGTACGCCGCCGCGCTGGCTCAAGGACCGCATCGCCGCGTCCCTCGACGGGCTGGCCGCCTACCCGGACGGGCGGGCGGCGCGCGCCGCCGTGGCCGCGTGCCATGGCGTGCCCGAGGGGCGGGTGCTGCTGACGGCCGGGGCCGCGGAGGCGTTCGTGCTGATCGCCCGCGCCCTTCCGGCCCGGCGCCCGGTGGTGGTGCATCCGCAGTTCACCGAGCCGGAGGCCGCGTTGCGGGACGCCGGGCACACGGTGGAGCGGGTGCTGCTCGACGAGCGGGACGGCTTCCGGCTGGATCCGGCGGCGGTGCCGGACGACGCCGATCTGGTGGTCGTCGGCAACCCCACCAACCCCACCTCCGTGCTGCACCCGGCCGCCGTGCTCGCCGAACTGGCGCGGCCCGGGCGGACGCTGGTGGTGGACGAGGCGTTCATGGACGCCGTGCCGGGCGAGCCCGCGTCGCTCGCCTCCCGTACGGATGTGCCGGGTCTGGTCGTGCTGCGCAGCCTCACCAAGACCTGGGGGCTGGCGGGGCTGCGCATCGGGTATGTGCTGGCGGACCCCGGGATC
>NZ_GG657754.1:8103111-8109845 GCF_000158915.1 Streptomyces himastatinicus ATCC 53653 | reverse complement strand
TTGCGTGAAAAGGACACGTGAGTTGACCCCCACAGGAGACATGGAGCCGCCGGCGCCTGCCGCGGGGGACTCCACGGGCGCCGACGGCCTCGACCACGCCATATTTGCGCACCGAGGGTAAACAGGCAGACACATGAAGTCCGTTCATCCCAAAGGGTGTTGTTCGCCGAAGCGTTCGATGGCCACGTAACCCCAAGCCCCCCAGGTCCCCCGGGTCCCGCTCAGAACACCCGGCCCCGCAGCACCACCCATCGCGGTGCCGTCAGCACCCGTACGTCGGCGCGCGGATCGGCCTCGTACACCACGAGGTCGGCGGGGGCGCCCTCGGTGATCCCCGGCCGTCCCAGCCAGGTCCGGGCGCCCCAGGTGGCCGCCGACAGCGCGTCCCGCACCGGGATGCCCGCCTTGACCAGCTCGGCGACCTCCTGGCCGACCAGCCCGTGGGCGAGCGAACCGCCCGCGTCGGTGCCGGTGTAGACGGGGATGCCCGCGTCCCAGGCGGCGCGCACCGTGTCGTAGCGCCGCGCGTGCAGCCGTCGCATGTGGTCGGCCCAGAGCGGGAACTTGGCCTCGCCGCCCTCCGCGAGCCGCGGGAAGGTGGCGATGTTGACCAGGGTCGGGACGATGGCGACGCCCCGCTCGGCGAACAGCGGGATGGTGTCCTCGGTCAGCCCGGTCGCGTGCTCGATGCAGTCGATCCCGGCCTCGACCAGCGGAGCCAGGGTCTCCTCGGCGAAGCAGTGCGCCGTGACCCGCGCCCCGAGCCGGTGCGCCTCGGCGATGGCCGCCTCGTACGACCCGCGCGGCCAGCAGGCGGACAGGTCGCCGCTGTCCCGGTCGATCCAGTCGCCGACGAGCTTGACCCAGCCGTCGCCGCGGCGCGCCTCGGCCGCCACGTAGGCGACCAGGTCCTCCGGTTCGATCTCGTGCGGGTAGTTGCGGATGTAGCGCTTGGTGCGGGCGATGTGGCGACCGGCCCGGATGATGCGGGGCAGGTCCTCGCGGTCGTCGACCCAGCGGGTGTCGGACGGTGATCCGGCGTCGCGCAGCAGCAGCGCCCCGGCGTCGCGTTCGGTCAGTGCCTGCTTCTCGCTCGTCGCGTCGTCCACCGCGCCGTGGGCGTCCAGGCCGACGTGGCAATGGGCGTCGACGAGCCCCGGCAGCACCCAGCCGTCCAGCTGCCGGACATCCCGGGCCCCGGTCGGCCGGTCGAAGGTGATCTTCCCGTCGACCACCCACAACTCGTCCCGGACGCCACCGGCGTCCCCGTCCTCCGGGCCGACCAGGATCCGCCCCTTGATGTGCAGCACCGCGCTCTCCCTCATGTCACGCACTGTACGAGACGGCGGGCGGCCGCTGACCGGCCAATTCCGGGGAAGCGGAAGGGCTCCACTCGTACAACACGGGGAGCGCTGCTACGCTCACGCAACCCACCGGACGAGGGACAGCAGGGACAGTGAGGAGGCCCGTGTGAGCGCTCCTACCGATGGCCCGTCCGCCGCGGCCACCACACCGACGTCCGGCTTACCGGCGGACGGCTTACCCGCGGCCGACGCACAGGCGGAGTTCCGGGAGTTCTTCGAGCGGCACCATGCCGAACTGGCCCGCCTCGCCCACTTGCTGCTGGGCAGTTCCGACGGGGCGGACGACCTGGCGGCCGACGCGCTGGTCGCGGTCTGGCACCGGTGGGACCGGGTGCGTGTCGCCGAGCATCCGGCCGCGTACGCCCGGGGCGTGGTCGCCAACCTGGCCCGGTCCAGGATCCGCAGCCTGGTGCGCGAGCGGCGGCGGGTGGCGCTCTTCTCGTCGGAGCGCTTGGACCGGGTGGACGATCCGGATGTGTCCGCGATGGTGGATGTGCAGGCCGCGCTGGTGAGGCTGCCGTTCCGGAAGCGGGCGTGCGTGGTGCTGCGGCACGCGTTCGACCTCTCGGAGCGGGACACGGCCCGTACGCTCGGCATCTCGGTGGGCACGGTCAAGAGCCAGACCTCCCGCGGCATCGCCGAGCTGGAGCGGCTGCTCGGCCCGCCCGACGACGACACCGAGCGGCCCGCGGCGGGCACCCAGGCGCAGGCCCCGCCGCCGGCGCCGTCGGCGCAGGAGACGGTACGGGGGCTCCGCCCCGGCCGTGTGGGTCATGCCGGGCACCCAGGAGGGAACGGTTGATGATCGACCATCGCGACGACCGGCGCGATGTCGCCGCCGAGCTGCGCGAGGCCGCCGAGGCGCACCAGCCGGACCGGGCCCGGATGCTGGCCCGGGTCACCGCGGGCATGGCGGCGGGCGAGCGGCGGAGCGGCCGCCGGGTCCCCGCCCGGCAGTGGACCCGGGTCGTGGGCCCGGCCGCGGGGCTGGCCGCGGCGGTCGCGGCCGCCGGGATCGCGGTGGTGACCACCGACACCGCCGACGGACCGCAGACGGTACGGACGTCGAGCGAACCGGCCGGGCCGCCCGCGGGCGAGGGCGGCGGCACGGCGCGACGGCCGGGCGGCGGCGCGGGGGACGGGGCTGGTCGGCACACGCCGAGCGCCTATCCCACCTCGGTCGGTCCAAACCATCTCGCCGACCCCGCGGTGCGTTCGCGGGGGGCGATCAACCCCAATTCCAACCCGTACTGGGCGCAGAGTGACATCACGGTCACCACGAGCAAGCCGCTGACGTCGCTGACGGTGGAGCTGCGGGTCGCCGAGAACGGCGGGGTGCACACCACGGGGTCCTGGAGCACCCTGCCCGTGGACGACCTGGCCGTCTCGGTGCGCTCCGAGGGCGGGGTGCTGGTCTACCGCTGGACGCTCCGGAAGGGGGCCACGGTGCCGGCCGGGCGCCATGTCTTCGCGGGGCAGTACAACCACGCCGAGGGCAGCCGGGACGCCGGGCGGGACCGCTACTCCGCCTCCGGCAACGGGCCCTCCGGCGCATTCGCCGTCCGTGGCGACTTTCCGTGAGTTCGGGGGTATGTTCCGTGCGAGAAGCGATGCGCCAAGCCCGGTGGAATGAATTCCGGAAGACCGGAAGACAAATTCGGGGCGCTTTTCATGCACATCTTCCTATCTCGTCTTCCCGCTCTTCCGATCTCTAAACGCACTTTTTTTAGTGGTCCAGGACACGGTAATTCGGTGTCATCACGCACCCGTTACGCACATGTGACACACTCCACACGCCGACCGTTTCGACCCGCTAACTCCCCCACAAAATAGCGCTTTTCAACGATCTGCCGCGCGTGCGCGCGCACTCGCGTGTTACCACATCGACCCCCGTCTACGTAACCCCTCTCCTCGATGCATTTTTAGATTCTGCTGGGTAAATTGAATTCGCATGACCGCCGCACAAGCAGACCGAGTAGGCGCCCGTAGCGAAATTGATTTGCCAGAGGGGCTGTCCCTCGACACACCACGCGTCGAGGACGGAGCCGCGATCTGGCGAATCGCCCGCGACTCCAAGACTCTGGACCTCAACTCCTCCTACAGCTACCTGTTGTGGTGCCGCGACTTCGCCGCCACCTCCGTGGTGGCGCGCGACGCCGAGGGCGGACCGGTCGGCTTCATCACCGGCTACATCCGCCCCGACCGGCCCGAGACCCTGGTGGTCTGGCAGGTCGCCGTCGATCAGGCGTGGCGCGGTCGCGGACTGGCCGCCACCCTGCTGGACGGGCTGACCGCGCGCGTCGCCGCGACGGGCATCCGGGGCGTCGAGACCACGATCACCCCGGACAACACCGCGTCGAACCGGCTGTTCACGTCCTTCGCCGAGCGGCACGGCGCGCCCGTCGAGCACGAGGTGCTCTTCGACGGCGGCCTGTTCCCCGACGGAGGGCACGAGCCCGAGGTGCTCTACCGCATCGGTCCGCTCGCGGACCGCGGCTGAGCCCCGGTAACGGCATCCCGAGGTCATCCCCGATTTCTGCCCCCGATCCCCCGTACAGCGAGCCCCTGAACACCCCGAGGGCGCACGCCCTCACCCCCTCACCCCTCGCACTCATCTCCCAGGAGAATGCTGTGACCATCACCCCGCCCGCCCTGAGCGTCTTCGAGGCCCTGGAGTCGGAGGTGCGCAGCTACTGCCGCGGTTGGCCTGCCGTCTTCGACCGCGCGCAGGGCAGCCACATGTACGACGAGGACGGCCACACGTACCTCGACTTCTTCGCCGGAGCCGGGTCGCTCAACTACGGCCACAACAACCCGGTCCTGAAACGGGCGCTGATCGACTACATCGAGCGTGACGGCGTCACGCACGGTCTCGATATGTCCACCACGGCCAAGCGCGCGTTCCTGGAGTCGTTCCAGAACAACATCCTGCGCCCGCGTGACCTGCCCTACAAGGTCATGTTCCCCGGCCCGACGGGCACCAACGCGGTCGAGGCCGCGCTGAAGCTCGCCCGTAAGGTCAAGGGGCGCGAGTCGATCGTCTCGTTCACCAACGCCTTCCACGGCATGTCGCTTGGCTCGCTCGCCGTCACCGGCAACGCCTTCAAGCGGGCCGGTGCGGGTATCCCGCTGGTCCACGGCACCCCGATGCCGTTCGACAACTACTTCGACGGCGCGGTCGAGGACTTCCTGTGGTTCGAGCGGCTGCTCGAGGACCAGGGCTCCGGCCTCAACAAGCCCGCCGCCGTGATCGTCGAAACGGTGCAGGGCGAGGGCGGCATCAACGTCGCCCGTGCCGAGTGGCTGCGCGCCCTGTCCGAGCTGTGCGAGCGCCAGGACATGCTGCTGATCGTCGACGACATCCAGATGGGCTGCGGCCGCACCGGTGCCTTCTTCTCCTTCGAGGAGGCGGGCATCACCCCGGACATCGTCACGGTCTCCAAGTCGATCAGCGGTTACGGCATGCCGCTGGCGCTCACCCTCTTCAAGCCGGAGCTGGACATCTGGGAGCCTGGTGAGCACAACGGCACGTTCCGTGGCAACAACCCCGCGTTCGTGACCGCCGCCGCGACCCTGGACACCTACTGGGCCGACGGCCAGATGGAGAAGCAGACCCTGGCCCGCGGTGAGCAGGTCGAGCAGGGGCTGCGCGCGATCTGCGACGAGAACTCCGGCATCAGCCACCGCGGCCGCGGCCTGGTGTGGGGCATGGAGTTCGAGGACAAGCCGCGCGCCTCGGCCGTCTGCAAGCGCGCCTTCGAGCTCGGCCTGCTGGTCGAGACCTCCGGTCCGGAGAGCGAGGTCGTCAAGCTGCTGCCGGCGCTGACGATGACGCCCGAAGAGCTGGACGAGGGTCTGCGGATCCTCGCCCGGGCGGTCCGAGAGACCGCCTGAACACCCTCAGTAACGTAACTGCAGAAAGGTAGCGACTCACCGTGATCGTCCGATCCTTCAAGGACATCGAGGGAACCGAAAGGCACGTCAAGGCCAAGTCGGGTACGTGGGAGAGCAAGCGCATCGTGCTCGCGAAGGAGAAGGTCGGCTTCTCGCTTCACGAGACCACGCTGTACGCGGGCACCGAGACGTCCATGTGGTACGCCAACCACATCGAGGCGGTCCTCTGCGTCGAGGGCGAGGCCGAGCTCACCAACGACGAGAACGGTGAGAAGCACATCATCACGCCCGGCACCATGTACCTGCTGGACGGGCACGAGAAGCACACCATGCGCATCAAAAAGGACTTTCGATGCGTTTGCGTCTTCAACCCTCCGATCACCGGACGGGAGGACCATGATGAGAACGGGGTATACCCCCTGATCACCGAGACCGAGGAGGCATGATCCGATGACCACGGTCACTGACCTGTACCCGACCCGCGGTCCCCTCGAGGTGGCCACGCCCCGCGTGGACCCCGTCGTGTGGTCCGACCCCGGGGCCGAGGGTCCGATGCAACCGTCCGAGCTGAGCGATTTCGATCGCGACGGCTTTCTGGCGATCGAGCAGCTCATCACTCCGGACGAGGTCGCGGTCTACCGCGCCGAGCTGGACCGGCTGATCGTCGACCCGGACGTGCGCGCCGACGAGCGCTCGATCATCGAGCCGAAGTCGCAGGACGTACGGTCGGTGTTCGAGGTGCACCGGATCAGCGAGGTGTTCGCGAACCTGGTGCGCGACCCGCGGGTAGTGGGTCGCGCCCGGCAGATCCTCGGCTCGGACGTCTACGTCCACCAGAGCCGGATCAACGTCAAGCCGGGTTTCGGGGCCTCGGGCTTCTACTGGCACTCGGACTTCGAGACCTGGCACGCCGAGGACGGTCTGCCGAACATGCGGACCGTGTCGGTCTCGGTCGCCCTGACCGAGAACTTCGACACCAACGGCGGCCTGATGATCATGCCGGGTTCGCACAAGACCTTCCTCGGCTGCGCGGGCCAGACCCCGAAGGACAACTACAAGAAGTCGCTCCAGATGCAGGACGCCGGGATTCCGTCGGACGAGGCGCTCTCCGGCTTCGCCGACAAGCACGGCATCAAGCTGTTCACCGGCAAGGCCGGTTCGGCGACCTGGTTCGACTGCAACTGCATGCACGGCTCGGGTGACAACATCACGCCCTACTCGCGCAGCAACGTCTTCATCGTGTTCAACAGCGTGGAGAACACGGCGGTGGAGCCGTTCGCGGCGCCGGTGCGGCGGCCGGAGCACATCGGGGCCCGGGACTTCACCCCGGTGAGGTGAACACCCCGGTGAGGTGAACCACCGGTCCCGTGACCGTGGGTGGCCAGGGGGAGGGCGGTACACGCCCGGGACGATCGGTTTCGGGCCGAAGCGTGGTGTCAGAACGCCGGTGGCCAGTGTCGAGGCGATCATGACGGC
>NZ_GG657754.1:8098007-8103011 GCF_000158915.1 Streptomyces himastatinicus ATCC 53653 | reverse complement strand
CCCCTGGCCATCTGTGTTTTCCCGCTACGCACCGTCCCCCAGCACTTCCAGCAGACGGTCCACGTCGGCGGGGGTGTTGTAGAGGTGGAAGGCGGCGCGCAGGTTCCCGGCCCGCGCCGAGACCTGTACGTCCGCCTTGGCCAGCCGGGGCGCGGCCTCACCGAGGCCCGGTACGGAGACGATCACCGAGCCGGGGGCGGGCACGCAGGAGCGCCCCAGGCCGGTGATCCCGGCGCGGAAGCGGTCGGCGAGCGCGCGGTCGTGGGCGCGGACGGCCTCGGTGCCCAGCTCATGGAGCAGGGCGAGCGAGTGCCGGGCCGCGACGTACGCGAGCAGGGCCGGGCTCTCGTCGTAGCGCCGCGCCGAACGGGCCGGCTCGGCCACCGGCCCGTAGCAGCTGTCCCACGGCTGCTCCCCCGAGCGCCAGCCCGCGAAGACCGGGGTGAGGCCGCCCAGGTCCTCGGGCACGGTGAGGAAGGCGGTGCCGTGCGGGCACAGCAGCCATTTGTAGCCGACGGCCACGGTGAAGTCGTCCTCCCCCGCGCTCACCGGCAGCCAGCCGACGGCCTGGCTGAGATCCACCAGGGTGCGGGCCCCGTGCGCCCGGGCGGCGTCCCGGATCGCGTCGAGGTCGGCGATCCGTCCGTCCGCCGACTGGACGGCGCTCACCGCGATCAGCGCGGTTTCCGGACGTACCGCCTCCGCCAGCTCCTCCAGCGGTACGGTGCGCAGCTTGAGGTCGCGGCGTACGGCGAAGGGGTTGACCAGGGAGCTGAAGTCGCCCTCGGCGGTGAGGACTTCGGCGCCGGACGGCAGAGAGGTGGCGATCAGTCCGGCGTACACGACGACCGAGCCGCCCGTCGCGACCCGCCGTGCCGGTACGCCGACCAGCCGGGCGTAGGCGGCGCGGGTCTCCTCGACCGCCTCGAAGGCCGCATCGGTATAGCGGACGCCGACGGCCGCGTCGTCGAGGGCCGCCTTCATGGCGGCGGTGGAGCGTGCGGGGATCAGACCGCTGGAAGCGGTGTTGAGATACGTCGTCTGTGGCGCGAACTCGGCGCCCGCCAGGCTCTCCATGTCCATCCACTATGGGACGGGCCCGCCCCGGCGTCCATCGCACATCTCTGAAGCGTGCCCGCCACGGATGCTTACGTATCCCCTCTGACCTGCACTGATTCCCGCTACCGGAATGCGGAACGCCGGAACGCGAAACGGCCGCCGGGCGGGCGGGTCAGGTCCGCGCGCCCGACGGCCGTGTCGTCACCGGGGAGTCAGCCCTGCTGTTCCCGGATGCCGTTCACCCGGCGGGGCAGCCCGAGCGGGTTGTCGTCGCGCAGCTCCGGCGGGAGCAGTGCGGGCGGGGTGTCCTGGTAGCTGACGGGCCGCAGCCAGCGCTCGACGGCGGTGCCGCCCACCGAGGTGGAGGTGGACGTCGTCGCCGGGTACGGGCCGCCGTGGTGCTGGGCGGGGGCGACGGCGACGCCGGTCGGCCAGCCGTTGACCAGGACCCGGCCCGCGAGCGGGGTCAGCTCGGCGATCAGCTCACCGGCCCGGCCCTCGGTGCCCTCGGCCTCGGCGGCGGAGATCTGGACGGTGGCGGTCAGGTTGCCCTGGAGGCGGCCGAGGACGGCGGAGATCTCCGCGTCGCTCTCGTACCGGGCGACGACGGTCACCGGGCCGAAGCACTCCTCCAGCAGCACATCGTGCGGGCCCTGCTCGGCGAGGCGCCGGGCCGGGACGGTGAGGAAGCCGGGGCTGACGCTGTGCTCGCCACCGGAACCGGGGGTCACCGGCGCCTCGACGTCCGCCAGCTCGGCACGCTCCTTGACGCCCGCCACGAAGTTGTCGCGCATGCGGTGGTCGAGCAGCACCCCGGCGTCGGTGTTGCTGACGGCCTCGGTGAGCGACTTGACCAGCGCGTCCCCAGCGGCGCCCGCGGGGGCCAGCACGAAGCCGGGCTTGGTGCAGAACTGGCCCACGCCCAGCGTCATCGAGCCGCTGAGCCCGGAGCCGATCTGCTCGCCGCGCTCGGCGGCGGCGGCCTCGGTGACCACGACCGGGTTGAGGCTGCCCAGTTCGCCGTGGAAGGGGATCGGCACCGGCCGGGCGGCCGCGGCGTCGTACAGGGCGCGGCCGCCGCGGATCGAGCCGGTGAAGCCCGCGGCGGCGATCAGCGGGTGCTTGATGAGTTCGAGGCCCGCGTCGAAGCCGTGCACCACGGAGATCACGTCGGCGGGCAGCCCGACCTGCTCGGCGGCCCGGCGCAGCGCGGAGGCGGCCACCTCGGAGGTCGCGGGGTGGTCGGGGTGGGCCTTGACGACGACCGGGCAGCCCGCGGCGAGGGCGCTGGCGGTGTCGCCACCGGGCACGGAGAAGGCCAGCGGGAAGTTGCTGGCGGCGTAGACGGCGACGACGCCGAGCGGCAGCTTGTAGCGGCGCAGATCGGGCCACGGCGGGGTCTGGGTGGCGTCGGCGTGGTCGACGTGGACGTCGAGGAAGGCACCCTCGTCCACGATCGTCGCGAAGGACCGGAGCTGGTAGCTGGTGCGGGCCAGCTCGCCGGTGAGCCGGGCCGGGCCGAGCGCGGTCTCGGCGTCGGCGGCCTCGACGAGCGTGTCACGGGCCTCGTCGAGCAGATCGGCGGCGGTGCGCAGGAAGGCGGCGCGCACCGTACGGTCGGTAAGGGCGCCGCGCGCGGCGTCGGCCGCCCGCACCACCTTGTCGACCTCCTCCGCTGTGGCTTCGACCGCTACCTGCTCGCGCTGCTTTCCGGTTCGGGGGTCGACGCTCCACACTGGTGCTGACACCGCGGATTCCTCCTGCTGTGTTACCGCTGCTTGCGTCTCGCACATCGACGGGTGTTCGATATGCTGAACGCTGTCCCGGTTGATGAATTCCATCGGGACTCTATGGCTGGTCGAACAGAGGGGTCAAGGCGATGACAGCTGCCGAGACGGGCGGGGCCCAGGTCAAGTCGGCGGTCCGCACGGTCGAACTGCTGGAGTTCTTCGCCGGCCGGCCCGGGATGCACAGCCTGGCCTCCGTGCAGGAGGCCGTAGGTTACCCCAAGTCGAGCCTGTACATGCTGCTGCGCACCCTGGTCGAACTGGGCTGGGTGGAGACGGACGCGACCGGCACCCGGTACGGCATCGGGGTGCGGGCGCTGCTCGTCGGCACGTCCTACATCGACGGCGACGAGGTCGTGGCGGCGGCCCGGCCCACGCTGGACCGGCTCTCGGACGACACCACCGAGACCATCCACCTCGCCCGGCTCGACGGCACCAACGTGGTCTACCTCGCCACCCGCCAGTCGCAGCACTATCTGCGCCCCTTCACCCGCGTCGGCCGCCGCCTCCCGGCCCACTCCACCTCGCTGGGCAAGGCGCTGCTGGCCACGTACACCGACGAGCAGGTGCGCAAGCTGCTGCCGGAGACGCTGAGCCCGCTCACCGAGCACACGATCACCGACCGCGAGAAGCTGATCGAGGAACTGCACCTGATCCGCGAGCAGGGGTACGCGGTGGACCGCGAGGAGAACACCCTGGGGCTGCGCTGCTTCGGCATCGCCATCCCCTACCGCACCCCCTCCCGGGACGCCATCAGCTGCTCGGTGCCGGTGGCCCGGCTGACCGGGGCCCATGAGCAGATGATCAAGGACGCGCTGTTCGACGCCCGCGACCGCCTCACGCTCGCCACGCGCCGTCTCTGAATCCGAAGGCCGCGGGTCGCGGGGAGGACGACGGCCTCCGCCGCACGGCGGAGGCGGATCGTCGGACAGGGCGAGGTGCGGAGCCGGACGCTCCGCAAGGCTGGTGTACATGACACAGCCCCACGCCACCACCGCTCCCCGCCGGGCGCTGCGCGCCGTCGCCATCCTCGCCTGCCTCCCCTACATCGGCCTCAAGGTCGCCTGGATCGCGGGGAGTTACCTCGGCATCCCCGAGGGCAGCGATCTGCGCGCCCCCGGGGAACGCCCCGTCATGCTCGCCTTCAACGGGCTCTCCGTCCTCATGGACGCCGCGGTCGTCGTCCTGGCCCTCCTCCTCACCCGCCCCTGGGGCAGGCGGGTCCCGGCCTGGCTGCTGGCGCTGCCCGTGTGGTGCGCCTGCGGGCTGCTCGCGCCGATCATGACCGGCTTCCCGGCCCAGCTGATCGTCACCGCGCTCGGCCACGGCACCGGGGCGGGCCCGGCCGCCGACGACAGCCGGTTCCTCGCCGACTGGGTCTTCGGCCTCGTCTACGGCGGGTTCATCCTCCAGGGCCTCGCTCTCGGCGCCCTCTTCGTGCTGTACGCCCGTGAGCGCTGGGGCCATCTGTGGCGCGGCCGGATCGCCGATCTGCCCGCCGACAGCCCCACCCGCGGCGCCCAGCGCCTCACCGCCGTGGTCGCCACGGTGCTCGCCGTGCTGCCCGCCGCGACCCATGCGCTGTGGGCGGCCGGTTCGACGGCCGGGCTGTCCGCGGCGCGGGCCGCGGAGCGGACGAGCGACTTCTACGTCCTGGAGGCGATGTACGTCGTCTTCGCGCTCGCCACCGCCGCCGGTGCGCTGACGCTCGCCTTCCGCTCCGGCCACCGCCTCCGGCTCGGCGTCCCGCTGGGCCTGGCCTGGATCGGTTCGGGGGCGCTGGCCTGCTGGGGCGGCTGGCTCATGCTGACCGGTCTGACCTCGGGGGACGGTGCCAAGGCGCCGAGCGCGGTGATGAACATGACCTACGCTGTGCAGATGATCGTGGGCTTGCTGGTCCTCACGGCCGGTGCGTACTTCTTCGGCGAGCGGGGCGCGCAGGCGTCCGAAGCCCCCGTTCCCCCGCGCACACTGGAGCTGCGGCCCCTGTGACCACCCTCCCCTGGCGACGATGGACCCGCGCGGCCCTCGGGCGACGAGCCCTGCTGCGCTGGGTCCATCTGGTGCTCGGCGGCGCGCTGTTGATGCCGTACTTCCTCCTCACCACGGTGGTCCTCGGGTCGGTGGTCCGCAGCGACGACCTCCTCACCTCGCTCCC
>NZ_GG657754.1:8088805-8097671 GCF_000158915.1 Streptomyces himastatinicus ATCC 53653 | reverse complement strand
TGCTGGCGGGGGTGGCGCTGGTCGCCCTGGGCGCCGGGGCGCTGCTGGCCCGCTGCGCTCCCGCGCTCCTCGGGCCCGCCCCCGCCGACCGGCTGGCCGCCGCCGAGGAGCGGGCCGCCCGGCTCGCCTCCCGCAACCGCCTCGCCCGCGAGCTGCACGACTCCGTCGGGCACGCGCTCAGCGCGGTGACGCTCCAGGCGAGCGCCGCCCGCCGGGTCCTGGACGCCGATCCGGGCTTCGCCCGGGAGGCGCTGGAGGCGATCGAGGAGACCACGCGCGGGGCCGTGGCCGAACTCGACAGCGTGCTGGGCCTGTTGCGCGAGGAGTCCGAAGGAGCCGGGACGGGCCGGGCCGTGCCCTCCCCCACCCTCGCCGACCTGGACGCACTGCTGGCCCGTACCCGCGCCGCGGGTGTCACCGTCGACCTCTGCGGGCCCCCACCGGGCGGTCTGCCGCCGGTCGTCTCCCGCGAGGCGTACCGCATCGTGCAGGAGGGGCTGAGCAACGCCCTGCGCCACGCCGGACCGGTGCCGGTGCGGGTGCGGATGACCAGATGCGGCGCCGAGTTGGAGATCAGCATGGAGAACCCGGTGAGCGGGGCCGCCGCCCGCGCGCGCCGCACCGGCGGCGGGCGCGGCCTGCGCGGCATCGCCGAGCGCGTGGCGCTGTTGCGCGGCAGCTGCGCCTGGGACACCGTGGACGGCCGGTGGCGGCTGACGGTCCGGCTCCCCCTGGGGGCCGCCCGGTGACCGCGCCGCCGCCCCTGCGCATCGTGCTGGCCGACGACGAGCGGATGGTCCGCACCGCGCTGCGCGCGATCCTGTCCTGCGAACCGGACCTGGAGGTGGTCGGCGAGGCGGGCAGCGGCGCCGAGGCCGTCCCGCTGGTCCGCGAACTGCGCCCGGACATCGTGCTGATGGACGTCCGGATGCCGGACATCGACGGCATCCGCGCCACCGAGCAGATCCTGCGGACCGTGCCGGAGCCGCCGCGCATCATCGTGGTGACCACCTTCGAGAACGACGCGTACGTGTACGACGCGCTCCGCGCCGGAGCCAGCGGCTTCCTGCTCAAGCGGGCCCGCGCGGACGACCTCGTCCAGGCGGTACGGCTGGTGGCGCGCAGCGACTCGCTGCTGTTCCCCGCCGCCGTACGCGCCCTGGCCGCCGAACACGCCGCCGCCGCGGGCGGCCGCGACGCGGCCCGCGCCCTGCGCGACCGGCTCTCCGAGCGGGAGGCCGACGTACTGCGGCTGATGGCCGCAGGGCTGTCCAACGCCGAGATCGCCGCCCGGCTGACCGTCGGCCCGGCGACCGTCAAGACGCATGTCGCCGCGGTCCTCGGCAAGCTCGGCGTCCGGGACCGCACCCAGGCGGTGATCGCGGCGTACGAATGCGGTTTCGTCACTCCGGGCTGAGACAGGGCTGACATCCGGCGCCCGAAGTGGTCTTCTGTGGCCATTGCCGAGAGAGGAGATCGCCATGGAGTACGCACGACTGGGCACCTCGGGGATCAAGGTGTCGCGGATCTGCCTGGGCATGATGAGCTACGGCGACCCCTCGTACCGGGCGTGGCAGCTGGACATCGACGCGTCCCGGCCGATCGTGCGGCGGGCGGTGGAGAGCGGGGTGACGTTCTTCGACACCGCCGACATGTACGCGGTCGGCCGCAGCGAGGAGATCACCGGCGAGCTGCTGGCCGAATGCTTCCCGCACCGCGACGACTATGTGCTGGCCACCAAGGTCTACAACCCGATGGGCCCGGGCCCCAACGACCGGGGCCTGTCCCGCAAGCACATCCTGGCCGGGATCGACGCCTCGCTGCGGCGGCTGGGCACCGACCATGTGGACCTGTACCAGATCCACCGCTACGACCACGAGACGCCGATCGAGGAGACGATGGAGGCGCTGCACGACGTGGTGCGCGCCGGGAAGGCCCGCTACATCGGCGCGTCCTCGATGTACGCGTGGCAGTTCGCGAAGGCCCAGCACACGGCCGACACCCACGGCTGGACGCGGTTCGTCTCCATGCAGAACCACTACAACCTGCTGTACCGGGAGGAGGAGCGGGAGATGAACCCGCTCTGCCTCGACCAGGGCGTCGGCGTCATCCCGTGGAGCCCGCTCGCCCGCGGTCTGCTGGCCGGGACCCGCGACCGCGACCGCACCGGTTCCACGACCCGCGCAGCCAACGACCCCCTGGTCGAGCGGTGGTACGCGGACGCCGACTTCGACATCGTCGACGCGGTGCGCGAGGTCGCCGGGGAGCGCGGCGTCTCCCCCGCCCAGGTCGCCCTGGCCTGGCTGCTGAGCCGCCCCGCCGTGACCGCGCCGATCGTCGGCGCCACGAAGCCGGCCCACCTGGAGGACGCGGTGGCCGCGGTGGACCTGACCCTCACGGAGGAGGAGACAACCCGCCTGGAGACCCCGTACCGCCCCCGCGCCGTCCAGGGCCATTCCTGAGCCCGCTCCCGGGCTCGGAGGCGGGGGTCAGTTCATGGTCGAGCCGACCTCCGTCGCACCGGCGACGACGAGGAAGCTGGTCACGGGCAGCGAGCCGTCCTGGCGGCGGGACTCGTACGCCGTGCCCGGGTCGGTGGTGACGAAGGGCGGGGTGATCGAGGCGTCCGGCTTCCAGTTGTTGCCGCGGGAGACCGCCAGGTCACCCGTGTCGGCCTGGCCGCGGCCGTTGGCGACGGCGAGGTTCTGCTGGAGCAGGACGCGGGAGTCGGGGAAGGCGTAGCCCTGGCCCTCGTTGGCGTAGGCGGTGGTGCGCAGCAGCCGGAGGGCGCCGGTGTTGCCGCCCGCGGCGAAGCCGCTCTTGGAGTTCTTCCAGGCGGCGGACGCCCGGACGACATGGGCGGGGGTGGGCGCGGAGTCGGTGTCGGCGCCGAGCTGGAATCCGCTGCCGTCGCCCTCGAAGTCGGGGATGCCCCAGCGGTTGACGCCGTTGCCCCAGGCCCAGGAGTGGTCGATGGAGACGGGGCTCGCCCACATCCACAGGTCGAGGCCGTCGTCGCTGTTGTCGAAGAGGCGGGAGCCGGTGATCACGTTGCCGGAGCCGGAGCCATGGGTGATCGCGATGCCGTCGGCTCTCTTGCCGCCGGTGGCATCGTCGTGGTTGCCGTAGGAGTCCAGGTTCCTGATGAGGTTGCCGTCGGTGTTGTCGCCGCGGAGGGTGAACCCGGTGTCGCCGTTGCCGCGCGTGGTGAGGTTGTTGAAGACACCGCGCGAACAGGAGGTGCAGACGAGGCCGCCGCCGGGAGCGTTGCGCAGTTCGAGCCCGGAGACGGTCCAGTAGTCGGCGCTGAGGGAGAGCAGGGAGGCGCCGTCGCGGAGCCGGGAGCCGTCGAGCCTGACCTTCTCGCCCCGGTACGGCCGCAGATGGACACGGTCCCCGGCGGTGCCGCTCACGGAGCTGCGCAGGGTGCGGGCCGGGTAGTACGTACCGCCGCGCACCTCGATGGTGGTGCCGGGCTTCGCCGCGGCGAAGGCCCTCTCGAGCGTGCGGTACGGAGATGCCAGCGTGCCCGTCTGGCTGTCGCTGCCGCCGGGTGCCACGTAGACGGTGGTGGGAACGGCGCTCGCGCCGTCCGGGGAGGCGGTCAGGTACACCCCGGCCACGGCCGATGCCACGATCACCGCGCTGCCGAGCGGCAGCGTGCGGTCCTTGCGACGGCGGTGGCGGCCGCGGCTTCGCCTCACTCTCATGGCAACTCCTGTTCTGCGTCGAGAGAGCGGGCCGTGGGATCCTGGACGACCCGCTCCATGGCGTAGTTGCCGCCGATCCAGATTAGGTTGCCGCCGTATCGAGGATTCTCAGATTACGGAATCACGATCGTCCAGCGATAGAGCATGGCGACTCTTGATCATTCTGCGACCGGCATTGCTCGGCAGTCCAATTGGAGTTGACCATAGCGTCGGATGGCAGAAGGGGAGGCCAGGCGGGGCCAGTTAACGCCCGGCCTCCCCCGCTCATGGGGTCGGCGGGGCGTCAGAGACGGCCCGCGCCCGCGTCCTTGCCCACGATGCCCGGCACCGCGCGCGGCGCGTCGACGCGGGTGCGCAGCGTCGGGGTCCAGCCCGCGTCGCCGCCCAGCTGCTCATCGGGGACGCCCGCGTTGTGGAGGGCGAGGAGGTCGGCCGCCTTGCCGCCGAGGTGGTTGTTCTTCGCGGTCAGCGCCGTGCCCTTCCACTTCTTGATGATCGTCGCGGGGTCGACGGAGGCGGGCACCGTGAAGGCGTTGGCCTCGGCATAGAGCTGGGACTCGACGCCGACGCCCCAGCTGTACGCGTAGCCGCTGCCGGGCGCCACGAAGTTGTTGTTGTACGCGTCGACCTTGCCGAACCGCACCCGCGGCGCGCGCTCCACGATGTTCTTGAAGAGGTTGTGATGGAGCGTGACCCGGAGCTTGCCGCGGTCCGTTGCGCCCGCGCTGTCGCTGTTGCCGATCATCAACGTCTTGTCGTGGTCGGCGAACACGTTCCAGGAGGCGGTGACGAGGTCGGCGCCGCGCACCACGTCGAGTTCCCCGTCGTGCTGCTGGTAGAGGCGGCCGAAGTAGCTGGGCTGGGCGCTGTCGGGGCGGCGGCCGTCGGTGAACGTGTTGTGGTCGACCCAGACGTGGGTGGAGCCGTACACCACCAGGTTGTCGTACTCGGAGTTCCAGTTGCCGTCGTCGCCGTCGGTGGGGTCCCAGGCGGGGAAGCAGTCGAAGGCGTCCTCGAAGGTGACGTTGCGGACGATGACGTTGTCCACGCCCCGGATCTGGAGGCTGGCCCCCAGCAGCCTGGCGTTCCGGCCGGTGCCCAGGATGGTCGTGTTGGAGCCCACCTTCAGCTCGACGCGCTCGTACTGCCGGGCGGCGGACGCGGCGCGGGCGTCCTCCTGGGGGCCGGACGGCGCGGCCTTGCCCCAGGCGGCGGGGTCGTACGCGGTCAGGTACGCGGCCAGGGAGTAGCCGTCGGTCGCGTAGTCGGCGCAGGACAGCGGCTTTCCGGCGTCGTCGGTGTTGGCGTCGATCGTTCCCTTGATACGGATCAGCCTCGGGGTGGCGTCGCCGTCGCCGAGGGCCTTCACCAGCTCGGGCCCGGTTGGTGACCGTGAAGGTGTGCGCCTTGTCGGCCTTGGCGCCGCCGGTCGTGCCGCCGTCGGCGGAGGCCCAGCCGTCACCGGCCGGGAGGGCGCCCCGGGCGCCTCCGGTCTCCTGGGCGGCGGCCGACGGCCCCCTGGGCCGCGCCGAGGGCGAGGGCGGCGCAGCCGAGCACGGCGGCCACGCGGGCATGACTTTTTAACATGACGGCTCCTGACAACAAAGAAGGAAAGAAGGGGGAGGTGGCTACCAGGTGATCCAGCTGTCCGGTTTTCGCGGCGTTTAGCCGCCGCAGGTCGCGCGGTTTTCTTTCACCTGCTGGGCCGCCAGCTCGCGGGCGACGAGCCGGGCCACCTCGATCGCGCCGTGCGGCTGGAAGTGGGTGTTGTCCTGGAGTCCGTCCGGGTAGTTGGGCGACTCCCCCGGCTCCAGCCAGTTGAAGTAGCCCTGGGTGGCCTCGGGCCCGAGGCGCTGCCACAGCGCGATACTGGACGCCTGGATGTCGAGGAGCGGCACCCGCTCGGCGCGGGCGAGGCGGCGTACGGCGTCGGGGTACGCGCCGTGCGTGGGCTGGGCGGTGCCCGCCGCGTCGAACTTGCGGCGCTCCACGGAGGTCAGCAGCACGGGGCGGGCACCGCGCTCGCGCGCGCCGTCGAGGTAGAGCCGCAGATACTGCGGATACGTGGTCTGTGGATCGGTGCCGCGCGCCGGGTCCTCGATCTTCTCGTCGTTGTGGCCGAACTGGACGAGGAGGAGGTCGCCGGGGCGGAGGGCGGCCAGGATGGGGGCGAGCCGCCCCTCGTCGTAGAAGCTCTTGGAACTGCGGCCGTTGACGGCGTGGTTGGCGACCGTGAAGCGGTCGTCCGCCAGGAAGAACGGCAGGGCCATGCCCCAGCCGGTCTCGGGCGCTGCGGTGGGCTGCTTGGTCGCGGCGGTGGAGTCGCCCGCGAGGTAGACGGTGGTGCGGGCGTTTTGGCTGCGGGCTTGGGGGGCGGAGGCGGTTGCCGTGCCGGGGGCGGCGAGGGCGAGGGGCAGCGCGGCGAGGGACGCTGCGGCGCGTCTTCGGGTCAGGGCCATGGGCTGGGTGAATGCCTTTCGCAAGGGGCGTACCAAGGGGCGTACGGGGCGGCCACCGGTGCGGTGCGGCCGCCCCGTACGCGCATGAGGGGCCGCTGCCTACTGGTTCTTCTTCCATTCGGCCTGGGCCTTGTTCAGCTCGTCCGCGACCTTGTCGCAGAAGGCCTTGGCGGTCATCTGGCCGAGCAGCACCTTCTGGAAGCTGGGCTCGTTTTCGGCCTTGCTGATGTTGTTCCAGTCCGGGAGGTAGTACGGCAGCTGGACGACCTTCGTCTGCGGGTCGTTCAGCGACTCCAGCGCGGCCTTGGTCGGCGGTGCCTTGCTGATCCAGGCGTCGTCGGCGGCGCCGACGTTGGCGGGGATCGCGCCGACGTCCTCGTTCCAGAGGCTGTTCATCTCCGGGGAGGCCGCGAACTCGATGAACTTCCAGGCGGCCGCCTTGTTCTTGCTCGCCTTGAACAGGCCGAGGCCGTCGACCGGGTTGGAGACGATCGTGCGGGCCGACCCGTCCTTGGACGGCGGCAGCGGGATGCCCGCGATCTTGTCCTTGCCGAGCTGCTTCACATGGTCGACGTAACTGCCGAGGTTGTGCTGGAGCATGCCGATGTCGCCCTGGTCGAACTGGGCGACCATCTTGGCGAAGTCGTTGTTCAGGTCGGCGGCGGGGGTGACCTTCTTGAAGAGGGCGACGTACTTCTCCAGCGCCTCGACGTTCTTGGGGTCGTTGAGCGTCGTCTTGTCGCCGTCCCAGAACGAGGAGATCCCCGACTGGGCGTACATCATGTCCAGCGCCTGGGCGATCGAGCCCGCGCCGCCGCGCAGGGTGAAGCCGAACTTGTTCTTGCCCTTGTCGGTCAGCTTCTCGGCGGCCTTGTAGAAGGCGTCCCAGGTCGTGGGGGCGGGCAGCTGCGCCGACTTGAAGAGGTCGGTGCGGTACCAGAGGGTGCCCTGGTTGGCCGAGGTCGGGACGGAGAACAGCTCCTTCTCGTCCCCGCCCGCCGCGCGGACGCTGTCCACCATGTTCTTGATCAGCTTGCCCTTGAGGGGGCTGTCCTCGACCCGGTCGGTGACCGGGTCCAGGGCACCCTGGGCGGCGAGGTTCGCCAGGTACGCGGTGCCGACGCCGCCGACGTCGGGGAGGCTGTCGCCGCCGCTCTGGATGGCGGTGTCGTACTTCGACTGCACGTTCGTGATCGGGATCGGAACGTACTTGACCTTGATGTCGGGGTTCTTGGCCTCGAACTCGGCGATGATCTTCTTCCAGACCTTCGTCCGGGGACCGCCGTTGTTGTCCCAGAACGTGATGGTGCCCTTGCCCGAGCCCTCCTCCCCGGTCGACGACCCGTCGTCGCCGCAGGCGGTGGCGGTGAGCGCGAGGCTCAGGACGGCGGCGACCGCCGCGGCGGTGCGGGTGGCTCTGGCCCTGCTTCCGGCTCTGTTCATGAAGCGCATCTCCTGGTGTGGTGTTGAGGTGCCCAGCCGTCCGTCCCGGCGAGGTAGTCGGCCACCTCGTGGTCCGCGGCGTCGGCCTCGTTCATCTGCGGCCGGGTCGCGGCGGGACCCTCCGGCCCCGCCGCGCCCGGTCCGGTGTTGCGGTACTCGGTGAAGCGGGCCTCCTGCCACGGGAATCCGCTCATGTCCGTCCAGGGGGCGGACGACTTGACCGCGGCGGGGAGGTACGTGTCGCGGATGAGCACCTGCGCGATCGCGTCCGGCTCCCCGCCGGGGTGCCACGGCCGCCCGAGGTGGAAGGTCTGCTCGGGCGCGTCGCTGACGATGCGGCTGCGGGTGATCAGGAAGCCGTAGGGGTTGTCCTTCCAGGTGCTCGCGGCGGTGATGTAGCCGTTGTTGGTGTCGCTGCCGCGGGTGAGGGCCTTGATGGTGGAGCGCTCGATGACGGTGGTGGCGCGGCCGTAGATGAAGTCGACGTCGCCCTCGATGTACGCGTCCCGGATGTACACCCGGCTGTTCGTCGTCAGCTTCGGGCTGTCCGTCATCAGGGTGTCCTGATTGCCCTTGAAGGCCGTGTCCCGGAAGACGATCCGGTCGCCGGTCGTCTTCATGGCCAGCGCCTGCTCGCCCTTCAGGTCGTGGGCCGCCTCGTCGAAGTCGTTGACGAAGGTGAGACGGCGGGCCGTGACGTCGCTCGCCGCGATGAGGACGGTGGCGCTGCCGGTGGATCCGCCGTACTCGGCGGGGGTGTCGTGGACGATCGTCGTGTCCGCGCGGTGCCGGCCGGTGCCGAGGAGGGTGAGGTGGGGCTTGTCGGCCGGGATGCGGACCTGTTCGCGGTAGGTGCCGGGGGCGATGGCGAGGGTGATGTGCTTGTCGTTGCCGGACGGTACGGCGTCGATGGCGGCCTGGACGGTCCGGAAGTCGCCGGTCCCGTCGGCAGCGACGCGCAGGGTTTGCCGGTGTGCGGTCGCGGTCGCGCTTGCGGTTGCGGTTGCGCTGGCGCTGGGCGCGCCCCCGAGCACCACGACCAGGCCGGCCCCGACCAGCCCAATCGCGGTCGCGGCGGCGCCGCGTGGCCGCCTGCGGCGCGCGTACGGCCCGCGGGACGGTGGCCGCCAGGGTAAGCACCATCGTGGCCGGGGCGCGTGGCCAAGCGCGGGCCGGGTTGTGCCCACCCGTTCCGCCCCGCGGGACGCCTGCCCACAACCCGGGCAACATGCCGCCGCCTGGGCGGGGGCCGGG
>NZ_GG657754.1:8086597-8088016 GCF_000158915.1 Streptomyces himastatinicus ATCC 53653 | reverse complement strand
CCACCCCATCGGCTGGAGGTGCACCACCCGCCCGTACGCACCGCGCTGCTGGAAGTGCAGGAACCAGTCCTCACCGGCCGGGGTGGAGACCCAGGCGCCCTGGTGCGGGCCGTTGACGTCGGTGCGGCCCTGGGCCAGGATCGTCCGTTCCTCGTACGGGCCGAAGAAGTCCCGCGAACGGAACGCGCCCTGCCAGCCGGTCTCGACGCTGCCCGCCGGGGCGAGGATCCAGAACCAGCCGTCGCGCCGGTGGAGCTTGGGGCCTTCGAGGGTGAACCACCCCGGGATGGCATCCCCGTCGACGATGACGCGGCCCTCGTCGAGGAGTTCGCGCCCGTCCGGGCTCATGCGGTGCCCGGTGAGCCGGTTGTTGACGCCGGAGCGGGACTTGGCCCAGGCGTGGACGAGGTAGGCGTCGCCGTGTTCGTCCCACAGCGGGCAGGGGTCGATCAGGCCCTTGCCCGGCTTGATCAGATGCGGGGCGCTCCACGGCCCGTGCGGATCACGGGCGTTGATCTGGTAGACGCCCGCGTCCGGGTCGCCCCAGAAGATCCAGAAGCGGCCGTCGTGGTGGCGGATGCTGGGCGCCCAGACGCCGCAGTCGTGGCGCGGGAGGGCGAAGGCGTCGGCGGGTTCGAGCCGCTCCAACGCATGCCCCAGGATGCGCCAGTTGACGAGGTCCCGGGAGTGCAGGATGGGCAGCCCGGGGGCGCGTCCGAAGCTGGAGGCGGTGAGGTAGTAGTCGTCGCCGACGCGGACGACGTCGGGGTCGGACCAGTCGGCGTTGAGGACGGGATTGCGGTAGGTGCCATCGCCCAGGTCGGCGCGCCATACGGGTTCGCTCATACGGCGGCCCCCTTGTCCGACAGCTGCCCCGCGATCCGCGCCGCCTCGTCCCGCCCCAGGCAGCCGTCCGCGACCGCGGTGACGATGCGCCGGGTCACGGTGTCGGCGGGGGCGATGGTCAGCGGCCGTTCGGGGGAAGCGAGGGCCGAGCCGACGCCCGGGTGGTCACCGGTGCCGATGTGCCAGGGGGCGGACCGGGTGTCGCCGGTCGCCCCGGCGAAGATCAGCGTCCAGTCCTCGGCGGCCAGCGCCACCCAGTCCGCGGGCCGCCCGTGCACGGCGGCCTCGCCCTCGCCGCCGCCCGCGCTGAAGACCCGCGGCGGCTGCGGACGGCGTGGCGCGCTCCAGAAGAAGCCACCGCCGGACCCCGAGACGACCTTCATCGGCCGCGGCATCGCCCGCGCCCTGGTCTTCTCGCCCTGGGCCGTCTCCGGGGTGCTGACCACCACCATCTGGATGCTGCTGTACAACCCGTCGACCGGCATCAGCCGTTATCTCGCGGACGCGGGGATCGGCACGTACGGCACCTCCGTGCTCTCCGACACCGGCACCGTCTTCTGGGCCGCCGTCCTC
>NZ_GG657754.1:8075690-8086497 GCF_000158915.1 Streptomyces himastatinicus ATCC 53653 | reverse complement strand
CAGCAGTTGCCGTCCGCCCCCGGTCCAGGACAGCTCCTCCACGAATCCGTCCGGGTCGCGCAGCAGCCAGCCCAGGTGGCGCTGGCTGCCGTAGGTGGTGGCGGGGCTCGGGCCGCCCCCGAAGTTCCGCCCCGAGACGTCCGGTACGGCCATGGACACGCCCAGCTGGGCGGCGGGATGGCCCCCGGTCCGCAGGTCGGTGACGGTGATGCCGCCGAGGGTCCGTACCGGGTGCAGATACGGGCGGGGGGCGAGCGTCCCGGCGAGCTGCGGCCGGTGGACGTACGTACCGACGGGCCGGTTCTCGTGGCGCAGCACGGTGCAGGGGGGCCGGTTGGTGAAGGCTGCGTTCATGGGTGCGTTCATGGGTGCGTTCATGGGTGCGTTCATGGGTGCGGGACCTCCGCGGGGGGTGCGGCCCAGGGGGCGCGCAGTTCGGAGTACAGAGCGAGGCGCTCGGCCCCGGCGGTGACCAGCTGGTCGATGCCGGAGACGACGCGCCGCTTCGCGCCCGCCGACGCACCCGCCGCACCGGGTTCGGTGCGCCAGGCGTCGGGGGGCAGCGGGACCGGTGCGGGGGCGGTGCGGACCGCCTCGACGACGCGCATGAACGCGCCGGTGCGGTCCGGTGGGACGAGGAGTTCGGTGCCGTCGCGCACGTGGGCCGCCAGGTCCTCCAGCAGGTCGGTGCGCGCGTAGTGGGTGGTCTCGGGGGGCGCTCCCGCGCGCTCGACCCGGACCCGGTCCTGCTTGTACCAGAAGGTGATGCGGCCCCGGTCGCCGTGGACGACGACGTACGGCTCGCCGGGCTCCTCCGCGCACAGGGTGACGGCGGCGGTGATCGTCGTACCCCAGCAGGTCCGGACGCGCAGGCAGGAGGTGTCGTCGGCCTCGATGTCGTTGGCCCGGTACAGCTCCAGTTCCAGGGCGGTGATGTCCTCGGCGCGGTCGGCGCCGTCGATGCGCAGGGCGGTGGCGACGGCGTGGGCGAGGGGGTTGGTGAGGACGCCGTCGATGACGTCGCGGCCGTCCAGGGTGCGGTGCCCGGCCCAGGGCGCGCGGGTGTAGTACGCCTCGTCGCGCGACCAGGCCCCGGCGGCGCCGATGCCCCGTACGGCCCCGATGGCGCCGTCGGCGATGAGCTTCCGGATGGCGGGCAGGGCGTGGGAGCCGAGGGACTGGAAGCCGATCTGGCAGGCGGCTTCGAGGTCCGCGAGCCCATCCCTGAGCCGGGTGAACTCGGCGTACGAGGGCGTGGGCGGCTTCTCCAGCAGCAGGTGCGCACCCTGCGCGGCGGCGGTGAGGGCGAGGTCGGCGTGGGTGTGGATCGGGGTGCAGATGACGGCGATCTGAGCGCCGGTACGGGCGATCAGCGCACCCAGGTCGCCGGACTGCTCGGGCCCGGCCCCGGGCTCGCCGAAGCCGAAGCCGTCGCCCAGCTCCTCGGCGTCGAGCGGCCGGAGTTCGCACACCCCGGCGAGCCGCACCAGCCCCTCCCCCGCCAGCCGCCGGATGTTCTCCAGGTGCCAGCGGCCGTGTCCCCGCGCGCCCGCGAGGACGACGGGTATGGGCGTGTATCCCTGCGTCGTGCGCATGGTCGGACCTCCTTGTCCGCGAAACAGTGGCCGGGTCGGTGGCCGGGTCGGTCGGTCAGCCCTTGACGGCGCCGGCGCTGAAGCCGGTGATCAGCCACTTCTGGATGAAGGCGAAGACGATGACGACCGGCACCGCCGCGATGACACCGCCCGCCGCCAGCGCCCCCAGGTCGACGCTGTCGGCGCCGATGAGGGTGTTGAGGCCGACCGGGATGGTCTGCATGTCCTGCGAGCTGAGGAACATCAGCGCGAACAGGAAGTGGTTCCAGCTGTGTACGAAGGCGAAGGAGCCGACCGCGATCAGGCCCGGCCGCAGCAGCGGCAGCACCACCGCGCCGAAGGCCCGCAGCCGTCCGCAGCCGTCGACCCAGGCCTGTTCCTCCAGGGAGACCGGCACGTTCTTGATGAAGCCGCTGATGAGGATGATGGACAGGGGCAGTTGGAAGACGGTCTCCGCGATGATCACGCTCCCCAGCGAGTTGATCATCTGGAGGTTCTTGAAGATCTCGAAGAGCGGTACCAGCATCAGCGCGCCCGGGATGAACTGCGACGCGAGCAGGGCCAGCATGAAGCCCTTCTTGATACGGAAGTCGAAGCGGGCGAGGGCGTAGCCACCCGCGAGCGCGACCACCGTCGTCATCAGCAGCGACGCGACGCCGACGATCATGCTGTTCTGGAAGAAGGTCCCGAAGGCGCGCTCGTTCCAGACCTTCGCGAAGTGCTCCCCGGTGACCGGCCACGGCACCAGCGAGGTGGAGCCCGCGGGGCGGAGCGCGAAGAGCAGCATCCAGTAGAAGGGGATCAGGGTGAACAGCAGGTACAGGCCCAGCGGCGCGTAGATCTGCCAGCGCGGTACGCCGTCGTCGACCGAGCGTCCGCGCCGCTTGCCGGAGGCGGCGGGCGGGACGGGGGCTGCGGGGGCGGTCTGGGCCCGGTGGCCCTGTTCCGCAGTTACGGCGGTCACTTGGTGTCGCCTCCGAACTTGCTCAGGCGCAGATAGAGGATCGAGCAGAAGAGGAGGATCACGAAGGCGACGGTGGTCAGCGCGGAGGCGTAGCCGAAGTCATGGCCGTTGATCCCGGTGTTGGCGACGTACAGCGGCAGCGTGGTGGTCTGCCCGGCCGGACCGCCGCCGGTGAGGGTGTAGAGCAGGTCGACGTTGTTGAACTCCCACACCCCGCGCAGCAGCGTCGACAGCACGATGGCGTCCTTCAGGTGCGGCAGCGTGATGTGGAAGAACTGCCGCGCCCGCCCGGCGCCGTCGACCGAGGCCGCCTCGTACAGGTCCCCCGGGATGGACTGGAGGTCGGCGAGGATGAGGATGGCGAAGAAGGGGACACCGCGCCAGAGTTCGGCGAGGACGGCGGCCCAGAAGACGGTGCCGGTGTCGGAGAGCACGGAGGTGCCGTACGTGCCGATCCCCGCGTCCGCGAGATAACGGCTGATGCCGGTCGACGGGTTGTACAGCAGCATCCAGATGGTGGTGGTCAGCACCCCGGAGACGGCCCAGGGCGAGAAGACCAGGGCGCGGGCGATGCCGCGGCCGATGAAGGTCTGGTTGACCAGCAGGGCGAGCGCGACGCCGAGGACGAGCTGGAGCAGCACCTCGGTGACGACCCATTTGCCGCTGAAGGCCAGCGCGTCCCAGAACTGCGGGTCGTCGGTGAAGATGCGGGTGAAGTTCTCGAAGCCCGCGTAGCCGTTCCGCCAGGGCTTGGTGACGTTGTAGTTCTGGAGGCTGTAGTAGAGGACGCTGAGCATCGGATAGGCGATGAAGCCCAGCATCAGCAGCCCGGCGGGGGCGATCAGCAGGTACGGGAGGCGGCGTGGTGTCGCTCCCGTACGTTTCGCCACGGCGTTGGCCATGACTGCTTCTCCGTTCTCAGGGGGAAGCGCTTACTGCAATGCATCACAGGCGAGGAAGCGCTTTCCGTACGACGTTCGAAATATCGTGCAAAAATTTTTCGGTGCTCGGAGGGCGCGGACTCAGCCCGCGTACGGTTCCGGCACCGCACCGTCCCTGGCCAGGAAGCCGAAGTCACAGCCGGTGTCGGCCTGGGTCATCTGCTCCTGGTAGAGCGCCCCGTAGCCGCGCTCGTAGCGGGGCGGCGGGGCCGTCCAGTCCGCCCGGCGCCGCTCCAGCTCGGCGTCGTCCACCTCCAGCCGCAGCACCCGCGCCGCCACGTCGAGCGTGATCAGGTCGCCGTCGCGGACGAGGGCGAGCGGTCCGCCGATGTACGACTCGGGCGCGATGTGCAGCGCGCAGGCGCCGTAACTGGTGCCGCTCATCCGGGCGTCGGAGATCCGCACCATGTCCCGCACCCCCTTCTTCAGCAGGTGGTCGGGGATGGGCAGCATCCCGTACTCGGGCATGCCGGGCCCGCCGAGCGGACCGGCGTTGCGCAGCACCAGCACGGTGTCCTCGGTGATGCCGAGGGCGGGGTCGTTGATGGTGGCCTGCATCGTCTTGTAGTCGTCGAAGACGACGGCGGGCCCGGTGTGCTCGAGCAGATGCTGATCGGCGGCGATGTGCTTGATGACCGCGCCGTCCGGGCACAGGTTGCCGCGCAGCACCGCCACCCCGCCCTCCTCGGCGAGGGGGGTCTCGCGCGGCCGGATGACGTCCGGGTTGTGCACGAGGGCGCCGTCGAGCTGTTCGCGCAGGGTGGCGTGGGCGACGGTGGGCCGGTCCAGATGCAGCCGGTCCGTCAGCCGGGAGAGGAACCCGGGCAGTCCGCCCGCGAAGTGGAAGTCCTCCATCAGATACCGGCCGCCGGGCCGCAGGTTGGCGAGGACGGGCACCGTACGGGCGATCCGGTCGAAGTCGTCCAGGGTGAGCCGCACCCCCGAGCGCCCGGCCATGGCGATCAGGTGGATGACCGCGTTGGTGGAGCCGCCGAGCGCGAGCACGGTGGTGACGGCGTCCTCGTACGCGTCCCGGGTGAGCAGCTCCGAGAGCCGCAGGTCCTGCCACACCAGCTCGACGATGCGCATCCCGGAGGCCGCGGCCATCCGTTCGTGCCCGGAGTCGACGGCCGGGATGGACGAGGCGCCCGGCAGGGTCACGCCCAGTGCCTCGGCGGCGGCCGTCAGCGTGGAGGCGGTGCCCATGGTCATGCAGTGGCCGGGCGAGCGGGCGATGCCGCGCTCCAGTTCGGCGATCTCGCAGTCGCCGATGAGCCCGGCCCGCTTGTCGTCCCAGTACTTCCACATGTCGGTGCCCGAGCCCAGCACCTCGTTGCGCCAGTGCCCCGGCAGCATCGGCCCCGCGGGCACGAAGACGGTCGGCAGATCGGCGGTGGCGGCGCCCATGAGCAGCGCCGGGGTGGACTTGTCGCAGCCGCCCATCAGCACGGCGCCGTCCACCGGGTACGAGCGGAGCAGCTCCTCGGTCTCCATGGACAGCAGATTCCGATACAGCATCGGAGTCGGCTTCTGGAAGGTCTCGGAGAGGGTGGAGACCGGGAATTCGAGGGGGAAGCCGCCCGCCTGCCAGACCCCGCGCTTGACCGCCTGGGCGCGGTCGCGCAGATGGACGTGGCAGGGGTTGATGTCGCTCCAGGTGTTGAGGATCGCGATGACGGGCTTGCCGAGGTGTTCCTCGGGCAGATAGCCGAGCTGGCGGGTGCGGGCCCGGTGGCTGAAGGTGCGTAACCCCTCGGTGCCGTACCACTGGTGGCTGCGCAGCTCCTCCGGTCTTCTGCGCGGGCGGCTCATAGCGCCCACCCCTGTATGAGCGCGGCGACCTCCGCGCGCTGCGGCTCCGGCAGCAGCCGGCTGGGCGGGCGGACGTCGCGGCGGCACAGCTCGAGCGCGGCCAGCGCCTCCTTCACCACGGTCACGTTGTTGGCCGACTGCCGGGCGGCCCGCAGATCCTCGAACGGCCGGATCTGCTCCCACACCTTCATCGCGGCCGCGTAGTCCCCGGCGCGCAGCGCGCCCAGCATGTCGAGCGACAGCTTCGGGGCGACGTTGACCAGGCCGGAGGTGAAGCCGGTGGCGCCGACAGCCCAGTACGAGGGCGCGTACAGCTCGGCGAGCCCGGCCACCCAGACGAACCGGTCGAGGCCCGCGTCCCGCGCGAAGGCCGCGAAGCGGGCCGCGTCGGGGACCGCGTACTTCACGCCGATCACGTTCGGGCACGCCTCGCCCAGGCCCGCCAGCGCCGCGCCCTCGATCATCGGGTTGCGCAGATACGGCACCACGCCCAGCTCCGGAACCGCCTCCGCGATCTCGCGGTGGTAGTCGACCCAGCCGTCCTGCGATACGTACGGGTGCACCGGCTGGTGCACCATCACCATCTGCGCCCCGGCCTCCCGGGCGTGCCGCGCGGCGTCCACCGCGGTCGCCACGTCCTGCCCGACGCCCACCAGCACGGCGGCCCGGCCGCCCGCCTCCTCGACGCTCAGCTCGGTGCACAGCCGGCGCTCCTCGAGGGTGAGGGCGTAGAACTCCCCCGTGTTGCCGTTGGGGGTGACGGCCCGTACGCCGCCGTCGAGAAGCCGGCGCAGCAGGGCGCGGTAGGTGGTCCGGTCGACGGCGCCCGTGGCGTCGTACGGGGTCACCGGGATCGCCACGACGTCCGCGAGCGCGGTTCTCAGCGGTGTGAAGTCCATGCGGACCCTTTCTAGTGTGCGTCCGGGTCGGGAAAGGCCCGCTGGACGAAGGAGGAGATGTGGTGGTGCAGCGCGCGGGCGGCGCCGTCGGCGTCCCCGTCGTGCGCGCGGGCCAGGATCTCCCGGTGCTCCCGCGCCTCCCGCTCCCACGACGGCACCGCCTGCCAGGCGACGGCGGACACCAGCGCCGCCTGGTCGCGCAGCTCGTCGAGCATCCGGGTCAGCAGCGGGTTGCCGCAGGGGAGGTAGAGCGAACGGTGGAAGTCTCGGTTGGCCAGCGACCGGTCCGCCGGATCGGCCGCCGCGTCCGACCGCTCCAGCGCGGCCCCCGCCGCCGCCAGGCTCGCCCGCGCGGTGACGGTCCGCCGCAGCGCCTCGGGCTCCAGCAGCAGCCGTACGTCGTATACGGCCCGGGCCATCGCGGTGTCGACGGTCCGGACGGTCGCGCCCTTGTACTCGCTCATCACGACCAGCCCACGGCCCGCGAGGGTCTTCAGCGCCTCCCGCACCGGCGTCTTCGACACCCCGAACTGCGCGGCCAGCTCGGTCTCCACAAGCGGCTGCCCCGGCCGCAGCCGTCCCGTCAGGATGGCGTGCTTGACCGCTTCCAGCACGTACTGAGTACGGGAGGGAATCGGGCTGGGGGCGATGTCCATGGGGGCTCTCAGATCTCACGTATCGCGTCTCATATATGACGTACGAAGTACGACGCGATGAAGTTAGGGCGGCTCCACGGATTCGTCAACGGTCCTGACGAAACTTCAACTTTCGGCGCCTGTAACGTCATCGGGGTGCTAATGGGCTCCCCGACGACGCGGCTGATCCTCCTCCGCGGCAACTCCGCCTCCGGCAAGTCCACCGTCGCCGCCGAGCTGCGCGCCCGCTACGGGCAGGGGCTCGCCCTGGTCGGCCAGGACATGGTGCGGCGGGATGTCCTGCGGGAGCGGGACGTCCCGGACGGCGCGAACATCGGCCTCATCGACACCGTCGCCCGCTACGCCCTCGACCACGGCTACCACGTGGTGGTCGAGGGCATCCTGTACGCGGCCCACTACGGCACGATGCTCGACGGCCTGCGCGACGACCACCGGGGCCGCACCCACGCGTACTACCTCGACGTGCCGTTCGCCGAGACGGTGCGCCGCCACGCCACGAAGCCGCAGGCGGCCGAGTACGGCGAGGCGGAGCTGCGCGACTGGTACCGCCCGCTGGACCTGCTGCCGGGCGGCGGCGAAACGGTGGTCCCGGCGACGAGCGGGCTCGACGAGACGGTGGAGCGGGTGCTGCGCGAATCCGGGCTGATACGACGAGATCCCCGCGAGCGCGGCTGAGACGCGCGCTGCGCGGGGACCCGCGGGTGCACCGGTCGTTCAGGGCCCCGGGTGGATGAAGCCCCACCAGCCGTCGGGGGCGGGCTGGCAGTATCCGCCGATCGACGGGGTGTGCTCGACGTTCTCCTTGACGCCCGCGTTGCACTCCGCCTCCGACGGGTACCACGACAGGCACCGGAACTGAGGCCCGACATCCGGCGGCGGTGCGTTGGGCGGGCAGGACTTCGGCGTGACGTCGGTCTGGGTCACCGCCGCCTGGGCCGGGCCCGACGCCGCCGTGGCGGTCGGGGCCGAGACGATCGCTCCGCCCAGCCCGGCCGCGAGCACCGCGGCGGTGGCGACGAGACGTTGGATGCGCATGTGTGCTCCCTCGCTCTCTGAGTCGGACGAAGTTCCGTCCGTCCGCACCACCCAGTGCACCGGGCGGGCGTGGTAGCCGCGTGGTACGCGCGTGGCGCCCCGGCCCGACCTACGACAGCGTGTCGGCGACCACGGAGGCCGCCTCCGCGATCAGCTTGTCGTCGTGTACGTCGTCCTTCTCGCCGCGGTTCGTCAGGACCGCCATGACGATGGGCGCGGCGTCCGGGCGCCACACCACGGCGATGTCGTTGCGGGCGCCGTAGAAGAAGCCGCTTCCGGTCTTGTCGCCGACCACCCAGCCCCCCGGCACCCCGGCCCTGATGAGGGCGTCCCCTGTGGTGTTGGTCTTCAGCCACGTCGCGAGCTGGGCGCGTTCGGGCTTGCGGAGGACGTCGCCGAGGGCGAAGGCGCGCAGATCCTTGGCGAGCGCACGCGGCGTGGTGGTGTCCCGCGTGTCGCCCGGCACCCACTTGCTCAGCTCGGGCTCGATGCGCTCCATCCGCGTGACATCGTCCCCGACCCTCCTGACCTCGCGTTCGAGCGCCTTGGGCCCGCCGATCGCGTCGAACAGCAGATTGGCCGCGGTGTTGTCGCTGTAGCGGACGGCGGCGTCGCACAGCTCGCGCAGGGTCATGCCGGTGTCGACGTGCTTCTCAGTGATGGGCGAGTTGTCGACCAGGTCGTCGCGGGAGTACGTGATCAGCTTGTTCATTCCGCTCAGGGAGTACTTGCGCAGCACGGCTCCGGCGGCGAGCGCCTTGAACGTGGAGTGGAAGCCGAAGCGCTCACCGTCCCGGTAGGCCACCTGGCGTCCGGTGCCGGTGTCGATGGCGTAGAGCCCGAGCCGTGCGTCGTACTCGCGCTCCAGGGCCTTCAGTTCGCCGGTGTACGGCTTGGCGTCCGCGATGGACGTCGCCGTGGCGGCGGGCGCGGAGTTGTCCTGGCCGCAGGCCACGAGCGGGACGAGAGCGAGCGCGGCGAGCGCACCGAGGGCGGTGCGGCGGGCACGGGTGTAGCGCATGGGTTCGACCTCCAAGAACCATCGCTGGCCGGTGAGTTGGGAACACCTTCGCCATCGGGCACTCATGCGGTCCAATACGCTCACGCGCCACTTCATGCGGATTCGGCATAATGCCGAGCTGGCATAGGGTTGCGAGCTGTGGATCTCGTGGGGGCATGCCGTGCGTTCGTCAGCGTGAGCGAGCACGGCAGTTTCACCGTCGGGGCGGCCGCCGCCCGGATGTCCCAGTCGGTGGCCAGCCGTCGCGTCGCCGCCCTGGAGGAACGCTTCGGTGAGCCGCTGTTCGAGCGCACGTCGCGGCGGGCCGTACTCACTCCGTTCGGCCGCGACATGCTGCCGACGGCCAGGCAGCTCGTCCAGGCGGCGGATGTGCTGCTGCACGAGGCCGAAGCGGTCAAGCGCAAGCCGTGGCGGCTCGCCGTGCCCGGCATCTGCACCACGGCCGGTCTCGCCCGGCTCGTCGCCGAGGCGCGGGGGCTCGGCGTCACCCTGGACCTCCGCGTCGCGGCACCGGCGCAGCGCCGGGAACTCCTCCACGCCGAGCAGGTACGGGCCGCCCTGCTCGCGGTGCCGCCGGACGACTCGGCGTGGCGCGTACCGCTCGGGCTCGCCGGTGCCGTGGATCCCGGCGTGAAGCGCGTCTACCTGGAGACGCTGCGCGTCGGACGCACCTCCTCCGGCCCGGCCCGGCGCGTCTGGATCCAACCGGAGGACGACGTACCGCACATCCGCGATCCGCTGACCCGGCTGCGCGACGCGGTCGGCCTGCGGCCCGCCCAACTCGTCGCCGCGACCGACCTGACCACGGCCGTGGCGGAGGTCTTCGGTACGCCCGACGTCCTGCTGTGCTCCCGCGCGCAGGCCACGGAACTCGGTCTGAACTGGCGGCCCGTCGGCGAACTGGCCCTCGGCCGGGGGTACGCCCTCGCCGCCGCGGAAGGCAGCCCCCAGCACATCGAAGCGCGCCTGGGCGGGGCCGTGGCCCGTTGCCTGGGCGCAGGAAGCGGCGGAAGCGCCGGAAGCGCCGGAACGGAATCTGGACGATGAACACCGAAGCCCTGCTCCACGACCTGCGGCAGCAGCTGCACGACGGCGGCCTCCGCGGCTGCTTTCTCGTACGGGACCTGCACACGGGGGACGAACTGGGCCTCGACCCCGACACCCAGCTCCCGTCGGCCTCCCTGGTCAAGGTCCCGCTCGCGCTGGCCACGGTGGAACGCATCCGTCGGGGCGAGCTGGACGGTGCGGCGATGCTCGACGTACCGCCCGGCCGGATCACGACGCCCGGCCCCACCGGGCTGAGCCGCTTCCGCCACCCGGCGCGGGTCGCGGTCGACGACCTGCTGTACCTGAGCACCTGCCTGAGCGACGGAACGGCCGCCGACGCGCTGTTCGGCCTCACCCCGCCTGCGCTGGTCGCCGATCTGCTCCACGAGTTCGGCCTGCGGGACATCACCGTCCGCCACACCATGGACGAGCTGTCCGACACCCCCGTGGAACGCTTCGACGCCGCCCAGGTCGATCTGGCCCACGCCCTCGCCATCGGCGCGGGTACGGGTGGCCGCGGGCACCGTGTGCCGCAGCTCGACACGACCCGCGCCAACACGGGCAGCGCGCGCTCGTACGTCGATCTGCTCCAGGCGCTGTGGACCCCGTCGAAGATCCACCCCGAGGTGGCGGAGCGGGTGCGGACGCTCATGGCCCACAACGTCCTCCGTCACCGCCTCACGCCGGACTTCAGCTCGGACGCCACGAAGTGGTCAAACAAGACCGGCACCCTGCTGAACCTCCGCCACGAGGTGGGCGTGGTCGAACACTCCTACGGCCAGTCCTTCGCCGTGGCTTCCCAGACGGATTCCGAGGTCCCGGCCGCGCTCCAGCCGG
>NZ_GG657754.1:8067500-8075259 GCF_000158915.1 Streptomyces himastatinicus ATCC 53653 | reverse complement strand
GCGGGGGCCGGGGCAGAGCCCCGGTTCGGGAAGGGGCGGGGTGGGGAAAGGCCCCCGCCCTAGATCACGCGAAACAGATCCGCCGCCGCATGCACATCCCCAAGGTCCTCCACCACGCGAAGGTTGTCGCACAACGCCTCCAGCACCGACCCCGCCTCAACGGCCCGCACCGCCCCCACCGCCACACCAAAAACCCGAAACCCCAGCACCCGCTTCGCGTCGTTCCACCCCCGCATCCACTCCTCCGTGACCCCGCACTCGTCATCGGTGATCATCACGATGTCACCCCGCCTCCGCGCGGCATCGTTGAACTCCTCCTCCAGCACCTCACGCGCCACCGACAACGGCGCCTGATAGCTGGTCCCGCCCCCCAGAAACGTCTCCGCGAAGTCGAGCACCCCATCGACACCGGCAGGCTGCCCGGCCGGAAAGCGAAAGACCCGCACCTTGTCCGCCGCGGAAAACAAGATCCCCACAAAATCACGCCCCGTCGCACGGGCCTGATCCAGCAGCGCCAAGGCGCACCCCTTGGCCCACGCCTCCCGCGTAACCCCACCCGGCCCGGCCTCGTACATGGAGTGCGAAGTGTCCACGCACGCCACGATGGCCCCCTGCCCGGTGGCCTGCTCCCCCTCACTGTCGTACAGCATCAGCTCCCCGGCGGCGTAGCGCGCGGCGAACACCGCGCGCAGCTCGGGCAGTCCGAGGTTGGCCAGCTCGGAGGGGATCACACGGGAGAGGTCGTCGCCGAGCGTGACGCCGACCAGTTCCCCGCTGGCGTTCTCCACCTTGCGGGCACGCTCACCAGCGGCCATCTGCCGGAAGCGGCCGATCAGTTCGGCCCACCGGGCGAGACGGCCGGTGCGCAGCCGTTCGGCGAGCCGGGCGCGCTGGTCGAACGGCATCCGTTCCAGCTCACCGCCCCCAACCCCCCACGCCCGCATCAACGCGCCCTCCTCCCGTACGGCCCCGGCGGCCTTCGCGGCCGCGTTCCGCGCGGCAGCGCGGATGCCGGGAGCCGCCGCGGCAAGCGCCTGCGCGGCACCCTCGGCGGCCTGCCGCGCCGCGGCCTCGGCGGCTTCGGCGGCGCCGATGGCCCGCCGTACGGCGTCGGCGGCCGAGTCGGGCACGGCGCCACCCTCATCGGCGGCCTGCTGAAGCGCCTCACCCACCGCACCCGCCGCGCCCTCGGCGTCCCGCTGAGCCTCCCCCGCCCGCTCACCCCGCTCCTGGGCCCCCCGCAACCGCTCCAGCATCCCGCGCAGCGCGCCGGCCTGGGCGAGTACGGCCATGGCCGCGGCGTACGGATCACCGGCCGTCTCCCGATGCAGCTCGGCGAACTGCCGTGACTCCACCAGCACGGTGATGACCTGGTGATTGACCATCCGCGAAGGGTCCATCTCCTCCGGCTCCCGCACCCGCGGGCCGACCTTGTACGCGGCGAGGAACACATCGGCCAACAGGTCGGCGACGTACGCGTAGCGCGCGCTCAGCTCCTCCGCCACCTCCCGCAGCCCGGCCGACTGCTCGTACGTATCGCGCCACGTGACACGGTCGAACCGATCCGCGACCACGGCCCCGGTGTGCCGCCGGGGCGCGGCGGCGGACCGGGCCAGCCACGTCCCGCCGAGCTGCGCCAGCTCGTCGAGGCTGCTCACGGCTGGGCCTGCACGATGTTCGCGTCCATGCCGAGCGCCTCGGTGAGGACGCGGGCGCGGACAGCACGCTGGCGGCCGGTGACCCGGTCGATGGCTGCGGTCGAGCGCCCGGCTCGCGCCGCGTCCTCGCGCAGCTTCTCCAGCCGCTTGCCCGCCATGGCGAGCTGGTTGTGGGCCTTCTTGATGACCCACTCGCTCAGTGCCTCGCGGGACTGCCCGGCCATGGCGTCGAGCTGGGCCTCCAGCTCCTCGATGGTGTCGGCCAGGTCGAGCGCCTCCTTGGCGTCGGGGTTGACCAGGTGCAGCACCTCGCGCTCGACGGTCGGGCGCTGCGCGGGCGAATCCCACAGCACGTGCGTCAGCACCGACAGATCGGCCTCGCCGACCTCCGTACGGCCGTCGAGGTACGCGGACGCCTGCAACAGCCCCACCGCCTGCCGCCAGCGGCGGTCGGAGGCGACGAGTTCCTTGCGCCGCAGGGCGGCCCGCAACGTGCACACCGCGTCCACGATCGCGTCGGGTACGCCACGGCCGGGACCTCCTCGGCCACGGCGTGCTGCAACGCGGCCAGCTCGACCGTCGTCCGCTCCGGCGCCGCCGGACGGCTGACGGCGGACCGCACGAGCGCGGTGAAGTTGGACTTATCCGCCAGATACCCGACCTCGATCCGCACCAGCAGCCGGTCGTAGATCGCGGCCGTATCCTCCCCACCGGGCAACTCGTTGCTCGCCGTGATGGCCCCGATCAGCGGACAACGGATCGGCTCGCCGCCGCTCTCGGGGTGGTAGATCCGCTCGTTGAGATACCCCAGCGTCTCGTTGAGCGCGGCCGTGGAGCACTTGAAGATCTCGTCGATGAACGCGATGTGCGCGGTCGTGGCGCGCCCGTCGTATACCTGGCGATACTCGCCCCGGGCGAGCGCGGCGACGTCGATGGGGCCGAACATCCGCGTCGGCGCGGTGAACTTCGACAGCAGGATCTCCCAGTACGCCGCCCCCTCGACCCGCCCCGTCAGCTCCCGCGCCATCTCGGACTTCGCGGTCCCGGGCGGCCCGAGCACCAGCGAGTGCTGCCCGGCCAGCAGCGTGACGATCAGCGTCCGCACGACGTCGGCCCGCTCGTAGAAGCGGTCCGACAGCTCATCGCCGATAGCCCGCAGCCGCTTGGCCGTGTCGTGTACGTCCATATCCAACTCCTCGCCCGCGACGCCCGGTTGGGCTGACGGGGATGACGCTACGACGAGGTGGGGGGTGGTTGCGCCTTTCGCACGCGGGCGCGGCCGAGTGGATGGGGCTGCCGCGCCCGCCCGTTTCGCCACGCTGAGTGGGTACGGATGTCGCTCACCGCCCGCGGGCCCCCCAGGCGGCGGTGCACCGCGCAGCCACCCCCGGCGTTACCTGGCTCTCTACCCTCGGCCCTAACCACACGGGCTCAACCGATAGATTCCTCCAACCACTCCAATACTCCCAGCGACTTCTCCAGTTCAGATTGGTGGACCTCGGGCCGGGCCTGAACCAGCTCGCGCCGGATGGCCACCGCCTCCCGGATCGCTGCCAGCGCCTCCTCCCGCCGCCCCAGACCGGCTAGACTGATGGAGAGGTTGCTCAGGCTCATAGCGAGGTCCGGCCGAAAGGCCTCAGGCCGGGTCCGGGCCAGCTCACGCCGGATCTCCACTGCTTCACCGATCGCCTCCAGCGCCTCCTCCCGCCGCCCCAGATCGGCCAGCCGACTGGAGAGGTTGTTCAGGCTGCCAGCGAGATCGGGCCGGAAAGCATCCGGCCGATCCCGGACCAGCTCGCGGTACACCTCCACCGCCTCCCGAATGGCCTCCAGCGCCTCTTCCCGCCGCCCCACCTCACCCAGCCGGTTGGAGAGGTTGTTCAAGTGGCCAGCGAGGTCGGGCCGGAAAGCATCGGGCCGATCCCGGGCCAGCTCACGCCGGATCTCCAGCGCCTCACCGATAGCCTCCAGCGCCTCCTCCCGCCGCCCCAGGGCAGCCAGCCAGATAGCGAGGTTATTCAGGCTGCTAGCAAAATGGGGCCGGAAGGGATCGGGCCGCCCCTGGACCAGCTCGCGCCGGATCTCCACCGCCTCACCGATAGCCTCCAGCGCCTCCTCCTGCCGCCCCAGCTCGCCCAGCCGGATAGCGAGATTGTTCAGGCTCAGAGCGAGACGGGGCCGGAAGTCATCGGGCTGCGCCCGGGCCAGCTCACGCCGGATCTCCACCGCCTCACCGATAGCCACCAGCGCCTCCTCCCGCCGCCCCAGGGCAGCCAGACGGTTGGAGAAGTTGTTCAGGCTGGCGGCGAGGTCTGGCAGGTGGGCGGGGTCGTGGTCGGCGCGGGTGCGGTGATATTCGGTGAGGCGTTGGGTGAGGTGGGCTGCGTACGGGGCGAGGTTGTAGCTGGTGTGGGGCAATCGGTCGGCAAGGGCCTGGAGATGGTTTGGCGAGGTGGCGGGGTTGTCTGTGATGTGGTGGAGGGCGTCGGCGAGGGGCCCGGGGTGTTCAGTTTGGGTGGCGACGTCGATTGCGGGTCCGGTCAGGGTGAGGGCGTGATCGGTGCAGAGAGTCGTGAGGTGAGGGGCGAGTTGGTGGCACAGGGCGGGGTGGGCCGCGGCGCGGGTGTAGAGGGTCAGGAGGCGGGTGGCCTGGGCTTCGGTGGCCGTGGGGGCGAGGTGGTGGGCCAAGGCCGGGTTCTGGAGGAGGTGGCGGCCGGTGAAGTACTCGGCGAGGCGGTCGGGTTGGAGCATGCCCCAGGGGAGGCCGGGAGTGGGTGCGGGGTAGAGGGCGGCGATCCAGCGGCGTACCGCATGGATGCGGTCGGTGGTCTGGTCGGCGAGGGCGGGGACGTGGCGCAGGAGGGCATCGGCTTGGTCGTCGGTGTCGGCGCCGAGGAGGTGGGCGGCGGCCAGCGCGTCGGTAAGGGTCGCGAAGGCAAGACCCGGGTTGAGGTGGTGGGCAGCGGCGGTGGTGGTCCAGTAGCGGCGTTCGTGGACCAGCAACCGGTCCTCGACGGTGGTGCCCGCAGGGGCGGTGTCCGTGGTGGCGTCGAGGAGGTCGGCGAGTGCGGTCATATGCAGGGTCAGGGCGGTGTCCAGGCCGGGCCGGTCCAACCCCTCAGGAGTGCCGACGGTGAGGCGAGCGGCCAGGGCGGGCCAGTCATGGTGCTGCCAGCTACGCACATGCGGCAGGTGAGCGGCGTAGCTGTCGACGGCCTGGTGGTATGCCGCGGTGCGGGAAGCGTCGGGCTCGGGTTCGAGGGCCGGGAGCAGGATGGTTCCGGTGCCGTCGAGGAGGTCTTCGGCGGCGGTGCTGGCGGCGTGCAGGTCGTTCCACCAGTCACCGGCGGTACGGGCGAGCAGCAGCATCTTGAACGCACTCTCGCCGCTGTGCTGGGCGGCCGCTTCCAGCAGTGCCAGAAGCTGCGCGGCGCGGGTCTCCGCGTAATCGACGACGACCAGAAGCGGGACGGCTGCGGCCGACAGCTCCGCCAGCTTGTCCGCAGAGGCGTCCGCGCGAAGCCACAACGCGGTCCAGCCGCCCGCAGTGAGGGTGTCGGCGAGGTGCTGGGCCAGCCGCGTCTTGCCCTGGCCGCCAGGTCCGTGCAAGAGCCGGGCTGCGAAGCCGTCCTCCCCCGCCCAGGTGTCGAGGTCAGCAAGGAGCGTGGTTCGGCCGCGGAACGGGACGATCTGTCGGCGGGCCTGGAGCAGGGCGGCCGGGGAGTTCATCAGGCGGGTGGCCGCCGCGGGTTCCGTGAGGTGCTGCCACTCCACCGGTTCGAGCGCCGTACCGACCTCCGGTGCGTGATCGGTCAGCGCGGCGCGGAAGCCGGGGTCGTGCAGAAGTACGTAGGCGGGGACCGCTTCGAGGTGGGCGTGGGCGCGTCCGGCGGGGTCGGCGGCGATGACCCCGGCCAGCAGATCACCGCAGAACAGCGCCGCCCCCGACATCCCGCCCCACGGCGAGGCACCCTCGCCCACCGGCTCCGGCGGATGCTGCGCCAGGCTCATCACGTAGCGGTTCCCGGCGAACCGGTCGCCGGGGTTGAGCGTGCCCGAGGGCTGCACGGCGTCCGTTGCCCGCCCCGGCCGCTGCACCAGATCCGCGACACCCCAGGTCTCACACGCCGTGCCCGGCCGGTGGGTCACCGTACGCCCCCACCTGATCGGCTGCCGTGGCCCGGCCCAGGACGGGTCGTCGACCCGGACCAGGGCGGCGTCGTCCCGTCCGCCCGGGGTGCCCCGCCACACCACCCTGCCGTCCCAGGTTCCTCCCTCACCCGGCCGGAACAGCCGTACCGTGTGGCCGGGTTCGGGTACGACGTGGGCGCTGGTCAGCACCAGGCGCCCCGCGATCACGTATCCCGATCCCGGCCGGCCGCTCTCCACGTTTTACCACACGCGCCCGATCCACCTCTTGCCCCCAGCTTGTTGTGCGGTTGTCGGGTCAGTCCGGGAAACGCCCGCTCACGTCGCCCGGCCCTTCCGGCCGGGAAGCATCCCCGTGGACGAGCAGATCGCCCGCCGTCCGGACGCTGCGGGGTCAGCGACACCGTCACCCGATGGGTACGAGCCCGCGCCACCCCCGCCTCCGCGTCCGCGCTCACCACCCACGCCTTGAACCCGGCCTTCGCCTTCGCATCGGCCCGCAACTCGACGGCGAACTCCAGCTCCACCGGCCCGACCTTGAACGCCAGATCCGGCCCCGCACCACGCCTCGCGGCCTCCAGCAGCTCATCCCGCACCGCCGCCACCGCGTCAGCCAACTCGATCTCCACAGCATCCCCCTCCGCCTGGCCCTCACCGTAGGGCAAATCACCCTACCGACAGATCTCCGGACAAGCGGGCGGCCCCGCCGGGCTTGGCTTGCCCGGCGCGGCCTGATCAATGTGCGCGGACCGGCCTGCGCCGCGCCCGCGGCCCCGAGGACGAGTGCCGTTGCCGCTCGCGAATGCGGCAATGCGCCAGCGCGCCCACCCGGTGTGCCGGAAAGGGCATCAGGCGCTGAACGGGGTCCAGGGAAAGGGCACGCGCGGATGCCTGGAGCGGGCGGCGGTGTCGTCGGCGGAAATGCCCACCGGCACCAACTGGAAAACTGACGCCAACCGTCGCGCCGATTTTCGGCTACGGAAATGCTATCCATACCCTCATCGCCCGAGAGCCTCCGGCCGCACGCCGGAGGCTCTCGGTCTCCCGGACAAGGGCCGGACAGGAATCCGGACAGGCTCTGAACAGCCCGGACAGGGTGGCGTCTGTCCGGGACAGCGGAGGCCGTTGCCCGGCCCGTCCACGCCCCGCAATGCTCTGTCGCAGCCCGAGCAAGACCGCCGGGCCCTTCGACACCACAACGGGGAACACTCATGAGGTTTCGCGCACAATTCGCCACCGCCGCGCTCTCCATGGCTCTCGTCGGCGGCCTGACGGCCGCGGCGACGACCACGGCCCAGGCCCGTCCGACGGACTCCGCGGCGACCTCCGCGGCGGCCGCGAAGTACTACCTGAAGTTCGACAAGAGCACGGTGACCAATTCCCGGCTCTATCTGATGCAGAGCGTCTCCGGCCCCGACAAGGTCATCAGGAAGTACAAGGCCGGCTCGGGTGTCAACACCAACACCTGTGCCCGCAACAAGGGCTGGCTGCCCAACGGCGACTACAAGATCGAGTTCCACCGGAAGAACTTCGACGGCGTCATCAACGGCTACGTCATCAAGATCTCCGACAAGAAGTGCCACAACGGCACCAAGCGCGACGCGCTGTTCATCCACAGCGAGATGAAGCCGAACGGCAGGCAGGGCTCGATCGAGTCCGAGAAGTGGACCAACAGCAACCCGAACGACTACTACTCCAACGGCTGCATCAAGCTGAACCCGACCAACATCAAGAACCTGTTCGCCAAGGTGGACAGCCTCGGCTGGTCGAAGCTGGCCAAGCTGAAGGTGGTCAGCTGACCACGTTGCTCCCGACAGCGGTCCGCCGGCTCCAGCCGGCGGACCGCTCCGGCGTTACGTGCACCCCAGCCCCTCCGGGCGCGCCATCCGCCCCCTCCGGGCGCACCATCCAGCCCCTCCGGCGCTTGAGGAGCGGGGTCCGGGGCGGAGCCC
>NZ_GG657754.1:8065360-8066657 GCF_000158915.1 Streptomyces himastatinicus ATCC 53653 | reverse complement strand
GTTATGGGCCAGCACGACCCACGTGTGCACCTCCAGCCCGGCCCCGGCCAACGCCTCGCCCGCCTCCCCGAAGGGGTCGACCCCGGCCACCCACGTCTGCTCGTAGGGCCGCAGCGCACGCCCGGCCCACCGCCCCGCGTCCGGCGGATACAGCACGGCCGCGTGCCGCGCCGTCACGATCCGGTGCTCGGGGTGCCGAGGGGTCAGGGCCCGCGTCGAGTGGTACGCCGAGGCCAGGGTGACCTGCTGTACGCCCAGGTCGGCGATGCGCGCCGCCGCGTCCGGGTCGCCCACCACGTCCCACGGGTACACAAAGGCGGAGGACTTCACCTCACACCACCCTCCCCCACCAGCTCCAAGCCCCGCTCGATCAGCTCGGTCAGCTCCTTCACATGCTCCGCGCTCGGCTCGCTCAGCGGCGCCCGCACCTCGCCCACGTCCAGCCCGCGCAACCGCACTCCGGCCTTGACCAGGGAAACGGCGTATCCCCGCCCCTGGTTGCGCAGTTCGACGAGCGGCCGGAAGAAGCCGTCCAGCAGCCGGTTGACGACGTCGTCCTCACCGGCCGTCAACGCCCGGTGGAACGCCAGCGCGACCTCCGGTACGAAGCAGAAGACGGCGGACGAGTAGAGCGTCACCCCGATCGCCCGGTACGCCAGCCCGGTCAGCTCGGCGGTGGGCAGCCCGTTGAAGTACCGGAACCCCTCCTCCGCTCCGGCCTCCCGCACCGCGCTCACGATCCGCTGCATCAGATCCAGATCGCCGAGCCCGTCCTTCAGCCCGATGATCCCCGGGACCTGGGCCAGCCGGGCCACGGTCCCGGGCGCGAAGACGGCGTTGTCGCGCTGGTAGACGATGATGTCCAGCCCCGTCGCCCCGGCCAGCGCGGTGTAGTGCCGGAACAGCCCCTCCTGGTCCGCCACCACCAGATACGGCGGCATGGCGAGCAGCCCGTCGGCCCCCGCCTGCTCCGCGAGCTTGGCGTACTGGATGGCGAGCGCCGTCCCGTATCCGGCGCCCGCGACGACCGGCACCCGCACCCCGCCCGCGGCCTCGACCGCCGCGGCCTCTTCCACCGCCACGGTGACGCAGTCGTGGAATTCCTCGGGGGTCAGCGCGTGGAACTCCCCCGTCCCGCAGCACGCGAAAACGGCCCCCGCGCCCGCCTCGATGCCCCGGCGCACATGGGTGCGGTACACGGCGAGGTCCAGGGCGCCATCGGGCCCATAGGCGGTCACGGGGAAGAACAGCAGTCCGTCTAGGCGCTCGGCGAGCGATGCCGAGGCTGAGGGGGCTG
>NZ_GG657754.1:8061890-8065154 GCF_000158915.1 Streptomyces himastatinicus ATCC 53653 | reverse complement strand
CCCGCACCCGCACCCGCACCCGCCCGGAGGAGATCCGCCCATGTCCGCGCCCGCTCCCCGCACCATCCTCCTCACCGGCGCCGCCGGCGGCATGGGCACCCTGATGCGCGAGCTGCTGCCCCCGTACGGCTACGAGCTGCGCCTGTTCGACGTCGTCCCCATCCCCGACGCCCCGGACGCGATCATCGCCGACCTCGCCGACAAGGACGCGCTGCGGCGAGCCGTGGAGGGCGTCGACGCGATCATCCACCTGGCGGGCATCTCCCTGGAAGCCCCGTTCGAGAAGATCCTCGCCGCCAATATCCAGGGCACGTACAACCTCTACGAGGCGGCCCGCGAGGCGGGCGTCCGCCGGATCGTCTTCGCGTCCAGCAACCACGCGGTGGGCTTCACCCCCCGCCCCTCCGGCGACGACGCCCCGCTGATCCCGATCGACACCCCGCGCCGCCCGGACACCTACTACGGCATCTCCAAGTCCTTCGGCGAGGACCTGGGCTCGTACTACTGGGACAAGTACGGCATCGAGTCCGTCGCCATCCGCATCGGCTCCTGCTTCCCCGAGCCGACGAACGTCCGGATGCTGTCGATCTGGATGAGCCCCGCCGACGGCGCCCGCCTCCTGCACGCCGCCCTCACCGCCGAGGACATCGGCTACACCGTCGTGTACGGCAGCTCGGACAACACCCGCCTGTGGTGGGACCTCTCCTCCGCCCGGGCGCTGGGCTACGACCCGCAGGACGACTCGGAGCCGTACGCGGCGAAGCTCATCGCCGAACACGGCGAACTGGACCCGGCCAACCCCGACCACGCCAACCTCGGCGGCGCGTTCTGCACCAACCCCCCGATCTGGCCCCACTGAGCGCGACCGAAGGAGTGCTGGACTCCGTTACACCGGCCCACCACATCTCCCTGCGCCATCTCCAGCAGCTGCTCGCGACTCAACACCGGCCCTCGATCGTGACCTTCCGGATCCTGTTGGCGTCCCCCAGGGACCGCTTCGTGTTCGCCGCGACGCAGTAGGTGCGGTCCATGGCCCACTTGACGTCGGCCTTGACCTTCAGGCCGTCGCGCCCCGAAGTGCAGTGCTTCCAGTACAGCTTGGGGTCGCCGCGGAGGACGTACGCGCCGCAGCGCTCGCCTTCGGGGTAGTGGTCGTCGGCCACGGCGGGGGATGCGGTCAGCAGGACCGTGCCGACGGCGAGGGCGGTGAGAAGTCGGGTACGCATAAAAGCATCCTGGCCGCCGCGATCCGGCACCGTCACCCGAAGGACACGGCGTCACCCTAAAGGGTTCAGGTCAGGGCCAGGAGGCTGACGGCTACGGCGGCGGTGCCCAGGCCGACGAGTTGGCCGCGGTGGATGCGTTCGGCGAGGACGCCACGGGCGAGGAGGACCGTACCGGCCGGGTAGAGGGCGGTGATGACGGCGACGACGGCGAGGTCGCCGCTGCGGGAGGCGAGCAGGAAGAGGAGGTTCGCCACGGAGTCGAGCACGCCCGCGGTGGCCGACATGGCGTACGCTGGCCTTTCGGGGCCCAGTTTGCGGCGCATTTTCCCGGCCGCGGTCAGGGTGACGGCCGAGGAGACCGCCCGGCCCACGAGCAGTGGGGCCACGCCGCTGTCGGACGGCGCCTGGTGCAGGAAGACGAGCTGGAGGGCGATGGCGGCGCCCGCGCCGAAGGCCAGCAGCAGGGCCGTACGGGAGGGGCGCACCGTGCCCGCGCCGTGGCCGGCGCTGACCAGGATCACCGCCAGCAGGGCGAGCGGCAGGCCCACCAGCCCGGCGGCGCCCAGGCGTTCGCCCTGGAGCAGGCCGACGGCGACGGGCAGCGCGGCGGAGACGAGCGCGGTCAGGGGCGAGAGCACGTTCATGGGGCCGATCGCCAGGGTGCGGTAGAGCAGGGCGAACACGGCGGCCGAGGCGACGCCCGACGCGGCACCCCAGCCGAGGGCGCCGGGGCTGAACGAGGCGCCGAGCAGCGGCCACAGCAGCAGCTCGATCGCGAGACTCGCCGGGGCCGCGATCATCACGGTGCGCAGTACGTGGGCCTTACGGGCGCCCAGGCCACCGAGGAAGTCGGCGCAGCCGTAGGCGAGTGAGCTGCCCAGAGCCAGCAGCAGAGCGATCACGGTCATCCCCCTCATGTCTTGGAACGACCAGACCGTACGTCGGAACGCCCGGGCGGTGTCAAATAATCTACCGCGCAGTGCATTCCAATGGCCTCAGGGAATGCCCGGCAGACCGCCGCAGTTGATCGCGGCATGACTCAGAACCCGGCACCACGCCCGCTGTCCGACGACGCGGCCTCCGCGCTGCTCGCCGCCCAGCAGTTCGGCACGCTCGCCACCGTCAAGCGCAGCGGCCACCCTCACCTCACCACGATGGTGTACGGCTGGGACCCCGAGGCCCGCATCGTGCGGTTCTCCACCACGGCGGATCGCGTCAAGGTCACCCACCTGCGGCGCAATCCGCGGACGGCGCTGCATGTGCAGGGCGGCGACCCCTGGTCGTTCGCCGTGGCCGAGGGCGATGCCGAGGTCTCCGAGGTGACGACGGTGCCGGGGGACGCGATCGGGCGCGAACTGCTGGCGATACTGCCGGAGGCCGCGAAGCCGCAGGGCGCGGAGGCCGAGGACGCGTTCCTGGAGCAACTGGTCGCCGAGCGCCGGGTGGTCATCCGGCTGACGGTGGACCGGCTGTACGGGACGGCGTTGGACTTCGAAGCGACTAAGAAGCCCTGATCGTGGCGGGCATCGGACCCTCCGGGCGGACCGTGATGCCGAAGACGGTCGACGTCGGGGTCGTCTGGAACGCGGGGACGAAGGCGGGCAGCAGCCGCTTCAGCAGCTCGACCATCTCGCGCATCGCGAACTGCGCGCCCAGGCAGGCCCTGGCACCGAGGCCGAAGGGGAGGTACGCGCCGTGCCGGGAGGAGCGGTCCGCCGCGGCGAACCGCGAGGGGTCGAAGCGCTCCGGGTCGGGCCACAGGGCCGGGTCGCGGTGGGTGAGGTAGGGGCAGACGAAGATGTCGGTGCCCGCCTCGACGCGGTATCCGGCGAGGGTGTCGTCCTCGGTGGCGTGGCGCGGCAGCAGCCACGCCGAGGGGTAGAGCCGCAGGGTCTCGGAGGCGAGGGCCCGGAGGGCGTTTTCGCGTTCGGGTGAGTCCGCGGGGCCCGCGTCCAGGGCCCAGCGGCGTGCTTCGGGGTGGCGGTCGAGCAGCAGGTACAGCCAGGCCAGGGTGGTGGCGGTGGTCTCGTGTCCGGCG
>NZ_GG657754.1:8033315-8061604 GCF_000158915.1 Streptomyces himastatinicus ATCC 53653 | reverse complement strand
CACCAGATGGTGTCGAGAGCGAAGAAGCGCATGTCCTCGCGGACGTCGGTCGGGGTGCCGGTACGGGCGGCGTCCGCCCAGCGGTCGGCGGTCCGGCGCGCGGCGGCGGCGATGCGCTGCTCGTAGCGGCGGATGCCCGCGCCGGTGAACTGGGCCTGGAGCAGGCGGCGTTGGCGCTTCCACGGCTCTCCCGAGGCCGAGAGCACCCCGTCCCCGACGAGCACGCGCGCCCGGTGGGAGCGCTTGACGTAGCGGTCGGGGTGCAGGGCGAGGACGTGCCGTACCGCGTCCGGGTCGGTGACCAGCACCGTGGGGCGCGGGCCGAGCCGTACGCCGCTGACCCCGCCGAGTTCGCGCGCCTGGGTCAGCAGGTCGACCACCGCTCCGGAGGAGGTACGCCACCGCTCGACGGCGTCCGGGTCGAGCAGCGGGACGGGGACGCCCTGCGGGGCTGTGGTGGCCAATGCGCTCTCCTGCTCACTCGTCGGACGCTCAGAACAACGACGCGCCCCGTACGGTACGCCGTGTCAGGCGCCGCGCGCCGCCGCGAGGTCCACCACCAACCGCTCCTCGACCGGGACGCTCGGATCGGAGTACTGCCCGGACAGGCAGACGGGCCCCGCGTAGCCCAACTCCGCCAACTGCTTCAGAATCACCGACCAGTTGGACAGGCCCTCCCTCCCCGGTACGAACCATGGCTTCCAGTTCCCACCGACCGCCCCGTCCACCGGATCAGCGGCAACGTACATGGCGTTCTTCAGGTTGACGATCCCCAGCCGCCCCGCCACCAGCGGCAGCGTCACCCGCGGGTCGTCGCCCGCCAGCGCGTCGTGCGCGGCGTCCCACACCACCTGGAAGTGCTCCACCGGCAGCCCGTCGAGCAGGTCCAGCACCCCGAGCGCCGACGAGACGAAGCGCCCGTGGTGCGGCTGCACCCCGACCCGTACGCCGTACCGCTCCGCCAGCGGCGCGGCGGCTTCCAGACTCTGCCGTACGCGGCGTACGGAGGCGGCGTAACCGTCGGGGCCGAGTTCGGCCATGACGCGGATCATCGGCACGCCCGCCGCCCCGCACGCCGCGAAGACGGGCTCGCCGAGGTCACTCGCGACGCTGATCACCTCCACCCCCTCGGCCCGCAACTGCGCGGCGAAGACGGGCAGCAGCCGTTCAACCTCCCCCGGGGTGACGTAGGCGGCGTCCCGTACGGGGACCTCGGCGCCGGAGAAGCCCAGCCCCGCGACGAGCTTGCCCAGCTCGTCGCCGGGCAGCCGGGACCACGGCTTGGTGAAGACGGACCACAGGAATGTCATGGGTTCAGCGGCCTCCCAGTCCGCTCATGGTGATACCGCGTACGAACCACCGCTGGGTGAGGAAGAAGATCACGATCAGCGGCACGGTGGTGATGGTGGCCGCCATCAGCAACAGGTTCCACTGGGTGCCGTTGGCGGACTGGAACACCTGGAGGCCGACCGATGCCGTCCGCGTCGAGTCGCTGTTGGAAATGACCAGCGGCCAGAGCAGGTTGTTCCACTGGGTGATGAACTTGAAGACGGCCAGGGTGGCGATCGCGGGGACGGCCAGCGGGATGATCACGCGGGTGAACGCCTGCCAGCGGTTCGCCCCGTCCAGCCGCGCCGCCTCCTCGTAGTCCCGGGGGATGCTGAGGAAGAACTGCCGGAGCAGGAAGACCCCGAGTGCGGTGAAGGCGTGCGGCAGGATCATCCCCGCCCACGTGTCCACGCCGTGCGCCTTGGCCACCAGGATGAACTGCGGGATGAGCGTGACCTGCGTCGGGATCATCAGCGTGGCGAGGTAGATGCCGAACAAGAAGCCACGGCCGGGGAATCTGAGGCGGGCGAAGGCGTACGCGGCGAGCGCCGCGGTGACCGTCTCCAGGAGCGTCGTCCCGCCCGCGAAGATGACGGTGTTGACCAGATAGCCGCCGAGCGGGACCAGCTCGAAGGCGCGGCTGATGTTGTCGAAGTGCCAGGTGCCGGGCCAGAACGACGGCTGCGCGGCCATCGACTCGCTGTCGGACTGGAACGCGACGAGCACCATCATCACGATGGGCGTGAGCGTGGCGGCGGTGACCAGGAAGCAGGTGAAGACCAGCAGCTTCCGGGTCGCGACGGGCGAGCGGCGGAGCGCGGACACAACAGGGAGGGCGGGGACGACGGGCCGGGAGGGGACGTCAGTTGTCATAGTGGACCAGCCTCCGCTGGAGCAGGAACTGCATCCCCGTGATCACCGCGATGAACGCGAACAGCACGATCGACTGGGCGGCCGCGTAGCCCTGCTCGTAGTTCAGGAATCCCGTTTGGTAGATGTACATCACGAGGGTGGTGGTGTGGACGCCCGGCCCGCCGTTCGTCATGACCAGCGCCTGGTCGAAGACCTGGAACGAGCTGATGACCGACGTGACGACGACGAAGAACATCGCCGGGGAGAGCAGCGGCAGCGTGACGTCGCGGAAGCTGCGCCACGGTGAGGCGCCGTCGACCCGCGCGGCCTCGTAGAGCTGCTGCGGGATGGCCTGGAGCCCGGCGAGGAAGATGACCATGCCGAAGCCGAAGCTCTTCCAGACGCTCATCGCGACGAGGGCGGGCATCGCCCAGGTGTCGGAGACCAGCCACGCCGGTCCGTCGATGCCGAAGGCGCCGAGCAGGGAGTTGATCAGGCCGCCGTGGGGGATGTAGAGCCAGATCCAGACGAAGGCCACGGCGACGGAGATGGTGGCGTAGGGCAGCAGCAACAGGGAGCGGAAGACGGCGATGCGCTTCAGCCCCTGGTTGAGCAGGAGCGCCAGCGCCAGGCTGACCAGCAGGGTCAGCGGCACGGTGACGAAGGTGAAGTAGACGGTGTTGACGAGCGCCGACCAGAACGTCGGATCGGGGCCGAGCCGCGCGAAGTTGTGGAGGCCGACGAAGCTGGGCGGGCTGAACAGGTTCCAGTCGAGCAGTGAGATCACGCCCGCCGCGACGACGGGCCCGGCGGTGAAGATCAGGAACGGGACCAGGCTGGGCAGCAGGAACAGCCAGGCGGCCAGCGTCTCCGAGCCGCGCCACCGGCCGGGCGACGTGGGTGGCCTCGGTCTGGGCGGGGCGCCGGGTGCGGCGGTGTGAACCTCGACGGCCATGATGATCCTCCCTGTGATGACGTTCAGGCGTCCTCGGTGGCCTGCCGTACGGCGTCCTTGTGCTGCCGCATCAGCACGTCCAGCTGCGGGGTGAGCCCGCGCAGCACGCCAGGGACCGTCACCTCGCCGAGGAAGGCCCGCGGCAGATCCTGGGCCAGCAGCTGCTTGACCCGGTTCCAGTTGGTGGTGACGTCGTACGGATGCCCGCCGCCGACCTTGCCCGCCAGGATCTGCTGGACGATGCCGAGGTTGGCGGGCGGCGGCTCGAAGGCGCTGCCCGCGGAGTACCGCGCCGGGTTGTTGCGGCCCGCGCGGGCGTAGATGTCCAGGGCCCCGGTGCTGGTCAGGGTCTTCAGCAGCCGCCACGCGAGATCCAGGTCGTCGCCCTCGACCCCCGACGGGATGGCGAAGCTGGAGCCCGAGACGCGCGGGGTGCTGCCCGCGGGCCCGGCCGGGAAGGGGACGATGTCCCATGCGAACTTCGCGTCCCGGACGTTGAGCACCTGCCAGGGCCCGTTCTGCATGAAGGCGACGTTCCCCTGGAGGAAATTGGCGAGGGCGTCCTCGGTGACCAGGTTGCTGATGGGCGGGGTGACGCGGTCCTTGACGAACAGATCGACAAGGAAATTGATGCCGTCCAGCGATTCGGGGCTGTCCAGCGCGGAGGCGTCCTGCTTCTTGTTCATGACGTTGCCGCCCGCGCTGTAGATCCACGAGATCAGGTCGTCCATCAGCGGCGCGCAGGTGAATCCGTACTGCCCCTTGGGCCCGCTCAGCTCGATGGCCAGCTCCCGGAAGGCCGCCCAGGTCATGGGTTCGGTGCGGGACGGGGGATCGATACCGGCCTTGTCGAGCAGCGACTTGTTGTAATAGAGCACGGCCGGGGCCACGTCGAAGCCGATGGCGTACGTCTTGCCCGCGAAGGACGAGATGGACTGGCTGGCCGGGTAGAAGTCGTCCCGGTCGAAGTCCGGGTCCCGGGCGATCAGGTCGTCCAGCGCCCGGTGCGAACCGCGCGCGGCGTACGTGGGGATCATCCAGCCGTTGAGCGCGGTGACCAGGCTGGCCGTCCCGCTGACCAGTTGGAGGTCCAGCTTGGGGGCGTATCCGGCGGACGGGGTGAGCGACGAGAGCGACCGGACGTGCATGGTCTTCTCGACGTAGCGGCTGAAGTCGTTCCAGACCTTCAGCTCTTCGGGGCTGCTGGACCACATGGACCAGGTGGCGGTGCCCGGCGGCGGGCCGGAGGAACAGCCGGTCAGGGCACCGGTGGCGGCGAGTCCTCCGGCGGCGGCCAGCTTGAGGAGAGAGCGTCGGGAACAGGGGGAAGAAGACATCGTCGTCTCCTCGCTGGTTCAAGGGTGTCTCAGACGAAGGCCAGGTCCAGGGACTCGGCGCGGATCCGCTCCTCGTCCACCTCGACCCCGAGCCCGGGGCCGGTGGGGACGATCGCGGTGGCGGTGGCGGAGACGATCTCCAGTTTGTCGACATAGAGATCCGACAGGAGTTCGGGCCCGTTCAGCTCGGCGGGCAGCGCCAACTCCACCTGGCTGAACAGGTGCAGGGCCGCCGCGAAGCCGATACCGCAGTCGGTCAGCCCGCTGGCGAGCACCTCCAGACCGCCCGCCTGGGCGACATGGGCGCTCTTGAGGGCGTTGCGGATACCGCCCGCCTTGCAGATCTTGATGACGACGAGATCGGCGGCGTCCAGCCGCATCGCCCGCGCCAGGTCCTGGGCGGTGAAGCTGCCCTCGTCGATGGCCACCGGGAGGTCGATCATGCCGCGCAGCCGGTGCAGGGCGAGGGTGTCCGTGCTGGGCACGGGCTGCTCGACGCACGCGATGCCCGGTACGTCGCGTACGGCGTCCAGCAGCCGCTTCAGCGCGGCGGGCCGGTACGACTGGTTGGCGTCGAGCCACAGCGGCTTGCCCGCCGCGACCTCCGCGACGGCGCCCACGGCGGCGGCGTCGGCGGCGAGGTCCCCGCCGATCTTCACCTTGTACGCGGCGTAGGCCGACGACAGCCGGGCATGCTCGCGCACCGCGGACGGCTCCCCCACGCCGATGGCCGAGCAGAGCGGGATCTCGCCCCGCGTCCGCCCGCCCAGCAGGGCGTGGACCGGCAGGCCGACCAGCTTGCCCGCCGCGTCGTGCATGGCGATGTCCACGGCGGCCCGGGCGAACGGAAAGCCGTTGGAGACGGCGGGGCTGAGCCGCCGGTTCGCCCGGGCGTGGAACAACTCCACGTCGAAGGGGGTGAGTTCGAGCAGGATCGGGGCGAGGTGCCGCTTGATGATCACGGCCATCGTCTCGGCGGTCTCGTAGCTCCAGCTCGGCAGGGCCCGCTGCTCGCCCCAGCCGACCACGCCGTCCTCGGTGGTCAGCCGTACGAAGAGCACCGAGCCTGCCTGGTCCGGTGCGGCCTGGTCCGGCGCGCCGACGGCTCCGCTGCCGAGCACGAACCGCCGGGCGAAGGGGACGGCCACGGGGAAGACCTCGACCGCCGTGATGCGCGACATGAGAGTCCTTTCGGCGAGGCTCAGGCGGCCGTCGGCCACGCGGCGGGGTCCACGAAGCTCGGCCCGCGGGCGCCCTTGTCGAGCCAGTCGGCGACATCGGCGAGCACATATCCGGCGAGCGCCAGGTGTCCGTCCACGGTGTCCCCCGCGATGTGCGGGGAGAGCAGCAGGTCCGGGCAGCCCAGTACGGCGGCGTCGAGCACGGGCGGTTCGGGGTCGAAGACGTCCAGCGCGGCGAGCAGCCTGCCCGCGAGGACGTGTTCCAGCAGCGCGGTCTGGTCGACGGCCGGGCCGCGCGAGGAGTTGACGACGATGGTGTGGTCCGGCATCCGCTCGATGAGCGCCCGGCTCACCAGCCCCCGCGTCTCCGGCAGATCGGGTACGTGGAGCGAGACGAACGGACAGCGCAGCGTCTCCTCGAGACCGGCCGTCCGCACCCCCAGCGCGGCGGCCCGCTCCTCGCCCAGGTACGGGTCGTACACCACCACGTCACAGCCGAACGGCCTGAGCAGTGTGATCAGGGCGCGCGCGGTGGAGCTGGCGCCGAGGATGCCGACCGGGCGGCCCGCGAGTTCGCCGCCCCGGAACCCCGTCTGCTTCCAGCCCCCGCCGCGCACGGCGGCGTCGAACCGGGGCAGTCGGCGGGCCAGGGTGAGCATCGCGGCGAGGCAGTACTCGCCGACCGACCAGGCGATGCGGCCCGCCGCGGAGAACACCGCCACGTCCTGGTCGAGCACCTCCCGGTCGAGGAGCTTCTTCACCGAACCGGCCGCGTGCGCGACCACCTTGGGCCCGCGCCCGTCGGTCCAGATCGAGGCGTCCAGGTGCGGGGTGCCCCAGCTGGTCAGCAGGACGTCGCAGTCGGCGGCCAGTGCCGCCACGTCGTCGGCGCTGAGGCGGTCCCCGGCCCAGGTCGCCTCGTAACGGGTCTCGATCAGGCGGCGGGCGTCGGGGCCGCAGACGTCGGCGGCGCGCTGAGGGGTCATGGCAACAGCGATTCTGGACAACCTGGCTCCTCGGAGGCTGACGGCTGTGCGCTGGTGTCCTGACGGTAGGACGTGGCGTTATGCACGTCCAAGCCCGATTTCGCATTGCGCGATACCTTGACGGCATGGACCTTTCGCTGCAACAGCTGCGCGGCTTCGTCGCCGTAGCGGAGGAACAGCACTTCGGAAGGGCCGCCGAGCGGCTCAATATGACCCAGCCCCCGCTGACCCGGCAGATCCAGGCCCTCGAACGCTCCCTGGACGTCGTCCTCTTCGAGCGCACCGGCCGCGGCGCCCGCATCACCGCGGCGGGCACCGTGCTGCTCGAACACTGCCGACGGGTCCTCGCACTGCTCGACGCCGCGCCCGTCGCCACCCGCCACGCCGCCGAGGGCCACACCGGGACCCTGCGCCTCGGCTTCACCTCGATCGGGGCGTACGCGATCCTCGCCGACGTCCTCGACCTGGTGAAGCGCCGTATACCCAACGTCGCGGTCGAGCTGTCCGAGATGGTCAGCCCGGAGCAGTTCACCGCGCTCGGCGACCTACGGATCGACCTCGGGCTCGTCCGGCCGCCGATCCCCGAGGGCTACGCCTCGGTCCTGATCCACTCGGAGGACCTGGTCCTCGCGGTCCCCGCCGACCACGCCCTCGCCGAGGGCACCGCGCCCGTGCTCCTCTCCGAGGTGACCAACAACTACATCGGCTACAGCCCCGAGGGCTCGCGCTATCTGCACGACATCTGCGCCGCCATGATCGGCGTGGACCGCTACGCCGTCAGCCAGCTGACCTCCCAGGTGCCGACCATGCTCGCGCTGGTCCGGGCGGGCCTGGGCTGCGCGCTGATCCCGCGCTCGATCATGACCATGGGCGTGCGCGGCGTCCGCTACCGCGAACTGGCCGCCGCCGACGCCCACTCGGTCACCCTGCACGCCTGCTGGAGCCCGGACAGCCCCAACCCGGCGCTCCACCGCCTGACCGACGCCCTCACCCGCGAGGGCCTGCCGTCGGTCGGGGCGGCGAGAGGCTAGACGGTACGCGTGGTGAGATCGTCGTCCGTGATGGGGCGGAGGACACGGCAAGGAGTTCCGACCGCCACGCTCATGGGGGGAATGTGGCGGCTGACGACGCTGCCGGCGCCGATGACCGATCCGTATCCGATACGGACGCCCGGCAGGACGACCACGTTGCTGCCGATCCACACCTTGTCCTCGATCACGATCGGCTCCGAGAACCGCCCGTAGTCCACGCGCCGCGAGGGATGCACCGGGTGTCCCGTCGTGGTCAGGGTCACGCTGGGGGCGATCATGACGCCGTTGCCTATACGGATGTCCACGTCATCGACGAACGTGAGGTTCACGTTCCCGAAGAAGTCGTCACCGATGTGGACCTTGCTTCCGAACCCCGCGTGGAACGGCGGCAGCAGCACCGTGCGTTCTCCGACCGATCCGAAGATCGCGACGAGCAGCGATCGAAGCTTTTCCGTTTCGCCCGGTGGCGTGTGGTTGTACTCGAAGATCTGCTCCGTGCGGCGTTGAGGGGCCTGGAAGGCTGCTTCCGACTCGGTATAGACCAGCCCCTTGCCGATCCGGGCCAGGACTTCTTCCTCATGAGCTTGCGACACAGCGGAACACTCCGTTCGTCAAACCCTCGGGCGCAGGCGCCACACGCTCCCCATCGACTACACGCGCCCAGAGCCTACGCGGCGGCTCGCCGTACGGGCCACAGGTGCACCACGACCGCCCCCGCCGCGCAGGCGGCGATGGCCAGGGCCATCGGCAGCGCCGCCCCGTTGGCGCCGAGGCCCGTCAGCGGCGCGGCGACGCCGCCCAGCGCGTACTGGAGCAGACCCAGCAGGGCGGACGCGGTCCCGGCCATCTCGGGGTGGCCGGACATCGACAGCGCCGTGGAGTTCGGCATGATCAGGCCGATGCTGGAGACCAGCGCGAAGAGCGAGACGAGCACGGCGGCCACGCCGAGGTCGGCGAGCACGGACAGCAGCAGCGCGCCGCCACCGGCCGCGCACAGCGCGAGCCCGGCGCGGAGCAGCGCGGACGGCGAACGGCGGCGCAGCAGGCGGGCGTTGCCCTGGCCGAGCAGGGCGATGCCCAGGGCGTTGGCCGCGAAGACGATGCTGAACTGCTGCGGATCCAGGCCGTACGTCTTCTGGAGCACGAAGGACGACGCCGAGATGTACGCGAACATCGCGGCGAACGCGAAACCTCCCGCGAGCGCGGGCCGCAGGAAGCCCGGGTCGCGCAGCAGCACACCGAAGCTGCGGACCGTCTGCCCGAGCCCGCCCCGGCGCCGCCGCGCGGACGGCAGGGTCTCCCCCACGACGACCACGGTGGCCGCGAGCAGAAGGGCACCGATGACGGCGAGGACGAGGAAGACCCCGCGCCAGGACGTGAAGCGCAGCAGCTGACCGCCGACGACCGGAGCGAGGATCGGCGCCAGGCCGTTGACCAGCATGAGGAGCGAGAAAAAGCGGGCGGCGGCGGTGCCCTCGTAGAGGTCGCGGACGATGGCGCGGCTGATCACGATCCCCGCCGCGCCCGCTATGCCCTGGACGGCGCGCAGCCCGGTCAGGGCGGTGACGTTCGGCGCGACGGCGCACAGCACGGACGCCACGAGGTACCCGGCGAGCCCGATCAGGAGCGGCACCCTCCGCCCCCACCGGTCGCTGAGCGGCCCGGCGATCAGCTGCCCGACGGCGAGGCCGATGAGGCAGCTGGTCAGGGTCAGCTGGACGGCCGCGTCCGGGACGGCGAAGTCCCGCGCGAGAGCGGGCAGCGCGGGCAGGTACATGTCCAGCGACAGCGGACCGAACGCCGAGAGCGCCCCCAGGACGATGAGCAACCGCAGCGCACGAGGGGGCGCGGGCGAGGTGGAAACGGGGGGTGCGGTAGCGACGTCCATGAGCAGCAGGGTAACCATATTGCTGACTGCTCAGCAATTGACGAGTCAGTGACTTACCCGGCACTAGACTGCCCGCAAGATCCATACGGGAAGGCAGACACGCCATGGGGGCACACAAGCGCACCGCCGCGGAGGCGGCCCGCGGGCCCCTCGTCCACGAGTTCGGCCTGCTGCTGAAGGCGGCGACCCACCTGGAGCAGCGCATCAACGCCGCGATGCGGGCGGAGTCCGGGATCAGCCATGTGATGTTCGAGGTGCTGATCCGGCTGTGCAAGGACCCCGGGGAGCAGGTCTCCCAACGCGCCCTCGCCCAGGACCTCATCCTGACCAGCGGCGGGGTCACGCGGCTGATCGACCGCATGGAGGAAGCGGGCCTGGTCCGCCGCGTACCGTCGCCCGACGACCGCCGGGTCACGCTGGTGGAGGCGACCGCGGAGGGCGAGCAGACGTTCGTCCACGCGGTGGACGTCCACGCCCGCATCGTGGAGCGGTACTACGTCGCCCCCGTGACGGCCGCCGACCGCAGCCGCCTCACCGCGTCCCTGGAACGCATCACCACGGCGCTCCTGGACGACACCGGCGGAACCGAGGCCCGCTAGAGCTTGCTGAGTGCCCGCATCGCCTCGCGTTCGACGCGCGAGAGCTCGTGGAGGAGAGAGCCGGCCTGTATGAGGTTCGTCGCGTCGCCGGTTTCGCCCGCTGCCGCGATGAGCGCGGCCACCTGTGTCCAGAGGGTGGCGGCCTCGGCGTACAGGCGGTGGCCGGTGCGCAGGTGGCTGCTGTCGATCAGCTGGGCACACTCGGCGAGGAAGTCCCGGTAGAGATTGCGGAACAGGGCACCGCCGGTGCCCGCCCTCTCCATGAGGTCGGCGGCCCGTGGCAGGTCCTCGCCCTGATTGTCGCTGCGCCGGAGCCACTTCGGCACGTGCTGGGCGGCCTTCTCGATGCCCCGGTGTCCCAGGTTCGCGATGGGCGGGTTCAGGAAGGCGTCGGCGCAGGTCTTGATCGCGGGGATGATCCGGTCCCGCGGCGACGTCAGCGGTGACGAAAGGCCGCTGGGCGCCGTGATGATGAACGAGCGGTGCTTGGCGGTCATGGGGCCGCGCTCGGCCCTGGCCCTGGCCAGGCCGGAGAGGCCGGTCGAGACGGCTCCGCCCTGCGGGGCGGTGTCCACCAGGTAGGCGTTCTGTTCGTCGTAGCCGTACATGGCCACGACGTGCCCGCCGAAGTGCACCTTGGTGCGGAAGTAGTCCAGGTGGTAGCTGTCGAGCTGAAGACCGACCGGCCGGCCGGCGTCGATGGGTGCCGCCACGTTCTGCCATGCCTTGCGCGGGGAGGTGGTCTCCCCGACCAGCAGCTCGAGCCCGAGCGCGGCGGCCAGGTTCCTGGTGAGCTCGAACGGCTTGACCCGGCCTCCCAGGAAGGGAAAGCCCACGGCTTTGCTGTCCCAGTAGATGAAGGACAGCCCGGAGCCGAGTCCGAACAGCATGGGCTCGGACAGGTCGAGTCCCTCATGCCGCAGCAACACGCCCAGCGCCGTCGTCTCGCAATGCCGCATACCGCGGGCATCGATGTCCTTCACCATGGTCATGCTGGCCATTCTCCTGCCTCGTGGCCGGTGAACAGGTTGATCAGGCTGTGGGGTGCACCCGCTCCGTAGAACATCTCGTGGACCTGGCTGCCTTCGGCGGCGGCCGCGGCGCTGCGGGGGAACATGGCCCGCTCGTACGCGGTGAGCGCGGCCTCGGCGTCGTCGGGGTGCGCGGCGAGGGCCTTGCCCAGTTCGGCGCCGTCGCACATGGCCAGGTTGGCGCCCTCGCCGTTCGGGAGCGCGAGATGGGCGGCGTCGCCGAGCAGGGTCACCCCCGGCACCCGGCGCCATCGGTGCTCGACGGGCAGGGCGTGGAGAGGCCGCAGGACCGGTGCGGTGTCACCGTCGGCGATCAGCGCGGTGAGTTCCGGCGCCCAGCCGTCGAATTCCCGCGCGATCCGTGCGGCGGCCGCGGCGGAATCGGTGAAGTCGATGCTCGCGAACCAGTCCCGCGGCCGGGCGAGCATCACGTAGGTGTGCAGGGTGCCGCCCCGCTCCCGGTGCGCCAGGAGCCCCTTGCCCGGCGCGAGCGCGAACAGCGACCCGCCGCCGACCGCTTTCGCGGCGGCCGGGTGCCGGGTGTCGGCGTCGAACAGGCAGGTCTCGACGGCCGACATGCCGATGTACTCGGGCGCCGCGGCGGAAAGCAGTGGCCGGACCCGCGACCACGCGCCGTCCGCGCCGACCAGCAGACCGGTGGTGACGGTGGCGCCGTCGGCGAACGTCACCTCGTGGCGGCCCTCACCGAGGGCACGGGTACCGGTCACCTTGTGGCCCCACCGGACGGTGCCGTCCGGGAGCGAGTCGAGCAGCATCTGCCGCAACTCGCCGCGCAGCACCTCGGGGTTGCCGCCCGTACCGTCGTCGGCGTGCTCGAACAGGACGGTCCCGTCCCGGTCGAGAACCCGTATCGCCTGGCGGCCTTCCAGGATGAGGCCGCGTAACTCGTCCATCAGCCCCGCCGCCCGCAGAGCGGGCTGTCCGCTGTCCTTGTGAATGTCGAGCATTCCGCCCTGCGCACGCGCCGTCGGAGAGACCTCCGCCTCGTAGACCGTGGCCGGGATGCCGTGGACGTGCAGGACGCGGGCGAGGGTCAGTCCGCCGAGCCCGGCACCGATGATCGTGATGTCAGTGGTCATGGTGAGGAAGGGTTCCAGGCCCCACCGACACGCCACCTACAACCGACCGACGACCACCGACATCGCGGCCAAGGCGGCAACAGCCGGGGCCAGACCTCCTGGTGCGGACCGGTGCGCTGGATGCCGCGGGCATGCGGCCGGGCCCGAGGAGCCCGGCCGCATGTCCGCCGGGACGGTGCGTCAGATCACGGCGAGCCGGTCCACCAGCAGTTCCGTCCTCCGCTCGGCGTACTCCGGCGGCAGTCGGCCCGACCGGGCCAGGGTCGCCAGGCCGTGCAGGGCCGACCAGAACACCTCGGTGAACACTCCCGGGTGGACGCCGTCCCCGGCGACCTCGCCGAGACTCTCCAGCAGGGCGGCGAAGGCGTCCTTCAACGGCTCCGGAGTGTCCTCCTTCGCGAACACCAGGCCGCCGTCGAGCAGGAACATGGCGTCGTAGACCGCCGGGTTGGACTCGGCGAAGTCGAGGTAGGCGCGGGCGAGGGCGGTGACCCGGGCGCGCGGGCCGTCCGCGGCGGCGGCCGCGGCCCGCACGGCCGCGGCCATCTCGGCGGCGCCCTCCAGGGCGACCGCACCGATGATCTCGCGCTTGCCGCGGAAGTGGCTGTAGAGGACGGGCTGGCTGTACTCGATGCGCTCGGCGAGGCGGCGCGTGGTGACCGCGTCCCAGCCCTGCTGCTCGGCGATTTCGCGGGCCGTCGCCACGATGAGGCGCTCACGTCCCGCCCGTTCGCGCTCCTTGCGTTCCTGTACCGACATAACCCGATCCTATCACCGCTAGACAGACGAGCGGCAGCAGGTCTAGTGTTGCCCCATCATCTAGCATCGCTTGACCCCGGGAGGGTCATCGTCATGCTCACCGCACTTGAGGTCATCACCACCGTGGTCTTCGGCGTGATGGTGGGGGTGGAGTTCTCCGTCGCCTTCGTCATCAACCCGATCCTCAGCGCCCTCCCCGAGGACAGCGGCCAACTCGGCCGCGCCCACGGGGGCCGGATGCTCGGCGCCGTGATGCCGGTCTGGTACATCGGCTCGCTCGTCCTCATCGCGGTCTGGGCCATCGCCGGACGGCACCACGAAGGCACCGGCCTCGTCGTCACCGCCGGCGCGCTGCTGATCCTCAGCGTGATCATGTCGCTCCTGCTGCTCGTCCCGATCAACAACCGGAGCAAGACGTGGACCCCCGAGAATCGGCCCGCCGACTGGAAGCAGCAGTCGAACCGCTGGGACCGCTTCCACTACGTCCGCGTCGCCGTCATCATCGCCGCCTTCACCCTGCTCGTCGCCGCCCTCGCCTGAGCCCGCAGATCGACGCCGCGCTAGTGGCGCACACCCGCACCGACCCAGCCGCGGTACGCGTCCACGTCGACGTTGCTGCCGCACACGATGGTGACGACGTGCCGTCCCGCGAAGCGGTCGCGGTCTTCGAGGATCGCCGCGATGCCGAGCGCGGCCGACGGTTCGACGACGAGACCGGCCTGGTCCAGGAGCAGCCGCATACCGGCGATGATCGATGCCTCCTGGACCAGAACGGCGTCGTCGGCGACCACGAGGAGGTCGTCCAGGACGGCCGGGATGGGACGCCGACCGGCCACGCCGTCGGCGATGGTGTCGGTCGAGTCGGTGGTGACGACGCGCCGCCCGCGCCACGAGCGCGTCATCGCCGGTGCGCCCAGCGGCTGAACGCAGAGAACCTCGACCCCCGGCGCCAGGGCCTTCACCACATGGCCCACGCCGGTGGCCAGCGCCCCGCCGCCGAGGGCGATCAGGACGGTGTCGAACGACGGCGCGGTGGCCACCAGCTCCAGGCCGATGGTCGCCGCGCCCTCACAGGTCTCGATGTCCAGGCTGTCCTCGACCAGCCGGATGCCGTCATACCGCGCGACGGCCGCCGCCCGCTCGCGCGCCATCTCGTGATCGCCGTCCACCAGTTCCAGCCTGGCGTCCAACGCGCGGATGCGATCCAGCTTGGCCACGGTCGCGAAGCGGGACGCCACGACGGTCACGTCGAGCCCCCGGTGGCGACCGGACCACGCCAGGGCTTGACCGAGATTGCCCGCGCTGGCGCACACCACGGCTCGCGAGCCGCCACCGTCGGCGAGCGCGCTCGCGACGACCTCGGTGCCACGGGCCTTGAAGCTGCGGACCGGGTTCGCCGTTTCGAGCTTGATGCTCACCGCGCACCCGAGGCCGGGTTCCAACGCCTCGCAGCGGTACAGCGGAGTGTCGAGAAAAATCGGGTCGATGACCCGGCGGGCCGCCCGGATCCGATCAGTGTCGAGACGCGTCTCCTGCACAACACAGGAGCGTAGCGCCACCGGCTCAGCCGACCGCCTTCGTCCACTCCTCGACGCTCGTCACCTCTCCGTGAGCTGACCAGGACGACGCCGCACGCAACTGACGGATGCGGGGTGCGAGTTGGTGCTTGGCCGACCCTCCACAACCCTTCCGGCGGTGAATCGCAATGCGTGTAGCCTCGGCAGTGATCAATCGTCTCGTGGCTTGGAGGAAGCACCCATGACAAAGACGCCGTTTGTCGCCATGTCCGCCGCTACCACCGCGCTGGGAACCGCACTTGGTTTCCTCGCGTTCCAGCTGCGCGCGGAGGGCTACGAGCAGTACGTCGAATCCGTAGCGACCTTCAGCGTCCTGATGTACGTCACTGCGGCTCTGGTCATGGTCACATGGATCCGAGACGGTCGACCGCACACGAACTGAATGTGGTCTCCGGTCAGCTGAGCGTCCCGGACCACTCCTCGACGGTCGTCACCTCGGCCTGGCGCGGGAACACCTTCTCGGTGAGCACCCGGTGCACCTCCTCGTCCGCGTCGGCGCAGCCGTCGGCCAGCACGGTGAGCCGGTAGTCGAGGTCGGCGGCCTGGCGGCAGGTGGACAGTACGACGCCGCTGGTCGCGACGCCCGCCAGGACGAGATGGCTCAACCCGCCGGAACGCAGCACCATCTCCAGGTCGCTCCCGGCGAAGGCGCTGATCCGCTTCTTGGTGATCACGACCTCATCGGGCCGGGGCGCAATGTCCGGGTGGATGGCGGCGCCCGGGTCCTTGAGCGTGAAGGCCCCCTCGGGCAGCGCACCGAACGTCTTGTTGCGGCCGGACGCCTCCGGGTGGCCGGACCGGAAGCCGACCACGACATGCAGCACGGGGATCCCGGCGTTACGGGCCGCCTCGACCGCCTGAGTCAGTCGCGGCAGGTAGTCGGGGGTGGCGATGCGGTCGACGATGCTCTTCTGGATGTCCATCACGAGCAGTGCGGTGTCCGACATGACGGTTGAGCCTTTCATCAGGAAGAAGAGGACGAGCCGACGCGGCTCAGCGAGCGGTCCACGACCGTGATCGCCAGGAACAGACCGGCGATGGCGAGCATGAACCACGCCAGCCCGTGCATCCCGCCGGTGTCCGCGCGGGCGCCGAAGAAGACGCCGTTGGCGCCTGAGGCAACCATCGCACCGAGGTAGAGGAAGGTACGCAGCAGCCCGGCCGAGGAGCCCATCCGCTCGGGGTCGGCCTGGTGGTACACCGCGTTCTGCAAGGCCAGGTTGTTCAGCCCCTGCGGTACGCCCGCGACGACCGCGATGACGATCAGCAGCCACACCGGGCTGTCCGGCTGGAGCGTCAGCAGCAGAAGGCATACGGCGATCTGCCCCACCGCGCCGACCAGCAGCTTGCCACGCACCTGGGCCCGCCGCCCGGTGGCGGTGGACACCGCGATCCCCGCCAGGAACAGCGGCAGTTGCGCCAGCCCCGCCTGCGACGCGGACAGCCCCCGCCCCTCCTGGAGCCACTGGGTGTACCCGTACAGCAGGACGTACGAGACGACGGCGACGAGGAGCATACGGGCATACGTGAGCAGCAGCGGTACGTTGCCGCCGAGCACCCGCAGATCGATGAACGGCTCCGCCACCCGCAGCTCCCGCACCGCGAACCCGGCCGCCGCCACCACCATCAGCACCGGCAGATACCAGCGGCCCGTCCCCGGCTCCATCAGGAACAGCAGCAGCGAGATGAGCATCCCGGCGAACAGCGCCATGCCGGGGAGGTCCAGCCCGGCCGCCCCTTCGCGCTCCCGGCTCGGGTGGGTCTTCGGCAGCCGGAGGAAGCCGAGGAGCAGCCCGGCGGCGGCAAGCGGGAGGTTGACGGCGAACGTCGTACGCCAGCCACCCAACCCGATCAGCAGCCCGCCCAGCGACGGACCGACGACCGCCACCGTCTGGTTGGCGATGGAGAGCGCGGTCAGCACCCCGGCGGGGCTCTCGTGGCCCGTACGCCTGGCCTCGCTGCGGATCAGGTACATCGACGCCGGATAGCCCGCGCAGGTCCCGAACCCCAGCACCACCCGCGCGACGATCAGCGTCGCCAGGTTCGGGGCCAGCACGCCGATCAGCCCCGACAGCCCCGTCAGCGCGGACCCGAGGAGGAAGAGGCGGCGCGGCCCGTACAGGTCGATAAGTCGCCCCACGACCGGCTGCCCTATCGCGGTCGCGAGGTAGAGCGCCGACACCAGCCAGGCCGTCTGCGACGGCGGAGCCCCGAAGGCCGCGCCGATCGGCACCAACGACACGGAGACGATGGACGAGTTGACCGGGTTGAGGATCGACCCCAGCATCATCGGCGCGAGCAATCTGCGGTCGAAACCGCCGCGCGCCTGGGGCTTGGTGGTACGTCGTATCAGCCGTGTGATCATGCGTCGCTGAGCCGGTCGAGCAGGGCCAGCGAACTGATGATTGCCTGCCGCTCGTCCTCGGTGAAGCCGGATTCGAGGGCCTGGGACAGCCACTCCTCGCCCGCGCGCTGCTTGTCCTCCAGGAACGCCTGGCCCGCCTCGCTCACCGAGATCAACTGCCGCCGCCGGTCATCGGGGTCGGGCCGCCGCTCGATGAGACCGCGCTCATCGAGCGCGCCGAGGGTCATCGCCATGGACTGCGGCCGTACGCGCTCGGCGGCGGCCAGGGCACTGGCCGAGGAGGGCCCGTCCCTTCTGAGCCTGCTGAGGACGGACGTCTGGGTCGGCGTGAGCCCCTCCGTGTCGTACGACTCCCGGAACCGCCGCCGCAGGCGGCCCACGACGACGCGGATCTCGTGCGCGGCCTGCACGGAGGACGCGGACATGCCGGGTTGGGGGGTCTCAGCCATACCCCCACCGTAATTTCTTCAGTCCAGCCTGTCCAGTTTGGACTGAGCAGGCTGGACTGTTCAATCAGGCGTTCGTGGCGAACCCTACGAAGGCGTCCCACGCGGTGGCCGGGAACGTCAGCATCGGGCCCTCGGTGACCTTGCTGTCACGGACGTGGATGGTGCTTGGGCATGCGGCCACCTCGACGCAATCGCCGCCCTGGCTACCGCTGTAACTGCTCTTATGCCAGTCCATGGCGACCTCGACGCACGCGCCGCCCTCGCTGTCGCTGTAGCTGCTCTTGAACCAATTCAACTCGCTTATGCCCCTCTTCATAGCTCTCCCAGCACCTTCTCAATAAGACTGAGCGACTCCCGTGGGTTGAGAGCCTGGGCCCGGATAATCCCATAACGTGCGGCGATGACGCGGACCTCTTCCCGGTCAGTGAGCAGGGTGCTGTGCCCCTGACCTTCAAAGTACGCGATCTGCACACCTCCCTTGGGGACCATCAGGATGCATGGACCAGCGACTCCAGCGTGGTCCTCACGGTCCGTTGGCATGACCTGGAGTTCCACATTGCGCTTCTCCCCGAGGAGGAGCAGATGTTCCAACTGTCCGCGCAGAACCTGCTTCCCGCCATAGGGACGCCGCAGAATGGCCTCCTCCATGACGAAGCCCATGATGGGTGCGGGCTTGACGGTGAAGATCGCTTGGCGGTCCAGCCGCGCGGCGACCCGTTGCTCGATCAGCTCCTCATCCAACAGGGGGCGACGCATACCCAGGACGGCTCGCGCGTAGTCCTTCGTCTGCAACAGCCCCATGAACACCTGGTTTTCGTACGAATACAGCTCAGCGGCTTCCTGTTCGATCTCCGCCGCTTCTTGGAAGAACGCCGGATACCGCTCCAGCGCGCACTGCTCCTTCATCGCCTTGAGGACGCCCCGGGCGCCCAGAACCTCATCGGCCTTGTCGATCAGGTCCGGCTTGGGGATGCGGCGCCCGCATTCCACCGAGGCGATCTGATCCGCGCTGTACCCGACGCGTGCCCCCAGCTCCGCCTGGGTGAGCCCGGCCGCCTCCCTCAACAGCTTCAGCTGCCTGCCGAACCCCCTCAGGAATGCCGACGAGTTGTCTGAACCTGCCATGGGTCACCACCCCTACCTCCGCACCCACGCGTGTCCGACAGACACTGTCCGTACAGGCGCGCTTACTGGTGAGACTAGGCACACGACCGCCACCCTCGTTGCCATGACGACCGAAAATCCCCCCTCACGGGGTACGACCGAGGCACAAATCCCCGCCGTACCCGGAGAGTTCGCCATGCGCTTCACCTCGACACCGCGCGGTGCGCGGCTCGCGCGGCGGCTCGTATCGCACCGGCTGGCCGCCTGGGGGTATCCGTACGATTCCAGCCCCAACGAGATCACCACGCTGATCGCCAGCGAGCTGTGCGCGAATGCGGTGCGTCACGGACGCGTCCCCGGGCGGGACTTCCACGTACGGCTGACCGCACCGCTGGACGCGTCCGGCCCGATCCGTATCGAGGTGTCGGACGCCCGTGGCGAGCGGCAGCCCGCGCTCACCACGGCGACGCCGGACGCCGAGACGGGGCGCGGACTGTTCCTCGTGTCGCAGTTCGCGGAGCGGTGGGCCGTTGGGCCACGGCCCAACGGTGGGCCCGGGAAGACCGTTTGGGCTGAGATCGCAACAAAATACGGGTCGCTCAGCCCTATCGTGAGCAACCATGGAACAGCGGATGCAAGCCGCCCTGCGCGTGGAGATCAGCGCCGAGGCGGATGATGGGGATCTCGCGATCCACGACCTGTACCGGTGGCTGCGGCAGGACACGGACGTTCGTGCGCATGCCGATCTGAACATGATCCCGAGCCCCTCGTGCGGGAAGCTGGAGATCATCGATCTGGTGGTCAGTCAGGGGCTCGGGGCGCTGAACCTCGGGCTGTCGTACGCCGCGTGGCGTGCCGCGCGTCCGACCGCGCCCGCGGTCGTCATCAGCGCCAACGGCCGGTCGATAACGGTGCGCGGGGAGTGTGACGCGGAGACGGTGCGCCGCTTCGTGGAGGCGATGGAGTCCGCGTCCGCTCCCAGCCCGGCTCCGGCGGCGGACGCGGACAGCGCGTAACAGCCCTTCATGGCTGTCTCTTCCGCACCCGGTATCGGTCGAAGACCCATACGCCCAGGCCGACCAGGATGGCCGCCCCGGTGCCGTACACCGGGAGCCACCGGGTGGTCGTCGCCGAGAGGCAGTCGGCGACGGCCACGTGGCTCTGGGCCTGCTGCGCGCGGACCAGGGCGGCACCGCCGTGACCGGCCAGGTTCGCCACCGCGGCCTCGGCCCGCATGTCCTCGTACGTGCCCAGCGCGGGACAGCGGGCGCGGGTACCCGGCATGGGGAACAGCCACGACCAGCGCTGGAGCGCGGGGGCCAGCGCGATCGTCACGCAGAGGCCGACGACCAGGGCGTACGCGACGAGGTTCCGCATGTACGTGGAACCGAGGCCGGGCGTCCGGGCGGGCAGCCGGTAGAAGCAGAAGACCAGGGCGAGGAGGGTCGCTCCGATGTAGGTGGAGAACCACTCCCAGCTTCCCTCCGCGAGCGCGGCCGACAGCATGGCGGCGAGCGCGATGCCGATGACGCCCGGCTGAGCGGGCACCGCTCGCTTGTCTTCCGCTTCGGCTGCCGCCGCGTGGGGGCTGGAGTCGTGCATGGCACCAGCATCCGGGCCCGGTCCGCCCCGGCACCCCCGCCATGCCGGGGCGGACCGGCAGGCTCCGCCGGTTGGCGGGAAAGCCGCAGATGACAGGCCCCGTCACCCCGGCTCAGCCTCCCGTCGTCGCCCCCTTCCGGCCCGGCGGAGAAACTATCCGTAGCAGGGCGATTTGATCGTGCTCTCGCCCGAGACGTTCCCGCCGTAAATCCAGCCGTACGGCGCCTGGCCTCCGGTGCTGACGTAGTACCACTTGTTTCCCGCCGCGTTTTCGTAGACGCACCAGCCGCCGAGCCGCTGGTCCACGAGGAGCTTGGGGTAGATGTTGCCGCAGGTGGCGCTCGGACCGGTCCTGAGATAGATGGACTTCGTCACGGTGGCACCCCCGTAGCCGTTCACGTCGGGCTCGAGGTCGCAGGCCAGGGCACCAGAGGGGACGTTCGACGGTATCCAGTTCGGTGCTTCGTTCGCGACGTTCGCGGATGCGTCCGTCGATGCCGCTTGGGTGGGCGCGGCCGCCGCGCCGAGGGCAAGCATGCCGCTGAGAGCGGCAGTCACGAGAGCGTGACGTAAACGCGTGTGTGGACTCCTTGTCTGACGGTCCGGAGCGCCCGTGGTCGTGCGCTCGGGAATTCAGGCTGGCGCGGGCGCCGTCGTCCGGCCTTGTCAATCCACGCAGGGCTGTTGACGATTCACGCACGCCTTGGCCCGTGCCTTCGGGCGGCTCCGTTCAATGCTCATGGTGAGCGGCCGCACTGGCTATCTGATCTACGCCCTTCGGCGTCCTCATCAGTCATACGCCTACCGGTGCCACCGCATGTGGCGCGTCCACCCCTTCGTGGCACAGTCCGGTGAGACAGGCTTTTTGGGCGGTCAGCCCGTGCCATCCTGTACCGGCAGATCACGACAGCAGCCGGGGGGCATCGGATGACGGGTCATCACATCGAGGTTTTCCTGAGGTTCACCCATCCCGATGGGACGGAGGCCGCCGACGAGGCCGTCGGTTTCCTGATCGAGGAGATCGAGCAACTTGGCATCGTGTCGCTGGCACACCCGCAGGCATCGGCCGCACCTGCCGGTTCGAGGTCCTCGGGTGCGGAGATTTACAGCTCCTTGATCCTCGGTCTGGCCGGAGCTCCGGCCGTGCGGTCGCTCGTCCTACTGGCTCAGGACTGGCTCGCCCGCCGGAACTCCGGAACGATAGACATCTCCGTGGGGCCGCACCGGATCACGCTGACCGGCGGGACAGACAAGGCAAGGAGGGAAGCGGTCACCACCTTTCTCGCCCACCTTTCCGACGACGCGGTGGGGCAGGGCGATGAATAAGAAGGCCCTGATCATTGCCAACCAGCACCACGACGACGAGCAGTTCCGCGAACTACCCGCCGCGACCGCCGATGCGAACGCGCTACGCGCGGTGCTGGCGGATCCCGAGATCGGTGGGTTCCAGGTCACCACGGTCGTGAACCAGACCGAGCGGACATGGCGCACGAAGATCTTCGAGTTCTTCGGCGAGGCCGGCCCTGACGACCTCCTGCTGCTGCATCTCTCTTGCCACGGCTGGAAGGACCTCCATAACGTCCTGCGCTTCGTCGCCCGCGACACCGAACGGGACCGGATCGAGGCGACGGCGGTAGACGCCCAGTACATCGCCACCTGGATGGAGCACAGCCGCAGCCGCAGGGTCGTTGTCCTCCTCGACTGCTGCTACAGCGGGGCGTTTATCAAGGGAGTGCGCAGCCGCGGAGAGGAGGACGTGGACGTCAGGGGTTCGTTCGGCGGAAAGGGCCGAGCCGTGATCACCTCCTCCACTTCAATCCAGAGCGCCTATGAGCCGACTGCGGATTCCTTGAGCCAGGAACCGCAGAGCCCCTCCTACTTCACCTCGGCCGTCGTGGAAGGACTGACCACCGGACGGGCGGACCTCGATCTGGACGGGCATGTGAGCGTCGATGACCTGTTTGGATACCTGGCGGACCGGCTCCCGGCCGTCACGGCGGGGCAGAACCCCACCCTCAGTGTCATTACCCTCGATAGTGGCCTCCGGCTCGCCCGCAACCCGAACGCCGACGCCATGGCAGCAGAGCGGGCCGGCGCGGAGCGCGGGGCCCTGGTGGCCGAGGCCCACGCACAGGCACGGGATGAGGCACGGGCGGAGATGGAGAAGCAGAAGGAGGCCTGGGCGGCACAGCTGGCCAGTGCCGAACAGGCTGCGAAGTCCATCAAAAAGTCGCTCGCCGCCGCACTGGGCTTCTTCCGGATCTTCGTCTACCGTGCCTCCGTCATGTCCGTGGTGGCCTTCGCCATGTGGGTGTCGTCCACGACGACGACGGAACTCGGTCTGCCCGGCCGGCCCGGGCAGACCGTTCTGGCGCTAGCGGTTTGCGCGCTGGTCTACCCGATGCTGGCGTACTGGACGGTGACAGCCGTCCACACCCTCGTAGGCCTCGCCCTACTCGCCGTGCCCGTAGTGTGGTGCGAGGCGGTCGACGACTGGAACAGCGCGGCCAAGAGAACCGGCTACTGGCTGGCCCTGATCCCGATCGCAGCAGCCGCGCTCGCCCTGGTCCCGGTCTCGTTCTACTGGATCGTGCCCGTCGGACTGCACGTAAGTGCCTGGATCTCCGGGCTCGCCGGGGCCCCGGTGACCGTCAAGTGGGGCTGGGGCAGCGGCATGGCGGCACTCCTGGTGACCCTCGCCTGGCTGCTCGTGTACCACAACCTGATCCCCAACAAGTCGCCCGATGTGGTGGACACCGTCGAAATGGGACCAGGCCGCAGCGTGGTGACGCGCAGCGTGAAGAACGGCAGGTTCGCGTTCTTCAACTTCTCCCGGTGGACCAGTCGGGAGGTCACCACACGCCGGAGGCCGTTCTGGCCGGGGGGCGGGATCTAGTGCTGCTCCGCGGCAGTTCGTGGAGGGGTGTTGGTCAGATGGCCGATCCGCTGAGGTAGAGGTCGCCTGCGCAGTCGGCTTCCTCGGGGGCGCCAGCGGGCAGTCCGCTGGGCAGGATGTTGTCCTCGTAGCTGTCGCTGCTGGCCAGGTAGAGCGCGAAACCCCAGGTGTGCAGCACGCCGGTGAAGCGCAGGCTCCGCCGGTTGGGGGTGCCTCCTCGCGGGCTCGGCGTTCAGGCGGGGCGCTTGGCCATGATGACTACACCCGGCCCTCTGGTCTCATCCGCCGGGAGCCGTAGCTCGGCGACCGGGCGTAGCCCGGCCTGCTCGATCAGGTCCACGAGCTGTTCCGGCCGCCATTTGTGCGTCGTCCAGCGAACGGACACCCCTCCGTACGCCTCGGTGCGCACCGCGTCCTCGTCGCCGACGTGCGTCGCCGTGAGGAAGTGGCCGCCGGGCATCAGGGCACGCGCGAAGTGGGCGAGAACCTGAGGAAGGATGTCGCGGGGGAGGTTGAACAGTGACCACCACCCGAGCACGCCGCCGAGGGACGCCTCGCCGAGGTCGAGGTCGGTGGCGGAGGCGACGCTGAAGCGGCATCCCGGATGAAGACGGCGCGCGTTCTCGATCATGCGGGAGGACAGATCGACCCCGGATACGTCGAGTCCGCGTTCGGCGAGGTAGCCGGTCACCGTGCCGGGCCCGCAGCCGACGTCGAGGACGGGCCCGAGATCGCCCACGGTGTCGGCGAAAGCGTCGATCGATGCCTTGAGCCATGGGTCGCGGCGGATGTCGCCCATTCCCGTCGTCAGCACCATGTCCGCGTAGTTGTCGGCCACTCGGTCATAGGAGTCACGGACCTGATCGAGATCTGCCGGGCGATCAATAGGGTGTGGGCGCATCAGCCAACTATGGCACCGTAATTGACCGACGCAGGGGGAAGTCATGGCAATGCTCACCGACCGGCCGGAGGGCGAGGACCACGAGCAGAGGCCGCGCCGACGCAGGTGGCTGGTGTGGTTCCTGGCCTTGTGCGTGGTGTGGACGCTCGGCGTGATCGTTTGGGCGGCCGTCGCGCTGCTCACGCCGGCCGGTGACGGTCCGGAGGAGACGGTGGAGCGCAAGGCGGGGATGCACCACGATCAGCATCCATCCGCGGGGCGCTACTACGCACCGACGTACGCCAAGACGGAGAAGGACGGCGCCGCGGTGCTCCGGTACAAGGTGGGCAACGGCCAGGACTCAAGCGTCAAGGACTTCCTTCGTACGTACGAGATCACCGCCGAGCCGAAGCGCACCAGCCCGTCCGAGGTGTCGTACTCCGACCACTTCGGCGATCTACGGCGGACGTTCACGGTCGCCTACACCCCGTCGCCTGAGACTGGCGGGTACGACTACGCGCGGATCACCGTCAGGGCCAGCGGCACCGACGCAAGCTGAAGGGCCGCTTCCCGGAGTGGTCGCCGGGCTTCATGCCGGTGACGGACCGCAAGGTCGTCAAGAACACCGTGCTGGCCGACCCTGAAGGGAACGAGTTCTGCGTGGTCCGTCCGAAGGAGACCCTCATCGGCTAGCCGGGGTCCGAGTCGAAGATTGCGCTGATTGATGCGCGTGTGCCCGTTTCGCGTCGAGGGCCGACGGGGACCCGGACGACACGCCGCCGGAGCGCCGAAGCGCCGGAGCGCCGCGTCCCAAGCCGCCGGCGGCGCCGTTGCACCTGATCCGGGTGAACGACCCGCAGAGGCATGCCGGAGCCACGGACCGCGTCCGGTCATGCCGCGACATCAAGGGATTGCGACCATGAAAGCAGCGGTATACCAAGGCCCGCGAACGGTCGCGGTGAAGGACGTACCGGACGCGAAGATCGAGCACCCCTGCGACATCATCGTCAAGATCACCACCACCAATATCTGTGGTTCTGACCTGCACATGTACGAGGGCCGCACCTCGCTCGAGTCCGGCCGCACCCTGGGACACGAGAACCTGGGCCAGGTGGTGGAGGTTGGCTCGGCCGTCCGCAAGGTCCAGGTCGGCGAGTATGTGGTTCTGCCCTTCAACATCGCCTGCGGCTTCTGCAAGCAGTGCGAACGGGGGCTGACCAACTACTGCCTGACCATGCAGCCGGAACCGTCCCTCGCCGGAGCCGCTTACGGATTCGCCGACATGGGCCCCTACCAGGGCGGCCAGGCGGAACTGCTGCGCGTGCCCTACGGCGACTTCAACGCGCTGCGTCTGGGGGAGGACGCCGCCGAGCGGCAGACCGACTATGTGATGCTCGCCGACATCTTCCCCACCGGCTATCACGCCACCGAGATGGCCCACGTCAAACCAGGTGACCAGACGATCGTCTTCGGGGCCGGTCCCGTCGGGCTGATGGCGGCTTACTCCGCCCTGCTCAAGGGCGCCGGCCGCGTCTGGGTGGCTGACCACCAGCCCGACCGGCTGCGCAAGGCGGAGGAGCTCGGGGCCGTCCCGATCAACATCGCCGAGCAGGACCCGGAGGAGGTCGTCAAGGAGGCCACTCTCGGTCTGGGCGCCGACAATGGCTGTGAGTGCGTCGGCTATCAGGCACACGACAACGAGGGAGAGGAGGACGCCAGCCTCACGCTCAACAGCTTGATCGACTCGGTCAGGTTCACGGGCGACATCGGCGTGGTGGGCGTGTTCCTGCCCGAGGATCCCGGCGGTGCGGAGGCCCAGGGGGAGCTGGAGGCGCAGGGAAAGATCCCGATCGACTTCGGCATGATGTGGTTCAAGGGCCAGCGCATGGGCACGGGGCAGGCGCCGGTGAAGAAGTACAACCGGGCGCTGCGGGATCTGATCGCCGGCGGGAAGGCGAAGCCGAGCTTCGTCGTGTCGCACGAACTCAGCCTGGACGAGGCCCCCACCGCCTACGAGCACTTCGACGCCCGCGACGAGGGCTGGACCAAGGTGGTCCTGCATCCCAACGGACACGGGAACGGCAGCAAGCCTGGGTGACGGGTGGCAATCACCGGAGTCCGGCCCGGTAGGACGGACCGCGCCCCCGCACCGGGTGCCAGTGGCGTCGCCCGGATGCACACCGTCGGCTGGGCCCACGCCGACGTCCACGGCTTCGCACGTGATCGCCCGGACAAGTCCTAGCCGACCCCGGCCTGCTCCAGCGCTCGTAGCGCCATCCCGCGCGCCGTACCGACCGGGTCGGGGAGGGCCGACAGGCCGTACAGGACGGTCGCGCCCTCGTGGAGGAGGAGCAGTTCGTCGGCGAGGGCGTCGGGGTCCTCGGCGCCCGCGTCCTCGGACAGCTCCCGTAGATAGCCCCGCAGCCAGTGCTTCTGGTCGCTGATCACCTGGCGGGCCGGATGGCCGGTGTCCGGAAGCTCGGCGGCGGCGTTGACGAAGCCGCAGCCGCGCGGGTTCTCGCGGTGCATCCAGGCGCCGAGGGCGTCGAAGGTGGCGAGGATGCGGTCCGGCGGGTCCTGCCGGGGCGCTTTGTCGACTTCGGCGGTCAGCCAGCCCCGCCACCGCTCGTCGCGCTCGCGCAGATACGCGGCGACCAGCGCTTCCTTGCTGCCGAAGCGCTCGTACAGCGTCTTCTTGGTGACTCCGGCGTGCTTGGCGATCAGATCCACGCCGACCGCGTTGATCCCCTGCCCGTAGAACAGCTCGGCGGCGGCGTCCAGGACGCGGCGGGCGGCGGGGGTGAGTGTCTCCATGGGCCGTGATCCCTCCCGGCGTGACTTGACGGGTATACCGATCTGTTTAGTCTAGTACCCGAGCGACTAAACAGACCGGTATACCCAGTAGCTCGTGGAGGCTCTTCATGCCCATCACCGCGATCACGTCCGTCGGCCTCGTCGTGATGTGGAGTTCCGGCTTCATCGGCGCCGAACTCGGCACCCGCGAGGCCCCCGCCGACACGCTGCTGATGTGGCGCTTCATCGCGGCGGCCGCCCTGCTGGGCGGCGGCTGGCTGCTCTTCCGGCGGCGCAGAATCTCCGGTCGCGCCATGGCCGAGCAGGCCGTCATCGGCGCACTGTCGCAGGGCGGGTACCTGGGCGGGATCGTGTGGGCGGTCGGGCTCGGCGTACCGGCCGGGACCGCCGCGCTGATCGCCGCCCTGCAACCGCTGGCCGCCGGTGCCCTGGCCGGGCGGCTGCTCGGCGAGACGGTGACCACCCGGCAGTGGGCCGGGCTCGCGATCGGGCTGGGCGGTGTCGCCCTCGTCGTACAGGGCGACCTGTACGGGACGTCGGCCGTGACGCCCTGGGCGTACGGACTTCCCTTCGCGGCCATGGCGGCGCTGCTGGCGGCGAGCTTCCTGGAGCGGCGGGCGCGGGCGCCGCTGTCGCCGATGGACGCGATACCGCTGCACTGCCTGACGAGTGCGGTGCTGTTCGCCGGAGTCGCCCTGGTGGGCGGGCACGCGGCGCCGCCGTCCGGCGGCGGCTTCTGGTTCGCCGTGGTGTGGACCGTCGCGCTGTCCACGGTGGGCGGCTACGGCTTCTACTGGCTGAGCGTGCGGCACAGCGGGGTCACCCGTACCTCGGCGCTGATCTACCTGACGCCGCCGACCACGTCGGTGTGGGCGTACGCGATGTTCGGCGAGGCGCCGGGGGTGCCGGCGCTGGTGGGGATGGCGGTGTGCGTGCTGGGCGTGGCGGCGGCGAACCGGCGCCCCGGGCGGTCGGCGCGACCGGATGCCGCTGCTGCCGCCGCCGAGCGTCCCGTACGCGTCAGCCGGTGACGGGCTCTCAACCCCGCGCCGTCAGGGCGGGTTCGGGGAAGGCGACGCCGGTCAGTTCCTCCGAGACGGTCCACAGGCGCCGGGCGGTGACCGGATCGCTGGCCGCCGCCGAACGGCCGACCAGGGCCGGGGCGCCGCGCACCTCGAACAGGCCGTTGGGGCCGACGAAGCTCGCGCCGGGCAGGTCCTGAACGGCGGCGAACAGGGTCGGCAGCGCCCCGGCCTCGCTGTCCTGGGCGAAGAGCCGGTTGCCCAGCCGGAGGGAGACGCCGCGCAGGGCGTTGGCGTCCTTGCTCTGGAGGTTGGTGGCGGCCCAGCCGGGGTGCGCGGCCAATGCGCGTACGGGCGAGCCCGCCTCGGTGAGCCGTCGCTGGAGCTCCAGCGTGAAGAGCAGGTTGGCGAGCTTGGACTGGGCGTAGGCGGCGATGGGGGCGTACTCCCCGGCCAGGTTGAGGTTCTCGAAGTGGATGCGGGCATTGCCCGTCCTGTGCACGAAGGACGACAGGGTCACCACGCGGTCGGT
>NZ_GG657754.1:8018402-8033136 GCF_000158915.1 Streptomyces himastatinicus ATCC 53653 | reverse complement strand
AGGTCGGCCAGGTCGAGGCGGCGCACCTCGACGCTGCCACTTACGGCCCCGCTGCGGCGCACGGTAGCGGAGGCGGCCTCACCCCGCTCGGGGTCCCGTACGGCGAGGACCACGTGGGCGCCCGCACCGGCCAGCGCCTTGGCGGTGGCGAGGCCGAGCCCGCTGTTGGCACCGGTCACGACGGCGGTGCGGCCGGTCTGGTCGGGGATGTCGGTAATGTTCCAGGACGGGGTGTTCGTATTCTTTGCCATGACTCCCAATGTAGGCGGCGATAACAATGTATGCAACGCCAACAATGTGGGCGTTGCTCACACCCGGCTAGGCTGAGGACATGAAAAACCGCCCCTACCACCACGGAGACCTCCCCTCGGAACTGCTCGCGCGGGCCGAGCGAACGCTGCGCGAGAAGGGATCGGGCGCCCTGTCCCTGCGGGAACTGGCCCGGGACATCGGAGTGAGCCCCGCCGCGCCCAGCCGCCACTTCAAGAACAAGCAGGCGCTGCTGGACGCCCTGGCACTGAACGGCTTCGAGCGGTTCGACGAAGCGGTGGCGGCCTCCCAGGAGGGCGTGGGCGAGTCGTTCGGCGAACGGCTGGACGCCATGGCCCGCGCCTACGTGGACTTCGCCGTGGCCAACGCCGCGCTGCTCGACCTGATGTTCTCGGTCAAGCACAGCCTGGAGGCGTCGGAGGCCCTGGGCGCGGCGGCCCACCGGTGGTCCGAGCAGTTCCTCGGGCTGATCGCCGAGGGGCAGCGCCGGGGCGAGGTGCGGAAGGGGCCCGTGGAACGGGTCGCCCTGCCGGTCTTCGCGGCGCTGCACGGGTACGCCGACCTGACGGTGAGCGGCATGCTGCCGCCGGAGATGACCGCGTACGGATTGGACGACGTGGTGGCGTCCGTCTTGCGTCAGTGCGGGCCGGAGTAGGCGGGGCCCTCTCCCCCACTCCGCCCCTTCCCGAAACCGGGGACACCCCGGCCCCCGGATGCACCCAGGTTATGGGCAATCGTTCCGCAGGGCCGGACGGGTGGGCACAACCCGGCCACCGGCCCGCGCCGAGCAGCGAAACCTACGGGCCCACTATTCGGCCTTGCTAAGTACCGGTAGTCAGCGTTACTGTGTACCGGTACTCAACAGCGCTGACTAGCGCAGGGAGGAGGTGTTCCATGTCCAAGCTGGAGACGGAGATGCTCAAGGGCACGCTGGAGGGCATCATCCTCGCGACCCTGTCCGGACGCCCCGCCTACGGCTACGAGATCACGGCGCGGCTGCGGGAGCAGGGGTTCGCCGACATCGCCGAAGGAACCATCTACGCGCTGCTCGTCAGGATCGAGAAGCGCGGCCTCGTCGACGTGGAGAAGGTCCCCTCCGAGAAGGGACCGCCGCGCAAGGTGCACTCCCTCAACGCTCAGGGACAGGCATACCTCGAAGAGTTCTGGAGGACGTGGAGCTTCCTCACAGAACGTCTGGAACAGCTCCGCGAAGGGGGCAAGTAGCCATGTCCGATGGCGAAAAGAGCGGCTTCATCTCGAAGATGATCGGACCCAAGAAGCGCTGGCGGGCGTACAAGGCGCGGGTCAAGGAGCTTCCCGAGAACTACGGCACGGCGGCCGGAGCGATCGAGCGGTACCTGATGTACTTCGTGCCGACCGACGGCGACAGCGTTGAGTCGATGTTCGAAGACCTCGCCGACCTCTTCGAGCAGGCCGCTGCGGACGGAACGCCGATCCGCGAGATCGTCGGGGACGACCCGGTGGAGTTCGTCGAGGCGTTCGCCCAGAACTACACGGAGGGCGGCTACGTCCCCGCCCGTGCACGGAAACAGCTGACCGACGACATCGAGCGCGCCACCGGTGAACAGGGGGATTCGTGATGGGAAAAGGCTTCTCCGCAACAGGGCTGCGCCGACTGCGCGACGTACTGGCACGGCATGTCGAGAGCGGGAAGATACCCGGGCTCGTCGCCCTGGTCAGCTGCGGCGAGGAGAGACACGTCGAAGCGATCGGAACGATGCGCCATGACGGCGGCTTACCGATGCGCCGGGACACCATCTTCCGGATGGCCTCGACCACCAAGCCGGTCGCGGTGGCGGCGGCGATGGTCCTGCTGGACGAGTGCCGACTCCGGCTGGACGACCCGGTGGACCGGTGGCTGCCCGAGCTGGCCGACCGGCGGGTGCTGAAGCGGGCCGACGGCCCGCTGGACGACACCGTGCCGGCGCGGCGTCCGATCACCGTGCGGGACCTGCTGACCTCCACCTGCGGGCTCGGACTGGACATGACGGCGAAGGACGCTCCGATGATGGGCGCCTTCTTCGAGCAGGGGGTTTACGGCCAGGAGGACGGATGGCTGCTGCCGGCGCCGGAGCCGGATGAGTGGATGCGCCGCCTCGGCACGCTCCCGCTGATGTACCAGCCCGGCGAGCGGTGGCTGTACAACGTCAGCGACGACGTGCTCGGCGTGCTCGTCGCCAGGGTCACCGGCCAGTCGTTCGAGACGTTCCTGCGTGAACGCATCTTCGATCCGCTGGGCATGAAGGACACCGGTTTCCACGTGCCCGCCGACAAGATCGACCGGCTGCCGCCCCTCTACTCCCCCGATCCACGGACCGGGGAGTTCAACGTGGAGGACGAGGCCGAAGGGGGACACCACAGCAAGCCCCCGGCGTTCGAGTCCGGCGGCGGCGGACTCGACTCCACCGTCGACGACTATCACGCCTACTTCCGGATGCTGCTCAACCACGGGACGCACGGCACCCAACGGGTCCTGTCCCGGCCCGCCGTCGAGCTGATGACCACCAACCGCCTCAGGCCCGAGACGTTGGCCGCCCGGGAAGCCTGGGCCCGCGACGTCGTCCATCTGGCACACGGCACGGGGCAGCACGGTGGCTGGGGCTTCGGGATGGCGGTGCGCACCTACCGTGGTGACTACGCGCCCGTCGGCCAGTTCGGCTGGGACGGCGGAACCGGCACCTCGACGTACGCCGACCCGGACAACCAGCTCGTCGGCATCCTGCTCACCCAGACCGGGATGTCCACTCCGGATTCGGCGCGGGCCATCAACGACTTCTGGACCACCCTCTACCAGGCGATCGACGACTGACCTGCCGCCGCGGAACGCCCACGACCCAGAGGCCCGGGAATCCCCGGGCCTCTGGGGTGTGCGGGCGGCACCAGCGGCATCCCCCCGGCCGCTGACCGCCCTGGACCGTGCGGCTTGACTGTTCGGGATTGCGACATCCAATGTGCCCGAGGGCGAGGGCGCATGTCCTTGTCAATCCGCGCAGGGTTGTTGACGATTCATGCACGCTGCGGCGGCTGGGTGGCTCGGCAGGTCAAGGAACCGTAAAAGGGGGACGTTCGTTACCCCGGACATGACCGCTATGACTCCCGGCTCGAACCTCCCCCTCACCGTCGCGCGCGTGGCGGTGGACGTCACCGCGCCCGTGCGGCTCGACGTGTCGGGCCTGCTGCTCACCACCGACGGCAAGGTGCGCTCCGACGACGACTTCGTGTTCTACAACCAGCCCACCGGCCCCGGCGTGACCCACCGCTCCGGGGCCGGGGGCGGTGGTGACGCGATCACCGTCGACACCGCCGCCGTTCCCCCCGACATCGACAAGATCGTGGTGACCGCGAGCCTGGACGCCCCCGGCGCCACCTTCGCGGGCACCGAACCGACCGCCACGGTGCGCGGGGCGGATGACGGCGCCGTGATCGCCACGTTCACCCCGCCCCAGCTGGGGGCGGAGACCGCGCTCGTGGTGGTCGAGGTGTACCGGCGGGGCGGGGGCTGGAAGGTACGGGCGGTGGGGCAGGGCTATGCGAATGGCTTGGCGGGCATCGCGACGGACTTCGGCGTAACGGTGGAAGAACCCGCCGCCCCGGCCGCGCCTGCCGCTCCCCCGGTCACCCAAGCGCCCCCGCCCACCGGCCCGGCGGCCCAGGTGGCCCCGCCCCCCATGCCCACCACTCCCCCCTCTTCCGGGAAGATCAACCTGGACAAGGGCCGGGTGAGCCTCCAGAAGAACCAGACCGTTTCCCTGGTCAAGGGCGGTCAGCCGGTGCTGTCGTCGGTGAAGATGGGCCTCGGCTGGGAGCCCGCCTTCCGTGGCGCGGACATCGACCTCGATGCCTCCGTGATCGCCTTCGGCGTCGACCGCAAGAAGATCGACGCGTGCTTCTTCGGCAAGCTGGCCATCCTCAACGGCGCGATCCAGCACTCCGGTGACAACCTCACCGGTGAGGGCGGCGGCGACGACGAATCCATCACCGTCCACCTGGGCGGCCTCCCCCCGGAGGTCACGGGCCTCGTCTTCACGGTCAACTCCTTCTCCGGCCAGAAGTTCACGGACGTGGCCAAGGCATACTGCCGCCTGGTCGACGCCCAGACGAACGAGGAGCTGGTCCGCTTCGACATCACGCATGCCGAGCCGCGGACGGGCGTGATGATGGCGAAGCTGATCAAGCAGTTCTCGGGCGAGTGGGAGATGACGGCGATGGGCGAGTACGTCGACTCGCGCACGGTGCGGGGCATGGCGAAGCCCGCGGGCAAGGCCCTCTGAGGCGGGCGGGGCGGGTTCTCCCCCACCCCGCCCCTCCCCGAAACCGGGGACACCCCGGCCCCCGCCAGCCCCGCGCTGAGGCGGGCCGGGGGCGCGCCCCAGGGCGCCGGGCGCACCCGCGCACACGGGGGGGACGGACTCGGCGCTCGTCGCCGTGGCCATCGAGGAGCATCTGCGCAATCAGGCCACGCGCGCATACCTCGCCGAGTTCGAGGATGAGCACGGCCCGTTCACCGGCGCGGAGCGCGAGGCGGCCGCCGACATCTGGGCCGCGGCCGAGCGCCGGGAGTCCCGGTGGCACGAGGCCGTCTGAGCGGTGGCGGCTGCCTGATCCTGGACAGCCAGGGACTGTCGCTGTATCTGGAGCAGGACCGGGCCGTGATGAACATGGTGCGATCCGCGCTGGACCGCGGTGCCGACCGAGTGGTCAGCGGCGCCACCCTCATCGAGGCCCAGCACAACGGCATCAAACGCGCCCGCTGGAACTACGTGCTCTCCCAATTGCGCGTGGAGCCCCTCAGCGTGGACTGGTCCAAAGAAGCCGCGCTCCTGCTCCAGGAGACCGGGTTGCACGGCCACACATACGCCATGGACGCGATGGTGGCAGTCACCGCGCTGCACCAGCCCGGCCCTGTGGTCATGCTGACCTCGGACACGGACGACATGGAAAAGCTGTGCGGAGGCCGGGTCACCCTCGTCGCCGTCTGACCCCGAAAATGAGGCGCGCCGGGCAATATCTCCGGAGTACGGTCCCGGGCATGAGCGATGACGGGCACTTCGGAGGGCGCGTCGCGGCGACGTACGACGAGTCGGCGGCGGAGATGTTCGAGCCGGGCGTCGTGGACCCGGTGGTGGACGTGCTGGCGGGGCTCGCCGGGGGCGGGCGGGCGTTGGAGCTGGGGGTCGGGACGGGGCGTATCGCGCTGCCGCTGGCGGCCCGCGGCGTACCGGTCCATGGAATCGAGCTGTCCCGGGCGATGGTGGCCCGGCTGCGCGACAAGCCGGGCGGGGACGCGATCGGGGTGACGATCGGCGACTTCGCCACCGCGCAGGCCGACGGCACGTTCTCCGTCGCGTACCTCGTCTTCAACACGATCATGAATCTGACGACGCAGGACGCCCAGGTGGCGTGCTTCCGCAATGTCGCGCGACACCTCGCCCCCGGCGGCTGCTTCGTCATCGAGGTGATGATTCCCGAGCTGCGGAAGCTGCCCCCGGGGCAGCACATCGTGCCGTTCCACGTCGACGCCACGCGCTGGGGGTTCGACACGTACGACGTCGCGACCCAGGAGATGAGTTCGCACCACCTGGTGCTCGAGGAGGACGGCCGGGCCACGTACACGCCGTTCCCCTTCCGGTACGTATGGCCCGCGGAGCTGGACCTGATGGCCCGGCTCGCCGGGATGCGGCTGCGCGACCGGTGGGAGGGCTGGGCGCGGGAGCCGTTCACGAACGACAGCCCCCGGCATGTGTCGGTGTGGGAGAAGGTGTAAGCCTACTGAGCCCTCACTTGGGGGTCTTCCACAGGCGTACCGTGCGGGCCGTGCCTTCGTGGCCCGCGACGAACCGTCCGTCCGGGCTGAAGGCCACGTCATGGATCGTGTTGTCCGCCTCCTGGGAGCCGGTCGTCAGGATGGCGCGTGGCTTGCGACTGGCCACGTTCCACAGCAGGAGTCCGTTTCCGCCGGGGACGGCGAGCGTCTTGCCGTCCGGACTGAACGCCAGGTCCTCGACCTCCGCCTGGTAGTAGTCGCTGAGGATGGCTGTGCGGCGGCGGGTGGCCACGTCCCACAGCCGCACGTCGTAGTCGGTGCCGCCGGTGGCGAGTGTCTTGCCGTCCGGACTGAACGCCACGCTCTGGACGCCTTGGGGCGTGGAAAGGGTGGCGCGTGGATCGTCTTGGCCGTACGGCTCCGGGTCACGGCCCGCCACGTCCCACAGCAGCGCCGCGTGGTTCGGGGTGAGATTGCTGCCGGAGTCGTCGCCCGCGGAGGCCAGCGTCCGGCCGTCCGGGCTGAAGGCCACATCTTTGACCGGCGCGTTGGGGCTGAAGTAGGCGAGTGCCTCGTCCCCGCGGCCGTTGATGTCCCACAGGTGCACCGACTTGCTCTCATCGCCAGTGGCGAACAGCTTGCCGTCCGGGCTGAAGGCCACGCTTTCGCCTTCGCTGTAGAGGAAGCGGATCTGCCGGTGCTCGGCCACGTCCCACAGGGTCACCCACCCGGTCATATTGGTGGCGGCGAGGAGCTTGCCGTTGGGGCTGAACGCCACGTCGCGGATCTCGAACCCGTCATTGCCGGCGCCGTCGCGCTGGGTGAAGGTGGCTTTGGGTTTGCGGCGGGCGACATCCCACAGTCGCACCTTGCCCTCGTCGCTGCCGGTGGCGAGTGTCTTGCCGTCCGGACTGAACGCCATGCCCTGGACCTCCCCGGACTTCCCGGTGGGGCCGATGGAGGCCGTGGGCTCGTACGAGCGATAGGGGTAGCTGGGACCGCGGGCGGGGGAAGAGTCGGGCAGGTAGACGGCGATCAGGATGATGGCGAGGATGAAGACCCCGACTCCGCCGAGCACGAGGGGCAACTCCGCGGCGGGCGCGGTGAAGGGGTCCGCGACCGGCGGGTTCGCCGACGTGTCCGCCCCCGGCGGAGTCGCCCCCCGTGCCGGAGCGGACGGCGGTACGGGGGCGGCGGGCCCGGAGCCGCGCGGCGACCGTGCGGTGCGTGTCTCGGCGTCGGGCGCGCCGCGGTCGCTGGGCGCGCCCGGGGCGTTCGGTGTCACGGGCCCGGCCCCCGACAGCGACACGGCGGTGCGCGTGTGGGCGTCGGCGATGCCCGTGGCGTCGGCCCGGCCGCACTGCTCGATGACCTCGGCCGGGGTCGGCCGCTGCTCCGGCTCCTTCTCCAAGCAGCGGGCGGCGATGGCCCGCACGGGCTCGGGGCAGCCGTCGAGGTCGGGGGCGTGTTCCAGGACGCGGTAGATCACGGCGTGGTCGGCGCCGCCGCCGAAGGGGAGCCGTCCGGTGGCGGCAAAGTGGGCAATGCCCCCGAGGGCGAACACATCACCGGCCTCGGTGACGTCCTGCCCCCTGATGTATTCGGGCGCCATATAGGCCGGCGTGCCCGTACGCATCCCGGTGGCGGTCACCGACGTGACGTCCGCGGCGCGGGCGATACCGAAGTCGATGACCTTCGGCCCGTCACCGGTAAGGATGATGTTGGACGGCTTCAGATCGCGGTGGATCACACCGGCCGCGTGGATGGACTGCAAGGCTTCGGCCACCCTGGCGACCAGCCCCAGCACCGCGTCGGCCGACAACGGCTCCCCGTCGGCCACCGCCTGCTGGAGCGATGGCCCGGGAATGTAGGCCGTGGCCAGCCATGGCTCATCGGCCTGGAGATCCGCGTCGACCACGGGCACCGTGTAGAGCCCCTGCACCCGCCGGGCCGCGGCCACTTCCTGCTCGAACCGCTTGCGGAACGACGCGTCGCCCGCGTACTCGCGGTGTACGACCTTGACCGCCACCGCGCTTCCGGCGGGCGTACGACCCAGGTAGACGCGGCCCATCCCGCCCGCGCCGAGAACCCCCTCCAACCGGTACGGACCGGTCCGGGCGGGATCACCATGGCCCAGTGGGCGCGGTGTTGGCGGCGCGGTCGGCCAGCCCAGTTGTCGGGACATGCCGACCTCACCCCCGTTGGACTACCGCCCATTGTTCGAGCGATCGACAGCGTAAACGAACCCGGCACCCCCGAAAAGATCTACCCCCGGTACGCCGAGGGGGCTAGACGGACACCGGGTCCCCTGCCAGGCCCGCCACCCGGGCCAGCCGCCGGTACGAGTCGAGCAGGGCGTCGCGGTCGTACGTGCTCGTCGTCACCAGCACCTCGTCCGCACCGCTGCGCCCGATCAGCTCGTCGAGCGCGGCGGCCACCTCGTCCTCCGTGCCGTAGAGCTGGCCGCTCAGCCCCTCCTCGTAGAAGCCGCGCTCCTTCTCGGTCATGTCCAGCGTGGCGATCTCCTCCGGCGGGGTGAGCGCCGGGAAGCTGCCGCGGGTGCGGGAGTGGGCCATCGCCCAGGCTTCGGGGGCGAGGAGGCGGCGCGCCTCGGCCGTCGTGTCGGCGACGGCCACGTTGCCGGATACGACGACGTACGGCGCGGACGACCACGCCGAGGGCCGGAAGCCCGCCCGGTAGCGGTCGATCGCGCGCAGCATGCGGTCCCGGCCGCGGAGATCGCCGATGACGAGTCCCAATCCGGCCTCGGCCGCCACGTCCGCGCCCGTGCCCGTCGCCAGGACGAAGGCGGGCAGGGCCAGGCCCTCCGCCGGGTGGGCGTGGACCTGGGGGTACGCGCGCTGCTCACCGGTGAACCAGCCCAGCAGCTCGGCCAGTTGCGCACCGAAGTCCTGCGCGGCGTCCTTCTCGGCGCCCAGCGCCCGGCGGATGCCGTCGGTGAAGCCGACCGAGCGGCCGAGCCCCATGTCGATGCGGCCGGGGAAGAGGGAGGCCAGCACCCCGAACTGCTCCGCAACCACCAGCGGCCGGTGGTTCGGCAAGCATCACGCCGCCCGTGCCCACCCGGGATGCGGTCCGTCGCCGACGCAACGGCGGCCGCCAGCACGGTGGGCGCCGATCCGGCGACACCGGGGACGCTGTGGTGTTCCGAGACCCAGAAGCGGTGGTAGCCCAGAGCCTCGGCCTGCTGGGCGAACCGTACGGTGTCGCGCAGCGCCTCGGACCGCTCCCGCCCCTGCCGGGTGCGGGAGCGGTCCAGGATGGAGAAGGGGACGTTACGAAGGCGCGAGGTCACCTACGCGTCAACGCACACGCCCGCCCGCCGGATTCCCCGGCTCAGCTCTGGCGGCGCCAGGGACCGGTGATCGCCAGCATGATGCCCGGGACCTGGATGTTCGCGTACAGGGTCCCCCCGTCGGGCGAGAAGACCACGCCGGTGAATTCGCTGAACTCCGGCTCCTCCGCCGAGCCGATGTTGAGGTCGTTGCGCGCGATCGGGTACGTACGGCCGTCGTCCGTCGCCCCGAACAGGTGCTGGATGCCCTCGCCGTCCTCGGCGATCACCAGACCGCCGTACGGCGAGACGGTGATGTTGTCCGGGCCGTCGAACGCGCCGTCCTTCGACGGGTCCGGGTTGACGCCCAGCAGCACCTTCAGGGTGAGGGTGCGGCGCTTGGGGTCGTAGAACCAGACCTGGCCGTCGTGCTGGACCGGGCTCTCCTCACGGGCGTACGAGGAGACGATGTACGCGCCCCCGTCGGCCCACCACATGCCCTCCAGCTTGCGCGCCCGGGTGATCTCACCGTCCTTGAACTGCTTCCGGACGGAGACCGACTTCGCGTCGCGGTCGAGCACCGGCTCCCAGTCCACGCCGTAGACCGTGCCGGTCTTGGTGGCGCGGGACAGATCGTCCACGAACTTGCCGCCCGCGTCGTAGCACTTGGGCGCCTGGAGCACGCCCGCGTCGTCCTTGAGGGTACGCAGCTGGCCGCGGCCGTGCTCGAAGCCGTGCGGCGGGACCCAGCGGTAGAGGAGACCGTTCGGGCCGGAGGCGTCCTCGGTGAGGTAGAGGTGGCCGCGCTTGGGGTCGACGACGACCGCCTCGTGCGCGTACCGGCCCAGGGCCTTGATCGGCTTGGGGTTGCGGTTCGCCTTGCGGTCGAGCGGATCGACCTCGAAGACGTAGCCGTGGTCCTTGGTCATCCCCTTCTGACCGGCCTTGTCCTCGGTCTCCTCGCAGGTCAGCCAGGTGCCCCACGGGGTGCGCCCGCCCGCGCAGTTGGTGGCGGTGCCCGCTATGCCCACCCACTCGGAGACGTGGTCGCCGTGCTTGGCGACCTCGACCACGGTGCAGCCGCCGGACGCCGCCGGGTCGTAGACCAGGCCGTCGATCAGGGGGACGGGGTGCGGCCAGTCCGTGCGGGGACCGGCCAGCTCGTGGTTGTTGACGAGCAGCGTCGCACCGCGCGGGCCCTCGAAGGTGGCGGTGCCGTCGTGGTTGGACGGGGTGGACTCGCCGGACTCCAGCGTCGTCTCACCGGTGCGGGTGATGATCCGGTACGTGAAGCCCTCGGGCAGGGCGAGGATGCCCTTGGGGTCGGCGACGAGCGGGCCGTAGCCGAGCCCCGCGGCGCCGCCTCCCTGCTCCGCGGCGGTACCTGCGGTCTCCGTCGCCAGGGCACCGGGCGCGGTGCCGAGCACACCGGCGGTGCCGACGAGGGCGAACCCGGCCCCGGTGTACGCGGAGCGCTTCGCGAAGTCTCTTCGAGTGACGGCCATCTTCATCTCCTGAGCGGCAAGGGCCTGGCTGCGGACGCCATGCTGCGCGCTGCTGCGCACTGCGCGCATAGATTTTCGCCCTCGACCGAACAGCAGTTGAACGCAATGAGACATCGACGGACCAAACGGGCCCGTCGATGTCGCGCTCCACCTGATCCCGATTGCCGTTACGCCCGGGAGCGGGCCTTGAAGGCGGCCTTCCGGGCCTCCTTCGCGGCCTTCTTGTCCGGGTGCAGCCGCCCCATCGCCTCCAGCACGTCGGCCGTCGCGGGGTGATCCACCCGCCAGGCCGACTCGAAGAACCCGCCGGACTGGTCGACCAGTCCGCGCACCAGATCCCGCAGCTCCTCGGAGTCGTCCTCCGTGGCGAGCTGCGCGGCCAGGGTGTCCACCGTCAGCCAGAAGACCATGGTCTCCGACGGCTCCGGGATGTCCTTGGCGCCGTGCTCGGCCAGCCACACCCGGGCCAGCCCGCCCAGGTGGCGGTCGTCCAGCACCTCCCGCAGCGCGGGTTCGGCCGCGCCGCCGACCAGCGACAGCGTCTGCTGGCAGGTGAGACGGCGCAGCGGGGCGCCCTCGTCGTCGCCGCGGGCGGCGGCCAGCAGCTCCCGGGCGGCCCCCTCCGGCGTACGGCGGCCCAGCCACAGCTCGGCCTCGGCGTGGGCGGCGGACTCGGGGTGGCCGGGGAGGGTGTCCAGCAGGACGTCCGCGCCCTTGTCGGCCAGGTCGCCGACGACCGGGGCGTCGACGCCCGCGTCGAGCATGCGGGAGCGGACCGCGTAGACGCCGAGGGGGGTGAGCCGGACCATGCCGTAACGGGAGACGTCCTCCTCCTCGTCCTGCACCGCCTGCTCCCGCGCGGCCTCGGACTCATGGAGCCGGACCTCGCCGTCGACCTCCTCGATCAGCGCCTCGTCCACCGGCTGGTAGTCGATCAGGCCGGTCGGGGCGAGCAGCCGGAACTGGTCGTCCAGCCGCACCATCGCCTCCGACACCTCTTCGAGGATGTCGTCGGTGGGCTCGTCCATGTCGTCGGGGACGACCATGGAGGCGACGAGCGCGGGCAGCGGCACCGAGCCGACGGCCGCCTCCTCGTCCATGGCGGTGAGCAGGTAGAGGTTGCCGAGGATCCCGTCCAGGAACTCGGCCTCCTCCTCCGGGTTCCAGTCGATCGAGTCGAGGTCGATCTCGCCGCCCTCGCTGATCTGGTCCACGAGGTCACCGAGGTCGGGCGCGGCGGCGTCGGCGAGGACGGTCTCGAAGCCGTCGAGCCAGATGTCGAGGACGTCCTGCGGGCTGCCGCCCGTGATCAGCTGGAGCTCCTCGCCGCTGATCGCGGTGGCGGCGGGCTCGCGCTCGCCGTCGGCCGCGGTGTCGTCGTCCGCCGCCGAGTCCGCTTCGGAGTCGTCCGCCGCGGACTCCTGGATCGCGACCAGCCCGGTGTCGACGGCCAGCTGCCACGCCTGGGCGGCGTGCTCGGGCCCGTCCTCGTCCGCCGCGAGGTCCAGCAGCTCCACCGCCTCCCGCAGATCATCCGCCGACAGCACGCCCCCCGACGCCACCGGCTTTCCGGGCTCGGCCCAGCGGGCGAGCCGTACCGCGCGGGCGAGAAGCGGCGCGGCGAGCGCGTCCCGGGCCAGCTCCGCTTCGCTGCGGAGCCGCACGGGCGGCATGGTGGGGCGGTCTTCTGGCATATGCGGAAGTCTCCTCGGCGGATGGCGGTACGGAGGGAACGGGGCGCGCGGCCCGACCCCCCAGCGTAGACGGAACGCGGGGACAGTTTCGTCCCGATGTGGCCGCCCCTCTGCTTTCCCCCAGCCGTTCGTGTGTCTGTTCATCCGCCGGTCCGGGCCCGTACATCTGACCACTCTTGACAACTGTCGTACGAAGACAAGAGATTGACGCGCGTAGAGGCCACCCTGTCCCTCTGTTCACTCCGCACCGGAGGCCACCACCATGTCCCCACGGCGCTCGGCGTACGTCCGTCGCCGTCACCGTCACCGCCGTAGCGGCGGGCCTGCTCGTCGGCCCGGCCTCGGCGTCCGCGTCCGCGTCCGCCGACTCTGCCGCCCGCATCCACGACATCCAGGGCAGCACCCGGATATCCCCGCTGGCCGGGAAGCAGGTGACCGACGTCCCCGGCACGGTCACGGCGGTGCGCTCCTTCGGCTCGTCGCGCGGCTTCTGGATCCAGGACCCCCGGCCGGACGACGACCGGGCGACCAGCGAGGCGATCTTCGTCTTCACCGGCTCCACCACGCCGTCCGTCGCCGTCGGGGACGCGGTCCTGGTCAGCGGCACGGTGAGCGAGTACTACCCAGGCGGCGCTTCGGCCGGTCTCCAGTCGCTGACCGAGATCACCAAGGCGAGCTGGACGGTCCGGTCGCAGTCGGGTGAGCTGCCCGCCGCGTTCCGCCTCAACCCGTCCACCGTGCCCGACCGGTACGCCCCGGACGGCTCCCTGGAGGGCCGGACGCTGCGGCCGCGTTCGTACGCCCTGGACCGGTACGAGTCGCTGGAGGGCATGCGGGTCTCGGTCGCCGACGCGCCCGTGGTCGGCGCGACGAATACGTACAAGGAGCTGTGGGTCACCGCCGAGCCGCGCCACAAGCGCACCGCGCGCGGCGGCGCCCTCTACGACACGTACCGCGACCCGAACGCGGGCCGCCTCAAGGTCGCCTCCCTCCTGCCCTACGCCGAACGCCCCTTCCCTGTCGCCGACGTCGGCGACAGGCTCGCCGGGACGACGGCGGGGCCGCTGGACTACGACAACTTCGGCGGCTACACGATCGCCGCCAACGCACTGGGCACGCTGGACGACCGCGGGCTGGAGCGGGAGCGCACCCGCAAGCAGAAGTCCGGCGAACTGTCGGTCGCCACCTACAACGTCGAGAACCTGTCGCCGAAGACCGCGCAGTCGAAGTTCGACCGCCTCGCGTCCGGCCTGGTCGACAACCTCGCCTCGCCCGACATCGTCGCCCTGGAGGAGGTCCAGGACGACAACGGCGCCACGAACGACGGGGTCGTGAGCGCCGACGCCACCCTCAAGAAGCTGACCGACGCCATAGCGGCCGCCGGAGGCCCCTCTTACTCATGGCGGCAGATCAACCCGGCCGACGACCAGGACGGCGGCCAGCCGGGCGGCAACATCCGGGTCGCCTTCCTGTACAACCCGAAGCGGGTCTCCTTCACCGACATCCCGGGCGGCGACGCGACGACGCCGGTGAAGGTCGTTCAGGACGGCGGCAAGGCCGCCCTCTCCGCCTCCCCCGGCCGCATCGAACCGGGCAGCGACGTGTGGAAGGACAGCCGCAAGCCGCTGGTCGGGCAGTTCGCCTTCCGGGGGCGCCCGGTGTTCGTGGTCGCGAACCACTTCAACTCCAAGGGCGGCGACCAGGGCCTCGACGCCCGCGTCCAGCCGCCCGCGCGGTCCTCGGAGACCCAGCGCACGGGTCAGGCCACGGCGGTCAACACCTTCGTGAAGTCCCTGCTGGCCGCCGACCCGAAGGCGGCGGTGGTCGTCGCGGGCGACCTCAACGACTACCAGTTCTCCCCGGCGCTGTCCGCCCTGACGAAGGGCGGCGTCCTGACCGACCTGGTGACGCGCTTCCCGCGCAACGAGCGCTACGGCTACGTCTACAACGGCAACTCCCAGGTCCTGGACCACATCCTGACCAGCCGGGCCCTGCGCGGCCCGGACTACGACATCGTCCACCTCAACGCCGAGTTCGCCGACCAGTCCAGCGACCACGACCCCCAGATAACCCGCCTCCGCCCCTGACCGCGCCCTCACCGTGGCTGCCGGGGGGCGCGGGCGCGGTCTTGTCCCCCACCCCGCCCCTTCCCGTTCCCTCGGACGCCCCCGGCCCCCCGGCCCGC
>NZ_GG657754.1:7996093-8017734 GCF_000158915.1 Streptomyces himastatinicus ATCC 53653 | reverse complement strand
GGAGGTTTCGGGGGCGGGGGGTGTCCCACGTTTCGGGAAGGGGCGGGGCTGGGGAAAGGTCCCCCACGACGTAGCAGCCCTACACCTACACACCAAGAAGAATTAAGTGGACCTACGGCGTACCCGGCACGACACTTCCGTCATGCCCAGATCCCACCTCGCCTGCGCCATGGTCACCCCCTTCACCCGGGACGGCGACCTCGACCTCCCCGGCACCCAGCACCTCGCAGCCGCCCTCGTCGACGACGGCGGCTGCAACGGGCTCGTACTGGGCGGCACCACCGGAGAGTCGCCGACCACCACCGACGCCGAGAAGACGGCGGTCGTCCAGGCCGCGGCAGAGGCCGTCGGGGGCCGGGCGCGGATCGTGGCGGGGGTGGGCAGCAACGACACGGCGCACGCCGTCGCGCTCGCGCGGGCCGCCGAGAAGGCGGGCGCGCACGGGCTGCTGGTGGTCACCCCGTACTACAGCCGCCCGCCGCAGGAAGCCGTCGAGGCGCACTTCCGCATGGTCGCCGACGCGGTCGGCATCCCGGTCACGCTGTACGACATCCCCTTCCGCACCGGCGTCGCGCTCTCGTACGACACCCTGTGCCGCCTCGCGGAACACCCCCGCGTGACCGGGGTGAAGGACTGCGCGTACGACCTGATGAAGTCGGCGCGGACGATGGCCGCCACCGGGCTCGCCTACTACTCCGGCTGCGACGAGCTGAACCTGCCGCTCAGGGCGATCGGCGCGGTCGGCTGCATCAGCACGGTCGCGAACGTGGCGCCGCGCGAGGTGCGGGGCGTTCTGGAGGCGTACGACGCGGGCGACCCCGAAGAGGCCGCCCGCCGTCATCTCGCGCTGACCCCGCTCATCGACGCGATGATGTCCCACCTCCCCGGCGCGGTCACCGCCAAGGCGCTCCTGAGCACCCTGGGCCGCCCCGGCGGAACGGTGCGCCCGCCCCTCTTCGGGGCGGACGCAACCGTAACGGCCGAACTGGCCGCCACGTACGCAACGGCAACCTGACCGCCGAAGCCGGCGGGGTGGGGGAAATCCACCCCGCCGTGATCAGTTGTGGCTGTGCAGCGCCTCGTCCAGCACGCCTCACGACACGTGCGCGGCAGAACCTCGACGCGCCGGTCGCGGAGTTACGGCGGAAGAAGCAGGTTCGTGGCGCCAGGACAGCTCAGGGCCTTGGCGATCTTGCAGTCCCGGAAGGGTCACCCGGGTGCCCGCCGTCACGTACAGGCCCGCCTCGACGACGCAGTCGTCGCCGAGGGAGATGCCGAGGCCCGCCTCGGCGCCCAGCAGGCAGCGCTCGCCGATGGTGATGGTCTGCTTGCCGCCACCGGACAGCGTGCCCATGATCGACGCGCCGCCACCGATGTCGGAGCCGTCGCCGACGACGACGCCCGCGCTGATGCGGCCCTCGACCATGGAGGTGCCCAGCGTGCCCGCGTTGAAGTTGACGAAGCCCTCGTGCATGACGGTGGTCCCGGCGGCGAGGTGCGCGCCGAGCCGTACGCGGTCGGCGTCACCGATGCGGACACCGGCCGGAACGACGTAGTCCGTCATCCGCGGGAACTTGTCGACGCTGGTCACCGACAGGTGCAGCCCCTCCGCGCGGGCGGCGAGCCGGGCGCGCTCGACCTGGTCGGCGGCGACGGGGCCGAGCGAGGTCCAGGCGATGTTGGCGAGCAGGCCGAACTGGCCGTCCAGGCTCAGCCCGTGCGGCTTGACGAGCCGGTGGCTGAGCAGGTGCAGCCGCAGGTACACGTCATGCGCGTCGAGCGGCTTGTCGTCGATGGAGGCGATGACCGTGCGGACGGCGACGACCTCGACGCCACGGCGCGGGTCCGGGCCGAGCGCCTTGAGGGCGGTCTCGCCCAGGAGCTGGGCGGTGCGCTCGGCGTCGAGCCGCTCGGTTCCGGCCGGGCCGGGCGCGTCGGCCAGCTCGGGGGCCGGGAACCAGGTGTCCAGAACGGTGCCGTCCTCGGTGAGGGTGGCGAGCCCGGCGGCGACGGCGCCGGTGGTGCGGGTGGTGGTGGCTGCATCGGTCATGGTCAGCACGCTAACCGGAGGCGGGCCCCGGAGGCTAACCGGTCCCAGGGAGCAGACAAAGCCAGCCCCCCTCAGCCGGTCACGCGGGCGAACGCCGCCCGCGCCTCCTCCCGGTCGAATTCCCGCCCGGTCAGCAGGACCTGCAACAGCATCCCGTCGAAGAGGGCGTTGATGGCGCGCGCGACATCCACATCGCCGGTGCGCCGCACGAGCAGCTCGGTCATCCGGTCGAGGAACGCGGCGGCGAGCGGTCGCACCGAGGTGCGGCGCAGGGCGGCGAGATACAGCTCGTACTCCAGCTCCAGCCGCTTGCGGTCGCCCGTCAGCAGCATCTCCATCAGCCCGGCCATGCCGTCGGCGAGCGGCGCGTCGGGCGGCGCGTCCCGCTCCCAGCGCTCCATATCGGCCAGCCACTCGGCGTTGACCTGGTCGAGCGCGGCGACCAGCAGATCATCGAGGGTCGCGAAGTGGTACGTGGTGGAGCCGAGCGGTACGTCCGCCTCGGCGGCCACGGCCCGGTGACTCAGGCCGCCGATGCCCCGCTCCCCCACCACCGCGATCGCGGCGTCGATGATCCGCTGCCGCCGCTCGGGGTCATAGCGGCGCCCCATCAGTGGGCCCCGCCGAGGTTCAGCACGACGACTCCGGCGATCACCAGCAGCACCCCGACCACCCGCGCGGCAGTCACCGCCTCACCGAGGAACACCATCCCGATCGCGGCAATGACGGCGGTCCCGGCCCCGGCCCATATGGCGTACGCGGTGCCGACGGAGACCGTCTTGAGCGTCTGGGCGAGCAGCACGAAGGCGATCCCGTAGCCGAGAGCGGTGGCGACCGAGGGCCAGAGCTTGCTGAAGCCGTCGCTGTACTTCATCGAGGTGGTGGCCAGGACCTCGGCGAGGATCGCACCGGAGAGCGTCAGGTATCCCATGCGTACGAGTGTACACAACGATGCGTACGGGCGTACGCATAAAGGATCCGGAACGCGCGAAGCGGCCCCCGCGCATCGTGCGCGGGGGCCGCTTCGAAAGCCCGAACGGAGCCGGAGAGACCTCAGACGTTGAAGCCGAGGGCCCTCAGCTGCTCACGGCCGTCGTCGGTGATCTTGTCGGGACCCCACGGCGGCATCCAGACCCAGTTGATCCGCAGCTCGTTGACGATGCCGTCGGCCGCGGACTTCGCCTGGTCCTCGATGACGTCGGTCAGCGGACACGCCGCCGAGGTGAGCGTCATGTCGATGGTGGCGATGTTGCTCTCGTCGACGTGAATGCCGTAGACGAGGCCGAGGTTGACCACGTCGATGCCCAACTCGGGGTCGACCACGTCGTAGAGGGCCTCGCGGACCTCTTCCTCACTCGCGGGCTTGGTGGTCGTTTCCACGTTCTCAGTCATGCGGTCTTCCCTTCAGCGCCGTCGCCCAGGGCCTGAGCGGTGGCGTCCTTCCATGCCATCCAGCTCAGCAGCGCGCACTTGACCCGGGCCGGGTACTTGGAGACACCGGCGAACGCGACCGCGTCCTCCAGCACCTCTTCCATCGCGTCGTCCGGCTCCAGCTGGCCCTTGGACTGCATCAGCTCCAGAAACGTCGTCTGGATCCTGCGAGCCTCGCTCAGCTCCTTGCCCACCAGCAGGTCGTTGAGTACGGACGCGCTGGCCTGGCTGATGGAACAGCCCTGCCCCTCGTAGCTCACGTCCTCGATCGTCTCGCCGTCAAGCCGTACCCGCAGGGTGATCTCGTCACCGCAGGTGGGATTGACGTGGTGTACCTCGGCGTCGCCGTCCCTGAGCCCCCGTCCGTGGGGGTGCTTGTAGTGATCCAGGATGACGTCCTGGTACATCGAATCCAGCTTCACGTGGCATCCCCTAGCCGAAGAAGTTCCGTACGTGCTCCAGCCCGTCGACCAAGGCATCCACCTCGGCCGGCGTGGAGTACAGATAGAACGACGCTCGCGTGGTCGCAGGAATTCCGTACCGCAGGCACACCGGACGGGCACAGTGGTGGCCCACCCGGACGGCGATGCCCTGCTCGTCGAGCACCTGGCCCACGTCGTGCGGGTGGATGTCGCCGAGCGTGAAGGAGATCGTGGCACCGCGCTCCTCGGCCGTGGTGGGGCCGATGATGCGCAGGTCGGGCACCTCCAGGAGCCTGCCGACCGCGTAGTGGGTCAGGGCGTGCTCATGGCGGGCGATGTTGTCCATGCCGACCGAGGTCAGATAGTCCACGGCCGCGCCGAGGCCGACGGCCTGGGCGATCGGGGGCGTACCGGCCTCGAACTTGTGCGGCGCCGGGGCGTAGGTGGAGGAGTTCATCGAAACGGTCTCGATCATCTCGCCGCCGCCGAGGAACGGAGGCAGATCCTCCAGCAGCTCCTGGCGGCCCCACAGCACACCGATACCGGTCGGGCCGCACATCTTGTGGCCGGTGAAGGCCACGAAGTCGGCCTGGAGCGCCTGGACGTCCAGCAGCATGTGCGGGGCGGCCTGGGAGGCGTCGATGAGGACGAGCGCGCCGACGTCCTGCGCGCGGCGGACGATCGCCTCGACCGGGTTGTGCGTGCCCAGGATGTTGGAGACCAGCACGAAGGAGACGATCTTGGTCTTCTCCGTGATGACCTGCTCGATCTGGGACAGGTCGAGACGGCCGTCCTCGGTGAGGCCGAACCACTTCAGCTTCGCACCGGTGCGCTGCGAGAGCAGCTGCCACGGAACGATGTTGGAGTGGTGCTCCATCTCCGTGATGACGATCTCGGTTTCCTGGTCCACCCGGTAGGGCTCATCTGCCCAGCCGAGCATGTTGGCGACCAGGTTCAGCGACTCCGACGCGTTCTTGGTGAAGATCACCTCGTCGCGGCTGGGCGCGTTGATGAAGGTGGCGACCTTGTCGCGGGCGCCCTCGTACAGCGCCGTGGCCTCCTCCGCGAGCACATGGACGCCACGGTGCACATTGGCGTTCGCGCGCTCGTAATAGCTGTTCAGCGCGTCCAGGACCTGACGCGGCTTCTGCGAGGTCGCCGCGTTGTCCAGGTAGACGAGCTTCTTGCCGTCGTGGACCGTGCGGTCCAAGATCGGGAAGTCCTTGCGGATCGCCTCGGTGTCGAGGAGGCCCGGCAGCTGTGTCACTCGGAGACGCCTCCCTTCACGTACTCCTCGTAGCCCTCTTCCTCCAGCTTGTCCGCCAGCTCCGGGCCGCCGGACTCGGCGATCCGGCCCGCGGCGAACACGTGGACGTGGTCGGGCTTGATGTAGCGCAGGATGCGCGTGTAGTGGGTGATCAGCAGGGTGCCGACCTGGCCGGACTCGCGGACGCGGTTGACGCCCTCGGAGACGACGCGCAGGGCGTCGACGTCGAGACCGGAGTCGGTCTCGTCGAGGATCGCGATGGCCGGCTTCAGCAGCTCCAGCTGGAGGATCTCGTGACGCTTCTTCTCACCGCCGGAGAAGCCCTCGTTCACGTTCCGCTCGGCGAAGGACGGGTCGATGGAGAGCCGCTGCATGGCCTCCTTGACCTCCTTCACCCAGGTGCGCAGCTTCGGCGCCTCGCCGCGGATCGCGGTCGCGGAGGTGCGCAGGAAGTTGGAGACGGAGACGCCGGGCACCTCGACCGGGTACTGCATGGCGAGGAAGACACCGGCGCGGGCCCGCTCGTCGACGGACATCTCCAGCACGTCCTCGCCGTCGAGGGTGACGGTGCCGCCGGTGATCTTGTACTTCGGGTGACCGGCGAGCGAGTACGCCAGGGTGGACTTGCCGGAGCCGTTCGGGCCCATGATGGCGTGCGTCTCGCCCTGCTTCACGGTCAGGTCGACGCCGCGCAGGATCTCGCGGGGGCCGCCCTCGGCCTCGACGGAGACGTGCAGGTCGTGAATCTCAAGCGTTGCCATGGGTGCCTCAGGACTCCTGGGTGACGGAGACGAGCACGTCGTCCCCTTCGATCTTTACGGGGTATACGGGGATCGGACGCGTGGCCGGAAGGCCGGACGGCTTGCCGGTGCGCAGGTCGAAGCTGGAGCCGTGCAGCCAGCACTCGATCTGGCAGTCCTCCACCTCGCCCTCGGACAGCGAGACGTTCGCGTGCGAGCAGATGTCGTTGACGGCGAACACCTCGCCCTCGGTGCGCACCAGCGCGACCGGCACGCCCTCCAGCTCGACGCGCTTGGGGGCGTCCTCTTCGAGCTCGGTCAGCGCACAGGCGCGCACGAAGGTTTCGGTCATACGGACGCCTCCAGCTCGGCCTCGATCTTGGCGATCAGGCGCTCCTCCAGCTCGGGCAGTCCGATCTGCTGGACCAGCTCGGCGAAGAAGCCGCGGACGACCAGGCGACGGGCCTCGTCGGCCGGAATGCCGCGGGCCATCAGGTAGAACAGCTGCTCGTCCTCGAAGCGGCCGGTCGCGCTCGCGTGACCGGCGCCGACGATCTCACCGGTCTCGATCTCCAGGTTCGGCACCGAGTCGACGCGGGCGCCGTCGGTGAGGACCAGGTTCCGGTTCAGCTCGTAGGTGTCCGTACCCTCGGCCGCGGCGCGGATCAGCACATCGCCGATCCAGACCGCGTGCGCGTCCTTGCCTTGCAGCGCGCCCTTGTAGGCCACGTTGCTGCGGCAGTGCGGGGTGTCGTGGTCGATGAAGAGCCGGTGCTCCTGGTGCTGGCCGTTGTCGGTGAAGTACACGCCGTACAGCTCGGCCTCACCGCCCGGGGCGCCGTAGACGACGCGCGGGTGCAGCCGGACCAGGTCACCACCGAAGGTGACGACCACGGACTTGAAGGTGGCGTCCCGGCCGACCAGCGCGGTGTGCTGACCGGCGTGGACGGCCGTGTCGTCCCAGTCCTGGACCGAGACGACGGTGAGCTTGGCGCCGTCGCCGATGAGGTACTCGACGTTGGCGGCGAGCGTGGCGTCACCGGTGTGGTCGATGACGACGACGGCCTCGGCGAAGGCGCCGACCTCGATCACCTGGTGGCCGAAGGCGGTGCCGCCCTCGCCGTGCACGGCGATCCGCACCGGCTCGCTGAGCACCTTCTCCTTCGGCACGGAGACGACCGAGGCCTTCTCGAAGGAGCTGTACGCCTGGGCCGCGACCCGGTCCACCGGCTTGCCGGCCTTGCCCAGGCGGGCGTCGTCACGGCCCACGGTCTCGACGGTGACGCCCTCGGGGGCGGACACCTCGACCTTGACGCCGCCGTCGGCGACGGCGGTGCCGTCGTGGAGGCCGCGCAGCCGCTCCAGCGGCGTGAACCGCCAGTCCTCCTCGCGCCCGTTGGGCACGGGGAAGTCGGCCACGTCGTACGACGCGGGCGCGCTCACTCGCGCGTCGATGGGCTGCTGCCCCACCTGGATGACGCCGTCCGTGGTGGATCCGGCCGGAATGGTTTCAGCCATGGCTGTCGTACTGCTCGCTTTCTGCCTTCTGGGGCTTACACGGGGGTGCCCCATGGCGGGGCGGGAAGGGCGGCGGCGTCAGCCGACCGAACCCTCCATCTGGAGCTCGATCAGCCGGTTGAGCTCCAGCGCGTACTCCATGGGCAGCTCGCGCGCGATGGGCTCGACGAAGCCGCGCACGATCATCGCCATGGCCTCGTCCTCGGACAGGCCGCGGCTCATGAGGTAGAAGAGCTGGTCATCGCTGACCTTCGAGACGGTCGCCTCGTGCCCCATGGACACGTCGTCCTCGCGGACGTCCACGTACGGGTAGGTGTCCGAGCGCGAGACGGTGTCGACCAGCAGGGCGTCGCACAGCACGTTGGACTTGGAGCCCTCGGCACCCTCGCCGATCTCGATGAGACCGCGGTAGGAGGTGCGGCCACCGCCCCGGGCCACCGACTTGGAGACGATGTTCGAGGAGGTGCGGGGCGCCATGTGCACCATCTTGGCGCCGGCGTCCTGGTGCTGGCCCTCGCCCGCGAAGGCGATGGACAGGGTCTCGCCCTTGGCGTGCTCGCCCATCAGGTAGACGGCCGGGTACTTCATGGTCACCTTGGAGCCGAGGTTTCCGTCGACCCACTCCATGGTGGCGCCCTCGTACGCGACGGCGCGCTTGGTGACCAGGTTGTACACGTTGTTCGACCAGTTCTGAATGGTCGTGTAGCGGCAGCGGCCGCCCTTCTTGACGATGATCTCGACCACCGCGGAGTGCAGCGAGTCCGACTTGTAGATCGGCGCCGTACAACCCTCGACGTAGTGGACGTAGGCGTCCTCGTCGACGATGATCAGCGTCCGCTCGAACTGGCCCATGTTCTCGGTGTTGATCCGGAAGTACGCCTGGAGCGGGATGTCCACGTGGACGCCCTTGGGCACGTAGATGAACGAGCCGCCGGACCACACCGCCGTGTTCAGCGAGGCGAACTTGTTGTCGCCCGCCGGGATCACGGTGCCGAAGTACTCCTTGAAGAGCTCCGGGTGCTCCTTGAGCGCGGTGTCGGTGTCCAGGAAGAGGACGCCCTGCTCCTCCAGGTCCTCACGGATCTGGTGGTAGACGACCTCGGACTCGTACTGGGCCGCGACACCCGCGACGAGGCGCTGCTTCTCGGCCTCCGGGATGCCCAGCTTGTCGTACGTGTTCTTGATGTCCTCGGGCAGGTCCTCCCAGGAGGCGGCCTGCTGCTCGGTGGAGCGGACGAAGTACTTGATGTTGTCGAAGTCGATGCCCGACAGGTCCGAGCCCCAGGTGGGCATGGGCTTCTTGCCGAAGAGCTTCAGGCCCTTGAGGCGGAGCTTGAGCATCCACTCCGGCTCGGACTTCTTCGCCGAGATGTCGCGGACGACCTCCTCGGAAAGGCCGCGCTTGGCCGAGGCTCCGGCCACGTCGGAGTCGGCCCAGCCGTACTCGTAGTTGCCCAGACCCTCGAGCTCGGGGTGAGCAGTCTCCGTGGGGAGAGTCATTCGGGGTTCCTCCCGGCCGTGCTGGCAGATGCTGTGGTGGTCTTGGTGATGCGGTGGTCTGTCTTCTCGACCGCTGTATCGGTCTGTCCGGCCTGGTGTCCGGTCTTCGGAATGAACGTCGTGCACACTCCGTCGCCATGGGCGATGGTGGCCAGACGCTGCACATGAGTCCCGAGCAGCTGGGAGAAGACCTCGGTCTCCGCCTCACACAGCTGCGGATATCGCTCGGCTGCGTGGGCGACCGGGCAGTGGTGCTGGCAGAGCTGTTCGCCGACCGGCGCGCTGCGCGCCGTAGCAGCGTACCCGTCCGCGGACAGTGCGCCCGCCAGGGCTTCGGTACGCCGCCCGGGGGCGGCCGACTCGACGGCGCCGCGGTATCCCTCGGCCTGGGCGGCGAGCCTGGCACGGGCGAAAGCCGCGACGGCGGCCCGGCCCTTCTCGCCGCCGCCCGCGCTCTGCTCGATCCAGCGCAGGGCGTCGACGGCAAGATCGTCATAGGCCTGGTCGAAGGCGTCACGGCCGCAGTCCGTCAGGGCGAACATCTTGGCCGGGCGGCCGCGCCGGCGCGCCCCGTACACCCTCTTCTCGCGGGGCTCGACGACGCCGTCGGCGACGAGGGTGTCGAGGTGGCGCCGCACGGCCGCCTGGGTCAGCTCCAGCCGCAGGGCGAGCTCGGCGGCGGTGGACGGGCCGTGGTCGAGGATGGAGCGGGCAACCCGGTTCCGGGTGCCGTGCTGCTCCTCCGGAGCGGTCACGGCAGGCATGCCGGACCGCGCGGCCGACTCGGCCGCGCGTCCCTGGGGAGCCTCGCTCGCGTATTTCACAACGCCATTGTTGCGTAATTCTTCGGCAAGGTACAAGCGGGAACGGAGGCGGCTTCCGGTGGAGTGCGTCACTTAGGTGAACCTAAGTGTGACCTGCGACGATGCGGCTGCCCGGCTCGTCGGAAGGGGTGCGGGAGGGGGCCCGCACCGGCCGCGGCCAGGGATTCGTTCCGGCCCTGCCGCCCACGGCGCCATCCGCCGTTCGTAGACTGCCGGACATGCGAGAAGAGCCCGCGGTCGACGTCGTCGGCCTGGTCAAACGGTACGGCTCGAAGACCGCCGTCGACGGGCTCGACCTGTCCGTCGGCCGCGGCACCGTGAGCGCCGTCCTCGGCCCCAACGGCGCCGGCAAGACCACCACCGTCGAGACCTGCGAGGGATATCGCCGCCCCGACGCCGGGACGGTCCGCATATTCGGCCTCGACCCGGTCGCCGACGCGGCGGCACTGCGGCCGCGAGTGGGCGTCATGCTCCAGTCCGGAGGGGTTTATTCCGGGGCGCGCGCAGAAGAGATGCTGCGCCACACCGCCACCCTCCACGCCCATCCCCTGGACGTCGCCGCGCTCATCGAGCGGCTCGGCCTCGGCTCCTGCGGCCGGACGACCTACCGACGGCTCTCCGGCGGCCAGCAGCAGCGGCTCGCGCTCGCCATGGCCGTCGTCGGCCGCCCCGAACTGGTCTTCCTCGACGAGCCCACCGCCGGGCTCGACCCGCAGGCCCGCCGCGCCACCTGGGACCTCGTCCGCGATCTGCGCCGCGACGGCGTGACCGTCGTGCTGACCACGCACTACATGGACGAGGCCGAACAGCTCGCCGACCACGTCGCCATCATCGACGGCGGCAAGGTGATCGCCCAGGGCACTCCCGAGGAGCTGTGCCGCGGCGGCGCCGAGAACACCCTGCGCTTCAGCGGCCGCCCCGCGCTCGACCTGGCCTCGCTGCTCAAGGCGCTGCCCGTCGACAGCACGGCCGCCGAGCTGACCCCCGGCGGCTACCGGGTCACCGGCAAGGTCAACCCGCAGATGCTGGCCACCGTCACCTCCTGGTGCGCACAGAACGGCGTCATGCCCGACCGCATCTCGGTCGAGCGGCACACCCTGGAGGACGTCTTCCTGGAGCTGACCGGTAAGGAGCTGCGCGCGTGACCGCCACAGGCACCTATCGCCCCGAGCCGGGGGCGGCACCGCTGCTCCGGATGATCCGCGCGCAGGCCGCGCTGGAGACCCGGATGCTGCTGCGCAACGGTGAACAGCTGCTGCTGACCGTCGTCATCCCGTCCCTCGTCCTGGTGCTCTTCAGCAGCGTGAACATCGTTGACACGGGCGACACCGGCGTCCCCGGGAACGCCGGAAGCTCCGTCGACTTTCTCGCGCCCGGAGTGCTGGCGCTCGCCGTCCTGTCCACGGCCTTCACCGGACAGGCCATCGCGACCGGCTTCGAGCGGCGGTACGGCGTGCTCAAGCGGCTCGCCGTCTCCCCGCTGCCCCGCTGGGCGCTGATGGCCGCCAAGACGTGCGCGGTTCTGGTCACCGAGATCCTCCAGATCGTGCTGCTGACGGCGATCGCCTTCGCGCTGGGCTGGTCGCCGCAGGGCGACCCGCTCGCCGTGGTGCTGCTGCTGGTCCTCGGCACCGCCGCGTTCTCCGGGCTCGGGCTGCTGATGGCGGGCACCCTCAAGGCCGAGGCGACCCTTGCCGCCGCCAACCTGGTCTTCCTGCTGCTGCTCGTGGGCGGCGGGGTGATCGTCTCGCTGGACAAGTTCCCGGGCGCCGTACGGGGCGTACTGGAGTTGCTGCCGATCGCGGCGCTCTCCGGCGGGCTGCGGGACGTCCTCCAGGACGGCGCCGGGATGCCCTGGCGGGACCTGGCGATCCTGGCCGTGTGGTCGGTGCTGGGGCTCGGTGCGGCGGCGCGGTTCTTCCGCTGGGAGTGAGGGGCTTCCCGGTACGTGACCTCGTGTCCCCCGGTAACCGGACCCCTCGTGAAAAGCTGCACAAGCTCCGTCCTACGATGACTCCGTGCCGAATTCGCTGAATCCGTTCGAGCTGATCGCCCGGCGCTGGCAGCCCTCCGCGCGCTTCGTGGAGCGCGCCGCGCTCGCCACCGTGGTGATGGCCGTGGTCATCGTCGTCACCGGGGGCGCGGTGCGGCTGACCGAGTCCGGGCTGGGCTGTGACACCTGGCCCAGGTGCACCTCCGGGAGCCTGACGCCCACCTCCGAATTGGGCATCCACGGCGCCATCGAGTTCGGCAACCGCATGCTGACGTACGTGCTGTGCGCGTTCGTCGGCCTGCTGATCATCGCCGCCCGGGCCCGTCAGCCGGTGCGCCGCTCCCTCACCCGGCTGGGCTGGGTCCAGTTCTGGCTGATCATGAGCAACGCCATCATCGGCGGCATCATCGTCCTCACCGGCCTGAACCCGTACATCGTCAGCTCGCACTTCCTGCTGGCCACCGCGCTCCTCACGATCGCGATGGTCGTCTGGCAGCGCTCCCGCGAGGGCGACGGCGCGCCGCGCGACCTGGTGGCCCGGCCCGTGCGCCAGCTGACCTGGCTGCTGGTCGGCGCGACCCTGACGCTGATCCTGCTCGGCACCGTGGTCACCGGCTCCGGTCCGCACGCCGGTGACGCCCGTGAGGTGCACCGGATCCCGCTGGACTGGCAGGAGATCACCCAGCTGCACGTGGACTTCGTCTACATCGTGCTGGGCCTCACCGTCGCCCTGTGGTTCGTGCTGCGCGCCGTGCAGGCCCCGGCGGCCGTGCGCCGTACGGTGCTGGAGCTGCTGGGCGTGCTGCTCCTCCAGGGCGTGATCGGGTACGTGCAGTACTTCACGGGCCTGCCCGAGGTGGTCGTCGGCGTCCATATGTTCGGGTCCTGCCTGGTGTGGATCGCGGTCCTGCGGGTGTTCTTCGCGCAGCGCGAGCGCCCGACGCTCGCCGCCGTCCCGGAGTCCGGCCCCACGGGCGACCACGAATCGCTTCAGCCGGAGACCCCGGCGGACCCCGGCCCGGCGCCCGAGCCCGCCGCGTCCAGCCGGTAGACCCGGCGCGCCGTCCCGGCCGCGACCAGCCCGGCGATCCGCCGGGCCTCCGTCCTCGTACAGATGCCGTCGGCGACCCACTCGGCCGCCAGCCGGTCCATGGCCTGGCCGAACAGCCGGGCCGCGGTCACATACAGCTCGGGCAGCGCTCGGGCGCCGGTGGAGAACAGCAGCTTGCCGAACGGCGCCTCGCCCAGCGTCTCCGCGGGCCGCGGCCCCGCGTCCGCGTAGACGTGCGGGAAGACGGCGGCGAGCTGGGCCGCGCGGCGGTGGTGCGGCCGCTCGGGCAGCAGTACCAGGTCGGTGCCGAACCCGGCGGTGGCGCGTAAGAAGCCGGTGAGCGGCCGCGGATCGGCGCAGTGGAGCTGCACCGGCAGCCCGGTGGCCACGGCGCTCCACAGCAGATGCTGGGCGAGCACGGGGTCGGGCGCCCGGTTGCGGACCGGGCGCGCGGAGAGCCGCCGCGCCGCCGCGCGCCGCACCTCGCGCGGGTCGGGCGGGGTCTCGTCGCAGAAGGTGATGCCCAGCGCGAAGGCGGTGGCGTGCTGGGCGGCGGCGTAGAGGGCCTCGGCGGTGTTGCCCATGAACGCGTCGACCGTCCCCGAGGTGTCCGCGACCTGTTCGGCCAGCGGTTCGAGCCGTACGACCTCATGGACGCGGCCCTCGGCGGCCGCCGCCAGCTCGGCGGGCGAGGTGAGGTCGCTGGGGGCGCCCGACTCCAGCAGAAACGTGCCGATGCCCGCGCCGCGCAGCAGCAGCCGGGCGGCGCGGTAGGCGCCCAGCTCGCGGCGGCGGGCGAGATAGCGCACGGGCGTGCAGTACGGCTCCATGCCCAGCAGCGGCGGGCACCAGCGGCGCACGGCGAGCCCGGTCCAGCTGTCGAAGTACGTGGTCCCCGCCGGGGCCGGGCCCGATCCCGCGGCGGTGGCCAGATGCGTCTCGAACGAGCCGAGGCCCAGCTCGCCGTGGACGATGCCGTGGCCGTGCTGATCGACCAGCGGCGGCAGCTCCACGCCCGGTCCGTCCCGGGGCACCGAGCCGGTAGCGGGCCCCGGGGCGTGTTCGCAGGGCCCCAGGGTCTCCGGGGAACCCGTCGCCTCCTCCATCGCCGCCGCCTCCTCGCCCTCCGGCATCGCAGGGCTTAACGCCCGGATGCCGCACGAGGTGTCGCCGGTCTGGGTCCGACGGACCGGCCCTATGCGGGCGCCGACCCATTGTGCCGGTCCGGCGGGACGGATTCCGGCGGTTCAGGTGTTGCGGGGGCCGCCCAGTTGGATACCGGCCATCCGCTTCCATTCGTACGGGCCCGTACGAACCTTCGCCGCCAGCTCGCCGTCGAAGTCGTCCTGGAGCGTGAGCCCGGCGATCTCCACCGCGCGGCGGCCCGTCTCCTGGGAGGGGGCGACCAGGGTGCCCCACTCGCCGTTGGCGCCCACCAGGGCGATCCGGACGGTGCCGCGCCCGATGTGGGCGAGCTGGCCCTCGGCGCTGCCGCCGTGGCTCTTGGCGAAGGCCGTGATCTGGTGGGCGAGCCGCTGGGCCCGCTTCTCGTCCTTCGGGGACGCCTGCGTGGTATCTGCCATACCACCGATGCTACCCGCCGGTAATTACGGCCGGAAGGGGATCAGCGCAGGAAGGGTCACCGCAGGAAGGGGTCCACCGCGACGGCGACGAAGAGCAGCGAGACATAGGTGATGGACCAGTGGAACAGCCGCATCTCCTTGAGCTTCGCGCCGGTGACCTCGGCCCGGGCGCGCGCCTGGAGCCCGTGCGCCTCCTTGAGCCAGAACGCGCCCAGCACGGTCGCTGCCGCCGGGTAGAACCAGCCGGTGTAGCCGAGCGGCCACAGCAGCAGCGAGACGCCGACCATGAGCCAGCTGTAGAGGACGATCTGCCGGGCGACGGCCTTGTTGCCCGCGATGACGGGCAGCATCGGCACGCTCGCCCGCTCGTAGTCCTCCTTGACCTTCATCGACAGCGGCCAGTAGTGCGGCGGCGTCCAGAAGAAGATGACCAGGAAGAGGATCACCGCGGCCCAGGAGACCTCATTGGTGACCGACGACCATCCGATGAGCACCGGCATACAGCCCGCGATGCCGCCCCAGACGATGTTCTGCGAGGTACGCCGCTTGAGCAACATCGTGTAGACGACGACGTAGAAGACCAGCGCACCGAGTGCCAGCATCGAGGACAGCGGGTTGACCAGAAACCAGAACCAGGCCGTGGACACGGCGGCCAGCGAGAAGGCGAAGACCAGGCACTCGCGCGGCGACACCATGCCGGTGACCACGGGACGCTGCGACGTGCGGTCCATCAGCGCGTCGATGTCACGGTCGTAGTACATGTTGAACGCGGCGGCGCCACCGGCGGACAGATAGCCGCCGATACAGGTCGCGAGGACCAGCCACAGATCCGGGACGCCCTGGGCGGCCAGGAACATGACTGGCACCGTGGTCATCAGCAGCAGTTCGATGACGCGCGGCTTGGTCAGCGTCACGAACGCCTTGACCCGGGCCCCGAACGGCCGGCGGCCGGGAAGCCGCTGCCCGAGGCTCGATTCGCTCGTTTCGAGCACCCCCGCAGGACGGGATTCGACGGCCGTCACGCACACCCCTGGTGGAAGCAAGAACCAGCAAGCACCGGAGATGAAACCCCGGTAAAGACTTGCGCGTACCACGCCACTCTAGACGTAGCGGATACGCCGCCTGCCGCCGGGGTCGGCTCGTGTTGATGCCCCTCGAAGACCTGCGCGGACACCCCGTACAACTACCGGAACGCTGTATTCCATGGCTCTCGGAGAGAACTCCGATGGAATGCCGCGACCTTGAGATTCGTTTCGTAAGACGTTGAGTGGAACTCGAAAAGATGACCGTTCTTACAGGGGTAGGCTCGACCTCGCCGGTGTGCACACGGTCACCGGACAGCGACATTGTGGAGAGGAGCCCTGACTCAGGGTGAGCAACAAGCCGACTACCACAGACCTTGCATGGACCGATCTGGACCAGCGGGCCGTTGACACCGCCCGCGTCCTGGCCATGGACTCCGTACAGAAGGTCGGTAACGGCCACCCTGGCACGGCCATGAGTCTCGCGCCCGCCGCGTACCTTCTCTTCCAGAAGCTCATGCGGCACGACCCCTCCGACGCGAACTGGGCGGGCCGCGACCGGTTCGTCCTGTCGCCGGGGCACACCAGCCTGACTCTCTACGTGCAGCTCTACCTGGCGGGCTTCGGCCTGGAGCTGGAGGACCTGAAGTCCTTCCGCACCTGGGGCAGCCTCACCCCGGGCCACCCGGAGTACGGCCACACCACCGGTGTGGAGACCACCACCGGGCCGCTCGGCCAGGGCATCGCGAACGCGGTGGGCATGGCCATGGCCGCCCGCTACGAGCGCGGTCTCTTCGACCCGGAGGCGCCCGAGGGCGCCTCCCCGTTCGACCACACCATCTGGGCGATCGTCTCCGACGGCGACCTGGAGGAGGGCATCTCCGCCGAGGCGTCCTCGCTGGCCGGACACCAGAAGCTGGGCAACATCGTCGCGCTGTACGACGACAACCACATCTCCATCGAGGGTGACACCGCCACCGCGCTGTCCGAGGACGTACTGAAGCGGTACGAGGCGTACGGCTGGCATGTCCAGCGCATCGAGCAGGCGGCCAGCGGCGACTTCGACATCGAGCAGCTGTACGCGGCGCTCAAGGCGGCGCAGGACGAGACCGAGCGCCCCTCGATCATCGCCGCGCGCACGATCATCGCCTGGCCCGCGCCGAACGCGCAGAACACCGAGGCGTCCCACGGCTCCGCCCTCGGCGCCGACGAGGTCGCCGCCACCAAGCGGGTCCTGGGCTTCGACCCCGAGCAGCACTTCCAGGTCGACACCGAGGTCATCAACCACGCCCGCGGGCTGGTCGACCGCGGCCGCGAGGCGCACGCCGCCTGGGACAAGAAGCTCCAGGAGTGGCGCAACAACAACCCCGCGCGCGCCGCCGAGTTCGACCGCATCACCGCCGGTGAGCTGCCGGAGGGCTGGGAGAGCGCGCTGCCGGTCTTCGAGGCGGGCAAGGACGTCGCCACCCGCAAGGCGTCCGGCCAGGTGCTCAAGGCGCTCGGCGGGGTGCTCCCGGAGCTGTGGGGCGGCTCGGCCGACCTCGCCGGCTCCAACAACACCACCATCGACGCGTCCTCGTCCTTCCTCCCGAAGGGCAACCCGCTGCCGGAGGCCGACCCCTACGGGCGGACGATCCACTTCGGCATCCGCGAGCACGCCATGGGCTCGACCATGAACGGCATCGCGCTGCACGGCAACACCCGTGTCTACGGCGGCACGTTCCTGGTCTTCTCCGACTACATGCGCCCGGCCGTGCGGCTGGCCGCGCTGATGAAGCTGCCGGTCACCTACGTGTGGACGCACGACTCCATCGGCCTCGGCGAGGACGGCCCCACCCACCAGCCGGTCGAGCACCTGTCCGTGCTGCGCGCCATCCCGGGCCTGAACATCGTCCGCCCGGCCGACGCCAACGAGACCGCCATCGCCTGGCGCGAGATCACCCGCCGCCACAGCGACAACCCGGCCCCGCACGGCATCGCGCTCACCCGGCAGAACGTGCCGACGTACGAGGCCGACGAGAACGCCGCCAAGGGCGGTTACGTCCTCTTCGAGGCCGAGGGCGGCCAGCCGCAGGTGATCCTGATCGGCACCGGCTCCGAGGTCCAGCTCGCCGTCGAGGCGCGTGAGCAGCTCCAGGCCGCCGGTGTGCCGACCCGCGTCGTCTCGATGCCCTCGATCGAGTGGTTCGAAGAGCAGGACAAGGGGTACCGCGACAGCGTGCTGCCGCCGTCCGTGAAGGCGCGCGTGGCCGTCGAGGCCGGTATCGGCCTGACCTGGCACCGCTACGTCGGTGAGGCGGGCCGCATCGTCTCGCTGGAGCACTTCGGCGCCTCCGCCGATTACAAGGTGCTCTACCGGGAATTCGGCCTGACGACCGACGCCGTGGTCACCGCCGCCCGCGAGTCCCTGGACGCCGCCGGGCAGTGACGCCCGCATCCGACTTGAACAGCGACGAGCAACAGGAGACACACCCCATGACAGACGCACTCAAGCGGCTGGCCGACGAAGGCGTCGCGATCTGGCTCGACGACCTCTCCCGGAAGCGGATCACCTCCGGCAATCTCGCCGAACTGATCGACCAGCAGCACGTCGTCGGCGTCACCACCAACCCGTCGATCTTCCAGAAGGCGATCTCCGGCGGCGACGGTTACGAGCAGCAGCTCACCGATCTCGCGGCCCGCAAGGTCACCGTCGAGGAAGCCGTCCGGATGATCACCACCGCGGACGTCCGGGACGCCGCCGACATCCTGCGCCCGGTCCACGAGGCGACCGGCGGCCAGGACGGCCGGGTCTCCATCGAGGTCGACCCGCGGCTGGCCCACAACACGGCCGCCACCATCGCCGAGGCCAAGCAGCTGGCCTGGCTGGTGGACCGCCCGAACACGTTCATCAAGATCCCGGCCACCCAGGCGGGGCTCCCGGCGATCACCGAGGTGATCGGCCTGGGCATCAGCGTCAACGTCACGCTGATCTTCTCCCTGGAGCGCTACCGCGCGGTCATGGACGCCTACCTGACCGGTCTGGAGAAGGCGAAGACCGCCGGCCTCGACATCTCCAAGATCCACTCGGTGGCGTCCTTCTTCGTGTCCCGGGTGGACACCGAGATCGACAAGCGCATCGACAAGCTCGGCACCGACGAGGCCAAGGCGCTGCGCGGCAAGGCCGCCCTGGCCAACGCCCGGCTCGCCTTCCAGGCGTACGAGGAGGTCTTCGGCTCCGACCGCTGGGCCGCCCTGGACCGGGCGAACGCCAACCGGCAGCGCCCGCTGTGGGCCTCCACCGGCGTCAAGGACCCGGCCTACAAGGACACCCTGTACGTCGACGACCTGGTCGCCCCGGGCACCGTCAACACGATGCCGGAGGCCACCCTCGACGCGGTCGGCGACCACGGCGAGATCAAGGGCAACACCGTGGCCGGTGCGTACGAGCAGGCCAAGGCCGACATCGAGGCGCTGGCCTCGATCGGCATCTCGTATGACGAGGTCGTACAGCTTCTGGAGGACGAGGGCGTCGAGAAGTTCGCGGCGTCCTGGAACGACCTGCTGAAGTCCACCGAGGCGGAGCTGAAGCGCCTCGCACCGTCGGAGGCGTGAACACCTTGACCATCGGCAGCAATCCGCTGCGTGACCCGAAGGACCGGCGGCTCCCGCGCATCGCGGGGCCGTCCGGCCTGGTCATCTTCGGGGTCACCGGTGACTTGTCCCGCAAGAAGCTGATGCCCGCCGTCTACGACCTGGCCAACCGCGGCCTGCTGCCGCCGGGCTTCTCGCTCGTCGGCTTCGCCCGCCGCGACTGGGAGAACGAGGACTTCGCCCAGGTCGTCCACGATGCCGTGAAGGAACACGCGCGGACCCCGTTCCGCGAAGAGGTCTGGCAGCAGCTCGCCGAGGGATTCCGCTTCGTCCCCGGGGAGTTCTCCGACGACGACGCCTTCGAGAAGCTGAAGGCGACGATAGAAGAGCTGGACAAGGCCCGCGGCACCGGCGGCAACTTCGCCTTCTACCTCTCCGTGCCGCCCAAGTTCTTCCCCAACGTGGTGCAGCAGCTCAAAAAGCACGGGCTGTCCGACGGGCAGAACCACTCCTGGCGGCGTGCCGTCATCGAGAAGCCCTTCGGCCACGACCTGGAGAGCGCCCAGGAGCTGAACCAGGTCGTCCACGAGGTCTTCCGGCCCAGCGATGTCTTCCGGATCGACCACTACCTGGGCAAGGAGACGGTCCAGAACATCCTGGCGCTGCGCTTCGCCAATACCATGTTCGAGCCGCTGTGGAACCGTTCGTACGTCGACCACGTGCAGATCACCATGGCCGAGGACATCGGCATCGGCGGCCGCGCGGGCTACTACGACGGCATCGGCGCCGCCCGGGACGTCATCCAGAACCACCTGCTCCAGCTGCTCGCCCTGACCGCCATGGAGGAGCCCGCCTCCTTCGACGCCAAGGCGCTGGTCACCGAGAAGCTGAAGGTGCTCACCGCGGTCAAGCTGCCGCGCGAACTGGGCAAGCACACCGTGCGCGGCCAGTACGCCCACGGCTGGCAGGGCGGCGAGGAGGTGCGCGGCTACCTCGAAGAGGACGGCATCGACCCGCAGTCGAAGACCGACACCTACGCCGCGGTCAAGCTGGAGATCGACAACCGCCGCTGGGCGGGCGTTCCCTTCTACCTGCGCACCGGCAAGCGGCTGGGGCGCCGGGTCACCGAGATCGCCGTGGTCTTCCAGCGCGCCCCGCACTCCCCCTTCGATGCCACCGACACCCAGGAGCTGGGGCAGAACGCCCTGGTCATCCGGGTGCAGCCGGACGAGGGCGTCACCATCCGGTTCGGCTCCAAGGTGCCCGGCACCTCCATGGAGATCCGCGATGTGACGATGGACTTCCAGTACGGCGAGTCCTTCACCGAGTCCAGCCCCGAGGCGTACGAGCGGCTGCTGCTCGACGTCCTGCTGGGCGACGCGAACCTCTTCCCGCGCCACCAGGAGGTGGAAGAGTCCTGGCGGATCCTCGACCCGATCGAGGCGTACTGGGACAAGCACGGGAAGCCCGAGCAGTACACGGCCGGTACTTGGGGGCCGAAGGCCGCGGACGAGATGCTCGCACGAGACGGACGGAGCTGGCGGCGGCCATGAACATCGATCTCACGGACACCACGTCCAGCCGGATCAACTCCGCTCTGGTCCAGGCGCGCCGGGCCACCGGCACCCCGGCCGTGGGCATGGTGCTCACCCTCGTCATCGTCACCGACGAGGGCAACCACTACGACGCGCTGAAGGCCGCGAGCGAGGCGTCCAAGGAACACCCCTCGCGCATCCTGGTCGTCATCAAGCGGCCGGGCCGCTCGCCGCGCGACCGCAAGATGGCCCGGATGGACGCCGAGGTCCGGGTCGGCGGCGAGACCGGCACCGGTGAGACGGTCCTGCTGCGGCTCCACGGCGAACTCGCCAACCACGCCTACTCGGTGGTCCTGCCGCTGCTGCTGCCGGACGCCCCGGTCGTGGTGTGGTGGCCCGAGGACGCCCCGGAGCACCCCGCCAAGGACCTGCTGGGGCAGCTGGCCCAGCGCCGCATCACCGACGCCCAGGCCACCGAGGACCCGGTCGCCACGCTGGGCCTGCGGGCCGAGACGTACACCCCGGGCGACACCGATCTGGCGTGGACCCGGATCACCCCGTGGCGCAGTGTGCTGGCGGCCGCGCTGGACCAGAAGCATTCGAAGATCACCTCCGCGGTCGTCGAGGGCGAGGCGTACAACCCGAGCAGCGAGCTGCTCGCGCTGTGGCTCGCCGAGCGGCTGCGGGTCCCGGTCGACCGGCAGATCTCCGAGGGCCCGGGGCTGACCGCGGTGCGGCTGGAGACGGCCGACGGCGTGATCTGCCTGGACCGGGCCGACGGTGCGCTGGCCGAGCTGGCGATGCCTGGCCAGCCGGACCGGCACGTCGCGCTCCAGCGGCGGGAGATGTCGGAGCTGATCGCCGAGGAGCTGCGGCGGCTGGACCCGGACGAGATGTACGCGATCTCGGTGAAGTACGGCGTCAACAAGCTGAACGGCGGCGGGACCGCGTCGGCCGGCGGTGGCGGGACCGCCACCGCGACCGCCGAGGCGCCCGCGCCCCCGGCGCCGCCCCGGCCGCCGCTGCCGACGCGCGATCCGGGCTCGGCCCCGTCCCCGACGAACACCCCCGCCCCGCCGCAGGCCCCGGCCCAGTCACCGGCGGCACCTTTCGGCGCCCTCAGCACCTTCGG
>NZ_GG657754.1:7994325-7995877 GCF_000158915.1 Streptomyces himastatinicus ATCC 53653 | reverse complement strand
CGAAGATGACCAGGCCGGACGGCCCCGCGATGCGCGGGAGCCGCCGGTCCTTCGGGTCACGCAGCGGATTGCTGCCGATGGTCAAGGTGTTCACGCCTCCGACGCTGCGAGGCGCTTCAGCTGCGCCTCGAGGGACTTCAGCAGGTCGTTCCACGACGCCGCGAACTTCTGGACGCCATCGTCCTGCAGAAGCTGTCCGACCTCGTCATACGAGAGGCCGATGGAGACCAGCGCCTCAATGTCGTCCTTCGCGTCGTGCGGCGCGAGAACCACGGCGTGGCCCCGACCTTCGACGTGGTGCTGGTGGGCGTCGGCCCGGACATCCATGTGGCCTCGCTCTTCCCCGAGCTGCCGGGCGTCCGGGAGACCGAGCGGACGGCGGTCGCGGTGCGCGGTGCGCCCAAGCCGCCGCCCACCCGGGTATCGCTGACGCTGCCCGCGATCCGCGCGGCGCGGGAGGTGTGGCTGCTGGCCGCCGGTGAGGACAAGGCGAGGGCGGTGACCATCGCCCTGTCGGGCGCCGGGGAGATCCAGGCCCCGGCGGCGGGCGCGTACGGCCGCAGCCGCACCCTGTGGCTGCTGGACCGGGCGGCGGCGAGCGGTCTGCCGCGCGAGCTGTACCCACCGGCCTCGCCGTAAGCTCTTCATCCAGCCGATCCCCCGTGCGCCTGCGTGCGCACGGGGGATCGCTGCTGTCCGGGGTGGCTCAGCGGCCGCGCAGCGAGCGGTACGTGGCGACGAGGCCGGCCGTGGAGGCGTCGAGCCCCGGCACCTCGGCGCCCTCGGTCAACGCGGGCTCGACCCGCTTGGCGAGCACCTTGCCCAGCTCGACGCCCCACTGGTCGAAGGAGTCGATGTTCCAGATGGCGCCCTGTACGAACACCTTGTGCTCGTAGAGCGCGACCAGCTGGCCGAGCACGGACGGGCTCAGCTCGGCGGCCAGGAGGGTGGTGGTGGGGCGGTTGCCCGGGAAGGTCTTGTGCGGCACCAGCTCCGGGGGCACGCCCTCGGCGGCGACCTCTTCCGGCGTCTTGCCGAAGGCCAGCGCCTGTCCCTGGGCGAAGAGGTTGGCCATCAGCAGATCGTGCTGGGCGACCAGCCCGGGCCGCAGGTCGTCCACCGGCTTGGCGAAGCCGATCAGATCGGCCGGGATCAGCTTGGTGCCCTGGTGGAGCAGCTGGTAGTAGGCGTGCTGGCCGTTGGTGCCGGGGGTGCCCCAGACCACCGGGCCGGTCTGCCAGCGGACCGGCTGGCCCTCCCGGTCCACCGACTTGCCGTTGGACTCCATGTCCAGCTGCTGGAGGTAGGCGGTGAACTTGGACAGGTAGTGGCTGTAGGGCAGGACGGCGTGCGCCTGGGCGTCGTGGAAGTCCCCGTACCAGACGCCCAGCAGGCCGAGCAGCAGCGGTACGTTCTGCTCCGGCGGGGCGGTGGCGAAGTGCTCGTCCACGAGATGGAACCCGGCCAGCATCTCGCGGAAGCAGTCCGGGCCGATGGCGACCATCAGGGAGAGGCCGATCGCCGAGTCGTACGAATACCGGCCGCCGACCCA
>NZ_GG657754.1:7978764-7993382 GCF_000158915.1 Streptomyces himastatinicus ATCC 53653 | reverse complement strand
CCCGTCGTCAGCGCTGTCGCTGGGCTCTGCTCAGATCTCGCCGCGGAGCTTGGCGAGCGCCTCGGCGAGGATCGCCTCGCCGTCGGCGTCGCTGCGCCGCTCGCGCACATAGGCGAGGTGCGTCTTGTACGGCTCGGTGCGGGGCGGGTCCGGCGGGTTGTCCCGGTCCTTGCCGGCCGGGAAGCCACAGCGGGGGCAGTCCCACGTGTCCGGGATCTGCGCGTCGCTGGCAAAGCTCGGCACGGTCTCGTGCCCGTTCGAGCACCAGAAGGAGATGCGCAGGCGCGGCGCCGATTCGCCTCGCTCGGCTTCTCCCATCGGCCCCGCTCCGACCCGACTTCCACGGATCGCGTTGCCACTTGCCACGGTCGTAACTCCCTGCGTGATGGTGCCGCGAAGCATCGAATGGCGGCCCCGCTGCCCGGCGCCCCAGACTACGAAAGGCCCAACGCGCGTCCATCGAGAGGAGTTACACCCGCCCTTGAGGACGCCACCCCATGATAGGCCGCGAATCCGCCGCACTGACGACGGTACGTCAGTTATCGGGCCGGAATCGGGCCCCGACCGCGCTCCGGTCGAACGTCAGTCGAGCTTCATCAGCAGGCCGAGCACGACGATGACGACGAACCACAGCAACCCGACCACGATGGTGATGCGGTCCAGGTTGCGCTCAGCGACCGAAGAGCCACCGACGGAGGACTGCATTCCGCCACCGAACATGTCGGACAGACCCCCGCCTTTCCCCTTGTGCATGAGCACCAGCATCATCATCAAAAGACTCAAGATGATGAGGGCGATCGAAAACCCCATGATCACGGCTGGACCAACTCTCTCGGGCTCGTTACGGACGGTTTCTTACGGGAGACGGGGGCCGGGGAGGCGCGAAATGCGCCACCACGACCCCCGACAGAGTACGACGAGGCCCGGCTCAGGGCCTACTCACTGGTCGCGGAATCGAACGATCTTGACGAATTCGTCCGCGTCCAGCGCGGCGCCGCCGATCAGGGCGCCGTCGACATCCGGCTGCGCCATGATCGCCGCCACGTTCCCGGACTTCACCGAGCCGCCGTACTGGATCCGGACCTTGTCGGCCAGCTCCTGGCTGTACAGCTCGGCCAGCCGGCCGCGGATGGCCCCGCAGACCTCCTGGGCGTCCTCGGGGGTGGCGACCTCGCCGGTGCCGATCGCCCAGACCGGCTCGTACGCGATCACGATCGTCTCGGCCTGCTCGGCCGGGACGTCCTTGAGGCCGCCGTCCAGCTGCGCCAAGGTGTGCGCGACCTGGTTGCCCGCCTTGCGGACGTCCAGGCCCTCGCCCACGCACAGGATGGGCGTGAGGTCGTTCCGGAAGGCCGCCTTGACCTTGCCGTTGCAGATCTCGTCGGTCTCGGCGTGGTACTGGCGGCGCTCCGAGTGACCGATGGCCACATAGGTGCACTTCAGCTTGGAGAGCATCGGACCGGAGATCTCGCCGGTGTACGCGCCGGAGTCGTGCGCGGAGACGTCCTGGGCGCCGTACTTGATCTTCAGCTTGTCGCCGTCGACCAAGGTCTGCACCGACCGCAGATCGGTGAAGGGCGGCAGAACCGCGACCTCGACGGCCTCGTAGTCCTTTTCGGCGAGCGCGAAGGCGAGCTTCTGGACGTGGGCGATGGCCTCGAGGTGGTTGAGGTTCATCTTCCAGTTGCCCGCCATCAGCGGGGTGCGGTCACTCACGGTGTTCAGTCCTCCAGTGCGGCGAGGCCGGGGAGCGTCTTGCCCTCGAGGTATTCGAGGCTCGCTCCGCCGCCGGTCGAGATATGGCCGAAAGCGGTTTCGTCGAAGCCCAGGATGCGGACGGCCGCGGCGGAGTCGCCGCCGCCCACCACGGTGAAGGCGGGGCTGTCGAGAAGCGCCTGGGCCACGGCCTTGGTGCCGTCGGCGTAATCGGGGTGCTCGAAGACGCCCATCGGGCCGTTCCAGAAGACGGTGGCCGTGTCGGCGAGCTTCGAGGCGTACAGCTTGCGGGTGTCCGGACCGATGTCCAGCCCCTCCAGGTCCGCCGGGATGGCGTCCGCGGGGACGACCTGCGGATGCGCCGGGGCCTTGGTCTTCAGGTCCGGGAACCCGTCCGCCGCGAGGACGTCGACGGGGAGCACGAACTCCACGCCGCGCTCCTGCGCCCGCCGCAGGTAGTCCTGGACGACCGGGACCTGGTCCTCCTGGAGCAGCGACTTGCCGACCTCGTGGCCCTGGGCCTTGAGGAAGGTGTACGCCATGCCGCCGCCGATCAGGATGCGGTCGGCCTTCTCCAGCAGGTGGTCGATGACGCCGAGCTTGTCGGAGACCTTGGCGCCGCCGAGGACCACCGCGTACGGCCGCTGGACGTCCTCGGTGAGCTTCTTCAGGACGTCGACCTCGGTGGCGATCAGCCCGCCCGCGGCGTGCGGCAGCCGCGCCGGGAGGTCGTACACGGAGGCGTGCTTACGGTGCACCGCGCCGAAGCCGTCGCCCACGTAGAGGTCGGCGAGGTCGGCGAGCCGGTCGGCGAAGGCGCCGCGCTCGGCGTCGTCCTTGGCCGTCTCCCCGGCGTTGAAGCGCAGGTTCTCCAGCAGCGCGACCTGGCCCGCGGCGAGCCCCTCGACGGTGGCCCGGGCGCTGTCGTCCACGGTGTCGGTCGCGAACGCGACCGGCTTGCCGAGGAGTTCGCCGAGCCGCTCGGCGACCGGGGCGAGCGAGAACTGCGGGTCGGGCGCGCCCTTGGGGCGGCCCAGGTGCGAGGCGACGACCACCTTGGCGCCCGCGTCCAGGAGCGCGGAGATGGTCGGCACGGCGGCGCGGATCCGGCCGTCGTCGGTGATCGTCCCGCCGTCGAGCGGGACGTTGAGGTCGGCGCGGACGAAGACCCGCTTCCCGTCGACCTGGAGATCGTCAATCGTCTTCACAGAGTGACTCCTTGTGAAGTCAAGGATGCGCTGGTCGTTGGTGTACGCGTGCACCGTCGTCATCATGCCCTTGACGATGCCGAAGTTCTCGTCGAGAACCTTGGCCATCGGCGCCACACAGTTGGTGGTGCAGGAGGCGTTGGAGATGACGTCGTGCTGGGACGCGTCGTACTTGTCCTGGTTGACGCCCATCACGATCGTGATGTCCTCGTCCTTGGCGGGCGCGGAAATCAGGACCTTCTTGGCGCCAGCGGCCAGGTGCTTGGCCGCGTCGTCACGCTTGGTGAAGATGCCGGTGGACTCGACGACGACGTCGGCCCCCAGCTCTCCCCACGGAAGGGCGGCCGGGTCGCGCTCGGCCATGGTCTTGAAGGTCTGGTTGCCCACCGTGATGGTGTCCTCGGTGTGGCTGACCTCCTGCTTCAGCCGTCCGAGGATCGAGTCGTACTTCAGCAGGTGCACCAGGGTGGCATTGTCGGTCAGGTCGTTGACACCGACGATCTCGATGTCCGCGCCCTGCTCCAGGAGCGCGCGGAAATAGTTGCGACCGATGCGGCCAAAGCCGTTGATGCCTACGCGGATCGTCACGAACCGATCTCCTCGTTGGTGTGCCGGTCTGGACGCCGGCGAGCTGTTTGGGAATCCCCGACCGCCTCCGACCCTACCGCTATCACGTGACGTCCGTGACATTGGCGTCGGCGGCCCATGACCACCGGAAAGGGGTATGGGCCGCCGATTCAGTCACGGTTCGTCACGGTCTGTCAACGGCGCAGCGCACGCAGCGCACTCCTCACGAGCGACGCACGCTGGGCGGCGTCCCGGACATGTTCCAGGCCGTATCCCAGCAGCACGGTGTCCCGGGTGGTGACCGCGGCCGCGGTGCGGAACAGCTCCTTCGAGCGCGTCCAGTCCGCCGCGTTCGCGGGGCTGCCCTCCGGCGGCCCCGGTACCGACCAGGGGCCGAGCGCCGTTTCGAAGCCCTCGGCGTCCCGCGTGTCGCCGCCGGTGACGAGCGCGGTGCTGTCGACGAAGGCGCCGCGGCCGCCGACGCTCGAATCGGTGACGTACGAGAGGGCCAGTTCGACCTTCTCGCCCGCGTAGCGGCTCAGATCCAGGGTGACCGGCTTCCAGCCGCCCGAGGAGCCCGTGAAGCTGTTCCAGGCGCCCGTGCCGCCCTCGGCGCGGCAGCCGTCGTCGGCGGCGGTCAGATAGCGCTTCAGGAACGGGTGGGTGGTCAGCAGGAAGCCCGCCTCGCATTCGGCCGGGACCCGGTCCGAGCTGGCGCCGCCCGCGTCCGGCAGCGTGGTCCAGTCGTCCTTGCCGACGGTGTGCGCCTCGGCGATCACATGGTCGTAGCCGGGCTCGGTGTCGTAGCTCAGCCGGAAGGTCAGGCTCGGCTCGTCCCCGGCGTCCACCCCGGTCAGGTCGACGGTGCGGGACAGCCGCGCCCAGGAGCTGTTCCGGTGGACTGCGGCGGCCATCCACTCGCCTTCGTAGGGCTCGTACGGCGTGCGTGCGCCGGAGTACGCGCCCGCGCCCGCGCTGCGGAACTGCGGGAAGTCCTCCGGCGGCAGCACATCGGAGGTGACGGTGTACGCACCCGCGGCGTCCAGCGGGTTGCCGGGCGCGTCGCCGAGCGTCGCTGAGGTGCCGTCGAGCGCCCCGGCGCCCTGGTACGCGGGCGGCGACTGCACCGTGAGGCGGCTGTCGGCACCCAGGTAGTACTGGCTGAAGTCGTCGGTGTCGGCCGGGCCCACCAGGGAGCTGCCGCCCGTCTGCTCACCGGTGGTGATCAGCTTGCCGCCCTCGTTGAGGTAGTCGCGCACGGCGAGCAGGGTGGCGCCGCCGGGCTTCTGGGCGCCGGTGTACCAGAGCACCGTCCTGAAGTGACCGAGCACCCCGAGGGCGGACGGCGCCCCCTGGGTGGCCACGTCCCAGACGGCGGCCTTGCGGCCGTTCCGGGCGAGCGCGTCGGTGTACGCGGCGAGGTGCCGGGGCGGGGCGTCGCCGCCCTCCTCGGCGATCACCAGCGTGTCGGCGCGGGGCCGCTCGGCGACGGTGTAGGTGAACGGCTCGCTCGCGGTCCGCTCGCCGTCCTCCGTACGGCCGGTGAACCAGACCTTCACCGTGTCGCCGGGGTCCGCGCCCCTGACCGCGGCCCGGTACTGGTCGAAGTGGATGTTGTCCTCGCCGCCGTAGGTCTCGCCGCCCTTCCAGGGCCGCAGGGACGCGGTGTGGGTGCGCCCGCCGTTCACCCGGTACGCGAGCGTCTTGGCGCGGACGCTCTTGCGGGCGGTGACGGAGACGTCCTGGGCGGCGCCGCGGGCGTAGGAAGCGGTGAAGGCGTCCGGGGTGAAGTCGGGCGCGGTCATGCCGACCGACGACGACGGCTGGTCGGGGTGCCGGGCGGTCTCGGCGACGGAGAGCGCGAACGGGACGTTCTTGGCGAACTCCTGCTGGATCAGCTTCTCGTCGTCCGGGAAGGTGAAGCCGGACGCGCAGTCGCGCGGCTGCCAGGCGTCGTTCGGGTCGACGTTGGAGGCCGTCTGACAGGTCGACATCTCCGGGGTGAACATCATCATCCCGTTGACGTTGGCCGCGTGGCCGTCGGCCTCGCCGTTGGTGGTGTACAGCTCCGAGGACACCTGCGGGTGGTAGCCGGGGATCGCGGAGTGCTCGGGGGTGCCCGCGAGCGCCTTGTACAGCACGTCGTCGGGGGTCGGGGTGGCGACCTGCCAGCCGACGCCGTAGAGCAGCAGTTCGGCGGCCGAGTGGTAGTTGATGCCGTAGGCGAAGCCGATGCGCTTCTGGAAGCGGTCCAGCGCCTTGGTCTCGGGCTCGGAGCCGGGGGCGGGGCCGCGGTAGGTCTCGTCGGCCGGATCGGCGGAGGACCCCTCGTTGTCGTAGCCCCACTTGTAGGGGAAGTTGCGGTTGGGGTCGACGCCGTCGCCGGGGGTGATCTTGCCGTCGCCGTTGTTGTCCCGCAGGGTCTTGCGCCATTGGCGGTTGGCCGGGCTCTGATGCGTGTAGTCGTACCCGTCCGGGTTGGCGGAGAGCACGAACCACAGCTCGCTGCGGTCCACGATCCTGGTGACGCGGTGGTCCTTGCCGTAGTTGTCCAGGTAATAGTGCATCAGCCGCCGGGTCATCTCCGGGGTGATCCACTCACGGGCGTGCTGGTTGGACATGTACAGCACCGACGGCTTGCTGCCGTCGCGGCTCTTCGCGGCGCCCTTGGTGAGCTTGAGCGCGAGGATGTCCTTGCCCTGGGTGGTCTTGCCGATGCTGACCACCTTGGTGAGACCGGGATGCGCCTGTCCGGTCTCGACGATCTCCTGCCGGAGCCCGCCGTCGCCGCTGTACGGGCGGAAGACGCCGTCGCCCGCGGCCTTCACGCGGCTCAGGGTCCGCTGCGAGAGCTTCTTCTCGGTGAGCGCCACTCCCTGGCCGCGCAGCGCGGCGGCCTGAGTGCCGGTCAGATACAGCTCGACCGTTCCTGCGCCCTTCTCGGGCACCTGCGTGCCGAGTTCCGTGCCGTCCACGCCCGCCCTCAGCAGCAGCGGGATCTGGGCCCGGGTGACCTGGGCGGTCCATACGGTGATCGTCTCGCCCGCGGTGCCGGCCGCGGGTTGTGCGTGGGCCGCGGGTGTGGCGGCCAGTCCGGTGAGGAGTAAGGAAGCCAGTGCCGCGGCCGAGCCGACCGCTCTCGCCGTGCGTCTCCATCCGGCCTTGCGTGTCTTCATGAGCCCCCCTGACTGTCGTTCCGACGTGTGGGTGCACAGACGCATAAGCCTCATGTCGGCCCATGACCATGTCAACAGGGGCTCGCGGCGTGATCCGATGGTGTGACGGCTCGGCTCCCCGTGCGCCCCGTACGCACCGCGCCCCCGGGTCCGCACGGGGAGCCGGGGGCGTGGAATGCGGTGGGCGGTGAGCGGTCAGCCGACCATGCCCTCGGCCATCTCGTCGGTCAGGGTCGACTCCGTACCCGGAATGCCCAGGTCCTGGGCCCGCTTGTCGGCCATGGCGAGCAGCCTGCGGATACGGCCCGCGACGGCGTCCTTGGTCAGCGGCGGGTCGGCGAGCGCGCCCAGCTCCTCCAGGGACGCCTGCTTGTGCTCCATGCGCAGCCGCCCGGCCGCGGCCAGGTGCTCGGGCACCTCGTCGGCCAGGATCTCCAGCGCGCGCTGCACCCGGGCGCCCGCGGCGACCGCGGCCCGGGCCGAGCGGCGCAGATTGGCGTCGTCGAAGTTGGCCAGCCGGTTGGCGGTGGCCCGCACCTCGCGGCGCATCCGCCGCTCCTCCCAGGCGAGCACCGACTCGTGCGCCCCCAGCCGCGTCAACAGCGCGCCGATGGCGTCACCGTCCCGGACGACCACCCGGTCCACTCCGCGCACCTCGCGCGCCTTCGCCGCGATCTGGAGCCGCCGGGCGGCGCCGACCAGCGCCAGCGCGGCTTCCGGGCCGGGACAGGTCACCTCCAGGGAGGACGAGCGGCCGGGCTCGGTGAGCGAGCCGTGGGCGAGGAACGCCCCGCGCCAGGCGGCCTCGGCGTCACAGGTGGCGCCGGAGACGACCTGCGGCGGCAGCCCGCGGATCGGCCGGCCGCGGCCGTCGACCAGACCGGTCTGGCGCGCCAGCTGATCACCGCCCGCCACCACCCGCACCACGTACCGACTGCCGCGGCGCAGCCCTCCGGGGGCCATCACCACCAGATCGGAGGAGTGCCCGAAGATCTCCAGGATGTCCTTGCGGACCCTGCGGGCCGCGATGCCCGTATCCAGCTCCGCTTCGATCACGATGCGCCCGCTCACCAGGTGCAGGCCGCCCGCGAACCGCAGGATCGCCGAGACCTCCGCTTTCCGGCAGCAGGTGCGGGTGACGGGGAGCCGGGAGATTTCATCCTTCACCGCTGCCGTCATCGCCATGGGCCGATCCTTCCATGCATCCGAAAAATACGGTCGTACGCGGCCGCCAGAAGCTCCGGGTCATGCTTCGGGGAACCGTCGGTCGCAGCCACCGGCGCCAGCTCGACCGTGCCGCCCAGTCGTTTCGCGGCATCGCACAGACTGCTCTGGTCGGGAACGGCGGCCTCGTCGGCCAGCACCACGTCGAAGGCGAGTTTAGGGGCGTGTCGGGCCAAAACCTCCAAATGACGCTGCGGGGAGAAGCCATCGGTTTCACCCGGCTGCGGCGCCAGGTTGAGCGAGAGCACCCGTCGGGCCTTGGTGTCGGTGAGCGCGCGCAGCAGATCGGGCACCAGGAGGTGCGGGATCACGGAGGAGAACCAGGAGCCGGGGCCCAGGACCACCCAATCGGCGTCCATGACCGCCTCGACCGCCTCGGGGACCGCCGGCGGGTCGTTCGGCACCAGGTGGACCGACTGCACCTCGCCGGGGGTGAGGGCGACGGTGGCCTGTCCGGCGACCGTCGACACCTCGTCCGGGCGGGCCGGGTCATGGCCCTTGACGTACGCCTGGAGCTCCAGCGGCACCGCCGACATCGGCAGCACCCGGCCGTGCGCGCCCAGCAGCTTGCCGACCAGGTCGAGCGCGGCCACATGGTCGCCCAGCTGCTCCCACAGGGCGACGATCAGCACATTGCCGACCGCGTGGCCGTGCAGCTCGCCCTCGCTGATGAAGCGGTGCTGGATGACCCGGGCCCACGTCTGGCCCCAGTCGTCGTCCCCGCACAGGGCCGCCAGCGCCTTGCGCAGATCGCCGGGCGGCAGCACCCCCAGCTCGTCGCGGAGCCGCCCGCTGGAGCCGCCGTCGTCGGCCACCGTGACCACGGCGGTCAGATCACCGGTGATCCGGCGCAGCGCGGCGAGCGACGCGGACAGGCCCATACCGCCGCCGAGCGCGACCACCTTGGGCTGCGCGCTCCGGCCCGTACGGGCCCCGACGAGCCGCCGCAGCCGCCCGTTACGGATCGTCACTCGCGCCCCATGTCACGGTGGACGATGACGGTCTCGACCCCTTCGGCGCCGAGCCGGGCGGCCAGCCGCTCGGACATCGCGACGCTGCGGTGCTTACCACCCGTACAGCCGACCGCGATCGTCACATAGCGCTTGCCCTCGCGGCGGTAGCCCGTGGCGATCAGCTGGAGCAGCTCGGCATACCGGTCCAGGAACTCCTTGGCGCCGGGCTGGTTGAACACATAGCCGGACACCTCCTCGTTGAGCCCGGTGAAGGGGCGCAGCTCCGGAACCCAGTGCGGATTGGGCAGGAAGCGGCAGTCCACCACCAGATCGGCGTCGACCGGCAGGCCGTACTTGTAGCCGAAGGACATCACGGTGGCGCGCAGCTCCGGCTCCTCCTCACCGGCGAACTGGGCGTCCATCTTGGCGCGCAGCTCGTGCACGTTGAGGCTGGAGGTGTCGATCACCAGATCGGCGTCACCGCGCAGCTCGCGCAGCAGATCGCGCTCGGCCGCGATGCCGTCCACGATCCGTCCGTCGCCCTGGAGCGGATGCGGGCGGCGCACGGACTCGAAGCGGCGCACCAGGGCCTCGTCGGACGCCTCCAGGAACAGCACGCGCCGCTTGACGTTCTTGGCGGCCAGGTCCGCGAGGGACTCGCGGAGGTTGTCGAAGAAGCGGCGGCCGCGGACGTCCACCACCACGGCGATGCGCGCCACATTGCCCTGGGAGCGGGCGCCGAGGTCCACCATGGTGGGGATCAGCGCGGGCGGCAGGTTGTCCACCACGAACCAGCCGAGGTCCTCCAGACATTTGGCGGCGGTACTGCGGCCCGCGCCGGACATGCCAGAGATGATCACCAGCTCGGGAATGGCTGCCGCCGCCTCGGCGGACTCTCCCGTCGTGCCCGTATTCACCTGCGCTCCGTCTCCGTGGATCTCGTGCTCGGTCATGATCTCGTCCCCCGGTTCGCGGACGGCGCCGACGATGCGGCCTCGTCCTCAATGATCTCTCCTGTGGCGGTGTTCACGGCGGGTGCGGCCGGAGCCGCTCCGGTGAGCGCCGCCGCAACCGTCTCAGCCGTCTTCCGGCCGACGCCCGGCACCTCGCAGATCTGCTCGACCGTGGCGGCGCGCAGCCGCTTGACGGAGCCGAAGTGCTTCAGCAGGGCATGCTTACGGCTGTCGCCGAGGCCGGGCACGGCGTCCAGCGGCCCGGCCTTCATCGCCTTGGCGCGCTTGCTGCGCTGATAGGTGATGGCGAACCGGTGGGCCTCGTCGCGGACCCGCTGGAGCAGATACAGCCCCTCGCTGCTGCGGGGCAGCACCACCGGGTCGTCCTCGTCGGGCAGCCAGACCTCTTCGAGCCGCTTGGCGAGTCCGCAGACCGCCACGTCGTCGACGCCCAGCTCGTCCAGCGCCCGCTTGGCGGCGGCGACCTGCGGCTGTCCGCCGTCGACCACGACGAGCTGCGGCGGATACGCGAACCGCTTGGGCCTGCCGTCGTCGTCCAGGGGGCCGGAGGTCTCTTCGACGGCGGGTGCCTCGGCAGGGGTCTCCTGGGCGGGCTCGCCGGGCTCTGGGGTCTCCTGGGCGGGCTCGCCGGGGGTTTCCTGCGCGGGCTCGGCGTTCTCCTCCCACTCCCCCGACTTCTGCTTCTCCTGGAGATAGCGGCGGAAGCGGCGGCCGACGACCTCGTGCATGGAGCGGACGTCGTCCTGCCCGGCGAAGCTCTTGATCTGGAAGCGGCGGTACTCGCTCTTCCGCGCCAGCCCGTCTTCAAAGACCACCATGGACGCCACCACGTCATCGCCCTGGAGATGGGAGATGTCGAAGCACTCGATGCGCAGCGGCGCCGAGTCCAGCCCGAGCGCCTCGGCGATCTCCTCCAGGGCACGGGAGCGGGTGGTGAGGTCGGAGGCGCGCTTGGTCTTGTGCAGCGCGAGCGCCTGCTGGGCGTTGCGCTGGACGGTCGCCATCAGATCCTTCTTGTCGCCGCGCTGCGGGATGCGCAGATCGACCCGGGAGCCCCGGCGCTCGCTGAGCCACTGGGTGACCGGCTCGGCCGGGTCCGGTACGGCGGGCACCAGGACCTCCTTGGGCACGGCGTCGCCCCGCTCCTCCCCGTACAGCTGCTGGAGGGCGTGCTCGACCAGGTCGGCGGTGTCGACGGCCTCGACCTTGTCGGTGACCCAGCCGCGCTGGCCGCGCACCCGCCCGCCGCGGACGTGGAAGATCTGGACAGCGGCCTCCAGCTCGTCCTCGGCGACCGCTATCAGGTCGGCGTCGGTCGCGTCGGCGAGGACGACCGCGTTCTTCTCCATGGCGCTCTTGAGCGCCCCTATGTCGTCGCGCAGCCGGGCGGCCTTCTCGTACTCCATCTCCTCGGCGGCCTGCTGCATCTGCTGTTCGAGGCGGCGGATGTAGGTGCCGGTGCGCCCGGCCATGAAGTCGCAGAACTCGTCGGCGAGTTCACGGTGCTCCTCGGCGCTGACCCGGCCGACGCAGGGGGCGGAGCACTTGCCGATGTAGCCGAGCAGACAGGGGCGGCCGATCTGGGCGGAGCGCTTGAACACCCCGGCCGAGCAGGTGCGCACGGGGAACACCCGCAGCATCAGGTCGACGGTCTCGCGGATCGCCCAGGCCTGCGCGTACGGACCGAAGTAGCGCACGCCCTTCTTCTTGGCGCCGCGCATGACCTGGACCCGGGGGAATTCCTCGTTGAGGGTCACCGCGAGCGAGGGATAGCTCTTGTCGTCCCGGTACTTGACGTTGAACCGGGGATCGAACTCCTTGATCCACGAATACTCGAGCTGGAGCGCCTCGACCTCGGTCGACACCACGGTCCACTCGACCGCGGCGGCCGTGGTGACCATCGTCCGGGTGCGCGGGTGAAGGTTCGCCAGGTCCTGGAAGTACGAGGAGAGCCGCTGGCGCAGACTCTTCGCCTTTCCGACGTAGATCACCCGGCCGTGCTCATCACGGAACTTGTAGACCCCCGGCGACTCGGGGATCTGTCCCGGCTTGGGGCGGTAGCTGCTCGGGTCGGCCATGGTCACCACCCTACTGGCGGGCGGTGACAGTTCAGGCGGATCAGGCGTCCGGCCCCGCTACGAGCTTTCCGCCCTTCGTCCTGACGGGTACGGACGGCAGCGGGGCGACGGCGGGGCCCTGGAGGACCTTGCCGGTGCGGGCGTCGAAGACGCTGCCGTGGCAGGGGCAGCTGATCTTTCCGTTCTCGACGGAGTCCACGACGCAGCCGCGGTGGGTGCAGACCGCGCTGAAGGCCGTGTACTGGTCCTCGGCGGTCCGGGAGACCACCACCCGGTCCTCGCGGTAGATCTTCGCGCCCCCGGCCGGGACGGCGTCTGCCGAGCCGAGGTCGACGGGGGCGGTGGGCGTCGGGGACACCTTCTTACCCGATCCCTTCGCACCGCAGGCCGCCGCCCCGAGCCCGGCGGCTCCGGCCAGCGCAGCTCCGCACAGCAGGGTTCTACGGGAGGCGGGCTGGCTGGTCATGGGGGCTCCACGGGGCATAGCGGTACGAGCTGGGGTTGCTCTACGACGATACCGGTACGGATCGGTCCGCCCACCGGCGGATCCGGGTCCGGTCCGGGGTCGACGTAAACGTTTGCGTAAGCGTTTACGCGTGGTCGCCGATGCGATACGTTCCCCCACGTTCCCGCAGCACACCGCGAAGGCAGCACACCGAGGAGAGGGGCGGGCGGATGGCGACCATGGTCGACGTGGCCCGGCGCGCGGGCGTCTCTGTGGCCACGGTCTCGCACGTCCTCAACGAGACCCGCCGGGTGCGCCCGGACACCCGCCAGGCCGTCCTGGACGCCATCGACGCCCTCGGCTACACCCCCAACACACTGGCCCGCTCCCTCGTCACCGCCCGCACCCGCTCGATCGGGCTGGCCGTCTCGGCGATCAGCAATCCGTACTTCACCGAGATCCTCCAGGGCGTCGAGTCCAGCGCCCTCGCCCACGGCTACAGCTTGCTGATCGCCGATCCGCACGACGACCCGGACCATGAACGGAAGGTCGTCCAGCTGCTCCATGAGCGGCGGGTGGACGGAGTGATCGTCGCGCCGTCCGCCGAGCCCTCCGCGCTGATCGGCTATCTGGCCCGGAGCGGGGTCCCCTGCGTCTTCCTCGACCGGATGATCGGCGACGGACACGACCATCCGTACGACCAGGTCGGCGCCGAGAACGCGTTCCACCTCGAACAGCTGGTGCGCCACCTCGCCGAGCTGGGCCACATCCGCATCGGCCTGGTCGCGGGCCTGCCGGGGCTGAGCACCACCGCCGAGCGGATCGCCGGTTACCGCACCGGACTGGAGCACAGCGGGCTGCCGTTCGACCCCGGGCTGCTGGCGGACGGCCACTCCGAGGCGCGGGGCGCGGAGGACGCCACCCACCGGCTGCTGGCCTCCGCCGAACCGCCCACCGCGATCGTCACCGCCAACAACGCCATGACCATCGGCGCGCTGCGCGCCCTGCGGGCGGCGGGCCGCACCGTACCGGGCGATCTGGCGCTCGTCTGCTTCGACGACTTCTCCTGGGCCGATGTCTTCTCCCCCGGGCTCACCGCGATCTCCCAGCCCAGCCGGGAGATCGGCAGCACCGCGGTCCGGCTGCTGCTGGACCGGCTGGAGCGTCCGGAGCGGCCGCCGCGTACCGTGCGGCTGCCCTGCGCCTTCGTCCATCGCACGTCCTGCGGCTGCGCTCCCGAACCCGCTCCCCCATCCCCCGATCGCCCGCCGCTCCCAGGAAAGGACCCCATCTCGTGATCGTCGTCGCCGGAGAAGCCCTGATCGATCTCGTGCCCGATCGCGCGGCCCCCGCCGCGACGGGCGACGAGCTGCCCGCGCTGCGTCCGGCGCGCGGCGGCGGCCCCTACAACACCGCGATGGCGCTGGGGCGGCTCGGCGTGCCGACCGCGTTCTGCTCACGGGTCTCCACGGACGGCTTCGGCGAGGCGCTGCTGTCCCGGCTGCGGAAGGACAGGGTGGACACCGCCCTGGTGCAGCGCGGCCCGGAGCCCACCACCCTCGCCGTCGCGTCGATCGGCGCCGACGGGTCGGCGGGCTTCGGCTTCTACGTACAGGGCACCGCGGACCGGCTCTTCGCGCTGCCCCCGGCCCTGCCCGAGGGGACCACCGCGCTGTCACTGGGGACCTGTTCGCTGGTGCTGGAGCCGGGCGCGAGCGCGTACGAGGCACTGCTGCGGCGCGAGGCCGGGCGCGGCGTCTTCACCGCGCTCGACCCCAACATCCGCACCGGGCTCATCCCCGACGCCGACGCCTACCGGGCCCGCTTCCGCGGCTGGCTACCGTACGTCGGGCTGCTCAAGCTGTCGATCGAGGACGCGCGCTGGCTGGCCGGTTCCGGGGACGCCCCGGCGGAGTCCGACGCAGCGGTCGAGGCGGCGATACGGGAGTGGGCGGCGGCCGGTCCTGGGGCCGTGGTCTGCACCCACGGCGGGGACGGGCTGAGCGTGCTGTGCCAGGACGGATCCCGCTGGTCCGTGCCCGGGGAGCGGGTGGAGATCGTGGACACGATCGGGGCGGGCGACACCGTGAACGCCGCGCTGCTGCACCGGCTGGCAGCCCATGACGCGCTGTCGGCGCCCGCGCTGGCCAAGCTGGGCGAGGCGGCCTGGCGGGACGTCCTGGGCTTCGCCGCCCGGGCCGCCGCGATCACCTGCTCCCGGGCGGGCGCCGAGCCGCCGTACGCCGCGGAACTGGCGTAAGCCGATAAACGTGTGAG
>NZ_GG657754.1:7938232-7978174 GCF_000158915.1 Streptomyces himastatinicus ATCC 53653 | reverse complement strand
TTCTGGAGCTCGCTCGCCAGCTTGACGCGCTGTGCCTCGCCGCCGGAGAGGGTGGGCGCGGGCTGACCGAGCCGCACATAGCCCAGGCCGACCTCGTTGAGGGTGCGCAGATGGCGGGCGATCGTCGGCACCGCTTCGAAGAAGTCCAGCGCCTCCTCGATGGGCATGTCCAGCACCTCGGCGATGGACTTGCCCTTGTAGTGCACCTCCAGCGTCTCCCGGTTGTAGCGCGCGCCGTGGCAGACCTCGCACGGCACATACACATCCGGCAGGAAGTTCATCTCGATCTTGATCGTGCCGTCACCGGAGCAGTTCTCGCAGCGGCCGCCCTTGACGTTGAAGGAGAAGCGCCCGGGCATGTAGCCGCGCACCTTCGCCTCCATCGTCTCGGCGAACAGCTTGCGCACATGGTCGAACACCCCGGTGTACGTGGCCGGGTTGGACCGCGGCGTACGGCCGATGGGCGACTGGTCGACATGGACGACCTTGTCGACCAGATCGTCACCGGCGACCCGGGTGTGCCGCCCGGGGACGGTCTTCGCCCCGTTCAGCTCGCGGGCCAGATGGGTGTAGAGGATGTCGTTGACCAGGGTGGACTTCCCGGATCCGGAGACGCCGGTGACTGCCGTGAGCACGCCGAGCGGGAAGGACACGTCGATGTCCTGGAGGTTGTTCTCCCGGGCGCCGTGCACCGTCAGCCGCCGCTCCGGGTCCATGGGACGCCGGATGCCCGGCAGCGGGATGGCCTTCTTGCCCGACAGATAGTGGCCGGTCGCCGACTCCTCGTTGACCAGCAGCTCGCTCAGCGGCCCGCTGTGCACGACCTTGCCGCCGTGCTCACCCGCGCCCGGGCCGATGTCCACCACCCAGTCCGAGGCCTTGATGGTGTCCTCGTCGTGCTCCACGACGATCAGAGTGTTGCCGAGGTCGCGCAGCCGCACCAGCGTCTCGATCAGCCGGTGGTTGTCGCGCTGGTGCAGACCGATCGACGGCTCGTCCAGCACGTACAGCACGCCCACCAGGCCGGAGCCGATCTGGGTGGCCAGCCGGATGCGCTGGGCCTCGCCGCCGGAGAGCGTGCCCGCCGCCCGGTTGAGCGAGAGATAGTCCAGGCCGACGTCGACCAGGAACCGCAGCCGCTCGTTGACCTCCTTGAGGACGCGCTCGGCAATGGTCTTCTCGCGGGCGGTCAGCTCCATGTTCCGCAGGAACTCGGCGCATTCGCTGATCGACATCGCGGAGACGTCCGCGATGGACCGCTCCTGCACGGTGACCGCGAGGACGATCGGCTTGAGGCGGGTGCCCTCACAGGTGGGGCAGGGCACCTCGCGCATATAGCCCTCGAAGCGCTCCCGGCTGCTGTCGCTCTCCGCCTCCGTGTGCCGCCGCTTGACGAAGGGCACCGCGCCCTCGAACGCGGTGGTGTACGCCCGCTGGCGGCCGTACCGATTGCGGTAGCGGACCTCGATCTGGGTGCGGTGGCCGTTCATCAGCGCCTTCTTGGCGCGCTGCGGCAGCCCGGCCCAGGGGATGTCCGTACGGAAGCCGAGGGCGTCGGCGAGCGCGCCGACCAGCCGGCCGAAGTAGTCCTTGGTGTGGCCGTGGGACCAGGGGTGGATGGCGCCCTCGTCCAGCGACTTCTCCTCGTCCGGAACGATCAGCTCCGGGTCGACCTCCATCCGGGTGCCGATCCCGGTGCAGTCCGGGCAGGCGCCGAACGGCGAGTTGAAGGAGAAGGAGCGCGGCTCCAGCTCCTCGAAGGACAGGTCGTCATACGGGCAGTAGAGGTGCTCGGAGAACATCCGCTCACGCTGCGGATCGTCCTCGTCCAGATCCACGAAGTCCAGGATGATCATGCCGCCGGAGAGGCCGAGCGCGGTCTCCACCGAGTCGGTCAGCCGCCGCTTGGCGCTGTCCTTGACGGTGAGGCGGTCCACGACCACCTCGATGGTGTGCTTCTCCTGCTTCTTCAGCTTCGGCGGGTCGGACAGGTGGATCGTCGCGCCGTCCACCCGGGCCCGGCTGTAGCCCTTGGTCTGGAGGTCGGAGAAGAGGTCGACGAACTCCCCCTTGCGCTCGCGCACCAGCGGCGAGAGCACCTGGAAGCGGCTGCCCTCGGGCAGCTCCAGCACCCGGTCCACGATCGCCTGCGGCGACTGGCGGGCGATCGGGCGGCTGCACTCCGGGCAGTGCGGCTTGCCGATGCGGGCGAACAGCAGCCGGAGGTAGTCGTAGACCTCGGTGATGGTGCCGACGGTCGAGCGCGGGTTGCGGGACGTCGACTTCTGGTCGATCGACACCGCCGGGGACAGGCCCTCGATGAAGTCCACATCGGGCTTGTCCATCTGGCCCAGGAACTGCCGCGCGTAGGAGGAGAGCGACTCGACGTAGCGGCGCTGCCCCTCGGCGAAGATCGTGTCGAACGCGAGGGACGACTTGCCCGACCCGGACAGTCCGGTGAAGACGATGAGGGAGTCACGCGGGAGGTCGAGCGAGACGTTCTTGAGATTGTGCTCGCGAGCGCCACGGACGATGAGACGGTCGGCCACGCCGGTCGGCACCTTTCTTGAGGAGAGGTGGGTGCGCCGGGCCCGCTCCCGAGTCCCTCCCGACGGGCAGGACGGAGCGGAGCGAAGCCCCCGACCCAGGGTATGGGGGCGCCACGGCGATGTCTTAAGGATGCAGCACACCGAGCCTATAGCACGCACATTCGATTTGCGGGGCCCGCGTGCCCGGTTCACCCGATCGTGTGGCAGGCGCTACCGGATAAAAGGCGCATCACGCCCCCGGTATTCCCCTGCCGCCACCGCGCCCCCGGCCCCACGCCGCCCGCCCCTCCAGGACTAGGCTGAGGCCATGACCTACAGCGGAGTTGTGACGGTCGGCGGACCGGCGGACGTACACGAACTGCCCGATCTGATGATCTCGAAGGTCGCGGTCGGCCCCATGAACAACAACGCGTACCTGCTGCGATGCCGGGCCACCGACGAGCAGCTGCTGATCGACGCGGCCGCCGACCCGCAGACCCTGCTGTCACTGATCGGCGAGAGCGGCATCGCTTCCGTCGTCACCACCCACCGCCACCAGGACCACTGGAACGCGCTGCGCGAGGTGGTGGACGCCACCGGCGCCCGCACCCTGGCGGGCCGGTACGACGCCGAGGGCATCCCGGTCCCCACCGACGTGCCGGTCGAGGACGGCGACACGGTGCGGGTCGGCCGGGTCGAGCTGACCGCACGCCATCTGGTGGGCCACACCCCGGGCAGCATCGCCCTGGTCTACGACGACCCGCACGGCCATCCGCACGTGTTCACCGGCGACTGCCTGTTCCCGGGCGGCGTCGGCAACACCTGGAAGGACCCCGAGGCGTTCCAGAGCCTGATCAACGACGTCGAGACCAAGCTCTTCGACCGGCTCCCGGACGAGACCTGGGTCTACCCGGGCCACGGCGACGACACCACCCTCGGCGCCGAGCGCCCGCACCTCGCCGCATGGCGCGAGCGCGGCTGGTAGCGCCCCCTTCACCCCCGCATCGCGCCGCTCGCCGCCGCGCGCCCCGTAACCGGGGGTCCGCGGCGGCTGTTGGCGCGGCATGCACGACGTCCCGCGCGACGACGACCGCGCCCCGTCCGCCCCATCCGCTCCATCCGCTCCATCCGCTCCATCCGCTCCATCCATGGTCCGCCTCGCCGCCGCGGCCCTGGCCGGCACCGCCATCGAGTTCTACGACTTCTTCGTCTACGGCACGGCCGCGGCCCTCGTCCTCGGCCCGCTCTTCTTCCCCACCTTCTCCCCGCTCGCGGGCACCCTGGCGGCCTTCGGCACCTTCGCCGCCGGGTTCGTCTCCCGGCCGCTGGGCGCGATGCTGCTCGGGCCGCTCGGCGACCGCCACGGCCGGCGGCCGGTGCTCATCGCCTCCCTGCTGCTGACCGGCGTCGCGACGGTCGCGGTCGGCTTCGTCCCCACGTACGACAGCATCGGCATCGCCGCCCCCGCCCTGCTGCTCACCCTCCGCTTCCTCCAGGGGCTCGGGCTCGGCGGCGAATGGGGCGGCGCGGTGCTGCTGACCGTCGAGCACGCGCCCGCCGGGCGGCGCGGCCTGTGGTCGGGCTTTCCGCAGATCGGCCCGTCCATCGGCTTCCTACTGGCCAACGGCACGATGCTGATCCTGTCCGCCACGCTCTCCGACGCCGCGTTCCGCTCCTGGGGCTGGCGGGTGCCGTTCTGGGGCGCGGGGCTGCTGGTCGCCGCCGGGCTGCTGCTGCGCGCCCAGCTGACCGAGACCCCGCAGTTCCGGGAGCTGGCCGAGCGCGGCGAACGGGCCGCCGCGCCGCTGGCCGAGGTGGTGCGCGGCCACTGGCGGCTGGTGCTGCTGACCGCGGGCGGGCTCGCGGTGGGGTACGCGGTCTTCTACGCGGTGACGACCTGGTCCCTCGCCTACGGCACCGAGCGGCTCGGAGTGGACCGCACCGTCATGCTCGGCTGCATCATGGCGGCCGTGGCGGTCAAGGGTGCCGTGACGCCCCTGGCGGCCCATCTCGGCGACCGCTTCGGACGGCGGCCGCTGTGCCTGCTGGGCTGCGCGGCCACGGTGGTGTGGATGTTCCCGCTGATCGCGCTGTTGCGCACCGGGGAGCCGCCCCTGATGTTCCTGGGTTTCCTGGGCGCGCTGCTCGCCTTCATCACCCTGTTCGCCGTGACCTCGGCCTATCTGCCCGAGCTGTACGAGCCGCGGGTGCGCTGCACGGGCGCGGGGCTCGGCTACAACCTCGCGGGGGTGCTCGGCGGCGCGCTCACCCCCATCGTGGCGACCGCGGTCTCCCAGGGCGACGGCCCGCCCTGGGGCGTCGCGGCCTATCTGACCGCGGTCGCACTGCTGAGCCTGGGCTGCTTCGCCCTGCTGCCGGATACACGCCCGACGGCCGACCGTCCGACGGGCGGACGATCGGCCGTGCGGCCTCTGGAGGCCGGGGAGGCCACTGCCTGAGCCCCGGGTCGTACGGGCGGGCCGCCTGAGGGACGGGCCCGCCCGGACGGACAGGCGTCAGACGTCGGCGCTGTCCCTGTCCCGGGACCCGCCCTCCCCGGTCCCCGCCTCCGCCAGGGCCTGCTTCTTCGAGGCGTAGAGGCTGGTGATCGTCGTGACCGCGAGCACCGCGCAGATCACACCCAGCGACACCGGTATGGAGATCTGCGGGACATGCACCCCGGACTCGTGGAGCGCGTGCAGCACCAGCTTGACGCCGATGAAGCCGAGGATGACCGACAGCCCGTACGACAGGTGGACCAGCTTCTTGAGCAGCCCGCCGATCAGGAAGTACAGCTGGCGCAGACCCATCAGCGCGAAGGCGTTGGCGGTGAACACGATGTACGGGTCCTGGGTCAGGCCGAAGATCGCGGGTATGGAGTCCAGCGCGAAGAGGACGTCCGTGGTGCCGATCGCCAGCATGACGATCAGCATCGGCGTCATCAGCCGCTTGCCGTTCTCCATGATGAACAGCTTGGTGCCGTGGTACTGGTCGGTGGAGGGGACGCGCTTCTCGACCGCCTTGAGCAGGCGGTTCTCCTCGAACTCCTCTTCCTCCTCATCGGAGCGCGCCTCCTGGATGAGCTTCCAGGCGGTCCAGATGAGGAACGCGCCGAAGATGTAGAAGACCCAGGCGAAGGTCGAGATGATCGCGGCGCCAGCGGCGATGAAGACCGCGCGCAGCACGAGCGCGATCAGCACGCCCACCATCAGCACCCGCTGCTGGTAGATCGTGGGCACCGCGAACTTCGCCATGATCAGGACGAAGACGAAGAGGTTGTCGACGCTGAGCGACTTCTCGGTGATGAAGCCCGCGAAGAACTCGCCGGAGGGCTGACCGCCCGCGAAGACCAGCAGCCCGAGCCCGAAGAGCCCGGCGAGGACGATCCAGACGGTCGTCCAGATACCGGCCTCCTTGAGGGAGACCTCATGCGGTTTGCGGCCGCCTATGAAGAAGTCGACGGCGATGAGGGCGCAGAGACCGACAATCGTCAGCCCCCACATGGCCACGGAAACGTCCACGGATCCTCCGGCATTCGTACGGCAATTTCAGCGTCGTCGCTGCCGGAGGTCTCTTCCGCCCGGGCTCGCGCCACGGACCGGTGCCCCGGGACCGCGCCCGACCCGACTCAAGGTGCACGGGCGCGATCCGTGGTGACGGGAACACCGCTAAGGAGTACTCCCCTCCGCGTAAAGAAGAGTACAGGAACCCCCATGAAAGAGTAAAGAGAAAGGCAAATACCCTGCTCAGCGGGGACGTTGACGAGTAATGATCTTCCGGATCAGCGCCCGTACGCCTCCCGGGCCCGTCCCACCTGCCCCAGCACCCGCTGGAGCACCTGGCTGCCCGCCGGGACGAGCGGCGGCTCGTACGTCCAGGCGTGGCCGACCCAGGGGTCGGCGAGGTGATCGTCGGCGACCGGGGTGATCCGCAGCAGCGAGCGCCACAGCGGATCCAGCACCGGCCCGTACGCCTGCGCGTCCTCGCGGTCGGCGACCATCATCAGATGCACTCCGACCGAGGGCCCCTCGTCCGCGAGGTAGCGCAGCTGCGTGACGGCCCGGTCGTCGAAGCCGTGCGGGAAGTCGTGGACGATCAGCAGCTGCTGGGCGAGGTCCAGATCGGGCGGCAGCGCGTCGGTGGCCCCGCTGCGGACCGCCATCTGCACCAGGTCGACGCGCCGGGTCAGCGCGGCGAGCACCGAGGACACCCCCGCCGCCCCGGCCACCGGCGGCTCACGCAGCGCACCGGACGACACCAGCGGGGCCAGCGACGCCGCGGCCGAGCCCGCCGGGTCGATCACGTGCAGCGAGAACTCGTCCACCGGATACACCGCCAGCAGCCGCGCCGCGTGCGCCACCGCCGTCTCGGCGGCCAGCCTGCGCAGCTCGGCGGAGTCCAGCAGGGCGCCGTGGGCGGAGCCGGTGCGTCCCGCGTCGATCCACAGACCGCGCTCCAGCGGCAGCCGCACCAGCATGGGGATGCGCAGTCCGGTGCGCTCCGGAAGGTGCAGATCGCCCAGGCGGAGCGCCATCGGGACCTCCATCGGCACCTGATAGCCCTGCCAGACCGGGCTGTCCCAGCGGGCGTACGCGGGCGGCAGCGCGGGCTCGACGACCTCGGCCTCGGCGGTCAGCTGCGCCAGGTCGCGGTCGAGGGCGGTCCGGGCCTGCTCGACCAGTCCGGCCTGCTTGGCGCGGGCCTGCGCGCGGGCGGTGTCGGCCGCGGGGCCTACCCGGGTGCGCGGGTCGGAGAGGACCTTGTCCAGCTCCTGCTCCATCCGGGATTCGGCGAAGTCGACGGCACTGCGATAGGCGGCGGTGGTACGGGCCAGGTCCTCGAACATGCCCCAGACCTGGTTGTAGAGCCGCTCGTCCATGGTCCAGCCGGAGGCGTCGCCCGCGACGGGCCGCGCGGGCTGTCCGGGCGGGGCGGGCGGCGCGGCCGGGGGTGGCGTGGGCGGCGCGGCGGTACGGCGCCCGGGGTGCTGGTAGTTGATCGGCCCGCCGGGGGACGCCCCCGCGGACGTGTCCCCCGCGGAGGACGGCTGGGCCCCTGCCTGGGTCTGCGGCTGGGCCGGGGTGTCCGGCGCGGCCCCCGTACCCGCCGTGGCCGTACGCACCCGGCCGTCGTCCCCGGCAGCACGAGGCGGGGGCTGGGCCACCGAACGGGCCATGCCGCGCGCCACCGCGTCGTTGATCTCGGCGGCCAGCTCGGCGGCCTGGGGCAGCCCCTGGTCCCGCAGCATCTCGGCCAGCCCGCCAGCGTACCCCTGGCCCACCGCGCGCACCTTCCACGCGCCCTGCCTGCGGTACAGCTCCAGGGCGACCACCGCGGACTCCGCGTCCAGGTCGGTGATGGTGTAACCGGCCACCTCTGTGCCGTCGAGGCCGGTGACGGCGACGGACGGCGCGGCCATGGCACCGAACCGGACCGGGCCGCCGGCCCCGCTCACCAGGGCGAGCAGCACATGCACCCGGTGGACGCCCTCGGGCAGCGCGTCGAGGTCGACGGCGAGCCGATGGGCGGCCGCCGCCTGTTTGGACACTTCGATGCCGGGCAGCTGCGGCGAGGCGGGGTGCGCGACCCACTCCACGCCCTGCACCGTGCCCTGCTCATCGCCGAGTGTCGCCCCGGCCACGATCGGATTACCCGCCGAGATCCGGATCTCCAAACGGGTCTGGGGCAGCGGGTGGTTCTGCCCCCGGACCAGCTCGGCCGTCATCGTGCGTCCCCTCGTTGTGTTCCGTTGTGTGCGTGGTGGTGCGCGGTGCCGCGTGGTTGTCGCCGTGGTGGTGTGCGGACGGTGCCGCATGAGCGCGTCGGCCCGGCGGGCAGACGCACCACCGGGCCGACGGGACAACCACTTCCGCTTACAGGTGCGGCACGATGTGGGGCATCAGGTCCTGGAAGGTACGGCCGTTGGCGGGCTCGCCCACGGCCTTCATCTGCCAGGCGCTGCCCTCGCGCTGCACGATGGCCATGATCTGCGCGGTGTACTGGCCGCCACCGGTGAGGGTGTAGCGGGCCAGCTCCTGGCCGTTGGTCTCGTCGACCAGTCGGCAGAACGCGTTCTGCACCTCGGCGAAGGTCTGGCCGGTGAAGGAGTTCACCGTGAAGATGATCTGGTCGATGTGCACCGGCACCCGCTGGAGGTCGACCAGGATCGCCTCGTCGTCACCGCCCTGACCGGCGCCGCCGACCAGGTTGTCGCCGGTGTGGCGCACCGAGCCGTCGTCGCTCACCAGGTGGCGGAAGAACACGACGTCGGTCGGCTGCTTGTCGGCGAAGAGCACCGCCGACGCGTCGAGGTCGATCTCACGGGTACGGGAACCGAACAGTCCGCGGCGGGGCGCCGCCTGCCAGCCCAGTCCCATCCGCACCGCGGTCAGGGTGCCCCCGTCGGCCTTCTGCAGGCTGATGGCCTGTCCCTTGGACATGTTGACCGTCACGCGCTGTCCCTACTCTCGTCTCTCGGTTTCCCCGTGGCCTCAGGCCCTGCCCGGCGGATCTTCGCGGGGCCGCGAAGATCCGCCGGGCAGGACCTAGCCGCGGCACGGCCACCGCCGCGCCGTGTGCACGGCCCTCCCGAAAACCCTATGCACGGCCACCTGCACTCCGGCCAGGCGAGCGGGCTTTTGTGTCGGTCTTGCAACACAGCGGGACCATGGCGGAACCACAGCGCGACCACGGCGGACCCCAACCGCCCCAGGGGTCAGGAGAGCCCGGCCTCCCTCATCTGCCGCAGCTCCTTCTTCAGCTCTCCGACCTCGTCCCGCAGCCGGGCCGCGACCTCGAACTGGAGCTCCGCCGCCGCGGCCTTCATCCGGTCGGTCATCTCCTCGATCAGCTCGGCCAGTTCGGCGGCCGGACGGTCGGTCAGCTCGCCGTCCTTCGCCCCCTTGCCGCCCGCCTTGTGGGACGCCAGGGCGGGCATCGGCGCCTTCTGCCCCTTGCCCGCTCCCTTGCCCTGGTCCGCCGACTTGCGGTAGCCGGTTTCCAGCAGCTCCTTGGTGTCGATCTCCTCGCGCGCGAGGGTCGCCACGATGTCGCCGATCTTCTTGCGGAGGGGCTGCGGGTCGATCCCGTTCTTCTCGTTGAACGCGATCTGCTTCTCCCGGCGGCGGTTGGTCTCGTCGATGGCCTTCTCCATCGCCGGGGTGACCTTGTCGGCGTACATGTGGACCTGGCCCGAGACGTTACGGGCGGCGCGGCCGATGGTCTGGATCAGGGACGTGCCGGAGCGCAGGAAGCCCTCCTTGTCCGCGTCGAGGATGGCGACCAGCGAGACCTCCGGCAGGTCGAGGCCCTCCCGCAGCAGGTTGATGCCGACCAGGACGTCGTACTCGCCCGCGCGCAGCTCGCGCAGCAGCTCCACCCGGCGCAGGGTGTCCACGTCGCTGTGGAGATAGCGCACCTGGATGCCCAGTTCGAGCATGTAGTCCGTCAGGTCCTCGGCCATCTTCTTGGTGAGGGTGGTGACGAGGACCCGCTCGTCCTTCTCGGTGCGGGTGCGGATCTCATGGATCAGATCGTCGATCTGGCCGTCGGTGGGCTTGACCACGACCTCGGGGTCGACCAGGCCGGTCGGCCGGATGATCTGCTCCACGAAGCCGTCGCCGCGGGACATCTCGTACGTCCCGGGGGTCGCGGAGAGGTAGACGGTCTGGCCGATCCGCTTCTGGAACTCCTCCCACTTCAGCGGGCGGTTGTCGAGCGCGGAGGGCAGCCGGAAGCCGTGCTCGATCAGCGTGCGCTTCCGGGACGCGTCGCCCTCGTACATCGCGCCGATCTGCGGCACGGTGACATGCGACTCGTCGATGACCAGGAGGAAGTCCTCCGGGAAGTAGTCGAGGAGGGTGTGCGGCGGGGAGCCGGCCTCGCGGCCGTCGATGTGCAGCGAGTAGTTCTCGATGCCGGAGCAGGTGCCGATCTGCCGCATCATCTCGATGTCGTACGTGGTGCGCATGCGCAGCCGCTGGGCCTCCAGCAGCTTGCCCTGCTTCTCCAGCCGGGCCAGGGTCTGCTCCAGCTCGGCCTCGATCCCGGCGATGGCCTTCTCCATGCGCTCGGGTCCGGCCACATAGTGGCTGGCCGGGAACACATACAGCTCCTGGTCGTCACTGATCACCTCGCCGGTGAGCGGGTGGAGCGTCGACAGCGCCTCGATCTCGTCGCCGAACATCTCGATCCGGACCGCCAGCTCCTCGTAGACCGGGAAGATCTCGATGGTGTCGCCGCGGACCCGGAAGGTGCCCCGGGTGAACGCCATGTCGTTGCGGGCGTACTGGATGTCCACGAAGCGGCGCAGCAGCTGGTCGCGGTCGGTCTCCTCGCCGACCTTGAGCGGCACCATGCGGTCCACGTACTCCTGCGGGGTGCCCAGGCCGTAGATGCAGGAGACGGACGCCACCACGACCACATCGCGCCGGGTGAGCAGCGAGTTCGTCGCGGAGTGGCGCAGCCGCTCGACCTCCTCGTTGATCGAGGAGTCCTTCTCGATGTAGGTGTCCGACTGCGGTACGTACGCCTCGGGCTGGTAGTAGTCGTAGTACGAGACGAAGTACTCGACGGCATTGTTCGGCAGCAGCTCGCGGAACTCGTTGGCGAGCTGGGCCGCCAGCGTCTTGTTCGGCGCCATGACGAGTGTGGGCCGCTGAAGCTTCTCGATCATCCACGCGGTGGTCGCGGACTTGCCGGTACCGGTCGCGCCGAGCAGCACGACGTCCTTCTCACCGCCGCTGATGCGCCGGTCCAGGTCGGCGATGGCCGTGGGCTGGTCGCCGCTGGGCGTGTACGGGCTGACGACCTCGAAGGGCGCCACCTTGCGTTCGATCTGAGTCACGGGCCGCATGAGACCCACCGTACGACTCGCCACTGACAACGACCGGGCCTCCCGCTCCCGGGGCCGCTCCGGGAGGGGTACGGGATGGATCAATGTACGGCTTTTCTGTGACTGTCCTCCGGTACGGCTGGTCTGGCACGCTTCGGCCGTCCACGAGTCAGACGACGCGAGGAGTCCGTATGCAGATCCGCCCCGCCGCCGCGTTATCCGGCGCTCTCCTGGGTGTCTCGGCGCTCTTCCTCCCCACGGCGGCGCAGGCCGCCGCCGGCACATCGCACCACCACACGGTCACGGTGGCGCACCGGGGCGCCTCCGCCTATGCCCCCGAGAACACGCTGGCCGCCGTCGACGCCGCCGATGACCTGGGCATCGACTGGGTGGAGAACGATGTGCAGCGCACCCGGGACGGGGAGCTGATCATCATGCACGACACCACCCTGAACCGGACCACCGACGTCGAGCAGGTCTTCCCGGACCGCGCCCCCTGGAAGATCTCCGACTTCACCCTGGACGAGATCGAGAAACTTGACGCCGGGAGCTGGTTCGGGTCGAAGTTCGCGGGCGAGCCGGTGCCGACCCTGGAGGAGTACCTGGATCGGGTTTCGGACAACCATCAGAAGCTGCTGATGGAGATCAAGGCGCCGGAACTGTACCCGGGCATCGAGCGGCAGTCGCTGCGCGAGCTGCGCCGGGAGGGCTGGCTCGACCGCAAGCACCTCAAACGGCTGATCGTGCAGAGCTTCAGCGCCGACTCCGTCCAGGCGGTCCACAAGCTGCGGCGGGACGTCAAGACCGGTTTCCTGGGCACCCCGGCCGTCGCCGATCTGCCGCGGTACGCGGAGTTCGCGGACCAGATCAACCCGAGCCACACGACGATCGACGCCGCGTACGTGAAGGAGATCCAGGCGGTGCGCGGTGCCCACGGCCGTCCGCTGGAGGTCTACACCTGGACGGTGAACGACGGCCCGACCGCGGTCAAGGTCGCGCGGATGGGGGTGAACGGGATCATCACCAACAAGCCCGATGTGGTGCGGGAGGCGCTGGACGACATCCGCTGACGGCTGCTGACGGCGGCGGGGGCTGTTGGACCCCCCGCCTACGCTGAAGGTGTGACGAACGAGCAGCGGCAGCCGGAGCGGCAGTCCGAGCGGCAGGAGACCCACGACTGGTCCTGGGCGGTGTCCGACACGCCCATCGGTCCCCTGCTGCTCGCGGCCACCGGCCACGGGCTGGTCAACGTGGTCTTCCACGCCGACCGGAAGACGGCGGCCGCGGCCGTCGACCGGCTCACCCGCCGCCTCGGCACCGGCCCCGCGCCCGAGCCCGGCGCCCATCTGACCGAGGCGATACGGCAGGTGGAGAGCTACTTCGCCGAGCGGATCCACGCGTTCACCCTGCCGCTGGACTGGTCCCTGTCCACCGGCTTCAACCGCCGGGTGCTGCGCGAGCTGGCCGCCCACGTTCCGTACGGCACGGTCGTCGGCTATCAGGACCTCGCCCGCCGGGTCGGCGAGCCGGACGCGGCGCGGGCGGTCGGGGTGGCCATGGGCAGCAATCCGCTGCCGGTGGTGGTTCCCTGCCATCGGGTCGTGGAGAGCGACGGCGGCATAGGCGGCTTCGGCGGCGGGCTGGAGACCAAGCGGACCCTGCTGGCCCTGGAAGGGGTGCTTCCGCAACCGCTTTTCTGACCCGGAAGGGTTCTCCGGTTACCGGGTTCGAAAATATCTTGCCAAGGAAAACCACCGCCATCTTGTCATGGCCCCGTTCCGCCCTTACCTTAAGAGCGCTCGCGGGCCCCACCCGGCGAGAATGCTACGCAAGCACATTCAGGTACGCGGCGACGCTCTTTCGTTCTTCCGCTCTTCCTTCTGCTCTTCCCTCCGCTCTTCCCGCTCACGCTCGAAAGACGTACGCGTTCCTTCACGGCTCAACCACGTCCCCCGATGATCGAATTGGAGAGCCATGTCCGGTGTTCTGCTCGCCGGCGGCGCGGCCGCGGCGTTATTCGCCTCTGCCTTTTCCGCCCAGGGTGTTTCCTCGGCCCCCGATGTACCGCCGGAAAAGATCCAGATCAGCGTCAATACCGTGAACGGCTCGGGCTGCCCGAAAGGGACCGCAGCGGTGGCCGTCGCCGGTGACAACACGGCATTCACCGTGACCTACAGCGACTATCTCGCTCAGGTCGGCCCCAGCTCGAACCCCACCGACATCCGCAAGAACTGCCAGCTCAACTTGGGCGTTCACGTGCCGCAGGGGTTCACCTACGCCATCGCCCAGGTCGACTACCGCGGCTACGGCTCCCTGCAAAAGGGCGCGAAGGGCACCGAGAAGGCGAGCTACTACTTCCAGGGGTCGTCGGACACGGCATCGCGCACCCATGAGTTCAGCGGTCCGTACAACGACAACTGGCAGACCACCGACAGCACCGAATACAGCGCCCTGGTGTGGGCGCCGTGCGGCCAGGACCGCAACTTCAACATCAACACCGAACTGCGGGTAAGCGCGGGCACCTCCGCGACCGGCACCACCAGCTTCATGGCCATGGACTCGACGGACGGCGGAGCCAACACCATTTACCACCTGGCCTGGAAGGAATGCCCCTAACCCTTCCAGCGGGGCGGGGCCCTCCGGCAGGCCGGGTAAATCCACCATCGAATGGAGAATCATGCCCGGTGTTCTGTACGCAGGCGGCGTGGTCGCGGCGTTATTCGCCTCGACGCTCACCTCTCAGGCATACGCGCAACCACCGTTCGACACCGTGCCACCCGACAAGATCGTGATCAAGGTCGCGACCGTCAACGGCTCGGGCTGCCCGGCCGGAACGGCGGCGGTGGCCGTCTCTCCGGACAACACCGCGTTCACGGTCACGTACAGCAATTACCTCGCCCAGGTGGGCAAGGGCTCCAAGCCGACCGACTTCAGGAAGAACTGCCAGCTGAACCTGGTCACGCATGTGCCGCAGGGCTTCTCCTACGCCATCGCCAGCGTCGACTACCGGGGCTACGCCCACCTGGAAAAAGGCGCCTCCGCCACCGAGAAGGCGAGCTACTACTTCCAGGGCCAGTCGCAGACGACGTCGAGCTCGCATGACTTCAGCGGCTCCTACGACGACAACTGGCAGGTCACCGACACGGCCGACATCGCCACCGTGGTCTGGTCCCCCTGCGGTGAGCTGCGGAACTTCAACATCAACACCGAACTGCGGGTCAACGCCGGATCGTCGAACACCACGGACACGACGAGCTTCATCACCATGGACTCGACGGACGGCGATGTGAGCACCACCTACCACTTCGCGTGGAAGGAGTGCCCGCAGAAGAAGTAGCGCGCGAACGCGGACGGACGGCCTCCAGGCAATCCCGGGAAACTCCCGGCACTTATCGGAACGGACCCAGGACCGGTCCCCCCAGGCGGCCCTACGGTTCCGGGCGGTGCCACGCCGGGTGCCGGGGGTTGTCCGCCCGCACCACGACGTCCGCGCTCTCGACGGGCCGTACCTCGTCCTCGTACCGCGCGAAGGCGGGCAGCATCCAGCGCTCGTCCTCCTCGGTGCGGCGGCCGAGGGCGGCCTGCGTCAGCCACAGATGCACCGACAGGTCGAACGGGAACCAGTGCCCCAGCAGCAGCGCGCCGTGCAGCAACAGCACCCCGCCCGGCGGAAGTTCGGCATAGGGGCTGCGGGTGGCCCGGTCGGTCGCCGGGTCCCACAGGTCGGGCAGCACCCGCCCGGTGCCGCCCGGCCCCGGCTCCAGCGGGGTGAAGACCTCGCGCCACAGAGCTCCGGTGTCCAGCCAGCGGTCGTAGTACGCGTCGGCGTCCCGCTTCCCGTACTCGTAGCGCAGTGACGCGGGCCGCAGGAACCCCGCCGCCGCGACCACGAGCACCGGGCGCCCGCGTATCCGCAGCGCCTCCGCCAGGTCCCGGGCCAGCTCCCCGGGGCGCGCCGCGGGGGCGCCGTCGACCGCCACCCTGAGCCAGGGGCCGCCGTCCGCCGCCGTCATCCCGGCGATGCGGTCGGCGGTCGCGTCGGTCAGCCGTTCCCAGGTGATCGCTTCGAGCCGCACCCATCCCATGATGCCGTGCCCCTCCTGACGTGCTGCGGGTACGCTCCCCGCAGGCGTCACGTCAGGAGATCCGGCCATGGCATCCCAGATAGCGCTGCTGCGCGGCATCAACGTGGGCGGCAACAAGAAGTTCCCGATGGCGCGGCAACGCGCGCTGATGGCCGAGCTGGGGTTCGAGGACGTCACCGTCCACCTCCAGACCGGCAACATCGTCTTCGCCGACCCCGGCACCCCGCCCGACCGCACGGCCCGCACGCTCGAGGACGCCTTCGCCGCCGACCTGGGCTTCTCCGTACCCGTGATGGTGCGGACCCGCGACGAGCTGGCCGCCGTCGTCGACGCCAACCCGTACCCCGCCGCCGTGGCCGAGCCCAAGACCCTGCACGTGGTCTTCCTGTCGGACGTGCCCAGCGACACCTCGGCGCTGGACGCGCTGGACGCACCCGCGTACGCGCCGGACGAGTTCCGGCTCGTCGGGCGCGAGCTCTACCTCCACCTGCCGGGCGGACTCGGCCGTTCCAAGCTGGCCGCGAAGCTCACCAACCCCCGGCTCGGGGTGACGGCCACCGCCCGCAACTGGAACACGGTCACCAAGCTGCTGGCACTGGCCGACACCTGACGCCGGTGTGGCTCAGCGCCAGCCGTACCGCTGCCGCAGCCGCATCACGACCAGGTCGAAGCGCGGCCGGTCCAGCGCACACGCCTCGCGCCGCATGCCCTCCGGATGCACCCGCAGAACGCGGTCCACGTCGACCCAGGAGTCGCGCCCGGCCCGGTCCCACGGCCCGGCGCCGATCGCCACCCACTCGTGGTCGCCGTCATGCCGCTTGCTCGACAGCTGTACGGCCAGCAGCGTGCCGCCGCGCTCACGCGCGACGACCAGCACCGGCCGGTCCTTGCCGCGGCCGTCGTTCTCCTCGTACGGAACCCACGTCCAGACGATCTCGCCCGGATCGGGGTCCCCGTCCGGATCCGGTGCGTACTCGGTCCGTACCCGCCCGACCTGGCGCGGCTCGGCTTCGACGGTGGCGGTGGGGCCGGTGCTCCCGGGCAGCGCCTCGTCGTCTTCGGTCCCCTTGAATGGCCTGATCACGACCCACACGTTAGCCCGTCCGAGGTGGCCGGGCGGCGGCGCGGTACCCGTCGCGTACGCAGCGGGAAGGGACAAGCATGTGCCTGATGTCCTCGACCCGGTGGCGGATCTCGTCAAGCGCCGCAAAGCCCCCGTCGTCGTCCAGACCCTGCGTTCCGCGGCGGCCGCGACCATCTCCTACGTCGTTGCCCTCCAACTGAGCACCGAAGCCGCCCCGCTGACCGCCCCGCTCACCGCGCTGCTCGTGGTGCAGGTGACCCTCTTCGCGACCCTCACCACCGGCATCCGACGTGTGAACGCCGTGGTGGTGGGCGTCCTGCTCGCCATCGCGTTCTCCATCCTGGTCGGGCTGACCTGGTGGAGCCTGGGACTGATCATCCTCGCTTCGCTGACGGCCGGTCATTTCGCACGGGTGAGCGAGTTCGTTCCCGAGGTGGCGATCAGCGCGATGCTGGTCCTCGGCGTGAGCCAGGTGACCACCACCGCTTGGTCCCGGGTGCTGGAGACCCTGATCGGGGCCACCGTCGGACTGGCCTTCAACTTCCTGCTCGCGCCGCCCGTCTGGGTCCAGACCGCGGGCGAGTCCATCGTGGACCTGGCCCGCCGGATGCGTCAGCTCCTGCTGCACATGGCCGACGAGCTGGGCAGCCCCACCCCGGTTGAACGCGCCGCCGCCCGCCTCCACGAAGCCCGCCGCCTCGACCACGACATCTCCCAGGTCGACGCCGCCCTCCGGCAGGCCGAGGACAGCGTCCGCCTCAACCCCCGGGTCAAGGAGGGCCTGCTGCACCGGGTGGTGCTGCGCACCGGCCTGGACACCCTGGAGATCTGCACGGTCGTCCTGCGCGTCCTCACCCGCACCCTCACCGACCTCGCCAAGACGCGCACGGACGAACCCCTCTTCCCCGCCGATGTGGCCGAGGCGCTGGAGGACCTCTTCCGCTACACCGCCGCCGCCGTCGAAAGCTTCGCCGTCCTGGTCACCAGCCCGGTCAGCGCCAACGCCGAGGAGGCCGAATCCCACCTGGCCACCGAGCTGGCCCGAGCCCACACCAGCCGCGACGAGGCCGCCCACCTCCTGCTCCGCCGCGTCCAGCGCCACCCGGGCCAATGGCAGCTCCAGGGCGCCCTGCTCGCCGAGGTCGACCGCATCCTCGCCGAACTCGACATGGAACAGCGCTCCCGGCGCCTCATGGAAGAACTGGACCGCAGCACCCGCGAAAAGCGCGACCGCTTCCCCGCCCTCCGCAAGCTCCGACGCCGCCTCCGCGGCGACCGGAGCGGCGGCAACGTCCCGGGGTGACCCGGGGGGCTGATGTTCACGGGCCACGCGCAGTTACGTACCGTGACGAGCGCGGCGCTGCCCTGGGCGTGCCGTCCACGCCACCCGACAAACCAGGCCGACAGCGAGGAAGCGATGCCGAGCCCGCCCAGCCCGCCTTTCCACCGTGTCCGCATACTCGCCGAGGTGACGGACCACCCGGACGAGCTGACCCTGGCCACCGATCTGCTGAGCGGCCAAGGCTGGGCCGTACGCGCCCCCGAAGGCCAAGAGCTTGTCACCGTCGGCCCGCGCCGCCGACCGCTCATCATCGAGGTCCGGCTGCGCGGCGCACCTCAGCGAGCCCGTAAGGCCGCCGTACGGCAGGTCGAGCACATCGCTGCCGGCGCGCGCCTCGGGCTGTGGGTCCGCCACTCGCAGCTGCTCCGGCCCGAACGTGAGCGGCGCACGGAGTACGTCGTCATACCGAAGCCGCCGACGGACGGCAGGCCGTTCGCCCGGTGGCTGCTACGCCTGACCTGGCGCCTTGACGGGTCGCACGGCCGGCAGGCGGTATCCCTGCCGGGGCCGCCGAACCGCGCTGCCGCACTCGCCGAAATGGGTCGATACGACATGGGAGGAGGCCGCTTCGACCCCGCCGTCTCCGCCCTGCACGGACCACCCGATCCGCCGGACGACGCCGAGGATGAGCCCGATCCGTCCACCCCCGCCGCGGACCGGCACCTCTCCCTGGCCCTCGTCGTGGCGCGCCACCTCGCAGCCTGGCTGATCTGCGTCCTCAGCGGAGGCGTGCTGCGTTCGGTGGACAGCCACTGGGGTCTGGCCGCTCTGCTGCCGCCTCTGGCGCTGGCGCTGCCGCTGGGCAATCTCTTCGGGCGCTCCGTCCGGTCTCGGTGGCGCCGGCTGGGGTTGGGACTGGCCCTGGCGTATGCCGGCTCGTACAGCGGATACCTGCTGATGGCAGTCTTCCCCCTGGGCGTGGGCGAACTGCTGCTGTTCAGCCTGGTCGGCTTCCCCTTGGCCGTGACGCTGCTGGTGGGTGTCTGGTATGCGCTCGTGCCCTCGTGGTTCAGCAGAAACGCCAGCTGGTTCGTCCCACTCTTGGCCTTGCCCCTGCCCGTCGTCCTGCCGTGGTTCGGGACGCTCCTCTACACCGTCTATCTCACCTACGGCTTCCACATCCCGTTCGACGCCACCCCGGTCACGAAGTACTCGCTCATCTATGCCGCGTTCAAGCCCGTCGCGCTGGCATCCGGCTTCGCCCTCGTGGCTCTCGGCATCGCGGGCTGGGCCCGCCACCTTCACTGGCGCGAGCGATCAGGCGATCTGCCCACGTTCCTCCTGCCCATCGTCGCCGTCCAGTACGTGGTGACTGCGCTGGCCTTCGGAATCCTCGGTGCGGGCTCTGCGATGATGAACGCGGCGGACGCCGTACGCGATGGGCACACGCCGGCCGGGTACTACGGGCTGCGGGGCAAGCTGATGTGCGTACGGCCTCTCAGCGACGACATCGCGGTCTACAACGGCCCGCTGCCCAGAAGACGTGCGGTACTTACGTTCGGCAGTACCGGGGACCGGATCTGGCTGTGGGGCCCACAGCCGACCAAGGACGGCGCCGAGGTGTGGACGTCCATGAGTGTCCGCCTTGAGGACGTCGCGCTCACCGCTCCTCGGGCCTCCGGCTCGACGTGCGCGACAGGCGCGGGGGGACCGCAGCCGTCATCCACCCCGGTTCCTTGACTATCGGCCCTGCGTCGACTGCCGCCGGAACCACTCGAGAATCTCCTGGAATTGCGTCAATCCAGGACCGGAAAGCGCCTCGATGGCAAAGCTCGGTCGCCTGCGATGCAGCTCTTCGGTGGAGACGACGAGATCGACATCCGGTATCGCGTTGACACGCTCCAGAAACTCCTTGAGCAGCTCCGGGCGGGTGAACGGATCCCTGCGGCTCAGGTATTCAAACACCACCTCGACCCTACCGCTTTCCGGATAGATAGCGACTGGCCAGATCGATCCCTGAAGTCCTAGCCCCTGCTTCAGCAGAGGAGAGCAACTCGTCTCGGCCGCCGCCCCGTAGCTCAGTCGGCCACCCGCGTTCTCCCAATGCGCCAGCACCGACAGCAGACCTTCGGCAATGGAGGGGTGGTTCTTCCGCAGCTGTCGACGGAAGTTGGCAGGCCGGTCCTCCGCCGGGAGCCCGTCGTCCGATGCCGACGCCCAGGAATCCGCGGGCAGTTCCATGCCCGCCAGTTCCGCCAGGGCCGCCGGGCGCATCCGTTGCGCGGGATCCGCGGTCACTTCGCGGAAGACAACCCCTTCGCGCTCCAGGACCTGACGCTGTGTCTCGGTACGGCCGTCGGGCCAGGAGAAGTCAGGGGCCGGCGCCCCGGAGGCGGTGAGCACCCGATGCGCGTTGGGAACGCCGCGACGGGTCCCCAGGTAATTGCCGAGTGGGCGCGGATGCATGCCGATGACCGCCGACAGATCCCCGTAGGTGGTCCACGTGCCCGCCGGGAGTCCGGCCAGGATCTGCCGCAGAACGATCCATTCCGTGCGCTCGTCCGTCTCGGCGAAATCCGCGGCCAGCGGCGCGGGCCACAGCGCTACGGCGCGGTCGGCCAGCCGGTCGGCGCGAGCGAGGATCTCTGCCCTGCCCCAGCGCTCGGTGCCGGCGATCTCGCGGTTCATCCGCAGGGCGCTGTTGTCGAAGATCTGCTGCTTGCGTTCGTACGGATGGTTGGACAGCCGGGTGTTCTCCCCCGTCAGGGTGAGGTTGCCGAGGGTGTGGACCAGGGTCTCGTGCAGCTCCTCGGCTGTGCTGTCGCCATCGGCGTCCTCGGCGAGGACGCCGAGCCAGTCATCGGTCGGCGTCTGCGGCATGACGTGCTCGATCGTGGCCCAGGCACGCGAGAAGTCGACCGGCTCGGCCCCCTCGTAGCTCTCTTCCAGGCACCGCAGTACATACGCCCGCTGCCCGCTCTTGCCGTGCCAGTAGAACGGCTGAGAGCGCGCCGCCTCCCGCAGCTGCGCGTCACTCGGCCAGTAGCGCCGGGGACCGGACAGGTACCGGTGGACCGCTTCGTGCAGCGGTCTGTCCTGTTCCAGCTCGGAGGGCGCGGCGGCGAGGACCCGGTTGAGGTTGTTGGTGCGTACGTAGCAGACCATGCGGCGCACGAGAAAGCTCTCCACATAGGACAGCGCGCGGACGGCCTCCTCGGGAGTGGCGATCTCACGGTTCACCCGGTCGAGGATGTGGAGTGCGAGGGGATAGTGCACTTCCCCGCCCCACTCGGCCAGGCGGTTCAGAGCCTCTCTCAGAGCCTGATCCGGCTCCCGGTCGGGCTCGATCAGACGCAGCAGGACGGAACCGAGTCGGCGCAGTCGGTCGACGTCCTCACGCAGACCTTTCTCACCGGCGGAGGCCGCGATGGCCGCAAGCCGCCGCTGCTGGCTCTGATACACCTCTCCGACCTTGGCCCGTGTGTCCCCCTGTAGTACGAGGTCCAGCCAGGCCAACGTCACCAAGCGGTCCGGGCCCAGCTCGGTCTGCATCGGCAGCCACAGCTTTTCGTACACCTCCTCGCCGAGGCGGGGCAGATGCATGAAGAGGTAGTTGCGCAGCAAGTCGGCCTGCGTGAGCGGCACACCGGTGTTGTTCAGCGACTCGAAGATCCGGTAGACGTTGTCGCGGGGCCCGGCCGTGATGGTGACCAATGACAGACGGTGGCGGAGCGCCTGGTCGATGTAGCGCACCGCGTCCCAATCTCCGTCGGGATCGTGTTCCGCGAGAGCGGTCCGGAAGAAGCGGTATGCCCGTCCGATGCTGTCCTCGCCCCCGGCGGACGGGGCTTGATCGACACAGGCGAGATAGGCGGGCCGGTCGGCTTGTGTCGGAAGGAGCCGGTACGCATCGAGCCCGGTGTAGTCCTCCTCGTTGACGAGGTAGCGCCGATGGATCAGGTCCGCCTTGGAGGAGTCGAAGGCACGGACGTGGTCGCGTAGTGCGCAGGCGAGGAGCATCAGGCTTGTCAGCCGCTGCTGTCCGTCGATGACGACCCAGCGTTGAACGGTGTCGGGAAGCGGCGGCCGCGGTGCGAGCACGACGGACCCCAGGAAGTGCCGGACCGGCTCGTCGCCGTCCATGGGCTCGGCCTGGGAGGGCTGCGCCAGCGCGGCGACCTGCTCGGTGAGATCGGCCCAGAGACGTTCGTGGTCGTGCCGCTTCCAGCTGTACGTGCGCTGATAGAGCGGAATCTGGAACTGGTTATCGCCCTGGATCAGTTTCTGAAATGTCGTCTCTCGCGCTTCCATACGGCGAAACGACCCCTCCCCGAATTGCTCCACGCATGCGAGAGACACGCCCTCCCCGCCACGGTCCGTGGTGGGGAGGGATACCGGTCAGTGCTTCTCGTCCATCCACTTCCGCAAGTGGAGCATGACGCAGGCGACGGAAAGCTCCACCGCCACACCATTGACGAGCTGGAGCACGGACTGGCAAAGGTCACGGAAGAACATTGGGTTCACTCCCCGCAAGACACCGGAACCGCCGTCACGTTCGGCGGGCCCCGGCTCTGTCCACGCGGGGCCTCGGAGAGGTTGCGGGAACCGGCGCGGGTCACTTCGAGCGCCACTGGCGGGCCTGTCCGCGGATGGTGCACCGCGCATTCGACCGCACCGCCGACCTTACGATGCGGCCGTTACCGACCGCAAGCGGTTCGACACTGCCTGGCCGGGGTCATGGCGTCGAGCGTTCCCACAGCTCCCGCATGCGTTCACGCGCGTCGGCGGAGGCCGGAACTCGTTCGAAGACACCAGGGGCGGCTCGATGGATGATGTCGACACCGTAGTGGTGCAGAAAACCGCGTTCCTTTGGAGCGAGCGGCTGCGGGAAGAGCGCCGAGAGGCGGTCGACACGGCCGGGGATGTAGCGGACGTAATCCAGCAGTTGGGCCAGCGCGGCGCGCACATGGTACCGATCGACGGCGGACTTGGCCTCGATGAGTTCCCGCCCCTCAGGGCCGTCCAGATACATATCGCAGATGCCCGCCGCACAGGCGAACCGATTCGGCTCCGGACCGATCAGCGTGCCGCGAAACTCGATGACCAAGGCTGCCTCATCGCGGTTGAAGAGCAACTGCCGGGCTGCGCGCTCGACCGTGGTGAAGCGCGTGTGCTGCTGCTCCAACGGCATTTCGCGCACCGCTCCGGGAAATGCTTCCTCCGCACCGGATTCCTCCAGGGCGGTGCGGGTCCTGATGAGCAGTCCGTCAATCGCCGCTCGCGCCTGCTCGCCGGAAAGCACCAGCTGCCCCGGGTAGGCGAAGTTGGACTTGTACCCCAGGAGAGCGTTCAGTGTCGCGTAGGGAACCTCGGTCGGCTCGAACTCGCGCAGAGTGTAAACCGTATGCCAGCTCTCACCACCGGACTTCGGCGGCCACAGCAGATCTGCGAACGAGGTGTTCCGGAAGATCGCTCCGACCTCCCCGACGGCTCTGACATGGTTCTTCCCCGTGAACAACACGACGTCGCCCGTAGTGACTGCCGCCATCTTCTCGTCGTGGCGGGTTCAGCGAACGGAATTGTCTGATCCAGCGTGTCCTTCCAGTGCTGACGCGACTCTGCTTTGCCGAACGCCGGGGAAACCAGGAGGCGAACCGGCGCGGCCTCTCGGGGGACATCACCACTACCCACGAGATGATCATATGACTAGCGCCGAGCTACAACCGCCACGGTTCGTCATGCGCAGCCGTCATGCCCCAAAGAAGCGGACCCGGGGGCGTAGCCTGCCCCCGGGTCCTTGGATGCCGCCCAGCTGCGCACGCCGGCATCGTTTAAGGGCTCGGGTCAGTCATCATGTCGTCGTGTTCTGCCTTTGAACTACCGCGCATCGTAAGAAAAGCTGCGCGGGCCGGACTTGAACCGGCATCCGACGACCAAGCCCAGGCCCGGTCGATGCGGCGATCGGCGGCGGATGCTGAGTCTGGAGCGAGAGTCTGAGATTGATCGCGGCCTGCCTCCGAGGGCGGACCGCGCCGTCACGACAAGCTTCAGCTTCAGCTTGCGCTCCTCGCGCACCCCGTCCGCGCTGCGGCGGGCGGGGAGTTCATGACACTACCCGAACAGGTAGCCGAAGACCGCGTCACCCACTCTCTGATCGGTGGCCTCGATGGCGTTGGCCTCCTCGCGGGCGAACTTGACCGCCTGCTGGAGCTTTTCGACACGGTCGAGCAGCTCGTTGACCCTGCGGGCCGGGAGGGCGCCGGAGAACTTGACCGTGGTCCAGTAGCCGACCGGGATGTCCTCGTAGTAGACCTCGACCTGGGCCGGGTGCTTGTCGGTGGCCTCCGCCTTGACGTGGTTGCGGGGGACCTTCTTCGTACGGACAGTGCGTACCGGCTCGGTCTTCCAGGAATCCGTGGACGGGTCCACGGACCAGGACTCGGCTGCGTCCAGGACCGGCAGCTTGCGGACGAAGGCGCCCAGGTCGGCCAGTTGCTTCTCCAAGAAGAGGAGGTAGGCGACCGGAACGTCACGCAGCAGCGTGCGGCCCTCGACCGACACGTCCGCCTTCGCCGTGCAGTTCGACCAGTCCTTGGTGGCGGTGACGTCGAAGAGGCGGGTCAGGGTGGCCGCCGTGTCCCGCAGCACGTCCTCGGCCTTGACCTGGACACGGGTGGACTCGGGCGGGAGCTGTTCGCCCTCCTCATCCTTCGGCTGGTACGTACGGGATATCCCCGCGAGCAAGGCAGGCTTCTGCAGACCGTGGTGGGTGGCCGTCAGGTCCTGGTGGGACTTGGCCTTGACGCCCTTCTCCACGGCGATGATCTGATTGAGTTTCGCCACGTCACGCACGCTAACAAAGGCCACCCCGCACACTCGACCGATTAATGGCGAGGGCCGGTTCAGCCGCGAGGGTCAGCTCAGCGGGTAGCGGTCCTGGGGGAAGACCGTGGCGTCGTGCTGCTCAGCGGAGGGGTGGAAGACGGAGGCGAAGTCGTCGGCCAGCTCGGCTATCGTGCCGCGGCCCTCCACCTGGGCGAGCCAGGACGGCGGCAGGCGCAGGTCGCCGTGGTGGACGCCCAGCAGGTTGCCGCAGATCGCGCCGGTCGAGTCGCTGTCGCCCGAGTGGTTGACGGACAGCAGCAGCGCCGCCGGGAGGCTGGGGGCCGCCAGGGCCGCGTAGACCCCGATGGCCAGTGCCTCCTCGGCGATCCAGCCGCCGCCGAGCGACTCGACCTTCTCCGCGGTGGGGTTGCCACCGGCCGCCAGGTCGACCGCGCGGCGCAGGGCGGTGACGGTCTCCTCGTGCCGCGGATAGCCGCGCAGGATTTCCAGGGTGCGCAGGGTGGCGCCCTCCAGGGAGTCGCCTTCGAGGAGGTACGCGACGATCGCGGCCAGGGCGCCCGCCGCGAGGTAGCCGGTCGGATGGCCGTGGGTGATCTGCGCGCAGCGGGCGGACAGTTCGAAGCAGTCGCGGGCGGGCAGACCGGTGAGGCCGAACGGGGCCGACCGCATCACGGTGCCGCAGCCCTTGGAGCCGCCGTTCACCGGGCCCGGGCCGCCGTAGAGGGGGGCGTCCACGGCGGGGATGTGGCCTTCGAGGAGGCCGGAGAGGCACGCGTTGCCGGGCGCGCGGCGGGCGTACAGCCACGGATGGGTGCGCAACCAGCCGGAGCGGCCGATGTCCTCCGGGGTCCTCTGGTGCGGAGGCTCGGGATAATTCTGGGTGTCGAGCCAGCGCAGGTACGCCCGGCGGATGACGGTGATCACGGCGCCCCCGGCGCCCTCGGCGGACGCGAGCGCGTGGGCCCGGATGAGCCCCTCGGCGGTGAACAGGGTCATCTGGGTGTCGTCGGTGATCCGGCCCGCGACGCCGCTGTCGTCCGGGACGAAACCGGTGACGCCCGGCTGGCCGTACGCCTCACGGATCCCCGACAGGGAGCGGAACTCGATCGGGTTGCCGATCGCGTCACCGATCGCGCCGCCGAGCAGACAGCCGCGGATGCGGGCCCGCCGGGCGGCCGATTCGTCCCATGACTGCTGGATCACGTGCGACTCCTGTTCCTGCGCGGGTGGCTGCTGCACAGCTCCTGTGTGCTGAGCACATGATCGCAGACCCCACCGACAGGCCCCGGCGCGGTAGCGTCGAAGAGGGAGACGGTGTCATGTCGATGCGATTCATCCGTACGGGCGATGAGCCCGCACATGCGCGCACCCCACTGCGGATGCGGCTGTGGCTCGCCGTCTGGGGGCTGCTGTGGACCGTCGGCGGCGCGGTGGTCTTCGTACTGGTGGGCAGGCCGGGCTGGGCGGCCGCCTGCGCGGCGATTGCCGCGATCACCCTGATCGACCTGGCCCTGGTCATCCGGCACATCCGGCAGGGACCGCACTACCAGCCGGGGCGGGACGTGCCGCCGTACGCGCCGGTCAGGGGGCGACGGCGCTAGCCTCCCTCGGGCAGCTCAGCCCTGCTCGCCGAACCGCGCCGCCTCCACGAAGTCCGGGCGCGGATCGAGTGCCGCGGCGAGGCGGAAGTGGCGGGTGGCCTCGGCCTGGCGGGAGGCGCGCTCCAGCGTACGGGCGAGGGCGAAGTGGGCGAACGCGTTGTCCGGCTCGCGCTCCAGCACGATGTGGAATTCCAGTTCCGCGGCGCGGAGCTGGGCCGCGCCGAAGAACGCGCGGGCCCGCAGCAGCCGGGCCGCGGTGTTCTCGGGGTGGGCGGTGATGACCGAGTCGAGCAGCTTGACGGCGCCTCGCGGATCTCGAGCGGCGAGCAGCTGCTCCGCGGCGCGGTAGTCGATGACATGGGTCTCGGGCGTGGGCTCGGGCACAGCCGCTTCCTTCCCCGGGCTTGCGTGATCGTCGGCCCCGTGTGGGGTGATCCCTCGGTGGTCCCTGGGTGTTCCCTCGGTGATGATCGTCGTTACGGGCAGCACAACAACCACCTGGTGCGCCACATTCCCCCTCGGCCCGCCCCGCAAGCACGGCCCGCCCCGCGGGCGCGCCCGCCCCGCATACGCGGCGCGTCGCCTCAGTCCGTGGCGGCAGCCCGTTCGGCCAGCTCCGTCCAGACCTTGCGGACCCGCGGCTCCAGCTCCTCCAGCGGACCGTCGTTGTCGATCACGATGTCGGCGACGGCCAGCCGCTCCTCGCGGGTCGCCTGGGCCGCCATCCGGGCCCGCGCCTCGTCCTCGGTCATGCCGCGCTGCCGGACCAGCCGGTCGAGCTGGGTCTCGGGCGTGGCGTCGACGACCAGCACCAGGTCGTACAGGGACCCCAGGCCGTTCTCGGCGAGCAGCGGGACGTCGTGGACGACCACCGCCTCCGGCCCGGCGCCCGCCTGGAGCTCGGCGGAGCGGTCGCGGACCAGGGGGTGGACGATGGCGTTCAGGGCGCGCAGCCGCTCGGGATCGTTGAAGACGATCCCGCCGAGCTTCGGCCGGTCGAGCCGGCCGTCGGCGGTCAGCACCCCGGACCCGAATTCGGCGACGACGGCGGCGAGGCCGGGGGTTCCGGGCTCGACCACTTCACGGGCGATCCGATCGGAGTCGATCAGCACCGCGCCGTAAGAGACCAAGATTCGCGAGACTTCGCTCTTGCCCGCGCCGATTCCGCCCGTGAGCCCCAGCTTCAGCATGGGGCCCACGCTATACGAGCACGGGCCCGGCTATATGGGCCCCGGGCCCCGTATATGGGCACGGGGCCGCCGCTCAGGCGCCGCCCTCGCCCTCCCGCTCGGCCAGGAAGCGTTCGAACTCGGCGCCCAGCTCGTCCGCCGAGGGCAGCTCGGCCGGTTCCGCGACCAGGTTGCCGCGGCTGTCGGCCCCGGCCACCGCGTCGTACTGGTGCTCAAGGCCCCGTACGAGCGCGACCAGCTCGTCATCGCCCTCCGCGACCTGCCGCTCGATCTCCTCCTGCGTCTTCAGCGCCTCGTTGCGCAGCGCATGTGCCGCGCCCGGCAGCACCAGACCGGTGGCCGCGGTGACCGCCTCCAGCGCGGTGAGCGCCGCGTCGGGGTAGGCGGACCGGGCCAGATAGTGGGGGACGTGGGCGGCGACCCCGAGGACGTCGTGGCCCGCCTCCCCGAGCCGGTACTCGATCAGCGACTCGGCACTGCCGGGCACCTGCGCCTCGTCGAAGTAGCCGCGGTGACCGGGCATCAGATCGGTGCGGTTGCCGTGCGGGGTGAGCCCCACCGGCCGGGTGTGCGGAACGCCCATCGGAATCCCGTGGAAGTTCACCGCGAGCCGCACGCCGAGCCGCTCGATGATCTGCCGCACCGCGGCCGCGAAACGCTCCCACTCCACGTCCGGTTCGGGCCCGCAGAGCAGCAGGAAGGGCGCCGCGGTCGCGTCCCGCACCAGGTGGAGTTCGATCGCCGGGGTCTCATAGCCCGTCCAGCGGTCGCGCTGGAAGGTGAGCAGGGGGCGCCGGGCCCGGTAGTCGACAAGCCGGTCGTGGTCGAAGCGGGCGACGACCTGCCGTGGCAGCCCGTCGAGCAGCCGCTCCACGATCTGGTCACCGGTCTCACCGGCGTCGATGTAGCCGTCGAAGTGGTAGAGCAGCACCAGCCCGGCCGAATCCCGGGAGGCTATCGCGTCGACTTCGGCGAGCCCACTCGGTTCCCACGCGTACAAATCCTGCGGATCAAGCACTGTGACCGCTCCTCCTTGTGTTCCGTACGCGAAAACACCACACGGGGGCGGGCGCATTCCCGGGCGCCGCCCTCAACTCCTGTGCGCATCATGGCCGTCTGCGGCCTGAGACATGCGTGGGTCGGGACATGCGCCGGAACATGCGTGAGGCCCGCTCCCCCGAAGGGGAACGGGCCTCACACTCGTTCAGCCGGTGCCGCTAGCGGTCAGCGGCACAGCGGTTCAGCTCTGGCCACCGGCCAGCTTCTCGCGGAGCGCGGCCAGCGCCTCGTCCGACGCCAGGGCGCCGGAGTTGTCGGCCGACTCCGAGGAGTACGAACCGCCGCCGGAGGCCTGCCCGCCGCCGGGCGCCGGGGCAGCGCTGCCCGCACCCTCAGCAGCGGCCTGCTCGTCGGCCTCGCGGGACTTGATGACCTGCGCCTGGTGCTGCTCGAAGCGGGTCTGCGCGTCGGCGTACTGACGCTCCCACTCCTCGCGCTGCTTCTCGTACCCCTCGAGCCAGTCGTTGGCCTCGGGGTCGAAGCCCTCGGGGTAGATGTAGTTGCCCTGGTCGTCGTACGACGCGGCCATGCCGTACAGGGTCGGGTCGAACTCGACCACGGACGGGTCGGCACCGAAGGCCTCGTTGGCCTGCTTCAGCGAGAGGCTGATGCGGCGGCGCTCGAGGTCGATGTCGATGACCTTGACGAAGATCTCGTCGTTGACCTGGACGACCTGCTCCGGGATCTCCACGTGGCGCTCGGCCAGCTCGGAGATGTGGACCAGACCCTCGATGCCCTCGTCGACGCGGACGAACGCACCGAACGGAACGAGCTTCGTGACCTTACCCGGGACGACCTGACCGATCTGGTGGGTCCGGGCGAACTGCTGCCACGGGTCTTCCTGGGTCGCCTTGAGCGACAGGGAGACGCGCTCGCGGTCCATGTCGACGTCCAGGACCTCGACCGTGACCTCCTGGCCGACCTCGACGACCTCGGACGGGTGGTCGATGTGCTTCCAGGACAGCTCGGAGACGTGAACCAGACCGTCCACGCCACCCAGGTCCACGAAGGCACCGAAGTTGACGATGGAGGAGACGACGCCGGAGCGCACCTGACCCTTCTGGAGGGTGGTGAGGAAGGTCTGACGGACCTCGCTCTGGGTCTGCTCCAGCCAGGCACGGCGGGACAGGACCACGTTGTTGCGGTTCTTGTCCAGCTCGATGATCTTCGCCTCGAGCTCCTTGCCCACGTAGGGCTGGAGGTCGCGGACGCGGCGCATCTCCACCAGGGAGGCGGGAAGGAAGCCGCGGAGGCCGATGTCGAGGATGAGACCACCCTTGACGACCTCGATGACGGTACCGGTGACGATCCCGTCCTCTTCCTTGATCTTCTCGATGGTGCCCCAGGCGCGCTCGTACTGGGCGCGCTTCTTCGAGAGGATCAGGCGGCCTTCCTTGTCCTCCTTCTGGAGAACCAGGGCCTCGATCTCATCGCCGACGGCCACGACCTCGTTCGGGTCGACGTCGTGCTTGATCGAAAGCTCGCGGGAAGGGATGACGCCTTCGGTCTTGTAACCAATGTCGAGCAGGACCTCGTCCCGGTCGACCTTCACGATGACGCCGTCGACGATGTCGCCGTCGTTGAAGTACTTGATCGTCTCGTCGATCGCGGCGAGGAAGGCTTCCTCGGAACCGATGTCGTTTACCGCCACCTGCGGGGTGGTGCGGGTTGCCTCGGTGCTGCTCGTCATGTGGGAAAGGGCTCCGGTACGGACATTGAGTCGTAGGTACTGCTACGCCGAGGACCCTTTACCGCACTGCCGAAGCCGGACAGCCTGTGAGGCGTGATCTTTCCGGAACGTTCCGAGAGACCGTAAACGCCTCGACAACCGAGGGGACATACAACAGATACGAGCGCGGCCTGCTCCGTCTGAGTCGCGCAGGCCCGCAGCGCAACTTGTAGCATACGGGGGCGGCCGGGCATGGTCAATGCACGAAGAGCGCACGTGGGGCCTAACGTCCCGAACCCGGCAATTTGCAGGTCACTGCTGCGACGCGGTTTCTCGCCGCGCCCCGCAGCCACAGGTCGATACAGAGAGTACGACGACGCGTCCGATGGTCCAAGAACACAAGCCCAGCGGTGCCTTCAGGGCCCCCGAGAGTGCCCTTGAAGCCCTTGCGGAGGCCCGCGACGAGGCCCCCGAAGCCTTCGAGCCCACCGCCACCCGCCGGATCGCCGACGACACCGAGAGCAGCCGGGCCAGCCGCGGCTGGTGGGACAGCAACGCGGACGAGTACCAGGAGGAGCACGGCGCCTTCCTCGGCGACGACCGGTTCATCTGGGGCCCGGAGGGACTGGACGAGGCGGAGGCCGGGCTGCTCGGGCCAGCGGACCAGCTGAAGGGGCGCGACGTGCTGGAGGTGGGCGCGGGCGCGGCGCAGTGCTCGCGCTGGCTCGCCGCGCGCGGGGCCCGCCCCGTGGCGTTCGACATCTCCCACCGGCAGCTGCGGCACGCCCAGCGGATCGACGCGAAGGCGGCCGCCGGCAGCCCGTCCGGAATCGCGCTGGTCCAGGCCGACGCGACCGCGCTCCCCTTCCGGGACGGCTCGTTCGACCTCGCCTGCTCCGCGTACGGGGCGGTGCCCTTCGTGGCGGAGCCGGTCCGGGTGATGCGCGAGGTGCACCGGGTGCTGCGGCCGGGCGGCCGGTGGGTGTTCTCGGTGACGCATCCGGTGCGGTGGGCGTTCCCGGACGAGCCGGGGCCCGAAGGGCTGAGCATCTCCGGCTCGTACTTCGACCGCACCCCTTATGTGGAACAGGACGACGCGGGCCGTGCCGCCTATGTGGAACACCACCGGACCCTGGGTGACCGGGTACGGGACGTCGTGGCCGGGGGCTTCCGGCTGATCGACCTCGTGGAACCGGAATGGCCCGCGTGGAACCGTCAGGAGTGGGGCGGCTGGTCCCCGCTGCGCGGCGGCCTCATCCCGGGCACGGCCGTCTTCGTCTGCGAGCGGGACTAGCGGGGGGCCTGTCGTGCGTACGGACGTCCTCGCGCAGCTCCCCGTCCGCGACGCCGTCCCCGAGCTGCTGCGCGCGCTCGACCTGCGGGGGTCGGCGGTGCTGTGCGCACCGCCCGGGACCGGTAAGACCACCCTCGTGCCGCTCGTCCTGGCCGGGCTGCTGGACGGTGGCGGAACGCCGGTACAGCGGATTTTGGTCGCCGAACCGCGCCGGATCGCGGCGCGGGCCGCCGCGCGGCGCATGGCGTGGCTGCTCGGCGAGCGGACCGGCGAACGCGTCGGCTTCACCGTGCGCGGGGAGCGGCAGGCCGGGCCCCGCACCGTGGTCGAGGTGGTCACCACCGGTGTGCTGGTCCAGCGGCTGCAACGGGACCAGGAGCTGGCCGGAGTCGACGCCGTCGTCCTGGACGAATGCCATGAGCGGCACCTGGACGCGGACACGGCGGCCGCCTTCCTGCTGGACGTCCAGGCCACGCTGCGCCCGGAGCTGCGGCTGATCGCCGCGTCGGCGACGACCGACGCGGAGGGGTGGGCGCGGCTGCTGGGCGGCGACGGCGGCGGCCCCGCGCCGGTCGTCTCGGCCCCGGGCGTGTCGCACCCCGTCGAGGTGGTGTGGTCGCCGCCCGTACGCCCCGTACGCCCGCCGCATGGGATGCGCGTGGACCCGGCCCTGCTCGAACACATCGCGGACACGGTGCGGCGCGCGCTGCGCGAGCGGTCAGGCGACGTCCTGTGCTTCCTGCCCGGCGTCGGTGAGATCGGCCGGGTGGCCGGGCTGCTGGGCGGTGCCGACGCGGACGTCCTCCAGGTCCACGGGCGCGCCCCCGCCGCCGTGCAGGAGGCCGTGCTCGCGGGTGCGGACGGCGGTCGGCGGCGGGTGGTGCTGGCGACCTCGGTCGCCGAGTCGAGCCTGACCGTGCCGGGCGTACGGATCGTCGTCGACAGCGGCCTGGCCCGCGAGCCGCGCATGGACCACGCGCGGGGTCTGAGCGCGCTGACGACCGTACGGGCGTCGCGGGCCGCGGCCCGGCAGCGCGCGGGCCGGGCCGGACGCGAGGCGCCGGGGACGGTCTACCGCTGCTGGCCGGAGGCCGAGGACGCCCGGCTGCCGCGCTTCCCTTCGCCGGAGATAGCCGAGGCCGACCTGACGGCCTTCGCCCTCCAGGCGGCGTGCTGGGGCGAACCGGACGCGTCCGGCCTCGCCCTGCTCGACCCGCCGCCCGGCGGGGCCATGACCGCCGCGCGGGAGGTGCTGACGGCGATCGGCGCCGTCGACGCGGCCGGGCGCGCCACCGAGCGCGGCCGCCGCATGTCCCGGCTCGGCCTCCACCCCCGCCTCGCCCGCGCCCTCATCGACGGCGCCCCCGAGGTCGGCGCCCGCCGGGCGGCCGAGGTGGTGGCCCTGCTGAGCGAGGAGCCGCCGCGGGAGTACGGCGACGACCGGGCCGCCGCCTGGCGCACCGCCCGCCGCGCAGGCGACCCGTACGCGACCCGCTGGCGCCAGGAGGCCCGCCGCCTGGATTTTTTCTGTGACGGGGGACGCGGGCGGCCCGCGTATGGACGCCGCCAGCGGCGGATCGGGCGGCGGGCCGGCGGCGACGACACCCACCGCCGCCGCGCCGCACGCGAGGGCGGGGACGGCCGAGCGTGCGGGCGCTGGGAGCGGACAGCCGGGGGCTGCCCCCGGCACGACCACCGCACCCGATGCCCCAGGCGGGGCCGAGCGGGCGCACACCAGGCAGTCCCCCGGCGACACCCCGGTCGCACCCGACGGACCCATCACCGAGACGCCCTCTGCTGGAGACGCCGCGCCGGAAGCGAGGACCGAGGAATCGCGGGCGGGCGCCGGTACCGCTCAGCCGGGGCCCGCTCCCGGCATGGGCGCCACACCCGATGCGCCCGGCGAGGGCGCGTCGGCGGGCGCTGGTACCGCGTCCGCCGGACAGCCTGACGGGGCGGCTCCGGGCACCGGGCCCGGGTGGCGGCCGGGGCACCGGCAGCCGCGGTGCGCGGCGCGCCGACGACACCGCGGGCCACGGCCGAGCAGACGGCAGGCGCGGTGGTGCCCCGGCGCGGGGGCAGGACAGCGCGGCCCGATCCGAAGATGCCGTCGCCGGGCTCGTCGTCGCGCTGGCGTTTCCCGAGCGGGTGGCTCGGGTGCGGGGCGGGCGGTCGTATCTGATGGCAGCCGGGACCGGGGCCGAGCTGGGCGACGGGTCGCGGCTGGGCGGTGCGCCGTGGCTGGCCGTCGCGGTCGCGGACCGGCCGGTCACCGCCGCGTCGGCGCGGGTGCGGCTCGCCGCCGTCACCGACGAGGAGACGGCCCGTACGGCGGCCGCGGCGCTGGGGTCGGACGGCGAGGAGGTGCACTGGGCCGACGGGGACGTCGTCGCCCGGCGGGTGTCCCGGCTCGGGGCGATCGAGCTGGTGGCCCGGCCGCTGGCCGCGCCCGACCCGGCGCTCGTCCACGCGGCGCTGCTGGAGGGGCTGCGCCGCGAGGGGACGGGGCTGATGCGGTGGTCCGCGCAGGCCACGGCGGTGCGGCAGCGGATGGCGTTCCTGCACCGGGAGCTGGGGGCGCCCTGGCCGGACGTATCGGAGGCGGCGCTGCTGGCGGACCCGGACGCGTGGCTGGGCGTGGAGCTGGGCCGGGCCCGGCGGCGGGCGGATCTGGAGCGGGTGGAGGCCGGTCAGGCGCTGGCCCGGCTGCTGCCCTGGGCGACGGGCGACGCGGCGCGCTTCGAGGAGCTGGCGCCGGAGCGGGTCGAGGTGCCGAGCGGATCGCGGGTGCGGGTGGACTACGGGGACGGGAACGGGCAGCCGGTGCTGGCGGCGAAGCTCCAGGAGCTGTTCGGCTGGCAGGAGTCGCCACGGATCGCGGGCGGGCGGGTGCCGCTGCTGGTGCACCTGCTGTCACCGGCGGGGCGTCCGGCCGCGGTCACGGCCGACCTGGCGTCGTTCTGGCGGGACGGCTATCGCTCCGTACGGGCGGAGCTGCGCGGCCGCTACCCCAAGCATCCGTGGCCGGAGGATCCGACGACGGCCGAGCCGACGCGGCGCACCAATACCCGCCGCTGAGCATCAGCTTCATACGGCCCAGGCGCGCAGCCGCCGGGCGGTCTCGCTCAGGCGGAGCCGGTTGTCCCGTATGTCGCGGATGAGCCCCACCATGGCGCCGGGCGGCGGGGCGATCGCCTCGCCGGACTCCTCCAGGTACATCTGGGCGCAGGCCGCGCCGATGACCGCGTTGTAGTCGGAGAACGGCTCCAGGATCAGCGAGGTGTGGAGGAAGGTCGCGGCACGCGCCGCGGCCTCCTCGTAGTACGGCTCCCCCGCGAACCGTTCGTAGCGGTGCCGTTCGCTCATGCAGTGCAGTGCGCCCCAGTCGCGCACGGGGGTGTTCACCGGGGAGACATCGACCTGCACGTTGAGCACCCAGCCGGCGTCGACGTACAGGATCAACGCAGCCCTTCCGGGAACTCCCGCTCGAACTCGGCCTTGTAGCCCAGGGCGAAGCGCACGGCGCCCTCGACGAAGCGCTGCTTCTGACGCCGCCGCACGACGTCCTCGGTCAGTATGTCGTGGGCGAGGCGCTTGATGGCGACGCCCTTCTCCTTCGCCTCGGCGCGCAGCTCCGCCAGTTCTTGTTCGGTGAACTCGATCGTGATTCCCGGCATGGAGCGCATGCTAGCCAGCCGACTACCGAGATCACTACCGGCGTCACTATCAGGAGGGAACGCGGGGACGGAGGTTGACGAGCCGTCGCCGCGGGCCCGGCGAAGACTCCCCCGGCTTCCGGCTCCGCGCCTCCAGCAGCAGCGCGACCGAGAGCAGTCCGGCCCCCAGCACCCCGAAGCCCCAGGGCAGATACGTGGTGAAGGCCAGGACCAGCTGCCGCTGGGAGGAGACCATCTTGACCGTGTGGGCGATGTAGTCCTCGCGCATCTTCACGTGGCCCGAGAAGACGGTCACCCGGTCCCGGCCGCCCAGCAGGGTGCCGCCGCGCAGTTCCTCGCGATGGATCTCCTGCCCGTTGACGGGTGCGCCGGTGGTGGGTTCGACCCAGAACATGCGCTTGGTGGTGTACCAGCGGGAGGTTCCGGCCTTACGGACGGTCTCGGGGGTGACGCCGTCGACCGGCATGGTCTTGGGCAGCGGGACCTTGGTCCAGGGGATGGTCTGCTCGAAGTAGTACACGCTCAGACCGCGGAAGTTCCGGGTGCCCTTGTAGTGGATGGGCGCGGAGGTGCGGGTCTGGGCGTCGAAGTAGCGGTAGTCGCGCTTCTCGGTGAGGAAGGGCCACTTGTACTCGATGCCCTCGCGGCGCACGGCGTCGCCGTCGACGTGCTCGCCGCCCGCGTGCACCGGGTCCTGGGAGTGGGCGTCGAAGACGTAGCGCTCGGGGATCCGGGAGACCATCTTGCCGTCGGGGCCCTGGATGTACGACAGGGCGTCCCAGACGACGACGTCGCGCCCGGTCTCCTTGCCGACCGTCCGTGCCGCGCCCACGTTCCCGCGCAGGGTCTGCACGATGCTGACCTTGGGGACCGTGCGGGGCTTCATGGTGGCGTAGTCGAGCAGGGTGGCGGGGCGGGCCTCCAGGACGGCCGTCTGGTACTCGCTGGGCGGGATCTTGGCGAGCCGGGGGAACGCGTACCAGCGCACCAGCGGCGCGAGGGCGGCGAAGAAGACGGCGAAGGCGAGCAGCACCAGGCTGGCTTTGCGGCGCATGGCGGGGCGTCCCTCCCTCAGGGGTGCTCGGGGACGGTGGTGAGCAGCGGCTCGGGGGAGGTGGTGCCGCCGGGGGCGCCGATGGCCGTCACCGTGAAGACGAGGGCGAGGGCGGCGGCGAGTCCGATCGCGGCGGCGGCGAGGGCACGCATGCGGGCCTCCCGTGAGTGCGGGGACGACAACTGACAGGGCGTCAGCTACAGCCGGGGCTGGGCACCGTAGCAACGGGCGGCGCAGATGAGAACACGAAGGGCTCAACACGAACGCGCCGCCCCCGGGCCCGGTGGGGGCTCGGGGGCGGCGCGCGGTGTGCCCGGATCGGCGGCCGCTAGTCGGCGGCGGCCGGGGTGACGGTCAGCTCGACGTCGAGGACGGCGCCGTCGGCCGTAGTGAGACGGAGCAGATAGGTGCCCGCGTGCTCGTCGGTGAGGATCTTCGGAAGCGTCAGCTGTCCGAGGGCGTTGGTCTTCAGCCCGGTCAGGGTGCGGACCGGCTTGTCCTTGGCGTCCAGGAAGTACGGACCCTTGTCGTTCACCTGGGGCTTCTTGGCGTCCGTGATCATGGTCGCGGTGACCGGGACGCCCGCCGCGACCTTGCCCTTGTTGGTCGCCTTGACGGTGAGGAGATCGGCGAAGGAGCCACCGGTCCCGGTCTTGAGGACGCCGTCACCGAGGCGGGCCAGCGCGTCGGCCTGCGGCACGGGGCGGGCCTTGACGGTCCCGGCGTAGTCGACCGGCGCCACCTTCTCGCGCCCGACGGCCGTGGCGCGCAGGGTGAACGAGCCGGGCTGCTCGCCCGCGAGCAGCTTGGGGGCGGTGGCGGTGCCGTCGAGGCCGGTGAGCACGGTGACGGAGCGGACGAGGCCGAGGAAGCGGGCGCTCGTCTCGCCGCGGATCTCGTACTTCACGCGGGCCGCGGCCACCGGCTTGCCCGCGGCGTCCACCGCGCGGACCTTGGGGGACCCGCTGAACGTCTCACCGGCGGTGGCGGTGAGCTGCTTGGCGCCGACAGCGGTCAGCTTGGCGGTGCCGGTGGGCTTGGGCGCGGGGGTGGTGGGCGGCGTGGTCGGCGGCTTGGGCAGCTGCGGATCGGGCGTCTGCGTCCCGTCGTCGCCCGGCTTCGGCGAGGGGGACGTGGAGCCGCCGCGGTCGTCATTGGGCTTGGGCAGGGTGCGCGGACCGTCGTTGCCCTTGCCGGGGCCCTTGTCCGTGTCCTTGCCCTTGTCGCTGCCCTCGCCGGATTCCTTGGAGCCCGCCTTGGAGCCGTCGCCGGACGGTGTGCTCCGCTCGGAGGGCTGCACTCCGGTGCCGTCGGGGACCTCGTGGGTGCCGCTCTTGTAGTACTCGAACCACGACAGGACGGTGTTCAGATACTCCTGCGAGTGGTTGTAGCCGAGGATCGCCTTGTTGATGTCCTCCTGGACGGACAGATCACGGTCGTTGGCGCACAGGTAGTACCCGGCGGCGAGCGCCGCGTCGTAGATGTTGTTGGGGTCCGAGCGGCCGTCGCCGTTCCCGTCCTCGCTCCAGTTCGCCCAGGTGGACGGGATGAACTGCATCGGCCCGACGGCCCGGTCGTGGGTGGTGTCCCCATCGAACTCGCCGCCGTCGGTGTCCTTGATCAGGGCGAAGCCGTTGCCGTTGAGGGCCGGTCCAAGGATGGGACTGACGGTCGTGCCCTTGTCGTCCACGTTACCGCCGCGGGCCTGGCCGGACTCGACCTTGCCGATCGCGGCCAGCAGCTGCCACGGCAGGTTGCAGCCGGGCTTGGACTCCTTGAGCGACGCCTCCGCCTTCTTGTACGCGGCGAGGACGCTCGCCGGGATGCCCGCCTCGGCCTTGGTGCTGCTGCCCGGGAAGCCCGGCAGGTCGATCGAGGAGCCCGGCTTGTCCGGCTTGGTCAGCGGCGGCAGATCGGTGTGGTACGAGCCGCCGCCGTCGATGGGTGTATCGGGCGAGGGCTGCGCCCCACTGACCCGGTCACGGTCCCGGCGGTCCCCGTCCGCGTGCTCCTGCGCGGCGAACCCGGGCGCCTGGGATGCGGTGAGGGCGGCCATCGCGGCCGCCGCCACCGCCGTCGTGGCCGCCCCCTTACGCAGACGTCGGCCGATAAGCGGTGCCATCCGTGTGTCCCTCCCGTCGAACACAGTGCGCTCCCCCGCGCGTCAACCCTGGTGACACTACGACAACTTAAGGCCCGCGACTACCGCTGCCTACCGCCCGTCAGCGGCCATTCGAGGGTCCGGACTTGACGGTTCCGCCGGTTCACCGCTTCCGCCCGGGCGCCCGCTCAGTGCGCGGCCGACTCCCAGTCGGCGCCGACACCCACCGACACGTCCAGCGGAGCGCGCAGTTGGAAGGCACCGGCCATCTCGCGCCGCACCAGCTCCTCGACCCGCTCCCGCTCCCCCGGCGCGATCTCCAGCACGATTTCGTCGTGCACCTGGAGCAGCATCCGCGACGAGAGTTCGCCTGCCGTCAACGCGGCGTCCACCTTCAGCATCGCGATCTTGACGATGTCGGCGGCGGTGCCCTGGATCGGGGCGTTGAGCGCCATCCGCTCGGCCATCTCGCGGCGCTGCCGGTTGTCGCTGGTGAGATCGGGGAGGTAGCGGCGGCGGCCGAGCATGGTCTCCGTGTAGCCGATGGCGCGCGCCTCCTCCACGACCCGCTGGAGATAGTCGCGCACCCCGCCGAACCGCTCGAAGAAGGTGTCCATGAGGCGGCGGGCCTCGTCCGCGCCGATGCCCAGCTGACCTGAGAGGCCGAACGCCGAGAGCCCGTACGCCAGGCCGTACGACATGGCCTTGATCTTGCGCCGCATCTCCGGGTCGACCTCGGACTTGGCGACGCCGAAGACCTGGGAGGCGACCGTGGTGTGCAGGTCCTCACCGGAGGTGAACGCCTCGATCAGGCCGTCGTCCTCGGAGAGATGGGCCATCACGCGCAGCTCGATCTGGCTGTAGTCGGCGGTCATCAGGGATTCGAAGCCCTCGCCGACGACGAAGCCGCGCCGGATCGCCCGGCCCTCGTCCGTGCGCACCGGGATGTTCTGGAGGTTGGGGTCGGTCGAGGACAGCCGCCCTGTCGCCGCCACCGTCTGGTTGAAGGTGGTGTGGATGCGGCCACCGGGGGAGATCGTCTTGATCAGCCCCTCCACGGTGGAGCGCAGCCGGGCCTGCTCCCGGTGGCGCAGCATGATCACGGGGAGTTCGTGGTCGGTCTGCCCGGCCAGCCAGGCGAGCGCGTCGGCGTCCGTCGTGTACCCGGTCTTGGTCTTCTTGGTCTTGGGCAGGCCCAGCTCGCCGAAGAGCACTTCCTGGAGCTGCTTGGGCGAGCCGAGGTTGAACTCGTGGCCCACCGCGGCGTGCGCCTCCTTCACCGCCTGCTGGACGGCGCCCGCGAACTGCTGCTCCATACGGTCCAGCCAGTCGCGGTCGGCGGCGATGCCGGAGCGCTCCAGCCGGGCCAGCAGCTCGGAGGTGGGCAGCTCCACATCACTCAGCAGCCCGGCCGCGCCGACCTCCTCCAAGCGGCCCCGGAACGCCTCGCCGAGGTCGAGGACCGTACGCGCCTTGATCATCAGGGCGTCCTGCTCGGCCTGTTCGTCGGCGCCGAAGGCGAGCTGCCCGCTGTCCGCCGCGGCCGCAGGGGACAGCTCACGGCCCAGGTACTCGACCGACAGGGCGTCCAGCTCGAAGGAACGGCGGCCCGGCTTGACCAGATAGGCGGAGAGCGCGG
>NZ_GG657754.1:7934747-7938072 GCF_000158915.1 Streptomyces himastatinicus ATCC 53653 | reverse complement strand
GCAGACCGCGGGCCCGCCCGCGGTGGCCAGCGCGACCTCGCTGACACTGCCGCTGCCCAGCGCCCAGGTGTCCACGGTGGCCAGGCCCAGCGGCTCGGCGCCGCGGTCGGCCAGCCAGGGCGCCAGCTCGCCCGCGCTCAGCGTCACCCCGTCGACCTCGACGCCGGGCTCCGCTGCGGCGGGCTCCTCGTCGGCCGCACCCGGGTCGACGGCCAGGACCCGGTCGCGGAAGTTCTGGTGGCGGAACTCCAGCGCGTCCATGATCACGCCCAGCGCGGCCCGGTCGTACGGAACGCGCTTGAGACCGTCGGGTCCTGTGCCCAGCTCCACGTCCCTGACCAGCTCGGTCAGCTGGCGGTTGAGCTTGACGGACTCCAAGTGGTCGCGCAGCTTCTCGCCGACCTTGCCCTTGACCTCGTCGACCCGCTCCACCAGATCCTGGAACGACCCGAACTGGTTGATCCACTTCGCGGCGGTCTTCTCGCCGACGCCCGGGATGCCGGGCAGGTTGTCCGACGGGTCGCCGCGCAGCGCCGCGAAGTCCGGGTACTGGCGCGGGGTGAGCCCGTACTTCTCCTGGACCTTCTCGGGGGTGAACCGGGTCAGCTCGGAGACGCCCTTGGTCGGGTAGAGCACCGTGACATGGTCGCTGACCAGCTGGAACGAATCGCGGTCACCGGTGACGATCAGGACCTCGAAGCCCTCGGCCTCGGCCTGGGTGGCAAGGGTGGCGATCACGTCGTCCGCCTCGAAGCCGTCCACCGCGAAGCGGGTGACGTTCATCGTGTCCAGCAGTTCGCCGATCAGCTCGACCTGCCCCTTGAACTCGTCGGGGCTCTTGGAGCGGTTCGCCTTGTACTCCGCGAACTGCTCGGAGCGCCACGTCTTGCGCGAGACGTCGAACGCCACCGCCAGGTGCGTGGGCTGCTCATCACGGAGCGTGTTCGCCAGCATCGAGGTGAAGCCGTAGATCGCGTTGGTCGTCTGGCCGGAGGTCGTGCTGAAATTTTCCGCCGGCAGCGCGAAGAACGCCCGGTATGCCAGGGAATGCCCGTCCAGCAGGAGCAGGCGGGGACGGTCCCCCGTGCGGTCGGGCGCGGGCGCTGCGGTCTTCTTCGATGCTTTCTCTGCCACGCCCCCGATCCTGCCACGCCCCACCGACAACGCCTCCCGCCTCCCACCCCGGCCCACCACACCGGGTGGTCCCAAAGTCCATGACTCATGAAAGGATCGACGGGGGACAACCGAGCCGATGTCGAAGCCGACAAGCCGAGTCGAAAAAGGGGACCGACATGGCAGCCAAGCCACCCGCAGGCGATCCGATACAGGACGCTCCCGAGGTCGCACCCCCGAAACACGCCGCCGCCGGGTTCCCCGCGGTCGGCCACTCGCTGCGCATCGCCCATCAGCAGATGGGAATCCGCCGTACCGCCCTCACCCTCATGCGGGTCAACCAGAAGAAGGGCTTCGACTGCCCGGGCTGCGCCTGGCCCGAGGGCGACAAGCGGCACGCGGCCGAGTTCTGCGAGAACGGCGCGAAGGCCGTCGCCGAGGAGGCGACCCTGCGCCGGGTCACCCCCGACTTCTTCGCCGCCCACCCGGTGGCCGACCTCGCCACCCGCAGCGGCTACTGGCTCGGCCAGCAGGGCAGGCTCACGCAGCCCATGTACCTGGCCGAGGGCGCCGAGGCCTACGAGCCGGTCAGCTGGGACCGCGCGTTCGACATCATCGCCGACGAGCTGCGCGCGCTGGACTCCCCCGACGAGGCCGTCTTCTACACCTCCGGACGCACCAGCAACGAGGCCGCGTTCCTCTACCAGCTCTTCGCTCGCGAATTCGGCACCAACAACCTGCCCGACTGCTCCAACATGTGCCACGAGTCCTCGGGCTCCGCGCTCACCGAGACCCTGGGCGTCGGCAAGGGCAGCGTGCTGCTGGAGGACCTCCACAAGGCCGACCTGATCATCGTCGCCGGGCAGAACCCGGGCACCAACCATCCGCGCATGCTCTCCGCACTGGAGAAGGCGAAGGACAACGGCGCGAAGATCATCTCCATCAACCCGCTGCCCGAGGCGGGTCTGGAGCGGTTCAAGAACCCGCAGAACGCCCGCGGGCTCGCGGGCGGCGGCACCTCGCTCACCGACCTCTTCCTCCAGATCCGGATCGGCGGCGACCAGGCCCTCTTCCGCCTCCTCAACAAGCTGATCCTGGAGGCTTCCGACAACGCCTCGGAAACGGACGAAGCCGTCGTCGACGAGGACTTCATCCGCGAACACACCCACGGCTACGAGGAGTTCGCCGCCGCCGCCCGCGCCGCCGACTGGGACGAGACGCTGAGCGCCACCGGCCTCACCCGGGACGACATCGAGCGCGCGCTGCGCATGGTCCTCGACTCGAAGCGCACCATCGTCTGCTGGGCGATGGGGCTGACCCAGCACAAGCACTCGGTGCCCACCATCCGGGAAGTCGTGAACTTCCTGCTGCTGCGCGGCAACGTCGGCCGCCCCGGCGCCGGGGTGTGCCCGGTGCGCGGCCACAGCAATGTGCAGGGCGACCGCACCATGGGCATCTTCGAGCGGCCCGCCCCGGCCTTCCTGGACGCCCTGGAGAAGGAGTTCGGCTTCGCCCCGCCGCGCGAGCACGGCTTCGACGTCGTCCGCGCCATCCGCGCGATGCGCGACGGCCAGGCCAAGGTCTTCTTCGCCATGGGCGGCAACTTCGTGGCCGCCTCCCCCGACACCGACGTCACCGAGGCCGCCATGCGCGCCGCCCGGCTGACCGTCCACGTCTCCACCAAGCTCAACCGCTCCCACGTGGTCACCGGCACCCGCGCCCTGATCCTGCCCACCCTCGGCCGCTCGGACCGGGACATCCAGGACGGCGGACCGCAGTTCGTCACCGTCGAGGACTCGATGGGCATGGTGCACGCCTCGCGCGGACGGCTGGAGCCCGCGAGCTCCGAGCTGCTCTCCGAACCGGCCATCGTCGCCCGGCTGGCCCGGCGGGTGCTCGGCGACGGGAGCAAGACCCCGTGGGAGGAGTTCACCAAGGACTACGCCACGATCCGTGACCGCATCGCGGCCGTCATCCCCGGCTTCGAGGACTTCAACGCCAAGGTGAGCAACCCGTCCGGGTTCGCCCTGCCGCACGCCCCGCGCGACAGCCGCCGCTTCCCGACCGCCACGGGCAAGGCCAACTTCACCGCCGCCCCGGTCGAGTATCCGAAGGCCCCCGAAGGCAGGCTGCTGCTCCAGACCCTCCGCTCGCACGACCAGTACAACACCACCATCTACGGCCTGGACGACCGCTACCGCGGCATCAAGAA
>NZ_GG657754.1:7920300-7934082 GCF_000158915.1 Streptomyces himastatinicus ATCC 53653 | reverse complement strand
CTGGTCACCGGCGTCGCCACGCCCGTCCACCGGGGGCGCTCGACCGCCACGTACGAGATCGTCATCAGCGACGAGCAGGACCGCCGGGTGTGCACCGCCCGGCTGACCTGCCTGCTGCGCGAGGCGGAGGGCCTGCCGAAGCCGTAGGTCACCTCACGCCCCACCTCAGCCACCAGAAGCGGCGCCCCCGGATCCGGGGGCGCCGCTTCTGCGTGCGCGCCGCCCCGGGCGCCGACCCGCACCCCGACCCGCACACCGTTCACGCGCGGGCTGGAATCACTCGCCCCGGTTGTAACACTGCGTAATGCGTTCGCAATACAAGATCGGGCCCTCGCACACCGTGACGTCATCGATGATGACCTCGCTCCGTAACCGCGAGCACACGTCTCCACACTTCGTTCGCAAGTTCCCTCGACTCCTTAGCGGAACTGCATCTTCTCACTATCCGGACCTCATAGATTGCCCGCAATCACCCGCTTTGTCCCTTCCGTTCCGCTACACCGAGACAGGAACGTGACCTGTGTCATAACAAGACAGTCACATCATGGGCTGCACCTCTGCCACCTGACGCGTCCCACGCTTACATTCACAGCCAGTCACGACCTCCGTCGGGTGTTCGCCAGCGCCCGAACGGCTGTAACAGGTCCACCGGCGCGGACACGGCGTCCCATCCAGAGGGGCGGCCGGGCCAGGGAAAGGATTCTTCGTGCGACAGCGCTCCTTGCTCATCCTGACGACCGCGATCACCGCGGGAGCCCTCACCCTCAGCGCCTGCGGTTCGCGCGGCCAGACCGACAGCGGGGACAAGAACGGCAAGACCACCGTCGTCATCGGCGTCGACGCCCCGCTCACCGGCTCGCTGTCGGCACTCGGTCAGGGCATCAAGAACTCCGTCGACCTCGCCGCCAAGGTGGCCAACAAGCAGAAAGAGGTCCCGGGCGTCACCTTCAAGATCAAGTCTTATGACGACCAGGCGGTGCCGTCCTCCGGCAAGCAGAACGCCACGTCGATGGTGGACGAGGACGCCATCCTCGGCACGGTCGGCCCGCTGAACTCCGGCGTCGCCCAGTCCATGCAGGGCGTCTTCGCCAAGGCGGACCTGGCCGAGGTCTCCCCCGCCAACACCAACCCGGCGCTGAGCCAGGGCGACGCGTGGGCCTCGGGCAAGAAGTCCCGCCCCTTCAAGACCTACTTCCGCACCGCGACCACGGACATCATCCAGGGCCGCTTCGCCGCGCAGTACTACTACAAGGACGCGAAGAAGCGGAAGGTCTTCGTCATCGACGACAAGCAGACCTATGGCGCCGGGCTCGCCAAGATCTTCGCCCAGGAGTTCAAGCGCCTCGGCGGCACGGTCGTCGGCACCGACCACCTCACCGTCAAGGAGACCGACTTCTCCGGCATCGCGGGCAAGGTCAGGTCATCCGGCGCCGACTCCGTCTACTTCGGCGGCCAGTACCCCGAGGGCGGTCTGCTGTCCGACCAGATCAAGCAGGCCGGTGCGCAGGTCCCGGTGATGGGCGGCGACGGCATCTACGACCCCGCGTTCATCAAGGCGTCCGGCACCAACAACGACGGCGACCTCGCGACCTCCGTCGGCTACCCCGTCGAGGACCTCCCCTCCGCCACGACGTTCGTCAAGAACTACGCGGGCCAGAAGTACCCGGACCCGTACGGGGCGTACGGCGGCTACTCATACGACGCCGCCTGGGCCCATCATCCAGGCCGTCAAGGCGGTCGTCGCCGACAACGACGGCAAGCTCCCCGACGACGCCCGCGCCAAGGTCACCGAGGCCCTGAACAAGGTCTCCTTCGACGGCGTGACCGGCAAGGTCTCCTTCGACCAGTACGGGGACACCACCAACAAGCAGCTGACCGTCTACCAGGTGAAGAACGGCGCCTGGAAGGACGTGAAGAGCGAGACCTTCAAGGACTAGTGCCGCCCGGGGCAACACCCCCGCCCACCCAAGCAACGCAACCGCGCGAGGGCGCACACCAGCGCCCTCGCGCGGCGTCATATCCGACACGCTCATCGGAGGCCCTGCGGTGCACGAACTGCCGCAAACGCTGGTCAACGGCCTGACCCTCGGCGCCCTCTACGGCTTGATCGCCATCGGGTACACCATGGTCTACGGCATCGTCCAGCTCATCAACTTCGCCCACGGCGAGATCTTCATGATCGGGGGCTTCGGCGCCCTCACCATCTACCTCTGGCTGCCCAGCGGCACCTCGCTGGCGCTGTCCCTGCCGCTCATGCTCATCGGCGGCATCCTGGCCTCGGTCGCCATCGCCACGGCGGCCGAACGCTTCGCCTACCGGCCCCTGCGCGGCGGCCCCCGGCTGGCCCCTCTGATCACCGCGATCGGGCTGTCCATCGCGCTCCAGCAGGCCGTCTGGGCGTTCTACCCCGACGCCAAGAAAGCCCGCAGCTTCCCGCAGTTCGAGGGCAGCTCGTTCGCGATCAGCGACAGTCTGCACATCCAGCGCGGCGACGCGTTCCTGCTGATAGCCGCCCCGCTGTGCATGCTCGCCCTGGGGCTGTTCGTCTCCAAGAGCCGGGCCGGGCGCGCCATGCAGGCCACCGCGCAGGACCCCGACACCGCCAAGCTGATGGGCATCAACACCGACCGCATCATCGTGATGGCCTTCGCCATCGGCGGTGCGTTCGCCGCCGTCGCCGCCCTCTCCCACGGGCTCAAGTACGGCCAGATCAACTTCGAGATGGGCTTCATCGCCGGACTCAAGGCCTTCACCGCCGCCGTACTCGGCGGCATCGGCAACATCTACGGCGCCATGCTCGGCGGCGTCGTCCTCGGCATCGCCGAGGCCCTGGCCATCAAATACATCCAGGACATCCCCGGAATGGATCAGCTCGGCGGCGGGGCCTGGAAGGACGTCTGGGCCTTCACCCTGCTCATCCTCGTCCTGCTGGTCAGGCCCCAGGGGCTGCTCGGCGAACGCGTCGCGGACCGGGCGTGAGGGAGTGAACCGATGACCACCCACATCAGCAAGGCACCCGGCGCCGGCACCCCGGCCCCGCGCACCACCCTGCTCCGGGCGATCACCGCGGCCGGCGGCCTCGCCACGGTCGCCTCCACCTTCCTCGCCTGGACCTGGACCTCCGACTTCCCCGGCGACCTCACCGTCTACGGCTACCCCGGCGGACTCCAGGTCCTCACCCTCGCCCTGGGCCTGGCCACCCTGCTGTTCGCGGTCGCCGCCCTGGACGTACGGGGCCTGCGCTGGCTCACCCCGGCGGGCTCCACCGCGGCCCTGCGGCTGCTGGCCCTCGGCGCCTTCGCCACCACCTGGTTCACCCTCCTCGCCATCGCCGTCGACCAAGGCGGCCTGGTCAACCTGGAACCGGGCGGCTGGGTCGCCGCCGTCGCCACCGCCGTACCCGTGGCCACCGCGTTCCTGCTCACCGACGACACCCGGCCCGTCTGCCGCCCCCGGCAGCTCCCCTCCTGGGCGGACATCCTCATCATCGCGGCCGTCTTCGCCCTCGGCCTCTACGTCGTCAACTACGGCATCCAGACCGACGAGGACAACCCCGAGCCCTTCATCGGCTACCTCATCGCGCTGTGCTTCGCCGCCGCCGCGTTCCTCAAGGCCGGGCTCATCACCCGGCTCAGCGGACTCACCAGCACCTACCGCTCCCTCACCCTGGTGGCGGCCCTGGTGACCGCGCTGGTCTTCCCCTTCACCCAGGACAAGGCCAGCTACACCGAACTCGGCGTCAACATCGCCATCTTCGCGACCGTCGCGCTCGGCCTGAACATCGTCGTCGGACTCGCCGGACTCCTCGACCTCGGCTACGTCGCCTTCCTCGGCGTCGGCGCCTACACCGCCGCCCTGGTCTCCGGAACCGCCGCCTCCACCATCCACGTCACCTTCCCGTTCTGGGCCGCCATGCTCGCCGGAGCGCTGGCCTCCCTCGTCTTCGGTGTCCTCATCGGCGCCCCGACGCTGCGGCTGCGCGGCGACTACCTCGCCATCGTGACCCTCGGCTTCGGCGAGATCTTCCGCATCGCCGTCAGCAACCTCGACGGCACCTCAGGGCCCTCCGTCACCAACGGCCCCAACGGTGTCCCCAACATCCCGCCGCTGGAGATCTTCGGCTTCAACTTCGACGACGAGCACAGCTTCGCCGGGTTCACCCTCGACTCCAACAGCAACTACTACCTGCTGATGCTGCTCGTCACCGTCATCGTCGTCCTCATCTTCAGCCGGGCCGGAAACTCCCGCATCGGCCGCGCCTGGGTCGCCATCCGCGAGGACGAGACCGCCGCCACCGCCATGGGCATCAACGGCTTCCGCGTCAAGCTCATCGCCTTCGCCCTCGGCGCCACCCTCGCCGGAGTCGCCGGCACCATCTGGGCCCACGTCCAGACCACCGTCGTCCCCGAGCAGTACGTCTTCGCCGGGCCCGTCCCGCCGAACTCCACGTTCCTGCTCGCCGCCGTCATCCTCGGCGGCATGGGCACCATCGGCGGACCCCTGCTGGGCGCGGCCCTGCTCTTCCTCATCCCCGAGAAGCTGGAATTCCTCCAGGACTACCAGCTCCTCGCCTTCGGCATCGCGCTCATCCTGCTGATGCGCTTCCGCCCCGAAGGGATCATCCCCAACCGGCGGCAGCAGCTCGAATACCACGAGACGGGACAGCTCGACGTGCCCGACCAGGCCGCCCTCAGCGGCAGCGCCGTCGGCGTCACCAAGGCGGAGGCATGACAGACATGACCACGACCACAGTGGCACAGGCCGCCCCCGTGCTCACCGCCACCGGCGTCACGATGCGCTTCGGCGGACTCACCGCCGTACGCTCCGTCGACCTCGACGTCCACCCCGGCGAGATCGTCGGCCTCATCGGCCCCAACGGCGCGGGCAAGACCACCTTCTTCAACTGCCTCACCGGCCTCTACGTCCCCACCGAGGGGCGCGTCGCCTACCGGGGCACCGTCCTGCCGCCGAAACCCCATCTGGTCACCCAGGCAGGCATCGCCCGCACCTTCCAGAACATCCGCCTCTTCGCCAACATGACCGTCCTGGAAAACGTCCTGGTCGGACGGCACACCCGCACCAAGGAAGGGCTCTGGTCCGCCCTCCTGCGCGGCCCCGGCTTCAAACGCGCCGAAGCCGCCTCCAAGGCACGGGCCATGGAACTCCTGGAGTTCACCGGCCTCGCCGCCAAGGCCGACCACCTCTCCCGCAACCTCCCCTACGGAGAACAGCGCAAGCTGGAGATCGCCCGCGCCCTGGCCAGCGACCCCGGACTGCTGCTCCTCGACGAGCCGACCGCGGGCATGAACCCCCAGGAGACCCGGGCCACCGAAGAACTCGTCTTCGCCATCCGCGACACGGGCACCGCCGTCCTCGTCATCGAGCACGACATGCGGTTCATCTTCAACCTGTGCGACCGGGTCGCCGTGCTCGTCCAGGGCGAGAAGCTGGTCGAGGGCTCCTCCGACGTCGTCCAGAGCGACGAACGCGTCATCGCCGCCTACCTCGGCACCCCCTTCGAGGGCGAACCCGGCGCCGAGGAGGCCGCGGCGGTCGAAGCGGCAGAGGCACGCACAGAGGAGGACGGACAGTGACCGCACTGCTCGAGGTCGAGGACCTCAGGGTCGCCTACGGCAAGATCGAGGCCGTCAAGGGGATCTCGTTCAGCGTCGAGGCCGGCCAGGTCGTCACCCTCATCGGCACCAACGGCGCGGGCAAGACGACCACCCTGCGCACCCTCTCCGGCCTGCTGACCCCGCTCGGCGGCGCCATCCGCTTCAACGGCAAACCGCTGAGCGGCGTCCCCGCGCACAAGATCGTCGCCTTGGGCCTGGCCCACTCCCCCGAGGGCCGCCATATCTTCCCCCGGCTGACGATCGCCGAGAACCTCCAGCTCGGAGCGTTTCTCCGCAAGGACGCCGACGGGATCGCCGCGGACATACGGAAGGTCTACGACCTCTTCCCCATCCTCGGCGAACGCCGCACCCAGGCGGCCGGCACCCTCTCCGGCGGCGAACAGCAGATGCTCGCCATGGGCCGCGCCCTGATGTCCCGCCCCAAGCTGCTGATGCTCGACGAACCCTCGATGGGTCTCTCCCCCATCATGATGCAGAAGATCATGCAGACCATCGCCGAACTGAAGGCGCAGGGCACCACGATCCTGCTGGTCGAACAGAACGCCCAGGCGGCGCTGTCGCTGGCCGATCACGGGCATGTGATGGAGATCGGCAAGATCGTGCTGTCCGGGAGCGGGGAGACGCTGCTGCACGACGAGTCCGTGCGGAAGGCGTACCTCGGCGAGGACTGACGCGGTGAGGGGAGGCCTTTGGCCTCCCCTCACTTCTTACTGCTCCTTGGCCTTCTTCTCCGCCGCGTCCTGGATGACCGCCTCGGCCACCTGCTGCATCGACAGCCGCCGGTCCATCGAGGTCTTCTGGATCCAGCGGAACGCGGCCGGTTCCGTCAGCCCGTACTCCGTCTGGAGCACGCTCTTGGCCCGGTCCACCAGCTTGCGGGTCTCCAGCCGGAGGGAGAGGTCGGCGACCTCCTGCTCCAGCGTCTTCAGCTCGGTGAAGCGGGAGACGGCCATCTCGATGGCGGGCACCACGTCGCTCTTGCTGAACGGCTTCACCAGGTACGCCATCGCCCCGGCGTCCCGGGCCCGGTCGACCAGTTCGCGCTGCGAGAACGCGGTCAGCATGAGGACGGGCGCGATGCGGTCGGCCGCGATGCGCTCGGCGGCGGAAATCCCGTCGAGGATCGGCATCTTCACATCGAGGATGACGAGGTCGGGCCGGTGTTCCCGAGCGAGCGCGACGGCCGTCTCGCCGTCTCCCGCCTCGCCGACGACGGAGTACCCCTCTTCTTCGAGCATCTCCTTGAGGTCGAGGCGGATGAGGGCCTCGTCCTCGGCGATGACGACGCGGGTGGTGTGCGGGGGAACGTGCGACTGTTCGTCGGCCGGCTCGGTGGCGCTCACGGGGCTCCTCGTTCATGGCAGGTCCTGCTCCCCCCGAGCCTACCTAGCAGCGAGCAGTCCGCCGCAGAGGGTACGCTTGTCCCGCGCAGCCAGCCCGGTTGGTGGAACTTGGTCAGACACGCGGCGCTCAAACCGCCGTGCCCTTTGGGGCATGTGGGTTCGAATCCCACACCGGGCACCTCTCAGCAAAGTGGACCCTCACGTTCGCGTGGTCGAAAGCCCATTCGCCACGATTACATTCCCGCAAATGCCACGCTCGGCGCATGACCGAATACAGCCCGTCGGTGCGCCACGATGCCGTCATGCTCATGCGGCGAGGAGTCCCCAATCGTGAGGTGGCCGAACTTCTCGGAGTCCCGCGAGGCACGGTCGGCTGGTGGCGGCATCAGGACAGGAAACAGCGAGGCGAGGTCTTCACCCAGCCCACGGACTGCCCCGAATGCACCGGCCGCGAATTCGACCACGCGGCCTATGCGTATCTCCTCGGCCTCTATCTCGGCGACGGCCACATCATCTCCAAGCCCAAGCAACACCATCTGTCGATCTTCTGCGCCGACGCCTGGCCCGGTTTGATCGACGAGGCGGAGGCCGCCATACGCACCGTGATGGCGCTGCCCAGCGTGAAGCGTCGGCAGAAGAACGGGTGCGCCGAGGTGAAGTCGTACACGAAGCACTGGACGTGCATGTTCCCGCAGCACGGGCCGGGCAAGAAGCACGACCGCCTCATCGCCCTCGAACCCTGGCAGCAGCAAATCGTGGACGAATACACCTGGAAGTTCATCCGCGGGCTCTTCCACTCCGACGGCTGCCGGATCACCAACTGGACCACGCGCATGGTCGCCGGGGCACGCAAGCGCTACGAATATCCCCGGTACTTCTTCACCAACAAGTCCGACGACATCCGCAAGCTCTGCTCCGACGCCCTCACCGCGGTCGGCGTCGAGTGGACGACGCTCGCGCGCGGGAGCGATCCGTTCAACATCAGCGTGGCCCGCCGGGCGTCCATCGCGCTGATGGACGCGCACGTCGGGCCGAAGTACTGAGTGCGGGACTAGCGGAGGTCGTCGGCGCCGATGTGGTGGACGCGGACCAGGTTGGTGGAGCCGGAGACTCCGGGTGGGGAGCCCGCGGTGATGACGACGAGGTCGCCCCGTCGGCAGCGGCCCAGCCGCAGGAGTTCCTCGTCGACCTGGCGGACCATCTCGTCCGTGGAGTCCACCGTCGGGCCGAGGAAGGTTTCGACGCCCCAGGTGAGGTTGAGCTGGGAGCGGGTGTTGGGGTCGGGGGTGAAGGCCAGGAGGGGGATCGGGGAGCGGTAGCGGGACAGGCGGCGGACCGTGTCGCCGGACTGGGTGAAGGCGACCAGGAACTTGGCGCCGAGGAAGTCGCCCATCTCGGCCGCCGCGCGGGCGACCGCGCCGCCCTGGGTGCGGGGCTTGTTGCGCTCGGTGAGCGGGGGGAGGCCCTTGGCGAGGATGTCTTCCTCGGCGGCGGTGACGATGCGGCCCATGGTCCGGACCGTGGCGATCGGGTATTTGCCGACGCTGGTCTCGCCGGAGAGCATCACCGCGTCCGTGCCGTCGATGACGGCGTTGGCGACGTCGGAGGCCTCCGCACGGGTGGGGCGGGAGTTGTCGATCATCGAGTCGAGCATCTGGGTCGCGACGATCACCGGCTTCGCGTTCCGCTTCGCCAGCTTGATCGCGCGCTTCTGGACGATCGGCACCTGCTCCAGCGGCATCTCCACACCGAGGTCGCCGCGGGCGACCATGATGCCGTCGAAGGCGTCGACGATCTTCTCCAGGTTCTCGACCGCCTGCGGCTTCTCGATCTTGGCGATGACGGGGAGCCGGCAGTCCTCCTCCGCCATCACCCGGTGCACGTCCACGACGTCGTCCCCGTTGCGGACGAAGGACAGGGCGATGATGTCGGCCCCGGTGCGCAGCGCCCAGCGCAGGTCCTCGATGTCCTTCTGGGAGAGGGCGGGGACGGAGACGGCCACGCCGGGCAGGTTGAGGCCCTTGTGGTCGGAGATCATCCCGCCTTCGATGACGATCGTGTGCACCCGCGGCCCGTCGACGTCGACGACCTCGAGGGTGACGCGGCCGTCGTCGACGAGGATGCGCTCGCCCTTGTTGACGTCGGTGGCCAGCCCGTCGTAGGTGGTGCCGCAGCGGAAGCGGTCGCCTTCGATCGGCTCGACGGTGATGGTGAACTCATCTCCGCGTTCAAGGAGTACGGGCCCCTCGCGGAAGCGGCCGAGCCGAATCTTCGGACCTTGAAGGTCCGCGAGGATACCGACGCTGCGGCCGGTTTCCAGCGAGGCCTTGCGGACTCGCCGATAACGCTCCTCGTGCTCGGCATAGGTGCCGTGGCTGAGGTTGAAGCGGGCCACGTCCATTCCGGCTTCGACGAGCGCCTTGATCTGCTCGTACGAGTCGGTGGCGGGTCCCAAAGTACAGACGATTTTTGCTCGGCGCATGCTGCCGAGCCCTATGACTTACTCACGGGTAAAGAACCGGAAAGCAGCCACTCCCCCATGGCCTTTGCATGGCGTGTTATCGACAACTAATGAAACGTGCATAGGGGTGCTCCGATGAGCGATTCGGGGCCGCTGCACGGGCCGCCGCACAGAGTCGATTCACAGCTCCGGGCGGGTGATCGTAAAGCGCGCCGTGACGTGCGCGTATACGGTCTGGCGTTCGGGTTCCAGGTCGAGCGCGGCCGCGTCCCCCGCGCCGGAGCGGGCGGAGCGGTGGCGCGGGCCCGCCACCGCCACCGGCATCGGCGGACCCGCCTCCCCGTCCGCACCCAGGTCGGCCAGCTCGACCAGGGCGACGAGCCGGGCGCCCAGCGCCCCCGCGTACTCGCGGGCGCGCTGCACGGCCTCCCGGACCGCCTGCTGCCGCGCGCGGCCGTGGACGGGTGAGTCGGGGCGCAGCCCCCACCAGGGGCCGTCGACCCTGGTCAGTTCGAGCTCGGCGAGGCGGGTGGTGAGTTCGCCCAGGGCGGTGAAGTCGGTGACGGTCACGGCGAGGTGCACCCGGCCGTGGTAGGCCCGCACCCGCTCCTGGCGTCCCCTGGCCAGCTCCGGGTTGATGGCGAAGGCGCCGGTCTCCAGCTTCTCGATCGCCTCGCCGTAGGACTTCACCAGGTCCAGCGCCCGCTGATTGCGGCGGGTGAGGTCGTCCAGCGCGGCGCGCCGGTCGGCGCCGCGCGCGCTGACGGTGACAGAGAGGCGGGCGATCTCGGGGTCGACCTCCAGCGTCGCCTCGCCGAGCACCGCGACGCGCGGAGTGTCGGGGGTGCCGTACGGGACGTGCCGGTCCATGGGGGTTGCTCCCTTGGTCGAGGCTCGTGGACGTGGCTTGATCCTGCCCTGTGCCGGGCGCTCGGCGTGCTCTGATCGCAATCTGCCGGGGGTGTTGCGGACGGGTGCGGCTACGCCAGAATCTACGCGCGTTGTTCCCATTTCGCAGGTATCCCAGGGGAGTTCAGCCATGCCGCTCAACCGTCGGACGTTTCTTGGCCGCACCGCGGCCACCAGCGCGGGGGTCGCGCTCGCCTCGGCCGCGGCCACCACTCCGGCGGAGGCGCACGGACACGGGCGCGGCCGTCAGCGGTACGAGTTCACCGTCATGGGCACCACCGATCTGCACGGCAACGTCTTCAACTGGGACTACTTCACGGACGCCGAGTTCGACGACGCGGCGCACAACGACGTCGGCCTCGCGAAGATCTCGACCCTGGTCGAGCAGGTCCGCGAGGAGAAGGGGCGGCGCAACACGCTGCTGATCGACGCGGGTGACACCATCCAGGGCACCCAGCTGTCGTACTACTACGCCAAGGTCGACCCGATCACCGGCAAGGGCGGCCCGGTGCACCCGATGGCGCAGGCGATGAACCTGATCGGCTACGACGCGGCGGCGCTCGGGAACCATGAGTTCAACTACGGCATCCCGGTGCTGCGGAAGTTCGAGGAGCAGTGCGACTTTCCGCTGCTGGGTGCGAACGCGCTGGACGCGAAGACGCTGCGGCCCGCGTTCCCGCCGTACTGGATGACGCGGCTGCGCACGCCCTGCGGCCGCGGGGTGAAGGTGGCGGTGCTGGGGCTGACGAACCCGGGGATCGCGATCTGGGACAAGGCCCATGTGCAGGGGAAGATGACGTTCCCGGGGCTGGAGGAGCAGGCGGCGAAGTGGGTGCCGCGGCTGCGTTCGATGGGCGCGGACGTGGTGCTCGTCTCGGCGCATTCGGGCACCAGCGGGACGTCCAGCTACGGCGATCAGCTGCCGTACGTGGAGAACGCGGCGGCGCTGGTGGCCGAGCGGGTGGCGGGAATCGACGCGATCCTGGTCGGCCACGCCCATGTGGAGGTGGCCGAGCGCCGGGTGGTGAACAAGGAGACGGGCCGGGAGGTCGTGCTGTCGGAACCGCTCAAGTGGGGTCAGCGGCTGACGCGCTTCGACATCGGTCTGGAGTGGGCGCGGGGCCGCTGGCAGGTGGAGTCGGTGTCGGCGAAGGTGCTGAACTCGGCCTCGGTGGCGGAGGATCCGCGGATCGTGGAGCTGCTCGGCGATGAGCACAAGAAGGTCGTCGGGTACGTCAACCAGGTCATCGGCACCTCGACGGCGGCGATGTCGGCCACGGAGGCGCCGTACAAGGACGCGCCGATCATCGACTTCATCAACCAGGTGCAGACGGAGACGGTGAAGGCGGCACTGGCGGGTACGGAGCACGCGCAGCTGCCGGTGCTGTCGCAGGCGTCGTGCTTCTCGCGGACGGCGCGGATCCCGGCCGGGGAGGTCACGATCCGGCAGGTGGCGGGGTTGTATCCGTTCGAGAACACGCTGGAGGCACGGGTGCTGACGGGCGCCCAGGTCAAGGACTATCTGGAGTTCTCGGCGCGGTACTACGTACGGACCCCGGCGGGCGGTGATGTGGATCCGTCGAAGCTGACCAACGCCGATGACACCCCCGACTACAACTACGACGCGGTGAGCGGTCTGACGTACGAGATCGACATCGCGAAGCCGGTGGGTTCGCGGATCGCCGCGCTGCGCTTCGACGGCAAGCCGGTCGAGGACGCGGCGCGGTTCGTGCTGGCGGTGAACAACTACCGGGCGAGCGGCGGGGGCAACTTCCCGCATGTGGCCGCCGCCCAGCAGGTGTGGGCCAACTCGGAGGAGATCCGTAACACGATCATCGCGTGGGTGAAGGCGAAGGGGACGATCGACGGGGCCGGGTTCGCGTCGGTGGACTGGAAGCTGACGCGCGACGGTACGCCGGTGTTCTAAGGCGGCCGCTCAGGTCCGGGTGGGGGTCCGGCCGGTGCGCTGGTCGGGGAGGTGCATGCGGCCGCTGCCCCGGGCGACGGGCGCCGACGGGGCGGCGGGCCGCTGCGGGGCGGCGTCGCCCGGCCGGGAGGGTTGGAGTCCGAAGGTGGTGAAGGCGGTGCGGGACGGCAGGGGGTAGACCGGTTCGGCGCTGAGCGAGTTGAGGATGACGGCGGAGCGCCAGGCGGCCAGCCCGAGGTCGGGGGTGCCGACGCCGTGGGTGTGCCGCTCGGCGTTCTGGACGTGCACGGAGCCCTTGATGAGGGGGTCGAGGACCAGCCGGTGCTGGGCGTCGACGCGGGGCCGTTCCGAGGAGTCGCGCCGGATGTACGGGTCGAGGGCGGCGAGCAGGGTGTCGACGCGGCGCTCGCGGTAGCCGGTGGCGAGGACGACGGCCTCGGTGGTGTGGCGGATGCGGGTGCCCTGCTGGACGTGCTCCAGGTGGAGTTCGAGCCGGGCGGCGGCGATGCGGCCCGCGGTGCGGACGGTGACGCCGGGGGTGAGGACGGCGCCCGGCCAGTCGCCGCCCTGTTGGGCGCGGCGGTACAGCTCGTGGTGGATGGCGGTGATGGTCTCCTGGGCGATGCCCTTGTAGAGCTGCCACTGTCCGGGGAGGAGCTGGTCGCGGACGGCCTCGGGGAGGGCGTGGAAGTAGCGGGTGTAGTCGGGGCTGAACTGCTCCAGGCCGAGCTTGCTGTACTCCATGGGCGCGAAGGAGGGCGTACGGGCGAGCCAGTGCAGCCCCTCGGCGCCGAGCGGCCGGTGGCGCAGCAGATCGAGGAAGACCTCGGCGCCGGACTGGCCGGAGCCGACGACGGTGACGTGGCCGGTGTTCAGCAGCCGTTCGCGGTGTTCCAGGTAGTCGGCGGAGTGGAGGACGGGGACGTTGGGGGCGTCGGCGAGGGGGCGCAGGGTTTCCGGGACGTGGGGTTCGGTGCCGACGCCGAGGACGAGGTGGCGGGCGTGGGAGCGGCCGGGGGACACGGCTTCGCCGTCGGGGCCGAGCGTGCTGAAGTCGATTTCGAACAGCTCGTGGTCGTGGTCCCAGCGGACGGCGTCGATCCGGTGGCCGAAGTGGAGGCCGGGGAGCTGTTCGCTGACCCAGCGGCAGTAGGCGTCGTATTCGGTGCGCTCGATGTGGAAGCGCTCGGCGACGTAGAAGGGGAAGAGCCGTTCGCGGGCCTTGAGGTAGCTGAGGAAGCTCCAGGGGCTGGCGGGGTCGGCGAGGGTGACGAGGTCGGCGAGGAAGGGGACCTGGACGGTGGCGCCGTCGATGAGGAGCCCGGGGTGCCAGTGGAAGTTGGGCCGCTGTTCGTAGAAGGCGGTGCGCAGGGTGGGGACGCCGTGGGCGAGGGCGGCGAGGGAGAGGTTGAACGGGCCGATGCCGATGCCCGCGAGGTCCAGGGGCTCGTTCCCGGTGCGGCGGGGCTCGGGGTTCGGGGGCGAACCGGCTGGGTGGGGGGGTTG
>NZ_GG657754.1:7916978-7920200 GCF_000158915.1 Streptomyces himastatinicus ATCC 53653 | reverse complement strand
GGGTGGTCGTGCCCTTCCCACGAGGTCGAGCAGCCGGCGCAGATCGCCGGGCTGGATGTGCGGGTTGAGGAGGGTGGCCTTGAGCCACAGCCCCTCGGGGGTGGCCGCGCGGCCGAGGACGGCGGTACCGCGGTGCAGGAGGCCGCGGCGCAGCGCGGCGACGGCGCCCGGTCCGGCTCCCTTGGGGCGGAAGAGGACGGTCGAGAGGGTGGGGCGGGCGTACAGCTCCAGGGCAGGGCGGGCCTGGACGAGGTCGGCGAGGGCGTGGGCGTGGGCGCAGACCTGGTCGACGAGGTCGCCGAGGCCGTGGCGGCCGAGGGCGCGCAGGGTGACGGCGATCTTGAGGATGTCGGCGCGGCGGGTGGTGCGGAGTGAGCGGCCGAGCAGATCGGGGAGCCCGGCGTCGGTGTCGTCGTCGGCGTTGAGGTAGGAGGCTCGGTGGCCGAGGGGGGCGAGGGCGGCGGTGTCGGGTACGGCGAGCAGCCCGGCGGCGGCCGGTTGCCAGCCGAGCTTGTGGAGGTCGAGGGCGACGGTGTGGGCGCGGTCGAGTCCGTCGAGCCGCTTGTTCAGGGTGTCGCTGAACAGGAGCGGCCCGCCGTAGGCGGCGTCGATGTGGAGGGTCGCCCCGTGGCCGTCGCAGAGGTCGGCGAGGTGCGGGAGGGGGTCGATGGCCCCGGTGTCGGTGGTGCCCGCGGTGGCGACGAGCAGGGTGGGGCGCGCCGGCTGTGCGGTGAGGGCGTCGTGGACGCGGGCCGGGTCGAGGACGCCGGTGGGGGTGGGGAGGGTGTGCGGCGGGCGCAGGCCGAGCAGCCAGGCGGCGCGGTGGACGCTGTGGTGGGCATTGGCGCCGCAGACGATACGGAGGGGCGCGCCGTGGGCGGCTTCGCGGGCGAGCAGCAGGGCGAGCTGGTTGGATTCGGTGCCGCCGGTGGTGACGAGGGCGTCGGGTGCGGGGGCGCCCGGGTGGACCAGCTCGGCGAGGGCGCGGCAGGTGAGCGCCTCCAACTCGGCGGCGGCGGGGGCCTGGTCCCAGGAGTCGAGGGACGGGTTGAGCGCGGAGACGGCGAGGTCGGCGGCGGCCGCGACGGCGAGCGGCGGACAGTGGAGATGGGCGGCGCAGTGCGGGTCGGCCGGGTCGGCGGCGCCCGCGGTGAGGGCGGTCACGAGGGTGCGCAGCGCGTGGTGCGGCCCTTCCCCGTGGTCGGGGATGCAGGGCCGGGCCGCGCCGTGGGTGCGGTGGGCCACGGCGCCGGGTCCTCCGGCGGGGAGGGGCCCGCCACGGTCGGCGGCGCCGTGGGTGAGGGCGTCGAGGACGGTGTCGAGCATCGGGCGAAGCGCGCCTGGTCCCTCGCTCCCCCCGGCGAGGAGGCGGGCGGTGCCGGAAGCGGGCATGGACCTCAAGCTACTTGGCCCGCAAGCGGATCGGCCGGGCTCGGCCCGAAGTGCACCCGTACGTGGTACGGGTGCACGGTGCGGGTTGATCGAAACCCGCGCCCCCTAGTGCGCGGGTTCGTTCCGCACCCGTAGGGCGCGCCGCAGGTCGTCGAGCTGGTCTTCGAGGCGGCGGCGCAGGGCGGGGAGGAGGTCGGGGGCGGTGAGGCACTCCTCGCCGAGCCGCAGGGTCGTCGCGTCCACCGTCGTCGGGAAGCCGGAGCGGGCGATGGCGTCGGCGATGGCGGGGCCGCGACGGGCGGCGGTGGCGGCGGCGTCGGTGAAGAAGCGCGGTACGTACTCGGTGAGCAGGTCGTGGTGTTCGGGCTGCCAGAAGCCGGTGGCGGTCGCGGTGACGAGGTAGTTGGAGAGAGCCGGAAGGTCAGGGCTGTCACCGAAGAGGGCGTCCCAGGCGGCCCGTTTGGCGTCCGGATCGGGGAGTGCGGCGCGGCAGCGGGCGGCGCCCTCCTGTCCGGTGGCGCTGGAGTCGCGGGGCGAGTTCGGCGTCGATGTCGGCGGGGCCCGCGGCGCCGAGGACGGCGAGCCGTCCGAGGATCTGCCAGCGCAGTTCGGGGTCGAGGGCGGGGCCGCCGGGGACGGTGTCGCCCTCGAGCCAGTCGGTCAGCTCGGCGGGCGCGGTGGCGCTGGTGACGTACGTGCGTACGGCGGACAGCCGCAGCCCGGGCCCTGAGCCGTCCTCGGTGCGGCGCAGCAGGTCGCGACAGGTGGCGGCGATGGTGTTGAGGGCGGCGGACCGCTGGTCGGCGGGGACGTAGCGGTCGGCGATCTGGGTACGGGCGAAGGCGAGGACGCCCTGCACGATCGCTATGTCGGTCTCGTGCGGGAGGTGGGTGCGGGCGGCGTCGAGGTAGTCGGCGGCCGGGAGGTCCCCGTCGCGCACCATGTCGCGGGCGGCGTTCCAGAGGGTGGCGCGGCTGACGGCGTCGGGGAGGCCGGAGAGAGAGCGTACGGCGGCCTTCCAGGAGCCGGGGTCGAGGCGGACCTTGGTGTAGGTCAGGTCGCCGTCGTTGAGGAGGAGCAGGTCGGGGCGGGGGCCGCTGAAGGAGAGGCGGGCGGCGGGGCCGGTGCCGTTCAGTTCGGTCTCGACGCGCTTGCGCAGCACGAGTTGGTGCGGGGCGGCGGGTTCGTGGTCGTAGAGGCCGATGGCGATGCGGTGGGGGCGGCGACGGGCCGGTTCGGGGGCTCCCTCGTGGTGGATCTCCAGGTGCCACTGGCCGCCGTTCGTGGTGATGGCGGGGGTGAGGGTGTCCACTCCGGTGGTGCGCAGCCAGGCGTCGGCCCAGGCGTGGACGTCGCGGTCGGTGGAGCGGGCGAGGGAGTCGAGGAAGTCGGCGAGGGTGGCGTTGCCGAAGCGGTGCCGGGTGAAGTGGTCGTTGATCCCGGCGAGGAAGTCCTTCTCGCCGAGCCAGGCGACGAGCTGGCGCAGCGCGGAGGCGCCCTTGGCGTAGGAGATGCCGTCGAAGTTGAGGCGGGCGGCGGCGGTGTCGGGGACGAGTTCGGGTGCCGGGGCGACGGGGTGGGTGGAGGGGCGCTGGTCGGCGTCGTAGCCCCAGGTCTTGCGGCGGATACTGAAGTCGGCCCAGGTGCCGGTGTAGCGGGTGGCCTCGGTGAGGATCTGGAAGCCCATGTACTCGGCGAAGGACTCGTTGAGCCAGATGTCGTCCCACCACCGCATCGTGACGAGGTTGCCGAACCCCCTGTGGGCCATCTCGTGGGCCATGACCATGGCGCGGGTCTGGCGTTCGGCGTCGGTGACGGCGGAGCGGAAGA
>NZ_GG657754.1:7898310-7916357 GCF_000158915.1 Streptomyces himastatinicus ATCC 53653 | reverse complement strand
CGTCGGCGATGATCTCGGCGGGGTCGAGCGCGAGGTCGTGTCCGTCGAGCACCGCCCGGTGCAGGGCGGCGGGGTTCAGCTCCACGAAGGTGTCCGCGCCGTCCTCGCGGGCGCTGAACCGGATGGTCGTGGTGGAGCCGAAGTGTTCGTCGCCGCGGGTGAGGTCGAGGTCGATCGTGTAGCGGTGGACCTCGATGCGGCGGGCTCGGAGCTGCGCGTCCTCGCGCGTCAGTACGGACATGGGGACATGCTGCCCTACCCGCGGTAGGCGGCACACGGGAGTTCGGAGTCTGCCGGGCGCGGGCGTACGTGGGGGCGCACCACTGGTTGTGCGCCCGTACCGTACGCCCGTGCCGTACGCCCGATGGGCGGGGGCTACGGAGGGCTCAGGAGCGCGCGATCGTCTCGTGATGCCGGATGACCTCGGCGATGATGAAGTTGAGCAGCTTCTCGGCGAAAGCGGGGATCGAGTTTGGCGTTTTCCGCCAGTTCGCGCAGCCGGGTGATCTGGCGGGCCTCGCGGGGCGGGGTCGGCCGGGGGGAGTTTGTGGGCGGCCTTGAGGTGGCCGACCTGCTGGGTGCACTTGAAGCGCTCGGCGAGCATGTGGACCACGGCCGCGTCGATGTTGTCGATGCTCTCGCGCAGCCGGACCAGCTCCGCGCGTACGGCGTCGTCGGCCTCGTGGGTCGTGCTGGTCGGGGCCGGCTGGCCGGGGCGGTCGGCGGGGTCGGTCTCGCGGTGCGTCATGGCCCCCGACCCTATGCCAGCGGGGCCGGGCCCTCGGCCCCGGGACCGCCCCGCCCCCGGTGGGGGGTTGTGAAGGGGACGGGGCGGCCTCTCGGGGAGGTCTGCCCCCGGTAGCAGCGCCTCCACCGTGGAGGAGCCGGAAACGCGAGACGGGGTTCCCTTCGGCGCGGGGATTTTCCGCATCCGCTACGGCCGGATGTGAGCACCCGGACGTGACGCGGCGGACATGACGCGGCGGACGTGACGCGGACCCGGCGCGCACTGCCGCGCCGGGTCCGTTCCTACCGTGGTGCGGGTGCCGGGGGTCAGCCGCCGAGCTGGGCCGCCGCGGTCTTGATGTTCTGGGCGAAGGTGCTCACCTCGGTGTAGACACCGGGCTTGCCGGGACGGGCACAGCCCTCGCCCCAGCTGACGATGCCGACCTGGATCCACGCCCCGGCGTCGTCCTTGCGGAACATCGGGCCGCCGGAGTCGCCCTGGCAGGTGTCGACGCCGCCGGTGGACATCTTGCCGGCGCAGATCTCCTCACCGGCGACGAGTTCGCTGTACGCCGACTTGCAGGTGGCGTCGTCGACGAACGGCACGGTGGCCTTGAGCAGGTAGCGCTGCTGGCTGCCGCCTTCGGTGGCGGCGCCCCACCCGGCGACGGTGAAGTCGCCCTTGTTGTACGCCGTGGTCTCGGCGATCTTCAGGGTGGGCTGGTTGATGGGCTGGGCGAGCTTGATGAGGGCCCAATCCTTGCCGGTGCCGTTGTAGCCGGGGGCCTGGAGCACCCGGGTGGACTTGACCTTGGTGGCGCTGGAGCTCTGGAGGTCGACGACGCCCGCGGTGGCGGTGATGGAGGTGTTGGCGCCGCTGCCGTTCACACAGTGGGCGGCGGTGAGCACGAGGGTCGGGGAGTAGAGCGCGCCGCCACAGCCCATGGAGAGGCGGACCATGAAGGGGAACTCACCCTGGGCGGCGCGGGTGCCGCCGACGACGGAGGGGCCGGGCTCGGGGCCGGTGGGCTGGGCTGTCGCGGTGCCCGGCGTGAGGCTGAACGCGGCGAGGGCGACCGCGCCGAGGGCCGCGGATCTCTTCAGGTGCTTCAGTGCGTTTCGCAACGGAAGTCCTTTCGTGGGGGGTTGCGCAAAAATGTCAGGCCCACGTCAAATGACGAGACCTGCGAATGCCCTGCGATTATGTGAAGTCCGTGAACAGCCTGGCAAGGGTCGCTTTCCGGCCAAGTAGACGCCCCGTCAGCTACGCGCCCGCCCCGTCAGCCGCGCACCGCCGCCCCCGCCCCGCGGCCTCCCGCGCGTCGTCGCCGCCCCGGCCCCGCGCGGCCTCCGCGCCACCGGGCCCGGCCGCCCGTACAGTGAGCACGTGGCGGCACCGGGCAGCGACATCGAACACGGCTATCCGCACCTGGACATGGTCCGGGCCTCGCTCACCGCGCTCTACCGGCGGCTGTCGCGCGACACGGTGGACACCTTCGGGCTCAGCGTTGTCCCCGGCGACGTGGCCTTCTCCGACCAGGACGACCTCCACCTCGGCGTCCAGCGGGTGGCCCGGGTGATGGTGCAGCACATGCGGCTGCCGGACGCCCGGATGATCGTGAGCTTCCGCGAGATGCGGCACGCGGGGAACGTGGAGCTGGCCGCCGGGCCGGAGTACTTCATCGAGCTGAACTCCCGCTTCAAGACCCACCGCCGCGACATCGGGGCGGCCCTCGCCCACGAGGTCACCCATGTGTATCTGCACCGGCTCGATCTGGCCTTCTCCGGCACCCGCGACAACGAGATCCTCACCGACACCACCGCCGCCTACCTCGGCACCGGCTGGCTGCTGCTCGACGCGTACCGCCAGGACGCGGTCACCAGCCAGAAGCTGGGCTATCTGACGCCGGAGGAGTTCGGCTACGTCCTCGCCAAGCGGGCCCGGCTCTTCGACGAGGACCCGTCGCCGTGGTTCACCAGCCCGCAGGCGTACGAGGCATACGCCAAGGGGCTGGAGCTGGCCGAGCGCGACGAACGGCAGCCACCGCTCGCCGCGGCCGGGTGGACCGGACGCCGCCGGTACGCCAAGGACCGCCGTTCGGCGCAGTCCGGCCACCCCTCCCCCACCGGGGGCGACTACGTCTTCGAGGGCGGCCCGCCGCTCAGCGTGTCATTCCCCTGTCCTACGTGCCGCCAGCGCATCCGGCTCCCGGTGCGCGGCAGGCTGCGGGCGCGGTGCGGACTGTGCCGTACGGTCCTGGAGTGCGACACCTGACGGGACACTGAGGGGACGGGGCGGCGTTCGAGCGCACTCCACGTCGTACCCTCGCGTGCATGAGCCCCTCCATCGCCACCAACACCCGTGTCGCCCTGGACGAGCTGCTGGAGTTCGTCCGCCCGCGGCACCGCGCCATCCTGATGACCCGCCGCTCCGACGGGTCCCCGCAGGCGTCCCCGCTGACCTGCGGCGTCGACGACTCGGGCCGTATCGTCATGTCCACCTACCCCGAGCGCGCCAAGGTCCGCAACGCCAAGCGCGAGGCGGCCGTCAGCCTGATCGTGCTGTCCGACGAGTGGAACGGACCGTGGGTGCAGATCGACGGCACCGCCGAGGTGATCGACACCCCCGACTCGGTCGAACCGCTGGTCGAGTACTACCGCAACATCGCCGGTGAGCACCCGGACTGGGACGAGTACCGCTCGGCCATGCGCAAGCAGGGCAAGTCGCTGATCCGGGTCACGCCCGAGCGCTGGGGCCCGGTCGCCACCGGCGGCTTTCCCGCCCGGCTGGTGGAGGACTCCCCCGAGGGGTGAGTGCTCAGCAGCGCCCGGGGCGCGCGTAGAGCACGATGCGCATGCCGGTGACGTCCCTGACGGCACATCGGTGGAAGTACCGCGTCAGCACCGCGCGCTTCATCCGCTCCTGCGGGGTGTCGTCCAGCGGCTGCCCGGGCGGGTCGTTCACCGTGACGATCCGCCCGGCCGTCAGCATCCGGGCACGGATGGACGGTGCGGGCAGTTCGATGCCGTGCAGGGTGCCCGAGGGGATCGCGTGCCGGGCCAGGGCCAGTTCCCGTAACCCCCGGAAGTCCCCCGGGCTGGACATGATCGGCTCGCGGCGGCGGGCGGGCAGGAAGAGCACCCCGTCGCCTGGCCGGGTCAGCTCCCGTACGGTACGGGCGGCCGCGAGGGGGTCGTCGATCCTGCTCTGCGGGGTGCGCAGCTGCACCGAGTACGGCAGCAGGGCGGCCACGGACAGCACCGCGAGGCCCCCGGCCACCACCCGCCGAGTGCGCGCCAGCCGTTCGAGCGCCGCGCCCAGCAGCAGCGCGAGGCCGACGTACGCGTACAGCACATAGCGGTCGACGTAGAGCGGATGGACGTACGACACCGCGAGCAGCGTCGCCGGGGGCACCAGCAGCAGCGGCAGCGCGACCGCGCGCAGCGGCAGCGGGCCCCGGGAGGGCAGCGGCGCCCGGGCGCAGCCGAGCCCGATCAGCGCGAGCGCGCCGAAGCCGAGCAGGTCCGGCAGGCCGGGGCGGGAGATCCAGCCGACCAGGGCGGCCTGCTGCTGGCTGACGATCACCAGCGGGGACAGGACGACGGCCACTACGGCGGCCGCCCGGCCCCACGCCCAGCCGAGTGCCGCGGGCACCCGGGCCCGGTGGAGCGCGACCCCGTGGGCGAGGACGGCCAGGACCGCGAACTCGTGCAGCAGACAGGCCAGCGCCGCGACCGCCGCGTACGCCGTCCAGGTCCGCCTGCGGGGCCTGGCCACCGCGCTCAGCAGCAGATGGGTCGCCGCGATGACGGCGGCGCAGACCAGGGCGTACGAGCGGCCCTCCTGCGCGTACCGCTGCACCGCCGGGGCCAGCGGGAAGACCAGCCCGGCGGCGAGCCCGGCCCGGGGACCGGCCAGCCGGTGCCCGAGCAGTCCCACCCCAGCGGCCGCGGTCGCCATCGCCAGCACCGACGGCAGCCGCAGCGCGAGCAGCCCGCCGTCCCAGAGGGCGAACACGGCGTGCATGAGCAGGTAGTAGAGGCCGTGTGCGACATCGGCCTCGCCGAGCAGCCGGACGATCTCGGGGAGGTCGCGGTGGGCGATCTGATACGTCGTCGACTCGTCCGCCACATGCTGTTCCCGCGGCGGATCCCCCACAGCCCGAGCGCGGAGCGTCAGCACGGCCGGGGCCAGGGCGACGGCGGCGGGCCGGAGAGCGGGGCGCGGCCGCCGGGCGGCGGGCGGGGCCATCCGGGCGCGCGGCGCGGCGGGCGCGGTGAGCGTGCGGACCTGGCTGCGGACCTGGCTCATACGGGCCGCCGCCGGATCCGCCGGACGCAGAAGGCGGCGAGCGCGGCGGCCAGGGCCAGGCACAGTCCGGCCTGGGTCCACTGCACCCACCAGAATCCCCCGTCACGCGGGTGCGGGCGCAGCGCGCCCAGGGCGGTGAGGAGTCCGGCGGTGACGGCGAGCGTGGCGGCCATGGCGGGCAGGGTGCGCGCGATGAGCAGTCCGAGCGCCGCGCCGAGGAAGAAGGACAGCACGGTCAGCGCGACGGCGGCCGGTCCCACGGCGTCGAAGGGCACGGTGGCGTACCGGTCGAGGTGGGCGAACTGGTCGCGCGCGGGCCACCACCACCAGGTGAAGAGCGCGGAGAGGGCCGTCGTGCCCGCGACGGCGGCGGTGAGCGGGACGCCGAGCAGCGCGGCGAGCCAGCGGGTCCGGCTCGCCGACTGGGACCACACCATCTTGTACGTACCGCTCTCCAGTTCGCGCGCGAGCAGCGGGGCGCCGACGAAGGTGCCGATGAGGACGGGGACCGCGAGCAGCAGCCATCCGGTCACCAGCAGCGGTGGGCGGTGGGCGTCGAGGCGTTCGTACGCGTCACGCAGCGGGCTCGGGGCGTCGTGGGGTGCGAACCGCATGCCGTTGCAGGGGTTCTGCCAGATGCGGCAGCCCGCGATGTTCCGGTCGTGCAGCAGGGCGACCATGCCCGCGCGCTGGTACAGGACGTATCCGGCGAGGGCGAGGAGCAGCGCTCCCCCGGCGGTCAGGGCGGCCCGGTGCCGCCGCCAGGCCAGCCACAGCAGACCGCGGGTGGTGCTGGTGGTTTCGGTGACGGTGCCGCTCATGCCGCCGCCCTTCCGGTGGGCCGCCGCCGGATCCACCGGGCGCAGAAGGCGGCGAGGGCGAGGGCCGCGGCGAGACAGATCCCGGCCTCGATCCACTGGAGGGGCCAGAAGTGGCTCGCGGGGTGGATGTCCTCGTAGGCCCTTCCGGTGGAGCCGAGCCGGGTGAAGCAGCGTTCCGTGGCGTCCGCGCTGTCGGCAGACGAGCAGCGGTCCCACGGGATCTTTCCTCCGGACCGGGTGAGATAGCCGTTACTCATGCCGCGCCAGGAGGTGGAGAAGACGTGCCGCGGGATGGCGCCGAAGTCGCCGTCGGCGGCTGAGACCAGGGTCCGCGTGGGCATCAGACGCGGCCGCAGCACGCCCAGTCCGTACCTCACGCCGGCCGTGGCGGCCAGGGTCGCCGCCATGGCGGGCAGGGTCCGGCGGATCACCAGCCCGAGCGCCACGCCGAGCAGGAAGCAGAGCACCGTGAGGGACACCAGCGCGGGACCGGACGCGTCGAACGGCACGCTGGTGCCCCAGGCCACGTCGGTGAGGGTGATGGCACGGGCGGTCCGCCACCACCAGGTGTAGAGGGCGGCCAGGATCGCGGTGCCGACGACGAGGGCGGCGGTGGGGAGGGCGAGGCGGGCGGCGAGCCAGCGGGTCCGGGAGACGGACTGGGTCCACACCAGCCGGTACGTACCGCTCTCCAGCTCCCGCGCGATCAGCGGCGCGCCGACGAAGACCCCGGCCACCACGGGCAGCGCGAGGAGCAGCCGTCCGGTGTCGAGCAGGCGGGGCCGGTAGACGTCGTAGACGTGGAAGTACGCGTCGGCCAGCGGGCCCGAGCCCCGCACGGGGTCGGATATCCGCTTGCCGCGGCAGTACGTCCGCCAGTCCGCGCAGCCGTCGATGCCGTGGTCGCGCAGATAGCCGACCATCTCGACGCGCTGCCACACGATGTATCCGGCGAGGGCCACGACCAGCGCGGCGAAGGTCCACAGGAAGGCGCGCTGCTGCCGCCGGACCAGCCATAACACTCCGGTCGCTCCCTCGGTGAGGACGGTACGGGCGGTCACCGGACCACATCCCGCGACGAGGCGCGGGCGCCCGCGGTGATCAGCGGCGGGGCGTCGGGCGAGCGCAGATAGCCGAGGAGGACGTCCTCCAGGGAGGGTTCGCGGACGATCCAGCCGTCCCCGACCGGGGCGGTCGCGGACCGGACCAGGGCGGTGAGCTGACGGCCCGTCGTACGCCGTTCGACCACCGTATGGCCGCCCGCCCCCGGGTCGAGGCCGTCGCGGGCGCCGGTGATCAGGCGGTGGGCGGACTGGATGGCGTCGCTCTCGCCCGCCAGCCGGATCCGGCCGTCGCCGATGAGCAGCAGATGGTCGCAGACGCCGTCGAGTTCGGCGAGCACATGGGTGGAGATGACGACGGTGGTGCCGTGTTCGGCGGCCTCGGCCATCAGGGCGCCCATCATGCGGCGGCGGCGCAGCGGGTCCTGGTCGGACATCGGCTCGTCGAGCAGCAGCAGTTCGGCCCGTTTGCCGAGGGCGAGGGCCAGGGCGACACAGGTGCGCTGGCCGCCGGAGAGCGAGCCGACGCGGGCGGCCAGCGGTACGTCGGCCTCGGCCACGACCCGTTCGGCGGCCCGCTGGTCCCAGCGGGGATTGAGTTCGCGGCCCAGGCGCAGGGTGTCGGCGACGGTGAACCGCGGGTACAGCGGCTTGTCCTGGGCGACGAAGGCGATGCGGGCACGTGCCTCGGGCGCCGAGGGGGCGTGGCCGAAGATGCGGAGGATGCCGGTGGTGGGGGCCAGCAGGTCGGCGGCGAGGGACAACAGGGTGCTCTTGCCGGAGCCGTTGGGTCCGACGAGGGCGCAGACACACCCGGCGGGCAGCCGGAAGGCGACGTCTCTCAGGGCCCAGCCGCGCCGGTACTTCCTTCCCAGCCCGGTCGCCTCCAGAGCACTGCTTCCCGCGATGTCACCGTTCTCGTCGGTCACCCGTTCTCCCCGTTCGTGCTCTCAACTGTGGTGGCCCCGGCCGTACCGCCGTCGCGGAACCGCTCGTCGAGCACCGAGGTGACGAGCGCGGCGGCGTCCTCGCGGTCGAGTCCGGCGGCGCGGGCCCGGTCCGCCCATGCGGCCAGCTCGGCGCGCAGGGGTGAGTCGGCGGCGGCCTCCGGCCGGGCGAGGGAGCGGCGTACGAAGGTGCCGAGGCCCGGTCGCGGCTCGACCAGCCCTTCGCGCTCCAGCTCGCGGTAGGCCTTCAGGACGGTGTTGGGGTTGACGGCGGTGGCCGTGACGACCGCCTTCGCGGTGGGCAGCCGGTCGCCGGGCTGGAGCAGGCCGAGCCGCAGCGCCTGTTTGGTCTGCTGGACGATCTGGAGATAGGTGGCGACGCCGCTGCGCCGGTCGATGTGGTACTCGACCATCCCCTCACCACCCTTTCACTAATCAGTTAGTGGAATGATGGTGCGGTGGGTCCAGGAGAATGTCAATCGGGAAACCGGGAAACACCACGCGGCGCCTCCCCCCGGTCGGGTGGGGGAAGGCGCCGCGCGGCCGGTCCGTACGCCGTTGTACGGGCGGAGACTTGAGGACCGTCAGACCATGAGGGCCCGGTCGGTGGGGCGGATCGGGGCGGGCAGGGCGCTGGCCCCGGCCAGGTAGCGATCCACGCCGCGCGCCGCGGAGCGGCCCTCGGCGATGGCCCAGACGATCAGCGACTGGCCGCGGCCCGCGTCACCGGCGACGAAGACGCCGTCCACGTTGGTGGCGAAGTCGGCGTCGCGCGCCACGTTGCCGCGCTCGTCCAGCTCCAGGCGCGAACTGCTCGACCAGGCCGTTCTCCCGGTCGGTGCCGATGACAGGTGCCAGCTGGGCCGGGATCTTCCGCTCGGTGCCCGGCTTCTGCTCCAGCTTGCCGTCCTTGAACTCCACCTCGATCAGGTGCAGCCACTGGACGTTGCCGTCCTCGTCGCCCTCGAAGTGGGTGGTGGAGACGGAGTAGACCCGCTCGCCGCCCTCCTCGTGCGCCGAGGTGACCTTGTAGAGCATCGGGAAGGTGGGCCAGGGCTGGCCCGGCGCGCGCTCCTCGCCCGGCTTGGGCATGATCTCCAGCTGGGTGACGGAGGCGGCGCCCTGCCGGTGGGCGGTGCCGACGCAGTCGGCGCCGGTGTCACCGCCGCCGATCACGACGACGTGCTTGCCCTCGGCGGTGATGGGGGGCGTCGTCAGATCGCCCTCCTGCACCTTGTTGGCGAGCGGCAGGTACTCCATCGCGAAGTGGATGCCGTTCAGCTCGCGGCCCGGGGCCGGCAGGTCGCGGGAGGTGGTGGCACCGGCCGCGATGACGACCGCGTCGTATCGCTTGCGCAGCTTGGCGGCGTCGATGTCGCGCCCGATCTCCGTTTCGGTGCGGAACTTGGTGCCCTCCGCGCGCATCTGCTCGATGCGGCGGTTGATGTGGCGCTTCTCCATCTTGAACTCGGGGATGCCGTAGCGCAGCAGCCCGCCGATGCGGTCGGCCCGCTCGTACACGGCGACCGTGTGTCCGGCGCGGGTCAGCTGCTGGGCGGCGGCGAGGCCCGCCGGGCCCGAGCCGATGACGGCGACGGTCTTGCCGCTGAGCCGCTCGGGGGGCTGCGGGGTGACATCGCCCGAGTCCCACGCCTTGTCGATGATGGTGACCTCGACGTTCTTGATGGTCACCGCGGGCTGGTTGATGCCGAGGACACACGCCGACTCACACGGGGCGGGGCACAGCCGCCCGGTGAACTCCGGGAAGTTGTTGGTCGCGTGCAGCCGCTCGCTGGCCTCCCGCCAGTCCTCGCGGTAGGCGTAGTCGTTCCACTCGGGGATGAGGTTTCCGAGCGGACAGCCGTTGTGGCAGAACGGGATGCCGCAGTCCATACACCGGCCGGCCTGCTTGCTGATGATCGGCAGCAGCGAACCGGGGACGTAGACCTCGTTCCAGTCCTTGACCCGCTCGTCCACCGGACGCGTCTTCGCGACCTCGCGGTCAGTGGTCAGGAAGCCCTTGGGGTCAGCCATTGGTCGCCGCCTCCATCATCTTCTCGTGGGTCGCGGACTCGGAGAGTCCGGCTCGCTCGGCGGCGTCCTTGGCGGCGAGCACGGCCTGGTACGTAGCGGGGATGATCTTGCCGAAGCGGGCGAGGGCGCGGTCCCAGTCGGCGAGCAGCGCGGCCGCGACGGTGGAACCGGTCTCCTCCTGGTGGCGGCGCACAGCGTCGTGCAGCCACTGCTTGTCGGTGTCGTCCAGCTCGCCGACGGCGTCGCGGAGGTCGACGTTGACGTTGTCCGGGTCGAGGTCGATGACGTACGCGATGCCACCGGACATCCCGGCCGCGAAGTTGCGCCCGGTCGGGCCGAGGACGACGGCCCGGCCGCCGGTCATGTACTCGCAGCCGTGGTCGCCCACGCCCTCGGAGACCACGGTCGCGCCCGAGTTGCGGACGCAGAACCGCTCGCCGACCTTGCCGCGCAGATACATCTCGCCGCCGGTCGCGCCGTACGCGAGGGTGTTGCCCGCGATGGTCGAGTACTCGGCGAGGTGGTCGGCGCCCCGGTCCGGGCGGACGATCACGCGGCCGCCGGACAGGCCCTTGCCGACGTAGTCGTTGGCGTCGCCCTCCAGCCGCAGCGTGACACCGCGGGGCGCGAACGCGCCGAAGGACTGGCCGGCCGAGCCGGTGAAGGTGATGTCGATGGTGTCGTCCGGCAGGCCCGCGCCGCCGAACTTCCGCGTCACCTCGTGACCGAGCATGGTGCCGACGGTCCGGTTGATGTTGCGGATCGCGACCTGGGCGCGGACCGGCTGGGCGGACTCGGCGGACTCCGCGTTCAGCGCGTCCGCCGCGAGCTTGATCAGCTCGTTGTCCAGGGCCTTCGCCAGGCCGTGGTCCTGCTCGACCACCTGGTGGCGGACGGCGCCCTCCGGCAGCTCGGGGACGTACAGCAGCGGGCCGAGGTCCAGGCCCTGCGCCTTCCAGTGCTGCACGGCCCGGCCGGTGTCCAGCAGCTCGGCGTGGCCGATGGCCTCGTCCAGGGTGCGGAAGCCCAGCTCGGCGAGGAGCTCGCGGACCTCCTCGGCGATGAACTGGAAGAAGTTGACCACGTACTCGGCCTGGCCGCTGTAGCGCTCGCGCAGCACCGGGTTCTGGGTGGCGATGCCGACCGGGCAGGTGTCCAGGTGGCATACGCGCATCATCACGCAGCCGGAGACGACCAGCGGCGCGGTCGCGAAGCCGAACTCCTCGGCACCGAGCAGCGCGGCGATCACCACGTCGCGGCCGGTCTTCAGCTGGCCGTCGGTCTGCACGACGATACGGTCGCGCAGCCCGTTGAGCAGCAGCGTCTGCTGGGTCTCGGCGAGACCCAGCTCCCAGGGGCCGCCCGCGTGCTTGAGCGAGGTGAGCGGCGAGGCGCCGGTGCCGCCGTCGTGGCCGGAGATCAGCACGACATCGGCGTGCGCCTTGGAGACGCCCGCGGCGACGGTGCCGACGCCGACAAAAGGAGACCAGCTTGACGTGAATGCGCGCCTTCGGGTTGGCGTTCTTCAGGTCGTGGATCAGCTGGGCGAGGTCCTCGATGGAGTAGATGTCGTGGTGCGGCGGCGGGGAGATCAGGCCGACGCCGGGCGTCGAGTGCCGGGTCTTGGCCACCCACGGGTACACCTTGTGGCCGGGCAGCTGGCCGCCCTCGCCGGGCTTGGCGCCCTGCGCCATCTTGATCTGGATGTCATCGGAGTTGACCAGGTATTCGCTGGTCACACCGAAGCGGCCGGAGGCGACCTGCTTGATGGAGGAGCGCCGCGCCGGGTCGTGCAGCCGGTCGGAGTCCTCGCCGCCCTCACCGGTGTTGGACTTGCCGCCCAGCTGGTTCATGGCGATGGCCAGCGTCTCGTGCGCCTCCTGGGAGATGGAGCCGTACGACATGGCGCCGGTCGAGAACCGCTTGACGATCTCGCTGACCGGCTCGACCTCCTCGATCGGGATCGAGGGCCGCTCGCCGTCCTTGAAGGAGAACAGACCGCGCAGCGTCATCAGCCGCTCGGACTGCTCGTTCACCCGCTCCGTGTACTTCTTGAAGATGTCGTAGCGGCGCGCGCGGGTGGAGTGCTGGAGCCGGAAGACCGTCTCCGGGTCGAACAGGTGCGGCTCGCCCTCGCGGCGCCACTGGTACTCGCCGCCGATGTCCAGCGCGCGGTGCGCGGAGGGGATGCCGGTGGCCGGGTACGCCTTGGCGTGCCGGGCGGCGACCTCCTTGGCCACGATGTCCAGGCCCGCGCCGCCGATCTTGGTGGCGGTGCCGTGGAAGTAGGCGTCCACGAAGGACTCGTCCAGGCCGACGGCCTCGAAGACCTGGGCGCCGCGGTAGGAGGCCACGGTGGAGATGCCCATCTTGGACATCACCTTCAGGACGCCCTTGCCGAGCGCCTTGATCAGGTTCTTGATCGCGGTCTCGGACTCCATGCCGGGCAGGAACGTTCCGGCCCGGACCAGGTCCTCGACCGACTCCATCGCCAGGTACGGGTTGACGGCCGCAGCACCGTAGCCGATGAGCAGCGCGACATGGTGCACCTCGCGCACGTCGCCCGCCTCGACCAGCAGCCCCACCTGGGTGCGCTGCTTGGTACCGATGAGGTGGTGGTGCACGGCGGAGGTGAGCAGCAGCGAGGGGATCGGCGCGTGCTCGGCGTCCGAGTGCCGGTCGGAGAGCACGATCAGCCGGGCGCCGTCCTCGATGGCGGCGTCCGCCTCGGCGCAGATCTCGGCCAGCCGCGCGGCGAGCGCGTCACCGCCGCCGCTGACCCGGTACAGGCCGGAGAGGTTGGCGGCCTTCAGGCCCGGCATGTCGCCGTCGGCGTTGATGTGGATGAGCTTGGCCAGCTCATCGTTGTCGATCACCGGGAAGGGCAGGGTGACGCTGCGGCAGGAGGCCGCGGTCGGCTCCAGCAGATTGCCCTGCGGGCCCAGCGAGGAGATCAGCGAGGTGACCAGCTCCTCGCGGATCGCGTCCAGCGGCGGGTTGGTGACCTGCGCGAACAGCTGGGTGAAGTAGTCGAACAGCAGCCGCGGCCGCTCGGAGAGGGCGGCGATCGGCGAGTCCGTGCCCATCGAGCCGATCGGCTCGGCGCCGGCCTTGGCCATCGGCGCGAGCAGGACCCGCAGCTCCTCCTCGGTGTAGCCGAAGGTCTGCTGGCGGCGGGTGACCGAGGCGTGGGTGTGCACGATGTGCTCACGCTCGGGCAGGTCCGCCAGGTCGATCAGCCCGGCCTCGAGCCAGTCGCCGTACGGCTGCTCGGTAGCCAGCTCTGCCTTGATCTCGTCGTCCTCGATGATCCGGTGCTCGGCGGTGTCCACCAGGAACATCCGGCCCGGCTGGAGCCGGCCCTTGCGGACCACCTTGGCCGGGTCGATGTCCAGGACGCCGACCTCGGACGACAGCACGACCAGCCCGTCGTCGGTGACCCAGTAGCGCCCCGGTCGCAGACCGTTGCGGTCGAGCACGGCGCCGACCTGGGTGCCGTCGGTGAAGGTGACACAGGCCGGGCCGTCCCAGGGCTCCATCATCGTGGAGTGGTACTGGTAGAAGGCGCGCCGGGCCGGGTCCATCGACGGGTGGTTCTCCCACGCCTCGGGGACCATCATCAGCACCGAGTGCGGCAGCGAGCGGCCGCCGAGGTGCAGCAGCTCCAGGACCTCGTCGAAGGTCGCGGAGTCGGAGGCGTCCGGGGTACAGAGCGGGAAGATCCGGTCCAGCCCCTTCTCCCCGAACAGGTCGCTGACCAGCTGGGATTCACGTGCCCGCATCCAGTTGCGGTTACCCTGCACGGTGTTGATCTCACCGTTGTGGGCGACGAAGCGGTACGGGTGGGCCAGCGGCCAGCTCGGGAAGGTGTTCGTGGAGAACCGGGAGTGGACCAGCGCGATGGCCGTGGCGAAACGGCGGTCGGACAGATCCGGGAAGAACGGCTCCAGCTGACCGGTGGTCAGCATGCCCTTGTACACCACGGTGCGGGAGGACAGCGACGGGAAGTACACGTCGGCCTCGCGCTCGGCGCGCTTGCGCAGCACGAACGCCTTGCGATCCAGGTCCAGCCCGCTGCTGGTGCCGTCCGCGACGAAGAGCTGGCGGAAGGCGGGCATGGTGGTGCGCGCGCCGTTGCCCAGCAGCTCGGGCGCGACCGGCACCTCGCGCCAGCCGAGGACGGTCAGCTCCTCCTCGGCGGCGATCCGCTCGATGTGCTCCGCGGCCTCGTCACCCGCCGCCTCGGGCAGGAACCCGATACCCACGGCATACGAACCGGCCTCGGGAAGATCGAAGTCGGTCACGTCCCGCAGGAAGGCGTCCGGAACCTGCACGAGGATGCCCGCGCCGTCACCCGAGTCGGGCTCGGAGCCGGTGGCCCCACGGTGCTCCAGGTTCCGTAGCACGGTGAGAGCCTGCTCAACGAGCTCGTGGCTGGCCTCGCCGGTGAGGGTCGCCACAAAGCCGACGCCACAGGCGTCGTGCTCATTGCGCGGGTCGTACATCCCCTGGCGGGCGGGGTGGGATGCGGAACGCATCGGCTCTCCCGTCGTCGTCATGGCATTTTGCGTGTGCCGAGGGACGACGTTGGCCCTCCGCGAGAATTTCGTGCAGGTTACATGATGAGTCAGTTCTCGGGAAGTGGATATTCCGTTTCACCATGCGGACACCCCTGCACGGGGCGAGTCGGGCGATGGGGTCTGAAACGACCACCGTCGCCCCGGCGCGAGACGGGCCACACTGCCCGAGCGCTTCGGCTTTATGCCCGCTGGCAAACGGATCGAAACCGTCGAGTAACAGCGTAGTTATACGGTTACTCGTATGAGGGGTCAGCCTACGGCCGTACCGAAGAACACGCCCAGGGCATAGGTCACACCCGCCGCCGCCCCGCCCAGCGCGAGCTGCCGCAGCCCGCTGAACCACCACGGCCGGGCCGTCACCCGGGCCACCACCGCACCGCACGCGAACAGCCCGAGCAGCGCCAGCAGCACCGCCGGCCACAGCGCGACCGCGCCCAGCAGATACGGCAGCACCGGCAGCAGCGCGCCCAGCGCGAACGAACCGAACGAGGACACCGCCGCGACCAGCGGCGACGGCAGATCGTCCGGGTCGATGCCCAGCTCCTCGCGGGCGTGTATCTCCAGTGCCTGCTCCGGATCCTTCGACAGCTGCGCGGCCACCTCGCGGGCCAGCTTCGGCTTCACGCCCCGCGACTCGTACAGCGCCGCCAGCTCCGCCATCTCGTCCGCCGGATGCTTGCGCAGCTCCCGCCGCTCGACCTCCAGCTCGGCCTCGACCAGCTCGCGCTGGGACGCGACGGAGGTGTACTCACCGGCCGCCATCGAGAACGCACCGGCGGCGAGCCCCGCCAGCCCGGTGATCACGATGGTCTGCCGGTCGACGGCCCCGCCCGCGACGCCGGTCATCAGCGCCAGGTTGGAGACCAGCCCGTCCATGGCCCCGAAGACGGCCGGGCGCAGCCAGCCGCCGTTCACATCGCGGTGGGTGTGGTTGTCGCGGTGGGCGATATGCGGTGACTGAACGGTGTCGATGACGGACATGTGTTGTCGTGCTCCCTTCGCGGGCGCGGACCTGCCGCCCGCACCCCAATAGCTCGAAGGTAGACACGCGACCCCCTGTCCCGCCAGCAAGGAAGGCCGAACTTACCGCGCTGACCTGCACAAACGTAAAAAGGCCGCCGAAACCCGAGGGGTTCGGCGGCCTCTTGGCGCAGGCGTCAGGGTTTCTTGGTGGCCTTCGCCTCGGCGGGAGCCTTCGCCTCGGTGTCCTTCTCGGCCGGACCGTCCTCCTCGGCGGCGCCGTCCTCCACCGCCGCGGGCTCGACGACCTCTTCGCGGCCCGGGGCCTTCTTCGCGGAGATCACCAGATACGCCACCGCCGCCACGAAGACGACGATCGACGTCCAGTCGTTGAGCCGCAGGCCCAGGATGTGGTGGGCGTCGTCCACCCGCAGGTACTCGATCCAGAAGCGGCCCACGGTGTACGAGGCCACATAGAGGGCAAACGCCCGGCCATGCCCCAGCGTGAAGCGGCGGTCCGCCCAGATCACCAGCAGCGCCACGCCGATGCACCACAGCGACTCGTAGAGGAACGTCGGGTGGTACGTACCGGCGACGCGCCCGGTGTCCGGGTCGGCGTCGATCTTCAGCGCCCACGGCAGGGTGGTCGCCTTGCCGTACAGCTCCTGGTTGAACCAGTTTCCCCAGCGGCCGATCGCCTGGGCCAGGGCGATCCCGGGGGCGATGGCGTCCGCGTACGCCGGGAGCGGGATCCCCCGGCGGCGGCAGCCGATCCAGGCACCCAGCGCGCCCAGCGCCACGGCTCCCCAGATTCCCAGGCCGCCCTGCCAGATCTTGAAGGCGTCGACCCAGTTCTTGCCGTCCGTGAAGTACAGCTGGTAGTCGGTGATGACGTGGTAGAGCCGCCCTCCCACCAGTCCGAAGGGCACCGCCCACACGGCGATGTCGGCAACGGTGCCGACCTGGCCGCCGCGGGCGACCCAGCGCCGCCCACCGAGCCAGACGGCAACGAAGACGCCGATGATGATGCAGAACGCGTAGCCGCGCAGCGGGATCGGACCGAGGTAGATCACGCCGGAAGACGGGCTGGGAATGTAAGCGAGTTCCATGACAGGGTCGACGCTACCGTGCCGGGCGGTCAATGCGGCAACCTGCCCGGCACAACGTGTGGATAACGGGTCTCAGCCCCTCGCCGCCGCGGCGACCATGCGCTTCAGCTTGTTGGGCGACAGCGGGGTATCCGGACCGTAAATCGACTTCCCGTCGAGCAATACGGTCGGGGTCGAAGCGAAACCGGACCGGTTGAAGTCGGTGTGGGCCTTCCTGACCCACCCATCGTGCCGACCGTCCTCGACACACGTCCGGAACGCCGCCGTGTTCAGCCCCGGGACCTTGTCCGCCAGCCGGATCAGCTTCGCGTTCCTCGCGTACGTATCCCGGGTCTCCTCCGGCTGATGCCGGTACAGCACATCGTGGTACGCCCGGAACTTCCCCGCGTCCTGGGCACACGCCGCCGCGTTCGCCGCCCGCACCGAGCCGGTGCCGCCCAGGTTGCCGTCGATGATGGCGACGAGGTGGTATTCCACCCGCATCCGGCCGCGGTCCGCCAGCTCGTTCACGGTCTTGTGGAAGACGTCCTCGAACTGCTTGCAGCCCGGGCAGCGGAAATCCTCGTACACGGTCAACGTGGCCGGAGCGCCGCGCTTCCCGGCCGGAACGACCAGATCGCCCTTGCCCACCGCGCCCCGTGGCGGTTCGGCGGAGCTGCCCGACTTCCCCGAGTCCTGGTTCGCCTTGGTCGCGAAGACGCCCACACCGCCGGCCACCGCGAGGACGGCGATCACCGCCCCGACCATGCCGAGCGTCCGCTTTCGCTTGCCGCGCGCCTTGTCCTTCTCGCGCTGTTCTTGCAGTCGCTCCCGGGCGCTGCGCTTTCCCTGACGGTTTTTCTGGCTCACGCCCTCGCCTAACGAGGCGGAGGGGCACCGCTCAGCCCCTCCGCCCCGTATTCCCTCTAACGAGCGACGCGAACGCCCTCCGCCAGCTCACCCGCGAGCCGGCGCACGCCGTCCAGCCCGGCCTCCGGGGTCTCCGCGTCCAGCAAGCGCTTCACAAAGGCCGACCCCACGATGACCCCGTCCGCGAACGCGGCGACCTCGGCGGCCTGCGCGGGGTTCGACACCCCGAGCCCCACGCACACCGGCAGCGCGGTGGTCGCACGGGTGCGCGCGACCAGCTCGCGCGCCTCCTGTCCCACCGATTCCCTCGTTCCGGTGACGCCCATGAGGGACGCGGCGTAGACGAAACCGCTGCCCGCCGCCGTGATCTTCGCCAGCCGCTCGTCCCGGCTGCTCGGCGCGACCACGAACACCGTCGCCAGCCCGTGCTGCTCGGCGGCCTTCCGCCACACCTCGGACTCCTCGACCGGCAGGTCCGGCAGGATGCACCCGGCGCCGCCCACCGCGGCCAGGTCCGCGGCGAACCGCTCGACGCCGTAGCGGTCGACGGGATTCCAGTAGGTCATGCACAGGATCGGCGCACCGGTCGCCGCATGTACGTCCCCCACCGTCCGGATCACATCGCGAATCTTCACCCCGCCCCGCAGG
>NZ_GG657754.1:7868666-7898210 GCF_000158915.1 Streptomyces himastatinicus ATCC 53653 | reverse complement strand
CGATGTCGTCCGCGGTCTGGATCACCGGCCCGTCGAGCACCGGGTCACTGTGCGGCAGCCCGACCTCGACGACATCGCAGCCGCCCTCGATCATCGCGGTCATCGCCGCGACGCCGCCGTCGATCGACGGAAAACCGGCGGGCAGATACCCGACGAGCGCCGAGCGCCCCTCGTCCTTGGCCTTGGCCAGGACGGACCCCAGCAGTTCCAGATTCCCGGCCATCACTTGGCTCCCTCGTCGTAGAGCCCGAAGTACCGAGCCGCCGTGTCCATGTCCTTGTCACCACGCCCGGAGAGGTTGACGACGATGACAGCGCCCTCGCCCAGCTCCCGCCCGAGATCCAGCGCCCCGGCCAGCGCGTGCGCGCTCTCGATCGCCGGGATGATGCCCTCGCTCTGCGACAGCAGCCGCAGCGCCTGCATCGCCTCGTCGTCCGTGACGGCCCGGTACTCGGCCCGCCCGACGTCCTTCAGATACGCGTGCTCGGGACCGACCCCGGGATAGTCGAGACCGGCCGAGATCGAGTACGGCTCGGTGATCTGTCCGTCCTCGTCCTGGAGCACATACGAGCGCGACCCGTGCAGAATCCCGGGCTCGCCCTGGCTCAGCGTCGCCGCGTGCTCACCGGAGTCCACCCCGTGCCCCGCGGGCTCGAAGCCCACGATCCGCACGCTCTCGTCCCCCAGGAACGCGTGGAACAGCCCGATGGCATTGGAGCCTCCGCCCACGCACGCCGCCACCGCGTCCGGCAGCCGCCCGGTCCGCTCCAGGATCTGCCGCCGCGCCTCCACACCGATCACCCGGTGGAAGTCCCGCACCAGCGCCGGGAACGGATGCGGCCCGGCGACCGTGCCGAACAGATAGTGCGTACGGTCCACATTGGCGACCCAGTCGCGGAACGCCTCGTTGATCGCGTCCTTCAAGGTGCGACTGCCCGACTTCACGGCGATGACCTCAGCACCCAGCATCCGCATCCGCGCCACGTTGAGCGCCTGCCGCTGGGTGTCGACCTCGCCCATGTAGATCGTGCACTCGAGGCCGAACAGCGCACACGCCGTGGCCGTCGCCACCCCGTGCTGGCCCGCGCCGGTCTCGGCGATGACCCGGGTCTTGCCCATGCGCTTGGTGAGCAGGGCCTGCCCGAGCACGTTGTTGATCTTGTGGGACCCCGTGTGATTGAGGTCCTCCCGCTTCAGGAAGATCCGCGCGCCCCCGGCGTGCTCGGCGAACCGCGGTACCTCGGTCAGGGCGCTCGGCCGCCCCGTGTAGTTGACCAGCAGATCCTCGAGCTCGGCCGCGAAGGCGGGATCGGACTTGGCCTTGTCGTACTCCGCGGCGACCTCATCGACCGCGGCGACGAGCGCCTCGGGGATGAACTTGCCGCCGAACGCACCGAAATACCCCTCGGCACTGGGGACCTGACCCTGGGGGTCCGGAATGAAGAAGTCAGAGGACATGAAAGCACTCCGCAAGTCTTGATGAACGGAACGACCACCGAACGGACAGCCGCCGACGAGACAGGAGGGGACGGGGTCGCAGGGGTGGGGTCCTGGACACCACGTGTATTTGTGGCGCCGTGGACTTCCGGCTCACTCCGCGCTTCCGGGTGGCGGCGCCGTAAATAGACGGTCCAGGGCCCTGCCCCGGAGGCCACGGCCCCGCACCCGAAAAGCACCGTCAGCGCACCCGGAACCACAGGTCAGCGCACACAACAACGCACGCTCACCGTATGGAGCGCACCCAGCGACACCCGCCGCCCTCAACGCCATCGGCGCCCGTTGACCTGCCCCGGCTCGCACCCGATGTGATAGCGCACGCGACGCCCCCGCACCCGCCGTGCGGGTGCGCGGCAACCCCGGGGGCGGCACCCCCGCGCCAGGCGCGCGTACACGTCCATAGGTCCGCTCAGTCCCGCCCGTGCCGCAGCGCCGGATGCGCACCGGCCGCCACCAGATCGGCGACCGCGCCCTTGGGGTCGCGCCCCGTCACCAGGGACTCCCCCACGAGCACCGCGTCCGCGCCGTCGTTCGCGTAGGCGATCAGGTCGTGCGGTCCGCGCACACCCGATTCCGCGATCTTGACGATGTGGTCCGGGATCTCCGGCGCGACCCGCGCGAAGTTCCCCCGGTCCACCTCGAGCGTCTTCAGGTTCCGCGCGTTGACGCCGATCAGCCGCGCCCCGGCGGCCACGGCCCGCTCGACCTCTTCCTCGTCGTGCACCTCGACCAGCGGGGTCAGCCCGATCGACTCGGCCCGCTCGACCAGCGAGACCAGCGCATCCTGCGGCAGCGCGGCCACGATCAGCAGCACCACGTCCGCGCCGTACGCCCGCGCCTCCCACAGCTGGTAGGAGGTGACGATGAAGTCCTTGCGCAGGACCGGGATGTCGACCTTGGCCCGCACGGCCTCCAGGTCGGCCAGCGATCCGCCGAAGCGCCGCTGCTCGGTGAGCACGCTGATGAGCGACGCGCCGCCCGCCTCGTAGTCGGCGGCGAGCGCGGCCGGGTCGGCGATCGCGGCGAGCGCGCCCTTGGACGGGCTGGACCGCTTGACCTCGCAGATCACCTTGACGCTGTCGCCCTTGAGCGCCGCCACGCCGTCCTTCGCCGGCTGGGCCTTGGCCGCCCGCTCCTTGAGCTCGTCGAGGGTGACGCGCGCCTGCCGCTCCGCGAGGTCGGCACGGACACCGTCGATGATCTCGTCGAGCACACTCACGCGAGCGGCCCCCTTCCGGGACGGGGATGGAGCTTCTGGTCGAATGCGATGGTAGCTGTCAAAGGACCGAGGTCCCGCATCCGGTTGACGCCGCGTCCCACCAGGTGGTCGTACACGACGTCATTCACAACAACGGTCAGGGTGCCAGTAGTCCCCCGAAGGGGAAATTCCGGATGAGGGTGAAGGCGAGAACGGCGCCTGCGATCACCCAGGCGTGCCACGTCTGCCAGGTCCACACCACCCGGCGGCGGCGCCATCCGAGAGCCCGGACGCACCACACCACCCACGCCACGCAGAACACGCCGCCGCACACCACGACCAGGGCGTTGTCCCCCAGCGCCGGCAGCAGCTCGCCGTGCGCCAGGGCGTGGGCGCTGCGCAGCCCGCCGCACCCGGGGCAGTAGAGGCCGGTCAGCCGGAACAGCGGGCAGACGGGGTAGTGGCCGGGCTGATGGGGATCGACGGCGCCGACGTACGCCAAGGCGGCGGCGACGCCGGTGAGCACGCCGAGGGGAGCGAGGAGCCGACGCGCCGCGGGAGACAGGACCACACGCCCGAGTCTCCCCGGGAAACCACGAAGGCGCAGCTCAGGGCCGTGCCCGATGATCCGTACGGATCAGCCCGTACGGGTTCGTCGGCACCGGCCCCGCGCCGCGCCTCACACAGCTCACTCCTGGGTCTGTACCTGCTTCTCGCCCACCATCCGCAGCGGCTTGGCCTTCGGGGCGCCGAGCCCGGCCGCGCGCATGGCCATCGTGACGACACCGCCGAGGAGAGCGATGACGATGCCCGCCCAGAAGCCGAGCGGGTTGGCCAGCACGGTGAACGCTCCGGCGACGCAGAAGCCGATGAAGGCGATGGTGACACCGGTCCAGGCGGCCGGGGTGTGCCCGTGGGCGTTGGACATGAATTCTCCTCGTAGCTGTACACAGCGCCTGGTCCGGGCCTGGTCCGGGCGCGCGGGGCGAAGTTCCCACGCCATTGTCCCCGATGCCGGACGCGCCCTTGAGCGGGGGTGCCTCCCCCCGCGCCTCCCCGGCGACTACCGCGAAACCGTCGGGTCCTCGCCCCGGTCCAGGGCCTTCCACAGCTCCTCGGGGCGGTCGGGGTCGGGGGCAGCGGAGGCGCGGCGCCCGGCGCCCCGGCCCTCCGCGCCGGCCCGCTCGTACCGCCCGGACATGGCGGGCCAGTAGCGCCCGTACGCCAGCGCCAGGACGCCCGCGAGCAGCAGCAGCACACCGCCCGCCAGGGCGACCCACGGCCAGGGCGTGTACGACACGTCGTGGATGGTGCTGCCTTCCACGCCGGTCACCTTGGACGCCTTCTCCTTGAGCGCCGCCTTGTCGGTGGCGCCGAGCGCGGCGCTGATGACGATGCCCGCACCGGTGAGGGCGAGGAGGAGGGAGACGACGACGCGGCCGACGCGGCGTACGGCGAAGACGGCCACGAGCGCGGCGAGGCCCACGACGGCGAGGGCGCCGGGCAGCCCGGTGATGTCCTCGCCATTGGCGCTCTGCGGCAGGGAGCCCTGGGCGACGCTGGCCGTGCCCTCGGCCCACTTGCGGCTGGTGGCCAGCAGGACGAGCGCCGCGCCGAGCGCACCGCACAGCAGCGCGACGGCGAGGCTGCCGCGCGCCGCTCGGCGGCCGCGCTCGGCGGAGGCGGAGGGCTCGTTCTCGGCCCGGGGCTGGGGTACGGCTGCTGCACTCACGCCGACCACTATCCCCCACCCCGAACGCACCCCGAACGCCCGCCCGCCCGAGGGCCGCGCAGGGCTGCCCCCGCCGGCCCCGCCGGCCCCGCCGGCCCCGCCGGCCCCGCTACCGGCCCAGGCGGTTGGCCGCGTGGACCGCGCGCAGCACCGCCGCCGCCTTGTTACGGCACTCCGCGTCCTCGGCCACCGGGTCGGAGTCGGCGACGACACCGGCGCCCGCCTGGACGTAGGCCGTGCCTTCGCGCAGCAGCGCGGTGCGGATGGCGATGGCGGTGTCGGAGTCGCCCGCGAAGTCGAGGTAGCCGACGCAGCCGCCGTACAGCCCGCGGCGGCTCGGCTCCAGCTCCTCGATGATCTGCATCGCGCGCGGCTTGGGTGCGCCGGAGAGGGTGCCCGCGGGGAAGCAGGCAGTGAGGACGTCGAACGCGGTGCGCCCCTCGGCGAGCTTGCCGGTGACGGTGGAGACGATGTGCATGACATGGCTGTAGCGCTCGACCGACATGAAGTCGACCACCTCGACGCTGCCGGGCTCGCAGACCCGCCCCAGGTCGTTGCGGCCCAGGTCGACCAGCATCAGGTGCTCGGCGCGCTCCTTGGGGTCGGCCATCAGCTCCTCGGCGAGGGCGGCGTCCTCCTGCGGGGTGGCGCCGCGGGGCCGGGTGCCCGCGATGGGGTGCAGCATGGCGCTGCCGTCCTCGACCTTGACCAGGGCCTCGGGGCTGGAGCCCACCACGTCGAAGCCGTCGAAGCGGAAGAGGTACATGTACGGGCTGGGGTTGGTGGCCCGCAGGACCCGGTAGACGTCGAGGGCGCTGGCCGAACAGGGCGTCTCGAAGCGCTGCGAGGGGACGACCTGGAACGCCTCGCCCGCGCGGATGCGCTCCTTGATGTCGTCCACGGCCGTCTTGAAGTCCGGACCGCCCCACAGCGCGGTGTACTCGGGCACCTCGGAGGGCGGCAGCGCGGTGGGGTCGGTGGGGACGGGCCGTACGAGGTCGGCGGCCATCGCGTCGAGCCGGGCCACGGCGTCCGCGTACGCCTCGTCCACGCCGGTGTCGAGGTCGTTGTGGTTGATCGCGTTGGCGATCAGCAGGACGGTGCCGTCCCAGTGGTCGAGGACGGCGAGGTCCGAGGTGAGCAGCATGGTCAGCTCGGGGAGCCGCAGATCGTCGCGCCCGTGCTCGCCGATCTTCTCCAGGCGGCGGACGACGTCGTAGCCGAGGTAGCCGACCATACCGCCGGTGAAGGGCGGCAGATGGACGAGACCGCCCAGGTCACGCGGGGTGTGCAGGGTCTCGACCGTGGCGCGCAGGGCGGCGAGCGGATCGCCCTCGGTGGGGACGCCGACGGGCGGGGTGCCCAGCCAGTGGGTGCGGCCGTCGCGCTCGGTGAGGGTGGCGGCGCTGCGGACACCGACGAAGGAGTAGCGGGACCAGGAGCGGCCGTTCTCGGCGGACTCCAGCAGGAAGGTGCCGGGGCGCTCGGCGGCGAGTTTGCGGTAGAGGCCCACCGGGGTGTCGCCGTCCGCGAGGAGCTTGCGGGTGACGGGGATGACACGGCGGTCGGCCGCCAGCTTGCGGAAGGTCTCGAGGTCCATCGTGGCAGCGTCCTGGGTCATGGCTGGGGAGCCTAGTGGGCGGTCTTCCGGCGGTCTTCGGTACGACGGGGGCTACTGGCCCAGGGGGAGGACGTCGGCGTCGAAGCAGGTGCGGTCGCCGGTGTGGCAGGCGGCGCCGACCTGGTCGACCTTGACGAGCACGGTGTCGCCGTCGCAGTCGAGCGCGACGGACTTGACCTGCTGGGTGTGGCCCGAGGTGTCGCCCTTGACCCAGTACTCCCGGCGGCTGCGGCTCCAGTAGGTGCAGCGGCCGGTGGTGAGGGTGCGGTGCAGCGCCTCGTCGTCCATCCAGCCGAGCATCAGCACCTCGCCGGTGTCGTACTGCTGGGCGATGGCGGGGACGAGGCCGTCGGCGCCGCGCTTGAGGCGGGCGGCGATGGCCGGGTCGAGGGCGGAGGGACGATCGGAGCCGGTCATGCGACCATTCTGCACGTCCCGGAGGGTGATCCTCCCGCCTGCCGATCGCCTGCCGAAATGGACGGGCCCGATGGTCGGGGTGCGGGGCTGATGGGGCATGCTTCGGGCATGACGTTTCCGTCGCCGTCGCATGACCACAACCGGCCTGGAAACGGCGGGGGGTTCGGTCCACCGCCGCAGCCGCAGCAGGAACCACAGCAGTCACCGCAGGGGGGCTTCGGGCCGCCCGTCGATCCGGCCCCGATGGGGCAACCCGGTCCGCCCGCGCTCCACGGCGGTTTCGGACCGCCCCCGCCTCCCCCGCCGCCGGGTGGTCCGCCGCCCCGCCGGTCCAGGGCCGCGGCGATCGTGACCGGCGTGGCGGTGGGTCTGGCGGTGGTCGCGGGCGTGGCCTTCTTCGGCTCACAGGACGACGAAGGCGACGACAAGGCCGACGCCCCGCAGTCCGCCCCGAACCGCCCCCTCTCCTCGCCGTCGGGCGACGCCTCGGCTCCCGCCGGGTCGGAGGACCCGGGCCAGGGCGCACCGCTGGGCGGCGGGGACGACCAGGCCGCCCCGTCCCCCGACGCCTCGGAGTCCACCCCGGCCGGCCGCAGGATGCCGTACGTCGTGCTCAAGCCGGGCACCTGCTTCGACCACCCGGCGATGGACAGCAGCGTGACGAAGGTCGAGAAGCGCTCGTGCGACCGCGCGCACGACGGCGAAGTGATCACCAACGAGACGCTGACCGGGGGACTTCTCCTCCGAGCGGGCGATCCAGCGCAAGGCGTTCTCGCTGTGCGCGACGGACCCCGAGAAGCGGCTGGAGAGCGTCCCCAACGACGGCCGCGAGTACTACTACTACGCGTTCTACCCGGCCCTGGGCACGTACACCGAGCACCGCAAGGACCGGGTCTCGTGCGCGCTGACGGTGAGCACGGGCAAGGACGGCGCCAAGCTGCGCGAGCCGATACCCGAGTAGCGCCCCGGGCCCGAGGGGCGCGTTTCTCATGGCGGGCGGCGGGCGTCGGTCGTAGGGTGGGCGGTATGTCCACTCACGCGAAGCGCGAACGCCTGCTCCTCGCCGATCTCTTGGAGAACGCGGGCCCCGACGCCCCGACGCTGTGCGAGGGCTGGACCACCCGCGATCTGGCGGCCCATCTGGTGGTGCGCGAGCGCCGCGCCGACGCGGCCGGCGGCCTGGTGATCAAGCCGTTGGCCCAGCGGCTGACCCGGGTGCAGGCCGAGTTCGCCGCGAAGCCGTACGAGGAGCTGGTGCAGCTCTTCCGCACCGGCCCGCCGCGGATGTCGCCCTTCGCGATGAAGCAGGTGGACGAGGCGGCCAACACCGTCGAGTTCTACGTCCACGCCGAGGACGTCCGCCGCGCCCGCCCGGAGTGGACGCCGCGCGAGATCGACCCGGTCTTCGCGGACGCGCTGTGGTCCCGTACCGAGCGGGTCGCGAAGGTGTTCGGCCGCAAGTCCCCGGTCGGGCTGGTGCTGCGCCGCCCCGACGGGCGTACGGCGGTCGCCCACCGCGGCGTCCCGGTGGTCACGGTCACCGGCGAGCCCGGTGAGCTGGCGCTGTTCCTGTACGGGCGGCAGAACGCGGCCCGGGTCGAACTGGACGGCGACAAGGAGGCGGTGGCCGCGGCGCTGGACGCCAAGCTCGGCGTCTGACGCCACCGGCCGCTACGGCTGAGCCACGGCGCCCGGGCTACGGCCTCACTGCGTGCTGCCGAGGTTGAGGGTGATGACGCCGCCGATCACCAGGGCCACGCCCAGCGCCTTCGCCGCGGTGAGCGGTTCGCCCAGGAAGAGCAGACCGATCACCACGATGAGGGCCGTGCCGAGGCCCGACCACAGCGCGTACCCCACGCCGACCTGCATCCCGTCGTGGATCGCCCGCGCCAGCAGGAAGCACGCCACCGCGTAGGAGGCGAGGCAGGCCAGGGCGGGCCCGGGGCGGGAGAAGCCCGCGGTGGATTTGAGGAGACTGGTGCCGATCAATTCGGCGGTGATGGCGGCCAGAAGGAGGAGGTAGGCCATGCCGACAGTCTCCGAGCGGCGAGAAGTACACGTCAAACCTGTCAACAGGGGACTGAGCCCCCCGAAATGTGTTGCTCGCCCCTTGCCCGGCTCAGCGGGCCCCGCGTAGCGTCCCGGCCGTGCGTACGCCCCTCCCTCCGCTGCCCGGACTGCTGGCCTACGAGGCGACCGCGCGGCTCGGCAGCATCGCGGCGGCCGCCGATGAGCTGGGCCTGTCGGCCTCGGCGGTCAGCCAGCGCATCCGGGTACTGGAGACCCAGCTGGGGATCGCCCTGTTCGAGCGCCAGGCGCGCAGCATCCGGCTGACGCCGATGGGGCAGGCGTATCTGCCGACCGTGCGGGGCGCGTTCGACGATCTGTCGGCGGGCACCACCGGGCTGTTCGGCCCGGCCGGGCGGGGGCGGCTGACCGTGCGGGTGCAGGTGTCGTACGCCATGACCTGGCTGATGCCCCGGCTCCCGGACTTCCACGACGACTACCCGCATATCGACCTGCGGGTGGTGACCGCGATCTGGGCCAACGAGGTCCCGCCGCACGAGGTGGACCTGGAGATCCGTCACGGCAACGGCCGCTGGGCCGGGTTCACCGCCGATCTGCTGCACGAGGACCAGGCCGTGGTGGTCGGCTCCCCCGCCCATCTGGAGGCGTACGGCCCGCTGACCGGGCCCGCCGACCTGGAGCAGCGGCCGCGGGTGCACGTCATCGGCTACGACGACCTGTGGCAGCGGCTGTTCCCGCACACGCCGCCGCCGTCGCGGGGCGCGGAGGCGACCATCACGCTCGACACCACGGTGGCGGCGACCCAGTTCGCCGCGTCCGGGCTGCACTGCGCCCTGGTGCCCGAACGCTTCGCGCGCGCCGCCGTGCGCGACGGCCGTCTCGTGGTCCTCCACGACCGGCTGGTGCCGCTGCGCCAGGCCCACTATCTGCTCCAGCGCGAGGGAAAGGGCGAGGGCGAGGCCCATATGTCCCCGGAGGGGCGGACGTTCGTCCAGTGGCTGATCCGCCAGGACATCGAGGACCCGCCGCTCCAGCCGGGCGGCTAGTACGTTCTAGAGGGTTCCAGCGGGCTACGGGTGACCCGGGGCCGGGCCGGTGGTGGCGCGCTCCACCAGATGGGGCGCGAACACGCTCTCGGACGCCTCCCGGCCCGCGACGAGGTCCAGCGCCCCGCTCACCGCGGCCTCCGCGAGCCGGGCCGCGTCCTGCGACACCGTCGTCATCTGCACATGGGGGAACTTGGCCAGCCGCGAATCGTCGTACCCGACCACCGAGATCTCCCCGGGAACCGCGTGACCCTCCCGCCCGAGGACGTCCAGCACGCCCGTGGCGCAGCGGTCATTGAAGGCGACGACGGCCGTGGGCGGGGTCTCTCGGGCCAGCAGATAGCGCATGCCCTGCGCCCCCGCGGACTCGGTGAGCCCACCGGCCAGCACCTCGGCCGAGTCCTGGAGCCCGTGCCGCCCCATGGCCTCCAGGAAGCCGAGGCGGCGGTCGGAGCTTCCGGGCGCCCCGGCCCCGTCGATGTGTGCGATGTGCCGGTGGCCGAGGGCGGCGAGATGGTCGACGGCGAGCGCGACCCCGGCCTTGTCGTCGCCGCGTACGACGCCCACGCCCGGGACGTCGGTGTGCCGGGCGACCAGCAGCGTCGGCCCCCGGCGGGCCAGCCGGGCCAGCTCCTCCGTACCGAGCCGGCTGCCCAACAGGATGGCGGCCTCGCAGCGCTCGCGCAGCAGCGCGCCGACCGCGGTGGACTCCTCGCGGCTGGGTGCCACGGCGCTGAGCGTCACGTCGTAGCCGCGCCGGGCCGCGGCGGCGTAGATCTGTTCCACGAGGTCGCCGTGGAAGGGCTGCTGGAGTTCGAAGGTGACGCCGAGCAGCCGTGAACTGCTCTGGCGCAGCTTGCGGGCGCGCTGGTCGGGGACGTACCCCATCTCGTCGGCGATCTTCAGGACGCGTTTGCGGGTGGCCTCGCTGGCTCCCGGTACGCCGCGCATCACGATCGAGACCAGCGCGGTGGAGATACCGGCGGCCCGCGCGACGTCGGCCATGGTCGGCCGGGTGCCGCCCGCCTCCTCGGTCACTCCCGTCACTCCTGCCTGCCGAAACGCACTCCTGGCCGATCCGCGTCCGAGCATATCGATCTCTTGACCGGCTCCCCGTTCTCGCTCTACCGTCCTGCCGTGACTAGAACGTACTAGTCCTCCATCCTCCACGATACGAGGCTCCAGGGAGATACGCATATGACCGTCACCGACACGGTGCGACTGGCCACGATCGGCGCGGGCCGCATCGGCGGCAACCACGCCGGGCTCGTCGCCCGGCACGTCCCCGGCGCCGCCCTGGCCGCCGTCGCCGATCCGGTGCCCGGCGCCGCGGAACGCCTCGCGGCCTCCCTCGGCGCCCCGTACGCCACCACCGACCCCGCCGCCGTCCTCGGCCGGGACGACATCGACGGGGTGCTGATCACCGCCCCGGCCCGGGCCCATACCGACCTGGTCGTGGCGGCGGCCGCCGCCGGAAAGCACGTCTTCGTGGAGAAGCCGATGGCGGTGACCCTGGAGGACGCCGACCGCGCCATCGCCGCCGCGCGCGACGCGGGCGTCGTCCTCCAGGTGGGGTTCAACCGCCGGTTCGCCCCCGGTTTCGCCGCCGCCCGCGCCGCCGTCGACGACGGCCGGACCGGCACCCCGCAGCTGCTGCGCTCCCTCACCCGCGACCCGGGCCCGTTCACCGCAGACCCGGCCCGTATCCCACGGTGGACGATCTTCCTCGAAACCCTCATCCATGACTTCGACACCCTGTGCTGGCTCAACCCCGGTGCCGCCCCCGTCCGCGTCCACGCCACCGCCGACGCCCTGATCCGCCCCGACGCCAAGGCGGACGGCCACCTCGACACCGCCGTGGTGACGATCCGTTTCGACAACGGCGCCATCGCCACCGCCGAGGCGTCCTTCTCCGCCCTGTACGGCTACGACGTACGCGCCGAGGTCTTCGGCTCGGGCGGCATGGTCACCGCCGGAAGCGGCCGCAGCACCGACATGACGTACTACGGCCCCGAGGGCATGCACGCCGACACCGCCCGGCGCGATACGGACCTGCTGCGCCCGGCCTACCTCGCGGAGCTGACCGCGTTCGCCGACGCGATCCGCCACCAGGCGCCGCCCCCGGTCACCGGCCACGACGCCCGCCGGGCGCTGGCCATCGCCCTCGCCGCCATCCGCAGCGTCGAGACCGCGGCCCCCGTCGACCTCGCCGAGGTGACCGCGTGAGCCCCTTCACCCTCGCCGCGAGCGCCGAAATGCTCTACCTCGACCTGCCGTTCACCGAACGGGTCCGGCGCATCGCCGACCAGGGCTTCCAGGTCGAGATCTGGGACTGGTCCGCCAAGGACATCGACGCCCTCGCCGCCACCGGCGCCACGTTCTCCTCCATGACCGGCTACCTCACCGGCGACCTCACCGAACCCGACGGCATCGAGGCCCTGCTCGCCTCGGCCCGCAAGTCCCTCGACGTGGCCGCGCAATTGGACTGCCCCCGCCTCAACCTCCACGGGACCGGCCTTGACCCTCAGGGCCTCCCCGTACGCCCCGTCCACGACGTCACCCCCACGATGTGGCTCACCGCCGCCGACACCCTCCGCCGCATCGCGGCCCTCGGCGAGGAAGCGGACCGCGTCTTCACCCTCGAAAACCTCAACCTCGCCGTCGACCACCCGGGCACCCCCTTCGCCCGCGCCGCCGACACCCTCGCCCTGGCCCGCGCCGTCGACAGCCCCCACCTGCGGCTGAACCTGGACCTCTACCACGCCCAGATCGGCGAGGGAAACCTCATCGACCTCCTGGGCCAAGCCCTCCCGTACGTCGGCGAGATCCAGGTGGCCGACGTCCCCGGCCGCTGCGAACCGGGCACCGGTGAAATCCACTACCCCGCCATCGCCGCCGCCCTCCACGACCTCGGCTACACCGGCGTCGTGGGCCTCGAATCCTGGGCCCGCCACGACCCCGACACCGCCCTGGACGCTTTCCGCGCCGCCTTCACGCCCTGACGCTCCGACACCCGCTACAGGGTGACCGCCCGATAGCCCAGCGCCGCGTCGACGACGGCCTCGGCGGTGTTCTCCCGCTCGGCAGGCGGGTGGAAGATCAGCTCACTCACGCGTGGATGGGGCACATTGGCCTCCAGGAGCCGCAGGTAATAGTCCGTCTCCGGGTCGGCGGCCATGACCCTGCGTACGATCTCGACCAGTTCGTCAGGGGTGACGCCGGGCGCTGTCGGCCAAACCGGCCTCGCAGCCTCCCGGGCAAACTCGTCGAGGCTCCGCGACCCGTCGTACCCGGCGAAGTCGACGGCCGTGTACGCGTGACCCGTCCGCTGGTTGAACGCGGCGACGGCATCGTCCACACCCGCTGGACCGCCGCCCTCCACGAGATCGCGTATCCGCTCGATGTCACGGCTGAGCTCGTCCAGACGCGCTGGGCTTACGGACGGCGGAAGCAGCTCCGGGCGCAGGTCCATGCCCCGCATTATCCGTGGGCGATCAGATGCCCGGACCTGCCTGCCGCTGTTCGGCGAACGCCTTGTGCATCACGAACGCGACCACCGTGCCGCCGTGAGCACTCGGCCCGGACCACCACTCGTCGGCCAGCTGGTCCACGATCAGTAACCCGCGCCCATGCGCTTCACCGGCTCCGGGGCGCCGAAGCCGCACCCTCGCCGGGAAGCCGGGGTTGTGGACCTCGACGCGCAACGACGTACCCACTCGATACCACTCCACCCGGACCCGCCACAGCCCCTCTGCCTCCCCGTACACGATCGCGTTGGTGACCAGTTCGGAGATCAGCAGTAAGCAGTCGTCCATCGAACACGCCAGCGCCTCATGGGCGGTGAACTTGCGGAACCAGCGCCGTGCCCGGGGTACCGATTCCCGGTCCGGAGGCAGGACCAGCCTTCCAAGTCGCTCAGGTTCCGCCTCGTCATCCCGACGATCCGTCACATGCGTCACTGCACCCTCCCGGAAGCATCTCTAGACATGCTCAGTGAAGCGTCACATCTCTAGAGATGTCAACTTACTCACAGCGGCGCCCGGTTGCCCAAACAGACGAGCGGACGCCTAGGGTGTCTCTAGAGATGATGGGAGGACGTCAGTGACAGCGGGGCAGAGCGAGGGCGGGGAGCGGAAGTACCAACGCATCGCCAACGCGCTCAGGGCAGCGATCGACGCCGGGGAGTACCGGCCGGGCGATCGCCTGCCCGGCGAAAACGACCTGATGGCCGCGTACCAGGTCGCGCGGATGACCGCCCGGCAGGCGCTCAGCGTGCTGCAGAGTGAAGGTCTCGCCGAGGCTCGGAAGGGCGCCGGAGTTTTCGTACGCACCTTCCGGCCCCTGCGACGGCGCGGCATCCAACGACTCGCCCAAGGTCAGTGGGGAACAGGGCGCTCGGTCTGGTCCGCCGATCTGGACGAGGACCGCGACATCGTCGTCGACGGCATCACGGTGACCGAGCAGGACACCCCGGACCACATCGCCGACGTCCTGGGCTTGAGCGAGGACGAGCGCGTCTGCGCCCGCAGCCGCCGCTTCGTGCTGGACGGAAAGCCCGTCCTCCTGTCGACGTCGTATCTGCCGATGTCCGTGGTGGACGGCTCAGCCATCACCCAGGAGGACAGCGGCCCGGGTGGCGTCTACGCCAGGCTGGCCGAGCTCGGCCATGCACCGGCCCGTTTCCGCGAGGAGATCCGTTCACGGATGCCCACCACGACCGAGGCCGAGGACCTACGCCTCGCCACCGGCACTCCCGTGTTCCTCATGTGCCGGACGGCTTTCACCGAGGGTGGCAGGGCCGTGGAGGTCAACGAGATGGTCCTCGACGCGGGGTCGTACATTCTCGAATACGACTTCAACGCCTGATCTACTGGGAAGAACGCCGAACGAGGAGCAGAGAACGCGGCCTCGCGCAGCCGCAACACAGTCCTACGCTTAGCCGGTGCCGTTCCCAAGTCGGAGGCGCCCGCACAAGACGTCAGGACAGAGACTCTTGGATTCTGTGTAGATAACTAAAGCTGTGGTCCTGGCGCGCCCTCCCCATGGGGCGGATTTCACGTGTAGCAACGTTTAGCGCATAGCCTCCCACTGCACCCAGTACCCACGTGAGACCAGGCTGCATCGCGCTTCCGGCCGCAGCGCCCAGCGCAACGGTCACCATGACCGATCGGTTCACCCACGCCATACGGCTGCTCTTGGCCGCCGCTCGGTAATCCTGGACAGCATGCTCAATCTCCCGACTCATCTGTGCCAGCACATCGGCAGGATGCTCGTAATCGCGGCGAAGGTCCGCGAGCATGCGATGCAGGGCACGCATGAGGTTCTGTCGTTCATCAGAATAGCGTTCACGAAATGCCAGGACCTCGGCCATCGAGGTGCCTGGTGCCGGAACCGGCAGAAGGGACCCTATCTCCATCTCCCAGGCCGCCAGGCGGGCTCGACGAAAGTCTGGCTGGGGGCGCAGGGTCAGGTCGTGGGCGTCGGCCCGGTCGGTATAGGGGACGTAGGACACCCGGCTACTCGAGGCGAGTTCACGAGCTATAACGCCGATAATGAGCTGTTGAACTTCCTCAGTGACTGCAAGTCTCCAGTGGCCATGGTTAACCGGCTCGGCCAGCCCAAGATGCAGCAGTTCGTCTTCCAGCCATTCGCTGATCTTGGAGAGATAGATCAAGGCATCTCGCTGCAATGGCCGCCCGGAGCGTCGAGCGTCCAAGGCGATCCGGCGTAGCTCCTGGTGCAGCAGCTCGGAGGCACCCGTGCGGCTAGAGCGGGACCCTCCGAACGGACGTTCCAGGGAGTTCAGCGAATCGGGCTCCAGGACCAGCGGAGTGTAGAGAGATCTGTCCCGTAGATCCCTCAGCTCCACCGGAACGGCCGCTTCGTAGACATGGGGGGACATCGGTACCACCGACGCGACGCCGTCCCAATAGAGCAGCGATTGATGGAGGATTTCTGTCGGTGGCTTCACTAATGGGTAGTACAGCAAGACCGCCATCATGCCCCCAGGACCCGGCTCAACGTCATGTAAAGAGAACGCTACCGCAGGACACCGGTGCATCGCATGGGGTGTTAAGGTCACGGTTTGCTGGAGTTCTGCGGTCGATTTCCTCTGCATTTTTTTCGCCGTCCACGGACACGTGCTCGGCGATCTCCAGGGCATCCCGTGACTCACTGGACGGTGCCCGCCCTCCCAACCGCCTCCCCGAGCGGTGCTGATCCCGCCGGCGAAGTGCTCACGCACCCCCGTCACCCGGCTCACGGGACATACCAGCGCAAGGAGGATCTCGTGAAACGTATCTGGCTCGGCCCGACAGACTGGCACACTGCCGCAGAGGTGGTTCAGGGGAGGATCGACAGTGGACACCGTGGACTTACTGCTGCTGCTCTTGGCGTTCTCCGTACTCGTCGTCGTGCGGCAACGACTCCTCTACCCAGCCCGCTTGGACGAGTGGCGGTACTCGTTCGGCACCGAACACCGCGACGCACGGCAAGCCCTGCATGTCGCCCGTCTGACGAAGCGGACGGTGGAGGGAGAGGACCGCCAGCAGGTGTCGGTGGCCGAGCGTCGCGTCGCGGACATGGTGAGGAGCGGCAAGGAGCGCCTCTCAGGACTGGAAAGGGAGCGGGAGGAGCTGCTGCGGCCGGGGCCGGGAGAACGAGTGGACCGTCTCGGGCTGCTGCGCCTGCACCGGCATGCCCTGCTGGTGCTTGAGGGCGCCCGCGAACAGGAGACACTGCCCGCGGGTGTGGACGAAGAGTTGCCACTGGCCGGCCTCAAGGTCAAGCCTCAGTTCGCTCCGGAGAACAGCTTCATCCACCTGACTCGCCCGGACGGCACCAAACGCACCGTGGCGTTCCCTCGTTCCGTCTACCAAGAGTCCGCTGTCCAGGACTTCGCCAATCGGATACACAACACAGCGGTGGCGGACGGCGCCCTCCGCAGTACACGGCAGAACCGGGCAGCCGAGATCGCTTCACAGATCAAGCGGGTCAAGGCTGACATCGCCGCGAAGGAGAAGACGGGCCGCCGCGAGGTCGCCGAACTGGTCGAGGCTCAGCGCACGGACGCGAGACGGACGAGGGCCACTGCCGACTGGGAAGCGGAGTGCGACGACTGGCAACATCTGACCGGCTGTCGGCCAAAATGGTGGTGGCGGTGGTAGCGAGGTATCCCCGCCCCCGTTCGCGTCCGGTCAGTCGAGAGGAACACCGACACCATGGGCCGTCAGCACACCTACCGCACCACCGTCCGCTGGACCGGCGACACCGGGAGCGGATACCGGGGCTATGAGCGCGCGCACGATGTGCTCAGCGAGGGCAAGCCCACCCTCGCGGCCAGCGCCGATCCGGCGTTCCTGGGGGATCCGACGCGCTGGAACCCGGAGGAGTTTCTGCTGGCCTCGCTGTCGCAGTGCCACATGCTGACGTATCTGTCCGTGTGCGCCCGGGACGGGGTGACGATCACGGCGTACGAGGATGCCGCCACCGGGACCATGGAGGAGGAGGCCGGGCACAGCGGGCGGTTCACCGAGGTGGTGCTGCGGCCGGTGGTCACCGTCGCGGACGCGGGGATGGTGGAGCGGGCGCGTTCGGCTCACCACGATGCCCATCAGCAGTGCTTCATCGCCAACTCGGTCAACTTCCCCGTCCGTCACGAGCCGACGGTCAGCGTGGGGTAGTCGGTGTAGCCGGTCTCGCCGCCCACGTACATCAGGTACGCGTCCCGGATCGGGTTGAGCGGGGCGCCGGTGCGCAGGCGGTGGACCAGGTCGGGGTTGGCCAGGAAGGGGCGGCCGAGGGCGATCAGGTCGGCGCCCTCGGCGAGGAGGCGGGTGGCCTGGTGGAGGCCGCCGTCGGCGGGGATCGCGGCACCGGGCAGATGGGGGTTGGCGATCAGGGTGCCCGGCCATGTCGTGCGGATCTCCCGGAAGACGGGGTCGTCCGGTTCGGCGCGGACGATGTGCACATAGGCCGGGGCGATGTCCGCCAGCGCCTCGATGAGCGCGGGGTAGATGCGCTCGGTGTCGCCCTCCTCGATGCCGTTGACGGTGGAGTGGGGTGAGATCCGTACGCCCACCCGCTCGGGGCCGATCGCGTCGGCGACGGCGCGGACCGTCTCGGCCACGAAGCGGATGCGGCCGCTCGCCGGGCCGCCGTAGGCGTCGGTGCGGCGGTTGGTGTTCCCGGCCAAGAACTGGTGGAGCAGGTAGCCGTTGGCGGAGTGCACCTCCACCCCGGCGAAGCCCGCGTCGAGGGCGTTGCGGGCGGCGGCGGCGAAGTCGGCGATGGTGGCGCGGATGTCGTCGGCGGTCATCTCGCGCGGCACGACGGCCTCTTGGTGACCGCCCGGGGTGAAGATGGTCTCGGGGAGCGGGACCGGGGAGGGCGCGAGCGGGGTCAGTCCGCTGGTGTCGGGGTGACCGACCCGGCCGCCGTGCTGGAGCTGGAGGAACATCGGGCGGCCACCCGCGGCGTGGACCGCGTCGGTGACGCGCCGCCAGCCGGCGACATGGGCGTCGTTGTGGATCGCGGTGATGTTGGGGTAGGTCTGCCCGACGGCGTTGGGCGTGGCGGCCTCGGCGACGATCAGCCCGGCGGAGGCGCGCTGCGCGTAGTAGGTGTCCATGATCGGCAGCGGTACGCCGTCGGCGGCGGCGCGGTTGCGGGTCATCGGCGCCATGACCAGGCGGTTGGGCAGGTGGAGTGCGCCGAGGCGGGCCGATTCGAACAGAGAAGTGATCGCTGGTGCGTTCGTCATGCCGGTACCGTAGAAGTTCACATTGGTGTCAGATTCAAGCCCGGACCGGCGTGCGAGGTGGGGAATGCGGATCGGCGAACTGGCTCGGCGCACCGGCGTCAGCGAGCGCTCGCTGCGCTATTACGAGAAGCAGGGCCTGATGGACGCCGAGCGCACCCCGGGCGGCCATCGCGAGTACGCCGAGGGCGCGGTGGACCGGGTGATCCGCATCCAGGAGCTGTTCGCCGCGGGGCTGTGCAGCGAGAAGATCGTCGAACTCCTGCCCTGCATGCGGGACTCGGACGGCGGCCCGTCCCGGATCGCGGGCGGGCGGCTGGTCGCCGACCTGACCGTGGAGCGGGACCGCATCAACCGGATGATCGCCGACCTGATCCGCTCCCGGGAGGTCCTGGACGAGGTGATCGACGCGGCGTCGGCCCCGGCCGAATAGCCGGGCACAGAACGGCCCGTGATCGTGTGGCGCAGGTCACGGGAACCGCCCACCGCGTGCGGAGAGGCACGGGTGTGAGGTGGAAACGACATGACTGAGGGTCTGCGCGAGCGGATACGGGCGGGTGACCGCGAGGCGTTCGCGCAGCTCTACGAAGAGCACGCGCGCGCCGTCTACAACCATGCCTTCCGGCTGACCGGCGACTGGTCGGCGGCCGAGGAGGTGATGGGGGACACGTTCCTCGACGCCTGGCGCGGCCGGGAGCAACTGGAGCCGGGCGACGGCTCGTTGAAGCCGTGGTTACTGGGCGTGGCGACGAACAAGGCGCGCAACGCCAACCGGGGCCTCGGGCGGAGGCTGGCGTTCCTGGCCCGGCGTCCCGCGCCCGCCCCGGTGGCGGACTTCGCCGAGGAGTCCGCGGGCCGGATCGACGACGCCCGCCAACTGGCCGCCGTACAAGCGGTGTACGGCCGACTGCGGCGCGGGGAGCAGGAGGTGCTGGCGCTGTGCGTGTGGTCGGGGCTGGACTACGCGCAGGCGGCCGAGGCGATGGGCATTCCGGTGGGGACGGTGCGCTCGAGGCTGTCCCGGGCCCGTGCCCGGCTGCGCAAGCTCGCCGAACAGCGGCTCGCGGAGGAAAAGAAGGAACCGCCGCGGCATCGCGGAGAGGTACAGCACGAGGCCGCGATCGCGGCCCTGCCGTTTCAGGAGTTTCAGGAGGACCCCCGATGAGGCCCGATCGCGAGGACGCCGCGTACGAGGACACCACGCGCGAGGAACTCGCCCGGCTGCTTCCTCCCGTCCCGGCCGAGCGGGACGTGCCCTCCGCTCCGTACCTCCACCACAAGGACCGTTTGATGCAGCTCATCGATGACACCGCCGACCAGAAGACGACCCCGGACCCGAAGGCCCGGCCGCGGCTGCTGCGCCCGGCGCTGCTGATGCCCGCCGCGGGGCTGGCGCTGGCCGGGGCGCTGGCCGTCACCTTCACCGGGGGCGGGACGTCCGGCGACACCACCGCCCAGCCGCACGAGACCGCCACCGTCCTGCTCGAGCGGATCGCCGGGACCGCGGCGAAGTCGGATGTCACGCCGGTGCGGCAGGACCAGCTCGTCTACGTCAAGAGCGTGACGGCGGGGGCCGAGCTGAAGGAGGACGGCTCCTCCACGTTGGAGCCGCCGCAGAAGCGTGAGGTCTGGATGTCGCAGCGGGTGAAGCGGATCAACAAGACCGGCGAGATGTACGCGGGCGGGGGCTACACCTCGACGCACGAATTGGGCGGGTCTCCGGCGGGCGTCTACCGCCCCACGTACCAGTGGCTGGCGTCTCTGCCGACCGACCCGGACGCCCTGCTCAAGGAGCTGTACCGGATGACCGAGCCGGAGAAGGGCCAGGAGAAGGCGCAGGCGGTCTTCGACCAAATCGGCTCCTTCCTGGGCCGAGACGGTGATGCCTCCGGAGACGCCGCCGCGCTTCTACAAGGTGGCTGCGAAGATCCCGGAGTGACGCGGAGGACGACGCGTGGAACGCGGCGGGCCGCCACGGGTTCGGCATCGCCCGCGTCGACAAGGGGTCCGTGATCGTCACGAGTGGGGTCTTCGACCCGGGACAGCCTGACCCTCCTCGGTGACGCAGCTACCGGACGAAGGACGTCGGGGCGGGCAAGAAGGGCGACGTCATGGAGAAGACCGCGTACCTGAAGCGCGGGATCGTCGACCACTACCGCGAGCGGCCGACGCGCTGAGACGCGACGCGGCGGGGATCACCGTCCGGTGCTCCCCGCCGCGGCTGCGTAGTACGTCCTCAGCGGACCGGGTGCCCCGCGTCCCGCAGCGCGCCCTTGACCTCGCCGATGCGCAGGTCGCCGAAGTGGAAGACGGAGGCGGCCAGCACCGCGTCCGCGCCCGCCTCGACCGCCGGGGCGAAGTCGTCGAGCTTGCCCGCGCCGCCGCTGGCGATGACGGGGATGGTGACGTGCTTGCGCACCGCTTCGATCATCGCGGTGTCGTAGCCGTCCTTGGTGCCGTCCGCGTCCATCGAGTTCAGCAGGATCTCCCCGGCGCCCAGCTCGGCCGCGCGGTGGGCCCACTCCACGGCGTCGATGCCGGTGCCGCGGCGGCCGCCGTGGGTGGTGACCTCGTAGCCGGATTCCGTTTCCGTTCCGGAAGGGCAACGGCGGGCGTCGACCGACAGGACGAGGACCTGGCTGCCGAAGCGCTGGGCGATCTCGCGGATCAGCTCGGGCCGGGCGATGGCTGCGGTGTTGACGCCGACCTTGTCGGCTCCGGCGCGCAGCAGCTTGTCGACGTCCTCGGTGGTGCGGACGCCGCCGCCCACGGTCAGCGGGATGAAGACCTGCTCGGCGGTGCGGCGCACCACGTCGTAGGTGGTCTCGCGGTCGCCGGAGGAGGCGGTGATGTCGAGGAAGGTCAGCTCGTCGGCGCCCTCCTGGCCGTAGATCCGGGCCATTTCGACGGGGTCACCGGCGTCCCGCAGGTTCTGGAAGTTGACGCCCTTGACGACCCGGCCGTTGTCCACGTCCAGGCAGGGGATGACTCGGACCGCCAGGGTCATGACGCTCGGGCTCCTCGGAATGCTTCCAGTTCGACTTCCACCAGCACGCGCGAGTCGACGAAGCCGGACACCACGACGAGGGTCGCGGCGGGGCGTACGGCGTCGAAGATCTCCTTGTGGGCGCGGCCCGCCTCGTCCACGTCGCGGGCGTGGGTGAGGTACATGCGGGTGCGGATGACCGACTCGACGCCCAGGTCGAACTTCTTCAGCGCGTCGAGCGCGTGGCCGAAGGCGGCGAGCGTCTGCTCGTACGGGTCGCCCTCGCCCTCCAGGACGCCGCGCTCCGCGAGCGGCATGGTGCCGGAGACGACGACCAGGTCCCCGGCCGCGACGGCCCGGGCGAAGCCGATCGTCTCCTCCCAGGGACTGCCGGTCTGCACGCGCCGCGGGGTCTTCTCGGCCGAGCTTTCGGGTGAGGTCATGCGGATACCGCCTCCAACGCCTCTTCCAAGGTGAACGCCTTGGCGTAGAGCGCCTTGCCCACGATGGCGCCCTCGACACCTTCCGGTACCAGGGTCGCAAGGGCGCGCAGGTCGTCGAGCGAGGAAACGCCGCCGGAGGCGACGACGGGCTTGTCGGTTGCGGCGCACACGTTGCGCAGCAGCTCCAGGTTGGGGCCCTGGAGGGTGCCGTCCTTGGCGATGTCGGTGACGACGTAGCGGGCGCAGCCCTCGGAGTCGAGGCGGGCGAGGGTTTCGTACAGGTCGCCGCCGTCGCGGGTCCAGCCGCGGCCGCGCAGGGTGGTGCCGCGGACGTCGAGGCCGACGGCGATCTTGTCGCCGTGCTCGGCGATGACCTTGGCGACCCACTCGGGGGTCTCCAGGGCGGCGGTGCCGAGGTTGACGCGGGTGCAGCCGGTGGCGAGGGCTGCGGTCAGCGAGGCGTCGTCGCGGATGCCGCCGGACAGCTCGACCTTGAGGTCCATGGCGCGGGCCACCTGGGCGATCTGCTCGCGGTTGTCGCCGGTGCCGAAGGCGGCATCGAGGTCCACCAGGTGCAGCCACTCGGCGCCGGCCCGCTGCCAGGCGAGGGCGGCCTCCATCGGGTCGCCGTACGACGTCTCGGAGCCGGACTCGCCATGGACGAGGCGGACGGCCTGGCCGTCGCGGACGTCGACGGCGGGGAGGAGTTCGAGGCGGTGCGTTGGCATGCGGGAACCTTACGGTGCGTACGGGGCGGGCGGGTACGGGCGGGGCGGGCCGGTCAGAGCGTGTCGAGCCAGTTGCGCAGCAGGCGGGCCCCGGCGTCGCCGGACTTCTCGGGGTGGAACTGGGTGGCCCACAGCGGGCCGTTCTCCACGGCGGCCACGAACGGTTCGCCGTGGGTCGTCCAGCTGACCTTGGGGCCGGGCATGTGCGGGTTGGCCACCTCCAGCTCCCAGGTGCGGACGGCGTAGGAGTGCACGAAGTAGTAGCGCTCCTCCTTGTCCAGTCCCGCGAAGAGCCGCGAGTCGCCGGGCGCGGTGACCGTGTTCCAGCCCATGTGGGGGACGACGGGGGCGCGCAGCGGTTCGACGGTGCCGGGCCATTCGTCCAGGCCCTCGGCCTCGACGCCGTGCTCGATGCCGCGGCCGAAGAGGATCTGCATGCCGACGCAGATGCCCATGACCGGGCGGCCGCCGGCCAGGCGGCGGCCCACGATCCAGTCGCCGCGCGCCTCGCGCAGCCCCTTCATGCAGGCGCCGAAGGCGCCGACGCCGGGGACGAGGAGGCCGTCGGCGGCCATGGCCTTGTCGTAGTCGCGGCTGATCTCGACGTCCGCGCCGGCGTGGGCGAGGGCCCGTTCGGCGGAGCGGACGTTACCGAAGCCGTAGTCGAAGACGATGATCTTCTTCGCGGCGCTGCTCAATTCCAGACCTCCAGCCGCAGGATCCCGGCCAGCAGCGCCATCGTGGCGCCCACTCCCAGCAGCACGATCACGCCCTTGGGCAGTCCCTGCTTGGCGAAGGAGATGACTCCGCCGAGAAGGAACAGCCCGAGCAGGATGAAAACGGTCGACAGCCCGTTCATTCAGAGGGCGCCCTTCGTGGAGGGAAGGATTCCGGCGGCGCGCGGGTCGCGTTCGCTCGCGTACCGCAGCGCCCGGGCGAGCGCCTTGAACTGGCACTCCACGATGTGGTGCGCGTTGCGCCCGTACGGCACGTGGACGTGCAGGGCGACCTGCGCCTGGGCCACGAAGGACTCCAGGATGTGCCGCGTCATCGTGGTGTCGTAAGAGCCGATCATCGGCGCGATGTTCTCCGGCTCGCTGTGCACCAGGTACGGGCGGCCGGAGAGGTCGACGGTCACCTGGGCCAGCGACTCGTCCAGCGGCACGGTGCAGTTGCCGAAGCGGTAGATGCCGGTCTTGTCGCCGAGCGCCTGTTTGAAGGCGGCACCGAGCGCGAGGGCGGTGTCCTCGATCGTGTGGTGGGTGTCGATGTGCAGGTCACCCTCGGTCTTGACCGTGAGGTCGAAGAGGCCGTGGCGGCCGAGCTGGTCGAGCATGTGGTCGTAGAAGCCGACGCCTGTTGATACATCGACCTGGCCGGTGCCGTCGAGGTCGATCTCGACGACGACCGAGGTCTCCTTGGTCGTGCGCTCCACGCGTCCCACGCGGGTCATGCGCTCTTCTCCTTCATCAGCTCGCGAACCGCGTCGAGGAACGCGTCGTTCTCGGTGGGGGTGCCCGCGGTGACCCGCAGCCGGCCCGGTACGCCGTTGTCCCGGACCAGGACGCCGTGGTCCAGCAGGGTCTGCCAGGCCGCGTGGGCGTCCTCGAAGCGTCCGAACTGGACGAAGTTGGCGTCCGAGTCGGTCACGTCGCAGCCAATGGCGCGCAGCTCCCGCACCAGCCGGTCGCGCTCGGTCTTGAGCGCGTCGACGTACCCGAGCAGCGTATCGGTGTGCTCCAGGGCGGCCAGCGCGGTGGCCTGGGTGACGGCGGACAGGTGGTACGGCAGCCGCACCAGCTGGACGGCGTCGACCACGGCGGGGTCGGCGGCCAGGTAGCCGAGCCGCAGCCCGGCGGCGCCGAACGCCTTGGACATCGTCCGGGAGAGCACCAGATGCGGCCGGCCCTCGATCAGCGGCAGCAGCGACGGGCGGTGGCTGAACTCGGCGTACGCCTCGTCCACCACCACCAGCGACGGCTTGGCCGCCTGCGCCGCCTCGTACAGCGCGAGCACCGTCTCGGCCCCGACGGCGGTGCCGGTCGGGTTGTTCGGCGAGGTGATGAAGACGACGTCCGGCTTGCGCTCGGCGATGACCTGGCAGGCGGCCTCGACATCGATGGTGAAGTCGTCGTTCCGCGGGCCGGAGATCCAGCCGGTGCCGGTGCCGCGCGAGATCAGCGCGTGCATCGAGTACGAGGGCTCGAAGCCGATCGCGGTGCGCCCGGGCCCGCCGAAGGTCTGGAGCAGCTGCTGGAGCACCTCGTTGGAGCCGTTGGCCGCCCACACCTGCTCGGGGCCCACCGCGAGCCCCGCCGTACGGGTGAGGTAGTGGGCCAGCCCGGTGCGCAGCTCGACCGCGTCCCGGTCCGGGTAGCGGTTGAGCTGGCGGGCCGCCTCGGCGACCCGCTCCGCGATCCGCTCCACCAGCGGCTCGGGCAGCGGATAGGGGTTCTCGTTGGTGTTCAGCCGTACGGGGACGTCCAGCTGCGGCGCGCCGTACGGGGACTTGCCGCGCAGCTCGTCCCGGATGGGGAGATCATCAATCCCGGTCACTTGCTCCCAGGTACCTTCCAGTCGAACCGTGCCTTCACCGCCGCGCCGTGCGCGGGCAGATCCTCCGCGTCGGCGAGCGTCACCACATGACCCGCGACCTCGGCCAGCGCCTCGCGGGTGTAGTCCACGACATGGATGCCGCGCAGGAAGGACTGCACCGACAGGCCGGAGGAGTGGCAGGCGCAGCCACCGGTGGGCAGGACGTGGTTCGAGCCCGCCGCGTAGTCGCCGAGCGACACCGGTGCGTACGCGCCGACGAAGATCGCCCCGGCGTTGCGCACCCGGGCCGCGACCGCCGCCGCGTCCTCGGTCTGGATCTCCAGGTGCTCGGCCGCGTACGCGTCGACCACCGCGAGGCCCTGTTCGAGGCCGTCGACCAGCACGATGCCGGACTGCCGCCCGGCCAGCGCGGGGGCGATGCGGTCCTCGACGTGCTTGGTGGCGGCGACCTGGGTCTCCAGCTCCTTCTCGACCGTCGCGGCCAGCTCCTCGGAGTCGGTGACGAGCACCGAGGCGGCCAGCGGGTCGTGCTCGGCCTGGCTGATCAGGTCCGCGGCGACGTGCACCGGGTCGGCGGTGGCGTCGGCGAGGATCGCGATCTCGGTCGGCCCGGCCTCGGCGTCGATGCCGATACGGCCCTTGAGCAGCCGCTTGGCGGCGGCGACCCAGATGTTGCCGGGCCCGGTGACCATGGAGACCGGACGGCACTCGTCGGTGCCGTACGCGAACATCGCGACCGCCTGGGCGCCGCCCGCCGCGTACACCTCGTCCACGCCGAGCAGCGCGCAGGCCGCCAGGATCGTGGGGTGCGGCAGCCCGCCGAACTCCGCCTGCGGCGGGGACGCGACGGCCATCGAGGCGACCCCGGCCTCCTGCGCGGGCACCACGTTCATCACCACGGACGACGGGTAGACGGACCGCCCGCCCGGTGCGTACAGCCCGACGCGCTCGACGGGCACCCAGCGCTCGGTGACCGTGCCGCCCGGCACGACCTGCGTGGTGTGGTCGGCGCGCCGCTGCTCCCGGTGGACCAGCCGGGCCCGCCGGATGGACTCCTCCAGGGCCGCGCGCACGGCCGGGTCCAGCTCCTCCAGGGCACGGGTGAGCGTCTCGGCGGGCACGCGCACCCGCTCCATGGTCACGCCGTCGAAGCGATGCGCGTACTCGATCAGTGCAGCGGTGCCGCGATGGCGCACGTCGTCGCAGATGGGCCGCACCTTCTCCAGGGCGGCCTCGACGTCCAGCTCGGCACGGGGCAGCAGGTCGCGGTCGATCCCGCCCTCGGGGAAGGCGGCGCCGCGCAGATCGATACGGGAGATCACGCGATCAATTGTCTCAGACGTGCTCCGACGCCCCGCCCCCCGTATCAGTGAGTGATACGGACCCCCTAAGTTGATCCTGACCGTTGGCGTTCAAGCGGTTACTCAGCGGGAATGGGGTTCCGTACGGGGGTACGGAGGACAGGAGGCACACGGCTGTGACCGAGCCACACGACGGCGATCCTCCCCCCGGGCTGGACCTGACCACCGCCGAGTGGGGCATGTGGCAGGCGTTCCGCAACGGCAGTACCCACGATCTGCGCACCTCCCACCCCCAGCGGAACGACCCCTCAGGCCCGTACGCCTGGGGCCCGGAGCGCAGTGTGCGCGCGCGTGTCGTCGCCCTGCTGCTGCTCGACGGGCCGCCCGCCCAGCCGGGCCGGGTGGCCGCGCTCAAGCTCAACGGGGTGCACATCACCGGCACCCTCGACCTGGCCGGCGGCAATATCGACCCGTACGTGGAGCTGAAGAACTGCCGCTTCGAGCGGGAGGTGCTGCTTCCGGAATCGAACTTCACCACCCTCCGCCTGGTGGGCTGCTCACTCCCCCGGCTGGAGGCGGCGCGGCTGAGCACCGAGGGCGATCTGCATCTGCCGCGCTGCGTGGTCGACCATGGCATCCGGCTCACCGACGCCCACATCGGCACCGATTTACTGCTGAACCAGCTGATCGTGCGCCGCGACCGCCGCGGCATGTCGATCACGGCAGACGGGCTGACCGTGGCCCAGGACTTCCAGGCCGACATGATCGAGTCGTACGGCGAGATCAGTCTGCGCGGCGCGCAGATCGGCGTGTCGCTCAGCCTGCGCGGCAGCCGGCTGCGCAACCCGTACGGGCGACGGGCGCTGAACGCGCCGCAGCTGACCGTCGAGCGCAGCCTGTACCTCACCGCGGGCGGGGTCAGCACCTACTCCAGCGGTTCGACGCCCCCGTACGGCACCACCAGCACGCCGACCCGTGGCACCCGCATCCAGCGCTTCGAATGCGAGGGCGGGATCCGGCTGGACGACGGGCGGATCGGCGACGCCATCGACTTCGACCAGGCCCGCTTCGTCATGGAGAACGACCAGGAGCTGTCGCTGCGCCGGGTGCAGACGCCCGAGCTGCGCTTCCTGGGCGAGCGGCCGCAGCGCGGCCGGGTGATCCTGTCCGGCGCCAAGGTGGTCAACCTGGTCGACAAGTCGGTGAGCTGGCCCGGCCCCGGCGGGCTGACCATGGCGGGCTTCTCCTACGAGAACCTGATCCCGCGCGGCCACTTCCCGCTGTCCCGGCGGCTGGAGTGGGTGGCCGCGGCGACCCCCGAGTACGCGCCCGAGCCGTACGAGATGCTCGCCAACACGATGCGGGCCAGCGGCGAGGACGCCGACGCGCGCGAGGTGCTGCTCGCCAAGCAGCGGCGGCGCCGCGAAACGCTGCCGCTCGCCGGGAAGATGTGGGGCTACCTCCAGGACTGGACCGTGGCCTACGGCTACCGGCCCGGCCGGGCGGCCGTGTGGATGGCGGTGCTGTGGGCCGTCGGCTCGGTGTTCTTCGCGCACAACCGACCGGATCCCATCAAACCAGGGGAAACGCCGTACTGGAACGCCTCGCTCTATACGCTCGATCTGCTGATCCCGGTCATCAACCTGGGCCAGGACGGCTACTGGAAACCCGCGGGCGCGGTCCAGTGGGCGTCCATCGTGATGATCCTGCTCGGCTGGGTACTGGCCACCACCGTGGCGGCCGGTGCGTCCCGGCTGCTGCGCCGCCAGTGAAGAGACACGCGTGGGGCCATTAGGCTTACGCCCCGTGACCTCCGCGCGCCTTCCGCTCTTCCCGCTGAACACGGTGTTGTTCCCGGGGCTCGTCATGCCCCTGAACGTCTTCGAACAGCGGTACCGCTCCCTGATGCGCGATCTTTCGGCGCTTCCCGAGGATGCCCCGCGCCGGTTCGGGGTGATTGCCATCAGGGACGGTCACGAGGTCGCGCCCAGCGCGATCGGCCTCCCGGAGTCGGCGCCGGCCCCCGACCGGGGCCCGGCGGCGGGCTTCGGCCCGGACCCGGCCAAGTCGTTCTACGGGGTGGGCTGTGTCGCGGACGCGGCCACCATCCGGGAGCAGGAGGACGGCACCTACGAGGTGCTGGCCACCGGCACCACCCGCTTCGAGCTGCTGTCCGTGGACTCCACCGGCCCCTATCTGGTGGGCGAGGTCAACGAGCTGGAGGAGGAGCCGGGCGACGGCGCCGGAGCGCTCGCCTCCGGCGTGGTACGGGCGTTCCGCACCTACCAGAAGCGGCTCGCGGGCGCCCGGGAACGCACCCTCGCCACCGAACAGGACCTGCCGGGCGAGCCCTCGGTGCTCTCCTACCTGGTCGCGGCCGCCGCCGTGCTCGACACCCCGGCCAAGCAGCGGCTGCTCCAGGCGCCCGATACGGCGAGCCGGCTGGCCGACGAGCTGAAAATGCTGCGCTCCGAGAGCGCGGTCATCGGTAAGCTCCCGTCGCTGCCCGCCGTCGACCTGACCCGCCGCCCCACCAGCCCCAACTGACGCCGCCTCAACTTCACGCATCGGATATGGCGAAGAAGACCAAGAAGAACGCTTCAGGAAGTACGGGAACGCCCGCCACCACCGCCCTCACCGCGGCGGGCACGGCCTTCACCGTGCGCTCCTACGACCACGACCCCGCCGCCCCCTCGTACGGCGAGGAGGCCGCGCAGGCGCTGGGCATGGACCCGGGGCGGGTGTTCAAGACCCTCGTCGCGAGCGTCGACGACCGCCTCACGGTCGCCATCGTGCCCGTATCGGCCTCCCTCGACCTCAAGGCGCTCGCCGCCGCGGTCGGCGGCAAGCGCGCCACCATGGCGGACCCGGCGGCCGCCGAGCGCACCACGGGCTACGTCCGCGGCGGCATCTCCCCACTCGGCCAGCGCAAGCGCCTGCCGACCGCACTGGACGCCTCCGCCGACGACCACGAAACGGTCTGCGTCTCGGCGGGCCGCCGGGGTCTGGAGGTCGAGCTGTCCCCGAAGGACCTGGCGTCACTGACGGACGCGGTGGTGGCACCGATCGCCCGGTTCGACACGCCGTAGGGGGCGGTCCGCACGGTCGCGTCGCCTCACGGCGGTAGCTGGGAGAGGCACTGCGCGCGACGAGCACGGCGTCGCGGGGTTCGGCGCCGTGCCGTGCGTCGCGAGCCCGGCGTGATCGGCGAGACACCCCCAGGGCTTGTCCGC
>NZ_GG657754.1:7839339-7867827 GCF_000158915.1 Streptomyces himastatinicus ATCC 53653 | reverse complement strand
CCGGGTCCCAGGGCGCGGGCTCCTCGGCCCCGGCCCAGCGCCGTACGGCCGCGACGAGCGCGCCGAGCCCGTCGCAGGCGGTGGCCGCCCCGGTGGGACCGTGCACCAGCCATCCGCCGGGGCCCGCGGTCACCCGCAGCCCGCGCCGGTCCGCCGCCCGGGCCGCGGCGACGGCCACGGCCCGGCGGGCGGCGAGCCCGGCGGTCCAGGCCCGCGCCCAGTCGAACGCCCCGCGCTCACCACACGCCCCGCACATCCCGTCACCTCCTACGGCATGACGTCGCCGCTGTTCGGCCCCAGCGTCTGGCCGACGTACAGGTTGCCGCCGGGGTCGGAAGCCAGCAGGACGGCCGTGGGGGCCACCTCTTCCGGGCGGCCGAAGCGGCCCAGGGGGAGTTCGGCCTGCTTGGCGGCCTTCCAGTCGGCGGTGAGCCCGGCGACCATCGGCGTGTCGATGGGGCCGGGGGCGATGGCGTTCACCAGGACGCCGCGTTCGGCCACCTCCAGCGCGAGGGACTTGGTCAGCCCGATGACCCCGGCCTTGGCGGCCGCGTAATGGGACAGCGAGCGGCCGCCCTTGATGCCGAGCTGGGAGGCGATGTTTGATGACCCGCCCCCAGCCGCGCTCGGCCATCCCGGGGACGACGTAGCGGCAGCACAGGAAGACCCCGGTGAGGTCGACGGCGATGGTCTCGGACCACAGCCGCGGGTCCATCTCGGTCAGGGGCGCCTCGGTGAGGATGCCCGCGGCGTTGACCAGGATGTCGATGCCGCCGTGCTCGGCCTCCACCGCGGCCGTGACGGCCTCGACCGCGGCGGGGTCGGTGACGTCCACGGCGGCGTGCCCCGCCGCGCCGGTCTCGGCGGCGGCGGCCGCGGCGCGCGGCGCGTCGCGGTCGGCGATCACGACGCGGGCGCCCTCCCGTACGTACGCCTCCACGACGGCGCGGCCGATGCCGCTGGCCCCGCCGGTGACCAGCGCGGTGCGCCCCTGAAGGGCCCCGGCCGTCATGCGGGCATCCTGACGGTGAGTCCGCCGTCCACCACGAGGCTCTGCCCGGTGACGTACGAGGCGTCCTCGGAGGTCAGATAGGCGATCGCGGAGGCGACCTCCTCGGGCCTGCCGACCCGCCCCCAGGGGATGGAAGCGGCGGCGCGGGCGAGCCCGTCGGGGCCGAGCGAGTTGACCGGGTCGGAGGACTGCGGGGTGACGATGAGCCCGGGGATCACCGCGTTGACGCGGATGCCGCGCGGGGCCAGTTCGACCGCCAGGCTCCGGCACAGTCCCAGCACTCCGGACTTGGCGGCGGCGTAGTGGGCGTGGTCGCCCCAGCCGTAGACGCCGCCCGCGATGGAGGAGACGGCCACCATCGCGCCGGGTCCGGACATGCGCCCGGCGGCGGAGCGCAGGGTGCGCAGCACGCCGGTGAGGTCGACGGAGAGCATGTTGTCCCAGGCGTCGTCGGTGAGTTCGGCGAGCGGCGCCCGGCGCAGCACCCCGGCGTTCGCGACGGCGATGTCCAGGCGGCCGTACGCGGTGAGGGCGGCTTCGGCGAACGCCTCGACGGCTGCCGGGTCGCGTACGTCCACCGCGTGCCGTACGCACTCCCCGCCCGCCGCCTCGACCAGGCGCACGGTCTCCTCCGGGTCGTGGGGGTCGCCGGGGTAGTGGCCGAGCACCGTCCGCACGCCGCGGCGGGCGTAGGCGACGGCGAGCGCGCGCCCGATGCCGCTGGCCGCGCCGGTGATCACGGCGACCGGCCGCTCGGGCTGATCGTTCTGTATCACTGAAGAGACTCCTGAGTGGGGTTCAGGCTTCGACGGTGTCGACCCGGCGGGCCGCGAACATCACGAAGCCGGAGAGAAAGGTTCCGGCGGCGCCGATGAGCAGCGCGGTCTGGTCCCAGTGGGCGCCGGAGGCGAGCATCGTGGTGGCGAGGGCACCGGCGATGACGGCCCCGGGCTGGCTGAAGGCGTTGATGAAGGAGGTGCCGGTGGCCCGGCAGCGGGTGTCGTAGCACTCGCCCATGTAGAAGAGCATCGCGGCGTACGGGCCGATCAGAAAGAACATCCCGAGGGAGTAGAGCGCGACCACGGCCACGGTGCCGTGCGCGACGGTGAGCATGAGGGCGAAGAGGACGCCGGAGAGGATCCAGCCGCAGGCGATGACATTGCGGCGGCCGAAGCGGTCACCGGCCCAGCCGTGGAAGAGGTAACCGGCGAAGCCGACGGCGTTGATGACGATGAACAGCAGCAGGGAGCCCTCGAAGCTGACGCCCTTGGCCTTGGTGAGCACCGTCGTGCCGAGCACGCTGAAGATCTGGATGCCGAACCAGTTGGCGAGCCAGGCGAAGCTGAGCACGAGGGTGTTGCGCCGCGCCCGGCCGCGGAAGATCTCCACCAGCGGGGTGACGGGGGTCTCGTCCACGCCGTACTCGGCGGCGAGTTGCCGCGCCTCCGCCTCCTTGCCCTCCTTCCGCAGCGTCCGCAGCCGCTTCTCCAGTTCGAACTGCGGGGTCTCCGGCAGTCCGCGCCGCAGCAGGGCGATGACGAGGGCGGGGAAGGTGGCGAGCAGGAAGCAGCCGCGCCAGCCGACGAGCGGCAGGAAGACGGCGACGAACGCGGCCGCGAACAGGGTGCCGACGGGCCAGCCGGACTGCACCATGCTGTAGACGAAGCCGCGGCGCTTTTTGATCGCCTCGTCCTCGGTGACGGCGTAGATCTCGTTCAGATAGGTCGTGTTGACGGCCTGTTCCGACAGGCCCAGGCCGCCGATCGAGCGGACGCCGACCAGATAGGCCGCGCCGGGGGTGACGGCCGAGGCGGCGGAGGCCAGGGCGGTGCCCGAGACGGTGAGGATCATGCCCTTGCGGCGGCCGAGCCGGTCGACGAGCGGGCCGACCCCGAGGACGACGACGGCGGTGCCCACGGAGATCAGGGTCGAGACCAGCGCCGCCTGCTCGTCGCTCCAGCCGAAGCGGCCGGAGATCTCGGGCAGCAGGGTGCCGAAGAGGATGTAGTCGTAGACGGCGAACACCCAGGCGCAGAAGGCGATGACGGTGGCCTTGCGCGTGGCGCGCACGCCGATGCGGGGCAGGCGGGCGGCGGGTGGTCCGGGGGTGTCTGTGGGGGTGCCTCTGTGCTGGGAGGGGACGGTGGTCATGGCGGATTGCCCCTTGTCGGAAGCGGGGAGAGAGAGCGGGGAAGGGAGAACGGAGGGAGAGGGAGGATCAGGCCCGGGGGGAGCGGGCCTTGAAGTCGGTGGCGATCTCGTCGAACGTCGACCAGCGGACGCCCTCGTGGCCGCCGATGTACTCGATGAGCCGCTCCAGCATCAGCAGCGTCTGGGGGCGGCCGGAGACATCGGGGTGGAGCGTCATGGTGAAGGCCGCGTAGTCCATTTCGCGGTAGACCCAGTCGAACTGGTCGCGCCAGGTCTGCTCCAGCTCGCGCGGGCTGACGAAGCCATGGCTGTTGGCGCTGGCCTTGACGAACATCATGGGCGGCAGGTCGTCGAGGTACCAGTTCGCCGGGATCTCGACCAGGCCGGACTCCTCGCCGCGCACCAGCGGCTTCATCCACTCCTCGGCCGGACGCGAGTAGTCGATCTTCGTCCAGCTGTCGCCGACGCGCACGTAATAGGGCGTGAAGTCGTTGTGCATCAGGGAGTGGTCGTACGCGATGCCGCGCTCGATCAGCAGCTCGTTGGTCACCGGCGAGAACTCCCACCAGGGGGCGACGTAGCCCGTCGGGCGGCGCCCCGCGACCTTCTCGATCAGGTCGATGCTGCGGTCCAGGATGGCGCTCTCCTGGGCCCGGGTCATCGCGATCGGGTTCTCGTGCGAGTAGCCGTGGGCGCCCACCTCATGGCCCGCGTCGACCACCGCGCGGGTCTGGTCGGGGAACGTCTCCAGGGAGTGGCCGGGGATGAACCAGGTGGTGCGCAGGTCCTTCCGCTCGAACAGGCGCAGCAGCCGCGGCACTCCGACCTCCCCGGCGAACAGGCCGCGGGAGATGTCACAGGGCGAGTCCTCGCCGCCGTAGCTGCCCAGCCAGCCCGCCACCGCGTCGACATCGACGCCGAACGCCACAAAGATCTCTTTAGCCATGCTGGTTCCTCTCGGATGGTGTTTCCGGTGCTGATTCCGGTGCTGATTCCAGTGCTGTTCTCAGTGCGGTCCGCACCCGCGCCGGGTCGCCGTAGCACCCGAGCAGGGCAGTGAGCAGGACCCGCGCCTGGGAGGGGCGCAGGGTGCCGGTGGGGATCGCCCCGGCCCGGACCAGGTCGGCGCCGCCGCCGTTGCCGTACACCGCGGCGACCGGACCGGCGTGGACGCGGGTCGAGAGCGCGACCACGACGCCGGAGGCGACGAGCCGCGCGACCTCGGCGGCGACCTGCGGGTTGGCGTTGCCCGCGCCGGTGGCCTCGAGGACCACCGCGCGGGCGCCCGCGTCGGCCACCGCGCGCAGGGCCCGGATGTCGCAGCCGGGGTAGACGGCGACGATGTCGGTGCGGATGCGCTCGGGCGCCTCGGGGCGGAAGGCCGCGAGGTCGAGCGGTTTGGGGCGCAGCGGCGCCGCGGTGATCTCCACGTCGCCGTCGGCCACCCGCCCCAGCGGACCGCCGTCGGGGGCGGCGAACGCGGCGGGGGCCACGGTGTGGGTCTTGCGGGTGCCGCGGGCGGGGTAGATCCGGCCGTCGAAGGAGATCAGTACGCCGAGGTCCCGGGCCCGGGCGGCGTTGGCGACCGCGAGGGCGTCGGCGAGGTTGCGCGGCCCGTCGCCGTCCGGGGCGTCCGCCGGGCGCATCGCGCCGGTGAACACCACGGGCCGGGGGTCGGCGTGGAAGAGGTCGAGGAGGTACGCGGTCTCCTCCAGGCTGTCGGTGCCATGGGTCACCACCACGCCCCGGACGCTCTCGTCGGCCAGCGCCTCGTGGGCGGCCACGGCGACCTCGCGCATATCGGCCGGGGTCAGCAGATAGCTGCCCAGGCAGAAGACGTCGCGCGTCTCGACCGGCACCCCCGGGGGCCGGGGAAGCCGCTCCAGCAGGGCGTCCGCCGGATCGGCGGCGAGCCTGGTGCCATGGGCGTCCTGGCGGGTCGCGATGGTCCCGCCCGTCGACAGTACGACGATCCTGCGCACCCGGCCTCCTCTTGATGTGGCGTGATGTGGCGCGTTTCAGGCCGCGGTGCGTGGCCTGAAAGCGTCGCATTGCGTGACTCAAATCCGACCCCAAACGTTTGGGGCAATCGTTTGGGTAGGATGTGTGTCACCGGCCACAGCTGTCAAGAGGTCCGCTGTTACCATCACGATCGTTTGCCGCACCGGGGACCGGGGTGCGGCGGTAGGACAACCGGAGGCCGAGCCGAAGTGGGCACGCAGCAATCACGACCGGTCACCTTGCGCACCATCGCCGATCAGCTCGGTCTGCATGTCTCGACCGTCTCCCGGGTGCTGCACGCCAAACCGGACGAGAGCCTGCGCGCCGCCTCGGCCGACACCGTGGAGCGGGTCCGGCGGCTCGCCGACGAACTGGGCTACCAGCCCAACCCCCACGCCACCAGCCTGCGCACCCGGCGCAGCAACCTGGTCGGCGTCCTGGTCCCCCGGCTGTCGGACATCGTGCTCGCCACGATCTACGAGGGGATCGAGGAGGCCGCCGCCGAACAGGGTCTGTCGACGTTCGTCGCCAACACCGGCGACAACCCCGAGGCCCAGCGCACCCGCACCAAGATGGTCATCGGGCGGCGCGTCGACGGCATGATCTTCGGCGACGCGCATGCGGACGGGCGCTTCCTGGCCGAGGTGGCCGGGCGCGGCATCCCGTTCGTCCTGGTCAGCCGGACCTGTGCCGACCACCCGTCGGTGACCTGCGACGACTATCTGGGCGGCCGCCTGGTCGCCGACCATCTGCTGGAGCTGGGCCACCGCGATGTCGCGGTCGTCGCGGGCGAGCCGTACGCGAGCACCGGCATCGACCGTACGGCGGGTCTGGTGGACCGCTACCGGGAGGCGGGGCTGCCGATCCCAGCCCACCGGATCACGCACTCCCGCTTCGATGTGCCCGGCGGGCACGCCGCCACGGCGCGGCTGCTGGACACGCCGGAGCCGCCGACGGCGGTCTTCGCGGTGAACGACTTCGCGGCCATCGGCGCGATCGGCGCCCTCCGCGAACAGGGCCTGCGGGCGGGCGCCGATGTGGCGGTGGTGGGGTTCAACGACACCCCGCTGGCGGCGGAATTGCCGCTGCCGCTGACGACCGTGCGGTCGCCCATGCTGGAGATGGGCCGCCGGGGCCTGCGGATGCTGGTCCGGCTGCTGGAGGGCGAAGCCGTCGAGTCCGAGCGCCTGCGCCCGGAACTGGTCGTCCGCGCCTCCAGCGCGCCGCGGCCCTAGAGGACTACGCGGCGGTCGTGGTCTGGTAGTAGGTCTCCGGCTCCTCGTCGCGGGGGCCGAACAGACCGGTCAGGGCCAGGTGCACGACCATCGCGGCCACCGACCACGCCAGCAGCGCGCCCTTCGCGTTCAGCTTCAGCGGGGCGTCGAACGCGACGCCCTTGCCGACCTGCCGGGCGTGCGTCACGACGTCCGTGGACGGCCCGAGCCAGACGCCGAGACGCCAGGCGATCACCGAGCCGAGGACGCCGCCGATCGCCAGCCCGACCACCAGGGCGACCCCGCCACGGCGGCAGAACAGGAAGGTCAGCCCCGCCGAGACAAGGCCGAAGGCCAGCGCGGCCAGTACGAACACCCCGTCCGCGCCGATCGCGTTCTCACCCTCGGAATCCTTCAGATAGACGGCCTTGCCGTCCGAGATCAGCGACACCCGGGGCGCCAGCCACAGCCAGAGCAGCCCGAGCAGCACGCCCGCGACCGCCACCGCGATCGCCACCACGGACGCCTGCACCAGCTCAGCCCGCAGCTCCTCCCCCGGCTCGGAGTGCTCGGCGTGCTCGGACTCCTCGGCGGGATACGGATCGGGGTGCCCCTGCGGACCCTGCGCGGCCGGTTCGCCCGGTGCGGGCTGCCCGTGCTCGGCGTCGTCGTGCGGCGAGGGCTGTTCATGTGGCGTCAACGGTGCGGTCACTCCGTCATCGTGCCAGGTGGACGGCGTACTTCGGTCGGCGGGACGTTCGCTGCGGCGCGTCACCGCACGGCTGCCCGGCGATAGGCCCAGGTCGCGGCGGCAAGCGACACCACGGCCACCCCCGCGCACACCCCGAGGTCGGCGCAGACCGCCAGCCAGTCGGGCTGACCGTCGAAGGACCGGGCCAGGGCCTCCACACCGTACGTCGACGGCAGCAGATCACGCGCGTACGACACTACCTCCGGCATCCGGTCGGCGGGCAGCACCCCCAGCAGCAGCGCGGCCGACATCCCCAACTGCCCCAGCAGCGTGGCCAGTTCCTGGCGCGGCGCGAGCAGCCCGAGGGCCGCGCCCAGGCCCGCGAGCGCGGCGCCGGAGAGCGGGATCACCGCGGCGAGTACCCACAAGTGGCCCATCGGCAGCTGGAACAGCGCGCTGCCGACGACCGCGGTGACGGCGGTCCCCGGCACGGTGAAGGAGGCGTACGCGGCGGCCGCGCCGAGCACCACAGCGGCGGGCGGCACCGGCAGCGTCGCGTAGTGGTCGAGCCCGCCGCTCGCCCGGAGCTGGCCGAAGTACTGCGCGAGCAGATTGAGCGCCACGAAGGCCACGACGAGCACGCTCGACCCGGCCACCACGGACCGCGCCGCGCTGCCGCCCTCGTCCACCACGCCGCGCATCAGGACCATGATCCCGATCGACTGGAACGTCGCCACGAACAGCAGCGGGATCCGGGCCACCCGCGCCCGCGACAGCTGCGCCCGGTAGACCGCGGCCAGCGCGGGCAGCAGCCGCGCGGAGGCCGCGAGCGGCGCCGGGGCCACGAGCGGGGCGGGGGCGGCGTCGGCGGGCCGGGGCACGGCGCCACCGGCCTCCTCGACCGGCGCACCGGCCTTCGGCATGCCGGGCATGGCCTGCGCGGGCACGACACTCACGTCTGCGCTGCTCCTCTTCCGTCTCGCTTGGTCACGGGCTTGGTTACGGACATGATCACGGTCGCGTTCACCGCATGCCGTCCCCCGATACCGTCCCTCATGTCTTCACCAGCCCCTCCACGCTCTCCGTACGGCCGCCCAGCGCCACGTACACGTCCTCCAGGCTGGGCGTGGCGAGGGTGAAGTCGTCCAGCGCGGCGAAGGCGGGACCGCCGGTCACGGTGGCGATCGCGGCGCGCGCCGCGTCCGGGGGCAGCCGCAGCGTCCAGCGCCGCCCGGAGGCGTGCGCGGCGTCCCGCAGCGCGGCGACCCCGGGGATGTGCAGCGGCGCCTCGGCGCGCCACACCAGCTCCACCCGCACCTCGTCCGCGACCATCGCCTTGAGCCCGGCGGGGGTGTCGCAGGCGATGACCCGGCCCCGGTCGAGCACCGCGACCCGGTCGAGCACCGTCTCGGCCTCGATGACGTTGTGCGTCACGAGCAGCACGGTCACCCCGCGCTCGGCCCGCCGCCGGTCCACGGCGGCCCAGACGGCGCGCCGCGCCACCGGGTCCATCCCGGTGGTCGGCTCGTCCAGCACCAGCAGCGGCCGCTCCCCTACCAAGGCGGCGGCGACGCAGGCCAGCCGGCGCTGACCGCCGGAGAGCTTCTTCAGCGGCCGCCCGGCGAGCCCGCCGAGCCCCAGCTCCTCGATCACCGCGTCCCGCTCGGCGCGGGCGGCGCGCACGTCGAGCCCGCGCAGCCGCGCGGTGGTCTCGGCGGCGAGCGCGACGGTCAGCTCGTCCAGCGCGGTGGAGTCCTGACCCAGGTAGCCGAGGAGGCGGGAGGCGCGCTCGGGATGGCGTACGAGGTCGTGGCCGAGCACCCGGACCTGGCCCTGGTCGGGCCGCAGCAGGCCGGTGAGCTGGCGTACGAGGGTCGACTTCCCGGCGCCGTTGGGCCCGAGCAGCCCGAACACCTCACCGCGCGACACGTCCAGGTCGATGCCGTCGCTGGCCCGCACCGCGGGCGTGGCGGGCGCACCGCGGCGGCCACGCGCCGCGGGATAGGTCTTGACCAGGCCGCGCACGGTGCACACCACATCGCCTGCCGTCGCCTGTTTCGCGCCCGTCCTCACGAGCTATGAGGGTACGCGCCCAAACAGCCGGTGCCGTCCGCGGGGGGCCCGGCCTACTCTCCGGCGGGGGCGTGCTCGGCGGCGGTGCGGACGTCGATCTCGCGCCAGAACCCGGCCCGGATCGCATAGCGGTCGTGCTCGTCGATCTGGTCGTCCTTGTGGGCGAGCAGGCCGAAGCGGGCCGCGTAGCGCAGCAGCTCACCGTCGATGCGGTGCGGGATGCGCGGGTACTCCGTCGACAGCTGGTGGAGGTGGCCCGCGTCGGAGAGCCGCTCGGTCCAGCGGCGGGCGAAGACCTGGCCGACCTCGAACGGGTCGCCGCTGACCGCGGTGATGTCCTCCTCGCGGTCGGCCCAGCGCTGCTCGGCGCTGGTGAGCTGGGCCAGCATGGGCAGATTGGCGGTCTCCGGCGGCTCGCCCACGCCCGAGCCCGGGCCGCGGTCGACCCAGCCCTTGTCGGAGGACCAGCGGAGGGTGGCGCTGGGGGCCGGGTGCGGTGCGGCGGAGGAGCCGGGTCCGCGACCCAGGCCCGCGAGGTCCTTCGGGGTCGGCACGCCCTTGGCCCCGCCCCCGGCAGTGGCGTCCGGCGCGGCGGCGGGGGCCGGGCCGGGCGCCGATCTGGCGTCCGGGCCCGCCGGGGACGGTGCGGCGCCCGGGGCGCCCGCCGCGGTCCGCGCCGTCCCGTTGTGGGTGCCGGGCGATTCGGCCGCTGCCGCCGCGGCGGCAGCGGCGGCGGTCTCCGGCAGCGGGGCGGCCAGGATGGCGGCGATCTCCGGGCGGGGCTCGGTGGTGGGGGCGCAGGGCCCGGGAAGCTCCTTGGCGCGCACCGCGCCGGTGATCCACGCCCGGTCCAGGACGCGCCGCTCGTCGGCCTCGGCGACCAGGTCCTCGGACTGGTTGTAGTCGCCGTCGGCGGCCTGGACGGCCCACAGGTGGACGGCGACACCGTGTTCCTTGGCCGACATCAGCCCGGGCAGCAGATCGCCGTCGCCGGTGACGAGCACGATGTCGGAGCAGGCGCGGTTGCGGGCCAGCTCGGTCAGCTCGGCGTGCATGGCGGCGTCCACGCCCTTCTGCGCCCAGCGGCCGTCGCTGCGGGTGAGCGCGCCGAGCCGGACGGTGACGCGGGGCATCACGCGCAGCCGCCGGTGCTCGGGCTGCGGTACGCGGTCGGGGGCGCCGTCGAACCAGTAGATGCGCAGCAGCGGGCGCTCGGTCTCGGCCTCGGCGCGCTCCCGCAGGCCCTGGATCAGGGTCGCGTGGTCGACGGAGATGCGGGAGCGGGCGGGCTCCCCGGCCAGCAGGCTCGCGGCGGCGCCCAGCAGATAGCCAGCGTCCACCAGGACGACGCAGCGGTCCACGTTCCACCCTCTTTCCTGAAGTCCAGTCGTCGGTCGCCCCCCGACACAGCCGTGCCCCGGATCTGTTCTCGGTCCTCTTGGTCCTCCCTTCGAGTCTGCCCGACCGTACGGGGGTTATCAGTCCGAACTGGATCACCGGCGTGGCGGATACGCCCTCCTGGGCAAGACCGCCCTTCTCACTCACGGTAATTGCCCGAAATGCACGGGTCACCAAGGCGTGTCACTGTTTCTTCCCGGGGGCTGATCCCAACTGGAGGCACACCACCATGGGTAAGAACAAGAACCGCGATCGCAAGCAGCAGCAACAGCAGAACCGCGGTCAGGCCGACCAGTCGCAGCAGTCCTCGATGGAGGCGCAGTCCCCGCAGATGCCGCCGGAGGGCACCCCCTCGACGGCGCGCAAGAACCGCCAGAAGAGTTTCGGCCACAACTGACCCGCCGCCCAGAACCCGTTGAGGGGCGCGCCCGGCTGCCGGGCGCGCCCCTCACACGTTCATGGCCTGGTGCTCAGCCTGCCAGGCAGGAGGCTCCCAGCAGCACCTTGAGGTCACCGAAGAGCGCCGGGTCGGGGGTGACCCGGTGCTTGTCGAGCCGCAGCACGGTGGTCTTGCGCGCCCCTTGCAGCTTGATCCGCACCTCGGTCGAACCGCGGTGGTGGGTCAGCACCTCGCCGAGCTTCTCGACCAGCGGCGGGGTGACCTTGACGGTCGGAATGGTGATCGTCACCGGGGCGTTGGCGCCCGCCTCGGACAGGTCGGGGACCATCATCTCCATGGCGACCAGCCGCGGAATGTCCTCCCGCTTGTCGAGGCGGCCCTTGACGAACACGACGACGTCCTCGACGAGCTGGGTGGAGACCAGCTGATACGTGGCCGGGAAGAACATGCACTCGATGGATCCGGCCAGGTCCTCGACGGTCGCGATGGCCCAGGCGTTGCCCTGCTTGGTCATCTTGCGCTGGAGGCCGGAGATGATGCCGCCGATGGTGACGATCGCCCCGTCGGCGTGCTCACCGCCGGTGAGCTGGGAGATGGCGGCATCCGCCTTGTCGTTGAGGACGTGCTCGATGCCGAAGAGCGGATGGTCGGAGACGTACAGCCCGAGCATCTCGCGCTCCTGGGCGAGCAGATACGCCTTGTCCCACTCGATGTCGGAGAACTCGATGTCGAGCCCGAAGCCCGGCGCCTCCCCGTCACCGCCCTCGCCGCCCATGCCGCCGAAAAGGTCGAACTGCCCCTCGGCCTCCTTGCGCTTCACCGCCACCACGTTGTCGATCATCGTTTCGTAGTGCGCGGTGAGGCCCTTGCGGGTGTGGCCCATCTCGTCGAAGGCGCCCGCCTTGATGAGCGATTCCGTGGTGCGCTTGTTGCAGACGACCGCCTCGACCTTGTCCAGGTAGTCGGGGAACGAGCTGTACTTCCCCTTGGACTTGCGGCCGCGGATGATCGCTTCCACCACGTTCTGACCGACGTTACGGACGGCCGTCAGGCCGAAGAGGATCACGTCGTCACCCTGGGCGGTGAAGTTGGCCTCGGACTCGTTGACGTTCGGCGTGAGCACCTTGATGCCCATGCGGCGGCACTCGTTGAGGTAGACCGCCGACTTGTCCTTGTCGTCACGGACCGAGGTCAGCAGCGCCGCCATGTACTCGGCGGGGTAGTTGGCCTTGAGGTACGCGGTCCAGTAGGTGACCAGGCCGTACGCGGAGGAGTGGGCCTTGTTGAACGCGTACCCGGCGAACGGGACCAGCACGTCCCACACCGCCTGGATGGCCTCGTCGGAGTACCCGCGCTCGCGGCAGCCCTTCTGGAAGGGCACGAACTCCTTGTCCAGGACCTCCTGCTTCTTCTTGCCCATCGCACGGCGCAGCAGGTCGGCCTGTCCGAGCGAGTACCCCGCGAGCACCTGGGCGGCCTTCTGCACCTGCTCCTGGTACACGATGAGGCCGTAGGTGATGCCCAGGACCTCCTTGAGCGGCTCCTCCAGCTCGGGGTGGATCGGGGTGATCTCCTGCTGGCCGTTCTTCCGCAGGGCGTAGTTGATGTGCGAGTTCATGCCCATCGGGCCCGGCCGGTAGAGGGCCGAGACGGCGGAAATGTCCTCGAAGTGGTCGGGCTTCATCATGCGCAGCAGGGAGCGCATGGGGCCGCCGTCGAACTGGAAGACGCCGAGGGTGTCACCGCGGCAGAGCAGTTCGAAGGTCTTGGGGTCGTCCAGCGACAGGTCGAGCATCTTCAGGTCGACGCCCTTGTTGGCGCGCACCATCTTGACCGCGTCATCCATGATGGTGAGGTTGCGCAGGCCGAGGAAGTCCATCTTCAGCAGGCCCAGCGACTCACAGGTGGGGTAGTCCCACTGGGTCACGACCTGGCCGTCGTTCTTCGGCGAGAACACCGGGACGTGGTCGGTCACCGTCTCGCTGGACATGATCACGCCCGCGGCGTGGACGCCCATCTGACGGACCAGGCCCTCGATACCGCGCGCGGTGTCGATGACCTTCTTCACGTCCGGCTCGTTCTCGTACATCCCGCGCACCTCGCCCGCCTCGCTGTAGCGGGGGTGCTTCTCGTCGGTGATGCCGGACAGCGGGATGCCCTTGCCGAGGACATCGGCGGGCATGGCCTTGGTGATGCGGTCGCCCATCGCGTACGGATAGCCGAGCACACGGGCCGAGTCCTTGATGGCGTTCTTGGCCTTAATGGTGCCGTACGTACCGATCTGGGCGACCTTGTCGGCGCCGTACTTCTCGGTGACGTACCGGATGACCTCACCGCGCCGACGCTCGTCGAAGTCGATGTCGACATCGGGCATGGACACGCGCTCGGGGTTGAGGAACCGCTCGAAGATCAGCCCGTGTTCGACCGGGTCGAGGTCGGTGATGCCCAGGGCGTACGAGACGATCGAACCGGCCGCGGAGCCTCGGCCGGGGCCCACCGCGATGCCGTTGTTCTTGGCCCACATGATGAAGTCGGCGACCACGAGGAAGTTTTCCCGGGAAGCCCATCTGGATGATGACGTCCATCTCGTACGCGGCGAGCTTCTCCCGGTCCTCGGGAACGCCGCCGGGGAAGCGCTGGGCCATCCCCTTGCGGACCTCCTCCTGGAACCAGGTGACCTCGGTGTACCCCTCGGGCACGTCGAAGCGCGGCATCAGGTCGCGCTTCTCGAACCAGCCGGTGGCATCGACCTGCTCGGCGACCAGGAGGGTGTTGCGGCACCCCTCCTGCCAGGCGTCCGAGGAGTCGATCGCGTACATCTCCTCGGTGGACTTCAGGTAGTACCCGGTGCCGTCGAACCGGAAGCGGTCCGGGTCGGAGAGGTTCTTGCCGGTCTGGACGCACAGCAGCGCGTCGTGCGCCACGGACTCGCGGGAGTAGGTGTAGTGCGAGTCATTGGTGACCAGCGGGGGGATGCCCAGCTTCTTGCCGACCTCCAGCAGCCCGTCCCGGACCCGGCGCTCGATCTCGATGCCGTGGTCCATCAGCTCCAGGAAATAACGGTCCTTGCCGAAGATGTCCTGGTATTCGGAGGCCGCCTTCACCGCCTCGTCGAACTGGCCGAGCCGCAGCTTGGTCTGGAGCTCACCGGACGGGCAGCCGGTGGAGGCGATCAGCCCTTCGGACCACTTGGCGATGGTCTCCTTGTCCATCCGGGGCCACTTGACGAAGTAGCCCTCCATATAGGCGTCGGAGGAGAGCCGGAAGAGGTTGTGCAGACCGGTCTTGTTCGACGCCCAGAGGGTCTTGTGGGTGTAACCACCGGAACCGGAGACGTCATCGCGCTTCTGGTGCGGCTGGCCCCACTGGACCCGTCGCTTGTAGCGCCGCGACTCCGGCGCGACATACGCCTCGATGCCGATGATCGGGGTGACCCCGGCGGACGTCGCCTGCTGGTAGAAGTCATACGCACCGTGCAGGTTGCCATGGTCGGTCATGGCGATGTGCGTCATGCCCATCTCGTTGCAGGCGTTGAACATGTCCTTGAGCCGCGCCGCACCGTCCAGCAGCGAGTACTGGGTGTGGACATGCAGGTGCGTGAAGGGCGGCTTGGTCACGGTGGCAGACCTCCGGCGAACGGTCGATGACAGCTGGGTGGGACAGGACCGAAGGTTACCCCTCCGGACTGACAGCGGACGGGCACGGGCGAGTAGCCTCAGGCGTTGATCCTGTCGGGATCCTCCGTCCCGTCGCGTACGTCGGAACGTATGTCGTACGGGACGAAAAACACCCTGTCGTAAGAGTCACCACGCCGTAATCCCCATGCCCCAGGAGGCGCTCCGCGATGTCGACCCAGCAGACCCAGGCGGAACAGCGCGGCGAGCACATCCTCGCCGTCTTCGACACCGCCTTCGGCGAGCTGCTCGCCGCCGACCCGGCCGCCTTCCGGGTGAAATTCCGGAAGATGGCCGCCTCGGCGTTCGCCTTCTACCGCGGCACGGCCTGCCTGTTCTACTCCGACGTGGAGCGCGAGCGGGCCGGCGGACCGTACCTGGACGACCGCACCAGCCGGGTGTGGATCCACGGTGACCTCCACGCCGAGAACTTCGGCAGCTACATGGACGCCAACGGGCGCCTGGTCTTCAATGTGAACGACTTCGACGAGGCCTACGTCGGCCCCTTCACCTGGGACCTCAAGCGCTTCGCCGCCTCCGTCGCGCTCATCGGCTACACCAAGGCGCTCAGCGACGAGAAGATCACCGAGCTGGTGCGCATCTACGCCGCCGCCTACCGCGAGCGGATCCACGCCCTGGCCACCGGCGCCAAGAACGACGAGGTGCCGCCCTTCACGCTGGAGACCGCCGAGGGCCCGCTGCTGGACGCGCTGCGCGTCGCCCGCTCGCTGACCCGCTTCGGGCTGCTCGACTCGATGACCGAGATCCGCGACTTCGAGCGCCGCTTCTCGGCGGGCGGCGGCTCCATCGAGCTGGACGCCGCGACCCGCTACAAGGTGCTGGCCGCCTTCGACGGCTATCTGGAAACGCTTCCCGAGTCCAGTCTCGCGCGTCCGGACTCCTACCGCGTCAAGGACGTCGTGGGCCGCCGGGGCATCGGCATCGGCAGCGCCGGGCTGCCCTCGTACAACATCCTCCTGGAGGGCAACAGCGACGCCCTGGAGAACGATGTCGTGATCTACATGAAGCAGGCGCAGACCCCGGCGGTCTCCCGGCACATCACCGACGAGCAGGTGCGCGCCTACTTCCACCACGAGGGCCACCGCACGGTGATCTCGCAGCGCGCCCTCCAGGCGCACGCCGACCCGTGGCTGGGCTGGACCGAGCTGGACGGGGCCGGGCAGCTGGTCGCCGAGATCTCGCCGTACGCGGTGGACCTGGACTGGAGCGACATCGACGACCCGGCCGAGATCGCGGCGGTCGTCGCGGACCTCGGGCGGGCCACGGCCACCATGCACGCCGCCGCCGACGACCAGAGCGGCCACTCGCTGGTGCCCTTCTCCACCGAGCGCGCCATCGACGCGGTGATCGCCGCCGACGAGGACGGCTTCGCGGAGCTGCTGGTGGACTTCGCCCACACCTACGGCACCCAGGCGCGCACCGACCACCAGATCTTCGTGGACCTCTTCCGCAACGGCCGCATCCCGGGGCTGTGAGCCCTCCGCGGGGTGCCCGCCAAGCGGCACCCCGCGGTCCCGACGGCCCCTCTTGATGTCACTCCTACAGGCGAACGTGGCACAATCCGACCTTATGGACGGCATGGGCGGCACCGCCGGTACGGGCGGCACCGGGCCCCGGCTGAGGGCCCTGCGCGCGGCGCTCTTCACGGCGCTGTGCGTCACCCTGTCCTCGGCGTCCCATGTGCTGCTCTCCCGCGTCCCGCTGCCGCTGTCCACGGTCGCGGTGCTCTCGGTGGCCGTCTTCGCCCTCGCCTACGCCCTCGCGGGCCGGGAGCGGAGCTTCTGGGGCATCGCCGCCCTGCTGGTCCCGCTGGAACTGGCCGCCGACACGATCTTCACCACGGGCCAGGACGCCTGTTACGGCCAGTCCGGCGGCCCGGTGGCCGGGCCCCTGCGCTCCCTGGGCGTCGACCTGCTCTGCCGCAGCGGTGACGTGGGCACCCCGCTGGCCGGGATCACCCATCCGGGGGGCGGGACTCCCCTGTCCGCCGCCGTCAGCTCCGCCACCCCCTGGCTGCTGCTCGCCGCCCACGTGGCCATCGGGCTGATCGCCTCGGCCTGGCTCCGCCGCGGCGAGGCCGCCTTCGGGCGGCTGCTGTGGGCCCTCGCCGGTTTCGCCTTCCGGCCGCTGCTGCTGGCCGTCGCCGTGGTCACCTCGGCCCTGCGGCCGCGGACCCCGGCCGCGCTGCCGATACGCCCGGCGCGTCCGGCCCCCGCGCTCCCCCTTTTGGTGCACTCCGTCGTACGACGTGGACCGCCCTGCTCAGTCGCCGCCTGAGCACAGCGTTTCCCTTCCACGTACGCACTACAGACCGACGTAGAACGACGGAGATCGATCAATCATGAGCAACCGCAATAGCCACCAGAACAAGCAGGCCGCGCGTGAGCGGCTGCGCGCCGAGCGTGAGCGTCAGGCCAAGAAGGAGCGGATGCGCCGCCAGCTGTTCGTGGGCGGCGCGGTCCTCGCGGTCCTCGCGATAGCCGGCGGCATCGGCTACGCCGTCACCAACATGAACACGGACAACGTCAACCAGAAGTGGCGGACGGCGGCCGAGAAGAAGACGATGGCGAAGCCCGCCAACACCAGCGGCGCCCAGGGCACCACGGTCGTCATCGGCGACAAGAAGGCCAAGAACACCCTCCACGTCTACGAGGACATGCGCTGCCCGGTCTGCGCCCAGTTCGAGAAGTTCACCGGCCCGACCGTGCTCAAGGACATCAAGGACGGCACCTACAAGGCGCAGTTCACGATGGGCACCTTCCTCGATGACAACAAGCAGATGCCCGGCGCCGGCTCGAAGAACGCCCTGAGCGCGCTCGGCGCGGCGCTCAACGTGAGCCCGCAGGCCTTCCTGGACTACAAGACGGCGCTGTACTCCCCGAAGAACCACCCCGAGGAGACCGACGACGCCTTCGCCGACGACCAGAAGCTGCTCGACGTCGCCCAGCAGGTCAAGGAGCTGAAGAACAACGCGGCCTTCGAGAAGGCCGTGAAGAAGGGCACGTACGACCGGTGGGCGCTGGCCATGTCGGCGTCCTTCAACAAGGCCAAGGACGTCGACGGCACCCCGGCCTTCAAGCTCAACGGCAAGGTGCTGGAGACCCCCCAGAAGAATCCGCCCATGACGCCGGACCAGTTCACCCCGCTCGTCCAGCAGAACCTCAAGAAGTAACCGCCCCGCACCGCCGGGACCGCACCGCCCGGTCCGCGCGGGCGTGCCCCCTGGGGAACATCCCGGGGGCACGCCCGCCGACCCGGCGGTGGCCCCGCGGCGACACATGGGCGAACTTCCCCCGGAAGCCCTGCCGTTCGGGGCTACTTGCCAGTAATCTCGTCGGCCGTGACCGACGCCAAAAACCACATATCCCGCCGCAGCGCCGTCACGGCCGTAGCGGCCACCGCCGCCCTGCTGCCGCTGGCCGCCCAGCCGGCCGCCCACGCCGCCACCGGACCCGCCTTCCTGCACGGCGTCGCCTCCGGCGATCCGCTGCCCGACGGCGTCCTGCTGTGGACGCGCGTCACTCCCACCCCGGACGCCGTGCCCGGTTCGGGACTCGGCCCGGCCGTCGAGATCGGCTGGGAGGTCGCCACGGACCAGGAGTTCCGTACGGTCGTCGCGCACGGCACCGCGAAGACCACCGCCTCGGCCGACCACACCGTCAAGGCCGATGTGCGCGGACTGCGCCCGGCCACCGGCTACTTCTACCGCTTCCGCGCCGACGGCGGCGCGTACTCCCCGGTGGGCCGCACCCGAACCGCACCGGCCGCCGACGCCGTGGCCCCCGGGATCCGCTTCGGCGTGGTCTCCTGCGCCAACTGGGAATCGGGCTGGTTCTCCCCGTACCGCCATCTCGCGGCCCGCACCGACCTGGACGCGATCCTGCATCTGGGCGACTACATCTACGAGTACCAGAGCGGCGAATACCCCGAGAAGAAGAACGTCGTCCGCCAGCACGCCCCCACCCACGAGATCGTCACCCTCGCCGACTACCGCACCCGGCACGGCAGATACAAGACCGACGCCGACCTCCAGGCGCTGCACGCCGCGGTGCCGATGATCGCCATCTGGGACGACCACGAGTTCGCCAACGACGCCTGGTCGGGCGGGGCCGAGAACCACACCCCCGGCACCGAGGGCGCCTGGGCGTCACGGATGGCCGCCGCCAAGCAGGCGTACTTCGAGTGGATGCCGGTGCGTCCCTCCACCGAGGGCACCACCTACCGGCGGCTGCGCTACGGCACCCTCGCCGACCTCCACCTGCTCGACCTGCGCTCGTTCCGCTCCGAGCAGGTGGGCGTGGGCAGCGGCGCGGTGGACGACCCGGAGCGCACGGTCGCCGGGCGCGCCCAGCTCGACTGGCTCAAGTCCGGGCTCTCCGGTTCGGACACCACCTGGCGGCTGGTGGGCAACTCAGTGATGATCTCGCCGGTCGCCTTCGGCGCGCTCCCCGCCGAGATACTCGCCCCGCTGGCCGAACTCCTCGGGCTGCCCAAGGAGGGCCTGGCGATCAACACCGACCAGTGGGACGGCTACACCGACGACCGGCGCGAGCTGCTCGCCCATCTCACCGGGAACGCCATCGGCAACACCGTCTTCCTCACCGGTGACATCCACATGGCCTGGGCCAACGACGTGCCGGTGAAGGCCGCGACCTATCCGCTCTCGGACTCGGCCGCGACCGAGTTCGTGGTCACCTCGGTGACCTCCGACAACCTGGACGATCTGCTCCACGTACCGGCGCACACCGTCTCCCTGGCCGCGGCCGCCGCCCTCCGCGCCGCCAACCGCCATGTGAAGTGGCTGGACATGGACGCCCACGGGTACGGCGTGCTCGACGTCACCGCCGAGCGCGCCCAGATGGACTACTACGCCGTCTCCGACAAGGCCGACCCGCACGCCACCGCGTCCTGGACCCGGTCCTACCGCACCCGCTCCGGCACCCAGCGCGTCGAGCGAGCCTCCCAGCCGGTGGCGTGAACTACCCCACCTCGTCGAGGAAGCCGAGCGCCACCCGCCAGGTGGCCTCGGCGGCCTGCTCGTCGTAGTCCGGCAGCTCCGGGTCGGTGTACAGGTGCCCGGCCCCCGGATAGCGGAAGACCTCCACCTCGGCCCCGGCCCGCCCCATCCGCAGGTACCAGGCGTTCAGCCAGTCGTGCGGCTCGAACGGGTCGGGGTCGGGCGACGTGCAGCTGCACCGGCAGCTCGTCGGTCGTGGTGTCGTCGGCGATGTCCGACGTCCCGTGCAGCAGAAGCAGCCCGCGCGCCTTGTCGTCGGCCAGCGCCAGGTTCTGCGCGATCGAGCCGCCGAGCGAGAAGCCCGCGTAGACCAGACCGCGGTCCGAGACGGGCGCCGCGGCCCGCACCGCCCGCTTCAGCAGCTCGTCCGCGCCGATCTCCTCCTTGAGGGCCATGCCCTCCTCGGCGGTGTCCGCCGTCCGCCCCTCGTACAGATCGGGTACGTGCACCTCGTGCCCCGCGGCGCGCAGCCGGTCCGCGGCCGCGTGCACCGCGGGCCGCAGTCCGTACATGGAATGGAGGAGCAGGATCGGGGAACGGGTCACAGTGGTCACTTCCTAGTGGGTGGAACGCGCTTCGCCCATCGTGCCAGGTACGGCCCGGGAAGGCGGAACCCAGAACCTCCGGCGGAAGGACGAGGAAGATCTTCATGGAGGACGTGCTGCGTCCGGTCATTGTCATCGGCGGCTCCCTCGCCATCACCGTGTTCATCGGCTGGGGAGCCGACTGGCTGCTGCGGCGGATCGACGCCCGGCACCCGGAGACCCCGCTGTGGGACCTGCTGCGCGGCTGTCGGCTGCCCCTCCAGGTGACGGTGTGCACGGCGCTGCTGCGCGGCTCGTACGAGACGATCGACGCGGAGGCCATCACCGCGCACCAGACGGCGATCGGCCGGCTGCTCACCCTGGTGCTGATCGCGGCGACCGCCTGGCTGGTGATCCGGGGCTCCGGGGCCATCGTGGAGTCCTCGTACTCCCGCTACGCCGCCAGCGCGCACGACGCGGCGCGGGTGCGGCGGGTGCGCACCCAGGTCACGCTGATCCAGCGGGTGGTGGCCGCGGTGGTCGGGGTGGTGGCGGCGTCGGCGATGCTGCTGACCTTCCCCGCGATGCGCGCCGTCGGGACGTCCATGCTGGCGTCCGCCGGAATCCTGGGCATCGTCGCCGGTGTCGCCGCCCAGTCGACGCTGGGCAACCTCTTCGCCGGTCTCCAGATCGCCTTCGGCGACATGGTGCGCATCGGCGACACGGTGGTGGTCAACGGCGAATGGGGCACGGTCGAGGAGATCACCCTGACGTTCCTGTCCGTACGGACCTGGGACGAGCGCCGGATCACCATGCCGGTGTCGTACTTCACCGGCCAGCCGTTCGAGAACTGGTCGCGCGGCGGCACCCAGAAGACCGGAACGGTCCTCTTCCACCTCGACCACCACGCCCCGATCGAGGAGATGCGGACGAAGCTGCGCGAGATCGTGCAGGCGTCCAAGGCCTGGGACGGCCGGGACTGGAGCCTGGTCGTCACCGACACCAGCCCCAGCACCATCGTGGTGCGGGCGCTGGTGACCGCGCGGGACTCCGACGACGCGTGGACGGTGCGGTGCGAGGTGCGGGAGCAGATGATCACGTGGCTGCGGGAGGAGCATCCGTACGCGCTGCCGCGGATCGCGACCGCGCCCGCGGTGCAGGCCGAGGTGCCCGCCCCGGCGCCCACGCCTTCCGCCCCCGGGCGCGAGGACCACTTCGCCCGCTTCGACAACGGCTTCCGCAAGAGCTAAGGGCTCAGCGCTTTACAGCGCCCGCCGCATCGCGCGGTGCGGAATGCCGCTGCCCTCGTCGAACTCGGGCCCGAACGCCTCGTAGCCCAGCCGCTCGTAGAACGCGAGCGCGTGGGTCTGCGCCTCCAGGTAGACCTGGGACAGCCCGCGCCGTCCCGCCTCCGCCTCGACGGCCCGGACCAGCGCGGCGCCCAGCCCCGTGCCGCGCGCCGCGGGGGTCACGGCGAGGCGGCCGAGGGCGGCGGTGGTGGCGCCGTTCACCCCGGCGCGGCCGTACTTCTTGTCGGCGGCCGCGCCGTGCAGGAAGCGGACCGTGCCCACGGGGCGACCCGCCGAGGAGGCCAGGAGGTGGACGGCGTGCGCGTCGTACGCGTCCATCTCCTCCTCCACGGAGATGCCCTGCTCGACCACGAAGACCTCGCGGCGCACGGCATGGCAGTCCGTGAGGTCGCCGTCGGTCACCATCTCGATCGTGTACGGCATGCTCATGCGCTCTCCGCCCGCACGATGTCCAGCGCCCGCTGGAGGTCGTCCGGGTAGGGGCTCTCGAACTCGATCCAGCTGCCGTCGGACGGGTGCTCGAAGCCCAGCCGCATCGCGTGCAGCCACTGCCGGGTCAGCTTCAGCCGCTTGGCGAGCGTGGGGTCGGCCCCGTAGGTGAGGTCGCCGACGCACGGATGGCGGTGGGCCGACATGTGCACCCGGATCTGATGGGTGCGCCCGGTCTCCAGCTTGATGTCGAGGAGGCTGGCGGCGCGGAATGCCTCGATGAGGTCGTAGTGGGTGACGCTCGGCTTGCCGTCCGCGGTCACGGCCCACTTGTAGTCGTGCTGCGGATGACGCCCGATCGGCGCGTCGATGGTGCCGCTGAGCGGGTCGGGGTGGCCCTGGACCAGCGCGTGGTAGCGCTTTTCGACCGTACGCTCCCGGAACTGCTGCTTGAGCAGGGTGTACGCGCGCTCGGACTTGGCGACGACCATGAGTCCGGAGGTGCCCACGTCCAGCCGGTGGACGATGCCCTGGCGCTCGGCGGCGCCCGAGGTGGCGATGCGGAAGCCCGCGGCCGCGAGCCCGCCGATCACGGTCGTGCCGCTCCAGCCGGGGCTGGGGTGGGCGGCGACACCGACCGGCTTGGCGATGACCACGATGTCGTCGTCGTCATGGACGATCTCCATGCCCTCGACGGGCTCGGCGACGATCTGGACCGGCGCCGCGGCCTGCGGCATCTCGACCTCGAGCCAGGCCCCGCCGGAGACCCGGTCGGACTTTCCGGCGACGCTGCCGTCGACCTGGACTTTCCCGGCGGCGGCCAGCTCGGCCGCCTTGGTCCGCGAGAAGCCGAACATGCGGGCGATCGCGGCGTCGACGCGCTCGCCCTCCAGTCCGTCGGGTACGGGCAGGGTGCGGATCTCGGGAATCGTACTCACCCGTCGAGTATGACGGACCGCGCGGACCGGTTCGTACGCCCGTCGGACACCGGCCCCCGCGGCAGCCGCGCGTCAGTCCTTGTGGACCGTGCCGTCCGGGTCCAGGCCGCGGAACGACAGGATCACGATCAGGAAGCCGCCGCATACGATCGCCGAGTCGGCGAGGTTGAAGACCGCGAAGTGGGCGGGCGCGATGAAGTCCACGACCGCGCCCTGAAGATCGCCGGGCGCCCGGAAGACCCGGTCGGTGAGGTTGCCGAAGGCGCCGCCGAGGAGCATCCCGAGCGCGATGGCCCACGGCAGGCTGTAGAGCTTGCGGGCCAGCCGCGCGATCACCACGATCACCGCGGCCGCGATCACCGTGAAGACGATGGTCATCGCCTCGCCCATGCCGAAGGCGGCGCCGCGGTTGCGGATCACCTCCAGCTGGAGCCAGGTGCCGATCACCTCGACCGGAGCGTGGTGCTCCAGCTTCGCGACCACGGCCAGCTTGCTGCCCAGATCCAGGAGGTACGCGAACGCGGCGACCGCGATCAGCACCCCGATCCGCCGCCTCTTCCCGGCGCCGGACGCGGCACCGGCGGCGCTGGTCCCGGCGCCCTCCTCGGCCTTCCCCGCGTCTGGCGTACCGATGGCCTGCTCCGCCTCTGTCAACGTGTGTCCCTCATCGTCCGGGCCAGTCTCCCCCTGGCTCAGACGAGGGTACGACACAGGCGTGCGGACGGTCAGCGGCGCTCCTGACGCTGCTTGCACTCGACACAAAGGGTGGCGCGCGGGAACGCCTGCATCCGGGCCTTGCCGATCGCGTTCCCGCAGTTCTCGCACAGGCCGTACGTCCCGGCGTCCAGCCGCTCCAGGGCGCGCTCGGTCTGGAGCAGCATCTCGCGGGCGTTCCCGGCCAGCGCCATCTCGTGCTCGCGCGTGATGTTCTTGGTCCCGGTGTCGGCCTGGTCGTCGCCCGCGCCGTCGCCGGAGTCGCGCATCAGCCCGGTGATCGCCTCCTCGGAGGCCAGGATCTCGGTGCGCAGCCGTCCGGCCTCGGTCAGCAGTTCGGTGCGCGCCTCCTCCACCTCCTCCGCCGACCAGGGGTCCTCACCAGGGCGTACGGCCAGCTCGGCGGGGTCCACGGGCGCGCCCGGCACCCGAGCCTTGGGCACGCCGGACGGCGGGAACGACGGCGCGGCCTGCTTGGCGGTCGACGCACCGCCCGGGGTCTTTTTCGCAACCACTTTCCTGGCTCCCGTCTTCTTCGCGGGCACCGCCTTCTTGGCCGGTGCGGCCGACGCGGTCTTCTTGGCCGTGGCCTTCTTGACCGTGGTCTTCGTGGTCTTCGTCGTCGTGGTCTTCGTCGTCTTCTTGGCCGCGCTCTTCTTGGCGGCCGCGGTCCTGGCGGCCGCCTTCTTCGTGACCTTCGTGGCCTTCTCGTCCTGCGCGGCGGCCGATGTGGCCTTGCCCGCCGAGGCGCTCTTCTTCGCGGACGCGGCCTTCGTCGCCTTCGCCGTGCTCTTCTGCACGGCGGTCTTCCTCGCCACCATGGCCGCGGCCCCTTCACATATTGTGATCTTGCTCGCGAATCGTTCCGGAACGATAAATCGACTCCGGGCACGCGGCAACGGGGCACGCCGCCCGATTCGCCCGGCTTGCCCGTACGGCAACCCGGTCTCCACCGTTGTGCCCCACCCGCCGCCCGGTAATCCGGCCGGGAACCGGTACCGGAGAGTGACGTGTGACGGCTCCCGGACTGAAGCACCCGGCGTATCGGCATTCGGGTCATCTCAGGACCGGCCCGTCCCCCACTCGGCGCAGCGGTGAAAAGCGGTCGGCCGCGGTCCGTCCGGCCCCGTACACTGGGCGCAGCGAAAGGCATGGATGGGGACGAGTAGCGTCGTAGGCGGCCACGAGCGACCCGGGGACGGTGTGAGCCCGGGGGCGAGCGCGATGCGAAGGATCACCCCGGAGCCGCCGGAAGAACACCCGCACAGGGCCAGTAGAACCGGCATCGCGACCCTAATGAGGGGGCCGGGAGCGCACTGCTCGCGGCCAAGGAGGGTGGTACCGCGGGAGCGCTGACGGCTCTCGTCCCTCCGACGGAAACGACGAGACGTATCCGCCGGAGGACGTGTTCCGATGACGCAGTACCGCCAGGTGCCCGCCCAGGTCGACCTGCCCGCCCTCGAGCATGCCGTGCTCGACTTCTGGCGGGAGAACAAGATCTTCGCCCGTACCCTCGAACACTCCGAGGGCCGGCCGGAGTGGGTCTTCTACGAGGGCCCGCCGACCGCGAACGGCATGCCGGGCGCCCACCACATCGAGGCCCGAGTCTTCAAGGACGTCTTCCCCCGCTTCCGCACCATGCGCGGCTACCACGTCGCCCGCAAGGCGGGCTGGGACTGCCACGGCCTGCCGGTGGAGCTGGCGGTCGAGAAGGAGATGGGCTTCAGCGGCAAGAAGGACATCGAGGCGTTCGGCATCGCCGAGTTCAACGCCAAGTGCCGGGAGTCGGTGACCCGGCACACCGACGCCTTCGCCGACCTGACCCAGCGCATGGGCTACTGGGTCGACCTGGACGACGCGTACCGCACGATGGACCCCGAGTACGTCGAGTCGGTGTGGTGGTCGCTCAAGGAGATCTTCACCAAGGGCCTGCTGGTCCAGGACCACCGGGTCGCCCCCTGGTGTCCGCGCTGCGGCACCGGCCTGTCCGACCACGAGCTGGCGCAGGGCTACGAGACCGTCGTCGACGCCTCGGTCTACGTACGCTTCCCGCTGACCTCCGGCCCGCTGGCGGGCGAGGCGTCCCTGCTGGCCTGGACGACCACCCCGTTCTCGCTGGTCGCCAACCTCACCGTCGCCGCCCACCCCGAGGTGACCTATGTGGTCGCCACGGACGGCAACGAGAAGCTGGTCGTGGCCGAGTCGCTGGTCGAGCAGGCGCTGGGCGAGGGCTGGCAGACCACGGGCCAGAGCTTCACCGGTGCGGAGATGGAGCGCTGGACGTACCAGCGCCCCTTCGAGCTGGTCGAGATCCCCGACGCCCACTTCGTCGTCAACGCCGACTACGTCACCACCGAGGACGGCACCGGACTGGTCCACCAGGCGCCCTACGGTGAGGAGGACTTCAAGAGCAGCCGCGCCTACGGCGTGCCGATCGTCAACCCGATCCGCACGGACGGCACCTTCGAGGAGGAGCTGGACCTGGTCGGCGGCCAGTTCTTCAAGAAGGCCGACGAGGCGCTGGTCCGCGACATGGACGAGCGCGGGCTGCTCTTCAAGCACCTGGCGTACGAGCACAGCTACCCGCACTGCTGGCGCTGCCACACCCCGCTGATCTACTACCCCCAGCCGTCCTGGTACATCCGCACCACCGCGATCAAGGACGCGCTGCTGCGGGAGAACGAGCGGACCAACTGGTTCCCGGACTCGGTCAAGCACGGCCGCTTCGGTGACTGGCTCAACAACAACATCGACTGGGCGCTCTCCCGCAACCGCTACTGGGGCACCCCGCTGCCCATCTGGCGCTGTGAGGAGAACCACCTGACCTGCGTCGGCTCGCTCACCGAGCTGTCCGAGCTGACCGGCACCGACCAGACCGGGCTCGACCCGCACCGCCCGTACATCGACGAGGTCACCTTCGCCTGCCCCGCCGACGGCTGCTCGCTGACGGCTACGCGGGTGCCGGAGGTCATCGACGCCTGGTACGACTCGGGTTCGATGCCGTTCGCGCAGTGGGGCTACCCGTACCGCAACAAGGAGGTCTTCGAGAAGCGCTACCCGGCGCAGTTCATCTCCGAGGCCATCGATCAGACCCGCGGCTGGTTCTACACGATGATGGCGGTCGGCACGCTCGTCTTCGACCGGTCGAGCTTTGAAAACGTGGTCTGCCTCGGTCACATCCTGGCCGAGGACGGCCGGAAGATGTCCAAGCACCTGGGCAACATCCTTCAGCCGATCCCGCTCATGGACCAGCACGGCGCCGACGCCGTGCGCTGGTTCATGGCCGCCGGCGGTTCGCCGTGGGCGGCCCGCCGGGTGGGCCACGGCACCATCCAGGAGGTCGTGCGCAAGACGCTGCTCACCTACTGGAACACGGTCGCCTTCCAGGCCCTGTACGCCCGCACCACGGGCTGGGCGCCGTCCGACGCCGACCCGGCCCGGGCCGAGCGCCCCATGCTGGACCGCTGGCTGCTGGGTGAACTGGGCACGCTCACCGAGCAGGTCACCCAGGCCATGGAGGCGTACGACACCCAGCGCGCCGGACGGCTGCTGTCCGCGTTCGTGGACGACCTGTCCAACTGGTACGTGCGCCGCTCGCGCCGCCGCTTCTGGCAGGGCGACGCGGCCGCGCTGCGCACCCTCCACGAGGTCATCGAGACGGTCAACCGGCTGATGGCCCCGCTGGTCCCGTTCATCACCGAGCGGGTCTGGCAGGACCTGGTCGTCCCCGTGACCCCGGGCGCCCCCGACTCCGTCCACCTGACCTCGTGGCCGGAGGCCGACCAGGCCATGATCGACCCGGCCCTCTCGGCGCAGATGGCGCTCGTACGGCGCCTGGTGGAGCTGGGCCGGGCCACCCGTGCCGAGTCCGGCGTCAAGACCCGCCAGCCGCTGTCGCGGGCGCTGGTCGCCGCGTCCGGCTTCGAGAAGCTGGGCCCCGAGCTGCGCGCCCAGATCGAGGAGGAGCTGAACGTCTCCTCGCTCGCCGCGCTGAACGAGGTCGGCGGCTCGCTGGTCGACACGACCGCCAAGGCCAACTTCCGTGCCCTGGGCAAGCGCTTCGGCAAGGGCACCCAGCCGGTCGCCAAGGCCATCGCGGAAGCCGACGCCGCCGCGCTGTCGGTCGCCCTGCGCGAGGGGACGGCGTCGGTCGTGGTGGACGGCGAGACGGTCCCCCTCTCCCCCGACGAGGTCATCATCACCGAGACCCCGCGGGAGGGCTGGTCCGTCGCCTCGGACTCCGGCGCCACGGTCGCCCTCGACCTGGAGATCACCCCGGAGCTGCGGCGCGCGGGGCTGGCGCGGGATGCCATCCGGCTGATCCAGGAGGCCCGTAAGAACAGCGGGCTCGACGTCGCCGACCGGATCGCCCTGCGCTGGCAGTCGTCCGACGACGACCTCCGCCAGGCCCTCACCGACCACGCGGGGCTGATCGCGGACGAGGTCCTCGCCACGGACTTCGCCTCCGGCGAGGCCGACGCCGCCTACGGCACACCCTTCGAGGACAGCGCCCTGGGCCTCACGTTCCGCCTCCGCAAGGCGTAACACCCGAGCGGGGTTCGCCCTTTCCCTGCAACCGGGGCCCCACGGGGCCCCGGTTGCGGCCCACCCACCGGGACGCGGCGATCGGCACGCTGCGCGGCCCCCAGGCAGCAAGCGGGGGCGTCCGAGGGAGTTTGTCCCCTACCCGCCCCTTCCCAGACCCGGGGCTCCGCCCCGGACCCCGCCCCGGACGGGCCCGCCCCTCCCCTGCCCTCGGTCCTACGGCACCCAGCCGAGCCGACACCAGCCCGCCCGGACGCCGCGACCAGCATGCCACGCGGCCCCCGGGCGGCAACCGGCATGGCCGCACCGGTTGGGGCCCGCGATCCGGAACCAGCCCCCACCACCACGGGGCGGAGCCCCGATTACGGACACCCGG
>NZ_GG657754.1:7821336-7838370 GCF_000158915.1 Streptomyces himastatinicus ATCC 53653 | reverse complement strand
CTCCAGGGAGCCCATCGCGACACGGTGCTTCTCCTGCGCGTCCCGCTCCAGCGCGTCCGCCTTGGCGCGGGCGTCACGCTCCAGACCCTCGGCGCGGCTGCGGGCCTCGCCGACGATCTTGTTGGCCTCGGAACGGGCCTCCGCGATCGCCTGGTCGGCGGTCTGCTGCGCAAGCGAGAGCACGCGCGCGGCGCTGTCGCCGCCCGGGCCCTGACCCGGCTGCGGCAGCTGCGGGCCGCCGGGACCACCGGGGCCGCCCATCGGGCCACCCATGGGCCCGCCGGGACCCATCGGGCCGTTCTGCCCCATCGGACCGGGACCGCCGGGGCCACCGGGACCACCAGGGCCGCCGGGCCCACCGGGACCGCCCTGACCCATCGGGCCGGGGCCGTTCTGGCCCATCGGTCCGGCCGGCAGCTGCGGGGCACCGCCCGGAAGCTGGGGCGGGCCGCCCATCTGCTGCTGCTGTTGCTGCTGCTGCGGCGGGCCGGGCTGGCCCTGCTGCTGCGGCGGTCCGGATATGGCGGCGGGAACAGGGGCGCCGGGTCGCTCCTGCTGTTCCGGAGGTTTGCGCATGCCTTGCTGCTGCTGACTCTGTGCGGCGGCCCGCGTGGCTGCGGCCAGCTTGGCGCGCAGGTCCTCGTTCTCCCGCAGCAGCCGGGTCAGTTCGGCTTCGACCTCATCGAGGAAGGCATCGACCTCGTCCTCGTCATAGCCTTCTCGGAGGCGGACGGTCGTGAACTGCTTGTTCCGCACGTCCTCGGGGGTCAACGGCATCTCTACTTCACCTCAACGTAGTCGTCGGCAATCGGCAAGACCGTATCGTTCACACCCTGCTCGCAAAATTGCTCACGACGGTGATCAGGATCCAGACGATGATCATCAGCACGAAGAAGGACAGGTCGAGCGCCACACCCCCGAGACGCAACGGCGGGATGACCCGCCGCAGCAGCTTGAGTGGCGGATCGGTCACAGTGTAGGTGGCCTCGAGGATGACCACCATCGCCCTACCGGGTTGCCACGAGCGTGCGAACTGGAAGACATAGTCCATCACCAGCCGGAAGATCAGCACGATCAGGAAGCAGTACAGCGCGATGTAGATCACCTGTAGTGCGATGCTCATCTCGCGCGTCCCTCTCCCCTGTTTCGTACGCGGCCTTGCGGCCTCGGATGACTCGGTGTTGCCGTGTTGCGTCTCAGCTCTGGTTGAAGAACCCGCCCTCTGCGATACGGGCCTTGTCCTCCGCCGTGACATCGACGTTAGCAGGAGACAACAGGAACACCTTCTGCGTCACTCGCTCAATGCTCCCATGGAGACCGAAGACGAGTCCGGCGGCAAAGTCGACAAGTCGCTTCGCGTCCGTGTCGTCCATCTCCGTCAGATTCATGATCACCGGGGTGCCCTCACGGAAGTGTTCCCCGATAGTACGGGCCTCGTTGTAGGTCCGGGGGTGCAGTGTGGTGATGCGGTACGGCTCCCGCTCGGACACAACCTTGGGCATGATCACCGGTGCGTTCTTCTCCAAGTTCTGACGTTCAGGTGTGATAGACGCCACGGGGGCAATTCGCGCGGGTTGTCTGCTTTCCGTCACAAGCGGAGCCGGTTCACGCTGTGCGGGGGGGTGGACGACTCGCACAGATTCACCCCTCTCCGGTCGCGGTTCGGTCTCCGCTGCCGGATGACGCCGACGCTCCCGCTCAGGCTCCGGCTCGGGCTCGAATTCGTCGTCGGGGTCGAACCCCCGGCCGTCGTACCCATCGTCCTCCACGAGGCCGAGGTAGACCGCCATCTTGCGCATCGCGCCGGCCATTCTCTGCGTCCTCCGCTCTGTGGTGGATCGGCTCCGCCACCGGATGCCCTGGATCCACGTGGCCTGCCCGTCTTTTGACGGGAATGACCATATTTTCTGCTGTGGTCCGACTTCTTCGCGACGTTACCGGAGCCTGGGTCGGACTCCGAGTACCGCGGTGCCGACGCGCACATGTGTCGCTCCCGCCGCAACCGCTTCTTCCAGATCTGAGCTCATTCCCGCGGAGACCATGTTCGCAGCCGGATGAGCCACGCGCAGGCCGGATGAGATTTCCATCAACCGGCCGAACGCCGCCCGCGGCTGGTCCGCGTAGGGCCCGGCCAGCGGCGCGACGGTCATCAGGCCGTCCAGCCGCAACCCGTCGGCCGCGGCCACGGCCTCGGCGAGCGCGCCCACTCCGTCCGGACCGACGCCGCCGCGCTGACCCCGCTCCCCGGAGTCCACGTCGAGCGCCACTTGAATCAGGACACCCAGCTCGCGCGCGGCCCCCACGGCCGCACCCGAGAGCGCGTCGACCAATCGCTTGCGATCAACCGATTGCACCACATCTGCATAACTACATACAGAACGCACCTTATTGGTCTGCAATTGCCCGACAAAATGCCAGATCAGTGGCAGATCAGCGCATTCCGCAGCTTTGGGAGCGGCCTCCTGATCACGGTTCTCCGCGACGTGCCGGACGCCGAGTTCCGCGAGCAAACGGACATCGCTCGCCGGATACGTCTTGGTGACCACGATCAGGGTCACCTCTTCGCGCTTGCGACCGGCGGCGGCGCAGGCGGCAGAGATACGTTCCTCCACCGTCGCCAGGTTCGCGGCCAGTTCCGTCTTGCGATCCGTCACAGCTCAGCCGTCCAACCAGACATAGCTCGCGAGCCGCCCCGTGGTGCGGTCGCGCCGGTACGAGAAGTGGTCCGCCGATTCCAGCGTGCAGATGTGAGATTCTCCATCCATCTCCACACCGGCGCGGGCGAGTTGGGCCCGCACTCCGGCCGCCACGTCCACCGCCGGGGTGCCCCAGCTGGTCTCGGCCCAGGACTCGGGCACCGTCCCGGCGACCTCGGTGCGCATGTCCGCGGGGACCTCGTAGCACCGGCCGCAAACGGAGGGTCCGGTTCGGGCCACGATCCGGGCCGGGTCGGCACCCTGAGCCGTCATCGCCTCGACCACCGCCGGGACCACCCCGGCGACCAGCCCGGGCCGTCCCGCGTGCGCGGCACCGGCGACACCGGCGACCGGGTCGGCCAGCAGCACCGGAGTGCAGTCGGCGGTGAGGACGGCGAGGGCGAGCCCCCGACGCGATGTCACCACCGCGTCCACGGCCGGGATCTCACCGGTCGCCCAGGGACCCTCGACCACGGCCACGTCCCGGCCGTGCACCTGGTTCATCCAGACGACGGCCGACGGGTCCAGGCCGAGCGCCTTGGCGGCCAGTTCGCGGTTGGTCCGTACGGCCTGGGGGTCGTCGCCGACCGCCCCGCCGAGGTTGAGCTCGTCATACGGAGCGGCGCTCACCCCGCCCCACCGGTCGGTGAAGGCGAAGTGCGCGCCGCTCGCGTCGTGCTGTTGCGCTATCACTTCTGGATCGCTTCAGGGTCGCCGTGGAGCCATGGCAGCGGGCTCACTTCAGGAAGTCCGGCACGTCCAGCTCCTCGGCCTGGCTGTCCTGGTAGGGACGGGCCGGCGGGACCTGCGGAGTGGAAACCGGGGGCGGCGGCGGGACCTCGGCGACCGGAGCGGGCTCCGCCGGGGCGGGCTCCTCCTCACGCGGAGTGACGCTGCCGAGGCCGCCGAAGGACGGACGGCCGGGCTCCGGGGCCGACTGACGGGGAGCCTGGCCGCCGGCGCTCTCCTCGCGGCCACCGTTGTACGAGCCCAGCACCTTGTCGCGGTTCTGGTTCTTCGCGGGCGGCTGACCGCCGTCGAAGCCCGCCGCGATCACGGTGACCCGGACCTCGTCGCCGAGCGCGTCGTCGATGACCGCGCCGAAGATGATGTTGGCCTCGGGGTGGGCGGCCTCGCTCACCAGCTGGGCGGCCTCGTTGATCTCGAACAGACCGAGGTCGGAGCCGCCCGAGATGGACAGCAGCACGCCCCGGGCGCCGTCGATCGACGCCTCCAGCAGTGGCGAGGAGATCGCCATCTCGGCGGCGGCCACCGCGCGGTCGTCGCCGCGCGCCGAGCCGATGCCCATGAGCGCCGATCCCGCCTCGGACATCACGGACTTGACGTCCGCGAAGTCGAGGTTGATCAGACCGGGGGTGGTGATGAGGTCGGTGATGCCCTGAACACCCGACAGCAGCACCTGGTCCGCCGACTTGAACGCGTCGAGCACGCTCACCTGACGGTCGGAAATCGACAGGAGCCGGTCGTTCGGAATGACGATGAGGGTGTCGACCTCGTCGCGCAGACCCGCGATACCGTCCTCGGCCTGATTGGCGCGACGGCGGCCCTCGAAGGTGAACGGACGGGTGACCACACCGATCGTCAGTGCGCCGAGCGACCGGGCGATGTTGGCGACGACGGGTGCGCCGCCGGTGCCGGTGCCGCCGCCTTCGCCCGCGGTCACGAAGACCATGTCGGCCCCCTTGAGGACCTCCTCGATCTCCTCGCGGTGGTCCTCGGCGGCCTTGCGGCCGACATCGGGGTTGGCGCCGGCGCCCAGTCCACGCGTGAGCTCGCGGCCGACGTCGAGCTTGACGTCCGCGTCACTCATCAGCAGGGCCTGCGCATCGGTGTTGATCGCGATGAACTCGACGCCCTTGAGCCCGACCTCGATCATCCGGTTGATGGCATTCACGCCACCGCCGCCGATGCCGACGACCTTGATGACTGCGAGGTAGTTCTGCGGTGCTGCCACGTCGAAGGCCTCTCGCCTCGAGTTACGTGTCGTCACCCCGCTGTTGTCGCGGTGCGCCGACTGATGCCGAATGGGACGGTTCCGATTGCCGACCCCAACCCTAACGCTGAAGTTTAGGGTTACCAGTGCCTCTGTTTCCCGGAGTCTTCGGAACAGGACACTAAGTCGACAAGTGGCGCGCGTTCAATGAACACGCCGAACCGACCGCTTTTCTTTTCACCCTATGTGATCACCCAGTGGGCTAGCCAACCAGGGTGCTGGCCTGCTGGTATCCCCGTCAACTGCGGGACACCGCGGGCGCGCTCGGCGCGCTGACGTCGAAGTGACCGGCGTCGGGCCGCGCTTTCATGAGCGCCGTGAGCGCCTTCGCCTTCGCGGCTCCGCGCTCATCGCTCCCCCAGGCAACCGTACGGCTCCGGCTGAGCTCCAGAGTGATCGAGTCGTACGAGCGGACCCGGACCGAGCGCATGTCCGCACGGACCTTCGCCGGGAGCTCGACGACTACCCCGACGGCCTCGCGGCGCAACCGCGACGGGCCGAAATGGCGTGAACTCGGCGACCGGTCCGGCTCCATTTCGAGCAGCGGAACGCCCTTCGGCCGCTTGGCCAGACGGGAGAACCGCACGCCATCGGCGTCCACTTCGCGGAACTTCCCGCCCTCTTCGACAATCACTTCGGCCTTGCGCTCCGTCACATCAAGACTGATGGTGTGCGGCCATGACCGGGATACGTCCACTTTTGCTATCCGCGGCAGCCGGTCGCGCAGCCGGTCCCCGATCGCACCGGTGTCCACGGCGACCAGGGGGGTGTCCAGCGGGACGTCCGCGGCCTCGCGGACCTCATCCTGGGTGAGCACGTCCGCGCCGGTGACCGCCACCCGCTCGGCCCGCAGCCAGCTCGACCCGTACAGCAGCCAGCCGGTCCCGCCGCCCAGCAGGGCGGCGGCCACGGCGGCGATCACCAGGGTGCGGCGGCGGGGCAGGCGGAACCTGCGCCGCGCCGCGAAGATGCGCGGGGGCGGGCCGGACGGCGACGTCCTGCGGGCGCCGCTCTCGGCGGTCGTCGGTCCGGCCACGCTCCCTGCCTTCTCACGCCTGGCGGCGTGCCGCGATTGCCTCGTACACCATGCCGACCAGCAGCTCGTCGGCGTCCCGGCGGCCGAAATCGGCGGCGCGCCGCGACATCTCGTACAGCCGGTGCGGGTCGCCGAGCACCGGGAGCACATTGCTCTGCACCCATTCGGGCGTCAGTTCGGCGTCGTCGACCAGCAGTCCGCCGCCCGCCTTGACCAACGGCTGGGCGTTGAGCCGCTGCTCGCCGTTGCCGATGGGCAGCGGGACGTAGGCGGCCGGGAGCCCGACGGCGGACAGCTCGGCGACGGTCATCGCGCCCGCGCGGCAGAGCATCATGTCGGCCGCGGCGTACGCGAGGTCCATCCGGTCCACGTACGGTACCGGGATATAGGGCGGCATTCCGGGCATGTTGTCCACATGCGGCAGTTCGTTTTTCGGGCCGACCGCGTGGAGGACCTGGATTCCGGCCCGCTGGAGGAACGGCGCGACCCGCTGGACCACCTCGTTCAGCCGGCGCGCACCCTGCGAACCGCCGGAGACCAGCAGCGTCGGCAGGTTCTGGTCGAGACCGAAGGCCGCGCGCGCCTCGGGGCGGACCGCGGCCCGGTCCAGGGTGGCGATGGAGCGGCGCAGCGGGATACCCACGTAGCGGGCGCCCCGGAGCTTGCTGTCCGGGGTGGAGACCCCGACGGACGTGGCGTAGCGGGAGCCGATCTTGTTGGCGAGCCCGGGCCGGGCGTTGGCCTCGTGGACGATGATCGGCACGCCCAGCCGCTTGGCGGCCAGATAGCCGGGCAGGGCCACATAGCCGCCGAAACCGACCACGCAGTCGGCCTTGGTGCGCTCAAGGATCTGCTCGGCGGCCTTGATGGTGCCGCGCAGCCGCCCGGGGACGGTGATCAGCTCGGGTGTGGGTTTGCGTGGCAGCGGAACGGCGGGGATCAGCCCGAGTTCGTAGCCGCGCTCTGGCACGAGGCGGGTCTCCAGCCCGCGCTCCGTGCCGAGCGCCGTGATCCCCACGGTCGGATCCTGCCTCCGCAGGGCGTCCGCGAGGGCGAGCGCGGGCTCGATGTGGCCGGCGGTCCCCCCACCGGCGAGTACGACATGCACCGAAATTCACCGCTCTCCGGACGGCCGTTCCTTGACGCGCCGTCTCATCGTCTTCCGTCTCACCCGAGCCAGCTTCTTCCGCAAAGCAGGCTGCCGCATGGCCAGTGCCGCCCGTGCAGCGGGCTCGGCCCGTGCGAAGGCGATCAGCAGACCTACGGCGAACATGGTCGGCAGCAGGGCGGACCCTCCGTAGGAGAACAGCGGGAGCGGAACCCCGGCGATCGGCAGCAGACCGAGCACCGCACCGATGTTGATCACGGCCTGGGCCGTGATCCAGGTGGTCACGCCTCCCGCGGCGTACCTCACGAAGGGGTCCTCCGTGCGTCCGGCCACGCGGATACCCGCATAGCCTAGAGCCGCGAAGAGGACGAGCACCGACAGCGTCCCCGCCAGGCCGAGTTCCTCCCCGGTAATGGCGAAGATGAAGTCGGTGTGCGGTTCGGGGAGTTCGCCCCATTTCTCCATGGATGCACCGAGTCCGGAGCCGAACCATCCGCCGTTGGCCAGAGCATAGATCCCATGCACCGCCTGCCAGCACTGATCGTTGGCTCCGGGCTCGGTGGCGCCGATGCAGGCGAGCCGGGACATCCGGTTGGCGCTGGTCTTGATCAGCAGAATGCCGATCACTCCGGCGAAGGCGAGTACGCCCGCGAAGAGCCGGGTGGGGGCGCCCGCCAGCCAAAGCAGGCCGAAAAGGATCGCCGTGAGGATGATCGCGGTGCCCATGTCGCCGCCGAGCATGATCATCCCGAGCAGCAGGGCCGCCGCCGGGACGAGCGGCACCAGAAGGTGCTTCCACTGCGTGAGCAGCCGCTTGTCCTGCTTGCGGGCCAGCAGATCGGCGCCCCACAGGACGAGCGCGAGCTTGCCGAACTCGCTCGGCTGGAGCATGAACGGACCGCCGAAGGAGATCCAGTTCTGGTTGCCGTTGACCGAAATCCCTATCCCCGGCACCTGGACCAGGCACATCAGAAAGACCGAGGCGGCCAGCAGCGGATAGGCGAAGGCGCGGTGCAGCTTGATCGGCATGCGCACGGCCAGCAGCATCAGCGCGGCGCCGAGCGCCGCCGCGAAGAGCTGTTTGCGGAAGAAGTACGACGGCGCCAGGCCCGACTGGAGCGCCTTGATCTGGGAGGCGGAGTAGACCATCACCAGACCCAGCACGGTGATCAGCGCGGCGCCGCCGAGGATCAGGTAGTACGCGGTGAGCGGCCGGTCCCAGGCCTTCTTGGCGCGCTGCTGTGTGCCCCGCAGCGCGTCCAGCACGCTGCCCCTGGAGGGACGGCGGGGTGCCCGGATCACCGGGCGGCGGGGGGCCCTCGGCGGGCTCGGACGGCCCTTCCCTGCTGCGGCCCTGGCCGCCGCGGCCTCGTCGGCCCTGGCCTTGTCCGCCCTGGCCCTGCCCGTCCTGCCCTTGTCCGCCTTGCCCTTTCCCTCGGGGGGCGCGGCCGGAGCCTTGCCGCGGCCGCCCTGGGGCCGGGCAGGTGCCGCGGACCGCTCACCGCCCCGCGCGGCGGGCCGGGGCCGCGCGGCGCCGCCAGCCCGCGGCCCGGGGCGGCCGGTGGCTGCTCCGGCCTGCCGGGACCGCGGCGCGGCGGGCTGGTCAGGCGTCATGTCGAATCCCCTCCAGGTTCTCCGCGCGAGCGGTGGTCCTCGCGGGGGACCTGCGGGCTACTGCTCGTCCGTGACCGGGCCCGAGGCCAGGTCGTGAACCGCCGCGGCGAAGGCGTCGCCCCGCTTGTTGTAGTTGGTGAACATGTCCATCGAGGCGCAGGCGGGGGCCAGAAGGACGGTATCGCCCGGCCGGGCGAGCCGGGCCGCTTCCCGGACAGCCGCTGCCATCGCCCCAGTGTCGGTCCGGTCGAGGTCCACGACCGGGACATCCGCTGCGTGTCGCGCGAGCGCTTCCCGGATCAGGGCGCGGTCGGCGCCGATCAGCACCGCCCCGCGCAGCCGCGGGGCGGCGGCGAGCACCAGCTCGTCGAAGGTGGCTCCCTTGGCGAGCCCGCCAGCGACCCACACGATGTGCTCGTACGCGCCCAACGACGCCTCGGCGGCGTGGGTGTTGGTCGCCTTGGAGTCGTCCACGTAACTCACGCCCTCGACGTCCGCGACGTGCTCGACCCGGTGCGGGTCCGGGCGGAAGGCGCGCAGCCCGTCCCGTACGGCCTGGGGCGGCACGCCGTAGGCGCGGGCCAGGGCCGCGGCGGCGAGCGCGTTGGCGATGTTGTGCGGCGCGGGCGGGTTGACGTCGGCGACCTCGGCCAGCTCCTGGGCGCTCTTCTGCCGGTTGGTGACGAAGGCCCGGTCGACCAGGATGTTCTCGACGACGCCGAGCTGCGAGGGGCCGGGGGTGCCGAGAGTGAAGCCGATCGCCCGGCAGCCCTCCTCGACGTCGGCGGCCCGGACCAGGTCCTCGGTGGCGGGGTCGGCGGCGTTGTAGACGCAGGCGACCTGGTTGCCCTCGTAGATCCGGCCCTTGTCGGCCGCGTACGCCGCCATGGAGCCGTGCCAGTCGAGGTGGTCGGGGGCGAGGTTGAGCACCGCGCCCGAGTGGGCGCGCAGCGAGGGCGCCCAGTGCAGCTGGTAGCTGGACAGCTCGACGGCGAGCACGTCGTACGGCGTCTCACCCAGCACGATGTCCAGGAGCGAGACGCCGATGTTGCCGACGGCGGCGGTGCGCAGCCCGGCCGCCTCCAGGATGGAGGCCAGCATGCGCACGGTGGTGGTCTTGCCGTTGGTGCCGGTGACCGCGAGCCAGGGCGGGGAGTCCGGGCCGCGCAGCCGCCAGGCCAGCTCCACGTCGCCCCACACCGGGACGCCCGCCTTCTCGGCGGCCAGGAAGAGCGGGCTGGTGGGCTTCCAGCCGGGTGTGGTGACGATCAGCTCGGTGCCCTCGGGGAGGCCCGCGGCGGAGCCGCTATTGGACGCAGTCCCGTCGCCGAGCCGGACCGTGATGCCGAGCGGCTCCAGTTCGGCCGCCTGGGCGCGCTGGGGCTCTCCGTCGCTTCCGTTGACGACGGTCACCGTGGCCCCGAGGCCCCGCAGCGCACGCGCTGCGGGGACCCCGGAGACGCCGAGTCCGGCGACGGTGACATGCCGTCCGGCGAGGTCGGTGACGTCGATGGTCACGAAGCCCGCCAGCCCGCGTAGAAGATGCCGAGTCCGACGATCACGCACATGCCCTGGATGATCCAGAACCGGACCACCACCAGCACTTCGCTCCAGCCCTTGAGTTCGAAGTGGTGCTGGAGTGGCGCCATCCGGAAGACCCGGCGCCCGGTGAGCCGGAACGAGCCGACCTGGATGACCACGGACAGGGTGATCAGGACGAACAGACCGCCGAGGACGGCCATCAGCAGCTCGGTGCGGGAGCAGATGGCGAGCCCCGCGAGGCCGCCGCCGAGCGCCAGCGAGCCGGTGTCCCCCATGAAGATCTTGGCGGGCGAGGTGTTCCACCACAGGAAGCCGAAGCAGGCGCCCATCAGGGCGGAGGCGACGACGGCGAGGTCGAGCGGGTCGCGCACCTCGAAGCAGGACGAGGGGTTGGTGAGGGTCTGCGCGTTGGCGCACGACTCCTGGTACTGCCAGACGCCGATGAAGGTGTAGGCGCCGAAGACCATCACGGAGGCGCCGGTGGCCAGGCCGTCCAGGCCGTCGGTGAGGTTCACGCCGTTCGACATCGCGAGGATCATGAACAGCGCCCAGATCGCGAAGATCACCGGGCCGAAGGACCAGCCGAAGTCCTGGACGAAGGAGAGCCGGTCGGAGGCCGGGGTCTGCTGGCGGGCGTCGGCGAAGTTCAGCGCGAGGATCGCGAAGGCGACACCGACGATCAGCTGACCGGCCATCTTGGCCTTGGCCCGCAGGCCCAGGCTGCGTTGCTTGACGATCTTGATGTAGTCGTCGAGGAAGCCGACCAGGCCCATGCCGGCGAACAGGAAGAGCACCAGCACACCGGAGAAGGTGGGCTGGCTGCCCGTGATCACCTTCGTCACCGCGTAGGCGATCAGTGTGGCCAGGATGAAGGAGATACCGCCCATGGTGGGCGTGCCCTTCTTGCTGCCGTGCGTCCGCGGGCCGTCGTCGCGGATGTACTGGCCGTAGCCCTTGCGGGCGAGCAGCTTGATCAGCAGCGGGGTGCCGATCAGGGTCAGAAAGAGACCGATGGCCCCGGAGAAGAGGATCTGCCTCATGGCGCCTACGTGTTCTTCTCCCGCGGCGAGGCCACCGGCGAGGAGGGTCTGCCCCATGGTCATCGCCCGGCGACCTCACCCTCGAGCAACGCCTGCGCGAGTTGCTCCAGGCCGACCGACCTGGATGCCTTCACCAACACGACGTCCCCCGGTCGCAGCTCGCTCCGCAGCAGATCGACCGCTGCCCGCACGTCGGACACGTGCACCGACTCCTCACCCCACGAACCCTCGTTCTTGGCGCCCATGTCCAGCCACGCGGCCTCCCGGCCGCCGACCGCCACGAGCTTGCTGACGTTGAGCCGGACGGCCAGCCGTCCGACCGCGTCGTGCTCGGCCAGTGACTCATCGCCCAGCTCGGCCATCGGGCCCAGCACCGCCCACGTGCGACGCCCCGGTGTTGCGGCGCCCATCGCGGCCAGCGCGCGCAGCGCGGCTCGCATGGACTCGGGGTTCGCGTTGTAGGCGTCATTGACGACCGTCACGCCGTCCGAGCGCTCGGTGACCTCCATCCGCCAGCGGGAGAGCTGACCCGCTTCGGAGAGCGCCACGGCGATCTCGTCGACGGACATGCCCGTCTCATGGGCGACGGCGGCCGCGGCGAGCGCGTTCGACACGTGGTGCTCACCGTACAGGCGCATGGTCACGTCACCGCACCCGGTAGGGGTGTGAAGCGTGAAGGCGGGGCGGCCACCGTCGGCAAGCCGGACATTCGAGGCACGTACGTGGGCGTCCCCGGCCTCGCCGAACAGGACGGTACGGGCCTTCGTACGGGACGCCATGGCGCGCACCAGGGGGTCGTCGGCGTTGAGCACCGCCACCCCGCCGTCCTCGGCGGAGGGCAGCGCCTCGACCAGTTCGCCCTTGGCCTCGGCGATCTGCTCGCGGCCGCCGAACTCCCCGATGTGCGCGGTGCCGACGTTGAGGACGAGCCCGATGCGGGGCGGGGTGAGGTCCGTCAGATAACGGATGTGCCCCTTGCCTCGGGCGCCCATCTCCAGCACCAGGTGCTGGGTCGTCGTATCGGCGCGCAGCGCGGTGAGCGGCAGCCCGATCTCGTTGTTGAACGAGCCGTGCGTCCACACGGTCGGGCCGTGCCGCTGGAGCAGCTGGGCGATGAGGTCCTTGGTGCTGGTCTTCCCGGCGGAGCCGGTGAGCGCGACCACGGTGGTGCCCAGCCGCTCGACGACGGCGCGGGCGATCGCGCCCATGGCGGCGACGACGTCGGGGACGACGAGCGCCGGAACCGGGGCGTCCGGTGTGGAGACCGGGCGGGTGGCCAGGACCGCCACCGCGCCCGCCTCGACCGCGCCGCGCGCGTAGTCGTGGCCGTCCACGTGCTCGCCGGGGAGCGCGGCGAACAGGCTCCCGGGCCGCACCTCGCGGGAGTCGATCACGACGGGTCCTGTGACCTTCAGGTCAGGGTCCGGTATGTCGTGCGGCTGCCCACCGACGAGGCCGGTGATCTCGGTGAGGGACAGTGGGATCACTGATCACCTCCGGCCGTGCGGGAGAGCTGCCTGGAGGGGGCTGGTGCGCGCATGGCGGTCTGTCATCCCTGGTTGTCTTGAGGTGTGTGCCCGTGCGGTTCGCTCGCCTCGGGGCGTTGCGGACCGCGCCCCTTGGCTCGCTCGCTGAGCTCGATGGCTTCCCGCAGGACCTGGCGGTCGTCGAAGGCGCGAATCACCCCGGCGATGTCCTGGCCCTGCTCATGGCCCTTGCCCGCGACGATCACGGTATCGCCGGGTTCCGCGCGGGCGACGGCGGCGGCGATGGCGTTCTCCCGGTCCTCCTCGACCAGGACGTCGCCGCGCTCGTGCGAGGGCACCTCGGCGGCGCCCGCGAGCATCGCGGCGAGGATGGCGAGCGGGTCCTCGGAGCGCGGGTTGTCGGAGGTCAGTACGGCCGTGTCGGCGTACCGGGCGACCGCGGAGCCCATCGGGCCGCGCTTGAGCCGGTCGCGGTCGCCGCCGCAGCCGAGGACGGCGTGCAGCTTGCCGTCGGTGACCTTGCGCAGGGCGCGCAGCACCGACTCCACGGCGTCGGTCTTGTGGGCGTAGTCGACCACGGCGAGGTACGGCTGGCCCACGTCGACGCGCTCCAGCCGGCCGGGGACGCCGGGGACGGCGCCGATGCCGTCCGCGGCCGTCTGCGGGTCGATCCCGGCGACGGCGAGCGCGACGAGGGCGGCGAGCGCGTTGGCGACGTTGAACGGGCCGGCGATGGGGGCGGCGGCCCGTACGGTCTCGCCGTTCGGGCCGATCGCGGTGAAGGTCGAGCCCAGCGGGCCCACCTCGACGTCCGCGGCGCGCCAGTGGGCGTCGGGGTGGCCCTCGGCGGAGAAGGTGGTCACCGGGACCTCGGACTCCTCGATGAGCCGGCGGCCGTACTCGTCGTCGTAGTTGATCACTCCGGCCCGGCTGCGGGCCTTGGTGAACAGCTGGGCCTTGGCCTGGAAGTAGTCCTCCATCCCCGAGTGGAACTCCATGTGCTCCGGGGAGAGGTTGTTGAAGACGGCGACGTCGAAGACGCAGCCGTCGACGCGGCCGAGGACCAGGGCGTGGCTGGAGACCTCCATGACGACCGAGTGGACGTCGCGTTCGCGCATCACCGCGAACAGCGCCTGGAGGTCGGTGGCCTCGGGCGTGGTGCGCTCGGATTTGATGCGCTCGTCGCCGATGCGCATCTCGACGGTGCCGATGAGCCCCGTGGGACCGCCTGCGGCCTTCTCCGCGGCGGCCCTGAGCCCGCCGTCGACGAGGTAGGCGGTGGTGGTCTTGCCGGAGGTGCCGGTGATGCCGATCTGGAGCAGGCTGTGGCCCGGCTCGTCGTAGATCGTGGCGGCCAGCGCGCCCATCCGGCCGCGCGGGTTGTCCACGACCAGGACCGGCAGACCGGTGGCGGCGGCGCGCTCGGCGCCGTCCGGGTCGGTCAGCACGGCGGCCGCGCCGAGGTCGGCGGCCTGGGCGGCGAAGTCCGCGCCGTGCAGCCGGGCGCCGGACAGCGCGGCGTACACGTCGCCCGGGCGCACGGCGCGCGAGTCATGGGTGATACCGGTGACCGCGGCCTCGGCCGGGACTCCGGAGGCATCGACGCCCAGCTGATCCGCCAGCTCCGCGAGCGGGACGGGCCGGACCTGGAGAGGGCGGGGCGCTCCCGGGTATTCCACAGAAACGTCCTTCTGAGGGGTTTGAGACTGATCAGCTTGGGGCACGGCGGTGAGCGTACCCGGCCCACCCGCTCCGTCGCGAAATCCGGCGTCGGAGCAGCGGCGCACCGGGCCCCGGTTCCCGGGCTCCGGCGTGATCGTCGTCACGGCTGGACCCGCTCACTGGCCCGGGCTGTAGCTCACGGGAAGCCGCTTGGGCTGCTTCCCGGTCGGCGGGACCTGGAGCGACTTGAGCGCGAACTCCATGACCTTCTTGTAGACCGGACCGCAGACCTGCCCGCCGAAATAGCTGCCCCTGGTCGGATTCTGCACCGCACAGTAGACCGTCAGGCGCGGTTTGTCCGCAGGTGCGAAACCGGCGAACGAAGCGGTGTATCCGTGGTAACGGCCGCTCTTCGGGTCCACGCGGTTGGAGGTGCCGGTCTTGCCCGCCACCAGATAGCCGGGGATCTTCGCCTTGGTGCCGGTGCCCTCCTGGTTGTCCACGACCGATTCGAGCATCTCGGCGAGCGTCTTCGCGGTCTTCGGGCTCACCACGCGGGTCTTCTTGGGCTCGGGCGCGGGGGTGAAGTCGCCGCCGGGGCCCCTGGTGCCGCGCACCAGGCTGGGGGCGATGCGCTGGCCGCCGTTGGCGACGGTGGAGTAGACGGAGGCCGCCTGGACGGCGTTGAGCGACAGGCCCTGGCCGAAGGGGATGGTGTAGCCCTGCGTCGGGCTCCAGCTCTGCGGCTTGGCCAGGATGCCCGGGGTCTCGCCGGGGAGGCCGAGCCCGGTGGGCTGTCCGATGCCGAACTGCCGCAGGTAGGAGTAGAGGATCCGGTTCTTCTGCTTCTCGGTCTTGCCCAGCTGCTCGGTGGCGAGGATGGTGCCGATGTTGCTGGACTTGGCGAGCACCCCGTTGAGCGTGAGGTACCAGGTGGGGTGGTCGATGTCGTCGGCGAAGGCGCGGCCCGCGCGCGGCAGCCGGTTCGGGACCTCCACCTGGGTGTTCCAGCGGGCGGCGCCCTCCTGGAGGACGGCGGCCATCGACATCAGCTTGCTGACGCTGCCCGGTTCGTACGCGTCGGAGACGGCGGCGTTGCCGAGGGCGTCGCCGTCCGCGGTGGAGATGTCGTTGGGGTCGAAGCCGGGGGCGTTGGCCATGGCCAGCAGCCGACCGGTGCGGGTGTCCTGGACGACGACGTAGCCTCGGTCCGCCTGCGACTTCTTCACCTGGTCGGAGATGGCGCTCTGGGCCGCCCACTGGATGTCGCGGTCGATCGTCAGCTCGACGTCGTTGCCGGGCACCGCGGGCTTCTCGCTGACGTCCCCGGTGGGCACCTGATGGCCGCCGGACTGGGCGTAGACGCGCTTGCCGTCCTTGCCCGCGAGCTTCTTGTTCAGCTGCTGCTCGATCCCCGCTGCGCCGCGCCCGTCGGCGCCCACGAAGCCCAGGATCCCGGCGGCGAGGTCGCCGCCCGGGTAGACCCGCTTGCTGTGCGACTCCCGGTTGACCCCGGCGAGGACGTTGGTGCCCTTGCCCTTGGCCGCGGCGTCGTCCAGGTTGTTCTTCAGGTCCTTGATCTGGTTCCAGACCCGCGGGCTCTGCTGCCGGGCCAGCACGACGTACTGCGACTTCGGGTTGTCGGTGAGCTTCTTCTCCAGGTCCGCCTCGTTCTTGCCGAGGATCGGCGCGAGGAGGGCGGCCGCCTGACGGGGCGCGTCCTTCATCTTGGCGTTGCGCGGGGTGAGCAGATCGGGGGCGGCCGTGATGTCGTACGCATCCACGGTGGTGGCCAGGTTGACGCCGTCGCGGTCGGTGATGGACCCGCGCTCCGCGGACAGCTTCACCGGGATGTAGCGGTTGACGTTGGCCTTGGCGGCGTACGCGGAGGCGTCCACGGCCTGCACCTGGAGCAGCCGTACGACGAAGGCCAGCATGACGAGGGTGAGCCCGAGGCTGATCAGCCGCAGCCGGGGGCGCGGGCTGCCCAGCCGCAGCTGCGCCGGAGCGCCCCCGGGGCGCTCGCCGCGCTGCGCGCCGGGGCGCGGGCCGCGCTCACCGGGCCGTCGCTGCGCCCCCTGGCGCGGGCGGCGGTCGCGGTCGCCGCGCGGCGCCGCCGGGCCGGGCACCCGTCGGCGGGGGTCCTGGGGTCGCGTCACCGTGTCACCTGCCAGGGGCCGGGGTGGTCGGGGCGCCGGTGCCGGCCGCCGGGGTCAGCGGGCTCGCCGACGGCAGGACGGCCGGGGCCGGGGCGGACGCCGCGGCGGAGGCCGCCGGGGCCGGCGCCGGGGTGGGGTCGAGCACGAGCGGGGGCAGCGGGCCGGGGGCGTGCGCCACCGAGGGCTGCCCGGTGGCCGGTGCGGGCACCCCCGCCACCGAGCCGTCCGGGTTGAGGAACGCCGGGCTGCCGCCGGGCACCATGCCCAGCTCCTGGGCGCGCTGCTCCAGCGCGCCGGGGGCGGAGAGCTGGTCGACCTCCTGCTGGAGCGACTGGCGTTCGTCGCTCAGCTCGTCGGTCTGCTTCTCCAGCTTGCTCAGCTCGAACGACCCCTGGTTGAGGGAGGAGTTCAGCAGCAGCAGCGCGATCAGGCCGGAGCCGAGCAGGATCACGACGAGCAGCACGAAGGGCGCCCGCCTGGCCGTGACCGCGCCCGGTACGGGCGACACCGGCGCCGGGGCCCGGGTCATAGCGCGTCCTCGCGGATGCGCTCCGCGCCCCGGAAGCGGGCCGGGGCGGCGCGGCGGTTCTCGGCGATCTCCTCCTCGGTGGGCAGCTCGGCGCCGCGGGTGAGCAGCTTGAGCTTGGGCTGATAGCGCTCCGGGACGACCGGCAGG
>NZ_GG657754.1:7814749-7821074 GCF_000158915.1 Streptomyces himastatinicus ATCC 53653 | reverse complement strand
AGCCGGGCGCTGTTGCTGAACGGCTCCTTGGCGCGCTCCTTGACCACCGCGTCCACGATCTTCTTGGCGAACTTCTCCTCGCCGTACGTCCGCAGGATGCGCACCAGGTCGCCGGGCGGGTAGGTGTTCAGCACCTCGGCGGCGCTGATGCCCGTCGACTGGTCCATCCGCATGTCCAGCGGGGCGTCCTGCGCGTAGGCGAAGCCGCGCCCGGCCTCGTCCAGCTGCATGGAGGAGACGCCGAGGTCGAACAGGACGCCCTGGACGCGCGGCACCCCGAGCCGGTCCAGGACCTCGGGCAGCTCGTCGTAGACGGCGTGCACCAGGGTCGCCCGGTCGCCGTAGGGGGCCAGCCGCTCACCGGCCAGCCGGAGCGCGTCGCGGTCGCGGTCGAGGGCGACGAGCCGGGCGGCGGGGAAGCTGCGCAGCAGCGCCTCGCTGTGCCCCCCGAGGCCGAGCGTGCAGTCGACCACCACCGCGCCGGGTTCGGCGAGGGCGGGGGCCAGCATGTCCAGGCAGCGCTGAAGCATGACGGGAACGTGGAGAGCGTTGCTGCTCATTGCGCTGCTCGTGCGCCCTTCTGAGGGTCGGGCGTGGCGGGTACGCACCGCCGGGTCCCCACCCGCTCTGAAGGGGAAGCGGCCGACTGGCGCCGGGGAAGTGACGTCAGGCGACCGGAGCGGGAGGAGGCCGAGGGGTACGTACGCACCGCGCTCACGCGAAAATTTCCGGGATCCAAGGGGAGCGTCACGCCTCCCACTTCGCGCCACTTTAGTCCACTCGTCCCTTCGGTCAACCAACCGGCCAGCGCGCCCCGCCGACGGAGTGGACGGGAGCGGAATGGCCGCACCCGAGGGCGCCGGACAAGGGCGCACGGGGGCGTGAAGTGGCTCACAATCACCCCTTCGGAGCACCCGATGCCCTCGTTTGCGTAACCTAAAGAAAAGACAAAATCCCCTGGTGGGCTTAGGGTCATAGCCATGTCGATATCAGCGTCGCAGCCGTTGCCCCAGCCCTCCGACAGCGCCGCCGGCACCGCCGGTTCGGTCACCGACCGCCTCGTCGAGGCCAACCGCCAGTACGCCGCCGGGTTCACCGACCCCGGGATGGACGCGCGCCCCGTGCAGCACGTGGCCATCGTCGCCTGCATGGACGCACGCCTCGATCTGCACGAGGCGCTCGGCCTGGAGCTGGGCGACTGCCACACCATTCGTAACGCGGGCGGTGTGGTCACCGACGACATCATCCGCTCCCTGACCATCAGCCAGCGCGCGCTGGGCACCCGCAGCGTCGTGCTGATCCACCACACGGGCTGCGGCCTGCTGAACCTCACCGAGGACTTCCGGCACGAGCTGGAGGAGGAAGTGGGCCAGCGGCCGTCGTGGGCGGTCGAGGCGTTCAAGGACCTGGACGCCGATGTGCGCCAGTCGATGGAGCGCGTCCGCACCTCGCCGTTCCTGCTGCACCGGGACGATGTGCGGGGCTTCATCTTCGATGTGACGACCGGTCTGCTGCGCGAGGTCGAGCCGCGCAGCTGAGGAGATTTTCAGCCCGAACTCGTACAAGCGTGACAAATAACCCCGGGTTATCCACAGCCGAGTGACGCGAGACGGCGAAGACCGCAAGAATGCGTAGATGACATCGTCCCCCGCAACCCCGCGGGGGACGGTGACAGCGTTTGCGGTGGGCCGGTCCGTCCTTGGTCGGACAGTCGGCCCTGAGAACGGGCCGAGGAGGGCCGGGTGACGACCTATGACGAACGAGCGAGCCTCAGCGATCTGACCACCACAGCGGAGCGGGTCCGCCGGTCGGTGGAGGGTGTGATCGAGGGCAAGCCCGAGGTCGTACGGCTTTCGCTGACCGTACTGCTCGCCGAGGGACATCTGCTGATCGAGGATGTCCCGGGCGTCGGCAAGACCATGCTCGCCAAGGCGCTCGCGCGGTCCATCGACTGCTCGGTGCGCCGTATCCAGTTCACCCCCGACCTGCTGCCGTCGGACATCACCGGGGTGAGCATCTACGACCAGCAGCGCAAGGAATTCGAATTCAAGCCGGGTGCGATCTTCGCCCAGATCGTCATCGGCGACGAGATCAACCGCGCCTCCCCCAAGACCCAGTCCGCGCTCCTTGAATCGATGGAAGAGCGCCAGGTCACCATCGACGGGAAGAGCTACGAACTGCCCGGCCCCTTCATGGTGGTGGCCACCCAGAACCCGGTCGAGATGGAGGGCACCTATCCGCTGCCCGAGGCGCAGCGCGACCGCTTCATGGCGCGCGTCTCCATCGGCTACCCCAGCCCGCAGGCGGAGCTGGAGATGCTGGACGTGCACGGCGGGGTCTCCCCGCTGGACGACATGCGGCCGGTCGCGCACGCCCACGAGATCGTCAAGCTGGTCGAGGCGGTGCGCTCGGTGCACGTCGCCGAGGCCATCCGGCGGTATGCGGTGGACCTGGTGTCCGCCACCCGCAACCACCCCGATCTGCGGCTGGGCGCCTCCCCCAGGGCCACCCTGCACCTGCTGCGGGCCGCCAAGGCGTCGGCCGCGCTGGCCCGGGCGTGACTTCGCCCTCCCCGACGACGTGCAGTCGCTCGCCGTCCCCGTGCTGGCCCACCGGCTGCTGCCCACCGCCCAGGCCCAGCTGAACCCGGCGCACCGCGGAGCAGGTCGTCGGCGACATCCTCCAGCACACCCCGCTGCCCACCTCGTCGCAGCGGGGCGGCGGACCGGTGCCACCCGGTGCCCCCCATGCCCCCGGTCGACTACGGGCAGCAGCCGGGCGCACGGAGGCTGTGATGACCACAGGGGGGACGGGCGCGGGCCCCGGGGGCGCCGGAAGCGGGGAGGACCGGGGCACCATCCGGGCGGCGCTGGCCGGGCTGACCACCCGCGGCCGTTCCTTCCTGGCCGCCGGGGTCGCCGCCGCGGTGTGCAGCTATGTGCTGGGCCAGGCCGATCTGCTGCGGGTGGGGCTGCTGCTGGCGGCGCTGCCCCTGGTGTGCGTGGCCGTGGTCTACCGCACCCGGTACCGGGTGGCGGGCAGCCGGCGGCTTGCGCCCGCGCGGGTCCCGTCGGGCTCCGAGGCCCGGGTGCACCTGCGCATGGACAACGTCTCGCGGCTGCCCACCGGGCTGCTCATGCTCCAGGACCGGGTGCCGTACGTGCTGGGGCCGCGCCCCCGCTTCGTCCTGGACCGGGTGGAGCCGGGCGGCCGCCGCGAGGTGTCCTACCGGGTCCGCTCCGATCTGCGCGGCCGCTATCCGCTGGGCCCGCTCCAGCTGCGGCTGAACGACCCGTTCGGAATGTGCGAGCTGACCCGCGCCTTCAGCGCCTACGACACGCTCACCGTGGTGCCCCGGGTCGAGCCGCTGCCCGCGGTGCGGCTGACCGGCGAGGCCGCGGGGTACGGGGACGGGCGGCACCGCTCGCTGGCCCTGGCCGGTGAGGACGATGTGATCCCGCGCGGCTATCGCCACGGCGACGACCTGCGCCGGGTGCACTGGCGGTCCACCGCGCGCTACGGAGAGCTGATGGTGCGCCGGGAGGAGCAGCCGCAGCGCGCCCACTGCACGGTGCTGCTGGACACCCGGGGCATCGCCTACGAGGGCGCGGGGCCCGACTCCCCCTTCGAATGGGCGGTGTGCGGCGCGGCCTCGGCCTCGGTGCACCTGCTGGAGCGGGGCTATGCGGTCCGGCTGCTGACCGACACCGGAAGCTCGGTGCCCGGCCCGGACGGCGGAGGCGGATTCACCGGTTCCACGCATGACTCCGCGGAGACGGCCGGGCTGATGCTGGACACCCTCGCGGTGGTGGACCACTCCGACGAGGACGGGCTCTCCCTCGCGTACGACGTGCTGGGCGGCGGGGGCGAGGGCCTGCTGGTGGCCTTCCTCGGCGATCTGGACGAGGAGCAGGCCGCGCTCGTCGCGCGGATGCGGCACCGCGCCACGGCGGCGGTGGCATTCGTCATGGACGGCCATGCCTGGTCGCGGGGCGTGGAACCGGCCGGTCCGGAAGAGCTGGAGGACGCGCTGCGCCGACTGCGCGAGGCGGGGTGGACGGCGCTGCCGGTCGCCCCGGGCGCCTCGCTGGCGGATCTGTGGCGGCAGGCCGACGGGCAGGGCGCCACCCGGGCCGACACCGGACCTCGGGTCGTCGGCGGCATGACAGGGAGCTGGGGATGAGTGGGAGCGTTCGGCTGGCGATCTGCGCGGCGTTGGCCACGGCCGCGGCCGCGTGCGCGCTGCTGCCGCTGGTGAATCCGGCCGGCTGGCTGCTACAGGCCGCCCTGTTGCTGGCGGTCCAGAGCGCCGCGGGCGTGGCCGCCCGCCGGGTGCCGCTGGCCCGTCCGCTGACGGTGGCGGGGCAGGCCGTGGTGATGCTGCTGCTGCTCACGGCCGTCTTCGCGCCCGGGCAGGCGATCGCCGGGGTACTGCCGAGCCCGCAGGCCCTCCATGAGTTCGCGCTCCTGCTGCGCGAGGGCACCAGCGACGTCGGGCAGTACGCGACCCCGGCGCCGGTCACTGACGGCATCCGGCTGCTGCTGGTCGGCGGGGTGCTGCTGATAGGTCTGGTGGTCGACGCGCTCGCGGTGACCTACCGCAGCGCGGCCCCCGCCGGGCTGCCACTGCTGGCGCTGTACTCGGTCGCGGCGGGCCTGTCGGACGACGGAAGCGACTGGATCTGGTTCCTGGTCGCGGCGGCCGGCTATCTGCTGCTGCTCCTGGCCGAGGGCCGGGACCGGCTCTCCCAGTGGGGCCGCGTCTTCAGCGGCGGCGCCCCGCGCGCGGCGGGCATGCCGGCCTCGGGACTGGCCGGGGCCGGGGGCGGCCCGGCGGCGGCCCCGGTCCGGGCAGGCCACCGGATCGGCGTGCTGGCGCTGGGCATCGCGGTCGCGGTGCCCGCGGTGCTGCCGTCCCTGGACGGCGGGCTGCTGGACCGGCAGGGCAACGGCGGCGGGCCGGGCAGCGGCGGAGGCACCATCTCGGCGGTGAATCCGCTGGTGTCGCTCCAGGACAGCCTGAACCAGCCGGAGAACAGGGAGGTGCTGCGGTACCGCACCTCCTCGCAGACCACCCAGGACATGTATCTGCGGATCGTGGCGCTCGACAAGTTCGACGGCGCCTCGTGGAAGTCGTCCGAGCGGCACGTCACCGACGTACCGGGCCGACTGCCGGCGCCGACCGGTCTCGGCCCCGCGGTCCGGACCACCTCCGTGGACACCACCATCTCGGCCGCCGAGTGGTACGCGCAGAACTGGCTGCCGCTCCCCTACCCGGCCGACAAGGTGCAGATCGACGGGCGCTGGCGGTACGAACCCGAGGGCCGCACGCTGGTCGGCGACCGCGGCCAGACCACCCGCGGCGCCCGCTACCGGGTCACCAGCCTGATGGTGGAGCCGACCGCCGACCAGCTGGCCTCCGCCCCGCCGCCGAACCCGCGGCTGCTGCGCGAGTACACCGAGGTGCCGGACTCGCTGCCGCCCGTGGTCTCCCGGACCGCGCGCGAGGTGACCTCGGGCGCGTCCAACGCGTACCAGAAGGCGGTCAAGCTCCAGGACTGGTTCGCGGTGAACGGGGGCTTCCGGTACGACACCGAGGTGCAGTCCGGCAGCGGTTCGAACGCGATCGCGAAGTTCCTCAAGCAGAAGGCGGGCTTCTGCGTCCACTTCTCCTTCTCCATGGCGGCGATGGCCCGGACGCTGGGCATACCGGCGCGGGTTGCCGTCGGGTTCACCCCCGGCACCTCGCAGGCGGACGGTTCGGTGTCGGTCGGGCTGAAGGACGCCCACGCCTGGCCCGAGCTGTACTTCGAGGGCGTCGGCTGGACCCGCTTCGAGCCCACCCCGAGCCGCGGCACCCAGCCCGACTACACGATGGAGCAGACGCCGTCGGGCGAGGTCCCCGACGAGCCGTCGTCCCAGCCGAGCACCAGCTCCGAGCCGACGGCCGCGCCGTCCGCCTCGGACAGCTGCGCACCGGAGCTGCGGAAGCAGGGCGGCTGCGAAGCGGCCGCCGTCCCGCAGCCCGGTGACGGCTCCTCGGACGGCGGGTTGTCGGTGTCCACGGTCACCAGCTGGAGTTCGCTGGCGCTGCTGGTGCTCGTGGTGCCGCTGCTGCCCATGCTGTGGCGGCGGCGGGTCCGGGCCCGCAGACTCGACGGCTCCGGCGGGCGCACCGAACAGGACGCCGCCGACCGGATCCTGGCGGCCTGGCACGAACTGGTCGACACCGCCTGGGACTTCGGCGTCCTGCCGGACGACTCCCAGACCTCGCGCAAGGCCGTGGCCCGGATCGTACGGCTCACCGAGCTGGACGACGAGGCGC
>NZ_GG657754.1:7813342-7814177 GCF_000158915.1 Streptomyces himastatinicus ATCC 53653 | reverse complement strand
AAAAAAAAAAAAAAAAAAGCACCCATACGTTCTCAGCCAGTGAACCCGCTCAGTGGCCCTGCTCGTCCCGGCGGCGCTGCCACCGCTCCTCGATCCGGTCCATCATGGAACGGCGCTGGCGGCCCTGACGGCGGGGCGGTCCGGCCCCACCCGCCCGCTGCGCCTCACCAGGCTTGGGCGCCTTGCGCCAGCCCGTCACGGCGAGCACCGCACACCCCAGCATGATGAGGAAGCCCACCACGCTGATCCAGATCTGCGGAACGATCACTCCGACCATCAGGAGCGCGATGCCGACCAGAAATCCCGCGACCGCCTGGTAGACCCGTCGCCGGGTGTACGTGCGCAGGCCGCTTCCCTCAAGCGTTGTCGCGAACTTGGGATCTTCGGCGTACAACGCTCGCTCCATTTGCTCGAGCATGCGCTGCTCGTGCTCCGAGAGCGGCACGGAGTCCTCCTACTCGTCGGTCGCGGGGGGCGACCGGGGTGCGACCCTTTCAGGATAGGCAGGGAATCGCCCCCGTGAAACCCGCCCCTCAGCGCCAATTCGCCCACCGTTACGTGTGTGACGAAAGTTGACACTGAGACGTCCATTCCCCTCCCGCCGATTCGCCATGCCGGACGGTGTACCCCGATCATACGGGGCCGGACGGCCGAGCGGGTGCCCTGTGGCCTACTCCACCTGCGCCATCCGTCACGGAACGGGGCGGGGTCGGCGGGGCCGTCAGTCCCGCTCGGCGAGGACGTGCAGCTGGGTGGCGACGGAGTGGAAGGCGGGCAGCTCGGCGGCGGCCTCCTCCAGCCGCAGGAGCGCGTCGAGGGCGCCGGGCTCGGTGTC
>NZ_GG657754.1:7807207-7813242 GCF_000158915.1 Streptomyces himastatinicus ATCC 53653 | reverse complement strand
AAAAAAAAAAAAAAAAAAATTGCACAGTTACTGAGCATCTGATGAGGAGAGGGAGTTATTCATAATCTCTCGTCCCAAGTGGTAATTCAGGCAGAAAAAAAAAAATAAGATAGAATAAATTCTACATGTATGGAAAATACAGGCATGAGCACCAATATTGAGAACAATGTAACAGTAGAAGACATAACAAAATAAAAGAAAAATAAAATATATCTATAAAATAAAAAAAATAGAACTATAATAGGAGAAAAATAAAAAAGGACCACGTCATAGCCACCGCGCTCGGCCACGTCGAACAGGCCGTGGGCATCGCCCTGGACGCCGCGCACCCGGTCGGCGACCCCGGCCTCGGCGGCCCGCCGCTCCAGCGCGAACAGCGCGTTGGGGCTGGGGTCGACGACCGTGACGCGGTGGCCGAGCTGGGCGACCGGCACGGCGAAGTTGCCGCTGCCGCCCCCGGTGTCGAGCACGTCGAGCGTCCCGTGGGCGGCCCCGCTACCGGCCCCCTCGGCTGCCGCCGCTCCCCCGCCCGCGGCCTTGGCCCGCCGTTCCAGGGCGTCTTTCAGGACCTCCCACACCACGGCGGTACGGAGGGACGCACGGGGGCGCTGCGGGTCTGACACGGCGGGTGGCTCCTCGGCGCGGTGCCGTCACCGCCGGGGGCGGCGACGACGGGTTACTGACGTCGCTCCCAGCCTATTGCCTCCGAAGCCCGGGCCGGTCCCGCGGTGGTTTCGACGGTGGTCGGCGGTGGTCAGCGGCCCGGCTCGCCGTCCGTCGGCGGGGTCTGCCGGGGCAGCACGGGCTGGAGCACCAGCATCCGCTCGACCAGCCGCAGGAACATCGCGGCGGCGCGCAGCAGATCGTCCGCGTCACGGCAGCTGGCCGCGCCCTGTATCCCGGCCTCGGCGCGGGCCCGGCGCTCGGCGCCGGAGGCGAACAGGGCGCTCCACTCGGTCAGTTCGGGAGCGACCTCCGGGAGCACTTCCCAGGTGCTGCGGATCCGGGCGCGGCGCCGGGCCGTGGTCTCGGGGCGGCCCCGCGCGGCGAGCACGGCGGCGGCCGTGCGCAGGGCCGCCAGATGTGCGGTGGCAAATCGCTCGTTCGCGGTCTCCAGCACGGCGGCCTCCTCCAGCCCCTGGTGGGCCTGGGTGAGCAGGTCGAGTGCGGCGGGCGGGGCCGCGGAGCGGCGCAGCACGGGGTGGACGTCGCTCGCGGGGCCGGCCGACGAAGCGGGACTGGTCGACGAAGGGGCAGGGGGAGGGGCCGGGGCGGCGGCACGGTGCCGGCGCTCTGCGGCGGTACTGGCCATGACGAACCTCCTGTCGTCGCGTGGCGGCCGGGTCGTGCGACGAAGCGACCGCCGTATGGGGCCATCGTGGGGCACACCACTGACAATCGGCTCTGACCTGCTCCTTTCGACTCCGAGTCACTTCTGGCTCACCCCTGGGCCCGCCCCGGTTCGGATGCCCGATCCGCGATCCCCCATACTGAATTGAACTGACTGGTCAGTTCAAAAAGTTGTTGATTCACACAGCCGACGCACACAGGGAGTGGTTCTCGTGACGGGCACCCCCGACCGGGGCACCGGAGCGGCGGTGACGGCCGGCGGACTCGGCGTCAAGGGCTCACACGGCTGGGCGTATCGCGATGTCGGTGTCACCGCGGACCCCGGCGCACTGATCGCCGTCGAGGGGCCCTCGGGCTCCGGGCGCACCTGTCTGCTGCTCACGCTCACCGGACGGATGCGCCCCACCACCGGGGAGGCCGCCGTCGGCGGCTTCCGGGTCCCCCAGGAGATGCGCCGGATACGCCGGATCAGCGCCCTCGCCCACGTACCCGGCGTCAGCGAGCTCGAACCTGCGCTGACGGTCGCCGAGCATCTGCGCGAGCGGGCCCTGCTCCAGCGCCGGTTCGGGGACTCGCCGCGCGGGCTGCTGCGGCCGCGCCGGGAGCGTGCCGCCGCCGCCCGGGCCGCGATCGAGGCGGCCCTCACGGCGGCCGGGCTCGACTTGGAGGCGCTGCCCAAGGGGCCGCGTACGGCCGTACGGGACCTGGAGCGGCTGGAGGCGCTGCGGCTGTCGGTGGCGCTCGCACTGATCTCCCGGCCCCGGCTGCTGGCCGTGGACGACACCGACCTGAAGCTCTCGGACGCCGAGCGCGAACGGGCCTGGGCGCTGCTGCGCGGCATCGCGGAGGGCGGCACCACGGTCCTCGCGGTGTGCAGCCAGGCCCCGGAGGGCGCCGTGGTGGTCTCGACCGTCACGGGCACCGACGAAGACGCCGCCACCGACGACACGGACACGGACACCGACGAGGAGGGGGCGGCGGATGCGCTCGCCGAAACTGGCCGCGCTTGAGCTGAAGCGGTTCGGCAGGGGGAAGCTGCCCCGGGCGGCGCTCGCCGCCCTGCTCCTGCTGCCGCTGCTGTACGGCGCGCTCTATCTGTGGTCCTTCTGGGATCCGTACGGCAAGCTCGACAAGATCCCCGTGGCGCTCGTCAACTCCGACAGCGGCGCCACCGTGAAGGGCAAGCACCTCACTGCGGGCGACGACCTCACCGACCGGCTGCTCGGCAGCGGCAAGAGCTTCGACTGGCACCGCACCAGTGCCGCCGAGGCGCGTGAGGGTGTCGAGAACGGCAAGTACTACCTGTCGCTGACCGTGCCCGAGGACTTCAGCAAGCGGATCGCCTCCAGCTCCGGCGGGAACCCGGAGACCGGCGCCCTCAAGGTGCGCACCAACGACGCCAACAACTACATCGTCGGCCAGATCTCCCGCAGCGTCTTCTCCGAGGTACGCGCGGCGGCCTCCACCAAGGCGTCCCGGGGCTTCTACGACAACATCTTCGTCTCCTTCGGGGACATCCACGGCCGCACCGAGAAGGCCGCCAAGGGCGCCGACGAGCTGGGCCGGGGCATCGGCAAGGCCAGGACCGCCGCGGGGGACCTCGCCAAGGGCCTGGGCACCGCGAAGAAGGGCACCCACGGCCTGAAGTCCGGGCTGGGCAAGCTCAACAAGGGCGCCGGGACACTGGACACGGGCGCGGGCGGGGTCGCCGACGGTACCCAGACGCTGGCCGACACGGTGAACGGCGTATCGGAGAAGGCCGGTCCGTTCCTCAAGAAGCACGGCAAGGAGATCGGCGACGTCTCCCGGCTGGTCGCGGACGCCTCCCAGCGGGCGTCCGACGACCTGGACGACCTCCCCGACGCGGCCTCCACGGCCGCCGCCGACGCCCGCTCGGCGTCCGACGACCTCGCCGCCGACTACCGGACCCGCTGCGAGGGTCCGGTGGCCACCGCGCCCGACTGCCCGGCGCTGAAGAAGGCCGTACGGGCGGCCGACCGCGCCGCCGATGTGGCCGAGGACGTCAACAAGCTCGTCAAGGACAACACCGGGCAACTCGACATCCTCGCGGACGACTTGAACGATCTGCACGACAAGGCGCTCCTGCTCGCCGACAAGGCCCCGCACCTGGGCAGCGACCTCGATGCCGCGGTCACGAAGGTCAACGCCCTCAACTCCGGGGCGCACAAGGTCGCCAAGGGCGCGGGCAAGCTGCACACCGGGCTGACCACCGCCCACGGCGCGGCGTCCACCCTCGACACCGGTGTCGGGAAGCTGCGCACCGGGTCGACCTCCCTGAAGGGCGGTCTGGTCAAGCTGGCCGACGGCTCCGGCACGCTCTCCGGCGGGCTGCACGACGGCGCCGCGAAGATCCCCGACTACGACAAGCACGACCGGGACGCCCGTACGGGGGTGATGGCGGACCCGGTCCAGCTCGTCAACCAGGCGCTGCACAAGGCACCCAACTACGGCACCGGTTTCGCCCCGTACTTCATCCCGCTGTCCCTGTGGGTCGGCGCGATGGTGGCCTACATGCTGATCCCGCCGCTCAACGCCCGGGCGGTCGCCGCCGGGGCCTCCTCCTGGCGCGTCGCGTTCGCCGGATGGCTGCCGGTCGCCGCGATCGGGGCGCTCCAGACGGTGGCGCTGATGGCCGTACTGCACTGGGCGGTGGGGCTCCAGATGGTGCGGGCCGCGGGCACGGTCGGCTTCCTGGTGCTGGTGGCCGCCTGTTTCGCGGCGATCGTGCAGTGGCTGAACGCCCGCTTCGGACCGGCCGGGCGGATCCTCGTCCTGGCGCTGCTGATGCTCCAGCTGACCTCGGCGGGCGGCACCTATCCGGTGCAGACCAGCCCCCGGTTCTTCAACGCCGTCCATCCGTTCCTGCCGATGAGCTACGTCGTGGACGGGCTGCGGCGGCTCATCACGGGCGGCGGGCTCGGCCCGGTGTGGGTCGCATGCGGGGTGCTGTCCGGCTTCGGCGCGGCCGCGCTCGCGCTCACCGCGTGGTCGGCCCGCCGCAGGCAGGTCTGGTCGGTCGACCGGCTGCACCCGCAGCTCTCCCTGTGAGCACAGTCGGCGCCATGCCCGTGGGCGCCCTGTGAGCGGGACCACTCCGGCAGCGGGCAGAATCGGCGCCATGGACAGCAGCAGCACGCGCCGCCAGGGCACCCGGCAGAAACTCTTCGAAGCAGCGGTCACCCTCATCGCCGAACAGGGCTTCTCCTCCACCACCGTGGACGAGATCGCCGAGCGGGCGGGGGTGGCCAAGGGCACGGTGTACTACAACTTCGCGTCGAAGACCGTGCTCTTCGAGGAGCTGCTGCGGCACGGCGTCGAGCTGCTGACCGCCTCGCTCCAGAACGCCGCCGACGAGAACGCCGAGCGCGGCGGCAGCCATGTGGACGCGCTGGACGCCATGGTCCGGGCCGGGCTGGACTTCATCTCCCGCTATCCGGCGCTGACCCAGCTGTACGTGGCCGAGCTGTGGCGCACCAATCGGGCCTGGCAGTCGACGCTGATGATGGTCAGGCAGCAGGCCATAGCGGTGATCGAGACCGAGCTGCGGGCCGGGGTGGCGGCGCGGGAGCTGAGCGACGACATCGACATCCCGCTGACTGCCTCGGCGCTGTTCGGAATGGTGCTGGTGGCCGCGCTCGACTGGCAGTCCTACCAGCCGGAGCGGTCGCTGGAGGACGTCCACGCCGCCCTGTCCCGGCTGTTGCAGGGGCGGGTGGGCGGAGCCCTGGTCAAGGAGGCTCCGGCTTCGGGCTGACGACGTCCCGCGACAGCTTCCGCAGGACGGTCGCCCGCACGAAACAGAAGGCGCTGTTCCGGAACGGTTCGACCCCCATCGACCCGTCGCGGAACAGCGCCTCCTGTCCGTACTCCCCCGTTTTCCCCCGTACTTTCCCCCGTTCTCCCCCGTGAGAGCCCCCGGGGCGTATTCCCCGGCGGCTCCCCCGTCCGGAAGGCCGCCGTGCCGTTCCGCCGCCCCGTGTCGGCGGTCCGGTCCGCGTCCTTCCGTGTGCTCCACTCTCCCGTCTGCGGGGGTGGCCGCCCATCCGTGCGCCTACTCATCTCGCCGACTAGGTACGGGTACTCAGTCCCCCGCGTGCGGGCCCAGCGTGCGCCTGGGGACGAACGCGGGGCTGTCGGTGGGGCCGGATAAAGTCACTGGCATGGCACGGATTGCGGTGATCGGCGCTGGGATGGGCGCCATGGCGGCCGCCGCCCGGCTGGCCGTCGCGGGCCACCGGGTGGTGGTGTACGAGCGCGGGCGGACCCATGGCGGCGGGGTCGGGGTGTTCGAGCGGGACGGCTTCCGCTTCGACACGGGCCCGGGGCTGCTGCGGCTGCCCGCCGTCTACCGGGACCTGTTCGTGAAGACCGGCAAGGAGACCCTGGAGCAGACCGTCCGGCTCACCCAGGTCGACCCGGCGGTGCGGCACCTCTTCGCCGACGGCACGGACGTGGCGTTGCCCAACGCCTCCCGCGCCGGGGTGCTCCAGGCGCTGGACGGCGCCTTCGGCGCGGGCGCGGGCGAGCGCTGGAGCGATCTGGTCAACCGGGCGCGCGAGGCGTGGGACGCCACCCGCAGACCCCTGCTGGAGGAGCCGCTGCGCACCGACTGGCGGGTGCTGGGCAGCGATCCGTATCCGGCCGCCGCCCCCGCGCGGCGCGGC
>NZ_GG657754.1:7796404-7806759 GCF_000158915.1 Streptomyces himastatinicus ATCC 53653 | reverse complement strand
CCTCACGGTCTTCCTGGCGCTGCGCGGCGGCCGCCCCGAGGACGCGGTGCACCGGACCGTGGTGCACGCCCCGGACCGGGAGGCGGAGCTGACCGCCCTCTTCGGCGCGGAGGGCGACGGGGGCCCGCGTGAGCCCTGTCCGCGCCCCACGGTGACCGTCCTGCGCCCGGACGACCCCGCGATCCGCCCCGACGACGACCACGAGGCCGTCACCCTCAGCGCGGTCGTCGCCCCGCACGGACCGGTCGACTGGACCGGCGGGGAAGCCGCCGCGCGGGGCGCGGACCGGCTGATCACGGCAGCGGAAGCGGCGATACCGGGGCTGCGGGACCGGATCCTGTGGCACGAGGTCCGCACCCCCCGCGACATCGCCGCCGACACCGGTGTCGCGGGCGGCTCCGTGCCGGGTCCGGCGCTGGCCGGTGCCGAGGGCCGGTATCTGCGCCCGGCCAACCTGACCCGGCTCCCGGGCCTCTATCTGGCGGGCGGCTGGTCCCATCCGGGTGGCGGGCTGGCCCACGCCGGGATGTCGGGTGCGCTGGTGGCGGGCCTGATCGTCGAGGGGCAGGACTGGCGCGGCTCACAATGAGCGACGCCGGTCCCGGCCCGCATCGGAAGCGGGCCGGGACCGGCGTGCGTGAAGGTGTGTGTCAGAAGCGGTACTGCTCGTCGTACCCCTGCTGGAAGCCGCCCTGCTGGTAGGGGTACGGCGGCTGGTCCTGCTGAGCGGGCGGGGTGTCGCCCTCGCGCTGCTGCGGGACCCAGGAGCCGCCCGGCTCCATCGCGTCGGCGCCCGGGGCGTAACTCTGCGGGGAGCCGTACGAGGCGTCCGCCGCGTAGTGGTCGCCGCCGTACCCACCGGCGGCGTACGGGTCCTGCTGGTAGCCCGCGTACGGGTCGGCGTACTGCTGCTGGGCGTAAGGCTGCTGCTGGCCGTAAGCCTGCTGGTCGTAGGCATTGGCGTACGGGTCCTGGGCGTACGCGGCGTACGACTGGTCCTGGTAGCCGTACTGCGAGGCGTCCGCGTACACGTCCTGCTGCTGGCCGTAGCCCACATCGGCGTAGCCCTGGTCCGGAACGCCCTGGACCCCCTGGCCGTCCTGCGTGCCGTACCCGGCGTACGTCTCGTACGCGCTGTACCCGGCGTTCGGGTCCGCGTAGCCGCCGGAGGCCGGGGCGAACGGGGACGGCTCCTCGTAGACGCCGTACTCGCTGGTGTCGTCCGGCATCGGCTCCGGCCGGTACGTGGGCGGCTCGGGCCGCGAGACCGGGACGTCCTCCAGATCCGAGACCTGGAGCATCGGCTCGGGCTCCGGGCCCTCCGGCCCGGGGTCGCGCTCGCGCCCCCGGCCCAGCCCCGGCACCCCGGGAATGCTCTCCAGCGCCCAGCCCTTCTCGAAGCCTTGGCGGAAGGAGAGCGTGACGTAGGTCTGGCCGATCGCGAAGGCGATCGCGCCAATCGCGATCACGACCACCGAGGGGATCAACACCCCCACGACCACGCCCAGAAAGCCGACGAAGGCCAGCAGCCGCCAGCGCAGCCGCGCCTTGTACTGAAGGAGTACCTCTCCCAACAGCCACAGCGCCACGACGCCGAAAGCGATGTAGAGGACCGTCCAGCCCATGCCCGCCCCTCTCAGTGCGGCTGCCCCTTGGCCGCCGTCATCAGGACCGCTGGTGCAGTCCCAGATTCTTGTAGATTTCCAGCGTCGCCGTGGAGTGGTTCAGGGTAATGAAATGAAGCCCGGGGATCTCCTCGGCCATCAACCGCGCGCACAGCTCCGTGGCGTAGTCGATCCCGATCGAGCGTACAGCCGCCGCGTCGTCCTTGACCGCCAGGATGCGTTCGGCCAGCTCCGGCGGGAAGGCGGCGTTGCTGAGCTGTGCAAACCGCTCGATCTGCTTGACGTTTGTGACCGGCATGATCTCAGGGATGATCGGTGTCGTACAGCCCGAGGCCGCGACCCGGTCGCGCAGCCGCAGATAGTCCTCCGGGTAGAAGAACATCTGGGTGATGGCGAAATCGGCGCCCGCGCGGCACTTGTCGACGAAGTGCCGGATGTCGGTGTCCCAGTCCGTCGAGCGCGGGTGCATCTCGGGGAAGGCGGCGACGCCGACGCAGAAGTCTCCCGACTCCTTGATCAGGCGGACCAGCTCGGCGGCGTAGGTGATGCCGTCGGGGTGCTTGACCCAGTCGGCCATCGGATCCCCGGGCGGGTCGCCGCGCAGGGCGAGCATGTTCCGGATCCCGGCACCGGCGTACTGGCCGATGATGTTGCGCAGCTCGGCGAGGGAGTGGTTGACCGCGGTCAGATGGGCGACGGGGGTCAGGGTGGTGTCGGTCGCGATCTGCTCGGTGGCGCGGACGGTGCCCTCACGGGAAGAGCCACCAGCGCCGTACGTCACGGAGACGAAGGTCGGTGAGACAGCCTCCAGTCGGCGGATGGCGTTCCACAGCGTGTGTTGCCCCTTGTCCGTTTTGGGGGCGAAGAATTCGAAGGAATACGACTGCTCACCCGAAGCGAGCAGGTCACGCACGGTAAGGGCTCGATCATTCCTGGTGGAAGCGGTGCCTAGGGCCATACGGGAAGGTTAGCCAGCGGGGTGGTCGGCGCCCACCCGGCGCCGTGGTTATGGGGGTTTTGCCGGGCTCTTGTCCGCAATGCGGACGGGATGATCGAGTCGGGCTCAACCCCGACACCCGTCAGACATCTGCCGCTCGCACGCGCTTCGCCAGGGATTCCGTGGCCGCCGCCGGATCCTCGGCCTCGGTGATGGCCCGCACCACGACGATCCGGCGCGCTCCCGCCTCCAGCACCTCATCCAGGTTCGACGCGTCGATGCCGCCGATCGCGAACCAGGGCCGGGCCGGGCGCCGGGCGGCCGCGTGACGGACCAGGGAGAGGCCGGGGGCGTGGCGGCCCGGCTTGGTGGGGGTCGGCCAGCAGGGGCCGGTGCAGAAATAGTCCACGCCGGGCTCGGCGAGGGCCGCGTCCACCTCGGCCTCCGCATGCGTGGAGCGCCCGATCAGCGGGCCGTCGCCGAGGATGGCGCGGGCCGCCGGAACGGGCAGGTCGCCCTGGCCCAGGTGGAGCACACCGGCACCGGCGGCGTGGGCGACGTCCGCCCGGTCGTTGACGGCGAGCAGCTTGCCGTGGCGGCGGCAGGCGTCGGCGAAGACGGCGAGGTGGTCCAGCTCCTCGGCGGCCTCCATGCCCTTCTCCCGCAGCTGGACGACGTCCACCCCGGCCGCCAGCACGGCGTCCAGGAACTCCGGCAGGTCGCCCTGGCGCTTGCGCGCGTCGGTGCACAGGTAGAGACGGGCGTCGGCCAGCTGCTCGCGTGCGGTCATTGGGTGGGTTTCCCCCCGGGTAGTGCGGCGTACGGGCAGGGTCGGTCCCCGCCCGTACGCCTGGTGGTTCAGAAGCGGTTCTGAAGTGGTTCAGAAATGGTTCCGAAGTGGATCAGAAGGGAGAACGGCGGGCGACGTCAGACGGCGAGCGCCTGCGCGCGCCGCTTCACTTCCGTGCCGCGATTCTCGCGCAGCGCCTGGGCCGGGGTGCCCGGCAGGCTCGGATCAGGGGTGAAGAGCCACTCCAGCATCTCCTCATCGCTGAAGCCGTCGTCCTTGAGCAGTGTCAAGGTCCCCACGAGGCCCTTGACGACCTTTCCGTCACCGATGAAGTCGTCGGGCACCTGGAGCACCCGGTTCTCGCCACGGCGCACCGCGATCAGCTGGCCCTCCTTGACCAACTGCCTCACGCGCGTCACCTCGACGCCGAGCCGGTCGGCGACGTCGGGGAGAGTGAGCCAGGCGGGGACGAGAGCATCGATCTTTGCGTCAATCTCGGTCACAGAACAAGCCTGCCATCTGGGACTGACAGTGGGTAGCCGGGCGTCCGCCGTGCGGGCCGCCGGATGCGGGCCCGCACGGTGCCGCCGGGCCCCGCACCCCTGCTCACCGGGGGCTCACCGGGGGTGCCGGCGGGTCACAGAACGGCCGACTTCAGCGGCACCGACGGATCCGTGGCCCGGGTCCGGTCCAGCCGGGCGCCGCGTTCGATCAGCTTGCGGCCCTGGGCCAGATCGCGCGGACGGCCGACCGCCAGCAGGGCGACCAGGGCCCCGTCCCGCAGCCAGCACACCGACCAGGCGGCGCCGTCCGGGTCGCCACGCCAGACCAGTTCGTCGGCGTCCGAGTGGTGTCCGGCGTACTGCACGAACCGCCCGAACTGCTCGGACCAGAAGTACGGCACCGGGTCGTAGACCTGGCCGGGGAAGTGCGCGGTCCGGCTGCCGACCACGTTGGCGGCGACCGTCCGCGGCCCCTGGAGCGCGTTGTCCCAGTGGTGCACCAGCAGCCGGGTCCCGTAGCGGGCGGACGGGAAGGACGCGCAGTCGCCGACGGCGTACACGTCGTGCGCCGAGGTGCGCAGCCCCTCGTCGGCGAGGATCGACCGGTCCTCGGCCAGTTCGACGCCCGAACCGGCCAGCCAGCCCGTCGCGGGCCGGGCGCCGATGCCGACGACCACCGCACCGGCCCGCAGCCGGGTGCCGTCGCCGAGCTGGAGGCCGTGTCGGTCGAGCGCGGTCACCCGGGCGCCGGTGACCAGGGTGGCGCCGTAGTCCGCGTACCAGCCGGTCATATGGGCGGCCACCTCCGCAGGGAGGGCGCCCGCCAGCGGCCGGTCCGCGGCCTCGACGACCGTCACCGTGCAGCCCGCCTCGCGGGCCGCGGTCGCGAACTCCGCGCCGATCCAGCCCGCCCCGACCACCACGATCTCCTGCTGCGCGGCGAGCACCGGGCGCAGCCGTTCGGCGTCGTCCAGGGTGCGCAGCAGATGGACGCCGGGGACGCCCTCGCTGCCGGGCAGGGCGACCGGTTCGGCACCGGTGGCGATCACCAGGACGTCGTACGGGACCGGTCCTGACCCGGTCTCGACCGTCCGCCCGTCCGTGTCCAGCCCGGTCACCGGGACGCCGAGGCGCAGCCCGATGCCGAGCGCGGCGAAGTCCACGTCGAACGCGGACCCTTCGGCCTTGCCGAGCAGCACGGCCTTGGACAGCGGCGGCCGGTCGTACGGCTGGTGGGGCTCGGCCCCCAGCAGCAGGATCTCCCCGGTCCAGCCCTGCTCCCGCAGCGCGACAGCGGTCTGCACCCCCGCCATCCCAGCGCCGACGATCACCACCCGCTGTCCGCCGCCACCCGCCGAGGACGCCATCGTCTTCGTCGTCTCATCGCTCACACGATCACTGTATTGCGGCAGGTGGGGCGGACCGGAGAGCGCACGACGAGATCTCGGGCACAGCCCGACGGGCCGGACGGCCCGTCGCACCGGGCCGCGGGGCCTCGTGCCCGGCGTCGCCCGGGACGCTCCCTTCCGGGCGATTCGGGGCGCGTACTAGGGTGGCGGGACAGAGCACTCGCGGGAGCCCGGGCGCACCGGGCTGAGAGGGAGGCTGGCGCGGCCTCCGACCGTACGAACCTGATCCGGGTCATGCCGGCGAAGGGAGGGGGCGACCAGCCCATGCACACCCCATACGAAGCACCTCGGAGCAACGCCGCACCGTACGACGTCCTCGTCATCGGCGGCGGCATCATCGGCCTGGTCACGGCCTGGCGGGCGGCCGAGCGGGGCCTGCGCACCGCCGTCGTCGACCCGGCGCCCGGCGGCGGGGCCGCCCGGGTCGCGGCCGGGATGCTGGCGGCCGTCACCGAGCTGCACTACGGCGAGCAGACCCTGCTCGGGCTGAACCTGGCCTCCGCGCGCCGCTATCCGTCGTTCGTGGCGGAGCTGGAGCGGGCGAGCGGCCATGACCTGGCCTTCCGTACCTGCGGAACGCTCTCGGTCGCGCTCGACGCGGACGACCGGGCCCATCTGCGCGAGCTGCACGACTTCCAGCAGCGGCTGGGACTGGACGCACAGTGGCTCACCGGGCGCGAATGCAGGCGCCTGGAGCCGATGCTCGCGCCGGGCGTACGCGGGGGCCTGCGCGTCGACGGCGATCACCAGGTCGACCCGCGGCGGCTGGCGGCGGCGCTGCTGGCGGCGTGCGAACGCGCCGGGGTGGTCCTCCACCGCGTCCGCGCCGAGCGGCTGCTGCTGAACGGCGACGGCGACCGCGCCATCGGAGCCGAGCTGGCCGACGGCGCGGGCACCCGGCTGACCGCCGGGCAGACCGTGCTGGCCGCGGGCAGCCTCAGCGGGCGGCTCCTCGGCGTACCCGAGGAGGTCCTGCCGCCCGTACGCCCCGTCAAGGGCCAGGTCCTGCGGCTGTCGGTGCCCGGCCCGTACGCGCCCTTCCTGTCCCGGACCGTGCGCGCCGTGGTGCGCGGCGGGCACGTCTACCTCGTCCCGCGCGAGAACGGCGAGCTGGTCGTCGGCGCGACCACGGAGGAGCTGGGCTGGGACACCACGGTCACCGCGGGCGGGGTGTACGAGCTGCTGCGCGACGCGCACGAGCTGGTGCCCGGCATCACCGAGCTGCCGCTCGTGGAGACCCTGGCCGGGCTGCGCCCCGGCTCCCCCGACAACGCCCCGCTGCTCGGCCCGACCGAACTGCCCGGCCTCCAGCTGGCCACCGGCCACTACCGCAACGGTGTCCTGCTCACCCCGATCACCGGCGACGCCATGGCCGAGGCGCTTGACAGCGGCGAACTGCCGCCCGAGGCGCGGCCGTTCTCCCCGCGGCGCTTCGCGCCTCCCACCACAGCGACAGCCGCAGTACAGGAGCACACCGCATGACCGTGACCGTGAACGGCGAGCCCCGTGAGCTGCCCGACGGCACCACCCTCGACGGGGTCGTCGCGACCCTCACCCGGGCGCCCTCGGGCGTCGCCGCGGCCGTCAACGAGACGGTCGTCCCGCGCGGCCAGTGGCCCGCGACCCCGCTCGGCGACGGCGATCGCGTCGAGGTCCTCACCGCGGTCCAAGGAGGCTGACCCCATGACGACGCACCCCACGACGCTGGACGAAGTCCTCACCGGTGCCGATCCGCTCACCATCGCCGGTACGACCTTCGGCTCCCGCCTGATCATGGGAACCGGCGGCGCGCCCAGCCTGGACGTCCTGGAGCGCTCGCTGATCGCCTCCGGTACCGAGCTGACCACGGTCGCGATGCGCCGCCTGGACCCCACGGTGCAGGGCTCGGTGCTGTCCGTACTGAACCGGCACGGCATCCGCCCGCTGCCCAACACCGCGGGCTGTTTCACCGCCGGGGAGGCCGTGCTGACCGCCCGGCTCGCCCGCGAGGCGCTGGGCACCGACTGGGTGAAGCTGGAGGTCGTCGCCGACGAGCGCACCCTGCTCCCCGATCCCATCGAGACGCTGGACGCCGCCGAGACCCTGGTGGACGACGGCTTCACGGTCCTGCCGTACACCAACGACGACCCGGTGCTGGCCCGGAAGCTGGAGGACGTCGGCTGCGCCGCGATCATGCCGCTGGGCTCGCCGATCGGCTCAGGCCTCGGCATCCGCAACCCGCACAACTTCCAGCTGATCACCGAGCGCGCCGGGGTCCCGGTGATCCTCGACGCGGGCGCGGGCACGGCGTCCGACGCGGCGCTCGCCATGGAGCTGGGGTGCGCGGCCGTCATGCTGGCGTCGGCCGTGACGCGCGCCCAGGAGCCGGTGCTGATGGCCGGGGCGATGCGGCACGCGGTCGCCGCGGGGCGGCTGGCGCACCGGGCGGGCCGTATCCCCCGCCGCCACTTCGCCGAGGCGTCGTCCCCGGCCGAGGGGCTGGCCGCGCTCGACCCGGAGCGGCCCGCGTTCGCGTAACGGGGCGGTGTGGGGCCTACCGTGGAATGCGGAGGTGGTCGCCGTGAGGGAGCCGACAGCCGTGACCGTGGCCGACCGGATCGAGCGCGAGGCGTACGTCCCCGCCCCCATCGACCGCGTCTGGCGGGTGCTGACCACGCCGGAGCACATCCGCACCTGGTACGCCCCCGGCGGCTGCGAGATCGACCCACGCCCCGGCGGCACCGTCCGCTTCCGCTGGGACGAGCACGGGGAGTTCCACGGCCGGGTCGAGCGCGCGGTCCCCGACGCCCTCTTCCGCTTCCGGCTGGCCCACGCCCCCGACCGCGCCCCGCTCGGCCCCGGCCAGTCCACCGTGGTCGAATTCACGCTCTCCCCGGAGGGCGCGGGCACCCGCCTCCGCATCGCCGAGACCGGCATCCGCGCGCTCGACCTCCCGGACGAGGCCAAGGCCAAGCACGCCGAGTACGCCGCCCTGGCCTGGACCTCCGCCCTTGAGGAGCTGACCGCCCTGGCCGCGGGCTCGCACAACTGAGGCACAGGTCACCGTTGTGTCGCAGTCCGCACCGGAGATGGGGCGGGCGGCCCGGCGCGGCCGTGACGGCTCGTAGACTGCCTTCTCGTGGATACGACGCTCCAGGACCCCCTTGTCGGGCAGGTGCTCGACGGCCGCTACCGCGTTGAGGCGCGCATCGCCGTGGGCGGGATGGCGACGGTCTACCGGGCCGTCGACACGCGGCTCGACCGCGTCCTCGCACTGAAGGTGATGCACCAGAGTCTCGCCTCGGACGCCGCCTTCGTGGACCGCTTCATCCGCGAGGCCAAGTCCGTCGCCAGACTCGCGCACGCCAACGTGGTCGGCGTCTACGACCAGGGCACCGACGGTGCCCACGTCTACCTGGCCATGGAGTACGTCGCCGGGTGCACCCTGCGCGACGTCCTGCGCGAGCGCGGCGCCCTCCAGCCCCGTGCCGCGCTGGACATCCTGGAACCGGTGCTCGCCGCGCTCGGCGCCGCCCACCGCGCGGGCTTCGTCCACCGCGACATGAAGCCGGAGAACGTCCTGATCGGCGACGACGGCCGGGTCAAGGTCGCCGACTTCGGCCTGGTCAGGGCGGTCGACACCAACACCAGCGCGTCCACCGGATCCGTCCTGGGCACCGTGTCCTACCTCGCGCCCGAGCAGATCGAACACGGTACGGCCGACACCCGCGCCGACGTCTACGCGTGCGGCGTCGTCCTGTACGAGATGCTCACCGGCTCCAAGCCGCACGGCGGCAGCACCCCGGCGCAGGTCCTCTACCAGCACCTCCACGAGGACGTCCCGCCGCCGTCCGTCGCCGCGCCGGAGGTCGCGCCGGAGCTGGACGGACTGGTCGCCTCCGCCACCGCGCGCGATGTGGCGCTGCGGCCCGCGGACGCCGTCGAACTCCTCGGCCAGGTGCGGACGGCGCGCGCCGCCCTCACCGATGCCCAGCTCGACGCCGTACCGCCGCAGGCCCACGAGGAGGCGCTCGGCGGCGGCTCCGAAGACCGTACGACGGTGATCCCGCGCCCGGCCGGTTCTGTCGCGCAGGACGAGGTGAACCACACCAGCCGCCTGGACCTCCCCCCGGAGCCGCCCGAGCCGCGCCCACGCCGCCGCCTGCCGCGGCGCGGAGTGGTGACGATCGTCGCCGCCGTGCTGCTGGCGCTCGGCATCGGCGCCGGGGTCTGGTACATCAGCGCCGGGCAGTTCACCAATGTGCCGTCCGTGCTGAAGATGAACCGCGCGGACGCGGAGAAGAAGCTCGAGGGCGCCGGTCTGGACGTCAAGGTCGTCCAGGATTACAGCGACGTCGTCGACAAGAACAAGGTCATCAGCACCAAGCCTGGCGTCGGCGAACGCATCCGCTCCACCGGCACCGTCACCATCCACGTCTCCCAGGGACCGCCGCGCGCCGAGGTGCCCAATGTCGTCGGCCGCCCCCTCACCGAGGCCAAGGCGAAGATCGCCGACGCGGGGCTGAGGGTAGGCACCGTGACCCGCACCTTCAGGAACGAAACCCCGCAGAACGCGGTCGTCTCCACCTCTCCCGGCCCGGACGCCGTCCGCCGCCCCGACACCCCCGTGAACATCGTGGTCAGCAGGGGCGAGCAGCTCGACATCCCGGACGTCATCGGCGACGACCCGGCCGACGCCCGCTCCGAGCTGCGCGAGGCGGGCTTCAAGGTCAAGTTCGCCGAGCGCCGGGTGTTCTCGGAGGAGGACCGCGGCACGATCGCCGAACAGTCCCCGTCCGGCGACGAGGGCGCCAAGGGCGACACGATCACCCTCACCCTCTCCAAGGGCCAGGAGATGATCGAGGTCCCGGACGTCGAGGGCGACAACATCGACGACGCCAAGCGGGAGTTGGAAGCGGCGGGCTTCACGGTGAACGTCGACAAGCCGCTGCTGTTCCCGGGCGACGAGGTGAAGGACCAGTCGGTGTCGGGCGGCGACAAGGCGCCGAAGGGGAGCGAGATCACGATCACGGTAAAGGGCGGCGTCTTCTAGCCCCCACCGGGGTTCGTTCCCCCACCCCGCCCCTTCCCGAGACCGGGGGCAGCCCCCGG
>NZ_GG657754.1:7744444-7796304 GCF_000158915.1 Streptomyces himastatinicus ATCC 53653 | reverse complement strand
TCCGCCCCCCACGCCCCCGCTCCTCAAACGCCGGAGGGGCTGGATTTCGGGCCCTCGCCCCTGGGCAAGCACAGACCGGCCTGGGTTCCAGCGCCGCCCAGGGGGGCTTCGGAGTGCCGCCCCTCCTCAAGCCCGGACCGGAATGGGATTTCGGGGCTCCGCCCCCGCCTCGTACGTCGGCCGGACTGGGTTTCAGGGTGCCGCCCCCGCCTCAAGCGCGAACCGGGCTGGGGGGGTTGGGGCTCCGCCCCGACCCGAACCCCGCCGGTGCGGGCGCCCCACCTCCCAACCCCTCCAGCGTTCGAGGAGCAGGGCCCAGGAGCCGAACCCCACATCCCAACCCCCAAGCGTTCGAGCAGTAGGAACCAGAAACCGTGCCCCCCACCCCAGCCCAGCGCCGTTCGCGGAGCAGGGGCCGGGGCCCGAGCTCCACACCTCAGCCCCTCCACCGTCCGAGGAGCAGGACCAGGGGCCGAGGCCCAACCACCCAGCCCCTCCGGCGATTGAGGAGCGGGGGCCAGGGGCGGAGCCCCGGCGGGGGTTTGGGGGCGGAGCCCCCAACCGGGGGGCCGGGGGCTTGCCCCCGGTTCGGGAAGGGGCGGGGTGGGGAACAAGCCCCCGGGCCGTCCGATCCGCCTTCGTCGGCTGGGATGCTGGAAGGGTGAGTACGAACCGCAGTCGCAATCCCATCGGCGGGCACATCCGCGTCGCCGGTGGCCTCGCCTCCACCGGCCTTCCGCATGCGCGGGACATCGGCGCCGAAGCCGTGCAGGTCTTCGTCGCCAATCCGCGCGGCTGGGCCACGCCGCCCGGCGTCCCGGCGCAGGACGAGGCCTTCCGTACGGCCTGTGCCGAGCAGTCGGTGCCGGTGTACATCCATGCTCCGTACCTGATCAACTTCGGGTCGCACACCGAGGCCACCGCCGACCGCTCCGTCGATTCGCTGCGGCATTCGCTCCGCCGCGGGCGGGAGATCGGGGCGCTCGGGGTCGTCGTGCACACCGGGTCGGCGACCGGCGGGCGGGCGCGGGGGACGGCGATCGCGCAGGTGCGGGAGCGGGTGCTGCCGTTGCTGGACGAGCTGACGCATGAGGACGACCCGCCGCTCCTCCTGGAGCCGACGGCGGGGCAGGGGACGTCCCTGTGTGCGCTGGTCGAGGACCTCGGGCCGTACTTCGAGGCGCTGGACCGGCATCCCAAACTCGGCGTCTGCCTCGACACCTGTCACGTCTTCGCCGCGGGCCATGACCTGGCCGCGCCCGGCGGGATGAAGCAGACGCTCGACGAGCTGGTGGACGTCACCGGCAAGGGGCGGCTGAAGCTGATCCACGCGAACGACTCCAAGGACGTGGTCGGCGCGCACAAGGACCGGCACGAGAACATCGGCGCGGGGCACATCGGCGAGGAGCCGTTCCGGGAGCTGTTCACGCATCCGGCGACGCAAGGGGTGCCGCTGGTGGTCGAGACGCCGGGCGGGGCCGATGGGATCGAGGGGCATGCGGCGGACATCGCCCGGCTCAAGGCGTTGCGGGATGACTAGACAACACCATTGAGGAATACCCCCTAGGGGTATAGCGTTCCTTTCGCCGAAGGATCGCTACTACCCCCTGGGGGCATCCGACATGGATCGCATGGAGCACCACACGCACCACGCGCACGGCGAACACGGCGAACACGGCCACAACCACGGCACCGCCTCCGCCAGCTGGCCCATGGCCGCCCAGGCCACGCTGCACTGCCTCACCGGCTGCGCCATCGGCGAGATCCTGGGCATGGCCATCGGCACGGCACTGGCCTGGCACAACGCGCCCACCATGATCCTGGCGATCGTGCTCGCCTTCGTCTTCGGCTACGCGCTCACGATGCGCGGCGTCCTCCGCGCCGGGCTCGGCCTGCGCAGCGCGCTACGGGTCGCCCTGGCGGCGGACACCGTGTCGATCGCCGTGATGGAGCTGGTGGACAACGGCACGCTGCTGCTGTTCCCGGGGGCGATGGACGCGACCCTCTCCGACGCGCTGTTCTGGCTCAGCCTGGCCCTCTCCTTCGCGGTCGCCTTCGCGATCACGACGCCGGTCAACAAGTGGATGATCGGGAGGGGGAAGGGGCACGCGGTGGTGCACCAGTATCACTGAGAACCGTCACCCCTCCCCCGGCGCCTCCGCCTCCAGCGCGGCGAGCAGGTCGTCGAGCGCGGGCAGCGCCCGCTCCAGCGCCTCGCGGCTCGACGGGGCGAGGCCGTCCAGCGCCCGGCGCAGGGCGGCCGTGCTGGTGCGGTCGTAGGCGTCGAGCATGTCCAGCGCCTTGGGCGAGGCGGCGAGCCGCACGGTGCGCAGGTCGACAGTGGAGGGGATGCGTTCGACCAGACCGGCTGCGGTCATCGCACGGACCAGGTTGCTGACGGTGGACGGCGCGACCCGCAGCCGCGCCGCGACCTCGCGCGGGGTCGCGTCTCCTGCCGCGAGCACCCGCAACAGCTCGATCTGGGCCTCGGGCAGGTCGGGGAGTTCTGCGGTGTGGCGGGTGCGCAGGACCGCCCTGCGCAGGGGGCCGAGGAGTCGGCCGAACTCGGTCGCGGTGTCCATGACCCCATTCTGCCGGGGCACAAAATTTTGACACAAAACAGTTTTGTTGCAAAATTGAATGGTCAGCCGAACCCAGACCCACCCCGAGGAGGCAGACCATGACCACCGTCGCCAACCCCGTCCCCCCGCAGGACCTCTCCGGGATCGTCGGCCACCGCTTCATCTACACGTACGCCAACGGCTGGCAGTACGAGATGTACGTGAAGAACGACCACACCATCGACTACCGCATCCACTCCGGCATGGTCGGCGGCCGCTGGGTCAAGGGCCAGCACGTCGATCTGGTCCAACTGGACGACGACAGCTTCAAGATCTCCTGGAACGAGCCCACCGGCACCTCCGTCTCGGTGAACGTCATGCCGCGCAAGCGCCGCCTGCACGGCGTGATCTTCTTCCCGCACTGGGTCGAGGAGCACGGCGAACGCACCGTCTGCTACCAGAACGACCACCTCGACGCGATGCGCGCCTACCGCGACCAGGGCCCGACGTACCCGGTGTACGTCGTGCCCGAGTTCGCCAGGATCACCCTCTTCGAGCACGTCGGCACGGACGACGAGTCGGTCATCGCGACGGCGCCCGGCGCCCTCCCCGAGGGCTGGTCCAGCCGCACCGACTGAGCAAAAGGCGGCCTACAGCTCGGGGCCGTCCCCCGGCTCCTCCTGGTACGTGTAGCGCTGCTCGCTCCAGGGGTCGCCGATGTTGTGATAGCCGCGCTCTTCCCAGAAACCGCGCCGGTCGGCGGTCATGTACTCGACGCCGCGGACCCACTTCGGGCCCTTCCAGGCGTAGAGGTGCGGGACGATCAGCCGCAGCGGGAAGCCGTGCTCGGCGGTCAGCAGCTCGCCGTCCTTGTGGGTGGCGAACATGGCCGCCTCGGTCATGAAATCCGTCAGCCGCAGATTCGAGCTGAATCCGTACTCCGCCCACACCATGACGTGCGTGACGTCGGGCGCCGGCGGTGCGAGCTTGACGATCTCGCTCGCCGCGACGCCGCCCCATTCCGCGCCCAGCATGGAGAACTTGGTGACGCAGTGCAGATCGGCGACGACCGTCGAGTACGGAAGGGCGGAGAACTCCTCATGCGACCAGCAGTGCTTCTCCCCGTCCGCCGTCGCGCCGAACACGCGGAACTCCCAGCGGTCCGGCCGGAATTTCGGGACCGGCCCATAGTGCGTAACCGGCCACCCGCGCTGGAGTCGCTGCCCCGGGGGCAGCTGCGCAAGCTCTCCCTCACGGTGCTCCGACTGACCCATGGACTCCATGCTCTCAGACCGCCGGGGGTGGTCGGGACCAGGGCATGCGGCGCCGGGGCGGCGACCGGGCAACTCGCACTAAGCGTGCCCTTGCTGGACGCCCCAGCTGCGGCGATGCAACGATGCCGGAACCTGGCATTCCCCCTTCTGATGGGAAGGAGCCCCTTCGATGCAGGGCGACCCCGAGGTTCTGGAATTCCTCAACGAGCAGCTGACCGGCGAGCTGACAGCCATCAATCAGTACTTTCTGCATTCGAAGATGCAGGACAACTTTGGCTGGACACGACTGGCCGCATACACCCGGTCGGAGTCGTTCGATGAGATGAAGCACGCGGAGATGCTCACCGACCGGATCCTCCTTCTGGATGGTCTCCCGAATTACCAGCGGCTCTTCCACGTGCGGGTGGGCCAGACCGTCACCGAGATGTTCCAGGCCGACCGTCAGGTGGAGCTGGAGGCCATCGACCGCCTCAAGCGCGGCATCGAGCTGATGCGGTCCAAGGGCGACATCACCTCGGCCAACATCTTCGAGAGCATCCTCGCCGACGAGGAGGAGCACATCGACTACCTCGACACCCAGCTCGATCTGATCGAGAAGCTCGGTGAGGCGCTCTACATCGCCCAGCAGATCGAGCAGCCGAGCAGCTGACGGGCCAGGACGGCAGGCTAGGCGGCTTCGGCGGCCTCTACCTCGACCTCGACCGCCGCCGCGGCAGGCAGCGCGACGGGCTCGAGCGGGGCCTCGCGGCGCGGGCACGCGCCCCGGCCCAGCAGCGCCTGGATCTTGCGTACGCAGGAACCGCAGTCCGTGCCCGCCTTGCAGGCACCGGCGATCTGGCGCGGTGTGCACGCGCCCGTGGACGCGTGCTCGCGCACCTGCTTCTCGGTGATCCCGAAGCATGAGCAGACGTACACGGGCAGACTCTCCAGCGTTGATCAATAAGGTAACCCTTACCTTACCTGTCATGCCGGAGCCTTACAACGCCGAGGGGCGCGGATCGATGTGATCCGCGCCCCACCTGCGTATGAATGATCTCTACTGGTCCCGGTACATCTCCGCGACCAGGAACGCCAGGTCGAGCGACTGGCTGCGGTTCAGCCGCGGGTCGCAGGCCGTCTCGTACCGCTGGTGCAGATCGTCGACGAAGATCTCGTCGCCGCCGCCCACGCACTCCGTGACGTCGTCACCGGTCAGCTCCACATGGATGCCACCCGGGTGGGTGCCCAGCTCCTTGTGGACCTCGAAGAAGCCCTTGACCTCGTCCAGCACATCGTCGAAGCGGCGCGTCTTGTGGCCCGACGCGGCCTCGAAGGTGTTGCCGTGCATCGGGTCGCAGACCCACGCGACCTGCGCACCGGACGCGGTGACCTTCTCCACCAGGTGCGGCAGCTTGTCGCGGACCTTGTCCGCGCCCATCCGCGTGATGAAGGTGAGACGGCCCGGCTCGCGGTCCGGGTCGATCTTGTCGATCAGCGTCAGCGCCTCTTCGGGCGTGGTCGTAGGGCCCAGCTTCACGCCCACCGGGTTACGGACCTTCGACGCGAACTCGATGTGCGCCCCGTCCAGCTGCCGGGTGCGCTCACCGATCCACACCATGTGGCCGGACACGTCGTACAGGTCGCCGGTCCGCGAGTCGGTACGGGTCATCGCCGACTCGTAGTCCAGGACCAGGGCCTCGTGCGACGAGAAGAACTCGACGGTCTTGAACTCCTCCGGGTCCACCCCGCAGGCGTTCATGAAGTTCATCGCGCGGTCGATCTCGCGCGCCAGCGCCTCGTAGCGCTGCCCCGACGGGGACGACTTCACGAAGTCCTGGTTCCAGGCGTGCACCTGCCGCAGATCGGCGTAGCCGCCGGTGGTGAAGGCGCGGACCAGGTTCAGCGTCGAGGCCGACGCCTGGTACATCCGCTTCAGCCGCTGCGGATCCGGGATCCGCGCCTCCTCCGTGAACTCGAAGCCGTTGACGGAGTCGCCGCGGTACGTCGGCAGGGTCACCCCGTCGCGGGTCTCGGTCGGCTTCGAGCGCGGCTTGCTGTACTGCCCGGCGATCCGGCCGACCTTCACCACCGGGACGGACCCGGCGTAGGTCAGCACGGCGCCCATCTGGAGGAGCGTCTTCAGCTTGTTACGGATCTGGTCGGCGCCCACCCCGTCGAAGGCCTCGGCGCAGTCACCGCCCTGAAGCAGAAACGCCTCACCCCGGGCCACGGCCCCCAGGCGGTGCCGCAGCTGGTCGCACTCGCCCGCGAAGACGAGCGGCGGATAGGCCTCGAGCTCAGCGATTACCTCGCGCAGAGCCTCTTGGTCCGGCCAGTCAGGCTGCTGCGCCGCGGGAAGGGACTGCCAGGTGTTGCCACCGGCGTGGGATTCAGCGTTCACGGTCACCCGGACAAGGGTACGGGGTCTTCATTCGCGTCCAGCCCGCCGCCCACGGTGTGAGACACCCCGCCTCACGCTTTGAGCTCGAACCACACCTTCTTCCCTGGTCGGCCTTGGTTCCGCTCCACGCCCCAAGCGTCCGTGACCAGCTCCACCATCGCCAGCCCCCGCCCGTTCTCCTCCCACGGCCCGGCGGCCCGCCTGACGGGCACGACAGACGAGGCGTCGCCGACCTCGACCCGCAGCTTCCCCTCCTGCGCGAGCAGCACCACGGTGCAGCTCCCGCCGGGCACGTGCTTGATCACGTTGGCGAGCAGCTCGGTCACGGCCAGCCCGGCGGGCTCGGCCAGGTGCGGCATGTCCCACATGGCGAGGAACGTACGGACGATACGTCGGATGTGGCGGGCCGCATGCGCGGACAGCGTGGTGAAGGTCAGGTGGTAGTGGGGCGGCGGGTACGCAATGTCTTCGTTCACGACACAAGAGTGGATCCGGACGATTACCGTGGGCTACCGCAAGAACACAACGTGCTGGTTGTTGGGGGCTGTCATGCCGAACATCCGAAAGCTGGACCCGACTACGTCTCCGATGCATCACCTTGGCGCGGAGCTACGCCGATATCGCGAGGCCGCCGGGCTCACGCAGGATCAGTTGGGCGGCAAGGTCTACTGCACCGGTTCGCTGATCGGTCAGTACGAGACGGCCAAGAAGATCCCGACCAATCGCTTCACCAGACAGCTGGACGACGTGCTGAACACGGGCGGCGCGCTCCTGCGGCTGCTGGAGATGGCTCTGCGCTTCGGCGTGCCCCTCGAACTCAAGGATCACAGCGAGCTGGAGGCCGAAGCCGCCCAGAAGTTCGTGTTCGAGATGACCGTGGTGAACGGCCTGCTACAGACCCCGGACTACGCACGGGCGGTGCTCAGCGTGCTCAGCAAGGACCAGCTCGAATCAAAGCTGGAGCAGCGACTGTCACGCCAGCAGATCCTTCACAGGAAGCGCCCGCCGCTGCTGTGGGCCGTATTCGGCGAAGGGGTGCTGCGCCAGGAGATCGGCGGTCGGGACGTGATGCGGGCCCAACTGGCGCACCTGTTGAGTTTCCGCGATCACCCGCACGTGCACATCCAGATCCTGCCGTTCACGGCCGGAGCACATGCAGGTTTTGGTGGGGCTTTCGCGCTGCTGCGCTTCAAGAACAGCCCGGAGTTGGCGTACGACGAGACGCGCAGAGCGGGCTACATGACCGCCGATCCGGAGTACGTCGGCGATCTCAGCCTTCGTTACGCTCACTTGCAGGCTGCCGCCCTGTCCGTACAGGACTCGGCAGATCTGATCGCGCACGTGATGGAGGAACGCTATGGAACGCAGTCCTGAGTGGCGCAAGTCGAGCTACAGCGCGGACGACGGCGGCGAATGCGTGGAGGTTGCCGAGATACCCGGCCGGATGGCCATCCGCGACTCCAAGAACCCCGACGGGCCCGTCCTGCTGCTCTCCCCCGCCGCCTTCGGCGACTTCGTCACCGCTGCCGCGAACGGCGAACTCTGATCCCGAAGGCGCGGCTTTCGTCGCGCCTTCGGCGATGGAGCATGGACAGGGCCCGGGGGCCAAGCCGCGCCGTCGCCGTCTGACGGCCAGTGACATTGAGTCGGCTCACAGACACCGGCCACGCCGGATACCACGGTCCCCGTGTCCGTGAGCCACCTCCAACCGGTAGTGGACGCCCCTGACGAGCCCACAGCCCGGCACCGCCCCACGCCACGAAGGCGCGGAGCCGCCACCGGCCCTCGCCCGAGCGAACCGTCCGAAGGCAACGGCGGGACCCGGCCCCATCGCCCCCCAATGCTCCAACCACCGGAACCGAGACGAAGCCCGCACCCGGCATCCGGTCAGGGCGCCCCACCGGCCCGTTCCGCCCACCCACCGACGACGCCCACAAAACACTCCGGGCCGTGTGCTCCGCCGGATGGCGGAGCACACGGCCCGGAGCGCACCGGCCCTACTGACCCACGTGCTACTTGCTGATGCGCTCCATGCACAGCGTGAACTGCGGCCTGCCGTTCCGCGTCAGCTGGTACGTGGCGTACTGCGGATCGCAGCTGTAGTCCATCGCCTCACGCTGCTTCACCTTGTAGTCCGCGGTGGCGCCACCGCAGTCCACGATGGTGAGGTCCGGATCGGTGTCGGTGCCCTTCTTCTGGAGGCAGTCGCCGACCTCGGCGGAGGACGCGCTGGTGCTGTCCGTGTTGGCCGGGCCGGTGTCGGGGCTGTCGTGGCCCAGCACCCCGTACCAGATACCGCAGAAGATCGCGACCAAGACACCGGCGATCATCTGGATCTTGGTCTTGAGGTTGAAGCGGCTGAAGAAGCCGCGCCGGGGCGGAGGCGGCGGAGCGGGCGTACCCGGGTAGGGCTGACCGTACTGCGGCTGGCCGTGCGGCGGCTGCTGGCCGTACTGGGGCTGGCCGTACGGGTACGGCTGCTGCGCCGGGTAGGAAGGGCTGTGGCCGCCGGGCGGCGGTGCGTTCGTGGACAGAGCGGTTCTCCCCGTTGAAGAGCATGGCGATGACCGCGCATCAGACCGATACGCGGGCCCTGTAACTTAACGGCCCCCACCGACAGCCCCGGCACCGGGGTGGCACCTCCACACCGCCCACACACACCCGGCCCACCGGCGCGGGGTCATGCGCCGATATGCAACGCCTCTTTGAGGAACACGCGGGCGTAGCTCGGGGTGCCCTGAGTGGTGATCACCTCGATGCAGGCGCGTACGTGCTGATCGCCGGTGGCCTCGCGCAGGAGCACGTCGGCCAGGTCGGCGCGGGAGGTGAACATGCCGGGCAGCCGCTCGGGCGCGACGGCGATGCGGTAGTCGGTGACCGTCGTGGCGTCGAACAGTCCTGAGGGGCGGACGATCGTCCAGTCGAGATCGGTGGCGCGCACGATCTCCTCCATGCGGCGCGCGTCCTCGTACAGCGGGCGCCCCATCGACAACAGGATCGGCCCGACCACTTTGCGGTAGAAGAACTTCTCCTCGGGTGCGAGTTGGGGGTGCACGCCGATCGAGGTCACGCATACCAGCCGCCGCAGGTCGTGCCGGTTCATCGCCGCCACGATGTTCCGCGCACCCTGCGAGTAGATCGTGACCGGCTCCTTGGTGTACGGGACGCCGAGGACCGATACAACGCCGTCATGGCCGGCCACCACCTCATCCACCATCGCCGCGTCCAGAGCATCGGCGCCCGCCACCCGCAGGTGCGGATTCTCGATCGGGAAGGCTTCGGGCCGCCGGGTCACGGCCGTCACGGCATGGCCCTCCGCCAGCGCCCGCTGGGTGACAAGTCGCCCTGTCGGGCCGTTCGCCCCGAAAACCACGAGCTTCATGCGGTTCTCCCTCCTGTCGCGGCAGCTTGGTAGGCTACAGAATGACGTTCCAGAACTTGGAACAACGTTCTAATCGGGAGCATACACATGTCGGATCTGCCGGGAGTCGTCCGGCTGCGTGATCGACGCGAGGCGCTCACGCTGCGCACGATCCTCACCGCCGCGCGCAGGCTGTTCGCCGAACACGGCTATGCCCGCACACCGATCCGCTCCATCGCCAAAGAAGCCGGGGTCGCGCCGCAGACCATCTACGCGCATTTCGGTTCCAAGGCCGGCGTGCTCAACGGGCTGGTCGACTTGATGGATGAGGAAGCCGGCCTGCCGGAGCTGTTGGCCGAGGCGGCGGAGCTGACCGATCCCGACACCCTGCTGGGACTGCTGGCCAAGGCATGCCGCCAGGCGCGGGAACGCTGCGGCGACATCGCCACCATGCTGAACACCGGCGCCGCGGTCTCCCCGGACATCGCGGCCACCCAGGCGGAAGGAGCACGACGGAACAGGCTCGGGGTCGAGAGGGTCATCGAACGCGTCCGCGCCACCGGCTGCGGCGTCCACCCCAAGGCCGTGGACATCGCCGTCGCCTTGATGAGTGCCGGCGTCCACGACAGCCTCGTTCTCGACGCCGACTGGGCCCCCGAGGACTACGAAGCATGGCTCAAGGACACCCTCGTCACCGCGGTACTGCTCCCCATGCACGCCACGTGACAAAGGTCCGTACCAAGCACACACAGAAGCCGTGGCGCAAGAACGGGCGTTCGGGCATCCCTCGGCCGTTTATGGACATGCCGCGCAGAAGACGTGATGGAACCGTGCGCTCCTCGGACGCTGTTCGGGTGACCGGCCCGCCCCCGTGGCCGGTCCCCATCCGAAGGAGTAGTCCCATGAGGAAGTTGCTCCGCCGCAGCGCCGCCGCCCTGGCGGCCGCCGCCTCGCTCGCGCTGATGTCGCTGACCGCCGCCCCGGCGGCCCAGGCGGCACCCGCCGCCAACCACGCCGGGATGACCTGGACCGTCGCCGAGAAGCAGGCCGACGGCACGATCCGCGTGAGCTCCGACCCGTCGACCAACGCGTACCAAGGCGACACCCCTGCCACCGCCGTCCTGCCGATCCTGTGTCTCAGAGTCACCGGCGCCCCGGTGCCCGCCAGCATCAACCCGGACTTCTACCACCCCTGGGCGCGCGGCACCGTGGCCGCGACGCCGCCCGTGTCGGGCACCCGGTTGACCAGCCGGGCGGCCGCCGACGGCATCTGCGAGCAGTACTACGGGCCCGGCTGGCGGGAGGGCGAGCATCACGATGGGCGCTACGGCCCCAACCTGGAGTACGGCGGTGGCTGGTCCTTCTGGGCTTACGGCTACGTACCGGAGAACACCCGGTTCTGGACGGCCATCGACGGCCAGCCTGCGAACCCGTGGGACTGAGGTAGAGTCCTGACCATGTTCGCGCGACTGACCATGACCTGGTGGTGGACCGCTCATCCGGCGGCCCACTGAATCGCGCGCACCCACAGACACACGCGAAGGCCGCCCGAGGGGCGGCCTTCGGCGTTTCCGCGGGTCGTTCCTCCTCTCCGGAAGGAACATCCGTTATGACGCATCCCGACGCTCAGGCCCTCGTCGCCCGCCTGCTCGCCGACGACTGCCCGCCCTTCGCCCTGCTGCACCGCCGTACGCCAGGGCACGACCCCGACACCGTCGAGGTGCTCATCGGCCCGGCCGGTGAGGTGGAGCGGCTGACCGATATCCCGCTGCCGACCGGGGCGCCGGAGGGCGGCGGGCCGGTGAGCGACGCGCTCGCGCTGGTGCCGTTCCGGCAGATCCGGGAGCGGGGGTTCGACGTACGGGACGACGGGACGCCGCTGGCCGTGCTGCGGCCCGAGACCACGTACGCGCTGCCGCTCGCCGAGCTGCTGGACGCGCTGCCCGCGCACGACGTGCGGGTCGAGGGCGGGCGCTTCGACGTCGACGACGACGCGTACGCGGAGATCGTGAGCCGGGTCATCGAGGACGAGATCGGCACTGGTGAGGGTGCCAATTTCGTCATTCGGAGGACCTTCGAGGGGGAGATTCCGGGGTTCGCGAGTACCGACGCGCTCGCGCTCTTCCGGCGGCTGCTCGCCGGTGAGCGGGGCGCGTACTGGACGTACGTCGTACGGCTGGGCGGCGGGCGGACGCTGGTCGGGGCCAGCCCGGAGGTGCACGTACGCATGTCCGGCGGGACGGTCGTGATGAACCCGATCAGCGGGACGTACCGCTATCCGGAGGGCGGGGCGTCGGTGGACGGGCTGCTGGAGTTCCTGCACGACCCCAAGGAGGTGGAGGAGCTGTCCATGGTCGTGGACGAGGAACTCAAGATGATGTGCACCGTCGGCGACATGGGCGGCGTCGTGGTCGGGCCGCGGCTCAAGGAGATGGCGCACCTCGCGCACACCGAGTACGAGCTGCGGGGGCGGTCCTCGCTGGACGTGCGGGAGGTGCTGCGGGAGACGATGTTCGCGGCGACCGTCACCGGGTCGCCCGTGCAGAACGCGTGCCGCGTGATCGAGCGGTACGAGCCGGGTGGGCGCGGGTATTACGCGGGCGCGCTGGCGCTCATCGGGCGGGACGGGGGCGGCGCGCAGACCCTCGACTCGCCGATCCTCATCCGCACCGCCGACATCGACGGCCGTGGGGCGCTGCGGGTGCCGGTCGGGGCGACGCTGGTGCGCCACTCCGACCCGCGGAGTGAGGTCGCCGAGACGCATGCCAAGGCGGCCGGGGTGCTGACCGCGCTCGGCGTGCGGGAGGCGCCCGTACGGTCCGGTTCCGGCTTGCGGCCCCGGCTCGCGGACGACCCGCGAGTGCGGGCGGCGCTGGACGCGCGGCGGGCGGACCTGGCGCCGTTCTGGTTGCGGATGCAGGCGGCGGAGCATTTGCTGTCCGGGCATGCGCTGGTGATCGACGCCGAGGACACGTTTACGTCGATGCTGGCGCATCTGCTGCGGATGGCGGGGCTGACGGTGACGGTGCGGCGGTACGACGAGCCGGGCGTCCGGGAGGCCGCCCTGACCCACGACGGGCCGGTCGTGCTGGGCCCCGGGCCGGGGGATCCGGGGGACGCCGCGGACCCCAAGATGCGGTTCCTGCGGGGGCTGGCCGCGGAGTTGGTCGCCGGGCACCAGCATGGGCTGCTGGGGGTGTGCCTGGGGCACGAGCTGATCGCGGCGGAGCTGGGGTTGGAGATCGTGCGGAAGGAATGTGCGTTTCAGGGGGGCGCAGGAGCGGATCGACTTCTTCGGGCGGGGAGGAGACGGGTGTGGTTCTACAACAGGTTTGCTGCGCGGTGCGGTGAGGGGGTGGAGGCGGAGTTGGCGATGCATCGGGTGGAGTTGAGCCGCGACGTGTCTTCCGGGGAGGTGCATGCGCTGCGGGGGCCGGGGTTTGCGGGGGTGCAGTTCCATCCGGAGTCGGTGCTGTCGTTGGATGGGGCGGTGGTGGTGGCGGAGCTGCTGGCGGCTGTGCGGGTCTGACCGTTCCCCACCCCGCCCCTTCCCGCAGTACCGATATGCGGCTCCGCCGCGTGGCGGGCTCCGCCCCGGCCCCCGCTCCTCAAACGCCGGAGGGGCTGGGATGGCCCGGCAGGGGCTGGGGAGTCCCGGACGAGGGGCTGCGTTGTCTCAGCCGGAGCGGCTGGGGTGTCCCGGCCGGAGGGGCGGGGCACGCCCGCGGGGCTGGGATGTGACCTGGTTGTGGGCAATCGTTCCGCGGAGGGGGCACCTCCCAGCGGTAGCTGGGGGAGGAACGGGTGGGCACAACCCGGCCACCGGGCCGCGCCCGGCAACGAAAGCGAGGCCCGGCTCCGGGGCCCGGGGCGGAGCCCCGGTTCGGGAAGGGGCGGGGAGGGGAAAGACCCACCCGGCCCACACCCGGCGACGAACCCCCAGCGCCAGCACCCGGCCCGCCCCGCGGCCACCCCGGGGTCCGGGGCGGAGCCCCGGCGGGACCTCCCGCCGGGGACGGCGCCCCGGCGGGAGCGGCGGGGTCAGCCGAAGAAGACCTCCGCCTCCGCGTACAGCGACGGGTCCACCGTCTTCAGGCGGGCCGTCGCCTCGGCCAAGGGGACGCGGACGATATCGGTGCCGCGGAGGGCGACCATCTTGCCGAAGTCCCCGTCCCGCACGGCGTCGATGGCGTGCAGACCGAAGCGGGTGGCGAGCCAGCGATCGAAGGCGCTGGGGGTGCCGCCGCGCTGCACGTGGCCGAGGACGGTCGTACGGGCCTCCTTGCCCGTGCGCCGCTCGATCTCCTTGGCCAGCCACTCACCGATCCCGGAGAGCCGGACGTGACCGAAGGAGTCCAAGGACTCGTCCTTCAGGACGGCATCGCCGTCCTTCGGCATCGCGCCCTCCGCCACGACCACGATCGGCGCGTAACGGATCTTGAAGCGGGATTCGACCCAGCCGCAGATGCGGTCGACGTCGAAGCGCTGCTCGGGGATGAGGATGACGTTGGCGCCGCCGGCGAGCCCCGCGTGGAGGGCGATCCAGCCCGCGTGGCGGCCCATCACCTCGACGACGAGGACCCGCATATGGGATTCGGCGGTGGTGTGGAGGCGGTCGATGGCCTCGGTGGCGATGTTGACCGCGGTGTCGAAGCCGAAGGTGTAGTCCGTGGCGGAGAGGTCGTTGTCGATGGTTTTGGGGACGCCGACGCAGGCGATGCCGTAGTCGCCGGAGAGCCGGGCGGCGACGCCGAGGGTGTCCTCGCCGCCGATGGCGATGAGGGCGTCAACCTCCTGTTTGGCCAGGCCCTCCTTGACCCGGCGGATGCCGTCCTCGCTGTTGAAGGGGTTGGTGCGGGACGAGCCGAGGATGGTGCCGCCGCGCGGCAGGATGCCGCGTACCGCGCGGATGTCGAGGGGAACGGTGTCGTTCTGGAGGGGACCGCGCCAGCCGTCCCGGTAGCCGACGAAGTCGTAGCCGTATTCCTGCACGCCCTTGCGCACGACGGCGCGGATGACCGCGTTGAGACCGGGGCAGTCGCCACCGCCGGTCAGCACTCCGACCCGCATCCTTTTCGTCCCTTCTGCCGCTGAAATCCCGAGATTGGGCCCGATACGAGGGCCACGCTAACGGTGATCCAGGTCACAGGGGATGGGGCGGAAAGCGATTCCTGTGGTGGCAAAGGGAGTTGGGAAGGAAGTTCACCCGTTCGAGCGGCAGGGCGGTGGACGCGGCTTACGCGTCGTCCAGCCCCGCCTCGATCGCGTACCGCACCAGCTCCACCCGGTTGTGCAGCTGGAGCTTGCCCAGGGTGTTCTGGACGTGGTTCTGCACGGTGCGGTGGGAGATCACCAGACGCTCGGCGATCTGCTTGTACGAGAGCCCCTTGGCCACCAGCCGCAGCACCTCCGTCTCCCGCTCGGTGAGCTGCGGGGCGACCGGCTGGTCGGCGGTGGCGGGGGCGGGCTCGCTGGCCAGCCGCCGGTACTCGCCGAGCACCAGACCGGCGAGGCCCGGGGTGAACACGGCGTCGCCGACGGCGGTACGGCGCACCGCGTCGATCAGCTCTTCCGTACTGGCCGACTTCAGCAGATAGCCGGTGGCGCCGGACTTGACCGCCTCCAGGACGTCCGCGTGCTCACCGCTCGCGGAGAGCACCAGCACCCGCAGCTTGGGGTGGGCGGCGACGACCTCCTTGCAGACCTCGACGCCGGGCAGCCCGGGCAGGTTGAGGTCGAGCACCAGGACGTCGGGCTCGGCGGCCTTGGCCCGGCGGACCGCCTGCGGGCCGTCCCCCGCGGTGGCCACCACGTCGAACCCGGCCTCGGACAGATCGCGGGCGACGGCGTCGCGCCACATCGGGTGGTCGTCCACCACCATCACCGTCACCGGCGGCTCGGCTTCCCGGACGTCGTCGGTCATCGTGCGGTCGTTCCCTTCATGTCCGGTCCTTCGCGTTCAGCGCGGGTTTCGGAACCGTCAGCTCCACCTCGGTGCCCTGGCCCGGCGCCGAGATCCACTCGGCGGTGCCGCCGAGGTCGCGCAGCCGCCCCCGGATCGACAGGGCGACGCCGAGCCGCCCTTCCCGCTCGGCGTCGGCGAGCCTGCCTTCGGGGATGCCGGGCCCGTCGTCCCGTACGGTCACCATCACCGCGTTCGGCTCGTCCTCCAGCAGGATCCAGGCGCGGGCGCCGTCGCCCGCGTGCACCCGCACATTGTCCAGCGCGGCACCGACAGCGGCCGCCAACTCCCCCGCCGCCGCGGCCGGGAGGACCACCGGGGCGCCCGGTTCGGAGAAGGTGACCTGGGATCCGGCGTGCGGGGCGATCAGGGCCCGCAGATCGCAGGGGTCGGCGGCGTCCTCCGGCAGGGTGTCGGCACAAGCGGGGACAGGAGCGGGCGGCGATGCCGGGGGCTCGGCCTCGTCCAGGTCGTGGCGGTCGTCGGCCGCCGCGCGCGGCGGGGTGACCAGACCGGTGGCCACCAGCGAGCGCAGCGCGATCTCCTGCTCCCCCGCCATCCGGCCCAGTTCGGCCGCCTCGCCGCCGATCGCGGCGCCCCGCCGCTGCACCATGGCCAGCACCTGGAGCACGCTGTCGTGGATGTCGCGGGCCAGCCGCTCGCGTTCGCGGGTCGCCGCCTCGATGCGCAGCGCGCGGGCCAGGGTGCGTTCACTGGCGCGGGCGACCTCCACGACGTACCCGATGGCCACGCTCGCGACCCACACCAGCATCAGCATGTGGACGGTGTCCTGCGCGAACCCGCCGCGCTCGATGATGTTGGCCGCGCAGACGACGGTCGACGCCCACGCGGCCCACCGCCAGCCGCCCTTGATCGCGAAGCCGAGAACCGCGCCCGCCGTCCATATGGAGGGCAGCGTGGGCGTGCCCTCGGCGATGCGGTCGTGGTTGTCGACCAGCGGGGTGAGCAGGATGCCGGTGATCGCGACCGCCAGGTCGCCGATCAGGAAGCGGCGGGTGCAGCGCTCGGCCGAGGAGACCATGCGGAAGGTCAGCGCCGTCCACACGGTCAGCACCGCCATATAGGCGGCGGCGCCGAGCGGACGGTCGTAGTCGTGGAAGGAGTAGACGAAGAGACAGAGCGCGTAGATCAGCGTGAGCACCCGGTAGGCGGTCAGCGCATGCCACAGCGGCTGCTCCACGGACATGCGTACGACACGCTCGCGCTTGGGCTGTAGCGCCAACTTCCCCCCACCCCCGGGCCCGGCGCGACGTTACGCCCCGGTCTTGTCCTTGTCCGTGCTCTTGTCGTCCGTGCTCTTGTCGTCCGAGCTCTTGTCGTCCGAGCTCTTGTCGCTCTTGTCGGCGCCCTTTTCGGCGGCCTTCTCGGCCTTCTTACGGGCCGCCTCCGCGTCCGCGATCTGCCGCTTGGCCGCGGTCGCGTAGATGTCGACGTACTCCTGGCCGGACAGCTTCATGATCTCGTACATGACCTCGTCGGTCACCGAGCGCAGGATGAAGCGGTCGCCGTCCATGCCGTGGTAGCGGCTGAAGTCCAGCGGCTTGCCGATCTTGATGCCGGGGCGCATCAGCTTGGGCATCACCTTGCCCGGCGGCTGGATCTTCTCGGTGTCGATCATCGCGACCGGGATCACCGGCGCGCCCGTCGCCAGCGCGACCCGCGCCAGACCGCCGGGCTTGCCGCGGTAGAGACGGCCGTCCGGGGAGCGCGTGCCCTCCGGGTAGATGCCGAACAGCTCACCGCGCTTGATGACCTCGATCCCCGCCTTGATCGCGGCCTCGCCCGCGCCCCGGCTGCCCGAGCGGTCCACCGGCAGCTGGCCGACGCCCTTGAAGAACGCCGCGGTCAGCCTGCCCTTGATCCCCGGAGTGGTGAAGTACTCCTGCTTGGCGATGAAGGTGACCTTCCGGTCGAGCATCGCGGGCAGGAAGAAGGAGTCGGAGAAGGAGAGGTGGTTGCTCGCGAGGATGGCCGGCCCCTCGTCGGGGACGTTCTCCAGTCCCTCCACCCAGGGCCGGAAGGCGAGCTTCAATGTGCCACCCACCGACAGCTTCATTGCACCGTAGAACAACCGAGAACCTCCTGTATCCGACGAGGAGACCTTAACCTGCCTACCCCCGGTGGGGCGCGCCGCGTACGCTGAGGTCCCGTTGACCGCTTCACCACCGAACGGAGATCCGTGGTGCCGCTCCTCCCCGGAGCCGAGCCGTTCCGCCACGACGGCGGAGAGATCGGCGTCCTCGTCTGTCACGGCTTCACCGGTTCGCCGCAGTCGGTGCGCCCCTGGGCCGAGCACCTCGCCCGGCGCGGGCTGACCGTCTCGCTCCCGCTGCTCCCCGGCCACGGGACCCGCTGGCAGGATCTCGCGGTCACCGGGTGGCAGGACTGGTACGCCGAGGTCGACCGGGAGCTGCGGGCGCTGCGCGAGCGGTGCGCCCGGGTCTTCGTCTGCGGGCTGTCGATGGGCGGCGCGCTCGCGCTGCGGCTGGCCGCCCAGCACGGCTCCGAGATCAGCGGCGTCGCCGTCGTGAATCCCGCCAACCGGATCCACGATCCGCTGGCCGTGGCCCTTCCGGTGCTGCGTCATCTGGTGCCCTCCGTCAAGGGGATCGTGAGCGACATCGCCAAGCCGGGTTCCCAGGAATCGGGATACGACCGGATGCCGCTGCACGCCGTGCACTCGATGCGCCGCTTCTACCGGGTGGTCGACGCCGAACTGCCGCAGGTGACCCAGCCGCTGCTGGTGATGCACAGCCCGCAGGACCATGTGGTGCCGCCCGCCGACTCCGAGCGCATCCTGAGCCAGGTCTCGTCCCGGGACGTCACCGAGCGGCGGTTGGAGCGCAGCTACCACGTGGCGACGCTGGACTACGACGCCGAGTTCATCTTCGAGGAGACGGACACGTTCATCACCCGGCTGACCGCGGGTATGGGTGAGGACAACGGGGCACATCCCGGGGACATCGGCGGGAAGGAGGGGGCGGCGGCCAGTGGCTGAGCGCGATTCGAACGAGAATGAGGCGGGGGCGCGCCGGGACGACGACGCCGCCTTCGCGGCGATCGTCGCCGCGTACGGGGAAGAGCCGCCGGATCCGCCGGGTGCGGAGAAGTGGCCCGTCGCCGAGAACCTGACGGAGAAGTGGGGCCGCGAGGACTCCCGCCGCGAGGAGCGGCGTGACGACCGCCGCGACGACCCGCTGGACGAGCTGGACGACGGGCTGGACGACCGCTTCGAGGGCCGTTTCGAGGACGACTTCGACCCCGACGCCGAGGACGACCGCAGGAGCGCGACGCCCCCGGACACCCTCGCCAAGGCCGATAAAGCAGACAAGGCCGACAAGAGCGATCCGGGCGATGCCGCCGGCAAGGGCGACAAGCCCGTCGGCAGCTTCATCGTGTTCGCGCCGGGCGTGGGCCCGCGCGACTGGGACGCCGCGGAGTCCTCCGATGACGACTTCGACGAGACCGACGAGGGCCATTTCGTCCCGCCCGAGCCGCCGCCGCTCCCCGAGTCCGACACCACGTCCCGGTTCGCCTGGCTGGGTGTGCTGGGCGGGCCGCTGCTGCTGCTCGGCGTGGTGCTGTTCCAGGTGGAGCTGACCTGGTGGATCGCGACGCTGGGCGTCGGCGGCTTCCTGGGCGGTTTCGTCACGCTGGTGATGCGGATGCAGGACAGCGACGACGAGGAGGACGACGACCCGGGGCGCGGCGCCGTCGTCTGAACGCTTTCCTCTGACCGAAGGGGCTACGCGGCCACGCGGGGCAGCCGGAGCGCGGCCAGGACCGGCAGGTGGTCCGTGGCCGCCCGCAGATCGGCGTCGCCGACGCCGGGCAGCCCGGACGGCACCCCACAGCCGATGATCTCGATGCCGTCGGATGCGAACAGCGCGTCGATGCGGCGGCGCGGATCCCCCGGGTCGAACGTGTGCTCGCTCCCCCACGGCTCGGTGGCCCAGCCGTCCCGCAGCGTCCCGGCGATGCGGCGGAAGGCGCGCCCGTCGGGCTGCTCGTTGATGTCCCCGGCGGCGACGGCGTACGGCACGTCGAGCGCGGCGACCCGGTCCAGCAGCATCCCGGCCTGGTCGTAACGCTCGGCCGCGGCCAGGCTCAGATGGCAGCTGACGACGCCGAGGCGAATACCGTCATCGTCCCGGTGTCCGCCGCCGAAGCGCAGTACGGCGGTGGCGAAGCCGCGCCGGTGCAGGCCGGGGACGCGGGGTAACAGGATGTCCTCGGTCCGCTCGACCTGGGCGCGCAGCGAGGTGAGGATCATGGGGCCGGTGGCGGTGGCCCCGCCCGTGGCGTAGACGAGGCCGGTCTCGCGGGCCAGCCGGGCGACGGCCTTGCGCCAGCGGAAGAAGCGCGGTGCCTCCTGGACGCAGACCACATCGGGGTCGCAGGCCCGGATCACCCGGGCCAGCGCCTCGCGGTCGTCGCGCAGTGAGCGGATGTTGTAGCTGAGCACCCGCACCACGGCCCCGTCCGGGCCGCTGGTGGAGGCGGGCAGATCCGCGAGCACCACGGTCCCCCTCTGGCCGTCAGCCCTGGCGGGCGAGGTCGGCCGCGCCGACCAGCCCGGCCTTGCCGCCGAGCTGGGCGGCCAGCACCTGGGCGTGCGGCCGCCACTGGTTGCCGACCAGCCAGCGGCGGAACGACTTGCGGATCGGCTCCAGGACGAGATCGCCCTCGTCGGAGACCCCGCCGCCGACGATGAACGCCGAGGGGTCGAAGAGCGAGGCGAGGTCGGCGAGCCCGGCCCCGGCCCAGCGGGCCAGCTCGCGGAAGGAGTCGATGGCGACCGGGTCGCCCTGGCGGGCGGCGTCGCTGATGTGCTTGCCCTCGATGTTCTCGGCGGTGCCGTCGCCGAGGCCGAGCAGGATCTCGGCGTTCTCCGGGGTGGCGGCGGCGCGCTGCTTGGCGTAACGCACCAGGGCGCGGCCCGAGGCGTACTGCTCCCAGCAGCCCTGGCTGCCGCAGCCGCAGAGCAGACCGTCGGGGACGACTCTTATGTGGCCGAACTCGGCCGCGACGCCGAAGCGGCCGCGGTGCAGCTTGCCGCCGATGATGATGCCGCCGCCGAGGCCGGTGCCGAGGGTGATGCACACGACGTCGTCGTGGCCCGCGCCGGCGCCGAAGCGGTACTCGCCCCACGCGGCCGCGTTCGCGTCGTTCTCGACGACGACGGGCAGGCCGACGCGCTGCTCGACCTTGTCCTTCAGCGCCTCGTGCCGCCAGTTGATGTTGGGCGCGAAGAGCACCGTGGCGCGCTTGTCGTCCACGTAACCGGCCGCACCGATGCCGACCGCCTCGACGTCATGACCGGTGCTGACCTTGCGCACCGCGTCCGCGATGGCGTCGACGACTCCCTCGGGGGTCGGCGGGGTCGATACCTTGCTCGTTTCGAGAATCGAGCCCTCTTCGTCGACCACGCCAGCCGCGATCTTCGTGCCGCCGATGTCGACGCCGATGGTGAGTCCCATGAGTCCCTCAGTTATTTGGTCGAACCCCGCCACGGCTAACGGTACCGGAGGTAGCGCTCAATCGAGGTCGATGTGTTCACTACTCGAACTCTGACCTTCGTCTCCGTGAGATGTGTCCTTGTCGTCGCCACCGCGGGTCCAACGCTCTTCCTGGCCCGTCACGGCGGCGCGGTAGGCGGCGAGCAGTTCGCTTCCGGCGCTGGCGAGATGCTCGAATACGTCGGGATTGCGCTCTATGACCGGCTCAACGGCCGCCTTCGCCCCTGCGATCAACTGTTGTACGGCCCCCTCCACCGCCGTACCGGCGAGCGGGGTCTGGAGTCCGGCCAGCTTCTCCGCGACGGCGTCGGCCAGCTTGCGCAGCTCCTCGGCGGCACTGCCCGGCTCCTCGCCACCACCCTCCCGGGCCCGCCGCCGTTCCTTCTCGGCGGCCAGGTCCTCGGCGCAGGCGCGCTCCCAGGCATCGGGGTCGATCTCGGTGACCGGTACGTCGGTGCCGGGGCTGTCGGCGGGGCGCTCGGTGGCATCGCTCATGGCGAACTCCTGCGGCGGGGAGGCTGGCTGCCCGGTCCGTTCGTTCAACCGGGCTTGCTCTCGACGTTACCGGAACGACGGGCCTCGGTCAGAGCCCGCGGAGGGGCGTACGGGAGGTCAGGGCCGCCTCGGCCACAGGTCGGGGTCCGGGGTGAAGCGGACCTGGAGGTGGCCGTCGCGCAGCCCGGCCCCGGAGACCGTGCAGCGGCGCAGCGCGGACGGCAGCGGCAGCACGCGGTGGAACGTCCCGACCGTGACGATCAGTTCGTCGCCGCGCCGGACCAGACTCAGCCCGTCCCGGGAGGCACCGGGCAGCGGCAGCCGCCACAGCAGCACCCCCTCGTCGGCCAGCCGGTCCTCGACGGTCCACGGGTCGGCCGCCGGGCGGTCAGGGCGCGGATCGGGCGCCCCGACGGGACCGGCCAGCGCGCCAAGACCGGCGGTCGGGCGGGGCGCGCCGCCCCCACCGGAGACCACCACCCCGGAGACCACTCCGGGGTCGTCACCGGGGCCGCTGTCGGCGGTGTCGGGGGCATCGGTGGCGTCGCCGAGGCCCTGCGGATCGCGGCCCAGGTGCGGCAGCTCGCGGATCGGCACGGCCGGTGCCCACTGCTCGTACAGGTCCTTCAGCGCGGCCTGCTGCTGTCCGGACAGCGCCCCGAGCCAGGGGTCGGGGGTGCCGGTGGGCAGCAGCCGGTTGGCGATGACCGACTCCACCCGGCAACCGTGGAGAGCGAGCCCGGCGCGGGCGGTGCGCAGCGCGCGGTCGGCGAGCGGCCCGGGCTCCACCACCACCCGTACGGTCGTGGCCTCCGACTCCAGGACGCCCTGGACGGCGGCCAGCTCGTGCTCCCAGCGCTCGGCCAGCTCGTACAGCTTCTGCGCGGGCATCGGCATCCCGGCCAGCTGCGCCAGCATCGGCCGCAGCGCGCGGGCCGCCTGCCGCTCGGCGGGCAGCAGCCGCCGCAGATAGCGGCGCAGTTGTTCGGGCAGGGCGAGCAGGGCGACGGTCTCCGGCGCGGGCGGCAGGTCGACCACGAGGACGTCCCAGCCGGTGCCGGGCGGGGCGGTCTGCGCGGCGCGCAGCGCGCGCAGCAGTGCGACCGACTCCACGCCGGGGAGCGCGGTCAGCTCCTCGCCGTCCAGCGGGGTCGAGCCCAGCATGTCGAGCATGCCGCGACCGCGGTCCTGGAGGACGGTCAGCTCGTCGCGGAACCACTCCTCGGTCACGACCCGGGCCGCCCACAGCCCCGGGGTCAGCGCGACGGGTACGGACCACGGCAGCCGGTCGGCGCTGCCCCCGGGGGCGCCGCGCAGCGGGCCGATGCCGAGCAGCGCCTCGGGCGTGCCGTCCCGGTCCGCGGTGAGCAGCAGGGTGCGCTGTCCCTCGCGGGCGGCGGCGAGGGCGGTCGCGGCGGCCACGGTGGTGCGGCCCGCGCCGCCCGTACCGGTGACGAGGACCGTACGCATGAAGAGAGCCTCCGGCAGGGTGGTACGTGGGTGTGCGGTGCGGCTCCCGGTGGCCGCCCCCGCCGGAGCGTACCCCGCCACCGGCCCACGCCCGGCCCGGTGGCGGCCGCGCGCCGAATCGGGGGTTAAGCGGCCTCGACGCGCTTCTTCAGACCCGCGAGCGCCCGGTCGATGATGACCTTCTCGGCCTTGCGCTTGATCATGCCGAGCATGGGGATCTTGACGTCGACGGTGAGCTGGTACGTCACCTCGGTGCTCTTGCCACCGTCCAGCGCGGCCAGCCGGTAGGAGCCGTCGAGGGTGCGCAGCATCTGGGACTTGAGCAGGGACCAGCTGACCTGGTCGCCGCTCCAGGTGTACTGGAGCGTGTAGTCGTCCTTGATGGCCCCGGCGTCGAGCACCATCCGTACCTGCTCACCGCGCCCCTGGCCGTCCTTGGTGAGGATGTCGGCCTCCTTCACCTCACCGGACCACTCCGGGTAACGGTCGAAGTCGGCGATCACCTCCATCACGTCGGCCGGGGCCGCCTCGATCGTGATGCTCGAGCTGGTGTGTTCCGCCATCGCCGTGGCTCCTCCGTACCGGTCCGCCGCATGGGGTGTCTGCCGGTGAAGGCTATCGCGGGTGGGTCACCACTCCAGGGTCCAGGGGGTCCCGGAGGAGGCGAAGTGTCCGACGTTGACGCATTCGGTGGCGCCGATCCGCATCCGGCGGGCGAGCGGTTGGTGCACATGACCGAAAAGCGAATAGCGGGGCCGGATGGTGTGGATCGCGTCCAGCAGCGCCTCGCTGCCGCGCTCGAAGCGGCGGGCGATGGTGTCGTAGCAGAGGTCCGGCACCTCGGGCGGGATGTGGGTGCACAGCACGTCCACCTCGCCGCGGCCGCCGAGCGCCGCGATCTTCTCGGCGTACGCCTCGTCGTCGATCTCGTACGGGGTGCGCATCGGGGTGCGCAGGCCCCCGCCGACGAAGCCGAAGACGAGACCGCCGATCTCGACCCGCTCGCCGTCGAGGATCGTGGTGCCGGATTCGGCGTATTCAGGCCAGAGCGCCGGTATGTCGACATTGCCGTAGGTGGCGTACGTCGGGGCGGGGAACGCGGCGAACAGCTCGGCGTATTGCCTGCGTACGGCCGACTCGATGGCCGCGTGGCGGTCCATCCCGTCCCACAGCCGGTTGCCCAGATCGCGGGCCTCCTCGAAGCGGCGGGCGGTGCGGAGTTCGACCAGGCGGTCGGCGTTCTCGACACCGAAGAGGTCGGGGAAGATGCCGCGGGAGTGGTCTGCGTAGTCCAGGAAGAGGACGAGGTCGCCGAGGCAGATCAGGGCATCTGCCCCGTCCCCCGCCTTCCCCAGATCCTGACTGTTCCCGTGCACGTCACTCACCACGTGGACTCGCATGCGTGTCACCCTAAGACCTGTGACCATCCGTCCGTAAGGTGTTCCGTTCGCACAGTGACCCGCGTCCACCTGCGATTCCTTCCGGGCCCCGGTGGCGGTCCACTAGTCTGCGGGCAGTATGAGGGCGATGTGTGACGCATAAAACATCTGTACGGAAACCCCTATCCCACAGCCATACCGATGGGTAACGTCCGGGCAGTCCAGCACCCCCCATTGCCCTGTAGCGGCGCCGGCGCCCACGAGGAGCAGCAGTCTTGCGCGAGTTCAGCCTTCCGGCCCTTTACGAGGTTCCGGCCGACGGCAATCTGACGGACCTCATCCAACGCAACGCGACGCAGCACCCCGATGTCGCGGTGGTCGGCCGCAAGGTCGACGGCCGGTGGGAGGACGTCACCGCGGCGGACTTCCTGGCCGAGGTACGCGCCGCCGCCAAGGGCCTGATCGCGGCCGGGGTGTCGGCGGGCGACCGGGTCGGCCTGATGTCGCGCACCCGCTACGAGTGGACGCTGCTGGACTTCGCCATCTGGAGCGCGGGCGCCATCACCGTGCCGGTGTACGAGACGAGTTCACCGGAGCAGGTGCAGTGGATCCTCAGCGACTCGGGCGCAGTCGCGGTCCTCGTCGAGACCGGGGTGCACGAGGCGGCCGTGGAGTCCGTACGGGACACCCTGCCCGAGTTGAAGCACGTCTGGCAGATCGAGGACGACGCGATCGGAACGCTGCGGACGCTGGGGTCGGACGTCAAGGACGAGACGGTGGACGAGCGCTCCTCGCTCGCCAACGCGGACTCCCCCGCCACCATCGTCTACACCTCGGGCACCACCGGCCGCCCCAAGGGCTGCGTCCTGTCGCACCGCAGCTTCTTCGCCGAATGCGGCAACGCGGTGGCGCGGCTCAAGCCGATCTTCGCCACCGGTGACTCCTCCGTGCTGCTCTTCCTCCCGGAGGCGCATGTCTTCGGGCGGTTGGTGGAGATTTGCGCGGTCCTGGCACCGATCAAACTCGGCCACGTTTCGGACATCAAGACGCTCACCGATGAACTCGCCGCGTTCCAGCCGACCTTGGTGCTGGGCGTGCCGCGCGTCTTCGAGAAGGTCTACAACTCGGCGCGGGCCAAGGCCCAGGCCGAGGGCAAGGGAAAGATCTTCGACAAGGCCGCCGACGCCGCCATCGGGCGCCTAGCGCCGCGCACCACGCATCTCCGCGCGCCCGCTGGGCGGAGCGGCTCGGCCACTTCTACCCGGGGCATCGGCTTCACGGTGCTGGAGGGGTACGGCCTGACCGAATCCTGTGCGGCCACCACCTTCAACCCGTGGGACCGGCAGAAGATCGGCTCGGTCGGCCAGCCGATGCCGGGCTCGGTGGTCCGTATCGCCGACGACGGCGAAGTGATGCTGCACGGGGACCACCTGTTCACGGAGTACTGGAACAACGAGGCGGCGACGGCGGAGGCGCTGGCCGACGGCTGGTTCCACACCGGGGACGTCGGCACCCTCGACGAGGACGGCTACCTCACCATCACCGGCCGCAAGAAGGAGATCATCATCACCGCGGGCGGCAAGAACGTCGCCCCCGCGGTGATCGAGGACCGCATCCGGGCGCACGCCCTGGTCGCCGAGTGCATGGTCGTCGGCGACGGCCGCCCGTTCGTGGGCGCGCTGATCACCCTGGACGAGGAGTTCCTGCCCCGCTGGGCCGCCGAACACGGCAAACCGGCCGGTGCGACGGCGGCCGACCTGCGCGAGGACGCCGATCTGCTGGCCGAAATCCAGACGGCCGTGGACGACGGCAACGCGGCGGTCTCGAAGGCGGAGTCGGTGCGGAAGTTCCGGGTGCTGACGCAGCAGTTCACCGAGGACTCGGGGCATGTGACGCCGTCGCTGAAGCTCAAGCGGAATGTGGTGGCGAAGGACTTCGCGACGGAGATCGAGGCGCTGTACGGGGGCTGAGCGCCGCGGCGCTTCTCTTGGACTTCTCTTGGACTTCTCTTGGACCGGGCCCGGGGCTTCCCCGGGCCCGTTGTCGTCACAGCAGCGAACGCAGCCGGTCCGCCAGCAGGTCCCAGCGCCAGCGCTCCTCGACCCAGGCGCGGCCCCGCTCGCCCATCCGGCGGCGCAGCGCCTCGTCCTCCAGCAGGGCCACGATCCGCTCCGCGCTCTGCTCCGCGGAGCCGCCCGGCACCACCCAGCCGGTCTCGCCCTCCAGCACCGCGTCCGGTGCGCCGCCGGAGTCCCCGGCGACCACCGGAAGCCCGGTCGCGGACGCCTCCAGGTAGACGATGCCCAGGCCCTCGACGTCCAGCCCGCCCCGCCGCGTACGGCACGGCATGGCGAACACGTCGCCCGCGCCGTAGTGGGCGGGCAGCTCCTCCCAGGGCACCGGGCCGGTGAACCGTACGGATTCGGCCACGCCCGTCGTCTCCGCGAGCCGTCGCAGATCCTTCTCGTACGGCCCGCCGCCCACGATCAGCAGCACCGCGGCCGGCACCCGCTTCAGGATGTGGGGCATCGCCTCGATCAGCGTGTCCTGCCCCTTGCGCGGCACCAGCCGCGATACGCACACCACGACCGGCCGCTCCGCGAGCCCCAGCCGGGCCCGGATCTCGTCCCCGCCCGAGCCCGGGTGGAACGTCTTCTCGTCCACCCCCGGCGGCAGTTGCACCATGCGGGCCGCGGCCTCGGGGGTGAGGGCTTCCGCGATGCGGGAGCGGGTGTACTCGCCGAGGTAGGTGATCGTGTCCGTACCCTCGCCGATCCGGCGCAGCAGCGCCCGGGAGGCGGGGAGCTGGGCCCAGGCCGCCTCGTGCCCGTGCGTGGTCGCCACCGCCCGTTCGGCCCCCGCCTTGCGCAGTGCCGGGGCCATCAGCGCGAGTGGCGCCGCGGCGCCGAACCACACCGAGCGGCAGCCGTGCTCGCGGAGCAGCTCGGTGGCGCGGCGGGTCACGCGGGGCGTGGGCAGCAGCATCGTCGTACGGTCGCGGATGACGGGGAACGGCTGCTCGGCGTCGAACCGGGCGGTGGCCTGTTTGCCCTCCTCGCCGTGCTTCCAGGTGGAGGCGTAGACGACGATCTGCGCCGGGTCGAGGCGGAGGGCGATGTTGTGCAGGAACGCCTGGATGCCGCCGGGGCGGGGCGGGAAGTCGTTCGTCACGAGCAGGGTCTTGTCCATCGTGGCCGACAGTACCGGGTGGGGGTGCGAGCGGCTTTTCCCCACCCCGCCCCTACCCGACCCCGGGGCTCCGCCCCGGCCCCGCTCCTCAATCGCCGGAGGGGCTGGAAAGGTTGTGGGCAATCGTCCCGCGGGGCGGGACGGGTGGGCACAACCCGGCCACCGGCCCGCACCCGGCAACGAAACCCCAGGCTCCACCCGGCGGAGCCGCACCCAGCGGCGGCCCCCAGCCCCGCCCGGGGGCCGGGGCGGGGCCCCGGTTTCGGGAAGGGGCGGGGTGGGGGCTTAGCCCAGCACGCCCGCCACGTACTTGCGCCACTCCGCCGTGAAGTCCGTCAGGCTGACGTTCAGCACATCGCGCAGGCCCGCCTCAACCGCGCCCTCGCGCCGCGGAGCGGCGCCGACCGCTCGGTACAGGGCGACCAACTTCCCCGCACCCCACCGGTCGGCGATCATGCGGCAGGCCAGCCAGCCCTGTTCGTACGCCTCGGAGAGCCGGTCGGGGCGGCTGCCGAAGCGGAAGGCCTCGTCGGGCGGGAGGGCCTTGGGGAGGCGGCCGCTCGCGACGGACTCGGAGAGTTCGGGGGCGACTTGGCGCGGGGTGCGCCCGGGGGTGCGGTAGCCGGTCCAGTCGGCGAAGCCCTCGGAGAGCCACAGCGGCGTGGCGGCGGTGGTGGCGGCACGCGTGGCGACATGGGCCGTCTCATGGGTGACCACGACCTGGCGGCCGAAGTCACCGAGCGCCCGGTACGCATCGGGGTTGACGATCACGCGGTCGGCCGGTGAGGAGTCGCTCGCGCCGCCGACCTCGCCGGTGGTGACGGCCGCGATGCCCCGGTAGCCGCTCGCGGAGGCGCCCAGCAGGGCGGCCATCCGGTCCAGCGAGGCGGGCACCTCGACGACGACGCGCCCGGCCCAGGAGCCGGGCCAGACCCGGTCGAGGGCGGGCACGGCCCGGTCGGCGGTGGCGGCGACGCCGCGCAGCAGGCGGCGGTTCTGGCCGACGCCGAGGACGAGGCTGTGCTTGCCGCGGACGACGTCGACCCGGCCCTGGTCCCACAGCTGGTCGACGCCGCGTTTGCCGTCCACCCGGCCGTCGTCGTCGGCGACGAACCACCGCCCGTCGCGCTGCGCGAGCGTCAGGTACTGGGGGGCGACAACGGGGGCGGTGTCGTATCCGGCGAGCCGGTAGCGGAGTTCGACCTGCGCGGCCAGGCGGCGGCCGCTGCCGACGGCGGGCCGGAAGCCGCCGGTGTGCACCAGCCGGTACGTCCAGGAGCGCAGCGGTACGGCGGACAGGCGGCGGAACACCCGCCGCTGCTCGGCCCGGTAACCGGCCGAGCGGCGGTCGACGGTGGCGAGGAAGGCGCCCGCGTCCCGGCTGCGTACCGCCGCGGCCCGCTGGTCGAGCATGCGCTGCACGGCGCGCCCGTCGCGCCCCGCGGGGTCGTCGGGCGGGACGGCCGTGCCGCACGCGGTGAGCGCGGCCAGCGGCAGCGCCCACACCACCGGCAGACAGAGTGCCGTCCGCCATCGCCCCGTTCTCCACCGACCCGTCACGCCATAGATCGTACGAGCCGCCGCCGTGCTTCAGACGCGAGTGATGGAAAAGATCGGCATCATGCCGACGGGGTCGTAGCGGACGGCCGCGCCGGGGTAGGGCGCGTGGATCACCCGCCCGCCCCCGGCGTACATGGCGACGTGCCCGGCGTCGGAGCGGTAGACGATCAGGTCGCCGGGGCGGGCCTGGGACAGCGGCACCGACTGCCCGGTGTGCGCCTGGGCCTGGGAGGTGCGCGGGATCGCCACCCCGGCCCGGCGGTAGGCCCACTGGGTCAGCCCGGAGCAGTCGAAGGCGGTGGGCCCGGCCTGCCCCCAGGCGTACGGCAGGCCGACCGCGGCCCGCGCCGCGCCGAACGCGGCGGCGGCGCGCGGTGAGGACGGCGGCAGACCAGGTGTTGCGTGCGCGCCACCGGGGGGCGCGCCCGGTACGGCGTGCGCCCCGTGCCCGTCCCCGTCGCGCGAGGCGCGTGCGTACGCCTCCCACTCCCCCGGGCGCAGCGCGCCCAGCAGCCGTCGCGCGGTGGCCAGCTTGCGCTGCACCTCGCGCTTGTGGCGGGCGACGGCCAGGCGGCTGCGCTCCAGCTTCAGCAGCCGGTCCGCGGCGTCCGCGCGCTGCTGCCGCAGGGTGCGCTGGGCGCGGGCCAGGACCCGCAGCTGACCGGCCTGGCGGCTGGTGATGCGGTCCAGCATGGCGGCACGGTCGAGGTAGTGGGCCGGGTCGGAGGAGAGGAGGAGGGCGAGGCCCGGGTCGAAGCCGCCGGTGCGGTACTGCGCGCCCGCGATCGCGCCGAGCGCCACCCGCATCCGGTTGACCCGCTCCTGGCCGCGGGCCGCGCGGTCCCGGAGGCGGTCCGTCTCGCGGCGCAGCCGGTGGGCTCGGGTGCCGGCCGCGTTGTAGCGCTCGGTGGCCCGCTCCGCCTGCTCGTAGAGCCGGTCGATCCGGTCGGCCGCGGTCCGGGCCGAGGGGCGGTCCGCCGGGGTGTCGTGGGGTTCGGCCCCGGCCGGGGCGGCCAGCACGGCGCCGGTGGCGGCGGCCGCCGAGGCGGCGGTGAGGGCGACGGTGGCCCGGACGGGACCGGGTTTCGAGAAGCGGCGAGAGGACGCCATGGGAGCCGCACTCCCTTCCGCGGAGTCGGTGAGGAACTGCGCGCAGACAGTAGCGGCGCCACCACCCGGGTTCCAAAGCCGATCGCGGGCACACAAACTGACGCCCCGCCGGAGACCGCAGGTCACCGACGGGGCGGGAGTCGTGGGGAGTTGTCCTGATTCGCCCGAACGGACGTCGTCAGACCCGCACGCCGAACTGGAACGGCATGTTGTCCATCGACTCGAAGCGCACACCGGCACCCGGCTTGGGGGCGTGCAGCACCTGCCCGTTGCCCGCGTACAGACCTATGTGGTGCAGGTCGCCGTAGAACAGCACCAGGTCGCCGGGCTTGAGCTCGCCGCGGCCGATCTGCGTACCGGCGTTGGCCTGGTCCTGGGAGATGCGCGGCAGCTGGACCCCGGCCTGCTGGTACGCCCAGCCGGTGAGGCCGGAGCAGTCGAAGGAGGACGGACCGGTGGCGCCCCAGACGTACGGCGAGCCGATCTTGGTCTTGGCGGCGGCCAGCGCGGCGGCGGCACGCTGCGAGTCGGGCACCTCGCTGCCCAGGTCGGCCCGGCTGCTGGCGCGGTTGGCGCGCTCCTTCTCCTCCTGCGCCATCTTGGCGCGTTCCTGCTCGGTGAGGGTGTTGAGGAGGTTCCGGGCCTTGGCGAGCTTGCCCTGGATCTGCTTCTTCTTCTCACCCAGGGCCTTCCGGGTGTCCGCCAGGTCCTGGAGCTTGGTGGACGCCTCCTCGCGCTGCTGCTTGAGCGTGCGCTGCTTGTCGGCGATCTTCCGCAGGGACTCGGCCTGCTTGCCGCTCACCTGGTCGAGGGTGGACGCCTTGTCGAGGTAGGTGTCCGGGTCGGAGGAGAGGATCAGCTGTACGGAGGGGTCGATACCGCCGGTGCGGTACTGGGCGGTGGCCATCGAACCCAGGCCGTCGCGCAGCTTGTTCAGATCCTGCTGACCGCGCGCCACGTTGTCCTGGAGGTCGCCGACCTGGCTCTCCAGCTTCTCCTGCTTCTCCTTGGCGCCGTTGTACTTCTCGGTCGCCGCCTCCGCCTCTTCGTAGAGTTTGTCGACCTGCTCCTTGACGTCCTTCTTGTCCTGCTTAGGAGCGGCCTGGGCGGCCTGGGACGTGAGCGCGACGGCGGCTGCGGCGGTCGCCGTGAGTACGGATACCCGAGTGCGGCTCGGCTGCTTGGGTCGACGGTGGGACGCCACGAAGGCGAGCTCCTTCTTCCTCCGGCCGCCTACCAGGGGTTGAGGTGCGACCCCGGGCTCCGCGGATACGCCGCGGACTCGGCGGTACCCCCGCTGTCACCCCGGATGGGTGATCAACCGCGCGAAGGTTCGAGCCGACATTAGTGACCCTGCCGTGATCCGTTCAAATCCCGACGACAAAAAAATTGGCCAGGGACGCATCTTTTACAAACATCGCACGGGCAGTGACGGTCAATTGACGCTGTGCTGATGATTATCGGCCGTCAGGTGCGCGCAAGTCGCTTCAGCAACAGAGCGGATGCCACGGGGCGCGCTCCGGCGCGTGCGACCCCGTCCGCGACCTCGCGGTCGGTGGACACCACGACCACCGGACGGCCCGGCGGCTCGGCCCGCACCAGCTGCCGGATCAGCTCGTCCGCCGTCACTCCGGGCTTGCTGAACAGCACCCGGACCCCGCGCGGCGGCGCCAGCAGCACCGGAGCGGCCAGCTCCGCCCCGTCGAAGACACACGTCATCTCCGCGCCCGTCTGCGCCGCGAGCACCGCGAGCCCGCCCAGCAGCCGCAGCCGCTGCTTCTCCAACGGCATCGTCGGATAGCCGGTCTTGGTGACGTTGTAGCCGTCCACCACCAGATGCGCCTGCGGCAGCGCCAGCAACTGGTCCAGCAGCGCCGGATCCATCTCCGACAGCGCCCTGGTCGCTATGTCCTTCGGCGTCATCTTGCCCGGCTCGACCGCGTCCACCGTGTCCGCCGGGTGCATCGACGCGGGCGGCAGCGCCAGTTCGCGGCGCAGCCCCTGGGCGGCATCCAGCACCGTGTCCAGCAGCAGCCGCAGCCGCATGTCCTCCACGCTGCGGCCCTCGCGCACCGCCCGCCGGCTCGCCTCCAGGGCGGACTCGGCCTCCGCCAGCCGGGCCCGCAGCCGCCGCGCCTCACCGTCGGCGGCCGCCTGCCGCGACGCCGCCTCCGACCGCACGGTCTCCAGCTCGCCCTCGGCCTTGCGCAGCGCCGCCGCCCCGCGCTTCACATCGCTCTGCGCGCTGCGCAGCTTGCGCTGCACCGCGTCCGTCTCCTTGCGGGCCGCGTCCAGCTCGGCGCGGACCCTGTCGGTTTCCTTGCGCGCCACCGAACGGGCGGCCGCCAGCTCCTCGCGCAGCCGCTGGAGCTCGCGCTCGGCCTCCTCGCCGGCCCGCTCGGCCGACGCCCGCTGGGCCTCCTCGCCCGCCGCCTCGACGAGCTTCACCCAGCCCACGGGACGCAGCACGTACGCCACCGCCGCGACGTCCACCGGGTCCGCGGCCGCGGGCGGCGAACCGCCCTCGATGGCCTCGGTCAGCTCCGCCTGGGTCTCGCGCAGCCGCTGTCCGATCCGCTGCCGGAAAACGGGGTCGCTCTCCACCGCGGCGGCCATCGCGTTTCCCGCGAACTTGGCGCGCCGGTTCGGGGTGAAACGGGCGTACTGCCGCAGCTGGGGTGGCAGTTCGGTGACCGTCAGACCACCGAACGCATCCGCGACCAGCGCCACCACGCGCCGCCGCACCCCTTCCGGCAGGGGGCGGTCCAGCGCCTCGGTGACGCCCTCGGCGTCACCGGCCGCTTCGCGGCCGCCCGTCCGGTCCACCACCTTCTCCTCGCTCCGTGTCTCAGGCGCTCGCGTTCGCACTCGGACGGTCCACCAGCTCGATCTGGTCGACCGCGTTGCACCAGCGACAACGTACTGACTCAATGGTCTCACTGAGCACATCGCGCTCCTCGACCCGAGGCTCCCCGGCCAGGTCCAGGTGGATGAACTCCACGGCCTTCGTCGAGCGGGTCACATCGAAACGGGTGAGGTTGCCGCACAGCGTGCAGCGCCAGCGGGTCTCGGCTGTCGGCGTGGGAACGGCCATGGTGTCGGGTCCTCGCTACTCGGCTCATCGGCGTCCTGTAACCCTACGGCCTGAGCCCCGGGCGTTGTCGGGCCCGTACCCCGCCCCCGGGCGGCGGCGAGGCGCTCTGTGCAGGTTGTGCCGGGTACGCGATGATCTGCCCATGATCGAGAAGTCGGCGGGGTCCGGCCGTCCCGTGATGACGTACGCCCTCATCGTCATCTGCTGCCTGATCTTCGTCCTCGGACCGGCCTCAGGGCTCGACCCCCGCTACGGCTCCGGCGGGGACCTCCTCCAGGCCCAGACCTCGTACTTCGAGCGCTGGGGAGTCGTCCCCAGCGCCCTGTGGAGCGGCACCCCCGCCGAGCCGCTGACGCCGCTGACCGCGCTCTTCGTCCACGGCAACTGGCTGCACCTCCTCGGCAACATGCTGTTCCTCTACGTCTTCGGGGCGATGACCGAGGAACGGATGGGGCGTATGCACTTCGCCCTCTTCTACCTCGTCACCGGCTATCTCGCGCTCCTCGGCTACGCCGCCGCCCACGCCTCCTCGCCGCAGACGCTGGTCGGCGCCTCCGGTGCCATTTCCGGCGTCCTCGGCGCCTTTTTATGGCTCTTTCCGCGCGCCCGGGTGACCAGCCTGTTCCCGTTCCTGTTCTTCCTCCCGCTGCGTTTCCCCGCCTGGGTCGTACTGATCTTCTGGGTCACCCTCCAGTGGCTCGCCGCCCGCCAGGCCGACGCCCGCCCCGGAGTGGCCTACCTCGCCCATCTCGTGGGCTTCACCCTGGGTTTTCTCTACGCGTGGGCCCGCTTCGGGCGGCCGGATAGAGTGGGCGGCGCAGCCAGGGCCAGCGAGGGAGAAAGCCAGCCGTGATCACTTCGATCGTGCTCATCAAGACCAGCGTGGACCAGATCCCGGAGACCGCCGAGAAGATCGCCGCGCTGGAGGGTGTGAGCGAGGTCTACTCGGTCACCGGCGCCCACGATCTGATCGCGATGGTGCGGGTGGCCCGCCACGACGACCTCGCGGACATCATCACGGGCCAGATCAGCAAGTTGCCGGGGGTGGCCTCCACCGAGACCCACATCGCCTTCCGGACGTACTCGCAGCACGATCTGGAAGCCGCCTTCGCGATCGGCCTCGACAGCTAGCGGGTGTCTTCCCTCTAGCGCACCGGCACGCAGCGGCCGTCCTCCGTGCGGTAGTCCCACTTGGCGCCGTCCCGGACCAGCTCCTTCACCGCCCGGACGAAGCGCTCCACATGCTCGTCCGGGGTGCCCGCGCCGAAGCTGACACGGATCGCGTTCAGGGAGCGCTCACCCGGGGCGGCCTCCGGCGCGCCGCACTCCCCCTGGTCGCCGGGCTCGCTGCCCAGCAGGGTCCGCACCAGCGGATGGGCGCAGAACAGCCCGTCCCGTACGCCGATCCCGTACTCCGCGGACAGCGCCGCCGCGAAGTGCGAGCTGTTCCAGCCCTCCACCACGAACGACAGCACCCCCACGCGCGGCGCGTCGTCCCCGAACAGCGACAGCAGCCGCACCTCGGGCACCTCCGCCAGGCCCTCCCGCACCTTCGCGATCAGCTGCCGCTCCCGCGCCACCAGGCCGTCGAACCCGGCCTCGGACAGCGCCTTGCACGCCGAGGCGATCGCGTACACGCCGATCACGTTCGGCGAACCGGCCTCGTGCCGCGCCGCGGTGGTGTGCCACTCGACGTCCACCCCGCCGTCGTCCCGCCGCGCGACCTTGCGGCTCGCGCCGCCGCCCGCCAGATACGGCCGCGCCTCGCGCAGCCAGTCGGCCCGGCCCGCCAGGACGCCCGCCCCGAACGGCGCGTACAGCTTGTGGCCCGAGAACGCCACCCAGTCCACGTCCGCGTCCGCGACGTCCACCGGGTGGTGCGGGGCCAGCTGCGCGGCGTCCAGCACGATGCGGGCGCCCCGCGCATGCGCCGCCGCGGTCAGCTCCCGCACCGGCCACAGCTCACCCGTCACGTTCGACGCGCCCGTCACGCACACCAGCGCCGGGCCCTTGTCCCGGCCCGCCAGCGCCTTCTCCAGCGTCTCCACGGCCTCCCGCGGCGAGCGCGGCGCGCTCAGGTACGTCACCCGGGTGTCCTCCCGCTGCTCCCACGGCAGCAGCGAGGCGTGGTGCTCGGTCTCGAACACGAACACCTCCGTGCCGGTGGGCAGCGCGGCGGCCAGCAGGTTGAGCGAATCGGTGGTCGAGCGGGTGAAGACCACCTGGTCGTCCTCCCGGCACCCCAGAAACGCCGCGACGTCCTTGCGGCTGTTCTCGAAGAGGTCCGTCGAGAGCTGCGACAGATAGCCCGCCCCGCGGTGGACGCTCCCGTAGTACGGGGCGTACGCGGCGACGTCGTCCCACACCCGCCGCAGGGCGGGCGCGCTGGCCGCGTAGTCGAGGGCTGCGTAGGTCACCTCGCCGCCGGTGACCAGGGGCACGGTGACGTCACTGCCGAGGACGGCGAGCGGGGCGGAGGTCTCGACAGCAGAAGGGCATGCGGACATGGCGGATTCTCCCGATGGGTTTGCGAGCATGCGGAACTCGCTCAACGCGCGGGCGGGTGTGGTGCACGGTGGCTCCGCGCGGAGCTGGGGGGAAAACGGGGCGCTGCGGCCCTAGCGCATTCGCTGCGTCACGGAAGAACTCCCTCGACCACCAGGACCCCTAGTGCGAGGGGTCCGCGCTTGCCGCACGCCTCGCTGCGTGCGGCCTGGTCATCACCCGGGGCACCCCGCCACGGACGGAGGGTTGCCGGACAGCGGGCCGGGGCCGAAGTCGCTGTCGCTCGTGACCTGGGGGGATTATGCCACGCCGCTCCGCGGTGACCACGGCGCGTCCGCATGCTGGACTGTCCCCTACCCGCCCCTTCCCGAAACCGGGGGCAAGCCCCCGGCCCCCGCCGCGGGGGCTCCGCCCCTGCACCCCCGCTCCTCAAACGCCGGAGGGGCTGGATATTGGACCCGTTGTGGGCAATCGTCCCGCGGGGCGGGACGGGTGGGCACAACCCGGCCACCGGGCCGCACCCGGCAACGAAACCCAGGGTTACGCGTTGCTGGCCCGCACCCAGCGTTCCAGGGATTCCCTCGCGGCGCCCGAGTCGATCGAGGCGGCGGCTCGGGTGACGCCCGCCGCGATGCGGGCCGGGAGGGGGGTGCCCACCGGCTCGGCGTCCCAGTCCAGGGTCGCCAGCGCGGCGGCCGAGTTGAGGAGGACCGCGTCCCGGACGGGGCCCGTCTCGCCCGCCAGCACGCGGCGGGCCACATCCGCGTTGTGCGAGGCGTCGGCGCCGCGCAGCGCCTCCACCGGGGCCAGGTCGAAGCCGATGTCGCGCGGGTCGAAGGTCTCCCGGCGGACCGCGCCGTCCCGCACCACCCACACCTGGGAGGTCGCGGTGACGGTCAGCTCGTCCAGACCGTCGTCGCCCCGGAAGACCAGCGCCGAGGAGCCGCGTTCGGCCAGCACCCCGGCCATGATCGGCGCCATCCGGGCGTCGGCGACGCCCGTGACCTGGCAGCGGACCCGGGCCGGGTTGGTGAGGGGGCCGAGGAAGTTGAACGGGGTGGCGATGCCCAGCTCGCGGCGGGCCGCCGCGACGTGCCGCAGCGACGGGTGGAACTTGACCGCGAAGCACATGGTGATGCCCGCTTCCTCGGCGATCTCGGCAACCCGCGCCGGGCTGAGATCCAGGTTGACGCCGAGCTTCTCCAGAACGTCGGAGGCGCCACTCGCGGAGGACGAGGCGCGGTTGCCGTGCTTGACCACGCGCGCGCCCGCCCCGGCCGCCACGAGGGCGGACATGGTCGAGATGTTGACGGTCTTGGCGCGGTCGCCGCCCGTGCCGACGATGTCGACGGTCGGCCCGGGCACCTCGATCGTCTTGGCGTGCCCGTACATGGCGCGGACGAGGCCGGACAGCTCGGCGACGGTCTCGCCCTTGGCCCGCAGCGCGACCGCGAACCCGGCGATCTGGGCGTCGGTGGCCTCGCCGCGCATGATGCGGTCCATGGCCCAGGCGGTGTCGTCGGCGCTGAGGTCCTGGCCGTCGAGGAGGGAGCTGAGCACGTCCGGCCAGGTGCGGGCCGTCGCGGTGCTGTCGCCTCCGGCTGGGGTCACAACGTCCATGGTCCGCTCCTGAGTGGCTGATGGCTCGATCCGCGCTCGATCAGGCCAAGCCTATCGGCGCGTACGGCGTTCATAACCACGACCAGGGCCCCGGCCCGGACGGTGAGGTCCGGGCCGGGGCCCTGGTCTGTGGCGTACAGACGTCAGAAGACGGAAGAGATCAGTGGTGGCCGTGGCCGCTGGTGATCTCCTTGTACTCCTCGGAGGTCGGCTTCGGGATGAAGGCGTCCTTGCCGTAGTACGACTTGGACAGCCTGGCCCGCAGCTTCTGCGACCCCTTGACCTTGCGGCGGACGCCGTTCTCGTCGACCTCGGGGCCGATCTCGTACGCCTTCGGCTGCTCGTGCTGGGTGAGCACGTGCATCTGCTCCTGCGTGAGCGGCTCGTGCACCTCGATGAACTCACCGTGCGGCAGGCGCTTGATGATGCCGGTCTCGCGACCGTGCAGCACCTTCTCCTTGTCGCGGCGCTGGAGGCCGAGGCAGATCCGCTTGGTGGCGATGAACGCGAGGACCGGGCCGGCGAAGAAGCCGATCCGCACGAACCAGGTGATCGAGTTGATCGACAGCTGGAAGTGGGTGGCCCACAGGTCGTTCCCGCCACCGATCAGCATCACGAAGTACGCGGTCAGCCAAGCGACACCGAAGGCCGTACGGGTCGGGGCGTTGCGCGGGCGGTCCAGGATGTGGTGCTCGCGCTTGTCGCCGGTGATCCAGCCCTCGATGAAGGGGTAGAAGCCGATCGCGAAGAGGACCAGCGGGAAGAGCACGATCGGGATGAACACGCCCAGGACGAGCGTGTGACCCCACGCGGTGATCTCCCAGCCCGGCATGACACGGACCAGACCCTCGGCGAAGCCCATGTACCAGTCGGGCTGGGCGCCGGTGGAGACCTGGTCGGGCCGGTAGGGGCCGATGGTCCAGATCGGGTTGATCGTGGCGATAGCGGAGATGACCGCGATGACGCCGAAGACCAGGAAGAAGAAGCCGCCCGCCTTGGCCATGTAGACCGGCAGCAGGGGCATGCCGACGACGTTCTTGTTGGTCTTTCCGGCCCCGGGGTACTGCGTGTGCTTGTGGTAGAAGACCAGGATCAGGTGCGCCACCAGCAGGCCGAGCATGATGCCCGGCAGCAGCAGGACGTGGACCGGGTAGAGCCTCGGGATGAGGTCCATGCCCGGGAACTCGCCGCCGAACACGAACATCGAGATGTAGGTGCCGACGACCGGGATCGACAGGAACACGCCCTCGATGAACCGCAGACCGGTGCCGGAGAGCAGGTCGTCGGGGAGCGAGTAGCCGGTGAAGCCGGTCAGCATGCCGAGGAAGAACAGCAGGAAGCCGAACAGCCAGTTGATCTCACGCGGCTTGCGGAACGCGCCGGTGAAGAAGACGCGCATCATGTGCACGAACATCGCGCAGAGGAAGACCAGCGCGGCCCAGTGGTGGATCTGCCGGATCAGCAGACCGCCGCGCACCTCGAAGCTGATGTCGAGCGTCGAGGCGAACGCCTCGGACATCCGGACGCCCTGCATCGGGACGTACGGGCCGTGGTACACGACCTCTTCCATGCTGGGGTGGAAGAACAGCGTCAGGTACACACCCGTGAGGATGATGATGATGAAGCTGTAGAGCGCGACCTCGCCCAGCATGAAGGACCAGTGGTCCGGGAAGATCTTGCGCATGTTGGCCCGGGCCAGGCTGTAGATGCCCAGCCGGCCGTCGGCCCAGTCGGCGACGCGCTCGCCCGCGGGCGCTTTGCCGCGCCGCGGCGTGCCCGTGTCTGTTGCAGTACTCATCCGCGCTCCCAGTAAGCAGGACCGACGGGCTCCGAGAAGTCGCCCATGGCTTCGAGGTACCCCTGGTCATTGGCCCTGATCCGCAGCTGGGGCAGTGCGTGACCGGCCGGACCGAAGATCACTCGGCCACCGTCGGAGAGGTCGAACGTCGACTGGTGGCAGGGGCACAGGACGTGGTGGGTCTGCTGCTCGTACAGGTTGATCGGGCAGCCGACGTGGGTGCAGATCTTCGAGAAGGCGACGATGCCCTCGTGCGACCAGTCCAGCTCGCGCTTGTCCTTGATGTTCTCCGGCTGGAGCCGGACCAGCATCAGGGCGGCCTTGGCGATCTCGGTCTGGAAGTCGTGGTCCTCCTCGGTCATGCCCTCGGGCATGGCGAAGGTGAGGGAGCCCACGGAGATGTCCTCGGGCCGCAGCGGCTGCATGGTGTTGTAGTTCATGAGCCGCTTGCCCTTGCCCCAGCTGGTGTGCCGGAGCTTGGTGCCGGGCAGCGGGCCGAGGTCGCGCAGCAGCACGACGCCGGAGAGCGGCACCAGGGCGAGCGCGCCGAAGAGGGTGTTGCGGGCGAGCTTGCGGCGGCCGAAGCCGGACTCCTTGGCGCCCGCCCGGAAGTCGTCGAGGACCTTGGCCTTGACCTCGGGGTCGGCCTCGATGGGGTGGCGCTCGTCGGCGATCTCCACGTCGGACATCAGGGTGCGGGCCCAGTGGACCGCACCGGCGCCGATGGCGAACAGCGCGATGCCGAGGGTGACGCCCAGCGCGAAGTTCAGCGCGCTGATGTGGCCGATCGGGAAGACGTAGATGTACTTGTCGACCGGCAGCGTCACGAAGGAGGCGATGAACGCGACCGTCGCCAGCATCGAGACCGTGAAGAGCAGGGCGACGGTGCGCTCGGACCGCTGGGCGGCCCGCTCGTCGATGTCCTGCTGACGGTGCTCGTGCGGGGGCAGCCCCGGGTCGGCGAACGGGTCTTCCGCGACGACCGTCGCGCCGCCCTCCGCCCGCTCCTCGGGCAGCTTCTCTTCTGCTTGTGAAATCTCGTGGCTACTCATGACTTCTTGGCCTTTGCGGTCCGGGCGGCGACCCAGATGGTGAGGACGATCAGCGCGCCCATGCCGAAGACCCAGGCGAAGAGGCCCTCACTGACCGGGCCGAGCCCGCCGAGCTCAAGGCCACCGGGGGTCTTGGACTTGTCGCTGTTGACCGTGTCGAGGTACGCGATGATGTCCTGCTTGTTCTTCTCCGGCATCGTGGTGTCGGGGAAGGAGGGCATGTTCTGCGGGCCGGTCTGCATGGCCTCGTACAGATGCTTCTTGCTCACGCCCTCGAGGGACGGCGCGTACTTGCCGTTGGTGAGGGCACCGCCCTTGCCGGCGAAGTTGTGGCACTGCGCGCAGTTCGTACGGAAGAGCTCCCCGCCCTTCGCGACATCCGCGCCATCGGTGCTGTACTGGCCCTTGGAGGGCGTCACCGGCCCGGCGCCGAGCGAGGAGATGTACGCGGCCAGCTGCTCGGTCTCGGCGTCCGAGTAGATCTTCTTCTTCTTCGGCACCTGGGCGCCCGGCTGCTGGGCGGGCATCCGGCCGGTACCGACCTGGAAGTCGACGGCGGCCGAGCCGACGCCCACCAGACTCGGGCCGTCGGAGGTCCCCTGACCGCCCGTACCGTGGCAGCTGGCGCAGCCGACGGAATAGAGCTTCTTGCCCTCCTCGATGGCGAGGGACTGGGCGGAGCTGTCATCGGCCTTCGCCTCGCTCGGCGAGAACGCGGCGTACAGCCCCCCAGTGACCGCCAGCGCGAAGAGTAGGACGACGAGCGCAGCCAGCGGATGGCGCCGTCGTGCGGAGAGCTTTTTCACGGATTACCCCGGTGTCAGGATCTTCTGCGTCGATGCTTTAAGGACGTGCTTCCGGTCGCGGTGACCGGCTTACTTGATCATGTAGATCGTGGCGAAGAGGCCGATCCAGACGACATCGACGAAGTGCCAGTAATAGGACACGACGATGGCCGCCGTCGCCTGCTGGTGGGTGAACCTCTTGGCCGCGTACGTCCTCCCCAGGACCAGCAGGAAGGCGATGAGTCCGCCCGTCACATGCAGTCCGTGGAAACCGGTGGTCAGGTAGAACACCGAGCCGTACGGGTCGGAGGAGAGCGAAAGCCCGTCCTTCTTGACCAGCTCGGTGTACTCGAAGATCTGACCGCCGATGAAGATCGCGCCCATGATGAAGGTGATCACGAACCAGGAGCGCAGCTTCCTCACGTCGCCACGCTCGGCGGCGAAGACACCGAGCTGGCAGGTGAGGGAGGAGAGCACGAGGATCGTGGTGTTCGTCGCCGAGAACGGGAAGTTCAGCGAGGACGCCATTTCCTTCCAGTGCTCGGCTCCGGTCACCGATCGCAGGGTGAAGTACATCGCGAAGAGGGCCGCGAAGAACATCAGCTCGGAACTCAGCCAGATGATGGTTCCGACGCTGGTGAGGTTCGGCCGGTTGACCGACGGGTGCGCGTGCCCGGTTTCTACTGTCGTTGCTGTCGCCACGACCGACATTATGTCGGTCGCTTATCCGGCCCTCACTCCCGGGGGTGCCGTTCGGAGTGTCCAGGGCGGCGTCAAGGGCATCGATGCTGCTCGTCGCCGCTGTTCCGGGCGATCCCTCGAAGGAGGGAGAGATCGGTTCGCCCCCTCCTCCGGAAGGCTGTACGGGAGTAACATCCGCCGCAGGAGCCCGGTAGTCCCCTTGGCTGATGCGGAGGAAACGATGCGGCCGACCGCCACGGTGCTGGTCTACAGCGACGACGCGAACACCCGCGAACAGGTGCGGCTCGCGACCGGTCGCCGACCCGCCGCCGATCTGCCTCCGGTGGAGTTCGTGGAGTGCGCGACGCTCCCGGCCGTCCTGGAGGCGCTGGAGGACGGCGGGATCGACGTCTGCGTCCTGGACGGGGAGACGGCCCCCGCGGGCGGGATGGGCGTCTGCCGGCAGATCAAGGACGAGATCTTCCAGTGCCCGCCGGTGGTGCTGCTCATCGGCCGCCCGCAGGACGCCTGGCTGGCCACCTGGAGCCGCGCGGAGGCCGCGGTGACGCATCCGGTGGACCCGGTGGCCCTGACGGACGCGCTGGCCGGGCTGCTCCGCAAGCGGCTCGCGGTGGGCGCCTGACCGCACTGGGTGCGGTGTCACGCGGTCATGCCATGGGGCGGAGCCGGGCCGAGTCGGCCGGGGTGCTGCCGTCCCGCTGGCCGGCGGCGAGGGCGCTGCCCTGACGCCAGTCGGTCCAGGCCATGTTCCAGTCGCCGTAGCCGTTGCCGAACGTGGCCATGTCGTCCCCGTTGCTGTTGACGACCTTGACGAGGTCGCCGAGGTGCACGGTGTTGAAGAACCACTGGGCGTTCGCGGTGGACATGCCGGTGCAGCCGTGGCTGACGTTGGCGTAGCCCTGCGAGCCCGTCGACCAGGGCGCGGCGTGGACATATTCACCGCTTTCGGTGACCCGGGCCGCCCAGTAGACCATCAGATCGTAGGAACCGGAGCCGAGGCCGATGCTGGCGCCCGTCATCCGCACCGCCGACTCCTTGGCGAGGATCACCTTGGTGCCGTTGCGGGTGTCGAACCCGGGCATGCCGGTCGTGATCGGGATGGTCCGGATCACCTGCCCGTTGCGCCGCACCGTCATCTGGTGGGTCCCGGAGTCCGTCAGGGCCTCGATCCGGTCGCCGGTGGTGATCCGCAGCGGCTTGGCGTCACCGCCGTAGAGCCCGCCGCCGACCCTGATGCCCTTGAGGTTGGAGCGGACCTTGACGGTCGCGTGCGCGGGCCAGTACTCGGCCGGGCGGTAGTGCAGCGTCTTGCTGTTCACCCAGTGCCAGACACCCTCCACCGCGGGCTGTGAGTCGACCTTCAGGCCCCGCTCGACCACGGCCCGGGCCGAGGGGTCCTTCACCGGGCGGCTCAGCTTGGCGGTGACCGGCTGGCCCACCCCGTACTCGCCCGACTTCGGGCCGAAGGTGACCTTCAGCAGCCTGCGCTTGGAGCTGGTGGTGAAGTCGATCGTGCGGCGGCCCGGCGCGCCGCCCGAGTCCTCCGTGGACACCCGCAGCGTGTAGTGGGCGCCCGCCGCCAGCGGCACGGTGGAGCGCCACCGGCTGCCGTCCGGCGCCAGTTCGCCCCGTACGTACCTGCCCGCCGCGTCGGTGGCGGTGACGTCCGTGATCCGGCCGTCGTCGCCCTTTGCGGTCACTTGGAGCGGCCGGTCCGGGTCGGCGTTGTGTGCGCCGCTCTCGCCGCTGAAGGAGATCTGGTCGGCGGCGTCGTACGGCTTGGCGGACAGCGGGTCCGAGGAGGGGCCCCCGCATCCGCTGAGACCCGCTATCAGCGACGCCACCAGCAGGGCACTGGAGAGCACCGCCCGGGTTCGAGGAGATCGAGGTGTGTGGTTCATGCGCTCACGCTATGGACGCGCGCGACGGACGGCGCGCCGGGCGAGGCAGCAGGGTGACACGGCAGAGGGGCCCGGCACCGTGGTCGGTGCCGGGCCCCTCCGAGAGAGCTTGCTACTGGTTCTGGTTCTCGCCGCGGTAGTACTCGAAGACCCACCCGAAGAGGCCGACCATGATGATCGGGGCGGAGAAGAACAGCAGCCACCAGCCGAAGACGACACCCATGAAGGCCAGGGCGCCACCGACGGCCAGGGACAGCGGCTGCCAGCTGTGCGGGGAGAAGAAGCCCAGCTCACCGGCGTCGTCCGCGACGTCAGCGTCCTTGTTGTCCTGCGCTCCGACATCCACCCGGCGCGCGGTGAACGCCAGGTAGAACCCGATCATGATGCTCAGCCCGAAGGCGAGGAACAGCGCCGTGGTACCGGCGGGCTCCTTCGACCACACGCCGTAGACGACCGCCATCAGCAGGATGAAGACGGCGAGCCAGATGAACATCCGGCCTTGGACCTTCACTTGTCGGCCTCCTTACCACCCGCGAGGGCCTTGTCCTGGTCGGCCGCACCCTGGTGCTCGAGCTGGTCGAGCGCCGCGATCTCGGGGTGGTGCAGGTCGAATGCCGGGGATTCGGAACGGATCCGCGGCAGGGTGAGGAAGTTGTGCCGAGGCGGCGGGCAGGAGGTCGCCCACTCCAGCGAGCGGCCGTAGCCCCACGGGTCGTCGACCTCGACCTTCTTGCCGTACTTGGCCGTCTTCCACACGTTGTAGAGGAACGGCAGTATCGACAGGCCGAGCAGGAACGAGCTGATCGTGGAGATCGTGTTCAGCGCGGTGAAGCCGTCGGCCGCCAGGTAGTCGGCGTACCGGCGCGGCATGCCCTCGGCGCCCAGCCAGTGCTGCACCAGGAAGGTGCCGTGGAAGCCGATGAACAGCGTCCAGAAGGTGATCTTGCCGAGCTTCTCGTCCAGCATCTTGCCGGTCATCTTCGGCCACCAGAAGTGGAAGCCGGAGAACATCGCGAAGACCACGGTGCCGAAGACCACGTAGTGGAAGTGGGCCACCACGAAGTACGAGTCGGAGACGTGGAAGTCCATCGGCGGCGACGCCAGGATGACGCCGGTGAGACCACCGAAGGTGAAGGTGATGAGGAAGCCGATCGCCCAGAGCATCGGGGTCTCGAAGCTCAGCGAGCCCTTCCACATCGTGCCGATCCAGTTGAAGAACTTGATACCGGTCGGGACCGCGATCAGGAACGTCATGAAGGAGAAGAACGGCAGTAGCACCCCGCCGGTGACGTACATGTGGTGCGCCCACACGGTCACGGACAGACCCGCGATGGAGATCGTCGCGGCGACCAGGGTGAAGTAACCGAACATCGGCTTGCGCGAGAAGACCGGGATGACCTCGGAAATGATTCCGAAGAACGGCAGCGCGATGATGTACACCTCTGGATGTCCGAAGAACCAGAAGAGGTGTTGCCACAACAACGCCCCGCCATTGGCCGCGTCGAAGACATGCGCCCCGAATTTTCGGTCCGCCTCCAGGGCGAACAGCGCGGCGGCCAGCACCGGGAAGGCGAGCAGCACCAGAACGGCGGTCAACAGCACGTTCCAGGTGAAGATCGGCATGCGGAACATCGTCATGCCGGGAGCGCGCATGCAGATGATCGTGGTGATGAAGTTGACCGCACCGAGGATCGTGCCGAAGCCGGAGAAGGCCAGACCCATGATCCACATGTCGGCGCCGACGCCCGGCGAGCGGACCGCGTCCGACAGCGGCGAGTACGCGAACCAGCCGAAGTCGGCCGCGCCCTGCGGGGTCAGGAAGCCGCCCACCGCGATGAGCGAGCCGAAGAGGTACAGCCAGTACGCGAACATGTTCAGCCGCGGGAACGCCACATCTGGCGCGCCGATCTGGAGCGGCATGATCCAGTTCGTGAAGCCCGCGAACAGCGGGGTGGCGAACATCAGCAGCATGATCGTGCCATGCATGGTGAACGCCTGGTTGAACTGCTCGTTCGACATGATCTGCGTGCCCGGGCGGGCCAGCTCGGCGCGCATGAAGAGCGCCATCACGCCGCCGATGCAGAAGAACGCGAACGACGTGACCAGGTAGAGCGTGCCGATCGTCTTGTGGTCCGTGGTGGTCAGCCACTTGACGACGACATTGCCGGGCTGCTTGCGGCGCACCGGCAACTCATCCTCGTACGAGGCGGTTGCGTCGGCACCCTGGGGTTCGTTGAGGATGCTCACTGTGTCTTGGTCTCCGCGTTCTTGGCGGGGTCCGTCTGCGCAATGCCCGCCGGGATGTATCCCGTCTGGCCCTTCTTCGCCAGGTCCTTCAGGTGCTGCTGGTAGCGCTCCGGGGAAACGACCTTGACGTTGAAGAGCATGCGGGAGTGGTCGACACCGCACAGCTCGGCGCACTTGCCCTTGAAGGTGCCCTCGCGGTTCGGGGTGACCTCGAACCGGTTGGCGTGGCCCGGGATGACGTCCATCTTCATCAGGAAGGGGACCACCCAGAACGAGTGGATGACATCGCGGGAGGTCAGGATGAACTCGACCGACTCACCCTTGGGCAGCCACAGGGTCGGACCCGGGTTGCCGTTCTGCGGATTCCGCTCGCCGGGGGTGCCGGTGTCGTAGACGCCCTCGGCACCCTTGGGGGCGGTGTCGAGCATCTTGTCGGGGATGGACGACACCTCCTTCGGGGTGGCCTTGGGGCTGGCCGCGTTCCCGTCGACGTTCTCCATGTAGTTGAAGCCCCAGCTCCACTGGTAGCCAACGACGTTGACTACGTGGTCGGGCTTCTTGGAGGTCTTGAGGAGGGCGTTCTCATCGCGCGCGGTGAAGTAGAACAGCACCGAGACGATGATGATCGGGACCACGGTGAACAGTGCCTCGAGGGGCATGTTGTACCGGACCTGTACCGGGACCTCGATCCTGGTCCTGGCCCTGCGGTGGAGGACGACCGACCACAGGATCAGGCCCCAGACCAGCACGCCCACGGCGAGCGCTGCTGCCCACGAGCCCTGCCACAGGGAGAGGATCCGCGGCGCCTCCTCTGTAGCCGGGGTGGGCAATCCGAGGCGGGGGAAGTCCTTGGATGTGCAACCGGTGGCGGTCGCCAGGACCAAGCCCGCGGACAGCGCCTGCAGCAGCTTCCGCCGCACCGGGCGCCGCGACGAGCGGTCGGAGCCGTTGGGACTCACGTAGCGCCTTCCCGAGAGTCTCGCCCGCGCGGTCGGCCGCGGCCGTCATCTGGTCGGTCGCCGGCCCGGTGCGGGCAGGGGTTTGGATGTTTATGCGGACCAAACCCTACTGGACGCCATTTGGCGCTGCGCGGGGAGGGTGCCCAACGCGCCGGACCCCTCCCCGAAGGGATGGCATCACCCCTGGAACACCGGGGAATCCCAACGGAATGACCTGCTCCGCCAGCGTTTTCCGGGACCGCGGGCGGCACGGGGTGTGGCCGGGGAACGGCCGGGGTACAGGTGGTGCGGGCAGCGCCCCGTTCGTGTGATGCCGCGCGTCGGCACGCCGTACGCCCGTGCGTGGCACATGCGCGTTTTTGTCATGCGCCGGGCGCCGGGTTTTTGTCGTGAGCCGTGCGCCGGGCACAGCGGCTAGCGTTCTTTACGTGCCCTATTTCGACGCGGCCTCGTCCGCACCTCTGCACCCCGTGGCCCGGCAGGCGCTGCTCGCCGCCCTCGACGAGGGGTGGGCCGATCCGGCCCGGCTCTACCGCGAGGGGCGGCGCGCCCGGCTGCTGCTGGACGCCGCGCGGGAGACGGCCGCCGAGTCCGTGGGATGCCGCCCGGACGAGCTGGCCTTCACCCCTTCGGGGACCCGCGCCCTGCACGACGGCATCGCCGGGGCGCTCGCCGGGCGCCGGCGGGCCGGGCGGCGGCTGATCGTCTCCGCCGTGGAGCACTCCGCGGTGTTCCAGGCCGCGGCGGCGCACGAGGCGTCCGGCGGCACGGTCGCCGAGGTCCCGGTGGACCGTACGGGACGGGTCGCGCCCGAGGCGTACGCGGCGGCCCTGCGCGAGGCGCCCGAGGACATCGCGCTGGCCTGCCTCCAGTCCGCCAACCATGAGGTCGGCACGGTGCAGCCGGTGGCCGAGGCGGCGGAGGCGTGCGCGGCGGACGGCGTGCCGCTGCTGGTGGACGCGGCCCAGTCGCTGGGCTGGGGCCCGGTGGAGGGCCGGTGGTCGCTGCTGACCGCGAGCGCCCACAAGTGGGGCGGCCCGGCCGGGGTCGGGCTTCTCGCGGTGCGCAAGGGGACGCGGTTCCGCCCCGCCCCGGTGGACGAGCGGGAGTCGGGCCGCGCCCCGGGGTTCGAGAACCTTCCGGCCATCGTCGCGGCCGCCGCCTCGCTGCGCGCCGTACGGGCCGAGGCCGCGGAGGAAGCGGAGCGGCTGCGGGGTCTTGTGGACCGCATCCGGGCCCGGGTGCCGGAGCTGGTGCCGGACGTAGAGGTGGCCGGCGATCCGGAGCGGCGGCTGCCGCATCTGGTCACCTTCTCGTGTCTCTATGTCGACGGAGAGGCGCTGCTGCACGAGCTGGACCGGGCGGAGTTCTCCGTCTCGTCCGGGTCGTCGTGCACGTCGAGCACGCTGGTCCCCAGCCATGTGCTGCGGGCCATGGGGGTGCTGTCCGAGGGCAACATCCGCGTCTCGCTCCCGCGTGGGACCGCGGGGACGGACGTGGAACGGTTCCTGGAGGTGCTGCCGGGCGTGGTGGCCGGGGTACGCGAGCGGCTGGGCGCCCCGGAGGCGGTGGCCGCCGCTGCCGCGGAGGCCGCTGCTGAGACGTCCGGTCTGGTGGTCGATTCGCTGGGCAAGCGGTGCCCGATCCCGGTGATCGAACTGGCCAAGGTCATCGGCGACGTACCGGTGGGCGAGGTGGTGACCGTGCTGTCCGACGACGAGGCGGCCCGGCTGGACATCCCGGCGTGGTGCGAGATGCGGGGGCAGACGTACGAGGGTGAGCGCCCCGCCGAGCGCGGCACGGCGTACCGGGTGCGCCGCCGGGCCTGAAACCGCCGGCCGGGAAGCCGCCGGGCCTGAAACGGATACGGCGGCGGGGCCGGAGGAACGTTCCCCCGGCCCCGCCGCCGCGTGCCGTGCCCTGCCGTCAGACCAGGTGGTCGCCGATCTCGGCCGCCGCCTCGTGGCCGTAAGCCTTGGCGAAGCGCTCCATGAAGTGACCGCGGCGCAGCTCGTACTCCTGCGTGCCGACCGTCTCGATGACCAGCGTCGCGAGCATGCAGCCCACCTGGGCGGCGCGCTCCAGCGGGAGGTTCCAGGAGAGGCCGGAGAGGAAGCCCGCGCGGAAGGCGTCGCCGACGCCCGTCGGGTCGGCCTTCTGCTCCTCCTCGGCACAGCCGACGACGATCGGCTCCTCGCCCTCGCGCTCGATCCGGACGCCCTGGGCGCCCAGCGTGGTGATGCGGGTGCCGACCTTGGAGAGGATCTGCTCCGAGGTCCAGCCGGTCTTGGTCTCGATCAGCGCGGCCTCGTACTCATTGGTGAAGAGGTACTGCGCACCGCCCACCAGCACCCGGATGTCCTCGCCGTCCATGCGGGCGAGCTGCTGCGAGGGGTCGGCGGCGAACGGGATGCCGCGCGAGCGGCACTCCTCGGTGTGGCGGACCATCGCCTCCGGGTCGTCGGCGCCGATGAGCACCAGGTCGAGGCCACCGGCCCGGTCCGCGATCGGCTGGAGCTCGATCTGGCGGGCCTCGCTCATCGCGCCGGTGTAGAAGGACGCGATCTGGTTGTGGTCCTCGTCCGTGGTGCAGACGAAGCGGGCGGTGTGCCGCGTCCCGGAGATCCGGACGGACTGGGTGTCCACCCCGTGGCGGTCCAGCCAGGCACGGTATTCGGCGAAGTCCTCGCCGGCGGCGCCGACCAGGATCGGGCTCAGCCCGAGCACCCCCATGCCGAAGCAGATGTTCGGGGCGACTCCGCCCCGGCGGACCTCGAGGGTGTCGACCAGGAAGGAGAGGGAGACCGTGTGCAACTGGTCGGCGACCAGCTGATCGGCGAAGCGGCCGGGGAAGGTCATCAGGTGGTCGGTGGCAATGGAGCCGGTGACGGCGATACGCACGAGAGCTGCTCCTGTTTCGGGGCGGCGGCGAAATCGGACGCTTCACGCTATCGGCTTCCCGGGCCGCTTACGAACGGGAGGAACTACCCGGTAGTAGGGCATACGGTGCAGAGATGGCGGGGCTCGTGCCCGTACGGGCCCCTCGGATCGGGAGGCCGCATGTCGCAGCACGTCACCCCCGCCCAGGACGCCGCCGGGGCGATAGAGCCCGAGGCCCTGGCCGAACTGCGCGGCTACGGCGCGCGGATGGCGCCGCACTGGTCGGTCCCGGTGGTCACCGTAGCGCCTCCCGCCGCGCCCGTGTCCCCGTCGCGCATCCGCGGCATCACGGTTCCCACCGCGTCCGCCGATCTGGTCGGCGGCATGTCCGACTACGGCGACTGAGGACGGCGGCTGGGCACCGCGGCCGAAAAGCTTCGGAACCAGGGGAAGGAACCAGCCGCCCCTTCCCCCCGTCTCACCGGCAACCCCCTCGCGAGGGCAGTAGGCCGGACAACGTGAGCGGAGCCGAAGGAGAGAAACGGTGAGCACCGAGGAGACCGACACCCCGCAGACCCCCGACGACGACCATCCGCAGCCGCGTCGGCGTTCCCGGCTGGCCGTCGTATCGGTGGCGGCAGCGGTGCTGGTCGCCGGTGGCGGCGGCGCCTACTGGGCCTCGACCGCTGCCAATGGCGGCGGCTCCCAGGGCGCGGGCTCGGCGGGCCGCGACGGATCCCCCCAGCCCCTCGCACTGGACGCGTACGCCGCCCCGGCGGGGAACGACGGACACGAGGGGATCGCGGTCGGCGAGCCCGATCCGAACGGCAGCGGCCGCTACGAGGTCGACGGAAAGCTGCCGGACGGGCCCGACGAGGCGCCCGTCTACCGCACCGACGCCAAGGTCACCAAGGCCGAGGTGGCGAGGCTGGCGAAGGCGCTGGACGTCTCCGGCAGCCCCCGGGCCGACCACGGCAACTGGAAGGTCGGGGGCACCAAGGACGGCCAGGGGCCGGTGCTGCGGGTGAGCCAGAAGGGCCCGGGCAGCTGGTCGTACTCCCGCTTCGGGACGCCGGGCGGCGACACCTGTGTGCACCCGCCGGGCGCGGGGCCGAAGGCCGACAGTACGTCCTGCCCGACCTACCGCGAGGGCGACAAGAAGAGCGGCACCGACAAGAGCGGCGGTGACGACAAGGCCGTCTCCGAGGAGAAGGCCGAGCGCACGGCCGAGCCGGTGCTCAAGGCGCTCGGGCTGACGAACGCGAAGCTCGACGCGAGCGGCCGCTACGGCGCCGTGCGCATGGTGAACGCGGACCCGGTGCTGGACAAGCTGCCCACCCAGGGCTGGACGACCAGCCTCCAGGTGTCCGCGGACGGTGAGCTGACCGGCGGGAACGGCGCGCTGTCGACGCCCGAGGAGGACGACAGCTATCCGCTGATCAGCGCGGAGCAGGCGCTGAAGAAGCTCAACGCCACGGCCCCCAAGAGCGGCGGAGCCGGGTCCGGGAAGGTGACCGTGAAGTCGGTGACCTTCGGGCTGGCCGCACACTCCGTGGCCGGACAGCGGGCCCTGGTGCCGTCGTGGATCTTCAAGACCGAGCCGACCGGGGCCAACGGCGTCTCGGCGACCCTCCCCTACCCGGCCGTGAAGCCGGAGTTCATCAAGAAGAAGGCGGAGACCCGCAGCAAGGCCCCGGGCCAGGGCAAGAAGCACAGTGAGCCGGGCACGCCGGGCCGCGGCTCCAAGGCCGACGACATCACCTCGTACAGCGCGGACGGGAAGACCCTGACGCTGCGCTTCTGGGGCGGCGTCTGCGACACCTACTCGGTCTCCGCCGACGAGACGTCCAAGAAGGTCACGGTCGAGATCAAGAGCAAGCCGAAGAAGCCGGGCCAGGCGTGCATCCTGATGGCCAAGGAGATGACGAAGAAGGTCACGCTCGACAAGCCGCTGGACGGCCGCGAGGTCGTGGACAAGGCCACGGGCGACAAGGTTCCGGCTCAGAAGAAGTAGCCGGGGAGCACAAGCGCCGGAG
>NZ_GG657754.1:7735811-7744344 GCF_000158915.1 Streptomyces himastatinicus ATCC 53653 | reverse complement strand
CACCGGGCCCCAGCCCAGCGACTTGGCCAGGTCCACCAGCAGCGGCACGCCGTACGCCGCGCACGCGTCCGCCGCCTCGGCCACCGGATACCCCGTGCCGACCTCATGGTTGGCGGACTGGAGGCAGGCCAGCGAGATGTACTCGCCGCCTCCGTATGCCGGTCGCTTCAGGGCTCAGCTGAAGGAGTCGCCGCAGGCGCAGGAGCCCGAGGCGTTCGGGTTGTCGATCGTGAAGCCCTGCTTCTCGATGGTGTCGACGAAATCGATCGAGGCACCGCCCAGGTACGGGGCGCTCATCCGGTCGGTCACGACCTTGACGCCGTCGAAGTCCTTGACGACGTCGCCGTCGAGCGAGCGCTCGTCGAAGAAGAGCTGGTAGCGCAGGCCGGAGCAGCCACCGGGCTGGACGGCGACGCGCAGCGCGAGGTCCTCGCGGCCCTCCTGCTCCAGCAGGCTCTTGACCTTCGACGCGGCGGCGTCGGACAGGATGATGCCCTCGCTCGCGGTGGTCTCGTCCTGAACGGTCATCTGCTTCTCTCCCGGGTCGTACGGACTGCTTGCCGTCGGAACCAACCAACGGCGCCCCGGATTCATTCCGGGCCCAGCGCGTTTCCTGCCCTTCATGCTCGCATACGGGGCCCGCGGACCGTAATGCGTCACATCGACGCGATGCCCATCGTCAACATGACGTGAAGCGGTTATGATAGATAGCGTCAAATTGACGATTAGGGTCCCGAGTGAAGAAAGAAGGGTGCGTGTTGTGACCACCGCCCAGCCCCTCGACGTCCAGCCGAGCCCGCTCGCGCTGCTCCTCCTCGGCCGTGACGCCGACCCGAGGAGCGAACGTGGTGTGGAATGCCCCGGCGACCTGCCCGCGCCCTCCGACCCGGATCTGGTGGCCCGCGCCCGCGCGGCCAAGGAGAAGCTCGGCGACAAGGTCTTCGTGCTCGGCCACCACTACCAGCGCGACGAGGTCATCGAATTCGCCGATGTCACCGGTGACTCCTTCAAGCTCGCCCGTGACGCGGCCGCCCGGCCGGACGCCGAGTACATCGTCTTCTGCGGTGTGCACTTCATGGCGGAATCCGCCGACATCCTGACCGGCGACGGCCAGCAGGTCGTCCTGCCCGACCTGGCGGCGGGCTGCTCGATGGCCGACATGGCCACCGCCGAGCAGGTCGCCGAGTGCTGGGACGTGCTGACGGAGGCGGGCGTCGCCGGGACGACGGTGCCGGTGTCGTACATGAACTCCTCCGCCGACATCAAGGCGTTCACCGGTCGCCACGGCGGCACGATCTGCACCTCCTCCAACGCCCGCCGCGCCCTGGACTGGGCGTTCCAGCAGGGGGAGAAGGTGCTGTTCCTCCCCGACCAGCATCTGGGCCGCAACACCGCGGTGCGGGACATGGGCCTGTCGCTGGAGGACTGTGTCGTCTACAACCCGCACAAGCCCGGCGGCGGGCTGACCCCCGAGCAGCTGCGCGCCGCCAAGATGATCCTGTGGCGGGGCCACTGCTCCGTGCACGGCCGCTTCTCGCTGGAGTCCGTACGGGACGTCCGCGAGCGCATACCCGGCGTCAATGTGCTGGTGCACCCCGAGTGCAAGCACGAGGTGGTCGCGGCGGCCGACCTCGTGGGCTCGACCGAGTACATCATCAAGACCCTCGAAGCGGCCCCGGCGGGCAGCAAGTGGGCCATCGGCACCGAGCTGAACCTCGTCCGGCGCCTGGCGAACCGATTCGCCGCGGAGGGCAAGGAGATCGTCTTCCTCGACAAGACGGTGTGCTTCTGCTCGACCATGAACCGGATCGACCTGCCGCACCTGGTGTGGGCCCTGGAGTCGCTGGTCGCGGGCAAGATCGTGAACCGCATCCAGGTGGACCCGGAGACCGAGGCCCACGCGAAGGCCGCGCTGGAGCGGATGCTGGCGCTGCCGTAGCCCCTCCCGGCCCCGCCCGGGGGTTCTACGCCCCCGGGCGGACCAGGCCCGTTTCGTACGCGATGACCACCAGCTGGGCCCGGTCCCGGGCGCCCAGCTTCGCCATCGCCCGGTTGACGTGCGTCTTCACGGTCAGCGGGCTGACCTCCAGACGGGCGGCGATCTCGTCGTTGGGGTGGCCGCCCGCGACCTGGACCAGCACCTCGCGCTCACGGCCCGTGAGGGCGTCCAGCCGGGAGGCGTCGTACGCGGCGTCGCCGGAGCCCGGGACGCCCTGGGCCAGGAAGCGGGCGATCAGGCCCTTGGTGGCGACCGGGGACAGCAGCGCCTCGCCCGCGGCCGCGATGCGGATGGCGGAGAGGAGTTCGCCGGGTTCGGCGCCCTTGCCGAGGAAGCCGCTCGCGCCCGCCCGCAGCGAGTCCACCACGTACTCGTCGACCTCGAACGTGGTCAGCATGACCACCCGGACGTCCGCGAGCCGTGGATCCTCGGTGATCATGCGGGTGGCGGCGAGCCCGTCCGTACCGGGCATGCGGATGTCCATCAGCACCACGTCGGCGCCCTTGGCCCGTACGATCTCGACCGCCTCCGCGCCGTCGGACGCCTCCCCCACGACCTCCATGTCGGGTTCCGAGTCGACCAGCACCCGGAACGCGCTGCGCAGCAGCGTCTGGTCGTCGGCGAGCAGCACCTTGATCGTCATGATTCCCCTCCCCCACGGGCCTGGAGCGGAAGTGTCGCCCGGACCCGGAAGCCGCCCTCGGGGCGGGGTCCCGCCTCGCAGGTACCACGCAGCGCCGAGACCCGTTCCCGCATCCCCAGCAGCCCGTGCCCGCCGCCGTCGTCCTCGGACGGGGTGCCGACGCCGTCGTCCGACACCGTGATCTCCAGCGCGCTGTGCGTACGGACGATACGGACCTCGGCCTTGACCTCGGGCCCGGCGTGCTTGTGCACATTGGTCAGCGCCTCCTGGACGACCCGGTACGCGGTGAGGTCCACCGAACCGGCGAGCGGCCCCAGGCCGCCCTGCGGCCGCTCCTCGACCTGGACCCGCATCCCGGCCCGTACGAAGCCGTCCACCAGCTGGTCCAGGACGCCGAGGCCCGGCGCGGGCTCGGTGGGCGCGGCGGGGTCGCCGTACTGCCGCAGCAGACCGACGGTGGCGCGCAGCTCGTCCAGCGCCGAGCGGCTGGCCTGCCGTACGTGCGCGAGCGCCTCCTTGGCCTGGTCCGGGCGGTTGTCCATGACGTGCGAGGCGACCCCGGCCTGCACGTTGACCAGCGCGATGTGGTGCGCGACGACGTCGTGCAGTTCGCGGGCGATGCGCAGCCGCTCCTCCGCGACCCGGCGCCGGGCCTCCTCCTCGCGGGTGCGCTCGGCGCGCTCGGCCCGCTCCTCGATCGCGGCGATGAACGCGCGGCGGCTGCGGACGGCGTCGCCCACGGCGGCGGCGAGCCCCGTCCAGGCGAAGATGCCCCAGTTCTCCTGCGCGTACCAGGGGGTGAGCCCGAACAGCATCCCGGTGCCGGTGAGCAGCACGGCCGTGACGGCGCCGATCCGCCAGGTGGTGGACCGGTCGGTGCGGGCGGCGACGGTGTAGAGCGCGACCACGACCCCGAACACGATCGAGGTGCGCGGCGGCCCCTCGTCGTTGGTGACGATCTCGATGACGCTTATCGCGCAGGTGAACGCCAGCACCGCGCGCGGCAGCTCGCGGCGCAGCACGAGCGACGCCGAGGAGAGGGTGGCCAGCAGTCCGAAGAAGACACCGACGTGCTGGTGGTCGCGCAGATGCGGGTTGGACACCGCGCCGATGAGGATCAGGGCGAGGCAGCCGACGGCCACGAGGGTGTCCAGGGCTCGTGGGTGGGCGGCCAGCCAGCGGTGCGGACGGGCCAGGCCAGGCCCGACGGCGAGGGGAGTCACGGGATCCAACGGTAAACGCCGCGCCGGACCGCGTCGGCGGCGTCCCGCCCCCGTCGTGGGTGCGGCGGCGCCGGAATCCGCCGTGACCTTGGCTGTGACCTGGGACGACGCAGGGTCTGCGGGCACGGTGCTCAGCCCGGGATGAGGCCGTCGTCCTTGAGCATCGCCTTGACTTCCTCGAGCGTCGCCTCGGGTGCGGGCAGGATCAGCCCCGAGGGTTCCAGCGCGTCGGCGGGCAGCGGCTCCCCCGCCGAGCGCACCGCGTCGAGGAGCGCGCCGAGCGTGCGCCGGAAGCCGTCGTGGTCGCCGCTCTCGATTTCGGCGAGCAGATCGTCGTCCAGCTTGTTGAGTCCGGGCAGGTGGCTGTCGTCCACCTGCACCTGTCCCTCCCCCATGATCCGTACGATCATGACGACCTCCTTGGGACGTCGACAGACCTCGCCCGGTCCAGGGGCGGCGGCTACTGCTTGTCGAACTTGTGCTGGTTCTGCGACTGCTGCGACTGGTCCTGACCGCCGCCCTCGATCGCCTGCTGCGAGCCGCCGCTGCCACCGGCCAGCTCGGCCTTCATCCGCTGAAGCTCCAGCTCCACGTCCGTGCCGCCGGAGATCCGGTCCAGCTCGGCCGCGATGTCGTCCTTGGCCATCCCGGACTGGTCGTCGAGCGCACCGGAGGCCAGCAGCTCGTCGATCGCGCCCGCGCGGGCCTGGAGCTGCGCGGTCTTGTCCTCGGCGCGCTGGATCGCCATGCCGACGTCGCCCATCTCCTCGGAGATGCCGGAGAACGCCTCGCCGATCCGGGTCTGTGCCTGGGCCGCGGTGTAGGTGGCCTTGATGGTCTCCTTGCGGGTGCGGAACGCGTCCACCTTGGCCTGGAGCCGCTGCGAGGCCAGGGTCAGCTTCTCCTCCTCGCCCTGGAGCGTCTGGTGCTGCGCCTCCAGGTCGGTGACCTGCTGCTGGAGCGCGGCACGACGGGACAGCGCCTCGCGGGCCAGGTCCTCCCGGCCGAGCGCGAGCGCCTTGCGGCCCTGGTCCTCCAGCTTGGCGGACTGGCCTTGCAGCTGGTTCAGCTGAAGCTCCAGGCGCTTACGGGACGTGGCCACGTCGGCCACACCGCGCCGGACCTTCTGGAGCAGCTCCAGCTGCTTCTGGTACGAGTAGTCAAGGGTCTCGCGCGGGTCCTCGGCCCGGTCCAGGGCCTTGTTGGCCTTCGCGCGGAAGATCATCCCCATACGCTTCATGACACCGCTCATGGGCCTCGCGCGCCCCCTTCTGACGGACTTGTGACACCGGCACACCCAACAGACCCAGCCTACGGGCCCTTCTTCCATTACCGCACTGTTCCGCCCGTCCCGCGCTCCTCCTCCAGGACGATCGCGGTCCGGGCGCCTCCGGCGCAGGGAGGAGCGTGGCCACTGCGGTTTCCGGTTCTTTGCCCCTGACGCTGGGGCCCACACCGGTGAACCCGTACTCTTGGGCTTTGTGTTCCGAAGCCGTTCCAAGGATGAGCAGGCCGCCACCGCCAAGGTGACCGCGGACCAGCCGCAGCAGCCCAGAGACCCGCAGGCGCCCAAGGGCCGCCCCACGCCCAAGCGCAGTGCGGCCCAGTCGCAGCGCCGCAGCCTGGCGAATACGCCGACCACGCGCAAGGACGCCGCCAAGCGGCAGAAGGAGGCCCGCCGCTCCGATCTGGCGCGCCAGCGCGAGGCGCTGGCCGGTGGTGACGAGCGCTACCTCCCGGCCCGCGACAAGGGCCCGGTGCGCCGGTTCGCCCGTGACTACGTGGACTCGCGGTTCGTCATCGCCGAGTTCTTCCTGCCGCTCGCCGTGCTGATCATGGTGCTCAGCATGATCCAGGCGGGCGCCATGCAGAGCTATGTGCTGCTGCTGTGGATGGTCGTCATCGTGCTGATCGTCCTGAACTCGTTCGTGATCTCCTTCCAGCTCAAGCGTCAACTGCGCCAGAAGTTCCCGGACGAGAACCTGCGGGGCGCCGTCGCGTACGCCCTCATGCGCACCCTCCAGATGCGCCGGCTGCGTCTGCCCAAGCCGCAGGTCAAGCGCGGAGAGCGGCCCTGAGCGGGAGATCCGGCTTCGCCGGAGGAGCGGCGGGCTGGCTCGGCGGCCTCGGAGGCTTACGGAACACGGTCCGGCAGGCCCTGGTCGCCCATCAGCTCGATGAGCAGATCACCTCGCGGTTCCGGTTCGACCAGCGGCTGAGGGTCCTCGACGTCGGCCTCGGCCAGGGCACCCAGGCCCTGCGATTAGCCCGCGCCGGTCATAAGGTGACCGGCCTCGAATCCGATCCGGCGATGCTGGAGGCGGTCCGTACCGCCCTGGCCGACGAACCCGAGGGCATCCGGCAGCGGGTGAAGCTGCTGGAGGGTGACGGCCGGGAGACCGGCGCCACGTTCCTGCCCGGCGCCTTCGACGTGGTGCTCTGCCACGGCGTCCTGATGTACACGGACGAGCCGGACCCGCTGCTCGCCGGTCTGGCCCGGGTCCTCGCCCCCGGCGGACTGCTCTCGCTCCTGGTGCGCAACGCCGACGCGCTCGCGATGCGGCCGGGGCTCGCCGGGGACTGGGATGCCGCGCTCGGCTCCTTCGACTCCGCCACGTACACCAACCGCCTCGGGCTGACGGTGCGCGCCGACCGGCGCGAGGAGCTGACCACCACGCTCACCGCGATCGGGGCGCCCCTGCACGCCTGGTACGGGGTGCGGGTCTTCACCGACCAGGCCCCCGACGCCGCCGAGCCCCCGCCGTCCCCCGAATGGGACCGGCTGCTGGCCGCCGAGGAGCGGGCCGGGCGCACCGACCCGTACCGCGCGGTGGCGGCGCTGCTGCATCTGTGCGGGGTGCGGGGCTGAGGGGCTTGCGGGCTTGCGGGCTTGCGGGCTTGCGGGCCGAAGAGAAGGGGGGGCGGTGCCCCCGCCCCCCCCTGACTCCGTCTCCTCCGCCTACTCCGCGTGCAGGCTCATCGGGCCGTAGATCTTCGACCCGTCCTCGAAGAGCGTGACCTGTTCCGCCCCGCCCTCCAGGAGCGCCTTCCACTCCTCACCGATCCATGACTCCGCGTCCCCCTGGGTCGGGAACTCCTCGGGCTGCACCGCGGGCGCCGTCTCCGTCCCGTCGGACTTCTCGAACCGCCACGTCCAGGCCATGTCCGCCTCCTCCATCCCACCGGTCGACACGTGATATCTGCCCGCAGCCTAGGCGACTGATCACTCCGTACGGCTCCGAACGGATCGGTACGTCTCCGTGGAGGGTGACCCGGCGCGCCCGGCCCGCGGGTACGCGAGACGATCGGGGCGTGGAACTCACTCTTCTGGGCACCGGGGCCCCCGACGGACTGCCGCGCCACGGCTGTCCCTGCGCGGCCTGCGCGACCGCCGTCGGCGACGAGGCACGGGCGGCGACGGCACTCCTGATCGACGGCGCGCTGCTCCTCGACCTCACCCCCGGCGCCGCCTTCGCGGCGGCGCGGGCCGGATACTCGCTGGTCGGGGTGCGGCAGGTGCTGCTCTCCCATCCGCACGCGGGCCCCGCCGTCGAGTTCCCGGCCGGGCTCCCGGCGCCGGGGCGGGTCCCGGACGGGCGCGAACTGTCCCTGATCAGCGGGCACCGGGTGCGGGCGGTGGCGCTGGACTCGCCCGGTACGGGGTACGAGGTGGCCGGGCCCGACGGCACCCGCCTGCTGTACCTGCCGCCGGGCGGCGCCCCGTCCGGGCTGTCCGGCCCCGTCGCCGAGCCGTACGACATGGTCGTGCTCGACGTACTCGGCCGCCCCGACGCGCTCGCCCGGCTCCGGGCGTCCGGTGGCGTGGGGCCCACCACCGACGTCGTGGCCGTCCACCTCGACCACACCGTGCCCCCCGGCGCCGAGTTGCACCGCCGTCTCGCGACGGCGGGGGCGCGGACCGTACCGGACGGCAGCACGCTGATCGTCGGCGAGTACCACGAGGTGCCGGATCTGCCGCGGCGCACCCTGGTGCTGGGCGGGGCGCGCTCCGGCAAGTCCCTCGAAGCGGAACGGCGGCTGGCCGCCTTCCCCGACGTGCTGTACGTAGCGACCGGCGGCACCCGGGACGGCGACCGCGAGTGGGCCGCCCGCATCGCCGCCCACCGCGACCGGCGCCCCGGCTCGTGGCGTACCGCCGAGACCTGCGACCTGGTGCCGCTGCTGGCGGACGACGCCGCCCCGCTGCTGATCGACTGTCTGGCGCTGTGGCTCACCGACGCGATGGACGCGGTCGGTGCCTGGGACGACGAGAAGTGGGCCCACGGCGGTGAACGCGCCCTCCACGAACGGGTCGGCCGTCTCGTCGCGGCCGTGCGGGCGACGGAGCGGACGGTGGTGGCCGTCAGCAACGAGGTCGGCGCCGGGGTGGTGCCCGCGACGGCCGCGGGGCGTCGCTTCCGCGACGAACTGGGGCGGCTGAACGCGGGGTTCGCGGGCGAGTGCGAGCAGGTCCTGCTGGTGGTGGCGGGCCAGGCCCTCCCCCTACGCGGCTGAGCCGGGGGGACTTCCCCCACCCCGCCCCTCCCCGACCCCGGGGCTCCGCCCCGGCCCCCGCTCCTCAATCGCCGGAGGGGCTGGGGGGTGGTCCTGGGGCTGCGCCCCAGCCCCACTACGGGGGCTCCGCCCACTGGACCCCGCTCCTCAAAC
>NZ_GG657754.1:7728771-7735410 GCF_000158915.1 Streptomyces himastatinicus ATCC 53653 | reverse complement strand
CGCCCGGACGCGCCCGGTGCCGCGGGCCCAATCGCCTTGAACGGCTGGACGTAGGGCGTCCCCGCCCCTCCCCCGAGGGGCGGGCCCCACCCGGCCGCAGGTGTGTGGCGGCGCCGCCGGGGGGCCGGGGGTGTCCACCGGTTTCGGGGAGGGGCGGGGTAGGGGAGAGAGCGCTCGGCCCAAGCGCCGGGCGGGGCAACTCCACCGCGGGGCGCGGGCCTGGGGTGGGGGGCCGGTAGGGTTCTGGGCGTGAGCAGCGGCCTGAATCTCGATGACTTCGTCGACCTGATCGAGCGCCCCGACGGGGGCATACGACGTGACGCCGAGGAGCGGCGGGAGCGGCTGGTGCCGCCGCCCGGCGCGCTCGGGCGGCTGGACGAGCTGGGTGAGTGGCTGGCCGCCGCTCAGCAGCAGGTGCCGGTGAAGCCCGTCGAGCGGCCCCGGGTGGTGCTGTTCGCGGGCGACCACGGCGTCGCGGAGCTCAATGTGTCCGCCCGCCCCGCCGGCAGCGCCCATCACCTCGTCCGCGCCGTGATCGACGGCGAGAGCAGCGTCGCCGTGCTCGCCCGCCGCTTCGGGGTGCCCGTCCGCGTCGTGGACATGGCGCTGGACTGCGACCCCGACGAGCTGCCCGGCGAGGTCACCCGGCACCGGGTGCGCCGCGGTTCGGGGCGGCTGGACATCGAGGACGCGCTGACGGCCGAGGAGGCCGAGCAGGCGTTCCGTACCGGCATGGCCGTCGCCGACGAGGAGGCCGACGCGGGGACGGACCTGGTGGTGCTCGGCGACCTCAGCGTCGGCGGCACCACCGCCGCGGCGACGCTGACCGCCGCGCTGTGCGGCACGGACGCGTCCGTGGTGACCGGGCGCGGCGGGGCCGGGATCGACGATCTGGCGTGGATGCGCAAGTGCGCGGCGATCCGCGACGGGCTGCGCCGGGCCCGCCCGGTCCTCGGGGACCAGCTCCAGCTGCTGGCCACGGTCGGCGGCGCGGATCTCACCGCGATCACCGGGTTCCTGCTCCAGAGCGCGGTGCGCCGCACCCCCGTGATCCTGGACGGCGTCGTCTCGGCGGCGTGCGCCCTGGTCGCGCAGCGGGTGGCGTTCCGGGCACCGGACTGGTGGCTGGCGGGCCAGGCCAGCGGCGAACCGGCGCAGGAGAAGGCGCTCGACCGGATCGCGCTCACCCCGCTGCTCGACCACGGCGTCACGGTGGGCGAGGGCGCGGGGGCGCTGCTGGCGCTGCCGCTGGTCCAGGCGGCCGCGGCGCTCGCGGGGGAACTCCCCGAGCGGGCACAGGCCGAGGAACCAGAGGACGCCTGACGGGACCTCAGGAGGGTTCGGAGAAGCCGCCGATCCAGTCCTGGAGCCGCCGCCGTACCCCGTCCCAGCGCGCGTCGTGGCGGGCGGCCCGGCGGCGCGCGCGGGCCCGGGTCCGGGGGCGGTGGCGGTAGACGTGGCGGGCCCACGGCGATCCGGGGCGCGCCAGCCGTGCCGCGCCGACGATCGCCACCAGCGGCACCAGCACCCCGATCACCGCGATCCGCAGCTTGCCCTTGACGAGGGCGAGCAGGGCGAAGGCGAAGTTGAGGGAGACCTCAACGACCACTGCCCCGCGGTCGCTGCGTTCGGCGGCCGACACCTCGTTCACCCCGAACGGCAGGAAGCCGCTGAGCACCAGGGCGACCAGGGCCGCGGTGACCACGACGACCTCGACGCTCTGTCGGCCCTGCTCGGTCCAGTAGACGTCGTGCAGGTGGAGGATCAGCGCGAACTCGTCCAGCACCAGCCCGGCGCCCACCCCGAAGAGCACCGCCGAGACCGCCGCGCCCACCCCGTGCCGTCCGCTGCCGACCGCGCCGAAGCCGCCGATGACGGTGAGGATCACGCCGGGCACCACATGGTGGACGTGCACCCCGCCGGGGGTGACGTCGCGGAACGGGCCCTTGCCCGCCTTGATCAGCCGGGTGATGGTGCGCGTGATCACGAACGAGAGGATGAACGAGGCCAGCGCGAGGAGCAGCGGCAGCTTGCCGGGCTCCACGATGTTGCGTTCCCACCAATGGCCCATGGCCCGTCAGGGTCGCGCGATACCCTGCGGCGCGATGGACACCACGCCGGAGCAGTCCCCCGACCGCCAGCCGGACCCGGACCCGGAGATACCGCCGGACCCCGGTCCGGAAATACCGCCGCGTCCGGCGCACCCCCCGCGCGCCTCCCTGGACGACGGCCTCCGCTTCGCCTTCGGCACGCTCACGGCGCTGCCCGTACGGGTGGCGCGCTGGGATCGTGAGGCGGCGCGCGTGGGCATGCTGTGCGCCCTGCCGGTCGGGCTGACGGTCGGGCTGTGCGCGGCCGCGGTGGGCGGTGTGCTGCTGTTCCTGGGCGCCGGGCCGCTGCTCGCGGCGGTCGCCTCCGCCGCCGTACCCGCCGTACTGACCCGCGGCCTCCACCTCGACGGCCTCGCGGACACCGCGGACGGCCTCGGCAGCGGCAAGCTCGCGGACGAGGCGCTGCGGATCATGAAGCGGTCGGACATCGGCCCGTTCGGCGTCATCACCCTGCTGTTCGTGCTGCTTGCGCAGGTCGCGGCGCTGGCCGAGCTGTACGGGGAGAGCTGGACGCGCGGCGCGGTGGCCGCCGCCGCGGCGGGGCTCGTCGCCCGGTGCGCCCTGACGCTCGCGGCCCGCCAGGGGATGCCCGCGGCCCGGCCGGAGGGGCTGGGCGCCGCGGTCGCCGGGGTGGTGCCGCCGCGGTCGGCGGTCGGCGCTGCCGCGCTGGCCGTCGTCGCCTGCGCGGGCGCGGGCGCGCTGGTCGACGTGTACGCCATGCCCATGTACGGGCTCGCGGCGCTGGCCGGGCTCGCGGCCGCCGATCTGCTGTCGCGCCACTGTGTGCGCCGCTTCGACGGGGTGACGGGGGACGTTTTCGGCGCCCTCGCGGAGACCGCCGCCACGGCGACGCTGCTGGTGATCACCTTCGGCTGAGGGCAGGGGACACACTTGGGTCCCGGTCACGGATCATGGGCTCGGAAGGCGCACCGCGCCTCGGAATAAGCTGGGCCGCACGGCCGACCACACCCAAGCCGTCGGCCGGAACCACCGGAACCGGAAGAGGGACCCGACCACTGTGACTGCACTGACTCTCAGCACCTCCTCCGCCGCGTCGCTGCGCGCGGATGCCGTCGTCGTCGGCGTGGCGAAGGGGCCCAAGGGTCCCGTCATCGCCCCGGGCGCCGAGGCCGTGGACAAGGCGTTCGGCGGGAAGCTCGCCACCGTTCTGGAGACGCTCGGCGCCACGGGCGCCGAGGGTGAGGTGACCAAGCTGCCCGCCGCGTCCGGGCTCAAGGCCCCGGTCGTGCTGGCGGTCGGCCTGGGCGAGGCCCCGGCGAAGGGCGACGGCTTCGACGCCGAGGCGCTGCGCCGTGCCGCGGGCGCGGCCGCCCGGGCGCTGGCGGGGTCGAAGAAGGGCGCGTTCGCGCTGCCGGTCGAGGACGCGGGGGACGCCGCCGCGGTCGCCGAGGGCGCGCTGCTCGGTGCGTACGCGTACGACAAGGGCAACAGCAACGGCAACGGCGCGAAGAGCGGCAAGGACTCCAAGGACTCCAAGGGCGACAAGGACAAGAAGAACAACGGTCCGCTCGCCGAGGTGGCCCTGCTCGGCGGCAAGCCGCGCGACAAGGCGTTCAAGGCGGCGGCCGAGCGCGCCACGGCGCTGGTCGCCGAGGTCAACCGGGCCCGCGACCTGATCAACACCCCCTCCAACGTGCTCGACCCGGCCACGTTCGCGGCGGCCGCCGTGACCGCGGCCAAGGAGCACGGTCTGAAGACGGAGGTGCTGGACGAGAAGGCCCTCGCCAAGGGCGGCTACGGCGGCATCCTGGGCGTGGGCCAGGGCTCGGACGCCCCGCCGCGGCTGGTGCGGATCGCGTACACCCACCCCAAGGCGGAGAAGACGCTCGCGCTGGTCGGCAAGGGCATCACCTACGACTCGGGCGGCATCTCGCTGAAGCCGGCCGGTCACAACGAGACCATGAAGTGCGACATGAGCGGCGCGGCCGCGGTGTTCGCCACGGTGGTGGCGGCCGCCAAGCTGGGGCTGCGGGTCAACATCACCGGCTGGCTGGCGCTGGCCGAGAACATGCCGTCGGGTTCGGCGACCCGCCCCGGCGATGTGCTGTCGATGTACAGCGGCAAGACCGTCGAGGTGCTGAACACGGACGCCGAGGGCCGGCTCGTACTCGCGGACGCGCTCACCCGCGCGTGCGAGGAGAAGCCGGACGCGATCGTGGACGTGGCGACGCTGACCGGGGCGATGGTCCTGGCGCTGGGCAACCGTACGTTCGGGATCATGTCGAACGACGACGCGTTCCGCACCGCGCTGCACGAGATCGCGGACGAGGCGGGCGAGGCGTCCTGGCCGATGCCGCTGCCGGCCGATCTTCGCAAGAGCATCGAGTCCCCGGTCGCCGATCTGGCGAACATGGGCGAGCGCATGGGTGGCGGTCTGGTGGCCGGTATCTTCCTGAAGGAGTTCGTCGAGGACGGCATCGCCTGGGGCCACCTGGACATCGCGGGTCCGGCCTTCAACGAGTCCGGTCCGTTCGGCTACACCCCCAAGGGCGGTACGGGCTCCGCGGTCCGCACCCTGGTGCGGCTGGCGGAGCGCACCGCCGACGGGGACCTAGGCTGACGGGGAAACCCCTTACCGGGTACTGCCGAGTAACCCCTGGACCCGAGTCCAGAGATATCCCACACAGCGGCCCCGCGTCCCGCCTCCCGTCAACAAGTGCGAAGATGTTGCCCGGCAGGACAGGGCCCCCACACCAGGGCTGCGAGCAAGAAGCGGCCGAACAACCGCCGCCGCCCGGCCACCCACGGTCGGCCCGGCGCACCCATGCATGGAGGACGTGACGTGGCGAACGACGCCAGCACCGTTTTCGACCTAGTGATCCTCGGAGGCGGTAGCGGTGGTTACGCCGCTGCCCTGCGCGGAGCGCAGCTGGGTCTGGACGTCGCCCTGATCGAGAAGGACAAGCTGGGCGGCACCTGTCTGCACCGCGGCTGCATCCCGACGAAGGCCCTGCTGCACGCCGGTGAGCTCGCCGACCAGGCTCGTGAGGGCTCGGAATTCGGCGTGAAGACCACCTTCGAGGGCATCGACATCGAAGGTGTGCACAAGTACAAGGACGGCGTGGTCACGGGCCTGTACAAGGGTCTCCAGGGTCTGATCGCGTCCCGCAAGGTCACCTATGTGACGGGCGAGGGCCGGCTGTCGTCGCCCACCTCCGTCGATGTGAACGGCGAGCGCTACACCGGCCGCCACATCCTGCTCGCCACCGGTTCGGTGCCTAAGTCCCTCCCCGGCCTGGAGATCGACGGCAACCGCGTCATCTCCTCGGACCACGCGCTGGTCCTGGACCGGGTTCCGAAGTCCGCGATCGTGCTGGGCGGCGGCGTCATCGGCGTCGAGTTCGCCTCCGCGTGGAAGTCCTTCGGGGCCGACGTCACCATCGTCGAGGCGCTTCCCCACCTCGTCCCGGTCGAGGACGAGAACAGCTCCAAGCTGCTGGAGCGCGCCTTCCGCAAGCGCGGCATCAACTTCTCCCTGGGCTCGCGCTTCTCGGGCGTCGAGTACACCGACGACGGCGTCAAGGTCTCGCTGGAGAACGGCAAGACCTTCGAGGCCGAGGTGCTGCTGGTGGCCGTCGGCCGCGGCCCGGTCTCGCAGGGCCTGGGCTACGAGGAGGCCGGGGTCGCCATGGACCGCGGCTTCGTCCTGGCCGACGAGTACATGCAGACCAACGTGCCGACCATCTCGGCCGTCGGAGACCTGGTCCCGACGCTCCAGCTCGCCCACGTCGGCTTCGCCGAGGGCATGCTCGTGGCCGAGCGGCTGGCCGGCCAGAACCCCGTTCCGATCGACTACGACGGCGTGCCCCGGGTGACGTACTGCCACCCCGAGGTCGCCTCCGTCGGCATCACCGAGGCCAAGGCCAAGGAGCTGTACGGTGCGGACAAGGTCGTCGCCCTGAAGTACAACCTCGCGGGCAACGGCAAGAGCAAGATCCTGAAGACCACGGGCGAGATCAAGCTCGTCCAGGTCCGCGACGGTGCTGTCGTCGGCGTCCACATGGTCGGTGACCGCATGGGTGAGCAGGTCGGCGAAGCCCAGCTGATCTACAACTGGGAGGCGCTGCCGGCCGAGGTCGCGCAGCTCGTCCACGCCCACCCCACCCAGAACGAGGCGCTCGGCGAGGCCCACCTGGCGCTTGCCGGCAAGCCGCTGCACTCGCACGACTAATCATCCCGAGCGCGAACAATCCGCAAAGATCGTTAAGGAGCAACCGAAAACCATGGCGGTTTCCGTAACCCTGCCGGCGCTCGGCGAGAGCGTGACCGAGGGCACCGTCACCCGTTGGCTCAAGGCCGAAGGTGAGCGAGTCGAGGCCGACGAGCCGTTGCTCGAGGTCTCGACCGACAAGGTCGACACCGAGATCCCGGCGCCCAGCGCCGGTGTGCTGACGTCCATCAAGGTGGCCGAGGACGAGACGGTCGAGGTCGGCGCCCGAGCTGGCCGTCATCGACGACGGCGAGGGCGCCCCCGGCCGAGGCCCCCGCCCCGGCTGCCGAGCCCGCT
>NZ_GG657754.1:7716305-7728382 GCF_000158915.1 Streptomyces himastatinicus ATCC 53653 | reverse complement strand
CCGCCCCGGCCCCTGAGCCGGTCAAGGAGGAGGCCCCGGCGCCCGCCCCGGCTCCGGAGCCCACCCCCGCCCCGGCTCCGGCTCCGGCCGCTCCGGCGCCCGCCCCGGCCCCGGCCGCCAAGGCGCCGTCCATCCCGGCTCCGGCCTCCCCCGAGGCCGAGGGCGCGTACGTGACCCCGCTGGTGCGCAAGCTCGCCGCGGAGAACGGCGTGGACCTGGGCACCGTCAAGGGCACCGGCGTCGGCGGCCGCATCCGCAAGCAGGACGTCATCGCCGCCGCCGAGGCCGCCAAGGCCGCGGCCCAGACCCAGGCGCCGGCTCCGGCCGCCGCCGCGCCGAAGGCCGCCAAGCAGGAGGTCTCGCCGCTGCGCGGCCAGACCATCAAGATGCCGCGGATGCGCAAGGTCATCGGCGACAACATGATGAAGGCGCTGCACGGCCAGGCCCAGCTGACCAGCGTGGTCGAGGTGGACATCACCAAGGTCATGCGGCTGCGCGCCCAGGCCAAGGAGTCGTTCGCGCAGCGTGAGGGCGTCAAGCTCTCGCCGATGCCGTTCTTCGTGAAGGCCGCCGTCCAGGCGCTGAAGGCCCACCCGGCCGTCAACGCCCGGATCAACGACGACGACACGATCACGTACTTCGACGTGGAGAACATCGGCATCGCGGTGGACGCCGAGAAGGGCCTGATGACCCCGGTCATCAAGGGCGCCGGCGACCTCAACATCGCGGGTATCTCCAAGAAGACGGCGGAGCTGGCGGGCAAGGTCCGCTCCAGCAAGATCAGCCCGGACGACATGTCCGGCGCCACCTTCACGATCAGCAACACCGGCTCGCGCGGTGCGCTGTTCGACACGGTCATCGTGCCTCCGAACCAGGTCGCCATCCTGGGCATCGGCGCGACCGTCAAGCGTCCGGTGGTCATCAACCACCCGGACCTGGGCGAGACCATCGCGGTGCGCGACATGACGTACCTGGCGCTCTCCTACGACCACCGCCTGGTGGACGGTGCCGACGCGGCCCGCTACCTGACCGCGGTCAAGGAGATCCTGGAGGCCGGCGAGTTCGAGGTCGAGCTGGGTCTCTGATCGCCCTCCGGCAGACGGCCGCGCCCCGCACGGGCTTCCGTGCGGGGCGCGGCCCTTTTTTGAGTCCTCGCCGTTCGTGTCTTTTCGGCTCCGGACCGCGATGCTTCCGCTGCCTGGATAATGACTTCCGTTCACCGCTGGTTCCGAAGGAGCGCTCCCTATGATCCCGCCCGTCGTCCACTCGCTGCGCGAGCAGATCCGCGAGCACATCGTGGAGGGGATCGTCAGCGGGCGGTGGAAGCCGGGCGAGCGGATCGTGGAGCGGCGCATCGCGACGGAGCTGGAGGTCAGCCAGACGCCCGTACGGGAGGCGCTTCGGGAGCTGGAGACGCTGCGGCTGATCGAGTCGGCTCCGAACAAGGGCGTCCGGGTGCGGAATCTGACCGCGGCCGATCTGGAGGAGATCTATCCGGTGCGGGCCGGTCTGGAGCAGATCGCCGCCGAGCTGGCGGCGCCCCGGCTGGCCGAGGACACCTCGGCACTGGAGCCCGAGGTGCGGGCGCTGTACGAGGCGGACCGCAGGGCCGACGGCGAGGCCCAGGTGCGGCACACCGTGGCGTTCCACCGGGAGCTGGTGCGGGCGTCGGGCAACAGCGTGCTGCTGCACACCTGGGAGTCGCTGGGCATCGAGATCTGGACGACGCTGTCGATCCGCTGGCTGGGCACCGTTCAGCAGTCGTACGCCGAGGAGCACGAGGCCGTGGTGGACGCGTTCCGGCGCCGGGATCCGCGGGTGGGAGAGCTGGTCAAGGCCCATGTGCTCGGCTGTGCACCGCGTGCCTGATTTCGCGGCACGGAATGCCAATTTCGGCCTACGGACAAGTTTTTCCCTTCACCTACTTTGATCGATCATCGATCAGAACTTACAGTCGACCGCATGACCGATCTCGCAAGCACGCAGCCGAGTGCGCTCGACCAGTTCCCCGACCGGGACCCCGAGGAGACCGCCGAGTGGGGCGCCTCGCTCGCTGCCGTCACCCAGGCCGCCGGACCGCACCGCGCCTCGTACCTGATGCGCCGCACCCTGGAGCGCGCCGAGGACACCGGGCTGTCGCTGCCGCCGCTGCTGGAGTCGGACTACGTCAACACCATCCCGACCGCCGCGGAGCCCGCGTTCCCCGGTGACGAGGCCATGGAGCGCCGGATCACCGCCTGGAACCGGTGGAACGCGGCGGCGATGGTCACCCGCGGCAGCAAGGACGGGCTCGGCGGCCACATCGCCACCTTCGCCTCCGCCGCCTGGCTCTACGAGACGGGTTTCCAGCACTTCTTCCGCGGCAAGGAGGCCGACGGCAGCGGCGACCAGCTCTACATCCAGGGCCACGCCTCCCCCGGCATCTACGCCCGCGCCTTCCTCGACGGCCGGCTGACGGAAGCGCACCTGGACCACTTCCGCCGTGAGGCGGGCGGCGAGGGCCTGCCCTCGTATCCGCATCCGCGCCGGATGCCGTGGCTGTGGGAGTTCCCCACCGTCTCGATGGGCATCGGCCCGATCTCCGCGATCTACCAGGCCCGCTTCAACCGGTACCTGGCCGCCCGCGGCATCAAGGACACCGCGAACTCCCACGTATGGGCCTTCCTCGGCGACGGCGAGATGGACGAGCCGGAGTCGACCGCCGCCCTGGCGCTGGCCGGGCGCGAGGGCCTGGACAACCTCACGTTCGTCATCAACTGCAACCTCCAGCGCCTCGACGGCCCGGTGCGCGCCAACTTCAAGATCGTGCAGGAGCTGGAGGCCCAGTTCCGCGCCGCCGGGTGGAACGTCGTCAAGTCGCTGTGGGGCTCCGCCTGGGACGAGCTGTTCGCCCGGGACGCCTCCGGTGCGCTGGCGCGCCGCCTGCGCGAGGTCCCCGACGGCCAGTTCCAGACGTACGCGACCCGCGACGCCGCCTACATCCGCGAGAACTTCTTCGGCTCCGACCCGGCCCTCGCCGAGCTGGCGAAGTCGCTGTCCGACGCCAAGCTGGCCGAGTGTTTCCACACCTCCCGCGCGGGCCACGAGCCGCGCAAGGTGTACGCGGCCTACCGCGCGGCGATGGAGCACAAGGGCGCCCCGACGGTCGTCCTCGCGCAGACCGTCAAGGGGTACACGCTCGGCCCCACCTTCGAGTCGCGCAACGCGAACCACCAGATGAAGAAGCTGACCGGCAAGGAGTTCCGCGCCATGCGCGACCTCCTGGAGCTGCCCATCCCGGACAGCAAGCTGGACGACAGCCTCGTTCCGTACGCCCACCCCGGCGAGGACTCCCCCGAGGTCCGCTACCTCCAGGAGCGCCGTGCCGAGCTGGGCGGCCCCGCCCCGGCCCGCAAGGTCCACGCGGTGGCCCTGCCCGAGCCCTCGGCCAAACCGTTCGAGACCCTGGCCAAGGGCTCCGGCAGCCAGGAGATCGCCACGACCATGGCGTTCGTGCGCCTGGTCAAGGACCTGATGCGGGACAAGGAGACCGGCCACCGCTGGGTGCCGATCGTGCCCGACGAGGCCCGTACGTTCGGCATGGAGTCGCTCTTCCCGACCGCCGGGATCTACTCCCCGCTCGGCCAGACCTATGACCCGGTCGACCGCGATCAGCTCCTGTACTACAAGGAAGCCAAGAACGGTCAGATCCTCAACGAGGGGATCACCGAGGCCGGTTCGATGGCCGACTTCACCGCCGCCGCCACGTCGTACGCGACGCACGGCGAGCCGATGATCCCCTTCTACATCTTCTACTCGATGTTCGGCTGGCAGCGCACCGCCGACCAGATGTGGGCGTTCGCCGACCAGCTCGGCCGCGGCTTCCTGATCGGCGCCACCGCGGGCCGCACCACCATGACCGGTGAGGGCCTCCAGCACGCCGACGGCCACTCGCACCTGATCGCCTCCACCAACCCGGCGGCGCTCGCCTACGACCCGGCGTTCGCGTACGAGGTCGGCGTGATCGTGCGGGACGGGCTGCGGCGGATGTACGGCCCGCAGGCCGAGGACGTCTTCTACTACCTCACGGTCTACAACGAGACCAAGGTGCAGCCCCCGATGCCGCAGCACGAAGGCGTCGAGGAAGGCATCGTCAAGGGTCTCTACCGCTTCCAGGAGGCCGAGGCGCCCGCCGCCGACGCCCCCCGTATCCAGCTGATCGCCTCCGGCACCGCCATCCACTGGGTGCTGGAGGCCCAGAAACTGCTCGCCGACGACTGGGGTGTGGCCGCCGACGTGTGGTCCGCCACCTCCTGGAGCGAGCTGCGCCGCGATGCCCTGTCCTGTGACGCGGCGCAGCTCAACGGCGAAGACCGGGTCCCGTACGTCACCCATGCCCTGGCAGGCGCACCGGGCCCGGTCCTCGCGGTCAGCGACTGGATGCGGGCGGTACCGGACCAGATCAGCCAGTGGGTCGAGCAGGACTGGTACTCGCTGGGCACCGACGGCTTCGGCCTCTCCGACACCCGCGAGGCGGCCCGCCGCCACTTCGGCGTGGACGTCCACTCGATCGTGGTCACCGCGCTGGCCCGGCTCGCCAAGCAGGGCGCGGTCAAGAGCACGGCCCCCAAGGAGGCCGCCGAGCGCTACGGCATCTGAGCCCGCGGCACCGCCCCGTCACGGCATGATGGGGCGGTGCGTGCCGCGCGGCTGATCAAGATGGTCCTTCTGCTCCAGGCTCGGCCCTCGATGACGGGGGCCGAGCTGGCGCGTGAGCTGGAGGTTTCGGAGCGCACGGTGACGCGGGATGCCGCCGCGCTCTCCGAGGCCGGGGTCCCGGTGTACGCGGACCGCGGCCGGGCCGGTGGCTACCGGCTCATCGGCGGCTACCGCACCCGGCTGACCGGCCTCGGCCGCACCGAGGCCGAGGCGCTGTTCCTGTCCGGCGTGCCGTCCGCACTGCGCGAGATGGGGCTCGCCGACGCCGCCTCCGCCGCCCGGCTGAAGGTTTCCGCCGCGCTCCTCCCCGAGCTGCGCGACGCCTCCCACACGGTGGCGCAGCGCTTCCACCTCGACGCCCCGGGGTGGTGGCAGGAGCCGCAGACACCGACCCTGCTGCCGGACGTCGCCGACGCGGTGTGGGACGACCGGCGGCTCGCGGTCCGCTACCGCCGCCGGGACAGCGAGGTGGAGCGGGAGCTGGAGCCGTACGGGCTCGTCCTCAAGGCGGGCGTCTGGTACCTGGCGGCCCGCGCCGGTGCCTCCACAGGCTCCCAGGGCGACTTCCGCGTCTACCGGGTGGACCGTCTCGCCACGGTCGGGCCCGCGCCCGGCGAGGACCGGTTCCGGCGCGACGAGACGTTCGACCTGCCCGGCTTCTGGGAGGAGCGGGCGGCGCAGTTCGCGCGCTCGATCCTCCGCGAGGAGGTCACCCTGCGCCTCACCCCGGAGGGCGCCCGCGGACTGCCGTACGCCACGGACCGTACGGCGGCCGAGGAGGCCGTACGGTCCGCCGGGGAGCCGGACGGGCAGGGGCGGATCACCGTGACGCTGCCGGTGGAGTCCGCCGAGGTCGCGTACGCCCAGCTCCTCGCCCTCGGCCCGGAGGCGGAGGTGCTGGCGCCGCCGGAACTGCGGGAACGGTTCGCCGAGGCAGCTCGACGGATGGCGGACCTCTACCCGTAGCTACCGGTAGTCGGCGGCCGTGCCCTCCTTGCCGCCGAAGACGACGTCACGGAAGTACCCGAAGACGTCCGGCCGCGACCCGTCGAGGTCGGTGAAGCCGTAGACCTTGGCCAGGTCCCCGCTGAACACGGACTTCCCGTTCCAGCGCGCCCGGTCCGGGTCGGCGGCGAGCGCGGCGACCGCCCGCCCGACGAAGTGCGGCGTCTCGGCGATGGCGAAGTGCGGCTCCTTCTCCACCGCGTCCCGCCAGTTCTCCTCGGACACCCCGAAGTGGTCCAGCATCTGTTCGGAGCGCAGGAAGCCCGGGGAGACGCACACCGCCGTGCCGTCGAACTCCTTCAGCTCCTGGGCCAGCCCGAAGGCGGTGCGGATGGGGGCGTTCTTGGTGAGGTCGAAGAAGAGGTTCTCCCGGTAGGTCTTGTTGAACTCCTCGTTGCCGTCGGTCACCTCGACCACCAGGCCGCCCGGGTTCCGGATCAGCAGCGGCAGCGCGTAGTAGTGGGTGATCAGGTGGGTCTCGACGCCGAGCCGGAGCATCCGCAGACCCCCGTCCAGGTCGTTCTCCCAGGTCTTCTTGCCGAACACGATCAGGTGCTCGCCGCCCCAGACGTCGTTGACCAGGACATCCAGCCGTCCCTGCTCACGGTCGATGCGCTCGACGAGCACCCGTACCTGCTCCCGCTCCAGGTGATCGGTCGGCACGGCGATGCCCGTGCCGCCCGCCGCCGTGATCAGTTCCGCCGTCTCCTCGATGGTCTCCGTCGGCCGCCCGACCTCGCTGACCCGGTCCCGGGTGGTGCGACCCGTCGCGTAGACGGTGGCGCCCGCCGCGCCCAGCTCGACGGCCATCGCCCGGCCCGCGCCGCGCGTGGCGCCCGCGACGAGTGCGACCTTGCCTGCCAGTGCGCCCTGTGTGCTCACGTATGTGTGTCCTCTCCGTGGAGCCGTCCTCAGTGACGCGTTCGACGATCGCAAGGAAACCCGACACCTCCTGTCGCATATAACAAGAGGGCCGCATCTGGGTCGCTCCGCGTGCGGGGGTGGGCGCGAGGGCCGATGCTGGTCCCGTGATGATGGACGAGACGGAGTTCTGGGGGCTGGTCGACAGCGCTCGGGAGGCTGCCGAGGGCGACCCCGAGGACCAGTCCGACCTGCTCGTCGAGCAGCTGTCACAGCTCGACCCGGACTCCGTGCTGGACTTCGCCCGGCATTTCGAGGCCCGCGCCAACCGGGCGTACCGCTGGGATCTGTGGGGCGCCGCCTGGGTGCTGCTGGGCGGGGTCAGCGACGACGCCTTCGAGGCGTTCCGCTACTGGCTGATCGGCCAGGGCCGGGACGTGTTCGAGGGCGCGCTGCACGACCCGGACGCGCTGGCCGAGCTGCTGGAGGACTTCGACGACCAGGTGGACGGCGACTGCGAGGACCTGGGGTTCGCGGCCGACGAGGCGTACGAGCAGCTCACCGGCGCGGTGCTGCCGGACCTGGGCCTCCCCGAGCGGCCGGAGGAGCCGGTCGGCGCGACGGTCGACCTGGAGGACGACGCGGCGCTGGCGGCGCGGTATCCCCGGCTCTGGGAGCGCTTCCGCGACTGACCGGCCCCGGGATCACGGCGTGAGGGGGCGGCCCATCAGCACATCGTCCACGTACGCGCCGTCCAGCAGGAACTCCCCCCGCAGGACGCCCTCCACCACGAACCCCTCCGACTCGTAGAGCCGCCGCGCCGGGAGGTTGTGGCCGAGCACCCGCAGGGTGATCCGGCTCGCGCCCTGCCGCAGCGCCTCCTCGTACGCCGCGCGCAGCAGCGCCCGCGCCACCCCGTGGCCGCGCACCCGCGGGTCCACGGCGAGCCCCTGTATCTGGCGGACGTGCGCGTTGCTGGCCAGCTGCGTCGGCGGGACGAGCCGTACGAAGCCGACGGGGCTCCCGTCCAGCTCGGCCACCATGTTGTGGACGGGGCGGTTGCGGTGGGTGAAGAAGGCGTCGTACGGCGGCTCCGGGGCCGGCAGTACGGAGTGCAGCGTCGACCAGGTGCGGCGCTCCAGAGCGACCAGCGCCTGTTCGTCGTCGAGCACGGAGCGGCGGATCAGCGGCGCGGGCACCGCGGACGGCTGAGGCGGGGCAGAGGGCTCGGACATGCTGGTCACTCTGCCACGCGCTCCTCGACGTCCGACATCCCCCGGATGATCGGGGGCAGGATGGGGCCATGCGCATCGCGGTCACCGGTTCCACCGGGCTCATCGGGACGGCCCTCGTCCACTCCCTGCGCCAGGACGGCCACGAGGTCGTGCGGCTGGTCCGGCGAACTCCCCGCGAGGAGACGGAGGTCGAGTGGGATCCGCACCGGCAGTGGGTCGACACCGCCGGGCTGACGGGGTGTGAGGCCGTCGTCCACCTCGCGGGCGCGGGCATCGGCGAGCACCGCTGGACCGATGCGTACAAGAAGGAGCTGCGGGACAGCCGGGTGCTGGGCACGGCCGCCATCGCCGAGGCCGTGGCCTCCCTGGACACCCCGCCGCGGGTGCTGGTCAGTGGAAGCGCGGTGGGGTTCTACGGGGACACGGGGGAGCGCGCGGTCGATGAGAGCGCGCCCCCCGGGCACGGTTTCCTCCCGGACCTCTGCCAGGACTGGGAGGAGGCGACCGCCGCGGCACAGGAGGCGGAGGTGCGCACGGTGTTCATCCGCAGCGGTCTGGTGATCGCGCCCGAGGGCGGTGCGTGGGGGCGGCTCTTCCCACTGTTCAAGGCGGGCCTCGGGGGCCGGATGGGCAGCGGACGGCAGTACTGGAGCTTCATCGCCCTGCACGACCACATCGCCGCGCTGCGCCACATCCTCGACACGGCGGACCTCAGCGGCCCCGTCAACCTCACCAGCCCCTCCCCCGTGACCAACCGTGAGATCACCGAGGCCATGGGCCGGGTGCTGCGCCGCCCCACGCTCTTCCATGTGCCCGCCCCGGCGCTGCGGATCGCCCTGGGCGAGATGTCCACCGACATCCTCGGCAGCGTCCGGGCCCTCCCCCGCAGGCTCCTGGACTCCGGCTTCTCCTTCACCTACCCGCATGTCGAGGAGGCCCTGAAGGCGGCGGTGGGCGGACGGCGCTGACGGGGCGTCGACAGGTCTCGGGGGAACGGGACGTCACGAAACGGAACGGCCGAACCCGATCGGCGTGCGACCGTTGTGCGCCCATGCTCGGTGGAGGCGCGTCCGTCATCGCCCGTTTTTGCCCTCGCCGTCGTGACCGTTCCGATCCGCTCCATCCCGACCCCGGGGAGGGAACGTGCTCACCAGCGCGCACCGCACGGACGTCGTCATCGTGGGAGCCGGACTCGCGGGGCTGGCCGCCGCCCAGTTGCTGACCGGCGCGGGGATGGAGGTCACGGTCCTGGAGGCCGCGCCCAGGGTCGGCGGCCGCATGACCACCGATACCTTCGACGGCTTCCGGCTGGACCGCACCGGTCAGCTGGTGAACACCTCCTTCCCCGAGCTGCGGCACACCCCGGGACTCGACGCCCTCGCCCTGCGCCCCTTCTCCCAGGGGGTGCTGGTGCACGGCGACGGCCGTACGCAGCGGATCGGCACGCCTCGTGGCTCCCGGAGCGGCTCCCGGAGCGGTCTCCGGGGCACAAGGGGCGCACTCACCACCGCGCGCGCTCTCGCGAGCGCCGCCCGCGCGCCTCTGGGCGGCGGACTCGATCAGGCCCGACTCGGTGCCGCGCTCGGCAGGCTCGCCGCCCTGCCCGCGGACCGCCTCCTCGCCCGCCCCGACCGGCCGGTCCACGAGACCCTGGCGGGGCGGGGCCTTCCCGCTCGTACCGTCGAGAGCGTGCTGCGCCCGCTCCTCGTCTCGCTGCTGAGCGACCCGGGCCTGAACACGTCCAGCCGCTGCGCCGACCTGGTGCTGCGCGGCTACGCCCGCGGCCGGCTGTGCCTTCCGGCGGGCGGCGCCGCCACCGTCCCCGAACTGCTGGCCGCCACGCTGCCGCCGGGGACCGTGCGCACCGGCATACGGGCCACCTCGGCCGCCACCACCACCGTGACCACCGCCGGACACGGCGAGATCCGCTGCCGGGCGGTGCTGGTGGCCACCGGGGCGCACGACGCCGCCGAACTCCTCCCCGGACTGCGGCTGCCCGCCTTCCACCCGGTCACCGTGCTGCACCACACCGCCGACCAGCCGCCCCTGCGCGAACCCGCCCTGGTCCTGGCCGCGGGCGGCCAGGGCCCCGTCGCCCACACCACGGTCGCGAGCGAGGTCGACCCCTCGCGCGCGCCGGGCGGCCGGGTGCTGATCACCTCCACCGTGCTGGGCGCTGCCGCGGGCCTGCCGACCGCCGAACTCGACCGGCAGGCCAGGGCCCAGCTCGCCACGGTCTACGGGACCTCCACCGCCGACTGGGAGCTGCTGGCCGCCCACCACGACCCGCACGCCGTACCCGCCATGCCCGCACCGCACGACCTGCGGCGCCCGGTGCGGCTGCTGTCCGGGCTGTACGTATGCGGCGACCACCGCGACGCCAGCACCGTGCAGGGCGCCCTCGTCTCCGGCCGCCGCGCCGCCCGGGCGGTGCTCCAGGACTTCGGCGCCACCCCCGGCTCCGACACCCCGCCCATTCCTGCGGCGGCGGCCTGACACCGCCCGCATCGATGACGACGTCGGGGGCGTGGAGCAATTCCCGTGGGACGGGATTCCGACAGGGCCACGGCGTGCTTGCGCATCACTTCTTGAGCGCCTTTATCCCCTGCGTCACACCGAGCAGACAACCCGCCCCGGCCAGCAGAATTCCCACCACCGGCTGAAAATCCGCCGCCCATGCCAGGAAGATGTAATCCTTCCCCTTGGCGTTCATGACGACGGAGCCGATCCCCACCGAAATCATGCCGATTGCCAAGCCCATGCCCTCATCACCATTCCTCAGCTCCGCGGAGGGGACACGGGAACCGTATAGCCCCCAACTGAGGGCGCGACAGCGGGATATGGCAGGTGTACAGGTATTTCGTTCCCAGGTACCGGAGCGACATACATCCTTCGATGTAAGGCGGGCCCGAGTGACCGTCGCCCGATGAATAAATGACATTGACAGGGCGCCGCCAGCCTCTTTTCATACGCCCATGAAGAGCCGTCACCTCATGACCGACGACACCTTCCTCGGCCACGCCGCCGACCGGCTCGCCGCCCTGCCCGGCGTGCGCGCCGTCACCCTCGGCGGCTCGCGCGCCGAGCAGACCCACGCCCCGGACAGCGACTGGGACCTGGCCCTCTACTACCGCGGCGGCTTCGACCCGTCGGAGCTGCGCGCGGTCGGCTGGGAGGGCGAGGTCTCCGAGCTCGGCGCCTGGGGCGGGGGCGTCTTCAACGGGGGCGCCTGGCTCACCATCGACGGCCGCCACGTCGACGTCCACTACCGCGACCTCGACGTCGTCGACCACGAACTCGCCGAGGCCCGGCAGGGCCGCTTCCACTGGGAACCGCTCATGTTCCACCTCGCGGGCATCCCCAGCTATCTCGTCGTCGCCGAACTCGCCGTCAACCAGGTGCTCCGCGGCACCCTGCCCCGCCCCGGGTACCCGGAGGCGCTGCGCGCGGCGGCACCCCCGTTCTGGCGCGACCGGGCCGCCCTGACGCTCGCGTACGCCAAGGGCTCGTACGCCCGGCGCGGCCAGGTCACCGAGGTCGCGGGCGCGCTGGCCACCGCCGCCATGCAGACCGGCCACGCGGTGCTGGCGGCACGCGGCGAGTGGGTCACCAACGAGAAGCGGCTCCTGCGGCGGGCGGGCCTGGACCGCCTCGACACGATCACGGCCGGGCTGCGGCCCGAGCCGGAGGTTCTGGCGCGGGCGATCGCCGAGGCGGAGGAGGTGTTCGGCGCCGCTGTGTGAACGAACACTTCGCCGGGCGCCGAAGCGACCGCGGCCTACGCTGAACCCATGGCCGCCTCCCCCGCCTCCCCCGCCCGCGACGCGGACATCGCCCGCGCCGCCACCGCCCTCGCGGACGCCTCCCGCGCCCGGATCCTGCTGGCGCTGGCGGAGGGGCGGGCGCTGCCCGCGAGCGTGCTGGCCACGGAGGCGGGGGTGAGCGCCTCCACGGTGAGCGGGCATCTGGCGAAGCTGCTGGAGGCCGGTGTCGTACGCGTCGAACGGCAGGGGCGGCACCGCTACTACCGGCTCACCGGCCCCGCCGTCGGCGAGGCCATCGAGGCGCTGGCCAGGATCGCGCCGCCGCTGCCGGTCACGTCGCTACGGGCGTCCACCCACGCCAACGCCCTGCGCCGGGCCCGTACCTGCTACGACCATGTCGCGGGCGGCCTGGGCGTGGCGCTGATGGGCGCCCTGCTGGAACGCGGCGTGCTGACCGGCGGCGACGGACGCCACCACCCGGAGACGGCCGAACGCGACCGGCTGTCCGCCCCCG
>NZ_GG657754.1:7712176-7715920 GCF_000158915.1 Streptomyces himastatinicus ATCC 53653 | reverse complement strand
GGTGCGGCCCGCCACGGCAGCGGCTGATGTCACAGCGGCGTCGCGGCCCCGCGAAGATCCGCCGGACAGTGCCTAGCCCAGGGCCGCGACCCGTTCGCGGTAGCTGCGGACCGGGGCCGCGTCACGGTACGGCTCCAGGCGGCGTTCGAAGTCGCGTACGTAGTCCAGCGCCCGCGCCGACCGCATCTCGGACGCCTGCTGCGCCGCCTCCGCGCCCAGCGTGCACGCCTGCTCCAGCTCGCCGAGGCCCAGCCGGGCCGTGGCCAGCACCACCCGGCTGAAGAGGCGGCTGCGGGCGAACCCGGCGCCCCGCAGCCGCAGGGAGCGCTCCGCGTGCTGGGCGGCGGCCCGGTACTGCTGGAGGTCCCGGTGGCTGTGGCCGAACTCGTCGGCCAGCTGCGCCTCGTCGAAGGTCCGCGCCCAGTGCGGCACGTCGTCGCCCGGCCGCGACGTCTCCAGCGCCCGCTCGGCGCGGGCGAGCGAGGCGGTACAGGCCCGCACCTCGCCCAGCACCGCGTGCCCGCGCGCCTCGACCGCGTGCAGCAGGGACTGGAGCACCGGCGGTGCGCTGCCGCCCACGCCCTGCTGGGCCACCCTGGCGAGCTGGACGGCCTCCCGGCCGTGGCCCAGATAGACGGCCTGGCGGCTCATGGTCACCAGCACGTAGCTGCCGTACGGCCGGTCCCCGGCGGCCTGGGCGAGCCGCAGCGCCTGGACGAAATACCGCTGGGCCAGGCCGTGCGCGGCGATGTCGTACGACGTCCACCCGGCCAGCCGGGTCAGGTCGGCGACGGCGCCGAACAGCCGCCGCCCCGTCGTCTCGCCGTACGTGCCGCGCAGCATCGGCTCGCCCTCGTGCTCCAGGTAGCGCACCAGGGCCTGGCGGGCGTGGCCGCCGCCGTACGTCTGGTCCAGCGTGCGGAACAGCTCGCTGACCGAGCGCAGCGCCGCGATGTCGCCCGGGGTCACCCGGTGGCCGGGGCCGCGCTGGACCCGGTCCGCCTGCCGCTGCCCGGGGCACCGGCGCCCGTCCGGCAGAGGTGCCCTGGCCCGCGGCAACCGCCCCGGTCGACGGCGGCCGCCCGGCCCGCGGCGGCGCCCCGGCCGCCCTGGGCCGGGACGGTCGGGGAACCGGCGGCCGCGGGCTCACCGCGCGCCACCCGGTCGTCGGGCCGTCCGATCAGCCAGTCCCGGCTGGGGACGACGAGCCCGGCCGGGGTGAAGGCGATCTTCCGCAGCTCCGCGTGGCTGCCGGAGTCCTTCCGCCACAGCCCGCTGACGATGTCCACCGCCTCCTGCGGGGTGGCCGCGAACTCCAGTCCCGCGTAGACCGGGGCACAGGCGTCAAGCCCCAGGTCCTGGGCGGTCAGCCGGCGGCCCAGCCGCCGGGTGAAGACCTCGGCGATCAGCGCGGGGGTGGTGCCGCGCGGCTGCTGGCCGCGCAGCCAGCGGGTCACCGACGTCTTGTCGTACCGCAGATCGAGGCCGTGTTCGATGCCGAGCTGGTCCACCCGCCGGGCGAGCCCGGCATTGGAGAAGCCTGCCTCGGAAATCAGCGCGGCGAGCTGACGATTGGGGATGCGCTGCGGGGGTCGTTCCGTCATCAGCCTGCCGGTCTCCCTGATTCGCCCTCTGGAACGGCGTGAATTTAACTGGCTGTAGCGGGCTGATCGCGCTGGTCGGACTCCTTTCATCCGATCGTGTGAGAACGAGCCGGATAGGGGTCCGAAAGCGCGCGGTCGTACAGTGGCGGAGGCACTGCCAACTGTTACGAGGTCCGAAGAGGAGCTTGCCGTGACCGCAACGTCCCCGGAGACGCCCCCTGCTTCGCAGACGCGACTGCGCTACGTCCATCTGGGGTTCGGGGCGGACGCCGTCGACTACCAGGAGGCGTGGCAGGAGCAGCGCCGGGTGCACGCGGCCCGTTTCGCGGACGAGGTCCCGGACACCTGTCTGCTGCTCGAGCACCAGGCCGTCTACACGGCGGGGCGGCGCACGGCCGACAACGAGCGCCCCCTCGACGGCACCCCGGTGGTGGACGTGGACCGCGGCGGCAAGATCACCTGGCATGGCCCCGGCCAGCTGGTGGGCTATCCGATCCTCAAGCTGCCGCGCCCGGTGGACGTCGTCGCGCATGTCCGGCGGCTGGAGGACGCCATGCTGCTGACCTGCGCCGACTTCGGCGTGGAGGCCACCCGCGTGGAGGGCCGCAGCGGGGTGTGGGTGCTGGGCGACCCGGTGGAGCAGCGCCAGGCGCTCGGCGGGCTGACGCTGGACTTCGACCCGCGGGTGGAGGACGAGGAGTTCGATCCGCGGCTGAACGGCCCGGAGTACGCCCCGTCCAACGCCGGACAGCGCCGCGAGGACCGCAAGCTCGGCGCGATCGGGGTGCGGGTCGCCAAGGGCGTGACCATGCACGGCTTCTCGTTCAACTGCAACCCGGACAACACCTCGTACGACCGGATCGTGCCGTGCGGCATCCGGGACGCGGGCGTGACGTCGCTCTCGGCGGAGCTGGGCCGGGAGGTGACGGTCGCCGAGGTGATCCCGGTGGTCGAGAAGCATCTGCGGGCGGTCGTGGAGTCCTCCGTCCCGCTGCCCCGCGCCGTGTAGGGCCCGCGCAGGGGGCCCTACCGCACAGGGCCCAGGGGAATGCGGCCCCCGACCTCACCGGTTGCCCTGGACGTAAATCCGTACGAATGACGGGCGTACCCTGGTGACCGCCGACGAATCGAAAGCCGCGCCACCCAGACTCGCCAAGCAAAGAGGAGTGCCGGACGTGTCCGCAGTCGCACCCGACGGACGCAAGATGCTGCGTCTGGAGGTCCGGAACAGCCAGACCCCCATCGAGCGCAAGCCCGAGTGGATCAAAACGCGGGCGAAGATGGGCCCCGAGTACACCGAGCTGCACGGCCTGGTGAAGCGGGAGGGCCTGCACACGGTGTGCCAGGAGGCGGGCTGTCCCAACATCTTCGAATGCTGGGAGGACCGCGAGGCCACGTTCCTCATCGGCGGCGACCAGTGCACCCGGCGCTGTGACTTCTGCCAGATCGACACCGGCAAGCCGCAGCCGCTGGACCGCGACGAGCCGCGCCGGGTGGCCGAATCCGTACAGACGATGGAGCTGCGGTACGCGACGATCACCGGCGTCGCCCGCGACGACCTGGAGGACGGCGGCGCCTGGCTGTACGCGGAGACCGTGCGGCAGATCCACTCCCTGATGCCGGACACCGGCGTCGAGCTGCTGATCCCGGACTTCAACGCGGACCCCGACCAGCTCGCCGAGGTCTTCTCGTCCCGCCCCGAGGTGCTCGCGCACAACGTCGAGACCGTCCCGCGGATCTTCAAGCGCATCCGCCCCGGCTTCCGCTACGAGCGGTCGCTGGAGGTCATCACCAAGGCCCGCGAGGCGGGGCTCGTCACCAAGTCCAACCTGATCCTGGGCATGGGCGAGGAGCGCGAGGAGATCAGCCAGGCGCTCCAGGACCTGTACGACGCGGGCTGCGAGCTGATCACCATCACCCAGTACCTGCGCCCCTCCGCGCGGCACCACCCGGTGGAGCGCTGGGTCAAGCCGCAGGAGTTCGTGGAGCTGAAGGAAGAGGCGGACGAGATCGGCTACGCCGGTGTCATGTCCGGCCCCCTCGTCCGCTCCTCGTACCGCGCGGGGCGCCTGTACCAGCAGGCCATCGACCAGCGGGCGAACACGGCCCAGGCGGTGTGACACCGATACGGCGATACGGC
>NZ_GG657754.1:7705286-7712076 GCF_000158915.1 Streptomyces himastatinicus ATCC 53653 | reverse complement strand
TTCGCCCTCTGTCCGCACCGGTCGCGACAAGCGTCGGTGTGAGCAACACGCTGTGTGAGGACGGGCACACCGGCCGCTCCATGCGCATTACAAAACCGCAGGTCACAGCCCTCATAGCAGCCCGATCCAAGGCTTCACCGGTGTTTGACCGACCGGTCACACACTGGTAACACCGTTGGGTAACGATAAAACCACGCACCGCTCATAGCCGCGTGCGTTCGTGATAATCCGCCGCTCCCGAGGGGTACCCATGCCGGCTGCGCCCGTACGCCCGTCCGTGACCGACGCGCTGCTCGCCCTGGAGGGACTGCTGCTGCGCGGCGGCCAGCGCACAGCCCGGCGCAACGCCTGGACCGCGGTCCTGGAGGACCGCCGCCGCGCCAAGGACCGGACCGAGGCCCAGCACGTACTGGAGGCCGTGTCCACCGAGGCTTCCCAGGCCACGTAAACTTCGCCTTATGGCGAGGAAGGAAACATCCGAGAACCCCGGGCGACTGAAGCAGATCGCCCTGACCTACAAGATGACCAAACGGGTCGACTCCAAGGTCGGCCTTGTCGTCGCCGGCGTGGGGATCATCACCTTCGGTGTCCTCCTCGGCATCGGCTTCCTGATCGGTCACCCCGTCTTCCTGGGCATCCTGGGCTTCGTCCTGGCCTTCCTCGCGATGGCGATCATTTTCGGCCGCCGCGCCGAGCGGGCGGCCTTCGGACAGATGGAGGGCCAGCCGGGCGCGGCCGCCGCCGTTCTGGAGAACGTGGGCAAGGGCTGGTCGGTGACCCCGGCAGTGGCGATGAACCGCAACCAGGACGTCATCCACCGGGCCGTCGGCAGGGCGGGCATCGTGCTCGTCGGCGAGGGCAACCCGAACCGGCTCAAGGGCATGCTGGCCGCCGAGAAGAAGCGCATGGCTCGCATCGTGTCGGACGTCCCGGTGCACGATGTGATCGTCGGCACCGACGAGGGCCAGGTGCAGATCAAGAAGCTCCGCACCACGCTGCTGAAGCTGCCGCGGGTGCTGCCGGGCGCCCAGGTGACGGTCGTGAACGAGCGGCTGCGGGCGCTGGGCGACCTCATGAGCAACATGCCGATCCCGAAGGGCCCGATGCCCAAGGGCATGCGCATGCCGAAGGGCCGCTGAGCGGCCGTACGACGAGACTCCACGTGACGAAGGCGGCCCGGGACAGGAGTTCCGGGCCGCCTTTCGTATGCAATCCGCGTGCGTTCCGTGCTCTAGAGGCGGATCTGCACGGCCCGGGAGAGCCGGTCGTGCAGCCCGCGGGTGTCGCGGTCGAAGACGACGGCGGGGATGACGAGCACCAGCAGCACGCTGCGCAGCACGGCCCGCGGCAGGCTGAGCCGGTCCCCGCCCTCGCCGACCACCCGCAGCCTGAGCAGCAGCTTGCCGGGGGTCGCGCCGACGGTGCCCACGGTCAGCAGGCTGAGTACGAGGAAGACGAGCAGCGCCCAGTTCCCGGCGGCCTGCGGATTGCGGCCCGCCAGCAGCGCGTACGAGATGAGAACGCACAGGCCCCAGTCGATGAAGAGCGCCCCGAGACGGCGCCCGAGCGGTGCGATCGCGCCCGGTCCGCTCTCGGGCAGCCCCAGCCCCTGGCCGCGGTAGCCCAGGTCGACGCCCATCTCCTCGGCGGCCGCGCGGGGGCCGGAAAGCCAGGATCCGATTGCTTGCCTCTTGTCCACGCCCCATACGGTACTGCGACGGCCCGCATACGCCCGTAACGGCCCCTGACCCGGTTAACCTGGGTGAAACAAACGGGTCATGCCCGGGAAATCCCGTCTGCTTATCGTCGGCGGCAGCGCGCCACGCACACGGACCGCGCGACCGAACAAATCCCCGTCCCCCCGCGGCCGGGCTAGGAGGAGTTGGATGTTCCAGAACGCCGACGACGCTCGGAAGTTCATCTCGGACGAGGACGTCAAGTTCGTCGACGTCCGGTTCTGTGACCTTCCCGGCGTGATGCAGCACTTCACCGTACCGGCAGCGGCGTTCGACCCGGACGAGGAACTGGCGTTCGACGGTTCGTCGATCCGCGGCTTCCAGGCGATCCACGAGTCGGACATGGCGCTGCGTGCGGACCTGTCGACGGCGCGTATCGACCCGTTCCGCCGCGACAAGACGCTCAACATCAACTTCTTTATCCACGACCCGATCACGGGCGAGCAGTACAGCCGCGACCCGCGCAACATCGCCAAGAAGGCCGAGGCCTACCTCGCCTCCACCGGCATCGCGGACATCGCCTACTTCGGCCCCGAGGCCGAGTTCTACGTCTTCGACAGCGTGCGCTTCGAGACCAAGGCGAACGAGGCCTTCTACCACATCGACTCCGAGGCGGGCGCCTGGAACACCGGTGCGCTGGAGGACAACCGCGGCTACAAGGTCCGGTACAAGGGCGGCTACTTCCCGACCCCGCCGGTCGACCACTTCGCCGACCTGCGCGCCGAGATCAGCCTCGAGCTGGACAAGGCCGGCCTCCAGGTCGAGCGCCAGCACCACGAGGTGGGCACCGCCGGTCAGGCCGAGATCAACTACAAGTTCAACACGCTGCTGGCCGCGGCCGACGACCTGATGCTGTTCAAGTACATCGTCAAGAACGTGGCGTGGAAGAACGGCAAGACCGCGACCTTCATGCCGAAGCCGATCTTCGGCGACAACGGCTCGGGCATGCACGTCCACTCGTCGCTGTGGCAGGGCGGCGTCCCGCTCTTCTACGACGAGCAGGGCTACGCGGGCCTCTCGGACACCGCCCGCTACTACATCGGCGGCATCCTCAAGCACGCCCCGTCGCTGCTGGCCTTCACCAACCCGACGGTGAACTCCTACCACCGCCTGGTCCCGGGCTTCGAGGCGCCGGTCAACATGGTGTACTCGCAGCGTAACCGCTCGGCCGCGATGCGTATCCCGATCACGGGCTCCAACCCGAAGGCCAAGCGCGTCGAGTTCCGCGCCCCGGACTCCTCCGGCAACCCGTACCTGGCCTTCGCCGCACTCCTGCTCGCGGGCCTGGACGGCATCAAGAACAAGATCGAGCCGCCGGAGCCGATCGACAAGGACCTCTACGAGCTGGCCCCCGAGGAGCACGCGGGCGTCCCCCAGGTCCCGACCTCCCTCCCGGCCGTCCTCGACGCGCTCGAGGCCGACCACGAGTTCCTCCTCCAGGGCGGTGTCTTCACCTCCGACCTGATCGAGACGTGGATCGACTACAAGCGCACCAACGAGATCGCTCCGCTCCAGCTGCGGCCGCACCCGCACGAGTTCGAGCTGTACTTCGACGTGTAAGTCGACGCCTGGACGTGACTGAGCCCCGCCACCGCCCCTCGGGCGGTGGCGGGGCTCAGTGCTGGTCGGTCGGTCAGGTGATGACCTGGGTGTTGGTGCCGGTCGAACCGGTGAAGTTGGCGTCCCCGGAGTAGACCCCGGTGACGGCGTAGCTGCCTGCCGGCAGGGTGGCGTCGGTGAAGAAGGCGAACCCGGAGCCGTTCACGGTGCCGGTACCGGTGACGCTGTTCGTCATGTTGCTGACGGTGAAGGTGACCGTTCCCGTCGGGGTTCCGGCCCCAGGGGCCACCGGCTGCACGAAGGCGACGTAGGTGACCGGCGTGCCCGCCGCCGCGGGGTTGGGGCTGGAGCTGACGATGGTGGTCGTCGTCGACTGGTTCACCGTCTGCGTCGGGAGCGTCCCGGTCGACGTGGCGAAGTTGGCGTCACCGCTGTAGGTGGCGGTCACGGTGTGCGGACCCACACCCAGGCTGGTGAAGGTATGGGATGCCGTGCCGCCCGTCAACGCCTTGACGACCGTACCGCCGCCGGTACCGGTGACGACGAAGGTGACCGTCCCGGTCGGGGTTCCGGATGCGGGCGGGTTCGGCGTCACCGTCGCGGTGAACGTGACGGGCTGCCCGAACACGGACGGATTCGCCGAGGACGTCACCGTGGTCGTCGTCGCGGCCGGGGCGGGATTCACGGTGTGGGTGTCACTGCCGGAGGACGGCAGGAAGTTGACGTCGCCGCTGTAGAGGGCGACCACAGGGTGGGTGCCGACGCCCAGGTTGCTGAGGGACAGCGTCGCCACGCCGCCCACCACCGGCTGGGTGAACGAACCGCCGCCCGAACCGCCGATGAAGAAGGTGACGGTGCCGCCCGGGACGCCCGCACCGGGCGGCACCGGGGTGACGGTCGCCGTGAACGTCACCGCCTGTCCGAGCCCGGATGGATCCGGCGCCGACACCACCGTTGTCGTCGTCGTGGACCGGTTGACGGCGATGACGTTGGTACCGGTGGAGGGGAGGAAGTTGGCGTCGCCGCTGTAGGTGGCGACGACGGTGTGGATGCCGACACTCAGCCCGCTGGCGGTGACCGAGGTCGTGCCGCCCGACAGCGTCCCCGTCAGGGGAGGGCCGTCGGCGCTGATGGCGAAGGTGACGGTGCCGGTGGGGGTTCCGGCGCCGAGCGGGATCACGGTGGCGGTGAGCGTGACTGCCTGCCCGAACGTCGACGGGTTCGGCGATACCGTCACCACGGTGAGGGTGGGGGTAGCCATGATGGCCCTCCAAGTGAGGTGAGGTGGTGGGCCGTTGGTCGCCAGGTCGGCGCCTGATCGGGGCGCGGCGGCGCATCGGAGGCCAGGGGGTGCACACTTACGGCGATCGACGCCGGGCCCTGCCCGCGTCACCGTCCCCCGGCAGATGTGAAACCCACCGGTCTGTAGCACCAGTAGGCGCGCGAGTGGTGGCACAACGCCAGGTACGTGGGGGTGAATTGCCCTGAATGGCGCAGCGCTCAGCGGCTCGCGCCGTGTGCGCCGCGCGTACCGTCGAGCGCGGGTTTTCTGACCGGTGCGCACCGCGCGGGCGCTGTTCACCCGGCCCGAAGGTGGACTTTCGGCAGTGTCCGGCGGGCCCAGGGTTCCGTAGCGTCTGGCCGGTGAAGACGATTACGCAGGGCCGGTCGGCGGTGGCGGGGGCGGCCGTGGGGGCCGGGTTGAGCGTGGTGAGCCTGTGGTGGGTGGTGCCGACCGCGGTGGCCGCGTACGGGGTGGGCCGGGGGCGCGGGCGGACGGGGGCCGCGGTCGTGGTGTTCGTGGGGGTGGTCTCGGCGGGGGTCGTGTCGGCGGCGGTGGTGCCGTCCCTGCTCGGGCTGGGGAGCCGGTTCGTGGGGGTGGTGGTGTGCGGCGTGATGGTGCCGTGGTTCGCGGGACGTTTCCGGCGGCAGTACGCGGAGCTGGTACGGGTCGGCTGGGAGCGGGCCGAACAGGCGGAGCGCGAGCGGTGGTTGATCGCCGAGCGGGCCAGGCTGCGGGAGCGGGCCCGGATCGCGCAGGACATGCATGACGTCCTCGGGCACGACCTCAGCCTGATCGCGCTGTCGGCGGGGGCGCTGAAGCTGGCGCCCGGGCTGGAGGACCGCCATCGGCGGACCGCGCAGGAGATCAGGGCGCGGGCGGCGGTCGCGGTGGACCGGCTCGGCGAGGTGATCGGGGTGCTGCGCGAGGAGGAATCCCCTGGTGGCATCGCGCGGCTCGTGGACGAGGCGGCCGCCGCCGGGCTCGCCGTCGAACTCCGCGCCGAGGGGGCGGATACGGGGCTGCCGCCGCTGGTGGAGCGGGTCGCGTACCGCGTCGTCCAGGAGGCGCTGACCAACGCCGCCAAGCATGCGCCCGGCGCGGCGGTGACCGTGCGGGTGGCCTACGGGGAGGAGGAGACGGTCGTCCGGGTGGAGAACGGGGAGAACACGGCAGCCGGTGCGACGGGGCCGCGTGCGCGGAGCGGTGGGCGGGGGCTCAGGGGGCTCGAGGAGCGCGTACGGCGGGCCGGGGGCTCGTTCGCGTACGGCCCCCAGGAACCCCAGGAACCCCAGAACTCCCAGGGCTCCCCGTGCTCCCAGCGCGGCGGCTTCGCCGTCGAGGCCCGGCTTCCGCACACCCCTCCGGAGCCGACCGCTCCCCCGGTCCGCCAGGAGCACCGGCGGGCGCGGCACCGGATGCGGCGGGTGGTGGTCGCGGCGGTCATGGTGCCGCTGGTCACCGGGGCGGGCCTGAGCGCCGCGCTGATGGCGTGGGACCGGGTGGCGGCGTCGCGCGCGGTGCTGGACCCGGGTGACTTCGCCCGGCTGCGGGTGGGGCAGGATCGCTCGGAGGTGGAGCGGGTGCTGCCGGACCGTCAGGCGGCCCATCACCCCTCGGCCGCCGAACCGGAGGGACGGGGCATCAGATGCGAGTACTACGCGATGACGGCGGATCGTTTCGACGACCGTTCCGGGGACGCGTACCGGCTGTGCTTCCGCGGGGACGTGCTGGTGGCGCGCGATGCCCTCACGCCGTGAACCTGCCGGGCTGCCGATGATCCGGGTGCTGGTCGCCGACGACGAGGCGATGATCCGCGCGGGCGTACGCGCCGTCCTGACCACCGATCCGGTCATCGACGTCGTGGCGGAGGCTGCCGACGGCCGGGGCGCCGTGGAGCTGGTGCGGCGGCACCGTCCGCAGGTCGCCGTGCTCGACATCCGGATGCCGGTGATGGGCGGTATCGAGGCGGCGGAGGAGATCCGCAGGACGGTGCCGGAGACCGGGGTGATCATGCTGACGACGTTCGGGGAGGACGACTACATCCTGCGGGCGCTCGGCGGTGGCGCCGCCGGTTTCCTGATCAAGTCGGGTGAGCCCGAGGAACTGATCGCGGGGGTCCGCGCGGTGGCCGACGGCGCCGCGTATCTGTCACCGAAGGTCGCCGCCCGGGTGGTCGCGCATCTCGCGGCGGGCGGCGCCGGTGCCCTGG
>NZ_GG657754.1:7684752-7704604 GCF_000158915.1 Streptomyces himastatinicus ATCC 53653 | reverse complement strand
TCGCTCGCCGCTTCCAGCAGCGCCACGGGGGCGTCGGCCACCGCTCCGGTGAGCGCGCGGTACGCGGACGCCGAGGCTCCATGTCCGACCTCGACGGGGCCGGGGTCCCCCAGCCCGCCCGGGGAGAGCAGGACGACCGCCGCGGCGCCCGCGGCGAGCAGCGCCGCGGCCCCCAGGAGCCGGACGGTGTGGTGAGAGTGCGTTGGCATGGCCCCGAACGTAGGAGCGGCCGACGCCGGGGACCCGGGCCGAACGGCAGGGCGGGACCTTGACGATGGTCAGGGTTGACGAAGAGGCGGACAGGACACGGCCGTTCCACGATCGTGTGGACCTCCGCCGTACGCCTGCGGCCCCGCCCGCTTTGCGGCAAGGTGGCCGGCACCGCCGTGCTGGACCGCATCGTCAGGGGGATCCGTGGCAGCGTCGCAGGCCGCCGGGCAACCGGCAGGACAACCGGACGGGGCCGGTGAGGAGTTGCGGTTCCGGCCGCCCACGCCGGAGGCCCTGGAGACGATCACCACCCAGGCCATGGCCCGCCGTCTCCCACAACTGGTGCGCCGATCCCTGGGGTTGGCGTGGCGGGTGGACCGCAGGGCGGTCGTGACGCTGTTGCTGTGCCAGGCGCTCGCGGGGTTCTTCGAGGCGTTCGGGCTGCTGGCGACCACCGGCACCATCACGGCGCTCATCTCGTCCGGGCACATCGGCGAGCGGCTGCGCGAGGCGCTGCCGTCGATCGCGGTGCTGGCCGGGGCGGCGGGGCTGCGGGCGCTGCTGGGGATCGCGGTGTCGAACATCTCCAGCAGGCTGTCGCCGCGGATCTCGCGGGAGGCCGAGACCCAGATGCTGGACGCGGCGATCAACGCTGAGCTGGCGGCGTACGACAACCCCGGGTTCAACGACAAGTGGGACGCGGCGGACCGGGGCGCCGAGGTCGCGCAGGATCTGATCGTCGAGTCGCAGCAGCTGATGGCGTGTCTGGCCTCGCTGATCGCGGCGGCCGGGGTGGTGACCGTGCTGCATCCGGCGCTGCTGCCGCTGTTGCTGCTGGCCGCGCTGCCGCAGGGGATCGCGGGGATGAAGGGCGCGCGGGTGCAGTACGAGACGAGCCGGGCGATGAGCGCGGACCGGCGCACGCTCGGGCTGCTGCGCTGGTACATGGTGGACAAGGACATCGCCGACCAGCTGCGTTCGGGCACCATGGCGTCGTTCCTCCTGGAGCGGTACCGGTCGATCGGCGCGCGGGTGGACGCCGCGACGGACAAGGCCGTGCACCGGGGCGCGCGGTACGCGGTGGCGGGGGCGCTGGCCGGGGGTTTCGCGTCGGGTCTTGTGTGGGCGTCGCTGGCGCTGCTGCTGGGGTCCGGGCAGATGTCGGTGGCCTCGGCGGGGACCGCGGTGTTCGCGCTGCGGACGGTGGGCTCGTCGCTCCAGGGGATGGTCGGGTACGGGACGCGGCTGTTCCGTACGGGGCTGTACCTGGACGACTGGGCGGAGTTCATCGAGGAGGCGGGCGGGCACCGGATGCGGCGCGGCAGCCGAGTGCCGGACGTACCGCGGGTGATCCGGGCCGAGGGGCTGACGTACGCCTACCCGGAGTCGGAGGCTCCGGCGCTCGCCGGGGTGAGCCTGGAGGTGCGGCGCGGCGAAGTGCTGGCGCTGGTCGGGGAGAACGGCTCCGGCAAGACCACCCTGAGCAAGCTGCTGACGGGGCTGTACCTGCCCACCGGGGGCGCGGTGACCTGGGACGGTACGAGCACCGACGAGCTGGACCCGCAGGCGATGTGGCAGCACACCGCCGTCGTGCCGCAGGACTACGCCCACTGGCCGCTGTCCGCGCGCGACAACATCACCCTCGGGCAGCCGCACGGCGGGGACGAGACGGTGCGGACGGCGGCGGTCCGCTCCGGGGCGCACGAGGTGGTCGACGGGCTGCGCAGCGGTCTCGACACGCTGCTGGCCCGTCAGTGGTGGGGCGGGGTGGAGCTGTCCGGCGGGCAGTGGCAACGGATCGCGCTGGCCCGCGCGTTCCACCGGCCCGCCGGGCTGCTGGTGATGGACGAGCCGACCAGCGCCCTCGACGCGCGCGCCGAGCACCGGATCTTCGCCGGGCTGCGGCGGATGGCGCGGGACCGCGCGGTCGTCCTGGTGACGCACCGGCTGGCGAACGTCGCGGTGGCCGACCGCATCGTGGTGCTGGACCGCGGCCGGGTGATCCAGCAGGGCACGTTCGAGGAGCTGACCCGATCGCCGGGCCTGTTCCGGGAGTTGTGGGAGCTCCAGAACGACCGCGGGGTGCCGGCTCCGCGCCGCGGCGGGACCGCGTAGGTCCTGTCCGGCGGATCTTCGTGGATCAGGCCGCGGCGTCTGGTGCAGGGGGCACCTCCCGGCGGTAGCCGGGGGAGCATCGCAAGGCGGAGGATCGTCCTCGTACTGGGCGTACTCGGATGATTCCGACAACGCAGCGAGGTGCGGCCCGCCGCGGCAGCGGCTGATGTCACAGCGGCGTCGCGACCCCGCGAAGATCCGCCGGACAGGGCCTGGCGGGCCTCAGCGCGCGCGGGCGCGGGAGGCGGCGATCTCGGCGTACGCCTGGTCGCGGCCCTCCCAGTGGGATCCCTCGACGGACTTGCCGGGTTCGAGGTCCTTGTAGACGTCGAAGAAGTGGGTGATCTCCATGCGGTCGAACTCCGGGACGTCGTCGATGTCCTGGACGTCCACGTAGCGCGGATCGTGGGCGGGCACGCAGAGGATCTTCTCGTCCGGGCCCTTCTCGTCGCGCATGCAGTACATCCCGATGGCCCGGCACAGGATCACGCAGCCCGGGAAGGTGGGCTCGCCGACGGTGACCAGGGCGTCGAGCGGATCGCCGTCGCGGCCGAGGGTGTGGGTCGATATAGCCCGTATTCGGCCGGGTATTTGGTGGCGGTGAACAGCATCCGGTCCAGCCGGATGCGCCCGGCCTCGTGGTCCATCTCGTACTTGTTGCGGGACCCTTCGGGGATCTCCACGACGACGTCGAATTCGGCGGCGGACTCCATCGCGACCTCCGGTCACCGGTGGGCGTGCTTCCAGTGTGCGCCGTGCGAGCCGCTCACGCCCTGCTGTGGCGATGGGCGCGCGCCCCGGGCTTGACACATCGAGACTAACAGCCTCATTGTTCTGTTAGAAGCTCTCACGGTCACTAGAAGACCTCACGAGTCACGAGAAAACGGAGCCCGCCATGTCGCCCGCCTCGCCCGCCTCGCTCACCGAAGTCGTCCTGCCCGGCCGGGTGGACCCGGAGGGGCTCCAGCTCCGCACCCGCCCGGTGCCCGAGCCCGGGCCCGGACAGGTCCTGGTGGCCGTCGAGGCGTCCGGGGTCTCGTTCGCCGAGCAGCAGATGCGCCGCGGCAAGTACTACGACCAGCCGCCGTTCCCCTTCGTGCCCGGGTACGACCTGGTGGGCACGGTCGCCGAGACGGGCGCGGGGGTGGATCCGGGGCTGCGCGGCCGCCGGTTCGCCGTGCTGACCAAGGTCGGCGGATGGGCCAGTCACGTACTGGCCGACGCGGGCGACCTGGTCGCCGTGCCGGACGGAGTGGGCGCCGCCGAGGCCGAGACGGTGGTGGTCAACGGGATCACGGCCTGGCAGATGCTGCACCGGGTGGCCGGGGCCCGCGCCGGGACGACCGTGCTGGTCCACGGGGCCAACGGCGGGGTGGGCTCCACCCTGGTCCAGCTCGCCCGCCGCGCCGGAATCACGGTCATCGGCACCGCGTCACCCCGCCACCACGACGCGGTACGGGCGCTGGGCGCCACCCCCGTCGACTACCGCGACCCGGATCTGGCCGCGCGGGTGCGCGAGCTGGCGCCCGGCGGGGTGGACGCGGTGTTCGACCACGTCGGCGGCGAGGGCATCGTGGACTCGTTCCGGTTGCTGGCCCGCGGGGGCACGCTCGTCTCGTACGGCACGGCGGCCACCCGGGACGTACCCGGCTCGTCCCGGGCGCCGGTGCTCAAGCTGTTCGCCCGGCTCCTGCTGTGGAATCTGCTGCCCAACGGCCGGAAGGCGCACTTCTACAACCTGTGGGCGGGCAGCCGGCGCCGCGCCGCCTACCAGGCGAGGCTGCGCGAGGATCTGGGCCAGGTCCTCGCACTGCTCGCGAGCGGTGAGTTCACCGCCCAGGTGGCCGCCCGGATCCCGCTCTCGGAGGCCGCGCGGGCGATGCGGCTGGCGGAGTCCGGCACGGTCACCGGCAAGGTCGTCCTCGTGAGCGGCTCCTGAGCACGCGGTAACGGCCCCTGAACCGCGGGAACGGCTGCTGAACCGCGGACCCCGCACCCTTCTGCCGTGATAATTTTCGTATACGAGTGGTATGCGAGGAGGCAAGGGCCCAGTGCAGTCCGGACGAGAAAAGGCGTACGCGTTCCTCAAGGAGACCGTGCTGACCGATCCCGACATGCAGGGCCGGTTCCTCACCGAGCAGGAGATCGCCGACCGGATCGGCATCTCCCGGACGCCCATCCGCGAGGCGCTGCTGCTGCTCGCGGCCGAGGACCTGGTGCAGTTGGTGCCCAAGCGGGGTGCGCACATCGCGCCGCTGTCCGGCCGGGAGATCACCGAACTGATGGAGCTGCGCGGGATCGTCGAGCGCTACGCCGCCGAACAGGCCATCGAGCAGCGGAAGGTGCCGGTCGATGAGCTGACGGAGCTGCTGGAGCGGCAGCGCGGGCTCAGCGGGCCCGAGCATGCCAAGGAGTTCATCGCCGTGGACCACCTCTTCCACGCGACCATGGTCGCGTCGGTGGGCAATGAACTCCTCAACCGGCACTACGACGGGCTGCGCAGCCGCCAGATCCGCGCCGGGGTGGTCGCGCTGTACAACCGGACCGGCCGCCAGGAGGCGGTGCTCGCCGAGCACCGGGCGATCCTGGACGCGGTCGCCTCCGGCGACCCGGAGGCGGCGCGCACCGCGATCAGCGGCCATCTGGAGTCGACGCTCAAGGTGCTCCTGGCGGGCTGAGCGCGCCAGGCCGGCTCAGCCCCCGTCGGCCGCCGGGTAGGTGATCACCAGCATCGTCACCCCGTGGTCGGAGATCCACGGACCATGGGGCATGCCCGGCGGGCGGCACGCGTACTCGCCCTGCGAGAAGGTCCGCCCCAGCGTCAGGTCACGCATATCGCCCTCGATCAGGTAGACCTCCTCCCAGAAGTCATGGCGGACGACTCCGGACCCCGAGGTGTCCGTGCCCGGCTCCCACCGGACGAGCGCCGTGCGATGCGCACCGCTCCCGTCCGCGGCGAGGGTCTGCTCCCGGACGCCCGGGGCCGCCCCCTCGGGCGCCTGCCAGGCGCCCGAGGGACGGTGGAATTCCAGCTCGGGCTTGTCCCGCCCGCTCATGCGCGGGTGCCCAGCTTACGGTTGGCCAGGACGGACACCGTGCGGCGCACCGCGGCGACCTCCTCGGTGGCGACGTCCGCCACCAGCAGTCCGGGCGCCGCCTCCAGCCGCTCGCGTACGGTCCCGTCGGGGCCGACGAGGGCGCTGTACCCGATGCCGGTGGGGGCGCTCGTCGACGGAACCTCGGCACCGCTCGCCGCCGGGTCGGCCTGGCCCACGGCGGCCAGCCATACGGTGGCGTCCAGCGCCCGCGCCCGGGTCAGCAGCTCCCACTGCTCGCGCTTGCCGGGGCCCGCGCCCCAGGAAGCGGGCAGCAGCGACAGCACCGCGCCCGCGTCGGCGTGCGCCCGGAACAGCTCCGGGAACCGTACGTCGTAGCAGGTGGCGAGGCCGATCCGGACGCCGTCCAGCTCGAAGGTCACCACCTCCGAGCCGGGGGCCACGGTCTTGGACTCGGCGAAGCCGAAGGCGTCGTACAGGTGGATCTTGTCGTACGCGGCCTCGACACCGTCGCCGGTGGCCAGCAGGGTGTTGGTGACCCGCCCGTCGGGGGCCGGGGTGAACATGCCCGCCACGACGACGAGCCCGGCGTCCCGCGCGATCCGCCGGACCTCGGTGGCCCACGGACCGTCCAGCGGTTCGGCGAGCGGGCCCAGCTTGGTCCCGAAGCACGCCATGGCGGCCTCCGGGAAGACGACGATCCGGGCGCCGTCCGCCGCCGCGCGCAGGGCCTGCTCGCGCAGGGTGGCGAGGTTCTCCTTCGGGTCAGGGCCGGTGGTGATCTGGCTCAGTGCGATGCGCATGGGGTGTGTTGCCTTCCCTGATCGGCGCGGTGGGTGACGTGGCGATGATGCCCCGCGCGGGGCACGGCTGCCCGTCCCGGGGGTGGTTCGTCAGCCGGTCGTGACCGACGAATGGTGCGGTGCGGCCACCGTGTCCGGCTCCTCGTCCTGGGCGGGTGCCGCGTCCCGGCCCAGCCACAGCCCGGTGACCGTGACCACCGCCGTGAGCGCGATGTAGAGCGCCAGCGGCTGCCAGGCGTGATAGGTCCCGAGCAGCGTCGTGAACAGCAGCGGTGCGATCGCGCCGCCGACGACTCCGGCCAGGGTGTACGCGAGGGAGGAGCCCGTGTAGCGCAGCCGCGGGGAGAACTGCTCGGCGATGAAGGCCGCCTGCGGCCCGTACATCAGCGAGTGGATCACCAGCGCGCCGACCACACCGAGGGTGAGCAGCGCCCAGCTGCCGCCCGCGACCAGCGGGAAGAAGAGGAAGGGCCAGACGCCCGCGGCGACGGCGGAGGCCCCGTACAGCCACCGCCGGTTGACCCGGTCGGAGAGCGCTCCGGCCAGCGGGATCAGGAAGATCTGGAGGGAGGAGCCGATGAGGACGGCGGTCAGCGCGGAGCCGCGCGACATGCCCAGTTCCCCGGTGGCGTAGGTGAGCACGAAGACCGTGAACATCGCGTACAGCACATCGGGTGCGATGCGGCAGAGAATGGCCGCGGTCAGCGCCCGTGGCTGGGAGGTGAACACCTCGCGCACCGGCGCCTCGGGGCGGTCCTGCGCGGCCTCCATCGCCTTGAAGACCGGGGTCTCCTCCAGCTTGGCGCGGACCCACAGCCCGAAGACCACCAGCACACCGGAGAGCAGGAACGCCACTCGCCAGCCCCAGGACAGGAACTGGTCCTCCGTCAGCGCGGCGCCCAGCCCGGCGAGCACGCCGTTGGCGAGGAGATTGCCCGCCGGGGGGCCGACCTGGGCGGCCGAGGCGAAGAAGCCGCGCCGCTGGGGATCGCCGTACTCGCTGGACAGCAGCACCGCGCCGCCCCATTCGCCGCCGACGCCGACGCCCTGCGCGAAGCGCAGCAGCACCAGGGCGGCGGGGGCCGCGACGCCGACGGTGGCGTACGTGGGCAGCAGCCCGATCAGCAGGGTCGCGGCGCCGATGAGCACCAGGGTCGCGATCAGCACCTTCTTCCGGCCGATGACGTCTCCGAGCCGCCCGAAGACGAAGCCGCCCAGCGGGCGGGAGACATAGCCGACGGCGTAGGTGGAGAACGCCAGGAGGGTGCCGGTGAACGGGTCCTTGGAGGGGAAGAAGAGGTCGCCGAAGACCAGCGCCGCGGCGGCGGAGTAAACGGCGAAGTCGTACCACTCCAGGGCGGTTCCGGTCAGGCTGGCGATGAAGGCGCGGCGGACCGCGGGTCCGTCGGCCCGGGGCTCTGGTGGGGCCTTGGAGGTGCGCTGCATGGTCCGTCCTCGGGGTGGTGCGGGGGTGGGTGCGTATTCAGAGGGTGCACGTGCTGGAGGGGTCTTGCGTGATGCACGGCTTCCGGCATACTTGTTGTATACCGAGCGTATGCGCAACCCCCTAGAGGGAAGTTCCTCGCGATATGGAGTGCACACCCCCATGACGACGCAGCCGACGCAGTCCCCCCGGCCCGCCCTGTCCTTCGAACTCCCCGACGGCTCCACCCGGCGGGTGGAGGTCGTCCAGGTGCTCAACGCGGGCTACGCCGGACGCAGCCAGGAGGACGTGGCCGCCCATGTCGCCGAACTGGCCGAGCTGGGCGTCCCCGCGCCCAGCGTGACGCCCGCCCTCTACCCCATCTCCCCCTACCTCGCCCAGCAGACCGGCCGGGTCAGCGTCCAGCACGGCCGCACCTCGGGCGAGGCGGAATGGGCGCTGGTCGTGGCCGAGGGCGGCGAGCTGCTGCTCACCGCCGCCTGCGACCACACCGACCGGGAGCTGGAGGTGCACGGCGTGGCCTGGAGCAAGAACGCAGGCCCCGATGTGCTCGCCGCCCGCGCCTGGCGCCTGGCGGATGTGGACGCGCGGCTGGACGATCTGACCCTGCGGGCCTGGGTCAGCCATGACGGCACGGAGACCGAGGTGCAGAGCGGCACCCTGGCCGAGCTGCTGCCGCCCGCGTACTGGGTCGAGGTGCTGCGCGAGCGCGGCGACCTGGTGCCGGGCACGGTGCTGATCTCCGGCACGATCCCGATGACGGAGGGTGTCGACCAGTTCGCCGACCGCTGGCGGGTGGAGCTGGGCGATCCGGCCACCGGCGACGTCATCGAGTGCTCCTACGACGTGGTCCCGATGCCGGAGCCGATCGGCTGAACGCACACGCTACGCGCGACAACGGACCAGGCCGTCGGCCCGGTCCGTTGTCGCTCGTAGCGTGTGGTGACGTGTCCTTCAGCTCTCGGTCAGGTCGCTTCCCGTCCCTTCCGCATCACCACGCCGGCGGCGATCAGGCCGAACAGGCAGGTGAGGGCGCCGATGAGCACGTTGTTCCAGATCATTCCGGCATCTGCTCCCCTGGCAACGACCCAGGGAGAAATGATCATCCATACACCGATCGCGGACATGGCCCAGCACAGGCTGTACATCCTCCTCGGCGCCGACGTGAGGCCGATGCCCAGCAGGGCGATGGCCAGGCCGAGGACGAGGTTGTTGACCATGAGGTCGGGGCTGGTGCTCGAGAAGTGCACCACCCAGGGGGAGATGGCGAAGTACAGACCGGCCAGCAGCACCGGTCCGTCGAGGAAGACAACATCCCGCGCGTCCATCATGCGAGCGAAGCGCTCACGCATCTCGGACACGTCGGGGTGGCCCTTGAGATCACCTCGGGTACGTGAGACGTCGGCCATACGACTCGCCTCCTTCGTTCCATGCAAGTCTGACCGCGCAGTACGGCAATGCCGCCGCACCACCATTGTGCGCCTCGGCTCGCTTTATAGGTAGATGTCGGATTGGCTCCGCTACCCGAGGTGTCCGCGAGGTCCGAGAGACCTAAGAGGACTGCGGGGTGGCCTCCTCGTGCTTCACGTACCAGGCGCGGTCCAGGTCGGTGATGTTCACGGTGGTCTGCACGGTCAGGCCCGGCACCGGCGCCACATGGGCGCGTGCGACGTCCAGCACGGCGCGGGACAGCTCCGCCTTCGTCCCGGCGTCCCGCCCGGACAGGATCGCCACCTCGATGTGGATCATGGCGAGATGGGGCGCCCCGTCGGCGATGACCGCCTCGTCGACCCGGCGGAACCGGGTCTTGCACCCGGCCACCGCGGTGTCGATGGTCTTGGCGACGACCGGGTGCAGGGCGGTGCCGAAGCCCTGGCGGTCGAAGGCGTCGGCGAGGGTGTCGGAGTATTCGACGACGATGTGCGGCATGGGCGGGGCTCCTCATCGGGAGTGCGGGGTGGAGTGGGCATCGTCGCACCCTGCCCGGGACCCGAGCGCCCGGGGCCGTTCTTCTGCTTCAATAGGGGGCATGGTCAGCCTCATCAACGCCGCGACGGGTCGTCTCGACCTGGAGCCGTTCTGGCCGTCCCGGCAGGCGCACCACTTCGACCGCGAGTGTTGCCGCGCATCCGTTGCGCGGGCCCGCTCGCTCGGCTGCTGACGCCGCCCCACCCGGCCGCTCGGCATCCCCCGCCCGGTTCAGGGGCACCCTTTCCCCGTTCCGAGGCCCCTCGGCCCAGCCCGCGCGCATGACGTCCACCGACGCCCCTTAGCGCGAAAGAGCTGACTCCCATGACGAACCTCCGTACCCTCTCCGCCTCCTCAGCCACCTCCCCCGCCGCCACGGTGCCCGGACGGCCTCCGCTCGCCGGCCGGCAGCGGCTACGAGCCGTCGCCAGGGACGAGGTGCCCCCCGTCGACGACTTGCTGCACCCCGGCGCCACCTGGCTGCCCGCTCCCCCGCACACCGTCCCGGCCCTCCCCGGGCAGCCGCCGATGATCGGCTATCTGGTGCTGGTCCCGGCCGACCAGCAGGAGCGCCAGGGGGCCGCGTCCGCCGCACCCAGCGCACCCCCGGCGCCCGCCGCGTCCGTCGCCTCGTCCGCCGCCGCGCCGCTCCCCACCGACGAGGGCCCGGTGCGGATCGACCCCGAGCAGCGGACCGTGCAGGTCGCGGGGCATCCGCTCGACCTCACGTACCTGGAGTTCGAGCTGCTGGCCCATCTCGTCGCCCATCCGCACCGGGTGCACACCCGCGATCAGCTGGTGACGACGGTGTGGGGGTACGGACACGTCGGCGACGGCCGGACCGTGGACGTCCATGTCGCCCGGCTGCGCCGCAAGTTGGGCGCGGAACACCGGGGGTCGATCGTGACGGTGCGGCGCGTGGGCTACAAGTACGTGCCGAGCGCGTAGCACGGCGAGGAGCGCCGTACGGGCCGCGACTCGGCCCGTACGGCGCTCCTCCGTGGGCGCCGCTCCTCAGCGATCGGCCCCCACCAGTGGGCGGGACTCCGCGGGGGCCGGAGCCTCGCCATGGTTCACGTTCGGCAGCCACCGCAGCGCGCGCGGCAGATACCAGGTGCGCTCGCCCAGCAGCGCCATCGCCGAGGGCAGCAGCAGCATCCGTACGAGGGTGGCGTCCACCAGCACCGCGACCGCGAGCCCGACGCCCATCTGCTGCATGTCCTGCATCCGCAGCAGCGCCAGCACCGAGAACACCGCGACCATGATGGTGGCCGCCCCGGTGACGGAGCCCGCCGTCGTGCGGATGCCCTCGCGGATCGCCTCGCGCGTCGTCAGGCCGCGGTCGTGGGCCTCACGGATCCGCGAGACCACGAAGACGTGGTAGTCCATCGACAGCCCGAAGAGGATGACGAGGACGAACAGCGGCATCCACGACTCGATCGCCCCGGCCGGCTCCATGCCCAGCAGCTCCGCGCCCCAGCCGTGCTGGAAGACGGCGGTCATGGTGCCGTAAGCGGCGCCCACCGACAGCAAGTTGAGCAGGATCGACACGATCGCGATCGGCAGCGAGCGGAAGCACACCAGCATCAGCAGGAAGGTCACCGCGGCGATGAAGACGAACACCGGTGCGATGTCGGTCTTCAGCTGGTCGGTGAAGTCGCGATTCTCGGCGAGTTCACCGCCCACGTACGCCTGGTCGGAGACCGGGCCGAGGACGTCCGGCACCAGGTCGTCGCGCAGGGTGTCCAGCGCGCGCTGTGACGTCGCGTTCTCGCCGTTCCCCGCGAGCGGCACCTCGATACGGGCCACCCCCTGCTCGGCGTGCAGCTCGACCTCGACGGCCTTGCCGAACCGGCCGGAGTCGGCCAGCTGCCGCTTGAAGTCGGTGACGGCAGCGCCGAAGCGGGACGAGGAGATGTCGTCGGCGCGCACCACCACCTCGGCCGGGGCCGGGCCGCCCGGGAACGCTCCGGTGATCTCCTTGTACGCCACCGTCAGCGGGGCGTCCGAGCCGAACTGGTCCTCCATGCCGAGGTTTTCGGTCTTCATCCCGAGCGCCGGGGCGCACATCACCAGCAGCAGGGCGGCCGAGACGGCGGCGAACAGCTTCGGCCTGGCCAGGACGGGCTTCATGAGCGTGCCGGAGATCCCGCCGCTGGCGTGGGCGCCCTTGTCACGGCGGCGGTTGAGCAGCGGCACCCGGCCCTTGTCGACCCGGTCGCCGAGCCAGGACAGCGTGGCGGGCAGGACCGTCACCGACCCCAGCATGGCCATCAGGACGACCAGCAGGGTGGCGACCGCGAAGCCCTGGAAGAGCATCAGCCCGGACAGGAACATGCCCGACATCGCCAGCATGACCGTGATCCCCGAGACCAGCACCGCCCGGCCGCTGGTCTCCGCCGCGATGCGCAGCGCGGTCTCCGGATCCCGGCCCGCGGCCCGCTCGTCCCGCTCGCGCCGCAGGTAGAACAGGCAGTAGTCGACGCCGACGGCCAGCCCGACCAGGAACATCACCGAGTTGGTGGAGTCGTACAGCGGCAGCTTGTGGCTGACCAGGGCCAGCAGCCCGAAGGTGCCGATGCAGGCGGTCACCCCGAGCAGCACCGGCAGCAGGGCCGCGACCAGCGCCCCGAAGACCACCAGCAGGATGCCCAGCGCCAGGGGGACGGCCGTGAACTCGGCCTTCTTGAAGTCGTTCTTCAGCATCCCGTCCAGCTCGTGCTGCGCTGTCGCGTCGCCGAACTCATGGGCGGTGATCCCGCGGTGGGCCGACTCGGTCGCCGCCACCGCGTCCAGGACGGGCTTCACCCGCTCTCCCGCGGTGTCCGGATCGCCCTTCAGCTGGAAGGCGACCAGCCCCTCACGGCCACTGGCCGACCGCACCGGCGGCTGGATCCGCGCGGTCTCCCCGGTCTTCTCCAGCCGGGCGCTCAGATCGCGGGCCGCGGCCCGCCAGCCGTCCGGGTCCGTGCTGCGCAGCATCACCATCTCGCCGGCCGGGGTGCTGAGCCCGGCGTCCTCGAGGACCTTCTGGGCGCGTGCGGAGTCGCCCGCGCCGTTCTCGGAATTGGTCATCTGCCGGGAGCCGGACATGCCACCGACGACGGCGACGACCACCACGAACAGCAGCCATCCGATGATCGCGGACTTGCGGTGACGGGTGCTCCACCCGCCGAGCCGCACGGCCAGGCCTCGCCTCGTTGTGCTCATGGCGTCTCTCCCACTGGGGATGTGTACGGAATACGGACCGGATCGGTCATGTCCTAGACGCTAGAAAACGGCGCGTTCCCGCCCCAGCCGGGCAACCCCCGAATCCCCGAGCCATAGGGCGAGGGCCGGGGGGTGGTGCTAGGTGTACCCCCGGGCGGGGCGCGGCCCCCGTGACCGATCATGCGGCGTCCAGCAGACTGAGGACATCGGAGGGGCAGGAAGCCGCACCGCACAGCTGAAAAACCCTGGAGGGCGTGGGATGAAGGTCCGCAAGAGACTGTCGGCCTGTGTGCAGGGGCTCGGGGTATCCGTTCTCGCGCTCATGTCGATCGTCGTCTCCGTCCTGACCGTCCTGTCCATCGCCTTCATCCCGCTGGGCCTGGGGGTCCTCACCACCCCGGCGATGGTGGGCGTGCTGCGCAAGCACGCGAATCAGCGCCGGTTACTGGCGGCGAAGTGGTCCGGCGTCCAGATCCGGATGCCGTACCGTCCGCTTCCCCACGACCGGCGCTCCGGGATCACCGGTCAGGTGGAGCTGTGCACCTTCCTGCTGAAGGACCCGGCGACCTGGCGCGACCTGCTCTGGCTCCAGGTCGACATGACCGCCGGGTACGTGATCGCGCTGCTGGCGTTCGCCTTCCCGCCGTACGGGGTCGAGGGCTCCGTCCTGGCCGCCGGGGTCTGGGAGCCGATCGTCGACGCGGGCGGCACCTACTGGTACGCGTTCGTCCCCGTGACCTCGCAGGGCACCGCGAACCTGGCCGCCCTGACCGGCATCGGCCTCATCGCACTGGGCCTGTTCGTCTCGCCCCTGCTGCTGCGCACCCACTTCCTGCTGGCCGGCGCCTTCCTCGCCCCCACCCCGCAGATGACCCTCGCCGCGCGCGTCGAGCGGCTCACCGAGACCCGGACCGACGCCGTGGACACCTCCGCCGCCGAGCTGCGCCGCATCGAACGCGATCTGCACGACGGCGCACAGGCCCGGCTCGTCGCCATGGGCATGAGCCTGGGGACCATCGAGGCGCTCATCGAGAAGGACCCGGCCAAGGCCAAGGAACTCCTCGCCGCGGCCCGCACCAACTCCGCCGAGGCGCTGGCCGAACTGCGCGATCTGGTCCGCGGCATCCACCCGCCGGTCCTGGCCGAACGCGGCCTGGGCGACGCGGTGCGCGCCCTCGCCCTGCGGATGACGATCCCGGTGGAGACGGAGGTGGAGGTTCCGGGCCGGTTCGCGGAACCGGTCGAGGCGGCCGCGTACTTCGCCATCAGCGAGATCCTCACCAACGCGGCCAAGCACTCCGGCGCCGCGCGTATGTGGCTCGACATCCACCACGAGGCCGGGATGCTGCGCATCGCGGTCACCGACAACGGCAACGGCGGCGCCAGCGTCGCGCAGGGCGGCGGCCTCAGCGGCATCGAACGGCGGCTGGGCACCTTCGACGGCGTCCTCGCCGTCAGCAGCCCGCCCGGCGGCCCCACCATGGTGACGATGGAGATCCCCTGCGCCCCGGTCGCCCCGCGACCGACGGTCTGAGCACCAACGGGGACCCTACGACGGTACATTCGACGCATTCGGCCCGGAGTGCCGTTCCGGGCCCGATGACGTCATGGAGCCCGCCGTGCGCGTAGTCGTTGCCGAGGATCTGTTCCTGCTCAGGGACGGGTTGGTACGGATGCTGGAGGCCTACGATTTCGAGATCGCGGCCGCCGTCGAGAGCGGACCGGAGCTGACGCGGGCGCTGGCGGAGCTGAAACCGGACGTGGCCGTGGTGGACGTACGGCTGCCCCCGTCGTTCACCGACGAGGGCCTCCAGTGCGCGCTGGCGGCGCGTCGGGAGCGGCCCGGCCTGCCGGTGCTGGTGCTGTCGCAGCACGTCGAGCAGTTGTACGCGCGCGAGCTGCTGGCCGACGGGAGCGGCGGCATCGGCTATCTCCTCAAGGACCGGGTCTTCGACGCGGACCAGTTCATCGACGCGGTGCGGCGGGTCTCCGAGGGCGGTACGGCGATGGACCCGCAGGTCATCTCGCAGCTGCTGACCCGGCGCTCACAGGACCGGCCGATGGGACATCTGACGCCGCGGGAGCGCGAGGTGATGGAGCTGATGGCGCAGGGCCGGTCGAACGCGGCGATCGCCGCGCAGCTGGTGGTGACCGAGCGGGCCGTCGCCAAGCACACCTCCAACATCTTCGGGAAGCTCGGCCTGCCGCAGTCCGACGACGACAACCGCCGGGTGCTGGCCGTATTGGCGTACCTGGACCGGGGGCGGGCGGAGCCGAACGGGCGATAACGGCGGCTCCCCCGGCGCGCGCGCCCCATTGCTCCCGCCCCATATCGCTGGTTAAGTGCCCTGCGCACCACAACCGTTGGCCGTTGTCCGTTGGGGGGCGCATGAGCGACCTGAGCAGACGCACGCTGATCGGAACCGCCGGAGCACTCGGGGCCGGGGCCGCGTTAGGGGTCCACTCCCCCGCGCTGGCCGACACGCCAGGGCCACCACAGGACGACACCGCACAGGACACCGCCGTGACCGCCTTCTCCACCGCCCCCGCGCGCGCCGCACTGCGGCGGCTGCTCCCCGACCACGCCGAGCAGTTCCGGCTGGTGGCGCTCCCCGGGGGCAAGGGGAAGAAGGAGCGGTTCGAGGTCACCGGATCGACGGGACGTATCACCGTGGCCGGGACGAGCCCCGCGGTGCTGCTCACCGGCGTCCACTGGTACCTCAAGTACACCTGCCACACCCAGATCACCTGGGCGGGCGATCAGCTGGAGCTGCCGAAGAAGCTGCCCGCGCCGGGCGGCACCGTGGAGCGGTCGACCGCGCTGCCGCACCGCTTCGCGTTCAACGACACCCACGACGGCTACACCGCCCCGTTCGCCGACTGGGACCGCTGGGAACACCTGATCGACGTCGCGGCCCTGCACGGCAGCAACGAGCTGCTGGTCACCGCGGGCCAGGAGGTCGTCTACCACCGGCTGCTCCAGGACTTCGGCTATACGGACGCGGAGCTGCGCGCCTGGCTGCCCACCCCGGCCCACCAGCCGTGGTTCCTGATGCAGAACATGAGCGAGTGGGGCGGCCCGGTGTCCACGGCGCTGCTGGAGAAGCGGACCGACCTGGGGCGGCGCATCGCCGACCGGCTGCGGGAGCTGGGCATGCGGCCCGTCTTCCCCGGCTACTTCGGCACCGTCCCCGACGGCTTCGCCGACCGCAACCCGGGGGCGCACACCGTGCCGCAGGGCGACTGGAACGGGCTCCGGCGGCCCGACTGGCTGGATCCGCGCACCGACGCGTTCCACGAGGTGGCCGCGGCCTTCTACCGCCACCAGCACGACCTGTTCGGCGCGTGCGACCTGTTCAAGATGGACCTGCTGCACGAGGGCGGCAACGCCGGTGACGTCTCCGTACCGGACGCCGCGCGCGCCGTCGAGAAGGCGCTCCAGACCTCCCGCCCCGGTGCCATCTGGGTGATCCTGGGCTGGCAGTCCAACCCCCGGCGCGATCTGCTGGACGCGGTCGACCATGACCACATGCTGGTCGTGGACGGTCTGTCGGACCTGGACACGATCACCGACCGGGAGAAGGACTGGGGGTCGGTGCCGTACGCGTTCGGCACGATCCCCAACTTCGGCGGCCGTACGACCATCGGCGCCAAGACCCACATGTGGACCGAGCGGTTCACCGTCTGGCGGGACAAGCCCGGCAGCAAGCTGGTCGGCACGGCGTACATGCCGGAGGCGGTCGAACGCGATCCGGCGGCGTACGAGCTGTTCAGCGAGCTGGCGTGGCGGGATACGGCGGTGGACCGGGACGCGTGGTTCCGTGACTACGCCGACGTCCGCTACGGCGCGCGGGACGCCAAGGCGCGGGAGGCGTTCGCGGCGCTGCGCGACACCGCGTACCAGATCAGCAGCAAGGACGGCCGCCCCCACGACTCCGTCTTCGCCGCCCGGCCCTCCCTCACCGCCCGCTCCGGCACCAACTACGCCACCCACACCCCCGCCTTCGACCCGGCCCGCTTCGACGCGGCCCTGGCGGCGCTGCTGGGGGTACGGGCCGGGCTGCGCGACAGCGACGCGTACCGCTACGACCTCGCCGACACCGCCCGGCAGGCGCTCGCCAACCGCTCCTGGCAGCTGATCGGTCAGCTCGCGGACGCGTACGCGCGCAAGGACCTGGACACCTTCCGGGCGCTGTCCCGGCTGTGGCTCAAGCTGATGCGGCTGAGCGACGACATCACCGGCACCCACCGGCTCCTGCTGCTGGGCCCCTGGCTGGAGGACGCCAAGCGGATGGCCTCGGGCGCGGAGGAGTCCGCACAGCTGGAGTTCGCCGCGCGCGCCCTGATCACCACCTGGGCGGACCGGGGCGCCGCGGACCCCGGCAAGCTCGCCAACTACGCCAACCGCGACTGGAACGGCCTCATCGGCGACTTCCACGTGCCCCAGTGGCAGACCTACCTGGACGAGCTGGAGGACGCGCTCGCCGAAGGCCGCGCGCCGCGCACGTTCGACTGGTACACGGTCGAGGAGCCGTGGACGCGGGAGCGCAAGAGCTATCCGGTACGGCCGGTGGCGGACGCATGGCGCACCGCGAGCCGGGTGCACGACGCACTGGCCAAGGCCCCGTACCAGGGGACGCTGACCGTCGCCACGGAGCCGGGGACGCTGCCGCCGGGCGGCGCCGGGGTCATCACCGCGGCCCTGCGCAACGTCAACGGGCTGCGGGCCACCGGCCGTGTCGACTTCGACCTGTCCGTGACCGGCCTCGACCCCGCGCCGCAGGGCCCCACCTCGCTGCCGTCGGTGCCCGCGGCGGGCAGCGGCGAGGTCCGCTGGCGGGCCACCGCGCCCGACGGGCCGCTGGAGGATCCGCTGAAGCCGTATCCCTACGAACTCGCCGTACGGTACGGACCGCGCGGCGAGGACCGGGTGCGGGCGGTGCACACCGGCACCCTGTGGGTGGCGGGCCCCTTGGCCGACGGCTGGAAGACCGTCACCAACAACGGTGCGGCCTTCGGTCAGCTGGGCGAACGGTTCGCGATCGACGGGGCGGGCCAGGACCTGTGGAAGGCCACCGCGGAGTTCGGCGCCGCGTACCGGGCGGGCGCGCTGCGGTCCGGCGGGGCGGTGACGGTGAAGGTGGACGTGCAGGCCGTCACCGGGCCCTGGGCCCGCGCCGGGATCGCCGTCCGCAACGCGCTGGGCACGGCGGGCTCGCCCGGGTTCCTGAACCTGTCGGTCACGCCCGCCAACGGCGTCGTCCTGTCGTACGACTCGAACGGCGACGGCACGCTCGACACCTACCAGCGGATCACGGGCGTGAAGGCGCCGGTGCTGCTGCGGCTGACGCGCGCGTCCCGCCACCTCGTACACCGGCGAGCTGTCGACCGACGGCGGCGCGAACCTGGCGCAAGGTGGCGACGGTGACCGTGCCGGGCGCCGCGGCCGCGCAGGACGCCGGGCTGTTCATGAGCGCGGCGAACGGCGGCAGCGGGGCACGCGGCACGGTCGAGTTCAGCGGCTGGCGCGTGAGCTGAGGCCCCACGCCCACCCGTAGGCTCCGCCCCCGCTTCCGGTGGCAGAGCCGCCCGCTTTTTGAACCCTCCCCCAGCTGAAGCAGAGGGATTCCTGGCTCAGGAAGCCCCACAGGTCAGCGACCTGAAAGGTCTTACTCCCTCAACACCAGCCGGGACGGAACCTGCCCGGTCGCCCGAAAGCGTTGGGTTGCGCCGGCTTGGCTCTCGCTCGGCACGTTTGTGCGGGCTTGGTTCTCGCAACGCACGACACGCATCTTACCCGATCGCGTGGGCGACATTTCGCTCCAGAGGCGGAATACTGCTCTCTGCCCTGCTCTGCAGAGGTACGGTCCCTCTCCCGTCTGAAGGTCGGGGGCATCCTCGAAGGAGGCCAGGTGACCTCCTCGCCCCGCCGCTCGTTTACGCCACGTGGAGCAGCAGCAGGCGACAGCCACCCCCGACGATGACACCGATGCCGACACCGCGGGCCCGATCGACGTCGAGCAGGCCGAGGCCGCCATCGTCGAGCACTATCCGCGGCTGGTGCGGCTCGCGTATCTCATCCTGCCGCCCGGAATGGGCCGCACCCGGCGCGTCCTGGCCGCGCACGCGCTGGCGCAGCGCGCCCTGCCGCGCAACCAGGCCAGGCCCGAGGTCCAGGAGGTCGAGCTGCCGTGGCAGCGCGGCACCAAGGGCACGGCGGGCGACGCGGGGTACGCCTACGTGCGGCTGCGTGTGCTGCGCTCCGCGCTGCGGGCCGCGCGGCCGCGGCGCCCGTGGATGCTGTCGGCGCCGCTGCCCCTGGTGTGGGGGCTGCGGCTGTTCCCCCGGTCCGGCGGGGCCGATGAACTCGCCCTGGACAAGGCGCTGTCCGAGCTGACGGGCCCCGGCCGGGCCGCGTACGTGCTGCGCGAGCTGGAGCGTCTCGAGGACCGCGAGGTGCGGGCGCTGCTCCAGGCCGCGGGGGTGGACGGGGACGACGCGCTGGACGCGCTCGACGAGGCGGACGAGGTGCCGGAACCGGCGGGCAGCCGGGACGACGGTTCGCTGCTGGAGTCGGCCGAGTTCGACCCGTGTTCGCTCCAGGCGCGCCCCACCGATCTGATGCGCCGCCGCCAGCATCTGCGGGCGCTGCTGGTGGCCGTGGTGGCGCTGGTGGTGTGCGGGTCGCTGCTGGGGATGCCGGGCGAGGGCTGGGGGCGCGGCGGTGCGGCGGCGCCGACGAAAACCCGAAACCCGTCCTCCGAACGGGTTTTTGTTTTTGCGAGCGGTTGACCCCCGCCGAGCCCTTCGCGTGGCGCACCGCGACCCGCGCGGACTTCTCGTCCTGGCCCGCCCGCGGTGTTTTTTCTCGGCGACACCGCGCTGCTGCGCCGCGCGCTGGCGGTCTGGGCGCGGCCGGGGAGTTTGGTGCGGGTGTCGGCGGCGGTGGGTACGCTGTCGGTGGCTGCTGTTTTGGTCGTCGCAGCTGCTGTTCTTTGTGTTTTTTTTATCAGTTTGTGTTTGTTGTTTCTTTTTTTTTTTTTTTT
>NZ_GG657754.1:7681802-7683953 GCF_000158915.1 Streptomyces himastatinicus ATCC 53653 | reverse complement strand
CCCGGTGCCCACGCCACCCTCAAGGGCCGCCTGAGGAACGGCGACCGGCTGACCGCTCTGCATTAGCGTCCGGCGGCTGCCGCGGCCTCGGCCGCGTAGACGGCGACCGTGCGGCCGGGCACGGTGAAGGTGCCGGTCGCGCGCTCGTACGTGGACGTCTTCACCGTCGCGTCGGAGCCGTGCGCCTGGACCGGGTGGAGGGCGTACGGGGTCCCGGCCAGGGCGGGGACGGTTTGCGACTGCCGGGACGGGGTGGCGTTGAAGACCACGACGAGCCGGTCGAGCCGCATGGTGATGACACCCGGCGTCTCTCCGGTCCCGGACAGCGGGAAGGACAGCGCGTCCTGCACCCCTTCCGCCGTGGCCTGGCTGAACGCCTTCTCGGTCGTGCGGATCCGCAGCAGATCCCGGTAGGCCCCCGAGGCGCCCGTGATCTCGGGGCAGCCGGGACGCGCCGCGGGGTTGGTCAACAGGGGCTTGGCGTACGCCCACTTGGGCTCGTTGTCGGCCGCCGGGGGCAGTCCCCGGCCGAAGCCGTTGCCGTCCTCGCAGGCCCAGTGGACGGCGTTGAACCAGTCGCCGCTGTCGTAGGAGTTGCGGTCCAGCGACTTGGAGCGCAGCAGATCGGTGCCGGCCTGGCTGAGTGCCGGGCCCTGGGAGAGGGTGGCGGTGGCCAGGGCCAGGACCTGCGCCCGGGCCCGGTCGGCGGCCGGGGTGGTGGCGGGCAGCTTGTAGGCGAGCGCGTCGTAGAGGGTCTCGTTGTCATGGGCGTCGGCGTAGGCGAGGGCGTCGCCGGGGGCGGCGGCGTAACCGGCCGGGGAGCCGCTGTAGTCGACCTCGGAGCCCTTGACCCGGCGTCCGCCGGTGTCGGTGAAGGTGTAGTCGGCGAGGTTGCCGGAGAGCCCGACCTTGATCAGGTCCTGGGCGTGCAGCAGCCGGGCCCGCTGCTCGTCCCGGCCGCCGTTGGCCGGTGAGCCGTTGGGGTCGGTGAAGAGGCCCGAGGCGAAGCCCTGGACGCGGGGGTCCTCGTCGAACGGCCCGCCGCCGCGCACCGCGTCCCGCGCCCGGTCGCTGAAGGTGGCGATGCCGGTACCGGCCATATGGCGCTGGGTGGCCTGGACGAAGCGGGCGTCGTCGGCCGCCTCGCCGAAGTTCCAGCCCTCGCCGTAGAGGATGATCGACGTGCCGTCCACCCCGTCCTTGGCGGGGGTCAGCGCGTCGAGCGCCTTGCGCACGGCCAGGATGTTGGCCTTGGGGTGGTGGCCCATGAGATCGAAGCGGAAACCGTCGACCTTGTACTGCCTGGCCCAGGTGACGAGGGAATCCACCACGAGCTTGCCCATCATCGCGTGCTCGGGCGCGGTGCCGGGGCAGCAGGTGGAGGTGGCCACACTGCCGCCGTCCAGCAGCCGCTGGTAGTAGCCGGGCACGATGCGGTCGAGGACCGACTTGTCGTCCTGTCCCGCCGCCACGGTGTGGTTGTAGACCACGTCCATGACGGTGCGCAGCCCGGCGTGGGCCAGCCCCTGCACCATCCGCCGGAACTCGCGGGTGCGGGCCGGACCGTCCGGGTCGCTCGCGTAAGACCCCTCCGGCACGGTGTAGTGCAGCGGGTCGTAGCCCCAGTTGTAGCCGTCCCTGTCGGCGGTCGCGGCCACGCACTTCTGCTGCTGGTCGGAGTCGGCGGGCAGGTCGGCCAGATCGCAGCCGGGCCGGGCCTGGTCGGACCGCCGCTCCGGGACGGTGCCGAAGTCGAAGGCGGGCAGGAGGTGGACGTACGAGGTGCCGGAGCGGGCCAGCCGCCGCAGGTGCCGCATCCCGTCCGAGTCCTGGTCGGTGAAGGCGAGGTACCGGCCGGGGTGGGCGCTGGTGCGGTCCGCGATGGAGAAGTCCCGGATGTGCAGCTCCTGGATACGGGCGTCGCGCGACGGGACGGCCCCGGGCTTCCTCAGCGAGTCCCAGCCGGCGGGGGCGAGCCGGGGATCGGCCAGGTCGGTGACCAGGCTGCGGGCGGAGTCGGCGGTCAGGGCGGTCGCGTAGGGGTCGGTGACCTCGTTGGTGACGGTTCTCCCGACGCTCGGCGCCCAGACCCGGACCCGGTAGCGATAGGGCTTGTCCCGCCAGCCGGAGGTGCCGGGTCACGCTCCACAC
>NZ_GG657754.1:7662253-7680679 GCF_000158915.1 Streptomyces himastatinicus ATCC 53653 | reverse complement strand
GCACCGTCCTTGTAGCTGAGGGTGGAGCCGTTGCGCTCGGTGTCCCAGTTGTCGACGAAGACACCGGACCGGCCGCTCGCCATATAGCCCCAGCCCTCGCCGAAGTTCTCCAGATACGCCAGCCTCTCGCTCTGGAACACCCGCTTGAGGTCACGGCCGTAGCGGAACTCCTGGACGTCCCCGTTGGCCAGGTACTCCGTCGGGGAGACCGCCTCGCCCTCGCCGTAGATGACCTCCTGCTTCCAGTAGACGCCGGGATCGCTCAACTGGCTCTTGATGGCGGCCAGGTCGTCGGCCGGGATGTGCTTGGCGCCGTCGACGCGGAAGCCGTCCACACCGAGCGAGAGCAGGTCGTTCAGGTACTGCGCGAGCCGGGTCCGGACGTACGGCTCACCGGTGTCCAGGTCCGCGAGGCCCACCAGCTCGCAGTGCTGCACGTTCCAGCGGTCCTGGTAGTTGCTGATCTGCGAGGTGCAGTCGTCCATGTCCTGGGGTTGGTAGATCCCGGGGTAGGTGTACTTGGTGTACGAGGAGCCGCCGGTACCGGTTCCGGATCCGGCGGACATGTGGTTGATGACGGCGTCGGCGACGACCTTGACGCCCGCGGCATGACAGGTGTCGATCATGTTCTTGAAGGCGGTGCGGTCACCGAGCCGCCCGGCGATCTTGTAGCTGACGGGCTGGTAGGACGTCCACCACTGGCCGCCCTGGATGTGCTCGGTGGCCGGGGACACCTCGACGTAGCCGTATCCGGCGGGGCCCAGGGTGCTGGTGCACTCCTTGGCGACGGAGGCGTACGACCACTCGAAGAGTTCGGCGGTGACGTCCTTGGTTCCGGGCGGTGCCGCCTGTGCGGTCCGCGGGGACCCGGCGACGAGCGCCGTCGCGCCCGCCGCGAGGGCGAGCACGACGGCGAGGGAAGTACGGCTACCGGTCATCGTTCCTCCGTGGGGGGAGTCTCGTACCGTGGTGGTGTCTCGTTATGACTTGGTCGCTCCGGCTGTCAGCCCGGCCACCAGATGCCGCTGCACCCAGGCGAACACCAGCGCCGCCGGGGTGGCGATCATGACGGCGGCGGCGGTCATCGCGCCCCAGTCGGAGGTGTACTGGTTGACGAAGGTCTGGAGGCCCGCGGCGAGCGTCAGGTTCTCCTCGCCCGTCATGAAGGCGGACGCGTAGGCGACTTCGGCCCATGCGGTGATGAAGGTGTAGAACGCGGTGACCGCGATGCCCGGCTTGGCGAGCGGGACGACCAGCCGCCAGAAGGCGCCGAAGGGGTTCAGCCCGTCGACCCGCCCCGACTCGTCGATGTCGACCGGGATGGTGTCGAAGTAGCCCTTCATCATCCAGGCGCAGAACGGCACGGCCACCGTCAGATAGGTGACGATGAGCGAGACCGGCTGGTTGAGCCAGCCGAGCGTCGACATGATGGTGTAGAGCGGCACGATGAGTATGGCCACCGGGAACATCTGGATGACCAGCAGCAGCCACATCAGCGGCCGCATGCCGGGGAAGCGGAAGCGGCTGACGGCGTAGCCGGTGGTGGCCGCGATGAACACCCCCAGCACGGTCGTGCAGCCGACGACCAGCAGTGAGTTGCCGAACCAGGTCGGGAACTCCGTATCGCCCAGCACATGGCCGTAGTTCCCCAGCGTGGGGTCCTTGATCACATCGGTGCTGAACGCCTCGCCCTTGGGCTTGAACGAGGTCACCAGCAGCCACAGCGGCGGGAAGACCGCGACAGCCGAGGCGAGGATCAGGGTCGTGTGCAGCCCGATCGAGGCGAGGGGGCCGCGGCGCCGGTCGCGCATGGCTGTCACACCTCTCCCTGTTTGCGGAGTGCCCGGCGGTAGACCACCGCGAAGAGCAGGAGGATGAGCAGGATGAGGACGCCCCAGGCGGAGGCGCCCGCGTAGTCGCGCGGACTGTTGACGAAGGAGATCCGGTACGCGTACGTCACCAGGATCTCCGTGGTGTCGCCGGGCCCGCCGCGGGTGAGCAGGTAGATCACCGGGAACATGTTGAAGGTCCAGATGGTGGAGAGCAGGACCACGGTGGAGGAGACCGCCCGCAGCCCGGGCAGGGTGATGTGACGGAACCGCTGCCAGGGGCTCGCGCCGTCCATCTCGGCGGCCTCGTACCGCTCGCCGGGGATGGACTGGAGCCCGCCGAGCAGGGCGACCAGCATGAACGGCACCCCGATCCAGACGTTGACGGCGATCACCGAGACCTTGGCCAGGGTGGGGTCGTTCAGCCAGGGCACGGCGTCGATGCCGCCGCCGTCGAGGAGCTTGTTGAGGATGCCGTTCCGCTCGTTGTAGAGCAGCCGCCAAGCGAAGACGGAGACGAAGGCGGGCACCGCCCAGGGCAGGATCAGCAGCGAGCGGTAGACGGCGCGCCCGGCGAACCGGCGGTTCAGCAGCACGGCGAGGCCCAGGCCGAGGCAGAAGGTGACAGCGACGCAGGAGACGGTCCAGGTGACGGTCCACAGGAGCCGGTCCAGGAAGACCTCGTCCTTCAGGACCGCGGTGAAGTTGTCGAGGCCGGTGAAGCGGTAGGTGGCGGGGAGGTGGTTGATTCCGATGGTGCGCTCGACGTTGGTCTCGTCGGCATCGGTGAGCGAGAGGTAGACGCCGCGGCCCAGCGGATAGCCGATGATCAGGCCGAGGACGATCACGACGGGCGCGACCATGGCCCAGGCGTACCAGTGGCGGGCCAGCGCGGTGCGGATGCGGCCGGGCGGTTTCGCCGTGCGGCCGATGTCGACGGTCATCGTCACCGGCCCTACTTCCAGTCGCCCTTGAGGAGCTTGCGGTATGCGTCCCCGACCGAGGTCGCGGCCTCCTTCGGCGATGTCCTGCCGGCGAGCACGTTCGGGAACTGGACCAGGATCGCCTGGAAGAGGCTGTTGCCCTCGGGGATCCACGGGCGCTCGACGGCCTTGTCGACGGCGGCCTTGAAGAACTTCACATTGGGGTTGGCCGCGACCGTCTCGTTCCGGTAGACGGAGGTGCGGGTGGGCAGCAGGCTCAGCTTCTCGGTGGTCTTCGCCTGGACCTCGGCCGAGCCCATGTAGCGGGCGAAGGCGTAGGAGGCGTCGAGGTTCTTCGAGCCCGCGTAGACGGTGAGGTTGTGGCCGCCCTGCGGGGCGCCCTGGCCGCCGCTGCCCGCCGGTACGGGGACCACGCCGAGGTTGGACGGGTCCTTGAACGCCTTGCCCGCCAGGGTGTCCTCGATCGCCCACGGCCCGTTGAGGGTCATCGCCACGTCGCCGTTCTTGATGGCGTGCTGCATGGTGTCCCAGCCGTCGGTGGCGTCGGTCTCCGCCGCGCCCGAGGCGACCAGGTCGCGGGCGGCGGCGAACGCCTTGACGCCGGGACCGTCGTCGACGGTGACCTTCTTCGCGCCGGCGTCGAGCAGATCGCCGCCCTCGCCGTAGAGGAAGGGCAGATACCAGTAGGCGTCGTCGCCGCGCAGATAGAGCCCGGTCTTGCCGGTCTTCTGCTTGATCTTCTTCGCGGCGGCCTTCAGCCCGGCCCAGCTGGTGGGCGGCGCCACCCCGGCCTCCTTCAGCATCTTCTTGTTGTAGAAGAGGCCGAGGGTGTCGATGACCTGCGGTACGCCGTACGTCGCGCCCTTGAACTTCGTCCCGGCGGCCGCCTTGGGCAGATAGTCGGACCGGTCGGCGAGGGCCGTGGTGCCGTCCAGCTTGGCGAGGTAGCCGATGTTGGCGAGGTCCTGGGTCCAGGCCACCTCGGCGCGCAGCACGTCGGGGGCGCCGGAGCCGCCGGAGCCTGCGGCGTTCTTGAACTTGGCCAGGGCCTCGCCGAACGGGACGTTGACGTAGTTCACCTTCACGTCCGGGTACTTCTTCTGGAAGCCGCGCGCGAGCTGCTCGTACGTGCCCTTCTCGGCCTCGTTCGAGGTGTCCCAGTAGGTCACGGTGCCGGAGATCTTGCCGTCGGATCCCTTTCCGCCGCCGTCCCCGTCGCCGCCGCACGCGGTCCCCGTGAGCGCGATGACCGCGACGAGCGCGGTGGCCGCAATGCCATGTCGCATCTGAACCCCTCCCCGAGCCGGCCGGCGGCGCCATGGCGGCCGCCGGATTGCGCAGGAACGTAACAGCGCCGCGGAGCGCCGGAAAGACCCCCGGAAAAAACTTGCGGTGAGTTTCTGCAAGCGGACCGGATCGTTACTCCCGCGTGTCCCCGTGGTAGCCGCCCAGGCGCTTGACAGAGCGCCATACGGCCCCGTAGTGCGCCTTTTGGGCGCCACCGACCCCTGCAAACTCTTCCGCAAGACATTGCAGAGCTGTTACGTTCACCGGCATGACCCAGGAGCTCACGACCTCCCTCCAGGCCGGGCCGGCGCGATCCCCCGAGGGGACCGGCTGGTGGCGGGACGCCGTCATCTACCAGGTGTACGTCCGGTCCTTCGCCGACAGCGACGGCGACGGCGTCGGGGATCTGCGCGGCGCGCGCGAGCGGCTGCCGCATCTCGCCCGGCTCGGGGTGGACGCCGTCTGGCTGACGCCGTTCTACGCCTCGCCGCAGGCCGACGGGGGCTACGACGTGGCGGACTACCGCGCCGTCGATCCGCTCTTCGGCACCCTCCAGGACGCCGACGATCTGGTGCGCACCGCCCATGAGCTGGGGCTGCGGGTGATCGTCGACGTCGTCCCGAACCACACCTCGGACCGCCATCCGTGGTTCCTCGACGCGCTCGCGGACCGGCCTCGGGGGGCGGCCCGCGAGCGGTACCACTTCCGTCCCGGCCGGGGCACCGGCGGCGAACTGCCGCCGAACGACTGGGAGTCCGTCTTCGGCGGCCCGGCCTGGACCCGCACCACAGGCCCGGACGGCACCCCGGGCGAGTGGTATCTCCACCTGTTCGCGCCCGAGCAGCCCGACCTCAACTGGGACTGTCCGGAGGTCCGCGAGGAGTTCGACTCCGTGCTGCGCTTCTGGCTGGACCTGGGCGTGGACGGATTCCGTATCGACGTCGCCCACGGCATGGTCAAGGCCCCGGGGCTGCCCGACATCGGCCGCACCGAACAGGCCAAGCTGATCGGCTCGCAGGTGCTGCCGTTCTTCGACCAGGACGGGGTGCACGAGATCCACCGCGGCTGGCGGCGCCTGCTGGACTCCTACCCGGGGATGCGGATCGGCGTCGCCGAGGCCTGGGCGCCCAGCGCCGAGCGGCTCGCCCTGTACGTACGCCCGGACGAGCTGCACCAGGCGTTCAACTTCCAGTTCCTCAAGTGCCCGTGGGACGCGGCCGCGATGCGCGAGGTGATCGACGAGTCGCTGGCCGCCACCGCCTCCGTCGGCGCCCCGACCACCTGGGTGCTCTCCAACCACGACGTCGTCCGGCACACCACCCGGTACGCCGAGGACGGCGCCGGGCAGGGGCTGCGGCGGGCCCGGGCCGCGGCCCTGCTCACCCTGGCGCTGCCGGGTTCGGCGTATCTGTACCAGGGCGAGGAGCTGGGCCTTCCCGAGGTCGTCGACCTGCCGGACGAGGCCCGCCAGGACCCGGCGTTCTTCCGTACCTCCGCCGACGGGCAGGACGGCCAGGACGGTCAGGAGGGCCGGCGCGACGGCTGCCGGGTGCCGCTCCCCTGGTCGCGTTCGGGCCCCTCGTACGGCTTCGGGCCGGGCGGCAGCTGGCTGCCGCAGCCCGACGGCTGGGCGGACGCCTCCGTGGAGGCGCAGACCGGCGACCCGGAATCCACCCTGGAGCTGTACCGCGCCGCGCTCGCGCTGCGCCGGGAGCTGCCGGGCCTGGGCGACGGGCCGATGAGCTGGCTCCCGGCCCCGGCGGGGGTGCTCGCGCTGTCGCGCCCGGGCCTCGTCTGCACCCTCAACACCCTCGGGGAGGAGGTCCGGCTGCCGCTGCCGGGGCGCGCGCTGCTGTCCTCCGCGCCGCTGGCGTACGACGCCGGTACGGTGCGCATTCCCGCCGAATCCTGCGCGTGGTGGGCAATCTGACATGCGACCGGTAAGGTCCCACTCCATGACCGCACGGCTTGCCGACATCGCAGCCCAGGCGGGGGTCAGTGAAGCCACCGTCAGCCGCGTCCTCAACGGCAGGCCGGGGGTGGCGTCGACCACCCGCGAGTCCGTCCTCGCCGCCCTGGACGTCCTCGGCTACGAGCGGCCGGTGCGGCTGCGGCAGCGCAGCGCGGGGCTGGTGGGACTGATCACGCCCGAGCTGGAGAACCCGATATTTCCCGCGCTCGCCCAGGTGATCGGGCAAGCGCTGACCCGGCAGGGCTACACCCCGGTGCTGGCCACCCAGACCCCCGGCGGTTCGACCGAGGACGAGCTGACCGAGATGCTGGTGGAAACGCGGCGTGGCCGGGATCATCTTCGTCTCGGGGCTGCACGCGGACACCTCGGCCGATATGCAGCGCTATGACCAGCTGCGCGGCCAGGGCGTGCCGTTCGTGCTGGTGGACGGCTTTCTCGCCGAAGGTGCGGGCGCCGTTCATCTCCCCCGACGACCGGGCCGCGATGCTGCTGGCCGTCACTCACCTGGTCTCCCTCGGGCACACCCGGATCGGGCTCGCGCTCGGGCCCAAGCGGTTCGTGCCCGTGCTGCGGAAGATCGAGGGCTTCCAGCACGCCATGCGGGACCGGCTGGGGGTGGCGCCCGAGGAGTCCGAGGAGCTGATCCAGCATTCGCTGTACACCCTGGAGGGCGGTCAGGCCGCGGCGGGCGCGCTGATCGACCGGGGCTGTACGGCGGTGGTGTGCGCGAGCGACATGATGGCACTGGGGGCCATACGCGCGGCCCGGCGGCGGGAGCTGCGGGTCCCGCAGGACGTCTCGGTGGTCGGCTTCGACGACTCCCCGCTGATCGCCTTCACCGACCCACCGCTGACCACCATCCGCAAACCGGTCCAGTCGATGGGGCAGGCGGCGGTGCGGGCGCTGCTGGAGGAGATCGGCGGCACCCCGGCTCCGCCCAGCGAGTTCGTCTTCCTGCCCGAACTGGTGGTCCGCGGGTCCACCGCCGCCGCGCACGGCGCCCGCCCGTAACAGGACATAAGCACACCCCGTATCGGACATCTCTGGCAGACTGTTGCCCTATGGGTGAAGCGACTTCTCGGACCGCGATGGACCGGCTGCGGACGCCGCGGCGGCCCCGGCTCTGGTTCGAGATCGTCCTGCTCGCGGTCAGCTACTGGACGTACTCCTTAATCCGCAACGCCGTCCCCGAGCAGCGCGCCGAGGCGCTGCGCAACGCGGGCTGGATCTGGGACTGGGAGCACCGGCTCGGGATGGCCTTCGAACGCGGCGTCAACCACGCGAGCGACTCGATCAGCTGGCTCATCGTCGGCATGAACTACTACTACGCCACGCTGCACTTCATCGTGACGCTCAGCGTGCTGGTGTGGCTCTACCACTGGCACCCGGGCCGCTACGCCGCCATCCGGCTCGCCCTCTTCGCGACCACCGGCGTGGCCCTGCTCGGCTACTACCTCTTCCCGCTGGCCCCGCCCCGGCTCATGCACGGCGGGCACTTCATCGACACGGTCGTGGTGCACCACACCTGGGGCTCGATGGCCTCGGGGAACCTGGCCAACATGTCCAACCAGTACGCGGCGATGCCCTCGATGCACATCGGCTGGTCGCTGTGGTGCGGCCTCACCATCGCCACCCTGGCCCGCCCGGTGTGGGTGCGGGTCCTGGGCCTGCTGTACCCGACGGCGACGCTGCTGGTGATCGTCGCGACGGCGAACCACTTCTGGATGGACGCGGTCGGCGGCATCATCTGCCTGTCCTTCGGCTTCGGGCTGTCGTACGCCTGGTACGGGGCGCTGCCGTACCGGCTGCCGAAGCAGGTGACCGGGCTGCGGCGGGCGCCCGAGGGTGAGCTGCGCCCGGCCTGATCGGCGTCTATCTGCACGGTTTGATCGGCCCCGGCCGACCCGCCATTCTGATGCACCGTGTACATCCCCGAAGCCACATCTGGCACTTCTGCCACTTCTGCCGCTCCTGCCCCCGGAGCCTTACTCCCCCGGCCCCGAGCCGCAGGGCCGCCCTTCCGGCTGGTGGCCACCGATCTCGACGGCACCCTGCTGCGCGGCGATCTGACGGTCTCGCCGCGCACCCGCGCCGCGCTGGGCGCCGCGGGCCGCGCCGGGGCGCGGCATCTGGTCGTCACCGGGCGCGCGGCCGTGTCCTGCCGGGAGTTCCTGGTGGCGATCGGCTACCAGGGGCTCGCGGTGTGCGGACAGGGCGCGCAGCTGTACGACGCGACCGCGGACCGGCTGCTGGTCTCGGCCGCGCTCGACCGCGACCTGGCCCGGTCGGTGGTGGCGCGCACCGAGGAGGCGCTGGGCGCGGGCCCGCTGGAGCTGGCCGTGGTGACCGCCGCGCCGGAGAACCGCTTCGTGGTCACGGCCGGGTTCGCCGAAGGACGGCGGCCGGGCTGGGACGCGTTGGTGGACCGGGAGGCGCTGTGGGCGCAGCCGATCGAGAAGGTGCTGATGCGCCACCGGTCGGTGGCCGACGACCTCGTCGCGGCGGCCGCGGCACAAGCGGGTGCGGGCGAGGCGTCGGTGACGCATTCGGAGAAGGGCATGATCGAGGTGCTGCCCGCGGGGATCACCAAGGCGGTGGGGCTGGGGCTGGCCGCGGAGCGGATGGGGTTCACCCCCGCGGACACGATCGCCTTCGGCGATATGCCGAACGACATCCCGCTGCTGGGCTGGGCCTCGTACGGCGTCGCGATGGGCAACGCGCATCCGGACCTGATCGCGCTGGCCGACGAGGTGGCGCCGCGCAACGACGAGGACGGGGTGGCGGTGGTGGTGGAACGGCTGTTCGCGCACGTCGCGTCCGCTTGAGCGTCCGCTTGAGCGCACCTTGATCCCGGCTTGCTCCTGGCTTGAGTCGCCGTCCGGGACCTTGACGATGGTTATACAACTACACAGAATGTCCAAGGTGCGAGCTGAACCCCATTACGTCGACGAGCGCTCCGGCGCCTCGTATCCGATCGACGAACCGCGCTGGTGCGGCGACGACGGCGCGCCGCTCACCGTCTCCGCGCTGCCCGGCATCACCCCCGAGCAGGTGGACACCGGGGCCCGGTCGCTGTGGCGCTACCGAGCGGCCCTCCCGGTGCGCATCGACGCCCCGGTGTCCTTGGGTGAAGGATGCACGCCGCTGGTCGAAAAGGACTGGGGCGGGGGTCGGGTGCGCTTCAAGCTGGAGTGGTTCAGCCCGACCGGCAGCTTCAAGGACCGCGGCACCAGCGTGATGATCTCCCTGCTGGCCCAGCGCGGCGTCCGCGAGGTCATCGAGGACAGCTCCGGCAACGGCGCCGCCTCCGTCTCCGCGTACTGCGCCGCCGCCGGGATCCGCGCCCGGATCCTCGCCCCGGAGTCGACGTCCCCGGCCAAGATCCTCCAGAGCCGGGCGTACGGCGCCGATGTCCAGCTGGTGCCCGGCGACCGGGACGCCACCGCCGCCGAGGCGCTGCGCCAGTCGGCCGCCACGTACTACGCCAGCCACAATTGGCACCCCTTCTTCCTCCAGGGGACCAAGACCCTCGCGTACGAGCTGTGGGAGGATCTCGGGTTCACCGCACCCGACGCCGTGGTGACGGTGGCCGGTGCCGGATCCACCGTGCTCGGCTGCGACCTCGGTTTCGGCGAGCTGCTGGCCGCGGGCCAGATCGCCCGGCGGCCACGGCTGCTGGTCGCCCAGCCCGCCAACTGCGCCCCCATCCACGCCGCGTTCCACGGCGAGAGCGCCGCCCCCGCCTTCGCCCCCACCATCGCCGAGGGCACGGCCATCCGCGAACCCGTCCGGCTGCCGGAGGTGGTGAGCGCGATCCGCCGCTCGGACGGCGACATGGCGGCCATCCCCGAGGACGCCATCGTCGCGGCGGTCCGCGAGCTGGCCGCGATGGGGCTGTACGCCGAGCCGACCAGCGCGACCGCCGCCGCGGCGATCGACGTCTTCCGGGCCCGCGGCGCGATCCGCCCCGGGGAGACCACCGTCGTCCTGCTGACCGGCTCGGGGCTGAAGGCGGCGACGACGATGGGCGCCCTGTTCACCCCGGAGGGCACACGATGACCGAAACGGCCGACGAGGAGCCCCGCGGCACCGCCGAGGACGAACTGCTGCTGCGCGAGGCGGAGAAGATCGTCACTGCCATCGGCCGGATGTTCCCCGGCCTGTGCGAGGTGGTGCTGCACGATCTGCGCCGCCCCGACCAGGCCATCCGTGTCATCGAGTCCAATCTCTCCGGCCGGTCGGTCGGCGACCCGGCCACCGAACTCGGCCTCGCCCGCATCGAGGACTGCGAGTTCCCCGGCATCGTCCAGAACTACTCCAACCGCTTCCCCGACGGCCGCCCGGCCAAGAGCACGTCCATCGGCATCAAGAACAGCGCGGGCACCTACGTCGCCGCCATCTGCCTCAACCTCGACGTCTCCCTCTTCGCCAGCGTCGCCCGCAGCCTCACCAACCTGGTGCGCACCGACGATCAGGAACAGCCCCTGATCGAGACCTTGCGGGCCCGCACCGTCGCCGAGCTGCGCACCGTCGTCGAGGAGTTCGCCGCCGCCCGCGGCCACACCCCGCGCGGCCTGGGCACCGCCGCCAAGAAGGAACTCGTCCGCTCCCTCCAGACCCGCGGCTTCCTCCAGGTCAAGCACTCGGTGCAGGTCGTCACCGAACTCCTCGGCGTCTCCCGCGCCACGGTCTACAACTATCTGCGCGCACCCTGAGAGTCCGCCGGCTCAGTCCGGCGCGGCCGTGCACTGTTCGGCGGGCGGGTGGCCGTCCGGCCAGGCGAGCTTCTCGAACTCGATGTGCCGGTCCTTCCTGGGCGACAGCCGCACGATGGCCACCGCCTTGTCGTACGGCGTGCCATAGCCGTTGAGGCAGATCCAGCCGCTCGCCCCGCGCACCATCTGGTCCCCGTGCAGCCGCGGCCACGCCGCCGCGATGGAGCCCAGGTCCGGCACCTGCCCCTTGGTGGTGGTGCGGTTGCGGATGCCCGCGATGGCCGTCGCCGCGGAGTCGTAGGTGGTGATCGTCCGGCCGTCGGCGAGCCCGGTCGGACCGATGTCGCCCACCCCGGATGCTTTCTCCCCACCGCCCACGAGCTTGCTGAGGGCCCGGAAGTCGGCCGCCGAACCGCCCGTCCCGGGCGGGTTGCCGGTGGTCCAGGCGCTCTCGTGGGTGATGGTCGCGTACTCGACCGTCAGCCCGGCGCCGTAGGAGAAGGCGTCCCAGTCCATCGTGGGGTCGTACGCCAGCGTCGACGCGCCCGAGACCGTGACCACGCGGTAGCGCTGGTCCGCGCAGCCGCGTTTGCCCAGCGCCCGGATCAGCTGGGCGAGCGCGGGCGGGCGGCCGGAGAAGTAGACCGTGGTGGCGCGGGAGTCACAGAGGTTGTTGACCATCTGGACGAAGTCGTTCGGGATGGCCTTCGACGAGTCGTACTGCTCGGAGTACGGCGTCCCCTTCGTTTCCGCGCGGAAGGCGGCGCGCAGCGATCGCGCGTACAGGTCGTCCGCGTGGGTGTCCTCCACCAGGAAGGTGTCCCGCGGCTTCGCCTTCAGGTGGTGGGTGAGTGCCCGCGCCTGGTCGCGGTTGGACGGCACGATCTTCGCCAGGCCCGGGTATCTCCGGGGGTTCTCACGGTCGTTGCCCAGGTCGTCCGCGGTGATGGGCCCGCCGACCACCGCGATGCCCTTCTCCCTGGTCAGATAGGCGATGGTCTGCTCGGTGCGGGTGACGCTGAGGTTGAACCCGAACACCGCGCGCAGCCGGTCCTTCCCCGACCGCGCCATCCCGGCGAGCTGGTCCGACACCTCCTTCCAACGGGTCATGTCACGGCCGGGGTTGGCGAGCACCAGCCGGATCGCCGGTTCGTCGGCGCTCTCGTGGTTCGCCCGGTACTGGGCGAGATAGGCGCCCTGGACCTCCCGTACCACCTGGGCCCGCTCCGCCACGTCGTCCTCTGTGAACGTCATGGGGATCATCAGCGCGATGGTGGCGTACGCCTTGCCGCTCTTGGTGACCTTCGTGTTCTCGGCCTTGATGCGGTCGGACACCGGGCCCAGTTCGGCCATGAAGGCGTGGCCGCCGTCGGTGACGCCCGTGCACTCGTCGTCGTCCGCGCGCTTGTCGACCCCGGCGCCGCACGAGCGGTCGGGCGTCAGCGTGACGACGCCGACCGCCACGAGACCGCCCACGACCAGCCCCACCAGGAGCCAGTTCAGGACGCGGCGGATCGGCGGAAGGGCGGAGTGCCAGTTCCGGATGGCTCTGAGGGGATGGGTCAGGGCACGGGTCATCGGCTATTTCCCTTGACTGGAAGATCAGGGGCCTGCACCCCGCTGACCAGGGCGTCGATCCAGCCGCCGTCCGCGATGGCGTCGACGTACGCGTTGTACGCCCGCTCGCGGCGCGGGCCGTTGCCGTACTCGGTGCACAGCGCCTCCAGCGCGGTCCGCACCTGCACCAGGTCGGTGTCCCGGTGGCCCGACGGCACCGCCGACAGCGGCGCGGACAGCCGCCATACGAGGGCCAGCAGCCGCCGGATCGCGGCGTGGACGCGCTGATCGCCGCCGGGCTCACAGGACGCGCAGACGGGCACGCCGTCCGTGGGTGGGTCCTCGGGGGCGAAACCGGCCCATGCCGGGGGCGCGGCCGCGATCAGGTTGAGATCGCTCAGCCACTCGGCGGGGGCACGGTGCAGATAGCGGTAGTGCATCGCCCGCACCACCAGGGTGTCGATACGGCCCTGGGCGAGCGCGTGGTGCAGATAGCGCGGATCGTGCCGGTCCGAATCGCGGGCCCGCACATCGCCGTCGTTGTACCGGGCGGCCGCGACGGCGTGCAGGCTGGTCCAGGACGCCTCGTCGGCCCCGGTTCTCGCGCCGTGCAGCAGAAGCGCGCGCAGCGCCCGGTCGGCGATCAGCGGCGGCTTCCCGGAGTGCGGCACCGGCCAGGGGCGGTGGTCCCAGTGCGGCCGCTCCAGGGTGGCGTCCCGCAGCCGTCTGACGCGCAGATCGGGACTGAGGCCGGGCAGCGCCGCCCGGTCGGGCCCGCAGCAGCCGCGCCGCGGCCTCCGCGTCCAGCGCGGGCGCGATCCGCAGCACCTCCTCCCGTACGCCCCCGTCGGGCAGCAGCCGCGCCACCAACCGGGCGCCCACGGGGTCGGCCGTGCCGGGTGACGGGAGCGACAGCAGCTGATCGAGGGCGAAGGGGCCGGACTCGCGCAACCGTGCCGTCGCCGCCCCGGCCAGCGCCAGCGCGTCGCCCGTGCGCCCGCCGCTCAACCGGGCGATCACGGCGGGCAGCGACGGCGGGTACGCGACGGCGTCGCCGAGCATCGTACGGATCTCCGCGTCGCCGACCCGGGGGATGCCGAGCCGCAGCAGCCACGCCTGCGGCGGGCACCGCTCCGGCTTCGTCCACGGGGGCGCGTCGGTGGTGAGGGCATGGGCGGCGGAGCCGTCCCCGAGCGAGGTGACGAAGACGGCGGGCAGCATGATGCGCCCGCGGCCGCGCCATTCCCGGCTGTCCCGTGCGTAGCGCGCGACGAACGGGTCGAGGAAGCGCTCGCGCAGCGCCTCGTCCACGTTGTCCAGCAGGATCAGCGACGGATGCTGGGTCCTGCGCGCCCAGGCGCCGTACGCGCCGTTGATGTCCGCCAGCAGGGCGGCGATCAGATCGGCCTCCACCTCGGCCCGGTCCGCTCCCCCTCGGCGGAACTTCCGGACCAGCGCGAACAGCCGCTGCACGGTGTCCCCGTCGATACGGTCCAGATGGGAGCGCCACCACGACGAGCCGTCCCGGCCGTCGTCGCCCCGGGCGAGGAGGGTGTCGGTGGCGGCGCTCAGCACCTCCTGGAGCCCCGGCACCCCGGGCAGCAGCCCCGCCACCACCCCGCCCAGCGCGTTCAGCCACCGCCCGATGACCACCTTGCGCGCCTGCGGGTCGGGGTTCCGCTGGGCGAGGAGCTCCCCCAACTCCTCCTCGGCCGCCACCAGATCGGGCGGCTGCACCTCGTCCCGGTCCCGGGCCTCGGGCCGCCAGGCGGTGATCACCAGCAGCGCGGGCGAGAGCCGCGGGAAGGTCAGGGTGCGCCGGGTGCCGTCGCGCTCGTAGCCGAGCTGGTGGGAGACGGTGAAGAGCAGGTTGGTCACCGGCGACGCGTGCGCGGTGTCCAGCCGGGCGCGGTCGCCCTGGTCGTCGGCCGAGTACGGGGCGTCCGCCAAGTCCACCCGGGCCGTGGGCACCCCCGCGTGATAGCCGTCGTACAGGGCGTCCAGCAGCGCCGTCTTGCCCGTGGCCCGGCCGCCGACGACCTCCACCACGGGCTCGCCCGCCGGGAACCGCCGCTTCTCCCACGGTCCGCCGCCCGGCGGCATCCCGAGCAGCGCCGGGGCCAGCGTGTCCATGACGCGATCGAGGTTGTACAGGCCGCTCCCCATCGTGCCCCCCGTGGCTCGCCCTTCCCCCCGCTATACCCGGCGAACACGCACCCCATGTACGGACATCAGGCGATCCAGCGGTAGCGGTGCTCGGGGCGGCCCGTACCGCCGTAGCGCAGGGTGACCTCGGCCTGGCCCGTATCGGCGAAGTACTCCAGGTAGCGGCGCGCGCTCACCCGCGAGAAGGCGCCCGCCTCGGCGCATTCGGCGGCGGACAGCCCGTCGGCGTGGGCCCGCAGGGTCCGCTCCACGAGGTCGGCGGTGTGCGGGGCCAGCCCCTTGGGCAGCTCGCGGGAGGCGCGCGGGCGGCCGCCGAAGATCTGGTCCACGTCCTCCTGGCGCGCCTCGCCGAGGGTGTCGAGCCGGGCGCGCAGGGCCGCCGCGTGCCGCAACTGGCCCTGGAGCGCGGCCCGGTCGAACGGCTTGATCAGGTAGTGCAGCGCCCCCGCGCGCAGCGCCTCGCGCACCACGTGGGCATCCTTGGCGGCGGTCACGAACAGGGCGTCCACATGATGGCCGCCGTCCTCCGCCTTCGCGCGCAGCTCGCGCAGCACGCTGATGCCGTCCATGTCCGGCAGATAGATGTCGAGGAGGACGAGGTCGGGGCGCAGATCCTCGGCGGCGCGCAGCGCCTCCGCCCCGGTGTGCGCGACCCCGGCCACCGTGAAGCCCTCCGTGGCGGCCACGAAGCGGCTGTGCAGCTTGGCCACCATGAAGTCGTCCTCGACGACCAGCACCGTCGTCACCCGCCGGCCCCTTTCCCGCGAACAGGCCCGCGATCACGCCGCGAACTCAACGACCACAACGTCCTTTACTACCGGAAGAGAGACAGCCCGGTAACCCATAGGCAACATGTGGCCCACCTCACAGACAAGCCCGAAAGGTGGTGTCACCAGGTGCGACAGCGTCCGAGCCTGCCGCTGCGTCCTGCCCTGCGTACCCCGCTCGCCGTACTCTCGGCGGCCCTGCTCGTCCTCCTCGCGCCGCCACTGCTCAGCTCCGGGGACGGCTCCGCGGGCGGCACCCACATTCCGGGCCTGCGCTTCATGGTGCCCAACACTCCCGGCGGCGGCTACGACATCACCGCCCGTACGGCCGCCAAGAGCGCCGAGGATGCCGACCTCGCCGACAACATCGAGGTCTTCAACCTCCCCGGCGCCGGCGGCACGGTCGGGCTGAGCCAGCTGGTGGCCGAGCGCGGCAACGGCAAGCTGGCGATGTCGATGGGGCTGGGTGTCGTCGGCGCCGTCCACACCAACCACGCGCCCTCCTCGCTCGCCGACACCACCCCCATCGCCCGGCTCACCGAGGAGCCGGACATCGTGGTCGTCGCCAAGAACTCCAAGTACCGGACCTTCGACCAGCTCCTCGCGGACTGGCGCAAGAAGCCCCACGCCCTCCCGGTCGGCGGCGGCTCCTCGCCCGGCGGCCCTGACCACATGGCCCCCATGCTCATGGCCAAGGCCGCCGGGATCGCCCCGAAGACCGTCAACTACATCGCGTACGACGGTGGCGGCGAGCTGCTGGCCTCCGTCCTCGGCGGCAAGGTCGCCTTCGGCGTCTCCGGCATCGGCGAATACCTCGACCAGATCAAGTCCGGCGATCTGCGGGTGCTCGCGGTCACCAGCGCCGAGCGGCCGAAGGGGCTCGACGCGCCCACGCTCAAGGAATCCGGGCTGGACGTGACGTTCACCAACTGGCGCGGCATCGTCGCCCCGCCCGGCCTGAGCGACAGCGAACGCGACAAGCTCACCGGCCTGATCGCCAAGCTCCACGCCTCCCAGGAGTGGAAGGACGCCGTCAAGCGCAACCAGTGGACCGACGCCTACCTCACGGGCAAGGACTTCGGGCGCTTCCTGGACACGCAGGACAAGCGCGTGGACACCGTGCTGAAGGAGCTGGGACTTTGACCGACACCCCCACCGGCCCTGGTGGTCCCACGCTTGCGGAACGCCTGCGCGGCCGCTCCGAACTCGGCGTCTGCGCGCTGCTGCTGATCCTCGGCGTCCTGGTCCTCGGCGACGCCCTCACCATGGACACGAGCTTCGCGCAGCGCGGCCCGGTCGGTCCCAAGACCGTGCCCGTCGTCGTCGGCGCCGGGCTCCTGGTGGTCGCCGTCCTCCTCGCCGTCGACGTCCTGCGCGGCGGCCGCGGCGAGGCCGAGGGCGGCGAGGACATCGACCTGAGCGCGCCCGGCGACTGGCGCACCGTGCTGCTCCTCGCCGGGGTCTTCCTCGGCAACGCCGTCCTCATCCAGCCCCTCGGCTTCCCGATCTCCGGCGCGCTGCTCTTCTGGGGCTCCGCGTACGCGCTGGGCAGCCGCTCCTTCTCACGTGACCCGATCGTCGCGGCCGTGCTGTCCGTGGTCACGTTCTTCGTCTTCGACCGGCTGCTGTCGGTTCCGCTGCCCGGCGGGCCGCTCATGGGGGTGCTCTGACCGATGGATTCCCTGAACTCCCTCCTCGACGGCTTCGGCACCGCCCTCTCCCCCGTCAACCTGCTGTGGGCGGCCGTCGGCGTGCTGCTCGGCACCGCGATCGGCGTCCTGCCCGGTATCGGCCCGGCGATGGCGGTCGCGCTGCTGCTGCCCGTCACGTACGGGCTCGACCCCACGGCCGCGTTCATCATGTTCGCGGGCATCTACTACGGCGGCATGTTCGGCGGCTCCACCACGTCGATCCTGCTCAACACCCCGGGTGAGACGGCGGCCGTGGTCGCCGCCATGGAAGGCCATCCCATGGCCAAGGCCGGGCGCGGCGCGCAGGCCCTCGCCGCGGCCGCCATCGGGCACTTCGCGGGCGGCATGATCGGCACGATCCTGCTGGTCTTCCTCGCCCCGACCGTCGCCGACCTCGCCGTCGACATCGGCGCCCCCGACTACTTCGCCATCATGGTCCTGGCGTTCGTCGCCGTGACCTCCGTCCTCGGCAGCTCCCGCATCCGCGGCTTCGCCTCCCTCCTCATCGGCCTCACCCTCGGTCTCGTCGGCCTGGACCGGCTGACCGGACAGCAGCGGCTCACCTTCGGTTCGCTCCAGCTCGCCGACGGCATCGACGTCGTGATCGTCGCCGTCGGGCTCTTCGCCATCGGCGAGGCGCTGTGGGTGGCGCTGCATCTGCGGACCCGCCCCGACCAGCCCATCCCCGTCGGCCGCCCCTGGCTCGGCAAGGCCGAACTGCGCCGCACCTGGCGCCCCTGGCTGCGCGGCCCCGCCATCGGCTTCCCCTTCGGCGCCATCCCCGCGGGCGGCGCCGAGATCCCCACCTTCCTCTCCTATGTGACGGAGAAGCGGCTCTCCAAGCACCGCGACGAGTTCGGCAAGGGCGCCATCGAGGGCGTCGCGGGCCCCGAGTCGGCGGCCTCCGCGTCCGCCGCGGGCACGCTCGTCTCCATGCTCACGCTCGGCCTGCCCACCACCGCCGTCGCCGCGGTGATGCTGGCCGCGTTCCAGCAGTACGGCATCCAGCCAGGACCGCTGCTCTTCGAGCGCGAACCGGACCTGGTCTGGGGCCTCATCGCCTCGCTCTTCATCGCCATGGGCCTGCTGATCGTCCTCAACCTGCCGCTGGCCCCGGTCTGGGCCAAGCTGCTCCGCATCCCCCGGCCCTATCTGTACGCGGGCATCCTCTTCTTCGCGGCCGTCGGCGCGTACGCGGTCGGCGGCGAGCCGCTGGACCTCGTCATCCTGCTCATCATCGGCCTGCTGGGCCTGCTGATGCGGCGCTACGGACTCCCCGTCCTGCCCGCCGTCATCGGCGTCATCCTCGGCCCCGGCGCGGAACTCCAGCTGCGGCGCGCGCTCCAGATCAGCGACGGCAGCCTCACGGGCCTGGTCAACACGCCCTTCGCGGTGACCGTGTACGTGGTGATCGCGCTGATCGTGACGTGGCCGTTGATACGAAAGCTGCTGCCTCGCCGCACGGAGGCGCGGCCCTGACGTACGGCGCGTACGGCCG
>NZ_GG657754.1:7654617-7662153 GCF_000158915.1 Streptomyces himastatinicus ATCC 53653 | reverse complement strand
GCCCGCCGAGCCCCGGCCCACGCGACCGCCCGCCGCGCCCCCGGCCCGCTCGACCGCCCACGCCCCGCTGCCCCGTAACCGCCGCGCCCGGGCCGCCTGGAACCAGGCGCGGGACCGGGCCCCCGCCTGCCCAACGCGGCACCCGCCCGCCTCTGCCCGGAGCAGAGCCGGACGCCGTTCCAAGCGGCGACCTGCCACGCTGAGGCCATGGCGAACGACATCCGGATCCGGCGGCTCGACCTCGGCCGCTTCATCCGTCCGCCCTCGGAGACGGGCGGCCCGCACCCGCGCGTCGAGCCCGTTCTCGCCTATCTGGTGCGGCACGAACGGGGCCTGCTCCTCTTCGACACGGGCATCGGCACCGGCAGCCCCGAGACCGACGCCCACTACCGCCCCCACCGCCGCGCCCTCCCGGCCGCACTGGCGGCAGCCGGTGCCGCCCTCGCCGACATCACCCTCGTGGTGAACTGCCACCTCCACTTCGACCACTGCGGCGGCAATCCCCTGCTGACGGGCGTCCCCGTCCTCGTCCAGGCTACGGAGCTGGCCACGGCACGCCGGGGCGGCCACACCATCGACGCGCTGATCGACTTCCCGGGCGCGACGTACACGGAACTCACCGGTGAGGCCGAGGTCTGGCCCGGCGTCCACCTCATCCCCACTCCCGGCCACACCGAGGGCCACCAGTCACTCGTCGTCCGTCAGCCGGACGGCACGGTCGTCCTGGCGGGCCAAGCCCACGACTTCGCCTCCGAGTTCGCCTCCGCCCACCTGGCCCGCCACGCCGCCCTCGACGGCCTGGCCCAGCCCCTCCCCCCGTACCCACCCTGGCTGGACCGGCTCGCCGACTTCGACCCGCGCCGCGTGCTGTTCGCCCACGACCACGCGATCTGGGAACCGGCGTAGCGCGCATGCCCTTACGAGAGGTCGTCGAAGTTCCCTTGTTTGGCCCCCCGCACGAAGGCCGCCCACCGGGCCGGGTCCGTGGCGATGACGACCGCCGGGTCGTCGCTCTCCCGCAGGAATATGAGCCCTCGCGGCTCGGCCGCGACCTCGACGCATTCGCCGCTGCCGCCACCACCGCTGAAGCCCGACTTGCGCCACTTGAGGTCTGACATGGCCGCCCTTCACAAGGTGTACAGCAGGTGCTGGATCAGGCCCAGAGAGCCCTTCCCGATATGGAACTCGGGTTCGATGTCGAGGTCAATCGGGGGCAGTGCTGCCGCACTCAACTTCGCGATCGCGTCGGTGAACTGCTCCAGATGGGCTTGGTCACTGATGAACGGCGAGGCGATCGGATGCTCCACATAAACCGTGCTGAGGTCAGGCAGCGCGTGCTCGTAGACGACGAAGGGAGCACCGAAGCGAGCGGGGTACGCGCCCGCCCTGAACGGCAGGACCTGGATGCGTACGTGCGGGAGTCTGGCCATCTTGACCAGATGCTCCATCTGGCGACGCATGACGTTCGCGCCCACGAACTGCATGTGCAGCGCAGCCTCATGGATGACCGCGTGGAAGGCCGGAGGAGCGTCGCCCGTCAGGATGAGCTGCCGTTGTCGACGGAACTCGACATACGTGTCGATCGTGCTCGAGGACGCCTCCGGCTCAGCGCCTTCGAACAGGGCGCGCATGTAGTCCGGCGTCTGGAGCAAGCCGGGGATGTAGATCCACTGAAATGAGCGGTGGGTAACCGCAGCCGATTCCAGCTCCGCGAGATCGCGAGCGCTCTGGTCGAGCGGGGATTTCCGGTGGGCCGACCACCACCCCTTTCCCGTCGACTCGCTCATGGCAACGAGCGCATCGACCAGAGTATTGTTCTGGCAACCATAGGCCGCAAGCAGGGCACGCAGCTTCACCTCTGGAATGGCCGTTCGACCGGCTTCGATATGGCCCAGGTGCGGCGATCCGAGCCCGGCGAAGGCTCCCGCTTCTGCGGCGGAAAGCCCTGACGCGTCGCGAAGCCTTCGCAGCTCGACACCCAAACGTCGCTGCCTCTGCGTCGGATTGGCGCGTAGCCCCATGACGACCTCCTTGTGATCGTGGGCAGTCTGCCCGGTTCCGGCAAGTGGAGGCCACTCGTTAGGGGCAATCAAGCCGATTTGGTTGCAGACTGGAAACCTCATTCCCTACCGTCAAAGACGAATCGCCCAACCGGCGTCCGCCCAACGGCCGTTGGCCGAAGGAGGCAAGACCCCATGAGCCACGCGCTCCCCCGCGCCGACTTCTCCCTCGTCTTCCCACCCGACCCCGGCTGGGTCCGGACCGCCCGCGAAGCCGTCCGCACCGCCCTGCGCACCGCGAACCGCACGGACCTCACCGACACGGCCCTCCTCCTCACCTCGGAGGCGGTCACGAACGCCGTCAACGCCTGCCGCAACAGCGGCTGCTCGACGCCCGTCACCCTCTACGCCGAGTGGGGCGCCTACGGCACGCTCCGCGTCCTCGTCAGCGACGACGCCCCCGGCCTGCCCGCCCAACGCACCCTCGCCGGGGACGCGACCGACGCCGAAAACGGCCGGGGGCTCCTCATCATCGGTAGCTCCGCAACCGACTGGGGCGTCTGCCACCACGGGCCGGGCCCCGGCAAGGCGGTGTGGTTCCAGGTCAACGGGACGGGCTCATGAGCCTTCCAACGCCTCGATAGCCGCAGTGATCAGCGCCCGCCCGGCCGCCCCGTAGACGGCCAGCTCCGACAGTTCGACGAATGCCTTCCGGTAAAGCTCCACCTCACTGGGCTGCGTAACGCTCACCCTCGCGGACAGCAGCTCGACGGACACCAACTCGTCGTCGTACGGGTGCAACGTCATCGCACCAGGCTCGGATGTCGGCGTCCGGTCCCCTGCCCTCAGCGGTAGGTGGCCGCCCGAGTCAGGGCCCGTCATCTGAGGGCGGGGCCCGCCACCTAAATGCGTTGCCGGGCGCAGTTGGTCGAGGCAGCATCCCCGGATATGGGACAACCTGCCGAAACGCTCCGCAACGGCCAAGTAGAACTGCGCCGTTGGCGCATGAGCGATCTCGATCCCCTGCGCCGGGCGATCGAGGAATCGCTTGATCACCTCAAGCCGTGGATGCCCTGGGCCGCCGTCCAGGAGCGGCAGCGGACGGCCGCGTACCTGGAGCGGAGCGCGAGGGAGTGGGATGCGGGCGAGGCCTACGGCTACGCCATCATCACGGAGGGCGCGGTGGTCGGCGCCTGCGGGCTCATGCGCCGGGTCGGCCCCGGCGGGCTCGACATCGGGTACTGGCTCCATCCCGCGTGGACGGGCCGGGGCTTGGCCACGCTGGCGGTGGCGGCGCTGGTCCGGCAGGGGTTCGCGCTGCCGGGGATCGACCGGCTCGAGATCGTCCACGACGAGGCCAACGGGCCCAGCGCCGCCATCCCGCGCCGTCTGGGCTTCACCGAGGTCGCACGTCACCAGGTCCCCGACGGCCCGACCGCCCCCGGCGAGGTGGGAGTCGACGTGATCTGGCGCTTGCACAAGCCGGCCACCGCGTGAGCGGAACCGGCCCCATACTCACCGCTTCTGCCCACCAGAAGAGCCAGCTCTTGGACGTATGACCCTGGCCCCCGCCACTCTGAAACGCATGGAGACCACGGGGAACATCAGGGACGCGATCGCGGCCGAACGGCGGGAGCTGGCCGACCTGTTGGACGACCTGACCCCGCACAGTGGGACACACCCTTCACTGTGCGCGGGGGTGGCGGGTGCGGGAAGTCGCGACGCACATGTCCCAGGTTCCGCTACCGCTGCCCGGACGCTGGCTCGACTCTCAGCCGCGGCAGCTGCACGCATGACCGACCGCCTCGCCCGCGCGGACGCCGCCACCGCCTCGACGGCACAACTAGCCGCGTACCTGCGCGACAACGCCCACCACCCGTGGAAGCCGCCGGTCGGCGGCCTCACGGCGGCGCTGGGCCACGACGTGATCCACGGCCTGGACATCACCGTCGCGCTGGGCTTGGACCGCCGGGTGCCGGAGGACCGCATACGCACCCTCCTGGACACGATCGACGCCCGGACCCTGAAGTTCTTCGGCGCCGACCTCACCGGCATCCAGCTCCGCGCCGACGACCTCGACTGGTCCTACGGCACCGGCACGCCCCTGACCGGCGCGGCCCAGGATCTGCTCCTGCTCGCCTACGGCCGCAAGCTCCCGCCGGGCCGCCTGCACGGCGAAGCGGGCGGGCGGTTCGTCACCGCCTGAGGGACGGCCCCTTCACAGGCTTCGCGGACCTCTCTACTGTGTGCCCGCATCACCGTGTGCGTTCATCCACCCACGGGAGGGTGGAAGTTGGGGGCCGCACGCATAGGGGGAGGGTGCTCGATGGTCAGATACGAGGGTGTGGGCGGCTGGGTCGAGATCGGCCCCGCATCGCTCACCATCTGCCGGACGGATCTGAGGCCGGAACCCCTCCCGCCGCGGGTGCTGCCCTTCCAGGCGCTGTCCGGTGTGGAGCTGAAGGACGCGACCCGGCTGCGGCGCGGGCGCGTTCACCTGTGGTTCGGTGGGCGCGTCCTGGTTCCGGTGGGATCCGACGAGGACCCCAACACGATCGGCTTCACGTACGGGCAGCGGGAGGTGTTCCGGGCTCTCCACGAGTACCTCCGGAACGTCGTACGCACGAACGAGACCCAGGACGTCGACGTGGCCGAGGCCTACGAGGCCGCGAACGACCCTCTGGTGGCCTGGCTGGCCCAGCGCGAACGGGCCAGGGAGAGGTCCGAGGAGGTCCGGGCCGCGGGCGAGTACGCCGCGGAACAGCAGCGCATCGCCGCGTTCGCCCGCAAGGTCGGCCCGGAGGCCGCCGCGCGTGAGGACATCATGGCCGCCGGTCTCGCCTCGGCCACGGGTGACCGGTGCTGGCTCGTCCTCAAGGGGTTGCCCGGCTACCTCCTCGGCGGGGAGCAGGTGTTCGTCGTGGCGGAGTGCCGCCTCGGCGACGACACCGGCCCGGGCACAGTGGTCCTCACGAACCAGCGGCTCATCTTCGTCAAGACGAAGTTCTCCGGCAACGAGCTGTCCGTGCTCCGGCTCGCGGAGATCAGGGCGGTGGCGGGCAAGCAGAAGATCACCCAGGGCGTCCTCCAGGTGGAGACCCTGCGGGGGCTCGTCGTCGAGTTCGGGGGCCTCAAGGGGGAGGATCTGGCACACCTCGACGAGGCGCTGCGCCTGGCCATCGGCTCCCTCGGGCGGGCGGCCCCGGCCTCACCCGGGGCCCCGGTACCGCCCGGCGCCCCGGCCGTGCCCCAGGACATCCTCGACCAGATCGCCAAGCTCGGCGAGCTGCACGCGGCCGGGGTCCTCACCTCCGCCGAGTTCGAGCAGAAGAAACGGCAATTGCTCGACCGGCTGTGAGAGCCGCCGAGTGGCGCGGCGCCGAGGACCGAGGCGCCCCACTCCCCCGAGACCTGCCGCTTCGCGGCCCCCGTCGCTTAGGCTCGGCAGCGGGCCTTGATCACGGCAGGGCGTGGGACGGAGACACGGGACGGAGGCGGCACGCATGGCCGTACCGCAGGGACGCAGGAGCAGCACCTTCACCCGGCTGCTCCGGCACGGCTTCACCGACCCCTCCGCCGCCCAGCGGCTGCTGGACTCGCCCGAGGTGGCGGGCGTACGGGCCGACTCCGTACTGCTGGACGCGCTCGGCGGGACCGCCGATCCGGATCTGGCGCTGCTCGGGCTCGTACGGCTGGTGGAGGCGCTGCCCGAGGAGGCCGAGGACGGGGACGAGGCGGGGACGCGGCAGGCGCTGCTGGACACGCTGGTCACCGCCAAGCCGCTGCGGGACCGGCTGCTGGGGGTGCTCGGGGCGTCCGAGGCGCTGGGTGATCATCTGGCGCGGCATCCGCAGGCCTGGCACGCGCTGGTGACGTACGAGCCCGCGGATCTGCATCCGACGACGCCCGAGTTCGAGCAGGCGCTGGCCGAGGGGATCTGGGGCGGCCCTGGCGCGGGGATGCCGCGGCCGGACGCGCTGCGCGTCGCGTACCGCCGGGCACTGCTGGCGATCGCGGCGCGCGATGTGTGCGGGACCACCGATGTCACGCAGGCGGCGGCCGAGCTGGCGGACCTGGCGACGGCGACGCTGCGGGCGGCGCTGGAGATCGCGGCCGAGGAGCAGCCCGAGGACGCCGCGGCGTGCCGGCTGGCGGTGATCGGGATGGGCAAGTGCGGCGGGCGCGAGCTGAACTACGTCTCGGACGTCGACGTGATCTTCGTGGCGGAGTCCGTGGACGGGGTGGAGGAGGGCAAGGCCGTGCAGGCGGCCACCCGGCTGGCCGCGCGGCTGATGCGGATCTGCTCGGACGTGACCATAGAGGGCACGATCTGGCCGGTGGACGCCAACCTCCGGCCGGAGGGGCGCAACGGCCCGCTGGTGCGGACGCTCTCCAGCCACCTGGCCTACTACCAGCGGTGGGCCAAGACCTGGGAGTTCCAGGCGCTGCTGAAGGCCCGGCCGGTGGCGGGCGACGGCGCGCTCGGGCAGGCGTACGTGGACGCGCTGGCGCCGCTGGTCTGGCAGGCCGCCGAGCGCGACAACTTCGTCCCCGATGTGCAGCAGATGCGCCGCCGGGTCGTCGAGAACATCCCGGTCGCCGAGATCGACCGGGAGCTGAAACTGGGTCCCGGCGGCCTCAGGGACGTCGAATTCGCCGTGCAGATGCTCCAGTTGGTGCACGGGCGGACGGATGAGTCGCTGCGCAGCGGCACCACCCTGGACGCGCTCGCCGCACTGGCCGCGGGCGGCTATGTGGGGCGCTCGGACGCGGCCGCGCTGGACGAGGCGTACCGCTTCCTGCGCTCCATGGAGCACCGCATCCAGCTGTACCGGCTGCGCCGCACCCATCTGGTGCCGGAGGACGAGCCGGATCTGCGGCGGCTGGGCCGGTCGCTGCACTTCCGTACGGAGCCGGTGGCCGAGCTGGGGACGGCCTGGCGGCGGTACGCGCGCGAGGTGCGGCGGCTGCACGAGAAGCTGTTCTACCGGCCGCTGCTGGACGCGGTCGCCCAGCTGGAACCGGGCGAGGCCCGGCTCAGCTCCAAGGCGGCGGGGCAGCGACTCGAGGCATTGGGCTACGCGGATCCGACCGGCGCCCTACGTCATTTGGAGGCTTTGGCGTCCGGTGTGTCCCGGAAAGCGGCCATTCAGCGTACGCTACTGCCCGTGCTGCTGGGCTGGTTCGCCGATTCCGCAGACCCGGACGCCGGGCTACTGGGCTTCCGCAAGGTCTCCGACGCGTTGGGCAAGACACCCTGGTATCTGCGGCTGCTGCGGGACGAGGGCGCGGCCGCGGAGAATCTGGCGCGGGTGCTCTCGGCCGGGCGCCTCGCCCCCGATCTGCTGCTGCGCGCCCCGGAGGCGGTCGCCCTGCTCGGCGACCCGGGCGGGCTGCGACCGCGCGGGCGGGAGCATCTGGAGCAGGAGGTGCTGGCCGCGGTGGGCCGCGCGGACGGCGCCGAGCAGGCGGTGGCCGCGGCGCGCGGCGTACGGCGGCGCGAGCTGTTCCGTACGGCGGCGGCGGATGTGATCGA
>NZ_GG657754.1:7650184-7654458 GCF_000158915.1 Streptomyces himastatinicus ATCC 53653 | reverse complement strand
CCCCACGTACCGGGCCGCCCCGCCGCCCCCGCGGCACCGGCCGAGGAGGAGCCGACGGACCCGGCGGCGCTGGCCGACATGGTCGGCGACGCCGTCTCCGACCTCAACGCGGCGACCATCGCGGGCGCGCTGCGCGCCGCGGTCCGCGACACCTGGGGCGATGAGCTGCCCACCCGCTTCGCCGTGATCGGACTGGGCCGGTTCGGCGGCCATGAGCTGAGCTACGGCTCGGACGCGGACGTGCTCTTCGTCCACGAGCCCCGCGAGGGCGCCGACGAACAGGAGGCCTCGCGGGCCGCGTTCGCCGTGGCCAACGAGATGCGGCGGCTGCTCCAGCTGCCCACCGCCGATCCGCCGCTGCTCATCGACGCCGATCTGCGCCCGGAGGGCAAGTCCGGCCCCCTGGTGCGCACCCTCGCCTCGTACGCCGCGTACTACCGGCGCTGGTCGCTGGTCTGGGAGAGCCAGGCGCTGCTGCGCGCCGAACCGGTCGCGGGCGACCCGGACCTCGGCGCCCGCTTCATCGAGCTGATCGACCCGCTGCGGTATCCGGCGGAGGGGCTGGGCGACGACGCCATCCGCGAGATCCGCCGCCTCAAGGCCCGGATGGAGTCCGAGCGGCTGCCCCGCGGCGCCGACCCCACCACCCACGCCAAGCTGGGTCGCGGCGGTCTCAGCGATGTGGAGTGGACGGTCCAGCTGCTCCAGATGCGCCACGGCTGGGCGGAGCCGGGGCTGCGCACCACCCGCACCCGCCGGGCCCTGGCCGCGGCGCACGCGGCCGACCTCATCAGCACCGAGGACGCCCAGACCCTGGACGAAGCGTGGGTGCTGGCCACCCGCGTCCGCAACGGCGTGATGCTGGTCCGCGGCCGCCCGGGCGACACCTTCCCCAGCGACTCCCGCGAACTGGCCGCGGTGGGCCGCTACTTGGGCTACGGCCCGGGGCACGTGGGCGAGATGCTCGACGACTACCGCCGCACGACGCGGCGGGCGCGGGCGGTGGTGGAGCGGCTGTTCTACGACTACGAGGACTGACGCGCCCCGCGCACGCCGGAGCAGGGCGCGTCGCGCGGGGCGCCGGGCGGCAGCAGCTTGCGCTCGGCGGCGGTGAAGTCGCGGCCGACGGTGGCGCAGAGGCGGCGGAAGGCGTGGTTCGGGTCGAGGTCGGTGGCCTGGAACCAGTCGTCGCCCATGGTGAGGATGCGGCCGTCGCCGACGGTCGCGGTGAGCATCTCGCTGAGGTAGGGAATTTCGGCGACCGAACCACCGGTGTCGACGTCCCAGACGGTGAAACGGGGCACGAACGCGGACATATCTTGAGTGACCAGCCGGTCGCGTGTGGCGAAGCCGACCAGGTCGTCGTCGGCACCGATCGGCAGGGTTTTGTCCAGCGCGGTGCCCTGGTCGACGTTCCACACCCGCGCGAAGTTGTCGGAGTTCTCCGTCGCCATGCGCTCCCCGTCGCGGGTGAAGTCGATGCTCGGGTTGGTGCGCTCAACATCGTTCCGCCCCTCGACGGGGCCCACCGAGAGGGTCTTGAGGCGCTTGCGTGCGTGCAGGTCCCACAGCTGAACTTTCCCGTCCTTGAGTCCGTCCCGCGTGACCACCGCTATCTGGCCGGGGTGGCCGGGCCGGGCGCGGAGCTGTCCGTAGGACGCGAAGGCGTTGGAGGCGGTCTGGGGCGTCATGCGCCCCACGTTCACCGGCCGGGTCAGCGGTTTGCCGGTGGCCGTGTCGATCCGTACGAGCGTGCCGTCCACGGTGAGAACGGCGACCTCGCTTCCGCGCAGCGGCTCCACGGCCTCTACCTTCTCGGCCGCTCCGCCGGGCAGGATCGCCGCCAGATCCAGCACGATGCCCCGCCTGGGATCGTCCGTGGAGACCACGTGGAAACGGCGCGGCCCCTGACTCCAGAGGATGAGCCGTCGTGAGTCCGCCGTCCACAACGGATACCAGCCGTCCGGCAGTCCGGACGCCGAGGGCGGGGTCACCGCCTTGCCCTCTGTGGGCAGGACCTCCAGACGCTTTCCGGAGACCCTGGCCACACGCTTGCCGTCCGGGGAGGGCTCCATGCGCACGGTGGTCGCCCTGGTACCGCGGTCGAGCCGGGGCAGCGCCACCGGCACCGCCCTGGCGGTGATGAGCGCGTCCCCCGCGGCGACGAAGACGGTCAGCGTCCCATCGGCACGCGCCATGGCGCCCACGCCGTGGTACTCGATCGCGTTGACGGAGGAGGACAGCGGCACTCTGGTCCCGTACGTCTTGCCGGTGCGCAGCGCGGTCAGCGTCAGCTGGGCGTAGTGCCCGTCGTCGGAGGACTCCGGCGAGAGGGTGTACTCCGCGGTGACGTCCGGGTTTGTGCTGGTGTCGTCGGGCGTGTTCGCCACGTGCCTGGCCGTACGGTCGGCCTTCAGCACCCGTGAGACGAGCTTCTCGTCCGTCAAGAGGAGTTCGCCACCTCCCCTGATGACCGCGGAGTCGACGCCGGACACGGTCCGCACCAGGCGGCCTGTGCGCAGGTCGCGGAGTTCCGCCCGAGCGGGGACACCTTCGTGGGGGTCGCTGGTGAGCACCACCGTTCTCGGATCGGCGGTGAAAGCGACGTCCGAGACATACTGGTCAGGTTTCACGTCCGGTCCGGTGGACAGGCGGCGGCCGGTCCGGGCGTCCCACGCGGAGAATCCAGGACGGCGTTCGTCCTGTGACGTCAGCATTCTGAGCAACCGCCGGCTGTCGCTGCTGTAGTCCAGAAAGATGCCGTTGACCTTGAGACCGGACTCGTCGTCCGTGCGCAGGACGCGCGGTCCGGTGCGCTTGTGCAGGTCCCAGACGCGGACGTCCCCGTCCGCCGTGCCGATGGCGTAGCTCCGGCCGTCCGGGCTGATGGCACCGCGGACATCGGGGTCCGGGACGCCCGGCAGCCGCCACGGGCGGGGGCGTCCCTCCAACAGGCCGGTGACCACCGTCACGACGGCGCGCTTGCTCCGCTCCGGGACCGAGTCGATGACCACCGTACGGGCGTCCGGGGTGGCGGTCATGCGGGAGAAGCGGCCCGGCCAGATGGCGGGATAACTGCCGGTGAGCCGCTGGCCCCGGACGTACTGGCGCAGCAGGGCCGCCGACGCCTGCGGTGTGCCATCGGTGCGCCACGCGGCGAGGGCCAGTTGCAGGGAGGTGGCGGGCTGGCTGCCGACACGGCGGTTGGCGGCCTCGGCGAGCAGGCCGGACGCCTCGGTGCGCCGCTGCTGTTCGATCCGCTGCTGGCCGCTCCAGGCGACGAACGACAGCGTGGCCGCCACCAGGACCAGCGCGGTGAGCCCGGCGGTCACGATGCGCCAGCGCCGTCTGCCGCGTCGCTCGTGGCGGCGGCTCGCCTCGATGTAGTGGCGTTCTGCCGGGGTGATGTCCTCGGGCTGCCGGACCAGGCGATCCACGGCCGCCGCCAGGGTGCCGCCGCGCAGCAGGTCGCCCGGTTGGTTCCCCTGCTCCCGCCAGCGCCGCAGATCGCCACGGAGCTGTTCCTGCCACGCCCGGAACTCCTTGGAGTCCACGAGCCAGCGCTGGAGTCGCGGCCAGAGTCTCGTCAGCGCCTCATGGGCCAGGTCGACGATCTCCTCGCCGTCGGGCGCCCGGCCGTGCACCACCAGTTTGGTGGGGCCGAGGCGCCGCGCGAGGGCGCGCAGGTCGGGTTCGAGGTCGGCCGTACGGGCGGGCAGACGCGAGAAGCGCCCGCTGCCGTCGGGGCGGGTGAGCTGGGCGAACAGCCGCCGGGCGGTGGGTTCCTCGGCCTCGGTGACATGGTCGCGGAAGACGTCTTCGGCGTAGCCGACCAGCGCTCCGGGTACGCCGCCCAGGTCGTCGTAGGCGGCGTGGGTGAGCATCGACCGGCTGCGCCGTTCCCACAGTTGGGTCAGGGCGAACTCGACCAGGGGCATCCGTCCGGGCTCTTCCGCGGCGTCGGCGGCTATCCGCTCGGGCAGGCCCGGCTCGAACCACAGGCCGGGGACGGCGTCGACCGGGGCGGTGATCGCGCGGAGCAAGTTATCCGAGGACAGCGGGGCGAGGAAGCGGGTGGCGTCGCTGAGCACATCCGCCGTACGCGGGGTCACCAGGGTGTCGAGGGTTTCGGACCGGGCGGTGACGACGATGCGCAGGGCGCGTTCCGCGGGTGGCCCGGCCTCGCTGCCGAGGGCGATCAGGAGGTCGAACAGCTCGCGGGCGGCGGCGGGTTCGGAGGTGGCGTACTCCTCGAACTGGTCGACGAAGAGCAC
>NZ_GG657754.1:7636350-7650028 GCF_000158915.1 Streptomyces himastatinicus ATCC 53653 | reverse complement strand
GAACCGGCACCCGATCCGGGGACGGCGCCCGCCGCACGCCCGGCCCCCGGCTCGGAACCGACACCCGACCGGGAACCAGCACCCGCCGCACGACCGCCGCACGACCCAGAACCGGCACCCGCCCCGGAACCCGCACCCGCCGCACGCCCCGCAGCCAGCCCACGAACCGCATCCGACCCGGGACCGGCAGCCACCCCAGAACCGCCACCCGACCCAGAACCGGCAGCCACCCCAGAACCGACACCCGCCCCGGAACCCGCACCCGCCGCCCGCCCCACCACCGCGGAACCCTGGAGCAGATCCGCCAGCTCCGCCGCCCTCCGCAGCCGTTCCACCTCACCGGCGTCCGGTTCCAGGAGCGGGATCACGGTGCGGGCGAGGGCGGCCGCCGGGTGTGCCCCGGGGACCGGGCGGAGCTCGGAGATCGTCGTCCCCGCCGCCCGTAACGCGGGCAGCAAACCGGCCCTGACCAGGGACGACTTACCGCATCCCGACGGGCCGACGACCACGGTCAGCATGGCGCGGCCGAGGGCGTCGCGCAGTCGGCGGGCCTCGTCCTCGCGCCCGTGGAAGAACTCCTCGTCCTCCTCCCGGAACTGCGACAGCCCCCGGAAGGGGCAGCGGGGGCGCAGCACCCGCTCGTCGACCAGCGACGCGGACGGGATGAGATAGGCGGTGGTCGAGGCGTCGCCCCGCTGGACGGCCACCGTCATGCCGACGACGCCGCCCTGTTCCTCGTCCCACACCGGGGACCCGCTGAATCCGGGCGATACGCGGCGGGCCGCGGACTCCGCTTCCATCTGGAGCCAGCCCGCGCTCTGCGGCCCGCGCAACGTCCCGGCCGCCCATACGCCCTGTTCGGCACCCCGAGGGTAGCCCAGTACGCGGAAGCCGTGGCCCCACACCTGGGTGCCGTCCACCAGAGGAACCGGACGGGCGCCGGGCACCGGGCGGTCCAGCCTCAGCAGCGCGACGTCGCCGCTGCCGTCCTCGGCCCACCGCCAGGTGACGACGGTGGCGCGGGCGACCGGTACGGCACCTTCCGCGTCCCGGAGGAGCGGGAAGTCCAACGCCACCGCGTCGGCCGGGGGTTCCTCGGGGACGTCGGACCGTTCGAGCGCCTGGGCGACGACGTGGGCGCAGGTGCACACCACGTCCGCGTCCACGAGGAATCCGGCACCGACCACGACCCCGGACACGGTACGGATCCGTACCAGCGCGGCCGTCAGGACATCCTGTTCGCGAACAGCCGTCACGGCATGCCCCCCGGCCCCGTCGTGTCACCCCTGCGTAACGGACCTCACGGTAGCCGAACCCGCCCACTCACGGGGACCGGTCGGCCGGGGGCTTGACCGCGACGACGGGGACGGGGCTCTGCAACAGCAGCCGCTGGCTGACGCTGCCCAGGAACGCCTTGCCCACCGGGGAGCGGCGGCGGATGCCGATGACGAGCCGGTCGATGCCGGGGCGGGCCTCGATTTCGTCCAGGACGGCGTCGACGGGGTCCCGGTCGCCGGGGCCGCTGCGTTCGACGAGGGTGATCGTGACGTCTTCCGGCAGACCGGAGTGGTCCAGCGCCGACAGGCGGAGGTTGACGAGCACGAGGTCGGTGCCCAGCAGCCGGGCTTCGGCGATGCCCGCGGCCAGCGCCTGGTCTCCTTCGCGGCCCTCGGCGACGGCAGTCATGACGGTCATGGTGGGTGAACCCTTCTTTCGCGAGGGGATGGATCAGGAGTAGCGCGCGCGGAAGTCGTCCTCCAGCTCCTCCAGCGAGCGGTCCTTGGTCTCGGGGACGCACTTCCCGATGAACGCGAGGGCCAGCACGCCGAAGGCGGCGAAGGCGAGGAAGGTGTTCGCGATGCCCATGGCCTTCACCACGGGCGGGAAGCCGAGGGCGACCAGGGCGTTCGCTATCCACAGGACGAAGATGCTGATGCCGATGGCCATGCTGCGGATCTTCAGCGGGAACATCTCGGAGAGGATGAGCCAGACCAGCGGCCCGATGGTGGCCTGCATGGAGAAGACGAAGAGCACGACGAACACGAGGATGAACCAGGCCTTCGCGCTGCCGTCGGGCATCAGCAGCGCGGAGAGGCCGACCAGCAGGTGGAACGTCGTGGTCAGGGCGAAGCCGCCGAGCAGCATGGTGCGCCGCTTGATCTTGTTGATGACCGACAGGCCCACGGTGATGCCGATGACGCTGAAGGCGCCGTTCAGGGTGTTCGCGATGATGGCCGAGTCCCCCGAGAACCCGGCGTCGCCGAGGAGCTGGGTGCCGTAGTACATCACGGAGTTGATGCCGGTGAACTGCTGACAGATGCCCAGCCCGGCCCCGATCAGGATGAGCAGCCGGACCCAGCGCACCCCCAGGTCCACCGCACCGGCGGTCTTGGCGGCGCGCTCCTCCTCGGCGAGCCGGTGGACCTCGGCCATCTCGGCCTGGGCCCGCTCGGCGGTGCGGACCTGGGACAGGACCGCGAGCGCCTCGTCGTCCCGGCCCTGGGCGACCAGCCAGCGCGGGCTCTCCGGCAGCCGCAGCATGCCGATGAACAGCCCGATCGCGGGCAGGACGGCGACCAGGAGCATGAGCCGCCAGATGCCGTCGCTCTCGCCCCAGATGTTGAAGATGAGCGCGTTGATGACGAACGCGGCGAACTGGCCGCTCACGATCATCACCTCGTTGCGGGTGACGATGCTGCCGCGGCGTTCGACCGGGGCGATCTCGGCCAGGTAGACCGGCACGGTCGCCGAGGCGCCGCCCACGGCGAGCCCGAGGACGAACCGGAACAGGGCGAGGATCTGCCAGTTCGGCGCCAGTACGCAGCCCACGGTGCCGAGCATGAACACCAGGGCCAGCACGATGATGTTGTGGCGGCGGCCGTACCGGTCGGACAGGGCTCCGCCGATCATGGCACCGAAGGCGGCACCGAAGACCAGGATGCTGACGACCACTCCCTCGGTGAACGCGGTCAGACCGAGATCGGCGGTGAGCGGTTCGAGAGCACCGTTGATCACGCCGGTGTCGTAACCGAACAGTAGGCCGCCGAAGGTCACGATGACGGAGACCAGGCCCAGGCGTCGCGAGTGGGGTCCCGGTGCGTCCGGAGGCAATGCGTGGGAGGCGGGGCTTGGGCTGGTCCTGGTCATGCCTATGGCTCCTCTTCGAGCGTTCCTGATGAAGGTTCAGCCCCGGTCCGGCGAGGGGCGGGCGGTGCGCGTCGACGGGGGTACGCCGGTTCAGCGCGCTCAGGCGACCGTGTGGTGTGTCGCGGCGCCGGGTTGGGGGCGGGCATGGTTCAGCCGCGGTGACAGTGCCCCAGCGTCGTGTGTGACGCACAGCCGGGCACTTGTTCGTACTACTAATACGTACTAGTTCTCCGGTACTATGAGCCGCGGTGTTATGCATGTCAATACCTGAACGCGGGAGGCACGCATGCGGGATCCAGGGATCACCGACCAGACGGGCGTGCCTGGATCACCTCCGATACGCCCGAAACGCCCCACGATGTCCGACGTCGCGGCGCGCGTCGGAGTCTCACAGGCCCTCGTATCCCTGGTGTTCCGCAACCAGCCCGGCGCGAGTTCCCTGACCCGCCAGCGCGTGTTCCAGGCGGCCGAGGAGCTGGGCTACCGCCCCGACACCGCCGCCCAGTTGCTGCGCCGCACGCGCAGCCGCCAGCTGGGCGTGCTGTTCACCATGCGCCACCCGCACGACGTGGGCGTCGTCGAGGCCCTCTACCCCGCCGCCGAGAAGCACGGCTACCACCTCGCGCTCAGCGCCATGGTCGCCGACCGCGACGAGCGTCAGGCCGTGGAGCAGCTGCTCGGGCTGCGCAGCGAGGCCATCATCATCATCGGCGCCGAGTCCAGCCCGCAGAACCTGGTCACGGTCGCGGGCCCCACGCCCCTCATCGAGATCAACCCGTGCACGAGGGCGGCCGGTGTGGACGTCGTCCGGACCGCCAACAGCAAGGGGATACGCCAGGCCGTCGACCACCTCACCGGGCTCGGCCACCGCGCCATCACCCACATCGACGGCGGCACGATGCCCGCCGCCGACGAGCGGCGGCGCGGATACCGCACCGCGATGCGGCGCCACGGGCTCGCCGAGCACATCCAAATCCTCCCCGGCGACTACACCGAGGAGTCCGGTGCCCGCGCGGCCCGGGAACTCCTCCAGCAGGGCGAGCTGCCCACCGCGATCATCGCGGGCAACGACCGCTGCGCCCACGGCGTCCTGAACACGTTCCTGCGCGCCGGTCTGACCGTGCCGACGGACGTGTCCATCGTCGGCTACGACGACAGCCAGCTCGCCCAGCTGTCCTTCATCGACCTCACGTCCGTACGCCAGGACGTCACCGAGGTGGCCCGCCTCGCCGTCCAAGCGGCCGTAGAACGTCTCGACGAGGGACGCACCGTCGACCGGGACATCGTCCTCGACCCCACCCTCGTCGTCCGCGGAAGCACCGGCCCGCCCCGAGCCCGATAAGCGGGCCGGGGCAGGGCCGGGTCAGGGCCGGAATCGGCGGACTACAGCACCGGCAGGCTCTTGCGCAGCTCGAAGGGGGTGACCTCGGAGCGGTACTCCTCCCACTCCTGCTTCTTGTTGCGCAGGAAGTCATGCGGCGGTTTGGCCACCTGGGGAGACCTTTCCGGAGCTGCTTCTTAGCCGTGGCAGCGTGGTCGCCGCTGGTCGTTGTTGGCCGTCCTTGGGCACCCTCGGACGGCCCACCGACGGCCCCAATCGCCGCCAGTTCCAGCGAGACCTACTCGTCGTAGCTCGTCGCCAGCGCCAAGCGCTCTCGCAGGACAACTAGGCTCAAAGAACAAGGAGTTCGGCGAGATTTCCCAGGTGACAGAAACTCGGAAAGCCACTGTTCAGCACACATGCCAACGGCGTCGGCAACCGTCTGCTTCGGGGACAGAGTGCCGTACCATGCCGTTTCGCCTGCCAGAGCCCCGTCGACACCCGCCTCCATGATCGGGCGCGGTTTCAGGTTCTTCTCCGATCATCCTGGTCCGCCCGGGGTCCTCAACACTCCGGCGCCGCTAAACTTATGCCATAGAGAGTTTTTCTTCCCAAATCTGAACGATATCTTCCGCAACCTTGTACCCAGATTCCTGCGGCGTTCCGGGCGCGGTTGTGTCAATTACCATTAGAGGATAAGTGTTCAAAGAGTCTCTTAGTTCACGATATTCCCGCAAGAGTTCACTCAAGGTCTCCCGATTCATGGTACGACCTTCCAATGTGGTCAAAGTCGCAGCCGTCTCTCGCTCCAAGGAAACCTCAGGTTCACAGGTGAACAAGTACAACTTGGAGATAAAACCCGCCCACATTGGATGAAGCGCAAAATCCCGTATAACCTTCGCCTCATTTTCACCCATGACATCCTTCTTGCGTTGAAGCTCATTCCAGGCAACAGAATCGAAGCAGCCGCGGTCAAGTATGATGAGGTCCGACCGACTATCGTCATAATAGGCGCTCAAAAGTTGAGAAATCGCATAGTTGACGGTCCAAACATTGAACGCTGCTCGATCCTTGCGCAGTTGCTCAGGAGTTCGCTTACTGGCCCCCTCGGTGGGGGCAAAGACGCGGAACCCCATCCGTTTAAAGAAGTGCACAATCGTGTCAATGGTCGAGGACTTTCCCGACTTTGGACTTCCAGCGAACTCGACTGCAATCGGCCTCTGGGTTTCTGACCTCGCCAGCCGGTTACAGATGCGCTGAGCGCGGTGCTCCAGCGACTTGAGTTGATCCTGGGTAATCTCCTGCCCCATAATTCGCCCTCCTCTGCCCCCTACGCCCTACCCCTATCAGTGTCCTCCGTCTGTGGTAACTCGCAACACGAGGCAAAATGGGCACTCCATCGTCTGCCCGCCGTTTCATTTGATGAGGCGCGGCAGTCGATGAGCCTGGGCACCCTCGGGCGGCCCGCCGACGACCCCAGGGGGCGCGGTCAACTCGCATCAAGCGTCGCTGTCAGACCTTCCCCATACACTTCAGTCCATGATTAAGGGAGCGATCTCGCGAGACGACATCCTAAGAACCTTAGAGGAGTACGACGATCTGGGACGAGACACGTTTCTCGACTTGTACGGCTTCAGAGAGGCCAGCGCGTACCTGATCGTGCACAACGGCAAGGAGTACAACTCGAAAGCCATCGCCGGGGTGGCCCACAAGCACCAATACGGCGCCCCGCTCACGTGGAAGCAGTTCAGCGGTGGTGTAGGGCATGCCGTCGACTGGTTGAAGCGTGAGGGCTTCACTATCAGGGCTTCGCGGAATCCTAAGTGGTCGCGCGATGAGTTGATCTTGGCCTGTGATGTGGTCGCCCGGAACGACTGGGAGGGTCTGTCAGCAGAAGACTCCCGCATCGCGGAGCTTTCCGATCTTCTGCAACTGCTGGGCGCCTATCCGGAAGAGGAGCGTGCCAGCACGTACCGCAACCACAATGGAGCTGCACGCAAGACCTTCGACATTGCCACACACCACCCGGACTACCAGAAGAAGCGCACCAATGGGGGTCGGCTGGACCGGGAGGTCCTCCAGGATTTTCTGGATCGACCAGCAGAGATGGCCCAGGCGGCCCAGCTCCTGCGCGAGGGCTTGAGACACGGGACGCTACAGCCCGCACCACCCGAGGACAGTGACGACGCTGAGGACGAGGTCAGCGCGCCGGAAGGCCGAGTGCTCTACCGCCGCCACCGCACACGGGAGCGCAACAAGGGACTCCGCACGAAGAAGATCGCCGCGGTGCTGAAGAGTGGTCGGACTCTGGCCTGCGAAGCGTGCGGATTCGATTTCGGCGCGGTCTACGGTGAACGCGGCGAGGGCTACATCGAGTGCCACCACGTGGTCCCGCTACATGAAGCAGGCGAGGGAAAGACGAAGCTCTCTGATCTCGCCCTGATCTGTTCGAACTGTCACCGAATGATCCATCGCAGCGCACCTTGGCCCACACCTACCGAACTCCGCGCACTGGTCCAAAGGCATGCGGAAGCCCAGGGGAACACACTGCCGACCCCCCGTGCCGCGAGAGAGTCCACCCCCGCGTTGCAGTCCCGGAATGGCTTCTGAGCGGGGGCAATGCAGTGGTTGTTGGTCGACCTCGGGCACCCTCTGACGGCCCCGAGTGTCTCCAAAATCGGCCCCGGAGACCCGGACGAACTGTCCGGGTCTCCGCCTGTCGGACCGCTCATGCTGAGCCCACATCGAGAGAGCGCCCTGTCCGATCCCGTGGGCGGATCGGTACCGTGAGGGAAGCCTTAGACGCCAGGAGGCAGCACGTAATGCGTGGTCTTGGAGATCACCTCAGCATCGGGGAACGGATCGCCTTCTATCGCAACCGCCGCGGCTACACCCAGGAGGTTTTGGCCGGGCTGGTGGGCCACAGCACCGATTGGCTCGCCAAGGTGGAGCGGGGGCGCCGGAAGCCGCCCCGCATCGACAAGCTGGGCGAACTCGCGCGTGTCCTGCGGGTGCCGCTCGGGGACCTGATCGGACAGCCTGCCCTGCTGGAAGACGAGAAGCAGCAGGACGACGTACCGGCCGTCCGTGACGCGCTCATGAGCCCGCGGCGCCTCTCCCGGCTGTTGTTCGGGCCGGAAGCCGATGCACAGCTTCCGGTCCCCGGCCCCGTCGTACCAGTGGTCGAGCAACGGTGGAACGACTACCAGACCGGCCATCTCGGCAAGGTGGTGGCCGCGCTCCCTGGTCTCCTCCAGACCGCCCAGGAGCTAGAGGACCGGGGAACGCGCTCACAGGAGGAGCGGCGCGACTGCTGGGCGGTCTCAGCCCGTGCCCACCATCTCGCCGCGACCACGCTGGCGAAGATCGGCGAATCCGATATCTCGTGGCTCGCTGCGGAGCGAGCCATGCGAGCGGCTGACGAGTCCGGCGATCCGCTGGTTCTGGCGTCGGCCGCCCGCTCGGGTACGCATGCGCTGCTTGCCAATGGCCGGTACGACGACGCCATGGAACTGGGGGAGACTACTGCGGCTTGGCTCGCCTCCCGCATAGAAGAAGACGACCCGGCGGCGCTGAGCTTGCTGGGGATGATCCACCTGCGGGCAGCCATCGCCGCGGCCCGTCACCAGGACCGCGCCACGGCGACGAACCTGCTCGGCCGGGCAGAGACACTGGCGAACCGACTCGGCTCGGACGAGAACTACTGGCAGACGAGTTTCGGGCCGACGAATGTCCTGCTGCACAAGCTGTCGGCGGAACTCGACCTTGAGAACGTCTCGTACGTGGTGGAGCACGGAGACATCGACGTGGACCACATGCCGCCGGAACGTGGCGTGTCCCACCGCATCGACTTCGCCCGTGCACTCACGCTGGCGGGCAAGGGCGACGACGCGTTCAACGAGCTACGGACCGCCGAGGGCACATCGCCGCAGCTCGTGCGCAACAATCCTCGTGTGCGAGAGACGCTGCGAGACCTGATCAAACAGGCCCCGGTCACCGGGGGCGCTCGCTCGTCCGAGCTGTTCGCGATGGCCCAGCGATGCAAGGCGGTGCAGTGAGTACGAAGGCGCGCGGAGTCCTCGGGGTCGTAGCCTCAGGTGCCGGTGGGGTGGAGTCGCTGCGTACGGGGCTGGTCGAGCCCGCGCTCGCGCGTGGCTGGCAGGTGGCCGTGACACTGACCCCGACCGCGGGTGAGTGGCTGCGGGGCACCGGGGAAGTGGAGCGGCTGGAGAAAGTGACCGGGCTGCCCGTGCGGGATGCTCCTCGGCTGCCGGGCGAGGCACGGCCGCATCCCCAAGTGGACTGTTACGTGGTGGCCCCGGCGAGCGCGAACACCGTCGCCAAACTGGCGACCGGCGTCGCGGACAATCAGGCACTCACGCAGGTCTGCGAGGCGATCGGCACCATCGGCCTACCGGTCGTCGTCTTCCCTCGCGTCAACGCGGCGCACGCGCGACATCCGGCGTGGCAGGGGCATCTCGCTGCCCTCCGGGAGGCTGGCGTGCGGCTGGTGTACGGGCCGGATGTCTGGCCGCTGTACGAGCCACGTGAGGCACCTTCCGGGCGTGAGCTGCCCTGGTCCGCAGTTCTCGACGCGGTTGAAGGAACAGCCACTTGAGGCCCCGTCAACCCCTCTGACCAGCGGTGAAAGAGGACCCGGACAGTCTGTCCGGGTCCTCTTGTGTTGGCGCCCGCATGCTCATTGGCATGTCAGGAAGCAATGAGCGCCGCACCGCTGAACTGGGGATGACTCCCGCTGAGTTCGCCTTGATCAAAGCGAGCTTGCGTCAGGCCCGCGCCAAGGGCGAAAGCCTGCTGAGCCGCGCCGACAGGCTCACTGAACGGGCGGCTTCTCATTGCCTTCGACAAGGCGTTCCAGGCGATCAAGCCGGTCACCGAGTTGCCGGAGCGTGTCATGAATCGTGCTGAGTTCCGAAGCCAGCGCGGTGAAGGCCGGGCTACTGCCCACTTCGGTGCCGAGGGGCACAGCAGGGTCGCGGACGAACGTCCCGCGCCCCTGCTGGGTGATGACAAGACCCTCGGTCCGAAGCTGGCCGTAAGCGCTCTGAACGGTCATGAGCTGGACACCGAGCCGCTTCGCGAGCGCGCGAGCAGCGGGCAGCCGGTCATTCGGGCCGTACACCTCGTTCGCGATGTCCTCACGGAACTTCGCGGCGATCTCCTTGGCCGTCGGCTTGGGCGCGTCAGGGCTTAGGTCCATGTCACGAGCGTAGCTGGCCTAGGTCAATCCGAGTTCGGTGCATCGGCTTGACAGTCAAATTGACCTAGGTCAATCTGTAATCACTTCGCCACGGCCCAGGAAACGGGGCCGGAAGCGTCTGTTCGACCTGCTCAACCGCGCCCGGAAGCCCCTCACAAGGGGGTGAAAGGAAGCGCCCGTTCCTTGAGAACTGAACAGTGAATCGAGATGGGGTGAGAGCCCCCATCCCCGAGGACGACCGGGTTACGTCGTCGGCGGCATCACCACGCGTCGGCTCTGGAGAACACCCCTTCGGGTGCCACCCGGCCGTGCCGCCCTGCTGGCGTCAGAGCAGCGACGATGACGCACCGGATCTCAGGGCCCGGGACTGGAACGCCGTCGGTAACGGCCGCCCAGCGAAGCCCCTTTCCGCCTCATAGGAGGTTGTCGTGAACCGTCGACATACCCGGGCGCCGACCGTGCTGGACCGGCACGGCGGCAACGCCCACCGCGTCACCGCATGAGCCGCCGCGGGCGACTCCGGACCTGTTCTGTCCGGGGTCGCCCGGCGTTCTCCCCACTTCCGCGGCCGTTGTGTTGCGGCGGTTGCCTCCTCCGTCCGTCCGGGCCGCCGTCTGCGGCGCTGTACGGGCGGGGTCGCAGGGAGCCGGATCGACCGACTTCAACGGCGTGCGGCCCCGGTGCGGGAACACCGGGGCCGCTGTTCGGGCCGTTCCACCTTGGAAGGAACCACGACCCATGAAGCACATCGGTGCACTTCAGATGGTTGTTACCGCCGACCTGTCCGACCGTGAGCCGACGGCCGCGGAGCTGGACGCGATCGAGGCCGAGATGCCGCTCATCGAGGCAGAGCGGGAGCTGCTGGATGCCCAGATCGCCACCCTGGATCGCACACCGTCCGAGCTGGACGCCCGGCGGCTGCGACGGGCCCGCCGCCGGGTGCTCGCCGCGCGGCGCACGCTGGCGAACCGGGATGAGGCGATCGCGCCGGAGGTGGCCTGATGGCGCAGGAGTTCACGGCGCAGATGTCCACCAGCGCTCACGGGTGGCGCCTGTACGTGGTGTTGCTGAACACCTTCGAGGTCTGGCCTGAGCACGACTTCGGCCGTGCCGCTCCGGTGCCGACGTTCACCGAACGCGCGGCGGCGCTCACGGCGCTGGGCTATGAGCTGGTGCCGGGCGCTGAGTGGGAGTGGTGCGAGACCCCCGACATCCCCGACGATCTTTCCTCCCCGGTGTGCCTGATCGCGACGGCCCGGGTGCGTTCACGGACGGGGGTGGGCCGGTGAACGCCGTTCAGATCCGTTCAGCCGAGCGCGCTCTGTCGGTCGGCACCTGGCTGATCGTCGCGGGCGCCATGCTCTACTCAGTCCTCACCGTCACCCCGCTCGCCGCGGATCACACCCCGGACAAGTGGGCTTGGACCGCGCCGATTCTGCCGCTGGTGGTAGATGCCGCGGTGGTGATCGTGGTCCGCCTGGATGCGGTACTGGCCCGGTTGGGCGGGCATGGCGGCCGGTGGCCCGTCGCACTGCGGTGGATGACCGGCTGCATGACCCTGGCCCTGAACATCGCCGACTCCGCGCTGAAAAAGGACCTGGTGGGCGTGTCCGTGCACTCGGTCGCGCCCCTGCTGCTGATCGTCACCGCGGAAACCGGGCTCGCCTACCGGCGTGCCATCACCGCCGCCGTGACCGCCCTGGAGGCAGAGCAGCGCGCCGAGCGGGAAGCCCGCGAGAAGGCAGCCGACGACCGTCGAGAGGCGGCCGAACGGCAGGCCCGTGAGGAGCGCGAGCACGCCGCGATGCTGGCGCGTGAACAGCGTGAACACGAAGCCAGCCTCGCCCGTGAGCAAGCCGAGCGGGAGGAGCGGGCCCGCCGCGAGGAACGGGAGCAGGCCGAAGCCCGCGAACGTGCCGAGCGCGAGGACCGTGAGCACCGTGAACACGAGCGTGAACAGCGCGAGCGGGAGCGTGAACGCCTTGAACGCGAGGCTGCCCAACGCCGCGAGGACGAACGCCGCGAGCGGGAAGCCACCGCACGGCGTGAACAGCGGGAGCGGCAGGAGCGGGCCGAGCGTGAACGCGCCGCGCTGCTGGCCGCCGGGCCCGCGACGGAGAAGTTCCCCGAGGACCGGGCCCGCGCGACCGTTCAGGCCGCGTTCGAAGCGGGGCTCGTCGTGCGGGCCGCTGCGGAGTTGTGCGGCTGGTCGGTCGGCTGGGTCTCCACCCGCTACCAGGAACTGCGCGACCCCGGACACCCCAGCGCCCCTGCTGCGGGTCGGGTTCTGGAAGGAGCCCGCTCGTGAAGCTCTCCCCGCACACCGCCCCGGCAGAGTCCACTGACCTGCTGATCCGCATGCACAACCAGGTCGGCGCCGCAGTCGATGTCACGGGCACCACCTACGGCAAATCCTGCCGCTGGTACTGCCACGGCTGCGGAGACCACACCGGCCGTCCGCAGGCCGACATCCTGCCCTTCACCAGGGACAAGGCCAACGCGCACGCCAGCATGTGCCGGGCCGCCTACCACCGCCTAGCCACGTGATGGGCACGCTGCCGGTCTACCCATGGCGTCTGGCGCCGGACGGGCTAGCCACGCGCCGTCAGCTCCGTGCGATGGACCTGCGCCCCGGCGGACAGGACGTCGTCGCGGAGTTGCAGCGGCCCCGCCGCAAGCGCGGGCCTCTGGTGGCGTACCTCTACCGCGTCGACCACGCGAAGCCCGTCCGGCCGATGACACCTGCGCGGTGGACGGCACTGGCCAAGGCGAACACCGCCCGCCGCACCTGCCCCGCCTGCCGACGCGATGCCGGATACGTCATCCCTCCGTCGCTCGGCATGTGCACCGCCTGCGCCTTTCCCGAGGAACAGCGCGCCGCCTGACCACTTCACCTGTTGAGGGAGATCGCTGTGTCCAGCCGTTCCCGTGCCCGCGCCGCGAAGGCGGCGGCGGGCGTCACGACCGTTCGCATACCGAGCCAGCGCGGACGCCGCTCGCATGACCCGTTCGTGGTCGTCGTTCCCGAACGCCCGACCCTGACCCGCATGGCCCTCGACGCCACGGTGCTGTGGCTGTGGGACCACCGCCGCGCGCTGGTCCCGCTCGCCCTCGGGCTGCTGGCCTTCCCCGCCACGGCGCTGCTGCACGTGCTGGCCTGGTGGTCCGCTCTGCTGCTCGCCCCCGCCGCCGCAGGCCCGCTCGTGTGGCTGGCGGTCGTGCAGCGCCGCCGACCGGCCGCCGACAAGGCGGTCTGGGGCTGGCGCATCACGCTGGCCGCGCTCGGCACCTCTGGGCTGGCCTGGGCCGCTTCGGCTGCGGGGTTCGGGCCGCTGGCCGGGCCGCTGGAGCTGTGGTGGCTGCTGAACCTGATCGCCGCCCAGACCGCATGGCTCATCGTCCGCCGCACCTCCAACGTCCCTGAGGAGACTGCCTGATGGCTCAGCACGCCAACGGCCCGCGTCCCCGGCCCGCAAGCGGCCGTACCGACAACGGCAAGTCGAACAAGTTCGCCAACGCCGGAGCCGCCGCAGGCGGTTTCGTCGGCGCGATGGGCGGTTCGTTCGTCCCGCCCATCAACGTCACCGTCAACCGCACCAACAACAAGAACGGGCGGCGCACTGCCCGTGCGAACCAGCCCCGGTCGCACGCCGAATCCGTGCTGGCCGCCCCGGAGTTCACCTCCCCCGCCGAGCTGCGGAACTACTGCAACACCCTGCGCGCGGCGGCGGTGACCATGTCGATTGAGGTGGCCATGGGCGCCGAAATCCTCAAGGGCGTCCTGGCCGCCGTGCCGGACCCGGAGGGCCGCCCGTTCGGCTCCCGCATCCGCGCGCAGAAGGTTGCCCGGAAGCTCCAGAAGTCCGCCGACAACCTGCGGGACGCGGCCAAGGAAGCCGCGGCCGCCTACTCCACCTTCCAGCAGCAGTACGAGGAAGAGATCAACCGCGTCCGTCACCGTGCCCGCCGCCCCCAGCAGCAGCGGCGCA
>NZ_GG657754.1:7634172-7635993 GCF_000158915.1 Streptomyces himastatinicus ATCC 53653 | reverse complement strand
CCTGGCTCACCGGGGCGTGCCTGGCCGGGCCGACCGCAGGGCCGCTCGACGACCTGTACCTGATGGCCGGTCCCGGCCTCGCGCTGTCGTGGAATGTGCGCATGATCCTGCGCCACAACCCCGACGCCGCCGGGGAAGGCACCAGCGGGGACAAGGGGCTACTGGAGAAGGTGGGTCTGGCCAAGGCCAGCATCGGGCGGACCGAGGTCGGCCCCAACCGCGTCACGGCCAAGCTGGGGCTGGAAGCAGGGGAGCAGACCAACGACGACGTCACCAAGACCCTGCCCCGGATCGCCTCCGCGCTGGATCTGCCGCCCACCGCAGTGCGCTACATGCCCGACCCGGAGTCCGCGCGGCGCGGTGAGCTGGTCATCGTCCCGCGCGACATGCTGGCCGACACGGTGCGCTGGGAGGAGAGTGGCCCGTCGCACCCCGGCGGGTCGATCACCGAACCGCTGACGATCGGTGTGTACGACGACGGCTCGCCGCTGGAGCTGTGGTTGCCGGGCGATAAGGAGGCCGGGCGCAACGCGACCCACCTGCTGATCGCGGGCATGACCGGATCGGGCAAGGGCGACGGCGCGCTCAACCTCATGACCGAGATCCTCAGCCGCACGGACGTGGTCCTGTGGCTGTCGGACCCCAAGGGCTTCCAGGACTTCCGGCCCCTGCTGCCCGCCATCGACTGGGCGGTCGAGGGCGGCACCGCCACCGAGGTCATGGTGGAGGCCGTAAAGGCCACCATCACGGCCCGCACCGAGTGGCTGGGGCGGCACTCCTACCGGCAGTGGGAGGCCGCTGCCGCACAGCGGCAGACCGATCCCAAGCACTCGTGCCGCAAGGACGGCACGGCGTGCGGCTGCCCGGGCCTGCCGTTCCACATCGCGTGGTTCGAGGAAGCCGGGGTATCCCTCGGACTCCTCGGCGACGACGCCTTCAACTCCATCGCCAACCTCGCCCGGTCGGCCGGCATGGCGCTGGTCGTCTCTCTCCAGCGGCCCAGCCACGACCAGATCAGCACGACCACCCGTGACGCGCTGGGCGCCCGGCTGTGCTTCGGCGTCCCCAACGCCACGGCGGCCGGGTTCATGCTCCCCGACTCCGTGGTCGACGCGGGCGCGGCCCCCGAGCGCTGGTCCAACCGGCGCCCCGGCTACTGCTACCTGGTCACCCCCGGCATCCCGGAGGAGCGCTACTCCAGCCCGGGCCGGACCCGCTGGTTCACCGACACCGCGACCTCCCTCATGGAGACCGTGGCCCAATGGGCAGTCCGCAACGGCGCCCAGGTCGACCCGGTCACCGAGAAGGCCGCCGCATCGGTCGCGGGCACCGCCTACACCCAGCGGACGACCGGCGACGAGGACGAGAACACGCACCTCCAGGCCGACGGAGACGAGGACGAGATGACGGGCTCGCTGGTCGACCCGGAGGACGAGGGCATCGACCCCGAGGAGGAGCTGCCCGACTCCGAACCGGGCGACGACGCCCCCATGTTCGGACAGGAGACCGGCCACAAGCCGTCCCCGGCCGAAGCCCGTCAGCTCTTCGCCGAGGCGCTGGAGGAGTTCGAGTCCGAGGGGCGAATGGTCGTCGGCCCGAAGGACTTCACCGACTGGTGCGACCGGAACAACCTGTCCCGGTCCTGGGTGTCCCTGCGGCTCAAGGAAGCCGCCCTCGAAGGCCGTCTGGAGGCCACCAACCAGACCGGTCGGTGGCGCATCGTCCCGGCCCTGGCCGCCGCCTGACACCCGTAACGCGTTACGCCCGCCTAACACCCAAACCCCTAGGCAGGCGCACCGTTACGCGGGCCTAACACCGCCC
>NZ_GG657754.1:7630721-7633594 GCF_000158915.1 Streptomyces himastatinicus ATCC 53653 | reverse complement strand
ACAGACCTGTTGGAGGTCTCCAGCATGCCCTACGACGAGTACGGCAACCCCTTCCGCAACTCCGCGTTCAACGCCGCTGGGCGCGGATGGCACGTCTTCCCGCTCCGCCCCGACAGCAAGACCCCCGCCCTGCACGGTGCGGACCGCTGCCCGCGCAAGGGAGACTGCGCGTCCGGTCACCGCAAGTGGGAGGAGCGCGCGACCGACAAGCCCGAGCAGATCGCGGCGTGGTGGTCACGCCACTGGTACAACGTCGCCGTAGCGACCGGCCCGTCTGGCCTGGTCGTCATCGACCTGGACGTGCCCAAGGACAACAGCAGTGCGGACACGCCTTTCGGCGTGGAGACCTTCAAGGCGCTCTGCGAGCGCGCCGGACAGCCCGTCCCGGCCACCTACCGGGTGCGGACCGCGAGCAGTGGGTGGCATCTGTATTTCACCGCTCCGCCCGGCGTCCAGCTGGCCAACACTGCGGGCAAGCTCGGGCCGCTGATCGACACCCGCGCGTGGGGCGGCTACGTGGTCGCGGCGGGCAGCGCCATCAACGGGGGCGTCTATGCCGACAGCGGGGTGCATGTCGCCCCGCTGCCCGAATGGCTCTGCGCCCGCCTGACCGCCCGCCCGCAGCCGCAAGGGCACGTGGCCGTTCCGTCGTCCTCTCGGGCCTCTCGCTACGCCACAGTCGCCCTGAAGGCGGAGACTGCGGCGGTCGCGGGGGCCGAAGTGGGGCAGCGCAACCACACGTTGGTGCGCGCCGCTCGCGCCCTGGGTCGGCTGATCGCCTCGGGCGACCTCGCCCGCGCTGAGGTGGAGGAGGCTCTTAATGGGGCGGGGGAGCGGGCCGGACTGCGGCCGTACGAGTGCGGCCCGGTCATCACCAGCGCCCTGAACTGGTCCATCGCCCACAACCCGCAGAGGGGCCGGGCCGCATGACCAGGGCACACCATCACCCCATTAAGAGCCTGCCCAGCACCGCCGACCAGGCCAGCCCCGCCGAACCGCCCCTGCTCCCGGACGGCCATAGCGCGCCGAGGGTCGTCGGCCGTAAGGCCGTCCTTTCTGCTGTTCGTCCTGACCCGCAGCAGGTCACGGTGACCGGCATCATGCCGGGCCTTCAGGTCTGTGGCCTGCTGGATCGCGTGCCCGTCGCGGACTGGTTGTGCCGCTGCGGCCACCACGAACGCGCCCGCGGCCACGAAGCCGTCACCAAGCTGACCACCCGCGCCCGCGTCGGCACCTGCCCCCACCGCGCCCCGGCCGCCGCCGAGACTGAAAGGAGGACCGCCGCATGACCACCACGCCGGACAACGCGCCCACCATCGACGGTGCCGCGCTGCTGGACCAGGTCGAGGCGTTTCACCGCCGCTTCAACGCCTTCCCCTCCGAAGCCGCCTACGTCGCCGTCGTGCTGTGGGACGCCCACGCCCACCTGCTCGACGCGTTCGACTCCACCCCGCGCCTGGCGTTCCTCTCCCCGGAACCCGGCAGCGGGAAGTCCCGCGCGCTGGAGATCGTGGAAACCCTCGTCCCGCACCCCATGGTCGCGGTCAACGCCTCCGCCGCCGCCCTCTTCCGCGCCGTATCCGGCATGGACGGACGGCCCACCATCCTCTTCGACGAGATCGATACGGTCTTCGGCCCCAAAGCCGGGGACAACGAGGATCTGCGCGGATTCCTCAACGCCGGTCACCGCCGCTCCGGCGTCACCTATCGCTGTGTTGGCGACGGCGCCAACCAGAGCGTGCAAGCCTTCCCCTCGTACTGCGCGGTGGCCATGGCCGGACTCGGCTCCCTGCCCGACACGATCCTGACCCGCTCCGTCATCATCCGCATGCGCCGCCGCGCCCCCAACGAGCCGGTGGAACCCTTCCGGCAGCGCACCCACGAGAAGCAGGGGCACGCACTGCGAGACCAGCTCGCCCAGTGGGCCAACAGCGTGCGCAGGTCCGTGGAAGGCACCTGGCCCGCCATGCCCGATGGCGTCACCGACCGGCCCGCCGACGTCTGGGAGCCCCTGCTCGCCATCGCCGACGCGGCCGGTGGCGCCTGGCCCGAGCGCGCCCGCGCCGCATGCGTGGAGCTGGTCACCGCCGCCAAGGAGGACGACAAGGCATCCCTGGGCATCCGGCTGCTGACCGACCTGCGCGACGCGGTGTTCTGCGGAGCCGACCGGATGCCCACCGCCGTGATCCTCGAATGCCTCAACGGCATCGAGGACGCCCCCTGGGGCGACATGGGCGGCAAACCGCTCACCTCCCGCGGACTCTCCCGAATGCTCGGCGAGTACGTCACCGGCAACAACAAGCCCATCAAACCGCGGCCCATCCGCACCGCCGCCGGGGTCCCCCGCGGCTACTACGCCGAAGACCTCGCCGATGCATGGACCCGGTACTGCCCCCCACCCCCGCAGAAGTCCGCTACAGCCGCTACATCCGCTACATCCCAGGTCAACGACGGTGCAGATGTAGCGGAAGAGCTACCAGGCATCCGCTACATCACCGCCGAACCCGCTACGGCGCCCACCACCGTCCGCACCGCGTAGCGGCACCTATCCGCTACATCCCACGCATCCGCTACACAAAACAGGCCCCTGACCTGCGGTGTAGCGGATGTAGCGGATGTAGCGGATCCCAGAGAGGGGCGGGCAACACCCCGCCCCACCGCTGCGGAGGAGAGACCGACACATGGCAGAGGCATCCGCCAGAGCCACACTGCGGGCCGGGCTCCCGGACCGCTACCTGACTCCCGACGACATCGCCGAACTCTTCGAAGTGCCCAAAGAGACCGTCTACCAGTGGCGCAAGAAGCGCATCGGCCCGCCCGGCTTCCGCGTCGGCAAGCACATCCGCTACGACCCCGCCGCCGTCCAGCGCTGG
>NZ_GG657754.1:7623558-7629687 GCF_000158915.1 Streptomyces himastatinicus ATCC 53653 | reverse complement strand
GTAGGCGGCGGCGCGGTTCGCCGGACCCGACTTCAACACCCGGCTGTGGAAGCCCGCACTCGTCGCGGCCGGTGTGATCCCGGAGCCCGAGAAGGGTGAGCGGCACGAGGCGGCCCGGGAGCATGGCATGCACGCGCTGCGGCACTTCTACGCGTCGGTCCTGCTGGACGCCGGAGAGAACATCAAGGCTCTGAGCGGCTACCTCGGGCATACTGACCCCGGCTTCACGCTCCGGACGTACACGCACCTGATGCCCAGCAGCGAGGGGCGCACCCGAAAGGCCGTGGACCGGCTGTACGAGGGGGCCGAATCCGCGCCGGACGGCCCACAGACGGCCCAGGGGGAATGAGACGACTCCGGGCCAGCGTCGTCACGACGCTGGCCCGGATCATCGGTCTAGCGGTACATGCCCGCTGACCTGCGCTTACAGCACCGGCAGGCTCTTGCGCAGCTCGAAGGGGGTGACCTCCGAGCGGTACTCCTCCCACTCCTGCTTCTTGTTGCGCAGGAAGAAGTCGAAGACGTGCTCGCCGAGCGTCTCGGCGAGCAGTTCGCTGCGCTCCATGAGGGTGATGGCCTCGCCGAGGTTCTGCGGCAGCGGCTCGATGCCGAGCGAGCGGCGCTCGGCGTCGGACAGCGCCCAGACGTCGTCGTCGGCGCCGGCCGGGAGTTCGTAGCCGCCCTCGATGCCCTTGAGGCCGGCGGCCAGCAGGACGGCGTAGGCGAGGTAGGGGTTGGCGCCGGAGTCCAGGGAGCGGACCTCGACGCGGGTGGAGCCGGTCTTGCCGGGCTTGTAGAGGGGGACCCGGACGAGGGCGGAGCGGTTGTTGTGGCCCCAGCAGATGTACGAGGGGGCCTCGCCGCCCGCGCCCGCGGTGCGCTGGGAGCCGCCCCAGATGCGCTTGTAGGAGTTGACCCACTGGTTGGTCACGGCGGAGATCTCCCCGGCGTGACGGAGCAGCCCGGCGATGAAGGAGCGGCCGACCTTGGAGAGCTGGAACTCGGCGCCCGACTCGTAGAACGCGTTCCGGTCGCCCTCGAAGAGGGAGAGGTGGGTGTGCATGCCCGAGCCGGGGTGCTCGGAGAACGGCTTCGGCATGAAGGTGGCCTGCACGCCCTGCTCCAGCGCGACCTGCTTCATGACCAGGCGGAAGGTCATGATGTTGTCGGCGGTGGAGAGCGCGTCGGCGTAGCGCAGGTCGATCTCCTGCTGGCCGGGGGCGCCCTCGTGGTGCGAGAACTCGACCGAGATGCCCATCGATTCGAGCATGGTGATGGCCTGGCGGCGGAAGTCCATGCCGATGTTCTGCGGGGTGTGGTCGAAGTAGCCGGAGGAGTCGGCGGGCACCGGGCGGGTGCCGTCCATCGGCTTCTGCTTGAGCAGGAAGAACTCGATCTCGGGGTGGGTGTAGAAGGTGAAGCCGAGGTCGGAGGTCTTGGCGAGGATGCGCTTGAGCACATAGCGCGGATCGGCGAAGGAGGGGGAGCCGTCCGGCATCAGGATGTCGCAGAACATCCGGGCGGTCCCGGGGGCCTCGGCGCGCCAGGGCAGGATCTGGAAGGTGCCGGGATCCGGCTTGGCGATCATGTCGGACTCGTAGACCCGGGCGAAGCCCTCGATCGCGGAGCCATCGAAGCCGATGCCCTCGTCGAAGGCGCCCTCCAGCTCGGCGGGTGCGACGGCCACGGACTTGAGGAAGCCGAGCACATCGGTGAACCACAGCCGCACGAACCGGATGTCGCGCTCTTCGAGGGTACGGAGCACGAACTCCTGCTGCTTATCCATGGTCCCCTATCCTTGCAGGTCAAACGGCTCTTTCAGCGGGCGCGGGGCACCTCGTCGGCCCCAGTATCACGCGGCGGGGTTTCGGCGAGGTTTCGGACCCGCCCGGACCCGCTCCTCGCGCTCCGACACGATGTGTGCATCGTACTTTCATGCGGCCCGTTCCCGGACCCGCGCGTTCCACGACTCAAGACCGCCTCCGGTTCCGCAATGCACCCTTTGATACCCCTTAGGGGTAAGCTGTCGTATTGTCGTGATCATCGGAGAAATGAGACCGGAGCCCGGGGAGACGGCGGTGCGCGAACGCCACCGGCTGCTGGTGCAGCGCATAGAGCGGCGCGTCCGCCGCGTCCCGCCCCGATAGGGAGCGCGGGGACTCGGCGGTGACGCGCCGGCCGCTCATGCGCACATCTCCCACCAGCATTGGGGTGCTCACTCATGCACGAACCCTCTCGCCGCGCCGTGCTTGGCGCGGGAATCGCCGTCGCGGGCGGCGGTCTGCTCGGCGCCTGTAGTCCCTCGGGCGGCGAATACGGAATGGACAACTCGGGGCTGGGCGGGAACGCGGGACCGGCCGCGGCGACCCCATCGGAGTACATCTCCCCGCACGGCCCGGAGGTCCGGGACCGGGAAGACCGGCGGGGACCCGGCCCGGTCCGGCGGGTCCAGCTCACCGCCACCGCCACCACGCTGGACCTCGGCGCCCGCAAGGTGACGTCCTGGGCGTACGAGGACCAGGTGCCCGGCCAGGCGATCCGGGTCACCGCGGGCGAGACCCTCGCCCTCACCCTGGTCAACCAGCTGCCGCAGCCCACCACGCTGCACTGGCACGGCATCCGGCTGCGCAACGACATGGACGGCGTCCCGGGCATCACCCAGCCGCCGATCAAGACCGGCGCGGCCTTCGACTACCTCTTCACGGCGGTCAACCCGGGCACGTACTGGGTCCACCCCCACACCGGCGTCCAGGTCGACCGGGGGCTGTACGCGCCGCTGATCATCGAGGACCCGAAGGAGCCGCTGAAGTACGACAAGGAGTGGATCGTCGTCCTCGACGACTGGCTCGACGGGGTGGGCGGCCGCACCCCGGACAAGGTGCTGCGGCAGCTGAACGGCGGCCGGACCATGGCCCACGGCGTGGAGACGGGTGCGAGCAGCATGCCGCTGATGTCCCGGCACGGCGGCACGGCGTCCCCCTCCCCCACCTCCCTTGCCCCGTCCCGCCCGGCGGCCGCCGCCGCCACGAGCGAGCTGCTGGGCGGCGAGGCGGGCCACGTCACGTACCCGTACTACCTCATCAACGGGCGCACCCCCGACTCCCCGCAGGTCTTCCGGGCCAAGCGCGGCGACCGCATCCGGATCCGGATCATCAACGCGGGCGGCGACACCGCCTTCCGGGTGGCGCTCGGCGGCCACAAGATGACCGTCACCCACACCGACGGCTACCCCGTGCGGCACACCACCACCGACGCGCTGCTGCTGGGCATGGGTGAGCGGTACGACGTGCTGGTGACCGCGAAGAGCGGGGTGTTCCCGCTCGCCGCCCTCGCCGAGGGCAAGAAGCGGTCCACGCTGGCCGTGCTCCACACGAGCGGCAAGAAGTCCATCAAGTTCAAGCGCCCCAAGGAGCTGGACGGCAAGCTGGTCTGGGCGGCGCAGCTGAAGGCCGCGGAATCGGTACGGCTGGAGCCGCGCCCGCCGGACCGCACGATCAGGCTGCGGCTCACGGGCTCGATGCGGAAGTTCGACTGGGCGATCAACGGCAGGCCGTACGACCCGACGCAGCGCTATCCGGTGCGGGCGGGCGAGCGGGTGCGGCTGACCTTCATCAACGGCACCCCGATGTGGCATCCGGTGCACGTCCACGGCCACACCTACGAGCTGCCGGACGGCGGAGCGCGCAAGGACACCACGATCCTGCTGCCGCACCGGAAGGTGAGCGTCGACTTCGACGCGGACAATCCGGGGCTGTGGATGCTCCACTGCCACAACGTCTACCACTCGGAGTCAGGAATGATGACCATCCTCGGTTACCAGAAGTAACCGCGGCCGGGGCCGGGTCCGGGGCCGGGTCCCGTCCGGGCGGGGAGACCTCTGACACGCACCGGTCATCGCGTCAGACAGACGATTACACTGGGCGCCGTGCCTCAACTTCGCCTCGCTCTGAACCAGATCGACTCGACCGTCGGCGACCTCGCCGGAAACGCCGAGTCGATAGTCCACTGGACCCGGCACTCCGCCGAGCAGGGCGCCCATCTGGTGGCGTTCCCCGAGATGGTGCTGACCGGGTACCCCGTCGAGGACCTCGCGCTGCGCTCCTCCTTCGTCGAGGCGTCGCGCACCGCGCTGCGCGCGCTCGCCGAGCGGCTGGATGCCGAGGGCCTCGGCGAGCTGCCGGTGATCGTCGGCTATCTCGACCGCAGCGAGCGGGCCCGGCGGTACGGCCAGCCCGCCGGCTCCCCGCAGAACGCCGCCGCCGTGCTGCACCGCGGCGCCATCGTGCTCACCTTCGCCAAGCACCATCTGCCGAACTACGGCGTCTTCGACGAGTTCCGCTACTTCGTGCCCGGCGACACCATGCCCGTCGTCCGCGTCCACGGCATCGACGTCGCCCTCGCCATCTGCGAGGACCTGTGGCAGGACGGCGGCCGGGTGCCCGCCGCCCACTCCGCCGGGGCCGGGCTGCTGCTGTCGATCAACGCCTCGCCGTACGAGCGCGAGAAGGACGACACCCGGCTGGACCTGGTCCGCAAGCGCGCCCAGGAGGCGGGCTGCACCACCGCGTACCTGGCGATGATCGGCGGCCAGGACGAGCTGGTCTTCGACGGCGACTCGATCATCGTCGGCCGCGACGGCGAAGTGATCGCCCGCGCCCCGCAGTTCGCCGAGGGCTGCGTCGTGGTCGACCTCGACCTGCCCGCCGCCGACCCGGACGCGGTCCCGGAGGGCGTCGTGGACGACGGGCTGCGCATCGACCACCGCACCCTCTCCGCCGACCCCCTCCCGGCCTACGACCCGGAGCCGGGCCTCGCGGGCGGCGAGGCGGAGCGGCTCGGCGACGACGAGGAGATCTACACCGCGCTGGTGGTGGGGCTGCGGGCGTACGTCGCGAAGAACGGATTCCGCAGCGTGCTGATCGGGCTCTCCGGCGGCATCGACTCCGCCCTCGTCGCGGCGATCGCGTGCGACGCGGTGGGCGCGCAGAACGTCTACGGCGTGGCCATGCCGTCCCGCTACTCCTCCGAGCACTCGATCGGCGACGCGACGGAGCTGGCGCGGCGCACCGGGCTCAACTTCCGCACCGTCCCGATCGCCCCGATGTTCGACGCCTACATGGGGTCGCTGCACCTCACCGGGCTCGCCGAGGAGAACCTCCAGTCGCGGCTGCGCGGCACGATGCTGATGGCGCTCTCCAACCAGGAGGGCCACATCGTCCTCGCCCCGGGCAACAAGTCCGAGCTGGCGTGCGGGTACTCGACGCTGTACGGGGACTCCGTGGGTGCGTACGGCCCCATCAAGGACGTCTACAAGACGTCCATCTTCCGGCTGGCGAAGTGGCGCAACCGCGCCGCTGAGGAGCGGGGCCAGACCCTGCCCATCCCCGAGAACTCCATCACCAAGCCGCCGAGCGCCGAGCTGCGCCCGGGCCAGGTCGACACCGACTCCCTCCCGGACTACGACGTGCTCGACCGGATCCTGGAGCTGTACGTGGACCGCGACCAGGGCCGCCAGGAGATCGTCGCGGCGGGCTACGACGATGAGCTGGTGACGCGGATCCTGCGGCTGGTCGACACCGCCGAGTACAAGCGGCGCCAGTACCCGCCGGGGACGAAGATCTCCGCCAAGGGCTTCGGCAAGGACCGCCGCCTGCCGATCACCAACCGCTGGCGCGAACACGGGTGAGCTTTCCGGGGGCGCGGTCGCTGGGGTGTGGGTGCCGGGTGCGGCGACCCCACCCCTGCGACCCCGCCCCCTCCCGCCGGACGGCGGCTTGCGCCGAAAAAATTTATGGCGGGGATGTCGAGAACCCGCGACCGGCTCCGTCCTCGGGGTGAAGGCGACCACAATGGGTCGCACCGGCACCGAGGAGAACCATCATGGCCAAGTACTTGCTGCTCAAGCACTACCGCGGCGCCCCGGCAGCGGTGAACGACGTCCCCATGGACCAGTGGGCACCGGAAGAGGTCTCGGCGCACATCGCGTACATGAACGACTTCGCGGCCCGGCTGGAGAAGACCGGCGAGTTCGTCGACGGCCAGGCGCTCGCCCCCGAGGGGACGTGGGTCCGGTACGACGGTGAGGGGCGCCCGCCGGTCACCGACGGTCCGTTCGCCGAGACCAAGGAC
>NZ_GG657754.1:7607234-7623458 GCF_000158915.1 Streptomyces himastatinicus ATCC 53653 | reverse complement strand
GGGCGGGCGGGAAGCCGATCCACGAGTGGCTGGAGGTGCGCCCGTTCCTGGCCGCGCCGCCCACCATCACGGAGTGCCTCGGCCATGGATGAGGCCCTCCTCAGGAGCCTCACGCCCAGCGTGCTGACCGTCCTCGTCCGCCGCGGAGCCTCCTTCGCGGCGGCCGAGGACGCCGTCCAGGAGGCTCTTGTCGAGGCGGTCCGCGTCTGGCCGGCCGATCTCCCGCGGGACCCGAAGGGCTGGCTGGTCACCGCGGCCTGGCGCAAGTTCCTCGACGCGACCCGGGCGGACGCCGCCCGGCGTCGGCGTGAGGACCGCGTCGACGAGGAACCGGCGCCCGGGCCCGCGCCCGCGGTGGACGTCTCGCTCCAGCTCTACTTCCTGTGCGCCCACCCGTCGCTGACGCCGTCCTCCGCGGTCGCGCTCACGCTGCGCGCCGTCGGCGGGCTGACCACCCGCCAGATCGCCCGGGCCTATCTGGTGCCCGAGGCGACCATGGCGCAGCGCATCAGCCGCGCCAAGCGCACCGTGTCGGGCGTGCGTTTCGACCAGCCCGGCGATGTCGCGACCGTGCTGCGCATCCTCTACCTGGTCTTCAACGAGGGCTACTCCGGCGATGTCGACCTCGCCGCCGAGGCCATCCGGCTGACCCGGCAGCTCGCGGCCCGGTTCGACCACCCCGAGGTGGCGGGGCTGCTCGCGCTGATGCTGCTCCACCACGCCCGGCGCGCCACCCGGACCGCGCCCGACGGCAGCCTGGTGCCGCTCGCCGAACAGGACCGCGGCCGGTGGGACACCCGCTCGATCGCCGAGGGCGTGGAGATCCTTCAGGCGGCGCTCGCCCGCGACCGGCTGGGCGAGTTCCAGGCCCAGGCCGCCATCGCGGCACTCCACGCCGACGCGCCGACCGCCGGGGAGACCGACTGGGTGCAGATCGTGGAGTGGTACGACGAGCTGGCGCGGCTGACCGACAGCCCGGTCGTCCGGCTCAACCGCGCGGTGGCCGTCGGTGAGGCCGACGGACCGCGCGCCGGGCTGGCGGCGCTCGCCGCGCTGGACGACGACTCGTTGCCCCGCCGTGCCGCGGTGGCGGCGTACCTCCATGAGCGCGACGGCGACCTGGCGACGGCGGCGCGGCTGTACGCCGAGGCGGCCCACGCCGCGCCCAACCTCGCCGAGCGCGAGCACCTGACGCGCCAGGCCGCCCGCCTCAACAGCCGCTGACAGCGGCTAAGCGGTGGCGGCCAGGAAGTCGCGTATCAGGGTCAGCCACTGCGCCGGGGCCTCCACGAAGGGGAGGTGGCCGGTGGGGAGTTCGGCCAGCTGCGCGTCGGGGATGCCAGCGGCGACCTCGTGGTGGTGGTGCGGGGTGACCATCGCGTCATGGGTCGTGGAGATCACCAGGGTGGGGCCCGCCACGCGGGGCAGGTCCGCGCGGACGTCGGCCTCGGTGCCCAGGAGCACATGGTCGACCGCGCCCGGCGGGATGGAGTCGCGGGTCGCGGCGATCCTGGCGGCCAGTTCGTCGGAGGGCATCCGGTCCAGGTAGGGCGCTCCGGCGCCGAGCAGCGCACCCCAGCGGGCCACCGCCTCATGGCCGTCGTCGGCGCGCAGCAGCCGCAGCCAGTCGTCCAGCAGGAGCCGCATCCGCGCGCTCGGGTGGGCGAAGGCGGCGGTGAGGACGAGGGCGGTGACCCGGGAGGGGTGGCGGGTGGCGGCGCGGACGGCGAGCGGGGTGCCGAGCGAATAACCGGCGACGGCGAAGGTGTCGAGGCCCTCCTCGACGGCGGTGGCGACGAGCGCGTCGGCGAGCCCGTCCAGGTCCAGGGGCCCGGTCGCGCGCGGGGTGCGGCCCGAGCCGGGGTAGTCGGGGCCGACGACGCGGTGGTGGGCGGCCAGGCCGTCCAGCAGGGGGCCGTAGTTGGCGTCGGTGGAGCCGGTGGCGCCGTGGGCGAGGAGGAGCCCGGGGCCGGTGCCACGGACGGTGCGTCCCAGGGGGAATGTGGTGGTCATGGCGGGGACGCTAGAGCTTGACATCCATGTGAGAGTCAAGCGGCGCGGGCGGCGGCAAGGGGGCGGGCGGGTCGGCCGGGTGGGCGCGGAGGGACTGGATCAGCAGGGCCACCAGGCGGCGGGAGGCGGCCCGCGCGGCGGCGGGGGACGCGGCGCCGATGCCTCCGTTGGCCATGATCAGCAGCTTGATGTCGTCCGGTACGAAGTCCTGGCGCAGCTGTCCGCTTTCCTTGGCGCGCCGCGTCAGCTCGGCGAAGCGGCGCGCGTTGTGGTCGCGGACGCGCACGTAGTCGGTGGTCATCGAGTCGAGGAGGGCGGCGGTGAAGCCGCGGTCCACGGCTTGCGTCTCGCAGACCTTCTCGATGACGGAGCAGAAGCCGTGCCAGGGGTCGGGGTCGTCGAGGGCGGCGTCGAGGGTCGCGACGCACCGCCCCATCTGGACGGCGAAGGTTTCGGCGATGAGCGCCTCTTTGGTGGGGAAGTGGCGGTAGAGCGTCGCGGGTCCCACACCGGCGCGGCGGGCGATGGCGCGCATCGGCACATCGAGCCCGTGGGCGGCGAAGGTGGCGCGGGCGGCCTCGGTGATGAGCTGGCGGTTGCGCCGGGCGTCGGCGCGCTTCCGAGACAGTTCGTCGGTCATGCTCTCTCACTTTAGGCGCAAACGGACGCCCTGTTCCGATTCGCTGTTAGCGTCGGCCGCAGTCGAGCGAGAGGTACCGAAATGTTCGCTTTGCAGTACTCCGAGCAGGGCCCGCCGGAGGTGCTCACCGTCGGGGAGGCCGATGAGCCGCATGCCGGGCCCGGCGAGATCCGTATCGCGGTGCGGGCGGTCGGGGTCACCCCGGCGGACTGGAAGCTGCGCTCGGGAGGACTGCCGGTCGAGGCGCGGCTCGACTGGCCGCACATCCCCGGGTTCGACGCCTCGGGGGTCGTGGACGAGGTCGGGGAGGGGGTCGACGGTGTCGCGGTCGGGGACGCGGTGTTCGGGGTGGTCGACACCGGCGCGTTCGGGGGCGCGGCGGCCGAGTTCGCCGTGCTGGTCGCCTGGGCCGCCAAGCCGGACGCGCTGAGCTGGGAGGAGGCGGCCGGGGCGGCGGGCAATGTGGAGACCGCGACCCGCGCCCTGCGGCTGCTGGACATCGGCGAGGGGAAGACACTGCTGATCGAGGGCGCGGCCGGGGGTGTCGGCACGATGGCGATCCAGCTGGCAGCCGCGCGGGGGGCCACCGTGATCGGTACGGCTCGGGTGGCGAACCACGCGTTCCTCGCCGGGCTCGGGGCGACGCCCACCACGTACGGCCCCGGCCTCGGCGAACGGGTCGCGGCGCTGGCGCCCGGCAGGGTCCACGCGGTACTGGACGCGGCGGGCTCGGGCTCACTGCCGGATCTCGTCGCCCTCGCGGGCGACCCGCAGCGGGTGGTGTCGGTGGCCGATATCGGCGCGCACGAGCACGGCGTCCATCTGACCTGGATGCGCAGCGGGGACGCGCCCGGCCACGAGGGGCTCGCGGTGGCGGCGCGGCTTGCCGCCGAGGGCCGGTTCCGGGTGCCGCTGCACGAGGTGTTCCCGCTGGCGGACGCGGCGAAGGCCCATGAGCTGAGCGCCGCCGGCCATGTCCGGGGGAAGATCGTGCTGACGGTGCCGTAGCACCGGACGCCGTAGCGGGGTGGCGGAGCCGCTCCGCCACCCCGTCCGCCCCTCGTCAGCTCAGATCAACGGAAGCGACCACGGCGCCCAGAAGGGCGCTCAGGGCCGCGGCGCACCAGAAGGCAAGGCCGGACTGCCCCCGAATGCCCTCCTTCGGGACACCGGCCCACGTGGCAACTCTCTCCACCGTCGGCGCGATGCCCACGGCGACGAAGACTCGTAAGGCCGTCTCCGTCAGTTGCCATTCACCAGGGGGGAACAAGACAGCGCCAGCGATGAATCCCGCCGTCGTCGCCATTTCCAGCTCCCACCTCTTGGCATGCCTCACGACGGCGATGGCTTGCACAAGCAGGAGAACGAGGAGAACGCCCTGGAGTATAAGCACTGCTTTTCCTTCCGTTTGAGTACTGGCAGCGCGTCCGCCCGAGGTGTCGGGGCAGGTTGACACCGCCCCGACACCCTTCGGTAGCCGTCCGCTACTTCTTCCAGCGCTTCACCTGTACGCGCGGATAGATGATCCACTTGTTCCACCAGGAACCGTATTTCTGCCACCATCCAACGGTGATCTTTACGCCCTTGCTCTTGGGCATGGCGGCCTTCAGCTGGATTTCAGTCCGTCGACGACCACGACTCCGTGATCCGGCGCACCTGCGTGCCCGACCCTGAAGTCGAGCACGTGGAGGCGTAGTAGGAGTACAGCGCCAGGTTGGTGTCGGTGATGTGCTTCCCCTTGAAGGCGGACACATCGAACTTCAGGTACGAACGGGCTTTGACCGACCCGGCATTGTACGTGCCCGACTTCAGCTCCGTCGAGGACACCTGCGAGTCCGGGTAGTTGGTGGCGACCCACGTGTCGGAAGTGGCCGCGAGGGTTGAGGTCGGGTCAATGGTGACCGGGTAGACCAGCTTTTCCTTGAAGAAGTCGGCGTCGGGTGTCAGCACCAACGTCTGCCCACCGTCACCCCCCGTCTCGACCGCGGTCTCGACCTCGGCGACTCGTGTCGACTCCCCCGAGGCCCGGTCCTTGGACGCGTCCCACATCATCGGGGCGGGGGCCTCCGCCACCAGCTTGCCCGCCCCGTCCTTCAGCAGTAAGCGCCCTGAATCCGCCTTCGACAGCCGCAGGCCGTCCACCTTCACCGGTATTCGATACGACAGCGGCCTGTCCGGCGCCTTCCTCAGCACCAGGTTCTGCGAGAACCCCTGACTGAGAGCAGTGACGGTCAGTGTCTGAGCGTCACCGATGTCATACGCGGCTGTGTCGCCCTTGATCTCAGGCTCGGGAAGCGGATCCCGCCAGCCCAAGGCGAAGGACTTCTTGTCCCGCGCCACCGAGGCCAGTGCGGTGTCCCCGCCGCCCGACACCGTGACCTCGGCCGCAGCCGACTTCGGTTCGAGCGCCGCGCCATTGTCCACCAGTGTGGTGTCGACGTCCTGCCATTCGCCGCCTCGCTTCACCCTCACGGGCTCGGCGTAGGCGGCGGTCTGTAACTCCCCCGACGGAAGCGCCCAGGTGCTCGAACTGGCGGTGCGCTCCCCTGTCACCTCGATCTTCCGGTTCTGCGTCCGCGCCATGAGCAGAGCTGCGGCCACCGAATCCGCAGACGACACGGCGCCCCGTCCGGCCCGCTTTGCCGCCTCCGCCGCGCCCCCTTCCGCCCTCGGGGACCACTCCGGCGATGCCGCGAAGGCGGCCCCGGATTCGGCCGACAACAAAGCCGCCTCGGCCCCCAGGGCCATGGCCAGGACCAGCGCCGTCTCCCGCACCCCGGGCCAGGAAGGAAACCTTCTCGGCCGTCTGGATAACGAAAGAGCGCCTCTCCCCACGCATCTCTTGCGTCGCTTGCGCCTCATACGTATCTCCTGTTGTGACATCCATCGTGATGGATGCCATGTCCGTCAGATTGCGCGAATTCCACCAAGGAGTGAATGATCATGACAATAACTTTGAGCGAAGCCTGAGCTTCCGAGGCGAAGACCACCTATGGCGGCAGACAACGCGTGTGGCCCTGCCCCCGACCAACAGGCCGGCGGACAGGGCCACATCTCGGTCCCGGTCGTAACCTCTGGTCAGCGCACCTCGGACAGCGTGGGCACCGAGTCGCTGCCCGCGACGATCCGGGACTTCTGCGAGGGCCCGCGGTCCAGCAGCCCCGCGGTCACCGCTATCGCCAGGCCGACCACCGCGAGCACCGCGCCGACCAGGGTCGGGGAGGTCCAGCCCCACCCGGCGGAGATGGCGACGCCGCCGATCCAGGCCCCGCCGGCGTTGGCGAGGTTGAAGGCGGAGTGGTTGGAGGCGGAGGCGAGGGTCGGGGCGTGCTTCGCCTTGTTCATGACGAGCATCTGGAGCGGGGTGGTGGTCATGAAGCCCACCGCGCCGAGCAGGACGACCGAGACCAGCGCCGCCCACTTGATGTGCACGGTGAAGTCGAACACCACCAGCATCACGGCCAGCGCCGTCAGCGACCCGTACAGCGTGGGCCGCAGCGCGCGGTCGGTGAGGGGCCCCGCGACCAGCGCGCCCAGGGTCATGCCGATGCCGAAGAGGGCGAGCACGATCGTGACGGAGGACTCGGCGAAGCCGGTGACCTCGGTCACCATCGAGGCCAGGTAGCTGTAGACGGCGAAGACGCCGGCGAAGCCGAAGACCGCGGTGAGCAGCCCGAGCAGCACCTGCCGGTCGCCGAGGGCGCGCAGCTCGTGGGCGAGGCCGCCGTGCTGGTCCTGCGGCACCTGCGGGACGAGCCGGGCGAGCGAGGCCATGGCCAGGACACCGATGCCGGTGACGACCAGGAAGGTGGCGCGCCAGCCCAGACCCTGGCCGAGCGCGGTGCCCACCGGTACGCCGACGATGTTGGCGATCGTCAGGCCCAGGAACATGGTGGCGACCGCGCGGGCCTGCCTCTCCTCGCTCACCAGCCGGGAGGCGACCACCGCGCCGACGCCGAAGAACGCGCCGTGCGGCAGCCCGGCGAGCACCCGCCCGGCGAGCAGCAGCCCGAACGAGGGGGCGAGCGCGGAGGCGAGGTTGCCGACTGTGAAGAGCCCCATCAGCAGGACGAGCATGCGTTTGCGCGGGATGCGCGCGCCGAGGGCGGTGAGCAGCGGGGCGCCGATGACGACGCCGATGGCGTAGGCGGAGACGAGGTAGCCAGCGGTCGGCACCGAGGTGCCCAGATCGTCGGCGACGTTGGGCAGCAGGCCCATCATCACGAATTCTGTGGTGCCGATACCGAAGGCAGAGATCGCGAGAGCGAGCAGTGCCAGGGGCATGAGAGACCTTTCAACAGGCGGTGAGGAAAGAGATCGAGCGATCGTGCGTATGTTCTCTACCGGAACAAAGTCTCTCACGCACTTTATTTCCTGAGCACCATCCTCAAGGTGAACAGCTTGTTAGATCTTCGATTGGCAGGCTCAGAGGGTGACCGACGCCGCTACCGGAAGGTGATCACTGCCGGTCTGCTGAAGCGTCCAGGCCGAGACCGGGTTCACCCCGCGCACCATGATCTGGTCGATACGGGCCATCGGGAACGAGGCGGGCCAGCTGAAGCCGAAGCCGTCGCCCGCGGCGCCCTGTGCGGAGCGCATCTGCGAGGTGACGGGGGCCAGCGAACGGTCGTTCATCGTGCCGTTCAGGTCGCCGAGCAGGACCACCTTGTCCAGCGGCTCGTCGCGGATGGCCTCGCCCAGCGCGTCCGCGCTCGCGTCGCGCTGCCCGGCGGTGAAGCCCGCGTTGAACTTCACACGTACGGAGGGGAGATGGGCGACGTAGACGGCGACCTCGCCGCCCGGCGCGGTGACGGTGGTGCGCAGCGCCCGGGTCCAGCCCATCTTGATGTCGACCGGCTTGGTACCGGACAGCGGGTACTTGCTCCACACCCCGACCGTGCCCTGCACGGCGTGGTAGCGGTAGGTGCTCCCCAGCGCCTTCGTGTACGTCGGCACGGCCTTGGTGGTCAGCTCCTCCAGCGCCACCACCTGCGCGCCCGAGGCGGCCACGTCCTTCGCGGTGGTCACCGGGTCGGAGTTGTCGGCGTTGACGTTGTGGGTGACGACGGTCAGGTCGCCGTCGCCGCCGGACTTGTCGGAGAACATCAGCCCGCCGAACAGGTTCAGCCAGACGGTGACCGGCAGCACCAGCGCCAGCAGGGCGATCGCCGACCGCCGCACCAGGCCGAGCACCAGCAGCACCGGGAGGAACACCCCCAGCCAGGGCAGGAAGGTCTCCAGCAGGCTGCCGAGGTTGCCGACGCGGTTGGGGATGTCGGCATGGAAGACCATGATCAGCGCGAGCAGGACCGCGAACGCCGCGAGCACCAGACCGCGCCGCCAGATTCCGCGGCTGTGCCGGAGCCGGTCGCGCAGGCGACCGAACCGGGAGTCGGTCCACTGGGGTGCGTCCCCGGACTGTCCCGTCTCCTGCGTGTACGCCTGCACCATGCGTCGTCCGTCCCTCACTTGCCGCTGCCCGCCTATCGCTCACGACCCTAGGCGATGACCAGGGCATTCCCGACGCCCCCACCGGGCGTCCCTGCCCGGTGGACGCCCGGGCGGTGGGCAGAGGTTCCGGTTCCCGCGACAACGGGGGCGGTTGTGACGCAACAGGCACAAAGGCATCGGGACGCGCCGTCCGTCCTACGCTCGCACACGCCGTCTCAGCCGCGTGCCGAGACCCCCTCCAGAACGGTGTCCACGATCCGTTCCGCCAGCCCCTCCGGCAACTCCCGCCACTCGTGCAGGATCGCGCGCGACAGCATCGGCCCGGTGAACAGGTCGGCCAGCAGCTCGGGATCGGTGTCCGCCCGGATCTCGCCGCTCGCGACGCCCCGCCGCAGCACCGACCGCAGCAGTTCCCTGCGCACCTCGATGACGTTCTCGTCGTACGCCCGCCACAGCTCCCGGTGGGCGTGCATCTGGGCCAGGATGCTGCGCATCAGGGCGGAGTTCCGCTTGGCCAGCCCGCGCCGCCGCATGAACTCCAGGATGGTGACGAGGTCGTCGCGGACCGAGACCCCGGCCGGGCGGGGGCCGGGCTCCTCCAGCGACCGCAGGACGTCCAGCATCAGCGCGTCCTTGCCCGGCCAGCGGCGGTAGACCGTGGCCTTGCCCACACCCGCCGCGCGCGCGATCCCCTCGATGGACAGCGCGCCGACGGACGCACCCTCCTCCAGCAGCCGCAGCGCGGCCTCGATGATCGCGGCGTCGGTGGCGGCGCTGCGCGGCCGCCCGCGCACCGCCGGCCCGGCCGGGCCGGATGCGGCGTCGGCCCGGGCTTCGGCGCCCGGCGCGGTCATCGGTCGGCTCCCGCCCCGGCCTTCTCCCGCTGCTGCCCGCTGCCGGGGCCGCCGTCTTCCGCGTCCTTGCCGGGCAGGAAGGCCGCCACGACCAGCGCGCCGAAGAGGGCGACACCGGACGAGCCGAGCGCGGTGAGATGCATGGCGTGGATGAAGGAGTCGTGCGCGGGGCCCAGCAGCGCCTGCCCCGAGGGTCCCATGCGCTCCGCGAGAGCGACGGTGGCCTCGATGGACTCGCCCCGCCGAGTGCTGTGCGGAGGCGGGCAGCCCGGGGACGGCAGCGAGGGTGTCCCCGATGCCCTCGCGGTACGTGGCGGAGAGCACCGAGCCGAGGACGGCGACCCCGAGCGCGCCGCCGACCTGCCGGAAGGTGTTGTTCAGGGCCGAACCGGAACCGGCCTTCTCACGCGGCAGCGCCTGCATGATCGCGGTGGTGACCGGGGGCATGATGTGCGCCATCCCCGCGCCCTGGAAGAAGAAGAGCACCTCCAGCACCCACAGCGGCGAGTCGGTCTCCAGCAGCAGGAACCCGGCCATGGTGGCGGCCACCAGCAGCATCCCGCCCGTGCACACCGCGCGGGCTCCGAACCGCTCCACGACCAGCCGGGCGCGCGGCGCGAACAGCAGCTGCGCGACGGCCAGCGGCAGGAGCAGCAGCCCGGAGTCCAGTGCGCTGAAGCCGCGCACGCTCTGGATGTAGAAGACCATGAAGAACGTCACGCCCATGAGCGAGAAGAAGACCAGCGCGACGGCGGCGATGGCGGCCGAGAAGGCGGGGTTCCGGAAGTAGTCGATGTCGATGGCCGGATGGCTGCTGCGCTTCTCGTGCCAGACGAACAGGCCCAGGACGACGAGCCCCGCGCCGATCGTGGCCAGCACCTGGGCGTCGGTGAAGTCGGCGAGCTGGCCGCCCTTGATGATGCCGTACACCAGCAGCACCAGACCGACCACGGACAGCAGCACGCCGAGCGGGTCCAGCCGTCCGGGCGCCGGGTCCCGGGAGTCGGGGACGAGCAGCACCATCGCGACGATTCCGGCGGCCACGACGGGGACGTTGATGAAGAAGACCGAACCCCACCAGAAGTGCTCCAGCAGCAGACCGCCGGTGATGGGCCCGATGGCGATGGCGAGCCCGACCGCGGCGACCCAGATGCCGATGGCCTTCGCCTGCTCCTCGCGCTCGAAGACGTTGACCAGGATGGCCAGGGTGGCGGGCATCACGAAGGCCGCGCCCAGACCCATCAGCGCCCGGAAGCCGATCAGCTCCCCGGGCGAGCCGGAGAAGGCGGCGAGCACCGAGCCGATACCGAACACGGCCATGCCGCCGAGCAGCACCTTCTTGCGGCCGAGCCGGTCGCCGAGGAGCCCGGCGGTGAACAGCAGCCCCGCGAAGACCAGCGTGTAGGCGTTGATGGCCCACTCCAGCTGGCTCTGGGTGGCGCCGAGACCGGTGGGCTTCGGGGTGGCGATGGTCTTCATCGCCACGTTGAGTATCGAGTTGTCCAGGACGACGACCAGGACGCTGATCATGAGGACGACCAGGATCGCCCACCGTCTGCGGTGGATCGCCTCGGCGGAGGGTGCTGCTGCCATGCGGCCCAGGCTAAGACCGTTTCGATACGGTTCCGTCTCGTATCGGGAACTCTTTGCGAGCTTTTGTCCATCGAATACTCATCCGAGACCGGCGTTGCCCCACTTTCGCCCCGTCGGGAGGCGTGCCAGCATGGGGGTGGTCCGGGGACGCCGTCAGGGCGCCTCGAGATGACGAACAGGAGCCGTCGTAATGACGCACGTCAGCCCTGCGCACAAGCCACAGAATCCGGAAGGGCAGCCGTCGAAGGCGCTGTACGGCGGGACGACATCCCGCCGTATCACCGTCCGCGACATCGCCGCCGCCAAGGAGCGCGGCGAGAAGTGGCCCATGCTCACCGCGTACGACGCGATGACCGCATCCGTCTTCGACGAGGCGGGCATCCCCGTCATCCTGGTCGGCGACTCGATGGGCAACTGTCATCTGGGCTACGAGTCCACCGTGCCCGTCACGATGGACGAGGTCGCCCTGCTGTCCGCCGCCGTCGTACGCGGCACCAAGCGCGCCCTCGTCGTCGGCGACCTGCCCTTCGGGTCGTACCAGGAGGGCGCGGTCCAGGCACTGCGCAACGCCACCCGGCTGATCAAGGAGGCCGGGGTGGGCGCGGTCAAGCTGGAGGGCGGCGAGCGCTCCGCCGACCAGATCGATCTGCTCGTCCGGTCCGGCATCCCGGTCATGGCGCACGTGGGCCTCACCCCGCAGTCCGTCAACGCGTACGGCGGCTACCGGGTTCAGGGGCGCGGCGAGGAGGCCGCCCAGCAACTGCTGCGCGACGCCAAGGCCGTACAGGACGCGGGCGCCTTCGCCGTCGTCCTGGAGCTGGTCCCGGCCGAGCTGGCAGCCGAGGTCACCCGCTCGCTGCACATCCCGACCATCGGCATCGGCGCGGGCGTGGAGTGCGACGCCCAGGTGCTGGTGTGGACGGACATGGCGGGCCTGACCGGCGGCCGGGTGCCGCGCTTCGTCAAGCAGTACGCACAGCTGCGGGAGGTGCTGGGCGACGCGGCCCGCGCCTTCGCCGAGGACGTCGTCGGCGGGGCGTACCCGGCCGAGGAGCACTCGTTCCACTGAGCACGCGTCAGCCATCGCGGTACATCGACAGCCCGCCGACCGTCCCCCGTCGGCGGGCTGTCTGCCGCTTGTCGGTGATCTGTCGGCGGCGGGTGTCACGCTGAGGACATGACGCGACAGGAACACAAGATCAGGGACGGCAACGCCGTCGAAGTTCGGGGGCTGGTCAAGCACTTCGGCGACACCAAGGCGGTCGACGGAGTGGATCTGGACGTACCGGAAGGCACCGTCCTCGGTGTCCTCGGCCCCAACGGTGCCGGGAAGACCACCCTCGTCCGCTGTCTGTCCACCCTGCTGGTGCCGGACGCCGGCACCGCCTTCGTGGCGGGGTACGACGTGGTGCGGCAGCCGAGGCAGCTGCGCCGCACGATCGGCCTGACCGGGCAGTACGCCTCGGTCGACGAGAAGCTCTCCGGCTGGGAGAACCTGTACATGATCGGGCGGCTGCTCGATCTGTCCCGCAAGGAAGCCCGCTCGCGCGCGGACGCCATGCTGGAGCGGTTCTCGCTGACGGACGCCGCGAAGCGGGCCGCGGCCACCTACTCCGGCGGTATGCGCCGCCGGCTGGACCTGGCCGCCTCCATGATCGGCCGCCCCGCGGTGCTCTATCTGGACGAGCCGACGACCGGTCTCGACCCGCGCACCCGCAACGAGGTGTGGGACGAGGTCAAGCGCATGGTCGGCGAGGGTTCCACGGTGCTGCTGACCACCCAGTACATGGAGGAGGCCGAGCAGCTGGCGCACGACCTCACGGTCATCGACCGCGGCAAGATCATCGCCGAGGGCCGGGTGAACGAGCTGAAGGCCAAGGTCGGCGGGCGCACCCTCCAGATCCGCCCCTCCGACCCCGGTGAGCTGAACCGCATGGTCGGCGCCATAGCGCAGGCCGGGCTCGACGGCGTCGGCGGCGCGACCGCGGACGTAGAGGAGGGCCTGGTCAACGTGCCGATCGTCAGCGACGAGCAGCTGACCGCGGTGATCGGGCTGCTCGGCGAGCGCAACTTCGCGATCGCCGGGATCGACACCCATCTGCCCAGCCTGGACGAGGTGTTCCTGGCCATCACCGGCCAGAAGACCTCGACCCCCGAGGACAGCACCAACGACAAGGCCCTTGAGGAGGTTGCGGCATGAGTGCGGCAACGGTCACCGCTTCGCCGAAGAACCTGCCCGACGAGGGGCGGATCGGGCTGCGCGCCAATCTCCGGCACATCGGCGCGCTGGTGCGCCGTAACGCCATGCAGATCAAGCAGGACCCGGAGTCGATGTTCGACGCCCTGCTGATGCCGATCGTCTTCTCGCTGCTGTTCACCTATGTGTTCGGCGGCGCGGTGTCGGGCGGCGACCGCAGCCAGTACGTCAACTACTTCATCCCCGGCATGATGGCGATGGGCGGGCTCAACATCGCCATGTCGGTCGGCACGGGCGTCAACGACGACTTCCGCAAGGGGGTGATGGACCGCTTCCGTACGATGCCGATCGCCCGCTCCTCGGTGCTCATCGCCAAGCTGATCGTGGAGACCGGGCGGATGCTGGTGTCCACCCTCATCCTGCTGATCATGGGCTTCATCATGGGCTTCGAGCTGAAGACCGGCCCGGCCGAGCTGGCGTTCGCGGTGGTGCTGGCCCTGGCCTTCGGATCCTCGCTGACCTGGATCTTCATGCTGCTGGGGCTGTCCCTGAAGACGCCGCAGGCGGTGCAGGGCATCGGCTTCCTGGTGATCATGCCGCTCCAGTTCGGCTCGTCGATCTTCGCGCCGACGGCCACCATGCCGGACTGGCTCCAGTCCTTCACCGACTACAACCCGCTCTCCCAGCTCGCCGACGCGGCGCGGTCGCTGACCAGCGGTCAGGGCCCGGTCGCCCACCCGGTGACCGTCGCCCTGGTGTGGGCGGTGGCCATCACGGCGATCACGGCGCCGCTGGCGGTGCGCAAGTTCCGCACCAAGACCTGAGCAGGGGATCAGGTGGTGGTGGAGACGAGGGCGGCGGCCTCCTGCACGGTGAGGCCACCGCCCTCCGCGTACGCCCGCTCGTAACTCCCGTCGTCCAGCCAGGCCCGCGCCGCCACCTCGCCCGCCGCCCGGTCCTCCCGCTCGCTGGCGGGCATCCGCTGGATGCCGGGCCGCAGCGCGTCGTACGCGCCGAACAGCCGCGCCGCGAGCGTGGCCCGCTCCGCGCCGCCGAGGGCGGCCAGCACCCGCGCGGCGGTCATCAGCTGGATCACCGGCACCTGCGGGGCGACCACCTGGGACATGAAGTCACCGGTCTTCTCCAGCGCCCCCTTGATCCGGGCGAGCGCCTCCCCCGGCTGCCCCTCGATCAGGTCCAGCCAGGCCAGCATCCCCTCGACCAGGCCCTGGAACAGATGGAGCGCCCGGCTGGCGAACTCCTCGTGCAGCACCGTCAGATGCTCCCGGGCCTCGGCCACCCGGCCCGTGACACCGCACCGGTGGGCCAGGTGCATCCGGACGTACGATTCGGCCTCGGCGCCCGCCTGTGTCGGCTCCGCCAGCAGCGCGCGCAGGATCCGCTCGCCCTCCGCCGCCTCCGTCTCGTCCCCGTGCTCGACGTGCAGTCCCGCCAGCCGGGCCCGGAGCAGCGAGACCTGGGCATGCGCGCCCAGCTCCTCGGCGTAGCGGATCGCCGCCCGGTAGTCGTCGGCCGCGGCCCGGCCGTCGCCGATCAGCTCCAGGGTCTCGCCGCGCCCGGACAGCGCCTCGGCCACGCCCCAGGCGTCACCCAGCTCGATGAACAGCTCCAGGCTCTCGTCGGCGTCCCGGCGCGCCTGCTCCCCGGGATCGCCGCCGCTGCGCTGGGTCATCACCTTGGCCCGCATCTGGAGGGTGAAAGCCAGCTCCCAGGTGTAGCCCAGCTTCCGGCTGGTGCGCACCGACTCGTCCACGACCTCCCGCATCAGGGCGAGGTCCCCGGCCAGCAGCACCGCGAAGAACCACATCACGCCGGGGACCCGGCAGTTCTGCGGCAGCCCCGGGCGGTAGGCCTCGACGATGCCCCGCATCTCCCGCCGCAGCTCGTCGTCGTCCATGGCGCGCATGTTGCCCTCGAGGTTGGCCAGCGCGTACAGCCGCACCCCGCGCCGCGCCTCCTCCAGCACCTCGGGCTCCATCGGCGGCGGGGCGGCCGTACAGCTCTCGTACAGCGGGGGTGCCGGGGTGACGGGCGACTCGAACGGGTTGGGGCCCAGCCGTGCCGCGGCCGTCGACCAGTGGAGTCCGTCGCCGCGGTGGCCGCGCAGGTTCCAGAACCAGCCGAGCGACAGCACCAGGCACAGCGCCTCCTGCTCGTCGCGCGCCGCGACGGCCCGGCGCAGCGCGGTGCGCAGGTTCTCGTGCTCGGTCTCCAGCCGGGGCAGCCAGACGCGCTGTTCGCGGCCGCGCAGATGCGGATCGGCGGTACGGGCCAGCTCCCGGTACGCGACCAGGTGCCGCCGTTCGACCACCGCCCGCTCCCCCGCCTCGTCCAGCCGCGCCGCCGCGTACTCGGCGACGGTCTCCAGCAGCCGGTACCGCATCTCGCCGTCCCCGCTGCCGTCCGCCCCGCTCGCTCCCGGCGCGGCGACCACCAGCGACTTGTCGACCAGGGACCCGAGCAGCGCGGCGACGTCCCGGGGGTCGACCGGATCGCGGTCGTCCGGGCCGCGGTCGTCCCGATTGCGGTCGTCCGGATCGCCGCAGACCGCCTCGGCCGCCGGGAGGTCGCAGCCGCCCGCGAAGACCGAGAGGCGGGCGAGGACGGTGCGCTCCTGTGCGTCGAGAAGGTCCCAGGACCAGTCGACCACGGCGCGCAGCGTCTGCTGACGGGGCAGCACGGTGCGGCTGCCGCTGGTCAGCAGGCGGAAGCGGTCGTCCAGGCGGTCGGCGATCTGCCGCGGGGTGAGCAGCCGCAGCCGGGCGGCGGCCAGTTCGACGGCCAGCGGCAGGCCGTCCAGGCGGCGGCAGATCTCGGCGCACGCCGTCGGATCGTCGTCGGTGCGGAAGCCGGGGCGGGCCGCCGCGCCCCGCTCCTGGAACAGCCGCAGCGCCACCGGGTCCGGCAGCGGCTCCACCGGGCGCACCAGCTCACCGGGGACGGCGAGCGGTTCGCGGCTGGTGGCCAGGACGGTGACGCCGGGGCAGCGGGCCAGCAGGGAGTCGGCGAGCCGGGCCGCGGCCTCGACCAGGTGCTCGCAGTTGTCGAGCACGATCAGCATCCGGCGCGGCTCGCAGTGCTCCACGAGCCGCGCGAGCGGATCGCGGGCGGTCGGGTCGGCCGCGGCGCGCAGCCCCTCGGCGGCGCTGCCGCGGATGACGGTCTCGCGCGCGCCGAGCGCGGTGAGCACCGTCTCGGGCACGGTCTCCGGGTCGTCCACGGGGGCCAGCTCGGCCAGCCACACCCCGTCCGGCCAGGCGGTCGCGACCGACTCGGCGGCCTCCTGCGACAGTCGGGTCTTCCCGGCGCCGCCGGGCCCGAGGAGGGTGATCAGCCGGTGCGCGGCCAGATCGGTGCGCAGCGCCGCCAAGTCGGCCTCGCGGCCGACGAAACTGGTGAGCCGGGCGCGCAGATTGCCGCCGCGGCGCTCCGGGCGCTCCGGCCGGTCCGCCCCA
>NZ_GG657754.1:7548999-7606661 GCF_000158915.1 Streptomyces himastatinicus ATCC 53653 | reverse complement strand
GCCGCCGGGCCCTGACGCGATCGCCGCCTTGCCTGACGGCCCGCCGCAGCCGCCCGACGAGGGCCTGGAGCGCACCGTTCTCGTCGGCGGGCGGATCGGTGTCCCAGACCTCGGCGATGAGGGCGCCGTTCGTCCGCAGCCGCCCCGGGGTCAGGGCGAGCGCGGTCAGCAGGGCGCGCAGCCGTGCGCCGCCGAGGTCGACGGGGGTGCCGTCGTCGCGGTGGGCCTGGGTGGTGCCGAGGATGGCGTAGCGCACGGCCCCATTGTTGTCGACGGTCGCCGCTCACGGTTCACCCACTCCCGGAGCGCACCCGTCCACTTACCGGTCGGTCGCGGTGCCTGGAACTCCCGGAGCCCTGTCCGACGTTTTCCGGGAGTCGAGCGGGGCACCGTACGACGCACCATGATCAGGTACCGGACGGAGAAACCTCGCGCATGACCACCGCCATCAGCCGCCGTGAGCGGCGGATCAGCCCTGTTTTTCTCGGCCTGGTCGCGATCATGGTCGTATCCGCGTGGGCGGTGTGGACGGACTACTCGGCCAGCCCCGGCTTCGCCGTGTTCCTCTTCGTGGTCTCCGGCTGGGTCGTCTCGCTGTGTCTCCACGAGTACGCGCACGCCCGCACCGCGCTCCACGGCGGCGATCTGTCGATCGGCGCGAAGGGCTACCTCACCCTCAACCCGCTGAAGTACACGCATGTGGCGCTGAGCATCGTGCTGCCCGTGATCTTCGTGATCATGGGCGGTATCGGGCTGCCGGGCGGGGCGGTCTTCATCGAGCGGCACCGGATCCAGGGCCGCTGGCGGCACAGTCTGATATCCGCCGCCGGACCGCTGACGAACGTGCTGTTCGCCGCCGCGCTCACCGCCCCGTTCTGGCTCGGCAGCGCGGACCAGGTGCCGCTGGTCTTCCGCTTCGCGCTCGCCTTCCTGGCGCTGCTCCAGGTCACCGCCGCGATCCTGAACTTCCTGCCGGTTCCGGGGCTGGACGGCTACGGGGTGATCGAGCCGTGGCTGTCCCACCGCATCCGGCGGCAGGTCGAGCCGTACGCGCCGTTCGGGCTGCTCGCGGTCTTCGGCATCCTGTGGATCCCCGAGGTCAACCAGGTCTTCTTCGACGCGGTCGACGCGATCATGCGGGCGATGGGGGTGTCGCAGTTCGACACCTACTTCGGCCAGGAGTTCTTCCGCTTCTGGCAGGGCGAGCCGCAGTTCCCCGGGATCGGCGGGCTCAGCTCGTAGCGCGCGCTCAGCCCGTGGCGCCCGTCGCCTCGCGCTCGGCGTCCCGCTCGGCCTTGGCCCGGCGTACGTAGAACCAGGCCATGTTGGACGAGACCCCGGCGAGCAGGACCCAGACCACGCCGAGCCAGCTGCCCCGCGAGAAGGAGACGACGGCCGCGGCGACGGTGAGGGCGCAGACGAGGAGGGCGTAGACGGCGAGGCGGGGCATGGGGGTGGCTCCTGGTGGGGGTCCTGTCGGGGGTGGCGCTCTCGACATTGTCGCCCATGCCCCGCGGGGGCGTACGGGTCGCCCTAGCGGTGTTCTCAGACGTCCGTGATGCGCAGGCCCGCGTGGGCCTTGTAGCGGCGGTTGACCGAGATCAGGTTGGCCACCAGGGACTCGACCTGGTGGGCGTTGCGCAGACGGCCCGCGAAGACGCCCCGCATGCCGGGGATGCGGGCGGCCAGGGCCTGCACCAGATCGGTGTCCGCGCGGGACTCGCCCAGCACCATCACATCCGTGTCGATCTCCGCGATCTCCGGGTCCTGGAGCAGCACGGCCGACAGATGGTGGAAGGCGGCGGTGACCCGGGAGTCCGGGAGCAGGGCCGCGGCCTGTTCGGCGGCGCTGCCCTCCTCCGGCTTCAGCGCGTACGCGCCCTTCTTGTCGAAGCCCAGCGGGTTGACGCAGTCGATGACGAGCTTGCCGCTCAGCTCCTCCCGCAGCGACTCCAGCGTCTTGCCGTGGCCCTCCCACGGGACCGCGACGATCACGATGTCGCTGCGCCGCGAGCACTCGGCGTTGTCCGCGCCCTCGATGCCCAGGTCCGCGCCGCCCAGTTCCTCGGCCGCGGTCTGTGCGCGCTCGGCGGCGCGCGAGCCGATGATCACCTTCTGCCCGGCCCGGGCCAGCCGGTAGGCGAGGCCGCGGCCCTGGTCGCCGGTGCCGCCGAGCACGCCGACGACCAGGCCGGAGACGTCCGGGAGGTCCCACGGGTCCTTGGCGGGGGCCTTCTTGGCGGGGGCTTCGTTCGTGGCGGGCGTACCGTCAGGAGTAGTCATGACAGCGATACTGTCACGCCCACGTCATGCCTTCACGCTCCCCTCCGTCAGCCCCGTGCGCCAATACCGCTGGAGGACGCCCATCAGCACCATCAGCGGCAGTACGGACAGGAAGGCGCCGCCGACCGTGTACTGGTACAGCTCCGGCTGCCGGTCCGCGTACCCCGTCCAGGAGGTCAGGCCGAGCTGGATCGGATAGAGGTCGGAGTCGGAGAGCATGACCAGCGGCAGAAAGAAGTTGTTCCAGATGTGCACGAACTGGAACAGGAAGACGGTGACCAGGGCCGGAGTCATCAGCCGCAGCCCCACCGTGGAGAAGATCCGCGCCTCGCCCGCCCCGTCGATCCGCGCCGCCTCCATCAGCGAGTCGGGGACGGCGGCGGCCGCGTAGATCCGGCAGAGGTAGACGCCGAAGGGGCTGACGACGCTGGGGATGAGGACGGCCCAATAGGTGTTGGCCAGGCCGATGCGGCTGAAGAGGAGGTAGAGGGGCAGGGCGAGCGCAGTGCCGGGGATGAGGACCCCGGCCAGGATGACGTTGAAGATCCCCTCCCGCCCGGGGAAGCGGAACTTGGCGAGGGCGTACCCGGCGGCGGCCGACAGCAGCGTGGCGGCGAGGGCGCCGACACCCGCGTACATCAGGCTGTTGGCGAACCACCGTGCGTAGATGCCGTCGTCGTATGTCAGCACCTGGTGCAGACGGCCGAGCGGATCCGGGTCGTGGAACCAGAAGCCGAAGGTGCCGAAGAGGTCACTGCTGGACTTGGTCGAGGAGACGACGAGCCAGTAGACGGGGGTGAGGAAGTAGACGGCGGCGACGGTGAGCAGCGAGACGGTGATGATGCGGTACCGCAGCGGGGGCCGCCGCTCGCGCTCCGCGCGTCGGCGGTCCGGGCCTCCCGCGCCCGGTGCGGGGCCCTCGCCGGGGCCCGTCCCGCCCACGGCGGCGGTCCCGGCAGCGGCCGGGTCCGTACTGGCCATCGCGGCCAGATCCGTCGCCCGGCCCTCCCGAGCCGCGGGACGCCCGGACCCGGTCCCCGAAGGGCCGCCGCGCTGCGCGCCTTCGCCCGCACCGGCCGCCCGCCCGGCGGCCGCGGACCCCGGGGGCCCATCGCCCGCACTCGCCGTGCCCACACGGGCGGGCCCGGCGGCGCCCACGCCATCAGCCTTGCCCACGCCCTCGTCGGGGCCCTCGTCGGGCGCGGGCCCCTGGGGTCCGTCGTCCGCGCCCGCCCCGGGACGGGACCGTGGTGCGGGCACGTCTCGGGCGTGGGTCGGCGGGGACCCTTCCGCGGCCGGAGGTTCCCGGCGGTCGGCATGCTCGGGGCCGCCGGGCCCCGGTGTACCCCGCCCGTCGGGCCCGGGCGCGGGCGGGTCGCCTGGTCCGGCTGGCCCGCCCGGCTCACTCACCCCGCTCACCGGTCCTCCCCGCCCTTGCCGCGCTGGCCCACCAGCCGCAGGAAGCCGAAGGACAGCACGCACGCGACGAGCGCGAGCAGCACCGCCTCGGCCGCGGCGATGTGCTGGTTGTTGCTGGTGAACGCCTCGTTGTAGGCGGCCAGGTTGGGGGTGTAGCCGGAGTCGATCGAGTTGGTGAGCGGTTTGAGCACCTTGGGCTCGGCGAACAGCTGGAGGGTGCCGATGAGGCTGAAGACCGTGGTGAGGACGAGCGCGGGCCGGATCAGCGGGAGCTTGATGTGCACGGCGATCTGCCAGACGCTCGCGCCGTCGATCTTCGCCGCCTCGTACAGCTCCCCCGGTACGGCCTTGAGCTGGGCGATCAGCACCAGCATGTTGTAGCCGGTGAACTGCCAGGTGACGATGTTGGCGATGGACCACAGCACGGTGGAGCGGCCCAGGAAGTCGACGTCCCAGCCCGCCGAATGCGCCATCTCCACCAGCGGGCTGATCCCCGGTACGTAGAGGAAGCCCCACAGGATCGAGGCGATCACCCCGGGCACCCCATACGGCAGGAAGAACGCGGTGCGGAAGAACCCGACCCAGCGCGCGGACGCCGCCTCCAGCAGCAGCGCGAGCGCGGTCGCGAAGGCGATCATCACCGGGATCTGGACCGCGCCGAAGAGCAGCACCCGCCCGAATCCGGCGGTGAAGTGCTCGTCCTGGAGGGCGTGGGCGTAGTTGGACAGGCCGGCCCAGACGTCCTTCGTCTCCCCGCCGAGGCCGAGCGGCCCGGTGCGCTCGACCTTCAGCAGGCTCTCGTAGAGGGCGAAGCCGATGGGGGCGATGAAGCAGAGCAGGAACAGCCCGAGGAACGGCAGCAGGAAACCGGCCGCCGCCCGCGCGCCGCGCGCCTCGGCCCGCGTCATGCGCCGCATCCGGCCCGGCGCCCGGCCCGTCATCCGGCCTCCGCCTTCAGGCCCTTTTCCTTGAGGTCGCTGATCGTGTCCCGCTGCACCTTCTTCAGCACGGACCGGAACGAGGACCCGTCCCCGATGGCCGCCGTGAAGGCGTCGCCGAGCCGCTGGTAGAGGGTGTCGGTGGCCGGGCCCCACTTCCAGCTGGTGTCCACGCCCTTGCTCGCGTCGTCGAACACCTTGCTGTACGCCTGCCCGCCGAAGAAGTCCTTGTGGACGTCGAGGTCGGAGGTGGCGTAGCCCCGCTTGGCGCCGGGGGTGCCGTAGCCGTTCTCGATCAGCAGCTTGATCGACTCGGGGTCGGTGTTGAGCCAGATCGCGAAGTCCAGCGCGTCCTTGGGGTACTTGGTCTTGGCGAAGACGGCGGTCGTGGAGCCGCCCCAGTTGGCGTACGCCCCCTCGCCCCGCTTCCACTGCGGCATGGGGACGACCCGCCACTTCCCGGCGGTCTTGGGGGCGTTGCCGACGAGCAGCGCGTCGCCCCAGCTGGCGCCGAGCCAGGAGGCCATGGCGCCGGTCTGGACGTCCTTGTACCAGGCGTTCTGCCGGTCCGGGATGGTCTTGATCAGCTTCTGCTTGACCAGCGCGTCCCAGTAGTCGGCGACCTTACGGGTCGGCTCGTCGTCGATCGAGACGGTCCAGGTGTCGCCCTCGGCGCCGAACCAGCGCGCCCCGGCCTGCCAGGCGAGGCCCGCGAAGCGGTTGCCGTTGGTCGCCGAGAACGTCTCGATCCAGGCGCCCTTCTTACGGATCGCCTTGGCCGCCGCCTCGTACTCGTCCCAGGTGGCGGGCGGCTCGACGCCCCACTTCTCGAAGAGGTCCTGACGGAGGAACAGCCCCATCGGCCCGGACGCCTGCGGTACGGCGTACACACCCTTGCCGAACACCGACTGCTGCCACTGCCAGCCGACGAACATGTCCTTGTGCTGGTCGATCCCGTACTTGGTGAGGTCGAGCAGCCCGTTGTCGATCAGGAAGCTGGGCACCACCGGGTACTCGATCTGGCCGAGGTCCGGCGGGTTGCCCGCCTTGATCGCGGCGTGCATCTTCGCGTACTGGGCGCCCTCGACCGCCGACACCTTCTCGACCTTGACCCGGACCTCGGGGTTCTTGCTGTTCCACAGGTTCACGGGCTTGTCGATGCCCGGCACCCAGGACCAGAAGGTCAGGGTGATCTTCTCGCCCTTCTTACGGCCCTTGGGCTCGTCGCCCCCGTCGTCGTCCCCGCCGCAGCCGGCGAGGGCGAACCCGGCCGCCGCGGCGGCCGCACCGCCGAGGACGGCACGCCGCCGAGGTCCCGTGATATCTGACATGCTCATACCAGCTCCTCCACCGGAACGCGCCGGAATGTGATGGTCGAGTAGGCGCTGAAGTCGCCGGTCTCGTAGAGCAGTCCGACCGTGTCCTGATCGATCCTGACCAGGTCGGAGTAGGCCGCGGGCAGCCCGTCCACGGTGTGCACCGGCTGCCAGGTGACCCCGCCGTCGCGGCTCGCCCGCACCGTCATCAGGGCCCGGAAGCCGGGTGCGGCGGGCCCGGAGTACAGCAGGACGTCCGGCTCGCAGAGGTGCAGCAGGCTCCCCTCGACCACGGGCGTCACCAGCCCGGCCTGCGGCCGGAAGGGGGTGGCCAGGGTCGTGCCGCCGTCGTACGAGTACGCGTCGGCGCGGGTGCCGGGCGCGGTCGCGTCGTTACGGGTGTTGAAGTAGACCCGGCCGTCGGGGAGTTCGGCGGCGGTCGTCTCGTTGACGTTGATGTAGCCGTCCGGGTCGTCGTCCACGTACCCGATCCGCCAGGTCTCGCCGTCGTCGTCGCTCAGCAGGTCGTGCCCGCCGTTGTACCGGCCCTCGGTGCCGACGTCGCCGGGGGAATCCACCACAGTGCGAGTGCGTACGACGATCCGGCCCGCGTGGTCGCGTGCGTAACGCAGCGCATGCCCCGGAGTGGTGCGTACAGCGCCACTCGGGGCGCTTCGTCCACTCGGTGATCTCGCGGGCCGCGCTCCAGCTCACGCCGTCGTCGTCGCTGTACGTCAGCCACACCCGCCGCCCGTCCGCCGCGGACACCTCGCCGCGGCGGATCCGGTCCTCGGTCGCGGCGGCGGCGCTGCGGACGTGCACCAGGACGACCCGGCCCGCGTGCGGCCCGTCCTCCAGCACAACGGGCGCGGGATTCCCGGCCGTTCCGTCGCCGTTCCGGGCGACGACCTGGGGCGCGCCCCAGGTCCGGCCCCCGTCGGCGGACCGCTTCAGCACCAGGTCGATGTCCCCGTGATCGGCGGACGACCCCACCCGCCCCTCGGCGAAGGCCAGCAGCGTCCCGGCGCGCGTCACCACCACCGCCGGAATCCGGTAGCTCGCGTATCCCCCGGTCCCGGCCCGGAACGGGACCGAAACCTCGTACGGGCGTGCCATGCAGACCCTCCCGATGCGCCGTTGCAATCGATCGAGTGCTCAGCCGGACCAAATGGGACGTAGGACGTCCCTTGTGTCCGGCGACCATAGGGTTTGCCTCACAGAGCGTCAAGAGACGGCGCAATGAACAGTTGTCGCGGAGGCGCACCGTAAATGCGCCCAAAGGGGTGAGCGTCCCGCATTCCCCCGGCAACCGCCCCTCGCGCACGGCAGGATCCGCGAGCATGGACGCCGTACGGGTCGCGCTGCTGCGTGAAGTACTCGCCGGAACCGAGTGGTTGCAGTCCACCCGCCGCTTCGCGGGCTCCCTGCGGGCCTCGGTCGGCTCACGCGAGGGCGGGCTGCTGCTCGTGGGCAGCGCCGAGTACGAACCCTGGCACCTGGCCGCCCACCTCGACGACGAGGCCGCCTGGTCCGGCCTGCCCGAGCTGTCCCCCACCCTGGTCCGCCACCGCGTCCCGTCGGGCCGCGCGGTCCCGGCCCATCTGTCGGTCGGCCTGGGCCGCCTGGAGGCGGCGGGACGCGGCGAGACCCTCCTCGTCGTCACCCCCGGCGACCCGGGCGCCGGGCTGCTGGAGCGCGTCAACGACGCCCGCCGCGGCGGCGCCACCGTCCTCGCCCTCGACGGCGGCGACCCCGAACTCCACGCCCTGGCCCACGACGCGCTGTCCGCCCCCGAGGGCGCCGACCTCGACCTCGACACGGTCCAGCACCTGGTCAGCGCGGCCGCCGGGGAGAACACCCTCCCCCCACGCCCCGGCCGCCGCCGTATCCGCGACCGCCTGGCCCGCCTGGCCGACCAACTGACGTCCCCACCCCCACCGGGTTGGTGAGCGCGGTTCTTTCCCCACCCCGCCCCTTCCCTATGCGGCTCCGCCGCGTGGCGGGGCTCCGCCCCTGGCCCTCGACGCTGCCCCCTGCGGCAGACCGGGGCGATGCCCACGCTGCCCCGCCGCCCCGGGGCAGGCCGGACCGACGACCGCGGTGCCCCGGCACCCCCGCGGCAGGCCCGGACGACAAACCGCACCGCACCGCTGCCCCAGCGACAGACCCGCGCGACGACCGCCCCGCCCCGAACACCCCTGCGACAGACCCGGACGACAGCCACGACCTGACGCCCCCACAACAGACCCGGGGTGGCCACCGCACCACCCCGAACACCCCTGCGGCAGGCCCCGAACCATGACCACGCCCCGACGCCCCCACAGCGAGCCCAGACGACAGCCGCACTGCCCCGCCGCCCCGCGGCAGGCCGCGGCGGCCACCGCACGGCCCCGACGCCCCCGCCGCAAGCCCGGACGGCAGTCGCACCGACCCCGCGGCGGGCCGCCGAAACGGCCCGGCGCCATGCCCCTCCCCCGTCGAGGCGACCGCGTAGGCCATCGGCGGGCTCCTCCGGCTGTCGCTATTCGCCGTGCCAGCCCGCGATGCGTTCGAGCATCCCGTACGGGTAGTTCGGCGTCAGCGGCGTGCTGGCCTCGGTCAGCCGGGTGTTCGCCTCCTCGCCGAGGTGCAGCGCGGCCGCGGCGAGTGACTCGCGCAGCTGCGCTACGGTACGGGCGCCGACGATCGGGGCGGTGACGCCCGGGCGGTCGGCGGCCCAGGCCAGGGCCGCCTGACCAGGCGTCACGCCGTGTGCGTGCGCGACGTCGCGGAGCACCTCGATGACCGACCACACCTCCTCGGTGTTCCGCCGGTGCCACGCCTCGCTCGTCATGTCCTCGGCCCGGGCGACCCGCGTACCGACCGGTGGCCGCTGGTCGCGCCGGTACTTCCCGGTGAGCCACCCCTGCCCCAGCGGGCCGTACAGCAACGTGCCCACGCCCGCGTCGACACCGGCCGGAACGACCTCCCACTCCACCGCACGGGCCAGCAGGCTGTACTGGATCTGCTGGGAGACCAGCGGCGGGCCGCCCCGCTCCGCCAGCAGCCGTGCGAGCTTGGCGACCTGCCACCCGGCGAAGTTGCTGACGCCGACGTGGCGGGCCTTGCCCGCGGCGACGATCTCCGCGAGGAACTCGACGATCTCGTCGACCCGGTGCTCGTCGTCCGGGCCGTGCACCTGGTAGAGATCGACCTGATCGACGCCGAGCCGGGCAAGGCCGGCGTCGAGCGCGGTGCGCAGGTACGCCGGGGTCAGGCTCGCGCCGGGAAACCCGAAGCGGCCCTTGGTCGCGATCAGGACGCGCTCGCGCACGCCCGGCCGGGCGCTCAGCCACCGGCCGACGATGCGCTCCGACGCGCCGCTCCCGTAGATGTCGGCCGTATCGATCAGCGTGCCGCCCGCCTCGACGTACGCATCGAGCATCTCGTGGGCCGCCGCCTCGTCCGTGTCCCCGCCGAACGTCATCGTCCCGAAAGCGAATCGGGACACGGCGGGCCCCGAACGCCCCAGCTGACGCGTTTCCATCCGCGCTCCTTCCGTCGTATCGCCCGACCCTGGCAATTGGAGTGCGCTCAAGGGCAAGGGCATGGGCAAGCCCCCGTCAGGCGGGCGTAATTCGGTTGCCGTGCGCGTCGGCGCGGCCGGAACATGGGCACTCGTGACCGTGACCGCCGAAGACGACCACACCCCGCCAGAACCCCCGCGGAGGCGTACCCGCGCGCTGCTGCCGGACCTCGCGCCGTGGCGCTCCTCCCGCGACTTCCGCCTCATGTGGACGGCGGGCCTGGTGACCGCCTTCGGCAGCTTCCTGACGATGGTGGCGCTGCCGCTCCAGATCAAGGAGCTGACCGGCTCCGCGGTGGCGGTGGGGGCGATCGGGGCGGTGGAGCTGGTTCCGCTGATCGTCTTCGGCCTGTACGGCGGGGCGCTCGCCGACGCCGTCGACCGCCGGAAGCTGATCCTCGCCACGGAGGCCGGGCTCGGGCTGCTCTCCGTACTGCTGCTGGTCAACAGCCTGCTGCCGGACCCCATGCTGTGGCCGCTGTACGTCGTCGCCGCGCTGACCAGCGCGCTGATGGGGCTCCAGCGCCCGGCCATCGACGCGGTCGTGGCCCGTATCGTCCCGCACGACCAGCTCACCGCCGCGGCCGCGCTGAACTCGATGCGCTGGCAGCTGTCGGCCATCGCGGGCCCCTCGCTCGCCGGTGTGGTCGTCGCGTACGCGGGTCTGCCGTTCGCCTACGGCCTCGACCTGCTGACCTTCGTCGCCTCCCTCCTCCTCGCGCTCCGCCTCACCCCGGCCCCGCCCGCCCATGACGCCGATCCGCCGTCGCTGCGGGCGATCGGCGAGGGCGCGCGGTACGCCTGGCGGCGCAAGGAGCTGCTGGGGACGTACGCGGTGGACATGGCCGCGATGTTCTTCGCCTTCCCGAACGCGATCTTCCCCTTCCTCGCCGACGATCTGGACGCCCCCTGGGCGCTCGGCCTGATGTACGCGGCGGGCTCGGTCGGTTCGGTGGCGGTCAGCGTCACCAGCGGCTGGACGTCCCGTATCCACCGCCACGGCCGGATGGTGGTACTGGGCGCGGCGGTCTGGGGGCTGGCGATGGCCGCCGCCGGGTGGACGTCGAACGTCTGGCTGGTGCTGCTGTGCCTGGCGGTGGCGGGCGGCGGCGACATGGTGAGCGGACTGTTCCGCGCCACGATCTGGAACCAGACCATCCCCGACAAGCTCAGGGGCCGCCTGGCGGGCATCGAACTGCTCTCGTACGCCACCGGCCCCCAACTGGGCCAGGTCCGCGCGGGCACCACGGCCGGTCTCACGGGCGCGCGGGTCGCGGTCTGGTCGGGCGGGCTGGCCTGCGTGGCGTCGGTCGCCCTCCTGGCCGTGGCGCTCCCCCGCCTGATGGCGTACGACGCGCGTACGGACGAGCACGCGAGGGCCGTCCGTACGGCCGCGCCCCACCAGTAGTCTGACGATCATGGCGGACTGGGGGATGCGACCGGCTTCGGTCGCGGACGTTGAGGCGGTGGCCGAGCTGCGGGCCGTGGTGATGCGGGCCGATCTGGAGCGGCTCGGGCGCTATGACGAGCAGCGCGTACGGCAGCGGCTGCGGAACGGGTTCGCTCCCGCGCACACCTGGGTGATCGAGGTGGGCGGCGCGTTCGCGGGCTGCGTGGCGCTGCGCCCGGCCGAGGACGCCCACTGGCTGGAACACTTCTACCTGGCCCCGCACCTCCAGGGCAGTGGCATCGGTACGGCCGTGCTGCGCGGGCTCCTGGAGCGGTGCGACCGCGAGGGCACCCTGGTCCGGCTGGACGTACTCCAGGGCAGTCCGGCCCGGCGACTGTACGAACGGCACGGATTCGTCCTGGAGACCGAGGATCCGGTGGACGTGTTCATGGTGCGCGAGCCGGTCGTGGCCGTGGCTGACGCATGAGCACCGCTGCACGAGCCGCGGCGGAGCCGGTTGGCGACGTGGTCGGCCCGCCAGCAGCGACAGCGGCAGATCCCGGCCATGGACCGCCAAGTGGACCTTGGTGGCCGGCCCGCCCCGGGCCCGGCCGAGCGCCTGCCGCGCCGCCGGGCGTTCCGGACCCTCGCGTTCGTCCCCGTCCGGCTGCCCGTGGCGGATCGACCGACCTGCCGGACGCGTAAAAGCCTTCGACCGGCCAGACACCCATACGGCAGCCTCCCCACCATGACCACGCCGTCCTTCATCCCCGGGCTGGAGCTCTCCCGCCGCTTCTACCTCGAAGCCGTGCGGCCTTTGCTGGACGAGGCCGCCCCCGGGATCACGCACTCCGCCGCCCGCCTCGGCAGCGGCTCGGAAGTCCTCGGATTCGACACCGCCCGTTCCGCCGACCACGAGTGGGGACCCCGCCTCCAGCTCTTCCTGCACGCCCGGGACGTCGCGTGCCACGGCGCGAGGATCACGGCACTGCTCTCCGCACGCCTGCCGAAGACCTTCCTCGGCTACCCCACCCACTTCGCCCCCACCGATGACGCGGGCATCGGGGTCATGCGGACAACCGACGGAGCAGTCCACCACCGGGTCGACATCGCGGACCCCGGCGCCTGGTTCACCGCCCACCTGGGCTTCGACCCGCGCGAGGACATCACCCTGGCGGACTGGCTCGCCACCCCCACCCAGCGCCTCGCCGAGGTCACCGCCGGTGCCGTCTTCCACGACGGACTCGGCCACCTCGCACCGGCCCGCGCCGACCTCGCCTGGTACCCCCACGACCTCTGGCTCTACCTGCTCGCCTGCCAGTGGCAGCGCATCTCCCAGGAGGAAGCCTTCGTCGGCCGCTGCGGCGAAGTGGGCGACGAACTCGGCTCCGCCGTCGTCGCCTCCCGCCTGGTGCGCGACCTGATGCGGCTGTGCCTGCTGATGGAGCGCCGCTATCCGCCGTACAGCAAATGGCTCGGCAGCGCCTTCGCCCGCACCACCCGGGCGCCCGCGCTCGCCCCGGTCCTCACCGCGGCCCTGACCGCCCCCGACTGGCGCACCCGCGAACACCATTTGGCCCGCGCCTACGAGTCCGTCGCGGCCGCGCACAACCAGCTCGGACTCACCGACCCCGTCGACCCCGCCACGCGGCCCTACCACTCCAGGCCCTTCCAGGTCCTCCACGCCGAACGCTTCACCACGGCGCTGACCACCCGCATCACCGACCCGGCCATCAGCTCCCTGCCGACGATCGGCACCGTCGACCAATTCGTCGACAGCACCGATGTCCTCAGCGATCCGAAACTGACCCGCGCCGCCACCCGCGCGACGGTCTGAGGCAAAAGAAAAGGCGAGGAGAACTCTCCTCGCCACTATCAAGATATAGCGCACTGGGGGGCTTGCGGCAAGGCCCCGGTCACGGCGCAGAATCATCGGCCGACGCCACAACCTGCGGAAATTGGGGGGCACTACGTGCCGTACGTGTGGGATCTTCACGAGGTCGACGAGACGCGGGTCGCCGTCGTCGGCGGCAAGGGCGCGCACCTGGGCGGGCTGTCGCGGATCGACGGCATCCACGTGCCGGCCGGCTTCTGCGTGACGACGGACGCCTTCCGGCGGATCATGGCGGAAGCGCCGTCGATCGACGATCTGCTCGATCAGCTGACGCGTCTGGACCCGGACGACCGGGAGGCGATCCGGGCGCTCAGCGCGCGGATCCGCCGGACCGTCGAAGGGATCGCCGTCCCGGGCGATCTCGCGGCGGCGATCACCCGCGCGCTCGCCCGGCTCGGCGAGGAGACCGCCTGCGCCGTCCGGTCCAGCGCGACGGCAGAGGACCTGCCGACGGCCTCCTTCGCCGGTCAGCAGGACACGTACCTGAACGTCGTGGGGCCGACGGCGGTCCTCCAGCACATCAGCCGGTGCTGGGCCTCGCTGTTCACCGAGCGGGCCGTGACCTACCGCCGGCGGAACGGCATCGATCACCGTACGGTCCACATGGCCGTGGTCGTGCAGCGGATGGTCTTCCCGCATGCGGCCGGCATCCTGTTCACGGCCGACCCCGTCACGGGCAACCGGAAGGTCGCCACCGTGGACGCCGGTTTCGGCCTCGGCGAGGCCCTGGTCTCCGGCCTGGTGAACCCGGACGTCTTCACCGTGCGGGACGGCGAAGTCGTCGCCAAGGCGATCGCCGCCAAAGAGCGTGCCGTTCACGCCCTGCCGACCGGCGGCACGCGGGAAGTGGCGATCGAGGCGCAGCGGCAGGAGCAGCCGTCGCTGACGGATGCGCAGGTCGTGCGGCTCGTACAGCTCGGGCGGCGGATCGAAGCGCACTTCGGCCGCCCGCAGGACATCGAATGGTGCCTGGCCGATGACGGCTTCCAGATCGTCCAGAGCCGGCCGATCACGACGCTGTTCCCCATCCCCGAGACCGGCGACCAGGAGAATCACGTCTACGTCTCCGTCGGTCATCAGCAGATGATGACCGACGCCATGAAGCCCCTGGGGCTCTCCATGTGGCAGCTGACGGCCATGATGCCGATGCACGAGGCCGCCGGGAGGCTGTTCGTCGACGTCACCCGGCGCCTGGCCTCGCCCGCGAGCCGCGCCGCCCTCCTGGACCTCATGGGGAGGGGTGATCCGCTGGTCAGGGACGCGCTGGAGACCGTCCTCGACCGCGACGGTTTCGTCCCGTCGCTCCCGGACACGGGTCCCGGCGGGCCACCGCCCCGCCCCGCTGCCGCCCCGATCGAGACCGATCCGGCCGTCGTCACCGAGCTGATCGAGCGCAGCGAGGCGTCCATCGCCGCCCTGGAGCGCGACATCCGGACGAAGTCCGGACCGGAGCTGTTCGACTTCCTGCTGGAGGCCTTCGAGGAGCACAAGCGCGTCCTCAGCGATCCGCTGAACTTCCAGGCGATCATGGCGGGGATGGAGGCCACATGGTGGCTCAACGACCAGCTCCAGGAGTGGCTGGGCGAGAAGAACGCGGCTGACACGCTCACGCTGTCCGCCCCCGACAACGTCACGTCGGAGATGGGACTGGCGCTGCTCGACGTCGCGGACGTGATCCGCCCGCATCCGGAGGTGGTGGCGTTCCTCCAGGGCGTCGAGGACGAGGGCTTCCTGGACGAGCTGGCGAAGCTCGCGGGCGGGACCGAAGCGCGCGACGCCATCGAGACCTACCTCGACCGGTACGGCATGCGCTGCGTCGGCGAGATCGACATCACCAGGCCGCGTTGGCGCGAACGCCCCACCACGCTCGTGCCCGTGATCCTCGACAACGTCCGGAACTTCGAGCCGGGCGCCGCCGAGCGGCGCTTCGAGGAAGGCCGCCTGAAGGCGCAGAAGAAGGAACAGGACGTGCTGTCACGCTTGCGGGCCCTGCCGGACGGGGACCGGAAGGCCGACGAGGCCAAGCGGATGATCGACCGGGTCCGGACGTTCATCGGGTACCGGGAGTACCCGAAGTACGGCATCGTCAGCCGCTACTTCGTCTACAAGCAGGCCCTGCTGGCGGAGGCCGAGTGCCTCGTGCGGGCCGACGTGCTTCCTGAGAGGGAGGACGTCTTCTACCTCACCTTCCAGGAGTTCCGCGACGCCGTGCGCTCGAAGCAGGTGGACGTCCGGCTCATCCAGCAGCGCAAGGACGCGTTCCGGTCGTACGAGGCGCTCACCCCGCCCCGGGTCCTCACCTCGGACGGCGAGGCCCTCACCGGGGCGTACCGGCGCGACGACGTACCGGCCGGCGCCCTGATCGGCCTCCCGGTGTCCGCCGGGACCATCGAGGGGAGGGCCCACGTCATCCTCGACATGGCGGACGCCGATCTCGAGGCGGGCGACATCCTGGTCACGACCTACACGGACCCCAGCTGGTCGCCCCTGTTCGTCGGCATCACGGGCCTGGTGACGGAGGTGGGCGGCCTGATGACCCATGGCGCGGTGATCGCCCGGGAGTACGGCCTGCCGGCCGTCGTGGGCGTGGAACAGGCCACCCGGCGCATCCGGGACGGCCAGCGGATCCGCGTGCACGGAACCGACGGGTACGTCGAAATCCTGCCGTGACCACGGGCTGACCGGCCACGCTCGGAATCGTGTCCGGTCACAGCCGGAACGTCGTGGACACCTGCTCGGCGAGAGCGTCTTCCGTCATCGTCGTATCGACGTCGACGGTGTGCAGTCGGAGACGCTCGGCTTCCTCCTTGAGATGTCTCGTGAACATCCGGTCACGTTCGGCAAGATTGCGGTCGGCCTTCGCCGGATCGCTGGTCTTCGCTACGAACCCGTCCCCCGGTAGCGACCGGCTCCGGAAGGCGGCCTGGCGGAAATCGGGGGTGGGAAGGAGCCAGACAGCGTGCTCGGGAGCGGCGAGGAGAGGCTTCACGAGGTGCGGCAGCAGCCGGAAGCCCTCGACGATGACGCACTGCTCCCGTGGCAGGCGGAGGAGGTCTTCGACGATCAGGCCGAAGCCCTCACCCCGAAACCAGTGGAACGTCTCGAGCATGACTTCCGGCGTCCGGTCCACCCATCGCTCGTCCATGTCCATGGCGATGAACTCATGCAGATAGGGGGCCTCTTCGGCGGTGGTGCGCCCCGCGTGATCCCGCATCACGTCGTCGGTCGCGTAGAGATGCCACCCGTGGCGATCGGCGAGTCGGCGGGCGATGGTCGACTTGCCCGCGCCACTGCCGCCACCGAGCCAGAAGACGTTCCGCAGCCGCGCCGGAAGCTCCGCGGCGTCGGCCGCCTCTTCGGATTGTCCGGGCTGCATCCTCAAGGGGTGCCGTCGCCCGGGGCGTCGTCCTGCCAGCGGGGGTCGTTCTGCCACTGGGCGTTCCGCTCCTGCGCCGTTTCGAGGGCGCGTGCGGCCTCCTCCGGGGTGCCGTACGGGCCCAGGCGGTCGGCCGCCCGGCATTCCGGGCCCTCCTCGACCTTGTGGTGCTTGACGCAGTAGTACCACTCGCCCGGCTTTCCGACGGGACCCTTCCTGAACAGCGCCATCCCGGCCTCCGTCTCGATAGCTCACGCCGCGGTCTTCCTCGCGGCCATGGTGCCCGATCCGGCGCCGATACACTCGCTGATATGTCTGGCCAGTCACTCCTTGTTCCGGGGAACATCTCCCCCACCCGCCCCGTCCCCACCTCGATCCCGCGGCCCGAGTACGTCGGGAAGGAGGGTCCCGCGCCGTACGAGGGGCCCGAGGTGCAGGACGCCGAAACGATCGAGCGGATGCGGATCGCGGGGCGGATCGCCGCGCGGGCGATGGAGGAGGCCGCGAAGCTGATCGCGCCGGGGGTGACGACGGACGAGCTGGACCGGGTCGCGCACGAGTACATGTGCGACCACGGCGCGTATCCGTCGACCCTCGGCTACCGCGGCTTCCCGAAGTCGCTGTGCTCCTCGGTCAACGAGGTCATCTGCCACGGCATCCCGGACACCACCGTCCTGCGCGACGGCGACATCGTGAACCTCGACGTCACGGCCTTCATCCACGGCGTGCACGGCGACAACAACGCCACCTACCTGTGCGGCGACGTGGACGAGGAGTCGCGGCTGCTGGTGGAGCGGACCCGGGAGTCGCTCACCCGCGCGATCAAGGCCGTCAAGCCGGGCCGGAAGATCAACATCATCGGCCGGGTCATCGAGTCGTACGCCAAGCGCTTCGGCTACGGCGTGGTCCGCGACTTCACCGGCCACGGCGTCAATACGTCGTTCCACTCCGGCCTGATCGTGCCGCACTACGACAGCCCGCACCACACGACCGAGATCAAGCCCGGCATGACGTTCACGATCGAGCCGATGCTGACGCTCGGCACGTACGAGTACGACATGTGGGAGGACGGCTGGACGGTCGTCACCAAGGACCGCAAGCGGACGGCTCAGTTCGAGCACACCCTGGTGGTGACGGACACCGGGGCGGAGATCCTGACGCTTCCCTGAACCGGATCCCTGAACCGGAGGTTTTGCCGACAGGGCGTCGGGAAAGGGTAAGTTAGGTCGCCCTAACCTACCCCGGAGGCCGTCTTGGACGCCACGCCCACGCCCTTCTCCGCGCTCCTCCGCGCCGCCTCGCACGAGCAGCACACCCAGGTCGCCGGGTCGGCCTTCATGGGGGACCTGCTCGGCGGGCGGCTGGGCGTGGACGCGTACCGGCAGTACACGGAGCAGCTCTGGTTCGTGTACCGGGCCCTGGAGACGACCCCCGGCCACCTCGCCGAGGACCCGGTCGCGGGCCCGTTCATACGGCTCGACCTGGCCCGTACGGAGGAACTGGAGCGCGACCTCACCCACCTCGGCGGCCCCCACTGGCGCTCCGGCCTGGAGCCGCTGCCCGCCACGGCGGAGTACGCGGACCGCGTAGCGGAGTGCGTGCGGGACTGGCCCGCCGGGCTGGTCGCCCACCACTACACCCGCTACATGGGCGACCTCTCCGGCGGCCAGATCGTCCGCGGGATGGCCGAGAAGACGTGGGGCTTCGACCGCAAGGGCGACGGGGTGCGGTTCTACGTCTTCGAGTCGATCCCCAACCCCGCCTCCTTCAAGCGCGACTACCGCGCCCTCCTGGACGCCCTGCCGGTGGACGACCTGGAGAAGCAGCGCATGGTCGACGAGTGCAAGCACGCGTACGCCCTCAACACCGCGATCCTCGGCAACCTGAGCCGCCGCTTCCCGCTCAGCGCCTGAGCGGTGCCGCGCGGGGCCGAGGCGGGTGGCTCAGTTCTCGCCGCGGCGGCGGGTGGCGGCCAGGACTGTGGCCGCGCCCGCGGCGCCCAGGTCGCTGAACTTCAGGTCCAGGGAACCCTCGTGGCCGGTGAAGCGGATCGCACCGCCGAACGACGCGTCGAGGGAGCCGCCTTGCTGGCCCGGGGAGCGGATCGTGCTGCCGCGCCGGGACGTCACGTCCCTATAACGCCCCCATAACGCGAACCGGCCAGTTGGCTGAATCTTTGCCATATGCAAAGAGTCCCTTGGAATTACCCGGCCGCCACGCAGGCAAGGCTCAGTTAAGTTAGGTCCGCCTTATCGGGGCAATGACGCACCCTGCCCCGATGGGCCCGCTATGCCCCCGAGCCCCGTCTGGAGCCCGTATGAGAGCCGCCCGCACCTCCCTCGTCGCCGCGATATCGGCGCTGACGACGGTCACCGCCGTCGCCGGATGCGCCGAGAAGTCCGACGCCAAGGACTCCGACGCCGTGCAGGTCACGGCGTCGGACAGTGCGTGCAAGGTCTCCAAGACCTCGTTCCCCGCCGGGCACGTGAAGCTGGCGGTGGAGAACAAGGGCGCCAAGGTCACCGAGGTCTACGTCTACGCCCCCGGCGACCGGATCGTCACCGAGCGGGAGAACATCGGGCCCGGCACCAAGGCCGTGATCAACGCCGAGGTGAAGTCCGGTTCGTACGAGATCGCCTGCAAGCCCGGGATGAAGGGCCACGGCATCCGCCAGAAGGTGTCCGCGACCGGGAAGGGCGCGGCGGCCGAGCGGGATCCGCGGCTGGACAAGGCGGTGGCCGCGTACCGCGCGTACGCGCAGAAGCAGGCCGACGAGACGCTGCCGAAGGCCCAGGCGTTCGCCGACGCGGTCAAGAAGGACGATCTGGCGGCCGCCAAGAAGGCGTACGCGCCCTCCCGCGTCGGCTGGGAGCGCACCGAGCCGGTCGCCGAGTCCTTCGGCGACATCGACCCGAAGGTCGATGTGCGCGAGGACGGGCTGGAGAAGGGCCAGAAGTGGACCGGCTGGCACCGGCTGGAGAAGTCGCTGTGGCAGACGAAGAAGATCACCAAGGCCGACCATGACCTCGCCGACCAGCTGATCAAGGACCTCAAGGACTGGCAGAAGCGGGTCGGCACGGCCGAGATCACCCCCACCAGCATGGCGAACGGCGCCAAGGAGCTGCTGGACGAGGTGCAGACCGGCAAGGTCACCGGCGAGGAGGAGCGCTACAGCCACACCGACCTGGTGGACTTCGAGGGCAACGTCGAGGGCGCCCGGACCTCGTACCAGCTGCTCAAGCCCGTGGCCGGGAAGAACGACCCGGCGCTCGCCAAGGACCTGGACAAGCAGTTCGCCGCGGTGGAGAAGCAGTTGGACCAGTACCGCGAGGGCGACGGTTTCGTCTCGTACGACACCGTCTCGGAGGGCAAGCGCAAGGAGCTGTCGGACGCGGTCAACGCGCTGGCCGAGCCGCTGTCCAAGCTCGCCGCCGCCGTCGTCTCGAAGTGAGGGGCGGGTCATGACCGACGCTTCCTCCGCGTCCCACTCGCGCCGCGCCCTGATCGGCTGGGGCGGTGCCGGGCTCGCGCTCGGCGCCGCGGCCGCCGGGGGCACGGCCGCCGCGCTCACCGGCACCGGCGACGACGCCCGGCCGGCGGGCGACGGCGGCGGCGCCGTCCCCTTCCACGGGGCGCACCAGGCGGGCATCGCCACCGCCGTCCAGGACCGGCTGCACTTCGCGGCCTTCGACGTCACCACCGACGACCGCGCCGAGCTGATCGATCTGCTCAAGGAGTGGACGAAGGCGGCGGCCCGGATGACGCAGGGGCACGCGGTCGGCGACGGCGCGGTCAGCGACCTCGTCGAGGCACCGCCGGACGACACCGGGGAGGCGCTGGGCCTCAAGCCGTCCCGGCTCACCCTCACCTTCGGGGTCGGGCCCACCCTCTTCAAGAACAAGAAGGGCAAGGACCGGTTCGGCATCGCGGAGCGCCGCCCCGAGGCGCTGATCGATCTGCCCGTCTTCCCCGGCGACGACCTCGACGCTGCCCGCAGCGACGGCGATCTGTGCGTACAGGCGTGCGCCGACGACCCGCAGGTGGCCGTGCACGCGATCCGCAACCTGGCCCGCATCGGCATGGGCAAGGTCGCCGTCCGCTGGTCGCAGCTGGGCTTCGGCAAGACGTCCTCGACCACCCCGGACGCGCAGACGCCGCGCAACATGATGGGCTTCAAGGACGGCACCCGGAACATCTCCGGCACCGACGCCGCCGCCCTCGCCAAGCACGTGTGGGTGGGCGAGAAGGCGGGCCCGGCCTGGCTGGCGGGCGGCTCGTACCTGGTGGCACGCCGCATCCGCATGCACATCGAGACCTGGGACCGCACCTCGCTCAAGGAGCAGGAGGACGTGTTCGGGCGGGACAAGGGCGAGGGCGCGCCGTACGGCAAGCAGCACGAGCGCGATACGCCCAACCTCAAGGCGATGCTGCCCGACGCCCACGTCCGCCTCGCCCACCCGGACTCCAACGGCGGCATCCGCATCCTGCGCCGCGGTTACTCCTTCACCGACGGTACGGACGGTCTGGGGCGGCTGGACGCGGGGCTGTTCTTCCTGGCGTACCAGCACGACGTGCGCGAGGGCTTCGTACCGCTCCAGCGGCGTCTGGCGCGCACCGACGCGCTCAACGAGTACATCCAGCACGTGGGTTCGGCGCTGTTCGCCATCCCGCCGGGCGTCCGGGACGCGGACGACTGGTGGGGCCGGGCGCTGTTCACCTGACCGGACAGAGAACGAGAGGAAGGCGAACCCCGTGTTCGGCAACTACCTGATCGGTCTGCGCGAAGGGCTCGAAGCCAGCCTGATCGTGTGCATTCTGGTCGCCTACCTGGTCAAGACCGGCCGCCGGGACGCGCTGCGCCCGGTGTGGCTGGGCATCGGCGCGGCGATCGCGCTGGCGCTGTCCTTCGGCGCGGCGCTGGAGTTCGGCTCGCAGGAGCTGACGTTCGAGGCGCAGGAGGCGCTGGGCGGCTCGCTGTCCATCATCGCGGTCGGCCTGGTGACCTGGATGGTGTTCTGGATGCGGCGCACCGCCCGCCACCTCAAGCACGAGCTGCACGGGCGGCTGGACGCGGCGCTCGCCATGGGCACCGGCGCGCTGGTGGCCACGGCGTTCCTGGCGGTGGGCCGGGAGGGCCTGGAGACCGCGCTGTTCGTCTGGGCCGCGGTGCGGGCGAGCAACGGCGGCTCGGCGGACCCGCTGATCGGGGTGGCCCTGGGCCTGGTCACCGCGGTGATGCTGGGCTGGCTGTTCTACCGCGGCGCGCTACGGATCAACCTGGCGAAGTTCTTCACCTGGACGGGCGGCATGCTGGTCGTGGTGGCGGCGGGCGTCCTCGCGTACGGCTTCCACGACCTCCAGGAGGCGAACTGGCTTCCGGGGCTGCACTCCCAGGCGTTCGACATCAGCGCCACGATCGCGCCGGACACCTGGTACGGCACCCTGCTCAAGGGCGTCTTCAACTTCCAGCCCGATCCCACGTGGCTCCAGGTCACAGTGTGGCTGCTGTATCTGGTCCCCACGCTGACCTTCTTCTTCGCCCCGGGTAGGGTGGCGCCGTCCAACGCAGCCCCGAAGGAGCCGCAGCCCCATGACACGCAGGTCACCCCGTCGGCCGTCCGTCCTTCCGAGCGCAGCGGCGGTGCTGGCGCTGGGGATGACGCTGACGGGGTGCATGACGGTGCACGGCGAGCGGGAGAACATTCCGTCGGTGGACAAGGCTGAGGCCGCCGAGACGCTCAAGGACTTCACCGCCACGTACAACAAGGCGTACCGCGAGCTGGATCCGTCCGTGGCGAGCGAGGTGGAGACCGGCCCGCTGGAGGCCATCAGCAGGGCCGACCTCAAGGCCCAGCACGCCAACTCCCCGCAGGGCAACCCGAACTACCCGCCGCTGAAGCTGTCCGACGCGACCTTCCACATCCCCCGGCAGATCGGGTGGCCGAAGTTCTTCGTGGCGGACACCGACAGCAACCGGGACTCCAACCGGTGGCTGGTGGTCTTCACCCGCCAGGGCGCCGACGACCCGTGGAAGGCCGCGTACCTGTCGATCCTCAGCCAGGACGAGGTACCGGCCTTCGCGGCCGACAAGGACGGCTGGGCCAAGCCGGTCAAGGCCGCGGGCCCGGCGCCCCGGCTCGCCGTCCGGCCGGACAAGCTGAGCCGCGACTACGCCGACTACCTGATGACGGGCAAGGGCGACACCTTCGCGGACGGTTCGGCGACGACGGGGATCCGGGACTCGCGGGACAAGTTCAAGAAGACGCCGAAGTTCTGGACGCAGTACATCGACACCGCGGCGGCCGCGGGCAGCGCCGAGGCCCCGGTGGGCCTGCGGACGGAGGACGGCGGCGCGGTGGTCTTCTTCACCTCGCACCACCGCCAGAAGCAGACCATGGCGAAGGGCTTCAGGCCCAACCCGGACCCGCAGGTCAAGGCGCTGATGACGGGCGAGGCGAAGCGGGCGGTGACCCTGACCCGGGTCGCCGAGTCGGCCGTCCGCGTCCCGGCGAAGGACGCGGCCGACCCGAAGGTGACCTTCCTGAACCGCCTGGAAGGCGTAACGGGCGCGAAGGGCGAGTAACCCCGTTGTGGGCAGCGGTTCCGCCGGGGGGCACCTCCCAGCGGTAGCTGGGGGAGGAACGGGTGGGCACAACCCACCCACCGCCCCGCACCGGGCCCGAAACCCCAGCCCCCGGCTACCGCCCTATAGGCCAGGCAGCCGAGGCATGGTCGTCCTGCTCCTCCTCCGCGGCCAAGCGGCCCGCATCGGTCAACGCCTCCAACAGCGTCAACGGATCCGGCAACGGCCGCTCCGGACCGAGGAGCCATGCCACCCGCCCATCCCCCGGAAGCCGGGCAGGCGGTACGAGCACATAGCTGCCCCGGCAATGCCACCGCAGCCCCGGATGCTCGTCCATCGTCTCGGGGTGGCAGTCCAGCTCGCACGGCCACCACTCGTCCTCGTCATCCGGCGTACCGCGCGTCGTCGTGAAGAACAGCATCCGCCCCTGCCGGAGATCCGCACCGCTCGTCGCGACCGGCCCGACCTCGACCTCCGCGGCCCCCAGTCGCTCCAGGGCCTGCCGCCCCACCTCGACGGGGACGTCGAGCACATCGTGGACGAGGCCGGTGGCGGTGATGAAGTTGGCCTGCGGGTCGGCGCGAAGCCAGTGACGCACCTTCTCCGGGTCGGCCGACGCCTGGGTCGCCCAGGCGAAGGAGACGGGGTGCCGGGCGGGGGTCGGACAGCCGATGCGGTCGCAGGAACAGCCGTAGCCGGAGGGGTACGCGGCGGGCGCGAGCGGGAATCCGGCGGCGGCCGCGGCCATGAGCAGGTCCTCGCGGGCGCTCGCGGCGACCGCTCCCGAGCCGCTATCGCCGCCCGTCGCGCTTCTCGACCGGCGCAGCCACTGGGTGAACCTGCTCTTGCGTTCCATCTATCGCCTCGCTTCACCGCCGCGACCGGCGGTACCGCCGGTACCCGATCAATGCTGCCACCATCCTGCTCCCGAGGTGACCGGTGTCCGCATCCGGGGTGATGCCGGGACCCACGTCCGGGTGCCGATATCAGGACATAACCGAACGAGCACCCCTAGCGTTCGCTTTATGATCACCAGGTATTTTCTGACCGGTGTGGCGGTCCTCACCCTTTCCATACCGGCGGCCGTCCTGGCACACCCCACCGCCCACCCGGCGGCTCACCCGACCCCGCGCCCGCCGGAACGGCGCCTCGGCGATCAGCCCGCCGCCGTCCCCGCACCCCCGCGGATCATCTACACAGCCCACCGCGGCGGCGCCCTCGAAGTGCCCGAGAACAGCATGACCGGGCTGACCACCGCCCTGGCCCGCAAGGACGCCCAGGTCCTCGACTTCGACATCCGCTCCCTGCGCGACGGCACGCTCGTCGTCATGCACGACGCGACGCTGGACCGTACGACGTCCCAGGCCGGGCCCGTGAACGCCCTGACCGCCACCCAGTGGCGCACCGTACGCCTTCGCCCCGCCGCCGCCCTGCGCGGCGCCTGGAAGCCCGAGCGGCCGCCGACGGTGGCCGAGGCGCTTGACCGGCTCGGCGGCCGCACCACGCTCATGGTCGAGACGAAGGACCCGGCCGGGCTGCCCGAGCTGGCCCGCATGATCCGCGACCGCGGCCTGACCCGCTCCGTCTACGTGAACTCCAACCACCCGGACGTCGCCCGCGAGGCCCACCGGATGGGGCTGCTGGCCCAGCTGTGGCGGTCCGCCCGGCAGATGCGCCACGACCGCCCGGGCGAGTGGCGCGGGGACGTGGACCTGCTGGACGTCGACTACCGGGCCCGGGACGCGGACATACGGCGGGCCGTGGCCTCCGGCGTGCCCCATGTGTGGGCGCACACCGTCAACACCCCCGGGCAGCGCGACCGGATGGTGCGGCTGGGGTGCGACGGGATCATCACCGACGCACCGAGCCTGATGATCACCACCCCCGTACGGGCCCTCGGCCGGGTCAGCGGGGGCTGAGGCCGCGCAGTGCCATCTCGACCACGGCGTCCGCGTACGCATGCGTGAGCGGCAGCGTCCGCAGCAGCCAGCGGGCCGTGACCGGGCCGGTCACCAATTCCACGGCGATCCGCGGATCGAGGTCCGCCGCGACCTGTCCGGCCTGCTGGGCGGCGCGCAGCCGCTCGACGTAGAGCTGGACCGACGGCTCCATGACCCGGCTCACGAACTCCGCGGCGATCTCCGAGTTCACGATGCCCTCGGCTGCCAGCGCCCGGTAGGGCAGGTCGTACGTGGGCGACAGCAGCTCGTCCACCGTCGCGCGCAGTACGAACTTGAGGTCGGCCTCCAGGTCGCCGGTGTCGGGGAACGCGTACGGCGCCCCGCTCTCCGGCCCCTCCGCCTCCTGCGCGGCCCGCTCGCCGAGGGCGACGAACGCGTCCAGCAGGACGGCCGCCTTGGAGGGCCACCATCGGTAGATCGTCTGCTTGCCGACCCCGGCACGGGCGGCGATGGCCTCGATGGTGAGTTTGGGATAGCCCACTTCGGCGACGAGTTCGAGTGCGGCGTCGAGGATCGCGCGGTGCGAACGCTCACTGCGGCGGGTCGCGTTGGGAACTGCTTTTCCGGCCATGCCGGTCAATGTAGCGAAGGCGTCCGCTAGACGATACGCATCGTCTCCTGCCGTTTCCCCGCCGCCCACCCCGTAGAATTCACGGAATGCACGCCCCGCACGCCGCCCCCACCGCCGAGACGCTGCGCACCGCGCTCGCCGGGCTCCTCGACGGACTGCCGCCCCGCCAGGCGGCCCAGGCGGTCGACCGGCTGATCGCCAACTACCGGGGCCGCACCCCGACCGACGCGCCCGTGCTGCGCGACCGCTCCGATGTCGCCGCGTACGCCGCGTACCGGATGCCCGCGACGTTCGAGGCCGTACGCGCCGCCCTCGACGCCCTCCGCGAGCGCGCCCCCGAGTGGGTGCCCGCCACCCACCTCGACATCGGCGGCGGTACGGGCGCGGCGAGCTGGGCCGTGGCCGCCGCGTGGCCGGACGGGGCGCACAGCACCACCGTCCTGGACTGGGCCGAACCCGCCCTCGCCCTCGGCCGCGAGCTGACCCGGCAGTCCCCCGCCGCCCCGCTGCGCGACGCCCGCTGGCAGCGTCGCGCCCTCACCGCGGACCTCGCCCTCCCCGACGCGACGGACCTCGTCACCGTCTCCTACGTCCTGGGCGAACTCACCCCGTCCGACCGCCGCGCGGTCGTCGGCGAGGCGGCCCGTACGGCCCAGGCGGTGGTCCTCGTCGAACCCGGCACCCCCGACGGCTATCTGCGCGTCCGCGAGGCCCGTGACCAGCTCGTGGCGGCGGGCCTCCACGTCCTGGCCCCCTGCCCGCACAGTGACGCCTGCCCCATCGAACCGGGCGCCGACTGGTGCCACTTCGCGGCCCGGGTGAGCCGTTCGTCGCTGCACCGCCAGGTGAAGGGGGGCTCGCTGGGGCACGAGGACGAGAAGTTCGCGTACGTCGCGGCGACCCGCTTCCCCGCCCCGGACCCCGGGCCCGCGTCCCGTGTCACCCGCCACCCCCAGACCCGCAAGGGCCAGGTCCTCCTGGACCTGTGCACCCCCGACGAGGGCCTCACCCGCCGCAACCTCACCAAGAAACACGGCCCCATATTCCGCGCCAACCGCGACACCGCCTGGGGCGACACCTGGCCGCCGCCCGAGGACGAGTGATTCAGCCCAGGGCGCGAAAAAAAAACGGTGGCCGCCGCCGCGCGCGGCGCGCTGTCGCCGGGGCGGCGGCGGGGGTGGACCGTGGTGGCCAGCAGGATCAGATAGCAGTCCCTTGCGCGGTCCAGCACCACGCAGGTGCCCAAAAACCCGGTGTGCCCGGCCGCGCCGCGGCCGGCCAACTCGCCCATGAACCACGGCTGGTCGACCTCGAAGCCCAGCCCGGGCGCGGTCAGCATCAGGTCCACGGAAGGCGGGCGAGAGCACCGGGACCGCCGCCCGCCAGCAGCGCGCGGCACAGCGCCGCCAGGTCGGCCGCGGTCGAGAAGAGCCCGGCGTGGCCCGCGACACCGCCGAGCGCGTACGCGTTCTCGTCGTGCACCACGCCCCGCAGCATGCCCCGGTCGAGCTTGCCCCAGGGGCGCCGCTGGTCCTCGGTCGCGGCGATGCGCGGCAGCCAGGACCCGGGCGGGCGGAAGCGGGTGGACGCCATGGCCAGCGGGCCGGTGATCCGGTCGTGGACGAGACCGTCCAGCGGGGCGCCGGTCGCCCGCTCCAGCACCCGCTGCATCAGCAGCAGGTTGAGGTCGGAGTAGCGACGGGCGGTGCCGGGTGGGGTGACGGGCGGTTCGGCGTACAGCCGCGCCCAGCGCGCCTCGTCCCCGTCGTACTCGTAAAGCGGCAGCTCCGGGATCAGGCCGGACCGGTGGGTGAGCAGCTGCCGCACCGTGATGCCGTGGTCGGCGGCGGCCGTGCACTCGGGGGCGTACGAGGCGACCTGGGCGTCCAGCTCGATCTCCCCGCGCTCCAGCGCGCCCACCGCCACGATCGCGGTGAACAGCTTGGTCAGCGAGGCGAGGTCGAAGACCGTATCGGCGCGCGCCGGGACCCATTGCGCGCGCGGCAGTTCGCGGTCGTACGCGGCGTACCGCACCGCCCAGCCGAAGGCGCCCTCGGTCAGGGGCCCGGTGCTCGTCCCAGCGGTCACCACCGCGCCCGCGCACCAGGGGCGCTCCCCCTCGGGGAGCGCCTCCACGGTGCGCAGAAGGTGGGTCAGGCCACCGTCACGCTCTGCTTGGTGCGTCGCTGCCACGGGCGGCAGAGTCCCATGAAGCAGCCCATGGCGGCCAGCGCGCACACCAGCTGGACGACGGCCATCGGCACGGCCGTGGTCTCGCCCGCGATCCCCACCAGCGGCGAGGCGACGGCGCCGAGCAGGAAGGTGGAGGTGCCGAGCAGCGCGGACGCGGAACCGGCGGCGTGCGGGGTGCGCATCAGCGCCTGGGCGTTGGTGTTCGGCATGGCCAGGCCCATCGAGGACATCAGCACGAACAGGCAGGCCGCGATCGGTACGAGACCGACGTCGCCGAAGAGCCCGGCGGACAGGGCCAGCAGCGCGGTCGCCGCGAGGGCGATCATCGTGAGCCCCACGCCCAGCACCTTGTCCATGCTGACGCGGCCGACCAGGATGCGGCCGTTGACCTGGCCCATGCCGATGAGGCCGATCGAGTTGATACCGAAGAGCAGGCTGAAGGTCTGCGGCGAGGCGCCGTAGATCTCCTGGACGACGAAGGACGAACCGGAGACATAGGCGAAGAGGGCCGCGAAGGCGAAGCTGCCCGCGAGCATGTAGCCGGTGAAGACGCGGTCGGCGAGCAGCCCGCGCACCGTCCGCAGCGTCTCACCGAGCCCGCCGTCGTGGCGGCGCTCCGGGGGCAGGGTCTCGCGCAGGAAGCGCCAGACGACGAGGGTGAGCAGGGCGCCGATCACCGTCAGCACGACGAAGACGCCGCGCCAGTCGGTGAAGCGCAGGATCTGGCCGCCGATCACGGGCGCGGCGATGGGCGCGACCCCGGAGATCAGCATCAGGGTGGAGAAGAAGCGGGCCATCGCGATGCCGTCGTACAGGTCGCGGACGACGGCACGGGCGATCACGATCCCGGCCGACCCGGCGAGGCCCTGGAGCAGCCGGAAGCCGATGAGCGTCCCGGCGGTGGGCGCGAAGGCGCAGATGGCGGTGGCGATCACGTAGATCACCATGCCGATGAGGAGGGGACGGCGGCGGCCCCACTTGTCGCTCATCGGGCCGACGACGAGCTGGCCGAGCGCCATGCCCATCAGACAGGCGGTCAGGGTGAGCTGAGCGGTGGCGGCGGAGCTGTGGAGCGCGTCGGTGACCTCCGGCAGGGCCGGGAGGTACATGTCCATCGAGAGGGCGGGGAGAGCGGTGAGCCCGCCGAGGACGAAGGTGACGAGGAGGCTCGCGCGGCGCTGCGCGGTCGACGGAGCGGTGACCTGGGGCGCGGCTGCGGAGGAGGGAGAAGAAGAGGGGTCGGGTCTGTGGGCCCGGTCGGGAGCGGCGGCCGTGAGGCCGGGCTGCTGCATGCTTGCCTTCCATGAGTCGTTGAATCGTTGTCTATGCTCTCAGCAGAATTGGAGTGCTCACGACCGAATAAGCCAGGGGTGAGGATGCCCGGACCGAAGAGCGAGCCCGTGCGGTGGGGGATCCTGGCGACCGGCGGGATCGCCGCGTCGTTCACGAAAGATCTGCTCGAACTGGAAGACGCGCAGGTCACGGCCGTGGGCTCGCGCAGTCCGGAGGGCGCGAAGCGGTTCGCGGAACGGTTCGGGATACCCCGCTCCTACGGCAGCTGGGCCGAGCTGGCCGCCGACGACGAACTTGACGTGATATACGTCGCTACCCCGCACGCGGCCCACCGCGCCGCGGCCGGCCTCTGCCTGGAGGCGGGCCGCGCGGTGCTGTGCGAGAAGGCGTTCACCCTGAACGCGCGCGAGGCCGAGGAGCTGGTCGCCCTCGCCCGCACCCACGACCGCTTCCTGATGGAGGCGATGTGGACGTACTGCGATCCGGTCGTCCGGCGCATGACCGCCCTCGTCCGGGACGGCGCGATCGGCGAGGTCCGCGCGGTGCACGCCGACTTCGGCCTCCCCGGTCCCATCGACCCCGCCCACCGTCTGCGCGACCCGGCCCAGGGCGGCGGCGCCCTGCTCGACCTCGGCGTCTACCCGGTGTCCTTCGCCCAGCTCCTGCTGGGCGAGCCGTCGGACGTCCAGGCCCGCGCCGAGCTGTCCCCGGAGGGCGTCGACGTGAACACGGGCCTGCTGCTGGGCTGGGACACCGGCGCGGTGGCCCTCCTGAGCTGTTCCCTCACCGCCGATACGCCCAGGTCGGCAGCGGTGACGGGCACCGCGGGCCGCATCGAGTTCCCGCGCGGCTTCTTCCACCCCGACCACTTCGTCCTCCACCGCCCGGGCCACGACCCGGAGGAGTTCACGGCCCCGGACGGCCTGCGCGCCTACCAGCGCGAGGCCGCAGAGGTGATGCGCTGCCTGCGCGCGAACGAACGCGAATCCCCCCTCGTCCCCCTGGCAGGCACCCTGGCGGTGATGCGCACCCTGGACACGGCCCGATCGAAGACCGGCGTCCGCTACCCGGGCGAGGGCTGAAGTCACCGCGGCGAGGTTGAGCCCGCGGCGCCGGTTGGGGCGCCGCGGGCTCTTATCGGTCAGACCTGCTGAAGCCCAGGGTTTCCGGCTTCGCTGACGAACGACGCCGCCGTGGTGAGCGGTGCGTTCGGGGTCGTGACCGCGGAGACCGTCTTGTAGTCGGCCCGCGCCTGATCGCCGTCCAGCGTGACCGTCACATAGCCGCGGCGGCCGTTGTAGAACTTCATGTGCGGGTTGGCGGTGGTCATCGTGGACCAGTTGGCCGGTTTGTCGGCACCGTCCTTGCCGCTGGTGATCGACGTGCCGACGAACTCGACGCCCAGGGTCTGGGACGACGGGTTGTTGAAGTCCTTCTTGATGTCGAGGGCGTAGTGGACGTGGACGTCGCCGGTCAGGACGACGAAGTTCTCGATGCCCGCCTGCTCGACGCCGGCCAGGACGCGGGAGCGGGAGGCGGGGTAGCCGTCCCAGGCGTCCATGGAGAGCTTGGAGCGATCGGCGGTGGTGTTCTTCCGCTGCGAGAAGGTGACCTGCTGCGGGAGGACGTTCCAGGTGGCGGTGGAGCGGCGGAAGCCGTCCAGGAGCCAGCGTTCCTGGGTGGCGCCGGTGAGGGTGCGGGAGGGGTCCTCGGATTCGGGTCCTGGGTACTGCCAGCCGTCGCCGTACGCCTGGTCGGAGCGGTACTGGCGGGTGTCGAGGATGTCGAACTGGGCGAGCCGGCCGTAGTGGAAGCGCCGGTAGAGCCGCATGTCGGGGCCGTCGGGCCGCTGCGGCATGCGCAGCGGCATGTTCTCCCAGTACGCGCGGTACGCGGCGGCCCGCCGGATGAGGAACTCCTCGGGCGGATCGTTGTTGTCGTCGACGTCGCCCGCGTAGTTGTTCTCGGTCTCGTGGTCGTCCCAGGTGACGAACCAGGGGAAGGCGGCGTGGGCGGCCTGGAGGTCCGGGTCGGTCTTGTAGAGGGCGTAGCGCAGCCCGGTAGTCCCCGAGCGTCATGGTCTCGGTGTTGAAGTGCGCGGGGAGGGTGCGGTCGGTGTAGTTGCGGGCGCCGCCGACCGCGCTGACGGCGTACTCGTACTGGTAGTCGCCGACGTGGAAGACGGCGTCCAGGTCCTCGGCGGCGAGGTGCTTCAGGGCCGTGTAGTAGCCGTCGTGGTACGCCTGGCAGGAGACCAGGCCGAAGCGCATGTCACTGACCCGGGCGCCGGGCGACGGGGTGGTGCGGGTGCGGCCGACGGGGCTGGTCCACTTGCCGGCCCGGAAGCGGTACCAGTAGACGCGGTCGGGTTCGAGGCCCTTGGCGTCGACGTGCACGGTGTAGTTGAACTCGGCGTGTGCGGTGGCGGTTCCGCGCCCGACCACCCGGCGGAAGTGCTCGTCGCGGGCGACCTGCCACTCGACCCTGACGGCGCCCTCCTCGGGCAGGCCGTTGCCCGGCTCGTAGGCGCGGGGCGCGAGTCTGGTCCACAGCACGACGGCATCGGGCAGTGGATCGCCGGATGCCACGCCGAGCGTGAAGGGGTTTTCCTTGAGCGCGTCCGTACGTACCTGCGCGGCCTGGGCGCTGGGCAGGTTGGTGGAGAAGGCCAGTGCGGCGGCTGCTCCGGTGACGGTGAGGAAGCGGCGGCGGCCCAGATGTGCTGCCGCGGCTCGTATCGCCTGCTGATGTGCGGCGTGTGCCATGTGCTCTCCCCTGGCTCGTGGCGTCAGAGGAATTGGAGTGTCAGGGGGAGGCCGCACGCTTGCCTATACACGACGCACACATGTCGGCTGGGTGAGGTCCGTTTCCGGATAGGACGTTTGCCGCCATACACCCTGCGCGAGCAGGGATGTGACGTGGCGTACGCTGCCGCCCCATGAACGGAAGCGATGGTGTGCCGGTGGTGTCCAAGGTCGCCGTGGTGACGGGCGCGGGCTCCGGGATCGGCCGGGCGGTGGCACTCGAACTCTACGAGTCGGGCTGGTCGGTGGTGCTCGCGGGGCGCCGCGAGGAGACCCTCGCGGAGACGGCGCGCCGGGCGGGCGACGGCCCCTCGGTCCTCGCCGTGCCGACGGATGTGAGCAGGCCCGAGCAGGTGGACGCGCTCTTCGCGACCGTACGGGACCGCTTCGGACGGCTCGATCTGCTGTTCAACAACGCGGGCAGCTTCGGCCCGCGCGGGGTGCCGGTGGAGGACCTCAGCGCCGAGGACTGGCAGGCGGTCGTGGACGTCAATCTGACGGGGGCCTTCCTGTGCGCACAGGGCGCCTACCGGCTGATGCGTGATCAGGATCCGCAGGGCGGACGGATCATCAATAATGGCTCGATTTCCGCCCATGCCCCGCGCCCGCACAGCATCGCGTACACGGCGACCAAGCATGCGCTGACCGGGCTGACCAAGTCGCTGTCGCTGGACGGGCGGGCGTACTCCATCGCCTGCGGACAGATCGACATCGGCAACGCGGAGACGGAGATGACCGGGCAGATGCGGGCCGGTGTACTCCAGGCGAACGGGGACGTGGTGGCCGAGCCGGTGATGGACGTGGCGGATGTGGCACGTACCGTGCGGCATATGGCCTCGCTGCCCCTGGAGGCGAATGTGCAGTTCGCAACGGTACTGGCGACGGCGATGCCGTACATCGGTCGCGGCTGACGGGCGGTGGGTCGTCACCGATCGTAGATAACCCCCGGCCTGATCGAATAATGTGACCGAGCGGAAATTCACCCCAAGAGATCAGCCCCGCCCCAAGATACGACCAAGATCCGACCAAGAATCGCCCGCAGATCCGACCGCCCACGATCGAAGAAGACCGCATTGCGTTCTCTCCCGCTCACCCTGGTCGCCCGCATCCTGCCCGTCGCCGTCCTCGCCGTGGCAGGCGTGGCCATGACCACCCCCGGCTCCGGCGACTCGGACGACACGCGCCCCCAGGCGGCCGACGCCTCCTCGACCCCGTCCGCCGCCGATCCGACGGAGGACGGGTCCGGGATCGCACCGGACGGGGGCGGAGGCGGCGCGAGCACGGCGGGGCGCTTCTCCAAGCCGCCGGCCCAGGCCTGCAACGCGCTCCCGGCCGCCCAGGTCAAGAAGCTGGTGCCGGGCGCGAAGACCAGCGGAAACGAGCTGAAGTCCAGCGACCTCAACCGCCGTTCCGGCTGCTCCTGGCACGCCCTGGACGGCTTCGACTACCGCTGGTTGGACATAAGCTTCGACGTCACCGGCCGGGCGCCCGCGGGCTCCGGCGACCCGGTGTCGGGGCTCGGCGACAAGGCGACCGTCAGCGACAAGCTCACCAGCGACGACGACCAGCAGGTGCGCGAGGCGGTGGTGACCGTCCGCAAGGACAACGCGACCATCGTGGCCACCTACAACGGCGGGGATTTCGAGAGCCACAAGGCCCCCTCGTCCAAGGTGGTCCGCGACGGAGCGATCAGCGCTGCGAAGAATGCTCTCTCCGCGCTCGACGAATGACCGCTTTTGCGTATGTCGATGAACATGCGCTGCGTTTCGACAGGCCGCCTGGGCGTCTGGTTACGATCACCTCACCGTAACCAACCCCCTGGAGTTCCGCCGTGTCCGAACCACGTCTGGGCGTCGCCATCCTGACCATGGGCAATCGGCCCAGAGAGGTGGCCGCCCTGCTGGAGTCGGTCGCGAAACAGGACGTACCGCCCGCCCGCATCGTCGTCGTCGGCAACGGCTCCCCGCTCCCCGAGATGCCGGACGGGGTGACCGCGGTCGAGCTGGACGAGAACCTCGGCGTGTCCGGCGGCCGCAACGTCGCCTGGCAGCGGCTGCGCGACTTCGGTGACGTCGACGTCGTGATCGACCTCGACGACGACGGGCTGCTCGTGGACGCCGATGTGTTCCGTACCGTGCGCGACCTGTACGCGGACGATCCGCGGCTGGGCATCGTCAGCTTCCGCATCGCCGACGAGACCGGCGAGACCCAGCGGCGCCACGTCCCCCGGCTTTGGACGAGCGACCCGATGCGCGGCGGCGAGGTGACCACCTTCCTCGGCGGCGGACACGCCCTGTCCGTACCGATGCTGGAGCGGATCGGCGGCTGGCCGGACGAGTTCTTCTTCACCCATGAGGAGACCGACCTCGCCTGGCGGGCGCTCGACGCGGGATGGAAGGTGCTGTACTCCCCCGAACTGCTCCTCCAGCACCCCCGCACCTCCCCCGCCCGGCACGCCGTCTACTACCGGATGACCGCGCGCAACCGCGTCTGGCTCGCCCGCCGCCACCTTCCGCTGCCCCTGGTCCCCGTCTACCTCGGTACGTGGACCCTCCTCACCCTCGCCCGCACCCGCGCCCTCGACGGGCTGCGGGCCTGGGGCGGCGGCTTCCTGGAGGGCGTCCGCACCCCGTGCGGCACCCGGCGGCCGATGCGGTGGCGCACGGTGTGGCGGATGACGAGGCTGGGCCGTCCGCCGGTGATCTGACGCGCGGACTCAGACCAGCGCGTCCGCCACCAGGGCGGCGGCCCGGGCCACCAGGGGGTTGTCCGTCGGGCCCTGGGGGTCGTACTTGGTGGAGAGCACCGACAGCACCAGCGGGGTGCGCTCCGGCGGCCAGACGACGCCCACGTCGTTGGCCACCCCGTACTGGGTGCCGCCGCCCGTCTTGTCCGCCAGGATCCAGTCGGCGGGCAGGCCCTTGCGGAACCGTTCGATGTTGGTGGTGTTCGCCACCAGCCACCCGGTCAGCCGCTTGCGGTCCTCGGGGGTGAGGGCGCGGCCGAGGACGAGGCGGGCGAACGTCTTCCCGATGGCGCCGGGGCTGGTGGTGTCCGTGTCCCGCCAGGGCTCGGCCGTGTTCAGCTCCGGCTCCCAGCGGTCGAGCCGGGTCGTCCCGTCGCCGAGGGAACGGCAGAAGCGGGTGATCGCGGTCGGCCCGCCCAGGTCGTGGAGCAGCAGGTTCCCGGCGGCGTTGTCGCTCTCGCTGACGGCGGCGGCGCACAGCTGCTCGACGGTCAGCCCGCCCGCGATGTTCTCCGGCTTGCCCGTGACGGGGGCGTAGCCCGCCTTCCGGACGAACTCCTCGGTGTAGTGGACGCGCTTGGCGAGGAATTCGCCGTCACGGTCGAGGTCGCGCAGGACCGCCGCGGCGGCGAGCGCCTTGAACACGGAGCACATCGGGAAGCGCTCCTCGGCGCGATACGCCACCGTCGCCCCGGTCGCCGGGTCGAACGCGAACACGCCCAGCCGGGCCGCGTACTCCTCCTCCAGGGCCCGCAGTTGCCGGGTGACGTCCGCCCCGGACGCTCCGGACGCTCCGGACGCGGCTGACGCGGTGCCCGGTACGGCCACCAGGGTGGCCAGGGCCGTACCGGCGCCCAGGGCCAGCACACGGCGGCGGGACGGGGCGGGGTGACGTGTGGTGATGTGCTGCACGGGCGGTCCTCTTTTCTCGTGATGTGACGGTCGTGGTGTGACCGGAGTCGTGCCGGAGTCGCACGCCGTCAGTGAAGACCGCGGCCGTTCGCCATGTCGAATACACTCTCGACTTCCGCGTGATTCCATTTGGATATCCGGGCATGTCAGGGGGGGCTCGTTGCTGACCGAACGGCACGTGGAAATCTTTGTCGCGCTGGCGGAGGAGCAGCACTTCGGCGCCGCCGCGCAGCGCGTGGGCATCACCCAGCCACCGCTGTCGCAGGGGCTTCGCCGTCTGGAAGCGCTGCTGGGCGTACGCCTCTTCGACCGCACCCGGGGCGTAGCCCTCACCGACGAGGGCGCCCTGCTGCTGCCGCACGCCCGGCGCGCGCTCGCCGCGCTGGCCGAGCTGCGGGAGGCCGGGGCCCGCGAACGGGCCGACGGGCGGCGGCTGCGGCTCGGGCTGGCCCCCGAGGTGCCGCCGCGGGTCGCGGCGGCGGTGGCCTCCGCGCCGGTCCGGGCCGGGGAGCGCGGCCGGCTCGCGGTGGTGACGGCGCCGACCGCCACGCTGCTGTCCGAGACGGCGGCGGGGCGGCTCGACATCGCGGTGGTGCAGCATCCGGCGGTGCTGCACGGGCTGGCGGCCGGGCGGGTGGTGCTCTTCCCCACCTGGCTGCTCTCACCCGCCGACGACCCCGACGACCCCGATGGCCCCGATGGCCGCGACGCACCCGCGGGAACACGCGGGCTGCCCGTCGCCGTACGCCCGCGGGAGGAGGCTCCGGCGGCGTACGACCTGTTCGTCGACACCCTGGCCAGCCGCGGGCGGCGCGTGGAGACCGTCACGGTCTCCGACGAACGCGCCGGACTCGCCCTGGTGGCGGCGGGTCAGGCGGTGCTGGTCACGGCCGACCACACGCTGACCGCCGACGGCATCGAGCGCACCCGGACCGTCGACCCGCCGCTGCCCCTGCGACTGCGGGTGGTGTGGGACTCCCGCCATCCGGACGGCGAGGAGACCGAGCGGACGGCGCGGTTGCTGGTGGAGGCCCTGTCGTTGCAGGCGGCGTCCCTCGACGTGGCATCGTCCCTCGACGTGGCAGCGGCACGGGCGGCGCGATGAGCGGGGCCCAGGGGTGGGAGGCCCGGGCGCGGCGCACGATCCGCGGCCTGTTCGCCGACGCCGGGGTCCGCGGCTGGCTGCATGTGGCCGATCTGCGCCGCCCCGAGGCGTGCGTGGCGATCGATCCCGACGAACCGGTCCCGGTGGGCTCCGTCTACAAGGTGCCGCTGATGGTCGCGTTCTGGCGCCTCGTGGACGCCGGGACGCTCGATCCGTGCGAGCGGATGACGCTCGGCCCGTCGGACCGGATACCCGGCCCCACCGGCATCTCCATCCTGCGCGACGACATCACCGTCTCCCTGCGCGACCTGGTCGCCCTCATGATGAGCGTGTCCGACAACACCGCCGCCGACGTGCTGCTGCGCCGGGTCGGCACCCCGGCGGTCGACGAGGTGTGCCGGGACCTCGGCATGCCGGACACCCGCATCCACGGCGGTGTGGCCACGACGTTCGCGCAGCTGATGGCGGAGACCGGGGCCGAGTCGCTGGGCGCGGCGATGCGGCGCCTTTCGGACAACGACTCGACCGTTCCCCTCGCCGTCTACGGCCCCGTCCTCAAGTCCTCCGCCACGCCCGCGGACATGGCCCGGCTGCTGCGGGCCATCTGGACCGGCCGGGCGGCCTCCGCCGAGGCCTGCGCGTTCATGCGCGAGGCCATGGGCAGGCAGCCGTGGACGCACCGGCTCGCCTCCGGGTTTCCGTACGACGATGTGACGGTGTCGGGGAAGACCGGGACGTTCGGGTCGATGCGCCACGAGGCCGGGGTGGTCGAACTCGCCGACGGCAGCGCGTACACCGCCGTGGTGTTCACCCAGGCGGCGCGCGCCGACAACCGGTTGCCGCGCGCGGACGCGGTCATCGGCGCCGCTGCCCGTACCGCGGTGGAGGAGCTGCGCGGCAACGAGGGCACGTAAGCGTCAGGCTTCCCCTGTCTCCCCTGCTTCCAGCAGCGCGATCACCTCCTCGGCGGACGTCTCCCGCAGCTCCTCGCCGACGAACAGCCAGCGCGTGATGCCGACCGATTCGAGGAACGGCAGGTCGTGACCGGCGATCAGCAGCGCGCCCCGGTACGAGGCGAGCGCGCCGGTCAGCTGGCGCACGCTGGCCAGGTCGAGGTTGTTGGTGGGCTCGTCCAGCATCAGCAGCTGCGGGGCCGGGGCGGCGAGCATGGTGGCCGCGAGGGCGGCCCGGAAGCGCTCACCGCCGGAGAGGGTGCCCGCGGGCTGTTCGGCGCGCGCCCCCTTGAACAGGAACCGGGCGAGCTGGGAGCGGATGTGGTTGTCGCTGACGCCGGGTGCCCGGCGGGACACGTTCGCCGCGACGCTCAGCTCGTCGTCCAGTACGTCCAGGCGCTGTGGCAGGAACCGCAGCGGTACGAACGCCCTGGCCTCCCCCGACAGCGGGGCCAGTTCCCCGGCGAGGGTGCGCAGGAGGGTCGTCTTTCCTGCCCCGTTACGGCCGACCAGCGCGATGCGTTCGGGGCCGTGCACCTGGAGGTCACCGCCGCGCAGCCGCCCGTGGCGGGGTCGCAGTGCGCTCAGGCTCAGCACGGTACGGCCCGTGGGGACGGCGGTGTGGGGCAGGTCCACCCGGATCTCGGCGTCCTCGCGGACCGCCTCCGCGGCCTCCTCGCGCCGCTCGCGCGCCTCCCGCAGCCGGTCCTCGTGCACCCCGCGGAGCCCGGCCGCCGACTCCTGGGCGGCGCGTTTGCGGTTGCCCGCGACGATGCGCGGGACCCGCCGCTCGGCCTCCATCTTCTTGCCGCGCCGCTCCCGGCGGGCCAGTTTGATCTGGTTCTCCTCCATCTCGCGCCGCTGTTTGCGGACGTCCGCCTCGGCGACCCGCAGCGCCCTCCCGGCCGCCTCCTGCTGGACGGCCAGGGCCTCCTGGTACGCGGACCAGCCGCCCCCGTACCAGTTCACCTCCCCGGACCGCAGCTCGGCGATGCGGTCGACCCGCTCCAGCAGGTCGCGGTCGTGGCTGACGACGATCAGCACTCCGGAGCGCCAGGAGTCGACGGCCTCGTACAGCCTGCGCCGCGCGAACAGGTCGAGGTTGTTGGTCGGCTCGTCGAGCAGCAGCACATCGGGGCGTTCCAGCAGCAGCGCGGCCAGCCGCAGCAGTACGGTCTCCCCGCCGGACATCTCGCCCACGGTGCGGTCGAGTTCGAGACCGCCGAGGCCGAGCGAGCCGAGTGTGGCCAGCGCCCGTTCCTCGACGTCCCAGTCGTCGCCGACCGTCTCGAAGTGTTCCGTGCTCACGTCCCCGGCCTCGATGGCCCGCAGCGCGGCGCGCCGCTCGGCGATGCCCAGTGCCCGGTCGACGCGGAGGGCGGTGTCGAGGGTGATGTTCTGTGGCAGATAGGCGAGGCTCCCGCCGATGGTCACCGACCCACGGGCGGGGCGCAGTTGACCGGCCAGCAGCCGCAACAGGGTGGATTTTCCGGTGCCGTTGGTGCCGACGAGCCCGGTGCGGCCCCGGCCGACGGTGAGGGAGAGTCCGTCGAAGAGCGTGGTGCCGTCGGGCCACTGGAAGGAGAGGTTGGAGCAGGTCACGGCGGCGCCGGGCGTGGTGGTATCGGTCATGGTGATTCTCGCAGTCGTCAGCGCTGGGACAAGGGCGTCGTATGCGAGCACCACGCGGCGGCCGGGCCGGGAGGGGCGGATGGGGTGCGGGGCCTGTCGGAGCGAGGGACGGCTCATGCACCGAGGTCGCATCCACGCGTACGGCAACGCCGTACCGCGCGATGATCGCGAACCTCAGATGCGCAACGTCCACCTCTATCGGAGACAACAGGACCCGATCACGATAACGCAGCCACCTCGCGCCGGCACCGCATTTTTCGGCCCCCGGTCCGCGACTCCCGGGACCGGGGGCTGGGGCCGGGGAGCCGCACCACGAGAATCCGGCGGCCCTCCGTGGTCACGCCACCCGATGGCGGGGTACGGGCAGGCTGCCCGGCCGCACCCTGGCAGGGGGCCGCCAGCAGACCCCCGCGCGGGTCGGCTCAGCCACGCCCGGCCGACGCGGGCGGGACGGCCATATCCCGCCAAGAACGCAGCCCAGCCGCACCTGGTGGGGCGACCCGGACACGCCCCGGCAGGCAGCGGCGCGGCCGCGTCCCGGCAGGGGTCGGCCCGGACGCACCCGGCACGGGGGCAACGCGGGCGTGGGGCGAACCCGCGGGGTGGGGTCGTCAGTCGGGGGTGGCCATGGCCGCTATGCGGTGGGCCAGGCGGGTGGCGGCCTCGCGTAGTTCCGGGGGGTCCAGGATCTGCGCCTCGAAGCCCAGGCGGGCCACGTGGACGGCGAGCCAGTCCAGGTCGTCGCCGCCCGCTACGAGGACGCACCAGCCGTCGCCGTCGTCCTCGACGCGGCCCACCTGGGGTGGCACCAGCTCGCGTACGCGGGCGGGCGGGGCGTGGAGGCGGACGCGGGCGACGTAGCGATACGGCGCCCCGGTCACCGACTGCTGGACGTAGGCCACCGGGTCGGGGTGCTCCCTCGGGCGGAAGCGCCAGGTCGTGGCCGTCGCCTCGCGCATCCGGTCCAGGCGGAAGGTGCGCCAGTCGTCGCGGTCGGTGTCCCAGGCCATCAGGTACCAGCGGCGGCCGGTGGTGACCATGCGGACCGGCTCCACCGTGCGCTCACGCTCGTCGCCGCCGCGGGCGGCGTAGCGGAAGCGCACCCGCACCGCGTCGCGGCAGGCCCGGGCGAGGGTCACCAGCAGTTCCGCGTCGATCTCGACACCGGGGCCGACCAGGGTCTCCGTGGCGCCGTGCACCGCGCGTACCTCGGCGCGCAGCCGGGGCGGCATCACCTGGTCGAGCTTGGCGAGCGCCCGCAGCGCGGCCTCGCCCGCCCCGGCGACCGTGCCGCCGGACGCCAGCCGCAGGGACACCGCGGTCGCGATCGCCTCCTCGTCGTCGAGGAGCAGCGGCGGCAGCCGGGTGCCCGCGCCGAGCTGGTAGCCGCCGCCGACGCCCGGCGCCGCGTGGACGGGGTAGCCGAGCGCACGCAGCCGCTCCACGTCGCGGCGCACCGAGCGGTCGGTGACACCCAGCTCGGCGGAGAGTTCGGCGGCGGTCCACGACGCCCGGCGCTGGAGCAGCGCCAGCAGCCGCAGCACCCGTTCGGTCGTCCCCTCTACGGTCATGTGCTCATCGTTCCAGCAATCACGGAAGGAAGCTGTCCGCTATCTGCGCAAGGCTGCACTCATGAGCGACCAGACGTGGAACCCCCTGCTGCGCGACCAGATCGGCTGGCACTGGACGTACCAGCTGCGCGACCGTCTCGACGGACTCACCGACGACGAGTACTTCTGGGAGCCGGTGCCCGGCTGCTGGAACGTGCGCCCGCGCGGCACCGGCAGCGCCCCGGTGCAGGCCGGGTCCGGCGCGATGACCATCGACTTCGCGATGCCGGAGCCCGACCCGCCGCCGTTCCCGACGATCGCCTGGCGGCTCGGGCACGTGATCGTCGGCGTGCTGGCGATGCGTAACGCCTCGCACTTCGGCCGTACGCCCACCGACTACGCGTCGTATCCGTACGCCGCGACCGCGGCCGAGGCGCTGGCCCAGCTCGACGCGGAGTACGCGACCTGGCAGCAGGGGGTGGAGTCGCTCGGCGAATCCGGCCTCGCCCGCCCCTGCGGGACGGCGGAGGGGCCGTACGCCGACCATCCGATGGCGGCGCTCGTGCTGCACATCAACCGCGAGATGATCCACCATCTGTCCGAGGTATGTCTGCTGCGCGATCTGTATCTGCACACCCACCGGACCCGACAGGAGGCGAGCTGACCATGGCCCGCGACGTTCAGATCACCTTCGACTGTGCCGACCCGGCCGCGCTGTCCGCGTTCTGGGCCGAGGTCATGGGCTACCGGTTGCAGGATCCGCCCGCGGGCTTCGACTCATGGGACCAGGCCCTGGAGGCGATGGGCGTGCCGCCCGAGAGACGCAATGACGCCTCGGCGCTGCTCGGCCCCAACGGTTCCGGGCCGCGGCTGTTCTTCCAGCGGGTACCGGAGGGCAAGCGGGCCAAGAACCGCGTGCACCTCGACGTACGGGCCGCCCCCGGCCTCGAAGGGGACGCGCGGATGGCGGCCCTGGAGGCGGAGGCCGAACGGCTGGTCTCCCTCGGCGCCACCCGGCTGGAGCGCCATGAGCCCGCTCCCCCGCTCGGCACCGGGCATCTGGTGATGGCCGACCCCGAGGGCAACGAGTTCTGCCTCGACTAGCCCGGAAAGGGCCTCGCGCCGTGAACGCGAGGCCCTTGGGTCCGGATCACCGGATGGCTAGTCCTGCGGTACGCGCAGCTTGTCCCAGCTCACCTCGCCCGGGATGCCGTCGGCGTCATCACCGGAGAAGCCCAGCTTCCGCTGCCACGCCGCGTACGACTCCTGGTCGGCGTCCGTCCACTCCGGGCCCGGACCCTCCTGATAGTGGTCGCAGTCCTCGGCGACGAGACGCTTCCCCATGGCCGTGACGATCTCGCTGTCCCGGCCGTCGCGGAAGAAGTCGGCGCCCGGGAAGGGCACGTACTCCGCCAATTTCGTCTCGTCGGTGCCCTCCGGCTTGGCGCCGAGCCGCTCGCCGATGCGCGTGCGCATGCCGTCCATCGTGAAGCCGCGGGGATCGCTCTTCCCCGGCTGCCACTCCAGGTGGCCGATCACGGACTTCTCGCTCCAGTCGTGGGCGCGGCAGAGGGCGGCGGACACCTTCTCGATGGCGAGCTTCTGCTCCTCCGGCCACGGGTCGTCGCCGTCGCCGAGGTTGACGCATTCGAAGCCGTAGAAGCGGGCGTTGCCGTCCGTGTCGGCCTCGTTGTCGGACGGCAGCTCGGTCTCGTTGATCACCGCGTTCAGGACGTCGTTGTCGCCCATCCCCGCGTGGTTGGCGCGGCCGTTGCCGACGAGGTGGATCTCGCCCTTCTTGTCGATGACGCCGTGACACAGCGGCCCGGGGAGGTCCGCGCGGCCGTCGTAGCAGAGCGCGACGGAACTGTCGGTGCCCGAGCTGGCGGTGTGGTGGATCATGACGCCGTTCACCGGGCCCCACGGGCCCTGGGAGTTGCGGTTGTGCGAGCGCCAGTCGCGCACTTCGTGGACGGTCAGCCCCTCGTCACGGAGGGCCTTCAGAAGCCTGTCGGCGCTCAGGGGTGTTGCCATGGGGTGTGCTCCTTCGGTGCCTCTGGTCCTCGTCCTCTACAGACGCCGTGAGGGTGTCCGTCAGTTGCGGTCCCCGGCTTCCGCCTCCCCGAGCTCCAGGATCCGTACGCCGTACGCGTCCAGTCCGACGTCCGTGACCGGTTCGCCCGTCATGAGGTCGCGCAGCTCCCCGTCCGCCGCCGGGCGCACCGTCAGCGGCTCCGCCGACTGGCTGATCAGCCACACGAACCGCCGCCCGTCCTCGTGCACCAGCACATCGGCGCCGACGTACGGGGTGTCGACCGTCACCGCGCGGTCCGCACCGGCGAGTTCGGCGAGCGCCGCGTACAGCCGGTGGGTCTGCTCAGGGTTGACGCGGGCGGTGCGCGCCGCCATGTGCTCCAGCGGGTACGTGGCCAGCACGGTGCGGCCGCGGCCGGTCTCGTGGACCAGGAGCGCGGGACGGCCGTGGGCGTCGGTGGCGACCACCCTGGCCCCCCGGGGGACGACGGGGAGGTAGGCGCGGGAGTCCTCGTTGCCCGCGACGGGGAACCGCAGCGTGTCCCCGGCGGTCAGCGGGCCGATGTCCTCGGTGAAGGTCATGACCAGGGTGTCGTCCTCAATGGGCTCCGCCACCCCGTACGAGAGCTGGAGTTCCACCCCGAACAGCGCGTCCAGCCCGTCGAACCACGGGCCGCGGGTGCCCGGGTGCTCCCCGGAGCAGAAGGAGAGGTACACGGTGGCGCCGTCGCGGGCCCGCCGCTCCAGGGCGCGCCGGGTGCGGGTGGTCAGCTGGCGCGTCGAGGGCAGCAGGTAGAGCGAGACGTCACCGTCGAGGCCGTCCGCCTCGCGGAGGAAGCCCACCGGCAGGTCGGCGGCGCGCGCGGCGGCGTACGCCTGGTGGAGCGAGGTGAAGATGAGCGGCCGGTCGGCGGGGCGGCTGTAGGGGTAGTCGCGTTCAAGGAACGCGGGCACCACCAGCGCCGCGCCGGTGTCCGCGCGGCGGCACCGCGGGAAGTCGACCCGCCGCAGCACATCGGCGAAGGAGTCGAGTTCGAGCAGCGGGGTCTTGGGGGCGCCGGTGGAGTCGGTGATGCCGAAGTGCATCTCGAAGGGGTGGTGATCGTACGGGGACTGGTCCCACAGGTCGTCGTAGTCGGTGTTGTTCCAGGCGATCCAGCCGGTGGCGCCGCCGAGGAGGGAGTTGTGCAGCGTCTGGCGGTAGTACACGGCGGCGTTCTCGGCGGAGACCGTGTCGGTCGACACCCCGAACTCCTCCAGCACGACGGGCGCGCCGGTCACCGCCGCCAGCTCGCATTCGAAGGCGGCGCGGTGGTGCTGCCGCACCCGGTCGGTGTCGGAGCGATAGATGTGGGGGCCGACGAAGTCGACGTACTCGGCGGTCTCGCGCAGCGAGAAGCCGTTGTCCCGGCCGGTCACCTCGATGCCCCACGCGCCGTCCCCGAGCGAGACCGGCTGGGTGCCGCCGGCCGCCCGCACCGCGTTGCACATGGCCTGGGCCCAGGCGGTCACGACATCGCTGGAGGGCGGGTCCACCTGGTAGACACGGCCGTAGCCGGGCATCTCGTTGGTGATCAGCCAGCCCGTGACCGCCGGGTGGTCCTTGAAGCGGCGGGTCATCTGCGACACGAACCACGCCTGGCGGCCGACCAGCCACACGTCCTCGTACAGATCGCGGCCGCCGCGCCAGGCCGGATCCCAGTTCTCACCGGACATATGGCCCACGATGAAGGTCGGGATGGTCCCCATCCCCGCCTCGGTGTGCGCGTCCAGGAAGTCGCGGAAGCGCACGCACAGCTCCTCGTCGACCCGGTGGGGTGCGGGGTGGAAGTCGGGCCAGTAGAAGAAGGAGCGGGTCATGGTCAGACCGTGCTCGCGCAGGACCCCCAGTTCCTCGCGGACCGTCTTGGGGTCGTAGTCCCGCCACATCAGGGGCCCGCCGGTGCGGGACCAGAAGTTGGCGCCGAGCCAGGGCAGGACGGCGGGGTGGTGGGTGAGCTGGGCGCTGTGGCGTCGCATGGGCTCTCTTCTGTCGCGTGTGGCTGTACGGGCGCGAGTACGGGCGCAAGTGCGCGCGTGGACATGGCGGATCAGTGGGGTGCGGGGCCCGTGGAGTCGCGGGCTACGAGACGGGGCCGCCCGTCGAGCCGGGCGTCCCCCGCGTCCTCGCCGCAGCGGGCCAGGAGCAGCCGCGCGGCGGCCGCGCCGACCTGCTGCACCTGCTGGTCGACGGTGGTCAGGCGCGGATGCAGCCAGCGGCCGATCGGCAGGTTGTCGTAGCCGACGACGGACACGTCGGCCGGGACCCGCAGCCCGGAGCGCTGGGCGGTGCCGATGCCGCACACCGCCATGGAGTCGTTGGCGTACACGATGGCCGTGGGCGGGTCCGCGGCGGCCAGCAGGGCCTCGGTGGCGGCGATGGCCGCCCCTTCGGAGAAGTCCGTGTGCAGCACGGCGAAGGGCCGGTGGCCCGCGGCGCGCAGGCCGTCCTCGAAGCGGCGGCGGCGCAGCCGGGTGTGCTGGAGTTCGGCCGGGCCCGCCACATAGGCGATGCGCCGGTGGCCGAGACCCAGCAGATGGTCGACCACCTCCCCCACGCCCGCGCCCTGGTGTCCCAGGCCGACGCCCGGCACGGCCGCGTCGGGGTCGGGCGCGCCGAGCATGACGGCGGGCAGGCCGAGCCGGGTCAGCAGCGCGGGGCGGGGGTCGTCGGTGCGCGCGTCGGTGAGGACGGCGCCGTCGACGCGGCCCTCCGCGGCGAGGCGTTCGTACAGCGTGCTCTCCTCGTCGACATCGGTGACGAGGTGGAGGAGCAGCCCGTATCCGCGCGGCGCCAGCTCGCCCTCGATGCCGGTGATCAGCTCGCTGAAGTGCGGGTCGGCGCCCAGGACGTCGGTGGGGCGGCGTACGACGAGGGCGAGCGTACGGGTGCGGGCGCTGCGCAGCGCGGCGGCCGGGGCGCTCGGCGACCAGCCGAGGTCCATGGCGGCGTCGAGGATGCGGCGCCGGGTGGCTTCGGAGAGCCGCCCCTTGTTGTTGAACGCCTGGGACACCGCGGCCGTCGACACGCCCGCGACGGCGGCGACGGCCTTGATCGTCGGCCGGGCACGCCCGCTCTCCATGGGTTGCGTCGGCACCGTGCTCACATCTTCACCGCCCCGCTGATGAGCGCCCGTTGCATGCGCTTCTGAAGCACCGTGTAGACGATCCACACCGGTACGAGGGTGAGGATCGTCCCCGCGGTCAGCACACCGTAATCGGTTCCCGTGATCGCCTTGAGGGTGGGCAGCGCCACCTGGACCGTGCGCTGTGCGGGGTCCGGGCCGATGATGACGAGCGAGTACAGGTACTCGTTCCAGAAGGTCAGGAAGTTCAGCAGCAGTACGGTCGCGATCCCCGGCAGGCACATCGGCGTGTAGATGTGGCGCAGCACGGCGAAGGTGGAGGCGCCGTCGATGCGGGCGGCCTCCTCCATCTCGGCGGGCACGGTCCGCATGAACTGCACCAGGATCACCACCGACAGGGGCATCGCGGTGGCCGGGAGGAACAGCACCATGAAGGTGCGCGTGTGGAACAGGCCGGTCGCCGCGGCCAGCAGGAAGGTCGGGAAGAGCGCGGCGAAGGTGGGGATGAGGAAACCGAGCGAGAACACCTTCTCCAGCGCCGCGGCCGCCCGCCCGGTGGACCGGGCCAGCGCGAACGCCGCGGGGATGGCCAGCGCGAGGGTGAGGATCAGCGAACACGCCGTCACCAGGCCCGAGTTGACGACCGCGAGCCCCAGGTCGGCGCGCTGGAACGCGGTGGAGAAGTTGCCCGGGTCCAGGGACGACGGCGGCGCGAAGGGGCTGCCGAAGATCTCTTCGTTGGTCTTGAAGGCGGAGGCGAGGAAGTAGTACAGCGGGACGACCAGCAGCACGACATAGGTCCACACCAGGACATGAGCGGGCAGCCAGGACTTGCCGAGCTTCATGGTGAGCGGCTCCGATCAGTGGGTCTGGCGGAACGAACGGCGGATGAGCAGGAGCCCCACGAGCCCGATCAGGAAGAGGAACACCCCCACGGTCTGGCTGTAGCCGAGGTCGGCCGCGATGAACGCCTTCTGGTAGACGAGGAAGGAGAGCGTCGTGGACGAGGCGCCGGGCCCGCCCTGGGTGAGCAGCAGGACGTGCTGGGCGGAGCCGAAGAGGGTCCACAGGAACTGGAGCATGGTCACCACGCCCACGTAGTCGCGGATCACCGGGAAGTGGATGCGCCACATGGTCCGCCAGTGCCCGGCACCGTCCAGCTGCGCGGCCTCGCCGACCTCGTCCGGCACACTGGAGAGCCGGGCGGCGAACAGGACGGCGGTGAACCCGATGCCGCTCCACAGGTCGAGGGCGATCAGACAGCCCAGCGCCGTCGACGGCGAGGCCAGCCACGCATCGGTCAGCGACCCCAGGCCCACCGCCTTGAGCGCCCCGTTGGCCAGGCCGTCCGGGGAGAGGGCGGCGTAGAACACCATCGCCTTGGCGGGGGTGGAGATCAGCCCCGGAACGAACAGCAGATACCGCACGACCCGGTGCCCCGGTGGCCGCTGCGCCACGTAGTAGCCCAGCATGTACGCGCAGGTGATCATCACCGGCAGCGCCACGGCCAGCTGCACGGCGGTGTTGCGCACCGCCTCCCAGAACACCGGATCGTCCAGGACGGTACGGACGTTGCCGAGCCCGGCGAACGTGACCGGCTGGAGCATCCCCGGCCAGTGCAGGGCGGCCACGACGAAGATGGCGGCCATCGGGCCGACCATGAAGACCAGGTACCAGACCAGGGCCGGTACGGCGAGGATCGTGCCGCCTTCGCGCCTGCGGCGCGCCGCGGACGGGGACGGGACCGGGGGCGGGAGGGCGGTCCCGCCCCGGGTGGGCGTCAGCGTCGTCATGGGGTGACTCCCGGGGGTTCGGATGAAGTTCTCATACGGGGCACCTCACGCACCGCGGTACGCGGCTTCGAGGGCTGCGCGCACCTTCGCTGCACCGGTCCCGCGGGTGAAGGACGTGCTCGTCGCGGTGATGAGCGGCTGGGTCGCGGCGGGCGGGACGTACACGTCCGGCAGCAGCGCCTGGCTCACCCGGCCGCCGAGCCGCTGCGCCGCGGCCACCAGCGGGAAGCCGGTGCTGACGGTGTCGGTCCGCAGGGCCATGTCCCGGCCGCTCTCCTTGATGAACCGCGACACGGTGTCGGGCCGGTACATGAAGCGCACGAACTTCTCGACGGCCTCGATCTTCTTGGCGCCGTTCGGGCTGATCCAGAGGCCGATCAGGGTGTACGTGCGCAGGATCGTGGGCTTGTCGTGGACCGCTCCGGGCGCGAGCGGCCAGCCGCCCACCTCGGTGCGGCGCGCCACCTTCTCCGGCACCTCGGCCAGCGCCGAGGACATCGCGGACTCGATGGCCGCGGACCCGGTGTTGAACTGGGTGGTCATGGAGTCCGAGGTGAGGCCCTGTGCCTTGTCGACGAAGACACCGGCGTCCCGCAGCTCCACGAAGTAGTCGATCCCCTGCCGCGCGCCACGGCTCCCGCTGAAGTCCCCGGTGGCGAAGACGTGCTCGGCCTCGTCCTCGGTGAGGAAGGTCTGGATGATCTGCGCCAGCAGCTTCTGCCCGGTCCAGTCGTTGCCGCCCGTGGTCACCGGGCCGATGCCCTTGGCGCGCAGCTTCCGCGCGGCGCCGATGAGCGCGTCGCCGGTGCGGGGTATCCCGTCGACACCGGCCCGCTCCAGGAGCGCCGTGTTGTAGGCGATCGGCCAGTTGGTGGCGAAGTACGGGAAGGCCCGCAGCCGCCCCTTCCCATCGGTCCAGGACTTCAGCGCCACCGGCAGGACGCGCTCCCGCAGCCCCCAGTCGTCCAGATAGCCCTTGACGTCGACCGTGGCACCCACATCCGTCCAGGCCAGGGTCTTGTCGTACAGGTTGACCATGACGACGTCCGGCTCTTTACGGGCCAGCCGGGAGGTCTCGTAGACCTGGGCGAGATCGTCGCCGTTGATGAGGTTCTTGACCTTCAGGCCGGGGTTCTCCGCCCGGAAGCGCCGCAGGGCGGCGAGATAGGTCGGGGAGCCGGGCGCGGTGGTGCCCAGCTGGCTGTGGATCACGAGCGTATGGGGATCGGAATCCTCGGCGGCCAGCGCGGAGCAGCCGGACAGGGCGGGCAGGGCGGTCGCGGCGGCAAGTCCGGACCCGGCGGCGAGAAGGCCGCGCCGACTCAAGGGTGGGCGCACAACGGATGTCTCCAACCAGGACGGTTAACGGATTGGTTAATCGATATACCGAGGAGGGTGGGAGGACAGTAAGGGGCGGTCTGGCACCGGTCAACCCTTCGTGCGCCGCTTTTACGGGGCTCTTCGTGGCGGCTTACAGGGCTCGCGTGGCGGCGTCGGTGATCGTCTCGACGGCGCGGGTGAGGACGGGTATCTCCCTGGCCCCGAGGCGGGTGACGGCCATGATGCGGCGGGCCGGGGCCGGTTCACCGTGCAGCGGGATGCGCGCCACCAGCGACTCCTCGCTCAGCTGCGCCAGGCGCGGTACGAGGATGACGCCGAAGCCATGGGCGACCAGGGCGGTTCCGGTGCCCCACTCGTCCGCGTGGTGGGCGATATGGGGCGTGAAGCCCGCGCTCATGCAGGCGGCGAGCACCAACTGGTGGTACGTCGTGCCCGGGTTGCCCACGATCCACGGTTCGCGCGCGGCGTCGGCCAGCGTGACCCGCTGCCGCCGGGTCAGCGGGTGGTCCCGGGGGACGACCAGGTCCAGCGGGTCGTCCAGCAGCGGCCGCTGGTCGAAGCGCTGGTCGGTCATGGGCGGGGAGTCGGCGGTGACGACGAGCAGCGCGAGGTCGGCCGCTTCCGACAGCAACAGGTCGTAGCAGCGGTCGGGTTCGGCCTCGATGATCCGCACCGTGAGGTGGGGGTGGGCGTCGCGCAGCTCGGCCGCGGCGGGCGGCAGCAGACGGCTGGCCGCGGTGGAGAACCCGCACAGCGTGACCTGCCCGGTGGGCTCGGTCCCGGCGGCGGCCAGCTCGGCACGGGCGCGTTCCCACTGTTCCTGGAGGCGCTCCGCGTGGCGCAGCAGGATGCGCGCCGCGTTCGTCAGACGGATGCCGCGGCCTTGCTGCACCACCAGGTCCGTTCCGACCTCGGCGGCGAGCTGGCGCAGTTGGTAGGAGACGGCGGACGGCGTGTAGTGCAGCGCCTGCGCCGCGGCGGTCACCGTGCCGTGCTCGGCGACCATCTGGAGGATCCGGAGCCGAGAGTCAATCATGCAAATAGTTTGCACGGTGAGGACCAGAACCGTTTGATTTTCTTCGCGCCCGCTCGGTCCCACACTGGCGGACGTGGCTGATCAACAGGTTGTTTCTGAACGGGCGGTACGGGCCGAACGGGCGGTACGGACCACCGTACTGCTGGTGGTGGTGCTGACGGCGGGCGCCTATCTCCCCAGCCCGCTCTATCCCGACTACCAGCGTCTCTTCGGCTACGACGACCTGGTGATGACCCTGCTCTTCGCGACGTTCGCGCTGGTCAGCGGACCGGCGCTGCTGCTGTGCGGCCCCGCGGCGGACCTCGTCGGCGACCGGCCGGTGCTGCGGTTGAGCGTGCTGCTCGCCGCCGCGGGCTCGTGCTGCTTCCTGTTCGCCGACAGCCCCTTCTGGCTCTTCACCGGCCGGGTCGGCCACGCGCTGGCCCTGGGCGCGGCGACCGGAGCGGCCCAAGCGCTCATCGCCCGGCACCGCGGCCCCACGGCCCGCGTCGCCGGACCACTGCTCGCGGGCCTCGCCTTCGCGGCGGGCACCGCCCTGGGGCCGGTGGCCTCGGGCGTGCTCGCCGAGTACGTCCCCGGCATGCTGACCACTCCGTACGTACTGCATCTGGCCCTGCTGGGCTGGGTGTGGCACCGGCTGCGCCGGACCGTGCCCGCGACCACCGGTGCGGAACGGGTACGGCAGCGGTGGCGCCCCACCCGGCCGCACATCCCACCGGCCCTCCGGGCGCTCTTCCTCGTCGCCGGGCTGACCGGGTTCCTCGCCTGGGCCGTCGTCGGCATCTATCTCGCCCTCCTGCCCGCGCTGCTCGAACAGACCCCGCACGGCGACCATCCGGCCCTGACCGGCGGGGTGCTGGGAAGCGTCCTGGTGTGGTCGCTGCTGGCGCAGCTCGCGGGTGCGCGCCGCACCGCGTACGCCGCCCAGCGGTACGGACTCGCCGCGCTCGCCGGGAGCCTGGTGCTGCTCGCGTCCACCGGGGCCGCCTCGCTGCCCGCCACGCTCGGCTCCACGGTCCTCGCCGGTCTCGGGCACGGGCTCGCCTACAGCGGCGCCGCGCGAGCGGTCGACGCGCGGACCCCGCCCGGGCAGCGCGCGGGGATCGGGGCCGCCCTGTATCTGCTGTTCTACTGGGGCTCCGGGGCGCCCGCGGTCGCCGTCGGGCTGGCGACCGCCTGGATGCCGCTCACCGCGGCGGTGACCTGGCTCAGCTGGGCCGGAGTGGCCCTGACCGCGCTCGCCCTGACGGCCACTTTCCTGGTCGGCGCGCTGCCTCACGCGGCGGCGCATCCCACGGCCGCCTCAGACATCGATCACCAGATCCTCCAACGGCGTTGAGCAGCACAGGAGGATCTGGTTCCGTGCCACGTCCCCGGGGCGGAGGCCGCCGTTCTGCCGCATGTCGACGGAGCCCTTCTCCAGGGTCGTCGCACACGTACCGCACAGGCCCTGTCCGCAGGAGGAGGGGAGGGTGATCCCCGCTCGGGCCGCGGCCTCCAGGACGGAGGTACCGGCGTCGCACGCGATGGTCCGCCCGCTGCGGGCGAGTTCGACCGCGAAGGTCGTGGCCACATCGGCTGTCGTGGGGGCCGGTGCCTCGAAGCTCTCCTCGTGGCAGCGGTCCGCCGGGAGCCCCGCCGCGGCCAGCATCCGGCGGACCGCCCGCATGTACCCCGGCGGGCCGCAGGTGAACACCTCGCGGCGGAGGAGGTCGGGGACGGTCTGCCGCAGCATGGCGAGGGTGAGACGGCCCCGGTGGCCCTCCCACCGTTCCGTTTCGCCGTCGTCCTCGCAGACATGGCTGACCCGGAGGTGTGGCGCGGTCGCCGCCATCAGCTCCAGTTCCTGCCGGAAGGGGATGTCGTCGGGGGTGCGGGCGCTGTGCACGAACACCACGTCCGCCGGGGACGCCAGGTCGTACAGGGTCCTGGTCATGGACATCAGCGGTGTGATCCCGCTGCCGCCGGACAGGAAGAGGTACGCGGGCGCCGGGTGCCGCACCATCGAGAACCCGCCGAGCGGGCCCCGGGCGCGCACCGCGTCGCCCGGGGTCAGGTGGTCGTGCAGCCAGTTCGACACCCGGCCGCCGGGCACGCGTTTGACGGTGATCGCGGCGAGGTGCGGACGCGACGGCGGGGAGGAGAGCGTGTAGCAGCGGTGCAGCTCCTGGCCGTCGATCTCGAAGGTGAACGTGAGGTACTGGCCCGGGTCGTGCCGGAAGAGGGTGGGCTCGGCCGGTTCGAAGGCGAAGGTCTTGGTGTCGCGGGTGACGTCGCGGACCTGCTTGCACACCAGCACGCCTGTCATGGCCGCAGCCCCTCGCGCAGCCGCAGCTCCTCGCGCAGCCGGGCGATGTACCAGCTACAGAACGCCTCGACCTGGTACTCCGTCGGGGCGTACGGGCCGGGCACATAGGCCGGGCTGGAGACGCCCCGCTGGGCGCGGGCGACGAGGCGCGCGTCCTGCTCGTTCGTCGCCGTCCACACCTTGAGGAGGGTGTCCCGGTCGTAGTCGACGCCCTCCTCGGCGTCCGGGTGGACGAGCCAGGTGGTGCGCAGCAGTGTCCTGTCCGGGGCGAGCGGCAGGGCGCTGAAGGTGATCGCGTGGTCGCCGAGCACATGGAACCAGGAGTTGGGGTGCAGGTGCAGGGCGAGGTGGCCGAGGCGTGGCGTGGGCAGATCGCCCAGCAGACGGCGGCAGGCGGCGGTGCCGTCCGGGGTGAAGGATTCACCGGCCAGGTCGAGCGCGTCGCGCTGGATGCGGAAACCGGTGGTGCGGCCGTCGAGTTCCTCGATGAGCGCGTACGGCAGGCCGAGCCTCTCGTACGTCGCGCGCAGCTCGGCGTCGGTCCGCAGATAGCGTTCGTGCGCCGGGCGCAGCGGGGCGGGGATGTCCTCCTCGGCGTAGCCGTAGGTGGGGAAGAACGTGCGCAGCAGCTCGGGGTGGCCGTCGCAGTGGTAGCACTCCCGGTTGTTCTCCATCACGAGCTTCCAGTTGCCGTCCTCGACGAGGTCGGTCCGGGCCGCGACCTTGGCCCCGCGCAGGCGGTGCGGCAGGAGATACGGCTCGATGCGGGCGGCGACCTCGCCGAAGTCGGCCGGGGGGTCGTCGGCGAGGCAGACGAAGAGGAGCCCGCCGACGCTGCGCACGTGCACCGCCTTGAGGCCGAAGCACCCGCGGTCGAAGTCCCCCGGCTGGGAGGGGGCGTACCGGAGTGCGCCGTCCGTTCCGTACGTCCATTTGTGGTAGCCGCAGACCAGGTTGCCGACCGACCCGGACCGATCCTCCAGGAGGCGGGCGCCGCGGTGGCGGCAGACGTTGTGGAACGCGCGCGGATTGCCCTCGTCGTCGCGCAGGACGATGACCGGGTACGGCCCGATGTCCACGGTGGTGTAGTCGCCCGGCCAGGGGATCTCGGCGTCCACGGCCACGAACAGCCACTGGCGGGTGAAGATCGCCGCGAGGTCGAGGGCGTAGAACTCCCGGTCGGTGTAGAAGGGTCCCTCCAGGCTGTGGCCGACGGCCCGTCGCGCCACCGCGTCCTGGGTGCTGTCCGAAGTCGTCACGATGCTCACGCTGCTCTCCTCTCCATAGGGTGGTGCGGTGGCCGGTTCACATCGGCAGGCACAGGCGCAGCGCGTCGAGCACCGCGGCGTGGATGTTGCGGCTGGTGACGGCGTCCCCGATGCGGAACAGCTGGTAGCGGCCCTCGGGGTTGGCGGTCTCCCGCTGCGGCTCTCCGGCCAGCAGGGCGGGGTGGTCCACGCGGCCGTGGTTGCTCGATGCGGGGAGCAGGTCCCAGTAGAGGTCCGCGAGCGGCAGCGTCCCGTGCTCGACCACCACGTGGTCCACGGTCCGCTCCGACTGCGTGTCCGCGTAGTCGCTGCGCAGCGTCGCCGTGAGTCGCCCGTCCGTCGTACGGCGTACGGATACCAGCCGGTGGGCCAGGGTGGTGCGTACCCCGTGTTCGGCGAACGCCCGCAGATAGGCGGGCGAGTTCATGCTGCCGACGTCGGGGGCGAGGGTGCGTTCCGGTGTCACGTACTCGATGGCGAGGCCCTTGCGGGCCATCAGCTCGGTGGCGTCCAGGCCCGGATAGGCGCCGTTGTCGTCGTAGACCAGCACGTGTCCGCGGGGGCGCAGGCATCCGCCGAGGACGTCCCAGGTGTCGGAGACGAGGTCGGCGCCCTCGGTGAGGAAGGAGGCGTCGGGCAGTCCGCCGGTGGCGATGAGCACGAGGTCGGGGCGTTCCGCGAGGACGTCCGCCGCCTCGGCCAACGCCCCGAGCCGCAGGTCGACGCCGAGCACCTTGCACTCGTCGACGCGCCAGTCCACGATGCCGAGGAGGTCCCGCCTGCGGCTGTTGGACGCGGCGATGCGTATCTGCCCGCCTGGCCGGTCACCGGCCTCGAACACGACCACCTCATGGCCGCGTTCGCCCAGCACCCGGGCCGCTTCCAGGCCCGCGGGCCCGGCGCCCACGACCACGGCCTTCTTCCGCTCGGCCGCGGGCGGAACGGTGTGCGGCAGCCGCAGCTCCCGCCCCGTGGCGGGGTTGTGGACGCATTTGGTGTCCCCGGAGTCGTAGATCGCGTCGAGGCAGTAACTCGCCCCCACGCACGGCCGGATGCGGTCCTCGTCCCCGGCCGCCACCTTGGCGACGAGATGGGGATCGGCGATCTGGGCCCGGGTCATGCCGACCAGGTCGAGCAGCCCCTCCCGCACCGCGTACCGCGCGGTGGCGACGTCGGCGATGCGGCCCGCGTGCATCACCGGCACATCGAGCCGTCGTTTGATCCCGGCGGTGAAGTCGAGGAACGGCGCGGAGGGCGTGCCCATGGACGGGATCGCCCTCGCCAGCGAGGCGTCGCTCTCGATCGAGCCCCGGATGGTGCTGACGAAGTCGATGCCGTCCTCGATGTACGCGCGGAGCGCGGTCAGCGCGTCGTCCAGGGTCAGTCCGCCGGGCCGGTCCTCGTCCATCATCATGCGGATGCCGACGACGAATCCGGGCCCGACGGCGGACCGGATCGCGCGGATCACCCGGCGCGGGAAGGCCATGCGGTGCGCGAGGCTGCCGCCGAATTCGTCGTCCCGGTGGTTGGTCGCCGGGGACAGGAAACTGTCCAGGAAGTGTCCGTACGACTGGATCTCGATCCCGTCCAGTCCCCCGGCCTCACAGCGGGCGGCGGCGTCCGCGTAGTCCCGTACGACGCGGTCCAGATCCCATCGCTCGGCCTCCTTGGGAAACGCGCGGTGGGCGGGTTCCCTGAGCGGCGACGCGGAGAGCACCGGCAGCCAGTCGCCGGTGTAGTTGCTGGTGCGCCGCCCCAGGTGGGTGATCTGGCACATGACTGCCGCCCCGGCGGTGTGCACATCGTCGGCCAGCCGGCGGAACCACGGCACCACCTCGTCGCGGTAGAGCAGCAGATTGCCGAACGACGGCGGGCTGTCCGGCGACACGACCGCCGACCCGCCGATCATCGTCAGCCCGACGCCGCCCCGCGCCTTCTCCAGGTGATACATCCGATACCGGTCCCGGGGCAGCCCCTCTTCCCCGAAGGCCGGTTCATGCGAGGTGCTGACCACCCGGTTGCGCAGGGTGAGGCTCTTGATCGTGAAGGGCTGGAGCAAGGGATCCATCGCTCGCGCGGACATGTGGCGCTCCTCCCTGAGGAATTCACCGCCCAGCATGGAGGTGACGCCCGTCACGGACAATCAAGCGATCCCTCAGGAAACCGTGCGAATCGCCTGCAAGATCGAGAGCTGCCGCGCCACTTGGCGCGGCGCCCGGGAGCTGCTAGGGCCAGTTGCCACGGGCAGCTCAACGCTCCATGCGCTCCACGCGCTTCAGGCCGCGCACGGCCGGGATCATCAGCAGCAGGGCGCAGGCGACGAGCGCCATGGACGCGGACACCCACAGCAGCGGCACCGTCCCCGCGACGACCGCGAGCGGCCCCGCCACCGCCTGCCCCACCGGCTTCATCACCAGCGAGCCGGCCGCGTCGTACGCGTGCACCCTGCCGAGGACGTCCTGCGGGATGTGGGTCTGCACGCTCGTGTGGAACATGACGATCCAGAACGCACTGCCCACGCCGCTCACCGCGTAGCACCCGGCGACGAGCGGCGCGGGAAGGCCGAGGGCGACTCCCAACGGCATGAGCGCCCATAGGGTCATGGAGAGGGCGCCGGCCCGGAGTGGATAGCGCGGGCGGAGCCTGATCGCGATGATTCCGCCCACCACGCTTCCCACCCCGAGGGACGACATGACCAGGCCGAACGTCGATGCCCCGTAGTCGGTGACCAGCGTGCTGTTGCCGAGGGTCATGATGGGCCCGGCACCCGCCAGCTGCCAGAGCATGAAGACGACGATGACACTCCACAGCCAGGTTCTGGCCCGGAACTCCCGCCACCCCTCGACAAGATCGGACCGGAACGACGAGGCGCCCTCCCGTGCGTCCGGCCCCATCGGGACCGAGCGGAGCAGCAACAGGCAGGCGCCGCTGATCCCATAGGTCAAGGCGTCGAGGGCGACCACCGTCGCCGGTGAGGAGACCACAAGCAGCAGGCCGGCCAGCGACGGGCCGATCACGCCGGTGACGGACTCCGAGATGCGGAGGGTGGCGTTCGCCTTCTGCACGTCCTGGGCTATACGCGGGGTGATGCTGGCGACTCCCGGCTGGAAGATCGCGCTACCTGCCCCGACCAGGGCCAGCAGCACCAGGATCTGCCACAGCTGCGGCGTACCCAGCAGGAACAACAGCGCGAGCACCGCCTGAAAGCACAGCCGGGCCATGTCCGAGACGACCATCAGTCGCCGGGCGCCGAGGCGGTCGGACAGCACCCCACCAAAGATGATCAGCGCTGCGAACGGGGCTACGAGCGCGGCGAGCGCGTAGCCCACCCCGCTCGCCCCGTAACCCGCCCGGATCACGGCGGCCGTGATCGCAACGGGGAGCATCGCGTCGCCCAGCAGTGAGGTGGTGCGGGCGGCGAAGAACAGACGGAAGTCCGCTGTCCACAGCGGCAGATCAGACGAGGTCTCCTTGACGTGCAGGTCACGGGCCATGTCCGAACCAGCCACCACTTACCGCCCCCGCGTATGCCGTTGTCCCCCCGACCGAGGCGATACATTCCTCCTCGAAACCTCCCTCGGTCAACGGAATATGTGTCACACCCACCTGTGAGAATCCCGGCCATGGATGTTGATGAGCTGTTGCGGTGCCTGGTGGAGGCCGAGTCGGGGGCGCTGCGGGAGGAGCTGACCGGCGGGCGCTACGCGGTGGTGCAGTACGACCCGGACGAGCTGACCTTCACCGAAGCCGACCTCGCGGAACTCTTCGGCGCCCCGGCCCCCGCCGATGCCGAGGAGACGGACGAGGACGACTGGGACGAGGACGAGGACGGCGCTTCCTTCGCCGTCATCGGCGTCGCGACCTCCGTCTACGAGGCGCTCGACCTCCTCGGCGAAGAACTCCCCGATGAGGAGGAGCTGACGGAACTCGATCAGGAGGAGTGGGCGGAGGAGGCGGCCGAGTTCGGCAAGGACGAATGGGCTGATCGTCTCCAGGACATACGGCACCCGCGGCGTCGCGCCGTCGCCCAGTTGCTCTGCGGTGTCCTCGGCCCGATGGACTTCCTGACCGAGGAGTTCGAGCAGGACCCCTACCTGGGCCATGTGGCGGCACGGCTCCCCGGAGCGCGGTTCGTGATGCTGGCCAGCGCCGCCCCGCCGCACCAGGAGGTGGCGTACGCGATCCTCGAACTCCCGCCCCGCGGCACGCCGGACCCGGCCGCCCGCGCCCTGTTGCGGGCCGCCGCCTCCCGGCGATCTGGCCGCGCTGCGTA
>NZ_GG657754.1:7544170-7548640 GCF_000158915.1 Streptomyces himastatinicus ATCC 53653 | reverse complement strand
GGCGCCGTCAGCCGCGAACTCGCCGACACGCGCGTGGACTCACTCGTCTCCCGGCTGCCGTACCGCGACGAGGATTTGCTGCGCGTGCTCCAGAACCAGGTCCGCTTCCTGCTGGCCACTGGCGCCCCGTACGACCATCCCCTGGACGCCATGCTCGGCTCCACCGGCTACTACGAGCGTGAGCTCTCCGCCGACTACCTCGTCGGCCTGGTCGACCTCATGCTGACCCACGGCGTGCGCGACCGCCCGGGCACCTACGGCAGGACGGCCCGGGAGAGCGCCCAGCAACACATCGCCCACGGCCTGGCCCACTACCAGGCGGTGGTGGACCGGCTGGCCGCCTGAAGCCGCGGTGGCGGCGTGGAGGCGCCGACGGGCGCATTGCGGATGAGCGGCGCACGCAATCCGCTCCGGCGCGACGGCGCCCGACGACGGTCCACAGGGACGGTACGGGGGAATGTCGTGCGCTCGGCTGTCCGGTTGGTGTCGCCCGGTCGGCGATTGTCACCCGTTCGACGCTGTGCATCACTGTGAGCAGGAGAACCGGCGGGGTGCCCTGGGCTCGCGTTCTTCGCCCGGGGCCGGACTTCTCGGCAGACATGCCCTCGGAGAGGACCCCATGATGTTGCTCTTGGCCGATCCCCAGACCCTGTCGGCAACCGACACCGTCTCACGGCGAAGCACCCTGCTGCTGACGCCTTCCGTTGCCACCATCCCGGTCGGCGGCTCGCCGTTGGGAGTGACGCTGACCCCGGACGGGGGACGGGCGTACGTCGCGAACCAGTCCTCGGACGACATCAGCGTCATCGACACCGCCACCAACACCGTCACGGTGACCATCGCCGCACCGGGTGGACCGCGTCTGCTGTCCTTCTCGCCGGACGGCACCCGCGCGTATGTGACCCTGTTCGACACCGGCAGCGTCGGTGTGATCGACACCGCCACCAACGTCCTCACGACAACCATCCCGGTCGGTGCCGGAGCCGTCCAGTGCGCCCTTACACCGGACGGCACCCGCGCCTACGTCACATGCCAGACCGCCGGTGTCGTCAGCGTCATCGACACCACCACGAACTCGGTCACCACCCCCATCACCGGTCTCAGCCTTCCAACCGGGGCAGCGGTCTCCCCGGACGGCGCCCGGGTCTACGTGCCCAACGCCGGCGACGGCACCGTGGCCGTGATCGACACCGCCACCAACACCGTCAGCGCGAGCATCCTCACCGGTGACGTGCCCATCCTCGTCGCCCTCACACCGGACGGCACCCGCGCCTACGTCAGCGTCGCCGGGGAGAACGCCGTCAAGGTGATCGACACCGCGACCAACACGGTGACCGCCGCCATCCCCGTGGGCAACGGCCCTCGTATGGTGGCCATGAGCCCGGACGGGACCGCCGTCTACGTGGCCGATCTCAGCGCCAACACCGTCACGGTGATCGACACCGCCACCAACACCGCCGTCGACAGCATCCCGGTGGGCAACAGCCCGATCGGCGTCGCGGTCTCCCCGGACGCGTCCCGCCTGTACGTCACCAACAGCGCCGACAACACCGTCAGCGTGATCGCACTGACCCTGATGCCCGGTCAGGGCTCCACCGCGGGCGGGACCATCGTGACCATCCGCGGCCACAACCTGGCAGCGGCCACCGCGGTGCACTTCGGCGGCGCCGCGGCCACGATCCTCTCCAACACCGCGACCTCGGTCACCGTCAGAACCCCGCCCGGATCGGGCGCGGTCCCGGTGACGGTCACCACCCCCGGCGGCACCGGCGGATTCGGCACCTTCGTCTACCGCCCCGCTCCGCTGCTGTCCGGCATCAGCACCACCAGCAACCCCTATGGAGGGGCAGGACCCGCCATGGGTCCGGTCACCGGTGGAGGCACCGCGGTCATCACCGGAGTCAACCTCTCGGGCGCCACGGCCGTGCGCTTCGGCTCCCGTCAGGCCGTCATCCAGTCCGTCACCGACACCGCGATCACCGTCACGGTCCCCAGCGCCTCCTCCCCCGGCCCCGTACCGGTCACCGTCGTCACCCCCGGCGGAACCGCGGGCGGTCTCACCTTCACCTACGTAGCGGGACCCACCGTGTCCGGTGTGGTCCCCACCACCGGACGCACCGCCGGGGGCACCGACGTCACCCTCACGGGCACCGGCCTGGCCACCACGCACCAGGTCACCTTCGACGGTGTCTTCGCTCCCTTCACCGTCGTCTCCGACACCACGGTCACCGCCATCGCCCCGCCCCACACTTCCGCCGACAACATCACCATCACGGTCACCACCCTCGGCGGCACCACCTCCTGGAGCGGCTTCAGCTATCAGGACCCCACCATCTGACGTGTCCGAAGACCGCTCTCCACGGCCGATCCCGTCCGCGCCGGCCCCGACCCGGCTCCATGCTGTCGGCTCGGGCGGGCCGTCATCGCTACGCCCTGACGGGGACGTCGCGGGCCAGGGAGGTCTGCTCGAACGGGTCGCGCTGCTTCGGGAAGCTCGCGGCGCATTCGCCCGGGCAGGCGTAGACGACGCCACCACCGGCACTCGCGCCGTACCCGATCGCGACGACGACCGGCCTGCCCGTCGGCCGCTGACAGCGAGCGCAGATCTGGATCGTCACCGGCCCACCGCCTCCTCGGCGGCGACCGCCCGGGCCATCGCCAGGCGCAGCAGGTGAGGGTCGGTCGTCAGGCCCCTGTCAGGGCTCGCCGGAATCCGCCAATGCAGGCGCGACTCCCGTTCTGTGCTGACACTCAGAACGGTACCGCCGGTCGGCTCCGCCAGTACGCCCGATCGGCCCCATTTAGGTGGGGCCGTCGCGCTTCCTTGACACGACGAAACGCCCGTCCCGGCCGCTGGCGAACGTGCAGTAGATGTGCTCCCTACACGCTTTGACCGGATAGGGAGCGTGGGCGGCGGACGAGTCGGCCTGTACGCCGGGTTCTGTCTCCCGTGGGCCTTGCGGCCCGCGGGGAGGCGGCCATCCATCTAGGGCCGACGTTGCCGCCGGCCTCGTGCGGTCTACCCGCGGACTCGGGCGGGCAGCCCTCGATCATCCGCGCAGAGCCGCCTTGCGGTGGCTCCTTTTGACCTTGCTCCGGGTGGGGTTTACCTAGCTGCCCAGGTCACCCTGGGCACTGGTGGTCTCTTACACCACCGTTTCACCCTTACCGGGCGCCTTGCGGCCCCGGCGGTCTGTTTTCTGTGGCACTGTCCCGCGGGTCACCCCGGGTGGGCGTTACCCACCACCCTGCCGTGTGGAGCCCGGACGTTCCTCGGCGGGGCCCCGAAGGACCCCGACGCGACCGCCCGGCCGGCTCGTCCGCCGTAGTGACCATGGTACCGGCCCGAGCGGGGCGGCTCAGACGAAGTCGGTCGTCGCCGTACGGTCCCGGTCCGCTGTCGAGTGCTCGTCGACCATGGACACGCCCTCGCAGGGCATCCAGGGCTCGGCGCCCCGGAAGAGCCGATCGTGGCACAGAAGCACGCACGCCGGGGCGGCTCCGGCGGGCGATCTTGCCCTCTCGACAGACCGCGGCGCGCCCGGGGACACTGCCTGGACGGCTGGACCCCCTCCTTCCATGGCGAGGACACCGTGAGCGACGACCCCGTGAACAGCGACTGGTGGCGGCAGGCCGTCATCTATCAGATCTACCCCCGCAGCTTCGCCGACTCCGGCGCCGACGGGATTGGCGATCTGCCGGGCATCACCGGTCGGCTGCCGTACCTCGCCGGGCTCGGCGTGGACGCCGTCTGGCTGAGTCCCTTCTATCCGTCCGCGCTCGCCGACGGCGGCTACGACGTGGCCGACTACCGCGACGTCGATCCGCGGCTCGGCACCCTCGACGACTTCGACCGGCTGGTCGCGGAGGCCGACCGGCTCGGGCTCAAGGTGATGGTGGGCATCGTCCCCAACCACACCTCGAACGACCACGCCTGGTTCCAGGAGGCCCTGCGCTCGGCCCCCGGCGCCCCGGCCCGTGAGCGGTACGTCTTCCGCGAGGGGCGCGGGGTGGGCGGCGGGCTGCCGCCCACCGACTGGGTCTCGTGCTTCGGCGGCCCCGCGTGGTCCCGGCTGCCGGACGGGCAGTGGTACCTCCACCTCTTCGCCCCCGAACAGCCCGACCTCAACTGGGACCACCCGGAGGTCCGCGCCGACTTCCTCACCACGCTGCGCTTCTGGTCCGACCGGGGCGTGGCCGGTTTCCGGGTGGACGTCGCGCACGGGCTGGCCAAGGACCTGGCCGAGCCGCTGCGCGACATCGGCGACGTGCCCGGCTACGAGCCGGAGGACCTGCCGGAGGACGGCAGCCATCCGCTGTGGGACCGGGACGAGGTACACGGGATCTTCCGCGAGTGGCGCAGGGTGTTCGACGCGTACGACCCGCCGCGGATCGGGGTCGCCGAGGCGTGGGTGCGCAACTCCCGCCGGGTGTCGTACGCCCGCGCGGACGAGCTGGGCCAGGCGTCAA
>NZ_GG657754.1:7542441-7543902 GCF_000158915.1 Streptomyces himastatinicus ATCC 53653 | reverse complement strand
GCTGGCCCTGCCCGGTTCGTCGTACCTCTACCATTGGCGAGGAACTGGGGCTTCCGGAGGTCGCCGACCTGCCCGTGGACGTACTCCAGGACCCCACCTGGGAGCGCAGCGGCCACCGGGTCAAGGGCCGGGACGGCTGCCGGGTGCCACTGCCGTGGACGCGCGGCGGCCACTCGTACGGCTTCGGCGCGGGCGGCGCGTGGCTGCCGCAGCCGGAGGGGTTCGGGGAGCTGTCGGTCGAGGCGCAGGAGGGGCGGGCCGGTTCGACGCTGGAGCTGTACCGGGAGGCGCTGCGGCTGCGGCGGGAGTTGCAGGGGGACGAGACGGTGGAATGGCAGGGCTCGGTCGCGGAACTGAGCGCCGGGGTGCTGCACTTCCGCCGCGCCGGTGGCTGGCACAGCGTCACCAACCTGTCGTCGGCCGCCGTCCCGCTGCCCGCCGTGGGCGAGGTGCTGCTGAGCAGCGGGCCTTTGTCGAATGAGCTGCCGCCGGACACCACGGTGTGGCTGCGGGAGGCGGATGAGTAGGCCGTAGGCTGCGGGGCTGGGGTGGCGCCAGCGCACCGCCCCCGTGCCGTACCGCCGACGCTCCGAGGAGAACCCGTGCTCGTCCTGCTGCCGCCGTCCGAGGGAAAGGCCACGGGAGGCTCCCGATCCCCGCTGGACCTGGGATCGCTGTCGCTCCCGGGCCTCGGCGAGGCGCGGGCCCGGGTCCTGGACGAGCTGGTCACGCTGTGCTCGGGCGACGAGGCGAAGGCGGCCGAGGTGCTGGGGCTCAGCGCGGGGCTGCGCGGCGAGGTCGCCAAGAACGCGGCGCTCCGGTCGGCCGGGACCCGGCCCGCCGGGGAGATCTACACCGGTGTGCTGTACGACGCGCTCGGCCTCGCCTCCCTCCCGGCCCCCGCCCTGGCCCGCGCCGAACGCTCGCTGCTGGTCTTCTCGGGCCTGTGGGGTGCGGTACGGATCGACGACCGCATCCCGTCGTACCGCTGCTCGATGGGCGTCAAGCTGCCGGGCCTCGGCGCGCTCGGCGCGTTCTGGCGTACGCCGATGGCCACCGCCCTCCCGGAGGCCGCCGGGAACGGCCTGGTCCTCGACCTGCGGTCGGCGGCGTACACGACGGCGTGGAAGCCGAAGGGTGAGGTCGCCGAGCGCACGGCGACGGTGCGGGTGCTCCAGTCGAAGATCGTGGACGGGGTGGAGAAGCGGTCCGTGGTGAGCCACTTCAACAAGGCGACCAAGGGCCGGATGGTCCGCGACCTGCTGACGTCCGGCGCCGAGCCGGAGGGCCCCGAGGCGCTGGTGGAGGCGCTGCGCGGGTTCGGGTACGCGGTGGAGGCGACGGCTCCGGAGCGCGCGGGACGGCCGTGGGCGCTGGACGTGGTGGTGACGGAGCTGTAGGGCCGGGCCGGAGCCGGGTCATCGGTGGCACGTGCGGCCGAACCCCGCCCGCGCCCCGGCC
>NZ_GG657754.1:7540677-7541971 GCF_000158915.1 Streptomyces himastatinicus ATCC 53653 | reverse complement strand
GTGCCATTGCGTCCTCCGCAACGTGCGTTGCGGGTCATGCCACGCGCCCGCAGAATGGTCCCGTGACAGACGACAACGCACCCTCCCTGCTCGATCTCGCCCCCGTCATCCCCGTCGTCGTCATCGACGACGCGGCGGACGCGGTCCCGATGGCCCGGGCCCTGGTCGCGGGGGGCCTTCCCGCTATCGAGGTCACCTTCCGTACCCCGGCCGCCGCCGATGCCATCCGGGCGATCGCGGCGGAGGTGCCGGAGGCGGTCGTCGGTGCGGGCACCGTACTCACCCCCGGCCACGTGGACACCGCCGTCGCGGCCGGGGCCCGCTTCCTGGTCAGCCCGGGCTGGACGGACCGGCTGCTGGGCGCCATGCGGGACTCGGGGATTCCGTCGCTGCCGGGCGTCTCGACCACGTCGGAGGTCGTGGCGCTGCTGGAGCGCGGGGTGACCGAGATGAAGTTCTTCCCGGCCGAGCCGTCCGGCGGTACGGCCTACCTCAAGGCCCTCGCGTCCCCGCTCCCGGACGCCCGCTTCTGCCCCACCGGCGGCGTCAATGCCACCCGCGCCCCCGACTATCTCGCGCTCCCCAACGTGGGGGTGCGTGGGCGGCACCTGGATGCTGCCCGCGGACGCGGTGGCGGCGGGCGACTGGGCGCGCGTGGAGTCCCTCGCGCGGGAAGCGGCCGCCCTGCGGTAAGGGGGGCGCCTACCGCAGGTGGGACGTGTCGTTCAGGAGGCGGAGCGAGGCGTTGCCGTCGCCGTAGTACGCCACCGCAGACAGGGACGCCGCCGAGAGTTCCATGCGGAACAGGGACTCCGGCGGGGCGCCGAGGGCCAGGCGGGTCAGGGTCTTGATCGGCGTGACGTGGGTGACGAGGAGCACCGTACGGCCCGCGTAGCGGGCGATCAGCTTGTCGCGGGAGAGGGCGACGCGGCGGGCGACCGCCGCGAAGGACTCGCCGCCGCCCGTGGGGGCGGTCTTGGAGGAGGCGAGCCAGGCGTCGAGGTCGTCCGGGTGGCGGTCGCGCACCTCGGCGAAGGTCAGGCCCTCCCAGGCGCCGAAGTCCGTCTCGCGCAGCCCCTCGTCGACGCGGACGTCGAGGCCGAGCCGGGCGGCCACCGCGTCGGCGGTCTCGCGGCAGCGCTTCAGGGGCGAGGTGACGATGGCCTGGATGGTGCCGCGCGCGGCGAGGGAGGCCGCGACCAGCTCGGCCTGGCGGTGCCCGACGTCCGAGAGGCCGGGGTCGGTGCCGCCGCTGCCGGAGAAGCGCTTCTCCGGGGTGAGCGGCGTCTCGCCG
>NZ_GG657754.1:7538641-7540280 GCF_000158915.1 Streptomyces himastatinicus ATCC 53653 | reverse complement strand
TCGGTGGCGAGCGGCCGCATGTCCCGGGTGCTTGATCTTCCAGCGGCCGGACATCTGCTCGATGACCAGCTTGGAGTCCATCCGGACCCTGGACCTCCGCCTCCGGGTCGAGGGCGTGGGCGGCCCGCAGACCGGCGATCAGGCCCTTGTACTCGGCGACGTTGTTGGTCGCGGTGCCGATGTACTCGGCGACCTCGGCGAGCGGTTCGCCGGTCACCGCGTCCAGGACGACCGCGCCGTACCCGGCGGGCCCCGGGTTGCCCCGGGAGCCGCCGTCGGCCTCGACGATGAAGCGACGCCGTGCCATTGCCCCTACAGCCCCGATTCGGGCGTACGGACCAGGATCCGGCGGCAGTTCTCGCACCGCACCACGGTGTCGGCGGGGGCCGAGCGGACCTCGTTCAGCTCGGTGATGGCCAGCTCCTGGCGGCAGCCGTCGCAGCGCCGCTGGTAGAGCCGGGCGGCGCCGACGCCGCCCTGCTGCTCGCGCAGCTTGTCGTAGAGCTTCAGCAGATCGGCGGGGATGGTCCCGGCGATGACCGCGCGCTCCTTGGTGACGGTCGCGATCTCGTTGTCGATCTCCTCGACCGCCGCGTCGCGCCGCGCCGTGGCGTCGCTGATCTTGGACTGGAGGGACTCCACCCGGCCGGTCAGCTCGGTGGCCCGCTCCTGGGCGGCCTCGCGGCGCTCCATGACCTCCAGGACGACGTCCTCCAGGTCGCTCTGGCGCCGGGCGAGGGAGGCGATCTCGTGCTGGAGGTTCTCCAGGTCCTTGGGCGAGGTGACGGCCCCGGAGTCCAGGCGCTTCTGGTCGCGGGCGGCGCGCTGGCGCACCTGGTCCACGTCCTGCTCCGCCTTGGTCTGCTCGCGGGCGGTGTCGCTCTCCTCGGTCTGCGAGGCGACGAGGAGGTCACGCAGCTGGGTGTGGTCGGCGGTCAGGGTGTCGAGTTCGGCGTGCTCGGGCAGCGTCCGGCGCTTGTGCGCCAGCTGCGAGAGCCGTACGTCGAGGCCCTGGACGTCGAGCAGGCGGATCTGGTCTGCGGGCGCGGCGTTCAGCGGGGGGCTCCAGAGGTGGTCGTAGGGGACGGAAGAGGCGGGCCTCAGGCCGGGGAGGCCGAGGCGGGGTCGGGCGCGAAGGCCCGGAACGGGGCGGCGGCCGCGGCGTGGGCCGTCCAGGGGTCGGTGACCTTGCGGGACACATGGGTGCGCAGGTCCCAGCCGTGCCGGTCGGAGATCTCGTCGAGCTGTGCCGCGGCCAGCTCGGTCCACGGCCATTCGGTGGCCCAGTGCGCGGCGTCCACCAGCGCGAGGTCGCTGTGCTCGCGCGCCTCGGAGGCCGGGTGGTGGCGCAGATCGGCGGTGAGGTACGCGTCGACTCCGGCGGCGCGCGCCTCCGCGAACAGGCCGTCCCCGGAGCCGCCGCAGACGGCGACGGTACGGATCGTACGGTCCGGGTCGCCCGAGGCGCGGATGCCCTGCGCGGTGGCGGGCAGCCGGGCGGCGGCACGCTCGGTGAACTCGCCCAGCGTCTCGGGGCGGTCGAGTTCGCAGATCCGGCCGAGCCCCTGTCGTCCGGCGGGGTCGGCCGGGTCCGGCACCAGCGGTCTTCGGCCGCAGGTCGAGCGCCCCGGCGAGGGCG
>NZ_GG657754.1:7536925-7538433 GCF_000158915.1 Streptomyces himastatinicus ATCC 53653 | reverse complement strand
GCGAGGACATCGGTGAGAGCGGGCACGGGGCAAGGCTACCTCCCAGATCACCGGGAAGCCTTGCCCCTGCCTTCACTCAGCGCGACCGCCACGCCGGGGGCGACCTGAAGGGGGATCAGCGGACCAGGTAGCCGCGGAGATCGTCCAGCACCCGGTCGGCGGCGGTGACGCCGAGGCCCAGGTACCAGGTCTCGTCCTTGACGTTCTTGGCGTGGCCGGCCTTGACCGCGCCGAGCTTCTTCCACAGCGGATTGGACTCCGCCTGGTCCCGCTTGGTGGCCTTGGGGTCGCCGTAGACCCCGGTGAAGATCCAGTCGGCGTCGGCCTCGTTGATCCGCTCCGGGCCGATCTCCGTGGCCAGGTCCTCGACCTGCTGGTTCTTGGGCCGGGGCAGGCCGACGTCCTGGAGGATCGTGCCGATGAACGACGCCTTGGCGTAGAGCCGGGTGAACTCCGGCATGAAGCGCAGCATGGTGACGGTCGGCTTCTTCGGGCCGATGTCCTCGCCCAGCTTCTTCGCCTTCGTCTCGTACGCGCCGAGCTTGCGCTCGGCCTCGGCGGTGCGGTCCAGGGCCGCCGCGTTGAGGAGGTAGTTCTCCTTCCAGGTGAAGCCGGGGCGGATGGAGAAGACGGTCGGGGCGATCTGCTTCAGCTCGTCGTACAGCGGCTCGGCGCGCAGCTTGCTGCCGAGGATCAGATCGGGGTGGAGGGCGTTGATGGCCTCCAGGTTGAGGTTGTTGATGGTGCCGACGTTCTTCGGGTTCCCGGCCGCCTTCTCGAGGTAGCCGGGGATGGCCTGGTCGCCCTCGGAGGGTGCGTAGCCGACCGGCTTGATGCCGAGCGAGACGACGTTGTCCAGCTCGCCGACGTCGAGCACCACGACCCGCTTCGGCTTGCTCTTGATCTCCGTCTTGCCCATGGCCTGGGTGATGGTGCGCGGGAACTGGCCGGGCTTCGCGTCGGTGCCCATCTTCGCGGTCTGCTCGGCGGCCTTCCCGAAGTCCTTGCCGCCCTGCGCGACGGACTTCCCTCCGCCGCCGTTCCCCTTGGCGCCGCCCTTGCCACTGTCGGACGCGCCGCAGGCGGCGAGGGAGAGGGCCCCGGCGAGGGCCAGGGCGAGGGCGGCGCTGCCGCGGCGGCGTACGGGCATGTGGTGCTCCAGGGGATCGTGCGGAAGGTGGCACTTAGGCGTGCCTTACTTTAATCGCACCCCTGAGCGGCCACTTACAGCACATTCATCCGCGACCTCTCAGGCGAATCGGTCAACAGCCACACGTAAGGGTGGAGCCGACCTCTTATCGGCCACCGGGAGGGGGTACGAAACCTACGTTCAGTGGCCGGAGGTGACTGAACGATGACCGCCTGTGCCTTCGACGCCACCCTCACCACGGGTGTCAGCGCCCGGCCACGAGAAAGGTCCACGGATTTCACCATCACCCCGGACCGTTCGTACGGTGCGCGGCTCACGCTCGGCGGCGACACCGGCTGCTGGTTCCCCGAGCGCTGGA
>NZ_GG657754.1:7535302-7536550 GCF_000158915.1 Streptomyces himastatinicus ATCC 53653 | reverse complement strand
CGGCGGCGCCCGCGGGCTCCAGCACCTGGCCGAGGTGCCCGGGCGCTGCACGGGCGGCGCCTGGCTGGACCGCATGGGGCGGCTGCTCGCGCTCGACCGCGAGCTGGACGGCCGTACGAAGACCCTCGTCGTCGACCTCGGCCGCGGCGGCGAGACCAGCCCGCTGCTCCAGATCACCGAGCGCAGCAACGACCGGCTGCTGCTCGCCGACCCCGACAGCGGTCTGCTGCTCGTACGGTCCGACGCACCCGGCGACGAGCGGCTCGGGTGGGGCGTCCTCGGCAGCACCCTCCCGGTCCGCTTCCCGGACTGCCTGCGCCCGCCCGCCCAGGCGACGGCCACCCCCTTCGCGATCCAGCCGGGCCAGATGCTGACGCCGGAGGCGTGCGCGGTGGCCTTCCGCATCGACGCCCCTGCGGGCGGGCGGCCGTGGGTGGGCGTATGGCGGCCGTCCGAGCGGCGGTTGCGCCAGTTCTCGGCGCCGGAGGGCTGGCTGGCCGGGTCCGGCCTGTGGAGCCGCGACGGCGAGCTGTGGCTGCCGTACGCGACGCGGCAGGTGCCGTGCGGGCTGGCGCGGGTGTGGCTCCCGGAGGCCACGGCGCCGCGGGCCTCCGCCGGATCCCCCGCGGCCCCGCGGGTGATCCGGCGGGCCCCCCGCCCCGCCCGCGAGCCGGAGGTGTCCGGGATCACGCCGTGGCGAAAGGTGAGCGGCGAGGCCGCGGTGACCCATGCGGGTGCGGTGCCCCATGCGGGTGCGGGTACGGATCCGCGTGCGGGCTGGGGCGCGGGCGCGAGCTTCAGCGCGGGCGCGAGCCTGGGCGCGGGCGTCCGCAGAAGCCTGGGCGCGGGGGCGGACGCGGACCCGGGCGGGGGCCTGGGCGCGGATGCGGGCGCGGGGCTGGGTGCGGGCAGGGGCCTGGGCACAGGTGGGCGCTTCGGTACGGGCGCGAGCGCAGGCACGAGCCTCGGCGCGGGGGCGGATACGGACCCGGGCGGGGGCCTGGGCACGGGTACGGACTTGGGCCCGGGGGCGAGCTTCGGTGGGGTCAGGCGCCTGGGTGCGGGCACGGATCCACGTGCCGCCTGGGGCACAGACGCAAGCGGTACGGGTGCACGGCGCGCGGGCGCGGACACGGACCTGGCTGCGGGCGCGCGCGTGGGCACGGGCCCGGACGCAGCCGCGAACCCGCGCGCGATCACGAGCGCGAGGGCGAGCTTCGGCGCGGGCGCGGACTCGGGCGTGAGCGC
>NZ_GG657754.1:7519216-7534814 GCF_000158915.1 Streptomyces himastatinicus ATCC 53653 | reverse complement strand
CCGGGGCGCGGGCCTGGACACACAATTTCGGTGCGGGCACGGACGCGGGGCCGGGGGGAGTCCGGGGTGGAGCCTTGGGTGGGGACGGGGTGCTGGCCCGGGGTCGAGCAGGAGACCGGCCAGGAGTCCGAGCTGACCGTGGTCGCCCCACGGCCCGTACCGCTCCAGCAGGCGCCTCTCGCCAGGTCACGGGAGCCCCGGCCACCCCGCTGGGTCCGCGATCACCGCCCTGGTTAGACTCGGTCGCTGGGGCTGCGCAGACCGGTTGGCACGGCGTGTATCGACGTTGTGGCGGGCCCCTCGCGCAGAGTACGCAGCGAACTTACCGGGGTGACTTCCCACATGTCCGAAGCCCGCACCGACATGACCCAGGCGCGCTCGCAGGAGGCGGCCGAGGCCGATGCCGCCTCAGGCCAGGGCAAGCACCGGGGTCAGCAGGCCGCGTCCGAGGAGCCGCAGGCTCCGGCACAAGGCCGCCACCGCCGTCCGAGCGAGAACGCCTCGTAACGTCTCGTAAGGGCGCCGGGAGCGCATCACCCCCCGCCCCTCCCTTTCCCGCAGCACGCGCAGCACTCGCAGCACACGCAGCGCACGCGCACGGCTGCGGGGCAGGGAGGGGTGGGCCGTTTCACCCCCGCCTCAACGACCGCGTCACCCCCGCTTCAGGCTCAGCACCTCCAGCGCCGCGAACCCCTCCCCACGCCGTTCGTCGAAGTACGGCGTGAGCAGGCCGTCCAGCTCCCCGAAGCCGAAGACGTCGCCCACCGCGTCCAGCTTCGCGGCCACCCGTGGCCGTTCCACGATCGCCACCATGCCCCCGTGGACCACGAACACCTGGCCGTTCACCGCCGTCGCCTGCGGGGAGGCGAGGTAGCCGACGAGGGGGGCCACATGCTGGGGGGACAGCGGGTCGGGGCGGTCTTCCGCGAGGTCGGCGTCCGGGAAGACGTCCTCGGTCATGCGGGTGCGGGCGCGCGGGCAGATGACGTTCGCCGTGACGCCGTACTTGGCGAGCGCGCCCGCCGTGGAGAGGGTCAGGCCGACGATGCCGCCCTTCGCGGCCGCGTAGTTGGGCTGGCCGGGCGATCCGGCGAGGAACGCCTCGGACGAGGTGTTCACGATGCGGCCGTGCACCGGCCCGCCCCCGGCGGCCTTGGAGCGTTCGCGCCAGTGCGCGGCGGCGAAGCGGGTAGTGCTGAAGTGGCCCTTGAGGTGGACGCGGATGACCGAGTCCCATTCGTCCTCGGTCATCGAGAAGACCATCCGGTCGCGGAGGATGCCCGCGTTGTTGACCAAGATGTCCAGCGCGCCGTACGTGTCGACCGCGAGCCGCACCAGTGCGCGCGCCGTGTCGAAGTCGGCCACGTCGCCCACATGGGCCGTGGCCCGGCCGCCCGCCGCGCGGATCTCCTCGGCCACCTCCTCGGCGGGGCCGGAGGACGCCTCGCCGGAGCCGTCGCGGCCGCCCTGTCCGTAGTCGTTGACGACGACGGCGGCGCCCAGCCGCCCCAGCTCCAGCGCCTCGGCTCGGCCGAGGCCCCGCCCGGCGCCGGTGACGATCGCGGTCTTCCCCACCAGGGGACGTTTCAGATCTCGATGCATGTGCGCAGCGCCTCCCCCGTCCGCATCTGGCCGAGCGCCTCGTTGATCTCGCCGAGCCGCACCCGGTGGGTGATGAGCCCGGCGAGGTCGATGCGGCCCGCGCGCCACAGCGCGATGGTCCGTTCGTACGAGCGCAGCACATCGCCCCCGCCGTACAGGGACGGCAGGATCCGCTTCTCGTCGAAGAACAGCTCGAACATGCTGAGTTGGAGGAAGTCGTCCACCGCGCCCGCCCCGACGACGCACAGCGTGCCGCCGCGCCGTGTGGTCTCGTACGCGCGGCGGGCGGTGGCGGACTTGCCGACGACCTCGAAGACGTAGTCGAAGCCCTCGCCCGCGGTGACGCTGTTCTTGGCGTCGTCGAGCCCCTCCGGGGCGACCGCCTCGGTGGCGCCGAAGCGCAGCGCGGCCTCGCGCCGCGAGGCGACGGGGTCGACGGCGACGATGTGGGCCGCGCCCGCCGCCCGGGCGCCCTGCACCACGCTGATGCCCACCCCGCCGCAGCCGATGACGGCGACCGACGAACCGGCCTCCACCCGCGCCGTGTTGAGGGCCGCGCCGAGCCCGGTGGTCACCCCGCAGCCGATGAGCGCGGCGATGTCGTACGGGACGTCGTCGGGGATCGGCACGGCGCAGGGCGCCGGGAGGACGACCTCCTCGGCGAAGGTCCCGGTCCCGGCCATGCCGAAGACCTGGGAGGCATCGTCGCCCGCGCGCTTGAAGTTGGGCGTTCCGGCGTTCATGAACCCGGACAGACACAGCTGGCTCTGGCCCCGTTTGCAGGACGGACAGCCGCCGCACGCGGGCAGCCAGCACACCAGCACCCGGTCCCCGGGGCTCAGCCCGGTCACCCCGTCGCCGACCTCCACCACCTCGCCCGCGCCCTCGTGGCCGGGGACGAAGGGCACGGGCTGCGGCAGGACGCCGCTCATCGCGGAGAGGTCGGAGTGGCACAGCCCGGTGGCCCTGATGCGCAGCCGGACCTTGCCGGGGCCGAAGCCCACCGCCTCGATGTCGTCGAGGACTTCGAGCTTGTCCTGTCCCGTCTCGTGCAGTACGGCTGCGCGCACAGCGCCTCCTCTTGAATAAGTGGGATCACAAGGTCAGGCGTGGGCGACGACCGTGTCACCGAGGACGGGCGCGTCGTCCCGTTCGACGGCGCTCGCCGTCACCTGGACGCGCCCCTCGTCCCGCCACATCCGGATGCGCAGGGTCTCGCCGGGGTACACCACCCCGGCGAAGCGCGTCGTGTACGAGCGCACCCGGGCGACGTCGCCGCCCAGCTCGGTGTCCACGACGGCCTTGAGGACCATGCCGTACGAGCAGAGCCCGTGCAGGATCGGCTTCTCGAACCCCGCGACCTTGGCGAACCCGGGGTCGGCGTGCAATGGGTTCCAGTCCCCGGAGAGCCGGTAGAGCAGTGCCTGGTCCTCGCGGATGGCCCGCTCCACGGTGCGGTCGGGCTCGCGGGCGGGGGTGTCCAGCCGCTCGGACGGGCCGCGCTCGCCGCCGAAGCCGCCCTCGCCGCGGACGAAGATGCGGCTGTCGCAGGTCCACAGCGGGCCGTCCGCGTCGGCCGCCTCGGTGCGCAGCACGATGACCGCGGCCTTGCCCTTGTCGTACACCGCCGCGACCCGGGACGTCTGGGTGGCGTCCCCGGTCACCGGGATCGGCCGGTGCACCTCGACGGTCTGGCCGCCGTGCAGGACGGAGGCGAGGTCGACGTCGATCCCCGGGCCGTTCAGCCCCCCGGCGAGCGCCATGCGGCCGCCCGCGACGGTGGCGAAGCTGGGCAGGACGTGCAGCTCGCTCTCCAGGGTGTAGCGCAGCTCATCGGGGTCGGTGGCCGGGATTCCGGCGCCGATGCCCAGGTGGTAGAGCTGGATGTCCTTGTGGCCCCAGGCGAGGGCGGTGGTCCGGGGCTCGGCCGAGACGGCCTCGGTGGCGTCGATGGGCATAGGGCGACAGCACTCCTTGGCGGGAGGGGCGGGAAGACCCCGGCCCGCCCGTCCGCACCGTCGGCCGCGCCGGGGTCGTCACTGGTCGGCAGGGCCGCGCCGCGTTTAGAACGCGTTCTAGCCGATGGCACTTGTATAGCCCAATCCCCCTGACGGGGGAAGACTGCTGACGGACCGTCAGATGTTCCCGTGCGCCCCGGATGCCCTGCCTCGTACGGGGACCATTCGGCACCGGACCCGGGACATATGTCACGGCCATCCCCCGACATCCGCATCTGCCCAGCTCATCCCGGCTTCCGTAAGGTCGGTCCCATGTATGCCACCGCCGTGGACATCGAACGGCTCAAGCCGCCGGGCCGCATGGCCTTCCTGCCCTGGCTCTTCATGCTCACCCCCGACGCGAGGCACCTCTTCGACCGCGGGACGCCGCTGCCCTGGCTCGCCGCCCTCGGACTGACGGCCTTCGTGGGGGCTTACGTGGCCGCCGTCCACACCGGCCTCGACCCGCGGCGCCGCGCCACCCGGGCCCCGCTCCTGGCCCTCGCCGGACTGGCCGCGGTCGCCTTCGCCCTGGGCATCGGCTACGCCGGGAACTGGCTGCTGTGCTTCCCGCTGCTGTCCCTGGCCACCGGGATCGTGCTCCGGGGACACAGACGCCTGGGGCCCGTCATCCTCGTTTTCGCCTGTTCCGCCGGGGTCATCGCGAGCCTGCGCGGTGGGCCCTCGGATTCGTTCACGATCGGATACGGCACCGTCCTGTCCGGCCTGGTCACGGCGGCCGTCCTGTCCCTGTTCGAGACCGTCGCCCAGCTCCGGGCGACCCGCCAGGAGCTGGCCCGTACGGCGGTGGAGAAGGAGCGGCTGCGCTTCTCGCGCGATCTGCACGACCTCCTCGGGCACACCATGTCGGTCGTCGTGGTCAAGGCGGAGGCCGTGCGCAGGCTCGCCCCGCGCGACCTGGAAGCCGCGCTCGGCCAGGCCGCGGACATCGAGGCGGTCGGCCGCCAGGCCCTGACCGAGATCCGCGAGGCCGTCACCGGCTATCGCGAGGGCAGCCTGGACACCGAGCTGGACCGGGCGCGCTCGGCGCTCGACGCCTCCGGTATCGAGGCCGACGTCCACCGCTCAGGACCACCGCTGTCGCCCCAGGCGGAGGCGCTGCTCGGCTGGGTGGTGCGGGAGGGCGTCACCAATGTGGTGCGGCACAGCGGGGCGGACCACTGCGAAATCGACGTCCGTGGGGGCATCGGCCGGGTACGGCTGGTGATCACCGACAACGGGCACGGCGTAGGCTCCCGCCCGTCCGACAAGAGCGAGGACGGCAGCGGCGGTACGGGCACCGGCGGTACGGGCACCGGCGGCACGGGCCTCAAGGGGCTGGCCGAGCGGCTGGCCGTGGCGGGCGGTTCGCTGGAGTCCGGCCCCGACGGGCGCCGGGGCTTCCGGCTCGTCGCCGAGCTGCCGGTCGATACGGAGGATCCGATGGAGACCACGGAGCCCGGGCACCCGGGGCAGGCCAAGGGGGTCCGTACGGCGTGATCAAGCTGCTGCTCGCCGAGGACCAGGGCATGATGCGGGGCGCGCTGGCCCTGCTGCTCGGCCTGGAGGAGGACTTCGAGATCGTCGCGCAGGTCGGCGACGGCGACGAGATCGTGCCGCGCGCCCTGGAGGCCGGACCCGATGTCGCCCTGCTGGACATCGAACTGCCGGGCCGCAGCGGACTGGACGCCGCCGCCGCACTGCGCCGGGCGCTGCCGGACTGCCAGGTGCTGATCCTCACCACCTTCGGCCGCCCCGGCTATCTGCGCCGGGCGATGGAGGCGGGGGCTGCCGGGTTCCTGGTCAAGGACGGGCCGGTGGAGGAGCTGGCGGTCGCGATCCGCCGGGTGCTGGCGGGCGAGCGGGTCATCGACCCGGGCCTGGCCGCGGCCGCGCTCAGCGCGGGCCCCAACCCGCTGACCCAGCGCGAGCGCGATGTCCTGGCGGCGGCGGTGGACGGCGCGACGGTGGCCGACATCGCGGCCAAGGTGCACCTCTCCCCCGCCACCGTGCGCAACTACCTCTCCTCGGCGATCGGCAAGACCCAGACCCGTAACCGCATGGAGGCGGTCCGGGCCGCCCGCCAGAACGGCTGGCTGTAACGGCTACTCGGGTTGCGGGGTCTCCCGTGCCCGGGCCTGGTGCCGGCGGGCCTTGAGCCGGTTCCCGCAGGTCTTCATCGAGCACCACCGCGCGGTGTTGGCACGGCTGCGATCCAATAGGAAGAGTCGGCATTCACGGTTCTCGCACGGCCGCAGACGGCCGGGCATGCGCTCCTTGACGTCCGCCCACGCGAGTACGAGTTCCACCGCGAGCCTGCGCTCCGGCGGCATTTCCACGTGCCACTCGATTCCCGACGCGCCGGGCTGCGGGACCTTGCGCACGCCCGCGAGGACGCGGCGCAGCCGGGGCTCCGCCGATGTGCCCGACTCCACCGCCTGGAGCGCGTCCCGGGCGGTGCGCAGCCACCGGCGCTCCTCGTCGCCGCCGATCCCCCCGTGCTCCCGCGCCCATCTGTCCACCTCATGGTCGTCGCGCCACAGATCCTGGCGTCGGCCGTCCACCACAGGGGTGCTGTTCAGCGCCTGCATGAGGGCCTGGTCGTCCAGCACGGCCCGATCACCTTCCCAACTAACTCCATCAAGGCGTTTGACAGGTTACTCCCAGGGCGGTCTACTGGACATCGCAGATAACCATCAAAAGACCTCGAAGGGGTTAGTCATGGTTGAGATCCGCCACCGCTACGCGACCGTGCGGGGACATCGCGTCTTCTACCGCGAGGCAGGACCCCGCGAGGCGCCCACGCTGGTGCTGCTGCACGGATTCCCCACCAGTTCACGTATGTTCCGGCACCTCATCCCGGCGCTGGCCGACCGGTTCCACGTCATCGCCCCCGACCACCTCGGCTTCGGCAACTCCGACGCCCCGCCCGTGGACGCGTTCACCTACACCTTCGACGCGCTGACCGACCTCACCGAAGCCCTGCTGGCCCAGCTCGGCGTCACCCGCTACGCCGTGTACGTCCAGGACTACGGCGCACCCATCGGCTGGCGGCTGGCCCTGCGCGCCCCGGACGCGATCACCGCGGTGATCACGCAGAACGGCAACGCCTACGAGGACGGCTTCGTACCGGAATTCTGGAAGCCCGTCTGGGCCTACGCCGAGAATCCGGGCCCCGAGACCGAACCCGGCGTGCGCGCCGCCCTGTCCCTCGACGCCATCCGCTGGCAGTACGTGCACGGGGTGGACCGGCCCGAGCTGGTCGATCCCGACACCTGGGCCGCCGACCACCGCGAGGTCAACCGGCCGGGCAACGACCTCGTACAGCTCGCCCTGTTCCGCGACTACGCCACCAATCCGCCCCTCTATCCGCAGGTGCACACCTACTTCCGGGAACGCCAGGTCCCGCTCCTCGCGGTCTGGGGCGCGGGCGACGAGATCTTCGGCCCGGACGGAGCACGCGCCTTCGCGAGGGACCTGCCGGACGCGGAGATCCATCTGATTCGCGGAGGCGGGCACTTCCTGCTCGAAAGCCATCTGGACACCGTGGCCGGGTACATCCGCGGGTTCCTGACGTCCTAGTACGGCGGTCGGACTCCGTGGTCCGAGTTTCGCGCGGTTCGACGGGCGTCAGTCGTCGTCGGCGATGAAGTCCGCTATCGCGGCAGCGACAGCTTCGGGCTGCTCGTCGGGGATGAAGTGTCCAGCGTCGGGCACGACGATTCCGGTGGTGTTGTCGGCCCATGGGCTGATGGCGGCGGCCATGTCCGGAACGGAGCCGTGGCTGCTGGAGATTCCGAGGATGGGCACGGTCGGGCGCCGCCACCTGAGCGCCTCGCGGTTCTTGCGCGCCGACTCCGCGGCATCTCGGTAGTACGCGAGGGAAGCGCGCAGGCCGCCGTCGACGGCGACGGCCTGCGCGTAGTGGTCGAGCTCGGCGTCGTCGAACGTGTCGGGAGACAGGGCCTTCACCTTCAGGAACCAGCCGACGTACTCGCGTTCGCGGCCGGCAAGCAGCGTCTCGGGCAGGTCGGGCACGATGTGGAACGCGAAATGCCAGGTTTTCCACGCTCGGTCCGGGTCGGTGGGAATCACCTCCGGGAGAGTGATACCGGGAATTCCGGCGTCGAGCAGAGCGACCCCGCGCAGGTGGCTCTCGAAGTCGAGGGCGAGAGAGAAAGCGACCCAGGCGCCGATGTCGTGGGCGACCAGGGAGTAAGTCGACACTCCGAGAGCCTGCACGGCGGCGTGGACGTGCGCGGCGACCGCGTGCGTGTCGTAGCCGCGCTCCGGACGCTCGGAGTGGCCCTGACCCGGCAGGTCGATCGCGATGACGTGGAACCGGTGGGTGAGGTCGGGCATCACCTTTCGCCAGGCCCACCAGGTTTGCGGGAATCCGGCGATCAGGACGACGGCCGGGCCGCCCGGCCGTCCGCCTTCGACGGCATGAAGGCGGACGCCGTCCGCGTCGACCCAGCGGTGAGTGAATCCGGCCAGATGCCGCAGGGGCAGGTCGCGGATGGGGTTGCTTTCGGAGACATGCGGAGCGCTGGTCGCTGTGCCGGTCACGGGGATCCTCCATCGGTGTCAGGTGTGCGGCCGGGAACGCGGTATGCCTGGCCATGACCACGCTTGAAGGCTAACGCATCTTGGACTGGACAGTTCAAGATAGAGTGGTGCGCAACACGGTCCGAACCATCGACGCATCGGCAAGGAAGTGCCGCGTGGCAGGCAAGAAGCAGTTCGACATGGACGCGGCGCTCGACGCCGCGATGATCCAGTTCTGGCGCGACGGCTATACCGACACCTCACTGGACGTTTTGTCCCGGGCAACCGGCCTGAACCGCAGTTCCATCTACTCCTCCCTCGGCGACAAGGACACGCTCTTCCTGCGCTGCCTGGATCGCTACGCCGCGCGCTACGGCGAGAAGTACGACGCCGCCCTGTCGTGTGCAGCCTCGGAACCCGTTGCCGCTGTTCGTGCGTTCTTCGACGTCACCCTCGAGCGCATCGCCGATCCCGAACTACCTGATGGCTGCCTGATCGCCCAGTCAGCCATGGCAATTCCAGTGCTGAGTCCGAGCGTCGCAGCGCACGCTCAGCAGGCGCTCGGCTTCCAGCGCCTGCGCCTGCGCGCCGCACTGGAGGCCGGCCGACTGACCGACCAGGGCGCCGAGGCCTTCGCCGCACACGCGGCGGCTGTGAACCAGTCGCTCGCCGTCATGAGCAGGGCCGGGGCGACCCCGGCGCAGCTCCTGGCCATCGTGGGCGTGACCGTTGACGCGCTGTCGCAGGCGTTGTGCGCGTAACGCATCTGATACGGCCGTCGGACTCGCAGCCGGCGGCCTTGACCAGATCGGTCCGACCGCCGTACTAGTCCGCGCGGGCCGCGGCCGGGGTGCGTGGCAGGGCCACGGCCATCAGCACCACCGCCGCCGCGATGATCCCCGTGGCCACGACGAACGCATGCCCGTAACCGGCCGCCAGCGCCTCCGGCCCGCCCCCGCCGCGGGCCGTGATCCGCTCGGCCGCGACCGTCGCCAGCACGGTCAGGCCGAGCGCACCGCCGATCTGCCGCGAGGTGTTGACCAGCCCCGACACCAACCCGGCCTCGGACGGGGCCGCACCGGAGGTGGCGGAGGCGGCGAGCGGGGTCATCATCAGCCCGGCCCCGAACGACATGACGATCGCGGGGCCCAGCACCGTACCGGCGAAGGTGCCGTCCGCGTCCATCCGGCTCTGCCACGCGTAGCCGACGACGGTCAGCGTTCCGCCCGCGATCGCCAGCAGCTTCCCGTCCAGCCGGACCATCAGCCGGGGTGCGAGCTTGGAGCCGAGGATGATCGAGACGGTGTGCGGGAGGAACGCGAGACCGGCCTTGACCGGGCTGTAGTGCAACACGTTCTGCAAGTAGAGCGACATGAAGTACCACATGGCGAACATGCCGCCACCGCACACCACCATCACCGCGTTCGCCGATGTGACCGCCCGGATACGGAACAGCCGCAGCGGCATCAGCGGTTCCTCCGTACGCGCCTCGACGGCCACGAACACCGCGAGCAGCACCAGCCCGCCGAGCAGCGGCCCGAGCGAGGCGACGGCGCCCCAGCCGTGCGGCTCGGTCTGCACGATGCCGTACGCGAGCGCGGTGACGCCCGCCGTGACCAGCAACGCGCCCGGGATGTCGAGCCGTCGTGCCACCCCGGAGCGGCTCTCGGTCAGCCACACCACCGCGGCCACCAGCACCACCACGCCCACCGGCACGTTGACCAGCAGCACCCAGCGCCAGGACAGGTACTCGGTCAGCACCCCGCCGACCAGCCCGCCCGCCGCTCCCCCGCCCGCGCCGACCGCCGCCCAGGTGCCGATGGCGCGGGTGCGGGCCGCGCCGTGCGGGAAGGCGGTGGTGAGGATGGTGAGCGTGGCCGGTGAGAGCACGGCCGCGCCGAGGCCCTGGAGGGCGCGTGCCGCGACCAGTTGCCAGGGCTGCTGGGCGACGCCGCCGATCAGGCTGGCGACGGTGAACAGCCCGAGCCCGGTGAGGAACACCCGCTTGCGTCCGAAGAGGTCGGCCGCGCGGCCACCGAGCAGCATGAACCCGGCGAAGGTCAGCGCGTAGGCGTTGACCACCCATTGCAGCGCGGTCTCGCCGAGCCCCAGGTCCGTGCGTATGGACGGCAGGGCGACGTTGACCACCGATACGTCGAGGACCACCACGAACTGACCGGCGCAGGCGGCCAGCAGCACCGCCCAGGCCGGGGGCGCCGCGCGCGGCGGACGGGGGGCGGAGGCGGCGGTGGAGGGAAGGGCAGGCGGAGGGGGTTTTGGGGTGGACATGGCGGTGATGCTCGCATTGCGCACGGACCCAACGCATCGGTATTTCTGCGCATTTGCGGACGGCGGCGGGTCCTAGGACCGTCGCCCGGTGTCAATCGCGGGGCAGGCCGAGCAGCCGTTCCGCGACGACGTTCAGCTGCACCTGGGTCGTACCGCCCGCGATGGTCAGACAGCGCGACATCAGGAAGCCGTGCAGCGCCCGCTCCCCCGCGCCCTCGCGCACCGCGCCACCGGGACCCAGCAGCTCCAGGGCGAGTTCGGCGACCTTCTGCTGATGGGCGGTCTGGACGAGCTTGCGGACGCTCGCGCCCGCGCCCGGCTCCACCCCGGACACCTGGCGCAGGGTGGTGCGCAGCCCGATGCAGGCGAGCGCGTGGGCCTCGGCCATGAGCCCGCCGACGCGCTCGCGCTCCGGGCCGGTCTCCGGAACGTGCGCGATCAGCGCCTCCAGACCGGTGTCGAAGGTCAGCTGGTCGGCCATGTGGACGCGTTCGTTGCCGAGGGTGTTGCGGGCGACCGCCCAGCCCGCGTCCACCTCGCCGACCACCGCGTCCGGCGGGAGCAGCGCGTCGTCCAAGTACACCTCGTTGAAGAGGGATTCCCCGGTGATCTCCCGCAGCGGGCGGATGGTGATCCCGGCCGTCCGCTTCATGTCGACCAGGAAGTAGCCGAGCCCCTTGTGCTTGGGCGCCGCCGGGTTCGTACGGGCCAGCAGGATGCCGTAGTCCGCCGTACGCGCCCCCGACGTCCACACCTTCTGCCCGCTGACCCGCCACCAGCCCTCCGCCGTCCGCTCGGCCCGGGTGCGCAGCGCGGCCAGGTCGGAGCCGGCGTCGGGCTCGGAGAACAGTTGGCACCAGCGGAGTTCGCCGCGGAGCGTCGGCAGCAGGAAGCGTTCGCGCTGGGCGTCCGTGCCGTACGCGATGAGCGAGGGCACCACCCAGGTGGCGACGCCCAGATCGCTGAGGACCACGCCCGCGTCGCGCAGCTCGCGCTCGATGGCGAGCTGATGCACGGGGGTCGCGCCGAGGCCGTACGGGGGCGGGAGATGCGGTGCCGCGTACCCGGTGGGCGCGAGGGCGCGCCGTGCGGCGCCCGGGTCCAGCCCGCGCGCCGTCGCGATGACGGCGCGGGCCTCACGGCGATGGGTCTCCGCCTCGGGCGGGAGGTCGAGCCGCAGTTCACGGCGGGCGCCGGTGGCGGCGAGGCGGGCGGCGCGCAGCCGGTGCCGTGCGCCGGTGCCGAGCAGCGCGCGGGCGGCGGTCGCGCGCCGGAGGTGGAGGTGGGCGTCGTGTTCCCAGGTGAAGCCGAGGCCGCCGAGGATCTGGATGCAGTCCTTGGCGCAGCCGTACGCGGCGTCGAGCGAGGTGGCGGCGGCGAGCGCGGCGGTGAGGCCGCGTACGGCTTTGGGCTCGTCCTGCGTCCTGGCCGCGTCCCAGGTGAGGGCGCGGGCCTGCTCGACACGCACGAGCATGTCCGCGCACAGGTGCTTCACCGCCTGGAACTGCCCGATCGGCCGCCCGAACTGCTCCCGCACCCGGGCGTGCCCCACCGCCGTCTCCAGCGCCCAGCCCGCGGTGCCGCACGCCTCGGCGGCGAGCAGGACGGACGCCAGGTCGGTGACGAGCGCGGGGTCGATGTCCAGCACCCTGCTGCCGGGTACGGCCACGCCGGAGGCGCGTACCTCGGCGGTCGGCCGGGTGGGGTCGGCGCCGTCGTGGACGCGGAGCGTGAGGGCGGCGCTGTCCACGGCCAGCCACACGGTCGCCGCGCCGCGCGCCGCGGCGAGCACGACCACATCGGCGTCCCCCGCGCCCAGGACCGGCGGCGCGACTCCGTCGAGGACCAGCCCGCCGTCGGGGCCGGGGGTGGCGGTGGCGGTGGCGGTGAGCGACCCGGCGCCGAACGCGACGGCACCGGCGCGGGTGCCGTCGGCGAGGCCCGCGGCCAGGTCGTCCCGTCCGGCCCGGTGCAGTACGGCCGAGGCCAGCACGGTGGGCAGATACGGCCCGGGCAGCGCGGCCCGCCCGGTCTCCTCCAGGACGACGGCGAGGTCCACCAGCCCCCCGCCGCCTCCGCCCCACTCCTCAGGCAAATGTGGTCCGAGCAGCCCCTGCGCGGCCAGCCCGGGCCAGTACACGGCCCTGCCGCCGCCACCGGGTGCGGCGTCGAGCACCTTCCGCACCGCCTCCGGCGGCACCGCCCGCCCCAACCACCCCCGCACCGCGCGCGCCAGCTCGTCCTGGTCTTCCGTGACGGCGATGCCCATGCGGGGCTCCAATCTGACGGTTAGTCAGGTGTGGTGCGCGCCGGGTTTCTTCCCCACCCCGCCCCTTCCCGAAACTGGGGCCCCGCCCCAGACCCCGCCCCCACCGGTTCACGGGCACCGGCTGCGCCGTTTCGCGAACGCCGAGCCCCGCCGGTTCACGGGCACCGGACCCGATTCGCGGGCGCCCGACCCGCGGTTGGCAGGCACGGGATCCCGCCGGTTTGCGGACACAGGACCCGATTCGCGGGCACCGAACACCGCCCCCGTTTGGCGGAGCCCGGGCCGCCGGCACGCGGGCGCCGAGCCCCGCCGGTTTGTGGGCAATCGTTCCGCGGAGGGGGCACCTCCCAGCGGTAGCTGGGGAAGGAACGGGTGGGCACAACCCGGCCACCGGGCCCGCACCCGGCGACGAAACCCCGGCCAGGGACGGCCCGCGCCGCACCACCCACCGGCCCGCACCCGGCAACGAGACACAACCCCGCACACCCAGCACCGCACCCGGCGACGAAACCCCGGCCAGGGACGGCCCGCGCCGCACCACCCACCGGCCCGCACCCGGCAACGAGACCCAACCCCGCACACCCGGCACCGCCCCCGTACGGCAGGATGACACCGTGACCCAGCCCGCCACCGCAGTCCTCGACGCCTTCACGCGTGCCAAGGGCTTCATGCCCACCGACGAGGGCCTCGCCCTCTACGCGGCCGCCACCGACGCCACCACCCGGCTCGGCCTGCCCCTGCTCGAAGTGGGTACGTACTGCGGCCGCTCCACCCTCCTCCTCGCCGACGCCGCCCGCGCAGCGGGCACCGTAGCGATCACCGTGGACCACCACCGCGGCTCCGAGGAGCAGCAACCCGGCTGGGAGTACCACGATCCGGACGTCGTCGACCCCGAGGTCGGCCGGATGGACACGCTGCCCACCTTCCGGCGAACCCTGCACGCCGCGGGCCTCGAAGACCACGTCATCGCGGCCGTCGGGCGGTCCCCGCAGGTCGCCGCGGTGTGGGGAAAGCCACTGGCGCTGGTGTTCATCGACGGAGGGCACACCGATGAGCACGCGGCCGCCGACTACGAGGGGTGGGCTCCCCACGTCGCACCCGACGGGCTCCTCGTCATCCACGACGTGTTCCCCGACCCGGCCGACGGCGGGCAGGCCCCGTACCGGATCTACCGCCGCGCCCTCGCCTCCGGCGCGTTCACCGAGGTGTCCGCGACCCGCTCACTGCGCGTACTGCGCCGCACCGGGACGAATCCGCCCGCCTGACCCGCAGCCGCTACCATCGCCGACGTGTCCAACGGCAGCTTCTTCTCCGCCCCCGGCCGCCGACGCGGCGGCACCCTCGCCCTCGTGCTGGCCACCCTGGCACCGCTCGGTCTCGGCGGCTGGCTGCTGTGGGACAACCTGGGGCGGCAGGACGACAACGGCGGCGGCGCACCGGCATCCTCCCTGCCGACCGTCTCGTCCACCTCCTCGCCGCTGCCCGCGCAGCCTCCGTCGTCCTCGCCCAAAAACAAAGGCGACGACAAACCCCTTTCACCGGCAAGGTCGTCGTGCTCGACCCCGGCCACAACCCGAACAACCGCGATCACACCGCCGAGATCTCCCGCCACGTCGACATCGGCACCGACGAGAAGGAGTGCGACACCACCGGCACGGCCACCGACGCGGGCTACTCCGAGGCGTCCTTCACGCTCGACGTCGCCCGCCACGCCCGCGCCCTCCTCGAAGCACGCGGCGCGACGGTGAAGTTCACGCAGGACGGCGACCGCGCGTTCGGGCCGTGCGTGGACGAGCGCGCGCGGATCGGGAACAGCGCGCACGCCGACGCCGTGGTGTCCGTCCACGCGGACGGCGCCCCCGCCGGGGATCGCGGATTCCACGTCATCCTGCCCAAGTCCGTCCGCGGCGGCGACGCCGACACCTCGAAGATCGCCGCGCCCTCCCGACGGCTCGGCGAACGCGTGCGCGGCGAATTCATGGATGCCACCCACAGCGAGCCCGCCGACTACATCGGCGACGGCAGTGGGTTGAATGTCCGCGGTGATCTCGGCGGTCTCAATCTCTCCACCGTTCCGAAAGTGTTCATCGAGTGCGGCAATATGCGCGACTCCAAAGACGCCGCGGAACTGACCGATCCGAAGTGGCGTGAGCGCGCGGCCCTCGGGATCGCGCAGGGCATTACGGACTTCTTGAACGGTTAAGTCTCCAACAACCGAACGCGAGGTCACGACCGGGATACCGATGCCCCACCCCCGGTCTCATCAGCTTGATTCCCCCGTACGATGGGTCCACCCCCGACGCCTTCGCGCCACCGCGCCTGGCGGCAGCGTTCCGTATACGAGAAAAAGACTAAGGACTCACGTTGAACATCCGCTCGCTCACTCGAGGCGACGGCGTGGTGATCGGAGCAGCGGTGTTGCTCTTCATCGCCTCCTTCCTCGACTTCTACTCGGCCGATTGTGACGGCCCGTACTGCCCCGACATGCCGAATGGCTGGGACACGGACTTCCTCCTGGTCGTCCTTCCGTCGGTGTTCCTGATCGGGCTGATCGGCGCGGGGTTGGTCATCGCAGGGCGGTTCCAGCCCGAGAGCCGTAAGGTCGGCGGGCTCACCCTCGACCAGTGGGGCTCCGGCTTCGTCGTGGTCGCCGCCTGGGACTCGCTGTGGTCGCTCATGGTCGCGCCGGACAAGGTCAGCCCGGGTGTCGGCGCCATCCTCGGGCTGGTGGCGACCCTGGCCATGGCCGCGGCGGTCATCGCGACCCCGCGCGTTCCGGCCCTCAAGGCGCCGCTGATGCCCGCGGCCGCTCCGGCGGCCCCGTCCCCGTACGGCGCCCAGTCGCCGTACGGCGCGCAGGCCCCGCAGCCGGGTTAACGCTACCCGGGCCCGG
>NZ_GG657754.1:7491020-7518993 GCF_000158915.1 Streptomyces himastatinicus ATCC 53653 | reverse complement strand
GTCGAGCACCATCGCCGAACTGGCCCCCGGCACCTGGTACCTGGCGGTCGAGCAGCGCGGTCAGGCGCTCGTCGCGCAGACCCAGGACGGGCGCCGCGGCGTCCTCCAGGACACCACGGGCATCCAGCGCGGCTGACACAGCGCGACTGACGCAGCACAGCTGACACGGCCCCTCGCCCCCTCCACGGGGGCGGGGGGCCGTTGCCATGTGCGCACCCGGGCCGTACAGTCCAGGCGGCACACGGCCTGACATGACGTCAGAGAACGTCAGAGAGGGGTTGTCATGCGGCTCGGCCTGGCGCTCGGCTACTGGGGCCGCGGCCCCGACCCCCGCCATCCGGAACTCGCCCGGCAGGCCGAGGAGCTGGGCTACGACTCCGTCTGGACCGCCGAGTCCTGGGGCTCGGACGCCTTCACCCCGCTCACCTGGATCGCCGCCCACACCTCCCGCCTCAGGCTCGGCACGGCGATCGCGCAGATGGCCGCGCGCACCCCCACCGCCACCGCGATGCAGGCGCTCACCCTCGACCACCTCTCCGGCGGGCGCATGATGCTCGGCCTCGGGCTGTCGGGTCCGCAGGTCGTGGAGGGCTGGTACGGGCGGCCGTTCCCCACGAGCCCGCTCACCGCCACCCGGGAGTACGTCGACGTCATCCGGCAGGTGCTGCGCCGCGAGGGGCCCGTACGGCTCGACGGGCGCTATCACGCGCATCCGTACGCCGGTCCTGACGCCACCGGCCTCGGTAAACCGCTCAAGCCCATCGTCCACCCGCTCCGCCCCCACCTCCCGGTGCTGCTCGGCGCCGAGGGGCCCAAGAACATCGCCCAGACCGTGCGCATCGCCGACGGCTGGCTCCCGCTGTACTGGTCGCCGCAGCGGACCCCGCTGTACGAGACGGCCCTGGCCGAGGCGCCCGACGGCTTCATGGTGGCGCCGATGGCCCAGGCGCGGGTGTGCGACGACATCGCGGAGGGGCTGCGGCCGGTGAAGGCGATGCTCGGCTTCTACATCGGCGGCATGGGCCACGCGGCCCGCAACTTCCACGCCGATCTGATGGCCCGCATGGGCTACGAGGACGAAGCGCGCCGGGTCCAAGAACTCTTCCTCGCGGGCCGCCGCGACGAGGCGATCGCGGCCGTACCGGACGCGTTCGCCGACGAGGTGTCCCTGATCGGCCCGCGCGAGCGCATCGCGGAGCGTCTCGAGCTGTGGCGCAAGGGCCCGGTGACGGACCTGCTGGTGATCGCGCCGGACCCGGAGACGCTGCGGGTGCTGGCGGAATTGAACACCTGAGTGGTTTGGGACGGACCACCGGGGCAACACGTCCGGCATGTCCCGAAATTATCGCTACGGAAACAACCAGGCGGCGACCGTCGTGATGGTCGTCGCGGACATCACCGCCGTGATCCTCGGTCTGTGGATTCTCTTCGCCCTCCTGGACGCCAACCCCGCCAACGACCTCGTGTCCGTGGTCCGCGACGCGGCGGGCTGGCTCGCGGGCTGGTCCCACGACCTGTTCACGATGGATACGGACTGGCTGCGGACGGTCCTCAACTACGGTCTGCCCGCCGTGGTCTACCTGTTCATCGGCCACGCCGTGGCGGGCCGCATCCGCCGCGGCTGAGGCCCGTACGCTGAGCCCCCCGTACGCTCCCCCCCGTACAGCCGCCTAGCCGCAGCAGTCCGAGTCCAGCCCCCGCGGCAGGTGCTCGCCGCCGAAGACGGCCGTGGTCGCCTCGTCACCGCCCAGCGCGGCCACGGCCAGCAGCAGCGAGCCCGCGGTCCAGGTGGTGCGCTCCTCGGGCCAGATGGCGTCGTCCTCGTAGACGTACCCCGTCCAGTACATCCCGTCGTCCGCGCGCAGCCGCCGCTGGATCCAGCGCAGGATCTCCACCGCGCGGTCCGACTCCCCCATCACCCAGAGCGCCAGGGCGAGTTCGCAAGACTCGCCGCCGGTGACCCAGGGGTTGGGGGCGACGCAGCGGATGCCGAGGCCGGGGACGACGAAGCGGTCCCAGCCCTCCTTGATGCGGGCGGTGGCGGCGGGACCGGTGAGGGCGCCGGCGAGGACCGGGTAGTACCAGTCCATCGAGTAGCGGTTCTTGTCGAGGAAGCGCTCGGGGTGGTGGCGTATCGCGTGCCCGAGCACCCCCGCCGACAGCTCCCAGTCCGGCTGCGGGTCCTCGCGGTGTTCGGCGATGGCGAGCGCGCAGCGCAGGGCCTGGTAGATGGAGGAGGAGCCGGTGAGCAGGGCGTCCGGGTCGACGGTGCCGTCGGCCTTGCGCCGCCAGCCGATCTGGCCGCCGCTCTGCTGGAGCCCCAGCACGAATTCGACGGCGGCGACGACGGTCGGCCACATCCGGTCGAGGAACGTGTCGTCGCCGGTGGCCAGGTAGTGGTGCCAGACGCCGACGGCCACGTACGCGCAGAAGTTGGTCTCGCGGGCGCGGTCGGTGGGGGCGTCGGCGGCCACCCCGGCCGGGGTGTCGGGATAGGCGGCGTACCAGGAGCCGTCGGGGTTCTGATGGGCGGCGAGCCAGCGGTACGCGGCCTCGGCGCGCTCGTGCTCGCCCGCCGCGTCGAGCGCCATGGCCGCCTCGACGTGGTCCCACGGGTCGAGGTGGTGACCGCGGAACCACGGGATGGCGCCGTCCGCGCGCTGGACAGCGGCGATGCCCTCGACGGTGCGCAGCGCCTCGTCGGCGGTGAGGACGCCGGGCAGCGTCAGCCGTTCGGTACGGGGGCCGGGGCGCGGGCCGCGCGCCGTCACGCCTGGTCCTCGCTGCTCGGCGCGTGGGGCTTGGTCGCGTACGCCACGAAGCTCTTGCCGATCAGCGGGTTGAGCGCCTGTTCGGCGAGCCGCGTGGCCAGCGGCTTCTTCATGATGTCCCAGACCAGCAGCTTGTGGTACGCGCGCACCGGCAGCGCCTGATCGTTGTCGACGCCGAAGGCGCACTTGAGCCACCAGTACGGGCTGTGCAGACCGTGGGCGTGATGGGTGCCGTACGGCCGCAGCCCGGCCTCGCGCATCCGCTCCAGGAGTTCGTCCCCGCGGTAGATGCGGATGTGGCCGCCCTCCACCTCGTGGTACGCGTCGGACAGGGCCCAGCACACCTTCTCGGGCCCGTAGCGCGGCACGGTGACGGCGATCCGGCCGCCGGGCCGCAGCACCCGCACCATCTCGGCGAGCACGCCCTTGTCGTCGGGTATGTGCTCCATCACCTCGGAGATGATGACGACGTCGAAGCTGTCGTCCGGGAACGGCAGGGCCAGCGCGTCGCCCTCCATGGCGGTGGCGGTGGCCCCGGCGGGCGCCTCACCGGCCTCCTTCATGGCGGCGAACCACTTCGCGACCTCGCGTATCTCCTCGCCGTTGCGGTCGAGCGCGACGACCCGCGCACCGCGCCGGTAGCACTCGAAGGCATGGCGTCCGGCGCCGCAGCCCAGATCGAGGACGCGATCGCCGGCGGCGAGCGGGAAGCGGGAGAAATCGACGGTCAGCACGGGGGTCTGCTTTCGTCCGGCGGGGTCGTGGGTCGGGTCGAAGCCAGGTGGGGGCAGGTGGGGGCGCTCAGCGCACGGCCCGGGCGCGGGCGGCGCGGGACCCTGTTGCCCGGGCCTGGGCGCCGATCGCCGCGCGGTAGTGCTCGACGGTGCCGCGGGCGGCCTGCTCCCAGGTGAAGCGGCGCAGCACCCGCTCCCGTCCGGCGGCGCCGAGGCGCCTGCGCAGGTCCGCGTCGGCGAACAGCCGGTTCAGGGCGGTGGCCAGCGCGCCCGCGTCACCGGGCGGCACCGCGAGGCAGGTCTCGCCGTCCGTGCCCGCGACCTCGGGGATCGCGCCGCCGGTGGTGGCGACCAGCGGGGTGCCGGTGGCCATGGCCTCGGCGGCGGGCAGCGAGAACCCCTCGTACAGCGAGGGCACACAGGCGATCTGGGCGCCGCGGATGAGGTCGACCAGCTCGGGGTCGCTGATGCCCTTGACGAACTCGACGGCACCCTCGAGCCCGTAGCGGGCCATGGCGGCGGCCACCGGCCCCTCCTCGGGGCGCTTGCCGACAACCACGAGGTGGGCGTCCGGGTTGTCGGCGCGGACCTTCGCGAGCGCCTCGACGAGGTGGACAAGACCCTTGAGCGGTACGTCGGCGCTGGAGGTGGTCACGATCCGCCCGGGGACCACCGGCACTGCGGGGTCGGGCGCGAACAGTTCGGTGTCCGCGCCGATGTGGACGACGTGCACGCGCCCCGGCCGGACGCCGAGGTGCTGGACGATCTCCCGGCGCGAGGAGCCGGAGACGGTGAGCACCGAGGGCAGCCGCCGGGCCACCCGCTTCTGCATGCGTGTGAAGCCGTACCAGCGCTGTACGGAGAGGCGGCGCTTCCAGCCTTCGGCGGCGTCCAGCTCCAACTGGCGGTCCACGGTGATCGGGTGGTGGATGGTGGTCACCAGCGGGAAGCCGGTGCGCTCCATGCCCAGCAGCCCGTAGCCGAGGGTCTGGTTGTCGTGGACGACGTCGAACGCGCCGCGCCGGGCGGCCAGATGGCGGCGGGCGCGCAGGCTGAACGTGAGCGGTTCGGGGAAGCCGCCGGTCCACATGGTGGCGACCTCCAGCGCGTCGACCCAGTCCCGGTACTCCGCGATCCCGGGGTTACGGAACGGATCGGGCTGGCGGTAGAGGTCGAGGCTGGGCAGCCGGGTGAGGGTGACGCCGTCCTCGGCGTCGAGGACCGGGTACGGCTGGGCGCCGATCACCTCGACGGTGTGGCCGAGCCGGGCGAGTTCGCGGGAGAGATGGCGTACGTAGACGCCCTGGCCTCCGCAGAACGGGTTCCCCTTGTAGCTCAGCAGCGCGATGCGCAACGGCCGGTCGCCGCCCTGGGCCCGGTCCTCAGCGGGGGCGGGGGGACCGTCCTCCGCGGGGGCGGGGGGCCCGGTCCGAAGCGGGTCGACTCCGGTCTCCTGCGCGGCCTCTGCGGTCACTCGCGCCCCCTCCTTGATGCACTTCAGCGGGAGCGTAGCCGCTCACGATTATCTAGAACAAGTTTCACTAAAGGATCCCCCAGAAGTCTCGAAGATACCTGGCGAACCCGTCGCCCCCGGCGCCGGGACGGGTGATTCCTACCACTCGGTAGCCCCTTGGGTGCGACACCCCCGACCGAGGTGCGGCCATATCCACGCGAGCCCGGCAAACGCCCATGCACCGACCGGCGATCGGCGCGTCACGCGCCACCGGGTGACCACCCGCCTCAACTGCACAGACGGCGGACGGTGGGCTCGAGCGACACGCGACCCTAGAACGAGTTTCACTGACTCGCGCCCCTAGGCCGACCCTGCCATCATGCACGGTGTCCGTTTGTCAACCGCAGCGCAGACACTATGCACCCGAAGTGAGACAAATGACCGCAGAAGTCAAGCCGGCCTCCTTGCAGCTGACCGAGCGGCAGGAGGCGCGCCGCCGGCGCATCCTGCACGCCAGCGCCCGGCTGGCCAGCCGCGGCGGCTTCGACGCGGTCCAGATGCGCGAGGTGGCCGAGCACTCCAGCGTGGCGCTCGGCACCCTCTACCGCTACTTCCCGTCCAAGGTCCATCTGCTGGTCGCCACCATGCAGGACCAGTTGCAGCACATGCACGAGACGCTGCGCAAGCGCCCGCCGACCGAGGAGGATCCGGCCACCCGGGTCGCCCAGACCCTGATGCGCGCCTTCCGCGCGCTCCAGCGCGAACCCCATCTGGCGGACGCGATGGTGCGGGCCCTCACCTTCGCCGACCGCTCGGTGAGCCCCGAAGTGGACATGGTCTCCCGGCTCACCACCGCGATCATCCTCGACGCGATGGGCCTGGAGGGCCCGCCGACGGCCGAGCAACTGTCCGCCGTGCGGGTCATCGAGCACACCTGGCACTCGGCGCTGATCACCTGGCTGTCGGGGCGGGCCTCGATCGCCCAGGTCAAAATCGACATCGAGACGGTCTGCCGACTGATCGATCTGACGGCCCCGACCGAGCACCCCTGACCGGCGCACGATGGGCGCGGTGGGGGCGCAGACGGCGCACGATGTATCTCAAGGGCGCGCGGGGGCAGCAAGATGTGCGCCTGCGCGCCCCCCTTTGGCTTAAATTTCGCGTTCACGCCCTGGGCAATCCCGGTATTCATGAACGGCGCGCGACAGAGCGACGACGGCGTGCGACGGAACAACGTCTACAGGGGGTGAAGAACTCCGTGATTCGGGTTCTTCTGGTACACGATTCATACCTGCTGCGGTCCGCGTTGGCCGCACTGATACAAGCCGAACCTGAGTTCGATGTGGCTTCCGCCGCATGGCGTGACGCGCGTAGCAGAGCCCGCTCCTTACAACCACACGTCTGCGTGGTCGACACGGACTGCCCCGGCTCCGACAAGGCCGCCCGCAAGGGCGAGTTGGGCAAGCTCATGGCCGAGGCCCCGGCGGCGGAGAGCGGCCCCGAGTCCGGACTGCTCGTGCTGGCCAACGCCGGGCGCCCCGGACAACTGCGCCGCGCGCACAAGGCCCGGGCCCTCGGGTACATCGACAAGAACGCCCCGCCCCAGCGGCTGCTGGACGGCATCCGGCATGTGGCGAAGCAGGAGCGGTTCATCGACGACTCGCTGGGCTACGGCTTCCTCAAGGCAGCCGAGATCCCGCTGACCGAGCGCGAGCTGGGCGTCCTGTCACTGGCGGCCGACGGCGCCTCCATCGCGGAGATCGCCCGGACCCTGCACCTGTCCAACGGGACGATACGCAACTACCTGGCCGCGATTACCCGTAAGACCGGGGCGCGCAACCGGGTGGACGCCATCCGCATCTCCCGATGCGAGGGCTGGGTCTGATGCACCATCCGTCGTCGCGCGGATGGTGGAGGTCTGCGCGGACGATGTCGGAGGAAGCCCTACGCCGGATGAGGGACCAGCGTCTACCGATGGAGCGGAGCCCGCACTCGACGAGACGGCCTGACCCCACTCCCTCACCCCCACCGTAGGTGCCCCCACTTGAGCCCCGCTCGAACGACCGCGGCCCCGTCGTCCCCAGGGAACGACGGGGCCGCTCGTGCGGTTCGGGCCTACCCCTGAGGCTGGTCGGCCTTCCCCTCTTCTCCGGCCTTGACGACTTCTTCGTACCGCTTGCCCGCGGGCAGTTCGGCATGCTCGACGGCGGCCGGATACTGCTCCGCCCGGTCGAGAAGCTGCTCGACCTCCTGAATTCCCTTGCCCTGCACCTCTTCCGCGAAGCTGCCACCGGGTTCGGTGGCGGCCGACGCGGAAAGCTTGGTGTTGTCCCGGCCCTCGAGCTCCCCGAGGCCGACCGTGCCTCCGTCGAAGGGCAGCACGCCCCCGTAGATCGCGGGCTCGAACTCCTGGGTGCTCTCGTCCTTGACGATCACCGCGATATAGCTGTGGCCGGGCTCGAGGCGGGACGTGCCCTTGATGGTGAACTCCTGCCGCCCCGAGTCCTTGTCCCACCAGAATCCGGCGAGTTGACTCGTGAATCCGCCGTCGGGCAGCGGATCGGCGCCCTTCCTGCTGTAGAGAAGCTTGTCCACCACAATTCGGCCGGTACGGTCGACATGCCCTTCGCCCTTGGCCTTTACGTCATCGGATACCGGCTCGGTCTTTTCACTGCCGTACGCCACGTGTACTTCGGCCACATAGTCGGCATAGGAAACCCAGTCCCGGTCACTGTCCAGGGGATACGCCACCTGAACTTCGGCGTTCACGACTTTGGGCTGGGGGGTGTCGCCCTGATCGTCTCCCGTCACCGAGACGGCCACCCCCGCCGAGGCGGCGATCACCCCGATGGAGAGAGCGGTCAGAAGTACGGGGCGTCGGCGCCGGGGCGGCCTGGCGCCGGAAGCCGACTGCAAGCGTGAAAGCACGGCATCAACCTTCTCGTGAGTGGGGTCGGGCACAGTGGCATCAGGAGCCGGGTCGAGGCCGCTGAATCGTCGGCGGAGCCAGTCAGTTGTGGTCATCTGCTTCCTTCCGGTCGCGTTCGAGACGTCGACGGGCCCGGTGTAAGCGAAGCGTCATCGCCGCGGTGGTACAGCCGACCGCGCGCGCCGCCTCGGCAGGGGTCAGGCCCTCCCAGGCGATCAGCAGCACCGCTTCCCGCTCCTTGTCGCTGAGCCGGGCCAGCGCCCCGAAGGCTTCGTCCCTGGAGGCGACCTGCGCCTCGGCACTGTCCGCGGCGGGCCGCACGTGCGCCATGGGCGTCTTTCGCGCCATCTCGAGCCGTCGTGCGACCACATGGCGGGCGATGCCGTACAGCCATGGCAACGGTTCGCCGCGCAGGCCGCGCCGCGACGACCACGCCCCGACGTAGACGTCGGCCAAGGCGTCGTCCACCTCGCCGCGCGGCAGTCTGCGCAGCAGATAGCGCCATACGTGGTCGCGCGTCTGCCGGTAGATCGCGTCGAACTCGTCTTCCAGGCGACGGGACATCATCCCCCAGCACCCGCCACCGTGTGGGGGTCTCGTTCCGCTGCTGACACCTACCTTGTGCGGCCGGCGGCGGCGTTTCTTTCAACCCGGCGGCATCTTTTTCAGTAGGTGGCGTTGATGGTGGCGGTGTTGTGGGAGCCCAGATCCCGCCAGTCCGCGTTGCGCGTGTTGCGCATGCAGCCGAGCCGGGAGTCGGACTGTCCGACGGCCGGAGACGCTTGCGCACCGTGGGACAGCCCGACGGCGTGACCGGTCTCATGGCAGATCGTGTTCATGACGACGTCGGTCTCGGAACCGCCGTCGTATTCCGCCTCCGCCTGCGATTTGATGTACATTCGGACATGCCGGATGCGAAGAATGGCCAATACCGATCGGTCCGTGCGTGCCCATCGGATGGCGTTATTTTCAGGATTCCTGAATTCCGCTCTTCCGTTTTTCCCAGCTGCCCCATACCCGCAATCCCACCGGGGGCCGGCTACTCGTCGGGGGGAAAGACCTGTTCACCGCTTTCGAGAAGGCGGATCGCGATGGCCTCCACCGGGCAACCCTCGGCCGCCACGAGCACCGCCTCGGAGGCATCCGCTTCCGGCTCCACCGGATGCGACTGGCGCGCCGCGTCCAGGCGGAAGCCGCCGGGGGCGCTGCTCACGCAGAACGCCGAGCCGATGCAGACGCCCCGGTCGACCTCGATCCGCCAGCGGTCGCCCATCAGCCCTGCTCCCCGTCCCACCCCTGCGGCAGGTGGATCATCTTGTGCTCCAGGTAGGCCGACAGCCCCTCCGGGCCGAACTCCCGCCCCAGGCCGGAGTTCTTGTAGCCGCCGAACGGACCGAGCATGTCCAGGCTGAAGGTGTTCACGGAGTACGTACCGGTGCGGATGCGCCGCGCGAAGTCGATGCCGTGCGCGACGTCCGCCGTCCAGACGCTGCCGGACAGCCCGTAGTCGGAGTCGTCGGCGATCCGGGCCGCCTCCTCCTCGTCCCCGTACGGCAGCAGGCAGATGACCGGGCCGAAGATCTCCTCCCGGGCGATGCGCATCGTATTGGCCACGTCCCCGAACAGCGTCGGCTCGACGTACCAGCCCGTGTCCTGGGCGTCGGGGCGGCCGCCGCCCGTCAGTACCTTGGCGCCCTCGCGCTGTCCGAGCGCGATGTAGTCCAGCGAGCGCCGCTGTTGCCGCTGCGCCACCAGCGGGCCGACCTGGGTCGCCGGGTCCAGCGGATCGCCGACCACCAGGGCCGAGGCGGCGGCGGCGAAGCGTTCGGCCAGTTCGTCGTAGTGGCTGCGCGGGGCGAGGATGCGGGTCTGGGCGACGCACGCCTGGCCGTTGTTCATCCACGCGTTGGGCACGATGCCCGCGACCGCCGCCTCCAGATCCGCGTCCGGCAGGATCACCGCGGCCGACTTGCCGCCCAGCTCCAGGGTCACCCGGGTCAGTTGGCGGGAGGCCACCTCCATCACGCGCTTGCCCGCCGGTACCGAGCCGGTGAACGACACCTTGTCGACCCCCGGGTGCCCGACCAGGTACTCGCTGACCTCCCGGTCCGCCGGAAGGATCGACAGCACGCCCTCCGGCAGCCCCGCCTCGGTCGCGATCTCCGCCAGCAGATACGCGTCCAGCGGTGTCTCAGGCGACGGCTTGAGGATCACCGAACACCCCGCCAGCAGCGCCGGTGCCAGCTTGGCGCCCGCCACGAACTGCGGCACGTTCCACGGCACGACGGCCGCCACCACCCCGACCGGCTCCCGCCGCACCAGCAGCGGGCCGAGCACCCCGGCCCGGCGCTCCTCGAACGTGAAGTCGCGCGCCACCGTGATCGCCGCGTCCCACACCATCATCGCGCCGAGCGCCTGGGCGAGGACGCTCCAGGAGTACGGCGAGCCGTTCTGCGCGCTGATGACCTTCGCGATCTCCTCGTGCCGTACGGCGATCGCGTCCTTGATCCGCGTGACGACGGCGATCCGTTCCTCCAGCGGGGTACGCGGCCACTCCCCCTCGTCGAACGCCCGCCGCGCCGCCGCCACCGCCCGGTCCACATCGGCCCGTGAGGCGTGCGGCACCCGCCCGATGACCTGTTCCGTATGCGGCGAGACGACCTCGATGGTCTCCGCCCCGGCCGGATCGACCAGCGCCCCGCCGATGAAGAGCTGCCCGTACTCGATGAGGTCGCCCATCGCTGATGCCTCCCGCCGGATACCTGACGATGCATCAGAACTGATACCAGTTCTAGTTATAGTGGGCAATGCATGCGCTGCCGCGGCCCGGCCGCACTCGCGAAAAGGGGGAACCCCGTGCCAGAGGCGACGGACGTCACCGACCATGGCGGCGGGGTGTGGAGCATCCCCGTCCCCATCCCGGACAACCCGCTCGGCCACACCCTCGTCCACCTCCTCGACACCGACCGCGGACCGGTCCTCGTCGACACCGGCTGGGACGATCCGACCGCCTGGGACACCCTCACCGCCGGGCTCACCGCCTGCGGCACCGGCGTCGCCGAGATCCACGGTGTCCTCGTCACTCACCACCACCCCGACCACCACGGGCTCTCCGGCCAGGTGCGGGAGGCATCGGGCGCGTGGATCGCGATGCACGGCGCCGACGCCCACGTCGTACGCCGCACCCGCGAGGCCGAACCCACCCAATGGCTCGACTACCTCGCCGAAAAGCTGGCCGCGGCCGGTGCCCCGGAGGACCACCTCGCCCCGCTGCGCGCCGCCCGCGCCGAGGGTCGCTCGAGCCTCCCGGGGCAACGCGCCGCCCTCCCCGACCGCGAGATCGCCCCCGGCGAACTCCTCGACCTCCCCGGCCGCCGGCTCCGCGCCGTCTGGACGCCCGGCCACACCCCCGGCCATGTCTGCCTCCACCTGGAAGAGACCCACCCCGCGGCGCTCCGCGGCCACGGCCGCCTCTTCTCCGGCGACCATCTCCTCCCCGAGATCAGCCCGCACATCGGCCTGTACGAGGACCCGTCCGACGCCACCCGCACCGACCCGCTCGGCGACTACCTCGACTCCCTGACGCACGTCGCCGCCCTCGACCCGGCCGAAGTCCTCCCGGCCCACCAGTACGCCTTCACCGACGCCCCCGCCCGCGTCCGCGCCCTCCTCGACCACCACGAGACCCGCCTCGCGAACCTCCGCGCCCTGCTCACCACCCCGCTCACCCCCTGGCAGCTCGCCGAGCGCATGGAGTGGAACCGCCCCTGGCCCGACATCCCCTACGGCTCCCGCAACATCGCCGTATCGGAGGCCGAAGCCCACCTCCGCCGCCTGGTGAACCTGGGCCGGGCCGAACCCGTCCCCGGCACAGAACCCGTCGCCTACCGGGCCCGCTGACCCCGGCTCACGGCCCCAGCTCCCGCTCGATCCACCCCACCCCGAAGCGCACCAGCTCCGCCGCCCCGAACAGATGGCACTCGGCGGCCCCGACCCGCCCCCGGGTGCCGATGCCCGCGGCCAGCGCGTCCCGTGCGATCACCGTGAACGGCCAGCTGCCCTCGGGGACGACGGAGCCGTAGTCGTACGCCTCGTCCTCCGTGTCGATGTCACGGAAGCGCCGCCACACCCGGCGCCCGTCCACCAGCACCGGCTGCTCGTACGTGACGAACCGCTTGCCGGGCGCGTCCGCCACCGCCTCGGCGTGGTGCAGGATCGTCAGCGTGTCCAGCGGCGCCCCCAGCAACAGCACCCGCCCGCCCGCCTCGACCAGCCGGGCCAGCGGGCTGCCGGGCCCGTGCGGGTGGTCCCACGGGTGGTCGGCCACCAGCTCCTCGGCCCTCGCCCCGACCGCGGCGAAGCTCACGTCCGGATGGCCGCTGCGCACCGCCCCCGGCCAGTGCCGCAACGCCTCCGGCAACCGGCCGTTGGCGTGGTCCGCCTCGCTCAGCGCCGGATCGTACGCGGGGTGCTCGGCGCGCACGGCCTCCTGCCACTCCGCGGGCCAGGTGGCGAAGTCGTACGGCAGGGCGTCGTTCCACCCGCAGTAGGCCATGAGCGTGCCGCGCTCCCCCACGACGTCCAGCAGCGCCCCGATCACGGTCTGCGGGCCGCCCGCCACATACCCGAGGGCGGACAACTCGGTGTGGAACATGACGACATCCCCCTCCCCCACCCCCAGCGCCCGCAGATCCGCCACCAGCCGCCCCCGCGTCACCGGCCCGCCGGAACGTTCCAGAAGTCCCCATTCGTCCATGCCGCCACCCAACCAAACCCCCAAGCCCCTGGCACCTCGTTTTCCCCGACGTACCCCCGACCGGCGCGTGCCCTTGGGCCTGTCGACCACTGCCGTGCACCATTGGCCCCACCACCGAAAGGGAGCGCATACGGCATGTCCCGCCACCACGCACTCAAGCACCGCGTCGTCACGACCTTCCAACGACGCGTCGGCAACCCGATCCTGTCCCGGCTCCCGTTCCAGACCCTCCTGGAAACCACCGGCCGGACCTCCGGACTGCCCCGGCGCACCCCCGTCGGCGGACGCCGCGTCGGCAACGCGTTCTGGTTCGTCTCGGAGTTCGGCGACCGGTCGCAGTACGTACGGAACATCCGGGCCGACCCCAGGGTCCGGGTCCGCATCAACGGCACCTGGCACACCGGCACCGCCCACCCCCTCCCCGAGGACGACGCCCGCGCCCGCCTCAAGGGCCTCCCCCGCTACAACAGCGCCGCGGTCCGCGCCCTCGGCACCGATCTGCTGACCGTGCGCGTGGACCTCAACGGCTGATCACAGCGGCCGCACCATGACGTCGTACACCGGGGAGTCGGGGAACGGCTGCGTACACTGCCTTGAGCTTGCCGTCGCCGTGCTGGGGATTGACCAGAAGGACGACGCGCTCCTCGGCCCGGCCCGAGATCAGCTCGTCATGGATGCGTCGGGAGTGGTGAAGTCCTCGGGAAGCGGGTTGGCCATGGAGGCCCACCACCGGGTGGTGGGGGCGAGGGGGACGCCGAAGGCATGGCCGGCCGTCTCGCCCTTCACGTCGCCGAGGACGACTTCCCAGCCGGGCCGTGCCGCGTAGCCGCTCAGCCGTTCCGAGCAGGAGCTGACGCACCTGCTCGACATCCGTGACACGGCGGAGCCTGTGCCGGAAGCGGCATGCCCGATCCGTTGCCCCCATCGGTTACCTGGTGAGGCACGGACGCGCGGCCCACCGCGTGCCCCACGCGCCGCTCCGCCAGGAAGGACCCACGATGCCCTCGCGTACGCCCCGCCGCGACCCTGGGGGAAACGCGTCTGGGCCGAACTACGCGTCGAGCACAAGCCGTGACCACCTCCACGAACGCATCCGAACGAGGCGGGCGCTCGGCGACGGCCCTGCCCGGTGAGCAACTGCTGGGAGTGATCCGCAAGGGCACGAGGGCGTTCCAGCAGCTGCCGTCCTCGCCCGACGCCGAGAAGAGATCGTTGAGGCAGTCCGCCCACACCATGAGCGACAGATCTGTCAGGCCCAAGTACCGGCGGTCCCGGCCGCCGGGTACCGGACGGAATCCCTCAACGACCTGTTCGGGAGGAGCCGGTGAACGTCCGCGTCCGGGATTCGACCGGCTCAGCGCAGATCCCGGCGCAGGGTCGGCCGCGGGCTCCGCAGGCCGCATTCCTGGACCGGCCGCCGTTCCAAGCGGAGAAGGCCCACACCCGGTGGTGCCTATGAGGTGGGCCCGAACTCCCGCTCGTGTTCGTAGCGGTCTGCGGTCCGCTCAGTGCGTCGGGAGTGGGTGAGAGCGCGCCTGCCGAGGATCATGGCGATCAGCCCCAATGGGATGGCCGCGATGGCCCCCACCATCCCGTTGCCGGTGCCGGGACCACCGCTGGAGGTGGCCAGATGCAGCGCCGCGAGGGCCGTGCAGACCAGGCCCACCGCCATGGCTGCCATGGCGCCGGTACGCGCGTTGCCGGTGCTGATGCGGCCGGTGGCGCGGGTCAGGGCCAGCCAGCCGATGGCCACGCCGATCAGGCCTACGCCCAAGGCCAGGTTGGCCCCCGTCCGCCCGTCGCCGATGGCTCCGCCCTCGGCGGCCACCGTCAGGATACCTGTTGCGCTCATGCCACTCTCCTCCTTCGTGCGCGGGGAATTCCGCGGTGTCGCTGGGCCTTGAGCGTGCCTGCCGACCGCACTGTTGGTCGTCCGGCGGGTGCGGTCTTTTCGGAGTGCCGTCGGCATGGCAGTTGGCTGCTGCGCATGCGGCAGGCGGCGGACGAGTACCGCGGGTGCGGTAGCCGGTCGCTCGTCCGTGGGCGGGACTCGCCCGCAGCGGGGTCCGGCTAGGGTGCGCGCATGGACACAGGGCGTTTTCGTGTCCCGGCCGGTGCCATGGACTGGGTGATCGCCATCAGCGTGGCGGCACTGCTGCTGGGAACGGGGTTGTCCGGGCAGCACCCCGCTGGGGAGCGTGAGCTGGTCGGCGCCGTGCTGCTGGCGGCGGGCGGTCTGGCGCTGGTCGCGCGTCGTAGGGCTCCGATTGCCCTGCTGGCTGTCACCGGCCTGTGCGCGGTGGGGTATGAGGCGGCGGGTTTTGAGGTGCTCGCTGTCTCGTATCTGGTTGCGGTGTACGGCGCCGTGCGGGCCGGGCACCGTGCCCTGACGGTGGCGGCATCCGTGTCTCTGCTCGTTGTCCTCCCTCTCACGGCGCTGGTCTTCCGTGACGGGCCGGCGCGCGAGGCGTTCGCGCAGGCCCGGAATGTACTGGAAATCGCCTGGCTGATCGCCGCCTTTGCCGCCGGGGAGGCGCTGCGGCAGGCCGAGCGGCGGGCGGACGAAGCCGAGCGAACCCGGGAGGAGACCGCTCGGCGCCGCGCCGACGAGGAGCGGCTGCACATCGCGCGGGAGCTGCACGATTCCCTCACCCACCAGATTTCGATCATCAAGGTGCAGTCCGAGGTCGCTGTCCACGTCGCCCGCCGGCGCGGCGAGCAGGTGCCCGAGACGCTGCTGGCGATCCAGAAGGCCGGACGGGAGGCAACTCGGGAACTGCGCGCGACTCTGGAGGCCCTACGCGACGACGACACGAGGCCGCCGCGGAGCCTCGAACACGTACCGGAACTGGTGGAGCGCGCCCGTTCGATGGGCCTGGACGCGACGCTGACGGTCGAAGGGCAACCGCACACCGTACCGGCCGCGGTGGGCCGGACCGCCTACCGCATCGTCCAGGAGGCGCTGACCAACACTGCCCGGCACGCCTGTGCCACCACCGCGGCGGTCCGGATCGAATACCGGCCCGACGCGCTGTCCATCCAGGTGGACGACGACGGCAAGGCCACCCCCGATGACGCCCCGGCCCCCGGCCTCGGGCTACTCGGCATGCGCGAACGGGTCACCGCCCTTGGGGGCCGGCTGCGCGCGCAGCCGCGCACCGAGCACGGTTTCACCGTCCAGGCCCACCTCCCTGTGGAACGAGCATCATGATCCGTGTCCTGCTGGTCGACGACCAGCCACTCATCCGCAGCGGCTTCCGCGCGCTGCTCGACCTCGAATGCGACATCGAGGTGGTGGCCGAAGCCGCCGATGGCGAAGAGGGGTTGGTGCTCATCAAGGAGCATCTGCCCGACGTCGCACTCATCGACATCCAGATGCCGCTCATGGACGGCATCGAGGCGACCCGGCGCCTCGCAGCGGACCCGGCCCTGGCCGGCGTGCGCGTCGTCATGCTGACCAACTACGGCATGGACGAATACGTCTTCGACGCGCTGCGCGCCGGCGCCGCCGGGTTCCTGGTCAAGGACATCGTGCCGGAGGACCTCCTGCACGCCGTACGGGTAGCCGCCCGCGGCGACGCTCTGCTCGCCCCGTCCATCACTCGCAAGCTGATCCACCGGTACGTCACCCAGCCGCTCCCCACCACCGGCGCCGCGCTGGAGGAGCTGACCAGCCGCGAACGCGAAGCGGTCGCCCTGGCCGCACGGGGCCTGTCCAACAGCCAGATCGCCGACCACATGGTGATCAGCCCGATGACCGCGAAGACCCACATCAACCGGGCCATGACCAAACTCCACGCCCGCGACCGGGCCCAACTCGTGGTCTTCGCCTACGAATCCGGTCTGGTCTCCCCGCCCAGCCGCTGACAGCCGGGCAGCGGTTGCCGACTTCGCGGTGGCAAGGACGGATCAGGTGGCCGGCCAGCCGGCCAGCGCGGCTGCGATCCCGAGCGCGCCTGCTCCCAGCAGGGCGCTCACCACCCCCCGCTGCAGCCCCAGCAGCCAGACGGCTGCTGCGGCCAGCACGCCGAACTGCCAGCCGTGCAGCACGAGGGCCAGAGGGATCGCAGATCCGGCGATCGCACCGATCACCGCTGGCCCGGCACCGGAGAAGAAGCCCTGCACCGCCGCACTGCTGCGTAGCTGATCGAAGCGGGAGCCGCCGAGGATCACCAGCAGGAACGACGGCGCGAAGGCCATCGCGGCGGCCAGCAGCCCGCCGGCGAGCCCGGCGGCCGCGTAACCGACCACGGCCACCGTCTGCACCACCGGTCCAGGGGTGATCTGGCCGAGGGCGACCGCGTTGAGGAACTGCCCGTCGCTCATCCAGTGGTACCGGTCCACCGCATCCGCCTGCATCAGCGGGATGATCACGAAGCCGCCGCCGTACGACAGCGCCCCGACCTTGAACGCCACCCACGCCAGCGCCCCCAGCCCACCTGCCGCCGGGGCCGCGAGGGCGAGCGGCACCGGCCACGCTGCCCCGCCCCTCGGGCCCGGCACCGCGGGGCGGGTGCGCACGCCCATCTCCACCAGGCCGGCGGCCACCAACACCAGCACCATCCACGGGCCCGCCAGCGCGGCCGCCGCACCACCTGCCAGCGTGTAGCCGACCCACCTCGCCCGCGCCGCGCGTCGATCGCCCGCCCGCTTCCAGCTGGCCGGCATCAGGGCTCGAGCCGCCTGCACCGCGACCGCCGCCACCGCGGACCCGGCTCCGGCGGCGGCCCCAAGCACCCACAGTGGCGGATCCCCGGCCAGGAACAGTGCGGCCAGCGCCAGGATCAGAGCCAGCCCCGGCACGATGAAACACACCCCGCCGACCAGCGCGCCGGGCATACCGCGCAGCCGCCACGCGGTGAAGATCGCCAGCTGAGTGGAGGCCGGTCCTGGCAGGAGATTCGTCGCCGCGATCCCGTCCTCGAACTCCGAGGCCGATATCCATCCCCGGCGCTGGACGCACAACTGCCGTAGCAGTGCAATGTGGGTCGGCGGCCCGCCGAAGCCGATACAGCCGATCCGGCCCCACTCGCGGGCGATCACGCCCAGTCCCACCCACGGCGTCCCCGGCTCCCGCTCGCCGTCCGCGGCATCCGCCGTCGCCTCACTGGTCATGCACTGGCTCCTTGCCGAGGCGCCCAGCACGCCTCTACGACACCTGTATCGGACGACACGGATGAGCCGCCACGCACCACCGCGCACCACGAGGGCGGCAGGCCCGCAGCGCGCCGCGGTGCTGGAGTTGAGGGAGCGGTCAGCGTCGCGCCTGGTCAGGGCTGCCCGGCGCTGTGAGCTGGGCTAGCGGGCTGGAACAGCTCGATGAGGTTGCCTGCCGGGTCGGCCAGCAGGATCTGGCGTCCTCCGGGACCGGATACGACCTCACTGAGGAAGGAGACACCGGCGCCGCGCAGCCGAGCGATCTCGGCATCGAGGTCGTCGAAGGTGAGATGGATGCGGTTGCCGCCCGCGACGGAAGCCTCCTTCGGGGTGGCCCGGGCGCCCGAGCTCGCCGGGCCCGACAGCAGCAGCCGCAGCCGGCCACGGATCACGTCGGCGAAGGCAGGGGCGGCGCTGGAGTGCAGCGTGAAACCGAGGTGGGTGGTGTAGAAGTCGGTGGCGGCCTGCACGTCATCGACGAGGTAGCGGACGCTGACGTATTCGTCGTGAGTGGTCATGACTCGGACCTCGCAACGGTCTCGGGGGTGTTCAGGACCGGCATCAGGTGCTTGATACGGGTGTCTATGTCTGCCGCCGCGTGCTGAAAGGCCGCATAGCCGGCCTGGCCGGTGTCACCGGCCGCACCAGGGTCGGCCATGCTCCAGTGAACCCGCCGCGGGCCGAACTCCGGGCAGACCTCACGAGCCCTGTCGCACAAGGTGATCACGTGGTCGAAGCGGCGACCGGCCAGGTCGTCCACGTGCTGGGTACGCCGACCGGACAGGTCGATGCCGAACGACTCGCGCAGCACCCGGACGGCATGCGGGTGCAGGTGCGGCTTGGGGCTGGTGCCGGCACTGGCCGCGGTTACGCGGCCGGCGGTGTGGTGGCGCAGCAGGGCTTCAGCGATCGGCGAGCGGGCGCTGTTGCCGGTGCACACGAAGAGCACCGCAGTACGGCGGGCTCCCGCCCCGACGACCGGACGAGGCGGCGGTGCGGAGGCCTGGCGCAACGCCGGGTGCAGGGCGGCACCGCTGGCCGCCAGCGCCTCAGCGCAACGTTCCAGGTCCAGGCGATAGTAGCTGTCCCGACCATCGAAGCTGCTGCGCCTGGCGGTGACCAGACCACCGTCGCGCAGCAGCCGCAGGTGATACGAAACCAGGTTCTGCGGCTCCCTGACACGTTCCACCAGTTCACGGACTCGATAGTCGCCGTCGGCGAGTGCCGCCAGCAGCCTCCAGCGCAGCGGATGCGCAGACAGCCGGATGAACTCGGGTGGAGCGACGGTCACGTCCCAGGGGCGGAATCCCATACGCCGAAGATACATCAAGCCAGATTGATGCATCAACGCCACTTGACCCCACGCGACGCCCTCCCCGCGAGTTCGCCACCAGCCCGCTATAAATGACTCGGTGTGGTGAGCGAGCCCCGTTCGTCAACTCAGCCGAACCGCAGGACGCGCGGGGCGAAGGTGCCCTCGGGACCGTCGGCGCGGCCGACCGACCACACCGTCTCCGTGCCCGGCACCGGCGCCAGCCCCAGCGTCCGGGAGTCGCCCTCCCCGGCCACCGCCGGTTCGCCGTACTCGGTGAACGACTGGCCGTTCCAGGCAAGGAAGTCCGGCCCGGGGACCAGCGGCGGAGAGCTGCCCGGCGGGCCCCATTTCTGCGAGCGGGCCACCGCGACCCAGGCCAGCGAGCCGGACGCGTCGGGCACCAGTGAGGTGATCCCGCCGAAGTCGGTGGGCATGGTCACCCGGTTCCACGCCTGCCCGTCCCAGCGGACCAGCAGGGGCGGGATCGGCTTGCCCGCCGGGCCGCCGATGAACCCGGCCGTGCCACCCGCCCACACCTCCGTCGGCGAGACCGCCACCACACTGCCCACGGCCGACCGCGGGAACCCGTTCACGATCGTCTGCTGCCACGCCTGCCCGTTCCAGTGCGCCACGGCCGCACCCGCGTCGGTGGCGCCCGCGGCCCAGACGTCGTCGGCCGCCAGGATGTGCAGGCCGTACACGAGTCCCGGCGGCACCGGCACGTCCCGCCAGCCGCCCCCGTCCCGGCGCAGCAACACCTGCGCGCCGTCCCGCGAACCGATCAGCCAGGTCTCACCGCCCCCGGCGACGACTTTGGTCAGCACGACACCGCTCGGCGGCCCGCTCTCGGACCAGGCGCTGCCGTCGAAGCGGAGCAGGCGGGCGCCGCCCGCCGAGTCGCGGCCGACCGCCCAGACCTCGGTCGGTGAGGTCGCGGCGATGGACAGCAGCTCTCCCTGCCAGCCGATCCCGGCCAGGCTCTGGCGCTGCCACGCGGTTCCGTCCCAGCGCAGCACCAGCGGGAAGCCCGGCGCCTGGCGGCCGACGGCGTCGGCGCCCACCGCCCACGCCCGGTCCGGCCCGAACGCCACGGCCTCGTTCAGCCCGGCCTGGGGGCGTACTTGTGCCGGGACCGGAACGTGTTGCCAGGACGGGGTGTCCGCCGCGGCCGAGCTCATGAGGGTCACGATGGTCAGGGCGACGGCGAGCGCCGCGACGAAGAGTCGGCGTGCCATGGTCAGCCCCCTAGCCGCTCACTCATCAGATTCGGTTTCGAGCCGTAGATCTCGACGGTCCCGAAGGACAGCAGCGAGGACCCGGCCTTCGTCACTGCACGCGGTTTGACGTCGATCGCGCCTGTGCGCTCCGGGCCGTAGGAGAAGGTGGTGCGGGGACCGTTGACCCGTGCGTACTTCGACTGGAACGCGCGGTCGCTGCGCACCGGCAGCCACAGCGCGCCGTCCGGGCCGCGCACCATGGCCTCGGTGGAGGTGTCGCCCAGCGGTGGGTAGGTGGTGCGCCAGGCGTGCCCGTTCCAGGTCATCAGGTAGGTGCGGGCCACGCCGTCGGTTAACTGGCTGCCGCCGATCGTGACCCGGCCGGACGGTTCGGGCAGGATCGTGTGCACGTTGCTGTTCGGCGGCAGCGGCACCTTCGCGTCCCGCCACGCCGTGCCGTCCCCGCGCAGGAGGGTGGTCCCGGTGCTGGTGTCCGCCCAGGCCCAGACGTCGGTGGCGGTACGCGCGGTGATCCCCATCAGGAACAGCACACCGTCCGGGGTGGGTTGCGTGGTCCAGCCGGAACCGTCGTAGCGCAACACCTTCAGCCCGGTGCCGTCCTCACCGACCACCCACGCGGCACCCGGTACCGCGGTGAAGTCCTGGTAGGTCCACAGCGTCTGCGGCAGCGGGACGGCACTCCACCCTCGCGCCGACCGGCGCAGGATCTCCCCCTCGCCCGCGCGGTTGTGGAAGATCCACACCTCCGTGCCGACGAACCGCACCGTGCCGAGCCGGCCCGGCTCACCGGCGCCGGGGAAGGTGGTGTCCCGGCTCCACGCCGTGCCGTCCCACCGGTACAGCATCGGCCGCAGTCCATCGGCGTCCTGCTCGAACCCGGTCGCCCACGCCTCGTTCGGCCCGCGGGCGGCGAGATCGGACACGGTCACCGGCGGGGCCGCCGCCGGCACCGGCAGCGCCGACCAACTCGGCGTCACGGCCGCGGCGGGCGACACCGACGGCGACACCAACGTGGCACACGCGATCACAAGGCAGACAAGGACCGTACGGAGACCGTTCATGAGCCCCCCAGCACGCGAAGGTCGCACAGCGTATTGGCGTTCACGCACCCGCGAACAGACGGCATCCGGCCGATCACGGGTAGCAAGGCGCTACGTTCGCCCCATGTACACCACGAGAGTCACCGGGCATGTGCGGGCTTCGCGGGCGGCCGTCTACCAGGCGCTGGTGGACGGGCGCGCGATCGCGACGTGGCGGGTGCCGGACGGTATGAGCGGGCGTGTGCACGAGTTCGAGGCCCGCGAGGGCGGCGGGTTCCGCGTTTCGCTCACCTACGACGTGCCGACCGGCACCGGCAAGTCGGCCCCGCACACCGATACGTACCACGGCCGCTTCGTGAAGCTCGTACCGGACGAGCAGGTGGTGGAGGCGATCGAGTTCGAGGCCGAGGACCCCGCGCTGCGCGGCACGATGACGATGACGACCACGCTCACCGATGCGGGCGGTGGCACCGATGTCCTCGTCGTGCACGAGGGGATCCCCGATGCCGTGCCCGCCGCCGACAACGAGACGGGTATGCGGATGGCGCTCGCGAAGCTCGCGCGGTTCGTCGAGGCGGGCGGGGGCGGCGGCAGCGACGCGGGGGGTTGATGCGTCCGGTTAAAGTGGGCGGGAGAACTTCATCCGCGTTCGATCAGGGGAAGTCGGTGAAAGTCCGGCGCTGACCCGCAACCGTGAGCACGCGCCCCGCCGGGCCGTGTGAGCCGGAGCACCTGGGCGGGCGCGACGCAGGAGGCTCCCGCCGTCCGGGTGTCCGGCGGCGGCACCGTCGTGGGATGCGGAGCTGAGCCCGGTGCCATCGGCGCGGCGGAGTGGTCCGCGCGCGGGTGGGCGGCCGTGCGTGGCTGCGTCACGCCCCTGATCGAGAGGCACCCCAGCCATGAACGTACGCCGCAGCGTCGCGGCTCTGGCCATCTCCGCCGCCCTGTGCGCGACGGCCGCTCCCGCCGCGACCGCCGCGACCGCCGCGTCGGCCGCTTCCGCCGCTTCCGCCGATGACGGCAAGCGTCCGGAGGGGCTGTACGGCACGAAGGACCCCAAGTTCGACGGGGTCTGGCGGCAGTCGCTCGCGCTGCTCGCGCAGGACTCGGTGGGGGTGAAACCGGCCGCGTCGGCCGTCGACTGGCTCGCCGGGCAGCAGTGCGCGGACGGCGGCTTCGCCGCGTACCGGGCGGCCACCGGGAAGGCGTGCGACCCGAAGAAGGGCGAGTTCACGGACGCGACCGGGGCCGCCATACAGGCACTGGCCGCGGTGGGCGGCCGCTCGTCGGCGGTGGAGAAGGGCATCGGCTGGCTCAAGCGGAGCCAGAACGAGGACGGCGGCTGGGGCATGAACCCCGGCGGCACCAGCGACGCCAACTCCACGTCGGTCGCGGTCGGCGCCTTCGCCGCGGCCGGAATGGATCCGATGGAGGTCGCGTCCGCGGCGAGCGGCAAGACCCCGTACGACGCGCTGCTCGGGCTCCAGCTGGACTGTTCGGCGAAGGCGGGGCAGCGGGGGGCGTTCGCGTACACGTCGGGCAAGGGCAAGCCCGCCGCCAACGATCTGGCCACCGTGAGCGCGGCGCTGGCCACCCGGGGCTCGGGCTTCGCCTTCGACCCGGTGGGGAAGGACGACGACAAGAAGCCCGAGCTGCTGGCGTGCGAGGGTGGCGGCGACGCGGACCGCGCGCCGGAGGACGCCTCCGAGGCCGCGCTCGCCTACCTCTCCACCACGATGTCCGACAACGGCATGCATCTGAAGTCCACGACGCCCGGCGCCGACAAGGCCCAGCCCGACTTCGGCGCCACCGCCGACGCCATCATGGCGCTGGCCGCGGGTGAGCACAGTGCGGCCGCGGCCAGGCCGTTGCAGTGGCTCCAGGGCAAGGACAGCGGCGCGGCGGCCTGGGCGAAGGGCGACCCGGGCGCGCTCGCCAAGCTGGTGCTCGCGGCGCACGCGGCCGGTGGGGACCCGCGGCACTTCGGCGACGTCGACCTCGTACAGCAGCTCAACGCCACCGGCCCGAAGCCGGTCGAGGACCAGGCGTCGGAGAAGAAGAGCGCGAAGGACGACGACAACGGCGGGACGAGCAGCGTCTGGTGGATCGTCGGCAGCTGCGCGGTCGCGGGCATGGGCATCGGTTTCCTGCTCAGCGGCCGTAAGAGGCAGCAGCTTTGATGGTCGGCGGCCGTGCGGTGATCCGGCTGTCGCTCGCCCTCGTGCTGCCGCTCGTGGCCGTGCTCGCCGGTGCCGCGTCCGCGCAGGCCGACGGGTACCGCTACTGGTCGTTCTGGCAGCAGGGCGGCGACGGCGGCGGCTGGACGTACGCGGCGCAGGGCCCCTCCGCGGCCCGGCCCGACGACGGCGACATGATCGGCTTCCGCTTCGCCGTCAGCGAGGACTCCCGGGACGCCGCCGAGCCGCGGGGCGCGGCCCGCTTCGACGCGATCTGCGACGCGGACGCTACGCCCGCCAAGGGCGGCACGAAGCGGATCGCGGTCGTCCTCGACTTCGGCACCCCGCGGGACGCGCCGGACGGCCGTACGCCACCGAAGTCCCGTACCGCGTGCGCGCGGGTGGGCGGGGACGCGACGGCCGGGGAGGCGCTGGCGGCGGTCGCGAAGCCGCTGCGCTACAACTCCTCCGCGCTGCTGTGCGCCATCGCGGGCTACCCGAAGTCGGGCTGCGGCGAGGCGGTGACCGCGGGGAAGGACGACGATGGCGGGAGCGACGGCGGCCCGTCGGCCGGACTGATCGGCGGCGCGGCCGTCGTGGTCGCCCTCGGCGCCGCGGCGGCGTGGCAGACCCGCCGCCGCCGGACGTGAACACGGCGGGGGGCGCGGGGGCGGTTGGGCCGCCGCCCCGGTCGGCGCTTGGCGACGGACGGACCCGGGCGGCGCTCGGTGCGGGACGCGCGCGGGCGGGGCTCGGTGCTGGGCTGGCGCGGGCAGCGCTCGGCGTGCGACGGGTCCGGACGGCGCTCGGTGCGGGACGGGCGCGGGCGGCACTCCGCGCCAGGCAGGCCCGGGCGGCACTCCGCGCAGGACGGGCCCGGACGGCACCCCGCGCGAGGCAGGCGCGGGCAACGCTCGGCGCCCGGACGGCGCCCGGCGGACGGGCCCGGGCGGCGCTCGGTGCTGGGCGGCCCCGCGCAGCACTCGGCGCGGGGCAGGCCCGCGCAGCACTCGGCGCGGGGCAGGCCCTGGCGGCGCTCGGCGTGCGGCAGGCCCGGGCGGCCCTCGGCGCGGGGCAGGCGCGGATGGCGCTCGGTATCCAGCGGGCTCGGGCGGGGCTCCGCGCCGTCGGAGCGCGGGCGGCGGGCGCGCTGCGCGGTGCGGCCCGCCCGGCGAGCGCTGACGGATCGCGCCCGTACCGTATCGACGGCCCTGACGGCGCGGGCGCGTCCCCGGCAACAGCCACCCGCGGCACCCGCCGCAGCGACCACCCCGGCAGCGAGGCGGGGGCCACCCGCGCCATCGGCCGCGCCGTCGGCCGGGAACGCGGCATCGTCGGCCCCAACCGGCCGCGCACGCACCGTAGTCCCGGCCCGCGCCGTGGGGACGCGCTGCATGCCGGGGCGTGGTGGCTGTGGGCGTTGGGGCTGGGCACGGCCGCCTCGCGTACCACCAATCCGCTCCTGCTCGGGCTGATCGTCGCGGTCGCGGGGTATGTGGTGGCGGTGCGCCGTACCGATGCGCCCTGGGCGCGTTCGTACGGCGCGTTTCTGCGGCTCGGGCTGGTCGTGCTGGCGATCCGGCTGCTCTTCGCGCTGTTCTTCGGCTCGCCGATCCCCAGCACCCGGGTGCTGTTCACGCTGCCCGAAGTGCCGCTGCCCGACTGGGCGCAGGGGGTGCGGATCGGGGGGCGGGTCACGGCCGAGGGGCTGGTGTTCGCGCTGTACGAGGGGCTGAGGCTGGCCACGCTGCTGGTCTGCGTCGGCGCGGCGAACGCGCTGGCCAGCCCGGCGCGGCTGCTCAAGTCGCTGCCGGGCGCGCTGTACGAGGCGGGCGTGGCGGTGGTCGTGGCGATGACCTTCGCACCGCATCTGGTGGCGGACGTCCAGCGGCTGCGCGCGGCGCGCAGGCTCCGCGGCCGTCCCGACCGCGGGGTGAAGGCGCTGCTCCAGGTGGGACTTCCGGTGCTGGAGGGCGCGTTGGAACGATCGGTGGCGCTCGCGGCGGCGATGGACGCGCGCGGTTACGGCCGCACCGCGCAGGTCCCGCCCGCGGTGCGCCGTACGACGGCCGCGCTGACGCTGGGCGGGCTGCTCGGCGTGTGCTGCGGTACGTACGGGCTGCTCGCGGCGCAGGGCGCGGCGTACGGACTGCCGCTGCTGCTCGCCGGGCTCGCCGCCGCGCTGGGCGGGCTGTGGCTGGGCGGGCGCCGGTCGGTCCGCAGCCGCTACCGGCCGGACCGCTGGGGCGTGCGGGCCTGGCTGGTGTCGGGGTCGGGGGTGGCGGTCGCGGCGCTGATGATCTGGGCCGCCTCGTACGCACCGGAGTCGCTCAACCCGCCCGCCGTTCCGCTCACCGCGCCGGACTTGCCGCTGTGGCCGGCGGCGGGCGTCCTGCTGGGCCTGCTCCCGGCGTTCGTCGCCCCGGCCGTGCCGTACGAAGACCAGGAGGTCACGCAGTGATCCGCTTCGAGCAGGTGTCCGTCACCTACGACGGCGCCGCCCGGCCCGCCCTCCACGGGGTGGAACTCACCGTTCCGGAGGGCGAGCTGGCCCTGCTCGTCGGCCCCTCCGGAGTCGGCAAGTCGACACTTCTGGGTGCCGTCTCCGGGCTGGTGCCGCACTTCAGCGGGGGCACCCTGCGGGGCAGGGTCACGGTCGCGGGGCGGGACACCCGTACCCACAAGCCCCGCGAACTGGCCGACGTCGTCGGCACCGTGGGCCAGGATCCCCTCGCCCACTTCGTCACCGACACCGTCGAGGACGAACTCGCCTACGGGATGGAGTCGCTGGGCCTGCCGCCCGACACGATGCGCCGCCGCGTCGAGGAGACCCTCGACCTCCTCGGCCTCGCCGAGCTGCGCGACCGGCCCATCGCGACGCTCTCCGGCGGGCAGCGGCAGCGGGTCGCGATCGGGTCGGTGCTCACCACCCACCCCCGGGTGCTGGTCCTGGACGAGCCCACCTCGGCGCTCGACCCGGCCGCCGCGGAAGAGGTGCTGGCCGTGTTGCAGCGGCTGGTGCACGACCTGGGCACGACCGTGCTGATGGCCGAACACCGTCTGGAGCGGGTGGTGCAGTACGCGGACCAGGTGATCCTGCTGCCCGCCCCGGGCGCGCCGCCCGTCGTCGGCGAACCGGCCGAGATCATGCCGGTCTCGCCCGTACAGCCGCCGGTCGTGGCGCTGGGCGGCCTCGCGGGGTGGACGGCCCCCGTCCCCCTGTCCGTACGGGACGCGCGCCGCAAGGCGGGGGCGCTTCGGGAGCGGCTGGCTCCGCTCACGCCACCCGCGCCGCGTACACCGCACGAGGACGGCGCACCGGCCGGGCAGGTCGAGCGGCTGTCCGTACGGCACGGGCGCGTCGAGGCGTTGCGCGGCGTCAGCCTGTCGGTGCGGCCCGGTGAGACGGTGGCGCTGATGGGCCGCAACGGGGCAGGGAAGTCGACCCTCCTCACCGCCCTGGTCGGGATGCACGAACCGGCCGCCGGGACGATCGGCATCGGCCCGGACAACAGCGCTCCGCACCGCACCCGCCCCGCCGAACTCCTGCGCCACGTGGGCCTCGTACCGCAGGATCCGCGCGATCTGCTGTACGCGGACACGGTGGCGGCCGAATGCGCGGCCGCCGACGAGGACGCGGGGGCCGCGCCCGGCACCTGCCGGGCGCTGGTCACGGATCTGCTGCCCGAGGTGGCGGACGACACCCATCCGCGCGATCTGTCCGAGGGGCAGCGGCTCGCCCTCACACTGTCCGTCATCCTCACCGCCCGCCCGCCGCTCCTGCTGCTGGACGAGCCGACGCGCGGGCTGGACTACGCGGCGAAGGCACGGCTGACGGGGGTGCTGCGCGAGCTGGCGGCGGACGGCCACGCCATCGTGCTGGCCACCCACGACGTGGAGCTGGCGGCCGAACTCGCCCACCGGGTCGTCATCCTGGCCGACGGCGAGGTGGTCGCGGACGGGCCGACGGCGGAGGTCGTGATGTCCTCCCCGGCCTTCGCCCCGCAGGTCGCGAAGATCCTCGCGCCGCTGCCGTGGCTGACCGTGCCGCAGGTGCGCGAGGCGCTGGAGGGGGCGCGATGACCGGACCCCGCCCACCCCGCGTACGGGCCGTCCGGCTCGGACCGCGCTCGGTCGCCGCCCTCGCCCTCGTCTCCGCGATCGGCGTCGCCGCGTTCACCTGGCCGCTCCTCGCGCCCGCGCACTCCGGTGTCGCCGCCCACGCCGCCGACGCGCCCTGGCTGTTCGCCGCGCTGCTGCCGCTGCTGCTGGCGGTGGTCGTGGCGACGATCGCCGACACCGGTCTGGACGCGAAGGCCATCGCGATGATCGGGGTGCTGGCGGCGGCGGGCGCGGCGCTGCGGCCGCTGGGCGCGGGCACGGCGGGCATCGAGCCGATGTTC
>NZ_GG657754.1:7467710-7490243 GCF_000158915.1 Streptomyces himastatinicus ATCC 53653 | reverse complement strand
CCTCGCGTCCCACTGCGCGACCCACCTGCCGTCGCCGAACCGCAGCCCGGCCGTGCACTTATAGGTGTCACCGTCACAGTTGAGGGTCGTCACCGGGACCGGCGCCTTCACCGACCGGGCGGACGCCGTCCGGGCCGCGCTCTGGTGGAACACGTTCACCCCCCAGTCCGCGACCCACCTGCCGTCGCCGAACCGCAGCCCGGCCGTGCACTTATAGGTGTCACCATCGCAGTTGAGGGTGGTCACGGGGACGGGTGCGGCACCGGCCGCCGGGGCGACCGCGGTCGAAACCATGAGCAGGGCTCCCAGCCCCAGGAACGTACCGGTGAGCATTCGGCGAGCTGACATGTCGTCGCTTCCCTTTCGACTCAAGCCGCATGACGGTCGAGGACGCATAAATCACCTCAAGCGGCCAATCCGATGACATCGGAGAGGTTGGCTTTCCTTAACGGCTTTTTATGTGCCTGATCTCGTATGCCAGTTGAGCCCGACTTGAAGCGCTACCGATCGGCCGCTTCGGCCTCCGCGTAGAGAACCTCCCGGGCCTGCTGCGCGGCGCGGGTGATGCTCTCGCCGACGAAGTCGAGGAAGCGGGCGACGTTCTCCAGGCGGGCGGCGGCCGGGCTGTCGCGGCCGAGGACGCCGATGCCCTGCCGCGCGGTCTCGGCGAGCTCGGCGTTGGACCGGGCGCTGGCCAGCATCGACTGGTACCAGAGGTCCTCGTCGACGAAGTAGCGCTCGCGGCGGCGTTCGTCGCGCTCCCGGCGGACGAGGGTCTGCCCCTCCAGGAACGCGATCGTCTTGGAGATGGTCGCCGGGCTGACCTGGAGGCGCTGGACGAGTTCGGACGCGGTGAGGCTGCCCGAGTCGGCGGTGTAGAGGCAGGCCATCACCCGGGCCATCATCTTCGGCAGACCCGAGTGCATGAGGACGGTGGTGAACAACTCCTCGTACTCGCGCACGGCCTCGGTGTCGCGCCCGTCGGCCTGCGGGGGCGTCTGCTGCCCCCGGGGCGCGGGCTGCCTGCGCCGCTGGGCGCGGCGCTCGGTGGCGCGGTGGGCCAGGTCGGCGCGGTAGGCGGTGGGGCCGCCGTTCCGCATCACCTCACGCGTGACCGTCGAGGTGGGGCGGTCGAGCCGTCTGGCGATCTCCGCGTAGGCGAGGCCGTCGGCCAGCCCCAGCGTGATCTGCTGACGTTCCTGCTGGGTGAGCCTGCCTCCCGGCATCGCGATCTCCTCTCGTGCTCCCCGATGCCGCCACCATAGCGTTCACCTCCAAAGCATTGCAACGAACAGATGATCGTTATTGCATTAGCCTACAGAGTCATTGCATCGATTACCCAGCTCTGACCTGCGTTTATTGCGCTTCTACGCAACAGTTCTATTGATGGATTCGTAAATGCAACGTAGCGTTTCGCCCATCAGAAACAACGAGCAGAGGAGAGCACGATGCAGACCTTCGACACCCCCACCCCCATCTCGACCGTCCTCGACATCCCCGCGGGGCAGATCCGGTTCATCGCGGCCGACCGGACCGACACCACCGTCGAGGTCCTGCCCGCGGACAGCTCGAAGAGCCGCGACGTGAAGATGGCGGAGCAGACCACCGTCGAATACGGCGACGGCGTCCTGCGGATCGGCGCCTCGGCGAAGAACCAGTACTTCGGCCCCTCCGGATCCCTCGAGGTGACCGTCCAACTGCCCGCCGGTTCCCGGGTCGACGCGAAGGCGGCCAGCGCCGAACTCCGGGGCGTCGGACGCCTCGGCGACGTCGCCTTCGAGGGCGCGCACGGCTCCGTCAAGCTCGACGAGGCCGCGAGCGTCCGCCTCACCACCTCCGCCGGTGACGTCACCATCGGCCGCCTGACCGGCCCCGCGGAGATCAGCATCGCGAAGGGCGACATCCAGATCACCGAGGCCGTGCACGGCGCGGTCGTGCTGCGCACCCAGTCCGGCGACGTGTCGGTCGGCGCCGCCCCCGGAGTGTCCGCCTCCCTGGACGCCGGTACCACCTACGGCCGGATTCGCAACGCGCTCAACAACACCGAAAGGCGCCAACGCCGGACTGACCATCCACGCGAGTACCTCCTACGGCGACATCGTCGCCCGCAGCCTCTGAGGAGCACCGGACTTGACATCCTCCCCCGCCTAAAGGCGGGGGGTTCCAGCGGTCGCCCGCTGGGGTTCCTGCTTCACCGACGACCGCCCCGTCCGGGAGGACTCCCGTTGAGGTCTTACACCATCTCCACAGGCAGACGCCGCCAGCCCGGCGGCCAAAATGTTGCGCGCCGCGTTCACGTCGCGGTCATGCACGGCGCCGCAGACGCACGTCCACTCCCGGACGTTCAGCGGCAGGTTCTCGCGGACCGTGCCGCAGGCCCCGCACAGCTTGCTGCTGGGGAACCAGCGGTCGATCGTCACGAAGTCGCGCCCGTACCAGGCGCACTTGTACTCCAGCAGCGACCGGAGTTCCGTCCAGGCCGCATCCGAGATGGCGCGTGCGAGCTTGCCGTTCTTCAGCAGGTTGCGGACGGTGAGGTCCTCGATCACGACCGTTTGGTTCTCACGGACGAGCCGAGTCGACAGCTTGTGCAGGAAGTCCCGGCGCCGGTCGGCGATCCGGGCGTGGACCCTGGCCACCTTCACCCGGGCCTTGACCCGGTTGCTGGAGCCTTTCGCCTTGCGGGAGAGCTCTCGCTGCGCCTTCGCGAGACGAGCGCGGTCACGCCGCTCGTGCTTCGGGTTGACGATCTTCTCCCCGGTGGACAGGGTCACCAGGGAGGTGATCCCGGCATCCAGGCCGACTGCCGCGTCGGTGGCGGGCGCGAAGGCGATGGTGTCCTCACAGAGCAGGGACACGAACCAGCGCCCGGCGTTGTCGTGGGACACGGTCACCGTCGTCGGCTCCGCGCCCTCGGGCAGAGGGCGGGACCAGCGGATATCCAGCGGCTGGTCCATCTTCGCCAGTGTGAGCCGCCCGTCGCGCCATGTGAAGGCGCTGCGGGTGTACTCGGCCGACGCTCGGGAATCCTTCCGCGACTTGAAACGCGGGTACCTGGCACGTTTGGCGAAGAAGTTCCCGAACGCCGCCTGAAGATGGCGCAACGCCTGCTGGAGCGGGACGGAGGACACCTCCGCCAGGAAGGCGAGTCCCTCGGTCTTCTTCCACTCCGTCAGCGCGGCGGACGACTGCACATAGGAGACGCGGCGCTGCTCGCCGTACCAGGCGCGTGTGCGTTCCTCCAGCGCCTTGTTGTACACGAGGCGGACGCAGCCGAACGTGCGCGACAGCTCAGCCGCCTGCCCGCCCGTGGGGTAAAAGCGGTACTTGAACGCCCGCTTGACCTGCTGTGTCACATCTCACACCCTATCAACTCCCGTGTGACGGCAGGTGCCGACCGGTTGTCGCAGACGCCGAATCGCCCTGGAGGCGATTCGATCCCCCCTGCCCTGCTCCGCAGGAGCTTCGTTTTCCTACCCGGCTTGAAGGCCGGGGCATCCACGAAGGAATCCCGATGACCCACCTGGCCATCGCGGCGAACGCGCTGCGCAAGTCCTACGGCGACAAGGTCGTCCTCGACGGCATCGACCTGGCCGTCCCCGAGGGAACGGTCTTCTCCCTGCTCGGCCCGAACGGCGCCGGGAAGACCACCGCCGTCAAGATCCTCTCCACCCTCATCACCGCCGACGGCGGCCGGGCCCTGGTCGCGGGCCACGACATCGCCGCCGACCCGCAGGCGGTCCGTGCCGCGATCGGCGTCACCGGGCAGTTCTCCGCCGTCGACGGGCTGATCACCGGCGAGGAGAACATGCTCCTCATGGCGGACCTGCACCACCTCTCCCGCCGCGAGGGCCGGCGGGTCGCCGCCGAACTGCTGGAGCGCTTCGACCTGGTCGAGGCCGCGAAGAAGCCCGCCTCCACCTACTCCGGCGGCATGAAGCGCCGCCTCGACATCGCCATGACCCTGGTCGGCAACCCGCGGATCATCTTCCTCGACGAACCCACCACCGGCCTCGACCCCCGCAGCCGCCACAACATGTGGCAGATCATCCGCGCACTCGTCTCCGACGGCGTCACCGTCTTCCTCACCACGCAGTACCTGGAGGAGGCCGATGAGTTGGCCGACCGTATCGCCGTGCTCAACGACGGGAAGATCGCCGCCGAGGGCACCGCGGCGGAGCTGAAGCGGCTCATCCCCGGCGGACACGTCCAGCTGCGCTTCGATGACCCCGCGGCGTACGAGCGGGCCGCGGGCGCGCTCCACGAGACCGTGCGCGACGACCAGGCGCTCACCCTCCAGATCCCCAGCGGCGGCACCCAGGGCGAACTGCGTTCCATCCTCGACTGGCTGGACGCCGCCGATGTGCACGCCGACGGCCTCACCGTGCACACCCCCGACCTGGACGACGTGTTCTTCGCCCTCACCGGCCCGGCCGACGTCCCCGACCAGCCCAAGGAGACCGTCAGATGAGTGCCCTCTCTCCAGTTATCCGCGACTCGTCCACCATGCTGCGCCGCAACCTCCTGCACGCCCGGCGCTATCCGTCCCTCACCCTGAACCTGCTGCTCACCCCGATCATGATGCTGTTGCTCTTCGTCTACGTCTTCGGCGACACGATGAGCGCGGGCATCGGTGGCAGCGGTCCGGACCGCTCCGAGTACATCGCGTACATCGTCCCGGGCCTGCTGCTGATGACCATCGGCAGCACCGTGATCGGGACCGCGGTCTCCGTCTCCACCGATATGACCGAGGGCATCATCGCCCGCTTCCGCACCATGGCGATCCACCGCGGTTCGGTGCTCATCGGGCACGTGGTCGGCAGCGTCTTGCAGTCGGTCATGAGCGTGGTCCTCGTGGGCGCCGTGGCCGTGGCCATCGGCTTCCGGTCCACGGACGCTTCGGCCTGGGAGTGGCTCGCGGCGTTCGGGCTGCTGGTGCTCTTCGCCCTGGCGCTCACCTGGATCGCGGTCGGCATGGGCCTGGTCAGCCCGAACGCCGAGGCCGCCAGCAACAACGCGATGCCGCTGATCCTGCTGCCGCTGATCTCAAGCGCCTTCGTCCCCGTCGACGCCCTGCCCGGCTGGCTCCGGCCGATCGCCGAGTACCAGCCGTTCACACCCGCCATCGAGACCCTGCGCGGTCTGCTGCTCGGCAGCGAGATCGGCCACAACGGATGGCTCGCGGCGGCCTGGTGCCTGGGGCTCGCGGTGCTCGGCTACTCCTGGTCGACCTCGACGTTCAACCGCGATCAGAAGTGACCGGATCACCCGCCCGGACGCACGACCGCAGGAGCGCCCCCGGCCCTCGGGCCGGGGGTTCGTCACAGCCGCTGGAACGTCACAGCCGCTGGATGATGGTCCCGGTCGCCAGCGCCCCGCCCGCGCACATCGTGATCAGCGCGAACTCCTTGTCCGCCCGCTCCAGTTCATGCAGCGCCGTGGTGATCAGCCGCGCTCCGGTCGCCCCCACGGGGTGGCCGAGCGCGATGGCGCCGCCGTTGACGTTCACCTTCTCCAGGTCCTGTTCGAAGACCTGGGCCCAGGACAGCACGACCGACGCGAACGCCTCGTTGATCTCGATCACGTCGATGTCCTTGAGCGTCATCCCGGCCTTCCCCAGCACCGCCCGGGTCGCGTCGACCGGACCGTCCAGGTGGTAGTGGGGATCGGTGCCGACCAGGGCCTGGGCGACGATCCGGGCGCGAGGGCGCAGCTTCAGCGCGCGGGCCATCCGCTTGGACGCCCACAGCACCGCGCACGCGCCGTCCGAGATCTGGGAGGAGTTGCCCGCCGTGTGCACGGCGGTCGGCATGATGGGCTTGAGCCCGCCGAGCGCCTCCATGCTGGTGTCGCGCAGCCCCTCGTCCCGGTCGACGGCCCGCCACATGCCCTCCCCGGCCGCCTGTTCGTCCTCGGTGGTGGGCACCTGCACCGCGAAGGTCTCACGCTTGAAGCGCTCCTCGGCCCAGGCCCGGGCGGCGCGCTCCTGGGAGAGGAGGCCGAGGGAGTCGACGTTCCCCCGGGTGAGCCCGCGCCGCCGGGCGATCCGCTCGGCGGCCTCGAACTGGTTGGGCAGGTCGACGTTCCACTCCTCGGGGAACGGCTTGCCGGGACCGTGCTTGGAGCCGCTGCCGAGCGGCACCCGCGACATGGCCTCGACGCCGCAGCCGATGCCGATGTCGATGACGCCGGTGGCGACCATGGTGGCCACCATGTGGTTGGCCTGCTGGGAGGATCCGCACTGGCAGTCCACGGTGGTCGCCGCCGTCTCGTACGGGAGGCCCATGGCCAGCCAGGCGGTGCGCGCGGGGTTCATGGACTGCTCCCCCGCGTGAGTGACCGTGCCGCCGACAATTTGTTCGACGCAGTCGGGCTGGATGCCGGTGCGGGCGAGGAGTTCGCGGTAGGTTTCCCCGAGGAGATAGGCGGGGTGGAGATTCGCGAGCGCGCCTCCGCGCCTTCCGATGGGGGTGCGTACGGCTTCCACGATGACGGGTTCCGCGGCCATGACTCGTCCTCTTCTCCATCGCGTCCGCGGGGGCTCCCGGCAGCGCCCGCGCCAGAACTAGTACGCGTTCTAGTTCCTCGCTCAGTCTGCTGAGGCCCGGCCTGACGGCGCAAGGGTTGTGCACAGGACGACTTGGGGCGTCGACCTCAAGAAGCCCCGCCGTGGCCCTTGCTACTTGTAGAACCCGTTACTACCTTCTGGACACTTTCTGATAGGCCGTCAGATCTGGAGTGGCCGATGTCCTGTCCAGCGCTCCCCGAAGGCTTTGACTTCACCGACCCCGATCTCCATGAGCACCGGGTGCCACTCCCCGAGTTCGCCCAGCTGCGGCAGACGGCCCCCGTGTCATGGATCCCCCAACGGCATGGCATCGCCGGGTACGAGGACGACGGCTACTGGGCCGTCACCCGGCACGCCGACGTCAAGGAGGTCTCGACCCGGCCCGAGATCTTCTCCTCGCACCGCAACACCGCGATCATCCGCTTCAACGAGCACATCCAGCGCGACCAGATCGAGGTCCAGAAGCTGATCATGCTCAACATGGACCCGCCCGAACACACCCGGGTCCGCCAGATCGTCCAGCGCGGTTTCACCCCGCGCGCGATCCGCTCCCTGGAGGCCGCCCTCCACGACCGCGCGACCCGCATCGTGGCCGGCGCCAAGGAGAACGGCACCGGTGACTTCGTCACCGACATCGCCTGCGAACTCCCGCTCCAGGCCATCGCCGAGCTGATCGGCATCCCCCAGCAGGACCGGTCCAAGATCTTCGACTGGTCCAACAAGATGGTCGCGTACGACGACCCGGAGCTGGCCATCACCGAGGAGATCGGCGCCGAGTCGGCCATGGAGCTGATCTCGTACGCCATGAACCTGGCCTCGAACCGCAAGCAGTGCCCCGCCAAGGACATCGTCAGCGCCCTGGTCGCCGCCGAGGACCAGGGCAACCTGGGCTCCGACGAGTTCGGCTTCTTCGTCCTGCTGCTGGCCGTCGCGGGCAATGAGACCACCCGCAACGCCATCAGCCACGGCATGCACGCCTTCCTCACCCACCCCGAGCAGTGGGAGCTGTTCAAGCGCGAACGCCACGCGACCGCCGCCGACGAGATCGTCCGGTGGGCCACCCCCGTGATGTCCTTCCAGCGCACCGCCACCCAGGACACCACGCTCGGCGGCCAGTCGATCCGGGCGGGCCAGCGGGTCGGCGTGTTCTACTCGTCCGCCAACAACGACCCCGAGGTCTTCGACCGCCCCGAGGTCTTCGACATCACCCGCGACCCCAACCCCCACCTCGGCTTCGGTGGCGGCGGACCGCACTTCTGCCTCGGCAAGAGCCTCGCCGAACTGGAGATCCGGCTGATCTTCAACGCGATCGCGGACACCCTCCCCGGCATCCGCCTCACCGGCGCGCCGCGGCGGCTGCGGTCGGCCTGGCTGAACGGCATCAAGGAGCTGCGGGTGAGCTACGCGTAGCCACCGTCGCTACTTGAACGGCACGTTGATGCAGGCCACCCGGTCCCCGGCCATGCCCGCCCGTCCCTGGTGGGTGGAGGTGCCATGCTCATGGATCACCACCGAGCGCGCCTCACCGGCCCTGAAGTGCCACTTCACCAGGGACTTGGCGCGGGCGTCGCCACGGCTGTTGGTGGTGACGTCGAGCCACATCTCATTGCGCGGGTTGGCGTACTTGGGGTTCGTGGACGGCTGCTCCGGGTCCTTCATGTTCTGGTAGTGCGGACCGGACGAGTCGGGCCGGGTGCCGCACGGCCTGGTGTGCACGTGTATCCCGAAGTGGTGGTCGGGTTCGACCCCGCGCAGGGCCAGGAAGACGAACGTGCCGCGCGGCGGCATCCCGTGCTTCCCGTGCTCCCCCTGCTCCCGCATCTCATGGTCCCGCATCTCGCCGTGCCACTTCCCCGGGAGCCGCAGCTCCGCGACGAGCGCCACGGCGGTCGTGGGCACGAGCGCGCTGTCGTACGTCACCGCACCACGGTCGCCTTGGGCCTGCGAGGCGGGCCGGAACCGCTCCAGGACGAACGCCGTGGGATTCGGCGAAGGATCGGCGGCCGTGGCACTCGGCGCGGCGGCCGCGGGTGAGATGACGGTCATCGATACGGCCAGCGCGGCGGCGGCCGCCGTTACCAGGGACATCCTCAGATCCCTCCTTGGTCGGGACCCCCGAGACTTCCTGGCGTTTATACCGCTTTTCCCCACGCTAGACCGGTGCACCGGACCCTTCAACGCGAGGCATCGGCCGGTTCTGCCGCATCCTTCTCTTGGGGGACCGCCTGGGGGACCCCCGCCACCTGGGACGTCTCTCCCGGCTCCCCGGCGCGCGGCCTCCGCACCAGCGCCCGGGCGCGCTCCCGTACGCCCCGGGCGCCCGCCGACAGCATCGCGGTGACCGAGCCGTTCGCCTCCTCGGCGGGCTTCCTGCCGACCCCGAGCAGCACGTACTGAAGGCCGAATCCGGCCGCGACGACGGCCGCGCCGCCGACCGCGTCCAGCACGTAGTGGTTCGCCGTGCCGACGATCACCGCGACCGTGAGCAGCGGGTACAGCATGCCGAGGATCTTCATCCACAGGTACGGCGCCACCAGCGCGATGACCACCCCGCACCACAGCGACCAGCCCACGTGCAGCGACGGCATGGCCGCGTACTGGTTGGACAGCTTGGTGAGCGCGCCGAAGTCCGGGTTGTTCAGGTCCTGCGGGCCGTGCGCCGTGTCGACGTACCCGAGGCCCATCAGCCGCGGCGGGGCCAGCGGGTAGAGCCAGAAGCCGACCAGCGCGAGCAGCGTCGCGAACGCGAGCGGGGTGCGGGCCCAGCGGTAGGTCGCGGGGCGGCGCAGATAGAGCCAGCCCAGCAGGGACAGCGGGATCAGGAAGTGGAAGGTGCTGTAGTACCAGTTCATGCCGTCCCGCAGCCACGGGGTGTCCGCGACCAGCAGGTTGAACCAGTGCTCGATGTCGATGTGCAGGAAGCTCTCGATGGACAGCACCTGATGGCCGTGGCCCTCGGCGATGCCGCGCTCGTCGGGCGCGTGCGCGCGGATCCACGAGTACGCGAAGTAGCCGACGCGGATGAACATCAGCTCCAGCAGCAGGTTCGGGCGCGACAGCGGCCGCCGTACGAAGCGCAGCAGCGGCACCCAGGCGAACCGGCCGCGGTGCGGCTCCTGGACCGGCGTCGGCTCCGGGGCTGTCCCACTGAGGGGGAGGTCCGGGAGACGAACGGCACCAGGCAGGCGGCGGCGAGCGCCGCCAGCAGCGGCGCGTTGTAGCCGATGTGTCCGGCGATCTTGAGGTCGGGCAGCAGCGCGGTGCGGCTCAGCGTCATCACCAGCACCACCAGCACCGGCCACACCAGCCGGTCCGCGGCCCGGCGGCCCACCCGGCCGACGACCGCGAGCAGGATCCACAGCTGCTGGTACTGCCAGGAGGTGGGCGAGACCGCCAGCGCCACACAGCCGGTGATCGCCGCGGCCAGCAGCAGCTGTCCGTCCCGCGCGTACCGCACCGCGCGCCGCAGGCCGACGACCGCGACCGCGACCGCCAGGACCGCGAGCAGCGCCAGCTCGGCCGGCCCCTCCAGACCGATGCGCAGCAGCAGCCCGTGCAGCGACTGGTTGGCCAGGCTGTCGGCGGGCTCGCCGAGCCCGGCGCCGCCGAGGTGGTGGACCCAGTACGAGCCGGAGTCGTGCGGCATGGCGGCCCAGGCCAGCGCGGTGCACGCGGCGAACGTCGCGCCCGCGAGCGCGGCCGAACGCCGCTGCCCCAGCAGCCACATGACGACGCCGAACAGCAGCAGCGCGGGCTGGAGGGCGGCGGCCACGCCGATGAGGACGCCCGCCTGCCGCCCGGAGGTGCGCGGCAGCACGGTGAGCACGACCAACAGCACCGGGATGATGCTGGTCTGACCGAGCGTGAAGGTGTTGCGGACCGGCAGGGACAGCGTCAGCAGGCAGATCGCCAGCGGCGCGGCCACCAGCGAGGTGCGGCGGGAGACCGGCCCCGGCAGGGCGCGCGCGGCGACCAGCCCGAGGACGACGACGAGCAGCAGGGTGCCGAACGTCCAGGCGACGCCCAGGCTCTGTTCGGCGGCCCGGGTCAGCGGTTTGAGCACCAGCCCGGAGAACGGGGTTCCGGTGAACGCGTCCCCGTCGTACAGCGAACCGCCCACATGGAGGACGCCCTGCTCGCCGATCCAGGTCTCCAGGTCGGTCAGCCGCTCGTCCGGGGGCAGCCGCAGCACCGCCGCCGCCTGCCGGGCCGCGAGCAGACCGGCCAGCAGCCAGAGGGCGCCGAGCACCATCATCGTCCGCGACGTCCGCGCCCCGATGGCACCGGAGCCCGGCCCCGCTCCCGGCCCCGGGGTACTCCGCAGTCCGCTTCGATCCACGTTCGCCACGCCCTGCCGCTCCCCCACTCGCCCTCTTTACCTGTTCGGAATGTTTGACCCTACTGAGCCCACTACTCAGACGCGCTATACACCCTCTTCACCTGACAGTCGCCCACGGTTGGCCGAAACCTGTCAGGCTTTGGCGGAAGTGCGCCTGTACGCCCGGAGTCCGTACGGTTCGCGGCCAATTTCATCAGGGCCGCGGGGTACGGAGCGAATCGGGCCCCGCGGCGTGCTGGAACGCACCCGGGGTGATCCCGAAGCACCGCACGAACCAGCGGTGGAAGTGACTTTGGTCGGCGAACCCCGCCACGGCCGCCGCCTCCGCCGCCGTACTGCCCGCCACCAGCAGCCCGCGCGCCTGACGCAGCCGCAGCTGCCGCTGGAAGTCGCTCGGCGCCATCCCGTACTCCGCCCGGAACGCCCGGTACAGCGCGAACCTGCTGCACCCCGCCGCCTCCGCCAGCCGCTCCGCCGAGATCTCCGTCCCGTACTCCTCCTCCAGCAGCGCCCGCGCCCGCCGCGCCGCCCACGCCTGCCCGCCACCCCCGGGCGGCAGCGCCCTGGCCCGCACCGGGCGGGTGGCGCTGCGCCGCACCATCGCGCCGACGGCCGCGGTCAGCCGCTCGTCGCGGACCAGCGGACCGGCGCCGTCGACCAGGGCGGTGTGCAGCCGCAACAGGGCGCGCCCCAGCACCGGGTCGTCCAGCACGGGCTGGTCGAACAGCGGCAGCGGCACCGGCCCGTCCCCGCCGCCTCCCGCGTCGGCCAGGACGTCGCGCATCACATCCGGGCCGATGTGCATGATGCGGTACTTGTAGCCGAGTTCGGCGGCCGCCTCCCCGTCATGCGGATCGTCCGGGTTGAACACCATCACCATCCCCGCCCCGCTGGTGCGCAGCGCGCCCCGGCAGCGGAAGCGCTGCGCGCCGATCTCGGTGACGGCGAAGGAGTAGGTGTCGTGGCTGTGCGGATGGAAACGATGGCTGAAGAAGTGCGCGTGCATGGCCTCGACGGACCGCTCCGGGTCACGCCAGTACCGCGCCCAGTCCCCCGAACCGCCGCCGCCCTCCGCACCGCCTCCGCCCATCACCCCATTCTGCCGTCTCGCACCAGCGTTCAATACGGGGCCTCGGAGGCCGGGCGAAGGTGACGGCATGCGATTCGACACCAAGATCGCCGTCATCGTCCGGGACGACCTCGCCGACTGGCAGAAGCTGAACGTGACGGCCTTCCTCTCCAGCGGGCTCTCCCACGCCACCGACGAGATCGTCGGCAAGCCGTACGAGGACGCCTCGGGCCATACGTACCTCCCGATGTTCCGCGAACCGGTCCTCGTTTACGCCGCCGACGCCCCCGGCCTCTTCCGCGCCCACAGCCGCGCCCTCACCCGCGGCCTCCCGACGGCCCTCTACACGGAGGAGCTGTTCGGCACCGACAACGAGGACGACAACCGTGCCACGGTCCGCACCGTCGAGGCCCCCGACCTCAACCTGGTCGGCCTCGCCCTCTACGGCCCGCGCAGCCAGGTGGACAAGGTGACGCGGGGCCTGCGGCTGCACCGCTGAACCGCGCCTGCCCCGACCCGCGCGGCGCGCATCACCGATGGATTCGGGCAATCGTTCCCAGGGTGAATGTGTGGCTCTGGCGCGGCATTCGGGCTCGGGGCCTGCCACCCTGCTTCAGGCGCGATCGCCGTGTCAGGTCACCGGGCTGCGGAGACGACCGTGATCGACGTCATCGAGTCGGCCCGGGCCGGGGGCGTGGAGTGGCTGAGCGTCTCTGATCAGCTGAGCGATCCTGTGCGGACCGTAGGGTCTGGCACGGGTTCTGCCCACCTGGGTGGGGAGGCATGGGCGTGGAGGTGGAATCCCGCGCCCAGCGCTGCTCCTCGTGGCCGGTGGCCTTTGGTGGGTGTGCTGATCGTATGCACGTCCTGGTGCCGGTGGGCTGCGCGGGGCAGCCGGGTCCGGTCCGTTGGTGCGTGTCCCTCCGGACGCTGGCCGGCAGGGCCGCGTGTGCGCCCTGCTGGGGAGGGAACCTCGCGTCGCCTGGGCGCGAGGCGGTTGGTACGTGGCCGGGTGGGGCCGGTCTTCGTCCGGTCCTTCCGGGCGGTCTTGGGCTCGGTGGTGATGACGGCCTTGGATTCGATCGTGTCGACTACGGAGCGGATCGTCATGGTCCGTTGGCGCGGTCGGTGACGGTCTTGTTCTGGTGGGTGAGGCCGCGGGCTGCGATCCGGCGCCAGGCGCCCTGGTCGCGGTCGCCCTGCCAGCCGCACTCGGTGTTGGGGCAGATGGCCCACTTCCATCCCGCGGTGGTGGGCCGGTCGGGGGCCTTGCGGTGCCGGAGCGGGGTGAGGCAGCACGGGCAGTGTTTGCTGGTGTTCCTGGCCGGGACGGTGACGACGGCGATGCCGGTTTCGGCGGCGAGGTGCCGCATGCGGTCGGTGATCTGGCCGCGTACGGTCTGCGACATACGGGTGTTGTGGGTGCGGCCCGTGCCCCCGGCTTCCATCGATCGCAGGTCTTCCAGATAGATGACCGTGGCCCCGGCGGCGATGGCCTGGTCAACGCTCCAGCGGGCAGCACTCCAGGCCAGGGCGTCGTTGAGGTTGGAGCGGCGCTCGGATACGCGACGGATCTCCTCAGTCAGCACTGTCGCCTTGGCGTCCAGGGATTGGTCGGCGAGCCGGGTGTAGTGGTCGGTCTTGGCGTGCAGCCGTTCGCAGATGCCGCGGAGCCGGTGCTGCTTGGCGAGCACGCCGGCAGCCCGGAACTGTGCTCCTGCCCCGAGTGTGGTGATGCGGCCGTCATCGTGGAGCCGGGCGGCACCGGCGGACAGCAACGTGCCCAGTCCCCAGTCCACGCCGAGTGCCACCGTGTGACCGATGCGCCGGGCTTGGGGGACGGGGTGGGTGTAGGCGAGGTCGGCGCGCACCTTGGCGTCTGTCATGCGCAGGGTGGGCAGGTGGAGGATCGCGTTCGGCGGAATGGTGGGTGGCAGGGTGATGGGGCAGGCGACCCAGGCCCAGTCCGCGTAGGTGCGCGGGTCCGGGCGGGTGGGTAGCTGGAGCCGCAGGAGTGCTCGCTGTCGGTCGTCCTCGCCGCGTTCGATTGTGGCCTGTTGCCCGTCACAGGCGGCCAGCAGCAGCATCCTGGCGACGCGGGGTGCGGGTTCCAGCTCGAACACGTCGGCCGCACGCCGCCCGTTCCTCCGCTCGAAAGAGACCACCTGGCGGGTGCGGGAGCGGATCACACTGGACGGCAGGTACTCACCACCCGGTATCGCGGCGCGTACCTGATCCCACTCCTGCGGGGTCCGTTTGTCCGGATCGCGCGGCCAGGTCCGAAGGACCGCCGAGGTCAACCCGGCCCGCCAGTTGGCCGACCGCAGCGCGCGCCCGGCCTGTTCCTGGGCCATGCGTACGATCCGGTCGTTGACCCTCACACCCCGGGCCGGGGTAGCGGTCCAGCCCAGCCGGCGCAGCGCCATCCACGCGTTGGACGGAAGTTTCCGCCCGCCCGGGTCCGCACCCGAGGCAAGGGTGTCCACGTCGGCGGTGTTCCAGTGCTCGGCCAGCAGTTCGGCGGCCATGGCGCAGACCAGATCGACCGTCCAGCCGACCCGCCGTGCCAGGACAGCGGTCGACAGCGCCTCCCCCGTCTTCTCCACCACGCCCGCACGCAACAGAACACGGGCACAGGCGGCCCGACCCGCTTCGCCCTCGCCGAGCGGCAGCCTCCGACTCACCAGCCGCTCCCTTTCCGCACGTAGTGGTGTCATCCGATCAACGACACTCCCGTGAAAAGGTCACCCATTCGAACCACGCACCCACATACGTCACTGAAACCGGTCCCGCACCGCGCGGTCGCGAAACTCCAGCGGATCGGAAACAAGGCTCTACGACGCCTACGCCGACTAGTGGCGGGAACTCCAGACGGCACTGGACACCGACGGCGACGGCCGCGTCAGCGCCCGCGAATACGCCACCGCCGTCCCCTCCCTGGCCGGACCCTCCCTGATCAGGGTCGCCGAGGTCCTCTTCGACGCGACGGACAGGGACGGCGACCAGTACATCGACGCAGACGAATACCGGACGCTGTTCCGGACCGCGTTCCACCGCGACACCGCCGGCACGGACCGCACCTGTTCGCGCGGCGCCTTCATCGGGGATTTCCTGTCCTTCATGTCCGGCCGCCGGCGATCTACCGCCTACGACCCTCTGCTCGCCCAGGCGTGAGCGGCTCAGGAGCCGATGCCGTAGCGGCGTCGTAGGCGGCACGGGCGACGGTGATGTCGGCTCGGTGGCGTTCCGCCCAGCCGACGAGCCCGGTGAGGGTGGCGTGGAGTTCACGAGCCATGGGCGTGAGGCTGTATTCCACCTTGGGCGGCACCGTGGGGTAGACGGTCCGAATGAGCAGGCCATCGCGTTCCAGCTTGCGCAGGTTCAAGGTGAGCATGCGCCGGCTGATGCCTGCGATGGCGCGTTCCAACTGGGTGAATCGGACCGGCCCGGGTGCGGCGGCGACAAGGATTCCGATGCTCCACTTGCCCGCGACGTGGTCGAGGACCTCGGTGAGCGGGCACGCCTCGTTGCTGACCTGGTCGGACACATCAGTGTGACTGCGTGACATGAAAGTGCCTCCTTCCGCCGCGCGCCATAGTTACAGAGGATGACGCCTGTAACAAGTCGTGCACCATTGGAAGGGGCCTCCGTGCGGAGAACCGACTCATCAGCACAGACATCACGTTGGTCGGCACTGGCCGTGCTCTGTGCCGGGCAGTTGATGGTCATCCTCGACGGGACCATCGTGAACGTGGCACTGCCGTCGATCCAGCAGGACATCGGCTTCTCCTCGTCGGGCCTGGCCTGGGTGGTCAACGCCTACCTGGTCCCCTTCGGTGGTCTGCTGCTGCTTTCCGGACGGCTCGGCGACCTCATCGGACGCAAGCGCGTCTTCATCACCGGTCTGATCGTCTTCACCGCTGCCTCGCTGCTGTGCGGTGTGTCGCAGAACCCGGGGATGCTGCTGACTTCCCGGTTCGTCCAGGGCATCGGCGGCGCGGTGACCTCCGCGGTCACCCTCGGCATGGTCGTCACCCTGTTCCCGCTGCCGAAGGAGCGGGCCAAGGCCATCGGCGTCTACAGCTTCGTCCAGTCCGCCGGTGGCTCGATGGGCCTCCTCGCCGGCGGCGCCCTGACGCAGACCATCAGCTGGCACTGGATCTTCTTCGTCAATGTTCCGATCGGCATCGTCGCCGCGCTGTTGGCCGGGCGCGTGCTCGCCTCCGAGCGCGGCGTCGGCCTGGACAAGGGGACCGACGTCATAGGCGCGCTCCTGATCACATCCGCACTGATGCTCGGCGTCTACACGATCGTCGAGACCGCCGACTACGGCTGGACTTCCGTACACACCACGAGTTTCGGCGCCGCGGCACTCGCCCTGCTGCTCGCATTCGTCGCTCGCCAGACGAAGGCGACCCGCCCGCTCCTGCCGCTGCGTGTGTTCCGCTCGCGCAATGTCTCAATGGCGATGGGCATCCAGGCCCTCATGGTGGCCGGGATGTTCAGCTTCCAATTTCTGTGCGTGCTCTACCTCCAGAAGGTGCTCCGCTTCGACGAGGTGCACACCGGCCTCGGCATCTTTCCGGTCTCCGTCGCGATCGGCGCGCTGTCTCTCGGCATCGCGCCCAAGCTGATCGCGCGCTTCGGCCCTCGTGCCGTGCTCCTTCCGGGGCTCTCCCTCATCACGGCAGGTCTCGCCGCGCTCAGCCGCGTCCCGGCAGGCGGGAGCTACCTCGTGGACGTCCTGCCCGCGCTGCTGCCGCTGGGTATCGGCTTCGGCCTCGCGATGCCGTCGCTGGCCACGCTCGCGATGTCAGCGGCCACGCCCCAGGACTCCGGGATCGCCTCCGGCATGTTCAACACCATGCAGCAGATCGGCAGCGCATTCGGCCTCGCGGTCCTCAGCACGCTCGCCACCTCGCATACGGCTGCCCTGCTGGGCTCCGGGGCAAGCACTGCCTCGGCACTCACGGGTGGCTACCAGCTCGCCTTCCGCATCGGCTCGGGCCTCGTCGCCATCGCTCTCCTCCTCGCCGCCACCCTGCCGCGATCGCCCGCCGCTGCGCCACGTCCGGCGGCCGAGAAGAAGCCGGTCGCCGAGAACGCCGCCCGCTGACCGACGGCAGCGTCCCGAAGTGCCCCATGCTCATGGCGATGCGGCAGGATGGGCCCATGAGCATCGTCAAGATCAATGTGCTGACCGTTCCCGAGGAGCAGCGCGAGGTGCTGGAGAAGCGCTTCGCCTCCCGCGCCGGGACCGTGGAGAACTCCGACGGCTTCGAGTGGTTCGAGCTGCTGCGCCCGGTCGAGGGCACCGACCAGTACCTCGTCTACACGCGCTGGCGCAGCGAGGAGGACTTCCAGGCCTGGATGGAGGGCCCCATGAAGGCGGCCCACCAGCGCGGCGGCGAGGACGCCCCGCAGCAGAAGCCCGCCGCGGCCGGCTCCACGCTGTGGTCCTTCGAGGTCGTCCAGCAGGCCGCGCCCAAGCAGGGCTGAAGCGGCCGCCCGCCCACGGCTGATCCCGCGGTCAGCCGTGGGTGAAGGCCGTCTGGAGCAGATCGGCGAGGAGGGCCGCGCAGGAGCCGTCGGGGTCGAGGTCGGGGTCGTAGATGGTGAGGTTGAGGCCCACGCAGCGCTCCGACCGCACCAGACCCCGCAGCAGCGCGGCCAGCTCTTCGGGCTGGAGGCCGCCGGGGTCGGGGCTGTCGACGGCGGGCATCACGGACGGGTCCAGCACGTCCGCGTCCAGATGCACCCAGAAGCCTTCGGTCGCGGGCGCTTCGAGGCTCCGCAGGACCGTGTCCGCCGCTTCCCCGGCACCCCGCTTCCGGATCTCCTCGACCGTCATGTTCGCGATCTTCAACGCGGTCAGCTCGGCCCGCTCCGTGTCGTACTCCCGGATCCCCAGGAGCTGGACGTCCTCGTCCCTCAGGTACGGGCGGAGCCCCTCGATGTCCGTCAGGTCCGCCTGGCCCCGGCCGGTCGCGAGGGCCAGCTCCTCGCCGCCCGCGGCACCGATCCGGTCGGAGTTCCCGGGATGCCGGAAGTCCGAGGAGCCGTCGATGACGGCGAGTCCGTACCGCCCGATCCGGCGGAGCGCCACCGAGGCGCCGAGCTGGATGGAGCAGTCCCCGCCCAGCACGAGCGGGAAGTCCCCCGCCCGGACGTGGCGTTCGACCCGGTCGGCGAGCTTGCGGGTGTACGCCGCGATGGCCCCGGCGTTGAACACCCCGTCGCCCTCGCGCCAGTCACCGCGGTCATAGCGGGGCGGCACGACGACACCACCCTCGACCGCCCCGAGCCGCTCCACCACCCGCTGCTCCCGCAGCGCGCCCGCCAGCTTGTAACACCCGGGCACGGTCCCGTCGCGCGGCGGCCGGAGGCCGAGGTTGGACGGGGCGTCGATGACGACAATGCGGCGCATCCCGCCATTCTGACCGCACGGTCCGACAAGGGGCCACCGCATCGGTGCGACGGAACGCCATCCCCTCTGCTGCGGAAGCGCGCGACCTCACTTACCACCACGGTGTGGAACTCGTCTTCGGCGAACCGGCCTTCGTCAGCTGCCCGGCGATGTTCCACGACCCGGTCTTCCGCGCGCCGACATCGGGTGAGCTGGAGGCGATCAGCCGACGGGTCGGTGGACCACCGGCCGTTCTCGTGGCCTTCGAAGCGGACGCGCATGGGGAGGAGTGCGTCCACCGGACGGTGGGTGAACGGGCCCTGTCCTGAAGTCATCGGTGGGGGTCAGGGCCCCGGTGCCCCGGGGCGGGGGGTTCAACTAGGGTCTTCTCGTGTACGGGAGTGTCAGCGAGAAGCCGGTGCCCGCCCGCGGGGACGGGCAGCGCATTCTGGTCGTGGACGACGAGTCCAGGATCGCCGAACTGCTCTCGACCACCCTGGAGCTGGCCGGGTATCAGGTCGGCACGGCGGCCACCGGGGGTGAGGCGCTGGACCGGGTGGGGCGGGAGCGGCCGGATCTGGTGATCCTGGATGTGATGCTGCCGGATCTGGACGGGTTCACCGTGTGCCGACGGCTGGTGGCGGCCGACGAGGACCATCCGCCCGTACTCTTCCTCACCGCTCGCGACTCGCTGGATTCGCTGGTCACGGGGCTGGGCATCGGCGGAGGCGACTACGTCACCAAGCCGTTCCGGATCGCCGAGGTGCTGGCCCGGGTACAGGTGCTGCTGCGCGGGCGGCGGCGCGGGGTGCGGGCGGAGGAGCCGCCGAGGTACGCGGATCTGGTGCTGGACGATACGACCCGGCAGGCCCGGCGGGGCCGCCGCGCGCTGGACCTCACCCCGGCCGAGTACCGGCTGTTGCGCTATCTGCTGGTCAACGCCGGGCGGGTGGTGTCCAAGGAGCAGATCGGCGAGCATCTGTGGTTCAAGGACCACCGGGCTTACGGGGACAACGCCATCGAGAAGCTGATCTCCCGGCTGCGGCACAAGGTCGACGAGGCGGAACCGGCGCTGATCCACACCCGCCGTGGCTTCGGCTACTGGCTCGGCCGGCTCACCGCCGTATGAACGACAACGACGACGTGCACGGGGACGAGCGGCAGCAGCGGGTGGAGGTGCTGCTGCACGAGCTGCGCACCTCCCTGACCACCATCCGCGGCTGGGCCGAACTCCCGCTCCAGGGGCTCAGCGACGACCCCGAGCTGATGGTGCGCGCCCTGCGGCGGATCCAGGACGAGGCCGACCACATGTACGAGGGGATCCAGCGGGTGTTCCCCCGGGGGCACGCCACCTGGAAGCGGCCGCTGCACCTGGAGCGGGTGGATCTGCGGGACGTGGCCGACGAGGCGGTCGCGGACATGGGGCTGCTCGATCCCGAACGCCCCATCGCCCGGGAGGACTCCGGCCCGGCGACGCTCGTCGCCGATGCCCGGCTGCTGCGGCACGCCGTCCGCAATCTGCTGGGCAACGCGCTCCAGCACACCCCCGCCGGTTCCCCGGTGACGGTGGCCGTGCGCGGCCCGGTGAGCGGGCCCGGCGGGGCGCCGCGGGTCGAACTGTCGGTCGGCGACCGGGGTCCTGGCATGGGCCCGCGGGCGATGGCCCGGCTGACCACGCCGTACCAGGAGGACGGCCACGGCGAGCCGGGCGGCGGAGGCGGCGGGCTGGGACTGACCATCGTGCGGCGGGTGGTCGACCTGCACGGCGGCGAGGTGGCCGTGAGCAGCGCGTCCGACCGCGGTACGACGGTCACTGTGGCCTTGCCCACAGTCAGCGTTTCGTCAGGCAACTGACCGGGCGGCGTCAGGTCGGCGGGGTTCGCTGGTCATCACGTCCCCGGTGCACACAGGTTCACGCTCCGCTCCTGTCGGAATCCCCCACCCGAGGAGAGACATGACCGAGACGCTGGCAGAGACCACGCCCCACTCCGACGAGCCGATCCCGGCGTACCCGATGCCGCGGGCGTCCGGATGCCCCTTCGACCCGCCCCCGGCCGCGCAGGCGCTGCACGACGAACTGCCGGTCGCGAAGGTGCGGATGTGGGACGGCAGCACCCCGTGGCTGGTGACCCGGTACGGCGACGGGCGTGCCCTGCTCGCCGATCCGCGCGTCAGCTCCCAGTCCACGCTGCCCGGCTTTCCGCATCCGAACGCGGGCTTCCGCGAGAACGCCGAGCGGCGGCGTTCCTTCATCGCCATGGACGACCCCGAGCACGCGCGGATCCGCCGCATGGTGACCGCCCCGTTCGCCATCAAGCGGGTCGAGGCACTGCGGCCCTCCATCCAGAAGATCACCGATGAGCTGATCGACGGGATGCTGGCCGGGCCCAACTCGGCCGATCTGGTGAGCGCGCTCGCCCTGCCGCTGCCGTCCCTGGTGATCTGCACGCTCCTCGGGGTGCCGTACGAGGACCACGAGTTCTTCCAGGAGAAGAGCTCGCTCATGATCAACCGGTACTCGTCGGCCGAGGACATGATCGGCGCCAGCGACGCGCTGACCGACTACCTGGACGAGCTGATCGGGGTCAAACTCGCCGAGCCCGCCGACGACATGCTCTCCGAGCTGGCCACCCGGGTCGGCAGCGGTGAGCTGACCCGGCGCGAGGCCGCCAGCATGGGCGTCCTGCTGCTGATCGCCGGTCATGAGACCACCGCCAACATGATCGCCCTGGGCACCGTCGCCCTGCTGGAGAACCCCGACCAGCTCGCCGTCCTGCGGGAGACCGACGACCCGAAGGTGGTCGCCAAGGCGGTGGAGGAGCTGCTGCGGTACCTGACCATCGTGCACAACGGGCGGGGCCGGGTCGCGCTGGAAGATATCGAGGTCGGCGACGCAACCATCCGCGCCGGGGACGGCATCATCATCTACACCGGCACCGGCAATCGGGACCCGGAGCTGTTCCCCGAGCCCGACCGGCTGGACATCGGCCGCGACGCCCGCCGCCACATGGCGTTCGGCTTCGGCGTCCACCAGTGCCTCGGCCAGCCGCTCGCCCGGGTGGAGCTCCAGGTCGTCTACGGCACGCTCTACCGCCGCATCCCCACCCTGCGGCTGGCCACCGGCGCCGGCCAACTGCCGTACAAGCACGACGGCCTGGTGTACGGCGTCTACGAACTGCCCGTCACCTGGGACGCGTGAGCGAAGGAGTCAAGGGAGTCACCATGCGAGTGGAAGTCGATGTTCCCAAATGTGTCGCGTCCGGTCAGTGCGTGATGATCGCACCCGATGTGTTCGACCAGCGGGACGAGGACGGGATGGTCGTGCTGCTGGATGAGAAGCCCGGCGCCGAACTCCACGACGACGTACGGGAGTCCGCGATGATCTGCCCGGCGGCGGCGATCCGGGTGGTGGAGGAGGCGTGAGACGCGTCGTCGTGGTCGGTGCCTCCGCCGCCGGGCTCGCGGCGGCGGAGACACTGCGCCGGCAGGGGTACGACGGCACCCTCACCCTCGTAGGCGACGAACCCCACCCCCCGTACGACCGGCCGCCGCTGTCCAAGCAGATCCTCGACGGGCGGTGGGACGCCGGACGGCTGCCGCTGCGCGACCGGGGCCAGCTGGACGCGCTCGGGCTCGACCTGCGGCTCGGCACCGCCGCGACCGGGCTCGACCCGGCCGGGCGTACGGTCGCGCTCGCCGACGGGTCCGAGGTGCCGTACGACGGGCTGGTCGTCGCCACCGGCGTACGGCCGCGACGGCTGCCCGGCGATCAGCGGGGCTGCCATGTGCTGCGCACCCTGGACGACGCGCTGGCGCTGCGGGACCGGCTGGCGGCGGGGACGCGGCTGGTGGTGGTCGGCGCCGGGTTCCTCGGCGCCGAGGCCGCCGCCGTCGCGCGCGGGCTGGGCGCGGAGGTCACCCTGCTGGAACCGGCGCCGGTGCCGCTGGCGCCCGCGGTCGGCGAGGACGTCGGCCGGGTGCTGTCGCGGGCGCACCGCGACCACGGCGTGGACCTGCGCACCGGGGTCGCGGTGGCGGAGGTGACCGGCGGCGGGGTGCGGCTGGCGGACGGCGGCGTGGTCGCGGCGGACGAGGTGCTGGTCGCGGTCGGTTCCGTGCCCAACACCGAGTGGCTGGAGGGCAGCGGCCTC
>NZ_GG657754.1:7454449-7467610 GCF_000158915.1 Streptomyces himastatinicus ATCC 53653 | reverse complement strand
TCAGCGCCGCCGCGCCCGGTGTCTATGGCGCGGGGGACGTCGCGTGCTGGCACAACCCCGCTGTTCGGCACGGCGATGCGGATCGAGCACCGTACGAACGCCACCGAGCAGGGCATGGCGGCGGCCCGCAATCTGCTCGCCCCGGCGCCGGAGGCGCGGCGGCCGTATCAGCCGGTGCCGTACTTCTGGTCGGACCAGTACGGGCTGCGGATCCAGGCGTACGGCCATCTGCGCGGCCATGAGGAGGTGGCGGTGGTCGAAGGCTCCCTGGACGAGGGGGCGTTCCTGGCCGCGTACCGCCGTGGCGACCGGCTGACCGGGGTGCTGGCCGTGGGCATGCCGCCCAAGGTGCTGCGCGGCTGGCGGCAGTCGATCGCCGCCGGGGCGCGGTGGGCGGACACGGTGCCCCGGGCCACGACGGCGGTGTGACACCCCCGCGCGGGCGGGGCGGGGCGGGGCGGGCGCGGGTCAGACCGCGTCCGGTCCCCGCTCCCCTGTGCGGACGCGCACGAAGTCGTCGACCGGGACGGCCCACACCTTGCCGTCGCCGATCCGCCCGGTGCGGGCGGCGTTCACGATGGCGTCCATGACGGCGTCGGCCTCGGCGTCCTCCACGACCACCTCGATGCGCGCCTTGGGCACGAAGTCGATGCGGTACTCGGCGCCGCGGTAGACCTCGGTGTGGCCGCGCTGCCGGCCGAAGCCGCTGGCCTCGGTGACGGTGAGGCCCTGCACACCGATCTCCAGCAGCGCCGTCTTCACATCGTCCAGCTTGAACGGCTTGACGATCGCCGTGATCAGCTTCATGGGGTGGGGGTCCTGTCCGGGTGATGCGGCGGGCGGTGGACGGCGTTCTGCGGCACGCCGTGGCCCAGAACCCCGTGATCATAGGCGCTCTCGGCGTGGACGGCGAGGTCGAGGCCGGACCGCTCGTCCTCCTCCGACGCCCGGAAGCCCATGGTCCGGTCGATGAGCTTCCCGATGCCGTACGTCATGACGAACGCGTACGCGCCCACCGCCAGCACCGCCACGATCTGCTTGCCCAGCTGTCCCACGCCACCGCCGGACAGCAGCCCGGTGGGGCCGCCGGTCATCGCGGAGGTGGCGAACACGCCGATCAGCACGGTGCCCACGATCCCGGCCACCAGGTGGACGCCGACGACGTCGAGCGAATCGTCGTAGCCGAAGCGGAACTTCCAGCCCACCGCGTACGAGCAGAGCACCCCGGCCGCGAGCCCGATCAGCAGCGCCCCGGCGACGCCCACCGAACCGCACGACGGGGTGATCGCGACCAGCCCGGCCACCGCGCCGGACGCGGCGCCGAGGGTGGTGGCGTGGCCGTCGCGGATCTTCTCGACCACCAGCCAGCCCAGCAGCCCGGTGCAGCCCGCCGCCTGGGTGTTGACGAACGCGGCCGCCGCCAGGCCGTTGGCCCCCAGCGCCGACCCGGCGTTGAACCCGAACCAGCCGAACCACAGCAGCCCGGCGCCGAGCAGCACCAGCGGCAGGTTGTGCGGCCGCATGGCCTCCTTCTTGAAGCCGATCCGCGGCCCGAGCAGCAGCGCCAGCGCCAGCCCGGAGGCCCCGCAGTTGACCTCCACGACGGTGCCGCCCGCGAAGTCCAGCGCCTGGAGCTTCTCCAGGATCCAGCCGCCCGGCCCGAACACCCAGTGCGCCACCGGAACGTATACGAGCAGCGTCCAGACGGCGACGAACGCCACCCACGCCCCGAACCGGGCCCGGTCCGCGATCGCCCCGCTGATCAGCGCGGCCGTGATGATCGCGAAGGTGAGCTGGAAGGCGGCGTGGAGCAGCGTCGGCACCGACCCGGTCAGGTCCGTCGGGCCGATCCCGCGCATCCCCGCGTATTCGAGGCCGCCGAGCAGCCCGGCGCCGCCGAGGTCCTTGCCGAACGCGAGGCTGTAGCCGACGAGCAGCCAGACCACGGTGACGACGGCGATGGAGACGAAGCTCATCATCAGCATGTTCAGCGCGCTCTTGGCCCGCACCATGCCGCCGTAGAACAGGGCGAGCCCTGGCGTCATGAGCAGCACGAGCGCGGTGCTGGCCAGCAGCCAGGCGGTGTCGCCGGCGTCGAATCCGGTCGGCATGTCGATGTGTCACCTTCCCAGTCGGCATGGCACGCATCGATGGGTGCTCGATGGCCATCAGGGAAGGTTCACGTCCGGGCGTTTCCACTTGCGCACGGACGTGTTTCCTCGATGTTTCGTGTTGCGTCGGCGTTTCCCTTCGCTCACCGGGGTCCGTATAGCGGACAGGGATCAGGGTCCGAGCCCGCTAAGCGCGCTGGGATCGCCGGGCGGCGATCCGGCCCGCCGCGATGTCCACGGCCAGGAACGCGGCCAGCGGGATGCCCAGCAGCGGCAGGTAGTAGCCCACCACGGCGGCCCCGACGGCCAGCGGGGCCAGGACGTACCCCGGCACCTGCCGCCAGGCGCCGCGCGGGAGGGGGCGGCCGAAGGCGCCGGCGCGGCCGCGCTGCCACCACATGCGGTAGCCCCACACGATGAGCAGGATCAGGGAGAGGGCGAGGGCCGCGAGGGCGAGTTGGTTGACGATGCCGAAGAGGACCCCGGTGTGGAGGTCGATGCCCCACCGGCTCAGCTTGGCCAGCAGCGGATAGTCGGCGAACCGCACGGTGTCGGTGACCTCGCCGGTGGCGGGGGCGACGGCGACCGCGTCCTGCTTCTCGGGCCAGCTGCGCTGGATCTGGCTGACCGTGTACGCGGCGCTCGGGCCGGACGGCGGCACGATCTCCACCGGGTCGCCCAGGCCCTTCACGCGGGCGGCCTTCAGCACGGCGTCGTAGCCGACGTCGGTGGCCTTGTGCCCGCCGCCGCCCGAACCGCCCATGTCCATCCCCGGCATGGCGCCGTGACCGGCGTGTTCACCGGTGAGCCCGGAGGCCACGGCCGGGGTGGACTGGTTGACGGCGGAGCGCAGGTCGGTGACGTTCGCCCCGGCGTACGTGGACCAGGTGAGCCCGGTGGCGGACAGGAAGAACAGCCCCGCGGCCACCCAGACGCCGAGGCCGCCGTGCAGGCCCAGGGTGCGGCGGCGGCCGGTGGCGGGAGCGGCGGTCTCGGCGGCACTGCGCTTGTTACGGCGGCGGGCGAACCAGAGCAGCAGCCCGCCACCGGTGATCACCCACAGCCAGCTGGCGGCGAGTTCGCTGTAGAGGCGCCCGCTCTGGCCGAGGTGGAGGTCGCGGTGGAACTCGTCGATCCAGGTGCGCAGCGGCAGCGCGCCGGTGCTGCCGTACTGCTCCAGCGCCCCGCGCACCTTCGCGGTGTACGGGTCGACGAACACGGCACGGGTGTGGCCCTCGGCGACCCCCTTCACGCCGGAGAGCATGACCCGGGTGGTGGCGGTGTCGTCGGGCGACGGGCGCACCGCGCTGATCGTGCCCTCCGGATGGGCCTTGCGGGCGGCGTCGATCTGCCGGGAGAGCGGCAGCTTGGTGTCACCGGCCTCGACGCGCAGCTCATGGCCGTATACGAGCTTCTCGGCCTGGTAGGAGCCCGCGTACAGCAGTCCGGTGGTGGCCGCGATCAGCAGGAACGGGGCGACGAGGACACCGGCGTAGAAGTGCAGCCGCAGCACCAGGGGGCGCAGCACGGACCAGGCCGAGCGGGCGGACGTGTCCCGGTCGGCCACGTCGTCGACGGCCGAGCCGGCGTCAGCGGCGTCGTCGGCCGGGGCGACGTGTTCGTCGGTGGACATGGACGGCCCTCCTGGCTCGGGGTGGTGCGAGATGTGCTCCTCCAGTAGTCGGGGCGAAGGAGGGGTGAGTTCCGAGGAGTTTTGTGACCCGCGTCACATGCGTGCGCGTTTTATCAACTTGGGACGAGTTCACACCGTCGACCGAGGTCGGTGACACGATGACCGGCATGACACCCGGCCCAGCTCTCCGCACCACGCGTGCCGCGATCTTCGCGGTGGTGTGCGTGGTGATGGCGGCGGTGGGCCACGCGGTGATGTCCGGCGGGACCGTGCCGGGATGGATGCTGGGCACGGCATTCCTCGCCACCGCCTCCGTGGCGTGGTGGCTGACGGGGCGCCAGCGCGGGGGCGCGCTCGTGACCGGGGCGACGGTGGGGGCGCAGCTCGCGCTGCACCTGCTGTTCCACTTCTCGCAGTCCGCGCCGATGGCACAGGCGCCCATGCGGCACGGCGCGCACGGCGGCGGGGGCATGAGCGGCGGCCCCGGCACGCACGGCATGGAGGGCATGGCCGGGATGGCCGACGCGCACATGACGTCGGCGGCCGACGGCATCACCCCCGGCATGCTGCTGGCCCACGCGCTGGCCGCGCTGGTGTGCGGGCTGTGGCTGTGGTGCGGCGAGGCCGCCGCGTTCCGGCTGGGCCGTACGCTCGCGGCCGCCGTCTTCGTACCGCTGCGCCTGGTCCTGCGGCTGCTGGGCGCGGACGCCCTGCCGCTGCCGGTCCGCCGCCTTCCGGCGCGGCCGGGGGCGGGGCGGGCACTGCGCGCGGCGCTGCTGCACTACGTGGTCGCCCGGAGAGGTCCCCCTCAGGGTCTCGTGCGCATCTGACCCGCCTGTCGCGACCGGTGACGGGCGGAAGCCCGTGACTTCCCGGAGGACATCAGGCGATGACCCCTGCCCTCATACCGGATCGCGATCAGCAGATCACCGCATGGGCGCTGGCCGCCCGCGACGGCGACGCGGACGCGATCGAGCACTTCATCCGCGCCACCCATCTCGACGTCTGGCGCTTCGTCGTCCATCTGGGCGGCGATGTGCACGGCGCCGACGACCTGACCCAGGAAACGTATCTGCGGGCGCTGGCCGGGCTGCCCCGGTTCGCCGGGCGCTCCTGCGCACGCACCTGGCTGCTGTCGATCGCCCGCCGTACGGTCGCCGACCGCTACCGCGCCGCGGCGGCCCGCCCGCGTATCGCCGAGACGACCGACTGGCGGGCGGTCGCCGAACGGGCGCAGCCCGCCGGGCTGCCCGGCTTCGAGGAGGGCGTGGCGCTGCTCGAACTGCTGGCGACGCTGGACGCCCCGCGCCGCGAGGCGTTCATCCTCACCCAGCTCCTCGGGCTCCCCTACGCCGACGCCGCGTCGGCCACGGGCTGCCCCGTGGGGACCGTACGGTCCCGGGTGTCCCGCGCCCGCGAGCACATGACCGCGCTGCTGCGGGCGGCCGAGGACAGCTGCCCGCTGACAGCTACCCCGCTAACACATATCCACTATCGTGTCATCTGCTTTTGAGGGAGTCTGTCCGATGTCACCTGTCCGTACGATGCGCCGTCTCGGTGCCGTGAGCGCCGCCGCGATCGCCGCGACGATCGCCTTCGCGGGTCCCGCGTCCGCCCATGCGGAGGTCACGGCCTCCAACGCCCAGGCGCTGGCCAAGGACGTCGTCCTCACCTTCACGGGCGAGGCCGAGTCGGAGTCCGGCGGCTTCACCGAGGTGCGCGTGGTGCTGCCCGAAGGCATCGCGCCGGGGGACGTCACGCTGGACGAGGCGCCCAAGGGCTGGAAGATGAAGTCCACGAAGGACGGCTACACCCTCAGCGGGCCGAAGCTGGCCGTGGGGGACGAACGCCGTCCACAAGGTCAAGGTGCGGGCAGCTGCTCCGACGCGAAGTCGCTGGGCGTTCAAGACCATCGAGAACCTACAGCGACGGCAAGGTCTTCGCGCTGGGATCGAACTGCCCGGCGACGGCCCGGAGCCGGAGGAGCCCGCGCCGGTCCTCGAGCTGAAGGCCGCGGCCGCCGGGGCCAAGCCCGCGAAGTCCCCGTCCCCCTCCCCGTCCCAGGACGCCGCGGACAAGACGTCCGACAAGGCCTCCGAGAAGAACGACAAGGCGTCCGGGGAGAGCGACAAGACGGAGAAGAAGGCGGACAAGGAGGAGAACAGCAACGCGGGCGCCGCCACCGCGATCGGCATCAGCATCGGCGTCCTGATCGTCGCGGGTGCGGGCCTGTGGGTGTTCAAACAGCGCCGCTCGGCCGAATGACCCCTCAGCCGCTCGCGTCCGTGAGCTGCTTGTAGAAGAAGCTGCAATCCTCGAGCGAGCCGCCCGGGTCGGCGGCGTAGTCGGGGACGATGCCGTAGCGCGTCCAGCCGTCGGCCAGGTAGACGCGCTCGGCCTGGCTGCCGGTGGCGGTGTCCAGCATCAGCAGGGTGACGCCGGACGCGCGGGCGGCCGCCTCCGCGGTGGCCGGCAGCGCCCGGGCCAGGCCCCGGCCGCGGGCGGCGCGGTGCACGGCCAGCTTGATGAGATCGGCGCGGTGCCGTCCGTTGGGCTTGCGGGCCAGGGCCAGGCTGACGGTGCCGACGATGCCGCCCGCGCTCTCCGGGTCGCGGCAGACCCAGACGAGCAGGCTGCCGTCGGCCACCGCCGGGGTCTGGGCGTGCCACCACGCCGCGGCGGCCTCATGGTCGAAGGGGGCGAGGAATCCTCATGGAGGCGCCGTCGCCGACGGCGTCGGCCAGAACGTCCGGACGAGGCCCTTGACGCTGTCGGGGAACGTTCTCGGCCGGACAGCAGGTCTATCGGGAGAGCATGGCGGCTTTCCTCTCCCCGGGCCGCACCGACGGCGGGTCCGGCGCGACGTCATGGCTGACCGCCGCATCATCGCAAGCCAGCCGCGCGCGCATACGAAAAGGGCCGCCACCCGGAACGATGTCCGGGCGGCGGCCCAGGGGAGGGAGGCGGAGGGCTCAGACGTTGAGCAGCCGCTCCAGGACGTTGCGGTAGCCGCGCATGGCCAGGCGCAGCTCCTCCGTCTCCTCGGTGCCCGCGGCGCCTTCGTGCCAGGCGGCGCGGAGGGTGTGGCGACGTTCGGCGAGGAGGTCGACCAGCCGGGCGGAGACCTCTTCGAGGAGGGCGTCCGCCTCTTCCACCGAGCCGCGCGGGGCGTCCACGAAGCTGCTGACCGCGTACCGCAGACGCTGGTTCAGCTTGTCGTGCTCGCTCGTCGGCAGGACGGGGAAGCTGGGCCCGTCCGGGGTGGCCGTCTGCTCCACACCGCCGCCGCCCATCGGTCCGCCCTGGGGCGGCACTTCGTGCTTCTCCAGGCCGTGCCGACGGTCGCCGTTGGTGTGCTCGGGACCGGGGCCGGGGCCGGGGCTGTAGTCCGCCCCCAGGCCGAGGTTCCGCTCGGGGCCGTAGTCCGTCATCGCGCACCGGCCTTCCCGATGTGCCAGGCGTGGGTCTTCCGGCCCGCCCTACCGGTGTGCCGGTGATGCCCCTCGTGCCCGTCGGGCGCGTGGTGGGGCGGTTTCACCAGCTCCTCGAAGAAGGGCCGGGCGTGCACCACGGCCTCGCGCAGCTCCTCGGTGTCGGCCCGGCCCTCACGGGCACGGGCGGCCGCGACGTGGAGCTGCCGGTAGCCCTGGACACAGTCCGCATGGTGCACGGACAGGGCCGCGACCTGCTCCTCGTAGTAGTCGGACGGATAGCCGCGGTCCCGCGCGAGGCGGGCGAGCAGCTGGTCCGCCCCGGCCACGGCGTGCACCGGGGACTCGATGAACTGCTCCTGGGTGCCCACCCATTCGGCCAGGTAGTGCTCGCGCAGCTCCCCGGAGAGGGGTTCGGTCTTGAGGTCCTGGTACAGCCGCAGTCGTTCGTCGAGTTCGCGCTCCGCCGCCTTCGTGTCGCCCGCGTGCTCGGCGACGTTCAGGTCGTACTCAGGTCCGAAGTGGCGTCGCAGAGCATTCTTCCTGCCGCCCCCTCGCGCACGTACGACGACCGCGGCGAGCAGGGTCACCAGGACGACCGCAGCGGCAACCACGATGATGATCGCGCCAGTTGACATGGTCTGCTTCTGCCTTCCCGCAGGTGCCCCCCCTGTTCGGGGGCTCTACGGCGCCGGGTAGCCCGCTCCTCCGTGCTCAAACTGCGTCAAATTCCGATACGGCCCGAGCCGGGCACATGCCAGGATGCCTACCATGCCCCGCCCGTCCTGGGCCGTCGCCGCGCGGCCCGTCACCGACCCGGTCGCGGTCACGCTGCTGCGCGAGTACATGACCGACGTGGCCGATCGCTACTACCGGCTCCACGAGGGGCGCGACGCGACGCCCGAGGAGATCGAGCGGGCGCTGCGCGAGATGCCCAGCGACGATCTGGCCCCGCCGGACGGGGTGCTGCTGGTGGCCCATCACGACGGCGACGCGGCCGGGTGCGCGGGGCTGCGGCGGCGGGAGGGCCGACCCGGAGACGCCCGCACCGCGGAGCTGAAGCGGGTGTTCCTGCGCCCCGGCAAGCGCGGGCTCGGCGGGGGCGCCGCGCTGCTCGCCGCCGTCGAAACGGCCGCGGACGAGCTGGGCGTCGTACGGATCGTGCTGGACACCCGGCGCGATCTGGTCGAGGCGCGGGCGCTGTACGCACGCCACGGCTACCGGGACGTACCGGCGTTCAGCGAGGGCCCGTACGCCGAGGTGTGGATGGCCAAGGACCTCGTGTGACGGACGCCGTACGGCTCACGGGGGCGGCTCCCGGCGCCAGGGGCGCTCCGCGTCGGAGCCGCACATCTCCCGCGTCAGCTCGTCCACCAGCTCGACCAGATCCGTCGGCCGGTCCGGTGACCACCAGTCGCCCAGCAGCTCGGCCAGCGACGCCTCGCGCGCCCGGAAGAGGCGGTCCGCGACCTCCCGGCCCTTGGGGGTCAGGGTCAGGTCGAGCCCGTACCGCGCGCCGAGCCCGCGTTCCTCGATCTGGCGCGCCGCGCCGAGGATGGCCCGCAGCGGTACGGGCGTGCGCTCGGCCAGCACGGCGGGCTCGACCGAGCCGTAGTGGCGGATGCGCAGCAGCATCCAGCTGGCGGCCGGGAGCAGGTCGAGCCCGGCCCGCTCGGTGATGTCGACGTAGACCTTCCGGCGGCCCTCGCGGCAGCCCAGCAGCGACAGGGCCCGCGCGCATTCGTCGTACGAGGAGCGTTGGACGGGGTTGCTGGCCAGCACCTCGCCGCCCTCGGGCGCGGTGACGCTGGCGCGCAGCGGCTCCTCCCGCAGGAACCAGGCGAGGACGAAGGCGAGCAGCACGACCGGGACCGCGTAGAGGAACACGTCGGTGATGGAGAGGGCGTACGCGTGCACCACCCCGGCCCGGTCGCCCGGTGGCAGCCGCCCGAGGGCGCGGGGGTCGGCGGCGAGCCCGCCGGGGGTGACGCCCGGTGGCAGCGGCCGCCCGGCGAGGGCGTCGGCGATCTTGGGGGTGAGGTTGCCCGCGAAGATCGAGCCGAAGACGGAGACGCCGAAGGAGGCGCCGATGGAGCGGAAGAAGGTCGCGCCGGAGGTGGCGACGCCGAGGTCCTGGTAGCTCACCGAGTTCTGCACGATCAGCACCAGCACCTGGATGACCAGTCCGAGCCCGCAGCCGAAGACGAAGAAGTACGCACTGGTCTCGACGACCCCGCTGGTCTCGCGCAGCTGGTGGAGGAGCAGCAGCCCGATGCCGGTCACGGCGGTGCCCAGGATCGGGAAGACCTTGTAGCGGCCGGTGCGGCTGACCAGTTCGCCGGAGACGGTGGAGCACAGCAGCATGCCGAGGACCATCGGCAGCATGTGCACGCCGGAGAGCGTCGGCGAGACGCCCTGGACGACCTGGAGGAAGGTCGGCAGGTAGATCATGCTGCCGAACATCGCGAAGCCGACGACGAAGCCGATGACCGCGCAGAGCGTGAAGGTGCGGCTGCGGAAGAGCTTCAGCGGCAGCACCGGTTCGGCGGCCCGCCGCTCCACCTGGACGAAGGCGATCAGCAGGACGGCGCCGAGCGCCGCGAGCCCGAGGATCTGCCAGGACCCCCAGCCGAAGCTGACGCCGCCGAGCGAGGCCATCAGCACCAGAGTGGCGGCCACCCCGGCGATGAGGCCGGTGCCGAGGTAGTCGATGGTGTGGCGGGTGCGGCCGACCGGGAGGTGCAGGACGGAGGCGATGACGAGGAGCGCGACGACGCCGACGGGGATGTTGATGTAGAACACCCAGCGCCAGCTGAGCTGGTCGACGAAGAGCCCGCCGAGCAGCGGCCCCAGCACACTGGTGCAGCTGAAGACGGCGCCGAAGAGCCCCTGGTAGCGGCCGCGTTCACGGGGCGGGACGATATCGCCGACGATGGCCATCGACAGCACGATCAGCCCGCCGCCGCCCAGCCCCTGGAGCCCGCGGAAGGCGATCAGCTGACCCATGTCCTGGGCGAGCCCGCACAGCGCCGAGCCCGCCAGGAAGATGACGATCGCGGCCTGGAAGAGCTTCTTGCGCCCGTACTGGTCGCCGAGCTTGCCCCACAGCGGGGTGGCGGCGGTGGAGGCGAGCAGATAGGCGGTCACCACCCAGGAGAGGTGGTCGAGACCGCCGAGGTCGCTGACGATGGTCGGCAGCGCGGTGGAGACGATGGTCTGGTCGAGTGCCGCGAGCAGCATGCCGAGCAGCAGGGCACCGATGGCCACCAGGACCGTGCGCTTCGGCCGCCCGTCCTCGGGGCCCGGAACCACGTGGTCCGGGACCGGAGCCGGGCGGCCGGCGTCCTGCGCCATGACGACTCCTCGGACTCCTCGGCTGCTCGCCCTCCCATCCTCTCCCCAATGCGCCCTTTATGCCCTGTTACGGTCGGCCGGGCCGGTTCGTCCGTGACGCACCCGGCACCCCTCCTGACGACGAACGCATGCGCGGAAGCCGATCAGATGCGCATAATCGCAGCGAGTTACAGGGAGGGAAATTTCGTGACGGCAGATTCCTGCCCGCACTGCTACGCACCGTTCCGAGCGAACGGCCGGCCCAGCTGTGCGTGCGCCGCACGCGCCACTACCGCGGGCCCGGCGACCGGGCCCGTGACCGGCGAGACCAGTGCGCAGACCACCGACGACCAGACGACCGACGCCCGGGAGGCCGCCGCTCCGCGGGCCGCCGACCAGCCGCGCGCCGTCCGTCCGTATCTCAGGCTCTCCGGCGATCGCGGGTCCGGGCCCCGCCCGCGCGACGTGGGGAAGTTCTTCCGTAAGGGGAAGGGCGAAGCGGAACCCGCCGCAGGGGAAACCACCGCGACGGAAGCCACCGCAGCGCAGGCCGCACCTCGGCACGACCAGGGTCCGCGGACCGGGCCACCGCCCGGGCTGCGGACCGGCCGGGTGCCCGGCGGGGAGGGGAACGCCGCCGACGAGACCCAGGTGATCGACCGCATCGCGCCCATCACCCCGGTCGACCGCATCACCCCCGGCGGTCCCGTCGACCGCACCCGGGTGATCGACCGCATCACCGCGGCGGGCCGCCGCGACAGCGCCGCCCGGACAGCCGCCGGGGGAGCCGCCACGGGAGCCGTCTCAGGGTCCGTCGTGGGAGCCGCCACCGGAGACGGACACGGCGGCGGGATCAGCAGCGAGACCGTCAGCAGCTCCGACGGTGGCGGCGGTGGCCGCCGCCGCAAGAGCCGCCGCAAGCCCGTCGCCACGGCGGTCGCGGGGGCCGCCGCGGTGGTCGTGGCCGGCACGCTGGCGTTCACCACCGGCCTGCTGGGCGGAAACAAGGACGGCAACGGCAAGCGCAGCGACAGCGCGCTCGGCGATACGCAGACCAGCGTCCCGGACGAACCGCCGACCGAGGACGAGGGCGCCACCCCGTCCCGCCGCTCCACGCCGAGCAAGAAGCCCAGCGCCTCGCCGTCCCCCGCGAAGCCGCCGAGCGCGAGCCGCAACCAGGACCGCGCGACGCCCCCGGCGCCCCGTACGCCCTCGGCGCCGCCCACCACCCGTCCGACCACCCCGCCGGAGCCGGACCGGCCCAGCACCCCGGACAAGCCGCGGCAGCCGACCAAGCCGCCGTCCACCGAACCCTCGAAGACCGCCGAGCCGACCGGCCCGCCGGTACTGCGCGAGGGCGACAGCGGGGCCGAGGTCACCGAGCTACAGAAGCGGCTGACCCAGCTGCTCATCTACATCGGCGTCGCGGACGGCGAGTACGACGACGGGGTGAAGGACGCCGTCGCCGCGTACCAGGACCGGTACGACATCACGGGGGACCCGGAGGGGGTCTACGGCGAGAACACCCGGCTCGACCTGGAATCGCGCACCGACGAGCCGTAGAAATCAGGGGCCGTGTCGAAAGACACCCCCAGCCCCTTGGCGTACGGGCGGACCGCTTTGTATCGTGGAGGAACAAAGTGGTTCCGCCCGTTTTCCCTGACCGGCGGGCGGAGCCACTTGTGTTCTCTTTGGCCTGCCCGCGCCCTGTCCGCCTCCCGCCGCGCCCTGGAGTCCCCCATGCCGCTCACCGCCCGCGCCCTGCTGCTCGACATGGACGGCACGCTGGTGAACTCGGACGCCGTGGTCGAGCGCTACTGGCGGATCTGGGCCGCCGAACAGGGACTGGATCCCGACGCCGTGCTCCAGGTGGTTCACGGCCGCCAGGCACACGCCACCATGGCGGCGCTGCTGCCGGACCGGCCCGTGGAACGGAACCTGGCCGACAACCGGTGGATGCTCGAACGGGAGACCACCGACCTGGACGGTGTCGTGCCGATCACCGGCGCGCCCGCTTTCATGGCCGCGCTCGACGGCCTCCCGCACGCCCTCGTCACCTCCGCCGACGACGGCCTGGCCCGGGCCAGGATGGGTGCGGCCGGACTGCCGCTGCCCGCCGTCCTGGTGACGGCGGAGCGGGTCGGGGTGAGCAAGCCGGACCCGGAGGGCTTCCTGAAGGGCGCCGCCGAACTGGGCTTCGCGCCGGGCGACTGCGTGGTCTTCGAGGACTCGGAGGTCGGCATCGCGGCGGGCCGGGCGGCCGGGATGCGCGTGGTCGGCGTCGGACCGCGCGCCGCGGCCCACGCCCCGGACGCCCACGTGACGGACCTGGCACAGGTGCGGATCGAGGCGCTGCCCGGCGAGGACGGCCTGCGGCTCCACCTCGCGGACTGAGCGCCCCGATAACCCCCGCTCAGCGGCTCACGCCGCCACCGCCTCGTACAGGCTGAAGCCGCCCAGCGCCAGCATCACCAGCGCCGCGACCTTGGTGATCAGCCGCAGCGGTACGTACTTCATCAGGGTGCGGCCACCCAGGATGCCCAGCCCCGCGACCGCCCACAGGGCCAGCACCGCGCCCACGCCGACCGACAGCGGATCGTCGTAGCGGGCGGCGAGGTTGGCGGTCATGATCTGGGTGAGATCGCCGAACTCG
>NZ_GG657754.1:7452061-7454349 GCF_000158915.1 Streptomyces himastatinicus ATCC 53653 | reverse complement strand
CCGAGGAGAGCACGCCGACGACCGTCTGGAGCAGCCGGTGCGGCAGCAGGCCGAGCACGCTGCCCGCCGCGATGGCGATCCCGACGTGGATGGCGAAGGCGGCGGCGACGCCCGCGAAGACGTACGAGGCGCGGTAGCGGGTGCCGAGCATCAGCCCGGCCAGGGCGGTCTTGTCGGGCAGCTCGGCGAGGAAGACGACGCCGAAGACCACGGCGGCGACGGTGAAGCTGAACACGGGCTGGATACCTCATAGGGTCGGGCCGCACCGAGGGGCCCGGGGAAAGGGGTCGCTTCGGCACGGCAGCGTCGAACACTGCGGCCGAAGGTCTCGCTGGCGTACGCGACCCGCCCGATATCGGCGGCGATCTCGTACGCTCCGGGCGCCGGCCCGCACCTCGAGGGGCGGGCAGTATGTCGACGGTCCGGCGAGGAGCTACTCCCCTTCTGCTGCCGACCAGCCTACGGGACGCCTCCCACGCGACCGCCCCGGGGGTCACCACCAGCGGCGATAGGGGGTGACGCGGCGGGGCACACGGGCCCGCCGCGGCGGGCGACGGCGGCTCCGGAGCGCATCCCGCGCCCCGCCTCCTTTCTGAAGCCCCTTGCGTTGACATGACCGCGTCGCCACTCTGTTACCTGGCGCCTGCCCCACGTCCACCCGGCGCCACCACGATGGCCGCGTTGCCGTGGCCAACGACCCCCCACTCCTAGGGAGTTCGCATGTCGCACATGCATGACCGTCGGCGCGTCTACGCGCGTCGCGCCGCCGTCTTCGGCGGGTTCGCCGGGCTGCTGGGCACGCTGGTGCTCAGCGGACCGTCCGCCGAGGCGGCCCCGCCCACCCCGCCGAGCGCCGCCACCGCCCGCACCCAGCTGGCCGCGCTGACGGTCAAGGCCGAGGGCTCGTCCGACGGTTACAGCCGGGACAAGTTCCCGCACTGGATCACCCAGAGCGGCTCCTGCAACACCCGCGAGGAGGTCCTCAAGCGCGACGGCACCAACGTCCAGACCGACTCCAGCTGCGCGGCCACCAGCGGCACCTGGAAGTCCGCGTACGACGGCGAGACCTGGACCGCCTCCTCCGACGTGGACATCGACCACGTCATCCCGCTTTCCGAGGCGTGGAAGTCCGGCGCCAGCAGCTGGACCACCGCCCAGCGCCAGGCCCTCGCCAACGACCTGACCCACTCGCAGCTGATAGCCGTGACCGACAACGTCAACCAGGCCAAGGGCGACAAGGACCCGGCCAAGTGGCTGCCGCCGCTGGCGTCGTACCACTGCATGTACGCGCGCATGTGGGTCTCGGTGAAGTCCACCTACAAGCTCAACGTCGACTCGGCGGAGAAGGCCAAGCTGAACGACATCCTGAGCGGCTGCTGATCACACACCGGAACCGCGAGGCCGCCTCCGACGTTCCGTACCGTACGACGCGTACGGTACGGACGCGGAGCGACGGAGGAGGGCCGGATGGCCGGGCTGCGCCTGGGACCACTGCTGCGGCACGTGGACTGGGAGACGGGGACGGACGCGACCGTCTGGGTGGAGGCCGACCGGCCCTGCGAAGCGGAGGTGCGCTGCGCCGACGGTGCGGGCGGCACGGCCCGCACCTGGCAGATCGCCGGACATCACTACGCGCTGATCCCGGTCGCCGGGCTGCGGCCGGGCGCCGAGACGGCGTACCGGGTGCTGCTGGACGGCGAGCAGGTGTGGCCGCTGCCGGACTCCCGCTTCCCGGATTCCACGATCCGTACGCCCGCCACATCCGATGGCCCGACTGGTGGTCCTGAGGCCGTGCGGGTCGCCTTCGGCTCCTGCCGGTGGGCCGCGCCGCCGTCCGACGCCTCGCACGACCCGGTGGGCCCCGACGCCCTGGACACCCTCGCGCACACCCTCGCCACCTCGCCCGAGGCCCCGCGCCCCGATGTGCTCGTACTGCTGGGCGACCAGGTGTACGCGGACGAGACCTCCGCCGAGACCCGCCGCTGGCTCGCGACACGCCGCGATCTGTCGGAGCCGCCGGGCGACCAGGTCGCGGACTACGAGGAATACACGCGGCTGTACTACGAGTCCTGGCTCGACCCCGAGGTGCGGTGGCTGCTGTCCACCGTGCCCAGCTGCATGATCTTCGACGATCACGACGTCATAGACGACTGGAACACCAGCGAGGCGTGGCTGAACCGGATGCGCACCACGCCGTGGTGGCGCGAGCGCATCCTGAGCGGCCTGATGTCGTACTGGGTGCACCAGCACCTGGGCAACCTCTCCCCCGCCGAACTCGCCGCCGACGG
>NZ_GG657754.1:7403922-7451694 GCF_000158915.1 Streptomyces himastatinicus ATCC 53653 | reverse complement strand
CAGCGCGGCGACTTGGAGCACTGGGCGGCCTTCCCCGAGTCCTTCGACGCCCTGACCGATCTGATCGCCGAGGTCGGCGAGGGGGCCGACGCGCCCGCCACGATCAGTGTGCTGTCGGGTGACGTCCACCACGCGTACATCGCCGAACCGGACTGGTCCCGCTGGCCGCGCCGCCCGCTCAGCGAGGTCCGCCAGCTGACCTGCTCCCCCGTGCACAACAGCATCCACGCCTCGATCCGCCTCGGCTTCCGCTTCGGCTGGAGCCGGGCGGGCCGCGCGCTGGGCCGCGTCTTCACCCGCCACGGCCGCGTCCCGGCGCCCCGGCTGAGCTGGCGCAAGACGGGCGGCCCCTGGTTCGGCAACCAGCTGATGACCCTGACGCTCCAGGGCAGAACTGCGGGCCTGCGCCTGGACCAGGCCGTCCAGGCCCCGGAGCCCCATCTGGTCACACCGCTGCGGACGTCCTGGCCCGAGGTCTAGGGTCTAGGTGTGTTGTCCGGAGAGGTTGGTGACGCGGCTGGCTGGGGTGTGGCCGCTGATTCCGGTGTGGGGTCGGTGGTAGTTGTACCAGTCCAGCCAGTTGGGAAACGCTGCCTGGCGTTCGGCTTCTGAGGTGTAGGGCTGCTGGTAGGCCCATTCGTCGAGCAGGGTGCGGTGGAAGCGTTCGACCTTGCCGTTGGTCTGGGGCCGCCAGGGGCGGGTCCAGCGGGGACTGATGCCCAGATCTCGGCAGGTCTGCCGCCAGGTGTTCTTGCTGTAGGACCAGGCGTTGTCGGTCAGCACCCGCTCGACGGTCACGCCCTGGGCAGCGAACCAGGCGGTGGCGCGGGCCAGGAAGCCGGCGCAGGTGGGGGCCTTCTCGTCGGGGAGGTTCTCGGTGTAGGCCAGGCGGGAGTGGTCATCCAGGGCGGTGTGCAGGAAGGCATAGCCGGTGCCGCTCTTGTTCTTGCGGCCGGCTTCCCGGCCCAGGGCTTTGTGACCGCCGCCGTCGGGAATGCGGCCGAGCTTCTTGACATCGATGTGGACCAGTTCGCCGGGGCGGGACCGTTCGTAGCGGCGGACGGGTTCGCCGGTGGCCCGGTCGCAGGAAGCCAGGCGCGGCATGTGGTGGCGTTGGAGGATGCGGTGAGCGGTGGAGGCCGCGACGTCGGCACGGGCCGCCAGCCGCAGCGGGCCGATCTGGTGTTCACGGCGGATCCGCAGCACCCGCTCCTCCACCAGGGCGGGCGTCCGGTGTGGTGAGCGGCGAGGGCGGCTAGAGCGGTCGCTCATCCCCGCGGCCCCGTGGCGACGGTATCGCTGGGCCCAGCGGGTGGCGGTGGTGTGGCTGACCTGGAACCGTTCGGCCGCCCGCCGCAGCGGCCATCCGTCGTCGACGACGCACCGGGCCAGACGCAGCCTGCCGGTCGGGGTCAGCGGGGCGTTACGGTGGATCAACGAGGGCCTCCTGCGTGCCGGTGGTAGATGTCGCAATCCACACCGAAACCGGAGGCCCTCGCCTCGTTCAAGCACCGCTCACGGCGCGTCGCCTGTCACCAACGTGCCGGGACAACACATCTAGGGCCGCTTCACGCTCCGGAGGACCTTTTCCCGGACCGTGATGAGACCGGCGTCCGGGTCGAGGACCCCGCCGAGGCGGGCGAACGCCCGGTCGGTCAGGTCGAGGCACTTGGGCGACGCCCGCGTCCAGGCGAAGGCGCCGCGGTCGGTGATGCGCACGGTCAGGGACCTGCCGTTCGCGACGTTGGTGACCTTCACCCGGGTCCCGAACGGCAGCTGCGGCCTGCGGCTCAGCGAGGTCGCCGCGGTGTACCTGGAGTTGTCGAAGAGCTGGCCGCTCGCCGTGCGGGCACCGGCGCGCATCGGCCCGTAGTGGGTGGCCCAGCACGCCTTGCCCGCGGGCGGGACGTCGCGCGCCGGAGCGAACCCCAGCGCGGCGGACAGCGTGGCGGACAGCGCCGCCGTCCCGGCGGCACCGGCCGCCGCCCGGACGAGCGGAGCGCGCTTTCGCCTCACCATGACGACACCACCATGACGACGTCCTTTCCCCCGGAGCGGGCCGGATCCCCCGCGCCACCGGCGCCACGCACCCGATCGGCCGTGCGCGGGTGCCGCCGGAGTGATACGGGACACAACGGAGGGGGACGTTCCGGCCCGCGGGTGGAAACCCGACGGGCGAACGGCATGATGGGCGAAATCCTGCGTCACATCTGCCCCGGGAGAAACACCTTGGCCGGAGACCCCCACGCCATAGCCATCGTCGGGGCCGGTCCCCGCGGCACCAGCGTGCTGGAGCGCCTCTGTGCCTCCGCGCCGGAGCTGATACCGGGGACCGGGCTGACCGTGCACATCGTGGACCCGTCCCCGCCGGGCGCCGGGCGGGTGTGGCGGACGGCACAGCCGGGCGAGTTGCTGATGAACACCGTCGCCTCGCAGGTGACCCTGTTCACTGATGAGAGCGTCGAATGCGACGGACCGATACGTACCGGGCCGAGCCTGTACGAATGGGCCACCACCGGCGACGACGCCCCCGCCCCCACCCTCGGCCCGGACGACTATCCGAGCCGCGCCCTCTACGGCCACTACCTGGAGTGGGTGTTCGCCGAGGTCGTCCGCACCGCCCCCGGCACCGTCACCGTCCGCCCGCATCCGGCCCGCGCCATCGCCCTGGAGGAGACACCGGACGGCACCCAGACCCTGGCCCTCGACGACGGCACGCGCCTCGGTGGACTGCGCGCCGTCGTTCTGGCCCAGGGCCATCTGCCCCGGACCCCCGACGAGACGGAGAAGCGGCTCGGCGCCCACGCGGCCCGGCACGGACTGCGCTACCACCCGCCCGCCAACCCCGCCGATGTCGACTTGTCGTCCATCGAGCCCGGCGAGCCCGTGCTGCTCCGCGGCCTGGGCCTCAACTTCTTCGACCACATGGCGCTGCTCACCGAGGGCCGCGGCGGTTCGTACACCGCCGTCGCGGAAGGGCTGGTGTACCGCCCGTCGGGCCGCGAGCCACGGCTGTACGCGGGTTCGCGGCGCGGCATCCCGTACCACGCCCGCGGCGACAACGCGAAGGGCGCACACGGCCGTCACACCCCGCTACTGCTGACCCAGGACGTCCTCGAGACCTTCCGCAAGCGGGCGGACTCCGGCGATCCGCCGGACTTCCGCGCGGAGGTGTGGCCGCTGGTCGCCAAGGAGGCCGAAACCGTCTACTACGAGGCCCTGCTGTCCCGCCAAAGCCCGGGCGCCCCACCACACTTCCGGCGTCACTTTTTGGCCACTTCCCACGGCTCCCCCGAAGAGGCCGATGTGCTGCTGGCGTTCGGTATCCCGGCAACCGGGCGCTGGTGCTGGGAGACGATCTCCCAGCCCCACCGCGAACAAAAGTTCACCACGCGTGACGCCTTCCGGCGGTGGCTGCTGACGTACGCGCGCGCCGACGCGGCCCACGCCCGGCTCGGAAATGTGGCCGGTCCGGTCAAGGCCGCGCTCGACGTCCTGCGCGACCTCCGCAACGAGCTGCGGCTGATCGTCGACCACGGCGGGCTCTCCGGGGTCTCGCGCCGGGCCCATCTCGACCGCTGGTACACCCCACTGAACGCGTTCCTGTCGATCGGCCCGCCGCGCCGCCGGATCGAGGAGATGGCCGCGCTGATCGACGCGGGGGTGCTCGACATCCTGGGTCCAGGTCTGGACGTCACGACCAAAATACCTGATGGGTCGTCAGACAGGCCGGGCTTCGCCGCCCGCTCGGCGCTCGTCCCCGGCCCTCCGGTGATCGCCCGGACGCTGATCGAGGCACGGCTGCCGGAGCCGGATCTGCGCCGCACCGATGACGCGTTGCTGAGCGGGCTGCTGCGCGCCGGGCAGTGCCGACCGCACCGGGTGGAGGGCTACGAGACGGGCGGACTGGACGTCACCCCGGCCCCGTTCCGGATCGTGGACGCACAGGGGCGGCCGCATCCACGCCGGTTCGCGGTCGGGGTGCCGACGGAGGGCGTCCACTGGGTGACCGCGGCGGGGGCGCGCCCCGGCGTGAACTCCGTCACCCTGTGCGACACGGACGCGGTGGCGCGGGCGGTACTGCGCCTCGCGGCGACGCCCGAACCGCACCGGAAATCCGCGCCGATGTGCGCCGTAGGGCTCTGAGGAGCGGCCCCGGAGGCGCCCCGAAGGCCCTTCCCGGGCCCCCACATTGGCAGGTTCTTGAACTTGCAACAAAAGGTGAGGGGAACCTAACCTGTCGGTCCGTTGTTTCTCCGTCCCCAGGAACAAGGAGCAATCCCCTCATGTCTCCCGACACCTCCCCCCGCTCGCTCGACGGCCTGCTGGAAACCGGCAGACCGTACGTGCTCTCCCTCTTCCGGATCGTCGTCGGCCTGCTCTTCTTCTGCCACGGCGCCTCGTCGCTGCTCGGCTGGATGGGCGGCGCGATGGGCACCGGCAAGACCGTCGAGGCGGGCACCTGGCCCGGCTGGTACGCCGCGGTCATCCAGCTCGTCGGCGGCGCCCTGGTGATGCTCGGCCTCGGCACCCGCATCGCCGCGTTCATCTGCTCGGGCTCGATGGCCTACGCGTACTTCCACGAGCACCAGCCGGAGAAGCTGTGGCCGCTTCAGAACGGCGGCGAGGCCTCGGCGATGTTCTGCTGGGCGTTCTTCCTCATCGTCTTCACCGGCCCGGGCCCCTGGGCGCTGGACCGGATCTTCGGCTCGTCCCGCGCGTCCGCGGCGGCAGCCGAACCGCGGCGCCAGCCGAGCGCGGTCTGACCGGCGCTCTGATCGGCGAGACGAACGTCCGAACCGTGAACGTGCGGTGAATCGCGCCATGCGGGGCCACGTGCCCCGCATGGCGTGATTCGAACAGCATCGTCACCCCTTACCGGTATCCTCGACAGTCACAGGCGTACGCTGTATGGCTGTACAGGCCGCTCCCGTCCGCCCCGCGCGGACGAGACGCGGCGGCGGGGGAACGGGATCGGGAGAAGAACGTTGTTGGAACATTTGGGGTCGCTGACCAACACCCCATGGATCTACGCAGTCATCGCAATTTCGGTCCTACTAGACGTCTTTCTGCCCGTCCTGCCGAGCGGCTTCATCGTCATCACCGCCGCCACCGCCGCCGCGGGCACCACCGTCGACCCGGTCGGCGTGGTGCGCCAGGCCGACGCGGCCGACTTCCCCGCGATGTTCGCGCTGCTGCTGTGCGCCGCGACCGCCTCCGTCCTCGGCGACATGGTCGCCTACCGGCTGGCCTGGCGCGGCAGCGACCGGCTCGACCGGGCCATCGCCCGCTCCCGCCGACTCACCTCCGCCCAGGAGAAGTTGGGCACCGCGCTGGTGCGCGGCGGCGGACCGCTCGTCGTCATAGCCCGCTTCGCCCCCGCCGGACGGTCGGTCGTCAGCCTGAGCGCGGGCGCCGCACACCGTCGGGTGACGGAGTTCCTGCCCTGGTCGATGGTGGCCGGGCTGGCCTGGGCCGCGTACAGCGTGGCGCTCGGCTACGTCGGTGGCCAGTGGCTCGGCGCCAGCTGGCTGGGCACGGCGGTGTCGGTCCTCGCGCTGTTCGCCGCGGGTGCGGGCGCGGCGTATGTGATGAAGCGTCCGGCCGAGGACGAGCCCGGACCGCTCACGGCCCCCGTCGCCACGGCACCGTAGAGTCGCAGCCCGATTACGGATCACCGTGCGATTGCGGTTACGGTCCTCCCCATGCGACTCATGCGTCCCATGCGTCACTTCGTCCCCCCGGTCCCGAAACCGGTCCCGGCACCGGCACCGGCACCGGCATGCTGAGCCGTGCGGCCGGGATGTTCGCGGCGTTCGTCGCCGGCCTCGCGCTGGTCGTCGCCGTCGTCCTCGTCGTACGGCAGATCATGACGCCCTCCGAGCCCAAGCTGCCCGTCGTCCCGGACGCGCGGCGTCCGATCGTGGAGCGGGCGGCGAAGGTCTGCTCACCGCTGAGCGTGCCGCTGCTGGCCGCGCAGATCCACGCGGAGAGCAACTGGCGGCCGGACGCGGACTCCGGACACGCCCAGGGCATCTCGCAGTTCGCCCCGGACACCTGGAAGGAGTGGGGGCGTGACGGCAGCGGCGACGGAAAGGCCGACGTCTGGGAGCCCCGGGACGCGATCCCCTCCCAGGCGCGCTACATGTGCCATCTGTACGGCGTGGTCGACGGACTCCCCGGCAACCGGACCCGGCTCGCCCTCGCCGCGTACAACGCGGGACCGGGCGCGGTGCTCAGGGCGCGCGGCATCCCGACCATCCACGAGACCCGCGGCTACGTGGACCGCATCGTCAACACGCTGCTGCCCCAGTACCGGAAGAGCGAGGCGCGCTACCAGCGGAGCGAGGCGAAGCGCGATCGCACGCGCTCCGCCTCACCGCCCACCTCCGCCTCGTCCTCCCCCACGCCTCCCTCGCCCCTCTCCGCACGGACCACCCGCCAGCGGCTGTGAAGGTCGCCAAGACGTCGCCATGAAGATCGCTACGACGTCGCTATGAAGTCGCTATGAAATCCTCCACGGCCCGGACGAGTTCCAGCGGCGTCTCGTCGGCGGGGTAGTGCCCCGCCGACGCCAGCTCGACCAGATCGGCATTGGCGTACCAGCGCAGCCACGTCCGGCGCATCACCTCCGCGGTGAGCGCCGGATCGTGGGCGCCGACCACCACCCGCACCGGCAGCTGGGAGCCGTCCACCTCCTCGTGGAAGTCCTCCAGCGCCCAGGAGTCCAGCCACGCCCGGAACGCCTTGGCATCGCTGTGCTCCAGCGAATGCCGCACCATCAGGTCGAGCCAGGCGTCCGGATGACGGCCGCCGGTGGTGAGGTCGATGATCGCCCGACGGGACTCGGGCCGGTCGGCAGCCGAAGCGAACAGCTCCCACTGCTCACCCTCCATCGGCACCCCGCTCGCCGGTACGGGAGCCACCCCGACCAGCCGCTGGACGCGGTGCGGGGCCGCCGCCAGCACCCGCTGGACGACGGCGCCGCCCATCGAGTGCCCGAGCAGCGAGAACCGCTCCCACTCCAAATGGTCGGCGAGCGCGAGCAGATCCCGGCCCGCCTCGCTGGTGGTGTACGCGCCGGGGACGTCACGCGCCTCCCCGTAGCCGCGCAGATCGGGCAGTACGTAGGTGAAGGCGCGCCGGTCGATGTGCGGCAGCATCGCGGCGTAGGCGGCACGGTCGGAGAACCAGCCGTGCACCGCCATGACATGGTGCGGTCCCTCGCCGACGGTCTCATACGGTGGAACGAGGGGTGGAACGAGCGGTCCCATGGCACCTCCGGTCCCAGTCGAATGCGGGCACGCGGCGCGCGCCCGCTGCTGGACAACGGTGGCGTCTCGCGCGGAAGTGGGCAAGCCCGGTGCGCATATGCGCCGGGGGTGATCCGTACGGGTCACCCATACGGCCCACCGTGACGGCTCACCCGTACGGCGGGCCGCCCGCACCGGCCCGCGTGTCCGGTCGTACCCGCCGGGCCGTCCGTAGTGTCATGACCGCTGTGGTGCGCGACGGCGGGGACGAGAGCGGCGGCAGGCCGCCCCGAAGCACCCGCTCACGCCCACGCCCCCGCGCACCACCGCCCGGCGCACCGCCGTCATGACCCTCGCCGTGGCCGCCGTCTACTACGCGGGCGCCCAGCTCGGTCTGCTCCAGGAACTCGTACGCGGCCAGGTCACCCCGCTGTGGCCGCCCACCGGGATCGCGCTGGCCTGCCTGCTCCTGCTGGGCCCGCGCAGCTGGCCCGGGATCACCCTCGGCGCCCTCGCGGTCAACGCCCCCATCGGTCCCGCGCCCCTCGCTGTCCTCGCGATCGTCGCGGGCAACACCCTGGCCCCGCTGTGCGCGTATCTGCTGCTGCGGCGGGCGGGCTTCCGTACGGAGCTGAACCGGCTGCGGGACGCCCTCGCCCTGGTCTTCCTCGGCGCCCTGGCCGGAATGCTGATCAGCTCCACCCTGGGCACCGCCGTCCTCGTCCTCGCGGACGCCCTCCCCATGAGCGCCTTCTGGCCCACGTGGTCGGTCTGGTGGACCGGGGACGCGATGGGCGTCCTGGTCGTCACGCCCCTGCTGCTGGCCGCCCGCCGGGCCCGGCTCCCGCGCGGCGTCAGCCCGTACCGCTGGCTGGAGGCGGCGGCGCTGCTGCTGGGCACGGCGGGCGTCATGCTGGTGGCCACCCGCTCGGCCGGCAGCCTGCTCTTCCTCGTCTTCCCCTTCCTCATCTGGGCGGCTCTCCGCTTCCAGCTCCCCGGCGCCGCGCCCTGCTCGCTCATCGTCACCGTCCTCGCGATCCAGGCCACGGCCGAAGGCGTCGGCCCCTTCGCGGGCCACTCGCTGCTGACGCAGATGGTCACCCTCCAGGCCTTCAACGGCTCCACGACACTGACCGCCCTCCTCCTCGCGGCGATCATCGCCGAGCGCGACCACACCCGGCGGCAGATCGAGCAGGTGTGCGTCCAACTCGCCGAAACCGTGGTGCGGCTGACCCCGGACGAGCCGGAACCGGGCCGCTAGCAACGGCATCTACCAGTTCGTACGCTCACACCCGGCCCCCGAAGGAACCCATGACCGCGACGGCGACCCGCCACCTCTATCTGACCCGGCACGGCGAGGCGACCCCGGACGAGCGCGCGCTGACGGACCACGGCCGCCGCCAGGCCGTCCTGCTCGGCAAGCGGCTCCGGAACGTCCCGCTGACCGCCGTCCACCACGGCCCGCTCCCGCGCGCCGCCCAGACGGCACACCTGATCGCCGCCCAGCTCGACGACGTACCCGCACACGCCTGCGAACCCGCCGGGGACTACGTCCCGCATACGCCGGAACGCGACGAACTCCCGCCCGACGCAGCCGACTTGCTCCTCGACTTCGTCCACCGCGTCCCCGCCGACGAGCGCGCCGACGGCCCGCGGCTGGCCCACGAGGCTCTGGAACGCTTCACCGGCCCGGTGCCCGGCGCCGAGGACCGCCACGAACTGGTCGTCACCCACAACTTCCTCATCGGCTGGCTCGTCCGGGCCGCGCTCGACGCACCGCCCTGGCGCTGGATGGGCCTCAACCACGACAACGCGGCCCTGACCGTCCTCCGCTACCGCCCGGGCTTCCCCGCCTCCTTGGTCTCCTACAACGACACGTCCCACCTGCCCGTCGTGTAACCGGCCGCCCAGGGGACCGGACAGGGCGAGGCATGCTCGGGGTCCGGGCAGACAACCCGGGTCAATGCCTCGCGCAGGGCGTCCATCCGCTGCCGGTCGGCCCGCACCCCGACCCGGATCTCCCACACCCCTCGCTCCCCCGGATCAGCGCCCGGATACTGACACCGCCACTGCTGCGGCAGCTCCTCGTACAGCTCACCCAGCTCCCCCTGGTCCGCCACCACCGCCAGCTCATACGCCTCCGGGCCCTCGTCCAGCAGCCGACGGAACCCGTCGACGACCCGCGCGAGGTCGCCCTCGGTCGCGTACACCCCGATCCGTACGACGAAGTCCTCGCCTTCGGCGCTCAGTAGTAGCCCCTCCCCCCATCGATCAGCTCCCGCATCGCATCCATATGCCCGGCGTGCCGGGCGGTTTCCTCGATCATGTGGAACAAGATCCACCGCAGCGAGGGCGCGGCTTCGGACGGGCCCATACGCCGGGCGACGTCGTCCAGCGCATGGTCCGCGATGATCGCGTCCGACACCGCGCACTGCTGCTCGTACTCGGCGAGCAACCGGTCCAGCGGAATCCCCGCCACCCGCATGTCCGCGTCCTCGACCCCCTCCTCGAACCGCGGCCCCTCCTTGGGCCCACCCCTCAGAACGACCTCGAACCAGAGGTGCTCGACCCACCGCATATGGGACACCACACCGGCCATCGTCATCAGCGGCGAACCGGGCAGCACCGCCCGATGGGCATCTTCGGGAGCCAGCCCCTCACACTTCCAGTGGACGATCGACCGCTGCATATCCAGCCAGCCGACCAACTGCGTCCGCTCATCGGCCCCGTACGCAGGCCGTACCCGTGCAGGAATCATGCCCGCCGACGCTACTCCACCCCCCTGCCCCCCGCACCGGAATACCGGACGAAGGCCGGACCCGTGCTGTAGGGCCCGGCCTTCCGCATCCGAGTCACGCGCAGCCCAGCAGCGTGAATAAGGACAGGAATCACGGTACGGCCCCCCACCGACAACCGCCGGAGCCTGTGGATAACCACCCCCACGGGTGCCGGTCGCCATCGCGATCAAGCACAGCTCCAGCGCGGCCGGGCACACTCTCCACACTCGCCCGGCCTGCGCGCCCACCTTCCGCTCCGCAACAATGAATGCCCCGGAGGTAGCCAGTGATCGCCGAGAGCAAGCACAAGGGTGACCCCGCCCCGATCAAACCGTGGACGCCCCCGCCGCCTCCCCCGCCGGACGGCGATCAGCCATCGAAGCAGAGATGAGGACCCGTTGACCGAACGGTGGCAGGCGCGCCACACCGCGCTCCTGGACGCGCTCACGGCGTCCGGGGCCCTGTCCGCGGACTGGCGCGGCGCGTTCGAGGTCGTGCCGCGCCACCTCTTCATCCCGGCGGACATCTGGGAGCAGCAGGCCACCTGCGTGCCGGTCACGACGGACGACGCCTGGTGGGACCTTGTCTACCGCGACGTACCGATCGTCACCCAGGTGGACGACGGACACGGCGACGGCCCGAGGCTGGCGACCTCGTCCAACTCCATGCCCACCATGGTGGCCCGGATGCTCGGCGCGCTCGACATCGCCGCCGGGCACCGCGTACTGGAGATCGGCACCGGCAGCGGCTGGAACGCGGCACTGCTCGCCCAGCGGCTCGGCAGCGAGAACGTCACCAGCATCGAGGTCGATCAGGTGCTGGCGGAGAGGGCCGCGAAGGTCATCGAGGAGGCCGGTTACCGCCCCGGCGTCGTATGCGGCGACGGTGCGCGCGGATGGGAACCCGCGGCGCCGTACGACCGGATCATCGCCACCTGCTCCGTGCGCCGCGTCCCCCACGCCTGGGTACAACAGACCGCCGTGGGCGGGATCATCGTCGCGCCGCTGGCCGGGGACTTCTGGTCCGGCGCCCTGGTACGGCTCGAGAAGGCCGCGGACGGCACGGCCCGCGGCCGGTTCGTCGGAGGCGCCAAGTTCATGCCGATGCGCTCCGAACGCCCCCGCCCGGACGCCCCCGTGGACAGCGGCACCGGCCGCCGCGGCACCCCGGGCCCACTGCCCCTCGACGCACTGGCCGACCTGGGCTTCGCCCTCTACGCGGGCGCGCGGCTGCCGGGCGTGGTCATGGCCGACGGGACGCAGGACGGCGCGTACCAGATGTGGCTCCACGACCGAAGCGGTTCGGCCGCCACCGTCAACGCGCAGGAGACGTGGCAGTACGGCCCCCGCGACCTGTGGCAGGAAGTCATGGCCGTCTACGACGACTTCGTTGCCGCCGGGAGCCCGGGCGCCGACGCGTTCGGGCTGACGGTGACCTCCGAGGGCCAGCAGGTGTGGCTGCCCCCTGGCTCACAGGGCCGCTGACAGCTCCTCGTGCAGCCCCTCCAGCGCGGTGTGGTCGTCATCGCTGCCGGTGTGCGGAGCGGCGAACCAGCGCGCGTACTCGTCGATCTCGGACAGCCGCCAGTCCAGCGCGAACAGCTCGACCATCGCGGGGCCGGCGTGCAGGCGGTCGCCCGCGCCCGCGGTGAGGAGGTCGGCATAGTCCCGCTCGCGGGGTGCGAGGGCCAGCGATTCCCAGTCGACCAGCCTCAGCCCGTGGGCGTCCACGAGCTGGTTGGCGTGGTGCGGCTCGCCGTGGGTCGGCACCCAGGAGTCCTGGTGCGCGAGGGCGAGATCGGCGAGTTGGTGGTACCGGCCCGTCCAGCGCGTGATCGCGTCGCCGTGGTCGGCGAGCGCGGTGCGGGCCTCCTCCGCCAGCGGGCCGGACGTCCAGGGCCGGGCGGCGGTGCGGGCCCGCAGCTCGTCGGCGAAACCGGGGCCGACGCGCGGGGCCCAGCGCCGCAGGCCGTCCGGTGACGCGGCGCCGTGCAGCGCGGCCAGCACCGCGAGGACCTCCCGCAGGTGGCCGGGCTCGCGCGCCTCCGCCTCCGTCGGGGTCCGCCCCTCCAGCCACGGTGTCACGCTGAGCATTCCGGCCCCGACGTCGACGGTGAACCGCCCGGTCCGGGCGGGCAACGGCGCGCACACCACGCCCAGCCCGGCGTCCGCCAGCGCCGCGGCCCCCGCGTAGGCGGCCTCCAGCGAGGCCGCGGTGTGCCGGGGCGCCAACTGGTCCAACGTCACGAACAGGCTCGTCCCACCACCGGCCACCCGCCAGTGGTGGGCGCCGAACCCCCAGGGCAGGTAGTCCGCCTCGGCGGCCTCGGGCAGCCAGTGCGCGGCGACCGCACGCGCGACCGCGTCGTCGGTGATGAAGGAGGGACGGGACAGCACAAGGCTCACCCTAGAAACGACGCGCGTCGCCGTCACCGGAATTTCCCCGGCTCGCGAGGGGGAGAGAGACGTGGTGACGACACGACGTGGACGTAAGCGGTCCTTACGCCGCGGGGCCTGGACCACCGGCGCCGCACTGCTGCTCATCCTGGCCCTGACCTGGGACGCGGTGTGGCCGTACGTCCTCGGAGCGGCCCTCGTAGCGCTGCTCGGCGGCACCGTCTGGTGGCTGCGTACGACCCACCGCACGACGGTCGCCGGACATCGCGCCTGGCAGGCCGAGGAGGAGGACAAGGCGCGCGAGCGCTCCATGGCCGAGGTCGACGCCATGACATGGCAGCGTTTCGAGCTGTACATCGCGGAGCTGTGCCGCCGCGACGGCTGCACCCAGGTCGTCGTCTCCGGGAAGTCGGGCGACCTGGGCGCCGACGTCACCGGCCTGATGCCGGACGGCCGTCGGCTGGTGATCCAGTGCAAGCACTACGCGGCGCACCGCACCGTATCGAGCGGGGACATGCAGAAGTTCCTGGGCACCGCGAAGGCCGAACACGGGGCGGATGTCGCCGCCTTCGTCACCACGGCCGACTTCACGCGGGCGGCCCGCGCCCTGGCCGTGAAGCACGGACTCCTCGCCCTGCACCGCAACCTGCTCGGCGCCTGGGTCAGGGGGGCCACGCTGGAGTCCATGATCCCGCTGAACGGAGCGGGCAGCGGCCCACCCCGCGGGCGCCGGGCGCGCGGGGCGTAGCGGCGCCCTGAGGCATTGTCAGTACCCGCAGCGCGCCCCTAGGTTGGCGAGCGGACGATGTTCGACGGGACGAGGGCGAGGAGGAGTCCGTCACCCATGGCTCGTACGCGATGGCATCCGCCGGAGCGCTTCTTCAACGCCGCGAACCGCTTGGTCCGGCCGCTTCTCCGGTCCCGGCTGCATCCGCTCGTGAGCGGTCGGCTCATGCTGCTCACCTACGAGGGCGCCAAGTCCGGGCGCACCTTCGCCATTCCGGTGGCCTACTACCGCCCGGCCCCGGGCGAGGTGTGGGCCTTCGGCGCGCGGACCGGCTGGATGAGCAACTTCCGGAACCGTCGCACCGTACGTCTGCGGCTGCGCGGCCGGGAGGTACGCGCCGAGGCGACGGCCGTCGAGGACCGGGAGGAGGTGGCGCGCTTGCTGGAGGAACTCGTCCAGCGCAAGGGCCCCGGGGCGATCCGGGACCCGTTCGTCGGCTTCCCGCGCGACCGCCACCCGACCCACGAGGAGGCGGTGGCCGCGGCGGACCGGGTACGCATCGCGCGCTTTCACCTGTCGGCCAAGCGCTGAAGAGGCTCAAGGCCGGTCGAGACGAAGGCGCTCGGCCCTCGGCAACCCCGCGACCACCAGATCGTAGGAGTCCTCGATCAGCTCCCGGACCAGCTGGTCCGGGAGGTCGCCATCCACCGTCACCGTGTTCCAGTGCCGCTTGTTCATGTGCCACCCCGGCACGATCAGCCCCGCATGGTCCTCGCGCAGCCGCATCGCGGCCTCCGGCTCGCACTTCAGGTTCACCGTGAGGGGACGCGCGTCCAGGGTCGTCAGCGCGAAGATCTTGCCGCACACCTTGAAGGCCGAGACCTCCGGTACGCGGGGGAACGGGAACTCCTCCGCGGCCGCGTTGAAGGACACGCAAAAGGACCGCAGCTGCTCGGGGGTCACTCCAGGTCTCCTCGATCTCGGCCGGTGGGGTGGGGATGGGGTTGGCACCACAGCTCTACCAGGCCCGCGACGGACTCTGCCACATCATTGCCGCGTCCCTCTCCGCTCTGCCCTCAGCGAAGGTCCGGACGGCCGTGCGGGCGGTCGTGCAGGGTGCGTCGCATGGAGGTCATCGAGGTACTACCGAGCCTGCGCATGCTCCGCTTTCCCGTGGGGGCCGCCTACCTGTGGCGGGACGGCGACGAGCTGACCCTCATCGACACCGGGACGGCCGACTGCGCGGCGGACATCGAAGCCGCCCTGGACGGGGCGCTGCGGCGGATCGTGCTGACGCACTGGCACGAGGACCACACCGGCTCGGCAGCCGAACTCGCCGACCGGCACGGCGCGGAGGTCATCGCGCACCGGCTGGAGGCCCCGGTGATCCGGGGTGAGGCAGTGGGGGCGCCGCCGGTACTGGAGGAGTTCGAGGTACCGATCAAGGCGGCCCTTCCGACGCTGCCGCCCGCGCCGCCGTGCCGAGTGGACCGCGAGGTCGAGGACGGCGATGTGCTGGCGTTCGGCGGCGGCGCGACGGTCGTCGCGGTGCCCGGGCACACGGACGGCTCGATCGCGCTCCACCTGCCCGGGCCGAGGGTGCTGTTCACCGGCGACGCGGTCGCCAACGTCGGCCGGACCATGCTGGGCGTCTTCAACACCGACCGCGCCCGGGCCATCGAGTCGCTGCACCGTCTGGCCAAACTGGACGTCGACACGGCGGCCTTCGGCCACGGCGACCCGATCACCCACGCTGCCGCGGCCGCCCTGCGGGAAGCGTCGGCGGCAACCACGTGACCTCCGCGGTATGGAAAACCCCCAACCGGGACCGGCTGGGGGTCTTTGGGCTGGTGGGCGCAGACGGGTTCGAACCGCCGACATTCGCCTTGTAAGTTCGATCAATACCCGGCTGCGCCGGGGATCCGCAGACACTCACCGGCTGCCAAAGGCCATAGGCGGATGCCGGCGTTCGTCACCGTTGATGTCAGGCGTGGATGTCACGTGAGGCCCTTCAAGGTGCCAGGGAAGGCGACGAACATGTCTGGCGGGAACGACGTCATGCCTATCTTCTCCATGCCTGCCACCAAGGCGGCCAGAGACACGACCTGCCGTAGTCGGCTTCCTGGATGACGAACACGAACCGATTCTCAGGTGGCGGAAGCGTCCTTGACAACGTCACAGGGTCTCCCAATCCGCTCCTCCTGCCCCCGTTATCTTCTTCGCGGTCCCGCAACGGGATCGCTGGCCTCCGGGCCCGGCATGACTGTTCCCCCCTGTCGAACAGATGACCTGGGGGGTGGTGTCCCCGGGCCCGGGAGGTGCCGTTGGAGACGCTGATAAGAGGTCCGACTACCGCCTGGCCTGGTGCAACGCCGGGCCGCTTGCGGGCGGCAGGTCTGCATAACGTGGATGCGCGCGTACGGCGCCGAAGCCCTGGCCAGCACCGCACGAGCCCTGTTCTGGAGGACGGGTTGTACGACATCGACGACGTGGGCGTCTTCCTCGGCCTGGACGTCGGCAAGAGCGCCCACCACGGGCACGGGCTCACCCCGGCCGGCAAGAAGGTTTTCGACAAGCCCCTGCCCAACAGCGAACCGAAGCTGCGGGCTGTCTTCGACAAGCTCGCCGCGAAGTTCGGCACCGTCCTGGTGATCGTGGACCAGCCCGCCTCGATCGGGGCTCTGCCGCTGACGGTGGCCCGGGATGCGGGCTGCAAGGTCGCCTACCTGCCGGGACTTGCCATGCGGCGGATCGCCGACCTCTACCCGGGCGAGGCGAAGACCGACGCGAAGGACGCGGCCGTGATCGCCGACGCGGCCCGCACCATGCCCCACACCCTGCGCTCGCTGGAGCTGACCGACGAGATCACCGCCGAGCTGACCGTTCTGGTCGGCTTCGACCAAGACCTGGCGGCCGAGGCCACCCGCACCTCCAACCGGATCCGCGGCCTGCTCACCCAGTTCCACCCGAGCCTGGAACGCGTCCTCGGCCCGCGCCTGGACCACCAGGCCATCACCTGGCTGCTGGAACGCTACGGATCCCCGGCCGCGCTGCGAAAAGCCGGTCGACGCAGGCTGTTTGAGGTGATCCGGCCCAAGGCCCCGCGCATGGCCCAGCGCCTGATCGACGAGGTCTTCGACGCACTCGACGAGCAGACCGTCACCGTCCCCGGCACGGGCACCCTCGACATCGTGATCCCGTCCCTGGCCCGCTCGCTCGCCGCTGTTCACGAACAGCGCCGAGCTCTGGAAACGCAGATCGCGTCCCTGCTGGAGGCACACCCTCTTTCCCAGGTCCTGACCTCGATGCCGGGGATCGCGGCCAGGACCGCCGCAACCTTGCTGGTCACCGTCGGCGACGGCACCAGCTTCCCCACCGCCGCCCACCTGGCCTCCTACGCCGGCCTCGCCCCGGCCACGAAATCGTCGGGGACCTCCATCCACGGCGAACACGCGCCCAGAGGCGGCAACCGACAGCTCAAACGCGTAATGTTCCTCTCGGCCTTCACAGCCCTGCACGACCCCGCCTCCCGCACCTACTACGACAAATGCCGGGCCCGGGGAAAGACCCACACCCAGGCCCTCCTCCGCCTCGCCCGCCACCGCGTCAGCGTCCTGTTCGCCATGCTCCGCGACGGCACCTTCTACGAACCACGCACCCCGAAGCAGCCACCGCATGACCAGCTCGGACTTGACGAAGAACATAGAGGCACCCCCCTGCCAGGTCGCCCTGGTCCACCCGGCGCAGCGCCTGCTGCTCTATCAGCTGCCGCAACAGCTCGACGACGATCAGCACCAGCTCCATGGTCTCCAGGTACCAGAGTTGCGACGCGTCCCTCACGGCAGGCCTCCGACGTGCGGAATGGCAGCCGCTGCAGTACTGGTGCACAGAGGCCACAAGGGTGAGAGGAAGGACTACGACTCGGCGGCCGCATCGCGCCGCGCCGCACCTGCATTCGAAGCCGAGGCGCAGCAGCCCAACGCACGAGGTTTGCCAACTGTTACTGGTTCGGGCCCGCGAACGGGTCACTAACCGCTACGCTATGTGATCGACCACGATCACGAGGGGCTGCATGACTGCCGAACGCGCTTTGCCGGATGAGTACAGTATCTCCCTCTCCGACGCGATGAGTCACCTCCGGTCAGAGCTACAAGAGTCCGTGGAGGCTGGCGAACGAGAGCGGGTGCGATTCTCCGTCGACTCGATTACTTTGGAGTTGGAAGTCGTCGCAAAGGCCACACGCGATGTGAACGGAAAGATCACCCTATGGAAAATTCTAACTGCCGGAGGTGGCAAAAAGCACGAGGATTCCGCCACTCATCGAATCACCCTAAACATCAAGCCTCTTGATACGTCACTCCCACCAGGTCAAGAAACACTGATCGGGGACGAACTCTAGAGTTCAAAAGCGGGGGAGGTCCGGAATTGAGAGAACCTAACCATGTTAGGCGCGCTGTAGAAGTAATCGGCGTGCGAACGGGAACAGGCTACGCGGTAGCGCCGGACCTCATCCTTACCGCCGGGCATGTGGTCGGGCGCGTGAAAGATCCTTGTCGTGTTCGACTTCCGGGGCCTGGGGGCAGCGATAGCGCAAGCGAAGGCATTGTCACTTGGCGCGCGGATGACCTTGGCCATGATGCCGCGCTGGTACGACTCAGAACAGCGCTGTGGCCCGAAAGTGAGACTGCGACTCGCTTCGGAGCACTACGAGGGGCTCAGCCGATCGAGTGTGTAACTATTGGCTATCCTTCAGCAAGAGTATCCCCGGCTGGTCAGCGAAAAATCGAGGAACACTGGTGGAAGGTGATGCCTTCGACTGGTTATGAAGATGACCGCTACGCACTGAACTCAGCCCTGATTGCTCCTCTACCTATTCCCGTAAAGATTGATGCTAGCGGCGTCGAGCGGCGCCCTTCTCCATGGGCAGGTCAGTCAGGCGCCGCCTTGCTGACAGGCGAAGAACATATCGTTCTCGGCCTTGTAATATCTGATCCCGCAGCCTTCCCCACAGGTCGCATCGAAGCGGTACGAATCACAGCTCTGATGGAGGATCCATCATTCGCCGCATTGGTAAATCCCAAAGGGCGGCAGATCGAAGGCATCCCAAGTGAGGGAATTGAATATCCCAACGGGGTAGTCGACCACCGTGAAGAAATCAGCGGACTGATCGGAATAGCGGCCAACCTTCGCAGCGAGCAGCTACCCTTTGTTGCACCTAACGATACTTCCCCTGCCCATCCTGACCAGATACTCACTCAACTAGAGGAGACTGCGGGAGAAAGCGGCATATTGCTACTCGGGCCAGCTGGTGCGGGAAAGACCCGAGTTTGCCTGGAAGTTGGCGACCGGGCACTGTCTGCGGGCTGGACAGTCCTGCACGTGAAGCCTGGTGAACCCCACGTCACTACCGATCAACTAATCTCTGTTCTGGACAAGCTGGCTAACCCTCGGGTTTTGCTCATCATTGACTACATAAACGAGTGCCACGGCTTGGACTTTCCCGCAATACGCCACCGCCTATTGCGTAAAGCCGCTAGCCGCGGCACACGTGTAGCATTTCTGGCATCAGCGCGTCCAGGATGGTATTTTCACCCAGAAAGCTATCCTGCTAGGACACTATTCAAAGCGCTAGACATATCGCCGGACGCTGAGCATGAAGGCCGTATCCGGCGGCAGATTGCAAGCTCGTTGGCGCCGACCGCAGTTCCGATCATCGGTAAAAATCGATTCTTCGAGCTATGTGGCCGACGTCCGATTATCGCCATGCTTATCGCCGTGGAAGCGGAAACTCTGGCCAAGGAAGGAAAACTTTCTTCAATTGGTGGAGTGCGTCCCGGACAACTCCTTGACTGGCTTACTCGTCGACTAAATGAAGACGATCGGCTACTCTCACAGGAAAAGCAAGGGGAGCATTCTAATCAGGCTTCGTCAATCGCAATGCAAGCCTGCGCCGCGATGACCGCAGCGATGCCTCAAGATCGGGCGGACGTGATTGCTTGCGGAACAAAGGTTTGCAATCAAGACGACGAACAGGCTGAGCATCTCTTGGGCGCCCTGCTTCGGATGGGATGGGTGATCTCCACACCCGTGGGGCTGGCAACTGTTCATGACATCGTCGCCGATCAACTGTTGGAACGCACAGCTATTATCCCTCTGAGTAATGCCGTGCGACGAGATGCAACATCTCTTATACTCTCCGGATGCTTGACTCGAGGTCGAACTGTCGGACGCTACGCCTCGAACATTGGCAGGTTGCTTCGCGACCTAGACATCGATGGACGCGCGGAATCTCTATCTCGATTTTGTGAAACCTGGTTCAGTGAGCACGTTGTTCAGCTCGGCGAAATCTTTGGAGTTTATGAAGACGAAGGCTCCTATGCGCTAGGCGCCGCTATCGATAATCCAGCCTGGGGTCAGAATATCTTCAACTCCTGGGGTGAATTGGTTGGGCCATGGCTAACTAGACATGGGCGCTCTCTTTCGGCGCGACACTTGCTCTACAAAGGTCTCAAGGCAGTGGGACCGTCACACGTCAAGCACCTTGTCAGCGAATCACTCGCATGGTTGGAGTGCCGCAGAACCTCCTTGGAAGCTGGTTTCGTGCTGGGGCCGTTGTTGGGTTGCGATTTGGAAAAAAGCGCCGCAGCACAGACGGTCGAGCATACCCTTTCCTGGCTGCGACAGCATGGAACCACTATCGAAGGCGGCTTCGTGCTGGCGCCGTTGTTGGGTTGCGCATTGGAGGGAGACCCCGCAGCACAGGCGGTCGAGCATGCCCTTTCCTGGCTGCGACAGCATGGAACCACTATCGAAGGCGGCTTCGTGCTGGCGCCGTTGTTGGGTTGCGCATTGGAGGGAGACCCCGCAGCACAGGCAGTCGAGCATGCCCTTTCCTGGCTGCGACAGCATGGAACCACTATCGAAGGCGGCTTCGTGCTGGCGCCGTTGTTGGGTTGCGCATTGGAGGGAGACCCCGCAGCACAGGCAGTCGAGCATGCCCTTTCCTGGCTGCGACTCCACGAAAGCGCCCAAGAAGCGCGGTTCGTGCTGGGGCCGTTGTTGGGTTGCGCATTGGAGGGAGACCCCGCAGCACAGGCAGTCGAGCATGCCCTTTCCTGGCTGCGACTCCACGAAAGCGCCCAAGAAGCGCAGTTCGTGCTGGGGCCGTTGTTGGGTTGCGCATTGGAGGGAGACCCCGCAGCACAGGCAGTCGAGCATACCCTTTCCTGGCTGCGACTCCACGAAAGCGCCCAAGAAGCGCAGTTCGTGCTGGGGCCGTTGTTGGGTTGCGCATTGGAGGGAGACCCCGCAGCACAGGCAGTCGAGCATACCCTTTCCTGGCTGCGACAGCATGGAACCACTATCGAAGGCGGCTTCGTGCTGGCGCCGTTGTTGGGTTGCGCATTGGAGGGAGACCCCGCAGCACAGGCAGTCGAGCATACCCTTTCCTGGCTGCGACAGCATGGAACCACTATCGAAGCTGGCTTCGTCCTACCTCCTCTACTGGCGAACTATCGTGCGGTGAATTTTGGTACAGCTTTCCTGGAAGATGTAGAGCGGTGGATTTCCAGCCATTCAATGCGCTCTGACGTTGGATTCGTGGCTAAGCACCTTGGGCGGCAGGGCCTCATTACAACGAGAATGGCAGCTTTGATCATAAAAGGGATTCTCGATAACCCAGGCGCCGAAGACGTCGCCTGGCGCCTGACGGCAGTCGCTAAGTCAATCGAGAGCCATCCCCTCATCGCAAAATGGGCCCTCATTGCACTTGAGGCGCATTTTTCTGAAGGTTTCGAAAATGGGGGTTCTGTCAACGCGAGAGCCGAAATGGATAGCTTGCTAGAGAAGCTATGTAGGCTGCGCATCTTTTGCTGCGGAATCAGCGCTGCACGACTTGACGACGTGTTGCAAATTTGGATTTTTCATCCAGCTGCGCTTAAGTGTTCCCCAGGGTCCTACTATAGTGCAACAGTTTCCAGAGTAGCTGCAATGGTCCGTAGCGGACGATTCAGCTCGAATCAGTCTAAAGAGCTTGTTGCTAAGATGCGATCATGGACATCAGGGTGGGAATGCGGTCCAGAGAATGAAGGTTGGCAGCGGCAATCTCAGGCGATACTGGAGACCCTCCGGATTGCCATAGATTAAATCAAGCAATGACGGGCTTACTCGGGTCACTGAATCTTGCTAGTGATTTACAGCGAGGTTGGCGGAGCGGGTTTGGGCGGTGGCCTGCCCGGTCTGGGGCCGGGCATAGCCAGGGGGCCATACGCTGGCCCGGCAACTCGGGCAGGCTTTGGATCTGCCCGGGATTAGCACGAGTGGTCCGCTGGCCTTGCCCGACGCGGGACCCGGACCGGGGAGGTGCGTAAAGCCCAAGACCGGGAAGTTAGCTGGTGGCGTGGTGTGTCAAGGGCGCGTTGGGTTTGGTTGACGTGGCAACGGAGCCCCTGTCGGACTGTGAGTGTCGAAGTCGCAGTCGGAGGGGGCTCCGTTGTCTGTTCAGTGTGCCACCGCGCCGCGGTCGCGTGGCCGGTCCGGGGTATGGAAGCCCGGTCAGTTGGGGGTGCTGACCCGGTGGGTGCCGCCGGTTCTGGTCGATGAGGTGCTGGCCGCCACCGGACGGTTCGAGAAGCGGGTGCGGATGCTGCCGGCCCGGGTGGTCGTGTACTTCGTACTGGCCATGACCTTGTTCGGTGACTGTGGCTATCGGGGGGTGTGGGCGGCGCTGACCGCCGGGATGCCCGGCCATCTGGTGCCTGACCCGTCGGCGGCGGCACTGCGGCAGGCCCGCCGTCGTCTGGGAACCGCACCGTTGGCATTGCTGTTCGACCGAGTGTGCGGACCGGTAGGCACCAAAGAGACGCCGGGAGTCTTCTGGCATGGCCTGCGGGTGGTGGCTTGGGACGGCACGAGTGTGGAGGTGGCCGACAGTGCGGCGAACGTGGCGCACTACGGACGCCATGGGAAGGCGACCAGCCGTCCGGCCGGCTATCCGCAGGTGCGGCTGACAGCCCTGGTCGAATGCGGCACGCGCGCGCTGATGGGGGCCGTTTTTGGCCCCATGCACGACAAGGAACTGCCGCAGGCCCGCCGTCTGCTGCCCGTTCTCCGTCCGGGGATACTGCTCCTGGCCGATCGTGGATACGACGGCTACGAAGCAATCCGGGACGCGGCCTCCACGGGAGCCGACCTGCTGTGGCGGGTCCAGTCCGGACGCCTGTTGCCGGTCATCCAGCCCTTACCCGACGGCAGCCACCTCTCCCAGATCCTCGACCGCCGCTCCGGCGACCGCCTGGCCGCCTGGCAGCGCCGCAAGCGCCCGACACCACCGCCCGCGCTCACCGCCATGGCCGTGCGTGTCATCCGCTACCAGGTCACCGTCACCACCGCCGACGGCCGACAGCACTCGAGCACAGTCCGGCTCATCACCACCCTGCTCGACCCCGCCCGTCACCCCGCGGCCGAACTGGCCGAGCTCTACCACCAGCGGTGGGAGATCGAGACCGCCTACTACGGACTGAAAGTCACCCTCCGCGGATCCGACCGCGTCCTGCGCTCACACACAGTCCAAGGCGTTGAGCAGGAGATCTATGCCCTGCTGACCGTCTTCCAACTCACCCGCACCGCGATCCACAACACCGCCCACATCGCCGGTCTCGACCCCGACCGCCTCTCCTTCGCCATCGCCGTGCGCACCGCACGCCACACGGTGATCACCGCCGCTGTCCCCGCCCCCGCCACTTCAGTCACCACGGCCCTGGCAGTCCTGCTGCATCCCCGCAACCTCACCGACCGGCGCAGACGCTCTCGGGTCAGCCCCCGCTGCGTGAAACGCACCCTCTCGCCTTACGCCTACAACAAGACAGCAGGCAGCGTCGGTCGCAAGGCACCCGCCACGATCACCATCACCCTCACACCACAACCCGCCCCAACAAGCACGGGCAGCCCCTAACTTCCCGGTCTTGGCGTAAAGCCGTGGAGCCGGCCGCCCCAGCCACGACGTACCTCTTCTCTGGCATCAGGCGGCTGATTGCCGTGCGCGCGGCACGGGCACCGACTGGGCTGGAGCGGGGCGGAGGCTGGAGCGCAGACCCGGCCCGGGGCCGGGCCGCGCGCGGTGAGCGGAGCTAGCCGCCTTGAACCCGTAGGGAAGGTTGTAACTCACCGCTGGGCGCTTGGTGCTGTGCCCGTCGTCCGGCTTTCGGCCAAGGGAGGGGCTTCGTCGTGTCAAGGGTGCGCGACGGTGCCCACCGGAATGGGTCGTTCGACCGTGGCCGTCGGGTCGGCTGTGGGTACCGTTCTGAGTGTCCAGGGCAGAACGGAGTTCAGCATGCCGCGGAGCAATGAGGAACACACCGGTGCACGAATCGCTCGCACTCGTCGCGAGCGTGGTCTGACTCAGCAGGGTCTGGCGATGCGTGCCAATGTCTCGAAGTCCCTGCTGTCCAAGGTCGAATGCGGTCAGAAGCCCGCCTCGCCGTCGCTGATCGCTGCCTGCGCGCGGGCGCTGAGCGTCACCACCTCGGACCTCCTCGGGCAGCCCTACACCCAGGAACTGCGGCGCGAGCGGCTGGATGAGGTGATACAGCCGATCCGGGTCAGCATGGAGAACTGGGACATCCCCCTCGACTGGCAGGTGCCCGCCCGCCCAGTCGCGCTGATCCGGGCCGACATGGAGAAGGTCCTGGTCCAGCGTCGGCAGGCCGAGTATCTGCCGATGGCCATCGATCTGCCCGCGCTCATCGACGAGTGCGTGCAGGCCATCCACACCACCAGCGGTGAGGAGCGGCGGCAGGGGCATGAGTGTCTGGCGTGGGCGTTCCGGTGTGTGTTCACGCTGGCCTGGTCCTTCGGGTACGTGGACCTGGCCGCCGTTGCGCTGCAACGTCTGGCGTGGGCGGCGCCGCGGGCCGATGAGCCGGGGCTGGCTGCCATGTACGGGTATCTGCGGGCCCAGACCACTCTGTCCTCCAGCCGGTACGACCTGGGGATGCGGGTGGTGGACGGCACGTTACGGGACATGGCCGGACTGGACTCCCGCAACGCGACCGGTCTGGCCGCGATGACCGGCGTGCTTCAGCTGCGGGCGGCGGTGATCGCCGGTCGGATGGGGGACGCCGACGCGGTGGATGCTCGTGTGTCCGAGGCTCGCGTGCTCGCGGAGAGGACCGGGGAGACCGCGGCCTACGGGGTTGGGTGGGGTCCGACCAACGTGGGCGTTCACGCTGTCGCGATCGCCTGCGATCTGGACGAGTACGGGCAGGCCGTCGAGCTGGCGCAGGGCGTTCGGTTCCCCAAGGGCTGGGATCGGTCCCGCGCCGGGCATCACTGGTTGGACCTGGGCAGGGCCAACGTATGGACGGAGGATGCGGATGAGGCACTGCGCTGTCTGCAACGGGCCCGCCGTACGGCCCCTCAGCAGACGCGCTATCACCCGACCGCTCGGGAGGCCGTGGTGACGCTGCGGTCACGTGACCGGTCGCGTAGCAGTGAGCTTGCCGAGTTCGCGCAGTGGATCGGCCTGTAGCACGCGCGGTCGTGGTCGAGTTGCACTGTTCTGTGCAACTCGGCGTAGGGCGTGGTCGACACGATGTGACGGTCAGTGAACCGTCCGTGCATGGAGTCGACCATGACGAGCAGAGCCGAGCAGTGGACACCGCCGAACGGGCCCGATCCGGTGGCCTTACAAGCGGGCGAATGGTGGGACGCCGTCCGGGTGCCGGACACCATCGGAGAACGTGCCCTCGCGTTCCTCGGCGGCCACTCCGGCGCCGTCATCCAGGACACCTACAGCACCCTGTACTGGCTCGTCACTCCGAGCGCCGCCGCCTCCTGGAACCTGCGGGGCGTGCACGTCCTCACCGCGACCGAGGGCGTTGCCACCTACCTCGGCGTACCGCCCACCCACCGACTGACCCGACCCGGGACGTACTGGCGTGTGCCGTTCACACAGGACTGGTACCTGACCGACCCATGGCGGCTGTACAAAGCCCTGGTCCACTCCACACTCACCGAGTCCGACGCCGCTGGGGAGGGCAGCCGGTGATGCCCCAGGTGTGCGCCCGCTGTCAAAGGACAACCAGGCAGCCGGTTGTCGTCGCGATCGGGCATGGCGCGAGCGGTGGCGGTGGCACCGTCTACGCCTGTCCGGGCACGTGCGCCGACAGCTTCCCGAAGCAGCGCGACCCCTTCGAGCGGCCCCTCCCCGCCACCGTCAGGCAGCAGCGATGACGGCCGCGGCCGACCTGGACCCGGTCACGCTCAGCCGCGAGCAGTTGCAGGGCTGGGCCTGCGTGCTTTGCGGCGCGCCCCTCACCGTCGACCGGCCGCTGGACACCGTCACGATCGACCACGGGACGACATGGACGACGTACGTGGTGTGGGCATGTGCTCCCGCCTGCGGCGTACGCCCTGCCGCGCCCGAGTCGACGCCCTGGGGACGGTTCCTCGACCACGCCGTGGGGTGCCTCGACTGCCGGGCGGGGCAGCGCTGCCCCGTCGGGAACGGACTGCACCATGCGGTGCGGGAAGCCCTCACCGCCACGGCCCCATGACCGGCGGGGCTGCCGCTGCCGAACTCAAAGCCCCGCCCCGGTTCGCGCGCTTGGACGGCTGGCGACCGGGACGGAGACCGTGCACCACCCCACTCAGAGAGGCAGGCACATGCGAGACGTTACTGCGTTACTCGAACGGCCACAGCGGGCCGAAGTCATCGGCACCGTCTTGCGCAACAACCCCGGCATGGACGAGGCCACGGCAGGCCGGATCGTCGACGAGGCGGTGAAGTTCGTCGCCGCGGTGGCCGGAGCGTCCCGGCCGCTCGCCCAGTCACGGGTCGTGGACGAAGGCCGGCACGCCCTGATCCTGCACACCCGCACATGCCGCCAACTGTGCGAGCGCCTCGGTGCCTTCGTCCACCACGTCCCAGAGACGCCGGACCCGCAGCGCCGAGACCCCGAAGCACTGACGCGGACCCGGCAGCGCATCGCCGAGGCCGGGTTCCCCGTGGACGACGCCCTGTGGCTGGTGCCCACCGACCAGAGCATCCCGGTCGCGGCCAGCTGCCAGCACTCGGACGACAGCGGCCCGATCGTCACCATCCCCAAGCCCAAGGGCTGACCCGCGTAGGCTCCGGGCCGGAAGAAGGAGGATACCGATGGAGTGGATCGACCCGAAGTACGCCGAACTGGTCGCAACCATGCGACGGGCCCAGGCAGACGCCTCCGAACAGGACCCGTCCGAGGACCGGCCGGTCCGGGGGTTCATCGTCCCTGACACCGGTCCCGACCCGCGGCCGCGCTGAGCGGAATCCCGCGCAGCCCTGCTGACAGCAGCCTGAATGCCAAACGTCCCGGACCACGATCGGTCCGGGACCGTCGTTGATGTCAGCAGCAGATGCCAAAGACCCCCAAGCCGGGATCGGCTGGGGGTCTTTGGGGTGGTGGGCGCAGACGGGTTCGAACCGCCGATATCTGCCTTGTCGGGGCAGCGCTCTACCGCTGAGCCATGACGCTACGCCCTCACCTCATACGTGGCACCGCTTGGCTGGATGCCGGGGACGCGGTCATGGGTCGGCACCCGGGTGTCGTTACAGCGCGATGAGACGCACCCGGTCGCCGCAGAGTTTTGCCATGTCGTCGGTGTCGGAAGTGAGGAGCGCCACCGGGGCCGGTTGGCGGAGGGCCGCTTCTGCAACGGTTGCGTCGATCGCGTACTTGTGGCCGTGCAGTCCTGCCGTCTTGAGGAGTTCGGCTGCTGCTCTGGCTGTGTGCGCGGTGACCGGTTCCACTTTGACGCGTGACAGTGTCCAGTTCAAACGTGGGAGGTTCATCCTCTTGTGGCTGACTTCCACGATGGTGTTCGCGCCGACCACCGTGTCGGCCCCCATCTCGTAGAAGACCTGGAGCATCGCGAGGAGTTTGCGGTCCTGCGCGATCCACGCGGACAGTCCTTGTGAGTCCAGGACCACCGTCTCGACATGGGTCACGCGGCGTCCGTGTGGTGGGCCTGATCGGCGGACCCGAGGATCTTGGCGCGGGCCTCGGCCAGTTCCTCGTCCGTGAAGGCGCCCTGCTCCTCCTGGTGGCGGCGCAGATCTTCACCGAGGAGCTGGTGCCTGATCTGGCGGGCCACTGCCTCGGCCACGTAGCCGGAGACGTTGTCGGTCAGCTTCCTCAACTCGTCGACCTGGTCGGTAGGCAGGGTGACAGTGATGCGCGTCGTGCTGGACATGGAGCAAGCATACTTCAGTATGCGCGACGGAACGCCAGGGCGTCCGGACAATTACGGCCGATGGGGCGGCGACAGAGGAGCTGGAGCTTGATCAGCCGTGGGCGGTGGCAGGGCGCGGCGCTCGCGCTGCTTGTCGACGGTCTTCAGAAGCCGCTGGCATCTGTCGTCGTTGATGTCAGCGACAGATGTCAAAGACCCCCAGCCGGGACCGGCTGGGGGTCTTCGGGGTGGTGGGCGCAGACGGGTTCGAACCGCCGACATCTGCCTTGTAAGGGCAGCGCTCTACCGCTGAGCTATGCGCCCTGAGCGAGCTGTCAGCCTACCTTGTTCGCGGGGCGGCGCCGCAATCCGGTTGTGGTGGGAAGAAAGCCGGAGACGCGAACCGTACCGACCTCTGTGTTCGTCCCTGGTGGGTGGGAGAATGACATCCGGGCCCGGGCGATCCATTGGGAGAGGTAAGTGGCGGCGACACCTGCGCGGCGGTGGTTCGGGGGACGCGGGGAGAGCCAGCGGGCGGAGGCGCAGGCGGCGAAGGATGCCGCGGCGGCCGCGTTCTACGAGCTGGACACCGCGCAGCGGGATCTGCGGATCTCGATCGAGACGATCACGGCGGTGGACGACTCCCCCGCCGCCCGCCGGGCCGCCGCCGACTTCGCGGCGCTCGGGCAGCGGATCGACCAGGTCAGCCACGACTACATCACCGCGGTGGACGCGCATGACCTGGACCGCGACGGGCTGGACGCGGCGGCGGCCGGGCGGGCGCGGGCGGAGCTGACCCGGGCGCGGGACGAGCTGCAGCGGACCAAGGCGGATCTGGACCGGTTCGGGCAGGGGCTGGGGTCGCTGCTCCAGCAGGCCGAGACGCAGCTCGCGCGGCTCGCCCCGGCGGTGGAGCGGGCGCGGCAGGCGCTGCTGGCGGCCACCAACGCGCTGGACGAGGTGCGCGGCTCCGGGTTGCGGGCGGACGATCTCGCGGCGCGGCTGGCGGCGCTCTCGCCCGAGCTGACCAAGCTGAACCAGGGCGCCGGGCAGCACGGTGTGCAGGACACCATCCGCCGCGCGGACGATGTGCTGCGGCGCGCGGAGGCCGTCCGCGGGGAGGCGGAGCGGCTGCCGGAGCGGGCGGCCGAGATAGACCGGCGGCTGGTGTCGCTGCGTACCCGCGCCCAGGCGATCACCACCAGGGCCGCCCAGGTGGAGCCGGTGCTCAGCGAGCTGCGCCGCCGTTACAGCGCGGCCTGCTGGCAGGACCTCCAGTCGGTGCCCGGGCAGGCGGCGCGGGACGTGGCGCAGGCGGAGGCGAAGCTCGGCGAGGCACGGACGGCGCGCGAGGAGCAGCGCTGGCCGGATGCCACGGCCCTGCTCGGTACGGTACGGGCGCTGCTGAACACCACGGACGAGGCGGTGTCGGCGGCCGGGGACCGGTTGCGGCGGCTGGACGAGGTGTCGTTCAACCAGGACAAGGAGATCGAGCGCACCCGTTTCGCGATCCGCGACGCGCAGCGGCTGGCGATGGCCGGGCGCAGCACCCCCGACCCGCGCCACGCCCGCCCGCTGGACGACGCGGTGGCGCGGCTGGAGCGGGCGATCGCGGGGCTGGAGGGGCGGCACCCGGACTGGTGGCACTTCCTCACGGAGACGGAGGCGGTCCGCCAGACGGTCGCCCGGGTGGTGCAGGAGATCCGCGATGAGCTGGGCGGCGGGCACTGAGCCGGATACGGACCGGGGGCGGGAATGGGGTTCTGGGGGCGTTCGGGCTGGTTATGCTCCTGACATGCCTCGCTACGAATACCGCTGCCGCGCCTGCGGGACCACCTTCGAGCTGAACCGGCCCATGGCCGAGTCCTCGGCGCCCGCCTCGTGTCCGGAAGGGCATGAGGACACGGTGAAGCTGCTGTCGACCGTCGCCGTCACCGGTGGCTCCGCCTCCTCCTCCGCACCGTCGGCGCCCGCCGGTGGTGGGGGCGGATGTTGCGGGGGCGGGTGCTGCGGCTGATCCTGGGAGGTACGTCATCGGGGGTACGTAAAACGGCACGTACCCCCGCGTACCCACCGCGGGTACGGCCTCGCCGGTTAGGAGGCCGACATGGCTACTGGCCGCCCCTCCCCCATCGGTCCGCACCCCGCGGGCAGCGCCCGGCACTTTCCGGAGCGGATCGGCGGGCACACCAAGCTGGATGAGCATCTGCCGGTGGATCACCGGCTGAGCACGGTCTATCGCATCGGGGCGGGGCTGATGGGCCTGGTCCTGGTCGCGTTCGGGATCCTCGGGCTGACCGACAACATCGGGTTCTTCGACACCGGTGGCGCGACCGCCGCCGGGCTGAACACCAACGGCGCGCTGAGCGTGCTGTCCATCGCCATCGGGCTGCTGCTCTTCATCGGCATGGTCATCGGCGGCAACTTCGCCTCGACGCTCAATATGGTGCTCGGGCTGCTGTTCCTGCTGAGCGGGTTCGTCAATCTCGCCCTGCTGGAGACCAGCTTCAACTTCCTGGCCTTCCGGCTTCAGAACGTGATGTTCAGCTTTGTGGTGGGCCTGATGCTGATGTGGTTCGGGATGTACGGGCGGGTCAGCAGCAAGCTGCCGCATGACAACCCGTACTGGATCTCCCGCCACCCCGAGCAGGCCCAGCGCGAGGCCCGGGCCCGCGAGATCATGGCCGCCCGGCGGCGGGCCGCGGAGGGCGGCGCGGAGCAGCCGGGGCAGCCGGAGCAGCCCGCACAGCGGAGCGCGGTGGATCGGGTGGGGGGTGAGGAGGCCGTCGATCGCCGCCAAGAGGAAGGCGGGCAGCCGCCCGGGAAGTGGGGGAAGCTGGACCGGGCGCCGGGGGACGCGGAAGCCCACTCCCCCAAGCACCGCTGGCCCCATCTCCCCCGCCGCCACCGCGGCACGGGCACGCGCCAGGTCAGCGGCGGCGGCGAGCCAGGGTCAGGCCGTCGGCGATCGTGAGCATGACCGCCTCCATGCGGTCGTCGGCCGCCACATGGTCGTTGAACTCCTTGATCGCGGCGCCGCCACCGGTGGCCGCCGGGTCGATGACGTCCCCGTGGTAGAAGACGTTGTCCGCGACGATCAGCCCGCCCGGGTTCAGCCGCGGCACCAGCTCCTCCCAGTACGGGATGTAGTTGCCCTTGTCCGCGTCGAGGTAGGCCAGGTCGATGTGCGGTTCGGCGGGCATCGCGCGCAGGGAGTCCAGGGCGGGCGCGATCCGCAGGTCGATACGGTCGGCGACGCCCGCCTCGGCCCACGCCGCCCGCCCGTACGCGGTCCACTCGTCCGATACGTCGAGGGCGACCAGCGTGCCGTCGGCGGGCAGGGCCTGAGCCATGGACAGCGCGGAGAAGCCGGTGAAGGTGCCGACCTCCACGATGTGGCGGGCGCCGGTCAGCCGGACCAGGAACGCCAGCAGCGGGCCCTGTTCCTCGGCGGACTGCATCCCGGCGTACTGCGGCAGCTGTGCGTGCGTCACCTCGACCAGTTCGCGCTGTACGGGGTCGAGCGGCGGGTTGTGGGCCAGCATGTAGCCGTACAACTCGCTGGTGATCGGGGTGCTCTTGCTCTCGGCCACGAGGTGGGCCTCCCTCTCTTGCCGGACTTCTGCCTAGGTTCCCAGGTAGCGCAGTACCGCCAGAACGCGGCGAGAGTATCCCGAGCTTCCCGGGAGTTCGAGCTTGTCGAAGATCGCGTTGATGTGCTTCTCGACGGCGCTGCGCGATACGTGCAGCCGCTCGGCGATCGTGGCGTTGGCGTGGCCCTGGGCCATCGCGTCGAGGACGTCGCGCTCGCGCGGGGTGAGCCGGGCCAGCGGGTCGGTGTGGGTGCTGCGGGAGAGCAGGCGGCGGACCACCTCGGGGTCGAACGCGGCACGGCCCGCGGCGACCCGCTCCAGGGCGTCGAGGAACTCGTCGACCTGGACGACGCGGTCCTTGAGGAGGTAGCCGACGCCCTCACCCGGCCCGCTCAGCAGCTCGGTCGCGTACCGCTTCTCGACGTACTGCGACAGGACGAGCACGCCGACCGCCGGGTGGCGCCGCCGGATCTCCAGGGCCGCCCGCAGCCCCTCGTCGGTGTGGGTGGGCGGCATGCGGACGTCCACGACGGCGGCGTCCACATCCGGGTTCCGGTCCACGGCCTCGAGCAGCGCGGTGCCGTCGCCGACGGCGGTCACCACCTCGTGGCCCTCGTCGGCGAGCAGCCGCACCAGGCCCTCGCGCAGCAGGGTCGAGTCGTCGGCGAGGATCAGGCGCAAGGGGGCAGGCATGGCAGCTCCGCGGTGATGGTGGTGGGGCCGCCGGGCGGGCTGACCACCCGGAGCCGGCCGTCGAGCGCGGCGGCCCGGCGCGCCAGCCCGAGCAGACCACCGCCCGCCGGGTCGGCGCCTCCGGTGCCGTCGTCGGTGATCCGTACGAGGAGAACGCCCGCAGCTGTATCCGTCAGCGCCACCTCGATACGGGACGCGCCCGAGTGCTTGACCGCGTTCGTCACGGCCTCGGAGACGACGAAGTACGCGACCGTACGGACCCTCGTACCCGGCTCCGCCGCCAGCCCGTACTCCAGCCGGACCGGGATCGCCGACCGCTCGGCGACCCCCTCCAGCGCCACCCGCAGCCCGGCCTCGTCCAGCGCGGCCGGATAGGCGCGCCACGCCACCTCGCGCAGGTCGCTGAGGGCCTGGCGGCTCTCCTCGTGGGCCTGGACGAGCAGGGCGTGCGCCCGCTCCGCGTCCCGGCTGCGGCGCGCCCGGCCCAGCAGCATGCCGAGCGCGACGAGCCGCTGCTGCACCCCGTCGTGCAGATCGCGTTCGATGCGCCGCCGCTCCTCGTCCACGGCGTCCACGACCCCGGCGCGGCTGGCGGCCAGCTCCTCGATCCGGTGGTGGAGGGCGTCCCGCGGGCTGGGGCCGAGCAAGTGGCGGGCGAGCCGCGCCTCCCAGGCCGCGACCGCCACGACGCCCTGCGCCGCGAGGATGAACAGGACCACGCCGCCGAACCCGGTCATGATCAGGTCGAACCAGTGGTCGCCGCCGAGCACCGGTACGCCCCACAGCAGCAGCGAGCCGAAACCAGCGCCGATCGCGGCCAGCGCGGGCACCACCCCGCCGAGCAGGCCGAGCGCCCAGCGCGTGGCGAGGTAGCGCAGCGCCTGCTCGCCGCCGTACTCGGAGGTGATCCGGGCGTCGAGGAAGCGGGCCAGCCTGCGGCGTTCCGCCTCGGTGAGCCATCGGGCGCCCGCCGTCAGGGGGCGCAGGACACGGGCGCGGGCGCGGGGCCGGGTGGTCACGCTCAGCAGGGTCAGCCCGGCGGCCACGGTGTAGAGCAGCTCGGCGACGGCGGTGACCGCGCCGATCAGCAGCCCGGCCACCAGCCGCAGCCCGTGCCGTGACCAGTTCCCCGCCGACGTCCCCATGGACCGCAACGCTAGCCGCCGCCACGCCCCCGCACACTGAGGTTTTCCGCAGGGTGCGGGTGCGGTGGGGACCCGTACGACCGGGCGGTCGGCCTCATGGTCCGGCGGGCGGGCCCGTTTCTAGCGTTCCGTGGCATGACCGATCGCATCACGGACTGGGCCACCGGCCTCATGGACGCCCTCGGGGCGCCGGGCGCGGGCGCCGCCATCGCACTGGAGAACCTGTTCCCGCCGCTGCCCAGCGAGGTGATCCTGCCGCTCGCCGGGTTCGCGGCGGGTCAGGGGCGGATGAACCTGTACGCCGCGCTGCTGTGGACCACGGCCGGTTCGGTCGTCGGCGCGCTCGCCCTGTACGGGGTGGGCGCTCTGCTCGGCCGGGACCGGACCCGCGCGATCGCCACGCGGCTGCCGCTGGTCAGGGCCGCCGACATCGACCGGACCGAGCGGTGGTTCCAGCGGCACGGCACCAAGGCGGTCTTCTTCGGCCGCATGATCCCGATCTTCCGCAGCATGATCTCGGTACCGGCCGGCGTCGAACGGATGCCGGTCCCGGTCTTCCTCGCCCTCACCACTCTCGGCAGCCTGATCTGGAACGCGGCCTTCGTGCTGGCCGGTTACGCGCTCGGCGACCACTGGCACCGGGTGACGGACTACGTCTCGGCGTACTCCAAGGCCGTGCTGGGCGCCGCCGTACTGGCGGCGCTCGGCTTCGCCGTCACCCGGCTCGCGGCGCTGCTCAGTCCCGGCCGCGGGAAACGGCGCGGATGACCTCGCGGCGGGCCTTCGCCCAGTGCAGGGAGGCGTGTTCGGACAGGGCGCGGGCGATCGCCTCGCCCGCCGCGACGCCCTGCTCCTCGACCGCCGTGACGTGCGGGGCCGTCCAGCCCGCCGTGGCGAGTTCGCCGTGGCCGGGGCGCCAGGCGTGGTCGGCGGCCTCCAGCAGGTCGGCGTCGAGGAAGGAGTCGCCCGCGGTGAGCACCTCGTCCGCGCCGGCGCGGCGCTTGACCTCGGCGACGGCCGCGCTCTTGGTGAGCGGCTTCGGAACGGCGTAGATCTTGCGGCCCTGGAGCGAGACCGTCCAGCCGCGCGGCTCCGCCCACACCGTCAGCTCCTTGACGTACTCGTCGGGCAGCAGCTTCCGCTCCACGACGAGGTACGCGAACAGGTCCTCCGCGACCCGCTCCTTGAGCAGCCAGGCCGGGTCGGCGGTGGCGGTGAGATGGGCGCGGACCTCCTCCAGCGGGGCGCAGGAGTCGGCCAGGGCGCCGCGCACGGCCGCGTGCCACTCGGGGTCGGACTCGCCGTCGACCAGCAGATGGCCGCCGTTCGCGCAGATCGCGAAGCGCGGGGGCGGGCCGGGGAGATGGACCCGCCGGTACTGCTCGGGGGTGCGGGTGGTCGTCGGTACGAAGACGGCGGTACGGCCCAGCTCCGCGACCAGCCCGGCCGCGGCCTCCGTCAGGTACGACAGGGGCTTGCCCTGGTACACCTCGACGCACAGCAGCCGGGGCGCCTCGGCGTCGGGCATGTCGAGTCCGAGCGCCGCCGCCGAGTAGATCAGCGTGCGGTCGAGATCGCTTGCCACCAGAACGGTCATCGGGCCGCCTCCGCCGGGTAGGTCGTCATTGCGTTCATCTCGCCGCCACCGCCTTGCCGTCCGCGCCCGTGGCGCCGCGTGTGTAGCGCGGGTGGATCAGCCCCACGCAGGTGTACGGCAGGCCGTCCGTCTCCTCGACCGGCACCCCGCGCTGCTCGGCGAGCAGCCGTACGTGGTCCAGGTCCGCGCCCGCGCCCCGCTTGGCGAGGATCTTCCAGGGGACGCGGCGCAGCAGCACGCGCGTCGTCTCGCCGACACCCGGCTTGACCAGGTTGACGTCGTGGATGCCGTACTCCTCGCTGATCCGCTCGACGGCCCGCCACCCCTCCCAGGTCGGGGTGCGGTCGGCGGCGGCCAGCTCCTTCACGCCCGCCGCCACGTCGTCGGCGACCTCCTCGAAGCGGGCCGTGATGGCGTCGACGAAGGCGCCGGAGAGGTCGGCACCGGCCAGCTCGCGGTAGAACTTCGCGCCGTGGAAGTCGTCCGGTCCGACGAGGTCGGAGCGGAGCACGGTGCGCGATATCAGCCCGGAGACGGTCGAGTTGAGGCATGCGGAGGGGACGAGGAAGTCGTCGCGGGTGCCGTAGGTGTCCACGCAGCGGCCCGGGTCGGCGAGGACGGCGATCCGCGGGTCGAAGTCCGGGTACGGGGCGAGGGCGTCCGACAGCTCGCGGGTGATCGCGCCCTTGCCCGTCCAGCCGTCGACGAAGACGACATCGGCCGGGTCGTGGTGGTCGGCCAGCCAGCGCAGCGCGGCGGTGTCGATGCCGCGGCCGCGCACGATGGAGACCGCGTAGTGCGGCAGGTCCAGCCCGTGGGCGTGGCGCGCCCAGCGGCGCATCAGCACACCGACGGGGGTACCGGCCCGGGCGAGCGAGACCAGGACCGGGCGCGGGGAGCGCTCGGCGAGCACGGTCTCGGTGACGGCGCCGACCGCGCGGGCGATACGGGCGGCGGAGGTGTCGAGCGCGGCCCGGAACAGCTCCTGGTACGCCTCGCTGGGCTGGTACTCGACGGGCAGCGACTCGGCGTAGTGCGCCCCGCCGCTCTGGATCGCCTCCTCGCGCTCCTCGGTGGGGGCCTCGAGGGTGACGTGGGAGAAGTCCTGGAGCAGCCAGCCGACGTCGTCGGGGGCGTAGGACGAGAATGCGGGACCGCGCAGCGGCTCGGGCGGCGGTTGGTGCATGGAGGGGGCCTGTCGTTCGGGGACGGGAGCGGTGACTGTGGGGGGAGTTGGTACGTACGAGGGGACGACGGCCAGCAGCAACCGGTCGGTGTGCGGGGCCAGCCGCGCGAGCAGCCCGTCGGGGGCGTGCAGGGCGGGGGTGTCGGCGGCCGAGTCCACGACGGCGACGACCGCGTCGAAGCGGCGCGCGGGGTCGGTGCCGGGCGCCACGTTGTAGGCGTAGCGCGGACCGGGCCCGTCGGCGGGGGCGTCATGGGCGGGGAAGGTGAGCGCGGTACGGATCGCGTACCCGGGGTCGTCCACGGCGAGCACGGGCGACCGCGTGGTGGTCGAATACCGCACCTCGGCCCCGCCGAGTACGTCGTCCAGCGCCCCGGCGAGCCGCAGCGGGGCGTACATAAGCTCCTCGAAGCCGAGCACGAGGACGCTGCGCGGCCCGGCGGCGAGGGGTGTTCGGTCCGGCAGCCCGGGGACACCGGCGGCGCCGACCGCCCCGTCCGGTTCGGGCGCCGACCCGGTGGGCGCCAGCCCGTCGGCAGGCGGCACGGCTGGGGCAGGTGAGCCCGGCCGTGCCTCGGCCACGCCCGCCCCGGCCGGGGCGCCATCGTGCCACCCGGGCGCCCCGCCGCGCGGCAGCGCCTGGGCCGCTCCCGCCCGGTCCGGCGGCCCCGGGGCATCGGCGGCGGTCAGGGCCTCGGCCGGTGCGGGTTCCGGCCCGGAGCCGGGATCGGCGGTCAGCGCCTGCGCCAGGCGCGCCGCCATGGCCGGGAGCGCGGCCTCCAAGCGGGCGCGGTGGGCGGGGGTGAAGCCGTGGCGGCCGCCGTCCGGCAGCCCCTCGGGCCAGCCCAGCTCGACCCGGACGGCCTCCGGGGCGCCCACGGGAGCGGTGCCGGGGCGCTCGCCGGTCACGTCGGCGGGTGTGGTCGAAGGCCGTACGGCCTCGGCCGGCCCGGCGTCCCGGGCAGCCGGTCCGGAGCCCGCGCCCGGCGCGACAGCCACAAGGCCCGAGCCCGCGCCCCCGGCCGCCGCCGGGGTAGGCGGGATGGTCGGTGACGCGGAGGGCGCCGCGGGCACCGCAGGGCCCGGCGAGGCCGTCCCGGCATCCGCCGCGGGCACCGCGAGGCCCGAAGCGGAAGCCCCCTTCCCCGACGAGTCCGGGTCGTGGGCCGCCACCAGGGCGCGGCCGCGTTCCAGGACGTCGTCCGGGAGGTGGACCGTGCCGGTCGCGGCGGAGACGAGGTCCACGCGGGCGCCCAGGTCGGACGCGAAGGCGTCCAGGCGGGCGCGGTCCTCGGGGGAGCGCATGTCGACCAGGGCGACCACCACATAGTGGTCGCGCGGGAAGCGTTATCGCAGGGCGGCGATGGTGTTGAGGACGGTGCGGCCGGTGGAGAACTCGTCGTCCACCAGGACCAGCGGGCCGTCCGTGGCCAGCAGCCGGGGGTCTTCCGGGAGCAGCAGATGGGACGTGGCGTGGCTGTGCTCCTCCTCGAAGCCGCCCACCGTGGGCACGCCCGCGACCGGGCGGCGGGTCGAGTGCAGATACGGGGCGAGGGCCAGCCCGTCCGCGACGCTGTGGCCGAGGCCGGTGGCCGTCTCGGCGTAGCCGAGGACGACGGCGCGGGCCGCCGGCTCGTCGCCCAGCAGGGCGCGCACCTCCCGCCCGAGCGCCACGCCCGCGCCGTGGACAGCGGCGGGGCGCTGGGGGACGTGTTTGCCCAGCACGTTCGACACGAGCAGATGCGCCCGCTTGGGGTTGCGCCGCAGCGCGAGCCCGAGCAGCCCGGGCAACCGCCCGTCGCCGTCGAGCCGTACGCCGAGCCGGTCCGCGACCCACTGTCCCGACCACACCACGCTGTCTGCCTCGATTCGTCTCACGTCACGCGGTCCGCAGGCCGGCGGCCAGCAGTTCCACGAAGCTCACGTCCTCCCGGGCGACGCCGAAGACCTCGGCGCGCTGCAAGGTCCGCTCGGCCCAGGCCCGGTGCGGTTTCACCTCGTTCATTTTGTTGGTGTACGCGGAGCGCAGCACACCGCCCCCGCCGCGCTCGGGTTCGAGGATGTCCACCGCGTCGCTGAACTCCTCGTGGCTGACGACGGACAGGGCGTGCACCGGGGCGACATGGGTGGGGTGGATGCAGGTCTTGCCCTGGAGCCCGTTGGCCCGGTCCAGTTCGATCTCGCGCAGCAGCCCGTCCATGTCGTGCTCGATGAGCGCGGTGCGCAGCGATTCGGCCCGCCCGGAGAAGGGGCTGAGCCGCAACTGCGGCTTGAACATGCGCTCGTGCTGCTTGAAGTACTCCCACACCGGCCCGGTGACGGTGAATCCGGTGCCGTCCGCCCGGCCCAGCATGTTCACCACGTCGCCGATGACGGAGGCGACGAGCTGGACGTCGTACGCGGTCATGTCGGGCGCCCGGCGCAGCCCGTACGCGGAGCACAGGTCGGTGACCCCGAGCCGCAGTGCCAGCACTCGCTCCCGGTATTTGTCGACGATCCGGCCGATCCCGGCGAGGGTGTCGGTGCGAGTTTCACGATGCATCAGCTCCGGCGACTCCAGGACCGGCATCGCGTAGAGCCGCCGGCCGCCCAATACCTCGGCCACCTCGCGGTTTTCGGCCGATATCAGCGCCTCAAGGAACGGAACGCCGCGCTCCTCGGTGAACTTGGGCAGTACGAATCCGGACAGCAGCCGAACGGCCGGTCCGAGCCGCCGGACGAGGTCGACGATCTGCTCGGGGGTGCGGACCCGGATGAAGAGCAGCGGCGGATCGGTGTCCACTCCACGCCGGGCGAGGGCGGCGAACTGCCGCACGAGGTTCTCCTCAGCGCCCGCCACCTCGGCGTCGTGGATCGAGTCCTCCAGGCACAGCACCATGGAGACAACGCCCCGACCTGCCTGTTTGACGATGTCCTCGGCAAGCACCGGCCGGGTGGCGGGACTGTAGAGGGTGGCGCCGAGTGCGACGGCGAGGGTCCGGGCCGGTGAGTCGACCGAGAATTCAACGGGCTGCTGATGGAAGAGGCGCGTCCGTACCTCGTCCGGCAGATGTCCAAAATGCCGCATGTATCTCCCCGCACTGCCGGTATCCCCACCCGGGCCACACGACCCTCGAGTGGCCGATTATCGTACGTCCGGGCCCGGGTCAAAAGTTCCCCAAGGACGTGAAAATCACGTAACTCCTGTGCGTCGCTCCGGTATCCGGCATGCCCGTCCTGCCGCATCTCACCAGCACTGCCTCGCCCCCCTGCGTTGTCCCGGCACCGGGCGGGAGGGCAGGATTACGGCCATGACGCACGCGATGCTGAAGGGATCGAACATCCCGCTGGACGCCACGGCCATACGCGCGGTGCTGCGCTGGACCCCCGGCACGGACGTGCCGGACGTCGACGCCTCGGCGCTGCTGCTGGGTGGGGACGACCGCGTGCGATCGGACGAGGACTTCGTCTTCTACAACCAGCCACGGCACCCCTCCGGCCTGGTCCGGCACCTGCCCAAGAAACGGGCGCCCGAGGGGCTGACGGACACCATCGAGGCCGATCTGACCGGGCTGGAGTCGGAGGTGAACCGGGTGGTGCTCGCGGCCTCGGCCGACGGTGGCACCTTCGGGCAGGTCCGGGATCTGAGCCTGCTGCTGTACGACGCGTCGCCGTCGGCCTCCGAGGAGCCGCTGGCGATCTTCGCGGTGCTGCCGGAGACCGGCAAGGAGGCCGCGCTGATCTGCGGCGAGCTGTACCGGCGGGGGGACAGCTGGAAGTTCCGCGCGCTGGGGCAGGGCTATGAGACCGGGCTGGTCGGGCTCGCCACGGAGTACGGCATCTCGGTGGACGACGGCGAGGGCGCGGACGCGGTCCGGGACCGGGGACAGGGCCCCGAGGAGCCGGAGGCCGCCCCGGAGCCGCTCTCCGCGGCCGTCGCCGGGCCCGCCGCCCCGCCCGCCTCGCCCGACCCCGAGCCCAGGCCGAGACGGCCGCTCTGCCGCAGCCACAGCTCCTGCCGCAGCCCGATCCCTGGGACCCGCAGGGCGACCCAGCCGCTCGCCGCCGGGCAGGGCGCCACCCCGACCGGCGCGGGCGACGGTGACTACTATCTGCCGCCGCAGCCCTCCGCACCGCCACAGGCGCCGCCGCACGCCACCCACGCCCCGGCACCGGCCTATCCGCAGCCGCCCGCCCAGCCCCCGGCACAGGGGCCCGGCTACGGCTACCCGCAGCAGCCGAGTTACGGATACCCGCAGCCGCCCGCGTACGGCTATCCGCAGCAGGTGCAGCGCACCGATCCGCCGCCCCCGCCGCCGCTCCCGATGCCGTTCCCGGACCAGAACTTCACCCTGCCGCCGCAGGGGCCGCAGTTCCAGAACCGCTAGCGCGACAGCCGGTGGCGGCAGCGGCTACACCTTCGACTTGTAGCCGCGGCCCCACTGGAGGCCCCACCCGTACAGCCGGTCCAGCTCGGCCTGGAAGCCGTACACGTACTTCACCTCGCGGCGGACGACGATCTCGCCCTTGACGTTCTCCAGCATGACCACGGCGCAGGAGCGGGCCTGCGGGGCCCGCTCGTCGAGCGCGATCTCCACCCGCGGTCCGTTGCTGGGGAAGAGCGTGACCATGCCGTGCGTACGGTCGAAGGCGGGGGTGCCGTCGTAGATGTAGACGAAGACGAGCAGACGCTTGATGTCGTCCTTGTGGTCCAGGTTGATGTAGATCGTCTCGCCCATGCCGGAGCCGAACCGGTCATCCCCGCTGAGCTTCACGTACGGCGCCTCGTTGAGGTTGCCGAAGAAGTCGCCGAGTGGCTGGACCACGCCCTTGGCGCCGCTCTTCAGCTCGTACATGACGGCAAGGTCCAGGTCGACGTTGACCATGGCGGGCCCCTGGGCCTGCACCACCTGCGGCTTGAACATCTGGAGCGGGTGCCGCAGCAGGCTGGGCCCCTTGCTGTTGAAGTCCGAGGTGCGCATCTGCCAGGACAGGTTGATCCGCAGGTTGCCGCTGGCGGCGCCCTGTTTGGTCAGCGAGATGGTCGAGTTCCGCTTGGTCAGCTCGACCGCGCCGGTCGCGTCGCCGCTTTCGAACTCGCGCCACGCGGACCGCCCCCAGTTGCTCCAGAACGCCATCGTGCGCACCCCACCCTTCGTGGCTCCCACTGCCTCAAAGCCGCTCAACTACGGCGGGGCGGCCGGGAGGTCGGAAGACCTCGGCCGCCCCGCTGAGAGCGTTCCTCAAACGCCGGTGCGTCACACCCCGGCGGTCGGACTGCTCAGACTCCGGACGTCACTTCCGTTTTCTCCTCTGATCCGGCTCCGCCGCCGTGTCCCTCCCGGCGGTTGCGGATCACCGAGGACCAGTACGAGGCGCCGATGAGGGCGATGCCCACCGAGCCGGTGATGAGCTCGTTGATCTCGAACTTGATGGTGGCGAGCAGGATCACGGCCAGCGCGCCGATGGCGTAGTGCGCGCCGTGCTCCAGGTAGACGTAGTCGTCCAGGGTGCCCTGGCGGACCAGGTAGACGGTCAGGGACCGGATGTACATCGCGCCGATGCCCAGACCCAGCGCCATCTCGAAGATGTCGTTGGTGATCGCGAAGGCGCCGATCACGCCGTCGAAGGAGAACGAGGCGTCGATGACCTCGAGGTAGAGGAACATGAAGAACGCGGCCTTGCCGGCCAGCCCGACCACCGTGGCGCCGCTGCTGCCGCGTCCACCGCCGTTCTCGGCGGGCTTCTTCTCGTCGGCCTCGTCCTCGCCGTCTGCGCCGCCTTCCCCGTCTTCCTCGTCCTCGTCCTCTTCGAGCTTGTCCTCGAAGAAGCCGGAGATCCCGTTGACGATCAGGTACGTCATGAGACCGGCGACCCCGGACAGCAGTACGGTCGCGCTCTTGTCGCCGCCGCCGTGCGCCACGTCGGTGGCGACGGTGGTGGCGGTGACCAGCAGCACGGCCAGGGCGATGACGGCCGAGAAGGTGTCCAGCTTGCCGAGCTTGGACAGCGGCTTCTCCAGCCAGCCCAGCCAGCGGATGTCGCGCTCCTCGAAGATGAAGTCGAGGAAGATCATCAGCAGGAACATCCCACCGAAGGCGGCGATCGCCGGGTGGGCGCCCGTCACCAGGTGTTCGTACTTTTCCTTGTCGTTGATCGCAAGGTTCACGGCCTCGATCGGGCCCAGCTTCGCCGTGATCGCGACGATGACCACCGGAAAGACCAGACGCATGCCGAAGACGGCGATGAGAATGCCGACGGTCAGGAAGATCTTCTGCCAGAAGGCATTCATCTTCCGCAGGATGCCCGCGTTGATGACCGCGTTGTCGAATGAGAGCGAGATCTCCAGGATCGAGAGGATCCCGACGATCGCGAGCCCCTTCCACCCCCAGAGGACGCCGGCCAAGGCCAGACCGCCCGCCGTGACGGCGAACGACCAACCAAAGGTTTTGAGGAGCACTGGCAACCCAATCCTTCTTCGAACGGTCTCCCCCGCGCCTTGTACGCGGCTTTACGAAACGTTGACCCCGAAGTCTAGAGCGATGCCCCGGAGTCCTGACGCGTACCCCTGCCCCACGGCCCGGAACTTCCATTCGCCGCTGTACCGGTAGACCTCGCCGAAGATCATCGCGGTCTCGCCGGAGGCGTCCTCGGAGAGGTCGTAGCGGGCCAGCTCATTGCCGTCGGCCTGGTTCACCACCCGGATGAACGCGTTGCTGACCTGGCCGAACGTCTGGCGCCTGGCGTCGGCGTCATGGATCGAGACCGGGAAGACGATCTTGTCCACGCGCTCCGGGACCTTGGTGAGGTCGATCAGCAGCGACTCGTCGTCGCCGTCGCCCTCCCCGGTGAGGTTGTCGCCGGTGTGCTCCACCGAGCCCTCGGGGCTCTTGAGGTTGTTGTAGAAGATGAAGTACTCATCGCCGAGCACCCGCCCGGACTCGCACAGCAGCGCGCTGGCGTCGAGGTCGAACGGTGCTCCGGTGGTGGAGCGCGCGTCCCAGCCCAGGCCGATGAGCACCTGGGTGAGATTCGGCGCGGCCTTGGAAAGGGAGACATTGCCTCCCTTGGCGAGCGTGACGCCCATGATCAAGTCCCTCCCCGGGGGTAGTGCGTGGTGCGACGCGCATCCGGCGCCGCACTCCCGCCCGTCGAGTGCAGGGGTGCGGCGCCGGACGTGGCGGCCGCGGCGTGCCCGGCCGAAGACTCACGGCCCGGCCGGGCGCCACGGCCGGTTCAGACGTTGACGCCGAAGTCCTGCGCGATGCCACGCAGCCCCGAGGCGTACCCCTGACCGATGGCGCGGAACTTCCACTCCGCCCCGTTCCGGTACAGCTCACCGAAGACCATGGCGGTCTCGGTGGAGGCGTCCTCGGAGAGGTCGTAGCGGGCCAGCTCGTTGCCGTCGGCCTGGTTCACCACGCGGATGAACGCGTTCCGCACCTGGCCGAAGCTCTGCTGGCGGGTCTCGGCGTCGTAGATCGACACCGGGAAGACGATCTTGGCGACATCGGCCGGGACACCGGCCAGGTTCACCTTGATCTGCTCGTCGTCGCCCTCGCCCTCACCGGTGATGTTGTCACCGGTGTGCTCGACGGAGCCGTCGGGGCTCTTGAGGTTGTTGAAGAACACGAAGTTCTGGTCGTTGCCGACCTTGCCTTCGGCGTTCGTCAGCAGGGCACTGGCGTCGAGGTCGAAGTCGGTGCCCGTGGTGGTGCGGGCGTCCCAGCCCAGACCGACGACGACCGCGGTCAGGTTAGGGGCTTCCTTGGTCAGCGAGACGTTGCCGCCCTTGCTGAGGCTGACTCCCACGAGTCCTCCCAATAAGGTTCGTCAGGAGCACTGCGTGCCCCTATCTCCATGAGGTTTCACACCAGGATCAACGCGTCGATCCTAGTGAGCGGTTCCCGCCCGATACAGGCGTCGTACCTGCCTGATTCGGGCCGCCCGTCACAGGCTCTCGAGCGCCTTGGCGTAGTCGTTCAGGTCCCGGGCGTCGGGGAGGCCGTTGACGACCGTCCAGCGGACGACGCCCTCCTTGTCGATCACGAAGGTGCCGCGCACCGCGCAGCCCTTCTCCTCGTCGAAGACGCCATAGGCGCGGCTGGCCTCGCCGTGCGGCCAGAAGTCCGACAGCAGCGGGTACTCCAGGCCCTCCTGCTCGGCGAAGACCCGCAGGCTGAAGGGCGAGTCATTCGAGACCGCGAGCAGCTGCACATCGTCATTGACGAACGTGGGCAGCTCGTCGCGGAGCGCGCACAGCTCGCCGGTGCACACGCCGGTGAAGGCGAACGGGTAGAAGAGCAGCACGACGTTCTTCTCGCCGCGGAAGTCGGAGAGCCGGACCGACTCGCCGTGCTGATTCTTCAGCTCGAAGTCCGGAGCCTTCGTACCGACCTCTATGGCCATGGGAGCCATCCCTTCACATCACATGTCGACTGATCACGGACCACCCTACGCGCCGAGCCCCCCACCGAAAGGGAACGGCAGGGGGCTCGGTTGTGGAGAGGCCTTCGGCCTCAGCGCTTGCCCGAACGGGCGGCCTTCGGAGTGACCAGGCGGCTGCCGGTCCAGTCCTTGCCCGCGTTGAAGCTCTTCGTCTGGGAGAGGCCCGCGGTGGTCGCGGCCTCGTTGATGTCGCTCGGCTCGACATAGCCGTCACGGCCGGTCTTGGGCGTCAGCAGCCAGACCGGTGCGCCGTCGTCGATCATCTGGATGGCGTCCACCAGCGCGTCCGTCAGATCGCCGTCGTCCTCCCGGAACCACAGCACAACGGCGTCGGCCACATCGTCGTACTCCTCGTCGACGAGCTCCTGGCCGGTGATCTCCTCGATGGCCTCGCGGAGCTCCTGGTCGACATCGTCGTCGTAGCCGATCTCCTGGACCACCTGCTCGGGCTGGAAACCCAGCCTCGCGGCAGGGTTGGTCCGCTCCTCCGCGTGGTCCGCGGTCGCGCTCACGGATTGCCTCCTGTCATCTTTCGTTCACTCTTCGAGTCTGTCGGCGCCCCGCGCGCGTACGCGAAGCATTGGGGCGTAGTCCACACGGGCCGGGCGGATCGCGCAAGTACCCGGCCAGCGATCCCGCCCAAACGTTGACGTGTCGCCCCAACTCCCATCATGGAGGAACGGCACGGAACGGCGTACGGCTGCCCGGATTGCTCCGTTATGCCCAGCTTACGTGTGTGTATCGACACCCTACGCCGACCGGAGCCGAACGGCCGTACGCAGGTGCCCCCGGACGTGGGCGTAAGGTTGCGATTTGGCCGTCGCGACGCCGACCGCACGCCGACCGGTACCGTCCGGACCGGTGAGCGCCCGTCTCACCAGGTGCTGGTTACCACTCGGTAGAGGTGACGTATCCCGCACCCGAGGTACACGATGGAGAGCGGCGCCACAGCCGCAGAGCACGTATCCATGTCCGTGCACAGCACGACCGAAAAGCGAAGGAATAGCGTGGCTTCCGGATCAGATCGCAACCCGATCATCATTGGCGGCCTTCCCAGCCAGGTCCCGGACTTCGATCCCGAAGAAACCCAGGAATGGCTCGACTCGCTCGACGCAGCCGTCGATGAGCGAGGCCGGGAACGGGCCCGCTACCTGATGCTCCGCCTGATCGAGCGCGCCCGCGAGAAGCGGGTGGCCGTGCCCGAGATGCGCAGCACGGACTACGTCAACACCATCGCCACCAAGGACGAGCCGTTCTTCCCCGGCAACGAGGAGATCGAGCGCAAGGTCCTGAACGCGACCCGCTGGAACGCGGCGGTGATGGTCTCCCGTGCGCAGCGCCCGGGCATCGGCGTCGGCGGCCACATCGCCACCTTCGCCTCGTCCGCCTCGCTGTACGACGTGGGCTTCAACCACTTCTTCCGCGGCAAGGACCAGGACAGCGGCGACCAGATCTTCTTCCAGGGTCACGCCTCCCCCGGTATCTACGCCCGCGCCTTCCTGCTCGACCGGCTGTCCGAGGACCACCTGGACGGATTCCGTCAGGAGAAGTCCAAGCTCGGTCACGCGCTGTCCAGCTATCCGCACCCGCGGTCGATGCCGGACTTCTGGGAGTTCCCGACCGTCTCGATGGGCCTCGGCCCGCTCGGCGCGATCTACCAGGCCCGGATGAACCGCTACATGGAGGCGCGCGGCATCGCCGACACCTCCAACTCCCACGTCTGGGCGTTCCTGGGCGACGGCGAGATGGACGAGCCCGAGTCGCTCGGTCAGCTCTCCCTGGCCGCGCGCGAGGGCCTGGACAACCTGACCTTCGTCGTCAACTGCAACCTCCAGCGGCTCGACGGTCCGGTGCGCGGCAACGGCAAGATCATCCAGGAGCTGGAGTCGCAGTTCCGCGGCGCCGGCTGGAACGTGATCAAGCTGGTGTGGGACCGCACCTGGGACCCGCTGCTCGCCCAGGACCGCGACGGCATCCTGGTCAACAAGCTGAACACGACGCCGGACGGCCAGTTCCAGACGTACGCCACCGAGACCGGCTCGTACATCCGCGACCACTTCTTCGGTGACGACCAGCGGCTGCGCAAGATGGTCGAGGGCATGACCGACGACCAGATCCTGCACCTGGGCCGCGGCGGTCACGACCACAAGAAGATCTACGCGGCGTACGCGGCGGCCAAGGCCCACAAGGGCCAGCCGACCGTGATCCTCGCCCAGACCGTCAAGGGTTGGACGCTCGGCCCGAGCTTCGAGGGCCGCAACGCGACCCACCAGATGAAGAAGCTGACGGTCGACGACCTCAAGGGCTTCCGCGACCGGATGCACCTGCCGATCCCGGACAAGGAGCTGGAGTCCGGCGTCCCGCCGTACTACCACCCGGGCCCGGAGTCCGAGGAGATCCAGTACATGCACGACCGCCGCAAGGCGCTGGGCGGCTACGCGCCGACCCGTGTCGTGCGCGCGAAGCCGCTCCAGCTCCCCGGCGAGAAGGCGTACGCGGCGGTCAAGAAGGGCTCCGGCCAGCAGCAGATCGCCACCACCATGGCCTTCGTGCGGCTGCTGAAGGACCTCATGCGGGACAAGGAGATCGGCAAGCGCTTCGTGCCGATCGCGCCCGACGAGTACCGCACCTTCGGCATGGACTCGCTGTTCCCGTCGGCCAAGATCTACAACCCGCTGGGCCAGCAGTACGAGTCCGTCGACCGTGAGCTGCTGCTCGCCTACAAGGAGTCGCCGACCGGGCAGATGCTGCACGACGGCATCTCCGAAGCGGGCTGTACGGCCTCGCTGATCGCGGCCGGTTCGGCGTACGCCACGCACGGCGAGCCGCTGATCCCGATCTACGTCTTCTACTCGATGTTCGGCTTCCAGCGCACGGGCGACCAGTTCTGGCAGATGGCCGACCAGCTCGCGCGCGGCTTCGTCCTGGGCGCGACCGCCGGCCGTACGACCCTGACCGGTGAGGGCCTCCAGCACGCGGACGGCCACTCCCAGCTGCTGGCCTCGACCAACCCCGCGGTCGTCGCGTACGACCCGGCGTTCGGCTTCGAGATCGCCCACATCGTGCAGGACGGTCTGCGCCGGATGTACGGCGAGAACAGTGAGGACGTCTTCTACTACCTCACCGTCTACAACGAGCCGATCCGCCACCCGGCCGAGCCCGAGAACGTCGACAGCGAGGGCATCCTCAAGGGTCTGTACCGCTTCAAGCAGGGCGAGAGCGGCACCCACCCGGCCCAGATCCTCGCCTCCGGCGTCGCGGTTCCGTGGGCCCTGGAGGCCCAGCGGATGCTGGCCGAGGACTGGGACGTCCGTGCCGACGTCTGGTCCGCCACCTCCTGGAACGAGCTGCGCCGCGACGCGGTGGAGACCGAGGAGCACAACCTGCTCCACCCGGAGGAGGAGCAGCGCGTCCCCTACGTCACGCGCAAGCTCAGCGATGTGGAGGGCCCGAAGGTCGCCGTCTCCGACTGGATGCGCGCGGTCCCGGACCAGATCGCCCGCTGGGTGCCCGGCACGTACCAGTCGCTCGGCGCCGACGGCTTCGGCTTCGCCGACACCCGTGGCGCGGCGCGCCGGTTCTTCCACATCGACGCCGAGTCGATCGTGCTGGGCGTGCTGACGGAGCTGGCGAAGGAGGGCAAGATCGACCGCTCGCTCCTGAAGCAGGCCATCGACCGCTACCAGCTCCTGGACGTGGCCGCCGCCGACCCCGGCCCCGCGGGCGGCGACGCGTAAGCCGTCTGCGACGGCGGTTAGCCGGAAAGC
>NZ_GG657754.1:7394528-7403532 GCF_000158915.1 Streptomyces himastatinicus ATCC 53653 | reverse complement strand
GCACGATCATGCCGGTGCTGCGAGGGGGGCGCGCCGCCGTCGCGCCGGTCGGCCACCGCGCGCGATGACCTGCCGGGCTGGAGCACGCTCACCCACGCCGGGGCCCCCGCGTCCACCCGGGGTCCAGGGGCTGGCCCCTGGTTCGGGAAGGGGCGGGGTGGGGAACAAAGCCCGGCCCCCGCCCCGCTCGTCACCGCTCCCAGATCTTGAAGGCCCGTACCTGGTAGGCCGTTTCGGGGGTCCAGGAGCCGGTCGGGTAGGTGCGGAATTCGCCCGTCTCGGCGCACTCCGCGCTCTGGTACGCCGTCACCGGCCGCCCCGTGCGGTTGGCCAGGGACGCGGCCGAGGCGCCCCTCGGCAGGGGGACGCAGCTCTCGATGTCGGTGTCGGCCAGTTCATGGACCTGGCGCGCCCCCGTGAAGGCCGCCTTGTGCCAGAGGCACAGCTGCCCCGTGGCGCAGCTGCCGAGCCGGGGCCCGGGCGCGGCCGCCCCAGCAGCGGCAGGAGTCAGGGCACAGGCCAGAGCGAGGGTCGCCGTGGCCAGGATGGTCTTGCGCATGTGGATCACACCCCGTGTGTGGAACATCCGGAAATACGAACGGGAGCCAGCCTGTCGGCCGACTCCCGTCCCCACCACGGGGTCGAGCGAGGTCCACCCGGATAGGGGGCTTGACCCTGAGAGGTCAGATGTGCACGCCCCCGCCGCCCGCTTCCGCGTTGTCACCGCTCTTGGTGAGCACCGCGACCAGCGCCGCGACCACCGAGACGACGGCGGCGACGCCGAAGGCGAGCCCCATCCCCGACACGAACGTGTCATGCGTGACGCTCGTGATCTTCCCGAGGATCTCCGGCGGGGTGCCCTTGGGCGCCGGCGGAATGCCGACCGCGACGGCGTCGGACGCCTTGGCCGCCTGCTCCGGCTTCATGGGCGGCAGTCCGGCCTTGGCCCACTTGTCCGGCAGGGTGTCGTCCACCTTCCCGGCCATGATCGCGCCGAGCACGGCCGTACCGAGGCTGCCGCCGACCTGCATGGCGGCCTGCTGGAGGCCGCCCGCGACACCGGCGTGCTCGATGGGCGCGTTGCCGACGATGACCTCGGTGGCGCCGACCATCACCGGGCCGAGGCCGAAGCCGAGGAGGGCGAACCACACGGACATCTCGACCGTGCCGGTGCCGACCTCCAGCCGGGAGAGCCCGAACATGGAGACGGCGGTCAGCGTCATGGCCGCCACCAGCGGCACCCGCGCTCCGAACCGGGTGATCAGCGCTCCGGCGATCGGCGAGGAGACGATCATGGTGGCGGTCAGCGGCAGCAGGTGCAGACCGCTGTTGACCGGGGTCATGCCGTGCACGTTCTGAAGGTAGAAGGTGACGAAGAACAGCCCGCCCATGAAGCCGAAGGCCATGAGCACCATCAGGACCGTACCGGCGGTCAGCGGCACCGAACGGAAGATGGACATCGGCAGCAGCGGTTCGCGCGTCCGCTTCTCCCAGAGCACGAAGACGAGGAAGAGGACGGCCGAGAGGCCGAGGAACCCCAGCGTCTTGGCGCTTCCCCACTGCCAGTCGGTGGCCTTGATGAGCGCCCAGATCAGGCAGAACATCGCGCCGGACAGCAGCACGATGCCGGGGAGGTCGAAGGACCGCGGGGCGTTCTTGGCCCGGTGGTCCACGAGGATGATCAGGCCGAGAACGAGGGCGAGGACGCCCACGGGCAGGTTGATGAAGAAGACGGACTGCCAGTTGACGTGCTCGACGAGCAGTCCGCCGACGATGGGTCCGGCGGCGGTGGAGGCGCCGATCACGGCGCCCCAGATGCCGATCGCCATGTTGAGTTTCTCGACGGGGAAGGCCGCGCGCAGCAGGCCGAGCGCCGCGGGCATCAGCAGCGCCCCGCACAGGCCCTGGAGCACCCGGAAGCCCACGACGAGCGCCACGTCGCCGGAGAAGCCGATGGCGGCGGAGGAGGCGGCGAAGCCCACGACGCCGATGAGGAAGGTCTGCCGGTGGCCGAAGCGGTCACCGAGTTTGCCCGCGGTGATCAACGCGACCGCGAGGGCCAGCAGATAGCCGTTGGTGATCCACTGGACGTCGGCGAGCGAGGCGCCGAGGTCCTTCTGGATGGCCGGGTTCGCGATGGCGACGATCGTGCCGTCGAGGGCGACCATCGTCACACCGATGGCGACGGTGAGGAGCGTCAGCCAGGGATGACCCCGCAGCCCCTTCGGGGGATCCGATATAGGAGGTTCCGGCGCCGTATCGGCGACGGTGGTCTCAGACGTCATGCTCGGAGGCTAATGTCAGCGTCTGACAATTGACAAACCGATTCATCAGCTGGTCTCTGTCGAGTGGGCCACAGGTAGGGTGGCCTGCCGAAACGCGACAGAAAGCGAGCACGAGAGGTGACAGCGGACGAGGCGGTGGCACCGCCACCGACCGGACTGCGCGAACGCAAGAAGCAGCGGACCCGCAGCGCTCTGGTGCGCTCGGCGCTGGATCTGTTCACCGGTCAGGGGTACGACCACACGACGGTGGACGAGATCGCGGAGTCGGTGGACGTCTCGCAGCGCACCTTCTTCCGGTACTTCGCCAACAAGGAGCAAGTGGCCTTCGCCACCCAGGACTCGGCGGAGTCGCACTTCTTCGCGGCGCTGTGCGCGCGCCCCGCCCACGAGGCCCCGCTGGCCGCCCTGCGGGGCGCGGTGCTCGACGCGTGGAGCACCATGGGCGACTCTGTCGAGCAGTTGGTTCCGGCCGAACTCCACATGCGGATGTACCGGGTGATCGAGTCGACGCCCGCGCTGCTCGCCGTCCATCTGCGCCGCACCGCCGAGCTGGAGGAGCGGATCGCCTCGGAGATCGCCCGCCGCGAGGGCCTCGACGTATCGGTGGATCCCCGGCCGCGGCTGCTGACCGCGATGTTCGGCGGTGTGATTCAGATCGCAGGGAAGCTGTGGGGAGCGGGCGACGACGAGTCCACGGACGCCCTGCGGGACATCACCGCGTTTCACCTGGACCATGTGGGTCCGGCCCTCGCCGAGAACTGGCGCACCGAGCAGTAAAACCGACAAGCTTCGCGAAGGGCATCAAATCCGACATAAGTTTCCGTCAAAACCACGTCCTCAAACGTGATACACGTCACGGTATTTGGCACCTGTGGGCGCGCTTCTCCTAGGGTGTCCCGCGGTGACTTCCTTCTCGGAGCTCGGTTCTCCCTCCCCCGGTTCCACCGCCTGGCGCGCTCTGCTCGCCCTGGCGGTGGTGTTCGTCCTGCTCGCCACCACCGGCTGGACGGCCATACGGAGCCACAGAGGAGACTCGGATCCGCTCTCCGTGTCGGTCAACGCCTGGCGCCACGGCGCCCTCGACGGCCACGCCCTGCCCGATCCGTACGCGTCGCCGCGCTTCCTCGGCCGCTGGCTGGATTCGCTCACCAAGGCGCAGCGCGACCGGCTCGTCCACCGCTACCCGCTGGTCGTCGGCAACCTCAACGGCGCTCCGGCAGCGCTGCGCTACCGCGCCAACCGGATCGCGCTGGCCCAGGCCCGGGACATCGAGCGCCGGCGCATGCACAACGGCGAGCTGACCCCGCTGGGGCGCCATGACGCCGGGCGGCGCATGCACCGGTACGAGGACCTGCTGAGCGGGAAGCGGCAGATCCTCTCGTTCGACCCCTCGGGCCCCGGGCGGGCCGCCGAGGTCTTCGGCGACCTCGCCCACGCCAGCCGCGTCTCGGTCGTGGTGCCCGGTGTGGACACCAACATCCTGACCTTCCAGAAGTCCGACCGGCCGTACACCGCCACCGTCGGCATGGCCCGCGCGCTCTACCACGACGAGCGCACCGAGGCCCCGGACACCAGGACCGCCGTGATCGCCTGGGCCGACTACACCTCCCCGGCCGGTATCGGCATGGACGCGGCCACCGGCAAGCTCGCCGCCCAGGGCGCGCTGCGACTGCGCGCGCTGGTCAACGGGCTGCCCGAGGCGGCCCGCGTCTCGCTGATGTGCCACAGCTACGGCTCGGTGGTGTGCGGGGTCGCCGCCCGCGACCTGCCGTCCAAGGTCACCGACATCGCGGTGGCGGGCAGCCCCGGCATGCGCGCCGACCGCGCCTCCGACCTGGGCAGCGATCGCCGGGTGTGGGCCATGCGGGACTCCGGCGACTGGATCCAGGACATCCCGCACCTGGAGGTCGGCGGCCTCGGCCACGGCGCCGACCCGCTCTCCTCCGGCTTCGGCGCCCGCGTCCTGTCCGCCGCCGGGGCCGAGGGACACGCCGGGTACTTCACCCCCGGCACCACCAGCCTGGACAACTTCGCGCGGGTCGGGGTCGGCCGGGTCAAGACCGTGAGCTGCGGGGACGGTGCCGCGTGCACCGCCGGACTGAGCTGACCCCGGCTGACCTGGGCTGACCTGCGAATGAGCGTACGAGAAGCGGGTGGTGAGCACGTGGACACCACCCACCGGTCGCGAGGAAGACGTTTGACGCGCGTAGCGCTCAAGGGGGGACGGGCGGGCCACCGCCGCATACGATGAGCCGCATGGGTGATGTGCTGGCCGGTTTTCAGACCGTCTGGGAGTTCGACACCGACTCCGTGCTCATCCGCTTCGAACGGGGGATCCGCACGCCGAAGCTGCTCCAGGCGCTCGGCGAACGCCACATCCCCTACGAAGCGCTGTCCGCGGTCGAGCTCGCTCCCGGTAAACGCGGAACGGTGGTGCTGCGCGCGGTGCCCAGACCCGGCGCCGATCCGCTGATGGACGTCGCCGACGGACAGCTCAGGGAGGGGTACGACCCGTACCGCCTGGTGCTGCCCGCCGAGCGCGCGTCCCTCGCCGAGTACTACGCCGAGGAGATACGCGGCGCGCTCGGGCCCCACGTGGACACCGCCGCCGAGTCCCATCTGGTGGCGGCGCCCGCGCCACCGCTGTCCTTCAAGGCGTACGACGGCAAGGCGTCCTTCGACGGCAAGGCGGTGTCGTTCCGCTGGTTCTGGACCGGCGCGTCCTCCACGAAGTGGAAGGCCGGGGACCAGCGGTTCCGGATCGACGAGCTGGCCGGGGTGGAGTGGCGCTCGCCGGAGAACAAGGGCTCGGGCGGCACGGCCGCGAAGGCGGCGGGCACGGCACCGGCGGAGGATCCGGAGGCGCCGGGAGCGGATCCGAAGGGCCCGGCAGGGAAGAGCACGGGATCCAAGGGTTCCGGTGCCAGGAACTCCGGTTCCAAGGGCTCGACCGCCAAGAGCGGCTACGGCCATCTGCGGCTGGTGCCGCGCGGCGCCGAGGACCACCCCGCGGGCCGCCCCGACCACGACCCGGCGGCCGTGGTGTTCGGGATGGGGTACGGGCTGGTCCACGAGTCCCTGCCGTTCGCCGCCGCCGTCCTGGAGGCCGTACGGGCGTCCGCCCCCGCGCCGTGTGCCGAGGGCGCCCCCGCGCCCGCCCGCACCCCGGCCCCGGCGCGCCGCGACCCGGCCGACATCGCCGACCGCATCCGCCACCTCGGCGAGCTGCACACGGCGGGGCTGCTGACGGACGAGGAGTTCAGCGCGAAGAAGGCCGAGCTGCTGGCGGAGCTGTAGGCGAAGAGGGGGTTCAGGGGGACGGGCCCCCTACCCAGGTATGAGCCATAAATCGACTCCCAGGTATGACGTGCGCGAGGTGCGCCGAACCTACGCTGAGGCGACCATGCCCTCACCCTCCTTCACGGGGATCTCCCCCGGCGCCGCGTCCACCGCGCACGAGAGCCTGCCCGCGGCCGCCCGGCGGCAGGCGGGCAGCCTCGCCCGGGCCCTGACGACCCCCAGCTATCCGGCGACCCCGCTGCTCGCGGGGGCCTCCCGGCCCTGGCGGCGGAAGGTGCCGTACGCCGTCGCGATGATCCTCACCGCCATCCTGGTCCCGGTCACGGCCCAGCTCCTGACCAACGACTACGGGGTGAGCGGCGGCCTCGCCACGCTGCTCGGGCTGGCCCAGGCCACGCCGCTGCTGCTGGCGGTCACCCGTCCCCTCCAGGCGTGGTGGATCGTCTTCCTCGCCGATGTGACGACCGCGCTGGTGGTGCTGGGCACCTCCGACCTCCAGCACCGTGTCTGGCCCTGGCAGCCGCCCGCCATCATCGGCTACCTCTTCCTCCTCCTCGCCCTCGCGCTGCGCGAACCGCGCCGCACCCTGGTGGCGGTGTGGCTGGTCACCGGGGGCTCCGGGCTCGCCCTCGGCATGGCGTTCCAGACCAAGAGCGACGGCAGCAACGTGCTGCTGTTCGTGCTCAGCGGGGTGGTGCTGCTGGTCGGCGGCGCGCTGCGGGAGCGCGGCGACGTGCAGCGGCGGCTGGCCGAGCAGGAGACCATCAGCGAGGCCGAGCGGGCCCACCGCACGCTGCTGGAGGAGCGCGCGCGCATCGCCCGCGAACTGCACGACGTCGTCGCCCACCACATGTCGGTGATCACCGTGCAGGCGGACAGCGCCCCGTACCGGATCGGCGGGCTGCCGCCCGAGGCAGAGCAGGAGTTCGGCACGATCGCCGCCACCGCCCGCGAGTCCCTCGCCGAGATGCGGCGGCTGCTGGGCGTGCTGCGCAGCGAGGAGACCCGCGGCGAGCGCACCCCGCAGCCGGGGCTGCGCCAGGTGCCGCAGCTGGTCGAGGCGACCGTGCGGGCCGGGATACCCACCGAGCTGTCCCTCGGCGACGAGGTGGCCGACCTCGGCGCGCTGCCGCAGGCCGTGGACCTGTCCGCGTACCGGATCGTGCAGGAGGCGCTGGCCAACGTCGTGCGCCACGCCCCCGGCGCCGCCACCCGCGTCGCGGTCTCGGCCGCCGAGGACGGCTCCGGGCTCACCCTCCTCATCGTCAACGGCCCCCCGGCCGAGGGCCCGGCAACCCCCCTGGAGACCAGCGGCACCGGCCACGGTCTGGTGGGGATGGTCGAGCGCGTCCGCCTCGTCGGCGGCTCGCTCGACACCGGCCCGCTGCCGGACGGCGGCTTCCGGGTGGCGGCCCGGCTCCCCCTCGTCGACCTGGAAGAAAAGGGCTCATGACCATCCGCGTGATCATCGTCGACGACCAGGCCATGGTCCGGGCGGGCTTCGCCGCGCTGCTCGCCGCGCAGAGCGACATCGACGTGGTCGGCGAGGCCCCGGACGGACGCCAGGGGGTGGACGTCAGCCGCAACACCCACCCCGATGTCGTCCTCATGGACGTCCGCATGCCCGAGATGGACGGCCTGGAGGCCGCCCGCCAGCTCCTCGAACCGCCCCGCGGCGTCACCCACCGCCCGAAGGTGCTCATGCTCACCACCTTCGACGTGGACGACTACGTCTACGAGGCGCTGCGCGCCGGAGCCAGCGGCTTCCTCCTCAAGGACGCCCCACCGGCCGACCTGATCTCGGCGGTCCGCGTCGTCGCCGCGGGCGAGGCCCTCCTCGCCCCCTCCGTCACCCGCCGCCTGATAGCCGAATTCGCCCGCCAGCGCCCGGCCCCCCGCCGCAACAGCTCCCTGCTGCGCCGCAGCGGCCTCACCCCACGGGAGACCGAGGTCCTGGAGCTGATCGCGCGCGGCCTGTCCAACCAGGAGATAGCGGAGTCGCTGGTCCTCGCCGAACAGACGGTCAAAACCCACATAGGCCGGGTCCTCGCCAAACTCGGCCTGCGCGACCGCGCCCAAGCGGTGATCTTCGCCTATGAATCGGGCCTGGTGACCCCGGGCAGCGGATAGCGGGCAGCGGTGTCAGCGCACCCGGCTCCCCAGGACGACACCGCGGTCGGCGAAGAACCGTTCGAGATCCGCCCAGGGCACCTGGTGGTACTGCTGCGAATGTCCTGGGAACCCCGACGGATTGTGCAGCACGACCCCCTTGGGCCCGCAGCCCACCGCGAGCACCAGATGCCCGCCCCGCAGCGGGGGCTCCGGGTCGAGCGTACGGATCGAATGGTGCACCGACAGCATCACGAGCCGCCCCCGGGCCACCTCGGCCTCGATGTCCCCGGCCCCCAGCTCGGGCCGCGCCCGGGCATACAGGCCCCAGCGCCGGACGACCCAGTCGGCGAACGGCGCGTAGATCAGCCCCTTGACGGTGGTCTCCCCGGTCCGCACGTACGCCCCCGCCTCAAGGGCGTCGCGCAGCAAGGGAATCGACGGCGGCACAGGATGCCCGAAGTGGTCCAGAGCCATGCGCAGACAGGCCATGCCGCAGATGCGCGACGCCCAGAACCCGTACTCCTCCCGGCTCCCCGCCCCGCTCTTCTGCCACAGCGGATCATCGGCCGACGCCCGAGCACCCGTCACGAACTCGGGCACGAGGTCCGCGGACTCCCACTGCGCGTAGTAAGGCACACGATGCGTGGTCGACGAGGCGTCAGTCATGGTCCACAGTCTGCTACGGAACACCTGCGCGCAGCCGCTGTCCCGCCCTGGAAGGAGCCCTGTGCCCCACGTTTCCGTGCGTCCCGCGACCACCGCCGACCACACCCTGGTGGAGCGGCTGTGGCTGATGTTCCGCCATGACCTCTCGGAGTACGACGAGATCCTGCCGGACGCCGACGGGACGTTCCACGCCGAGCGGCCCCGTACCGCCCTCGCCGACGCCGTCTGGGCGGCGTACGTCGTGACGGTGGACACACGCCCGGCCGGTCTCGCCCTGGTCCGGGGGCTGACCGGTCCCAAGCGGGTGCTGAACACCTTCTTCGTGGTGCGGGGCGCGCGCCGGGCGGGGGTCGGACTGGGCGCGGTTCAGCAGGTGATGGCCCGGCACCCGGGCCCGTGGGAGGTCGCCTTCCAGGACGTGAACACGGCGGCGGTCCGATTCTGGCGCCGCGTCGCCACGGAAGTCGCCGGGGACGCGTGGACCGAGGAGCGCAGGCCGGTGCCCCACCGGCCGGATCTGCCGCCCGACGTCTGGATCTCCTTCGAGGCACCCCCTACCCCGGTATGACATCCGATGTGGCACCGGGGGTTGACGCCCCGCCACATGTCCGCTCCTTACGTTTCCCTCCGCCACCGAACGG
>NZ_GG657754.1:7379915-7394058 GCF_000158915.1 Streptomyces himastatinicus ATCC 53653 | reverse complement strand
GAGGTGTACGGGGACCTGGCGACGGCGCGGCGTACGGCGGTCGTCGTACCGGGGTCGGACATCGACCTGGCCAACTTCGACCGTACGCACGACCGTTACGGCACCCCCGCCGGGATGGCGAAGTCGCTGCGGGCGCAGCTGGCGCGGGACGCGCCGGGGACCCGTACCGCCGTGGTGGCGTGGGTGGGGTACACCACCCCGGTCGGGGTCGGGCCGGACGCGGCGACCAGCCGGCTGGCGAAGGCGGGCGCGCCGCGGCTGGACCGCTTCCTGGCGGGGCTGGCGGTGACCACGGCGGGGACCGCCGAGGCGCCGCCCGCCGTGTTCTGCCACAGCTACGGCTCGGTGCTGTGCGGGGTGGCCCGCGCCCCGCGATGGACCGCACCCGGGTGTCCGATCTGGTGGGCGTTCGGCAGCCCCGGCATGGGGCGTGGACGACGCCGAGGAGCTGGGCACCGAGGCCCGGGTGTGGGCGGGCGCGGGACGGCTCCGACTGGATACGACGCGTCACCGGCTACGACTTCATGGGGCTGGGCCACGGCGAGGACCCCACGGCCGCCGCCTTCGGCGCCCGCGTCGTGTCCGCCGAGCGCGCCGACGGCCACACCGGCTACTTCGCCCCGGGCACGGACTCGTTGCGCAACTTCGCGCGGATCGTCCTCGGCGACTTCGGGTCGGTGCGCTGCGGCCACCCCGCACAGGCGGAGGACTGCCGTCATGACCTCGTATGACCCCCTGCTGAAGAGGGACTACGTTCCCTCCGGCAGGCCCCGGCCGGTGGCGTAGATATTGATCTTGAAGTCGAGGACGTCGAGCGTGCTCTCCAGCTCGGCGATCCGTTCCCGGACGTTCGCGCGGTGCGCGGTCAGCAGCTCCTCGCGTTCGGCGTAGGTGTGCTTGCCCTCCCGTACCAGCTCGGCGTAGCGGACCATGTCCGCGACCGGCATCCCGGTCAGCCGCAGCTTGCCGACGAGGTCGAGCCAGTCGAGGTCGCGGTTGGTGAAGCGGCGCTGGCCGGTGTGGGTGCGGTCCACATGCGGCATCAGGCCGATCCGCTCGTACCAGCGGAGGGTGTGCGCCGTGAGCCCGGTGTGCTCGGCGACCTCGCTGATCGTGTACCGGTCCTGGCCGGTCGGCCGGGGGTGCGGGCGGCGCCCCACGCAGGCACGCGGCCTCGCGAGCGCCGGAGCCTGCTCCGGAGCCTGGTCCGGGTCCCGCTCCAGATTGTGTTCCAGGGCCTGTTCCAGATCCTGTTCCAGCACGGTCATGCCGATTCACCCTCTCGCCGTCGCCGATGCGCGAAGCCCTCGACGATCTCAACGCTAGAGGCTTCGAGTGCACTCCAAGCAAGCGCGGATTTGGCGGAAACTTGGCCGACGATAGGCTCGGACCCCATGGAGAGCCTGCGGATGATCGAGAACTGGCCGGTCCCGACGGCGGCTGCCGCCGTCGTACGCGCGGACGGCACCGTGGCCGGATCTTACGGTCCGGCCGGCCACAGATTCCCGCTGGCCTCGGTGACCAAGCCGCTCGCCGCGTACGCGGCGCTGGTCGCGGTGGAGGAGGGCGCGGTCGAGCTGGACGAGGCGGCCGGGCCCGAGGGCGCCACGGTGCGCCATCTGCTCGCCCACACCTCGGGGCTCGCCTTCGACGAGCACCGGACGGTCGCCGCGCCCGGCAACCGGCGGCTGTACTCCAACGCCGGGTTCGAGGTGCTCGGCGATCACATCGCCAAGGCGACGGACATCCCCTTCGGGGAGTATCTGCGCCAGGCGGTCCTGGCGCCGCTGGGCATGACCGCGACCGAGCTGACCGGCTCGCCCGCCAAGGACGCCGTCTCGACCGTCGAGGACCTGCTGCGCTTCGCCGCCGAGCTCCAGGCGCCGCGGCTGCTGGCGGCCGAGACGGTGGCGGAGGCGACGGCCGTGGTGCATCCGGGGCTGACCGGCGTCCTGCCGGGCTACGGACACCAGAAGCCGAACGACTGGGGGCTCGGCTTCGAGATACGCGACGGGAAGTCGCCGCACTGGACGGGGGCGTCGTCCTCGCCCCGCACCTTCGGGCACTTCGGCCAGTCCGGCACGTTCCTGTGGGTGGACCCGGAGGCGCGGGCCGCGTGCGTCGCCCTCACGGACCGGGCGTTCGGCCCGTGGGCGATCGAGGTCTGGCCCGCGTTCACCGACGCGGTGCTGGCCGAGCTGTAGCTCCCGGCGAGCGAAGACCCCCGCGCCTTCCTGGCCGCTCAGGCCAGGAAGCGCCGCGGCGGCACCTCGGGAGCGCTCGCCGCACCCGGGTCGCCGAACGCCCTCGCGAACCTCTCGAACGAACTCCTGAGGTGATCGGCCATGGCCTCCTCGGCCGCGCCCGGCTCGCACCGGCCGATCGCCGCGCTGATCCGCCGGTGCTCGACGACGGTGTTGGCCGTGTCGATCTCCTCGGGGTAGAGCCGGAAGGTGTGCAGATGGCAGTGGGTCTGCCCGTACGCCTGCTCCACCACTGAATTGCCCGACGCCGTGATGACGGCCGCGTGGAACGCGGCGTCGTGCGCCACCAGCTCCTGACGGACGTCCCTGACGTCCCTCACGTCCGGGTCCGGGCCTCCCTTCGCCCGCCTGGCCAGCAGTCCCTCGAAGTCGTCCAGCTGCCGGCCGAGCGCGGCCCCCGGGTTGGTCAGCCGGTCCACCGCCGCCGCCCGCGCCGCCCACGGCTCGACCAGCAAGCGGAACTCGAACAGCGCCCGCAGCCCGGGCAGATCCAGCAGCGGCGTCGTGCTGTAGCCGCGCCCCGGCTGGTACGTGATCAGGTTGTCGCCCTCCAGGCGCTGGAGCGCCTCGCGCACCGGCGTCTGCGAAACGCCCAGGTCCCGCGCGAGAGCCACGATGTTGATCTTCGTATCGGGCGGGATCTCCCCTCCGATGATCAAGGAGCGCAGCCGGGCGTGCACCTCGGTCGTCGACGGCTTGGCCGTTGTCTTCGGTGCCGTTGCCTTCGGCGCCGTTGTCTTCGGTGGCACGCACACCTCGTCAGTCCGGGCGGGGAAACGTCTGCTTCGCGATCGTAACCCTGCGTTTCTCCCCCGTCGGAGCCGGTCACCGTCCGCATCCCGATCCAACGGAACCCTTGACTCCGTATAGCATCCACCTTAAGTCTATAGAGATCCGTCGGACCCTATACACATCAGCGTCGATGTCGGAGGACGGTCCTATGACTTCCCCTCGCGTTCAACCCGCCGCCCCACCCGCGGCCGCACACCAACCCGGAGCCGTCGGCCGCACGCGCTGGTTCATCATCTGGCTGGCGTTCGCCGGGCTGACGATCAACTACCTCGACCGGTCCAGCCTGAGCGTCGCGCTCCCCTTCATGGGCGAGGACTTCCACCTGTCCAGCACCCAGCAGGGCTTCGTCTTCGCCGCGTTCTTCTGGGCCTACGACTTCTTCCAGCTCGCGGCGGGCTGGTACGTCGACAAGGTCGGCCCCCGGCGCTCGTTCACCATCGCGGCCATCTGCTGGTCGGTCTTCACCATGGCGACCGCGCTGGCCCGGGGCTTCTGGAGCCTCATCACGGTCCGGTTCCTGCTCGGCGCCGGGGAGAGCCCCGCGCCCAGTACGGCCGCGAAGGTCGTCGCCACGTGGTTCCCCGTACGGGAGCGGGCGTTCGCCACCAGCGTCTGGGACTCCGGCTCGCGCGTCGGCGCCGTGATCGCGCTGCCGATCGTGACGCTGATCGTGGCCGTCACCTCGTGGCACACGGTGTTCATCGTGATCGGCTGCCTCGGACTGCTGTGGGCCCTGGTCTGGTGGAAGGTGTACCGCGGCCCGCGGGAGCACCCGTCCTGTACGGCGGCGGAGGCCGACTACATCGAGTCCGGCGGTGCGCGCGCGGCGGCGAACGACGACGAGGCGGCGGCCGCCCTGTCGTGGCGGTCACTGTTCCGGTACCGCGCCGTGCTCAGCATGATGTTCGGCTTCTTCTGCCTGAACAGCGTGATCTACTTCTTCATCACCTTCTTCCCCAGCTATCTCGTCACCGAGCGGGACTTCGACCTGTTGCAGCTGGGCTTCTTCGGCGCGGTGCCGGGCATCTGCGCCGTCGTGTTCGGCTGGCTCGGCGGGCTCGCCGCGGACCGGGCCGTACGGCGCGGGCACACCGTCAACCGGGTCCGCAAGGTCACCATCGTCGGCGGCCTGACCGGCGGGTCGGTCATCATGTTCGCCGCCCTGGTGCCCGAGGCGTGGATGGCGCTGGTGCTGCTGTCCGTCGCGTACTCCAGCCTGACGATCGCGGGCACCGGCATCTGGTCGCTCCCGGCCGACATCGCGCCCAGCTCCCGCCATGTGGGGATGCTCGGCGGCATCCAGAACTTCGCCTCCAACTTCGCCGGGATCCTGACCCCCATCCTCGTCGGGGTGCTGGTGGACCGCACCGGCTCCTTCGTCGCCCCGCTGATGGTGATCGGCTGCCTGGCCCTGCTGGGGGCCGTCAACTACCTCGTCCTGCTCGGCAGGGTCCAGCCCCTGCGGGTCAAGACCCCCTAACCGCACCACCCACCCTCCACCTCATCAGGGAGCACGATGACCACCATCACCGCCGTGGACGTCCTCGACGTCCGCTTCCCCACCTCGGTGACGGCCGACGGATCCGACGCGATGAACAAGGACGGCGACTACTCGGCGACGTACGTCGTCCTGCGCACCGACGACCCGGAGCAGTCGGGATACGGGTTCACGTTCACCATCGGCCGCGGCAACGACCTGTGCGTGGCCGCCGCCGAGCAGCGCGCCGCTCCGCTCCTGGGACGCGACGTCGAGGACATCACCTCCGACCTCGGCGGCATCTACCGCGAGCTCCAGTCCGACTCGCAGCTGCGGTGGCTCGGCCCCGAGAAGGGCGTGGTGCACCTCGCCCTCGCGGCGGTCATGAACGCGGTCTGGGACCTCGCCGCCCGCCGCGCCGGGCTCCCGCTGTGGAAGCTGCTCGCGACGATGACCCCCACCGAACTCGTCGACGCCGCCGACCTGCGCTATCTGTCCGACGTCCTGCCCCGCCAGGAGGCGATCGACCTCCTCACCCGCAAGGCCGGTACGCGCGAGGAGCGCATCGCACAGCTGGAGAAGACCGGCTACCCCTCGTACACCACCTCCGCCGGATGGCTCGGCTACTCGGACGACAAGCTGCGGACGCTGTGCCAGGAGGCCGTCGACGCGGGATACCGACACGTCAAGCTGAAGGTCGGCGGGAACCTGGCGGACGACGTGCGGCGGTGTGCCATCGCCCGGGAGGTCATCGGCGACGACGCCGCGCTGATGATCGACGCCAACCAGGTCTGGGACGTCCCCGAGGCCATCGACTGGGTCGGCGCGCTCGCCGAGTTCAAGCCGCTGTGGATCGAGGAGCCCACCAGCCCCGACGACATCCTCGGACACGCCCGGGTGCGCCGGGCGGTGGCCCCGATCGGGGTGGCCACCGGAGAACACGGTATGAACCGGGTGCTGTTCAAGCAGCTCTTCCAGGCCGAGGCCATCGACTACTGCCAGCTGGACGCCTGCCGCCTCGGCAGTGTCAACGAGGTGCTCGCCGTGCTGTTCATGGCGGCGAAGTTCGGCGTACCGGTGTGCCCGCACGCGGGCGGCGTGGGGCTGTGCGAACTCGTCCAGCATCTGTCGGTGTTCGACTTCGTGGCCGTCTCGGGAAGCCTGGACGGCCGTGTCACGGAGTTCGTCGACCACCTCCACGAGCACTTCACCGACCCCTGCGTCGTCCGCGACGGCGCGTACGTCCTGCCCACGCGGCCCGGCTACAGCGCCCGGATGCACGACGCCTCGCTGGCCGAGTACGCCTTCCCCGACGGCTCGTACTGGGCCGGACGCTCCCTCTGACGCGCACGACCACCGCCACACGACACGACACGCTCGAAGGGCTCGCAACGGATGCACGCAGCACGGTACGTCGGCAACCACACCATCGCCGTCGCCGAGGTCCCGGTGGCCCCGCCACCGCCCGGCCAGGTCCAGCTGGACGTGGCCTACACCGGGATCTGCGGTACGGACCTCCACCTCCTGCACGGCGCCATGGACGCGCGGGTCACGCTCCCGGCCGTGATCGGCCACGAGATGTCCGGGCGGATCGCCGCCGTCGGCGAGGGCGTGACGGGCTGGGCGGTGGGCGACCCGGTCACCGTCATGCCGCTCGCCTGGTGCGGCACGTGCCCGGCCTGCGCGGCGGGCCACCAGCACATCTGCCAGAACCTGGACTTCATCGGCATCGACTCCCCCGGATCGCTCCAGAACCGGTGGAACGTCCCCCAGGAGGTGCTGGTCCGGCTGCCCGCCTCCCTCCCCCTCGACCGGGCGGCGCTCGTGGAGCCCGTGGCCGTGTCCGTCCACGACGTGCGGCGGGCGGACCTCCGGCCGGGCGAGAAGGCCGTGGTCGTCGGGGGCGGCCCCATCGGCGTCCTGATCGCGGTCGCGGCGCGGCACGCCGGGGCCGAGGTCGTCGTGGCGGAGGTGGACCCCGAGCGCCGGGCCATGGTCGCCGGGCTCGGGTTCGACGTGCTCGACCCGGGCGCCGACGACCTCGTCGCCCGGGTCACGGAGTGGACCGCGGGGGCGGGGGCCGACGTGGTGTTCGAGGTCTCGGGGGCCGCGGCCGCCGTGCTCGGCGCCACGTCGCTGGCGCGGGTGCGCGGCCGCCTGGTCGTCGTCGCGATCCACCCCCAGCCGCGGCCGGTGGACCTGAAGCAGGTCTTCTGGCGCGAGCTGACCGTGCTGGGCGCGCGCGTGTACGAGCGGCGGGACTTCGAGACGGCCGTGACGATGCTGGCCGACGGGGTCGTACCGGCCGACCGGCTCATCACCGGGACGGTGCCGCTGTCGCGCGTGGCGGACGCGTTCGACCAGCTGTCCGCGGGCCGGGCCATGAAGGTCCTCGTCGACTGCCAGGAGGTGGCGTGATGAACCCCTTCGACCTGACCGGCAAGCTCGCCGTGGTGACCGGTGCCAAGCGCGGCCTCGGCAAGGCGATGGCGGAGGCGCTCGCCGCGGCGGGGGCCGATGTGATCGGGGTGAGCGCCACGCTCGAACCCGAGGGCAGCGCGGTGGAGGCGGCCGTCCGTTCGCACGGGCGCACGTTCACCGCGCGCCGGGTCGACTTCGCCGACCGTACGGCCGTACGCGCGCTCGGCGCGGAACTTGCCGCCCTGGAGCGGCCCGTGGACATCCTGGTGAACAACGCGGGGACGATCCGGCGGACCCCGGCCGCCGAGCACCCGGACGAGCTGTGGGACCACGTCATCGAGGTCGACCTGAACGCCCAGTTCGTGCTGACCCGCGAGGTGGGGCGGGCCATGCTGGCGAAGGGCGTCCGAGGGAAGATCATTTTCACGGCGTCCCTGCTGAGCTTCCAGGGCGGCATCACCGTCCCCGGCTACGCGGCGGCGAAGTCCGGCATCGCCGGGCTGACCAAGGCGCTCGCCAACGAATGGGCGGCGCACGGGATCGGCGTCAACGCCATCGCCCCGGGCTACATCGCCACCGACAACACCCAGGCGCTCCGCGACGACAGCGAGCGGTCGCGCGCGATCCTGGAGCGCATCCCGGCCGGCCGGTGGGGGCGGCCCGAGGACATCGCCGGGGCGACGGTGTTCCTCGCGAGTGCCGCGTCGGACTACGTCTCGGGCACCGTGCTGCCGGTCGACGGGGGCTGGCTGGGCCGCTGACCCCGCCACCGCGGACGCTTCGGCTGCGCCCGGCATGCCGTGCCGGGCGTACGCCCCTGCCCGCGCTAGCCGTACACCGGCTCCGCGCGCATCTCCCACACCAGCAGCTCCGCCGCCCCCACCGCGCGCGCCTCCAGGTCCCGCGCGTCCGTGACGCGGGCCGCGTCGCCCGCCGCGAGGGTCTCGTCGCCCACGCGCACCTCACCGCGCACCACGTGTGCGTACACCCACGGCGCGTCCGGCAGCGCGGTGCGCTCGCCGTCGGTCAGCCGCCGCACATGGAGCACCGCCTCGGCGCGGGCCAGGGCGTACGGGGTGCCGTCGGCGATACCGCGGACGACGTCGTATTCCGGCGCGGCCTCCGGCTCGGCGCCGACCGCGCCCGAGGCCAGCCACATCTGGACGAAGGTCAGCGGTACGTCGGACTCGTTGCGCTCGGAGTGGCGTACGCCGCCGCCCGCGCTGAGCCGCTGAACGTCGCCGGGGCGGACCACGCTCCGGTGGCCGGTGGAGTCCTCGTGGGTGAGTTCGCCCTCGACGACCCAGGTCACGATCTCCAGATCGCGGTGGGGGTGTTCCGCGAAGCCCGCGCCGGGGGCGAGGTGCTCCTCGTTGCAGGCGACGAGAAGCCCGAACCGCACGTTGTCCGGGTCGTAGTGTCCAGAGAAGGAAAAGGCGTGGCGCGTCTCGACGCCCGCTCCGTCCCCGCCCCGATACCGTGCACCGGACCGCTGTACCCACATCACCCGGTCCACGGTAGTGCGCCCCCGGACCGGCCCGTCCCCGCCCCCGTCCTACCTGCGCGTAGCCTCCCGCCCCCAGCGTTCACCCTCCGATAAGGCAGTCTTGTCCTCGTGCCTGAACCAGCCGCGAACACCCCGCATCCGCACAGCGCCACCCTGCGACGCCTGGAGAAGTCGTCCGGGAAGCTCGCCGCCGCCGCCATCGCGCGCATGGACGAGCAGCTGCCGTGGTACCGGGCGATGCCACCGGAGAACCGCTCGTGGATCGGGCTGGTGGCGCAGGCGGGCATCGCGGCCTTCACGGAGTGGTTCCGGCACCCGGAGGCACCCCAGGCGATCAGCACCGATGTGTTCGGCACGGCGCCGCGCGAGCTGACCCGGGCGATCACACTGCGGCAGACCGTGGAGATGGTCCGTACGACCATCGAGGTCATGGAATCGGCCATCGACGAGGTGGCAGCTCCCGGCGACGAGTCGGTGCTGCGCGAGGCGCTGCTGGTGTACGCGCGGGAGATCGCCTTCGCCACCGCCCAGGTGTACGCGCAGGCCGCCGAGGCGCGGGGCGCCTGGGACGCCCGGCTGGAGTCGCTGGTGGTGAACGCGGTGCTCTCCGGGGAGGCCGACGAGGGCGCGCTGTCCCGGGCGGCGGCGCTCGGCTGGAACTCCCCCGAGCATGTGTGCGTGGTGCTGGGCACGGCGCCCGACGGGGACAGCGAGCTGACCGTGGAGGCGATCCGGCGGGCTTCCCGCCACGCCAAGCTCCAGGTGCTCACCGGGGTGCTCGGCAACCGGCTGGTGGTGGTGGCGGGCGGTTCGGACAATCCGCTCCAGGCGGCGAAGGCGCTGATCGGGCCGTTCGCCTCGGGCCCTGTGGTGGCCGGTCCCGTGGTGTCGGACCTGCTGGCGGCCACCCGCTCGGCGGCGGCCGCCGCGGCCGGGCTGAAGGCGTGCACGGCCTGGCCGGACGCCCCGCGTCCGGTGCTGTCGGACGATCTTCTTCCGGAACGCGCGATGGCCGGGGACCCGGCCGCCCGTGCTCAGCTGGTGGAGGAGATCTACAGACCGCTGGAGGAAGCGGGCTCGGCGCTGCTGGAGACGCTGAGTGTGTACCTGGAGCAGGCGAGCAGTCTCGAAGGCGCCGCCCGGATGCTTTTTGTTCATCCCAACACCGTGCGCTACCGGCTACGACGTGTGACCGACGTCACCGGATGGTCACCTTCTGACGTGCGGTCGGCGTTCACCCTACGGATAGCCCTGATCCTCGGACGACTTGCCGACGGGGACATCTTTCCGTAGCTGTTTGTTGGACCCCGACAATTCCCTTGACCGTTCTTCGTCCTTGTCCTCACGGGCGGGCGGGACCACCCACAAGAGAGAGTGTGAGAGTGCTCGTACTCGTCGCTCCCGGCCAGGGCGCCCAAAAGCCCGGCTTCCTGACCCCCTGGCTCGACCTCCCCGGCGTCACCGAACGCCTGCGGTGGTGGTCGGCCGTCTCTGGCCTGGATCTGGTCCACTACGGGACCGAGGCCGATGAGGAGGCGATCCGCGACACCGCGGTGGCCCAGCCGCTGCTGGTGGCCGCCGGACTCGTCTCCGCCCAGGCGCTGTTCGCCGAAGGGCCGCACCGCGTCCGGGACGTGGTCGGTGCCGCCGCGGGCCACAGCGTGGGCGAGATCACCGCCGCCGCGGCCACCGGTGTCCTCACCGACGAGGCGGCCATGGTCCTGGTGCGCCGCCGCGGGCTGGCGATGGCCGAGGCCGCGGGCCGCGCCGAGACCGGCATGGCCGCCATACTGGGTGGTGAGCAGGAGACCGTCGTCGCCCACCTCGACAAGCTCGGGCTCACCCCGGCCAACGTCAACGGCGCCGGGCAGATCGTCGCCGCGGGCACCGCCGAGCAGCTGGCGGCGCTGGCCGAGGACAAGCCGGAGGGTGTGCGCCGGGTCGTTCCCCTGAAGGTGGCCGGCGCGTTCCACACCGACCACATGGCCCCGGCGGTGGCCACGCTGGAGGACCTGGTCGCGGGCGTGCCGATCGCCGACCCGGGCACGGCGTACGTGTCCAACCGGGACGGCGAGGTCGTGGCGTCCGGCGCCGAGGTGATCCAGCGCATGGTCGCCCAGGTGTCCAATCCGGTCCGCTGGGACCTGTGCATGGAGACGTTCCAGAAGCTGGGCGTCACCGCGATGATCGAGGTGGCTCCGGGCGGGACCCTCACCGGTATCGCCAAGCGGGCTCTGCCGGGCGTGGCGACCCTGGCGCTCAAGACTCCGGACGACCTCGAGGCGGCACGCGCGCTGATCGCCGAGCACGCCGTGCCCGCCGCCGACACCCCGGCCGTATAGCCGAATAGGAGTTCCGAGAGCATGACCGCGAAGATCAGGCCCAGCAAGGGCGCCCCGTACGCGCGCATTCTCGGCGTCGGCGGCTACCGCCCCACCCGGGTGGTGCCGAACGAGGAGATCCTCAAGCACATCGACTCCTCGGACGAGTGGATCCGCAGCCGCTCGGGCATCGCCACCCGCCACTGGGCCGGTCCGGACGAGACGGTCGCCCAGATGTCCGTCGAGGCGGGCGGGAAGGCCATCGCCGACGCGGGGCTGACGCCCGAGCAGATCGGCGCCGTGGTCATCTCCACCGTGTCGCACTTCAAGCAGACCCCGGCGGTCGCCACGGAGATCGCCCATCTGCTCGGCACGGGCAAGCCCGCCGCGTTCGACATCTCCGCGGGCTGCGCGGGCTTCGGCTACGGGCTGACCCTCGCCAGGGGCATGGTCACCGACGGCTCGGCGGAGTACGTGCTGGTCATCGGCGTCGAGCGGCTCTCGGACCTGACCGACCTGGAGGACCGGGCGACGGCCTTCCTGTTCGGCGACGGCGCGGGCGCCGTGGTCGTCGGCCCGTCCCAGGAGCCCGCGATCGGCCCGACCGTCTGGGGCTCGGAGGGCGACAAGTCCGACACCATCACGCAGACGGTGCCGTGGGGCGAGTACCGCATCGGCGATCTGTCCAAGCTGCCGCTCGACAGCAAGGGCAACGTCAAGTTCCCCGCCATCACCCAGGAGGGCCAGTCGGTCTTCCGCTGGGCGGTGTACGAGATGGCTAAGGTCGCCCAGCAGGCCCTGGACGAGGCGGGCATCAGCGCGGACGAGCTGGACGCGTTCATCCCCCACCAGGCCAATATGCGGATCATCGACTCGATGATCAAAACCCTCAAGCTGCCGGAGCACGTCACGGTCGCCCGTGACGTGGAGACCACCGGCAACACCTCCGCCGCCTCCATTCCGCTCGCCATGGAGCGGCTGTTGGCGACGGGGCAGGCGAAGAGCGGCGACACCGCGCTCGTCATCGGCTTCGGGGCGGGTCTCGTCTACGCAGCGACGGTCGTTACCCTCCCATAGGCTCTCTAGCCCAGAACCACGCAGCCCCGGACGAGTCGGGCGCTGCTCACCCACCGCAACACACCGAAGAAGGAGCGCCGCAATGGCCGCCACGCAGGAGCAGATCCTCGAAGGTCTCGCCGAGATCGTCAACGAGATCGCCGGTATCCCGGCCGAGGACGTCGCGCTGGACAAGTCCTTCACCGACGACCTGGACGTCGACTCGCTGTCCATGGTCGAGGTCGTCGTCGCCGCCGAAGAGCGCTTCGACGTGAAGATCCCGGACGACGACGTCAAGAACCTGAAGACCGTCGGCGACGCCGTCGACTACATCCTGAAGCACCAGGGCTGAGCCGAGCGTCTGTCGCCACCCACGCGGTGGCAGAGGTCCAGCACCTGCTACGTAGGAGTGAAGAATTCCTGTGAACTCGACCAATCACACCGTGGTCGTCACCGGTGTTGGTGCCACGACGCCGCTGGGTGGCGACGCCTCATCGACCTGGGAAGGGCTGATCGCCGGTCGCTCCGGCATCAGCCTCATGGAGCAGGACTGGGCGGCCGAGCTGCCCGTCCGGATCGCCGCGAGCATCGCGGTCGACCCGGGCACCGTCCTGCCGCGCCCGCAGGCGCGCAAGCTCGACCGGTCGGCGCAGTTCGCGCTGATCGCGGCCCGTGAGGCATGGGCCGACGCGGGCTTCACCGGCAAGGCCGGCGAGGACCCGTCGGTCGACCCGGACCGGCTGGGCGCGGTCGTGGCCTCCGGTATCGGCGGCGTGACCACCCTGCTCGACCAGTACGACGTGCTGCGCGAGAAGGGCGTCCGCAAGGTCTCCCCGCACACCGTGCCGATGCTGATGCCCAACGGCCCGGCGGCCAACGTCGGCCTGGAGGTCGGCGCCCGGGCGGGTGTCCACACCCCGGTCAGCGCGTGCGCGTCCGGCGCCGAGGCCATCGGCTACGCCATCGAGATGATCCGCAGCGGCCGTGCCGATGTGGTCGTCGCGGGCGGCACCGAGGCGTCGATCCACCCGCTGCCCATCGTCGCCTTCGGCAACATGATGGCGATGTCCAAGAACAACGACGACCCGCAGGGCGCCTCGCGTCCCTTCGACGTCAACCGCAACGGCTTCGTGATGGGCGAGGGCTCCGGCGTGATCGTCCTGGAGTCGGCGGAGCACGCCGCCGCGCGCGGCGCCCGGGTGTACGCGGAGGCCGTCGGCCAGGGCATCTCGGCCGACTCCCACCACATCACCCAGCCGGAGCCGTCCGGCAACGGCATCGCGCACGCGCTCCAGAACCTGCTGGACAGCACCGACCTGAAGCCCGCCGAGGTCGCGCACATCAACGCGCACGCGACCTCGACGCCGCAGGGCGACGTGGCCGAGATCAAGGCGCTGCGCAAGATCTTCGGCGACGATGTGGACCACATGGCGATCTCCGCCACCAAGTCCATGACGGGACACCTGCTGGGCGGCACCGGCGGTGTGGAGACGGTGGCCAGCGTGCTCGCGCTGCACCACCGGCTCGCCCCGCCGACGATCAACCTCGACGAGCTGGACCCCGAGGTGGACGCGGACGTCGTGCGCGCCGAGGCGCGGCCGCTGCCGGGCGAGGGCCCGCTCGTGGCGCTGAACGACTCGTTCGGCTTCGGCGGCCACAACGTGGTGCTGGCCTTCCGCACCGTGTGAGGCAGCCGAACGAGTGAAGGGCGTGCCCCCGGCCGGGGCACGCCCTCCGGCGTATCAGCCCTGGGTGCCTTCGCTGTTGTCGGCGCCTTCGGTGCCGTCCGCGCCGTCGAAGCTGGCGAAGTACGAGGCGATCATGTCCTCGTCGCCGTGGCCCTGCCCGACGGCCCGCCGGAACCGCTCCGCGCCCGCGGCCGCCAGGTCCAGCCGTACGCCGGACCGCTCCCCCGCCTCGACGATCAGCCGGGCGTCCTTCTCGGCGGTCTTGGCCGCGAAGCTGGGTTCGAGGTTGCCGCCCAGCAACTGGCCCGCCTTGGCGTGCAGATAGCCGTTGTCCAGCGGTCCGCCGGAGATGGCGTCGAAGAAGCCCTGCGGCTCCACACCGAGCCCCTTGGCGAGGGCGAGCGCTTCGGCGGTGCCGTGGGTGATGGCGAGGATCCAGCTGTTGACGACGAGCTTGAGCCGGGTGGCCGCGCCCTCCTCGCCGGACGCGCCGACCCAGACCGTACGGCTGCCGATCGCGTCGAAGACCGGCCCCACGGCGGTGCGGGCGGAGGACGGACCGGCGGCCAGGACCAGGAGCTGTCCGCTCTCGGCGGGCTGCTTGGTGCCGAGGACGG
>NZ_GG657754.1:7324005-7379448 GCF_000158915.1 Streptomyces himastatinicus ATCC 53653 | reverse complement strand
CCCCTCGGGGTGTCGTGCCGGTCAGACGACCTGGTGCAGCCAGCGGACCGGGGCGCCCTCACCCGCGTAGCGGAACGGCTCCAGTTCGTCGTCCCACGGCTTGCCGAGCAACTTGGCGATCTCCGCCTGGAGATCGCCCTCGCCCCGGGCGGAGCGGGCCAGCGCGGCGCGCAGCCGGTCCTCGGGGATCAGGATGTCGCCGTGCATACCGGTGACGGCGTGGAAGATGCCCAGTTCGGGGGTGGAGCTGTAGCGCTCGCCCTCGGCGGTGGCGCAGGGCTCGGCGGTCACCTCGAAGCGCAGCAGATGCCAGCCGCGCAGCGCGGAGGCCAGCTTGGAGGCCGTGCCGACCTCGCCCTGCCAGGAGAACTCGGCGCGCCATGCGCCGTTGGCGGCGGGCTGTTTGATCCAGTCGAGGGTGACGCGCACACCGAGTACGCCCGCGATGGCCCATTCGACGTGCGGGCACAGCGCGCGCGGAGCGGAGTGCACATACAGAACTCCACGTGTCGTCACCGGGGCCTCCTGTGCGGTTCGAGGTGCGCCTTCCCCAGCGGCCTCGTGCCCGTACCGGTCACGCCCGGGACAGCACACGACATTCTGCCCTAATGATCACCCTCGCACCAGTCCCGAGGTTACCTGCGGTGAAATTTATCGGGCAGAATTCTCTAGAAAAGGGACAGGATGTGACGCAACGTAATGTGACGGTATCGCAATGCTCTTCCCGGTGCTGGGCTGCCGCCCAACTGCCACAAGAAAAACGTACCGCGCGGACCGGCCACAGGAGTGACGTACCGTCGGTCCCGGATAGATATCACCCAACAGTCGGAGGGGGAACAGCCATGCGGGCCAGCGCACCACGCCGGAAGCAGCGGACCACCGCGTCGATGCGCACCGGTGTCGTCCTGCTCACGACGGCCGCCGTCATGAGTTCGGCGGGCTGCTTCGGCAGCTCCGAGGACCCCTCCCGGAGCGGGCCGAGCCGGGGTGGCAAGCATGCCGAGGGCCCCGCGTGGAACACCCGGCCCAGCTCCATCGCCTCCCTCGGCGACTCCATCACCCGGGGCTTCGACGCCTGCTCGGTGCTCTCCGACTGCCCCCGGGTCTCCTGGTCCACCGGCAGCGATGTGGACAGCCTGGCCCAGCGGCTGCGCTCGGGCGCGCGCAGCTGGAACTACGCCAAGACCGGCGCGGTCATGGCCGATCTGCCCGGCCAGATGGAGGCGGCCGCGACGCGCAAGCCGCAGCTGGTGACCGTGATGATCGGTTCCAATGACGCCTGCCGGGACTCGGTCGCCGACATGACCCCCACCGACGAGTTCCGCTCCGTCTTCACCTCGGCCCTCACCCGGCTGCGCCGCGAGGTGCCCAAGACGCAGGTGTACGTCGCGAGCGTCCCGGATCTGAAGCGGCTGTGGTCGCAGGGGCGGAAGAACGTGCTGGGGCGGCAGATCTGGAAGCTGGGCATCTGCCCATCGATGCTGAAGGACTCCGACGCGATGGACGCGGCCTCGACGGAGCGGCGGCAGCGGGTGGACGACCAGGTGGACGACTACAACAAGGTGCTGAAGGACGTGTGCGGGAAGGACCCGCTGTGCCGCTACGACGACGCGGTGCACAAGTACCGCTTCACGGAGCGCGAGTTGAGCAAGTGGGACTGGTTCCACCCCAGCAAGGCGGGTCAGCAGCGGTTGGCCGCGATGGCCTACCGCCGCATCACCAGCCCCTGATCTCTCAGGACACGACCACGGGCGCCGTGAGGCGGAGGTCGGCCACGCTGCGGCCCGCCTCCGCCGTGTACGTGCCGGGGACCAGGCGCCAGGCGTCCGCCGCCTCGTCCCAGATCTCCGCCGCGCGGCGCCGCACCGGGATCGCCACCTCCGCCGTCTCCCCCGGGCCCGCCTCCGCGGCCGCGAAGCCCGCCAGGCACCGGGCGGGGCGGTCCTCCGCGGTGCGTACGGAGTCGGCCTGCGGGGCCAGGTAGAGCTGGACCACCTCGCGGCCGGGCCGGGAGCCCACGTTCCGCACCCGGACCGTGACCGTGCCCAGCTCGCCCGCGGGGTCGCCCGCCGGGTCGCCCGTGGGGGTGAAGTCCACCGCCTCGTACGCCCAGTCGGTGTACCCGAGCCCGTGCCCGAACCAGTACGCCGGAGCGGCCCCCTGCTGCCGCTCCCACGCCCGGTAGCCGATGAAGACGCCCTCGTCGTAGGAGAGTTGACCCTCGCTGGGTGCCACCTGGCTCACCGGCGCGTCCGTCAGCCGGACCGGCCAGGTCGTCGGGAGGCGGCCGCCCGGCTCCTCGGCGCCGAGGAGGACGTCCGCGAGGGCGGCGCCCGCCTCCTGGCCCGGGAACCAGCTGAGGAGGACCGCGGCGACGTCCTCACGCCACGGCATCTCCACGGGTGAGCCCGCGTTGACGACCACGACGGTCGGGGTGCCGGTGGCGGCGACGCGGCGCACCAGCTCGTCCTGGCGGCCGGGCAGCCGGAGGTTCGTACGGTCGAAGCCCTCGCTCTCGACGCTCTCCGTGGTCGCGACCACGACCACGGCGGTGTCGGCGGCGGTGGCCGCGGCGACGGCCTCCTGGATCAGCTCCTCCGGATCGCGCTCCGGGGCGCGGTGCACCAGGCTGAAGCAGACGGCCTTCCAGTTCGCCTCGTCCGTCTTGGCGACCGTGCTGATGAGGCTGACCTCGACCGGTTCGCCCACGGTCAGCTCCGCCCGCCCGCGGGGCACGGGCGAGCCGAAGAACGCCTCGAACGGGTCGTCGGTCTCGTCCATCGTCTGGTGCCCGTCGAAGAGCACCTCCCCGCCGACGGTCAGCCGGAAGCCGCCCAGGCCGCGGGTGCCGAAGGAGTGCGCCCCGCTCTCGCGCGGGGTGAAGGTGCCGGTGACCTCGACGGAGTGCAGCTCCTCGTACGCGACCCCCTCGGGGAAGTCGCCGAGCCACTGGACCTGACCGCTGGGCAGCCGGGACTCGCCCAGCACCCGCCCGTCCTCGGCCCGGACGACGGCGCGCAGCGCGAAGCCCGGCCCTGCGGGGGCGAGTTCGTCGGTGGGGTCGGCGCCCACGGCGTAGGTCAGCGGCACGTCGGCGGGCAGCGCGGCGCGCAGCCCGTCCAGCGGGGAGACCACATGGTCGGGGAAGACCAGCGCCGAGCCGCCGCCGAGCACCCGGGCGTCCCGCGCGGCGGCGCCGATGAGCGCCAGGGACCGTAGGCCGGAGGGCCCGCCGGGGGTGAGCGGCAACGCCTGCGTCTCGTTGCGCAGCAGCACGAAGGACCGCCGGGCGATCTCGCGGGCGAGCGCGTCGCCGTCGATCGGTCCGGGCCGGTCGGCGGGGGCGACGGCGGGCTCCGCGCCGTCCAGGGCGCCGACCCGGGCGGCGAGCGTCAGCACCCGCCGCACCGCGTCGTCGACGTCCGACTCGGCGACCAGGCCGTCGCGCACGGCGGCGGCCAGCGCCTCGCCGTAGACGGTCCCCGGGCCGGGCATGGCGACGTCGAGCCCGCCCGCCAGCGCCCCGGCGGTGTCACGGGCGGCCGTCCAGTCGGAGACGATGAAACCGTCGAACCCCCACTCGCCGCGCAGCACGCCCCGCTGGAGGGCGCGGTGCTCGGTCATCGTGGCGCCGTTGACCCCGTTGTAGGCGGCCATGATGCCCCACGGGCGGGCGTCCTTGACGATGGCTTCGAAGGGCGCGAGATACAGCTCGCGCAGCGCCCGCGCGCCCACCTGGTTGTCGACGGTGAAGCGCTCGGTCTCCGCGTCGTTGGCGACGAAGTGCTTGACGGTGGTGCCCACTCCGCCGTCCTGGACGCCGTGCACATAGCCGGTACCGATCGCGCCGGTGAGATACGGATCCTCGCTGTACGCCTCGAAGTGGCGGCCGCCCAGCGGCGATCGGTGCAGGTTCACGGTCGGGGCGAGCAGTACGTGCACCCCCTTGCGCCGCGCCTCCTGAGCCAGCAGCCGCCCCGCGCGGCGGGCCAGTGCCGGGTCCCAGGTGGCGGCGAGGGCGGTGGGGCTGGGCAGGGCGATGGAGGGGTCGTCGGCGGTCCAGCGCACGCCCCGGACGCCGATCGGGCCGTCCGACATCACCAGGGAGCGCAGTCCGATGGCGGGGACGGCGGGCAAGGACCACATGTCCTGCCCGGCGAGCAGCCGGGCCTTGGTCTCCAGGTCGAGCGCCCCGAGCGCCTTCTCGACGACACCGCTCACGCCCGCACTGATCGCTTCTGCCACGGTCGGCCTCCTCAGGTCGCCCATATCGTGGACCCGCCGCCCTGTAATCCGGTAGGTACCGTTATTGTTTTGTTATCAAACTGCTTTACGGTACTCCCATGGAGAAGCTGGACGCCGATGCGCCGACCCGGCGCGGCCAGGAGCGGCGCGCGGACATCGTGCGCTCCGCCCTCGAAGTCATCGCCGAGCGCGGCTACCGGGGCGCCACCCTGAGCGCGGTGGCCGAGCGCGCCGGGCTCACCCAGCAGGGGCTGCTGCACTACTTCCCCACCAAGGACGCCCTGCTCATCGCCGTGCTGGCCGAGCGCGACCAGTGGGACACCGGCGCCGCGCGGCGCGACGGCGGCGGCGCCTGGCCGCTGGAACTGCTCGCCTCCCTGGTGGAGTACAACGCGATGCGCCCCGGCATCGTGCAGACCTTCTCCGCGCTGCTGGGCGAGAGCGTCACCGAGGACCATCCCGCGCGCGACTGGTTCGCCCGCCGCTACGAACGGGTGCGCGCCGATATGACGGACACCCTGCGCGGCGAGTTCGGCGACCGGCTGCCCGGCGGGCTCACCCCCGAGGCCGCCGCGCCGCTGCTGGTCGCGGTGCTGGACGGGCTCCAGTTCCAGTGGCTGCACGACCCGGACGCGGTGGACATGCCCGCCCTCTTCCGTACCTTCGTCTCCCTGCTGGGCCGGGGAGACGAAGACACGAGAGACGAAGGCTCGGGAGACGAAGGCTCGGGAGACGAAGGCGAAACGGAATAGCGGAACGTCAGTCGACGGGCTCCGGGCAGCTGTACCGCTTCCCCGGCCCCCACGTCTTCCGGATGTCGGTCGCCGTCACCGCCCCGCACAGCAGCGCGGGCCGCGGCGCGCCCTCGGGAGCGCCGTGCAGGATGGCGACCAGCTTGTCGGCGGTCAGCCGCCCGCCCCCGGCCACCCCGTGGGCGTCGATCCGGCCGGTCGCCCCGTTGAAACCGCCGCTGCCCAGGCCCTGGTAGAGCACGGCCTGCACCAGCGCCCGGTCCAGCCGCCCGTCCCGTTTGCCGCTGCCCACCCAGGCCTCGTCGATGGCCTGGGACAGATAGCACAGGGCGTCCCAGGCGAGCGGGGAGTGCCCGTCGAGCCGCATCGCCTGGGCCAGCACCCCGCGTTCGTGGCCGTACTGCGCGTCGTACGCCCGCAGATACGCCTGGGCGCTCTCCGCCCGGACCCGCGACGGCTCGCCGTGCGAGACGTAGTACAGATCGAGCCCCTGGAAGATCGCCCAGGGGTCCTGCCCCAGCAGCAGCGCGTTGGTGACGTCGTCGCCGCCGAGCACGCTGACGGTCGGGCAGTCGTCGGCCATCCTGCTGTACTCGGACAGGAAGGTGACGAACTGGCTGCCGCGGGCCGTCCATACGACGCCCGTCGGCTCGTCCCCGCCCGCCACCCGGCACACCCGCTCCGCGAAGTCCTCCATCGTGTCGTACGACCGCCCGGCCGGTCCGGTGGCGCCGCCGCCCGTGCCCAGCAGCAGCGTCTCGACCGGGCCCGACCGGTATTCGGTACGGAACGAACGAGCGAGTCCTGAGCTGTAGGGATCCTTCGGATCGGCGATCAGCATCACCCGGCGCGCCTTCACCGGGGCCTGTCCGGGCCCGGTCACCATCGCCGCCTCCCGGACGAAGGCCGCCATGACCTGGGCGGCGCGCGAGTCGACGGGTGCGAGCTGGTAGTAGTGCGGGCCCTGGGAGAGCAGGGAGTCGGCCGTGCCGGAGGTGCCGATCATGGGGATGCCCGCCGCGTCCAGCTTGCGGATCGCGGCGTACGTGGAGCCGCGGCTCTGGCCGAGGCCGACGGCGCCGACGATCGACGGGTCGCGCCGGGCCAGTTGGACGATGGAGTCGGCGACGGCCGGGGCGTCCTCGAAGAGATGGCCCGCGTTGGCCACCAGCACCCGCACCGGAACCCGGTCGTCCGACGTCAGCGCCAGGGCGTTGACATGGGCCTGGGCGAGCACGATCCCGCGCAGCTCGGGCAGCGTGCCGCCGCGCACCGGGTCGTCGGCGCCCGCACCGCCGCTGAACGGGCCGATGTAGACCACGGTGCGATAGCGCGGCGATGCCTCCTCGCGGCGGCGCATCGCGGCGTCCACCTCGTCGTTCTGCCGGTCGATCTGCTCCAGCACCTCGCTGACCTGCCGCTCGTTGGTGCCCTGGGCGAACCGCTGCTTGCCCGTCGTCACCCCGACGCACTGGCCGTCCTTGCCCAGGAAGGTCTGGCCCGCGCAGCTGTCGTCGCCCCCGCCCCACAGCGGCCGGTAGAAGCCGCCGGCGACCAGCCCCAGCGCGACCAGCACGACGACCGCCGCGCCCGCGATCTCGGTACGAGGGCCCCAGCGGCGGGACGGCGCGACCAGGGTGGGACGGCGGCCGAGCCAGTACGACGCCCGCTCGTCGTCCTCCGGGCCCTCGCTCACCGGCACCACGATCCCGGTGGGCTGGCCCGCGCGCATGCCCTGCCGCTCGACCAGCTCCAGCTCGGCGCCCGCGTGGGCCAGGTCGGCCGCCTCGATGTCGGGGATGCGGGACGCCAGCGAGCGCGCCCCGGCCGCGATCGCGATCACCGACGTACAGCGCAGGTCCTCGACGGCGGAGCGCAGTTCGCGCAGGAATCGCTGCACCCGCGAGTCCAGCGCCCCGGCCTCCTCGAAGAGCAGCACGAACCGGGTGGTGCGGCGCATCCGCCACGGGTTGAAGCGGCGGCGGCGCACCGCCCCGTCCAGGTCCGCGAGCAGCGCGTGCATCAGCACCCGGTCCAGCCGCTCCGGGTCGCTGCCCTCGCCGCCGGGGACGTGGTCGAGCGCGGAGCGGAAGAAGTCGGTGGGCGGGGTGCCGCGCTGGAGCCGCGCCCACTCCGCGTACCAGCGGCGGTGGCGGCCGCGGCCGAGCATCCGGCGGCTGGACCGGACGCCGAACAGCCAGCGCGGCAGGGTCTGGCACAGCGGCCCGGCCACGAAGTTCCACAACAGCTCCACGACCGAACCGCCGCTGGCGTGGTCCCGGCCGCCGATCCGCCACAGCGTGTTGGCCGTGCGCGACCAGCGGCGGTGCTCGTCGTAGCAGTGGTTGCGCAGATCGCGGTGGCGGTGCTCGATGGGCCCGTCGATGGCCGGGGCCGTGACCACCGAATGCAGCAGCCGGTAGCCCGGCAGCCGCAGCTGCCCGGTGTCCACCGGCATGGACTCGGCGAGCTGGAGCGCGATCTGCTCGAACAGCTCGAGCGGCGGCGGTATCGGCGCCGGGCGGGAGCGCCGGTACGTACGCGTGCGGCGCCAGCACCTGACTGCGGCCGCGCAGCCGCGACCGCAGCCCTCCCACGATCCTCCGGCCGGCCCGCCCGGCGCCCTCCTCCGTCAACAGCACCACCGGCACCCTGCTGCGGCTGCGCCGCTGTTGGATGACCAGCTTGTCGAACGCCTCGACGAAGCGCTCGACACCCGGATACGCCGGGATGCGGTCCTGTGGGTCCCCCGTCGCCATCGTCCCCGTTCCCCCTCTCCTGCCCGCCCCTGAACAAAGGCGGTGGAAAGAAGGGATATCCCCCGTGGGGGAAGGGCTCAAGCGCGGCGACGGGGGGCGGGTCTCACAACTCGCGCGCCTCCAGCGTGATCGCGCGCTCCCCCACGGCCGCGGTCCGCGGAAGCGGAACGAGCTGCTGGCCGGCATCGAACCTCAGCAGGCTGCTCTCCACGAGCGCCGGGCCCGGCACGAAGTTCACACTCGGGGCCTCCTGCACCGACCAGGAGTGGGTCAGGCCGTCGCAGAGCGCCGGTCCGCCCCCGAGCCCGAACCGCACCTGGCCCTGGGTGAGCGTGACGAGGATGTCGGCGCGCGGGATGGCCGCTCCGTCCCGCAGACAGCGGTACGTGCCCGACAGGGCGACGGTGCCGTTGCTGCTCACGTAGCCGACGCGGCTCACGGTGACGTTGTTGCCCCACGGCAGCGGCAGGCTCTGCCGCCCCATCGACGGCATCCCCGGGACCCCGGCCGGAGCGGCGGAGCCGGGGGACCCGGGGGAGGGAGCGGGGGCGGGGGCCGGGGCCGCGTGGGCGGCGGGGGTGAGGGGAGCGGCGATGAGCAGGCCGGTGACGGCACCGAGGAAGCGGCGACGGTTGCGCATGAGATACGGACCTCCGTGAGCGGGGGCGGATTCCCTGTGGGGGACGAAGTCCCTGTACAGCTATCGGGCGCGTGATGCGGCCCGCGGGAACCTCACCCCCGTGCGGCGTGTCCGATACCGCTGGGCGGGTGCTTCCGCACCGATTGGTTGACCTGAGCCCGGCGCAGGACGCGGCGGGCGAGCCGGGAGCAGTGGGCCCCCACCAGGACGAGGAAGGAGGTGGGCAGGAAGATCGCGTCCGAGACGATCATCATGGCGGACAGGAACGGGATGCCGAGGACGACGCCGATCGCCAGGTGCTCCAGCATCATCGCCGCCAGCAGGACGTTCTTGAGCCGCCGGTAGCCGAGCAGGAAGGGGAAGGCCGCCTGCACGATGACCGTCCCGTAGCTCAGCGCAAAGACCACGAGCATGCTGTGGGCGAGCAGCCCGGCGAGGGCGGGCCACGGCATGAAGTAGTCGAGGTGCAGGGCGTAGTGCAGCCCGCTGCCCTCCTGCCACAGGGCGCCCTGGATCTTGTACCAGCCCGCCGTCCCGTAGATCAGGCAGACCTGGACCGCGATCACCAGCATCGCGCAGTTGTGCAGCATCGCCGTGACCGCGTCGAGCAGGTCACGCGCCTGGTGCCCCCAGGCCCACCGGTGCGCCGCGTACCACACCCCGTAAGCCGCCCAGAACGCCCAGAGGACCGCGGCCCACGCGGTATGCGGGAAGCCGTCGGACACCCACAGGAGCAGCACCCCGAGCGCCTGCCACATCGCCACCCCGGCCCGGTCGTCCACCGGCTTGCCCTGCCGCCGGGCCCGGGCGCGGCGGCGCGCGTCGAGCGACCAGACCGCCCCGCAGCGGGTGAACGCCAGATACAGGGCCATCACCCGCATCGCGTTGTCCCCGGCGTCACCCAGATAGATGTTCCGGCTCTCGATGGAGAGCACGGCCACCAGGAACACCACCGAGGTCGCCCGGGTGCGCCAGCCCAGCATCAGCAGGACGGACGCCACGATCGCGCCGTGGTAGACGAGCTCGAACCACCAGTGGCCGCCGGACCACAGCAGCACGCTGAACCGGTGGTCCTCCTCGATGACGCGGGCCGCCATCTCCGCCGACCAAGGGCTGCGGTCGCCCCACAGCAGCCGCCGGTGCGGCCACTCCCGCAGCAGAAAGGCCGCCGCGATCCCGCCGAGGCCGATACGGAACAGGGCCGCCTGGTACGAGGCGTGGGGGCGGGCGGCGAAGGTGATCAGCCGGGTCAGCCGGTCCAGCGGGGCCGGTCGGTTCATGTCACAGTCCCCTGCGGTCGTCGTCCGTCACCGGCCACCAGGGCAGGGTGCGGTGCGGGGTGTTCCGCACGGGCGCGCGGTCGCTCCAGTGCGGGGGCGGTACGGGAACGGCCCGGCTGCGCACCTGGAGTGCGGTGATCCGTGCGCCGTGCGCGTCATCCGCGAGGCGAAGCAGGGCGATCCGCTTGACGTACTGGGCGGCGAGCGCGCCCCGCGCGTCAGTGGGCATCTCTCGCCGGTTGTGGGTGTCCCGGTAGAAGTCCCAGGCGCGGCGCAGCAGGTTCTGATCCGCGTGGCTCGGCAGCGAGTTGTGCCGGACGGCCGCGATGTCCTGGGCCGTGAGGCTCGTCCAGCGTCCCGTACGGGGCGTCCCGGAGCCCGCCGCGGTCCGCAGCCGGGCCTCGACCCGGACGTTCGCCTGGAGCGGCTGGGGCGCGAACAGCTGCCAGTCCTGGCCGAATTCGGGATTCACGTGCGCCTCGATGGCGTGTGCGTACGTCCGCTGCACCGGACCGGGCGGCGCGATGCTCAGGAACACCAGGGCCAGGTGCCAGAGCGCCGCGCCGAGCAGCACGGCGGCGGTCACCGCCAGCAGGGCGAGCGACGGGAGGGACCAGGTCGGTCCGGGCTCGCCCGGCCCCTCCAGCACGGGCGCCCGGGGCGCGCACACCCGGGCGGCCGTCTGCCGCCCGGTGTCCGCGTTCCCCGGGCCGCCCGGCAGGGGCCTTGGTGGGCTGTTCCATCATGCTCCGCTCACCGCGACCGGTTACCAGTGCCGCTATCCGCGGATGTTGCGGCAGTTCGACCCGATGCCGCCGGGCGCGGCGTGGGGCGCGACGCTGAATGCGGCGAGGGACATGCCGCCGCTGCTCGCCCCGCTGCTCCCGCTGCTGCCGCTACTCCCGCTGCTCCCGCTGCTCCCACTGCTCCCACTGCTGCCGCTACTCCCGCTGCTGCCGCTACTCCCGCTGCTCCCGCTGCTCCCACTACTGCCGCTGCTCCCGCTGCTCCCACTGCTCCCGCTACTGCCGCTGCTCCCGCTGCTCCCGCTGCTGCCGCTACTGCCGCTGCTCCCGCTGCTCCCGCTGCTGCCGCTGGTGCCCCCGGTGACCTGGCCCCCGAACCGGGTGTCGCAGTCGTTGTCCTGAGCCGATCCGCCCTGGATGAAGGCGCGGACCAGGTCGTTGGGGTTCGGGACCTGCTGCGCCCGGGTGGCGTGGGTGCCGCCGTCCTGATGGATGCCACCAAAGGCAACAGCCGCGGCAACGCAGCTACTCAGGAGGATGGTTCGCAGTACTCTCTTCATCTGACCGCCTCTCACGTAAAACCTTTGCCGTCAGCGGCGCAGCCTGCCCGGCGGCGGGTCGCGGTCGCCGCACCGACACGACCGCGTCCGCCGAATGGCCCGGTGCGAGGGGGGCACCGGCTGCTGTTCGATAACCATTCGACGCAGGACCATTGACACCCCTGACACCCGGTGATTACCGTCACGCCAAGATTTCGAACGTGTGACGAAATATCGAACATCGCGAAGGGTCATAGCCTTGCGCATCACCGGAATCAGCACGCATGTCGTCGGCACCCCCTGGCGCAATCTCACCTACGTGCAGGTCCACACCGATGAGGGCATCACCGGCGTCGGCGAGACCCGCATGCTCGGCCACACCGATGCGCTCCTCGGCTATCTCCACGAGGCCGAGAAGAACCACATCGCCGGGTCGGACCCGTTCGCGGTGGAGGACCTGGTGCGCCGGATGAAGTACGGCGACTACGGCCGCGCGGGCGAGATCGTGATGTCCGGCATCGCCTGTGTCGAGATGGCCTGCTGGGACATCAAGGGCAAGGCACTCGGCGTGCCGGTCTGGCAGCTGCTCGGCGGCAAGGTGACCGACAGGGTCAAGGCGTACGCGAACGGCTGGTACACGGTCGAGCGCACCCCCGAGGCGTTCCACAAGGCGGCCACCACGGTGGTCGAGCGCGGCTACCAGGCCCTGAAGCTCGACCCGTTCGGCACCGGCCACTTCGAGCTGGACCACGCCGAGACGCTGCACTCGATCTCGCTGGTCGAGGCGGTGCGGGACGCGATCGGGCCGGACGCGGAGCTGCTGGTGGAGATGCACGGGCGGTTCAGCCCGTCGACCGCCGTGCGGATCGCGGGCGAGCTGGAGCGGTTCCGGCCGTCGTGGCTGGAGGAGCCGGTGCCGCCGGAGAACCTGAAGGCGCTGGCGAAGGTCGCGGAGAAGACGAACCTGCCGATCGCGACGGGCGAGCGCATCCACGACCGGATCGAGTTCCGCGAGCTGTTCGAGTCACAGGCCGTCGACATCATCCAGCCGGACGTCGGCCACCTCGGCGGCATCTCCGAGACCCGTAAGCTCGCCGCGACCGCCGAGACCCACTACGTGCTGATCGCGCCGCACAACGTCGGCGGCTCGGTGCTGACCGCCGCGTCGCTCCAGGTCGCGGGCTGCACCCCGAACTTCAAGATCCTCGAGCACTTCAACGACTTCGCCGACGCGGAGATCAAGAAGGTGGTCAAGGGCGCGCCGCAGGTCGTGGACGGCTACTTCGAGCTGTCCCACGAGCCGGGCCTCGGCGTGGAGCTGGACACCGAAGCGGCCGCCGAATTCCCGCAGCAGCAGGCCCGGTTCGACCTGTGGGCCGAGGGCTGGGAGAAGCGGGACCCGAAGGGCGGGCAGCAGTGACCGCGCTCGTCCTCGACGCCCCCGGCGCGTTCCACCTCACCGAGACCGCCCCGGTCCCGCCCGGGCCCGGGGACGCGCTGGTGCGGGTCCACGCGTCGGGGATCTGCGGCAGCGACCGCGAGGTGTACGAGGGCAACCGGCCCGAGGGGTACGTGCGGTATCCCGTCACCCCCGGCCATGAGTGGTCCGGGACGGTCGAGGCGGTCGGCGCGGGCGTCCCCGAGGCGCTCGTGGGCCGCAAGGTCGTCGGCGAGGGGTTCCGCAACTGCCAGGTGTGCGACCGCTGTCACGCCGGGGAGACCACGCTGTGCACGGCGGGGTACGAGGAGACCGGCTTCACCCAGCCGGGGGCGATGGCCACCACCCTGGCCCTGCCCGCCCGGCTGCTGCACCCGCTGTCCGACGACGCCGATCTGACCGCGGCCGCCCTGCTGGAGCCCGCCGCGTGCATCGCCGCCGCCGCGCTCAAGGCGAACGCGCAGCCCGGGCAGCGGGTCGCCGTGGTGGGCACCGGGACGCTCGGCATGATCGCCGTGCAGTTCCTGGCCGCCGTCTCCCCCGCCGAACTGCTGGTGGTCGGGACCCGGCCGGACCGGGAGCGGCTGTCGCTGTCCTTCGGCGCCACATCGTTCCGTACGAACGACCGCCTGGAGGACGTTCACGGCGGCTTCGACATCGTCATCGAGACCGCCGGGTCCGCCCCCGCCGCCCGTACCGCCGCGGCCCTGCTGCGGCGCGGCGGACGGCTGGTGCTCACCGGGATCCCGGCGGCGGGCACGGCGGACGGGCTCGACCCGACCGACCTGGTCGTCCGGCAGCTCGAGGTGCAGACCGTGTTCGGGGCCGCGCCGGACGCGTGGGCGCACGCGGTACGGGTCTTCGACGCGGGGCTGCTGACGCTGCTGCCGCTGGTGACCCACGAACTGCCGCTCATCGACTTCGCCACCGCCATCGAGCTGGTGGGGAGCGGCGATCCGAAGGTGGGCAAGGTGCTGCTGCGGCCCGCCTGACCCCGTCTGCATCTCCCCCGGGGAAGCACCCCGCGCCCCCGAAAACCTGAACGGTCCTCAAAGACGAGGGCTTCACCTAGTCCTTACGGCGATACAAGGAGCACCGTGACGACCGCCGCCTCAGCCCTTCCCTCCGGCCCCCGCCGTCCCGCCGACGCCGCCCTCGCCCAGCTCGGCCACGCGGTGCCCGCGCCCGACCCCGCCGACGCCTCCGCGCACTCCTTCCCCGACGGCGGCACCTGGCGCACCGAGGTCCCGTCCGTCGAGGGCCCGGAGGCGCTGGCCACCGTGTTCAAGGAGGCCGGGCGGCTCGACGTACCGATCCACCGGATCAGCCAGGGCAGCGGCGTGTGGATGCTCACCGACGCCGAGATCACCGAGATGGTGGAGTCCTGCGCGGAGCTGGGCGCCGAGCTGTGCCTGTTCACCGGGCCGCGCGGCACCTGGGACATCGGCGGCGCCACCCGTTCCGACTCCGGCGGCGGTGGTCTGCGGGCCCGCGGCCACGACGCGGTCGCCGGATGCGTGGAGGACGCGCTGCGGGCCGCCTCGCTCGGCGTGAAGTGCCTGCTGGTCGCCGACGAGGGCGTGCTGTGGCTGCTCCACCAGCTGCGCGAGCGCGGCGAGTTGCCCGCGGACACCACCTTCAAGCTGTCCGCGCTCGTCGGCCCCGTCAACCCCGGCCTCGTTCGCGGTGTACGAGCGGCTGGGCGCCGACTCGATCAACATCCCCTCGGACCTGACGCTGGAACACCTCACCGAGATCCGCCGGGTCTCCCGCGCCCCGATGGACTTCTACATCGAGGCCCCGGACGACCTCGGCGGTTACGTACGGCTCTACGACGCGGCCGAGTTGATCCGCCGCGGCGCCCCCATCTATCTGAAGTTCGGGCTCAGCAAGTCTCCGGGGATCTACCCCTACGGCGCGCAACTGCGGGACGTGGCGCTGAACAGCGCGCGCGAGCGGGTGCGCCGCGGCCGGCTCGTGCTCGATCTGCTCGCCCGGCTGGGCGCGGACGGCGGGCTGTCGCCGCTGGGCTCCCGGCTGCCGGGGCCGCTGCGGCGCTTCCCCGTCACGGAGGCGTCGGACACGTCGGACACATCCGACGCAGCCACCGGCGCGGCCCCCAAGAAGTCCTGAGCAATGACGCCCCAGGGAAGGACCCCATCACCATGCGTACGGTAAGAGGCGCACGAGTCGCGGCGATAGGCGCCGGCCTCCTCGCGCTCTCGCTGACCGCCACGGCCTGTGGCCAGGAGGCGGTCGGTGGCAGTCGGTACAAGAGCAAGGAAAAGGGAGGGACGATCGGCATCGCCATGCCGACCAAGTCCTCCGAGCGGTGGATCACCGACGGCCGCAACGTGGCCAAGCAGTTCAAGGAGGCGGGCTACAAGACGGACCTGCAGTTCGGCGAGGACGACGTCCGCACCCAGGTGGCCCAGATCGAAAACATGATCACCAAGGGCCACCGGCTGCTGGTGATCGCGCCGATCAACGGCGGGGCGCTCAACGACGTCCTGAAGCAGGCCAAGCAGGCCAACATCCCGGTGATCTCCTACGACCGGCTGCTCCTGGGCACGAAGGACGTCGACTACTACGCGACCTTCGACAACGAGAAGGTCGGCAGGCTCCAGGGCCAGTACATCGTCGACAAGCTGGGGCTGTCCAAGGGCCGGAAGGGCCCCTTCAACATCGAGCTGTTCGCCGGGTCATCGGACGACAACAACACCCGGTACTTCTACAACGGCGCGATGAGCGTGCTCAAGCCGTACATGGACAAGGGCGAGCTGGTCGTCCGCTCCAAGCAGACCAAGCTGAACCAGCTCTACACCGAGAAGTGGAGCGGAAGCGCGGCCCAGGACCGCATGGAGGACCTGCTCAACGCGGCGTACAGCGGCAACGATGTCGACGCCGTGCTCTCGCCGTACGACGGCATGTCCATCGGCATCCTCTCGGCGCTCAAGAGCGCCAGCTACGGAACGAAGGACAAGCCGTTCCCGGTGGTGACCGGGCAGGACGCGGAGCTCGCCTCCGTGAAGTCCATCGCCCGGGGCCAGCAGACGCAGACCATCTACAAGGACCTCCGCAAGCTGGCGAAGGCCACCGTGCAGATAGCCAAGGCGGAGCTGACCGGCGGTGAGCCCCCGGTGAACGACACCAAGTCGTACGACAACGGCGAGAAGGTCGTGCCGACCTATCTGCTCAAGCCGGTCAGCATCGACAAGTCCAACACCCAGGTGCTGGTGGACGAGGGCTACTACACCGCGTCACAGCTGAAGTAGGGCGGATCCGAGCTATGAGCACCATTCTCGAATTGCGCTCCATCACCAAGACCTTCCCCGGTGTGAAGGCGCTCTCCGACGTCAATCTCCGTGTGCGCGAGGGCGAGATCCACGCCCTGTGCGGGGAGAACGGCGCGGGCAAGTCCACCCTGATGAAGGTGGTCAGCGGCGTCCATCCGCACGGCAGTTACGACGGCGAGATCCTCTTCGAGGGCAAGTCCTGCTCGTTCAAGGACATCCGCGCGAGCGAGCAGCGCGGCATCGTCATCATCCACCAGGAACTGGCGCTGATCCCGTACCTGTCCATCGCCGAGAACATCTTCCTCGGCAATGAACACGCCAAGCGTGGCCTGATCAGCTGGCACGAGACCCTCAAGCACGCCGACACATTGCTGAAGCGGGTAGGTCTGAGCGACGCGCCGCAGACCCGGATCGCCGATATCGGCGTGGGCAAGCAGCAGCTCGTGGAGATCGCCAAGGCGCTCTCCAAGGAGGTGAAGCTGCTCATCCTGGACGAGCCGACCGCGGCGCTCAACGACGAGGACAGCGGCAAACTCCTCGATCTTCTCCTGGAGTTCAAGGCGCAGGGCATCTCCTCGATCATCATTTCGCACAAGCTGAACGAGATCCGCAAGGTGGCCGACTCCGTCACCATCCTGCGCGACGGCCAGTCCATCGAGACGCTGACGGTGCGGGAGACCCCGGAGTCCAAGCCGGAGGTCTCCGAGGACCGCATCATCCGCGGCATGGTCGGCCGCGACCTCGACAGCCGGTTCCCCGAGCGCACCCCGTACGAGGGCGAGGACGCCGCCGAGGTGGCCATGGCCATCGAGGACTGGACCGTGCACCACCCCATCGACCAGCAGCGCAAGGTCGTGGACGGAGTGTCGCTGAACGTCCGGCGCGGCGAGATCGTGGGCATCGCGGGGCTGATGGGCGCGGGCCGCACCGAGCTGGCGATGAGCGTCTTCGGCCGGACGTACGGACGGTACGCGGGCGGCCGGGTCCTCCGCGACGGGCGGGAGGTCCGTACCCGTACCGTGCCGGAGGCCATCGACCACGGCATCGCGTACGTCACCGAGGACCGCAAGACCTTCGGGCTGAACCTCGAGGACACCATCAGCCGCAACGTCTCGCTCTCCTCGCTGGCGAAGGTGGCGCGCCGCGGCGTGGTCAACGAGCACGAGGAGTCGCGGGTCGCCGAGCGGTTCCGCAAGACGATGAACATCAAGGCGCCCACGGTCTTCGAGCGGGTCGGCCGGCTCAGCGGCGGCAACCAGCAGAAGGTCGTCCTGAGCAAGTGGATCTTCGCCGGCCCCGAGGTGCTCATCCTCGACGAGCCCACCCGTGGGATCGACGTCGGGGCCAAGTACGAGATCTACACGGTCATCAACGACCTGGCGGCACAGGGCAAGGCCGTCGTCTTCATCTCCTCCGAGCTGGGCGAGCTGCTGGGGATGTGCGACCGGATCTACACGATGGCGGCCGGTCGGCTGACCGGGGAGGTTCCCCGGGCCGAGGCGACCCAGGAAGTGCTGATGCGTCACATGACCAAGGACAGAGGAGACGAAGGATGAGCACGGCCACCCAGAAGACCGAGTCCCCGGCCCCACCGCCGGACGGGGGCTCCAAGAGCATCGGGACGCTGCTGCTCCAGGGCATGCGCACCAATATGCGGCAGTACGGGATGCTGGTCGCGCTCGCCCTGATCATCGTCATCTTCCAGATCTGGTCGGACAACATCCTGCTGCGTCCGGGCAACGTCACCAGCCTGGTGCAGCAGAACGGCTACATCCTCATCCTCGCCATCGGCATGATGATGGTGATCATCGCCGGCCATATCGATCTGTCGGTCGGATCGCTCGTCGCCTTCATCGGCGCGGCCGCCGGCGCGATGATGATCAAGAACGATATGCCCTGGGGCCTCGCGGTGGTCCTCTGCCTGCTGATCGGCGCGCTGGCCGGGGCGTGGCAGGGCTTCTGGATCGCGTACATCGGGATCCCGTCCTTCATCGTCACCCTCGCCGGCATGCTGGCCTTCCGCGGCGGCACCCAGATCCTGCTCGACGGGCAGTCGCTGTCGCCGTTCCCCGACGGCTTCGAGAAGCTGAGCACCGGCTTCATCCCGGAGATGGGCCCGTACACGCAGTACCACAACCCCACGATGGTGCTCGGCCTCATCGTGTGCGCGGCCGTCGTCTGGCAGGAGTGGCGCGGCCGGCAGCAGCGCGCGTCCTACGAGCTGGAGGTGGTGCCGCTCGGGCTGTTCTTCGTCAAGTGCGCCGCGATCGTGGCCGCCGTGATGGCGTTCACCATGACGCTGTCCAGCTGGCACGGGGCACCGTACGGGCTGCTGGTCCTGGCCGTGCTGTTCGTGATCTTCAGCTTCGTGATGCGCAACACCGTCATCGGGCGCCACGTGTACGCGCTCGGCGGCAACCAGCCGGCGGCCAAGCTCTCGGGTGTCCGCGACAAGCGCGTCACCTTCCTGGTCTTCGTCAACATGGGCCTGCTGTCCGCCCTCGCCGGCCTGGTCTTCGCCGCCCGGCTCGGCTCCGCCACCCCCAGCGCGGGCCTCAACTTCGAACTCGAGGCCATCGCCGCGGCGTTCATCGGCGGCGCCTCGGCCAGCGGCGGTGTCGGCACCGTGCTGGGCGCCATCATCGGTGGTCTGGTGCTCGGCGTGCTCAACAACGGCATGTCGCTGGTGGGTATCGGCACCGACTACCAGCAGGTGATCAAGGGACTGGTCCTGCTGGCGGCGGTCGGCTTCGACGTCTGGAACAAGCGCCGGGTCGGCTCGTAGCCCGCCTCCCCCACTCCCCCTGACATTCCGACTTCTATGGAGCCGCACATGACCACGAGCAGACGCACGGTGATCACGGCCGCGGCGGCGGCCGCCGGAGCGGCGGCCGCGGGCCCCGCGTACGCGAGCACCGGCGGTGCGTCCGGAAAGGAACGCGCGGTGACGGAACACGCGGTGAAGGAACACTTCGGCACGCTGGCCGACGGCACGAAGGTCGACCGCTGGACGATCGAGAACGGCCGCACCAGGCTGAGCGTGCTGTCGTACGGCGGTGTCGTCCAGACCCTGGAGATCCCCGACCGCCACGGCCACCGGGCCAATGTGTCGCTGGGCTTCGCCGACCTGGACGCGTACGTCGCCAGCAGCCCGTACTTCGGCGCCCTCATCGGCCGCTACGGCAACCGCATCGCCCGCGGCACGTTCACCCTCGACGGGAAGGCGTACCAACTGCCCGTCAACGACGGCCCGAACAGCCTCCACGGCGGCGACAAGGGCTTCGACAAGCGGGTCTGGACCGTCGAGCCCTTCCGCAAGGGCCCCGACGTCGGCCTCACCCTCCGCCGGGTCAGCCCCGACGGCGAGATGGGCTACCCGGGCGCGCTCACCGTGCGCGTCGACTACACCCTCACCGCGGCGGGCGACTTCCGCATCGACTACGAGGCCACCACCGACAAGGCCACCGTCGTCAACCTCACCAACCACACCTACTACAACCTGGCCGGGGAGGGCTCGGGGTCCATCTACGACCACCGCCTCCAGATCGCGGCCTCCCGCTACACCCCGGTCGACAAGACCCTCATCCCGACCGGCGAGCTGGCCAAGGTCGCCGGGACCCCGTTCGACTTCCGCCGCGCCAAGGAGATCGGCCGGGACATCCGGGAGGCCCACCAGCAAGTGCTGTACGGCCAGGGAATCGACCACAACTTCGCCCTCGACAAGGGCCTCACCCGCCGCCCCGAGCACATCGTGACGGTGACCGAGCCGGAGTCGGGCCGGGTCATGAAGATCGCGACGACCGAGCCCGGCGTCCAGTTCTACACGGGTAACTTCCTGACCGGCACCTTCGCCGGCACGTCCGGCCAGGTCTACCGCCAAGGCGACGGCTTCTGCCTGGAGACCCAGCACTTCCCGGACTCCCCCAACCAGCCGTCGTTCCCCTCGACGGTCCTCCGCCCGGGCGACACCTACCGCTCCACGACGGTGCACTCCTTCTCGACGCGCTGAGCCCCGGCTCTCCCGCTCCCTCCCGCCCCGCGTCCGCGCGGAGCGGGAGGTTCGTCATTTCCGCCCTTCCCTCCGAGAGGCCCTCGTATGAGACCGATACGCACCCTCCTGACCCTCGCCCTGGCCGCCCTTCCCCTGACCCAGACCACCCCGGCGGCGGCCCAGGAAGCCACACCCACCGTGGAGGAGCGGCGCCTCGACCAGGCCGTCCCTCAGGAGATCCTGCGCCGCAGTGGCTTCGACGACGTGGCGCCGGGCTTCGCGCGGGATCTGGCGGACGTACGGTCCGCCGCGCAGGCCGAGCGCGTCGTACGGCGGGACGGCGGGCGGTTGTGGGAACGGGCGGTGGACCGGGTGCGGGGTCGGGGGCCCGCCGGTGGTGATCTGAGCCGGGACGACGACCGGCCGCTGTACTGGGCCCGGCTCGGGATGACCCGGGCCCTCGGCGAGTGGCGGCCGGACTTCCCGCTGAGCGAAGCCCGCCGGGCCGAGCTGCTGACCGCCCTGGAACGCGGCTCCCGGGGGCAGGACTCGCTCGACCTCCCCGCGGGCAAGCACATCAAGCGCATCGTGGTCACCGGATTCGACCCGTTCCAGCTGGACGCCGACGTCCGCCGCTCCAACCCATCGGGCGCGGCGGCGCTCGCGCTGGACGGGACGACGCTGCGTACGCCCGACGGCCCGGCGCGCGTCGAGACCGCCGTCTTCCCCGTCCGCTGGGCGGACTTCGCGGACGGCACGGTCGAGCGCACCCTGCTGCCGGTGTTCCGCCACGGGCCGCGCCGGGTGGACGCCTTCATGACGGTGAGCCAGGGCCGGGTGGGCCGCTTCGACGTCGAGCGCACCAACGGCGCCTGGCGCGGCGGTTACCCCGACAACGCCAATGTCTCGCGCACCGAGACCGTCCCGATCCCGGTCGGTGTGCCCACCCCGCGTCCGCAGCCGCAGTGGACGACGACCACGCTCCCGTACGCGAGCGTCGTCGCGGCGAACACCGGGCCGTTCCCCGTGTACGACAACACCACCGTCACCGAGATCCCGGCGGGTGCCACCGCCCCGGTGGTCCGCCCCGACGGCCCGACCCCCGGGTCGACGGCCCGCGCGGGCGGTGGCGGCGACTACCTCTCCAACGAGATCGCCTACCGTGCCACGCTGCTGCGCGACGCGGTCGGGCTGAAGGTCCCGGGCGGCCATCTCCACACCCCCGTGCTGCAATTCGGCCCGAACAACACCGACCCGGGGACGGGCCAGGTCATCGACCCGGACTTCGTCCGCAACCGCGAGGCCATCACCGCCCAGGTGCGCTCGGTGCTCACGGTGGTCGCGGCGGGAGATGTCAGCGGGCGGTGAGCCCCTCGTGTTTTTCGTGGGTTCTGCAACCATTCAACTTTCAGTTCCCTCTACCTCCTTGACACGCATGCGGTACCCAATGGAGGTTTTGTGCGCAAGAGGACCAGAGGTGTGGTGGGCGTAGCAGTCGGCGCCGCCATGACCGCCGCCGTGGCCGCCGGGGCCAATGCCGCCGTAGCGGACGGCGCCGGGCCGGACCGGGAACAGCCTGCCGCGGCGGAAAAGACCACACCGGGCGACATCGACCACGACGGCTACGCCGACCTCGGGGTGGGTGCGCCCGACGGCACCGTCTCCGGGAAGTCCAAGTCGGGCTACGTGGGCGTGACCTACGGCGCCCGGTCCGGCGTCGACACCGCCCGGCACAGCACGCTGTCGCAGGCGAGCCCGGGAGTCCCCGGCACCCCCGAGGCCGGGGACCACTTCGGCTCGGCCGTCGTGCGCGGCGATGTGGACGGGGACGGCTACACCGACCTGATCGTCGCCGCGAACCAGGAGGCCATCGGCACCACCAAGCGGGCCGGTTCCGTCACGGTCGTCTTCGGTGCCAAGGGCGGCCTCTCCGGCGACGCCATCGCCTTCCACGCGCCGCAGGCCACCGCCTACGCGCTGTTCGGCGACACGATGGCCGTGGGCGACTACAACCACGACGGCCGCGACGACATCGCCATCTCCGACGGCACCAAGGTCCAGCTCGTGGGCGGCGCGGCGAACCTGCGCAAGACGGCCACCCCGAAGATGACGGCCGTCACCCCGCCCGGTGGCGGAGCGGGCATCGAGCACCTGTCCTCCGGCGACATCAACGGGGACGGCTTCGCCGACCTGGTCACCGTCGCCTACCAGGACGACCCCGCCGACGAGGGCACGCTCGGCGTGCTGCCGGGCTCGTCCGGCGGGCTGAAGAGCACCCCGCTGGGCGAGGACGTCCCGCTGCCGTTCGCCTCGTACCGGGCCGTGGTGGGTGACATCAACGGCGACGGCAAGGACGACGTCGTCACGGACACCGGCTTCGAGGACGGTCCGGACGACGCGCGCCTGCGCACGTACCCGGGCAGCGCCGCGGGGCTCGACACCGCCAACCCGGTGATCTGGAAGGGCACGCCGCAGAACGGCATCGCCTCCCGGCTCACCGACATCAACGGCGACGGCCACGACGACCTCGTGGTCGGCGACACCGGTGCCGAGGCCCCCGGCGGCTACAACGACGCCGGTGCCATCACCGTCCTCAAGGGAACCGGGGACTGGCTGACCGACGCGGGTGCGCAGACCTTCTCCCTCGACACCGAGGGCGTCCCCGGCGAGATGGCGGGCAACGACAAGTTCGGCGACGCCGTCTCACCGGCCGACTACAACGGCGACGGCAAGCCCGACCTGGCCGTCGGCATCCCCAACCGCACCGAGGGCGCGGGCGCGACGGCCCTCCTGTACGCGGGCGCCGACGGACTCACCGCTGAGGGCTCCGCCCTCATCGGCCCGGGCGACCTCGGCGCCCCGACGACCGATGCCGCCTTCGGCACGGAACTGTCCGGCCCGGCGACGAAGTAGCACGACATCCCCTCAGACGGCGGCCCGGCCCGATCAGGCCGGGCCGCCGCCGTCGGGTGTGCTCGGCACCGTGGCCGCGCTTGATAACGAAACCGCTATGAGTCTGCACGAAAGACGAATCAGCACGTCCTTGAGCTGCACAAGCGCCTCGTGACACGTTCATTGGGCCGGGAGGTATCCGGGGTTCGAATGTCATGTCCAGGACATTCGCGCGCGCTTTCCGTCGACAGGAGGCAGGCAAGTGACAATGCTGAAACGACTTCTGGGCTCGGCCGTGGGAGCGGCGGTGCTACTCGGCTCGGGCCTGGCGCCGCCAGCGCAGGCGGCCGATGCGACGACCGGCCGGCCCGATGGCGCAGAGGCAAAGGCGCTGCGCATCGCCGAGCGGATCGACAAGGCTTTCCCGGACACCGGGCAGGATTTCGTCCGGGCCCGCGCCCAGGCCGGGCAGGGGCTGGCGGCAAGCGGCCACCACCTGCGCATCGACCTGCCCGACACCAGCCGTGACAGCCTGACGCTGGCCCGGACAGGCGCAGGCGACCGCGCACCGTTGAGTCTGAGTCTGCCGAAGGGGGCGGCCCAACGTCCCGCGCAGCCGGCGAAGGACGGCACTGTCGCCTATCCCGACGCGCTGCCGCACACCGACCTGGCCGTGCGGCCGATGAAGCGCAGCGCTCGGGTGCAGTCCGTGCTGAAAGACGCCGCGGCGCCCAGCGAGTTCACCTACCCCGTGGAGGTGCCGAAGGGAGGCCGGCTCAGCCAAGGCAAGGACGGCAGCGTCGCGGTAATGGACGCACGCGGAAAACCGGTGGGCGGGATCGACGCCCCTGCGGCCAGGGACGCCAACGGGAAGGCTGTGCCCGCCTCGTACCGCGTCGAGGGGAACAGCGTGGTGCAGACCGTACGGCATGACGCGGCCGCGCATCCCGTGGTGGCGGATGCGCAGGCGAGCGGGGGTGCCATCCTCTCGGCACACTGGGACGTGCGCGGAGACGGGCCGTCCTTCTATGTGGCGACTGCCGATTGGTTCCGGAACAACCAGCTGATACGGCCCAACTTCGGCACGGGCGTCGCCTGGGTGGAATTGCTACAGGAGTACGGGCCCCTCATCCCCAACAACCGCGGCGGCTTGTACGACCAGTTCGCATGCCACCACCAGTTCGCCCAAGGCAATCCCGAATGGCATCTGGAGGACTGGCGCCAGGACGGCTCCTATCCCTGGACGGTCTGGTGGGAGTGCAACCCGCCGCGCGCCTGACGCCCCTGGTCACGACCGGGCCCCCGATCCCGTACGCCCCGCCGCAACCCCGCTGGCGGGGCGTACGAACCGACCGGCGTCAGCCGGATGGCTTCTGGCGGAGAACGGTCCGTGCGATGTCCCGTATCAGGGCGATGTCCGGGCGATTGCGGTTCTTGGCGAACCAGGCGAGGGCCATCGTGCAGGGCGGAGCGTCCGTCACATCCCGGTAGCGGATTCCAGGGCGTGGATAGAAGTCGCGGGCCGAGGCGGGGAGCATGCCGATGGTCTGGCCGCGGGCGATCATGTGCAGTACGCCCTCGATGTCCACGGCCAGGGGCCCGAATCGGACCGGTGTCCCGTTGGGCCGCGGATTGACGGCCCAGAAGTCCCGCCACTCCTGAGGGGATTCCGGCGGCATGAGCGGCATGGCGCGATCGGTGAGGTCGTCGAGGGTGAGCCGCTCATGCGCGGTCAGCGGGTCGTCGGCCGGAAGGCAGACGACGCGGGGTTCCTCGGCCAGGAGCAGGGTCTGGATACCGGACGGCGCGGGCGGGCGCAGGAAGGCTATGTCCACCTCGCCGCAGGCCAGCGCCTCGTACTGGTTGACGAAGTTGAGGCTGCGCATCTCGATGGCGACATCGGGGTGGCGCGTGTGCAGTTCGTCCAGGATGGCGCGGGTGTGGGGCATCGCGGGCTCGGCGGTGAGGGTGCCGACGACGATCCGCCCGCAGATCCCGCGCGTTCGTGTGTCGGCGACATGGCGCAGGGTGGCCATGGCGTCCGCGACGGCGTGAGCGTGGGGAAGGAGGGTCTGCCCGGCGTGGGTGAGCTCGACGACGCGGCTGGTGCGCTCGACCAGTTGCAGGCCGAGTCGCCGTTCCAGCACGCGGATCTGCTGGCTGAAGGCCGGCTGCGACATGAACAGCCGGGCGGCGGCACGCCCGAAGTGCAACTCCTCCGCAAGCACCACGAACAGCCGCAGTTGGTGGACGCTCGGCTCGGAGCGCCCGTCCGGCCCACCGGGTGGACGAACTCCCTCATCCCTGCCTGCGGTCATACACAGAAAGCTATCCCCGCGCGGGCCGTCAGCTCTCGCCCGGCCCTTTTCGGCGAGTCTGCCGGATCAGGAACCTCCCGGACATTGAGGGCACCTTGACGATGAGCCCTTCGGCCAGGAGTTTCGGCACGGATTTGACGACGGTTGTCTGGCCCATGCCGTAGCGGTGGGCGAGTTTTATGCTGCTCGGCAGCGGCTCGCCGGGGATGAGGGCACCGTTGAGGATGTCGTCGCGGATTGACTTGACCAATTGATCCGATTTGCTGAGCAGTCGTCGTGAGCCCGGCCTTTCCCGGGGGTCGCGTACGAGTTTTCCTATGGAGGCTCGGGTCTCCACCAGTTCCTCGTCGACCAGGATCTTGATGACCTGGACCACCACATGCCCGGGGACCCGATGTGCTCGGGCGAGCACGCGGTTGGAGGGCAGCAGCGTTCCGGAGGGGTAGGTGCCGTCCTCGATCTGCCGGCGGATCACGGCGGCCAGGTGAGTGGCCCGCTCGGCTGTTGTCCGTGGTGGATTCTGCCCGGGAACCGCGACGCGCGTTCCCGCGCTCCCGAGGGCACCGTGGAGCACCCCATGTTCCTTGAGGCGTCGTAGCGCGTTACCGGCCGTGCTGAGGGATACCCCCAGCCGGCGGGCGAGTTCGGCGCCCGTCGCCACCAGGTCACCCGGCTCGTAGCGGCCGTCCGCGATCTCCTTCAGGATGAATTGCTCGACGGTTTCTCTCTTGTGCACCGGCGGAAGCACCTCTCCGTCGGCGAGCTGCTGGGCCAGCGCCGCGGCGATCGTCTCGGACTATGAGGGTCAAGGACTTCCTTGAGGAAGTGGGCAACGGAGAGCAGTCCGATATCCGCCCTCACGGATGTTGCGTTCCGATCCTCACCGATCGCATCCCCGGCCGTGAAGGAGCTGATGATTCACATTCAGCCCGCATCGATCACCCATCCCTTATCGATCCGATGGCGCCCGGGAAAAATGCCCCGTCCTGTCGGCGAGCAGCAGGGCCAAGGGGCCGGCCGGAAGGAGGAAGCGCCCCCGGGAGACCGCGTCGATCGCATCGCTCATCGACCACCAGGAGAGGGTGAAGTCCTGCTCGGTGGGGGTGAGTTCCTGAGGGCCAAGGGTCAGGTGCCGGGCCTCGAAGAGGTGCACCCGTGCCGGTGAGCCGAGCGTCATGGCGTACGCACCCAGCGACCGCCAGGCCCCGGCGGTGATCCCCGCCTCCTCCCGCAGCTCTCGCCGCGCGCACTCCTCCGCCGTCTCTCCGTCCTCCCGGCGCCCGCCGGGCAGGAACAGGTAGTCGCCACCGTGGCGGGGGAAGTGGGCGCTCAGCAGGGCCACCAGCCCGTTCGTGTCGCGGGCCACCACCACGGAGGCGTCGCGGGCCGGGTGGTGATCCGTCACGCGCTGCCCAGCGCTCCCGCCGCGGTGTCGCCCTGGGGCGGGGCGGCGGCCTCGCCCGTGAGGTCGCGGACGAGGAGGGTCGCGCCCGCTACGGCGCCCGGCATGAGGAAGACCGCGACCAGGGGGAGCAGGAAGAGCAGGGCGAGGGGGAGGCCGAAGCCGACCGTGAGGAGGCGGCGGCCGCGGAGCATGCGGCGGCGCTCCTTGAGCAGGACGCCGCGGCGCAGCAGGGCGACCGAGGTCAGCTCCTCGGCGAGGAAGAAGCCGGTCACGCAGAGGGCGAGGGCGGGGATCACGGTCTGGCCGATGAACGGGATGAAGCCGAGCGCGAAGAAGAGCACGCTCCACAGGGTGACGCGGATGAGCAGGGCGAGGGCCTCGCGGATGCCGATCCACACCTCCTGCCAGGTCGACAGGCCCGATTCGGGGACCTCGCCGCCTTCGGAGCGGTCGACCTCCTCGGAGAGGGATTCGTAGAAGGGCTGGCCGACCAGGAGCGTGACCGCGGTGAACGTGATCACCGCGAGGAAAGAGGCAGGCGGTGCCGAAGAGGATCGCGAGCGCGTCGCGGAAGGCGCCGAGCCAGGGTGAGGACCAGTCGTCGGCGAAGGGGGGTGGCCCAGGCGATGACGTGACAGAGTCCAGTAGAAGAGGACGACGAGGGCCGCCGCGTATCCGACGAGGGTGATGAGGGCCGGGATCATCCCGATCCCCCACCACCTCCCGTGCTGGGCCACCCAGCGTTGGCCCTTCACCAGATAGCCGATGCCCACTCCAAGATCACGCATGGGCGGAAGCCTACTTGGCTAGCGTGGCGCGTAGATGACGCCCAGCTTGTCGATCTCTTCACCGGCGCGGCCGGTGAAGCCCACGATCTGCCAGCCGTCGGGGGCGGTGAACGTGGCGGTGTCGGAGGTGGGGGTTCCGGCCGCCACGGTGCGGCCCTTGTCGGTGGTGAAGGCCGCGGAGAAGAGGCGGGTGCGGCCGTCCTTCTGGCCGCGGCTGAGGGTGGCGGAGGTGAGGTGTTCACCGGAGCCGAGGGTGAGGGAGGCCGGGGTGCCGCCGCTGCCGCCGTGGCCGAGGGTCGTACCGCCGGACAGGGTCAGGGACACCGCGTCCAGGCGGGAGCCGCCGCGCAGGGTGAGGGTGCGGGGCGCGGGGGTGGCGGGGAGGTCGTCGGCGTCGTTGAAGGCGGTGCCGTGCGGTCCGCCGAACTGGTCTCCGGCGCGGAGCGTGTCGGCCGCCTTCCAGGAGAAGTCCACGGTGTGCGGGTAGTGGTCGGACAGCGGCTTGCCCTCGGCGTCGAGGAAGTCGGTGTTCTCGTTGTTGTAGCGGGCGGCGGTGAGGGAGAGGAGCGGGCCAGAGCGGTAGAGGACCTTGTCGACGACCTCGCAGGTGTTGGTGACGTTATCCGGGTCGCACACGAGCGCGTCGGACCCGGCGGGCGGGGCCGAGCCGCCGCGGACGAGGTTCACCCATGCGTCGGTGAGGCCGTTGCGGGTGGCGAGGTCGCGGATGTTGTCGGCGGCGCGGGTGTAGCGGGTGTTGGTGTCGCCCATGACGAGCACCGCGTTTCCGGCCGAGTTGGCGGTGATGAAGTCGGAGAGCTGGGTGATGTTGGCACGGCGGGCGGCGAGGTCGGCGTCGGTGGTGCCCGCGTTGGTGTGCACGTTGTAGAGGTCCAGGTACGCGCCTTCGGCGAGCCGCACCCGGGCGAGGGTGAAGCCCTTGGGGGTGAGGCAGTCGGTGCCGTTGCACTTGGTCCACTTGACCCGCTCGAAGTCGTCGTACGGCAGGTCGGAGAGGGTGTTGAGGCCGTCGCCGAAGGCCGCGCCGCCGCTGGTGGGGGTGCGGTACGGGTGGTCGTCACCGGCGTAGAGCGCGGCGTGGTAGTTGAAGTCCTCCTGGACGTTGACGATGTCGTACGCGCCCAGGCGGGGCGAGATCAGCGGGGTGTTCTTCTCGGGGTGGCCGGACGACAGGCCCTCGGGGAGTCCGGCCACGTTGTAGGTGAGGGCGTTGAACGAGCCGGAGGCGGGGGCCGCGGCCTTGGTGTCCGCCGCGGCGGGCGTGGTGGCGAGCGTGCCCGCACCGATGGCGATGGCCGCCGCGGCCGCGACGGCCGTGCGGCGTCCGATGAATCTCACGAAAAGTGTCCTCTCGGGGAGTTGCGAGGGTCAGAGCTTGCCGGTGCCCGCCTGGGCGGTCACCGAGGCGACCACCGACGACGCCGGTTCAGCCGTGTACGCGTAAGGCGGCTTGGTGAAGGTGCCGGTCTGGGAGATCTCGGTGGCGCCGCCGCCCAGGTCGTTTCCGCGGAGCACCGCGGAGCCGTCCACGTCGCTGCTCCGGCTGGTGGTCACGGCGATCTTGGTGTCGCGGAACACGTTGTTCTCCACCAGCATCTGCGCGCCCATCCGGGAGTGGACGGCGGTGTCCGCGCCCTGGACGTAGTTGTCGTAGAAGTGGCCGGTGCCGAAGCGGAGGCTGGGGATGCGGGAGTAGACGTTGCTGAACCAGTTGTGGTGGTAGGTCACCTTGAGATGTCCGGTGTCCTCACTGGCGTTCTTGTCGCTGTGCCCGACCAGGCTGCCCTTGAAGTGGTCGGCGAACTTGTTCCAGGAGACGGTGATGTTGTCGGAGCCGTGGTTGATGTCCAGCAGGCCGTCGTAATAGTCCTTGTCGTGGTCCCGGTCGGCGGAGAACGTGTTGTGGTCGATCCACACCCTGGTGGACTCCTGGACCGTCACCCCGTCGGACGGCTTCCTCGGCTTGCTGATGGCGAGGTTGCGGATGATGACGTTCGTGGCCTCCTTCAGCCGCAGACCGCCGCCGGTGAATCCGGAGCCCGAACCGACGCCCAGCACGGTGGTGTTGGAGCCGATGTCCACCTGGCCGGTGAGGGAGAGCAGACCGGACACCTTGACGACCTTGGCGCTGTCACCGGCGACGGCGGTCTGGAAGGCGGCGAGGGTGGTGACGGTGGTGGCGGTGGCGGTGCCGCCGCCCGTGGTGCCCGCGCCGAAACCGATGGGGGTGTCCGCCACCGCGGCGGCTCCGCGCGTGGCGGGCGTGGCGGGCGTGGCGGCGTCCGCGTCCTGCGCCGAGACCGCGGCCAGGCCCCCGAGCGCGAGGGTGGCGGCCACGCCCGCGGCGACGGCCGTCAGCCGGCGCCGGTTGTGGCCCATACCCGTAGTGGCGTCCGTCGTGAAGTGGTCACCTGCGGAGTTCATAAGGAGCCCTCTCGGTCGGAGGATCCCCACCCGGAGGGGCAATCGCTTGCGGGAGGCGCACGGCAAGCACGTCGGTCACCGGGGCCGGTGGAGATCGTCAAAGGTGCGGCTCTGACGGTGGCGAATTTCGCTGCCCGGACGCGGTGTGGTCAGGACCGCCCCAGCAGACGACAGCCATCACAGAAGAAGCTAGTAAGCGCTTGTTCGTGGTGTCAACACCGCTGACTGATAAGGGAGTTGGCGATAAGAAGAGTTGACGCGCGGAGACTTTGCCGAACTGACAGGTACCCCACAGCAATCACCCCTACTTTCCATGCCCATGACAGACGCATCCCCCGCCCCCATCGGGCGACGCAGAGTACTGATTGCCGGAAGCGCCGCCGCCGCGGCCGTCGGAATCGGCGCCGGAACCGCCGCCACCCGCCCCGAGGCTGCCGCCACCGACGCCACGGACGCGGTCCCCGCCGCCAACGCGATCTGCACCCTCACCAAGCAGCTCACCGAGGGCCCGTACTACCTCGACCACGCCCTCGTACGGGCCGACGTCAGCGAGGACAAACAGGGCGTACCGCTGGAGCTGGTCCTCCCCGTCGTCGACAGGGACACCTGCGCACCGCTCAACAAAGCGCTCGTGGAGATCTGGTACTGCGACGCGCTCGGCGAGTACTCCGGCTTCGTCGGCAACAACGGCCACCAGGAGCCGGACAACGGGAAGTTCCTGCGCGGCGGTGTGCTCACCGGCACCGACGGCGTGGCCAAGCTGAAGGGCATCTACCCCGGCTGGTACCGCGGCCGCTGCATCCACATCCACATCAAGGTGCACACGGGCGTCACGCTCACCGCCGACGGCTCGTTCACCGGCGGCAACGAGATCCACACCGGTCAGCTCTTCTTCGACGAGGCGATCACCCGGGCGGTCGCCAAGCTGACCCCGTACTCCACCAACACCGTCCCCCGCACCCCGCTCTCCTCCGACGGGATCTACGGCAACGGCGGCACCGCCGCCGGGCTGATGGCGGTGACGGCGCTGGGCAGCACCCCGTCGGCCGGATATCGCGGCACCCTCACCCTGGGCATCGACGCGGACGCCTGACCGGTAACGCCACAACGCCGCACGAAAACGTCCCCACGCACGCCGCCCCCCACATCCGTCCCCTACCGCTCGGTACCGCTCGATACCCACACCACGCCCCGCCCGGCCTCTTCCCGGGCGGGGCTCGCTTTTTCGCCAGGAAGTCTCCTGGGGGGTCTTGACGATGGCCGAAACCCCACCTACGTTCTCCTGGACATCAGATGTCTGATGTCTGAGGTTCTGGCAAGGAGGTCGAGAGCAATGCCGCTGTCCGACGACATCGCCGAGCGACTGCTGACCGCGATCATCGACGGCCACTATCCGCCCGGCACAGCCCTCCCCCCGGAGGGCGTACTGGCCGAGCAGCACGCCGCCAGCCGGCTCACGCTGCGCGAGGCGGTCAAGGTCCTGCGCTCGCAGAACGTCGTCCGCATCCACCGCGGACGCGGTACGTACGTCAACACCCCGGACCAGTGGACCGCCCTGGAGCCGATGATCCGCGCGGCCGCCGCCGGGCCCCGGACGGGCGGGGCGGCGGGCGGGGCGATCTCCGAGAAGCTGATCGAGGCCCGGCAGATGATCGAGGTCGGCGCCGCGCAGCTGGCCGCGGTCCGGCGCACCGACGACGATCTGGCCGAACTCGCCGAGCTGCTGGACGAGATGCGGGCGGCGGCCGGGGCCGGGGACACCGAGCAGTTCGTGACCGCCGACATCGCGTTCCACGAGGTGGTGATGCGCGCCTCCGGCAACGCCTTCGTCCCGCTGCTCTTCGAGCCGTTCGGACGGCTGCTGATCGAGGGCCGCCGTCAGACCTCCGCCGTGCCGCAGATCCGTACGAACGCCATCGCCCATCACGAGAGCGTCCTGGCGGCGCTGCGCGGCGGGGATCCGGAGCAGGCCCGGCGCGCGATGGACGACCACATGACGCAGACGGCGGACGATCTTCAGACCCACGTCATCGAGCCACGCCGCTAGCCCCCTCCCCCTCCTCTCATGCACATCGCCGCACCGGCGGTGCGCCCCGGCCTGCCCGAAAACGGCCAGGAACAGCCGGAACAGCACGAACGCGTCAGGAAAGTAGAGCCGCACATGCCCGACACCGACACCGCGCACTTCCCCGAGGCGCACGAGCTGCCACCGCCCCGCGAGGTCGCCCCCGGCGAGGTGGCCGCCGCCATCGCCGACGGCCGCCGTCTGGTCGTCCTGGACGACGACCCCACCGGCACCCAGACCGTCGCCGGAGTGCCCGTCCTCACTGCCTGGACGGTCGACGACCTGCGGTGGGCGCTGCGCCAGGACAGCACGGCCTTCTTCGTCCTCACCAACACCCGCAGCCTCGCCCCGGACACCGCCGCCGCCCGCAACCGCGAGGTCGTACGAGCACTCGCGGAGGCGTCCGCGGCCGAGGGCGTGGGCTACGTCCTGGCCAGCCGCAGCGACTCCACGCTGCGCGGGCACTTCCCGCTGGAGACGGACGTCCTGGCCGAGGAGACGCCCGTGGACGGCGTCGTCCTCGTCCCCGCGTACATCGAGGCGGGCCGGTTCACCGCCGACTCCGTGCACTGGATGCGGACGGCCGACGGGATGCTTCCGGTCGGCCGGAGCGAGTTCGCGCGCGACGCCACGTTCGGGTACGCCAACTCCCGGCTGCCCGAGTGGATCGAGGAGAAGACGGGCGGGCGCGTGTCCGCCGGAGACGTCGTACGGATCACCCTGGAGGACCTGCGGCTGCGCGGCCCGGGCCATGTCGCCCGGCTGCTGGCCTCGCTGCGCGACGGCCGGATGGCGGTGGCGGACGCGCTCTGCGACGACGATCTGCGCGTCCTGGCCCTGGCGGGGGCGACCGCGGAGTCCGAGGGCGCTCGGCTGGTCTACCGGTGTGGCCCCTCGTTCGTACGGGCCCGGGCGGGCCAGGGCGCCCGCGCCCCGCTCACCCCGGCCGAGCTGCGGCACCTCGGTGACGGGGCGGCGGCCCATGGGCTCATCGCCGTCGGGTCCCATGTCGGCCAGACCACCCGGCAGCTGGACCGGCTGCGCGAGCGCGGCGGGATCGCCGAGTTCGAACTCGATGTGCACGCCCTGCTCGACGAGGGGCGGCGCGCCACCCACATCGCCGACGTGGCGGCGGCGTGCGCGCAGGCCCTCGCCACGAGTGAGGTCGTCGTACGCACCAGCCGCGCCCTTGTCACCGGCGCCGACGCGGACGACTCCCTGGCGATCGCGCGCAGCGTGTCCGCCGCGCTGGTCGCCACCGTACGGGCCGTCACGGCGGCCCGGCGCCCCGCGTACGTCATCGCCAAGGGCGGCATCACCTCCAGCGACGTCGCGACCGAGGGGATGGAGATCCGCCGGGCCTGGGCGCGCGGCACCCTGCTGCCCGGCATCGTCTCGCTGTGGGAACCCGAGTCCGGCCCGAGCGTCGGCATCCCGTACGTCGTGTTCCCCGGGAACGTCGGGGACGACAACGCCCTCGCGGACGCCATCGACTTGTTCAGGAGCCGATGATGCTGCTCACCGGAACCGACGCGCTGACCGACGCCGCCCGCGAGGGCCGCGCGATACCCGGCTTCGTCGCGTACAACCTCGAAACGGTGCAGGGCATCGTGGCGGCGGCGGAGGCCTCGGACACGCCGGTGCTGCTCCAGGCCGGGTCGAGCGCCTTCAAGCACGCGGGGCGCGAGGCGCTGATGGGGCTCGCCCTGGACGCGGCCCGGCGGTCGCCCGCGCCCATCGGCGTCCACCTGGACCACAGCCGCGACCTGGACGAGATCGCCGCGTGCGTCGACGCGGGCTATACGTCGGTGATGGTCGACGGCTCGCATCTGCCGTTCGCGGAGAACATCGTGCTGACCCGGCAGGCCGTGCGGCGCGCCCACGCGGCCGGTGTCTGGGTCGAGGCCGAACTCGGCGCGCTGGCCGGTGACGAGGACGTGTCCACGGGCGCGACGGCGCCCGGCAGCTCGATGACCGACCCGGCGCAGGCGGCCGAGTTCGTGGCCGCGACCGGCATCGACGCCCTGGCCGTGGCCGTCGGCAATGTCCACGGCTTCACGACCGAGCCGGTACGGCTGGACCTGCCCCGCCTGGAACGCATCCGCGCCGCGGTCCCCGTCCCCCTCGTCCTCCACGGCGCGAGCGGCCTCCCGGAGCCGCAACTGCTGGGCGCGGTACGGCGCGGCGTCGCCAAGGTCAACGTGAACGCGGAGCTGCGCCGGGCGTACCTGGCCGCTGTCGCGTCAACGCTCCCGGACGCCACGGGCGGCGCGGACGTCGTCGCGACGTGGGGCGGCGGGCCGGGCCGCGGTGGCGGCCACGGCCCGCCGGATCGCCGAGCGACTGGCGTCGGCGGCCGAGGGCTGATCCCCCACCCCGCCCCTTCCCGGCCCCAGTCGATTTGCGGCTCCGCCGCGTGAAGGGGCTCCGCCCCTGGCACCCCACGGGGCTGCGCCCCGAAACCCCGCCGGTCCGCCGGTCCGGATGACGGCCCACCCGGGCCGGTCCCGCGGGCGAGTCATCGCCGTCGACCGGTTCGCGGACCGGGCGCCCACAAAACCCACTCCCCTCCTCCCCAGGAACACGTATGCCTTCTGCCACCTCCGAAACCGACAACTCCCCCCGCACCGCCGTCATCGGCCTCGGGGCCATGGGGCTTCCCATGGCCCAGCGCCTCGCGGCCGGGGACTTCCCCGTGACCGTGTTCGACATCGCCGCCGAGCGGCGGGCCGCTGCCGTCGACTCGGGCGCCGACGAGGCGGTCACCCCGGCCGAGGCCGCGCGAGGCGCGGATGTCGTTCTGCTCGCCGTACGGGATCAGGCCCAGGTCGACAGCGCGCTGTTCGGCGAGACCGGCGCGGCGGACGCGCTGCGGGCCGGGGCCGTGGTCGTCCTGACCAGCACCGTGGGGCCGGTCGCTGCCCGGGCGACGGCCGCCGCGCTTGCCGAGCGTGGCGTACGGCTCGTGGACGCGCCCGTCAGCGGCGGGCCGACGCGGGCCGGGAACGGCGAGCTGCTGATCGTCGTCGGCGCCGAGCCCGACGCCCTCGCCACCGCGCGCCCCGTGCTGGAGCGGCTCGCGTCCACGCTCACCGTCATCGGCGACAAGCCCGGCGACGGCCAGGCGCTCAAGGCGATCAACCAGCTCCTCGCGGGCGTGCACATCGCGGCGGCCGCCGAGGCCGTGGCCCTCGCGCGCGGGCTCGACCTGGATCCGCGGACGGTGATCGACAGCCTGAGCCAGGGCGCGGCGGGATCGTTCATGTTCGCCGACCGGGGGCCGCGTATGGCGCAGGTCTACGAGGAGGCGGCGGACGCGGTCGAGGTGCGGTCGCGGCTGGACATCTTCGTGAAGGACATGGGCATCGTGACCGGGATCGCGAAGGACGCACACGTCCCGGTGCCGCTGGCCTCGGCCGCCGAGCAGCTGTATCTGCTGGGCGAACGCGCCGGGCTCGCCGCACGCGACGACTCCTCCATCGTCACGGTCCTCTCCCCGAACGCCCCGAACGCCCCCGAGGGAGCCGGACAATGAGCCACAACGCACTGCTGCTCGTCGCCGCCGCCGGAGTCGCCCTGCTCCTGGTGATGATCATCAAGATGAAGGTCCAGCCCTTCGTGGCGCTGCTCGTCGTGAGCATCGCGGTGGCGCTCACCGCGGGCGTCCCGGCCGCGGACCTCGTCACCACCATCGAAGAGGGCATGGGCTCGACGCTCGGCCACATCGCCACCATCATCGCCCTCGGCGCGATGATCGGCCGGATCATCGAACTCTCCGGCGGCGCCGCCTCCCTGGCCCATTCGCTGATGGAGCGCTTCGGCGAGAAGCGCACCCCGCTCGCGCTCACGGCCGCCGGTTTTCTGCTCGGCATCCCGGTCTTCTTCGAGGTCGGGCTGATCATCCTGATGCCGATCGTGTACGGGGGTGGCCCGGGCGTCCCGTAAGCCGCTGCTCGTCTACGCCCTGCCGATGGGCGCGGCGATGCTCACGGTGCACGCCTTCCTGCCGCCCCATCCGGGCGCGGTGGCCGCCGCGACGACGATCGGGGCGGACCAGGGCTGGGTGCTGCTGTTCGGCATACCGGTGACGGCGGTCGTGATCGCGATCGGCTATCTGCTGGCCAAGCGCATGACGCGGCGTACGTACGCGATGACGGCCGACGTCCGCGAGCAGGTCTTCGGCGACACCGCCGACGAGACGACGAGCGTCGAGAATCCGCCCTCGTTCGGCATGATCCTCACCCTCATCGTCACCCCGATCGCCCTCATCCTCCTCGGCACCGTCGCCACCAACACCCTCGCCGAGGGCTCCACCCCGCGCGCCGTTCTGACGGTCCTCGGCGCCCTCATGGTCGCCCTGCTCGTCGCCGCCGCGCTCAGCGCCTATTTCCTGGGCATACGCCGCGGCTGGTCGGGCGCGCGGGTCTCCGAGGTGATGGGTTCGGCGCTGCCGGGCGTGGCGATGGTGATCCTGGTGGCGGGCGCGGGCGGTGTCTTCGGCAAGGTGCTGGTGAAGACCGGCATCGGCGACGCCGTGGCCGACGTCCTGGACCGCACCGGACTCCCCCTGCTGGCACTGGCCTTCGCGATGACGGCGCTGCTGCGCGCGGTGCAGGGCTCCACGACGGTCGCCCTGGTGACAACGGCCGGTCTCATCAACCCGCTGCTCCTGCGCACGGACCTCTCCCCGCAGCAACTGGCCCTGATCTGCCTGGCGATGGGCGCGGGCGGGCTCGCGCTGTCGCACATCAACGACGCGGGCTACTGGATGTTCACCAAACTGGTCGGCCTGGAGGTCGGCGACGCCCTCCGCACCTGGACCGTCCTTACGACGGCGATGGGCACGATCGGCTTCCTGCTGACCGGCGCCCTGTGGCTGGTCGTCTGACCGTACGCAGGCCCGCACATGGCTCCGTGCCGTGTGCGGGCCGCGGGCTGTTAGGGAGGCGTTAGCCGGTCGGCAGTGGACCATCAGCGGTGGCGGACAGGGTGGGGGTCAGGCCCCGGGGAGGGGTCGACGCCTACGACAGCTGGGGACCCATGTCACGCCGTACCGCTCTCCGCCGGACGCGGGCTCCGGCGGTGGTGACGGTGCCTGCGCCACGGATCAGCTCAGCGCCGGGTGGTACGCCGATGTCGTGGGCGGTGCCCCGGACATCTTCGGCAAGACCTGGGACCTGCGGCGGTCGGCGGAGCAGTCGTCCCCGGCCACGCTGAAGCCGGGCGGTCACACCCACTTCACGTTCCAGCTGCTGCCCACGACCGACACCGGCGCCCGCAAGCTCGTGCCCAAGACGGTGGTGGTCACCCCGCCGAACCAGAAGTCGTCCTTCGAGCTGAAGTGGACGTACGGCGGCCGCATCCTCGACCAGTCGGGGGCCACCCGCCCTGGGACGTTCGTCAACCCGGTGAAGGGCTCCTGAGGGACAGCCCGGTGGCGAAGGTGTCGACGGCCAGGGCCGTGCGCAGGCAGAGGGTCAGGGCGCGGGCCCGGGCGTGGGCGATGCCGTCCGGGGAGCGGTGATCGCTGAGGTCGGTGAGGCCGCCGCGGCGGGCCGACTCGTCGAAGGACGCCCGTACGGTGGCGGCCGGGATCGGGGCGCCGCTGTCGAGGGCGTCGGCGAGGGCGGTCAGCCGGGTGTCGAAGAGGGCCGCGATCTCGGCGGCCTCCGGCACGGCGTCGGCGTCACGGCGTGGCTGCGCGGCGTACAGCTGTGACGCGCACCGGCTGAGGTCCGCGATCGAGCGCTGGACGGCCTCGATCTCGGTGGCGTTCCAGCGGGCGCGGTGGCCGCGCGGTTCGTGACGGAGCGCGGCGACCGCCGCCTCCAGGCGTTCACGGGTGTGGCGGCTGCGGGAGCGCAGGGCGTCGATGTCCTCGTACCGCACCACGCCGGGTTCGGTCAGCCCGCCGACCAGGACGTTCAGCAGCCGTCGCTGGACGTCCGTCCACGCGGCGACCAGGGAGGACAGCCGGTCGTGGTGGTAGGTGGGCAGGACGAGGAAGACGAGGAGCCCGATCATCGCGCCGAGGAGGGTGTCCGCGGGACGGCCCCAGGCGATGAGGTCGGGGGCCTTGCCCAGGCGGGCGATGAGGACGACGAGCCAGGCGGTGATGAAGAAGTTCAGCACCAACTGGCCGACGCGCAGGGTGAGGAAGACGCACGCGGTGAGCAGCACCGCGGCGACGACCAGCCGGTCCGGCGTCCACCAGGCGGGCAGCAGGGCGGCCCAGGCGGCGAGGCCGCCGAGGATCGAGCCGAGGGGGCGGGCCCAGCCGCGGGCGAAGGTGTGTCCGTAGTCGGGGAACAGCACCAGCATGGTGGTGAGCGCCGCCCAGAAGCCGTGCCCGGGCAGGCCATGGCCCCAGAAGTCGCCGAGGGCGCGGCCCGCGGCCTCGGCCGCCGTGGTGCCGACGGCGACGCGGAGGGCGTGCGGGGACAGCGGGTCGCCGGGGCGCGCCGCGCCCCACAACCGCCGAAGCCCGGCGCGGATGGGGTGCTCGGCGGGGAACAGGTCCAGGACGGGGTCCTGGCCCTTCGCGGCCCCAGGAGTCCCCAGGGCACCCGGGCCGTTCGGGGCGCCCGGCTCCCCCTGCTCGCTCGGGGCGCTCGGGTACTCCGGGCCGCGCGGATCGCCCGGGGCGTTTTGGCCGCTCGGCCCGCTCAGGGCGCCCGGCCCGCCCGGGGCGCTCGGGGCGCTCGGGCTTTCAGGGCTCCCCTGACTCCCCGAACCCGCAGCCACCGGAGCCCCCGCAGCCGTCCCGGCAATCCGCTGCTCCCGGTCGGCCCAGAGGGCGACGAGCCGCCCGGCCTCGTTCAGTGACGGCAGCAGTTCGTCGGCCACCGGGCCGCGCCAGGTCTCCAGCGTCCGCGCGATGTGCGGGGCGAGGGGCTCCCGGCGGGAGGCGCGCAGGGCGCGCGCCACGGAGTCGAGCGCTGCGGCGATCTCCTCGTGGGGCGCCTTCGGGGTGTCGGCCGCGAGCAGCAGGGCGCGCCGGATGCGTTCGGCTTCGACGAGCAGTCCGTAGAGCGGTGCCGCGGCGGGGCGGGCGAAGCGCGGCAGCAGATCGAGCGCCCTGCGGGCGGCGGTGAAGGGCGCCGGGGCGGGGTGGCCGACGGTCCCCTTGACCTCGGTACGCGCGTACGCCGCCAGCGAGGCGTACAGCGCGGCGAGCGCCTTGCGCTGCGCGGGGTGGCGCCGCCCGTACGGAGGCAGCAGCTGCGCGACGAGGGTCAGCGCGGCGCCCGCGGCCATCCATCGCACCATCACCAGACCCACCTCGACCGTGGCGGCGAGATCGGCGGTGATCATGCAGCCGATGACGACGAGGCAGGCGCGGATGCCGGGCGCCACGCCCAGCGCCCGCCACAGTCCGGCCAGGTACGCGAGGACCGCGAGGGCGATCAGGAAGTACCAGCCGGTCTGGTGCAGCCAGACCCCGGCGAGGGCGGCGAGCGAGAAGCCCGCGCCCATCCAGAACGCGTTCACCGCCCGGTGCCGGACCGGCGCCAGCAGGGTGCCGATGCCGCAGATGAAGGCGCCCACGGACATCATGACCCAGGCCAGCGGATCGCCGGTCAGCCCGCCGAGCACCGCCGCGGCGATGACCGCCAGGACCGCCCGTACGATCGCGCCGGGCTCCGAGAGAACGCGTTCCATGCTGAGGGCCGCCCGGAAGCTGCGGCCCACCGCTGATGTCCATCCCTGTATCTCGCGCACCGTACTCATATAGATGCACTATACAAATTCTTTGTCGCTCACCCCAAACGGATCACGTTCCAGGACATCGGCTCCAGCGTGGCGGTCAGCACCCCGTCCGCGAGCGCCGTGCCCTCGCCCGGGTGCGGGGTGACGCGCTCGGGGTCGGCCAGGGTGTTGCGGGCCTCCGGGTCGGCGTCGGCGAGCACGCTGTGCTCGACGACCTGGCCGAGCGCGAGGCCGTGCAGCGCCACCTCCAGCGGGAGCGGCCGGTGCTGATCGCGGTTGACGGCGAAGACGGTGACCGCGCCGGTCTCCTCGTTCCGTACGGCCGTGGCGTGCAGCAGCGGCACCTCACCGTACGTCGCCGTCTCGTGCGCGGGGCTGTCGACGGCGACCTGGAGCACCCGGCCGCGGCCGTACGCCGACGCCTGGGCGAACGGGAAGAAGGTGGTCTGGCGCCAGGCCGGGCCGCCCGGTTCGGTCATGATCGGGGCGATGACGTTGACGAGCTGGGCGAGACAGGCGACCGTCACGCGGTCGGCGTGGCGCAGCAGCGCGATGAGGAGCGAGCCGAAGACGACGGCGTCGGTGACGGAGTAGTTGTCCTCCAGCAGCCGCGGCGCCTCGTCCCAGTTGGGCGGCTCGGCGGCGTGGAAGCGGGCCTGGTACCAGACGTTCCACTCGTCGAAGGAGAGGTTGATCTTCTTCTTCGACTTCAGCCGGGCGCCGACGTGGTCGCAGGTCGCGATCACGTTCTCGATGAAGGACTCCATGTCGACGGCGGAGGCGAGGAAGGAGTCGCGGTCGCCGTCGCGCTCCTCGTAGTAGGCGTGCAGGGAGATGTAGTCGACCAGCTCGTAGGAGTGCTGGAGGACCGTGGCCTCCCAGGCGGCGAAGGTCGCCATGCCCTGGTTGGAGCTGCCGCAGGCGACGAGTTCGACGTCCGGGTCGATCTGCCGCATGGCGCGGGCGGTCTCGGCGGCGAGCCGCCCGTACTCCTCCGCGGTCTTGTGGCCGGTCTGCCAGGGGCCGTCCATCTCGTTGCCCAGGCACCACAGCCGGATGCCGTACGGCTCCTTGTCGCCGTGGCCGACGCGGCGGTCGGACAGCGCGGTGCCGGAGGGGTGGTTGGCGTATTCCTGGAGCTCCAGGGCCTCGGCGACACCGCGCGTGCCGAGATTGAGCGCCATCATGGGCTCGCCGCCGACCTTGCGGACGAAGTCGATGTACTCGGAGAGCCCGAAGCGGTTGGTCTCGGTCGAGCGCCAGGCGAGGTCGAGGCGGCGGGGGCGCTCCTCGGCGGGCCCGGTGCCGTCCTCCCACTTGTAGCCGGAGACGAAGTTGCCGCCGGGATAGCGGAGGGCGGTGACCCCGAGTTCACGGATGAGATCGAGGACGTCGGTGCGCAGTCCGGCCTCGTCGGCGGCGGGGTGGCCGGGCTCGTAGATCCCGGTGTAGACGCAGCGGCCGAGGTGTTCGACGAACGAGCCGAAGAGGCGGGGGTCGACATCGCCGACGGCGAAGGCGGGGTCGAGGGTGAACCGGGCGGGGGCGGTCGACGGCATGGCGGCGCCTCTCTGCTGTTCCGTTCGATATGTCGGATAGGGGTCGCATATCCGAACGTGACGGTAAGAGCTGGCCGCCCGCGCGTCAACGCCCCCGCCACGCCTCCCGCCCGCGTGCGTCAGTACGCGGTCGGCCAGCCGCCGCTCCAGCTCAGCAGGTTGACGCCGAGCTTGGCGGTGCCGCCCGCCTGGCCGTCGTAGTAGTGGTAGACGAGCAGGTCACCGTCGGTGTCGCTCATGATCGACTGACCGCCGGGGCCGATGTAGCGGCCGTGGGACTCCAGGACCGGGGAGCCGCCGTTGTTCATCATGGCCACCCCGTTCTTGTCGTAGTACGGCCCGGTGGGGCTGGTGGCGCGGCCGACCTTGATCTTGTACGTGGAGCTGGTGCCCGCGCAGCAGGTGTCGTAGGACGCGAACAGGTAGTAGTACCCGTTGCGCTTCACGACCGACGGCCCCTCGACCGCCTTGGTGCCGGTGGGCCGGGAGGCGATGCCGTAGACGGTCTTGTCGCCCGCGTAACTCTTGCCGGTGGCGGGGTCGAGGCGGATCATCTTCAGCCCCGACCACCACGAGCCGAAGGACAGCCACCACTTCCCGTCGTCGTCCACGAAGAGGTTGGGGTCGATGGCGTTGTAGTTGCTGCTGCCGGTGGTGGAGTGGACGATGCCGTAGTCGGTCCAGGTGCCCGCCTTGCCGCTGGACGAGGTGGCGAAGCCGATGGCGGAGGTGCTGGAGCCGAAGGACGAGACCGCGTAGTACATCAGGTACTTGCCGCCGCGGTACGAGATGTCCGGCGCCCAGGGGTCGTTGCCGGAGGAGTACGTCTTCCACCAGGACGGCGGGGAGTTGAAGGCGTTCCCGGAGCGGCTGAACGCGATCCGGTCGGTGGAGGTACGGGCCTCCAGACCGCCGTGGGTGGAGTAGAGCAGATACGTGCCGTCGGCGGCGCGGAGCATCGTCGGGTCGTGGACGGTGATGTCGCCCGTCACCCGGCCCGGGTTCGGGTAGGCGGAGGCGCTGGCCGGGAGCAGGGCGAGCAGGAGTGCGGCGGGCAGGGCGAGCCATCTGGTGCGGTGATGCGTTGTCATGCGGCGTTTCTCCTCTCATGTGCCGTGTGGTGTGTGCTCTCTTGACCGGGCTGGGGGCCGCCTCTAGCGTGCGGCCGACGTTACGGAAACGTTCCGGAAGTTTTCGGAGCCTGGGAAGGGAAGTTTTCGTGATCAAGACGGTCCGTACCGCTCTCGTCGGCGCAGTCGCCGCCGCCCTGATCCCTCTGGCCATGCCGTCCGCCGCCGCTGAGCAACCTTCCACCCCCGGCGCGGATTTCGGAAGACCTCTCCAGCCGATCGATGGCTTCGGTTTCTCGGAAGCCTTCCAGCGCGCCGATCTGATGCGCGGCGCGGGCGGGCTCACCCCCGAACACCGGCGGGAGGTGCTGGATCTGCTGCTGAACCGGCGCACCGGCGCGGGGCTCAGCATCCTGCGGCTCGGCATCGGCTCGTCCTCGGACGAGGTCTACGACCACATGAAGTCCATCCAGCCCACCGACCCGGGCGGCCCGGACGCCCCGCCGCGTTATGAGTGGGACGGCAAGGACGGCGGCCAGGTGTGGCTGGCCAAGGAGGCGAAACGGTACGGCGTGCAGCGCTTCTACGCCGACGCCTGGAGCGCCCCCGGCTACATGAAGACCAACGGGACGGACGCGAACGGCGGCACCCTGAAGCCGGAGTGGCGGCGCGCCTACGCCGACTACCTCGTGCAATACGCGAAGTTCTACCGCCAGGAGGGCATCCGGATCACCGACCTGGGCTTCACCAACGAGCCGGATCTCGCCACGTCCTACGCCTCCATGCAGTTCACGCCGAAGGAGGCGGCCGACACCGTGAAGGCCATCGGCCCGGCGGTCCGGCGCGCCGGGATCGACCTGGTGTGCTGCGACGCCGCCGGATGGAAGCAGCAGGCCGAGTACAGCGCGGCCATCGAGGCGGACCCGGCGGCGTCACGGTACGTGGACACGCACACCGGCCATCCGTACGTCACGCCCTCGGACCAGCCGCTGCCGACGGACCGGCGCACCTGGATGTCGGAGTGGAGCCCCAACGGCACGACGTGGAACGAGGCGTGGGACGACGGCACTGGCTACGACGGTCTCGCCGTCGCCGAGGCGATCCACACGACGCTCGCGGACGCGCGGGCGAGCGCGTATGTGTACTGGTTCGGCGCCTCGGTGGGCGCGACGCGGGGGCTGATCCAGCTCGACGGCGCTGACTACCACGTCTCGAAGCGGCTGTGGGCGCTCGCCGCGTACAGCCGTTTCGTACGCCCGGGTGCGGTGCGGGTGGCGGCGTCTGCCGGGGCGGCCGCGGCGGACGGCGTGAAGGTGACGGCCTTCCGGAACCGGGACGGGGGCCGGGTGCTGGAGATCCTGAACACGGGCCGGAAGGCGGTCCGTACGGACTTCCGCGTCGGCGGCGGAAAGGGTGTCGGCGACGTGTACCGCACCGACGAGACCCACTCGCTGAGCCGGGTCGGCCGGGCGGTGGTGCGGGGCGGTGCGCTGGATGTGGAACTTCCGCCGCGCGCGCTGACGACGGTGGTCCTGCCGTAGGGGTGTGTCGGGCAGATATCGGCGGCCGGTGACCGGTGTCGGCGGCCTGTCGGCGGGGCTTGGGAGGTTTCCGGTGACCCCGCCGGGCGCCCGCCCGGCACCCGTGCGATACGCAAGGAATCACCATGACCCCTCACGTCACGATCATCGGCGCCGGGCTCGGCGGCCTGACCCTCGCCCGCGTCCTGCACGTCCACGGCATCCCGGCCACGGTCTACGAGGCGGAGGCCTCACCGACGGAGCGCGCGCAGGGCGGGATGCTCGACATCCACGACTACAACGGCCAACTGGCCCTGCGAGCAGCGGACTTGATGGACGAGTTCCGCAGCCTCATCCTGGACGGCCGTCAGGCGATGCGGATCCTCGACCGGGACGGGGCCGTCCTGTTCGACGGACCCGACGACGGCACCGGGGGCCGCCCCGAGGTGCAGCGCGGCGAGCTGCGGCAGATCCTGCTCGACTCGCTCCCGGCCGGCACCGTCCGGTGGGGCCACAAGGTCAGCCGTACCCGTGCCCTCGGTGAGGGCCGCCACGAGGTGGCCTTCGCCGACGGCACCACCGTCGTCACGAACCTGCTGGTCGGCGCGGACGGCGCGTGGTCACGGGTCCGCCCGCTGCTCTCGACCGCCACACCCGCGTACACCGGCAGATCGTTCGTCGAGACCTACCTGTTCGACAGCGACACCCGCCACCCGGCCGCCGCGAAAGCGGTCGGTGGCGGGTCGATGCTCGCGCTCGCGCCGGGCAAGGGGATCCAGGCCCACCGGGAGAAGGGCGACACCCTGCACACCTACGTGGCGCTCACCGCGCCGCAGGAGTGGTTCGACGCCGTCGATTTCACCGACGCCGCCGCGGCCGCCGCGCGGATCGCCGGGGAGTTCGACGGCTGGGCGCCGGAGCTGACCGCGCTGATCACCGACAGCGACGCCGGGCCGGTCCCGCGCCCCCTCTACGCCCTGCCGATCGGGCACCGGTGGGCCCGGGTGCCGGGGGTGACCCTGCTCGGCGACGCCGCCCACCTCGCGGCCCCGAACGGCGAGGGCGCCAACCTGGCCATGTACGACGGCGCCGAACTCGGCGCGGCCCTCGCCGCCCACCCGGACGACGTCGAAACCGCCCTGGCCTCGTACGAGCAGGCCATGTTCCCCCGCGGCGCCGAAGCCGCCGCCGACGGCACCCAACTGCATGAGTACCTCTTCGGCGACGACGCGCCCCATGGCCTGGTCGCCGCGTTCACCGACCCCGAGCGGACTCCGTGAGCGTCAGTCGTCTCAGCTGTCGAGGGAGACGATCATCTTGCCGATGTTCTCGCCGCGGAGCATGCCGAGGAAGGCCTCCACCGCGTTGTCCACGCCCTTGACGACGGTCTCGCGGTAGCGCAGCTTGCCGTCCCGCACCCAGGCGCCGACCTCCTCGAAGAACTGCGGCTGGAGGTGGTTGTGGTCGTTGACCAACATGCCCTGCATGCGCAGCCGCTTGCCGATGAACAGCGCCATGTTGCGCGGGGCGGCGGGCGGCTCGGTCTCGTTGTAGATCGAGATCATCCCGCAGGTGGCGATGCGGCCGTGCACCTTGAGGCTGCTGAGGGCCGCCTCGAGGTGCTCGCCGCCGACGTTGTCGAAGTAGACGTCGATGCCGTCGGGGGCGGCCTCCTTCAGCTGCTCGGCGACCGGGCCGTTCTTGTAGTTGAACGCCGCGTCGAAGCCGTACTCCTCGATCAGCAGCCGCACCTTCTCGTCCGAGCCCGCGCTGCCGATGACCCGCGAGGCGCCCTTGAGCTTGGCGATCTGGCCGACCTCACTGCCGACCGCGCCCGCCGCACCGGACACGAACACCGCGTCGCCCTCCTTGAACGACGCGACCTCCAGCAGCCCCGCGTAGGCGGTGAGGCCCGTCATCCCGAGCACGCCGAGGTACGTGGTGAGCGGGGCGACCTCCGGGTCCACCGTCACCGCGCGCTTGCCGTCCACCACCGCGTACTCGCGCCAGCCGCCGAAGTGCAGGACGTGCGCGCCGACCGCGATGCCCTCCGCGTTCGAGGCGATCACCGTGCCGACCGCGCCGCCCTCCATCGGCTGGTCCAGCTGGAACGGCGGTACGTACGACTTCACGTCGTTCATCCGCCCGCGCATGTACGGGTCCACCGACATGTACAGGTTGCGGACCAGCACCTGGCCCGGGCCCGGCTCGGCCACCGGGACCTCGCGCAGCGCGAAGTCCTCCGGCTTCGGCCAGCCCTGGGGGCGGGCGACGAGGTGCCATTCACGGCCGGTGGCGGGGATCGCGGACATGGGGGGGAGCCTCCTCATACTTACTTCACTATCTGAAACAATCATGGGACTCGATATTTCATGCTGTCAAGTAAATGGGTAACCTGAGGGGCATGACGTCCCGCACCGACCCGCTGACCCTCGAGGTCGTCGAGCTCATCGGCACCATCGTGGCCCGCTATCACGAGGAGTACGAGGAAGCCGCCGCCAAGCACGCCCTCACCGGCGCCCAGGCCCGCGTCCTGGGCCTGCTCTCCCGGGGGCCGACGCCGATGCGGCGCATAGCGCAGCAGCTCAAGTGCGAGCCGTCGAACGTCACCGGGATCGTGGACCGGCTGGAGTCCCGCGGGCTCGCCGAGCGCCGCCTCGACCCCGCCGACCGGCGCGTCAAGCTCGCCGCCGCGACGGAGACGGGCCGCGAGACCGCCGAGCGGCTGCGGGGCTCGCTGGACTTCGCGCGGGAGCCGTTGGCCGGGTTGTCGGCGGATGAGCGGACGGTGCTGCGGGACCTGCTGCAACGCATGCTGGGCGTCACGCCGCAGCCGGAGTCCTCGGCTCCAGGGCACTGAAACCGCGCTGAACCCATCTCGCCGCAAGCTGCGCGGCCCGCTGTTCAGGGTGATCGTGCGATTCGACAGGGCTCCCCGGACGACGTACGGCTGGCTCCGATCGTCGCCGCGTGCGCCGAGACCGGGACGCTCGCCCTGGTCGGCGCACCTGTGCCGGGTCCGCACATCGGCATCCTGGCAGTAGCCGGAGACGGCCCGCGCGTGGCCTACGGGAAGGTCTGCCTGCACGGCAGCGAGGCCGCCCACTTCACGCCCGGCGAGCCCGCCGTGATCGACGTGGACGGATGGGCGCTGGGGCTCGCCGTCTGCCGCGACACAGGCTGCCCCGAGCACGCCGCGACGACGGCCGCGCTGGGCATGGACGGCTACGTGGCCGGGGTTGTCCACGCCGATCACGAGGCCGAGGTCCATGGCGAGCGCGCCCGCCGGGTCGCCGCCGACCACGGCGTGTGGGTCGCCACGGCGGCCTTCGAACGTCGTTTCCGTCGACGGCTTCATCGCCGATGCGGACGATCAAGTCGGCCCTCTCTTCGACTGGTACTCCAACGGCGACACCGAGCTCAGCGAATACGCCAAGGTCTCGCAGGTTTCGGCGGAGTACGTCAAACCCATGTTGGCGAACATCGGGTCGCTTGTGGTCGGGCGTCACGTCTTCGACATCACCAACGGCTGGGAGGGGTCGCCGCCGGCGGGGGAACATATCGTCGTGGTGTCGCACCGGCCCGAGCCCGACGGATGGCACCCCGAGGCGCCGTACCACTTCGTCGACGATGTGGCACAGGCGATCGCGAAGGCCAAGGACCTCGCAGGCCGGCGCACCGTCGCTGTGGCGGCGGGCGACGTCGGCGGGCAGGCGTTGGCCCTCGGCCTGGTGGACGAGGTGGCCATGGACGTCGTGCCTGTGGTCTTCGGCTCGGGCAAGCGGTACTTCGGATCAGTCGATGCCCAGCATCTGCTCGAGGACCCGCACGTCGTGATCCAGGGCGATCGGGTGCTCCACCTGCGCTATCGGGTCCGCCGCTAGCCGGTTTCGCTGGACAGCCGCGGTCAGGCGCACCACCACAGGAAACGGGTGCATGTCGGCGACGGGGTGGTGGGTGTGGGGGTTGGGGCCACCTGGGATGGCGGGGGTGCGTGGGTCGTGGGGGCTGGGGCCCGGGTTGTTCCCTGGGGTGGGGGCCGCTCGGCCGGGGCTTCGGACGGGGGTGCTTCGTCCCGGTCCGACGGACTGGGGTCGTGGTCACCAGGCCGCTTGGACGGGGTGGGCGTCCTCGTGGCGCCCGGTTCGGCGGAGTGCGTACGGTCCGCCACCGGACGCTCCGACCCCTCCGTCCGCTCCGGAGACGGCTTCGGCACCGGCGCCCGCCAGTACCCCTCCGTGGCCAGCTCCGCCACGAACACCGCGGCCAGGACGGGACCCAGCACCGCGGCCATGATCAGCACCCGGCGGCCGCGCCCACGGCGGGCGCGGCGGCCGCGGCGCTTCGGCCTTCTACGAGACGTGTGCGCGTCGTTCATTCGCCCGGCAGGTTATGTGACCTGCACACAGCATGGGAGCGGGAAGGGTGAGGATCCTGTGGGGAGAGCCGTCGCCCCCGCCCGCGCTCAGCCCGCGAACGCCGGCTGCGCCAGCCCCCGCCCCGCATCCGGGATGACCAGCACCGACCCCGCCAGCGGCGGGGCCGCGGCGCCCAGGCCGACCCGGGCCGAGGAGACGTACAGATCGCTCAACCCAGCCCCGCCGAAGGCACACGCGGTGGGCCGGGGGAACGGCAGCCGGATCACCCGATCGAGTGTGCCGTCAGGCGTATAGCGGCGGATCGCGGCGCCGTCCCAGAGGGCGACCCATACGCATCCGTCGGCGTCCACGCACAGCCCGTCCGGGAAGCCCGCGCCGTCCTCGATATGGGCGAGGGGACGGCGGCCGGCCACGCCGCCCTCCTCCGTCACGTCGAAGACGTCGACGCGGCGGGTCGGGGAGTCGACGTAGTACATGAGGCGGCCGTCCGGGCTCCAGCCGGTGCCGTTGCTGACCGCCACGTCCGGAAGGATCTCCGCCGCGGAGCCGTCGGAGCCGATGCGGGACAGGGTGCCGCCGCCCGCCGCCTCGTCGTAGCGCATGGTGCCCGCCCACAGCGAACCGTCCGGGGCGACGGCCGCGTCGTTGCCGCGGCGGCCGGGGACGGGGTCGCGGACCAGCCAGCGGAAGCCCTCTACGGGGTCGTACAGCCCCACCCCGTCGCGCAGGTTGACCACCAGCCCGCCGCCCGCCCGCGGCTTCGCCGCGCCGACGTGCTGCTCGGTGGCCAGGGTGGTGCTCCGGCCGGTGGCCGGGTCGTAGGTGTGGACGCGGGCGGACAGGATGTCCACCCAGATCAGCCGCCCGGCCGTCGCGTCCCAGGTGGGCCCCTCGCCCAGCTCGGCGGTCGCCCGGACCGCCACGTCCCATCCCCGCGGGCTCATACTCCACGCCTCCGGTGTCCCAGGCGGACGGACAGCTCGCCCGCGCCCTTGGCCGCCAGCTCCTCCAGCTCCGCCTGGCGCTCCTCGCTCCAGCGGATCGTCGGCACCGAGATGGACAGCGCCGCCACCACCTTGCCCGCCGAATCCCGCACCGGCGCGGCCACGCAGCTCACATCGGGGTTGGACTCCTGCCGCTCGACGGCGACGCCGCGCTCCCGTACGGCGGCCAGGTGGCGGTGCAGCTCGGCGGCGGAGGTGATGCTGTTGTCCGTCATGGCGACGAGCGGCCGGTCAGCGGGGAACCGGGCGGTCAGCTCGTCCTCCGGGAGGGAGGCGAGCAGCATCTTGCCGACCGAGGTGCAGTGGGCGGGCAGCCTGCGGCCCGCGGCGGAGACCATGCGCACGGCATGGGTGGAGTCGACCTTGGCGATGTAGATGACGTCCGTGCCCTCCAGAATGGCTACATGGACGGTCTCGTCACAGGTCTCGGCGACGCTCCGCGCCACCTGCTGACCCTCGGCGGCCAGGTCGAGCTGTTCCGCGTACCGGCTGCCGAGCTGGTACGGGCGCACGCCGAGCCGGTAGCGACCGGGCTGGTCGGGTACGTGGACCAGATACGAGCGGGCGGCCAGAGTGGTCACCAGCTCATGGACGGTGGTCCGGGGCAGTCCGAGGCGGCGGGTGATCTCGGGGGCGGAGAGCGTGCCGTCGCCGTCGAGGAACAGTTCGAGAATGTCCAGAGCCCGGGTCACCGCGGGCACGAGGCGTCCCATGTGGTTCGCCCACCCCTTCTGGTCCAGATAACAAGTGTTCGAGATTCCGGCCGGTGGCCGGTATCGCGAACACAGGTTACGCGCAGGCCACTTCTCCCGGCAATGGCCGGGCAAAGACCCTGAGGTCATCGACGATACGGAGGTGCCGCGAGAATCCCTACGGCGCGGGCGGCAGCAGATCGCCGCGGAGCCGCTGCGCGCGCAGCACCAGCTCCAGCTCGAAGCGGCGGTCCGGGTCCTCGACCTCGTCGCCCCACAGCTCCCTGATCTGCCGGAGCCGATAGCGCACGGTCTGCGGATGCACCCCCAGCCGGTCCGCGATCTCCGGCGCCCCGCCCCGCGTCTCCAGCCACGCCAGCAGCGTCTCGGCGAGGCGGCGCCCCTGAGCGGGGCCGCATCCGGCGAGCGGGGCGAGGCGGCGGCGGGCCAGGGCGTCGATCAGCTCCTCCGGGGGCAGCAGCACCAGCGCCTCGGTGTGCTCGGTGCAGTGCAGCACCTCCCCGGCGGGCAGCAGCCGCCGCTCCATGAGCCGGACCGCGGCCTCCGCCCAGCGCAGCGACTTGGCGGCCTCGGCGAGCGGTACGGGCGGGCCGACCGCGCCCGACCACCCGGCGGTGGCGCGGCGCAGCAGCTCGGGGCGGCCCGCCTCCTCGGGGTCGGGGAGCACCATGCGGGGCTGTTCGCACTCCATGTCGAGGAGGACGTCCCGGCCGACGGCGGGGGCCAGCGCCTCGCGCGCGGGGCGCAGCAGTACGGCGACGGCGACCCGCTCGGGCAGCGGCCAGCCGATGCGGGCCGCCCGTTCGGCGAGGGCGTCGGCGTCGGCGGGGCTCTTGCGGGGGCGTTCGGTGAGGAGGAGGTCGAGCAGCCGGCGCTGGAGCCGCAGCCGCTCCCCCGCCTGGCGCGCGGCGGCCTCGGCGTAGCCGCGCATGGACTCGGCGACCAGTCCGTCCAGGTACTCGAAGCCGGACTCGGCGAGTTCGTACATGGCGGGCGCGGGGATCTCGACCTGCTGGCCGATCTCGGCGAGGCGGCGCCAGGCGAGCCGTACGCCCAGCCGGTACATGGCCTGGAGGGAGTCGAGGCTGCGGCCGTGCTGGACCTGGCCGCGGCCGAACTCCTGGAAGACCTCGGGGTGTTCACGGGGTCCGCCGGAGCCGTCGGACACGTCACGGACGAAGTGTTCGAGGGCGCGCCGGATGCCCACCAGCGCCACCGGCTCGCCACTTTCGTCCGGGACGATGACCAGGTTGGGGTACTCGCGGCGGATCTCGCGGAAGATGTCCTCGGCGAGGACCGGCACCTCGTCCAGGGCGAGCCGGGCGAAGTGGCGCACCCGCGACCGGGGCACCTCCCGCCAGGCCGAACGTAACGGCGAGGCCATCTCCGGAGCCCTTATCGCTTCACCGCCGGGGTCGCGGTGGGACCAGGATCCGAGGAGGTCGGGAAGGTGACGAGGGGGACGTTCGGCTGGTCGGGTGTGACGCCCAGCAGGGCGACGATGCCGAGCGCCGCGCCGACCGCGAGGGCGGCGGAGAGGACGCAGGTCACGGCGGCGGCGAGCAGTCTGGGCATGGCGCGGTGAGCCCCTTCCGTATGGCGTGCGCACCGGCCCGGCCCGGCAACTCCCCAGCATGGAAGGAGGATTGACACTCCGTCAACCCTGCGCTTACGGTCCCGGGCCTAAGACTCGCCGGTAATATCCGGCCGCATCGAGACGGAGTGCCTGCCATGCGCCGCTCGGTATCACCCACTTCATCCGCTTTCTGGCCGCTGTCGCTGGTCCCGCTCGGACTCGGCGTCTTCCTCCTCGTCCTCGCGCCCCTGCTGGCCTGGTACGTCGAACCGCGGGCGAAACGCACACCGATCGACACCGACGTGACCACGGTGTTCACCGGCCCGGGCAGCTACTTCGACACAGGCGACGTCAAGGAGGTGCGGGACCAGCGGCTGACCATCACCCGCCGGGTGCTCGGCGACGTCCACGACAGCGACCGCACCGGGCGCGCCGTCTGGGACGTGTCGACGACGGTCGACACCCCGCGCACCCTGCGGCTGCGGGATCCGCGCCGGGCCTTCCAGTGGAAGACCGAGCGCTGGGTCACCGACCGCCGCACCAACGAGCCGGTGCACTGCTGCGGCGAGTCGCCGGGGCCCTTCCAGGGGGACGCCTACCTGAAGTTCCCGTTCGATGTGAAGAAGCAGACGTACCGCTGGTGGGACAGCACGCTGGGGGACACCGTCCCGCTCCGCTTCTCCGGCACCTCCAAGATCCAGGGGTACGAGGGCTACCGCTTCACCGGCACCGTGAAGCCCACCCGCACCGGCACCCGCCAGGTGCCCGGGCGGCTGGTCGGGCGGGGCAAGCAGGGCCAGGTGCAGGCCGAGGAGTGGTACGCCAACACCGGCATCGAGCTCGTGGCCGACCGCCGCACCGGCCGGATCCTCTTCGCCGGGATATCGCCCAAGGTCACCCTGCGCGCCCCCGGTGGCGACCGGGACCGGGTGACGCTGCTGCGCGGTGAGGGGCTGGCGTTCACCGAGGCCACCCAGCGCGGCCAGGTGAAGCTGGCCAGGGACGACAACCGCAGGCTGGAGCTGGTCGGCGAGACCGCACCGCTGGCCGCGGGGATCGCCGGGGCGGTGCTGACGGTGGCGGGAGCGGTGCTGGTGGTGCGGGGGAGGCGGACGCGCGTGAGTGATACTGCGCGATGTGATGAAGCGTCAGCTGCCGGAGGCGGTCAATTTGTCACGCCTGTGAGTAGCCGGGGCGAACAAGGAAGCGAAAACTGACCACCCCACGAGCATCACCCCATCGCACACCCCCGGTTCGGCACGTCTCCCCCCTCGCAGTCTTCCTACGAAGCCGCAGTCTTCCCACGAAGTCTCCGCACCCTGAGACGAGTTGGAGCACCTTGCCATGCCCCAGCACGTACGAACGTTCCCCACGGCCCCGAACACCACCGCCGTGCCCGAAGCCACGACGCCGGACCCGCGCCGGATCGTCTTCCTCGCACGCCGCGACCTCGGCAATCCGGCGGCCGGCGGCTCCGAGCTGCTGGTGGACCGGATCGCCGAGGGGCTGACCGCCCACGGCCACCAGGTCACCCTGGTGTGCGGCGGTCCCGCCGACGCCCGCGGCTACCAGGTGGTGTCCGCGGGCGGCCACGGGCGCACCCTCGGCGAGCTGGGCCACTTCCTGCGCACCCCGCACACCCTGGCCCACCGGGTCGGCCCCTGCGATCTGCTGGTCGAGGTGTGCAACGGACTGCCCTATCTGGCCCCGCTCTGGCATCGCGGCCCCACCCTGTGCCTGGTCAACCACGTCCACACAGATCTGTGGAAGATGCGTTTCCGGGGCCCGGCCGCCCGGCTCGGCAGGCGCCTCGAACACTGGGCGCTCGCCGGCACCCACCGCGGCAACCTCATGATGGCCGTCTCCGACTCCACCGCCGCCGCGCTGCGTTCCCTCGGCGTCGACCGGACCCGGATCCGGGTGGTGCACAACGGCGTCGAGGAACCGGGCCCTCTGCTGCCCGCCTCCCGTGAGCCGCTGTTCCTCGCGATGGGACGGCTGGTCGAGTACAAGCGCGTCGACCTGCTGCTACGGCTGTGGGAGCGGGTGCGGCCGGTCACCGGCGGGCGGCTCGTCATCGTCGGCGACGGCCCCGAACGGGCCCGGCTGGAGGCGATGGCCGGTCCCGGTGTCACCTTCACCGGCCATGTCACCGAGGAGGAGAAGCACCGGCTGCTGTGCCAGGCGTGGCTGCTGCTGCACCCCTCCCTGATCGAAGGATGGGGCCTGGTGGTGATGGAGGCGGCCACCCGCGGGACCCCCACGCTCGGCTTCGACATCCCCGGGCTGCGCGACTCCGTCGACGACGGGGTGACGGGCGTACTGGAGCGTGGCGAGAGCTCGTTCGCCGCCGCCTGGTGTGCGCTCGCGCTCGGTACGGAGCGGCGCGAGGCGCTGGGCCGGGCGGCGCGGCTGCGTGCGGAGCGGTTCCGGTGGAGCGCGACCGTACGGGGCTTCCGGGCCGTCGCCGCCGAGGCGTATCTGTCGGCGCCACCACCCCTCCCCTCCGTCCCGCCCGCTCCGTTGACCCCCCTGTCGTCGTCCTTCAGACCCTGGGGGTGAGCGCCGTGCGGGACCCCTCGATCCGTCGCTCCGTCGCCCTCTTCCGCGCCTTCCTGCGCGAACAGACCGACCCCGAACACTGCTACCGGCTCCTCGCCCGGGACGCCGCACAGCAAGTGGCACGGTACGCCGGGCCGCTGCGCGGGCGGGTGGTGGTCGACGTGGGCGGCGGCAGCGACCACTTTCACTCGAGGAGTTCCGCCGCCACGGCGCCCAGGCCCATCTCTTCGAGCCGGACACCGCTGAGCTGCACTCCCGGGGGCATCCACCCGCCGGGGCCGTCCTCGCCGACGGATATCTGCTGCCGCTCGCGGACGGCGTGGCCGACATCGCGTTCTCCTCCAATGTGCTGGAGCACGTGGCCGATCCGTACACCTTCCTCAGCGAGCTGGCGCGGGTCACCCGCCCCGGCGGGCTGATCTACGTCTCGTACACCAACTGGCTCTCCCCCTGGGGCGGCCACGAGTGGGCGCCCTGGCACTATCTGGGCGCCGAGCGGGCCCGCGCCCGCTACCGGCGCCGCACCGGCCGGGCCGCCAAGCACACGCTCGGCGACAACCTCTTCCCCCTCCACATCGGCCCCGTCCTGCGCCACGTCCGCAGCCGCGCGGACGTGACCGTGGTCTCGGCGCGTTCCCGCTACTGGCCGTTCCTCACCGAGGCGGTCACACGGGTGCCGGGGCTGCGGGAGGTCGCGACGTGGAACCTCCTCCTGATCCTTAGGCGGTCGCCATGACCCAGGTCGTCCCGTCCCCGCCCCAGGTGCGCACCCCGGCCGCCCCGCCGCCGCCCGCCCCCGGTGAACGACCGCGCGGACGGCGCTGGCTGTTCGGGTTCTGGGCCGCCGTCCTGGTGGCGTTCCTCGCGCCCTCGCCCGGCAAGATGTCCTTCGACACCAAACTCCCGGTCGTCCTCGACCCGTTCGGCTTCCTCGCCGACCTCGGCTCGCTGTGGCACGACCGGGCGGGGTTCGGCGGGATCGCGGACCAGTACGTCGGCTACGCGTTCCCGATGCTGCCGTACTACGCCCTCACCCACCTCCTCCACATCCCGGTGTGGTTCGCCGAGCGGCTGTGGATGTCCCTCATCGTCACGGTGGCGTTCTGGGGTGCGCTGCGGCTGGCGGAGCGGCTGCACATCGGTAGTCCGGCAACCCGGCTGCTGGGCGCGGCCGGATATGCGCTGTGGCCGGTGTTCACCATCGTCGTCGGCTCCACCTCCGCGGCCGCGCTGCCCGGCGCGCTGCTGCCGTGGGTCGTGCTGCCGCTCACCAACCCGGCGAGCCTCCCCCGTATCGCCGCCGCCCGCTCCGCGCTGCTCGTGCCCTGCATGGGCGGCGTCAACGCCGCCTCCACGCTCGCTTCGCTGCTGCCGGTCGCGCTGTATCTGCTCAGCCGCCCCGCCGGGCGGCGGCGGTGGGCGCTGCTGGGGTGGTGGATCCCGGGGGTGCTGCTGGCCACGCTGTGGTGGGTCGTACCGCTGCTGCTGCTCGGGGTGTACGGCGAGAACTTCCTGCCGTACATCGAGCAGGCCGACACCACCACCGCCACCATGGCCGCCACCGAGACGCTGCGCGGCGCGGGCAACTGGGTGGCGTATCTGCACTTCGGCGAGGCGTGGCTGCCCGGCGGCTGGACCGTGGCCGCCTCCGTCGTCGCCGTCCTCGGCTCCGGGCTCGCCGCCGCGCTGGGTCTCGCCGGGCTCGCGCGGCGCGATCTGCCCGAGCGGCGGTGGCTGCTGCTCGTCGTGCT
>NZ_GG657754.1:7234706-7323730 GCF_000158915.1 Streptomyces himastatinicus ATCC 53653 | reverse complement strand
GTGCTCCAGCCGGGCCGCTTCAGCGCGCTGCCCGCCTACTGGGAGAAGACCGCCGACTGGCTCGACGACCACGCCGCGCAGAGCCGCGCCCTCGTCGTCCCCGCCACCGCGCACGGCCTCTACGCCTGGGGCAGCCCCATCGACCAGCCGCTCGACGTGCTCGCCGAATCCCGCTGGGCGCAGCGCGACTTCGTGCCCTTCGGCACCGCCGGATCGCGGCGCGCGATGGACGCCGTCGAGCAGGCGCTGCTGAGCGGCGGCGAGGTGCCGGGGCTACGGGACTTCCTCGCCCGGGCCGGGCTGCACGAGGTCGTCGTACGCAACGACCTCGACCCGGACCAGATCGGCTACGTCCCGCCGCAGACCGTCGCCCGCACCCTGGAGGCGTCCGGCTACCGCAAGGCCGCCGGGTTCGGGCCGCTCATGACGGGTGGCCGCATCGCGGCGGGCACCCCGGTGCAGGTGCAGGGGCTGTTCCCGCGCCGCCAGGCCGTCGAGATCTACCGGCCGGAGGGCGTGGCGCGGCCGGGTGCGGTGGCGGCGAAGCCGGTGTCCGCCACGGCCGCCGTCAGCGGCGGCCCGGAATCCCTGCTCCAGCTCTCCGCCGACCCCTCGCTGGCCGACCGGCCCACCGTCCTCACCGGCGACCGCCACCCCGGCACCGGCACCCCCGCGTTGCAGGCGGTCGGCGACGGCATGCGGCGCGCCGACACCCGCTTCGGGCTCGTCAACTCCTCTCCTCGTACACGTACACCGCCGACGAACGGAACCCGTCCGGCAGCCTGACGGACCCGGGCGACGAGCCGCGCCAGATCCTGCCGAAGAGCGGCACCGCACACCAGACGACCGCCGCGCTGCGCGGCGCGCTCTCGGTGACCGCCTCCAGCAGCGGCAACTGGCTGTTCCAGCTGCCGCAGTACGACCCCGTCGGCGCCTTCGACGGCAACCCCGACACGGCGTGGGCCGAGGGCAGCGCGGGCAAACCGGTGGGGCAGTGGCTGCGCATCGAGTTCGCGCAGACCCTGCGCCTGCCGGACTCCATCCAGCTGACCCCGCTGCCCGGCGACGGCATGCGCGCCGCGCCCACCTCCGTACGCGTCGAGACCGACAACGGGTCGGCGGACAGCCCGCTCCAGCCGCACGGCAGCCCGCAGTCCGTCAAGGTCCCGTCCGGTCCGGCGAAGTGGCTGAAGATCACGATCACCGGGTCCCAGGCGCCCAAGGCGGGCCTGTCGGGAGCCGGGTTCTCGGAGGTGTCCGTGCCGGGTGTGCAGGTCACCCGGCTGCTGTCGCTCCCGGCCGACGCCGAGCGCAGCAAGGCCCCGGCCGAGGTCGTCTCGCTGCACCGGTCCGCCGACCCGGGCGGCCTCTCCCCCGCGTCGGCGGAGGTCGGGCTGCACCGCCAATTCCGCACCGGGAGCGGCGGTACGTACGCCATCGAGGGCCAGGCCCTCGCCGTCCCCGGCGGCGCGCACGACGCCCTGCTGGCCCGCGTTGGCCCCCAGGGGCCCCGAGTCGAGATCACCGCCGACTCCACCAGCCGCACCGGCACCGGGCTCAGCGCCCGCAACCTCCTCGACGGCGACATCACCACGGCGTGGATCGCCGGTGACTCCCCCGTCCTGCATCTGCGCTGGCCGGGGAAGAAACGCGTCAGCGAACTCGTCCTCGCGGCGGCGGGCGGGCTCTCCACCCGCCCCGAGGAAGTGCTCATCAACTCCCCCGACGGCGCCGCCACCGCCGGAGTCGACGCCAACGGCTGGGTCCGCTTCCCGGCCATCACCACCGACCGGCTCGACATCACCATCAGCAAGACCGCGCCGCTGACCCTCCACAACCCCGTCGCCGGGCAGGCGTTGCAGCTCCCGGTGGGCCTGAACGAGGTCTACCTCCCCGAGCTGGCCACCATCCTGCGGACCAACCAGCCCTTGGAAACGGCCCGTTTCTCGCTGCCGTGCGGCCAGGGCCCGGCGCTGGCGGTGGACGGCACGCTGCACGCCACGAAGGCGTCGGGGCGGGTACGGGACCTGACGGAACGCCGTCCGGTGAAGGTCGAGCTGTGCGGTGACGACGCCAAGGGCAGCAAGCTGCGGCTGGACGCGAGCCGCCACACGGTCGAGGCGGGCGACGCGGGCCCGCTGGCCCTCACCGATGTGACCCTGACCCGCGGCAAGCCCGCCGCCGCCGCTGTGTCGGAGACCCGTACCGTCCAGGCCAAGGACTGGTCGGGCGACCGCAGAACGATCAAGGTCGCCGCGGGCCAGGCCGTCTACCTCCAGACGTACGAGAACCACAACGACGGCTGGAAGGCCACGCTGAACGGCCGCGACCTCACCCCGCTCCGCATCGACGGCTGGCAGCAGGCGTTCCTCGTCCCGGCGGGCCAGGGCGGCACGGTCACGCTCACGTACGAACCCGCGACGACGTACGACGCGGGCCTCATCGGCGGCGCCGCGGCGGTGCTGGTGCTGGCGGGGCTGGCGTTCGCCCGCCGCCGCGAACTGGAGCCCGAGGCCGCGCCTTCGCCGGTTCCGGCACCTGGCTGGGTACTCGGCACGGTAGCCCTGACGGCAGTCATGATCGCCGTTGCGGGCTGGCCGGCCCTGGCCGTCCCCGCCCTGGCCCTCCTCGCCTGGTACCGCCCCGCCTGGCTCACCCCGACGGCCCTGACGGCGATGGCCGCCGCGACGGTAGTGGCCGCCACCGGCGCGGGCGAACCGGCGGCGGCGAACGAGGGCGCGTTCAGCGGAACGGCCCAGGCCCTGGCCCTCATAGCCCTGACGGCGGCGGTGGTGACGATCCCGGCCCGCGCGACCAGCCACGTCGCCGCCACGGCGGCGCCCCCGGCCCCCGACGCGCCAACCCTCATCGCCCCGCCCCTCGGACACGCACCGTCCACGGGTGGCGGCGACGGGATGGCACGGCCACAACACAACGCCGCAACGGGCAGCGGGACACCGGCACCCCCGGCAGACGGCACCCACGCGCCACGTTCACCCGACGGCGCGACGCCCTCCAGGCCCGGCACGCCCGACGGCGCGGCGCCCGTCGAGCCCGGGGAAGGCAGGGGACGATGACCGCGCTCTACGGGGGGATCGGCGGCGGCTCCGCCTCGCGCGCCCCGCAGCGGGGGCAGCGGATCCCGTTCCCCACCGTCGACGAGATCTCCCGGCACTGTCTCCAGGACGACGAGCCCGAGACCGTGCACATCGAAGTGCACCTCCCGGGGCGGCCCGAGCCCGGGCGGTGGCGGGAGGCGTTCCGCGAGGCGCTGCGGCGGCATCCGCGGATTCTGGTGCGGGAGGCGCCCGGGCGGTGGTGGCGGCGGCGGTACGAGTGGGAGGTGACCGACGGGCCGGACGTCGAGCCGGTGAGCTTTCCGCCGTGTGCGGCCGACGCCCTCGCCCGGGCGCGGGAACGGGCGCTCGCGGTGTGCCCGCCGCTCACGGCGTCGCCTCCGGTGCGGCTCGAGGTGGTGACCGAGCCGGACCGTACCGGCTGTGTGCTGGTCCTCACCGTCAACCACACCGCGCTCGACGGGCCGTCCTGTCTGCGGGTGCTCGCCACCGCCGCCGCCCTGTACGGCGGCGGTGACACCCCGAACACCCCGAACACCCCGAACACCTCAGCCCCGCCGCCCACGCCCCCGCCCGTGCCCGACCGGTCCGGCGCACGGGGGCTCGCCCGGCCCGTACGGATCGCGAAGGACACCCACACGCCCCGCACCGGGAACGCCATGCTGCTCTCCGAGCTACCGGTACCGCCCCGAGCACCCGCACCCGGCGGCCCCACCGTCAACGACCAACTCCTCGTCGCCACCTGCCTGATGGCCGCCCGCTGGAACGAGCTGCACGGCCGCGCGCCCGCCCCCGTACGGATCACCATGCCCGTGGACGACCGGCCGCGCGGCGCGTCCGGGATGGCCTCCGAATTCGTCGCCGGTGCCGAGACCGGGTTCGGGCCCGAGGAGCGTGCGGACGTAAGCCTCCCCGAGCCGACGACGGCGGCCCTCGCCCCCGCCATGGCCGCCGTCAAGGGACACGAACTCGCCAAGGCCGCCCTGGAGACGGCCCTGCTGGACGCCGAACTCCGCGGCTACGGCATGCCGATCGCCACCTTCCTCGGCTCGGTCCGCGACCGGGTGCCCGCGGGCTGCGCCGCGCGTCCAGGCCGTGGACCTCGACCACGCTGCTGAGCAACATCGGCCGTATTCCGTACGTGCTCGACTTCGGCGAGGCGGGCCGGGCCACCGCCGTGTGGTTCTCGGCCCCGGCCCGTATGCCCCGCGGGCTGACGGTGACGACGGCCTCGACCGGCGAGCGGCTGCATGTGACGCTGCGCTGGTCGCGGGCGCTGCTGGACGACGCGGCGGGGGCGGGGCTCGCGGGCCTCTTCCGGCGCGCGCTGGCCGCCACCACCCAGGCACACCCAGGAAACACGGCATGAGCCCGGCGCTCCGCGACTTCTACGAGAACCCGGCCGTCCCCGTGGCGTCCGGCCCGGACCGCAGCCGCCGCCAGGCGCGGATGCTGGCACACGCGCTCCGCACCGAAGCAGCCGACAAAAACACAGCCGCCACCATCCTCGACATCGGCTGCGGCGACGGCACCGCGGCCGCCACCGCGCTCCCCCTCCTCCGCGGCCACCGCCTCATCGGCGTCGACTGGTCGCAGGACGCGCTGCGCCGCGCCGCGCGCCACTTGCCCGTCGTACGGGGCGAACTCACCGACGGCGGGCTGCCGTTCGCCGACGGGAGCGCCGACGCGTGCGTGTTCAGCGAGGTGGTCGAGCACCTGGTCGCCCCGGACGCGGGCGCTCGACGAGATACGCCGCGTCCTGCGCCCCCGGCGGCCATCTGCTGCTGATCCACGCCCAACCTGGCGGCCTGGTACAACCGCGGGCTGCTGCTGGCCGGGGTGCAGCCGGTGTTCTCGGAGGTCAGCCTGCGGGGCATCCACGGCCGCCCCGGCCGCGAGGTCGTCGGCCACCTGCGGCTGTACACGGCGCGGGCGCTGCGCGGCTTCCTCACCGCCTCCGGCTTCGAGGTGGTACGGCTCGCGGGGGGCGCCGTTCCACGGTGTGCCACGGGGTGGCGCGGCCACTGGACCGGGCCGTGTGCCGGGTGCCGTCGCTGGCGGACAATCCTGCTGGTGCACGCGCGCGGAAGGGAAGGCCGCATGGGGCTGCGGCGTAGGCTTGTAGCGGCGCTGCTCGAGAACGTGGCGTACAGCACCGGTTTCGTACTGGAGAAGCCCGCACATTCCGCTCTGCCGCCGCTGAGCACGACGCGCCCCGCCCGGTTGCTGCGGCTGCTGCTGGGGAGCCCGCTGTGGCTGGCCGGTTCGGCGGCGCTCGCGGCGGGGTTCGCGGCCCAGCTGGTGGTGTACCGCACGTTGCCGATCGCGGCCGCGCAGGGCCTGTTCGTGTCCGGTCTGGTGCTGCTCCTGCTGCTGTCCTCCCGGGTGCTGGGCGAGCGGACCAGTGGCCGCGAACGGGCCGGGATCGGGCTGATCCTGTGCGCCCTGGTGATGGTGGTGGCATCGCTACGGGGCCATGGCGACGTCAGCCGCACCGCCGCCACCGGAACACTGCTCGCCATCTGCCTCCCGGCCCTGGTGGCGGGGGTGTTGCTGTACGGCGCGACGGAGCGTCGCGCCCGCCGCCCGGAGGCGTCGGTCACGGGCGTGGAGTACGGGGTGGCGGTCGGGCTGCTGTACGGGGTCAGCTCGCTCGCCATCAAGGGCGTGTCCGGGCTGCTGACGACGGACCACCTCGGCGCCCTCGCGCTCACGCTGCTGCGCGGCCCGTATCCGTATCTGCTGCTGTTCACCGGCGCGGCGGGCCTGGTGCTGTCGCAGACCGCGCTCCAGCGCTGCCGCGCGTCGCTCATCGTGCCGGTGTGCACGACGGTGACCTGCGTGTTCACGGTGGTGTGCGGAACGGTTTCGTTCGGCGAGCCACTGCCGCACGAGCCGTGGCGGCTCGCGCTGCGGCTCGGCGGGACGGCGCTGGCGGTGTGCGTCCTGCTGACCCTCCCCCGTCACGACGCCGCCCACCCCGATCCGGTACGCGAAGGAAGTGACCGATGACCCCCGACGACCCGATCCTGAAGATCCTGGCCTGCCCGCTCGACAAGGGCCCGCTGACCCTGCTGCTGCCCGAGGACGCCCTGTACAACCCGCGGCTGCGCCGCCGCTACCCGATCGTGGACGGCGTACCGCAACTGCTGCCGTCGTCCGGGGAACGGGTCCCGGACGAGGAACACGAACGGCTGACGAAGCGGCTCACACCTTGACGCTCGTGACGCTGCTTGACGCCGCTCGTACGCCACGATGGACCCATGGACATGGACTCCGCACCCGACGCGTTCCCCGCCCCCTTCCCCTTCGTCCTCGTCCTGCTGCGCCGCATGGCCGACTACCAGCCCGGCATGGTCGAGGACGCGCTGCGCGAACTGGGCCACGGGCGTGCCGTGATGCGCGAGGCCAACCGCCGCTGGCAGGCGATGCAGCGCTCGCCGCGGCGGCGCCCCGCCGTCGCCCGCTACCGCTCGGTTCTGGGCCCGCCCGAGACCACCGCGCGGCGCCGGATCGGCGATCTGACGTGTGACGCGCTGAGCTGGCCGGTCCCGCTGTGGCCGGACCTGCGGTTCGAGGTGCTGACCGCGCCGGGCGGCGCGGTGTGGAACGAGTGGCTGGTACGCGCCCCCGGCGCCCCCGCGCCCGCCCTGCACACGGCCGCCGACCTCACCCCCTGGTCCTGCACGGTGGACGACGTGGCGCGCGCCTTCCCGCCCGCGCGGCCCATGGAGGGCTCGGCGCCGACCCGCTCCCGGCTGGCCTTCGACGCCCCCGCCGACACAAAAAGCGGTGAACTCCGCCACTACGTGGCGGAGTTCACCTGGGGACTGCTCCAGCGGGCGGAGGACGTCAGGCCAGCTTCGCCGTCAACGTGATCTCCGTACCGGTGAGCGCCTGGCTCACCGGGCAGTTCTTCTTCGCGTCCTCGGCGGCCGCCGTGAACCCGGCCTCGTCCAACCCCTCGACCGAGCCCTCCACCGTGAGGTGGATCCCGGTGATGCCGGTGCCCGGCTGGAAGGTGACCTCGGCCTGCGTGGTGAGCTGGGTGGGCGGGTTACCGGCCTGGGTCAGGCCGTGCGACAGCGCCATGGAGAAGCAGCTGGAGTGAGCGGCGGCGATCAGCTCCTCGGGGCTGGTCTTCCCGTTCGCCCGCTCGGCCCGCGACGGCCAGGAAACGGGCTGCTCGCCGATCCCCGACGAGTCGAAGGTGACCGTCCCCTTGCCCTCGGCCAGATTGCCCTGCCAGACGGTGTGCGCGGTACGCGTCGTAGCCATGCTCGCTGTTCCCTGCTTCCTCTTCGATGACGTATCGGAACGTACGGGACCTGCTTACCGAACCTACGCCTCCGAGCCTACGTTCCACGCCACGAGGGCCGGACGCCCATGCTCGGTTCCCAGTCGACTGACGGTCGCGGTCTCCAGCCGGAACAGCGCCCCCGCGGACGGCGGCAGCCCGAGGCGGCGGGCGGTCAGCACCCGCAGCACATGCCCGTGCGCCACGAGTACGACGTCACCGGCGTCCTGGTGGCGCAGCTCCGGCTCGATCCTGGCCAGCACCCGGTCGACCCGCGCCCCGACCTGCCCGGGCGACTCCCCGGGGTGGTCGGCGTCCCCCGGGGCGACCCCGTCGGTCCACAGATCCCAGCCCGGGCGGGTCTCGTGGATCTCGGCGGTGGTGACCCCCTCGTACCCCCCGTACTCCCATTCGTGCAGCTCAGGCTCGGTGCGTACGTCCGTGAGCCCGGCGAGGCGGGCCGTCTGCACGGCCCGCCCGAGCGGGCTCACCAACGTCAGCCCGATCTTGCGCCCCGCCAGCAGCGGACGCAGCGCCCGCGCCTGCTCCTCCCCGCGCGCCGTCAGCGGCAGGTCGGTCCAGCTGGTGTGCTTCCCGGTCCGGCTCCACTCAGTCTCACCGTGCCGGATCAGTACCAGCTCAGCCATCACTCGCGGGCGTGGCGACGGAGGCCCGCACCGCGTCCATGTCCAGATCCCGGGCCTGCCCGATGACCTCCTCCAACCCCTGCTCGGGCAGCGCGCCGGGCTGGGCGAAGACAGCGATGTTGTCGCGCACGATCATCAGCGTGGGGATCGACTGGATGTCGAACGCCGCAGCCAGCTCGGGCTGCGCCTCGGTGTCGACCTTCGCGAAGATCAGATCGGAGTGCCGCTCCGCGGCCTTCTCGTAAACCGGTGCGAACATCCGGCAGGGGCCGCACCAGGAGGCCCAGAAGTCGATCAGGACGAAGTCGCTGCCGGAGACGATCTCGTCGAAGTTGTCCTTGGTGAGTTCCACAGTGCTCGTACCCATGCGTCCGTAACCCCGGGCCTGGCTCTGATATTCCTGCCGGTGGCGCTTGCGCAGGTCAGCGGTGGTGGGGTGGCGGGTCCCGGGGTTTCGTTGCCGCGTGCGAGCCGGTGGCCGGGTTGTGCCCACCCGTTCCTCCCCCAGCTACCGCTGGGATGTGCCCCCTCCGCGGAACGATTGCCCACAACAAGGTGTGTCCAGCCCCTCCGGCCGCGCACGCAGGTGCGGCGCAGCCAGGGGACGCCCGGGCACCGAGCCCCGCACCATCCAGTCCCGCGCGGGCGCCGCACCGTCCAGCCCCTCCGGGCACCGCACCGTCAGCCAGTCCCCGGCGTTTGAGCCGCACCATCCAGCCCGCAACGCTTGAGCCGCACCATCCCCTCCGGGCACGGCCCATCCAGCCCCTCCGGCGTTTGAGGAGCGGGGGTGCGGGGGCGGAGCCCCCGAAGCGGGCCCGGGGCGCAGCCCCGGTTTCGGGAAGGGGCGGGGTGGGGGGAAAGCCCCCACCCCAGCCCACGAAACCCGATGTCCCAAGGCCCCCCGAACACTGATCGTTGTCCCAAACACCACCACCCCACCCCCCGGAGGACACCGCCATGGCCACCGACCGCGTAGGCCCACCCCTCATCGCGGGGGAACGCGAAACCCTCCGCGGCTTCCTCGACTACCACCGCGCCACACTCGCCCTGAAGTGCGACGCCCTCTCCGACGAGGAACTACGGCAACAGTCGATGCCACCCTCGACCCTGTCGCTCCTCGGCCTCGTCCGCCACATGGCCGAAGTCGAACGCACCTGGTTCCGTATCGTCGTGAACCGCGAAGACGTCCCCCTCGTCTGGTCCGACGAGCGCGACTACCAGGTGGCGTACGACGCGACGAAGGCCACCAGAACCGAGGCGTTCGACGCCTGGCAGCGCGAGGTGGAACACGCCCGCCGGATCGAACGCGAAGCGGAATCGCTGGACGTCGTCGTGCACAGCGAGCGCTGGGGCAAGGACATGACGCTGCGCCTGGTCATGACCCACGTACTGCTGGAGTACGGCCGCCACAACGGCCACGCCGACTTCCTCCGCGAGGGCATCGACGGAACGGTCGGCCCCTGACGTCGCGCCCGCCATCGCGGACAAATCGACATACACTGGGCCGCTTGCCGATCCCTCATGGATTGAGCCCCCTCACGGATTGAGAGAGGAACTGCTGTGACACGGTACGAGGACGGTTCCCCGTACGCATACAGTCCCGGAACGGTCCCGTACGGGGTCGAGGCGGTCAACATCGGCTGGCTGGAGAAGGATTCCGAATTCCCGCGCGGCGAGGCCCCGGCGGAATTCGTCCAGTCGCTGGCGCTGCTGTGCCGGGACGATTCCCGTAACGCCATGCGCGGCCTGTTCCCCTGCCCGCTTCCGCACCAGCAGGACCCCGGATATCCGGTGAGCATCGTGGTCGGCACCCAGGAAGTCGTCCTCGGCAATGCCGAAGTGCGGGTCGTGGACCAGAACGGCAGGTGGCTGGTCGCCCCGAATCTGGTCCACCACTACGTCACCGCGCACTCCTACCTTCCGCCGGCGGAGTTCGTCGAAGCGGTGACGGCCCGCCGAAGCGCCCCCAAGTCATAGCGCGCTTTACGCGAAGTCGGCGCCGAGAGTGACGTCCCGCCAGCCTTCGAAACCGGCCCGCAGGGTGTCCAGCCTGGCGGTGGCGATGTCGTACGCCGACCTGCCCAGCAGCAGCCGCAGCGGCGGCTCATCCGCCCGGACCGCGCCGATGATCGCTTCGGCGGCGCGGTCCGGATCGCCGGGCTGATGGCCGTACGTGGCCAGGGTGCTCGCGCGCCGGGCGCCCGCGGTCTCCGCGTAGTCGTCGAGAACGGTCGCCGACTGGCGCATCGACGGCCCGGACCAGTTGGTACGGAAGCCACCGGGCTCGACGATCGTCACCTTGATGCCCAGCGGGCCGACCTCGGCCGCCAGGGACTCGGAGAGGCCCTCCACGGCGAACTTGGTGGCGTGGTAGTAGCCGGTGGCGCCGAAGGCGACCAGCCCGCCGATCGAGGAGACGTTCACGATGTGGCCGGAGCGGCGGGCGCGCATACCGGGCAGGACGGCCCGGGTGACCTCGGCCAGTCCGAAGAAGTTGGTGTCGAACAGGGCGCGGACCTCGTCCTCCTCGCCCTCCTCGACGGCGGCGAGATAGCCGTATCCGGCGTTGTTGACCAGCACATCGATACGCCCGAAGGCGGCCTCCGCCTCCTTGACGGCCGCCGCGACCCGGCCGCTGTCGGTGACGTCGAGCGCGAGGGCCAGGGCACGGTCCCCGTGCCGGGCGGCGAGATCGGCCACCGTCCCCGGATCGCGCGCCGTGACCACGGCACGCCCGCCGCCTTCGAGGACGGCGGTGGCGAGGGCACGGCCGAGGCCGGTGGAGCAGCCGGTGATGAACCATACGGAGTCGTTGGTGCTCATGCGGAAAAGTCCTTCTCTTCGTGCGGTGATGCCTGTGGGCTGTCGTCCCCGGCGGTGAGACTCCCCAGGAGCGACAGCGCGTGTTCGGAGGGGCTGCCCGGGTCGGCCTGGTAGACGACCAGCTGCTGGCCAGGGGCGCTGTTCACCGTCAGCGACTCGTAGTCCAGCGTCAGCTCGCCGACCACGGGATGCCGGAAACGCTTGCTCTCGCGCGCCTTCTGTTGGATGTCATGGCGGGCCCACAGCCGCCGGAACTCCTCGCTGCGCAAGGACAGTTCGCCGACCACCTCGATCAGCTGGGGGTCGTCGTAGTCGGTGCCGACGGCCGCCCGCAGCCCGGCGACGGTGTTGACGGCCACCCGGTCCCAGTCCGCGTAGAACTCCCTGGCGTCCGGGTCGAGGAACACCAGCCGCAGCAGATCCCCACTGTGGGTGTGGCCCGCGAACAGGGCCCGGCCCAGGGCGTTGTGGGCGAGCACGGTCAGACAGCGCCCCAGCACCACGGCCGGGGTCCGGTGCCAGCCCTCCATCATCCGCAACAGCACCGGGCTGACCTGCTCACCGCGCCCGCCCTTCCGGCGCCGCGCCGCGGGCACGGGACGCGCCAGCTGATGCAGATGGGCCAGCGCGTCCTCCTCCAGTCCCAGCACCCGGGCCAGCGCGTCGACCACCTGCGCCGACGGATTCCGCTCCCGGCCCTGCTCCAGCCGTACGTAGTAGTCGGTGCTCACCCCGGCGAGCATCGCCACCTCTTCCCGCCGCAGCCCGGCCACCCGGCGCCGCGCACCGGCGGGAAGCCCCAGGTCCTCGGGTCGCAGCAGCGCACGGCGGGCCCGCAGGAACTGCCCGAGCAGGTTCTCGCTGTCCACGCTGTCCTTGCTGTCCATGTCCTCGACGCTACGCCTGGGCGGCGGCGCACCGGGCGCCGGAAGGTGGCCGCGATACTCCTAGGATGACGCCGCCGAGGTGGATCGCGGCCTGGAGCCGCCCCCGGCCCCCGGCAACGCTGGCCCCATGACCACTACTCGAAACCACCCCCTGTCCGACCGAACCGCGGTGATCACGGGCGCCACCAGCGGAATCGGCGCCGCCACCGCCCGCCGCCTGGCGGCCGACGGGGCACACGTCGCCCTCCTGGGCCGCCGCGAAGACCGTCTGAAGGCCCTGGCCGACGAGCTGCGCCCCACGGCCCCCGGTACGGTCCTCCCCCTGGCCGTGGACCTGACCGCCCCCGACGCCCTCGCCACGGCGGCCGACACGATCCGTTCCACCCTCGGCCGCGTCGACCTCGTCGTGGCCAACGGCGGCGTGATGCTCGGCGCCCCCTTCGAGACCGCGGCCACGGACGAATGGGACCGCATGCTCGACACCAACCTGCGCGCCCTGCTGCACACCGCCCGCACCTTCACCGACGACCTCATCGCCACCGCCGCCGAGGGCCGCCCGGCGGACCTCGTCCACGTGGGCTCCGTAGCCGGACACGTCCTCTACCCCAACTGGTCCGTCTACGCCGCCACCAAGGCCGCCGTGGCCCACCTGACCCGCAATCTGCGCGCCGAACTCGGCCCGCGGGACGTGCGCGTGAAGAACGTGGAGCCGGGCGTCACGCTCACCGAACTGGGCGAGGACATGCACGACAGGGACATGCGCCAAACCCTCACCCGCATGCGCACCACCCTCCGCCCCCTGGCCCCCGAGGACATAGCGGAAGCGATCGCCTACGCGGTGGCGGCCCCACCGCATGTGAACATCGCCGAACTGGTCGTCGTCCCGGTCCAACAGGGCTGACGGCCGGGCGCCCCCACGGGACATACCCTTCCCGAGTGAGCGACCTCTACGAACTGCAACTGTCCCTGGACCTCCCCGGCTCCCTGCCCGCCTCCGACCTCGCCCTGATCCGCGGACACCTGAGCGAGGGCGGAGACCAGGCACCGGAGACGTCCGACCCCCTGGCCGAGTACCCCCTCCTCTCCGCCAGGGGCCCGGCCCACCGCATCGGCGGAGCCTTGGTCGGCGAGCTGCTACCCGGCCCACGCGGCTGGGCGCTGACCGTACGCCAGGAGGTGCACCCGGACGAGTTCGACGCCCTACGGACACTCCTCACCTGGCTGGCCACGAGGACGACGTCCGTCGGCACCATCGGCTATGTCCGCTTCCTGGAATCCGACGTCCCCGACGTCCTGATCGCTACCCCGGACGGCATCCACCGCCTGCCCCTTCGCTCCGGCTCACCCGCCCGGCACCTGCTCCCGGGCGTCGAGGAGTAGCGGCCGGGAAGTACGCCATCAGGAGCGCTCACCACAGCTCGACCCGCCGAGCCCCCACCACCCCACCGATACGCCCCACCACCTTCTCGGCAGCCATGACCCCCACCTGCCGCCCACCCCGCAACCGCAGCGCCACCTGCCCCTCGGCCGCTTCCTTCGCGCCGATCACCACCTGATACGGCACGAGCCGGGCGCCCCGGACCCGAGCCCCCAGCGACCCGCGCTCGGGCCCGTCGACCCGCGCCCGCAGTCCCCTCTCCACACACCGCTCCACAAACGCCTCGGCGTGTCCCGCCTCGCCCTCCGAAACCGGCAGAACCACCACCTGCACGGGCGCGAGCCACCCCGGAAACGCACCCCCATGCACCTCCACGAGCTGGGCCACCGCCCGCTCGACACTGCCGATGATGCTGCGATGAACCATCACCGGCCGATGCTTCGCACCATCCGCCCCGACGTACTGCAAACCGAACCGCTCCGGCTGATGGAAATCCACCTGGACAGTGGACAAGGTGAACTCCCGCCCCGCCCCATCGGCAACCTGCACATCGATCTTGGGCCCATAGAACGCGGCCTCCCCCTTCCCCACCTCGTACGGCACCCCAACCCGCCGAAGAACCTCCCCCAACACCCCAACCGACCGCTCCCACACCTCCGAACCCGCCACGAACTTCCCACTGTCCCCGGGCAACGAAAGCCGATACCGCACCGCCCTGATCCCCATCGCCTCGTACGCCCGCCGAATCATCCCCAACGCGCCCTCCACCTCCCCCGCGACCTGCTCAAGGGCACAGAAGATATGCGCGTCATTGAGCTGAATCGCCCGCACCCGGGTCAACCCACCGAGCACCCCCGACAACTCGGCCCGGTACATCCCACCCAACTCCGCCATCCTCAGCGGAAGTTCGCGATAGCTGCGCGCGCGAGACCGATAGATCACCGCATGGTGCGGACACAGACTCGGCCGCAGCACGACCTCCTCACCGCCCACATCCATCGGCGGAAACATGTCGTCGCGGTAGTGCGCCCAGTGCCCCGACACCTCGTACAGCTCCCGCTTCCCGAGCACCGGCGAATACACATGCCGATACCCCGCCCGCCGCTCCTCCGCCCGGATGTACTCCTCCAACGCCTCCCGAACAGCCGCGCCATCCGGCAACCAATACGGCAGCCCCGCCCCGATCAGCGGATCGGTCCCGAACAGCCCCAACTCCCGGCCCAGCTTGCGGTGGTCGTACATGGCATTCCCCTCTCGTCTGCCGAGACGAGCGCCACCACAAGCAGAAGCCCCGGGGCACTCGCCCCGGGGCTTCGGATCAAGACATCGATCAGCGCGCCGGGACTCTCTCCGGCGTCGTCGTCATACCAGCGCGCTTCATGCCGAGACCGTACCAACCCCCGGCCTTCCCCGCCCGCCCTTTTCCTCCGTCGCGGTCAGGCGCGTGGCGCTGCGGTAGGTGGAGATGCCCACGGCCAGCAGCCAGTAGCTGAAGATCGCACCCATCAGGGCGGTGGTGCCCCAGCCGTTCGCCGCGTAGAAGTTCGCGGGGGTGTTGCCGAAGAACAGAGACGGCACGAAGGCCAGGTTGACTCCGGCCAGGACGTACGCCGACCGACCGGTCCAGCGCGGCAGCAGATTCGTCCGGGCGATGACGTAGCCCACCGAGGTCAGGAAGAACGCCAGCATGAGGCGGGAGATCGACCCGTAGAGGATGTACGTGCCGCTGACGGCGATGGTCGGGTCGATCGGGTGGTCGACGGCGATGACCGCACCGGCTTCCAGGCCACTGGAGACCAGGGTGACCGTCACGTAGACCAGTCCCGTGGCAAAGGCCATCGAGCCCACCCACTCATATGCGGGGCTCACGCGTTTGACCAGTTCACGAAAGGCCGTCACGAACACGAGCAGGAACGCGAGCGCGACAATGCCGATCAGCAGTCTGGCCAGGACGTTCGAGTCCGGCGGCGGACCCGAGTAGATGAAGTACAGGGGCACTTCGACGATGAGGGCGGCCGCCGTGGCGATGCCTGCTATGCCGGTGATGCGTCTGGCAATGGTCTCGTTCATGAGCGGCCCCCGAATTCCTCATCGGTTCATCTGCTGACGAAGTAATCCTGCCGATTGCGGTGCTCGTCGTCGGTGGGCCTGAACACCGGATAGGGGGTGGTCCTACCGACACCCGCGCCGCCACCAGGCGTCCGCATCAGCCCGGGCTGGAGCGGCCGTGGCGCCAGTAGCCCTGGAAGGCGATGTCCGGCTTCGGGACGCCGTGGTCGCGTACCAGGTGGCGGCGTAGGCCGGTGGCCAGGGTGGCTTCTCCGGCGACCCAGGTGTAGGACCGGCCCGGCGGTGGCGGGGGAAGTCCTTGGCGGCTTGCAGGGCGAGGGTGCCGGGGAGAGGGGACGCGTCGTCGCGGGCCAGCCAGTGGACGCGGGCGCCTTCGGGGGCGGTGATGTCGGGGCGGATGTCCGCGGTGGTGGGGACCTCCAGGATGACGTCAGCGGACAGTGACGCGGGGGCGTGTTCGAGGATGGCCAGGATCGCGGGGACGGCGCTCTCGTCTCCGGCGAGGAGTTGCCGTTCGGCGTGCGGCGGTGGCAGGTAGGACACGCCCATGTCGAAGATGCCCGCCGGGTCTCCGGGGCGGGCGTGGCGGGCCCAGGTGGAGGCCGGGGTGTCGCCGTGGAGGGCGAACTCGATGTCCACTTCGCCGAGTTCCGGACGGGTGGCCCGGATGGTGTAGTTGCGCACCCACGGTCTGCGGGATTTCGGCATGAGGAGCAGTTCCGCCATCCACGTCCTGCGCATCTCCAGCGTGATCATCCGCCGCGATTCGGGGGTGCGCACCTTTGGGATCATGGTTCAGAGGTCCACTACGAGTTGCGGGGACTGGGCTCGGGAGACGCAGGCGTACATGCGGCCCGCGGGGGCGCCGATGTCGTCGCGGTGTTCGGGCTCGCCGCCCAGAAGGGTGACCTCGCAGCTGCCGCACACGCCTTCGCGGCATCCGGACGGCACCGGGTATCCGGCGTGGGTCAGGGCGTCCAGCAGCGATTCGTCCGGCGGCACCTGGACCGTCCGCCCGGACCGGGCGCACACCGCCTCGAACGGTGTGTTGGGGGCGTACGTCCTGGTCACCGGCTGGAACCGCTCCACGTGGAGCCGCTCGGCGGGGAACGTGGCTTCCGCCGCGGCGAGCATCGGCGCGGGGCCGCAGCAGTAGACCAGGGCATCGGGGCGCAGGGCGGACCGCAGGGCGGTGAGGTCCGGTCTGCCGTGGTGGCGCGTGGCGACGATCCGCACCACATCGCCGTGGAGAGAAAGCAGTTCGTCGGCGAAGGGAATGGTGGCGGGCGACCGGCCTGCGTACACCAGTGACACCGGGACGCCCGATGCGGCCGCCGCCCGCAGCATCGGCAGGATGGGGGTGATGCCGATGCCACCGGCGAGGAAGAGGTATTCCGGGGCGGGTACGAGGGGGAAGTGGTTCCGTGGCAGCGATACGTCGAGGGTGCGGCCGCGGCGCAGGAACCGGTGGATGTACTCGGAACCGCCCCGGCTGAGGGGATCGTGCCGTACGGCGATCCGGTAGGCGTCGCGGTCCGCCGGGTCCCCGCACAGCGAGTACTGCCGGGTCAGCCAGTTCGGCAGGGCCACGTCGATATGGGCGCCCGGCTCCCAGGGCGCCAGCGGGCCGGTGGTGCCGCGCAGGACGAGGGAGACTACGCCCTCGGCGATCTGCTCGATGTGGTCGAGGGTGGTGTGCTGCATCTGCTGCATCGGTATTCACCTTGTGGCGTGGTCAGTAGAGCTTCCGGTAGCTGTCCTGGAGGGTGCGTTCGAGGAGCCCCGGGTCGATGTCCAAGCCGAACTGGGCCGCGGCGATCTCGCCGATCGACGGAATCTCCTCGGCGAGGGCCTGGCTCGCGGGGTCCCACAGCCGGGACCGGACGAGCGCGCGGCCGCAGTGGAAGTACGCCTCCGCGACCTCGACCACGATGGCCAGCTCCGGTGTTCTGGCCTCGGTCCGCATCCGGGCGAGGACATCGGGGTCGTCGGTGGGATAGCCGCGGCCGTTGACGCGCAGCATCTCCCGCAGTCCGGGGATGAGGAAGAGCAGTCCGACGCCATCGTTCTCGGCCAGATTGCGGAACGAATCGGCGATTTTGTTGCCGGGGCGGTCGGGAATCGCGAGGGTGTGGTCGTCCAGGACCTTCACGAACCCCGGGTAGTCGCCACGGGGCGAGCAGTCGGCGCGCCCCGACGCGTCCGCCGTGGCGAGGGTCAGGAAGGGCGCATGGGCGATGAAGAGGCGGAAGTAGTCGTCGATACGGTCACGGATCTTGGCCTCGATCATGGCTTCGGGTTCGCCGAGCCGGGCGCGAACCTCGGCCGGTGACATCCGCCGGGGGCGGGCAGGGGCATGCGTCACGAAGGCTCCTTCGGAGAATCAGGCGGAGGCGGCGGGCGCCCAGGACGCGCGTCGCTCAGCTGTTTCCACCTACCTGCATACGGCCGTCCTTCACCGCTTCGCCGCAGGTCATGGCACTATTGTGAGCAATTGTTCAGGTGCCGCGCTACTCGCTTTCGGGGCACCGTCCAGGAGGTGGTCATGACGTCGAGCCAGCGTGGACTTCAGCCACGTAAACAGCCGCGCCAGGTCCGGGCCGAGCTCACCCGGCAGCGCATCCTCACCGCCGCTGCTCACGTTTTCGCCGAGTACGGCTACGCCGCCGGGACCACCAACCGCATCGCCGAGCAGGCCCGGATCTCGATCGGCTCGCTGTATCAGTACTATCCGAACAAGGACGCCATCCTGGTCGAGCTGGTGGGCCGTCACCTCGATGACGGGATAGCCGCCACCAGGCACCACTGGGACGAAGAACTGCCCGATTCCCTCGAGGGCATCCTCCGCGCCCATGTGCGAGCGGTGATCGAGAACCATCACCACGATCCGCATCTGCTCCGCGTGATGTTCGAGCAGGCGCCGCGATCGCCCGAACTGCTGGCGAAGGTCGTTCGATTCCAGCAGGAACTGATCGACTACGCCCAGGAGTTGATCGAGACGCGCCCGGAGGTCCGGGTCGAGGACACGTACGTCGCCGCCCGGCTCCTCGTCTCCACGGTGGAGCTGGTCATCCACCAGCTCATCGCCGAACCCGACCCCATCGACGCCACCCGGCTCGAGAACGAAATCGTCGCGATGCTCACCCGCTACCTCACCCTCGGGTAGGCCCGGGCCCGGCCGACGGACGCAGACCGCGCAGCAGCACGGTCAGTCCGCCGATGAACTCCTCCTCGGCGCCGACGTTCCGCGCGTGCCGCGCGGTTTCGCTCATGTACGGGAACTCGTCCGGCGGCAGGGCGGAGACGGCGACCGTGCCCTCGCCGGACAGGGACCCGAGGTGCTCCAGCTGGATCGCCCCGATGACGTAGGCGAGCAGGCCGCGCAGCGCGATGACCCGTTGCCCGCCCGCGAAGCCCGCCTCCGTGAGGATGGCGAGCACCGTCTCAGACCAGCGCAGCACGCTGGGCGAGCGGTGCCGGTGGGTGAGCGTCAGCGGGACGACCGACGGATGGGCACCCACGGTGTCGCGCAGCCGCCGCACCATGACCTCGACGCGCGCACGCCATGACGCGTCCGGGGGCGGCGGCCCGGTGTCGACGGCGCCGAGCACCAGCTCCACGACGAGCCGCTCCAGCTCCCCGCGGTCGCGCACGTACCGGTAGAGAGCCATCGTGCTCAGGCCCAGCTCCTTGGCGACCGTACGCATCGACAACGCGGCAAGTCCGTCGCGATCGATAACGGTCAGCGCGGCGGCGGCGATCCGTTCGGGAGTGAGGGAGCGGGGTCGTGGCATGAGGGTTGACAGCGTACGGCATACGCTTACGCTCGTAGGTGTACGACATACACCTACGGAGGGGGAACCACATGTCCGAGTCCCGTACGGCCCGGGCACACGGAATCCTGCGCCCCGGTGACCGGGTCACCGCCCGCGAGCTGAGCCCCGTCAGCGGGCCCGCGCTCACCGTCCCCGCACCCGACGGGCGCCTCACCCACCTCCAGTTCCGCCGCTTCGCGGGCTGCCCCGTCTGCAATCTGCATCTGCGTTCGGTGACCGTCCGGCATCCGGAGATCGAGGCGGCGGGCGTGCGCGAGGTCGCCGTCTTCCACTCCCCCGCCGGGGAGCTGCGGCAGTACGCGGACGGGCTCCCGTTCGCCCTGATCGCCGATCCCGACAAGCACCTGTACGCGGAGTTCGGCGTGGAGTCGGCGCCCCGCGCGCTGCTGGACCCCCGGGCGTGGCTCCACGTGCTGCGCGCGATCCTGCGCAGCACGGCGATGCTGGTGCGCGGACGCGAGGGGCTCCCGTCCCGGCGTCAGCCGCACGGCCGCCTCGGCCTCCCCGCGGACTTCCTCATCGCCCCCGACGGGACCGTCCTGGCCGCGAAGTACGGCGAGCACGCGTACGACCAGTGGACGGTGGACGAGCTGCTGGACCTGGCCTCCCGCGCGCCACGGCCGTAGCCGCAGTCGCCTTTTCGGCTTTCCTCACCATTGGTGCCTGCCATAGTGACCCCATGACCGACGCGTACGAGCGGATGATGCAGGCCAACCAGGCGAACTGGGACGCCCGGACCCCCGTCCACCTCGCCAGCCGGTTCTACGGGGTCGACGAGGAGCCCGACCCCTCGCGCTGGTTCGCCCCGTGGGAGTGGGACGACCTCGGCGAGCTGGCCGGGCGCGATGTACTGCACCTCCAGTGCCACCTCGGCACGGACACCATGGCCTTCGCGCAGCGTGGGGCGCGGACCGTCGGGCTCGACTTCTCCGCGGCGTCCGTGGAGGCGGCGACCGGTATCGCGGCGCGGGCGGGCGTCGATGTGACGTACGTACGGGCCGATGTGTACGACGCCGTGGAGGCCCTCGGCGGGCGGCGGTTCGACGTCGTCTACACCGGCAAGGGCGCCCTGTGCTACCTCCCCGACCTGGACCGCTGGGCGGGCACCGTCGCCGAACTGCTGCGCCCCGGCGGCCGCTTGTACCTCACGGAGTTCCATCCCCTCCTCAACGCACTCGGCCCGAAGCCCGTCCCCGGAGAGGGCCCCGAACTCCTGCTCCGGCACGACTACTTGGGCGGCAGCGGCCCCGTGCACCGCGACGCCACGCACACCTACACGGACGGCCCGGCCGTCGAGGGCGCCACCGACAGCTACGAGTGGATGCACGGGCTGGACGAGGTGATCAACGCCCTGGTCGGAGCGGGACTGAGCATCCGGCGGCTGCGCGAGTCGGCCGAACTGCCCTGGCCTCGCTGGCCCCATATGACACGCACCGCGTCGGGCTGGTGGCAGCTGCCGGAGCCGCGGATCCCGCTGTTGTACGGGCTTCTGGCGTGCCGTTGAACCAGAAGCCGGGGCGACGGCCACTGACCGGGAAAAGCATTTCAATGCTGCACGAATGACGAAACAGTGGCGGGAGCGAAGTCCAGTCATCAACTGGGCCACAAAAACATAGGGCCTCAAGAGGAGACCGCATGCCACCCGCCGCTCCCCCGCGTCTGTCCGTTGTCCTCGATACGGATCCCGGGGTGGATGACGCCTGGGCGATCTTGTACCTGGCTGCCCAGCCGGACGTCGAGATCGTCGCCATCGGGGCCGCGCACGGCAACGTGCCCACGGCCACCGCGGCGGCCAACGCGTTACGTGTGCTCGACGTCGTCGGCCTGGACCACATACCGGTCGCCGCCGGACATCCGACTCCTCTTCAACAGCCTTTGGAGACATCCGAGTTCGTCCACGGCGAGGACGGCCTCGGCGGCGGCGCCGGCCCCACGTCACCGCGCCGGACCAGCCCGGAGCCGGCGGCGGAACAGCTCGTACGCCTGGCCAGACAGCGGCCGGGCGAACTGACGTTGCTCGCACTGGCCCCGCTGACCAACATCGCCCTCGCCCTTCGCATGGAGCCGAACCTCCCCCGCCTCCTGCGCCGCGTGGTCCTCATGGGCGGCGCCTTCCACGTCCCGGGCAATGTCACCGCCTGGGCCGAGGCGAACTCCGCTCATGATCCGGAGGCGGCGGAAGAGGTGCTGCGCGCGGGGTTCGACCTGACCATGGTCCCGCTGGACATGACCGAACACGCATGGGCCGACGAATTCTGGCTGAAGCGGATCGCGGACGCGGACACCCCGGCGGCTCGCTTCGCCACATCCGTACTCGACGCCTACGTCGCCCTCTACAGCAGCGCCCGCGGCACCGTCGGCTGCGTCCTGCACGATCCGCTCGCCGCCGCCATCATGGTCGACGAGTCCTTGGCCACCTACGAGGAGCGCCAGGTCATGGTCGAGCTGGCGGGGCACACGCGGGGTGCCACGCTGCTCGACGAGCGGAAGTTCACCATCAGCCGAGGCGGCATCCCCGACCAGCGGCCACCGGTCCGGATAGCCGCCACCGTGGACGCCGCCACCGCCATGGACCGTATCCACCGCGCACTGGCTACCTCCTGATCCTGCGAGGGCTTACGGCGCCACCCGCGCCACGCTTCCCGTCTCGAGGGCCGTCCAGAGGGCGCCGTCGGGGCCCAGGGTGATGCCGTGCGGTTCGGATGACGGTGACGGCAGGTCGTACGCGGCGATCTCACCGCTCGCGGTGACGCGCCCCACGCGGTTGGCTCCCCACTCGGTGAACCAGCACTCCCCGGTGGACACCGCGACGATGGCGTGGGGTTTGGCGGCGCGGTCGGGGAGCGGAAACTCCTCGATGGCGCCGTCCATCGCGATCCTGCCGATCTGGCCCGCCGCGATCTCGACGCACCACACGGCGGTCCCGTCGCTGGTGATGCCCACGGGTCCGGCGCTCGGTGTGGGCAGTGGGTATACGGCGGTGTCGCCGTCGGTGGTGATGCGGCCGATGGCGTTCGCCTGGTTGAGGGTGAACCACAGGGCGCCATCGGGCCCCGCGGTGATCGCCGAGGGAAAGCCGCCCTCGACGGGCAGGGGGAACTCGGTGATCTCTCCGCTGCCGGTGATGCGGCCGATCCGGTCGGTGTTCATTTCCGTGAACCACACCGCACCGTCCGGACCGGCGGTGATGCCGTAGGGGCCGCTGTCGGACGTTGGCACGGAGAAGGATTCCGTTTCACCGTCGACGGTGACGCGGCCGATCCGGTGGTCCTGGTACCGGGTGAACCACAGGGCGCCATCGGGCCCGGGGGCGATGACCGTAGGTCGGCACGTCGGCGAGTCCAGGGCGTATTCCTGGAGTTGACCGTCGAGGGTGAGCCGCGCGATGCGGCCACTGTGCACGAAGGTGAGCCACAGGGCACCGTCGGGACCGGCCGTGATGCCGTAGGGTCCGGCGTCCTGGTCCGCCACCGGGATCTCCCTGATGGCCGGGGCGGGGAGTTCGTTCTCTGATCCGGTCACCACCGCACCCTGCCGAGCGGAGGGCGGCGCGTGCAACCGCTTTTCCTCACGTCATCTGGCCCCCTTGATGAACATGACGGCGATGGCGCCCAGGAGGGCGAATCCGGCGGCGCTGATGTAGAGGACCGCGTAGTTCGAGCCGCCTCCGATGGCGAGGAACAGGGGCGCGATGGCGGGCGCGACGCTCTGCGGGAGGGCGTTGGCGATATTGAACAGGCCCATGCCCTTGGCGGCTTCGGTCTCGCTGTCGGGCAGGACGGAGACGACCAGCGCGTAGTCGACGCCCACGTAGACGCCCTGTCCGAGGCCCGCGACGGCGATGCCCGCGATGAAGCCGGTCAGCGTGGAGGAAACCGCGATGACGCCCATGCCGATGCCGAACAGCACGGATGCCACCGCGATGAAGACCTTGCGGCGCTGGAGCCGGTCGGACAGCCAGCCGCTGACGTTGCTGCCGAGGACGACCCCGATGGCGAGGACGAGCATGGCCCAGCTCAGGATCGAGGCGGCCCGGTCGGAGCTGTACCCGAGGTGGTCCATCAGGAAGTACGTCTTGTACGTGAGCAGCAGGGCCTTGCCGGTCCACACCAGGAAACGGCTGACGAACGCCCAGGCGAAGTCGCGGTGGCGGAGAGGGTTGATCCACAGGCTGCGGGGGATGTCGAGCCACGTCCGGGGCGGCACCTCGGCCTTCCCCCGGGGGACTTCCTTCAGATAGAGGGCGAAGACCACGACGAGGACCAGGCCGATGGCCGCGGGGACGATGAACATCCCCAGGCCCTGGGTGCCGGTGGTGGCGATCAGGAACGTGCCGCTGACGGTGGCGACCTGATTGGTCATTCCCATCAGCCCGGAGACGGTGCCGCGGCGTTCCTCCGGCACCCGGTCGGGGAGGATGGCGATGAGGGCGGCCATGGCGGCGTTCATCGCGATCTGGGTCAGGCACCAGCCGACGAGGACGACGGGGATGCTGGGCGCCGTACCGATGACGAACAGGGACGCGCCGCCCACGAGGGTGCCGATGACGACGAACGGTCGCCGTCGTCCCCACCGGGACGTACAGCGGTCGCTGAAGTGCCCGAAGACCGGGTTGGCGACCATCGCGAATATCGCTCCGACGCCCGCCACCAGGGCCAGCGACGACGTCTTGCCCTCGGGGTCGAGGTCGGCGATGCGCAGGGACAGCGTGACCGAGGCCGGGGTGAGCAGGGCGATCCAGACGCCGATGATGGCGAGGATGTAGAGGACGGTGAAGACGCCGCCGACACGCTGGCCGGTCAGCCGGGCGGATCGTTCCGGACTGCTTTCGGTGTCGGCGGCCGCGGCGGGGGCGGCGTTCGGTGCGGGTGCGGACACGGGTGACTCCTTGGGGTTCTCGGGCGTGAGCTTCGGTGGGCGCGTCCCCTGCGCCGAAGGGCGGGAGGGTCAGTCCTCGTGGGGCGGCTGCGCGTCCAGGAGGGCCACGGCGTCACGTACGAGCCGGTCCTCGGCCGCTGCCGCCGCGGCGGTGAACGCGACGACGGTGTCCTGGTGTGCCTTGATGTCACCGGCCGCCTCGGTCGCCAGCTCCGCGCGCCGTGCCGGGCTGGTGCCACCGGCGCTGTGGCGGCCGTCGACGAACGACTGCACGTCGAGGAGGTGACGCAGCTGGTCCGGGGTGTAGTCGCGCAGGGGGCCGTCGGCGAGGTCGGGGCGGATCGTTCCCTCGGTCGCTCCGGCCGCCTCGTGCGCGGTGACGAAACGGGCCACCGTCTCATGGGCGTCGCGGAAACTCATGCCGTGGACGCGTACGAGATCGTCCGCCAGGGCGCTGGCCGTCGACCAGTGCCGTTCCGCGGACCGGCGCAGCCGCTCGGCGTCGACCTCCAGCGTGGCGACCGACTGGGCCAGCAGATGGATGGCGCCCGCCGTCTCATGGCAGTACCCGGGCATGCGGTTGTGTACGTAGCCCTGGTCGGCGTCGGTGGACGTCGCGAAGTGGAGCACTCCCAGCTGGCTGGCCGTCCAGCCCGCCGCGTCCCCGGCGAGGCCCCGGATCCGCTCCAGCACGATCGGGTTGCGCTTCTGCGGCATCATGCTCGACGTGCCGCACAGGGAGGGATGCAGCCGTACCAGGGCGACTTCGGAGGACGACCAGTAGAACAGGTCGGACGCGCACCGGCTGACCCCGGACAGGGTCAGGCCCAGCACGGCGGCGAGTTCGGCCCCGGCGTCCAGGGCGGACAGCCCCGCGTCCCGCGCGTTGCGGACCGGGCGGGCGAATCCGAGGTAGGCGGCGGTGGCCTCGCGGTCGATGGGCCAGTCCGTACCGCTGTGGGCGGCGCCGCCCAGCGGGCACTCGTTCAGCCGCTCGTACAGCTGCGCCATCCGCGCGAGGTTCCGGGACACCGTCCAGTAGTGGGCGTTGAAGTAGTGCCCCAGGGTGGTGGGCTGGGCGTGCTGGAGATGCGTATAGCCGGGGGCGATGACCGCGTCGTACGCGGCGCCCGCGTCCAGCAGGACTTCCCCGAGCCGCAGCAGCTCGCGCATGACGTGCAGCAGCGCGGCCCGGTCGGCCATGCGGACGCCGGTGGCCTTCTGGTCGATACGGCTGCGGGCGCGCTGGATGTCAAGACCCGCCGGGCCGCACTCCTCCTCCAGATGCCGTTCCAGTTGCAGCGTGATCGTGCCGACCGCCGCGTCCCCGGCGAGCACCTTCTCGGCGTCCCCGTCGAGCAGGCGCAGCAGCGCCGCCACCAGCGGCCGCCCCTGCTCGGGGGCGAAGACGCGCTGCTGGGTGAGCATCAGGGCGTGCGCCAAGTCGATCTTGGCGAAGTGCTCCGCGGCGGCCACTTCGTCGTCCAGTTCGACGGCGTTGACGTGGTCGACGAGGGCCGCGGCCGGGCTCGCGCCCAGTCGGCCATCGGTGAGCAGGGGCTTCATGGCAACTCTCCGCATGATCGTTCGATGTGCGTCATGTAAACGTCAACATGGCCATGTAAACGTCAACACGGGCCCTCAGTGTTAGGCTCGCCCCGGGGCATGTCAACGGTTACATGGCGATGAAACCGCTCAGCGACACCCAGTCACCACATCGGGAGGGGCACACGATGCCGGGCAGGGCAGAGCAGCGCGTCACCCTCCGTGACGTGGCGAAGGCGGCCGGTGTGAGCACCGCGACCGTCACCCGGACCCTCCAGAACTCTCCCCGCGTCGAGCCCGAGACCCGCCGACGCGTCATGGAACAGGTCCAGCTCCTGGGCTATTCGCCCAACCCCATCGCCCGCGATCTGCGGTACGGCCGCCGCGAGGCGGCCGTCGGACTGGTCACCGCCGGCTTCACCAACCTCTTCCAGGCCGGAGTCGCCTCCGGGGCCGAACGGGAACTCCGCCACGCGGGACTCCAATTGATCATCGGTTCCACCGACGACACCCCCGCACGGGAACCCGAACTCGCCCGCGCCATGATCGACCGCCGCGTCAGCGCCCTGCTGATGATGCCCGACGGCGACCACCGCGACTTCCTCTCCCCCGAGCACACCCACGGCACCCCCGTCGTCCTGGTGGGCCGCCCCGCCGCCGACCTGGCCGCCGACGTCGTCATGACCGACGACGACCACGCCGTCCAGCAGGCCACCCAGCACCTCATCGGCCTCGGCCACCACCGCATCGCCGCACTCACCGGCCGCCTGGACTCCTTCCGCGCCACGCAGCGGCTCGGCGGCTACCGAAGCGCCCTCGCCGAATCGGGCGTCCGGGAGGAACCGCCGCTGGTGGTCGGCGACCTCACGACCCCTCAGCAGGCCCGCGAAGCGGTCGTACGCCTGCTGGACCTGCCGTCACCCCCCACGGCCGTCCTCGCGCTCAACCTCGGCATCAGCACGGGTGTCCTCATCGAACGGCTCGCCGGACAGCACGCGTTCGCCTTCATCGGACTCGACGAAACCGACGTCTCCAAGGGGCTCGGCGTCTCGGCCGTCGTCCGCGACCCGCAGGAAGTCGGCCGACAGGCGGCACGCCTGGCCATCGACCGGATCGCCACCCCCGACCGCCCGCCGCGCACCGTCACCGTCCCCAGCGCCTTCGTCCGGCGAGGCACGGGCGAAGTGGGGCCGTGAGGCGGCGGATCCCGCAACCCCCGCCCGCCCCGGACCTGGCCGGAGCCGACAACGCGCAGGCGTCAGGCCCGATGTCAGTGGTGCCTGTCAGGCTCGATCCGTCCGTCCCCGACCAGGAAGGCAGACGATGACCGACACACCACCCGCCCCCAAGCACTACGCACCTCGATGGGACAGCGACGCCCGCCCGACCCCGCCCAGCGTCGGCGGCGAAAGGGAGACCCTGAGCGCCGTCCTGGACTGGCACCGGGCAACCTTCGAGCTCAAGTGCGCCGGTCTGCCTCCGGAGCGGCTGTCCGAACGGGCGGTGCCGCCGTCCAGCATGTCCCTGCACGGCATCGTCCGGCATCTGGCGGGCGTCGAACGCTGGTGGTTCCGCATCCAGTTCGCGGGCGAGGACGTTCCGATGCTCTACTACTCCGACGACGACCCCGACCAGGACTTCGACACCCTGGACGGTGACGTCGGCGAAGCCTTCGCCGTCTGGCGGGCGGAGTGCGAGCGCTCCCGACAGATCACGGCTGCCGCCGCGTCGCTGGAGGAAACGGGGATCCGCAAGAGCACCGGCGAGCCGATCTCCCTGCGCAGGATCCTGGTGGACCTGATCGCCGAGTACGCACGGCACATCGGCCACGCCGATCTCCTGCGCGAGTGCCTCGACGGCTCCACCGGGGTGTGAGCCGTCGACCGGACACGCCACGGCCAGGGTCTGGTCAACGTGTCTTGTGAGCGCCCCCGTTCACGTTCAGCACCTGGCCCGTGATGTGGCGGGCCGCCGGGGAGGCGAGGAAGGCGACCGCTTCCGCGATGTCCGTGGGCGAGCCCGGGCGGCCCGTGGCGGTGGAGGCGATCAGCCACTCGCGGCGTTCGTCCGTGAGCTGGTCGCGGAAGAACTCGGTGTCGGCGATGTAGCCGGGGGAAACCACGTTGGCGGTGATTCCGCGCGGGCCGAGCCGACCGGCCAAGTCGACGTTCCATGCCGCGAGTCCGGCCTTGGACGCGCCGTAGGCACCGGCCCCCTGGTCGGCAGCGATCGACCCGATGTGCACGACCGCGCCGCCGGAAGCGAGCCGGCCGTCCACGCACTGTGTCGTCAGCGCGGCGCTGACGAGGTTCGCGTCGAGGTTGGCGCGGAAGTCACGGGCGTAGGAGGCGAGGTCCGACTTTCCGTCGGCGTCGAAGTCGGTGTTGCCGCCCGCGTTGTTGACCAGCACGTCGAGCCGGTCGGGCAGCTCGGCCGGCAGCCCGACGAGGGCTTCGGGCTCCGTGTGATCGCAGACCAGGGCGTGGACGCCCGCCTCGTCCGCCAACTCCTTGAGCGGGCCGGGGCGGCGACCGGTGACGATCACGTGCTCGCCGCGCTCGGCGAAGTGCCGGGCGACCGCACGGCCGATACCCGTACCGCCGCCGGTGATCAGAATGTTGCGTGACATAAGCTGGCCTCCGATCGCGTGTTCAGATCTAAATTTAGACCTAAACGTATCTGAGGAGAGGTGCCATGCCAAACGAACCCAGGGCGGGAGGCAACAACGAGCGGCCGGTGGACGACACCGAGCACGACCATGCGCGGGACATCGCCGCCGCCTGGGAGCGGGAGCGCCCCGGAACCCCGGTCTCCTCGATCCGGATCGTCACGCCGATCTGGCAGCTGGCCAAGCTCTTCGGCGACGACCGGCGCCGGGTCCTCGCCCAGGCCGGAGTGGACGCCGCCACCCTCGACCTGCTCAGCGTCCTGCGCCGCGACGGTCCCCCGTACACGCTCAGCACCCGCGAGCTCAGCCGTCGCTCCCTGGTCACGGCGGGCGCCATCTCACAACGCACCGCCCGCGCCGAACGCGAGGGCCTGGTCACCCGCCAACCTGTCCCAGGCCGCCTCCGTACGGTCGAGGTCACCCTGACCCCGGCGGGCCACGAGCTGGTCGAGTCGACCGTGGACCAGGTGCTCGGCCGCGAGTCCGAGTTGATCGACGGCCTGACCCCCGACGAGCAGGCCCACCTCACATCGCTGCTGCACCGCCTCCTCCACGACGTGCAACACCGCCTCGGCGACAGCCGGATCACCCACGTCGGCGAGGAGTGACGTCAGGTCCTGCCGTCCTGCCCGTCGGGCTTCCTACGACCTGGCAACGGCCCCCTGGACGCCCTGCGGACCGTCCACGGGCTCCTGGGGGTTCTGCGGCCTGTCGGCGAGCTTGAGCCAGACCAGTCCGGCGACGATGACGCCCAAACACACGGCTCGGGCCGGGGTGAGCGTCTCGTCGAAGAAGACGGGACCGAGGAGCGCCGCGCCGACCGCGCCGATCCCCGCCCAGACGGCATAGCCGATTCCGACGTCGATGGTGCGCAGTGCGACGCTCAGCGCGTAGAGCGTCAGAAGGAAGAACACGACAGCGACCAGCGACCACGTCAGGCGGGTGAAGCCATGGCTTCCGCCGACGGAGAGCGCGTAGCCGACCTCGAACCCTCCGGCGAGGAGGAGCATGAGCCAGGATTGTGCTGAGTTGGGGTGGGTGTTGGACATGTCCGTGAGTCCTTTCGCGGGATGAATCGGATGGTGGCGCGGGAGCCTCAGGCGACACCGCTGAGCTGGAGGCCGACGACCCCGGCGATGACGACGGCGATCCCGAGCGCCTTGCGCCAGTTCAGGCGCTGACCGAAGAGCAGCGCACCGAGAACGGTGATGCCGATTCCGGCAACGGACGTCCAGAGGGCGTAGCCGACGCCGACGTCGAAGGTGAGCAGCGCCTTGCTGAGGAAGTACGTCGCGATGGCACCGCTGAGCAGAGTTGCGATGGTCCACCGGCGGTTGGTGAAGCCCTCGGCCTTGCCTGCTGCGATGGCGACGGTGATCTCGAAGATGACGGCTATGGCGAGGTGGAGCCAGTGCATGCGTAGTCCTTGTCTCAGACTGCGGTCAGGCGGAGCGGGATGACACCGCCCATATATTTGCTTGTACGTGCATGCTTTCAGATGGCAGGAAGTCCCGATGAGCGGACTGAAGCGGAGTAAGCTTGCATGCACATGTATCTTGTTGTCAACGCACCGCCTGAGACCGCCCGAGAGGGAGCCGCCCCATGACCACGATTTCCCCCGCGTCGACCGCCTCGTCCGACCAGGCCATGTGGGGCAGGATCCTCACCTTGCACGCACAGGTGGAACACCAGCTCACCCAGGTCCTCCAGCGCAAACACGGAATAGGGCTCTCCGAGTTCCGCGCCCTGGAGTGTCTCGTCCAGGCCAAGGACGGCGAGCTGCGCATGCAGGAACTCGCCGACAAGATCGGCCTCGGACAGAGCTCGGTGACCCGGCTGGTGGGCCGGCTCTTCTCGGCCGGCTTCGCCGTCCGGGACCTGTGTCCCGACGACAAGCGCGGTGTCTACGCCGTCATCACCGACGACGGCAGGCAGCGCTACGCCGACGCGCGCGGCACCTACTCCGAGGTCCTCAGCGCGGCGCTGAACACCGCAGGCGGCACCCCGGAGTTGGCCGGTACGGTCCAGGCACTGCGCAGCGCGCTCTGACGCGTAGGTCACGGTGGCCGGGGAGAGGACCGTACGGCCTTCCGCGGCGACCTACCCGCCTCCGAACTGCTCCCCTGACCGCGCCGGCGGAGTGGGCGCGGGGTTCGCTTCGGCGACCGCGGCCTCCAGTTGCTTCTGGACCGCTTCGGGCAGCCTGCCTCCGTGGATCGTGCCGACCAGGTCCCGGGCCAGGCGGTGCACCTTGGTGTTGGTGTTCTGGGAGATGGTGACCAGCACTCTCCAGGCCGCTTCGGGGCTCAGACCGAAGGAGGCCATCAACATGCCGCGGGCCAGGTCGATGGTCGGCCGGGTCCGCATGGCCCGGCGTAATTGGGTCACTTCGGTGCGTAAGCCCTGCTCGGTTTCCCGCCCCGGCCCCGCGTCGTGGCGAGCATCGGATGCGGTGGCTTCGGCGGCTTCGTCGTCGGGGCCCGGGTGAGCGAACAGATCCCGGGTACCGGTCACCTCGAGCAGCCGCTCGACGGCCGGGCTACTTCCGCGGATGGCGACGGTCTTGCCCTGGTCAAGGGCGCACTGGCGCAGGCCGAGCAGGATGTTGAGGCCGGAGCAGTCGCAGAATTGCAACGCGGTCAGGTCCAGGTCGATGCCGCCGCCCGACCGGCGAAGGGCCTCGTCCAGGTCGCGCCGGAGCAGCTGGCCGCCGAAGTCGAGTTCCCCCCGCACACTCACGCGCATCCGGTGGCCGTCCGGCACGACGTCGACGGCCACCGAGCAGGGCATGAGCACCGCCGACTCGCCGTCCCCCTCCGCGTGCCCGGCGCCCTCCACGATGAGGGGCTGTGCAGGTTCCGGCATGGCGGTGGCCTCCCCTTGTCTGGTCGCCAGCCTCGGCCTTCAGATTCACCTACCTGCCCCACATACGTCAACCAATACATGAAATGCGTTACGTGCTTTTGAATGCACGTATGACCAGTCTCTAGAGTTGGACCATGGATGAAGTGCCCGAGTCACACACCGGATGGACGTTCCTGACCAACCATGCACGGGTGCTGGCAGCCATCGCGGACAACCACAACGCCCGCATCCGCGATATCGCCGCGCACTGCCGACTCACCGAACGCGCCGTCCAGAAGATCATTTCTGACCTGGAGCGGGACGGCTATCTCTCCCACATCCGGGAAGGACGCACCAACACGTACCAGATCGACCCGAGCAAAGTACTGCGCCACCCGGCCGAAGCCGGGCTGACCGTGGCATCACTGCTCTCCTGGCTCGTCCAGGACGAGGCCGAACGCAAGACGGCCCCCGACAGCCACCCCCGGTCCCACACCCCCAGCTGACCGCGGCCCCGAGCCCGGCCGCCCGCGCGTCCGCACAGAGCGTGCCGTAGGCCCTGACCAGCGGATATACGACGGCTGCACGTCAGCCCTGGCAGAACTCGGCCTCGACCACCGCGTCCTCCAGCTTCTGCTCCCCCAGTCGCCATTCCGGTTCATGGTCAGGACGTGCCCCCGTGCCCCTTGCCCCCGTCGACCGGGACCGCGTCGAGCAACTCCGACAGCTCGTGTGGTTGAGCAGGTGCCGCACGGTGATGTGCTCGGGCCGGTAGCCCGTACCGCACACCACCCCGGGCAGCCACTTCTCAAGCTGTCGTCGAGCGACAACCTTCCCCTCGCTTCGAGCCTGAGAAGCCCCCCCGGCGTCATCACCCAAGTGCGGAACCGCCACCGGGTGTGGAACGGCCGGGCCGGTGTCGGCGATCTCTCCGTCGGCGCGGGGCCCCGTCAGGGCACCGTCCCCTACGACCAGGGGATCATGTGCCGCAGTCACATCACTCCCAAGACGGAGGGGAGTTGGGGCCACTCGGCTGATGTTCCCGACGCACGTCACCAGAATGATCGTTCCTGTCCGATCACGCGACCGGAAGGAACGATTACGTGCGTAGACGATGTCTCGGGCCCCTGTTGGCTGTCAGTGTCACGGCAACGCTGGCTCCCGCGCTCGCCACCTCGACGGCCACCGCCGCTCCGGCCGCCACCCCGTCGACCGCCCCCTCGTCCGCCGCCAAGGGCGCGCTGGACCGTTATGCGAAGCAGAAGCCGCAGTGGAAGCGGTGCGAAGCCGACTCTCCGGCGGAGTTCGAGTGCGCCACGATCAAGGTCCCGCTGGACTACCGGGTTCCCGGGGGCAAGCGGATCGACTTGGCCATATCCCGGATCAAGAGCACCGCGCCCGACAAGCGGCACGGGGTCCTGTTCTCCAACCCCGGCGGCCCCGGGGGGCAGGGGCTCTACATGCCGCTCGGGATGCAGGACAGGCTTCCCGAGTCCGCACAGCAGAAATACGACCTCATCGGCTTCGACCCGCGCGGTGTGGGAAAGAGCAGCCCGGTTTCCTGCGACCTGGAGCCGGAGGAGGAGAACCCGCTGCGGCCGTACAAGGAGGAGACGTTCGACAAGGACGTCGCCTGGGCACGCGGCGTCGCGAACAAGTGCGAGGAGAAAGCGGGCGACACACTCCCGCACATCACCACGCGCAACACCGCGCGTGACATGGATCTGCTCCGGGCGATCCTCGGTGAGAAGAAGATCTCGTACGTGGGTTACTCGTACGGCACCTACCTGGGCGCCGTCTACACCCAGCTCTTCCCGGGCCGGGCCGACCGGTTCGTACTGGACAGCGCGGTCGATCCGGCGCGCGCCTGGCGAGGGATGATCCAGTGGTGGGCGGAGGGCGCCGAGCCCGCGTTCGACCGGTGGACCGAGTGGGCCGCCGAACGTTCGGAGAAGTACGGCCTCGGCGACACCGCGAAGGAGGTCGACCGGACCCTCTGGGACCTGGTCGCGCAGGCCGACGAGAAGCCCATCGAGGTAGAGGGGCAGCCGACCACCGGTGATGACATCCGGAGCGGTATGCGCCAGGCGGTCTTCACCCCGGAGTACGCCACCGAGGCGGTCGTGGAGCTGAAGAAGGCCGCGGCCGGCGAGCCCGCCTCCACGAAGAAGCTCGCCCCGTTCGCCGGATCCGAGAGGACGAGGACCGGAACGGCCCGCGCCGCCGCCGATGCCGCCGAGGCGCCGTCCGACAACATGACGGCGAGCTTCTGGGCCGTGGTGTGCGGCGACAACTCGGCCGCGTGGTCCCGCGATCCCGAGAGCTACCGGCAGGACGCCATCGAGGACAAGGGCCGTTACCCGCTCTATGGTGACTTCGCGTCCAGCATCAAGCCCTGTGCGTTCTGGGAAAAATCCGTGGAACCGGCAACCAAGGTGAACAACACGGCCGGCTCCCTGGTCGTTCAGAACGAGTGGGACCCGCAGACCCCCCTGCCCAGCGGTCAGGCCCTGCACGCCGACCTGAAGGGCTCGAAAATGGTCACCGTCCTCGGCGGCGAGGGCCATGGCGTCTACCCGAACGGCAACGCGTGCACGGACGGCACGGTCACCGACTACCTGCTCACCGGCAACCTCCCGGCGAAGGACGTGACCTGCGAGGCGACGGCCGGCTCGAACGCGGAGGCACGAAAGAACCAGAAGCGGGACGCGCTCCCCGGGTCCCCGCTCCCGGAGCGTGCCCCGGACCGTTTCTGAGCCCGGTCGCATGGCCCATTGCCGCATGGTACGTGTCGTCGACGGCTGAAGGGTGGACCGGCAGCGACGCTTGGATTCACCCGGGACCGATCATGGTCCGGGGCGTTCGCCGTCCGCTTCCGACCTCAACAGCGCGATCGCGTGCGCCACGACGTGAGCGTGGCGTGGCGGTTCCAGCCGCCGTAGGAACGACCGGTGAAGTCGCGGATGCCGAGGCGGGCGGGGATGTCGACACCGCGCACGTCCGCACGGGCTCGGCGCGCCTCATCCTGGAACCATTCGGGCGGCAGCAGCAACCGCCAGGCGAGCGGATAGCACATGGGTGTGGAGGCGGCCCACAGACCCACGAGGTACTGGGCGTTGAGCACCTGGCCGTAACCCGGGCAGAAGCGCTTGTGGACGCCGACCGTGCTCTCCCCCGCCCGTGGGGTGACCGGTGTGCGCAGCGAGATACGGACGAGCAGTGGTGCCGTGCCACCGGGCGGGTCCACAACCCTGGGCCCGCCCGGTGGTACGACACCCCACCCGTTCGTACGGTGGTCAGGTCACGCCGCCGTGGGCTCGGCCTCGGTCGGCGCACCCTCCGTGACCCCGGCCGGCTTCGGCGCCCGGAAGGCACCTGCCGCCCCGAAGATCACCGCTGAGACGGCCAGCGCCAGCACGGTGAACCCGGCAACGCCCTTGAAGCCGTCGAACTCGGTGAGCAGCACACCGCCGACCAGACCGCCGATCGTCGTACCCGCGTACAGCGCGGTCGTCGACAGCGACGACACCGTGCCGCGGGCGGCCGTCGTCTGGGCCAGCAGCATCGCCATGAAGATCGGGTAGCCGAGGCCGAGGACGGCAGACCCGGCCGCGAGACCGGCGATCGCCAGACCCAGGTTGGGGGCGAACGGCACCGCGCTGTAGAAGACGATCAGTCCCGTGAACACCACGGCGAGCGTGCGGTGTTCGCCGATCTTCCGGATCAGGCGGCTACCGAAGATGGACGTGATGGCCATGCCGACGCCCAGCGCCATCATCGCGGCGCCGACGGCGCTGACACCCAAGTCGAAGTCCTTGTGCAGCCAGGAGCCGATGAACGAGATGGTCTCGAACACACCGGTCTGGTAAACGAGGTAGGCAAGCAAGTACCACGTGAAGGTCTTCGACCTGAACAGCTCGGTGTACGTTCCGACGATGCCGGTGGCCGCGCCCTGTGCCCGGGCCGATGGAACGGATGGGAACACCTTCCACAGCAGCAGCCAGGCGACACCCGACAATGCGGCGACCACGAAGAACGGCACGTGCCAGGAGGAGGCCGCCAGCCAGCCGCCGACCGGGACACCGACGACCTGCGAGATGGACATGCCCGCCCCGGCGATGCCCATCGTTTTCATGATCGCCTCGCGGGCCACCAGGACCGGGATGGACGCCCAGATCTGCGGGGTGCACAGCGCCGCGAACATGCCGGCCAGGAAGCGGAAGAGAATCATCGTCCACAGGCCCTGCGCCACGCCGCACAGCGCGGTGGCCACCGCGAACCCGGCGAAGCCCAGCAGGAGCACGCCCCGCCGGTCGCGTCCGTCCGACAGCGGGCCGGCCACCAGGGCGAACAGCGCGAACCCCAGGGCGTAGGCGCTGACCATCCATCCGGAGGTACTAGTGGAGACGTCGAACTCGTCCGCCAGCGTGGGCAGCATCGGGGCGACCAGGAACGTGTCGGTCCCGATGACGAACATGGTCGCGAACGCCAACCACGCGATGACCGTGCTGGACGCGGGGGCACGACCGTGTGTCGTGTTCTGTGCCTGTGTCACGGTTTTCCTTTCACATCATTCGATGTCTCGAGGGCCCGGCTCCACGGCTCGGTCGGCCGTAGGGCGGCGGCCCCAACTGGAGTAGAGGAAGGTCGATATGGCGGGGCCGGAACGTCGGCCACCAGGGCGCGAACCGTGCCGGAGTACGGCGGGCCCACGCCAGGTCGATGCCCTGTGCTGCGAGAGCGGTCAGCCAGGCCCGCTGCGCCTGCCGCCACACCGCCGTACGGCACCCGGTCGGCGAGCCAGTACGCGACGGAACCGGCGCCGGCTCTGCTCCAGCAGCCGCAGTCAGCTCACCTCGGTGGGCGGTCCTTGTTGAGCAGACCGGTGGCGTATGCCTCGGCGGTCAGGGTGGTCTCGTTCATGCGGCGGTGGGCCCTTCCGGTCGGGCGAAGTAGCCGGAGGAGTGGAGGATGCGCAGCCAGGTGCCGTCGGGCTGACGTCGCGCCACCTGGTATCGGCCGGCGCTGTGGTCGGCGGGGATCGTCGACGTGGGGGCGAGGTCGCCGTGGTGCAAGGTCGGCAGCGACTCCTCCAACTCGTAGTGCGACTGCATCGTCAGCATCTGCTCGAATGCCTCGCGTATCGCTGTTCGGCCCACGATGGTGTTGCCGATCGGAAAAGCCATGACGGCGTCGGGCTCATACAGATCCGCGAGCCCTTCGGCATCCCCGGAATTCGCCAGTTCGACCCAGATCCGGGCCAGGTCCTCAGGGGTCGTCCTTGATCCGGCCGCTCTCGACGTGCATCCAGTTGGCCACCGGGGTGGGCGCAGCGAGCGTGGTGTGCAGGTCGAACCAAGTCGTCACGTCGAACGCCACGCCTTGACATAGCCGGCCGCCACCGTTTCGGGGTCCTCAACCACTGCATCTCCTTGGTCTTCGGCGAAATTCCCCGGCCCATCTGGGTAGCCGCACGGGCCCGAATGCGGAGGCTTCTCCATTTCCGCGAGGATTCGGTTTTCCGGAAGTCGCACAGGTGAGTCTGCGCGCCCCGCAGGGGGGCCGCCACAAGCGACGGGGAACTATGTCAGGTCGGCTCACGGCTGGAGCCGACGGGCGCGCCAGCCGGCGCCGGAGCGCTCGTAGACCAGGCGTTCGTGCAACCGGTCCGCGCCGTTGGCCCAGAACTCCAGGGAGTCGAAGCGCAGCGGAAAGCCCACGTAGCCCTCGGGCCGGGGCAGCGGGTCGGCGACGGCGGCGGAGAGACGCTCCACCGCGCCGGTGACGACGAGCTGCTGACTGGTCTCGCGCCAGTACAGCGCCCCGGACGCCCAGGGGTTGGCGGTCATCTCGCGGCCTTTGCGGCTGCCGATGTGGGTGGCGAAAACGAACCCGTCGTCCTCGATCCGGTTCGGCGCCACCATGCGGGTCGAGGGGCGGCCGTCGGTGCAGGCGGTGGCAAGCGCCAGCGCCCGCGGCTCACGCACGCCGAGGCGCACGGCCTCATCGAACCAGGCACGTACCAGCGGCACCGGGTCAGCGGGCGGCGCATGAAACTCGGGGAAGGGGAGGTCGCCGGCGCCCTTGGTGCGGGCGAGCATCAGGGAGGGTCGGGCGATGTCGACACCCTGGAGGATCTCGATGCGCCGCCCGTACGCGTCCTCGACGACGCCGTACGCGGGCGAGAACATGCGGCCTCGTCGTATTCCTACCGGCACTACGGGCTGAAGACCGTCCGCGGTGACTGCCTGGTCCTGCTGCTGCCCGGGACCGACGCCTCGTGGGCGGCGCGGACCGTCGGCGACGAGCTCTCCCGCTTCCTCGGGCATCCGGTCACCGTCGACGCAGCAGGCCCGGCCGCCGGGCTCGCCCCGGTCGCCGAGGTGTACCAGGAGGCATCGCATCCACGGTGGGCGCGGTGGTCGACTACGACCGCAGGCGTTCCACCCATCTCGTGGCCACGTTGGAGGCGTACTTCACCCCCTCGGGCAGCAGCCCGATGCGAGCCGCGGGACACCTCCATGTGCACACCAATACCGTCTCACGCCGCCTGGAGCGCATTACCGAACTGCTGGGCCCGGACTTGCAGAAGCCCGCGAACACCCTGGAGATCCAGCTGGCGCTGCGCCTGCTGCGGGCCCGGGACGCGGTCCGCCGGCACTCCGACAACACCGGCGAAGGAGCAGGGACGCGGTAGGCGCTCATGCCGAGTCAGCCAGGTGAGGCGCGCTGCCACTGCCCGCGAGGGCCACGACCGCGTGGGCGGCGGAGGCCAGGGTGATGTGGCGGTGCCAGCCGCTGAAGGAGCGCCCCTCGAAGTCCTTGAGTCCGACATGTTCACCGACCTCCGCCAGATCGCGGCGGGCCCGCCCGGCCAGCTTGGTCATCCGCAGCAGCGTGCCGACCGGCACGGAGGCCATGTTGGTGATCCACATCGCCGTGGGCACATGGCTGCCGCTCTCCCACTCTCCCAGCAGCATGAGCTCTCCCTCCCTGGTGCCGTCCCGGCCCGGCCGTCCGGATCTGGCCGCGCCTCCCACCCGGACTGCGACGGCGACCGAGTCGCAGCGGGTGCGGGAGGGGCTCGCGGGGTCGGTCCACTCGACCCGCCGGCCCAGCCCGCGCACCGCCGCGAGGATCTGCTGAGCGCCGAGCGGTCCGGCGCCGTAGCCGGGCAGGGCGGGGTCGCGCACCGTGACCGGGGAAGCGCCGCCGGCCCGGACGATGACGGGCACTCCGGCCTGGGTGAACCGTCCGACGGTGGCGGCGATCCGGGTGACGTGCGTGTTGAGCACCACCGGCCGCACCGGAACCTGCCAGGACGTCAGCGCCATCAGGACGGCAGCGGAGGCGCACTCCTCCGCCGTCTCTTCGCCGACGGCCTCCGGGATATCGGCTCGGCGCCGCCGGTTGTCGTCCTGCACCCAGGTCTCCGGCAGATGCAGCCGCCAGTGCACAGGCACGCTGAACTTCTCGTTGGCGTACCACACCCCAAAGGCGTGCTGCCCACGGAACGCGTGCCCTAGGCAGGGGTCGAACACGCGGTCCACTCCGACGGACTGGTGGCCGGCCTTGAGGATCGGCATGGACCGCACCACCCACGCCTGTGGGGCGACGGCCTGTTCCAGGTGGGCCGCGAGTGCCTCACGCACCGGCATCCAGTCCCAGGTAGAGCTGGAGATGAAGTGGTGGAGGCTCTGTTCGGCGGCCGGTCCACCGACATGGGCGGCGACGTTGCGGATGGACTTGCGGCCACGGGCCCTGAGCAGGCCACGCAGGTACTGCTCGCCCTTCTCCCGCTGGTCCCGTCGGACGAACGAGGTGAACAGCACGTCGGCCAGCTCACGGGTCAGCGCTTCGCGCGCGTCCAGCAGCCCACCGGCAGCAGGCCGCGGACGTCTTCGCCCCAGGTCCGCGTCCATTCCTGTCACGCTCATGGGCATTCCCCCTCTTGATGCTGTGGCGGTGGTCGGTCCGCCCCTGCCGATCTTCGCCGCCGAGGGGCCGGGAGCACCAAGCGGTGAGGTTGTACACCGCCTGACAGCGGTTATCGGAGACGCCCCAGGGTAGCCGCGGGCTGGCAGGTCTCCCACCTGTGCGGTTGCCAGGTGGTTTGGGGACGGGCGCGGTGTCGGGTCGGCAGGGCGGATCAGCGCAGCCCGGCGAAGAGGTCGTTCTCGGGTACGGCGGCGCCGGTGGCGTCCTTGACACGTAGGTAGGTCTCCATGCCCATCAGCTCGCCGAACCTCTCCTTGCCCATCTTGAGGAAGAAGATGTTCTCGCCCTGACTGGCGTGCGCGGCCAGTGCGTCGAACTTCTGACCGCTGAACGCGGTGGTGTCCACCCACGTGGTGATCTCATCGTCGGGGAGGCCGATCTCGGCCATCGCGGCGGCCTCGGCAGGATCCGGCTCCGGCATGTCCTCGTGAAACTCGCGCATGATCTCGCCGAACCGCTGCATCCCCGAGTGGGGCATCGTCGTCCAGTACACCTTCGGGGTCAGCGTGGTCATCTCCAGCGCCGCCATCGTGATGCGGTGGGCCTGGATGTGGTCGGGGTGGCCGTAGAAGCCGTTCTCGTCGTAGGTGACGACCACATCGGGCCGGTAGTGCCGCATGAGTGCCGCGAGTCGGGTGGCGCCTTCCTCCACGGGGGTCTGCCAGAAGGATCCGGGGGCGTCGTTGCTCGGCCAGCCCGTCATCCCGGAGTCGGGATAGTCCAGCATCTCCAGGTCGCTGACCTTCAGGACGTCACAGCTCGCCTTGAGTTCTTGACGGCGCATCAAGGCGACGGCCGCCGGATCGTGCCCGGGATCGCCCGGCTTGACACCCCCCGGTCCGTCACCGCAGCCGCCGTCGGTACACGTCACGAGAACCGTCCGGATGCCCTCCGCCGCGTACCGCGCGAGGACCCCTCCGGTCCCGGTGGCCTCGTCATCGGGGTGGGCGTGCACTGCCATGAGCGTCAAGGGCCGGTCAGTCATGAAACAGTCCTCCAGTAGAAATACGTCGTGATCCGAGTGCGCGGCGGGCGTACCGCGATCCTGGGGCCCGGATCCTGGTGGACGGACGACCTCGTGCTCTCCGCCTTCCCCGCCGTGCGACGCCGGTCCCTCGGTCGATGCAACCGTGCCGCCGGGACGGCTGTTCCCTACGCGGCCGTTTTGGCCTTCCAGGCGTCGACGTTTCAACGCGAACGACATACAGGCGCGACCTGCATGTCCCGTCGCACCGCACCGATCGGTGAACTGACTGAGGGCCGTCGTGGAGTCCCGCTGATCTCCTCCGGAGTGGAGGAACTCATCGATGCTCCGGCTGAGTGGTGGTGCTGAGGTTCAGTCGACGTGCGGCATGAGGGGCGGACCGTCCTCCTCGACAGCGAGGGCCACGACCCGCAGGAGGTCGGCCAGGTGCCCCAGCTCCTTCTCGGCCAGGGGCGCGAGCAGTGTGGCCCCGGCCTCCCGCTGGTCATCGATCACCGCTGCCCACGTTGCGGCTCCCTGGGGAGTCAGGCCGACGAGAAGGCTGCGGCGATCCTCAGGTGCGTGCTCGCGAGTGATCAGGCCCGCCGACTGCAGACGGTCGAGGCGGCTGGTGAGGGTGGCGGGGTGGACGCCGAGTCCCTGAGCGAGACGTGTAGGTGCCATGCGGTAGGGCTCTCCCGCCGAGCGCAGGCGCCACAGGATCTCGTACTCCCACAGCTTCAGGCCGTGGCGCGCCAGGGCGGCCTCCTTCTTCTGCTGCAGGTGCTGCACGAGCCTCTGCATGCATGTCGACCTTCACGCTCGCCGACCGCATCAACGAACACGTCATCGACAGCGCGCTGCTCCGCGGCAACCCCCTCGACGACCCGGCGCAACGACCGCTGTGGGTCTACACCCCGCCGGGCTACGACGATGCGCCCGAACGCCGCTACCCCGTCACGTATCTGCTCCTCGGCTACGCGGGAACGCTCCCGGTCTGGTGCAACCGCACGGCCTTCCGGAAGCCAGTCCCCGAGCTCGCCGACGAGATCTTCGCCCGCGGGGAGGCGCCCGGGATGCTGCTGGTATTCGTGGACGCCTGGACCACCTACGGCGGCAGCCAGTTCATCGACTCGCCCGGCACCGGCCGCTACCACTCCTACCTGTGCGAAGAGGTCGTGCCGTACGTCGATGCCCGCTACCGCACGCTCCCCGCGCGCGACCACCGAGCCATCGCGGGCAAGTCCAGCGGCGGACTCGGCGCCACGGTCACCTCGATGCTCCGCCCAGATCTGTTCGGCGCCTTCGCCACCCACTCCGGCGACTCACTGTCCGAGGCCCAGTACCACCCGCACTTTCTCACCGCGGCCCGCCAACTGCGCCCCTACGACGGCGACATCTTCCGCTGGTGGGATGATTTCCGCTCGCGGACCGCCTTCATCAAGGAGGAGGACCTGAACCTCCTGGAGATCCTCGGCGTCTCCGCCTGCTTTTCCCCAGGCCCCGACGGCTCCCCCACCCTTCCCTTCGACCCCCGCACCGGGGCCCTGCGCGAGAACGAGTGGCAACGCTGGCTGGCCTGGGATCCGGTACGGATGGCCACCACGCACGCCGACGCCCTCCGCTCCCAGCGCGGCATCTGGATCGACGCCGGCACCCACGACGAGTGGTTCCTCGACCTGGGCGCATTGGCCTTCCGCGATGCCCTTACGGAAGTCGGAGTGGCCGACGACATCGTGCATTTCGAGCTGTTCGAGGGTGGACACCACGCCGTCGAGTACCGGATGCCGCCCGCCCTTGCCTGGTTGGCGCACCGCATCGCCGATCGGCCTTGACCTCCCGGGCTGGATCAAACCCCGTGCACGAAGCAATATCGCCGCTCAGAGCACACCCCGACGAAACGATTGGTGCTGCTAGGCGGAACTGGTGGTGCCGGTCGGCGGAGCCTGCTCATAGAGCGCCACCAACACACCGTGCACGGGCTGGTCCTCTGCGTCTTCCTCGGCCTCGTCGACCAGTTTGGCGAGGGCCTCGCCGAGTTCCCTTGCCTTCGCAGGGTTGAGACGCAGGTGGCGCAGTGTCAGGTGGGTCTCAGCGGGAGAGAGGTCCAGCTCCTGGGCGACCGCGGCGAGCATCGCGGCGGTGCCTGCCGCTTGGGGTTCGGCGACGACCATGTGGCGGGCCGTGCGCTGGTAGTACTGCTCGGTGCCGCCGCGGACCTGGCGGGTCTCGGCGACGTGGACCAGCCCGGCTTCGCGGAGCACTTTGAGGTGGTGGGCCACATTGCCCTTCTTCGCGTCGAGCTGCGCCGCAAGCTGGCTGATGGTGGCAGGCCGGTGACCCAGGGCGAAGAGCAACCGCTGACGCAACGGGTGAGAGAGCGCCGCGAACTGCTCAGGCGCACCGATCTCCAGGACGGCCTCAGGCGGCGGCAGGCAGGAAGGCTGATCGCGCATTCCGAAAGTGTCTAAACTCTTTGACGCTTTCGCAAGGGCGGTGCTCTACTCCCTGCCATGACGACTCCGACGAAGCTTCCGCCTGCCCCTGTCATCGACGAGACAGCTCGGCTGCTGACCGAGCACTACATCTTCCCCGAGATAGCCGAGCAGCTCGCCGGCCTGCTGCGACGACGCCTCGCCGAGGGGGCCTATGACGTCGACGACGCCGAGGAGCTCGCCCGCCTGGTCACCGCGGACCTGCAGTCCGTCAACGGCGACCGGCACCTGAGACTGAAGCACCACGCCGACCCGGTCGCCCCGAAGCAGGGGGCGGCCACCCGGGACGCCATGCGCCGGGACTTCGCCACCTCGCTGGGCGGCGCGCCCCGGGTGGAGTTGCTCGGCGGAGGCGTCGCCGTGGTGGAGCTGGCACCGATGCTGTTTCCGCTGGAGTGGGCCGCCGAACCGCTGAGCGCCGCGCTCACGCTGGCCTCCCGCGCCCAGGCGCTGATCGTGGACCTCCGCGCCAACCGGGGCGGCGACCCGGACACGGTCGCCTTCGTCTGCAGCTACCTGCTCGACGAGCGCACCCACCTCAACACCATGCACTGGCACGGCGGCGAGCGCGGCGAGCAGTCCTGGAGCCTGCCGCACGTTCCCGGCACGCGCTTCGGTGGCAGCAAGCCGTTGTACGTACTGTCCAGCGACAGCACCTTCTCCGCCGCCGAGGAGCTGGCGTACGACCTCCAGCAGCTCGGCCGCGCCGTAGTCGTCGGCGAGCGCACCCGCGGCGGCGCACATCCGTGCCAGGGCTGGACCGTGCACCCACACCTGGAAGCCACCATCCCGGTCGGCCGCGCCGTCAACCCCGTCTCCAGCACGAACTGGGAGGGCACCGGCGTGCAGCCGGACATCCCTTGCGCCGCCGCCGACTCCCTCGACCACGCGCACGCGCTGGCCCTCGCCCGGCTGGCAGGCTGACCCGGTCCAGCTCACCGACAGCACCGAAAGGGCTGGGTTCGTTTGCCGCGACCGTGGGAGCATCAACCACGGATCCCACCCAGATATCACCCAAAACCCCAGGTCACAAGGGGGCCGGAGGGTGATCAGTGGACGCGGACAAACTCGTACGATATCTTGTACAAGTCAAGAGAGGGGGCAGCCATGCCCATCACCGCCAGCGAGGCGCGCCAGAACCTGTTCCCGCTGATCGAGCAGGTCAACGAGGACCACGCTCCGGTCCACATCACCTCCCGCAAGGGCAACGCCGTCCTGATGTCCGAAGAGGACTTCACCTCCTGGACGGAGACGGTGCACCTCCTGCGCTCCCCCAAGAACGCCCGCCGCCTGCTCGACTCCATCGCCGAGGCGGAGGACGGCAAGGCTCAGCAGCGTGAGCTGATCGACCCCGACGCGGGACAGGCGTGAAGATCTCGTTCACGTCACACGCCTGGGAGGACTACACCTACTGGGCCGAGAACGACCACAAGATGGTCAAACGCATCAATAAGCTGATCAAGGACACCGTGCGCAATCCCTTCAAGGGCATCGGCAAGCCGGAGCCCCTGAAGGGCGACCTTTCGGGCTACTGGTCTCGGAGGATCGACGACACGCACCGGCTCGTGTACAAGCCGACCGATGACGAGTTGATCATCGTCCAGGCCCGGTACCACTACTGATACTCGTCGGCATCGGCTCTCGTCCGCACGGGGCGCGCCACCGGGGCGAAACCCGCGGGGCTGAGGTAGAGGACCGCGTAGTTCGCCTTGACCCAGCCGGGCGACCGTCACCGCCCATGACCGTTCAACCGTGAGACGTCGGGGTTCGGCCAGACGGCCAAACCCCGACGTTTGCGCAGGCCAGAAGGGTTCTGCCCGGCAATTGCCTCACCGGCTCCCGGGGCCCAGCGACGCGCAGTGAGCGAACTGGATCGACGGACACTCCGCTGCGGATCACGTAGGGCGCGGACTGCTGCGGCGCCGAGTTCGCCCGTGGGCCCATGGCCGGCCGCTTCACCGCGCCGTCGGGCCCGTTGCCCCCGTGGGGAATTCCTCGATACCGATGACCCGCAGCAGCTCCAGCCGCTCGCGGGTCTCGGCGTCCGCCGGGGTGAGCACCAGCAGCTGCTGGCCCTGGTCGGGGGTGACCAGGGTCTCGCAGTCCATCAGCAGGCGACCGACCCGCGGATGCAGCAGGGTCTTGCGGTCGGCGCGCCGGACCGCCACCTCGTGCTCGGCCCAGATCCGGCGGAAGTCGGCACTCGCGGCCTGCAACCGGTCGACGAGTCCGGCGACCATGGTGTCGCCGGTCCGGCGGCCGGCGGCCGCACGCAGGTCGGCCACGAGCTGGCGGGCGTGGCGTTCCCGTTCCTCGGGCGGGGTGACGGCGCGGACTGCGGGGTCGGTGAACCAGCGGTATGCGATGTAGCGGCGGTCGCCGGAGAAGCCGGTGTGGTCGCCCGTGAGCAGGAGGGCGGTCCGGTTCTGGGCGAGGACCTCGCCCAGGTCGGACAGGACCAGGGCCGGGGTGTCGCCGAGCAGGTCGAGCATGCGGATCAGCCCGGCGCGGGCCAGGCGGGCCACCCCGTCGGCGGGTGGGGGCCGGTGACCGGCCAGGTGGAACAGGTGGTCGCGCTCGTCGTCGGAGAGTCGCAGCGCCCGGGACAGCGCGCCGAGCAGCTGGACCGAGGGCTGGCTGCTGCGGCCCTGTTCCAGGCGTACGACGTAGTCCACCGACATGCCGGCGAGCGTGGCCACCTCTTCCCGGCGCAGGCCGGTGGTGCGGCGGCGGGGGCCGTCGGCGATCCCGACCTCGGCCGGGCGCATCGCCTCGCGGCGGCGGCGCAGGAAGTCGGCGAGCTGGTCACGTTGCATGTCCCCATGGTCCTCGCGGCGGGTGAGGCGATCCAGGGAGCGGCTCTCCCAGGATGAACGCTCCGCTCCCGTACGTCGCGGCGCGGGCGCACAGTGGCCGACAGAACGACGACGAAGGAGAACGCGATGCAGACACGAACCCTGGGCAGCACCGGCCCGGCCGCTTCCGCACTGGGCCTGGGCGCGATGGGCATGTCGGGCGCTTACGGCGCGGCCGACCGCGCGGAGAGCATCGCCACCGTGCACGCCGCGCTGGAGACCGGTGTCACGCTGATCGACACCGGCGACTTCTACGCGATGGGCCACAACGAGCTGCTGCTCGCCGAGGCGCTGCGCGGCCGGGATCGGGACAACTACCAGCTGAGCGTCAAGTTCGGCATGCTGCGGGGGCCGGGCGCGGAGTTCGGTGGGACGGACGGCCGTCCCGAGGCGGTGAAGAACTTCCTGGCCTACTCGCTGACCCGGCTGGGCACCGACCACATCGACATCTACCGTCCCGCCCGGCTGGACCCGGCGGTACCGATCGAGGAGACGGTGGGCGCGATCAAGGAGATGATCGACGCCGGGTACGTCCGCCACCTCGGCCTCTCGGAGGTCGACGCGGCGACGATCCGCCGGGCGCAAGCCGTGCACCCGGTCGCCGACCTCCAGATCGAGTACTCGCTGATCTCCCGCGCGGTGGAGGCGGACATTCTGCCCACGCTGCGGGAACTCGGCATCGGCCTGACCGCGTACGGCGTCCTCAGCCGCGGCCTCATCTCCGGGCACTGGGCCGTCGGCCACACCGCCGGCCCCGGCGACAGCCGCGGCTTCAGCCCGCGATTCTCGAGCGGGAACGTGGAACACAACCTCGCCCTCGTGGAGGCGCTGCGCCGGGTCGCCGACGCGAAGGGGTGCACCGTCGCCCAGCTGGCCATCGCCTGGGTGGCCGCACAGGGCGACGACATCGTGCCGCTGGTCGGCGCTCGCACCCGCGAGCGGCTGGCCGAGGCGCTGCCCGCGATGGAGCTGATCCTCACCGCGGACGACCTCGCCGAGATCGAGAAGGCGGTGCCGCCGGGTGCGGCGCGCGGCGACCGGTACCCGTCCGCGTTCATGTCCAGCCTCGGCGCCGGCAACTGAGGGCGCTTTCAACAGGCGCCGTCACTGGTAGCCACCCGGCATCGGAAGGGCGACCGCCCTCCGGCCGCGCGGGCCCGGATGAGGTTGCCGAACGTCTTGAACGGCTTGATCGGGATCGTCTTCGTACCCCCGTTCCCACTGGCCGTCCGCGTCGGGGTAGAACCCCCACCGGCTCAGTCGCCGCGAAGCCCCGTGCCCGTTCCGGTGAGGACGCGGAGTTCGGTATCCGTGTAGTCCGCCCCGCCCGGCTGGCCCCGGTCGGAGACCGAGCCGGCCCAGGCGAGCAGGAACCCCACGGGGATGGAGATGATGCCGGGGTTCCTCAAGGGGAACACCGCGAAGTCCCAACCGGGCAACAGCGCAGTCGGGTTGCCCGAGACCGCCGGGGACAGTGCGGTCAACAGCACGGCGACGAGCAGCCCGCCGTAGGTGCTCCAGATCGCTCCCCTGGTCGTGAAACCCCTCCACCACAGGTTGAACAGCAGGGCGGGCAATCGCGGAGGCCGCGATGGCGAAGGCAAGGCTGACCAGGAAGGCGATGTTGAGATGCTGGGCGACCATCGACAACGCGATCGCCGCCACCCCGATCAGCCCGACGCCCAGCCGGGCGACGAGGAGTTCGCTCTTCTCGGACACCTTGCCCCGCATGATCGTCGCACCGTAGACATCGTGAGCCAGGGACGCCGCCGCGGTGAGCGTGAGAGCGGCGACAACGCCCACGATCGTGAGGAACGCGACGCAGGAGACCACCGTGAGCAGGAAGGACCCGCCCAGGCGCTCGGCGAGCAGAAGCACGGCCCGGTTCCCGGAGGCAGCATCCTCTTCGATGGGCTTCGAACCGATCAGCGCCGCAGAGCCCAAGCCCATGATCACCTCGAACAGGGTGAAGACGACGACCAGGCAGGCCGCCCACGCGGCCGACTTACGGGCTCTGCGTCCGCTGGAGACCGTTCCGATACGCATCAGGACGTGCGGCAGAGCGGCCGCTCCGAGCACGAAAGCGAGTTGCAGGCTCACCGAATCGATCTTGCTGGTGTGGTCGTGGAAGCGGATGCCGGGTTCCAGGAAGGGGTCACCGAGGCCGCTGTGCAGGACGGCGGCATCCAGCAGACGCGCCGGGCTCCAGCCCACGTCCGAGAGCACCGCCAGCACGACGAACAGGCCCGCGGCGAGGAGAACCATGGCCTTGATGCTCTGCACCAGGGTCGCGGCGCGCATACCGCCGATGACGACGTAAAGGACCATCAGAAGACCGAGAGCTGCCACCACGACCCGCTGGGCGGCGTCTCCGTCGATGCCCAGGACGCTCACAGCGAGCGCTCCGGCACCGACGAGCTGGGCGGTCAGATACAGCAGGCAGACGACCACGCTCGCGATGCCCGCCGCCAGGTGCGCGGGCCGGGCGCGCAGCCGCAGGGCGAGGGAGTCGCCGATGGTGAACCGTGCGGTGCTGTGGAACGGCTCAGCGACCAGCAGTACCAGTACGGACCAGGCGACCATCGGCCCCATCACATAGGCGATCCCGTCGTAGCCGGTGAGCGCGATCAGACCGGGATTGCCCAGCATCCCTGCCGCGGACATGTAACTGCCGAAGATGGCCAGCCCGTTGACAAGCGACGGCAGCCGTCGCTGGCCGAGGTAGAACCCGCTCAGTTCGTTCTTTTCGTGGGTGATCGACCCGATCGACAGGAACAGCGTAAGGACGACGCAGAGGCCGAAGACAACGAGAACGGGGAAGGCCCTGCCGGAATCCGGGAGCGCGAGGACAGAGTTCACCGGTGGCTCTCCAGATGCGGAAAGGAAGCACTGTGACGCTCGACCACGGGCTCCACACAGCGCCTCGCATACCGTACGTACCACAGGACTGCCCAGCCGGTGAACGCCAGTTGAGCCAGGACCAGGGTGAGCCCGATGTTCAGCGGTCCCGCCCAGGTGATCGCCATGACACCGGGTGCCTCGTTGGCCAGGATGACGCCGGCCATCTGGGCACCCACGACCGCGGCGGCGATCTGGGCCGGGCGGCGCCGTACGGCACGCAGATCGCGCAGTGCGCGGGTCCACCCGGAGCCGGGGAGGCACTCCGGGGACGCAGCGGTGCCGGACCGGCCTTGGCCAGGGGGGAGATCGCGGGAATCCATGGTCGTCCTCGACGGGATGGTGTGCGGATGTGGAGAGCACCTCGTACGAAGGTTTGTGGCCCTACACATCTCCCGGGCCCGCGGATGGGCGGCCGATGTCAGTGACGAAGACACTCGGCAAGGAACGAGAGCGAAAGAACGGATTGCGCCTGCCCTCGAGAACCATGCACGCGATTCGCCGAGCCGAGCCGTTCCAGGCCCTTGCGGTCACCTCGCTTCACTGGCGCCAACCGTGCCGCAGGGACATTGAGCCGACAACGGTGTGCGCGGTAACGATGGAAGGTACTTGCGTGCCTTTCGTGCCTCGCATTCATGGCGTGGGGCAACCCGTTCCCGGCCCCTCGCCGGACGCTCTCCGTCCGCTCGCGTGGCCGGTTCGCTTCGAACGGGGCACTGGATCGGGCGAGTTGGCCGGTGGCGAGGCATGAAGGCCTCTCGGCAGCGTTGGCCCTCCTGGCCGCTCGGTCCGCGCACACGGACAGGCTCGGCCACCGCGCCTCGAACGATCGGATCGAACATCACCGACACACCCAACCGCCACAACCTCCGACCCGGCGAACCTCAACCGGTGACCCATCTCACCTGCGGTTTTGCCGAAGAACCGAACATCTCCATCCCATTCGATCCTGCTGCGTCCTCCTCGATCCCGCTCGATCCGGCGCGGTGAGGCATTTGCCTCACCGCCTGCCGATGCCCGGACGGGATCGCTGGTGCGCTACGCGGCTCCAGCCGCCTGTCGCTGCCGGGCAGCACCGGAGAAATCCGGGCCGCGCCTCGCGCGTCCGTGCGCTAATGTCCCGACATCGAACAGAAACGAACGCAAGTTCTGCAAGGGGTGGGGTATATGGGCATCGTCGTGCGCACCGGACCAGGCAGACGCACCAGAGCGGCGGGCGCGGTGGTCGCCGCCGCGCTGCTGTGCGCCGGGACGGCGGGCTGTGGTGCGGAGAAGAGCGGCGGGGGGAAGTCCGGCGCGAAGGATCCGCATATGGCACCCGCGGCGGCCGTGCGAGCGGCGGCGAAGAAGACCGAGAAGCTCACCTCGCTGAGCTACCGGATGTCCGGCAGCACGCCCGAGGACGGCCGGTTCGAGGGCGAAGGAGCCATAGCCTTCAAGCCGCCCGCGATGCGGATGAAGACGCGCTCGCTCGACCAGGGCGCGGACGCGTCGGTGGAGTTCCGGCTCACCGGAGGCAAGCTGTACCTCGGTGGCGATGCCATCAAGGCCGGGTTCGACGAGGAGTCCTCCTCCCAACTCGACGGCAAGAACTGGCTCGCGACCGACGCCTCGGCCTTGGGCAAGGGTGGCTCCGGCGCGGCGGGACAAGGCGGCGCCCTCGCCAACCGGGCCGACAAGAATCCGGCCGAGGAGTCCGCCTTCCTCTCCGACGCCGACAATGTGCGACGGGTCGGCGACGAGACCATCGACGGTGCCCGGACCACCCACTACCGTGGTACGGTCACCCTCGCCCAGATGCGCGCGAGCCTGGAGGACGAGGACGCCGCGACCCGCAAGCGCCGTGAGAAGAGCCTGCGGCAGTACGAGGAACTGGGCGTCGACCGCCTGGTCATGGACATGTGGATCGACAAGGACAGCCACACCAAGCGGTTCCGCACGCGCGGCAAGGGCGACAGCGGGCGGCTCGACATCACGATCACCTTCAAGGACATCAACAAGCCGGTCACGGTGCAGGCCCCGCCCGCGAGCGACACCTTCGACCTGGCCGACCTGACCCGGGGCCTGGAGGGCTGAGGCCCGGTTCCAGGCGCCCCGGCCCCCGAGGGCCCCGCGGACGGTGAAGGGCGGCCACCAAGTGACAGGCCTCGTGTCCGCCAGCCCCTGATGAGCGGCCGCGGGACGGCGGTCAGTCGTTCAGGCCCCACTCGGGCGGGAACCAGGCCCTCATGGGAGCGGCATCCAGGCGACAGGACTGCTTGATGCGGCTGCGCTCGCTGATCCCGGTGATCTCGGGGTGTGCCACCCGCGCGTACTCGGCCTCGACCCGTCCCGTGCGCCGGGGCCGGGCACGACGTGATCCATCTCCGAGAACGGCGTCTGCTGCGCATAGTTGAGGTCGATCAGGCACTTGTACGCCAGGAAGGGGCCGATCACCGGGTACCCCAGCGACACCCTGTAGGTATCGCGCATGGTGGTCGCCGACCGGACCTGCCCGGGCGCGCCGGAGGTCATCATCATCTCCAGCAGCCGCGGAACCGCAGGTAGGTCACCGAGGGGGAGCCACGGAATTGCTGTGCACCGCTATTGGCGCCTGCCAGCGCACACCCTCACCGAAGACGGCATCCGCGACGACCTGCCCACCACCCGCACACCAGAACCGCGCCGCACCAAGCCCTGACGAGGATGTGCCCTGGCCGACAGTCGTGTGGAACTTGTCAGCTTGGGGGGACGGTTGTGGCCGTCAGGGGGTGCGGGGCTTCCCCTGAGCGTAGAGCCACTTGTTGAACAGCGGACCGAGGTTCTTCCCGGACTCCCGTTCCGCGAGGCGCTCGAACTGGGCGGTGGTGCCGTGTGCGTGGCGGTGCTGTACGGCCCAGGTGCGCAGGACGCGGAAGAAGATACGGTCGCCGACGGCGGTGCGCAGGGCGTGCAGGGCCATGGCGCCGCGGTCGTAGACGGGGCGGCCGAAGATCTTGGCGCCGCTGCCCGGGTTGCCGGGTGGGAACGCCCACCGGGATCGCCCGCGGGGGTGGCGTACAGGTCGTCGAAGCTCTCCTGGGCGCTGGCGCCGCCGTGCTGCTCGTCATAGAGCCACTGGGCGTAGCTGGCGAAGCCCTCGTTGAGCCAGATGTCCTTCCAGGAGGTGAGGGAGACGGAGTCGCCGAACCACTGGTGGGCGCTCTCGTGGACGAGGGTGCCCAGGCCGGGGGCGCTGCCGTGGACGGGCCGGGTCTGGGTCTCCAGGGCGTAGCCGACGTTGGGCGCGTGGTCGACGATGGAGCCGGCGGCGCGGTACGGGTAGGGCCCGAACAGCTTGCTCTCCCACTCCAGCACGGACGGCAGCTTCTTCAGCACGGGTGCGGAGGCGGTGGCCTCGCGCGGGTCGACGGCGTCGTAGACCTTGAGGCCGCTACGGGTCGTGTACTGCTTGACCTTGAACTTCCCGACGGTCGCGGTGGCGAGGTAGGCGGCCATGGGTTCCTTCTGCCGCCAGCGGAAGGTGGTCTTCCCGTTGCGGGTGCGCTGGCCGAGCAGGACGCCGTTGGCGACGGCGGTGCGGCTCTTGGGGACGGTGATGGTGATGTCGTACGACGACTTGTCGAGCGGGTGGTTGTTGGCGGGGAACCAGGTCATGGCGCCCTGGGGTTCGCCGGCGACGAACGCGCCGTCGTCAGTGGGGATCCAGCCGTCGAGGGAGCCGTCGGGGTCGGTGACCGGGGCAGGCTTGCCCTGGTAGGTGACGGTGACGCGGAACGTCTGCCCCTTGTGCAGGGCACGCCGGGGCGTGACGACGAGTTCCTGACCGCTACGCTTGTACGCCGCCCTGGCCCGGTCGACGGTCAGACCGGTGATCTTCAGGCCCTTGAGGTCGAGGTCGAAGCGGGTCAGGCGCTGGGTGGCGCGGGCGGTGAGGACTGCCTTGCCAGTGAGATGACGGCTCGACGGGTCGTAACCGAGCGTCAGTCCGTAGTGGGCGACGTGGTAGCCACCGTTGCCGGCGAGCGGGAAGTAGGGGTCGCCGACGCCGGGGGCGCCCACCTGCCCGGCAGCGGTGGCGGGTCCGGCCGCCGCGAGCAGGGCCGCCACGGCGACCGGCACGGTGGCGGCGACGGCTCCGCGGCCGAGGACGGCGGTGCGTATGTGGCGGCGGGTCACGTGCGCGCTCCTTGGGGGTGGCGTGCGATCAAAGGATCCTCAGATTAGGCGCCCGGATCCCCGATCGCCCCTCCCATTCAGGTCACGTCACGAGGCGTTGTCGCTGGCGCCCTCGAAGTCGGGATGAGGTCAGCGTTCTTGGCTCCCGGGTTCGGTGGCGGAGTCGGCGAACCCACAGACACGCGCAGCTTCGGCCGGCCCCCTCCTCGACCCGCACCCGCTCGGCCGGGCCCTCCCCCTCCGAGAGAGGGCCCGCCGGAGGCATGAAGGCACGGCATTCGCGTCGGCCGGGCGAACCGCGAATCCGAACAGGAGATTGCGCTCCGCATTCAAGCGGCAGTCACAGCAGGCCGACCGCTCAGCCTCTGGTAGCCGACCTTCGGCCACCGCACCTCTATGCCTCTGGAGAGCTGGACAGGGCTTCGCTGATCATGCGAGTGGCGAAGTCGCGGTCGTCGGTGAGCCGGTTGATGTGCTCCGCGAGCAGCACGGCCGTGGCTTCCAGGGGATTCATCTCGGCCTCGCTCCAGTCGCCGTACTGCTTGCGCCACAGATTGGGGCTAAGGCCGGTGCCGGCCGCGACGACCAGGCCGGTCATGGTGGGGATGACCTCGGGACAGATGCTCTTGGGCATCATGCGCATCGAGGCCACGAAGCTGGGAACGACGTACTCGATGACGTCCCTGTCGTGGTCCTCGTGGGCCATCCGCAGCCACTGCATGAACATGTAGATGAGCGTGCACGCACCATCCAGCATGTCCTTGGCCTCGTCGGGGCCGAGTGACGCGGCGAATTGGTCGCTCAGCTGCTGCTGTTCGGGGTCGGTCTCCGCCTTGCCGTCGTAAATGGCTTTGAGCCGAGAGTCAATCACCATGAGCGCGGCACCCACATCGCCAACGGGAGCGTACTGGGGGTCACAGGGCGACGACACAGGATTACTCCTCGGGGTGCGTGGGCAACACGGTGTGTCCGACGGTAGCCCGAAAATGAGGCCACGGTCTGACAAATCGCGTATGGGAAGCTCCGTCGGCTCCTGGAACGGATCATGACACCGACACCAGCGGGAGTTTCACCGACGTCAATCCGAAGAAGCGCCGCCCCGACCGGCCCGTACCGTCGATGGCCGGTACCGCCGCGATCGGGGCGGTTGTGCATGTCCGCCATGGAGCCGGAAACCATGAGATCCGGACCGGAACGTCCTCTGCGACCCAGGATCGCGAGCCCACCAGCGGCATCATGGTGGCCACGCAGCATGCCACCCGCAGTACGCTCCCCGCTGGCGGAGGCGCCTGACCCGTCGCGGCAGGTCGCGTACGGACAAGACGGGCACCTGCGGAATGGGTTGGCGGGCAAGGACTGAGCGTGCCGGGTGAGTTCCTGCCGGGCGCAGCGTACAAGTTCGGTAGTGGCGCAGTGACCCTGCTCATCCTTTGGCGGGAGACCCGCCACTGACGATTACCCGCGTGGCCCCTGGGGGAACCGGCGGCAGTTGGATACGAGAGCCCACAAGTACCGCGGATGGCGTGGTCCTCAACTCCCGCTTGAGGACGACGCGCAACCCGGTTTTCAGACGACCAGGACCCGGCGCCCGCGCGTGTGACCAGCACGGCTGTCGACGTGCGCCGCCGCGGCCTCGGCGAGCGTGTACGACTTCTCCACCGGGATGCGGAGCTTCCCCCGCGAGATGAGGCCGACGGCCTCGGCGAGCGCTTCCGGCACGCTCCCGGCCACGCCGGAGAATCGGACACCGAGCTCCGGCGCACCGAGATCGGCGATGGAGATCACCTTCCGCGGATCCCCGGTCAGCTCGACCAGCTCGCGGATCACACCCGAGCCGGCCAGGTCGAGAGCCGCGTCGACATGGCCGAGCTGCCGCACCCGCTCGGGCCAGCCCTCGCCGTACGTCGTGGCGAGGGCACCCAGGCTCCGCAGATAGTCCTGGTTCGCGGCCCCAGCCGTGCCGATCACCGTGATGCCGCGGTCGCGGGCGATCTGTAGCACCGCCGATCCGACTCCCCCGGACGCGCCGCTGACCAGCAGCGTCTGCCCGGACCGCACACCGACCTCCCGGATGATGCGCAGTGCGGTCTCCACCACCGAGGGGTATCCGGCCGCCTCTTCGAACGTCAGCCCCTCGGGCATACGGGCCCAGGCCGACAGCACGGCGAACTCGGCATAGGTACTTGAGCCTTCGCCGAACACGCGGTCGCCGACCTCGACCCCTTCGACACCCTCGCCGATCTCGTCCACCACCCCGGAGGCGTCCAGCCCGACTCCGGAGGGCAACTCGATCGGATGGGCCCCCAGAACCTGGCCTTCACGAACCCTCCAGTCGACGGGGTTCACGCCCGCCGCCCGCACGGCGATGCGTACCTGACCGGGGCCCGCGTGGGGCTCTTCGGCATCCATGAGTTGCAGAACGTCCGGACCGCCGAACTCGGCGAAGCTCACTTTCTTCATGCGACCGACCGTAACACTAACGGTTAGCTTTTAGGAACGACTTCATGTTTGCATCTGATAGCGTGAGAGGATGACCGTGCCGACCGGACGCCGTGAGCGCAAGAAGGCCGCGACCCGCCAGAAGATCGCTGACACCGCCCTGCGACTCTTCCTGGAACGCGGGTACGACGCGGTGGGCATCCGTGACGTGGCCGCCGAGGCCGACGTGGCCGTCACCACGCTCTTCTCCCACTTCGCCTCGAAAGAGGCCCTGGTGTTCGAGCAGGACGACGACTTCGAGCAACGCCTCACGCAGACGGTCACCGGCCGGGCGCCACACGAACCGCTCATCCCCGCGCTCCGCCGCGAGATCCAGGCCCTGGTGCGACATTGCACGGCTGACAGCGCCGCCCCGATCTGGCGCATGATCGACGCATCACCCGCCCTGCGGGAGTACGAGGAGTCGATGAGGCTGCGCCATGCGGAGTCGCTGGCAACGGCCATCGCCGCCGACCCCGACCTGTCACGGACCACTACGGCCTGCCGGACGATCGCGAGGTTCGTGATCGACGCTTATTCACTGGCCCGCGAGGCGGCCGATCCGGATACCGCGGTGGACGAGATCTTCCGGATGATCGAGGCGGCCTGGGAGGTCGCCCACCCCTCTGGAAACTCTGTCGGCACGGCCGGACCGTAGTCAGTACCCGACAACGGAGGCTCGGAGACGCACCAGCCTGGTGCGCCGGCGCGCACCTCTATTCCCTGCTGGTTTCCGGTGCCCACGCCCAGCAGACGAAGCCGCCGAGCAGGAGGACGACGACGCACCCGCCCAGCGCGGTGGTGGTGCCGTAGCTGTCCTCGACCACGGGCAGCCGGAACGTGCTGGCTGCCGAGCCGACGCGGCTGGCGGCCACGGCGATGCCCTTGGCGGCTTCGGTCTCGCTGTCGGTCAGGACGACGGAGAACATCGCTCCCACGCATACGGGCTGAGGCATTTATCACGGCTGATTTTGGTGTCGGCGAATACGCCTTCGGAAGCACTCCACCAACGCACCGACGATGAGGCTTCCGTACACGACACCACTGCTGCCGCCCTGACTTGCCGCTCACCGGATGCGCCACACAACCAGCGGCGGCCCCAGGGTAGCCGTGGGCTGTTATCCGGTGGCGTCCAGCGCTTTGCTGGCTTTATTCGCGAAGCCATTGATCGAGTCGGCGAGGTCCGCAGCCTTCACCGTGTGGCGCTCGATGTACTCGGCCGCCCGGGACTCAGGAGACGATGCCCGACTCTGCTTCCAGGTCACCAGATTGTTGTCGACTACTCGCAGTGCCGTGAGCACTGCTTCCCCAGCCGCAGCCACCTCTTGAGGGCCCTCCAAGTACAAACGAGCGCAGGAGGCCTGAATCGTCCGGATCAATTTGTCCAACTGGCCCAACAGGCCTGCCACATCAACTTCAGCCTGCTCCTGGACAAGGGCACGGTACGCCTGCCGCGCGACTTCGCGTGCCTCGCTGATGGGGACAAGCGCCGCCGCGTAGGCCTCTTGGCGGATCTCTCGGCGCCATCGTGCATGGTCGATGTGGGCTTGGTCCCGTGCCTGTTGACGTAGGTACCGGCCCGCGACCACCGCAGATGCGGTAGTCCCGACGACCCCGACGAAAGCACCGAGCAGTGCAGCGAGTCCCTGGTCCACACCAGCAAATTATCGGATGGCCCAATCTGGGTGGAGCCCCCTTGATCCGCGATCGTGCCCCGTCGTGGCGAGGAATGCGGCACAGCGGGTGGTCGAAGACCGGCTCTGGGATCTGATCGAGCCGCTGCTGCCACCGCGGCTTGGGCCGAAAGGGCCAGGCGGGCGTCCGCGAGTCGATGAGCGGGCCGCGTTAGAGGGCAGTGTTCGTGCTGCACACCGCTTGTCGCTGGCGCGACCTGCCGCCTCAACTCGGCTACGGCTCTGGGCACACAGCCTGGCGACGGCTGCGGGCCTGGCAAGCCCCGGGGTATAGGAACCGCCTGCACCGCCTCGTACTCAACGAGCTCTCCGAGGCAGAGCTGATTGGCCGCGGTCTAGGCCATCTGATTCGCCGACGAATCAGTGCGGCGCCGGTACTGGGCCAAGGTCCACCACCTGCGACAACCACTCCTGATGGGGAATGTGCGGGCCGTGTCGAGACGTCGAGACGCCGGCTTCGTGTCGGTGGCCAATCCGGGATCCTCACGCGCGGCCGCACCAGCGATCAGCTGCCTGCGGAGAGGTCCCCGTCAAGGAGCTGTGCCGTGAGTTCCATGCACCGCGTCCGGGCCGCGGAGAAGCCGTAGGGCATCTTGGTGACCGCTTCGAAGGCGTTCATCCGGGCGTCCTCCTCGCCGCTCGCCTCGGCGTCGTCGATCTCGAAGAGCTTCTCCTCGGCCGCGTCCAGTCCGGCCGCTTCAATGGCCTGGAGCAGGGCCTTGTGGTGGGCGCAGTGCTGCGCGGCGAGTTCCTCGACCTGCGGGTCGTGGGGGTCGACGGTGTCATCGAGGGCGGCGTCGGCCGCGTCGAGGCGGTCTGCCTCGTCCCGTAGGTCGGGGTGGGTGGCCAGGGTGATGAACACGCTGGCCTGAATCGCGGCTCCCAGCGGCCCGAAGATCCGTTCCGTGACCAGCAGGGTGTCCAGGTCGGAGGGGCGCAGTGCGCCAGAAGGCAGGTGGCTGAGCCGGTCCGTGACCAATGGGGAGAGCAGGCCCAGTGGGCTGCCCACGCCCCGCAGGCGCTGGACTGCCGCGCGCTGACGCTTGATGTCGGCCTCCTGGGCGGCCAGGGTCTCCTCCAGCCGGCCCAGGACGTCCTCAATGTCCCGGGCTTCGTCGAAGGCGGCCCGCATGTCGTCCAGGCTGATGCCGGCCTCGGACATCTTGCGGATCCACAGCAGGCGGATCATGTCGTCGTAGCCGTAGCGGCGGCGTCCGTCTCCGCCTCGCTCGGGCTCCGGCAGCAGACCGATCTGGTGGTAGTGGCGAATGGCGCGCGGGGTGGTCCCGGCGAAGGCGGCGGCATCACCGATCTTGACCTCGCGGGGAGGCGTGACGGAGGGGTACATCGCAGACAGGGCCTTTCGTGCTGTGGTGCCCTCGACGACACCACATGCCGCTACGGCATGTGCAACTACACACCACCCAGATCCTGACGGGCTATCGGCGGTCCCTCGCTATCGGTGTCCCGTACCAGGACAGGCCCGGCGGCGCCGTCAAGGGCGGGCTCGACAAGGAGTCCTCCTCCCGCTCGACGACAAGAGCTGGCTCGCGACCGACGCCTCGGCCCTGGGCAAGGGCGGCGCCGACGCGGCAGGCCAGGGGCCCTCGCGACATCAACAAGCCGGTCACGGTGCAGGCCCCGCCCGCGAACGGCACCTTCGACCTGGCCGACCTGACCCAGGGTCTGGAGGACTGAGAACTCCCAACAGAATGGGCCTCCTCCACTCCGGGCGCATTGGGACCAGGCGGCCACGAAGGAGATCACTACTCTGCACGAGTGCTTTCCTACGACGAGTTGACTTCACCTGAGCGTGAGCTGTGGGACGCGTTCCCCGAGGGGCGGCAGGTGGACCTGCGTACGGGCACGCCCGAGGAGGACCGGGTCGCCGACGGCGGACGGTGGGGACCTGAGCGAACGGTGCGGGCGGCGGTCGTCGCCGCGTTGTTGCTGGGCGCAAACACCGGGCAACCGGGTGCGGTGGCGCGTCTGAGCCTCACCGGGGCACGGATCTCCGGACGCCTGGACCTGGCCGGCGCGCAGATCGCCCATGCCCTCTGGCTGGAGGCATGCTGGTTCGAGGAGGCGGTGAATCTCCTCGGTGCGTCGACGCAGACCCTCGTGTTCACGGGCAGCCGGATACCCGGCATCGAGGCCGATTCGGCCCGCATCGAGGGCAACTTCTCCTTGCGGCACTCCGTGGTGGAGGGCGGCGCCCCCACTCCCTTCAACCGCGTGAGCACCGCCCTCTCGCTCACTGACGCCCGGGTGAGCGGCGGACTGCTCCTCAACGGGGCCACGTTGATCGCACCGGACGGGTGGGCCCTGTCGGCCGGCGGCCTGGCCATGGAAGGGGGCATCTTCTGCCGAAACGGGTTCGTCGCATACGGGGAAGTCCGGCTGATGGGAGCGCAGTTGCCTGGCACTCTGGTCATGCAGGGTGCCCGGCTGGAAGGACCCGGCCCACGCGGCGTGGCCCTCACCCTCGACAACGCCACGGCCTCGTCGCTCAAGTTCTCCGAGGGATTCACCGCGAACGGCACGGTACGGCTGCGCGGCACCCACGTCACGGACAACGTGACCTTCGACGGAGCCGTCCTGAACGGCCCGCCCACCGACGACGGAAACGCCCCGGCCCTGATCGCCATGCACCTGCAAGCCGTCGACCTCGATCTCACCCTCGCCCGACCCCCATCCGGCACCCTCGATCTGCGGGGTGCCCAGGTGTCGTACCTCCACGAGAACGAGCACAGCTGGCCGCAGAGAGTGGAGCTGGACGGTTTCGTCTACGGCTCCATCAAGACGGCGGACGCGAACGACGAGCGCCACGAGACCGTGGGCGACCGGGAGTCCGTGGCCCGACGCGTGGCATGGATACGCAGCAGCCCGGGCTACAACCCACAACCGTACGAGCAACTGGCGGCCTGGTACCGCAAGGCCGGGCACGACGACGACGCCCGCCGCGTCCTCCTCGCCAAGCAACGCCACCGGCGCCGCGCCCTGCCCCCGGCAACCCGTGCATGGGGCCATCTCCTTGACGTGACCGTCGGCTACGGCTACCGCCCCTGGCTGGCCGGCATCTGGCTCCTCGCGCTGATCCTGCTGGGCACACTGTCCTTCGGCACCGACTCCCCCACCCCGGTCAAACAAGGCGAAGGCGCCCCGTTCCAGCCCCTCGTCTACACACTCGACCTCTTGATCCCCATCGGGGGGCTGGGCCAGCGCACGACCTGGTACTGGTCGAACGACAGCCTCCAGTGGCTGGCCTACCTCCTCATCGCCTTCGGCTGGGTGCTGACGACCGCCGTCATCGCGGGTGTCACCCGCACCCTGCAGAAGAACTAGCGGCTTCGTTCACGTTGAGGAGCAGCGTTTGTCGGGCCGCCCCGACCTCCTCTGGCGTGCTCGGGTGGAGATGACGACGAGTCGATGCTCGGTTCAGGTGGGGTACCGCTTGCCGCGGCCGTGGGAGCGTCAACCACGGATCTCACCCAGGTGTCGCCCAAAACCCAGGCGCCACAAGGGGGTCGAAGGCTCCAAGCGCGTTTGCGCAGGTCAGATCGATTTTCTTGGTGGGGCGGGTGGGACTCGAACCTCAACCGGTGACCCATCTCACTTGCGGTTTTGCCCGAGAGCCGGACACCTCCATCCCATTCGATCCCGCTGGGTCCCCCTCGATCCGGCCCGACCCGAGGCGGTGAGGCACTTGCCTCACCGCCTGTAGAGGCCCCAGCGAGTCGGCTGATCAGGTTGGAGCGACGAACATCCTGGTCTGACAGTTGTCGTTTTTCCCGGAGTGCGGTGTACCGCCGACCGACCCTCGCGGACCACGTGACCCGACCCTGCTAGCGTCCGGCCCCGATCACCCTCGCCGGGTCAGGACGCAACGCCAGGCCGGTGGTGAGCAGCACCGTGACGAGCCCAAGGACCACCGCACCGCCGAACACAACGAGGACATGACCGGCCGATATCACCGATGCCGCCGAACCCGTGAGGGCCGGACTCATCGGTCTGAGGATGGCCGCGCACACCAGGGCGCCCAGGGTCACCGCGAGAGCGACGGTGATGCCGACTTCCCGGAGCATGACCCGCATGACGGTGAGGCCGACGGGCGAAGCTCCACCACGACTACCAACGTGGACCCCTCGTGCCCGTTTCCGCAGTGCAGATGTCGCGCTTGCCTCGAGATGAGAGCCCTGGCGCGCCGCAGCCTTGTCCGCCCCGGCCACCTCACGTCGGATCAGACCGTGAATTCCCGGATCACGGTGTTGCGGAACACCGCCTGCCCGTCGATCGTGAACAGGGCCAGCCCTGTGTCGGACGGGTCGGGGAAGGCCTCGGTCGAGTGCACGTACCGGCCGTCGCCGACGAACATCTCGACGGTCGAACGGTCGACGAGGATGCGCAGGCGGACCGTGCGGGCGGACTGGTCGAAGGGCGTACGGCTCTCCTGCCAGCGGCCGGAGGTGTCGGGGCTGATGGTGTAACCGCGATTGACGAAGGCGTAGCCGCCGTAGATCCCCGCGTCGATGTGCCGCCCACCGTCCGGAGACCGCCGCAACTGGAGCCCGGCACCAACCAGTTGATCCCAGGTGATCTCGCAGGTCAGCTCGTACGCCGTACCCGTGTAGTCGAGCAGTCGCGTGCCGTCGACGGTGATGTCGCCGAGGTTCACCGTACGCGACACATGGTCGTCCAGTGCCGCCACCGGCTGGGACGCCAGGTAGTACGTACCCGACGGCGTACGCTTCAGCCGCACCTCGCGGACGATCGAGTCGGTGCCGTTGAAACCGTCGCACTCGATCGTGGGGGTGGTGCTCGCGTAGTCCCAGTGGTTCATCCAGCCGATCGCGTACCGTGCGGCCGGGTCCAGGGCCCCGTTCGCGTCGCGTTTGTCGAAGGTGACCGCCGCGTACCAGTCCCAGCCGTGGTCCAGCCACTGGGGATCGGATACGTCGGCGGTGAAGGTCGTGCCGTCGAAGGAGCCCGTCCAGTACGCGAACGTGCTCGGCAGCCCGGAGCCCTTGCCATTGGCGCTGACGCCCAGTACCCACTTCCAGGCCCCGTCCTCCGCCCTGATGCGGAACAGGTCGGGGCACTCCAGGACGCCGATGCCACCCTTGATGAAGCCGCTGACGTACGTCCACGCCTTGAGGTCGGCGGAGTGGTAGAAGCCCACTTTGTCGTTCTCGGCAAGCGTCATCACCCACCGCCCGCGCTCCTCGTCGCGCATCACCTTGGGGTCGCGGAAGTCCCGTACGCCGGGGTTGGGGAGGACTGGGGCGGTGCCGTGGTGGGTGAAGGTGCGGCCGGCGTCCGTCGAGTAGTACAGGTACTGCGCCTGGGTGACCTCGTCGGGCGCCATGGTGGCGATGACGATCACCGCGCCCGCGCCGAAGCCCGCCGTACCGTCCGTGTCGACCACCGCCGAACCGGACCAGACATCGCCGTTGGGGGTCGTGTCCTTCGGCACGGCGACGCCCTTGTCGGTGAAGGAGACGAGGTCGGTGCTGGTGGCCAGGCGCCAGGCAGTACCTGCCGTCGTGCCGCCCGTCGAGTAGTCGGGGTTGTAGAGGTAGTAGTAGTGGTACTCGCCGTTGATCCAGATCGGGCGCTGGGGGTCGTTCATCCACTGGTCGGGGACCGTGAAGTGATACTCGGCGCGGTAGCTGCCCGTGCACGCGGCCGTAGCCTCGCCGGACACCGCCTCCGCAGGTCTCGCGGGGACCGGCAGCAGAGCACCGGCGGCGCCGGCGGCCGAGGCCGCCAGCAGCGACCGCCTGGACAGAGTCCTGCTCGGATCCAGCGAACTCCTCGACATGCCACACATCGTGCGACTCCCTTCCCCGACGTCGTCGTCGGGACGCGGCTCATGTGGACCGGACCGTATACCTAACTCGTTAAAGGTCAAGCCTTCGCACACAGTTCGTTCAGCGACTTCCCCACCACACACATCCCTTGACAGGGCAGTAACGGGATTCTCATCATCAGGGAATCAACTGTGACTAACACGAGTTAGGCTCGCCCATGACCGACTCGCTCCTCTCCCGCCGGGGCCTGATGCGCTACGGGGCGTACGGCGCCGGAGCCGCCGCTCTCGCCGGCGTCGCGGCCGGCTGGGACCGCCTCACCGCCGCCGACATCCCCGGCCGCGACGACGGCTCGCTCGTCATCGCCACCCTCGGCTCCGCCCTCACCCCCGAGGCCCAACGCGCCCTGCGCGACGGGTTCCGCGAGGTCCACCCCGACATCAAGATCCGTATCAACGCCGTACAGGCCTCCGACTGGTCGGACTTCTTCTCCAAGATCCTCACCCAGATCGCCGCGGGCACCGCACCCGACCTCGTGTACGTCGCCACCGAGGGCGTGCAGCTCTTCGCCCAACGGCTCGGCGTTCCGCTGGACAGGTGGGCGAAGCGGGACGCGGCCGAGCTGCGCCCGTACTTCGCCGATGTCCACCCCTCGCTGGTCGAGTCGATGATGTACGAGGGGAGCCTCTACCAGCTGCCGGTCGAGTTCAACGCGGCCGACATGTACGTCAACAACCGGGTCCTGGAGCGGGCGGGCGGCGGCCTACCCGACGCCGACTGGACCCGCGACGACTTCACGACGCTGCTGCGCGCGATGAAGCGCAGCAACGGCGCCCGGTTCACCCCCTACTTCTGGACCAACCGCCTGTGGGGCGGAGTGGTCCCCTGGCTCTTCGCCAACGGAACCAATCTCCTCGCCGAGTCCAAGGCCCCCGGGGGTGAGTGGCTCTGGAACTCCTTCTATTCCGAGGCGCAGCGGCGCGGCCGGGGCGGCGGCTACCGATGGACGACACCCCAGGCCGACTCCGACCGCGTCGCGGAGGTGTACGACTACCTCGCCTCCCTCATCCAGGAGGACCTGTGCACCCGCCCGGAGGGCGGCGACGGCCGGAACCTCGTCGGCGTGTTCTCCACCGGCCGCGTCGGCGTCACGCCCGCGGGCGGCTTCTGGGCGGGCGGCCTGCACCTCGCGGGCATGAAACCGACCGACTACGACGTCCGGTACTTCCCGCGCTGGCGCACGCGACGTCACCAGTTCGGCGCCGCAGGGTACGCGCTGCTGCGCACGTCGAAGATGCGGGACGAGGCCTGGGAGTTCATCAAGTACACCACCCGCAAGGACGTGATGACCCAGCTCTTCGCAGCCAACCAGACCACTCCGGCCCGCCGCTCCATGGTCGACGCGGCCCGCTACCGGAAGACCGGCCCGGCCCACTGGCAGGTCTTCTACGACACCCTCGACAAGATCCCCACCACCGGCCCGATCCCGGCCCCGCCGCAGGTCAACGAAGTTGAGCAGCTGCTGATCAAGCACACCGGAACCGCCCTCGCGAGCCCCCGCACGGTGCGCCCCGCGCTGCGACGGCTGCAGGGGGACCTGGAGCAGGCCATGGAGCGTGAGGTATGACGAACACCGAGATCAGGCCCGCACGACCGGAGTCCGTCCGTACCCGCAAGACCCGTCAGAGCCGTAAGGCGTCCGAGCGCGCGGCCACCACCGCCCGCGGCCGGGGCACCCGCCTGCTCGCCGCGCTGTTCCTCGCGCCCACCGTCGTCGGCATCGTCGTCTTCACGGTCCTACCGATCGTCGGCTCGGTCGTCCTCAGCCTCTTCCAGTGGGACGTGATCGAGGACCCGCGGTGGGCAGGAGTGGCCAACTACCGGAAGATCCTGACCGATTCGACGGTCCTCGTCTCCTTCCGCAACACGCTCGTCTTCATGGTGCTCGCGGTCGCGCTCCAGCTGCTGTTCGCGCTCGTGCTGGCGATCACGGTGAACGGCCGGATGCCCAAGTGGCTGCGGTCAGTTTTCCGTTCGGCCTTCTTCTTCCCGCTGGTGCTGTCCGCCGCGTCCATCTCGGTGGTGATGAAGTACCTGTTCAATCAGGACTTCGGCCCCGTGAACTGGCTGCTGGGCACGGTCGGCATCCCCTCGGTCCCCTGGCTGACCTCGGAGAACGGGGCGATGGCGGCCGTGGTCCTGGCATACGTCTGGCAGCAGTTCGGCTTCTCGTTCCTGCTGTTCGTCGGCGGACTGAACAACATCCCGAAGGAGGTGCACGAGGCGGCCTCGCTCGACGGCGCGAGCGGCCTGCGCAAGCACCTCGCCATCACCCTGCCGCTGCTGTCGCCCACACTGCTCGTGGCGTCTGTGGTCGGCATCATCAACGCCCTCCAGGTATTCGAGCAGCCGTACGTTCTCACGGCCGGCGGTCCCGGCGACTCCACCCGCACGGTCGTGATGGTCATCTACGAGACGGCCTTCGAGCAGCTCCGCTTCGGCGAGGCGTCCGCCGTGGGCGTCCTGCTCTTCGTCCTGATCATGGCGGTCACCGCCCTCCAGTTCCGGCTCAGCCGGCGCTATGTCCACTACCAGTGAGCCGGGTGAGCCGAAATGAGTACGAGTTCCCTGCCGGGTTCCGCGTCGGGATCCCTCCCGAGCCCCGCCGTGTCGCGTGTACGGCACGGCCTCGCGCCCTGGGCCCGGATCGCCGGCCTGGCGCTGTGCGCCCTGTTGACGCTCGGCCCGGTCATCTGGACGGTGTCCACGTCGCTGCACACACCGGCGAAGTCCTTCGACCTGCCGCCGAAGATCATTCCCACGGACCCCACCGTCGTCGCCTACCGCGGGGTGTTCGACCAGATCGACGTCTGGCTGTACGCGCTGAACTCCACCCTGGTGACCGCGCTGATCGCGGTCGGCCAGATGATCACCGCGGGCCTGGCGGGCTATGCCTTCGCCCGCCTCGAATTCCGCTTCAAGAAGCCGCTGTTCGCGCTGGTCCTGGCCACGATGATGGTGCCCTTGCAGGTCACGATCGTCCCGGTCTTCCTGGAGCTGAAGGCGATGGGTCTGACCGATACCCTGCTCGGCCTCATCATCCCGGCCTTCCCGACGGCCTTCGGTACCTTCCTGATGCGCCAGTACTTCCTGGGCATGCCGAAGGACCTGGGCGAGGCGGCGATGATCGACGGCGCGGGCCCGTGGCGCGTCTTCCGGTCCGTGTACGCCCCCTTGGCGGCCCCCGGTCTCGCCATCGTCGGCGTACTGGCCTTCAACTACCACTGGAACGAGTTCTTCCGGCCGCTGATCCTCGAAACCTCCACCGAGAACCTCACGCTGCCGCTGGGGTCTGGTCTCCCTCCAGGGCAAACCTCGGCACCGGCTCGATCTCCGTCGTCCTCGCCCGGAGTCGTCCTCTCCATGATCCCCGCCGTCGTCGTGTTCGTCGTCGGCCAGCGCCCTCTGCGCGAGGGCATCACCTCCGCAGGAGTCAATCGTTGAGTTCCGTGAGCCGGTCGACTGACGCCCAGAGCCCGCGCTTCCGGGTCCGCCCGCCGACCAACTGGATGAACGACCCGAACGGGCCGTTCCGCTGGGGAGGTCGCTACCACCTCTTCTACCAGCACAATCCCGACGCCCCCGTCCACGCGAACATCCACTGGGGCCACGCCTCCAGCCCCGACCTCGCCCATTGGGACGACCACGGGATCGCCCTGCGGCCGATACCCGGCGGCCCGGACGAAGCGGGCTGCTGGTCCGGCTGCGTGGTGGACGACGGTGGTGTACCGACAGCGGTGTACTCCGGAATCGACCACGATCACCAGGGCCTGAGCACGATCTGTCTCGCCGTGGCCGAGGACGATGGCCTGGAGGAGTGGAAGCAACTGCCGGTGCCGGTGGTCGCCGGCCCGCCACCCGGCATGGACGTGACGATGTTCCGGGACCCCTTCGTCTTCCGCTTCGCCGGACGTCGCTGGGCGCTGGTGGGCGCGGGCCACGCCGACGGCACCCCGTCCGTTTTGGTGTACGACTGTGAGGACCTGTACGCGTGGCGGTTCGCCGGGGTCCTGCTGGACGGCCGTGACCCGGCGGCGGCCCGCGCCTTCGGTACGCGGGCGATCGGCTGGGAATGCCCGCAGATGTGGGAGACCGCCAGGGGCGACTGGGTGCTGGCGGTGGCGCTGTGGGACGGCGACCCGCTGAACACGGCTTACCTGACAGGACATCTGCTGGAAGAGGGGGACGGTGCGTTGAGGTTCGGAGTCGGCACGGGCGGCCCCCTGGACCTCGGCCGCGACTTCTACGCCCCCTCCGTCCTCCAGGACATGGAGTCCGGCCGCGCCCTGCTGTGGGGCTGGTCCTGGGAGTCACGTCCCCGAGAGGGGGTGGACCGCGCCGGCTGGTCCGGAGTTCTCACGGCACCACGCGTGGTGGACACCCATGAGGACGGCACGTTGCGGGTCGTACCGGCTGCGGAGCTCGAACTGCTTCGAGCGGCCGTCCCGTTCACCGCCACACCCGGACCGCACTGGCCGCTCCCCCTCTCGTACGACCTGCTGGTGACCGCCCGGTCGGCGGCGACATTGAGTCTGCTGCGGGCCGCGTCCGGAGGCGAACTGACCGTGCGGCTCGACCCGGGGTCCGGCACCGTGACCCTGAACCGCACGGCCTGGCCACGCTCCCGCCCGGACGGCACGGCCCCCCTGGTCCTGCCGACCCCGCGGGGCGAGACCGTCACCGTACGGATCCTCGTGGACGGCTCCCTTCTGGAACTGTTCGCGGGCGACCGGGCGATGGCCACGGAACGGGTGTACCGACGGGACGACGACGTCCCGGAGCTTGCCGTGTCGGGGAGGGACGTCGAGGTCACGGGCTGGGCGCTGGTCCCACCGAGCCCCGCATGACGACGGGGCACTCCAGCCGCCGGGTGGTGACGGGCGGCGCCGTCCCGCTGTCGAGGGCGTCCAGGAGCAGGCGGGCGGCCGTCTCTCCCATCGCGCGGTGGGGCAGAGCCACCGTGGTGAGGGGCGGGTTGAGGAAAGCAGCCATGTGCTCCTGGTCGTCGTAGCCGACGACGGACAGATCGGCGGGGACGTCGAGGCCCAGACGCGCGGCGGCGTGGAGGACGCCCGCGGCGACCCGGTCGTTGTAACAGACGATCCCCGTGGGCCGCCGGTCTACGGGAACGCCGTCCAGCAACCGCAACGCTCCCTCGTACCCGGCGGCGATCTCCCCTCCCGTCCGCATGATCCAGTCCCTCTCGGCGGTCAGCCCCACCGCCCGCAGCGCGTCCCGGAAACCGCGCAGCCGCTCCGCGGTCGCGATGTCGTCCAGACCACCCACCAGGGCGACACGGCGGTGGCCCGCGTCGAGGAGGACGCGCGCGGCGCTGCGGCCACCGGCCCGCTCGGCGGGGATGACGGCCGGGAGGGAGCCGTCCTCGGGGAGGCAGTTGGCGAGCACGGCGAACGTGCGGTGCAGGCCTTCGGGGACTCGGGCGCGGCGCAACGACAGCGCGGCGTAGATGATCCCGTCGACCCTCCGGTCGAGCAGTTCGGCGACGGCCGCGTCCTCGGTGACCGGGTCCTGCCCGGAGTCGACGGTGAGCACCAGATGCTCACTGTTCCAGGCCGTGTCCATGGCCCCGCGCAGCAGCCGCCCCGCGAACGGCGATGTGGCGATCTCGTCCGTGACCAGACCGATCACGGCGGTACGACGTCGGCGCAGGCCGCGGGCGACCGCGTTCGGCCGGTAGCCGAGCTGTGCGGCTGCCTTGCGGATCTTCTCCTGCGTCTCGGCGGAGAGGTTGCCCCGGGCACGCCCGTTGAAGACGAAGGACACGGCCGTGTGCGACACCCCGGCAAGCCGGGCGACATCCCGCGAGGTCGCCCGCTCAGCCCCGCCACTCCGCGTCTTGTCGACCCCGCCCATGCCTCGTCCCCGCCGCATTTGCCTGATCAGGCCAGCCTACCCGCGGAAGATGTTGCGGAGCCCGCCGCCACAGACCGAACGGAACACCACACCGGAACAGCCGCTGACCGCAACGCGGCGAGGGGCGGGTCGTCGTGCGACCGTCCTGCCGACGTCCTGAATCCGCCGCGCGCCGGAGAGTCATTCGCCTGACACCCTCCGCGATTCATACGGAAAACCAAATACGCAGGTCAGCGAAGCGCCAAACCTTGTGTACGAAATGCCGTTGAACCAGTGAGCAGCGGATTCAGAGTCCGTTGGCCCAAAGTCCTCAATCCGCACTCACGAAGGGACGTTTCCGCAGGTCAGAAGCCTGCACAGTGGGGCGGGCGAGAATCAAATCTCAACCCCCGAGTCATTGCGTGCGACCGGCGCCCTGCGTCACCTGCGGGCCGCGATCGGTGGACACCCGCAGGAGTCGTACCATATCTTGTACAAGTCAAGAGGGGAGGCAGCCATGTCCATCACCGCCAGCGAGGCGCGCCAGAACCTGTTCCCGCTGATCGAGCAGGTCAACGAGGACCACGCTCCGGTCCACATCACCTCCCGCAAGGGCAACGCCGTCCTGATGTCCGAAGAGGACTTCACCTCCTGGACGGAGACGGTGCACCTCCTGCGCTCCCCCAAGAACGCCCGCCGTCTGCTCGACTCCATCACCGAGGCCGAGGGCGGCCAGACCCAGCAGCGTGAGCTGATCGACCCCGACGCGGAGCATGCGTGAGGATCTCGTTCACGTCACACGCCTGGGAGGACCTCCTGGGCCGAGAACGACCGCAAGATGATCAAGCGCATCAACAAGCTGATCGACGACACGATGCGTGACCCCTCCAAGGGCATCGGCAAACCGGAGCCCCTGAAGGGCGACCTCTCGGTTTTTGGTCCCGACGGATCGACGACACGCACCGACTCGTGTACAAGCCGACCGACGACGAGTTGATCATCGTCCAGGTCCGGTACCACTACTGATCACACGCTCCGCCGTGGCGAGGCAGGCCACAGGGCAGCCCTGACCAGCTAGTCAGTCTCACTCACGTAGCGGGGACGCTCACTCGTGCCGGTCCATTCGATCCCGCTGAGCCCTTTTCGATCCCGCTCGATCCGGCGCGGTGAGGCATTTGCCTCACCAACTCTCGGGCCCAGCGAGTCGCAGTGAGCGGACTGGATGGACGGACACTCCACTGTGGGTCACGCGCCCCGCTCCCGGGCCGCCCGCGGCCGTCCGGGCCCCTTCCTACGATGGCTGTTCGACACCGCCGACCACTAGGCGCCCGTCGACCCGACTCTGCTCCTGTCGACACCCACATCACCCTTCGCCCGGAGCCGAGCTCACGGGGTCCGATCTGCGTCAAGTGCTCGACTACCTGGCAGGGCACGAACTCAGCAAATCCCTCGACGCCGGCCCCGCCACGCTGGCCATCTCCCCACAAGACGCCACCTGCGCCCTGTCCGGAGGAAGTGTGCAAGCCCACAACAATCAGCGGCGCACCGGCACCCCAACAACTTTCGCCGTGGCCGCCGGAGGGGCCGCCACCGTGCCCGCCGGACGACGGGCCGACCGGCGCACTCACGAGGCGGGAACTCAACGCTCGCATCGGTGGTAGTGGCGGCCGCCCTTGGGGCCAGTGTTGTCATCCATCCACGAATAGATATCCTCGGCCGTCATCGAGTGGTAGGCATGTGGTATTTGAGTGGCACGAGTTCTGTGATCGGCCTACCGTAGCTCAGGCATCGACCTCGCCGACCCAGCCGAACTGCAGAAGTTCTTTGGGCAGGTACTCGGAATCGACCTCGATCGAGAAGTCGTTGTCGTAGGCCATGCATGCAATGGCGAGAGGGGCGAGGGCTACCAGCCCGTCACTGTTCAGGGATCGAGCCTCGTCGCCGGTCCAGTACTGCTTGTGCCAGGTAAGGAATTCGGCCAGCGAGGCATTGAATTCCTCGGCCTCCCCGCGGTTATAGAGTTGAAAAAGCTCGAGCGGCGGATAAAGAATCTTCAGCAACGTCTCTTCGTCAGCGATCCGGGCGGCCTGGGGGCTGGCGCCGTCAATCGCCTCGACCAGCGTGTTCCACATGTCGTCTGCCCGGCGGAACCAATAGCTCTGCAGTGCCTCCACCCAGCTGTAGACGTACTCGTCAAACATGGCGCCGGACTCACGGAGGAACGACACCGGCACCTGCATGAGCCGGGCGAGGCGCTCGTTGTCACGGCAGATCGTCGCCAGGTAGACCGCGGTGAGCCAAGCTCCGGCATGCGTGTAGGAGGTCGGCCCGGTCGCCGGGAGATGTTTTACTTCCCCGGCGATCCCGATGCGGCACGGCACAGGGCCTTCCGCCGCCACAGCCGAATCAAACAGCGCGGAGCCGACCTGCATGGCTGTGACCCACGCCTCCCACGTCTCCAACTTCGTTGCCTGGGGATCGGCCGCACAGCACGACATCGCCACGGTCAAGGTGGAGTCGAGAGCCCGGGAGCGGGACATCTCCGATTGCTCAAGACGTCCGATGACCCGCCTGGTGCTCTCCATGAGCGCTGCCATGTCCTCCTGGGTTGCCTGGGCTGGGAAGCCATGGCGGGGAACGCTCGTGATCACTGTTTCTCTCCTCTAGTAGATCTGAAGATGCTCCAGCACGGCACCATCGTAAGAGCCCCCGCTCTCCTTCCCCTTGACCAGGACGTACTGCAGCTTCCCGTCCTCGAGTGCGTCGAAGAGGGCATCCGCGAGTTCCCTGTCCTTTCCGCCTCGCTTCCACATCTCATGGAAGATCGTCTCGAGGTACGGCTTGGTGCCTTGCTTGACCATCATGTTCGCAGCAGGCCCGGCACCAAGTCGGGGAGGATTGAGATTCGCCTTCGGCCCCTTCTGCTCGACGACGAGATAATGGCCGTCATCGCCGAGCTTATAAAGGTCGTCGAGCATGTTGGCGCCATTAGGCGTCTTCGGAAGTCGGATCCATTCGGGGTTCCTGTCCCTGAACAACTCCGGGATGGCGTGGCGCCTGGACGCCTGCTCCCCAAGCTTCTCGGAGTGCTTGCTATTGTTAGGTACGTCACCGAGCTGATCATGATACGCATCCCGCGCAGTATCGAGAGCAGCCTGATTCTCGACCGACGGATGCTCCTTGAATGCCATTTCCGCGTTGGTGAGATCCACGCTCACCCTGCTGTTCTTCGCTGCCTCATTAAGCTTCGGAAGGTGCGCGGCGTCGGCGGAATCCGGCTTGAGAGGAGTCCGGCCGTGCCTGACTTCAGACGGTCCGTGCGGCAGATCGTACTTGGCTACCCAGCCGCCGCCGGAACGTTCCTTCAGGATGGGTAGCTCAACCCCGTCCACCTTTTTGGTCTTGCTCCAACGATGGCCGTCGCTGCCCCGGTAGTGCTCGTTGAACCACGCATCGTTGTTGTTTGCCAACCACACGTGCTTGTCTTGGAGCTTCTTCCGCTCGGCCGCTGTCAGCTCTCGCTCTCCGACGCTGCCGTGATCGCTTGTTCCGGTTCCCTCGTCCGCCTGGTGTGCGGGCGCGTCCGCGTCATCGCCCGCGCGCCCCGCGTCTCCCGCCGCGTCGTCCGCGCCGTGAGCTGCGTCGTCGCCCTCGCGGGCCATGTCGTCCAGGCCCTCGGTGCCCGGGGTATCCGGGTGGCCGGAGCCAGGGAGACCGTTGTCGGCCGTCGAGCCGCCAGAGAGATCGCGGCCGCCACTCGTGGACGGCGTGTCCGTGTGGCCGCCACTGCTTGCCCCGTCGTGCGCAGGCGTGTCAGGACCGCTGCCAGGGTTATCGGTTGACGAGCCGTGGTGTCCGCCTGTGCTGCGCCCGGCGCCGTGACCGCCGGAGGGGCCATCACCATGGCCGCCGGAGGGCCCGTCGCCGTGACCGCCGGCCGACGGGCCGTTGTGCCCGCCGGCACCAGGGCCGCCGCCGTGCCGGCCGGTGGAAGGCTCATGGTGGGCGGAGGGCCCGTCGCCGGTGTGTGCGTGGGCGCGTGGTGGCTGGTGGTCCGCGCCGCCCCCGACCGTGGCCTTCTCGCGTTCCGGAGCTCTCTCGTGTGCGGTGTGGTCCTCGGGCAAGGACTGCTGCGGGTGGTCGCCTTCCTTCCTGGCGTCCTCGATACGGTGGATGATCTCGCCGTTTTCCGCATGACGGATGTTTCCGTCGTTGTCCAGGACCGTCGGAGGCTGGCCGTCCCCGTCCGGCAGGCGTACGCCCGCGTCGCGCGGGTGGGCCAGGTCGTCCGCGGCGTCCACGGTACGGTCCAGGTGAGGTGCATCGCCCCAATGTGGGAGGCTTTTGACGGCCGCCAGCACCTCAGAGGCTTTCGGGAGTGCGGCGCGAGCGGCCCTGGTACCGGCGGTGACGGAATCGACGACCTTGGTGACCTTCGTGACCTCGGCCAGGTGGCTGCCCTTGGCCATCTTGCCGAGCTTGGAGGCCACACCGAAGGGCGTGACGTTGTACAGGACCTGGCCTCCTGCACGGACCGGGTCCTTGTCCCACTCGTCCCACGCCACGAAGCCTTTGAGGGCCTCGCGGAATGCTTTCTTTTCCTTGTTGTCGCCGTTGCCCCCGCCGATGGTCTTGGACATCGCCCACTCATACGGCCAGGCCGTGTACTGGCCCAGGCCGCTGAAGGTGTCCCCCAGCGCGCTCCATGCCTCGGAGGCCTTGTCGCCCCCGTGCCAGCCGACCAGAGTGGCAAGCCCGTCGACGTCGCCGCCGAAACCGTCGATGCCAAATCCCTTGGCCGCGCTGGCACCCCAGTGGTCGAGCTCCCAGAAGCGGTGGGTCTCCTTCTCCGGGGTGCCCCAGGGCAGGTCCTTCGCCTTGTCCAGATCACCGGCCCGATACCCGTATGCCCCCCGCTTACCGGAGCCGTCGTCCACGGTGTAGTGGGTGGAACCGAAGAAGCGCTCGCCGATCTTGTTGGCCGCGCGGCGTTCGGCCGCCTGGAAGGCCGCCACCGCGACATTCACCTGGTGCAGCAGGCCGGAGTGCTCGGCAATCTTGTTCTCGTCGTCCTTCCAGTGCTCGTCGTCCTTGACCTTCTCCACGAAGGCCGCAGCCTGGTGCTTGAGCCGCCGCAACTTGTTCTTGACGGGGCGCACTTCGTCCGCGTAGGCCGACAGCGCTGCCGCGATCTTCTCCAGATCGTCGGCGATGACATCGGACATGTCACGCACGGGTGTGGTGGTGTCGAAGAGCTGCTGCGCCTCGGGCGCGTGGTAGACACCCGACAGGCTCTGGAACTTGGAGTGGACATCCGAGCCGGTAGTGCGGAACTTCCCCGCCTGCTTCTTCAGCGCAGTGGCATCCTTCTCCAGCTGCTCCAAATCGCCCTTGAACTGCGGTATGGCATGGGGGTCGATCATTTGGCGCCCTTCTTCTCAGGGCTGTCGAGATCGATGTAGGGCGCTTTGAGTGCCTCGCCCTGCGCGTTGGCCGCCATGTCCAACGCCCCCTTGTTGTATTCCTCCGTCGCGTCCACCGCGCCCTGCAGCGACTTGTCCGCGCGAGCCACGATGAAGGCGAGGTCCGACTGCTGGGCCGTGGCGTACTGCCCCAGCGTCATCCCCACCAGACCGACCTCAGGCGTCTGACTCTCACCCCCGAAGTCCAGCGTCCCGGCCGCCTTCATCGCACTCTCCAGGTGAGAGCTGATGGACTTCAGCTCCCCCTCGAAATGCCCGGCAGTGCGTCCGGCTTCCCCGACGATGCGGCCCACACCGGCCACGTCGATGTTCCATTTCGCCATGATTCCCCCCGATTCCCCTCCGGAGCACGCCGCGTCGAATGTGCTCTGCTTCATGCCCCTGATGTCTGCGGTAAAAGGTCCTTCGCGCTATGTGTCCCGGCCGCGCAAGTGCTCCAGGAGCGAACGCAACCTCGCCCAGTTGGACGGGGAGTCGGCCTCCCCCAGGCAGTAGTACCTGCCCGGTCGGCGTCGCGCTCCGATGGCCTGCGGCGGCTGCGGAGTCGGCACCATGTCACTTCGAGCCCCGGCCCTTTGGGCTTCCTCCGCGCCGAGGGCCAACGCGAGCGGAATGGGCGGCGTCTCGAAACTCGCCGGAGCGTTCACATCCCGCCGCCCGGTCCGCACATGAACAAGAGCCGAGCGAAGACCGTGATGGGAGGCCAGGTCATCGGCGAGACCGACGAGCGCGTCAAAGGGCGGTTCCTCGTCCTTGCCGTAACCGATGCCGAGGTTGATGTCCTCTTCCACGCCATCCGCGGTGCGCAGGATGTTCAGGGCAGCGATAGCCGGGCGATCGGGCGCGCCGACAACCACCAGTCTGGTCGGCCGCGGAGCGCGTTCCCGCGCGAAGTCGGTGAGGTTACGCCGGGACCACGGCAGGCCGGCCGGCTCGGCCGTGCCCCAGGCGGCCGGATCGGCCCCGGTCAAATGCTGCCAGGCAGCCTCCAGCGCTCCGCCCAGCAGCAGGTGTTCGTCAGCCCGGTGGCAGGTACGGATGGACAGCAGCAGCTGACGCTCATCCGGGTTGGGCACCGGAGCGAAAGCCGCCGCCGTGCCCGTTCCACCGGCCTCCGGCAAGCTGTCCGAGACGGGGACGAAGGAATCACCCTGCCAGCACAGCACCGCCCCGGTCAGACCGTCGTAATAGTCCCCGGACTCCTCCCGCACCACCCAACGCCCCTCAACTTCGGCCAGTGCGAGGCGGGCGGGGAGCGTCAGCAGCGTATGAGGCGGGGTGACGATCTGCGCATGGCGCTCCTCAGCCACCGCGGAGAGCAGCGCATTGCCCAGCCACGAGGACAGCCCGAGAACCGGACGGTCCTGAAAGAGGACGGCCGCGGCGTCGGTCAGGACATCCACCGCGGGCTGTTCAGGATGGGGCGAAGGAGGAACCTGGGCGCCGCGGGTGTCGACGACGCCGATCCCCTCTCCCACGGCCTCCGGCGGCCACAGCACACCGCCCAGCATGGCCACCAGACGCCCGGCCGCCACCGAGGCAAGACGCCGCGCCTGGTCCGTGGCGGCCGTCGCACGGACCTCCGTCCACCACACCGACTCACCCAGCTGATCCGCCCGCACACCCAGAAGACGCTGCGCTTCGTACGGCACAGCCAGCAGCATCGGCGACTCGATGGAGACCAGCGGACGCCCCTCGTCATCGGTCAACTGCACCACAGCTCCCTCGCCGAGGGTCTGCAACCGCAGGTCAGGTCCCCCCGAGAGCATAGCGGCGGCAATGGTCCGCGGATCGGGAAGCTTCGTGGTGAGGGCGATGACGTCCTTCGTCATGATGCCGCCCCGTGGCTCCCGAACTGTCCGAGCCAAGAGACGCGGAAGCCGATGGCGCTGCGCTTCCCGCATTCCGTCCGCTGAGCCAGGCTGCTGTGTCCGACGGCCGGCTCACCACAACGCATACTGGCTGCCCTCAGTAGCGTGGTCGAGCCGATGCCGCTCGCGTCGACCTTCATGCGCCCGCTCCCCGGTCACGAAACCGCACCGCATGAACTGACGCTTCCTCCGGAGCGGTGCTTCCCCCGGAGCCCCACACCACCATAGATCACAGCCCGTCAAGATGACGGAACCTTAAGGCGCATCCGCAGGTGAGGCCATGGATGGAGGTTCTCGGCGCCAGGCGATGCGGGCCCCAGCGCCTGCGCGGTGGGCCAGTCGCAGACTGGCCCGTTGCGCAACAGCCCGGGCGACGCCGCATGCGCCACCTCCTCAGGAGCGCGTACTCCTCCGGCGGGTCCGGTTCCACGAACCCTTCGCCCTGTACCCAGCCGGGCGGCGCAGCTGTCCGTGACCGCTCCCGGCATCGACGGGCAAGGAGGGCCCTGCATCGGAGGACACGGTGGCGGGACCGGGGACAGCCTGCACCATGAGAGGGAACACCTCCAGCGCCTCCGGAGGAGCCGACACAGTAGCGTCGGGCCATGCCCGATACCTCGGTGGCGCACTTCTACGACGAACTGGCCGACGACTACCACCTGATCTACGCAGACTGGGACGCGAGCGTGCGTCGGCAGGGTGAGGCCCTGGACGCCGTCATAGGTAAGGACAGTGCGGCAGTGCTCGACTGCTCCTGCGGCATCGGCACGCAGGCCGTCGGCCTCGCGCTGCACGGGCACCGCGTCACCGGAACGGACCTCAGCCCCCGCGCCGCCGCTCGTGCCGCCCGAGAGGCCGCCCACCGGAAGGTGACGCTGCGCACGGCCGCCGCCGACATGCGGCGCCTGCCGTTTTCCGACGCCCGGTTCGACGCCGTCGTCTGCGCCGACAACTCCCTGCCCCATCTTCTGACCGAGCAGGACGCCCACGCCGCCCTGGCAGAGATGCGCCGCGTGCTGCGTCCCGGCGGTCTGCTGCTGGTCAGCACGCGCCCCTACGACGACCTGCTGCGCAACCGCCCCGCCTCGACACCTCCGCAGGTCCACCGGCCCGCGGACGGCGGAGAACGGACCGTCACCTTCCAGCTGTGGCGCTGGCACCAGGACGGCGAGCACTACGATCTGGAGCACTTCCAACTCCTGCCGACCGGCGGAGAATGGCACGTCCAGGTCCGCCGGACCACCTACTGGGCGCTCGGCCGGGACCGACTGACCGACCTCGTCACCGACGCGGGATTCGCGGACCCCCAATGGCGAATGCCGCAGGAGACAGGCTTCTTCCAGCCACTGCTCATGGCGCACACCAACACGTAGATGGCTACACAGCCCTGCGGACCAGCCCGACCTTCGACATGTGGAGCATGACCCGGTTTTCGCCAGGAGCGCCTCCATTCCGCGCCGGCAGGGCCCCAGTTCCCTCAAAACTCGCGACCACCCAGCCGCCCGCGGTCCCGGAACTGGGGACGGAGCCTCTATGACCAGCGTGCTCGGCCAAGACGTTACGAAGGTCAGGGCGCAGGCGAGCTGACCTCCAAGGAGGGCCTGCGCTTGCGCCCGACCGGTTCACGCCCCAGTCCGTGGTGGGCCAGCCGGAGTGATCTACGTGATGGGGCAACGAGGGGACAAAGGCGGGATCTTGCGGCCCGTGCCGCTTCCGATGGCCTCATCGAATGCGTCGGGCGATCCCGGTCGCCCTGCCCATCAGCCATTCCAGCGGCCCCCGCTGGAAGAAGCGGGACCAGAGGGTGGCGAGGACGGTGACGGACGCAATGAAGCCAAGCAGGACGTACAGCGGCGGGACAACCAGTTCCTCGGTATCCAGGAGCCAAATGGCGACGATGTGGTAGACGTACGCCGTCAGTGACATCGAGCCGACCGCGATGACGGGCTTGGCCAAGCGGCGCAGCCGAGGGAAGGCGTCCATGGCGGCCAGACACGCGGTGATCACCAGGATCGCCACACCGGTGTGGCCCACGATGGACAGGGTCGCCTCGCTGTGCGGGGAGGCGACCAGCATCCCGGCGGAGGTGTCGCCGAAGATGCCATCGCTGCCGGGCGGTGCGGACGACATGGACGGCATGCCCGATCCCCCCGCAGCTTCCCGGATGGCTTCTGCGGCACCGGGCACGAGACGCAGCGCCAGCCAGGAGCCGCCATAGCCGGTGACGGCAAGGGCGGCGCCGGTGAGGGCGAGGCGTATCCGGACAGCCGTGGCTGCCAGGTCGAAGCGGGCGACAGCCATACCGGCGATGACGAACGGGATCCAGGTCAGGGCCGGATAGCCACCGGTGAAGAGCAGCGAGACGATGCCGTCGGCCTGGCCGACGGTGGGGAATTCGCGGCCGCCGACCACCGGCTTCAACAGGTACAGCAGTTGCGGGCCCACCAGCGCCCATCCTGCGGCGATCATCGCCAGCGGCTTGGCGCCCAGTCGGTGCAGCGGCAACACGAGCAGGAAGAACAGTCCGTAGAAGGCGAGGATCGGGACGACCGGGGTGCCGGTCATGGTCAGGGCGGTGCCGAGGACCAACAGGATGACGGCCCTGATGACGACCTTGGCGACGGCCTGGCGGCCGGCCAGGCCTGTCTTCGGCCTGCGACGCCCGGTGATGAGAGCGACCGCGAAGCCGGCCAGGACGGCGAACAGGGCGGAGGAGCGTCCTTGCGCCAGCTCCATCAGGAAGCCGATGACACCGCCCTGGCTCGGGGCGGGCCCCACGTGGACCGCGTACATGCCGAAGACGGCCAGGCCGCGGGCCAAGTCCAGCCCGATCAGTCGGCCCACGCCGGGCGCACCCGTCGAGGGCTCACTGCGCTCGCGTGCGGGGGACGGTGCGGTCGGCGGGGAGTCCGCGTGATGTGTCATGCCACTCAGGCTGGAGACCGGGCTGATCACGGAGTATCCGGCAGAAGGCTGGGGTCTCCCTGCCGACTGGAGGGTGCTGCCCTGCCGTGTGGCTGGAGCTGCCGCTCGTCGGGCCGCCGGGGCTCTGCATGGCTTTAGGGTCGAGTCGGCATGGGCCGGACGGCATGAACGAAGGTGAGGCGCAGCGCGTGATCCGGGTAGTGGTAGTGGACGACGAGGCACTGATCCGCTCGGGCTTCGAACTCATTCTGGGCGCGTCCGAGGACATCGAAGTCGTCGCGACCACGAGCGGGGGCGAGGCCCTGGAAACCGTCCGCCGGGAGCGGCCCGACGTGGTGCTGCTGGACATACGGATGCCGGACGTCGACGGGCTCACCGTCCTGCGCGAACTGCGAACGATGCCGGATCCGCCGGTAGTGGCGATGCTGACGACGTTCGACGCCGACGAGTACATCCTGACCGCGCTGCACTCCGGCGCGGCCGGTTTCCTGCTCAAGGACACCGAGCCGGAGCAGCTCGCCCACCTGGTGCGCACCCTGGCCGCCGGCGGCGTGGTGCTCTCCCCCAAGGCGTCGCGGACCTTGCTGCACAGCCACCCCGGCACCGAGGCGGTCGTCGACGAGAAGGCGGCCCGCGTCCGGCTGCTCACCGCCCGCGAGCGCGACGTCCTCGTCCTGGTGGCGGAGGGGCTGTCGAACGCCGACATCGGGGCGCGCATCCACCTGGGTGTCGGCACGGTCAAGGACCACGTCAGCGCGATGCTCACCAAGCTACGGGTGACGAGCCGGGTGCAGGCCGCGCTGCTGGCGCAGCGAGCCGGACTGCTCGACGAGCACCCGCGGCCGGAGGCCGGGCGATGAATGGCGCCCGCGCGCTGTGGGAGCGTGTGCCCGCGCCGGCCGTCGACCTCGTTCTGGTGGTGGCAGCGGCCGTGGACCTGCGGCTGAACCTGTGGGACGACACGCGCCTCGGCGTCGCGCTGGCCACGCTCGGCTGCGCCGCGTTGGCCTTCCGGCGCAGGTTCCCGCTCGGTGTGTTCCTGCTCACCCTGCCCATCGCGCTGACGCAGCCCGTCGCCGTCGCTCCGCTCGCGGCGCTGTTCACGCTGGCCGAACGCTCCCGGAACCGTCCTCTCCTCGCGGTGTGCGTCGCCCTGACCGCCGTCGCGAACAGCACTCCGTGGCCCCTGGCCGGCCTCACCGAGGTTGGCCGGACCATGACGCTGATCACCTTCGTGTACTGCCTGGCGACCGCCGCCGCACCGGTCCTCATCGCACAACTTCTCCAGACGCATCGGGTCTTGGCGCGGCGGCTTGTCGAGATCGGGGAGGCCAGGGAGCACGAGCGGGCACTGCACGCCCAGGCGGTGCTCGCCCGCGAACGCGCCCAGCTGGCCCGTGAGATGCACGACGTGGTCTCCCACCAGGTCGGCCTGATCGCCGTACGGGCCGGAGCCTTGCAGGTCGCCACCAAGGACGCGGACGCCAAGGAGGCCGCCCATACGATCCGTTCGCTGAGCGTCACCACGCTCGACGAATTGCGCACCATGGTCACGCTGCTGCGCGCCTCCGGCGGCCACACAACCGAGCTGACTCCTCAGCCCACCCTGGCTGACTTGCGCAAACTGGTGGAATCCAGCGGCACACACGCGGAGCTGACGGGTGAGCTGCCGCCCACCGTGGGCACACCCGCGCAACGGGCCCTCTACCGCACGGTCCAGGAGGCGCCGCGTTCGTCCTGCATCCCGCACCCGGCGCCACCGCTTGCGTCGAGCTGTGGCAGGACGGCGGCGACGTCGGAGTGACCGTCACCAACACCCCGCCCACGCGTCCCTCCCTCTCCCTCCCCGGTTCGCAGCAGGGCTTGGTAGGTCTGCGGGAACGGGCCGAGATCCTGCACGGCACCCTGGAAGCGGGCCCGACCACGGAGGGCGGCTACCGGGTGCGGCTGCGGATTCCCCTCAGCGCGGACTGACCGGCCAGGCGGCCGGACGGCCCGGCCGCCGCCCGGCTGCTGGCCACGGCACGCCACCTCATGCTGTCCCGTCGGGGGGGCCGGCTCACGGGACGACGGGAGCTTGACGACGGTCCGTCCGCGGCTGTGACCACATGCCGTGGTGGTGGCTGGATGTCCTCGGTCGGTCGACTTATCGGCGTGGCTCTCGTACGCGGGCTCGCCGACGGCCCCGGCCTACGTCAGTTGCTGGACGGAGGCCGGACAGGGCCGATACGCGACTCAGCCACATCGGTCACGCCCTCCTCACCGGCATCTGTGACAAGTCGCCGCGTCACTTCAGCAATGTGCTGACCAATGCGACGGCCACTCCCAGGAGCGCGCCGGTACAGCCGATCCTGACGGATCGTCCTCATGGCACGCATTACACCCCGTAGGCCGGGATGATGGCCGTGCGCGTCGCGGGGGGGGTGCGATCTGGCAGGCGTGACCGGTGTGCATACAGGGCGGTCTCGGTTTCCGTGGGTACCGGTACGCAGGGTTGTCCGGCCGGGCATGGGCCAGTGGACGACCGGACAACCCTGCGTGTGGTGGGTCATCGCGCGGGAGCCAGGAGCTGGGTGGCCGTCAGCTGCGCATACAGCCGGTCCTGGCCCACCAGTTCCTCATGAGTGCCCACCGACCGAACCCGGCCGGCGTCCATAACGACGATCCGGTCGGCGCCGGTCACCGTCGACAGACGGTGGGCCACCACCAGCACGGTGGTCTCGCGGGCCACCTCCGTGATGACGTCCCGCAGCGCCAGCTCGTTGACGGCGTCGAGCTGCGAGGTCGCCTCGTCCAACAGCAGCAGCCGGGGCTTGCGCAGCAGAGCGCGGGCGATGGCAATGCGCTGCCGCTCGCCGCCCGACAGCTTCGAGCCGCGGTGTCCGACCGGGGTGTCCCAGCCGTGGGGCAGGCGCTCGACGAGGGTGTCAAGCTTCGTCCGGGCCAGGACGTCGCGGATTTCGTCGTCCGTCGCGCCGGGCGCCGCGAAGACCAGGTTCTCGCGCAGCGTGCCGGCCAGCGCGGCCGCGTCCTGCTCCACGTACCCGATGGCGGACCGCAGTTGGGGCAGTGACCAGTCCCGTACGTCCTTGCCGTCGACCAGGACCCGGCCGCCGGTGGCCTCGTAGAACCGCTCGATGAGCGCGAAGACCGTCGACTTGCCCGCGCCCGAGGGGCCCACGAAGGCCGTCATCCCGGTGCCCGGTACCTCGAAACTCACCTGCTGATGGACGTACGGCAGGCCCGGACGGTGTCGGAAGGCCACGTCCTCGAAGCGGACCGACGCCGGGCCCGGCACTGCTGTCCCCTGCCTGGGCAGAGCGTCCTGCTGCCGGGCGGGCGGTTCCGTCGACAGGCGTTCGACCTGCGCGATCCCGCGAGATCGCGGCCGCCCCCTCCTGATAGGAGGACACGGCGTCGACCAGCTTGGCCACCGGCTCGATCAGGTAGAAGAGGTACAGCAGGAAGGCAATGAGGGTGGACACGGGAAGCGCCCCGGACGCCACCCGCGCCCCGCCGACCGCCAGCACCGCGAGAAAGGCCAGTTGCACGGCGAGTTCGTCCGCCGAGCCTGCCACGGCCTCCCACTTCGCACTCTTCACACCGTGCCGCCACGCCCGCCGCGCCGCCGCCTCCACCCGGGCGGTCTCCCGCTCCTCGGCACCGGACGCCTTCACCGTGCGAAAGGCGCCGAAAGCCCGCTCCAGCGCGATGGAGATCTCCCCGACCGCCTCCTGCGACCGCTCGGTGGCCCGCGCGATCCTCGGCATCACCAGCGCGGCGGCCCCGCCGACCAGCACGACCACACCGAGCGTCACACCCAGCAGCACGACGTCCAGGAACACCATCATCACGATCGCCGCTACGAAGGCCACCGCGCCCGTGGCCGCGGAGACGACCGCTTGGGTACTGACCGCCCGCAGCAGCGTCGTGTCCGAGGTGACCCGGGACATCAGATCACCCGACGGAATCCGCTCCCACTCCGCGATCCGCAGCCGCAGCCGCAGCAACCGCACCACCAGGGTGCGCCGCGCAGCCAGGACCACCGACTCCGCCGTCCGCTCCAGCACATACCTGCCGAACGCCTCGACCGCCGTGCCCAGCACCACCAGCGCGCTGAGCGCCAGCAGAATCCCGGCGATGGTCTCACCGGAGGCGAGCCGGTCCACCAGGGCCTTCGTGGCCAGCGGCTGCAGCAGTCCCCCGGCGGCCCCGACCAGGGCACACAGCAGACCGAGGGCGACGGCCCACCGGTGCGGCCGGACGTACGCGCCCATTGCCTTGACCGTTTCTCGGGCGGACAGGGACGTTTCATCCGTCGTCGGGGCGGATGCGGTGTTCACGGCGTTCCTTTCTTCTGCGGTCTGCCGGGCACCGCATCGGCGGTCCGGCACACCAGGGCGTGAGCATGTGTCAGGTCAGTGGACGAGTCCGGCTGTGCTCGTGGCGAGGGTGTGCACCAATGCTTCGGTTACCTCAGGGCGGACGACGAACACGACGAGGCGCCCGCCGCCAGCGTCAGACCGAGGAACTCCAGAAACTCGCCCCTGCCAGGGACGGCGTCACGGCCCGGTACGTCGGCCGATGTTCCGAGGAAGTCCTCCCGCTCGATGTGTCGCGCATGGTGTGTCACGCCTCCAGCCTGGAACCCCGTCCACCCCGCGCCCATCCGGCAACCGTCGTATCCACCCCCGCCAAGTGGCTGAAGAAGACAGCCGTCCGGTCGCACCGGACCGGCCGGGGACGAGACTCCGCCGGTCGGCAGGGCGGTACCCGCCGATCGGCGGGGCCGTTACCGAAGCCTGCCGGATGGTCCGCCCCCTGACGTCCACGCGAGATTCTCCGTATGACAAAGTCGCAGCCACCGCAGGAGACGTCAGCTCCCCAGGAGAACTCACCTCCGCAGCCCCGAACCCCGCCCGAGTCCGCCGTGCCGGCCTCGCCCGGTCCCTCGATGGGACGCCTCGTCGGGGTGGACCTGGCCCGCGCGCTGGCGGTGTTCGGCATGTACGTCGTGCACATCGGCCCCCCGCTGTCGGCCACGGACGGCGTCGCCAGCTGGATCCGGTACCTGGCGGACGGTCACTCGTCGGTCCTGTTCGCCACCCTCGCCGGGTTCTCACTGATGCTGATCGCCGGCCGCCGGGAGCCGAAGACCGGCCTGGCCGGCCGGCAGGCGAAGGCGCGGATCACGATCCGCGCCGTGGTCCTGCTGGCGCTGGGCACCGCGATGGCTATGGAGTACGGGGGAGTGATCATCCTCGGCTTCTACGGGGTCTACTTCCTGCTCGCCCTGCCCCTGGTGCGACTGCGCGCCAGGACACTCGCGATCACCGCGGCCGCCCTCGCCCTCGTCACACCCCAGCTGGCGTTCGCCTTGAACTCGCTGCTCACCGAGTCGGTCCGGCAGAGCATCAACGCCTACGACCCGCTCCACCGGCTCAGCGACGTGGGAGTGCTCGATCTGCTGCTCACCGGCTTCTACCCGGCACTCACGTGGATGTCGTTCGTGATCGCGGGCATGGCGCTGGGCCGCCTCGACCTGTCCTCCGGCACCGTCCAGCGGCGCCTGGCCGCGCTCGGTGCCACCCTCACCGTGACCGCGTACGGCATGTCCTTGCTGCTCGCCGGCAAGGACGCGTTGCGGAGCATGGCGGAAGACGGGCCGTCGTCCGGCAGCTCCGGGTCACTGCCCCTCGACAGCGGGTCGGCACCCCTCGACGGCGGGTCGTTCCCCGATATGCCGGCGTCGTCGCTCCTGACGGCCGGGCCGCACAGCGGCACCACATTCGACATCATCGGCAGCGTCGGAGTCGCGATCCTCCTGATCGTGGGCGCAACGGTGGCGATGGACCGCCTGCCGCGACTGCGCCGCCTGGCCACACCGGTCATCGCCGTGGGCACCATGTCCCTGACCGCCTACGTCGGCCACTTCATCGCACAGTCCGCGCTGTCCCTGCCAGCCGGGACCAGCACCCAGCAATCATGGGTACCGCTGCTCATGTTCATCCTCGGGGCCACCCTGTTCGCCGCGATCTGGTCCCGTTCCTTCCGCCGCGGCCCCCTGGAGTACCTGCTCAACGCCGCCACCAAGCCGACGAAGCACATCCGATGAGCCCAGGCCGCCTGTAGCGGGGCTCCGTCGCCATGACCTGTGAGGCCAGCACCGACCGTTCCTGATCCCTGTGTCCCATCAGCGTCCCGACTCGGGACCTCACCAGCCGGACAAACAGCCCGCCAAGGTATGCACGGACCTCTGGACACATGCGTCGGCGCAGGTCAGACGAGGGCCAACCATCGAATAGGGAACCATCATCGAAGTCGCGAGCAGCGGATTCAATCCGTTGGACCAACGTTCCGAATCCGCACGCCCGCTGAGACGTTTCCGCAGGTCACAGACCTGCCTGGTGGGGCGGGTGGGACTCGAACCCACGGCCGACGGATTATGAGTCCGCTGCTCTAACCGGCTGAGCTACCGCCCCGTAACGGCGCGTCGTGCACATCTGTGCGCGCCGTCTGCCGCAGCATAGCCGCTCATACGATCTGTTGCTTCGGCGGGCCGATGTTGGGTGCCCGCATGCCGTGGATCAGGGGTGGAGAGGCCCGTAATCAGGGGATGAGGGCATGAAAAAGGACCCCACCAGGGGTCCTCTCCCGTGCTGCTCCCCCGACTGGACTCGAACCAGTAACCCTCCGGTTAACAGCCGAATGCTCTGCCAATTGAGCTACAGGGGACCGAGCTCCCCCGACTGGACTCGAACCAGTAACCTGCCGGTTAACAGCCGGCTGCTCTGCCAATTGAGCTACAGGGGATTGCTCCGTGTGCCTCGACCGCGCCCCCGTCCGGGGTTCCCGGAGGGCGTGCGTTCGCTGCGACACATACATTAGCGCAAGCAGGGGGGTGCTCCGCCAATCGGTATGGCCGCGGGTGATCGGAGGGTGATCTGCGGCGCGTGCGGGTAGACGTGCGGAACGACTCCGGGGTCCGATGCGAAGGACAACCAGAAGGGCAGGTCGATGCGCTACCGGCTGACGTTCATGACCGGTTTGGCTGTGGGTTACGTGTTCGGCACGCGGGCCGGCCGCGAGCGGTACGAGCAGTTGCGTGCGTGCGCGCAGCGGCTCGCGCAGAATCCGGCCGTCCGCAACACCGCCGAATCGGCCGCGCTGGGCGGCCGGGAGGCCGCCACGAAGGCGCTCGGCAAGGTGCGGCCGTTGCGGGACAAGATCGCGCAGCGGGAGTCGCGTTCCGCGGCGGAGGAGGACGACTGGGGCACCAGCAACACCTAGCCGCCGCGGTGGCATGATCTGGTCCATGGGGATAGTCGCCGGGTTGGACAGTTCGTCCGAGAGCACACGGATCGTCGTCTGCGATACGGATACGGGTGCCGTACTCAAGCAGGGGTACGCGCCGCACCCGGCGCCGTCCTCCGGGGGCTCGCCCAATGACGTGGACCCGCAGGCATGGCTGCTCTCCCTCGGGGAGGCCGCCGAGGGCGGGCTGCTGGAGGGGGTGCAGGCCATCGGCGTGTCGGCGCAGCAGCACGGGCTGCTTGCGCTGGACGGTAACGGGGCGCTGGTGCGCCCCCGCACAGATGGCAACGACCGGGCGGGTGCAGTCCGCGGCCGCCGATCTGATCGAGACGCTGGGCGGGCGTGCGGCGTGGGCCCAGGCCGTGGGCGCGGTGCCGACCGCCGCCCAGGCGGTGGCGAAGCTGCGCTGGATGGCGCGGTCGGAGCCGGACGCCGCGCGCCGGGTGGCCGAGGTGCTCCAGCCGCACGACTGGCTGGTGTGGCAGCTGCTCGGGCGGCCGCTGCGGCGTACGACGGACCGCGGTACGGCCTCCGGCACCGGCTACTGGTCGGCGGCGACCGGCGCCTGGCGGCCGGATCTGGTCGAGCTGGCGCTCGGGCACCAGGTGCGGCTGCCGGAGGTCATCGGACCGGCCCAGGCCGCGGGGCAGACGCCGGAGGGGCTGCTGATATCGGCCGGTACGGGCGAGACCATGGCCGCGGCCTTCGGCCTCGGCGTGGGGGTCGGCGACGCGGTGATCTCGCTGGGCGCCTCGGGCTCGGTCTTCTCCATCCACCATGAGGCGCTGGCCGACCACACCGGCACGATCCTGTCGTACGCCGACGCCACCGGGATGCATCTGCCCGTCGTGCACACGCTGAACGCGGTGCGGGCGCTGCGCGGTACGGCTGAGCTGCTGGGCACGGACCTGGAGGGGCTGTCGGCGCTCGCGCTGAAGTCCACGCCCGGGTCGTACGGGATGGTGATGCTGCCGTACCTGGAGGGCGAGCGGACCCCGTACCTGCCGCACACCGCCGGGACGCTGACCGGGCTGCGGCGCGAGTCGATGAAGCCGGAGCATCTGGCGCGGGCCGCGTTCGAGGGCATGCTGTGCGGGCTCGGCGACGCGCTCGACATTCTGCGCGGGCGCGGGGTCGGGGTGCGGCGGGTGTTCCTGCTGGGCCCGGCGGCCGATCTCCAGGCGGTACGGGCCATCGCGCCCGCGCTGCTGGGCGCGCAGATCGTGGTGCCGCAGCCGGCCGACTACGCCGCGCTGGGCGCCGCCCGGCAGGCCGCGTGGGCGCTGGGCGCCGCGCAGGGGACGCTGTCCCCGCACGAGCCGCCGCGCTGGCCCGCGGCCGCCAGCCAGGTGTTCGAGCCGGGCGACGACCTGGCGGTGGGGCAGGCGGTGCGGCAGCAGTACGTGGCGGTACGGGAGCAGACGCACCCGGGGGCGTTCGAGGCGCAGCCGTAGCGGGGCCTAGTCGAGGTAGCCGCGGAGTTGGTCGGCGAAGGCGTGGTCGCGGAGCTTGTTGAGGGTCTTGGACTCGATCTGGCGGATGCGTTCCCGGGTCACGCCGAAGATCCGGCCGATCTCCTCCAGCGTGCGGGGACGGCCGTCGGCGAGTCCGTAGCGCAGCTGCACGACCTTGCGCTCGCGCTCGCCGAGCGTCGACAGCACGGCCTCCAGGTGCTCGCGGAGCAGCAGGAACGCCGCGGATTCGACCGGTGAGGCGGCGTCGCCGTCCTCGATGAGGTCGCCGAGCGCGACGTCGTCCTCCTCCCCGACCGGCGCGTGCAGCGACACCGGTTCCTGGGCGAGGCGCAGCACCTCGCTCACCCGCTCCGGGGTGAGGTCGAGGTGGATCGCGACCTCCTCGGGGGTGGGTTCGTAGCCGCGCTCCTGGAGCATCCGGCGCTGGACGCGGACGACCCGGTTGATCAGCTCGACGACGTGGACCGGCACCCGGATGGTGCGCGCCTGGTCGGCGAGGGCGCGGGACATGGCCTGCCGGATCCACCAGGTCGCGTACGTCGAGAACTTGTACCCACGGGCGTAGTCGAACTTCTCGACCGCTCGGATCAGGCCGAGATTGCCCTCCTGGACGAGGTCCAGCATCGTCAGGCCGCGGCCCACGTAGCGCTTGGCGACGGAGACGACGAGGCGCAGGTTGGCCTCGATCAGCCGGCGCTTGGCCATGCGGCCCAGGACGACCAACCGGTCGAGGTCGAGGGCGAGTTGGCTGTCGAGGTCGGGGGCGGAGGCGAGCTTCTCCTCGGCGAACAGGCCCGCCTCGACCCGGCGGGCCAGCTCGACCTCCTCGGCGGCGGAGAGGAGCGGAATCCGGCCGATTTCGCGCAGATATTGGCGGAAGAGGTCGGAGGAGGGCCCGGTGGTCTCGGCGCGTGCGGGGCGCTCGGCGGGGCCGCTGTCCGCCTCGGCGTCGGGTTCGGTGTCCGGTTCGGCGTCCGCCTCGGTGGCTGCGGTCTCGGGGTCCGCGGTCTCGGGGTCCGCGGTCTCGGGGTCCTGGTCGGTGGGAAGGATGTCGGCCGCGTCCGGGGGCTCCGGCGGCTCGGGGGGTTCCGGCGGCTCCGGGGCGCCCGGGGGCTCCGGGGCGCGGGCCGCGTCGGGCAGCGGGGGCGGTTCCGGTGGCTCCGCGGCCGACGGCGCCAGGGGGTTCGGCGGCGCCACGGGGGCCGCGTCGGTGAGGGTCTGGGTCTGCACGGGGGCGACCTCCAGGGTGATCGCTGCTGAGGCGGCAGAACGATCGGGTACGGATGCGCCGGCCACGCCGCCGTCCGTCCCGTACATCATGAGCGGATCTGCGGGGGGTCCCGGCCTACCCGGCCAACACCGCCGCGCTCCGAGGACTCAGGCACCGCAACCAGTGTGGAGTACGGCACACGCCCGCCACGAGGGGCGTGCGGGCACTTTTTACGCAGCGGCCGGTGACCGCCCGGTTACGCGACGTCCGCGACGCCTGGCTACGGCGCGGATACGGCACGGCCACGGGGTGGCTACGGCACGGCTACGGCTGGGCTAGAGCGCCGCGGCGCCCTGGGTCTGGAGGGACTGGGCGTACTGCTGGAGGACCCACAGCTCGTTCTGGACGGCGGCCAGATGGGCCGGGTCGGCGCGCTGACCCAGGCGCTGGAGGGTGCCCTGGACCTCGGTGATGCGGTGGTTGACGGCGGCCTGGCGGACCCTCACCAGCTGCTCGCCCGCGTACGCCTC
>NZ_GG657754.1:7233102-7234305 GCF_000158915.1 Streptomyces himastatinicus ATCC 53653 | reverse complement strand
CCAGGCCCGCCGGGGCCCGCGCCCCGGTGCTGCGGGCGGCCGCGCTGGTCGGGGCGCTGGTCGCCGCCCCGGCCGCGGTCCCGCGCCCAGCGGGCGAGCTGGCTGACGCGCTGGACGACGAACTGGGTGTCGAGGATGCCCAGCAGCCCGGCGAGGTGGACGGCCGACTCGTGCTGGATGGAGCTGTTCTTGATGCCCGCGACGACGGGCGCGGCCTCGTCCAGGGCGGCGGCGCGACCCACCGCCGTATCGAGGTTGTGGCGGGCGACGATCTGCCGGATGGCGAACTCGAAGAGCTGGGTGCGGCTCTCGACCAGCGCCTCGACCGCGCCGTCGCCGTGCGCGAGCCGCAGATCGCAGGGGTCCATACCGCCCGGGGTGATCGCGATGTAGGTCTCGGCGGCGAACTTCTGGTCGTCCTCGAAGGCGCGCAGGGCGGCCTTCTGGCCCGCCGCGTCGCCGTCGAAGGTGAAGACGACCTCGGCGCCGGAGTTGTCCATCAGCAGCCGCCGCAGGATCTTGATGTGGTCGCCGCCGAAGGAGGTGCCGCAGGTGGCGATGGCGGTGGTGACCCCGGCGAGATGGCAGGCCATGACGTCGGTGTACCCCTCGACGACCACGGCGCGGCTGGTCTTGGCGATGTCCTTCTTGGCGAGGTCGATCCCGTACAGGACGTGGGACTTCTTGTAGAGCGGGGTTTCGGGGGTGTTGAGGTACTTGGGGCCGTTGTCGTCGTCGCGCAGCTTGCGGGCGCCGAAGCCGACGACCTCGCCGGTGATGTCGCGGATGGGCCACATCAGGCGGCCGCGGAAGCGGTCGATGGGGCCGCGGCGGCCGTCCTGGGCGAGGCCGGAGAGGGTCAGCTCGCGGTCGGTGAAGCCGCGGCCGCGCAGGTAGCGGACGAGGTGGTCCCAGCCGGCCGGGCTGTATCCGACGCCGAAGTGCTGGGCGGCGGCCTGGTCGAAGCCGCGCTCGGCGAGGAACTTGCGGCCGATCTCCGCCTCGGGGCCGTCCAGCTGCTCCACGTAGAACTGCGCGGCCGCCCGGTGCGCCTCGACCAGGCGGGTGCGCTCGCCCTGCTGGCGGCCGGGGGTGGCGCTGCCCTGCTCGTACCGCAGGGTGATCCCGGCCTGGGAGGCGAGCCGCTCGATCGTTTCGGAGAAGGAGAGGTGGTCGATCTTCATGACGAAGTCGACGGTGTCG
>NZ_GG657754.1:7224142-7226252 GCF_000158915.1 Streptomyces himastatinicus ATCC 53653 | reverse complement strand
CCGGGCGCGGCGGGTGTTCGGGGTGCACCGGGCGGTGCTGGTGAGCCAGGGGTTCCATATCCGCCGGGCGGTGGCGCTGTGCGGGGCGGCGGGGATCGACGCGTACGGGGTCGCGGTGGACGAACCGCACGACGCGACGTGGGGCTTCGGCGGGCTGCGGGAGACCGTGGCGGCGAGCAAGGCGGTGCTCGACGCCACGTTCCGGCCCGACCCGCACTTCCTGGGGCCCCGGGAGCGGGGTATCAGCGATGCGGTGGCGGCGGACGGATAGCAGGTAGCGGATAGCAGATGCCGGATGGCAGATGCCGGATGGCAGGTAGCGGATAGCAGCTGACAGATTTTGGTTTCTGTCAGCCGATAGTCGTTTCCGCCACCACCCACGCCAGATAGTCCTCGCTGCCGTGCGTGATCGGCGTCGCGATCACTTCCGGCGTCTCGTAGTCGTGCGCCTCGCGGATGTGCGCCTCCAGCTCCTCGTACCGGGCGGCGGTCGTCTTGAACAGCACCTGCCACTCGGCGGCTGTCTCGATGGTGTCCTGCCACCGGTAGACGGAGGTCACCGGCTGGCTGATCTGCGCGCAGGCCGCCACCCGGGCCTCCACGGCGCCGCGCGCCAGCGCCTCCGCCTTCTCGGGGGTGTCGGTGGTCGTCAGGACGGTCAGGTAGTCGGCCACGGCTGCCTCTCTCGGGGTGTCGCGGGGTGCGAACTGGCGCGCATCACGCTAGCCGGTGACGATTGAGGGAACCCGGCGAGGAACAGATCAGGCCGATCGAGGGGCACTCATGGATGACCTCACCGCGCTCGCGCGCCACCATCTGGACCAGGCGAAGGCCGATCCGCACGGGCGCAGCGCTCATCTGTTCCTGCACGACGGGCCGCTGCGGCAGAGCGTGATCGCGATGGTCTCCGGTTGTGAGCTGGACGAGCACAACGCTCCCCCGGCGGCCAGTCTGCACGTGCTGCACGGTCATGTGCGGCTGACCGGGACCGGGGTGCGCACGGATCTCATCGCCGGGCAGGTGGAGCGCATCCCCCATGAGCGGCACGGGATGCTCGCACTGGAGGACTCGGTGGTGCTGCTGACCGCCGTGACCGCCACCGTCGGCTGTCCCACCCCCACCGAGGACGCGGCCACCGCCTGAGGCCGCGGCCCGGATGTACGCCGCCCCGGCGTCGTACCGCGCTGACGCCGGGGCGGGGATCACGCCCCGGTGCGCCTGCACGGCCGCACCGGGGCGCATCACGCGAGAGGGGTCAGCCGATGACCGGGGCCAGGTCGATCCGGTCGAGGTTGGGGGCATAAGCGCCCGGGTTGGCGAAGGTGACCGTGTTGGCGCCCTTGGCGAGGTCGACGGGGACGGCCAAGGTCCAGTAGTCGTCCCAGCCCCAGGTGTTCTTGAACATCACGCGCCGGGGCTTCCCCTGGCCGACCGTGATGTCCGCGCCGCGCGAGACGATGTCGGTGTTGTACGCGTGGCCGTTGTCGCGCCGCTCGTTGTTGGCGTAGCGGACCGCCATCAGGTAGCGCCCCGCGGCCGGGGCCTGGACGGTGAGTGTGGCGGTGTTGGACGCGCCGTTGCCGAGCCAGCCGACGTAAAAAAACGCCCGAGGCGTGCGCGCCGAAATCGGGCTTGAAAGCGCCGGACAGGGCGCCGCTCTCCGCCTCGTACCCGCGCACCCCCGCCGTGTCGTCGCCCGCGCCCGTGACGTCCAGCAAGCGCAGCCGGACGGGCGCCGCTCCGGCCGGGGCGGCGGTGACGCGGTTGTTGCCCGCGGTCAGGTAGAGCCGCTGGGAGGCCGTCGTGGTCGCCCCGTGCGCGGTGAGCTCGAGCGGGCCGCCGGTCGCGCGCGGGGTCACCGTGTAGTAGCCCTCGCGGGGTGCGTAGACGTCGAAGACCGCGCCGTCCCCGCCGTCCAGGACCAGCGCCCCGGTGCCGGTGCCGGTCGCCGAACCGTAGTCGTAGGACGGGCTGCCGGTGGTGTCGGCGAGCGTGGCCTCGTACGCGGCGGAGGGCTTCGTGGCGGCCGTGAGGTCGACGCGGTCGAGGGTCACCTCGGCGGTGTCGTGCGCACAGGGCGATCTCGTGGCGGCCCGCGGAGAGCCGGACG
>NZ_GG657754.1:7193871-7222520 GCF_000158915.1 Streptomyces himastatinicus ATCC 53653 | reverse complement strand
CCGGTCACATGCACGCCAGGATTGTGACCGGTCACACAGGGGCCGTCAAGGGAATCGTCAAGCGGTTGCGGGTGGAAGGGGCGTGGCGTGCGGGAGACGTTCACATGGGGCCATTCGGCGCTGGCGGCCGTGTTCGCGACCGGACCGGACGGGGTGCTCCGGCTGGTACGGCTGGGGCCCCCGGACGACACCGCGCCCCTGGGCGGCACCGCGTCGCCGACCGACGCCGCCCCGCTCCCCGTGGTGGAGGTGCTGGCGCTCGGCCACGGCAGCGACTGGTCCGGGCAGCGCGGCATCGAGACGGCGCTCGGCGCGCGGCTGCGCTACCGCGGCCACCGCGCCGAAACGGATGACAACAACAACGACGGCGGCTGGCACCGGTTGACGCTCGACCTCCACGACCCCGGCTCCGGCCTCACCGCCGAGGTCCGCTTCTCCTCACCCGACGGCCTGCCCGTGCTGCGCTCCGAGGTGCGGCTGACGAACGAGGGCACGGAGCCGCTCGTCGTCCAGGCCGTCCCCAGCCTCGTCCTCGGCGGTCTCCCCTCCCCCGGCGCGCTCGATGTTCACTGGGCGCACAACGAGTGGCTGGCCGAGGGCCGTTGGGCCGTCGTACCGCTGCGCGACCGGATCGTGGACGTGTCACGCGACGCCCATGGCCACGACAGCCGCACCGCCCTCGTCCTCGGCAGCGTCGGCAGCTGGTCCACCGACGGCCATCTGCCGATGGGCGCCCTGACCGAGCGCGCCACCGGCCGGGCCTGGCTCTGGCAGGTGGAGTCGCCGGTGGGGTGGCGCTGGGAGGCCGGGGAGCGGACCCACGGGACGTACGTCGCGCTCGGCGGCCCGACCGACGCCGAGCACCAGTGGCGCGAACGACTCGCGCCCGGCGCCTCGTTCACCACCGTCCCGGTCGCCCTCGCGCTCGCCGACCGGGGCGGCTTCGACGCGGCGACGGCCCATCTCACCGCGTACCGCCGGGCCGTCCGGCGCCCGCATCCCGACCACACCGCGCTGCCCATCGTGTTCAACGACTACATGAACACCCTGATGGGCGACCCCACCACCGAGCGGCTACTGCCCCTGATCGACGCCGCCGCCCGGGCCGGGGCCGAGTACTTCTGCATCGACGCCGGCTGGTACGACGACACCGGCGCCTGGTGGGACGGCGTCGGCGCCTGGGAGCCCTCCACCCGCCGCTTCCCCGGCGGGCTGCGGCTCGTCCTGGACCGCATCCGCTCCCTCGGCATGGTCCCCGGGCTGTGGCTGGAGCCCGAAGTCGTCGGCGTCCGCAGCCCGGTGGCCGCCGCCCTGCCGGACGAGGCGTTCTTCCAGCGCGACGGCGTACGCCTCGCCGAGAACGGCCGCCACCACCTCGACCTGCGCCACCCCGCCGCGCTCCGCCACCTCGACGCGACCGTCGACCGCCTCGTCGGCGACTGGGGCGTCGGCTACCTCAAGCTCGACTACAACATCAGCATCGCCCCGGGCACGGACTGGGATCCGGAACACGGCCACGCCGCTCCCGGCGCGGGCCTGCTCGCCCACGCCCGCGCCCATCAGCGCTGGCTGGCCGCCGTGCTCGACCGCCACCCGGCGCTCGTCATCGAGAACTGCGCCTCGGGCGGTCTGCGCATGGACGGCTCCTCGCTCGCCCTCACCCAGCTCCAGTCCACCAGCGACCAGCAGGACCCGCTCCGCTACCCGCCCATCGCCGCCGCCGCGCCGACCGCGGTGCCGCCGGAGCAGGGCGCGGTGTGGGCGTACCCGCAGCCCGGCTTCACCGACGACGAGATCCGCTTCGCGCTGACCGGTGCGCTGCTGGGCCGCGTCCACCTCTCGGGCCACCTCGACCGGATGTCCCCGGCCCAACTGGACCTCGTACGCGACGCCCTGGCGGCGTACCGGCAGGTGCGCCCCGACCTGCCCTCGGCCGTCCCCTTCTGGCCGCTGGGGCTGCCGGGGTGGACGGACGCGTGGCTGGCGCTGGGGCTGCGTGCCGGTGGCGACCGGACGTACGTGACGGTCTGGCGCCGGGACGGCGAGTCACCGACCCGTACCCTGCCGCTCCCCCACCTGGCGGGCCGCGCGCTCCGCGTCGAACACCTCCACCCGGCCGCCTCCCCCGCGCAGGCCACCTGGGCGCCGGACCGCGCCGAACTCACCGTCACGCTCCCCCACGCCCCCGCGGCGCTGCTGCTCCGCCTGACCGCCGCCCCGCTCCAACCGGCGCGCTAGGGGGTGTCTTGTCGGTCAGGTCGGATCAGCGAGCGGCGTCTGGTGCGGTGGCTCGCAACCCGCGTGAGGAGAGCGCAGCGGCGCTGCGTGCGACGAGCGCGGGGCCGCGAGGTGCCGTGCCAGGCGTCGGGAGCCCGGCATGACCGGCAAGACACCCCCTAGGCTCGCGACATGCCTTCTGTGCTCCTTCTGGGACTCGATCCGCGGCTGGCACCCGGCATGGACGCGGACGCCGTTCTCGCGCTCATCGACACGGACATGGCCCGCCTCCGCGAGCACGGCGCCAACACTTCCACGGTGCTGCTCCCACTCGACGAGTCGACCGAGCCCACCATCGTCGGGGCGCTGGCCGAACGTGCCTGGGATGTCGTCGTCATCGGGGGCGGTATCCGTAAGCCGGAGCAGTTGCTGACCTTCTTCGAAAAGGTCGTGAACCTGATCCGGCAGCACGCGCCGCAGGCGGCGATCGCGTTCAACACCAGCCCCGGCGACAGCTCGGAGGCCGCACAGCGCTGGCTGTGAGGGACGGCCGGGTCAGGCGGCGGGGCGGCGTAGCGCGTGCAGCACCTGGGCGTCGCTCGCCGGGTGTGCGGTGCGCAGCATGCGCCGCAGCTCGTCCCGGTCGGCCGGGTCCGTCGTGCCCTGCGCGGTCACCGTGAGCCGTACGCCGTCGCGGTGGGCCGTCAGGACGAACTCGACGGCCCCGCCGCCGAGTTCCCGGGTCACCTCGGTGATGCCGTCGCCGTGCGGCCCGGTGCCGCGGGTCACCGCGAACGCCACATCGGGCCGCGCGACGCCCGCCGCGCCGGGGGCGTACGGGAGGTAGTGGACCCGGAAGCCGTCGGCCGTCAGATCCCCGTTGCCCTCGTCCACGCGGTACCCGGCGGGCGGGTCGGGCAGCAGCAGCTCCTGGCGGGCCAGCGAGGTGCCGGACATCAGGCCCCGCATCTCCTTCTCCTGCTGTGACTTGTGGGTGACGGCCGTGCCGTACGCCACCACCCCGAGCACCGCCACACCGGAGATCAGACGGACCGTCACGCCCGCGATGAACAGCGCCGCCACCAGCGCGTACGGCACCCCGCACAGCGCGGCGCGCTGTGCGGGCCCGCCCACGTGCAGCGCCCCGGAGTGCCAGGCGCCGATCCCGGCCGCGAGCCCGACCGTGCCGCCGAGGAACACCGTCAGGGCCCAGCCGAGCCGCCCGCCCGCCGTGCGGCACGGCGCCACCACGTGGCCCACCGGGGCCACTCCGACGGCGAGCACGCTGACCATGGCCGCCGCGCCGATCGCGACCGCCGGCAGCCGGTTGACGTCGAATCCGAGCCCGTGACCGAAGCCGATGCGGTAGGCGCGCGGCACCACCAGTGCCCCGGCCGCCCACACCAGCCCCAGGTACAGGGCGAGGTGCGTCCATCGTTTCCCCGTGACCTTCACGCCCCGATCATGTCAGGGCGCGTTCACCGAACACCTGAGTGCCCCTGCTCACTTCAGTCGCTGCCGCCGCCACCGCCACCGCCACCGCAGGAGTGGCCGCCGCCGTCGTGGCCGTGGCCCGCCCCCCAGTCGTCGAGGGCCTCGCCCAGGCGGATCAGTCGGCGGCCGAGGGTGAGCGGCGGCTCAATCACCTCGCCGATGTGGTACCGCAGCGCGTTGTCCGGCAGCGCGGCGAGGCCCTCGAAGACGTACGCGGGATACGCCCCGCTCTGCTCGGCCGCCTCCAGGTGCTGCCGGCCCGCACGGGTGAGGCGGGCACGCCTGGGGGTGATCAGGCCGGAGGAGACCATGCGGCGATGGATTTCCTCCACTTCGGGCCCGATCTCGACCGCGCCGAGCAGGGAGATCGTGCTCCGCGAGCGGCGTCGGCACAGGGCGAGGACGGCGCGCTCGACGGGGTGGGCGGGCTGGTCGGCCGGTTCGCCCACGACGCGCACACGCGAGAGGCGGATCCGCATGACGCCACGCTCATGCAGCGCGACGAGGGCGACTTCCATCATGCGCTGCGGCGCGCCGCTCAGATAGGCGATGTCGTACAGATCCAGCGTTTGCGGTGCGGCATCGGCGCTGCGTCGGAAAATACCCCTCATCGGAATGCCCCCTTCCATCCCCACTGCTTCCTTGTCGTGAGTTTTGTCCGGACAGTGCGCTCACGAACCGTGATCACGCCAGTTCAGAGGGAGATTTGAGGTTGGCGGTCCACGGCCGCCCAGAATCCGCTTTGCCTAAAACTATTAGGCACATCCATAATCACTTATGGCGAAAGGAAGGAAGGGTATGGCACCCCAGCAACGGACCGAGATGAGCACCACCCCCATCACCACGGAACTCGTGCGCGGCGCCCTCGATCTGGAGCGCACCGAGCACGGCCTGCTGCCGCACCGGCTGCCCGCCCGGGCGCGTGCGCAGTGCGCCGACGGCCAGTTGGCGATGGCCGAGGCGCAACCCTCGGGCGTACGGCTGGTGTTCCGTACCCGGGCGACCGCCGTCGCACTGGACGCGCTCCGCACCAAGATGGCCTACCGGGGCGCCCCGCCCCGCCCTGACGGTGTGTACGACCTGCTGGTCGACGGCCGCCTGGCCGCGCGGGGCAGTGTGACCGGTGGCAACGTCCGGACGATCGACATGGGCGGCGGCGCCGCGGAGACCGAGCCCGGCCCGGTCGGCACCGTACGGTTCACCGGGCTGCCCGACCGCATGAAGGACGTCGAGATCTGGCTGCCGTGGAACGAGATCACCGAGCTGGTCGCCCTGCGCGCGGACGCCGCCGTCGAGCCCGTACCGGACCGGGGCCGCAGGGTGTGGCTGCACCACGGCAGTTCGATCAGCCACGGCTCCAACGCCGAGAGCCCGAGCACGACGTGGCCCGCGCTGGCCGCCTCACGCGGCGGCGTGGAGCTGATCAACCTCGGCCTGGGCGGCGGCGCGCTGCTCGACCCGTTCACCGCCCGAGCGATGCGGGACACCCCCGCCGATCTGATCAGCGTCAAGATCGGCATCAATCTGGTCAACGCCGATCTGATGCGGCTCCGTGCGTTCGGCCCGGCGGTGCACGGCTTCCTCGATACCCTCCGCGAGGGGCACCCCAGCACCCCGCTGCTGGTCGTGTCCCCCGTGTACTGCCCGATTCACGAGGACACCCCCGGCCCCTGCGCCCCGGACTTCTCCCGCCTCAGTGAGGGGAAGCTCCAGTTCCGGGCCACGGGCGACCCCGCGGAGCGTGCCGCGGGGAAGCTGACGCTCACCGTCATACGGGACGAGCTGGCCCGCATCGTGCGGCAGCGGGCGGCCGACGATCCGTTTCTGCACTACCTCGACGGACGCGGCCTCTACGGCGAGGCCGACTTCGCCGAGCTGCCGCTGCCCGATCAGCTCCACCCGGACGCGGTCACCCACCGCCGCATCGGCGAGCGCTTCGCCGATGCGGCGTTCGGGAGCGACGGCCCGTTCGGCGCCGGGGCTAAGCCGACGGAGTCGTGACGGAGGCGGTGGCCGCCGGACCGGTGCCGGTGGCGGTCACCGCGGCGACCGAGAAGGTGTACGCGGTGGCCGGGCGCAGACCGCCGACGACCCGCAGCATGCCCTTGGCCCTGATCTGGGCGACCAGGACGTCCCGGCCGGTCACCTCGACGGTACGGCCGTCGGACACGGTGATCCGGTAGCCGATGACCGGGGTTGCTCCCGCGGACTTGGGCGGCGTCCAGGACACCGTCGCCGCCGTGGCCTCGGCGTTCGCCTTCACGCCCGTGGAGGCATCCGGCAGCGCCCCGGCGGTGGGGCCGGGCGTCACCGGGGCCGCGGGCAGCGAACGCTCGCTGCGGCCCTGCTCGTTGCGGGCGGTCACGGTCACCGTGTACGGCGTGCCGTTGGTGAGCCCGTCGACCACCGCGTACGCGACGCGCTTGAAGCGTGCGGCCGGGATGGTGGTGGACACGGCACGCGAGCCGTCGGCGGGGGTGGCGGTGACCGTGTACGAGGTGACGGGGGCGCCGCCGGTCACGTACGACGGGTTCCACGTCACGTACACCGAGCGGTCGGCCGCGAAGTCGCCGACCCGGGTGGGCGCTTCGGGTACGGATCGCGCGGCGTACGTACGGCCGAGCAGCCCTCGGTAGCGCGGTTCGAGACCGGCCGCGGCCACGATGTCCGCCGGGGCCTTCGAGGGGTCGGACAGGATGTGGTTGCCGCTGGTCACCACGCCCTTGTCGTCACCGTCGCGGTCGCCCTGCTCCCAGTGGTTGCCCGCGATGCGCGTCGGGTCGTTGTTGCCGAGGTCGTCGCGGTAGTCGGTGTGCTTGCTGAGGACGTTGGCCTGGGCGCCGTGGAGGACGTTGCCCTCGACCGTCACATAGGTGCAGCCGTTGTCGGTGTAGACCGATCTGCCCAGACCCCACTGGTCGCGGATGACATTGCTGGTGATCTTCTCGCCGTCGGCGAGCGAACTCCCCGTCAGTCCCTGGGTGTAGACGCCGCCGCCGTCGTCGAGCGCCTGCATGTAGTCGAAGATGAGGTTGCTGGACACCCTGTTGTCGCGGGAGACATTGGCGGTGGCCGGTTTGCCGATCTTGTCGGGCCAGCCGCCCCAGCCCATGGAGATCGCGGTGTAGGCGACATGGTCGATCTGGTTGTGGGCGATGGTGGTGTTCTGGGTGTAGCCGTTGAGGATGGCGACACCGCCGTGATACTCGCGGGGTAGTGCGTAAAGGTGGTTGTTGGTGACCGAGACCCGGCGGGTGAGGTCCGCGTCGGTGCCGGGTCTCGGGGCGTCGACGCCGCCGATCTCCAGGCCGTTGCCGGAGATGTCGGTGAAGACGCTGCCGCGCACGATGGCGTTTTGCGTACCGGTGCCGAGTTCGAGCCCAGCCGCGCCGAGGTGGGTGAACGCGTCGTCGGAGAACTCGACGTTCCGGCCGTGGCTGATGGACACGTTGCCGGGCATCCTGGTCCAGGAGGCGTACGGGCACGTACCGCCCGGGGTGTAATCGCACAGTCCCTGGGTCTTCCAGCCATCCGCGCCGGTCACCGTGTATCCCGCCTGGACCTCGGAGAAGCCTTCCGGCGATGAGGGCGTGAGCCAGGTGGCGTAGGAGAACTGGATCGAGCGCAGCGCGATGTCGTGCAGCGGGGCGTCCCCGGTGCCGCGCCCGTCGACCAGCTTCTCCAGCGCCGGGGCCTCGACGGCGGCGGTCCGGAGGTGCTCACCGGAGCGGGGGCGGTAGTAGACGGTGTGGCTCGAACGGTCGAGATACCACTCGCCGGGCTGGTCGAGGACCTCGTAGGCGTTCTCGACGTAGCCGGGCAGGGCGCCGCCGGTGAGCTTGCCGGGGCCCACCATGTTGATGCTGCGGCCAGGGATGTCGGGGAACTCCACGCGCCGGGTGGAGTTGTCCCAGCACGGCTGGGCCACGGTCACCGTGGTGCCGCGCGCCGAGCCGATCGGGCAGCGCGGCTCGGTCCACGGGCCGAGTCCGTACTGCTGGATGTTCCACAGCGCCTCGCCGCTGGGGTAGACGAACTCGATGTCCGACGGATTGCGCCAGCGGGCGAGGGTGTCGGCGGAGGCGGTGTATCCGGTGGCGGTGGCGGTCAGGGTGACGGGGAGCGCCCCGCGCGCCCGCTGGGCGCGGACGCCGTCGACGTACAGCTGCCGGGTGTTGCCGAGCCCGGCGGGCGCGGGTGCCTCCCACAGCCCGCGGCTGCCCTTGACCGGCCGCCAGCCCCGCACGGCCCGCCCGCCGCTGAAAACGGTGCCCGGGCTGCCCTGCCAGATGACGCGGTGTCCGTTGCGGCCGGAGTCGCGGGCGTCGAGGACGAGCGGACGGCCGAGCCGGTACGTACCGGGCGCGAGCCGAACGGTGAGGTCGGCGGTCTGGTGCGGGGCGCGCTTCCGCACGAGGTCGCGGGCGCGTTCGGGGGTGCGTACGGGGGCGGCGCGGGTGCCGGGGGCGTGGTCGTCGCCGTACGGCGCCACGTAGACGTCGGCGGGCGCGGCCCGGACGGTGTGCGCGTCGGCGGGGGCGCCGAAGGCGGCGCCGAGGGTGGCGAGGACGGCCGCGACGGCGGCGGCTCTTCGGGCCGCCCGGATCGTTGAACGGAAGTGCTCCGACATGTCCCTCCCTGTGGGAACCGTGCCCTTGGGAAACGTGCGGAACTTCAGGGTCCACGGAAAGGTAGGATCTATGCCGGGAACACGTCAATGGGTGGGCGGAATCCACGCCTTCGGCGCCCATTCATGGGATCTCTTGGACTCCGCCCCGACGCGCCATCAGGAAGCGCGGGACACCGCGTCGCTCAGCGCGGCGAACCGGCCACGGGCCTCGCCGCCGTCCGGCAGCCGCCAGCCCGCGCTGACATGGGCCAGGGCATGGACCAGGGCCGCTGCCCGCACGTCCTCCTCCGGCCGGAGTACGCGCGTCACGTCGAGGGCCAGCGGGCCGACCGCGAGATGCGTGCCGTCGGGCCCGTTGGTGACGTCCGGTGTGCCAGAAGTCGCAGGGATCGCCTCCGCCCTTTCCACCGTGACGGAGCGGTCGGGGGTGTCGGACTCGCTCTGCATCTGCGCTTCGGCGCGGCCCTGGAGGAGTGCCAGCAGTTGGGCGACGAGGACGGGGTCATGGGTCCCGTCGTAGATCCACCGCTGCCCCAGCACCCCGTGCTCCGACGTGCCGATGAGGCCCTGCTCGCCCCCGTCGAGCGGGGCGCCGCGGTAGCTGAGCGGCAGGTGGTAGTGGACGGGACGCTCCCCGGAATCGTCCCGCACCACCATGAACTCGATGCCCACCTCGCCCCGCGGATCGTCGAGTCGGAAGCCCCCGACCCTGGACAGCTCCGGCGCGCGTCCCGTGCCGACGTACCAGGGCTGGAGGGGAAGCCAGGGCGCCAGCAGCTCCAGCTTGGTGGGCTTCATGGTCGTTTTGTGAATGACAGCCATGCCCCATGAACCGCCTCGGTCGGCGCGGTGTTCCCTCCTCACCGGCAAGGCCGGTCACCACATGTAGTCCGGCAACTCGATGCCCCGGCGACGGCGGACATGGCCACGCCGACCCGCCACGACCGCCATCAGGGTCCAGGTCACGGTGCCGCCGATCAGACCGTCCAGCCGACCCGCGGCGTCCACGTCGTCCGCCTGCTCCATCGGCACGGTGCCCTCCGGGTCACGGATGACATCGAGCCGTTCGCCCACCTTGGGAGCCCAGGTGTCACCGTCGTACTCCAGCTTCTCCTTGAGCTGCTCTCCGTCCGTACGACGAAGGGTGAAGCGGTGGTTGTCGCCGCCCGTCCCGGCCGCGCTGTCCGCCACGATCGTCACGCTCTCGCGTACACCGCGCCGGTCCAGGGCCGCCTCGGGTGCGTACTGGACGGCCCCGACGAGGACGAACAGCGCGGGCACCACGGACAGTACGGCCAGCCAGAGGGCGCGGTGGAGGAACATCAGCAGCATGAGGAAGGCGAAGCAGAGGAACCCCCCGCCCAGGATGGGGACCGCATCCGAGCCCAGCGTCAGATAGGCGACGCAGGTGGTGACCGCCGCTACGGCCCACGCGAACACCACCAGCGCGAGTGTGCGCCGCACCGTTTTCCACGGGCTGATGTCCTCAGGGAAGCGCCCGTTCATCGCCGCGATCTCGCTGTCCCGTGTCCCCGTTGCCATCCCTGCTCCCCGTGCTGCCTTTGTCGTTGTGGGAGTCCATCTTCCCCAGCCACACGGAGGAGCGCGGCGCGGCCCTACGGTGCTTCGAGCCGGAGCGCCTTGCGCACTCCCGGGCTCAGCGCCACGTCGTTGCCCCTCCCTGCGACCGCCGCGCCGCCCTCGACGGCGTACCAGCCCTGTGTGGTGTTCACCAGGAAGTACCGCCCGCCCTCGCCCCTTTCGAGCAGCAGGACGTACTCCCTCCCGGCGCCGAGTCCGGCGGTCTCGGGCCCGGAGCCGGGGGTCGTGTAGGCCACCGGGATCGCGTCGCCCGCTGGCTCGCCCTTGGCGGTCGCCAGCACCTTCGCCGTGGCGAGGGTCGTGGGGACGTCGTCGACGGTCTCCTCGTGCCCGGCGCCGAGCCGCGCCCGTACGATCAGGTCCGCCGCTCCCTCCAGCCTCGCCGTGCTGCCGTAGGAGGGCTCATCGACCATGACTCCCGGATGCGGGCCCGCGCCCGGCACCGCCGGGTCGCTCTCCAAGCTGAAGACGCCGATGGCGACGGCGGCACCGCAGGCGACGGCGGCCATCACGAAACCCCGCCGCGACGACCGGCGAGGGGCCGCGGCGGGTGTCGCGCCGCCGGGTCCGACCAGCGCGGCGAGTTCCTCGGCGGCACGCTCCGACAGGCCCGCCGGGTCCGGGACCGGGTTGGCGTTCTTGATCAGAGGTTTTACGCGCATCACTCCGGCTCCCCAGGAAGATCGCAAACGGCACGGAACGCCTTGCGTGCTCGGTGCAGCCGCACCCATACCGCGGACGTGCTGCATCCGAGGACCTCACCGGCCTCCGCGGCGCTGAGCCCGTCCCAGTAGCTCAGCAGCAGCACCTCGCGGTGAGCGGACGGAAGCCGGTCGAGCGCGTCGAGTACGGCGTTGTCCTGGCCCGACGCCGGAGCGCGGCCCAACGCGTCGGCGATGGTGCGGTGCAGCTCCGTCAGGCGGGCCATCGAGCGGTAGTGGTTGCTGAGCAGGTTGCGCGCGGTGACGAAGAGCCATCCGGTCCCGACGTCCTGTCCGGCCTTCATGCGCTCCCACGCGATACGGAAGACCTCGGCGGTCAGCTCCTCCGCCGCTCCTCGATCGCCCGACCGCCGGTGCACGAAGGCGCACACCCGCGGATGGTCACGGACGTACAGGGCCGTGAACCGCGCGGCGCGGTCACGGTCGCTCCGGGTCTGCAAGGTGTCCACACCTCTCCTATGTCGTGGACCCGGTGCATCCTTACCCGTCGGTTCCAGGACTCTCCTGAGGGGGCGCGCCGGCGCGGCTCAGGACAGCCACTGGTCGTAGCCGAGCTTGACCACCAGCGAGACCACGACCAGGACCAGCACACCGCGGACGAAGCCGCTCCCCCGCTTCAGGGCCATCCGGGCGCCGACCATGCCGCCCGCCAGGTTGAAACAGGCCAGGAGGGCGGCCAGGCCCCACAGCACGGTGCCCTGGGAGCCGAAGGTCACCAGGGCGCCCACGTTCGTGCAGACGTTGACGACCTTCGCGGTCGCCGAGGACGTCACCAGGTCCATCCCCAGCGTCGCGGCCAGGGCGATGACCAGGAAGGTGCCGGTGCCCGGGCCGATCAGGCCGTCGTAGAAGCCGATGCCGAGGCCGACGCCCAGCACCGCGGCGAGGACGCGGTGGCGGGAGAGCGGACCGGTCAGGGCGGGGGCGCTGCCGAAGGTGGGACGGAGGAGGACGAACGCGAGGACCGCCAGCAGGACGACCATGATGAGGGGGCGCAGCACGGCACTGTCGATGCCGGAGGCGAGGGAGGCACCGGCGAGGGAGCCGATGGCGGCCGCGATGCCGATGCGTACGGCGATCCGGACGTCCACCGGGGCCTTGCGGGTGTACGTGACGGCGGCGCCCGTCGTACCGCAGATGGCGATCGCCTTGTTGGTGCCGAGGATGTACGTGGGCGGGAAGCCCGGCAGCCCGACCAGCAGGGCGGGGAGCAGCAGCAGTCCCCCGCCGCCCACCACGGCGTCGATCCAGCCGGCCGCCCCTGCGGCCAGACAGAGCAGGAGCAACGTCATCAGCGGTATGTCAGGCATGGTCGGGAGCCTATGGTCCGGGCCGTCGGGGTCCGGCGGGCGGGCCGTCCGACGGGTCCGGGTTCGGCTGCGTTTACCGCATGTTCGGGCCGCTGTGAAGGCGTGATCCGTCACGGGTGAGAGTTTGGCAACTACCAGACGCAACTGATCAGTTGATGAGTAGTATCTGCCCGGTTCATGGCCGTGTCCCGGATGGAGGTGTCAAAGGTGCTGTCGGGGACGGTGGCCGTCATCGTGGCCTTGTCCGTCATTCTGGTGCTGGTGTTGCTCCTGGGGCTGCTGTGGGTCTCCAGACTGCGCACCGCCGTCAGCCGGTCCCGAACGGCGGCGGAGCGGGAACGGGCCGTCGCCGATCAGGAACGCGCGACCGCCGAGCGGGAACGGACGCGCTCCGCCGAGCGCGCCGAGGAGATCACCCGGCTGGCGGCCGTACGGGAGGAGCTGGACGAGGCGGCCCGCCGCGAGCGGATGCTGCGCGACTCCGTACAGGCGTCGTTCGAGTCCGTGGCCCGGAACATGCACGCCATGTCGACCGTCCAGCAGCAGGTGCTCGACGGCCTGGAGCAGCATGTGGCCGACGCCCGGCTGATGGCCGAGGTGATGAAGGCCGACCACGCCGCCGCCCAGATGACCCGCAAGGCGCAGACGCTGCTGGTGATGTGCGGAATCTGGCCCGCGCGACGGGAGACCCGGCCGGTGACGCTCTTCGACTGCGTGCGCGGCGCCCAGTCGCGGATCGTGGAGTTCGGGCGGGTGGAGGTGCACGGCGGGCAGACGCTGTACGCGGTGGCACCGGCCGTCGAAGGGCTGATGCACGCGGTCGCCGAACTGCTGGAGAACGCGACGGTGTTCTTCTCCGTCCCGCACCCAAGGGTGGCCGTCTCGTTCCGGGGAGTGGCGGCGGGAGCAGTCATCGAGATCGACGACGCGGGGCTCGGCATGCCGCCGGACGTCCTCGAACAGGCCACCGGACAGCTCCGCGAGGGTCTGGATCTGGCCCAACTGGGAGCGGTCCCACGGCTGGGGCTCGCCTGTGTGGGGCGCTGGTCGCGCGAGCTGGGCTTCGGCGTCGAGCTGTCGACGGCCTCGGCGTACGGCGGGACCCGGGTCGTGGTCTTCGTACCGCACCGGCTGCTGACCGAGCCGCAGGACGGCGTCCCGGAGGCGGACGCCGAGCCGGTGGTCGTCGACCCGGCGCCGGTGACCGCGGAGCCCGCCGGCGCGGGCCCGGCCACCGACGGCGACCCGGCCACGCCCGGGGGCACCCCCGCCCCGGCGGGCGGCGGCCTTCCGCAGCGCCGCAACCGGCGGCGTACGAGCCCGCGTACGGACGCCACCGGGCCCGGCGGGACCGCACCGGGGGACGCCGCCCCCGGGGACACCGCCACCGACGCCGTCCCCTGGACCCCCGACGCCGCCCGGGCCTCCATCGCGAGCGTGGTGTCCGGCACCCGCCGCGGGCGGGCCGAGGCCACGGAGGCAGGGGCGGGAGCCGGCGGCCATGACCAGGGGCGGGTTCCGGAGCACGACCGGGGCCGGGACCGGGAAGACCACGAGGATCGAGAAGAGGATCGAGAAGGAGGCCGGTAGTGGCCGGAACCATATCCAGGCTGCCCGACGTTGGATGGATGCTGCGTCCCTTGACCCAGATTCCGGGGGTGCGGCACGCCGTCGTCGTCTCGGAGGACGGTCTGCGCATGGGGCACGGCTCCGCCGAGGGACTGACGGGAGAGGTCCCCGAACTGGGCGTGGCCGAGGCCGAGTCGCTGGCCGCGGCCTGCGCGGCGCTGACGGTGACCAGCCAGTCCACGGTGTCGCTGCTGTTCGGCGAGGAGGCGGGGGTGAGACAGCTGATGATCGAATCGGATGGCGGATTCGTGCTGTTCACCTCGGCAGGGCAGGGCGCCTCGCTGGGGGTGGCCACCGGCACGGAGGCGGATGTCGGCCTGGTGGCCCAGCAGATGCAAGTGCTGGTGGCGAGAATCGGCGCCCATCTGAGCAGCCGGCCACGGGAGCAGATCAGCACACCATGATCGAGCCCGGGGAGGAACGCACCACGGCCGCGGTGCGCCCATACGTGATCACACGGGGGCGCGCGGGTTCCTCACGGGATGCTCTGCCGCTGGAGACGCTGGTGAAGTCCTCCGGAAGCGCGCTGTCCCCGGCCCTCCAGCCCGAGTACCGGCGGATCGTCCGCTGCTGTCAGGGGCTGCTGTCGGTGGCGGAGGTCGCCGCTCATCTCGGCCAGCCACCCGCCGTGGTGCAGGTGCTGCTCGCCGATCTCATCGACTGGGGGCACATCGTGGCGCGCCCGCCCATCCGGGTGGCGAAGCGCGCCGATATGGACTTGCTGAGGAAGGTGCTCGATGGGCTTGAAAGCAAGCTCTGAGATCTCGATGCCCGACACGGGCCGCACGGACGGCGCGAGCGGCGTCGACGACGCGAGCGGCGTGGACGGCACGGACGGCGTGGACGACGACATGGATGACACCCACGGCATGAACGGCACGGACAGCGCGGACGACCTGGACGACACGACGGTCATGTACGTGCAGCCCAGCGTGGCCGGCGCGGCGAAGATCCTGGTCGTCGGGCCGATGGGGGTCGGCAAGACCACGTTGATCGGCACGGTGTCGGAGATCAAGCCGCTGTCCACCGAGGCGACCATGAGCCGGGCGGGCGCCCGGCTGGACATGCCGGTGCGGCCGACGAAGTCCACCACCACCGTGGCGCTGGACTTCGGGCGGATCACGCTCGGCGGCGAGTTGGTCCTGTACCTCTTCGGCACTCCCGGCCAGCAGCGTTTCCTCCCCGCGTGGAAGGACCTGGCGCGCGGCGCCCTGGGGGCGCTCGCGCTGGTCGACACCCGCGACCTGGAGGCGTCGTTCGACGCCATCGGCCACCTGGAGGACCTGGACGTACCGTTCTCGGTGGCCGTCAACTCCTTCCCGGACAGCGTGCTGCACAGCGAGGACGATCTGCGCTCGGCGCTCGATCTGCTCCCCCACACCCCGCTGGTCATCTGTGACGCGCGCGAGCACAAGTCGTCGGTCAAGGCGCTGATATCGCTGGTGAGCCATCTCATCGAGACCGTCTCGGAGGCGACATGACGGCGGCGCGCGCCACCGGTTCCGCCGGTACGGCGACCGAGCGGGTACCGCTGCACGGGACGGCGCTGAACGGGCCGCTGACCGAGCTGTACGAGCGGATGCGCCGCGACCACGGCAACGTGGTGCCGGTCGAGATCGCGCCCGGGATCGAGGCGTGGCTGGTCATCGGCCACCGCGAGCTGCTCCATCTCACCCGCGACGAGCAGTACTTCTCGCACGATCCGCGCCGCTGGACGCCGCTGCGCGACGGCCGGGTTCCGGCCGATTCGCCGCTGATGCCGCTGGTGGGCTGGCGGCCCGCGCTGCTGTTCGCGGACGGCGCGCAGCACCGCCGGATGCGCTCGGCGGTGGCCGACGCGCTGGGCCGGGTGAACGGGCACGAGCTGATCCGTACGGTGCGGGCAACCGCGGAGCGGCTGGTCGCCGGGTTCGCCGATCAGCACCGGGCCGATCTGGTGGCGCAGTACGCGCGCGTCCTGCCGCTCCAGGTGGTCACCGAGCTGCTGGGTCTCGACGAGGAAAGCGGGCCGCGGCTGGTGGAGACGCTGACCACGATCGTCGCCCCGACCGTGGCCGCGACCGGCGCCAACAAGCGGATGGGCCAGATCCTGCTGGAGCTGATCGCCTGGAAGAAGCAGCGGCCGGGCGCGGACCTCACGTCCTGGCTGCTGGAGCACCCGGTCGGGCTGAGCGACGAGGAAGTACTGCACAACCTGGTGGTCATCATCGTCGCGGGGAACAACACCACCGTGAACTGGATCGCCTCCACCACGCAGATCCTGCTCACCGATCCCGCGTTCCGCTCCTCCCTGGCCCATGGCCATCTCACCGTGGACGACGCGCTCGACCTGGTGCTGTGGCGCCAGCCGCCGACGCAGAACTTCCCCGGCCGCTACGCCACCCGCGATCTGCGCCTCGGCGGGCAGGACATCCGCGCCGGGGACATGCTGATCCTGGGTCTTGCCGGGGCGAACGCCGATCCGGAGGTGCTGCCGGAGGACGGCCGTCCGGTGGTCGGCAACCGCTCGCACCTCGCGTTCGGCGCGGGCCCCCACACCTGCCCGGCGCAGGATCCGGCCCGGCTGATCACCCGTACCGCCGTGGACACGCTCCGCCACCGGCTGCCCGATCTGGAGATCGCGGTGCCGGAGGAGCAGCTTCCGTGGATCACCTCGCCCTGGTCCAAGGGGCTGGCCGGGCTGCCCGTGCGGTTCTCCGCGCCGCAGCTCGCCGCCGACGCCCCGGCCCCGCCACCGCCACCGTTGCACCAGTGGCCCACCGCGCCCGACTCGCCTCCAGGAGACCGCAGATGACCGACGGCCGCTGCCCCGTCCCGCACGCCGCCCCCGTACCGCACGACGGCCCCGCGCCGCACCGGCTGGACCCCGACGACCAGCACGCGGTCAACGACCGGTTACGCGCACGCGGGGCCGCGGTCCCGGTCCTGCTGCCCGGTGACGTACCGGCGTACGCCGTCACCCGGCACGAGGAGCTGAAGGACTTCCTCACCCACCCCGACGTGGCCAAGAACGCCTGCCACTTCGCCGCCCTCCAGAGCGGGGAGCTTCCGCCGGGCTGGCCGATGCTCACCTTCGCCACCGTGCGGGGCATGACCACCGCCGACGGCGACGACCACAAGCGGCTGCGGTCGCTGGTGACGCGCGCGTTCACCCCGCGCCGCATGGAGGCGCTGCGTCCGGTCGTGCACGAGCTGACCGGCACGCTGCTGGACCGGCTGGGCGAGGCCGCCGCCGCGGACCCGGACGGGGTGGCGGATCTGCGCCGCCACTTCGCACTGCCACTGCCGATGAGCGTGATCTCCCAGCTCCTGGGCGTCGACGCGGTGTATCAGGACCGGCTGCACGAGCTGTCCAACGAGATCGTCTCCACCGCCACCGCCCCCGAGCGGGTCCCGGAGGCCAACCGCGAGATGGTGGCCATCCTCGGCCAGGTGGCCGCGGCCCGGATGAAGGACCCGGGGGACGACCTGACCAGCGCGCTGATCGCGACGCGCGCGGAGGACGGGGACCGGCTCAGCGAGGAGGAGCTGATCGGCACCCTGATGCTGACGATCATCGCGGGGCACGAGACCACGCTCAACCTGATCACCAACGCGGTGCGGGCGCTGTGCAACCACCGCGATCAGCTGGAGCTCGTCCGCTCCGGGTCCGCGACCTGGGACGACGTGGTCGAGGAGACGCTGCGCTACGACAGCCCGGTCAGCTACTTCCCGTTCCGCTACCCCACCAGGGACCTGCCCGTCGGCGACGCGGTGATCCCCCGGGGCGCGCCCGTGCTCGTCTCGTACACCTCCGCGGGGCGCGACGAGCGGGCGTACGGGCCGGACGCGGACCGCTTCGTCGTGACCCGGGCGGCGCGCCATCTGTCCTTCGGCCACGGCGCGCACTTCTGTCTGGGCGCCCCGCTGGCCCGGATGGAGGCCGTGATCGCGCTGGAGGGGCTCTTCACCCGCTTCCCCGGCCTCGACCTGGCGGTTGCGGACGATCAGCTGGTGCCGCACCGGAGCTTCGTCGGCAACAGCCCGCAGAAGCTGCCGGTCACGCTCGGATAAGGCTCACAGCCACCCGGGCGGCGCGCTGAGGGCAGCGTTGCGTCCGGGAAACGATGGTGATGCGGTCGGGAAACAGCGCTCCCGCAGGCTTCCTGGCATGACGAAGAGCGCACCGAAGACCGAGACCGCCCCCACGATCGTGCTCGTCGGGCACGGCATGGTCGGCCAGCGCTTCCTGGAGGCCCTGGCCGACCGGGGCGTGACCGCCCGCGCCCGGGTCGTGGTGCTGTGCGAGGAGCCCCGGCCCGCATACGACCGGGTGCAGCTGACCTCGTACTTCTCCGGCCGGACCCCGGACGATCTGTCCATGGTCGAAGACGGCTTCATGGAGCGGCACGGCATCGAGCTGCACCTGGGCGACCCGGCCGAGACCATCGACCGGGAGGCGCGCACGGTCACCGCGCGCTCCGGGCTCACCGTCACGTACGACTCGCTCGTGCTGGCCACCGGCTCGTATCCGTTCGTCCCGCCGGTGCCCGGCAAGGACAGCGAGGGCTGCTTCGTCTACCGCACGGTCGAGGACCTGCTGGCGATCGAGGAGTACGCCAAGGACCGGGCGACCGGCACCGTGGTCGGCGGCGGGCTGCTCGGCCTGGAGGCCGCGGGCGCGCTCAAGGGACTCGGGCTGACCACCCACATCGTGGAGTTCAACGCGCGGCTCATGGCGCTCCAGGTGGACGACGGCGGCGGCGCCGCGCTGCGCCGCACCGTCGAGGACATGGGGCTGATCGTGCACACCGGCGTCGGCGGCAAGGAGATCACCGCCGACGTAGGCGGCGCGGTGACCGCTATGGCGCTCTCGGACGGCTCGTCCATCGACACCGACCTGGTGATCTTCTCGGCCGGGGTGCGCCCCCGCGACCAGCTGGCCCGGGACTGCGGCCTGGACATCGGCGAGCGCGGCGGCATCGCGGTCGACGAGCGGTGCCGCACCAGCGATCCGGCGGTGTACGCGATCGGCGAATGCGCGCTGACCGCCGACGGGCGGGTGTACGGGCTGGTCGCGCCCGGGTACGAGATGGCGCAGACCGTCGCCGACGACCTCGCCGAGGTGAGCTGCGACGGCTTCACCGGCGCCGACACCTCCACCAAGCTCAAGCTGCTCGGCGTGGACGTGGCGTCCTTCGGCGACGCCCACGGCACCGCCGACGGCTGCCTCGACGTCGTCTACTCCGACTCCCGCGCGGGCGTCTACAAGAAGCTGGTCATCGGCGCGGACGGCGAACTCCTCGGCGGTGTGCTGGTCGGCGACGCCGACTCGTACGGCATGCTGCGGCCGCTGACCGGTTCGGTGCCGCCCGTCGCGCCCGAGCAGCTGGTGCTGCCCGCCGGGCTCGGCGCGCCCGCGGCGCTCGGCCCGTCCGCGCTGCCCGACGAGGCGGTCATCTGCAGCTGCCACAACGTCACCAAGGGCTCGATCCGCTCGGCGGTCACCGATCACGAGTGCGTCACCGTGCCCGAGGTGAAGAAGTGCACCAAGGCGGGCACCGGCTGCGGCAGCTGCGTCAAGACGCTCACCACGCTCGTCAACGACGAGCTGGAGGCGAGCGGGATCAGCGTCGACAAGGGGCTGTGCGGCTGCTTCGGCTACACCCGCGCCGAGCTGTACGAGATCGTCCGCACCCTGCGCATCACCACCTACGCGCAGCTGCTGGACAGCCACGGCCGCGAGGAGGCGCGCACCGGCGACGGCTGTGAGGTGTGCAAACCGGCCGTCGGCTCGATCATCGCCTCGCTCGCCCCCACGCTGGGCGCCAGCGGCTACGTCCTGGACGGCGAACAGGCCGCCCTCCAGGACACCAACGACCACTTCCTGGCCAACCTCCAGCGCAACGGGTCGTATTCGATCGTGCCCCGCATCCCCGGCGGCGAGATCACCCCCGAGAAGCTGATCGTGATCGGCGAGATCGCCCGGGACTTCGGCCTCTACACGAAGATCACCGGCGGTCAGCGGATCGACCTCTTCGGCGCCCGGGTGGACCAGCTCCCGGTGATCTGGTCCAAGCTGGTGGACGCCGGATTCGAGTCCGGGCACGCGTACGGCAAGGCGCTGCGCACCGTGAAGTCCTGTGTGGGCCAGACCTGGTGCCGCTACGGCGTCCAGGACTCGGTGCGCATGGCCATCGACCTGGAGCTGCGCTACCGGGGCCTGCGCTCCCCGCACAAGCTGAAGTCGGCCGTCTCCGGCTGCGCCCGCGAATGCGCCGAGGCGCGCGGCAAGGACTTCGGCATCATCGCCACGTCGAATGGCTGGAACCTGTACGTCGGCGGCAACGGCGGCGCCGAGCCGCGCCACGCCGATCTGCTCGCCCAGGACCTGGACGACGAGGGGCTGATCCGGCTCATCGACCGCTTCCTGATGTTCTACATCCGCACCGCGGACCGGCTCGAGCGCACCTCGGCCTGGCTGGAGCGGATCGAGGGCGGCCTGGACCACGTACGGGACGTGGTGGTCAACGACTCGCTCGGGCTGTGCGCCGAACTGGAGGCGCTGATGGCCGACCACGTGGCGGGCTACCGCGACGAATGGGCCGAGACCATCAACGACCCCGAGCGGCTGCGGCGCTTCGTCTCCTTCGTCAACGCGCCCGAATCGCCCGACCCGACGGTCGCCTTCGTCCCCGAGCGCGACCAGGTCAAGCCGGACCTGACGCTGCTGTCCGGCCCCAACATCCCCGTCCGTACCGCCCGCACTCTCGAAGGGACCTCGAGCCGATGACCATGGCGCCCGAGCGGATCGACCTCCGCGTGGAACTCCTCCTCGACCAGCGGTGGTTCGCGATCTGCGACCTCACCGACCTCATCCCGGGCCGCGGCGTGGCCGCCCTGCTGCCGGACGGTACGCAGGTGGCGGTCTTCCTGGACCGGGCGGGCCGCCCGTACGCGATCGACAACCGCGATCCCTTCACCGGCGCGTACGTCCTCTCCCGCGGGCTGCTGGGCTCGGCGGACGGACGGCCGTTCGTGGCCTCGCCGCTGCTCAAGCAGCGCTTCGACCTGGAGACGGGGCGGTGCCTGGACGATGAGACGGTCACCGTCCAGGCGTACGCCACGCGTATGGAGGAGGCTGTGGCCGCCTAGGGGTGCTTACGATCCGGCGAGCCCGTCGCGGAAGGCGTTGTAGGCGGGCTTGGGCTGGTAGTTGGTGTCGTACAGATTGGCCGCCCCCTGGCCCGGGAAGGTGTCCGGCACCCAGGAGTCCCGGTCGCCGAAGCCCCACACCGTGATGCCGGTGCAGCGGGCGATCGCCAGACAGTTCCGGGCCACCGCCTTGTAGTCGTTGGCCTGCTGCTGGAGCTTGGTGGCGTCGGCCGGGGTGGCCATCCGTATGTCCAGCTCGCTGATCACGACCTCCACGCCGAGGTCGGCGAAGCGCTGGAGGTTGGCCTTCATCGTCGACGGGACCTGGCCCACGATCAGGTGGCTCTGGAAGCCGACGCCGTCGATCGGCACGCCCTGCGACTTCAGCGACTTGACCAGGTTGTACAGGCCGTCGCTCTTCGCGTTCGTGCCCTCGGTGTTGTAGTCGTTGATGAACAGCTTGGCGCTCGGGTCGGCGGCGCGCGCGGCCCGGAAGGCGTCGGCGATGTACGACTGGCCGAGCTGGTTGTAGAACTTGGACGTGCGCAGGGTGCCGTTCTCGTTGAACGCCTCGTTGACCACGTCCCAGCGCTGGACCTTGCCCTTGTAGCGGGCGACCTGGGTGGTGACGTGGCCGGTCATGATGGTGCGCAGCTCGGCGTTGGAGAACGAGCCGTTGGCCAGCCAGTTCGGCATCTGGCTGTGCCAGACCAGGGTGTGCCCGTACACCTTCTGGCGGTTGGCCTGGGCGAACGAGACGAGGCGGTCGGCGGCGGCCCAGTTGAACTGGCCCCGGTTCGGCTCGACCGAACCCCACTTCATGGCGTTCTCGGCCGTCACGCTGGAGAACTCGCTCTTGGCGATGTTCGCGTAGGTGCCGTCGCCGAGCCGGCCGTCGTTGACGGCGGTGCCGACGAAACGGCCGGTGCGGTCGGCGACTTCGCGCAGCGTGGGGTTGGCGGCGCCGGCCGCCTGGGTCGGGGCGGCGAGGGTGACGGCCAGTGCCGCCGCCGAGGCCACCAAGGCGGCGGCGTGTGCTCTGCGTAAGCTCAGGAGCTGGAGCTTCATGGGAGTGTCCCTCTTTTCTCTTCACGTCTGATCCGGTTTTCCGGAAGACTTCTGCAAGGTTCCGAGGGTGCGACCGGAAAGTTAGAGGCGGGCGTGACGCCCGTCAACGGAGGAGGCGGAAATGGCTACGGAGAGCGCGGGCCCGGACGGCGGCACCAAGCCCAAGGTGACGATCACCGCCATCGCCCAGGAGGCCGGGGTGTCCGTGCCCACGGTCTCGCGGGTCGTCAACGGACGGTCGGATGTCTCCCCCGAGACCCGGGCCCGGGTCGAGGACCTGCTACGCCTCCACGGCTACCGCCGCCGCCCGTCCGCCCCCGGCGACCGCGCCGCCCTCGTCGACCTGGTCTTCAACGACCTCGACAGCCCCTGGGCCGTCGAGATCATCCGCGGTGTGGAGGAGGTCGCGCACCAGGACGGCGTCGGTACGGTCGTCTCCGCCATCCACGGGCGGGCGGGGTCGGCCCGGCAGTGGATGAAGAACCTGCGGGCCCGCGCCTCGGACGGGGTCATCCTGGTGACGTCCGTCCTGGAGCCGGTGGTCCACGCCGAATTGCGGCGGCTGAACGTCCCCATCGTGGTCGTCGACCCGGCCGGTTCCCCCGCCCTCGAAGCCCCCGCGGCGCCGACGGTCGGCGCCACCAACTGGGCCGGGGGCCTGGCCGCCACCGAACACCTGCTGAGCCTGGGGCACCGCCGTATCGGTTTCATCGCGGGCCCGCCGCGGCTGCTGTGCAGCCGGGCGCGGCTGGACGGACACCGGGCCGCGCTGGAGGCGGCGGGTGTTCCGTTCGATCAAGCTCTTGTCGCACAGGGGGACTTCTACCACGAATCCGGTTTCCACGGCTGCGACCAGCTGATGTCCTCCGCCACCCCGCCGACCGCCGTCTTCGCCTCCAGCGACCAGATGGCCCTGGGCGCGATCGAGGCCCTGCGGAGGCGGGGGCTGCGGGTGCCGGAGGATGTGAGCGTGGTCGGCTTCGACGACCTCCCCGAGGTCAGCTGGTCCGCCCCGCCCTTGACGACGGTGCGTCAGCCGCTGGCCGACATGGGGAAGCTGGCGGCCCGCACGGTGCTGCGGCAGGCGCGGGGCGAGGAGATCGACTCGCCGCGAGTGGAACTCGCGACCCAGCTGATGATCCGCTCCAGCACGGCCCCACCGACCGAGAGCTGATTCCCCACCCCGCCCCTCCCCGAAACCGGAGCTCCGCCCCGGGGTCGGGGAGGGGCGGGGTGGGGGACTGAAACCGTGCGCTGCCAGAAGCCTTGACACCGCATCAGGCCCCCCATACCGTCCACGCAACCGCTTCCGAGAATTATCGGGCTACTTCCGGAAGGCACGTGATGCGCATACCTCGGTCAAGGTCATCCCTCCGTGCGACGGGCCTCGCGGCGGCAGCCGCGCTCGTGGTGGGGGGAACGCTCAGCGGCTGCGGAAGCAGTGGGCCCGGAGGGTCGGGCGACGGGGAAATCAGCGTCTGGGTCTACCAGGACCCCTCGACCAAGGTGCAGCGCCAGGTCGTCGAGCGGTTCAACAAGACCTCGAAGATCAAGGTCAAGCTCACCCAGGTGCCCGGCGACGGCTATTCGGACAAGCTGCGCACCTCCATGGGCACGCCCAACGCCCCGGACGTGTTCTTCAACTGGGGCGGCGGCAGCATCAGCGAGTTCGTGAAGAAGGACATGCTGCTCGACCTCGGGCCCGCGATGAAGAAGGACCCGTCGCTCAAGAAGGGGTTCATCCCCTCGATCCTCGACGCGGGCGGCATCAACGGAAAGCATTACGGCATCCCGATGCGCGGCATGCAGCCGGTGATCCTCTTCTACAACAAGGACGTGTTCGAGAAGGCGGGCGCCCAGCCCCCGAAGTCGTGGAACGACATCATCAAGCTCATCGGCACCTTCAAGGGCAAGGGCGTCACCCCCTTCGTCGTGGCCGGTACCGACCCGTGGACCGAGCTGATGTGGGTGGAGTACCTGGTGGACCGCTACGGCGGGGCCGGGGTGTTCAAGAAGATCCAGAGCGAGGGCAAGGACGCCTGGGGCGATCCGGCGGTGCTGAAGACGGCGCGGACCATCAAGGACCTGGTGGGCCGCGGCGCGTTCGGCAAGAACTACAAGTCGGTCAACTACACGGCGGACGGCGCGTCCACGTACTTCGCCAAGGGCAAGGCCGCGATGCACCTGATGGGCAGCTGGGAGTACGCCAACCAGAAGACCAATCAGCCCGCGTTCGCCAAGTCGGGCCTCGGCTGGACGACGTTCCCGTCCGTCCCCGGCGGCACCGGTGACCCCAAGAACGTGGTGGGCAACCCGACCAACTACTGGTCGATCAGCGGAAAGCTGAAGGGCAAGAAGCAGCAGGCGGCGATCGACTTCGTGAAGTTCGCGGCCAAGCAGGACTACGCCAAGGCGCTGATCGCCAACGGCGACGTTCCCACGACCTCGGACGCGTCCTCGCTGCTGAACGGGCACGAGAACCCCACGTACGCGAAGTTCCAGTACGACATGGTGCGGGACGCCCCGGACTTCACGCTCTCCTGGGACCAGGCGCTGCCCGCCAAGTACACCCCGCCCCTGCACACCAACGTCCAGAAGCTGTTCAACGGCCAGCTGAGCCCGACGGCGTTCGTCGACGCCATGAAGGGCATGTGATGGCCGACGCCGTACCCCGGCACAGCAAGAGCGTCGGGCGGCCCAGCGTCGCCTGGGCCCTGCCCGGCGCCCTGTTCTTCGTCTTCTTCGCCGTCGCCCCCATGATCCTCGTCGTCGCGCTGGCCTTCACCGACTGGGACGGCATCGGCACCCCGCAGTGGACCGGCCTCAGTAACTGGACCCGGTTGTGGGACGACCCCGACACCCATCAGGCCATCCGGCTCAGCCTCGTCCTGACCGTGCTGACCTGGCTGGTGCAGACCCCGCTGGCGCTGCTGCTCGGGGTCTGGGCGGCGGGGCACCAGCGCAACCGGGCCGTGCTGTCGGCGATCTTCTTCCTGCCGCTGCTGGGGTCGTCCGTGGCGCTCGCGCTGGTGTGGAAGTCGCTGCTGGACCCGAACTTCGGTCTGATCGCCGACATCGGCCCGGCCCTCGGGTTCGAGGACGGCGATCTGCTGGGCAGCTCCACGGGCGCGTTCGGCGCGGTCCTCTTCGTCACCGCGTGGCAGTTCATCCCGCTGCACACGCTGATCTACCAGGGCGGCGCCCGGGCCGTCCCGCGGTCGCTCTACGACGCGGCGGCGATCGACGGCGCCGGCACCGTACGCCAGTTCTTCTCGATCACCCTGCCGCAGCTGCGGAACACCATCGTCACCTCGTCGGTGATCATGGTGGTGGGCGCGCTGACCTTCTTCGACACGGTTCTGATCCTCACCAAGGGCGGCCCCGGCACCGACACCACGATCATGCCGTACCTGATGTACAAGAACGGCTTCCAGGCGTTCGACCTCGGCTATGCGAGCGCCGTCGCGACCATCCTGGTGGTCGTCGCCACCACCGTCTCCCTGCTGCTGGTACGGCTCACCGGCTTCACCGCGATGCGCAGCACCCGGGAGGGGATGTGACCGACGTCCTGCACGGCCGCCCCCGAGACGGCGTCCGTACGCCGAAAAGGACCCCGGTGGCGTCACGCCCCCGCCGGCGCCGCCGGGGTCTGCCCCGCCGCAACTACCCCGCCGGGCTCGGTTCCCTCATCTGGCTGGGCATCGTCGGACTGCCGCTGTACGTGCTGGTCGCGGCCACCTTCCAGACCCGCAACGGCTATATCGACCACGGCCCGCTGGCCCTGCCCGACCACCCCACCCTCGCCAATTACCGGCGGGTGCTCACCTCCGGCTTCCTCCACTACCTCCTCAACACCGCGCTGGTCACGGCCGTCTGCGCGGCGCTCGTGATCGTGCTGTCGGTGACCGTCGGCTACAGCGTCGTCCGCACCCGCAGCCGCACCTCCCGCCGGATCTTCCAGATCTTCCTGCTCGGGCTCGCGATCCCCTCCCAAGCGGTGATCATCCCGATCTATCTGGTCATCACCAAGCTGCATCTGTACGACACCCTCCTCGCCGTCATCCTGCCGACGGCCGCGTTCTCCCTCCCGGTCAGCGTGCTGATCCTGGTGGGCACGATGCGCGACATCGACGAGGAGATGTACGAGTCGATGGCGCTGGACGGCGCGAGCCCGACCCGGGTGCTGCTCCAGTTGGTCGTACCGCTGTCCCGGTCCGGGATCTCCACGGTCGGGGTGATGTCCGCGCTGCACGCCTGGAACGGGTTCCTCTTCCCGCTGATCCTCACCCAGTCCAAGAGCAACCGGCTGCTGACGCTGGGCCTGTACGACTACGTCGGCGAGTTCCGGGTGGACACCCCGGCGCTGCTCACCGCGGTCGTGCTGTCCATCGTCCCGATCTTCCTCGTGTATCTGTTCGCGCGGCGCCAGCTGATCAACGGTCTGATGGGTGTGGGCGGCAAGTAGACCGTCCCGACAACACGCCGCTCACCACAAGGAGCTTCATGCCTCACTCCTGGCAGGACACCTCCCTCCCCGCCGAGGACCGCGCGGACGAGCTGCTCTCCCTCATGACGCTGGAGGAGAAGCTCGCCCAGCTGTACAGCGTGTGGCCGGGTTCGGAGAGCGGGGAGGGCGAGGACGTCGCGCCGCTCCAGCACGAGGTGGCGGAGGCCGTGGACCTCGACGGCCTCCTCCCGCACGGCCTCGGCCAGCTGACCCGCCCCTTCGGTACCGCCCCCGTCGACCCCACCGAGGGCGCCGCAGCGCTCGCCCGCACCCAGGCCCGTATCACCGCGGCGAACCGCTTCGGGATCCCGGCGCTCGTCCACGAGGAGTGCCTGACCGGGTTCACGGCCTGGCGCGCCACCGTCTTCCCCACCCCGCTCGCCTGGGGCGCGTCCTTCGACCCGGCGCTGGTGGAGCGGGCCGCCGCTCTGATCGGCGGCTCGATGCGGTCGGTGGGCGTCCACCAGGGGCTCTCGCCCGTGCTGGACGTGGTGCGGGACGCACGCTGGGGGCGTACGGAGGAGTCGATCGGCGAGGACCCGTATCTGGTCGCGACCGTCGGCACCGCGTACGTCCGCGGCCTCGAATCCTCCGGGATCATCGCCACGCTCAAGCACTTCGCGGGCTACTCGGCCTCGCGCGGCGCCCGCAACCACGCACCGGTCTCGATCGGCCCGCGGGAGCTGGCGGAGATGATCCTGCCGCCGTTCGAGATGGCGCTGCGGGACGGCGGGGCGCGCTCGGTGATGCACTCCTACAACGACCTCGACGGCGTCCCCTCCGCCGCCAACCCATGGCTGCTGACCGAACTGCTGCGGGAGCAGTGGGGCTTCACCGGCACCGTCGTCGCCGACTACTTCGGCATCTCCTTCCTGGAGCTGGCCCACCGTGTCGCCGACTCCCCCGGGCGCGCCGCCGCCCTCGCCCTCGCGGCGGGCGTGGACGTCGAACTCCCCGCCGTCCGCTGCTACGGCACCCCGCTGCGGGACGCCGTACGGGCCGGGGAGGTGCCGGAGGCCCTGGTCGACCGGGCGGTACGCCGGGTGCTCACCCAGAAGGGCGAACTGGGGCTGCTGGACCCGGACTGGTCGCCGGAGGCCCCTGACGGCGTCGACTTCGATCCGCCCGCGATGCGGGCCGTCGCGCGGCAGCTGGCCGAGGAGTCCGTGGTGCTGCTCGCCGACGACGGGGACGTGCTGCCGCTGGCGCCCACCGCCCGCATCGCCGTCGTCGGACCGCTCGCCGACGACCCCGCCGCCATGCTCGGCTGCTACACCTTCCCCCGCCACGTCGGCATCGAACACCCCGACCTGCCCATGGGCGTCGACGTGCCGACGCTGCTCGCCGCGCTGCGCGCCGAACTGCCCGACGCCCGGATCAGCCACGCCGAGGGGTGCGCCCCGCCCGGTCCGGCGCCCACCGCCCCGGCCGGGCCCGGCTCGGCGGGTGCGGCGGCGCTCACCGCCGAGAGCCGACTGGCGCAGGCGGCCCGGATGGCGGCGGACGCCGAGGTGTGCGTGGCCGTGCTCGGCGACCGCTCCGGGCTCTTCGGCCGCGGCACCTCGGGCGAGGGGTGCGACGCCGCCGACCTCGAACTCCCCGGCGAGCAGGGCGCGTTGTTGGACACCCTGCTGGCCACCGGTACGCCCGTGGTGCTGGTGCTGCTCACCGGCCGTCCGTACGCGCTGGGCCGCTGGTCGGGGCTGCTGGCGGGCGCCGTGCAGGCGTTCTTCCCCGGCGAGGAGGGCGGCCCGGCGGTGGCCGGGGTGCTGGGCGGACGCGTCGGCCCGTCCGGGCGGCTGCCGGTGAGCGTGCCGTACGCGCCCGGCGGCCAGCCCTGGACGTATCTGCAACCGCCGCTCGGCCACCTCAGCGGGGCGAGCACCGTCGACCCGACGCCGCTGTTCCCCTTCGGCCATGGGCTGACGTACACCTCGTTCGCCTGGGAGCGGCCGGAGGCCGATGCCGCCGAGGTGCCGACCGACGGCGAGACGACGGTACGGCTGACCGTGCGCAACACCGGCGACCGGGCCGGGACCGAGGTCGTGCAGCTCTATCTGCACGATCCGGTGGCCCGCACCGCCCGCCCGGTGTCCCGGCTGGTCGGCTACGCCCGGGTGCCGCTCGGCCCGGGCGAGTCGGCCGAGGTGCACTTCACCTTCCACGCCGACCTCGCCGCGTACCCGGTGGACCGGGACGGCACCCGGATCGTGGAACCGGGCGCTCTGGAGCTGCGGTTGGCGTCCTCCAGCGCCGACGCCGACGTACGCCACACCGTCCCGCTGACGCTGACCGGGCCCGAGCGCCGGGTGGACCACCGGCGGCGGCTGGTGTGC
>NZ_GG657754.1:7180400-7193298 GCF_000158915.1 Streptomyces himastatinicus ATCC 53653 | reverse complement strand
GGCGGCCGACCCCGGGCGCGGACGCCGCCGACAGCCGCTTGGAGCGCTCGTCGTCCCCGTAGAGCGCCGGACGGAAGTACAGGCGGGTGTTGTCCCGGTAGCCACGGCGGTCGATCATGCCCTCGGCACCGATCGTGAGCCCGTCGTCCACCGTGGCGACATCCAGCCGCTCCGGTCCGGCGTACGGGCGCCCGCCGAACACCTCGCGCAGCTCCGCGATCGGGTCATCGGTCTGGTGGCGGAAGTAGCCCGCGTCCAGCAGCAGTTCGGGGTGGTTGAGCCGGTCCTTCATGAGGCCGACGAAGCCGGGCACCCCGTCCCGGACCGGGTCCCCGGCGGGCAGCTCGGTGCAGGCCCAGGGGAGGTTGGGGACGGCGCCGCTCAGCAGCTCCCCGAACCGCACAATCTCATACCGCTCGTCGGCCGCGGTGCATCCGTAGTCGGTCCTGCGGATCCAGGTATCGAGGTCGGTGCGGAGCGTGGGCTCCCCTGCGGGGTCGGTGAGCGCCGCGCAGAAGCGGCCCGCGGACAGCGGGGAGGTCCCCCTCTCGACAACCGCGCTCAGCGTGCGCTCCGGCACCACGGTCCGCCGCCCGTACCGCGCCCGCCACGCCTCCGCGAGCCGCTCGGCCAGCTGCCGCATCCCGCCCGGCTCCCACAGGTCGGCGGGGTCCTCCGGCAGGACGTCCGCCAGCAGCTCCAGCCGCTCCGCCGCGCCGATCCCCGCCAACTCGCCGCTCGCGGCCTCGGCTTCGGCCGTCTTCAGCCGCAGCGTCGCCCGCTCGTCGGCGTCGAGGGTGGGGCGGTAGCTCAAGCTGACCATCCCGGCGAGCACGAGCGACGCCGCCGCCCGGCCCAGCCCCGTACCGTCCCTGAGCAGGTCCACCGCCTGCCGGTCCCACGGCACGGGCCCCCGCTCCCGCACCAGCGCCACCAGCCGCCGCACCTGCTCCGCGCTGCCCCAGCCGCGCGGCACCTCGGCGACCTCCTCGATCTCCCCGAGGCTCGGCGGCTCCGCGTCCCCGGTGCGCAGATCGACGAACCGGCACCGGCGGTCCCTGCCCCACCCGACCCTGACGGCCGCCCCGCGCTCGTCACGCACCGCCGCCCGCTCGGTGTCCACGATCCCGGTACGCAGCCGGGCCGCCGGATCGGCGAACGGGGTCTCCGCCCACATCTCCAGCAGCGCCAGCTGCCGCTGCCGCCGCCCATCCCGCGTGGGCGCGACGGCGGCCCGCAGCGCGACGGCCCCGATCCGCCCGATGAACCGTGTCCAGGACCCCTCCCCGGCCTTCCCGGGCCCCTCCCCCGGCTCCGCCGGATCCCACGCGCCGCGCAGATAGGCCCCGGTCCGCTCGATGCCGCCGAGCGACCCGGCGCCCCAGTGCCCCGTGCCGTCGATGAGCCCCGCCAGCGCGTGCACCAGCCACCGGTCGTCCACAGCCGCCCACGCACGCGCGTCCGTCATCGACCCTCCCCCGTTCGATCGCGTCATGGAGAGATCCTGCCCCATGGGTCCGACAGTGGGGTTCTGGTGTGTGGAGAGCGGGAAGGCGGCGGGCATGGGCCAGGGAATCTTCCGGTACGTGTCCTCGTACGAGCCGCTGGGCGGGCCAGAGGTCAGCCCTCATGTGCAGGCCTCGCCGGAGGAGGCGGTGTCCGATTTCTTCCAGCAGGTCTCGGACATGGTGTTCCAGGGAGGTCCGCTGGGCCGGGAACTGACCCGCCTGGACGCCGTCGGCCGGTCGTTCACCTTCCACCAGGCGCCCGAGCCGGACGCGCGGGCCGTCGTCGACACGGCCGGTGGGGCGCCCGCGGCATCCTCCCCGGCGTGGGCCCATCTGGCGTGGCTCCTGCGGGAGCTTCCCTTCGTCCAGGCGTTCCGGGAGTACGGGCATGAGGGCGGCCCGACGCTGTGCGGGGTGGAGGTGCCGTCACGCCAGTGGGCGGAGGTGCTGACGGAACATCACGGGGAGCGGTGGCGGGTGCGAGTGGCGCTGGAGGGCCGCACGGAGCCGATCGAGTTCCCGGGCATGGTGATCGGCGAGCTGTTCGGCGAGGGACGGCACCGGGAGCTGGCGGAGTCGCATCTGGTCGATCCGGGAATCTGAGGCCCCCGCACGTGGTGTCGCACCTTCACGGCCGCGCGCTTAGGCTGTCGCTCCGAGCGATGGCTACCGGCGCGTAACGCAGACCGCGAAGGAGCGCGTGATGAAGGGCTGGAACGCGAGCGACATCCCCGACCAGACCGGCCGCACCGCCGTGGTGACCGGCGCCAACAGCGGCCTCGGCTATGCCACCGCCCGCGAACTGGCCCGGCGCGGCGCCCAAGTGGTGCTGGCGTGCCGGGACGCGGGGCGCGGCAAGGACGCCGAGGAGCGGATCCGGGCGGAGGCGCCGGGCGCGGTGGTGCGGTTCGCGCCGCTGGACCTGGCGGATCTGGCGTCCGTACGGGCCTTCGCCGCGGACTTCCCGGGCGAGCGGCTCGATCTGCTGATCAACAACGCGGGTGTGATGGCGCTCCCGTACCGCAGGACGGCCGACGGCTTCGAGATGCAGTTCGGCGTCAACCACCTCGGCCACTTCGCGCTCACCGGACGGCTGCTCCCGAGGCTGCTGGAGGCCGGGGCGGGGGCCCGCGTGGTCACCGTGTCCAGCTTCATGCACCTGCTGGGCACGGTCGATCCGGCCGACCTCTCCATGCAGCGCAAGTACCGGCGTTGGGTCGCCTACGCCCGCTCCAAGAGCGCCAATCTCCTCTTCACTCATGAACTGGCCCACCGCCTGAGCACCGCGGGCGTCCCCCTGGTGGCGGCCGCCGCCCATCCGGGCTACGCCGCGACCAATCTGATGTCCGCCGCGCCGAAGATGGAGGGCCACCGGGCGAAGGAGCGGTTCATGGAGATCGGCAACCGCTACTTCGCCCAGCCCGCGGAGCGCGGCGCGCTCCCCACCCTGTACGCGGCCACCGCCCCCGGCGTCCGGCAGGACGACTACGTCGGCCCGCCCCTCCAGGGCCTCCGACCCGGCTCCCCCGTCCGCGCGGCCCGCGCCAAGTGGACCCTCAGCGACAAGGCGGCCCGCCAGCTGTGGGCGGCCTCGGAGCAGCTCACGGGCGTGCGGTACGCGGCCCTGGCCTGAGCCGTCACGGCGTGGGGACATCGGGTAATGTGGCCATCACCCGTACGCACCGAGGAGGTGAGACCCATCAACGCCAGTTCAGGCTGGGTGCTCTCGCCTCAGGTCCGTACGCGACACAGCTGACCGCCGGGAGCGCCCCAGGGCATCCCGAAGGGCTTCCATGTCGGCTACATCTTCTTCACCTTCGCTCATCAGCTTTTCCACCGTCGTCACCAGGCTCCGCACCGCCGGGTGCGTGTTCGCCGAGGACGAGGCGCGCTTGATCGTTTCCGCGGCGCGGGTCCCGGCCGAGATCGACGGCATGGTGGACCGGCGCGCCGCCGGGCTGCCGCTGGAACACGTTCTGGGCTGGGCGGAGTTCCGCGGGTTGCGGATATCCGTGGACGCCGGGGTGTTCGTACCGCGTCGGCGGACGGAGTTCCTGGTCGAGCGGGCGGCCGCGGTGGCGCGGGCCGGGGCGGTGGTGGTCGATCTGTGCTGCGGATCAGGCGCGTTGGGGGCCGCGCTGGTGGCGGAGCTGGGGGGCCGGGCCGAGTGGTACGCGGCCGACATCGACCCGGCCGCGGTGCGCTGCGCCCGCCGTAACGTCGAGCCCGCAGGCGGGGCGGTGTTCGAGGGCGATCTGTACGAGCCACTGCCCGCCGCCCTGCGCGGCCGGGTCGATGTGCTGCTGGCCAACGTGCCGTACGTCCCCACCGAGGAGGTCGGCCTGCTGCCGCCGGAGGCGCGCGTCCATGAGGCGCGGGTGGCGCTGGACGGGGGCGCGGACGGGCTCGACGTACTGCGCCGGGTGACCGCCGGAGCGCCGGGGTGGCTGGCGCCGGGCGGCAGTCTGCTGTTCGAGACGAGCGAGCGGCAGGCGTCGCGCGCGCTCGACATCGTCGCCGGTGACGGGCTGGTCCCGCGTGTGGAGGTGTGCGAGGAGCGGGAGGCCACGGTCGTGATCGGGACCCTCGGCCGGGAACGCGACTGACCTGGCTTCCGGTCTCAGACCTCCAGTTCGGCCTCGATCTTTTTCAGCTGGTGACGGGCCATCGCGAGGTTCGCGCGTCCGGAGTCGAGGACGAGGTAGAGGAAGAGGCCGTTGCCGCCGCGGCTCTTGAGCAGCCGGATCAGGTGGTACTGGGTGCTCAGGGTGATGAGGATGTCCTCGATCTCATCGTTGAGGCCGAGGTGTTCCATGGTGCGCAGCTTGGCGCGGACGACATCGGTGTTGCCGGCGGCCGCCACGTTCAGGTCGAAGCCCGTGCCGCCCCCGACGGTGCCCAGCGCCATCCCGCTGGTGTAGTCGACGAGCGCGGCTCCGGTGGCGCCCTCGATCGTCGAGAGTGCGTCCTTCAGTGCTGTTTCGGTGTTCGCCATGACGGTTCCCTTCGGGTTGCGGTGTTGTGCGGTGCGGGGGGTGTGGCTACGTCGTCGGGGTCTCCCCCGTGCCCCGGTGACGGGAGCGGCTGCGGGACCCGCCCGCGCGCGGGGAGGTGGGCCGTATGGGCAAGGGGGGCGCGTCGGTGAGGGCGGACGGCTGTCCGCGGGGGCGATCGGGCTGCTGGGCGGTGGCCCGCCCTGTGGCCTGGAGCAGTTCGCTGATGCGGCTGCTGGAGCGGCGTCCCTCCAGGTGCAGCCGGCCGACGTTCACCCGCCCTTCGGCCAGCAGGGTCAGCACGGCGGACGGTCCGGCGGCGTAGGTGGCCACATAGCCGCGGTCGCTGCGGACGAGGAGTTCACGGAAGCCGCCCTGCCCGGTGGCGTCGGTGAGCCGCAGGGCGATGCCCAGCGCGGCCGCGGTGAGGGCGGCCACTCCCTCCGGCTCCACGCCCCGGGAGTCCTGCGCCAGCACGAGGCCGTCGGCACTGGCCGCGAGCGCGCCGGTCAACTGCGGCATACGGGACCGGAGCCGGTGGAGTTCGTCGAGGATTTCCGCCTCGGCCGACATGAGCTGTCTCCTTTCGGCACGCTGTCCGAGCGCGCGGATCACAGGCCCTCCAGCGCGTTCCTCAGTCGGCGCAGGAGGCTGATGTCGGGGCCGGTGGACGTGGCCGGAGGGCGGGCAGCCAGGGCTTCGGGCCGTGGTCGCCGCCGGGTCGGCGCCACGATCCCGGCGTCGGCCGCCACGATCCCGGCGGCGGCGAGACGGCGGACGTCGACGAGTGTGTGGAAGGCGGGGCGGCCCAGGAGGCGGGCGATGTCGGCCGCGGTGCGCACCCCGTCGACGTGCTCGAGGACCGCGCGCTGCCGCCGCGGCAACCTCGTGTCGAGGGGGAGCCGGGTCCGCACCAGCGGTTCGGTGTCCGCCGCGTCCTCCGGCCAGATCTCGTGCAGCAGCTCCTGTCGGCGCGCTGTCTCGCGCTGCACCGCTACCACCGGTACGGGGCGCACGGCTCCCAGCCAGTGTTCGACCCCGTACCGGAAGCGGGCCGGGCCACCGTCCGGGCCGAGTACGAAGAACGCCGCGTCGTACAGCGCCCCGAGGTGGCACAGTTCGAGCGCGCCCTCGGGGAAGCGGCCGCTGTCCACCAGGAACCGCCCCACCCGCTGTTCGGGTCCGGCCGCGTCAAGGGCTTGCCGCCACTGCTCGGGTGACAGGGCGCCGCCCGCAGTGAGCAGCAGTTCCAGAGCGGGGGTGTCCGGGCTCTCCGCGTGGATCACATGTCCGTCGGCGAGATGGAGCGTGCCCCGCTCCCGCATGAAGGAGCCGGTGGCCTTCTCGGCGGCGAGCCGGTGCAGCATGGGCGATCCGGCCGGAGCGCTGTCGTCGGTGATCGCGGGGCGCCGCCGGGGCAGACCGGAAGAGAAGGCCCGCAACGTGCTCACCCCAGCACCAGTTGCCGCGCCATCTCGCCCAGCCGGATGCGGGCCAGGGCGAGATTGCCCTCCGTACGGCCGAGCCACAGATGCAGGAAGACGCTGCTGTCGAAGGTGGTGCGGACGAACTGGAGGACGTGGTAGCTGTCGCGGTTGCTGACGATCAGATCGTTGACGGGAGTGTCACCGTCGGACCAGCCGGAGCCGTCGGCGGGGGCGAAGGACGGGAATTCCGCCGCCATCCGCGCGAGTTCCGCCGTCTCGGCCGCCGTGGTCTCGTGGTCGCCGCTCGGCGACTCCCCGACCGTGCCCAGAGCCAGACCGCTGGTCCAGTCGACCACGGCGGCGCCCCGGGCGCCGGGCAGTTTCATGGCCTCCAGCAGGCACTCGTCGATTCCGGGCACCGTGACATCCCTCCCCGCGTCCGTCGAACGAATATGGAGAACCTAGACTCCATATGTGCGGGAAATGTGAAGGTGCCGGTAAATTTTTGTGGAATCCGTGACTAATGAGTAGCCGATGTAGGGGTTCTGAGCTTCCGTCAATCATTGACGAACCAGCTCAAATCGCCTACCCGGAGACGGCTTCCCGGTGCGTCAGGCGGTGTGGTGGTGGCCGATCCGCCGGTCCAGCGCGCGGCGGGCGCCGTCGAGGGCGGGGGCAGTGGCCCGCCGGGCGGACGCGGCATCCGGGTGGCCGAGCGCGTCCGCGATCTCGTCCCACGTACGGCCCGAGGCGAGCAGCGCGTGGACGGCGGCGCCGAGCGCGTGGTCGGTGGCCCGGCGGGCCTCGCCGATCCGGCTCAGGGTGGCGAGCAGATCGGGCGCGGTGTGGGCGGCGTCGGTGTGGTGGCCGACGAGGGTGAGCGACTGGTCCGCGGTTACCCACCAGTCGCCGGGGGTGGGGTGTTCTGGAGTCACGGTCACCCGGTCATCGTACGCCGGTGGACCGTTGAGTGGGTCATATGGTCCGCACAACGGACCAGCAAGGTCAGGCCTCGATGCGCTCCACCCGGTCGATGAGCAGCGCGTACGCCAGCAGCCCCACGGCGACGACGATGGCGATGTAGCCGAGCGCCCAGGTGAAGGAGCCGGTCGCGTCGACGATGAAGCCGATGACGAGCGGGGTGAGCACACCGCCCGCGTTGGCCATGAAGTTGAAGACGCCGCCGCCGGTGCCGGTGAGCCGTCGCGGAACGGAGTCAGCGAACAGCGCCCAGCTGTTCTGCATCAGCCCCTGGGCGAAGAACGCGATCGACATGAAGGTGATGACGAGCGGGGCGGAGTCGGTGAAGTTCGAGCACACGATGATCGAGGCGAGTACGAAGCCGATCATCACCGGGAGCTTGCGGGCGACCGTGCGGGAGCGGCCGTTGTTCAGCATCCGGTCCGACCAGGCGCCGCCCGCCAGCGTGCCGACCAGCGCGGCGAGATAGGGTGCGGAGGCCCAGAACCCGGCCTTGATGATGCCCATCCCCTTCTCCTCCACCAGATAGCTGGGGAACCAGGTGAGGAAGAAGAAGAGGACGGAGGCGCTGGCGAACTGGCCGATGTACATGCCCCACAGCCGCTTGTTGGTGAACAGCACCCGCAGATCGGCGCCCATGGTGGAGAGTTCCGCCTCGGACGCGTTCTCCACGGCGGCCGCCGACTCCTGCTCGTCGGGCTGCTGGATGTGGGCCAGTTCCCGGGCGCTGACCTTCGGGCTCTGCTCGGGGCGGTCGTACACCCGGCGGAACCAGACGACGGAGAAGAGCAGCCCGACCGCACCGGTGACCAGGAACACCGAACGCCAGCCGAAGTGCACGGTGAGCAGGGACAGGACGGGCGCGGCGACCGCGAGCCCGATGTACTCGCCGGAGGTGTACGTGGCGGTGGCGCGGCCGCGCTCGCTGCCCGGGAACCCAGTTGACCACCAGCCGGTTGTTGGACGGGAAACGCCGGTGCCTCGAAGGGCGCCGAGCGCGAACCCGGATCCCCACGAGCGAACCGAAAGCCGCGCGAGAAGGACCACGGCGGCGGTCGCGAGCGATCAGCCCGACCAGGGCGTACCCGAAGGCCAGCTTGGCGCCGACCTTGTCGATGAGCCGTCCCGGTGGGGATCTGGAGCAGCAGATAGGCCCAGCCGAAGGAAGGAGAGCAGGATGCCCCTGCTGGGTGGCGGTGAGGTGGAGGTCGTCCCTTGATGTGCGGGAGGGGCGACCGAAAGGTTCGTCCGGTCCCAGGTAGTTGATCGCGGTGATGATGAAGAGCGAGGTGAGCAGCCCGTAGCGGGCCCGGCTGACGGCCGGGCGGGCGGAGTCGGGGACGAGGGGCGGGGGTGCGGCGGGGGCGGGCGTGCCGGTGGTGCTCATGGCGAGACTCCTTCGTCTCAGGGGAGAGGCGTGGGGAGGGGAGTTCGGTCGGCGGCGGTGGAGTTCAGTCGATGGCGGTGAGCGAGATCCAGGTCTTGCCCGCGCGTTCCCGGGCCCCGGCGAACGCCTCCTGCGCACGCTCCAGGGGGAAGCACGCGTCGATCGAGGCGCCGGGGCGTACCGCACCGGAGGTGATGTCGGCCAGGGCGGCGGTGAAGTCGCCGGGGTGGTCGTAGATGAGCGAGCCGCGGAGGGTGAGCTGCGCGCGGACGACCTCGTTGAGGGTGAGCGGCAGTGGGTCCGCGCCCAGCCCGACCAGGACGAACGTGGCACCCGGCGCCGCACGCTCCAGTGCGGCGCGCAGCGCGGGCTCGACGCCGGACGACTCGAAGACGTACCCGAACCCGCCCTCGCCGTCGGCCGCGGCGCGGGCGCCCAGCTCCACGGCGCGTGCCAAGCGCGCCGGATGGGGTTCGACGACGGCCGGGCGGACGCCGATGGCCAGCAGCGCCTGACAGAGCAGCAGCCCCTGGGCGCCCGCGCCGACGACGAGGGTCTTGTCGTCGGCGGTGACGCCGCCGCGGCGTACGGCGGTACGGGCCACCGTGTACGGCTCGGCGCAGGCCAGGTCGACGTCGCGGGCGGCGGCCGGGACCGGGTGGGCGAAGGGGGCGGGGACGGCGACGCGCTCGGCGAGGATGCCGGGGGCGTTCATGCCGACGATGGTGCGCTTCGCGCAGGCGGAGGTGAGCCCGCGGGCGCAGTCGGGGCACTGGAGGCAGGCGTAGTTGGGCTCGATGACGACGCGGGTCCCGGGTGCGGGTGCCGCGGTGGCCTGGGCGCCGGCGGCGACGATCCGGCCGAAGCCTTCGTGGCCGACCACCCAGGGGAGGGCCGGGGGCTGGCGTGCGCCGTCGAAGACGGCCAGGTCGGAACCGCAGATCCCCATGCCGTCGAGCTGGACGAGGACATCGTAGGGGCCGCATATGGGCTCCGGCCAGTCATCGGCGATCCGGAGGCGGCGGGGTGCGGTGAGAACGGCTGCTTTCACCGTGACTCCTGACATTGGTCCGCTGAATGGACCCTGAGGTCCGAGTGACGGTGACGATAGGACGCATGCTGAGCATCGACAAGAGGTTGCGGACGAGTATCCGCGACGTAACGCGGGCCGCAGCCCCAGGGGCCGCCCTGACGTGCCCGAACGCCAGTCCCGGAGCCGAGGCCACTGGTCCGCGCAGCGGACCCGGGCCCATACTGGGGCCGTCGGTGGACCAGCCGGCGGACCGGTGCGAGGAGTGGCGGCATGGGCAAGGGCGCGGAGCCGGAGGACGCGGGGTCCGGCGGCAGCGGCGGGGGCGACGGAGGCGGCGCGGGCGGCGGCATGAGGACGGTCCAGCGGGCCATCGACATCCTCGGCCTCTTCAGCGAGCACCGCCCCGCCCTGTCCATCCGCGAGATCGTCGAGGCCAGCGGGCTGCCGAAGACGACCGTCCTGCGCGTCCTCCAGACCCTGCGCCTCAACGGACTGCTCTGGCTCGACGAACACGGCCGCTACACCGCCGGGCCCACCTTCCTGCGCTGGGTCCGCATGGCGGACCAGGGCTGGCGCCTGCCCGCCCCGGCCCGGCGGGCGCTGCGCGACCTGGCCGCCGAGCACCGGGAGACGGTGCACCTGTACGTACGGCGCGATGTGCACCGCGTGTGCGTCGCCCAGGAGGAGGGGCCCCAGGCGCTGCGCCACATCGTGCAAGTCGGGGACGAGCTGCCGCTGTGGGCGGGCGGGCCGTCGAAGGTCCTGCTCCTCGGCGCCGACGACTCCCTCCTGGACCGGATCGCCCGCCGCTCCCCGCACGGCCCGGCGCACGCCGAGACCCTGCGCCGCTGGGCGGCGGAGACGGCCCGTCAGGGGTACGCGGTGAGCCACGGCGAACACGAGGAGGGCCTGTCCTCGGTGGCCGTCCCCGTCCGCGGCCGGGGCGGCGACGTAGTCGCGGCCCTCTCCTTCGGCGGCCCGTCGGTCCGCTTCACACCGGAGCGGCTGCCGAGGTTCGTGGCCTCGCTGGCGGGCGCGGCCCGTACGGTGGCGGGCGGTCTGGGCGCGCTCCCGACGGAGGGGTGACCTGGGGTTTCACCCCTGCATGGGCGTCGGCGCCAGGGGGTGTCCGCACAGTCGCGTCGGATCTTTCCGCGGCGTCTGGTGCGTGCGATCGCAAGGCGGAGGGTCGTCCCTCGTAGTGGGCCTACTTGGACGGGCTCGACAACGCAGCGAGAGGGGGCACCTCCCAGCGGTAGCTGGGGGAGCGTGCCAGGCGTCGCGGGCCCGGCGGGACTGTGCGGACACCCCCTACGCCCGCAGCTCCTCCGCCGCGTCCGCCACCCGCCCGATCAGCCGCAGCAGCAGCTCCCGCTCGTCCTCGTCCAGCGGCGCCAGGAACACCCGGTTCATCCGCGCCGTCCGCGTGACCAGCTTCCGGTGCAGCCGCTCGCCCTCGTCCGTCAGCTTGAGGACGTTGCGGCGCCCGTCGCGCGGATCGCGGACCCGCTCCAGGAGCCCGCGGCGGCCGAGCCGGGCGACCACGTCGGCGATGGTGGAGCGGTCCAGGTGGACGTGTTCGCTCAGGGTGCGCTGGTCGATGTCCGGCTTCTCGACCAGCGCGTTGAGCACCGCGAACTGCGGCGAGGTCGTCTCCTCGGAGACCATCGCGCCCCACAGCAGCGAATGCGCCTGCTGGAGGCGGCGGGCCAGATGCCCGGGGTGAGTGTTGAGATCGACCGCACCCATGCCCTGACCTCCCCATGTCGGAGCGTTTGGTTCGTGTACTGAATGATTCTGCCCTGTGGAAGCACCAGTGTCGAGCAGTGAACATTCGCCTTAGACTCCCTTGACGAGCGCATCGAGCGATGGGAGCGTTCGGAAGCGGCAGGAAAATAGTCAGCACACTGAGCATTTCGGAACCGTGTGCGATCACCGCGGGAGTGACGATGGCCGACATCCGAAGCCTGCACGACGCCGTGGCGGACCTCATCCACGACGGGGACACCGTCGCGATGGAGGGCTTCACCCACCTGATCCCGTACGCCGCCGCGCACGAGGTCATCCGCCAGGGCATCACCGACCTCACGCTCGTCCGCATGACTCCCGACGTCATCTACGACCAGCTCATCGGCGCCGGACTCGTCCGCAAGCTGGTCTTCTCCTGGGGCGGAAACCCCGGCGTCGGCTCGCTGCACCGCTTCCGCGACGCCGTCGAGAACGGCTGGCCCCGGCCGCTGGAGCTGGACGAGCACAGCCACGCGGGCATGGCCAACCGCTACGTGGCGGGCGCCTCCAAGCTGCCGTTCGCCGTGCTGCGCGGCTACCGCGGCAGCGACATCCCGACGCGCACGGACACCATCTCCACCGTCACCTGCCCCTTCACCGGCGAGGAGCTGGCCGCCGTCGCCGCGCTCAACCCGGACGTCACCGTGATCCACGCCCAGCAGGCCGACCGCGCGGGCAACGTCCAGCTGTGGGGCCTGACCGGCGTACAGAAGGAGGCCGCGCTCGCCGCGCGGCGGGTGCTGGTGACGGTCGAGGAGATCGTCGAGGAGCTGGAGCCACGGCCGGGCGGGATCGTCCTGCCCACCTGGGTGATCGACGCGGTCTCGGTCGTCCCCGGCGGGGCGCACCCCTCGTACGCCAGCGGGTACTCGGTGCGCGACAACGCCTTCTACCAGGCGTGGGACCCGATCGCCCGGAACCGCGACGCGTTCACGCGGTGGATCGAGGAGAACGTGCGTACGCGTACCGGACGTACCGAAAAGGCTGGCGCCCGATGACCGAGACCCCCGAGACCCCCGGCTTCACCCGCGACGAGCTGATGGAGGTCAACGCCGCCCGCGCCCTCGCGGGTGCCAAGACCTGCTTCGTCGGTATCGGCCTGCCCAGCACCGCCGCCAACCTCGCCCGCGCCACCGTCAACCCCGGTCTGGTCCTCATCTACGAGTCCGGCACCATCGGCTCCAAGCCGACCCGGCTGCCGCTGTCCATTGGCGACGGCGAACTCGCGGAGACCGCCGACTCCGTGGTCCCGGTGCCCGAGATGTTCAACTACTGGCTCCAGGGCGGCCGGATCGACGTCGGCTTCCTCGGCGCCGCCCAGGTCGACGCCTACGCCAACATCAACACCACCGTCATCGACCGCGGCCCCGACAAGCCCGAGGGCCGCCTCCCCGGCGCGGGCGGCGCCCCCGAGATCGCCTCCAACTGCGGCCGGGTGCTGATGGTGCTGCGCCACTCCACCCGCAGCTTCGTCCGGAAGCTCGACTTCGTGACCACCATGGGCCACGGCAGCGGACCCGGCGACCGCACCAAGCTCGGCATGCCCGGCACGGGCCCCGTCGCCGTCATCACCGACCTCGGCATCCTGCGCCCCGACCCGGCCACCGCCGAACTCACCCTGACCGAGCTGCACCCCGGTGTCACCGTCGAGCAGGTACGGGCCGCCACCGGCTGGGACCTGGCCGTCGCCGGCACCGTGGGCACGACCGAGCCGCCGACCCCCGACGAACTGGCGGCGCTGCGCGCGCTCAAGGCCGCCGGGAAGGAGCCCCGATGACGAC
>NZ_GG657754.1:7176863-7179495 GCF_000158915.1 Streptomyces himastatinicus ATCC 53653 | reverse complement strand
AGTCTCACCTAAATACGAATATAGGAATTTAGTAAGGCGGTATTGCGCTCAGTAAATGGGCTGCCTCGCCGAATGGCCCGACCTCGACCCGGAAATCGTCAACCCGCGCGGCGGCGCCATCGCCATCGGCCACCCCCTCGGCGCCTCCGGCGCCCGCCTCACCGGAGCCGTCGCCCACCAGCTCGCCGCGGCGGGCTCGGGCACGGGCGTGGCGTCCCTGTGCATCGGCGTCGGGCAGGGCATCGCCCTCGTCCTCGAGCGGTAACCCGTACGCGACAGGTAGTTCGCATCCGAAAGGCAAGGCGTACTCGAAAGGTAAGGCGCACCCACCCATGGCACTCACGCAAGCCGACATCGACCGCGAACTCACCGACAGCCGCGCCGCGTACGACAAGGCGCGCGCCGACGGCGCCCCCGCCGCCGACCATCCGGCGCGCGACTTCGCCCCGTACCGCAGCAGCCTGCTGCGCCACCCCAAACAACCGCTGGTCGCGGTGCAGGGCGACCCCGAGACCGTCGAACTGCACACGCCCGTCTTCGGCCACACCGACATCACCGACGTCGACAACGACCTCACCATCCAGCACCAGGGTGAACCGCTCGGCGAGCGGATCACCGTCTCCGGACGGCTGCTGGACAGCGGCGGACGGCCGGTGCGCGGCCAGCTCATCGAGCTGTGGCAGGCCAACGCGGCCGGGCGCTACGCCCATCTGCGCGACCAGCACCCGGCGCCCCTCGACCCCAACTTCACCGGCGTCGGACGGACCCTCACCGGCGACGACGGCTCGTACAGCTTCACCACCATCAAGCCCGGCGCCTATCCCTGGCGCAACCACGAGAACGCGTGGCGCCCCGCCCACCTCCACTTCTCCCTCTTCGGTACGGCGTTCACCCAGCGCCTCATCACCCAGATGTACTTCCCCGGCGACCCGCTCTTCGTCTACGACCCGATCCTCCAGTCCGTGACGGACGAATCGGCGCGGCAGCGGCTCGTGGCCACCTACGACCACGCGCTGTCCCAGCCGGAATGGTCGCTGGGCTACCGCTGGGACATCGTGCTGGACGGGCCGTCGGCCACCTGGATCGAGGAAGGCCGCTGATGACCCAGCTCTCCCCCACCCCCTCCCACACCGTCGGCCCCTTCTACGGGTACGCGCTCCCCTTCCCCGGCGGCGGCGACCTCGCCCCCGCGGGCCACCCCGACACCATCACCGTGCACGGCCGGGTCCACGACGGCGAGGGCGCGCCCCGTCCCGGACGCCCTGGTCGAGCTGTGGCAGGCGGCCCCGGACGGCTCGCTGTCCGGCGCGCCCGGATCGATGCGGCTCCGACCCGGGGGACCGGGGATTCTCCGGGCGCAACGGCGTCGACTTCAACGTTTTCGGCCGCATCGCCACCGACGCCGACGGCCCACTGGAGCGCCCGTACGCTCCGGCCCGGCGCCCCCGCCGCCCCGTACATCAGCGTGTGCGTCCACGCCCGCGGGCTGCTGCACCACCTCTACACACGCCTGTACTTCCCCGAGAACGCCCGGCTCAACGCCGCCGACCCGCTCCTCGCCGCGCTGGATCCGGCGCGCCGGGAGACCCTGGTGGCGACGGCGGAGCCCCAGCCGGGGACGTACCGCTTCGACATCCGCCTCCAGGGAGAGGGAGAGACGGTTTTCCTTGAGTTCCGGTAATGCAGGTAGTGACGACGTCGGACTGCTGACCCCCGTACGGACCGGGTCGGCGGTCGAGGACGCCACCGGCGATACGGCGTTCCTCCAGGCCATGCTCGACGCCGAGGCCGCGCTCGCCCGGGCGCTGGCACCGGCCGACACGGCTGCCGTGGTCACGGACGCGGCCCGCGCCGGGCTGTACGACGTACGCGACCTCGCCCGGCGGGCCCGCTCCGGCGGCAACCCCGTCATCCCGCTGGTCGCCGACCTCACCGCGGCGGTGGCCCGTACGGACGGCGACGCCGCGGCGTACGTCCACCGGGGCGCGACCAGCCAGGACATCCTGGACACCGCCACCATGCTGGTCGCGGCTCGCGCCCTGCCGCTGATCGTCGCCGACCTCGACCGTACGGCGGCGGAGCTGGCGCGGCTCGCCGCCGCCCACCGCGCCACCCCGATGCCGGGCCGCACCCTCACCCAACACGCCGTCCCCACCACCTTCGGCCTGAAGGCGGCGGGCTGGCGTTCGCTGGTCCTGGACGCCCGCGCCCGGCTCCTGGGGCTACGCCCGGTGGCCCAACTGGGCGGCGCGGCGGGCACGCTGGCCGCCTTCGACGACGGCATCCCGCTGCTGGCCCGCTTCGCGACGGAAACCGGGCTCGCCGAACCCGACCTCCCGTGGCACACCCTGCGCACCCCGATCGCCGACCTGGGCTCCGCCCTCGCCTTCGCCGTCGGCGCGCTGGGGAAGCTTGCGGCTGATGTGCTGGTCCTCTCCCGTACGGAGATCGGCGAGGTGGCGGAGGGCGCGGGCGGCGGCTCCTCCGCGATGCCGCACAAGTCCAACCCCGTACGCGCCACCCTCATCGCCTCCGCCGCCCGCCAGGCCCCCGGCCTCGCCGCCACCCTGCTCGGCTCCCTCGCCGCCGAGGACGAACGCCCCGGCGGGGCGTGGCATGCCGAGTGGCAACC
>NZ_GG657754.1:7100219-7176405 GCF_000158915.1 Streptomyces himastatinicus ATCC 53653 | reverse complement strand
GGGCAATCGTTCCGCGGAGGGGGCACCTCCCAGCGGTAGCTGGGGGAGGAACGGGCGGGCACAACCCACCCACCGGCCCGCGCCCGGCAACGAAACCCCGGGGTCCAGGGGCAGCGCCCATGGTTCGGGAAGGGGCGGGGTGGGGGACAAGCACCCACGCACCGGCACCGGCACCCGCATCCACACCCCAAGCCACCCCACCAACCACCCCCCGGAGAGCCACCCCGTGAGCCACACCCACGAACTCAACGCCACCCTGGACGGCCCAGCCACCGCCCCGCCCCTCATCCTCGGCCCCTCCATCGGCACATCCCTCGCCGTCTGGGAGCCGCAACTCCCCGCCCTCGCCCGCACCCACCGCACCCTGCGCTGGGACCTACCGGGCCACGGCGGCTCTCCAGCCACCGCGCTCCCCAACGACGGCAGCGCCACCATCGCCGACCTCGCCGCACTCGTACTCAACCTCGCCGACGCCCACAACTGGGACCGCTTCTCGTACGCGGGCATCTCCATCGGCGGCGCCGTCGGCCTGTATCTCGCCGCGCACCACCCCGACCGCGTCTCCTCCCTCGCAATCGTCTGCTCCTCGGCGCACTTCGCCGAGCCCTCCGTCTGGCGGGACCGGGCGAAGCTCGTACGCGAACAGGGCACAGAAGCGATGGTGGCGAGCCGCCCGGGCCTCTGGTTCTCGCACGAGTTCGCCGACACCGACCGCGGTCGCGCCCTGCTCCAGGACCTCCGCGACACCGACCGCGCGGGCTACGCGGCCTGCTGCGACGTCCTCGCCGACTACGACGTACGCGACGTGCTGCCGTCCATCACCGCCCCCACCCTGGTCGTGGCGGGCCGCGACGACCCGGCCACCCCTCCCCCGCACGCCCGCGAGATCGCGGACGCGACCCCGGGCGCGAGCCTGGTGGAGGTCGCCCACGCGGCCCACCTGGCGGGCGCGGAGCGCCCGGAAGCGGTCACCTCGGCCCTGGTCACCCACTTCGCGAACCCCGACACAAAAGCGCCCACGGACGACACCACCCGGCACGCCGCCGGAATGGCCGTCCGGCGCGCCGTACTGGGCGACGCCCACGTGGACCGCGCGGTGGCCCGTACGACCCCGTTCACCGCCCGCTTCCAGGACTTCATCACCCGCTACGCATGGGGCGAGATCTGGACCGGGGACGGCCTGGACCGCCGTATGCGCAGCGCCGTCACCCTCACCGCGCTCATCGCGCACGGCCATGACGCCGAGCTGGCGATGCACGTCCGTTCCGCGCTCACCAACGGCCTGACGCGCGACGAGATCGGCGAAGTACTGCTCCAGAGCGCGATCTACTGCGGTGTCCCGGCGGCCAACTCCGCGTTCGCGACAGCCCAGCGCGTCTTCGACGAGATCGACACCGAGGCCAGCAAGGGCAGTTGATATACGGCCGCAACCCACCTGTCGTAATCCCGCCCCAAGGTTGATCGTTGAGTCTGACGGCGACGACGCAGCAAAAGGGGGCGCGGTCACATGTCCATCAGCCGTAGGAGACTGCTCGGCACCGGCGGCGGGCTCGCCCTGGCCGGGGCGACGGCCACCGCGTGCGGATCCAACACCGGGCGGAGCGGGGACGACAGGAACGGCAAGCCGACCCTGTCGCAGTGGTACCACCAGTACGGCGAGCCCGGCACCGAGCAGGCGGTGAAGCGGTACGCGGACGACTTCGACGACGCCCGCGTCGAGGTCCAGTGGCGGCCGGGCAACTACGACCAGCAGACCGCCGCCGCGCTGCTGACGAAGTCCGGGCCGGACGTCTTCGAGGTCAACGGGCCGACGCTGGACCAGATCCAGGGCGGGCAGGTGGTCGACCTGACGGACCTCCTCAAGGAGGCGAAGGACGACATCAACCCGGCCGTGCTCGCCCCCAAGACGTACCAGGGCAAGGTCTGGGCCATCCCGCAAGTGGTGGACATGCAGCTGCTCTACTACCGCACCAGCATGCTGAAGGACGCCGGGGTGGAGCCGCCCCGGACCCTGGACGCGCTGGTCGACGCGGCGAAGGCGCTGACCACTGGAGACGTCAAGGGGCTGTTCCTGGGCAACGACGGCGGTCCCGGCGTCCTCGGCGGCACGCCGCTCAACGCCGCCGGTCTTGAGCTGATCACCGAGGACGGAAAGGTCGGTTTCGACGACCCGGCCGCGGCCCGCACGCTCGGCAAGCTGCGCCAGCTGTACGCGGAGAAGTCGCTGCTGCTGGGCGCGCCGTCGGACTGGTCGGATCCGGCCGCGTTCACCCAGGGGCTGACGGCCATGCAGTGGTCGGGGCTGTGGGCACTGCCGCAGGTGGAGAAGGCGCTGGGGGACGACTTCGGGGTGCTGCCGTTCCCCAAGGAGGGTGCGCAGGGGCGGCCCGCGGTGCCGGTGGGGGCGTACGGCGCGGCGGTGAGCGCGCGCAGCGAGCACAAGGAGCTGGCGAAGGCGTACGTCAAGTGGCTGTGGGTGGAGAAGACGGAGTATCAGGAGGACTTCGCGCTCACCTACGGATTCCACATCCCGGCCCGGATGTCGCTCGCGCAGAAGGCCCCCAAGCTGCGGCAGGGCGCGGCGGGCGAAGCGGTGCGGTTCGCCACCGAGCACGGCCACGCCGAGCCGCTGCTGTGGACGCCGGCGAGCAAGGTCGCGTACCAGGACGCGCTGAGCCGCATCATCAAGGGCGGCGCGAACCCGGAGAGCGAGCTGCGGTCGGTGGTCCGTAAGACCGCGGCGGAACTGCGCCGCGTACAGAACGCCCAGAAGAAGAGCTGATGCCCAGCAAGCTGCTGGGGCGTCAGAACCGGGCGCTCTGGTTCTGGATCTTCGTCGGCCCCTTCGTCCTCGGTCTGACCCTCTTCACGTACGTCCCCCTCGCCTGGAGCGCGTACCTCAGCTTCTTCGACGCACACAACACGGTCACGCCGGCCCGCTTCGTCGGGCTGGACAACTACATGGCGATGCTGCGCGACGACGCGTTCACCGGCAGCCTGGTGACGTTCCTGGTCTTCACGGCCTTCATCGTCCCCGCGACCTATGTGCTCTCGCTCTCCCTCGCGCTGATGGTGAACCGGCTGCCCCGGGCGCAGGCGTTCTTCCGGTCGGTGTTCTTTCTTCCCGTCGCGTGCAGTTATGTCGTGGCGGCGCTGATCTGGAAGATGTCGATCTTCAACGGGGTGCGGTTCGGGCTGGCCAACACCGTCCTCGGCTGGTTCGGCGCCGATCAGATCGCCTGGCTGTCGACCACCGATCCGCCCTGGTACTGGCTGGTGATCGTCACCGTGCGGCTGTGGCTCCAGGCGGGCTTCTACATGGTGCTGTTCCTGGCCGGACTCCAGCGCGTCTCGCCGCGGCTGTACGAGGCGGCCGCCGTGGACGGGGCCCGGCCGGGGTGGCAGGTGTTCCGGCACATCACCTTTCCGCAGCTGCGGGCGACGTCGGTCGCGGTGGTGCTGCTGCTGGTGATCAACGCGTTTCAGGCGTTCGACGAATTCTACAACCTGCTGGCCGACTCGCGCGGCTACCCGCCGTACGCCCGCCCGCCGCTGGTCTACCTCTACTACACGGCGCTCGGACAGGGGCAGAACCTGGGCCTCGGCAGCGCGGGCGCGGTGATCCTCGCGCTGATCATCGCGGTGGTGACGGTGGTCCAGGCGCGCTGGTTCGGCCTGGGCCGAAAGGAGGACTGATGCGCCCTCGCCCTCGTCACCAGTCGCGCGACGTACGGGACGCCCTGGTCGCCGTAGGTCGCGCGGTACGACTCATCCTGCTGATCGCCCTCGCGCTGCTGTTCCTGATCCCGTTCTATCTCCTCGTACGCAACGGCCTGTCCAGCGAGGCGGACATCACCTCGCCCGGCTGGACGTTCTTCCCGGGCGAGCTGCACTGGTCGAACGTCACCGAGCTGTTCGACGACCCGAACGTGCCGATGGCGCACGCGCTGCTCAACTCCTCCCTGATCGCCGTCCTCACCACCCTCGGCACCGTGCTGCTCGCCTCACTCGCCGGGTACGGGCTGGCCCGCATCCCGTACCGCTACGCCGACGCCGTCTTCTACTGGATCCTGGGCACCCTGATGGTCCCGGCCGCGGTCACCTTCGTCCCGAGCTTCGTGCTGGTCAGTTCGCTCGGCTGGATCTCCACGCTGCGCGGTCTCGTCGTGCCGACGCTGTTCAGCGCGGTCGCGGCGTTCATCTTCCGGCAGTACTTCCTGGGCTTCCCCAGGGAGCTGGAGGACGCGGCGCGGGTGGACGGGCTCGGCTACTGGCGTACGTACTGGCAGGTCGTGGTGCCGAACGCGCGGCCGGTATTCGCCGCGGTCGGCACGATCGTCTTCATCGGCGCCTGGAACTCCTTCCTGTGGCCGCTGGTCATCGGCCAGGACCGGGAGGCGTGGACGGTCCAGGTCGCGCTGTCGACGTTCACCACCGCGCAGAGCGTCAACCTCCACGAGCTGTTCGTGGCCGCCGCCGTGTCGATCGTGCCGCTGCTGGTCGTCTTCCTCGTCCTCCAGCGCTACATCGTCGCGGGCGTCGAACGCACCGGCATCGACGACTGACGCCCCGCACCCCGCGCCGGGGCCGCCGGGCCGCCGCCGCGCAGCAGGGCGGCGCCCAGCGGGGTGAGGGTGTGCAGGACGGCGCCGCCCTGGCGCAGCGTGTGGACGAGCCCCGCCTCGCGCAGCACGCTCGCGTGCTGGCTGGCCGAGGCGAGCGATACGCCGACCCGGCGGGCGAGTTCGCTCGTCGTACAGCCGCCGCCGACCTCCAGCAGCACCGCCGAGCGGGTGTGGCCGACGAGCTTGCCGAGGACGCGCGTCTGGCCGGGCGCGGCGGGCGCGGGCGCGATACCGGCCCGCGGCTGGGCCGGGACGCCGCTCCGCGCGTGCTCCACGGGGTAGACGAGAACCGGGGTCAGCTCCGGATTGAGATACGTCACCGGCGTCCTCCGGCAGAAGAACGACGGCAGGAGCAACAGCCCCCGGCCGCGCAGCTCCAGGTCCCGGTCGACGGGATAGTCCACCTCCAGCACGGGCGCACGCCAGCGCATGGTCGGCGGCAGCGAGGACAGCAACCCGTCCGCGCCCCCGTCCAGCAGCGCCCGGCCGCGGGCCGCCCGGTCGGCCTCGATACGGGCCTGTATATGCGGCCAGTACGGCGCCACGGCGGCCTCGTGGTACGAGCGCAGCACCGTCACCAGCCGGTCCAGCGGCCGCCGTTCGCCCTGCGCCAGCCCACGTATCCACCCCGGCAGCGCCCGGGCCGACGGCAGCCGGTCGATCTCGGCGTGCAGCCGCTCGGCGGGCGTCGCGTGCAACGCGTCCATGGCGGCGTCGCACCCGATTACCCCTTCGGCGGGCGTCAGGAAGTCGGGGAAATAGCCCCGCGAGGGAATGAGCGGGGCCAGCAGCCGCCCTTCGCCGTTGAGCCGGTTACGCGCCTCCGAGCGCCATTCCCCGTATACGGTCTCCGCACGGTTCTCGCGCAACCGGTGGAAACTTAAAACGGTCTCCCAGAGCGCGTCCGGGCGGATGGCCATCCGCAGCCGGGCCAGATCGAGTTCACTGAAATGAACACGTAGCACCAGACCCTCACAAGTGACATGGTGACCGCCCCCCGACCACCGTTGAGTATGCACGCTGGCACGGTCAGTGACCACGCCCTTTTGGCCAGATGTGAAAGGGGGAGCGCTACGCCCCGTCCAAGAGGAAAGCTGTTCTTCGGGAAAACCGGGCGCGCCGGGAAACACCACCGACGTCCGTCCGTAATTCAACAGGCGGTGCTCTGGGCCGTATTGCTCGTTCCCGTGGGGGGTGACGAGCGCACAACGGCGACAGGGCACTTGTTGCCGCCCGATCCGATGCCGGGCGGCAACGGCTCCCGTGGGGGGAGTGAGAGGGGGCGGCACCTCCGCACAAAGGTGCCGTCCCTTCATAGGCGTCTCATGGGCGTCATCGCCGCGGGCGCGCGACCAGCCGGACGTCCGGGCCGGACCGCGAGACGTCCAGCAGCTCGCACCGCAGGATGTCGTCCATCGACTCGATGGTGCCGCCCTGGAGCGCGCTCTTGCCGCGGCCGAGGACCGCGGGTGCGATGTAGGCGATGATCCGGTCGACCAGCCCGGACGACACGAACGACGCGGCAAGGGTGGGCCCTCCTTCGAGGAACATGCCGCGCACGCCACGGCCGTCCAGCTCACCGAGCAGCTTGCCGAGGTCCAGACCCTCCTTCGCCCGGGGCAGTCGGACAACGGTCGCGATGCCCTCCAGGTGCGTGGCGTCCACGTCGTCGGCGACAGCAATCAGCGTTGGCGCCGCGTCATCGAGGACCCGGGCATCGGCCGGGGTCCGCGCATTGCTGTCCACGATCACCCGCCACGGCTGCTCGTCGACGGGTACGGCCACCTTCAGCTTGGGGTCGTCCTTGGCGGAGCGCACGGCGAGGTGCGGGTTGTCGGCCTGCTGAGTACCGGAGCCGACCACGGTTGCCTGGCAGGCCGCACGCAGGGCATGGACCTCCGTACGGGACTCCGCGCTGGTGATCCACTGGCTGGTGCTGTCCGCCGCGGCGATCCGGCCGTCCAGGGTGGCCGCGTACTTGTAGACGACGTACGGTCGCCCCTCGGCGGTATGCCACTCGTCCGTGCCGACCAGCTCGCTGATGTGCATGGGGCCTCCTGGCAGATCTTGGTACCGGGAAGCCTAGTCTTCACACCGCGGCGACCGCCTCGGCCAGGTCTCGCACCATCGGCGTGCGTCGCCACGGCGCCAGGCTGGTGACGACTCGACGGAGTTCTGCCGTGATACGGCGCGACTCCGTCTCACCACTGATCTCCAAGGCCCTCATGGCGGTGGTGCAGGCCGCGTCGTGAGGGCCGACCGGCCGCAACTCCCCCTGCTACGGGGGTACCGTTCTGAGTGTCTACGTCAGAACGGAGCTGAGTATGCCCGAGAATTTTGGCGTGCCGGAGGGCGCACAGACGAATGGCCAGAGGCTCGCCCGTCTGCGGATGCGTCGCCGCTGGGATCAGCGCAAGCTCGCCCAGGAGAGTGGCTACTCACTCTCGTCCGTGAAGAAGTTCGAGCAGGGCAAGCGGTCACTGGACCGGGCCGACGTGATCCTCACGTTCGTCAAGGCGCTCGACTGCCACCCCACCGAAATCACTGGTCAGCCCTACACGCCCCCTGACTCGGATCTCGACGGTCAGGCCGCCGTCGCTGCCGTCGCCGCGGTGCGGCGTGCACTCCTCCGTCACGGCCGCCCCACCCGTCCCTCCGACCAGGAGGCCGCCGAGGTAGACCTTCCCGAACTCCGCGCGCGGGTCGCTGAAGCGAATCGATACCGGCAGACTGCCGCGCTCGCGAAGAGCGGGAACCTGCTGCCTGCGCTTCTACGTGACCTGCAAGTGGCCGCCGACGTGTCCACGGGAGACGAACGCCGAGCCGCTTACGACCTGTTGGCGTCTGGCTATGAGTGCGCCATGCAGTACCTCTACAAACTCGGCCGCAGCTCCGATGCCACCCTCGCCACCGAACGGGTTGTGTGGTCCGCAGCGCAAACGGACGATCCGCTACGGGCGCTGTCCGCACGCTGGTACAACGCTGGCGAGTTCCTGAGCATCGGCGAGCACGACGAGGCCGGCGCTATCATCGACGAAGCCCTCACCGAACTGGGGCGCATCAACAACGACCAGCCGGAGAAGGTTTCGCTCACCGGGGCCTTCCACCTCAAGGCGAGCCTGAACTACGCGCGAGCCACGGCAGGGAAGGCGGCCGAGGCCGAGTTGCAGAAGGCGGAGCGGCTGGCCGCCCAACTGGCCGGTGACCGCAACGACTACCAGTTGCAATTCGGCCCGACCAACGTCGCCATCTGGTCAGTCTCGCTGCCCGTGGAGATGGGGAAAGGCCGGGACGCGGTGCGCCGCGCCGAGCACATCACGGGCAAATTCCCCGCCAAGTACGCGCAGGAACGGCGCTCGCACCACTACATCGACGTGGGCCGGGCGCGCTACTACAACGGACAGCACGATCAAGCCCTTGACTCGTTCCTCGAAGCCGAGCGGTTGGCGCCACAGGCGACGCGGATGCATGCGGGTGTCCGCGAGACCACCAGCACCATGCTGAACACGAATCGCAACCGAGCGCTGTTGGAGTTCGGTATGCGCCTCGGCGTGGTCTGACCGAGGTAGGGACACAAGCTGTGTCCCTACCCCTGCCACGGCGCCCCTACTGTCAGTCATCACCTGATCACCGATGACGCCGGGGGATCCCGTGCAGAACAACAGAACAGCCGCGCCGTGGACTCCACCGCGCGGCGAAGTAGAGATGGTCAAGGTCGGCCCGCACTGGGACGTCCTTCGCGCCCCCGCCGAGATCGGCGAACGCGCCCTCGCATTACTCGGCGACGCGTCCGGCGCCGTCATCGCGGACTACGGCCTGATGTACTGGCTCATCCCCAGCGGCCACGCCGAGTGGTGGGGCCGCATGGAGAACATCCACGCTCTCGGCGCGCACACCGCCGAGGTCACCTACGTCGGCGTACCACCGGCCACGCACACCACCGGACCTCGCCTGCACTGGCGCATCCCCGTCGGCCCCGACCGGTATCTCACCGACACGGACCGACTCCGCAAGGCGCTGGCGCGAGCGATCGCCACCGATCCCGCAGAGGAGGCGACAGCCCGGTGATGCCCCAGGTCTGTGCCCGTTGCCAGCGGACGACAAGCCAACCGGTCGTCGTCGCGATCGAGTACGGCGCCAGCGTCGGCGGCGGGACGGTATTCGCCTGCCCCGACTGCGCGCCCACCTACCCGAAGCAGCGCGACCCGTTCGATCCAGTGTCCCCGCCGGGACAGCACAGCTAGAGCGCCTCCAATCCCTCCTCCGGTTCGTCCCGAGCTGCCAGGCCCGCCACCCACATCGGCATCAGCCAGTGCGCTACGAACACCGCGACCAGGACCGGTGCGAGCAGGTTCCCTGTCGGCACCTGACCGGTCCAGGCGCACACGGCGACGCCTATGACGGCGCCCGCCAACAGGTACGTGGTCAGGCGGTTCGCCCGCGCCCGCACCCGGTCCCGCTCCGCCAGCTGACGTTCGTCCAGGACGTGCGTCCGCAGTTCGAGAAGGCCGCGAGTGGCGCCGTTGATCACGCCGGTGGCCACACACCAGGGAAGGATGAGGGCAATAAGGACGATGGCGAGCCAGGTCCTCCCGGTCACGTACACGCCGACACCCGTGACCACGGATGCCACCGTAAGCACCACATGGACCGCAACAGCCACGCGGCGACGGGCAACCGTCGCGTACAGTGCGTCCGCCTCGCGGTTGTTCATGATGGAAAACATGCGCTCGTCGTAGCGTGGACGCCGGTCTCGCCGGGGCGCGCCTGCGGTGGTCACTTATTCCTCCCGTAAACCTCGTCCGTGAGCGGGCGGAACGGCCGGAGAGAGAAGAGCGCCTCCACTGGCAGATCGAAGAACTCGGCGACGCGCAAGGCGAGATCGAGGCTCGGGTTGTACTGCCCACGCTCGATGTAGCCGATGGTCTGATAGTGGACGCCGACCGCTTCAGCCAGCGCCTGCCGCGACACCTTGCGTTCCGCGCGCACCATCGCCAGCCTGTTGTGCACCTGCTCGCTCATGTATAAGAAGTACTACATCAGGAAGTGACATTACAACAAGGGGAGGCGCAGGTATCCGATTCACGCGTCGGCAAGCGGCGAACAAAAGAGGGGGCGGCACCTCCGCACAAGGTGCCGCCCCCTTTGAGAGCCGGGGCCGCGTTGCCGGGTGAGGGTGGGTGTCCCGGCTGTGGTGCCCCGGTGGCCTTATCGGCTCGCGCTCGCCGCCGTCAGCGGCCGTTCGCCGCCGCGCGGCCCGACTCCAGGCGGGCGACGGGGATACGGAACGGGGAGCAGGAGACGTAGTCCAAGCCCACCTCGTGGAAGAAGTGGACGGACTCCGGGTCGCCGCCGTGCTCACCGCAGACGCCGAGCTTGAGGTCAGGGCGGGTGGTCCGGCCGGCCTGGGCGGCGGCGCGGACCAGGGAGCCGACGCCGTCCTTGTCGATCGTCTCGAAGGGGCTGACGCCGAAGATGCCCTTCTCCAGGTACGCGGTGAAGAAGCTGGCCTCGACGTCGTCGCGGGAGAAACCCCACACGGTCTGGGTGAGGTCGTTGGTGCCGAAGGAGAAGAAGTCGGCGGACTCGGCGATCTGAGCGGCGGTCAGCGCGGCGCGGGGCAGCTCGATCATGGTGCCGAGGGCGAGCTTGAGGTCCACGCCGTGGGCGCGCTCGACCTCGGCGATGATCTGCTCGGCCTCCTCGCGGACGATCTCCAGCTCCTGGACGGTGCCGACGAGCGGAATCATGATCTCGGCGCGCGGGTCGCCCTTGGCGTTCCGGCGGGCGGCGGCGGCCTCGGCGATGGCCCGGACCTGCATGGCGAACAGGCCGGGGATGACGAGGCCGAGGCGTACGCCGCGCAGGCCCAGCATCGGGTTCTGCTCGTGCAGCCGGTGGACGGCCTGGAGCAGCCGCAAGTCGTTCTCGTTGTGGTCCTTGCGGGATTCTGCGAGCGCGACGCGCACCGACAGCTCGGTGATGTCGGGCAGGAACTCGTGCAGCGGCGGGTCGAGCAGCCGGACGGTGACGGGCAGCCCGTCCATCGCCTCGAACAGCTCCACGAAGTCCTTCTTCTGGAGCGGCAGCAGCTCGCCGAGCGCGGCGTCGCGCTCCTCGTCGCCGTGGGCGAGGATCAGCCGCTCGACCATCTCACGGCGCTCACCGAGGAACATGTGCTCGGTGCGGCACAGCCCGATGCCCTGGGCGCCGAAGCGGCGGGCGCGGGCGGCGTCCTCGGCGTTGTCCGCGTTGGCCCGTACCCGCAGGCGGCGGACCCGGTCCGCGTACGCCATGATCCGGTGGACGGCGCCGATCAGTTCGTCGGCGTCGTCGGCGCCCGCGTGCATCCGGCCCTCGAAGTACTCGACCACCGGGGACGGGACGACCGGGACCTCGCCCAGGTAGACCTTGCCGGAGGAGCCGTCGATCGAGACGACGTCGCCCTCCTCGATGACCAGGTCGTCCTTGCCGTCCGCGCTCGGCACGATCATGCGGCGGCGCTTGGTGTCGACCTCCAGGTCCTCGGCGCCGCACACACAGGTCTTGCCCATGCCGCGGGCGACGACGGCGGCGTGCGAGGTCTTGCCGCCGCGGGAGGTGAGGATGCCCTCGGCGGCGATCATGCCGTCCAGATCGTCGGGGTTGGTCTCGCGGCGGATGAGGATGACCTTCTCACCGGAGCGGGACCACTTGACGGCGGTGTACGAGTCGAAGACGGCCTTGCCGACGGCGGCGCCCGGGGAGGCGGCGATGCCGCGCCCGATCTTCCGTACGGCGTCGCTCGCCGCGGCCTCCTCGTCGAAGCGCGGGAACATCAGCTGCGCGAGCTGCGCGCCGTTGACCCGGCGCAGCGCCTCGGCCTCGTCGATCAGGCCCTGGTCGACCAGTTGGGTGGCGATCCGGAAGGCGGCACCGGCGGTGCGCTTGCCGACCCGGGTCTGGAGCATCCACAGCTTGCCGCGCTCGATGGTGAACTCGATGTCGCACAGGTCCTTGTAGTGCGTCTCGAGCGTTTCCATGATCTGCATCAGCTCGTCGTACGAGCGCTTGTCGATCTGCTCCAGGTCCGCGAGCGGAACGGTGTTGCGGATGCCCGCGACGACGTCCTCGCCCTGGGCGTTCTGGAGGTAGTCGCCGTAGACGCCCTGGTGGCCGCTGGCCGGGTCGCGGGTGAAGGCGACGCCGGTGCCCGAGTCGGGGCCGAGGTTGCCGAAGACCATGGAACAGATGTTGACCGCGGTGCCCAGGTCGTGCGGGATGCGCTCCTGGCGGCGGTAGAGCTTGGCGCGGTCGCCGTTCCAGGAGTCGAACACGGCCCGGACGGCGAGGTCCATCTGCTCGCGCGGCTCCTGCGGGAAGCTGCGGCCGGTCTCCTGGGAGACGATCGACTTGAACTCGGCGACCAGTTTCTTGAGGTCGGCGGCGTCCAGGTCGATGTCGACGGTGACGCCCTTGGCCTGCTTGGCCGCGTCGATGGCCTCTTCGAAGAGGTCGCCGTTCACGCCCAGCACGGTCTTGCCGAACATCTGGATCAGGCGGCGGTAGGAGTCCCAGGCGAACCGGTCGTCGCCCGCCTGCGCGGCGAGCCCGGCGACGGACTCGTCGGAGAGGCCGATGTTGAGGACGGTGTCCATCATCCCGGGCATCGAGAACTTCGCGCCGGAGCGTACGGATACCAGGAGCGGGTCGTCGGCCTGGCCGAGCTTCTTCCCCATCTTCCCCTCGAGGGCTTCGAGGTGCGCACTCACCTCGTCGCGGAGGGCCACGGGCTCGGAACCACTGTCGAGGTAGACCTTGCAGGCCTCGGTGGTGATGGTGAATCCCGGTGGCACGGGGAGACCGAGATTGGTCATCTCGGCGAGGTTCGCACCCTTCCCGCCGAGCAGGTCCTTGAGATCCTTGTTGCCCTCGGTGAAGTCGTAAACGAACTTCTGCTGATCTTGTGTTTCCGGCACGGGACTCGATCTCCTCGGCTCGGCTGCCCTGACGGCGGGGAGCGTACCCAGATCGAAGGCTCCTGAGTATGTCCACTCCACCGTCATTCGGCTGTAACCACCCGCCTGCCACGTGTTCGAAAGGGCACCACCAAAAGGAGTGGCGTGGGTCACTCCTTCAAGAGTCGAACACATGCACACGCCACGCATATGACCGACAGGCAATTGATCACTGTGTGTTATCGCTGGTTCGAGGGTTCGAACATCGAGGCATGGCACTGAGTGCCATGCATTGAGGAGGTGAGCGCAGCGACCGACCGCCGAAGCACTCCTCCACTTCCGCTCATCTGAGCGAGGGCTTGATCAGAGTGGCGAGAATCACCCCCCTCCAGAGTGCCTCGTCTCACCCTATGGACACCAACGAGAGGGTGCTCGCTCAGATGAGCGATTCGCAGGTGGGTGGCGGTCGCAGGGCCGGTATCGTGCCCCCACACGCCATGATGAGGAGGCCCCGTGACCAGCGCCCGGCGCGCGCTCGCGCAGGTGGTGCCCGGCGCGCGACGCGTCCTCGACGAGAACTGGACGGGCTCCTCCACAGTCCCCTCCCGTGGCCTCTATCCGCACCAGTGGAGCTGGGATTCGGCGTTCATCGCGATCGGATCGCGTCATCTTTCGGTACGCCGCGCCCAGCGGGAACTGGAAACCCTGCTCACGGCCCAGTGGGACGACGGACGGATCCCCCACATCGTCTACAACCAGGCGGTGCCGCCGGGCGCCTACTTCCCGGGCCCCGACTTCTGGCGGCCGTCCACGGGGCACACCGGCGCCCCGCCCGGCGTCGCGACCTCCGGGATCGTCCAGCCGCCGGTGCACGCGCTCGCCTGTCTGCTGGTGCACCGCGCCGACCCGCGCGCCTCGGTGGGATCCGGCTTCCTGGCGCGTACGTACCCCCGGCTCGCCGCCTGGCACCGCTATCTGACCGACCGGCGCGATCTGGGCGGCGGCGGTCTGGTGGCGGTGGTCCACCCCTGGGAGCCGGGCATGGACAACAGCCCCTGCTGGGACGCCCCGCTGGCCCGCGTCGACCCCGTACCGCCGGAGACGTTCCAGCGCGCCGACCTCGACCACGGCGCGGCCACCGACCGCCCGACGGACCTGGACTACGGGCGGTACGTGCGCCTCGCGGCGGACTACCGGGACGGGGGCTACGAGGACCGCCCCGGCAGCCACGCGTTCACCGTCGAGGACCCGGGCGTCAACGCGCTGCTGATCGCCTCCGAACACGCCCTGGCCGAGATCGCGTCGAGCCTCGGCGCTGACCCCCGCCCGCACCGCGCCCGAGCTGCCCGGCTGACGGCCGCCCTGCTGGACCGGCTGTGGGACCCGGCCGCCGGGCTGTTCCTGTGCCGCGATGTGGTGGGCGGTGGCCTGATCCCCGAACTGAGCGCGGCGGGCCTGCTGCCGCTGCTCGTCCCGGAGCTGCCCCGGGCCACGGTCGACGCGCTGCTCCGTACCGCCGCGGGCGAGCACTTCGGGCTGGGCACCTCGGTGCGCCTGGTGCCCAGTTACGACCTGCGCGGCGCCGCCTTCGACCCGTCGCGCTACTGGCGCGGCCCCGCCTGGTTCAACGTCAACTGGCTGCTGGAGCGCGGTCTGCGGCTGCACGGCGCGGTGGGCGAGGCGGACGCGCTGCGGGCCGCGGCCCTGGAGGTGGCCGCCGCCTCCGGGTTCGCCGAGTACGTCGACCCGTACACGGAGGAGGCGCGCGGCACCCGGGACTTCAGCTGGACGGCGGCGCTGACGCTGGACCTGGCGGTCGGCTCATCCCCCTGAAGGCTCGTCCCGCTGGCGGCCCCTGAAGGCTCAGCCGCCCGAGGTGTCCAGCTCCGCGTCCGCGGTCACGCCCGCGCAGTCGTACGGGTCCGCCAGCCAGCCGTCCGGGAGCACCACCCGGTTGCGGCCCGAGGTGCGGCCGCGGGGGCCGTCGGCGCCGGGCGGCCACTCCTGGTCCAGGTCCAGCCCGGCCAGCAGATCGTCCAGCTCGGCCAGGGACGAGGTGATCGCGAGCCGCTTGCGCATCTCGGAGCCGACCGAGAAGCCCTTGGTGTACCAGGCGACGTGCTTACGGAAGTCGATCACGCCGCGCTCCTCGTCCTCCAGCCACTCGGCGAGCAACTCGGCGTGGCGGCGCATCACGCCGGCGACCTCCTTCAGCGTGGGCCGGGCGGAACCGGCCCCGCCGCCGGTCTCGCCGCCGGGGGCGAACGCCGCCACCAGGTCGCCGAAGAGCCACGGCCGCCCCAGACAGCCGCGCCCGACGACCACGCCGTCGCATCCGGTCCGGTCCATCATCCGCACCGCGTCCTCGGCGGACCAGATGTCGCCGTTGCCCAGGACCGGGATCTCCGGGACGGTCTCCTTCAGCCGCGCGATGGCGTCCCAGTCCGCCGTGCCGCCGTAGTGCTGGGCGGCGGTGCGGCCGTGCAGCGCGATCGCGGTCACGCCCTCCTCGACGGCGATCCGGCCCGCGTCGAGGTAGGTGATGTGGTCGTCGTCGATGCCCTTGCGCATCTTCATGGTCACCGGCAGCGGGCCCGCGCCGGTGACGGCCTCGCGCAGGATCGCGCGCAGCAGGTTCCGCTTGTACGGGAGCGCCGAGCCGCCGCCCTTGCGGGTCACCTTGGGCACCGGGCAGCCGAAGTTGAGGTCGATGTGGTCGGCCAGGTCCTCGTCCACGATCATCCGCACGGCCTTGCCGACGGTCACCGGGTCGACCCCGTACAGCTGGATGGAGCGCGGCTTCTCGGTGCCGTCGAAGTGGATCAGCCGCATGGTCTTGGCGTCCCGCTCGACCAGCGCCCGGGTCGTGATCATCTCGCTGACGAACAGCCCCTTGCCGCCGCTGAACTCCCGGCACAGGGTGCGGAACGGCGCGTTGGTGATCCCGGCCATCGGTGCGAGGACGACCGGTGGCTGGACCGTGTACGGGCCGACCTTCAGCTGCGTCTGGGTCATGGGGTGAGGCTTCCTTCGGGGGCGGGTAAGAGCGTTCGTAGGGACCGGACCTCTCATTGTCCCGCACCCGCGCGGGGGATCGGCCGGGCGGTTCGTACCCTCCGTAATCCACGACATCGTTGTAGCGTTCAACCATGCCTGAGCTCAGCCCTCGGCGGCGCATGCTCGTGCTGGCGATCTGCTGCATGAGCCTGCTGATCGTCAGCCTCGACAACACCGTGCTGAACGTCGCCCTGCCCTCGATGCGGAGCGATCTGAACGCCTCCGTCTCCGGAATGCAGTGGACGATCGACGCGTACACGCTCGTCCTCGCCGCGCTGCTGATGCTCGCCGGGTCGACGGCCGACCGGTTGGGGCGCAAGCGCGTCTTCCAGGCCGGGTTGGTGATCTTCACCCTCGGCTCGGCGCTGTGCAGCATCGCGCCCAGCCTGGAGGCGCTGGTCGGCTTCCGCATGGTGCAGGCCATCGGCGGTTCGATGCTCAACCCCGTGGCCATGTCGATCATCACCAACACCTTCACCGAGCCCCGGGAGCGGGCGCGGGCGATCGGGGTGTGGGGCGGGGTCGTCGGCATCAGCATGGCGGCGGGGCCGATCGTCGGCGGGGTGCTGGTGGAGTCGGTCGGCTGGCGCTCGATCTTCTGGATAAACCTTCCGGTCGGGCTCGCGGCGATGGCACTGACCGCCCGCTTCGTACCGGAGTCGCGCGCTCCGAAGCCCCGCAGGCCCGACCCCATCGGCCAGCTGCTGGTCATCGCCGTCCTCGGCTCCCTGACGTACGCGATCATCGAGGCGCCCGGGCACGGCTGGGACTCGCCGCTGATCTCCGTGTGCACGGCGGTCGCCGTCGTCGGGCTGGTCGCGCTGATCCGCTACGAGCGGCGGCGCACCGAACCGCTGATCGATGTGCGCTTCTTCCACAGCGCGCCCTTCAGCGGGGCGACGGTCATCGCGGTGAGCGCCTTCGCGGCGCTCGGCGGCTTCCTCTTCATGAACACGCTCTATCTCCAGGACGTCCGCGGACTCGACGCCCTGCACGCCGGGCTGTGGATGCTGCCGATGGCGTTCATGTGCTTCATCTGCGCACCGCTGTCCGGGCGGCTGGTGGGCCACGGCGGGCCCCGGCTGCCGCTGCTGCTGGCCGGGGTGACGATAGGAGCCAGCGGGGTGCTGTTCGCCGTCTTCGACGCCGAGTCCAGCAATGTGCTGATGCTGACCGGCTATGTGCTGTTCGGCATCGGATTCGGACTGGTCAACGCGCCCATCACCAATACGGCGGTCTCCGGGATGCCCCGTTCGCAGGCCGGGGTCGCCTCCGCCGTCGCCTCCACCAGCCGCCAGGTGGGCCAGTCGCTCGGGGTCGCGGTGATCGGCGCGGTGCTGGCCGCGGGCGCGGCGGCCGGGGCGGTGGGTGCGGAGCCGGGCCACAAGGCATCGGCCGCGGCCGCCGCCGCGTTCGTGGACGCCGCCCGGCCCGCCTGGTGGATCATCGCCGGATGCGGTGCCGTCATCCTGCTGCTGGGGGCCCTGACCACCGGCCGCTGGGCGCTGGCCACCACCCGGCACGCCGCCGCGCTGTTCGAGGACGCCGGGCCGACGGGTCAGACCTCGGCCAATTCGAGCGCGAGGGCGTGAAGCCGCTCCAGACGCTCACGGGTCTCGGTGTCCACCGGGGTGTACGTGAGCAGCTTGGGCCCCTGGTTGGGGCCGGTCCACAGACTGTTCGAGGTCAGCCGCAGCACGCCCACCGTCGACTGCCGGAAGACCTTGATCTTGTCGCTGGGCCGCAGCACCTCATGGCGCGCCCAGATCTCCCGGAACTCCGGTGAGGCCTCCTCCAGCCGCCGCAGCAGCGCCTTCCAGGCGGGCTCGGCGACATGTTCGGCCATCGCGGCGCGGAACTTGGCGGCCATGATCCGGATCGTCTCGTCCCGCTCGACCAGGCTCGCGCACCAGTCCTCGTTGGTGAAGGCCAGCCACATGCAGTTGCGGTCCTCCGGCGGCAGCAGGTCCAGGTCGCACATCAGCAGCCGGTAGGTGCGGTTGTACGCGAGGAGGTCGAACCGGGCGTTCTGCACGCACGCCGGGAACGGCTCCAGCTGCTCCAGCATCACCTGGAGCGACTGCGGTACCCCGGAGCACTCGCTCCCGGGGGTCGGATCGATCTCCCCGGCGAGGGCGAAGAGGTGCGCGCGCTCGCTGCGGTCCAGCAGCAGCGCGCGGGCGATGGCGTCGAGGACCTGCACCGAGACATGGATGTCCCGGGCCTGCTCCAGCCAGGTGTACCAGGTGACGCCCACCGTGGAGAGCTGGGCGACCTCCTCGCGGCGCAGCCCGGGGGTCCGCCGGCGGCGGCCGCGGGGCAGCCCCACCTGCTCGGGGGTGATCCGCTCCCGGCGGCTGCGCAGAAAGGCCGCCAGCTCGGTCCGTCTGATCTCGGCCCCGCCGGTGGCCGTGGCACGCTGCACCGTGATGGTCATGGCTCCAGAGTGCCCCAGGGCTCAGCCGGTTGCCAGGTACTTCTTGTACCAGGATAAAGACACTCTGGTACCCGGCTGAGCGGGGCGCGATCGTCTGAAGCGTGACCGAAACAGAAATTCGCGCCAGAACCGCCGCCCCGGCCGCACCGGCCGCCCGGGGGACCGCCACGACGCCGCATGGCGGGACGCCCGGTGGGACGCTGAGCGGCCCGGGGCTGTTCACCCTGCTGCTCGGGGCGGCGCTTCCTCTGATCGACTTCTTCATCGTCAACGTGGCCCTGCCCACCATGGACCGCGACCTGGACGCGGGCCCGGCCCTCCTGGAACTGATCGTCGCGGGGTACGGCGTCGCGTACGCGGTACTGCTCGTCCTCGGCGGACGGCTGGGCGACTCCTTCGGGCGGCGACGGCTCTTCCTCGCCGGAATGGCGGCCTTCGGGGTGACCTCGCTGGCCTGCGGCCTCGCCCCTGACGCATGGAGCCTGGTCGCGGCGCGCGTCGCACAGGGCGCCGCGGCGGCGCTGATGCTGCCGCAGGTGCTCGCCACCATCCACTCCTCCACCAGCGGCTCGCACCGCGCCCGCGCGCTGAGCATGTACGGCGCGACGGCCGGTCTCGCCATGGTGGCGGGGCAGATCCTGGGCGGGGTGCTGGTGGCCGCGGACATCGCGGGCACCGGGTGGCGCGCGGTCTTCCTGGTCAACGTCCCGGTCGCGCTGATCGGCCTGGTGCTGGCCCTCCGTACGGTGCCCGAGACCCGCTCGGACCGGCCCGCGCCGGTGGACGTGCCGGGCACGGTGCTGCTGGCCGTCTCGCTGATCACGCTGATGGTGCCGCTGACCGAGGGACGGGCGGCGGGCTGGCCACTGTGGACCTGGCTGCTGCTGGGCGTGTTCCCCTTCGCTGCGGCGGCGTTCTACGTGATCGAGCGCCGCGCCGACCGGGCCGGTGCCACTCCGCTGCTGCCGCCGAGCCTGTTCGCGCTGCGGGGGCTGCGGCGCGGGCTGCCGATGCTGGTGCCGTTCTCGATCGGCTTCGGCGGCTTCATGTTCGTCATCGCGGTCGCCCTGCAACAGGGCCTGCGCTACGGGCCGGTCGCGGCCGGACTGGCGCTGGCGCCGATGGCCGCCGCCTTCTTCGTGGCCTCGCTCATGGGGCCGCGCCTGGTCGGCCGGTACGGCAGTCGCGTGGTGACCGCCGGCGGGCTGCTCCAGGCGGTGGGCCTCGGTCTGCTGATGCTGGCCGTGGCGCGCGACTGGCCGGACCTGTCACTGGCGGGGCTGCTGCCGGGGGTCGCGCTGGCCGGTTTCGGGCAGGGGCTACAGCTGCCGGTGCTGATTCGGATCGTGCTGTCCGAGGTGCCGAGCGAGCGGGCCGGGGTGGGCAGCGGCGTGATGGTCACGACCCAGCAGTCCTCGCTGGCGCTGGGCGTCGCCACGCTCGGCACGCTGTTCCTCTCGCTGGCGCCGTCGGCGGGGATGGCCGACGCACTGGTGATCACGCTCGCGGCACAGCTCGCGGCGGTCGCCCTGACGGTGCTGATGAGCCTGCGGCTGCCGCGCGTGGTGGCGTGAGCGGCCCCGTGGGGAGAGCAGACGGGCGATGGCAGACAGGCGATGACGGGCGAGCGGTAACGGGCAGGCGATATCAGGCGGGCGCTAGCAGACGGGCGATATCAGGCGGGCGATGACATCCAGCGGATGACAGACAGACGATGACAGGTGGGCGATGACAGATATTGAAATCTGTCATCGCATCTGCCACGCTTGCCAACGCACGCACCCGTATGGAACCCCCGAGTCCCCGCAAGGAGCACCCCCATGCAGATGCGCCAACTCGGCACCACCGGCCCCCAGGTCTCCGCGATCGGCCTCGGCTGCATGGGCATGTCCGCCCTGTACGGCCCCACCGACCGCGCCGAGTCCATCGCCACCATCCACGCGGCCCTCGACGCCGGGGTCACCCTGCTGGACACCGGCGACTTCTACGCCATGGGCCACAACGAACTGCTCATCAACGAGGCCCTGCGCACCGCCCCCGCAGCCCACCGCGAAAAGGCCCTGCTCAGCGTGAAGTTCGGCGCCCTGCGCGGCCCCGATGGCGGCTGGTCCGGCTATGACGGCCGCCCGGCCGCCGTCAAGAACTTCGCCGCCTACTCGCTCCAGCGCCTCGGCGCCGACCACATCGACGTCTACCGCATCGCCCGCGTCGACCCCGACGTCCCCATCGAGGAGACCGTGGGCGCCATCGCCGAGCTGGTCGAGGCCGGGTACGTACGGAACATCGGGCTCTCCGAGACGGGCGCGGAGACCATACGCCGGGCCGCCGCCGTCGCCCCCATCTGCGACCTCCAGATCGAGTACTCGCTGATCTCCCGCGGCATCGAGGACGAGATCCTGCCGGTCTGCCGTGAGCTGGGCGTCGGCATCACCGCGTACGGCGTGCTCTCCCGCGGGCTGATCAGCGGCCACTGGAGCCGGGACCGCAAGCTCGCGGAGGGCGACTTCCGCAGCTTCAGCCCGCGCTTCGGCAGCGAGAACGTCGACCACAACCTCGGCCTGGTCGAGGCCCTGCGCAAGGTCGCCGACGACAAGGGCATCAGCGTCGCGCAGACCGCCATCGCTTGGGTGCTCGCCCAGGGCCCCAAGCACGCCACGGCCATCGTGCCGTTGATCGGTTCCCGCACACGTGCGCAGCTGACGGAGGCTCTCGGCTCCCTGGGCGCTACGCTCGACGCCGACGACCTGGCCGCGATCGAGGAGGCCGTTCCGGCCGACGCCGCAGCGGGCGACCGCTATCCGCAGGGCCGGATGCCCGACCTCGACAGCGAGAAGAAGTAGGGACCCGATGCCGCCGCCCGAGACACCCCTGACCCCCGACCGCGTCCTCGAAGCCACCGAGGACGTGCTGCGCCGCTTCGGCCCGGCCAAGGCCACGGTCGTGGACGTCGCCCGCGCGCTCGGGGTCAGCCACGGCAGTGTCTACCGTCACTTCCGTACCAAGGCGGCCCTGCGCGAGGCGGTCACCGAGCGGTGGCTCGACCAGGCACACGACGAACTGGCCGCCATCGCCCGCGCCAAGGGCCCGGCGGCCGAGCGGCTCCGGGAGTGGCTGGCCACCCTCTTCGCCGCCAAGCGGCGCAAGGCGGGCGGCGATCCGGAGCTGTTCGCCACCTATCTGTCCCTGGCCGACGAGAACAGCGGCACCGTCGCCCGGCACGTCGAGACGATGGTCGGCGACCTCACGAAGATCGTCGAAAGCGGCCTCGCGAGCGGCGAGTTCACCACGCGCAACCCCCGCAAGACGGCCCAGGCCCTGTGGTCCGCGACGGCCCACTTCCACGACCCGGTCTACGCCGAGGAGTGGTCGGACCCCGGCGCGGAGCTGGCCTTCGCCGACCTCTTCGACCTGCTGCTGAACGGCCTGCGGGCGTAGGCCCTATCCGAAGGCGAGACCCCCCGGCCCCGGGCCACCCGGCGGCCGGGGTCAGCTCACCCCCAGGAACCGCAGCACCGCCAGCACCCGGCGGTGGTCCGCATCGGCGACCGGCAGATCCAGCTTCGCGAAGATGCTGTTGATGTGCTTCGCCACCGCGGACTCGCTGACCACCAGCGCCGCGGCGATCCCCGCGTTCGACCTGCCGCCCGCCATCAGCTCCAGCACGTCCCGCTCCCGGCGCGTCAGCCGGTCCAGCGGGTCGCTGTGGCGGCGGACGAGGAGCTGGGAGACGACCTGCGGGTCCAGCGCGGTGCCACCACCCGCGACCCGCCGCAGCGCGTCGATGAACTCCTCCACGTCCGCGACGCGTTGCTTCAGCAGATAGCCGATCCCGCTCGTGTGCGCGGTGAGCAGATCGGTCGCGTAGCGCTCCTCCACGTACTGCGAGAGCAGCAGCACCGCCGTGTCCGGCCACTGCTGCCGGATGAGCAGGGCGGCCCGTACACCCTCGTCCGTGAAGCCCGGCGGCATCCGCACGTCCACCACGGCGATGTCCGGTCGGTGCTCCTCCACCGCCGTCAGCAGCCCCTCCGCGTCCGCCGCCTCCGCCGTCACCTCGAAGCCCGCCATCTGGAGCACTTTGACCAGGCCGATCCGCAGCAGGACCGAGTCCTCGGCGATCACAGCACGCACGGCAGCTCCACGGTGATGACGGTCGGACCCCCGCGGGGGCTGCTGATCCCGAACGTGCCGTCCACCGAGCCCGCGCGTTTGGCGAGCCCGGTGAGACCGGTGCCCCGGGCGGCGTCGGCCCCGCCCTGCCCGTCGTCCTCGACGACGATCCGCAGCGTGCCCCCGGCGCGGACGACCGTGACGTCGGCCCGCTCGGCCCGTGCGTGCTTGGCGACGTTGGCGAGGGCCTCGGAGACGACGAAGTACGCGACGGCCTCGACGGTCGGGGCGGCCCGTTCCGGCACATGGACGTGCAACCGTACCGGCAGCGGTGCGCGCGCCGCGATGCCGGAGAGGGCGGCGTCCAGACCGAGTTCGTCGAGGACGGCCGGGTGCAGCCCGCGCACCAGGCTGCTCAGCTCCTCGATGGCCCCCTTGGCCTCCCGGTGCGCCTCCTCGATCACCTGCCGGGCCTCGTCCGGCAGATCGGTCAGGGTGGCCTTGGCCAGGCCCAGGTTGACCGCCATGGAGACCAACCGCTGCTGGGCGCCGTCGTGCAGATCGCGTTCGATGCGACGGCGCTCGGCGTCGGCCGCGTCGACCGCGCCCGCGCGGCTCTCGGTCAGATCCTCGACCCGGCGCTCCAGTTCCTCGGTCGGCAGGGGGCCCAGCAGCGCGGTCGCGGCGCGCGCGTCGAGCCGTACGAGGGCGCCGACGAGCGCGTAGGCGAGGGTCAGCACGATCAGCCCGGCGACCGTCACATACGCGGCCTGGGTCGAGTAGCCGACGTGGGCGAGCCGCCAGGAGAGCGGGAGCCCCCATACCCAGATGTACACGGTGGCGGCAGCGAGACCCACGAGGCCCATCGTGACGGCCAGCACCCCGCCGAAGGCGACCGCCGGGCCCGCGAGGAGGTGGTACCAGAGCTGCCGCCAGGCCCTGCCGGGACCGGTGATCTCGATGCCGGGCAGCGCCCTGAACCGCCGCCGCTGGACACGCGTCAGCAGCGGAGTGGCCACGGCCGGAACGATGAGGGGGACGGTGAGCGCGACCATGATCCCGACCAAGTTCGCCGTGTCCTCGTAGATCAGCCACGGTATGGCCATCGGCATCGCCCAGGCCACGAACTGCACCGCCGCGCCGACGGCGCCGAACGCGAGGTCGCGCCGCAGCCGGTGCAGGCGTTCGCGTGCGGACCGCGGCACGGTCGGGAGTCTCATACGGCGACTCTAGAGCGGCTCGGGGCGGCCGCGCGCTGGAGCTCAGGCCCGAAATCGGGGTGCAACTAGTGCCACCCCATCTCGGCAACTGCCATGAGCGACACGGGCGGTGGCGCCGACCAGGCTTTCGGACAGGCCCGATCCCCGGGCCGTCCGGAAGGAGACCCGCCCCATGGCCGCCCTGTACGCCCCCGCCCGGCCCCGCCTGACGTGGATCAACCGGATCACCCGGGTACGCCCCGAGCCGGTGTTGCTCGCCTCGGGACTGGCGCTGGTCCCCTGGCTGTACGTACTGGCGCGGACGCTCCCCTCCACCGCCCGCGTAGCGCACTGGAACGCGGCTTGGGTGGGCCTGGACGCGCTCGAGTCGCTCGGGCTGCTCTCCACCGCCGTCCTGCGGATGCGCGGGGACGACCGTCACCGCCTCACCGCGGCCGCCACCGGGGCGCTGCTGGTGGTGGACGCGTGGTTCGACACGGTGACGGCCGCTTCGGGCGGAGAGCTGGCTGGTGCCGTGGCGATGGCGCTGGGCGCGGAGCTGCCGCTGGCCGCGGTGTGCGCGGCGCTCGCGCTGGGCGGCGCTCCACAGGGCGCCTCGCCCCGGAGCACCCCGCGGGTCACCCCTTGGTCGCCGCCCACCACAGCATCACCGCGGCCACCGCGAAGCACGCGAACATGATCAGCAGGGCTTGGCGGCGGGCGGCCGCGTCGGCGGTCATGCGAGGGGATCCGAGGGCGCCGTGGGCCTGGGCGAGGTGGTCGAGGCCCTTGTGGCGGGCACCGCCGTAGGTGATCTGTTCCTGCCAGTCACAGTGCAGGCAGCCGAGGAGCCGCCGCTGTCCCCGGCCGTAGCCATAGCTGACCTCGAAGACGGTGCCGTCCTCGCTGGTGGCGGTGATGTGGTGCGTCACGCTGCGCATGGTTGGTGAACCCCCGTTCCTGCCGAACCCCTGCCGAACCGAACCTGCCAAGCCGACGACGGGCTCCGGCGCCGCTTCATTCTATCCGCGGTGCCGGAGCCCGTCCTCGTGCTGTGCGCCCTGTCGTACGCGCTGGTCAGCAGCCGATCAGTCGGCCGCCCAGGTACGACTGGATCTGGTCGAGGGAGACCCGCTCCTGCTTCATCGTGTCGCGTTCGCGCACGGTCACCGCGTTGTCGTCGAGCGTGTCGAAGTCGACGGTGACGCAGAAGGGCGTGCCGATCTCGTCCTGACGGCGGTAGCGGCGGCCGATGGCGCCCGCGTCGTCGAACTCGATGTTCCAGTGCTTGCGCAGGTCCGCCGCGAGCCCCTTGGCCTTGGGGGACAGCTGCGGGTTGCGGGACAGCGGCAGCACCGCGACCTTGACCGGGGCGAGCCGCGGGTCGAGCTGCATCACGGTGCGCTTCTCCAGCTTGCCCTTGGCGTTGGGCGCCTCGTCCTCGATGTACGCGTCGAGCATGAAGGCCAGCATGGCGCGGCCGACGCCCGCCGCCGGCTCGATGACGTACGGGGTCCAGCGCTCGCCGGCCTCCTGGTCGAAGTACGACAGGTCCTGGCCGGACGCCGCGGAGTGCGCCTTGAGGTCGTAGTCGGTGCGGTTGGCCACGCCCTCCAGCTCACCCCACTCGGAGCCGCCGAAGCTGAAGCGGTACTCGATGTCGGCGGTGCGCTTCGAGTAGTGGGAGAGCTTCTCCTTCGGGTGCTCGAACCAGCGGATGTTGCTTTCCTGGATGCCGAGGTCCCGGTACCAGTTGTAGCGCTGCTCCATCCAGTATTCGTGCCACTGCTCGTCCTCGCCCGGCTTGACGAAGAACTCCATCTCCATCTGCTCGAACTCGCGGGTGCGGAAGATGAAGTTGCCCGGCGTGATCTCGTTCCGGAACGACTTGCCGAGCTGCGCGATGCCGAACGGCGGCTTGCGGCGCGAGGTCTGCTGCACGGCCAGGAAGTTGGTGAAGATGCCCTGGGCGGTCTCGGGGCGCAGGTACGCGACCGAGCCGGAGTCCTGGGTCGGGCCGAGGTGGGTGGAGAGCAGGCCGGAGAACTGCTTGGGCTCGGTGAAGCTGCCCTTGTTGCCGCAGTGCGGGCAATTGAGGTCGGCCATGCCGTTCTCGGGCAGCTTGCCGTGCTTGGCCTCGTAGGCCTCCTCCAGGTGGTCCGCGCGGAACCGCTTGTGGCAGGAGGTGCACTCGGTCAGCGGATCCGTGAAGGTGGCGACGTGGCCGGACGCCTCCCAGACCTCACGGGCGAGGATCACGGACGAGTCGAGTCCGACGACGTCGTCACGCGAGGTGACCATGGAACGCCACCACTGGCGCTTGATGTTCTCCTTCAGCTCCACGCCGAGCGGTCCGTAGTCCCAGGCGGCGCGCTGGCCGCCGTAGATCTCGCTGCACGGATAGACGAAGCCACGGCGCTTGCTCAGGCTGACGATGGTGTCGATCTTGTCGGCGGCCACGGTGCTCTCTTCATTGATGACGACATTGGAGGACGCGAAGCGAATGCTTCAGGTTACCGGCGGCGGCACCCCCCGGATCAAATCGATACCGGAACTGATCAAGAACAAGACCCTTGTTGACAACCGTTTCCATTTTTGTTGAAAATGAGAGTCATGAACATACGCCGCCTCTCCCCCGCAGCAGCCCTCGTCGGGGCCGCCGCGATGGGCTTGACCACCCTCACAGCCTGCTCCTCCAACTCCAGCGACGGAAGGACGGACGGCAAGCTCGATGTGGTGGCGTCGTTCTACCCGATGCAGTTTCTCGCGCAGCGCATCGGGGGGAGCCATGTGAATGTCTCCACCCTGACCAAGCCGGGCGTCGAACCGCACGACCTGGAGATCAGCCCCCGGCAGACGGCCGACCTCAGCAAGGCCGGGCTGGTGGTCTACCTCAAGGGGCTCCAGCCGTCCGTCGACCGCGCCATCGGTCAGGCCGAGCCGCGGCACGTCGCCGACGCCGCCTCGTACACCTCCCTGGAGGACCACGGGACAGAGGTGGAGGGCGAGGAAGGCCACGGGCACGGCGAGTCCGGCGAGCACGGGCACGAGGCGCACGAGGCCCACGAGGGCGACGCCTCCGCCGATCCGCACATCTGGCTCGACCCGGTGCGCTACGCCCAGGTCGCCGAGGGCGTCGGCAAGGCGCTCCAGAAGGCGGACCCGGACCACGCCGCCGCGTACAAGAAGAACACCGCCGCCCTGGTGAAGCAGCTCGGCGCCCTCAATGACGACTTCAAGACCGGGTTGAAGGACCGCGGCACGGATACCTTCATCACCACCCACGCCGCGTTCGGCTACCTCTCCGAACGCTACGGGCTGCGCCAGGAGGCCATCTCCGGGCTCGACCCGGAATCCGAGCCGAGCCCGGCGCGGATGCGGGCGCTGCACACGACCGCCAAGAAGGACAAGGTCAACACCGTCTTCTTCGAGACGCTGGTGAGCGACAAGACGGCGAAGACCCTGGCGGGCGATCTCCATCTGAAGACGGACGTCCTCGACCCCATCGAGGGGATCGGGAACAAGTCCAAGGGCCGCGACTACTTGGAGGTCATGCGGTCCAACCTGACGGCCCTGCGCAAGGCGCTCGGCGCGGGATGACGCGCGAGACGCCCGATACGCGCGATACACCTGAGACGCGCGATACGACGGAGGAATCCATGCCCAAGGAACCCGACGGCAGCGCACGGCCCGACGAACCGGCGTCGCAACGCGACACAGCGACCCAGCGCGGGGCGGCGACCGAGCACGCCTCGGCAGCGGCCGACGCCGACCCGGTCATATCCCTGCGCGGCGCCACCGCCTCGCTCGGCGGCCGCCCGATCCTGCGCGGCGTCGACCTGGCCGTGGGCCGCGGCGAGGTCGTCGCGCTGCTCGGCGCGAACGGCTCGGGCAAGTCCACCGCCGTACGCGCCGTCGTCGGCCAGGTGCCGCTGACCGGCGGCGAGCTGGCGCTGTTCGGCACCCCCGGCCGCCGCTTCCGCGACTGGGCCCGCGTCGGCTACGTACCGCAGCGGACGACCGCGGCCAGCGGCGTCCCCGCCACCGTCCGCGAGGTCGTCTCGGCCGGGCGGCTGGCCCGCCGCCGGTTCGGGCCGCCGCGCAAGGCGGACCGGGCGGCCGTCCGCCGCGCCCTGGAGCTGGTCGGCATGGCCGACCGCGCCCGCGACCCGGTCGGCGCGCTCTCCGGCGGCCAGCACCAGCGGGTGCTGATCGCCCGCGCGCTGGCCGGTGAACCCGAACTGCTGATCATGGACGAGCCGATGGCCGGGGTCGACCTGGCCAGCCAGGAGATCCTCGCCGGGACGCTGCGCGAACAGGTCGCCGCGGGGACCACCGTCCTCCTCGTCCTCCATGAGCTGGGCCCGCTGGAGCCGCTGATCGACCGCGCGGTGGTGCTCCGCGACGGCTGTGTCGTCCACGACGGCCCGCCGCCCAAGGCCGTCGGCCAGCATGCGCTGCCCGGCCATGATCACGTCCATCCCCATGCGGCGCCCGACGCCGAACCGATCCGGACAGGGTTGCTGACCTGACATGCTGGAAGTCCTCGACTACGCCTTTATGCAGCGGGCCCTGCTCGCCGCCGTCCTCGTCGGCATCACCGCCCCCGCCGTCGGCATCTACCTCGTCCAGCGCCGCCAGGCGATCATGGGCGACGGCATCGGCCACGTCGCGCTCACCGGGGTCGCGCTCGGCTTCCTGACCGGCACCAACCCGGTCTGGACCGCCGTCCTCGTCTCTGCCCTCGGCGCCGTCCTGATGGAGCTGATCCGCTGGTACGGCAAGACCCGCGGCGACCTCGCGCTCGCGATGCTCTTCTACGGGGGCATGGCGGGCGGCGTCCTGCTGATCAATCTCTCGCCGACCGGCTCCAACGCCAACCTCACCACGTATCTCTTCGGCTCGATCACCACCGTGTCGGAGCAGGACGTGGTCGTGATCAGCCTGCTCGCCGCCTTCGTCGTACTGATCACGCTCGGGCTGCGGCGGCAGCTGTTCGCGGTCTGCCAGGACGAGGAGTTCGCCCGGGTCACCGGGCTGCCGGTCCGTACGCTCAACCTGCTGCTGGCCATCACGGCGGCCGTCACGGTCACCGTCGCGATGCGCGTCGTCGGCCTGCTGCTGGTCAGCGCCCTCATGGTGGTTCCGGTCGCCGCCGCCCAGCAGGCCACCCGCGGCTTCGCGATGACGCTGGCGCTGGCGGTCGGCATCGGCGTCGTGGTCACCCTGTCCGGCACGGTCTTCTCCTTCTACAAGAACGTGCCGCCCGGGGCGAGCATCGTCGTCCTCGCCATCGGCGTCTTCGCCGTCATCACCGCGCTCGCCGCGCCCCTGGCCAAACGCCGGGCCACCCAACGCGCCGGGCGCACCGCCGCGGCGGCCGAGGGGCGGTGCACCCTGAAGGACGATGTGCTCGTGTAGCACGGAGTCATCCACAGCTAGTCCGTAGCGGATCCGTTAGCTGGCACAATGGCCAAGCAGACAGAGCGGCAGACAGAGCGCTACGGGCAAGTGAGGTTGAGGAGGCAGCTGTGGCGACCGCGGGTCCCCCAGTACGCGGCCGGTCCACCAGGCAGCGCGCGGCGGTGGCGGCGGCGCTGGACGAGGTGGACGAGTTCCGCAGTGCGCAGGAGCTTCACGACATGCTCAAGCACCGGGGCGACTCGGTCGGCCTGACCACCGTCTACCGCACCCTCCAGTCCCTCGCCGACGCCGGCGAGGTCGACGTCCTGCGCACCACCGAGGGCGAGGCCGTCTACCGCCGCTGCAACAGCGAGGAGCACCACCACCACCTCGTCTGCCGCTCCTGCGGCAAGGCGGTCGAGGTCGAGGGGCCGGCGGTCGAGAAGTGGGCCGACGCGATCGCCGCCGAGCACGGCTTCGTGGACGTCGCCCACACGATCGAGATCTTCGGCACCTGCGGCGACTGCGCGGCCCCGGCGACCGGCTGACCGCTACCCCACCGGGGGCCTGGCTGTCCTTGCTGTCCGCTAGCGCTTCGGCTGGTTGAACCGCAGCAGGTTCCCCGCCGGATCGCGGAAAGCGCAGTCCCGCACGCCGTACGGCTGGTCGATCGGCTCCTGCAACACCTCGCCGCCCGCCGCCCGGATGTGCTCGAACGTGGCGTCGACGTCGTCGGTGGCGAAGAGGACCCCGCGCAGCATGCCCTTGGCGAGCAGTTCCGCCATGGCCTGCTTGTCGGCGGGCGAGGCGTTGGGGTTCGCGGCGGGCGGTTCGAGGACGATGTTGACGTCCGGCTGCGACGGCGAGCCCACGGTCACCCAGCGCATCCCCTCGAAACCGACGTCCTGGCGCACCTCCAGGCCCAGGATGTCGCGGTAGAACTCGAGCGCCTTGTCATGGTCGTCGACGGCGATGAAGCAGGTCGAAAGCGTGATGTTGGTGTTCATGTCTGTCACGCTACGGCCGGGAAGCGGGCTTCGCTTCTCCATTCCTGACCGGATCCCTGACCGGTCTGGTGAAGACCTTGGCGACACACGCCGGAATCTCCGCACCGTGCTCATGATCGCGCGCCCGGTACGCACTCGGGCTCTCCCCCACCAGCTCCGTGAACCGCGAGCTGAACGACCCCAGCGACGTACACCCGACCGCGAAGCAGACCTCCGTCACCGACAGGTCCCCCCGCCGCAGCAACGCCTTGGCCCGCTCGATCCTGCGCGTCATCAGGTAGCTGTACGGCGTCTCCCCGAACGCGTCCCGGAAGCTCCGCGCGAAGTGCCCCGTCGACATCAGCGCCCCGCGGGCCAGCGCCGGGACGTCGAGCGGCTGCGCGTAGTCCCGGTCCATCCGGTCCCGCGCCCGCCGCAACCGGACCAGGTCATCCAGATTCACGCCCAGAGGATCCCACGCCGCCCCAGACGGCTGCCAGATCCCGGCAGTGGACGATGATCACCGCATCGGTCAGGACGATCTCATGGCTGCATCCGGCGTCATGCGGAAGGATCTCGTCGAGCAGGACCGTATCCGTCTCCATCCAGTCGATGGCGTGCTTGTACGTGATCGAGAAGTGCCGCACTCCGGTGTAGCGGATGCGCAGCCCCGCGTCGTGCTTCCACTTGCTCGGCACGAAAGCGAGCGTCAGCCCGCTGTCCTTGCCCCCGGGGATGTCGACCCCGGCCAGCCCCAGGTCCTTCACACACCTGGTGCCGCTCCCGAGGCGATAGTGCCCCTCGTCGGAAGCGAACGCCCACGCGCCGGGCGGCAGAGCCGCCCGCAGCCGCGGCAGCTCCGCCAGATAGGCGGACGGATCGACCCGGAACCCATGCAGTTCCGGGTCCCAATCAGCCCTCGCGAATTCCATGATCCTCAGGCTAAGCGGCTGTCCCCTGATTGCTGATCATGGTGAGACATCGCGTCGTGTCCGCCATGACCGCGGCGTCGGCGCGCCCTCCCGGCCGGCCCCCGCTCGCCGGACTGGGCCCGGCGGCTCGTCGGCCGCCATGCACGCCCGGCGTGAAGCCTCTGGGAAGATCGCCACGAACACGCTTCGGTCCGGGCCCGTGGGGCAGGACGGCCTCGTGAAGAAAAAGCGCATCGGCCAGTTCACCCTCTTCGGCGTCCTGGTGGCCTCCGCCTCCGTTCTGACGACCCTCCTGATCTCCCCTGCTGCCGAGGAGACATCCGTCGGGAAGGCCCCGTCGCGGGGCACGGCCGCCAACGTGCCCACGCTGAAGGACGGAAAGATCCTGCCTGCCGACGAGTGGCCGGACGCCTGCTCCTTGGTGACCCAAGAGGACATCGCGGCGATCCTTCCGGACGCCGAAGAGATCCAGCAGGCCGGTCGCCCGGTCGCCGCCCTCCCGATCAAGGACTTCCGCGCGGACTCCTCATGGAAGGAGAGCAACCGGGCCCCTTACGGCGAGTGCGACTACGTCATGCGGCTACCGGGCGAGACGTACAGCGCGACCCAGGCCTGGGTCCGCATCGACGCCGTGGCCGACCCCAAACTGATAGCCGACTACTTCGAGCGTGGCGCGCCGGGAACCAACTCCAGTGAGGGTACGGACGGGGCGGACAAGTGCGTCATGGCCTTCGCCATCGACCAGAACTGGACGTGCCGCAAGGGCCCGCTCCTGTTCACGGTCGGCGGGCAGACCACCGCGACGTTCGAAGGTATGCCGGACGCGGCACCCTTCGACTGGCGCGACAAGGTGACTCCCGAACTCGTCCGCGCCGTCACCGCGAAGTTCACGTAGCGAGAGGCAGGCCGGCCGGCCTCACGGTCGGCCTGCTCAGTGGTGCATCCGCGCGCCCTTGAGAACCTTGTCCACCGCGTTGCGCGGCCCGTAGACCGCCAGCCCCACCAGGTCGAGCTGGTCGGTGCCCACCGCCCGTACGGCCGCCCGGTTGTCCCGGTCGTTGCCCGTGCTGAACAGATCCGAGGTGAACACGGCCCTCGGCAGCGCGCGGGACAGCGCCCGACCGTGCGCCGTGGTCAGCGTCTCCTTCGTCCCCTCGAAGACCAGCACGGGCTGGCGGAACATCGACAGATACGCGGTCCCGTCGGCATCCGCGTACGGGTCGCCGATCACCTCGGGGGCCGCGGTGCCTAGCCCGCTGACGAGGAACGCGGTCACATTCAGCCGCTGCCAGGTCTCCAGGTCGTCGCGCAGCAGTACGGCGATCTTCGTGTCGAACCGAACGGGAGCGCTCTCCGCCCCGTTCTCCTCACTCGTTCTCATGCTTCGAGACTGACGGCTGCCGGCCTCCGTCGTCTTGTACGTTCTTTGCATGGCGTCCCGACAGGAAATCTCTGCCTGGCGCCCGTCGGTCCCGGGCGTCAGCGAGGTCTTCCACGCCCATTTCACCGAGCACGCGTACCCCATGCACGTCCACGACGCCTGGACCCTGCTGATCGTCGACGACGGTGCGGTCCGCTACGACCTGGACCGCCATGAACGCGGCACCCCCAACGACACCGTCAGCCTGCTGCCGCCGCAGGTCCCCCACAACGGCTCACCCGCCACCGCCCACGGCTTCCGCAAGCGCGTGATCTACCTCGACCTGACCCAGCTGGACGCGAGCTACATCGGACCGGCGGTCGACGGCCCGGACCTCACCGATCCCCTCCTGCGCCGACGCATCGCCCAGCTGCACGCCGCCCTCGCCACCCCGGGGGACGAACTCGAGGCGGAGAGCCGCCTCGCCCTCATCAGCCAGCGCCTCCGCGAACACCTGCGCCCCGGGCTGACCGTCGCGGGCGCGGTGCCCGACCGCGGCATCGCCCAGAACCTGCGGGACCTCCTCGACGAGCGCTACGTCGAAGCCCCCACCCTGGAAGAGGCCGCCCGCCTCCTCCACGCCCACCCCACCCACCTCGTACGCGCCTTCAGCACCGCGTACGGCATCGCCCCGCACCAGTACGTCACCTCCCGCCGCATCGACCTCGCCCGTCGCCTCCTCCTCGACGGCCGGCCGCCGGGCGAGGTGGCGACCGCGGTGGGCCTCTACGACCAGTCCCACCTGACGCGCCACTTCAAGCGGGTCGTGGGGGTGGCCCCGGGCCGGTACGCCCGCACGGGGATTGCGCTCACTTCGGGCGTGTGAAGATCTCGACGTCTTCACGTGCATCCTGGGGCACCGGACAGGGCCGCGTCGTCCGTGAGGGCCTCCACCGCAGCCACGGCTGCATCGCCGACACAACCATGATTCCTGGCCAGATGCCCCAATGCGAGTGCCGCAGCTTTAATCCTTCGCCGTGACCAATCCTGGGCCGACACCTGCCAACAGCGCCTAGATTGTTCACCAGCCAGCGAAGAAATCTAGAGCTGCAACGTCTGGGCATGCTCGCTCCAAGGAGATTTTAAAGTCGCGCGCGAACGCGACGAGCATGCCTTCTACCTTTCCTAGAGATACCTCTTCTGTATCCGGGTCAGGGGCCCACGCAGTATTGGAGGTGCACTTGATGATCACCGACTTCCTGCCAGGAGTGAACGTGACAAGTCGCTCAATTCCCTGCCCATAGAAGTCAATCTTTGCAGGAAGGCCGCGCTGCAGAGATTCCAGCGCTTCTGGTAGCTGCTCGATGGCCGATGAAAGGTCGTAGGAAATATCCACCGGCCACGAGTCTTGACCAAAGCCAGACACATGAAATCGACAGTCTGTCTGCGACAGGAGTTGGCAAACGTCCATAACCAGAGATTCATAGTCTTCGTCAAGTTCGAAGTCTGGGGTCAGCCTGACAGAGTTCGACGGAGGCGTCACAGACATCTGAAGTTTCATCGACACACTCACTTCACGATCGGAAATGCAGTCTTATAGGTCCCATCCGGCTTGGGGACCAACCTAGCGTGGGTTGCTTCTACTATCCTGCCGTCAGGCATGATAACTTGCCCCATCCCCTTCGGAATCTCCACCTCGCGCACTCCGGCATTAGGGTCATGGTGGGACTTAAGAAGGTCCAGGGCCTTGTCATTGTCCAGCCACTGCCCCTGAGGATTCTCAGTACTGCGGGCACGATCCGTCAAGCTTTGCGTATTCTTCGCGCCGGCGCCGTGTTCGCTGAAGCTATGACCGAATGTCGGGCGGCTCTTGGTATTCCAGTTTAGTTCGCTGGTTGGCTTTTTCTTGCAAGCCAGACCGAGAGGATCAAGCCAGGTGTATGGATTGGGGGTGTAGGAGTGGTGGTTGGGGTACGGCTCTAGGCCAAGAGGGTCCGGGGTAGCGTAGCGGGCCGTTTCGGGGTCGTAGTGGCGGAAGTAGTTGTAGTACAGGCCCGTTTCGGGGTCGGCGTATTGGCCGGGGAAGCGGAGGGGGCAGTCCGTGGCGGATGGTGGGGCGGGGAGGGGGGTGCCCCAGAGGGTGGTGCGGGTTTGCCGGGCGAGGTGGCCATCGGGGGTGACCAGTTCGGTGGGGGTGCCCACCAGGTCCGTGATGACGGCGTGGAAGCGGGACGTGCCCAGGTCACGGTTGGTCTGGGTGAGGGGGCGGTGGGTGCCCGGGGTGTAGTCCCAGGTGGTGTGGACCCCGTCCGGGGTGGACTGTTCCGCCAGGCGGGTGTCTTCCCAGGTGAAGTGCAGGGCGTCGGCCGCGGTGCCGTCCTCGGTGAGGCGGTGTTTGGATATGCGGCGGCCCAGGGGGTCGTAGGCGTATGCCCACTCGGGGCCATCGGGGGTGGTGGCTTTGACCAGGCGGTCTTCAGCGTTCCAGGTGTAGGTCCAGGTGCGGGTCTGGCCATTGAGGAGTTTGCGGGTGCGGCGGGTCAGGCGGCCCTGGGCGTCGTGTTCGTAGGTGGTGCGGCCCGCGCGGTGGATGATCGTGCCGGTGAAGCTCCGGTCGCCAGGGGTTTCGTGGTCCGGGGCCGTGGCGTGGGTGAGGTTGCCCGCCGTGTCGTAGGCGTAGGTCTCGGTCCAGCCGTGGGCGTGGACGGCGGTCACGCGGCCGGCCGGGTCGAGGTCGAAGCGGCGCGTACCGGAGGTGAGTTCGCGGATCTCGGTGAGGTAGCCGTCCGCGCGGTACGCGTACGAGCGGTGCTGGAGGAGGCTGTCGGCGGCCTGCGGGGCGCGGGTGAGGGTCTGGGTGGTGAGGCGGTCGGAGGTGTCCCAGGTCTGGGTGAGGGTGACGCCGTCGCCCAGACGGCGTTCCGTTTCACGGCCCGCCGCGTCGTAAGTGAAGGACAGGGCACCTGAGCCGTTGTCGAGGTGGGTGGGGCGGCCTGCGGGGTCGTAGGTCCACTGAGTCCGAAGGCCGCTAGGGGTGGTGCGCTGGGTGCGGCGACCTGTCGCGTCGTACGCGTAGGACACGCTGCGGCCGTTGACCGTTTCCGACAGGACGCGGCCCAGGGCGTCCCGCTCGATGGTCAGCTCCGCGTCCGCGTTGGCCGCTTGCAGCAGTTGGCCTGCGGGGTTGCAGGCGAAGGTGGTGGTCTCGCCGGTGTCTGTGCGTTGTTCGACGGTGCGGCCGAGGTCGTCGCGGGTGAAGTGCAGGGTTTCACCGGCGCCGTTGGTGCGGGACAGCAGGTTTCCGGCCGCGTCGTGGGTGTACGCGAGCGTACGGCCGTTGAAGTCGGTCTCGGCGGTGAGGCGGCCCGCCGCGTCGTAGGTGTAGTCCCAGGTCAGGCCCTGGGGGTTGGTGACGGTGGTGAGGCGTAGCTCGGTGTCGTAGGTGAAGGCGTAGTGGGCGCCGTCGGGGTCGGTGCGGGTGGCGGGGAGGTCGAAGTGCGTGTGGGTATGGGTGGTGGTGTGGCCCGCGGCGTCGGTGTGGGTGACGAGGTTGCCCTCGGTGTCCCACTGCCATGCCTCCCGGGTGCCGTCGGGGGCCTCGCGCCATGCGGGTTTGCCTTCGATGGTCCAGCCGTGGCGGGTCGTATGTCCCAGGGGGTCGGTGACGGCGGTGATGCGGCCGTGTGGACCCCGGCGGACCTCGGTGGTCTGGCCCAGCGGGTCGGTGACCGCGACCGGTAGACCCGCCGGGTTGGGGATGACCTCGGTGGTGTGGCCCAGGGCGTCGGTGATGGCGGTGAGGTGTCCGCGCGCGTTGTAGGCGTAGTGGGTGGTGGCGCCGGTGGGGTCGGTGGTGGCGGTGCGGGCCCCGCGGTCGTCGTAGGTGTGGCGCCAGGTCGAGCCGCTCGGCTCGCGGATTTCCAGCGGCAGGCCCCAGGCGTCGTAGACGGCTTCGGCCACCGTGCCGTCGGGGCGCTCGACGGCGATGAGCCGTTCATCGTCGTCGTAGCGGTAGCGGGTGGTGTGGCCCAACGGGTCGGTGACGGCGACGGGGTGGCGGTTGCCGGGATCCCACTCGGTGCGGGTGGTGTTGCCCAGCGGGTCCGTCTCCGCGATCACCTTGTACGCCTCGTTGCAGACGTAGGTGGTGGTGTTGCCCTGGGAGTCGGTGTAGCGGGTGGTGCGGGCGGCTGTGTCGTAGTGGAGACGGCCGGACATGTTGCCGTCGGGGCCGATGGTGCGCAGGACCCGGCCGCGGTGGTCGTAGACGTAGGCGAAGCAGGTGCCGTTGCGGTCGGTCCAGGAGGTGATGCGGTGCTCGTCGTCGTACTGGTACCGCAGCGGCAGCCCGGTGGAGTTGTTGACCTCGGTCAGGTCTCCGGCCTGGTTGTAGCCGAAGGAGATCAGCGTCGTGCTCTGCTCATGCTCCCGGCCGTGCAGCAGCCGCAGAGCGGTGACGCGCAGGAGCTGCGGGTCGGTGTCTACGGCGATGCGGTAGCCGCCGGAGTGGGTGACCTGCGTGGGCGCGCCGTGGGTGTCGTAGGCGATGTCGATGCGGTCGCCGGTCCCGGTGCGGTCGGTGATCGCGGTCAGGGCCAGTTCCCGGCCGCCTGCCGGGAGGGGCGCGAAGTGCAGGGTGCGGTTGCGTTCGGGGGCGGTGACGGTGAACGTGCCGTCCGGTTTGCCGTCCCAGTGCAACGGCCAGCGCGGCCCGTGGGTGGGCAGCACGGGGACATCCGGCTTCGGCACCGGGTAGGTGAGCAGCATGCCGTCGTCGGCGATGTAGACGACGCCCTTGTCATCGAGCTCCAAGCGCTGATCGAGCGTGCCGGCCCAGGTGCGGCCGAACCAGCCACCGCACGGGTGGCCCGAGACATAGTGCCGCTCCAGCACCAGGGGCAGCGCACCCGGCAGGGTGACGTCGGTGGCGGACATGACCATCTCGCCGGTCGCGACGTCGATCGGATCGCCATCGCACTTCTTCTCGCCGTCCGAGATGGAGTTCTTCTTCGGGTCCGCTTCGGCGTGCTCGCGGGCGCTGCCGTCGCGGCGCAGTCCGCGTTCGCGGCCGGCGAGGCGCTGGGCGGCGCTCTTGGCCACGCTGGCACCGCGGCGTGCGGTTCCGGTGCCGCCGGTGGCCAGGGCCAGGAGGAGGTCGGGGGTGAGCTGGCCGGCGGCGCGGGCGGGGTTCTTCTGCCATTCGTCCCAGTTGACGGCGGCCTTGGCGAACTCCTTGGGGTGCTGGGCGGCGTAGACGGCACCGTCGACGGTGCCCGCCAGCCGCAGCCCGACGCCGTCGGGCCCGTCGTGGACCATGTCGTCGAAGCCCTCGTACCAGCTGCCCAGGGTGTCGCCCGTGCCGCCGAGGAAGTCCTTGAACCTCTGCATGCCGCTGGGGCCCGGGGGCTTGTTGGGGGCTTTCTCCGCAGCCTTGTCGATTTTCCGTTTGGCCGCGTCGACGACCAGCTTCAGCTCGCCCTCGAGTTTGTCCAGCCGTTTGTAGCAGCCCTCCAGCGCGGACATCCCCGGATCGTCCTCCGGCGGACGGTCCGGCAGCGTCTCGTCCTTGCGGTCCACCGCCGCGTTGTAGTCGGTGACCTTGTTCCAGTAGCTCTTGGACTTCGCGCGCGCGTCGTCCGCGTCCTCGATGATCGGCTTGACCCGCTTCTGCACCGACCGCAGCTTGTCCGCGTACGAATCCAGCGCGTTCGCCGCCGCCTTGAAGTAGGTCTGTGCCGACTCCAGCTCCCTGGGCAGCTTCTTCGTCGCGTCCTTGAAGCCGTCCGAGGCGGCACCGGTCCAGTCCATCAACGACAAGACATCCAGCTTGTCGTATCCGTCCTTGAACGCCCCCGCATACGCGCGCAGCTTGACGGCCAGGTCCTCGATGTCCGACGGCGTGCCGGGAATGACGTCCGACGGCTTCGCATGCGGCGGTATCCGCTCGGCCGTCCCGCCCTCGGTCGCATCACGCTGCGTCATGCGATCGTCCCCTTCGACCCGCCGTCATCCACCCATCCCCCGTCGTAGAGCTGACGGGGATTCTTGGGCGGCTCATACGTCCCGCCCGTGCCCCCGCTGTCGCTGCCGCCGCCATCGTCGAGCCACGGCTCCTGGTAGATCTCCGGCGGCGGATCGAACTTCGGCCGCGAGCCTGCCTCCCACGCCTTCATACCGGCCTCACCGAAGGGGAGTTTGGCCATGTTGTCCTCGGTCGGCGCGAAATCCTTGATACGCAGCAGATCAGCCAGCATGTACGCGGCGATCACCTGCCGCAGCGTCTCCACCACCGTGTTCGTGTGCTCCGCCACCCGGCCCATGCCAAAACCCCAGGCCGAGAGCATCTTCTCGCTCGAGTCGTAGATGTCGAAGTCGGCCGAGTTCTGAATGTGTTCGGACAGGTTCTTCCAGTCGCCCTTGATCTTTCGCGCGGCGACCACGGACTCCTCCAGCGGAGTCAGCACCTTGCGCACCGAGGCGATCTCGATCTTGTAGCCGTCGCCCGGCTTCGGGTCGCCGGCGCCACCAGAACTCGCCGCCCCGCCGTCATGCTCCGCCATCGCGTTCCCCCTGGTCGTCCGCGGCCTTCAGCGCTTCGGTATCGAGCACGAACGCCCTGGGGCCCAGCGGATCCACCACCGCACGCACACCCTCGGGCAACAGCTCCACCAGATCCGCCACCGTCGTCGACGCCCACCCACACGCCCCCGCGAACAGCGCCAAGCCTTCCCAGGACGTGAAGACCGGCACCACCGGGCCCTCTTCGGTCTCGGAGACCAAAAAGCCCGGCTCCTCCGGCCGCTGGAAGTACAGACGCCACTGCCGCATCGCCGCCAACCGCTCCGCATCGGACATCGACGCGGCCGCCTCCGCACGGACCAGATCGCGCAATGACATTCTTCCCCCGTTTCACTGGTGCCACTGACGGACCATCCCCAGCGCGCATGATCGCACGTAGGTTCCATGTTCCGTATGAAGCTGTGGACGCCGCTGTGCCCCAGGTGGTTCAGGCGAGCCGGGTCAGGCGCTGGTCGAAAACGTTGCGGAGCCGGTCGACCTCGTACGGGCCCCCGGTGACGCCCCGCTTCGGCAGGACCGCGAGGCCCGTGGCGCCCTTGTCCGCGCTCAGCAGCACGAACAAGCCCTGGGTCTCCAGGTAGCGCGGATACATGTGCCAGCCCAGGGTGGTGGTGCTGTTCGCCGTCACCATCTCGATTCCGGTCTCGCTGACGACGACCCGGGACTCCCCCTGCTCGTCGAACAGTTCCCGAAACTGTTTGGCCTGCACCACCGGCTGCCGGTGCGAGGCGAACATCACCATCGCCCCGGCCAGGAGCAGCAGCCACGGTGTCCTCTCGCCACCGCGCGTGAGGATCGCGGTCGCGATCCCGATCCCCAGGACCACCGCTCCGAAGACCGGCGCCACCCGGGCAACACGGCCCTGGGTGGTGTGCCGCGCCCTGGCCCTCAGGGCCTCCGTCATGTCGTCCACGGTGGTCCGGTAGACCAGTTCCACCGCGCGCTGTTCCCCCATGCGTCCCCCGTCTCGTCGTCTTACGCGGGCTGCGGCCCGCCCTACCCCCGGCGCAGGCTCGCCAGGAACCGCCAGAGCGCGGAGCGGGGGCGGGCCGGCCGGGTGGGCGCGGCCGCGGGCCCGGGGGCCGGGGCGGTCGGCCCGGGGGTCGGAGCGGACGCGGGCACGGGGAGACCGGGGGACGGTGGCACCGGGGCCTGCCGCGCGCGCATCCGGAACCGGACCGGGAAGGACTTCAGGCCGCGTACGAACGCCGACGAGCGCCACGGCAACTGGTCGGCGGGCAGCCCCAGTTCGAAGTCGCACCGCTCGAACAACCTGCCCACCGCCGTGGTCACGATCATGTCCGCGAGTTCCCGCCCCGGGCACTGGTGCGGCCCCGTGCCCCAGGCCAGATGGGCGCGCGAGCTGGTCGACCGCTCATAGCTGTTGGTCGTCATGAACAGCGGGTCGCCGTGCGCGGCGGCGATCGAGGGCATGACCATGTCGCCCGCGGCGAGCCGGAAGTCCCCCAGATCGGTGTCGGCCACCGGGTAGCGGGCGGTGAGGTTGAACCACGGGGGCGAGGCGATGTGCACGCGGTTGACCAGCTCCTCGGTGGGGCCCGCCATGAGGGCCGCCTGCGCCCCCGCCTCTCCGTCCAGCACCTCCAGCACACTGTTGGTGACGGCGTGGCTGACCAGCTCGGACATGATGACGAGGATCGCGTACAGCTCGACGCCGATCTGTTCCACTGTCAGTGGAGGGTCGGCGGCGAGCAGCCGGGTGGTCAGGTCGTCGCCCGGGTTCTCCCGCTTGTACGCGGCCAGCTCGGTCGTCGCCGCCACCAGCCGCCCGACGGCCGCACCGGCGTCCGGGCCACCGTCCACCATCCGCCACGAGTCCATGAAGACGTCGTCACCCTGGTCGACCGGGAAGCCGAACAGCCGGTTGACGACCATCAGCGGCAGCGGACGCGCGAACTGTGCGCCCAGGTCCACCCATCCGCTGTCGCTGCCGTCCGCGAAGAACGTGATCAGCTCGTCGGCGTGCCGGGAGATGGCCTTTTGCATATCCCAGGACTGGGGCGCCCGAGTGTCCTGGAAGGGACCGAGCGCGTCGTCCACGGCGGCGCGCGTCGCCTTGCGCTCCTGATCGTCGCTCAGCAGCAGATGGCCGACCTGATAGCCGGCCAGATACGGCCAGTCGGACGGCACCCCGCCCTCACGCATCAACCGCCAGTGCTGGACGTTCTTCTTCCACTTGCTCTCGTCCCGCAGGACCTCCCACACCTCGCGGTAGCCGAGAACCAGCCACACCGGGACGCCGTACAGGTCCACGGGCGCCACTGGCCCGTACCTCCCCCGCAACCGTGCGTAGACCGACCCGGGCCGGGTCTCGAAATCCCGGGTCATCAGCGGCTCAACGGCCAGGGATGCCAACTCGGACGGGGGGAATTGCATGTTCGTTGTCCTTGGTACGACAGCAGTGCTCATTCCGGCCAGGCCTCGTGGTCCGTGGTGGGGGAAGAGCCACAGGGCATCCTGTCGCGCGACACGGAGCGAAATCGACCCGCTACTGGGCAGCCACACTAGCGCCCGGACCAGGGGCTGAACAGAGCGGCCCCGACCCGGACCTGCTGAAAGGCCCTCAGGCCGACTGGGGGCCGTCCTCCTTCTTCAGCTGGTCCTCGTTCGGGATCGCCCCGCCGAAGCGGCGGTCGCGGGAAGCGTATTCGAGGCAGGCGCGCCACAGGTCGCGGCGGTCGAAATCCGGCCACAGGACGTCCTGGTAGACCATCTCGGCGTACGCGCTCTGCCAGATCAGGTAGTTCGAGGTGCGCTGCTCGCCCGACGGGCGCAGGAAGAGGTCCACATCCGGCATGTCGGGGTAGTAGAGGTACTTGGCGAGCGTCTTCTCGTTCACCTTCGACGGGTCGAGCTTGCCCGCGCGCACGTCCTCGGCCAGCGCCTTCGCCGCGTCCGCGATCTCGGCGCGGCCGCCGTAGTTCATGCAGAAGTACATCGTCATGGCGTCGTTGTCCTTGGTCTGCTCCTGCGCGACCTGGAGCTCCTGGGCCACCGACTTCCACAGCTTCGGCATCCGGCCCGCCCAGCGGATGCGGATGCCCAGCTCGTCCATCTCGTCGCGGCGGCGGCGGATGACGTCACGGTTGAAGTTCATGAGGAAGCGCACCTCGTCGGGCGAGCGCTTCCAGTTCTCGGTGGAGAAGGCGTAGAGGGAGAGGTTCTTGACGCCGAGTTCCAGGCAGCCCTTGAGCACGTCCAGCACGACGCCCTCGCCGACCTTGTGGCCCTCCGTACGCGGCAGCCCGCGGTCCTTGGCCCAGCGGCCGTTGCCGTCCATCACACAGGCCACGTGGTTCGGCACCAGCTCGCCGGGGATCTTCGGCGGGCGGGCGCCGGACGGGTGCGGGTCCGGGGCCCGGTACTCGCGCCGCTGTCGGCCCAGAATCCCGCGTCGTGCCATGGCTTTCGCGTCTCCTCGTATGCGGTGTGCTGTGTGCTTGGTGTTATTTCTCTACGTACCGGAGCGATCTCAGGCCCCGCTCCAGGTGCCAGTGCAGGTACGCCGCGACGAGCCCGCTGCCCTCCCGGGCATGGCGCAGCTCACAGGCGTCCGCCGTCTCCCAGTCGCCGGTCAGCAGCGCGCCCAGCAGCGTCAGGGACTCCGCAGAGGGTACGACGCTTCCGGGCACCCGGCACTCTCCGCAGATGGCCCCGCCCGCGCCGACCGAGAAGAACCGGTTCGGACCGGGCATCCCGCACTTCGCGCAGTCGTCGAAGCTGGGCGCGTAGCCGTTCACGGCGAGTGAGCGGAGCAGGAACGCGTCCAGGATGAGATGCGGCTCGTGCTCCCCGGAGGCCAGCGTACGCAGCCCGCCGACGAGGAGCAGATACTGCTGCACGGCGGGCTCGCCCTCATGGTCGGTGAACCGCTCAGCGGTCTCCAGCATCGCCGTACCGGCGGTGTAGCGGGCGTAGTCGGTGACGATTCCGCCACCGTACGGAGCGATCGTCTCGCTCTGTGTGCACAGCGGCAGCCCGCGGCCGATCAGCTCGCCGCCGCGGGCGAAGAACTGCACGTCCACATGGGAGAACGGTTCGAGACGCGCGCCGAACTTCGACTTCGTACGGCGCACCCCGCGGGCCACGGCGCGGACGCGGCCGTGGTTGCGGGTGAGCAGGGTGATGATCCGGTCCGCTTCACCCAGCTTCTGGGTGCGCAGCACGATGCCGTCGTCGCGGAACAGACTCATGCGCCTCATTGTCCCTCAAGGGGACAGGTGGTCGAACCGGCCCGACCCAGCCTGGCACACGGGCGTCACAGCCCGGCAGGGCCGCGGCGCGGCGCCGCGACCCTACCGGTCGGCGCCGTCAGAAGGTGGGGTAGCCGGCGCAGCTTGCCGTGCTCAGGCGGTACACCGAGGAGATCTTGTCGCCGAAGTTCCATGACCCGCCGTGCAGATCGCGGATGTAGCGGCCGGGGGTGAGGCAGTAGCGGCGGTCCTTGTAGTTCTTGTCGTCGTAGAGCACCCACGCGACGGAGTCCTCGTTCTTGGCCGAACTCGCCTTGTCGCCTTCCGAGGAGCCGAGGTTGGCGATGCTGTTCCGGTGGGCCCACACCGTCCCCGTGAGGCTCTGGTCCCTTCCCAGCAGCAGTTGGCCCGCGGCGGCGTCGGCTTGTGCGGCCGGGGCCGCCGTCAGGACCGCCGCCGTCGCGGCGCCCGCGACCAGCAGTGCCGTGATCGTCTTCATGCGCATGCTCCCCGTTCGTGGACCGACCGGCGGTCATCTCCGGTCATGTGTCCTATTGCGTTGGTTCATCATGAATTCTGCCGTGGAACATTCCTCGGAGTGGATACCTATACCGGCCAAAATGGGGCGGTCCGCCCGAACGGGCCGCCCTGCCGACCGGCCGCCCTGCCGACGGTCCGTCCGTCAGCTGCGGTTCAGCACCCGCGTGACGCCCGCGACGACCGCCGTCGTCAGCAGCCAGCCCGCCGCGACGAGCGCGTAGGCGAGCCATTGGACGTAGTCCGACGGCCAGTACCAGGCGTTGCGCTGACCCAGGCCACCGATGGGGATCAGCAGGTCCAGGGTGTAGACGAGCGGGCTGAACGGGGCGCCCTCCCCCGGTTTGACCGGTTTCGGGTGGGCGGCGCGGAAGACCGCCGTACCGAGCAGGGTGAGGGCGGTGAGCCAGAGTCCGGCGAGCCAGGGGCGGTAGCCGTAGCCGACCGTCGCGTCGAGGAGATGACCCCAGACCCGGCCGAGGGGGCGCTGTGTGGCGCGGCGGTGGCGCTGCCTGGCCAGCAGGACGGCGCGCGCGTCGTCGTCGTGGCCGATGGCCTGGTAGGTGGCGGCGAGCTGCTGGTACGGCTGTGGGCGGTATCCGTCGGGGTCGCGCGCGACGAACGCCAGACAGCGGTCGACGGGCAGCTGCGGCTCCAGCGCCCGGTAGGTGAGCCCGTCGAGGTGGACGGGGGCGGGAGGCGTGCCGGTCGGGAGGTGCCATACGTCGAGGCGGCCGTGGCGCAGATCGACGGTGCCCTCCGCCCGCGCGGTCCGCAGGTCCAGTTCCCCGGTCTGGAGGTGCCGGGCGTCCACGGCGTGCCCGGTGGGGTGCAGGAGCGTGGCGCCCCGGAAGCTGACGGCACGGCCGGCGGTGGCGCTCGTCAGCACGACCGCGCCCTCGGCGCGGAAGCCCTCGCCGCAGTCGATACGGGAGCCGACCTGGATGCTCTCGGCGCACAGGGCGTCGCCGGCGGGGTGGTGGAGGTGCGCCCCCTCCAACCGCAGCGCCTCCCCCACCCGCGCCTCGTGCAGCCGTATCCCGCCCTCGGCGCGGAACCCCTCCCGGCCGACGATGCCGCTTCCGGACCCCCCTTCCGCGAGCCGTCGAGGGCCACCCCCGCCGGGGTGGGACAGGTGCGCGCCCTGGAAGGAACCAAACTGCCCTCCAATACGGGCGGCCCGTCAGGGTTGACCTTGCCCCGGGATGCGGTCTCCATCAGGTCTTGGAAGCCCGCGACCGTCACGGTGCTGAGGGCGAGTCCGGGCAGATACGAACCGCCGAAACCGGTGACGTGCAGCGTGGCCCCGTACAGCTGGGGCGGCTCCTCGAACCAGCACTTCTCCAGCCGCAGTACGCAGCACGCCTGAGAGAAGACCAGCTTCAGCCGCCCCGTCACCCGGGCTCCGACGAGGTGGACGACCGGGGTCTCGCCCGGCCGGGTGTCGGCGCCGCCGAGCAGCAGGGAACGGATGACCTCCGCCCGTACGGTGCGCCGGGGACCCCAGCCGGAACCGTCCTCCTCCGGCTCGTCCGCCGTCGCGGCGTCCCGGACGTCGACCTTGGCGCCGGTCGCGAACGCTTCGTGGAGTCGCCGCTCCGGCTCGGTGAGCGTCATGGGGCAACTCCAGGCGCCGGCGGACGACTTGGGCGAAGACTACGTCGGACACCGCGGGCGGAGGAGACGGGGTCGGCGCGCACCGACCGCGATCGCGGTCACCCGGCGACCACGGCTCCGGCGGACGTCGGGCTCGCCCCCGGGCCCCGCTCCGCGGGGCGCTGGAGCTGCCAGACGTGGGCCGGGGGCAGGTTGGCCCACACCGCGCTGCGGCCCGTGGCGTAGTGGCGCTGGTAGTCGGCCAGCACCTCTTCGGAGGCCCGCTGCCGCCGCGCCTGGGCGCGGGAGGCCAGGGACAGCAGGGTGCGGGCCTGCCGGGTGCCGCGGTAGGCGAAGTAGGTCAGCAGGCCGCCGGGGCGCAGCAGCTCCAGATACCGGCCCATGATCGCTTCCACCTGGTGGGGGTCGAAGTTGGCGAAGGGCAGGCCCGAGATGATCGCGTCGTAGCGCTGGCCTGTGTCCAGCTCCTCCACATAGGCGTGGTGCACCCGGGCCTGGCCGGGCTGTCCGCTCAGGCCGGGGTGGGTGCGGACGAGGTGGCGCAGCCGGTCGGTGAAGCGGGGATTGGCCTCGACGATGTCCAGGCGGCTGCCCGCCGGGAGCTGGGGGATGAGGGAGCGGGTGACCGAGCCGGTACCGGCACCGGCCTCCAGGACGTTCAGCCGCCGCCCCGCCTGTGCGCGCACCGGCTCGGTCAGCGCATGGGCCAGCGCCCGGCCACTGGGGGCGAGCGCCCCGGTGGTGCGTATATCCCGGGCCGCCTCCAGGAGGAACATCCAGTTTCCGGCACCGCTCTGCGCGAGGACACGATGGTGCGAGGGGGTGATCGAGTCGTGCATGGCACGACGCTACGCACAGGCGGCGCGACGGCCGATCCTTCTCCATGTGACGGTGCCCACCCGCGGGGCCGGGAGGGTGGCACGGAAGGTCGGCGAAGGGCCTCCGTACGGCCGACTGCGGCGCTGTGTGCGGCGAGTTGACGCGACTGCGAGGCGGAAGCGCCCGCCATCGGGGTGATCTTGTGGCGCTGGTCACACTCGCCTCGCTCCGGGCCCCGTATCGACCGCTGGTGACCACTACCCGACGGTATGCGCGGGCACGCCGGTCGCGTACGGGCCGGTCCCTCTCATCCGCCACCCCCGATTGCCCCCCCTTGGCCGATGTCACAGCCCTGTGCTGGGCCAGGCCTGGTCCGGTCACAACCCGTTCCCGGGGCGAGAGTTGGGGGCGGCAGGGCGGGCGGGCTGCGCACACTGGACTCCACGGAGCGGGTCAGCGCCTGGCTGACCTGCGGAGACGCGACACCGGAGGTGCGTCATGGCGGCTGGTTGCCGGGACTGCGGGACGTGTACGAGGTCATGGCTGGGGCGGACGCTTCAGAACGCGGCCGTCGGGCTGATGCACCTGTGCACGCTCGGCATCAGCTATCTGATCAAGAAGGGCTTCAGGCGGCACTGTCCGCAGTGCAAGCACCTGCTGTCCCGGCACGCGCGCAGGGCGGATGGCTCGTTCCGGGACTAGGGACCCGTCACAGCGGCCGAGGCCCGCTCCGCGATCCAGCCCGCCATCGCCCGTACGCCGAGGCCGATGGCGCGCTCGTCCGGGGCGAAGTCGGGGAAGTGCGGATAGGCGGTGGTGACGGGTGCGCCGGGGGCACGGACGCCGAGGAAGGTGTACGTACCGGGGACGCGGTCCAGGTAGAGGGCGAAGTCCTCGCCGCTGAAGGGCGGGAAGGCGGCGTGCAGCTCGACCACCGCGTCCCGGCCCACCGTGCGGCGCAGATGGCGGGCGAGCCTGCGGCCGTCGGGCTCCGGGCAGACCATGGCGGGGAACGGGTCGGCGGGAAAGCTCACGCTCGCCCCCGGGTACGCGGCGGCCAGTCGGCGGATGTCCGCGCGGACCTCCCGGTACCGCTCCTGCGGCCAGCAGCGGTAGGACACGTTCACCTTGCCGTCCTGGGCGCTCGCCCGGAGAGCCACGAACCGGGCCAGCGGCCCGCCCGGCACCTGGGCGTCGGCGATCAGCCGCTCCAGGTCGGCCGGGGTCCGCGGCTGGGCCACCGTGGCGAGCGCGGCGATCTCGGCGGCCAGGCGTCCGGCGGCCCCGTCCGCGTCCGGCCCCGGGAGCGTCACTTCCCCCTTGTCCTGGCCCGGCAGCCCGTAGCCCGGCGTCACGGCGAACCGGCCGACGGGAAACGGCCCGCAGTGCAGCGCGTGGATCTCCTCGACGCCGGTGCGCTCCAGCACCCCCGCGTCGATCAGCGCGCGGGCGCCGGACAGGGCCTCCTCGGCGGGCTGGAAGACGAACACCACCGTGCCGCTCAGTCGCGTGCGCAGGCGCGCCAGGACCCGCGCGACGCCCAGGGACACCGTGGTGTGGACGTCATGCCCACAGAGGTGGGCCGCCGCCAGGCCGCCGCCGATGATGTCCTTGGGCGGCACCGCGTCCATGTCGGCCCGGTACGCCACCGTCCGGCCCGGACGTACGCCCCGCAGGACACCGACCACGCCGTGGCCGCCCACCCCCGTGGCCACGGTCAGCCCGGCCGCCCGCAGCTCCCGCGCCACCACACCGGCGGTGCGCCGCTCCTGCCCCGGCGTCTCGGGGTGCCGGTGGAGGTCCCGCCGCAGCGCGATCAGCTCGCGCTCCAGCCGCGCCACCTCGGCGCCCACCGCCCCCTGCGCCACTCCCCGCGTCCCTCCGTGCGCTGTGGCCCGCCCCGCGGTGCCCCACGCCAGCCCCGCACCGGTTGCCGCCCCGCCGGTCAGCAGCAGCGTGCGACGTGCGAGAGCGCGCTCCGCGTGAGCCGTTCTTCCTTCGTGGTGTGTCATGACGCCACGATCGCCGCACGCGGAGCCGCGGCCCATCCGGCGAGCCACCGCCCGGGGGTGGGGGCAGCCCCCTCGCCGCGGTCGGGCCGCGGCCTCAGACGCGGTCGAACGGCTCGGCGTAGGCGAAGGGGCCCTTGAGGGTGGGTTGATACGCGGTCAGGGGGCGGGCCTGGAAGTAGTCGCCCCAGGCCGGGTCGGGGGCCGTGATGCCGTACGCGGCCGCCGGGCGGAAGCCGAAGCGGCCGTAGTAGGCGGGGCTGCCGAGGAGCGCGACTAGGGACTCGGCGAACGCGTTCCGCTGCGCCCAGGATCCTGTGCCATCAGTCGCCAGGCCCAAGTCCCGCCGCTGGTGGGTGGGGTGGACGCTGAGGGGGCCGAGCCCGAGGGCGAGGTCGGGGCCGACGTGGCCGCGGGTGCACACCACATGGCCGATCACGTCGCCGCGGTCGTCGGCCGCGACGAACGACAGGGCCGGTAACCAGGCGTCGCAGGTGCGGAGTTCATCGAGGAGGGTGACCTCGACCGGGACCGCGGCCTCCGACTTGCCGAACGCTGCCGCCGTGACGTCGCGTACGCCGGCGAGGTCGGAGCGGGTTTCTCGTCGGATCAGCATCGGCACAGGATGCGCGGCGGATCGTGCCCGCGGCAACCTATTTGTGCGGTACGGAGCCCCGGCGGGGCCGTTACGCGGAGCGCGCGCGGGTGGCGAGGGCCCGTTCGGCCTGGACGTACGTCACGTCGTGGTCGGCGAGGACGTTCGCCGCGACACCGGGGCGGGCGAGGAGCGCGAGCAGGAGGTGTTCGTCGCCGATGTGCCTGTCGCCGCGGCCGAGCGCGATCCGCAGCGACCGTTCGAGGACCGACTTGGCCTCGGGGTCGAAGCGGCCGCGGGAGCGGCGGCGGCGCGGGGTGGCGGCCAGGGCGCCGACGCCGTGCTCCTCCTCCACGCGGGAGACGACCGCGTCCACGTCGATGCCGAGCCCCGCCAGCGCCTCCGCGTCCGCGGGCGAGATGCCGCCGCGGCGGCGGACGTCGGCCAGGGCACGTTCGATCGAGGCGCGCCGCGCGGTGGCGCCCAGGGTGGTCAGGACGTGGGCGGCGGGGGTGTTCGTACGGTCCAGGAGCGCGAGCAGCAGCTCGGGCTCGCCGACCGTGGCGCCGCCCGTCTCGTCCGCCTGCCGGACGGCCCCGCGGACGACCTCGCGGGCACTGGTGGTGAACCTCTCGAACATCAACGCCTCCCGTGCTTCTTGTGAACGGCCTGACGGCTGACGCCCAGCTCGGCCGCGATCTCCTGCCACGACCAGCCCTTGGCGCGGGCGCTGCGCACCTGTACGGCCTCCAGCTGCTCCAGCAGCCGGCGCAGCGCGGCGACGGCGCGCAGTCCGACCCGGGGGTCCCGGTCGCCGGCGCGCTCGGCGAGATCCGTTGCTTCGGTCATGCTGTCAATGTAAGTTGACGAGCGCCCGGGCGTCAACCTTTATTGACAACCTGCGGCGGTAATTGGTTCGACGCGGACTCCGCGGCTCCGGCAACCTCTCGCCATGGACCCCCATCACTGGCCCCTCTACGGGCTCCGCCTCCACACCCCACGCCTTGAGCTGCGCCTTCCCGACACCGCCCGGACCGACGAGCTGGCCGCGGTCGCCGCGGGCAGGGTGCACGACCCGGCGGAGATGCCGTTCAGCGTGCCGTGGACCGACGTCGCCCCGGAGGAACGCGGCCGCGCGACGTTCCAGCACGTCCTGCGCACGATCGCCGAGTGGCGGCCCGAAGACTGGGTGCTGAGCCTCGCCGTACTGCACGAGGGCACGGTGATCGGACGGCAGGACCTGTGCGCCACCGACTTCGCCGTGACACGCGAGGCACAGACCGGCTCCTGGCTGGGCATCGCCCACCAGGGGCAGGGCTTCGGCACGGAGATGCGCGCGGCCGTGGCGCATCTGGCGTTCGCCGGGGTCGGGGCGCTCAGCCTGACGTCGGCCGCGTTCATGGAGAACGGGCGCTCGCTCGGCGTCTCACGCCGCCTCGGCTACCGCCCCGACGGCCTGAAGACGGTCGCCGTACGGGGCGAGACGCGGACGCTCCAGCGACTGCGGCTGGACCGCGCGGCCTGGGAGGAGCGGCGCACCGTCCCCGTCGAGGTGCGGGGGCTGGAGCCGTGCCGGGAGATGTTCGGCGCGCCAGCACCCGCCCCTGAGCGTCCCTGATGCGAGGCCGCGGGGCCCGATTTACGGTGGTTCGAGGGGCTGCGACGACCCGTGGAGGTGGCATCACATGGCGGGCAAGTTCGAGATCTATGAGGACAAGCGCGGCAAGCACCGCTTCCGCCTGAAAGCGGGCAACGGCGAGATCATCGCGGTCGGCGAGTCGTACGACTCCAAGTCCGCGGCCCAGAAAGGCGTGGAGTCGGTCAAGAAGAACGCGCCCACGGCCGAGGTCAAGGAGATCCCGACCGACAAGTCGTAGGCCCGGAGGGGCAGGTTCGGTGCGGTAGCCGCGCCGTACGGCCGAAGGCGTCCGTACGGCGCTCGCTACTCTCCCGTACGTGACCGAATCCCCGATATCCCAGGCCCTGGCCGCCGCCCGCACCCGGCTCCGCCGGGTCCGCTCCGCCGTCGCCCGCTGCTGGTCGCATCCCCGGCTGAAGTGGCCCAAGCGCGTGGTGGCGACCCTCGTGGGGTGCCTGGTGCTCTCCCTGCTCGCCGCCGGGATCACGCTGCGGCTGAACTACGCGGGCGATCCGGAGCCCGGCACCCGCACCCGGGGCCGGGACGCCGTGTGGCTCGGCCACGCCTGGGTGGACGGTCGCAAGGGCGACGCCGAACTCGCCGCCCTGGCCCGGCGGATACGCGGCACCGGCATCCGCGACCTGTACGTCCACACGGGCCCGCTGGACCACGACGGCACCCTGTCCGCGAAGCGCTACCCGCGCGCCGGGTGGCTGCTGAAGGCCGTCCACCGCGAGCTGCCCGGCGTACGGGTCCAGGCGTGGCTCGGCGACGTCCTGGCCACCGAGGGCCCGACCGGGCTGCGGCTCACCGACCCGCGCAGCCGGGCCCAAGTGGTGCGCTCCGCCCGCCAGGTGCTCGACGCGGGCTTCGACGGCGTCCACTTCGACCTGGAGCCGCTGCACTCCGGCGACCGCGACTACCTCACCCTCCTCGACGGCCTGCACGCCCTCACCCGCGCCCGCCGCGCCCCGCTCTCGGTCGCCGCCCACCAGATCGACCCGCTGCCCGCGCTGCACTCGGTGGCGGGCTTCCTCTTCAACCACCCCAAATGGTGGTCGCAGGCGTTCTTCGGACAGGTGGCGCGGCGGGTCGACCAGATCGCGGTCATGTCGTACGACACGTCGATGCCGCTGGAGAGCCTGTACGGCGGCTACGTGGCCCAGCAGACCGAACTCGCCCTCGAGGCCACCCCGCCGGGCACGGACCTCCTCATGGGCCTGCCCGGCTACCACACCAACAACTGGGGCCGCCACGCCTGGGCCGAAACCGTCACCGCCGCCGTCCGAGGCACCCGCCTCGGCCTCGGCCGCGAGGACCGCCGGCGAAAGCGGTTCGGGGTCGCGCTGTACGTGGACTTCGCCGCCACGGACGCGGACTGGACGGCGTACCGCGAGGACTGGGGCGCCCGGGACACGGGCTGACGTCCCCTCAGCCGCCGAACCAGCCCGCCACATCGAGCCGGGCCCCGGAGAGGGGAGCCATGTTTTTTCAGATCCGCCTCGAGGGCCCGCTCGCCGGGCCGGACCGAGGGCGGTGGCCCACTGGGCGCGCAGCTGCTCGAAGATGGCCGCCGAACGGGCCAGGGCGTCGACGCCGTGCGGGGTGAGCCGGATGACCTTACGGCGGGCATCGGCGGGGTCGTCGGCCCGCTCGGCGTACCCCAGGGCCACCAGGCGGTCGACGGTCTTGCCCGCGGCCTGTTTGGAGACGCCGAGGAGGCGGCCGAGCTCGCTGGCGGTGGCACCGCCGCGCCCGATGGCCTGAAGGGCGAAGCCGTACGCCGGGCGCACATCCGGATGGCCCTGACGGGCCAGCTCGGCGTGGAGCTGGTCGATGAGGGTGCGAAAGCCCGCGAAGAGCAGCAGGGGGAGTTCGAAGCCGGAGGTTTCGTCAGCCATGGCGGCGACACCTCTTGCCCAGGTCGACAACCTGGTTTACTTTTTCGACAACCACGTTGTCGATAGTAGACCTGGGGGGATCCACCATGCCCGTCGACCTGTTCACCGACCACACGCCGGACTCCGCGCCACCGGGGGCACGCAGATCCATGGAGGCCGTCACCCAGCGGCTCGGCTACCTGCCGGCGCCCGTCGGGCGGCTGGCCGAGGCGCCGGAGGTGCTGGACGGATTCCTGAGGCTCAGCGGGCTGTTCGAGGCGTCCACGCTGGATCCACTGGCCCGTGAGGTGGTCATCATGACCATCGCCACGCGCAACGCCTGCCATGTGTGCGTCGCCATGCACACCGGAAAGCTCACCGCGCTGGACGCCGACGGCGAACTCATCGCCGCGCTGAGGGAACAGCGCACGCTGCCCGATGAACGGCTGGACACCGTGAGGACGTTCACGCTCGCCGTGATGGACGACGCCGGGGCCGTACGGGACGAGATGTTCGACGCCTTTCTGGAGCGGGGGTTCACCCGGCGCAACGCGCTGGAAGTCGTGCTGGGCGTGGGCGCGTACACCCTGTCCACGTTCGCCAACCGCATGACCCGGGCGCCCCTGGACGAGCGGCTCGCGCCGTTCGCCTGGGGCGGCTGGTCACGGGCCGGAGGGGGTGATCAGGCCCGATTCGTAGGCGGTGATGACCAGTTGGGCGCGGTCGCGGGCGCCGAGTTTGCCCATGATGCGGCTGACGTGGGTCTTCGTGGTGAGGGGTGAGAGGCCCAGGGCCTGGGCGGCCTCGGTGTTGTTGAGACCGCGGGCGACGAGGGCGAGCACCTGGCGTTCGCGTTCGGAGAGGGCGGACAGGGCCGCCGGGGACGGGGTGCCGGGGGGCGGGGTGGCCGGGAGGCGGAGGACGCGGGCGATGAGACGGGCGGTCGGGCCGGGTGAGAGCAGCGACTCCCCCGCCGCCACCGTTCGTATCGCGTCGAGCAGTTCGGTCGGCCGGGTGTCCTTCACCAGGAAGCCGGACGCGCCCGCGCGCAGCGCCTCGACGATGTGCTCATCGGTGTCGTACGTGGTCAGGATCAGGATCTTGACCCCGGCGAGGTCCTCGTCCGCGGCGATGCGGCGCGTGGCCTCGATGCCGTCGAGGTCGGGCATCCGGATGTCCATGACCACGAGATCGGCCCGGGCGGTGCGGGCCAGTTCGACGGCCTGCCGGCCGGTGCCCGCCTCGCCGACCACCTCCATGTCACGGGCGGACGCGACGAGCATGGCGAAGGCGGAGCGGACCAGGGTCTGGTCGTCGGCGAGCAGAACGCGGATCGGGGTCGTGGCCCCGGGGGTCGAGTCCTGCGGGGTGGTCATGCGGTGGCCTCCGTGGGGCGTGAGGGGGCCGCCGCGCCCCGGCCGTACGGTAGCGCGGCGGTGACGGCGAAGCCGGGGCACCCTGACCGCGGGCCCGCGGTCAGGGTGCCCGCCACGCTGCGGGCGCGCTCGCGCATGCCGACGAGGCCGTAGCCCCGGGGGCGGCCCGGTTCGGCGGGACGGGCGGTCCCGTCCGGTGGGCCATCGTCCTCGGCGGCGACGCACAGCCCCCGCTCGTCCCGCGTCACACTGATCCGTACGCGGGTACCGGGCGCGTGCCGCACGGCGTTCGTCAGCGCCTCCTGCACGATGCGGTACGCGGCGGCGCCGACGGCCGGGGACGGCTCCGACGCGTCCACGTCGACGGTGAGTTCCACCCGTACGCCCGCCGCCTCCGCCGCCGCGGCCAGGTCGGCGAGTCCGGCCAGGCCCGGCAGCGGCCCCGTACCGTCCCCGTCGTCGCGGTCGCCGTCGCCCTCGCCCGCCCGCAGCACCTGGAGGGTGGCGCGGAGTTCGGCGCGGGCGTCGCGGCAGGTACCGGAGATCCCGTCGAGCGCCTTGGCCATGGCCGCACGGTCGAGGCGGTCGGGGTCGGCGATCAGGACGTGCGCCGCGACCGAGGTCTGGACGCCGATGAGGGTGATGCTGTGCGCCAGCAGATCGTGCAGATCGCGCGCGATCCGCAGCCGCTCCTCGGCGACCCGGCGCGCGGCCTCCTCCTCGCGGCTGCGCTCGGCGCGCTCGGCCCGCTCCAGGATCGCGCCGATGTACTTGCGGTGCATACGCACCGCCTCGCCGAACACCACGACCGACAGCACCCAGCCGGAGCTGCGCAGCATGTCGGCGGCCCCGTGCGGTTTGCCGCCCAGGGACATGACCACCACCATGAACGTGATCACCAGGGAGACGGTGAGGAAGGACCGCAGCGGCGGACCGATGACGGCGAGCGTGTAGACGGCGATGAGCCCGGCCGGGACGACGGCGAGATGCACATTGCCCATGGCGTGGTACGGACCGACGATGAACACGACGGCCGCCGTGACCACCATCGGGCTGTGCCGCCGCCCGATGAGCACGGCGGCGCTGCCGAAGAGCAGCGCCCAGCCGAGGGCGTCGGGACGGTGGCCGTTGCCGTCGGGGTTGAGCAGGGCCACAGCGCACTGGAAGGACGAGCACCGCGCCGGCGAGCACGGCGTCGGTGCGCCGCCGGGCACGGGACGCGGCCCGGGTCTCGGCGGGGCGGGGGCCGCTGTGCAGGGCGTGCGCGAACCGGCCCAGCCCCCGCGTCACGCTCCGGGACACGCGCTGGGTCACACTCTGGGTCACGGGGTGTGCGGACACGGCTCCATCCTCGGGGATCGGCCCCGGGCCGACCATAGGCGCGTACGGGCTCACCGGGGCGGGCCCCGGGCCGGCCGTCCCCTGCGCGGCCGGCCCGGGCACCCGCCTCCCCGCGGTACGGGTCAGGGCTTCCCGGCGGGGGCGAGGGTGACCGGTTCGGGCCGGGGCATCCGCGTCCGCCGCCGCGGGGCGGGAGAGGGGGCCGGGCCACCAGACCCGCCGCTTCAGCAGCAGACTCGCCGACGTCACCAGATACGTCCGGACGAGGAAGGTGTCGAGCAGGACACCGACCGCGACCACGAAGCCCAGTTCGACCAGCATCACCATCGGCAGCGACGCGAGGACCGCGAAGGTCGCCGCCAGCACCAGGCCCGCCGCGGCGATCACACCGCCGGTGGTGCGCAGAGCGGTGAGCGCCGCTTCCGCGACCGGTGCGCCGCGCAGCGACTCCTCACGCATGCGGTGCATCAGGAAGATGCCGTAGTCGACACCGAGGGCGACCAGGAAGACGAAGGACAGCAGCGGCAGCCCGGGATCGACGCCGGCGAAGCCGAAGACCGGCTCGAAGACGAGCCCGCCGAGACCCATCGCCGCACCCCACACCGCGATCACGGCGGCGACCAGGACCAGCGGTGCGATCAGGCTGCGCAGCAGGGCGGCGAGGATCAGCAGGACGGCGACGAGGACGAACGGGATGACGATCTTCCGGTCGTGGGCGTTGGTGTCCTTGAGATCGAGCTGCTGAGCGCTGGGACCGCCGACCAGGGCGTCCGCGCCGTCGATCCGTTCCAGCCCGGAGCGCAGGGAGTGGATCGTGGCCAGTTCGCCCGCCGACTGCGGGGCGTCCGCGGCGAACACGTCGATCTCGGCCCAGCCGCCGCCGCTGCGGCCTCGTACCGCCCGTTCGACGCCGTCCGTGCCACGGGCCCGCTCCAGCACCTCGGCGGCGTGCGGGGAGCGCGTGAGGACGCTGATGGGCTGGGTGCCGGCCCCGGGGTAGGCACGGGTGAGCGTCCGGGCGGCGGTCACGGACTCGGGCTTGTCGGTGAAGGTGTCCTGCTGCTTGAGGTCACCGGGCATGTTCAGCGCGCCGAGCGCGAGGGCCCCCAGCAGGGCCGTCCCGCCGAGCAGCACGAGGCCGGGCCGCCGTGCGGCCGCGCCGCCCATCGCGGCGAACACGCTGCGGCGGGCCCGCGGTTCACTGCCGTACGCGGGGATCAGCGGCCAGAACACCCGGCGCCCGAGCAGCACCAGCACCGCGGGCAGCAGCGTCATCATCGCGGCGAGCGCGCAGACGACACCGACCGCGCCGACCGGCCCGAGGCCACGGCTGCTGTTGAGGTCGGCGGCGAGCAGACACAGCAGCCCGGCGGCGACGGTACCGCTGGAGGCCAGGACGGCGGGACCGCAACCGCGCAGAGCCCGGCGCATCGCGTCGTACGGAGCCCGGTGGCGGCGCAGTTCCTCGCGGTAGCGGGAGACGATCAGCAGGGCGTAGTCGGTACCGGCGCCGAAGATCAGCACTGTCATGATCGACGAACTCATGCTGGTGACGACGAGATCGAAGCCCTGGACCAGGGCGTAGACGATGGCCATGGCCGCCATCGCCGCCACCCCGACCACCACCAGCGGGACCAGCCACAGGAACGGGCTGCGATAGGTCAGGATCAGCAGCACGGCGACCATCCCGGCCGTCGCGAACATCAGCGTCCCGTCGGTGGAGGCGAAGACCTCCTGCGAGTCGGCCGCCAGCGCACCGGGCCCGGCGACCTGGACGGACAGCCCCGCGGGGTGGGCCGACAGCTCGGCACGGACGTCCTTGACGGCCTCGGCGCGCACCTTCTCGTCCTTCAGCCCGGTGAGCGCCATCGGGTACATCACGGTGGTGCCGTCCTTGGAGGGCACGGCCCGCGCCGCCCCGCCGCCGACCAGCTCATGACGGCCCGCCACCTCCGCGACCCGCCCGTCGGCCGCCCGGCGGTCGGCGGCGGTCAGCCCGCCGTCGCGGTGGTAGACGAGGACGAGGTCGGTCGTGTCACCGCCGGGCAGCTTCTCCTGGAGCCGGGCGACCTGGGTGGAGTCGGCGCCCGCCGGGAGATAGTCGACGGCGGTGTCGCGCTTGACGTCGTTCAGCTTGCCCGCGAAGGGCACGGCGACCAGGAGCACCAGGATCCAGGCGGCGATGGCCGCCCAAGGCAGCCTTCTGCCGGACGCGTTGGGCGGGTCCGGCTGCCGGGGATCGCTTTGTATCCGTAGCGATGTGGTCTGCATGCCCCAAGGCTTCCGGCACCGCGCACCCGAAACGTCGCGCCGGCGAGGGAGATGGGCACTACTGCGGTAGTGGCGCCTCCGGGCCGCTTACTCCCCGGGGAGTACGGAACCGGGCATCACGTCAGAACGCGGCGCGCGTCGCGGCCAGGAGGCGGGCCGTGTCGTCGGGACAGATCATGAGGGCGCGGCCGACCGTTTCGAGCACCGCGCGCTCGGCGGGGCGGTAGGGGCCGTCCGCGACGGCGATACGGGCGCCCTGGAGGAGGATCGCTTCGCGGCCGGTGGGGGCGAGGTGGGGTGCCAGGGGTTCCAGGGCCTCGTGCAGTTCGATGGCCAGCGCCGTACCGCAGGGGTCGAGGCCGTCGCGCTCGCCGGTGGCGGCGCCGGGGAGGCGGCCGGTGTCGGCGGCGAGGGCTTCGATGAGGGCGAGGAGCTGGTCCTCGTCGCAGTCGGCGAATCCGGCGGCGCGCACGGCGCCGACCGCCACCTGACGCACCGCCGTGGCCTCGGTGCCGCCCGCGGCGAGGACCGCGAGGGCGACGGTGTGCACGGCGTCGCGCAGCATCGCGGAGAACCGGGTGGTGGTGGGGTGGTCCAGGACCTCGGTGCCGAACCGGGCCGCGCAGGCGGCGCATTCGACGACGGGTGCGACCGGTCCGCGGGGCAGCAGCGGCAGGCCGAGCACCACGATGCGGCGGCGGCCGGTGCGGCGGCGGTAGTTGCGGTCGCCTCCGCAATCGGGGCAGAAGAACTCACCATCGCCGACCGTCCGCCATAGAGTGCGGACGCCTACCACACACAGGTCCCGGTCACGGCGGGCTCGCGCGTGCACCACGTCACACCTCCATAACGCTTCGGCCACGTTGCCGCGTTGACGTGATGCTAGCCACATCCATGATGCGCCGTCAGTACCCCGAACGGAGACAACAGGCCAAACCCGAGGCCCCGCCCACCTCATACGGTGAACGGGGCCCCTTGTGGGTGACAAGCTCAGCAGGCATTTACCGCCGTGCGCGGTTGACCGCCGAGACGACGGCCTTGAGGGAGGCGCGCACGATGTTGGCGTCGACGCCGACGCCCCACAGCACCTTCCCGTCGATCGCGCATTCGATGTACGCGGCGGCCTGGGCGGCCGCGCCCTCGCTCAGGGTGTGCTCGGAGTAGTCCAGCAGCCGTACGTCGATGCCGATGGCGCCCAGGGCGTCGAAGAAGGCAGCCAGCGGGCCGTTGCCGGTGCCGGTCAGGACGGTCTCGGTGCCGTCCACGACGGCCTCGACGGTGAGCGCGTCGGTGCCCTCGCTGGTGGAGGACGTCTGGGCGGTGCGCAGCGCGATCCGGCCCCACTGGTTGTCGTCCGTCGGCAGGTACTCGTCCTGGAAGGTCGCCCAGATCTGGGCCGGAGTGACCTCGCCGCCGTCGGCGTCGGTCTTGGCCTGAATCGTCTTGGAGAACTCGATCTGCATGCGGCGCGGCAGATCCAGGTTGTGGTCGTTCCGCAGGACATAGGCGATACCGCCCTTGCCGGACTGCGAGTTGACCCGGATGACGGCCTCGTAGGAGCGGCCGACGTCCTTGGGGTCGATGGGCAGGTACGGGACGGCCCACTCGATGTCGTCGACCGTCTTGCCCTGCTCGGCCGCACCCGCCTCCATCGCCTCGAACCCCTTCTTGATGGCGTCCTGGTGGGAGCCGGAGAAGGCGGTGTAGACCAGGTCGCCCGCGTAGGGGTGGCGCGGGTGGATCTGCATCTGGTTGCAGTACTCGGCGGTGCGGCGGATCTCGTCGATCTGCGAGAAGTCGATCTGCGGGTCGACGCCCTGGGAGAACAGGTTCATGCCCAGGGTCACCAGGTCGACGTTGCCGGTGCGCTCGCCCTGCCCGAACAGGCAGCCCTCGATGCGGTCCGCCCCGGCCATGATCGCCAGCTCGGCGGCGGCGACGGCCGTACCGCGGTCGTTGTGCGGGTGGACGGACAGGCAGATGTGCTCGCGGCGGGACAGGTTCCGCGACATCCACTCGAACCGGTCCGCGTGGGTGGAGGGCGTGGAGCGCTCGACGGTCGCGGGCAGGTTGAGGATGATCTCGCGGCCGGCCTCGGGCTGCCAGACGTCCATGACGCCCTCGCAGACCTCCAGTGCGAAGTCCAGCTCGGTGTCGGTGAAGATCTCGGGGCTGTACTGGTAGCCGAAGACCGTGTCGTCGCCCAGGATCTTGTCGGCGTACTCGACCACCAGCCGGGTGCCGTCCACCGCGATCTGCTTGACCTGCTCACGGGTGCCGCGGAAGACGACCCGGCGGAAGGTGGGCGCTGTGGCGTTGTACAGGTGCACGGTGGCCCGGTGGGCGCCGCGCAGCGACTCGACGGTGCGCTCGATCAGCTCTTCGCGGGCCTGGGTCAGGACGGAGATCGTCACGTCCTCGGGGATCGCGTCCTCTTCGATGATCGACCGTACGAAGTCGAAGTCGGTCGAGCCGGAGGAGGGGAAGCCGACCTCGATCTCCTTGTAGCCCATGCGGACCAGCAGGTCGAACATCTCGCGCTTGCGCACCGGGGACATCGGGTCGATCAGCGCCTGGTTGCCGTCCCGCAGGTCGGTGGACAGCCAGCGCGGCGCGGCGGTGATCCGGTTGTTCGGCCAGGTGCGGTCGGGGATGTCGACGGCCTCGTACGGGCCGTACTTGTGGATCGGCATGCCCGAAGGCTTCTGGGTGACGGTCGCGGCGGTGATGGGGGTGGGGCGGCCTACGGCGCGCTGACCGGGATTGTCGGACGTGCTCATGATGCGTGGGCTCCTCTGGGATCCGCTCGTGGTGTCCGCTGGGACGAAAGTCCATGGGGCGGCCGACGGGGCGTGATCACCGCAACACCGAACTCCGCGGGGAGGGGGTCGGCCTACGACTACAGGCCCTCGCCGCGGCAGCTAAGAAGAAGCAGCCCGAAACGCATGATGCCCAGCAGCGTAACCGAGACGCGCGCGGCGCGTGGCCCCGTATCACTATGCGGACCACGGGCATCCCGCAAGGAGGAATGACCATCAACCACTCGATTTCATCAATCATGACCGCAAGGCGTGACAAGCGATAGACGCGGTGCGACATTGCCTGGATGGATGTCAACGCGAACTCCCGCAGCCGCCGTGTCTTCTGCACGATCGTGCCGCCGCATGTCCTCGACAAGGTCTCCCAGCACGAGGACTCCGCCCTCGCCGATCCCGCCCGCCGCACTCTGGAGCGGGACGCCCTGGAGCGCACGCGCCGCCGGATCACCACCGTCCGCGGGATCGCCGCCCCCACCCTGGAGGGCGCGCCCTCCGACCGGCCCAAGCGGACGATCTACGACTCCCAGCACCAGGACTCACTGCCGGGCAAGAAGGTGCGCGGTGAGGGCGACACGGCGACCTCGGACGAATCGGTGACCCGGGCCTACAACGGTCTGGGCGCGACCTTCGAGCTGTTCCTCAAGGTGTACGGCCGCCACTCGATCGACGACGCGGGCCTGTCGCTGGACGCGAGCGTCCACTACAGCCAGGACTACAACAACGCCTTCTGGAACGGCGAGCAGATGGTCTTCGGCGACGGGGACGGGGAGATCTTCCTCGACTTCACCATCCCCATCGACGTCATGGCCCACGAACTGACCCACGGCGTCACCCAGTACACCGCCAACCTGGAGTACTTCGGCCAGTCCGGGGCGCTCAACGAGTCGATGTCCGACGTCTTCGGCTCGCTCGTCAAGCAGCACGCGCTGGGCCAGAGCGCCGACGAGGCCGACTGGCTGATCGGGGCCGGGCTGCTGGCGGAGCGGGTCACCGGGGTGGCCCTGCGCTCGCTGAAGGCCCCCGGCACGGCGTACGACGACGACGTCCTCGGCAAGGACCCGCAGCCGGGCACGATGGACGACTACGTGCGCACCTCGCGCGACAACGGCGGCGTCCACATCAACTCCGGCATCCCCAACCACGCGTTCTACCTGGCCGCCACGGCGCTCGGCGGCAACGCGTGGGAGAAGGCCGGGCGGGTCTGGTACGACGTGCTGACCGGCGGCGAGCTGTCCCCGGACGCGCAGTTCGACGACTTCGCCCGGCTCACGGTGGCCGCCGCGCAGGCTCGCTTCGGCGAGGGCGAGGAGCGGGACGCGGTGCGGGGGGCCTGGGAGGGCGTCGGGATCACGGACCTGGACGCGCGCTGAGCCTCGCCCTCGGGTACTGATGGACCTATGCGTATCTCCGTGACCCGCTCCGGCGGATTCGCCGGAATCGAGCGCCGGGCCGATCTGGACACCGCCGGTCGGCCCGACGCCACCCATCTGGCCGCCCTGGCCCACCAGGCCGTCGAGTCCGGCGCCCCGGCGGCCATGCGCGGCGTCCCGGACGGCTTCCACTACGAGATCACGGTGGACGGCCGCACGGTCCACGCCGCGGACCCGCACCTCAGCGACGCCCAGCGGGAGCTGGTGCGGACGGTCCTGAAGGAGGGCACGTAACGGGCGCGACCGCGCTCAGAAACCGAGCCTGCGCAGCTGCTTCGGATCGCGCTGCCAGTCCTTGGCGACCTTGACGTGAAGGTCGAGGAACACCGGAGTCCCGAGCAGGGCTTCAATGTGCTTGCGGGACTTGGAGCCGACGTCCTTCAGGCGGCGGCCCTTCGGGCCGATGATGATGCCCTTCTGGCTGGGGCGCTCGATGAACAGGTTGGCGTGGATGTCCAGCAGCGGCTTGTCCGCCGGGCGGTCCTCGCGCGGCAGCATCTCCTCCACCACCACCGCGATGGAGTGGGGCAGCTCGTCCCGTACGCCCTCCAGCGCCGCCTCGCGGATCAGCTCGGCGACCATCACCTGCTCCGGCTCGTCGGTCAGGTCGCCCTCGGGGTAGAGGGTCGGGCCCTCGGGGAGCAGCGGGACGAGCAGATCGGCCAGCAGGCCCACCTGCTGGTCGCCGACGGCCGAGACCGGGACGATCTCGGCCCACTCGATGCCCAGGTCCTTGCCGAGCCGGTCGATGGCCAGGAGCTGCTGGGCCAGTTGCTCGGACTCGACCAGGTCGGTCTTGGTGACGATGGCGACCTTGGGCGTCTTCTTGATCCCGGCCAGCTCGGCGGCGATGAAGCGGTCGCCGGGGCCGAGCTTCTGGTCGGCGGGCAGACAGAAGCCGATGACGTCGACCTCGGCCCAGGTGGTCCGTACGACGTCGTTCAGCCGCTCGCCGAGCAGGGTGCGCGGCTTGTGCAGACCGGGGGTGTCCACGAGCACCAGCTGGGCGTCGGGACGGTGCACGATGCCGCGCACGGTGTGCCGGGTGGTCTGCGGGCGGTTGGAGGTGATCGCGACCTTCGTCCCCACCAGCGCGTTGGTCAGGGTCGACTTGCCCGCGTTGGGGCGGCCGACGAAGCAGGCGAAACCCGAGCGGTGCGGGGTCTCCCGCTGCTCGGTCGGGGACGGGGAGGTACCGGCAGTCATGGCCACCATTCTCCCCGATGCCCCGGACACCTCCGACCAGCCGTCCACAGCTTCGTTTCCCGGCCGGTGGCTCACACGGACAGCGAGGCGCGCAGGGTGCCGTCGGTGCCCGCGAGCAGGATCGGGGTCCCGGCCCCGCCCAGGTCCCGTACGGCCGCGCGGTCCTCGTCGGTGGCGGTCTCCGCGTCGGTCACCAGGGCCGCGGCCTCCAGCGACTTCGCCCCGCTGGCGACCGCCATCGCGACGGCGGTGCGCACCGCGCTGAGCTGGAGCGAGTCGAGGGCGACGGTGCCCGCGACGTACGTACGGCCCGTCTCGTCACGCACCGCGGCGCCCTCCGCGACGCCGTTGCGGGCGCGCGCGGAGCGGGCCAGCGTGATGATCTTGCGGTCTTCGGGGTCCAGCTGCGCTGCATCGCTCATACGGATGAGCATAGGACGGGCCACTGACCGGGTGTGACACCGGTTGTACGCATGGACCCGCGCCGGGCCGCAGTGGCGACGGCCCGGCGCGGGCGGTACGGAATCCGCTACGGGAGCAGCGGCAGCGGCTGGAACGTCAGCGAGGCCGACGCCGTGGCCGGGCTGAGGCCCGGACCACCCGCGAAGGTGGCGGTGTACGTACTGGCGGTCAGGACCGAGGGCGGGACGGTGACATTGGTCAGCGTCGCAACGCCGGAGGCGTTGGTGACCGCGCTGCCCAGGGCGATCGGGCCCAGCACGGTGTTGGCCGTGAAGACGATCGTCTGGCCGGGGACGGGGTTGTTGGCCTGGTTCTTGAGCGTGGCGCTCAGGGTGGGGATGACGAGCTGGCCGTTCATCCGCAGCCGGATGACGGCCGGGGTGGCGGTCAGGGTGGTGGTCGTCGAGCCCGCCACGGTCTGGGTGAGCGTCGCGGTCGACGAGTTGAAGCAGCTGTCACCGCTGTAGGTGGCGGTGACCGTGTGGGAGCCGGTGGTGAGCGCGTTGGTGCTCACGGTCGTCTGTCCGGCCGCGTTGAGCGTTCCGACGAGGGTCGGACCGCCGCTGATCACGAACGTCACGGTGCCGGTCGGGGTGCCGGTCGCGGGCGCCACCGGGGCCACGGTGGCGGTGAAGGTCACCGTCTGGCCGGGGGCGGAGGGGTTGGGGGTGGAGGTGATCGTGGTGGTGGTACTGGCCGTGTTCACCGTGGCCGTACCGGTGGCCGACGAGCCCACGACGCCCGTGCTGCCCCCGTAGGTGGCCGTGACCGTGTGTGCTCCCACGCCCAGCGCGCTGGTGGTGACGCACGCCTGGCCGCCGGCGTTGAGCGTGCCGGTCAGGGTGGGACCGCCGCTGATCACGAAGGTGACGGTGCCGGTCGGGGTGCAGGTGCCCGGCGCCGTGGTCGTCACCTGGGCGCAGAGCGTCACCGACTGGCTGCACACGGACGGGTTGGGCGTGATCGTCAGCGCAGTCGTGGAGCTGGCCTGGTTGACGTTGGCCGTCCCGGTGCCCGTCGAGGGCGCGACGCCGCCGCCTCCGCCGTAGGTCGCCGTCACGGTGTGGCTGCCGACCGGGATGGCGGTGGTGGAGACGCACGCCTGGCCGCTGGCGTTGACCGTGGCCGTGAGGGTCGGGCCGCCGGAGACCACGAAGGTCACCGTGCCGGTCGGGGTGCAGGTGCCGGGTAGCACGGTGGTCACCTGGGCACACAGCAGGACGGACTCGCCGCAGACCGTCGGGGAGGGCGTGACCGAGACCGTGGTGGTGGACGACGCCGGGTTCAACGTCACCGAGGTCGTGCCCGTCGAGCCCCCGACGCCGGAGTCGCCCGCGTAGGTGGCGGTGATCGTGTGGGTGCCGACCGGGACCGCCGTGGTGGTCACGCACGCCTGGCCGGTGGCGTCGAGCGTCGCCGTGAGCGTCGGACCGCCGGTGATCACGAACGTGACGGTGCCGGTCGGGACGCAGGTGCTGGGCGGAGCCACCGTCACCTGGGCGCAGATGGTCACCGCCTCGCCGCAGACGGACGGGCTCGGTGTGGCCGAGACCGTCAGCGTGGACGTGCCCGGGTTGACGGTGACCGTCCCGGTGCCCGAGGAGCCCGCGACTCCGGTGTCACCGGAGTAGGTGGCGGTCACGGTGTGGGTGCCGACCGGGATGGCGCTGGTGGTCACGCACGCCATGCCCGTGCCGTCCACCGTGGCCGTCAGCGTCGGACCGCCCGAGACCACGAACGTCACCGTGCCGGTCGGGGGGCAGGTGCCGGGCGGGACGGTCGTCACCTGGGCGCAGAGCGTCACGGACTCGCCGCAGGCGCCGGGGGCGGGGCTGGTGACGGTGGTGGTGGAGGCCGCCTGATTCACCGTCACGCTCGCGGTGCCCGTGGAACCCGCGATTCCGGAGTCGCCCCCATAGGTGGCGGTCACGGTGTGGGTGCCGACGGGGATGGCGCTGGTGGTCACGCACGCCTGGCCGGTGGCATCCACCGGCGCGGTCAGCGTCGGACCGCCCGAGACCACGAACGTCACCGTGCCGATCGGGGTGCAGTCGCTGGGCGGAGCCACCGTCACCTGCGCGCAGAGGGTCACCGGTTCGCCGCATACGGACGTGGCCGGCGTCACCGTGACGGCGGTCGAGGACGTGGCCTGGTCGACGGTGACCGTCCCGGTGCTCGAGGAGCCCGCGACACCGGTGTCACCGGAGTAGGTGGCGGTCACCGAGTTGGTGCCCAGGGGCAGTTCGTCGGTCGTCACACAGGCTTGGCCGGTCGCGTCGAGCGGGGCGGTGAGGGTCGGGCCTCCGGGGACGGTGAAGGTCACCGTCCCGGTGGGCGTACAGGTCCCCGGCTCTTCCACGGTCACCGTCGCGCACAGCGTCACCGTCTCGCCGCACACCGACGGGTCGGGGGTGGCGGTGAAGGCGGTGGTCGAGGACGCCTGGTTCACCGTCACCGGGACCAGGGCCGAGTTGGACGCGGAGAACTCGGTGTCCCCGCCGTAGAAGGCCACCGCCAGATGGGTGCCCACATCCAGATCGGCGACCGTGACGGACGCCTGGCCGGTCGCGTCGAGGGGCGCGGTGAGGGCCGGTCCGTCGGCGCTGATGATGAACGTCACCGTGCCGGTCGGGACCCCCGAGGCGGGCGGGGTGGCCGCCACGGTCGCCGTCAGGGTCACCGCCTCGCCGCAGACCGCGGGGTTGGGCGAGGCCGTCAGGGTGGTGGTCGTCGCCCCCTGGTTGACCTGCTGGATGCTGGTGCCCGTCGACGGGTCCAGGTTGGCGTCGCCGCTGTAGGTGGCCGTCACCGTGTGGGAGCCCACGGACAGGGAGCTGTCGGTGAAGGAGGCCTGTCCGGCGGCGTCGACCGCGACGGTCACCGGCGCACCGGCGTCCAGGGTGAAGGCGACCGTGCCGGTCGGGGTGAACGCGCCCGGTGGAACAGAGGCGACGGTCGCGGTGTAGGTGACGGCCTGACCGGGGACGGAGGGGTTCGGGGTGGAGGTGACCGTGGTGGTCGAGGAAGCCATGGGAGCGGCCCCTTCCCGGGGTGCGGTATGGGGAGGGGTGGACCGCCCGGGTCTCCGCGCGCAAGCCCGCGGAGACCGTGTTCGCCCTGCGTGGGGGTGCCCATACGGCCGACCTGCCTACGTCGGAACGACAAGTCGGCTGTCCCCCGACAGGGGTATGGGCGGCCCACCGGTCGGTATCTGCAAGTAAGCCGCTGCCTACGCCAGATGGGCCAGACCGCAGAGGGTGAATGCATCCGTATGGCGCAGCGCGACCCCGCGCGTCCGTGCGCCTCCCCGCGCGGGCGTGATACGGGGCGCCCCCGCGCCCCGTACGCCCTACGACTCGGCCGCAGCCGTCTCCCGCACCGGCTCCACCAGCACCGTCACGATGCGGTTGCGGCGGCCCGCCGGAGATTCGGCGGTCAGCCGCAGCGCCTTCAGGGCCGGATCGGTGCCGCCCTCGGGGATGTCGACCTGGGCCGTGGCGCCCGCGATCGGCACCCGGCCCAGCGACTTGGCGAGCAGCCCGCCGACCGTCTCGACGTCCTCGTCCTCCAGGGCCGTGCCGTACAGCTCGCCGAGGTCGCCGAGGCCGAGCCGGGCTGTGACCCGGTGGGTGCCGTCGCCGAGGTCCTCGACGGGCGGCAGTTCGCGGTCGTACTCGTCGGTGATCTCGCCGACGATCTCCTCCAGGATGTCCTCGATGGTGACGATGCCCGCGGTGCCGCCGTACTCGTCGATCACCACGGCCACGTGGTTGCGCTGCTGCTGCATCTCGCGCAGCAGGTCGCCCGCGTTCTTGGTGTCGGGGACGAAGGCGGCGGGCCGCATGGCGGTGGAGACCAGCTCGGACTCGGACTCCCGGTTGATGTGCGTCTTGCGGACCAGGTCCTTCAGATAGACGATCCCGACGATGTCGTCCTCGTTCTCCCCGGTGACCGGGATCCTGGAGAAGCCGGAACGCAGCGCGAGGGTGAGCGCCTGCCGGATCGTCTTGAAGCGCTCGATGGCCACCAGATCGGTGCGCGGCACCATCACCTCGCGCACCAGGGTGTCGCCCAGCTCGAAGACGGAGTGCACCATGCGCCGCTCGTCGTCCTCGATCAGCGACTCCTGCTCGGCGAGGTCGACCAGCGCGCGCAGCTCGGCCTCGGAGGCGAACGGGCCCTTCCGGAAGCCCTTTCCGGGGGTGAGCGCGTTACCGAGGAGGATCAGCAGCGGCGGGATGGGGCCCATGATCCGGGCCAGCGGGAGCAGTACGTAGGCGGCGACGGTCGCGGTGTTGAGCGGATGCTGCGCACCGATGGTGCGCGGCGAGACGCCGACCGCCACGTACGACACCAGGACCATCACGCCGATCGCGACGGTCAGCGCCTTCCAGGTCTCCGGGAACGCGTGCAGACAGCCGTACGTGACGACCGCACCCGCCGCCACCTCGCACGCGACGCGCACCAGCAGCGCCACGTTGAGGTAGCGGGTGGGGTCCTCGGCGACCAGCATCAGCTTGGCGCTGCCCCGCCGCCCGTTCCGCACCGCTTCCTCGGCGCGGAACCGGGTGGTGCGGGCGAGGCCCGCCTCGGCGCAGGCCGCCAGCCAGGCGACCACCACCAGCAGGACGGCCGCCGTGAGGAGCTGCCCGTTCATCGGGTGGTGGGGGCCGGGGAGGGCCCGGTCAGGCCGTACTCGGCCCGCCAGCCGTCGATGATCGCCGCCTGGAGGCCGAACATCTCGGCGCGCTCGTCCGGCTCCTCGTGGTCGTAGCCGAGGAGATGAAGGACGCCGTGGACGGTGAGCAGCTGGAGCTCCTCGTCCATGGAGTGCCCGGTCGGCGCCTCCTCCCCCTGCTTCTTGGCCACGTCGGGGCAGAGCACGATGTCACCGAGGAGGCCCTGCGGGGGCTCGTCGTCGTCCTTGACGGGCGGCCGCAGCTCGTCCATCGGGAAGGACATGACATCGGTCGGCCCCGGCAGGTCCATCCACTGGATGTGGAGCTGCTCCATGGCGTCGGCGTCGACGACGATCAGCGACAGCTCGGAGAGCGGGTGGATACGCATCCGGGCCAGTGCGTAACGGGCGACGTCCAGGATCGCCCGCTCGTCGATGTCCGTACCGGATTCGTTGTTGACGTCGATCGCCATGGGGTGGTTCGTCTTTTCTCGGGTCTCTTCGGGGACGGTCACTTGCCGTTGCGGCTGTCGTACTGCTCGTACGCGTCGACGATACGGCCGACCAGCTTGTGCCGGACCACGTCCTTACTGGTGAGCAGGGAGAAGTGGACGTCGTCGACGCCGTCCAGGATGTCCCGCACCTGGCGCAGACCGCTCTTGGTCCCGCCCGGGAGGTCGACCTGGGTGACGTCACCCGTGATCACGATCTTCGAGTCGAAGCCGAGCCGGGTGAGGAACATCTTCATCTGCTCGGGGTTCGTGTTCTGCGCCTCGTCGAGGATGATGAACGCGTCGTTGAGCGTCCGGCCGCGCATGTACGCGAGCGGGGCGACCTCGATCGTGCCCGCGGCCATCAGGCGCGGGATGGAGTCGGGGTCGAGCATGTCGTGCAGCGCGTCGTACAGAGGCCGCAGATACGGGTCGATCTTCTCGTAGAGCGTGCCGGGCAGGAAGCCGAGCCGCTCCCCCGCCTCGACCGCAGGGCGGGTCAGGATGATCCGGGTGACCTGCTTGGACTGGAGGGCCTGGACCGCCTTGGCCATGGCCAGATAGGTCTTGCCGGTACCCGCGGGGCCGATGCCGAAGACGACGGTGTGCTTGTCTATCGCGTCGACATAGCGCTTCTGGTTGAGCGTCTTGGGGCGGATGGTGCGGCCGCGGTTGGAGAGAATGTTCTGAGTGAGCACCTCGGCGGGCGTCTCCGCCGCCTCGCCCTCACCGTTCTCGGCTGCGCGCAGCATGGAGATGGAGCGCTCCACCGCGTCCTCCGTCATCGGTTGACCGGTGCGGAGCACCAGCATCATCTCATCGAACAGACGCTGGACCAGGGCGACTTCCTCAGGGTCCCCGGTCGCGCTGACTTCATTGCCCCGGACATGGATATCGGTCGACGGGAACGCCTTTTCGATCACACGCAGCAACGAGTCACCCGATCCCAGGACCATGACCATCGGGTGCTTGGTCGGGACCGTGAACTGCGCATGCGCCTGCGGTGCTGTGGTTGGTTGCGTCATGGGCTCGGCTCTGCGGCCTGCTCCTACCTCCTGCGACAAGGGTTCTCGCTGCTCGACAACCTTGAGATACCAGGGTACGACGGGCCACCGACAGGACCCGAGTGCTTTTACTCCATACCCTTCATCACACCGGGCCGCAGGCGCGTCGTGCCTGGTACCGGGCACGGGTGTTCACGCCCGGCGGAAGCCGATCGTGGGGACGGCCCGGCGCAGCAGGCTCGGGCGGGCGGCGGTGGGCAGCAGGCGGTCCAGGAAGGCGTAGCGGCGCAGCGCGCTCGGCGACTGGTCGTCGTAGGAGCGGGCGTGCTGCCACCAGGCACCGATCTCGCACCATCCGGGCGCGGAGAGCGACCCGCCGAACTCCTGGACGGACAGCGCGGCGGTCAGCCCGGCGAACGCCAGCCGGTCGGCGAGCGGCCAGTCGGCGAGGGTGCCGGTGACGAAGCCCGCGACGAACACGTCCCCGGCGCCGGTCGGGTCCAGGGCCTCCACCGCGATCGCGGGCACCTCGGCGGTCTCGCCGGTGCGGCCGTCCACCGCGTACGCCCCCTCCGCGCCCAGGGTGACCACGGCGAGCGGCACCCGCTCGGCGAGCGCGCGGGCGGCGGCCCGGGGGCAGTCGGTGCGGGTGTAGGACATCGCCTCGGCCGCGTTGGGCAGGAACGCCTCGCAGTGCTCCAGGTCGGCGAGGTCCGCCGGGTCCCAGCGGCCGGTGTCGTCCCAGCCGACGTCCGCGAAGATCCGGCTGCCGCGCCGGGCGGCCTCGGCGACCCACTCCTCCCGGCGGCCGGGAACGAGGGAGGCGATGGCGGCCCTGGCCGGGGGCGGACAGCTGGGCGCGGGCTCCTCGGGCGGCGGCGCCTCGTGGCCGTGCGAGACCATCGTGCGCTCCCCCTCATACGCCATGGAGACGGTCACCGGGGAGTGCCAGCCGGGGATGGTGCGGGACAGCGACAGATCGATGCCCTCGCCGCGCTCCAGCGCGTCCCGGCAGTAGTCGCCGTAGTGGTCGTCGCCGAAGGCGGCGGCGAGCGAGGTGCGCAGCCCCAGCCGGGCCAGCGCGGTGGCCATGTTGGCGACGCCGCCGGGGCTCGAACCCATGCCGCGCGCCCAGGACTCGGTGCCGCGGACGGGCGCGGAGTCGAGGCCGGTGAAGATGATGTCGAGGAAGACGGTGCCGGTGAGATAGACGTCACAGCCGGGGTCGCCGGGGCCGCGGACGGCCGCCAGCGGATCGAGCAGGGGGCGGCTCGCCGAGGGCTGGTCAGCGTCGTGTGTCGTCACCGTGTGCTCCCAGGTCGGACCGTTCTGTTCGTTTACTACCGGTTTGTTCCGTTGCTGATGCTTCGTTCCGCCTCGCTGCCGCTGGGGCGGATGCGGCCAGTGTGCCCGATGGCGCCCGTCCCGCGGCGGCGCTAGCGCCGCTTCGGCACGGCCACGCTCATCAGGTCCTGGGCGACGGTCAGCTCCCCGTCGAAGCCTGCCGAGCGCGCCTGGCGCTCGAACTCGGCCGGGTCGCCGTACCGCTGCGAGAAGTGCGTCAGCACCAGGTGGCGTACGCCCGCCCCGGCCGCGATCCGGGCCGCCTGCCCGGCCGTCAGATGGCCGTGCTCGGTCGCCAGCGGCTCGTCCTCGTCCAGGAACGTCGACTCGATCACCAGCAGATCGCAGCCCTCCGCCAGCGCGTGCGCGCCCTCGCACAGCCGGGTGTCCATGATGAACGCGAACCGCTGGCCGCGCCGGGCCTCGCTGACCTCCTCCAGCGTGACCGTGCGCCCGTCCCGCTCGATCGCGCCCTCCCGCTGGAGCCGCCCGATCTCGGGCCCGCGCACCCCGTGGGCCGCGAGCCGCTCCGGCAGCATCCGGCGGCCGTCGGGCTCGATCAGGCGGTAGCCGTACGACTCGACCGGGTGCGAGAGCCGGACCGCCTCCAAGGTGTACGCGGGGGTACGGGCGATCACCCCGCCGTCACCGCTGACCGGCCGCTGGGTCAGCCGGACCGTCTCGCGGTAGGCCGTGGCGTACCGCAGCCGGTCGAAGAAGCGCTGTCCGCTGGCCGGGTAGTGCGCGGTCACCGGATGCGGGACCCGGTCGAGGTTGATCCGCTGGATGACCCCGGCCAGCCCCAGCGAGTGGTCCCCGTGGAAGTGGGTGACGCAGATCCGGTTGATGTCATGGGCCGCCACCCCGGCCCGCAGCATCTGCCGCTGCGTGCCCTCGCCGGGGTCGAACAGCAGGCCCTCGCCGTCCCAGCGCAGCAGATAGCCGTTGTGGTTGCGGTGCCGGGTGGGCACCTGGCTCGCGGTGCCGAGGACGACCAGTTCCCGTGCGGACAACGGAACTACCCGGGGGGCCAGTTGAGACCACGGCCGCCGAGGACGTGGGCATGCGTGTGGAAAACGGTCTGCCCGGCGCCCGAGCCCGTGTTGAACACCACCCGGTAGCCCGTGCCGTCGATCTTCTCGTGGGCGGCGACCGCACCCGTCTCGACCAGCACGTCGGCGGCGATCCGCGGCTCGGCGGCCGCCAGGGACACGGCGTCCGGATAGTGCACCTTGGGGATCACCAGGACATGCGTCGGTGCCTGGGGGTTGATGTCGCGGAACGCGACGGTGGTGTCCGTCTCGCGGACGACGGTCGCCGGCACCTCCCCCGAGACAATCTTGCAGAACAGGCAGTCGGCCTGCGGTTCTCCCGCCACCGGTGGCTCCTTACGGATCGTCGGCTGGATCATCGGCACTTCTGGATCATCAACGCCTTCGCACGGGATGCTACCGGGCCTCCCTCAGGGCAGCCCGCTCGAACCATATGGTGATCAAGGGCGGCACCCAGCCCGCGTGCGTGAGCACTTGGAGGAACAGCCGGTCCGTCCACGGGACGATCACGATCAGCACCGCGCACAGCATGCTCCACACTGCCTCGTACAACGAGACCTTCACCCAGAACTCCCGCCGCACCAGCGACCAGACGCCCAGCTTGGCGCCCTGCGGCAGCTTGCGGTACGCGCGCCAGGCGCCCACGGCCCAGACGACCCCCATCAGGACGAGCGCGTAGAGCCTCGTACCGAGGGGCGCGGGCAGCGCGGTCGGATCGTCCTCGGTGGGGAAGACCCTGGCGGTCAGCACGGCGATCAGCAGACACAGCAGGGCGAGCCAGCGGGTGCCGCGCACCATCCGGAACAGCGTCCCCTCCAGGCCCTTGCGCAGCCCCTCGTTGCCCGGGGCGGCGGCCAGTGCCTGGGCGTAGCCCTGGGCGACCTCCGGAAGCTTGGCGTCCTTCGCGGCGGCCTTACGGGTGGCGACTTGCTGTAGCGCCCAGGCGTTGGACGGGTCGAGGCGCAGCACCTCGCGCACCGCCTGGTCGCATACGTCCTGCCGCCCGGTGACCAGGGCCGCCCGCCACAGGCCGTGGTGGGTCTCGGTCTCCTCCGGACCGAGCCGCACCGCGGTCACCGCCGCCTCGTACATCTGCGACCACTCACGCTGCCCGATCAGCGCCTCGGAGAGCGTCACGTACCCCGCCCAGTGGTCCGGCAGGATGCGGACGGCCTCACGGGCGGCGGCGACCGCCTCGTCCGCACGTCCGAGCCGGCGCAGGGCGTACGAGCGTATCCGGTGCGTGGCGAAGTCCTCCGGGGCGCGGCGCAGCGCCTCCTGGGCCGCGTGCAGCGCGTCCTCGAAGTCCTCGGCGTGGTTGTGGCAGACGGCCAGCCGCGCCCAGGCCCGGACGTCGTCCGGATCACCGGCCAGACGGCGGGCCAGCAGCTCCTTCGCCTGGTCGTACCGATCGAGTTCGATCAGCGCGGCCGCCTGGGCGGTCAGCGGGTGCTCGGTTCCTGTCTCGCTCATGTACGGTCCCCGTTCGCGGCGTTCACAGCATCCGCTTGCTCTTGAGGTAGGCCAGCAGATCGTCGTACGTGCCGCCCTCGTTGGCGAACTGGGCCACATTGCGCGCGGTGTCGAACCACGGGCGGGTCGAGGGCCGCACCTGGCCCAGCGCGGCCAGCAGATCGTCCTGGCCGATCATCCGGGCCTGCCCGGTCCGTACGGAGTCCATCAGCGCGCGCTCGGCCGCCGTCTCGCACAAGTACTTGAGGTCCGCGCCGGAGAAGCCATCGGTCCGCTTGGCCAGCTTGCGCACGTCGACGCCCGCGATGGGACGGTCGGCCAGGTGGTGGCGGAGGATCGCCTCGCGCGCGGGCTGGTCGGGCGGCAGCACCAGCAGGGTGCGGTCGAGGCGGCCGGGGCGGCGCAGGGCGCCGTCCACGTCCCAGGGGTGGTTGGTGGCGGCGAGCACGAACAGCCCCTCGTTGGCCGCCGCGTCGACCCCGTCCAGCTCGGCCAGCAGCTGGTTGACGGTGGTGCGCAGCCCGCTGTGGCGGAGCTGGCTGCGCTTGGCGCCGAGGGCGTCCAGCTCGTCCAGGAAGAGCACGCAGGGGGCGCTGCGGCGGGCGGTCTGGAACAGCTCGCGCATGTTCCGTTCGGAATTGCCGATCCACATGTCGAGAACGTCGCTGATGCTGACCGACATGAAGTGGGCGCCCAGCTCCCCGGCCACGGCGCGCGCGATGTACGTCTTGCCGCATCCGGGCGGCCCGTACATCAGCAGCCCGCCGCGCAGGCTCTTGCCGTAGAGCTTGCGCAGCTCGGGGTTGCGCATGGGGGCGAGGAAGGCGGCGTCGAGGCGTTCCTTGACCTCGTCCATGCCGCCGATGTCGGCCAGGCGCACACCGGTGCGCTCCACCTCCCACGCGGAGGTCTCGCCGGGGTCGTCGGAGCCGTCGGCGGCCAGCGGCTTGTGGGGCTGCGGACCCTCGTCACGGTGCTCGGAGTCCCCGGGGTCGTCAGGGGACTCCACGAAACGCGGTGGGACGACGTCCGCCAACTCGCCCTCGGCCCGCCGCCAATCGTACGAACCGGCTCCGGACGCGGGGCCGGGAGCGTCAGGGGCGGCAGGCGGAGCCGGGGCGGTGGCAGGGGCGGGCGGGGCAGGGGGCGCCACGGCGCGCGCCATCAGGGCCTGCGCCTCGGCGTTCCCGGGGTCGCGCTGAAGCGCCGCCGCGACCTCGGATATCGCCTCCTGCCCGCGCCCGCCGTCCAGCAACAGCCCCGCCAGGTGCAGCCGCAGGGGTACATCGTCCGGTGCGGCGGCGACGGCCGTGCGCAGGCTCTGGATCAGCGGTGACTCGTCCGACATGGGCCACAGCTTATGCGGACGCTATTTCCCGGGTGCGGTGGTCCTCGCGTCGTACGTGTGGCGGGAGCTGGTGGCCTCGTCCCAGGGGTGGGTGCGCTCCGCCGTGGGGCTCTCGGTGGCGTCGCCGCCGTCGCACTCGCCGATCACATCGGCCCGGAAGACCTTGTGGCCCTCGACCGTGCCGGTCAGATCGCCGCGCACGCAGTGGTTCTCCCGCACATAGGTGACCTTGCCGCGGATCCCGATGGCCTTGTCGTCCTCGGTCCTGCCCCGGCAGTCCACGGAGGCGTCCGTCGTGCCCGAGTCACCGGCGCGGGAGGCCGAGGCCCCGGCGGTGGGGCCGGTCTTCAGATCCGCGTTGCAGGTCAGCCAGCGCACCCCGATGCCGCCCCGCTCCAGGGCGGAGGTGGAGACCTTGTCCGTGGTGATCGAGACGGCGATCGCGGTGACCCCGCCGTCCCTCGGCTCACACCCCGTCACCGCGAAGGCCGCGGCGACCGCGGCCACGGCCGCCAGCAGCGGCCTTCCATGCCGTACATGATGGCTCAATACCCCCATAGGGGTCAGGTTCCCATCACCCACGGCGAACCGGAAGACCATCGTCGGCCACCTCGCGGCTCCCCGAGGAGGGTCAGCCCCAGCGGCCGGTGCGCCCCAGCAGCAGTGCGGCGGCGGCCGTTCCCGCCGTGGAGGTGCGCAGGACGCTCGGGCCCAGCCGGTACGGGCGCCCGCCCGCCGCGGCGAAGGCCGCCAACTCCTCCGGCGAGACGCCCCCTTCGGGGCCCACGACGAGCACGATATGGCCCTCGTGGGGCAGTTGAGCCGTCGCCAGGGGGTCGCTGCCCTCCTCGTGGAGCACGGCCGCGAGGTCGGCATCGGCGAGAAGTCGAGCAACCTCCTTGGTCGTCATCGCGTCCGCGACCTCGGGGAAGATCAGCCGACGGGACTGCTTGCCCGCCTCGCGCGCGGTCGACCGCCACTTGCCGAGCGCCTTCTGCCCGCGCTCGCCCTTCCACTGGGTGATGCAGCGGGCGGCCGTCCACGGGACGATCGCGTCGACGCCCGTCTCGGTCATGGTCTCCACGGCCACCTCGCCGCGGTCGCCCTTGGGCAGCGCCTGGACGACCGTGATCCGCGGGCTCGGCGCCGCCTCATGGCGTACGCCGTCGACCTCGACCAGCAGCCGGTCCTTGCCCTCGACGGCCGCCACGGTGCCCGATACGCCCGTACCGGCGCCGTCCGTGAGGATCACCGCCTCGCCGGCCCGCAGCCGCTTCACCGACACCGCGTGCCGCCCCTCGGGGCCCTCCAGCGCGATACGGGCCCCGGTGGCCGCTCCCGCGAGGGAGTCGGCCACGAACACCGGGGCGGTCACGACACCACGCCTCGCGGCGCCTGGAGCCCGTACGCGGACCCCGCCGCGCTCAGCTCGACGGCCAGCGTCTCCACCATCCGCGCGGCGGGCAGTTCGCGCGCCAGCCGGTGCCCCTGCCCGGCCCACAGCGCCATGCCCTGCGGGTCGCCCTCCTTGGCCGCCGCCTTGCGCAGCCCGGAGGTGAGGTGGTGCAGCTGGGGGTAGACGGCCGGGGCGTACGGGCCGTGGTCACGGATGAACCGGTTGACCAGGCCGCGGGCCGGGCGGCCGGAGAACGCCCGGGTCAGCTCGGTCCGGCCGAACAGCGGATCGGTCATGGCCGCCTTGTGCAGGCCGTTCGCCCCCGACTCGGGGCACACCAGGAACGCGGTGCCCAGCTGCCCCGCGGCCGCGCCCGCGGCCAGCACCGCGGCGATCTGCGAGCCGCGCATCAGCCCGCCCGCCGCGATGATCGGGATCTGCACGGTCTCGCGCACCAGCGCGACCAGCGACAGCAGCCCGAGCACGGCGCCCGGGGCGTCGTCGGCCGGGTCGTTGCGGAAACCGCCCTGGTGGCCACCGGCCTCCACGCCCTGGACGCA
>NZ_GG657754.1:7087347-7100056 GCF_000158915.1 Streptomyces himastatinicus ATCC 53653 | reverse complement strand
TCGTTCAGCAGGATCGCCAGCTTGGCGTCGTACGCGTCGTCGGAGCCGGACTCGGGGTCCCCGAGCGCGGTCTGGTAGCGGGACGCCTCGCCCGCGAGGCGGTCGGCGTAGACCGCGACGGCGGCCGGGTCACCGGGCGCCTGCGGCATGAACAGGTTGACGCCGAAGGGGCGGCCGGTCAGCCCGCGCAGCTGCTTGATCTCCTCGTACATCGCCTCCGGCGTCTTGTAACCGGCGGCGAGGAAACCGAGGCCCCCGGCCTCGATGACGGCGGCGGCGAGCTGCGGGCAGGAGGCCCCGCCCGCCATCGGAGCCTGCACGATCGGGTACCGGGCGAGATCGGTCAGCGCGGAGGACATGGGCACATGGTGCCATGTCCTCCGCGGCGATCCGTCACCGGATCAGCGTCCGTTGAAGGCGTCCTTCAGGCGCGAGAACAGGCCCTGCTGCCCCGGCTTGAACTCCCCGGTCGGCCGCTCCTCGCCGCGCAGCTTGGACAGCCGCCGCAGCAGCTCCTCCTGCTCCGGGTCGAGCTTGGTCGGGGTCGTCACCTCGACGTGGACGATCAGGTCGCCCCGGCCGCCGCCGCGCAGATGGGTGACGCCGCGCTGGTGCAGCGGGACCGACTGGCCGGACTGGGTGCCGGGCCGGATGTCGATCTCCTCCAGGCCGTCCAGCGTCTCCAGCGGCACCTTGGTGCCGAGGGCCGCCGCCGTCATCGGGATCGTCACCGTGCAGTGCATGTCGTCGCCGCGCCGCTGGAAGACGGGGTGCGGGACCTCGTGGATCTCCACGTACAGATCGCCCGCCGGGCCGCCGCCCGGGCCGACCTCGCCCTCGCCCGCGAGCTGGATGCGGGTGCCGTTGTCCACACCGGCCGGGATCTTCACGGTCAGCGTGCGCCGCGAGCGGATCCGCCCGTCGCCCGCGCACTCCGGGCACGGGGTCGGCACCACGGTGCCGAAGCCCTGGCACTGCGGGCACGGGCGCGAGGTCATGACCTGGCCCAGGAAGGACCGCGTCACCTGCGAGACCTCACCGCGGCCGCGGCACATGTCGCACGTCTGCGCCGAGGTGCCCGGCGCCGCGCCCTCACCGCTACAGGTGGTGCACACCACCGCGGTGTCGACCTGGATGTCCTTGGTGGTGCCGAACGCGGCCTCGCTCAGCTCCACGTCGAGGCGGATCATGGCGTCCTGGCCGCGCCGGGTCCGGGACCGCGGTCCGCGCTGCGAGGCGGTGCCGAAGAAGGCGTCCATGATGTCGGAGAAGTTGCCGAAGCCCGCGCCGAAGCCACCGGCGCCGCCGCCCGCGGCGGAACCCGACGGGTCCCCGCCCAGGTCGTAGACCTGCTTCTTCTGCGGGTCCGACAACACCTCGTAAGCGGCGTTGATCTCCTTGAACCGCTCCTGGGTCTTCGGATCCGGGTTCACGTCCGGGTGCAGCTCGCGTGCGAGCCGGCGGAATGCCTTCTTGATCTCGTCCTGCGAGGCATCGCGCTGCACGCCCAGGACTGCGTAGTAGTCCGTCGCCACTTACGACTCCGCCAGGATCTGTCCGACGTAACGTGCCACTGCGCGTACCGCTCCCATCGTTCCGGGGTAGTCCATGCGGGTCGGTCCGACCACGCCGAGTTTGGCGACGGCTTCGTCGCCCGAACCGTAGCCGACCGCGACGACCGAGGTGGAATTCAGCCCCTCGTGAGCATTCTCATGCCCAATGCGCACGGTCATACCCGAGTCTTGCTCGCCGAGCAGCTTGAGGAGGACGACCTGCTCCTCAAGTGCCTCCAGCACGGGCCGGATCGTCAGGGGGAAATCATGCACGAAGCGCGTGAGGTTCGCGGTGCCGCCGATCATCAGCCGCTCTTCGGTCTCCTCGACAAGCGTTTCGAGCAACGTCGCCAGCACGGTCGAGACCGTCCCCCGGTCCTCCTGTTCGAAGGACTCCGGAAGATCCTGCACCAATTGCGGCACATCCGCGAACCGCCGCCCCACGACCCGGCTGTTGAGCCGGGCGCGCAGATCCGCCAGCGAGTCGTCGCTGATCGGAGCCGGGCAGTCCACCATGCGCTGCTCGACCCGCCCGGTGTCGGTGATCAGCACCAGCATCACCCGGGCCACGGCCAGCGGCAGCAGCTCCACGTGCCGCACCGTCGAACGGGTCAGCGACGGATACTGCACCACCGCGACCTGCCGGGTCAGCTGCGCCAGCAGCCGGACGGTGCGCCCCACCACGTCGTCGAGGTCGACGGCGCTGTCGAGGAAGTTCTGGATGGCGCGGCGCTCCGGAGCGGACAGCGGCTTCACTCCGGCCAGCCTGTCCACGAAGAGCCGGTAGCCCTTGTCCGTGGGGATGCGCCCGGCGCTGGTGTGCGGCTGGGCGATGAAGCCCTCGTCCTCCAGCGCCGCCATGTCGTTGCGCACCGTGGCCGGGGAGACCCCCAGCCGGTGCCGCTCGGTGAGCGCCTTGGAGCCGACCGGCTCCTCGGTGCCCACGTAGTCCTGGACAATGGCACGCAGCACTTCGAGTCTGCGTTCGCTGAGCACCCCGCGCACCTCCAGTCCAGCCGTGTCATCAGGTCGTCCCTCTGGCACTCAATGGTCACGAGTGCCAGAACCCCTCAGCCAGTGTACGGCGGGGTGCGGTGGCCACGGCAAGAGCCGCCCCCCGCCGGTGCCCGGCCACACGTCACGCTATCGCTGTTGGAGCTAGCGTCTCGGTATGAAGACGTGTTGGGAAGAGGCCGGGTGGGAACAGCTCGCGCCCGATGTCGCCCGCTGCCGGCTGCCGGACTGGGACTGCACGGTCGGCGTGGTCGTCGGCGATACGGACGTCCTCGTGGTGGACACCGGCTCGTCGCTGCGCGAGGGCGCGGCGCTGCGGGCCGAGATCACCCGGCTGACCGGCCGCCGGCCGACCCGGATCGCGCTCACCCATCCGCACTTCGACCATGTCCTGGGCACGGCCGCCTTCGCGGGCTGCGCGGTGTACGGGGCCACCGGTCTGGACGCCCTGCTGCGCCGCGACCGGGATGCGCTGCGCGAGGACGCGATACGGCACGGGGTGGCCCCCGATGCCGCCGCCGAGGCCGTCGATCACCTCGTACCGCCGCATCACGCGGTCTCCGGGGAGGTCACCCTCGATCTGGGCGGCCGGTCCGTGCTGCTGGCGAACGTGGGCCCCGGGCACACCGCCCATGACCTGGCCGTTCTGGTCCCGGGCCGGGTTCCCGGCCAGCCGGAGGTGGTCTTCTGCGGCGATCTGGTCGAGGAGTCGGGCCCGCCCCAGGCCGGACCCGACGCGATCCCCGCCCACTGGCCCGCAGCCCTCGACCGGCTGATCGCTCTCGGCGGAGAGGACGCGCGGTACGTGCCGGGCCATGGGTCGGTCGTGGACGCGGCCTTCGTACGTGACCAACGCGACGAACTGGCCGCGCGTTTCGGCGTGTCCCGCTGACCGGTAACGCGCCGCGCTATCGTCATCCGGATGCGCAGCAGCCGACAGTACGACTCGGATCTGACCCCGCCCTGGAAGCGGCAGCAGCCCGCCCCCGAGGTGCCCGCGGACCCGGACCTCGTGGTCGAGGAGGTCACCACGGGGTTCTGTGGTGCCGTGATCCGCTGCGAGAAGACCGCGCAGGGGCCGACGGTCACCCTGGAGGACCGCTTCGGCAAGCACCGGGTCTTCCCCATGGAGCCGCGCGGCTTCCTTCTGGAGGGCCGCGTCGTGACCCTCGTACGCCCGCGCGCGGCGGCCCCGGGCGCCCCGCAGCGCACGGCCTCCGGTTCGCTCGCCGTCCCAGGTGCCCGCGCACGGGTCGCCCGCGCCGGGCGCATCTATGTGGAGGGCCGCCACGACGCGGAGCTGGTGGAGCGGGTCTGGGGCGACGACCTGCGCATTGAGGGCGTCGTCGTGGAGTACCTGGCGGGCGTGGACGATCTGCCCGCCATCGTGCGCGACTTCTCGCCCGGCCCGGACGCCCGGCTGGGTGTGCTGGTGGACCACCTGGTGGCCGGGTCCAAGGAGTCCCGTATCGCCGAGCAGATCACCGACGAGAGCGTCCTGGTCGTCGGGCACCCCTTCATCGACGTATGGGAGGCCGTGAAGCCGTCCTCGCTGGGCATTCCGGCCTGGCCGACGGTGCCGCGCGGCCAGGACTGGAAGACGGGCGTCTGCCGGGCGCTGGGCTGGCCGGAGAACACGGGCGCGGCGTGGCAGCGGATCCTGTCCGCGGTCCACTCCTACAAGGACCTGCGGCCGGAGCTGCTGGGCAGGGTGGAGGAGCTGATCGATTTCGTCACGGCGCCCGAGGCCGGTTAGTCCACCACGTCCCGCACCACCGCGTCGGCCAGCAGACGGCCCTTGAGGGTGAGCACGGCCCGGCCCTGCCCGTAGGGCTCCGGCTCCAGCAGGCCGTCCTCCAGCGCCCGCGCCGCGGCCGCCGCTCCGGCCGGGCGCAGCAGCTCCAGCGGGCACCCCTCGGACAGCCGCAGCTCCAGCAGGATCCGCTCGACCCGGCGCTCCTCGTCGGACAGCAGCTCCCGCCCGGCGCCCGGTGAGCGGCCCTCGCCGAGCGCCTGGGCGTACGCGCCGGGGTGCTTGACGTTCCACCAGCGCACCCCGCCGAGGTGGCTGTGCGCGCCGGGTCCGGCGCCCCACCAGTCGGCGCCGCGCCAGTACAGCTCGTTGTGGCGGCACCGACCCTCGGGCGAGGTCGCCCAGTTGGAGACCTCGTACCAGGCGAACCCGGCCGCCGACAGCATCTCCTCGGCGATCAGATACCGGTCCGCGTGGGCGTCGTCGTCGGTCATCGGCACCTCGCCGCGCCGGATGCGACGGGCCAGCTGGGTGCCCTCCTCGACGATCAGCGCGTACGCCGACACATGGTCCGGGCCCGCGCCGAGCGCCGCCTCCAGGGAGGCCCGCCAGTCGTCGTCGCTCTCGCCGGGGGTTCCGTAGATCAGGTCCAGGTTCACATGGTCGAACCCGGCGGCCCTGGCCTCCGCGACGCAGGCTTCGGGGCGGCCGGGGGTGTGGGTGCGGTCCAGCACCTTCAGGACGTGCTGCCGGGCGCTCTGCATCCCGAACGACATCCGGTTGAACCCGGCCTCCCGCAGCTCCTCCAGATACCGCGGGTCGACCGACTCCGGATTGGCCTCGGTGGTGATCTCGGCCCCGTCCGCCAGCCCGAACTCGTCGCGGATGGCCCCGAGCATCCGCCCGAGGTCCGCGGCCGCCAGCAGGGTCGGTGTGCCGCCGCCGACGAATACGGTCTCGACCGGCCGCGGATCGTCCCCCAGCACCTTCCGCGCGAGCCGCACCTCCTCCGCGACCTGCTCGGCGTAATTGTCCCGGGAGGCGAGCGCCCCGCCGGATCCGCGCAGCTCGGCGGCGGTGTACGTGTTGAAGTCGCAGTACCCGCAGCGGGTGGCGCAGTAGGGCACGTGGAGATAGAACCCCAGCGGCCGTCCCGCCGCCCCGGCCAGCGCGCCGGGGGGCAGCGCGCCGTCCTGGGGCATGGGGTCGCCGTCGGGCAGTACGGAAGGCATACGCCCCATTGTCCGCCATGCCGGGGCGCGCCCCGTGCCACCGGGTTTCTACAGCGCTCTGAGCACCAGCATCGCCAGGTCGTCGTCCGGCGGCTCCACGGCGAATTCGTCCACCGCCTGCCGCACCCGCTGCGCGACCTCCCGGGCGCTGAGCCCCGCGCAGCCCGCGAGCACCGACGCGAGGCCGTCCTCGTCGTCGAACTGGCGGGTACCGGAGCGGTGCTCCGTCACCCCGTCGGTCACGCACAGCAGGGTCTCGCCGGGCGCCAGATCGAACGTTTCACTCTCGTACGCGGCCTCCTCCACCACGCCGAGGAGTATCTGCGGCACGGCGACCGTCCGAACCGTTCCATCGGGCTGGAGGACCAGCGGCAGCGGATGGCCCGCGCTGGCCAGCGTGCACCGGACCCCGCCCTCGCTGCCCGGCCCGAGCGGCACCAGCTCCCCGTACAGCAGCGACAGGAACCGCGCCGGGCCGCCGCCCGGCGGCAGGCCCGCGCCGCCCGGGTCGGCGCCGCCCGCGGCCTCCACCGCCTCGACCGCCTCCCCCACGGTCTCCTCGCCCAGCAGCTGGTTGAGGCGGTCGAGGACCTCCCCCACGTCGTAGCCCTCGCGGGCCAGCAGCCGCAGCCAGGGCCGCACCAGGCCGGTCACCACGGCCGCCTCGGGGCCGTTTCCGCAGACGTCGCCGAGGACGAAGCACCAGCGCCCGTCACCGGCCGGGAAGACGTCGTAGAAGTCGCCCCCGGCCGAGATGTCGCCGGTCGGCTCGTACACGACGGCCGACTCCACACCGGGGATCCGGGCGATCCCGGACGGCAGCAGCCCGCGCTGGAGCACGCTGCTGATGGTGGCCTGGCGCGTGTAGCGCCGGGCGGAGGCGAGGGCGAGCGCGACGCGGCGCGCGAAGTCCTCGATCAGGCCGACGACTTCGTCCGGCATGCGCACCAGTCCGGCCCGCCCCAGCAGCAGCGTGCCCAGCGCACGCCCGCCCGCGATCAGGCGGCAGGCGAGCGCCGCGCCGCCGGGCCCGTACGCCGCGGGGTCGGCCGGCCACGGCCAGTCCAGTGCGCCGCCGCGCGCGGTCGCGGGCAGCTGGGGCGGCTCCTTCTCCAGCACCTGCTTGAGCCCCTCCATACGGCTCTCGCTGGCGTGCCAGACCCGGGCCAGCCGCGGCGGCCCGCCGCCGGTGTCGAGCCAGATCGCGCACCAGTCGGCGAGCCGGGGCACCAGCAGCTGTCCGGCGAGCGAGGTGACCATCTCCTCGTCGAACTGCCCGGCGAGCAGGTCGGACGCCTCGGCGAGGAAGGACAGCGCGCCGTGCCGGGTCCATTCCGGATCGGCTCGGCGGGCGGGCACCCGGCGCGGCGCGGGGGCGACGATCTCCGTACCGCGCGAGGCCCACGGGGGCGCGAGGTCCCCGGCCACGGGCTCCTCGGGCGCCACCGGGTCGGCGGCGGGCCGGACCGACACCTGGAACCACACCGTCTTGCTGGACCGCCGGTACGTCGTCCCCCACGCCTCGGCGATCTCGGCGACGAGCCGCAGCCCGTGGCCTCCGGCGCACTCCGCGCCGTCCGCGTCGACCGGCGGATCGCCGCGCAGCACCCGGGTGGGGTGGTGGTCGGTCACCTCCACGACGAGGGAGGGCGGTTCGCCCTCGTGGCTGGACACATCGAGCGCGCAGCACACCTCGACCGCGGTGCCCGCGTGCACCACGGCATTGGTGACCAGCTCGCTCACCAGCAGGACGGCCTCGTCCGCGACCCGGTCGGTGATCCGGTCGGCGGACGGTACGTCGAGCGCGACCCACTCGGCGAGCGCGGCACGCACGAACCGGCGTGCCGCGGAGGCCGCGAGCGGGCTGCCGGGCAGGCTCGCGCGGGCCGAGGCACTGGTACGGACGGGGCCGATTCCCCCGACCGGCAGAGCCACCCCGCCTGCGGATGCAGACGGGGTGGAAGATGACGTCCCCACTGTGCGGCTCCTGAGAAGCTCCGTCATATGCGCCGTGTCCGGCACGGACAGAGTGACAGACGGACCGCGGTTATATGCACCGAGTCACGCAAGTTAACTGTGTTGAGGGGAAAAATCGTGCGTACGCCGGGCCTGTTCCGGTAAAGAACCCCCGGCCGTATCGGGGGTTCGGGACGGGTCCTGGCGGTGGGTGACGTCGTGACGGAAGCGGGGGCCGGCGCCGGGTGGGGACCGGGGCCGGCCCCGCCGTCAGGCCTCGCGCGTACCGGCGTACATGTCCTCGATCAGGGCCTTGTACTCGCGTTCCACCACGGGACGCTTCATCTTCAGACTCGGCGTCAGCTCGCCGTGCTCCACGTCCAGATCACGCGGCAGCAGCCGGAACTTCTTGATCGTCTGCCACCGTTGCAGCCCCTCGTTGAGCCGCTGCACATAGCCGTCGATCAACTCCCGCACCGCCGCGGTGTCCACGACTTCGGCGTAGGACTTCCCCGCCAGGCCGTGCTCCTGCGCCCAGCCCATGATGGTCGGTTCATCGAGGGCGATCAGCGCGGTGCAGTAGTTGCGGTCGGAGCCGTGCACCAGGATGTTGGAGACGAACGGGCACACCGCCTTGAACTGACCCTCGACCTCCGCCGGGGCGACGTACTTCCCGCCCGAGGTCTTGATCAGGTCCTTCTTGCGGTCGGTGATCCGCAGATAGCCGTCGGGCGACAGCTCCCCGATGTCGCCGGTGTGGAACCAGCCGTCGGACTCCAGCACCTGCGCGGTCAGCTCGGGCAGCCCGTGGTAGCCCTCCATGATGCCGGGGCCGCGCAGCAGCACCTCACCGTCGTCGGCGAACCGCACCTCCGTGCCCGGGAACGCCTTGCCGACCGTACCGGTGCGGTAGTCCGGCGGGTTCAGGAAGCTGGCGGCGCTGGACTCGGTGAGCCCGTACCCCTCCAGGATGTTGATGCCGGCGCCCGCGAAGAAGTAGCCGATCTCGGGGGCCAGCGCGGCCGAACCGGACACGGCGGCGCGCAGCCGCCCGCCGAACGCCTCGCGCAGCTTGGCGTAGACGAGCTTGTCGGCGGCGGCGTGCTGGGCCTTGAGGCCGAACGGCACGGACGCGGTGCCGGTGCGGCGGAAGTTGTCCTGGGAGATCTTGGCGTAGTCGCGGGCGACCCCGGCCGCCCACTGGAAGATCTTGTACTTGGCGCCGCCGCCCTCACGGGCCTTCTGCGCCACCCCGTTGTAGACCTTCTCGAAGATGCGCGGCACGCCGCACATATAGGTCGGCCGGACGACCGGCAGATTCTCGATGATCTTGTCGACCCGGCCGTCCACCGCGGTCGTATGTCCGACGTAGATCTGCCCCGCCGTCAGCACCTTGCCGAAGACATGCGCGAGGGGCAGCCACAGGTACTGCATGTCGTCCGGGTAGAGCAGTCCCTCCTGGGTACCGATGGCGATGGCCATGTAGGACCAGGAGTCATGCGCCAGCCGTACGCCCTTGGGGCGGCCGGTGGTGCCGGAGGTGTAGATGAGCGTCGCCAGCTGATCGGAGCGCAGCGCGTCCGTCCGCTCCCGTACGGCGTCGGGGTGCTCGTCCAGGTGTGCCGCACCGCGCTTCTCCAGCTCGGCGAGGGAGAGCACCCAGCCCTCCGGGTCGTCCCCGGCGGGCGTCGCGTCCTCGGCCTCGATCACCACCACATGGGCGAGATCGGGCAGCTCGTCGCGCTTCTCGCGGACCTTGGCCAGCTGGGCGCCGTCCTCGGCGATCAGGACCCGGCTGCCGGAGTCGGCGAGGATGAAGGCGGTCTCCTCGGCGTTGGTGCTCGGGTACACCGTGGTGGTCGCCGCGCCCGCGCACAGCACGCCGAGGTCGCCGAGGATCCATTCGACGCGCGTCGAGGAGGCGAGCGCCACCCGCTCCTCGGGTTGGACGCCGAGGGCGATCAGCCCGGCGGCGATGGCGAAGACACGATCCGCGCTTTCGCGCCAGGTCAGCGGCCGCCACTCATCGGGACCCCGGCCGGAGGCGGGCGGCACGGGATAGCGGTACGCCTCCTTGTCCGGTGTCGCCTCGACGCGCTGGAGGAAGTGCGTCGCCAGGGACGGCGGCCGGTTCTCGAGCAGATTCTGGGTGTCGGTCACGGCATCCTCCGGGTCCCGCCTCAGTGCTTGGTGACTCGCGAGTAACCTTCGCGTGGCGATCAGAGTAAGGGCCGAAACCGTACTGCGTAAGGGGTTCCGGGCCACGTAGTTCAAATGAGGGGTGCGTTCAAATGAGGGGTGCGTTCACATGAGGGTCCGTTCACACGAGGGCCTGCATCGAGCGTCACACGACGACGGGCCCGGCGCTTCCCTGAAGCACCGGGCCCGTTCGACTACGACTGCTACTTCTTCCCCTTGGCGTCGCCGCCGCCCTCGTCGGAGGACAGCACCGCGATGAAGGCCTCCTGCGGCACCTCCACGCTGCCGACCATCTTCATCCGCTTCTTGCCTTCCTTCTGCTTCTCCAGCAGCTTCCGCTTACGGGAGATGTCACCGCCGTAGCACTTGGCGAGGACGTCCTTGCGGATGGCCCGGACGGTCTCGCGGGCGATGACCCGGGAGCCGATGGCGGCCTGGATCGGCACCTCGAAGCTCTGTCGCGGGATCAGCTCGCGCAGCTTGGCGACCAGCCGCACGCCGTACGCGTACGCCTTGTCCTTGTGGGTGATCGCGGAGAACGCGTCGACCTTGTCGCCGTGCAGCAGGATGTCGACCTTGACCAGGTCGGATGCCTGCTCGCCGGTGGGCTCGTAGTCGAGCGAGGCATAGCCGCGGGTCTTGGACTTCAGCTGGTCGAAGAAGTCGAAGACGACCTCGGCGAGCGGGAGGGTGTAGCGGATCTCGACCCGGTCCTCGGAGAGGTAGTCCATGCCGAGCAGCACACCGCGGCGGTTCTGGCACAGCTCCATGATCGCGCCGATGAACTCGCTGGGGGCGAGGATCGTGCCGCGGACGACCGGCTCGTGCACCTTGTCGACCTTGCCCGCGGGGAACTCACTGGGGTTGGTCACCGTGTGCACGGCGCCGTCCTCCATGTCCACCCGGTAGACCACGTTGGGCGCGGTGGCGATCAGGTCGAGATTGAACTCGCGCTCCAGTCGCTCACGGATGACCTCCAGGTGCAGCAGCCCGAGGAAACCGACCCGGAAGCCGAAGCCGAGGGCGGCGGAGGTCTCCGGCTCGTAGACCAGCGCGGCGTCGTTGAGCTGGAGCTTGTCCAGGGCCTCGCGCAGCACCGGATAGTCCGAGCCGTCCAGCGGATACAGCCCCGAGAACACCATCGGCTTGGGGTCCTTGTAGCCGCCCAGCGGCTCCTGGGCGCCCTTGGTGAACTGGGTGATCGTGTCGCCGACCTTGGACTGGCGGACGTCCTTCACACCGGTGATCAGATAGCCCACCTCGCCGACGGACAGCCCGTCGGCGGCGGTCATCTCGGGTGAGTTGGTGCCGATCTCCAGCAGCTCGTGGGCGGCGCCGGTGGACATCATCCTGATGCGCTCGCGCTTGCTGAGCGTGCCGTCCACGACCTTCACGTACGTCACGACACCGCGGTACGCGTCATAGACGGAGTCGAAGATCATCGCGCGGGCGGGCGAGTCCTTCACGCCCACCGGCGGCGGGACCAGCCGGACCACCGTGTCCAGCAGCTCGTCCACGCCCTCGCCGGTCTTGGCGGAGACCTTGAGCACATCGGAGACGTCACAGCCGATGAGGTGGGCCAGCTCGGCGGCGTACTTCTCGGGCTGGGCGGCCGGGAGGTCGATCTTGTTGAGGACCGGGATGATCGTGAGCTCGTGCTCCATCGCCAGGTAGAGGTTGGCGAGGGTCTGGGCCTCGATGCCCTGGGCCGCGTCGACCAGCAGGATGCAGCCCTCACAGGCCGCCAGCGAACGCGAGACCTCATAGGTGAAGTCCACGTGGCCAGGGGTGTCGATCATGTTGAGGACATGGGTGACCGGCTCCGGGCTCGCCTGGTCCTCGGTGAGCGCCCAGGGCAGCCGGACCGCCTGGGACTTGATCGTGATGCCGCGTTCGCGCTCGATGTCCATGCGGTCGAGGTACTGCGCGCGCATCTGTCGCTGCTCGACCACGCCGGTCAGCTGAAGCATGCGGTCGGCAAGCGTCGACTTGCCGTGGTCGATGTGCGCGATGATGCAGAAGTTACGGATCAGAGCCGGGTCGGTACGGCTCGGCTCCGGCACATTGGTAGGGGTCGCGGGCACGCAGCGTCCTGTAGCTAGGCGGGGCTCGGTGTTCTCGGTCCCCCCATGGTCCCATGAACGGCAACCGCTTCCGGGTTTGGGAGGCCACCAGCGCTGCTGGTAATCTGGCCCACTGTGTCTTACGCGACCCTCTCGCGCGGGACACAAGCGCACGACAGACAGCGAAACCCGACGAACCTGCGAAGGCTCTTTACGTGGCGAACATCAAGTCCCAGATCAAGCGGAACAAGACGAACGAGAAGGCGCGTCTGCGCAACAAGGCCGTCAAGTCCGAGCTGAAGACCGCCATCCGCCGGACCCGCGAGGCCGTGGCCGCCGGTGACGCCGAGAAGGCCACCGCTGCCGCCCGCGCCGCCGCGCGCAAGCTCGACAAGGCCGTCAGCAAGGGCGTGCTCCACAAGAACAACGCCGCCAACAAGAAGTCGGCGCTCGCGCAGCAGCTCGCCGGCCTCAAGGGCTGACTCTTCCGGGCCACCCGCACGGGTGACCCACCGGGGCGACACCTCGCCCCCACCCCGCCGTGGGGAACGTCCGAGCCCTCTACCTCGGACCACGGACAGCCTTCGTAGTACGCCACGCTACGTTCAATGCCCCCGGGCCCACTCCGGGGGCATTGCTGTGTCCGGACCCCGTGCGTCCGGATCCCCTCCACCTCTGGATCCTCCCCTGCACAGCCTCCCTGCACAGCGCGGGGTTTTCGGTGTTTCTTCGGGTATGTTCACGTCATGTCGATACCGGGGGGAGACACCCAATCCGTACGGGCCGCCGCAGCCACCTCAGCCGCCGCTCCCGCCCCAGCAGAACGCTCAGTCGCAGCCGCCGCCTCAGCAGAGCGCGCCGCCGCCCGGGCTCCTACGGACAGCCGCCGCAACCGCCACAGCCTCCGCCGCATGCCGCCCACGCCGCCCCGTCGCCGCA
>NZ_GG657754.1:7083714-7086826 GCF_000158915.1 Streptomyces himastatinicus ATCC 53653 | reverse complement strand
CGGCAGTACGAGGACCAGCGCACCTCCAGCTACACCTACAAAGGTGAGCGAGGTGGACGGCCTCGGCGACGAGGCGTACGTCGTCACCCAGCAGAGCACCAGCAGCAGCGACGCCGGGGCGTATGTGATCCTCGGCGTGCGGGAGGGCTGGATGACCTACCAGTCGACGTGGTCGGAGTACGTATCCAGCTCATCGAGCGACGACCCCATGACGACGGACGAGGCCACCGAGATGCTCGAAAAGAGCGCCCGGGCGACCCTGACGAAGATGAAGGAGTAGGGCCGGGTCTGGGTGCCGTGCTTAGGAGCGGCCCGCGCGGGCGGCACGGGCGATGGTGACGACGGCCTTCTCCAGGGCGTATTCCGGATCGTCGCCCCCGCCCTTGACGCCCGCGTCGGCCTCGGCGACCGCGCGCAGCGCGATCGACACCCCGTCCGCCGACCAGCCGCGCATCTGCTGCCGCACCCGGTCGATCTTCCAGGGCGGCATGCCCAGCTCACGGGCCAGATCACCGGGGCGGGCACCGCGCGGGGCGGAGGCCAGCTTGCCGATGGCCCGGACGCCCTGGGCCAGGGCGCTGGTGATCAGCACCGGGGCCACGCCCGTGGACATCGCCCAGCGCAGCGCCTCCAGCGCCTCGGCCGCCCGCCCCTCGACCGCGCGGTCGGCGACGGTGAAGCTGGACGCCTCGGCCCGGCCCGTGTAGTAGCGGCCGACGACGGCCTCGTCGATCGTGCCCTCGACATCCGCGGCGAGCTGGGACACCGCGCTGGCCAGCTCGCGCAGATCGCTTCCGATGGAGTCCACCAGCGCCTGGCAGGCCTCCGGCGTCGCGGACCGGCCGCTGGTGCGGAACTCCGACCGGACGAACGCCAGCCGGTCGGCGGGCTTGGTCATCTTCGGGCACGCCACCTCGCGCGCCCCGGCCTTGCGGGCGGCGTCGAGCAGCCCCTTGCCCTTGGCTCCCCCGGCGTGCAGCAGCACCAGGGTGATCTCCTCGGCGGGGGCGCCGAGATAGCCCTTCACGTCCTTGATCGTGTCGGCCGACAGATCCTGTGCGCTGCGCACCACCACGACCTTGCGCTCCGCGAAGAGCGACGGGCTGGTGAGCTCGGCGAGGGTGCCGGGCTGGAGCGCGTCGGGCGTGAGGTCGCGCACATCGGTGTCGGGGTCGGCGGCGCGGGCCGCCGCCACGACCTGCTGCACGGCGCGGTCGAGCAGCAGGTCCTCCTGGCCCACGGCGAGGGTCACCGGGGCGAGGGGATCGTCGGTCGTCGTCTTCCTGGCCATCGCGGTCCAGCATCCCACGGACCGCCGACAGCCCGGTCTTCGCTATGGCCGACAATGATCCGGTGATCGATGGAGGACTGAACGGCGTACGGCATGTGCTGGTGCTCCCCGACCGCGACGCGGCGGAGGAGGTGGCCGAGGCGCTGCCCGAGCGCTTCGGCGTCGCGGAGGAGCCCCAGCTGGTGCGCGACGCCCTGGCAGGTGAGGACGACGCCGAGGACGCCCAGTGGCTGGTGGTCGTCGAGGACCCGGCCACCCGGCTGGACCCGGCCGCGCTGGACGCCCTCGCCGAGGAGTACGAGGGCTGGCTGGAGACCGACTGACCGCCCGGACGCGCCCCGGGGCAGCCGCCCGCCCCCTATCTACTCGGTGACCAGCGCCAGCGCGAAGCCGTCGTACCCCTTCTCGCCGACCGTCTGCACCGCCGTGGCCGTCAGCCGGGGCTCCTCAGCGATCAGCTCGGTGAAGCGCCGTACGCCCTGGACGCGGGGATCCGTACTGGCGGGGTCGGCCACCTCCCCGTCCCGCACCACGTTGTCCCCGATGATGAGACTGCCGGGCCGGGTGAGCCGCAGCGCCCAGGCGAGGTAGTCGGGGTTGCCGGGCTTGTCGGCGTCGATGAAGACCACGTCGAAGGGGCCGTCCCCCTCCTCGGCCAGCCGGGGCAGCGACTCCAGCGCCTTGCCGGTGCGGATCTCGACGACCTTGCCCAGCCCTGCCCGCTCCACGTTTTCGCGCGCCACCTCCGCGCACCGGGGGTCGGCCTCCAGGGAGACCAGCCGCCCGCCCTCGGGCAGCGCCCTGGCCAGCCAGATCGTGCTGTACCCGCCCAGGGTGCCGATCTCCAGGATGGTGCGCGCCCCCTGGATCCGGACCAGCAGATGCAGCAGCTTCCCCTGGTTGGGCGCCACCTGATGCGGCGGCAGCCCGGCGGCCTCGCTGTGCTCCAGGGCGGCGTCCAGGGCCGGATCCGACGGTGCCAGAAGGCCGTTGAAGTAGTCATCGACCTTGGTCCACTGTTCGAGCGACATGAGCAAGCTTCCTTTCGAAACCGACTGAGTCCCCACCAGGAACCTACTGTGCCCTGCGTGAACCACCGTGGCGTGACGGCGAATTGGGATCCGCCGCCGCCCTGCCGCCTTCGGCGGCGCCCCCTCCTTCCGCCGACCACCGCCCGCAGCCGTGGGCCGGTCACCGCGATCGGCCCGTCCCGGTCGGTCCGCAGCACGGCGGCACCCCGGGCCCTCAGAGCCGCCACCGTGCGGGGTGACGGATGCCCGTACGGGTTGTCCGCGCCGCAGGAGATCAGGGCGATCCGCGGGTGCAGCCGGTGGATCAGCCGTGGATCCTGGTAGGCCGAGCCATGGTGGGCGACCTTGAGCACATCCACCGGGGGCAGGGCCGGATGCGCCATCAGCAGCGCCTGCTGGGCGGGGGGTTCCAGATCGCCGAGGAGCAGCAGGCTCAGTCCCGCCGTACGGACCAGAAGGGTCACACTCGCGTCGTTCGGCCCCTCCTGTGCCGGGGCGGCCGCCGGGGTGTCGGGCGCGGGCCACAGGACCTCCCAGGACAGCGGGCCCGACCGGCGCCGCTCCCCCGGCCCGGCCGTCACCACCGGCACCCGCGCCGCCGCGGCCGCGCGCCGCACGGCCGCGGCCTGGCCGGGCGGCTCCGCCAGGCCGGTCGTCTCGATCGCCCCCACCGAGCGGCCGCGCAGCACCCCGGGCAGCCCGGCCACATGATCCGCGTGAAAGTGGGTGAGAACGAGCAGTGGGATGCGGACCACGCCCAGTGTCCGCAGACAACGGTCGACGGCCCGTG
>NZ_GG657754.1:7081596-7082346 GCF_000158915.1 Streptomyces himastatinicus ATCC 53653 | reverse complement strand
GACGTGCCGTCAGGCGCCGTGACCCTGGTGGCCTCCGCCTCGACCACCACCGACACCGGGCGCGAGCGCGGCCCCGCGCACTCGGGGGCGGCTGAGCCTCGGATCCCTCGTGACCGTCACCTCGGCGGTCGTCTCGGCGAACTCCCCGGCCAGCGCGGGGACCGGTCCGCGCCGCACGTCCGCCGCGTGCAGCGCGGCGACCGCCCCCGCCGTGGCCGCGCACAGCAGGACCGCCGCCAGCGCCCCTGCCGTGCGCCGCTGGGTCCGCCCCATGGCGGCCCGGCGCCGACGGGTCACGTACAGCAGGACGGCTGCCGCCAGGAAGGCACCCGCGCAGACCGCGGCCACGGTGCGGCCGGGCGTGCCCAACGCGACCGCCGCCGCGGCCCAGGCCGCCAGCGCGGGCGGCACCAGGCGGAGGTCCGCCGGACCCTCCTGGCGGGGATCGGACGCCCCGCGCGGTGAGGCGGCGGCCGCGTGCACCGGGGCACGGGGGCGTGCCGTATGTACGGACGTCATGGCTGAACCAGCGGGCGGAGATCGGCGAACCGGCGCTCGCCGATGCCGTTGACCTCGCGGAGTTCATCGATGGAGCGGAAACCGCCGTGCTGGGTGCGGTAGTCGAGGATGTGCCGGGCCAGGACCGGGCCGACCCCCGGCAGGGTGTCGAGCTGCTCCGCCGTCGCCGAGTTGAGGCTGATCGTCCCGCCGGACGGTGCGGGTCCGGAACCGGAGGCGGGGGCCGGGCCG
>NZ_GG657754.1:7060466-7080489 GCF_000158915.1 Streptomyces himastatinicus ATCC 53653 | reverse complement strand
GGCCCAAGACGGACACCGGACCCGACGCCCGGGCCGAACCCGGAGCGGGAGCCGGACCGGCAACAGAAAAACACGCACCGGGCACGCGACGCCCGCCTCGACGCGAACGCCGTCCCCAGGTCACACACCCCGCCCACGGCCGAAGCCGCCCCCGAGCCCGATGCCCGGCCCAGAGCGGGCGCCCGATCCGCGACCGGCACCGCAAGCCGAGCGGAGGCCGGAACCGGAGCGTGGGGCGGCGTCGAAGCGGACTCCCGGCCCGGCGCAGCTGCCGCTCCTGGGGCGGGCGTTCCGTCCGAAGCCGACGCCAGCCCAGAGCCGGGGGCCTGGCCCGAGACGGGCAGCGGGCCCGGAGCGCTAGCTACGCCCCGAGCGGGCACCGGGCTCACATCTGGTCCCGGAATCGAGACGGGCCTCAGATCCGGGGCGGGGGCCCCGCTCCGGGTGGGAGCAGGTGTGGGTGACGCCCTTGGGGCTCGGACAGGTGGGGGGTTCGGGCTTCGGATGGGTGGGGTGGGCGCCTCGGCGCGGGCGGGGAAGAGGGCCGCCGCGCGGGTGCTGCGGGGTGGTGGGGCGGCGCGGGGCGCCGTTAGGCGGTGGCGGCCGCGGGGCGGTCGCGTCGTCACGGTGCGTGATCGTGTCCTCATGCCGACCGACCGTAGGCGCCTTCGCCCGACCCCGCTGAGCAGCATCGATTCCCGGGGATAACCCACGGGATGTGGAAAACCCCGTCACCCGAACGAGTTCGCTACCGCGGCGAAACCACCGCGCCCAGCAGCCCCGGTCCGGTGTGCGCCCCGATCACAGCGCCCACCTCGCTCACGTACAGCTCCGCGAGCCCCGGGACCCGCTCCCGCAGCCGTTCCGCGAGGGCCGTCGCGCGCTCCCCTGCCGCGAGGTGCTGGACGGCGATGTCCACCGGGCTCTGGCCCGCCCGCTCCACCACGATCTCCTCCAGCCGGGCGATGGCCTTGGAGGCGGTGCGGACCTTCTCCCGCAGTTCGATCCGGCCCTCGTCGAGCTGGAGCAGCGGTTTGACCGCGAGCGCGGAGCCGAGGAGGGCCTGCGCCGCGCCGATGCGGCCGCCGCGGCGCAGATAGTCGAGGGTGTCGACGTAGAAGTAGGCGGCGGTGCCGTCGGCCCGCTTCTGGGCCGCCGCGACGGCCTCGTCCAGCGTGCCGCCGCCCTCCGCGGCCTCCGCCGCCGCCAGTGCGCAGAAGCCGAGCGCCATCGCGACCATGCCGCTGTCGACCACCCGGACCGGTACGGGCGCGTCCTGTGCGGCGAGCACCGCCGCGTCGTAGGTGCCGGAGATCTCGGCGGACAGGTGCAGCGAGACGATGCCGGTCGCGCCCTCGGCCGCGGCCGCGCGGTAGGCGTCCGCGAAGGTCTCCGGGCTGGGCCGGGACGTGGTCACGGGCTTGCGCTTCTGTAGGGCCTCCGCGAGCGACAGGGCCGAGATCTCGGTCCCTTCCTCCAGTGCCCGGTCTCCGAGCACCACCGTCAGCGGCACGGCGGTGATGCGATGCCGCTCCATCGCCTCCTGCGGCAGGTAAGCCGTTGAATCGGTCACGATCGCGACATGGCGGGACATGACTGGGAGATTATCCGGGGAAGCCCCGGGCCGACAGCGCGACCCCACTGGATGATCACCGACCCTACCGGTAAGCCCGTGTTCAGGCGGTGTTCTCGGGGCGGGAGGTCTCCTGCCAGGACTTCTCCCAGGACTTCTGCCAGGAATGCGGCTGCGGCCGGGGGGTGGTCTCCAGGGAGGGTGGGGAGGGGTGTTCCTGCTGTTGAGGTGCGGGCTCACCCGACGCGGGCCCCGACGCCGCCCGCGGCCCCGACGACGCCCGCGGCCCCGACGACGCCTGCGGGCCCGACGCGGATCGCGGCTCCTCCACCGTCCAGTGCCGCAGTGCCCCCGCCTCCATCTCGATCTCGCGCCCCAGCGCGTCCAGCTCGTCGTGGGCGAACCGCTGGGCCCGCTCCCGCACCGCCCAGCGCAGCGAGTCCGCGGAGTGGGTGATCCGCTCCGTACGCTCGCGCAGCTCGGGGAGCAGGGCCGCGAGGCGGGTCTTGTCGGGCTCCCGCTCCAGCCGCTTCAGGTCGTCGTCCAGCTCGCGGGCGTGCTCGCTGAGCCGCTGGAACAGGTTCAACGACTCCGCCACGGAGCGGTCTTGGCCCGCCACCGCGCGCAGGGCCTGCTCGGTGGCGGACATCGACGTACGCAGCGAAAGCCGCAGCTCGGCCAGCTCACCGGCCGCGCCCGGCAGGGAGAACTGGCGGGCCCTGAGCCGGGTGTCCTCGACCGTGCGGCGGGCCTGGTCCACGGTGCGGTCGAGGCTGCGCTTGGCCGTCCGGACCACCCGCACCGTGACATAGGCGCCGGTCACGATGAACAGGACGAAAAGCAGCAACAGGATCCAGATGGCTTCCATGTGCGCTCCTTCGGGCGGCGGTCACCGCGGTGGCAGCTGTCCTCCCAGCGTAAACGGACCGGGCGGGCCCGGGGTTCCTGACGAACCCCCAGCCCGCCCGCGACAGCGAGAACGGCTACCCCCGAGTGGTCAGGCCGGGACGATGTTCACCAGTTTCGGCGCCCGCACGATGACCTTGCGGATGCCCGCGCCGTTCAGCGCAGCGACCACCGCCGGGTCGCCCAGGGCCTGCGCCTCCAGCTCCTCGTCGGAGACCGACGGGGCGACCTCCAGCCGGGCCTTGACCTTGCCCTTGACCTGGACCACGCAGGTCACCGTCTCGTCCACGACGTACGCCGGGTCGGCGACCGGGAACGGCTCGTGGACGACCGACGCGTCGTGGCCCAGCTTGCGCCACAGCTCCTCGGCGATGTGCGGGGCCAGCGGCGCGATCAGCAGCACCATCCGCTCGGCGATCGAGCGCGGCACCTCGCGCACCTTGGTGACGTGGTTGTTCAGCTCGGTGATCTTGGCGATGGCGGTGTTGAAGCGCAGGCCCACCATGTCCTGGCGGACCCCGTCGATCGCCTTGTGCAGGGCGCGCAGCGTGTCCTCGTCGGGCTCCGCGTCGACGACGGTGACCTCGCCGGTGGCCTCGTCCACGACGTTCCGCCACAGCCGCTGGAGCAGCCGGTACTGGCCGACGACCGCGCGGGTGTCCCAGGGGCGCGAGACGTCCAGCGGGCCCATGGCCATCTCGTACAGGCGCAGCGTGTCGGCCCCGTACTCGGCGCAGATCTCGTCCGGGGTGACGGCGTTCTTCAGGGACTTGCCCATCTTGCCCAGCAGCCGGGTGACCTTCTCGCCCTCGTACCAGTACGCCCCGTCGCGCTCCTCGACCTCGGCGGCCGGGACGGCGATGCCGCGGCTGTCCCGGTAGACGTACGCCTGGATCATGCCCTGGTTGTACAGCTTGTGGAACGGCTCGGCCGACGAGACGTGCCCCAGGTCGAACAGCACCTTGGACCAGAAGCGGGCGTACAGCAGGTGCAGCACGGCGTGCTCGGCGCCGCCGACGTACAGGTCGACGCCGCCGTGCGGCTGGGCCGTCGCGCGGGCCCATCCAGTAGCGCTCGGTGCCGGGGGCGACCAGCTGCTCGCTGTTGTGCGGGTCCAGGTAGCGCAGCTCGTACCAGCAGGAGCCGGCCCAGTTGGGCATGGTGTTGGTCTCGCGGCGGAACGGCCGCGGGCCGCGCCCGTCGCCCAGGTCCAGCTCCACGTGGACCCACTCCTCGTTCCGGGACAGCGGGGTCTCCGGGGAGGTGTCGGCGTCGTCGGGGTCGAAGGTGCGCGGCGAGTAGTCCTCGACCTCGGGCAGCTCCAGCGGCAGCATCGACTCGGGCAGCGCGTGGGCCACGCCGTCCTCGTCGTAGACGATCGGGAAGGGCTCGCCCCAGTAGCGCTGACGGCTGAACAGCCAGTCGCGCAGCCGGAAGTTGACGGTGCCCTCGCCGATGGAGCGGGCCTCCAGCCACTCGGTGATCCGGGCCTTGGCCTCGGTCACGCCCAGGCCGTCCAGGGAGACGCCCTCACCCGCCGAGTTGACGATCTTGGCGTCGTACGAGGCGAACGCGTCGTCCCAGGTCGACGGGTCGGTGCCCCGGTCGTCGGAGGGCTCGACGACGCAGCGCATGGGCAGCTCGAAGGCGCGGGCGAAGGCGAAGTCACGGCCGTCGTGCGCCGGAACGGCCATGATCGCGCCAGTGCCGTAGCCCATCAGCACGTAGTCGGCGATGAAGACCGGCACCCGGTCGCCGCTGACCGGGTTGACCGCGTACGCACCGGTGAAGACGCCGGTCTTGTCCTTGACCTCGGCCTGCCGCTCCACGTCCGACTTGGCCGCGGCCTGCTTGCGGTACGCGTCGACGGCGGCGGCCGGGGTGGCGTGCCCGCCGGTCCACACGTCGTGGGTGCCCTCGGGCCAGGCGGCCGGGACGATGGAGTCGACCAGGTCGTGCTCGGGCGCCAGCACCATGTAGGTCGCACCGAACAGGGTGTCCTGGCGGGTGGTAAAGACCGTGATCTTCGCGTCGGGGTGGTCCTGCACCGGGAAGTCGACCCGGGCACCCTCGCTGCGGCCGATCCAGTTGCGCTGCTGGAGCTTGATGGCCTCGGGCCAGTCCAGCGCGTCCAGGTCGTCCAGCAGCCGGTCCGCGTAGGCGGTGATCCGCATGTTCCACTGGCGCAGCTTGGCCTTGAAGACCGGGAAGTTGCCGCGCTCGGAGCGGCCGTCGGCGGTGACCTCTTCGTTGGCCAGCACGGTGCCCAGGCCGGGACACCAGTTGACGGGCGCGTCCGAGGCGTACGCCAGGCGGTATTCGCCCAGCAGGTCGGCTCGCTCGGCCTCGGTCAGCGCGTCCCAGGGGCGCCCGTCGGGGGTGGCGCGCTCACCGGAGGCGAACTGCGCGGCCAGGGTGTCGATCGGGCGCGCCTTGTCCGCCTCCGGGTCGTACCAGGAGTTGAAGATCCGCAGGAAGATCCACTGGGTCCACTTGTAGTAGTCCGGGTCGATCGTGGCGAAGGAGCGGCGCTGGTCGTGGCCCAGGCCCAGGCGGCGCAGCTGGCGCCGCATGTTGTCGATGTTGGCCTCGGTGCTGACCCGGGGGTGGGTGCCGGTCTGCACCGCGTACTGCTCGGCGGGCAGGCCGAAGGCGTCGAAGCCCAGGGTGTGCAGGACGTTGTGGCCCGTCATGCGGTGGTAGCGGGCGTACACATCGGTGGCGATGTAGCCCAGCGGATGGCCCACGTGCAGTCCCGCCCCCGATGGGTACGGGAACATGTCCATGACGAACTTCTTCGGCCGGGCGACGACATCGGCGTCACCGGTCAGGTCGCCGCCCGGGTTGGGCGCGTCATACGTGCCGTTCGCGTCCCAGAAGTCCTGCCAGCGGGCCTCGATGTCAGCGGCCAGCGCGGCCGTGTAGCGGTGCGGCGCGGCCACCTCGGCTGCGGCATTGGTCTCGCTCATGATCCTCAAAGCTCCATTGGTCGTCTCTGCCCGCGGTACAGGCCGATTCCCTCTTGTCCGGTGAAACAAAAAGGCCCCTCGCACAGGAGGGGACGCCGCGCCGATGCCGACCGAAGATGATCGCGGTCGGTACTGATCAGCGCGGCCCGCTAAGCAGAAGGCGTACGGCACGCATGGGGTCAGGTTACCGCAGGGCACCGAGGACCCGCATCGAGGTAGGACGCGGATGGAAAACAACAAGCGGGCCGTCCGCATCAGACGACCCGCTCCTGGGATTGTGGAGCTAAGGAGAATTGAACTCCTGACCTCCTGCATGCCATGCAGGCGCTCTACCAACTGAGCTATAGCCCCAGGTCTTGCTGTTCCGCCCGGTTCCCCTCGGCGGCATCGCCTACATTACACGGACGCCCCGGGCTTTAGCCAAATCGATTGCCGCGGGGGTCCTGACCAGTGCGCTCACGCCGTCGCGAACGAGTAGAAACGCTTCAGCGTGCAGTGCTCTTCGAGGAGCCGACCGTAGATCGGCTCGCCCTCCAGCTCCCGGTACGTCTCGATCGGGTCACCCTTGATGATCAGCGCCTGGGCGCACTCCGCGCACCAGTACTGATAGTCGGAGTTGAGCGGCTCCATGTCGCGGACGATGGGCGTGCCACCGCCGCACCAGTCACATTTCCGGCTGTGTGCTCCCATGTCACTCAGCTCCAGCTGTGGCCGCAGGCCGTACACACGTAGGAAACACCGCCGTTGTCACCGAGTACCTGAGCCACGTTGCCGGACCCGCAGGACGGGCATTCGATGCCCTCCCGAGCTGTCTCGGAAAGGTCCTCGAACGCGTCGAGGATGCTGGTCGGCATCCCACCCGTCCCTCCCCATCGGACTATCGGCCTGCGCCCCCGCCGGCGGTCCGATTCTGCCACGGGGCGACGCCCAGGTCAGCGGAGATGCAACAGACGCCTCACCAGACTCACAAGCGCCCCGCACACCGCCACTTCCGCCGAGCCCATGCGCTCGATGCGGTGTCGTCCAACCTACCCAGGAAGATCGCACCGAACCCAGCCACCCCGGCGACAGGCCGAGTTGAGCCGACGTCAACAAGGGGTGGCCGGACGCGAGATAGGCCGCCGCCCGTTGCGTCGCACGCAAACGCGCGCAAAGGCACACAAAAGCGGCGATCCCGCCTCCCTCACCGGGAGGCGGGATCGCCGCCATCTGTGGAGCTAAGGAGAATTGAACTCCTGACCTCCTGCATGCCATGCGGGCGCTCTACCAACTGAGCTATAGCCCCGCTGCTCTCCGCGCCGGTGCGCTTCGAACAAGAAGGAGCTTTAGCCGGTGACCAGCCGGAAAAGGAAATCGAGCCGGGAGGAGTCCTCCGGTCGTCGCCTGTCGTCGCCTAGTCGTCGTCGCCGAGGACGGGCTCGGGGAGCGAACCGGCGTTGTGCTCCAGCAGCCGCCACCCGCGCGCGCCCTCGCCCAGCACCGACCAGCAGCAGTTCGAGAGGCCACCGAGCGCCTCCCAGGTGTGCGGCTCCAGGCCGAGCAGCCGCCCGATCGTGGTGCGGATCGTGCCGCCGTGGCTGACCACCACGAGCGTGCCGCCGTCGGGCAGCTTCTCGGTGGCCTCCAGCACGACCGGTGCCGCCCGGTCGGCGACCTCGGACTCCAGCTCGCCGCCGCCGCGCCGCACCGGCTCGCCGCGCTTCCACGCCGCGTACTGCTCGCCGAACCGCTCGATGATCTCCTCGTGCGTGAGCCCCTGCCAGTCACCGGCGTAGGTCTCCCGCAACCCCGCGTAGTGGTCGACCGTGAGCCCGGTCACGGTCGCCAGCTCGGCGGCGGTCGCCATGACCCGCTTCAGGTCGGAGGCGATGATCGCGTCCGGCCGCAGTCCGGCCAGCAGCCGGGCCGCGCGGTGCGCCTGCGCGACGCCGGTGTCGGTCAGCTCGATGTCCAGGGAGCCCTGGAAACGCCGCTCGATGTTCCAGGCCGTCTGGCCGTGCCGCCACAGGACTATGCGGCGGCCGCGGCCGCTCATGGTGCCGTTCAGCTCAGCTCACCGCCCGCCCCACCGTCCGGGCCCTTGGCCTGCGCGTACTCCTCCGCCTTGCCGCGGGTGGCCTTGGCGTCGGCGGGCAGCTCCAGCTGCGGGCAGTCCTTCCACAGCCGCTCCAGGGCGTAGAAGACCCGCTCCTCGCTGTGCTGGACGTGCACCACGACGTCCACGTAGTCCAGCAGCACCCAGCGGGCCTCGCGGTCGCCCTCGCGGCGGACCGGCTTGGCGCCGAGCTCCTTGTTCAGCCGCTCCTCGATCTCGTCGACGATCGACTTCACCTGGCGGTCGTTGGGCGCCGAGGCCAGCAGGAAGGCGTCGGTGATCGAGAGCACGTCGCTGACGTCGTACGCGATGATGTCGTGCGCGAGCTTGTCGGCGGCCGCCTGGGCGGCGGCGTTGATGAGCTCGATGGAGCGGTCCGTGGCGGTCACAGGCGAGGCTTTCCGGTCGGTGGGGACCCTCAGGGTCTGGCACCCCAAGGGTCTCACGCCCCACCGTCACGGCTCCCGGCCATTCCCCCGTGACCACCGTGACTCTCCTGACTCTTCCGGCTCCCCCACCGCGCGTGACGCCGAGGCCGCCCGGGGGCGCGGTCAGCCCTGGGGGTCGTAGTCCGCGCCGAGGACCACCGTCACATCCGCGTTGGCGGCGCCCTTGCCCTTGGTGACCGAGGTCGCGGGCAGTCCGAGGGTCTTGGCGACCTCCTTGGCCTGTCCGGCCTGTTCGGCGTCCGCGTACGTCACCCGCGAGGTCTGCTGCGGAGTGCCGCCCTCGGTGGCGGCGACGACCGTGAAACCGCCGTTGACCAGCGCGACCCGAGCGGCGCCCGAGGCGTCCTGGCCCCCGCCGGCGCTGGTCACGCTCACCCGTGCCGCGGAGCCCGGGTCGGTGTTCTTGACCGTGCCGCCGAGGACGCTCTTGACCACCCGGTCCGTCGCCCGGGCGCTGAGCGTGCCATTGGCCTGGACCGGCAGCATCATCGTGTCGTAGTCGCCGCCCTTGGCCTGCCCGGCGAGCCGCGCCAGCGAGGCGCCGAGCTGCTGCTCGGACAGCGACGGATCGGGGATCTGCGCCAGCTGCTCGACGGTCTTGGTGGCGCCGCCGGTATCGCTGGAGACCTTCTTCAGGGCGGCGTCCATGACCTGGCCGAACCGCGCGAGCTGCTTGGTCTGCACCTCGCCCGGGGCCCGGTAGGTGGCGTACGCCACAGCCGCCTGGCCGCTCAGCACCTGCTCCTTGCCCCGCTTGACCAGCGGGCTCTCGCCCTTCCGGGCGGACGGGACGGTGGTGTCGGTGTCCAGGGTGATGCCGCCGACCAGCTCGACGAGGTTCTCCAGATAAGGCGTGTCCAGCCGCCAGGTGCCCTGGATCTTCGAGCCCAGCAGGGTGGACAGGGAGTCACGGGTGGCGTCGGAGCCCTCGTCGGTCACCGACTTGCCGAGCGTGGTGGAGCCGCCGTCCTCGGTGGAGACGGACAGCGCGTTCGGCAGCAGGACGGTGGCGCCCTTCTTGGTGGTCTCGTTGTCCACCAGCAGCGCGGTGGACGTACGGCCGCCCTTCAGCTCGCGCAGATGGACGACGATCACGTCCCGCTTCTGCGGGCCACCGGCCGCCGCCTGGGCGTCGCCGTCGGCGGAGAGACCGGGCAGCTTGCCCGCGTACCAGAGGTAGCCGACCCCGCCCACGGCGGCCAGGGCCAGCACCACGACGAGCGCGACGATCCGGTTGCGGCCCTTGCGGCGGCGCTCGTCACGCCGCTCGGAGCGGGTCTCGGCGAACTTCAGCCAGTCGATGACGTCTTCGGAGTCCTCGTCGGGGTCCTCGACGAACGCGAACTGCTCGGTGCGGTACTCCTCGTCCTCCCCGTCCGGGCCCGGCTTCCGGGGTCCTGCTCCGCCGGGAGCCGGGGCAGGAGCCGCGGCCGGAGCGCCGGAGGACGGCTCCTGCCGGTCCAGCTCGGCCAGTTCCTCGTACGGGTTCGGCTCGTCCTCCTCGGGCGCGGCGGGCTGGGCGGGCACGGCGTAGTCGTAGCCCTGCTGGACGTACTGCCCCTGCTGCCCCGGCTGCTGGACGTACTGCTCCTGCTGCCCCTGCTGCGGATAGGGCTGCTGCTGTCCGTAGTACGGGTCGTACGGCTGCGTCTGCGGATGCTGCGCCGGAGCCTGCTGCGCCTGCTGGGCCTGGCCGTACGGGTCGTACCCGTAGCCGTAGCCGTCCTGCTGCCCCTGCTGCTGCCCGTAGTACGACGACGGGTCGTAACCCTGCTGCGTCCCCTGCGGCTGGTACACCGGCTGCCCATAGGCGTCGTAGCCGTAGATCTGCGGCTCCTGGGCATACGGATCCCGCGCGTACGGGTCGTACGGGTCCTGTCCGTCGTTCACCGGTACCCCTTCAGCAGTCGTGCCGGTACAGCTCTCGCTTGTCGATGTACCGCACCACACCGTCCGGCACCAGGTACCAGACGGGTTCGCCGTGTGCGACACGCGCCCGGCAGTCCGACGACGAGATCGCCAGCGCCGGCACCTCGACCAGCGACACCCCGCCCTCCGGCAACCCCGGGTCGGCCAGTATGTGCCCCGGCCGCGTCACACCGATGAAGTGGGCAAGCGAGAACAGCACTTCGGCATCGCGCCAGGTGAGGATCTGGGCGAGCGCGTCCGCTCCGGTGATGAAGAACAGGTCCGCGTCACCGTTCAGCGCGCGCAGATCCCGGAGCGTATCGGTGGTGTACGTCGCACCGCCGCGGTCGATGTCGATGCGGCTGACCGAGAACTGCGGGTTCGACGCGGTCGCGATGACCGTCATCAGATAGCGGTCCTCGGCCGGGGAAACCTTTTTGTGGCTCTTCTGCCACGGCTGCCCGGTCGGCACGAACACGACCTCGTCCAGGTGGAACTGCGATGCCACCTCGCTCGCCGCGACCAGGTGACCATGATGGATCGGGTCGAACGTCCCGCCCATCACACCGAGCCGCCGCTTGGCCGGCCCCTTCTCCTCTTCCATGCGTGCAGACCCTACTGGGCCCGGCTCGAAACCGGGGCCCGAAGAGGCAACGGCCCTGGTCAGCGGTCCCGGTTGAAGCGAGTGGTGATCCACAGCAACAGGAACAGGATGACGAGAGCCGCACCGCCGGTCATGAAGGGGCTGATGCTCGGGTGAGTATCGGTGTGGTGCTCACCGCCCTCGGCCGCGAGGGTGGTCAGGGCGGCATGTGCGGTGCTGAAAGCGCTCATCGCAGGCGATACCTATCCGGGTCTCGGCGTCACGTCACGTCCGCCACATCGTATGCGAGCCGGATTCCGGGCTTGCTGTCAGTCCGCCCTTGGGCCCGCTCTCAGTCCTGTTTGTACCCGCGCAGCAGGAACCACGCGACCAGGACGGATCCCACGACGCCCACGACGATGACCGTGCGCAGCAGCGCTCCCGGTCCCTGGTCCTTGGAAGTGGCGGCAAGCACGGCGGTGAGGCCAGTCATATCGGGCATGTCTCCACGCTAGCCCCCCGCCGTGCAGGGCCTATGGTGGGGTCCTCCAGGGGGACGGGCACGACGAGGCAGTCCGGCGAACAGTCCGTATGAGGGGGACCAATGAGCGACAGCCACACGCACGGGACCGGCGGCGACGGGAGTGGCACCGGAGAGGGACGTGAGCATGTGCCCAGCCGCGAGAGGCGGCGCTTTCCGGGCATTTCCTCGCGCGCGTACGAGCATCCGGCCGACCGCTCGGCGCTGGTCGCGCTGCGCAAGCTGACCGGCTTCGACACCGTCTTCAAGGCGCTGAGCGGGCTGCTGCCCGAGCGCAGTCTGCGGCTGCTGTACCTGTCCGATTCGGTGCGGGTGAGCGACCGGCAGTTCGCCCATCTCCACGACATGCTGCGGGACGCCTGCTACATCCTCGACCTGGAGCAGGTCCCGGCGATGTACGTCACCCAGGACCCGAAGCCGAACGCGATGTGCATCGGCATGGACGCGCCGATCATCGTGCTGACCACCGGCCTTGTGGAGCTGCTCGACGAGGAGGAGATGCGGGCGGTCATCGGCCACGAGGTGGGCCACGCGCTGTCCGGGCACGCCGTCTACCGGACGATACTGCTGTTCCTGACCAACCTCGCGCTGAAGGTCGCCTGGATCCCGCTCGGCAATGTGGCGGTGCTGGCCCTGGTGACGGCGCTGCGCGAGTGGTTCCGCAAGTCGGAGCTGTCGGCGGACCGGGCGGGGCTGCTGGTCGGGCAGGATCTCCGGGCCTCGATGCGCGGGCTGATGAAGCTCGCGGGCGGCCACCATCTGCACGAGATGAACGTGGACGCGTTCCTGGAGCAGGCCGACGAGTACGAGAACAGCGGCGATCTGCGGGACTCCGTACTCAAGATCCTGAACATGCTGCCGCGCAGCCACCCGTTCACCACCGTGCGCGCCGCCGAGCTGAAGAAGTGGGCCGCGAGCCGGGACTTCCAGCGGCTCATGGACGGCCACTACCCGCGCCGCGAGGAGGACAGGGACACCTCGGTCAGCGACTCCTTCCGGGAGTCGGCGAGCCACTACGCGGAGTCGGTCCGCACCAGCAAGGACCCGCTGATCGCGTTCGTACGGGACGTGGCGGGCGGCGCCGGGGACCTGGGCAGCAAGCTGCGCGACCGGTTCACCGGCGGCGGCGCGCAGGGCGGGGACACCACCGAGGGCACGCCCCCGCGGGACGGTCAGGAGGGCCGGGAGGACTCGGACGGCCGCGAGGGATCCGAGGGGGACGAACCGCCCCGGTCCTGAGGTCCAAGGACTGGCCTGCGGTCTACGGGCTGGTGGGCTGCGAGCTCGGGGAGAGCACGCCGCAGAGGGAGACCGGGGTGCGGCCCGGGGCGTACGGGTCGGTGCCCATCGGGGAGTCGTTCCGGACGCTCTCCCCGGCCACCAGCGGCCGCAGATATTTTGAGGCGTTCGCGGCGCACGCCTGCGGGCCCGCCAGCACGGAGCTGTGCACCAGCTCCACCCGGTGGTCGCGCAGATCGCCGCGGTCGAAGCGGAACCGGGTCTCCCGGCGCACCGTGTACAGCGAGGCGTGGTCCGGGGCCCGCTCGTGGGCCCGCTGGATCGCGTAGACGAAGACGTGGTCGGCGCTGACCTCCAGGGTCGAGGGGGTGCGCTCGACCACCGTCAGCGTGCCGCGCACCCGCACGGGGGCGTCCGCCAGCGTCACCTCGGCCGGGTTGAAGCGGGTCAGCCAGCCGGTGGCCGCATGGCGGCCGTCGTCTATCGGATGTTCGAAGCTCTTGTCTAACTGGATCTGCTGGGCGGTATTCAGCAGCAGCCGCACCGTCTGCATCGGGGCCTCCGGTGAGCACACCCGGGTCGAGGGTCGACTTCACCACGTAGTCCTTGGCCGTGGTGAGCGCCGTCATCACCTGGCTCTCCGAGAACCCCTGGGTGCGCCGCACGGCGGGCAGGGTGACCCCCTCGGCGCCGGCGCGGAACTGGGCGGCCGGGCTCTCCCGGAGCAGCTCCGCCGGCCGCCCGCCCGGCACCTCACCGACCGGCGAGAGCGGCACCACGCTGCTGCGCAGCGGCTCGACGGCCTGCGGCCCGGGGGCCTGGTAGGGGTGGCGTACGCCCATGTAGACGGCTGCGGCGAAGGCGAACGCGATCAGCAGGACGAGGACGACGGCCTGCCGCGACGCCCCGGCACGGGCCCAGGCGTGGCGGGCGCGCACCGCGCGGGAGTGGTCGTCCATGCGCTCCTGGGCGGAGAACTCCTGGAGCCGGGCAGCACGAACGAAGGACTCGTCGAACACGACGGAGCGGTACTCGTCCTCACCACCTCCCGGGACGCCCTCGGGTGTCCCCTCGGGAGGGTCTCCACGCCCGGTCATACCTCAAGAGTAGGTCGCCGGGGGCAGCGGTAAACGCCGTGGTACTCCACAACTTCACGCACAGTGCGGAGGAAACGCCGCATAGGGCGCGACGTGCTACGGAGATGTGACGGGGAATGTGACGGACGACGCCGTGACGGACGACGCCGTCACGGAGTGCGCGGCACGACGGAGGCGGGTGGCGCTTCGCGCTCGGCAGCCCTGGACGGCATGGACGGCGCACTGCCCGGCCGCCCCGCAGGCGTGCCGTCGACCCCGCTGGTGGCGGGCGGCGGGGCCGGGTCCTGCCGGTTGCCCGAGGTGCCGCGGTAGACCGCCGTGAAGGCCAGCGCGACCACCCCGATGCCCATCAGGACGGCCAGCAGCCAGGCCACCGGGCGGTGCCAGCGGGCATGGCCGCGGTAGGGCCGCCCGGCGCTCCCGTAGCGCCCGTACGGGCCGTAGGCGCCGTCCAGCTCCCGGCCCGGGCCGAAGCGGCCGTTCGGGTCGGCATAGTCGTCGTACGGGCCGTCCGCGAACTCACCCTCCGGGCCGTACGCGTCCTCGAACAGCTCGTCCTCGGGGGACACCCCGGCCCTGCTGCGCCGGGACGCCTCGGCCTCGGCACGGGCCTGCGCGGCGGCCAGCATGCGCTCGATGGCGGTGGGTTCATGGATGACGGCGGACCGTACGAAGTCCTCGTCGAAGACCACGGTGGCGAACTCGTCGTTCGCCTCTCCGTGGCTGCGCTCGTCGGGCTCGTCGCCGTCCGGGAACGGCTTGCCCCCCACGTCGTCCGGCACCCATTCAGAGTAGACCGGACGGGTCAATTTGGGCAGGGCAAAATGGTATTCGGGGGAAGATCCACCCGTTGACCTCCGGGTTCGACCATCCCCCGAACGGGTGACTCAGCGGGTGTGTCCGTCGCCGGTGACGATGTACTTGGTCGACGTCAGCTCGGGCAGTCCCATCGGGCCCCGGGCGTGGAGCTTCTGGGTGGAGATGCCGATCTCGGCGCCGAAGCCGAACTGGCTGCCGTCCGTGAAACGCGTGGACGCGTTCACGGCGACCGTGGTGGAGTCCACCAATTGGGTGAAGCGGCGGGCGGCCGCCTGCGACGTCGTGACGATGGCCTCGGTGTGACCGGAGGACCACAGGCCGATGTGGTTCACCGCGGCCTCCAGGGAGTCCACGACCGCCGCGGCGATGTCGTACGACAGGTACTCGGTCTCCCAGTCCTCCATCGCCGCCGGGACGACCGTGGCCTTCGTCCCCTCGGCCTCGGCCAGCGCCTGCACCCGCTCGTCGGCGTGCACCGTGACACCGGCCGCCGCCAGCGCCTCCAGGGCGCGCGGCAGGAACTCCGCGGCGATGTCCTGGTGCACCAGCAGCGTCTCCGCCGCGTTGCACACGCTGGGGCGCTGGGCCTTGGAGTTCACCAGGATGTCCACGGCCATGTCGAGGTCGGCCTGCGCGTCCACGTACACATGGCAGTTGCCGGTGCCGGTCTCGATGACCGGAACCGTCGATTCCTCGACCACCGTACGGATGAGCGAGGCACCGCCGCGCGGAATCAGCACGTCCACCAGGCCGCGGGCGCGCATCAGTTCGCGCACCGACTCCCGGCTCTCCCCCGGCACCAACTGAATGGCGTCAGCGGGCAGTCCGGCGCCGCCGACGGCGTCGCGCAACACCTTCACCAGCGCGCTGTTCGAGTGGTACGCCGACGAAGAGCCGCGCAGCAGGACGGCGTTGCCCGACTTCAGACACAGCGCGGCGGCGTCCACGGTGACGTTCGGGCGGGCCTCGTAGATGATGCCGACGACGCCCAGCGGGACGCGCACCTGGCGCAGGTCAATGCCGTTGGGCAGCGTCGAACCGCGCACCACCTCGCCGACCGGGTCCGGCAGCGCGACCACGTCGCGGACATCGGAGGCGATGGCCCGCACCCGCTCCGGGGTGAGGGTCAGCCGGTCGACGATCGCCTCGCTCGTGCCCGCCTCCCGGGCCCGCTCCACATCGGTGGCGTTGGCCTCGACGATCTCCTTCGTCCGCACCTCCAGCGCGTCGGCCATCGCCAGCAGCGCGTCGTCCTTGAGGGCACGCGGCAGCGGGGCGAGGTCGACGGCCGCGGCGCGCGCCCGGTAGGCGGTCTGGAGCACCGGGGACTTCGGCCAGGGGTCGGTGAGCGGCGACGTGGGTGCGCTGGTCATGCACGCAGCCTACTGAGCCGAGCGCGGCGACCCGATGGGTATTCCGCTCTTCGAGATGGTCTTCTCACATCTCGAAGCGGAATCAGAAGGGGTGCACACCCACCGGGGACGCCGGTGGCGGCCCGTATCCCTCCGCGATGCGCTGGTGATACGTATCACGGTCGATGACCTCGAGCCCCACGATCTCCCACGGCGGCAGCTTGGCCGTGGAACGGTGCTCACCCCACAGCCGCAGCGCCACCGCCGCCGCATCGTGCAGATCGCGCGCCTCTTCCCAGTAGCGGATCTCGGCGTGATCGTTGGCGTAGCGGCTGGTCAGCAGGAAGGGGTGGTCATGGGCCAGCTGCTCCAGAGCGCGCCGGACCTCCCGCAGCGGCGCCTCGGCACCCGAGACGCTCAGCGTGATGTGCCACAGCCGGGACACCTCGACGCGTCGCTTGCTCTGCGTCGGCGCGTCCTCCGTCCCGGCATCGCCCGTCCCGGCGCCGTTCGCACCGACACCGTTCAACCCGACACTGGTCAGGGTGCGCTCCGCCGCCCCTCGGGGCGGCGCCCCCGGGCGCCCTCGTCTCACCGGCGGCCTCCTGTAGCTCGCTGCTCCGCTCACGCGCGGGCGGAGCACTGTGGCGGTGGTGCTGTACCTCCACCGCGGGCCCGCTGCCCGCGCGACCCCGTTGAACAAAGTTGACCAGTCCTCGCGCGGCGGCGGGGCGTTTTTGCGGAAAGGTAAGCCCCCTTTTTTCGGGGGCTCACCTCACCTCCGGGGACCGGAGGCGATCCGAGCGGAGTGTCATCCGTGGCGGTGGAGCACCACCAGATCGTCCCGGTGCACGACCTCGCGCTCGTACGCGGGGCCCAGCTCGCGGGCGAGGTCACGGGTCGACCGGCCGATCAGCCGTGGGATCTCCTTGGCGTCGAAGTTCACCAGTCCGCGGGCCACCGCGCGGCCCTCGGTGTCGCGCAGCTCGACCGGGTCCCCGGCGGTGAACTCGCCCTCCACCGCCGCGATCCCCGCCGGCAGCAGCGAGGTGCGGCGCTCCACGACGGCCCGCACCGCCCCGTCGTCCAGGGTGAGCGCGCCACGGGGCTCCGAGGCGTGGGCGAGCCACAGCAGCCGGTCGGCCGAGCGGCGGCCGGTGCGGTGGAAGTACGTACCTGTGTGGCGGCCCAGCAGGGCGTCCCCGGCCCGGCTGGCGGAGGTGAGCACCACGGGGACCCCGGCCGCGGCGGCGATCCGGGCGGCCTCGACCTTGGTGACCATGCCGCCGGTGCCGACCCCGGAGCGGCCCGCGCTGCCGATCGTGACCCCGGCGAGGTCCTTGGGGCCCTTGACCTCGTCGATGCGCGAGGTGCCGGGGGTCCTGGGGTCGCCGTCGTAGAGACCGTCCACATCGGAGAGCAGCACCAGCAGATCGGCCCGTACGAGATGGGCGACCAGGGCCGCGAGCCGGTCGTTGTCCCCGAACCGGATCTCGTCGGTGGCCACGGTGTCGTTCTCGTTGACGATCGGCAGGGCGCCCATGGCCAGCAGCTGGTCCAGGGTCCGGGTCGCGTTGCGGTAGTGGGCGCGGCGGCTGGTGTCGTCCGTGGTGAGCAGCACCTGGCCGACCCGGCGCCCGTAGCGCGCGAAGGAGGCGGTGTAGCGGGCCACCAGCAGGCCCTGTCCGACGCTCGCGGCGGCCTGCTGGCGGGCGAGGTCGCGGGGGCGCCGCTCCAGGCCCAGGGGGGCGAGTCCGGCGGCGATGGCCCCGGAGGAGACCAGGACTATCTCCTTGCCGTCCCCGGCCCCGCTCACGTCCCGGTCGAGCACCTTCGCGAGCACGTCCACCAGCGCGTCAACCCGGTCCGCGTCCAGTCCTCCGGCCGCGGTGGTGAGGGAAGACGAACCGATCTTGACCACGATCCTGCGGGCCGCGGCCACCTCGTCCCGTACCGCCGACCCGTCCTGCTCAGCCACGCCTCTCCCCTGCTCATCCCGGGCTCGTCCCCGGCTCTCACGCGCACTTCCGCACGTCGCGGAAAGCGGAAACGCGTGTCCTGCACACTCACATCATGACAAGGGGGCAATCTACGTGAGCCGGGCCCGTGGCCGCCCGGCCATTTCGCCGCCGCGACCGCCGCGGCCACCGCGGCCACCGCGGCACGGGTGGCGACCGCCGCGGCCGCCGACCCCGGGGCCTCAGGTCTCGGGAAGATCGCGGAGAGGTCACCGTGAGATGGCGGCACGGCCCCGGGGAATCGTTTGAACCCGTTTCGAGGCGGTTGGCACCTGCGCGGATTGTCACCGAGCCAGACGGCGGCATACGGTCAGGGGTCCCCCCACTCGTCCACCGCCTCCCGCCAGGAGCCCATCCCGTGCCCTCTGCCGGATTCGCCCCACGCCGGGTCGTACAGCTCACGGCGCTGCTCGCCATGGTGGTGTTCTTCACCACACAGCTCGTCGGCGCCGTGCTCCCGAACGTACCGCTGTTCATCGCCGCCTCGGCGTGCGGCCTCGCCCTCGATCTCTTCCTCCAGCAGAAGCAGCCCGGTCTGCTGTCGCTGTTGGGCAAGGTCCGCTTCGACATCACGGTGCGCCAGCTGTTCCGCGACATGCTCATCATGGTCGGGCTGCTGCGGATCGAGGGAATCAATCCGCTGCACGAGCAGGCACCGCTGACCGTGGGGCTGCTGCTCTTCTACGTGGTGCACTTCGCCTGCCAGGCGGCCGCCATAATGGTCCGCCGCACCCGGCAGCTGCCGTTCGTCACGCGCAACATCGACGCGTCCGCGCTGCGGCTGAGCGACGCCCCGCCGCGGTTCTTCTCCCGCCAGCACGGCCGCCGGATCCTGCGGCTCGCCGCCCCGGCCACCGCCGGACTGCTGCTGACCGCCGGCACCAAGAACGGTGTCTGGGGAGCCGTCGGCCTCTCGATCGCCCTGCTCATCGGCATCGCCGGAACCGTCCACCTGGCCACCTGGCTGCTGCCGCGCAAGCGGGTGGCGAACGAGGCGACGGCCCTGGAGTGGCTCGACACATGGCTGGCCGAGTACCAGCCGACCGTGGGCATGTACTTCTCCGGCGGCACCAGCTCCGCGTACCAGGCGAACATGTGGCTCTCCACGCTCGCCTCCCTCGAGGGCAACCCCATCATCGTGCTGCGCGAGCGGTTCATGGTGCAGAAGATCGACGCGACGGACATCCCGATCGTCTGCCTCCCCAAGGTCGCCCACCTGATGCGCATCGAGCACTCGACGCTCAAGGTGCTGCTGCACCCGGCCAACTCGGGCAAGACCTCGCAGGTGCTGCGCATCCCCTCGATCAAGCACGCGTTCATCAACCACGGCGAGAGCGACAAGCTCTCCAGCTGCAACCCGTACGCCAAGGCGTACGACGAGGTGTGGGTCGCGGGCCCGGCCGCGCGCGACCGCTACCAGCTCGCCGACATCGGCGTCGAGGACAAGGACGTCGTGGAGGTCGGCCGTCCGCAGCTGGCGCCGATCCGCCCCTACGCGGGCGCCCCGACCGGTGAGTACACCACCGTGCTGTACGCGCCGACCTGGGAGGGCTGGGACGGCAACCCCGGCAACACCTCGGTCATCCTGGCCGGTGAGAACATCGTCCGCGAGCTCCTCGCCGACCCCAAGGTGCGCCTGCTGTACAAGCCGCACCCGATGACCGGTTCCGTCGACCGGCGGGCCGGGCGCGCCAACGACCGCATCAAGGCGATGATCGCCGAGGCGAACACCCAGCGCGGCGGGTCCCGTCCGCCCGCCGATGCCGCGGCCGAGCTGAGCCGGCGTGCCGAGGAGCTGAACCAGCTCACCAGCACGGCCTTCCGCCGCAGCGCGGACGAGATCGAGCGCATGAAGCTCCAGGGCACCCCGGACGACAACCGCGCCGCGGGTGTGGCGGCGGCCACCGCCGCCTGGGAGAGCGCCTACTGGGCATCGCTGCCGGACTGGGAGCACCAGGTCGTCACCGGCCCGCGCCCGGCCATCTTCACCTGCTTCAACCAGGCCGACGTGCTGATCAGCGATGTGTCGAGCGTCGTCTCGGACTACCTGACGAGCGAGAAGCCGTACGCGGTGGCGAACACCAGCGGGCTGACCGAGGAGGAGTTCCGGGCGAACTTCCCGACGGTGCGCGCCGCCACGATCCTCACTCCCGAGGCGTCGGAGGTTCCGGAGCTGCTGGAGGCCGTCCGGGAGCCCGAGAAGGACACCCTCGCCCCGGCCCGCGCCGAGCTGAAGGTGCACCTGCTCGGCCCGTCCGACCCGCCGTCCCTGGTGCGCTTCGACCAGGCCGCGCAGACGTTGTGCCGAGAGGCCGACGAGCGCCGGGCGCGGATGGCCACGCGGCTGGCCGACGAGATCCCGTCGCAGCGCGAGGCCCGGGACGCGGCCGAGGAGACGGAGATGGAAGCCGGCTCTTCGGAGTCGGAGGAGACGGCGACGGTCTGAGGCGCCGCCAGCCACGCGTAAGGGCCCG
>NZ_GG657754.1:7054872-7060313 GCF_000158915.1 Streptomyces himastatinicus ATCC 53653 | reverse complement strand
CCCGCTCCGCGTCCCGGTCGCGGCGCCGCTGCGCCGCCGGGCGGGGGGCCTCGAAGCGGTGGTCCTCACCGCGGCGGCCCAGCATCTCGGCGCCCGCCGCCAGCGTGGGCTCCCAGTCGAAGACGACCGCGTTGTCCTCGGGGCCGATGACGACCTCGTCGCCCGCGCGGGCGCCCGCCTTCACCAGCTCCTCCTCGACACCGAGGCGGTTCAGCCGGTCGGCGAGATAGCCCACGGCCTCGTCGTTGTTGAAGTCGGTCTGGTGGACCCAGCGCTGTGGCTTCTCGCCCACGACGCGGTAGAAACCGTCCTCGGCGACGACCTTGAAGCCCGCGTCGTCCACGGCCTTCGGGCGGATGACGATCCTGGTCGCCTCGTCCTTCGGCTTGGCCGCCCGGGCCTCCCCGACGATGCCCGCGAGGGCGAACGACAGCTCCTTGAGGCCGAGATGGGCGATGGCCGACGCCTCGAAGACCTGGTAGCCGCGGGCCTCCAGGTCCGGGCGGATGATGTCCGCGAGGTCCTTGCCGTCGGGGATGTCGACCTTGTTGAGGACGACGAGCCGGGGCCGGTCCTCCAGGCCGCCGTACTCGGCGAGCTCGGCCTCGATGACGTCGAGGTCGGTCAGCGGGTCGCGCTCGGACTCCAGCGCCGCGGTGTCCAGGACGTGCACCAGCACCGAGCAGCGCTCGACGTGGCGCAGGAACTCCAGGCCGAGGCCCTTGCCCTGGCTGGCGCCCGGGATCAGACCGGGCACGTCCGCGATGGTGTAGACGGTCGAACCGGCCGTCACCACGCCGAGGTTGGGCACCAGGGTGGTGAACGGGTAGTCGGCGATCTTCGGCTTGGCGGCCGAGAGCACCGAGATCAGCGACGACTTGCCCGCGCTGGGGTAGCCGACGAGGGCCACGTCCGCGACGGTCTTCAGCTCCAGGACGACGTCCCCGGCGTGGCCGGGCTCGCCCAGCAGCGCGAAGCCGGGGGCCTTGCGGCGGGCCGAGGCGAGGGCCGCGTTGCCGAGGCCGCCGCGGCCGCCCTGGGCGGCGATGTAGGTGGTGCCCTCGCCGATCAGGTCGGCGAGGACGTTGCCCCGCTTGTCGAGGACGACGGTGCCGTCCGGGACCGGCAGGACCAGGTCGCTGCCGTCCTTGCCGGAGCGGTGGCCGCCCTCGCCGGGCTTGCCGTTGGTGGCCTTGCGGTGCGGGCTGTGGTGGTACTCGAAGCAGCGTGGTGACCGACTGGTCGACGACCAGGATCACATCGCCGCCCCGGCCGCCGTTGCCGCCGTCCGGGCCGCCGAGCGGCTTGAACTTCTCTCGGTGCACGGAGGCGCAGCCGTGGCCTCCGCTACCCGCGGCGACGTGCAGCTCGACGCGGTCCACGAAGGTGGTCATGACGGGTGCCTCCAGATACGTACGGGGTCGGTGTGTCGTCGTTACGTGCGTAACCTGCGTAACGCGCCGAGGGCGGACCCGCTTCCCCGTCACGGGAAAGAGCGGTCCGCCCTCGGAAAGGTGTGTGGCGTCGTGCCGGGGCCGAGATTACTCGGCGACCGGAACGATGTTCACGACCTTGCGGCCACGGTGGGTGCCGAACTGCACCGCACCGGCGGCCAGCGCGAACAGCGTGTCGTCGCCGCCGCGGCCGACGCCCGTGCCCGGGTGGAAGTGCGTGCCGCGCTGGCGGACCAGGATCTCACCCGCGTTGACGGCCTGGCCGCCGAAGCGCTTGACCCCGAGCCGCTGGGCGTTGGAGTCGCGACCGTTCCGAGTGGACGATGCGCCCTTCTTGTGTGCCATGTCTCCTCAGTCCCTTACTTCGCAGCCGAGTCGATGCCGGTGATCTTCAGCGCGGTGTGCAGCTGGCGGTGGCCGATCCGCTTCCGGTAACCGGTCTTGTTCTTGTACTTCAGGATGTCGATCTTGGCACCCTTGTGGTGGTCGACCACCTCGGCGTGAACCTTCACACCGGCCAGGACCCACGGGTCGCTGGTGACGGCATCGCCGTCGACAACGAGCAGAGTCGAGAGCTCGACGGTGTCGCCGACCTTGCTGGTTCCAATGCGGTCGACCTCGATGACATCGCCCACGGCTACCTTCTGCTGGCGGCCGCCGGTGCGCACGATTGCGTACACGCGGTTCTCACTCTCTCGCTAGTAAACGGGACCTCTGATGCCAGCCGCTCCACATGACCCCACGAAGGTCATGACAACCGAGTGATTCGATGCGATGCACCATGCGATTCAGCATCGGCGAGCGGCCTCTCCCGCGGACGGGAGGGATGTGCTCAGGGGTTTGGCGTAAGACGCCGAGGGTCAAGGTTACCAGAGCCCGGAGGGCACCTACGCACGTGCGTAGGTGCCCTCCGTCGCCGGTGCGTACCGCTCAGTCGTCGGCGGCGGCCGAGACCGACTGCGGCGTCTGCTGCTCCGCCGCCGCGGTCTTCTTCGACGCCGCCTTCTTGGCGGTCGTCTTCTTCGCCGTCGTCTTCTTCGCGGTCGTCTTCTTGGCCGCGGTCGTCTTCGACGCGGTCTTCTTCGCGGCGGTCTTCTTGGCGGCCGTCTTCTTCGCGGGCGCCTTCTTGGCGGCCGTCTTACGGGCCGTCTTCTTCGCCGGTGCCTTGGCCTCGCCGTCGGCGTTGTCCTCGGCCGCGGCCTCGCCGTCGGCGGACGCCGCGTCGGCCTCCGGCTTCGGCTCCCCCGCGGAAGCGCCGACGACCACCACGGCGGCGTCCTCGGAGCCCGTGGGCGAGCCCGCCGGGGCGGACACCTTACGGGTCGCCCGGCGGCGCGCACGCGGCGCGGGAGCGGCCTCCGGCTCGGCCTCGGGGGCGGGAGCGGCTTCGGCGGGAGCGGCGGCCTCGGGCGCCTCGGCGGGCGGCGCCTCCGGCTTCGGCTCGTCCGCCACGACCACCACGGTCTCCGGCTGCTCGGCGCTCTTCGGGGCACCCGCCGGGGCGGACACCTTACGGGTCGCCCGGCGCCGGGTACGCCCGCGGCTCGCGGCGGCCTCGGCCTCGGCGGCGCTGCTGTACAGCTCCTCGTCGGCCGCGAACACCGGCTCCGGCAGCGCCTTCGGCTCCGCGACCTCCGCCGCGATCTCCTCGGCGGCCTCGACGACCGTCTCGGCCTCGGCCACGGCGGTCTCCTCCGGCGCGGGCGCCTGCTGACCGCCGGACTTCTTCTTCTTGCGCTTGCCGCCGCCACCGCCGCCGCCGGCCACCGCCGGCTGGTCCATGTGGACGATCACGCCGCGGCCGTTGCAGTGGACACAGGACTCGGAGAACGACTCCAGCAGGCCCTGGCCGACCCGCTTACGGGTCATCTGCACCAGGCCGAGCGAGGTGACCTCCGCCACCTGGTGCTTCGTACGGTCCCGGCCCAGGCACTCCAGCAGCCGCCGCAGCACCAGGTCCCGGTTGGACTCCAGCACCATGTCGATGAAGTCGATCACGATGATGCCGCCGAGGTCGCGCAGCCGCAGCTGGCGCACGATCTCCTCGGCCGCCTCCAGGTTGTTCCTGGTGACCGTCTCCTCCAGGTTGCCGCCCTGGCCGGTGAACTTGCCGGTGTTGACGTCGACCACGACCATCGCCTCGGTCCGGTCGATCACCAGGGAGCCGCCGCTGGGCAGCCAGACCTTGCGGTCCAGCGCCTTCATCAGCTGCTCGTCGATCCGGTACGTGGCGAAGACGTCGACGTCCGAGTTCCACTTCTGGAGCCGGTCGACGAGGTCGGGCGCGACGTGCGAGACATAGCCGTGGATGGTCTGCCAGGCGTCCTCGCCGCTCACGATGACCTTGGAGAAGTCCTCGTTGAAGATGTCGCGGACGACCCGGACGGTCATGTCCGGCTCACCGTAGAGCAGCGTCGGCGCGTTGCCGCTCTTCGCCTTCTTCTTGATCTCTTCCCACTGCGCCTGGAGCCGCTGGACGTCGCGGGCCAGCTCGTCCTCGCTCGCGCCCTCCGCGGCGGTACGGACGATCACGCCCGCGTCCTCGGGGACGATCTTCTTGAGGATCTGCTTCAGCCGGGCGCGCTCGGTGTCGGGCAGCTTGCGGCTGATGCCCGTCATGGAGCCCTCGGGGACGTACACCAGGTAGCGGCCGGGCAGGGAGACCTGGCTGGTCAGCCGGGCGCCCTTGTGGCCGATCGGGTCCTTGGTGACCTGGACGAGCACGGACTGCCCGGACTTCAGGGCGGTCTCGATGCGGCGCGGCCCGTTGGACAGCCCCAGCGCCTCGAAGTTGACCTCACCCGCGTACAGCACGGCGTTGCGGCCCTTGCCGATGTCGACGAAGGCGGCCTCCATCGACGGCAGCACGTTCTGGACCTTGCCCAGGTAGACGTTGCCGACGTAGCTGGTGGCCTGCTCCTTGTTGACGAAGTGCTCGACGAGGACGTTGTCCTCCAGCACGCCGATCTGGGTGCGCTCGCCGTTCTGCCGGACGACCATCACCCGCTCGACCGCCTCGCGGCGGGCCAGGAACTCGGCCTCGGTGATGATCGGCACCCGGCGACGGCCCTGCTCGCGGCCCTCGCGACGGCGCTGCTTCTTCGCCTCCAGACGCGTCGAGCCCTTGATCGACTGAACCTCGTCGGAGCTGGTCTCTTCCTTCTTCCGGGGCTCGCGGACCTTGACGACCGTGCGCTCCGGGTCGTCACCGCCCGACTCACCCTCGGCGGAGTCCCCACTGCGACGGCGACGGCGACGACGGCGACGGCTGCTGCTGGAGCCGCCACCGCCGGACTCACCGGCCTCGGTCTCTTCCTCGGCGGCGTCCGGCTCCTCGCCGGGCTCGCCCTCGGACTGCGCCTCGTCCTCGTAGGCCGCGCCGTCCTCGCCCTCGGAACGGCCCTCGCCGCCCTCGGCGTCGGCGGCCTCGCCCCGGCGGCGGCGACGGCCGCCACGGCGACGGCGGCGGGCCGGGCGGTCGCCCGACTCCTCGTCGCCCTGCTCGCGGTCGGCCTGGCGGCCGTCCTGCTCGGTGTCCTCGGCGGCAGCGGCCGGCTCCTCGGCCTCCGCCGGGCGCTGCTCCTCGGCGGGCTCGCCCCGGCGGCGCCGACGGCGGCGGCCGCCCGCGGCGGGGGCCGCCACCGGCTTCTCCTGCTCCACGGCCTGCTCGGCCTCATCGGGCTCGTCGGGCTCTTCCAGGGCGGCGGCGGCCTCGGCGGCGGCGCTCTCCGGAGTCTGGAAGACCGGCTCGGTGAAGACCGGCGCCTGGAAGACCGCCGTCGGCGGGCGCACGGCCCGGCGGCGGCCGCCACGGGGCGCGGGCTCCTGCTCGGCCTCGGGCTCGGCGGCCTCCGCGGCGGCCTGCGGCTCGGACTGCTCCTCGGCGGCCGTCTTGCGCGTGGCACGACGGCGGGTACGGGCGCGCGGCGCCTCCTCGGCGCCCTCCTCCGCGGCGGGGGCCGCGGGGGCCGCGGCCTCGGCGGCGGG
>NZ_GG657754.1:7025587-7054304 GCF_000158915.1 Streptomyces himastatinicus ATCC 53653 | reverse complement strand
TCCGGCGCGGCGGCCGAGGCCTCGGCGGGCTCGGACGGCTCGGCGGCGGGGCGCTGGGCGGCCTCCGCCGGAACCACGGTCTCCGCGACCTCGGGCGCACCCGCCGGTGCGGCGGTCCTGCGCGTGGCCCGGCGGCGCGCACGGGCGGGCGGAGCGGCGGAAGCGGTGTCACCGTCGGAGGCGGCGGAGGCGGCGGACGCCTCCGCGGCGGCCACGGCGGCCCCGGCGGCGATCGACTCGGCCGGTATGGCCGGGACGGCGGGCGTGGTCACCTCGGCGCCACTCACGCCACCCACCGGCGGACCGGCGGGGCGGGAGGCCGCACGGCGGCGGCGCGGCGGCAGGGTGTCACTGGGTGAGGTGGAATCCCCGGCGGCAGCGGCGCGCGGCGCGGCTTGTGCCTGGGGCTGGATAGGTTCGGTCGGCTCAATGGGCTCGAGCATGCGGGCGGTTCTCCCGTCACGCTCCCGGGCGCCGCGCCTGCTTCCGGCCGGGCCCCACGCGCTGCGCGGGTTCCGCCGTCCGGGGCGCGGGCGCCGCACGGGAGCTGTCGTATCGCTCGCCGGGCCGGTTTTCAGGGCCGGGACCGGCGAAAGTCTCCTGGTCAGTGCGCCTGCCGGACCCGGGTGGCTCCCAAGTGCCTGGGCGGCGCATCGACGGCGGTCCTTACGCGGAACCTTCCGGCGCCGCCACCGCGGCGGTCAGCTCGGCGGCCGTGGGTGGGGCGGCCTGAACTGCCTCGCGATCGGGCGCGAGCGGGTCGGTCACCGTGCCGGACTCCTCATCGAGCAGCCCCTGCGCCAGCCTGGTCACCGCTGCGGGGACCGGCGGCGCCAGGTCGGCCGTAGCGCGGAGACCGGACAGGACGTCGTCGGGTCGCACGGCAGGTGTCAGATGCCGTACTACCAGCCGCAGTATCGCACAGCCACCGTCGCCAGGCCTATCGCCCCGACCTGCGGACGCTTCCAGGTGGGCCACCGCGGCGCGGGCGTCGAAGGTGCGCATGCCGTTTTTCGTCCGGCGCTCGACCTCGACGGTCTCGGCCTCCAGGAAGGCCGCGACGGCCCGTTCGGCGTCCGCCGGGGCGACCCGGTCGAGCCGGATCTCCCATACGGACGCCTGGAGCCGGTCGGCGAGCCCGGATGTGCGGGCCTCGACGGCGTCGGTGATGTCGAGCCCGTCGGGCAGCGACTCGTTGAGCAGCGTCCGCAGCGTCTCGGGGTCCCGCGCCTCGGTGAGCTGGATCTCCAGGTACTCGGCCTCACTGCCGGTGCCGGTGGGTGCGGCATTGGCGTACGACACCTTCGGGTGCGGCGTGAAGCCCGCCGAGTACGCCATGGGCACCTCGGCGCGGCGCAGCGCCCGCTCGAAGGCACGCTGGAAGTCGCGGTGGCTGGTGAACCGGAGGCGGCCGCGCTTGGTGTAACGCAAACGGATGCGCTGCACCGCGGGTGCGGGCGGCGGGCCTTCGGGCTGTCGCTTGCCCAGGGGTCTGTCTCCTTGTGCTTCTTCGCTTGTCGGCGCACGGGCCTGTGGGGCCCGTGCGCCTTCCAGCGTACTTTGTGACCGGCCGGTTGCCCGAGGGCTACTTCACCCGAGGGCTACTTCACGACCGAGAGCGGCAGCAGCTTGCGGCCGGTGGGGCCGATCTGGATGGACGTGTCCATCTGCGGGCAGACGCCGCAGTCGAAGCACGGGGTCCAGCGGCAGTCCTCGACCTCGGTCTCGTCGAGCGAGTCCTGCCAGTCCTCCCACAGCCAGTCCTTGTCGAGACCGGAGTCGAGGTGGTCCCAGGGCAGGACCTCCTCGTAGGTGCGCTCGCGGGTGGTGTACCAGTCGACGTCCAGCCCGACCTCGGGCAGGGTGCGCTCGGCGCACTCCATCCAGCGGTCGTAGGAGAAGTGCTCGCGCCAGCCGTCGAAGCGGCCGCCGTCCTCGTAGACGGCGCGGATGACCGCGCCCACCCGGCGGTCGCCGCGGGACAGCAGGCCCTCGACGATGCCGGGCTTGCCGTCGTGGTAGCGGAAGCCGATCGAGCGGCCGTACTTCTTGTCGCCGCGGATCCGCTCGCGCAGCTTCTCCAGCCGGGCGTCGGTGTCCTCGGCGCTGAGCTGCGGCGCCCACTGGAACGGGGTGTGCGGCTTGGGGACGAATCCGCCGATCGAGACGGTGCAGCGGATGTCGTTCTTGCCGGACACCTCACGGCCCTTGGCGATCACCTTGGTCGCCATGTCGGCGATCTGGAGCACGTCCTCGTCGGTCTCGGTCGGCAGGCCGCACATGAAGTAGAGCTTCACCTGCCGCCAGCCGTTGCCGTACGCGGTGGACACCGTACGGATGAGGTCCTCTTCCGAGACCATCTTGTTGATGACCTTACGGATGCGCTCGGAGCCGCCCTCGGGGGCGAAGGTGAGGCCCGAGCGGCGGCCGTTGCGGGTCAGCTCGTTGGCCAGGTCGATGTTGAAGGCATCCACCCGGGTCGACGGCAGGGACAGACCGATCTTGTCTTCCGTGTACCGGTCGGCGAGGCCCTTGGCGATGTCGCCGATCTCGGTGTGGTCGGCGGAGGAGAGCGACAGCAGGCCGACCTCCTCGAAACCGGTGTTCTTCAGGCCCTTGTCGACCATCTCCCCGATACCGGTGATGGAGCGCTCGCGCACCGGGCGGGTGATCATGCCCGCCTGGCAGAAGCGGCAGCCGCGGGTGCAGCCGCGGAAGATCTCCACCGACATCCGCTCGTGCACGGTCTCGGCGAGCGGCACGAGCGGCTGCTTCGGGTAGGGCCACTCGTCGAGGTCCATGACGGTGTGCTTGGAGACGCGCCACGGCACGCCCGAGCGGTTCGGCACGACGCGGGAGATACGGCCGTCGGCCAGGTACTCCACGTCGTAGAACTTCGGCACGTAGATGCTGCCGGTGCGGGCGAGGCGGAAGAGCAGCTCGTCGCGGCCGCCGGGGCGGCCCTCGGCCTTCCAGGCGCGGATGATCTCGGTCATCTCCAGGACGGCCTGCTCGCCGTCGCCGATCACCGCGCAGTCGATGAAGTCCGCGATGGGCTCCGGGTTGAACGCGGCGTGACCGCCCGCGACCACGACCGGGTGGTCCACGGTGCGGTCGGCGGCGTCCAGCGGGATACCGGCGAGGTCGAGCGCGGTGAGCAGGTTGGTGTAGCCCAGCTCGGTCGAGAAGGAGACGCCGAAGACGTCGAAGGCGGACACCGGGCGGTGCGCGTCCACGGTGAACTGCGGCACCTTGTGCTCGCGCATCAGCTCTTCGAGGTCCGGCCAGACGCTGTACGTACGCTCGGCGAGCACCCCCTCGCGCTCGTTGAGCACCTCGTAGAGGATCATGACGCCCTGGTTGGGCAGCCCGACCTCATAGGCGTCCGGGTACATGAGCGCCCAGCGGACGTCGCACTCGTCCCAGCTTTTGACCGTGGAGTTCAGCTCACCGCCGACGTACTGGATCGGCTTCTGCACATGGGGGAGCAGGGCCTCAAGCTGTGGGAAGACCGACTCGACAGACATCAGTAACCTTCGTGCGCGGACAGGGGTGACCCTCAAGCGTACCGGTCCCGTCCGGACCGGATCGCCACGGTCGGCGGTACGGTCAGCTCTCCAGCGCCGATCGGTGCTCCCGGCGGGAGACCTCGGCCCACAGACCGGGCAGTTCGCGCTCGCGGGCGGCCGCGAGGGCCTCCTCGCGGCCGTAGAGCAGGCCGACGGTGAAGGTGGACTCCCCCGCCGCGTGCGCCTGGACGGCCAGCTCGCGCAGCGCTTCCCGCGCGACCACGCTGTCCTGGTGGTCGCCGAGCAGCTCCTGCACCTCGGTCATGAGCCCCGCGAACGCCTTCGCGGGCGCGCCCAGCGCCGGGCGGGCGACCTCGGCGGCGTAGCGGGCGCGCTTGGCGTCCTTGCGGGCCTCGTGGAGGACGACATCGCGCTCGGGCCCCGAGGGGGTGTCCAGGACCGGCTCCAGGCGGTCCGCGAGCCGTTCGTAGTCGCGCAGCACGGCCTTGCGGATCACCTCGGCGGCCGGACGGGCGGCGGCCTGGCGCAGCGGCGGGTCGGCCAGGAGCGCGTCGAGGGTGTCGAGCAGCGCGAGATGGCGCTCGCCGTCGAGGACGCCGATCAGCCGGTCACGCGAACCGGTGCGGCGCGCGTGCGACCAGATCTCCAGCCGGGCGGCGACGGGGCCGAGCCGCAGTTCGACGGGCACCTCGGTGAGCCGTTCGCCGATGCGCGCGGTGAGCACTTCGCGGTCCCGGTCGATGCCCAACTCGGCGGCCAGCCACTTCAGCTCGGCGCCGATGGGGTCGGTGACGGTGCGGTCCAGGACCTTGCGGTACGAGCGGAAGGCGCTGCGCAGTCGGCGGGTGGCGACCCGCATGCGGTGCACGGAGTCGTAGGTGTCCAGGCGCACGGCGGGGTCGAGGGTGACGATCGCGGTGATCTGGCGGCGTACGTAGTCCAGGACGACGTCACCGGCGGTGGCCGCGGCCTTCTTTCCGGCTTTCTTCTTGCCTGGTTTCTTTCCGGGCTTCTTCTGCCCGCCCTCGCGCGGGCCGGTTTCGGCCAGGGCGCGGGCGAGCTTGGAGGGGAGGTCGGCACGGCGCAGCCCGGCGTCCGTCAGATGCGGTTCCAGGGTGTCGAGCAGCGCGGGGTCGCCGCCCTCGGCCAGCTCCACTTCGACCTCGGTCCAGCTCACCGGGTCGCTGGGGGCCGGGGCCAGGCGGCGCGCGGTGACCCGGTCGGCGGACAGCTCGGCGAGCACCGTGCCGTCACCGTCCACGAGGTGCCGGACGTTCCGCTCCGACAGCAGGTGGACGAGGGGCACCAGGCCGGTGCCGCGGATGCGGGAGCGTACGAGGCCCGCGAGATGGTCGGGAAGCGTGTCCGAGAGCGGGGCGCGGATCTCGTCCCGTACGTCCGGGCCCACCGGCAGCTTGAGGTGCCAGCCGGCGTCGTCGCCCCCGGTGCGGCGGCGCAGGGTGATGCCGTCGGCGGCGAGCCGCTGCCCGGGGGTGTCGTAGTACGTGGCGTCGAGGGTGACGACGCCCCGGTCCCTCACCTGCGCGATTCCGGCGACCCCGGCCAGCTCGGGCAGGCCGCGGGTCCCGGTGTCGTCATCGGTGGTCTCGTACTTGCGTTCGATCTCCCGCATCATGTCCACCATGGCCTGAATGTAGTCGCCCGGCGCCTTCGGCGGGAGGCCCCTCGGCGCGGGTCAGGCCGATACGGGTCGTTGCACCTTGATGGACTGGAGCAGCCCGATCCCGATCCATACGGCGAACATCGACGAGCCGCCGTACGAGACGAACGGCAGCGGCAGACCGGCCACCGGCATGATGCCCAGCGTCATCCCGATGTTCTCGAACGACTGGAACGCGAACCAGGCGATGATCCCGGCCGCGACGACCGTCCCGTACAGCTCGGTGGTGCCCCGGGCGATCCGGCAGGCGCGCCACAGGACGACGCCCAGCAGCACGATGATCAGGCCCGCGCCGAGGAAGCCCAGCTCCTCCCCCGCGACCGTGAAGACGAAGTCCGTCTGCTGCTCGGGCACGAACTGGCCGGTGGTCTGGGTGCCGTGGAAGAGCCCCTTGCCGGTGAGACCGCCCGAGCCGATCGCGATGCGCGCCTGGTTGGTGTTGTAGCCGACGCCCGCAGGGTCCAGGGCGGGGTTGGCGAAGGCGGCGAAGCGGTCGATCTGGTACTGGTCGAGGACGTGCAGCTGCCAGATCAGCAGGGCGCCGATCACCGCGGTGGTGATCAGCCCGGCGACCCAGCGGTTGGACGCGCCGGAGGAGAGGAGCACCGCGAGCACGATCACCGCCATGACCATCACCGAACCGAGGTCCGGCATCAGCATCACGATGGCGATGGGCAGCGCGGCCAGGCCGAGCGCCTGGACGACGGTGCGGTGGTCGGGGCTGAGCCGATCGCCCGCGTCGACGCGCGCCGCCAGCAGCATCGCCATGCCCAGGATGATCGTGATCTTGGCGAACTCGCCGGGCTGGAGGGAGAACCCGGCACCGATCACGATCCACGCGTGCGCGCCGTTGATGGTCGAGCCCAGCGGGGTGAGGACGGCGAGGACGAGGATGACGGACAGCCCGTACAGCACCGGTACCGCACCGCGCAGGGTGCGGTGGCCGAGCCAGACGGTGCCGATCGCGAGCAGCAGCCCGATGCCGGTGTTCAGGGCGTGCCGGACCAGGAAGTAGTACGGATCGCCCTGGTTCAGCTCGGTGCGGTTACGGGTCGCCGAGTACACCAGCACCGTGCCGATCGCGGACAGCGCGAGGCAGGTGAGCAGCAGCACCCAGTCCAGGCGGCGCAGGAGCGAGTCGCGCGCCATGAGCTTGCGCCAGGTGCCGCGCTCGGGGGTGAAGCGGGGGACGGAGTAGCCGTGGGTGGACGCGCTCACTGCTGCGCACCTCCCCGCCGCCGGGTCTCGCCGAGCAGGGCGAACGGCTTGCCCACCGGCTGGGCCTCGATCGAACCGTCGGAGGAGATCTTGGGGAGGTCGGTCTGCGGCTTGGGCAGCAGCGCCTTCTTCTCGTTGATCTTGCCCTTGCCGTCGACCCCGTACAGCGCGTTGTAGATCTTGCGCACGGCCGGACCCGAGGCGCCGGAGCCGGTGCCGCCCTGCGAGATCGTCATGACGACCGAGTAGTCCTTGGTGTACGTCGCGAACCACGAGGTGGTCTGCTTGCCGTAGACCTCCGCGGTACCGGTCTTGGCGTGCATCGGGATCTTGTCCTGCGGCCAGCCCTGGAACCGCCAGGCGGCGGTGCCCCGGGTGGCGACGCCCGCGAGCGCCTTGTCGATCCGTTCGTGGGTGTCGCCCTTCATCGGCAGCTTGCCGTGGGACTTGGGCTTGATCTCCTGGATGTGCTTGCCGTCCGGGCTGATGATCGCCTTGCCGACGGTCGGGTCGTAGAGCGTGCCGCCGTTGCTGATCGCCCCGTAGATGGTGGCCATCTGGATCGGGGTGACGAGGGTGTCGCCCTGGCCGATCGAGTAGTTGACGGAGTCACCGGCACGCATCTTCATGCCTTCGAGGCAGTTCTCATAGGAGAGCCGCTGGGTGTAGTTCCCGTCCTTCTTCCCGTTCTTGCACCAGGCGTCCTTGTTGGCCTTCCAGAAGTCCTTCTTCCACTGGCGGTCCGGGACCCGGCCGCTGACCTCGTTGGGGAGGTCGATGCCGGTCTTCTTGGCCAGACCGAACTGGTGGGCGGTCTTGTAGAACCAGTCCCCCGGGTGCTTCTTGGGCTTGTTGCCGCCGTCCTTCTTCCACTGCTCGTAGGCGAGCCGGTAGAAGACGGTGTCGCAGGAGACCTCCAGCGCGCGGCCGAGGCTGATCCCGCCGTGGCTCTCGGACTCGAAGTTCTTGAAGACCTGGCCGCCGATGTTGAACGAGCTGGAGCAGGCGTAGGGGCCGTCGAAGCCGTACCCGGCGTTGACCGCCGCGGTCGTCGGGATCACCTTGAAGATCGAGCCGGGGGCCGCCTGGCCCTGGATCGCCCGGTTCAGCAGCGGGTAGTTGCTGTCCTTGCCGGTGAGCTTCTTGTAGTCCTTGCCGGAGATGCCGCCGACCCAGGCGTTGGGGTCGTAGGCCGGGTTGGACGCCATCGCCACCACCCGGCCGGTCTTGGCCTCCATGACGACGACCGAGCCGGAGTCCGCCTTGTACTTCGTGCCGGTGTTCCGGTCGTACTGCTTGCGGGCGTCCTTCATCGCCTGGTCCAGCTCTTTCTCCGCGACCGACTGGACGCGTGCGTCGAGGCTGGTGACGACGTTGTCACCGGGCCGCGCCTGCTGGCTCTCGCGCTGGCCGATGACGCGGCCGAGGTTGTCGACCTCGTAGCGGGTCACCCCGGCCTTGCCGCGCAGCTTGCTGTCGTACTCGCTCTCCAGCCCGTTGGAGCCGACCTGGTCGGAGCGGAGCAGCGGCGACTTGGTGTGCTCGGCCTTCTTGATCTGCTCATCGGTGACCGGCGAGAGGTAGCCGAGCACCTGGGCGGCGTTGGAACCGGCCGGGGCGGCGTAGCGGCGCACGGCGGTGGGCTCGGCGCTGATCCCGGGGAAGTCCTCTTCGCGCTCGCGGATCTGGAGCGCCTGCTTGGCGCTGGCCTCGTCGGTGATCGGGATGGGCTGGTACGGGGAGCCGTTCCAGCAGGGCTGCGGGGTCTCGGCGTCGCACAGCCGGACCTTGTCCTTGACGTCCTTGGGCTTCATGCGGAGGACGCCCGCGAGCCGGGTGAGGACGGCCTCGCCGTCGTCGGGCTCCTTCATCAGCGCCGTGCGGCTGGCGGAGACCACGAGCCGGGTCTCGTTGTCGGCGAGGGGCACCCCGCGGGCGTCCAGTATCGAGCCGCGCACGGCCGGGTGGACGACCTGCTGGACGTGGTTGTTGGCGGCCTTCTCGGTGTATTCGTCGCCGTTGCGGATCTGTAGGTACCAGAGACGTCCGCCGAGGGTGAGCAGGAGCGAGAAGACGAGGATCTGGATGGCGACGAGGCGGACGGTGACCCGGGGAGTCCGTCCGGTCTCCGGGATATTGCTCATGGCGCTCCGTGGAGGGTGGAGGCGGGAGACGGGAGGGCTGCGGGCGACCGGAGGGCGGTGACGGCCGGCGGAAGAGCGGCGGGGGCCGGCGGGAGGGCGGTGCTCACAGGCGCTTGACCCCCTTGAGCTTGATACGGCCGCCCTTGATGCGGCCGGTCCGCTTCGCCTTCGTCAGCAGGCCGCCGCCCTGGCCGCCGAACCGGGCGGCCCGGCCGGGGCGACGGAACCGGCTCATCCGGCCGGCCCGGACGCTGCCCGCCGAGGTGATCCAGCGGGTGCCGCCCTCGGTGCCGGTGCCGCCGGTGCTGTCGGCCATCCGGTCGTTCTCCCCGCGTCTGGCCAGCCCCATGATCAGCGGCACCGTGAAGGGCGCCAGCAGCAGGTCGTAGAGGGCGGCCGTGAACAGCAGCTGGCCCAGGCCCACATGGCGGGCCGCGTCGTCGCCGACGAGGATGCCGACCCCCGCGTACAGCAGCGTGGCGCCGATGGCCGCCGCGACGACCACCGCCATCGGCCCGGCGGCCGACCGGAGCTGGCCGCTCTCGGGCTTGGCGAGCCCCGCCAGATAGCCGACCACGCACAGCACCAGGGCATAGCGCCCGGCGGCGTGGTCGGCGGGCGGGGCGAGGTCGGCGAGCAGCCCGGCGCCGAAGCCGACCAGGGCGCCGCCGGTGTGGCCGTAGATCAGCGCGAGGCCGAGGACGACGAGCAGCAGCAGGTCGGGGACGGCGCCGGGGAGTTGCAGCCGGGCGAGGACGCAGATCTGGACGACGAGGGCGACGACGACGAGGACGGTGGACAGGAGGACACGGTTGAGACGCAGCATCGGTCAGCTCCTGTCGGCCGGGTTCGTGGCGGTGGCGGAGGGGGTGGCCGTGACGGTGACCGTGGGCGCCGGCTTGGGTTTCGCGGGCTTGGGCGGCAGCACGGTGTCGCGCGGGTTGGAGCGCGGCGGCTGGACGACCACGCCGACGATGTCCAGCCTGCTGAAGCGGACGTAGGGGCGCACCTGGAGGGTGCGGGTGAGGTCGCCGCCGGTGGGGTCGACGCGGACCACCTTGCCGACCGGGACGCCGGGCACGAACGGCTTGTCGGCCTGGGAGCCGAAGGTGACGAGCCGGTCACCCTTCTTGATCTTGGCCTTGCCGTTGAGGAGCTGGACGTGCAGGGAGCGGTCGCCGCGGCCGGTGGCGAAGCCCAGTTCGCTGGACTTCTCCATCCGGGTGCCGACGGTGAAGTCGGGGTCGATGGCGAGCAGCACGGTGGAGGTGGTGGGGCCGACCGTGGTGACCCGGCCGACGAGTCCGTCGCCGTTGATGACGGTCTGGTCGCGCTGGATGCCGTCGTCGCTGCCGACGTCGAGGGTGACGGTCCAGGAGAAGCCCTGGGAGGCACCGATGCCGATGACCTCGGCGCCCTTGATGCCGTACTGGCCGGTGCCCGCGACCCGGCGCAGCTTGTCGAGTTCGACGGAACGGGCGCGGTTGCGGTCGTCGCTGCCGAGCCGCTGCCTGAGTCTGGTGTTCTCCTGCTCCAGTTGACTGATCCGGTTGTGCCGCGTGTCGGAGTCCCGGATGGCGGCGACGGCGTTGCCGACCGGATCGACGGCGCTCGCGACGCCGCCCTCCACCGGGCCGAAGGCGGAAGCGGCGGCCTGACGGGCGCCGTCGAGGGGCGAGTCCTCGCCGCCGCGGATGTCCACCGTGATCAGTGCGAACGCGATGGCGATCAGCAGCACCAGGAGCAGCCGGCTCTCTCGTGTGTCCCTCACGTGCGGCGACGTGCCTTCCTCGTCGAAGTCGGACCGGTCCCGATCTCGTTGTGGCCGTCCGGTCCTTAAGGAGCCTTATGCCTGTATATCAGCGGATCCGCCGATGCGCCGTACGGGCGACACACCGCCCGCACGGCCGATCCGCCTGGTTGTCATCTGCGCGGCTGGGCGTCCAGCACCTGCTGGAGCGCCTCGAATTCCTCCACGCACTTGCCGGAGCCGAGGGCGACCGAATCCAGCGGATCCTCGGCGATGTGGATGGGCATGCCCGTCTCGCGGCGCAGCCGCTCGTCGAGGCCGCGGAGCAGCGCGCCGCCACCGGTGAGCACGATGCCGCGGTCCATGACGTCGCCGGACAGCTCCGGCGGGCACTTGTCGAGCGTGGTCTTGACCGCGTCGACGATGGAGTTGACCGGCTCCTCCATGGCCTTGCGGACCTCGGCGGCGGAGATCACGACGGTCTTGGGGAGCCCGCTGACCAGGTCACGGCCGCGGATCTCGGTGTGCTCCTCTTCCTCGCTCTCGAACGCGGAGCCGATCGTGATCTTGATGTTCTCGGCGGTGCGCTCGCCAAGGAGGAGGCTGTACTCCTTCTTGATGTGCTGGATGATCGCGTTGTCCAGCTCGTCGCCGGCCACCCGGATGGACTGGGCGGTGACGATGCCGCCGAGCGAGATGACGGCAACCTCGGTCGTACCGCCGCCGATGTCCACCACCATGTTGCCGGTGGCCTCGTGGACCGGGAGACCGGAACCGATGGCCGCGGCCATCGGCTCTTCGATGATGTGCACCTGGCGGGCGCCCGCCTGAGTGGACGCCTCGATGACCGCGCGTCGTTCGACTCCGGTGATTCCGGACGGAACGCACACGACCACTCGGGGCCGGGCCAGATAGCGGCGCTTATGGATCTTCAGAATGAAGTACCGCAGCATCCGCTCGGTGATCTCGAAGTCGGCGATAACGCCGTCCTTGAGCGGACGCACGGCGACGATGTTGCCAGGGGTGCGGCCGATCATCTTCTTTGCCTCGGCGCCCACGGCGAGAATTCCGCCGGTGTTGGTGTTGATGGCGACGACGGATGGCTCGTTGAGGACGATCCCGCGGCCCCTGACGTACACCAGCGTGTTGGCGGTCCCGAGGTCGACAGCCATGTCACGGCCGATGAACGACATGTTGTTCCCCATGAGGATACGTCAGGCCTTCCCTGCTGGAGCGATTGCTTGCTTGAGGTCGGCAGGATGTGGTGCGCTGCGAGCGCGGAAGCTTCATCGTAGTCACGCCCGCGCGAACACGCTGCGGGGGTCCTCCGCCATTGTCAGCAGAACACGAGCCCGCCCCCTCTAATGGTGACGTCGTGTCGCGGAGATGCGTTCCCCCGATCGGCCCGCATATGCCAAGAGGCGGCCGAGAAATTCGACCGCCCCCAGGTCAGCAGGGGTGTGACCAGCTGATGATCGATCAGAGCGAGATCAAGCCGAGATCAGGTGGGATCAGGCGAGACCGGGAAAGAAAATCTTGATTTCCCGCTCTGCCGACTCTTCGGAGTCCGAGGCATGGATCAGATTTTCCCGAACGATGGTGCCGAAATCGCCACGGATGGAACCGGGCGCCGCGGCGATCGGGTCGGTCGGCCCGGCCAGCGCCCGGACACCCTCGATCACGCGCTCGCCCTCGACGACCAGCGCCACGGCCGGCCCGGAGGACATGAACTCGACCAGGGGCTCGTAGAACGGCTTGCCGACATGCTCGGCGTAGTGCTGCTCCAGCAGCTCACGGCCCAGCCGGCGCAGCTCGAGGGCGGAGATCGTCCAGTCCGCCTTCTGCTCGATCCGGCCGAGAATCTCGCCCACCAGTCCGCGTCGTACGGCGTCGGGCTTGAGAAGGACGAGCGTGCGCTGGCTCACGGTGCGGGCTCCTTTGGCAGTGGCATAGAAAGAAGTGGCATGCGGGTGAAGCTGTGCGGCTGAGGCTACATGGGTGATCGTCGGCCACGTCACGCAGCGTCAGGCGAGGCGGCGGAGGCCGCGGCGAACCGCTCCTTCGCCTGGTCGACCTTGCGGCCGAAGTGGACCGAGGCCCACCACAGCGCGGCGAAGACCACGCCGAGGAAGAACATGGTGGTCACGACGAAGCCGCTCAGCACCAGCCCGATCTGGAGGGCCCAGCCGATCTGCACCGCGCCGGGACGGCTCAGCATCCCGCACAGCAGTACACACAGTGCCATGGCGATACCGCAGACCGTCCACACGGTCCCCATCGACAGGCCGGACACCTTCATCGCGACCAGCCCGGCGAAGCCGATCACGAAGAACTCACCGATCAGAGTGGAGGCGCACAGCGTCCGCATTTCAGCCCTTTCCCAGAAGCAGCCGGGCCTCGCCGACCGTGATGACCGACCCGGTGACCAGCACCCCCGCACCAGCGTATTCGCCCTCCTCCTCCGCGAGGGTGATCGCGGCTTCCAGGGCGTCGTCCAGTCGGGGCTCGACCTGTACGCGATCGGCGCCGAATACCTCGACCGCGAGCCCGGCCAACTCATCGGCGTCCATCGCGCGATGGCTGGAATTACGGGTCACCACGATCTCGGCGAAAATCGGCTCAAATGCCTCCAAAAGCCCACGAACGTCCTTGCCGTCACTGGCCCCGACCACGCCGATGAGCCGACTGAAATCGAACGCCTCGGTGACCGCCTCGGCCGCCGCCCGGGCGCCACCGGGGTTGTGCGCGGCGTCCAGCACCACGGTCGGGCTGCGGCGCACCACCTCCATCCGGCCCGGAGAGCTGACCGAGGCGAAGGCGGAGCGGATGGTGTCCAGGTCGAGCGGCCGGGCGTGCTGGGAGCCGACGCCGAAGAACGCCTCGACGGCGGCCAGCGCCACCGCCGCGTTGTGCGCCTGGTGGGCGCCGTGCAGCGGGAGGAAGATCTCGGGGTACTCGCCGCCGAGGCCGCGCAGCGTCAGCAGCTGGCCGCCGACCGCCACCTCACGGGAGACCACCCCGAACTCCATGCCCTCGCGGGCCACCGTGGCATCCACCTCGACGGCGCGCTTGAGCACCACGGACGCGGCCTCCACGGGCTGCTGCGCGAGCACCACCGTGGCGTCCTGCTTCACTATCCCGGACTTCTCGGCCGCGATCTCCTCCGGAGTGGTACCGAGCCGGTCGGTGTGGTCCAGGGAGATCGGCATGATCACCGCGACGTCCGAGTCGATCACATTGGTGGCGTCCCACGAGCCGCCCATGCCGACCTCGACGACCGCGATGTCCACCGGCGCGTCCGCGAAGGCCGCGTACGCCATGCCGGTGAGCACCTCGAAGAACGACAGCCGGTACTCCTGCCGGGCGTCGACCATCTCGATGTACGGCGCGATGTCCTGGTAGGTCTCGATGAAGCGCTCGGCGGAGATCGGCGCCCCGTCCAGGCTGATCCGCTCGGTGACGGACTGCACGTGGGGGCTGGTGTAGCGGCCGGTGCGCAGCTCGAAGGAGCCCAGCAGCGCCTCGATCATGCGGGCGGTGCTGGTCTTGCCGTTCGTCCCGGTGATGTGGATCGAGGGATAGGCCCGGTGCGGCGAGCCGAGGATATCCAGCAGCCCTTCGATGCGCACCAGCGAGGGGTCGAGCTTGGTCTCCTCCCACCGCGTGGCCAGCTCCGCCTCCACCTCGCGCAGCGCGCGGTCCACCTCGGGGTCGGAGGGACGAGCCGGGATGCCGTCGCCCTCCGGCGGGCCGGACTGCGCGCGCAGCGTGCGGCTGCCGGCCTCGATCACCGCCAGATCGGGGTCGCGGTCGGTCTCGGCTCCGACGATCTCGTCGAATTCATCCGGGTCGTTCTGTTCGTCCGGTTCGTTCTGGGGGCGCTCGCTCACACGGACCAGTCTACGAGCCACCCCTGACAGGCCGAGGAAGCGCCCACGCCATCGCGAAGCGACCCCTCAGGACGGCCCTCAGGAGGCCGCCCCGCCGTCCACGGCGGCGGACATCATCGACTTGGCGATCGGCCCGGCCAGGCCGCCACCGGAGATGTCCGCGCGCGGTGCGTCGCTGTCCTCGACCACCACCGCGACCGCGACCTTGTGGCCGCTGCCGTCATCCGCGTAACTCACGAACCACGCGAAAGGATTACCGCTGTTGTTCTCGCCGTGCTGCGCGGTTCCGGTCTTGCCGCCGACCTCGACCCCGGGGATCTTCGCGTTGGTGCCCGTGCCCTTCTGCACGACCGTCTGCATCGCCGACCGCAGCTCCTTCGCCGTGGACTCCGACATCGCCTGAGTGAAGGTCTCCGGGTCGGTGCGGTCCAGCGCACCGGCGCTCCCGTCCGTCGTACGGTCCACCTCGTACGGCTTCATCAGCTTGCCGTCGTTCGCGATCGCCGAGGAGACCATCGCCATCTGGAGCGGGGTCGCGGTCACGTCGAACTGGCCCATACCGCTCAGCGCCGTCTGCGAGTCGTCCATCCCGCTCGGGTACACGCTCTTCGCGGCGCGCACCGGGATGTCCAGCTCCGAGCGGTCGAAGCCCAGCTTCTTGGCCTCGGCGCCCAGCTTGGACTCGCCCAGGTTCACGGCCATCTTCGCGAAGACCGTATTGCACGAGTACTGGAGGGCCGTACGTATCGTCGCGTTCTTACAGGGCGCCGACGCGTTCTCGTTCTTCATGTCGGTGACCGTGCCCGGCAGCCGGTACGGGTCCGGGCTCTTGGTCGGCTCGTCCACCGACGAGTACAGCCCGTCCTCCAGGGCGGCCGCCGCGACCACCAGCTTGAACGCCGAGCCCGGCGGATACGTCTGGCGCAGCGCCCGGTTCAGCATCGGCTGATCCTTGTCCTTGGACAGCTTCAGCCATGCCTTCTGGTCCGAGGTGCCGGACCCGGAGAAGGCACTCGGGTCGTACGAGGGCGTACTGGCCAGGGCGAGCACCTTGCCGGTCTCCGGGTCGAGCGCCACGGCCGCGCCGGTGTTGTTCCCCAGCCCCTTGTACGCGGCCTTCTGCACGGCCGGGTCGATCGTGGTCATCACGTCGCCCGGCTTGGACGGCTCCCGGGTGAGCGCCTCGAGGGGGTTCTTCAGCCGGCTGTCGGACCCGTCGAGCACGGTCCGGTCGAGGGCCTCCAGCTGATTGCTGCCGTACGACTGGGAGGCATAGCCGGTGACCGGCGCGTAGACCTTCCCGTCCTGATAGGTCCGCTTGAACTTCAGATCGCCGGTGGTGGCGGTGGAGCCGGTGATGGGCTTGCCCCCAGCCATGATGTTGCCCAGCGGGTTCGCGTACTGACTGATGGCCGTGCGTTCGTTGTGGGAGTTGTCCCGGAAGCCACTGCCCTCCACCGCCTGGACATAGGTGACCCAGGCGAGCAGGAGCAGCACGAGCAGCAGGGAGAAGACCGAGGCGCGCCGCAGCGGTTTGTTCATGGGAGGGGGGAGCTCCTTCCGGGACGTACGGGTGGATAACTCCCGGAAGGCTGCTACGGGTTCCCGACCGAACCCATCGATGGGCTTCCCCCGGGCCACTGTGGGACATCGCACACCGGGCCGGGAAGCGCGGAGCGCCCCCGCTGTGGAGGACGGGGGCGCTCGGGCACCGGTCGGGGGTCAGCCCTGGGGCAGGGACGCCAACTGCGCGGTGATCCTGGCGATGTCGGCCTCGGCGGTCGTCTGCCGGACGCGGATCTTCTCCACCACGTGGTCGGGCGCCTTGGCCAGGAACCCTTCGTTGGACAGCTTGGCCGTCGTCTGCGCCTTCTCCTTCTCCGCCGCGGCGAGATCCTTGGCCAGCCGCTTGCGCTCGGCCTCCACGTCGATCACGCCGGACAGGTCCAGGGCCACGGTCGCGCCCGCCACCGGCAGCGAGGCGGTGGCGGTGAAGCCCTCCCCGGCCGGCTGGAGGCGCAGCAGGGAACGCATCGCGTCCTCGTGCGCGGCGAGCGAGGTGCCGGACAGCTCGAGCCGGGCCGGAACCTTCTGGCCCGGCTGGAGGCCCTGGTCGGCGCGGAACCGGCGGACCTCGGTGACCACCTGCTGAAGGTTCTCGATCTCCCGCTCGGCGGCCTCGTCACGGAAGCCGCTGTCCTTGGGCCAGTCGGCGATGACGACCGACTCCTGACCGGTGAGCGCGGTCCACAGCTTCTCGGTGACGAACGGGACCACCGGGTGCAGCAGCCGCAGCGTGACGTCGAGGACCTCGCCGAGGACGCGCCGCGAGGCGTCGGCCTCCGCGCCGCCCTTCTGGAAGGTGGTCTTGGACAGCTCGACGTACCAGTCGAAGACCTCGTCCCACGCGAAGTGGAAGAGCGTGTCCGAGAGCTTGGCGAACTGGTAGTCGTCGTAGAACGCGTCGACGTCCGCGACGACCTCGTTCAGCCGCGACAGGATCCAGCGGTCGGTGGCCGACAGCCGCTCGGGGGCGGGCAGTTCGCCCTCGACCGTGGCGCCGTTCATCAGCGCGAAGCGGGTCGCGTTCCAGATCTTGTTGGCGAAGTTACGGGACGCCTGGACCCAGTCCTCGCCGATCGGCACGTCCACGCCGGGGTTGGCGCCGCGGGCGAGGGTGAAGCGGACGGCGTCGGAGCCGTAGGCGTCCATCCAGTCCAGCGGATTGACCGCGTTCCCGAAGGACTTGGACATCTTCTTGCCGAACTGGTCGCGGACCATCCCGTGCAGGGCGATGGTGTGGAACGGCGGGGTGCCGTCCATCGCGTACAGGCCGAACATCATCATCCGGGCGACCCAGAAGAAGAGGATGTCGTAGCCGGTGACCAGGACCGAGTTCGGATAGAACTTCGCCAGGCTGTCGGTCTGCTCGGGCCAGCCGAGCGTGGAGAACGGCCACAGGCCGGAGGAGAACCAGGTGTCCAGGACGTCACTGTCCTGCGTCCAGCCTTCGCCGCTCGGCGGCTCCTCGTCCGGTCCGACGCAGACGACCTCGCCGTCCGGCCCGTACCAGACGGGGATCCGGTGGCCCCACCACAGCTGGCGCGAGATGCACCAGTCGTGGAGGTTGTCGACCCAGTCGAAGTAGCGCTTCGACATGTCCTCCGGGTGGATCTTCACCCGGCCGTCGCGGACGGCGTCGCCCGCCTCCTTGGCCAGCGGGCCGACCTTGACCCACCACTGCATGGACAGCCGCGGCTCGATCGTGGTCTTGCAGCGCGAGCAGTGGCCCACGGAGTGGGCGTACGGGCGCTTCTCGGCGACGATCCGGCCCTCGGCGCGCAGGGCGCCGACGATGGCGCTGCGCGCCTCCAGCCGGTCCAGGCCCTGGAAGGGGCCGTGCGCGGTGATCACCGCGTGCTCGTCCATGACGCTGAGGTTCGGCAGGCCGTGGCGCTGCCCGATCTCGAAGTCGTTCGGGTCGTGGGCCGGGGTGACCTTGACCGCGCCGGTGCCGAACTCCGGGTCGACGTGCTCGTCGGCGACGACCGGGATGCGGCGGCCGGTGAGCGGCAGCTCGATCTCGGTGCCGACCAGGTGCCGGTAGCGGTCGTCGTCGGGGTGGACGGCGACCGCGGTGTCGCCGAGCATCGTCTCGGCGCGGGTCGTGGCGACCACGATCGCGGTGTCGCCCTCGCCGTACCGGATGGACACCAGCTCGCCGTCGTCGTCCTGGTACTCCACCTCGATGTCGGAGATGGCCGTAAGACAGCGGGGGCACCAGTTGATGATGCGCTCGGCGCGGTAGATCAGCTCATCGTCGTAGAGCTTCTTGAAGATGGTCTGGACGGCCTTGGACAGCCCGTCGTCCATGGTGAACCGCTCGCGGTTCCACGCGACGCCGTCGCCCAGCCGCCGCATCTGGCCGGAAATCTGCCCGCCGGACTCGCCCTTCCACTGCCACACGCGCTCGACGAACGCCTCGCGGCCCAGGTCGTGGCGGGAGACGCCCTCCTTGGCCAGCTCGCGCTCGACCACGTTCTGGGTGGCGATACCGGCGTGGTCCATGCCCGGCTGCCACAGCGTCTCGAAGCCCTGCATCCGCTTCCGGCGGGTGAGGGCGTCGATGAGCGTGTGCTCGAAGGCATGGCCCAGGTGGAGCGATCCGGTCACGTTGGGCGGCGGAATAACGACGGTGTACGGATCCTTGCCGCTCTTGGCGTCCGCTTCGAAGTAACCGCGCTCTACCCAGCGCTCGTACAACTGCCCCTCTACGTCGGCCGGCGCGTACTGGGTCGGCAGTTCAGGGTGGCTGTTCGGCCCGCTGTCGGGGCGCTGCTGAGAGTTCTCGGTCACCCCCGCAGTCTAAAGGGCCGCCGGACTCCGTTACGAACCCGTTGCGGCCCCGCCGCAACGCCGCCGGAGCGCGTCGGGAAGGATGTTCAGGACCTGTCATGCCGCATCTAGGAGAGGCACGATGAGCTATCAGCAGCCGCCGCCGCAGCCCGGTCCCTACGGGGCACAGCCGGGCCCTCACGGCGCCGGCCAGCCGCCAGTGCCGAATCCGTATGCCCAGCCCAGCGGCTACGGTCACCCGCAGCCGACACAGCCCGGGCAGCCCGGAGGCTACGCGGCGCCCCCTCCGTACAACGCCGGCGGCCCGTACGGCTCCCCGGCGAACCCGTACGCCCAGCAGCCCCCGCAGGGCCCGCAGCCGGGCCAGCCGCAGCAGGGCTTCTACGGCGGTCAGCCGACGCCGCCCGCCGCGCCCGGTGGCCGTGGCAAGGGCCGGACCATCGGCATGGCAGTGGGTGCGCTGGCGGTCGTGGGCGCGCTGACGGCGGGCGGGTTCCTGCTGTTCGGCGGCGACAGCGGCCCGTACAAGCTCACGACCCCGAAGACGGTCGCGGAGGAGTACCAGCGCCAGGGCAGCGGCACGGACGACGGCGATCTGTCGGCCGCGGGCAAGAAGGACCTCCAGCAGGTCCCGGTGGTCAAGGATCCGCACCTGGTGGCGGCCGACTACCAGACGGACGGCAAGGAGATGCTGAAGTTCACCGGTGTCTGGGGCGAGGTGACCGACCCCGAGCGGGGCGCGGACCTCGCGCTCGCGGTCATCGTCAAGGCGCTCCAGGACAACGGCACCGCGCAGGCGAAGGGAACCCCCCAGGAGTTCTCCCCGGACGGCTTCGACGGGGACGTCATGAAGTGCCAGTCCCTGAAGTTCACATCGGATCAGGGATCCATGGAGGCACCCGCGTGCGTCTGGGGCGACAAGAGCACCCTCGGCGTCGCGGTGATGGCGGACCCGGCGGGGGCCGTTCTCGGCGGCAGCATGTCGCTGGAGGACGCCGCGGAGCTGACCGCCAAGGTGCGTGAGGACGCACGCGTCGAAATCGACAACTAGCAACAAGAGCACAACCTAACGAGGGAAAAAGCATGAGCTACAACCAGCCGGGCCCCTACGGCCAGCAGCCCCAGCAGCCGGGTCCGTACGGACAGGGCGGTGCCGCCGGCCAGCCCGGCTACGGCTACCCGCAGCAGCCTCCCCAGCAGCCCGGTCCGTACGGACAGCAGCCGCAGCCCGGCTACGGTCAGCCGCAGCCCGGTCAGCCGGGTCAGCCCCCGAACCCGTACGGCCAGCCGCAGCAGCCGCCGTACGGTCAGCAGCCCTACGGACAGCAGCCGTACGGTCAGCCGGGCATGCCGGGGCCGTACCAGCCGGGCCCGGGCCAGGGCGGCGGCAAGAAGAAGGGCCTGGCGATAGCCATCGGCGCGGTGGTCGCGGTGGCCGCGGTGATCGGCGGCGTCATGGTGTTCAGCAGCAGTGACGGCGGCAGCACCGAGGTCGCCGACGACGGCAAGCGGTACAAGCTCACCACCCCGCAGACGGTGGCCACCGAGTACAGCAAGCAGGATGGCAGCGACGACTCGATGACCTCCAGCGACACCAGCGACTTCGAGAAGTTCGGTGTGCAGAACCCGAAGGGCGCTGGCGCGAACTACAAGGCCGGCTCCGGGATGAGCGTGAAGCAGCTCCAGTTCAAGGGCGTCTGGGGCGAGGTGAAGGACCCCGAGACGGTCGTCGACGGCGCCTTCTCGAAGATGGCGAACGAGGCCACCAAGGACCCGTCGACCGACAGCAGCGGCGGGAAGGCCGAACTGGTCGGCAGCCCCGAGAAGGTGACCCCCGCCGGGACGGACGACGCCGTCATCAAGTGCCAGAACGCCAAGTTCACCCCGGGTTCCGGCTCCAGCGCAGGCGGCGTGGGCAGCAAGGGCTTCACCGTTCCGATCTGCATGTGGGGCGACCACAGCACGGTCGGCTTCGTGATCGTGTCCGACGCCGCCTCCGTGCTCTCCGGTGGGGGCATGTCGGTCGACGAGGCCGGGGGCATCACCGCGAAGGTCCGCAAGGACGTCCGCGTCGAGATCCCCAAGTAGCCGAGACCCCACGTAGGCGGTTCCGCACCGCCCCCGTCCATACGCCGCCCACCGTCCGGAGGGATACCACCACACCCATGAGCCACAACCAGCCACCGCCGCCGCCCGGTCCCTACGGCGGCGGCGGGCCCGGCCCGTACGGGGGTGCCCAGCCCAATCCGTACGGCGGGGGGCAGCAGCCGTCCGCGGAGCCCAACCCGTACGCCCAGAACCCGGGTTACGGCTATCCGCAGGCACCCCAGCCGGGGTACGGCTACCCGCAGCAGGCGGGTCCCTACGGACAGCCCGTGCAGCCGGGCTACCCGGTGCCGCCCGGCCCCGCGCCGGGCCGCAATCGCACCAAGATCATCGCGATGTCGGCGGCGGGGCTCGTGGTGGTGGGGGCGATCGTCACCGGTGTCGTAGTGCTGTCCGGCGGCGACAGCGGCCCCGCGCCGATGCGCCTGGTCACGCCGAAGACCCTCGACGACGGCACCTACACCCTGTCCAAGGGCACCGACGACCTGAAGGACGAGGGCACCAGCGTGCAGGGCAGCATGCCCGAGGGCGCGACCTCGGTCCTCGGGCAGTACCAGCGCGCCGACGACGAGAACTCGGGGCTCGCGTTCTCCGGCATGTACGGGGAGATCAACAACCCCGACACGGTCCGGGACCAGATGTTCAAGGGGTTCGAGGGCGGCGAGGGCTCCCCGGCGGTCGAGGAGGAGCGCAAGACGTTCCGCCCGGACGGCGCGGACGGGCCCGCCATCGACTGCGAGGTCGTGAAGATGTACGACCGGATCTACGCTCCGGCGTGCGCGTGGGCGGAGGAGACGGACGCGGCGATGGTGCTCGACGTCAACGCGGACAACACCGACGCGTCCTCCGTCGACATGGAAGCCTTCGCGAAGGTGACCGCGGGCATCTACGAGGACACCCGCAAACCCGCCTGAACCGCCCGCAGGACGCCCTGCGACCGCCTATGGCACAGGAAAGAGCCCCCGGGAACCGGGGGCTCTCTCGTCTGCGCTCTACGCGGCGCTCAGGCGCTCTTCTCGTGCCGCTCGCCCGGCTCGGTGCCGCGCGAGCGGGGCACCAGCGTCGGGTTGACGTTCGAGTGGACGACGTCCTCGGTGATGACGACGCGGGCCACGTCCTTGCGGGACGGCACCTCGTACATCGCCGACATCAGGACCTCTTCGATGATGGCGCGCAGGCCGCGCGCGCCGGTGCCGCGCAGGATCGCCTGGTCGGCGATGGCCTCCAGGGCCGGGCGGTCGAAGTCCAGCTCCACGCCGTCGAGTTCGAACAGCCGCTGGTACTGCTTCACGAGCGCGTTCCGCGGCTCGACCAGGATCTGGAGCAGCGCCTCGCGGTCGAGGTTGTGGACGGAGGTGATGACGGGGAGACGGCCGATGAACTCCGGGATCATCCCGAACTTCACCAGGTCCTCCGGCATGACCTCCTGGAACTGGTCGCTGGCCTCGATCTCGCGCTTGGAGCGGATCGTGGCGCCGAAGCCGATGCCCTTGGCACCGGCCCGCGACTCGATGATCTTCTCCAGACCGGCGAAGGCACCGCCGACGATGAACAGCACGTTCGTCGTGTCGATCTGGATGAATTCCTGGTGCGGGTGTTTCCGGCCGCCCTGCGGCGGGACCGAGGCCGTGGTGCCCTCGAGGATCTTCAGCAGCGCCTGCTGCACGCCCTCGCCGGAGACATCACGGGTGATCGAGGGGTTCTCGCTCTTGCGGGCCACCTTGTCGATCTCATCGATGTAGATGATGCCCGTCTCGGCCTTCTTGACGTCGTAGTCGGCGGCCTGGATCAGCTTGAGGAGGATGTTCTCCACGTCCTCGCCGACGTAACCCGCCTCGGTGAGCGCGGTGGCGTCGGCGATGGCGAAGGGAACGTTGAGCATCCGGGCGAGGGTCTGCGCGAGCAGGGTCTTCCCGGAGCCGGTCGGACCGAGCAGCAGGATGTTGGACTTCGCCAACTCGATGCCGTCGTCCTTGCTGTGGCTGCCGTTCTCCCCGGCCTGAACCCGCTTGTAGTGGTTGTAGACCGCGACGGACAGGGACTTCTTGGCGGCCTCCTGGCCGACCACATAGCCCTCGAGGAACTCGTAGATCTCCCGCGGCTTGGGGAGTTCCTCCCACCGCACCTCGGAGGTCTCGGCCAGCTCTTCCTCGATGATCTCGTTGCAGAGATCGATGCACTCATCGCAGATGTACACACCAGGGCCCGCGATGAGCTTCTTCACCTGCTTCTGGCTCTTCCCGCAGAACGAGCACTTGAGCAGGTCGCCGCCGTCACCGATGCGTGCCACGAGGTGCTTCCCCTTCGCCTTGGATCCGCTTTGCTCCGCGGAACCGGGTGCTTGCGCTGCGAGCTTTCCGCTTGATGTTTCCGGGGGCCGGCCCCCAGCCCTCTATGACGGTACCTTGCCGGGCCCCCGGTTCGGGCCCCCCTTGGACCGACTCGGTCCAAGGGGCGCCGGGCCGCCCGGGCTTCAGCCCAGGCCGACCGAGGTCTTACGGGTCGAGACGATCTGATCGACCAGACCGTACTCCAGCGACTCCTCGGCGGTCAGGATCTTGTCCCGCTCGATGTCGTCACGGATCTTCTCGATCGGCGTGGTGGAGTGCTTGGCCAGCATCTCCTCCAGCTGCGACCGCATCCGCAGGATCTCGTTGGCCGCGATCTCCAGGTCGGAGACCTGGCCCCGCCCCGTCTCACTGTAGGGCTGGTGGATCAGGATACGTGCGTTGGGCAGTGCCATCCGCTTGCCGGGGGTACCGGCGGCGAGCAGCACGGCCGCGGCGGACGCCGCCTGGCCCATGCAAACCGTCTGGATATCGGGCTTGACGAACTGCATCGTGTCGTAAATGGCGGTCAGCGCGGTGAACGAGCCGCCGGGCGAGTTGATGTAGACCGAGATGTCGCGGTCCGGGTCCATCGACTCCAGGCACAGGAGCTGCGCCATGACGTCGTTGGCCGAGGCGTCGTCGATCTGGACGCCCAGGAAGATCACGCGCTCCTCGAAGAGCTTCGCGTACGGGTCGTACTCCCGGACACCCTGGGAGGTGCGCTCGACGAAGCGCGGAACGACATAACGCGATTCGGCCATCGGGCCGTCGTAGAGGCCGCTGCCGGGAAAGTTGTTCATCTGGGTGTTCACCATCCTGTGGCGATCAAAGGGCTGGAGGTCGGCTACGGGACGGCGGGGCTCAGGCCCCGGTGCCGCCCCCGCCCGGAACGCCCGAGGCCGAGGCCATGACGTCGTCGACCAGGCCGTACGCCTTGGCCTCCTCGGCGGAGAACCAGCGGTCGCGGTCGGAGTCGCGGGTGATCTGCTCAACGGTCTGACCGGTGTGGAACGCGGTCAGCTCGGCCATCCGCCGCTTGGTGTGCAGCAGCCGCTCGGCGTGAATCTTGATGTCCGAGGCCGAACCGGCCAGGCCCGCGGACGGCTGGTGGATCAGGATCTCGGCATTCGGCAGCGCGAACCGCTTGCCGGGGGTGCCCGCACTCAACAGGAACTGCCCCATCGAGGCGGCGAGGCCCATGGCGATGGTGACGACGTCGTTCGGGATGAACTGCATGGTGTCGTAGATCGCCATGCCCGCCGAGATCGAGCCGCCCGGAGAGTTGATGTAGAGGTTGATGTCCTTGTCCGGGTCCGCGGCGAGCAGGAGCAGCTGCGCGGTGATCTTGTTGGCGATTTCGTCGTCGACCGGCTGGCCGAGGAAGATGATCCGCTCACCGAGCAGCCGGTTGTAGACCTGGTCGCCGAGGCCACCGCCGGTCGGCTCGCCGGCGGCGGAAGGCATCGTATTCGTCACGTATCCACCTGCTCGTCTCTGACGGCGACTGGCCGTCTCAGCGTCTTCTTCTGGGCTCGGGACGGGCCGGCCGGTGCGATCCGGCGGGCCTGCGAGACTCCCTGCCCTCGTATCTACGGACCCTAACGCGCTGGTCGGCGGGCGCCATCCCGCATCAGGAACTGTTCGCTCTGAGCGCAGGTTCCGCGGACACCGGGGCCCGTGGGCCCGGGGACTTCGCGGAACACGAACGGGCCCGGACGCGTGCAGACGTTCGGGCCCGTTCGTACGGGCTGCGGAGCGGCGAGGATCAGCCCTCGGCCTTCTCCTGCGCCTTCTCCTGCTCGGGAGCGGCCTCGGCGGCGGCCTCCGTGGCCTCGGCGGTCTCAGCGCCCGCCTCGGTGGCCTCGTCGCCCTCGGCGGCGGCCTCGACCGTCTCGGCGGTCTCGTCCTCGTCGTCCAGGTCGACGGTCTCGCCCTTGTCGTCCACGACCTTGGCGGCCTCGACCACGACCGCGAGCGCCTTGCCGCGGGCGACCTCGCCGACGAGCATCGGCACCTGGCCGCCTTCGACGACCTGCTGGGCGAACTGGTCCGGGCTCATGCCGGAGGACTGCGCACGGCGCATCAGGTGCTCGGTGAGCTCCTCCTGGCCGACGGACAGCTTCTCCTTGTTGACCAGCTCGTCGAGGACGAACTGGGTCCGGATGCCCTTCTCGGCCTGCTCCTTGAGCTCGGCGTCGAACTCCTCGGCGGACTTGCCCTGAAGCTCCAGGTAGGACTCCAGGTTCAGGCCCATCTGGCCGAGCTGGTGGTGCTCCAGATTGTGCTTCCGGGTCTGGATCTCGTCCTCGAGCAGCTTCTCGGGGATCGGCACCTCGACCAGCTCCAGGAGGGCGTCCAGCACCTTCTCCTGCGCCTGGGTGGCCTGGTCGTACTTCTTCGACTGCTCCAGCCGCTTGCGGCTGTCCTCGCGCAGCTCCTCGAGGGTGTCGAACTCGCTGGCCAGCTGGGCGAAGTCGTCGTCCAGCTCGGGCAGCTCCCGGGCCTTGACCTCGTTCACCTTGACGGAGACCTCGGCCTCCTGGCCCTGCGCGGAGCCGCCCTTCAGCTCGGAGGCGAAGGTGGCGGTGCCACCGGCCTCCAGGCCGGTCACGGCCTCGTCGATGCCGTCGAGCAGCTCACCGGAGCCGATGGTGTAGGTGACGCCCTCGGCGACACCGTCCTCCAGCACCTCGCCGTCGACCTTGGCCTCCAGGTCGATCACGACGATGTCGCCCTCGGCGGCGGCGCGCTCGACGGGGCTGGTGGTGGCGAAGCGGTCGCGCAGCTGCTCGACCGACTTGTCGATGTCCTCGTCCGAGACCTCGACGGAGTCGACGGTGACCTCGATGCCGGAGTAGTCCGGGATCTCGACCGTCGGGCGGATGTCCACCTCGGCGGTGAACGTCAGCAGCTCGTTGTCCTTGAGCTCCGTGATGTCGACCTCGGGCTGACCCAGCGGGTTCAGCTCACCCTCGTTGACCGCTTCGGTGTAGAACTTCGGGAGGGCGTCGTTGACGGCCTCCTCCAGCACCGCGCCGCGGCCGAAACGCTGGTCGATGATGCGGGCCGGGATCTTGCCCTTACGGAAGCCTGGCACCGTGACCTGCTGGTTGATCTTCTTGTACGCCGCGTCGAGGCTGGGCTTGAGCTCCTCGAAGGGCACCTCGACAGTGAGCCGAACCCGGGTCGGGTTCAGGTTCTCCACGGCGCTCTTCACGGTTCGGTCTCCTTGGGGCTGACGTGTGGTGTTCTGCTGCCTCGCACTGATGCTTCGCAGCGGATCGCGCCCGGTAAAGAAAGACACAGACGCGCAGCTTGCATAGTAACCGCAAGCATGACGCGGCCCACAACGCGATCTTGACGCCTGTGGATGGTCGGGGTGGCCGGATTCGAACCGACGACCTTCCGCTCCCAAAGCGGACGCGCTACCAAGCTGCGCCACACCCCGTCGGTGCGACACGTAGGGTACATGCCCGCGGACGCCCCGGCCGCCGATATTCCACCGGTGGGCAAGGGTGTGCGGGAAAGGGTCAGAACCCGCTACGATGCTTCCCGTGCCGCGGCCCAGGTGATCAGACCTGGGCGACGCGCGGCGCCTGCGGGCGTAGCTCAATGGTAGAGCCCCAGTCTTCCAAACTGGCTACGCGGGTTCGATTCCCGTCGCCCGCTCCACGACGTACGACGGCCCGGCCCCGGGGATCCCCCGGGGCCGGGCCGTCGGCGTATTCAGAGATTGATGTCGCTGATGGAGCTGGCGACCGAGTCGAGGAAGTCCTGGATGTTCGGCGCCAGGTCGGAAGAGGCCAGCAGAAAGCCGAAGAGCGCGGCGACGAGCGCCGGCCCCGGCTTCATCTTCCCGGCGCGGATCATCAGTACGAGGATGATCCCTACCAGCACCACCAATGACAGGGAAATGACCACAGCTGATCACGCTTCCTCGGTCGCTCATGTCTTCACCCGGCCCCGGAAGCACGCGACCTCGCACACCCCCGCTGCAACCATCGTGCCATCAACTACGGCTCCACAGCAGCAGGGTGTGGTGATCACCTGCGTCGGTGCACACCACACCCACCCTTCTGGTACCCCGTCAAAAATCCCTTACACGGGCGGACACGGGTGACACTCCCCACAATTCCGCGGGGTATCCGAGAGGTCACGTGAGAGACCGCACACGGATCAATTTTCGACCTGATCGCATAACCCGGAGGGGAATTCCGATTTCCATGAATCAGACATTCCGCCGGAGCCGCTCGGGGGGCATATGCACCATTTAAGGGGGATGAAACCCGACAGAACGGACAGTTTCGTTCCTCATATCGAACAACCGGATCGCTATGTCGACTTGATAACGGTCGGCTATCGGCCGGAGTGTGAACCGTATTACCGGGGAAGACCTGGTCGAGGTTTTACGCAATAGAGGTTTCGGCGCTATCGTGCCTCAGATGTTCCACGCTGCCATCTCTCCCCCACGCGCAGTGCGGTCCCGGGTGCTTTCCCCCAGCTCCTGGTGGGAGGGCCTGTGACCAACTCCCTGCGCCCGCACGGTTCCCAGCGGTCCCCGCTCCCCCCGGCCCGGGAGGCCGAGGCCGGGTCGTCCCCCACACCGCAGCGCGAAGAAGCAGGGCGCCAGGCGACTCAACCCGCCGCCGGCGCCCCAGCCGGGCCGAAGCCGAAGCAGCGGGACGCGTTCTTCGACAACGCGAAGTACCTCGCGATCGTGCTGGTCGCGATGGCCCACTCGTGGGAGCCGCTCACCGATACGAGCCGCACCGCGGAAGCCCTGTACATGACCGTGTACACCTTCCACATGCCGGCCTTCATCATCATCTCCGGCTTCTTCTCCCGCAGCTTCGACATGCGGCCGGACCGGCTCAAGCGGCTCATCACCGGGGTCGCGGTGCCGTACGTGCTGTTCGAGGTCGCGTACAGCTTCTTCAAGCGCTGGGCCGACGACGACCCGGGCCACCCGATCAGCCTGCTCGACCCCTGGTACCTCACCTGGTTCCTGGTCGCGCTGTTCGTGTGGCGGCTGACGACGCCGATCTGGAAGCTGGTGCGCTGGCCGGTCCCGCTCGCGCTGGCGATCGCCACCCTGGCGTCCGTCTCGCCCGACATCGGCGACGACCTCGACCTTCAGCGGGTCCTCCAGTTCCTGCCGTTCTTCGTCATCGGCCTGTGCATGAAGCCCGAGCACTTCCAGCGCATGCGCGGCCCGAAGATGCGGATGGCGTCGCTGCCGATCTTCGCGGGCGCGCTGCTGTTCGCCTACTGGGCGGCGCCCCGGATGAACTCGGCCTGGTTCTACCACCGCGACAGCGTCCAGGAGCTCCACGCCCCGGCGTGGACCGGCCCCGTGATGACCCTGGCCATGTTCGGCTGCTCGATGGTCCTCACCGCGTGCTTCTTCGCCTGGGTGCCGCGGCGCCACATGTGGTTCACGGTGCTCGGCGCCGGGACGCTGTACGGCTACCTGCTGCACGGCTTCCTCGCCAAGGGCTCCCGCTTCTGGGGCTGGTTCGACATCGACTGGCTGCACAAGCCGCTGGGTGAGATCACCGTCACCATCGTCGCCGCCTCCGTCATCACCGTGCTGTGCACCCCGCCGGTACAGCGCGCCTTCCGCTTCGCGATGGAGCCGAAGATGAAGTGGGCCTTCCGCAAGGACCCCGCCGAGCAGGCCCGTCACCGTACGGCCGCCTGACGGCTCGCAGA
>NZ_GG657754.1:7024010-7025487 GCF_000158915.1 Streptomyces himastatinicus ATCC 53653 | reverse complement strand
CCATCTCCCGGCCCCTTCGCCGTTTCGCTCACCGCGCCCCTCCGGGCGTCTCGCGGCGCAGCGCGGCGCGGGCGGGCAGGACGGTCGCCGCGAGCCCGAGCGCCACGGCCGCGCCCACGAACCCGGCGTACGTCAGCGGCGGGACGTACGGGCCCTCGCCGGTCAGCCCGCGCGCCATCGGTACGAGCGTGGCCAAGGCGATCGCCGTGCCCAGCGCGACACCGGCCGTGGCCACCAGCAGCGCCTCCCAGCGCACCATCCCCAGCACCTGCCGCCGGGTCGACCCGATCAGGCGCAGGGTGCCCAGCTCGCGGCGGCGGTCGAGGACCGTCATCACCAGGGTGTTGACGGCGGCGACCGCGGCGAAGCCGCCGAGCACCGCGGCCATGGTGGTGTTCGACCAGGCGTTGAGGGCGCGGTCCCGGTCCTCGGCGGCCGCGTAGCCGTCCCGGCCGGTGACCCGCTCGCCGAGCCGCTTCCCGAGCGCCGCCGCGACGGCCTCGCGGTCCGCGCCCGCGTGGTCCCGTACGAGCACGTCGGCGTCGAAGGCCGACGTGACGTGGGTCGCCAGGGCCGCGCGGGGCAGGGTGATCCGGGCGATGCCCAGGCCCCGGCCGTACGTCGCGACCACCTCGGGGGCGGCCTTCGTACCGTCCGGGAGGCGGAGCCGGAGCCGGTCGCCCACGCGGACGTGCGCCGATTGCGCGAGGCTCGCGTCGACTGCCACCCGGCCCGGCCCCAGGTCCGCCAGGCGGCCGGTACGGACGTCCAGGTCCTGTACGGCGGCCAGCGCACGGCCGCTCCCGGAGACGCCCTGGGCCGTCTCGCCCTGGAGTGACGAGCCCGTCGTGACGAGCACCCCGGTGCGCAGCACGCCCACCGCCGCCGCCACGCCGGGTACGGAGGCGGCGCGGTCGGCCGTATCGGCCGGGAGACCGCCGGGTGCGGACACGATGTGGTCGGAGACGATCCCGGCGCGCCGCTGCCCGGCCATCGCATGGTCCTCGCTGGTGTGCAGGAACACGAGCGTCGAGGAGAACGCGATGGCCAGCACGATCGGGGTGATCGCGGAGGCCAGCCGCCGGGCGTTGGCCAGGGTGTTGGCCGACGCCAGGACGGCCGGGGCCGCGCCCGCGCGCAGCGGCAGTCCGATCAGCCAGGCGCACAGCCGGGCGACCAGCGGGCCGAGCAGGGCCACGGCCAGCATGAAGAGCATCACGACCCCGAGCGCGGTGTTGGCCGCGTCCTCCCCCGAGGCCGAGGCGGCGACCCCGGCCAGCACGATGCCGCCGACCAGGGCCGCCGTGCCCAGCAGGGTGCGGATCACCCCGGGGCGCAGCCGTTCGACGGCCGCCTCGCCGAGCGCCTGGCCCGGTTTGATCCGGGCCGGGCGGCGGGCGGCCATCAGGCCCGCCAGCAGCGAGCTGACCAGGCCCGCGCCGACGGCGGTGACCAGCGGAATCCAGGAGACCGCGAG
>NZ_GG657754.1:7021060-7022917 GCF_000158915.1 Streptomyces himastatinicus ATCC 53653 | reverse complement strand
TGAGCCGGGTCATCCGGTCGGCGATCTCGTGCGCGGGGGCGCGGGTCAGCCGGTCGGCTACGCGTCCGTCCGCGAGGAAACAGCACCCGGTCGGCGTAGCTCGCGGCCACCGGGTCGTGCGTGACCATCACCACGGTCGCGCCGAGCGCGTCCACCGCGTGCCGCAGCAGCCCGAGCACCTCGGCGGCGGTGACGGTGTCCAGGGCGCCGGTCGGCTCGTCGGCGAAGACGACGTCGGGGCGGGTGACCAGGGCGCGCGCGATCGCCACCCGCTGCTGCTGCCCGCCGGACAGCTGACCCGGGCGGCGCCGGGCGTGCTCGTGCAGCCCGACCTGGGCCAGGACCTCGCGGGCCCGGTGGCGGTCGGGGCGGGCGCCGGCGAGCCGCATCGGGAGCAGCACGTTCTGCTCCACGGTGAGGGAGGGCAGCAGGTTGAACGCCTGGAAGACGAAGCCGAGGCGACTGCGGCGCAGCGTGGTGAGCTTGTTCTCGCTCAGTCCGGTGATCTCGGTGCCGCCGAGCGTGACGGACCCGGCGGTCGGCCGGTCGAGCCCGGCGGCGCACTGGAGGAACGTCGACTTGCCGGAGCCCGAGGGGCCCATGACGGCGGTGAAGCTGCCGTGCGGGAGGGCGAGGTCGATGCCGCGGAGCGCGTGCACGGCGGTGGTGCCGCGGCCGTAGCGGCGCTGGACGCCATGGAGTTCGATGGCGTGGGTGGCAGGGGCGGGGTGCGGTGCCGGGGGCGCCGCTGTCGTACGCCGCTTGCGCAGCCGCATGGTGGTGACCCTTCCAGGAGTTCGCCCGATGTCTTTCGACGCCCTACGAACGTAGGGATCGGGGATGTCCCGGGGCCATGGCGGTCGCCGCCGTAACGGGGTGGGGTTAACCCCCGGTAAGGCGGCCCTACTGGCGGCAGATCAGCAGGAGCGCCCGGTCGTCGTTGACGTCCTTCGCGACCGTCTCGATCAGGTGCCAGGCCGCGCCCTGGAAGCCGGAGGCGACGTAGCGGTCGGCCTCGCCCGTCAGGTGGTCGATGCCCTCGCTGATGTCGCGGTCGGCGGTCTCGACGAGGCCGTCGGTGAACAGCATCAGGACGTCACCGGGGCGCAGGGTGCCCTTGGTGGGGTCGAACTGGGCGCCGTCGTAGACGCCGAGCAGCGGGCCGTCGGCCGACTTCTCCTCCCATTTGCCGGTGCCCGCGCTGAGCTGGAGCGCGGGCAGATGACCGGCCGAGAACAGCTCGAAGTCGCCGCTGTCGAGGTCGAGTACGAGGTGGACGGAGGTCGCGAAGCCCTCCTCCCAGTCCTGGCGCAGCAGATAGCCGTTGGCGGCCGGGAGGAAGCCGTGCGGGGGCAGCGAGCCGAGGAGGCCGCCGAAGGCGCCGGAGAGCAGGAGGGCGCGGGAGGCGGCGTCCATGCCCTTGCCGGAGACGTCGGTGAGGACGACTTCGAGGGTGCGGCCGCCGTTGCCGGTGCGGGCGGCGACCACGAAGTCGCCGGAGAAGGACTGGCCGCCGGCCGGGCGCAGCGCCATCTCGCGGTGCCAGCCGCGCGGCAGGGCGGGCAGCTTGCTCTGGACGCGGATGCGCTCGCGCAGGTCGAAGAGCATGGTGCCGCCGCGCCGCCAGGGCACCCCGACCCGGCTGCGGAACTGGGCGATGAGCAGCCCGGAGAAGCCGACGGCGGCGACCACGAGGATGGTGCCGGGGGTGACCCGGGCGGAGGTGTCCTCCTCGGTGTACGGGCCGAGGACGGCGGACTCCACGATGAGGGCGGTGGCGGCGGCCGCGTACAGGGCGAGCAGGCTGGCGGGGCGCAGCAGCAGTCCGCTCGCGACGATCGGCAGGACGAGGGCGGA
>NZ_GG657754.1:7003978-7020960 GCF_000158915.1 Streptomyces himastatinicus ATCC 53653 | reverse complement strand
GGGGCGCACCAGTCGGGGGTGGCGATGGTGCCGCAGGCGATGGCGGGGACGGCGAGGAGCAGCAGGGCGAGGGCGAGCCGGTCGGAGCCCTCGCCGCGGAAGTAGTCGACTCCGGCTTTGCGCACGCCTGTGCGAGCCCGGTGCAGAGCTTTGCGCATCCGGGCCATCGGAGTGTCCGCGCCGCCAGTCATTGCATCGGGACCCTACCCACCCGTTCGGACGCGCGTCGATTCGTGGCGCGTTGAACCACCCAGCCAGGGGGGCAATCGTAAGCGATATTCGCGCGCATGTACGGGAAACCGCTGCTGGGGATGGGGATATGAGCGCGGAGCCGGGGGTGCCCGATCGGCTGTTTGGGATGATTGGTACGGAAAGCTGGTACTCCCCCTCGGAGTCGTACCCCGGCCGCGAGAGAAATCCGCGTTCCGGCGGGAGTTGACCGAATGCGAACGCTTCCCCGGCACCTCGGACGGCGCGCCCTTCTGACGGAGCGTCGGGCGCCGCTGACGCGAAGGGCGGCCCGGTGCCCTACGACTGCTGGCAAGCGGGGCACCAGAACAGGTTCCGGGCGGCGAGACCGGCGGTGCGGATCTCACCGTCGCAGACGAGGCAGGGCTGCCCGGCCCGGCGGTAGACGTAGACCTCGCCGCCGTGGTCGTCGACGCGCGGCGGACGGCCCATGGCCTCGGGGGTGTGCTCGGGGCGGACGGTGTCGATCCGGTTGTTCCGTACGCCCTCGCGCATCAGCTCCGCGAGGTCGGACCAGATCGCGTCCCATTCGGCGCGGGCCAGCGCGCGGCCCGGGCGGTACGGGTCGATGCCGTGCCGGAACAGCACCTCGGCACGGTAGACGTTGCCGACGCCCGCGACGATCTTCTGGTCCATGAGCAGCGCGGCCACGCTGACCCGGCTGCGGGAGATCCGGGTCCAGGCGCCGTCGCCGTCGTCGTCGGGGCGCAGCGGATCGGGCCCGAGGCGGTCATGGATCGCCTGCTTCTCGGGGTCGGTGATCAGCGCGCAGGCGGTCGGCCCGCGCAGGTCCGCGTAGCCCCCGGGGCCCGCCAGGCGCAGCCGTACGGTCTCGGTGGGCGGCGGGGCGGGGGCCGGGCCGAAGGTGTACTTGCCGAAGAGCCCGAGGTGGACGTGGACCCAGCCGGTGGCCGCGAAGTCCAGGAAGAGGTGCTTGCCGTGCGCCTCGGCGTGCTGGAGCACCTGCCCGTCCACGAGGGCCGCCCCGTCGGCGAACTTGCCCTGGGGGCTGGTGGCACGGACGGGCCGGCCGCCGAACCTCTCGAGGTGGTCGGCGGCCAGTCGGTGGATGGTGTGCCCTTCGGGCATCAGTCGCCGGCGGGGTGGTGGGCCGGGATGGGCGGCAGGTCGCCGGTGGTCTCGTAGGCGGCGAGCATGTCGATGCGGCGGGTGTGCCGCTCCTCGCCCGAGTACGGGGTGGCCAGGAAGATCTCGACGAACTTGGTCGCCTCGTCCTGGGTGTGCATGCGCCCGCCGATGCTGATCACGTTGGCGTCGTTGTGCTCGCGCGCGAGGGCGGCGGTCTGCTCGCTCCAGGCCAGTGCGGCGCGTACGCCCTTGACCTTGTTCGCCGCGATCTGCTCGCCGTTGCCGGAGCCGCCGATCACGATGCCGAGGCTGTCGGCGTCGGCGGCGGTCCGCTCGGCGGCGCGCAGGCAGAACGGCGGGTAGTCGTCCTGGGCGTCGTAGATGTGCGGGCCGCAGTCGACGGGGTCATGACCGCCCGCCCGGAGCCACTCCACGAGGTGGTTCTTCAGTTCGTATCCGGCATGATCGGAGCCGAGGTACACGCGCATGCCCTGAGTGTGGCATGGCCGTGTCTTTCCCGCCGCGCCGGGTAGGCGCTCTGTGATTAGCACGCAACACCAAGGAACCTCATGGAAACCTCAAGTAACAATTTGAAATCGAAGGTTCACCTGTCGGTTCTCCTGAGATTCACTGGCGACGCTCCTATTCCGGAAGCAAAGGATCGAGCCATATGAGCACACAACCAGCGACCTCCCCCGACGGGCTCAAGGCCGGGCTCAAGAACCGCCACCTGTCCATGATCGCGATTGGCGGGGTGATCGGCGCCGGGCTGTTCGTCGGCTCCAGCGCCGGTATCGCCAAGGCAGGACCGGGCATCCTCGTCTCCTACGCACTCGTCGGCCTCATGGTCGTCCTCGTGATGCGCATGCTGGGCGAAATGGCGGCCGCGGACCCGACCTCCGGCTCCTTCTCCGCCTATGCCGACCGGGCGCTCGGCCGCTGGGCGGGCTTCTCGATCGGCTGGCTCTACTGGTTCTTCTGGGTCGTGGTGCTGGCGGTCGAGGCGACCGCCGGTGCCAAGATCCTGGAGGAGTGGTGGCCCTCCGTACCCCAGTGGGGCTGGGCGCTGATCGTGATGGTCGTGCTCACCGCCGCCAACCTGGTCTCGGTCTCCTCCTACGGTGAGTTCGAGTTCTGGTTCGCCGGGATCAAGGTCGTCGCGATCGCCGCCTTCATCGTCATCGGCGGGCTCGCGGTCTTCGGCCTCCTGCCCGGCTCCGAGAACGAGGGCGCGGGGCTGGCCCATCTGACCGACCACAGCGGCTTCCTGCCCAACGGTCCGGGCGCGATCCTCACCGGTGTGCTGCTGGTCGTCTTCTCCTTCATGGGCAGTGAGATCGTCACCCTGGCCGCCGGTGAGTCCGAGGACCCGCAGCGGGCCGTCTCCAAGGCCACCAACAGCGTGATCTGGCGTATCGCGGTCTTCTACCTGGGCTCGATCTTCGTCGTGGTCACCCTGCTGCCCTGGGACTCCAAGTCGATCACCAAGAACGGGTCGTACGTCGCCGCGCTCGAATCGATCGGCATCCCGCACGCCGGTCAGGTCATGAACGTCATCGTGCTGACCGCCGTGCTCTCCTGTCTCAACTCCGGCCTCTACACCGCCTCCCGGATGGCCTTCTCGCTCGGGCAGCGTGGGGACGCCCCGGCCTCGTTCGCGAAGACCACCGCGCGCGGTGTGCCGCAGGCCGCGATCCTCGGCTCGGTCGTCTTCGGCTTCGTCGCGGTCTGGTTCAACTACCAGTGGCCGGACACGGTCTTCGAGTTCCTGCTGAACTCCTCCGGCGCGGTCGCGCTCTTCGTCTGGCTGGTGATCTGCTTCACCCAGCTGCGGATGCGCGGCATCATCCTGCGCGAGAACCCGGACAAGCTCGTCGTCCGGATGTGGGGCTTCCCGTATCTGACCTGGGCGACCATCGGGATGATCTTGTTCGTGCTGGTCTACATGCTCACCGACGAGACCGGACGCGAGCAGGTGCTGCTGTCCACCGGGGCGGCGGCGCTCGTGGTGGTCATCGCGCTGGTCCGGGACAAGCTCGCCGGGCCCAGGCCGGTCGCCGCGGCCCAGGCCTCCTCCAAGGAGTCCGAGTCCGTGGCCCCGTAGCCTCCGGCACCGGATATGTACAAGGGCGGGCTGGAGGACCAGCCCGCCCTTGTGCGTTCCGGGTGGCGCTCAGCCGCGGCGGCCCACCAGCTTCCAGGCGGCCGGCAGCGCGCCCATCGCCAGCGCGGCCTTCAGGGCGTCCCCGACCAGGAACGGGGTCAGACCGGCGGCCACCGCCTGGCCGAGGGAGAGGTCCGCGGCCAGCGCCAGGTACGGAACGCCGATCGCGTAGATGATCGCGGAGCCGACCGCCATGGTGCCCACCGTGCGCAGCGCGCCCCGGTCACCGCCGCGCCGCGCCAGCGCGCCCACCACGGTCGCGGCGAGCAGCATGCCCAGCACATAGCCGAAGGACGGCATGGCGGCACCGGAGTCGCCCTCGGCGAACCAGGGCATGCCCGCCATCCCGGCCAGCGCGTACAGCGCGAGCGACAGGAAGCCCCGGCGGGCCCCGAGCGAGGTGCCCACCAGCAGCGCGGCGAACGTCTGGCCGGTCACCGGCACCGGCGAGCCGGGCACGGGCACCGAGATCTGCGCGGCGAGGCCGGTGAGCACGGCGCCGCCCACGACGAGCGCGGTGTCACGGGCGAGAACGCGCCGCGCGGGGAAGACCGCGTCGGCGAGGACCGTACCGGTCGAGGCGGCGGCAGAAACAGTGCTCATCAGCGGAACTCCGAGGTCGGAAGGCGGTGGACTACGCGACGGTAACCCGGCCTGGAGCGGCCGCACACCATCGGATGACCACAAAGGCCGGGCCCCGCGCTTGGCGGCTTCGGCAGATTGCCGCACAGATTGGCGCGATACGGAGCGTGACCATCATGTCCGATATCCAGAAAAGTTTGACATCAATGTTGTCCTGATCGGACGCACACCTCACACTGGGGGCGTTTTGCATCCGCCCGCCCCTCACACAAGGGACAGAGACCAGCCATGAACCCGACACCTGCGTCCCCCGCGCCGCAGAGCGGCACGAAGGCGACCGACGCGGGCGCGGACGCCTCGCCGCCGCTCTCGCACGGCCTCAAGCAGCGCCATCTGTCGATGATCGCCCTCGGTGGGGTCATCGGCGCCGGACTGTTCGTCGGCTCCGGGGCCGGAATCGCCGCCGCCGGGCCGTCGATCATCCTCGCCTACGCGCTCTCCGGGCTGCTCGTGATGCTCGTGATGCGGATGCTCGGCGAGATGTCGGCGGCCAACCCGGCCTCCGGTTCGTTCTCCGTGCACGCCGAGCGCTCGATAGGCCCGTGGGCCGGATTCACCGTCGGCTGGATGTTCTGGACGCTGCTGTGCGTGGGCATCGCCGCCGAGGCGATCGGCGCGGCCGGGATCATGGTCCACTGGTTCCCGGGCACCGACTCCTGGATGTGGGTCGCCGTCTTCATGGCGATCTTCTGCGGCACCAACCTCGCGGCCGTCAGCAACTTCGGCGAGTTCGAGTTCTGGTTCGCCGCGCTGAAGATCGCCGCGATCTCCGTCTTCCTCATCCTCGGCGTCCTCGCCATCGTCGGCGCCCTCCCCGGCACCGACGCCCCCGGCGGCAGCAACCTCACCGGCGAGGGCGGCTTCATGCCCAACGGCTCGAACGGCCTCGTCGTCGGCCTACTGGCCTCCGTCTTCGCCTACGGCGGCCTGGAGACGGTGACGATCGCGGCGGCCGAGTCCGAGAACCCGGTCAAGAGCGTCGCCGGCGCCGTGCGCACCGCGATGTGGCGCATCGCCCTCTTCTACGTCGGCTCGATGGTCGTCGTGGTCACGGTCATCCCGTGGAACGACAAGTCGGTCGTCAAGGACGGCCCGTACGTGGCGGTCCTCGACCACCTCGACATCCCCGCGGCCGGCAACATCATGAACGTCATCGTGCTGATCGCCCTGCTCTCCGCGATGAACGCCAACATCTACGGCGCCTCCCGCATGTCCTACTCCCTCGTCGTCCGCGGCGAGGGCCCCGCCGTCCTCGGCCGCGTCTACGGCGGCGTCCCCCGCCTCACCGTGCTCGCCTCGTCCTTCTTCGGCTTCGTCGCGGTGCTGCTGAGCTACTGGTGGCCGGACACCATCTTCAAGTGGCTCCTCAACATGGTCGGCGCCGCGGTGCTGGTCGTCTGGGCCTTCATCGCCGTCTCCCAGCTCGTGATGCGCCGCCGCCTCCAGCGCGAGGCCCCCGAGAAGCTGGTGGTCAAGATGTGGCTCTTCCCGTACCTGACCTACGTCGCCCTGGCCGCCACCGTCGCCGTCCTGCTGCTGATGCTCCGCGAGGACGACACCAGCACCCAGCTGTACTTCACCATCGGCCTGACCGCGGTGCTCGCCCTCATCGGCTACGCGCGGCAGAAGGCGGTGGCTGGGCGGCACTGACGGTAGGTCAGGGCTGGGCTTCGGCCTGCCAGCGGGCCAGCTCCGCACGGTTGTCCACGACGAACGGGTGCTCAGGGCCGAGCACCCGTTCGCGACGCTCGATGAGCTCCTGGACTGCGGAGATGGCCTTGTCCAAGTCGCCCAGCCCGTGTGCGACCCGAGAAGTGAGGCTCAACTCGGCGAGAGTCAGCGGGTGGTCGTGTCCCTGGAGGCGGATGCGATCCGCCAGCACACGACGGGCCACTGGTTCAGCTTCGGCGAATCGCCCGAACACCCGCAGCCCATCGCCGTAATCGTGGTGGGCCATGACGGTCGTGAGGTGATCGGGCGGCAGAAAGCGCTCACAGTCCTCGATGACACGGGCCTCTTCATCAAATTTCTCCGCGTCGCCGAGCTGCGGCAGGACCTCAAGGAGCGTGACCCGGCTGAACAGTGTCTCAGCAGAATCCTCACCGAGCACCCTTCGCTGTCCGTCGATTGCCCGACGCAGCCAGTAAGCGGCTTCCTCCTCGCTACCGGGCAGGCAGAGCGGAAAGAACAGAGCGACGCAGCTACGCAGTGTGTCCGGGTGATCTGGGCCAAGGATCCGCTCACGGCTCTCCAGGACCTTCCTCAGCAAAGCTTCGGACTCGGCGTACCGCCCCAGGCGGAACAGTGCTTGCCCAACCACGGTCCACGCACTCAGGACCAGAGGGTGCCCCTCCCTCAGAAGTTGCTGCACCTTGTCGGCGATAGTCCGGGAAGTAGCCAGCGCTACCGCGTACTCCCCCGCTTCATACACCTGCTGTGCGACACGCACGGCGAGTTGGGCCGTTGTCTCCGCCGGAGCCATGTGGAACAAACGGGACGCATGCGGGACCAGCAGCCGCAACTCGGAGCGTGCTTCGGCCGACGTGTCATCCTCCGGCGGCAGCGCCGCATCCAGCAGGCGGCCCGCCGCCTCGGCCAGCGGCTCACTCTCGCCCCTAGGAATGCCGACGGCCACGCTGTCCAACAGGACTCCATGGGCCTCTACGCACCGCCTACCATTCACTCGGACCATGCCGATCAGCGAGTGGTCCAGCAGTCCGCGCAGGGCGGGCTCGACCTGACCGGCCGTGAGCGGTGGGTCGAGATGACCGAGGTCGATCTCTCCTCGTGCCACCGGCATGAGCAATGACACCGGCACCGGATCCGACGCCCAGCACGACAGCAGCCGCAGCAGCGTCGTCGCCTCGGGCAGGCCCTGTCCGGCGAGGGCGTCCAGGGACAACTGCCAGGTGCGGCCGACGAGATGGCGGGACTGGCTGCTGCCGGTGCCCGCCGCGCCCTGGTCGACAAGTGCCGTCGAGTCCTCGCTCAGCTTGCGGTCGTACTCGTCCATCGACCACGACTCCAGGAGTTGATGCGACAGATGGGAGCCGGCCAGCGTGAGGGCGAGCGGGAGGCAGCCCAGCCGCTGTGCCACCTTTCGCGCCGAATCGGCGGTGCCCGCTTCGGGGGCCAGGTCGCACAGGACCTGGGCCGCGTCGTCCAGGGGCAGGACCCCCAGGGAGTAGCGCACCACCCCCGGCCCCCGCCACAGCGGCGAGTTCGCGTGCCGGGTGGTCACCAGGACCGTGCCGAGCGGGCTGGTGCGCAGCCAGCCGCCGTCCTCGAGGACGCTCGGATCGTCGGCGTTGTCCAGGACCAGCAGCCAGCGCTGGGCGGAGTGGTCCAGGTAGTGCCACACCAGGTCCGCCGCGGCACGCTGGCCGCTGGACGCGGCGGCCAGCTCTCCGGTGGTCGCGCCGCGGTCCGCCGCCACGGCGAGCATGCCCGCGCGCAGCGAGATCCGCTCGGAGGCGTTGACCCACAGCCCGACGTACCCGTGGTCTCGTACGGCCTCGGTGAACAGCGCGTAGGCGACCGCGGTCTTTCCGCAGCCGCCCAGGCCGTGGAGGACGTGTACGTCGCCGCCGGGCCCGGAGACGGCCGCTCGTAACCGCTCCATGAGGTCGGCGCGGTCGCGCAGTACGCCCGGCGCGCGGCCGACGAGCGGCACGCGGACAGAGTCGGGAGCGGTCATGCCCCGGTGGGCAGTCGAGGCCGATTCGAGCAGCGGCCCCGCACCCGGCTCGTAGTGGTGATGATGCTCCTCGATGTACTGGTCACCACCGGTCTGGAAGACCCGGCCCTGGCCAGATGCGCGGCCGTCGATGTGTCCCGGCTCCCTCATCGCTCGGTGATGTGCTGGTCACGACCCGCCTGGTAGACCCGGCCGCTGCCGGACGCCTCGGCCTTCATGTGGATCTCGCCGACGGAGTGCGGCGGCGATTCGGGGAGGGCGGGGCTCAGCTCGTCCAGGATGCGGCGCAGCTCGTCCGCCACCTCCGGCTGGGCCAGCAGCAGTCGGCGGACCCGGCCCTGCCATTCGGCGGCCAGTTCGGATTCGGAGTCCTCGTCGCCTGCCTCCCGTGCGAGGAGCAGATCGGCGCGCCCGGCCTCGTACTCCTCGGCGATGCCGTCGGCCCTGGCGGGCTGGAAGCGGCGCCAGAGGCCGACCATGCCGTCGCGGGCCGACTCCCAGGCGCTGGTGGCCATCAGCGTGACCATCGTGGTGCCCGCCGTTCTGGCGAGATCGGCGATCTGCGGATCCATGCCCTACCCCCTTCGAGCGGCCTTCGATCATAGGCCACCGCCCCTCGACGGCACAGGTCACGCGACCCCCTGCGCCGCACCCTTACTGGTGATAACGTGCACTTGCAAGTGATGTGCAATAAGCGTCCGGAGGGCTTGGCATGGCCATCTACACACTTCCTGAACTTCCGTACGACTACTCGGCGCTGGCCCCGGTCATCAGCCCCGAGATCATCGAGCTGCATCACGACAAGCACCACGCCACGTACGTCAAGGGCGCGAACGACACGCTGGAGCAGCTCGCGGAGGCGCGGGACAAGGATCAGTGGGGGGCGCTCAACGGGTTGGAGAAGAACCTGGCCTTCCATCTGTCGGGCCACATCCTGCACAGCATCTACTGGACCAACATGACCGGTGACGGGGGTGGCGAGCCGCTGGAGAAGGACGGGGTGGGCGAGCTGGCCGATGCCATCGCCGAGTACTTCGGGTCCTTCGACCGGTTCAAGGCGCAGCTGTCCAAGGCGGCGGCGACCACCCAGGGGTCGGGGTGGGGTGTGCTGGCGTACGAGCCGGTGAGCGGGCGGCTGGTGGTGGAGCAGGTGTACGACCACCAGGGGAACGTGGGGCAGGGCTCGGTGCCGATCCTGGTCTTCGACGCCTGGGAGCACGCCTTCTATCTCCAGTACAAGAACCAGAAGGTGGACTTCATCGAGGCCATGTGGAGGGTCGTCAACTGGCAGGATGTCGCCCGCCGGTACACGGCGGCGAAAGAGCGTGCCCACAACCTCCTGCTCACGTGATCGTCTTCTCAACCTTCACGGGCAGGCGGAAAACAGGGCCCCCGCGCGGTCGAGTCGCGCGGGGGCCCTGCCGTATCGGGGTGGTGGTCCGGGTCAGTCGAAGATCGGGCCCACCGTGCGGGTGCGCTTGATCTCGTAGAAGCCGGGGATCGCGGCGACCATCAGGGTGCCGTCCCAGAGCTGGGCGGCGGCGTCGCCCTTGGGAGCGGGGGTGACGACCGGGCCGAAGAAGGCGATCTGCTCGCCGTCCGAGCCGGGGACGGCGATGACCGGGGTGCCGACCTCCTGGCCGACCAGGTCGATGCCCGCCTTGTGGGAGGCGCGCAGCTCGGTGTCGTAGGCGTCGGAGTCGGCCGCGTCCGCGAGGTCGGCGGGCAGCCCGGCCTCCTCCAGGGCGGCGACGATCGTCTCGCGGTTCTTCTCCAGGCCCTGGTTGTGGAAGCGGGTGCCGAGGGCGGTGTAGAGCGGGCCGAGGACATCGCTGCCGTGCTTCTGCTCGGCGGCTATGCAGACCCGGACCGGGCCCCAGGCGGTCTTCATCAGCTCCTGGTACTTCTCGGGGAGCTCGTCCAGCTTGGGCTCGTTGAGCACGGCCAGGCTCATCACATGCCAGCGCACCTCGACCGGGCGCACCTTTTCCACCTCGAGCATCCAGCGCGAGGTCATCCAGGCCCACGGACACAGCGGATCGAACCAGAAGTCGGCGGGAGTCTTAGCGGTCTCGGTCACGGTCTCTCCTCGGACGGGCACGCGCGGATAAAGAGGTATCGGGGGTTGTCTCGTACGGACAACGTGGCCGGGCCCGGAGACCATTCCCCGATGCCGGGTGTCAGTGCCGCGTGACATGATTCCCGCTGTCCGAATGGCGAGAGGGACCCGAGGGAGCCGCTACGTGCCCGGTGAGAACCTGACCCGTGAAGAAGCCCGCGAGCGGGCGAGGCTGCTGTCGGTGGACGCGTACGACGTGGCCCTCGATCTGCGGTCCGCGGTCGGGGCGGATACCGGTCCGGGGCCGCGCACCTTCCGCTCGACGACGACCGTGCGCTTCCGCTGCACCGAGCCGGGGGCCGCGTCCTTCGCCGACCTGGTGGCGCCCGAGGTCGTGGCGGTGACGCTCAACGGGCGGGAGCTGGACCCGGCGGCCGTCTTCGACGGGACCCGGATCGCCCTGGAGGGGCTCGCCGGGGAGAACGAGCTGGTGGTGGACGCGCGGTGCGCCTACAGCCGCACGGGCGAGGGGCTGCACCGCTTCGTGGACCCCGAGGACGGCGAGGTGTACCTGTACACCCAGTACGAGCCTGCCGACGCCCGCCGCGTCTTCGCCAACTTCGAACAGCCCGACCTGAAGGCGCCGTTCACCTTCTCGGTGACCGCCCCCGCGGGCTGGAGGGTGCTGAGCAACGGGACGGCCGACGGCGTCGAGCCGTCCGGTGATGGTGACGGGGCCGCGACCACCCGTTTCGCCCCGACCCTGCCCATCTCAACGTACATCACGGCCGTCGTCGCGGGCCCGTACCACTACGTGAGCGATCGGTACCGCCGCACCCAGCCGGACGGCTCGGTGCTGGAGATCCCACTCGGCGCGCTGTGCCGCAAGGGGCTCGCCAAGCACTTCGACGCGGACGACATCTTCACCGTCACCAAGCAGGGCCTGGACTTCTTCCACGACCACTTCGACTATCCGTACCCCTTCGGGAAGTACGACCAGGCGTTCGTGCCGGAGTACAACATCGGCGCGATGGAGAACCCGGGGTGCGTGACCTTCCGCGAGGAGTTCATCTTCCGCGGCAAGGTGACCCAGGCGTCGTACGAGCACCGGGCGACGGTCATCCTGCACGAGATGGCGCACATGTGGTTCGGCGATCTCGTGACCATGGAGTGGTGGGACGACCTGTGGCTCAAGGAGTCGTTCGCCGACTTCATGGGGGCCTTCGCGCTGGTCGGGGCGACCCGCTTCACCGACGGCTGGATCACCTTCGCCAACCGCCGCAAGTCCTGGGCGTACCGGGCCGACCAGCTGCCGTCCACCCATCCGGTCACGGCCGACATCCGGGACCTGGAGGACGCCAAGCTCAACTTCGACGGGATCACGTACGCCAAGGGCGCGTCCGTGCTCAAGCAGCTGGTGGCCTACGCCGGGCAGGACGCCTTCCTGGAGGGCTCCCGCCGGTACTTCAAGCGGCACGCCTTCGGCAACACCCGGCTGGCCGATCTGCTGGCGGTGCTCACCGAGACCTCCGGCCGGGACATGGCGGCCTGGTCACGGGCCTGGCTGGAGACCGCGGGCGTCAATGTGCTCACCCCGCAGGCCGTCTATGACGCCGGGGGGCACATCACCGAGCTGGCCGTCCTCCAGGAGGCCGGGTCCGACACTCATCCCACGCTGCGCCCGCACCGGGTCGCGGTCGGGCTGTACCGGAACGCGGCTGCCGGGGAGCGCGCCGGGGCGCTGGTGCGGTACGCCCGCGCCGAGGTGGACGTCGACGGTCCCCGTACGGTCGTCACCGGGCTGACCGGGGCGGAGCGGCCCGATCTGATCCTGGTCAACGACGAGGACCTCACCTACTGCAAGATCCGCTTCGACGAGGTCTCGCTGGACACCCTGCGCGAACACCTGGGCAAGCTGAGCGACCCCCTCGCCCGCGCGCTGTGCTGGTCCGCGCTGTGGAACCTCACCCGGGACGGGCTGATGCCCGCCCGCGACTACCTCGCGCTGGTGGAGCGGTTCGCCGGGGCGGAGACCGACATCGGCGTGCTCCAGATGGTCCAGGCGTGGGCGCAGTCGGCGCTGCATCACTACAGCGCGCCGGAGCGCCGTGCGGAGGCCGGTAGCCGCATCGCCGAGGGCGCGCTGCGCGAGCTGCGGCTCGCCGCTCCGGGCAGCGGACACCAGCTCGCCTGGGCGCGGTTCTTCGCCCAGGTCGCCTCCGCCGACACCGAGCTGCGGATGCTGCGCGGGCTGCTGGACGGCTCGGCCCGGATCGACGGGCTCGATGTGGACCAGGAGCTGCGCTGGACGTTCCTGGCGTCGCTCGCGGCGCAGGATGAGGCCGACGAGAAGGCGATCGCGGCGGAGCTGTCCCGCGACGACACCGCGTCCGGCAAGCGCCATCAGGTGCGCCTCCTGGCCGCCCGCCCCTCGGCCGCGGTCAAGGCCGAGGCGTGGGCGGCGGTGATGGACACCGACCGGCTCTCGAACGCGCTGGTGGAGGCCACCATCGCGGGCTTCGACCAGCCGAACCAGCGCGAGCTGCTCGCCCCGTACGCACCGCGCTACTTCGAGGCGATCGAGCGCATCTGGCAGGAGCGGTCGATCGAGATCGCCATGGCGATCGTGCGCGGGCTGTTCCCGTCCACGCAGGGCGACGCCACCACCCTGGCGGCGGCCGACGCCTGGCTGACCGGTCACCCGGAGGCGCCGCCCGCGCTGCGGCGGCTGGTGCTGGAGTCCCGCGACGACCTCGCGCGGACCCTGCGCGGGCAGGAGTGCGACGCGCGGGCCGCCGGATGACCGACCGCGGCGGGGGCCCTTTCGGCATTCGAACTGCCGTACTTTAGTGCGGTGTTGTCCGGTTTTGTCGACGGTTCTGTCACAGCGGTGAGCGGGGTGGAGCGGGCGGGAATGGCGGGGTCATGAACCACAACACACCGCTGTCGCCCCGCCCGCTCCACCACCTCTCGGACGCCCGCCGCCGGGTCCTGACGACGCATCAGCTGCGGGACCACGGCGTGACGGCGGCCCAGACCGCCGAGCGCTGCCGGGCCGGTGGCCCCTGGCAGCGGATCCTGCCGGGCGTCCATCTCCTGCACCCGGGCCCGCCGACCGGCGAGGAGAGGCTGTACGCGGCGCTGCTGTACACCGCGAGCCGCGGCCAGGCGGGCGGCGGTGACGGATCGGCGGGGGACGCCCCGTACGGCGAGGCGATGATCACCGGGCTCGCGGCCCTCGCCCTGCACCATTTCTCCTCCGCTCCCCCGCTGGCCTCCCTCGACCTCTCTTACGTCCTCGTGCCGCGCGCCCGGCGGCTGCGCTCCACCGGCTTCGTGCGCTTCGTCCGCGCCCACCCCCTCCCGTCGCCGCAGGAGCGCGCCGGGATGCCCATCGCCCCGGTCGGCCGGGCGCTGGCCGACGCGGTCGCCCGGCTCTCCGACGCGGAGACGGTGCGCGCGCTGCTCACCGAGTCCGTGCGCCAGGGGCACTGCGACGCCGCGGCCGTGGTCACGGAGCTGAGCGGGGCCCGGCTGCTGTCCCGGCCGCATGTGGTCGACGCCGTGGACGCGCTGCTCGCCGAGGGGCGGGCCATCGCCGAGGGACGGCTGTACGACATGGTGCGCGGCTACGACCTGCCCGAACCGCTGTGGAACGTCGAGCTGCGGCTGCCGGGCGGGCCCGCGCTCGGCGGGGTGGACGCGTACTGGCGGGACCAGGGCGTCGCGCTGGAGATCGACGCCCGGGCGCCGCGCCACGGCGGGCCGGTCCCGGGCACCGCCCAGGCCCGGCGGCGCGAGCATCTGGAGGATATGGGCATCACGGTCGTGCGCGTCACGCCCAAGCGGCTCCGGGAGGGCCTGGAGGAGCAGGCCGCGGTGGTCCGTACGGCGCTGATCGCGTCGGCCGACCGGGGCCCGGCCCCCCAGGTGATGCTCCTGCCGCGCTGATCCTCGAGCAGCCATACCCGTCAGGGCTTGCGCAGCAGCAGCTCGGTGTTGCGGTCGTCCGGGTCACCGGCGAGGGTCTGGCTGGCGCCGGGCGCGTTGAAGGCCAGTTCGCGGTAGAGCGCGGCGAGCCCGGTCTGCGACAGATCCTCGAAGTCGGTGCGGCGCGGGGCGGCCGCCTCGATGAGCGTGGTGAACAGGGACAGCGTGCCGTCGTGGTTGTCCACGACCTCGATCACCCGGGCCAGCTGGGGGAAGTCGACGTGGGAGGCGGTGGTGATCTCCCAGAAGGTGTCGTGCGGCGTGATCTCGTTCTGGTGGCTGTGGCCGTTGATCCAGGCCAGCACGTGGGGGTGCGCCTTGAAGAGGGAGACCACCTCGTCGCCGCCGTGCCGGGCCTCACCGGGGCGGGCCGGGTCGGCGTTCATGTTGTCCATGCTGTCGCTGTAGTGGTGGCTGTAGACGATGACGTAGTCGTCCTTGTGCTCCTTCAGCGTCCTCTCCAGCCACTTCAGCTGGGCGGTGCCGATCGAGCCGGTGTAGTGGCCGCCCGGGTCGGTGGTGTCCAGGCTGATGCCGATGACGTTCTCGGAGATCCGGAACGAGTAGTAGAGGGTGCCCTCTTCGAGGTTGTCCTTGGTGTAGCCGTGGCCGACCGGGCCCGGACCGGCGGCCAGCGGGTCGAGGTGGGCGGCGAGGTACTCCTTCTGGGTGAAGGGCGCGCGGCGCTCGTCCGGGGTGACCGTGCGCATCTCCTTGGCGTGCGCCTCCACCAGGGCCTTCATGTCGACGCCCTTGGGGTCGGCGCCCTTGCGCTGGCCCTTGTAGATCGCCGCGGCCTCGTCGCCCGGGATGAGCTGGAGCTTCCGCTTGCCGGTCGCGATGTCCGCGATGTAGTCGGCGCCGAACGAGTAGACGCCGCCCGCCAGATCGTCGTGGTTACCGATGGTCGAGTACCACGGCAGCCGCAGCCCGGGGCTGTTGACGGTGCGCAGGGCGGCGTCGAGGAAGCCCTCGATGCGCGGGAAGCCGAGCTGCTTGTCGGAGTCGCGCAGCTCCTGCTCGGGGTGCCAGAACTCCTTGAGCCCGCTGTTCTGCACGCCCTCGTAGTGGCGCGGATCGCCGGTGTTGGGGGTGATCCGGCCGCCGTTCATGGCGGTGAGGAACCAGTCCAGCTCGATCTTCGAGTTGTTGTCGGTGTTGTCACCGGTGGTCATCACGAAGGAGAGCGGGGCGCCGGTGGCCGGGCCGCCGCGCAGCCCGTTGACCCGCTCGATGAGGGAGGCGAGGCCCACGACGGTGAGCGCCTCGTGGGGGCGCCAGGCGCCGGTGCGGCCGGAGCGCAGGAACTCGTAGCGCAGCGGGTGCTGAACGTCCGCCAGGTGCATGTCCGTCAGCTGGACGAACGAGGCGATGGCGGTGCGCCGGTCCTCCCGGCCCGCCTTGGCGCCGGTGATGTCGGTGCGTATCCGGCGGTCCCAGGCCGGGCCGTCGCCGAGGCGCCGGTAGCCCTCGGTGCCGGTGATCGGCGCGGAGAACGTCTCCAGCGTGGTACCGGCGTCGGAGGGGGCGGCGGGCGCCTGGGCCACCCTGCGTCCCACGGTGCGTGCCGTGGCGGGTGACGAGGCCTTTGCCGATCCGCTGCCGGGCCCGAAGGCGATGCCGAGGCCTGCCGTGGCGCCGGTGGCTGCCGCGGCGGTGAGAAAGGTGCGACGGTCGAGCGCGGCGACCGCGGAGGCGGCGGACCGTATGCGGGACATGCGCGATCTCTCCCCGAGTGATTCGCGAAGCGGGTGGACAGCGGCGGCTGTCCTCACCTCGGATCGTTGGCATCGGGGATGGCCTGGGAGTGAACGACGTGGCAACGCCGGTCGCCGATCTCCTCACGTCGATCTTCGTGAAGAAAACGGCCATCACGCCCTCGTGAACAGGAATTCTTCCGCTCACTTCGTGTTCACTCGCGCGGGAAGCCCGGAGAGTCCTGACCAGTGCGACATTGGTCACGGAAGGGTTACGGCGACGCCTGAGACACTGGCCGGAGGGGTAGGGGCGGCTGAGAGACACGACTGAGGAAAAGGGTTCATATGAGGATCGGAATCGTCGGAGCGACCGGCCAGGTCGGCGGAGTGATGCGGAGGATACTCGCCGAGCGCGACTTCCCCGCCGACCAGCTGAGGCTGTTCGCATCCGCCCGTTCCGCAGGGCGCACGCTCCCCTGGGGCGGCACCGAGGTGACCGTCGAGGACGCGGCCACGGCCGACTACTCCGGCCTGGACATCGTGCTGTTCTCGGCGGGCGGCGCCACCTCCCGCGCGCTGGCCGAGAAGGTCGCCTCGCAGGGCCCGGTCGTGATCGACAACTCGTCCGCCTGGCGCATGGACCCCGACGTTCCGCTGGTCGTCTCCGAGGTCAACCCGCATGCGGCGGTGCAGCGCCCCAAGGGCATCATCGCCAACCCGAACTGCACCACCATGGCCGCCATGCCGGTGCTGCGCCCGCTGCACCGGGAGGCGGGGCTGACCGCGCTGGTCGCCACCACCTACCAGGCCGTCTCCGGCTCCGGGCTCTCCGGCGTCGCGGAGCTGGACAACCAGCTCCGCAAGGGCACCGAGCGGGCGGCCGAGCTGACCCACGACGGTTCGGCGGTCGACCTCCCCGAGCCTGAGGTCTACGCGCGCCCGATCGCGTACAACGTGCTCCCGCTGGCCGGGAAGATCGTCGAGGACGGGCGGCTGGAGACCGACGAGGAGCAGAAGCTCCGCAACGAGAGCCGCAAGATCCTGGAGATCCCGGACCTGAAGGTCTCCGGCACCTGCGTCCGGGTCCCGGTCTTCACCGGCCACTCGATCCAGGTGAACGCCCGCTTCGAGCGGCCGATCAGCGTGGAGCGGGCCGTGGAGCTGCTGGCCGGCGCCCCGGGCGTGGCCCTCAGCGACATCCCGACCCCGCTCCAGGCCGCGGGCCAGGACCCGAGCTTCGTGGGCCGGATCCGGGTGGACGAGACGGTCGAGAACGGTCTCGCGCTGTTCCTGTCCAACGACAACCTGCGCAAGGGCGCGGCGCTGAACGCGGTGCAGATCGCCGAGCTGGTGGCGGCCGACCTCAGCTGACGCCCACACCTGCCCAAAGGGGGG
>NZ_GG657754.1:7000557-7003409 GCF_000158915.1 Streptomyces himastatinicus ATCC 53653 | reverse complement strand
TGGCCGGGCGCTACCGGCAGGCGGTCTCCCGCGCCTCCACCACGGCCGCCAAGGCGCTCTTCCCGCGTGCCCTGCGCGGCGTCTCCGACCCCATGAGCGGCTTCTTCGCGATCCGCCGGGACGCCGTCGCCCGGGGCGCTGAGGACGGCGGGCTGCGGCCACTGGGCTACAAGATCCTGCTGGAGCTGGCCGTGCGCTGCCGACCGCGCGGGGTCGCGGAGGTCCCCTTCGCGTTCGGCGAGCGCCACGCGGGCGAGTCGAAGTCCACCCTCCGCGAGGGGATGCGCTTCCTGCGCCACCTCGCCCAGCTGCGCGCCGGGGGCGACGCCCGGCTCAGGCTGCTCGCCTTCGCCCTCATCGGCGCCTCCGGCTTCCTGCCCAACCTGGCCGCGCTGTGGCTGCTCACCGGTCCGGCCGGGATGCATTACGTACCGGCCGAGATCCTCGCCAACCAGGCCGGGCTGCTGTGGAACTTCGTCCTCGTCGACACCCTGCTCCACCACCGCCACCGGGCGGAGCGGCCGCGCGGCGCCCGGCTCACCGGTTTCGCGCTGCTCGGCAACGCCGATCTCATCGCCCGCATCCCGCTGACGATGCTGCTCGTCTCCACGTTCGGCCTCTCCCCGCTGCCCGCCACGGCCCTGAGCCTGGTCGCGGTGTTCTTCCTGCGCTTCCTGCTGGTGGACAAGCTGGTGTACCGGCGCTGACCGGCTCCGACGTGCGAGGATGGCAATCCGCCTGACGCATGGCGTACCGCACATACCGCACATGACGAACGGGAGAGAGCCGACGTGCCTGGTACCAACCTCACCCGGGAGGAAGCGCAAGAGCGAGCGCGCCTCCTGACCGTGGACGCGTACGAGATCGAGCTGGACCTGAGCGGCGCGCAGGAGGGCGGCACCTACCGCTCGGTGACCTCGGTGCGCTTCGACGCCGCCGAGGCGGGTGCGTCGTCGTTCATCGACCTGGTGGCGCCCGCCGTGCACGAGGTGGTCCTCAACGGGGACACCCTGGACCCCGCCGAGGTCTTCCAGGACTCGCGGATCACGCTGCCGTCGCTGCTGGCCGGACGCAACGAGCTGCGGGTCGTCGCCGACTGCGCGTACACCAACACCGGTGAGGGGCTGCACCGCTTCGTCGACCCGGTCGACCAGCAGGCGTACCTCTACACCCAGTTCGAGGTGCCGGACGCCCGCCGGGTGTACGCGAGCTTCGAGCAGCCGGACCTGAAGGCCACCTTCCAGTTCACCGTGACCGCGCCCGAGGGCTGGACGGTGATCTCCAACTCGCCGACGCCCGAGCCCAAGGACAACGTCTGGCGCTTCGAGCCGACGCCGCGCATCTCGACGTACATCACCGCGCTCATCGTCGGCCCGTACCACAGCGTGCACAGCAGCTGGGACAGCGGCGACGGCCGGTCAGTGCCGCTCGGCATCTACTGCCGCCCCTCGCTCGCCGAGTTCCTCGACTCGGACGCCATCTTCGCGGTGACGCGGCAGGGCTTCGACTGGTTCGAGGAGAAGTTCGACTACGCGTACCCGTTCGCCAAGTACGACCAGCTCTTCGTGCCGGAGTTCAACGCGGGCGCGATGGAGAACGCGGGCGCGGTCACCATCCGCGACCAGTACGTCTTCCGCTCCAAGGTGACGGACGCGGCGTACGAGGTGCGCGCCGAGACCATCCTCCACGAGCTGGCCCACATGTGGTTCGGCGACCTGGTCACCATGGAGTGGTGGAACGACCTGTGGCTGAACGAGTCGTTCGCCACCTACACCTCCATCGCCTGCCAGGCGTACGCACCGGGCAGCAGGTGGCCGCACTCGTGGACCACCTTCGCCAACTCCATGAAGACCTGGGCCTACCGGCAGGACCAGCTGCCGTCCACCCACCCGATCATGGCCGAGATCAACGACCTGGACGACGTCCTGGTCAACTTCGACGGCATCACGTACGCCAAGGGCGCGAGCGTGCTCAAGCAGCTCGTCGCGTACGTCGGCATGGACGAGTTCTTCCAGGGCGTCCAGGCGTACTTCAAGCGCCACGCGTACGGCAACACCCGGCTCACCGATCTGCTCGGCGCGCTGGAGGAGACCAGCGGACGGGACCTCAAGACCTGGTCGAAGGCGTGGCTTCAGACCGCGGGCATCAACGTGCTGCGCCCGGAGATCACCACGGACGCCTCCGGCACCATCACCTCCTTCGCTATCCGCCAGGAGGCCCCCGCCCTGCCGACCGGCGCCAAGGGCGAGCCCACCCTGCGGCCGCACCGCATCGCGATCGGGCTGTACGACCTCGACGCGACCGGCAAGCTGGTCCGCTCCGAGCGGATCGAGCTGGACGTGGACGGCGAGCTGACCGAGGTGCCCGGCCTCGTCGGCACCAAGCGGTCCGCCGTCATCCTGCTCAACGACGACGACCTCTCGTACGCCAAGGTCCGGCTCGATGCCGACTCCCTGGCCGTCGTCACCGACCACCTGGGCGACTTCGAGGCGTCCCTGCCGCGGGCCCTGTCCTGGGCCTCCGCCTGGGACATGACCCGGGACGGCGAACTGGCCACCCGCGACTACCTGGCGCTGGTGCTGTCCGGCGTGGCCAAGGAGTCGGACATCGGCGTGGTGCAGTCGCTGCACCGCCAGGTGAAGCTCGCGCTCGAGCTGTACGCCGCGCCCGACTGGCGTGAGACCGGGCTCGCCCAGTGGACCGACGCCACGCTGGAGCATCTGCGCGCCGCCGCCCCCGGCAGCGACCACCAGCTCGCCTGGGCCCGCGCCTTCGCCGCGACCGCGCGCACCGACGCCCAGCTCGGCCTGATCGCCGGGCTGCTGGACGGCAGCGAGACGATCGAGGGCCTG
>NZ_GG657754.1:6994304-7000244 GCF_000158915.1 Streptomyces himastatinicus ATCC 53653 | reverse complement strand
AAGTAATCGAAATCTCTGAACTATAAGCCGCTCTTCCCTGAGCTTATGTGCATCTGCATTCGCAAAGTTTTCAGATATCCTGAGGAGCTCCAAGTTTTCTGGTCAACATTAATGCGGCCATTTTCTCAACTCAAGGCCCGCGCGGCCGACGCCGCGGCGGGCTGACGCCCGCTGGTTGTGGGCAATCGTTCCGCGGGGCGGAACGGGTGGGCACAACCCACCCACCGCCCCGCGGACGGCGACGAAAGCTCAGGTTTCGCGGTCGGGTGCGGCCGGGGCTAGTTTCGGCTGGGGTCGGGGATGGCCTGGCGGGCCATGGGGCCGTACTGGCGTAGAAGCTCGGGGTGGCGTTCGACGGCTGTGCGCAGCCAGCGCTCGGCCTCCTCCGGGCGACCGAGCCCCCGCACGGCCTTGGCCAGCCAGTACGCGGCCTCCGCATGGCCGCCGTCATGGGCGGTGTGCAGCAGCGGTACGGCGTCGGCGTGGGCGCCGCGGCGGACCATGCTGCGGCCCGCCAGGAAGGCGGGCGGTACGAGGCCGGTGCGGGCGGCGCGGACGTACCAGCGCTCGGCCTGCTGCGGATCGCCGCCGCGCTCCTCGGAGGTCCAGCCGAGCCACCACGCGGCGCCCCCGTGGCCGAGCCCGGCCGCGCGGTGGAACCAGATCTCGGCGGTGCGCCGCTCCCCCGCCTCGTCGTGGATGCGGCCGATGTCGTACGCGGCGGAGGCGTCGCCCTCGCCCGCGGCGGCTTCGTAGTACGGGACCATCAGCGTGCCCTTGGCGCCGCCCGACCCGTACAGCATCCGGCCGAGGGCGAGGAGGGCGCGCGGGGTGCCCGCCTTGCGGTACCACTCGGCGGCTTCGGGGAGCCGGTGGATGTGGTCGAGGGCCTCGGCGTAGGCGTACCAGGCGTCGGGCCCGCCCTCCCGGGCGCTGGCGCGCAGCCCGGGGAGGCGGTCGCGCCACTGGGCGGAGCCCTGCCGGTCGGGGTCGGCGCGGATGGCGGCGACGTCCTCCAGGGCTCTGATGACCCGTTCCTCGCTCTCCGAGAACGGGTCCCAGTGCTCCGGGTCGATGCCGGTGGACAGCAGCCACTCCTCGGCCTCGTCCAGCCGCCGCTGGCGGGTGCACAGCACGCCCAGGTTGTAGCAGGCCCAGAAGTGGCCGCCGTCGGCGTCGTCGGCCGTGCGGTACCAGGTCTCCGCGGCCCGCAGTTCGCCGCGTTCCTCGGCCCAGACGCCGAGTACGAACGCGGCGCCGTCGTAGCCGAGTTCATGGGCGCGCTCGACCAGGGCGCGGGCCTCGTCCCCGCGGGCGGCGTCGCGGGAGACGAAGATGGCCTGGTCGACGAGCGCCTTGACGCTGCCGGTCGCGGCGGCGCGGGCGTACAGCGCCTCGGCCTCCGCGACCAGGTGCGGATAGGTGTCGTACATCGCCTGCCGGTCGGGGTCGAGGAGCGCGCGCAGCGCCTCGTACGCGGCCTCGGGGTCGCCCGCGGCCTCCGCCGCGGCGAGGGCGTCGCGCCAGCCCGCCAGCTCGCCGAGGAGGTCCTCGATCACCTTGCGGGTGCGGGTGGCCACGTCGTCGCCCTCGGCGGACGCCTCGGCCAGCCGCTCCAGGGCGGTGTCCCACTCGCCCCGGGCGGCCAGCATCAGGGCGCCGTTGGTCGTGCAGGAGACGCTGCCGAGCGCGGCGCCGCGCCCGTACCACTCCTCGGCGCCGGCCGGGTCGCCCGCCTCCTGGAGGAGCCGGGCGAGCCCGAAGGCGCAGCCGCCGTCGCGGTCGGCGGCGGTGCGGTACCACCGTTCGGCCTCGGCGAACTCGCCGCGGTCCTTGTGGCATATCGCGAGGGTGCGCGAGGCGTCCGCGTCACCGGCGTCGGCCGCCCTGGCCCACCAGGGCAGGGCCTCGTCCAACTGCCCGCGCTCGGTGAGGAGTTCGGCGTACGAGCGGTACGCGCCCGGCTCCCCGGCCGCCGCCGCGGCCCGCAACTCGGCTGCCACGTCACGGTGGTCACCGGGGGCGTCCCCGGATGCCGCGCCGGACGTCCCGTGCGAAGGATGATCGACCATCACCCGATGGTGCCAGAGTGATCAATCCCGTTCGGCACGGGCCCTGCGCCGGGCCAGCAGCGCCTCTCGGCGCTCGTCGAACTTGGTGGCCTGGTCGTCCAGTCCGCCCATGTACAGGCCCAGTTCCTCCTGCGCCTTGAGCCCGTCGGGGCCGAGCCCGGAGATCTGGAGCACCTTGAGGAAGCGCAGCACCGGCTGGAGCACGTCGTCGTGGTGGATGCGCAGGTTGTAGATGCCGCCGATCGCTATCTGCGCGGCGGCGCGCTCGAAGCCGGGCATGCCGTGGCCGGGCATGCGGAAGCCGACGACGACGTCGCGGACGGCGCACATGGTCTGGTCGGGCGCCAGCTCGAAGGCCTTCGAGAGCAGGTTCCGGTAGAAGATCATGTGCAGGTTCTCATCGGTGGCGATGCGCGCCAGCATCCGGTCGCAGACCGGGTCGCCGGAGTGGTGGCCGGTGTTGCGGTGCGAGATGCGGGTGGCCAGCTCCTGGAAGGCGACGTAGGCCACCGTGTGCAGCATGCTGTGGTTGTTGTCGGACTCGAAGCCCTCGCCCATGTGCGCCATGCGGAACCGCTCCAGCTGCACCGGGTCGACGGCGCGGCTGGTGAGCAGGTAGTCGCGCATGACGATGCCGTGCCGGCCCTCCTCCGCCGTCCAGCGGTGCACCCAGGTGCCCCAGGCGCCGTCCCGGCCGAAGAGGGTCGCGATCTCGTGGTGGTAGCTGGGGAGGTTGTCCTCGGTGAGGAGGTTCACCACCAGCGCGATCCGGCCGACGTCGCTGACCTTGGACTGGTCGGGGGCCCAGGCTTCGCCGCCCATCACCCCGTCGAAGTTGCGGCCGTCGCTCCACGGCACGTACTCGTGGGGCATCCATTCCTTGGCGACGCCCAGGTGCCTGTTGAGCTCGGTCTCGACGACTTCTTCGAGCGCGTACAGGAGCTGGGTGTCGCTCCACACGGCCTGACCGTTGCGGCTGGAGGGGGCGAGGGTCACTGCGATGCTCCTGGGGACGGGTGCAAGGGCCTTTACCTACGGCTCCGTAGGTTACGACACCGTAGGTTAAAGCGAAAATAAACCACTCCGGTCCCGTGCGTTTCGGCCGCGGATACAGGGGCGGACAGGGGAGAGGTTGCACACACAGGGGAGAGGTTGCACACATACGACGAGGGCGCCCCCGGCCTGTTGGCCAGGGGCGCCCTCGCAGCGCCGTTCAGCGCTTTCGTCTTTCGTTCGCCCGTCGTCAGTCAGTGGTCTGCTGACCGGACTTCTTGTCTCCCAGCATGACGAGGCCCGCGATCACCAGGAACAGAAGGATCGGGGCGACGACGAAGAGGCCCAGCGTCTCGGCGACGCTCAGGCCCGGACCCGGGTCGTCACCGTCGTCGCGGGTGAGCGCGAACGCGGGGGACGACATCAGCTGCATCGCCGTCGTCGCGGCGATGACGGCACCGGCGCGCACGGCGTTCTTTTTGACCTTGTTGCTCACACGCTCAAGCTATCGGACGCCCGCGGGTGGCGCGTGCGCGGGGTGGCCCTTAAGGCGCTTCCTGGGGTTTCTGCGCCCGGAGGACGGTCACCGGCAGCAACCGCGGCGTCGCGCGCGACTCCTGGACCCGCACCCGCACCGCGTCGGCGGTCACGGCCGTGGGCAGTGCCAGGATGCGGCGCGCGCCGATGGTGGTGCCGGAGGCGATGTCCCGCCAGGTTCCCGCGGTACGCGCCTGCACGGTGAACGCCTCGACCCGCTGCCCGTACCGGATGTCCTCGCCGATCCGCACCCGGTCGAACGTCACCGGCCCGTCGCCGATCGGCAGTCCGGAGCCGTAGGTGTTCGCCACGGCCGTGCCGAAGGCGGTCAGCGAGGCGACGTCGGCGGCGTCGATCCGGCCGTTCTTCGCGGGCGGCACGTTGAGCAGCAGCGAGGCGTTGCGGCCCACGCTGCGCTCGTACAGCGACATCAGCTGCGCGGCCGTCTTGGGGCGCTCGGCGGGGTGGTGGAACCAGCCGGGGCGCAGCGAGACGTCCGCCTCGGCCGGGTACCACTGGAGGTACTTCACGCCGGGGGCGGTCAGCTTCGCGCGCGAGCCGATGTCGGCGTCGGTCGAGTCGTTGGGCAGCCCTCCGCCGATCACGGTCCAGGGGTCGACGGCGGACGGGGTCACCGACCACTCCGTCTCGCGGGCGATCCCGCTCTCGTTGCCCACCCAGCGCACGCCCTGGGCGCCCTGGAAGACGACGCTGTCCGGGGAGAGGGCGCGGATGAGCCGGAACCAGTTGGTGACGTTGTACTTCTGCGTGACCCCGGCGCCCGACCAGGGGTTCGCGCCGTCCAGCCAGAACTCGTCGACGGGGCCGTACTGGGTGAGGATCTCGTAGATCTGGTTGAGGTAGTACGCGTCGTAGTCGTCGGCCGTGAAGCGGAAGCTGGGCAGCTTGCCGGAGGCGACGTCGGCGGCGCGGTCGTCGCCGGGCACGAGGGTCGGGATGGTGCGCTCGGTGGGCGTACTGCCGTTGCCGTACCGGCCCTGCCCGGCGGGGGCGCGGCCCGCGTCCTCCAGCGCCATGCGCTCCGGCAGCGACAACTGCTCGCCGTTCGCCTGCTTCTCCTTGACCTTCTCCACCCACTGGGCGTGCCAGGCGTGCGGCAGCTCGGCCCCGTCGGCTGGCGACAGGTACACCCCGACCTTGAGCCCGGCCGCCCGGGCCGCCTTCACGTATGCCCCGAGCACGTCTCCCTCGGGGTTCTTCTTGCCGGGGCCGCGGGTCCACCAGGGGCTGGCGGCCACGTCGTGGTCCGTGTAGCGGCTGGGGTAGAGCGTGAAGCCGTCGTGGTGCTTGGCGGTGAGCATGACCTGCCGGGCCCCGGACGCCTTGTACGTACGCATCCACTGGTCGAAGTCGAGCGCGGCCGGGTCGAACAGCTTCTCGTCCTCGGTGCCGGAGCCCCATTCGCGGTTGGTGAAGGTGTTCATGCCGAAGTGGGTGAAGGCGGTGACGTCGCGCTGCTGCCAGGCGAGCTGGCCGGGGGTCGGGACCGTGTGGACGGCCTTGTCGATGATGCGGGCGGGGGTGTCGCAGTCCTCGATGACGTGCTGCGATGCGTCGGCGATCGGGGCCTCGCAGGTGTCCTGGGCGGCTGCGGCTCCGCCGCCCGTGGGTATCAGTGTCGCTGCGGCGGCCATGGTAGCGAGGGCGAGGGTGCGGAGTCTTCGGGCGGGTCGTCGTCCGGACATGGGTCCCCTCCGGTATGCGGTTGTGTCCATGACAGCAATCCCCCACCCCGCCCCTCCCCGAAACCGGGGGCCAACCCCCGGCCCCCCCTTGCTTCCGGGCCTCCGCGCCTGGGCCGCAGGCGGGCCAACGGCCGGGGACCAGGCGCGGCCAGCGGCCGGGCGAGGCCCAGCGGCCAGGACAGCCCGCTGGCCAGGCGCGGACGGTGCCCGGGGGCGCGGGCCGTGGCCGAGCGCGGGCCGGTGGCCGCTTTGTGCCCACCCGTTCCTCCCCCAGCTACCGCTGGGAGGTGCCCCCTCCGCGGACGATTGCCCACAAACCGGGGCCCTGCGGCGAAGCCCGGCACGGTGCGGGGTCAGCCCCCGGTGGGCGCGCGGAGACCGGAAACTCGGCGGGGCGCGGGCCCGAGGGTCGGCGGGGCCCAGGGGCAGAGGCCCTGCCGGTGGGGGCCCGGGGGCTTGCCCCCGGTTTCGGGAAGGGGCGGGACAGGGGCCAACCCACCGCGGCGAGCGTGCGGGGCCAGAAGCCAGGCAGGGTACGGGGCGGAGCCCTGCCAGAGTGCGGGCCAAAGGCCCGGCGGGGTCCAGGGGCAGATGCCCAGCGGGTGGCGGCCTGGGGGCTTGCCCCCGGTTTC
>NZ_GG657754.1:6977788-6992912 GCF_000158915.1 Streptomyces himastatinicus ATCC 53653 | reverse complement strand
CCAGCCCGTCGGGCCAGCCGCGCCAGTCGGTGCCGTACGTCTCGGCGAGGGCGCACCACAGGGCGTGGTCCTCGAGAGCCTGGCCGCGTTCGGCGAGGAAGTCGCAGTAGGCGGCGCGGCGGCCGGGGCTGAGGGGGACGGCCCGCACCAGTTGCAGCGCTTCGCGCTTGAGGGCCCAGACCGCGTCCCGGTCGATGAGGGCACCGTCGCGCAGGACGGACGTACGGAGCGCGGCCGCGGCCTCCAGCAGCCGGTCGACCCGCTCGCGGGCGGCGCCGCCGAGGTGGGCGTATTCAGGCACGTTCTCGACCCGCAGGTGGACGGGGTCGGGGAAGCGGCGCGAGGAGGGGCGGTAGGGCGAGGGGTCGGTGGGGGCGGCGGGGGTGCCGGGGACCGCCGAGTGCAGCGGGTTGAGCTGGATGAACCCCGTACCGAAGGCGCGCCCGGACCAGGCGGCGAGGTCGGCCAGGTCACCGAGGTCGCCCATGCCCCAGGAGCGGGCGGACAGCAGCGAGTAGAGCTGGACGAGGAAGCCGTGGCTGCGGCCCTGCGGCGACGGCATCCGGTCGGGGGCCACGATGAGAGCGGCGGTGGCGGTGCGGCCGTCGGGGGCGCGTGCGGTGAGGGTGTGGGTACCCAGAGGTAGGGGCGCGTCCGTGAGGCCGTCCAGGGGCGCCCCCGTACCCGGGGGTAATAACGGGCGCGCGGCGGCGGCAGGCCCCCACCCGCGTGGCGCGCCGTCCTCGGTGCGCACGCGCAGCTCCGTGCCGTCGGGCAGGGCCTCGGCCAGGCCGTCGGGCAGGGCCTGGCGCGGCGTTCCGCCGGGGCGCAGGACCACGCAGGGGGGCAGCAGCCGGTCGCGCTGTCGGCGTTCGTGCCGGTCCAGCGCGTCTTTCACTGATCGGGGGGTGGAGGCGTCCACACCCAGCGCGGCGAGTACGGCTACGACGGTGTCCTCGGGCACCTGGACGGTGCGGCCCGGGGCGGGCTCGTAAGAAGTGGCGACACCGTGCAGCTCGGCGAGCCGCGCTCTGCCCATCAGTACTCCATCGACTCCAAGGCCGCGCCCGCGCCGATGCCGGCGGCGGTGGGCTCACTGGTCAGGGGGCGTTCGGTGGCGAGCGGGGGCTCGCTGGTCAGGGGGACGTTGTCGGCGAGTGGGGGTTCGCTGGTGAGAGGTGCCTCGGTGGCGACACCGGACCCGAAGCCGTCCAGTCCGCACAGTCCGCAGTCGGGGTCGGAGACCCCGGCGAACGGATCAGGCTCGCGCACGGCTTCGGGCACGGGTTTGGACAGGGCGGACGGGAGAAGAGCTGACGCGGCCACACGGACCTCCGTGGGGTGTCGGCAGTGTGTCAATGACGAGCCCTACCCACTCAATCCGGCCGCAGACGTAAACGACACCCGGACGTGCCGTACATCACACCCGCGGGACAGGCGATTTCGCGGCCGGGAGGGGTCGGGAACACAGAGCTTACGGACAGGGCCCGCCTTCATCCGTCAGACTTGCGGGGGCGACACGACGGCGCGCAGGGGGCGACCTATAGGGGGCGCGCATCCGTCGGCACCACCGCGAGTGCGGCAATGCCGACAGTTCGGTCATGCGCGTTGACACCTCACCCGCGTACTGGTGGGCTCGTCGCCGATTGGCGCCTTTTGCGGCCGATACGACGGGGCCAGCTATCTGAATCAAGGAGACGCCCGTGCACTTCCGGGGGAAGAGGCCGAGGGCAGTGGGGGCGACGGCCATGGCGGCCGCGGTCATCGGCGGATTACTCGGCGGCGCCCAGGGGGCGAGCGCCGCGCCCGTGGATCCCGGCACCGCCGGGGCCTCCACACCGGACCGGAACAGCACCGGAGCCGTACCGCCCGTATGGCCGCGGCCCCAGTCGCTGCGCGCACAGGGGACGGATCTGGCGATATCCGGCGAGGCCACGCTCATCGCGGACGGCGACGCCGATCCGTACGCGCTGGACGCGCTGCGCGCCCTGCTGCACGACGCGGGGGTGCGTACGGTCACCGAGGCCACCCCGGGCGGCAAGCCCCCGGCGCGCGGGCTCGTGGTGCACGCCGGAGGCAAGGGCGCGCAGAGCGCGTTGCGCGCACTGCGGGCGCCGGAGCGCGGCGATCTTCCGTCCGGCGGCTACCGGCTGGCCAGCGGCCGGGTGGACGGCCGCGCCACGGTCGCGCTGGACGGGGTCGGGCCTGACGGTCTCTTCCATGCCGTCCAGACGCTGCGCCAGCTGCTCGTCCAGCGGTCCGGACAGGACACCAAGGCCTTCGCCGGGGTCACCGTCCGCGACTGGCCCGGTACGGCGGTCCGCGGCACCACCGAGGGCTTCTACGGCTCCCCCTGGTCGCAGCGGGACCGGCTGGCGCAGCTCGACTTCATGGGCCGCACCAAAGCAGAACCGCTACCTCTACGCGCCCGGCGACGACCCGTACCGCCAGGCCCGCTGGCGCGATCCGTACCCCGCGGAGCGGCGTGCGGAGTTCCGGGAGCTGGCCACCCGCGCCCGCGCCAACCATGTGACCCTCGGCTGGGCGGTCTCCCCCGGCCAGGAGATGTGCTTCTCCTCCGACAGCGATATGAAGGCGCTGCTGAAGAAGGTCGACGCCATGTGGGCGCTGGGGGTGCGCTCCTTCCAGCTCCAGTTCCAGGACGTCAGCTACAGCGAGTGGCACTGCGGCAAGGATGCCGACACCTTCGGCTCCGGCCCCGAGGCGGCCGCGAAGGCGCAGGCCAAGATGGCCAACGCGGTCGCCCGCCACCTCGCCGGGCGGCATCCGGACGCGGCCCCGCTCTCGCTGATGCCGACCGAGTACTTCCAGGACGGCGACACCGAGTTCCGGCGCGCGCTGGCCGCCGACCTCGACACCGCCGTCGAGGTGGCCTGGACCGGCGTCGGGGTGGTGCCCAGGACGATCACCGGCGGTGAGCTGGCCGACGCCCGGTCCGCCTTCGGCCACCGGCTGGTCACCATGGACAACTACCCGGTCAACGACTACGCCCAGGACCGGATCTTCCTCGGCCCCTACACCGGCCGGGACCCGGCGGTGGCCACCCAGTCCGCCGCCCTGCTGGCCAACGCCATGGAGCAGCCGACCGCGTCCCGCATCCCGCTGTTCACGGCGGCCGACTTCGCCTGGAACCCGCGCGGCTACCGCCCCCAGGAGTCCTGGCAGGCGGCCATCGACGACCTGGCCGGGCCGGACGACAAGACCCGCGCGGCGCTGCACGCGCTCGCCGGGAACGACGCGTCCTCGGTGCTCGGCGGCGACGAGTCGGCGTATCTGCGGCCCCTGACCGACGCCTTCTGGGCGGAGGTCGGCCGTACGGACGTGGGGCGGCTGGACCGGGCAGCGGACCGGCTGCGCGCGGCGTTCGCCACGATGCGCGACGCCCCCGAGCGGCTGTCCGGGATGCTGGGCGACGACGTACGGCCCTGGCTGGACCAGCTCGGGCGCTACGGCGACGCGGGCGTACGGGCCGTGGACATGCTCACCGCCCAGGCCCACGGCGACGGCGACCGGGCCTGGACCGCACGGCTGGCGGTGGAGGGGCTGCGCGAGAAGATCGCGGACAGCCGGGTCACGGTGGGCAAGGGCGTACTGGACCCCTTCCTGAAGAAGGCGCTGACCCAGGCGGACGACTGGTCCGGCGTGAAGCGGTCGGGCAAGGAGAAGCTGCGCACCCGCGAGGCCGACCACGCGGCCGCAGACGGCAAGGCGACCACCACGGTGGCCTCGCCCGGCAAGCCGGTCACCGTGCGCTTTGGCCGCACCCGCCCGCTGGCCTCGGTCTCCGCGCTCACCGGGCGGTCCGCGGACGGCGCGGGCACCGTCGAGGCCCATGTGCCGGGCGAGGGCTGGCGCAGGCTCGGCGCGCTGGCCGCCGACGGCTTCACCCAGGTCGGCGGCAAGGGCATACGCGCCGACGCGGTCCGGCTGAGCTGGGCGGCGGGCACCACGCCGGCCACCGTGCACGAGATCACCCCCTGGTTCGCCGACACCCCCGCCGCCGAGCTGCGGCTGTCGCGCGGTTCGGTGGACGCCGAGGTCGGCGGCCGGTCCGCGACCGTCCGGGCCGAGCTGACGTCCCTGCGCCCCGGCGATGTGAACGACGACCTCAAGCTGCGCGCCCCGCACGGCATCACGGCCCGGGCCCCCGAGGGGGTGACGGCCCCGCGCGGGGCGACGGCGACGGCCCGGATCGAGATCTCGGTCGACGAGGGCACCAAGCCGGGCACGTACGCAGTCCCGGTCCGCTTCGGATCGGAGCAGCGCATGCTGACCGTCCGGGCCTTGCCGCGCACCGGCGGCCCCGACCTGGCCCGCGCCAAGGGGACGAAGGCGACCTCGTCCGGCGACGAGACCCCCGATTTCCCGGCGTCCGCGGCCATCGACGGTGACTCCGGGAGCCGCTGGTCCTCCCCCGCCGAGGACGGCGCCTGGCTCCAGCTGGAACTGGCCCGCCCGGCCCACGTCGGACGGCTCGATCTGCGCTGGCAGGACGCGTACGCCTCGCGCTACCGGGTCCAGGTCTCGGCCGACGGACGCACCTGGCGTACGGCGGCGACCGTCACCGACGGCCAGGGCGGCCGGGAGATGGTGGGCCTTGACGCCCCGGACACCCGGTTCATCCGGATCCAGGGCATCGAGCGCGGTACCCGCTTCGGCTACTCGCTCTGGTCGGTCGCGGCGTACGCGGTGGAGGAAACCAAGGGCAAGAAGCCGGGCAAGGACTAGATCACGCCGCGGTGCCCCTTCGGCTCACCCGCCGAAGGGGCACCGCGGAGGCACACCGCGCCTCAAAAATGCTTCAGCCCGGGTCTCAGGCGGTTTTACTGCCGTCGATCCGGGCCATCGCGTCGTCCGCGCCGAATGCCTCCAGGTATGGCAGCCAGCGCGGGTCCCTATGGCCGGTGCCGATGATCCGCCAGGCGAGGCCGGACGGCGGCGCCGGTTGATGACGCAACCGCCAGCCGATCTCGGCGACGTGCCGGTCGGCTTTGACGTGGTTGCACCTGCGGCAGGCGGCGACCACGTTTTCCCAAGTGTGCTGCCCGCCACGGCTGCGCGGGATGACGTGATCGACGCTGGTTGCGACGCCACCGCAATAGGCGCATCTACCGCCGTCACGGGCGAACAGGGCGCGCCGGGTCAGCGGGACGGGACCGCGAAAGGGCACCCTCACGAAGCGCTTCAGCCTGACGACGCTGGGAGCGGGGATCGCGCGGGTTGCGCTGTGCATCAGGGCGCCTGAGTCCTCGAGGCTGATGGCCTTGTCGTTGAGGACGAGAATGAGCGCGCGGCGGAGCGGTACGACGCCGAGCGGCTCGTACGACGCGTTGAGGACCAGGACATGCGGCACGGATGCCTCCTTGTACGCCGGCGGCGCGTGGCTCGCGCCGGGACGATCTCCCCCAGTTTCCCCTGAACCCTGGCCGGAACGCCACTATCACCGGGTTAACGGTTGAGAGGCATTTCCGCGTACCGGCCGTATACGGCCCGCACACACTGCACACGGGGCCTTCAGAACTTCGTGGAGTGGCAAGAATCACGGGCCCGGCGGGCCCGTATCCGATCTTGGAGCCGCCCGGAGGAAGCGGAGGCGGCGGAAACCGCGAGCTGAGGCCGTTGGGCCTGCTTTCGTGCGCCCCCTGGGCGCGCTCGCGCGCTGTCGAACACAGGAACGGCAGTTTCCCGCGCCCGGCTACTGTGTGAAGGAATTGCGCGTGCGCCTTCCCGCGCGGGCATGCCGTACACCGAAGGGTTTCCGCTGTGTTCTGGTCCGCTGCTCTGGCCGCTGACTCGACGCCTCGTCCCACGTCCCCGACGACCTTGGACGATGCGCACAGGAGCGCCACCAACGCCGCGGGCTGGGTGGAGGAGAACTGGTCCACCTGGCTCAGCGTCGGGCTGCGCATAGCCCTGATCCTGGTGATCGCGTTCGTGCTCCGGTCCGTCCTGCGGCGCGGCATCACCAAGCTGATAGAGCGCATGAACCGCACGGCCCAGGCCGTGAACGGCACCGCGCTCGGCGGGCTGCTGGTCAACGTCGAACGGCGGCGGCAGCGGTCCGCGGCCATCGGCTCGGTGCTGCGCTCGGTCGCCTCGTTCGCGATCATGGGGACCGCGGGGCTGATGATCCTCTCCGCCCTCCAGATCAACCTGGCGCCGCTGCTCGCGAGCGCCGGTGTGGCGGGTGTGGCGATCGGTTTCGGCGCCCGCAACCTGGTCACCGACTTCCTCTCCGGCGTCTTCATGATCCTCGAGGACCAGTACGGGGTGGGCGACTCGATCGACGCGGGGGTGGCCTCCGGCGAGGTGATCGAGGTCGGCCTGCGGGTCACCAAGCTGCGCGGGGACAACGGGGAGATCTGGTACGTCCGCAATGGCGAGGTCAAGCGGATCGGCAACCTCAGCCAGGGCTGGGCGACGGCCGGGGTGGACGTCCAGATCCGCGCCGACGAGGACCTGGACCGGGTCCGCGAGGTGATCAACCAGGTCGGTGTGGACATGGGCAAGGACGAGCCGTGGAACGAGCGGCTGTGGGAGCCGATCGAGGTGCTGGGGCTCGCCGCGGTCTACCTCGACTCCATGGTCGTCCAGGTCTCGGCGCGGACCATGCCCGGCAAGGCGCTCGGCGTCGAGCGCGAACTGCGCTGGCGGATCAAGAAGGCGCTGGACGAGGCGGGCATCCAGCTGGTCGGCCATCCGCCCGAGGCGAACCTGGCGACCGAGGTGGCCGACGGGTCGGCGGGCGTGAACGCGCCGTCCGCGCTGGCCAACCCGGACTCGCCGCAGTCCGCGGCGGCCAGCCCCCTCTCGCCGCCGCCGGCCGCGTCACCGCCCGCCCCCACGAAGTGACGGGAGCGGGCAGCGGCTGAAGGGCGTGCGGCTCAGCGCCGGTGCGCGCCGAACGACGCCAGGTATCCGGCGGCCGGGGTGCCCACCCCCGTCACGTCGTCGTAGCCCACGACCGCGCTCAGCGAGCTGTCGCGGCCGAGGCTGCGCAGCGAGGTGACCAGGCCGTCCGAGGCGTCGTGGCTGTTGACGTAGTCGACCCGGACCACGCCGAGCGAGACCCCGGCGCCCCGCGGATGGTCGGTCACATCGTGGTACGAGGCGGTGCCGTACCGGCCGTACAGCGACGGGTTGGCGAAGCCGATGGGCCGTCCGCCGCCCGCCTGCTGGGCCAGCGCCTGGACCCCGGCGATCACGGGGGCGGCCAGTGAGGTGCCGCCGATGCGGTATTCGCCGTACTGGAGCGACCCGTCGGGGAAGGTCTGCGTCTGCCCCACCAGGAAGCCGGTGTTGGGGTCGGCGACGGCCGCGACGTCGGGGGTGACGCGCTGTCTGGCGGTCCCGCCGTTCGCCTGCGCGAGCGCGTCCGGCACCACACCGCGCTGGTAGAAGGGCTGCGGCACGGTCTTGCTGGTGCCGCCTCCGGCGCCCGAGGTGAACGCGCCGGGCAGGGCGTCCCAGTTGGTGCCGTCCGGTGTGAGGGTGGACTTGGTGGTGCCCCAGCCGGTCTCCCACTGGTACGTGTCCCCCCTGCCGACGGCCAGTGAGGTGCCGCCGACCGCCGTCACCCAGGCCGAGTTGGCGGGGGTGTCGACCTGTTTGGTGCCGGTGGAGGCGACGTTGTCGCCGTTGTCGCCGGAGGAGAAGTAGAAGCCGATGCCCTCGACCGCGCCCTGCTGGAAGATCTGGTCGTAGGCGAGCGCCAGGTCCGGGGTCTGGTTGGCCTCCACATCGCCCCAGGAGTTGGAGACGATGTCGGCCAGCCGGTTGTCGACGACCTTGGCGAGCGCGTCCAGCAGATCGTCGTCGGTACAGGACGCGCCGCCGACGTAGACGAGGTCGGAGGCGGGGGCCACCGCGTGCACGGCCTCGACGTCGAGGGTCTCCTCGCCGTACCAGCCGCTCGCGTCGCACTCCTCGGTGTGCCGGTATTCGGCCGGCAGCACCTGCGTCAGCTGGCCCCTGCGGTAGGCGGGGTCGCCGTTGCGCCGCGCGTAGCGGGCGGCGTCGGCGGCGATGGTCGGCGAGGCGTAGGCGTCGGTGATGGCGACCGTCACGCCCTTGCCGGTGTGACGGCTCTTGGCGCCGTACGCGGCACGCAGCTGCTTGCCGGTGTAGCCCTTGACGGCGTACGGCTGCTTGGCGCCGTACGCGGAGGGCAGGCTCTTGTCCACCTTGGAGCCGTAGTAGCTGGAGAACGGCCCGGCGTTCTTGAAGACCGCTCCGGGCGGCGGCAGCGTCTCGCCCCGGGTGGCCATGTGCTCGGCGCGCTTGGGCGCGGTGTCCAGGCCGACGACGGTCAGGACGGCGCCGTTCAGCGAGGCGGGCACGGTGGCGGCCTGGGACGGGGCGCGGTAGACCGTGCCGTCCTTGGTGTAGTTGTGCAGCTGGGTGCCGAACGCCTTCTCCGCGGCGGCCACTTCACCGGTCACCGAGAGATAGTGCTGGTTGTGGCCGGTGACGGTGAGTCCGGAGCCCCGCAGCCAGCCGGTCACGGCGTCGGTCTGCTGCCGGGTCGGCCCGAACCGCGCCCGGGTCTGCTGAGCCGTCAGATACCGGCCGTAGGCGGACGAGGAGGGGTCGGACACCGCGGCGGCGTAGTCGGCGAGCCCCTTGGCGTCCCGTCCGGCGAGGTAGACGCGCGCGCTGACCTTACCGCTGTCGGCGGCGGCGCCCCGGTCCGAACTCGCCGTGGCCCAGGTGGGCTTGGTCGCGCTCAGGGTGTCCCGGCCTGACGGTGCGGAGTCGGCCCGGGCAGCGGGTGTGCCCACCGTGAGCGCACCGGCGGCGAGCGGCAGTGCCGTTGCCATCACCAAGGCCGTGCGTATACGAAGAGAAGACGTTCCGAGAAGAAATGGCCCGAAAGAAGACGATCTCACTTAGCCCCCTGTGATCCATGAAGTCGTCAGGCCACTCTTTCGATGACTTGTCCATGCCAGGACTATGGCTTCGCCAAGAGGACACCAAATCCGGACGCTCACCCCCATTGACGCCGCCTCGGAAGCGCCCTACCTTCCTCTTCATCAATAGGAAAGTTTCTTAACAGAGTGAGGCGGGGCACCACCATGGCCGCACCACCCCCCGGCAACACCACCCCCAACGGCACCCCCGGGACCCCCCGGGTCCTGCGCGCCATGAACGACCGGGCCGCGCTGGACCTGCTGGCCGCGCACGGCCCGCTCACCCGGACCCGGCTCGGGGAGCTGACCGGGCTGTCCAAGCCGACCGCCTCGCAGCTGCTGACCCGGCTGGAGTCCGCCGGGCTGGTCCGGCCGACCGGCAACGTGACCGGGCGGCCCGGGCCCAACGCCCAGCTGTACGAGATCAACCCGGCCGCCGCCCATGTCGCGGCGCTCGCCGTCGACCAGGAGGGCATCAGCGCCGCCGTCGCCGACATCACCGGCCAGGTGGTCGGCGAGCACCGGGTGACCGCCCCCACCACCGACGAGTCCCTGACCGGCCGCACCGCGGAGCTGGTGGCCGAGGCCGTGGACGGCGCCCTGGCCGCGGCCGGGCTCGACCGAACCGACCTCCACGGGACCGTCATCGGCACCCCTGGCGCGCTCGACCCGCGCACCGGAACCCTGCGCTACGCACCGCATCTGCCCGGCTGGCAGTCGCGCGCGCTGCGGGACGAGCTGGCCGAGGTGCTGCACACCCCGATCGTCATCGAGAACGACGTCAATCTGGCGGCCGTCGCCGAACAGCACCACGGCACCGCCCAGGACTTCGACGACTTCGCCCTCGTCTGGGCCGACGAGGGGGTCGGCGCGGCCATCGTGCTCGGTGGCACGCTGCTGCGCGGGGCCACCGGCGGAGCCGGGGAGATCGGCTACATGCCACTCCCGGGGGCACCGCTCGCCCGCGGCGGACCGGACGCCGCGGCCGCGCCGGACGGGGGCGGCGGGTTCCAGAAGCTGGTCGGCTGCCCTGCCGTCGTGGAACTGGCCAGGGAGCACGGCATCGAGGCGCCCACGGCCGCCAAGGCGCTCACCGCCGCGCTGCGCACCCCGGGGGCGGGCGACGCGGTGCTGACCGAGCTGGCCCGGCGGCTGGCCACCGGGCTCGCCTCCGTCGTCGCGGTGGTCGACCCGGAGCTGGTGGTGCTGTCGGGGGAGGTCGCGCAGGCCGGTGGGGAGCGGCTGCGCGAGCTGGTCGAGACCGAGCTGACGGGGCTGGCCCTGCCCCGGCCGGAATTGCGGATCAGCGATATCGAGGGGGATCCGATACTCATCGGCGCGCTGCGTCAGGCAGTGGCCGATGCCCGTAACACCGTTTTCGACACTGCCTGAGTTCGATACCGCCCGAGTTCGTGCCCGAGCCCGATACCTCCTGAGATCGATACCGCCTGCTCGATACCGCCTGAATTCCCCGCAAGGAAGTACCGCCATGCCACCAAGACTGGCTGTTCTCGCCTCGGTGCTCGGCGCCGGTGCCCTGCTGCTGGCCGGTTGCGCCAATCCCAGCACCGGCAGCGCGACCGACGATCCGACCAAACCCGTCACGCTGAAGTTCTGGCACGGCTGGTCGGAGAAGAACGAGGTCAAGGCGATCGATGCCAGCATCGCCCGGTTCGAGAAACTCCACCCCAACATCAAGGTGAAGACCACCGGCAATGTCACCGACGCGACCTTGAACCAGGCGCTGCGGGCCGGCGGGGACGACGCTCCGGACGTGGCCTCGTCGTTCACCACCAACAACGTCGGACAGTACTGCTCGTCCGGGATGTGGGCGGATCTCGACCCGTTCATGAAGAAGACCGGACTGGACAAGCACAAGGTCTTCCCCAAGACGCTGCTCGATTACACCAGCTATGACGGCGACCAGTGCGCGCTGCCGCTGCTGGCCGACGCGTACGGCATGTACTACAACAAGGACGCGTTCAAGGAAGCCGGGATCTCCCGCCCGCCGCGCACCATGTCGGAGCTGAAACGGGACGCCGTCAAGCTGACCAAGCGCGCCAAGAGCGGCGGCTATGAGCGGGTCGGCTTCATGCCGAACTTCCGGCTCTACCAGAACAGCCCGGACCGCCTGTTCGCCCAGTGGGGTCCGACCTACTTCGACAAGGACGGAAAGGCGCGGCTGGCGAAGGGCAGCGCCGCCAAGGACTTCTTCGCCACCACCCGGGATCTGGTGAAGAGCCAGGGCGGTTACGGTCCGCTGGAGAAGTTCCGCACCTCCTTCGGCGACGAGATGTCCTCGCAGAACGCCTTCCTCACCGGCAAGCTGGCCATGCACATGGACGGCGAATGGCGCGGCCTCTTCATGAAGGGCGCCAAATTCAAGTGGGGCACCGCTCCCCTGCCGGTGCCCGACGACCAGCCCGAGACCTACGGCCGGGGTTATCTCACCGGAACGGTGATCGGCATCGGGCACAGCAGCAAACACCAGAACGCGGCGTGGGAGCTGGTGAAGTTCCTGACCGCCGACACCGACCAGGTCGTCTCCTTCGCCAACGCCATCCACAACGTGCCGTCCACCAAGGCCGCCCTCACCTCCCCCAAGCTCGACCCGGATCCCACCTTCCGCGCCTTCCTGGATATCGCGCAGAACCGATACAGCACCGCCCTGCCCGCCTCGATCAACGGCGGACAGTACGTGGTCTCCCTCCAGGACTTCTCCTATGGCGTCGAAGAAGGAAAGGAACCCGATCTGAACAAGGGCCTGAGGGAACTCGACAAGGAAATCGACGCCGACAATCTCCAGGCTCAGAACTGACGGAGCGCGACATGGCCACAGTGACGAACTCCCCCGCCTTGCGCCGCAAGGCCGTGCGCACGCGGTTGCGCACCCTCGGCTTCCTCTCCCCCTGGCTGGTCGGCTTCACCGTATTCTTCGGCTATCCGCTGGTCGCCACCGTCTATTTCTCCTTCATGCACTACAACCAGATCGAGACCCCGACCTTCGTGGGGCTGCGGAACTGGCGGTATGTGTTCGAGCAGATGCCGCTGTTCGGCCCGGCGCTGTGGAACACGCTCTGGCTGGTCGTGGTGATGGTCGCGCTGCGGGTCGTCTTCGGCCTCGGCATCGGCCTTCTGGTCACCAAGGTCAAGTCCGGGGTCGGTTTCTTCCGCACCGCGTTCTACCTGCCGTATCTCGCTCCCCCGGTGGCCGCCACCGTCGCCTTCGTCTTCCTGCTCAACCCCGGCACCGGCCCGGTGAACGACATCCTCGGGACGATCGGGATCTCCGCCCCCAACTGGTTCAACGACCCGACGTGGGCCAAGCCCTCGCTCGTCCTGCTGTCCCTGTGGGGCATCGGCGACCTCATGGTCATCTTCATGGCGGCGCTGCTGGACGTGCCGAAGGACCAGTACGAGGCGGCCGACCTGGACGGCGCCGGGGCGTTCCACAAGTTCCGCTATGTGACCTGGCCGTCGATCACGCCGATCGTGATGTTCGCGGTCGTGACGGGCGTCGTCCAGACCATGCAGTACTACACCCAGGCGCTGGTCGCCGGAAAGCTCGCCTCCGGTGTCAGCATCGGGCCCGGTTCGGTCATCCAGCCCGGCTATCCCGACCACTCCACCCTCACCGTGCCGCAGCTCGTCTACTCGCTCGGCTTCCAGAACTTCAACACCGGAGCCGCCTGCGTGCTCTCGCTCGTGCTCTTCGCGATCGCGATGGCAGTGACGACGCTGCTGATGCGCCGGCGCGCCGGCCTGCTGTCGGCCGAGGACTGAGAGGACCCGTCCGCCATGACCGCAACCACCACCCTCACCGCGCCCTCCGCGCCCGTCCGTCCGCGCACCCGGCGCTCCCCCGCCCCGGCCGCCCGCCGCCGTGCCGCGCTCCACTGGATCGCCGTGCACACCGTCGCCGTCGCCACGGCGCTCTTCTTCCTGCTGCCGTTCGTCTTCGTCTTCCTGACCGCCGTGATGAGCGACAGCCAGGCGATGAGCGGCGCCCTGTGGCCCACCGAATGGCACTGGTCGAATTACGCCGAGGTCTTCCGGACCCCCGGTTTCCTCGACTGGTGGCGCAATTCGCTGATGTACGCGGTGCTCGGCACCCTGTTCACGCTCTGCTCGTCCATTCCGGTCGCGTACGCGCTCGCCAAGTTCCGCTTCCGTGGCCGCCGTACCGCCATGATCCTGGTCATTTCGACGATGATGCTGCCGCCGCAGGTCATCGTGGTGCCCATGTATCTGGTCTGGGCCCAGCAATTCCATCTGTCGGGCTCGCTGTGGCCCCTGATCATTCCGATGGCGTTCGGTGACGCGTACTCCATCTTCCTGCTGCGCCAGTTCCTGCTGACGATTCCCCGGGAATACCTGGAGTCGGCGCGGGTCGACGGCTGCGGGGAGTTCCGCACCCTGCTGCGCATCATCGTTCCGATGGCCAAGCCGGGCATCGCGGCCGTCGCGCTCTTCCAGTTCTTCTACTGCTGGAACGACTACTTCGGCCCGCAGATCTACGCCGCGCAGAACCCGGGTGCCTGGACGCTCAGCTACGGGCTGGAGAGCTTCAAGAGCGCGCACAGCGTCAACTGGAACCTGACGATGGCCGCGACGCTGCTGGTCATGGCCCCCGTCATCATCGTCTTCTTCTTCGCCCAGAAAGCCTTCGTGGAAGGCGTCACACTGACAGGAGTCAAGGGTTGAAACTCGCAGTCGTGGGGGGCGGGTCCACCTACACCCCCGAACTCATCGACGGGTTCGCCCGGTTGCGGGACGTGCTCCCGATGGAGGAACTGGTCCTGGTCGACCCGGCCGCGGACCGGCTGGAGCTGGTCGGCGGGCTCGCCCGCCGGATCTTCGCCAAGCAGGGCCATCCGGGGAAGATCTCCTGGACCGACGACCTGGACGCGGGCGTGGACGGCGCCGACGCGGTGCTGCTCCAGCTGCGCGTCGGCGGCCAGGCCGCGCGCGACCAGGACGAGACCTGGCCGCTGGAGTGCGGCTGCGTCGGCCAGGAGACCACCGGCGCGGGCGGGCTCGCCAAAGCGCTGCGTACCGTCCCGGTGGTGCTGGACATCGCGGAGCGGGTGCGCCGCCGCAACCCGGACGCGTGGATCGTGGACTTCACCAACCCGGTCGGCATCGTGACCCGGGCGCTGCTCACGGCCGGGCACCGGGCCGTCGGGCTGTGCAACGTCGCCATCGGCTTCCAGCGGAAGTTCGCGAAGCTGCTGGGCGTGGCGCCCGGGGAGGTGACGCTGGAGCACGTCGGCCTCAACCACCTGACCTGGGAGCGGGCGGTGCGCATCGGCGGCCCGGACGGCGAGGACGTGCTGCCCAAGCTGCTCGCCGAGCACGGCGACGCGATCGCCGACGACCTGCGGATGCCGCGCGACCTGGTGGACCGGCTGGGCGTCGTCCCGTCGTACTACCTGCGCTACTACTACCAGCACGACGCCGTCGTACGGGAGCTGCGCACCAAGCCGTCGCGGGCGGCGGAGGTCGCGGCGATCGAGCGCGAACTGCTGGAGATGTACGGCGACCCGGCGCTGGACGAGAAGCCGGAGCTGCTGAGCCGCCGCGGCGGCGCGTTCTACTCGGAGGCGGCGGTCGATCTGACCTCGTCGCTGCTGCGCGACAGCGGGGAGGTGCGCATCGTCAACGCGTTCAACGACGGCACCCTGCCCTTCCTGCCCGACGACGCGGTGATCGAGGTCCCTGCGGCCGTGGACGCGACGGGCGCGAAGCCGCTCCCGGTGCGCCCCCTGGAGCCGCTGTACGCCGGGTTGGTCGCCCATGTCACGGCGTACGAACAGCTGGCGCTGGAGGCAGCGTTGAAGGGCGGGCGGGAGCGCGTCTTCCAGGCGCTGCTCTCCCACCCCCTCATCGGCCAGATCGACTGCGCCGAGAAGCTGACCGACGACCTGATCGCGCACAACCGGGAGCACCTGGCGTGGGCCTGACGCAGTCCGAACCGGCCGGTTCCGCACCGGCCTCCCCCTCCGCCGCCGCGCCGGGGCCGTCCGTGCTGGCGATCGACGCGGGCAACAGCAAGACCGACGTCGCGCTGATCGGCCCGGACGGAACCGTGCTCGGCACGGCCCGCGGCGGCGGCTTCCGGCCGCCCGTCGTGGGCACCGAGCGGGCCGTCGGCGGGCTGGCGCGGCTGGTGGAGGAGGGGGCGCGGCGGGCCG
>NZ_GG657754.1:6970627-6977555 GCF_000158915.1 Streptomyces himastatinicus ATCC 53653 | reverse complement strand
CGGTCTTGGCCACGGCGGGCGCACCGCCCGCTTCCCCGCCATCGGGCGGCTCTCCGGCGACTGGGGCGGCGGGGGCTTCCTGTCGGAAGAGGCGCTGTGGTGGGCGGCGCGCGCGGAGGACGGCCGGGGCGAGCCGACCGAACTGGCCCGCGCCCTGCCCGCGCACTTCGGCCTGACCACGATGTACGAGCTGATCGAGGCCGTCCACCTGGGGCGGCTGGAGCCGTCCCACCGCTACACGCTGACGCCGGTGCTCTTCGCGGTGGCCGCGGGCGGCGACGAGGTCGCGCGCGCGATCGTCGACCGCCAGGCGGAGGAGGTGGTCACGATGGCCACGGTCGCGCTGACCCGGCTGGACCTGCTGGCCGAGGAGACGCCGGTGATCCTGGGCGGCGGGGTGCTCGCGGCCCGGCACCCCCAGTTGGACGACCGGGTCCGCGAACTCCTCGCCGAGCGCGCGCCGAAGGCCGCGCCCCGGGTCGTCACGGCCCCGCCCGTGCTCGGCGCGGCGCTGCTCGGCCTGGACCACACCGGCGCACCACCGGCGGCGTACGCCCGGCTGCGCGCGCACTACGACGGGGCCGAGGGAGCGGCCACGCAGCGTGCGCGAACGGGCGTCACGGAAACTGACGGTGACGAACTGGGAACCGGGAGTCCCTCCTGAGCGTAATCACAGTGGGGAGAGAAGATCGCGGTCCGAGCAAGATCCAGGCAAGACCGGTGACCTGGCCGGGGGGCGCGGTCCATACTTCTGCGGACAGTGACCGTGGGGTCCGGACCAAGGGGGAGGTCTTGTGTCATCTGTGTCGACCACCGGCAGACCAGCGCCGCCGCCCGCGCCTGCGGCCCCGCCGCGGACCGCGTGGCGGGAGGGCCTGGACCGGTTGCGGGCCGGGGCCACGACCGAGCCCGGGCGGCTGCGGATCATCGGAGCCGTGCTGGCCGCGCTGGTGGTGGCCTTCGGGGCGGTGACGGCCTGGCAGGTCTCCGACCGGAAGACCGCGGCCGACGCGGTGGCCGAGCACAGCCAGCCGCTGAGCGCGGACGCCGCGCGGATCTACCGCTCGCTGGCCGACGCGGACACCACGGCGGCGAGCGGCTTCCTGGCAGGCGGCCAGGAGTCCGCCGCGGTGCGCAAGCGCTATGAGCGGGACATCGACACGGCGTCCGAGCTGCTGGTGCGTGCCGCGGCGAACACCGAGGGGTCGGCCTCGGCACGCGCCGGGATACGGAAGATCAGCCAACTGCTGCCGGTCTACACGGGGCTGGTGGAGTCCGCGCGCGCCAACAACCGGCAGGGCCTGCCGCTGGGCGGCGCGTATCTGCGCTATGCGAACGACACGATGCGCACCCGGCTGCTGCCCGCCGCCGACCGGCTGTACGAGGCGGAGACCGCCCGCCTCGGCGACGACTACGGGGACGCGAAGTCCTGGCCCTGGGCGGCGATAGGCGTGGGCGTGGTCGCGCTGGCCGCCCTGGGCTGGGCCCAGCGCCGCAACTACCAACGGACCAACCGGGTGTTCAACCACGGGCTGCTGGGTGCGTCCGCTGCCGCCACGGTGGTGCTGGTGTGGCTGGTGGCCGGCCATGCTCTCGCACGCGCCGACCTGAACGAGTCCGACGACCACGGGGCGAAGTCCCTGCGGGTGCTCAACGAGGCGCGGATCGCCTCGCTGCGGGCCCGCGCCGACGAGAACCTGACGCTGGTCGCGCGGGGCGCGGTCGTCGTCGACAAGGACGGTGCCAACAAGGGCAAGGACGCCTACGAGGTCAGCTACGCCTCCCGGATGGCCGGGCTCATCGGCGGCGGGTCCGGCGACCGCGCCGCCGAGGGCAGCCTGCTGGACCGGGCAGACGATCTCGCGGACGACGGCGGGGGCCGGGACCCGGTGGAGGCGGCCGCCACGGCGGTCCGCGCCTGGCAGGACCGCCACAAGGCGGCCCGCAGCGCCGATGACGCGGGCGACTACAAGGGCGCGCTGGAGAAGGTCATCGGCACCAAGGACAGCACGGGCGAGTCCTTCGACCGGGTGGACGACGAGCTGGCGAAGGCGCTGGGCCATGAGCAGCGGCAGTTCCAGGAGGCCGCCGACAGCGGGCGCGGGGCGTTCACCGGGATGGCGGTCGGGGCCGGGGTGCTGGCGGTGCTGGGCGCGGCGGGCGCGGTCCTGGGCATAGGCCGCAGGCTGTCGGAGTACCGGTGACGGCGATGGGGGGCGGAGACATGCGAGCGACGCGTACACGACCGGCACGGCCGCGATCGACACGACTGCGACCGGCACGGCCGCGATCGGCGCGGATGCGATCGGGCCTCGCCGCGGTGGTGTGCGCCCTCGGGGTGACCACGGCCATCGTGGGGCCCGCGCTGGTGGACGGCGGGGGCGACACCCGGCAGTCCCAGGCATCTCAGCGGTCCCGCCCGGGTCCGCACCCCCTGGGCGCCGGTTCCGAGGCGGCGGCAGAGGACTGCGAAAAGCCGGAGGCGAGCCTGCGTCCGTCGAGCGCGAGCGGACCGGCCATCAAGCGGATCAAGGAACGGAAGATCCATGGGCACAAGGTCGGCAAGCTGATCGCGGGCGTCGACCAGAACAGCTACCGCTGGGGCTATCGCGACCCGGCCACCGGTGAGCTGACCGGCTTCGACATCGATATCGTGCGCGCGATCGCCAAGGACATCTTCGGCGATCCGGACGCGGTCATCTACCGAACCATTCCGACCAGTCAGCGCATCAAGGCCCTCCAGCAGGGCAAGGTGGACATCGTGGTGCGCACGATGACCATCAACTGCGACCGGATCAAGGACGTGGCCTTCTCCACCGCCTACTTCCAGGCCGGACAGCAGGTGCTGGTCCCCGACGACTCGTCCATCACCGGCTACAACAGGACCCTGCGCGGCAAGCGGGTCTGCACGGCCCAGGGTTCGACCGCCGAGGCCGTGCTGGACGAACCGGAAAAGGGCGCCGAGGCGCTGGGTGCGATCAAGGTGAAGCCCGTTCCCAACCAGCTGGACTGCCTGGTCAGGCTACAGATGGGGCAGGTGGACGCGGTGATCACGGACAACGCGCTGGCGGCGGGCCAGGCCGCCCAGGACCCCTCCGTCAAGCTGGTCGGCCCACGATTCACCGATGAGCTGTACGGCGTGGCGATGAACAAGAACGACGACGACCTGGTACGCCGGGTCAACCAGGTCCTGGAGGACTACCGCAAAGGCGGCGCCGACAGCCCCTGGCAGCGCGCCTACCGCACCTGGCTCGCGGACGATTTCGGCAGGACACAGCGGAACCCGGCACCTCCGGATCCCCTGTACAAGGACTAGAGGGACCGAGAGCAGGAGGAGTTGGGGACCGGCGGGGAGCCGAGGATCACGGACCGGCAAGGATTAGCGCCCGGTTCATACGCGTAGGGATGTCGCAGCAGACGGATCACGCCTGACGGATACGGACACGGACTCGGAGAGGTGATCGATGGGGGTCCCGGGACCCTTCCCCGGCTCCGCGGGGACACCCGAGGGGCCGGCCATGGGCCGTGAAGAGGTGGACCGTGCGCTGGCGAGGCTCGGCGCCGAGCACGAGGCGATCGAGACGTCGCTGCTCGCCCTCCAGGACCACGCGGGCAGAAGGCTGCTCGAAGGCGCCGAGCTGACGGGCGTCACCAAGGAGCGGTGGGCCACCACCGAACAGGCCATCTCGCTGCTGTGGAGCTATTTCGACGCGTACACGGACGCCCTCCGGCGCGCCCGCGAGGTGCGCTCCCGGCATCGCTGGTCCACTCCGGGCGAGCTGGCCGAGCTGACCGAGCTGTTGCGCGGCCCCGGGATCACCCTGCCCAGCACCGCGACGCTCACCGGATCGCCGCTGCTCAGCGAGCAGTTGAGCCTGGACCTGCTGGTCGACCGGATGAACCGCTGGTATGCCGAGGCGCTGGACGTCATCGTCACGGCCGACGCCGTGTGGTCCGCGTTGCCCGCCCGGATCGACATGCTCTCCGCCGAGCTGCACCGCACCCGTTCGCTCGCCCACTCGGTCGGGGTGCGGCCCGGTGAGCACCCCTCGGGCGACGATCTGGAGCAGATCACCGCCGAGCTGACCGCGCTGCGCGCCGAGGTGGTCTCCGATCCGCTCGCCTTCTGGAAACCGGCCGCCGGGAGGAGTTCGGCGCCCGGCGGCGGCAGTCCCGACACCGTCCGCTACGACCGCGCCGCCCGCGCCCTGGACGACGTACGGCGCGAGATCGAGGCCGTCCTGGACGTCCGGCAGGACGCGGAGCGGCGTCTGATGCGGCTGCGCGATGTGCTGTCCCGCGCCGATCGCACCCTCTCCGAGGCCCGGCAGGCGCGCGGTGAAGTGCTGGCGAAGATCGCGGCGTCCGAGGTGCCCGCGGTCAGCGGCCCGCCGACCGCCCTGCACGAGCAGCTGGTCATGGCCGCCGACTACCGCCGGCACTCCCAGTGGCACCGGCTCTCCCCACTGCTGGAGAGCCTGGAGCGGCGCGCCGACGACGAACTGCTGCGCGCCCGTGAGTCGTTGACGGCGGTGACCGCACCGCTCGCGGTCCGCGCCGAGCTGCGCGGGCGGCTGGACGCGTACAAGGCGAAGGTCGCCCGGCACGGTATGGCGGAGGATCCGTTCCTGGTGGAGCGGTATGACGTGGCGCGCCGGATGCTGTGGAGCGCCCCGTGCGATCTGCGCGCCGCCGAGCAGGCGGTCCTGCGCTATCAGCGGGCGGCTGCCGAGGCGTTGGCACCCCGGCAGCAGGATCCCGCCGGTCACGGTGCCGCCGATCGCGGCAGCGAGGGGGAGCGCTATGAGTGACGTCGTCACCTGCCAGCGGCGGGAGTGCGGCGGGACGTACGAGGACGTGGGCGGCGGCGAGCTGTACTGCGGCACCTGCGGGATGGCCCCGGTGGTCTCCCCGCAGGGCATGGTCAGTTCACCGCCGACCGGCGTCGCGGGCGGCGGTGGGCGTGGCTCGTCGTCCCGCTCCTCGCGCTCGTCCCGGCCGTCCCGTTCGTCGTCGTCCCGGCGTTCGGTGTCCGGGCGGCTGTCCCGCTCCTCCTCCGGGCGCTCCTCGCGTTCGGTGTCGGTGCGCGGCTCCGGCTCGTCCTCGACCGCCTCGGGGCGGAACGCGCTGGGCGCGGGTCTGGTCAGCGTCCCGGAGGTGCCGCGCCCCGATCCGCGTACGGCGGTGCTGGCCGACCCCGAGGTGCCGGAGCGGAAGCGGTTCTGCAGCCGGGGCGACTGCGGGGCGCCGGTGGGCCGCGCCCGTGGCGACCGGCCGGGCCGCACCGAGGGCTTCTGCACCAAGTGCGGTCACCCGTACTCGTTCGTGCCGAAGCTCGGCCCCGGCGACATCGTGCACGGGCAGTACGAGGTGGCGGGCTGTCTGGCACACGGCGGGCTCGGCTGGGTCTATCTGGCCATCGACCGTGCGGTGTCGGACCGCTGGGTGGTGCTCAAGGGCCTGCTGGACACGGGCGACGAGGAAGCGCTGGCGGCCGCCGTGTCCGAGCGCCGCTTCCTCGCCGAGATCGAGCACTCCAACATCGTCCGGATCTACAACTTCGTCGAGCACCTCGACCAGAACACGGGCAGTCTCGACGGCTACATCGTCATGGAGTACGTCGGCGGCAAGTCCCTCAAGGACATCGCCAACGCGCGGCGCGCCCCGGACGGCAGGCGCGATCCGCTGCCGGTCGAGCAGGCGTGCGCGTACGGGATCGAGGCGCTGGAGGCCCTCGGCCATCTGCACAGCCGCAATCTGCTCTACTGCGACTTCAAGGTCGACAACGCCATACAGCAGCAGGACCAGCTCAAGCTCATCGACATGGGCGCGGTCCGGCGGGTGGACGACGAGGACAGCGCGATCTACGGCACGGTGGGCTACCAGGCCCCGGAGGTCGCGGAGCAGGGGCCCTCGGTCGCCTCCGACCTCTACACGGTGGCGCGCACCCTCGCGGTGCTCACCTTCGACTTCCAGGGCTATACGAACGTCTTCGTGGACAGCCTCCCGGACCCCGAGCACATCGAGGTCTTCCGGCGGTACGAATCGTTCTACCGGCTGCTGGTGCGGGCCACCGACCCCGACCCGGGGCGCCGGTTCTCCTCCGCACAGGAGATGGCCGACCAGCTGACCGGGGTGCTGCGGGAGGCCGTGGCGCTCCAGACCGGGCGGCCCCGGCCCGCGCTGTCGACCCTCTTCGGGCCGGAGACCCGGGTGGTGGACACGGCGCTGTTCGCCGAAGAGGGCCAGGATCCGTCGCTGCTGGGCGGGCGGACCACGGACCGCGGCGCGCCGCCGGGCGGCCCCGTACCCCCGCAGGGCCCGCTCGTACCGCCGCAGGGCCCGCCCGGGCCGCCGCAGGGGCCGCTGGCCCTGCCGCTGCCCGCCATCGCACCGCTGGACACCCGGGCCACCGCCCTCGCCCTGCCCGTGCCGCTGGTGGATCCCTCGGATCCCAACGCCGGTTTCCTGGCCGGGCTGCTGTCCGCCCCGCCCGCCGAGGTCGGCGCGGCGCTGCAATCCGCGCCCGTCGACTCGCCCGAGCTGCGGCTGCGCCGGGTGCGCGCCCTGCTGGAGCTGGGGCAGGTGCGGGAGGCGGGTGACGCGCTGACCGGTCTGGAGGCCGCGTACCACGACGACTGGCGGATCGTCTGGTACCGGGGGGTGCACGCGCTGGCCTCCGGCGACCACGAGACGGCCGCGCTGTCGTTCGACGCCGTCTACGACGCGTTCCCCGGGGAGCCCGCGCCGAAGCTGGCGCTCGGCGTCTGCGCCGAGGTGCTGGGCCAGTTGGACAACGCGGCGGAGTACTACCGGCTCGTCTGGGCGACCGATCCGAGCTTCGTGAGCGCCGCCTTCGGGCTGGCCCGGGTCCGGCTGTGCTCCGGGGACCGGGCGGACGCGGTGCGGGTGCTGGAGTCGATCGCGG
>NZ_GG657754.1:6967080-6969842 GCF_000158915.1 Streptomyces himastatinicus ATCC 53653 | reverse complement strand
CACTGCGGGCACGCCCCAGGCACGTGAGCGCGACCATATGGAACGGGAGTTGGCGGGTGTCGCCGCGGCGAGTGACCGCGGGCTGCGCCACCACCGCAACGAGGACGCGTTCTCCGTGGCCACCGCCGCCCTCCCGGACGGCTCACCGGCCGTCGTCGCGGTGGTCTGCGACGGGGTCTCCTCGGCCACCCGGCCCGACGAGGCATCGGCCGCGGCCGCCCACGCGGCGGAGGTGTCGCTGCTGACGGCGCTGCCCCGGGGCGCCCACCCCCAGCAGGCCATGAACGAGGCGATCGTCGCCGCGGCCGACGCGGTCGCCGCGCTCGCCCTGGAGACCCGGCGCGCCCAGCCCGCACGAGGAGCCCCAGCAGCGCCAACAGAACGCTCCGGCCTGCACCATCGTCAGCGCCGTGATCACCGGAGATCTGCTCACCGTCGGCTGGATCGGCGACAGCCGCGTCTACTGGGTGCCCGACGACCGGACGACCCGGCCCGCCCGGCTCACCGAGGACGACTCGTGGGCGGCCCAGATGGTGGCGGCGGGGCTGATGTCGGAGGCCGAGGCGTACGCGGACGAGCGGGCGCACGCCATCACCGGCTGGCTCGGCGCGGACGCCTACGAACTGGAGCCGCACACGGCCTCGTTCAAGCCGGACCGGCCCGGGGTCGTGGTGGTGTGCACCGACGGGCTGTGGAACTACGCCGAATCGGCGGACGAGATGGCCCGCGCGGTGCCGCCGGACGCCCGGGGCAGGCCGCTCCAGAGTGCGCGGGTCCTGGTGGGCCACGCCCTCAACGGCGGGGGCCACGACAACGTAACAGTGGCCGTGGTGCCGTTCCCCGCCCCGCCGGGAGGGGCAGGATCCGCCTGACGGCCCGAGGGGGACGGGCTCCGGCCCGGGGGGGCGGCGCCGGACGCCATCACTCCGCCCACGCTCTCGCGGCACGACGCGATGCCCATACGTCCCTGTGGAGCGCCAAGGAGCGGATCAGATGGCCAATTTCTCCAAGTCCCAAGCGCCGCGGTTCTCGGTCGACGTTTATCAGAACGAGTACCTCCCGGAGGGAGGCCGTGAGGTCAACGCGATCGTCACGGTCACCTCGACCGGCGGCGGGACGACCGGAGGGATGCCGATCCCCGCTCCCGTCGCCGCCCCTGGCCGGTACGCCACGGGCGGCGGCGCGGCCGATGCGGCCGTGGTGATCATGGTGGACTGCTCCGGCTCCATGGACTATCCGCCGACGAAGATGCGCAACGCCCGGGACGCGACCGCCGCCGCGATCGACACGGTGCGCGACGGGGTCGCCTTCGCGGTGATCGCGGGCACCCACAAGGCGGTCGAGGTCTTTCCGGGCAATGGGCGGCTGGCGACCGCGGATCCGGTCACCCGCGCCGAGGCGAAGGACGCGCTGCGGCGGCTCGGCGCGGCCGGCGGCACGGCGATCGGCACCTGGCTGAGGCTCGCCGACCGGCTGCTGGGCACCGCGGATGTCTCGATCCGGCACGGCATCCTGCTGACCGACGGCCGCAACGAGCACGAGACGCCGGAGGACCTGCGGGCCGCGCTCGACGCCTGCGCGGGCCGCTTCACCTGCGACGCCCGCGGGGTCGGTACCGACTGGGAGGTCAAGGAGGTCACCGGGATCGCCTCCGCCCTGCTCGGAACGGCCGATATCGTGGCGAATCCGGCCGAACTGTCCGCGGACTTCACGCAGATGATGGCGACGGCCATGCGGAAGGAGGTCGCGGACGTCCATCTGCGGCTGTGGACCCCGGTGGGCGCCGAGGTGGTGTTTGTGAAACAGGTCGCACCCACGGTCGAGGATCTGACCGCCCGGCGCACCGAGGCCGGACCGCGCTCGGGCGACTACCCGACGGGGTCATGGGGGGACGAATCGCGCGATTATCACGTGTGCCTGCGGGTCCCGGCGGCGGAAATCGGCCAGGAAATGCTCGCGGCCCGGGTCTCCCTCGTCCTGCCGCAGCCGGACGGTCAGGGCCCTCCGGCCCCGCTGTCCCAGGGGCTCGTCCGGGCCGTGTGGACGACCGACATGACCGCCTCCACCTCGATGAATCCGCAGGTCGCGCACTACACGGGCCAGGCCGAACTGGCACAGGTCATCCAACAGGGCATGGATGCGCGTAAGTCCGGCGATGTCGAGGGAGCGACCGCCAAGCTGGGAAGGGCCGTACAGCTGGCGAACGGTTCGGGGAACAAGGACACGGCGAAACTGCTTGCGAAGGTGGTGGACGTCGTCGACGCGGCGACAGGTACTGTGCGACTGAAAGCGAAGGTTGCGGAGGCGGACGAGATGACACTCGAAACACGCTCCACCAAGACAGTTCGCGTCAAGAAGTAGCACCAAGAGATCGCGTTACGGCAGAAATGCCAAGAACGGCACAAGAGGGGGATCACCGACATGCCGACCTGCCCTAACGGACACCAATCGGCGGCCGACGACTGGTGCGAGGTGTGTGGCCACCGGATGTCGGGGACACCCATGCCCTCCGGCCACATGCCGCCGCCCCCGCCGCCCCCTCCGATGCCGGGCGGCCCGGGTGCGCCCGGCCCCGGCGGCTACGGCTACCCGGCCCCGGGCGGCCCGCCGCCCCCGCCCGGCGCCCCCTCGTCCGGGTACGGCTACCCGGCCCCGCCGCAGCCTGATGGCGGCTACCAGCCGGAGGTGTGCCCGCAGTGCCGTACGCCGCGTGAGGCGCAGGCGCCGTTCTGTGAGGAGTGCCGCTACAACTTCCTGACGCA
>NZ_GG657754.1:6958834-6966531 GCF_000158915.1 Streptomyces himastatinicus ATCC 53653 | reverse complement strand
TCGTCGGGCCGGACCGTGACTACTTCACGGCGATGATGCACCTGTCAGCGGCCCGGAGGCCGCCGGGCTGAACCTCCCGGCGTACTCCCCCGAGCAGCAACTGCCGCTCAACGGCCAGCAGATCACCATCGGCCGCCGCCGCCACAGCACGGGCGAGGCCCCGGACATCGACCTCGGGCGCGCGCCCGAGGACCCGGGCGTCTCGCACCAGCACGCGGTCCTCGTCCAGCAGCCGGACGGCGGCTGGGCGGTCGTCGACCAGGACTCGACGAACGGCACGACGATCAACGGCGGCGAGGAGCCGATCCAGCCGTATGTGCCGATACCGCTCCAGGACGGCGACCGGGTGCACGTCGGCGCCTGGACGACGATCACCGTCCGCCGCGGCTAGGCCCTGAGGCTCACGGGCCGGGGCGCGTTTCGCCCCGGCCCCGGTCCGGCCGCGGCTCCGGGCTTCATCACAGCGGCCAGGCGTACGCGCCCTCCGCGTCGTCCAGCCAGGCCCACTGCCGCTCGCCCCGCACCGTGACCCCGTAGCGCTCGCGCCCGGGGCGCCCCTCGTGCTCCCACAGCGCCAGCGCCTCGACCGGCTCCAGCCGGCCCGCGGCCAGGTTCAGCAGAAAGCGGAACGAGTCGTCCAGCAGCGGCCACGACGGCAGCCCGTGCGTGGGGACGGGGCGCGGCGGCCCGCTGCCACGCAGCGGGACGAAGTACGCGGGAGTGGCCAGGAACCGGCCCTCCGCCTGCCGGGCGTCGCGGACCCGCAGCACGATCAGCCCGGTGGCCAGCGGCATCAGCACCAGCGCCCCGGGGCGGCACTGCCCGAGCCACGCGGACGGCACGGACGGCAGGGCACACGTCGCGATGATCCGGTCGTAGGGGGCACGCGCGGGACAGCCGCGCGCCCCGTCGCCGGTGATGACGGCCGGGCGGAATCCGGCCGCGGCGAGATGTCTGCGGGCGGCCTCGGTGATCTCCGGGTCGAGGTCGACGGTCGTCACCCGGGCGTCGCCGAGCCGATGGGCGAGCAGCGCCGCGTTGTAGCCGGTGCCCGCGCCGATCTCCAGCACCCGGTCCCCGTCCCGCACCCGCAGCGCGTCGAGCATCCGCGCCATCAGGGACGGCTGGCTGCTGGAGGAGATCAGCTCGCCGTCGCGCGCCCGCGTCGCCAGGGGCGCGTCGGCGTACGCCCCGGCCAGCCAGCGGGCCCGGCGCAGCGGGTTCCGGTCGTCCCGCCACAGCCGGGTGGTGAGCGCCGCCCCGCCCTCGTCGCCCGCCTCGTAGTAATAGGGCACGAACAGATGGCGCGGTACCTCCGCGAACGCCGCCCGCCACCGCGGATCGGTGAGCCCGCCGCCCGCCGTCATCTCCCGGACGAGCCCGGCCCGCGCCACGGCGGCCGCCTCGGCGTGACGATCGGGCCGATCGCCCGTCCGTCCGCGCCCGCCGCCCGTCTCCGTCACGCCCGCGCCGCCCATGCCTCCACTGTCCTGCGTGCGCCACCGCCCCGCTCCGCCGGGCGGGCCCCCTACCCGGGCGGGGCCTACGCCCCCTTACCTAGGCCGGGTGGTCTGAGAGCATGGAGGCGTGAAAGACATTCCGCGCGGCACACTTCAGGAGCAGACCTTCTACGAGCTGGTCGGCGGCGAGCAGACCTTCCGGCGCCTGGTCCGACGCTTCTACCAGGGCGTCGCGGAGGACCCACTGCTCCGGCCGATGTACCCCGAGGACGATCTGGGCCCGGCGGAGGAGCGGCTGGTGCTCTTCCTCATGCAGTACTGGGGCGGGCCCCGCACCTACAGCGACAACCGCGGCCATCCGCGGCTGCGCATGCGCCACGCGCCGTTCACCGTGAACCGGGCGGCGCATGACGCCTGGCTGAAGCACATGCGGGACGCGGTCGACGAACTGGAGCTGGCGCCCGACCTGGAGCGCCAGCTGTGGAACTACCTCACCTACGCGGCCGCCTCCATGGTCAACACGGAGGGCTGAGACGGCACCGCCCTAGGCGGGTGTCACGGTCAGCCCTGGCAGCCCCGACGTACGCACCGCGATCGAGCCGTACGGGGTGCGCAGCCGCAGCCAGCCGCCCGCGGCGAGCAGCCCGAGCGGTTCGGTCTGCGGGGCGAAGGCGGTGGCACCGCGGGAGCCGGTGGCGGCGGGCGCGCCCGCCCGCGCGGGGCGCAGGAAGCCCAGCGACTGGGCGGCGTGCACGGCGCGCAGCGGCAGTCCGGTGTCCCCGAGGGTGCGGGACCAGATCTCGTGGCCGATGCGGTCGCGCTCGGCGCGCGTACGGTGCTCCTCGGGAAGCGCCTCGTCACGGGCCCGGAACTCGGCGACCGCGGCCGCGACCGCCGCGCGCACCTCGTCCGTGCCGGGCAGCCCCGGCACCCGTCGCCAGCCGCCGCGCGGCGGCAGCAGCCCGGCCCAGGGCGGGCCGGTGACGGCCTCGGGCACGGCGACGGTGAGCCCCTCGGACGCCGTAGTCGTGCCGGAGCCCGCCGCATCCAGTGCGTCGGCGAACTGACCGGCCGAGACGGTGGTGTCCAGCGCCCCCGGCCCGCCGGACGTCCCGGCGTCCGCGGCGCCCGCGGTGACGACGGCTTCCAGCCGTGCCGTACGGATGGCCAGGACCTCGAAGGACGGCGGGCGGCCGAAGACGGCCAGCACCCCGCCGCCCGCCTGGAGCCGGACGGCGGCGGCGCGGTCGTAGTGGATCAGCCGGGCCAGGAAGGCGGCGAGGTCGGCCGCCTCCCCGGCGTCGGCGAAGTGCAGCTCGGGCTGGAAGGCCGTCATACGGTGACGGCCCCCTCGGCGGACTTCCCGGCTCCCTTCCCGGCCGCCTCCCCGGTGCCCGGCTCGGGCTCCAGGTAGTCGGTCAGGAAGCTCTCCTCCTCGGACGTGACGCGGCGCGGCCGGCCCGCTTCGAGATCGAAGGGGACGATGCGGGTGGCGGCCCGCACGTACACGGTCTCCTCGTCCTTGACCTCGTAGCACAGGTCGATGGACGCGGCGCGGACCTCCTTCACCCAGGTCTCGATGGTCACCGGCGTGTGCCGGTGGACGAGGGGCCTCAGATAGTCGATCTCGTGCCGCGCCACGACCACCCCGCCGGTGAACGCGTCACTCCCGTTCCCAGGCGCCAGCCGCCACATGAAATCGACGCGCGCCTCCTCCAGATAGCGGAGGAAGACCACGTTGTTGACATGGCCGAACGCGTCCATGTCGAACCAGCGCAGGGGGCAGGAGTAGATATGCCGGGCCATCCCCTCAGCCCCGGGTGAGCTTCTTGTAGGTGGCGCGGTGCGGACGGGCGGCGTCCGGGCCGAGCCGCTCGATCTTGTTCTTCTCGTACGACTCGAAGTTGCCCTCGAACCAGAACCACTTGGAGTCGCCCTCGTACGCCAGGATGTGGGTGGCGACGCGGTCGAGGAACCAGCGGTCGTGGGAGACGACCACGGCGCAGCCCGGGAAGTCGAGCAGCGCGTTCTCCAGGGAGGACAGGGTCTCGACGTCGAGGTCGTTGGTCGGCTCGTCGAGGAGCAGCAGGTTGCCGCCCTGCTTGAGGGTGAGCGCGAGGTTGAGGCGGTTGCGCTCACCGCCGGAGAGCACCCCGGCGGGCTTCTGCTGGTCCGGGCCCTTGAAGCCGAAGGCGGAGACATAGGCGCGGGACGGCATTTCGACCTGGCCGACGTTGATGTAGTCCAGCTCGTCGGAGACGACCGCCCACAGCGTCTTCTTGGGGTCGATGTTGGCGCGGCTCTGGTCGACGTAGGAGATCTTGACGGTGTCGCCGACCTTGATCTTGCCCGCGTCGGCGGTCTCCAGGCCCTGGATCATCTTGAAGAGCGTGGTCTTGCCGGCGCCGTTGGGGCCGATGACGCCGACGATGCCGTTGCGCGGCAGGGTGAACGAGAGGTCGTCGATGAGGACCTTCTCGCCGAACGCCTTGGAGAGGTTCTCCACCTCGACCACGACGTTGCCCAGGCGCGGGCCCGGCGGGATCTGGATCTCCTCGAAGTCCAGCTTCCGGGTCTTCTCGGCCTCGGCGGCCATCTCCTCGTAACGGGTCAGCCGGGACTTGGACTTGGCCTGGCGCCCCTTGGCGTTGGAGCGGACCCACTCCAGCTCTTCCTTGAGGCGCTTCTGGCGCTTGGCGTCCTTCTGCCCCTCGACCTTGAGGCGGGCCTGCTTCTTCTCCAGGTACGTGGAGTAGTTGCCCTCGTAGCCGATGGCGCGGCCGCGGTCCAGCTCCAGGATCCACTCGGCGACGTTGTCCAGGAAGTACCGGTCGTGGGTAATGGCCACGACGGTGCCCGCGTACTTGGCGAGGTGCTGCTCCAGCCACTGGACCGACTCGGCGTCCAGGTGGTTGGTGGGCTCGTCGAGGAGCAGCAGGTCGGGGGCCTCCAGCAGCAGCTTGCAGAGCGCGACGCGGCGCTTCTCACCACCGGAGAGCTTGGTGACCGGCGCGTCCCCGGGCGGGCAGCCCAGGGCGTCCATGGCCTGCTCCAGCTGGGCGTCCATGTCCCATGCGTTGGCGTGGTCCAGCTCCTCCTGGAGCTTGCCCATCTCCTCGAGCAGCGCGTCGCTGTAGTCGGTCGCCATCTGCTCGGCGATCTCGTTGAAGCGGTCGAGCTTGCCCTTGGTCTCCGCCACGCCGTCCTGGACGTTCTCCAGCACGGTCTTGGACTCGTCCAGCGGGGGCTCCTGGAGCAGGATGCCCACGCTGTAGCCCGGCGAGAGGAAGGCGTCGCCGTTGGACGGCTGCTCCAGCCCGGCCATGATCTTCAGCACCGTCGACTTACCGGCGCCGTTGGGGCCCACGACACCGATCTTCGCGCCGGGATAAAAGCTCAGCGTGACGTCGTCGAGGATCACCTTGTCGCCGTGCGCCTTACGCGCCTTGCGCATGGTGTAGATGAACTCAGCCAAGAGAAACCGTCCGGCAATCTGGTAGGTATCGATGTGCGGGCGCGCCGCATGGGTGCATGCGGGCTCCGCCGCGTCCAGGGCAGAGACACCCCACCCCATCTTGCCGTACGGCAGGCCCGAGGCGGAAACCAGTTGTTCCGCCGTCCGGGGCGGCCGCCCGGGCGAGAAGGGCCGGAACCTCGCATTCTGCCGAGGCCCCGGCCCTTCCTCACCGTCCGTCGCCGGCGGTCACCCGCCGGGCGGTCACTCGCCCGAGGGGGCCTTCTTCTTGCGGACGAAGAAGATCGCGCCGCCTCCGACCACGACGAGCGCGATGGCGATGCCCGCGATCAGCGGGGTGGAGCTGCTGCTCCCGGTCTCGGCGAGGTCACCACCGGCGGTGGCGTCGACGGCCGTGGTGTCACCACTGAAGACCTCGCCACCGCCGGTACCGCCGGCCGACGCCGGGCCCGCCTTGGAGGAGGGGGTGTCGCTGCCGCCGGTGCCGCTGCCCGTGGTCTTGCAGTCGAGGACACCGGAGAAGGTCTTCTGGAATCCGTTCGGGCCCCGGACGCTGAACTTGTAGCTCTGGTCCTCGTTCACCGGAACGGTGACGGTCTTCGACTGACCGGCCTCGACCGTGTACTTCTGGTTCAGCAGCGTGAAGGTGAACGCCTCGTCGCCCTTGTTGGTCGCCGTGACGTCCACACCGCCCTCGGCACAGTCCTTCTCGGCGGTGACGGCCGGGACCGCGCCCTTCTCCGCCCAGTGGGCGGTGGCCGAGGCGGAGACGGTGCTCTCGCTGGAACCGGCGAGTATCTGCGTCTGGCTCTTGGTGTCGCTGGAGAACGCGCGGCCGACCGGAACCTTGGTGGCGGCCTGGGCGGTCAGCGTGGCGGAGCCGTCGGCCGCGTCGGACGGCACGTCGACGTAGACCTCGGAGCCGTTGGCGGCGCTGGTGATCGTCTTGCCGCTCTTGTCGACGAGCTTGACGCCGGATCCGGCGGCCTCGGCGCTCGGGGTGAGGGTGACGCTCTCGGCGTTGGTGCGGACCGAGACCGGACCGAGCCGCTCACCTGCCTTGCCGGAGACGGCCGGCGGGTCGAGGCTCAGCGAGGCCTTGGGCTCGGCCAGGTTCCGCGCGCTTTTCTCCAGGTAGTCAGCGAGCTTCTCGGCCGCCGGGTCGACCGCGTCGACCTTCGCCTTGTCGGAGAAGCGCCAGATGGCGACCTGGGTACCGGCGGCCGCGGTCTTCTCGGTGAGGGCACCGGAGCCCGCCTTCGAGGCGAGTTCGGCGAGGTCGTTCACCTGGGGATAGGAATTCTGGAGAATCCAGTTGATCTTGCCCGCTTCGCGGTTGTTCGCCAGCGAGGTCTGACTCCAGGGCTTCTCTTCGTACTTCGCCTTGCTCTGCGTCGGATTGTGCAGATCGATGCAGTACGTCTGGATGCTGCCGCCGTTGTCGACCGCCATCTCGAAGAGACCGGCGCCGACTTCCTGGTCACCCTTGTCGTGAATGACCGCCTTGTCGAAGGTCTTGAGGCCGCTCAGCGTGGCCGTGGCTCCACCGTTCCCCGAAGGCACATCGTCCGCGGCGGCGGTTCCGGCGCCGGCCAGCGCGCCCACCGCGACCAGCCCTGACGCCAGGACGGCGGCCGCAAGACGAGCGGCACCCCGCCTCTTCACAGAAATCATGGTTTCCCCTCCGGGCGAGCGCCAGTCAGTTGATGCGCCACGCCAGCGAACTCAAAGCTCAGTAACCCCCGTTGGGCACTCAGGGATCCTAGGGAGCGAGAAGCCGCACGATCCCCGATTGGACCTGCCCCCAACCGATCCGAATCGGAATTGTTACCTGCCCCACAGACCCCAAATGACCTGGGATTATCGATAAATCCCCCCTGGTCAGAGGGTCGTTGCCCCGGTCGGTACGTTTGAAAGCGGTTTGGCCTGCGAGACCCGCCGGAAGGCGGAGGTGCCGCGCGTGAGGTCGTGCCCGACCGCGACCGCGTCGATCTCCGCGGTGATCCACCGCCTGGGCCCGCTCTCCCCCGAGCCCGCACCCGTACTCGCACCCGCACCCGCACCCTGCTGCGCCTTCTCGGGCTCCCGCTCCCGTTCCTTCTCCCGCTCACGCACCCGCAAGGTGCCGTGGACCAGCAGCGGTTCGCCGAGCGACACCGAAGCGGCCACGTTCGCCGCGAGGGTCCGCCAGGTCCAGACCGTATAGAAGCTCGTATACGCGTCCACCCACCCCTCGCTCTTCCGGTCCCAGCGGCGCACCGTCGCCGCCAGCCGGAACCGGGCCACCGCGACCCCGGCCGCCGTCTCCCAGAAATCCGGCCGCGTCGCCGCGTTCCCCACCACCGTCGTCCAGGTCTCGTGCATGCCCGCGCTCCCCCGCTCTCCCGCGATCCCGCTCTCCCCCGGCGGCCCAGCGGACCGCCGACCCCCATGCTGCCCGCGATCCGATCCCCGCGCCGGAGCCTGTGCACAACCCCCAGCCTGTGGACAACCCGCTCACTCGTCCCGGTGAACCGCCGCCCGGTCCCGCTCTCAGCCCTCCCCCGCCGCGATCACGTACTGCGCCCGCACTTCCCGGTACCGCGCCAGCTCCGCCCCCACCGGCGCCAGCACCCGCGCCCGTCCGCAGCCCACCGCCGCGTCCCGCAGCCGGGCCTCCGCCGCCCGTCCGTACCGCCGCGCGGGCCCCCGCGCCGCCAGCCCGCACGCCCACGCCAGCCCCGTCCCGGCCAGCGCGCCGCCCGCGACCAGCGCCGCGGGCG
>NZ_GG657754.1:6957182-6958258 GCF_000158915.1 Streptomyces himastatinicus ATCC 53653 | reverse complement strand
CTGTCCGGTCGCCGCCGCGCCCTGCCGCCTCCGCGAGCCGGTCCTCGAACTCCGCCCGCGCCCGGCCGGTGAACCCGGCGGGTGCCCCGTCCGCCACGTACTGCGGCCGCAGCCGCGCCGTCGTGCCGTCCACGTCGGCCGCCAGCCGTCGCTCCGCCGCGCCGCATTCGGCCGCGAGCCCGCCCAGCATCTCCCGCAGCTCTCCGACCCCCTCCCCGGTGAGCGCGGACAGGGCGAGTACCGCCGCGCCCGGCTCCCCGTGTTCGCCGAGCGCCAGCCCGTCCTCGTCCAGCAGCCGCCGCAGATCGTCCAGCACCTGGTCGGCGGCGTCGCCCGGCAGCCGGTCCACCTGGTTGAGGACGACGAACGTGACCTCCGCATAACCGGCGAGCGGCCGCAGATAGCGCTCGTGCAGCACCGCGTCCGCGTACTTCTCGGGATCCACCACCCACACCACCGCGTCGACCAGCCCCAGCAGCCGGTCCACCCGGTCCCGGTGGCCCGGGGCGGCCGAGTCGTGGTCGGGCAGGTCGAGCAGGACGAGGCCGCGCAGCGCGGGGTCGTACGGATACGCCGGACGGCGCCGGTCCGCATGCGGGATGCCGAGCCGGTCCAGCAGCCCGTCGGCGTGATCGGTCCAGGCGCAGGAGAGCGGCGCGGCGGTGGTCGGCCGCCGGATCCCGCACTCGGAGAGCGGCGCCCCGGCGAGCGCGTTGAAGAGTGTCGACTTACCGCTTCCGGTGGCTCCGGCGAGGGCGACGACGGTGTGCCCCAGCGGATGCCGTCCGCGCGCGGTGGCCTCGTCCAGGACCCGCCCGGCCCCGGCGAGGGTGCGTCCGTCCAGCCGGGTGCGGGACAGCCCCACCAGCTGACGCAGCGCGTCCAGGCGCGGCCGGAGACTCCCGGCGGCGAAACTACGGGCGCCGGGCCCGAAGGGCCGCTCGTACGAGGCGTAGGCCTCGTACGCCTCGTACGCCTTGTAGGGGTCGCGGGAGCCGTAGGAGGCGTATGACTCGTACGACGATTCGCCGGGCTCAGACGCATCGCGGGACCCGTACGTGGCGTACGCCCCGTAC
>NZ_GG657754.1:6931778-6955452 GCF_000158915.1 Streptomyces himastatinicus ATCC 53653 | reverse complement strand
TTCCCGGCTCCGGTCGAGCCGCCGATCACCCCCAGGAGAGGCGCTTCGGGGCCACGCAACCGGGGCACGAGGTAGTCGTCCAGTTGAGCAAGCAACTCGCCACGGCTGCGGCGAGCGCGGTCGGCGCCGGGAAGGGGGAGCGGAAACCGTGCGGCGTCAACGCGGTCGCCCAGTGCGGTCAGCGCGTCGAGCAGCCGGGGCCGTACGTCCAAGATCGCCACATGCGAAGAATGCCCGGTTTTGATGTCTTTTTGAAGCGTATGCTCATTCGTGCGCGTCAAAGAGACCCACCCGGATCACCTCAGATCGGACATGAGGCCGGTCAGATCGGACACGAGGCGGGCGTGACGGACGGGGCTCAGGCATAACGAGTAGACAACACCCGCCGTTTGAGGCGTGAAAAACGATGCGAGTTTCGTACCTGCCTGCGATTATCGGACCGCTTCACCGAACCTCCACAACGTGCCACGGAGGTGAAGCAACCGGGGCGAGGCGCAGGGAGCCCTATCCTTGTCCCCGGCAAGGTCACGGATCCGCCGCGCCCGGCCACCGGCACCACGGCCGCACCGCGGGCCCGTCGGCACCCGGGGGCTCAGCAGTTCCAGGCCCACCACCGGCCCCCGTAGCTCAGTGGATAGAGCAGGCGCCTTCTAAGCGCTTGGCCGCAGGTTCGAGTCCTGCCGGGGGCGCCACTGGCTCACCGCCGGCTGGGCCGCGCGGCCCAGCCGCGCCGGCCCCGGCCGCGGCGCACGCCGTTCGCGCCGGACCCGCGCACATCGATGGCCCCGGGCCGACGTGAACTCCTGACGAAGGTTGACGTACCGCCGGGCATCCCGGAGTTCACACGGTGCCCGCCGCCTACGGGGCGGGAGGCGTGTCGCCCAGGGAGAGCAACAGCTTGCGCATCAGGTCGGACAGCTGCTCCTGCTCCCCCCGGTCCAGGGCGCTGAACAGGCGTTCTCCGTTGAGGACATGCCCCTCCACCGCGTTGTCCACGAGGTCGAACCCCTCCTGGGTGAGTGAAATCACCATGCGGCGGCGGTTGGTGGCGTCGAGTTCGCGGTCGACCAGGCCGCGTCCCACCAGCCGGTCGACCCGATGGGTCAGCGCCGGAGGCTTGATCATCATGGTCGCGGCCAGGGCCTTCGGGGACAGCGCGTACGGCGGGCCGCTGCGGCGCAATGTTGCGAGCACATCAAATTCCCAGCGCTCCATGCCCTCGGCCGCGAGGTACGCCACCACCCCCTGCTCGACCAGCCGGGTCGCGCGGAAGAGCCGCCCCATCATCGCCATGGACCAAACGTCCAGCTCAGGGCGGACTTCCGCCCACTGCTGAAGGATGCGGTCGAGCGCGTCCTCCCCCTGCCCCGGCTGCTCGTTCACCTCTTCGGCACCGTCGCTTCGAGGTGAGTTCAACATCGAACTATTTGACATGAACCAAGTCTACTTTCTACGGTCAGTGGCTGTCAGACAGCTCTGGGTACGCAACGGGGTTCACCTCCGGCCACACCCGTGAGCACACCAACCCTCGTCCATGCCCATTGCCGGCGCCAGGCCCGGGATGCCTACCGGCCGAAGGCTCCGGCAGGGCCATGTCCGGCGTGACCACCGAGGACCTGACCACCGAAGACCTGAACAGACCAGTCTCGTCATAACTGCTTGATCTCAACCGACGGCGTTCGAGCCCACGAAGCCATCGCCGGAAGCCATCAACAGAGACACGGGAAGGTTTTTCATGCCTGTCGGAAACCACACCACCCTGCCCGCACTCCTTCAAGCACAGGCCACGACACGACCCGACGACATCGCCGTCGTCGCCGAGGACGCCCACCTCACCTATGCGGGCCTCCTCGTCCGAAGCGCCCGCTTAGCTCGTCGGCTCCAGGAGTCCGGCGTACGCAGCGACCACCGTGTAGGGCTCTTCGCCGATCCGTCCCTCGACCTCATCGTCGGCGCCTGGGGCATCCTCAGCGCCGGTGGCGCGTATGTGCCGCTCTCCCCGGACTACCCCGAGGAGCGGCTGCGCTACATCATCGACAACGCCCGTGCGCAGGTCATCGTCTGCCAGGCGCAGCTGGCCGACCGGCTGCGCCAACTCGCCCCGGCCGACACCCTCGTCCTCACCGTGGACGAGGCCCTGGCCGACCAGCCGACCGGGTCACCCCCGCCACTTCCCGACGCCCCGGAGGAGCCACAGCCCGACGGGCTCGCCTACGTCATCTACACCTCCGGGAGTACCGGCAAGCCCAAGGGGGTGATGGTCGAACACCGCAGCATCGTCGCCCAGCTCGGCTGGCTCCAGGACTACGGGCACCTGGGCGGCGGCACCACCATCCTCCAGAAGACCCCGATGAGTTTCGACGCCGCCCAGTGGGAGATCCTCGGCTCGGCGTGCGGCGCCCGCGTGGTGATGGGCGCCCCGGGTGTCTACCGCGACCCGGAGGGGCTGATCGACACGATCGACCGCCACCGGGTGACCACCCTCCAGTGCGTCCCCACGCTTCTCCAGGCCCTGGTGGACACCGAGCGGCTGGGCGACTGCACCAGCCTGTCCCGGGTGTTCAGCGGTGGTGAGGCGCTCACCCGAGCGCTGGCCGCCGAGTTCTTCGCGACGCTGCCGACGGCGCGGCTGGTGAACCTGTACGGACCCACCGAGTGCACCATCAACTCCTCGGCGTACGAGGTCGCCCCGGCCACCGTGGACGACGAGCCCACCGTCATCCCCATCGGCACCCCGGTCAGCCACACCCGCTACCACGTGCTGGACGAGAACCACCGGCCCGTGCCGCGCGGCGGGACCGGTGAGCTGTACGTCTCGGGTGTTCAGCTCGCCCGCGGCTATCTGCACCGGCCCGAGCTGACCGAGGAACGCTTCCCGCACCTCGCGCCGGAGCCCGGGCAGGACCCGGTGCGGCTGTACCGGACCGGCGACCTGGTGTCCCAGTCCCCCGACGGCACCGTGCACTTCCTCGGCCGCACCGACAGCCAGGTCAAACTGCGCGGCTACCGCGTCGAGCTGGACGAGGTCGCCCGCACCATCGAGAACCACGCCTGGGTCAAGCGGGCCGCCGTCCTCGTCAAGGACGACGCACGCACCGGCTCCCAGAACCTCGTCGCCGCGGTGGAGCTGAACCCCAAGGAAGCCGCCCTGATGGACCAGGGCAACCACGGCTCCCACCACCAGTCCAAGTCCAACAAGCTCCAGGTCAAGGCCCAGCTGTCCAACCCCGGGCTGCGTTCGTCCGAGCAGCTCGCCGGGCGGACCCGGGTGGATCTGCCGGGCCGCGACGCGAGCCCGGAGCTGCGCCGGGAGGCGTTCGCCCGCAAGACGTACCGCTTCTACGAGGGCGGGGACACCAGCCGCGCACGCATCCTCAAGCTGCTCGACCACGGTGTCGATCCGCTCTCGTCCCGCCCGCTGGACGAGCTGACGCTGCGGGGACTGGGCCGGATCCTGCGCTCCTTCGGGCAGTTCCACAGCGAGGAGCGGCTGCTGCCGAAGTACGCGTACGCCTCGCCCGGCGCGCTGTACGCGACCCAGATGTATCTGGAGATCGCGGGCATCGACGATCTGCCGGACGGTATCCACTACTACAACCCGCTGGACCATCAGCTCAGCCTGATCCGCCGCGTGAAGGGCGGCGGATCACCGCGGCTGAAGGTCCACTTCGTCGGCAAGCGGCAGGCCATCGAGCCCGTCTACAAGAACAACATCCTGGAGGTCCTGGAGTTCGAGACGGGCCATATGGTCGGCCTGTTCGAGCAGGTGCTGCCCGCCCATGGTCTGGCCATCCATCCGGACGGGTTCCGTCCGGAGCTGCTGCCGCAGTTCGACGTGGCCGAGGACGACCACTACCTGGGCACCTTCGACATCCGGCAGAGCGACGGACAGCAGCCGGAGGACCCCACCGAGGTCTACCTCCAGGTCCACCCAGGGAAGGTCACCGACCTGCCGGGCGGTCAGTACCGCTACCAGGACGGCGACCTGGAGAAGATCTCCGACGAGCTGGTGGAGAAGAAGCACGTGATCGCCATCAACCAGGCGGTCTACGAACGCTCCAGCTTCGGGATCAGCGCCGTCAGCCGGGCCGACGAACCGTGGCTGGAGTACATCGCGCTCGGCAAGAAGCTCCACCACCTCCAGGCCAACCAGCTGGGGCTGGGGCTGATGTCCTCCGGCTACAGCTCCAAGAGCGGCAATCCCCTGCCCGCCGCGCGGCGTCTGGACGCCATCCTGGCCGAGCGCGCGATCCCGGCCGGCGCCTCCTACTTCTTCGTCGGCGGCCGGATCTCGGCCGAGCAGGAGGCGAGCGAGGGCATGGGCGAGGACGTCGTCCATATGCAGGGGCCGACCGAGGTGATCAGGGACGACCTGGCCTCGTATCTGCCGGACTACATGCTGCCCAACAAGGTCGTCGTCCTGGACGCGCTGCCGCAGACGGCCAACGGCAAGATCGACGTCAAGGCGCTGGCCACCTTCGACGAACTGTCCCAGGGGCTGGAGAGCCGCGCCTTCGTGGCGCCGGAGACCTGCACCGAGCAGGCCCTCGCCGAGCTGTGGGCGGCGGCGCTGAAATACGAACCGGTCTCCACCGAGGACAACTTCTTCGAGGCCGGGGGCAATTCGCTCATCGCCGTGACGCTCGTCAACCGCGTCAACAAGCGGTTCGCGACCCGGCTTCCGGTGCAGGTGCTCTTCGAGGCGCCCACGGTCGGCCGGCTCGCCCGCCATATCGACGGCACCGCGAGCGGGGAGATATCCCGGTTCCTGCGGCTGCATTCGGAGGGCGCCAAGTCGCCGGTCTTCTGCTGGCCGGGCCTCGGCGGGTATCCCATGAATCTCCAGCAGCTCGCCTCGGGCGCCGATGTGGACCGGCCGTTCTACGGAATCCAGGCGCACGGCATCAATGACGGTGAGACGCCGTACGCGACGATCCGGGAGATGGCCGCGGCGGATGTGGCCGAGATCCGGAACATCCAGCCGGAGGGCCCGTACACCCTGTGGGGCTATTCCTTCGGCGCCCGGGTCGCCTTCGAAACCGCGTGGCAGCTGGAGGACGCGGGGGAACGGGTGGAGAACCTGTTCCTGATCTGCCCCGGAAATCCCAAGGTCCGGGAGACGGAAGGGAAGCAGTACGGACGTGAGGCGACGTACCGCAATCCGGCCTATCTCACGATCCTCTACTCCGTCTTCACCGGCGGCATCAGCGGGCCCGACCGCGACCGCTGCCTGGAGACGGTCCGAAACGAGGCCGAGTTCGTGGCGTTCATCCACGATCTGCTCCCGCAATTGGACGAAGCGCTCATCCGCCGGATCACCCGGATCGTGGAGGCGACCTACGAATTCGAGTACAGCTTCCGCGAACTGGCCGAGCGCGAGCTGAACACACCGGTGACCATCTTCAAGGCGACGGGCGACGACTACTCGTTCATCGAGGGCAGCTCGGACTATTCCGCGACGCCTCCGACGACGGTCGAACTGGACGGGGACCACTACAGCGTGCTGAAGGAGAAGGGGGTCGGCGAATTGATTTCGGCCATCCACACCCGCCTCGACAACTGAGCCTCACGGAGGAAGAACGGAGGAAGACATGCCTCATCTCACCGTCAAGCACTTCCCCCGGGACGTCGGTGACCAGCAGCGGAAGCAGCTGGCCGAGGAGTTGACCGCGCTCGTGGTGCGGCACTTCGAGGTCCCCGAGGGCGCCGTCTCCATCGCACTGGAGCAGGTGGACCAGTCGTCATGGAACGACGCCGTCATCGTCCCGGAAATCATAGGGCGGGAGCACCTCCTCATCAAGGCCCCGAACACTTAAGTCACTTGAGCAAGGAGCGCGATATGACCGACTGCCTCGGACCGCGTCTCAAAGTCGGCGTGGTACTTCCCGCGACCAACACCTCCGTCCAGCCGGAAATGGAAGCCATGCGCCCCGAAGGGGTGACCAACCACACCGGGCGCATGCAGACCGAGGACACTTCGCTGACCGGTGGCATCGAGGATCTGGTCAGCAGTTACCGGGAGGCGACCCATCGGGCGATCGGCAGTCTGCTGCCGTGCAAACCCGACTGCTTCGTGGTCGCTTTCTCCCCCGAGATCTACTGGGACGGGCCCGGATCCCAGGACGAGGTGGTGGTTTCGATGAAGTCCGCCAGTGGGGGACTTCCGGTCACGATGAGCCCGGACGCCTTCACCACGGCGCTGTCCCATTACGGCGTCCGGCGGCTCGGCGTCATCACCCCGTACGTTCCGGCCGGTGACGACTCGGTGAGCCGGTTCTTCACCGAATCCGGATATGACGTGGTGTCGATGACGGGGCTGGGTTGCAGCAGTCCCGAGCGGATCGCCCATGTGCCCGAGCCCGAATTGCGCGAAGCCGTGAAGGCCGTCGACACCCCGGACGTGGAGGCGATCGTGCAGGTGGGCACCAATATGGCCATGATGCGCGTCGCGGCCGGTGCCGAGGCATGGCTCGGCAAGCCGGTCATCTCCAACAACACGGTGCTCTATTGGCGGGCGCTGCGGCAGAACGGCATCGCCGACCGCATCAGGGGATTCGGCTCCCTGGCTGAGAAGTACTGAGAAAACAGCCGGGCGGGGGCGGGCCGAAACGCCCCCGCCCGGCGCCGACACGGAAAACAGGAGAACTACGTGAGCACTACCGGCAGTGAGAAAACTGCCATGGACCCGCAGCGGGTCATCGAGGACGACCGGCTCCCCATAGGAAAGCTGCTGGCGCTGACCACGGCCGGTTTCCTGGCCATCATGACCGAGACGACGCCCGCGGGCCTCCTCCCGCAGATCGGCGACGGCCTCGGCGTCTCCCAAGGGCTGGCGGGACAGCTCGTCACGCTCTATGCGATCGGTTCCGTGGTCGCCGCCATCCCCGTCATCGCCGCCACCCGCAGCATGCGACGGCGGCCGCTGCTGCTGCTCGCGGTCGGCGGGCTGCTGGTGTTCAACACCATCACGGCGCTGTCCACCAGCTACGAACTCACCCTCGCCGCCCGCTTCATCGCCGGTATGGCGGCCGGAGTCGTCTGGGGGCTGCTCGCCGGATACGGACGGCGGCTGGTCCCCGAACACCTCCAGGGCCGGGCGCTGGCCATCGTCGGGGTGGGCCAGCCGGTCGCGCTGACGCTCGGGGTTCCGCTGGGCACCTGGCTCGGATCGCTGTTCGACTGGCGCGGGGTGTTCTGGATCATGTCCGGCGTCGCGCTGCTGCTGATGCTCTGGATCCGCGCGCTGGTCCCGGACTTCGCCGGGCAGAGCGCCGCCGAGCGGCAGCCGATCCGGAAGATCTTCGCCATGCCGGGCATCGGCGCCGTGCTGGCCGTGGTGCTCCTGTGGATCCTGGCCCACAACATCCTCTACACCTACATCGCCCCGTTCCTGGACCGGGCCGGTCTCGGTGAGCGCGTCGACCTCGCGCTGCTGGTGTTCGGCGCGTCGGCGATCGTGGGGATCTGGCTCACCGGAATCCTGGTCGACCGCAAGCTGCGCCCGGTCACCCTGCTCAGCCTCGGCGGGTTCGCGCTCGCGTCCCTCGTGCTGGGGGTCGCGGGGACGTCCGTACCGCTGGTGTTCCTCGGCATCGTCGCCTGGGGGGTGACGTTCGGCGGCGCGCCCACGCTGCTCCAGACCGCCAACGCCGACGCGGCCGGGGACGCGGCCGACGTCGCGCAGTCGATGTTCGTCACCGTCTTCAACCTCGCGGTCGCGGGCGGCGGGGTGTTCGGCGGGCTCCTCCTGGAGTCGGCCGGTGCCGGGTCCATCCCCTGGGTACTGCTCGGGCTGACCCTCCTGGCCACCGCCGTGGTCGCCCTGGCCCATCGGCACGGCTTCAAGCCCGGCCCCCGGGTGACCGACGGCTGAACACCCGGCGGCCTCCTCCTCTACGGATCCTCCAGGGATACGGACGTAGCGGAGGAGGCCGTTTCGCGTGCCGTCAGCGGCGGGAGTGGCCGAAGAGCAGACGGTAGGCGATGAGCAGGACCAGGGAGCCACCGATGGCGGCTCCCCAGGTGGCCGGGTCGAAGAACTGGTCGTCGATGGGGCGGTCGAGGAACTTGGCGGAGAGCCAGCCGCCGAGGAAGGAGCCGACGACGCCGATGACGGTGGTGCCGATCAGACCGCCCGGGTCACGGCCGGGGAGGAGGAACTTGGCGATGGCTCCGGCGAGAAGCCCGAGGACGATCCAGCTCACGATGCTCATGGTGCGGTTCTGGCCTTTCGATGTGCGGGGTGCAGGGCTGGTCTGCCCGTTTGGCTTCTTTACCGGGCCGTTGGGGGCAAACCTCCCGTCGGAGACGTGAGGCACCGGGCCGGTCAGGGAGCGTCCGACGCGGCTTCCCCCACCAGTTCCTCCAGGACGTCCGTCATGGTCACGAAGCCGAGGACGGCGCCGCCCTCGCCCGTCACCGCCGCCAGGTGGGTGCCCGCGCCGCGCATCGCCGTCAGCGTGTCGTCCAGCGGGGTGTCGGCCGGCACGCGGGTGACCGTGTGCAGGGCGGTGCGGGGGAAGGGCCGGTCGCGGTCGGTCACGCCGAGGGTGTCCTTGATGTGGAGGTACCCCAGAACGGTGCCGCCGGTGCCGCCCGGGCCGGTGACCGGCAGCCGGGAGAAGCCGGAGGCGGCCGCGGTGCGCTCCAGCACGGCGGGGGTGACCCGGTGGTCGACGGTGACCATCTCGGCGAGCGGGACCAGGATGTCGCCCGCCCGCCGGGTGCCCAGTTCCAGGGCGTCGCGCAGCCGCTCGCTGCCGGAGGCGTCGAGGAGGCCCGCTTCGCTGGAGTCCCGTACCAGCCGGATGAGTTCGGCGTCGGTGTAGACCGATTCGACCTCGTCCTTGGGCTCGACCTTCAGCAGCCGCAGCAGCCCGTTGGCGAAGGCGTTGATGCCGAAGACGACGGGGCGCAGCGCGCGAGTGACGGCCACCAGGGGCGGGCCGAGGAGCAGAGCGGTGCGCTCCGGGGCGGCGAGAGCGATGTTCTTGGGGACCATCTCGCCGATGAGCATGTGCAGATAGGTGGCCGCGGTCAGGGCGAGGACGAAGGCGATCGGGTGTACCAGGGCCTCGGGGACGTGGACGGCGGCGAACACCGGCTCCAGCAGATGGGCGATGGCCGGTTCGGCGACCGCTCCGAGGACGAGCGAGGAGATGGTGATGCCCAGCTGGGCGGTGGCCAGCAGGGCGGACAGGTGCTCCAGCGCCCACAGCACGGTGCGGGCGCGCTTGCCCCCGTCCCTGGCGTGCGGTTCGATCTGGCTGCGGCGAACGGAGATCAGGGCGAACTCGGCGCCGACGAAGAAGGCGTTGGTGAGCAGGGTGAGGGCGCCGATGGCCAGCTGGAGAAGGGTCATCGGGCGTCCTCCTCCGCCGCGGCGGAGGCCGGGGCGGTGATGCGTACGCGGTCGGCGCGGTGGTGGTCGACCTTGAGCACGGTGAGCTGCCAGCCGTCGGTCTCGATGCCGTCGCCCGCCGCGGGGATGCGCTTGAGGGCGGTGGCCATCAGGCCCGCGACGGTCTCGTACGGGCCCTCGGGCACGGTCAGGTCGATGGCGGACAGCTCATCCAGCCGTACGGCGCCGTCGGCCTCCCAGGTGCCGGGCCCGGCAGGCACCAGGGCGGGGGTCTCGTCGGGGTCGTGTTCGTCGCGTACGTCGCCGACGACCTCCTCGACGATGTCCTCCAGGGTGGCGACACCGGCGGTGCCGCCGTACTCGTCGATGACGACGGCCATGGTGTGCGCGCCGCGCAGCCGGTCCAGCAGCCGGTCCACCGGGAGGCTGTCGGGGACCAGCAGCGGCGGGGTGGCCAGCTCGGTGACCGGGGTGGTGGCCCGGCGGGCGGCGTCCAGCGCGAGGACGTCGCGGATGTGCACCGTGCCGACCACCTCGTCCAGGCTGTCGCGGTAGACGGGGAACCGGGACAGGCCGGTGGCCAGCGTGAGGTTGGCGGCGTCGGCGGCGCTCGCGTGCGCCTCCAGCGCCTGCACGTCCACCCGCGGGGTCATCACGTTCTCGGCGGTCAGCTCGCTCAAGTGCAGCGTACGGACGAACAGCTCGGCCGAATCGGGCTCGAGCGCGCCCTCCGCGGCCGAGTGGCGGGCCAGCGCGACCAGTTCGTCCGGGGTACGGGCCGACGCCAGCTCCTCCGCGGGCTCCAGACCGGCGCGGCGCACCAGGCGGTTCGCGGTGTTGTTGAGGTGGTGGATCAGCGGGGCGAACGCGGCGGTGAAGCCGCGCTGGGGGCCCGCGACCACCTTGGCCACGGCCAGCGGCCGGGAGATCGCCCAGTTCTTGGGCACCAGCTCGCCGATCACCATCAGCACGACGGTCGACATCGCCACGCCCAGCACCGAGGCCACGGACGCGGCGGCCGAGCCCAGCCCCGCGGCCCGCAGCGGGCCCTGGAGCAGGGCGGCCAGCGAGGGCTCGGCGAGCATGCCGATCACCAGCGAGGTCACGGTGATGCCCAACTGGGCGCCGGACAGCTGGAACGTCAGCTTCCGGGCGGCCTTGAGCGCGCTTCCGGCGCCCCGCTCCCCCTCCGCGGCGGCGCGCTCCAGCTCGCCGCGCTCGACCGTGGTCAGCGAGAACTCCGCGGCGACGAACACCGCACAGGCCAGGGTCAGCGCCAAGGCCAGCAGGACCAGCAGCACTTCGGTCAGCACGCCGGTCCCCTTCCTATGCGCTCGGCAAACCGCTCAGAGGCGGATGCGGGGGCGCATTCGGGCGCGGATGCATCGGAAACGGGGCGAGGGGTACTGGGAGGCTCGTCCATCGCGGGGACCGCGACTCCTTCGTGACTCAAGGGACTGTTGGTAAAAGAACGGTAAAGCACGATCCATGGTTCCCGCCCGGCGACCCGGCACCCCGTCCTGGCAAGGGCCCCGGGGAAGTGCGGGCGACACCCGGCCAGGTGGCCGAATTGATCCACCCATGACATGGGCGTGGGAGTTGCTTTACCCGGCCGGAGCGTTCGGTCCGGCAAGAACAGTGAACGGCGCACAGAGAAGGAGTGAACGCCACGATGGTGTTCAAACGACTACCTGGCCCATTCGGTGCCGACGGGCCCACCGCGGACCCGGCACCGGCCGCCGGTTCGGTGCGCACCGGCGGGCCGCTGCGGGGCGAGGCGTACGAGATCCAGCTCACACAGGCACTGAGCTGCACCCCTGCGGCCACGGCGATCGAAGTGGCGTTATCGGCCAACCCGGACGGCCCGAATGGCGTCTTGGATGCCGACAGACAGGGCGGGTTGTTCGCGGAGGGGCCCGACCCCCGCCGTAAACGCGGAGGTGGAGGCATGGATTCGGCAGGTGACCTGCCGTCACGCGGGGGCCGTCGCGGCGCGGGCCGCGCCCCGGAACCGGGTCAGAGGTAATGGAATTGCGCAGCCGGTGTGACGTACTTCATGCTGTCACAGATCTGACATAACAGCGCGTAGCGAGACTCCTACCAATTTAGTACGTACTGTTGTGTGATGGTGGAGCTCATCTCGAAACAAGCGAATCCCGTGGAGCATTAGAGGTCAGTCATGAAGCCCTTCGCCCTGAACCATGCGGTCCCGGCCGACCAATCCCCGGCCGTCATTCCGTACTCGTACAACGCCGCCCTCCAGTTGAATGTGCTGCCCGATGGGCGCCCCGCCATCTCGGACCGGGGGGTGCTTCTGGAATGCGGCACGACGACCTCCACGGCGGGCTCCAAGACGCACTTCGACGACTGACCACCCCACCGACCCCAGACGTCGATGACGGTACTCATCCTGACCAGCCAGGAGGATGTGACAGCGGACCTGGTGGTGGCCGAATTACGCGAGCGGAATGTCCCTCTGCTCCGCTTCGATCCCGCTGACCTTCCCGGACAGGCAGGGATCTCGACCGAATTCGAGCGCGGTGACTTCACCGGCTATCTGTCGACCGACGGCCGCCTGGTCAGCGTGAACAGCCTGCGGTCCGTATGGGTGCGCCGCCCGGGGCAACCGGCGGCGCACGCCCCCGAGCCCTCCGAGTGGCTGACCGCCGAGTGCGGTCAGGCACTCTACGGAATGTTGTATTCCACCGAGGCACGCTGGATGAACCATCCCGGTGCCGCCCTCTTGGCACGTTCCAAACCGTGGCAGTTGCGCACCGCGCACCGCAGCGGATTCGCCGTTCCCCCGACGCTCATCACCACCTATCCCCGCGCCGCCAAGGAGTTCGCGAGCCAGTTCAAGGACATCGTGGTGAAGACCGTCTCGGGCCCTCCGCCGGTCAATCCCCCAATAGCGCTGCCCACCACCCGTATCGACCCCGAGACGGATTTCTCGGGCGTCGCGGCAGGTGCCACACTTCTTCAGCGCTACATTCCCAAAACGGCCGATATCCGCCTGACCTGCGTCGGCGGCCGTTTGTTCGCCGCCCGGAAGACCGCAGCTTCCGGGCAGGTCGATGGGAGATATGGTTTCTATGGCCACCTATGGGGCGCGGTGGACGTTCCCGACCGGATCGCCCGGGCCGTCCGGGAATACATGACCCTCGGCGGTCTCGCCTACGGCGCATTCGACTTCGCCGAGGACGAGGACGGCACCTGGTGGTTTCTGGAGTGCAATCAGGGCGGCCAGTTCGGGTTCATCGAGCTGGAGACCGGCCAGCCGATCGCCGCCGCCATCGCCACCTGGCTCGCCGCGCCCCGTACCGCCTGAGAGACCCGGCCCCCGCCTAAGAGACGGCGAGCACGGCGACGCCGTTCACCCGGTCGTTCGCGAGGTCGTCCAGCGCGGTGTCCGCGCGGTCGAAGGGGTAGCGGGTGACCGTGGCGCGGATGTGGTGGGCGGCGGCCGCGGTGAGGAACTCGCGGCCGTCCTCACGGGTGTTGGCGGTGACGCTGCGCAGGGTCCGTTCGTGGAACAGGTGGCGCTCGTAGCGCAGGGCCGGGATGTCGGAGAGGTGGATCCCGGCGACGCTCAGCGTGCCGCCCGCGTCCAGCGCCGCCAGCGCCACCGGCACCAGCTCGCCCGCCGGGGCGAAGAGGATCGCGGCGTCCAGCGGTTCGGGCGGCCGTTCGTGGGCGTCACCGGCGGAGGCGGCGCCGAGTTCGAGGGCGAGGGCCCGGGCGGCGGCCGAGCGGGTCAGCACATGGACGACGGCGCCGCGCGCGATGGCGACCTGGGCGGTCAGGTGGGCGGAGCCGCCGAAGCCGTAGATGCCGAGCCGCCCGCCCGCCGGCAGTTCGGCGCGGCGCAGCGCCCGGTAGCCGATGATGCCTGCGCACAGCAGCGGAGCCAGTTCCTCGTCGGCGTATCCGGAGGGCAGCTCATAGGCGTACGCGGCCGGTACGGTGACGTACGGGGCGTAGCCGCCGTCCGCGTCCCAGCCGGTGTAGACGGACGAGGGGCACAGGTTTTCCTGGCCGCGCGCGCAGAAGCGGCAGCGGCCGCAGGTCCGGCGCAGCCAGGGGACGCCCACCCGGGCGCCGGGCCCGGGCCCGGCGGCCCGCTCCCCCGCCGCGATCACCTCGCCGACGGCCTCGTGCCCGGGGACGACGGGGGTGCGGTGCGGCGGCAGGTCGCCGTCGCGGACATGGAGATCGGTACGGCAGACCCCGCAGGCCCGGACCCGGACCAGCAGTTCGTCCGCCGCCGGGCGCGGAGTCGGCAGCTCCGCCTGGTCGATCCGGCCCGGCGTACGAACCACCCAGGCGCACATGGTGCCCGGGATGTCAGCTTTCGCACCCGTCACACGCCCAACGTAACGCCGTGGCGGGGCGGGATGCAGCAGGCGTCAGGACGTGCTGGGGCCGTCCATCGCGGTCGCGAGGCTCTTCGGGCGCATATCGGTCCAGTGCTCCTCGACGTAGTCCAGGCACGCCTGGCGGTCGTCCTCGCCGTGCGCGACGGTCCAGCCCTCGGGCACCTCGGCGAAGGAGGGCCACAGGGAGTGCTGGCCCTCGTCGTTGACCAGCACGACGTAACGGCCGTCGGGATTGTCGAACGGGTTACTCATGGGCTGTCTCCTCGCTGTCTCAACTGCTGTCCGGCACGCCTCACGATCTTCCGGGCCTGACGGTACCGGCCGAGGACACGCATCGTGAAGCGGTGCCCGCACGACGTAGCCTGAGCCGTATGGCGGAGGGCACTCGACGATCACGGCACGGCGCGTGGCAGGGGCAGGGGCCGGTGGTGTGCGTGGTCGCCGTCGGCGGCGCCATCGGCGCGACCGCCCGGTACGGGGCGTCCCTGCTGTGGCCGACCCCGGCGGGCGCCTTTCCCTGGACGACGCTGCTGGTGAACGTGGTGGGCTGCGCGCTCATCGGCATTCTCCTGGCGCTGATCGGCGAGGTGTGGGCGGCCCACCGGCTGGTGCGGCCCTTCATCGGCACCGGGGTGCTGGGCGGGTTCACCACGTTCTCGACGTACGCCGTGGACTTCCGGAAGCTCGTCGTGGACGGCCACGCCGCGACCGGGGCGGCCTATCTGGTGGCGACGCTGCTGGCGGCGATGGCCGCGGTATGGGGCGCGGTGGTGGGCACCCGTCGGGTCGTCGGGGCCGTGGGGGCGTACGGCGGGAGCACGGGATGAACGCGAACGGACTGAGGCTGACCGTCTTCGTCGGCGAGAACGACACCTGGCACCACAAACCGGTCTTCGCCGAAATCGTCCACCGCGCGCACCGGGCGGGGCTGGCGGGCGCGAGCGTGTTCCGCGGGGTGGAGGGGTTCGGCGCCTCGTCCCTGGTCCACACCTCGCGGCTGCTGTCGCTCAGCGAGGAACTGCCCGTCTGCGTGGTGATCATCGATACGGAGGAGCGGGTGCGGTCCTTCCTGCCCGAGCTGGAGGAGATCACCGGTGACGGTCCGGTGATCCTGGACCCGGTCGAGATCGTGCGCTTCCCGGAGCGTGACCGGTGAACTGGCTCCTGGTGGCGGCCGGCGGGATGGTCGGCGCCCCGCTGCGGTATCTGACCGACCGGATGGTGCAGTCGCGGCATGACTCGGTGTTCCCCTGGGGGACGTTCGTGGTGAACGTGGTGGGCTGCGCGGTGTTGGGAACACTGACCGGCGCGGTGGCGGCGGGCGCCACGTCGTCGCAGGTGCAGCTGCTGCTGGGGACGGGTCTTTGCGGTGCGCTGACCACGTACTCGACGTTCTCGTACGAGACGCTGAAGCTGGCCGAGGACGGGGCGCGCGGTTTCGCGGCCGCCAACGCGGTGGGCAGCGTGGTGGCGGGGGTGGCGGCCGCCTTCGCGGGCGGCGCGGTGGCCACGGCGCTCTGGGGCTGACCCCCGGGGCAAACACCGCACCTGGCGCGCAGGTCAGGGCAGCAGGCGAGTGCCGAGGTCGTCCGCGTCGGCCGAACGCAGATACGCCAGCAGCACCCGGCGCAGCTCGCGCGCGGCCCTCGGCGGAGCGACGTCCTTGCGGTGGGCGACGGCGATGGTGCGCCGCATCGTCTGGCCCGCGAAGGGCGTGACCCGCAGTCCCGAGCGCGCCGCCACCATGCCGGGGAGGACGGCGATGCCGAGGCCCGCCCGTACGAATCCGAGCACCGCGTCCATCTCGCCGCCCTCGACCGTGAAGGACGGCTCGAAGCCCGCCGCCCGGCACGCCGCCGTGGTGAATTCCCGCAGGTCGTAGCCGCGGCGGAACATCACCATCGGCCGGTCGCGAAGATCCTCGACTCGGATCCGGCGGGCCTTGGTGGGCGGCGGGGCCGCGGGCGAGGAGGCGACCACCAGCTCCTCGCTCAGCAGCTCGGTGGCGGCGAGGGCGGGGGCCTGACCGGGCAGCGGGGTGATGATCAGGGCAAGGTCCAGCTCACCGGCGGCGAGGGTGCGCACCAGGTCCTGGGAACCGCCCTCGTCGATGATCAGCTCGATGCCCGGGAACGCGTCGTGGAAGCGGCGCAGCACATCCGGAACGAGGCTGGCGCACAGGCTGGGCGGGGCACCGAGCCGCACCCGGCCGCGCCGCAGCTGGGCGACCTCCTGCACCTCGCGGCGCGCGGTCTCGGTGTCGGCGAGGATCTGGCGGGCCAGCGGAAGCAGCGCCTCCCCCGCGTCGGTGAGGGCGATGTGGCCGCGCGCGCGGTGGAAGAGGTCGGCGCCCAGCTCCCGTTCCAGCGCCTTGATCTGCTGGGACAGCGACGGCTGGGCGACATGGAGCCGTTCGGCGGCGCGGGTGAAGTGGCGGGTGTCCGCGACGGCCGCGAAATAGCGGAGCTGGTGAAGCTGCACGCAGCGATAATAGGCACCGGCTATGGAATCCAGCCACAGCATGTCTTGGACTAATCATCGGGCCGCTGCCTAGCGTCACAGACATGGCACTGGCGACACGGACGGACACGGGCCACGAGCGGCGGCCCGGCCAGAAGCGGAAGCCGCCGCGGAAGCCGTCCTTCATCGGCTCCGTGTGGCGGTCGACCATCGGTAAGAAGGCCGTGATGGCCGTCACCGGGCTGATCATGCTGGCCTATCTGGTGGCCCACATGTTCGCCAACCTGAAGATCTTCTTCGGGCCCGGCGACCTCAACGGCTACGCACACTGGCTGCGCACACTCGGCGAGCCCTTCCTCCCGCACGAGGGGTTCCTGTGGCTGGCCCGCGTCGGACTGCTGGCCTCCGTCGTCCTGCACGGCGTGGCCGCGTACCAGCTCAGCCGCCGCGATCTGGCGGCCCGGCCGCGCGGCTACGCCCATCAGCGGCGGCGGGCGAGCTACGCCACCCGCACGATGCGCTGGGGCGGGGTGATCCTCGGGCTGTTCATCGTCTGGCACATCCTGGATCTGACGACGCTCACGGTGAACGAGCGCGCCGAGCCCGGCCATCCGTACGAGAACGTCGTGGCGACCTTCTCCACCTGGTACGGCAACACCATCTACATCGTGGCGATGCTCGCCCTCGGCCTGCACATCCGGCACGGCTTCTGGAGCGCCGCCCAGACCCTCGGGGCGGGCCGGCCGCGCCGCGACCGGGCCCTCAAACTGGCCGCGAATGGCCTCGCCGCCATCCTGACCTGCGGCTTCATCGCGGTGCCCATCGGCGTGATGAGTGGAGTGGTGAGCTGAGATGAACACGTACACGGACTATGCGACCGGTGCGCCGATCGCCGACACCAAGGCCCCCGAGGGCCCGATCGAGGGGCGCTGGGACCGCCGCCGCTTCGAGGCGAAGCTGGTCAACCCGGCCAACCGCCGCAAGTACACGGTCATCGTGGTCGGTACGGGTCTCGCGGGCGGGGCGGCCGGGGCGACGCTGGCCGAACAGGGCTACCACGTCGTGCAGTTCTGCTACCAGGACTCGCCGCGCCGGGCGCATTCCATCGCCGCACAGGGCGGGATCAACGCCGCCAAGAACTACCGCAACGACGGCGACTCCATCCGCCGCCTGTTCTACGACACCGTCAAGGGCGGCGACTTCCGCGCCCGCGAGGCGAACGTCCACCGGCTCGCCCAGGTGTCGGTGGAGATCATCGACCAGTGCGTGGCGCAGGGCGTGCCGTTCGCCCGTGAGTACGGCGGTCTGCTGGACACCCGCTCGTTCGGCGGCGTCCAGGTCTCCCGCACCTTCTACGCCCGCGGCCAGACCGGTCAGCAGCTGCTGCTCGGCGCGTACCAGGCGCTCAGCCGCCAGATCGCCGCCGGGAACGTGGAGATGCACGCGCGCACCGAGATGCTCGACCTGATCGTCGTCGGCGGGCGGGCGCGCGGCATCGTGGCCCGCGATCTGATCACCGGGCAGGTGTCCACCCACTTCGCGGACGCCGTGGTACTGGCCTCCGGCGGCTACGGCAATGTCTTCTACCTGTCCACGAACGCCAAGAACTCCAACGCCACCGCGATCTGGCGGGCCCACCGGCGCGGCGCCTGGTTCGCCAACCCCTGCTTCACCCAGATCCACCCCACCTGCATCCCGCGCTCCGGCGACCACCAGTCGAAGCTGACCCTGATGAGCGAGTCGCTGCGCAACGACGGCCGCATCTGGGTGCCGAAGGCGAAGGGCGACACCCGTCCGCCCGCCGAGATCCCGGAGGACGAGCGCGACTACTACCTGGAGCGCATCTACCCGGCGTTCGGCAACCTGGTGCCGCGCGACATCGCCTCCCGCGCCGCGAAGAACGTATGCGACGAGGGGCGCGGGGTGGGCCCCGGCGGACAGGGCGTCTACCTGGACTTCGCGGATGCCATCGGGCGGATGGGCCGGGCGGCGGTCGAGGAGAAGTACGGCAACCTCTTCGAGATGTACCAGCTGATCACGGCGGAGAACCCGTACGAGGTGCCGATGCGCATCTACCCCGCCATCCACTACACGATGGGCGGACTGTGGGTCGACTACGACCTCCAGACCACGGTGCCCGGGCTGTTCGCGATCGGCGAGGCCAACTTCTCCGACCACGGCGCCAACCGGCTCGGCGCCTCCGCCCTGATGCAGGGCCTGGCCGACGGCTACTTCGTCCTCCCGGCCACCATCAACGACTACCTCGCCCGCCATCCGCACGACGAGGTCGACCCGGAACACCCGGCGGTGACCGAGGCCCTGATGTCGGTGACCGACCGGCTGCGGCGGCTGCTGGAGAACGACGGCGACCGCACCCCCGACTCCTTCCACCGGGAGCTGGGCGAGCTGCTGTGGGACGAATGCGGCATGGCCCGCACCGAGACCGGGCTGCGCAAGGCGCTGGAGCGCATCCCGGCGCTGCGCGAGGAGTTCTGGCGTCGGATCAAGGTGCCGGGCCGCGGTACGGAGCTGAACCAGTCGCTGGAGAAGGCCAACCGGGTCGTCGACTATCTGGAACTGGCCGAGCTGATGTGCCTGGACGCGCTGCACCGCGCCGAGTCCTGCGGCGGCCACTTCCGCGAGGAGAGCCAGACCGCGGACGGCGAGGCGGCCCGCGACGACGAGGCGTTCTCGTACGCGGCGGCCTGGGAGTTCCACGGCACGGGCCGCGCGCCCGAACTGCACCGCGAAGACCTGGCCTTCGAGTACGTCCACCCCACCCAGCGGAGTTACGCATGAGGCTCACCCTGCGGATCTGGCGCCAGCGCGGCCCCGAGGAGCCGGGCGCCCTGTCCGTGTACGAGATCGAGGACATCTCGCCGGAGATGTCCTTCCTCGAGATGCTCGACACGCTCAACGAGCGGCTGATCCTGCGCGGCGAGGAGCCGGTCGCGTTCGACCACGACTGCCGCGAGGGCATCTGCGGCGCGTGCGGCATGGTGATCAACGGGCAGGCGCACGGCCCGGAGCGCACCACCACCTGTCAGCTGCACATGCGGCACTTCCGGGACGGCGACACCATCGACGTGGAGCCGTGGCGCGCCGCCGCCTTCCCGGTCGTGAAGGATCTGGTGGTGGACCGGTCGGCGTTCGACCGGATCATCGGCTCGGGCGGTTTCGTCTCCGCCCCGACCGGGAGCGCCCCGGAGGCGCATGCCACGCCGGTGCCGAAGCCGGTCGCGGACACCGCGTTCGAACACGCGGAGTGCATCGGGTGCGGGGCGTGCGTGGCGGCGTGCCCCAATGGTTCGGCGATGCTGTTCACCTCGGCGAAGGTGACGCATCTGAACGTGCTGCCGCAGGGGCAGCCGGAGCGCGAGTCCCGGGTGCTGGACATGGTCGGCACGATGGACGCGGAGGGCTTCGGCGGCTGTACGAACACCGGTGAGTGCGCGGTGGCCTGCCCGAAGGGCATCCCGCTCCAGTCCATCTCGACCATGAACCGGGAGTTCCTGCGAGCGAGCCTCAAGAACGGTGGCCGCGGGGCCCGTTGATCAGGGCTGCTGAAAAAGAACCTGCTGAAAAAGAGGGACGCCCGGCAGCGGTCTCCGGCGGGGCCGGTGCCGGGCGAGACGTATGGCTACGGATGCGTGGCCAGGGCGCGCGTCCCGGGGGCGCAGGCGTCGAGCAGCGCGGTCCGCTCCTCCTCGGGCAGCTTCAGCGCGTTGCCGCGGCGGCCGCTGTCGAGCAGTGCGGTCGCCGCGTCCAGCCAGGCCGGAAGCGGTTCCACACCGAGGAATTCGGCGAGCCGGACCAATTCCTTCTCCGGCTCGTCCAGCAGGGTCTCGAAGGACATCGCGGTGCGCAGGTCGGCCGGGACCTCTTCCAGCTTCGCCAGCCCGTCGACGATCGTCTCGGACCACAGGGTGCCGAACTCGGCCAGCGGGATGTGGCGTTCGGTCACCAGGGCGGGGTCGTACCGGTCGGCCAGCAGCGGAGCGAGGTCGGGCGGGAGCTGGGCCGCGTGCGCGGGGGTCAGCTGGTACGGGGAGTCCAGGCCGCAGTGGTCCGCCATCTCCCTCAGCAGCGGAATCATGCGGAAGCTGTAGTGGCGGCTCATGGAGACGGCGCAGTCGGGGCCCTCGCGGTAGAGGTGGAGGAAGCGCGCCTCGGGGAAGCAGCGCCGCATCTCCGGCACCCGGCCGATGGACAGGCCGGTCCGCTCCACGACCGTGCCGGGGCCGCCGAACCGGGCGGCGAGGTCGGCGAACAGGGCCCGCCAGTGGTCCGCCGGGGCGCGGGTGGGCCAGGCGGTGACCACGGGCTCCAGCTCGTCCAGCAGGGTGTCGGGGTCATCGGTCAGATGCGGGAGGACCATGACGCTGATGGCGGGTATGCCGGTGGTCTCGGCGTCGTACCGCCGCTTGGGCAGCCGGGGGTAGAGGAACTCCGGCGTCGTCGCCCCATTTTTGATCATACTGTTGGTGACCGGGTTGGGACGACAGAGATACCCCCAGAACTCCGGTCCGCTCAAGGGTGTATCGCTCAGTAGTTCCGGGTCGGGAATACTGGCGAACAATTCACTGACGCTTAGCACGTCCGGGTGAAGATTGACGACCTGAGACATAGCCGTCGAGCCACAACGGCCCGTCCCGACGATGAACGTCAAGTTCTGGTTGACCACGCGCGCTTTCCTCCCGATCGGTCGAACTCCATTGGACACCATGGGCTGTCTCGGGGATCCCGTGGTGTCCAGCTGGTGAAACACACCTAACAGGACACTGTGGGGCGGCAGTCGGTCCCCGACCCCTCCACACCTTCGCGCAACCTTCACATGGATGACGGTCGTTACCCCAGGTCACCCCGGCCCCACCTGCGGAGAAGCCCAAACCTAGGTGTACGGGACAGCTTCACAACTCCACGGCACAGGTTCGGACACCGGAACTACCTTAATCGAACGTAATCACCCGTGACGCCTCCGTCATCTTTTCGTACCAACAGCACTGCTAGAGTTCCCATCCGTCAGCCCCTCGGCGGACGTTGGGGATTGCCACCCCCAGGGTCGTCCGGGAGGGGCGGCGACAGCACATCGGGGGACAAAGCATTGGCACGCCGTGCATCGCATGGTGCGTGTGCTTTCACCACCCCTGCGCAAAAGTTGAATTCGGGGAAGGTGTTTCTTAGGTGTTGGTGGAGCGCGACCAGGAGACAGACCGGCTCATGCGCCTCCTGTTCGGCGGCGCCCGCGAAGGAAGCCGGGTCGCTGTCATCAGCGGTGCCGTGGCCTCCGGAAAGACCGCACTTCTGCACCAGGTGACGGACGCGGCGGGGGCGCGTGACGTCCGGGTGCTGAACGCGGTGGCCTCCGCCTTCGAGCAGGAATTCCCGTACGCCGTCATCGAGCAGCTCTACCAGGGCATGCCCGCCCGCCATCAGCACGCCCGCCCCCGGCCGGGCCTCGACACCCCGCACAGCCCGCACGGTCCCCACCAGGCCGACCTGCCGCTGCTCCAGGCGTTCCACCGCGCCCTGGACGAACTCACCGCCGACGCATCGCTGTTGATCGCCATCGACGACGTCCAGTACGCCGATCTGCCGTCCCTGCGCGCCCTCGCGTACGGCATCCGCCGCTGCCGCTCCGAGGCGCTGTCCGTCGTGCTGACCCGCGGCGCGCTGACCGGGCCCGCGGGACCGGCCCTGGACGAACTGCTGCACCGGCCGAACGCGTGCCACGTACGGCTCGCCCCGCTCACCGTCGCGGGCGTCACCACCCTGCTGACCGAGGAACTCGGGCCGGCCGAGGCCGAGCGCCACGCCGCCGCGTTCCACGACCTGACCGGCGGCAACCTGCTGCTGCTGCGCGGTCTGCTGGACGACCGGTTCTCCCGGCTCACCTGCGGCCCCCTCGACACCGCGCCCGGCACCGGCACCCCGGCACCCGGCGAGCTGTTCCGGCAGGCGGCGCTGTCCTGCGTCTACCGCGGCGGCCCGGCCCACCACCGGATCGCCCAGGGCATCGCCCTGCTCGGCGACGGCTCGTCCGCACGCCGCCTGAGCAGGCTCGTCGCGGTCGAGGAGCGCCAGGTGCGGCAGGCCGTCGCTGCACTCACCGAGGTGGGCCTCCTGCACGACGCGCAGTTCAGGAGCGCCGACGTACGCACCGTCCTGCTGGACGACCTGCCCGCGGACGAACTCGCCCGGCTGCACCACCGGGCCGCGCGGCTGCTGCACGAGGAGGGCGCCGACCCCATCGACGTGGCGGGCCATCTGCTGCACCACGAACTGGCCGAGCCGGTCGAGGAGTGGATCCCCGAGACGCTGCGCGACGCCGCCCGGCACGCGGTGGCCGCCGACCGCATGGAACTGGCCGTCAACTGCCTCCAGATGGCCCACCGATGTACCACCGATGAGCGGGAGACGCTCATCCTCCAGGTCACGATGGTGGAAGCCATGTGGCCGTTCAATCCGCTCTCCCAGCTGCGCCGGCTCCAGTCGCTGGCCGGTCCCGCGAGCAACGGGCAGCTGCCCACGGAGTACGCCATCCCGGTCCTCCTCCGGCTGCTGACGCTCGGCCAGACCGCCGAGGCCGCCGCCGCCCTCGGCCGGATCGGCCGGGACGCGAGCCCCGGTTCGGAACTCGACACCACGCTGCGGACCATCGACCTGGCCCTCGCCTCCACCTTCCCCGGCTCCCCCGAGCTGCGGACCTTCGTGGAGCGGGCCGAACCGGACGGCCCCCGCGCGGGCGGCCCGCCGGCGGCCGAGCAGACCCCCGAGTGTCCGCAGCTGATCGCGGGCAGGGCGCTGCGGACCGTGCTGAGCCACGGCGCCGACGACCGCGCCGTGGAGGCCGCGGAGCGGGTGCTGGAGACGACCCGGCTCACCGACCCGACCATGCCGACCGTGCACGCCGCGCTCCAGGTCCTCATCTACGCGGACCGGCTCGCCACCGCCACCTCCTGGTGCGACCAGCTGATCGAGCAGTGCGAACGGCGCGGCGCCAAGGGCGTGCTGGCCGCCTTCCGCGCCCTGCGGGCCCAGATCGCACTGCGGGCCGGACGGCTGCCGGACGCGGTGCGCTACGCGGAACGGGCGCTGGAGGAGCTTCCGGCCCGCGGCTGGGGCGTCGCCGTCGGCGTACCGCTCGCGATGCTGATCAACGCGCACACCGCGATGGGCCACCACGACACCGCCGCCGAACTGCTGGCGCGGCCGGTGCCGGAGGAGATGTTCCGGAGCCGCTACGGCCTCCACTACCTGTACGCGCGCGCCTGCCACCAGCTGGCCACCGGGCGCCAGCACGCCGCCCTCACCGGCTTCCGGGCCTGCGGCGAGAAGATGACCGCCTGGGGCCTGGACTCGCCCGCCATGCTGCCGTGGCGGCTCGGCGCCGCCGAGACCTGGCTGACCCTCGGCAGCCAGGACCGGGCCGCGCGACTGGCGCAGGAGCAGCTGGAGCTGACCGGAGAGGCGCCCT
>NZ_GG657754.1:6883390-6931610 GCF_000158915.1 Streptomyces himastatinicus ATCC 53653 | reverse complement strand
GCAGGCTGATGACCCGGCGCGCCCTGCGGCTCGCTCGACGGATGCGGCGCCGAGGAACTGTCCCGTTCGCTCCAGCGCACCCCGGGCCGTTCGGCCCTGTCGGAGGCGGCCCGCACCGGCGAGGACACCGCCACGTTCTCCGAACTCTCCGACGCCGAGAGCCGGGTGGCCGCCCTGGCGGCCTCGGGCTACACCAACCGGGAGATCGCCGCCAAGCTCTACATCACGATCTCCACGGTCGAGCAGCACCTCACCCGGGTCTACCGGAAGATCAACATCAGTCAGCGCCGCGATCTGCCCGCGAGCCTCGATTTCGACGTCGCCCACACCGCCTGATATCCCAGCGATTCCGCACGGCCCCAAGAGGTTGTTTCCATGACGTCTGCGCCCGCGTCTCCCCTGACGATGCTGGTACCGGACTTTCCTTTCTCCTACGACAGCTGGCTGACCCATCCGGCCGGTCTCGGCGCGGTGCCGAGTGAACGGCACGGCACCGAAGTCGCGGTCATCGGCGGCGGAATGTCCGGGATGACGGCGGCGTATGAACTCCTGCGCCTGGGACTTCGTCCGGTCGTCTACGAAGCGGAGCAATTGGGCGGCCGGATGCGTTCCACGCCCTTTCCCGGGAATCCGGAATATGTGGCGGAAATGGGCGCCATGCGCTTCCCCGTCTCCGCGACCGCGCTGTTCCACTACATCGGCACCCTCGGACTGGCCACCCGCCCCTTTCCGAACCCCCTCGCGCCGTCCACCCCGAGCACCCTGATCGACCTGAACGGCGAGCGCCGCCAGGCCCGCACCACGGACGACCTCCCGTCCGTCTACCAGGAGGTCGCCGACGCCTGGGAGAAGGCGCTCCAGGAGCGGGCCGAGCTGTCCACGGTGCGGGACGCCATCCAGCGGCGGGACACCGCCACGCTGAAGGCCGTCTGGGACCGGCTGGTCAGGGAGTTCGACGACCAGTCCTTCTACGGGTTCCTGGCCACCTCCCCTACCTTCCAGTCGTTCCGCCACCGGGAGATCTTCGGCCAGGTCGGCTTCGGCACCGGCGGCTGGGACACCGACTTCCCCAACTCGGTGCTGGAGATCCTGCGCGTCGTCGTCACCGACGCCGACGACCATCAGGTCGGCATCATCGGCGGCTCCCAGCAGCTGCCGCGCGGCCTGTGGGAGCACCGGCCGGCCGCGCCCGCGCACTGGCCGGAGGGCACCTCGCTGGCGTCGCTGCACGACGGCGGCCGTCCGCGCCCCGCGGTCACCCGGCTGCGCCGGGCCGGGGACGGCATCCGGGTACGGGACGAGAGCGGCGAGGAGCGCGAGTTCCCCGCGGTGGTCTTCAGCCCGCACGTCTGGACCCTGCTGAACCGGATCGACTGCGACCCGGAGCTGCTGCCCACCCCGCTGTGGACGGCGGTCGAGCGCACCCACTACATGGGCGCCTCCAAGCTGTTCGTCCTGGTCGACCGGCCGTTCTGGCGGGACCCCGACCCGGCGACCGGCCGGGACGTGATGAGCATGACGCTCACCGACCGGATGCCGCGCGGGGTCTATCTGTTCGACGACGGGCCCGACCGGCCCGGAGTGATGTGCCTGTCGTACACCTGGAACGACGACTCGCTGAAGGTCGCCACCCTCACGCCCGAGGACCGGCTGGAGCGGCTGCTGAGCCAGCTGGGCGCGATCTACCCGGACGTCGACATCCGCTCGCACATCGTCGGCGGGCCGCTGACCGTCACCTGGGAGACCGAGCCGCGCTTCATGGGCGCGTTCAAGTCCAACCTGCCCGGCCACTACCGCTACCAGCGGCGGCTGTTCACCCAGTTCATGCAGGACGACATGCCCGCCGAGCAGCGCGGCTTCTTCCTGTGCGGGGACGACGTCTCCTGGACCGCCGGATTCGCGGAGGGCGCGGTGACCACGGCGCTCAACGCGGTGTGGGGGGTGCTCGACCACCTGGGCGGCGCCACCCACCCGGACAACCCGGGCCCGGGCGACCGCTTCCACGACTTCGCCCCCGTGGAGCTTCCGTACGACTAGGGGTTTCCCTGGAAAGAGCAGGGGGCCGGTGCCCGGCACCGGCCCCCACTTCTTCTTCACCTGTGTCTAGCCGCGCGCGATCTCCTCGAGCCGCTTCTTGTCCGGCTTGCCGTTGCGGTTGAGCGGGAAGGCGTCCAGCACCTCGACCCGGTTGGGCTGCTCGTAGACCGGCAGCACGTCGCACAGCCGCTCGCGCCAGTACTTGGCGTCCCGCAGCTCGTCGTCCTCCACGAAGAAGACCAGCTGCACATCGCCACGGCGGCGCTCGTCGGGGAGCGGCACGATGCGGGTGGAGATGTGGGCGACGGCGGCCTTGCGCTCGACCAGCTCGGGGTAGAGCAGATAGCCGTAGCGGTGCACCGCGAACTTCCGGCCCAGGACGAACAGGTTGTCGTCCTCGTCCAGGTAGCCGAGGTCGCCGGTGGGGAACCAGCCCGTCGGCATGGCGTCGAGGCCGCCGTCCTCGGCGAGGTGGCCCTCCAGCGCGTCCGGGGTGTCGACCTCGATCTCACCGGCCTGGCCGGGGACGGCGGGGACGCCGGACTCGTCGATGATGCGCAGCTTGATGCCGTCCATGGCCCGGCCGCAGGAGACCGGGTTCTCCAGGGTGGCGAAGGCGATGTTGCCCAGCTCGGTGCTGCCGTAGCTGTCCAGCAGCGGCAGCCCGAACTCGGCGACGTAGCCGTCGGAGAGCGCGCCGTCGAGCGGTGCCGCGCCGGAGCAGAACATGCGGACCTGCTCCAGCTGCGCCCGCAGCGACGGCTTGCGGCCGACCAGGTTGAGCATGGTGCGGTAGCTGGACGGGGTGGCGTCGAGCACGGTCGCGCCGGTCCGCCCGGCCATCTGCACGGCCCGGTCGAGGCGCTTGTACGGGGCGATCACCAGGGAGCAGCGGGTGAGCCAGGCGATGAGCACCATGGACAGCCCGTACTGGTGGGCGAAGGGCAGCAGCGGGAGCAGGACGTCGTCCTCCCGGTGCCCCACCTGGGCGGCGTTGCGCTCCAGGTTGGTCAGGAACTTACGGCCGGACTTGACCGCGCCCTTGGGCTCGCCGGTGGAGCCGGACGTCCACATGATGAGGCCGTCCTGCCGGTCGGCCCAGGCGTCGAAGGACAGCTCGCGGGTGCTGAGCGGGCGTCCGGCGGCCGGGGCGATCACCTCGTAGAGGTTGACCACGCGGCCGTCGTCGTGGATCGGGGAGTCGTCGTCGACGAAGGCGATGGCGGCGCCGGTGCGCCCGGCTATCCGGCGGGTCTCGTCCGGGTGCTCCTGCTGGTCGATCAGGACGATGGACGCGCCGACGTGCATGAGCGCGAACAGCACACTGACGTAGGCGGCGGAGTTGCCCGCTTTGAGGATGACGCGGTCGCCCGGGGCCACCCCGTGCTGCTCGCGGATCACATCGGCGACGCGGATCGCGTCCAGCTCGAAGTCGGCCAGCGTCTGCACCGAGTCGAGCGCGTAGATCTTCGCGGTCATCGAACTTTCTCTTTCCTTTTCCCTGGGGAGTGCCTGAGGAGTACGGGCAGCCGCGGCCGTGTCGTGCCTAGGCTCCCTTGTCTTCGGCGCCGGTCTCCCACTCGGCGTCGACGGGGACGTGCGAGAGCAGCTGGTCGTGCACCAGGTTCACGACCTCTCTCCGGCTCGAATCGAGGTAGCCGCGGGACCCGGGAAACACCTCGAGGTCGAAACGTCCGCTGGTACGCCGCCGCCAGGCCCGTACGCCGTGCAGCGGGGTCTTGGGGTCGCCCTCGCCGGCGAGGGCGACGATCCGGCAGCCGAGGGCCGGCGGGCCCAGGGCCATGCCCCAGTGGGCGGTCCGGCCGGAGACGAACAGGGTCAGCAGGGGCGTCCCGGTCTCCCGCTCCAGGCGCTCGGCCACGCGGTACGCGAGGTCGGCCCCGACCCGGTGCCCGAAGAAGGCGATCGGGCGGTCCGTCCACTCGCCCAGCGCGCCGAAGATCCGGTCGACCAGCTCCGGGGAGTCGGTCAGCCGCTCGCCGTCCTCACCGTCCGTGCCGTCCCCGAAGCCGGTGTGGAGGGGGTACTGGATCGCTAGCACCTCCACGGTGGGCAGCAGGAGTTCGGACAGGGAGAGGTAGTACGCGGTGGAGTGGGCGGACTCCGGGAAGCAGATCAGCCGGAAACTGCTGGGAGTTTCCGTTTGCAATATCCGAATAAGGCCCACATCATCGGGCTTGACCTGGCTCAAGGAGTACATCCCCGCGATTGCACTGAGGGGGCCGGGCACGAGTGCACGGATGGGGCGTGTCGACCATGTTCGATCGAGGCGCTGACTCCGTGAGGTTATGGCCCCGCTGTGGCGGTCACAACCCCTAGTAACCGCTATCCGGTGTACGCGTTATATGCGGGGTACCACGGCATCCATAGGTGGCGCGGGGCACAACTGGGGACCCCCTAATGTCCCCTGACTTCTCCCCCTACCCCCTACCGTACGGGCGGTCTCTGACCTGGAGTCAAGCAGCCGTGTTAGACATGGCGAAAGCATGTTCTCCATAAGCCAATTAAATCGGTGCGACGACAGCGATGAACACAACACGTCCTATTGATTTCGCCGTCGTTGTCGACGGCTTGGTCAAGCAGTACCCAGGCCGTCCCGCCCCGGCGGTGGACGATCTCAGCTTCACCGTCAACCATGGCGAGGTCTTCGGATTCCTCGGCCCCAACGGGGCGGGCAAGACCACCACGATCGGGATCCTGACCACCCGGGTCGCACCCAGTGGCGGACGTGCGTTCGTACAGGGCGTCGACGTGGTGGCGAAGCCCGCGGTGGCGCGGCAGTCCTTCGCCATCGTCCCGCAGCGCAACAACCTCGACCGGTCCCTGACCATTCGTCAGAACCTCACCTTCCACGCCGGTTACCACGGCCTGTCCCGCGGCGAGCGGAACCGGCTCGCGGACGAGTGCCTGGAGTGGGTGGGCCTGGCCGACCACGCCAAGGCCCGGGCCGACCAGGTTTCCGGCGGCCAGGCCCAGCGCGTGATGATCGCGCGGGCGCTGATGCACCGCCCCCGGGTGCTGTTCCTGGACGAGCCGGCCACCGGCCTCGACCCGCAGTCGCAGGTGTTCGTGCGCGACCGGATCGCCGAACTCAAGCTGCGCGGCGTCACCGTGGTCATCACCACGCATGACATGGACGAGGCGGCCAAGCTCTGTGACCGGATCGGCATCGTCGACCACGGCAGGCTGCTCGCCCTGGACACCCCGGAGAACCTGACGAGCAGGCTCAACAACACCGCGCTGTCCGTCACCGTGCAGCCGCCGTTCGGCGGGCTGGACGGGGTGCTGGCCGCGGTGCGCAACCTCGGTGTGGTCGAGCGGGTCGAGGTGCTCCAGCAGGACGACAAGGACCTCGTCGAAACCATCCTCGACGGTGGGGCCGCGGACGACAGCGACGGCAGCGCCCGGCTGAAGATCTACAGCGATGCCCCGTCCTCGGTACTCCTTCCCGCCGGCCTCAAGGCCCTGACCGACGCCGGCTGCGAGATCAAGGACCTGAGCGTCAACCAGGCCAGCCTGGAAGACGTCTTCGTCGAGCTGACAGGGAAAGAGCTGCGATGACCACCTCCACACGACCCACGCCCGACGGAGAGGCGAACTCCGGCGGCAAGGCCGCGGGAGACCCGTCCACCGGCCGCCAGGACGGCGAGCAGCCGCGTGCCGCCGACCGCCGCCCCGGTGCGGGCACGGTGATCGGCGGCACGGTGGTCTCCGACTCCTCCAAGAGCGGGGACGGGAAGAGCGACATCGGTGACACCCTGACCCTGGCCGTGACGCCGCCCAAGCCGGGCACCCAGGCGTCCGGCAAGCGGGGCGAGCGGGGCGGGCGGCCCGCGGGTCTCCCGGGTGCCACCGGTCCCGCAGGCCACCGCGGGTCCCACCGGCCCCGCCGCCGCTTCGCACGCACCGGCCCCCGCCCGGGCCGCGGCCCCCGCTCCGGGCGGGGCCGTCGCCGTACGCGAGCCCGCCGCCGCCCCGGCTCCCGCGGGCGCCGCCGCGACCGCCGTCGCCGTCCACGAACCGGCCGACGGACCGTCCACGGAGATCGTTCCCGCACGGTCCGCGAAGGGGTCGGGCGGGCGTCACCGGCGCCGCGCCAACCGGTGGCGGACGTTCTTCTTCATCCTGTGGCGGGACATCTTCGTCACCGGCCGCGAGATGGGTCCGTTCCTGGGTCAGGTCATCGTCGAGCCGTTCTTCATGCTGTTCGTCTTCGGCAAGGTGCTCGGCGAGATCGGCTTCACCCAGCCCGGGTTCCAGCAGGTGCTGCTGCCCGGTGTGGTGGCGCTCAACAGCTTCCTGGTCGCCCTTCAGAACACCGCGCTGCCGCTGGCCATCGACTTCTCCTGGACCAAGGAGATCGAGGACCGGCTGCTCGCGCCCATCCCGGTCTCCCTGGTCGCGGTGGAGAAGGCAGTCTTCGGCGCGATGCGCGGTCTGATCGGCTCCCTGGTCATGATTCCGATCGGTCTGGCGCTGCTGGACGACGTCTCCTGGCCGATGTCCAAGATGCCGGAGACGCTGGGCATCCTCAGCCTCGGCGGGCTGGTCGGCGGCTGCGTCGGCCTCACCCTGGGCACCCTGGCGCCCGCGCGTCACATCTCCATCGTCTTCGCCATGACGCTGACCCCGATCATGTTCACCGGGGCCACGCAGTTCCCGTGGCGGAGCCTGGACGGCGTCCGCTGGTTCCAGATCCTGTGCACGTTCAACCCGCTGACCTACATCACCGAGGCGATGCGCGGGCTGCTGCTGACCCCCGGGCCCAAGACACCGGAGTCGATCCCGCTGTGGATCTGCTTCTCCGCCATCGGGGCGGCCATCCTGATCTACGGGTTCATCGGCATCCGCGGCTTCAACAAGCGGGCGCAGGACTGAGCGCCGACCGTACCGAGAACGAAGGCACCACACACCATGACGGCACCCGAGCCATCCGAGCAGGCCAAGAAGGCCATCGTCTTCCCGGGCATGGGACCCTCCAGCTTCGCCGAGGTGGGCAGGTTCCTCACCCTCGACCCGTTCGCCCGGAAGCGGCTGGCGGAGGCCGACGAGGCCCTCGGCTACTCGGTCTTCGACCAGCTCCGCGACTCGGAGGACGACTACTCCGAGGCGACCCAGATAGCCTTCCTGGTCAACTCGATGGCATCGGCGGACCGGGCCGAGGAGGAGCACGGGCTCGTCCCTGACCTGTGCGTGGGCCCCAGCTTCGGGCAGAAGGCGGCCGCCGCGTACGTCGGTTCGCTGCCGTTCCCCGAGGTGGTGCGGCTCACCGCGGAGCTGGCGCGCTGTGAGCACGCGTACTTCGAGGAGGAGTACCAGGACGCGGTCACCCACACCTTCGTCCGCACCCCGCAGGAGAAGCTGACCGAGATCCTCGACGAACTCGGCGGGCGCGGCGAGTGGTTCGACTATTCCGGCTACCTCGACGACGGCTTCTTCATGGTGTCGCTGCGCGAGAAGGAGCTGGACGGCTTCAAGCAGAGCATCAGCAAGGCCGGCGGGTACTCCATGTACACCATGGTCCCGGCGGTGCACGCGCCCGCGTTCGCGGAGCTGCGGCGCCGGGCCGCGGAGGAGATCCTGCCCCGGTACGAGATCCTCGACCCGAAGCTGCCCGTGGTCACCGACCAGGACGGTTCGCTCGTGACGACGGCCGACGCCCTGCGCACGATGCTGCTGGACACCTTCGACCTGCCGATCCACTGGCCCAAGGTGGTGGACGCGCTGAAGGCCGCCGGGGTGTCCACGATGTACATCACCGGCCCGGACAACCTCTTCCACCGGCTGGACCGCACCAAGTCCAACTTCGAGGTCGTGACGGTGGGCCCGGGCAAGCGGCAGCGCCCGCCCCGCAAGCGCTGACACCACGAGAGTCTTCACGGGCCGGGTCCGCTACCCCTTCAGGAGAAGACCCGGCCCGTTGTCGTACGCGCCCGTCAGCCGGACAGCCAGTCCCGGACGGCCCGCGCCGTCGTACCGGCGTGCTCCTCCATCATCGTGAAGTGGTTGCCCGGCACGTCGACCGCGGTGTGCGGCAGCTCCCAGTACGACCGCCAGTCGCCGCCGCGGGACCAGTCGAAGAGCCGCTCCCCGGCCCGGACCAGCAGCGTCGGCGTCTTGACCTCGGTCGGCCGCCACTCGCCGAACAGCCGGAAGTACGCGCCCATGGCCAGCAGCCGGGTGTCGTCCACCGGCACATGGCTCGCGCTCCGCTCGTCCACCCCGGCGCTCAGCCCCGGCTGGAGGCCCACGGCCGCGTCCCGGTCGTGCGAGTAGATGTCCAGCAGGACGACCGCCTCCGGGAAGATCCCGCCGCTCTCCAGCCGCGCGGCCACCTCGTGTGCCAGCACACCGCCCGAGGAGTGCCCCAGCAGTACGAACGGAGCCCCGTCGGTCCCCCGCAGCACCGCCTCGGCCTGCGCCTCGATGACCGCCTCCGGGTGCGCCGGAAGCTGCTCCCCGGCGACGAAACCGGGGTTGCCCAGCGCCCAGACGTCCTGCTCACCGCGGAAACCGGCGGCGAACCGCGCGTACTGGTGCGGGCCGCCGATCGACAGGATCGAGGAGAAGCACACCACGGCGGGCCGTGTCTCACCGCGCGACAGCCGCACCAGCGCGGGCGCCTTGCGCAGCTCCGCGGCACTGCCGAACGAGGGCCGGAACCGGGAGACGTCCATCAGCAGCCGGGTGAACTCCTCCTGCCTGCCCAGCTGTCCGGCCTCCCGCATCATCGCGCCGAACACGTCCGACGGCTCGGCGCTCGCCACGGGCTCGCCCGGGGTGCCGCCCTCGGCAGCCACCTCGGGCGCCAGCGCCTCCAACAGCTGCCCGGCGACCTGCGCGGGCGTCGGGTGGTCGAACAGCAGCGTCGGCGGCAGCCGCAGCCCGCTGGCAGCGTTGATCCGGTTGCGCAGCTCGACCGCGGTGAGCGAGTCGAAGCCCAGCTCCAGGAAGCCACGGGTGGCGCCCACGGCGTCCGCGTCCGCGAAGCCGAGGACGGCGGCGGCCTGCGTACGGACCACCTCCAGCAGGACGTTCTCCCGCTCCGCCGCGTCCAGCCCGGCCAGCCGCCGCGCCAGCGACGGACCACCGGCGTCGGCCGGTGCGCCGGAGGCCGTACGCCGCCGGGCCGGGGCCCGGACCAGTCCACGGAACACGGCGGGCAGCGCGCCTTCGGCGGCCTGCTCGCGCAGCGGCGCGAGTTCCAGGTGGAGCGGTACGAGCACCGCCTCACCGCCGACCGCGCACGCCGTGTCGAACAGCTCCAGGCCGTCCCGCGAGGACAGCGGCGCCATCCCGGAGCGGGCCATGCGCCGCACATCCGCGTCCGCCATGTCGCCGGTCATCGCGCTGCGCTGCTCCCACAGGCCCCAGGCGAGCGAGAGCGCGGGCCGCCCGGTGGCGCGGCGGTGCGCGGCGAGGGCGTCCAGGAAGGCGTTGGCGGCGGCGTAGTTGGCCTGCCCCGGCGCGCCGAAGGTACCGGCGGCGGAGGAGAACAGCACGAACGCCCCGAGGCCGAGATCGCGGGTCAGCTCGTGCAGATGGAGCGCCGCGTCCATCTTCGGCCGGGACACCGTGTCGATCCGGTCCGGGGTGAGCACGGACAGCAGCCCGTCGTCCAGCACACCGGCGGTGTGCACGACGGCGGTCAGCGGATGCGCCGGGTCCACCTCGGCCAGCAGCTGCGACAGCGCCTCGCGGTCGGCCACATCGCACGCCGCGACGCACACCTGCGCGCCCAGCACGGTCAGTTCGTCCACCAGCTCCGGCAGCCCTGGGGCCCGCTGCCCGCGACGGCTGTTGAGCAGCAGATGCCGTACGCCGCGCTCGGCCACCAGATGGCGGGCGAGCTGCCCGCCGAGGACACCGGTGGCGCCGGTGATCAGGACCGTGCCGTCCGGGTCGAACTCCGGCAGCGCCGTCTCCTCCGGCGCCGGGCCGGTGGCGACCTTGGCCAGGCGGGGCGCGTGCAGCGCGCCCTCGCGGACGGCGAGCTGCGGCTCGCCCCCGGCCACGGCCGCCATGAGCGCGTCGGCGGTGGTCTCCTCATGGTCCAGGTCGAGCAGCAGGAACCGGTCCGGGTTCTCGGTCTGGGCGGTGCGGATCAGCCCCCATACGGGCGCGTGCAGCAGGTCGGGCACCTCGGCGTCCGGGGACGTGGCGACCGCCCGCCGGGTGACGAACGCCAGCCGCGCCCCGGCGAAAGCCTCCTCCGCGAGCCACGACTGCGCGCTCTCCAGCGCGGCGTGCGTGGCCAGCCGGGCGCCCTCCGCCAGATGGGCCCCGCCGGCCCCGGCGGGGCCGGTCAGCGGGAGGAGGACGACATCCGGCCGGGGGCTGCCGGAGGCCACCACGGCCGCCAGCTCGGCCAGATCGGGGAAGACGGCGCATTCGGCACCGGCGGCCTCCAGCGCGGTGACCAGCCCGAAGGAGTCCGTGCCGTTGGCCACGGCGCCCTGGCCGACCAGGGCCCAGCGGACGGCCGCGGGAGCCGCCGAGGGGGCCGGCACCGGCGCCCACTCCAGCCGGAACAGCGAGTCGTGGTACGTCACCTGGGCCGCCCGCAGCTGCTCCGGCGCGATGTGCCGCAGCACCAGGGAGTCCACCGACGCGACCGCGCCGCCGTTCTCGTCCGCGACGGTCAGGGCCACCGCGTCCGACCCGGCCGGTGCGATCCGTACGCGCAGCGCCGTGGCGCCCGCCGCGTGGAGGGTGACACCGCTCCAGGAGAACGGCAGCCGTACGCCCGCGGCCTCGGCGCCCAGGAAGTCGCCGAGCGCCACGCCGTGCAGCGCGGAGTCCAGCAGCGCCGGGTGGAGCCCGAACAGCGCGGCGTCCGCGTGCTGCTTGCCCGGCAGGCGGAGTTCGGCGAAGACCTCCTCGCCGCGCCGCCAGGCGGCCGTCAGCCCCTGGAACGCCGGGCCGTAGCCGAAGCCGCCCGCCGCGAACCGCTCGTACAGGTCGTCCACGTCGAGCGCCACGGCATCGGCGGGCGGCCAGACGGACAGGCCCTCGGTCTCGCCCGGCCTTTCGGCCGCCAGCACACCGCTCGCGTTGCGGATCCAGGGCTCCGAGGCGTCGCCCTGGTCGGCGGCCGGCTCCGGGCGGGAGTAGACCTCCAGCGTCCGGCGGCCCTCCGCGTCGGGAGCGCCGACGGTCAGCCGCAGCTGGACCCCGCCGCGCTCGGGCAGGATCAGCGGCGCCTCAAGGGTCAGTTCCTCCAGCGCACCACAGCCGACCTGGTCACCGGCCCGGATCGCCAGCTCCACGAAGGCCGTCCCCGGCAGCAGCACCGTGCCGGACACGGCATGGTCGGCGAGCCAGGGGTGGGTCTGGAGGGAGAGCCGTCCGGTGAGCAGGAAGCCGTCCGAGTCCGGAAGTTCGACGGCCGCGCCCAGCAGCGGATGCCCGGCGGCGCCGAGCCCCGCGGAGGCGACGTCGCCCACCGAGAGGGGCACCTCGATCCAGTAGCGCTCGTGCTGGAAGGCGTACGTGGGCAGCGCGACGCGGGTCGCGCCGGTGCCCTCGTACACCGCGTCCCAGTCGACCTGGACACCGCGGGTCCATGCCTCGCCGAGGGATGCCCAGAAGCGGTCGAGACCGCCTTCGTCGCGGCGCAGCGAGCCGATGGCGGCCGCGGTGCGGCCCGCGTCCTCGGCGGTGTCCTGGACGCCCATCGCCAGCACCGGGTGGGCGCTGGACTCGATGAAGGCCCCGAAGCCCTCGTCGAGGAGGCGTCGGATGGCGTCTTCGAGTTCGACGGTGCGACGGAGGTTGGTGAACCAGTACTCGGCGTCCAGCTCCGGGCCCTGGACCCACTCCCCCGTCACGGTGGAGAGGAACGGCACCTGGGTGGGCTGTGGCCGCACCGGGGCGAGGAGTGTGAGGAGTTCGTCGCGCAGCAGCTCGACCTGGGCGGAGTGGGAGGCGTAGTCCACCGGGACGCGGCGGGCCCGGACCTCGTCCGCCTCGCAGGAGGCCAGCAGTTCGTCCAGCGCGGTCGGCTCTCCGGAGACCACCACGGCCGACGGGCCGTTGACGGCCGCCACCGAGATGCGCTTCTCACCCCACGCCGCGATCCGCTCCCGTACGTCCGACACCGGCAGCGCCACGGACACCATGCCGCCCTTGCCCGCCAGCACCCGGCCGATCGCCTGGCTGCGCAGTGCCACCACGCGCGCGGCGTCCTGGAGGGTCAGAATCCCGGCCACGCACGCGGCGGCGATCTCGCCCTGCGAGTGGCCGACCACGGCGGACGGCCGCACGCCCAGCGAACGCCACAGCTCGGCGAGAGACACCATCACCGAGAACAGCACCGGCTGGACCACATCGACGCGCTCCAGCGACGGCGCGTCCTCCGCACCTCGCAGCACCTCCACGAGCGACCAGCCGGTGAACTCGGCGAGTGCGGCGGCGCATTCGTGGATGCGGGCGGCGAACACCGGCGAGGCGTCCATCAACCCCACCGCCATGCCCGCCCACTGCGAGCCCTGCCCCGGGAACACGAACGCCGTCTTGTCTGCCGTCCCGGTGCCCTGGATGAGGTGGGGAGCCGCCTCGCCCCGGGCCAGCGCGGTGAGAGTGGCGGTGAAGTCGTCGCGGTCCGTGCCGACCAGCACGGCGCGCTGGTCCAGGGGTGCGCGGGTGGTGGCCAAGGAGTAGCCGATGTCGGCGGGGCGTGGCCCGTCGTCGGTGGTGAGGAGGGTCAGCAGCCGCTCGGCCTGGGCGCGCAGCGCCGTCTCGCTCTTCGCCGACACCACCCACGGCACCGGGCCCGGCCGCTGTGTTGTCGCGGGCTTCGACGGGTCCTCGGTGGGCGCCTGCTCGATGATGGTGTGCGCGTTGGTGCCGCTGATGCCGAACGAGGAGATGGCGGCGCGGCGCGGGCGGCCGGTGTCCGGCCATGTCTGCTGGTCGGTCAGCAGCGACACCGCGCCCGCCGTCCAGTCCACGTGCGCGGACGGCTCGTCCACGTGCAGGGTCTTCGGCAGGACACCGTGCTCGATGGCCTTGACCATCTTGATGATGCCCGCCACGCCTGCGGCGGCCTGCGTGTGGCCGAAGTTGGACTTCACCGAGCCCAGCCACAGCGGCTCGTCCTCGGTGTGCTCCTGGCCGTACGTGGCGAGCAGCGCCTGCGCCTCGATCGGGTCGCCCAGCGTCGTACCGGTGCCGTGCGCCTCGACCACGTCGACCTCGGCGGCCGACAGCCGGGCCCCGGCCAGGGCCTGGCGGATGACGCGCTGCTGGGACGGGCCGTTGGGCGCGGTGAGGCCGTTGGACGCGCCGTCCTGGTTGATGGCGGAGCCGCGTACAACCGCGAGGACCGGATGGCCGTTCTTACGGGCGTCCGACAGCCGCTCCACGAGCAGCATGCCGACGCCCTCGCCCCAGGCCGTGCCGTCGGCGGCATCCGCGAACGGCTTGCAGCGGCCGTCGGTCGCGAGGCCGCGCTGCTTGCTGAACGCCACGAAGGTGCCGGGGGTCGCCATGACGGTCACACCGCCCGCGAGCGCCAGCGAGCATTCGCCGCTGCGCAGCGCCTGTACCGCCATGTGCAGGGTCACCAGCGACGACGAGCAGGCCGTGTCGACGGTGACGGCCGGGCCTTCGAGGCCGAAGGTGTAGGAAACCCGGCCCGAGGCGACGCTGCCGGAGCTGGCGGTGCCCATATAGCCCTCGAGGCCGTCGGGCGCGCGGTGCAGCAGCGTGCCGTAGTCGTTGTACATCACGCCGGTGTAGACGCCGGTCCGGCTGCCACGCACGGTCGCCGGGTCGATGCCCGCGCGTTCGAACGCCTCCCAGGTGGTCTCCAGCAGCAGCCGCTGCTGCGGGTCCATGGCGAGGGCCTCGCGCGGCGAAATCCCGAAGAACACCGGGTCGAAGTGGTGGGCGTCGTGGAGGAAGCCGCCGTTGCGGGCGTAGCTGGTGCCCTGCTGGTCGGGGTCGTCGTCGTACAGCGCCTCGATGTCCCAGCCCCGGTCGGTGGGCATGTCGGTGATGGCGTCCGTGCCTTCGGTGACCAGCTTCCACAGGTCGTCGGGCGAGGTCACCCCGCCGGGGAAGCGGCAGCTCATCGCGACGATGGCGATGGGGTCGTCGTCGTGGGGGGTGGTGGTGGGGGTGGTTGTTGCTGTGTCGGCCTCGCTGCTGCCCTGCGCTTCGGCGCGGAGGTACGTGGCGAGGGCGGCGGGGGTCGGGTAGTCGAAGATCAGCGTGGCCGGGAGCCTTACGCCTGTGACGGCGGTGAGGCGGTTGCGCAGCTCGACCGCGGTGAGCGAGTCGAAGCCGACCTCGCTGAACGCGCGCTGCGGTTCCACCGCTTCGGGTCCGGCGTAGCCGAGTACGGCCGCCACCTGCGTACGGACCAGCGCGAGGACGATCGCCTCGGCCTCGGTGTCGGCTTTTCCGGCGAGCTGCTGTGCGAGTGCGCCGGACTGCGCGGTGGCGGCTGATGGGGCGGCGCGGCGGGCGGGGGCTCGTACCAGGCCGCGGAACAGGGGCGGCAGCATGCCGACGCCCGCCTGGGCGCGGAGAGCCGCCATGTCGAGCGGCATCGGGACGAGGAGTGCCTCGCTCGTGGTGTTCGTCGCGGCGTCGAAGAGTTCGCGGCCTTGGGCTGCGGTGATGGCGGCGATACCGCCGCGCTGGAGGCGGGCGAGTTCCGCCTCGTCCAGGTCTCCGGCCATGCCGCCGGGCTCGGCCCACAGGCCCCAGGCGAGGGAGGTGGCGGGCAGGCCGTTGGCTGCGCGGTGCTGGGCGAGGGCGTCGAGGAAGGCGTTCGCCGCCGCGTAGTTGCCCTGTCCGGCACCGCCGAAGACTCCGGCGGCGGAGGAGAAGACGATGAACGCCTTCAGGTCCGCGGTCTGGGTGAGGTGGTGGAGGTTCCAGGCCGCGTCCGCCTTCGGGCGCAGGACGGTGGACAGCCGGTCCGGGGTGAGCGATCCGATCACGCCATCGTCCAGCACGCCTGCCGTGTGGACCACGGCCGTGAGGGGGTGGGCGGTAGGGATTGTTGCCAGGGTTTCGGCCAGGGCGGTGCGGTCTGCCACGTCGCAGGCCGACCAGTGGACGGTGGCGCCCAGGTCGGTCAGTTCCGTGGTCAGGTCGGCTGCGCCGGGGGCCTGGTCGCCTCGGCGGCTGACCAGGAGGAGATGGCGTACGCCGCGCTCAGCCACCAGGTGACGGGCGAACAGGGCGCCCAGGGTGCCGGACGCGCCGGTCAGCAGGACCGTGCCATCCGGGTCCCACGCGTTGGCTTCCGCCGTTGTTGTGGCGCGGGCCAGGCGGGGGGCCTTGAGCGTGCCTTCGCGTACGGCGACTTCCTGCTCGCCGGATGCCAGTGCCGTGGGGAGCGCGGCGAGGGAATCCGCGTGGCTGTCGATGTCCACGAGCACGATGCGGTCCGGGTTCTCCGACTGGGCGGAGCGGACGAGGCCGTGGACGGCGGCGTGGGCCAGGTCGGCGGCGGAGGTGAGGATGACGAGGCGGGAGTCCGCGAAGCGGTTGTCGGCCAGCCACTGCTGTAGCAGCCCCAGCACCTGGGTGGTGGCCTGATGCGCCGCGGTGGCGGGCGAGGGGCTTTCCCCCACCCCGCCCCTTCCCGAAACTCGGGGCTCCGCCCCAAGACCCCGGTCCTCAAGCGCCGGACGGGCTGGAGATGCCGCACCCGGGCCTTCAGGTGCCGCACCGTTCGGGGTGTGGAGTGCCGCGCCGTCCGTGGACCGGCCAGGACGCCCTTCGGGCGTGTCCTCAAGCGCCGGACGGGCTTGATTTGCCGCACCCGGGCCTTCAGGTGCCGCATTGTTCGGGGCATGGGGTGCCGCGCCGTCCGAGGTAAGGGAAACCACGACGTGCTCCGGCAGCGCCGTCCCGGAAGCCACGGCCTCGGCGAGCGCGCCCAGATCCGCGTACGCCGCGACCTCACCGCCAGCCGCTCCGAGGCCAGGAACCTCGGAGCCCACGACCGCCCAACGGGCCATGGACACCGGCTCGGCAGGGGCCGGGATCTGGGTCCAGTCCACTCGGAACAGGGCGTCCGGCGCGGAGCCGGGGCGGGTGTTCAGCTGGTCCGGGGACACCGTGCGCAGGGCCAGGCGGTCCACCGAGGCCACCGGGGCGCCCGTTACGTCCGCCAGTTGGAGCGACACCGTGCCGTTTCCGGCCGACGACAGGCGGACCCGTACGGTGTCCGCGCCCACCGAGTGGACGCGGACGCCGGACCAGGAGAACGGCAGGCCGCCCTGGCCCGGGTTTTCGGTCAGGTCGCTGAGGCCGATGGTGTGCAGCACGGCGTCCAGCAGCGCCGGGTGTACGCCGAAGAGCGCGGCGGCCGGTTCGGTGCCCTCGGGGAGCGCGACCTCGGCGTAGACCTCGCCGTCGGCGCGCCAGGCGGCGCGCAGGCCCTGGAAGGCCGGGCCGTAGGCGAAGCCCGCCTCGGACAGGGTCTCGTACAGGCCGTCGACGGCGATCTGCTCGGCGCCCGCGGGCGGCCAGGCGGCCAGGTCGAACGGCGCCGTCGGGGCGCTGTGGGCGAGCAGGCCCGTGGCGTGGCGTACCCACGGCTCGTCGTCGGTGGCCGCGTCGGGGCGGGAGTGGAGGGCGAGGGTGCGGCGGCCGGTGTCGTCCTGGGCGCCCACGGCGATCTGGAGCCGGACCCCGCCCTGCTCGGGCAGGATCAGCGGGGCTTCCAGGGTGAGTTCTTCCACCAGGTCGCATCCGGCCTGCTCACCGGCGCGTACGGCCAGCTCGACGAACGCGGTGCCGGGCAGCAGCACCGTGCCCATCACGGCGTGGTCGGCCAGCCACGGGTGGGTGTCCAGCGCGAGCCGCCCGGTGAACAGGAAGCCCTCCGCGTCGGCCAGCGAGACGGCCGTGCCGAGCAGCGGGTGGTCGGCGGTGCCGAGGCCGACCGAGGAGACGTCGCCGTAGGCGGTGCCCGCGTCCAGCCAGTAGTGCTCGCGCTGGAAGGCGTACGTGGGCAGCTCGACGCGCTCGGCACCCGTGCCCGCGTAGTACGCCTCCCAGTCGGGGGCGGTGCCCCGGGTGTGGAGGGTGGCCAGGGCCGTGGTCAGGGTCTCGGCCTCGGGGCGGCCGGAGCGCAGCGCGGGGATGAACGCCGCATCGTCACCGGTGACGCACTCCTGCGCCATGGCGGTGAGCACACCGTCCGGGCCGAGTTCGAGGTACGTGGTGACGCCCTGGGCCTCCAGGGCGCGGATGCCGTCGAGGAAGCGGACCGCCTCGCGGACGTGGCGCACCCAGAAGTCGGCGGTGGCGATCTCCGCGGCGGGGGCGATGCCGCCGGTGAGGTGGGAGACCACCGGGATCTTCGGGGTCTCGTACGTCAGGCTCTCGGCGACCTTGCGGAACGCCTCCAGCATCGGGTCCATCAGCGGCGAGTGGAAGGCGTGGCTGACGGTGAGGCGCTTGGTCTTGCGGCCCTGGGCCTCGAAGGATGCCGCGATCGTGACGGCCGCGTCCTCGTCGCCCGCGATGACCACCGACGTCGGGCCGTTGAGGGCGGCTATGCTCACGCGCTCGGTGAGCAGCGGCGCCACCTCGTTCTCGGACGCCTGGATGGCGATCATCGCGCCGCCGCCCGGAAGCCGCTGCATCAGTCGGCCGCGCGCGGCCACCAGCAGCGCGGCGTCGGCGAGCGACAGCACGCCCGCGACGTGTGCGGCGGCGATCTCGCCGATGGAGTGGCCGGAGACGAAGTCCGGCTTCAGGCCCCACGATTCGACCAGACGGAACAGGGCCACCTCGATGGCGAACAGCGCGGGCTGGGTGAAGCCGGTGCGGTCCAGGGCCGTGGCGTCGTCCCCGAAGAGGACGTCCTTCAGGGGACGTTCGAGGCGCGGGTCGAGCGCGGCGCATACGGCGTCGAACGCCTCGGCGAAGGCCGGGTACGTCGCGTACAGCTCGCGGCCCATGCCGAGCCGCTGGCTGCCCTGACCGGTGAAGAGGAACGCCAGCTTGCCCCGGGTCTCCGCGCCCTGCACCAGCCCGGCGGCGGGGTCGCCCGCCGCGAGCGCGGCGAGCCGGTCGAGGAACGTCTCGCGGTCCCCGGCGACCACGGCCGCGCGGTCCTGGAGGGCGGCGCGGGTGGTGGCGAGGGCGTAGCCGACGGACAGCGGGTCCAGGTCGGGGCGTTCGGTGACGTACGTGTGCAGCCGGGCGGCCTGGGCGCGCAGCGCGTCCTCGCCCTTGCCGGACAGCAGCCATGGGAGGAGGGGGAGGTCGTGCGGGGTCGCGGTGGCAACCGGTTCGGTGTCCTCGTCGGTGGCCTCGTCCGGTGCCGGGGGCTGCTCGATGATCAGGTGGGCGTTGGTGCCGCTGATGCCGAACGACGACACGGCGGCGCGGCGCGGGCGGCCGGTCTCCGGCCACGGGCGGCCCTCGGTGAGCAGCGAGACGGCCCCGGCCGACCAGTCGATGTGCGGCGACGGCTCGTCCACGTGCAGGGTCTTGGGCACGTAGCCGTGCTCGATGGCCTTGACCATCTTGATGATCCCGGCGACACCGGCGGCGGCCTGGGTGTGGCCGACGTTGGACTTGATGGAGCCGAGCAGCAGTGGCCGTTCGGCGGGCTTCTCCTTGCCGTACGTGGCGAGCAGCGCCTGCGCCTCGATGGGGTCGCCCAGCGTCGTACCGGTGCCGTGTGCCTCGACCACGTCGATCTGGTCGGCCGTCAGCCGGGCGCTGGCCAGCGCCTGGCGGATGACGCGCTGCTGGGACGGGCCGTTGGGCGCGGTGAGGCCGTTGGACGCGCCGTCCTGGTTGATGGCGGAGCCGCGTACGACGGCCAGCACCCGGTGACCGTTCTTCCGGGCGTCCGACAGCTTCTCCACGAGCAGCATGCCCGCGCCCTCGGACCATCCGGTGCCGTCGGCAGCCGACGCGAACGACTTGCAGCGGCCGTCGAAGGACAGTCCGCGCTGGCGGCTGAACTCGGTGAAGGTGCCGGGCGTCGACATCACGGTGACGCCGCCCGCGAGTGCGAGAGAGCATTCGCCGTTGCGCAGCGCCTGCATGGCCAGGTGCAGGGTCACCAGCGACGACGAGCACGCCGTGTCGACGGTGAGCGCCGGGCCCTCCAGGCCGAAGGTGTACGCCACCCGGCCCGAGGCGATGCTGCTGGAGCCGCCGGTGCCGAGATAGCCCTCGACACCGGGCGGCACGGCGCGCAGCCGCGAGGCGTAGTCGTGGTACATGACGCCCGCGAAGACGCCCGTGCGGGTGCCGCGTACGGAGGTGGCGTCGATGCCCGCGCGCTCGAACGCCTCCCAGGTGGTCTCCAGCAGCAGCCGCTGCTGCGGGTCCATCGCGAGGGCCTCGCGCGGGCTGATGCCGAAGAACGCCGGGTCGAAGTAGTTGGCGTCGTGGAGGAAACCGCCCTCCCGGACATAGCTCGTGCCCGCGCCGTCCGGGTCGTCGTCGAAGAGCCGCCCCATGTCCCAGCCGCGGTCCGTGGGGAACTCGGAAATGCCGTCCCCGCCCCCGGACACCAGCCGCCACAGATCCTCGGGCGACTCGACGCCGCCCGGGTAGCGGCAGCTCATCCCGACGATCGCGATGGGCTCCTGGTCCTCCGACTCCACCTCCTGGAGGCGGCGTCGGGTCTCGTGCAGGTCGGCGGTGACCCGCTTGAGAAAGTAACGGAGCTTTTCCTCATTCATACGTGCGTTCCCTCTCGAGGAATCCGGAAGGTCGGGTCACTTCGCGTCGGCCGCGGTCACTTCAGGAGATCCCGAATTCCTTGCCGATGAAGTCGAAGAGGTCGTCGTCCGTGGCGGACTCGATCTCGTCGGCGACACCGGCGCCGTCTTCCGGTCCTCGGTCGTCATTCCATTGCGCGAGCAGTGCCTGGAGGCGCGCGGTGATCCTGCCCCGGTCCTCGTCGTCCGGGGCGGCCTCGGCGGCCCCGGCCAGGGACTTTTCGAGCCCGTCGAGTTCGGCGAGCAGCGAGGTGACCCCCGTCGCGTCGTCGGGGAGGATCTCGCCCCGCAGGTACTGGACCAGTGCGTTCGGTGTGGGGTAGTCGAAGACCAGCGTCGCCGGGAGCCGGACTCCGGTGGTCGCGTTCAGACGGTTGCGCAGCTCCACGGCGGTGAGCGAGTCGAAGCCGACCTCGCTGAACGAGCGGGCCGGGTCGACCGTCTCCGGGCCCGGGTAGCCGAGCACGGCTGCCACCTGGGTGCAGACCAGCTCCAGCACCGCCTCGTCCCGCTCCGGCTCGGACAGCCCGGCGAGGCGGGCCCGCAGCTCGTCGGCCCCACCGGCTCCTGCGGTGGCCGCCGACTCCGCTGCCCGGCGGGCGGGGGCCGCCCGCACCAGGCCGCGGAAGAGCGGCGGCAGCATGCCTACGCCCGCCTGGGCGCGGAGGGCCGCCATGTCGAGGGGCATCGGGACGAGGAGCGGTTCGCTTGCGCTGGTGGTGTTCGTCGCGGCGTCGAACAGCTCCAGGCCGGTGTCGGCCGTGAGGACGCCGATGCCGCCGCGGCGGATACGGGCGATCTCCGTCTCGTCCAGCTCACCGCCCATGCCTCCGGCGACCGCCCACAGGCCCCAGGCGAGGGAGGTGGCGGGGAGGCCGTTGGCTGCGCGGTGCTGGGCGAGGGCGTCGAGGAAGGCGTTCGCCGCCGCGTAGTTGCCCTGTCCGGCACCGCCGAAGACTCCGGCGGCGGAGGAGAAGACGATGAACGCCTTCAGATCAGCGTGCTGGGTGAGGTCGTGGAGGTTCCAGGCCGCGTCCGCCTTCGGGCGCAGGACGGTAGACAGCCGGTCCGGGGTGAGCGATCCGATCACGCCATCGTCCAGCACGCCTGCCGTGTGGACCACGGCCGTGAGGGGGCGGGCGGTAGGGACTGTCGCCAGGGTTTCGGCCAGGGCGGTGCGGTCTGCCACGTCGCAGGCCGACCAGTGGACGGTGGCGCCCAGGTCGGTCAGTTCCGTGGTCAGGTCGGCTGCGCCGGGGGCCTGGTCGCCTCGGCGGCTGACCAGGAGGAGATGGCGTACGCCGCGCTCCGCCACCAGGTGACGGGCGAACAGGGCGCCCAGGGTGCCGGACGCGCCGGTCAGCAGGACCGTGCCGTCCGGGTTCCACGCATTGGCTTCCGCCGTTGTTGCGGTGCGGGCCAGGCGGGGGGCCAGGATCTCGCCGTTGCGGACGGCCACCTGGGGTTCGCCGGTTGCGACGGCCGTCGCCAGCGTCTTCAGCGAGGTGTCCTCGGCGTCGGTGTCGACCAGGACCAGGCGGTCCGGGTTCTCCGCCTGCGCGGAGCGGACCAGGCCGCGGACGGCGGCGTGCGCCAGGTTGGTGGCGGAGGTGAGGACGACCAGGCGGGAGTCCGCGAAGCGGTCGTCGGCCAGCCACTGCTGTAGCAGGCTCAGCGCCTGGGTGGTGGCCTGATGCGCGGCGGTGGCGGGCGAGGGGCTTTCCCCCACCCCGCCCCTTCCCGAAACTCGGGGCTCCGCCCCAAGGCCCCGGTCCTCAAGCGCCGGACGGGCTGGAGATGCCGCACCCGGGCCTTCGAGTGCCGCGCCGTCCGAGGAACGGCCCGGACGCCCTTCGGGCGTGTCCTCAATCGCCGGACGGGCTTGATTTGCCGCACCCGGGCCTTCAGGTGCCGCACCGTTCGGGGCGTGGGGTGCCGCGCCGTCGGAGTGCAGCCCCGGACCGGCCTGATTGGCCAGGGACACCACTACGTGGTCCGGCAGTGGTGTTCCGGAAGCTACCGCTTCGGCCAGTGCGGTCAGGTTCGGGTACGTGGGCAGGCCCAGGGTGTTCGTGCCCAGGGTCGCCCAGCCCCCGGTGGGGGCCGGGGCGGATGCCGGGAGCGGGGTCCAGGTCAGGCTGAACAGGGCATCCGACGTGGGGCTCGGGCGGGCGGTGTTCAGTTGGTCCGGGGACACCGTGCGCAGGGCCAGGCCCTCCACGCTCGCCACCGGGGCGCCCGTCACGTCCGCGAGCTGGAGCGACACCGTGCCCGTCGTGGTGCCCGCCAGGCGTACCCGCAGGGCGGAGGCGCCTACGGCGTGCAGGGAGACGCCGGTCCATGCGAACGGCAAGCGGCCCTCGCCGCCGCCCTCTTCGGCAGCGGCCAGACCGAGGGCGTGCAGCGCCGCGTCCAGCAGCGCCGGGTGCAGGCCGAAGGTCTTCGCGTCGGCCTCGGCTCCCTCCGGGAGCCGGATCTCGGCGAACACCTCGTCGTCGCGCCGCCAGGCCGCTTCGAGGCCCTGGAAGACCGGGCCGTACGCGAAGCCTGAAGCGGCCAGGCCCTCGTACAGGCCCTCGACGGCGATCTCGTCGGCGTCGGTGGGGGGCCATGCGGCCAGGTCGAACGTACCCGCCTCCGCGTCGGCCGCCAGGGTGCCCGTCGCGTGGCGCAGCCACGGCTCGTCGGCCGGGGCGTCCTCGGCGCGGGAGTGCATCGTCAGGGCGCGACGGCCGGTGTCGTCGGGGGCCGCGAGCGACAGGCGGAGCTGGACGGCACCCCGTTCGGGCACGATCAGCGGTGCTTCCAGGGTGAGTTCGTCCAGCCGGTCGCAGCCCGCGTGCTCCCCGGCGCGCAGCGCCAGCTCCACGAAGGCGGTGCCGGGCAGCAGCACCGTGCCCATCACGGCGTGGTCGGCCAGCCACGGCTGGGCCTGGAGGGACAGCCGTCCGGTGAAGGCGAAACCGTCCGCGTCGGGCAGCTCCACGGCGGCGCCGAGCAGCGGATGGCCCGCCGCGTGCAGGCCGATCGCGGTGGCATCGCCGCCGGAGGGCCCGGCGTCCAGCCAGAACCGGCGGCGCTGGAACGCGTACGTCGGCAGCTCCACCCGGTGCGCGCCGTACGGGGCGTACAGCGCCTCGAAGTCCACGGCGGCGCCCCGGACATGGCCCCGGCCGAGGGCGGTCAGCAGCGTCTCGGGCTCCGGGCGGCCGCCGCGCAGAGCTGCGGCGAAGGCGTGGCGCTCGTCCGTGACGCAGTCCTGCGCCATGGCGGTGAGGACACCGTCGGGGCCCAGTTCGAGGTAGGTGGTGACGCCCTGGGCTTCGAGGGTGCGCACGCCGTCGAGGAAGCGGACTGCCTCGCGGACGTGGCGTACCCAGAAGTCCGGGGTGGTGATCTCCTCGGACGACACCACGGCACCGGTCAGGTTGGACACGATCGGGATGCGCGGGGCCTCGTACGTCAGCTCCTCCGCGACCTGGCGGAACGCGTCCAGCATCCCGTCCATGTGCGGCGAGTGGAACGCGTGGCTCACGGTGAGCCGCTTGGACTTGCGGCCCTGCGCCTCGAAGGCCGTCGCGATCTCGACGGCGGCGTCCTCGTCACCGGCGACCACGACCGCGGTCGGGCCGTTGATGGCCGCGAGGCTCACCCGCTTGTTCAGGTGCGGCGTCACCTCGTCCTCGGACGCCTGGACGGCGATCATCGCGCCACCGGCGGGCAGTCGCTGCATCAGCGTGCCGCGTGCGGCGACCAAACGGCTCGCGTCGGCGAGGGAGAGCACACCGGCCACGTGTGCGGCGGCCAGTTCGCCGATGGAGTGGCCGGAGAGGACATCGGGCTTCACGCCCCACGCCTCGACCAGGCGGAACAGCGCCACCTCGATGGCGAACAGCGCGGGCTGGGTGTAGCCCGTCTGGTCCAGCACCGCGGCGTCATCCCCGAACAGGACCGTCTTCAGCGGCTGTTCGAGGTACGGGTCCAGCGCGTCGCATACGGCGTCCAGCGCCTCCGCGAACACCGGGTACGTCGCGTACAGCTCACGCCCCATCCCGAGCCGCTGGCTGCCCTGACCCGTGAACAGGAACGCCACCTTGCCGTCCGCCACCGCGTCCGTCACCAGCCCGGGCGCGGTGCGGCCCTCGGCGAGGGCGTCCAGACCGGCCAGGAGCGCGTCCCGGTCGCGGGCGACGAGCGCCGCCCGGTGGTCGAAGGTGGCGCGGCCGGTGGCCAGGGAGTAGCCGAGGTCGGCGAGGGCCACGTCGGGGTGGTCCGCCACATGGCTACGGAGCCGGGCGCCCTGGGCGCGCAGCGCCTCCGGGGACTTGGCGGAGAGCACCCACGGCAGCGCCGCCGTGTCGCCCTCGAACCGAGGCTCCGGGCGGGGCTCCGGCTCTGGGGCCTGCTCGATGATGGCGTGGGCATTGGTGCCGCTCATACCGAAGGAGGAGATGCCCGCGCGGCGCGGACGGTCCGTCTCCGGCCATTCGCGCGCCTCGGCGAGCAGCGACACCGCGCCCGCCTCCCAGTCCACGTGCGGCGACGGCTCGTCGATGTGCAGCGACTGCGGAAGCACACCGTGCCGCATCGCCAGCACCATCTTGATGATGCCCGCGACACCCGCGGCCGCCTGCGTGTGGCCGAAGTTGGACTTGATGGAGCCCAGCCACAGCGGCTGCCCCTCCGGCCGCTCCCGGCCGTACGTGGCCAGCAGCGCCTGCGCCTCGATCGGGTCGCCCAGCGTGGTCCCCGTACCGTGCGCCTCCACCGCGTCCACCTCGGCGGCCGACAGACCGGCGTTGGCGAGGGCCTGGCGGATGACGCGCTGCTGGGACGGGCCGTTCGGCGCCGTCAGACCATTGCTCGCACCGTCCTGGTTGACCGCCGTGCCCCGCACCACGGCCAGCACCTGGTGGCCATTGCGACGCGCGTCCGACAGCCGCTCCACGAGCACCATGCCGACGCCCTCGCCCCAGGCCGTACCGTCGGCCGCCGCCGCGAACGGCTTGCAGCGGCCGTCGGTGGCCAGGCCGCGCTGGCGGCTGAACTCGGTGAACACCGCGGGCGTGGTGATGATGGTGACACCGCCCGCGAGCGCCAGCGTGCATTCGCCGTTGCGCAGCGCCTGCGCCGCGAGGTGCAGCGCCACCAGCGACGACGAGCACGCCGTGTCGACGGTGACGGCCGGGCCCTCGAAGCCGAAGGTGTACGACACCCGGCCGGAGGCGATGCTGCTGGAGCCGCCGGTGCCGAGATAGCCCTCGACGCCCTCGGGGACGGTGCTCAGCCGCGACACATAGTCGTTGTGCATCTGGCCGACGAAGACGCCGACCTCCTTGCCGCGCAGCGTCTGCGGATCGATGCCCGCCCGCTCGAAGGACTCCCACGACGTCTCCAGCAGCAACCGCTGCTGCGGGTCCATCGCCATGGCCTCGCGCGGGTTGATGCCGAAGAACTCCGGGTCGAAGTCGGCGGCGTCGTACGTGAACCCGCCCTCGCGGGCGTACGAGGTGCCGGGCCGGTCCGGGTCCGGGTCGTAGAACGCCTCGATGTCCCAGCCCCGGTCGTCCGGCAGCCGGGAGATGCCGTCGCGGCCCTCGGCCAGCAGCTCCCACAGGTCCTCGGGGGTGCGGACGTCGCCGGGAAAGCGGCAGCTCATAGCGACGATGGCGATCGGGTCGTCCTCGTCGGCGTCCTGTGCCGTGGCCCGCGCCCGGGCCTGCGCCGGGACGGCCGCCGCCGCCTCGGAGCCGAGGAGTTCGTCGCGCAGGTACGCGGCGAGCGCCGTCGGCGTCGGGTAGTCGAAGACGAGCGTGGCGGGCAGCCGCAGCCCGGCGGCGGCGCCGAGGCGGTTGCGGAACTCGACCCCGGTCAGCGAGTCGAAGCCGAGGTCCCGGAACGCCCGGGACGCCTCGACCGCGTCCGGCGAGTCATGGCCGAGCACCACGGCCACCTGGCCGCGCACCAGGTCGAGCAGCATCTGATCGCGCTCGGCCGCGTCCAGCCGGACCAGCCGCTCCACCAACGACGCGCCGTCGACCGCGGCACCCGACTCGGCGGTGCGACGGGTCGTACCGCCGCGCACCAGGCCGCGCAGCAGCGGCGGCACCATCGAGACGGGCGCGCCCGTGAGCGGCGCAAGGTCCAGCTGCATGGGCACCAGGAACGCGTCGCCGACCTCCTGCGCGGCGTCGAACAGCGCCAGGCCCTCGTCCGAGGACAGGCACACAGCACGCCCGAGCGGCTCATCCGGGACTTGTCGGTGGCCTCCAGCTCGCCGGTCATGCTGCTGGCCTCGGTCCCACAGGCCCCACGCTAGCGAGGTGGCGGGTAGGCCCTGGGGCCTGGCGGTGGCGGGGCGAGGGCGTCCCAGGAAGGAATTTGGCCGCCGCGTAGTTGGCCTTGGCCGGGGCCGCCGAACGTACCGGCCGCCGAGGAGAACAGCACGAACGCGGACAGGTCCAGGTCCCGGGTCAGCTCGTGCAGGTTCACCGCCGCGTCCACCTTGGGCCGCAGCACCTTCTCCAGCCGCTCGGCCGTCAACGAGCCGATCACCCCGTCGTCCAGCACACCGGCCGTGTGCACCACGGCGGTCAGCGGATGGGCGGCGGGGACGGCGGCCAGGACGGCGGCGAGCTGGTCCCGGTCGGCCGCGTCGCAGGCGGCGATGGTGACCTCCGCGCCCAGCTCGCGCAGCTCGGCGGCGAGTTCGGCCGCGCCCGTGGCCTGCTCGCCACGCCGGCTGGTCAGCAGCAGATGGCGGGCGCCGCGCTCGGTCACCACGTGCCGGGCGACCAGCCCGCCGAGGGTGCCGGTGCCGCCGGTGATCAGCACCGTGCCGTCCGGGTTCCACGCGGCGGGCACGGTGAGGACGACCTTGCCGATGTGGCGGGCCTGGCTGAGGTAGCGGAACGCGTCGGGTGCCTGCCGCAGATCCCATGCGGTGATCGGCAGCGCATGCAGCGCGCCCTGCTCGAACAGCTCCAGCAGTTCGCCCAGCATCTCCTGGATGCGGTCGAGGCCCGCCTCGGTCAGGTCGAACGCCTGGTAGGAGACGCCCGGGTAGGCGTCCGCGACGTCCTCGGGGCGCCGGACATCCGTCTTGCCCATCTCGACGAACCGGCCGCCGCGCGGCAGCAGTCGCAGCGACGCGTCCACGAACTCCCGGGCCAGCGAGTCCAGGACGACATCCACGCCACGTCCGCCGCTGACCTCGCGGAACGTGTCCTCGAAGGCCAGGTCGCGGGAGGACGCGATGTGGTCGTCGGCGAGCCCGAGGCCGCGCAGCGTGTCCCACTTGCCCGGGCTGGCGGTGGCGTAGACGTCCACCCCCCAGTGGCGGGCCAGTTGCACGGCCGCCATGCCGACACCACCGGCGGCGGCGTGGACGAGCAGCGCTTCCCCGCCCCGCAGGTCCGCGAGGTCGCGCAGCGCGTAGTAGGCCGTCATGAAGACGATCGGCACGGACGCGGCCTGCGCGTACGACCAGCCCTGGGGCATCGGCACGACCATGCGGCGGTCCACGACCACCAGCGGCCCGAACCCGCCGGGCAGCATGCCCATCACCCGGTCGCCGGGCGCCAGATCGGTGACACCGGGGCCGGTTTCGAGGACGACACCGGCACCCTCGCTGCCCATCAGGCCCGCGTCGCCGGGGTACATGCCCAGCGCGTTCAGCACATCGCGGAAGTTCACACCGGCGGCCCGGACCGCGACCCGCACCTGACCGGCCTCCAGCGGCGCGGCGGCCTCCGGGGTCGGCAGCAGCGTCAGGTTCTCCAGCGTGCCCTTGTCCTGGATGTCCAGCCGCCACGCCTGCTCTCCGGCGGGCGGCACCATGGGCCCGTCGGCGGCGATGCGCGCCAGCCGAGGCGCGTGGACGGCGCCGCGGCGCAGTACGAACTGCGGCTCGCCGGAGGCCAGCGCGGCACCCAGCGCCTCGTACGACGCGTCGGTGCCGTCGAGGTCGACCAGCACCAGCCGGTCGGGGTTCTCCGACTGCGCGGAGCGCACCAGACCCCACACCGGGGCGTGCGCCAGATCGTGCGTCCCCGCGTCACCGGCGGTGGCCACCGCGCCGCAGGTCACCAGGACCAGCTGCGAGGCCGCGAACCGCTCGTCGGCCAGCCACTCCCGTACGAGGGCCAGCGCGTCCTGGGTGGCGGTGTGCACCGCGCCCGTCACATCGCCGTCGGCGCCACTCGGGTCGAGGTACGCGAGAACGTACTCGGGCGCGGTCCCGGCCTCGCCCAGCGCGGGCAGATCGGCGTGGACGGCCGCACCGGAAGTCAGCGCGGCGGGCGCGCCGCCGCCGAGGACCGCTCACCTCGCGGTGCCTTCTGCGGCCACGGGCACGGTGGCCCAGTCCAGCCGGTACAGCGACTCGTGGTACGCGGCTGGGCGGGCGCCCGCGAGCTGCCCGGCCGCGATTGGGCGCAGCGCCAGCTGCTCCACCGAGGCCACCGGGGCACCGGTCCCGTCGGCAAGCTCCAGCGACACCGCGTCCGCTCCGGCCGGGGTCAGCCGCACCCGGAGCGCACCGGCGCCCACCGCGTGCAGCGACACCCCGCCCCAAGAGAACGGCAGCCTGCCCTGCTCATCGCCGTCGGGACGGGCGAACGTGCTGTGCAGCGCGGCGTCCAGCAGCGCCGGGTGCAGCCCGAACGCCTTGGCGTCGGCCTCCGCGTCCTCGGGCAGCCGGACCTCGGCGAACACCTCGTCGCCACGCAGCCACGCCGCCTCAAGCCCCTGGAACACCGGGCCGTACGCGAAACCGCCTTGCGCCAGGTGCTCGTAGAGCCCGTCGATCTCGGCGGGCTCGGCGCCCGGCGGCGGCCATGCCGTCAGATCGAACGACGGCTGCGGGGCGCCCGCCACCAGCACACCGCTGGCGTGCCGGATCCAGGGCACCTCGGCGGGCGCGTCCTGGGCCCGCGAGTACAGCTCCAGCGTGCGGTGTCCGGCGGCCTGCGGGGCCCCGACCATGATCTGGAGCTGCACCGCGCCACGCTCGGGGAGGATCAGCGGCGCCTCGATGGTCAGCTCGTCCAGCCGGTCGCAGCCCACCTGGTCACCGGCGCGGATCGCCAGCTCGACGAAGGCGGTGCCGGGCAGCAGGACCGTGCCCATCACGGCGTGGTCGGCCAGCCACGGGTGGCTTTCGAGGGAGAGCCTGCCCGTGAGCAGGAAGCCATCGGAGTCGGCCAGCGGCACCGCCGCGCCCAGCAGCGGATGGTCCGCCCGGCCCAGCCCCGCCGACTCCACGTCGCCCACGAAGCCCGCCGGGGACGTCAGCCAGAAGCGGCGGTGCTGGAAGGCGTACGTGGGCAGGTCGACGCGGGACGCACCGGTCCCCGCGAAGTACGCCGCCCAGTCCGGCGTCACGCCACGGACGTGCAGCCGGGCGAGGGCGGCGGTGAGGGTGGCGGCCTCGGAGCGGTCCTTGCGGAGGACGGGCGCGAAGGCGGCATCGCTCTCGGTCAGGCAGTCCTGCCCCATGGCGGACAGCACACCGTCCGGGCCCAGTTCGAGGTACGTCGTGACGCCCTGCGCTTCGAGGGTGCGGATGCCGTCGAGGAAGCGGACCGCCTCGCGGACGTGACGCACCCAGAAGTCCGGCGTCGTGATCTCCTCGGCGGAGACCAGCTGACCGGTGAGGTTGGAGACGATCGGGATGCGCGGCGCCTCGTACGAAAGCCCCTGCGCGACCTCGCGGAACGCCTCCAGCATCCCGTCCATACGGGGCGAGTGGAAGGCATGGCTCACGGTGAGCCGCTTGGTCTTACGACCCTGCGCGTCGAAGGAGGCAGCGATTTCCTGTGCGGCATCCTCGTCACCCGCGATCACCACGGACATCGGGCCGTTGAGGGCGGCAATGCTCACGCGCTCGGTGAGGAGCGGCGCCACCTCGTCCTCGGACGCCTGGATGGCGATCATCGCGCCACCGGCAGGCAGCTCCTGCATCAGACGCCCACGCGCGGCCACCAGCTTGGCGGCATCCGCGAGGGAGAGCGCACCCGCCACATGGGCAGCGGCCAGCTCGCCGATGGAGTGGCCGGAGAGGAAGTCCGCACGCAGACCCCAGGCTTCGACCAGCCGGAACAGCGCCACCTCGACCGCGAACAGCGCGGGCTGGGTGTAACCGGTCTGATCCAGTACCGCCGCGTCGTCCCCGAACAGGACCGTCTTCAGTGGCCGTTCGAGGTGCGCATCCAGCGCGTCGCACACCTCATCCAGCACCTCCGCGAACACCGGGTACGCCGCATACAGCTCACGACCCATCCCCAGCCGCTGGCTCCCCTGCCCCGTGAACAGGAACGCCACCTTGCCCTCGCCCACCGAGCCCTCGACCAGCCCCGCAGCGGACTCGCCGCGCGCCAGTGCCTCCAGGCCCGCGACCAGCGCGGCGCGGTCGTCGCCGACCACCACCGCACGGTGGTCCAGCGCGGCGCGCGTGGTGGCGAGCGAGTAGCCGAGGTCGGTCAGCGGCAGCCCGGGCCGCTCCTCCAGGTGGGCGAGCAGGCGCCCGGCCTGGTCGCGCAGCGCGTCGGCGGACTTGCCGGACAGCGCCCAGGGCAGCACCCCGGCCGCACGGGGCGCGGCATCCGTCGCGGGCTGGGGCTCCGGCTCGGGCGCCTGCTCGATGATGGCGTGGGCGTTGGTGCCGCTGACGCCGAAGGAGGAGATGCCCGCGCGGCGCGGACGGTCCGTCTCCGGCCACTCCCGCGCTTCGGCGAGCAGCGACACCGCGCCCGCCTCCCAGTCCACGTGCGGCGACGGCTCGTCGATGTGCAGCGACTGCGGAAGCACACCGTGCCGCATCGCCAGCACCATCTTGATGATGCCCGCCACACCCGCGGCCGCCTGCGTGTGGCCGATGTTCGACTTGATGGAGCCGAGGTACAGCGGCTGTTCTGCGGTCTTCTCCTTGCCGTACGTGGCCAGCAGCGCCTGCGCCTCGATCGGGTCGCCCAGCGTGGTCCCCGTACCGTGCGCCTCCACGGCGTCCACCTCGGCGGCGGAGAGGCCCGCACCGGCCAGGGCCGCGCGGATGACGCGCTGCTGCGACGGGCCGTTCGGCGCCGTCAGGCCGTTGCTCGCACCGTCCTGGTTGACCGCCGTGCCCCGCACCACGGCCAGCACCTGGTGGCCGTTCTTACGGGCATCCGACAGCCGCTCCACCAGCAGCATTCCGACGCCCTCGGCCCAGCCCGTGCCGTCCGCGCCGGAGGCGAAGGACTTGCAGCGGCCGCTGGCGGACAGGCCGCCCTGGCGGCTGAAGTCGATGAAGGTGTCCGGGGTGGACATGACGGTGACACCGCCCGCGAGCGCCATGGTGCACTCGCCGCTGCGCAGCGCCTGCGCCGCGAAGTGCAGCGCCACCAGCGACGACGAGCACGCCGTGTCGATGGTGACGGCCGGGCCTTCGAGACCGAAGGTGTACGCGACGCGGCCCGAGGCGACACTGCCCGCCGTACCGGTGCCGAGGTAGCCCTCGAGGCCCTCCGGGAGGGCGGTCAGCCGGGAGAGGTAGTCGTGGTACATGACGCCGGTGAAGACACCGGTCTTGCTGCCGCGTACGGCCGCCGGGTCGATGCCCGCGCGCTCGAACGCCTCCCAGGAGGACTCCAGCAGCAGCCGCTGGTGGGGGTCCATGGCGAGGGCTTCGCGCGGGTTGATACCGAAGAAGTCCGGGTCGAACTCGCCCGCCTCGTAGAGGAATCCGCCCTCGATGGTGGCGCTGGTGCCCGCCTGCCCCTGGTCGTCGCCCAGGATGCCGTCCAGCTGCCAGCCGCGGTCGGTGGGGAAGCCGGAGATGGCGTCGGTGGCGCCCATGACGAGCTGCCACAGCTCCTCGGGGCTGCTGACGCCGCCCGGGTAGCGGCAGCTCATGCCGACGATGGCGATCGGCTCGTCGTCGGCGACGGCGGTGGTCGCCACCGGGGCCGCGGCGCCCTCGTCGGCCTGGTCGCCGAGGATTTCGGTGCGCAGGAACCCGGCGAGCGCGGTGGGCGTGGGGTAGTCGAAGACGAGGGTGGCGGGGAGCCGTACGCCCGTGACGGCGCCGAGGCGGTTGCGCAGCTCGACGGCGGTGAGCGAGTCGAAGCCCAGCTCCTTGAAGGCACGACCCGAGCCGACCGCCTCCGGGCCCGCGTAGCCGAGGACGGCGGCGACCTGGCCGCAGACGACCTCCAGCAGCAGCCGGTCGCGTTCGGGGACGGACAGCCCGAGGAGCCGTTCGGTGAGCCCGCCGGACGCTGCGGCGCCCGACTCGGCGGTGCGGCGGGCCGTACCGCCCCGCACCAGGCCGCGCAGCAGCGCAGGAACCATGGTGGCGTCGGCGTGGCGCAGCGGCGCCAGGTCCAGGTGCATGGGGACGAACGCGGGGTCGCCGACGGCGAGCGCGGTGTCCAGCAGGGCGAGGCCCTCGTCGGAGGAGAGGGCGGCGACTCCGGCGCGGGTGATGCGCTGGATGTCGGTGTCGTCCAGGTCGCCGGTCATGCCGCTGCGTTCGGCCCACAGGCCCCAGGCGAGGGCGGTCGCGGGGAGTCCCTGGGCGCGGCGGCGCTGGGCGAGGGCGTCCAGGAAGGCGTTGGCGGCCGCGTAGTTGGCCTGGCCGGGGCCGCCGAGCGTTCCGGCGGCGGCGGAGAACAGGACGAACGCGGACAGGTCCAGGTCGCGGGTCAGCTCGTGCAGGTTCAGCGCCGCGTCCACCTTGGGCGGCAGGACGCGGTCGACGCGCTCGGCGGTGAGCGACCCGATGACACCGTCGTCCAGCACACCGGCCGTGTGCACCACGGCGGTCAGCGGGTGGGCGGCCGGGACGGCGGCCAGCACCTCGGCCAGCGCGGCGCGGTCGGCCACGTCGCAGGCGGCGAGGGTGACCTCGGCGCCGGACGCGCGCAGTTCGGCGACGAGCTCGGCGGCGCCGTGCGCGTCGGCGCCGCGCCTGCTGAGCAGCAGCAGGTGGCGTACGCCGTGCTCGGTGACCAGGTGGCGGGCGACAAGGCCGCCCAGGGTGCCGGTGGCGCCGGTGACCAGGGCGGTGCCCTCGGGGTCGAGGGCGGGCACGGTGTGCGCGGCGTCGGAGGCGACCTTCGCCAGGCGCGGTACGACGACCGTCCCGGCGCGGACCGCGAGCTGCGCTTCGCCGGTGGCGAGGGCGGGGGCGAGGGCGCGGTACGAGGCGTCGTCGCCGTCGATGTCGACGAGGGTGAAGCGGTCCGGGTTCTCGGACTGCGCGGAGCGCAGCAGGCCCCACAGCGGGGCGTGCGCCAGGTCCTCGGTGTCGGCGTCCGCGGCGGTGGCGACGGCGCCGCGGGTGGCGATGACCAGCCGGGAGCCCTCGAAGCGGTCGTCGGCGAGCCAGCGTTGGGCCAGGTCCAGCGCGCGGTGCAGGGCGTCGCGTACGGCGGCCTCGACAGGAAGGTCCGTATCGGCCGGGAAGAACGGCGCCACGACGGCCTGCGGCACCGGGGCGCCGCCGGTCACGGCCTCGCCGAGCGCGGCCAGGTCGGCGTATCCGGCGGCGGTGGGCAGCGCGGCGGCCAAGGCGGGGGTGTCGTCGCCCAGCAGCGCCCACTGCCCGGCCACGACGGTGGTGGCGGAGGGCACCGGGGCGGGGGTCCACTCGACGCGGAACAGCGCGTCGTAGAAGGCGCCGCGCGCGGAGTGCACCTGCTCGGGCGAGACCGGGCGCAGCAGCAGGGCGTCGACCGAGGCGACGGGCGCGCCGCTCTCGTCGGTCACCAGCACGGCCACGGTGTCCTGGCCCGCGGGCGAGAGCCGGACGCGCAGCGCGGAGGCGCCGACGGCGTGCAGCCGGACGCCGCTCCAGGAGAACGGGAGGCGGCCGTGTTCGGTGTCCTCCAGCAGGGAGCCGATGCCGACGGCGTGCAGGGCGGCGTCCAGCAGCGCCGGGTGCAGCCCGAACAGGTCGGCCTCGGCGCGGGCGCTGTCGGGCAGGCGTACCTCGGCGTACACGTGGTCGCCGTGCTGCCAGGCGGCCTTGAGGCCCTGGAACACCGGGCCGTACGCGAAGCCGCTCTCGGTGAGCCACTCGTACAGGCCGTCGACGGGAACCTCGGTGGCATCGGCCGGCGGCCAGGTGGTGAGCGTGTCATCGGGCGTGGTGGCGCCGGTGGCGAGCACACCGGTGGCGTGGCGGGTCCACTCGCCCTCGCCCCAGGTGCCGTCCGCGGCCTCTTCGAGCCGCGAGTGCAGGGTCAGCGAGCGGCGGCCGGTGTCGTCCGGCGCGCCCACGGACACCTGCACCTGCACCCCGCCCTGCGGGGGCAGGACGAGCGGCGCTTCGAGGGTCAGCTCCTCCAGCACATCGGCGCCGACGTGGTCACCGGCGCGGATCGCCAGCTCGACGAAGGCGGTGCCGGGCAGCAGCACGGTGTCCATGACGGCGTGGTCGGCGAGCCATGGGTGGGTCTGGAGGGAGAGCCTGCCGGTGAACAGGAATCCGGCGGCGTCGGCGAGCGAGACGGCGGCACCGAGCAGCGGGTGGTCCGCCGAGCCGAGCCCGGCGGCGGTGACATCGCCGGTCCAGGGTCCGGCGGGCTCGGGCCAGTACAGCTCGCGCTGGAAGGCGTACGTGGGCAGTTCGACGCGTCGGGCGCCGGAGCCCGCGAAGACCGCGGCCCAGTCGACGGCCACGCCGTGCACATGGGCGCGGGCGAGCGCGTCGGTCAGGGCGGTGGCCTCGGGGCGGTCGCCGCGCAGGACGGGGACGAAGGCGGCGCCGCCGGCGGTGACGCAGTCCTGCGCCATGGCGGTGAGCACACCGTCGGGGCCCAGCTCCACGAAGGTGCCGACGCCGTACTCTTCGAGCCGCCGCACACCGTCGGTGAAGCGGACGGCCTCGCGGACGTGCCGGACCCAGTAGTCGGGCGAGCAGATCTCATCGGCGGAGACGGACGCGCCGGTGAGGTTGGAGATGACGGGGATGACCGGCGGCGCGTAGGTGACGCCCTGCGCGACCTCGCAGAACGCCTCCAGCATCCCGTCCATGTGCGGCGAGTGGAAGGCGTGGCTGACGGTGAGCCGCTTGGTCTTACGGCCCTGCGCCTCGAACGACGCGGCGATCTCGCGAGCGGCGTCCTCGTCGCCCGCGATGACCACGGAGGTCGGTCCGTTGAGGGCGGCGATGGAGACGCGCTCGGTGAGCAGCGGCGCCACCTCGTCCTCGGACGCCTGGACGGCGATCATCGCGCCGCCGCCCGGCAGTTCCTGCATCAGTCGGCCGCGCGCGGCGACCAGTCGGGAGGCGTCGGCGAGCGACAGCACGCCCGCCACATGGGCGGCGGCCAGTTCGCCGATGGAGTGGCCGACGAGGAAGTCGGGCTTCACGCCCCACGTTTCCAGCAGCCGGAAAAGCGCCACTTCGAGGGCGAACAGGGCGGGCTGGGTGTACGCCGTCTGATCCAGCACCGAGGCGTCGTCACCGAACATCACATCGCGCAGCGGCAGTTCGAGGTGGCCGTCGAGTTCGGCGCACACCTCGTCCAGCGCCTTCGCGAAGGCCGGGACGGCCGCGTACAGCTCGCGACCCATGCCGGTGCGCTGGCTGCCCTGCCCGGTGAACAGGAACGCGACCTTGCCCTCACCGACCTCGCCCTGGACGACCCCGCCCGCGGGGCCGTCCTCGGCGAGCGCGGCCAGTCCGCGCAGCAGATCGTCCCGGCCGCCGTCGCCCGCGATGACCACGGCCCGGTGGTCCAGCGCGGCGCGGGTGGTGGCCAGGGAGTGGGCGAGGTCGGCCAGGCCGAGGCCCGGTTCGTCCCGTACGTGGGCGGCGAGCCGGGCGGCCTGGGCGCGCAGCGCCTGAGCGCTCTGCCCGGACACCAGCAGCGGCAGCTGCCCGCCGAGCCCGGACCACTCACCGCTGGCCGCCTCCGCCTCACGGTCCTCGGCGGGCGCCTGCTCGATGACGGTGTGGGCGTTCGTACCGCTGACACCGAACGAGGAGATGCCCGCGCGGCGCGGCTGGCCGGTCTCCGGCCACGGCGTGTTCTCGGTGAGCAGGGACACCGCGCCCGCCGACCAGTCGACATCGCCGGAGGGCGCGTCGACGTGCAGCGTCCTGGGCAGCACCCCGTGCTCGATGGCCTTGACCATCTTGATGATTCCGGCGACACCGGCCGCGGCCTGGGTGTGCCCGAAGTTGGACTTGACGGAGCCGAGCCACAGCGGGCGGCCCTCGGCCCGGTGCTGCCCGTACGTGGCGAGCAGCGCCTGCGCCTCGATGGGGTCGCCGAGCGACGTACCGGTGCCGTGCGCCTCCACGGCGTCGACCTGGGCCGGGGTGAGGCGGCCATCGGTGAGCGCCTGCCGGATGACGCGCTGCTGGGACGGGCCGTTGGGCGCCGTCAGACCGTTGGACGCACCGTCCTGGTTGATGGCGGAACCGCGGACGATGGCCAGCACCTGGTGGCCGTTCTTGCGGGCGTCCGACAGCCGCTCGACGAGCAGCATGCCGACGCCCTCGCCCCAGCCGGTGCCGTCCGCACCGTCCGCGAATGCCTTGCAGCGGCCGTCGGGGGCGAGGCCGCGCTGACGGCTGAAGTTGATGAACGCGCGCGGGCTGTTCATGACCGTGACACCACCGGTCAGCGCCAGCGAGCATTCGCCGTTGCGCAGCGCCTGCACGGCCAGGTGCAGCGCCACCAGCGACGCCGAGCACGCCGTGTCGACGGTGAGCGCCGGGCCCTCCAGACCGAAGGTGTAGGAGATGCGGCCGGAGATGACGCTCGCCGCGTTGCCGGTCAGCAGATACTGCTCGACGCCCTGCGGCAGCCGGTGCATCAGCTCCGGGTAGTCCTGGCCGTTGGTGCCGATGAAGACACCGGCCTTGCTGCCGCGCAGCGTGGCCGGGTCGATCCCGGCCCGCTCGAACGCCTCCCAGGAGGTCTCCAGCAGCAGCCGCTGCTGGGGGTCCATGCCGAGGGTTTCGCGCGGGCTGATCCCGAAGAACCCGGCGTCGAACTCGCCGGCGCCCTCCAGGAATCCGCCCTTGTCGGTGTAGCTGGTGCCCTGCTGGTCGGGGTCGGCGTCGAAGAGCGACGACACGTCCCAGCCGCGGTCCGTGGGGAAGTCCGTGATGGCGTCGCCGCCACCGGCCACGAGCTGCCACAGCTCCTCCGGAGACGTGACGCCTCCGGGGAAGCGGCAGCTCATGCCGACGATCGCGATCGGCTCAGGCTCCTGCGACTCGACCTCGCGAAGACGCTGCCGCGTCTGGTGCAGATCGGCAGTTACCCGCTTGAGGTAGTCGAGGATCTTGTCCTGATCCGCCATTGGAGTCTCACCCATGCTTCTCGTCACAAACCTTGCGCCCGCGGACCCATCGATCCTTAGATTCCGAGTTCTTTCTCGATGAAGTCGAAGACCTCATCCTGCGTCGCCTGTTGCAGCTTCTCCGTCACGGTGTCGGCACCGCCGTCGGCCGTCTCGGTACCGGCCGTACGGGGCTCCGCCCACTTCGCCGCGAGGTCCCGCAGCCGGGCCGCGATGTCGTCCCGCGCCTCGCTCTGCGGGTCGAGGACGGACAGCGCGGACTCCAGTGCGTCCAGCTCCGCGAGTCCGGGCGCGGCCGCCGCGCCGCCGTTGCCGACGAGCTCGCCGCACAGGAACTCGGCCAGCGCCGACGGGGTCGGATAGTCGAAGACCAGCGTGGCGGGCAGCTTCTGCCCGGTGGCGACGCCCAGCCGGTTGCGCAGCTCGAGCGCGATCAGCGAGTCGAAGCCCAGCTCCTTGAACGCCCGCCCCGCGCCGACCTCGTCGGTCGTCGGGTGGCCGAGCGCCGCGGCCGCGTTGGTGCGTACGACTTCCAGGACCACCAGGGACTGTTCGGCACGGGAGATCCCGGCCAGCCGCTGCCGCAGCGCGTCGGCCGGGGAGCCGTCAGCGGTCGCGGACGGGTCGCCGCCCGGGACGCCGGTCTCCCGCAGCCGCCGCACCTCCGGCAGATCGCCGATGAGCGGGCTGGGGCGGACCGCCGTGTAGCCCTGGGCGAAGCGTTCCCACTGGATGTCGGCGACGGCCAGCACCGTGTCGGCGTGGTCCAGCGCCTGCTGGAGCGCCATGATCGCCGCGTGCGGGTCCATGGCCGGGACACCGCCGCGGTCCAGCCGCTCGCCGATGGCACCGCCCGCGGCGAGCCCCGTCTCGCCCCAGCGGCCCCAGGCCACGGAGGTGGCGGGCAGCCCGTCGGCGCGGCGCTGCTCAGCCAGCGCGTCGAGGTAGGCGTTGGCCGCCGCGTAGTTGCCCTGCCCGGCGTCGCCGAGGGTGCCCGCGATGCCGGAGAACAGCACGAACGCTGACAGCTCCAGGTCCCGGGTCAGCTCGTGCAGATGGCGCGCCGCGTCGGCCTTCGGGCCGAGGACGGTCGCGAACCGCTCAGGCGTGAGCGCGTCCAGCACACCGTCGTCGAGGACGCCCGCGGCGTGCATGACGGCGGTGAGCGGCTGGTCGGCCGGGATCGCGGCGAGCAGCGCCTCGACGGCCTTACGGTCGGCCACGTCGCACGCGGCGACGGTCACCTGGGCGCCGAGCGCGGTCAGTTCGTCGCGCAGCTCGGCCGCGCCGGGCGCCTCCAGGCCACGACGGCTGGTGAGCACCAGGTGCGAGGCGCCGTTACGCGCCAGCCAGCGCGCCACATGGGCACCCAGCGCCCCCGTACCGCCCGTGACCAGCGTCGTACCGGACGGGCTCCAGGACCGCATGGCGGGCGCCCCGGCCAGCGGGGAGCGGGCGAGCCTGCGGGCGAACACACCCGCTGTGCGCACCGCGAGCTGGTCTTCGCCGTCGGCCCCGGCGAGCACCCCGGCGAGCCGGGACAGCGCCCGCTCGTCGGCCGCGCCCGGGAGGTCGACCAGACCGCCCCAGCGCTCCGGGTACTCCAGCGCGGCGGTCCGGCCGAGCCCCCAGACGAGGGCCTGCTCGGGCGCCTCCGGCCGGTCCGTGGCGCTCACGGACACCGCGCCACGGGTGGCGCACCACAGCGGCGCCTCCACCCCGGCGTCGCCCAGCGCCTGGATCAGCGCGACGGTGCCGGTCAGCCCGGCGCCGACGCCGTCCGTGCCGGGCGCGGTGCGCTCGTCGAAGGCGAGCAGCGACAGCACACCGGAGACGGTTCCGGCGTCGGCCAGTTCCTCGCGCACCAGGCGGGTCAGCGTCGCGCGGTCGGCCTCCACGGCGGACGGGGTGATCTGCCGTACGTCCGCGCCGCGTTCGGCGAGCGTACGGACCACACCGAGCGTCCAGTCGTCGGTGACGGCGGACTCGGGCACGGCCAGCAGCCACGTCCCGGACAGCCGCGGCGCCTGCGCCTCGGTCCTGGACGTCCAGGTCACGCGGTAGCGCCAGCCGTCCACGGTGGACTGCTCGCGGGCCTGCTTGCGCCACGACGCGAGAGCGGGCAGCACGGCGCCGAGCGAGGACCGCTCGGTGTCGTCGTCACACGCGAGCGTGTCGGCGAGCGACTCCAGGTCCTCGCGCTCGACGGCCTCCCAGAAGCGGGCGTCGACGGCGTCGGACTGCGACGCCGGGGCGTCGGCGGCGGCTTCGGCGGCCTGCGGCCAGAGGTGCTGGTGCTGGAAGGCGTACGTGGGCAGCTCGACGCGCGAGGCACCCGTACCGTCGAACACCGCGTCCCAGTCGACGTCGACGCCGCGGGTCCATGCCTCGCCGAGGGATGCCCAGAAGCGGTCGAGACCGCCTTCGTCGCGGCGCAGCGAACCGATGGCGGCTGCCTCGCGGCCCGCGTCCTCGGCCGTCTCCTGCACACCCATGGCCAGCACCGGATGGGCGCTGGACTCGATGAACACGCTCATGCCCTCGTCGAGCAGGCGGCGGATGGCGCTCTCCAGCTCGACAGTGTGGCGCAGGTTGGTGAACCAGTACTCGGCATCCAGCTCGGAACCCTCGACCCACTCCCCCGTCACGGTGGAGAGGAACGGCACCTGAGTGGTCTGCGGCTGGACGGGGGCGAGGAGCTTCAGCAGCTCATCGCGCAGCAACTCCACCTGCGCGGAGTGCGAGGCGTAATCCACCGGGACGCGGCGGGCCCGGACCTCGTCCGCCTCGCAGGACGCCACCAGCTCGTCCAGCGCGGTCGGTTCTCCGGAGACCACCACGGCCGACGGGCCGTTGACGGCCGCCACCGAGATGCGCTCCTCACCCCACGCCGCGATCCGCTCCCGTACGTCCGACACCGGCAGCGCCACGGACACCATGCCGCCCTTGCCCGCCAGCACCCGGCCGATCGCCTGGCTGCGCAACGCCACCACACGGGCCGCGTCCTGAAGGCTCAGAATCCCCGCCACGCACGCGGCGGCAATCTCGCCCTGCGAGTGGCCGACCACGGCAGATGGCCGCACGCCCAGCGAACGCCACAGCTCGGCCAGGGACACCATCACCGAGAACAGCACCGGCTGAACGACGTCCACCCGCTCCAGTGACGGCGCGTCCTCCGCACCTCGCAGCACATCCACCAACGACCAGTCGGTGAATTCAGCGAGCGCGTCGGCACACTCATCAATACGGGCAGAGAACACCGGTGAAGCATCCAACAGCCCCACAGCCATGCCTACCCATTGTGACCCCTGTCCGGGGAACACGAATGCGGCCTTGCCCCCGATTGAGGCCCCCTGCACCAGGTTGGGCAGGACCTGCCCCCTAGCGAGGGCGTCCAAACCGCGAGCAAAGTCATCCCGGTCCGAGCCCACGAGCACCGCTCGCCGGTCGAAGGCGGCGCGGGTGGTGGCCAGCGAGTGGCCGACGTCGGCCGGGCGGAGCGCGGGGGCGGTGTCGAGGTGGGCCAGCAGCTTGGCGGCCTGGGCGCGCAGCGCGGCCTCGCTCTTACCGGACAGCACCCACGGCAGCACACCGTTCTGTCCGTTCTCCGGCTGCGGCTCCCGCTCCTCGACGGGGGCCTGTTCGAGGATGGCGTGGGCGTTGGTGCCGCTGAAGCCGAACGACGACACGGCGGCGCGGCGCGGGTGGCCGGTCTCCGGCCAGGGCCGGGCCTCGATCAGCAGCTCGATGTCGCCCGCCGACCAGTCCACGTGCGGGGTCGGTTCGGCGATGTGCAGCGACTCGGGGACGACGCCGTAGCGCATGGCGAGGACCGTCTTCATCACGCCCGCGACACCGGCGGCCGCCTGGGCGTGGCCGATGTTGGACTTGATGGAGCCCAGCAGCAGCGGCTGCCCCTCGGGCCGGTCCTGGCCGTACGTGGCGAGCAGCGCCTGCGCCTCGATCGGGTCGCCCAGCGTCGTCCCCGTACCGTGCGCCTCGACCACGTCGACCTCGCCGGTGGCCAGGCGGGCGTTGGCGAGGGCCTGCCGGATGACGCGCTGCTGCGACGGGCCGTTGGGGGCGGTGAGGCCGTTGCTCGCACCGTCCTGGTTGATGGCGGAGCCGCGTACGACCGCGAGGACCGGGTGGCCCTTCTCGCGGGCGTCCGACAGCCGCTCCACCAGCAGCATGCCCACGCCCTCGGCCGGGCTGAAGCCGTCGGCGTCCGACGAGAACACCTTGCTGCGGCCGTCGGAGGACAGTCCGCGCTGGCGGCTGAACTCGATGAACGTGCCGGGCGTCGCCATGACGGTCACACCGCCCGCGAGCGCCAGCGAGCATTCGCCGTTGCGCAGCGCCTGCACGGCCAGGTGCAGCGCCACCAGTGATGCCGAGCACGCGGTGTCGACGGTGACCGCCGGGCCCTCCAGCCCGAAGGTGTACGAGAGCCGGCCGGAGACAACGCTCGCGGCGCTGCCGGTGGCGAGGTGGCCCTCGTAGCCCTCGGTGGTGTTGCGCATGAGGATCGAGTAGTCGGAGCCGTTGGTGCCGACGAAGACACCGGACTGGCTGCCGTGCAGCGTGGCCGGGTCGATGCCCGCGCGCTCGAACGCCTCCCAGGAGGTCTCCAGCAGCAGCCGCTGCTGCGGGTCCATCGCCATGGCCTCGCGCGGCGAGATCCCGAAGAACGCCGGGTCGAACTCGGCGGCCCCTGTGAGGAATCCGCCCTCGCGGGTGTAGCTGGTGCCCTGCGCGTCCGGGTCCGGGTTGTAGAGGGAGTCGATGTCCCAGCCGCGGTCGCCGGGGAACTCCGACAGCGCGTCGCCACCGGTGTCCAGCAGCTGCCACAACTCCTCGGGGGTGCGTACGCCGCCCGGGAAGCGGCAGCTCATGGCGACGATGGCGATCGGCTCGTCATCGGCGGACGCCGCCGCGACCGGCCGCGTGGCCACGGCCACCTGCTGCCCGCCGGACAGTTCGGTGCGCAGCTGGCGCGCGAGCACCGTCGGGGTCGGGTAGTCGAAGATGAGGGTCGGCGGCAGCTTGAGCCCGCTGGCGGCGCCGAGGCGGTTGCGGAGTTCGACGGCGGTCAGCGAGTCGAAGCCGAGGTCCTTGAACGCCCGGCCCGGCTCGACGTCGTCGGCGCCCGCGTAGCCCAATACGGCCGCCACGGCGGTCCGTACCAGCTCCAGCACCAGCCGCTCCTGCTCGGCCTCCGACGCCCCGGCGAGCTGCCGCACCAGCGCGGCGCCCTCGGCGCCCTCCGCCTCGGCGTCGCCGCTCATGTCCGCGATGACGTCCCGCGCCTCGGGCAGATCGTGCAGCAGCGGACGGGAGCGGCCGGAGGTGAAGGCGAGGACGAAGCGCTTCCACTCCATGTCGACGACGGTCAGCACCGACTCGTCACGGTCCAGGGCGTGCTGGAGCGCGGTGACGGCCGCGCCGGGCGCCATCTCGATGACGCCGTGGCGGCGCATCCGGTCGCCCACGCCGCCCTCGGCCATCCCGCCCTCGCCCCACGGCCCCCAGGCCAGCGAGGTGGCGGGCAGGCCCTGGGCGCGCCGCCACTCGGCGAACGCGTCGAGGAACGCGTTGCCCGGTGCGTAGTTGCCCTGGCCGGGCGCGCCGAAGGTGGCCGCGAAGGACGAGAACAGTACGAACGCGGACAGATCCAGATCGCGGGTCAGCTCGTGCAGATGCCGGGTGGCGTCGACCTTCACCTTCAGCACCCGGTCGATCTGCTCCGGGGTCAGTCCCTCGATCACTCCGTCGTCCAGCACGGCGGCGGTGTGCACGACGGCGGTCAGCGGACGGTCGGCGGGGACGGCGGCGAGCAGCTCCTCGATCTGGGAGCGTTCGGCCACGTCGCATGCGGCGACGGTGACCTGGGCGCCGAGCGCGGTCAGTTCGTCGCGCAGCTCGGCCGCACCGGGCGCCTCCAGGCCGCGGCGGCTGGTGAGCACCAGGTGCGAGGCACCGTTACGCGCCAGCCAGCGCGCCACATGGGCACCCAGCGCCCCCGTACCGCCCGTGACCAGCGTCGTACCGGACGGGCTCCAGGACCGTACGGCGGGGGTGCCGCTCAGCGGGGCGCGCACCAGGCGGCGTACGAGGAGCCCGGTGGCGCGGATCGCAAGCTGATCCTCGTCCTCCGCCCCCGCGAGTGCCGTGACCAGCCGGGACAGCGCCAGCTCATCGGCCGTCCCGGGGAGGTCGACCAGACCGCCCCAGCGCTCGCCGTGCTCCAGCGCGGCCACCCGGCCCAGGCCCCAGATCAGCGCCTGCTCGGGCGCGTCCAGGGCATCGGCGCGGCCGACGGACACCGCGCCGCGCGTGGCGGACCACAGCGGCGCGCCGATCTCCGCGTCGCCCAGCGCCTGCACCAGCGCGAACTGCGCCGCCACCCCGGCCGGGACGGAGCCGTGCAGCGGATGCGGACGGCCCTCCAGCGCCAGCAGCGACAGCACACCGGCGAACGGGATGCCGTCGGTCTCGGTGAGTGCGGCGCGCAACCGCTCGGTCAGCTGCTCACGGCCTTCGGTAGCGGGGTCCACCACGATCTGCCGTACGTCCGCGCCGCGTTCGGCGAGCGTACGGGCCGCACCGGTCGCCCACTCGCCCTCGGCGGCGGTCTCCGGAACCACCAGCAGCCACGCCCCGGACAGCCGCGCCTGGTGCGCATCGGCGAGGGGCTTCCACGTCACGCGGTAGCGCCAGCCGTCCACCGTGGACTGCTCGCGGGCCTGTTTGCGCCACGATGCGAGGGCGGGCAGCAGCGCGCTGACCTGCTCATCGCCGTCGACGGCCAGTTCGGTGGCCAGCGCCTGCCAATCCTCGCGGTCGACGGCGTCCCAGAAACGGGCCTCGACGGGGTCGGCGGCGGTGGGCGTCGTACCCGACTCGAGCCAGTAGTGCTGGTGCTGGAAGGCGTACGTGGGCAGCCCGACGCGGGTCGCGCCCGTACCGTCGAACACCGCGTCCCAGTCGACCTGGACGCCACGGGTCCATGCCTCGCCGAGGGACGCCCAGAAGCGCTCCAGACCGCCCTCGTCGCGGCGCAGCGAACCGATCGCGGCCGCGTCCATGCCCGCGTCCTCGGCGGTGTCCTGCACGCCCATCGCCAGCACCGGATGGGCGCTGGACTCGATGAACACGCCGAAGCCCTCGTCCAGCAGACGGCGGACGGCACTCTCCAGCTCGACCGTGCGACGGAGGTTGGTGAACCAGTACTCGGCGTCCAGCTCCGGACCCTCGACCCACTCCCCCGTCACCGTCGACAGGAACGGCACCTGGGCGGGCTGCGGCTGTACGGGAGCGAGCAGCTTCAGCAGCTCGTCGCGCAGCAGCTCGACCTGCGCGGAGTGCGAGGCGTAGTCCACCGGCACCCGGCGCGCCCGCACATCATCCGCCTCGCACGAGGCCAGCAGCTCATCCAGCGCGGTCGGCTCACCGGACACGACCACGGCCGACGGACCGTTGACGGCCGCCACCGAGATGCGCTCCTCACCCCACGCCGCGATCCGCTCCCGTACCTGGGTTACGGGCAGCGCCACGGACACCATGCCGCCCTTGCCCGCCAGCACCCGGCCGATCGCCTGACTGCGCAACGCCACCACACGGGCCGCGTCCTTCAGCGACAGGATCCCCGCCACACAGGCCGCCGCGATCTCACCCTGCGAGTGGCCCACGACAGCGGCCGGTGCGACGCCGAACGAGCGCCACAGCTCGGCCAGCGACACCATCACCGAGAACAGCACCGGCTGGACCACATCGACGCGCTCCAGCGACGGCGCGCCCTCGGCGCCCCGCAGCACCTCCACCAACGACCAGTCGGTGAACTCCGTCAGTGCTGCCGCGCACTCCTCGATGCGGGCGGCGAACACCGGCGAGGCGTCCATCAACCCCACCGCCATGCCCGCCCACTGCGAGCCCTGCCCCGGAAACACGAACGCCGTGCGGCCGCCGACGGCGGACCCTTGCGCCACGTTCGACGCCATGCCGCCACCGGCCAGCGCGCCGAGCCCGGCGAGCAGTTCGTCGCGGTCACGGCCCCGCACCACGGCACGGTGGTCCAGCTGTGCTCGCGTCGTGGCGAGCGACAGGCCCACGTCGACCGGGCTCAGCGCGGGGTCGGACTCCAACTGGGTCAGCAGTCGCTCCGCCTGCGCGCGCAGCGCCGCCGCGCTCTTGCCGGACACCGCCCACGGCACCACGTCCAGCCGCCGCGACGGGGGTTCTTCGGCGGGCGTCTCCGCGTCCTCCTCGGCGGGGGCCTGCTCGATGATGGTGTGCGCGTTGGTGCCACTGAAGCCGAACGAGGACACCGCGGCGCGGCGCGGCCGGTCGGTCTGCGGCCACGGTGTGGCCTCGGTGAGCAGCGACACCGCGCCCGCCGACCAGTCGACGTGCGGGGTGGGGTCGTCCACGTGCAGCGTCTTGGGCAGGACCCCATGGCGGATGGCCATGACCATCTTGATGATTCCGGCGACACCGGCCGCGGCCTGGGTGTGGCCGATGTTGGACTTGATGGAGCCCAGCAGCAGCGGCTGGTTCTCGGGCCGGTCCTGGCCGTAGGTGGCGAGCAGCGCCTGCGCCTCGATCGGGTCGCCCAGCGTCGTACCGGTGCCGTGCGCCTCGACGGCGTCTACGTCGGCCGCGCCGAGGCGGCCGTTGGTGAGCGCCTGGTGGATGACGCGCTGCTGGGACGGGCCGTTGGGCGCGGTGAGGCCGTTGGACGCGCCGTCCTGGTTGACGGCCGAGCCGCGCACGATGGCGAGCACCGGGTGGCCGTTGCGCCGCGCGTCCGACAGCCGCTCCACGAGCAGCATGCCGACGCCCTCGCCCCAGCCGGTGCCGTCGGCGGCGGCGGCGAACGGCTTGCAGCGGCCGTCGGCGGCGAGCCCGCGCTGACGGCTGAACTCGGTGAACGTCGACGGCGTGGCCATCACGGTCACACCGCCCGCGAGCGCCAGCGAGCATTCGCCGTTGCGCAGCGCCTGCACCGCCATGTGCAGGGTCACCAGCGACGACGAACAGGCCGTGTCGACCGTGACCGCCGGGCCCTCCAGCCCGAAGGTGTACGACACGCGGCCGGAGGCGATGCTGCCGGAGCTTCCGGTGCCGAGGAAGCCTTCGACGCCCTCGGGCACGGAGTCGAGCCGCGAGGTGTAGTCGTGGTACATGACGCCCGCGAACACACCGGTCCGGCTGCCGCGCAGCCCGGTCGGGTCGAGGCCCGCGCGCTCGAACGCCTCCCACGACGACTCCAGCAGCAGCCGCTGCTGCGGGTCCATCGCCATGGCCTCACGCGGCGAGATGCCGAAGAGCGCGGGGTCGAAGCCGCCCGCGTCGTAGAGGAATCCGCCCTCGCTCACATAGCTGGAGCCCGCCTGGTCGGGGTCGGCGTCGTACAGCGACTCGATGTCCCAGCCGCGGTCGGTGGGGAAGCCGGAGATGGCGTCCTCGCCGCCCGCGACGAGCCGCCACAGCTCCTCGGGGGTGCGGACGCCGCCCGGGTAGCGGCAGCTCATCGCGACGATCGCGATGGGCTCCTGGTGCCGCTCTTCGACCTCGCGCAGCTGACGGCGGGCCTGACGCAGGTCGGCGGTGGCCCGCTTGAGGTAGTCGCGAAGCTTGTCCTCGTTATTCACCATTGCGTCGGCTCCTTGCGAAGGGGGAGGTGGTGCTCATGAGTTCCAGTCGCTCCCTTTCAGGAGGAGCCGAGTTCGTCGTCGAGCAGGTCGAAAAGCTCATCGTCGGTCGCTGATTCGAGGTCGTTGTCGTCGGTGTCGCCGTCGGCCGCCGCGTCCTGCGCGTCGTTCCACTTCGCCAGCAGGGCCTGGAGGCGCATCGTGATCCTGGAGCGGGTGACGCTGTCGTCGGCGGCTCCCGCCAGAGCGGCTTCCAGCCGGTCGAGTTCGCCGAACACCGACGGGCCGCCGCCGTCCCCGTGCGGAAGTTCCGCGCGCAGATGGTCGGCGAGGGCGTCGGGCGTCGGGTAGTCGAAGATCAGCGTGGCCGGGAGCCGGAGGCCGGTGGCCGCACCGAGCCGGTTGCGGAGTTCGACGGCGGTGAGCGAGTCGAAGCCCAGCTCCTTGAAGGCCGCGGCCGGTTCGATGGCCGCCGCGCTGCCGTACCCGAGCACGGTCGCCACCTGGGCGCACACCAGGTTGAGCAGGAAGCGGTCCCGTTCGGCCGCGGACATGCCCGCGAGCCGGTCGGCGAGGCTCGTCGCGTCGTCCGCCCCGCCGCCACCGGCCGCGGCGGCGCGCCGCACCGGGGTACGGATCAGCCCGCGCAGCAGGGGCGCGACCCCGGCCGTCGACTGGGCGCGCAGTGCGGCGATGTCCAGAGCGGCGGGGATCAGCACCCCGTGTCCCGCGAGCCCGGCCACGTCGAACAGCGCCAGGCCCTCGGCGTTGCCGAGCGCGTTCATGCTGCCGCGGTTCATCCGCTGCCGGTCGGCGGTGGCGAGGGTGGACGCCATGCCGTCCTCGTCGTCCCACAGGCCCCAGGCGAGGGAGACGGCGGGCAGACCCTGGCTGCGCCGGTGCTGGGCGAGGGCGTCCAGGAAGGTGTTGGCCGCCGCGTAGTTGCCCTGCCCCGGGTTGCCGAAGACACCGGCCGCCGAGGAGAACAGCACGAACTCGGCGAGGTGGTCATGGCCGCGGGTCAGCTCGTGGAGGTTCCACGCCGCGTCGACCTTCGGCCGCAGCACCCGCTCGACGCGCTCGGGGGTGAGGGATTCGATCGTCCCGTCGTCGAGCACGCCCGCCGCGTGGATCACGGCGGTGAGCGGGTGTTCGGCGGGGATGTCGGCCAGAGTCGCGGCGAGCACGTCCCGGTCGGCCGCGTCGCAGGCCGCCCAGGTGACCTGGGCGCCGAGCTCGGTGAGTTCGGCCGCCAGCTCGGCGGCTCCCGCCGCCTCGGCGCCGCGGCGGCTGGTCAGCAGCAGCCGCCCGGCGCCGCGCTCGGTCACCAGGTGGCGGGCCAGCAGCCCGCCCAGGGTGCCGGACGCGCCGGTGACCAGCACCGTGCCCGCCGGGTCGAGGCCGGGCACAGCCGCCTCGTCCAGGGCCGCCACGCGGGCCAGGCGGGGTGCGTACGCGGCCCCGGAGCGCACGGCGAACTGCGGC
>NZ_GG657754.1:6872884-6882602 GCF_000158915.1 Streptomyces himastatinicus ATCC 53653 | reverse complement strand
CACGCGAACGGCAACCGGGCCTGCCCGGCCTCCTCCGCCGCCCAGAACCCGCCGAGGCCCACCGCGTGGAGTGCGGCGTCCAGCAGCGCCGGATGACAGGCGTACGCACGGGCCTCGCCCTGCTGCTCCTCGCCCAGCGCCACCTCGGCGAACACCTCGTCGCCGCGCCGCCAGGCGGACTTCAGCCCCTGGAACACCGGGCCGTACGCGAGACCGAGCGCCGCGAAGCCGTCGTACAGACCGTCGACGTCGATCGGCTCGACGGCCGTGCCGTCGACCTCCACCGGGGGCCACTGCGCCATGGTGCTCGGGGCGGTGGCGGCCGGGCCGGTGACGCCGAGCACACCGGCCGCGTGCCGGGTCCACGGCTCGTCGGCCGCGTCCTCCGGGCGCGAGTAGATGTGCAGCGCGCGCCGCCCCTCGGGGCCGTCGGGCTCGTCCACGGAGACGCGGAGCTGCACCGCGCCGCGCTCGGGAAGGACCAGCGGCGCTTCCAGGGTCAGTTCCTCGACCTGGTCGCAACCGACCTGGTCACCGGCCCGGACGGCCAGTTCGACCAGGGCCGTCCCCGGCAGCAGCACGGTGTCCATGACGGCGTGATCGGCCAGCCAGGGGTGGGTACGGAGTGACAGCCGACCCGTGAAGAGGAAGCCGTCGGAGTCGGGCAGGTCCACCGCCGCACCCAGGAGGGGGTGATCGGCGGAGCCGAGCCCGGCCGACGCCACATCGCCCACGGCCCCGGCGGGGGCCTCCAGCCAGTAGCGCTCGCGCTGGAAGGCGTACGTGGGCAGCTCGGCGCGCCGCGCCCCGGTCCCGGCGAAGAACGCCTCCCAGTCGACGGCCACGCCACGGACGTACGCACGGGCGATGGCGGTCGTCAGCGCTTCGGCCTCGGGGCGGCCCTTGCGGAGGGCGGAGGCGAAGGCGGTGTCGCTGTCGCTGTCGCTGGTCACGCAGTCCTGGGCCATGGCGGTGAGGACACCGTCCGGGCCCAGTTCGACGTAGGTGGTGACGCCCTGGGCTTCGAGCGTGCGGACGCCGTCGAGGAAGCGGACGGCCTCGCGGACGTGGCGCACCCAGAAGTCGGGCGTCGTGATCTCCTCGGCGGAGACCAGCTCGCCGGTGAGGTTCGACACGATGGGGATACGCGGGGCCTCGTACGAAATCCCTTCCGCTACCTGGCGGAACGCGTCCAGCATCCCGTCCATACGCGGCGAGTGGAACGCGTGGCTCACGGTGAGCCGCTTGGTCTTACGACCCTGCGCCTCGAAGCCCGCCGCGATCTCGACAGCGGCGTCCTCATCACCCGCGATCACCACGGAGGTGGGCCCGTTGAGGGCGGCGATGCTCACGCGCTCGGTGAGCAGCGGCGCCACCTCGTCCTCGGACGCCTGGACGGCGATCATCGCGCCACCGGCGGGCAGTTCCTGCATCAGACGGCCACGCGCCGCGACCAGCTTCGCCGCGTCGGCGAGCGACAGCACACCTGCCACATGGGCGGCAGCCAGCTCGCCGATGGAATGGCCGGACAGAAGGTCCGCCTTCAGACCCCATGCCTCGACCAGGCGGAACAGCGCCACCTCGATGGCGAACAGCGCAGGCTGCGTGAACGCCGTCTGGTCGAGTACCGAGGCGTCGTCCCCGAACAGGACCGTCTTCAGCGGCGTTTCGAGGTGCGCATCCAGCGCGTCGCACACCGCGTCCAGCGCTTCCGCGAACACCGGGTACGCCTCGTACAGCTCGCGGCCCATCCCGAGCCGCTGGCTGCCCTGGCCCGTGAACAGGAAGGCCACCTTGCCGTCGCTCACCGAGCCCTCGACCAGCCCCGCAGCCGACTCGCCCCGCGCCAGGGCGTCGAGTGCGGCACGGTCCTCGCCGACCACCACCGCGCGGTGGTCCAGCGCGGCGCGCGTGGTCGCGAGCGAGTAGCCGAGGTCGCCCGGAGTGATGTCCGGGTGCTCATCCAAGTGCGAACGGAGCCGCACAGCCTGGGCACGCAGCGCGTCGGCGGTCTTCGCCGACAGAGCCCACGGCGTGACCCCAGGCGTCCCGGCCGCCTCACGCGGCGCCTCGTCCTCAACAACTACGGGCGCCTGCTCAATGATCGTGTGGGCGTTCGTGCCGCTGAAGCCGAACGACGACACCGCCGCACGCCGCGGACGACCCGACTCGGGCCACGCGCGCGCCTCACCGAGCAACGACACCGCACCCGCGGACCAGTCGATGTGCGGCGACGGCTCATCCGCGTGCAGCGTCCGCGGCAGCATCCCGTGCCGCATCCCCATCACGATCTTGATGATGCCCGCGACACCGGCGGCGGCCTGCGTGTGGCCCATGTTCGACTTGATCGAACCGAGCAGCAGCGGCCGGTCCTCGGGCCGGTCCTGGCCGTACGTCGCAAGGAGCGCCTGCGCCTCGATCGGGTCGCCCAACGACGTCCCCGTGCCATGCGCCTCGACCGCGTCCACCTCGGCAGCGGACAGACCGGCGTTGGCGAGGGCCTGCCGGATGACGCGCTGCTGTGACGGACCATTCGGCGCCGTCAGACCGTTCGACGCACCGTCCTGGTTGATCGCGCTACCGCGCACAACGGCAAGCACCGGGTGGCCGTTCTTCCGCGCATCAGACAGCCGCTCCACCAGCAGCATGCCCGCGCCCTCGGACCAACCCGTACCGTCCGCGTCCGCCGAGAACGCCTTGCACCGGCCGTCCGCCGCAAGCCCCCGCTGACGGGAGAACTCCACAAACGGGGCCGGAGTAGCCATCACCGTCACACCGCCCGCGAGCGCCAGCGAGCATTCGCCGTTCCGCAGCGCCTGCACCGCCAGATGCAGGGCCACCAACGACGACGAACACGCCGTATCCACCGTGATCGTCGGACCCTCGAGCCCATACGTGTAAGCCAACCGACCCGAAATCACACTCGCCGCATTGCCGGTGCCGACGAATCCCTCGACGCCTTCCGGAAGCGTCGGCAGCGAGGATGCGTAGTCGTGGTACATGACGCCCGCGAAGACACCGGTACGGCTGCCCCGCAGCACACCCGGGTCGATGCCCGCCCGCTCGAACGCCTCCCACGACGTCTCCAGCAGCAACCGCTGTTGCGGGTCCATGGCGAGGGCCTCACGCGGCGAAATCCCGAAGAACGCCGGGTCGAAGTGGCCCGCCCGGTCGACGAAACCGCCCTCGCGGGAGTACGAGGTGCCGGGGTGATCCGGGTCCGGGTGGTACAGCCCGTCCAGGTCCCAGCCGCGGTCGGTCGGGAACTCGGAGATCGCGTCCCGGCCCTCCATGACCAGCCGCCACAGATCTTCCGGCGTCTCCACTCCACCCGGATAACGGCACCCAAGACCCACGATCGCGATCGGTTCATCGTCCACAGCCGACACCACGACCGGACCGGCCACCGCAGCCGCGGTCCCACCAAGCTCCGTACGCAGGAACTCCGCCAACACCACCGGCGTCGGGTAGTCGAAGACCAACGTCGCAGGAAGCCGCAGCTCACTCGCCGCACCCAACGCGTTCCGCAGCTCCACCGCCGTCAGCGAGTCAAAGCCCAGATCGCGGAAGGACTGATGCGGCTCCACGGTGTCCGTCGAGTCATGGCCGAGCACGGCCGCGACCTGGTGACGGACCAGGTCGAGCAGGACGTCGAGCTGTTCGGCCTCGCCGAGCCCGGCCAGCCGCTGCGCCAACGCACCCGACCCGGCCGAACCCTCCGCCGTACGCCGCGCCGGCGCCCGCACCAGCCCACGCATCAACGGCACCACCACACCCGACGACGCGGCCTCAGCCCGTACCGCCGCCAAGTCCAGTCGCACCGGTACGAGCAACGCCTCGCCCGCACCCCGGGCCGCGTCGAACAGCTCCAGCCCCTCGGCGGCCGACAGCGCGGCGACGCCACCCCGGCTCATCCGGGACACATCGGCATCGTCCAAGGCACCGGTCATCGCGCTGGCATCGGCCCACAGACCCCAGGCGAGGGACGTACCGGGCAGGCCACGCGCCCTGCGCTGCTGCGCCAGCGCGTCCACGTACGCGTTGGCGGCGGCGTAGTTGCCCTGCCCCGGGTTGCCGAAGACACCGGCAGCGGAGGAGAACACCACGAACGCCGACAGATCCGCGGTCGCGGTCAGCTCGTGGAGGTTCCAGGCCGCGTCGACCTTGGGGCGCAGTACGCGGTCCAGCCGTTCCGGCGTCAGCGAGCCGATTACGCCGTCGTCCAGCACACCAGCGGTGTGGACGACGCCGGTCAGCGGATGCTCGGCAGGGACGGTGGCGAGGACTGCGGCGAGCGCGTCCCGGTCGGCCACGTCGCATGCGGCCCACTGCACCTTGGCACCCAGTTCGGCCAGTTCGGCGCCGAGTTCGGGTGCACCGGGAGCCTGGTCGCCCCGGCGGCTCACCAGCAGCAGCTGACGTACGCCACGCTCCGCCACCAAGTGGCGCGCCAGCAGCCCGCCCAGCGTGCCGCTGGCACCGGTCACCAATACGGTGCCGTCGGCGTCGAAGTCAGGCACCTGCTGCTGCTCGGTGTCCACCACGGCTCGTGCCAGACGCGGCGCCCGCAGCGCACCATCCCGCACCGCCACCTGCGGCTCACCCGACGCCAGCGCGCCCGACAGCGCCACACGCGAGAATCCCGCCACATCCGGTGTTGCCGACCACGACCTCGTCCGGGTTCTCCCGACTGCAGCGAGCGCACCCAGGCCCCCACACGGCGGCGTGGGCCAGGTCGCCCACCGGGCTCGCCCGTACCGGCCGCCACGGCACCCGAGGTCAGCAGGACCAGGCGGGTGTCCGCGAAGCGGTCGTCGGACAGCCAGGACTGGAGGAGGTGGAGGGCCTGGGTGGTGGCGTCGTGTGCGGCTTGGATGGGGTTTTCCCCTAGCCCGCCCCTTCCCGAACCAATGGGCTCCGCCCCTTGACCCCGGTCCTCAAACGCCGGACGGGCTGGAGATGCCGCACCGTCGGCGTGCGGGCCGGAACGCCCTTCGGGCGTGTCCTCAATCGCCGGACGGGCTTGATTTGCCGCACCCGGGCTTTCAACTGCCGCGCCGGGAAGGGCCTGATTCGCCGCGCCCGAGCGTTCAACTGCCGCGTCCGAAAGAGCCGGATTGGTTGCGCCCGGGCTTTCAACTGCCGCGCCGGGCAGAGCCTGATTCGCCGCGCTCGGGTGTTCAACTGCCGCGTCGCCTGCGAGCGCAGCCGCCAGGGACACCACAACATACTCCGGGGACTCCGCACCCCCGTCCACCGCAGCCGCCAGCGCGTCCAAGTCCGCGTACGTGTCCAACCCGTGCGCCAGGCCGAGCGCATCGGGCCCCAGCAGCACACACTTCCCCGCCGCGCCCGCACCCGACACCTCGGCCCAGTCGACCCGATACAGCGACTCCTGGCGCCCACCACGCGCACCGCTGATCTGCTCGGCCACCACCGGCCGCAGCACCAACGAGTCCACCGACAGCACGGCACGACCCGCACCATCAGCCACCGCCAGCGATACGGCGTCCGTACCGGCCGCAGCCAACCGCACCCGCAGCACCGACGCACCCACCGCGTGCAACGACACCCCGGACCACGAGAACGGCAACCGAGCGCCCTCGCCCTCGATCAGGCCACCCAGACCCACCGCATGCAGCGCCGAATCCAGCAGCGCCGGATGCAGACCAAACGCACCCGCCTCGGACCTCGCATCCTCCGGCAACTCCAGCTCGGCAAAGACCTCATCACCCAGCCGCCACGCAGACGTCAACCCCTGGAACACCGGGCCATACGCCAGCCCCAGACCCGCCATGCCCTCGTACAAACCGTCCAGCGCAATCGGCGTCGCCCCCACCGGAGGCCACACACCCAGATCGGACGGCGCAGCCGGGGCGGCCTCTGCCAGAGCACCCGAGGCATGACGCACCCACGGCTCATCCTCAAGCCGCGAGTACACCTCGATCGAACGACGCCCGGCACCATCAGCAGCGGCCACCGACACCTGAAGCTGAACGCCACCCACCTCAGGAAGCACCAACGGCGCCTCCAACGTCAGCTCCTCCACCAGGCCACACCCGACCTGGTCACCAGCATGAACCGCCAGCTCGACAAAGGCCGTACCCGGCAGCAGCACCGAACCCATCACCGCGTGATCGAGCAGCCACGGATGCGTCTGCACCGACAACCGCCCCGTCAGCAGCAACCCGTCACCACCCGCGAGCGGCACAGCAGCCCCCACCAGCGGATGGTCCATGTCGGCCAGTCCGAGCCCGGCCGTGCCCGCGACGCCGTACGCCGACGCCTGCGGCCAGTACCGGCGGCGTTGGAAGGCATACGTGGGCAGCTCGACGCGCGCAGCGCCCGTACCGGCGAAAACGGCATCCCAGTCCACCGCCACGCCCCGCACATGCGCCCGCGCGACAGCCGACACCAACACCTCGACCTCGGGACGGCCCTTGCGGCAGACGGACGCGAACGCCACCTCGTCCCCGGTCACGCACTCCTGCGCCATGGCGGTGAGCACACCGTCGGGACCCAGTTCGACGTACGTCGTCACGCCCTGCGCTTCAAGCGTCCGGACGCCGTCCAGGAAACGCACGGCCTCGCGGACATGCCGCACCCAGAAGCCGGGGTCGGTGATCTCCTCGGCCGACACCACGTCACCGGTCAGGTTGGACACGATCGGGATGCGCGGAGCCTCGTACGAAAGCCCCTCCGCGACCTCGCGGAATGCGTCCAACATGCCGTCCATACGCGGCGAGTGGAACGCGTGGCTGACCGTGAGCCGCTTCGTCTTACGACCCTGCGCCTCAAACGACGCCGCGACCTCAACCACAGCATCGTCGTCACCCGCGATGACCACCGACGTGGGCCCGTTGAGGGCCGCAATGCTCACCCGCCCACCGAGCAGCGGCAGCACCTCGTCCTCCGACGCCTGGACGGCGATCATCGCGCCACCGGCCGGAAGCTCCTGCATCAGACGGCCACGCGCCGCGACCAACTTCGCCGCATCCGCGAGCGAGAGCACACCCGCCACATGCGCGGCAGCAAGCTCGCCAATGGAGTGCCCCGACAGGAAGTCCGCACGCAGACCCCACGCCTCCACCAGCCGGAACAACGCCACCTCGACCGCGAACAGCGCAGGCTGAGTGAACGCCGTCTGATCCAAGACCGCCGCGTCATCACCGAACAGCACCGTCTTCAGCGGCTGCTCAAGATGCCCATCCAACGCATCGCACACCGCATCCAACGCCTCCGCGAACACCGGATAGGCGCCATACAGCTCACGACCCATCCCGAGCCGCTGGCTGCCCTGCCCCGTAAACAGGAACGCCACCTTGCCGCCCGCCACCGAACCCTCAACCAGCCCCGCAGCCGACTCACCCCGCGCCAGCGCCTCCAGGCCCGCAACCAGCCCAGCGCGGTCCTCACCAACCACCACCGCGCGGTGGTCCAGCGCGGCCCGCGTGACCGCGAGCGAGTAGCCGAGGTCGGTCAGCGGCAGCTCCGGCCGCTCCTCCAGGTGGGCGAGCAGCCGTACGGCCTGCGCACGCAGCGCGTCCGCGGACTTGCCGGACAGAGCCCACGGCGTGACGCCAGACGCCACGGCCACATCACGCGGCGCCTCGTCCTCAACAACAACCGGCGCCTGCTCAATGATGGTGTGCGCGTTCGTGCCGCTGAAGCCGAACGACGACACCGCCGCACGCCGCGGACGACCCGACTCGGGCCACTCCCGCGCCTCACCGAGCAGCGACACCGCACCCGACGCCCAGTCCACGTGCGGCGACGGCTCATCGACATGCAAGGTCCGCGGCAACACCCCATGCCGCATCGCCATGACCATCTTGATGATGCCCGCGACACCGGCCGCGGCCTGCGTGTGGCCCATATTCGACTTGATGGACCCCAGCCACAGCGGCCCGTCGGCCTCCCGCTCCTGGCCGTACGTGGCCAGCAGCGCCTGCGCCTCGATCGGGTCGCCCAGCGACGTACCCGTGCCGTGCGCCTCCACCGCGTCCACCTCGGACGCCGAGACACCGGCATTCGCCAGGGCCTGCCGGATGACGCGCTGCTGCGACGGACCATTCGGCGCCGTCAGACCATTCGACGCGCCGTCCTGGTTGATCGCAGAACCCCGCACCACCGCCAACACCGGATGGCCATTGCGACGCGCATCAGACAGCCGCTCCACCAGCAGCATGCCCGCACCCTCGGACCAACCCGTGCCATCAGCATCCGCCGAGAACGCCTTGCACCGGCCGTCCGCCGCAAGCCCACGCTGACGACTGAACTCCACAAACGGCGCCGGAGTAGCCATCACCGTCACACCGCCCGCGAGCGCCAGCGAGCATTCACCGTTCCGCAGCGCCTGCACCGCCAGATGCAGGGCCACCAACGACGACGAACACGCCGTATCCACCGTGATCGTCGGACCCTCGAGCCCGAACGTGTAAGCCAACCGACCCGAAATCACACTCGCCGCGTTCCCCGTACCGAGGAAGCCTTCGACGCCTTCCGGCACGCGCTCCAGCAGCGAGGCGTAGTCGTGGTACATGACGCCCGCGAAGACACCCGTACGGCTGCCCCGCAGCACACCCGGGTCGATGCCCGCCCGCTCGAACGCCTCCCACGACGTCTCCAGCAGCAACCGCTGCTGCGGGTCCATGGCGAGGGCCTCACGCGGCGAAATCCCGAAGAACGCCGGGTCGAAGTGGCCCGCTTCCTCCACGAAGCCGCCCTCGCGGGCATAGCTCGTACCGCTGTGGCCGGGGTCCTCGTGGAAGAGGCCGCCCAGGTCCCAGCCGCGGTCGGTCGGGAACTCGGAGATCGCGTCCCGGCCCTCCATGACCAGCCGCCACAGATCCTCCGGCGTCTCCACTCCACCCGGATAACGGCACCCAAGACCCACGATCGCGATCGGCTCGTCATCCGCAGCCGACACCACAACCGGGCCGGCCACCGCAGCCGCAGTCCCACCAAGCTCCGTACGCAGGAACTCCGCGAGCACCACCGGCGTCGGGTAGTCGAAGACCAACGTCGCAGGCAACCGCAGCTCACTCGCCGCACCCAACGCGTTCCGCAGCTCCACCGCCGTCAGCGAGTCGAAGCCCAGTTCACGGAAGGAACGACCGGGCTCGACCGTCTCCGGACCGGCATATCCCAGCACCGCCGCGACGTTCGAGCGGACCAGGTCGAGCAGCAGGTCGAGCTGTTCGGCCTCGCCGAGCCCGGCCAGCCGCTGCGCCAACGCACCCGACCCGGCCGAACCCTCCGCCGTACGCCGCCCCGGCACCCGCACCAGCCCACGGAACAGCGACGGCAGCGCGCCACTGCCCGCCTGCGCGCGGAGCGCGGCCATGTCCAGCGACATCGGTACGAGCAGCGGTTCACCGAAGCGACCCGCGGCGTCGAACAGCTCCAGCCCCTCGACGGCCGACAGCGCGAGCACACCGCCCCGGCTCATCCGGGACACATCGGCATCGTCCAAGGCACCGGTCATCGCGCTGGAGTCCGCCCACAGGCCCCACGCCAGCGACGTACCGGCCAGACCACGCGCCCTGCGCTGCTGCGCCAGGGCGTCCAGGAAGGCATTGGCGGCGGCGTAGTTTCCCTGACCGGCGTTGCCGAAGACACCGGCAGCCGACGAGAACACCACGAACGCCGACAAGTCCAGGTCAGCGGTCAGCTCGTGCAGATTCCAGGCCGCGTCCACCTTCGGACGCAGTACGAC
>NZ_GG657754.1:6819399-6871743 GCF_000158915.1 Streptomyces himastatinicus ATCC 53653 | reverse complement strand
TCAGTCCGCGTACGGGCGCGTCGAGGTGCTCCACCAGGCGCAGCACGGTGTCCCGGTACGGGTCCGCCCAGCCGCCGACCGCGAGCACGGCGGCGTCGACCGCCGCGTAGTCCTCGCACACGCTGCCGTGCCGCCAGTACGCGTCCCGCTCCTGGTGCGCGAGCCAGGTGTGCAGATACGGCTCCAGGGCGTCGAGCCGCTCCCGCCACATCGGCAGCCAGCGGTCCTCGCCGACGGAGGTGGGGTGCGGGGGGCGCGCGGTGAACGCCAGCATGGTGCCCGCCCAGGCGAGCATGTCGATGCCGAGGACGGCGCCGCCGATGTAGTGGACGTCGTTGTCGTAACGGTCGTCCGCGGAGCACACCGTGACGATCGCCTTCAGCGGCTCGGGGCGCAGGGCGGCGATCTGGAGCGCGTTGAAGCCGCCCCAGGAGATCCCGAACATCCCCACCTTGCCGGTGCACCAGGGCTGGGCGGCAGCAGCACCGAACCCATCACGACGTGATCGAGCAGCCACGGATGCGTCTGCACCGACAACCGCCCCGTCAGCAGCAACCCATCACCACCCGCGAGCGGCACAGCAGCCCCCACCAACGGGTGATCCACGGTCGCGAGCCCCAGCCCGGCCGTACCGCCCAGCGCAGCGGCGGCCGAGACCTCCGGCCAGTAGCGGGCGTACTGGAAGGCGTACGTGGGCAGGTCGACGCGAACGGCGCCCGTACCGGCGAAGACGGCATCCCAGGCCACCGTCACGCCCCGCACATGTGCCCGCGCGACAGCCGACACCAACACCTCGACCTCGGCACGGCCCTTGCGGCAGACGGACGCGAACGCCGCGTCGTCCCCGGTCACGCACTCCTGCGCCATCGCGGTGAGCACACCGTCGGGGCCCAGCTCCACAAACGTGCTGACGCCCTGGGCCTCCAGAGCACGCACACCATCGAGGAAGCGGACCGCCTCGCGCACATGCCGCACCCAGAAGTCGGCGGTCGCGATCTCCTCGGCGGAGACGACATCCCCGGTCAGGTTGGACACGATCGGGATGCGCGGAGCCTCGTACGAAAGCCCCTCGGCGACCTCGCGGAACGCCTCCAGCATCCCGTCCATACGTGGCGAGTGGAACGCATGGCTGACCGTGAGCCGCTTCGTCTTACGACCCTGCGCCTCAAAGCCCGCCGCGACCTCGACCACAGCATCGTCGTCACCCGCGATGACCACCGAAGTGGGCCCGTTGAGGGCGGCAATGCTCACCCGCTCCCCGAGCAGCGGCAGCACCTCGTCTTCCGAAGCCTGGACGGCGATCATCGCGCCACCGACCGGAAGCTCCTGCATCAACCGCCCACGAGCGGCCACCAACTTCGCAGCGTCTGCGAGAGAGAGCACCCCTGCCACATGCGCGGCAGCCAGCTCGCCAATGGAGTGCCCCGACAGGAAGTCCGCACGCAGACCCCACGCCTCCACCAGCCGGAACAACGCCACCTCAACCGCGAACAGCGCAGGCTGGGTGAACGCCGTCTGGTCCAGCACCGAGGCGTCATCACCGAACAGCACCGTCTTCAGCGGCTGCTCAAGATGCGCATCCAACGCATCGCACACCGCATCCAACGCCTCCGCGAACACCGGGTAGGCCGCGTACAGCTCACGACCCATCCCCAGCCGCTGGCTGCCCTGCCCCGTAAACAGGAACGCCACCTTGCCGCCCGCCACCGAGCCCTCGACGAGCCCCGAAGCACCTCGACCCTCCGCCAGCGCCTCCAGACCGGCCAGCAGCCCGGCGCGGTCCTCGGCGACGACGGCCGCGCGGTGGTCGAAGGCGGAACGGGTGGTCGCAAGCGAGTAGCCGAGGTCGGCGGGGCGCAGTTCGGGGTGGGCGTCCACGTGGGCCCGGAGGCGTTCGGCCTGGGCGCGCAGTGCGGCGGCGCTGCGGCCGGAGATCACCGAGGGCAGCGCGGTCGGGGTGATGTCGGCGACGGGCTCCGCCTCGACCGCCGGGGCCTGCTCGATGATCGTGTGCACATTGGTGCCGCTGATGCCGAACGACGACACACCCGCCCGGCGCGGACGGCCGGTTTCCGGCCACGGCGTCTGCTCGGTCAGCAGCGACACCGCACCCGCCGACCAGTCGACGTGCGGGGACGCCTCGCCCGCGTGCAGGGTCTGCGGCAGCACCCCGTGACGCATGGCGAGGACCATCTTCATCACGCCCGCGACACCGGCCGCAGCCTGTTTTGTGGCCCATGTTGGACTTTGATGGGAACCCAGCATCTGGGGCAGGTCCTCGGACCGGTCGCGATCCGTACTTGGCGAGCAAGCGCCTGTGCCCTCTATCGGGTCGCCCAGCGTCTTACCCGTATCCGTGGCGCTTCCACCGTCGTCCACATCGGCGGGCCGACAGCCCCGCACCGGCCAGCGCCTGCCGGATGACCCGCTGCTGCGACGGACCGTTCGGCGCCGTCAGACCATTGCTCGCACCGTCCTGGTTGACGGAGCTGCCGCGTACGACCGCGAGCACGGGGTGGCCGTTGCGCCGAGCGTCCGACAGCCGTTCCACGAGCAGCATGCCCGCACCCTCGGCCCAGCCCGTGCCGTCCGCGTCCGCCGAGAACGCCTTGCAGCGGCCGTCGGCGGACAGGCCGCCCTGGCGGCTGAAGCCGATGAAGGTGCCCGGGGTGGCCATCACGGTGACGCCACCGGCGAGCGCCATGCTGCACTCCCCCGCCCGCAGCGCCTGCATCGCCCAGTGCAGGGCGACGAGCGACGACGAGCAGGCCGTGTCCACCGTCACCGCCGGGCCCTCAAGACCGAGGGCGTACGCGACCCGGCCGGAGGCGATGGAGCCGGTGCTGCCGGAGCCGATCGCGCCCTCGCCGCCGCCGTCGGGGGCCTGCTCCACGAGCGTGGCGTAGTCGTGGTACATGACGCCCGCGAAGACACCGGTCCGGCTGCCGCGCAGGGTCGTCGGGTCGATGCCCGCCCGCTCGAACGCCTCCCACGACGTCTCCAGCAGCAACCGCTGCTGCGGGTCGGTGGCGAGGGCCTCACGCGGCGAGATCCCGAAGAAGGTGGGGTCGAAGTCGGCGGCGTCGTGGAGGAAGCCGCCCTCACGGGTGTACGAGGTGCCCGGGTGCTCGGGGTCCGGGTGGTAGATCGTGTCCAGGTCCCAGCCGCGGTCCACGGGGAAGCCGGAGATCGCGTCCTGGCCGGAGGCCAGCAGCTGCCACAGCTCCTCGGGGGTGCGCACCCCGCCCGGGAAGCGGCAGCTCATGGCGACGATGGCGATCGGCTCGTCGTCGACCGCGCCCACGGTCGACGCCGGTACGGACACCTGGCCCTGCGTGCCCGCCAGTTCGTCCCGAAGGTGTTCGGCGAGGACGAGGGAGGTCGGGTAGTCGAAGACCAGGGTGGCGGGGAGCCGCATGCCGGTGGCCGCGTTCATCCGGTTGCGCAGCTCGACGGCGGTCAGCGAGTCGAAGCCCAGGTCACGGAAGGCGCGATCGGGGTCCACGGAGTCGGCGGAGCCGTAGCCCAGGACGGCGGCGACCTGGGTACGGACCAGCCCGAGCAGCAGGTCGAGCTGTTCGGTTTCGTGGAGCCCGGCCAGCCGCTGCGCCAGCGCGCCCGTCCCGGTGGAGCCCTCCGCCGTACGCCGCGCGGGCGCCCGCACCAGCCCACGCATCAACGGCGCCACCACACCCGACGACGCGGCCTCGGCCCGTACCGCCGCCAGGTCCAGTCGCACCGGTACGAGCAACGCCTCGCCCGCACCGCGAGCCGCGTCGAACAGCTCCAGCCCTTCGGCGGCCGAGAGCGCGGCGACGCCGCCCCGGTTCATCCGGGATACGTCCGCGTCGTCCAGCGCACCGGTCATCCCGCTGGCATCGGCCCACAGACCCCAGGCGAGGGACGTACCGGGCAGGCCACGCGCCCTGCGCTGCTGCGCCAGCGCGTCGACGTAGGCGTTGGCCGCCGCGTAGTTGCCCTGCCCCGCGCCGCCGAAGACACCGGAGGCCGACGAGAAGAGGACGAACGCCTTCAGGTGCAGGTCAGCGGTCAGCTCGTGGAGGTTCCAGGCGGCGTCCGCCTTGGGCCGCAGCACCTTGGCCAGCCGTTCCGGCGTCAGCGAGCCGATTACGCCGTCGTCCAGCACACCAGCGGTGTGGACGACGCCGGTCAGCGGATGCTCGGCGGGGACGGTGGCGAGGGCTGCGGCGAGCGCGTCCCGGTCGGCCACGTCGCATGCGGCCCACTGCACCTTGGCACCCAGTTCGGTCAGTTCGGCGCCGAGTTCGGGCGCACCGGGAGCCTGGTCGCCACGACGGCTCACCAGCAGCAGCTGACGTACGCCACGCTCCGCCACCAGATGCCGGGCCAGCAGACCGCCGAGCGTGCCGCTGGCACCGGTGATCAACACGGTGCCGTCGGCGTCGAAGTCAGGCACCTGCTGCTGCTCGGTGTCCACCACGGCTCGTGCCAGACGCGGCGCCCGCAGCGCACCATCCCGCACCGCCACCTGCGGCTCACCCGACGCCAGCGCGCCCGACAGCGCCACACGCGAGTCGGCCGCACCGTCGATGTCGACGAGCACGAACCGGTCCGGGTTCTCCGACTGCGCCGAGCGCACCAGGCCCCACACGGCGGCGTGGGCCAGGTCGGCCACCGGCTCGCCCGTACCGGCCGCCACGGCACCCGAGGTCAGCAGGACCAGGCGGGTGTCCGCGAAGCGGTCGTCGGACAGCCAGGACTGGAGGAGGTGGAGGGCCTGGGTGGTGGCGTCGTGTGCGGCTTGGATGGGGTTTTCCCCTAGCCCGCCCCTTCCCGAACCAATGGGCTCCGCCCCTTGACCCCGGTCCTCAAACGCCGGACGGGCTGGAGATGCCGCACCGTCCGTGTGCGGGCCGGAACGCCCTTCGGGCGTGTCCTCAATCGCCGGACGGGCTTGATTTGCCGCACCCGGGCTTTCAACTGCCGCGCCGGGAAGCGCCTGATTCGCCGCGCCCGAGCGTTCAACTGCCGCGTCCGAAAGAGCCGGATTGGTTGCGCCCGAGCGTTCAACTCCCGCCCGGGGAAGAGCCTGATTCGCCGCGCCCGAGCGTTCAACTGCCGCGCCGGACAGAGCCTGATTCGCCGCGCTCCGGTGTTCAACTGCCGCGTCGCCTACGAGCGCAGCCGCCAGGGACACCGCAACATACTCCGGGGACTCCGCACCCCCGTCCACCGCAGCCGCCAGCGCGTCCAAGTCCGCGTACGTGTCCAACCGCTGCGCCAAGCCATGAACATCAGGCCCCAGCAGCACACACTTCCCCGCCGCGCCCGCGCCCGAGACCTCGGCCCAGTCGAGCCTGTACAGCGACTCCTGACGCCCGCCCCGCGCGCCGCGGATCTGCTCGACGGCCACCGGCCGCAGCACCAGCGAATCCACCGACAACACGGCACGACCCGCACCATCAGCCACCGCCAACGACACCGCATCCGTACCGGCAGCGGACAAACGCACCCGCAGCACCGACGCACCCACCGCATGCAACGACACACCCGACCACGAGAACGGCAACCGAGCCCCGTCCTCACCCTCGATCAAGCCACCCAAACCCACCGCATGCAACGCCGAATCCAACAGCGCCGGATGCAAACCAAACGCACCCGCCTCGGACCTCGCACCCTCCGCCAACTCCAGCTCCGCGAAGACCTCATCACCCAGCCGCCACGCAGACTTCAACCCCTGGAACACCGGGCCGTAGGCGAGCCCGGCGTCGGCCAGGCCCTCGTACAGGCCCTCGACCGCGACCGGCGTCGCGCCCTGCGGGGGCCATACGCCCAGGTCGAAGGCGGCGGAAGACGACGCCCCCGAGCCCAGCACACCCGAGGCGTGCCGCTCCCAGACCTCGTCCACGGCCGCGTCCTCGGGCCGCGAGTACACCGTCAGCGCACGCCGCCCCGACGCGTCGGGCGCGGCCACCGACAGCTGGAGCTGCACGCCGCCCACCTCGGGAAGCACCAACGGCGCCTCCAGGGTCAGCTCCTCCAGCAGATCGCATCCCACCTGGTCACCGGCGCGCACCGCCAGCTCCACGAACGCGGTCCCGGGCAGCAGCACCGAACCGGCCACCGTGTGGTCGGCCAGCCACGGGTGGGTGTCCAGGGCGAGGCGGCCGGTGTAGAGGAAGCCGTCGGTGTCGGCGAGCGCCACGGCGGCGCCCAGCAGGGGGTGGTCGGCGGCGCCGAGCCCGGCGGACGCCACGTCGCCCATCGGGTATCCGGCGTCCAGCCAGTACGTTTCGCGCTGGAAGGCGTACAGCGGAAGGTCGGTACGTGCCGTCTCCGTACCGGCGAACACCGCGTTCCAGTCGGGCGAGACGCCGCGTACGTGGGCCTGCGCGAGGGCGGTGGCCAGGCAGCCGACCTCGGGGCGGCCGGTGCGCAGCGCGGAGACAAGGGTGGCGTCGTCACGGGTCAGGCAGTCCTGTGCCATGGCGCTGAGGACGCCGTCCGGGCCCAGTTCCACGAACGTCGTGACGTTACGGTCCTCAAGGGCGCGCACACCGTCGAGGAAGCGCACTGCCTCGCGGACGTGGCGCACCCAGAAGTCGGCGGTCGTGATCTCGTCGGCGGAGACCACGGCGCCGGTCAGGTTCGACACGATGGGGATCTTCGGGGCCTGGTACGACAGCCCCTGCGCCACCTCACGGAACGCGTCCAACATGCCGTCCATGCGCGGCGAGTGGAAGGCGTGGCTGACCGTGAGCCGCTTGGTCTTACGACCCTGCGCCTCGAAGCCCGCCGCGATCTCCAGGGCCGCGTCCTCATCGCCCGCGATCACGACCGACGTCGGGCCATTCACAGCGGCGATGCTGACGCGCTCGGTCAGCAGCGGCGCCACCTCGTCCTCCGACGCCTGCACCGCCACCATCGCGCCACCAGCGGGGAGTTCCTGCATCAGGCGACCACGTGCGGCTACCAACTTCGCCGAATCGGCGAGGGACAGCACTCCCGCCACATGCGCGGCTGCCAGCTCACCGATCGAGTGACCGGACAGGAAGTCGGGCCGCAGACCCCACGCCTCCACCAGCCGGAACAGCGCCACCTCGATGGCGAACAGCGCAGGCTGGGTGAAGCCGGTCTGGTCCAGCACCGCGGCGTCATCCCCGAACAGGACACCCTTCAGGGGCTGCTCAAGGTGCTGGTCCAGCTCCGCGCACACCTCATCCAGGGCACCGGCGAACACCGGGTACGCCTCGTACAGCTCGCGCCCCATCCCGAGGCGCTGGCTGCCCTGCCCCGTGAACAGGAACGCCACCTTGCCGCCCGCCACCTTGCCGTCGAACAGCCCGGTCGCGGGCTCCTCGCGGGTCAGCGCGTCGAGGGCGCGTACCAGGCCCTCGCGGTCGTCGGCGACGATCGCCGCGCGGTGCTCGAAGGCCGCCCGGCCCGTGGCCAGGGAGAACGCGGCGTCAGCGAGCGGGAGTCCGGGGTTGGCGTCCAAGTGGGCGCGGAGGTTCGCGGCCTGGGCAACCAGCGCGGACCGGGTCTTGGCCGCGACGGTCCACAGCGGCAGCGCGATCGCGGGGGCGGCGTCGTCAGCGGCGGCCTGCGACTCGTCGGCGGCCGGGTCGGGTGCCTGCTCCAGGATCGTGTGCGCGTTGGTGCCGCTGATGCCGAACGACGACACCGCGGCGCGGCGCGGTTGACCGGTGTCGGGCCAGGCGCGGGTCTCGGTGAGCAGCGAGACGGCGCCGGCGGACCAGTCGACGTTGGAGGTGGGCTGGTCGACGTGCAGGGTCTGCGGGAGGACGCCGTGGCGCATCGCCATGACCATCTTGATGATGCCCGCGACACCGGCGGCGGCCTGGGTGTGGCCGATGTTGGACTTCACCGAACCCAGCCACAGCGGCTGCTCTTCGCTGTGGTTGCGCCCGTAGGTGGCGAGCAGCGCCTGTGCCTCGATGGGGTCGCCCAGTGTGGTTCCCGTACCGTGCGCCTCGACGACGTCGATCTGTCCGGCGGTGAGCCGGGCCCCGGCCAGGGCCTGGCGTATGACGCGCTGCTGGGAGGGGCCGTTGGGGGCGGTGAGGCCGCTGCTGGCGCCGTCCTGGTTGATGGCGGAGCCGCGTACGAGGCCGAGCACCTGGTGGCCGTTGGCGCGGGCGTCGGACAGCCGCTCCAGCAGCAGCATGCCCGCGCCCTCGCCCCAGCCGGTGCCGTCGGCGGCCTCGGCGAACGACTTGCAGCGGCCGTCGACGGCCAGCCCGCGCTGGCGGCTGAACTCGGTGAACGTACCGGGGGTGGCCATGACCGTGACGCCACCGGCCAGCGCCAGCGAGCACTCGCCGCGGCGCAGCGCCTGGGCGGCGAAGTGCAGGGCGACCAGGGAGGAGGAGCAGGCCGTGTCGATGGTGACGGCCGGGCCCTCCAGGCCGAAGGTGTACGCGACGCGGCCGGAGGCGATGGAGCCGGAGCTGCCGTTGCCGAGGAAGCCCTCGACGTCCTCGGGCGCGGAGAACAGCCGGGACGCGTAGTCGTGGTACATGACGCCCGCGAACACACCGGTCCGGCTGCCCTGGAGCGTCGTCGGGTCGATGCCCGCGCGCTCGAACGCCTCCCACGACGTCTCCAGCAGCAACCGCTGCTGCGGATCCATGGCAAGGGCCTCGCGCGGCGAGATGCCGAAGAACGCCGGGTCGAACTCGGCGGCGTCGTGCAGGAAGCCGCCCTCGCGGAGGTACGGCTCCTGGCCGCTGTCCGGCTCGGGGTCGAAGAGGACCTCCGTACCCCAGCCGCGGTCGGTGGGGTACGGCGAGGCCGCGTCACCGCCGCGGGCGACCAGCTCCCACAGCTCCTCGGGCGTCCGGACGCCGCCCGGGTAGCGGCAGCTCATCGCGACGATGGCGATGGGCTCCTGCTCGCGGTCCTCGACCTCGCGCAGCCGCCGCCGCGCCTCGCGCAGGTCGGTGGTGGCCCGCTTGAGGTAGTCGAGGTACTTCTCTTCGTTCGCCGTCGCCATTACGCCGTCTCCGCGGTGCTGAGATGAGTCGATGCGCTCTTGTGGAGCAGGTCAGGAGAGCCCGAGCTCGTCGTCGAGGAGATCGAAGATCTCGTCTGCTGTCGCGGACTGGATTTCACGGTCTTGTGCGGTGCTGTCCGTAGCACTGTGCGTTTCATTCCACTTCGACAGGAGGTCGCGCAGGCGGGTGGTGATGCCGGGGCTCTCGGCGTCGTCGGGGGCGATCGTGGCGAGGATCGCTTCGAGCTTGTCGAGTTCCGCGTGCACGGGCTGGTGTGCGGCCGTGGTGTCGTCCAGGCCGAGTTCCTCGCGCAGATACCCGGCGAGGGCGGTGGGCGTCGGGTAGTCGAAGATCAGCGTGACCGGCAGCCGCAGTCCGGCGGCGGCGCCCAGTCGGTTGCGCAGATCCACGGCGGTGAGCGAGTCGAAGCCCAGGTCGAGGAAGCCGCGCCCGGCGTCGACGTCGTCGGGTGTGGCGTGTCCGAGGACGGCCGCCACATGGGTCCGTACGACCTCCAGCAGCTCCCGGTCGCGTTCGGTGTCCGACAGCCCCGCGAGCCGCTCGGTGAGCGAACCGGCACCGGAGTCTGCGGCGGTTCCGGCGACACCGGTGGCTCCGGTGTCGGCGGAGCGCCGTACGGGGGTACGGACCAGGCCGCGCAGCAGCGGCGGCAGCAGCCCGGCGGCGGCTTGGCCGCGCAGGGCGCCGGTGTCGATGCGGATGGGTACGGACACGGCCTCGGCGAGGGTGCCCGCCACGTCGAACAGGGCCAGGCCCTCGTCCTGCGGCAGTGCCTCGTAGCCACCGCGCGAGATGCGGCCCACGTCGGCGTTGTCCAGGCTGCCCGCCATGCCGTCGGCCGTCTCCCACAGGCCCCAGGCCAGCGACGACGCGGGCAGGCCGTGCGCCGCGCGGTGCTGGGCGAGCGCGTCCAGGAAGGTGTTCGCGGCGGCGTAGTTGCCCTGTCCCGAGCTGCCGAAGGCTCCGGCGGCCGAGGAGAAGAGCACGAACGCGGACAGGTCCAGCCCACGGGTCAGCTCGTGCAGATTCCACGCGGCGTCCACCTTGGGGCGCAGCACCGCGTCGATCCGCTCGCCGGTCAGCGAGCTGATCACACCGTCGTCCAGGACGCCCGCGGTGTGCACCACGGCGGTGAGCGGGTGTTCGGCCGGGATCGCGGAGATGACGGTGGCCAGTGCGTCCCGGTCGGCGGTGTCGCAGGCCGCCCAGGTCACCGTGGCACCCAACGCGCCCAGTTCGGCGGCGAGTTCGGCCGCGCCGGGGGCGTCGCCGCCGCGCCTGCTGAGCAGCAGCAGCTGCCGTACGCCGCGCTCGGCCACCAGGTGGCGGGCGAACAGGCCGCCCAGGGCGCCGCTCGCGCCGCTGAGCAGCACGGTGCCCTGCGGGTCGCCGAAGCCTGAGCCTGCTGGCTGCGGGGTGTCCGGGTCGGCCGGGACCCGGGCGAGGCGGTAGGCGTGGGCGGTGCCGGAGCGCAGCGCGAGCTGTGGTTCGTCGGTGGCGAGCACCGTCGGCAGGGCGCGCTGGGAGGCGTCGGTGCCGTCGACGTCGACCAGGACGAACCGGCCCGGGTTCTCCGACTGGGCGGACTTCACCAGGCCCCACACGGTGGTGTGGGCCAGGTCGGCGATGTCCTCATCGGGGCGTGCCGCGACCGCGCCGCGGGTCACGAACACCAGGCGGGTGTCGGCGAACCGCTGGTCGTCCAGCCACTTCTGGACGAGGTCCAGGGCGTCCCGGGCGGCGGCCTTGGCCGCCTGGGGCAGCGGCTGCCCTTGGGCGGCGGCGAGGGGGACGAGCACCACATCGGGCGCGGCGCCGTCGGCGGTGAGAGCCGCCAAGTGCGGGTAGTCGTCCAGCCGCTCGCCCGCGGCCGTGAAGGCGGCGTCGGCGCCGAGGGTCACCCAGCGCTCGCCGACCGGGATGCCGGTGGCGGACACGGGGGCCGCCAGGTCCGTCCACTCCGGGCGGAACAGCGCCTCGTGGTACGCGGCACGCGAGGCGTTCAGCTGGTCGGCCGACAGCGGGCGCAGCACCAGACCGTCGATGGTGGCGACGGCGGCGCCCGTGCCGTCCGCGAGGTGGAGCGACACGCCTTCGGCGGCCGGGCGCAGCCGTACGCGCAGCGACGCGGGGCCCCCGGCGTGCAGCCGTACGCCCGTCCAGGCGAACGGCAGCCGCGCGCCCTCGGGGGTCTCACCGTCCGGCGTGTCGAGGCCGAGGGTGTGCAGGGCGGCGTCCAGCAGGGCGGGATGCACACCGTACGTGGCGGCCTCGGGCTCATGGGCGCGCGGCAGGCGGATATCGGCGAACAGCTCGTCGCCGCGCCGCCAGGCGCCGTGCAGGCCCTGGAAGACCGCGCCGTAGCCGAGTCCGGCGGCGGCCGCGTGCTCGTAGAACGCCTCGGTTTCGAGGGCGGTCGCGTCGGCGGGCGGCCACACAGTGAGGTCGGCCTGGTCGGCGGTCCCGGACGACGGGGTGAGGAAGCCGGTGGCGTGCCGGGTCCACGGCTCGTCGGCGGGGACGTCCTCCCGGCGGGAGTGCAGGGTCAGCTGGCGCCGCCCCGTCTCGTCAGCCGCGGCCAGCTCCAGCCGCAGCTGGACGGCGCCCTGTTCGGGCACGACCAGCGGGGCCTGGAGGGTCAGCTCCTCGATCGTGTCGCAGCCCGCCTCCTCACCGGCCCGCAGGGCGAGTTCGACGAAGGCGGTGCCGGGCAGCAGGACGGTGTCCATGACGGCGTGGTCGGCCAGCCAGGGGTGCGTCAGCAGCGCCAGCCGTCCGGTGAACACGAAGCCGCCGGTGTCGGGCAGTTCCACCGCCGCGCCCAGCAGCGGGTGACCCGCCGTGCCGAGGCCCGCGTACGCCACGTCCTCGGCGGAGATGCCCACGTCGAGCCAGTAGCGCTGACGCTGGAAGGGGTACGTGGGCAGCTCGACGCGGCGGGCGCCGCGCCCGGCGTAGACCGCCGTCCAGTCCAGGGCCACGCCCCGCACATGGAGCTGCGCGAGGGCGGTGGCCAGCGCCTGGGCCTCGGGGCGGCCGTTGCGCAGGGCGGGGACGAACGCCGCCCTGTCACCGTCGTGCTCTGCGTCGGCTTCCGTCTCGGTTTCGGCGAGGCAGTTCTCGCCCATCGCGGAGAGCACCCCGTCGGGGCCGAGTTCCACGAAGGTGGTCACCCCGTTGTCGCGCAGGGTGCGCACACCGTCGACGAAGCGGACGGACTCGCGGACGTGGCGGACCCAGAAGTCCGGCATGCGGATCTCATCGGCCGTGGTCACGGTGCCGGTGAGGCAGGAGACCAGCGGAATCGTCGGGGCGTTGAACGTCAGACCCTCGGCGACCTTGCGGAAGTCGGCGAGCATGGCGTCCATGCGCGGCGAGTGGAAGGCGTGGCTGACGGCGAGGCGCTTGGTCTTACGACCCTGCGCCTCGAAGCCAGCCGCGATGTCCTGAGCCGCGTCCTCGTCACCCGCGATGACCACTGACGTGGGGCCATTGAGCGCGGCGATGGAGACGCGCTCGGTGAGCAGCGGCGCCACCTCGGCTTCCGAGGCTTGGACGGCGATCATCGCGCCACCGGCCGGAAGCTCCTGCATCAGACGACCACGCGCCGCCACCAACTTCGCCGCATCCGCGAGCGACAGCACACCCGCCACATGGGCGGCGGCCAGCTCACCGATGGAGTGGCCGGAGAGGAAGTCCGCACGCAGACCCCACGCCTCCACCAGCCGGAACAGCGCCACCTCGACCGCGAACAGCGCAGGCTGAGTGAAGCCGGTCCGGTCCAGCACCGAGGCATCGTCCCCGAACACCACCGTCTTCAGAGGCCGTTCGAGGTACAGGTCCAGCGCGTCGCACACCTCGTCCAGGGCCTGCGCGAACGCCGGGAACGTCGCGTACAGCTCGCGGCCCATGCCGAGCCGCTGGCTGCCCTGCCCCGTGAACAGGAACGCCACCTTGCCGCCGTCGGCGGCGACCCCGCGCAGCTCTGCCGCCGGGTGCTCGCCGCGCGCCAGCGCGTCCAGCGCGCCCAGCACCTCGTCCTGGCCGTCGGCGACCAGGGCGACGCGGTGTTCGAGGGCGGCGCGGGTCGTCGCGAGGGAGAACCCGAGGTCGGTGAGATCGGCGCCGGTGGCGATCCGCGAGCGCAGCCGCCGCGCCTGGGCGCGCAGGGCGTCCTCGTCGCGCGCGGAGAGCAGCACGGGGACGTACGGCAGGGCCGTGGTGTCCGCCGGGGCCTCGGTCGCGTCGGGGAGCGGGCGGCTGCTCGATGATGGCGTGCGCGTTGGTGCCGCTGATGCCGAACGACGACACCGCGGCGCGGCGCGGACGGCCGGTCTCCGGCCACGTCCGCTGTTCGGTGAGCAGCGAGACCGCGCCCGCTTCCCAGTCGACGTGCGGTGAGGGCTCGTCCACGTGCAGGGTGCGCGGCAGCACACCGTGGCGCATCGACAGCACCATCTTGATGACGCCGGCGACACCGGAGGCGGCCTGGGTGTGGCCCAGGTTGGACTTGACGGAGCCGAGCCACAGCGGCTGCTCCGCGTCCCGCTCCCGGCCGTACGTGGCGAGCAGCGCCTGCGCCTCGATCGGGTCGCCCAGCGTCGTCCCCGTGCCGTGCGCCTCGACCACGTCGACCTCGCCGGTGGCCAGGCGGGCGTTGGCGAGGGCCTGCCGGATGACGCGCTGCTGCGACGGGCCGTTGGGCGCCGTCAGACCGTTCGACGCACCGTCCTGGTTGACGGCGCTTCCGCGTACGACCGCCAGCACCTCGTGGCCGTTCTTCCGGGCGTCCGACAGCCGCTCCAGCAGCAGCATGCCCGCGCCCTCGCCCCAGCCAGTGCCGTCGGCGGCCGACGCGAACGACTTGCAGCGGCCGTCGCGGGCCAGTCCGCGCTGACGGCTGAAGTCGATGAACGTACCCGGGGTGAACATCACCGTGACACCACCGGCCAGCGCGAGCGAGCATTCGCCGTTGCGCAGCGCCTGCGCGGCCAGGTGCAGCGCCACCAGCGACGACGAGCATGCCGTGTCGACCGTGACGGCCGGGCCCTCCAGGCCGAAGGTGTACGCGACGCGGCCGGACACCACGCTGCTGGAGCTGCCGGTGCCGAGGTAGCCCTCGACCCCGTCGGGCACGGAGTGCAGCCGGGATCCGTAGTCGTGGTACATGACGCCCGCGAACACACCGGTCTTGCTGCCGCGTACGGACGACGGGTCGATGCCCGCGCGCTCGAACGCCTCCCAGGTGGTCTCCAGCAGCAGCCGCTGCTGCGGGTCCATGGCGAGGGCCTCGCGGGGCGAGATCCCGAAGAACGCCGGGTCGAACTCGGCCGCGTCGTGCAGGAAACCGCCGTCGCGGGCGTACGAGGTGCCCGGGGTCTCCGGGTCCGGGTCGTACAGGGCGTCGAGGTCCCAGCCGCGGTTGTCCGGGAAGCGGGTGATGCCGTCCTCGCCCGCCGCGAGCATCTGCCACAGCTCTTCGGGCGTGGTGACCCCGCCGGGGTAACGGCAGCTCATCGCCACGATGACGATCGGATCGTCGTCGGTGGCGGCCGACACCGGCACCGGCGTGTGCACCGCTGCCTGCTGCTCCTCGCCCACCAGCTCGGTCCGCAGATGGCGGGCCAGCACCTGCGGGTCCGGGTAGTCGAAGATGAGGGTCGCGGGCAGCCGCAGCCCGGTCACGGCATTGAGCTGATTACGCAGCTCCACGGCCGTCAGCGAGTCGAAGCCCAGATCCTTGAACGCCCGCCCGGAACCAATGGTGTCCGCACCCGCGTAGCCCAGCACGGTCGCCACCTGCGCCCGCACCAGGTCCAGCAGCAGCCGCTCCTGCTCCGCCACGCTCAGCCCGGCCAGCCGACCGGCCAACCCGGCGTCGCCACCGGCCGCGACCGCGTCCACCGCGCGCCGCGCGGGGGTGCGCACCAGGCCACGGAAGAGGGGCGAGATGGCGGGCTGGTTGCGCAGCGCCGCGAGGTCCACCCGCATCGGCACCAGCGACGCCGCGTCCACGGTCAGCGCGGTGTCGAGCAGCGCGAGGCCGTCCGCGACCGGCAGCGGCGGAAGTCCGGCCCCGCCGCATGCGGTTGATGTCGGCCTCGTCCAGGGTGTCGCCCATACCGGCACCGGCCCACAGGCCCCACGCCAGCGCCGCGGCGGGGAGCCCCAGGGCGGCGCGGTGCTGCGCGAGCGCGTCGAGGAAGGCGTTGGAGGCGGCGTAGTTGCCCTGTCCCGGACCGCCGAACACACCGGAGGAGGACGAGAACAGGACGAAGGCCGCGAGGTCGAGGTCCGCCGTCAGCTGGTGCAGATTCCACGCCGCGTCCACCTTCGGGCGCATGACGTGGTCGATGCGCTCGGGCGTCAGCGAGCCGATCACACCGTCGTCCAGCACACCGGCCGTGTGCACCACGGCGGTCAGCGGATGCTCGGCGGGGACGGTGGCGAGGGTCGCGGCGACCGCGTCCCGGTCCGCCACATCGCAGGCAGCCCAGCGCACCTTGGCGCCCAACGCGGCCAGCTCGGCGCCGAGTTCGGCGGCACCCGGCGCCTGGTAGCCGCGACGGCTCACCAGCAGCAGCTGCCGTACGCCACGCTCCGCCACCAGGTGGCGCGCCACCAGTCCGCCCAGCGAACCGGACGCACCGGTCACCAGCACCGTGCCCTCGGGGTCCAGACCACGGGCGTCGTCCGCCTCCGGCTCCACGGGCACCCGCGACAGCCGTGGCGTCGACACCACACCCGCGCGGATCGCGAGCTGCGGCTCGCCCGACGCGACGGCGGCGGGCAGCGCCTGCGCCGACTCGTGGCTTCCGTCCACATCCACCAGGACGAAACGGCCCGGGTTCTCCGACTGCGCCGAGCGCAGCAGACCCCAGACGGCCGCACCGGCCGGATCCGCCACCGGCTCACCGGCGCCGGCGGCCACCGCGCCACGGGTCACGACCACCAGCGGGGCGTCCCCGAACCGCTCCTCGCCCAGCCACTGCTGGACGGTGGCAAGCGCATCGGCGGCGGCCCGGTGCGCGCCCCCGGCCACGTCACCGTCGTGGGCTTCCGTGGACGGCGCCACGACGACGTACTCGGGCGACGGAGCCGTACCCGAGGCGACCGCCTCGGCCAGCGCCGCGAGGTCCGCGTACGCCGTGCCGCCGAGCCCCGGCGTGTCCGTGCCCAGCACGGCCCAGCGGCCCTCGGCCGGGGTGTCCGTCAGGGCCACGGGCCCGGACGCCGTCCACTCCAGGCGGAACAGCGACTCGTGGTACGCCGTACGCGCGCTCTGGAGCTGCTCGGCCGAAACCGGGCGCAGCCCCAGCGTCTCGACGGCCCCGACCGGCGCGCCGGTGGTGTCGGCGATCTCCAGCCGCACCCCGTCGTTGCCCGCGGGCACCAGGTGGACGCGCAGCGCCGACGCACCGCTCGCGTACAGCGACACCCCGGTCCAGACGAACGGCAGCCGCCCCTCGCCGCCCGTGTTGCCCAGGCCGTCGAGCCCGATGGCGTGCAGGGCGGAGTCCAGCAGCGCCGGGTGCAGAACAAACGCGGCGGCGTCCTCGGCGGCGTCCTCGGGGAGTGCCACCTCGGCGAACACCTCGCCGTTGCGCTGCCACGCCCTGCGCAGGCCCCGGAACTCCGGGCCGTACGCGAAACCGATGTCCCGCAGGCCCTCATAGCGGCCGTCGAGGTCGATCTCGATGGCGTCGGCGGGCGGCCAGGCGCCCAGCTCGAACATCGCCTCCGGGCGACCGCCCGACGCCAGGACACCGGTCGCGTGCCGGGTCCACGGCTCACCGGCGGGCAGGCTCTCCAGGCGCGAGTGCAGCGTGAGCGGGCGGCGGCCCAACTCGTCCGCGGCGGCCACGGAGAGCCGCAGCTGTACGCCGCCCTGCGCGGGCAGAACCAGCGGCGCTTCGAGGGTCAGTTCTTCGAGGTAGTCGCAGCCGACCTGGTCACCGGCGCGGATCGCCAGCTCCACGAACGCGGTGCCCGGCAGCAGCACGCTGTCCAGGATCGTGTGGCCCGCGAGCCAGGGGTGGGTGGACAACGCCAGTCGGCCGGTGAACAGCGTCCCGTCCGAGTCCGGCAGTTCGGCGCTCGCGCCGAGCAGCGGGTGTTCGGCCTCGCCCAGGCCCACCGCGGCCACATCGCCGAGGAACAGCGACGACGCCTTCGGCCAGTAGCGCTGCCGCTGGAAGGCGTACGTGGGCAACTCGACCTGCGCGGCGCCCGTACCGGCGTAGAACGCCGCCCAGTCCACCGCCACGCCACGGACGTGCGCCCGCGCGAGGGCCGACAACAGCGCCTCGGCCTCGGGGCGGTCCTTGCGGCAGACGGAGGCGAAGGCCGCCTCCTCGCCGGTCACGCACTCCTGAGCCATGGCGGTGAGCACACCGTCCGGGCCCAGCTCGACGTACGTCGTCACGCCCTGCGCTTCGAGAGTGCGTACGCCGTCGAGGAAGCGGACGGCCTCGCGGACGTGGCGGACCCAGAAGTCCGGGGTGGTGATCTCCTCGGCGGAGACGACGTCCCCGGTGAGGTTGGAGACGATCGGGATGCTCGGAGCCTCGTACGAAAGCCCCTGCGCGACCTCGCGGAACGCCTCCAGCATCCCGTCCATACGGGGCGAGTGGAAGGCGTGGCTCACGGTGAGGCGCTTGGTCTTACGACCCTGCTCCTCGAAGCCCGCCGCAATCTCGGCAGCCGCGTCCTCGTCGCCCGCGATCACGACCGACGTCGGCCCGTTGAGAGCGGCGATGCTCACGCGCTCGGTGAGCAGCGGCAGCACCTCGTCCTCGGACGCCTGCACCGCGATCATCGCCCCACCAGCCGGAAGCTCCTGCATCAGACGGCCACGCGCCGCCACCAACGCGGCGGCGTCCGCCAGCGACAGCACACCCGCCACATGCGCGGCGGCGATCTCGCCGATGGAGTGGCCGGACAGGAAGTCCGCCTTCAGACCCCATGCCTCGACCAGCCGGAACAGCGCCACCTCGATGGCGAAGAGGGCGGGCTGAGTGAACGCCGTCTGGTCCAGCGCGGCGGAGTCGTCCCCGAACAGCACATCCCGCAACGGCCGTTCCAGATGCGCGTCCAGGTGCGCGCACCCCTCGTCCAGCGCGTCCGCGAACACCGGGTACGCCTCGTACAGCTCGCGCCCCATGCCGAGCCGCTGGCTGCCCTGGCCCGTGAACAGGAACGCCACCTTGCCACCGGCCACCGACCCCTTGACCAGGCCCGGGGCGGGCTCGCCCGCTGACAGCGCGTCCAGAGCGGTCAGCAGCCCGGCGCGGTCGTCGGCGACCAGCGCGGCCCGCTCCTCGAACGCCGTACGGCGCGTGGCGAGCGTGAACGCCACGTCGCGACCGTCCAGCTCGGGGCGGAAGTCCAGGTGGGCGCGCAGCTGCGCGGCCTGGTCGCGCAGCGCTTCGGGGGTCTTGGCCGACAGCACCCAGGCGGCGGGGCCGCCGGTCCGGGAGACCGTCCCGGCTTCCTCATCGAGGGCCGGGGCCTGCTCGATGATGGTGTGCGCGTTGGTGCCGCTGATGCCGAACGAGGACACCGCGGCCCGGCGCGGACGGCCGGTCTCCGGCCACTCCCGCGCCTCCGTCAGCAGCGCGACCGCGCCCGCCGACCAGTCGACCTCGGGCGTCGGCTCGTCGACGTTGAGGGTCTGCGGCAGCACCCCGTGCTGCAACGCCAGCACCATCTTCATCACGCCCGCGACACCCGCGGCGGCCTGCGTGTGGCCGAAGTTGGACTTGATGGAGCCCAGCCACAGGGGCACGTCGGCCTCGCGGTCCTGGCCGTACGTGGCGAGCAGCGCCTGTGCCTCGATCGGGTCGCCCAGCCGGGTGCCCGTACCGTGCGCCTCGACCGCGTCCACCTCGGCGGCGGACAGCCCCGCACCAGCGAGCGCCTGCCGGATGACGCGCTGCTGCGACGGGCCGTTCGGCGCCGTCAGACCATTGCTCGCACCGTCCTGGTTGATGGCCGAGCCACGGACGACGGCGAGCACGGGGTGGCCGTTGCGCCGGGCCTCGGACAGCCGCTCCACGAGCAGCATGCCCACGCCCTCGCCCCAACCGGTGCCATCCGCACCGGCCGCGAAAGCCTTGATACGACCATCCGCCGCAAGCCCCCGCTGACGGCTGAAGTCCACGAACGAACCCGGCGTCGACATCACCGTCACACCACCGGCCAGGGCGAGGGAGCACTCCCCCGCCCGCAACGCCTGAATCGCCCAGTGCAGCGCGACGAGCGACGAGGAGCACGCCGTGTCGACCGTCACCGCCGGGCCCTCGAGCCCCAGCGCGTACGACACGCGGCCGGACATCACACTGGCCGCGTTGCCCGTCCCCATGAAGCCTTCCGACCCATCGGGGGCGGACAGGATCACGGGCAGGTAGTCCTGGCCGTTCGTACCGGCGAAGACGCCGACCTGCTGACCGCGCAGCGTCGTCGGGTCGATGCCCGCCCGCTCGAACGCCTCCCACGACGTCTCCAGCAGCAACCGCTGCTGCGGATCCATCGCCATGGCCTCGCGCGGCGAGATCCCGAAGAAGACGGGGTCGAACTCGGCGGCGTCCGCGAGGAATCCACCCTCGCGCACATAGCTGGTGTGCTCGGAGGCGGACTCCGGGTCGTACAGCGACTCGATGTCCCAGCCGCGGTCGGCCGGGAAGTCCGTCACCGCGTCCTGTCCGGAGGACAGCAGCCGCCACAGCTCCTCGGGGGTGCGGACACCGCCCGGGAAGCGGCAGCTCATGCCGACGATCGCGATCGGGTCGTCGTCGACGGCCACGCCCACGGACGACGCACCGGTGACGGCCGGGCGCGAGCCGATGAGTTCGGCCTGGAGGTGGTCGGCGAGGGCGATCGGGGTCGGGTAGTCGAAGATGATGGTGGCGGGCAGCCGCAGCCCGGTGAGCGTGCCGAGCAGGTTGCGGATCTCGACCGCGGTGAGCGAGTCGAAGCCGAGGTCCCGGAAGGCGCGGCTGGGTTCCACCGAGTCCGGCCCGGGGTGGCCGAGGACGACGGCCACCTGGGTGCGGACGAAGTCCAGGGTGAGCTGGTCGCGTTCCTCGTCGGTCGCGGCACCGGCCAGCTCCCGCGCCAGCGACGACGGGTCGCCTTGCGTGGCGCCGGGGGTGGCCTGGGCGGCGGCGCGGGCCGCGTCGAGGGCGCGCCGGGCGTCGGGGAGGTCGGCGATCAGCGGGTTCGGGCGGTTGGCGGTGAGGCCGGGCGCGAAGCGGTCCCAGTCGATGTCCACGACGAGGGAGAAGGTCTCGCCCAGGTCGAGCGCGGCGCCCAGGGCGGTGGTGGCGGCTTCCGGGTCGAGGGCGGGGAGCCCGGACTGCCGGAGGCGTTCGGCGACGAGTTCGTCGGTGGCCATGCCGCCCTCGGCCCAGGCGCCCCAGGCGAGGGAGGTGGCGGGCAGGCCCTCGGCGCGGCGCTGTTCGGCGAGCGCGTCGAGGTAGGCGTTGGCGGCCACGTAGTTGGCCTGGCCGGCGGCGCCGAAGGTGGCGGCCATGGAGGAGAACAGCACGAAGGCGGACAGGTCGTGTCCGCGGGTCAGCTCGTCCAGGTGGCGTGCGGCGTCGGCCTTGGCGCGCAGCACGTCGGCCATGCGCTGCGGGGTCTGCGCGTCGAGTACGCCGTCGTCCAGCACACCGGCGGCGTGGACGACGGTGGTCAGCGGGTGTTCCGCCGGTACGGTCGCGAGGAGCGCGGCGAGGGCGTCGCGGTCGGCGACGTCGCAGGCGGCGATGGTGACCTCGGCACCCTGGGCGGTGAGTTCGTTGGCCAGGTCGTTCGCGCCGGGGGCGTCGGGGCCGCGGCGTCCGGCGAGCAGCACGTGCCGGGTGCCGTGGGCGACCAGCCAGCGGGCGACGTGGGCGCCGAGGGCGCCGGTGCCGCCGGTGATCAGTGCGGTGCCGTGGGTGGACCAGCCGTCGCCGGTGGTCTCGTGGTGCGGTGCGCGGGCCAGCCTGCGGGCGTGGACGCCCTGGGGGCGGATCGCGAGGTGGTCCTCGTCGCGGAGGGCGGCGGGTCCGGCGAGGATGTCGGCGAGCCGGGCGAGGGCGCGGTCGTCGGCGGTCTCGGGGAGGTCGATCGACCCGGCCCAGCGGTCGGGCTGTTCGAGGGCGACGGTGCGGCCCAGGCCCCAGATCTGGGCCTGGGCGGCGCTGGTGAGCCGGTCGGAGCGGCTGACGGAGACGGCGCCCCGGGTGGCGGACCACAGGGGCGCGTCCGTACCGGCGTCGCCGAGGGCCTGGACGAGGGCGAGGGTGCCCGCGAGTCCGGCGGTGAGCGCGGGGTGCGCGGCGTGGGGGCGCTCGTCGAGGCCGAGGAGGGACAGCACGCCGTCGACGCGCGCGTCCTGCTCGGCGGCGCGGAGGTGTTCGGCGACCGTGGCGCGGTCGTCGGTGGTGCCGTCGACGGTGATCTGGTGGACGCGTATGCCGCGTTCGGCCAGGGCCCGCAGCGGCCCGGCGACCCAGGGGTGTTCGTCGTGTCCGGCGGGGGTGGCGACGAGCCAGGTACCGGTGAGCGGTGTGGCCTGGAACGACGGCAGCGGCTTCCAGGTGGTGCGGTAGCGCGAGCCGTTGACGGTGGTGTCGACGTGGTTGCGGTGGCGCCACGCGGACAGCGCGGGCAGCACCTCGCTGAGCGGCTGGTCGCCGTCGAGCCCGAGGGTGTCGACCAGGGCGGCCAGGTCCTCGCTGTGGACGACCTCCCAGAACCGGGCGTCGGCGACGGCCGGTGCGCTCGTCTCGGCGGCGGACTCCTCCCCGTACGAGAACGGGTTGGCGGGCCAGTAGCGCTGCCGCTGGAAGGCGTAGGTGGGCAGCTCGACGCGGCGGGCGCCGGTGCCCGCGTAGTACGTGTTCCAGTCGACCGGGACGCCGCGGACGTGGGCGTGGGCGAGCGCCTGGTGGGCGGTGCGGGACTCGTTGCGGCCGGGGCGCAGGGCGGGCAGGAACGCGAACGTCCTGGTCTTCGCCTCGGTCACGCACTCCTGCGCCATCGCCGAGAGCACCCCGTCGGGGCCCAGTTCGACGAAGGTGGTCACGCCGAGGTCCTCGAGGCGGCGCACGCCGTCGAGGAAGCGGACGGCCTCGCGGACGTGGCGGACCCAGAACTCGGGGGTGGTGATCTCGTCGGCGCTCACCAGGTCGCCGGTGAGGTTGGAGACGATGGGGATCTGCGGGGCCTCGTAGGTGAGGCGATGGGCGACCTGGCGGAAGTTGTCCAGCATCGCGTCCATGTGCGGGGAGTGGAACGCGTGGCTGACCGTGAGCCGCTTGGTCTTGCGGCCCTGCGCCTCGAACGACGCGGCGATGGCGGCAGCCGCGTCCTCGTCGCCCGCGATGACCACCGACGTCGGGCCGTTCACAGCGGCGATCGAGACACGCTCGGTCAGGAGCGGCGTCACCTCGTCCTCGGACGCCTGCACGGCGATCATCGCGCCGCCGCCGGGGAGTTGCTGCATCAGCTGGCTGCGCGCGGCCACCAGGGCGGACGCGTGGGTGAGGGACAGCACCCCGGCCACGTGGGCGGCGGCGATCTCGCCGATGGAGTGGCCGGAGAGGAAGTCGGGCTTCAGACCCCACGACTCGACCAGGCGGAACAGCGCCACCTCGACCGCGAACAGCGCGGGCTGGGTGTAGCCGGTCCGGTCGAGCGCCGCGGCGTCGTCGCCGAACAGCACGTCCTTCAGCGGCCGGTCGAGGAAGCGGTCGAGCTGGGCGCAGACCGCGTCCAGCGCCTCGGCGAACACCGGGTGGGTCTCGTACAGTTCGCGGCCCATGCCGAGCCGCTGGCTGCCCTGGCCGGTGAAGAGGAACGCGACGTTGCCCTCGACGGCCAGGCCCTCGGTGACCTCGGGGTGGTGGCGGCCCTCGGCGAGCGCCGCGAGGCCCGCGAGCAGTTCGTCCCGGTCGGCCGCGGCGACCACGGCGCGGCGGTCGAGGGCGGCGCGGGTGACGGCCTGCGAGTAGCCGATGTCGGCGGGGCGGTGGCCGGGGCGGGCGGTGAGGTGCGCGTGGAGCTGGGCGGCCTGGGCGCGCAGCGCGTCCTGGCTCTTGCCGGACAGCGCGACCGGTGTCAGCGTCTCCCGGGCCGCCACGGGCTCGGCCACCAGGTCCTTGGGAGCGGCCGGGGCGGGGGCCTCCTCCAGGATGGTGTGCACATTGGTGCCGCTCATGCCGAACGACGACACACCCGCGCGGCGCGGCTCGGCGCTCTCCGGGTCGTGCGCCCACTCGCGGGTGGCGGTGAGCAGTTCGACGTCCCCGGCGGTCCAGTCGACGTGCGGGGTGGGCTCGGTGAGGTGGAGGGTCTTGGGCAGCGCCCCGTGGCGCATGGCCATGACCATCTTGATGACGCCGCCGACACCGGCGCCCGCCTGGGCGTGGCCGATGTTGGACTTGATGGAGCCGATCAGCAGCGGCTTGCCCACGGGCCGGTCCTGGCCGTACGTGGCAAGCAGCGCCTGCGCCTCGATCGGGTCGCCCAGGGCGGTGCCGGTGCCGTGTGCCTCGACGGCGTCGACCTGGTCCGGGGAGAGCCGGGCATTGGCGAGCGCCTGGAGGATGACGCGCTGCTGCGAGGGGCCGTTGGGGGAGGTGAGGCCGTTGCTGGCACCGTCCTGGTTGACGGCGGAGCCCCGGACCACGGCGAGCACCGGGTGGCCCTTGCGCTGGGCGTCCGACAGCCGCTCGACCAGCAGAATGCCGACCCCCTCGCCGAGGCAGAAGCCGTCGGCTTCCGGGGCGAAGGGCTTGGAGCGGCCGTCGAGGGCCAGCCCGCGCATCTTGCTGTAGTCGACGAAGACGCCGGGCGCGCACATCAGGGTCGCGCCGCCGGCCAGGGCGAGCGAGCATTCGCCCTGGCGCAGCGCCTGGACGGCGAGGTGGAGCGCCACCAGCGACGAAGAGCAGGCGGTGTCGACGGTGACCGCCGGGCCCTCGAAGCCGAAGGTGTACGAGAGGCGGCCGGAGGCGACGCTCGCGGCGTTGCCCGTACCGAAGTAGCCCTCGAAGTTCTCGTTGGAGCTGAGGATCGCCCCGAGATAGTCGTGATTGCTGGTGCCGACGAAGACGCCGACCTGCTTGCCGCGCGCCGAAAGCGGGTCGATTCCGGCCCGCTCGAAGGCTTCCCAGGAGGTTTCCAGCAGCAGCCGCTGCTGGGGGTCCATGCCGAGCGCTTCACGGGGGCTGATGCCGAACAGCGACGGGTCGAAGTCGGCGATTCCGTCGACGAATCCGCCCTCGTGCACATAACTGGTGCCGGGGTGGTCCGGGTCCGGGTGGTACATCCTGTCGACATTCCACCCGCGGTCGACCGGGAAGTCGCTGACCGCGTCGACGCCTTCGCTGACGATGCGCCACAGGTCCTCGGGCGACCGGACGCCTCCGGGATAACGGCAGCCGATCCCCACGATGGCGATGGGGTCGTGGTTCTTCGCCTCGGCCTCTTGCAGGCGGAGGCGAGTCTGATGCAGATCCGCCGTTACCAGCTTGAGGTAGTCCCGCAGCGTCTCTTCATTCGCCATTTACGCAATCCATTTACGGCAGACGGCATCGGAAATGCTCCACAGATCCTCACAGGGGAGCCGGTAACCAACAACCAATTAGTCGACTTCTCCACGAGAGGCTATGTGCGGGTTAACCCTCCCGACAACCCCTAGCTGCCCCCTATGACCCCCTGGTGACCCAGGGAACCCGATAGGGGGCAGCCGGTATTGGAGAACTCTATTCAAGGGTGAGGAAAATCCTGTCCGACATCGAGAACGACGTCAATAGCAGAATTCTCGTCATGCCCTTCCCAGACCCTTGTTGATGAATGCGAACAGCTCTTCGTCGCTGGCCGACTGGAGCTGATCGGCGTCGGCCGCGCCCTGGGCGAGGGCCTCGGACGGGGCCGCCGCGGGCTCGGCCGGGGCCGCCGTGTCGTCCGACTCGTTCCACTTCGCCAGCAGCGACTGGAGGCGCATGGTGATGCGCGCCCGGGTGATGTTGTCGGGTGCGCTGTCGGCGAGCACCGTCTCGAGCTTGTCGAGTTCTTCGAGCACCGGGGCGCCGGTGGCCGCCGCGTCGGGCGCGATCTCGGCCCGCATATGGGCCGCCACGGCGGCCGGGGTCGGGTGGTCGAAGATGAGGGTCGGCGGCAGCTTGAGTCCGCTGGCCGCGCCCAGCCGGTTGCGGAGTTCGACCGCGGTGAGCGAGTCGAAGCCCAGGTCCTTGAACGCCCGGCCCGCCTCGATCGCCTCGGCCCCGGAGTGCCCCAGCACGGCGGCGACCGCGCCGCGGACCAGTTCCAGCAGCACCCGCTCCCGCTCGGTCTCCGGCAGCGCCGCGAGCTGACCGGCCAGCGCCTCCCCGGCGGCGGCCTCGTCGGCCGCGTCGGCCCGCATCTCCGCCACGACCTCGCGCGCCTCGGACAGTTCGTCCAGCAGCGGCCGCGGCCGGTCGGCGGTGAAGGCGAGGGTGAAGCGGCGCCAGTCCATGGCGATGACGGTGAGCGCCGTCTCGTCCCGGTCCAGGGCGTGCTGGAGCGCGGCGGTGGCGGGCAGCGGCGCCATCTCGTTGATGCCGTGGCGGCGCATCCGGTCGCCGGTGGCGCCGTCGACCGTGCCGCCGTCGCCCCACGGGCCCCAGGACACGGTGGTGGCGGGCAGCCCGTCCGCGCGGCGCTGCTCGGCGAAGCTGTGCAGGAACGCGTTACCGGGCGCCTGGTTGCCCTGCCCTGGTGCGCCGAACGTGGCGGAGAAGTGCGAGAACAGCACGAATGCGGTCAGGTCCAGCTCCCGCGTCAGCTCGTGCAGATGGCGCGTGGCGTCCACCTTGAGCCGCAGTACGCGCTCGGCCTGATCCGGGGTCAGCCCCTCGATCACCCCGTCCTCGATGACCGCGGCGGTGTGCATGACGGCCGTCAGCGGCTGGTCGGCCGGGATGGCGGCGAGGGTGTCGGCGAGCGCGGCGCGGTCGGTCACATCGCAGGCGGCGAGGGTGACCTTGGCGCCGAGCCCGGTCAGTTCGGCCTCCAGCTCCACCGCGCCGGGCGCGTCCGCGCCCCGGCGGCTCGCCAGCACCAGGTGTTCGGCGCCGTTGCGGGCCAGCCAGCGGGCGACCTCCGCGCCGAGGCGTCCCGTACCGCCGGTGACCAGTGTGGTGCCGGAGGGCTTCCAGGAGCGTACGGGGGGCGTGTCGGCGAGCGGGGCGCGCACCAGCCGGGGCCCGAAGACGCCCGCCTCACGGATCGCCACCTGGTCCTCGTCGTGCTCGGCGGCGAGGACCCCCATGAGCCGGGACAGCGCCTGCTCGTCGGGCGCCCGGGGCAGGTCGACCAGACCGCCCCAGCGCTCCAGGTGCTCCAGCGCGGCCACCCGGCCCAGGCCCCAGACGAGGGCCTGTTCGGGGCATTCCGGCCGGTCGTCGCCGCCAGTGGAGACGGCGCCCTGCGTCAGGCACCACAGCGGGGCGCCGACCCCGGCGTCACCGAGCGCCTGGATCAGGGCGAGCTGGGCGGCGGCTCCGGCGGGCAGGCCAGCGTTCCCCGCGTCACCGCCTTCCCCGGCCGGGGCGAGCAGCGACAGCACTCCGGTGAACTCACCATCGGCCTCCGCGAGCGCGGTACGCACCCACTCGGCGAGCTGCTCGCGGCCATCGGTGCCGGGCTTCACCACGATCTGCTGGACGGCGGCACCGCGCCCGGTCAGCGCGCCGGTCACGGCGGCCGTCCACGCGTCGTCGGTGCTGGCCGCGACGACGAGCCAGCTGCCGCCCGGGCGCGCGGACCGCGCCTCGGCGAGCGGCCGCCACGTCACGCGGTAGCGCCAGCCGTCCACGGTGGACTGCTCGCGGGCCTGCTTGCGCCACGACGCGAGGGCGGGCAGGACGGCGCTCATCGGCTGGTCGCCGTCGACGGTCAGCTCGGCGGCCAGGGCCTGCCAGTCCTCGGCCTCCACCGCCGCCCAGAACTTGGCCTCCACGGCATCGTGCCGGGTCTCCCCCGCCGCGCGCCCCGGCCCGGCCTCCGGCCAGTAGCGCTGCTGCTGGAAGGCGTACGTGGGCAGTTCGATACGGCGGGCTCCCGTACCGTCGAACACCGCGTGCCAGTCCACGGCGACGCCGCGCGACCACGCCTCGCCGACCGACGCCCAGAAGCGGTCGAGACCGCCTTCGTCGCGGCGCAGCGAACCGATCGCGGCGGCGTCCACACCGGCGTCCTCGGCGGTGTCCTGCACACCCATCGTCAGCACCGGATGGGCGCTGGACTCGATGAACACGCCGAAGCCCTCGTCCAGCAGACGGCGGACGGCGTTCTCCAACTCGACCGTGCGACGGAGGTTGGTGAACCAGTACTCGGCGCCCAGCTCCGGACCCTCGACCCACTCCCCCGTCACCGTCGACAGGAACGGCACCCGCGCGGTCCTGGGCTGTACGGGGGCCAGCAGCGTGAGGAGTTCGTCGCGCAGCAACTCCACCTGCGCGGAGTGCGAGGCGTAGTCCACCGGCACCCGGCGCGCCCGCACCTCGTCCGCCTCGCACGAGGCCAGCAGTTCGTCCAGCGCCGCCGGTTCGCCCGACACCACCACGGCCGACGGGCCGTTGACGGCCGCCACCGAGATGCGCTCCTCGCCCCACGCGGCGATCCGCTCCCGTACCTCGGACACCGGCAGCGCCAGCGACACCATGCCGCCCTTGCCCGCCAGCACCCGGCCGATCGCCTGACTGCGCAACGCCACCACGCGCGCCGCGTCCTTCAGCGACAGAACGCCCGCCACGCACGCGGCGGCGATCTCGCCCTGCGAGTGGCCGACCACGGCGGCCGGTTCGACGCCGAGTGTGCGCCACAGCTCCGCCAGGGACACCATCACGGCGAACAGCACCGGCTGGACCACGTCCACCCGGTCCAGCGACGGCGCCCCGTCCACCCCGCGCAGCACATCGACCAGCGACCAGTCGGTGAACTCGGCGAGCGCGGCGGCGCACTCATCGATACGGGCGGCGAACACCGGCGAGGCGTCCATGAGACCCACGCCCATCCGCACCCACTGGGACCCCTGCCCCGGGAAGACGAACGCCGTCTGACCTGCGACGACGGAACCCCGCTCGACGCCCGCCGCCATGCCGCCGTCGGCCAGCGCCGTCAGCCCGGCCATCAGTTCGTCGCGGTCCCGGCCCTGGACGACACCGCGTACGTCCAGCGCGGCGCGGGTCGTCGCCAGCGACAGGCCCATGTCCACCGGGCGCAGCGCGGGTTCGTCGTGGAGGCGGTCCAGCAGCCGCCGGGCCTGGGCGCGCAGCGCCGCCTCGCTCTTGCCGGACACCACCCACGGCACCACGCCGGGCTGCTTCGCCACCAGCTCGACCGGCTCCCGCTCCTCGGCGGGCGCCTGCTCGATGATGGTGTGCGCGTTGGTGCCGCTGAAGCCGAACGAGGAGATGCCCGCGCGGCGCGGACGGCCCGTCTCGGGCCACTGCGTGGCCGACCTGACCAGCGAGACCGCGCCCGAGGACCAGTCGATGTGCGGGGACGGTTCGGCGATGTGCAGCGACTCGGGCACCACACCGTGCCGCATGGCCAGCACCATCTTCATCACGCCCGCGATACCCGCGGCGCCCTGGGTGTGGCCGATGTTGGACTTCACCGACCCCAGCAGCAGCGGCAGTTCCTCGGGCCGGTCCGCGCCGTAGGTGGCGAGCAGCGCCTGCGCCTCGATCGGGTCGCCCAGCGACGTACCCGTGCCGTGCGCCTCGACCACGTCCACGTCGGCGCCGGACAGCCGCGCGTTGGCCAGTGCCTGCTGGATGACGCGCCGCTGGGACGGGCCGTTGGGCGCGGTGAGGCCGTTGGACGCACCGTCCTGGTTGACCGCCGAGCCGCGGACGACCGCGAGCACCTGGTGGCCGTTCTTCCGCGCGTCCGACAGCCGCTCCAGCAGCAGGACGCCCACGCCCTCGGCCGGGCCGAAGCCGTCGGCGTCGGCCGAGAACGCCTTGCAGCGGCCGTCCTTGGACAGCCCGCGCTGACGGCTGAACTCGATGAAAAGACCCGGCGTGGACATCACATGCACACCGCTCGCCAGCGCGAGCGAGCACTCGTCCAGCCGCAGCGACTGCACCGCCAGGTGCAGCGCCACCAGGGACGCGGAGCAGGCCGTGTCCACGGTGACGGCCGGGCCCTCCAGGCCGAAGGCATACGAGAGGCGGCCGGAGACGACGCTGCTGGCGTTGCCCGTGCCCAGGTGTCCGCCGAAGTCGTCGTCCGCGTCGAGCGCCACCGTCAGATAGTCGGAGGCGTTCATGCCCGCGAACACACCGGTACGGCTGCCGCGCAGCGCGGCCGGGTCGATGCCCGCCCGCTCGAACGCCTCCCACGACGTCTCCAGCAGCAGCCGCTGCTGCGGGTCCATCGCCATCGCCTCACGCGGCGAGATCCCGAAGAACGCCGCGTCGAACCGGGTGGCGTCGCCGAGGAATCCGCCCTCGCGGGTGTACGTGGTGTCCGGGGTGTCCGGGTCCGCGTCGAACAGGTTCTGGAGGTCCCAGCCCCGGTCGGCGGGGAACGCCGTCTGCGCCTCGCCACCGGAGGCCATGAGCTGCCACAGCTCCTCGGGGGTGTCGACACCGCCGGGGAAGCGGCAGCTCATGCCCACGATCGCGATCGGCTCATGGGCCTGTTCGTCGACCTCCTGGAGACGCCGGTGGGCGGCGGTGAGATCGGTGGTGACCTTCTTCAGATATTCGCGGAGCTTGGCTTCGTTGGCAGTCGCCATGGACCTTCACCTATTCGCAAGTGCTCTGGATCGTCGGGGGTGCGGGAGTGGGTGCCGTTCGCGTTCAGCCGTTGCCGAACCTCTTGTCGATGAAGTCGAAGAGTTCGTCATCGCTGACCTCTTCGAACGCGTCCGCCTCGGCGTCCGCCCCGTCGTCGTCCGCGGTGCGACGCACGTCGTGCCACTTCGCCAGCAGCGTCGTAGCGCACCGTGATGTTCGCATGCGCGGCTCGTCGCCGCGACCACGCCAGGTCCTCCCGGCGCAGCGAGGACAGGCTGTTCTCCAGCCGCTCCAGCTCCTCCGTGAGGGACAGTCCGGTGTCCGCGGGCTCCGGCGCCACCTCGTGGCGCAGCTGCCGCGCGAGCGCCACCGGCGTCGGGTAGTCGTACACCAGCGTCGCCGTCAGCTTCAGCCCGGTGGCCGTGTTCAGCCGGTTCCGCAGTTCGACCGCGGTGAGCGAGTCGAAGCCCAGCTCCTTGAAGGCCTGCTCGGCGCCCACCTGCTCCTTCGACGCGTAGCCCAGGACGGCGGCCACCTGGCGGCGCACCAGGTCGAGAACGGTCCGCTCCTGCTGGGCCTCCGATTGCCGCGCCAGCTGCTGCGCCAGGGTGTCCGTCTCAGCGGCGCTTTCGGGCACGGCCGGGCCGCCGCCGTCGGCGGCCCGCCGCGCCGGGGTGCGCACCAGGCCGCGGTAGAGCGGCAGCAGCTCCCCGGCGGAGGCGGCGCCGCGCAGCGCCGCCAGGTCCAGCCGTACGGGCACGAGCACCGCTTCACCGGTCACCGTGCGCGCCGCGTCGAACAGGGCGAGGCCCTCTTCGGCGGACAGCGGCAGCACACCGCCGCGCGCCGCCCGCTTCAGGTCGGCCTCGCCGATCCGGCCGCCCATGCCGCGCGCCTCGGCCCACATGCCCCACACGAGGGACTGCGCGGCCAGGCCGGTGGCGCGGCGGTGTCCGGCGAGCGCGTCGAGGAACACGTTCGCCGCCGCGTAACCGCCCTGGCCCGCGCCGCCGATCGTGCCGGCCGCGGCCGAGAAGAGCACGAACGCGGACAGGTCCAGATCGCGGGTCAGCTGGTGCAGGTTGACCGCCGCGTCGACCTTCGGCCGCAGGACGCGGTCGACCCGCTCCGGCGTCAGCATGTCGATGACACCGTCGTCGAGGACGCCCGCGGTGTGCACCACGGCCGTCAGCGGACGGTCCGCCGGAATCCCGGCCAGCAGCCCGGCCAGCGCCTCCCGGTCGGCCGCGTCGCACGCGACGACGGCGGCCTCGGCGCCCAACGTGGCCAGTTCGGCGACGAGTTCGGCCATACCCTCGGCGGCCGGTCCGCTGCGGCTGGTCAGCAGCAGATGGCGGGCGCCGTGCGCGGTGGCCAGATGGCGGGCCACCAGCCTGCCCAGACCGCCGGTGGCACCGGTGACCAGGACGGTGCCCTCGGGGTCGAGGGTGTTCCGTACCGGCTCGTCGGCCGGGGCCTCGACCCAGGCCAGGCGCGGTGCGTACGCCGCCCCCGCGCGCAGCGCGATCTCGGGCTCGCCCGAGTCCAGCGCCGCCGCGATCGCCGGGTACGACACCTCGCCGTCGACGTCGAGCAGGACGAACTGGCCCGGGTTCTCCGTCTGCGCGGACCGCAGTAGCCCCCATACGGGCGCGTTCACCAGGTCAGCGACCTCGGTGTCCCCGGCCGCGGCGACCGCGCCGCGCGTGACCAGCACCAGCCGGGCGCCGTCGGGACGACCGCCGTTCAGCCACTCCTGGACCAGGCCCAGGGCCCGGTGGGTGGCCGCGTGCGCATCCGCGACGAGGTCATCGCCGCCGTCGGGCAGGAAGGGGATCAGCACCGTGTCCGGCGCCGTCCCGTCCATCACGACCGCCATGTCGAGCGCCGTCAGGTCGTCGTGGACCGTGGCGGTGTGCCCGGCCGCGTCGAGGGCCACGCTCAACTTGAGGTCGTCGCCGCCGACCACGGCGAAGCGCGTCGGTGCGCTCTCCGAAGCCGCCGCCAGCGGGGCCCAGTCGACCCGGAACAGCGTGTCCCGCCGCTCGGACGTCGCCGCCGCTCCGGCGATCCGCTCCGCGTCGAGCGGCTCGGCGGTCAGCGCGTCCACCGACGCGACGAGCGCACCCGTCTCATCGGCCGCCGCCAGCGACACCGTGCCACTCTCCGTCGGCGCGAGCCGTACGCGCAGCGCCTCGGCGCCCACCGCGTACAGGCTCAGCCCCCGCCACGAGGCCGCCACCACGGCACCGCCACCGCCCAGCCCCAGCGGCTGGAGCGCACCGTCCAGCAGGGCCGGGTGCAGCGCGAAGCGGGCGGCGTCCGCCTGCTGCGCCTCGCCGACGCGCACCTCCGCGTACAGCTCCTCGCCGCGCCGCCACACGTGGCGCAGGCTCTGGAACGCCGGGCCGTGCAGCAGCCCGACGCGTGCCATGCCGGCGTACAGCGCATCGGTGTCCACCGGCTCGGCGCCGGCGGGCGGCCATACGGCGAACTCGGCAACGGGAGCCGGGGCCTCGGTCGATGCGAGTACGCCACCGGCGTGCCGCGTCCACACCTGGTCCTGCTCCGCACCCTCCGGGCGCGAGTACACCGCCAGCGGGCGACGGCCCTCGCCGTCGGGCTCGCCGACCGACACGCGCAGCTGAACCCCGCCGCGCTCCGGCAGGATCAGCGGCTCCTCAAGGTCCAGCTCCTCCAGCAGCCCGCAGCCCACATGGTCCCCGGCGCGCACTGCCAGCTCCACGAACGCGGAGCCGGGCAGCACGGCCGTATCGGCGACCGTGTGGTCCGCCAGCCAGCTGTGCGACGCGAGCGAGAGCCGCCCGGAGAAGAGGTACGCGTCCGCGTCGGGCAGCTCCACCGCCGCACCCAGCAGCGGGTGACCGGCCGAACCGAGCCCGGCCGAGGCCACCTCGTCCAGGTTGAGCAGCGCGTCCACCCAGTAGCGGCTGCGCTGGAACGCGTACGTCGGCAGCCCGACCTTCCGCGCGCCCGTACCGGCGAAGAACGCCTCCCAGTCCGGGGCCAGGCCACGGACGTACAGCCGCGCGAGGGCGTTCGTCAGCGCCTCGGCCTCGGGGCGGTCCTTGCGGAGGGCCGGGACGAAGGCGGCGGTGTCGGTGATGCACTCCTGGGCCATGGCGGTGAGCACACCGTCCGGGCCCAGCTCGACGTACGTGGTGACGCCTCGCGCTTCGAGGGTGCGTACGCCGTCGAGGAAGCGGACCGCCTCGCGGACGTGACGCACCCAGAAGTCGGCAGTGGCGATCTCCTCGGCGGAGACGACGGCACCGGTCAGGTTGGACACGATCGGGATGCTCGGGGCCTCGTACGAAAGCCCCTCCGCCACCTCGCGGAACGCCTCCAACATCCCGTCCATACGCGGCGAATGGAAAGCGTGGCTCACGGTGAGCCGCTTCGCCTTACGACCCTGCGCCTCGAAGAACGCCGCGATCTGCACGGCGTCATCCTCGTCACCCGCGACGACCACCGACGTGGGCCCGTTGAGGGCGGCGATGCTCACGCGCTCGGTGAGCAGCGGCAGCACCTCGTCCTCGGACGCCTGCACCGCGATCATCGCGCCACCGGCCGGGAGTTCCTGCATCAGACGGCCACGCGCCGCGACCAGCTTCGCCGCGTCGGCGAGCGACAGCACACCTGCCACATGGGCGGCGGCCAACTCACCGATGGAGTGCCCGGACAGGAAGTCCGCCTTCAGCCCCCACGCCTCGACCAGGCGGAACAGCGCCACCTCGATGGCGAAGAGGGCGGGCTGAGTGAACGCCGTCTGGTCCAGCGCGGCGGAGTCGTCCCCGAACAGGACGTCCCGCAGCGGCCGTTCCAGATGCGCGTCCAGGTGGGCGCACACCTCATCGAGTGCGTCCGCGAACACCGGGCACGTCGCGTACAGCTCGCGCCCCATGCCGAGCCGCTGGCTGCCCTGGCCCGTGAACAGGAACGCCACCTTGCCACCGGCCACCGAGCCCTCGACCAGGCCCGGCACCTCGGACTCGCCGCGCGCCAGCGCCGCGAGACCGGCCGGCAGCCCGCCCCCGCCGTCCGCGGTGAGCACGGCCCGGTGGTCCATAGCGGTGCGGGTCGTGGCCAGCGAGTACGCAACATCGATGGGTGCCTCGTCGCCGCCGAGGTGGGCCAGCAGCCGTTCGGCCTGACCGCGTACGGCGGCCCGGGACTTGCCGGACAGCACCCACGGCACCGTCGGCAGAACGGCCGCCGGACCGGCGGCGGGGGTCTCCTCGGGGGCCGGGGCCTGCTCCAGCACGGTGTGCGCGTTCGTACCGCTGATGCCGAACGCCGACACCGCGGCCCGGCGCGGACGGCCCGTCTCCGGCCACTCGCGCGTCTCCGTCAGCAGCTCCAGCTCACCGGCGGACCAGTCGACGTGCGGGGTCGGCTCGTCCACGTGCAGGGTCTGCGGCAGTACGCCGTGCTGCAACGCCAGCACCATCTTCATCACGCCCGCCACACCGGCCGCGGCCTGCGTGTGGCCGATGTTGGACTTGATGGAGCCGAGCAGCAGGGGCAGGTTCTCCGGCCGGTCCTGACCGTAGGTGGCCAGCAGCGCCTGCGCCTCGATCGGGTCGCCCAGCGTCGTACCGGTGCCGTGCGCCTCGACGGCGTCCACGTCGCCGGCCGACAGTCCGGCGCTGGTCAGCGCCTGCCGGATGACGCGCTGCTGCGACGGGCCGTTCGGCGCCGTCAGGCCGTTCGACGCACCGTCCTGGTTGATCGCGCTGCCGCGCACGGTCGCCAGTACGGTGTGCCCGTTGCGGCGGGCGTCCGACAGCCGCTCCACGAGGAGCATGCCCACGCCCTCGCCCCAACCGGTGCCATCCGCACCGGCCGCGAACGCCTTGATCCGACCGTCCGCCGCCAGCCCACGCTGACGACTGAAGTCCACGAACGAACCCGGCGTCGACATCACCGTCACACCACCGGCCAGGGCGAGGGAGCACTCCCCCGCCCGCAGCGCCTGAATCGCCCAGTGCAGCGCGACGAGCGATGAGGAGCAGGCCGTGTCGACGGTGACCGCCGGGCCCTCGAGCCCCAGCGCGTACGACACGCGGCCGGACATCACACTGGCCGCGTTGCCCGTGCCCATGAAGCCGTCGCCGCCGTCCTGCGAGTGGAGGACGAGGGACATGTAGTCCTGGCCGTTCGTACCGGCGAACACGCCGACCTGCTGACCGCGCAGCGTCGTCGGGTCGATGCCCGCCCGCTCGAACGCCTCCCAGGAGGTTTCCAGCAGCAACCGCTGCTGCGGATCCATCGCCATGGCCTCGCGCGGCGAGATCCCGAAGAACGCCGCGTCGAAGTCCCCGGCGTCCGCCAGGAATCCGCCCTCGCGGACGTACGTGGTGTTCTCGGCGCCCGGCTCCGGGTCGTACAGCGACTCGATGTCCCAGCCGCGGTCGGCCGGGAAGTCCGTCACCGCGTCCTGCCCGGAGGACAGCAGCCGCCACAGCTCCTCGGGCGAGTCCACCCCGCCCGGGAAACGGCAGCTCATGCCCACGATCGCGATCGGATCGTCGTCGACCACGACGCCCACGGACGTGGTCGCGGTTTCGGCCGCGCTCTCCTCGCCCAGGACTTCCGTACGGAGGTGGTCGGCGAGCGCCGTCGACGTCGGGTAGTCGTAGACCAGGGTGGGCGGCAGCCGCAGCCCGGTCACGGTGTTCAGCCGGTTGCGCAGCTCGACGGCGGTCAGCGAGTCGAAGCCCAGCTCGCTGAACGCCCGGCTCGCCTCCACCGCTTCGGCATCGGCGTGGCCGAGTACGTCCGCCACGGCGGAACGCACCAGGTCCAGCAGCACGCGCGCGCGCTCCGCCGCCGGAACGGCCGCGAGCCGCTGCGCGAGCGAGGTCTCGCCGCCACCGGTGGTATCGGCCGACTGCCCGGCCTCGGCCTCCAGCGCCGTACGCGCCTCGGGCAGATCCCGCAGCAGCGGGCTCGGCCGGGACACGGCGAAGCCGGGGGCCAGCCGCTCCCAGTCGATGTCCGCGACCATCACGGTCGTCTCGTCCAGGTCCAGGGCGCGCTGGAGCGCGGCGATGGCCAGGTCCGCCGCCATCGGCGGCACACCGGCGCGGCGCATGCGCTGCTCCAGCGCGTCGTCCGCGGCCATGCCGCCCTCGGCCCACGGGCCCCAGGCGATGGACGTGGCGGGCAGGCCCTCGGCCCAGCGCGACTCGGCCAGCGCGTCGAGGTAGGCGCGTTGGCGGCCGCGTAGTTGCCCTGGCCCGCGGCGCCGAACGAACCGCCGAACGAGGAGAAGAGGACGAAGGCCGTGAGGTCCAGGTCCCGCGTCACCTCGTGCAGATTGGCGGCGGCGTCGGCCTTCGCGCGCAGCACGGTGGCGAAACGCTCGGGCGTCAGCGACTCCAGTACGCCGTCGTCCAGCACACCGGCCGCGTGGATGACGGCCGTCAGCGGCAGCTCGGACGGCAGCCCGGCCACCAGCGCGGCCAGCGCGTCACGGTCGGCGGCGTCGCAGGCCGCGACCGTGATCCTGGCCCCGGCGGCGGTGAGTTCGTCCCGCAGCTCGGCCGCGCCGGGCGCGTCGGGACCGCGGCGGCTCGTGAGCACCACGTGTGCGGCGCCCTGGGCCACCAGCCAGCGGGCCACCTGCCCGCCCAGCGCGCCCGTACCGCCGGTCACCAGGACGGATCCCGTACCCGGCTGCCAGGTGCGGCCACGCGAGGACGCGGTGGCGCGGGTCAGACGACGGCCGAAGACACCGGAAGCGCGCACCGCCACCTGGTCCTCGCCGTCAACCCCGGCCAGCACGCCCACCAGTCGGGACAGCGCCCGGTCGTCCACCGTCTCCGGCAGATCGACGAGCCCGCCCCACTGCTCGGGAAGCTCCAGGGCGGCAACCCGCCCCAGGCCCCACACCCGTGCCTGCCACGCGTCCACCGAACCGTCGGACCGGCCGGTGGAGACCGCGCCGCGCGTGGCGACCCACAGCGGCGCGTCCACGCCCAGGTCGACCAGCGTCTGCGTCAGGGCGGCCGTACGGAGCAGGCCATCGGTGCCCGCGGCGACGGACGGCAGCGCGAACACACCCGCCACCGGGCCCTCCGCGACCGCCTCGCGCAGCCCCTCGGCCATGCCCGCACGGTCGTCGGCGGCCAGCTCGATCCGCTGCGCCACGGCGCCGCGTGCGGACAGCGTCCGTACGATCCCCTCGGCCCAGATGTCGCCTGTCCCGTTGAGCGTTCCGTCGGCGGGCGCGACGACCAGCCACCGGCCGCTCAACGTCCCCGCGCCACGGGCGGTCACCGGCTTCCAGGTCACCTGGTAGCGCCAGGCATCGACGGTCGACCGCTCGCTCTGCCGACGCCGCCACGAGGACAGCATCGGCAGGACGGCGCTCAGCGAGGACAGCTCGTCCGCGTCCTCGGACTGGAGCGCCCCGGCGAGCGCGGTCAGATCCTCGCGCTCCACGGCCTCCCAGAACCGGGCGTCCACGGAATCCATGGCCGCCACCGCCTCGCGGACCTCCTCCGGGTTCTCCACCCAGAAGCGCTGCCGCTGGAAGGCGTACGTCGGCAGGTCGACCTGCGCGGCGCCCGTACCGGCAAAGAAGGCCCGCCAGTCGAGGGCGACGCCCCGGGTGTACAGCGCGGCCAGAGCACCGGTCAGCGACTCCGGTTCGGCACGGCCCTTGCGCAGCGCCGGGACGAAGGTGGCGGTGTCGGTGATGCACTCCTGCGCCATGGCGGTGAGGACACCGTCCGGGCCCAGCTCGACGTAGGTGGTGACGCCCTGGGCTTCGAGTGTGCGGATGCCGTCGAGGAAGCGGACCGCCTCGCGGACGTGGCGCACCCAGAAGTCGGCGCTGGCGATCTCCTCGGCGGGGACGACGTCCCCGGTGAGGTTGGAGACGATCGGGATGCGGGGGGCTTCGTACGAAATCCCTTCCGCTACCTGGCGGAACGCCTCCAGCATCCCGTCCATGCGCGGCGAGTGGAAGGCGTGGCTGACGGTGAGCCGCTTGGTCTTACGACCCTGCGCCTCGTACGACGCGGCGATCTGTACGGCGGCGTCCTCGTCACCCGCGATGACCACGGAGGTGGGCCCGTTGAGGGCGGCGATGCTCACGCGCTCGGTGAGCAGAGGCAGCACCTCGTCCTCGGACGCCTGGACGGCGATCATCGCGCCACCGGCAGGCAGCTCCTGCATCAGGCGACCACGCGCCGCGACCAACTTCGCCGCGTCCGCCAGCGAGAGCACGCCCGCCACATGGGCAGCGGCCAGCTCGCCGATGGAGTGGCCGGAGAGGAAGTCCGCACGCAGACCCCACGCCTCCACCAGCCGGAACAGCGCCACCTCGATGGCGAACAGCGCGGGCTGGGTGTAACCGGTCTGGTCCAGCGCCGAGGCGTCGTCGCCGAACAGCACCGTCTTCAGCGGCGTTTCGAGGTGCTGGTCCAGCGCGTCGCACACCGCGTCCAGCGCCTCCGCGAACACCGGGTACGCCGCATACAGCTCACGCCCCATCCCGAGCCGCTGGCTGCCCTGTCCCGTGAACAGGAACGCCACCTTGCCATCGCCCACCGAGCCCTCGACCAGCCCCGCAGCCGACTCACCCCGCGCCAGCGCCTCCAGTCCCGCGACCAGCGCGGCGCGGTCCTCGCCGACCGCCACCGCACGGTGGTCCAGGGCCGCCCGGCCGGTGGCCAGCGCGTGGCCCACGTCCGTGGCGTCCAGGTCGGCGTGGGTGCCGAGGTGGGCCAGGAGCCGTTCGGCCTGGCCGCGCAGGGCGGCCTCGGTCTTGCCGGAGAGCACCCACGGCACCGTCGGCAGAACGGCCGCCGGAGCGGTCGCGGGGGTCTCCTCGGGGGCCGGGGGCTGCTCCAGGATGGTGTGCGCGTTCGTACCGCTCACGCCGAAGGACGACACGGCCGCCCGGCGCGGTCGGCCGAGTTCCGGCCAGGGCCGGGCGTCGGTCAGCAGCTCGAGGTCACCCGATGCCCAGTCCACGTGCGGGGTGGGCTCGTCCACGTGCAGCGTCTGCGGCAGCACACCGTGGCGCATCGCCATGATCATCTTGATGATGCCCGCGACACCGGCCGCGGCCTGGGTGTGGCCGATGTTCGACTTGAGGGAGCCCAGCCACAGCGGCTGCCCCTCCGGCCGCTCCCGGCCGTACGTGGCGAGCAGCGCCTGCGCCTCGATCGGGTCACCCAGGGTCGTACCGGTGCCGTGCGCCTCCACCACGTCGACGTCGGCGGTGGTGAGCCGTGCGCTGGTGAGCGCTTCGCGGATGACGCGCTGCTGGGACGGGCCGTTGGGCGCCGTCAGACCGTTCGACGCACCGTCCTGGTTGACGGCGCTGCCGCGTACGACCGCCAGCACCTGGTGGCCGTTCTTCCGGGCGTCCGACTGCCGCTCCACGAGGAGCATGCCCGCGCCCTCGGCCCAGCCCGTGCCGTCCGCCGACGCGGCGAACGACTTGCAGCGGCCGTCGGTGGACAGGCCCTGCTGACGGCTGAAGTCCACGAACGTGTCCGGGGTGGCCATGACGGTGACACCACCGGCCAGCGCGAGCGAGCATTCGCCGTTGCGCAGTGCCTGCGCGGCCAGGTGCAGCGCCACCAGCGACGACGAGCACGCCGTGTCGATGGTGACCGCCGGGCCTTCGAGCCCGAAGGTGTAGGCGACCCGGCCCGACGCGATGCTGCCCGCGCCACCCGTGCCGAGATAGCCCTCGAGCCCCTCGGGGACGGCGGTCAGCCGCGTCAGATAGTCGTGGTACATGACGCCCGCGAAGACGCCGGTCCTGCTGCCGCGTACGGCGGTCGGGTCGATGCCCGCGCGCTCGAACGCCTCCCACGACGTCTCCAGCAGCAACCGCTGCTGCGGGTCCATCGCCATGGCCTCGCGCGGGTTGATCCCGAAGAAGTCCGGGTCGAACTCGGCCGCGTCGTGCAGGAAGCCACCCTCGCGGGTGTAGCTGGTGCCCACCTGGTCGGGGTCGTCGCTGTAGAGCGCGTCGAGGTCCCAGCCGCGGTCGGCGGGGAACGGGGAGATGGCGTCGGTGGCACCCGTGACGAGCTGCCACAGCTCCTCGGGGGTCGTGACCCCGCCCGGGTAGCGGCAGCTCATGCCGACGATGACGATCGGGTCGTCGTCGGCGGCGGTGGCGGTGGCCGCCATCGGCACCGGTGTGTGCACCTCCGCCGGTTCGTCGCCCACCAGCTCGGTCCGCAGATGGCGGGCCAGCACCTGGGGGTCCGGGTAGTCGAAGATGAGGGTGGCGGGCAGCCGCAGCCCGGTGACCGCGTTGAGCTGGTTACGCAGCTCCACGGCCGTCAGCGAGTCGAAGCCCAGATCCTTGAAGGCCCGCCCGGCACCGATGGTGTCCGCGCCGCCGTAGCCCAGTACGGTCGCCACCTGCGCCCGGACGAGGTCCAGCAGCAGCCGCTCCTGCTCCGCCACGCTCAGCCCGGCGAGTCGGCCCGCCAGCCCGGCGTCGCCACCGGCCGCGACCGCGTCCACCGCGCGCCGCGCGGGGGCGCGCACCAGGCCACGGAGGAGGGGCGAGATCGCGGGCTGGTTGCGCAGCGCCGCGAGGTCCAGGCGCATGGGTACGAGTGATGCCTCGTCGACGGTCAGCGCGGCGTCGAAGAGCCGCAGTCCTTCCGCCACCGGCAGCGGGGGCACCCCGGCCCGTCGCATCCGGGTGATCTCGGCCTCGTCCAGGGTGTCGCCCATGCCGCCACCGGCCCACAGACCCCAGGCGAGGGATGTGGCAGGCAGGCCCAGGGCGGCGCGGTGCTGGGCGAGGGCGTCCAGGAAGACGTTCGCGGCGGCGTAGTTGCCCTGGCCCGGACCGCCGAAGACACCGGCGGCGGAGGAGAAGAGCAGGAACGCGGACAGGTCGAGGTCTTGGGTCAGCTCGTGCAGGTTCCAGGCTGCGTCCGCCTTCGGGCGCAGCACCTTGGTCAGTCGTTCCGGTGTCAGCGAGCCGATCACGCCGTCGTCCAGCACACCGGCCGTGTGTACGACGGCGGTGAGCGGGTGCTCGGCGGGGACGGTGGCGAGGGTCGCGGCGAGTGCGTCACGGTCCGCCACGTCGCAGGCCGACCAGTGGACGGTGGCGCCCAGGTTGGTGAGGTCGGCGGTCAGTTCGGCTGCGCCGGGGGCCTGGTCGCCGCGGCGGCTGACCAGGAGGAGGTGGCGTACGCCGCGTTCCGCCACCAGGTGGCGGGCGAACAGGCCGCCCAGCGAACCGGACGCGCCGGTGACCAGCACCGTGCCGTCCGGGTTCCAGGCGGGGGCCGCATTGTCGGTCGCCGCGGATGCGGTGCGGGCCAGCCGTGGCGTCTTGACGACGCCCTGCCGGACCGCGACCTCGGCCTCGCCGCTCGCGAGGGCGGCGGGCAGGGCGGCCCGCGAGTCCTCGTCGGCGTCGAGGTCGATGAGGATGAGCCTGTCCGGGTTCTCGGACTGTGCGGAGCGCAGTAGGCCGCGTACGGCGGCGCCTGCCAGGTCTGGCACCGGCTCACCGGGCTCGGTGGCCACGGTGCCGGATGTCAGGAGGACGAGGCGGGAGTTCGCGAAGCGGTTGTCTGCCAGCCAGGTTTGGAGGAGGTGGAGGGCTTGGGTGGTGGCGTCGTGTGCGGCTTGAGTGGGGGTTTCCCCTAGCCCGCCCCTTCCCGAAACTTGGGGCTCCGCCCCAAGGCCCCGGTCCTCAAGCGCCGGACGGGCTTGATTTGCCGCACCCGGGCCTTCAGGTGCCGCACCGTTCGGGGTGTGGAGTGCCGCGCCGTCTGTGTACAGCCCAGGACGCCCTTCGGGCGTGTCCTCAAACGCCGGACGGGCTGGAGATGCCACCACTACGTACTCCGGCAGCGCCGTTCCCGCATCGACGGCCTCGCCCAGCGCCGCCAGGTCCTCGTACGCCGTCGCGCCCAGCCCGAACGGGTCCGTGCCCAGCGCGGCCCAGCGGACGTCGGTCACGTCCGCGGGTGCGGACGGTGTCCACTCCACGCGGTACAGCGACTCGTGGTACGCCGTACGCGCGCTCTGGAGCTGCTCGGCCGACACCGGGCGCAGCACCAGCGACTCCACGGCCGCGACCGGCGCGCCGTTCGTGTCCGCGATCTCCAGTCGTACGCCGTCGCCGCCCACCGCGGCCATCCGCACGCGCAGGGTGGACGCGCCGCTCGCGTACAGCGACATCCCGGTCCACGCGAACGGCAGCCGCCCCTCGGTCTCGGTGCCGCCGAGACCGGCGAGGCCGAGCGCGTGCAGGGCGGAGTCCAGCAGCGCCGGGTGCAGGGCGAACGCGGCGGCGTCCTCGGCCGCTCCCTCGTCCAGCGCCACTTCGGCGAACACCTCGCCGTCGCGCCGCCACGCCCTGCGCAGCCCCTGGAACGAGGGTCCGTAAGCGAAACCGACGTCCCGCAGATCCGCGTAACGGTCGCCGACCTCCACCTCGGCCGCGTCCGCCGGAGGCCATGCGCTCAGCTCGAACGACGCCTCCGCCATGCCACCGGACGCCAGCACACCGGACGCGTGCCGGGTCCACGGCTCCTCGGCCGACAGGCTCTCGGCGCGGGAGTGCAGTTCCAGCGGGCGGCGGGCCGTGTCGTCGGCGGCGCCGACCCACAGCCGCAGCTGGACGCCGCCCTCCTCGGGCAGGACCAGCGGCGCTTCGAGGGTCAGCTCCTCCAGTACGTCACAGCCGACCTGGTCACCGGCGCGGATCGCCAGCTCCACGAACGCGGTGCCCGGCAGCAGCACGGTGTCCATGATCGTGTGGTCGGCGAGCCACGGGTGCGTCGACAGCGCCAGGCGGCCGGTGAACAGCGTGCCGTCCGCACTGGGGAGTTCGGCGCTCGCGCCGAGCAGCGGATGCTCGGCCGCGCCCAGGCCCAGGGCCGCGACATCGCCGAGGAACAGCGACGACACCTTCGGCCAGTAGCGCTGGCGCTGGAAGGGGTACGTCGGCAGCTCGGCCGGATCGATGTTCGTGGGCTTGGCGTGGGCGTAGTAAGCCGTCCAGTCCACCGCGACGCCGCGGACGTACGCACGGGCGATGGCGGTCGTCAGTGCCTCGGCCTCGGGGCGGTCCTTGCGGAGGGCAGACGCGAAGGCGTTGTCGTCAGCGGTGACGCACTCCTGCGCCATGGCGGTAAGGACACCGTCGGGGCCCAACTCGACGTAGGCGGTGACGCCCTGCGCTTCGAGGGTCCGTACGCCGTCCAGGAAACGGACCGCCTCGCGGACGTGGCGCACCCAGAAGTCGGGGCTGGTGATCTCCTCGGCGGAGACCACGGCACCGGTCAGGTTCGAGACAATCGGGATGCGGGGGGCCTCGTACGACAGCCCCTGCGCCACCTCGCGGAACGCCTCCAGCATCCCGTCCATACGCGGCGAGTGGAACGCGTGGCTCACGGTGAGCCGCTTGGTCTTACGACCCTGCGCCTCGAAGCCCGCCGCGATCTCCAGAGCCGCGTCCTCATCACCCGCGATGACCACCGACGTCGGGCCATTCACCGCGGCGATGCTCACGTGCTCGGTGAGCAGCGGCGCCACCTCGTCCTCCGACGCCTGCACCGCCACCATCGCGCCACCGGCCGGAAGCTCCTGCATCAGACGACCACGCGCCGCGACCAACTTCGCCGCGTCCGCGAGCGACAGCACACCCGCCACATGGGCAGCGGCCAGCTCACCGATCGAGTGGCCGGAGAGGAAGTCGGGCCGCAGACCCCACGCCTCCACCAGCCGGAACAGCGCCACCTCAACCGCGAACAGCGCGGGCTGGGTGAAGCCCGTCTGGTCCAGCAGCGCAGCGTCATCCCCGAACAGCACCGTCTTCAGCGGCCGTTCGAGGTGCGGGTCCAGCGCATCGCACACCTCATCCAGCGCCTCCGCGAACACCGGATAGGCGTTGTACAGCTCACGCCCCATCCCCAGCCGCTGGCTCCCCTGGCCCGTGAACAGGAACGCCACCCGGCCACCGGCCGCCGAACCCTCGATGAGTCCGGCCGTCGTACGGCCCTCGGCGAGCGCTTCCAGGCCGGACAGCAGACCGGTCCGGTCGTCGGCGACCAGCGCCGCACGCTCCTCGAAGGACGAGCGGCCGACGGCCAGCGCGTGGCCGAGGTCGGCGGTCCGTACGTCGGGCCGTGCGGTCAGGTAGGTGTGCAGCTGCCCGGCCTGGGCGCGCAGCCCCTCCGGCGTCCGGGCGGAGAGCAGGACCGGGAGCACCGTGTCCTGATCGGTCGCGGCGTCGGACTCGGCGGGCTCAAGGGCGGGGACGGCCGGGGCCTCTTCCAGAACCGCGTGGGCGTTGGTGCCGCTGAAGCCGAAGGACGACACGCCCGCGCGACGCGGGTGGTCGGTCCGCGGCCACTCCCGCGCCTCCGTCAGCAGCTCCAGCTCACCGGCGGACCAGTCGACGTGCGGCGTCGGCTCGTCCACGTGCAGGGTCCGCGGCAGCACCCCGTGCCGCATGGCAAGCACCATCTTCATCACACCGGCGACACCGGCCGCGGCCTGCGTGTGGCCGAGGTTGGACTTCACCGACCCCAGCAGCAAGGGCCGGTCGGCCTCGCGGTCCTGGCCGTACGTGGTGAGCAGCGCCTGTGCCTCGATCGGGTCGCCCAGCCGGGTGCCCGTACCGTGCGCCTCCACCGCGTCCACCTCGGCGGCCGACAGACCCGCACCGGCCAGGGCCGCGCGGATCACCCGCTGCTGCGACGGGCCGTTCGGCGCCGTCAGACCGTTCGACGCACCATCCTGGTTGACCGCCGTGCCGCGTACGAGCGCGAGCACCGGGTGGCCGTTGCGGCGGGCGTCGGACAGCCGCTCCACGAGCAGCATGCCGACGCCCTCACCCCAGCCGGTGCCGTCCGCACCGGCCGCGAACGCCTTGATGCGGCCGTCCTCGGCGAGCCCGCGCTGACGGCTGAAGTCCACGAACACACCGGGGGTGGACATCACGGTCACACCACCGGCCAGCGCGAGCGAGCATTCCCCGCCGCGCAGCGCCTGGATCGCCGAGTGGAGGGCGACCAGCGACGATGAGCACGCCGTGTCGATGGTGACCGCCGGGCCTTCGAGGCCGAAGGTGTAGGCGAGTCGGCCGGAGATGACGCTCGCCGCGTTGCCCGTGCCCATGTGGCCTTCGAGGCCCTGCGAGTCGCTGAGCAGCAGCGACAGATAGTCCTGGCCGTTGGTGCCGACGAAGACACCGGCGGTGGAACCGCGCAGCGTGGCCGGGTCGATGCCCGCCCGCTCGAACGCCTCCCACGACGTCTCCAGCAGCAATCGCTGCTGCGGGTCCATGGCCAGGGCCTCGCGCGGCGAGATGCCGAAGAAGGCCGGGTCGAAGTCGGCGGCGTCGTGCAGGAAGCCGCCCTCGCGAGCGTACGAGGTGCCCTCGACGTCCGGGTCCGGGTTGTAGAGCGAGGCCAGGTCCCAGCCGCGGTCGGTGGGCATGCCCGAGATCACGTCCGTACCGGCTTCGAGCAGCTGCCACAGCGCCTCGGGGGTGTGGACACCGCCCGGGAAGCGGCAGCTCATCGCGACGATCGCGATCGGGTCGTCGTCGGCCGCCGCGCCCGCGACCAGCGCAGCGCCGGTGCCGGTGGCGGTGGCGGTGGCCGGTTCGCCGAGCAGCTCGGCGAACAGGTGGTCGGCGAGGGCGATCGGCGTCGGGTAGTCGTAGACGAGCGTGGCGGGGAGCCGCAGATCGGTGGCGGCGTTGAGGCCGTTGCGCAGTTCGACGGCGGTGAGCGAGTCGAACCCGATGTCGCGGAAGGCCCGTTCGGCGCTGATGTCGGACACGTCTGCGTGGCCGAGCACGTCCGCCACATGGGTCCGTACGAGGTCCAGCAGTGCCCGGTGGCGCTCCGCCTCGGGCAGGGCAAGGAGCCGCTGGGCCAGCGCGGACGCCGACTCGACGGCCACCGTCTCGCCGGGGGCCGCGACCGCGTGCCGGACCTCCGGCAGGTCGGCCAGCAGCGGGCTGGGCCGCCCAGCGGTGAAGCCGGGGGCGAACCGGTCCCAGTCGACGTCCGCGACCGTCACGGCCGCGTCGCCCAGGTCGAGGGCGCGCCGCAGTGCGCCGAGCGCCAGGTCGGCGTCCATCGGTGGCATACCGGCGCGGCGCATGCGCTGCTCCAGGGCCTCGTCCGCGGCCATGCCACCCGCGGCCCACGGGCCCCAGGCGATGGACGTGGCGGCCAGGCCCTCGGCGCGCCTACGCTCGGCGAGCGCGTCCAGGAAGGCGTTCGCGGCGGCGTAGTTGGCCTGACCGGCGGCGCCCACGGTGCCGCTGGTCGAGGAGAACAGCACGAACGCGGACAGGTCCAGGTCGCGCGTCAGCTCGTCCAGCGCGAGCGCGGCGTCGGCCTTCGCGCGCAGTACGGAAGCGATGCGCTCTGGGGTCAGCGACTCCAGTACGCCGTCGTCCAGCACACCGGCCGCGTGCACCACTGCCGTCAGCGGCAGCTCGGCGGGCAGTCCGGCCAGCAGCCCGGTTAGGGCCTCCCGGTCGGCCACATCGCACGCGGCGACGGTCACCCGGGCGCCCGATGCGGCGAGTTCGTCGCGCAGGTCGGCCGCGCCCGGCGCGTCCAGGCCCCGGCGGCTGGTGAGCACCACGTGCTCGGCGCCGTTGTCGATCAGCCAGCGGGCCACCTGGCCGCCCAGGGCGCCCGTACCGCCCGTCACCAGCACCGTGCCGCGAGCGCTCCAGCTCTCGGACTGCGGCACCGGCCGTGCGGTGGCGTGCGCGAGCCGGCGGCCGAAGACACCGGACGGGCGGACGGCGATCTGGTCCTCGCCACCGGACCCGGCCAGTACCGCGGCCAGCCGCGACAGCACCCGGACGGTCGGGGTCTCGGGGAGGTCGACCAGACCGCCCCAGCGGTCGGGCAGTTCCAGGGCCGCGACCCGGCCCAGGCCCCAGACCCGCGCCCGGGCCGGGTCAACGGCCTCGCCCTGACGTCCCGTCGACACCGCGCCCCGCGTCGCGCACCACAGCGGCGCGTCGATCGCGGCGTCGCCCAGGGCCTGCACGAGCGCGGCCGTGGACAGCAGGGCGTCGGCGTCCCCGGCGCCCAGCAGCGAGAGCACCCCGGCGACGGCGACGCCGTCGGCCACCGTACGCAGCTGCTCGGCGATGCGCGCGCGGTCCTCGGCCACCAGCGCGAGCTGCCGCACCTCGGCGCCGCGCTCGGTGAGCGTACGGACGACACCGGCCGTCCACGCGTCGGCCTCCGCGTCTTCCGCAGGAGTGACGACGAGCCAGACGCCGGACATACGGGATGCGGAACCCAGCGAGAGCGGCTTCCACGACACCTGGTACCGCCAGCCGTCGACACCGGCGGCGGCGAGACCCGCCACCGGCGCCTCGGGCCAGTAACGACGGTGCTGGAAGGCGTACGTGGGCAGGTCGACGCGGGACGCACCGGTCCCCGCGAAGTACGCGGCCCAGTCCGGCGTCACCCCACGGACGTGCAGTCGGCCGACGGCGGCGGTCAGCGCCTCCGCCTCGGAACGGCCCGCACGCAGCGCGGCCACGAACGCCGCGCCGGTACCGGTGGCGCTCTCCTGCGCCATGGCGGTGAGGACACCGTCCGGACCCAGCTCGACGAAGGTGGTGACGCCCTGCGCTTCGAGCGTGCGGACACCGTCGAGGAAGCGGACGGCCTCGCGGACGTGGCGCACCCAGAAGTCCGGGTCGGTGATCTCCTCGGCGGAGACGACGTCCCCGGTGAGGTTGGAGACGATCGGGATGCGTGGGGCTTCGTACGAAAGCCCCTCCGCCACCTCGCGGAACGCCTCCAGCATCCCGTCCATGCGCGGCGAGTGGAAGGCGTGGCTGACGGTGAGGCGCTTGGTCTTACGGCCCTGCGCCTCGAAGCCAGCGGCAATCTCCAGCGCCGCGTCCTCGTCACCCGCGATGACCACCGAGGTCGGGCCATTCACAGCGGCGATGCTGACGCGCTCGGTGAGGAGCGGCAGTACCTCGTCCTCGGACGCCTGGATGGCGATCATCGCGCCACCAGCCGGAAGCTCCTGCATCAGACGGCCGCGCGCGGCCACGAGCTTCGCCGCATCCGTGAGGGAGAGCACACCGGCCACGTGGGCAGCGGCCAGTTCGCCGATGGAGTGCCCGGACAGGAAGTCCGCACGCAGACCCCACGCCTCCACCAGTCGGAACAGCGCCACCTCGACCGCGAACAACGCAGGCTGAGTGAAGCGGGTCTGGTCCAAGACCGCCGCATCGTCCCCGAACAGCACCGTCTTCAGCGGCTGTTCGAGGTGCGGGTCCAGCGCATCGCACACCGCGTCCAGCGCCTCCGCGAACACCGGGTAGGCCGCGTACAGCTCACGCCCCATCCCCAGTCGCTGGCTGCCCTGGCCCGTGAACAGGAACGCCACATCGCCCTCGGCGGCCGTGCCGTCGATGAGCCCCGGAGCGGACTCGCCCCGGGCCAGCGCGTCGAGCCCGCGCAGCAGTTCGTCCCGGCCGTCGGCGACCAGCGCCGCGCGCTGGTCCAGCACGGCGCGGCCGGTGGCCAGGGTGTGGGCGACATCGGCCGGTTCGAGGGCGGGGTGCGCCGTGAGGTGGGCGTACAGCCGCTCGGCCTGGGCCCGCAGGGCGTCGGTGCCCTGCGCGGACAGCGCGTACGGCAGCACACCGGTCGGCCGGTTCTCCGGCTGCGTCTCATCCACGACGAGTGCGGGCGCCTGCTCGATGATGGTGTGCGCGTTGGTGCCGCTGATGCCGAACGAGGACACGCCCGCGCGGCGCGGACGGCCCGTCTCCGGCCACTCCTGCGCCTCCGTCAGCAGCGACACGGCGCCGTCCGCCCAGTCGACGTGCGGCGACGGCGCGTCCACGTGCAGCGTTCGCGGCAGCATGCCGTGGCGGATGGCCATGACCATCTTGATGATGCCCGCGACACCGGCCGCCGCCTGGGCGTGGCCGATGTTGGACTTGACGGAGCCCAGCCACAGGGGCAGGTCCGCCTCGCGGTTCTGGCCGTACGTGGCGAGCAGCGCCTGCGCCTCGATCGGGTCGCCCAGCGTCGTCCCCGTACCGTGCGCCTCCACGGCGTCCACGTCGCCAGCCGAGAGCCCCGCACCGGTCAGCGCCTGGCGGATGACGCGCTGCTGCGACGGGCCGTTCGGCGCCGTCAGACCGTTCGACGCACCGTCCTGGTTGACGGCGCTTCCGCGTACGACCGCAAGCACCTGGTGGCCATTGCGGCGCGCGTCCGACAGCCGCTCCACGAGCAGCATCCCGACGCCCTCGCCCCAGCCCGTACCGTCCGCACCGGAGGCGAACGCCTTGCAGCGGCCGTCCGCGGCGAGGCCGCCCTGGCGGCCGAACTCGGTGAAGTGGCCGGGCGTCGTCATCACGGTGACACCGCCCGCGAGGGCCATGGTGCATTCGCCCTGCCGCAGCGCCTGGATGGCCCAGTGCAGCGCGACCAGCGACGACGAGCATGCGGTGTCGACGGTGACCGCGGGGCCTTCGAGGCCGAGGGCGTAGGCGATGCGGCCGGACATGACGCTGCCCGCGTTGCCCGTCATCACATGGCCCGCGACCTCCGCACCGGCCTGTTCGAGGCCCGCGTCGTAGCCGCTGTAGGCCGCGCCGACGAACACACCGACCGAACTGCCGCGCAGGGCGTCCGGGTCGATACCGGCGCGCTCGAACACCTCCCAGGAGGTTTCCAGCAGCAGCCGCTGCTGCGGGTCCATGGCCAGGGCCTCGCGCGGCGAGATGCCGAAGAACGAGGCGTCGAAGAGGTCCGCGTCATGCAGGAAGCCACCGCTGCGGGCGTAGTCGGAGGTCGCCGCGTCGGCGTCCTCGTCCGTCCACTGGGTCTCCCAGTTGCGGTTGACGGGGAATCCGGTGATGGCGTCCGCGTCCGTGGCCACGAGCTGCCACAGGTCCTCGGGCGAGCGCACATCGCCGGGGTAACGGCAGCCCATGGCGACGATGGCGATGGGGTCGTCGGCGAGGGGCGCGGCCGTGACGGCGGCGTCCGGCTGCCGGTCGTCCTCGTCACCCAAGTCGGCGTCCGGGCCGAGGAGTTCGGTGCGCAGGTGGTCCGCGAGGACGACGGGGTTCGGGTAGTCGAAGACAATCGTGGTGGGCAGCTTGAGCCCGGTGGCGCCGGAGAGCCGGTTGCGCAGTTCGACGGCGGTGAGCGAGTCGAAGCCCAGCTCCTTGAAGGCCCGGCGCGCCTCGATGGCATCAGCGGAGGCGTGGCCGAGGGCCGTGGCCACATGGGTGCGGACGAGGTCCAGCAGCGTACGGCGGCGCTCGCTCGCCGAGAGCGCGCGCAGCCGCTGGGCCAGGGACGAGCCGGAGGCGGCGAGCGCGCCCGCCGCGGTGCGCCGACCGGTCGTACGGATCAGCCCGCGCAGCAGGGCCGGAACCGGGCCCGTACCGGCGGCGCCACGCAGTGCCGCGAGGTCGAGCCGGGCCGGGATCAGCGTGGTCCGGCTGGTGGAGCAGGCGGTGTCGAACAGCGCCATGCCCTCGTCGTCGGACAGCGCGCCCATGCCGCTGCGGGCCAGCCGCAGCAGATCGGTCTCGGTCAGATCGCCGGTGATGCCACCGGATTCGGCCCACAGGCCCCACACCAGCGAGGTGGCGGGCAGACCGGTGGCGCGGCGGTGTGCGGCGAGCGCGTCGAGGAAGACGTTGGCGGCGGCGTAGTTGGCCTGGCCCGCGCCGCCGAGGGTGCCCGCGATGGCGGAGAACAGGACGAACGCGGAGAGGGCGCGGCCACGTGTCAGCTCGTGCAGGTTCCAGGCCGCGTCGACCTTGGGACGCAGGACGCGGTCCAGCTGCTCGGGCGTCAGGGCGGCCGCCGTGCCGTCGTCCAGCACACCGGCGGTGTGCACGACGGCCGTCAGCGGGTGCTCGGCCGGTATGGCGGCCAGGGTCGCGGCCAGCGCGTCCCGGTCCGCGGCGTCGCAGGCGGCGAGGGTGATCTCGGCGCCCTGCTCGCGGAGTTCGGCGGCCAGCTCGGCGGCGCCGTCGGCCTCCGCGCCGCGCCTGCTGGTGAGCAGCAGGTGCCGTACGCCGTGCTCGGCGACCAGGTGGCGGGCGAGCAGACGGCCCAGGGCGCCAGTGCCGCCGGTGATGAGGACGGTGCCGTCGGCGTCGAACGCCGGGGCGGCGCCGTTCGTACGGTCCTCCGTCGTGGCACGGGCCAGACGGGGCGCGAGGGCGCGGCCCGCCCGGACGGCCAACTCGGGCTCCCCGGCGGCCAGGGCATCGGACAGCGGGGCGACGGAGGAGTCGTCGTCGAGGTCCACGAGGACGAAACGGCCCGGGTTCTCGGTCTCGGCGGAGCGCACCAGACCCCACAGCGGGGCGTGCACCAGGTCGGTGACGTCGGCCTCCGACCCGGCGGCCATCGCGCCCCGGGTGACCACCACGAGCCGCGCGTCCCCGAACCGCTCGTCGGCCAGCCACTCCTGTACGAGGGCCAGCGCGCGCTGCGCCTCCTGGTGGGCGGCTCCGGCCACGTCCTCGTCCGGACCCTGCGCTACGGGAGCGAAGCAGGCGAACACCAGCTCCGGCGCGGTGGTGGCGCCCGCCTCGACGGACGCGCCCAGCGCCGCCAGATCCGGTACGGAGGTGGCGGCCACGCCGCCCGCGACCAGGCCGAACGGGTCCTCGTCACCGAGGACGACACGGCGGGCGGCGGCATCCGGCCCGGCCTCGGCGGCCTGCGGGGCCACCCACTCCAGCCGGAACAGGTGCTGCCACAGTGCGTCCGCGTCGCCACCGAGGTCTTCGGGAAGCGGACGGCAGCGCAGTGCGTCGATGGTGGCGACCGGCTCACCCGCAGCGTCGGCGAGCGCCACGCTCACGGTGTCGGCTCCGGCCGACCCGATCCGTACGCGCAGGGCGGACGCTCCCTCCGCGTACAGGGAGACGCCCTGCCAGTCCGCGGCCAGCTGCGGGGCATCCTCGTTGGCGCACAGGGTGTGCAGGGCGGCGTCCAGCAGCGCCGGGTGTACGGCAAACCGTTCGGCGCCGGGGTTGGCGTCCTCCGGCAGCCGGACCTCGGCGAACAGCTCGTCACCGCGCCGCCAGGCCGCCGTCAGCCCCTGGAACAGCGGGCCGTGCTGCACGCCCGCCTCGGCCAGTCGGCCGTAGAGCGCGTCGGTCCCGATCGCCTCGGCGGCGGTCGGCGGCCACTCGGTCAGGTCGTACGACGGACTCGGGGCGCCGGAGGCCAGCACACCGCTCGCGTTGCGGACCCATGAGGCGTCGGGGGCGGCGTCCTCCGGGCGGGAGGAGACGGTGAGGGAACGCCGTCCGGCCTCGTCCGGGGCGCCGACGGTGACCTGGAGCCGGACACCGCCACGCTCGGGCAGCACCAGCGGCGCATGCAGCGTCAGCTCATCGAGACGGTCGCAACCGGCCTGGTCACCGGCCCGAACCGCCAGCTCCACAAACGCCGTCCCCGGCACCACGACCGAGCCACGCACCACATGGTCGGCCAGCC
>NZ_GG657754.1:6817058-6818473 GCF_000158915.1 Streptomyces himastatinicus ATCC 53653 | reverse complement strand
AAGTCCGGCTTCACACCCCACGCCTCGACCAGCCGGAACAGCGCCACCTCGACCGCGAACAACGCAGGCTGAGTGAAGCCGGTCTGATCCAGCGCGGCGGCGTCCTCACCGAAGAGAACGTCCCGCAGCGGCCGTTCAAGATGCTGGTCCAGCTCCGCGCACACCGCGTCCAGCGCCTCCGCGAACACCGGGTACGCCTCGTACAGCTCACGGCCCATCCCCAGCCGCTGGCTGCCCTGCCCCGTGAACAGGAACGCCACCTTGCCCGGCACCGGCGAGCCCTGCACCAGCCCCGGGGTGTCCCCGTCAGCCGTCAGAGCACCGAGCCCGGTCAGGAAGCCGTCGCGGTCGCCCGCGACGACCACCGCGCGGTGGTCGAAGGCGGACCGGGTGGTCGCGAGCGCGTGGCCGAGGTCGAGCGGGCGCAGGTCGGGGTGGGCCTCGACGTGCGCGGTCAGGCGCTCGGCCTGGGCGCGCAGGGCGGCGGCGCCGCGTCCGGACAGGACCCACGGAAGCACGGCGGGGGTGACGCCAGGCGCCTCAACGGAATTGGCCGCTTCGGGCTCGGGCGCCTGCTCGATGATGGTGTGGACGTTGGTGCCGCTGACGCCGAACGACGACACGCCCGCCCGGCGCGGACGGCCCTCGGTCTCCGGCCACTCCCGCGCCTCGGTGAGCAGCGACACCTCACCCGCCGACCAGTCGACGTGCGGTGTCGGCTCGTCCACGTGCAGGGTCTGCGGCAGCATCCCGTGCCGCATCGCCATGACCATCTTGATGACGCCGCCGATTCCGGCGACGTTCTGGGTGTGGCCGATGTTCGACTTCAGCGAGCCGAGCCACAGGGGCTGCCCCTCCGGCCGGTCCTGGCCGTAGGTGGCGAGCAGGGCCTGTGCCTCGATCGGGTCGCCCAGCGTCGTGCCCGTGCCGTGTGCTTCGACCGCGTCCACGTCGGCGGGCGTGAGGCGGGCGTTCTCCAGGGCCTGGCGGATGACGCGCCGCTGCGACGGGCCGTTCGGCGCCGTCAGACCATTCGACGCACCGTCCTGGTTGACCGCCGAACCGCGCACGACGGCCAGCACCTGGTGGCCGTTGCGTACCGCGTCCGACAGCCGCTCGACCAGCAGCACGGCCACGCCCTCGGACCAGCCGGTGCCGTCCGCCGACGCCGCGAAGGACTTGCAGCGGCCGTCGGCGGACAGTCCGCGCTGGCGGCTGAACTCCACGAACACATCGGGCGAGGCGAGCACGGTCGCGCCCGCCGCCACGGCGAGCGAGCATTCGCTCTGCCGCAACGCCTGGACCGCCAGGTGCAGCGCGACCGAGGAGGACGAGCACGCGGTGTCGATGGTGGCGGCCGGGCCTTCGAGGCCGAAAGGCGTACGAGAGCCGCCCCGACGCGACGCTGGAGGCGG
>NZ_GG657754.1:6815857-6816628 GCF_000158915.1 Streptomyces himastatinicus ATCC 53653 | reverse complement strand
GCGTCGGTGAGCTGCTGGTTCTGCCGACGCAGCCGCTCGGTTTCCTTCAGCGAGGCCCGCAGCGCGTCAACGAGCTTTTCGTTGGGGGTAGTCATCGTGTCGTGTACTCCGTGCTTGGGCCGCGTCAGGATTCGGTGCCGTCGAGGCCGTCGAGGTCGAGCGCCATGTCGATGAGGTGCTGGACGTCCATGTCGTCGATGGACTCGGCGTCATCTTCGGCGCGGCTCGTGCCAGGGGTCGCTGCTTGCGGGTCGGCCAGCTGGAGCAGCGTGTCCAGCAGACCGGCCTCCCTGATCCGGCTCATCGGGATGGTGGCCAGGGTGCGGCGCAGTTCGGCGTCCTGCGGATCGAGATCCACATCGGCCGGAACGTGGCCGGGAGCGGCAGGTGCCAGCTCGCCGAGCAGATGCGCGGCGAGCGCAGCCGGGTTCGGGTAGTCGAAGACGAGGCTCGTCGGCAGCCGGAGGCCGGTGGCCGTGCCCAGCCGGGTGCGCAGTTCGACCGCGGTGAGCGAGTCGAAGCCCAGCTCGTTGAAGGCGCGTCCGGCCTCGACCTCGTCGGCCGAGGCGTGGCCGAGGGCGTGGGCCACATGGGTACGGACCACCTCCAGCACCGCGTCCTCACGGTCACCCGCGGGCATCGCCGCCAGCCGCTCCCGCAGCGCCAACGCGCCGTCCGCGTCCGTCCCCCGGCCCGCCGACGCGCCCTCGGCGCCGCCCCGCAGCAGGGTGCGGACGCTCCGGCAGGTCGTCTATCAGCGGGCGGGGGCGG
>NZ_GG657754.1:6788451-6814540 GCF_000158915.1 Streptomyces himastatinicus ATCC 53653 | reverse complement strand
CCCCGGCGAGGCTCGCGGGGACGACGGTCAGCCCAGGTGCCGGACGGGGTCCCGGACGGGGCCTGCGGGCTCGGCTTTCCACGTCACGTTGTAGAGGCGGGCCTCGGCGGCGGACTCCTCGCGCCGGGTGCGGCGCCACGACGACAGCGCGGGCAGCACCGCGCGGAGCGGCTGGTCGCCCTCGACGCGCAGCTCGGTGGCCAGCGACTGCCAGTCCTCGCGCTCCACGGCGTCCCAGAACCGCGCGTCCACCGCGTCCACAGTGGTTTCGACGGCCCCTTGCGGGGTGGTGTCGGGCCAGTAGCGGCGGCGCTGGAAGGCGTACGTGGGCAGCTCGACGCGGGACGCACCGGCCCCGGCGAAGTACGCCGCCCAGTCCACCCCGGCGCCCCGGACGTACGCCTGGGCGAGCGCCGTGGTGACGGCGTCCGCCTCGGGGCGGTCCTTGCGGAGGGCGGGCACGAAGACGGTGTCGTCGTCGGCGGTGACGCAGTCCTGCGCCATGGCGGTGAGCACACCGTCCGGGCCCAGCTCGACGTACGTCGTCACGCCCTGCGCTTCGAGCGTACGGACACCGTCGAGGAAGCGGACCGCCTCGCGGACGTGGCGCACCCAGAAGTCCGGGCTGGTGATCTCCTCGGCGGAGACCAGCTGACCGGTGAGGTTGGAGACGATCGGGATGCGCGGAGCCTCGTACGTCAGCCCCTGCGCGACCTCGCGGAACGCCTCCAACGTGCCGTCCATACGCGGCGAGTGGAAGGCGTGGCTGACCGTGAGCCGCTTGGTCTTACGACCTTGCGCCTCGAAGCCCGCCGCGATCTGCACGGCGTCATCCTCGTCACCCGCGATGACCACTGACGTGGGCCCGTTGAGGGCGGCAATGCTCACCCGGTCGGTGAGCAGCGGCGCCACCTCGTCCTCCGACGCCTGGATGGCGATCATCGCGCCACCGGCCGGAAGCTCCTGCATCAGACGGCCACGAGCGGCCACCAACCGGCACGCGTCCGCGAGCGAGAACACACCCGCCACATGCGCGGCAGCCAACTCACCGATCGAGTGGCCGGACAGGAAGTCCGCACGCAGACCCCACGCCTCGACCAGCCGGAACAGCGCCACCTCGACCGCGAACAGCGCAGGCTGGGTGAAGCCAGTCTGGTCCAGTGCTGCGGCGTCCTCACCGAAGAGAACGTCACGCAGCGGCCGTTCCAGGTGCTGGTCCAGCTCCGCGCACACCGCGTTCAGCGCCTCCGCGAACACCGGGTACGCCTCGTACAGCTCACGGCCCATTCCCAGCCGCTGGCTGCCCTGGCCCGTGAACAGGAACGCCATCCGGCCGCCGGTCACCGAGCCCTCGACGAGCCCGGGGCCGCCGTGCCCCTCGGCCAGGGCCGTCAGCCCCTCGCCAAGGTGTTCCGCGTCCCGGCCGAGCAGTACGGCCCGGTGTTCCAGGGCGGCGCGGGAGGTGGCCAGGGAATACGCCAAGTCGAGCGGGCGCAGCTCGGGGTGGCCGTCCGCGTAGGCGTGCAGGCGCGTGGCCTGGGCCCGCAGCGCGTCGCCGTCGCGGCCCGAGACGGGCCAGGCGAGGACGGGCAGGGACCGTTCCGGAGCGGCCGCGGAGAGGGTGTCGTCGGCCGGTGCCGCTTCGATGATCGCGTGCGAGTTGGTGCCGCTGAAGCCGAAGGACGACACGCCCGCGCGACGCGGACGGCCGTCGGTCTCCGGCCAGGGCCGGGCCTCGGTCAGCAGCTCGATGTCGCCCGCCGACCAGTCGACGTGCGGCGTCGGCTCGGCGACGTGCAGCGTCTGCGGCAGCGCGCCGTGCCGCATCGCCATGACCATCTTCATGATTCCGGCGGCGCCCGCCACGGCCTGGGTGTGGCCGATGTTGGACTTCACCGAGCCCAGCCAGAGGGGCCGCCCCTCGGGCCGGTTCCGGCCGTAGGTGGCGAGCAGCGCCTGCGCCTCGATGGGGTCGCCGAGCGACGTACCGGTGCCGTGAGCCTCCACCGCGTCGATGTCGGTGGCCGACAGCCCGGCGCTGGCCAGGGCCTGCCGGATCACGCGCTGCTGGGAGGGGCCGTTGGGCGCCGTCAGACCGTTGCTCGCACCGTCCTGGTTGATGGCGGTGGAGCGGAGGAGGGCGAGCACCGGGTGGCCGTTGCGGCGGGCGTCGGAGAGCCGTTCCACCAGGAACAGGCCCACGCCCTCGGCCCAGTTGGTGCCGTCCGCGTCACCGGAGAACGCCTTGATCCGGCCGTCGGCGGCCAGTCCGCGCTGACGGCTGAACTCCAGGAAGGCGCCGGGGGTCGACATGACCGTGACGGCTCCGGCCAGCGCGAGCGAGCATTCGCCGTTGCGCAGCGCCTGCGCGGCCAGGTGCAGGGCCACCACCGAGGACGAGCACGCGGTGTCGACGGTGAGGGCGGGCCCTTCGAGCCCGAAGGCGTAGGAGAGGCGGCCGGACGCCACGCTGGAGGAGTTGCCGGTGCCGAGGTGGCCTTCGAGGCCCTGCGGTTCGTTGAGCCACAGGGTCAGATAGTCCTGGTCGTTGGAGCCGACGTACACGCCGGTCTTGCTGCCGCGCAGGGTGGCCGGGTCGATGCCCGCCCGCTCGAACGCCTCCCAGGAGGTTTCCAGCAGCAGCCGCTGCTGCGGGTCCATGGCCAGCGCCTCGCGCGGCGAGATCCCGAAGAACGGGGCGTCGAAGTCGGCGACATCGTGCAGGAAGCCGCCCTCGCGGGTGTAGCTGGTGCCCTCCAAGTCCGGGTCGTCGCTGTAGAGGGTGGCGAGGTCCCAGCCGCGGTCGGCGGGGAACGGGGTGATGGCGTCTTCCCCAGCGAGCAGCAGCTGCCACAGCTCCTCGGGCGACCGTACGCCACCGGGGAAGCGGCAGCTCATCGCGACGATCGCGATCGGGTCGTCCTGGTCGGCCGCGGGGGTCACCTGGGCGGGCACGATCGCCTCGGCGGCCCGGTCCCCGATGATCTCGTCGCGCAGGTGGCCCACCAGGGCGGCCGAGGTCGGGTAGTCGAAGACGAGGGTCGGCGGCAGCCGCAGCCCGGTCGCCTCGCGGAGGAGGTTGCGCAGTTCGACGGCGGTGAGCGAGTCGAAGCCCAGGTCCTTGAACGCCCGGCCCTCGTCGACGGCCTGCGGGCCCGCGTAGCCGAGGACGGCGGCCACCTGCGTACGGACCAGGTCCAGCAGCGCCCGGTCCTGTTCGGCAGCGCTCAGCCCGGCCAGCCGCTCGGCCAGCCCGACCGCGCCGCCCGCGGCGGTGTCCACCGCGCGCCGCACCGGCACCCGGACCAGTCCGCGCAGCACCGGCGCGAGCGTGCCCGCGGCGGCCTGGGCGCGCAGCGCCACGGCGTCCACGCGCATCGGCGCGGGTGTGGCCTCGCCGGTGGCGAGGGCCGCGTCCAGCAGCGCCAGGCCCTCCGCCGGGGTCAGCGGCGGCAGTCCGGCGCGCCGCATCCGGGCGACGTCGGCCTCGTCCAGGCCACCGGCCATACCGGCGCCCGCCCAGGGTCCCCAGGCGAGCGAGACGGCCGGGAGCCCCTCGGCGCGGCGGGCGGTGGCCAGGGCGTCGAGGAACGCGTTGGCGGCCGCGTAGTTGCCCTGTCCGGGGGTGCCGAACACGCCCGAGGCGGACGAGAACAGCACGAACGCCGTCAGGTCCGTAGTCGCTGTCAGCTCGTGCAGGTTCCAGGCCGCGTCCACCTTGGGGCGCAGAACGTGTGCGACGCGCTCGGGCGTCAGCGAGCTGATCACGCCGTCGTCCAGGACGCCCGCCGTGTGCACGACGGCCGTCAGCGGATGCTCGGCGGGAACGGTGGCGAGGGTCGCGGCAAGCGCGGCCCGGTCCGCCACATCGCATGCGGCCCAGTGTGCTTCGGCGCCCAATTCGGTGAGTTCTGCGGTCAGTTCGTCCGCGCCCGGTGCCTGGTCGCCGCGACGGCTCACCAGCAGCAGCCGCCGTACGCCGTGCTCGGTGGCCAGATGGCGGGCCACCAGCCCGCCCAGCGTGCCGGAGGCGCCGGTGACCAGGACCGTGCCGTCCGCGCTGAAGCCCGTTTCCTGGGTTTCCGTGGCCGGTACCCGGGCCAGCCTCGGGACGCGGGCCACGCCCGCACGCACCGCAAGCTCCTCCTCGCCCGCCGCCAGCGCCGCCGGAAGCGCCGCGAGCGACGAGCTGTCACCGTCGGTGTCCAGGAGGATGAAGCGGTCCGGGTTCTCGGCCTGCGCCGAACGCAGCAGACCCCAGGCCGCGGCCTGCGCCGGATCGCCATCCCCCACGGTCAGGAACACCAGCCGCGAAGCGGCGAACCGCTCGTCGGCCAGCCACGCCTGGGCCAGGCCCAGCGCCCCGACCGTGGCCTCACGCACGGCGTCCGGCGACCCGTAGTCGCCCTCGGTGGACGGCGTCGCGAACACGTAGTCCGGTACGGCCGCACCGTCGGCGACCGCCTCGGTCAGCGCCGCGAGATCCGCGTACGCCACGGCCTCGACACCGGCGGGGTGGCTCACGACACGGTCCGTACCGAGCACCGCCCACAGGCCGCCGCTCGCCGCCCCCGTCGCCAGCTCGGTCCACTCCACGCGGAACAGCGACTCGTGGTACGCCGCCCGCGCGGCCCGCACCTGCTCGTCCGACACGGCGCGCAGGACCAGCGAATCCACGGCGGCGACCGGTGCGCCGGACGTGTCCGCGATCTCCAGCCGGACGCCGTCCGCGCCCTGCAACTCCAGCCGTACGCGCAGCGCCGACGCGCCGCTCGCGTACAGCGACACCCCGCTCCAGGCGAACGGCAGCCGCCCGCCGTCGCTGTCACCGTCGCCCAGGCCGTCCAGCCCGAGCGCGTGCAGCGCGGAGTCGAGCAGCGCCGGGTGCAGCCCGTACGCCTGCGCGTCGGACGCGACAGCCTCCGGCAGCCGGACCTCGGCGAACAGCTCGTCGCCGCGTCGCCAGGCGGCGTCGAGCCCCTGGAACACCGGGCCGTAGCGCAGCCCGCCGTCCGCCAGCGCCTCGTACAGCTCCTCGGTACGAGCGCGCTTGGCGTCCTGCGGCGGCCACTGGGTCAGCGCGAACGACGGCCGGGGCGCGCCCGCGACGAGTGCACCGCTGGCATGACGCGTCCACGGCTCCTCGGCCGGGGCGTCCTCGGCGCGGGAGAGCACGGCGACGGAACGCCGCCCGGTGGTGTCCGGGGCGCCTACGGTGACCTGAAGCCGAACGCCACCGCGCTCGGGCAGCACCAGCGGCGCATGCAGCGTCAGCTCGTCCAGACGGTCGCAACCGGCCTGGTCACCAGCCCGAACCGCCAGCTCCACAAACGCCGTTCCCGGCACCACCACCGAGCCACGCACCACATGGTCGGCCAGCCACGGATGCGAATCCACACCCAACCGACCCGTGAACAACAACCCGTCGGACTCCGCCAACGACACCGCCGCACCCAAGAGCGGATGCCCCGCCAGCTCCAACCCCACCGACGCCACATCACCGACCGACCCGGCGCCCGGCTCCAACCAGAACCGCTCATGCTGAAACGCATACGTCGGCAGGTCCACGCGAACAGCGCCCGTACCGGCGTAGAAAGCCGCCCAGTCCACCGCCACGCCCCGCACATGCGCCCGCGCGACGGCGGTCGTCAGCGCCTCGGCCTCGGGCCGGTCCTTGCGGAGGACGGATACGAAGGCGGCGGCGTCGCCGGTCACGCACTCCTGTGCCATGGCGGTGAGGACACCGTCGGGGCCCAGCTCGATGAACGTCGTGACGCCCTTGGTTTCGAGGGTCCGCACACCATCGAGGAAGCGCACGGCCTCACGGACATGCCGCACCCAGAACTCCGGGGTGGCGATGTCCTGGGCGGAGACGACATCACCGGTGAGGTTGGAGACGATGGGGATGCGCGGAGCCTCGTACGACAGCCCCTGCGCGACCTGGCGAAACGCGTCCAGCATCCCGTCCATGCGGGGCGAGTGGAAGGCGTGGCTGACCGTGAGCCGCTTGGTCTTACGACCCTGCGCCTCAAAGCCAGCCGCAATCTCCAGAGCCGCGTCCTCATCTCCCGCGATCACGACCGACGTCGGGCCATTCACAGCAGCGATGCTGACGCGCTCGGTGAGCAGCGGCGCCACCTCGTCCTCCGACGCCTGCACCGCGACCATCGCGCCACCGGCCGGAAGCTTCTGCATCAACCGCCCACGAGCCGCCACCAACTTCGCAGCGTCAGCGAGCGACAACACACCCGCCACATAAGCAGCGGCCAGCTCACCGATCGAGTGCCCCGACAGGAAGTCCGGCTTCACACCCCACGCCTCGACCAGCCGGAACAGCGCCACCTCAACCGCGAACAACGCAGGCTGAGTGAAGCCCGTCCGGTCAAGAACCGAGGCATCGTCCCCGAACAGCACACCCTTCAGCGGCCGCTCAAGGTGCCGGTCCAGCTCCGCGCACACCTCATCCAGCGCACCGGCGAACACCGGATACGCCTCGTACAGCTCACGGCCCATCCCCAGCCGCTGGCTGCCCTGCCCTGTGAACAGGAACGCGACCTGACCGCCGTCCACCGGGCCCGCGACGAGCCCCGCAGCCGACTCGCCCCGCGCCAGGGCGTCCAGACCCTGCCGCAGCGCGTCGCGGTCGGTGCCCACGATGGCCGCGCGGTGGTCCAGGGCGGCCCTGCCGGTGGCCAGGGAGTGGCCGATGTCGGCGGTGCCCAGGGCGGGGGCGCGGTCCAGGTGGTCGGCGAGACGGCGGGCGTTGTCGCGGAGCGCCGTCGCGGTCTTGGCGGAGAGGATCCACGGCAGTACGGCGGCCGGAGCGCCGTCGCCCGCGGGCCGAGGCTCCTCGGCCTCCGGCTCCGGGGCCTGCTCCAGGATGGTGTGGGCGTTGGTGCCGCTCACGCCGAAGGCCGAGACCCCGGCCCGGCGCGGCCGTCCGGTGTCGTCCCAGGGAAGCGCTTCGTTCAGCAGATTCCACGCGCCCGCGACAGTCGACCGTCGGGGAGGACTGGTCGATGTTGAAGGTCCGGGGCATGACGCCGTGGCGTATCGCCATGACCATCTTGATGACGCCCGCGACACCGGCCGCCGCCTGGGTGTGGCCCAGGTTGGACTTGAGCGAGCCCAGCCACATGGGCTGGCCCTCGGGCCGTTCCTGGCCGTAGGTGGCGAGCAGCGCCTGCGCCTCGATCGGGTCGCCCAGGGTCGTACCGGTGCCGTGGGCTTCGATCACGTCGATCTCGGCGGCGGACAGCCGGGCGTTCTCCAGGGCCTGGCGGATGACGCGGCGCTGCGACGGACCGTTGGGCGCCGTCAGACCGTTCGACGCACCGTCCTGGTTGACCGCCGAGCCGCGTACGACGGCCAGCACCTGGTGGCCGTTCTTGCGGGCGTCCGACAGCCGCTCGACCAGCAGGACGCCGACGCCCTCGGACCAGCCGGTGCCGTCGGCCGACGCCGCGAAGGACTTGCAGCGGCCGTCGGGGGCGAGGCCGCGCTGACGGCTGAACTCCACGAAGACATCGGGGTTGGGCATCACGGTGACGCCGCCGACCAGGGCGAGCGAGCATTCGCGCTGACGCAGCGCCTGGGCTGCCCAGTGGAGGGCGACGAGGGACGACGAGCAGGCCGTGTCGATGGTGGCGGCCGGGCCTTCGAGACCGAAGGTGTAGGCGATGCGGCCGGAGAGCACGCTGGTGGCGCCGCCGGTGAGCATCAGCCCTTCGAGTTCCTCCGATGTGTCGGAGCCGTAACCCATGGCCGCGGCGCCCACGTAGACGCCGGTGCGGCTGCCGTGGACGGACGTCGGGTCGATGCCCGCCCGCTCGAAGGCTTCCCAGGAGGTTTCCAGCAGCAACCGCTGCTGCGGGTCCATGGCAAGGGCCTCGCGCGGCGAAATGCCGAAGAATCCGGGGTCGAAATCGGCGACGCCGTCGAGGAATCCGCCACCGCTGTTGTAGAAGGTGCCCTTGCGGTCGGGGTCCGGGTCGGCGAGCCCTTCGATGTCCCAGCCGCGGTCGCCGGGGAATCCGGAAATGGCGTCGCCGCCCTCGTCGACGAGCCGCCACAGGTCCTCGGGGGATCCGATGCCGCCGGGGAAGCGGCAGCTCATCGCGACGATCGCGATGGGTTCCTGCGCGTCCGCCTCCACCTCGGTCAGGCGGCGACGGGTCCGACGCAGCTCAGTGGTCATCCACTTCAGATTGTCGAGAAGCTTCTCTTCGTTCGCGCTAGCCACGAAAACGTCACCTCCTGAGGTCAGTGGAAATGTGAGCGGTCATCACGTCAGGACCTTCCGAATTCATTGTTGATGAGGTCGAAGATGTCTTCGGCCGAGGCGGATTCGATATCGAGGTCATCGTCGTCGGCACCGTCCGCGCCCGTCTCGTTCTCCGTCTCGTGCCATGTCCGCAGCAGCGCTTCGAGCCGCGCCGTGACCCGCTCGCGTTCCGCCTTGTCGTCGGGAACGTGGGAGAGGGTGAATTCCAGCTTGTCGATTTCCGCGAGGGCCGGGAGTTCCGGTGTGGTGTCCTCGCCCAGGATTTCGGCGCGCAGTTCACCCGCGAGCACGCCGGGCGTGGGGTGGTCGAAGACCAGGGTGGCGGTGAGCTGGAGCCCGGTCGCGGCGTTCAGCCGGTTGCGGAGTTCGACGGCGGTGAGCGAGTCGAAGCCCAGCTCCTTGAAGGCCCGGCCCGCCTCGATGGCCGTGGTGTCATCGTGTCCGAGGACGGCGGCGACTTCGGCGCGTACGAGGTCGAGCAGCACGCGGTCGGCCTCGGACTCGGTGAGCCCCGACAGCCGCTCCCGCAGCGCCTCGGCCGGATCGTCGTCGCTCACCACATCGGCCGCCGTGTCGGCGTTCCGGACCTCCGGCAGGTCGGCGATGAGCGGACGCGGACGGGCCGCGGTGAAGGCGGGCGCGAAGCGGTCCCAGTCGACGTCGGCGACGGTGATCGTGGTCTCGCTGCCGTCCAGCGCCTGCTGGAGCGCGGCGATGGCGGAGTGCGGGGCCATGACCGGCAGTCCGCGGCGGCGCAGTTGCTCGGCCGCCTCGTCGTCGGCCACGAGCCCGCCGTCCGCCCACGGGCCCCAGGCCACGGAGGTGGCGGCGGCGCCCCGGGCGCGGCGCTGTTCGGCGAGCGCGTCCAGGTGGGCGTTGGCGGCGGCGTACGCACCCTGGCCACCGCTGCCCCACACCCCGGCGATGGAGGAGAAGAGCACGAACGCGTCGAGGTCGGTGTCGGCGAGCAGCGCGTCCAGGTGGTTGGCGCCCGCCACCTTCGCGGCGACCACGTCGGCGACATCGGCCGGTGCGGTGTCCGCGAGCGGCGCGAACTGCCCGGCGCCCGCCGTGTGCACGACGGCGGTGAGCGGGTGGTCCGGGTGTTCGTCCCGGATCCGGGCCAGCAGCCCGGCCACCGCCTCCCGGTCGGTGACATCGCAGGCGGCGACGGTCACCCGGGCGCCCAGCGCGGTCAGTTCGGCGTCGAGCTGGGAGGCACCGGGGGCGTCGGGGCCACGGCGGCTGGTGAGCACCAGATGCTCGGCGCCGCCCGCCGCCAGCCAGCGGGCCACATGGGCGCCCAGCGCCCCGGTGCCGCCGGTGACCAGGACCGTGCCGTGGGGCCGCCACGGCTCGCCCGCGGCCGTGGCGCGCTCGGCGTGGGCGAGGCGGCGGGCCAGCACTCCCGCCGTACGGATCGCGAACTGGTCCTCGTGCGCGTCGTCCCCGTGTCCGCCGAGCACGCCCGCCAAACGGTCGGCGGCGCGCTCGTCGAGCGTCGCGGGCAGGTCCGTCAGGCTCGCGGGCAGGTCGATCAGGCCGCCCCAGCGCTCGGGGTGCTCCAGGGCGACCACCCGGCCCAGGCCCCACACCTGCGCCTGTGCGGCGCTGCGCGGGGGTTCGGAGGCGGCGGTGGACACCGCGCCGGTCGTGGCGCACCACAGCGGGGCGTCCACGCCCGCGTCCCCGAGCGCCTGCACCAGCACGCCGGTGCGCAGCAGCCCGGTGGGCGCGGCGCCGTGTGCGGGGTGCGGGTGTTCGTCCAGGGCGAGCAGGGACAGCACCCCGTGGACGGGGTCACCGGCCGCGGCCCGGCGGATGCGGTCGGCGAGGGCTTCCCGGTCGAGGTCGGTTCCGGTGGGCGCGATGCGCCGGAGGTCGGCGCCGCGTTCGGCCAGCGCGTCGAGGAGGGTCCGTACGGTGTCGGCGTGGCCGTCCGGTTCGGCGACCAGCCACACCCCCGGGGCCGCGGCGAGGCGCGGCTCCTCCAGCGGCTTCCAGCTGACGCGGTAGCGCCAGCCCTCGATCGCGGACTGCTCGCGCTCGCGGCGCCGCCACGCGGACAGGGCCGGGAGCAGCGCGCTCAGCGGCTGGTCCACGTCGATGCCCGCCGTGTCCGCCAGCGCGCCCAGGTCGTCGCTCTCGACGGCCGCCCAGAACCGCTCACCGGCCACATCCGTGGTCGTGTCGGGCGTGGTGTGCCGCGGGGTGCCGTCGAGCCAGTAGTGGCGCCGCTGGAACGCGTACGTCGGCAGGTCGACGCGGTGTGCGCCGGTCCCGGCGAACAGCGCCTCCCAGTCCAGCGCCACGCCCCGGACATGCAGGGTGGCGAGGGCACCGGCCAGGGTTTCCGGCTCCGGGCGCCCGCCGCGCAGCACCGGTACGAAGGCCACGTCGTCCGGTCCTTCGCCGGTGACGCAGTCCTGCGCCATGGCGGTCAGCACACCGTCGGGGCCGAGTTCGACGTACGTGGTGACGCCCTGGGCCTCCAGGGCGCGGATGCCGTCGAGGAAGCGCACGGACTGGCGTACGTGGCGCACCCAGTAGTCGGAGCCCATGCCCAGCTCGTCGGTCACCGGCTGCCCGGTGACGGTCGAGAGGATCGGGATGCGCGGAGCGCCGTACGTGAGGCCCTCGGCGACCTTGCGGAACCCGGCGAGCATGCCGTCCATGTGCGGGGAGTGGAAGGCGTGGCTGACGGTGAGCCGCTTGGTCTTGCGGCCCCGCGCCTCGAAGTCCGCCGCGATCTCCACGGTCGCGTCCTCGTCGCCCGCGATGACGACCGACGTGGGCCCGTTGACAGCGGCGATGCTCACGCGCTCGGTGAGCAGCGGCGCCGCCTCGTCCTCCGACGCCTGCACCGCGATCATCGCGCCACCGGCCGGAAGCTCCTGCATCAGACGGCCCCGCGCGGCCACCAGCGTGGCGGCGTCGGCCAGCGAGAGCACGCCCGCCACATGGGCGGCGGCCAGTTCGCCGATGGAGTGACCGGCGAGGACGTCGGGCCGCAGCCCGGCGGCCTCGGCCAGCCGGAACAGCGCCACCCCGACCGCGAACAGGGCGGGCTGGGTGAAGGCCGTCCGGTCCAGCAGCTCCTTGTCGGCCTTCTCAGCGCCGAACAGCACGTCGTACAGCGGCCTTTCGAGGTGCCGGTCCAGCTCGGCGCAGACCGCGTCCAGCGCCTCGGCGAACACCGGGCTGGCCTCGTACAGCTCGCGGCCCATGCCGAGCCGCTGGCTGCCCTGCCCGGTGAAGAGCACGGCCGTACGGCCTTCGGCGGGCGAGCCCTGGACCAGCTGCGCGGCCGACTCGCCGCGCGCGAGGGCCGCCAGGCCCGCGAGCAGCCGGTCCCGGTCGGGGCCGAGGACCACCGCGCGGTGGTCGAGCGCGGACCTGGTGGTGGCCAGGGAGTACGCCACGTCCACGGCGTCGAGCGCCGGGTCGGCGGCGACGTGGGCGCGCAGCCGTTCGGCCTGCTCGCGCAGGGCGTCCCCGCTCTTGGCCGACAGCGGCCAGGCGAGCACGTCCGGCCGTACGGCGGAGGGCTCGGTGCCATCGACCGCGGCTGGTTCCGGGGCCTGCTCCAGCACCGTATGGGCGTTGGTGCCGCTGAAGCCGAACGAGGAGACGCCCGCGCGGCGCGGACGGCCGGTCTCCGGCCATGCCTGCTCGTGGGTGAGCAGCGACACCGCGCCCGCCGACCAGTCGACGTGCGGCGACGGCTCGTCCACGTGGAGGGTCTGCGGCAGCACCCCGTGGCGCATGGCGAGCACCATCTTGATGATGCCCGCGACACCCGCCGCCGCCTGGGTGTGGCCGATGTTGGACTTGATGGCGCCCAGCCACAGCGGCCGCTCCGGGTCCCGCTCCTGCCCGTAGGTGGCGAGCAGCGCCTGCGCTTCGATCGGGTCGCCGAGCCGGGTGCCGGTGCCGTGCGCCTCGACCGCGTCCACCTCGGCGGCGGACAGTCCGGCGGTGGCCAGCGCCTGCCGGATGACGCGCTGCTGGGCGGGGCCGTTGGGCGCCGTCAGGCCGTTGCTCGCACCGTCCTGGTTGATGGCCGAGCCGCGCACGACGGCGAGCACCGGGTGGCCGTTGGCCCGCGCGTCCGACAGCCGCTCGACCAGCAGCATGCCGACGCCTTCGCCCCAGCCCGTGCCGTCCGCACCGGCAGCGAACGCCTTGCAGCGGCCATCGGCGGCGAGACCGCGCTGACGGCTGAACTCGATGTACGCGCCGGGGCTCGACATGACCGTCACACCGCCCGCGAGCGCGAGCGAGCACTCGCCCTGCCGCAGCGCCTGGATCGCCCAGTGCAGCGCCACCAGCGAGGAGGAGCAGGCCGTGTCGACGGTGACCGCCGGGCCCTCCAGACCGAAGGTGTACGCGAGCCGGCCGGACACCACGCTCGCCGCGTTGCCCGTGCCGAGGTAGCCCTCGACGCCCTCGGGGACCGTGTGCAGGGAGGCGTCGTAGTCCTGCCCGTTGGATCCGACGAAGACACCGGCCGAGGTGCCGCGCAGCGTGGCCGGGTCGATGCCCGCCCGCTCGAACGCCTCCCAGGAGGTCTCCAGCAGCAGCCTCTGCTGCGGGTCCATCGCGAGCGCCTCACGCGGCGAGATCCCGAAGAACGCGGCGTCGAACCGGCCCGCGTCGTACAGGAAGCCGCCCTCGCGGGCGTAGAAGGTGCCGCGCTTGTCGGGGTCCGGGTCGTACAGCGCGTCCAGGTCCCAGCCGCGGTCGGCCGGGAACCCGGCGATCGCGTCCCCGCCCGCCGTCAGCAGCTGCCACAGCTCCTCGGGGGTGGTGACGCCGCCGGGGAAACGGCAGCTCATCGCGACGATCGCGATCGGGTCGTCGTCGGTGGCCACTGCCACGGTGGCCGGTGCCGATGGGGTGGCGGCGGGCTCGGAGTCGACCAGTTCGGCCCGCAGGTAGCCCGCCAGCGCGGTGGCCGTCGGGTAGTCGAAGACCAGGGTCGCGGGCAGCTTGACGCCGCTCGCGGCACCGAGGCGGTTGCGCAGCTCGACGGCGGTGAGCGAGTCGAAGCCCAGCTCCCCGAAGGCCCGTTCGGCGCCGACCGACTCGGTGCCGTCGTGGCCGAGGACCGCGGCCACATGCGTACGGACCAGGTCCAGCAGCAGCCGGTCCCGCTCGGCCTCGCCCACCCCGGCCAGCCGCGCGGCGAGTCCTTGGCCGGGCGACACGGTGTCGCTATCGGCTTCCGGCTCCGCCACCTCCGCGAAGTCCGCGATGAGGCGGCTCGGCCGTACGGCGGTGAAGTCCGGCGCGAACCGGGCCCAGTCGATGTCCGCGACGACCACCGCAGCGTCGTCCAAGTCCAGCGCCCGCTGAAGGGCGGCCATCGCCCGCTCGGCGTCCATCGGCGGCAGACCGCCACGGCGCAGCCGCTGCTCCAGCGCGTCGTCCGCCGCCATGCCGCCCTCGGCCCACGGGCCCCAGGCGATGGACGTGGCGGGCAGGCCCTCGGCGCGCCGACGCTCGGCGAGCGCGTCGAGGTAGGCGTTGGCGGCCGCGTAGTTGCCCTGGCCCGCCGCGCCGAACGTGCCGCTGATCGAGGAGAACAGCACGAACGCGGACAGGTCCAGCTCGCGCGTCAGCTCGTCCAGATGCGCCGCGGCGGCCACCTTGGCGCGCAGCACGGTCGTGAACCGCTCGGGCGTGAGCGCGTCGAGCACACCGTCGTCCAGCACGCCCGCCGTGTGCACGACGCCGGTCAGCGGCAGCTCGTCCGGAAGCCCGGCCAGCAGCCGCGCGAGCGCGTCCCGGTCGGCCGCGTCGCAGGCGGCCACGGTCACGCGGGCGCCTGAGGCGGCGAGTTCGTCGCGCAGCTCGGCGGCGCCGGGGGCGTCCAGGCCACGGCGGCTGGTGAGCACCACGTGCTCGGCGCCGTTCTCCACCAGCCAGCGGGCCACGCGTGCGCCCAGGGCGCCCGTACCGCCCGTGACCAGTACGGACCCGGTGCCGGGCCGCCAGGAGCCATCGGCCGACGCGGGGGCCGAGGCCCGTACGAGGCGGCGCCCGAAGACGCCCGACGCACGCACCGCGACCTGATCCTCGCCACCGGGCCCCGGCCCCGGCCTCGGCTCGGGAGGCCAGCACCTCCGCCAGCCGTGCCACCGCGCGCTCATCCGCCACGGCGGGAAGGTCGACCAGACCGCCCCAGCGCTCGGGCAGTTCCAGCGCCGCGACCAGGCCCAGCCCCCACAGCTGCGCCTGAGCCGGGCTGACCGCCCCGTCCGAACGGCCCACCGCGACCGCGCCCCGCGTGGCCACCCACAGCGGTGCGCCGATGCCCGCGTCGCCCAGGGCCTGCGTCAACGCGGCGGTACGCAGCAGCGCGTCGCCCTCCGGCTCCGCGAGGGCCAGCAGGGACACCACACCGGTCACGGTGCCACTGGCCGCCAGCTGTGCGGCCACTGCCGTGCGGTCGGCGTCGGCGGTCAGCTCGACCCGCGTCACGTTGACGCCACGGTCGTCCAGCATGCGTACGACCCCGGCGACCCACACATCCCCGGTCGCCTCGGCCGGTACGACGACCAGCCAACGGCCGCTCAGCGGCGCGGCGGTGGAACGGCCGGACACCGGCTTCCACGACACCCGGTAGCGCCAGCCGTCGACCGTCGATCGCTCCGCGTGCTGCCGCCGCCACGACGACAGGGCGGGCAGCAGCGTCTCCAGCGCCCCGTTGTCCTCGCCACCCAGGTCGAGCGTGGTGGCGAGCGCATCGAGGTCTTCCCGCTCCACGGCCTCCCAGAAGCGGGCGTCCACCGCGTCCTGGGCGGTGGCGGTGGGCGTTGTGGCCACGTCCAGCCAGTAGCGGCGGCGCTGGAAGGCGTACGTCGGAAGCTCCACGCGCCGGGCGCCGGTCCCGGCGTAGAACGCCGCCCAGTCGGGCGCGGTCTGCCGCACCCGCACCCCGGCGAGGGCACCGGTCAGCGTCTCGGCCTCGGGGCGGTCCTTGCGGAGGGCAGTGAGGAATGCGCCCTCGGTCAGACAGTCCTGCCCCATGCCGGACAGCACACCGTCGGGGCCCAGTTCGAGGTAGGTGGTGACGCCCTGGGCTTCGAGGGTGCGGATGCCGTCGAGGAAGCGGACCGCCTCGCGGACGTGGCGCACCCAGAAGTCGGGGCTGGTGATCTCCTCGGCGGAGACGACGTTTCCGGTGAGGTTGGAGACGATCGGGATACGGGGAGCCTCGTACGACAGCCCCTCGGCCACCTCGCGGAACGCGTCCAGCATCCCGTCCATACGCGGCGAGTGGAAGGCGTGGCTGACCGTGAGCCGCTTGGTCTTACGACCCTGCTCCTCGAAGGCCGCGGCGATTTCCAGCGCCACGTCCTCGTCACCCGCGATGACCACGGAGGTAGGCCCGTTGAGGGCGGCGATGCTCACCCGCTCGGTGAGCAGCGGCACCACCTCGTCCTCGGACGCCTGGACGGCAATCATCGCGCCACCGACCGGAAGCTCCTGCATCAGCCGCCCACGCGCCGCCACCAGCTTCGCCGCATCCGCGAGCGAGAGCACCCCCGCCACATGCGCGGCAGCAAGCTCACCGATCGAGTGGCCGGAGAGGAAGTCCGCACGCAGACCCCACGTTTCAACCAGCCGGAACAGTGCCACCTCGACCGCGAACAGCGCAGGCTGGGTGAACGCCGTCTGATCCAAGACCGCCGCGTCATCACCAAACAGCACCGTCTTCAGCGGCTGCTCAAGATGCCCATCCAGCGCATCGCACACCGCATCCAGCGCCTCCGCGAACACCGGGTACGCGTCGTACAGCTCACGACCCATCCCCAGTCGCTGGCTGCCCTGCCCCGTGAACAGGAAGGCGACCTTCCCGGCGACCGGCGAGCCCTGGACCACGCCCGGGGCCGGTTCACCGGCGGCCAGCGCCGCCAGACCGCGCAGGAAGCCCTCGCGGTCGCCCGCCACCAGCACCGCACGGTCCTCGAAGGCGGTGCGGCCGGTGGCCAGGGTGTAGCCGATGTCGGCGAGGTCGATCTCGTCGGCGACGCTCACCCGGTCGCGTAGGCGGCGGGCCTGGTCGCGCAGCGCCTCCTGGCCCATGGCCGACAGCGGCCACGGCAGGACACGGGTGGGGACGTCGGACACCATCACCGGGGCCTCGACCGCCGGAGCCTGCTCGATGATGGTGTGCGCGTTGGTGCCACTGATGCCGAACGACGACACACCCGCCCGGCGCGGACGGCCCGTCTCCGGCCACTCCCGCGCCTCCGTCAGCAGCGAGACCGCGCCCTCGGCCCAATCGACGTTCGGGGACGGCGCGTCGACGTGAAGGGTCTGCGGCAGCACACCGTGCCGCATGGCCATCACCATCTTGATGATGCCCGCGACACCGGCCGCCGCCTGGGTGTGGCCGATGTTGGACTTGATGGAGCCGAGCCACAGCGGCTGGTCGTCGGACCGCTCGCGCCCGTACGTGGCGAGCAGCGCCTGCGCCTCGATGGGGTCGCCCAGCGTCGTCCCCGTACCGTGCGCCTCCACCGCGTCCACATCGCCAACCGACAGCCCGGAGGCGGCCAGCGCCTGGCGGATGACCCGCTGCTGCGACGGACCGTTCGGCGCCGTCAGACCATTCGACGCACCGTCCTGGTTGATCGCGCTGCCGCGTACGACCGCCAGCACTTGGTGGCCGTTGCGGCGCGCGTCCGACAGCCGCTCCACGAGCAGCATGCCCGCGCCCTCGGCCCAGCCCGTACCGTCCGCGCCCGCCGCGAACGACTTGCATCGGCCGTCGGTGGCGAGGCCGCGCTGACGGCTGAAGTCCACGAACGTCTCGGGCGTGGCCATGATCGCCACACCGCCGGCGAGCGCCATGGTGCACTCCCCCGCGCGCAGCGCCTGGATCGCCCAGTGCAGCGCGACCAGCGACGACGAGCACGCGGTGTCGACGGTGACGGCCGGGCCCTCCAGCCCGAAGGTGTACGCGACCCGGCCCGACGCGATGCTGCCCGCGTTGCCGGTGCCGACGTAGCCCTCGACGCCCTCCGGGATGCCGTCCAGGCCGGTGACGTAGTCGTGGTACATGACGCCCGCGAACACACCGGTTCGGCTGCCGCGCAGCGTGGCCGGGTCGATGCCCGCCCGCTCGAACGCCTCCCATGACGTCTCCAGCAGCAGCCGCTGCTGCGGGTCCATGGCAAGGGCCTCGCGCGGCGAGATGCCGAAGAACGCCGGGTCGAAGTCGGCGGCGTCGTGCAGGAAGCCGCCCTCCCGGGTGTACGAGGTGCCCGCGTGGTCGGGGTCCGGGTGGTACAGGCCGTCCAGGTCCCAGCCGCGGTCGACGGGGAAGCCGGAGATGCCGTCACCACCCGCGGCGACGAGGTCCCACAGCTCCTCGGGCGTGCTCACACCGCCCGGGTAGCGGCAGCTCATGCCGACGATGACGATCGGGTCGTCGTCAGTGGCGGCGACGGTGACCGTGCCCCCGGTGGCGGCCGGGGCCACGGCGTCCTCGGCGCCGAGCAGTTCGTCGCGCAGATATCCGGCGAGGGCGGTCGGGGTCGGGTAGTCGAAGACGAGCGTGGCCGGGAGGCGCAGTCCGGTCACGGTCTTGAGGTCGTTGCGGAGTTCGACGGCGGTGAGCGAGTCGAAGCCCAGCTCCTTGAACGCCCGCCCGGGCTCGATCGCGTCGGCCCCGCCGTGCCCGAGCACCGCGGCGACCCGTCCGCACACCAACTCCAGCAGCTCACGGTCCTGTTCGGACCGCGCGAGCCCGGCCAGCCGCCGTACGAGCGTAGAACCGTCGGCGGTGCCGGTGGCCGCGGGGGCGGCGCGCCGCACCGGAGCCCGCACCAGACCGCGGAACAGGGCCGGTACGGTGCCGGTCGCCGCGGCCTCGGTGCGCAGCCCGGCGTAGTCGAGCCGCATCGGGAACAGCACGGCGGCCGTGCCGTCGGCGTGTGCCGCGTCGAAGAGCGCAAGGCCCTCGTCGGCGGGGATCGGGGCGACGCCGCCGCGCGCGATGCGGCGCAGGTCGACGTCGTCGAGACCGCCGCCCATGCCCGCGCCGGACCACAGGCCCCAGCCCAGCGCGGTGGCCGGAAGCCCCTGGGCGGCGCGGTGTTGGGCGAGGGCCTCCAGGAAGGAGTTGGCGGCGGCGTAACTCGCCTGCCCCGGCGCGCCGAACACGGCCGCGGCGCCGGAGAACAGTACGAACGCTGACAGGTCGTGTCCGCGGGTCAGCTCGTGCAGGTTGAGCGCCGCGTCCACCTTGGGGCGCAGGACGCCCGACACGCGCTCGGGCGTCAGCGAGCCGATGATCCCGTCGTCCAAAACACCCGCGGTGTGCACGACGGCGGTCAGCGGATGCTCGGCCGGGATCGCGGCCAGCGTCGCGGCGAGCGCGTCGCGGTCGGCCACATCACAGGCCGCCCAGGTCACGGTGGCACCGGCCGCCGTGAGGTCGGCGGTCAGCGCATCGGCGCCATCGGCATCGGCGCCACGGCGGCTGACCAGCAGCAAGTGCCGTACGCCGCGGGTCGACACGAGGTGGCGGGCGAAGAGGCCACCGAGAGTGCCGGAGGCGCCGGTGAGCAGCACGGTGCCGTGCGCGTCGAAGGACGGGCCACTTGGTTCCGTTGCGACTGGCGTACGGGACAGCCGCGGCGCGAGCGCCACGCCCCCGCGCAGCGCCACCTCGGGCTCGTCCAGGGCGAGCGCGGCGGACACCGTACGGTACGAGTCCTCCTGGCCGTCCACGTCGAGCAGCACCAGGCGGGCCGGGTTCTCCGACTGCGCGGAGCGGAACAGCCCGCGCACGGCGGCCTGCGGCAGCTGCGCGCCACCCGCCCCCGGCTCGGTCTCCACCGCGCCCCGGGTCAGCAGCACGAGCCGCGACTCGGTGAACCGCTCGTCGGCCAGCCAGGGCTGGAGCAGGGCCAGCATGTCCTGGGTGGCGGTGTGTACGGCGGCCGCGTCGTCGCCGTCTGCGGCTGCGTGGACGAACACCGTGTCGGGCGCGGGCTCCCCCGCGTCGACGGCCTGACGCAGCGCCGCCAGATCGGCGTACGCGGCGGGCCGCACGTCCTCCGGGAAGGCCCCGGCGTCGTCGGCGCCGAGCAGCGCCCAGTGGCCCGTGGCCCTTTCTGTGCCCGTCGGAACCGCCGTCCAGTCCAGCCGGAACAGCGATTCGTGCAGCCCGCCCGATGCCGCGCGCACCTGGTCGGCGGAGGCGGCCCGCAGCGCCACGGACTCGACCGTGGCCACCGGTCGTCCCGTGCCGTCGGCCACCAGCAGCGAGACGGTGTCCCGCGACTGCTCGGTCACCCGCACCCGGAGCACATCGGCCCCGGCCGCGAGCAGCTGGACGCCGTTCCACGCGAACGGCAGCAGCGCGCCCTCGGCCAGCGCCGCCTCTCGGTCGGGGTTGTCGAGCCCGATGACGTGCAACGCGGCGTCGAGCAGCGCGGGGTGCAACCCGAACCGCCCCGCTTCGGCGCCCGCCGTCAGGGCGGTGTCCTCGGGGAGCGCGACGTCGGCGTACAGGTCGTCGCCGAGCCGCCAGGCGCCCTTCAGCCCCTGGAACACCGGCCCGTACCCCAGGCCCGCCCCGGCCAGGTCCTCGTACAGCCCGTCGACCGCGACGGGCGTGGCGCCCTGCGGCGGCCATACGGCCAGCGTGTCGGGAGCGTCGGTCCGGCCGCCGACCGTCAGCACACCGGTGGCGTGGCGCGTCCACGGCTCGGTGCCGAGCGCGTCCTGCCTGCGCGAGTGGAGGCTGAAGGCGCGGGCGCCGGACTCGTCCGGCCCGTCCACGACGAGCTGCACCCGCACCCCGGTGTGTTCGGGCAGCACGAGCGGGGCTTCGAGGGTCAGTTCGTCCAACCGCTCGCAGCCGACCTGGGCACCGGCGGCGCTCGCCAGCTCCACGAAGGCCGTGCCCGGCAGCAGCACGGTGCCCATGACGGCGTGGTCGGCCAGCCAGGGGTGGGTGCGCGTGGACAGCACGCCGGTGAGCAGCAGGCCATCGGCATCCGCGAGCGCCACGGCGGCACCCAGCAACGGATGGTCGATGTCCCCGAGCCCGATCGACTCGGGGTCGCCCGCCGCCAGGGCCGCGGCGCTGGGCCAGTAGCGCTGGCGCTGGAAGGGGTACGTCGGCAGCTCGGCCGGATCGATGCCGGTGGCGACCGCGCCGAAGACGGCGTCCCAGTCCAGCGGTACGCCACGGACGTACGCACGGGCGACGGCGGACGTCAGCGCGTCGGTCTCGGGACGGTCCTTGCGGCAGACGGAGACGAAGGCCGCCTCCTCCCCGGACACGCACTCCTGCGCCATGGCGGTGAGCACACCGTCCGGGCCCAGCTCGATGTACGTGGTGACGCCCTGGGCTTCGAGCGTTCGGACGCCGCCCAGGAAGCGGACCGCCTCGCGGACGTGGCGCACCCAGAAGTCCGGGCTGGTGATCTCCTCGGCGGAAACGACCTCCCCGGTCAGGTTGGAGACGATCGGGATGCTCGGGGCCTCGTACGAAAGCCCCTGCGCCACCTCACGGAACGCCTCCAGCATCCCGTCCATACGCGGCGAGTGGAACGCATGGCTGACCGTGAGCCGCTTCGTCTTACGACCCTGCGCCTCGAAGCCAGCCGCGATCTCGACAGCGGCGTCCTCGTCGCCCGCGATGACCACGGAGGTGGGTCCGTTGAGAGCGGCGATGCTCACCCGCTCGGTCAGCAGCGGCGCCACCTCGTCCTCCGACGCCTGGATGGCGATCATCGCGCCACCGGCCGGAAGCTCCTGCATCAACCGCCCACGAGCCGCCACCAACGCGGCGGCGTCCTCCAGCGACAGCACACCCGCCACATGCGCCGCAGCCAACTCACCGATCGAGTGCCCGGACAGGAAGTCCGGCGTCACACCCCACGCCTCGACCAACCGGAACAACGCCACCTCAACCGCGAACAACGCAGGCTGAGTGAACCCCGTCTGATCCAGAACCGAGGCATCATCCCCGAACAGCACATCCCGCAGCGGCCGCTCAAGGTGCAGATCCAGATGCGCACACACCTCATCCAGCGCATCCGCGAACACCGGGTACGCGTCGTACAGCTCACGGCCCATTCCGAGCCGCTGGCTGCCCTGCCCCGTGAACAGGAACGCCACCTTGCCGTCCGCCACCGAGCCCTCGACCAGGCCCGGGGCGGACTCGCCCCGCGCCAGCGCGTCGAGCGTCCGCAGCAGCTCATCGCGGTCGCTGACGGTCAGCACCGCACGCCGCTCCAGGGCGGCGCGGCCGACGGCCAGGGCGTGGGCGACGGCGAGCGGCGCCGCTTCGGGCCGCGTCTCGACGTAGGCGCGCAGCCGCGCGGCTTGCTCCCGCAGCGCCTCGGGGCTCTTGGCCGACAGCGCGAACGGCAGCGTCTCCAGAACGCGAGGCTCGGACGACGGAGCCTCGATGGCCGGGGCCTGCTCGATGATGGTGTGCGCATTGGTGCCGCTGATGCCGAACGAGGACACCGCGGCCCGGCGCGGACGGCCCGTCTCCGGCCATTCCCGCGTCTCGCTCAGCAGCTCGACCGCGCCCGCCGACCAGTCCACGTGCGGCGACGGCGCGTCCACGTGGAGCGTCTGCGGCAGCACGCCATGGCGCATGGCGAGGACCATCTTCATCACGCCCGCGACACCGGCCGCAGCCTGCGTGTGGCCGATGTTGGACTTGATGGAACCCAACCACAGGGGCTGGTCCTCGGACCGGTCGCGACCGTACGTGGCCAGCAGCGCCTGCGCCTCGATCGGGTCGCCCAGCGTGGTTCCCGTACCGTGTGCCTCCACCGCGTCCACATCGGCGGTCGACAGTCCGGCGCTGGTCAGCGCCTGCCGGATCACCCGCTGCTGGGACGGGCCGTTGGGCGCCGTCAGACCGTTCGACGCACCGTCCTGGTTGACGGCCGAGCCGCGCACGGTGGCGAGGACCGGGTGGCCGTTACGGCGCGCGTCCGACAGCCGCTCGACCAGCAGCATGCCGACGCCCTCGCCCCAGCCGGTGCCATCCGCACCGGCCGCGAACGCCTTGATACGACCGTCGGCCGCAAGCCCCCGCTGACGGCTGAAGTCGATGAAGTTCTCGGGGGTGGACATCACCGTGACGCCGCCCGCGAGCGCCATCGAGCATTCGCCCTGACGCAGCGCCTGCACCGCCAGATGCAGCGCCACCAGCGACGACGAGCACGCCGTGTCCACCGTGACCGCCGGGCCCTCGAGCCCGAAGGTGTACGAGATCCGCCCGGACACCACGCTCGCCGCGTTGCCCGTACCCAGGTGGCCTTCGAGCCCCTCGGGTGCTGCCATCAGCAGCGACAGATAGTCCTGACCGTTGGTACCGGCGAACACGCCGACCGGCTGACCGCGCAGCGCCGTCGGGTCGATGCCCGCGCGCTCGAACGCCTCCCACGACGTCTCCAGCAGCAACCGCTGCTGCGGATCCATGGCCAGCGCCTCACGCGGCGAGATGCCGAAGAACGCCGGGTCGAAGTCGGCGACGTCGTAGAGGAAGCCGCCCTCGCGCGTGTACGAGGTGCCCTGACGCTCCGGGTCCGGGTCGTACAGCCCCGCCAGGTCCCAGCCACGGTCGGCCGGGAAATCGGCTATCGCGTCCTCGCCCGCGGTGAGCAGCTGCCACAGCTCCTCCGGCGTGCGCACCCCACCCGGGAAACGGCAGCTCATCGCCACGATCGCGATCGGATCGTCGGCCACCGCGAGCTGCGGCGTGGCGGTGCCGCCGGTCGCCGTCGCGTCGGCGCCCAGCAGTTCCGTCCGCAGGTGGTCGGCCAGCGCGGTGGCGTTGGGGTAGTCGTAGATGAGGGTGGCGGGCAGCCGCAGACCGGTGGCGGCGTTCAGCCGGTTGCGGAGTTCGACAGCGGTGAGCGAGTCGAAGCCCAGCTCCTTGAAGGCGCGCCCCGCCACGACCGCCTCGGCCCCGCCGTGCCCGAGCACCGCCGCGACCTGCGTACGGACCAGCTCCAGCACGGTCTGAGCGCGCTCGGTCCCGGTCAGGCCGGACAGCCTCTCCGCCAGCGTGCCGGTCCCGGCTCCGGTGGCGGTCGGGCGTTCGGCGGCGGCCGGTACGGGCCGTGCCGCGGGCAGCTCGCCGAACAGCGCGCTGGGCCGTACGGCGGTGAACTCCGCGAGGAAGCGGTCCCAGTCGATGTCCGCGACCGTCACGGCCGTGTCGTCGTGGTCGAGCGCCTGCTGAAGCGCGGTCAGCGCCACCTCGGGCGCCATCGGCGGCACTCCGTCGCGCCGCATACGCCGCTCCAGCGCATCGTCGGCGGCCATGCCGCCCTCGGCCCAGGGGCCCCAGGCGATCGAGGTGGCGGGCAAGCCCTGGGCGCGCCGCCGCTCGGCGAGCGCGTCCAGGTAAGCGTTGGCCGCCGCGTAGTTGCCCTGGCCGGGCGCGCCGACCGTCGCGGCGAGGGAAGAGAAGAGGACGAACGCGGAAAGGTCCAGGTCGCGGGTCAGCTCATGGAGGTTCCGCGCGGAAGCGACCTTGGCGCGCAGCACCCGCTCCACGCGCTCGGCGTCCAGCCCGTCCACTACGCCGTCGTCCAGCACACCGGCGGTGTGGATAACGGCGGTCAGCGGCAGCTCGTCCGGCAGCGACGCCAGCAACTCCGCCAGCGCATCCCGATCCGCCACATCACACGCCGCCACGGTCACCCGGGCACCCGACGCCGACAACTCATCCCGCAGCTCGACCGCACCCGGAGCATCCAGTCCACGACGGCTGCTCAGCACCACATGCTCAGCACCAGCCGCCACCAGCCAACGCGCCACCCGCGCACCCAACGCACCCGTACCACCCGTGACCAGCACCGACCCACCACCGGGCCGCCACGAACCACCCGACGACACCGCCGCAGAGGCCCGAACCAGCCGACGCCCGAAGACCCCCGACGCCCGCACCGCGACCTGGTCCTCACCGCCACCGCCAGCCAGCACCCCCGCCAGCCGCGCAAGCGCACGCTCATCCACCGACTCCGGCAGATCAACCAACCCACCCCACCGCTCCGGCAACTCCAACGCCGCCACCCGACCCAGACCCCACACCAACGCCTGGTCCGGGCACACCGCACCGTCCGAACGCCCCACCGACACCGCACCCCGCGTCGCCACCCACAACGGCGCACCCATACCCGCATCACCCAACGCCTGCGTCAACGCAGCCGTACGCAGCAGAGCGGCATCACCCTCGACCGCCAGCAGCGAGACCACACCCGCGACCGAAGCACCCACGACCGCCGCACGCAGCTGCTCAGCAACCGCGCCACGCTCAGCCTCAGCACCCAGCTCGACGAGCCGCACATCGACGCCACGCTCGGCCAGCATCCGCACCACACCCGCGGACCACACACCCCCGGCCTCACCAGCCGGAACCACCACCACCCAACAACCACCCGGCGCCCCGGCCGACCGATCCCTCACCGGCCGCCACGACACCCCATAACGCCAACCATCCGCCGTCGAACGCACGGACTCCTGCCGCCGCCACGACGACAACGCAGGCAACACCTCACCCAACGACAGCCCCGGATCCACCTCCAACTCCGCAGCCAGCGCAGCCACATCCCCACGCTCCACCACATCCCAGAACCGCCCATCAACGGCGGTCCCCGGCGCAGCATCCGCGACGGTCGGCGCCTCCTCCAGCCAGAACCGCTCGCGCTGGAAGGCGTACGTGGGCAGCTCGACGCGGCGGACACCGGTGCCCGCGAAGTACGCCGCCCAGTCCGGAGCCAGGCCCCCGACGTGCAGTCGGGCGAGGGCAGTGGTCACCGACTCGCTCTCGGCGCGCTCCTTGCGCAGAGAAGGAACGCAGACGGCGGCGTCGCCCTCGGTGAGGCAGTCCTGCGCCATGGCGGTGAGCACACCGTCGGGGCCCAGCTCGACGTACGTCGTGACGCCCTGAGCCTCCAGAACACGCACACCATCGAGGAAGCGCACGGCCTCACGGACATGCCGCACCCAGAAGTCCGGGCTGGTGATCTCCTCGGCGGAAACCAGCTCGCCCGTCAGGTTCGACACGATCGGAATACGCGGAGCCTCGTACGACAGCCCCTCCGCCACCTCGCGGAACGCGTCCAGCATCCCGTCCATACGCGGCGAGTGGAACGCATGGCTGACCGTGAGCCGCTTCGTCTTACGACCCTGCGCCTCAAACGACGCCGCGACCTCAACAACAGCGTCCTCGTCACCCGCGATGACCACCGACGCCGGGCCATTCACCGCGGCAATGCTCACCCGCCCACCGAGCAGCGGCAGCACCTCGTCCTCCGACGCCTGCACCGCGACCATCGCGCCACCGGCCGGAAGCTCCTGCATCAACCGCCCACGCGCCGCCACCAGCGCAGCGGCGTCCTCCAGCGACAGCACACCCGCCACATGCGCCGCAGCCAACTCACCGATCGAATGCCCCGACAGGAAGTCCGGCTTCACACCCCACGCCTCGACCAGCCGAAACAGCGCCACCTCAACCGCGAACAACGCAGGCTGAGTGAACCCCGTCTGGTCCAGCACCGAGGCGTCGTCCCCGAACAACACATCCCGCAGCGGCCGCTCAAGGTGCAGATCCAGATGCGCACACACCTCATCCAGCGCATCCGCGAACACCGGGTACGCGTCGTACAGCTCACGGCCCATTCCGAGCCGCTGGCTGCCCTGCCCCGTGAACAGGAACGCCACCTTGCCGTCCGCCACCGAGCCCTCGACCAGGCCCGGGGCGGACTCGCCCCGCGCCAGCGCGTCGAGCGTCCGCAGCAG
>NZ_GG657754.1:6786666-6787529 GCF_000158915.1 Streptomyces himastatinicus ATCC 53653 | reverse complement strand
CATCGAGCACTCACCGCTCCGCAGCGCCTGCACGGCCATGTGCAGGGCGACCAGCGACGACGAGCAGGCCGTGTCCACCGTGACCGCCGGGCCCTCGAGCCCGAACGTGTACGAGATCCGCCCGGACACCACGCTCGCCGCGTTGCCCGTACCCAGGTGGCCTTCGAGCCCCTCGGGCGGGGTGGAGACGAGCCCGGCGTAGTCCTGCCCGTTGGTCCCCGCGAAGACGCCGGTGCGGCTGCCGCGCAGCGCCACCGGGTCGATGCCCGCGCGCTCGAACGCCTCCCACGACGTCTCCAGCAGCAACCGCTGCTGCGGATCCATGGCCAGCGCCTCACGAGGCGAAATCCCGAAGAACGAGGCGTCGAACTCGGCGACGTCGTAAAGGAAACCGCCCTCGCGGGTGTACGAGGTGCCCTGACGATCCGGATCCGGGTCGTACAGCCCCGCCAGGTCCCAGCCACGGTCCGCCGGGAACTCCGCGATCGCGTCCCCGCCCGCCGTCAGCAGCTGCCACAGCTCCTCCGGCGTCCGCACCCCACCCGGGAAACGGCAGCTCATCGCCACGATCGCGATCGGATCATCATCGACGGCCACGGCGACATCGCCGCCCTGCACGGTGACGGTCTGAGTACCGATCAGCTCCGTGTGCAGATGCTCGGCCAGGGCCGCCGCCGACGGGTAGTCGTAAATGAGCGTGGCGGGCAGCCGCAGATCGGTCGCGGCGCCGAGCCGGTTACGGAGTTCGACGGCGGCGAGCGAGTCGAAGCCCAGCTCCTTGAACGCACGCCCCGCCTCGACGGCCTCGGCACCGTCGTGCCCCAGCACCGCCGCGACGTGCGTACGCACCAGGTCCAGCAGCG
>NZ_GG657754.1:6785014-6786312 GCF_000158915.1 Streptomyces himastatinicus ATCC 53653 | reverse complement strand
CGCGACGCATACGCCGCTCCAGCGCATCGTCCGCCGCCATGCCACCGTCGGCCCACGGACCCCACGCGATCGACGTCGCGGGCAAACCCTGGGCGCGCCGCCGCTCGGCCAGCGCATCCAGATAGGCGTTGGCCGCCGCGTAGTTGCCCTGACCGGCCGCGCCGACCGATCCGGTGATCGAGGAGAAGAGGACGAACGCCGAAAGGTCCAGGTCACGCGTCAGCTCGTCCAGATGGTGCGCGGCGTCGACCTTCGCGCGGAGCACCGAGGCGAACCGCTCGGGGGTGAGCGAGTCCAGTACGCCGTCGTCCAGCACACCGGCGGTGTGGATAACGGCGGTCAGCGGCAGCTCGTCCGGCAGCGACGCCAGCAACTCCGCCAGCGCATCCCGATCCGCCACATCACACGCCGCCACGGTCACCCGGGCACCCGACGCCGACAACTCATCCCGCAGCTCGACCGCACCCGGAGCATCCAGTCCACGACGGCTGCTCAGCACCACATGCTCAGCACCAGCCGCCACCAGCCAACGCGCCACCCGCGCACCCAACGCACCCGTACCACCCGTGACCAGCACCGACCCACCACCGGGCCGCCACGAACCACCCGACGACACCGCCGCAGAGGCCCGAACCAGCCGACGCCCGAAGACCCCCGACGCCCGCACCGCGACCTGGTCCTCACCGCCACCGCCAGCCAGCACCCCCGCCAGCCGCGCAAGCGCACGCTCATCCACCGACTCCGGCAGATCAACCAACCCACCCCACCGCTCCGGCAACTCCAACGCCGCCACCCGACCCAGACCCCACACCAACGCCTGGTCCGGGCACACCGCACCGTCCGAACGCCCCACCGACACCGCACCCCGCGTCGCCACCCACAACGGCGCACCCACGCCCGCATCACCCAACGCCTGCGTCAACGCAGCCGTCCCCAGCACCCCATCGACGTCCCCGAGAGCCAGCAGCGACACCACACCCGTCACCGCCACGTCGCCGACCGCCGCACGCAGCCGCTCAGCAACCGCGCCCCGCTCAACCTCAGCACCCGACTCAACGAGCCGCACATCAACGCCACGCTCGGCCAGCATCCGCACCACACCCGCGGACCAGGCACCCCCGGCCTCACCAGCCGGAACCACCACCACCCAACAACGACCCGGCGCCCCGGCCGACCGATCCCTCACCGGCCGCCACGACACCCCATAACGCCAACCACTCACCGTCGTACGCACGGACTCCTGCCGCCGCCACGACGACAACGCAGGCAACACCTCACCCAACGACAGCCCCGGATCC
>NZ_GG657754.1:6781670-6784363 GCF_000158915.1 Streptomyces himastatinicus ATCC 53653 | reverse complement strand
ACCTCGTCCTCCGACGCCTGCACCGCGACCATCGCGCCACCGGCCGGAAGCTCCTGCATCAACCGCCCACGCGCCGCCACGAGCGCAGCGGCGTCCTCCAGCGACAGCACGCCCGCCACATGGGCGGCGGCCAGCTCGCCGATCGAGTGTCCGGCGAGCAGGTCGGGGCGCAGCCCCCAGGATTCGACCAGGCGGTAGAGCGCGACCTCGATGGCGAACAGGGCGGGCTGGGTGTAGTCGGTGCGGTCGAGGAGGGCCGCCTCGGGCGAGCCCTCCTCGGCGAAGAGCACGTCGAGGAGCGGGTGTTCCAGCTGCTCTTCGAGGTACCAGCAGGCGTCGTCCAGGGCTTCGGCGAAGACGGGGTACGTGGCGTACAGCTCGCGGCCCATGCCGAGGCGCTGGCTGCCCTGCCCGGTGAACAGCAGGGCGAGCTTCCCGACGGCCGGGGCGCCCTGCACGACGGACGGGGTGTCGCCACCTGCGGCCAGGGTGCGGAGCGCGGCGAGGGCGCCGTCGCGGCCGTCGGCGAGGAGCACGGCGCGCTGCTCGAAGGTGGCGCGGGTGGTGGCCAGGGAGTGGCCGATGTCGGTGAGGGCGAGGCCGGGGTGGGCCTCCAGGTGGTGCCGCAGCCGTTCGGCCTGGGCGCGGAGCGCGTCGGTGGTCTTGGCCGACAGGATCCAGGGCAGTACGGCGGGGGCGGAAGCCGGGGCGTCAGGGTCCGCGTCCGCATCGGCCTTGGCCTCGGCATCGGCGGGCGGCTGCTCGATGATGGCGTGGGCGTTGGTGCCGCTCATGCCGAACGACGACACACCCGCGCGGCGCGGGCGGCCCTCGGTCTCCGGCCATTCCCGCGCCTGCGTCAGCAGTTCGATGTCGCCCGCGGCCCAGTCGACGTGCGGGGTGGGCTGGTCGATGTGCAGGCTGCGCGGCAGTTCGCCGTGGCGCATCGCCATGACCATCTTGATGATGCCGCCGACACCGGCCGCGGACTGGGTGTGGCCGATGTTCGACTTGAGCGACCCGAGCAACAGTGGCCGGTCCGGGTGCCGCTGCTGCCCGTACGTGGCGAGCAGCGCCTGCGCCTCGATCGGGTCGCCCAGCGTCGTCCCCGTACCGTGCGCCTCCACGGCGTCCACGTCGGCGGCCGACAGGCCCGCACCGGCGAGCGCCTGGCGGATGACGCGCTGCTGGGCGGGGCCGCTGGGGGCGGTGAGGCCGTTGCTGGCGCCGTCCTGGTTGATGGCCGTACCCCGCACCACGGCCAGCACCCGGTGGCCGTTGCGCCGCGCGTCGGACAGCCGCTCCACGAGCAGCATGCCGACGCCCTCGCCCCAGGCGGTGCCGTCGGCGGCGGCGGCGAACGGCTTGCAGCGGCCGTCGGGCGCGAGGCCGCGCTGGCGGCTGAAGGCGATGAAGGAGCCGGGGTTGGCCATGACGGCGACGCCGCCGGCGAGGGCGAGCGGGCATTCGCCGTTACGGAGGGCCTGGACGGCGAGGTGGAGCGCCACCAGCGAGGAGGAGCACGCGGTGTCGACGGTGACGGTGGGGCCCTCGAAGCCGAAGGTGTAGGCGATACGGCCGGAGGCGACGCTCGCGGCGTTGCCGGTGACCAGGTAGCCCTCGAAGCCCTGCTCGGCCTCGTGCAGCCGGGGGCCGTAGTCCTGCTGCTCGGCGCCGACGAACACTCCGGCCCGGCCGCCGCGGAGCACCGCGGGGTCGATACCGGCGCGTTCGAACGCCTCCCAGGAGGTCTCCAGCAGCAGCCGCTGCTGCGGATCCATGGCGAGGGCCTCGCGCGGCGAAATACCGAAGAACGCCGGATCGAACTCATCGGCGTCATGCAGGAATCCGCCCTCGCGGGCATAACTACTGCCCGCCTTGTCCGGGTCGGGGTCGTAAAGCCCGGCGAGATCCCAGCCCCGGGTCACCGGGAATTCGGAGATGACGTCTTTTCCGTCGGCGACGATATCCCACAGCTCTTCGGGCGAGCCGATCGAGCCGGGGAATCGGCAGCTCATTCCGATGATGGCGATGGGCTCGTCGTCGGCGATGGGACCGCGGACCGCCTCTTCCGACGGCAGGTCCTCATCCGCGTCCTCACCGAGAAGTTCGGTCCGCAGATGGCGGGCGAGGTCGGCGGGGGTGGGGTGGTCGAAGGCGAGGGTGACGGGCAGGCGCAGTCCGGTGGCGGCGGTCAGCCGGGCGTGCAGGTCGACGGTGGCGAGGGAGTCGAAGCCCAGGTCGAGGAAGGGGCGCTGGGGGTCGAGGACATCGGGCGCCTTGTCCTTGAGGGCCTGGGAGACAACCTCGCCGACCCAGGCGGTGAGGGCCTCGGCGCGTTCGGCCTCGGGGAGTTCGGAGAGCTGGGCCCGCCACGGGGAGGCTCCGCGGGAGGCTTCGTCGGGGCCGCTCCCCCGCTTTTCGGTGTGCTCGTGCGTGAAATCCACGGACTCACTCACCATCGCGCGCCCCATTACCCTCGCAGACATAAACCAAACCGTAGGTCAGCCTTACACAGGGCGGTGCGGCAAGAAACCCCTTCAAACCCCCTATGGCCCCCTACCGTGACCAGGGGACCCCTTATCCACTGCGCGCCACACAATGGCCGCGTTTAATTAACCAGAGTGCACGAGAATTCGGGTGACGACAAGGAACTCGCGGAAAGAAAAACCTTCTTGCGAGTTCAGAGGTGG
>NZ_GG657754.1:6726166-6781570 GCF_000158915.1 Streptomyces himastatinicus ATCC 53653 | reverse complement strand
CACCTCTCGGGGGATCGCCAGTTGGTCTAGTGGGGGCGGTGTCCGTCGGGCACCCGCTCGACGAACGGCGCCAGCAGCCGCGGTACCGCGGTCTCGGCGAGGGCGATTCCCTGGCTTTCGGTCACGTCGTGGACCTTGTACACGCCGTCGCCCGCGGAGGTGGTGGCGCCGAGGGTGAGCAGCCCCTTCCGGCGCTGGAACGCGGACCGGGTGATGGTCCAGCCGATGATTCCGTCGCGCTGGAGGGCGGCGGTGCGGCGGGCGAACGTACCGCTGGAGGCGACCAGATAGCGGCCGCGGATGCCATGGCCCAGGCTCCGGTACGCGCTGAGCGCGAACCCGATGAGGATCGGCATCACCACCGCACCGGAGAAGATGCCCGTGACGATCAGCCACGAGCCGAGCCACACGCCGAGGCCGATCTGGATGGCGATGATCAGGGCCGTCCAGAGGAGGGCGCGGTTGACCCGGCGCCACATGGCGGCCTGCGGGTGCCGGGTGAGCCCCTGGCGTTCGATGAGGCCGGGGCCCACCGGCAACGTCTCGGCGGCGACCCGCAGGGCCTCGCCGCGCGGGACGGGCGGGGTGAGGCCGCGGCGCCTGCGGTTGTCCTCCAGGTTGCCCAGGCCGCTGGCGACGGCGTTGAGCTTGGCGCCCTTGGCCCAGCGCAGCGGGATCGGCTCGACCAGTTCGAGGCCGCGCAGCCGCTGTTCCTCGATGCTGACGGAGCGGGTGGCGAACAGTCCGCGGCGGACCCGGAGGATTCCGCCGTCCTCGCGCCGCAGTTCGTAGCCGTACCAGTTCTCGACGAAGGTGGCGGTGGAGCCCGCCATGCCGAGGGCGACGAGGACGACGACGCACACCAGGATTCCGTACCAGAGGGGGACGGAGCCGAAGCGGTTCTGGAGGTCCTTGACGATGCCCCATTCGAGCGGGTCGACCTGCATCTCGTGCAGGGTGCGGTACACACTGCTGGCGGCGATGAGGACACCGCCGACGCCCCAGACGGTCAGCGGGCCGTAGCGCAGCCAGGACCAGTCGAGTTCGCAGAGGGGGCCGTCGCTGTCGGCCACCGGCCGGGCCTGGCCCGCGTCGCGCAGCTCGATGATGCGGCGGCGCAGCTCGCGGGCGTCGGCCCGGGTGATGCCGTCGAGCGAGAACCGGCGGCCCGCGCTGTCGCTCTGCTCCCCGGTGTCGAGGCGCAGCGTGGTGAGGCCGAAGAGCCGGTGGACCGGGTTGGCGGTCATGTCGACGCCGCGGATGCGGGCGACGGGGATCGAGCGCCGGCTGCGGAAGACCAGGCCCGAGTGGAGTTCGAAGCGCTCCTCGGTGAGCCGGAAGCGGGTGGTGAACAGCCGCATCAGCCCGATGCCGCTGATGACCAGGAAGGTCACGAACAGCGAGCCGAGGGTGATGATGATCTGGAGGTTGGTCTTGCCGCCGGTGAGCGCGAGGCTGGCGAAGAACATGGCCAGCGGGGCGGCGAGGATGGACAGGTTGACCAGGAGCAGCCGACCGTTCAGCCGCTCCCAGTCACGGCCCGCCGCGTGGGCGGGCCGCCGCACATCGGTATCGGCCATCATGTGGCGTCTCCCGGTACGGCCTGGGTGGTCCTGGTCAGGTACTCGACCAGATCCCCCGCGATCTTGTGGTCGATGCCCTTGATCTTCACCGCCGCCGCGGAGGAGGCGGTGGTGACCGTGATGCCGGAGAGGCCGAACATCTGCTGGAGCGGGCCGCGCAGGGTGTCCACCGTCTGGACGCGGGACAGCGGGACGACCCGCCACTGCTGCCACAGCCACCCGGAGGCCGCGTACACGGCCTCGTCGGTGGCCTCCCAGCGGTGCACCCGGTAGCGCCAGGCGGGCATGACCGCCACGTAGAGGATCCCGGGGACCAGCGAGATCAGCGTGGCCCACATGAAGAACGTCCGCGTGGGGGGAATCGAGGCCCACAGGATGCCGAAGGTGAGCGGCAGGGGCAGGGCGAAGAGTGACGACTGGAGTGTCCACCAGCCGAGAGCACGGCGGTCGACCCGGTGGCGAGGAGGCCGGAGCCTCACGTTGTCGTTGTGTTCCACTGCTTCACCCTGTTCCTGCGTCAGACGTCGTCGCGCCTGCCCCGTCCGGGACTGGTGGACCATGAAACCAGGCTCGGTTCAGACCGAGGCGCCGCTGGTGACCGGCTCGGCCGACTGGCCGCCCGTGGTGTCGCCGTCCTTCAGCTTGCGCATCTTGACGAGCAGGACGGCGGTACGGGTCAGCACCATGGCCAGCGACATGAAGACGAACGCGTTGGCGTAGGTGTCCTGGCCGCTGATCTTGTAGTCGATGGAGAACTTGACCAGGTCCATGGTGAACCAGTGCTCGGCGCCGTAGGCGAAGATGATGCGCCCGCTGGAGAGGACGATCCACACCAGGGCGTAGCCGATGCCACCGATGGTGTACAGCTCGCCGGAGGAGGAGTCCTTGAAGGCGGGCAGCAGGACACCGGCGATCAGCCCGCAGATGACGCCGGTGCCGACGCCGAGGAGCTGGAGGGACAGGTCGTTGCCCTTGGTCGGGAACGATTCGACGAAGATCGCGATGACCACGGCGACCGCGATGACCGAGCGCGCCATGCGCATCGTGGTGATGCGGCGGCGGCCGATGTCGGTCGCGAGGATGATGATCAGAATCGTGCCGCTCGCGATGAGCGCTGACATGAACTGACTCATCTGTGGCATAGGTGACCTTCTTTCAAGCCAGGGGGACGAGGTGCTTCGTGGCTTGACACGTGCTGTCTAACCGATACCAACGCTAGAAGCGGAACGCGTGCCACGGGACGACCGAACGGTGGGTTCCCCCTGTCAACCGTCCGGTGGACACGGTGGACACGCGTGGTAGTACTGAGCCCGTGCGCACTCACTCTCCGGGGGAGGAATCGGCGACCGGCGCGTATTACGGTCCCGAGTCCGGAACCCGCTGGTTCGGCCTGTGGGACGGCTTCTTCGCCGTCTCTTATCTCGTCACCGCGACCCTGCTGCTGCTCTCCGGCGGCTCCCAGCCGCTCGCCGCCGTGGCGATCGGCTCATTGACGCTGACGGTCCCCTGGTACGCGGCGCTCGGCCGTGCCCTGATGATCGAGGACACCTACGGGCCGCGCAACCTGGTCTACGCGATCGGGTTGGTGGCGCTGTTCTCCGTCACCACGGCGTTCAACCTGGTGGGTGCCTTCGCGCTGTTCGCGGTCATCCCGATGCTGATCATGAGCCTGCCGATGGGGTGGGCGGTCGCGATGGCCACGACCGCCAATCTGTGCCCCGTCCTGGTGGTGGCGGTCAGCGGTGAGGCGCTGGGCCTGAGCGTGTGGGGCGTGCTGCCCGTCTCGCTGCTGAGCATCGCGCTCTCGGTGCTGCTGGGCCTGTGGATCAAGCGGGTGGTGCGGCAGAGCAAGGAGCGCGGGCTGCTCATCGAGGAGTTGCGGCGCAGCCGGGAGCGGGTGGCCCGGCTGTCCCACGAGGCCGGTATCTCCGCCGAACGCGAGCGGCTGGCCCGGGAGATCCACGACACCCTCGCGCAGGGCCTGACCAGCATCATCAGCCTCGTCCAGGCGGCGGAGTCGGAGGTGCACGGCGCACCGGACCAGGCGGTGAACCATCTGTCGCTGGCCGGGCGGGTGGCCAAGGAATCGCTCGCCGAGGCCCGTGACTTCGTGGCCGCCCTCACCCCGCCCGCGCTGCGCGGCGGCTCGCTCGTGCAGGCGGTGCGCCGTCAGGCGGACGGGCTGATCGCCGAGACCGGCCTGGAGGTGCGGTGCTCGGTCATGGGCGAGGAGCAGCCCATGCCGATGGCGGTCAGCGTCGTCCTGCTGCGCTCGGTGCAGGAGGCGATCGCGAACGTCCGCAAGCACGCCGAGCAGGCCCGTACGGTGGATGTGATCCTGGTCTTCGACGAGTCCGGCGTCCGGCTGCTGATCCGCGACGACGGCGAGGGCTTCACCCCGGACGGCACGCAGGAAGGGTACGGACTGCGCGGGATGCAGGCCCGGATGGAGGAGATCGACGGAATGGCGTCCATCACCAGCAGCCCCGGACGGGGCACCACCGTCGAGGTGAAGGTGCCGGCGACGGCGCTGACCGGGGAGGCAGTGAATGGCTGACCAGGAGATCCGGGTCCTGCTCGCGGATGACCATCCCGTGGTGCGGGAGGGTCTGAGCGCCATGCTGGAGTCCGCCGACGGCATCACCGTCGTCGGACAGGCCGGTTCGGGCGAGGAGGCGGTCGTCCAGGCGATGGCGCTGCGGCCGGACATCATCCTGCTGGACCTGCGCATGGGCGGGATGGACGGGGTCGAGGCCACCACGCAGATCCTGCGGAAGGCGCCCGCCTGCAAGGTCGTCATCGTGACCACGTACGAGGACGACTCCGACATCCTGCGCGCGGTCGAGGCGGGCGCCGCGGGCTATCTGCTGAAGGGCAGTTCACGTCAGGAGCTGATCGGCGCCGTACAGACCGCGGCGCGCGGCGAGACGGTGCTCACCCCGTCCCTCGCGGGCAAGCTGCTGCGTACCCGGGTGGCCGAGCCGTCGCCGCTGTCCGGCCGTGAGTGCGAGGTGCTGCGGCTGGTCGGCCAGGGGCTGACCAACGCCGAGATCGGCGCCAAGCTGTTCGTGGCCGAGGCCACGGTGAAGACGCATCTGCTGCGTTCGTTCAAGAAGCTCGGCGTCTCCGACCGCACGGCGGCCGTGATGACGGCCATGGAGCGCGGACTGCTGTCCTGAACCGCCCGCTGCCCTGACCGTGGCTATACGGTGCCCGTCAGGCTGCTGTCGGAGAGCTTGGCGGGCAGGTCACGGCGGCGCTTGACGTTCAGCTTGCGGTAGATGCGGGTCAGGTGCTGCTCCACCGTGCTGACGGTGACGAACAGCTTGGAGGCGATCTCCCGGTTGGTGTTGCCGTGCGCGGCCAGCAGCGCGACCCGCACCTCCGCCTCCGTCAACGCCTCCACATCGCGCTGCGGTTCGGCGTCGCCGCCGCCCGGCTGGACAGGGGTCGGGGCGAGTTCGCCGGAGTCCCCCTGCCGGGGCATCAGCTCCCGGCACAGCGGCTCGGCACCGCAGGTCTTGGCCACGTGCCAGGCCTTGCGGACGAAGACCCGGCCCCGGTTGAAGTCGCCCAGCGCACGGTAGGCGCGGCCCAGTTCACCGAGGGCGATGGCGAGCTGGATGCGGTCGTCGCCGCCCTCCAGCACCTCGACGGCCTCCTTGAGCCGGGGCAGCCGCCGCCTGAGCTGGTCGGTGCGGGCCAGGACGACCAGCAGCCCACCGCGCAGCCGGGCCTCACCGGCGCCCCGGCGCAGCTGTTCCTCGGCGAGGGAACGGGCCTGGGCGGGGTTGCCGAGGGCGAGCCACGCCTCGGCGGCGTCCAGCCGCCACGGCGCCAGCAGGGGCGTGTCCATGCGCCAGGACTCGGCCAGCTCCCCGCAGGCCTGGAAGTCGCCGAGGGCGGCGTGGTAGCGGCCGGTGGCCAGGTGGCAGCGGCCGCGGGCGCGCAGGTAGTACATCCCGGGAACGGTGCGGAAGAGCCCGTCGGGGAGGGGCTGTTCGAGCAGCGCCATGGCCTCGTCGTGGTGGCCCATCCCGGTCTCGGCCTGGATCAGCGCGGACAGCAGCAGGCCGAGACCCACGCCCCAGCCCGGGGCGGGGATCTGCGCCAGGGCGCTGCGCGCCTGGTGCGCGGCGACCTGGAGGTCGCCCTGGCGCAGGGCGATTTCGGCCCGTACGGCGGACAGCATCGCCTGCCAGGCGGGGACGCTGCGGGAGGAGCATTCGCCGAGCAGCCGTTCGCACCAGGACAGGGCGAGGTCCAGGCGGTCGACGACGACGAGCGCGTACAGGGCGATGACCAGCGGCTGGAGGGTGTTGTCGCCGAGGTGGTAGCGCTGGAGGACGCGTTCGGCCTCGATGACCGCCTGGTCGGCCCGGCCCTCGGTGAAGGCGGCGGACAGGGTGGCGGCGGCGTGTGCGTGGGCGAGGTCGGCCACGTCGTGCGGGGATCCTGTGGTCTTCGCGGCGCCCGCGCCGAGGGTGGGGAGGCGGTCGCGCAGCGGCGGGCTGAGCATCGTCAGCCACTGGACGGAGGCCGAGAGGGCGGCGCTCATCGCGGGGTCGCCGCCGTCGGTGGCGCCGGGGCCCGCCGTGCGGTTCAGCGCGGTGATGGCGTCGGCGGCCGCGTCGAGCCGTCCCGACCAGGCGAGGTACGAGGTGATGGGGGCGATGTCGCGCGGGGCGAGCCAGCCCTTCTCGGCCTCCTCGGTGAGCGACGGCAGATACCCCTCGGCGACGGCCGGGCCGACCCGCCAGGCGACGCTGACGAGCCGCGCCTTGAGGGCGGTGCGGGTGGGCCCCGGCTCGCATACATGGTGGGCGTGTTCGAGGCAGCGGAGCGCGACGTCGGTTTCCTTCTGCAGCAGCGCGTATTCGGCGGCCTCGCGCAGGACGGGCACGGTCCAGGGCTCGCCGTCCTGGCGGGCGCGGACCAAGTGGCGGGCGACGTCGAGCGCGGAGGCGCCGTCGGCGTGCAGCAGCCGGGCGGCCCGGGCGTGCAGATCGTGGCGGAGGGCGGCGGGGGCCGCGTCGAGCACGGCGGTACGGGCCACCTCGTCGCGGAACCGGCCGTGTTCCAGGATCCCGCACTCGTGCAGGTCCTGGACGCCCTGTTCGACCGTGCCGGCGTTCAGGTCGAGGAGGCCGCTCAGGGACCGCGGGGAGCGGCCGTCGCCGAGGACCGCGACACCGCGGGCGATCGCCGCCACATCGGGCTCGCCGCGGTACAGACAGCCGAGGACGGCCTGGGCGAACGCCTCGCCGGGCGCGGGGCGCTGGAGGGCCTCGCCGTGTTCGCCCCCGGCCCGCCAGTCGTCCAGCAGGGCGCGCAGCAGCAGCGGATTGCCGCCGGAGAGGCGGTGGCATTCGGGGGCGAGCCGGGAGGCGACGGGGGCGGACAGGGTGTTCGACAGCGCCTCGGCCACGCCCGCCTCGGTGAGCATCGGCAGCCGCATCCGCACGCAGTTGGGCTGGCGGAGCAGTTCGGCGTGGAAGGTCAGCTGCTGCTGGCGCAGCCGGGGGGATTCGGTGAGGACGATGAGAACCCGCGCCTGGCGGACCCGGCGGGCGAGGTGGAGCAGGAATTGCAGGGAATGGTCGTCGCCGCAGTGCACATCGTCGACGGCGATGACGAGGGTGCGTTCGTCGACCAGCCGCAGCAGCACCGAGGAAATCTGGGACATCACGTGCATGCGCGCCGCGGCGGTACTCTCCGGACCGATGTCGGAAAGCAGGGTGACCGCCTCGGAGCGGACGTCCGGCGGCATCGCGGCGTTATCGAAAATCTTCCGGAGAATACCGAAGGGCAGTTCACGTTCGGCCCGTGAACCGGTCACTTCGAGGAGCAACGCACCGCTCTCGATTGCCTGTTCGGCAAAGCTGTTCAGCAGCCGGGTCTTCCCACTGGCCACCGCGCCACTGACGAGCGCCAGCCGGCCTCTGCCCTGTGTGGCGCCGTGCAGCATTTCACGCAGGACGGAGAGGCGGCTCTCCCATTCGAAAAGATTTGCGGGCACAGTATTCATCCCCCGGTGAAGCATCACGTGATGCCCTCGGCCGGTCGCCGGTCGGCGCCGAGGGCATGAATCGCGCTGATACGAATCGGCCGGGTCAGGGCCTCGATACCGAAAGCGTGCCGGACACGAGACTCGTGATCTCCGCTTGATGGTTGGCCAAGAAGAAGTGACCCCCGGGGAACACCCTGATGTCGAACGCGCCGGTGGTGTGCGACCGCCACGCCTCCGCCTCGTCCCGGCTGGTCCTGGGGTCGCTGTCGCCGGTCAGCACGGTGATCGGTGCGCGGACGGCGGCGTCGGGCTCGGAGCGGTAGGTCTCGATCGCCTTGTAGTCGCCGCGAATCGCGGGCATCACCATGCGCAGGATCTCCTCATTTCCGAGGACCCGTGCGTCGGTTCCGCTCAGCACCTTCATTTCGCGCACGATGCCGTCGTCATCACGCCGGTGCACATTCTCGTCCCGGTAACGGGACGGCGCCCGGCGGCCCGAGGCGAAGAGGGCGACCGGGGTGAACTCCGGATCGGCCGCCTCCAGCCGGCGCGTCACCTCGAACGCGAGGACGGCGCCCATGCTGTGGCCGAAGAAGGCGATCGGCAGATCGAGCCAGGGCTTCAACTCCGCGGCGATGGCGTCCGCGTACTCGCCGATGTTTTCGATCCGCGGGTCGAGACGCCGGTCCTGACGCCCCGGATACTGAAGGGAGAGGACGTCGACAGTCGGCGAAAGCGCCTGGGACACCGGGAAGAAGAACGACGCCGAACCCCCGGCGTGCGGCAGACACACCAGCCGCACACGGCTGTCGGGTGCCGGATGGAACCGTCGTATCCAGACGCTGTCTTCTTGCTGAGCACCCATGTACGTGAAAAGTCTTTCCCTCATCGTTCGCCGTCGCGACAGCCGCTCAACACACCGTCACGCACCAGAAGATGACGCGCCGGAAGATGTGCCGTAAGAGGCTGCCCCTAAGTGTTCTAACACGACAAATGATGTAGGGGGCACCCCTAATGCGTGGGGTCACCCCCACGAGTGGGGTCCTGGAGCGCGCGCTGCTGCCGCGCGCCCCCCGCGAGCGCCTCCGCCAGGTCGTCCAGCGCCTCCACCAGCAGCTCGGCACTGCGCACCGCGACCCCCTGCCGCTCCCCGGCGCGCTCCTGCCAGTGCTCCAGCGACTCCTGTACGGCGGTCCAGTCCAGTGGCCGCCGCTCCCGTACCGCCTCCACGGCCTTCGGAACCGCCGTCCGCAGCGCCGCCGCGAACTCCCCGGCCTCCGGCGACGGGGCCGCGTCGCGGTCCGGAAGGTGTGCCTCCAGCAGCATGGTGACCCGGCCCGCGGTGGACAGCGCGGTCTGTGCCGCCTGCGCCGCCCGGGGGCCGAGCCCGCGGTGGCGCACCGGTTCCCGGCGGGCCCGGCCCTCCAGTTGCTCGTACTCACTGCGGGCCGCCCGCTGGTCCAGCAGCGCCTCCCGCACCTGGCGGGGGCGGCGCTCGGCGGGGCGGGCGTGGGCGTCGAAGACGGCGATGGCGTACCGGCCGCCCGCGGTCAGCCAGTCGGCCAGCCGGTCGCGCAGCAGCGGGGTCTCCCAGGCGGGGAAGACCACGTACGAGGCCATCGCCATCAGCCCGCCCAGCAGCGTCAGCGCCACCCGCGCCTGAACGGTCTGGCCGACCTCCGCGCCCGCGATGCCGAGCAGGAAGACCACGTACGCGCTCACGCACAGCGAGGCCACGATGAAGCCGGTGCGCAGCAGCATGAACATGAAGGCCGCGCACACCACGGCCAGCGTGGCGCTCACATACGGGTCCGGGTGGGCCAGCGTCACCACCAGCCCGCCGATCAGGACCCCGGCCAGGGTGCCGAAGAAGCGGGCCACCCCGCGCGAGAAGGTCTGGCCGAAGTCCGGGCGCAGCACCATCACCGAGGTCAGCGGCGCCCAGTAGCCGTGGCCGAACGGCAGGACGGCGCCCAGCAGATAGCCGCCGACCGCCACCACGGTCAGGCGCACAGCGTGCCGCAGGATGCGCGAGTCCCAGCGGGCCTCGCGGCGCAGGGCGCGCAGCGCCACCGGCACCAGGCCGGGGACGGTGGGGCGGGGCAGATGGCGGCGGTCCTTGGTGCCCTCGGAGGTCACCGCCTCCACCCGCTCGTCCGAGGACTCCACGACGTCGTTCACCAGGGCCATCAGCTTCAGCGCGGCGCGGCGGGCCGCGCCGTTGAGCATCGGGCCGCTCTCCGGCACCTCCAGCACAGCCATCGCCTCGGGCGGCAGCCGGACCGGCCTGCTCCGGCGGACGGCGTGGGCCACCGCGTCCAGCACGGTGGCGGTCGCGGCCAGCAGCTCGCGCACCCGGTCGCGCTCGGGCCCGAGCATCGGGGCGCCGACCACCGGGTCGGCCATCGAGGCGAGCACCGGCCGGATCCGCTCGGCCAGCAGCCGGTAGCCGCGCAGCTGGCTCGGGCGCCGCTTCGCCGCGCGCGGGGTGACGGCGGCGGCGCTGCGGGCGTCCATCAGCGGCTGCGGATCGAACGGCGCCTGCGGATCGTGGCGCAGCCGCCGGGCGTAGTCGGCCACCCCGGCGAGCGCGTCCGCGAGGGCGTCGCGCTGCACGCCCCAGGGCCGCACCGGGAAGAGCACGATCAGCGCGGCCTGGACGACCCCGCCGACCCCGATCAGCGCGGCGTGCTCCAGGGCGCCGAGCACCGAGGTGGGGAGGGTGACGGTGACCAGCATCACCGCGACCATCTGGGTCGACACCAGCCCGGAGACCGGGCCGACCGCCCACGACATGCCGGTCAGCAGCGTCCACACGGCGAGCATCACGACGAAGGTGGCGATGTGGGCGGCGGCCAGATAGCCGAGGAAGGTGGAGACCGCGAGCAGGGACGCCGCTGCCAGCGCCAGCTCCGGGCGGGGGCGCCAGCTCTTCTGGAAGATGGCGATCCCGGCGGAGAACGCGCCGAACGCCGACGACACCGCGAGGGTCGGCGAGCCGAACCAGAGGGTCAGCCCCACGACGATCGCCACACCGCAGGCGCCACGGACCGCGACCAGCGGCTCCAGCCGGATGCGCTCGATCGTCAAACCCGCTTGGGCCGTCTGCTTCAGCGCGTGTGACCAGCTCATACGGCGAGACTACGACCTTGATCTGCAAGCGAGGAACCGGCCGTCTTAGGCCGATTCCTCGCTTTCCCGCCCTTTCGGCCGCGTCAGCCCTCGGGTGTTGCGCAGTCCACATCGAGCAGTTCGATGGGCCGGCTCGCGTCGAGGTCGACGTACGCGGTGAAGGAGCTGGGCGAGCCCTGGCCCCAGTACGTGGTGATCGTCGCCCAGCCGACCCGTGCCGACTGAGCCGTGGTCACCTCGCCGACCTCGATGTCCCGCGGCTCGTTCTGCGCGCACAGCAGCAGGTCGTAGTCGGGGGTCTGGGCGATCCGCTCCTTCAGCTGGTCGGAGACCAGGTTCTCGCGCTCCCAGGGGCGCGGCCCGTGGTTGCCGTAGAAGCCCTCCAGGAAGTGGTGGATCTCCTCGGCGGTGAAGCGGCCGTTCGGATCGGTCTTCTTCACGCCGTGCGGGGCGGCGGTGGCGGGTGCGCCCGCGGCCAGCACGAGCCCGAGGCCGAGCGCGGCCGCTGCCGCGGAGCAGCGAAGGGTGCGAAGCATAGGAGATCCCCCTGAATGTGGTCGTGTGCCCATTGTTCGGGCGAACACTCAAGAAGACCTACACCAGGGGTGGATGGTTGTGCTGTGACACGCGCGCGTCCCCCGCCGGTCGGGGACCGGCGGGGGACGTGACAGTCAGCGATCAGTGGTTCTTGGGGAAGCCCAGGTTGATGCCGACCTCTTCCGACGGCTCCGGCCAGCGGGTGGTGACGACCTTGCCGCGGGTGTAGAAGTGCACCCCGTCGTTGCCGTAGATGTGCTGGTCGCCGAAGAGCGAGTCCTTCCAGCCGCCGAAGGAGTGGTAGCCCACCGGCACCGGGATCGGCACGTTGATGCCGACCATGCCCGCCTCGACCTCCAGCTGGAAGCGGCGGGCGGCACCGCCGTCGCGGGTGAAGATCGCGGTGCCGTTGCCCCACTTCGAGGAGTTGATCAGCTCGATGGCCTCGTCGTACGTCTCGGCGCGGACCACGCACAGCACCGGGCCGAAGATCTCGTCACGGTAGGCGTCGGCGGTGGCGGGGACCTTGTCCAGCAGCGAGACACCGATGAAGAAGCCGTCCTCGTGGCCGTCCACCGTGTAGCCGGTGCCGTCCACGACGACCTCGGCGCCCTGGGCGGCGGCCCCGTGGACGTAACCGGCGACCTTGTCCCGGTGCTCCTTGGTGATCAGCGGGCCCATCTCGGAAGACGGGTCGTTGCCGGGGCCGATGCGGAGCTTGGCGGCGCGGTCGGCGATCTTCTTCACCAGCTCGTCGCCGATGTCGCCGACTGCGACGACGACGGAGACCGCCATGCAGCGCTCACCGGCCGAGCCGTAGGCCGCGTTGATCGCGTTGTCCGCGGCGAAGTCCAGGTCGGCGTCGGGCAGCACCAGCATGTGGTTCTTGGCGCCGCCGAGCGCCTGCACCCGCTTGCCGTGCTCGACGGCCTTGGCCTGGATGTACTTGGCGATCGGAGTGGAGCCGACGAAGCTGACCGCGGCGACGTCCGGGTGCTCCAGCAGCCGGTCCACGGCCACCTTGTCGCCGTTGACGACGTTGAGCACACCCTCCGGCAGCCCCGCCTCGGCCGCCAGCTCGGCCAGCCGGTAGGACGCCGACGGGTCCTTCTCGCTGGGCTTGAGGACGAAGGTGTTGCCGCAGGCGATGGCCACCGGGAACATCCACATCGGCACCATGGCCGGGAAGTTGAACGGCGTGATGCCCGCGACGACACCCAGCGGCTGGCGGATCGAGGAGACGTCGACGCCGGTGGAGACCTGCGTGGACAGCTCGCCCTTGAGCTTCTCGGCGATGCCACAGGCCAGTTCGACGATCTCCAGACCGCGGGCCACCTCGCCGAGCGCGTCCGAGTGCACCTTGCCGTGCTCGGCGGTGATCAGCTCGGCGATCTCGTCGCGGTGGGCGTCCAGCAGCTCGCGGTACTTGTAGAGGATCGCGGTGCGCTTGGACAGCGAGACGGTGCCCCAGGACCGGTACGCCGCCTTCGCGTCGGCGACGGCCGCGTCGACGTCCTCGACCGAGGCGAGGGCGACCCGGGTGTCCTGGGCACCGGTGGCGGGGTTGTACACCGGGCCGTGGTTGCCGGACGTGCCCTCGACGGACTTTCCGCCGATCCAGTGGTTGACGGTCTTCATGGGTACGGAGCCTTTCTCTCGAAAAACGTCAGAGGTGGCGGCGGCGGCCTGCGGCGTGCCGGTCGTACTCCTCGCGGGCCTTCACGGCAGCCGGTCGGGTCGCTGTCTCGGCTACGGGCACATCCCACCACGCCTGTGCGTCGGGTGCGCCCGACACTGTGTCGCCCGTTTCGGTCTCCACATAGACACATGTGGGACGGTCCGAGGCGCGGGCCGCCGCGAGCGCCTCCCGCAGCTCGGCCACGGTCGCGGCGCGCAGCACGTCCATGCCGAGCGAGGCGGCGTTCGCGGCCAGATCCACCGGGAGCGGATCGCCGGTGTACATGCCGTCGGCGGACCGGAAGCGGTAGGCGGTGCCGAACCGCTCGGCGCCGGTGGTCTCCGACAGACCGCCGATCGAGGCGTAGCCGTGGTTCTGGAGGAGGACGATGTTGATGTTGATGCCCTCCTGGACCGCGGTGACGATCTCGGTCGGCATCATCAGGTACGTACCGTCCCCGACCAGCGCCCACACCGGGGTGTCGGGGGCCGCGAGCCGTACGCCGATGGCGCCCGGGATCTCGTAGCCCATGCAGGAGTAGCCGTACTCCAGGTGGTACTGGCGGGGCGAGCGGGCCCGCCACAGCTTGTGGAGGTCGCCGGGGAGCGAGCCCGCGGCGTTGATCACCACGTCGTCGTCGCCGACCGTCGCGTCCAGCGCGCCCAGCACCTGGGTCTGGGAGGGGCGCGCGGAGGGGTCCTCGGCGGCGTACGCGGCGTCCACCAGCCGCTCCCACCGGGCCTTGCCGGTGCGGTACTCGGCCTCGTACGTCTCGTCGACCCGGTGACCGGCCAGCTCGGCGGTCAGCGCCTCGAGACCGGCGCGGGCGTCGGCGACCAGCGTGGTGGCGGCCAGCTTGTGGGCGTCGAAGCCGGTGATGTTGAGGTTGAGGAACCGGACGTCCGGGTCGGCGAAGAGGGTCGCGGAGGCGGTGGTGAAGTCGCTGTAGCGGGTGCCGACCCCGATGATCAGGTCCGCGGTGCGGGCCAGGTCGTCGGCGACGGCCGTGCCGGTATGGCCGATGCCGCCGATGTCGGCGGGGTGGTCGTGGCGCAGCGACCCCTTGCCCGCCTGGGTGGAGGCGACCGGGATGCCGGTGGCGTCGGCGAACGCCTTCAGCGCGCCCTCGGCCTCGCTGTGGTGGACGCCGCCGCCCGCGACGACCAGCGGGCGCCGGGCGGCACGGATCGCCTGCGCGGCGGCGGTGGTCTCGGCGTGCTCCGGGGCGGGGCGGCGCACCCGCCACACCCGGTCGGCGAAGAACTCCTCCGGCCAGTCGAACGCCTCGGCCTGCACGTCCTGCGGCATGGCCAGGGTGACCGCGCCGGTCTCGGCCGGGTCCGCGAGCACCCGCATCGCGGCGAGCGCGGCCGGGATCAGCGCCTCGGGGCGTACGACGCGGTCGAAGTAGCGGGAGACCGGGCGCAGCGCGTCGTTGACGGACACGTCGCCCGCGTACGGCACCTCCAGCTGCTGGAGGACGGGGTCGGCGGGCCGGGTCGTGAAGACGTCGCCGGGCAGCAGCAGCACCGGCAGCCGGTTGACGGTGGCCAGTGCGGCGCCGGTGACCAGGTTGGTGGCGCCGGGTCCGATGGAGGTGGTGACGGCCTGGGCGGCGAGCCGGTTGGACTGGCGGGCGTAGCCGACGGCGGCGTGCACCATGGCCTGTTCGTTGCGGCCCTGGAGGTACGGCATGGTGTCCTGCCCGGCCTCCAGCAGCGCCTGGCCGAGCCCGGCCACATTGCCGTGGCCGAAGATGCCCCAGGTGGCGTTGATCAGACGGTGCCGCTGCCCGTCCCGCTCGGTGTACTGGTGCGCCAGGAACTCGACCAGGGCCTGGGCGACGGTGAGGCGGCGGGTGGTCATCGGGCGTCTCCTGCGGGAGCTTCAGGGGCTTCGTACAGCGGAAGGCGGGAGTCGACGGGCTGGTCGGGCCAGGTGGAGCGGATCCAGCCGTGGTCGGGGTGGTCGCAGATCAGCCAGGCGCGCTCCTCGCCGGGGCCCGCCATGACGTTGAGGTAGTACATGGCGTGGCCGGGCGCGGCGATGGAGGGGCCGTGCCAGCCGTCCGGGATGAGGACGGCGTCACCGGAGCGGACCTCGGCCAGCACATCGGTGTTGCGGCCGTGGCCGGAGGGCGAGACCCGCTGGTAGCCGACGCCCTCGTTGCCGTGGGCCTCGGCGATCTCGAAGTAGTAGATCTCCTCCAGCTCGCTCTCCTCGCCGGGGCGGCACTCGTCGTGCTTGTGCGGCGGGTACGAGGACCAGTTGCCGCCGGGGGTGAGCACCTCGACGGCGATGAGCTTGTCGCACTCAAACACGCCGGCGGCGCCGAAGTTGTTGACCTGGCGCGAGCAGTTGCCGGTGCCGCGCAGTTCGACGGGGACGGCGGAGGCGGGTCCGTAGCGGGCAGGCAGCCGCCGCTCGCAGCGGGCGCCGGTGAGCGCGAAGCGGCCCCCGGCGCCGCTGGCGATGGTGGCGTGGGCGTCGCGCGGGACGTACGCGAAGTCGCTCACCCCGCTGAACACGCTTGTCCGGCCGTGGAGTTCGAAGGTCTCGCCCTCGGTGATCACCGTGCAGCCGCCGCTGAGCGGCAGCACGATCCACTCGCTGTCGCCGGTGGCCAGCTGGTGCGAGCCGCCGGGCGGCAGGTCGAGCACGCGCAGGCTGGAGTAGCCCCAGCCAGCCCGCCCGGGATCGATGTCCAGCGCATACGGGCCGTCGGCCGCCTTACCGGCCTGCACATGGAAGCCAAGGGAAGGTTCGTTGGTGGTCATGGCGTCAGTGTTTCCTCCGGTTCCGGGGCCGATGCAGAGCGGGCCGATTCAGCTGCGGGCCGATTCAAGGGCCACCTCACAGCAGGCCGACGGCGGTGTCCACGGCGGTCTCCACGCTGCCCTCCGCCGGGTAGAGCAGCGAGCGGCCGACAACCAGGCCCTGGACGGTGGGCAGCCGCAGCGCCTTGCGCCACTTCTCGTACGCCCCCTCCTGGTCCTTCCCCACCTCGCCGCCGAGCAGCACCGCGGGCAGCGTGCTCGTCTCCATGACGGCGGCCATCTCGTCCGGGTCCTCGGTGACCGGCACCTTCAGCCAGGTGTACGCGGAGGTCCCGGCGAGCCCGGAGGCGATCGCGATGGACTTGGTCACGGCCTCGGCGCTCAGGTCGTTGGAGACCCTGCCGTCTATCCGGCGGGAGATGAACGGCTCGACGAACACCGGCAGCCGCCGCTCCGCCATCTCGTCGATGGCGCGGGCCGTGGTGAGCATGGTGTTGAGCGACCCGGCGTCGTCGTAGTCGACCCGCAGCAGCAGCTTTCCGGCGTCGAAGCCGAGCCGGGCGATGTCCTGGGGGCGGTGGCCGGTGAAGCGGTCGTCCAGCTCGAACGAGGCACCGGCCAGCCCGCCGCGGTTCATCGAGCCCATGACGACCTTGCCGTCGAGGGCGCCGAGCAGCAGCAGGTCCTCCAGAATGTCGGCGGTGGCCAGTACGCCGTCGACGCCCGGGCGGGACAGCGCCACGCACAGCCGCTCCAGCAGATCGGCCCGGTTGGCCATGGCCAGTTTGTGCCCGCCGACGGCGAGGGCGCCGCGCGCCGGGTGGTCGGCGGCCACGATCATCAGTCGGCCGCTGTCGCCGATCAGCGGGCGGCGGACCCGGCGGGCGGCCGCCTCGGCGATGGCCTCCGGGTGGCGGCTCCGCACCGTCACGAGGTCGGAGATGCTGATGCTCAAAGCAGGGTCCTCTCTTGTTTGAGGCTCGGTGGCGAAGCGGGCGCACCGCGTCGCTATTGGCTGAGCAGGGCGTCGACCTCGGCTTCCGTCGGCATCGCTGAGGAGCAGGCGAGGCGGGACGCGACGATCGCGCCCGCGGCGTTGGCGTAGCGCATGATCCGCTCCGGGTCCCAGCCCGCCAGCAGCCCGTGGCACAGGGCGCCGCCGAAGGCGTCGCCCGCGCCGAGGCCGTTGACGACGTCGACCGGGACGGGCGGGACCTCGGTGGAGGTGCCGTCGCGGTGCACGGCGAGGACTCCCTTGGGGCCCTGTTTGACGACGGCCAGCTCGACCCCCGCGTCCAGCAGGGCCTGGGCGCAGGCCTGCGGCTCCCGTACACCGGTGGCGATCTCGCACTCGTCCACGTTGCCGACGGCGACGGTGGCGTGGCGCAGGGCCTCGGCGTAGAAGGGGCGCGCCGTCTCCGGGTCCTTCCAGAACATGGGGCGCCAGTCGAGGTCGAAGACGGTGATGCCGCTCTTGGCGCGGTGGGCGAGCGCGGTGAGGGTGCTGCCGCGGCTGGGCTCCTCGCTGAGGCCGGTGCCGGTCATCCAGAAGATCCGGGCGGCGCGGATCGCGTCGAGGTCCAGCTCGTCGGGGTGGATCTCCAGGTCGGGGGCCTTGGGGCGGCGGTAGAAGTAGAGCGGGAAGTCGTCGGGCGGGAAGATCTCGCAGAAGGTGATCGGGGTCGGGTAGTCCTCGACCGGGGTGACGAAGCGGTCGTCCACGCCGAACCCCTGGAGTTCCTGGTGGATGTACTCGCCGAAGGGGTCGGCGCCGGTGCGGCTGATCACCGCGGAGCGGTGGCCGAACCGGGCCGCGGCCACCGCGACGTTGGTCGCCGAGCCTCCCAGGAACTTTCCGAATGACTCGACCTGCGGCAGCGGCACTCCGGTTTGCAGCGGGTAGAGGTCCACTCCGATGCGGCCCATCGTGATCAGGTCGTACGGCTCACTCATGCGTGCCCCTTCGGGAAATTCGGGAAAGACGCAGCTCAGGGTTGTCGTGCGCGAACACCGGGTCCCGCCCGGCCCCTTCAGGTCTAGACGCGCGCACAGCCCCGTGTCAAGCATTTGTCATTACATTCGGACGTAACCACGAGAGCCGCTCTGGGACGCGTTATGGTCTCGTTACGTCCAGATGAAATGTTGTCATGACAAACCCTTGACAGGCAGTGGCCGTGAGGAGTTGGCTCCCCCTCATGCAACGGCTGTGTTAACACCGGACCTGGCTTGAGAGGTGCTGGAACAGATGGACCTCAGATTCGACCGACGCAGCAGGGCGGGACTCGCCACCATCGCCGTCGTCACGGTTCTCCTCGCAACGGGGTGCAGCAGTCAAGGCGGCAAGAAGGCCCAGGACTCCGCGGACGACATCTCCGCGGGCAAGGCCAACACCCCCCGGATGAAGATCGCAATGATCACCCATGCCGCCCCGGGTGACACCTTCTGGGACACGGTCCGCAAGGGCGCCAAGGCGGCCGCGGCCAAAGACAACGTCGAACTGGTCTACTCCAGCAATCCCAACGGCGGCGACCAGGCCAACCTCATCCAGAACGCGATCAACCAGAAGGTCGACGGCATCGCCGTCACGCTGGCCAAGCCCGGCGCGATGAAGGGCGCGATCGCCAAGGCCGAGAAGGCCGGGATCCCCGTCGTCGGCTTCAACTCCGGCCTGGAGGACTGGAAGTCCCAGGGGCTGCTCGAATACTTCGGCCAGGACGAGAACCTCGCCGGTCAGGCCTTCGGCAAGCGCCTCAACCAGATGGGCGCCAAGCACAACATCTGTGTCATCCAGGAGCAGGGCCATGTCGCCCTGGAGGCCCGCTGCGCGGGTGTGAAGAAGACCTTCAAGGGCAAGACGGACACCCTCTACGTCAACGGGACCGACATGCCCTCGGTCAAGTCCACGATCTCCGCCAAGCTCAAGCAGGACTCGAGTATCGACTACGTCGTCACGCTCGGCGCGCCGTTCGCCCTGACCGCCGTGCAGTCCGCCAAGGACGCGGGCGGCAAGGCCAAGGTCGCCACCTTCGACCTCAACAAGGACCTCATCGCCGCCGTCAAGAGCGGGGATGTGCAGCTGGCGGTGGACCAGCAGCCCTACCTCCAGGGCTATCTGTCCGTCGACTCCCTGTGGCTCTACAAGAACAACGGCAACTTCAGCGGCGGCGGCGAGCAGCCCGTGCTGACCGGACCCGCGTTCGTCACCAAGGACAACGTGGAGAAGATCGCCAAGTTCGCGCAGAAGGGCACCCGGTGATCCGGCCATGACCCAAGCCGCCCCACCCGCCGCCGCCACGCCACCGGCCTCCCCGGCGGCGGCCCCCAAGAGCCGCACCGCCGAACGCTCGCTGGCCCGCCGGGCGCTCGCCCGGCCCGAGATCGGCGCCCTGGTCGCCGCCGTCGGCGTCTACATCTTCTTCTTCGCCGTCGCCCCGACCTTCCGCCAGGCGGACTCGTTCGCCACCGTGCTCTACCAGGGCTCCACCCTGGGCATCATGGCGCTCGCCGTGTCCCTGCTGATGATCGGCGGCGAGTTCGACCTGTCGGCCGGTGTCGCCGTCACCTCCTCGGCGCTGGCCGCGAGCATGCTCAGCTTCCAGCTCACCGCCAACGTCTGGGTCGGCGTCGGGGTAGCCCTGGTCATCTCGCTCTCGGTTGGCCTGATCAACGGTCTGCTGCTGATCAAGACTGGGCTGCCCAGCTTCCTGGTCTCGCTCGCCAGCTTCCTGATGCTCCAGGGCCTCAACCTGGCCATCACCAAGCTGCTGACCGACAACGTCGCCACCAACGCCATCAACGACATGGACGGCTTCGAGTCGGCCAAGGCGGTCTTCGCCTCCGAGGTCACGGTCTTCGGCGTCGATGTGAACATCACCGTGTTCTACTGGCTGGCCTTCGCGGGCCTCGCCACCTGGGTCCTGCTGCGCACCAAGTTCGGCAACTGGATCTTCGCGGCCGGCGGCTCCAAGGAGAGCGCCCGGGCGGTCGGCGTCCCCGTGAACCTCACCAAGATCGCCCTCTTCATGACCGTGGGCTTCGCGGCCTGGTTCGTCGGCATGCACCTGCTCTTCGAGTACAACACCGTGCAGGCCGGTGAGGGCGTCGGCAACGAGTTCTACTACATCATCGCGGCGGTGATCGGCGGCTGTCTGCTCACCGGCGGCTACGGCTCCGCGATCGGCGCGCTCCTCGGCGCGTTCATCTTCGGCATGGTCAACCAGGGCATCGTCTACGCCAACTGGAACCCGGACTGGTTCAAGTTCTTCGTCGGCGTGATGCTGCTGCTCGCGACGCTCGTGAATCTGTGGGTGCGCCGTCAGGCCGCCAGGAGGTGATGGGAATGACCACCAACGACCTCACGAAGCCCACCCCCGCCGCGGAGGGCACGACGGAGCCGGTCGTCCAGCTCAAGGGCGTCGGCAAGCTCTACGGCAACGTCCGGGCCCTGGAGGGCATCGACCTCGACGTCCGGCCGGGCCAGGTGACCTGCGTCCTCGGCGACAACGGCGCCGGGAAGTCCACCCTCATCAAGATCATTTCCGGGCTGCACCAGCACGACGAGGGCGAGTACGTCGTCGACGGCAAGCCGGTGCGGCTGCACAACCCGCGGGAGGCCCTCAACCTCGGCATCGCCACCGTCTACCAGGACCTGGCCACGGTGCCCCTGATGCCGGTGTGGCGGAACTTCTTCCTCGGCTCCGAGCTGACCCGCGGCCCCTGGCCCATCCGGCGGCTCGACATCGAGCGGATGAAGGAGACCACCCAGACCGAGCTGTCCGCCATGGGCATCCACCTGGACAACCTGGAACAGCCCATCGGCACCCTCTCCGGAGGCCAGCGGCAGTCCGTGGCCATCGCGCGGGCGGTGTACTTCGGCGCCAGAGTGCTGATCCTGGACGAGCCCACCGCGGCGCTGGGCGTCAAGCAGTCGGGCGTCGTCCTGAAGTACATCGCGGCGGCCCGCGAGCGGGGCCTGGGCGTCATCTTCATCACCCACAACCCGCACCACGCGTACATGGTCGGCGATCACTTCTCGGTGCTGAGACTCGGCGCCCTGGAGCTGAACGCCGCCCGGGACGACGTCAGCCTGGAGGAACTCACCAACCACATGGCCGGCGGCACCGAGCTGGCCGCTCTCAAGCACGAACTCGCGCAGGTGCGCGGGGTCGATGTGGAGGAGCTTCCCGAGGTCGTCAACAGCCCCTCGACCTGACATGCCGGCCCTCTCGCCCTGACATTCCGGCCCTCTGGACCTGACATCCCGACCCTCCCGGCCTGACATTACGTCCGAATGTCCTGACGAAGTCTTGACGACCCCCGGCCCGGCCCGTAAAGCTGCCCAAAACAGCATGAAACGCGGGCCCCGACCACCACCGCGAGCAAGCGACCCGCACTGCCCCCTTCCCCGGTCTTCGCGACCGGCGAGAGGAGACCCTCTTCCATGACTGCCGCCGCCTCCCCCGTACCCGCCCTGGACCGCATCCGGGTCGGCTCGGCCCCCGACTCCTGGGGGGTGTGGTTCCCCGACGACTCGCAGCAGGTCCCCTGGCAGCGCTTCCTCGACGAGGTCGCGGAGGCCGGCTACGAGTGGATCGAGCTGGGCCCGTACGGCTATCTGCCGACCGACCCCGCCCGGCTCACCGAGGAGATCACCCGCCGGAACCTCACGGTCTCGGCGGGCACGATCTTCACCTCCCTGCACCGCGGCCCCGAGGTCTGGGACGCCACCTGGGAGCACGTCTCCCAGGTAGCGGAGCTGACCAGGGCCATGAACGCCAAGCACCTCGTGGTCATCCCCTCTTTCTGGCGCGACGACAAGACCGCCGAGATCATCGAGCCGCCCGAGCTGACCGCCGAGCAGTGGCGCCACCTGTCCACCGGCATGGAGCGCCTCGGCCGTGAGGTACGCGAGCGCTTCGGGCTCGACATCGTCGTCCACCCGCACGCCGACACCCACATCGACGGCGAGGAGAACGTGGCGCGCTTCCTGGACGCCACCGACTCCGACCTGGTCAACCTCTGCCTGGACACCGGCCACTACGCCTACTGCGGCGGGGACAGCGTCAAGCTGATCGAGACCTACGGCGAGCGCATCGGCTACCTCCACCTCAAGCAGGTCGACCCGGAGATCCTGGCCGACGTGGTCAAGAACGGCGTGCCGTTCGGCCCGGCCGTGAAGCGCGGAGTGATGTGCGAGCCGCCGAAGGGCGTTCCGGAGCTGGAGCCGGTCCTGGCGGCCGCCCAGAAGCTGGACGTGGACCTGTTCGCCATCGTCGAGCAGGACATGTACCCCTGCCCGCCGGACCAGCCGTTCCCGATCGCCGAGCGCACCCGCCGCTTCCTGCGCTCCTGCGGCGCCTGACCTTCCGCCTCCCTCGCTCCCTTCGATCCCCTTCGATCCTCCGAACGAGCAGAAAGAGAAGAGAGACACCTATGACCCAGCAGGGCACGCTCGGGATCGCCGTCATCGGGACCGGCAAGATGGGCGCCGACCACGTCCGCCGCATCAACGACGTGATCAGCGGCGCCCGGGTGGCGGCCGTGGTGGACATCGACGAGGCGCGCGCCAAGGCCGTCGCCGATCTGTCCGAGGGCTGCCAGGCGTTCACCGACCCGGCCGCCGCCATGGCCGCGCCGGGCGTGGACGCGGTACTGATCGCCTCGCCAGGACCCGCCCACGAGGCCGCGCTGCTCAGCGCGTTCGAGCACGATCTGCCGGTGCTGTGCGAGAAGCCGCTGACCCCGGACTCGGAGTCCGCGCTGCGGGTGCTGGAGGCCGAGCAGCGGCTCGGTCACCGCCGCGTCCAGGTCGGCTTCATGCGCCGTTACGACACCGAGTTCATGAAGCTCAAGACCCTGCTCGCCTCCGGTGAGCTGGGCCGCCCGCTGCTGATGCACTGCCGCCACCGCAACGCTTCGGTGCACTCGTACTTCACCACCGAGATGCTGATCAACGACTCGGTGGTGCACGAGATGGACCAGTCGCGCTGGCTGCTGGAGCAGGAGATCGCCAACGTCACCGTGCTCAAGCCGACCCCCAACTCGAACGCCCCCGAGGGTCTGGCCGACCCGCAGCTGGTGATCTTCGAGACCACCGGCGGAGCGATCGTCAACGTCGAGATCTTCGCCAGCTGCGGCTTCGGCTACCAGGTCCAGGCCGAGGCGGTCTGCGAGCGCGGCACCGCGCGCGTCGGCGACGCCCACGGCATGCTCGTCAACCGCCCCGGCACCTGGGGCGGCGAGATCGCCCCCGACTTCGTGGCCCGCTTCGAGGAGGCGTACGACCGCGAGGTGCAGGCCTGGGTCAACGCCACCAAGCGCGGCGAGGTCGAGGGCCCGAGCGCCTGGGACGGCTACGCCGCGGCCGCCGTCTGCGAGGCGGGGGTGCGGGCGCAGGTCACCGGCGAGCGCACGCCCGTCGACATGATCGTGCGCCCGGCCTTCTACGCCTGACGCTCCCGGGCGCGGGCCGGTCGCCGCCACGACCGGCCCGCCCCTCTTTGTTCCACACCCTCACGTTCTCCCTGTTGGAAAGGTTTCTCCTTCTTATGAAGATCGCCCTCGACCCGCATATGCTGCGCAAGGGGCCCCTGCTCGAACTCCCGGCCCTGGTCGCCGAGCTGGGCTTCGAGTACATCGAGCTGTCTCCCCGCGACGACTTCATCCCGTTCTTCAAGCATCCGCGGGTGGACGACGGCACGGTGCGGCAGTTCCGCAAGGCGCTGGACGCCGCCGGGGTGAAGATCTCCTCCGTACTGCCGCTGTTCCGCTGGTCCGGTCCGGACGAGGACGAGCGCCAGGCCGCCGTCCGCTACTGGAAGCGGGCCATCCAGATCACCGCCGATCTGGGCGTGGACAGCATGATCTCGGAGTTCAACGGCCGCCCCGAGGACCCCAGCCGCAGCGAGGGCCAGTTCTGGCGGTCGATCGAGGAGCTGCTGCCGGTCTTCGAGCGCGAGTCCATCCGGCTGACGCTGGAGCCGCACCCCGACGACTTCATCGAGGAGGGGTACGAGGCGATCAACATGATCCGGGGCATCAACCACCCCCAGGTCTCCTACCTCTACTGCGCCCCGCACACCTTCCACCACGGCAATGACGCCCCCGGTCTGATCAAGCACGCGGGCGATCTGCTCACCAACGTGCATCTGGCCGACACCTTCGACCACACCGCGTCCTCGGGGCTGCGCTACATCATCAACCCGCCCGGTTCCGCGGCCCGTATCCACCAGCACCTGGACATCGGACAGGGCGAGGTCGACTTCGACGCGCTGTTCGGCGCGCTGCGCGACAACAACTTCGACGGCACGCTGACCTCCTGCGTCTTCGCCTGGGAGGACCGGGCCCGCGAATCGTCCGTGTTCATGCGCCGGAAGATCGACGAATACCTGTCCACCTGGAAGTAGCCGTTCTCCTGGAAGCAGGGGCCGCGCGTCACTCGCCGGTCACAGGCGTCACATCTCCGCGCGTCTTACGTCACAGGTGTTCAACAGCCCCTAGCCGCCCGTCACCCGACGTCGTTCACCGGACACCGGACACAGGCCGAGTGAAAGGGCGCGAGTGATGACCGATCGAAGGCTGTGGTCCTACAAGGAGATCGCCGCACATATCGGCGTGCAGACCGACACCGTACGGTCCTATCGCAAGCACGGTCATATGCCGCCCCCCGATCTGGTGGAGGGCGGCAAACCGTATTGGTACGCGGATACGATCCGGGCCTGGGTGGCCCGCAGACCCGGTAACCGCCGCGCCCGGCGCGACCCCAAGGACTAGGGGGACCAGCGCGTGGCGGGTGCCCGGGCCGCGGGGGTCACCGGATGCTCACCCGGTCCCGGCGGCGGCCCTTCCCCGGGTCCGCGTCCTTGTCCCCGTTCGCCTCCCCTTCGGCTCCGCCGGAGGAGCCGCCTGGCGAATCGCCGGAGGAGCCGCCGGAGGGGGCATCGGAGCCGGGCGCGGACTCCCCTTCGCTCAGCCCGAACCGGGTGTGCAGCCGCCGCAGCGGGCCCGGGGCCCACCAGGTGGCCCGGCCGGTCAGCTTCATCACCGCCGGAACCAGCAGACTGCGCACCACCATCGCGTCCATCAGCACGGCCAGGGCGATACCGAGGCCGAGCATCTTGGTGTTGGTGACTTTTTGAGGTGCCGATGGCCACCATGACCACGGCCAGGATCAGCGCCGCCGCCGTGATCAGCCCGCCGGTGCGCCGCAGTCCGAACTCCACCGCCGCCTCATGGTCTCCCGTGCGCTCGTACTCCTCCTTGATGCGGGAGAGCAGGAAGACGCCGTAGTCCATGGAGAGCCCGAAGGCGACGCAGAACATCAGCACCGGCAGGGTGGTCTCTATGTCTCCGGAGCTGGTGAAGGCCAGCGGCCCGGACAGATGCCCCTCCTGGAAGACCCACACCATGGCGCCGAACATCGCGGTGAGGCTGAGCGCGTTGAGCAGCACGGCCTGGAGCGGGATCAGCAGGCTCCCGGTGAGCAGGAAGACCAGCAGCAGGGTGACCGCGATGATGATCGCGCCCGCCCAGGGGGTGCGGTCGCCCAGGGACTCCTTGGTGTCCACCAGGACGGCGGCGGTGCCGGTCACCGAGGTCTGGAACGGGGGACTCTGGGCGCGGATGTCCCGCACCAGGTCCTGGGTGGCGGGCTCCACGGGCTCGCCCTTGGGCTGCACGCTGAGATACGCCGCGCCACCGGCCGCGCGCGCCGCCTCGGCCGGGCCGGGCTTGCCCACCTGGTGGCCGTCCGCGAAGCGACCGGCCGGGCTGTCCACCCGCAGCACCCCGGGGAGGCTGGAGACCTTGGCGCTGTAGTCGGCGAGCGCCGCGGCACCGGGCTTGCCCTCGGCGAGGATCTCCACCCCGCCGCCGGGTCCGCCCGCGAAGCCGTCCCGGATGTGCTGCTGCACCACGTGGGATTCGGCACCGGAGGGCAGCTGGCGGTCGTCCGCGGTGCCGAACTCCACCCGCAGGAAGGGCAGCCCCAGCGCCACCAGCCCGGCGACGGTCGCCAGCGCGAAGACCGGGGCGCGCCGCATCACCAGCCGGGCGAACCGCCCCCAGCCCGCGCCCGGTTCGGCGCCCTCCTCGGCCGCGTCGGCGCGGCGGCCGCGGCGCAGCAGCCGGGTGAGATCCCACTTGTTGACCCGGTCGCCGAGCAGGATGAGCGCGGCGGGCAGCACCACCAGGGCGGCGGCCGCGGCGATGAGCACCACGGCGATGCCCGCGTAGGCGAAGGAGCGCAGGAAGTACTGCGGGAAGACCATCATCGCGGCGAGCGAGACGGCGACGGTCAGCGCCGAGAAGAGCACGGTCCGCCCGGCGGTGCGCAGGGTGGCGGCGACGGCCGGGAGTGTCTCCCCGCCCGCCGACAGCTCCTCGCGGAAGCGCCGCACGATGAACAGGGCGTAGTCGATGGCGAGTCCGAGGCCGAGCGCGGTGGTCAGGTTCTGCGCGAAGACCGAGACATCGGTGAACTCGGTGAGCACGCGCAGCACGGCGTCCGTGCCCAGGATCGCGATGACGCCGATGCCGAGCGGCAGCAGCGCGGCCACCGCGCTGCCGAAGACCATGACGAGCAGCACCAGGGTGACGGGCAGGGCCATCATCTCGGCCCGCAACAGGTCTTCCTGAATGGTCGTCTGCATCTCCTGCTTGACCGCGACCGGTCCGCCGACGGAGACCTCGACTGGTCCGTGCTGCCCGCGGTAGTCGGGGGCGATGCGCTCCAGCGCCTTGCCCGCGGCCGTCTCGTCGCCGGTGATGCGCGCGGCGATGATCGCCTCGCCGCGGTCCTTGCTGCGCAGGGCGGAGGCGCCGGTGTCCCAGTAGGAGGTGACGCCGGTGACCGATTTCTCGCCCGAGAGCTTCTTGGCGAGCGCCCGGGCCTCGGTGGCGACCGCCGGGTCGTCCACCTTCTTGCCGCCGCTGTCGACGAGCAGCAGGAGGTTGGGCTGGGAGGCGGGGAAGCGCTTCTCCAGCGCCTTGGTGGCGTACGAGGACTGGGACGCCGGGTCCTCCCAGCCGCCGCCCGAGAGCCGGTCGGCGACTCCGCTCCCGGCCACGACGGCGAGCGCCGTGAAGACCAGGGCGATCAGCAAGGACAGCCGCGGCCTGGCGGTGACCAGGCGGGTCCATCCTCCGATCCGCTCGCCGGGCGGCCGATTGGCATCGGTCATGACGCGGTGTCCCCTCCACCTGTGCCCATGCGGCCGCCCCCGCTCGGGCAAGCGGGCAGGCAGGCAGCATGGGTCGCTGATTGCCACGGACTGGCAAACACGAGCGACCGCTCGCATTTCTCAAGAATGCGAGCGGCCACTCGTGTTTGTCAATCGCTCATGGGAAGCTGGGGATTGTGACCGAGAGCCAGGTAGCCCGACCCGCGAACCCCCGCCGCAGGCAGGCGCGCGGCGAGCGCCGGATCCAGCAGCTGCTGGACGCCGCCGCCAGCGTCTTCTGCCGCACCGGCTACACCTCCGCGAGCACCAACGCGATCGCCCGCGAGGCCGGGGTCTCCCCTGGCACGCTGTACCAGTTCTTCCCGAACAAGGAGGCCATCGCCGTCGAGCTGGGCGACCGCCTCACCCAGCAGATGCGGGACACCCACGGCGTGGCCTTCACCGACAAGAACGCCGCACTGCCGCTCGGCGAGATGCTCGACGTGGTCCTCGACCCGCTGATCGAGTTCAACTGCGCCAACCCCGTCTTCCTCACCCTGATCTGCTCCTCCGACACCCCGGGCGCGGTCGCCGAGGAGCACGCGGCGCTGCACGCCGCGCTCCAGACCCGGGTCGAGGAGCTGATCGGCACCTACGTCCCCGAGCTGGCCCCGGAGCGCCGTACGCGCATCGCGACCATGGCGTTCGCCCTGTTCAAGGCCGGGCTGGAGCTGATCCTCTCCCATGAGGGCGAGGACCGGGAGGCGTACATCACCGAGGTGAAGAACTGCCTCTACGGGTACCTGGCCCCCGTCATCGGCACCGAGGCCGCCTCCGCCCGGCACTGACCGCCACCGCGCACGGAGCCGGCGCACCCCTGGCTTCCGGGAATACCCCCTAGGGGTATAGAGTTGAAACAGTCAGGAGGCGCTGCGCCAACCGGCGCCCCTCGCGTACCGTCAGCCACTCCCCCACAGAGGAGAAACCATGAGCTCCGAGGCGAACACCGTTACCGCCGTCTACCAGGTGACCGGCATGACCTGTGGCCACTGCGAAGGTGCCGTCGCCGAGGAAATCGGCGCCCTCGACGGCGTCAGCTCCGTCAAGGCCGTGGCCTCCACCGGCCAGGTCACCGTCGTCTCGGCCGCCCCGCTGGCCGACGACGCCGTCCGCGCCGCCGTCGACGAAGCAGGTTACGAACTCGCATGACCATCACGGCTCCCGTCGTCGGGCAGGAGGCACGGGTCGAGCTGGCCATCGGCGGCATGACCTGCGCTTCCTGCGCGGCGCGCATCGAGAAGAAGCTCAACCGGCTGGACGGCGTCACCGCCACGGTGAACTACGCCACCGAGAAGGCCCAGGTGTCGTACGGCGACGGGATCGAGGTCGCCGACCTCATCGCCACGGTCATCAAGACCGGCTACACCGCCGAGGAGCCACCTCCCGCCGAGCCCGAGCCCGCCGCCGCGGACAGCCCCGAGGCCGCGCCCGAGGCACCGGCCGAGCACGACCCGCTGCGTCACCGCATGCTCGTCTCGCTCGTCCTCTCCCTGCCCGTCGTGGTGCTGGCGATGGTGCCCTCGCTCCAGTTCGACAACTGGCAGTGGCTCTCCCTCACCCTCGCCGCGCCCGTCGTCGTCTGGGGCGGGACGCCCTTCCACAAGGCCGCCTGGACCAACGCCCGGCACGGCGCGGCCACCATGGACACCCTTGTCTCCCTCGGCACCCTCGCGGCGCTCGGCTGGTCCCTGTGGGCCCTGTTCTTCGGCGACGCGGGCATGCCCGGTATGCAGCACGGCTTCGACATCACCGTCACCCGCGCGAGCGGCTCGTCCTCGATCTATCTGGAGGCGGCGGCCGGGGTGACCACCTTCATCCTCATCGGCCGCTATCTGGAGGCGAAGTCCAAGCGGCGGGCGGGAGCGGCCCTGCGCGCCCTGATGGAGCTGGGCGCCAAGGACGTCGCCGTGCTGCGCGGGGGACAGGAAGTACGTATCCCGGTGCGCGAACTGGCGGTCGGGGACCGCTTCGTCGTCCGCCCCGGCGAGAAGATCGCCACCGACGGCACGGTGGTCGAGGGCAGCTCGGCCGTGGACGCCTCGATGCTGACCGGCGAATCCGTCCCCGTGGACGTCACGGCGGGCGACACGGTCGCGGGCGCGACCGTCAACACGGCGGGCCGCATCGTCGTGGAGGCCACCCGGGTGGGCACCGACACCCAGCTGTCCCGGATGGCCCGCCTGGTGGAGGACGCGCAGAACGGCAAGGCCGAGGTGCAGCGGCTCGCCGACCGGGTCTCCGGCGTCTTCGTGCCGATCGTGCTGCTGATCGCCGTGGGCACCCTGCTGGTCTGGTGGCTGACGACGAACGACGTGACCGCCGCCTTCACCGCCGCCGTCGCCGTCCTGATCATCGCCTGCCCGTGCGCCCTGGGCCTGGCCACCCCGACCGCGCTCATGGTCGGCACCGGCCGTGGCGCCCAGCTGGGCATCCTCATCAAGGGCCCCGAAGTGCTGGAGTCGACCCGCCGGGTGGACACCGTCGTCCTCGACAAGACCGGCACCGTGACCACCGGCAGGATGCGGCTGCACCAGATCATCCCGGCGCCGCGCACCGGCGAGGACGAGCTGCTGCGGCTCGCGGGCGCGGTGGAGCACGCCAGCGAGCACCCCATCGCCCGCGCCATCGCGGACGGCGCGGCCGAGCGCACCGGACCGCTCCCGGTGCTCGAGGGCTTCGGTTCCGTGCCCGGGCTCGGTGTCCAGGGCGTCGTGGACGGGCACGCGGTGCTCGTCGGCCGCGACGCGCTGCTCCGCCAGTGGTCCATCGACCTGCCGGAGGAGCTGGCCTCCGCCAAGGCCGCGGCCGAGGCGGCGGGCCGTACGGCGGTCGCCGTGGCCTGGGGCGGGCACGCCCGCGGCATCCTCACCGTCGCCGACGCCGTCAAGGAGACCAGCGCCGAAGCCGTCGCCCAGCTGCGTGCCCTCGGCCTCACCCCGGTGCTGCTGACCGGCGACAACCGGCGCGTCGCCGAGACGGTCGCCCGCGAGGTCGGCATCGACGAGGTCATCGCCGACGTCCTGCCGGAGGACAAGGTCGACGTGGTGAAGCGGCTCCAGGACGAGGGCCGCACGGTCGCCATGGTCGGCGACGGGGTCAACGACGCCGCCGCCCTGGCCACCGCCGACCTCGGGCTCGCCATGGGCACCGGAACGGACGCGGCGATCGAGGCGGGCGACCTCACCCTCGTCCGGGGCGATCTGCGGGTGGCCGCCGACGCGATCCGGCTGGCCCGCCGGACCCTCGCCACGATCAAGGGCAATCTGTTCTGGGCGTTCGGTTACAACGTCGCCGCGCTGCCGCTCGCGGCGGCCGGTCTGCTCAACCCGATGATCGCGGGCGCCGCGATGGCGTTCTCCTCCGTGTTCGTCGTGAGCAACAGTCTGCGACTGCGTACCTTCACGGCATCCACGGTCTCCACCAAGTCCCCATAAGCCGCACAACACCCATACACAAGTGCCTCGATATTTGAATCGAGGCTCTTGCCCTTTTACGCCCCCATATGGTTGGAGACGCAGATCACAGGCAACCCAACGTAACCATTGAGGGGGGTCGCGAGTCTAATGGGGCGGTGAGGATACGTCTTGGGGGACGCATCCTGCTACGCGTGGCCGGGGCGACGTACTCGGGGAGCTTTGAGCGGCCCTCCCGTACGTACGCGTCCCGGCAGATCGCGTCCGTACGAGCCCGTACGGCCCTCTGAACGCCCGGGCCGGATCCCGTGGGGGGAATCCGAACCGGGACAAGGGAAGCGCCCCGCTCCGACCCGTGGGGGGATCGGCAGCGGGGCGCTTCTGGCTTATCTCGGCGCCGCCCTGGCAGTGCTTGCTAGCGCTGCTCGACCGGGACGAAGTCGCGCTCGACGACGCCCGTGTAGATCTGGCGCGGGCGGCCGATGCGGGAGCCCGGCTCCTTGATCATCTCGTGCCACTGGGCGATCCAGCCCGGCAGCCGGCCGAGCGCGAACAGCACGGTGAACATCTCGGTCGGGAAGCCCATCGCCCGGTAGATCAGACCGGTGTAGAAGTCCACGTTCGGGTAGAGCTTGCGCTCCACGAAGTAGTCGTCGGCGAGCGCGTGCTCCTCGAGCTTGAGCGCGATGTCGAGCAGCTCATCGGACTTGCCGAGCGCGGAGAGGACATCGTGCGCCGCCGACTTGATGATCTTCGCCCGGGGGTCGAAGTTCTTGTAGACGCGGTGCCCGAAGCCCATGAGCTTCACGCCGTCTTCCTTGTTCTTCACCTTGCGGATGAAGGTGTCGACGTCGCCGCCGGACGCCTGGATGCCCTCGAGCATCTCCAGCACCGACTGGTTGGCGCCGCCGTGCAGCGGGCCCCACAGGGCGTTGATGCCCGCCGAGATGGAGGCGAACATGTTGGCCTGCGAGGAGCCGACGAGCCGGACCGTGGAGGTCGAACAGTTCTGCTCGTGGTCGGCGTGCAGGATCAGCAGCTTGTCGAGCGCGCTGACCACGACCGGGTCGAGGTCGTACTCCTGCGCCGGGACCGAGAAGGTCATGCGGAGGAAGTTCTCCACATAACCGAGGTCGTTGCGCGGGTAGACGAACGGGTGGCCGACCGACTTCTTGTACGCGTACGCCGCGATGGTCGGCAGCTTCGCCATCAGCCGGATCGTCGAGAGGTTGCGCTGCTTCTCGTCGAACGGGTTGTGGCTGTCCTGGTAGAACGTCGACAGCGCGCTGACCACGGAGGACAGCATCGCCATCGGGTGAGCGTCACGCGGGAAGCCGTCGTAGAACCGTTTGACGTCCTCATGGAGCAGCGTGTGCCGGGTGATGTCCTCACGGAACGCCGCGAGTTCATCGACCGTCGGCAGCTCGCCGTTGATCAGGAGGAACGCCACCTCCACGAAGGAGGCGCGCTCCGCCAGCTGCTCGATGGGGTACCCGCGGTACCGCAGGATGCCCTGCTCACCGTCCAGGTAGGTGACGCCGGACTTGTACGCGGCGGTATTGCCGTAACCGGAGTCCAGGGTCACCAGACCGGTCTGGGCACGCAGCTTGCCGATATCGAAGCCCTTGTCGCCGACGGTGCTGTCGACCACCGGGTAGGTGTATTCGTCGTCTCCGTACCGCAGTACTACAGAGTTGTCGTCGCTCACGTCATCCCTCACCGACGTCTGGTTCTCTTCCTCGAGGTGCCCTGACTCCCCCCACCTTCCCCTACTCGGGTGATGAGTGTGCACTCGGGGTCGTTTGAAGGGCCTTTTGGCGGCACTGAGTGCCGCCTACACGGCCATCCTGCCCCGTTCGTCACCGTTCGGAAACCCTCTTGACACGCTCGACTCCTATGTCCCGCCGAGCCGGTGATCCAGCGCCGTACAGCGTCTGCCCGCCGAGACGGTACGCACCGCCTGCCCGAGCGCGCGGCGCGAGCCGACCAGCACCACAAGGCGCTTGGCCCGGGTCACCGCCGTGTACAGCAGGTTCCGCTGCAACATCATCCAGGCCCCGGTGGTCACCGGGATCACGACGGCCGGGTACTCACTGCCCTGGGAGCGGTGGATGGTCACCGCATAGGCGTGAGCCAATTCATCCAGCTCGTCGAAGTCGTACGGCACCTCCTCGTCCTCGTCCGTCAGCACGGTCAGCCGTTGCTCGTCGCTGTCGAGGGAGGTGACGACTCCAACCGTGCCGTTGAAGACCCCGTTGGCCCCTTTCTCATAATTGTTGCGGATCTGCGTCACCTTGTCGCCGACACGGAAGACCCGGCCGCCGAAACGCCGCTCCGGGAGGTCCGGCCGGGCCGGGGTGATGGCCTGCTGCAACAGTCCGTTGAGCGTGCCCGCGCCCGCCGGGCCTCGGTGCATCGGGGCGAGGACCTGCACGTCACGACGGGGGTCGAGGCCGAACTTCGCGGGCACGCGACGGGCCGCGACATCCACCGTGAGCCGCCCGGCCTCCTCCGTGTCGTCCTCCACGAAGAGGAAGAAGTCCGACAGCCCCTGCGTGATCGGCGGAGTCCCGGAATTGATCCGGTGGGCGTTGGTGACCACCCCGGACTGCTGCGCCTGGCGGAAGATCCGGGTCAGCCGGACGGCGGGCACCGGGCTGCCGTCGGCCAGCAGATCGCGCAGCACCTCCCCGGCGCCGACGCTCGGCAGCTGGTCCACATCCCCCACGAACAGCAGATGGGCGCCCGGCGGGACCGCCTTGACCAGCTTGTTGGCCAGCAGCAGATCGAGCATCGAGGCCTCGTCGACGACCACCAGGTCGGCGTCGAGCGGACGGTCCTTGTCGTACGCCGCGTCCCCGCCGGGCTTCAGCTCCAGCAGCCGGTGCACTGTGGACGCCTCGGCCCCGGTCAGCTCGGCGAGCCGCTTGGCGGCCCGGCCGGTGGGGGCCGCGAGCACCACCTTGGCCTTCTTGGCGCGGGCCAGCTCCACCACGGACCGCACGGTGAACGACTTGCCGCAGCCGGGGCCTCCGGTGAGCACCGCGACCTTCTCGGTGAGCGCGAGCCGCACCGCCTGGCTCTGCTCGGGGGCCAGATCGGCGCCGGTGCGCTTGGCGAGCCAGCCCAGCGCCGCGTCCCAGTCCACGCCCTGGAAGGCGGGCATCCGGTCCTCCTCGGTGCGCAGCAGCCGCCGCACCTGCCCCGCGAGGGAGATCTCTGCGCGGTGGAAGGGCACCAGATAGACCGCCGAGACCGGTTCGCCGCCCTCCGGGCCCGGCACCGGCTCGCGCACCACGCCCTCGTCCTCGGCGGCCAGCTCGCCCAGGCAGTCGATGACCAGGCCCGTGTCGACCTGGAGCAACTTCACGGCATCGCCGATGAGTTGCTCCTCGGGGAGATAGCAGTGGCCCTGATCGGCGGACTGGGACAGCGCGTACTGCAAACCGGCCTTGACCCGGTCGGGGCTGTCGTGGGGGATGCCGACCGATTGGGCGATCTTGTCGGCGGTGAGGAAGCCGATGCCCCAGACGTCGGCGGCCAGCCGATACGGCTCGTTCTTCACTATCGCGATCGACGCGTCACCGTACTTCTTGTAGATCCGCACCGCGATGGAGGTGGAGACGCCGACGCCCTGGAGGAAGACCATCACCTCCTTGATGGCCTTCTGCTCCTCCCACGCCGCGGCGATCATCTTGGTCCGCTTGGGGCCAAGGCCGGGGACCTCGATCAGCCGCTTCGGCTGCTCCTCGATGACATCGAGGGTGTCGACGCCGAAGTGCTCGGTGATCCGGTCGGCGATGCGCGGGCCGATGCCCTTGATGAGGCCCGAGCCGAGATAGCGCCGGATGCCCTGGACGGTGGCGGGCAGGACGGTCTGGTAGTTCTCGACGGTGAACTGTTTGCCGTATTGCGGGTGGGAACCCCAGCGGCCCTCCATCCGCAGCGACTCACCCGGCTGCGCGCCCAGCAGCGAGCCGACGACGGTCAGCAGATCACCCGAGCCGCGACCGGTGTCGACCCGGGCGACCGTGTACCCGTTCTCCTCATTGGCGTAGGTGATCCGCTCCAGAACCCCTTCGACCACCGCGAGTTTGAGCATGCACCGACCGTACCGCCGGGCGCGGACACCGGGCCGGGGCGAAGCGCGGCCTGTGGATAACCATGCGACGGGCACTCCGGGACAGGGGGGCAGAGCGGATCATCACAATCCGGTTGCGGCCCGTTCCGGCGTCTTGCCCCGCCCTCGTGTAATCGATTCCAATCTCCCTCGGCGTCATCGATGTAATCGATTCCACGAGGAGGTGGGGCGATGCCGGCCATCAAGGACGTGGCGCAGCGCGCCGGGGTCTCCGTCGCGACGGTCTCCCGGGTGCTCAACGACCACCCGGCCGTCCGTACGGACACCCGGGACAAGGTGCTCGCCGCCGTCGCCGACCTCGGCTACCGGCCCAACGCCGTCGCCCGCTCGCTGCGTACCCATCAGACCCGCGCCCTCGGGCTGGTCATCAGCGATGTGCTGAACCCGTTCTTCACCGAGCTGGCCCGCTCGGTCGAGGACGCGGCCCGGGACCGGGGCTACAGCGTGGTCATCGGCAACGCCGACGAGCGGCCCGACCTCCAGGACCACCACGTCCGCACCCTGGTGGACCGCCGCATCGACGGCCTGCTGGTCAGCCCCACCGACGGCGGTTCCCCGCTGATGCTGGACGCCGCCCGCACCGGGACGCCCATGGTCTTCGTCGACCGCTGGATCGAGGGCGAGGGGCTGGACGAGGTGCCCGTCGTCCGCACCGACGGCGGCGCCGCGGTCCGCGATCTGGTGGCCCATCTGCACGCCCTCGGCCACCGCCGGCTCGCCATCATCGCGGGCCCGGCCGCCACCACCACCGGACGCGAACGGGTGGACGCCTTCCGCTCCGCCCTGCGCGAGTTCGGCCTCGCCCTGCCCGCCGATCACATCGGCCAGGGCGACTTCCAGGCCGACAGCGGGCGGCGGGTGACCGCCCGCTTCCTCGATCTGCCCCACCCCCCGGAAGCGATCTTCGCCGCCGACAATCTGATGGCGCTCGGCGCGATGGACGAGATCCGCTCCCGCGGGCTGCGGGTGCCCGACGACGTGGCACTCGCCGCGTTCGACGACATCCCGTGGTTCGTCCACACCGATCCGCCGATCACCGCCATCGCCCAGCCCACCGGAGACCTCGGCCACGCCGCCGTCGGCGCGCTGATCGACCGCATCGAGGGGCGGCCCGCCGCATCGGTGACCCTGTCCGCCCGCCTGGTCCCCCGCCGCTCCTGCGGCGAGCCCGAAGGGAGCACGCCATGACCACGACGCCCAGCCCCGAGCCGGAACCGGCGCCGCCCGCACCCGCGGACCGGCCCGCGCCCGCGGACGACGGGGCGGAGATCCTGCGGATGGAGGGGGTCCGGAAGACGTTCCCGGGCGTGGTCGCGCTGGACGGCGTCGACTTCGACCTCCGCCGCGGCGAGGTGCACGTCCTCCTCGGCGAGAACGGCGCGGGCAAGAGCACGCTGATCAAGATGCTGTCCGGGGCGCACCGCCCCGACGGGGGACGCGTCCTGGTCGACGGCAGCCCGGTCCGTATCCAGGGGGCGCAGGACGCCGAGCGGCTGGGCATCGCCACCATCTACCAGGAGTTCAACCTCGTCCCCGACCTCAGCGTCGCCGAGAACATCTTCCTGGGCCGCCAGCCGCGCCGCTTCGGCATCGTCAACCGCACGAAGATGGACGAGCAGGCAGCCGAACTCCTCGCCCGCGTCGGCGTGGACGTCTCCCCCCGGACCCGCATCCGCGACCTGGGGATCGCCCGGCTCCAGATGGTCGAGATCGCCAAGGCGCTCAGCCTGAACGCCCGCGTCCTGATCATGGACGAGCCGACCGCCGTGCTCACCACGGAGGAGGTCGACAAGCTCTTCCGGATCGTCCGGGCGCTGCGCGCGGACGGGGTGGGCGTCGTCTTCATCACCCACCACCTGGAGGAGATCGCCGCCCTGGGCGACCGCGTGACCGTCCTGCGCGACGGCCGCAGCGTCACCCAGGTCCCGGCCGCCACCGATCAGGACGAACTGGTGCGGCTGATGGTCGGGCGGTCCATCGAGCAGCAGTACCCGAGGGAGCGCCCCGCGTCCGGAGACGACGGTGGGAGCGACGGCGAGCCGTTGCTGAAGGTCCGGGGGCTCGGCCGCGGCGGCAGCTTCCAGGACGTCGACTTCGATGTGCACGCCGGGGAGGTGGTCGGCCTCGCCGGGCTCGTCGGGGCGGGCCGTACCGAGGTCGTACGGGCCCTCTTCGGCGCCGATCCGTACGACACCGGCACCGTCGAGGTCGCGGGCGTGCCGCTGCCCCGCCATGACGTGGTCGCCGCGATGGACGCCGGGATCGGCCTCGTACCGGAGGACCGCAAGGGCCAGGGGCTGGTCCTGGACGCGTCCGTGCAGGAGAACCTGGGCCTGGTCACGCTGCGCGGCGCCACCCGCGCCGGGCTGGTCGACCGGGCCGGGCAGCGCCGGGCGGCGGAGCGCATCGCCGAGCAGCTGGCGGTCCGGATGGCCGGGCTCGACCAGCAGGTGCGCACGCTCTCCGGCGGCAACCAGCAGAAGATCGTCATCGGCAAGTGGCTGCTCGCCGACAGCAAGGTGCTCATCCTCGACGAGCCGACCCGCGGCATCGACGTGGGCGCCAAGGTCGAGATCTACCAGCTCATCAACGAACTCACCGCGTCCGGCCACGCCGTCCTGATGATCTCCAGCGACCTCCCCGAGGTGCTGGGCATGAGCGACCGCGTCCTGGTCATGGCCCAGGGCCGGATCGCCGGACAGCTGACCGCTCGGGAAGCGACCCAGGACGCCGTCATGGCCCTGGCGGTGAAGGACGTCAAGGGCGTCGAAGGAAGCACAGACGGCGCCGTCGAAGGAGTCGGCGTCAACGAAAAGGAGGGCTCCCGTGGCCACTGACACGCTCGCGTCCACGACGGACCCCGGGGGCCCGGCCGTACTGCGCCGCGTGCTGCTCGACAACGGCGCGCTGAGCGCCCTGGTGCTGCTGGTAGTGGCCATGTCGCTGCTGTCCGGCGACTTCCTCACCACCGACAATCTCCTCAACGTCGGCGTGCAGGCCGCGGTCACCGCGATCCTCGCCTTCGGCGTCACCTTCGTCATCGTCTCCGCCGGCATCGATCTGTCGGTCGGCTCGGTCGCCGCGCTGTCCGCCACCGTGCTCGCCTGGTCGGCGACCTCCCAGGGACTGCCGGTGTGGCTGGCGGCGCTGCTCGCCGTCGCCACGGGCGTCGCGTGCGGCCTGGTCAGCGGGGCGCTGGTGTCCTTCGGGAAGCTGCCGCCGTTCATCGCCACGCTCGCGATGCTCTCGGTCGGCCGGGGCCTCGCCCTGGTCATCTCGCAGGGCAGCCCGATCTCCGTCCCCGACTCGGTCTCCGGCCTCGGTGACACGCTCGGCGGCTGGCTGCCGGTCCCGGTGCTCGTGATGGTCGCGATGGGCCTGATCACCTCCGGCCTGCTGGGCCGTACGTACGCGGGCCGCGCGATGTACGCGATCGGCGGCAACGAGGAGGCGGCCCGGCTCTCCGGTATCCGGGTGGGCCGTCAGAAGCTGGTCATCTACGCCCTGTCCGGCGGCTTCGCCGCGATCGCGGGCATCGTGCTCGCCTCCCGGCTCTCCTCCGCGCAGCCGCAGGCGGCGGTCGGCTACGAACTGGACGCGATCGCCGCGGTCGTCATCGGCGGCGCGAGTCTGTCCGGCGGTGTCGGCAAGGCGTCCGGCACGCTCATCGGCGCGCTGATCCTGGCCGTGCTGCGCAACGGGCTCAACCTGCTGGAGGTCTCCGCCTTCTGGCAGCAGGTCGTCATCGGTGTCGTCATCGCGCTCGCGGTGCTGCTCGACACGGTGCGCCGGCGCGCCGGGGCCCGGCCCGCGGCACCGGGCGCGTCGGCGGGCGGGCCGTCCGGTGGCGGCCGCAAGGCGGCCATGAACGCCGGGAAGTTCGCGGTGGCCGCCGTGGTCGTCGCCGCGTTCGCCTTCGGCTCGTCGCTGTGGCACTCCGGTTCGGACGGCGGCTCGAAGCCCAAGGTGGGGCTGTCGCTCTCGACCCTCAACAACCCCTTCTTCGTGCAGCTCAAGGCGGGCGCGCAGGCCGAGGCCAAGCGCGCGGGGATCAGCCTCACCGTCACCGACGCCCAGAACGACGCCTCCCAGCAGGCCAATCAGATACAGAACTTCACCAGCCAGAACATGAAGTCGATCATCATCAACCCGGTCGACTCCGACGCGGCGAGCCCGTCCGTGAAGACCGCCAACAAGGCCGGTATCCCGGTGCTCGCCGCCGACCGCACGGTCAACAAGGCGGACATCGAGTCCCTGGTGGCCTCCGACAACATCGCGGGCGGCAAGCTCGCCGCCAAGACGCTGGCCGAGCGGCTGGGCGGCAAGGGCAAGATCCTGGTCCTCCAGGGCGTCGCCGGTACGTCGGCCTCGCGCGAGCGCGGCCAGGGCTTCGCGGAGGGGCTGAAGGCGTACCCGGGCATCGAGGTCGTCGGCAAGCAGCCCGCGGACTTCGACCGCACCAAGGCCCTGGACGTGACCACCAACCTGCTCCAGGCCCACTCCGGTGTCGACGGCGTCTTCGCCGAGAACGACGAGATGGCGCTCGGCGCGATCAAGGCGCTGGGCTCCAAGGCGGGCAAGTCCGTCAAGGTCGTCGGCTTCGACGGCGAACCGGACTGCCTCAAGGCGGTGAAGAACGGCACGCTGACCGCGACCGTCGCCCAGCAGCCCGAGGAGCTGGGCCGACTGGTCGTACGGAACGCGATCAAGGCCGCGAAGGGTCAGAAGATCGCCGGGTCGGTCAAGGTCCCGGTGAAGGTCGTCGCGGCGAAGTGATCCCGCCGCCGACACGGAACGGCTGACAGGTGTCGGCTGACACGTGATAGCTGACAGGTATCGGCTGACAGGTGACATGTGACGGCTGACACCTATCAGCTGACGACTGACATGTGACGGCTGACAAAATCGCCCGCCTGAAAGGACATACCGCATGCACGACTACGACCTGCTGGTCGTGGGATCGGCCAACGCCGATCTGGTGGTCGGCGTCGACCGCCGCCCCGGGGCCGGGGAGACCGTCCTCGGCTCCGACCTGGCCGTCCACCCCGGCGGCAAGGGCGCCAACCAGGCCGTCGCCGCCGGGCGCCTCGGAGCCCGTACGGCCCTGCTGGCCCGGGTCGGCGACGACGACCACGGCCGCCTGCTGCTGGACTCGCAGCGGGCCGCCGGGGTCGACACCGTCGGCGTCCTGGTCGGCGGCGCGCCCACCGGGGTCGCGCTGATCACGGTGGACCCCTCGGGCGACAACAGCATCGTGGTCTCCCCCGGCGCCAACTCCCGGCTCACCCCCTCGGACGTACGCGACGCCGGGAGCCTGCTGGCCGCAGCCCGCGTCGTCTCGCTCCAGCTGGAGATCCCGCTGGAGACGGTCGCCGAGGTGGTGCGCACCGCGGAGGCGGGCTTCGGCGACCGGTCCGGGCCGCGTGTGGTGCTCAACCCCTCGCCGCCCGCGCCCCTGCCCGCCGATGTGCTGGCCGCGTGCGATCCCCTCGTCGTCAACGAGCACGAGGCGCGGTATCTGCTGGGCGACGATCCGGACGGGGACGCCACCGACCCCGAGGCGTGGGCGGCGGCGCTGCTGGCGCGCGGCCCGCGCTCGGTGGTGGTCACCCTGGGCGGTGCGGGCGCGCTCGTCGCCGACCGCGACCGTACGGTGCGGATCCCCAGCCTGCCGGTCGAGGCCGTGGACACCACGGGCGCCGGTGACGCCTTCACCGGTGCGCTCGCCTGGCGCCTGGGCGTCGGCGACGACCTGGAGACCGCGGTCCGGTACGCCGTGCGCGTCGGCGCGGCCGCGGTGACGCGGGCCGGGGCGCAGGTGTCGTTCCCGACCGCCGACGAGGTGGCCGCCCTGTGAAGCGTGGGGGGATCCTCAACCGTCACCTGAGCGCGGGTCTGGCGCTGCTGGGCCACACCGACACGGTGATGGTGTGCGACGCGGGCCTGCCGATACCGTCCTCCGGCCCGCTCGTCGTCGACCTCGCCTTCAGGGCGGGGGTGCCGTCCTTCGAGGAGGTGCTGACCGGGCTGCTGGACGAGCTGGTGACCGAGGGGGCCGTAGCGGCGCAGGAGGTGAGCGAGTACAACCCGGCGGCGATGGCCCTGCTCGACGCCTACTTCCCGTACCCCGCGCTGGATCTCGTCTCGCACGAGGAGCTGAAGTCCCGTACCGCCACGGCGAAGTTGGTCGTGCGGACCGGCGAGGCGCGGCCTTACGCGAACGTGCTGCTGCGCTGCGGCGTGCCGTTCTGAATTCAACCGCTGGTGCGGCGTCGGCATTCATCCGGCACGGCACCGGCGAAATACATTCAACGGTGACGTGAATTCCCATAATCCGGCTCGCGGTTGACGGGGCTGGCGATTCGATCATCGAATACCGCGGCCTGTCAACCGCCCTCGGCGGCGCCGCCGCCCTTCCGCCATAAGTGAGTTCTATGTCACGCGGGCCAACTGGTCGGTAAGAAATCTGGGGGTCGCGCCGAAATGACTGATCGCTACACTCCCTCCACATGTGTAAGGCCAGCCGGAACCGCAAGCGACAAAAAATCCGTCTCATAGCCACATCTCGCCGCGCCCTGGTGGTGATCACCGCGCCCGGCCCCGCGCCGGGCCGAAGACGGGTCGTCCGCGTGCTCCGCCGGGTGGCTCCGGGCGTCGGCGGATGAGCCGCAAGACCAGACGGCGGCATGCCGCGGCCCGTGATCCGCGCGGGCACTGGCTGTTTTTGATCATCGTCCTCCCTGTGATGTTCGCCATGCTGATGTTCCAGGGGTGGACCGACAACGAGATCGACACCGCGAAGACGCGGCGCCCCTGCACCACCCCCGTGCCCAGGGCCGTGGACAAGGGCGGCCCGGTCCTGCGCATCAAGGACGGCAAGGTGTCGTCGGCCTCGATGCCCGCACGCACCGTGGCGCTCACGTTCGACGGCGGCCCCGACCCCGTATGGACGCCGCGCCTGCTCGACCTGCTGCGCAAGCACCACGCGCACGCCACCTTCTTCCTCTACGGCGCCAAGGCGGCCGAGCACCCGGACCTGGTGCGGAAGATCCGCGCCGCGGGCCATGAGATCGGGTCGAACACCTACACCGGCGCCGACCTGGGCACCTCGTCATCCGCGCGCACCGGTCTCGAGCTGTCGCTCACGCAGTCGGCGCTGGCGGGCTCCTCGGGCGTCCGCACCGGGCTGCTCCGGATGCCCCAGACGACCGCGATGGACACCCTGTGCGGCGGCGAGTGGAAGGCGGCGCAGCGTGTCGCCGCGGACGGATACACCCTGGTCACCGCCGACAAGTGGTACCGCAAACCGTCGCAGGGCGTGGTCCGGCAGTTCAGCCAGAACGAGACGGCGTACCAGGAGGCGCAGAAGCTGCTCGGCGACCGGCGGGTCGACCGGTTCACCACCGTGACCGCCGGGGTCGGAGCGAAGGCGGGCGACACCCCGGCGTCCACACCGGCGTCCCTGTGGGAGCGCCTGGAGGGCCATGCGCTGCTGTGGGCCGGTGCCATCGGGCGGACGTTCACCAACGCCATGGCCTGGGTGCTCGCGATCGCCGGTGCGCTGGGCCTGCTCCGGCTGGTCACGCTCGTCTTCTTCGCCCGCGCCCATGTCCGGCGGCTGACCCGCTTCCGCCCCGGCTCCCCCTGGCTGCGCGAGGTCAACGACCCGGTGACAGTGATCGTCCCCGCGTACAACGAGGAGGCGGGCATCGAGGCCACCGTCCGTTCGCTGCTGGCCTCCACCCATCCGCATCTCCAGATCATCGTGGTCGACGACGGATCGACGGACCGGACGGCGGACCTCGCCACCTGGATCGACGACCCCCGGATCTCGGTGATCCGGCAGATCAACTCCGGCAAGGCGACCGCCCTCAACACCGGTCTCGCGCACGCGGCGCACGACATCGTGGTCATGGTCGACGCCGACACCGTCTTCGAGGCCGATGCCGTCCACCAGCTCATCCAGCCGCTCGCCCACCCGGCGATCGGCGCGGTGAGCGGGAACACCAAGGTCGGCAACCGGCGCAGCCTGCTGGGCCGGTGGCAGCACCTGGAGTACGTCTTCGGGTTCAACCTCGACCGCCGGATGTTCGAGGTGCTGGAGTGCATGCCCACCGTGCCCGGCGCCATCGGCGCCTTCCGGCGGGACGCGCTGATGGGCGTCGGCGGGGTCAGCGAGGACACCCTCGCCGAGGACACCGACCTCACGATGTCGCTGTGGCGGGCCGGCTGGCGGGTCGTGTACGAGGAGACGGCCGTCGCCTGGACCGAGGTCCCCACCTCGCTGCGCCAGCTGTGGCGGCAGCGCTACCGCTGGTGCTTCGGCACGCTCCAGTCCATGTGGAAGCACCGGAGGGCCGCCGTCGAACTGGGCCCGGCCGGGCGCTTCGGGCGCCGGGGGCTGTCGTACCTGGTCCTCTTCCAGGTGCTGCTGCCGTTGATCGCGCCGATCGTCGATCTGTTCGCCCTGTACGGCGCGCTCTTCCTCAGCCCCGTGCAGTCGGCCGGGATCTGGTGCGCGTTCCTCGCCGTCCAGCTCATATGCGCCGGATACGCCCTGCGGCTGGACGGTGAACGGATGCGGTCGCTGTGGGCGATGCCGTTCCAGCTCTTCGTCTACCGGCAGCTGATGTACCTGGTGGTCATCCAGTCCGTGGTCGCCGCGTTGCTCGGCGCCCGGCTGACGTGGCACCGCATGCACCGTTCGGGCACCGCCGCCCAGCAACTCCGGTCTCACGATCATGAAGAACTGTCGTCTATTTGATGTAGGACTGGTGAACATGCAGACTGGCGCGCCATGAACGAGTGGGCGGACGGGCGGACCGACAGGAACCAGTACAGCGGCGGAAACGGCGCCTACGACGGCTACGGCAGTTACGGCGTCTACGGCGGCTACGGCGGCTACGGCCGCGGAACGGACACGCCGCACGTCCTCACGGGCGAGGCGTGGGGCTACGGCGAGTACGCACAACAGGCGCCCCCGCCCCCGGCCGCCACTGTGATCTCCCTCTCCGCCCCGGCCACCGTGGGGCGGCCAGGGATCCCGTCCCAGCGCGGGGGCGGGGCGGCGGGCTCGGGCGGTGCGGGCTCCGGCGGCGGCCCGACCCTCAGACGGAGACCGCCCAAGCAACCGGCCAGTCGCCGCCGCCGGATAACACGGGCGGTGGCCCTCCTGGTCTCCGTACCGCTCCTGGTCTCCGCCGGTACCTACGTCTGGGCCGACAGCACGCTCGACCGCAAGGTCGACCTCGGCAAGGCCGCCGCGGACCGCCCGCCGCTCGGCAAGGGCACCAACTACCTGATCGTGGGCTCCGACAGCCGCAACGGGCTGTCCGGCGCGGCCAAGAAGCAGCTGCACACCGGCTCCGCCGACGGCGGCCGCACCGACTCGATGATGGTGCTCCACACCGGTGCCCACGGCAGCACGCTGATGAGCCTCCCGCGTGACTCCTGGGTGACGATTCCCTCGTTCATCCGCCCCGAGACCGGCAAGCACTACCGCGCGGACCGGAACAAGCTGAACGCGGCGTACTCCCTCGGCGGCCCCGATTTGCTCATCCGCACCATTGAGCACAACACGGGCCTGCGCATCAACCACTACGCGGAAATAGGATTCGCGGGATTCGTGGGCCTGGTGAACGCGGTCGGCGGCGTGAACATGTGCGTGAACAAGAATGTACGGGACGAGAAATCGGGCCTGAATCTCACGAAGGGCTGTCACAACCTCGACGGCTCCAAGGCACTCGCATTCGTCCGGCAGCGCCATCAAGAGGCCGAGGGCGACCTCGGACGGTCAAAGAATCAACAGAAATTCCTCGCCGCGCTCGCCCACAAGGCCGCCACACCCGGCGTCGCCCTCGACCCGTTCACGATGTATCCGACGATGCGCGCGGGGCTGGACACGCTCATTGTCGACAAAGGCATGGAGATGCCCGATCTCCTGTCACTGTTCCGGGCGATGAAGGGCGTGACGGCCGGTGACGGGCAGCGGGTCAACGTCCCTGTCTCCAGCACGGACTTCCGGACCTCGAAGGGCGACGCGGTCCGGTGGAACACCGCCCGGGCGAAGAAGCTCTTCGGCGAGCTGCGGCACGACCGCCCGGTGAGCCGCGAGCTGCGCTGAGACGGGGCGCGGACACGTTTCGAGGGGCCTGGTCCGTCGACCAGGCCCCTCGTTTCCCCCTCCACAGGGCTCCCTCTGAATCCCCCCAGATCCCCTCCCAGGAAGCCCGATGCCAGGTACGACCTACCGGGGCGGGGAAGGGTTGCACGATTTTCCGAAGTTATCGATCTGTGACCGCGCGGCCGCAGAACTCCGCCTCGATCACGTCGAAGTAGCGGGAGGAGTCCGGGAGCCAGTCGCCGTTGGCGTTGAACACCAGCTGGTGCGTGCCGTCCTCCGTGCCCACCACCGCCGACAGCGAGCCATTGGTGCGGCCGGTCTTGCCCACCACGGTCACACCGCAGGACAGCTTGGCCACTTCGACCCCGAGCCCGTACCTGATCCCCCCGTCCGAGGGCACCGTGTTCAGCATCTCGCCCAGCTGGGGGCGGGGCAGCAACCGGCCGCGCATCAGGGCGCGGTCGAAGCGGTTGAGGTCCCCGGCGGTGGAGATCAGCTCGCCCGCCGCGCCCAGCCAGCTCATGTTCTGCTCGGTGGCGTCGTGGACCGGGGCGTCGGGGGAGTCGTCGTGCAGCGTGGAGTACGCGACGGGGTGCGGCTTCGGCACCTTCGGCCCGGTGCCGGGGAAGAACGTCTCGCGCAGCTTCAGCGGCTTGATGATCCGCCGCTTGGCCTCCTGGGCGTAGGAGTGTCCCGTCACCTTCTCGATGACCATGCCCGCGAGGACGTAGTTGGTGTTCGAGTACGACGGCTCCCCGCCCGGTGCGGAGTGCGTGTGCTTCATCGCGACGGCCACCAGGTCCTCGGGCGCGTAGGTGTCGTAGCGGTGCTCGGGGAAGCCGCTGCCGGAGGCGTTGACCTGGAAGTCCGGGTCCTCGGTGTAGTTGTAGAGGCCGCTGGTGTGGTTGAGCAGGCTCCGCAGGGTTATCTCGGCGCCGTCGGTGCCGTTGCCCCGCACCACCCCCGGTAGCCAGGTCTCGACCGAGTCGTCCAGGCTCAGCCGTCCCTCCGCCTCCAGTTGGAGGAGGACGGTCGCGATGAACATCTTGGTGATGCTCGCCGCCCGGAAGTGGTCCTCGGGTGACCGTTTCCGACCGGTGTCGGTGTCCGCGTACCCCGCCGACCCGAACCATGTCTCCCTGCCGTCCCGCACCATGGCCGCCACCCCGGGCATCCCGCCCTCCTCCACCCACCGCCGCAGCGCGTCCCGCGTCGCCTCGTGGCCGTCCTTCGTGGCGGCCGTGGCGGGGTGCGCGGGCGTGGCCGCGTGCGCGGGCGTGAGGGTTGCCGCGCCCACGGCCAGGCTCACTGCCAGGGCGCATAAGCCGGTGCGTGCCGTTCGCTGTCTCATCCGTGGACCTCCCGGTCGTCGCGGAGCCTTGAGCGGCCCCTGCGGTGTGACAGACGCGGCCCGCGCCCACGGGGTTGGTCCAAGAATTTCCGGGTGCCGCGACAACCTGGGGTGGGGCCGCACGTCTGGTGGTGTGAAGGCGGATTCCGGGAACGGTCTTCCGATTCCCGGCGCCGCCTGACCCATCAGCGTTTTCCGACCTTCCTGGAGTCGTTGACCTATGCGGCACATCCGCGCCAAGAAGCTGAACCGCCCCGTGCGCACCTGGGTTCTGGGGTCGGCCGCCGGTATCGCCCTGATCGTGGGCGGCGGCATGGCCGCCCAGGCGGTCACCGCCGACCACTCACGACCGGCGGAGCCCAAGGCGTGGACTGGGCCCCGGAGGCGCACGAGCCCAAGCCGGTCCCGGACGGCCCGGAGGCGAACGAGCCCGAGCCGGTGCCCTCCGTCCCGGCCTCCACCGAGCCCGAGCCCGTCCCGTCCGTCCCCTCGGACCCCGCCGAGCCCGAGCCCGTGCCCTCCGTCCCGGCCTCGACCCAGCCGAAGCCGGTCCCGGCCGACCGCTGACCGTCAGCCGGGGCAGTCCGTCAGCAACGGAGGCGCAGGGCCGGATCCGGAGTCGGCCCTGCCGCACCGTTTTAGGTGAACGAGGACGATGCAGCTCACTCTTGTCCCGCCCTGGTGGGCCCGGCTGCTTCGCCGTGCCCTATTTTTTTTTCCCGGCACCAGGGGTACGCCTCCGGCTGCTGCGGCCGGTGGACGGTCAGGACGACGAGGAGCCGCCGCCCACGCTGGCCGACCTCTACCGGGCCCGGCGGCTCGACATGATCCGGCTGGCGATCTTCCTGGTGGACGATCTGCACACCGCCGAGGATGTCGTCCAGGACGCGTTCGCCGCCGTCTGCCGCAGACACGGCGCACGGCTGGACGACCTCCAGGACGCGCACGCCTATCTGCACACCGCGGTGGTCAACGCCGCCCGCTCGGTGCTGCGCCGACGGCGTACGGCCCGGGCGTACACCCCGCCGTACCAGGGGCCCGGGGCGCCGGTGGACGAGCCGCTGCTGCTCGCCGAGGAACACCGGCAGGTCCTCGACGCGCTCGGGCAACTCACCGCGCGCCAGCGTGAGGTGCTGGTGCTGCGCTACTGGTCCGATCTGACCGAAGCGCAGATAGCCGAGACCCTCGGCGTGTCCCGTGGCACGGTGAAGTCGACCGCGAGCCGTGCGCTCGCCACCCTGGAGAAGCTGCTGGAGGTGGACCGATGAGTACTCGCTCGCCGATCGAGGAACGGCTGCGGGCCGCGTTCGACGCCCGTGCGCGGCTCATCAGCGCCCATGATCTGTCCCCGGCCCGTCCCCCCACGGGCCGGGCCTGGGGGACCCGGCGGATACGCCGCGTCGTGTCGGCCGTAGCGGTGACCGCGGCGGCGGCCGCGGCCGCCATCACCTTCCTCCTGCCGTCCGGCTCCGACTCCGGCTCTCCCGAGCGCCGTCACCATCCGGCACCGCCCGCGGGCGACCCGGCCGCCACCCCCCGCACACCGGAGCCCGTCCCGTCACCGGGCGAGCCCCGGTCGCGTCCTTCCCCCTCCCAACCGCGCTGAGGCCGGTCAGTGCGCCCGGTAGCGGGCCACGTTCTGATCGGGTCGGGTCTGGTCGGGTGGAGTGCTGTGGCGCCGGAAACCGGACTTCTCCAGCACCCTGATGGAGGGCGGGTTCGACAGCTCCACGGTGGCGTGCACCGCGTTGACGCCCGGCGCGCCGAGCGCGAAGGTGGTGAGGGCGCGGGTGGCCTCCGGGGCGTAGCCGCGGCCGCGGCGGGAGGGCACGATGCCGTAGCCGATTTCGAGGGCGCCGTCGCTCGGCGGCCAGAACAGACCGATCGAGCCGATCACCAGCCCTGTGGCCCGCTCGGTGATCAGCCGGTGGCCGTACGGGCCCAGCCAGGCGGGGTGCTCGGCGAAGAGCCCGGCGATGACCCGGTCGCCCTCGGCGGGGAAGTCGTCGGCCCAGTGCGACGCCCGGGCGCCGTCCTGCACGGCGGTGACGTCGGCGGGCGTCCATGACCGCAGAACGAGGCGGTCGGTGGTCAGGTCGGGATGAGTCGGTGGGGCGGGAGAGGACACGTGGCGCTCCTGGTCGTTCGGAGGACCCGGCCGTGCGCGGGCCGGACGAGGACATGCTGATGAGGGCTACCGGCACCCATATTCATCAAGCTCCCTCGTCACCGATGAGCACGCGTCTCTCGCGCCGCGAAGACCCTAGCCACACTCCGCGGTCCCCACAACGGAGTTGAGCGGTGGGGTCAGTCGCAGCCCATCCCCCGCTTGACCCTCGGCCACGCCTCGACGCCCCGTGGCGTCCGGACGTACGCCTTCGATCCGTCGGCCGCCAGCCACAGCCGCCAGTCGTCCAGGCGGTAGCCGGTGTCCTTCGCGCCGGGCGGCAGGGTCGCGTCCCCGTCGTAGCGGGAGGTGAGCATCACGGGCGGCAGGACGCCGTCGGGGTCGCGTGCGTACAGCTTGTGGGCCGAGCCCCGGCCCATGCCGAGGAAGTGCGCCTTCTGCCAGTCGCAGTGGGCCGCGCCTTCGGAGCTGCTGAGGAGGGAGACGGGTACGCGGTCTCCGTTCTCATCCGTCCAGATCTCGTACTCCTGCCGGTCGGTGAAGCTCCGCGGCAGCTCCGCCGGGTCGCAGGAGGCGCTGGCCTCCGGGCCCCAGCCGGGGCGGTGCGGCTGGTCCTTGGCGACGATCACGGCGACCTTGGTCCTGCCGCGCACATCGAGCGAGTAGAGCACCCGGTCCCTCGCGGTGCGCTCGACGCGGTAGCCCTCCTGCGGGACGTCGGGCTGTTCGATGTCGAAGTACGCCTTGAGGCCGCCCTCCGGGCTCGAACCGCCGTCGCCCTCGCTCCACCGGTCGCCGCGGCCGCCGGAGTAGATGTCCCCGTCGCATTCCAGGGCCCTCCCGGCGGCGCCCGACTCGGCCAGCAGGGCCTTCGGGCTCTCGCTGTCGTCGGTGTCGGCGTCCTTGAACGGGACCCTCAGCGGGCCGCTGTACGGGGTGGCCGGTGGTTCGCCCTCGATCACGAGCGGGGGGTCGTCCGCTCCCCCGCAACCCGCCACCGATAAAACGGCGGCGAGGACCACCGCGCCCGCCCCATGCGCTCTCCGCCTGTCCATGACGCCTCCGCGGCTCGCCGACGCTCGTTCGACCGATATGCCCGGAGGAAGGTTGCGCTGGCCGGCTGCTAGCTTCCGGAGACGTGAACGACAGCATGAGCGACAGCGTGTACGTGGGCAACGCGGGCAAGGACGCGGCACTGGACCGGGGCTGGATCCTCGGGCACTTCAAGGATGCCGACGACCCCCGCCACAGTGAAGACGTCGAGATCAAGTGGGGTGTCCACCCGCCCGGGGACGAGCGGGCGCAGTGGGTGCGGGGCGAGGAGCGGACGGCGCTGCTGGTGCTCATCAGCGGCCGCTTCCGCGTGGAGCTGCCCGGCCGCAGCGTCCTGCTGGAGCAGCAGGGTGACTACGTGGTGTGGGGGCACGGAGTCGACCACTCCTGGATCGCGGAGGAGGAGTCGGTGGTGCTGACCGTGCGGTGGCCTTCGGTGCCCGGATACGCGGTGCCGCCGGAGGAGGACAAGGCGAACGGGCGTCAGGAGCCGTAGAGCCAGCTCCCGATCGCCGCCTCGTCGACCAAGCCGTACAGCCCCATCGCGGCGGGCGCCAGGACCAGGGCCGTGACGCCGCAGCGGACCATGGTCGGGGCCATGATGGTGGCGCCCTCGTACTGGCTGGTGAGCGAGCGAAAGTCGCGCCACCGGCGGATGTCGCCGCGACAGCACGCCCAGAGGAACGCGCCGAACACGACGAATACCCCGCCGAAGACGAGCGCGATGCCGCCGACGACCGCGAGGGATTCCTCCCGGTCGTTGTGGTCGCCGACGCGCCACATGGCGATCAGCAGGACGACGATCGATGCCAGTCCGTACAGCGCACCGCGCAGCAGGACGTCACGCACCCGCAGCCGTGGCTGGGTGATTCCGCGCTCCCCCGAGTTCATGGCCGCACCCTACCCGGGCCCGGTTACAGCACCAGCGCCCGGTAGCGGTCGGCCACCTCGGCCAGGACCTCGGCGCCGTCGCGGGCCCAGAGGTCCGGGTTGAAGATCTCGACCTCGATGGGGCCGTCGAAGCCGGTCGCGTCGACCTGTTCGCGGAACCAGCGGAAGTCGACCGCGCCGTCCCCGAGTTGGCCCCGGCCCAGCAGTACGCCCTCCGGCAGCGGCGTGATCCAGTCGGCGAGCTGGAACGCGGCGATACGGCCCCCGGCGCCCGCGCGGGCGATCTGGGCGGCCACGGTGTCGTCCCACCACAGGTGGTAGGTGTCCACGACGACGCCGACCTGGTCGGCCGGGAAGCGTTCCGCCAGGTCGAGGGCCTGGGCGAGGGTCGAGACGACACAGCGGTCGGAGGCGTACATCGGGTGCAGGGGCTCGATGGCCAGGCGGACGCCGCGCTCGGCGGCGTACGGGCCCAGCTCGCCCAGCGCGTCGGCGATGCGCTCGCGGGCGGCGAACAGGTCGCGGCTGCCGGACGGGAGGCCGCCGGAGACCAGGACCAGGGTGTCGGTGCCGAGGGTGGCGGCCTCGTCGATGGCGGCGCGGTTGTCGGCGAGGGCGGCGGCGCGTTCGCCGGGGTCGGTCGCGGTGAAGAAGCCGCCGCGGCACAGCGACGTGACGGTCAGCCCCGCGTCCCGGATGAGCCGGGCGGCGGCCTCCACGCCGTACTTCTGGACCGGTTCGCGCCACAGGCCGACGCCCGTGACGCCCGCCTTGACGCAGCCCTCCGCCAGCTCCGGCAGCGACCACTGCTTGATGGTCTCCTGGTTGAGGCTGAGACGCGGTACTGCATTCACTGGGCCACTCCATGGACGGACAGCAGGTGCTTCATACGGGACTCCGCCAGCGCCGGGTCCGGGAACAGGCCCAGCCCGTCGGCCAGTTCGTACGCCCGCGCCAGGTGCGGCAGCGAACGGGCCGACTGGAGGCCGCCCACCATCGTGAAGTGCGACTGGTGGCCCGCCAGCCAGGCCAGGAAGACCACGCCCGTCTTGTAGTAGCGGGTCGGGGTCTGGAAGAGGTGGCGGGAGAGTTCCACCGTGGGGTCGAGCAGGGCGCGGAACGCCTCCGTATCGCCGGTGTCGAGGCGGCGTACGGCCTCGGCGGCGAGCGGGCCCAGCGGGTCGAAAATGCCGAGCAGGGCGTGGCTGAAGCCGCGGTCGTCGCCCGCGATCAGCTCGGGGTAGTTGAAGTCGTCGCCGGTGTAGCAGCGCACCCCGTCCGGGAGGCGGCGGCGCAGGTCGATCTCGCGCTGGGCGTCGAGCAGGGAGACCTTGATGCCGTCGACCTTGTCGGGGTGGGCGGCGATCACGTCGAGGAACGTGTCGGTGGCGGCGTCCAGGTCGGAGCTGCCCCAGTAGCCCTCCAGCGCCGGGTCGAACATGGGGCCCAGCCAGTGCAGGATGACCGGCTCGCGCGCCTGGCGCAGCAGATGGCCGTAGACGTCGAGGTAGTCGTCCGGGGTCTTGGCGGCGGCGCACAGGGCGCGGGAGGCCATCAGGATCGCCTGGGCGCCGGACTCCTCGACGACGGCGAGCTGTTCCTCGTACGCGGTCCGCACCTCGGCCGTCGTACGGTCGCCGGGGGCCAGCTGGTCGGTGCCGACGCCGCACGCGATGCGGCCGCCGACGGCCTTGGCCTCGGCCGCCGAACGGCGGATCAGCTCGGCGGCGCCCGCCCAGTCCAGCCCCATGCCGCGCTGCGCGGTGTCCATGGCCTCGGCGACACCGAGCCCGTGGGACCACAGGTGGCGGCGGAAGGCGAGGGTGGCGTCCCAGTCGACGGCGGCGGGGCTGTCGGGGCTGACGTCGGCGTACGGGTCGGCGACCACATGGGCGGCCGAGAACACGACGCGGGAGGTCAGCGGGGCTCCCGTGGTCAGGGAGAGCGGCTCGGTGCGGGGCTCGTAGGGGCGGGTCGCGCCGCCCGGCCCGGGGAGGTGGAGGGTCACAGGTTCAGCTCCGGGACGTCGAGGCGGCGGCCCTCGGCCGACGAGGCGAGGCCCAGCTCGGCGAGCTGGACGCCGCGGGCGCCGGCCAGCAGGTCCCAGCGCCAGGGCTCGTCGAGGGCGACGTGGCGCAGGAACAGCTCCCACTGGGCCTTGAAGCCGTTGTCGAACGCGTCGTTGTCCGGGATCTCCTGCCACTGGTCGCGGAAGGACTCGGTGGCCGGGAGGTCGGGGTTCCAGACCGGCTTGGGGGTGGCCGAGCGGTGCTGGACGCGGCAGTTGCGCAGGCCCGCGACGGCGGAGCCCTCGGTGCCGTCGACCTGGAACTCGACCAGCTCGTCGCGGTTGACGCGGACCGCCCAGGAGGAGTTGATCTGGGCGATGGCGCCGCCTTCGAGCTGGAAGATGCCGTACGCGGCGTCGTCGGCGGTGGCGTCGTACGGCTTGCCCTGCTCGTCCCAGCGGTTCGGGATGTGGGTGGTGGCCTGGGCCTGGACCGTGCGGACGGGGCCGAACAGCTCGTGCAGGACGTACTCCCAGTGCGGGAACATGTCGACGACGATGCCGCCGCCGTCCTCGGCGCGGTAGTTCCAGGAGGGGCGCTGGGCGCTCTGCCAGTCGCCCTCGAAGACCCAGTAGCCGAACTCGCCGCGGATGGAGAGGATCTTCCCGAAGAAGCCGCCGTCGATGAGCCGCTTCAGCTTCAGCAGCCCCGGCAGGAAGATCTTGTCCTGGACGACGCCGTGCTTGATGCCCGCGGCCTGGGCGAGCCGGGCCAGTTCGAGGGCGCCGTCGAGGCCGGTGGCGGTCGGCTTCTCGGTGTAGATGTGCTTGCCCGCCGCGATGGCCTTCTTGAGGGCGTCCTCGCGGGCGGCGGTGACCTGGGCGTCGAAGTAGATGTCGACGCTGTCGTCGGCGAGCACGGCGTCCAGGTCGGTGGAGACGTCGGCGACCGGGTCGAGGCCGTGGCGCTCGGCCATGTCCTTCAGGGCGTGCTCGCGGCGGCCGACGAGCAGCGGTTCGGGCCACAGCACGCTGCCGTCGCCGAGGTCGATGCCGCCTTGTTCGCGGATGGCGAGGAGCGACCGGACGAGGTGTTGGCGGTATCCCATCCGGCCGGTCACACCGTTCATGGCGATCCGCACGGTCTTGCGTGTCACGTGGCTTCGTCTCCTCACCAGAGTCACCAGAGGTCTCGTATTCACCAAAGGTCTCGCAGTAAGCGCTTCACAGTAAGCGCTTACTAATAGCTACGCTAGCCGCCCCGGCCGCCCCTGTACAGGGCGGACACAGGGGCGGCACAGGGACAGTCAGCGCTTCATCGCAGAGTCAAGCGATAGGCGAGGGGCGAACGACCGGTGATCAGCACGCGCAGCCCGGACACCGGCAGATCGCCGCCCATCCAGGTGTAGCGCTCCCCCGGGTCCACCACGGCAGGCTGGCGCGGGCCGCTGCCGTTGCCCGGGCCGAAGGTGATCACGTCATCGCCCGAGGTGTACGTCCCGTACCCCTTGACCAGCTGGTACGTATCCTTCTGGCCGGGCACGGGCTCGACCCCGGTGAGGGTGCCGCCGCCCCGGAAGCAGAGTTCGAGGGCGAGCGGGACGGCGGACTCGCCGACCTCGACGTCCAGGTTCCAGCCGCCGTCGGCCTCGGCCGCGCGCACCTCGGTGTGCAGGGTGCGCCACTCCTTGGGGCGGTGCGGGAAGTCCATCGCGGACCAGAAGCGGCCGTCGTCGGTCAGCGGGTAGCGCCCGTCGGGGCGGCGGTGCTGCGGCGGCAGCGGCAGATGGTATCCGGCGCGGACGTCCGCCCACAGCCGCCAGCCGTCCGCCGTGCGCTCGACGTTCTCGGCGCGGAAGTGGCCGAGCGAGAAGAACTGCGGGGACAGCCGCAGCGAGTCCAGGATGGCCGCGCCCTTGCGCCATTTGAAGAAGGTCGGGTTGGTGGACAGGCCCGAGGAGATGGCGTGGACGTCGGGGAAGTCCGTGCCGCCGAAGAGGGACGTACGGGTGGCGCCCCGGCCGATCCGCACCAGCCCGCTGTCCTTGTCGTGCCAGGTGAACTCCGACGGCGCCGCGGTGGCCTTGGGCAGCGGCGCGGCCAGCTCCGGTTCGTCCAGCACCTCGGCGAGGAAGTCCCCGAGCGGGGTCTCGTCGAAGGTCTGGTCCGCCCCGCGCCGCTGGACCGTCTCGGCCATGGCCGCGAAGCGCCCGTCCTTGTCGCGCAGCGCCAGCGCCCGGTACTGGAGCCAGTACTCGGACAGATGCTTGACCGTCTTCTGGTCCTGGCGGCGCGAATGCACCGTCTCCACATCGCCGTTGGGCTCCACGAGGTGGAGCGTGGCCTCCAGGTTGCGGCGCACGTTGTCGTAGAGCTTCGGCCGGTCGGTGAGCCGGGCGAGGGTCAGCAGCGCGGGGTTGGTGACGATGGGCGCGTAGGTGGCGCTGCGCTCGCTGTACTGGCCGCGCTCGTACTGGTCGATGCCCTCGGCCAGCCAGGCGTCGATGCGGCGGGTGTAGCGGGCGTCGGGCCAGAAGGAGTTGATACGGGCGAGCGCGGCGCACACCTTCCAGCGGTGGTTGGGGGTGTGCAGTCCGCCGGTGGACAGCCCCGCCCCGGCCTTGCGGAGGATCTTCTTCAGGGTGGCGCGGAGCTTCGCGGTGGACGCGTGGTCGTCATCGTCCAGCAGGCCGTACAGCAGGCCCAGGTCGACGATCGAGAACGCGGTGTCGGGCGGGGAGTGCACCGCGCCCTGGTCGAAGAGGCCGTCGTCGAACTGGGCGGCGGCCAGCGCGTCGGCGAGCCGGGTCATGGGCGCGATGAGCGCCGCGTCGTGGTGGTGCTCGGCGTCGGCCCACACATGGACCGAGGTGAGCAGCCGCAGGCTGCGGGCGGCGGGGCGGGCCTGGCCGAGGTTGTTCAGCTGGGCGAGGGTGGCGTCGAGCCCGTCCACCACCTCGGCCACCCGCTTGTCGGCGGCCTTGGTGAGCAGATCCAGGAACGGCTTGTCGGTACGGCCGCTGGCGGCGGCCGTGGCCTGGGGCACACCGGAGGCGAGCAACCCGCTCACGATGGCGGTTCCGGCGAGGAGGTGACGGCGAAGCAGGCTCATAGGTGGTGCTCCGTGGCTCTGGCGGCGATCGCGAGCGGGCCGGGGACGAGGAAGAGGAGGGGCGGGTAGGCCCAGGCGCAGACGGCGGCGGTGGCCACGGCCAGCAGCAGGACGAGGCTCGCGCGGGGCGTGCGCACGCTGGCGTACGCGGCCGAGCGTAGCGCCGTGCGCCAGCTCGTCGCCGATTCGGGGCGGGCGCAGGCGCGCAGCAGGACGACCGTGAGCAGTCCGCCCACGACGAGCAGCGC
>NZ_GG657754.1:6700794-6725779 GCF_000158915.1 Streptomyces himastatinicus ATCC 53653 | reverse complement strand
GGAACCGCTGGAAGGCGAGGAAGAAGAGCACGATGGGCAGCAGCGCGAAGACCGACATCGCGAACATCGGGCCGAACGCCGACTGGCTGGAGGCGTCCACGAAGGAGCGCAGGGCCAGGGTGAGGGTGAACTTCTCCGGCTCGAAGAGGTAGATGAGCTGGGTGAAGAAGTCGTTCCAGGTCCAGATGAAGGTGAAGATCGCGGTGGTGATCAGCGCGGGCCTGGTCAGCGGCAGGATGACGCTGAAGAAGGAGCGGAAGGGCCCGCAGCCGTCGATCCGGGCCGCCTCCTCCAGCTCGCGCGGCAGGTTGCGCATGAACTGGACGATGAGGAAGACGAAGAAGGCGTCGGTGGCCAGGAACTTCGGCAGGATCATCGGCCAGTAGGTGTTCACCATGCCGAGCTGGTTGAAGATGATGTACTGCGGGATGAGGATCGCGTGGTGCGGCAGCATGATCGTCGCGATCATGAAGGCGAACAGCGGCCCGCGCATCCGGAACCGCAGCCGGGCGAAGGCGTACGCGGCGAGCGAGCAGCTGATGACGTTGCCGAGGACGGCGCCGCACGCGATGAGCAGCGAGTTCCACAGCAGCCGTCCGACGCTGACCTCGTTCACGCCCTCCATCGCGGTGGAGTAGTTGCTCCACTCCAGATGGCTGGGGAGCAGTTTGAGGCTGGCGATGACCTCGTCGGCCGGTTTGAACGAGGTGGCCAGCAGCCAGGCCAGCGGATAGAGCATCACCAGCAGGACGGCGATCAGGCAGACGTGCAGCACGATCCGGCCCGTGGAACGCCCCTGGGCCACAGGCGCGTCGGTGGTGATCGGGGCGGTGGTCATCGGGCCCCCTCGTTGTTGTCGTTGGCGTAGAAGACCCAGGCCCGGGAGGTCCGGAAGAGCACCGCGGTGACGACGCCGATGGCCAGCAGCAGCGCCCACGCCATGGCGGAGGCGTAGCCCATGTGGGAGGCGGTGAAGGCGCGGTCGTAGAGGTAGAGGGTGTAGACGAGGGTGGAGTCGGCGGGCCCGCCCTTGCCCGCGCTGACCGCGAAGGCGGGGGTGAAGACCTGGAACGCCTGGATCATCTGGAGCACCAGGTTGAAGAAGAGCACCGGGGACAGCATCGGGATGGTGATCGAGCGGAACTGCCGCCACCAGGACGCCCCGTCGACCGCCGCCGCCTCGTACAGCTCGGCGGGGATCTGCTGGAGCCCGGCGAGGAAGATCACCATGGGGGCGCCGAACTGCCAGATGGTCAGCAGCGCGACCGACAGGATCGCCCAGCCCGGCTTGTTGATCCAGCCGCCGATGTCGATGCCGACGCCGGAGAGGAGGTTGTCGACGGTGCCGCCGTCGTTGAAGATCGCCCGCCAGACGAGGGCGATGGACATCGACGCACCGAGCAGCGAGGGGGCGTAGAACGCGGAGCGGTAGAAGCCCTTGCCGCGCTTGACGGACTTCAGCGCGATCGCCACGGCGAGGGCCAGCACCAGCTGGAACGGCACCGCGATCACGACGTACGTCAGCGTCGTGATGACCGAGCGCCAGTAGCGGGGGTCCTCCGTGAACATCTGCGTGTAGTTGCGGAAGCCCACCCACTGCGGGGCGTCGAACATGTCGTAGTCGGTGAACGACAGATACAGCGAGACGGCCATCGGCAGCAGCGTCAGCACGGTCGCGCCGATCACCCATGGCGACAGGAACACCCAGGCGGCGCCCTGCCTCTCGCGCTTCGGTGCCCGCTTGGCGCGCGCGGCGGGGGACGCGGCGTCCTGGGGGCGGGTCGCGGTCGCGGTCATTGCTTCAGCTCCGCCTTCGCCTCGGTGATGTAGTTCTCCGCCGCTTCACGCGGCGACAGGCGCTCGTACGACACCTGGTCGTAGTCGCGCGTGAAGGTGGACTGGAGCGAGGCGTCGCCCTTGGGCGGTGCGGCGGGCGGATCCTTGAGCTTGCCCTCGAACTGCTTCTGGTACGCGGAGACGACCTGGTCGAAGCCCTCCAGCTTGGGCAGCACCTTGTCCCGGATCGAGTCGTTGGCCGGGATGCCGCGGGTGGCGCCGAGGATGGCCCCGGCCGCCGGGTCGTTGAGCAGGAAGTCGATGAACTGGGCGGCCTGCTTGGGGTGCTGGGACTTGGCGGACGCCCCGAAGAACATCGACGGCTTGTAGTACAGGGCGGGCTTGCCGTCGTCACCGGCGGGCAGCGGGGCCAGCTTCAGCCCCTTGCCGACGATCGGGTCGTAACCGCTGGAGGGCGCGTCCCAGTTGAAGTCGGAGACGGCCTTGAGGCGGCCGAGCGGGGTGTTCTCCACCGTGCCGTCCATCTGGGTGGTCTGCTCCGCGGGGGCCACCACGCCCTCCTTGCGGAGCTTGGTGGTGAACTCCCAGAACCGGGTCAGATCGTCGGCCGTGAAGCCCAGCCCGCCGCCCTCGGTGTAGAGGGCCTTGCCCCGGCCGCGCAGCCAGATCTCGAAGACGTCCTCGCTCTGGCCCGGGTCGGTGGAGCCGACCCGGCCGCCGATGTCCTTCTTCGACGCCTTCAGCTTGCGCATCGCGTCGGTCCAGTCGGCCCACGTCCAGTCGATCGTCGGCTCGGGGACGCCCGCCTTGCGCCACAGCGCCGCGTCGTACGGTATGGCCTCGGCGCCGCGGGCGACCGGCAGCGCGTACTGCTTGTCGTCCACGACCCCGGTGGCCAGCAGCCCCTTGTCGATGTCCTTGGTGCGCAGCTCGCGGTGCTTGCCGAGGTCGAGCAGGATGCCGGAGGTGGCGTACTGGTTGATCTGCCGGTAGTCCAGCTGCATCACATCGGGTGCGTCGCCGCCCGCGGCCTGGGTGGCGAGCTTCGCCTTGTACGTGTCGAAGCCCGCGAACGACGTGCTGATGTCGATGTTCGGGTGGCGCTTCTCGAACAGCTTGACGGCCTGGTCCGTACGGGCCGCCCGGTCGGGGTTGCCCCACCAGGTGAACCGCAGGGTGACCTTGCCGCCCGAACCGCCGCCCTCACCGCCGCCGCAGCCCGTGAGGGTCCCGCCGAGTGTGAGGACGAGAGCCAGGGCGCAGGACGCCTTTGTCCTTTTCTTGCGCATCGCCGGACCGACCTCCCTCCTGTGATGTGCCGATGTACCTGTCCGTGTGGGGGGATGCCGGTGCTTATTCGCCGTAGTACGGGAGCGTCGCGCCGGGCAGTTCGTACTCGTCCCGGCGGCCGCACATGCCGTAACCGCCGCGGCGGCTGGGCCCGGTCGCGGTGACCTTCGCCTGTGCGAGATGGGCCGGGTCGCCCGCGGCGAGCGCGGTCAGCTGCTCACCGGTGCGCTCGGCCGCGGCGAGGGCGCCGTCCCGCCAGCGCGGCTCCCAGTCCTTGACCTTGGGGGCGACGATCCGCACCGCCGCCTCGTGGAAGGCGCGCAGGGGTGCGTCGTCGCCCTTCTCGGCGGCGGCTCGCAGAGTCAGATAGCCCTCGACCGCGAGATCGCGGCGGCGCCGGGCGGCCGCGTCCGCCTCCGGGCCCTCCTTGGCGGGCAGCGCGGCGGCCGCCGCGTACCGCTCGGGGTCGGCCAGCACCTCGGGCGGGAACGTGAACACCGCGTCCCCGGCCTCGGGCAGCCCGCTGTTCTGCATCAGCACGGTCACCTTGAGGCCGCCGCCCTGCACCATGCGGTGCACCGTGCCGGGGGTGAACCACACCACCGCGCCCGGCTCCAGCGGCGTCTCGGTGAAGCCGTCGGCCACGGTCAGGGTCTGGACGGCGCCGCGCCCGGCGGTGACCACGTACGCCTCGGTGCAGGCGAGGTGGAGGTGGGGGCTGCCGCCGCATACGCCGTCGGCCGCCTCCCAGTCGTACGCGCTGATGTGGGACATCCCCACGCCGCCCGGCAGCGGGGCGGGCATCGCTGTCATCTCGCTCACCACCCGTGGTTCTTGAGGTAGCTCTCGGCGCGCGTCCGGTCCCACGCGCCGTCGGCGACCACCACGCGGTAGCGGTAGCCGAAGGACTCCCCCGGCGGCAGCTCGAACTCCTCGAAGAACGCCCACGAGGGAGCGACCGAGGGGATCGGCTCGGAGCGCACGAACCAGTGGGAGGCGTGGATCGCGTCCTTGTTCTCAGGGGCGTGCGCGAACAGCAGCGTCGAGTGCGCGTCGATGGCGTCGTGCTCGGCGGTGAAGGCGACCCAGGGGGCGTCGGCGGCCGGGGTGCCCATCAGATCCGAGGCGCCCTTCTCGCCGTCGCCGCCGCGCCCGTCCGGGCCGATGACGTCGCCGCCGGTGAAGTCGCGGGGGCCGCGCCAGTTGAGCCCGGTGTATCCGGCCATCTCGCGGCCCGCGGTGGTCGGGGAGCCGAAGTGCAGCGCCTCGCCACGGATGTTGGTGAGGTCGATGGACCAGTCCAGGGCCCAGGTTCCCTCGTCCGCCTCGACGGAGTGCAGCTCGATGGTGCGCAGCTCGCGCGCCCACTCCTGGCCACCGTTCTCCACCCAGGTGAGCTTCTCGGTGAAGCGCAGCCGGTCGTCGGTGACCGTGAACTCCTCGAAGCCGTCGTGCCGCATCGAGCCGACCCGCTCCTCGACCCGCTGGTAGCCCTGGTCGGGGCCGAGGTAGGAGTTGCCGCCCCAGAAGTTCTGGCCGGACAGATGGCTGGACGTCATCTGGAGGCCCTTGTGCCAGCGGTGGTCGTTGGGCCGGTAGCCGGAGACCGGGCTTCCGGCGAGGGTGCGCAGCGGGTGGGCGTACGGCTTACGGGCCTCGAAGGCGTCCGGGTCGGGTGCGTAGACGTAGGCCATCAGCTCGACGCCGCCGGAGGCTACCGAGATCCGCTCGCCGTGGGTGTGGGTGACGGTGATCTGCTGGGTCATGACGGCCTCAGCTCTCCTTCTTCGCGACGTTCGTGGCCTGCGGTGCCTTTGGAGCCCACTCGGGGTGGTTTCCGTGCATGGCGTCGTAGTACGGATCGCCGGGCGCGATCTCCCCCGCGTGCACGGGTTGCCCGGTGAAGGCCGCCTTGTAGAGCGCGGCGATGAATTCGAGGGTGCGGCGGGCGTCCGGGCCGCTGCCCGGGGGCCGTACGCCGTCCCGCATGGCGTCCAGCAGCCCGGTCAGCTGGGCCGCGTGCGAGCTGGGCAGATCGGCGGCGGGGGTGCGCCAGCGCTCCTGCCGGGCGGGCTCGTCGCGGACGTGCGGGGCGGGGGTGTAGACCCAGTCGTCGTTGCGGTGGCCGTAGAGGTGGGTCAGCTCGACGGTGGCGTCCGCGCAGTCGATGCGGATGCGGCTGACCTCGTCGGGCGAGAGCACGCTGTTGACGACGGTGGCCATGGCGCCGTTCGCGAAGCGGACCAGCGCGGTGGACACGTCCTCGCTCTCCACGTCGTGCACCAGCCGCCCGGCCATGCCGCGGATCTCGGTCCAGTCGCCGAGGAGGTGCAGCAGCAGATCCATCTGGTGGATGCCGTGGCCCATGGAGGGGCCGCCGCCCTCGCTGCCCCAGCGGCCGCGCCACGGCACGGCGTAGTACGCGGTGTCCCGGTGCCAGGTGGTCTGGCAGTGGGCCACCAGCGGGCGGCCCAGCGCGCCGGTGGTCAGCAGGTCCTGGGCGTGGACGGCGCCCGAGCCGTAGCGGTGCTGGAAGACCACGGACGCGTACGGCCCGCCCGCCTCCGTCTCCGCCGCGGCGATCTCGTCGTACTCGGCGAGCGTCAGGCACAGCGGCTTCTCGCACAGCACCCAGGCACCCGCTGTGAGCGCGGCCACCGTCTGCTCGCGGTGGAGGGACGGCGGGGTGCCGATGAGGACCAGGTCGGGGCGCTCGGCCTTCAGCATCGCGGCCACATCGGGATAGCCGGCGACGGTGAATCCGGCGGTCTCGGCGGCCGTCGCGCGGAAGGTGTCGAGGCGGTCCTCGTCCACGTCGACGGCGGCGACCAGCTCGACCCGGTCGGCGTGATCGCGGAGGGCGGGCAGATGGCTGCCCGTGACGATGGCTCCGGTGCCGATGACTGCGGCGCGGATACGGGCGGTGGCTGCTGAGGCCATGGAGTGAGGCTCCTCGCCAACGGGACGGAAAGCGCTTGCTGGGGGACGACCCTAGGCACGGTGAGGATGTCAGGACAAGACCCCGGTGAGCAGATTCCCGCGCCCGTTCCCGGTTCGATACGCGATGGCCGCGACGGCGCTGACCAGTGAGACCATGGACCCGGCCCCACCAGCGCACGCGGTGTCCCACCGGGCGCCCCAGGTGACCATCCAACGGAGGAAACATGGCAGTGACCCTGGCCGATGTGGCCGCCCGGGCTCGGGTCTCGGCGGCGACGGTGTCGCGCGTCCTGAGCGGCAACTATCCGGTTGCCGAATCGACCCGGGCCCGGGTGCTGCGCGCCGTAGAGGACCTGGAGTACGTGGTCAACGGCCCGGCAAGCGCTCTCGCCGCCGCCACGTCCGATCTGGTCGGGGTGCTGGTCAACGACATCGCGGACCCCTTCTTCGGCATCATCGCGGGCGCCGTGCAGTCCGAGATGGGCGCGCCGGGCGGCCCGGGTGTCAACGGCGGCTCCGGCGGCGAGTCCGTGCGCGGTGGCGAGAAGCTGGCCGTCATCTGCAATACGGGCGGCTCGCCCGAGCGCGAGCTGAACTACCTCACCCTGCTCCAGCGGCAGCGCGCCGCCGCCGTCGTCCTCACCGGCGGCGCGGTCGAACACCCCGACCACGCCGCCGCGGTCGCCGCCAAGGCGTCCCGGCTCGCCGCCTCCGGCACCCGGGTGGTGCTGTGCGGACGGCCCCCGATCGAGGACGCGATCACCCTCACCTTCGACAACCGCGGCGGCGCCCGCCGCCTGACGGAGCATCTGCTGACCCTCGGCCACCGCCGCATCGGCTACGTCGCGGGCCCCGCCGAGCGCACCACCACCCGCCACCGGCTGGAGGGCCACCGCGAGGCCCTGGCCGCGGCCGGGCTGACCGAGGGCGCGGAACAGCCGACCGTCCACGGCCTCTACGACCGCGCCTCCGGCTACGACGCCACCCTCGAACTCCTGCGCCGCGACGCCGGTCTGACCGCCATCGTGGCCGCCAACGACACCATCGCCCTCGGCGTCTGCGCGGCCCTGCGCGACCAGGGTCTGCGCATCCCCGAGGACGTCTCGGTGGCGGGCTTCGACGACCTCCCCTTCAGCGCCGACGCCGTCCCCGCCCTGACCACGGTCCGGCTGCCGCTGCACGACGCCGGGGTACGCGCCGGACGCCTCCGCCCTCGGCCGCGAACCGCAGCCGCCGGGCGGCGTGGCCATGGTGCGCGCCGAGCTGATGGCCCGGGCCTCGACGGCCCCGCCGCGGCACTGAGGGCGGGGGCTGACGGAATGACGGAGGTATTACTGCGCGAGCCCGGCCCCGGCGACCTGGGCTGGATCGTGCACCGGCACGGTGTGGTGTACGCCCGGGAGTACGGCTGGAACAGTGAGTTCGAGGCCCTGGTCGCCCGTATCGCCGGGGACTTCGGCACCCGGCACGACCCGGCGTACGAGCGCGTATGGATCGCCGAGCGCGACGGACACCCAGTCGGGTCGGTGATGTGCGTACGGGACGAGGCATCCGGGGCCGCCCGGCTGCGGCTGCTGTTCGTCGAACCCGACGCCCGGGGCCTGCGGCTCGGCGAGCGGCTGGTGACGGCGTGCGTGGACTTCGCCCGCGCGGCGGGCTACCGCGAACTGGTGCTGTGGACCACCGACGTCCAGGCCACCGCCCGCCGGATCTACCAGCGGGCGGGGTTCGAGCTGACCGCCGAGGAGCCCCACCCGGGGTACGGCGCGGGGCCCGTGACGGCGCAGGACTGGCGGCTGGCGCTGCTCACGTAGCCGGTCAGCCGCCCGGGAAGATCACGTCGCTGCACGAGTAGAAGGTCTGGTCGAAGTGGCTGGCCTGCCAGATCATGAAGACCACATGGCGGCCGGTGCGCCCGGGGGCGTTGACGGGAATCGAGACCGTGACCCCGTTGAGGCTGGGCTCGGTCGAGGGCTCCCCCGCCCCCGGGGCGATCTTGCCGGTCTGGGCCACGAGTTCGAGGTTGCTCCAGCGCAGCGGCTGGGTCGTGGGGTCGTAGCCCTGTTTGGTGACGTAGATGCGGTAGTAGTCCGCGCCGTGCTTGGCCTGGTCGTGGTTCTTGAAGGTGAAGCTGGTGCCGACCGACGTGGCCTCCCACTTCCCGGGCACGTCCATCGCGTTGTAGCGGCCGGACGAGGTGTGCCCGGCGCTGCACAGCTGCCCGTCGGGCAGCGCGGCCTGGTGGTTGCCCGCGACCCCTTCGCGGTAGAGGCCGTTCCAGTTCCACATGGCGTTGGTGTCGGCCTGCCACGCCTGCCAGCACATGGGGTCCTTGGTCTTCATCTCCGGGTTCTGGAAGTCACCGCCCCACCGCTTCCAGCAGCCGTAGTTCCGCGACGCCGGACCGATGGCCGACCCGTGCGCGTCGGCGGTGCCCACCAGCGCCACGGTGGCCAGCAGCGTCGCGGCCGAGGCGACGGCGGAGGCGCGAAGCCCCCATTTTCGAGCATGCCCATGACAATTCATTGCGCCTCCAGATCCGCTGCGAGAGTGTGCGGGAGCGCTCCCATCGTAGGACGGGGATCATGAGGCGGCCAGACATCTGACGCCGTGTCCGCACCCTGCCGTCATGCTGCGGTCGCATCCCCGGTCGCCTGTGCGGCGGAGCCGAGTTCGGCCCGGGGAGCGATCCGCGGCGGGCCTCCCGACTGCGATGGTCATGCCGGAACGGGCCTGCCCACCACGGAACCGAGGACCGCGCATGCAGCCACTCCGTCACGCCGAAACCGCCGAAGCTCCGGAAGCCGCCGAAATCGCCGAAGCCGCCGAAGCACCCACCGCCGCCCGCCGCGGCCGACTCCGCACCACATGGCGGAGGGCCCATGAGCCCGTCGCCGGAGTGTCCCGGCGGACGCGACTCCTCGCCTGCGCCATCCCGTTGGCCGTTATGCCGTCCAGCCTGTGGAGGCTCCCGGCCGCGTTCGACCGCGGGATCGGCGTCGGCGAGCGCGCGTACGTCGTCTTCCTGTCGGTTCTCTCCGAGGCGCTCGCGTTCACGGCGTTCGGCCTGATCGCCCGCTGGGGCGAGGTGTTTCCGCACTGGCTCCCGTTACTGCGCGGCCGCCGCGTCCCGCCGAAGGCGGCGGTCATCCCGGCCGCGACCGGAGCCGCCCTCCTGACCGTCCTGTTCACGCTCCTGGCCCCCGTCGCCGAGTTCAGGGGCACGACGATCCGCGGCGACGACCTCCCCGGCGACTCCCCGAGCGAGGTCGGCGGCTGGGAAACCATGTCGTTCTACGTCTGCTACGCACCGCTGGCCCTGTGGGGGCCGTTACTGGCCGTGCTGACCGTCGCGTACGGGAAACGCCGCCGAGCGGATACCGAGGCCCTCAGCAGCTGAGCGAGCGGCCCGTGGGGGCCAGCCGCAGCATCCGGGGGGTGGCTTTCTGTTCTCGCTCGATACCCGGCAGCGTCTCGTCCCGCGCGAGGGGATGGGCCCGTACATCGGCGAGATGCCGCCGGTGGGCGCTCTCGTCGGGGTACGAGGTGACGACCACGGCGACGTTCTCCCCGGTGCGGATCGGCAGCCTGGGGAAGGTGTTGTGCGCCGTCTCGGTGGTCAGGGCCGCGAGCGGGGCGGGCCCCGTCTCCCGGAGCACGGGCAGAAGCCCGTCCCGGATCAGGGCGATGCCCTGGTGCCGCACGGGCGGGAAGGACCACACGGCGGCGGACACGAACCGGTTCGGCGCCGGAGCACCGGCCCGGGGCCGCTCGGACGGGGAGACGGCGAGGCCGCTCGCGTCCGACAGGGGACGCAGGAGCAGGACATCGTCGGAGTCGATCATGGTGTCGTTGGCCTGGGGCCCGTGCTCGGCCCAGACGGGGCCGCCGTAGAAGGCCGTCAGCGCGTGGCGTCGTACGGCCATGTCGCGGAACCCCCGTAGCCAGACGAAGCGATCCGGATCGTCGAGGTCCCGGAACTGGCCGAGCACGACCATCCCCACCTCTTCCTGAGTCTCGACGAACTCCCGGTCGAACAGCTCGATCAGCTCGTCGCGCCGACCGGGCTTCAGCGTGTACTGGCGCAGCTCGATCACGGTGAGGTGGTGGGGAGGCACGGCAGGCTCCTGTTCGGTTCTCTTTCGCTCTTCCGCTCTTGCGCGACGGTAGGAGAGCCGTGTGCCAGGGGCTGTCAGGGTTTCCGGGGAGAATGCGTCCATGTCTGCCGGTCGACTGCTGTCGCTGCTGCTGTTGCTGCAATCGCGGGGTCGTATGTCCGCGCGGGAGGTCGCGGACGAGCTGGGCGTGTCCGTACGCACCGCCTACCGTGACCTGGCGCGTCGTCTCCAGGCCACCGGGGTGCCGGTCTACGCGGAGCCGGGTCGCGGAGGCGGCTATCAGCTGGTCGACGGCTATCGCACCCGCCTGACCGGGATGAGCGAGGGCGAGGCGCGGGCGCTGTTCTTCGCCGGGCTGCCCGGCCCCGCCGCCGACCTGGGGCTCGCGGCGGAGGTGACCGCGGCACGGCTGAAGCTGCTGGCCGCGCTGCCGACGGGACTGCGCGAGGAGGCGGCTCGGACCGCGGCGGTGTTCCACCTGGATGCTCCCGGCTGGTACCGGGAACCCGAACGGACGCCGTATCTCCCCCTGTTCGTCGACGCGGTGCTCACCCAGCACGCGGTGGACGTGCGCTACCGCCGCTGGCGCGCGCCGCAAGAGGTGCGCCGCCGCCTTCGGCCCTACGGCCTGGTACTCAAGTCCGGTATTTGGTACGTCGTGGCCGCCACGGAGAACCGGATCGCGACCTACCGGGTCACCCAGGTCCTCGACGCGGTCCTGAGTGGTGAACGGTTCGACCGACCAAAGGACTTCGACCTGGGCGCCTACTGGGCCTCGTACCTCGACGACTTCCGGACCCGCCGCTACACCGGCACGGCCACCATCCGCCTGTCCCCACGAGGACGCCGGCGCCTGCCCGACAACCTGCCCCCGGAAGTGGTGCGGGCCGTCGACTCCACCGCGACCGCCGTCGGCGACGACGGATGGGTCGAGGCGGTCATCCCGACCGAGAGCACCGAGCACGCCTGCGGCGAGCTGCTGCGGCTCGGTATCGACGTCGAGGTCGTCGCACCGGTCGAACTGCGCCGGTTCATGGCCGACACGGTGGACGAACTCGCCCGAGCCTACGGATCCGCCCACGTGGAGCGGACGAACGGCCCGTCAGTCCCCCTCAACCCTTGACCGTGCGGTGACCCTGCTGGCGCCGGGCGGCCGGCCGGTGACGCGTTTGAAGGCTCGGCTGAAGGCGGCCTGGGAGGTGTAGCCGAGGCGTTGCGCCACGGACTCGATCGGCAACGTGTCCTGGGCCAGCCACTGACCGGCGAGGACCATCCGCAGCTCCGTGGCGTAACGGAGGGGCGGCATGCCGATCGTCGTTTGGAAGCGGTCCGCGAAGACGGACCGGGAGACATTGCATTCCGCCGCCAGCTCCGCCACCGTCCAGTGATGCCCGGGCTGCCGGTGCAGGGCCAGGATGGCGGACGCCAGGCGGGGGTCGCGCAACGCGGCCACGAGGCCGGAGCTGTTGTCGCATCCGCATTCGATCCAGCCCCGCACGATCATCGCCGCCGCCACTTCAGCCAGCCGGGCGAGGATGCCCGCGAAGCCCACGCGTGCGGAGCAGACTTCGCGCCTCATGGAGGTGAGGATCGGCATGAGCCCGGGATAACGCGCCCCCTCGGCATCGACCAGCATGACATCGGGCATCAGCGGACTGAGGCCCTGCATTCCGCCGAGGTCGAACTCCATGGAGCCGTTGAAGAAAATCGCGCTGGGATTCGGGTCGGCGCTCGGGCAGGCATCCACGGCACCCACCGTGTCACTGAGGGGAACCGCATCGAAACTGTCGATGCCCTGGGCCCGTATGTCCGGGCCGGAGAGCAGCTGATGCGACTCGCCGTGGGGCATGAATACGGCGTCACCGGCCGAAAGCTCGTGGACCGTCCCGTCCTCGGTGCGCAGGACGGCGGAGCCGACGGCGAGGAAGTGAAAAGAGGCGCGTCCGGGCTTGGCGTCGAAATGGAGGCCGAACCGCGGGCCGGCGTGGACGCGACGATACCGAACGCCGCGCAGCCGCATGCTGGTCAGCAGTTCGCTGATGAGATCGGACGACAGCGCGAACTGCCCCTTGACTCCCCCGCCCGGAGTCCCGGTCAAATATTGCAGACTCTCTGTCATAGCTCATCCTGAATCTCGCGTGCAGCCTTGACTTGAACGTCTCACGCGATTCAGGAGCAGTAAACAGTTGAGCAGTGATGTGTGCGCCACCGTGCCCGATGCCGGCCCTGGCGAAGCGGCCGATGTGAAACGAGTACCACCCGCACCGGTCTCATCGTCCTGGGCGGCGGTGTTCTCCCTGGCGGTCGGAGTGTTCGGGTTGCTGACGGCGGAGTACCTGCCGACCAGCTTGTTGACTCCGATGGCCGCCGACCTGGGAGTATCGGAGGCTTTGGCGGGCCAGGCGGTGACCGTCACGGCGGTGGCGGCGATGCTTTCGGGATTGTTGACGGCGAGCCTGACCCGGAGAATCGATCGAAGGATCGTGTTGCTCGGCTTCACCGTCCTGTTGATTGTTTCCAATCTACTGGTGGCCGTAGCCGCCAATATGGTGATGCTGCTGCTGATGCGCATACTGCTGGGCGTCGCACTCGGTGGCTTCTGGAGCATGGCAGCGGCGGTGGCAATGCGTCTGGTGCCCCCGGATGTGGTTCCGCGCGCCATATCGATCATCTTCAGTGGCATTGCGGTGGCGACCATCGTGGCGGTGCCGCTCGGCAGCTACCTCGGCGAGCTGTCCGGTTGGCGCAGCACCTTCCTGGCGGCGGCCGCACTCGGGGTGGTGACATTGGTGTTCCAGTTCTTCGCACTGCCCCGGATGGCACCCCAGGGCACGGCACGGCTGGGCACGCTGTGGGAGGTTCTGCGACGCCCGGGCTTCGGCGTGGGCATCGCAGGGATGCTGCTCGTTCACATTGGGCACTACGCGCTGTTCACCTATATCCGGCCCGCTCTGGAAAACGTGGTGAAAGTCGACGTCGATGAGTTGGCGCTGCTGTTGTTCGTCTTCGGAGTGGCGAACTTCGTGGGCACGCTGGCGGCCGGATGGCTTTTGGAGATCAGCCTGCGCCTGACGTTGACACTGACACCGGCGCTGATGGGCGTCGCGGCACTGGGCCTGGCGCTCCTCCCCGCCGGACAAGCGGGGTACGTCGTTCTGGTGGTCCTGTGGGGCCTGGCCTTTGGCGGCGTGTCGGTGGCGTGGTCGAACTGGGCGACCCGCATGGTGCCCGACCAGGCAGAAAGCGCGGGCGGGCTCGTGGTGGTAGGCGTGCAGTCCGCTATCGCCGGCGGGGCCGGTGCGGGCGGCGTGATGTTCGGTATGGGCGGCGTCACCACCGTATTCACCGTCTCCGGTGCCGTGTTGCTCGCCTCCGCGCTGCTGATCCTACGGCGGGTCAAAGCGCCCCCGACACCGCGCGGAAACTGATGCATCGATGCCCAAATACCCCTGATCCCGGACACGTTGTCGTGGCGCCGCGAGGCTGCTTTGATCTTGATGGCGAACCGTTTCAAGAGATTCCCCATGTATGACCCAAGGAGTAATTGATGAGCAAGATTGAGAAGACCGTCGAGATCCCCCACCTGGGTGGGTCTACCGTCGGGTACACCTTCGCCGGGCCGTACGACCCCGCGCTCCCGACCCTGGTCCTGATCAACTCGTACACCACCTCGGCCGATCTGTACCGGCCGCAGTTCGCCGACCCGGCGCTCGGGTCCGCGGCCAACCTGCTCGCCCTGGAGCCCTACGGGCACGGCCGCACGAGGTCCACGTACCCGCACTTCACCTTCTGGGACAGCGCGATCGCGAACCTCCAGGCCCTCGAGGCCCTCGGGATCCGCGAGGCCTTCGTGCTGGGGACCTCGCAGGGCGGCTGGGTGGCGGCCCGCATGGCGCTGCTCGCCCCGGACGTCGTGAAGGGCATCATGGCGCTCGGCACGTCGATGGACTTCGAGAGCCCCCGCAGCCGCGACCTGGGGTGCTGGGACGGCGTCGAGTTCAACACCCCGCTCGTCGACGCCCTCGCCGACCCGGTCGGCGAGGACTGGGTCGTGCCGGACGAGCTCGTGGACGCGGTGCTCGACACGGCCCTGGGCGGCGTCTCCGACGAGGAACGCGACTTCTGGCTCGCCACCTACCGCGCGAACTACTCCGGTGACGCCGGCCGCCACCGCCTGCGCCTCAGCACGGTGAACCTGCGCGACCGCGACGGCCTCCACGGCAGGCTCGACGAGATCCGCTGCCCCGTCCTGTGGCTGCACGGCACCGCGGACCAGGTGTACTCCGTCGCGAACGCCCAGGAGGAGATAGGGATGTTCACCCGCTCCCCCGAGGCGCGCCTGGAAATCATCGAGGGCGGCCAGCACTTCCTGAGCGCCTCGCACCCCGAGGAGGTCGACTCCGCGGCGATAGATTTCCTGAAGCGCTGGGCCTGAGCGACGCCCCCGGGGCGGTGCTCGGGCGACGCGGGTGTGGACCTGACGCCGACGCCTGAGCACCGCCGTGGGCATGGACCGGGGAACGGGCTCTTCACGCCTGACGTCGGGAGAGGAGCAGCCTGCGCCGCTCCCGGTCGACGTCGGTGACGGTGACCGTCACCTCGTCGCCGACCTCAACGGCCTCCTGCGGAGTTGCCACGGGCGTCGAGGTGAGTTCCTGGAGAGGAACCAGGCCCTCAACACCCCCGGCGACCTGGACGAAGGCACCGAAGGGGACCAGTTTGGTGACCTGTCCCTGAAGCCTCCGGCCCACCCCGACGGTGTCGGCGAATTCCTGGAACGGGTCCGACTGGGTCGCCTTCAAGGACAGCCTGGCCTCCCCGTTCCACGTGTCGAACTGAAGGAACACACAGGACACGCGCTGTCCGACCTGGACGACGTCCGAAACGGCCTCGAAGCGTCGCCAGGACAGTTCGGGTATCGAGATGAACCCGACGCCGGGGAAGATCGGATGGTCGGGGCTGTCGTCCAACGCCACGAACACCCCGAAGCGTTCGATCGCCGCGATCGTGCCGGAAAGGATCTCGCCGCGGTGACGTGAGGCCAGGAATGCCCACAGTTCCGGATCCTCCGTGGCCGCACCCATGCCGTGCACCATTTCATGTTGGTCGGCGTCAGAGCCGTGTCAGCCCTGTGTCAGAGCCATCGGTGATGGTGGCGGCAACAACCGCCACGAGAGGAATCCGATGAGTCAAGAGGCGCCCATCCCGCACGGCCTCCCCAAGGAGCGCGATGCGGGCCCCTTCGACCCGCCTCGCGACATCACTCGGCTGCGCGAGGCCCGCCCCGTCAGTCCCATGGCCTTCCCCGACGGGCATCAGGGCTGGATCGTCACCGGTTACGACGCGGTCCGCCAGCTCATGGCCGACACCCGGTTCAGCTCGCGCCAGGACATCGGCGTTCTGCATGTGCCGTACGAGATCCCCGGCCTGCCCGTCGTCACCGAACCGTCCCCCGTGGAGCCGGGGCTGTTCATCGCCATGGACCCGCCGGACCACACCCGACTGCGCACCAAGCTCACCGGCGCCTTCACCGTCAAGCGCATGAAAATGCTCGAAGAGCACATCGTCGACATCGCCGAACGCCAACTGGACCACATGGCGCGCCTGACCCCGCCGGTCGATCTGGTCAAGGAGTTCGCGCTGCCGCTGCCGTCCCTGGTGATCTGCGAACTGCTCGGTGTCCCCTACGGGGACCGGGAGCAATTCCAGGTCAACTCCGTCAGGTTCCTGAACAAGGAATTGCCGTTCGACGAGAAGATCGCCGCGTACACCGAAATGAACGCGTACCTCTCCGAACTGGTCACCCGCAAACGCGCCGCTCCCGGCGAAGACATCCTGTCCGACCTGGCCCGCCATGACGACCTCGCCATCGAGGAACTGACCGGTATCGCCTTCCTGCTGCTGCTCGCGGGCCACGAGACCACCGCCAATATGCTGGGACTGGGTACCTTCGCGCTCCTGGAGCACCCCGAGCAGCTTGCCGAACTGCGCGCCGACCCGGATCTGATGCCCGGCGCCGTAGAGGAACTCATGCGCTATCTGTCGGTCGTCGATATCGTCTATCGCTACGCTGCGGAGGACCTCGAACTCGGCGGCGAAACCATCGGCAAGGGATCGAGCGTCGTCGTCTCCATGCTGGCCGCCAACCGCGACCCCCGGCGCTTCGACAACCCCGACACCCTGGACATCCGCCGCAAGGCCCGCGGCCACCTGTCCTTCGGCCACGGCGTCCACCAATGCCTGGGCCAGCAACTGGCCCGCGTCGAGATGCGCGCCGGTTTCGAGGGGCTGCTGCGCCGCTTCCCGACTCTCCGGCTCGCCGTCCCCGCCGACGAGGTGAAGCTCAGGACCAATATGCAGATCTACGGCGTCCATGAGCTGCCCGTCACCTGGACGGAAACGGCCCGCTAAAACCGCGGGGCATGCACGTCCATTTCGCCGACCGTCTGGTCCCCGCTCGTCTCGCCCGTCGGCTGGAATCCGAGCCTGAGGTAGAAATTCTCAGGTCCGTCGGCGCCCGGATGCCAGGTGGTGGTCATGCGGGCGCCACCGCGGCGGCGGATTTCGGCGGCTACGGACCCGACCGCGAATCGACCGTAGCCGCGCCCCTGTTCACCGGCCGCGATGTTGAGGCGCCAGAGGCCGGATCGGATGTCGGTGCCGGTGCCGTCGCCCCTCCAGTCGATATCGAAGAAGGCCATGAGGAAGCCGACGGTCCGGCCATCGTCGAGGATGAGGCGGGGCCAGGCTGTGCCGGGGTGGACGTATGCCTCGGCCAGGGACTTCACGACCGGCGCGACCAGGTGTTCCTGGTCCGGACGGACTCGTAGCCCGACCGCGGCGTCGAGGTTGTCCGGGGTGATCTTCTCCAGCCGGAGAGCGCTCGTCATGCACGAACCCTAGGCCGGTCGACGCGCCCGCGTGGCATCAATTCCTGCGGCGACGCCGTTGCCCGTAGGGCCCGCGCCGGTCGTGTGCGCGCCATTCTTCCTCATGAATGTCGCGGTCTTCGCCCTCCGCCCTGCTGCCGGGAGTCGCGATGATTTCCCCGCGGGCGATCCTGGCCTCCATCGAGTCGACGCTGGGGTCGACGTGTTCATCACTGAAGCTACCGCTGTTGCGCTCGCGCGGTAGCCCCGGCGGGACCGGCTCGATGGCTAGCTGCTTGACCTTGTGGCGTTTCGGCTCAGGCATGGCGTTCGTACCGCTCACTGATGACCCCTCGGTCTCGCTGAAATCCCCTTACAGCACGTAGAGATCATTCCCCGAAATGCCTATCAGGAAACGGGAATTGGCCCCTCGGAAGCCCTCTTTCAGCTGGCCCGGCGGACGGCCTGCGGCAGGGACACGAGCGGCCCCCGTCCTGGAAACCGCTCGCGCCGAGGCGGCCGTACCGGAAGGATCGGTTCATGCGCACCGCGGGTGCGCACCCCACAAGAGCAAAGGTGTACGCCCTGAGCACGCAGCAGGTCATCGAGTGGACCGAGGACGGCCAGCCCCAGGCCGCCGCATGGCGGTCCGAGAGCGGCGCGCCACCGCCGCGGCGGGTTGTGGTCGCGGACGACCGGATGACGGCCGACGCCGCGTACCGCCTCGTCTGCGAGGGCACCGCGCTGCTGTGGCGCGGGGACTACCAGGGCGCCCGGCAGCTGCTCGCCGCGCTGGCGCGGCGGGTCGACCGGGGGCCGCGGCGGCCCCGGGGGCGGCGCGGACCGGCGGAGAGCGCGGCCGAGGCGTTCCACCGGCACCGGCAGGAGCAGGGGCGGCGGGCCCGGCTGCTGGGCATGCTGCTCGTACCGCTGGACGCCGACCTCGCCGTACCGCTGCGCCGGGCGCCCGACGTACGGGAGGCGTGTGCGCAGGTGTACGGCGCGGCGCAGGGCCCATCGGTGATCTCGCTGCGGGAATTACTCGGCCTGATCGGCGCGCACGAGTGGCGCGAGAAGGGCGTCGAGGTCCCGGCGCTCGGCGGCGACCGTATCCATCCGTACTACGGGGTCTTCTCGCCGGTGCGCGGCGAATACGTCGACCTGGTGGCCGAGGCCCCGCTGCCCGCCTCCCGCGCGGCCGCCTTCGACATCGGCACCGGGTCGGGCGTGCTCGCCGCCGTGCTCGCGCGGCGCGGCATCGAGCGCGTGGTGGCCACGGACCAGGACGAGCGGGCGCTGGCCTGCGCGCGGGAGAACGTGGCGCGGCTGGGGCTCGCCGAACGGGTGGAGGTGGTCCGCGCGGACCTCTTCCCGCCGGGCCGCGCCCCGCTGATCGTCTGCAACCCGCCCTGGGTCCCGGCGCGCCCCAGCTCGCCGGTCGAGTACGCGGTGTACGACCCCGGGAGCCGCATGCTGCACGGCTTCCTGAACGGGCTCACGGACGCCCTCACTCCCGACGGCGAGGGCTGGCTCATCCTCTCCGACCTCGCCGAGCACCTGGGGTTGCGGACCCGTGAGGAGTTGCTGGGCGCGTTCGAGTCCGCGGGGCTGCGGGTCGTCGACCGGCTGGACACCCGCCCCACCCATCACCGCGCCACCGACGCCGGCGACCCGCTGCACGCGGCCCGGGCGGCGGAGGTGACGTCACTGTGGCGGCTGGCAGCGGGGTGAGGACGGGTTTGGGGTCGCCGGTCCTGGGTTACCGGTTTTCGGCACGGCAGGATTGACCACGCCCCCTGCCGAGCCCCCACGAACCGATGGAGCCCGCCATGAAGCTCGCCTTCTCGACCCTCGGCGTCCCCGGTATGCCCATGTCCGACGTCGCCCGGCTCGCCGCCGGGAGCGGGTACCACGGTGTCGAGCTGCGCGCGCACCCAGAGGAGCCCGTGCACCCCGGGATCGGGGCGGACGAACGCGCGCGGGTGGTGGGGGAGTTCCGGGACGCCGGGGTGGACATCCTGACCGTCGCCGGGTACGTGCGGGTCGCGGCGGAGGGCCCGACGAGCCGGTGCTGAGCGGGCTGCGGGAACTCCTCGCGCTCGCCCATGACCTGGGCGCGGCCAACGTCCGCGTGTTCCCGGGCGGCGGCGACCGGGACCCGGCCGAGGCCGACGCGTCGGCCGCCGCCCGTCTGGGCGACGCCGCGCCGTACGCCACGGAGCTGGGCGTACGGCTGCTGCTGGAGACCCACGACTCGCACCGCACCGGCGCCGACGCGGCCCGCGTCATCGGGCCGGTCGGGCACGGCAGTGTCGGCGCGATCTGGGACGTGATGCACCCCTGGCTGGGCGGCGAGGACCCCGCCACCAGCTACGCGGCGCTCTCGCCGTACCTGGGCTACGTCCAGGTCAAGGACATCGCCTCCGCGGAGGACACCACTCCGCTGGCGCTGGGCGCGGGCGTGCTGCCGCTGACCGAGTGCGTGGAGCTGCTCAGCCGCGAGGGGTGGGACGGCTGGCTGTGCTGGGAGTACGAGAAGCGGTGGTACCCGCAGGCTCAGGAACTGCCGCCGCTGCTGGCCCCGGGCCGGGACCATCTGCTGCGGCTGCTCGCCGACGCGGCCTGAGCCGGAGGAGGCGCAAGGACGGGAGCGAGGTCAGCGCCACGCCGCCCACCAGCAGGGCCGCCGCCAGCCAGCGCAGCGGGCTGATCCCCTCCCCCAGCACCAGCGCCGCCGAGGACATGCCGAAGACCGGCACCAGGAGGGAGAAGGGGGCGACCGCGGAGGCGTCGTACGTGCGCAGCAGGAAGCTCCACAGGCCGAAGCCGAGCATGGTGGCTACCCAGGCGACGTAGACGATGGCGCCCACTCCGGCCCAGTCGAGCGTGGCCAGCGCGTGCAGGTCGGCGGCCGCGCCCTCGAACACCAGCGACAGGCCGAGCAGCGGCAGTACGGGCACCAGGCTCACCCACACCATGAAGCTCAGCGGGTTGGGCGCGGCGGCCTTGCGGGTGAGGACGTTCGAGACGCCCCAGAGGGCCGCGGCCGCGATGACGAGGACGAAGCCGATCAGCGGGCCCGAGGTGCCCTCGTCGACGGCGGCCACGGCGATACCGCCGAGCGCCACCGCCATACCGAACAGCCGTCGACGGCCGGGGCGTTCGGTGAGTACGGCGGCCGCGAACAGCGCGGTGAACACCGCCTGGATCTGGAGCACCAGCGACGAAAGACCGGCCGGCATCCCCTGGTGCATCCCGACGAACAGCAGCCCGAACTTCCCCACGCCCAGCGCGAGCCCGACCCCCAGGATCCACCGCCAGGGGACCCGCGGCGGGCCGACGAGGAAGATCGCGGGCACCGCCGCCACCAGGAAGCGGAGGGAGCAGAAGAGGAGGGGCGGCATCTGGTCGAGGCCCAGCTCGATCACCACGAAGTTGACGCCCCACAGGGCCGTGACGAGCACGGCGAGGCCGATGTGTGCAGGTCGCATAGGTCGAGGATCGGGGGCGGGACCTTTTAGCACCAGTCCGGATGACTTCATGGTTGGATGCAGAAAACATGAAAGGTGGGAGGTGGGGGCGATGCTCGATCTGTCCCGGCTGCGGGCGCTGCACGCGGTGGGCGTACACGGTTCGGTCAGCGCGGCGGCCATCGCGCTCGGCTACACCCCGTCCGCCGTATCGCAGCAGATCGCCAAGTTGGAGCGGGAGACGCGGACCACGCTGCTGGAGCGGCAGGGCCGCGGCGTCGTCCTCACCGACGCGGCCCAGCACCTGGCCGCCACCGCCCAGCAGCTCCTCGCGATCGTCGAACGGGCGGAAACCAGCCTGGAGGAGCGGCGGGGCCGGCCGACCGGACGGCTGGTGATCGGCGCGTTCCCGACCGCCGCACGGGGGTTGATGCCCGCCGTACTGGCCCGGCTCGCCGCCGAGCACCCCGCGCTGGACGCCCGGCTCGTCGAGGTCGACCCGCATCTGTCGGTGGACCTGGCGGCGCAGGGCGTCATCGACCTGGCGGTCGCCCACGACTGGGACATCGCCCCGCTGCCCGCCCCGGACGGGCTGCGGCGCGCCGCGATCGGGGACGACCTGTGCGATGTCCTCGTGCCGGTCGGGCATCCGCTGGCGGGGCGGGGGACGTTGCGGCGGGACGATCTGCCGGGCCAGCGGTGGATCTGCCAGCCGCCGGGAACGGTGTGCCACGACTGGCTCGTACGGACGCTGCGGGCATCGGGGCACGAACCGGACCTGGCCTACCAGGCGGCGGAGAACCACACCCAGATCGCCCTGGTGGCGGCGGGCCTGGGCATCGCCCTGATGCCGCGCATGGGCCGGGGCCCGCTCCCGGAGGAGGTGCGGGCGGTGCCCCTGGAGCCGGTACCGGTACGCCGCCTCTACGCCCTCTGGCGCGAAGGCGCCGCGCGCCGCCCCGCGATCACGGAGACGGTCGCGGTGCTGGGCGAGGAATGGACCCGGCGCGCGGCCGCCGCCTGAGCCTCGGGGATGCACGCCCGGGGCCGGTCAGTCACGCCCCATTCACGTCGAAGCTTCGGCACACATGCTGAAGGTCCAAACACTGAAGGCCCGGGGTCCCGGACCTTCAGGTGAACCTCTGCAGGGGAGGGCGCCGAGGGGCACAACCTCGGCGGGTCCCTCCTCCATCCGGCACTCGAAGCTGATTCATGGGGATTACGGCAGGTGACCCGGTGCAAGCGGAAAAGATCGTGGCGGCCTACTGGCCGACGGCGCCGTCGAACAACGCGTTGAAGGCCGCGGAGAGCGCTGGTCGGTACGGACGGCGAAGGGCTCAGCTGCGCTACAGCTTCGTCGAACGGGCCACGCCCGACGACCTCGCGCCGCCCATGACACGCATGCTGCGGGGTGGACGCGGGGGTCATGTGCGGCTGAAGCTCTACCTCAGCTACCTGTGGATGCAGCGCGAGGACGCCGCCCAAGGCCTCACGTTCACCGCCCGTGCCTGGGCAACCCTGTTGGACCTCCCGGACCCGTCCAAGGCCGGCGCCCGGCGAATCAACGACGCTCAGAACTGGCTGGCCGAGCACCGCTTCATCACCGTCGAAGCTCAGCCGGGGCGCCCCAACCAGGTAGTCGTACTGAACGAGACCGGAAGCGGCGATCCCTACATCGCGCCCGGAGCCGCAGCCAAGAAGGAAGCCGCCGCCAGCGAGCTGGGCGCGGTCACCCATCGATACGTGCAGATCCCCCAGGCCTTCTGGACCAACGGCCATCTCACTCTGCTGTCGGGGGCCGGTCTTGCGATGTTCCTCGTGCTCTTGTGCCAGCGCGGCCCCGCAAACGACGAGAGCGCGTTGTGGTTCAGCCCGAAGGAAGCGAAGAACAGATACGACCTGAGTGAGGACACACGCGGCAAAGGCCTGCGGGAACTCGCCGACGCCGGGCTCGTGACAACCAAGCGCCGCGCCATCAACCCCACCGACTTCGAAGGCTCCACATGCGCAACGTCCACTACCTCAAGCTCGACAGGCTGAACGACACCGCGTCCCTCAGCCCAAAACGACGCGTCGTGCGCGTTCCCAAGAAGCGCGATGCCACTGATTAGCCAAACTGCCCGGCGCGGTGCGGGCCGGGCGGCTCAAAGAGCCTGTTCTGCAGTGCACCTGACTCTGGCATCGCCGACTGTGAGCCGCGGCACTGCGTGCGTACCCGGGGCCGAGGCGTGGGCATGCATTCCCCATGTCGACGTACGTGCCCTCTCCTGACGAAGTCGCCGCCGCACAGACCGCGCAGGGCGGCTGGTCGAAGAAGCAACTCGGCCAGTGGGGCGTGCCGTGGCCGCCACCGCAGGGCTGGCGCAAGCACCTCGAGGCGAGGTGGCGAGGCGAAGACGTGCCGCCGTTGGAACACTCGGAGACACCTGACCAGGACACCTTGTTCTGAGTTGGTGCCCCGGCGAGGGCTGCGATCCTGTGGCTGCAAAGCCTCCCTACAGACCCGCCGCTGTACGTCACCGGCCGAGTGCGTCGCCATACATGCTGATTCGCGAAGTTCGGTCCCAGTGCGGAACCGGGTCGCTCCGGGGGGCGTCCAACCGCCGTGCTGTTGGGGAGTCTCCGCACGGCGGTATCGGCCTCGCTGCTGGCTGCGTCGCTGACCATCCTCCTCGCCGCCCGCGGCCATCAGCACCCCGCCGCCGGCGCGCACCCCTCCCAGAGCGTCGGCGGCACCGGCCCATATCATCGCGATCTTTACGGTGCCGAAAGACCGGCTGCCTGCCAGGCCACGCTTCGCTGCCTCTTGACGAACGAAGTCGTCTGCTCCTGAACGAAGTTGAACCGAATCACCGGTTCCCATTGACCGCGCCCCACCCGGCACACCAGCGTGTCATATGAACGCCAGTCGCCCCCCTCCAAAGCTCATGGAAGGAGTGCGGGTGCACAATCCGACCTCGCGCCGCACCTTGCTCGCCGCGGCGACCGCCGCCGTCGCCAGCGCATGCAGCCCGCGGACGTTCAGCTCGCCCGCGACGTCCGCCTCCGCGTCACCGTCCGCGTCCGCCTCGGCATCCGCCACGCCCTCGGCGTCCGCGGCGAGGCGCAGCCCCGCTCCCGCCCGGAGCAGTGACCGGGACCGCGCCTCGGCCCTGCTCGGCCGTATGACGCTGGACCAGAAGATCGGCCAGCTCTTCGTCCTGTCGGTGTACGGGCACTCCGCCACCGCGCCCGACCCCGGCGACGCCGCGGCCAACCGCAAGAAGTACGGCGTCGGCAGCGCCGCCGAGCTGGTGGCCAAGTACCACCTCGGCGGGATCATGTACACCGAATGGGCGCACAACATCCGCGATCCCCGGCAGATCGCCGCCCTCTCCAACGGCATCCAGAAGGCCGCCCTCGACGGCCCCGCGGGCGTGCCGCTGCTCCTCTCCACCGACCAGGAGCACGGCATGGTGGCCCGGATCGGGGCGCCCGCCACGCTGCTCCCGGGGGCGATGGCGCTCGGTGCGGGCGGCCACGTACCGGACGTACGGGCGGCCGCCCGGGTCGCCGGGGCGGAGCTGGCCGCGCTCGGCATCCGGCAGGACTACGCGCCCGACGCGGACGTCAACGTCGACCCCGCCAACCCGGTGATCGGCATCCGCTCCTTCGGCGCCAACCCCAAGGCGGTCGCCCGGCTGGTCGCGGCCCAGGTCGAGGGGTATCAGGCCGCCGGAGTCGCGGCCACCGCCAAGCACTTCCCCGGGCACGGCGACACCTCCGTGGACAGCCATGTCGGGCTGCCGACCATCACCCACTCCCGCAAGGAGTGGGAGCGGCTGGACGCGCCGCCGTTCCGGGCCGCGATCGCCGCCGGGATCGACTCCGTCATGACGGCGCACCTGCTGTTCCCCGCGCTCGACCCGGCCGACGACCCGGCCACGCTCTCCCGCCCCATCATCACCGGCGTCCTGCGCGAGGAGCTCGGCTACGACGGCGTCGTGATCACCGACTCGCTCGGCATGCAGGGCGTGCGCGAGAAGTACGGCGACGGCCGGGTGCCGGTGCTCGCGCTGAAGGCGGGCGTGGACCAGCTGCTGACCCCGCCCGATCTGCCCGCCGCCTGGAACAGCGTGCGCACGGCGGTACGGAAGGGCGAGATCAGCGAGGCCCGGCTCGACGCGTCGGTGCTGCGCATCCTGGAACTCAAGGCGCGCCGGGGGCTGCTGGACGAGCCGTACACCAGCGGCCGCGCGGTGGACCGTACGGTGGGCACCCGCGAGCACGCCGCCACCGCCGCGCGCATCGCGGACCGCACCACCACGCTGATCACCAACCGCGGCGGACTGCTGCCGCTGTCCCGCCGCCGCCACCGCAAGCTGCTCGTGGTCGGCGTGGACCCCGCCGCCCCGACCGGCACCGGCGGCCCGCCGACGGCCGTCCTCGCCCGCGCCCTCGACGCGCTCGGCTTCACGGCGAAGGCCCTGTCCACCGGCACCGGCAGCGCGCCCGATCCGTC
>NZ_GG657754.1:6686497-6700249 GCF_000158915.1 Streptomyces himastatinicus ATCC 53653 | reverse complement strand
CCAGGGTGTTACGGCCCACGGCCACGGCCCCGACACTGGCCCAGCCAGAGGCGCCGGGCCCGGGCGGGCCGGGGCGGCACAGCCGCGGACCCCGACACGGACCCTGGCCCGGGCCAACACAGGTCCGGGCCAAGACCAGAGACCGAGGCCAGGGGCCCGAAGCCAGGGCCCGAGGGCGCCGTGCCGGGGCCACACGGCAGCCGGCCCCGGCACGGGCCCAGGCTCAGGGCGAGCCCGGGGCTGGGCTTACGGTCGGAGCGTCGGCTCGCGTTCCACCTCGCGGCGGTCCAGCTTGGTGTCACGGGGGGCCAGGGGCTTGGACGAGGTGGGGACGCCCGCCCACTTCTGGACCGCGGCCGTCGCCTTCGCCTTCTCGGGCGCCGTCAGCTGGGCGATGTTGGAGCCGTGGTTGCCGCCGGGGGCCGTGTAGACGTACGAGTCGCGCGCGCCCTTGCCCAGGCGGAACGGCTCGGCGCCCCACGGGTCGTTCTCCCCGTAGACGAACAGCATCCGGTTCGCGTCATGGCGGACCCAGCGGTCCACGTCCCGCATCGCGCCCGGCTTGAAGCGCATCGGGATGTCACGCGGGACGTAATTGCGCGGGTTGTAGATGCCCGGGTAGCGCAGCAGACCGTCCAGGTGCGGGGTCTTGAAGGTGGGGGCGCCCAGTTCGGTGCCCGCCTGGTAGTAGTACGGGGTGTACGTCTCCAGGCCCTGGTCGGTGTAGGCGGAGAAGCCGGAGATGTCGTCGATGAACTTGTACAGCTCATCGGTGGAGGCCGTGGTGGCGGGGACGTCCGCGCAGTCCTTCAGCAGGTGGTACTGCCAGAAGGCCCACACCAGGTCGAGGACGACGTTCTCGTACGCCTTGTCGGCGCTGCCGACGACCTTGAAGGTCTGCTTCTCCTCGTCGGCCCACTTCTGGTACCGCGCCACGATCTCGTCGCGCCGCACGAGCGCCTCGCGCTGGACCGCGTTCAGCTTGGTGCGGCATTCGGCGGTGCCGACGCCCGCGAAGAAGCGGTCGTACGCCGAATCCTCGTCGTTGACCACGTCGTTGGGGGCGACGTAGGCGACGGTGCCCGCCATGTCGTGCGGGTAGAAGCGGCGGTAGTAGGTGGCGGTCATGCCGCCCTTGCTGCCGCCGGTGGCGAGCCACTTCTTGCCGTAGACGCGGTGCAGCGCCCGGTAGAGCCGGTGCTGGTCGCTGGCGGCCTGCCAGATGTCGAGCTTCGACCAGTCGGCGGGCTGGGGCCGCGACGGTGTGAAGAACCGATACTCCATGGACACCTGGTTGCCGTCCACGATCTGCGTGGGCTCACTGCGGCGCGGCGTGGTGGCAACGTTGTAGCCGGAGGTGAAGAACACCGTCGGCCGGTCGGTGGCCTTGTGCAGCAGGGTGAACCGCTGCTTGAAGGTGCCCTTGGACGGATGCCGGTGGTCGACCGGCTGCTGATAGGTGAAGACGAGGAAGCGGTAGCCGTCGTACGGCTGCTCCTCGACGAAGCTCATCCCGGGTATCGCCAGGACGCGTTCCTTGATGTCCGGCTCGCTCGCGGGGGTGGCCGCCGCGGCCGGTGCGCTGCCCGCACCGGCGCCGACCGCCCCCACGATTATCACGAGCGACAACAGCCATCTGAGCGCCTTGCCCATTCGCCCTCCCCTTGGGTGCACATCCCCTGGATGCACATCAATCGCACAGGTCGCCGAGAACCTATCGGGGCACACGACGGAGTGGCTAGAGGGTTCCGATCACGCCAACCAGCCGCCGAATACGGAGAGTTGTTACCGTCACCCCCTTTCGTAGCGGGCTGTGATGGCGCATCCTGGCGACATGGACCGAGACGAACGGCACGACCGGAGCGAACGGGCCGAGCGGCTGACGCAGTATCTGACCGAATTGCAGGAACGAATCGATCCGCGCTCGCTGGAGCTGCTCATGCGGCTGCTGCGCGAGCTGAGCACTTCACCGGCCGTCCGCGGGGGGACGTACGAACTCGGCATGGGGCCCGAGGAGAAAGAGCTGTTCACCCCCGCACTCCAGGCCGAGTTGCTGGTGTTGTTCGGCCTGCTCACCTCCCAGGACGAGCGGGTGGTCGTCGACCTCGGCGACAGCCCGCACGCCAAGGGCATGAAGGTGCTGGTGCCCCAGGACCGGGCCCAGGACCCCGACTTCCTGCACCGCCACAAGCAGCGCGTGGCGGCCGAGGCGGAGCAGCGGGAGGCGGACCGGCGCGAGGTGGAGGGCATCGCGAGGGCGAGCGGCATGGAACCGTGACGTCACCGTGTGTGATGAGCGGTGAACGCCGAGAGTTACCGGCCGTATAGTCACGGCCGGCCGGCGCACTCATGAGGCGGCCGACCCCCCGGCCGCACCCGCCCCGACGGGCGGGGGTGTTACGCCCCCACCGGGGCCGTCTCTCCCGTGAAGGTGCGCCACAGCTCGGCATACCGGCCGTTCGGCCGTGCCACCAGCTCCTCGTGCGTACCGTCCTCGACGACCCGCCCGTGGTCCAGGACCACCACCCGGTCCGCGCGGGCCGCGGTGGTCAGCCGGTGCGCGACGACCAGCGTGGTGCGTCGGCCCGCCAGCCGGTCCGTGGCCTGGTTGACCAGGCCCTCGGTGGCCAGGTCGAGCGCGGCCGTGGCCTCGTCGAGCAGCAGGATGTCCGGGTCGACCAGTTCGGCGCGCGCGAGCGCGATCAACTGGCGCTGCCCGGCCGACAAATTGCGCCCGCGCTCGGAGACCGCGTGCAGATAGCCGCCGTCGAGCGAGGCCACCATGGCGTGGGCGCCGACCGCCCGCACGGCCGCCTCCACGTCGGCGTCGCTCGCGTCGGGCCGCCCGTAGGCGATGGCGTCGCGCACGGTCCCGGGGAAGAGATACGGCTCCTGCGGGACGACGCCCAGCCGGTTGCGGTACGCGGTGAGGTCCAGTTCGCGCAGATCCGTACCGTCGACCCGTACGGCGCCGCCGGTGGGGTCGTAGAAGCGGGCGACCAGCTTGACCAGCGTGGACTTGCCCGCGCCCGTCTCCCCCACGAACGCCACCGTCTGCCCGGCCGGGATCGTGAGGCCGATGCCCGACAGGGCCTCCTCGCCATCCCCGTAACGGAAGTGCACATCGTCGAAGGCGACCTCGCCGCGCACCGTCCGCACCGCGCGCGGGTTCTTCGGCGCCGGGGTGGTGGTCGGCTCCCGCAGCAGCTCCTGGATGCGGCCCAGCGACACCGTGGCCTGCTGATAGCCGTCGAACACCTGGGAGAGCTGCTGGACGGGTGCGAAGAAAAGGTCGATGTAGAGCAGATAGGCGACCAGCGCCCCCGCTGTCAGCGTCCCGTCGCTGACCCGCCCGGAGCCGACGATCAGCACCAGCGCGGCGGCGGTGGACGACAGCAGCTGGACGAACGGGAAGTACACCGAGATCAGCAACTGACCGCGCACCCGCGCCTGCCGGTACGCGTCGCTGCGCCCCGCGAACCGCTCCCGGCCGACGCCCTCGCGCCGGAACGCCTGCACGATGCGCAGCCCCGCCACGCTCTCCTGGAGATCGGCGTTGACGGTGCCGACGCGCTCACGGGCGAGTTCGTACGCCTTGACGCTCTTGCGGCGGAAGGCGAACGTGCCCACGATCAGCGGCGGCAGGGTGGCGAACACCACCAGCGCCAGCTGGACGTCGATCACCAGCAGCGCGACCAGGATGCCGAAGAAGGTCAGCAGGCTGACGACGGCGGTGACCAGACCGGTCTGGAGGAACGTCGACAACGCGTCCACATCGGTGGTCATCCGCGTCATGATCTTGCCGGTCAGCTCGCGCTCGTAGTAGTCGAGTCCGAGCCGCTGCAACTGCGCGAAGATCTTGACGCGCAGGGCGTACAGCACGCGTTCGCCCGTGCGCCCGGTCAGCCGCGTCTCCCCGAACTGCGCGGCCCACTGCGCGAGGACGACGAACAGCGCCAGCCCGGACGCCGTCCACACCGCGCCCAGCGCGAGGCGCTGGACGCCCTGGTCGATGCCGTGCCGGATGAGCACGGGCAGCAGCAGCCCGGACACCGCGTCGACCGCGACCAGCAGCAGGCAGAACAGCAGCGGCGTGCCGAATCCGCGCAGCAACTGCCGCAGGCCGTAAGCCTCTTCGGGCCGCGCGGCCCGCTCCTCGTCCACCTCGGGGGTGTCGGTGGCGGCCGGCAGGGCCTCGACCTTGGCCAGCAGCTCGGGCGTGGCGGGCATCCCGGCCATCGCCCCGGCCATCCCGGGGGCGGGGGGTGCGGTGGCGGTACGCGCCTCCGGGGCCGTCGTGTCGCCGTCCCCGTCGCGCCGCGCCCATAGCTCCGGGGTCACCCCGCCCGCGGTGGGCGGTGCGGCGTGCGCGGGGTCGTCGCCGCCGCGGACCACACCGTTCGTATGGGCAACGCCGTCGGCGCACGGCTCGACCAGTCCGGTGGCGGCTGCCTCGCCGCCGAACGCCCCGGCGAATCCCGCCGCGTTGGCGTCGGCGTTGGCGTGCTCGGGGTCGTCGCCGCCGCGTGGGCGCCCGGCGAGGCGCCCGGCCGGGTCGCGGGTGATGCCGCTCAGCTCGTCCGGGTCCGTCAGCAGACGGCGGTACAGCTCGCAGCGCCCCCGCAGTTCCTCGTCCGTGCCGAGGTCCACCAGGCGGCCGCCGTCCAGGACGGCGATGCGGTCGGCGAGGGCGAGGGTGGAGAGGCGGTGGGCGATGAGGAGAGTTGTACGCCCAGCCATGACGCCCCGCAGCGCCTCGTGGATCTCGTGCTCGACGCGCGCGTCCACCGCCGAGGTGGCGTCGTCGAGGACGAGGAGGCGGGGGTCGGTGAGGATCGCGCGGGCCAGCGCCATCCGCTGGCGCTGGCCGCCGGAGAGGGTGAGGCCCTGCTCGCCGACCTCGGTGTCGTAGCCGTCCGGGAGGGCGGAGATGAAGCCGTCGGCCTGGGCGGCGCGGGCGGCGGCCAGGATCTGCTCGTCGTCCGCGTCCGGCAGCCCGTAGGCGAGGTTGGCGCGCACGGTGTCGGAGAAGAGGAAGCTGTCCTCGGGGACGAGCCCGATGGCGGCGCGCAGCGACTCGTACGTCAGCTCGCGCACATCGTGGCCGCCGATCCGCACCGCGCCGTCCGTCACGTCGTAGAAGCGGGGCAGCAGCATGGACAGGGTGGATTTGCCGCTGCCGGAGGCGCCGACCACGGCGACCGTCTCGCCCGGTGCGATGCGCAGCGACACATCGGAGAGCACCGGCCGTCCGGGGTCGTAGCCGAAGGTGACGTGATCGAATTCGACCGTCGCGGGCGCGTCCGCGGGCAGTTCGCGCGCGTCCGGGCGCTCCTGGATGACCGGTTCGGTGTCGATGAGTTCGTAGACCCGCTCGACACCGGCCCGGGCCTGCTGGCCGACGGTCAGCATCATGGTGAGCATCCGCACCGGGCCGACGAGCTGCGCGAGGTACGTCGAGAACGCGACGAACGTGCCGAGGGTGATCTGCCCGCGGGTGGCCATCCAGCCGCCGAGGGCCAGCATCGCGACCTGGCCGAGGGCGGGGACGGCCTGGAGGGCGGGGGTGTAGCGGGCATTGAGGCGGACCGTGCGCAGCCGGGCGGCGAAGAGGCGGCGGCCGACCTCGCGGAGCTTGCCCGTCTCCTGCCCCTCCTGGCCGAAGCCCTTGACGACACGGACGCCGGTGACGGCCCCGTCCACGACCCCGGCGACGGCTGCCGCCTGGCCCTGGGCGTACCAGGTGGCGGGGAAGAGCCGGATGCGGCTGCGCGAGGCGATGACCCACAGGGCGGGCGCGACGGCGAGGGCGACGACGGTGAGCAGCGGGGAGAGCACCGCCATCACGACGAGGGAGACCAGGAAGAGCAGCACGTTGCCGATCATCATCGGCGCCATGAAGAGCAGGCCCTGGATCAGCTGGAGGTCGCTGGTGGCGCGGCCGACGATCTGGCCGGTGGACAGTTCGTCCTGGCGCCTGCCGTCGAGGCGGACCAGGGACGCGTACATCTCGGTCCGCAGATCGTGCTGGACGTCGAGCGCGAGCCGTCCGCCGTAGAAGCGGCGGACGTAGGTGAGGGCGTAGACGACGAGGGCCGCGACGATCAGCAGGACGGCCCAGGGCGCGAGCGCCCGGTCGTGCCGGACGATCACCTCGTCGATGATCAGCTTGGTGACGAGCGGGACCAGCGCCATGACGCCCATCCCGGCGAGCGAGGCGCCGAGCGCGAGCAGCACATTGCGGCGGTACCGCATGCAGTGGCGGGTCAGCCGCCGTGCCCAGCCCTGTTGTGCGTCCGCATTGTCGCCGTTGTCGGCGCTGCCACCTTTGTCGATGGTGTCACCTTTATCGGTGTTGCCACCTTTATCGGTGTTGCCGCCTTTGCCGCCCGCCACTCATGACCTCCCGGTGTCCACTGCTGCCGGAAGACCCAACACACACGTGTGCGGATTTCATCCTTCCGCAACAAACGAGCGGCGGGCGAGGCCCTTACGCGGCCTCGTCGCGCGGCACCTCCTCCGGGACGGCGGCCGCGGCACAGCGCGCGGCGATGTCGTCCAGCCGCAGACCCAGGGTGGCGGCCAGGGCGGCGATGGTGAAGAAGGCGGGAGTGGGAGCCCGGCCGGTCTCGATCTTGCGGAGGGTCTCCGCCGAGATCCCGGCCCCGGCGGCGACGTCCGCCATGCTGCGCTCGCCCCGGGCCTGCCGCAGCAGGACACCGAGGAAGCGGCCACGTTCACGTTCCAACGGAGTGAGAGGAGTGCGCACCATGACCGTGATACTAATACCGGTATAAGAATTGGGTCACGCTCGGGAGGGCAGCACTGTGGTGGAAATCAAGACGGACGCGTCGCTGGACGCCATGCGGGAGGCGGGCCGGATCGCCGGGGGCATCCTCACGGCGGCGCGCGAGGCCGCCGCCGTCGGCGTGAGCCTGCGCGAACTGGACGAGCTGGCCAGGGAGGTGCTGAGCCGGGCCGGAGCCACGTCCCCGTTCCTCGGCTACCGGCCGGGCTTCGCCCCGACCCCCTTCCCCGCGGCCATCTGCGCCTCGGTCAACGACGCGATCGTGCACGGCATCCCGAACGGGTACCGGCTGCGCGACGGCGATGTGGTGTCCATCGACTGCGGCGCGGTCCTCGACGGCTGGGCCAGCGACTGCGCGACCACCTTCATCGTCGGCACCGCCAGCCCCGAGGACCAGCGGCTGGTCGAGACCGGCCGGAAGGCCCTGGAAGCGGGCATCGCGGCGGCCGTCGTCGGCGGCCGGATCGGCGACATCGCGCACGCCATCGGAACGGTGGGCCGGGCGGCCGGGTACGGCATCCCCGAGGACTTCGGCGGCCATGGCGTGGGGCGGCGGATGCACGAGGACCCGCCGGTGCCCAACGAGGGACGGCCGGGGCGCGGTTACCCGCTCCGGCACGGGCTGGTGCTGGCCATCGAGCCGATGTTCATGGCGGGTGGCCGGGACACGTATCTGACGGACGACGACGGCTGGACGCTCCGTACGGTGGACGGCAGCCGGGCGACGCACAGCGAGCACACCGTGGCGATCACGGACGAGGGACCGCGGGTGCTCACCGCGCCCTGAGGCCGGTTGCGGACTGTTCAACACCGGATCGTTCATCAAACACTTATGGGCACCGATTAGGGTCACACCAGGCGATCACCGCACAACAACCGCACATCAGAAGGGTGATGATCGAGATGGTGGTCCAGATCGACGACATCCCGCCCTCGGAACGGTTCGCGGCCTGGCGCGCCCTGTGCGACCGGACGACGATCCCCATGGAGCTGCGCAGCACCGACGAGGGCGACTTCCGGGCGACGATGTGGGGCGTCAACCTGGGGCAGGTCATGGTGTCCGGCACCTCCGTCCCCTCCCTGTGGAACCACCGGACACCGGTCCACATCCGCCGGTCGGATCCGGAGCTGTACCACCTCCAGCTGCATCTGAGCGGGGAGACGGACGTCCGGCACGCGGGCGCGACCACGACGCTCGGCGCCCGGCAGTTCATGCTCTCCTGCACGTCCGGGCCCTACGAGGCGTTCGTCGGGCGCGGCAGGACGGACACGATGACGGTCGCCGTCCCGCCGTCCCTGCTGCCGTTCCCGGCGGCCGACCTCGGCCGGCTGCTCGGGCGGCGGCTGTCGGGGCGGACCGGCATCGGCGCCCTCCTCGCCGACGTCCTCGTCCGGCTGGGCGCCGAGCACACCGCGTACCGCCCGGCCGACGGCCCGCGCCTGGGCACCGTGGTGGTCGATCTGCTCACCGCGCTGCTGGCGCACGAGCTGGACGGCGACGCGGAGGCCGGGGCCGGGACTACCGCCGGCCGGATGGCCCCCGAGAGCCACCGGCGCGCCCTCGTCCTGCGGATCCAGGACTTCGCGCAACGGAACCTCCACACCCCCGACCTGACCCCGTCCTCGATCGCCGCGGCCCACCACATCTCGGTGCGCTACCTCCACCGGCTCTTCGAGCGGCAGGGGCACACCGTCGCCGCCTGGATCCGCGCCCAGCGCCTGGAGCGCTGCTGCCGCGACCTGGCCGACCCCGCGCAGAGCGGCCTCCCCATCCACGCCATCGCCGCGCGCTGGGGGTTCAGCCACGCGGCCGACTTCAGCCGGGCGTTCCGCGGCGCCTATGGCATACCGCCGCGGGACTTCCGCCGGACGGCGCTGTCGCAGCAGGTGCAGCAATCGCAGCTGTCGGACCGTATGAGTTCGGACCGTATGAGTTCGGACCGTATGAGTGAAGGTGAGCAGGACTCCCCCCGTCGAAGCCCTGCTCACCTTCGCTGATCAGCATGGACCGGCAGCCGCCGGATGTCATTGGCGTGGGGTGCACAGTTCTTGATGCTCCGTGCACCCCACGCCCGGTGCCCGTGTCACCTGGTCACTTGGTCACCTTCAGTTCCTCGATGCCCGCGCGCTTCTTGTCGTCCGCCGAGCGCAGCGTGACGCGGACGTAGCGGGCCGGGCCCGTCGTCCCCTCGCGCCAGTGCCGTCCGTCGAGCGAGACCTGAGTGCGGTGCGAGGCGGGGCGGGTGCCGGTCCACTGCGGGGTGACCTCGCCGATCCGTACGGCCCGGCCGAGGTCGGCGGTGAGCGTGCCCCGGGCCGCGTTCGGGACCCAGGCGGTGGCCGCGTTGCCGTCGAGGGCGGCGCCCGGCTCCATGCCCGGCTCCTGCGAACTCGCCGACGCCTCCTGGCAGCGGGCGAGGTTGCTGGTCGGGGTGAGGTCCGGGCGGCGGGTCTTGAGGACGGCGGGGGCGCCCTCGCTCACGACCTGCTTCCCGCCCTGCGGGGTCTCGATGTCGAACGGCGCCCCGGAGATCAGCCGCACCGTCGTCTCGTGCGCGCCGATCGCCACGTCGTACGTACGGCCCTGCCAGCGCAGCCCCCGCAGGGTGACGCCGTCGCGCAGCTGCGGCGGCAGCATGGGGTCGAGCCGCACGGCGTCCTCGCGCATCCGCATCCCGGTCAGGCCGTGGGTGAAGACCTGGAGGAAGCCGCCCTTGCCGGTGAGGAAGTCCTGGGCGGGGGACCCGGCCAGCGGGTCGTTGGCGCCCGCCTTCTGGCCGCGCGCCTCCGAGAACTGGTCGAATGGGCCGCGCACGAACGGCTTGATGGAACGCATCAGGTACGTGTACGAGGAGCAGCCGGGCTCCCCGATGGACGCCGCGTCGATCGCGTGCACCGAGTCGGTCATGGCCGGGCCGTCGGGGTCGGTGCGCGCCGCGTAGTAGTCGAGCGTCTTGGCGGCGGACTGCCCGGACATCGGCCACTCCAGCGGATACATGAGCAGCACGGTGTCCGCCTGCTTGATCAGCGAGCCCTTGTAGCCGTCGTACTGCTTGAAGACCTGCTTCTTCTTGTCGTACGGGATGCGCAGCTTGTCCGCGATCCGGCTCCAGGCGGCGGGGGGCTTCTCACCGAGGACGCGGGCGGCGCGGGCGGCGTCGCGCAGGGCGGTGGCCGCTCCGGCGTTGGTGAACACCGCGTCGTCCACGCCGTTGCTGTACTCGTCGGGGCCCGCGACGTCTCTGATGGAGTAGCTGCCGTCGTCATTGCGGGTGGCGCGCCCGGCCCAGAACTCGGCGATGCCCTTGAGCACCGGCCAGCCGCGCTCGCGCAGCCAGGTGGCGTCGCCGGTGGCCTGGAAGTACTGCCAGGCCGCGAGGGCGATATCGCTCTGGAGGTGGTTCTGGGTGCGGCAGTGCGGCGGGTCCCAGCTGTGGCATTCGGTCCACAGCCCGCCCTTGCTCGCGCTGGTCCAGGGGTAGAAGAGGCCGGGGTAGCCGAGCTTGCGCGCGTTCGTACGGGCACCGGCGCGGGTCTTGTAGCGGTACTCGACCACGGACTTGGCCAGTTCGGGGTGGCTCGCCAGCAGCCCCGGGTACATCCAGGTCTCGGCGTCCCAGAAGATCAGGGCCACCGTAGTTGTCGCTGGTCAGCCCGGTCGGGGAGATGCTGTTGCGGAAGCCTGCGCGGGTGGCGGACAGCAGCCCGTACTGCGCGGAGCGCACCCAGTTCTGGAGGTCGCGCTGCCTGCGGCCGCCGATCTCGATGTCGGAGCGCCAGAGCTTGCGCCACGCGGCGGTGTGCTCGGTGAACAGCGCGGGCCAGCCGCGGTCGGCGGCCCGGTGGGAGGCGGCGACGGCGTCGGCGCGCGGGGCGTGGGAGGTCAGCGCGGTGTCGACGCCGACGTACTTGGTGAACTCATAGGCGCGGCCCTGCCGCACCGGGAAGCGGACGCCCTGCCGGGCGCTCAACTTCTCGCCCTTGTCGGCCCGTTCCGCCTTCGCGTTCTGTACGTTACGGCCGGGCCGCAGGGTGGACGCCACGGCGCCGTCGGTCTTGGTGCCGTCCGTACGGAACGCCACATCGACCGTACGGTCGCCATGGGCTCCGCCGCCGGTCTGCGTCATGCGCCGCGCACCGCGCCCGTCGATGCGGTCGGTGACGGTGGCGTCGCCGCTCCAGTGCGGTTTCATGCGCAGCCGTACGGCGCCCACGTGGGCGTCGTTGCGGTCGGCGAGCACGTCATAGGTGAGGTCGGTGGCGCGGCCGTCGGACGCCGTCCAGGTGAGGGACGTACGCACGAAGCCGCAGAGCATGAAGACGGTCTGCCGGTAGTGCGAGATGTGCCCGGCGGACGTACCCGAGCCGAAGGTCTCCGCGCCCTTGCCCCCGGTGGCCACGTTCAGCGTGGACCAGTTGGGGATGGCGGCGGCGACCTGCCGGTTCTCGGTGGTCTTCTTGTTGTGCGCGTACAGGCCGGAGACGAACGCTCCGTCGTAGCGGGGCGTGAACAGCGGCCATCCGGTCTTGCCGCCGCCGCCCGAGTAACCGGTGCCGTTCGGCGGGACGCGCTGCCCGAGATAGCCGTTGCCCACGTACGCGTGGTAGCTGTCCTTGGGATCGATGCGGTCGGAGGTCAGCGCCCAGCCGTCGGACGGCCCACGCGCACAGCCCCCGGCGCCGGCACGGGCCGCCGCTGAGGAGTCGGATTCGGGAGCGGCGGACGCCGGGGGCACGGCGGCGATCAGCCCGCAGACCAGAAGCGGGGCGATCAGCCGGGCGGCGCGCGGCAGCCGGGAGGTGGAGTACGTCATTGTTCTCCGTCGTGGTTCGCCGGTGACGGTCGCAGTGACGATAAAGAGGTGAACACAGGAGGTCAATGGATAAGGCCATGTCTTCAATACCTGAACATCACTTCATATGCATGAACTACATCAGAGTGCGGTAGGGCGCACCAGGCCCGACTCGTACGCGAAGACCGCGGCCTGAGTGCGGTCGCGCAGGCCCAGCTTGAGCAGGATCCGGCCGACATGGGTCTTCACCGTCTGCTCCGCCACCACCAGCCGGGTGGCGATCTCCGCGTTCGACAGGCCCTGGGCGATCAGGGCCAGCACCTCGGTCTCGCGCTCCGTCAGATCGCCGACGCGGTCCTTGAGGGGAGCGCGCGGGGCGGCGGCGGTCACCCGGGAGAACTCCGCGATCAGACGCTTGGTGATGTTCGGCGCGAGCAACGCGTCCCCGGCCGCCACCACCCGTACCGCATGGGCCAGTTCCTCGGCCGACGCGTCCTTCAGCAGAAACCCGGACGCGCCCGCGCGCAGCGCCTCGTACACATACTCGTCGAGGTCGAAGGTGGTGAGGACGAGCACCTTGACGGTGGCGCCGTCGGGTTCGGTGAGCCGACGGGTGGCCTCGATGCCGCCGAGGCCGGGCATGCGGATGTCCATCAGGACGACATCGGGGGCGAGTTCGGCGACCTGGGCGACGGCGTCCTCACCGTCCACGGCCTGGCCGACGACCTCGATGCCGGATTCGGCGTTCAGCAGCACCGTGAAGCCCTGCCGGACCATGCTCTGATCGTCGGCGATCAGGACGCGGATGCTCGTCGTCATGCGGTGTCCTCGGCAGTCTCGGTGGCCGTGGCGGTCTCGGCTCTGGCGGCTTCGGTGGCGTGGTACGCGGGCAGTACGGCGGCCACCTCGTAACCCCCGTCCGGAGTGGGGCCGGTGGCCAGCTCGCCCCGCAGCATCGCGGTGCGCTCACGCATCCCGAGCAGCCCGTGCCCGGCACCCGGCGTCGGCAAGGCGGGCCGGTCGGGGGCGGTGTTGACCACCCAGACGGTGAGCCCGTCCGGGTGGTACCCGATCTCCACCCGCACTTCGGCCCCCGGCGCGTGCCGCATCACATTGCTCAGCGCCTCCTGCACGATGCGGAACGCCGACAGTTCGAGGCCCGGCGGCAGCGGCCGCCGCTCGCCGTGGATCTCGACGGCAACCGGGATCCCGGTGCCGCGCACCGTGTCCACCAGCTCCTCCAGCCGGTCGAGGGTGGGCTGCGGGGCATGCCGTACGCCATCTGCGAGGGCGTCCTCGGAGCGCAGCACGCCCAGCACCCGGCGCAGCTCGGTCAGCGCCTCGACCGCGCTGCGGCGGATGCCCGCCAGGTTCTCCTTCAGCTCGTCGGACGGGTTCTCCGCCAGATGCGGGGCGACTTGCGCCTGGATGGAGATCACCGACATGTGGTGGGCGACCACGTCGTGCAGCTCCCGGGCTATGCGGTTGCGCTCCTCCAGCAAGGTGCGGCGGGCACGCTCCTCGGCGGTGATCTCCTCCTGCTCGACCAGCCGCGCCCGGGCCACCCGCCGTCCGCGCAGGGCGGTGCCGACCACCACGGCTGTCACCAGGACCGAGACGACCAAGCCGGGGTCGGAGTCGGGGACGGGCGCCGGGGCGGTGAAGGCCCGGCAGGCCAGGCACACCAGCAGGCTGATCGCCAGCACCTCGGCCGCGATCCGGGGGCGGGTGCGCAGGGCCAGCAGGAACAGCACCAGCGCCTGCACCGTCAGCCCCTCGCCGGACCAGGGGAACGTGGCCTCAGGGACGGCCCCGGACCTGAACCACGCAATCACCATCGTCACGGCCGTCATCGCCCACCACGCCGGGACCGGCCGGAACAACGCCGCTGCGAGCGCCACGGACTGGACCGCGGCGAGCAGGACGCCGACGCCCTGGCCGAACCCGTAGAGCTCCCCGTACTTGTCGACGCACGCGATGAACAGCACCACCGCGCCCAGCACCACCGGCAGCGCCAACGCGGGCAGCCAGTCCAGCCAGCTCGGCCCGCTCCGGCGCGGCAGCGGATCGGCCGCCGTCGTCCACAGGTCCTCGCGCAGGATGCCCGGAACCGCCCGCAGCCCCCGCGTCCCCTTCACCACCCACCCCCGA
>NZ_GG657754.1:6684812-6686023 GCF_000158915.1 Streptomyces himastatinicus ATCC 53653 | reverse complement strand
TAGCCGCCGAACAGGACGAGACCGGCCGTGACCACCCCTCCCCCGAGCAGCAGCACCCAGCCGACCGTGCGCCCCCGCAACCCGCCGCGCGCCCATGCCGCACCCAGGCAGTACGGAACCAACCAGCCCGCCGCCAAATTGATCCAGCCGACCCAGGCGGGCCCGCCGAAGCCGAACCGGAACAAGTCGACGTGGAGGACGACGGCGAGCGGCCACAGCGGATGCAGCCGGGCCACCAGCGGGGTCGCCGCCGTGAGCGCCGCGAAGACCAGCAGGAACCACAGCGGTGACAGCACCAGTTTGAGCAGGGTGTGCAGGGTCGTCAGGCCCACCCCGGAGGCCAGCATCGCCGCCGCTGCCAGGGTCCACACCACCAGCACCGCCGCGACCGGCCGGAACAGCCGGGCCATCCGGGCGCCCAGCCACTGCCGGTACGGCACGCCCCGGGCGCGGGCGGAGGCATGGCTGCGCGCGCTCATCTGCCCTCCCACCAGGAAGAAGACCGCGAGGGTCTGCAACGCCCAGGTGAGCGGGGCGAGATGGGGCTGGTACAGCAGCGGACTGGCGGCCCGCACCGAACCGCTGTCGGCGACGAGGGCGGTCACCAGCCAGTGGCCGAGCACCACGCCGAGGATGGCGAACGCGCGCAGCGCGTCCACGGCGCGGTCGCGCTCGGGCGGTGTGGCGGCGTCGATGCGCCGGATCAGCTCATGCATGCCCGTCCCCCACGATCCGGGCCAGGCTCCGCAGGCTTACGGAACCGGGCTTGAGGTAGTCGCTGTGGCCGCCCTCGCCCGCGTCGAAGCTCCGGGCGCCGAACTCCTTCGAGACGGGATCGGTCCCCAGCCCGACGGTCGTGACCAGCAATGGAATCCGCACATGCGGTACGTCGGCTATCCAGTCGTGCGCGCCCCGGCCCGCCCAGACGGCGGCCCGGCTGTGCAACTGGCCGACGCTGTCCGCACCGACGCCGGGGCTCCCGTACAGAACGATGTCCGCGACCTCCAGCCCGGACGCGGCCCGGGCGCAGACCAGCGAGCCGTAGGAGTGGCAGAGCAGCGATATCCGGGCGCGGGGCGCGGCGGTGCTCAACTCCCGGACGAAGGAGGCGAGCCGAGGCGCAGCCCGGTCGGCCCGCCCCGCCGTCAGCACCTCGGGGCTCACCGTGCCCGGCGTCTCGTACCCGAGCCAGGCGACGACGGCGCCCTGCC
>NZ_GG657754.1:6680787-6683820 GCF_000158915.1 Streptomyces himastatinicus ATCC 53653 | reverse complement strand
GACGGGCGCGAGCTGGACATGGGCACGCCCTGGGACGCGACCCCGGAGGAGAGCGCACGCGCCTGCTACACGGAGGCGGCGAACATCCCCGCCGAGGCCCGCGCCCACCGGGACGCCCTGGTCGCGGCGCTGACCTCGGCCGGGCTTGTGAACTACCCGACCGAGTGGTGGCACTGGTCGTACGGGGACCGCTACTGGGCCCTCCACACCGGCGCACCGGCGGCCCTCTACGGCCCGCGGGACCTCGCCGGGCCGCTCACGGAGACGCCGTGACCGCACGGGCGACCGGACACAGCGACACCGCCCCGGCCGCCGGCAGGGGAGGAGGCGGCGGCGGCCGGGGCGGCACGGTGAGCGCGATGACCGCGAGGGGTCAGCTGGGGTCGGTGACACCTCCGGAGTCCAGTTCGGCGGCGTCGGCGGTGTACGTACGCCGGTAGAGGTGGTTGTCGCGGCCGCGGATGAACAACTCGATGTTGCCCTCCTTGCGGCTGACCGCGGCGGGGTTGTCGTCGGTGCCGGAGATGCCCAGGTCGAGCCAGGCGCTCCAGGTCAGGCCGTTCCAGAAGCGGTGCAGGATCTGGTGGTCCTGCCCCTTGGCGAAGACGTCCAGCCGGTCGGGGCCCCAGGTACAGACGGCCGGGCCGGAGAGGAAGCCGGTGCCGATGTCCCGCCAGGTGGACCAGGTGCTGCCGTTGAGCACCCGGTGCCACAAGGTGTTGCTGGCGGCGCCACGCGCGACGAGGTCGACCCGGCCGGTGCCCCAGGACGCGGCACCGACCGTGCCCTGGAGGGTGCCACCGATGTTGTTGAACGGCCCCCATCCGGTGTCCGGCGGGGCGGTCGCGTGCAAAACCTGGTTGGTCGCGTTGAGCCCGAACAGATCGATCCGGCCTTCCCGCGCCGACGCCGCGGCGAGCCCGCTCCAGATCTTGGTGGCCTCGTTGGTGGCCGACCAGCCGCCCTCCCAGCCGGAGCCGTCGATGTAGGTCCTGCGGTACGCCGACTGCCCGTTGCCCACGCCGTAGACGGTGTGGCGGTCGGGCCGGTAGGCGATGATCGCCGGGTCGTAGGCGAACGGGCCGCCCAGGTCGCTCCAGTCGTCCCAGCCGCCGGACTCGGTCCACGACCGGTAGGCGATCTTGTTGATGGTGTTGCGGGCGACCACGGTCATGCGTTCGGTCTCCCGGGACGCCGCGCTCGGCGCCGAGAGGATCGCCCCGCCGATGTCCTCCCAGTCGGTCCAACTCCCCATGAAGAGCCTCCGTTCACCTGATCCGGCTGATCAGGCCATTGGAGCGGCAGCCGCTCGAAGGCGCCTGGAAGACGGCACCAGTACGCCCGCTGTGCGCTCAGGGAGGAGGCGCTCGGACGGACGCGCTCAGGCCGTACGCGAGGCGGCGACCTGGCGGGCCATGATCGTCGTCAGTTCGTACGCCGTGTGGGAGGCCGCCACCGCGGTGATCTCCGCGTGGTCGTACGCCGGGGCGACCTCGACCACATCGGCGGAGACCAGGTGGCAGCCGGCCAGGCCGCGCACGATCTCCAGCAGTTCGCGGGAGGTGAGGCCGCCCGCCTCGGGGGTGCCGGTGCCGGGGGCGTGGGCCGGGTCCAGGACGTCGATGTCGATGGAGATGTAGAGCGGGCGGTCGCCGATGCGCTGCCGCAGCTGGTCGGTGATCTCGTCCACGCCGCGCCGCATGACATCGGCGGAGGTGACGATGCCGAAGCCCATCTTCGCGTCGTCGTCCAGGTCCTGCTTGCCGTACAGCGGGCCCCGGGTGCCGACGTGCGAGAGGGCGGCGGTGTCGAGGATGCCCTCCTCGACGGCGCGCCGGAAGGGCGTGCCGTGGGTGTACTCGGCGCCGAAGTAGGTGTCCCAGGTGTCCAGGTGCGCGTCGAAGTGCAGCAGGGCGACCGGGCCGTGCTTGCGGGCGACGGAACGCAGCAGCGGGAGGGCGATGGTGTGGTCGCCGCCGAGGGTCATGAGGCGGGAGCCGCTGTCGAGGAGGTCGTCGGCGGCGGCCTGGACCGTCTCCACCGCCTCGTTGATGTTGAACGGGTTCGCGGCGATGTCCCCGGCGTCGGCGACCTGGGCGAGGGCGAAGGGGGCGGCGTCCTGCGCCGGGTTGTACGGGCGCAGCAGGCGGGACGCCTCGCGGATGGCGTTGCCGCCGAAGCGGGCACCGGGACGGTAGGAGACACCTGTGTCGAACGGCACACCGACCACGGCGACGTCCGCGGTGCCACCGACCTCGTCGACGCGCGGCAGCCGCGCGAAGGTGGCGGGACCGGCATAACGCGGTACACGGGACGAGTCGACGGGGCCGACGGGGGATGCTGTGGGCTCACGGTCGCTTGCGGTCATGAGTGCGAGCGTAGGCAGAGCGGCCGTTCCACCACATGTACGTTCCCCAGTACCAAGCCCGGGCGATTTGGACACCACGTCCATTGCCGGGTGACCGGCGTCTCTCCCGGTCCGCGCGCGCACGTGTTAGGGTCGAGATAGTTGCAGTTTTGGTACCCATGAACGTTATGTGCGCCTGACGGGATGTAGCCTCAGGCGCATTTTTGTTTTAACCGGTCATTTCCGGATGGGGTCAATGCGGCGACGCGGGTTCCGCGAGGTGTGGAACCCGGTTCGGCCCCCATTGAAGGAGAATGACATGGCCACTGGCACCGTGAAGTGGTTCAACGCGGAAAAGGGCTACGGCTTCATCGAGCAGGACGGCGGCGGCGCCGACGTCTTCGCCCACTACTCGAACATCGCCACCCAGGGCTTCCGTGAGCTCCAGGAAGGCCAGAAGGTGACGTTCGACGTCACGCAGGGCCAGAAGGGCCCGCAGGCCGAGAACATCGTTCCCGCCTGACGCAGCGCATACCGCGAGCCGGGGCCCGCACCTGAAGAGGTGCGGGCCCCGGCTCGTGCCCGCTTTCCGCGGGCCCATCCCCGCCCGTTCCAGGAAGGCGCCGCATGAGCCGTTACGCCCGCTCGCCCCGTAAGCCCCGGTCACACTCCCGCTCCCCCGTTCG
>NZ_GG657754.1:6671873-6680687 GCF_000158915.1 Streptomyces himastatinicus ATCC 53653 | reverse complement strand
GCCGTCCCTCCGACGGCGGCAACGAATTCGCCCAGCTGCGCGGCGCCACCCCCGTGCTGCCCGCCGTCGCCGCGTTCGCCGAGCTGGACCTTCCGGACGGCCTCGCCGCGGAGCTGGCGCTCCAGGGCATCACCGTGCCGTTCCCGATCCAGGGGGCCACCCTCCCCAGCGCCCTCACGGGCCGCGACGTCCTCGGGCGCGCACAGACCGGCTCCGGCAAGACCCTGGCCTTCGGCCTCGCGCTGCTGGCCCGCACCGCCGGGCAGCGCGCCGAACCCCGCCGTCCGCTCGCCCTGGTCCTGGTGCCGACGCGGGAGCTGGCCCAGCAGGTCTCCGACGCGCTCGCGCCCTACGCACGGCGACTGCGGCTGCGCCCGGCCACCGTGGTGGGCGGCATGTCGATCAACCGCCAGGCCAATGCCCTGCGCGACGGCGCCGAGGTGGTCATCGCGACCCCGGGCCGCCTCCACGACCTGATCGAACGCGGCGACTGCCGACTGGACCAGGTGCGCATCACCGTGCTCGACGAGGCCGACCAGATGGCCGACATGGGATTCCTCCCCCAGGTCACGCGGCTGCTGCGGCAGGTGCCCGCCGACGGCCAGCGCCTGCTGTTCTCCGCGACCCTCGACAACCAGATCAGCCGACTGGTGCGCGAGTTCCTCACCGACCCGGCGCTGCACTCGGTCGATGACTCGGCGGGCGCGGTCACCACGATGGAGCACCATGTGCTGCACATCGCGGACACCGACAAGCGCTCCGTCGCCACCCGGGTCGCCGCCCGGGACGGCCGCGTGATCATGTTCCTGGACACCAAGCACGCCGTCGACCGGCTGACCCGCCATCTGCTGGCCAACGGCGTACGGGCGGCGGCGCTGCACGGCGGCAAGTCCCAGCCACAGCGCACCAAGACCCTGGAACGCTTCAAGACCGGCGACGTCACCGCGCTGGTGGCCACGAACGTTGCGGCCCGCGGCATCCATGTCGACGACCTCGACCTGGTCGTCAACGTGGATCCGCCCTCGGACCACAAGGACTATCTGCACCGCGGCGGGCGCACCGCCCGCGCGGGCGGCTCCGGCAGTGTCGTCACGCTCGTCCTGCCCGACCAGCGCCGGGAGATGACCCGGCTGATGACCGCCGCGGGCATCACCCCGAACACGGCCCAGGTGCACTCGACCGACTCCGAGCTGGCCCGTATCACCGGCGCCCAGGAGCCGTCGGGCGTCCCGGTGACGATCAGCGCCCCGGCGCAGCGGCAGGCGCCCGGCCCCCGGCAGACGCGCCGCGGCGGCGGTGGCGGCGGTGGGCGTTCGGGGCGGCCGTCCAGCGGCGGGTCCGGCAGGGGTTCCGGTGGCGGGACCGGGCGCGGCTCCGGCGGCGGGGCTGGACGCGGCTCCAGCGGTGGCTCCGGCGGTGCGACTGGACGTGGCTCGGGCGGCGCGCCCGGGCGCGGCTCAGGTGGCGGGTCCGGCCGGGGTTCCGGCGGCGGGTCCGGCCGTAGCCGCCGTCCAGGCCGTTAGGGACGGTCCGAACCGCCCTGGCCGGGGGCTCCCCGGACGCCCCCGGCTCGGCATGGCCGCGTCACGCCCGCAGACGGGTAATGCACCCCATTTCCCGGACGCAGGGGCGACAATGGGCCACATGCCGATACCCAGTACCGTGCCCAGTCGCGCCGAACTGATCGACCATCTCGTCCGTACGCGCATCGCGGGTGACGTCGCCACCCCACGCGAGAACAACCTCTCCCACTACCGCAAGCTCGCGAACGGCGACCGCCACTACTGGCTGGGTCTGGAACTGGGCGACCGCTGGGTGGACGAGCAGGACGTGCTGGCCGTCATGGCGGAGCGGTGCGGGGTGATCGACGACCCGGAGCACCGTACCGGGCAGGACACGATCGACCCGGAGCTGACGGTCGGCGCGCTGGACCGGATGGCGTCCGTCCTGCGGAAGGCCGCCGAGGCGCAGCAGCGGGTGCTGTTCGCCACGGGGCACCCGGGCGGGCTGCTGGAGGTGCACAGCGCCACGGCGTCGGCGCTGCACGCGGCGGGGTGCGAGATCGTCGAGATCCCGGGCGGGCTGCACGCGGACGAGGGGTACGTCTTCCAGTTCTGCGACGTGGCCATGCTGGAGCGCGGCGCCACGCTGTGGCACACCCACTCCCCTGCCCCCATGGCGGCCATCCTGGACGGGCTGGCCCGGGAGGGGCGGCCGCTGCCGGACCTGGTCGTCGCCGACCACGGCTGGGCGGGGTGCGCGGGGCAGCGCGGCATCGACGCGGTGGGGTACGCGGACTGCAACGACCCGGCGCTGTTCCTCGGCGAGGCGGAGGGGACGCTTCAGGCGGTGGTCCCGCTGGACGACCACGTCACCAATCCGCGGTTCTACGCGCCGATGACGGCCTATCTGCTGGACGCGGCGGGGCTGACGGCCCAGTTCTGACGCGCGCCGCCGGGGACGCGCGTCGGACCGGTACGCGCGTCAAACCGGTACGCGCTTCAGGCCGACCGCACACCGGGAGGGACGCGCGTCGCCGCCTCACCCCTCCCGGGGGCACCCCGGGCTCACTTCTTCGGGCGCGGGCGCGGCACCCGCATGACCCCTTCCTGGATCACCGAGACGGCCAGCCGCCCGTCGGCGGTGAAGATGCGGCCCTTGGCGAGGCCGCGGCCGCCGGACGAGGACGGGCTCTCCTGGTCGTACAGCAGCCAGTCGTCCACCCGGAAGGGCCGGTGGAACCACATGGCGTGGTCGAGGCTGGCGCCGACGATGTCGCCGACCGCCCAGCCACCGCGGCCGTGGGCGAGGAGTATCGAGTCCAGCAGCGTCATATCGGACACATAGGTGGCCAGGCAGACGTGCAGCAGCGGATCGTCGGCGGCGCCGTCCAGTTTGCCGTCGGTCCGGAACCACACCTGCGACTTCGGATCGCGGGGCTGTCCGACGCTGCCGTACGGCGGGGCGTCCACGTACCGCAGGTCGATGGCGGCCCGCGCCTGGAGCATCCGGTCGACCACCCCCGGCCCGGCGAACAGGTGCTCGTACCGGGGCAGCAGTTCCTCGGCGGTGGGCAGCGAGAGCGGATCCGGCACGTCCGGCATCTGCTCCTGGTGCTCCAGCCCCTCCTCGTCAAGCTGGAAGGAGGCGGAGAGGTGGAAGATCGGCTTCCCGTGCTGGACGGCGACCACGCGGCGGGTCGTGAAGGAGAAGCCGTCGCGGATCCGGTCGACCGTGTAGACGATCGGCGCCCCGGGGTCGCCGGGCCGCAGGAAGTACGCGTGCAACGAGTGCGGCGGACGGTCCTCCGGGACCGTGCGGCCCGCGGCGACCAGGGCCTGGGCGGCCACCTGGCCGCCGAAGACCCGCGGCACGAGGGGTGCGGCATCGCTGGTGCCGCGGAACATGTCCTCTTCGATCCGCTCCAGGTCGAGCAGGTCGAGCAGGCTCTGTAGTGCGTCATTCATGGTTCAAGCAGTCTTGCAGACCCGTGTTGCGGCACCGTTGCCGACGAGCGTGCTCATGACGACCGTCACAGCCCCATCGACTTGGCGACGATGGACCGCATGACCTCGCTGGTCCCGCCGTAGATGCGGGTGACGCGGGTGTCCGCGTACAGCCGGGCGATGGGGTACTCCATCATGTAGCCGTAACCGCCGTGCAGCTGGAGGCACTTGTCGATGACGACGGCCGCGTGCTCGGTGGTGAACAGCTTCGCCGAGGCGGCGTCGGCGGCGGTCAGCTCACCGGCGTCGTGCGCTTCCAGGGCCCGGTCGACGACCGCCTGCATGGCGTCCACCTCGGCCTTGCAGTCGGCCAGCGTGAACTTGGTGTTCTGGAAGGACGCCACGCTCTTGCCGAAGACCTCGCGGTCCTGGACGTACGCCTTGGCGAACTCGACCGCCGCGGCGGACTGCGCGTACGCGCTCACGGCGATGCCCAGGCGCTCCTGCGGCAGGTTGTGCGCGAGGTAGCCGAACGCCTTGCCCTCCTCGCCCAGCAGGTCCTCCACCGGCACCTTGACGTCGGTGAACGACAGCTCGGCGGTGTCGGACGTCTTCAGCCCCAGCTTCTCCAGCTTGCGGCCGACCGCGTAGCCCTCGCTCGTGGTGTCCACGACGAGGATGGATATGCCCCCGCGGCGGTCCTCGGGGGTGGCGGGGGCGGTGCGGGCGCAGACCAGGACGCGGTCGGCGAGCACACCGCCGGTGATGAAGGTCTTGGCGCCGTTGAGCACGTAGTGCGTGCCGTCCTCGGACAGCTTGGCGGTGGTCTTCATGCCCGCCAGGTCCGAGCCGGTGCCCGGCTCGGTCATGGCGATGGCGGTCATCAGGTCGCCCGAGACGAAGGAGGGCAGCCAGCGCCGCTTCTGCTCCTCGTTGCCGTACTTGAGGATGTACGGCAGACAGAGCGCGGTGTGGACGCTGCTGCCGCCGAAGCTCACACCGGCGCGGGCCAGCTCCTCGGTGATGACCGCGTTGAACTTGAAGCTGGTCTCGCCCGCGCCGCCGTACTCCTCGGGGACCTCGATGCCGAAGATGCCCAGCTCGCCGAGCTTCTTGTAGAAGTCGCGCGGGACCTGACCGGCCTCCCGCCACTCCTCGTACTCCGGCACGACCTCGGCGGCGATGAAGTCGCGGATGGTCTCCCGGAATGCCTCGTGATCCTCGTTGAACACCGTGCGACGCATCTCTGCGGCCTCCCTCTGGCTAAGCGCTTGCTCAGCCGAAGCTACCGGCCAGTTAGGTCACCTGTCCAGAGCGTCCGAGGCGTGGGCGCGACCGTCCGCATCATGGGCCGCGCCGAAGGCCCCCAGGGCCAGACGGTGCAGCAGGGCGGCGGTGGCCTCGCGACCGGGGAGGGCCCCGGGGCGGCCCAGGTGCGGGGTGGAGTTGAGCAGCCCGAACACGGCGTGGACACAGGCCCGGGCCTCGGCCTCGGTGAGCCCCGGATAGACCTGTCGCACGACCTCGACCCATAGCTCCACGTACTGCCGCTGGAGCGAGCGCACCAGCTTGCGGTCGGTGTCCCGGAGCCGGTCCAGCTCGCGGTCGTGGAGGATGATCAGCGGGCGGTCGTCCAGGGCGAAGTCGATGTGGCCCTCGATGAGCGAGTCCAGCAGCGCCGCCGGGGCGTCCCCGGCCTCCGTCGCCTCCGCGGTGCGCCGCTTGCCGCCCGTCAGCAGCCGGCCGCTGATGCCGACCAGCAGCTCGGCCAGCATCGCCTCCTTCCCGGCGAAGTGCCGGTAGAGGCCGGGGCCGCTGATGCCGACCGCCGCGCCTATCTCGTCGACGCCGACGCCATGGAAGCCGCGCTCGGCGAAGAGCCGGGCCGCCTCCTTGAGGATCTGTTCGCGGCGGGTCGGTGCAGGGGCTTGCGTGCTCATGGAAGCAATTCTAGACAGCGCGGTTAGTGGTCGTTAACCTGGTGGGTGTCGAGTTAACGACCACTAACCACGACGGCGAGACGAGGGGGCCCGTAGCGATGGAGCAGGCACCGGTGCTGCGAAGCGGCGCCGACCCGGGGTCCGACGCCTGGCAGGCCAACGAGGCCGCGCACCGCGAGCTGGCCGCGCGGCTGCGCGAGAAGCTCGCCACGGCCCGGCTGGGCGGCGGCGAGAAGGCGCGGGCCCGGCACACCGCGCGCGGCAAGCTGCTGCCGCGCGACCGGGTGGACACCCTGCTGGACCCGGGCTCGCCGTTCCTGGAGCTGGCGCCGCTCGCCGCCGACGGGCTGTACGAGGGCCAGGCCCCGGCGGCGGGGGTGATCGCCGGGATCGGGCGGGTCGCGGGCCGTGAGGTGGTCGTCATCGCCAATGACGCCACGGTCAAGGGCGGCACGTATTACCCGATGACGGTGAAGAAGCATCTGCGCGCCCAGGAGGTCGCGCTGGAGAACCGGCTGCCGTGCGTCTATCTGGTCGACTCCGGCGGCGCCTTCCTCCCCATGCAGGACGAGGTCTTCCCGGACCGCGACCACTTCGGGCGGATCTTCTACAACCAGGCGCGGATGTCCGGCGCCGGGATCCCGCAGGTCGCGGCGGTGATGGGGTCCTGCACGGCGGGCGGGGCCTATGTCCCGGCGATGAGCGACGAGGCCGTCATCGTGCGCGGCCAGGGCACGATCTTCCTGGGCGGGCCGCCGCTGGTGAAGGCGGCCACCGGTGAGGTCGTCACCGCGGAGGAGCTGGGCGGCGGCGAGGTCCACTCCCGGGTCTCGGGTGTCACCGACCACCTCGCGGAGGACGACGCCCACGCGCTGCGCATCGTTCGTACGATCGTCTCCACCCTGCCGCCCTCCCCCGCCCAGCAGGGCGCCCCGCCCTGGCCGCTGACGCCCTCCCAGGAGCCCGCGGTCGACCCCGCCGGGATGTACGGGGCGGTCCCGGTCGACTCCCGCACGCCGTACGACGTACGCGAGGTGATCGCGCGGGTGGTGGACGGCTCGCGGTTCGCCGAGTTCAAGGCCGAGTTCGGGACGACGCTGGTCACCGGCTTCGCCCGGATCATGGGCCATCCGGTGGGCATCGTCGCCAACAACGGCATCCTGTTCTCCGAATCGGCCCAGAAGGGCGCCCACTTCATCGAGCTGTGCGATCAGCGCGGCATCCCGCTGGTCTTCCTCCAGAACATCTCGGGCTTCATGGTCGGCCGCAGCTACGAGGCGGGCGGCATCGCCAAGCACGGCGCCAAGATGGTCACCGCCGTCGCCTGCACCCGCGTCCCCAAGCTGACGGTCGTCATCGGCGGCTCCTACGGCGCGGGCAACTACTCGATGTGCGGCCGGGCGTATTCGCCACGCTTCCTGTGGATGTGGCCCAACGCCAAGATCTCGGTGATGGGCGGCGAGCAGGCCGCCTCCGTCCTCGCGACCGTCAAGCGCGACCAGTTGGAGGCCCGCGGCGAGAAGTGGAGCACGGAGGACGAGGAGGCGTTCCGGGCGCCGGTCCGCGAGCAGTACGAGACCCAGGGCAGCGCGTACTACGCCACGGCGCGGTTGTGGGACGACGGGGTGATCGACCCGCTGGAGACCCGTACGGTGCTCGGCCTGGCCCTCACCGCGTGCGCGGGCGCCCCGCTGCCCGACCGCACGGTCAAGGAACCCGCGGCGCCCGGCTACGGCGTCTTCCGGATGTGAGGGGATGCACCCGATGAGTGCGGCGCATGCGATGTTCGACACGGTCCTGGTGGCCAACCGCGGGGAGATCGCGGTCCGCGTCATCCGCACCCTGCGGCGGCTCGGCGTCCGCTCGGTCGCCGTGTACAGCGATGCCGACGCGGACGCCCGGCACGTCCGGGAGGCGGACACGGCCGTGCGGATCGGCCCGGCAGCCGCCACCGAGAGCTATCTGTCGATCGGGCGGCTGCTGGACGCGGCGGCCCGTACCGGCGCCCAGGCCGTCCACCCCGGCTACGGATTCCTCGCGGAGAACGCGGCGTTCGCCCGCGCCTGCGCCGACGCCGGGCTCGCCTTCATCGGCCCGCCCGCCGGTGCCATCGAGCTGATGGGCGACAAGATCCGCGCCAAGGAGACCGTGCGCGCGGCCGGGGTGCCCGTGGTGCCGGGCTCCTCCGGCAGCGGGTTGACGGACGCCCAGCTCATCGACGCCGCCCGGGAGATCGGCACCCCCGTGCTGCTCAAGCCGTCCGCGGGCGGCGGCGGCAAGGGCATGCGGCTGGTGCGGGACGAGGCGCTGCTCGCCGACGAGATCGCGGCCGCCCGGCGTGAGGCGCGCGGCGCGTTCGGCGATGACACGCTGCTCGTCGAGCGCTGGATCGACCGGCCGCGCCATATCGAGATCCAGGTGCTGGCGGACGGCCACGGCCAGGTGATCCACCTCGGCGAGCGCGAATGCTCGCTCCAGCGCCGCCATCAGAAGATCATCGAGGAGGCGCCCAGCCCGCTGCTGGACGACACCACCCGGGCGCTGATGGGCGAGGCCGCGGTGCAGGCGGCGCGGTCGTGCGGCTATGTGGGCGCGGGCACGGTGGAGTTCATCGTGCCGGGCGCCGACCCGTCCGCGTACTGCTTCATGGAGATGAACACCCGCCTCCAGGTCGAGCACCCGGTGACTGAGTTCATCACCGGGCTCGATCTGGTGGAGTGGCAGCTGCGGGTCGCCGCGGGCGAACCGCTGCCCTGCGGACAGGACGGCATCACCTTCGGCGGCCATGCGGTGGAGGCCCGTATCTGCGCCGAGACCGCCCGCGCGGCGGGCGACGGCCGGGTGGACTTCCTCCCGTCGGCCGGACCGGTGCTGGCCCTGGAGGAGCCCTCGGGCGAGGGGGTGCGCGTCGACTCCGGGCTGAGCACCGGCACGGAGGTCGGCACGGTGTACGACCCGATGCTCGCCAAGGTCATCGCCCACGGCCCGGACCGCCCCACGGCGCTGCGCCGGCTGCGCGCCGCCCTCGGCTCCCTGACCGTCCTCGGTGTGGACACCAACACGGGCTTCCTGCGCCGGCTGGCCGCCCACCCGGAGGTCGCCTCGGGCGATCTGGACACCGGTCTGGTCGACCGCGCGGCGGCCTCGCTCCTCCCGTCCACGGTCCCCGACGAGGTCTACGCGGCGGCGGCGCTGCTGCGCCAGGCGGCGCTGGAGCCAGCCGCCGCTGATACCTGGCTCGACCCGTTCTCGGTCCCCACCGGCTGGCGGCTCGGCGGTGAGCCCGCCTGGACGGTCCACCGCCTCCGCGTCGCGGGGCACGCTCCGGTGACGGTCCGCGTGCGCGGGCGGGCGCAGGACGCCGACGTGCTGATCGAGCACCCGGATGCCGCGGAGGCGAGACGATGCGCGGCGCCCCGCGCCCGCCC
>NZ_GG657754.1:6666322-6671773 GCF_000158915.1 Streptomyces himastatinicus ATCC 53653 | reverse complement strand
CGGCCCGTCCGCGGCCGGTGGAGCGGTCGTTCCGCCCGGCGGCCCGGCCGACCCCGCGGGCGCGGCGCGCCCGGTGCCCGGCCATCCCGCGGGCAGCGGTGCGGATGCCGCAGGTGGCGACGTGGCCGCCGAGAGGCGCGGCTGGAGCTCCGGCATCGCGGCACGGCTGGTGGGGCTGGACAACCGCACCGTGCTGCTGGACCTCGGCGGGGTCACCCACCGCTTCCGGCATGTCGCCGACGGCGCGAGCCACTGGCTGGGGCGGAGCGGGGATGCCTGGCGGGTGGTGGGGCATGACCCCATTGAGGAGACGCTGCGCGGCGGGGCCGCCGCCGCGCACGCCGGGGAGCTGACGGCCCCCATGCCCGGCACCGTCACCGTCGTGAAGGCGGCCGTCGGGGACGAGGTCACCGCGGGCCAGGGCCTGCTGGTGGTCGAGGCGATGAAGATGGAGCACCTCATCTCCGCCCCGCACGACGGGACCGTCACCGAGCTGGAGGTGACCCCCGGCAGCACGGTCGCCATGGACCAGCTGCTGGCGGTCGTCGCCCCGCGCGAGACCGAGGAGCGTGCGTGATGACCCTCCCCATGACCGTCCCGGCCCCGGGGCTGCCCGCCCGGGTGCGCATCCACGAGGTGGGGCCGCGGGACGGACTACAGAACGAGAAGGCGCTCGTGCCGGTCGCCGTGAAGGCCGAGTTCATCCGGCGGCTGGCCGACGCGGGGCTGACCACCATCGAAGCCACCAGCTTCGTCCGCCCGGAGTGGGTGCCCCAGCTGGCCGACGCCGAGCAGCTGATGCCGCTGATCGACGATGTGCGGGCCCGGCTCCCGGTGCTGGTGCCCAACCAGCGCGGTCTGGACCGCGCGCTCGCGCTGGGCGCGCGCGAGATCGCCGTCTTCGGCAGCGCGACCGAGGCGTTCGCCAAGGCCAACCTCAACCGGACGGTGGACGAGGCGCTCGCCATGTTCGAGCCGGTCGTCACCGCGGCGCGCGAGGCGGGCGTGACCGTGCGCGGCTATCTGTCGATGTGCTTCGGCGACCCCTGGGAGGGCCCGGTCCCGATCTCGCAGACCGTCTCGGTCAGCCGCCGCCTGATCGACATGGGGTGCGACGAGGTGAGTCTCGGCGACACCATCGGCGTGGCCACCCCCGGCCATGTGCAGGAGCTGCTGGCCACGCTGGGCGAGGCGGGCATCCCCGCCGAGCGGCTCGCCGTCCACTTCCACGACACCTACGGCCAGGCCCTCGCCAACACCCTCGCCGCCCTCCAGTACGGCGTGACCACCGTCGACGCCTCCGCGGGCGGTCTGGGCGGCTGTCCGTACGCGAAGAGCGCCACCGGCAACCTCGCCACCGAAGACCTGGTCTGGATGCTCGACGGCCTCGGCATCGAGACCGGGGTCGACATCCGCCGTCTCACCGCCACCAGCGTGTGGATGGCCCGGCACCTGGGCCGACCCAGCCCGTCCCGCACCGTCCGCGCCCTCTCCCAGAAGGAGATGTGAGTCATGGCGATCGACCATCGTCTCTCCCCCGAGCACGAGGAACTGCGCCGCACCGTCGAGGCGTTCGCGCACGATGTGGTCGCCCCGAAGATCGGGGAGTACTGGGAGCACCATGAGTTCCCGTACGAGATCATCCGCGAGATGGGCCGGATGGGGCTGTTCGGTCTGCCCTTCCCCGAGGAGTACGGCGGGATGGGCGGCGACTACTTCGCGCTGTGTCTGGCCCTGGAGGAACTGGCCCGGGTGGACTCCTCCGTCGCGATCACCCTGGAGGCCGGGGTCTCGCTCGGCGCGATGCCGATCTTCCTCTACGGGACGGAGGAGCAGAAGCGCCAGTGGCTGCCCGGGCTGTGCTCCGGGGAGACCCTGGGCGCCTTCGGCCTGACCGAGCCGGGCGGCGGCTCCGACGCGGGTGCCACCCGCACCACGGCCCGGCTGGACGAGGCCACGGGCGAGTGGGTGATCAACGGCACCAAGTGCTTCATCACCAACTCGGGCACGGACATCACCGCGCTGATCACCGTCACCGCGGTCACCGACCGCACCGAGGACGGCCGGCCCAAGATCTCCTCCATCATCGTGCCGTCCGGCACCCCCGGCCTCAGCGTCGCCGCCCCCTACTCCAAGGTCGGCTGGAACGCCTCGGACACCCGCGAGCTGTCCTTCGCCGACTGCCGCGTCCCGGCCGCCAACCTCCTGGGCGACCTGGGCCGGGGGTACGCCCAGTTCCTCCGCATCCTCGACGAGGGCCGCATCGCCATCTCCGCCCTGGCCACCGGGCTCGCCCAGGGCTGTGTGGACGAGTCGGTGTCCTACGCCAGAACCCGCGAGGCATTCGGCCGCCCGATCGGCGCCAACCAGGCCATCCAGTTCAAGATCGCCGACATGGAGATGCGCGCCCATATGGCCCGGGTCGCCTGGCGCGACGCGGCCTCGCGCCTGGTAAGCGGCGAGTCGTTCAAGAAGGAGGCGTCGATCGCGAAGCTGTATTCCTCGGAGGTCGCGGTCACCAATGCCCGCGAGGCGACCCAGATCCACGGCGGATACGGCTTCATGAACGAGTACCCGGTGGCCCGGATGTGGCGGGACTCCAAGATCCTGGAAATCGGGGAGGGCACGAGTGAGGTGCAGCGGATGCTGATCGCACGGGAGCTGGGTTTCGCGAGCTGAGCCTCCCCGGGCCCCGGGCCGTCCGGCCCAGGGCCCGAAAAGGCGCGAAAGCTCGTTGTCGCCCCGCACCGCGTCCGTCACCATGGCGCAGCATGGGGAGCCAGGGGGAATGGGGGCCGCGCTCTGCGCGGAATGCCGCTGAATTCGTCGCGCTGCTGCGGGAGCTCAGGGAAAGATCAGGGCTGACCTATCGGCAGCTGGAGGAGCGTGCCGCCGAGAACGGCGATGTACTGGCGCGCAGCACCTTGTCCGATGCGTTACGCCAGGACGCACTACCGCGCACCGAAACGCTGTTGGCTTTTCTCCGCGCCTGCGGAGAGGAAGATCGCGCCGGTGAATGGCTGGAGGTTCATCACGACATCGCCGCGGATCGCGCAAGCGTTCGCACGGAGAATGCCGTCGATCCGGAGCCCGAACCGCCGGAAATCCGCCGGGGCGTGCCGCGGGGGCGGCTGATCGGCGCGGCGCTCGCCGTGCTGATCGTGGGCGCGGCGGCCTCGCTCGCGGTGGCGATGACGGCCGACGACGGCGAGCCGGACACGCCGGGCGCCGCCGCGCCGTCGGCGCGGTCCGCTGCTTCCACGCCCTCGCCGGGCACGTACCGCATCCGCTCCGTCGTCTCCTCCCTATGCCTGTCCGAGGTGGAGGGCGAGAGCGGGGGCCATGTCTTCCAGGCGGACTGCCGTCGCAGTATCCCGACGTACGCCCTGGAGGAGTCGGCCGACGACACCGTCCAGGTCCGGTCGCTCCATCCCGTCTTCGGCTACGGATGTCTCGGCGTGGGCCAGGGCAGCACCAAGGGCGGCACGCAGATGATGGACGACCACTGCGGGCACCGGGGCACGGCCGAGTGGTTCCGCATCCAGCGGGTCACCACGCCGACGCGCGGCTACCGGATCACGGCGGTGCACTCTGGCCAGTGCGTTTCGGTGCCCGGTGGGTCGACCCGGAAGGGGGACCCGGTGCTCCAACTGCCCTGCGCCGCCGACGACACGGGCCAGATCTTCCGGTTCGATCCGGTCAGGGCGCCGACGGCGATTCCCACGATCACCGGTAACTGATCACTCGGCGGCGGGCCAGGGGATCTGCGGGGAGCGGTAGTAGTCGATGCCCAGGGCGTCCCAGCGGGGCGCCTGGGCGGCGAGGCGCACCCGGTAGTCGTCCCAGTCGTGGGTGGACCGGGGCGACCAGCCCAGTTCGGCGATGCCGGGGAGGCGGGGGAAGGCCATGTACTCGATGTGGGCGCTGGTGGAGAGGGTCTCCGACCACAGCGGGGCCTCCACGCCGAGGACCGAGGACGGCGGGGCGCCGGCGATGTAGCTGCCCGGGTCCCAGTCGTAGGACTGCTTCGCCTCGACGTATCCGGCCCAGCTGAGCCCCAGCGGGGTGCTCGGGTCGTACTTCATGTCCAGGTAGGCGCGGTTGGCGGGCGAGAGGACGAGGCGGGTGCCGTTCTTGGCGGCTTCGGCGACCTCCTTCTCGCTGCCATTGGTCCCCCAGTACTGGGCGACCGCCCCCTTCGCGGGGCGCGCGCCGGTCAGCTGGTGCCAGCCGACCACGGTCTTGCCGTACTTGGCGACGACCGGCTGGACCCGGTCCATGAAGGCCACGTAGTCGTCATGGCTGGTGGAGTGCGCTTCGTCGCCGCCGATGTGGAGGTAGCGGCCGGGGGTGAGGGCGGCGATCTCGCGGATCACGTCGTCCACGAAGTCGTACGTCACCTCCTTGGGCACGCACAGCGAGCTGAAGCCGACCTCGGTGCCGGTGTAGAGGGGCGGGGCGACGCCGTCGCAGTTGAGGTCGGCGTAGGAGGCGAGGGCCGCGTTGGTGTGGCCGGGCATGTCGATCTCGGGGACGACGGTGAGGTGGCGTTGCGCCGCGTACCGCACGATCTCCCGGTAGTCGGCCTTGGTGTAGTAGCCGCCGGGCCCGCCGCCGACCTGGGTGGAGCCGCCGTACGTCGTCAGCCGGGGCCAGGAGTCGATGGCGATCCGCCAGCCCTGGTCGTCCGAGAGGTGGAGATGCAGCTTGTTGATCTTGTAGAGGGCGAGCTGATCGACGTACGCCTTGACCTGGTCGACGGTGAAGAAGTGCCGGGAGACGTCGAGCATCGCGCCCCGCCAGGCGTAGCGCGGCACATCGGTGATGGTGCCGCCGGAGATCCGCCAGGGGCCGGGCTGCCGGGTGGCGCGTTCGACGGACGCGGGCAGCAGCTGCCGCAGCGTCTGGATGCCGTGGAAGAGCCCGGCGGACGTGCGGGCGCTGATGGTGACGGCGCGGCGGGTCACCGCCAGCCGGTAGCCCTCCGCGCCGAGGCCCTTCGCGCCGGTCCCCTTCGCGCTCGACCGTTTGGCGTCCCGCACGATCCGCAGCCGGATGCCGTCCCCGCCCCCGCGCGCGGTGACCGGCAGCCGGTAGCCGGTGGCGGGGCGCAGCACGCCCGCCAGATAGTCGCCCGCGGTGCGCGCGGCGCGGGAGCCGGGCTCGACCCGGATCGGGGTCGTCGGGCGGATCGTGTACGGGCTCTTGCCGGGCCGTACGGAGGCGGGCGCGGGCACGACCCGGTCCAGCGGCACCGGCGCGGCCGCGGCGGCGCCGGACCCGGAGGCGGCCGCGGAGGGCGGCGAGGCCGTGGCGGCGGTCCCCGCCCCCGCCGCCACGGTCAGCAGGAGTGAGCACAGCAGTCGAGCACGGCGTCGTCTCACAGGGGTTCCCTTCAACGAAGCGTCGCATCGTGGGTACCGCGACATCTTGCGTACCGCGGCGTCCAGT
>NZ_GG657754.1:6624380-6666222 GCF_000158915.1 Streptomyces himastatinicus ATCC 53653 | reverse complement strand
GGGTCAAGGTGTAGACCAATGTGTCGCTGTGTGGCTGTCAGAATCCACCCCATGGCGGAAATCACCCAGCGCGATGGCGCTTGGACCTTTGACGGTGAGTCGGTACGGATCGTCCCCGGGCGGGACAAGAGCGTGCACCTGGTGCGGCAGGCGCTCGGCGAACTGACCGTGCCCCTGGAGGCGCTGGCGGGCGTCGCGTACGAACCGGGGCGGAAGTCCGGTCGGCTGCGGCTGCGGTTACGTCCGGGCGCCGATCCGTTGGCGCAGGCCACGGGCGGCAAACTGCCGGACGCGGCCGATCCGTATCAGCTGTCGGTCGACGCGGACCGCACCGGCGTCGCCGAGTACCTGGTCGACGAGGTCCGGCAGGCCCTGCTGCTCGACCAGGTGCCGTCCGGCCCGTCCGACCGCTATCTGCTGCCCGGTCCGCCGGTGCCGCTGTCGGCGACGGCGGGTGACGCCACCGCGTCCTTCGACGGTGAGCGGATCCGGCTGGAATGGAACTGGAAGACGGAGGAGTCGAAGAAGTCGGGCGGCCCCCGCACCATCCCGCTGGAGGATCTGGCGGCAGTGGAGTGGTTCCCCGCCGCCGGACTGGAGAACGGCTTCCTCCGCTTCACCGTGGACAGGGCGACGGCGACGGCCCCGCCCAAGTACGACCCGCACGCCGTCGTCCTGTACGGCTTCCGCAAGGATCCGCTGATGGCGCTGGTCGCGGCCGCCGTCACGGCCCGGATGCCGCATCCGTTCGCCCCGCCGGAGCCCGCCGACGCGCCCCCGGTCCTGGACGCGGCTCCCGCGGGACGTCAGGAGAGGGAGGGCGACGACGGTGACGCGGATCACGACGCCCTGCTGCGACGCCTGCGCGAACTCGGCGATCTTCACCAGAGCGGGGTCCTCACCGAGGAGGAGTTCACCACCGCCAAACAGGCCGTCCTCCGTCGGTTTTCTCGCCATTGAGACTGGAGCCTGCCCGATATCGGGCAGGATTCTTGCGAATCACCTCGATGGACCGCAGTATCTACGGATGCTCGATCGCCGTCTGTCCCACGATGACCTCATCGACCACCTGGTCCGCAGCACGCCGCTCAGTCGCGGCGAGGCGGCCCGGGTGGTGCTGGACGTACTGGCTTACTTCGACGAGACGACCGAGGAGTTCGTCCGGCGACGCCACCGCGAACTTCAGTCCGGCGGACTGACCAACGCGGACATCTTCGAGCGGATCACGGCCGAGCTGCCGTACCGCGCGGTGGCGCCGCCCGAACTCTCGCTGCGCCAGCTGCGCCGCATCGTCTACGGCTGATACGGCCGACGCGCCCCGCGACACGGGGCGCAGGACCGCCGCGCGCGAGCATTCATGATCGATTCAATCGGGAGGGCCTGAACACCATGTGCGGAATCGTCGGATACATCGGAAAACGCGACGTGGCACCGCTGCTGCTGGAGGGGCTCCAGCGGCTGGAGTACCGCGGCTACGACTCCGCGGGCATCGCCGTCCAGGCCAAGCCGGGCAAGGGCGCGAACGGGCAGTCCGCCACCGGGCTGAAGACCGCCAAGGCCAAGGGCCGGGTCCGCGACCTCGAGGCCAAGCTGCCCAAGCGCTTCGCAGGCACCGCGGGCATCGCGCACACCCGCTGGGCCACCCACGGCGCGCCCAATGACATCAACGCCCATCCGCACCTGGACGCGGACGGCAAGGTCGCGATCGTCCACAACGGCATCATCGACAACGCCTCCGACCTGCGCGCCAAGCTCTCCGCCGACGGTGTGGAGCTGATCTCCGACACCGACTCCGAGGTGCTCGCCCACCTCATCGGCCGCTCGCAGGCGGCCACCCTGGAGGAGAAGGTCCGCCACGCGCTCGCCCTGGTCGAGGGCACGTACGGCATCGCCGTGCTGCACGCGGACTTCCCGGACCGCATCGTCGTCGCCCGCAACGGCTCCCCCGTGGTGCTGGGAATCGGCGAGAAGGAGATGTTCGTCGCCTCGGACGTCGCCGCGCTGGTCAGCCACACCCGCCAGGTGATCACCCTGGACGACGGCGAGATGGCCACCATCAAGGCCGACGACTACCGCACCTACACCACCGAGGGCAGCCGCACCGCCCCCGCGCCGACGACGGTGGAGTGGGAGGCCGAGTCGTACGACATGGGCGGCCACGACACGTATATGCACAAGGAGATCCACGAGCAGGTCGACGCCGTGGACCGGGTGCTGCGCGGCCGGATCGACGACCGTTTCTCCACCGTCCGGCTGGGCGGGCTGAACCTGGACGCACGCGAGGCGCGCGGCGTCCGCCGCGTCAAGATCCTCGGCTGCGGTTCGGCGTACCACACGGGCCTGATCGGCGCGCAGCTCATCGAGGAGCTGGCCCGGATCCCCGCGGACGCCGAGCCCGCGAGCGAGTTCCGCTACCGCAACCCGGTCGTGGACCCGGACACCCTCTACATCGCGGTCAGCCAGTCCGGCGAGACGTACGACACGCTGGCCGCCGTCCAGGAGCTGAAGCGCAAGGGCGCGCGGGTGCTGGGCGTCGTCAACGTCGTGGGCAGCGCGATCGCCCGCGAGACGGACGGCGGCGTGTACGTCCACGCGGGGCCGGAGGTGTGCGTCGTCTCCACCAAGTGCTTCACCAACACCGCCGTCGCCTTCGCGCTGCTCGCCCTCCACCTCGGCCGGATCCGCGATCTGTCGGTCGCCGACGGCAAGCGGATCATCGCGGGGCTGCGGAAGCTGCCCGAGCAGATCTCCGAGGTGCTGCGCGGCGAGGAGGAGATCAAGAAGCTCGCCGCCGAATACGCGAATGCAAAGAGCATGATGTTCGTCGGGCGGGTGCGCGGCTACCCGGTGGCGCGCGAGGCGTCCCTGAAGCTGAAGGAGGTCTCCTACGTCCACGCCGAGGCGTACCCGGCCTCCGAGCTGAAGCACGGCCCGCTCGCGCTCATCGAGCCCGAGGTGCCGACCGTCGCGGTCCTCCCGGACGACGACCTGCTGGAGAAGAACCGCGCGACCCTGGAGGAGATCAAGGCCCGCAGCGGCCGGATCCTCGCCGTCGCGCACCAAGAGCAGGAGAAGGCGGACCACACGATCGTGGTACCGCGCAACGAGGTCGAGCTGGACCCGATCCTGATGGGCATCCCGCTGCAACTGCTGGCGTACCACACGGCGCTGGCGCTCGGCCGGGACATCGACAAGCCGCGCAACCTGGCGAAGTCGGTGACCGTGGAGTGACCTCCGGCCCGTCCGGAAGCTCCGGCACCTCCGGCTGATCCACGGCCGGAACGCTCCCACGAAGTTCCCAGGCTCGGCGGTCCCCCGCGTGTGCCACCACGCACGCGGGGGCCGCCCCTGGGCCGGCGTCGCCCTCTACGCCGGCGCTGGCCACCGCGCGAGAACCGTCACTTCCCGCCCGGCGCCACGCCGAACGGTTTATGCCCCGCACACGTGCCCAATCCACCTCTACGCGCGGGTAGTTTCCGCGGGTGTCAAGACGGTCTTGGGGCCATCTCGGATACGGGGAAAGGGAGTTGAGGCTGTCCAGTTCTGAACGTCCGCCCGGCGCGGGGCCCGCCCGGAGGTTTCGGCGCGGGTCCGCTGGAGAAAAGATCACGGCCGATCGGCCGGGCCTTGGGCCGGGCCCGGCCCAAGGCCCGGGCCGGGCTCAGGTGATGACCCTCAGGGGACGCCGCTCAGGCGCTCAGGCGCTCTGGCACTCAGGGGATGACGACGACCGGCCGCTGCGCGCGGCGCGCGAGCCGCCCCGCGACCGAGCCGAAGATCCGCCCCACCAGGCCGTGCGTGGAGCCCACCACGATCGCGTCGGCCGCGTACTCCCGGCCGACCTCCTCCAGCTCGTGGCAGATGTCGCCGCCCCGCTCGACGAGGATCCACGGCACCTCGGTGAGGTGATCGGCACAGGCCAGCTCAAGGCCCAGCACCTCGGTGCGGTGATCGGGAACGTCGACGAAGACGGGCGGCTCGCAGCCCGCCCATACGGTCGTCGGCAGCCGGTTGGCCACATGGACGATGATCAGACCTGAGCCGGAGCGCCGGGCCATGCCGATGGCGTACGCGAGGGCGCGCTCGCTCGATGTGGAACCGTCGAATCCGACCACGACGCCGTGCTGGAAGGCTGGATCGCAGGAATGACGTGTTTCTTCCGCCGCTTGGGGGTGCGCCAGGTGATCGGCGACCCGCTTGCGGTCCGCGGGTTCGGGGATTTCGTGACCGGCCATCGGTGTCTCGGCGAAGGGTGTCCTCGTGCGGAGGGATACGGCGGGGGCTCAGGTTGAAGTTGGCGGGGGACTAGAGCTCCGCTAGAGCTCGAGACGAGTATCGAACGAAGAAAATCCGTCCGGGATTCATCTTTCCAAGCCCTTACCCCCCAGGGTACGGCCCCATTCCTCACCTGCCCAGGGGATGCCTCGGCAGCGGAGCGGCCGAAGCGTTCCCCGGAGCATGCCGGAGGGCGGCCCGTAACGCAATGCCCCAAGTGGTCCCGACTCGGACCTCGCCGACCCCTCGCGTACGCCGTGCGGCCGCCCGGCAGTGACCTGTGGGCAGGCCGGACGTTGTAGTACCCGCGGAGCGATCACCTCCGTACGGAACAGGCCCCGACGGCCCGCACCGGCCGCCGCTACGACCTCCCCACGGACCCTCCAGGACACCGGTGCCGACCCGCGCCGGAGCCCCGTTCCACCGTCCTTCCACCGTCCGCCGACCCACCCTCCCCTCATCTGTCCACCATCTGTCCACCCCTGTAGTCCACCGCTCGTTCCACCGCGCGAGAGGAGCCGCCACCGTGCCAGGCATCCGTGAGTACGACGCCCCCGGCGGCACCCCCGGCGCCCCGCCCGGCAGCGCCCCCGGCGGCACCCGGGGCGACACCCGAGGTGCCACCGGTGCCAGTGGCCCCGGCAGCGTCTCCGGCGGCGACCCGGTGAACGAGGTCATCCGCTGGTCCGCCTTCGGCTGCGCCGTGGTCCCCGCCGTCCTCCTCCTCTGTGGATCGCCGCTGAGCGGCGCGGTGGGCGCCGCCGTGGGCCTGGCCGCCGTGACCACCGCCAGCCGCTGCCTCCTGCGCTACTACGAACGCGCGGCCGCCCGGCTGGGCTCCGGCGCCGCGAGCCCGCACCGCGGGCGGCACAGTCGCACCGGGATCGGGACGCACCGGGGCGGCCGCCGGACCTGACACCGGGCCCCGTACCGCCGGCACCCCTGGGCGCTCGCGGGACGGGGGCCGGGACGGCTCCTGGACGGCTCCGGAAGCGCGCCACGTCGTACTCCGTACACCCGACCGCGACGCGGCATGAGCCGGTCGTACGCCGGTCGAAGGACCCGTCCGCACGTCTGCGCCCGCTGGTTTTCGGCCAACTTCGCATCCCAGTTCTTCCCTTGGCAAACGCCATGCTCAACCCCCTTCCGGCCAGCGTGGAAAGGGGTACGAGCCACCCGTACCCCCTACGGGAAGTGGGCGTCAGCAGGAGGCCCACTTCACAGCGAGGGCTACGAGTGCAACGCTTCGTGATCGAATGCTTCGCGCCAAGTTGTCATGTCGACATAGTGGCGGGTGGTGAACTGGTCACGGCGACCACACGCGACACAGTAGATTCGATCTTGGCCATGACCGGCGGGGGAACCGTTCAGGACCGAGGGGAAACGTGCAGGACCGAGAGGACGCGACCACCGAGGGGGGCTTAGAGCCATGAGCCAGGACTCCACGACCGTACCGGAGACCTCGCGCAAGCTCTCCGGACGCCGGCGACGAGAAATCGTCGCGGTGCTGCTGTTCAGCGGCGGACCGATCTTCGAAAGCTCCATCCCGCTCTCCGTCTTCGGTATCGACCGGCAGGACGCCGGAGTCCCTCGGTACCGATTGCTGGTGTGCGCGGGCGAAGATGTGCCACTGCGAACGACTGGCGGACTGGAACTGACCGCACCATACGGCCTGGAGGCGCTGTCCCGGGCCGGCACCGTCGTCGTACCGGCCTGGCGGTCGATCACCCAGCCGCCACCGGCCGCCGCGCTCGACGCGCTGCGGCGCGCGCACGAGGAGGGCGCGCGCATCGTGGGCCTGTGCACCGGGGCCTTCGTACTGGCCGCCGCGGGGCTGCTCGACGGCCGCCCGGCGACCACCCACTGGATGTACGCGCCGACGCTCGCCAAGCGCTACCCATCCGTCCACGTGGATCCGCGCGAGCTGTTCGTGGACGACGGCGACGTACTGACCTCGGCGGGCACCGCCGCCGGGATCGACCTGTGCCTGCACATCGTGCGCACCGACCACGGCGCGGACGCCGCGGGGGCCTTGGCCCGCCGGCTCGTCGTGCCGCCGCGCCGCAGTGGAGGGCAGGAGCGCTACCTGGACAGGTCGTTACCAGAGGAGATCGGCGCGGATCCGCTCGCCGAGGTCGTGGCGTGGGCGCTCGAGCATCTGCACGAGCAGTTCGACGTCGAGGCCCTGGCCGCCCGCGCCTATATGAGCCGCCGCACCTTCGACCGCCGGTTCCGGTCGCTCACTGGGAGCGCTCCACTCCAGTGGCTGATCACCCAGCGGGTGCTCCAGGCCCAGCGGCTCCTGGAGACCTCCGACTACTCGGTCGACGAGGTCGCCGGGCGCTGCGGTTTCCGGTCCCCGGTCGCGCTGCGCGGGCACTTCCGGCGGCAGCTGGGGTCCTCCCCGGCCGCCTACCGGGCCGCGTACCGCGCCCGCAGGCCCCAGGGCGGCGCCCCGGACCGCGGCCCGGACCGGCTGGACCGGATGGAGCGGGCCGAACGGCTCGGCGGCGGCGACCGTGCCGAGGTGCTCGAACAGCGCCCCGGTGAGCACGCCATGCCGCTGCGCCGACCCGGCGGACCGGTCACTCATACGAGCCACCACCATCACCCTCCGCACTCGCCGCATCCACCGGGCGGTACGGAACCGGGCAAGCCGGAATCCGATGCGTACGCCCCACGCCTGCCCGAGCAGGCCACGGGCCGCGCACCAGGCCGTCCGACCCTGCCCGGCCAGCGGGAACGCCCCGTAGGGTGAGACGTATGAACGATCGCATGGTGTGGATCGACTGCGAGATGACCGGGCTCTCGCTGTCGGACGACGCGCTCATCGAGGTGGCCGCGCTGGTCACGGACTCCGAGCTGAACATTCTGGGCGACGGAGTGGACATCGTTGTCCGGCCACCCGCCGAGTCGCTGACCACCATGCCCGAGGTGGTGCGGGAGATGCACACGGCTTCCGGACTGCTCGCGGAGCTGGACGGCGGGACCACCTTGGCTGATGCCGAGGCCCAGGTCCTGGCGTACATCCGCGAGCACGTCCCGGACGCCGGCAAGGCCCCGCTGTGCGGAAACTCGGTCTCCACCGACCGGGGCTTCCTCCTGCGGGACATGCCGACGCTCGAGGCGTACCTCCACTACCGGATCGTCGACGTCTCCTCGGTCAAGGAGCTGGCCCGCCGCTGGTACCCGCGGGCCTACTTCAACAGCCCGAAGAAGAACGGCAACCACCGCGCACTCGCCGACATCCACGAGTCGATCGCCGAACTGCGCTACTACCGGGAGGCCGTCTTCGTCCCCCAGCCGGGCCCGGACTCGGACACGGCGAAGACCATCGCGGCCCGCCACGTCCTGCCCGCCCGGCAGCCGTAGCGACTCGCTCCCGGCGCGCCATAAAGCCGGGAGCGAGCACCCCCGCCGACCCTGTATAGTTTTTCTCGGCCGGTGCGGAACGCAGCGGTCGTGGTGGGTATAGCTCAGATGGTAGAGCACCTGGTTGTGGTCCAGGATGTCGCGGGTTCAAGTCCCGTTACTCACCCTGAACGACGAAGGGCCGACCTGCGGAAGCAGGTCGGCCCTTCGTCGTGCCCCGTGCCGTGGGAACACACAGGGAACACGCAGGGGTCCGGCCGGCCTACGCGGTGCCTGCCATCTGCCGCTGCCGTTCCCCGTTGGCGTGCGCCTTCTCCATCAGCGAGCCTTCTTCCTGCTCGTAGTGGGACAAGGCGATACCGAGGCCGAAGAAGGTGGGCGCCCACTCGCCGACGAAGATCCCCCACCGGTCCGCCCGGTCGAGGCCGCGGCCGGGCTCGGCGCGGAGCGAGGCGGCCCAGGTCACTATGGACAGTCCGATGGAGGCGACAGCGGCGGTGTAGGCGTGTTCGCTGCGCAGGCCCATGTCGTGCAGCTTCTTGATCACGGCGGTGCTCCTCCGGGAGGCCCCCCTTGGGTCCACCCCCGTGTGCCCAGGCTCGGGCGAGTGACACAGGACGAAGCGAGTCAGTCGTCGTGCCCCGAGGTCATCGCGACGACGACCTTGCCGACCTTCGCGCGGCCCTTCTCGACATACTCCATGGCTTCCCGGGTCTCCTCGAACGGGAAGACTCGGTCGACGACGGGACGGATCTTCCCGGCGTCGACGAGCGGCGTGAGTTCGCGCAGCTGGTCGCCGCTGGCCCTCATGAACAGGAACGAGTACGTCACGTTCCGGCGCTTGGCGCGGCGCCGGGTCGGGTAGCTCAGCGCGCTCATCGCCAGCCGGAGGATCGCGTTCGCGCCCAGCTCGCGGGCGAAGGCCGCGTCGGGCGGGCCTGCGATGCCGATGACCATTCCGCCGGGCTTGAGCACCCGCAGGGACTTCTTGAGCGTCTGGCCGCCGAGGGCGTCCAGGACGACGTCGTAGCCGTCGAGGACCGTCTCGAAAGCCTGCTGCTTGTGGTCGACGACGACGTCCGCGCCGAGCCCCTTCACCAGGTCGGCCTTGGCCGTGCTCGCGGTGGCGGCCACGTGCGCGCCCAGCTGCTTCGCCAGCTGGATGGCGATGGTGCCGACGCCGCCGGAGCCCGCATGAATCAGGACCTTCTGTCCTGGCTTCACGTGTGCCCGCTCGACCAGCGCCTGCCACGCGGTCAGGGCGACCAGGGGAAGGGACGCGGCCTCCTCCATGGTGAGCGTGGTCGGTTTGATCGCCACGTCGTCCTGGTGGACGGCGATGAGTTCGGCGAACGTGCCGATGCGGTCCTTGCCGGGCCGCGCGTAGACCTCGTCGCCCACCGCGAACCGTGTGACGGCCGATCCCGTCCGGACCACCACTCCGGCGAAGTCGTTGCCCAGGATGAGCGGGAGACGGTAGGGCAGGATCGCTTTGAACTCCCCGTCGCGGAGCTTGAGGTCCAGCGGGTTGACGCTCGCCGCGTGGATCCGGACCAGGACGTCGTCGGCGCCCACCCGCGGATCGGGCATCTCGCCGGCGCGCACCCCGGCCTGGTCGCCGTACCGCTCGACCATGAAGGCCTTCATCGTCGTCTCCGTTTCTCGCCTTGGGGCGTCAGGCCACCGGCGCGGCTGAGGGAATGACGCGGCCGGAGGCGCCGTCCTGGACACCGCCCAGGGACCCGGCGATCGCCTCGTGGGGACTCCGGGCGGCACCTCGCTCACTTCGCGTCGAGCCCGCGCAGGATCTCTTCCACGGGCGTGAGCTCGTCGGGAAAGTGCGCCCAGAGCAGGTCGGCGTGGCCGGTACCCAGGCGCTTCAGGCTGGCCTCCACCGAGGCGACCAGGTTTCACTCAAAGGTCGACAGGGGGTGCGCTCACGCCGCGTTCGGCGAGGCGGCCAGGCTCTGCCGGACGTGCCGGGTGATCTCGTCGGCGAGGATCTCGGGCAGGCCCGTCTCGATGCCGTGCAGGGCCTGTGCGGCGACCTCGGCGGGGTCGGCCTTCTGGTCGGCGGGGACGCCCGCGGCCATGTCGGTGTCCATGTAGCCGACGTGCAGCGCCGAGACGGCGATACCGCGCGGCGCCAGTTCCTCCCGGGCCGCGTCGGTCAGCGCCCATGCCGCGGCCTTGGTCGCGGCGTAGGACCCGAGATGGGCGGGGTGCAGCCAGGACAGGACGGACAGGACGTTGAGCACGGCGCCGCCGCCGTTGCCCTCGATGACGGGGGCGAAGGCCCGCGTCGCGGTGAGCGGACCGTAGAAGTTCGTCTCCATCTCCAGGCGCACCGTATCCGGGCCGCCCGCGATCAGTGGCGTGGCGGTGGAGATGCCCGCGTTGTTCACCAGCAGCGTCGCGTCGGATGCGGTACGGGCCGCGGCCCGGATCGACGCCTCGTCCGTCACGTCCAGCCGCAGCGGGGTGACGCCCGGGAGGTCCACCGTCTCGGGGCGGCGGGCCGCCGCGTACACCTTCGCCCCGCGCTCCACGAGCTGGGCGGCCAGATGCCGCCCGAGCCCCCGGTTGGCGCCGGTGACCACCGCGACCGCGTTCTTCAGTTCCATGCCTGCTCCCAGCGCTGAATTAGATGGCGTCCATAATCTAAAGCACGCCCTAGAATGGATGTCAATCGACATCCAAACCGGGAGGTGCCCGATGGGCCGCGTATCGCAGGCGCAAGCGGAGGAAAACCGCAGGCGGGTCGTGGACACCGCCTCCCGGCTGTTCCGGGAGCAGGGCACCCACGTCAGCGTCGCGGACCTCATGAAGGCGGCTGGTCTGACCCACGGCGGCTTCTACAAGCAGTTCGCCTCCAAGGAGGCGCTCGTCGACGAAGCCACCGCCCACGCCTTCGAGGGGCTCACCCGGCTTCGTAACGACGGGCTTGAGCAGTACGCCGGTCAGCGCGACGCCGCCCAGCAGGCGCTGATCGACACCTACCTCTCGACCGAGCACCGCGACAGCGCGGCGGACGGCTGCCCCGCCGCCGCGCTCGCCAACGACATGGCGCGCGAACCCGAAGACCGCGAGGCCCGCCGCGTCTACGCCGAGGGCGTGGGTGACTTCGCCGAGTGGCTCGCCACCGAGGACGAGGACGGCCTCACCCGGCTGTGCACGATGCTCGGCGCCCTCGTCCTGGCCCGCGCCACCAAGGGCTCCCCACTCTCCGAGCAGATCCTCACCGCCGCCCGCGAGGCCTTGACGGCAACGAGCTGATCAGCGACACGGCGCCGGGCGTGGTGTGCGCATCACGAACCCGTCGTGCCCGGGAACGCCGGACTCGACGGCGAGCGTGGGGTGCTGGCGGATCTTCTGCGTGCGGAAGCGGCCTCGGCGTAGCGGGGCGACGTCATTGCGCAGGTATTGCGCCAGGGCGCCGCGGTCACGGGCCACTGCGACTTCGGCCATGACGATGGCCCGACCGGTGTGGGCGGCGGCGGTGCGGGCGCCTTCTTCAGTAGCGAGGAACGGCGCACCGGGGCACCCTCATCAGCACCGGGGCGGCTACGGTCGCCCCGAACATCTTGGGGCACCCATAGCGGTTCAGCTCAGCGGCAGTTCGGCGAGCATCACGGCGAAGACCGGGGAGTCCGGGAAGGGCTGGTCCTCCCCCACCTTCCGGAAGCCCCAGGACTCGTACAGGGCCTGCACCCGCGGGTGCTCCCTGTCCACGAGCAGGACCACGAGATCCTCGTCCCGTCCTTCCATGAGCGCGCGGGTCAGCCGCTCGGACACGCCCTGCTTCCGCCACCCCGGGCTGACAGACAGTTCGGAGTACGAGAAGGTCCGGTGCTTCTCGGGCGCCGGGTCGACGTGGTCACGCCACCATTCGCGACCGGGCGTGCCCGGGGCGCCGTACGCGAAGCCCACCGCCTTGTCGCCGTCGTACGCGATCACGCAGAAGAACCCGGGGCGGCCGCCCCAGTGGTCCACGAACCAGGGGAAGCGCTGATTGAACTCATCATCCATCGCGTCCGCATAAGCGTCGTTATGCAGGTCGATCAGCGTCTGACGGATCTCCGGAAGATCCACGTGGGTGAAGTGGCGGATGTTCAGACCAGCGGCGCTCAAGCTCGGCTCCATTCGGTTCGGTAGCGGTCGGCCCACTCCCGGGCGACGCTCGCGTCGGGGGCAAGGGTGATCAAGTCCCGGTAGTAGTCGCCGAGAAGAGAGCGCATACGGCCGGGGATCGGGTGCCCGGCCATCAGCGTGAAGACGGTGGAAGCGGTAGCGCACGCCTGGTCGATGTCGCGCTGGTGAAGCTGACTCAGGGCGAGCCGCGCGGTGGCCAGGGCGCGGTTGCGGCGGAACTCCTTCGGAATGCTCGCCAGGGCCTGGTGAGAGGCAGCCTCGGCCTCCGCCGGTTCGCCGATCTTGTCCCGGGCGATGGCCGTGAGGGCGAGCAGCTCGGCAGGTCCGTAGAAGGCGATCCAGCTCGGCCGGGGATCATCCAGGGACGCCTTGCCCAATGCCTCGTGGGCGCACCCGAGGGAGCGTAAGGCGGCCTGTCGGTCGCCCAGGGTGGAGTGGGCAAGCGCCGTTCGGGCGTGGGCCAGAGAGGCGTAGAACGGGTCGCGTCGGGCGATGGCCGTCGCCTGCGCCGCATAGCCGGAGTCGACGGCCTCGGTGTACTCACCTCGATGCAGGGCGAGAACGGAGTACATGTTCCAGGCTTCCAGCCCGGCGATGGAGTCCTTGGCCATCCCGGCCATATAGAGTGCCCGGTCCAGCAAGCCCCGGGCCCGGTCGGTCCGCTTGTCGTCGATGGCCGACCAAGCGGCCCCGCACATGTAATCGGCGGCCACACTGAACAGCCTCTGGCGGATGCGCTGGGAGGCGCCCAGCTTCTGCTTCTCCAGCGCCTCGGCCGCCCCGGCGAGGGCCCTACGCTCCAGTTCGTCATGACCTCCCCGTGTGGCATCCAACGCCACTAAGTCGTCCACTCCGGAACGGAGGCGGATCACGTCGGAGGTGCCTACGGAGTGTCGTGCGACGAGGGGCACGGCAACCGCGGCCGTCGTACCGGTGGTTGCGGTGAGGAAGTTCCTGCGCCTCACGGGCTCCTCCCGTTCCGTGACGGGGCATCTTCGGACCGGTGGGACGAATCCCAGTTCTTCGGCGGTACACCCGAATACTGCCTCTAACGCCGCCCTCTGCCGAGGGTGCGGCCATCGGGATTTTCCGGCCAGCCAGTGACGGACCGTCCGGTCGCTCACCGTGCCCTCATGCCCCTGGGACATCAGGTGGTCGTTCAGCGCATCGGCCAGCCCGGCCTGAGTGAGGCCGAGCTCTTGCATGGCGTTATTGAGGCTCTCGTTCTCCTCCACCTACCCACCGTAGCCAGCCAAGCCCCCTCGGTGAGAAGAGTCGGTCGATAATTTCCGGTTGTACGGATTGCGCATCCAGCTGACATTTCCTCATCGCGCGCGGCGAGCCGTCGTTCACTCGGGCAAGGCCGTTCACTTCGCACTTACCGAGGTCCTGATGCCCGTGACCGCCACACCTCGCCCCAAGGGGCACCCCGGATATTCACAGACCATGCGACGCGTACCGGAGAGCGCGGAAGCCGCCCGCAGGCTCGTGCGCACCGCACTGGCCGCCTGGGGTCAGGAGGACCTGATCGATGATGCCGCGCTGGTGATCACCGAGTTGGTCTCCAATTCCGTGAATCACGCCCGCCTGGAGTCGATCCGGGTTGTCGTCACCCGGCCGTCCGAGGAGTTCATCTGCCTCGGCGTTTCGGACCGAACCCGGTCCGTACCGCTCCTGCGGACAGATTCCAACGGCGAGAGCACCAGGGGCCGTGGCCTGCTCATCGTCGACGCCCTCGCCGAGCGATGGGGGACGGATCTGTACCGCTGGGGCAAGCAGGTCTGGGCCGAGATGAAGTGCGAGGCGGCCGGGTGAAGGACGGGAAGGTGTGGGTGGGCGACCGGGTCCGCGACGAGGACACCGGCCGGTACGCGGTCGTCTCGGACGTGCGCGAGGGAAAGACGTACATCCTCCGGGCGCTCACCGGGGGCAGGGAATGGACCTCCGAGAGCCCCGAGCGGCTGACGGTGACCGCGCCGCGAAGGGAATAGGCCACCCCGCTCTCCCTTCCGGGCTGATCAGCCCTAGGCGCGCGCCCCGACGCCGCCCGCCCGGAGCGCCCGTGCGCCCTGCCGCGTACGCCGGTCCGGCGTCAGCATGAACGCTCACGCCTCACAACGGAGGGGACGAAGCCGTGGGGAAGCACGAGAAGCCGCCGCCGGACACGAGCCAGGGCAAGCCGCCGCCGGGCAATTCCGATGGACAGGTGCCGCCGCCGCAGCCCGGGAACGGGGCGCACCGGAAGTGACCGGCCACGAGGGGCCGCGCGCCGCGCTGGAGGCCGCCATGGACCAGCGCGGCGCGTGGCCCGGGCGGTCACCGTGGATCCGAGCCGCGGTCGCGGCCACGCCGCGGGACGCCTTCGCGCCGGACCGGCTCTGGCGCTGGAACGGGCGGGCGTACGTGCCCATCGACCGCGGTATCGCCTTCGCGGAGTGGGCGGCCGAGGTGTACGGCTCGCCGGACACGGCCGCGGTCACCGAGATCAGCGGGGGCGTGCCGTCGTCGAGTCTGTCCGCGCAGGGCGTCGTGGTGGACATGCTCGACGCGCTGCTCCTGGAGCCCGGTCAGCGGGTGCTGGAGCTGGGCACCGGTACGGGCTGGAACGCGGCGTTGCTCGCCCGGCGCGCGGGCTCCGTGGTCAGCGTCGAGGTGGACACCGAGCTGGCGGCGGCCGCGGCCGGGCGGCTCGAGCGGGCCGGGGCGGACGTGGACGTGCGGGTCGCCGACGGCGCCGCGGGGTGGTCGGCGGGCGCGCCGTACGACCGCGTGATCGCCACCTACGCGGTCGACCGCGTCCCGTGGGCGTGGGCCGAGCAGACCCGGCCGGGCGGCCGGATCGTCGTCCCCTGGGGCCGGTTGGGGCATGTCGCGCTCACGGTCGCCGACGACGGCCGGTCGGCGAGCGGATGGGTGCAGGGCCTGGCCACGTTCATGCCCGCTCGCGGTACGGACCCGGGCCGGCCCTTCGAGGAGGTCCGCGAGGCCGCTGCGTACGCGGACGAGCGGCCGTTCACGCGGGACCTGACGCCGCTTCGCGACGACTGGCACCTGCGGTTCGCCCTGCGCGTCTCCGCACCGGACGTACGGATCACGACGGCCGAGGACGAGGACGGGCTGAACGCCTGGCTCCACGACGGTTCGACGTCATGGGCGATGCTCGCCGCGGTCGGCGACGGCACCACGGCCGCCCACCAGGGCGGGCCCCGGCGTCTGGCGGACGAGGTGGAGCGAGGGTGGGACCGGTGGCTGGCGGAGGGGCGTCCCGAGCTGTACGACTTCGGCCTGACGGTGACGCCCGATCAGCAGTACGCCTGGTGCCGGGACGCGGAGCTGGGTACGCGCTGGCCGGGCGTGTAGGTGCGCCCCTGTATCTCACATCGCGGCCGAGCTTCGGCAAAATCCCCAAGAACCATCCTCAGGTGTTCAAGAGAGCATCAAGTCCGCTTATCCATTGATACGTTCCCCTCCCGACGCCGACCGCATCAAGCGACACATATGGGGGACACCGTGCACACCGCACCACAGCAGTCCATGCCGCAGGCCGTCCCGCCGCAGCCTCAGCGGAGCTGGTTCGCCCGGCACAAGGTGCTCACCGCCGTCGGGGCGCTCATCGCGGTGGGCGTCATCGGCGGCATCGCGTCCGGCGGTGGGAAAGAGAGCGAGGACTCCGGCGGGTCCGGCACCGCGGTCTCCGCGCCCCGGAAGAAGACGGAACCCGGGCAGGCCGACGCCAAGTCCGCGGACAGGAGCCAGGCGCGGGAGTTCGCGGACTTCGTCGCCAAGAACGGCACGCCTCCCGAGAAGGCGGCCGTCGGGCACGTGACCAAGGTCCAGGGCGCGGACGAGCAGAACGACGTCCTGGATTCGGCCGAGGTGTGGACCGACTACACCGGCGGCATGATGGGCCCGCACGCGTCCGACGGCAAACTGATCGCGTCGGCCTTCGCCGACTGGAAGAACTCCGAGAACGGACTCGTCACGGTCTATGACGCCGAGGGCGAGATCCTGTCCAACGGCAATTTCTGAGGCTGTTCCGTCGCCTCAGACGAGCGGTTCGGTGCCCCAGTGGGTGGCGGTCCAGCCGCAGCGCGGGGCGCCGTCCAGGGTCACGACCTGGGTGTTCTCCAGGGGGTGCCGGGCGGCGAACGCGGCGTCGATGTTGAGGGCGCGGGCACCGGCCCAGGTGCGGATGGCGGCGCCGTGGCTGATGACGGTGGCGTGCTCCGCTCCCGAGTCGGCGATCTCCTCGATCACCTCGTCGTAGTGGGCCAGGGCCTCCTCGCCGGTCTGCCCTCCCGGCATCGGCAGATCGGTCTGACCGGCGGCCCAGGCCATCACCGTCTTGAGGTAGAGCTGCACGGACTCGCCGTCGTCGCGCATCTCCAGGTCACCGGCGCGCAGCTCGCGTATGCCCTCGCGGACGACGACCTCCAGGCCGCGGTCGCGGGCGAGGGGTGCCGCCGTCTGCTGGGCGCGGCGCAGCGGGGAGGCGTACAGGGCGTCGATGCGCTCGTCCGCGAGGCGCCCCACCAGGCCCTCCGCCTGCTGCCGTCCGAGCGGGGTGAGTTCCGCGCCCGGCATGTCGGTGTCCAGGGCGTGGATGAGGTTGGAGGGGGTCTGGCCATGGCGGACGAGCAGGAGACGCATCAGCGGACGGCGTCCTTCCGGGGAGCGGGCGCGGATGCGGGGTGCGGCGCCCGGCCGTGGGGGCCGGGCCACCACCCTCATCGTCGCTCAGCCGGTCCGGGGAGGGAACACGCGGCGGGGTCGCGCAGCTCACACTCCCCGGGGCAGGTGCGTGGGCTCAGCCGTCGGCCGGAGCCGGATGTCGTACGGCCTTCTTCACGGCGGACTCCAGCGCGGACCGGCTGAGTCCGGCTTCCCGCGCGTGGTCGGTGACGGCGGCCTGCACGGTGACCGCGGCCTCGTACCAGTGCTTCCACTGGGTTTCGCGTTCGGCGTCGGCGAGTCCGGCCAGTTTGGCGTGCTCGGCGTCGGCGGCCTGCTGGAGGGCGATGATTCTGTCGGGGATGTCCACGCGTTGGATCATAAGTCCGACGCTTCGGGCGTATGTGCGTACCGGTCACCCCACGCCGCCCGCGCTACTCGTTCGGCGGGCGGCGTCCCAGGGGTCATCCGCGGGTTACGCGTCCTCCTCGGGGAAGGTCACCTTGATCTGCTCCAGCATCCGGACGACGGACGCCTCGACACCGGCCTTGGCGATACCGAGGTCCGCGAACAGCCCCGAGCCGTCCTCGTGCTCGAGGAGGGCGAGCAGGATGTGCTCGGTGCCGACGTAGTTGTGGCCCAGGCGCAGGGCCTCGCGGAAGGTGAGTTCGAGGACCTTCTTGGCGCTCGCGTCGAAGGGGACGAGCGCGGGCATGGAGTCGACGGCGGGCGGGAGGGCGGCGGTGGCGGCCTGCCGGACGGTGTCCAGCAGGACGTCCTGGGCGGTGATCGCCTTGGCGCCGACCCCCTCGGGCTCGGCGAGGAGGCCGAGGACGAGATGTTCGGTGCGGATTTCGGCGTTGTTGGCCGCGCGGGCCTCGTTCTGGGAGGAGACCACGACGTTCCGGGCGCGCGGGGTGTAGCGGCCGAAGCCCTGGCTGGGGTCGAGGTCCTGGGCGGCGGAGCCCTTGGGGACGAAGCGCTTCTGGGCCGCCTGCCGCGTCACGCCCATGCTCTTGCCGATGTCGGTCCAGGACGCGCCGGAGCGGCGGGCCTGGTCGACGAAGTGGCCGATGAGGTGGTCGGCCACGTCCCCGAGGTGATCGGCGGCGATGACCGCGTCGGTGAGCTGCTCGAGGGCGTCGGTGTGGGTCTTCTTGATGGCCTCGATCAGGTCGTCGAGGCGTACGGAGTGCGTCATGTCGACGGGCTGCGCGTTCGCGTCCGGGTTCGTCATGTGTCAACTATGGGTTGACACTCTGATTCGTGTCAACCCTTGGTTGACAGTAGACAGTGTCTACGCACGACTGGTAGACACTGTCTATGAGCGAAGAGGACACGGGGCTGCGGGCCCGACTGGTCGACGTGGGCGTCGCATTGGTGGACCGGGAAGGCGTAGCGGCCCTGTCGTTGCGAGAGATCGCACGGCAGGCCGGGGTCTCGCACGGGGCGCCGCGGCGCTACTTCCCGACGCATCTGTCGCTGCTGTCGGCCATCGCGCGGCGCGGCTTCGAAGCGCTGGCCCGGGAGGCCGGGGCGGCGGTCCAGGACGGGCGCCCGGAACCCCGGGAGCAGCTGATGGCGCTGGGGCGGGTCTATCTGGAGTTCGCGCGGACCAACCGCGGCATGTTCGAGCTGATGTTCCGTCACGACCTGCTGGAGAGCAACCAGCTGGGGCTGCGGGAGACCAGTCTGCCGTTGTTCGAGGTGCTGGCGGGGCTGGTCCACCGGGTGCGCCCCGAGGCCGAGGCGGATCTCGTCGCTGGGGCGCTGTGGGCCAATCTGCACGGCATCGCCCAACTGCGGCAATGGGGCAGCCTCCAGCTCGCGACCGGTTCCGAGGACGTCGAACCGCTGCTGCGGGTTGCGATGGACGCGCACCTGGGGACGGCGTGAAGACGCGGCACCGGCAGCGGCTCACCCTCGTCGGCAGCATCACCGGCGCCGTGATCGTCGCCCTCGACGGCACCGTGCTGACCGTCGTCCAGCCCGCCCTCCAGCGCGATCTCCACGCCTCGTTCGTGCAGGTCCAGTGGACCAGTACGGGCTATCTCATCGCCGTCGCCAGTCTGCTGGTGTTCGCCGGGCGGCTCGGCGACCGGTACGGACACCAGCGGGTGTTCGCGGTCGGCACGCTCGGCTTCGCCGCCACGTCCGCGGGGATCGGGGCGGCGCCCGGCATCGGCTGGGTGATCGGACTGCGGGTCGCGCAGGGCGTGTTCGGCGCGCTGCTCCAGCCCGCCACCCTCGGCATGCTGCGCGCCGCGTACCCGCGCGACCTGCTCGGGATGCCGATCGCGCTGCGCACCAGCGCCATCGGGGTGGCGGCGGCCGCCGGGCCGATCGTGGGCGGGGCGCTCGCCGCGCAGTTCGGCTGGCGGTCGGTCTTCTTCCTGAGCGTGGCCCCCGCGGTCGCGGTCGGTGTGCTGGCGCTCGTCGTACGCATCCCCGCGGACGGGCCGCGCACCGGCGTGGCCCTCGACCTGCCGGGCGCTTGTCTGCTGGCGCTGGCCCTGGTGTGCCTGGTCCATACGCTCGCCGGGATACCGGAGACCGGCTGGACGACGGCCACCGCGCTCGGGTTCCTCGCCGTGGCGGCCGCCGGGGGCGCGTTCGTACGGCACGGGCGCCGCACACCGAGCCCGCTGGTGCCGCCCGGCGTGCTGCGCTCGGCGACGGTCGCCTCGGCACTCGGGGTGCTGGTGACGGCGTCGGCGGCGCTGTTCGGGGCGCTGTTCGTCGGCACGTACTTCCTCCAGGACGTCCTGGGTCTGGACCCGCTGGAGAGCGGGCTGCGGGTGCTGCCGCTGGCCGCGACGATGGTGCTGGGCGCGCCGGTGTCGGCCGTCCTGGCACGCCGGTACGGGCCACGGCGTACGGCGGGCGCGGGGATGGTCCTCGTCGCGCTCGGCATCCTGCTCTTCTCTCGGCTCGACCGGGCGGCCACCGCCCCGGAGATCGGCGGCTGCTTCTTCGCGCTCGGGGCCGGTTTCGCCACCGTGATGGTCACCGCGACGGCCGTCATCGTGCACCACGCGTCCCTGGAGCACGCGGGCGTGGCGGGCGGCCTCCAGCAGACCGCCATGAACATCGGGCCGACGCTCGGGGTGGCCGCCGCGACGATGCTGCTGCGGCTGCCGGGCGCCGGGGCCTTCGCCGCGGCGATGGGGCCCGCCCTGGCCGCCCTCGCGGCGGTCGCGGCGCTGGGCGCGCTGCTCACGGTCGCCCTGCCCGGCCGTGAGCCGTTGAGCCGTTGAGCCGTTGAGCCGTTCATGAAGACGGTGGCCGGAGCGGTCTGTGTCGCGGCCATGCTGGTCACGGCGGGCTGTGGCGCGGAATCCGGCGGGAAGCCGGAGGGGAAGGCGTCGCACGACTCCGCCTCCCCGAGCCCGACCCCAACGTGGTGCAGATCCGGGAAGGCGCCACGGTCGTCGAGGTGACCTTCTCCCCCAGCAGCGAGACCGCCTTCGTGCAGGACGTGACCCGGAAGGCGGCGGCGCGGCTGAAGGCCGCATCGGAACCCGCGCAGCAGCAGTAGCCCTCAGGCCCGCGGCTCGGGCTTGGGCGGGTGGCGGGGCCACCACGGGGTCCAGGTGAACTTGTCGCCGCCGACCCAGCGGACCACGTCCGGGTCGTCCAGGTCGATGTCGTCCAGGCCGAGCTGGCGGGCGATCTCGATGACGTCCAGGACCGAGTGCGCCTTGCCGACCAGCTCCCCCGCGACCTCCACCAGGCGGTAGGGAGGCGTGCCGTCCTGGACGCCGAGCACCACCATCGTCGGCCGGGTGACGCGCGGGCTCTCGCTCTCGGTCATGGCTCCACGCTGCGGCCCGCAGGACGCCCGCGCACCCCGGATGCCCCGGACGGGCGACTCCCGCTCGGCGTCCCACGGCGACGCGCAGGCCCTTCCCACCTGGTCCGGTGTGTGCGCTGGGCCGGGCGGGTGATGTCCCGACGACGCGCTCCGCCCGGTGGGCACGCCGCATGGACATACTGTGCGGATGCCCAAGAAGCAGGGGATTCCACCTCTTATTCACCAGACCTGGAAGAACGCGGACGTACCGCCGAAGTGGCGGACGTGGTCCGAGACCTGGCGCCGGCACCATCCCGACTGGGAGTACCGGCTGTGGACGGACGCCGACAACCGGGCGTTCCTCGAACAGCACTACGCCTGGTTCCTGCCCGTCTATGACGGCTATGCCGAGCCGATCAAACGGGCCGACGCGATCCGCTACTTCCTCCTCGACCATTTCGGCGGGCTGTACGTCGACATGGACTTCGAGTGTCTGCGCCCGATGGCCGGGCTCCTCGCCGGGAAGGAGCTCGTCCTCGGTCTCGAGCCGGAGGAACACACCGGACTGCCGTGGAACCGCCGCAGCGGTCTGCCGCGCATCGTCGGCAACGCGTTCATGGCGTCACGGCCGGGCCATCCGTTCTGGCCGCATGTGCACCGGCAGCTCGTCGGCGCCCACACCATGCCCGGCCCGTTGGACGCGACGGGCCCGTTCCTGCTCACGCGCGCGGTCGACAGCGCGCCGGAGGACTGCTCGATCACGATCCTGGGCGCGGAGACCGTGTATCCCGCGCTGAGCGCCTTCGCGGAGGAGTTGTTCGGGCGGCGGGAGGTGGATCGGGACCGCGCCCACGCCGTGCACCACTGGTCGAGCAGTTGGGCGCGTGAGGACTCCGGTCCGCCGGCGGCCTCGACCGGCCGCCAGGTCAGGTTCTGGACGAGCCAGGAGCTGCACCCCTGCGCCCACGGCGTGGTCGACCTCGACGCGCAGCGACGACGGTGGGCCTCGGGGTCGGCCGCGCCGACGGTGTCCTGTCTGATGGTGACCAAGGACCGGCTGCCGTTGGCCGAGCGGGCGATCCGGTGCTTCCTCGCCCAGACCTACACCCGCGCGGAACTGGTCGTGGTGGACGACGGCGCGGACGACTCCCTCGAGGAGCACGTACGCGCCCTCGCCGACCCGCGGATCCGCCTCCACCGGCTGCCACCTGAGGGGCGGACGCTGGGCGAGCTGCGCAACATCGCGGTGGACCTGGCCACCGGGGCGTACGTGTGCCAGTGGGACGACGACGACCTGTACGACCCGGAGCGGCTGGAGATCCAGATGGCGGCGGTCCTCGGGCTGGACGCCACGGCGTGCTTCCTGGCCCGTGAGCGGCTGTGGTGGCCCGCGCGCCGCAAGCTGGCGCTTTCCGGGGTACGGGTGTGGGAAAGCTCCATGCTCTGCGCGAAGGACGCGCTCCCCCGCTATCCGGAGCGGCGGAGCGGCGAGGACTCCCCGGTCGCGGAGGCCGTGGTACGCGGCGGACGGACCGTGTCCCTGGACGCACCGGAGCTGTACACCTACGTGATCCACGGGGCCAACACGTTCGACGAGCCGCACTTCACGAGCCTCTTCGACGCCGCCACCCAGGTGTGGCCCACGGGCGACTCCTATACGGACCAGGTGCACGCGATGGCGGCACGGCTGCCCCTCGCCCCGGCGGATGTCATCGACGCCGAGAACCCGGCCGCCGCCGCGCGGTACACGGCCCCGGACACCGCCGGTGAGGCGGCCGGCGTCACCGGCGGGCCTTCGGCGCGCGTCCCTCACGCCAGGCGCCCCGCCCCCGTGGACGTACGCACCGACACCGACGGGCATCCCCCGCTCCTCGTCCTCACCCCCGTCAAGAATGCCGCCGCCTTCCTGCCGCGCTACCTCGACAACCTGCACACCCTCGACTACCCCCGCGACGCGGTCTCGGTCGGCCTGCTGGAAGGCGACAGCCGTGACGGGACCTGGGAGGCCCTCCAGGACGCGCTGCCCGGGCTGGAGGCGGAGTTCCGGCGCGTCACTCTCGTACGGCGCCACTTCGGCCTGGAGCTGGCCGGGCCGCGCTGGGAGCCGGCCGTCCAGCGGCAGCGGCGATCGGTGCTGGCGAGGGCCCGTAACCACCTGCTGTCCCGCGCCCTCGCCGACGAGCGGTGGGTGCTGTGGCTCGACGTCGATGTGACCGACTACCCGGCCGACCTCGTCCAGCGCCTGCTGGGCGCCCGCCGGGAGATCGTCGTCCCGCACTGCGTCACCGAGCCCGCCGGGCCCAGCTTCGACCTCAACACCTTCGTGCTGCGCCCGGACGCGCACACGCTGAACTGGGACCAGTGGCTCCGGGACGGCATCCTCCAGCCGCCGAAGGGGTTCGGCCGGATCTATCTCGACGAACTGCGCGCACGCGAGACCGTCCGCGTCGACGCGGTCGGCGGTACGGCCCTGCTGGTCCACGCCGATCTGCACCGCGACGGCCTGGTGTTCCCGGCCGTCCCCCACCGCGGGCTGATCGAGACCGAGGGACTGGCCGCGCTGGCCCAGGACATGGGCGTCGAGTGCTGGGCGCTGCCCGCGGTGGAAGTGGTGCACCCCCACCACCTGGGCGACGGCCCCATGAGCCAGGCAGGTGAAGGTGCCGCCGGTTCCGAATCCCGCGTCGGAAGCGCTCGTTAGCCGATTATCCCTGGAGCGTTCCGCAGCACGAGGAGAATCTTATGAATATCGGAAAGACGGCCGCCTTGGTGACGGCGGCGGCCGGGGCGGTGGTCTTCGGCGGAGCCGACGCCGGCGCCCTCGATCTGGACAGCCCCCTCCGACAGACCAACGAGTGCGACACCCTCGGGCCGGTGCAGGGGTCGAGCTGCCTCAACTTCGCGCAGATCTTCGGCGATCCGCACGGCGTGGTGCAGGCGAACCGGTGTGACTCCGCGGGCCCCTCCAACACGGGAAACCTCATCTTCACCACGCCCCTCGCGGCGGCCTCGAACTGTGCCAACATCGCCGTCTCCGCCCAGCCCTCGACGGCCGAGGTGACTCACCGGAACGCGTACGGCCACGCCGTCCACGGCGACGGACACCGGTGACCCCGGCACCGACCGGGCCGGAACGCGGCCCCCGGGGGACCGGTCTCCCGGGGGCTTCGCACGAGGGGCGGCGCGGCACTCTCCCGGCGGTCTCGGTGGTCATCCCCTGCCGCGACTACGGCCACTATCTGCCGCACGCGGTGGAGAGCGTACTGGCCCAGACCTTTCCGGACTGGGAGCTGGTCGTGGTCGACGACGGCAGCACCGATGACACCGCCGCGGTGGCCAGGTCGCTGATCGCCGGCCACCCCGGGCGGCGCATCCGGCTGCTGGAGCAGGCGGGCGCCGGTGTCTCGGCCGCCCGTAACGCGGGCATCGCGGCGGCCACCGGCCGCTATGTCCTGCCGCTGGACGCCGACGACGTGATCGCCCCCACGATGCTGGAGCGGACGGTCGCGGTGCTGGACGACAACCCGGACATCGCCATTGTCTCCACCGACGTCTCCGTCTTCACCGACGACGACCCGCGCGGGCAGGCGCTGGAGCTTCCCGCCTACGACCAGGACCTGCTGCTGCGGCAGCTGATCATGTTCTACTGCTCGCTCTACCGCCGCGAGGTGTGGCAGGAGGTGGGCGGTTACGCCGAGGACATGCGCACCGGGGAGGACTGGGACTTCTGGATCGCCTGTGCCGAGCGCGGCTTCACGGCCCATCACCTCCACGAGCCGCTGTTCGGCGCGCGCAACAAGGACGACGGTCTGCATGTGGAGGCGGCCGAGAACGACCTGGCCGTCCGGGCCAGGATCGTGGCCAACCACCCCGGGATGTTCAAGCCGGTCACCCGGGCCTGGGCCCGGGCCCTGCTCGCCCAGGACGAGCGGGAGTGCCTGGCCGACGACCGGGTGCCCGACGACATCCTCACTCGGGCCGCCGACATGGACCAGTTCCTGCGGGTGGTCATGTCGCTGCAACGCACCGCACGTCTGCAACACCGCCACATCCGGCGGCTGGAGGCGGCCCTGGCCGGACGGAGTGGTGGGGCTCCCGTTCCCGGGAACCCCACCACGGTGCCGTAGCCGCTACTCGAAGAGTTCCGCGTACGAGCCCATCGCCAGGGCGATATCCGCCTGGGCCCAGAAGCGGTGGTACGTGAAGCTCGGCACCGCGCCGCCCTTCAGGTACGCCTCGACCTTGGACCAGGCCGGGTCGTTCTTGTAGAAGGAGCGGATCGACAGGAAGGTCGAGCCGGAGTCGATCTTGTCGCCGTTGGGCATGGTGCCGGTCCAGCCGCTGGGGACGTAGACCGGGTCGTCGAAGCGGTTGTAGTCGGCGCGGGATTCGGGGACCGCGATGCCCAGCGCGTCCTGGTGGTGGTCCCACATGCCGTCGAGCAGCGCCTTGGCGGTGTTCTTGGCGGCGGTGTGGCCCGACTTGGCGGCGTAGTAGGACAGCGTCTTGGCGTACGCGGCGGCCACGCCCACGTCATTGGTGTAGTCGGTCACGGTGACGTGCAGGCCCGTATTGGCGCCGGGGCTGGACGCGTTCCAGGTGTCGGGCTGGCCGGACCACTGGAGGTTGGACGGGAACTGGTAGGTGCCGTCGGGGTTGATGGTGGTCTTGGACAGCGCCCAGGTGACCCACTTGTCGAGGACGGCCTTGGCCGAGGCGTCACCGGTGCGGTTGTAGTACTCGGCGACGCGCTCCATGGACCACGCCTGGAAGCCGAACCACTGGTTGGACGGCGGGTCGTGGTAGACGGGCTTCTCGTCGTAGTACATGCCGTAGAAGGTGGACTTGCCCGCGGGCGGGGTGGCGTAGCGGCCCTGCCAGCTGTTGGTGGCGCCGCCCGCGATGGCGCCCTCGCTGGACTGGAGCCACCGGTAGAACTCCAGCTGCCGCTTGAGGCTGGTGGACCAGTCGCTCGCGCCGGTCGCGGACTTGGGCTTCAGGTCGGCGTAGGCGCTGAGCGCCCAGGCCGCCATGGGGTTCTGGTAGCCGCCGTGGGCGTGGGAGGAGCCGATGCGCCAGGCCCAGCCGGCGGAGGTGTCGGTGGCGCCGCCCCAGGCGTAGTACCAGGAGAGCAGATAGCTGGAGCTGTTCTTGCCGCTGCCCGCCGGGCAGGTGGTCTCGCCGGCGCAGTTGCCGACCTTCTTGAAGTACTTGTCGTACATCGCGTAGCGCAGGTAGTCGCCCATCTTGGCGGCCTTGGCGATGTTGCCGGAGATCTGGCTCCCCTTGCCCTGCGCCTTGGCCCACTCGGACGCCCAGTAGGCGGCCTGGACGACGCGGGCGTCGGCGTCGGGGGCGTTGGTGAACTTCCACTGCTTGGAGTAGGAGGCGTCGCCGGTGAACAGGTCCAGGTAGCCGTTCTTGCCGCCGTACTTGAAGCCGTCACAGGTCGGCTGGGTCACGGTCTCCCAGACGGACTCCTGCGGGCCGCGCTGGAAGGTGTTGACGTAGGACGGGCCGGTGTCGGACGGCCCCGCCTCGCACTTGCCGGGCGAGTTGCCGTAGCCGTACGCGTTGTCGACGTCCTGGATCCAGTGCATCCCGTAGATGTCGTCGGTGCCGTACGCGCTCTTCAGCTCGGCCGCGATGGGGTCCTGGCCCACCGGCACGTTGCCGTCGAGCTTCGACGGGTACTGCGAGGGCTGGTCCCACTCGGGTGCGTACGTGGCGGGCTTGGAGGCGTTGTAGAAGCTGTTCGTGGGCTGGTCGGCGTGGGTGGGGATCATGTACTTCTCCATGATGTCCCACGCGGAGTTGAACTTGGTCCAGTCGCCGGTGACCTTGCCGTACATCGCCTGGAGCCAGATCAGATAGCTGTACGCCTCGGACGTCGTCTCATGGCCCTGGTCGGGGGCCTCGACGATCAGGGTCTCCACGGAGTGGTACGGGATGCCCTCGGGCGAGAAGTAGCCCGCCGAGGGGGCGGTGATCTTGTTGTACAGCTCCAGGAAGCGGGCGTCGTACGTCTTGGCGGCGGCCAGCTGGGTGACGGTGACCTCGGCCTTGGTGTGACCGGTGGCGGTCGCGGTGAAGGTCGCCGTGCCGGTGCCCGAGTTGGCGGCGGCAACCGTCACCTGCTGGGCGGTGTTCCAGTTGGTGGGGGTGAAGGTGAGGCTGCCGCCCGAGGAGACGGTCAGGCCCGTGTTGCCGGAGGTGCGGGCCACCGTGACCGTGACATTGGCGGACGGCTTGGTGGACAGGCGGAGGCCGAAGGTGCCGGTCTTGCCCTGCTCGACGCCGAGCTGGGCGGGGCTCGCGACCAGCGCCGGACCGGCCGCGACATGGATGCCGACGGGGGTGGACTCCGCGGCGGCGCCCTGGCTGTCGTACGCCTTGGCGTACAGCGAGAAGTCGCCCGCCGGGACGTCGGTGTAGTCGAAGCTGTACGGAGAGGTGGTGTCGGTGCCCAGCAGCTTGGTGTCGCTGTAGAACTCCACCTTGGTGACGGTCGCGCCGTCCGCGGCCGCGGCGGTGGCCGCCATCGGGACGGTGCCGCCCGCGCTGTAGACGGCCCCCGGGGTGGGGCTGGTCAGGACGGTGATCGGCGGCTGGTGGGCGCCGCGGCAGGTGACACCGTTGACGGCGAAGGCGGTGGGCGCGGCGTTGGCGCCGCTGTAGCTGAACTGGGCGCCGGTGGTGACGTTGCCGCCGACCGCGATGTTCGCGTTGTGGGCGGCGTTCTTGACCGTCACGGTCTTGCCGGACTGCGACCAGGTGCCGTTCCAGCCGTTGCCCAGCTTCTGGTTGCCCGCGTAGTCGTAGGTCAGGGTCCAGCCGTTGATGGCCTCGGTGCCCGGGTTGGAGATCGTGAGATCGGCGGTGAAACCCGAGCCCCAGTCGTTCGTCTTGTAGTCGACGTTGCACTGCACGGCGCGGGCGTCGGCATGGGCGGGGGCGGCACCACCGGCGGCGGTCATGGCCACGGGCAGTGAGAGGGCTGCGGCCAGCGCGGTCACCAGCCGTCTCATCCGCCGACGCGCTCCTGACAAGGGTGAGCCTCGCTGTACGCGCATGGGGGTCCTCCACGCGGGTTCGGAAATGAGGGGGGAGTGCGAACCAGTGGGAGCGCTCCCAAGCGTCCGTTTCCATCTGAAGAAGTGTCAAGTCTTTGAACAGGATGGGCCGGTCGAACGTCTTCGACCGATAAATCTGTGAACGCCTCTGTTGACATGTACGCCACTGGCGCTACGGTCAGCTCAACCAGTGGGAGCGGTTCCAGCAGTCAGCGCCGCACGGGACGGCGCGTGGACCCGAGGAGTCGCTCCATGCGAGCACCACCGCGCCTTTACGCCTTGGCGGCCGCCGCGTCGCTCACCCTGGCGGGCACCGCGGGCACCGCCGCCGCGGCCGGCAGCTCCGTCGCTCCCCGGGCGGCCGCGTCCTGCACCGTGGCGTACACCGCCGCCGGCCAGTGGGACAACGGCTTCCAGGGCAACGTCACGATCACCAACAACGGAGCCGCGCTCGACCGCTGGACCCTCACCTTCGACTTCTCCGCCGGACAGAAGGTGACCCAGGGGTGGAACGCCACCTGGTCGCAGTCCGGGACGACGGTGACCGCGGTCAACGCCTCCTGGAACGGGAAGATCGCGACGGGCGGCAGTGTCAGCGCCGGGTTCACCGCCTCCTGGTCCGGGTCCAACCCGGCACCCTCCGCGTACAAGCTCAACGGCGTGGCGTGCGACGGCGGCTCCGGCCCGACGGATCCGACGGACCCCACCGACCCGACCGATCCCCCGCCGGGTCAGGGCGGCACCCCGCCGAAGCTGCGCGTCTCGGGCAACACCTTCGTGAACGAGAACGGGGCCACCCGGCGGCTGCTGGGCGTCAACCGCTCCGGCGGCGAGTTCATGTGCGTCCAGGGGCGCGGCATCTTCGACGGACCGGTGGACGACGCGTCCGTCAAGGCCATCGCCGGATGGAAGGCGAACGCGGTCCGCGTCCCCCTCAACGAGGAGTGCTGGCTCGGTCTGTCGCACATCAACTCCGCGTACCGCGGCACCGCCTACATCAACGCGGTGAAGGACTTCGTGGCCCGCCTTGAGGCCAACGGCATCACGCCGATCCTCGAACTCCACTGGAGCCACGGCACGTACACCGGGGGCGATGCCCACTGCCCGGACACCGAGTACGCCACCTGCCAGAAGCCGATGCCGAACGCCCAGTACACCCCGGCGTTCTGGTCCTCGGTCGCGCAGACCTTCAAGGGCGACCAGGCCGTGGTCTTCGACCTGTTCAACGAGCCGTTCCCGGACCGCGCCACCTCGGACCTGACCGCGGCCTGGAAGTGCTGGCGGGACGGCGGCAGCTGCCCCGGCATCGACTACCCGGTGGCCGGGATGCAGAGCCTGGTCACGGCGATCCGGGCCACCGGCGCCCAGAACGTGATCCTGCTCGGCGGCCTCGCCTACTCCAACGACATGCGCCAGTGGCTGACGTACAAGCCGAGCGATCCGGCGGGCAACCTCGCCGCCGCCTGGCACACGTACAACTTCAACACCTGCTCCAGCGAGAGCTGCTTCACCGAACAGCTGGCCCCGGTGATCGCCCAAGTGCCTTTCGTGGCGGGCGAGATCGGCGAGAACACCTGCTCGCACGGCTACATCGACCGCGTCATGGCCTGGCTGGACGCCAAGCGCGCCTCGTACCTCGGCTGGACCTGGAACACCTGGGACTGCTCCTCCGGCCCCTCCCTCATCAGCGATTTCAACGGCACACCGACCGCTTTCGGCATCGGACTCCGCGATCACCTGAAAGGACTGTCATGAGCCGCATCACCTCACCTCCCCCACCCTCCCGCAGGCCAGGCACCCGCACCCGCGCCGCCGCTCTGGCGGGCGGCGCGCTGCTGGCCGCCACCGCCCTGACCGTCGGCTCGCTCGCGGGCACCGCCTCGGCGCAGGCCGACGGCGCCGCCAGGGCCGCCGCCAAGGTCGACAACCCGTACGCGGGCGCCAAGGTGTACGTCAACCCGGAGTGGTCCGCCAACGCCGCTGCCGAGCCCGGCGGCTCCAAGGTCTCCAACCAGCCCACCGGTATCTGGCTGGACCGGATCGCCGCAATCAACGGAGCGAGCGGCAAGATGGGGCTGCGCGCCCACCTCGACCGTGCCCTGTCGCAGTCGGGCGGCTCGCCGACGGTGGTCCAGCTCGTCATCTACGACCTGCCCGGTCGTGACTGCTCGGCGCTCGCGTCCAACGGCGAACTCGGCCCGACCGAGATCGACAAGTACAAGACGCAGTTCATCGACCCGATCGCGTCGATCCTGGGCGAGTCGAAATACGCCAACTCCAACCTGCGGATCGTGACCACCGTCGAGATCGACTCGCTGCCCAACCTGGTCACCAACACCGGCGGCAGCGCGACCGCCACGCCACAGTGCGACACCATGAAGGCCAACGGCAACTATGTGAAGGGCGTCGGCTACGCGCTCAACAAGCTGGGCGCCGTCGGCAACGTCTACAACTACGTGGACGCCGGGCACCACGGCTGGATCGGCTGGGACAGCAATTTCAACCCCACCGCCCAGATCATCAAGCAGGCCGCGACCGCCGAGGGCAGCACGGTCGACAAGGTGAGCGGAATCATTGTCAACACCGCCAACTACAGCGCCCTGAAGGAAAACAACTTCACCATCAACGACACCGTCAACGGGACCACGGTCCGCCAGTCCAAGTGGGTGGACTGGAACCGCTACGTCGACGAGCTGTCGTTCGCCCAGGGATTCCGCCAGGAACTGGTGAACGTCGGCTTCCCCTCCAACATCGGCGCGCTCATCGACACCTCCCGCAACGGCTGGGGCGGCAGCGCCCGCCCGTCCGGTCCCGGCGCCACGACCAGCGTCGACACGTACGTCAACGGCGGCCGCTACGACCGCCGGATCCACATCGGCAACTGGTGCAACCAGTCCGGGGCCGGGCTCGGTGAACGGCCCAAGGCAGCGCCCGCGGCCGGGATCGACGCGTACGTGTGGATGAAGCCCCCGGGCGAGTCCGACGGTGCCAGCTCCCAGATCCCCAACGACGAGGGCAAGGGCTTCGACCAGATGTGCGACCCGACCTACACGGGCAACGCGCGCAACGGCTACAACATGTCCGGCGCGCTCGCGAACGCGCCGCTGTCGGGCCACTGGTTCTCCGCCCAGTTCCAGCAGCTGCTGAGGAACGCCTACCCGGCGCTGTAACAGTCCGTCCCCCGGCGGGGCCGGAGGACCGCGGCCAGCGGCCCACCGGCCCCTTCGGCGTTCACAACGACTCGCGCCGCACCAGCTGGGTCGGCAACACCACCTGCGGGCGCTTGGCGGGGCGTTCCGAGGGGCCTTCGATCTCCTCCAGCAGCACGCGCACCATCGCCCGGCCCATCTCCTCGGTCGCCTGCCGGACGCTGGTGAGCGGCGGGTCCATGTGGCGGGCGACGGCGGAGTCCTCGAAGCCGACCATCGCGACGTCCTCCGGGACCCGTCGCCCGGACTCGCGCAGCACCTGGCGGGCGCCCGCGGCCATCACGTCCGAGGCCGCGAAGACCGCGTCGAGGTGGGGCCGTTGCTCCAGCAGCTGCCGCATGGCGCGGCGGCCGCCCTCCTCGGTGAAGTCGGCGGACGCCACCAGCTCCGGTTCCGGCTCCCGGCCCGCCGCCCGGACCGCGGCGCGGTAGCCGTCCAGGCGGCACTGGGCGACGTACATGTCCAGCGGTCCGGTGATGGTGGCGACGGTGGTGCGGCCGCGCCCGATGAGGTGCTCCACGGCGGACTGCGCGCCGCCGGTGTTGTCCGAGTCGACGTACGGCACCGACTCGTGGGCCGAGCGGCGTCCGCTGAGCACCGCGGGCATCTCCAGGCGCTCCAGCAGGTCCGGAAGCGGGTCGTCCGCGTGGACGGACACCAGCAGGACGCCGTCGACCCGGTGCGCGGAGAGGTACTCGGCGAAGCGCTGCCGCTCCTTGGGGGTGCGGATGAGGGTCAGCAGCAGCTGGAGATCGGTGTCGGCCAGCTCGGCGCCGACGCCGCGGATGATGTCCGAGAAGTACGGCTCGGCGAAGAGCCGGGTCTCGGGCTCGGGTATGACGAGCGCGACCGCGTCGGCCCGGTTGGCGGCCAGCGCGCGGGCCACCCGGTTGGGCACGTAGCCGAGTTCGGCGACGGCCTGCTCGACGGCCGTACGAGTGCGGTCGCTGACCCTCGGCGAGCCGTTGATCACCCGGGAGACGGTGCCGCGGCCGACGCCGGCGCGGGCCGCGACCTCCTCGAGGGTGGGCCTGCCGCGCCCCGCACCATGCCGCCGGGTTCCTGCCATCTCGCGCCTCCAGCCTCCGTACCCAGCAGATCCACCCCATCTGGGCGGCTGCGGTGGACATTCAACAGCAGTGTGGTTTCCGGAAGTTGTTCCGCTCTGTCCCTTGACACCCCAGCGGGGACCCGCAACCCTTCAACACATCAACCTGGGAGCGCTCCCACAGTACCTGAGTCATACACAACCCGCACACTGCCCGCCCGTGCCGATGCATCTCAAAGTCCCATGGATTCCCCCTTTTTGGCCGGGAGCGGTACGTCAGGGCGCTAGGAGGACGGAATGCGCAGGACCACTGGTACGTACCGCAGCAGAGCGGTGGCCCTCGCGGCCATCGCCGCGTTAGGGGCCGGACTGCTCAGCGGCTGCGCCGACGACGGCGACAGCGACACCAACAAGTCCGGCGGTGGCGGCGAGGGCGGCAGCGGCAAGACGAAGATCATCATGGGCCTCTTCGGCACCATGGGCTTCAAGGAGGCCGGGCTCTACGACGAGTACATGAAGCTCCACCCGGACATCAAGATCGAGCAGACGGTCATCGAGCGCAATGAGAACTACTACCCGCAGCTGCTCAACCACCTGAGCACGGGCAGCGGTCTCGCCGACGTCCAGGGCATCGAGGTCGCCAACATCGCCGAGGTCGTCCAGACCCAGGCGGATAAGTTCGTTGATCTTTCGAAGACAGAGGGCGTCAAGAAAGAGAACTGGCTCGACTGGAAATGGCCGCAGGGCGTCACCAAGGACGGCAAGGCGATCGGTCTCGCCACCGACATCGGCCCGATGGCGATCTGCTACCGCAAGGACCTGTTCCAGAAGGCCGGGCTGCCCACCGACCGTGAGAAGGTCGCCCAGCTCTGGGCCGGGGACTGGAACAAGTACCTGGCCGCGGGCGAGAAGTACATGAAGAAGGCCCCCAGCGGCACGGCCTTCGTCGACTCGGCGGGCGGCGTCTTCAACGCGGTGGTCGCGGGCAACGCGGAGCGCTACTACAACAAGAGCGGCAAGATCATCTACAAGGACAGCCCGGCGGTGAAGAACGCCTGGGAGGTCGCCACCAAGGCGGCCACCGGGAAGATGACCGCCAAGCTCCAGCAGTTCCAGAAGACCTGGGACCAGGGCTACGCCAACGGGCAGTTCGCCACCGTCTCCTGCCCGCCGTGGATGCTCGGCTACATCCAGGAGAAGGCCGGGGACAAGGCGAAGGACCAGTGGGACGTCGCCGCCGCGCCCAAGCCCGGCAACTGGGGCGGCACCTTCCTCGGCGTACCGCAGGCGGGCAAGAACAAGGAAGAGGCCGCCAAGCTCGTCGCCTGGCTGACCGCACCCGAGCAGCAGGCCAAGCTGTTCAAGGAGCGCGGCAGCTGGCCGAGCGCCCAGGCGTCGTACTCGCTGCCCGATGTGAAGGACGCCAAGCACCCCTACTTCGCGAACGCACCCATCGGCTCCATCTTCGCCGAGGCCGCCAAGGGCATCCCGGTCCAGGTGCTGGGCCCGAAGGACCAGATCATCAACCAGAACCTCGTGGACATCGGCATCCTCCAGGTCGACCAGCAGGGCAAGTCCCCTGAGGCGGGCTGGAAGGCCGCGACCAAGACGATCGACAACGCGCTGGACCAGTGACCCGGATGTCCACCACCTCCGGTACTGCCGCGCCCCCCGCAGGGCAGGGGGGCGCGGCCCCGCGCCGCGCCGCCTCGGCGGCGCCCCTCGATCCCAAGGAGCAGCGGCGGCGCGCCTGGCGCTCCCGCCGCCACCACTGGGACGTCAAGTGGAGCCCGTACGCGTTCGTCGCCCCGTTCTTCCTCTTCTTCGCCGCCTTCGGGCTCTTCCCGCTGCTGTACACGGGCTGGTCCGCGCTGCACCGCGTGGAGCTGACCGACCCCACCCATATGGAGTGGGTCGGGATGCGGAACTTCTCCCGGCTGTGGGAGGACGAGTTCTTCTGGAACGCGCTCCAGAACACGTTCACCATCGGGCTGATCTCCACCGTGCCGCAGCTGCTGATGGCCCTCGGGCTGGCGCATCTGCTCAACTACAAGCTGCGCGGCTCGATGTTCTTCCGGGTCGCCGTCCTCACTCCGTACGCCACCTCCGTGGCCGCCGCGACGCTGGTGTTCGTGCTGCTCTTCGGGCGCGACTACGGAATGATCAACTGGGCGCTGGGCTCGATCGGCATCGACAAGATCGACTGGCAGAACGGCACCTGGACCTCCCAGTTCGCCGTCTCCACGATCGTCATCTGGCGCTGGACCGGCTACAACGCGCTGATCTACCTGGCCGCCATGCAGGCCGTGCCGCACGATCTGTACGAGTCGGCGTCGCTCGACGGGGCCTCGCGCTGGCAGCAGTTCATCCATGTCACGATCCCCTCGCTGCGGCCCACCATCCTGTTCACCGTCGTGGTGTCCACGATCGGGGCGACCCAGCTCTTCGGCGAGCCCCTGCTGTTCAACGGCAGCGCGGGCGCGACCGGCGGGGGCGACCACCAATTCCAGACGCTGGGCCTGTACCTGTACGAGCAGGGCTGGGTGAACCTCCACCTCGGCCGGGCCTCGGCCATCGCCTGGACCATGTTCCTGATCCTGCTGCTGATCGCCGCGGCCAACTGGCTGGTGCAGCGACGGCTGCGGAAGAGCCAGTGAGGGAGACGAGGGACCACCATGACCGCCACCGTGTCTTCCCGACCGGCGACCGCACCGCCCGCACCGCCCCCGGCCGGGCGGAAGGGCCGTAACCGCGCGGGCAGGCAGCTGCACGGCGGGAAGATCACCTACGCCGTGCTGATCCTGTTCACCATCGGCTCGCTCTTCCCGCTGGTGTGGACCGCCATCGCCGCCTCCCGCACCAACACCCGGCTCGCCGAGACCCCGCCGCCGTTCTGGTTCGGCGGGAACCTGTTCCACAACCTCGATGTGGCGTGGAACGACGCCAACATGGGCGCGGCGCTGCTGAACACGGCCGTGGTGGCCGGGACCATCGCGGTCGGAACCGTGCTGTTCTCGACCATCGCCGGCTTCGCCTTCGCCAAGCTGCGCTTCCGCTTCAAGAACCTGCTGCTGATGCTCACCATCGGGACGATGATGGTGCCGCCCCAGCTCAGCGTGGTGCCGCTGTACATGGTGGTCGCCAAGCTGGAGTGGACCGACCAGCTCCAGGCCGTCATCCTGCCGACGCTGGTGACCGCCTTCGGCGTGTTCTTCATGCGGCAGTACCTCAGCCAGGCGCTGCCGACGGAGCTGATCGAGGCGGCCCGGGTGGACGGCGCCAGCAGCCTGCGCATCATCTGGCACGTGGTCTTCCCCGCGGCCCGCCCGGCCATGGCCGTGCTGGGGATGCTCACCTTCGTCCAGGCGTGGAACGACTTCTTCTGGCCGATCATCGCGCTCACCCAGACCGGCAACCCCACCGTCCAGGTCGCTCTGAACGGACTGGGCCGCGGCTATGTCCCCGACCAGTCGGTGATCATGGCGGGGGCGCTGCTCGGCACCCTGCCGCTGCTGATCGCGTTCGTGCTCTTCGGCAAGCAGATCGTGGGAGGCATCATGCAGGGCGCGGTCAAGGGCTGAGCCGCCCGCCCGCGCCGCCGGCACCGCCCGTACCGCCATCGCCTCCCTCTCCTCGTCCCTCCCCACACCCTCACCCTCGAATGGGAGCGCTTCCATGACCCTTTCCTTCCCGCCCGGATTCCTGTGGGGCGCGGCCGCCGCGGCCTATCAGATCGAGGGCGCCGCGCAGGAGGACGGCCGCACCCCGTCCATCTGGGACACCTTCAGCCACACTCCCGGCAAGGTGCTCGGCGGCGACACCGGCGATGTCGCGGTCGACCACTACCACCGCTTCCGCGAGGACATCCGGCTCATGGCCGACCTCAACCTGGCGGCGTACCGCTTCTCCGTCTCCTGGTCACGCGTCCAGCCCACCGGCCGCGGGCCCGCCGTGCAGCGCGGGCTGGACTTCTACCGCGGCCTGGTGGACGAGCTGCTGTCCGCCGGGATCCAGCCGGTGCTGACCCTCTACCACTGGGACCTCCCCCAGGAGCTGGAGAACACCGGTGGCTGGCCGGAACGCGAGACGGCCGAGCGGTACGCCGAGTACGCCGGGATCGTCGCGGAGGCGCTGGGCGACCGCGTCGAGTACTGGACCACCCTCAACGAGCCCTGGTGCAGCGCCTTCCTGGGCTACGGCTCCGGGGTGCACGCCCCGGGCCGCACCGAACGGCTCGCCCCGCTGCGCGCCGCCCACCACCTCAACCTGGCCCATGGCCTCGGCGCGCAGGCGCTGCGGGCCGCCCTCCCGGCCCGCGCCCAGATCGCCATCAGTCTCAACCCGGCCGTGGTCCGCCCGCTCACCCAGGACCCCGCCGACCTGGACGCTCAGCGCCGTATCGACGCGCTGGCCAACCGGGTGTTCAGCGGGCCGCTGCTGCGCGGCGCGTATCCGAGCGACCTCATCGAGGACACGGCGGCTATCACCGACTGGTCCTTCGTCCGCGATGGCGACCTGGCCGTCATCAAGCACCCCCTCGACGCGCTCGGCATCAACTACTACACGCCCTCATTGGTATCAGCCGCCACCGACAACGGGGCCCGGGCCGCCCGCCACGACGGCCACGGCGCCAGCGCCCACTCCCCCTGGCCGGGCTCCGAGCGGGTCGCGTTCCACCAGACGCCGGGCGACCGCACCGAGATGGGCTGGACCGTCGACCCGACCGGGCTGCACGAGCTGCTGATGCGCTACACCCGTGAGGCGCCGGGCGTGCCGCTCTACATCACCGAGAACGGCGCCGCGTACGACGACAAGCCGGACGCGGACGGCCAGGTCCACGACCCGGAGCGGATCGAGTACCTGCGCGCCCACCTGGCCACCGCCCACCGGGCCATCGCGGACGGCGCCGATCTGCGCGGCTACTTCCTGTGGTCGCTGATGGACAACTTCGAATGGGCGTACGGGTACAGCAAGCGCTTCGGCGCGGTCTACGTCGACTACCCCACCCAGGCCCGCGTCCCCAAGTCCAGCGCCCGCTGGTACGCGGAGGTCGCCCGCACCGGAGAGCTGCCGGAGGCGTAGCCACGTCCGGAGCGAAACAAAGACCGCGGCTCCGCCCAACCTGGGGGGTGGGCGGAGCCGCTCCCTCCCCCGAATACCCCGAATGGATTACGGCATGGGCCACACGCCCGGCCGACAGGGCGGACGGCGGACGGTGCTGGTAAATGCATGAGATATGAGCAAAGCAAAGGGCGAGGCACTTGCCGAATGGTTCGACGGGCGGGTCGGCCTCTTCAAGATGGCCAAGGCCAATCTGCGGAAGGTCTTCCCCGACCACTGGTCCTTCCTGATCGGTGAGATCGCCCTGTACACGTTCGTCATCATCATTCTGACGGGCGTCTATCTCACCTTGTTCTTCGAGCCCGCGATGAACGAGGTGGTCTACCACGGCCGCTACGAGCCGCTCAACGGCATCCGCATGTCCCAGGCGTTCGAGTCCACGATGGACATCAGCTTCGATGTGCGCGGCGGCCTGCTCATGCGGCAGATCCACCACTGGGCGGCCGTGCTCTTCATCGCGAGCATGATCGCCCATATGATGCGCACGTTCTTCAACGGCGTCTTCCGCAAGCCGCGCGAAATCAACTGGCTCTCCGGCGCCGGACTGCTGATTCTCGGCATGTTCGACGGCTTCATGGGCTATTCGCTCCCCGACGACCTGCTGTCCGGCACCGGGCTGCGCTTCATGGAGGGCGCGATGCTGTCGGTTCCGATCGTCGGCACGTATCTGTCGTTCTTCTTCTTCGGCGGAGAGTTCCCCGGGACGATCGTCATCTCCCGGCTCTTCACCCTCCACGTCCTGCTCATCCCCGGTATCATGCTCGGCCTGCTGGCCCTCCATATGATTCTGCTCGTCTATCACAAGCACACCCATGAGCCCGGGCCCGGCAAGAAGAACATGAATATCGTGGGTCCCCCGCTGTGGCCGGTCTATGTCGCCAAATCCGGCGGGTTCTTCTTCCTCGTCTTCGGCGTCACCACCCTGATGGCGGGCATCGCCCAGATCAATCCGATCTGGATGTACGGCCCCTACCGGCCCGACCAGGTCTCCACCGACGCCCAGCCCGACTGGTACATGGGCTACTCCGAGGGGCTGATCCGGCTGATGCCGGGCTGGGAGATCAACCTCTGGGGCCACACCCTGGTCCTCGGTGTCTTCATCCCCCTGGTGGTCTTCCCGATGGTGCTGCTCGCCATCTGGCTCTATCCGTTCCTCGAAGCGTGGATCACCGGCGACAAGCGCGAACACCATCTCAACCAGCGCCCGCGCAACGCCCCCACCCGCACCGCCTTCGGCGCCGCCTGGATCGCCCTGTACACGGTCCTGCTGGTCGGCGGCGGCAACGACCTCTTCGCGACCCACTTCCATCTGTCGATCAACGCGATCACCTGGGCCGGCCGGATCGGCTTCTTCGTGGTGCCGCTCGTGGTGTTCGCCATCACCCGACGGGTCTGTCTCGGGTTGCAGCGGCGCGACCGCGACAAGGTGCTGCACGGCCGCGAGACCGGCATCATCCAGCGGCTGCCGCACGGCGAGTACATCGAGGTGCACGAGCCGCTGCCACCGGGCGAGCGGTACACGCTGACGGCCTACGAGCAGTACGAGCCCCTGGAGCTGCCACCGGCCGTGGACGGGGCCGGGGTCGAACGGAAGCTGACCCGCAAGGAGCGGCTGCGGGCGCGGCTGTCCCAGTTCTACTTCGGCGACGGCGGCCAGATCGCCAAGCCGACGGCCGAGGAGTACCGCGAGCACCAGGAGAGCCAACACCACTAGGGGGTGTCAGCCCCGGTAGCCGCCCAGCGCCTTGGTGAACGCGAGCGCGCCCTGCTCGACCGAGCTACAGATCGCCGACGCCGTGGCCTGGGTGCCGCCCGCGCACTGCTTGTCGCGGGTCGCGGACCACATCGACAGCTTGCCCAGCCCCTTGGCCCGGGCGAACCGCACCAGCTCCGTGGCGTCGTCGACGGTGAATATCTCGTTCTTGACGTCGTTGACGCCGATCATCGGGGTGACGCCGACGGTCTTCCACGCCGCCGCGTCGCCCAGCCCGAGGGCGCGCTTGAGCTGCTTCTGGGTCGCGGTGGCCGCGTCGATCGCGTACCGGCCCATGTCGCCGTCGAAGGAGCTGCCGTAGTCCATGGCCATGATGTTGACGGCGGAGACCTTCACCCCGTTCTTCCGGGCGTCGGCGACCAGTTCGGCGCCGTCCCGGGTGAGGCCTGTGGGCATCACGGGCAGGGTGAACGAGACGTCCAGGCCCGGGTTCTGCTTCTGGAGCGCGGCGATGGCCTGCGCCCGGCGGGTGCTCGCCGCGGCGTTCTCCAGCGCCTTGCCCTCGATGTCGAAGTCGACCTTGGTGAGCTTGAACCGGTCCACGACCTGGCTGTACGCCGCGGTCAGCTTGTCCATCGACGGGCAGGCCAGCGCCAGTTCGGACCCGGACTGGCCGCCGAAAGACACCCGTATGTCGCCGCCCTCCGCGCGCAGCGCCTGCGTCTGCCGGGCCACCTTGTCGGCAGCGAGCCCGGTCCTGCCGCCCCACTTGGGGGTGCAGCCGCCGCCAGGGGAGACGAAGCCGAGGGTGAACTCCTTGACACCGGTCTTCTTCGCGGTGCCCACCATGTCGTAGGGGACGTGGAGCGAGGTGTCGATGTACGGGGCGAAGCGCGCGGCCGCGGCCTGCCCCGCTCCGTTCCCCGGCTTCTTCCCCGGGGTCTTCTCGGGTTCCGTCCCCGGCGTCGTGCCCGGTGTCGTCCCCGGCGCGGTGCCCGGTCCGGTCCCCGGTCCCGTTCCCGCGCCCGCGCCCAAGTCCGGTGCCGTTCCTGCCATGTCCCCGCCGTCGCCCCCCGCGCTGCTCAGCGCGAACGCCGCCCCGCCCGCCACGAGGACGGCGGCGGTGGCGCCCATCGCCATCGTGCTCCGGCTCATGGTGCGGCGGCGGTACCTGCGGCTCATCACGTGTGCCTGCCCTGCCTACGGAAGTGGGGGGTCGTCGTACGCGCGCCACCGTAACGGCCGGTATCGGCACTCACGAAAAGATCTTCACAAGACGCACAGTTTTCCTGTCCCGCTTGAACATCGGGCAGACACAACTGAGGCCAGGTCAGTCGAAGACGGCCGCCGGGGGCGCCGGGGACCGCGTGGCGGTCGCGTCGGTGACCGGGGCCGCGCCACCGGTGAAGTCCGCGAGCGCGCGGCCGTGTTCGACCCGGGCGGGGTGCGGGTCCCCGGCGGCGCGGCGGGTCAGCTCGGCCACCGGCAGCGCGTGATCGGCGGCCAGCAGGACGGCGTTGCCGAAGCGGCGGCCGCGCAGCACGGCGGGGTCGGCGGACAGGCACACCTCGGCGAACGCGGCGCGGGCGGTGGCGATCTGGGCGCGCAGATGGGCCAGCGGCGGGCCGTCGGCGATGTTCGCCGCGTACAGCCCGCCGGGGCGCAGCACCCGGCGGGCCTCCGCCAGGAACTCCAGGCTGGTCAGGTGCGCGGGGGTGCGGGCCCCGCCGAAGACGTCCGCGATGATCAGATCGGCCCAGCCCTCGGGCACCTTGGCGAGCCCGGCCCGGGCGTCGGCGCCCCGCACTCGTATCCGGTCGCCGGGATCGAGCGGCAGCTCGCGCCGTACGAACTGGACGAGCGCGGTGTCGATCTCGACGATCTGCTGGGTGGAGCGGGGCCGGGTCGCCGCGATGTAGCGGGCCAGGGTGAAGGCGCCGCCGCCCAGATGGACGGCGTGCAGCGGGCGCCCCGGCGGGGCGGCGAGATCGGCGGCGTGGCCGAGCCGCCGCTGATACTCGAAGTCGAGGTGGGTGGGGTCGTCCAGGTCCACGTGTGACTGCGGTTTGCCGTCCAGCAGCAGCGTCCAGCCGCGCGGGCGATCGCGGTCCGGCACCAGCTCGGCGAGGCCCCCGTCGACGGATGCGGTGATCGGCTCGGGGGTGCGCCCCCGGCCCGCCGCGCGCCCGCGCTCCGCCGCTCGCTTCTTCGTGCCTTTCGCCATGTGCCCCAGTATGGGCCGGGCCACCGACAGCCACGCTGCCGGTCCGCCCACCAGGGCCTATGCCGGCCAGGGGCTTCCCCGGCCTGGGGCTACTGACAGCGGTCGACGGCCTCGATCGTGCGGGCCGCCTCACCCAGCGCGGCCCGCAGCTCCACGGGGTCGGTGGCCCCGCTGTACGCGGCGTCCGGCGGCACCAGCCAGTGGGTGGCGCCCTGCCCCGCGGCGCCGCCGTCGCTTATGCGCATGCCGCGCCCGGCCGTCTCGGTGCAGGCACTGCCCGGCATGTCCCAGCCGTCCGCGGTGCCGGGCGGCACCAGGAAGCCGAGGGTGTCGCAGGCGTTGTCGTGCATCACGGGGCCGAGGCCGTCGCAGCCGCGGCGCAGGATGTCCACCGCCTCCAGCCCCTGGCGGGCAGGGACGGTGACCAGATCGCAGTCCTGGCGCGGGTGATGTTGGGCAGTCGTCCGCGAGCGGCTGATATCCACTCCGGCCTCCCTCTTCATCGGGTTGCACAGGGTTCAACGCTCGGCAGTGTCAACGGCTACGGCCGAATGCCGCCGTAAAGGATGGCAGTTCATGGCAGATCGCGGGCGTTTCGTCTTGATTGCCGGGAATATCCGAATGTCGGGAACGGCGTAACCGGTACGGTTCTCCCCCGCCGACACGGCAGCACCGTAGGGAGGGTCATATGAGGCCGCTTCCGGAATCCCCCTCATCCTCGTCACCGCGGCCGAACACCGCGTTCCGGCTGTTACGCGGGCAGCTCTCACCGGCCGAGTTCGCGGCGTCCGTACGGCGCGCGGCCCGCGAGATCGGCGAACAGGTCTCCTGCGACGCGCGCTACATCGGCCGTGTCGAGTCGGGGGCGATCCGCTGCCCCAACTACGCCTACGAGCGCGTCTTCCGCCATATGTTCCCCGGCCGCGCCCTCACCGACCTGGGGTTCACCCCCCGCGAGGCGGTCCGGGGCCGCCCGGTCGGCCCCGCCGCCGTCCCGGCGCCCCGCCCGGAACCGCTGCCCCGGCCGGAACCGGTGTCCCGCCCGGAGCCGCTGTCCCGTCCGGAGCCGGAGCCGCGCGCCCCGGCCGACATCGACATCTTCGAGGAGAGCGAACTGCTACGCCGTGCGTTCATGGAACGAGTGGGGCGGCGGCCGCCGCCGATGCCGTGCGGACCTCCCGGCGGGCCGG
>NZ_GG657754.1:6623400-6624246 GCF_000158915.1 Streptomyces himastatinicus ATCC 53653 | reverse complement strand
CACCGCGCGCCCGCTGAGCGCCGCGTACGCGCTGCTCGACGCGGGCGGCTACGGCCGGTCCGTCGTGGAGCGGCTGTACGCGGGCGCGGGCGAGCTGGCCATCTCGGTGGGCTGGCTCGCCCATGACTCAGGACGGCTCACCGACGCCCGCTCGCACTACGCGGAGGCGCTGGCCACCGCGCGCGTCACGGGCGATCCCGCCCTGGAGGCCCACGCGTTCTGCAACACCGCCTTCCTCGCCCGCGACGCCGGGCGCCCGCGCGAGGCCGTGCGCGCCGCCCAGGCCGCGCAGCGGGCCGCGCGGCGGCTGGCCTCGCCCCGGCTGCTGTCGCTCATCGCACTGCGCGAGGCGGGCGGGCGGGCCTGGCTGGCGGACCGCGGCGGCTGCGAACGGGCCCTGCTGCGCGCCCAGGCGCTCTTCGGCCGCGGCCCCTGCGACGACGACCCGGAGTGGATGACCTTCTTCGGCGAGGCCGAACTGGAGGGGCTGGAGGCGCAGTGCTGGTCGGCACTGGGCGACTGGGGGCGTGCGGCGGAGCACGCACGCCGCGCGGTCTCCCTCCAGAAGCCCCACTTCACCCGCAACATCGCCCTGTTCACCACGGAGCTGGCGAGCGACCTGGTCGCGGACGGCGAGCCGGAGGCGGCCGCGGCGGCGGCCGACCGCGCCCTGGGCCTGCTGAACCAGGTCACGTCCTCCCGGATCCGCCGCATGCTGGAGGACACCGCCCGGCTGCTGCGCCCGCACGGCCGCAACGCGTCGGTCGCGGACTTCCTCGCCCGCTACCAGCAGGCCGCCCGCGAGAGCCCGGTCTGACGGTGGACCGGTCCGAGGGTGGGTCCGGC
>NZ_GG657754.1:6619544-6623019 GCF_000158915.1 Streptomyces himastatinicus ATCC 53653 | reverse complement strand
GCAGGGCGTCCCACGCGCTCGCCCGGTCGCCGAAGCCCGCCAGTTCGCACGTCTCGTCGGCGCGCACGAGCGGACTGGTGCGCACCTCGACGTCCGGCAGGCCCGCCCACGGGGCCTGGTGCAGCCGCTCGCCGAGCAGTTTGGCGCCGCGCCGCCCCTCGTCCAGCAGCGGAATGTCCGTACGGCCGGTGTGCTTGCCCAGGAGCGACCACTGCGTCTGTCCGTGCCGGGCCAGGAGGATGCGTGGTGCCATGGGGGTCGCCTTTCACCGGATACGTGCCTGTCGCGCGCCCCGTGCGCCGTGACACGCGACCGCCCGCGGATACCTGCGCTCTACGCGCTCAGGGGAACAGATCTCTGTCCGTCCGTTGTCCATCCATCATCGCGCACGTGATCGAGAGGCAACCTCGGGGGGACTCCCGGCGTCTTCCTCCTCGCGCGGTCGTCAGCCGTGGGTCCCCGGGGGCGGTGCGGGGGCCGCCTCGACTACACCGTACGGTTGATCGCGCGCCATGTCGTGGCCGCCTGATTTTTGACTGGGAGAGCGTCCGGATGCCCCATACCGCGCCCCGTGCCGGAGTGACACTGGGCAGTCGGCCCCGTTGGTGGACCGAGCTGCCGCTGATCGCGGTGGTGTACCTCGCGTACGCGGGCGGTCGGCTTCTGGGCCAAGGCGATGTGTCCACGGCCGTCAACCACGGCCTGGGAATCCTCCGTTTCGAGCGGCGACTCAACATCGATTTCGAGTCACCGCTCAACGACCTGTTCACCCGCCACGCCTGGATAGGCATACCGGCCGACTTCGTGTACGCGTCACTGCACTACGCGGCCACCCCGGCGGTCCTGGTGTGGCTGTGGAGGCGCGGCCGGAACTCGGACTACCGCTTCGCCCGCACCTGGCTGCTGATCACGACGATGATCGGCCTGATCGGCTTCGTCGTGATGCCGACCTGCCCGCCGCGGCTGCTGGAGGCGGGCCAGGGCTTCGTCGACACGATGGCCCAGTACAGCTCGTACGGCTGGTGGGGCAAGGACGCGAGCGCGCCGCGCGGCATGGGCGGGCTCACCAACCAGTACGCGGCGATGCCGAGCCTCCATGTGGGCTGGGCGCTGTGGTGCGGGATAGCGCTGTGGTGGCAGGGGCGCTCGGTGTGGTCGAAGATCGTCGCCGTGGTCTATCCGCTGGTCATCACCCTCGTGGTGATGGGCACCGCGAACCACTACTTCCTCGACGCGGCCGCCGGTGCCGCCGCCGTCGGGGTCGGAGCGCTGCTGACCCGGCCCGCGCTGCGGCTCGCGGGCGTCGTCCGCGAGCGCTTCCGTCCGGTCAGCGCCGCCACCGCGACCCGTACCGCCGACGTCCCCACCGGGGCGGGCGCCGCCGGAATCACCGCCGGAGAGCCCGTCGAACATGCGGGCTCGGCCACGAATGTCAGTGACAAGTGCGAGACTTCGGCCCGTGAACGGGAACGGATCCCCCGACAGCAGGGCAGGGGCGCGGACAGGCAACGTACGGATGGCGGCGACGGCGGCGGACGGGAAGCCGGTGCCGGTGCCGGTCACGGCCGGGGAGCCGGTGCCGGCGACGGCGCTGCGGCACCAGCTCGCTGAGCTGCGCGGCCCCTCCGCCGTTCCGCATCCGATGGACGCCCGCGCGCTGGCCGCGCTGGCGTCCAACCCCGGCTGTCGCCGCCGCGCGCTGCTCGACGGCGCCGGGGTCGACAAGGGCGCGCTCGCGCGAGCGCTCGGAGCGCCCGCGCCCTTCGGCCAGTCCCAGTTCGCCCACCAGCGCGGCAACACCTTCGAGGCCCGGGTCAAGGCCGACCGCGGCGCGCTGCTCACGCAGTTGCTGCACGAGCGGCTGGCCGACGGTTCGGCCGCGCCCGACCCGGACACCATCGCGACCCCCGACCTGACCGCGGCCGGCCCCCAGGGGCGCACGGCCCGTACGGCGCTGGCGCTGCGGGAGGCCACGGCGGCGGGGCGATGGGCGCTGTTCGACCATCCGATGGTGAGCCTGGACGTCGCGGGCTCCCCCGCCTTCCTGGAGCCGGACGCGGTCGTGGTGCACCCCGACGGCTCCTGGACGGTCATCGAGATCAAGTCCTTCCCCATGGTGGACGGCGCCGCCGACCCGGCCAAGGTCGGCGCGGCAGCACGGCAGTCGGCCGTCTACGCCCTGGCCCTGGAGCGGATCGCGGCCCACCTCGGGGAGGTCACGGAGGGCCCGGAGGGCAAGGAGGACGGCGTCGCGGCCCGGGTGCGCCATCAGGTGCTGCTCGTCTGCCCCAAGGACTTCTCCAATCTGCCGACCGCCGAACTCGTCGACGTGCGCAAGCAACTCGCCGTGACCCGGCGGCAGCTGAGCCGCCTCACCCGGATCGAGGAGATCGCCGCCGCCCTCCCCGAGGGCACCACCTTCGACCTGCGGCTCACCGAGGACGGCCGCACCCCGACCCGGCCCCTCGAGGAGCTGACCGCCGCGGTCGAGACGGTGGACGCGGCGTACGCGCCGGAGTGCCTGTCCACCTGTGAACTGGCCCTCCACTGCCGGGCGCGGGCCCGGGCGGAGGGCGCCGTCGAGTCGCTGGGGCGCGGCGTCCGGGGCGAGCTGGGCGGGCTGACCACGGTCGAGGCCGTGCTCGCGGCCGCCCTGGAATCCGGCGGTTCGGAGCCCACCGGCGACCCGGCCGTGGACACCCTGCGGCGCGCGGCGGCCCTGCGCGCCGAGGCCCTCGCCACCGCCGCGCGGCCTGCGGAGGCGGTATGTCGCTGATCACCACGCTGGCCCGGATGGAGGCCGTCCGGGAGGGCCGGGCACGGCCGGTCGCCACGGTGCGGCACCGTCATCTCTCGCAGCGGCCCCTGGCGTTCGTGCCGCTGACCACCGCGGGCGAGACGGGCGCGCCGCTCGGGGCGCTGGTGGGCACCGACCGGGACGCGCCGCGGCTGCTGGTCGTGGCGCAGCCGCGCAACCGTGATCTGCGGTTCGCGTTCCTCGCCGAGCTGGCGGAGGAGATGCTTCCGTACCTGGAGGGGTACGGGGACGATGTCGAGCTGGAGGAGCGCAAGGAGACCGACCCGGAGACCGGGAAGAAGGTGCCGGTCCAGGTCGAGCTGTGCGCGGACGCGCCGCAACTGCTGGTGCCCAGCGGTGCGGGCGTGGCGTTCGTCCGGCTGCTGGGGCGGTCGATGCGGTTCCGGCGCACCGCCGAGCAGGACCCGGAGACGCCGTTCCCGGCGCCCGCGCGCGTACCGCTCCTCGGCCGGTGGCTGACGCACTACGGGGAGCGGTCCCGGGTGCCCGGCTCCTCGCTGCTGCTGTCGCTGACCGAGCTGCTGGGGCGGCACTGGGCGACCGGGCAGAGCAACCTGGAGGACCAGCACCTGGGGTCGCTGCTGGCCTGGATCGACCCGCCGGAGGGTGTCCCGGGCGCGGAGGCGGCGCTGCACACCGAGTCGGCGCGGGACGGGG
>NZ_GG657754.1:6588876-6619444 GCF_000158915.1 Streptomyces himastatinicus ATCC 53653 | reverse complement strand
TTGGACAACAAGCTGCTGACCCCGGCGATGTCCCGGTACGACGCGGCGCGCTCCGAGGTGACTGGCGGCGTGGCGGACGGTGAGGCACGGCTGCGGGTGGCCGAGACGGAGCTGCGCGAGCTGATCGCGTCCCAGCTGCGGCCCACCTGGGACGCGCTGTGGCGGGGTGTGGACCTGCTGCGCGACCTGCCGGAGGGGGCGCGGGTGGTGGACCGCTGGAAGCGGGACCGCTGGTCGTACACGGCCCACCGGGACCGCGTCCGGGCCGGTGAGCCGCCCCAGCCGAAGCGGGACGACGCGGTGACGGCGGCGCAGAAGCTCGCGGCGCGGGAGACGGCGCAGGCCCAGCTGGACGCGCAGGAGGCGCTGGACGATCCGCTGGTCATGGCGGGGCGGCGGCTATCCGGGGAGGCGTTCGCGGGCGAGGTCACCGAGGTGGAGATGGCCTGGTCGGAGGCGAAGGTGCCACGGCCCAGGCCCTTGGTCACGGTGCGCACCGAGGACCGTCCGCATCTGGCCGAGCGGGCCAAGTTGTACCGGGTGATGGACGACGGCCGGACGCAGACGGCGGAGTTCGTCGGGGAGCCCGAGGAGCCTGAGGATTCCGGGGAGCCCGAGGAATCCGCCGAGCCTGTGGAGGCCGGGGAGCCCGGAAGGGCCTCCGTCGCGTTCGTCGTCCGGCTGACCGGTGGAATGGGCCGGGGGAAGGAGCCGGAGCCGGGTTCGGTGCCCCGAGCCGGGCGACCGGGTGTGCTGGACGCTGTTCGAGCACGCCCCGCGCGGCGGCCCCGATCTGCCCGACCCCGAGAGCACGCCGTGGACCCACGGCGGCCCGCCGGACGCCGCCGCTCCCGAACAGGCTCCCGACCCCGTGACCGAGGAGGATTATCTGTGATCGCCACGGACCGGGCGGCCCGTGCGGGGAGGGGCGAGCCGTTCGACCCGTCGGCCGCGGCCGCGCGCGCGACCGACGCGATCCTGCACGACACGCTGCACGGCACCCACCGCGGTGTCGTCGTGGACTCCCCGCCCGGCGCGGGCAAGTCGACGCTGGTCGTCCGGGCGGCCCGGGAGCTGGCCGCCGCGGGGCGGCCGCTGATGGTGGTCGCGCAGACGAACGCACAGGTGGACGACCTGGTGGACCGGCTCGCCACGGCGGATCCGGACCTTCCGGTCGGCCGGCTGCACAGCAGCGATCCGCATCCGTACGACCCGGTGCTCGACGGCCATCCGGCGGTGCGCTGCTCGGCGAAGGTCGCCGATCTGGCCGGGCTGGGCATCGTGGTGTCCACCGCCGCGAAATGGGCGCACGTGAAGAACGTCGAGCCGTGGAGCCACGCGATCGTGGACGAGGCGTACCAGATGCGCTCGGACGCGCTGCTGGCCGTCGCGGGGCTCTTCGAGCGGGCACTGTTCGTCGGCGACCCCGGGCAGCTCGACCCGTTCAGCGTGGTGGGCGCCGATCAGTGGGCGGGGCTCTCGTACGACCCGTCGGCGAGCGCGGTGACCACGCTCCTGGCCCACAATCCGCGGCTTCCGCAGCACCGGCTGCCGGTGTCCTGGCGGCTGCCCGCGTCGGCCGCGCCGCTGGTCTCGGACGCGTTCTATCCGTACACGCCCTTCCGCAGCGGCACCGGCCACGGTGACCGGCGGCTGAGCTTCGGGGTGCCCTCGGACGGTTCCGGACCGGACCGGGTGCTGGACGAGGCCGCCGTCGCGGGGTGGGGGCTGCTGGAGCTTCCGGCCCGCCGTACGCCGCGCACCGACCCGGAGGCGGTGGCGGCCGTGGCCCAGGTGGTCCGGCGGACGCTGGACCGGGGCGGCGCGGCGGTCAGCGAGCGCGCCGACGAACCGGTGCCGCTGACCGCCGACCGGATCGCCGTCGGCACCGCGCACCGCGACCAGGCGGCGGCCGTGCGGACGGCGCTGGCGGGGCTGGGGGTGTCGGGCGTCACCGTCGATACGGCGAACCGCCTCCAGGGACGTGAGTTCGATCTGACGGTGGTGCTGCACCCGCTGTCCGGCCGCCCGGACGCGACGGCCTTCCACCTGGAGACGGGCCGGTTGTGCGTGCTGGCGTCCCGGCACCGGCACGCGTGTGTGGTGGTGTGCCGGGCCGGGGTGGCGGAGCTGCTGGACGAGCATCCGTCGACGGAGCCGGTGCAGCTGGGGGTGACGGTGAAGTTCCCGGACGGGTGGGAGGCGAATCACGCCGTCCTGTCGCACTTGGCCGAACACCGCGTCTCCTGGCGGCCCTGAGGAGATCCCGGCCTCCGCCCGTCCGCGGACCGGGGGCCGGGCCCCGGCGCTGGGTTCGGAGGTGGGGCCGGTGGGGAGACACCCCTGGTGGGGGCGGCGGTCTTGCCTCCCGCGCGACAATGGGAGAAGGACGCACCGCGAACCGCTCGTGTCTCACGACCCAGGAGGAGAGATCACATGCCCGAGCCGGATGCGGCTCAAGGCCAGCACGGCGCCGCGCCACGGCGAATGAAACCGGCCGCGCTGCTCTTCGAACCGGCCGCCGCCGTCAAGGACGAGGCGCACTTCTTCGACCTGGAATCGATCGAGGATCCACGCGAACTGCTCAGCCGCTCGACCGAGCTGGTGCTCGCGTTCCGCGCGGCGACGGACCGGGCCATGGAGTTCCAGGCGATGGCGGCCGCGCAGCTCGCCGACCCGAGGCGGTTCGACCGGCTGACCCCCGCCGTCATCGCCGAGCGGGCGGAGTGGACCGAGGACTACGCCAAAAAGATGATCGAGTTCGGTCGCGAACTGATACAAAGCGGCGAGCTACCGGACTGATGGGCGTACTCCGTAGGAGAAACCCGCACGAACGCGTGGCGTCCTGCCGTGATCATGCGCCGGGGGCATATGCGGGTGGAAGGTACCCCATCGCCCCGCGCCATGTCCCGGTTTTGCCGCATCCCCCGACACCTCCTCCACCGACGGTAATTGTAGAAACATGAGCAGAACGCCTCGGGACTCACTTCACACCGCCGCCTACGTCACCCCGGCCGGCGCGGACTGGCTCGCCTCCGCCAGCCGGTCCCCCCGCGGCGTCCACGCGCTCTGGGCACAGCATCCGGCGACCTCGGTCCCGCTGCCGTGCGGCACCGCATTCGACGTCGTCAGCATGGACGCGCTCTTCGGGCGCCGGGTGGTCAGCCGGTTATGGACCGATGGCCCCGGCACGGGTCCGGTGGCCGCCCAGGGCGGCCGGGTCCTGCTGTTCGCCACCCCGGGCGCCGCCCAGCGGCTGCCCGCGCTGCTCGGCTGGGAGGAGTGGGGCGGCGCGGCCCCACCGCTGCTCTGCTACGGCTGGGGGGACACGGTGACCGTGCCGCCCCTGTACCCCCTGGACCCCGGCCCGGCGGATCCCGAGCCCCCGGCGGAGATCGCCTCGTACGATCCGCCCTCGCCCCGCTGGCTCGTCGCGCCCGATGTCCGCAGCCCCTGGCTGCCCGGGCCCGAGGTGCTGCTGTGGGCCTGTGTGCGGGCGGCCCGCACGCTCCGTACCGCCGCCGATACGGACGCGGAGGGTACGGACACCTATGACACGGACGCCGACGACAGGGCCGTGACCAGCGCACCCGCCCTGTTTCCGGGCTGAGGGCGGCCCGAAAGATATCGATTTTCACTTCGCCTGACCCGGGTGCTAAGGTCTCCTACGTCAGCAGGCGCCGCTAGCTCAGTTGGTTAGAGCAGCTGACTCTTAATCAGCGGGTCCGGGGTTCGAGTCCCTGGCGGCGCACCGACATGCGAAGGCCTCTCACCATCGGTGAGGGGCCTTTCGTGTGTCCTCGGGGCGGGCCGTCAGCCGCACGACCGCCGCCTCCGGGCCGGGCATCGACCGGGCCTCCTCCCGCAGCGCACGGGCCGCGACCACGTACGAGGGCTGCTCCAGCAGGGCGAAGAGGTCCCGGGCCAGCTGGGCACCGGCCGCCCGGGCGGTGCGCGGCGCACCGTCGAGGAGGGCGGCGGGGGTGTACGCCCCAGCGCCCGTGAGGGCCACCCGCGCGCCGTTGAGCTGCTGCTCGGGGCGGGGCGCGACGATCAGCTGCGGCACCCCGGCCACGGCCGCGGCCAGGACGGCGGACCCTCCGCCCTGGTGGAGCACCGCGCGGCAGCCCGGCAGCACCCGGTGCAGCGGTCCGGCGGGCGGCAGCCCCTCCGCTGCGGTGCCCAGCCGGACGACCTCCACCCCGCGCGCCTCGGCCGCCCGCAACGCCGCCCGTACGGCTTCGGGCGGGCCCGCCGGGTCCTCCCACGCGGCACAGATCCGGGTGGGCGCGAGGCCCGGCCCATGGCGCACCGAGTCGTACGAGGGCTCGCCCGACGCGTCGTACGCCCCCTCGTACGCCCCGCGCGGCGACGCGTACGGCAATACTCGTAGCGCCTCTCATACGGGGCCTCGTACGGCGACTCATATGGGGACTCGTACGGGGAGTCGTACGGGACGAACCGCACCGGAAGCCGCCGCTCCGGCGACGGCAGCGCCAGGCTCGGCGGGCACGGGTCGAGCCACAGCTCCGGTTCGCGGGCCGGATCCGCCCCGTAACGCCGCATCAGGCGCGCATAGCCGGGCAGCGGCGGGCCGTCCAGCCGCTGCCGGTCGAGGCGCAGCAGCGCCGCACTCCCCCACAGCTGGCCGACCGCGGGCACGCCCAGCGCCGCCGCGGCCACCGTGCCCGCGTACGTACTCGCGTCGTGCACCACCAGCTCCGGCTGCCAGCAGCGGGCGTAGGCCACCAGCCCCTGGGCCATCGCCTCGGCGATGGCCACCCGCCGGTCGCCGAGGGCGCGCAGCACCCCGTGCTGCTCCGGGCCGAGCACCCCGGGCCGCACCGGCCAGTCCGCGGGCCAGATGCCGCGCGAGCGGCGCGCCACGGCCGGTGGCAGGCCGAGCGCGCGGGGCAGCACCCCGGCGGGCACCGGCATCAGCCCGGCCCGGGCGACCGCCGCCGCGCAGCCGCCCGGGACCGCGACCCGCACCTGGTGGCCCGCCGCGAGGAAGGCCCGGGCGAGCGGCACCAGCGCGACCAGATGCCCGCCCGGGGCCCAGGTCGTGAACAGGACGCGCACGATCCCTCCCGGTCAGCCGCCTGTGAGCGTGAGGGTGTGGCCGGTGAGATGGGTGTTGGCCTCCGAGCACAGGAACAGCAGCGTCTGCGCGACGGCCCGGGCCCCGGAGGGCGCGTCCTCCGGGCACACCGCGTTGACCAGCACGCCGTCCGCCGCCACCTGCCCGCTGAGGCCGCGGGCCAGGCCGTGCAGCCCGGCCTCGGCCGCGCCGTGGAACTCATCGGGCACCCGGCGCGAGGACACCAGCGCGATCCGGCCCCAGCCGCGCTCTCGCATCCCGACGACGGCGCGCTGCACCGTACGGATCACCGGGGCGAGGCTGTCCGCGACGACCGGCAGCCAGTCACCCTCGGGGATGTCCTCGAAACGGGCGCGCGGATCGCATCGCGCGCCCCGCCGCCATGCGTTCGCCACCAGGACGTCGAGCGCGCCCCAGCGCTCCTCGACGGCGGCCACGACCCAGAGCGGCGCGTGGAATCTTCCAATTCGGCTGCCATCGGAAGACTTGGTATCCGTCGGGCCCTCCAGATCCCCGCTAATCTCCTTTACCGGCCTCCCGGGGTTCCTGAAAGCCAGCCCATCCGTATTCTTTTGCCGAGAAGGCGCGGGCGGCGGCTCGCCGACGAGGCCGGTGGCCCCGGTGACCAGGGCCGTGCGCCCGTCCAGGCCCGAGGTCCATCTTGGGCGCGCCACCATCGCGCGGTTCGGCGCCCCGGCTTTGGCCAGCTGGTCGCGCAGCGACCGGACCGTGCCGAACCGCGGCCGCCAGCCGAGCAGCAGCCGGGCCCGGGAGATGTCCACCCGCTGCCAGGCGGGGCCCGCGGGATGACCGCCGGCGCCCGGCTCCTCCACCAGCGGCACGCCGAGCCCGCTGAGCACGATCATGCGCTCCACCAGCCGGCGCACGCTCAGCGCCTGACCACAGCCGATGTTGACGACCTGTCCGCTCGCCCGGGGCGCCGTCGCCGCCGCGAGGGCCGCGGCGGCGACATCCCTGACGTCCACGAAGTCCCAGCGCCCCTCCAGCGGTTCCAGCCGCAGCGGACCGGGGCAGTGGGAGGCCAGATGACGGGCCGCGGTGCCCAGGAGGTCGGTGCGGGGCGCGCCGGGGCCGAAGACATGGGCGATCCGCAGCACCGTGCCGTCCACCGCACCGGACCGGGTGGCGCCCAGCAGGGCTTGCGCGCCGAGCAGCTTGGTGCGGCCGTACGCGCTGACCGGTGCGGGCGGCAGATCCTCGGTGATGCCGACGCCGCGGCACACCGGGCCGTACTCGTCGACGGTGCCCAGCTGCACCAGCCGCGGCCGGTACGGCAGCGCAGCGGCGGCCTCCACCAGGGTGCGCACCAGCCCGGCGTTGGCAGCGGCCAACTGCTCCTCGGTGCCGCCGCGGGTGAGCCCGGCCGCGTTCACCACGACGTCGGCGGCGGCCCCGGCGAGGAGGGCGGCGAGCTGCCCGGACGGGGCGCTGGTCAGATCCAGCCCGGCCCAGGAGACGGCCTCACCGGGCTCCGGCTCCCGGCGGGAGATCACCAGCACCCGGGCGCCCGCGGCCTCGAACGCGCGCTGGACCGCACCGCCCAGGGCGCCGGTGCCGCCGAGCACCACGACGGACAGCCCCGCTGCATCTGACACCCTCGGCACCATCGGCCCCCTCCTCGCGGTCGTACCCGGATGGCGTTCTTGTGAGAACGCCATGGTCGCCGCCGTGACTTGAGCCCGCCTCGACCCGGCGCCGGGGCCGCCCCGGACCGGGCCGCCGCGCCGCCGCCCGCTCAGGGACGCCCGCACGCCCTGGCGTCCATGACGCGGATCGCCGGGCCCCCGTACGCGATGCGTTGGAGCATCCTGCGGTGCAGTGGGGTGTGACGCAGCGCCCGGGCGAGGTAGGGGCGCACACGAGTGGCGAACGCGCCGCCCGAGAGCAGGGCCCGGCTCTGCCGGGTCTGCATCCGTACGACGGCCGCGACATCGGGCCCCCGGCGCCCCTCGAAGGCGGCGAGGCGATCCGCACCGACGTCGCCCGCGGCCAGCGCACCGGCCAGCACGGGGTGCAGCACCACCGCGTCCTGGATGGCAAGGGTGATGCCCTGGGCGGCGATCGGGCCGTGGGTGTGGGCGGCGTCGCCGATCAGCACCAGCCCGTCGTCCACCCAGCGCCGGGCGCGGGCCGAGAAGACGTCCATCAGCCCGAGGTCGCCCAGGGCGCGGATCTGTTCGCGGATGGCCGTGGCGTACGGCGGCACGGCGCGCGCGAGCCGCTCCCTGACCCGGTCCGGGCCGAGCGCGGTGAGGGCGCGGTGGCCGTGCTGCGGCAGCGTCCAGCCGAGGTGTATGCGGTCCGGCCAGGAGCCGTAGACCACCACCGGGCCGTCCCCGGTGCGGAACACCCGCACGTCGCGGAGCGGCGGGGCGTCCGCGCCGCCCGCCCTGAGGGTGCACCACAGCAGCACATGGTGAAGCGCCTCGGTGCGGCCCGCGCCGATTCCGGCCAGCCGCCGGACGCGGGAGTAGCGGCCGTCCGCACCGACCACGGCCCGGGCCCGCACGGTGCAGCGGCCGTCCGGCCCGTCGGCGGTGACCCCGGCGATCCGCCCGTCCCGCCACACCAGGCCGCCGACCCTCCGGCCGGGCAGATAGCGGAAGCCGGGCGAGCGGCGGCAGTGGGCGAGGAGTTCGTCCAGCAGATGTGTCCGGGGGAGGGACAGCAGATGGTCGTACGGGGCGGGGAGGAGCCGGTAGTCGGCCTCCAGCAGCATCCGGTCGCCCTCGAACAGCCGGAACCGGTCGTGCTCCTGGGCACCGCGCGCCCGCGCCCCGGCGAGCACCCCCAGCTCGTCCAGCAGCGCCTGCGCGCCGGGCTGGAGGATCTCGCCGCGGGTCTCCCGCTCGTGCGCGCGGGAGCGCTCCAGCACCGTCACCCGCGCCCCCGAGCGCAGCATCAGCAACGCCAGCACGAGACCGGCCGGGCCGCCGCCGACCACACAGACCTCGGTATCGATCTCCTGGTGCGCCGTCGCCACCGGACTCACACCTCGTCGAGCAGGGCCACCGCGCGGGTCCAGCCCGCGCCCGCACCCGCGGTCTTCACGGGGAAGCAGGCGACCCGGAACCCGGTGGACGGCAGGGTGTCCAGCCGCGCCAGCCGCTCGATCTGGCAGTACTCCCGGCGGCGGCCCGCGAAGTGCGCGGGCCACAGCGCCGACCGGTCGCCGGTGGCGTGGTAGCGGCGGATCATGTCGTGGAAGGGCGCGTCGAGGCTGAACGCGTCGGTGCCGATCACCCGGACCCCCAGGTCGAGGAGGTAGTCGGTGGCGGGGCCGTCGAGGCCGGTGAAGTCGGTGAAGTAGCGCGGCGTACCGGCCCAGCAGGCGGCGCCGGTGTGCAGCAGGACGACGTCCAGCGGGCGGGGTCGGCAGCCGGTCCGGGCGAGCGCCTTCTCGATGTCCTCGACCCCGGCGGTGCGGGTGTCCGGGTCGGCGCCGGTGATGTCCAGGACGTGCGCCGGGCGCAGGAACCACTCCATCGGCATCCGGTCGATGACGCGCGACATCCCGCGCGCGCCGGAGGCGCCGCAGGGCACGGGGGCGTCCACCGGTGTGGACAGGTCGACGATGCGCAAGGCGCCCCCTCGGCTGGTGTCGGACGAGCGGTCGGCGGGAGGTCGGTGGGAGGTCGGATCGGGTCGGTGTCGGGTCGGTGTCGGGTCGGGTCGGATCGGATCGGATCCGGATCGGATCCGGATCGGCGAGGTCAGGCGGGCGTTGGGCGGGAAATGCACTACGGCTCCGCTTGCCCGCGCGGGGGGATCGGGCAGCGGAGCCGTAGCAGACCCGGCTGAAGGGCGGCGCCGGGCGTTCGGGGGGAGGGTCACCGGGCGGGCCCTGGGGAGGTGACGGGGCCTGTGCGGCGGGTGGAGCGGTCAAGCGGGGCGGGGCGCGGAACGGACCGTACGGATCGGCGGGTCAGGCGGCGAACAGGTCGAGCACCGGGCGGCGCCAGTGCCCTTCGAGGTCGAGGTCGAGCGCGGGGTCGGAGGCGAGCACCGCCTGCTGGAGCTTCTGGAGCCGCGGCGAGGGCTCGAGCCCCAGGTCCTCAACGAGCCGGGCGCGCAGCCCCTGGTAGACCTCCAGCGCCTGCCACGGGCGGCCCGCCCGGTACAGCGCGGCCATGCACTGGGCGTGCAGCCCCTCGTGCAGCGGATGACGGGCGGTCAACTCGGTCAGCTCGGTCAGCAGCTCGGCATGGCGGCCGAGCCGCAGATCGGCCTCGATGCGGCGCTCCAGGACGCCGAGACGGCTCTCCTCCAGCCGGGCCAGCTCGATCTCCAGGACCGGACCGACCCGCACGTCCACCAGCGCCGGACCGCGCCAGACCGCGAGCGCCTCGCGCAGCAGCAGGGACGCCTCGACATCGTCCCCGGCGTCGAGCGCGTCACGCCCCGCGGCCACCAGGCGGTCGTACTCATGGATGTCGACCGCGCCCGGCTGCGCCTCCAGGACATAGCCGCCGTACCGGGTGGCCAGCACATCCTTCGACGCCTGCGGTGCCTGGGGGCCGTAAGCGGCGGCCAGCCTGCGGCGGAGCTGAAGGATGTACGTCTGCAAGGTGGTGGGTGCGCTGCGCGGCATCTGCGTGCCCCAGATTTCCTCCATAAGAGTGGGCACCGGCAGCATCTGGTTGGCGTAGACGGAAAGCAGTGCAAGGATCTGCCGCGGCTTGCCCGCGCTGGGCACGATCGACTGACCGCACGCCTCGACGCTCAGCGGCCCCAACACCTTGATGTCCATGGTCCTGTACCTCCGTCAACGGTCCGTCAGGTGCCTCCTGGCCGCGCGGCCGTGCCATCGAGGCACACAAAAGACTCGCGGGTGAGCGGTGCCTCCGACCAGTGCCGGAATACCGAACTCGGTATGAGTCCTGGGAGGTCGACCCATGACAAATTCACACCCTGGCGATGACGGCGGCGCTGAACCGCGGCGGCGGCCCCGCCGCGGCCCCCGGGCCACGACCGCCTCCCACCCCGAGGAGAGCCTGTGATGACGGAAGCCTCCATCCCCCCGCAACCCGCGGCCGACGGCGGTGTCCCGGCCGCGCCGGACCCCGATCCGGATCCGAATGCCCTGGACGCTCTGGATGATCTGCACGATCTGGACGACCTGGTCATCGAGGATCTGACCGGCGCCTCCTGGCCGGCCGTCGCGCCACGCATCTGCATCTGCACGTTCGGCGGGGAATGAGGGACGCGGACGCATGACGGGCGAACTGGGCTTCACCCCGCATCTGCGGGTCGAACCGGTGCCGGGCGAGGCCGTCTACCTGGTCTCCGAGCACGGCGTCACCGCGCTGCACGGGCGGGCGATCGCGGCGCTCGCGCCGCTGCTGGACGGGTCGCGGGACCTCGCGCACATCCTCACCGAGGCCGCCCGCGCGGCCGGTCTGCCGGGCGCGGTGCCCGCCGGGCAGGCGGAGCGGGTCATCGCGCGGCTGCGGGCCGCGGGGCTGGTGTCCGAGCGGGAGCCCACGCACGCTCCCGGGCCCGAGGAGGCGTACTGGGAGCTGGCCAGTCTGGGCGGCGGGGACGGGCGCTCCATACGCCCGGCGGCACGCCCGGCAGCCGCCTCAGTGGCGTCGGTGATCCTCGGGTCGGCCGACCCTGCCGAAGTCCTCCGGGCGCTGCGGGCGGCGGGGCTGCGGGCGGCGGGCCCGGCAGACGCGGAGGGAGCCGGGGACGACCGGGCGGCGGCCCCGGCCGCGCAGGGCCGGGAGTGCCGATGGGCCGTACGTCAAGTCGGCCCCCGTCAACACGGCGCCGCAGAACTCACCCTTGTGGTGTGCGACGACTATCTCGATCCGCGGCTCGCCGCGGTCGACGCCGCCCATCGCGCCGCGGGCCGCCGCTGGCTGCCCGTCAAACCGGTGGGCACCCGGGCGTGGCTCGGCCCGTTCCTCGGCGCCCCCGAGGACCCGTGCTGGGCGTGTCTGGCCGACCGGCTGTGGCGGGGGCGGCAGGCCGAGGCGTACCTCCAGCGCAGGCTGGGCCGCCCGGGGCCGGTGCCGCGGCCGCCCGCCTCACTGCCCGCGAGCCGCGCGGCCGCGCTCCAGCTGGCCGCGCTGGAGGCCGCCAAGTGGCTGGCCGGGCACCGGCATCCGGGCCAGCAGGCGCTGTGCACCCTGGACAGCCTCACCGCCACCGTGGACCGCCATCCGCTCGCCCGCCGCCCGCAGTGCCCCGGATGCGGGAATCCGGCGCTGGTCGCGGAGCGGATACGGGCGCCGCTGGCCGTGCCGTCGCCGCGCGAGCCCCATGAAAACCACGTAGACGCCACCGACGACGCCTCACCGCGCCGCGTCATGGAGCGTTACGGCCATCTGGTGGACCCCGTCACCGGGCTGGTTACCGAGATCCGCCGCGATCCGCGCGGCCCGGCGTTCCTCAACTGCTACCACGCCCGGCACCCTTCGTACGCCGCGTACGCCACCTCTCCGGGCGGGCTGGACGCCGTACGCGCCGGGCTGGGGGCCGCCGCGCACGGCAAGGGGCGGACCGCCGAGCAGGCCCGGGCGAGCGCCCTGTGCGAGGCCCTCGAGCACTACAGCGGCCACTTCCAGGGCGACGAGCCGCGCCAGCGCGCCCGCTACCGCGCGCTGGATCCGGCGGACGCGGTGCATCCGGACACCGTCCAGCTCGTGGATCCACGGCAGTTGGCACGGCCGTATCCGGACCAGAGGGCGCCGCGCCACCGGCTCCCCGATCCGTTCGACGAGGACGCCGAGCTGGACTGGACGCCAGTGTGGTCGCTCACCGCCGAGCGGCACCGGCTGCTGCCCACCGCGCTGCTGTACTACGGCGCCCCGCAGCCCCCGGGGCGGCGCTGCTGCCGGGCGGACTCCAACGGCGCGGCGGCCGGGTCCACGCTCGCCGACGCCGTCGTACGGGGCTTCCTTGAGCTGGTCGAGCGGGACGCGGTCGCCCTGTGGTGGTACAACCGCACCCGTCAGCCCGCGCTCCCCCTTGACGCCTTCGACGACCCGTGGCTGGCCGAACTGCGCCGCGCCCACGGCGGACTGCGGCGCGAGGTGTGGGCGCTGGACCTCACCACCGACTTCGGCATCCCGGTGGTCGCCGCGCTCTCCCGCCGTACCGACAAGCCCGCCGAGGACATCACGCTGGGATTCGGCGCCCACTTCGACCGGCACGCCGCGCTGTGCCACGCCTTCGCCGAGCTGAACCAGATGCTGCCCGCGGTGGTCGAGGCCCGCGCCGACGGCGGCGGATACGGCGCGGCCGACGCGGAGGCGCTGCGCTGGTTCCGCACCGCGACGACCGCCAACGGGCCCTATCTGACGCCCGATCCGGATGCGGTGCCGCCGCCCGGGATGGCCGCTCCCCCGGACGGCGACGCCCTGGCCGCCGTACGGGAGGCGGTCCGTGCGCGCGGGATGGAGCTGCTGGTGCTGGACCAGACCCGGCCGGATGTGGGGCTGCCCGTGGCCAAGGTGCTGGTGCCCGGACTGCGCCCGCACTGGCCCCGGTTCGCCCCCGGGCGGCTGTACGACGTCCCGGTGGCCCTGGGGCGGCTGCGGCGGCCGACCGCGTACCGCGACCTGAACCCCGTTCCCCTTTTCCTGTGATTCTTCCTGTGATCCCCGGTGACAACCCGTAACTCTGTGTACGCCATGAGCCTTCTCCGCACCCTCTCCTCCCCCGCAAAAGATCGGATACTCTCGGGCAAGCCGCCCAATCCGGCCCGACCATCCGGAGGACGAGTGCAGGGGAGCCTCTTGCCCGACGATGCCGGGAAAAAGCCGCCGCGCGACCACGACGATCTGGCGCCGCGCCTGGCCGTGGTGATCACGGTCGTGGTGCTGCTGGGCTACTTCACCGTCGCCGTGACGTATGTGGTCGAAGGGCTCCCCCCGGGGAGCGCGGTGGACGCGGTGGTGCGGATGCTGGAGGTCCTGCCGTTGCTGGCCGCGCTGCTGGGCATCCAACTGCTGCACTCCTTCCCCGGTCTTGCGCCCCGGCTGGCCGCCGGACGGCACTGGACGCTGCTGCTCCAGGCGATGCTGACCTTCCTGCCGTTCGCCGTCTTCGAGCAGGCGTGGCTGGGCATGCCCGGTTTCCTGGCGGGCTCCGGGCTGCTGGTGCTGGCTCCGGCGGTGGCCTGGCCGACGTTCGCCGCGATCCTGGTGATCACCGATGTGCTGCTGTTCCAGGTCGGGTTCGGCTGGGACAAGGTCGCGTACACCACCGTGTCCACCACGATCACCGGGCTGGTGGTCTTCGGCCTCTCCCGGCTCTCCGGGCTGGTCGCCGAGGTCTCCCGGTCGCGTGCGGAGCTGGCCCGGCTGGCGGTCGCGCAGGAGCGGCTGCGGTTCTCGCGGGACGTCCACGACCTGCTCGGCCTCAGCCTCTCCACCATCACCCTCAAATGCGAGCTGGTGCACCGGCTGGTGCCCCGGCAGAACGACCGGGCGCAGCAGGAGCTGGCCGAGATCCTCCAGACCTCCCGTCAGGCGTTGGCCGATGTAAGGGCGGTGGCCAGCGGCTACCGCACGATGTCGCTGTCCGCGGAGGCGGAGACGGCCCGGTCGATGCTGGCCGCGGCGGGCATCCGCGCCACCGCGGACATCGACTGCGGGCCGCTGCCCGAGCGGGTGGACACGGTGCTGGCGAGCGTGCTGCGCGAGGGGCTGACCAATGTGCTGCGGCACAGCAAGGCCGACCACTGCGCGATCACGGCCCGGCGGTCGGGGCCCACGGTGCGGCTGACGCTGGTGAACGACGGGGTGGGCAAGCCGTCCACCATCCTGCGCGCCGACAGCGTCGCCGGTGCCGCGGGCACCGACGGCGGCAGCGGGATCGGCAACCTCCGGGTGCGGCTGTCGGGCCTGGGCGGGCGGCTGTACGCGGACGTACGGTCCGACGGCCGGTTCGAGCTACGGGCCGAGCTGGAGCTGTCCACCCAGGCGCCGCGCGGCGGTCGGGGGCGCGGTACGGAGGAGGAGCGGGGCCCGGCGGTGCCGGGGTGACGCCGGGCCGCGGCGTAGCGTTCGGCCTCCGTATGAGGCCCGCTGCGGAAGCGCCCGCTACAGCCAGCCCGCCTCGCGGGCGATCCGGATGGCGTCGACCCGGTTGCGCGCGTCGAGTTTGGTGACGGCTGAGGTCAGGTAATTGCGCACCGTCCCCACCGAGAGAAAGAGCCGGGCCGCGATACGGGCGGCCTCCTCGCCCTCGGAGGCCATCCGCAGCACCTCCAGTTCGCGCGGGGTCAGCGGCTGCGGGCCGTCGTCCAGGGCGGCCAGGGCGAGTTGGGGATCGATGACCCGCTCGCCCCGCGCGACCGCGCGAATGGCGTCGCACAGGGTGGCCGGGCTGCTGTCCTTCAGCAGAAATCCGGCGACATGGGCCGCGAGGGCGCGCCGCAGATTTCCGGGCCTGCCGAGGCTGGTGAGCATCATGGTCCGGCATTCGGGAACGGCCGTGTGCAGCTCGGCGGCGGCGGTCAGCCCGTCCATCCCGGGCAGGTCGATGTCGAGGATCGCGACGTCCGGGCGGAGCTGACGGGCCTGCGGCAGAATATCGGCGCCGCTGGAGAATTCGGCCACGACCTCGATATCGGGTTCGAATTCCAGCAGGGCGACCAGTGCCTTGCGCAGCATATGCATGTCTTCGGCAATGAGCACTCTGACCATTTCGCCCTGCCCCTTCCCCCACCGGCCCCCGCAGGACGATTATTCCCCCGTGTTTCCGGGCCTCGCAGCTCTTTCCGCCCGATTCTCTTGTCGAACAGCAGTATTACCGCGGCCGTTGTTCAGGCCGCGCCGCCCCGGCACGGTTCGGTGGGTGCGGGCGCGTAATCCGCGTGCAGGGCGCGCAGTTCACCACGCAGATACCACTCGCGCAGCACGGCGCGGCGCACCTTCACCGCTCCGTCCCGGCGCACCGTACCGGGGCGGACGAGCAGCACCGCGCCGGTGGTGACGCCGAACTCCTCCGCCACCCGGGCCCGGATCCGGGCGGCGAGCCGAGGCAGTCCGGTCCGGGCGGCGCCCGCCGTACGGACCTCCTGGACGACGACCAGCGGCCCGGCGCCCGGGCCCGCGCAGAACACCCGGGCCGACCCCAGGGCCCGCCCGCAGCCGAGGAGTTCGCGCTCGACGTCCTGGGGGTGCAGGGTGACGCCGTCGACCAGGAGTCCGTCGTGGACCCGGCCGGTCATGCGGATGCCGCCGCCCGCGGCGAGGCCGAGGTCGCCGGTGCGCAGGAATCCGCCCGGGCCGTCGGCGGCCCGGGCGGCGAAGAGCGGCACGGTGTCCGGCGGCCGCCCCCAGTGGCCGGTGGCGACGGCGGCGCCGCGCGCCCAGATCTTCCCCGACGGCCTCCTCCGGTCAAGCGACGGCAAGATGAGCGGGTCGACGACGCCGAACTCCGCGCCGGGCACCGGGGGCCGGGCCCTCGGCGAGCAGCAGGGGCGCGCCTTCGGCGGGGGCGTATACGGCGACCAGGGGTTCCGGTGCGCAGCCCCGCGGCGGCGTAGCGGCGGGTGAAGGCGGCCATGGTGGCGGACGAGACCGGCTCCCCGGCGTTGAGCGCGGTCCGCCAGCGGGAGAGGTCGAGCCCGGCGGGCTGTTCGTCCGCGGTCAGCGCGGCGCAGCGGGCGTACTGGGTGTCGGGGGCGACGGCTTCGGTGATGCCGTGGCGGCTGATGGCCCGCAGCCAGGCGGCCGGGTCGGTACGGAACGGGCGCGCGGGCAGCGGGACGGCGGTGGCGCCCAGCCACAGCGGGTGCAGCACCTGCCCGATCAGGCCGGGGGTGTGGCGGCGGGGCAGCCAGCCGCCGATCCGGGAGCGGGGTCCGGTGCCCAGGGTGGCGCGCAGGGCGTGCATGGCGGCGAGGAGGTTGCCGTGGGTGAGCCGGGCGCCGCGCGGGGCGGTGGCGGGCCCGGAGTCGTACGCCAGCAGGGCGAGGCTGTCGGGGTCGGTGCGCGCGGACGGGGCGTCGGAGGTGTGGCCGGTGCCGCCGTCCGGCCCCAGCCGGTCGACGGGCAGACAGGTGAGGTCGGCGCGGCCGACGAGGGAGAGACGGCGCGAGGTCTCGGTGGCGTGCGCGGTTTCGGTGAGGACGAGGTCCACGGCGGCGTCCTTGGCAATCGCCGCGGTGCGCTCGGCGGCGGTGCGGGAGGCAGTGGGCGCGGGGACGGGGACGGCGACGGCGCCCGCGTACAGGCAGCCGAGCAGGGCGGCCGCGATGTGCGGGCCGGGGTCCAGGACGATGAGCACCCGGCGCCCGGCGGCGTCGCGTCCGCGCAGCCAGGCGGCGACGGCCGCGGCGCGGGCGTCGAGTTCGGCGTAGGAGATCCGCCGCTCGCCGCCGGTTCCGTCCGGGTGGGCCAGCGCCACGGTGTGGTCCCCGCCGTCCCGGGCCCGTTCTCTCAGTGCCTCGGCCAGATTCGCGTGTCGTGGCATGGTCGCTCCCGGGCGCCGGAGATCAAAACGAGGCCACAGTCTCGGAGCGCCACCTCGAACGCTGCTTGATCACCGTTCGGGTGCCGGGACCTGCGCTACGGTGTCGACCGGTTCAGGAGACGTCCGCAGCCGTTCTAGTCGCGCTCGCCGCGGCTGACCTGGACGGCCCAGGAGCCTCCGGTGGCGCGGCCGGTGACGGTCACGCGGACCGCTTCCTCCCTGGCCAGGAGGGAGTCGCCGACGCCAAGCGGGGCGTCGGCCAGCTCGGGGTAGACGGACTCGTTCCAGCAGGCCGAGGTGGCGGGGTGGCCGTCCAGCACCCGGACCGGGCCCTCGCCGGAGGCGGCGTCGTTGCGTACCCGGTAGACCAGGACGCCTTCGGTGCAGGTGCCCGCGTCGTTGCCGTACGCGCCGCGCGCCTCGATGGCCAGGGCGGTGGTGGGGCCGGTGCGGACCACGATCAGCCGGGTGCGGGTGTCGGCGCCGGGGCGGCCCTCCATGGGGGCGCTGAGGGGCTGGAGGGTGTACATCTTCGGGCCGAGGGCCCGGGCGCAGACCACCTGCCGGCCGGTGAGCCAGCCGAGTTTCCACTTGTGCCAGCCGAAGGGGTCCGGGGACAGTCCGAACTGGCTGCCCATCAGGTCCCAGTCGCCGACGTAGGTGTCCCAGTCGCCGCTGTTGTCGGCGGTGCTGGGCCGGTGGTAGAGGTCGGGCAGGTCGAAGACGTGCCCGGTCTCATGGGCGAGGACATTGCGATCGGGCGGATGGTGCTCGAAGACAGTCACCAGGCGGCGCAGATCCTTACCGTCGGCGCGCAGGGGCCGTTCGAAGTTGACCACTTTGGTCGCGTCGGCGTCGACGCCCGGGGCATCGGGGTCGGCGACCAGATACACGATGTCGTAGCGGCCGAAGTCCAGGTGCGGATCGGCGGCGCGGATGGCGTCGCGCAGATACGCGGCGCGGCGCGCGGAGTTCCAGTCGCGCTGTATGGCGTACGCGGTGGACGCCTTCGGCATGGTGATCCAGCGCCGCAGCGGGTGGACGCGCAGCGAGAAGCGCCCGTAGGAGGCGCGCTGGAAGAAGTCGCCGGTCGCGGGGGTGTGGTCGGCGGCCAGCCGGGCGGGGGTGACCTGGGGGGCGGCGTCCGGGAAGGACAGGAAGACCATGGCCGCGCGGAGCGAGCGGACCGGGCGGGGGTAGTTGCGGTTCCAGCTGTCCAGCCCCTCGGAGTGGTGGGCCCCGGTGCGCTCCAGGGTGCACGGCCCGCCCGCGCCCGCGGCCGTGGCGGGGCCCGCCACCACGGTGGTGGCGATCATGGCGCTCAGCGAGGTCAGCACGGCCTGGGCACGGCGCAGCCGGGTCGTCCGCGGCGCCCCCGCGGACTGCTGAGGACGCGCCATGCCGACCTCCCGGGCGTAGACGGAACACCCACTCCACCCTGGGTCGGATTGGCGCGGTACGCCCTGTTCGGCTGGACCGGTCGAGTGAACCGGCCGGGAATCGGGTACGTAACAGACGGTCACATCCGGTCAAGCGGGCAGTGCGCCCGCGCAGAGTCGAACAGATACGACCAAACACCTTGTCAAGGCGGCGGTGATCGCGATGGCGTCTATGGAACGCGCGGAGTACGAGCCTCTATGATCGGCACATTTCCAGCGGGGATTACCTATTCAGGCAGGCTCTTGGCGCCTGCCCGGGGCCCGGTGTGAGAGATGCACGAGACGTGTACGACACAGATGACATACCTGGACCAGACAAACGCCATGCGGGAGCGAGCGGTGAGCGGAACCCCCGACGGGCAGGGCCGCGCGCCCGGCGCGACGCTGCCGACGATCACTGAGCGTCATACGTACCCCAGCGCTCCCCCCGTCGAGGCGGGCGCCGGCGCACCCCCCGCCCCGGCGGCCTCCGCGGGCGCGCAAACCCTGTCCGCAGGGCGCTCCCCCGGGCCCACCCGGCGCTCCCCCGGGCGCCGCGCCCAGCGACTACCGCGCCGCCTTCAACGCGGCGCGGCTCGCCATGGCGGTCATCGACCGCGAGGGCAACGTCCTGGACGCCAACCCCGCGCTGGGCGCGCTGCTGGGCGCAGACCCCGCCCAGCTGGCGGCCCGCGGCGCCGCCGCGCTGGCGGAGCTGCGCGAGGACGCGCGCGCCTGGAACGACTACCGCGAGGTGCTGCTCGGCCATCGCGAGCGGATGACGTGCACCCGTCGGCTCCATCACTCCGACGGCCACGCCCTGTGGGCGGAGATCACCGTCGAACAGGCCCCGGACAGCTGTAGCTTGCTGCTGTCGATGGCCGACATCAGCGACCGCCGGGACCTCCAGGGCAGACTGCGCCATCTCCAGATGCACGACCCGGTGACCCGGCTGCCCAACCGGAACCTGTTCTTCGAGCGGCTGGCCGCCGCGCTGGAGGCGGGGGCCTACGACCGCGCGGGCACCGGCCGGATCGGGCTGTGCTACCTCGACCTGGACGGCTTCAAGGCGATCAACGACACCCTCGGCCACCGGGTCGGCGACCGGCTGCTGCGCGCGGTCGCCCAGCGGCTCACCGAGTGCGCGGCGCCCGGCGACCATCTGGTGGCGCGGCTCGGCGGTGACGAGTTCGCCCTGCTGGTACGGGAGTCCAGCGGCACCGAGCAGGTGTGCGAGCTGGCCCGCTCGGTGCTGGCCGCGCTCCAGCGGCCGTTCGACGTGGGCGGGCAGCGGCTGTCGGTGTCGGCGAGCATCGGCGTCGTGGAGCGGCCCGCTGCGGGCACCCACACCACCTGGCTGATGCAGGCCGCGGACACCACGCTCTACTGGGCGAAGGAGGACGGCAAGGCGCGCTGGACCCTCTTCGACCCCGAGCGCAACGCCCACCGCATGACCCGTCAGGCGCTCTCCAGCACGCTGCGACCGGCGGTCGAGCGGGAGGAGTTCGTGCTGGACTACCAGCCGCTGGTCGGCCTGGTCGACGGGGTCGTACGGGGCGTGGAGGCGCTGGTGCGCTGGGACCATCCGCAGTTCGGCAGGCTCTCGCCGAATCGGTTCGTCTCGCTGGCCGAGGAGAACGGCGCGATCGTGCCGCTCGGACGCTGGGTGCTGCGTACCGCCTGCCGTCAGGCCCGCGCCTGGCAGCAGGCCCATCCGCGGCATCCGCTGGTGGTCAGCGTCAATGTGGCCGTACGTCAGGTGTGGGACTCCGACCTGGTCGCCGACGTGGGCACGATCCTCGCCGAGACGGGGCTGCCGCCGCGGCTGCTCCAGCTGGAGCTGACCGAGTCGGCGGTCATGGGCTCGGCGGGCCGTCCGCTCCAGGCGCTCCAGCAGCTGAGCGACATGGGGGTGGCCATCGCGATCGACGACTTCGGTACCGGCTACTCCAACCTCGCCTATCTCAGCCGGCTGCCGGTCTCCACGCTCAAGCTGGACGGCTCGTTCGTCCAGGGCTTCCGGGCCGAGGAGCACCCCAATCCGGCGGACGAGACGATCGTCCGGGCGCTGGTGGAGCTGGCACACCGGCTGGGGCTCACGGTGGTGGCGGAGTGCGTGGAGAGCGCGGAGCAGGCGGAGCGGCTGGGACGGATCGGCTGCGATACGGGCCAGGGCTGGTTCTACTCCCGCCCGGTGCCGCCGGACCGCATCCCTCCCATGCTCCCCGCCTGCCCGGTCTCCTAGGCGCTGATCGCGGACGGGTCCGGCAGGCCGTACGCGTCCGCGATCAGGTCGTACGAACGGAGCTTGGCCTCCGGTCCGTGCGCCGTCGTCGTGATCTTGAGTTCGTCCGCGCCGGTGCGCTTGACCAGGTCGTCCAGCCCCTCGTGCACCTCGTCCGGCGTCCCGTGGACCACATTGGCCAGCCAGCTGTTCACGAAGTCGCGCTCGATCTCGCTGAACGCGTGCGCCTCGGCCTCCTCCGGCGACGGCACCAGGCCCGGGCGCCCGGTGCGCAGCCGGATCATGGAGAGGGCGCCGGTGAGCACCTGGCGGTGGGCCTCCTTCTCGTCCTCGGCCGCGAACGCCGAGACGCCGATCGACGCGTACGGCCGGTCCAGCACCGCGGACGGCCGGAACGACTCGCGGTAGAGGTCGAGCGCGGGGATCGTGTTGGCCGCGGAGAAGTGGTGCGCGAAGGAGAACGGCAGGCCCAGCTGCCCCGCGAGCCGGGCGCTGAACCCACTGGACCCCAGCAGCCACACCGAAGGCCGGTCGGCGGACTGCACCCCGCCGGGGGCCGTCCCCTGGACGGGTCCGGGCACGGCGTGGATACGGGCGTACCGGTGGCCGTCGGGGAAGTCGTCGTCCAGGAACCGGGTCAGCTCGGCGAGCTGCTGCGGGAACTCGTCGGCGCCCTCGCGCAGCCGGTCGGTGCGGCGCAGCGCCGCCGCGGTGGCCCCGTCGGTGCCGGGGGCGCGGCCGAGGCCGAGGTCGACCCGGCCGGGGGCGAGCGCCTCCAGGGTGCCGAACTGCTCGGCGATGACGAGCGGGGCGTGGTTGGGCAGCATCACCCCGCCCGAGCCGAGCCGGATCCGCTCGGTGTGCGCGGCCAGATGGGCGAGGATGACGGCCGGGGAGGAGCTGGCGACGCCCGGCATGGAGTGGTGCTCGGCCACCCAGAAGCGGTGGAAGCCGCGGCGCTCGGCGAGCCCGGCCAGCTCGGTGGTGGTGCGCAGCGCCTGGGTGGCGGTCAGCCCGCTGCCGACGGTCGCCAGGTCCAGCACCGACAGCGGTACGGGCGCGCTGCCCCGGGCCCTGGCCCGGATGGTGTCGCGCTCCGCTTCTCGCTCTTCGCCTCGCCGGTCCTGCTCAACGGCCACGGTGGCCCGCCTCCCTGATCGCACTGCGGTGCACATTCGTCCACCGCGCACGGTCAACCGGATGAAGGCTCCGCTTTATTCCCGGCCCCGTGACCCGAGGCCCCGGGGCGCAAGGCCCCGGGACCCGTGGGTCCCGGGACCCGTGGGTCCCGGGGCCGTACCCCGTCCGTCAGGCGGTACGACGGCGGCGGAGCACCAGGACGGTGGCCGCGGTGCCGAAGACCAGCGCACCGGCCGCGATGCCGACCGGCAGGAGCACCGAGTCGCCGGACGCGGCGCTCCCGTCGGCCCCGGCGAGGCGGTGCGGGGTGAGGGCGTCGGCGATCGGGGCGCTGGCGGCCAGGGCGCTGGTCGTGTAGTGCCCGGACCGGTGCACCGAGTCCACCGAACCGTCCTGCTTGAGCAGCACCTGGGTGTTGTTCGGGTGCCGGAAGTCGAACAGGCCGGACAGCGAGTTCGCGCGGGCGTCGAAGGAGGCGTCACCGATCCGGCCGGTGTGCCAGTTGTCCTCGATGAAGCGGGTGATCGACGTCTGCTCGGTGGGGGTGTGGTCGACCTTGTTGGCCTTGCTGTACGGGGAGATCACCAGCAGCGGCTGGCGCGGGCCGGGGCCGCAGCGGTCCTGGTAGCCGCCCGCGGGCCGGGGCGCGGACTGGCAGGCGGGGCTGTCGGTGGCCTTGCCGTTCGAGCCGGTCGTGGTGTCGCGGGAGCCGTTGGTGGGCTTGGCGTACGCGTGGTCGTACCAGCCGTCGCTGTCGTCGTAGGCGACGACGACCGCGGTGTCCTTCCACTGCGGCGACTTCTGGATGGCGTTGATCTGCTCGACGAGGAAGTGCTGCTCGTCGACCGGGTCCGAGTAGCCCGCGTGGCCGTCCTGGTACTCGGCGGCCTTCAGGAAGCTGACCGAGGGCAGATGACCGGTCTTGAGGGCGGCGTCGAAGTCGGTCAGGTCGTAGTTGTGGTTGGCCTGACCGCTGTGGCCGATCTCCGACACGTTCTTGGGCGGCAGATGATGGGGGTTGGCCGTGGACTTGTAGTACTGGAACGGCGCATGGTGCGGGCTGTAGTCCACCGAGGACGCGCCGCCGACGTTGGGGTGCGTGGTGCCGGAGCACTTGGCGTAGCTGCCCTGCTTGCCGCCCCAGGGGGTGCTGGGCCGGAAGCCGCCCTGGAACCAACCCCAGCTCACGTCCTTGGCGTTGAGCAGGTCACCGATGTTCCTGCCCTTGAACCGGCCGAGGGCGCTGCCGCTGGTGTGGTCCTTGTCCGAGCAGTCGTCGAAGGCCGGGTCCGGGTCGTTGATCATCGTGCCGACGCCCTGGGCGTCCGGCGAGGAGACGGTGGCGGGGTCCGGCTTGTCGGTCTGCTTCGGGTCCTCGGTGGAGGACTTCGGGTCGGTGGAGACGATGCCATGGGTCTGACCGGAGACCAGCTCGACGGCGCCCGGGCTGGAGGGGCCGTAGCCCGAGCTGAAGGAACGGTCGCTCAGCGCATAGTGCTGGGCGTAGTTCCACAGCCCGGTGACGGTGTTGCCGTCGTAGTAGTCCATCACCAGACCGGGCTCGCCGAACAGCCCGGTGCACTTGCTGACCTCGGTGTTCTCGACGAACTTATCGGCCTTGCCGCCATTGGCCGCGTACTGCTCGGGGCCGTAGGAATGGTTCTGGTCGCACGTCATCGCCTGCGAGGGCGCGAGCCGCTTGGGCGTGTAGAGATTGGGGTTCTTCTCCAGCAGGCCCGCGTGGGCGAGGGTGTCGATGTTCTTCGGGGTGTCCTTGGCGGGGGTGAACGTCGTGCCGTCGGTGTTGGCGGCCTTGGGATAGGTGCCGAAGTAGTGGTCGAACGAGACGTTCTCGTCGAAGATCACCACCACATGCTTCACGGGCGTCGCGGTCCGCTGCACCGCCCCCTTCGCGGGCGCGGCCCATGCGGGCGCCGCCCCGCCCGCGGTCGCCAGCACCGCGGCGCCGGCCAGGGCACTCCAGCGCTTCGCTCGTCCTCTACCGCCCATGCCATGCCTCCACACGTATCCGTTGCACGCCTGCGCCGTGATCCTCGGTCGCGGGCCGGACATTCCGATGGAATCCATGGAGGAGGGCGAATGAATAGAGGGTCAGGAAAACACAAGGAATTCTTGAGGCGTTCTTGACCAGGGGGTGGGCCGGACAGCACCGGACGCTCAGGACAGCAAGGCCCTGCCCAGCCAATCCGCATGGTCCCGCACTCCCGGCAGCGCGAAGAAATAGCCGCCGCCGAATGGGGAGATGTAGTCGACCAGCGGCTCGCCCGCGAGACGCTTTTGCACCGTCTCGAACTGCCGGGTCAGATCCTGCTGATAGCAGCAGAACAGCAGGCCCATGTCCAGGTTCCCGTTCCCGTCCATACCGCGGTCGTAGTTATAGGCACGGCGCACGATGCGCTGGTCGTCGGTGTGCGCGGTACGGGGATTGGCCATCCTGATGTGGCTGTCCAGCGGGATGATGTCGCCCTTGGGGTCCTGGGCGAAGCGCGGGGTGTCGAACTCGTGCCGCCCGTCCAGCGGTGCGCCGGACTCCCGGCCGCGGCCGAACATCCGCTCCTGCTCGGTGATCGACACCCGGTCCCAGAACTCCACCAGCATCCGGATCAGCCGGACCACCTGATAGCTGCCGCCGCTCGCCCACCCCGGCTCCCCCGAGTGCTCACCCGCCCACACCAGCCGGTCCATCAGCCGGGCGTCGCCGGTGTCCGGGTTGGCGGTGCCGTCCTTGAACCCCATGTGATTGCGCGGGGTGCCGGAGGGGCGGGGCGGGCTGATGAAGCCGTCCATGCGCCAGCGCACCTGGAGCGCGCCCCGGGTGTGCCGGGCTATGTCGCGCAGCGCGTGGAGCACCGTGTCCGTGTTCTCCGCGCAGAGCTGGAGGCTCAGATCGCCGTGACACCAGTCGGGATCGAGGTCGTCGTCGGGGAAGGACGGCATGGCGCGCAGCCGCCGGGGCTTACGGTCCGTCAAGCCGTAACGCCCGTCGAAGAGCGAGGCGCCCACGCCGACCGTCGCGGTCAGCCGGTCGGCGGTGACCTGCGGCCCCAGGGTGCCGGAGTCGACCGGCGGGGCGGTGATCCCCACCGGATCCGGGGTGCCGCCGGTGGTGAGGAAGCGGCAGCGCGCGGTGAGGGTACGGAGCAGCTCGGTCAGCTCGGCGCGCCCCTCGGCGGTCGCGTCGAAGGCCACGAACGCGGTGGCGCGCTGCGGCGGGGTGAGGATCCCGGCCTGATGCCCGCCGTGAAAGGGCACCCGCGCGGCGGCCTCTCCCCCGGCCGCCTTCCCGGCGTCCCCCGGCCCCGCGTCGCCCGCCCGTGCGGCGGCCGTGGCGCCCGAGGCGCCCGCCACCGCGCCGACCGTGCCCGCCGCGGCGCCCCACAGAAAGCCCCGCCGCCGCACCTCGCTCACCGGGTCCTCCGCACATCCGTCAGCGCCGCCACATCGGCCAGCCGCTCCACCAGCGCGCCCGCGGCGGCGTTGATCTTCTCCCGGCGCCCGCGAGCGAGCCGGTCCACCGGGGTCCAGCGGTCCCCCTGATGGGCGGCGTCCAGCGCCTTCCGGGTGCGGCCCAGCCAGGAGTCGATCTCCGGCAGCCCGGGGTCACGGGACGTCAGCAGCGGGCGCAGCCGGTCCAGCACGGCCCGGGTGCCGTCGAGGTTGGCCCGCGCGGTGGCCAGGTTGGTGCCGCTGCCGTAGTCGGTGCGGCCGGTCAGCTCGAACTGCACGGTGTTCTCCATGATCTCGTGCGCCCGCAGTCCCAGGTCCGCGGGATCCATCCGCTGCTGCGGCCAGCTGTCCCGCAGCGCGCGGACGTCCTTGTCGAGCTGATCGGCGGCACCGCGCAGACTGCTCGCGGACGCGTCGTGCCACAGCCCGTACTCGATGCGGTGGAAGCCGGTGAAGCCCGGATCGCGGACACCGCCGGACAGCCCCGCCGTGGTGCCGTTGATCGCCCCGTCCGCGTCGCCGAAGGTGCCGTAGGCGGCGCCCATCCGCTCGTACACCAGATGGGCCGGAAGCCAGGCCGCGCGGGCGGCGGCCAGATCGCCCTCGCGGACGGCCGAGCGCAGCGCGTCGGTGCGCCGCACCAGCTCGCCCATCCGGCCCTGGACCCACTTCTGGTAGGCGATGGTCGGCGGGATCAGGTCCTGCTGGGTGACCGGAACGGCGGCCGGGCCACCGCCGCGCGCCGGTCCGGCCACGGTCACCGTGGGTCCGGTGACCGCGTCCGTGTCGTCGGGCAGGCATCGGAAGGCATAGGAGCCTCCGCCGAGGGTGACCCGCAGCGGACGGGTGGTGCCCGGGCCCAGCCCCTCGACCTCCCCGTACACCGAGCCGTTCACCGGGTTGGTCAGATAGACCTCGGCCGCCCTGCTGGAGGTGTTCCTCAGGTCGAAGACCTGCTTACCGCGGTGCGGATGGGCCCAGCCCTTGCCGCAGCCGCCCTCCGACACCTCGACCGAGGTGTGCCGCAGCCCGTCGGCCGCCGTGGCGGAGGCCCCTGCACCCCGGCCGTCCGACGATCCTCCGCCGCCGGCCAGCGCGGTGGCGGCCACCGCCGCGGCTGCCGCCACCGCACCGGCGATCAGCAGCGGGCGTTGCGAGCCGGGGAAGAAGGGAGGAAGGCGGCGCACGGCTGCATGCTAAGCGGACTTCGGGAAGCGGAACCCTGCCAGGAACGTCCGGAGGGAGGGATTTCCCGCCCGGTTCACCGGTCCGTCACAGCCCACTCCTTCTGTCCGCCGCCGTCACCGCCCGCTCCCCTCGTCCACCGCTCAGTCGCCGTCGCCGTCGCCGCTCAGCCGCCCGCGGCGAACAGCGTGCCCAGCCGGTCATGGACCGGCCTGCGGCCCAGCAGCCGCAGCCCCTCCCAGACCGTGACCTGGTTCGCGGTGAGCACGGGCTTGCCCAGATCCGCCTCCAGGTCGGCCAGCCAGGCGGCGGTGTGCAGGGCCGTGTCCGGCAGCAGCACCGCTTGGGCGTCGGGATGGTCACCATGACGGGCCATCCTCAGCACCTCGTCCTTCCCCCAGGTGCCGACCTCGGCGGCGGTGATGATGCCGCTGCCCTGGGTGGAGACGACCTCCGCGCCCGCCGACTTCAGAAACGTCCTGAAGTACTCCGCGACGTCCTCCGGATAGGTCGCGGCGATGGCCAGCTTCTCCACGCCCAGCGCCTGCACCGCATGGGCGAAGGCGAAGGAGGTGCTGGAGGCGGGCAGCCCGGCCGTCTCCTCCAGCTCGCTGACCTGCTCCCGGGCGCCTTCCCAGCCGAAGACGAAGCTCGCGCTGGTACACGCCCAGATCACCGCCTGGGCGCCGCGCTCCTTCAGCTCGGCGACCCCGGCCGCGAGACGGGCCCCGGACCCCATTTCCAGCAGGGCGTCGACCCGGTGCGCGTCCTCACCGATGTCGGTGTGGACGAGCGGGAGCCGCACGCTGTCGCCGAGCATCCCCTCCAGGCGCGGATAGTCGTCCTCGGCGGAATAGCCCGGGTAGAGAAAGCCCACCGTGTCCGGCGTCTGGTGCGCCGTCTGCTGCGTCGCGTCCGTCATGACTGCTCCTACCTGCGGCCCCCTCGGGCGCCGCCCCTGCACTGTCATTTCTGATACACCGCTGCTACCCGGCAGGTTCCTTCATATCGTAGATGGACCTCCCGAATCATCGAGGAACGGGCCCTCGCCGATCCCCGGCCCGAACCCCGGGTCGAGCCCGTCCGCCGGATCGACGTCCGGCCCCGGCGACGCGGCCCCGGCCAGCGCCGCCTCCGGCTCCGGCTCGGCATGCGCCGCCGGGTCCGCCATCGGGGGCATCGAGGTCATCGGGGGCATCGAGGCCATCGGGTCGGCCACCGTCGACGACGCCATACCCGCCGGGCCCCGCCGCGCGGCCGGGTCCAGCAGCGCCTGGTACGGGCCGACCGCCTGGGCACCGATCTCCCGCAGCGCCGCCCAGACCGTCACCTGGTTGGCCGACAGCACGGGCATCCGCAACTCCGCCTCCAGCTGCGGAATCACGTCGTACGTCGGCAAGTTGGTGCAGCTGATGAACAGCGCGTCGGGCGACCCGACCACCGCCTCCCGCGCCATGTCGACCACGTCGCGGTAGGGCACCTTCCAGATGTGCCGGGTCAGTCCGAGATAGGCCCGGCCCGTCACGGTGATACCGGCCTCGCCCAGGTAGTCCTCCAGCGAGTCGGTCACCGACCGGGTGTACGGGGTCACCACCGCGACCCGCCGGGCGCCGATCTCCCGCAGCGCCTCCAGCAAGGCGCCCGAGGTGGTGAGCGAGGGCAGCTCGCCCGCCTGTGTCATCGCCGCGCACATCGCGCGCTCGCCGGCCACGCCGCCGACGAAACTGCCCGAGGTGCAGGCGTAAGCCGCCACTTCCGGTGCGACCGCGCTCAGCGCCCGCACCGCGTCCTGAAGGGTTTCGTGCTCGCTCACGAGCCGTGCCAGGTCGAGACTGACCTCGACCGGTACGAAGGGGGTCCGGGTGAGGTGCAAGGAGACCTCGTCCGGCACCCAGCGCCACAGTTCGCGATCAAGCGCGAAGTCGAACGGTGCGACGACGCCCACGCCACGCTGCGGCTGCGGGCCACCCAGAAAGGAGACGTCCATATATCGAGCCCCAATACAGAAAGGGAGGGCTGGACCATTGGCCAGAGATATAAGAGAGAGCACCGGCCTGATGCCGGGACGTCGGGACAGATCCGTTGTTGACGACGGTAGTTTCCGCTGCCTAGCGTGGTCAATCCCCGCAAACCTTGGCGCCTGCCCCAACTCTCGACAGCCAAACCCACCCACGTTTCGAAACGGTTTCCCGCCTATGTCCGAAAGCACTGTTGTCGTCTTCGGCGAGCAGCCCCCGGTCCGGCTGGACCGGCTGGCCGGCCGGGCCCAGGTCGTGGTGTGCGACGAGAAGACCCTGCCCGACGCCCTGCCCTCCGCGGATGTCCTCCTGGTCTGGGATTTCACCTCCGACGCGGTACGCGACGCCTGGCCCGGCGACGGCCCCCGGCCGCGTTGGGTCCACACCGCCAGCGCCGGGGTGGACCGGCTGCTGAGCCCCGAACTGATCGCATCCGACACCGTGTTGACCAACGCGCGCGGCGTCTTCGAGCAGCCCATCGCCGAGTACGTCGCCGGCCTGGTCATCGCCATGGGCAAGGACTTCTACGGAAGCTGGGAGCTCCAGCGGCAGCGGCGCTGGCAGCACCGCGAGACGATGCGCCTGGCCGGATCGCGCGCCGCCGTCATCGGCGCCGGGCCCATCGGCCGGGCCATCGGCACCACCCTCTCCGCCCTCGGGATCAAGGTCGACCTGGTGGGACGCACCGCCCGCCCGGGCGTACGCGGCAACGACGAGCTGCCCGAGCTGCTCGCGGAGGCCGACTGGGTGATCTCCGTCGCCCCGCTCACCGAGGACACGCGCGGCATGTTCGACCGGACCGCCTTCGCCCGGATGAAGTCCACCGCCCGCTTCATCAACGTCGGGCGCGGCCCCCTCGTCATCGAGGCCGACCTCAAGGCCGCCCTTCTCGGACGGCAGATCGCGGGCGCCGCGCTGGACGTCTTCGAGAACGAGCCGCTGACCCCCGACGACCCCCTGTGGGACGTGCCCGGGCTCTTCGTCTCGCCCCATATGAGCGGCGACACGGTCGGCTGGCGCGACCACCTCGCCGAACAGTTCCAGGACAACTACGACCGCTGGAGCGCCGGCGAACCCCTGCTCAACATCGTCGACAAGCGTCTCGGCTACGTACCGGTGGACTGATCGCACGGCCCCAACTGATCTGCATGATCTGAACGGAGAGCTGGATGACCGACCTGCACGACCTGACAGCGGTTCAACTCCTCGAGCGGTACGGCTCCGGCGATCTCTCCCCGGTCGAGGCCACACGAGCCGCGCTCGACCGGATCGAGCAGATCCAGCCGAGCGTCAACGCCTACAGCCGGGTGGACGGCGAGGAAGCCCTGCGCCAGGCGGAGGAATCCGCCGAACGGTGGCGGCGCGGCGAGCCCGCCGGGCTCCTGGACGGCGTTCCGGTGTCCGTGAAGGACATCCTGCTGATGCGCGGCGGCCCCACGCTGCGCGGGTCGCGCACGGTACGGACCGAAGGGCCGTGGGACGAGGACGCGCCCGCGGTGGCCCGGATGCGGGACCACGGGGCGGTGTTTCTCGGCAAGACCACCACGCCGGAATTTGGCTGGAAAGGTGTCACGGACAACCCCGTGGACGGGGTGACGGGCAACCCGTACGACCCCGGGCGCACCGCGGGCGGCTCCAGTGGCGGCAGCGCGGCCGCCGTCGCGCTGGGCGCCGGGCCGCTCAGCCTCGGCACGGACGGCGGCGGGTCCGTGCGCATCCCCGCCTCCTTCTGCGGCATCTTCGCGCTCAAACCCACCTACGGGCGGGTGCCGATCTATCCGGCCAGCGCCTTTGGAACCCTCGCCCATGTGGGGCCCATGACCCGGGACGCGGCCGACTCCGCCCTGCTCATGGACGTCATCACCGGGCCGGACTGGCGCGACTGGTCGCAGCTCGGCCCCCTCGGGGGGACCTTCCGGGATGCCATCAGCGCGGGCGGCGGCTCGATCGACGGGCTACGGGTCGCCTACAGCCCGACGATGGGCGGCGCGGCCACGGTCGACCCCGAGGTGGCGGCGGCGGTGCGGCGGGCCGTGGATCTGCTGGCCGGTCTTGGCGCCGTCGTGGAGGAGATCGACCCGGGCATCGAGGATCCCGTGGAGGCCTTCCACACGCTGTGGTTCAGCGGCGCGGCGCGGGTGGTGCAGCCGCTCGGGCAGGAGCAGTGGGAACTGCTCGACCCGGGGCTGCGGGAGGTGTGCGCCCAGGGGGCCGCGTACAGCGCGCTCGACTATCTGGCGGCCGTGGACGTACGGATGGCGCTCGGGCATGCGATGGGGCGCTTCCACTCCGCGTACGACCTGCTGGTCACGCCGACCCTGCCGATCACCGCCTTCGAGGCGGGGGTGGAGGTGCCCGAGGGGTCGGGGCACACCCGGTGGACCGGGTGGACGCCCTTTACGTACCCCTTCAACATGACGCAGCAGCCGGCGGCGTCCGTGCCGTGCGGGGTGTCGGGGGCGGGGTTGCCGATCGGGGTGCAGTTGGTGGGGGCTCGGCACGCGGATGCGGTGGTTTTGCGGGTGGCGCATGCGTTGTA
>NZ_GG657754.1:6568163-6588776 GCF_000158915.1 Streptomyces himastatinicus ATCC 53653 | reverse complement strand
TCCGCCCCGGACCCCGCTCCTCAATCGCCGGCGGGGCTGGACTTCCTACGCTCGGCGGAAGCTCAGGGTTTCGCCCAGGGCGCCCGCGCGCCAGAGGTCTTGGCAGGCGTCGGCCATGCGGTCGAGGCCGTCGACGACCGAGCCCCAGACGATGCCCGGGACCCAGCCCGCGTCACCGTTGATGAGCAGGTTGTTCCGCTCGTAGAACAGGGCGAGGTCGATCACCTGGCGCTTGCCCTGGTGCTTGGCCTGGGTCTCATAGCCGTAGGACTTCGTGCCGAGCTGGGTGTCGGAGAAGGTGAAGTAGCACAGGTCCCCGGGGATGGGGGTGATCGTGGGGTTCTCCAGTGGGGGCTCCTCGGGAGCGAAGGGTGCCAGCAGCGCGTAGATCTCGTTCCGCGCGTACTTGGCGTGGTACACGTCGCCCCCCAGCGGCAGCGCGTTCCACACCGCCTCGCAGGTGATCGGCGCGCGGTCATCGAGGAGTTTCGCGGTACAGGTCACTCCGCGCTTGTCGAGCGAGACCTCGATGAACCGGTCGGCTCGGTCAACCATCGACATTCCTCCAGGTCGCTTCGGAACCAGTCCTTCACCAGTCCTACCCCAGGGGGCATACCCAGCATCGTCTGTATCAAGGGCTGGAAACGACCTGCATATATTTCGTGGGTTCGGGTAGCCGCGCGCCCATGGCTCCACCACGTGGGAAAGACATCGATAGCAGAGCAAAAGGGGCATCCCGTCGATCGCTTCTGGTCGGCGGGGCGGCCCTTGGCCTGCTGGGCGCGGTCGGCTGTAGCCGGGTGTCCAGCACAGACGCCAAGGACGGGGGCAATCTGCTGGAGCGCCTGAGGGCGCAGGGGACGGTCCGACTGGGAATTGCGGGGGAGATCCCATTCGGCTATATCGACAAGAATGGCGACTTCACCGGTGAGGCGCCGGAGATCGCGAAGGTCATCTTCAAGCGGCTGGGGGTGGACAAGGTCCAGCCGGTGCCGACCGAGTTCGGCTCCCTGATTCCGGGGCTCCGTTCGCAGCAGTTCGACGTGGTCTCCGCGGGGATGTACATCAATCCCGAACGCTGCGCCCAGGTGATCTTTTCCGACCCGGACTACCGCATGCGGGACGCTTTCATCGTCCGCAAGGGCAATCCGAAGAACCTGCACAATTACGACGACATCGTCAAGCAGAAGGCCAAAATGGCCACCGGCACCGCTTATGCCGAGATCGACTACGCCAAGAACGCCGGGGTCAAGGAGAGCGACATGCTGATCCTCCCGGACCAGCTGGCCGGTCTGCTGGCGGTGGAGCAGGGCCGGGCCGATGTGTTCGCGGGCACGACCGTGACCGTGCACAACGTGGTCAAGCAGCGGAACAGCAAGCGGGCCGAGGCGACCGAACCGTTCCAGGCCATGCTCGACGGCAAACCGGACATCGGGGCGGGCGGCTTCGCGTTCCGCCCGGAGGAGACCAAGCTCCGGGATGCCTTCAACGTCGAACTGCACAAGATGAAGAAGAGCGGTGAGCTGCTGCGCATCGTGCGGCCCTTCGGGTTCACCGAGGGCGAGATGACCGATCTGACCGCCGAGGAGCTGTGCAAATGACGGCCGGGCTGTGGGAACACTGGCTTCTTCCGGGCGTCTGGATCACGGTCCAGCTGACCCTGTTCAGCGCGGCCTTCGCCCTCGCCGTCGCGTTCGGCATCGGCATGACGCGCACGTCGAGGCTGCGGTTCGTCCGCTTCCTCACCGGCGCGTACGTGGAGATCTTCCGCGGTACGTCGGCCCTGGTGCTGATGTTCTGGCTCGCGTTCGTGATGCCGCTGGCCTTCGGCTGGCAGCTCTTCCCGATGTGGGCGGCGGTGCTGGCCATCGGGCTGAACTACGGGGCGTACGGCTCCGAGATCGTCCGCGGCGCGATCGCCTCCGTGGCACCGGCACAGGGTGAGGCGGCCATCGCGCTCAGCTTCACCCCGGCGCAGCGGATGCGGCGGGTGATCCTGCCGCAGGCGATCCCCGAGATGATCCCGCCGTTCAACAACCTGCTGATCGAGATCCTGAAGGCGACGGCGCTGGTCTCGGCCGTCAACGTCGCCGACATCACCTTCGCCGCCCAGCTGTCCCGGCTGGCGACGGGTGAGAGCGCGCAGATCTACTCGATCATCCTGGTCCTGTACTTCGTGCTGGCGTTCATCCTGACCCGGCTGATGCGGCTGCTGGAGCGGCGCGCCAAGGCCAACATCGGCCAGGCTCCGCCCAAGGGTTCGCTGGTCACGCGCAAGCTGATCGGCAAGCAGGAGACCGAGCAGTCGCGCAACATCGTCGTCGGAGGAGGTGCCCAGTGAAGTGGGACTGGGACGTGGCCAGGGACTTCCTCCCGCAGCTGGGCCACGGGCTGCTGATCACGCTGGAGGCCACCGCCCTCGGCTCGATCCTGGCGTTCGCGCTGGGGCTGGTGTGGGCGATGGCGTTCCGTTCGCCGAGCCGCTTCGTGAAGTGGCCGGTGGCGGCGGTGACGGAGTTCATCCGCAACACCCCGCTGCTGGTGCAGCTGTTCTTCTTCTTCTATGTGCTGCCCACCTGGGACATCAAGTTCTCGGCGCTGACCACCGGTGTGATCGCGCTCGGGCTGCACTACTCGACGTACACCGCCGAGGTCTACCGGGCCGGTATCGACGGTGTGCCGGTGGGCCAGTGGGAGGCGGCCACCGCGCTCAGCCTCTCCCGGGGCCGCACCTGGCAGGCGGTGATCCTTCCCCAGGCGATCCGCCGCGTGGTGCCCGCGCTCGGCAACTACGTCATCGCGATGCTGAAGGACTCGCCGATGCTCGCGCTGATCGGCGTCGTCGACATGCTTCAGAAGGCGCGGGGCGAGGCCTCGTCGTCCTTCCACTACATCGAGCCGTTCACGATGGTCGGCATCGCCTTCATCCTCATCGCCTATCCGGCATCTCTTCTCATGCGAGCCCTGGAGCGTCGTCTTGGCCACTGAAACCGACCACACGAATCCTGCCGTGGACGGCAGTGAACTGATCCGCTTCGACAAGGTGACCAAGCGCTTCGGCAGCAATATCGTCCTGGACGACCTCGACTTCTCGGTGTCCTCGGGCAAGCACGTCACCCTCATCGGCCCGTCCGGCTCCGGCAAGACCACGATCCTGCGGCTGCTGATGACGCTGCTCAAGCCCGACGAGGGCACGATCAAGGTCGACGGGGACTACCTCACCCACGAGGACAAGGGCGGCAAGCTGGTCCCGGCCGGCGAGAAGCACACCCGTGAGGTGCGCAAGAAGATCGGCATGGTCTTCCAGCAGTTCAACCTCTTCCCCAATATGCGGGTGCTGCGGAACATCACCGAGGCCCCGGTGCACGTCCTGGGCCTGGGCAAGGACGAGGCCGAGGAGCGGGCGCGGGAGCTGCTCGACCTCGTCGGTCTGGGCGACAAGTGCGACATGTACCCGACGCAGCTGTCCGGCGGGCAGCAGCAGCGGGTGGCGATCGCCCGGGCGCTGGCGATGCGGCCGCAGGTGATGCTGCTGGACGAGGTGACGTCGGCGCTCGACCCGGAGCTGGTGGCCGGGGTGCTGGACGTCCTGCGGGACATCGCCCACACGACGGACATCACCATGCTGTGCGTGACGCACGAGATGAACTTCGCGCGGGACATCTCCGACGACGTGCTGATGTTCGACGCCGGTCGGGTCATCGAGTCCGGCCCGCCGGAGAAGATCTTCTCGGAGCCGGAGCACGAGCGGACCCGGGAGTTCCTGAGCGCCGTGCTCTGACGGTGCCCCTCAGGCGAGAGGGGGCGATGTGGGCGGCTTGACGGTGGCACATGCCATCGCTCAACTTCCGCTCCATATCGCCCCCTTGGCGGCTATCGTGGTACGAAGCCACCACCTGCGAGAGGGGACGCCGTGGTGCTGGGGCCCGAGCCGATCGCACCGCTCCGCTCGGTGCGGCACGCCCTGCGCATCCTGGAGGTCGTCGCCCGGCACTCCAGCGGGGTGAGCCACTCCGGGATAGCCCGCGAGACCCGGCTGCCGAGCGACCGGCTCGTCGAGCTGCTGCGGATGCTGCGCCGCGAGGGATACGTGGAGCAGATCGCCGACGGGGCGTACATCGGCGGCGCGTCCCTCACCCTGCTGGACACCGGGGTGCCGGGGCGCGGGCGGGCCGTCGAGGACAAGCTCCAGAAGTCGCTCGGCGCACTCCGCGACTCCGTGGGCGCGGCGGTCTACTTCAGCCGCTATGTGGACGGCGAAGTCAAGATCACGCAGTATGCGGACAGCCCGCATACGCCCAAGGTCAACGAGTGGGTGGACTTCCGCGCCGCCGCCCATGCGATGGCCGTCGGAAAGTGCCTGCTCACCCAGCTCGACCACGACGGCCGCCGGGACCATCTCTCCCGCCACAAGACGGTGCGGCTCACCTCGCGGACGACGACCAGCGAAAAGGTCCTCTTCCGCAAGCTGGACAGCCAGCCGCCCACCGTGCCCGTGCTCGACCTCCAGGAGTACGCCGTGGGCACAGTCTGCGCGGCCGTCCCCGTCACGGCGGGACACACGGTCGGCTGCCTGGCCCTGTCCCTCCCTCTGGAGCGCGCGCACCGGCTGCGGCAGGCCGCCTACCTGCTCAATCGCGAGGCGGCGCCGATGCTGCTCTCGCTGACCATCTGACCTTGATCGCTGACCTTGATCGCCGATGTTGGTCAAAAGCACCCTCCCGGACCAGGTAGTATTTACGTCGTCAGCAGGCGCCGCTAGCTCAGTTGGTTAGAGCAGCTGACTCTTAATCAGCGGGTCCGGGGTTCGAGTCCCTGGCGGCGCACCACTGATCAGGTAGCTGACCTGGGCGTTCTCGGTTTTCCCGAGGACGCCCAGTCTTGTTTCGAGGCACCCGCCGAGTGCATTGGCACCCCGTTCCGGACTGCCCTCCGGCGTCGTCGATCAACCATGCACCGACGTCCCCACAGTGCACGGGCCCAGGGTCCTGCGGGCACTACCCATGACACGATGCGTTGCTGGGCGGCGCCCGCCCGAGCAACGCATCGCCTCGACCGCAGGGAGACGCAGCGTGGGTCACGACAGGCTTGCCACGAAGGACGAGGACCTGGCGTCCCTCATCGCAGACCTCGACACGATGGAGCGCTACCTCAAAAAGAAGATCACCCACCTCAACGAGCTCGTCGACGGCGTCGACGGGGGCTGGAAGAGCCCCGCCGCCTCCGCCTACAAGGGACTCCAGCAGAGCGTCAACGAGGACGCGGCCCGCATCAGGGAGATGCTCATCCTCATCGAGGAAGCGATGAAGCTCAGCCGAAGCGGCTTCACCGCACAAGAGCTGGACATCATGCACCGATTTCAGCAACTACAGAAGACAGCCGAGGGCCGGCGCGAAATTTTCGCCATGGCCGACGACAACCCGCCCTCGACCCCGACAGATGCACCTCGCAGCAAGCTGGATGACTTCTGAATCCACGTCAGCATGAGGTGCTCCGACCTGTCGGATCCTCAGGCTAAATTGGATGATCGACGTCGCAGTCGGCATGAACACAACTCTCACGGGGGGCAGGGTGCCGGAAGAGGAGTCCATATCGGTCACGTTCAGCAAAATGTACGAGCTTGCTGGTGACCTCGAGAGCATCCTCAAGGACTTGAACCAAAAGCTGGAGCAGCTGTACGCCCGGACTGAGAAGGTCGTGCTCACCTGGGAGGGCGAAGCCCGCGACATGTTCGTCGACTCTCTCGACTCGTGGGACAAGTCCATGCAGGACATGGAAGCTGCCCAACGCTGGCTCCACGACGTGGTCGTTACCGGACACGTCAACTACGCGGCCGCACACAGGGCCGTACTGCGCGGCTGGGGTGGCCGCTGATGGGAAGCGGCGCGTCCAACGGCCTGCCCAGCAAGGCCGAACGGAAGAAGGAACGCGAGGCGCTCAGAACAGCACCGGCAGGCGGCGGGGGCGGCTTCGACATCACGCCCTCGCACGTCTACTACGCGTCGTACCTCATCCGGGACGATCAGTTCACCTACAACGACGGAGCCAAGAACCTCGTCGACAAGCTCAGCGGTCACGAGCAGTTGGCCGGCCGCGGGAGCGGGCCCGATGCCTTCGCCGCTTCGTACGCGAAGGTGGCCAAACGCTTCCTGGACGTGTGGGGCAAGAGCGTGGTGAGCGTCGGTGGCGCGGCCGTTGGCCTGACCGCGACGGCCAACAACTATGTGGCCGCGGACTGGACCAACAACAAGAAGCAGTACGGCCCGCCGCCGCGCAAGGATCCACCGGCCGTCATCAACAAGGCGCCCGACTACGGAGCGGTAGCCGACCTCAGATGGCGCGGCACCAACGCCGATTCAAACAGTGCCATCGTCCGCGGCATCGGCAACATACCCGACTTCCTCGCCGACTGCGTCGAGGAAGTCATCGACAAGGGGCTTCGTCTCGGAAAGATGTACGAAGTCACTCCCGGCGCGCACTCCTTCGAGGGGGAACTAAAAGACATAGCGGGCTACTGGAAAGACGTCGGGAAAGCAGCACTCAAGGCCGGAGACAACTTCTCCGGGCACATCGGCACCATCACGAACGAAAAGAATAACGAGTGGCAGGACGCGATGAACACGTTCTGTCAAAGCATATGGGGGACAACCGCATGGGGAGGCACACGGAACGGGCAAGGGTACGACTGGAAGACCAACAAGGGAGTTGCCCCCAAGGACCGGCAACCCATACTCAAGGTCCTCAGCGACACCGCGGAGGCGATGTCAAAGGCGTGCCACGATCTGGTGGACGCTGCCGCAGCGCTGACAAAGGTCTCCGAAGCCGCCGCCGTCCACGCGGGCAAGGAGATGGTGAAGGACATGCTCAAGGACTGGACCACGCCGTCCTGGGACGACTTCCTCAAGCTCACGCCTGTCACTGCCGCCATCAACGTCACCACGAAGGCGGTCACTTCTTTTCGCTCACATATGGATTACGCCGGCGTCAACCAAGCAGTCGACACATACAACGAAACCGTCGACAACATCGCCAAGAGGCTCGACGGACTGATGGACGCGCTTGACGAGGCCTATCTCAGCGCCCCCACTTACCAGGCCGAGGAGGCCCGAGCCGAGGGGTTCGGCGCCCGGTCCCTGGACGACTTCAAGCACCGTCATCCATGGACGAACGCGGAGGACACGAAGAAGGGTGTCTACCGTATCGACCTGGCGAGCCATGAATGGATGGACAACGCGCACTCGGTCGACAAGCACATCGGAAAGACCGATGCCCAGCTTGCTCAGCGGCTACGAGACCAAGGCGCCCCTCCCACCGGTTCGTGGCCGCACGGCAGGCCGTCGATCGGCGGTGCCTCCACCTTCGAGAACATGCAGAAAGCGCAAAAATTCACGCAGTACAACATTGATGAGAACTCAAGCGATATCAAGAAATGGCTGGACGGACCGCCACCTCCTACGAACAACGACCCGCCAGAAGCATTCGAATGCACAGCCCCCAACGGCGAGAACAGTGGCCGGAGCGTCACGAAGCAGCCGAACCCCGAAAACAACTCTGGCTTCAAGAACGACGGAGTCAATGCACGGGCCATTCCCGTCAAGGGGGTCAGGACCATCCTCAAGTATGATGACAGACTGGACCCCCCGTTCGTCGTACTAACCTCCATGCCCACCGCCTGACTCATCGATGAGGAACCCGGATGTCCCCTCTGGAACGTGACTCCTGGAATTCCGCGGCGCTGCGCCTGTTTGATGACAAGTATTCGCTCGTCATCACCGGCCCGAGGAAGCACCCCGACTGGCATCAGGACGTCATCGCCGTCCTGCAACGCGAAGTCGAGGACCCGCGCGGATGGATATCGCTGGACTGGGAAATCGAGCATGACCAAACCGAGCACGGACCTGCCTTTCCCTTCCGGTCAATCACCACGGACTATCTTGCCGAACACCTCCACGAAATCACCGTGACATCGGCCTCCCACCTGCTCGTGACGATGACGGACGACTGGTTCAGCGTGAAGAACATCCCGGACTTCCCGGACCGGCGGGGAGAGCTTTTGGCGGATTCGCGCACCCTTCTTTCCAGGTATGGCGCCACACCCGCGTGCTACACCACTTCCATCAGTGCTCGCACGACGCGTGACCCGGATTTCTTCACGAAGACCTCGGCGGGCGTCGAATTCACCGACTTCATAATGGACCTCGGGCTCGTCGTCGTCTCCGAGACCGAGGTCGGTGTCTTCTGGTCCTTCAACGCGTACTGAGAGGAGGCGTGGTCATGCGGACGCGAACCGCCACGTATCCCGACAGGGAAACCGCCCAGTGGTGCACCCAGCAGGTGGTGACACTCAATGAGCAGATTATCCACCGCTGGCTTGCGCAGGGCACCCGGCAGCGGCTGACCGTCGAGGCTGCGTGGCCCTCCCGAGATGAACCCGTCGGCCGAGTGCTGCTGCAAGCCATGATGCTCGCCAATCGCGACCCGGTGGACGTGCACGCTGCCCGCGTCGTCCTCAAACGCGACCCCGCCAGCCCTCACGGCTTCACTGTGCACGCCACCTTTCCCATCTATCTGTAGAGGCCGTCCCCCGCATGCCGCTGAAGCCCATCGAGCACGACCGCCGATACGGCGAATTGGACCAGGTCATGCGTGCCTACCTCGGTGAGCCCGCTGACGACACTGCTGAGAAACGCAGCCGGGCTCTCAACGCCTACCTCCGCCACACCTGGCAGACACGCCCCTGGGCCATCGCAGTGGCCGAACATCAGCTGCGCGAATACGCCCGTAACCCACCGGGCCGCCTACGCGTCCGTCTCGGCGAGTACTACACCGTCCCCGATGTGGGCCTCACCGACGCCGATGTTCAGGGCTGGCTCGTCTGCCTCGCCGACCACCTCAAACACAGCATCGACAACGGCGAGGTCCCCCCGCCCACCGTCCTCCCCATCACACATTGGGAGTGGCACGCGCACTACCCCGAACTCGCCCAACTACTCGGCAGCTGGTACTCCCAAGACATGCCCGACGAGTTCGACGACCACGACGCGGCGCTCCAGGACTACCGCGCCACCACTCATCCCGGCCTCGTCGCGCGACTCTGCGGTGAGCTCCATGAACTCCTCGCCCTCCCTATCGACGAGAGCGATTACGCCATCGCGCTCGCCGAGCTGGGCATGGAAGTGGATCCGCCGGCCCCCTACTCCCCCAGTGGCTGGCTCGCCCTCATCGCCGACCGCCTCACCACGGAGTACCCCGACTACGGCCCTCCCTCCACGACTGGAGGGTGAGCTCCCGCCGTGCACGACAGCGGCCGGGAACGGCTCAGCTTATGCGGCCGCCCCTTACCTCCAGCGTGCTCAGCAGCTCCCCCGTGGCGGCGGCGATCGTCTCGACCGCCTTGTCAAAGGCCGCGGCGTTGTGCGGAGCGGGCTGGCGGAAGCCGCTGATCTTGCGTACGTACTGGAGCGCGGCGGCGCGCATGTCCTCCTCGGTGACCGATTCGGCATACGGCGGGCGGAGCGTCTTGATGGATCTGCACATACCCACGACGGTACGCCGCGGGTCCGACAACGCGGCTCAGAGGCGGCAGCTGATCTCCATGCCGTCCTCGATGGGGAACGTCACGCATCGGTAGCCGTTCGCGGGGTCGCGTACGTAGTCGAGGTACGGCTTCAGCAGCCCTTCGCCCTGGTCGACGTCGTCGGCCACGACGAGGGCGCCGGGCCGCAGGAGCGGTTCGAGCTGCCGCAGCACCGGCAGGCACAGGTCCTTCCAGCCGTCGAGCAGGACCAGCTCCAGGGGGCCTTCGAGGTCGGCGAGAGTTTCCCGGGCGTCCCCTTCGAGCACGGTGATCAGGTCGTCCAGACCGGTCTCGGCGAAGGTGCGGCGGGCCTCGGCGATCTTCTCCTTGCTCATCTCGGTGGTGACCACGCGCCCGGTGCCGTTGTCCCGCACGGCGGCGGCCAGATAGAGCGTGGAGATCCCGAAGGACATGCCGAACTCGACCACGGTGGCCGGGCGGATGGCGCGGACCAGGTTGTAGAGCAGCTTCCCGCCCTCGGCGGATATCGGCATGTAGATCCCGGCCGCGATGTCGGCCAGTTCCTGGTGGGGCGTGGACTCGGGAGTCAGTCCGCCGAGGCGCGCGGCCGTGGCCTCGTCCTGCTCGGCGAGCGCGAACATCCGGCTGAGGGCGGTCTCGACCCGGGGATCGGCAAGCGTGTTGGTGTGTGTCATGACGGTTAGAGTAGACGCGACGTTGAGTCTTGTCTAGCAATGGATATGCTGTCCGGGGAGGCGAGATGGCACGCGCGACAACACACACCACCGGGGCCGGCGGCACCGGCCCGACGACGGCACCGCGCCACCACGGCAATCGGCACGGGCGCAGCGAACAGGCCCGGCTGGCGGTGCTGCACGCGGCCGACGACCTGCTCGTGGAGAAGGGCTTCGCGGGCGTCACGATGGAGGGCATCGCCACCCGGGCAGGGGTCGCCAAGCAGACCATCTACCGCTGGTGGAGCACCAAGACCGCCGTCCTCATGGACGCCTTCCTCCAGGACGCGGCCAAGGACCTCACCCAGCAGGACTCCGGTGACCTCGCCGTCGATCTGCGCGGCTATCTGCGCCAACTGGCCTGGTTCCTCAGCGCGTCCGATTCCGGTGCCGTCTTCCGGGCCCTGATCGCCCAGGCCCAGCACGATCCGGAGTTCGCCCGGGACTTCCGCGCCCGCTACCTCGACGAGCAGCGCCGCCGCGACCGCCTCCCGCTGGAGCGGGCCGTGGAGCGGGGGCAGTTGCCGTCCGGGCTGGATCTGGCGGCCGAGATCGACCAGCTCATGGGCCCCGTCTATTACCGGGTGCTGGTGACCGACGAGCCCGTCGGCGAGGAGTTCACCGACCGGCTCGTGGATGCCTTCCTACGGCGCCACGGGCAGAGCTAGACCGCCGCGCCGCCGTCCAGCATGAAGGTGCGCATCAACGCGGCCAGCCGGTGGGGCTGGTCCACCGGGATCAGGGTGTAGCTGTCGGGGATCTCCACATGGCGGCCCTGGGGCAGCAGGGCCGCGAGCCGGAGGCCGTGTTCCGGGGGCATCACGCGGTCCTCGGACGCCCACGCCACCAGCGCGGGCCGGTCGAAGGCGCGCAGCCGCTCGGCCCAGCGCAGCAGTTCCGCGGCGGGCGGCACGCCGAGCACGTACTTCCGCAGGTCTCGGCGGATCTCCGGGGAGGTCCACAGCGGCCGGAACCAGGCGTCCATCAGCTCCGGCGGCACCGGGCGTTTGGTCATCCAGCCCCAGGTCATCGGCAGCCGTCGCAGGGGGCGCAGCTTGAGCAGGGCGAACGCGGTGCGCAGACCGCCCGGGAGGCGGGCGGAGGTATGGAGGTTCTTGCCCGGCAGGCCCGGCGGGAAGTTCTCGAACGCCTCGCACGAGGTGATGACGAGCCGTCCGATCCGCTCGTCGCGGCCGTCGGCGACGAGGGCCTGGGCGCCGCCCCAGTCGTTCATCGCGAGGGTGACGTCCCTGAGATCCAGCCGCTCCAGGAACTCGGCGACCAGCCGGGCCACGCCGAGGACGGACAGATCGGCGTCGGGGCGCATGGGGCGGCGGTGGCCGCCCAGCGGCAGGGTGGGGACGATGCAGCGGACGCCGGGACGGAGCCCGGCGACGACCTCGCGCCACAGCGAGCCGTCCATGGCGACCCCGTGCAGCAGGACCGCGACCGGTCCCTCACCCCCGGTGTCCTCGTACTCGATGGTGCCTGCGGAGAGTTCCACCTCGTCACGATGCGCCATATGCCCGAAGGTACCCGACCCGTCACCCCAGCCGAAGACCGGCAAAGGTCACAGCTGGGACGGAGTCGGTGCGGACGGCGACGGCGGCGTGGTAGCCGGGCGGGGCGGGCAGGTCGGCGAGGGCCCAGCCGGGCGGGGTGGACACATCGTCGGGGACCGGGGCGCCGAGCTCCTCCGCGAGGCCCACGTAATGGGTGCGGAGCCCGCCCGGCAACCCGGTCCCGATGCCCTTCAGATACGCCTCCTTGCGCACCCAGCAGCTCATGAACGCCCGCTCCCGCAGCTCCTCGTCCGGCAGCGCGGCGATCGCCGCGCGCTCGCCGGGGTGCAGCTGGCCGATCAGACCGTCGAGCCGGGCGCCGGTGCGCCGGGGGCTGCGCTCCTCGATGTCGGCGCCGACGGGCGCGCCGCCCGACACCGCGCACAGCGCGGCGTCCCCGGCGTGGGAGAGGGAGAACGCCAGGGTGCCGTCACCGGCGACGGCGGGGCGGCCGTGGGGCTTGTCGCAGTCCGGCATGCCGCAGGTCTCGCGGGTGAACTCGATGTCCGCCGGGTCCGTCCCCAGATAGCCGCCGAGCACGGTCCGCAGCCCCACATGCGAGGTGGTGTAGCGCTCGCGCGCCGTCTCGTGCCGCATCCCCGCGGCGCGCTCGCGCTCGCCCGCGTCCAGCGTCCGGTCCGCGACCGCGGCGGCAGCGGCGGCGTACGGCGGGATGTGCAGCAGCCATACGGCGACCTCGCCGGGGCCGGGGCGGTCCTCCGGGCGGGGCGGGGCGGCGAGCGGGCCCCAGGGGGCGGCGGTGGGGGCGGAGTCGTCGGCCGGGCGTATGAGCGGCACTGTTCCGTTACCTCCGTTGGAGTTCATCCGTGTCCGCCGTCCGGCGTCCGTCCACCGAGGACGGTACCCGCCCGCCGCACCGGCAACGCCCGTGCCGCGACGCGACGTTGCCGTACGGGAACGCCCGGTGACTTCGGACACGTTCGGTTCCCGGCCGACCCGGCCCCCGGGTGACACCACTACGATCGCGCACGACCGGGCACGATCTGTGATGGGGGTTTGCGACATGGCGACGGGATTCCTGACGAAGGCGGCCTCCGCGGCGACGCTCCCGGTGGCTCCGCTCTACGGCGCCTTCCTCTCGTACTTCATCTATCACCCGCCCCGGCGGCCGCATCACAAAAAGCCCGAAGACCTGGGCCTGACCAGCACCGATGTCCAGGTTCCGCTGAACGGGAAGCCGCGCGGGCTGCATGTGTGGCTCTGTGAGGGCGATACGGAACGGGTGGTGGTGCTCGGCCACGGGCTGGGCCTGAGCAAGTCGGCGAGCCTGGCGCAGGCGGCGATGCTGAACCGGGCGGGCTACACGGTCGCCCTGTTCGACCACCGCAACCACGGCAAGAGCGTCTCGGACCCGGCGTGCTGGGGCATGAGCGACCGTCACACCGACGATGTGGTGGCGGTCATCAAGCATCTGCGCGCGAGGGACGAGTACGCGGCGGCGCGCTTCGCCGTCTTCGGCTTCTCCATCTCCGCCTTCCCCTCCTTCTACCTGCTGGGGCGGGCGGCGGACTGCCCGGTCGACGCGGTGATCTGCGACAGCGGCCCGGCACTCGAACTCTCCCCCCTGTTCCGCAACTTCGTGGCGGCCGACGGGCTGCCCATCCCCGGCCCGCTGCGCACCGGGCTCTCCCGGAAGGCCCTGGAGACGGTCGCCGCGTCGTCGGCCCTGGCGATGCTGCGGGTGCAGTGGCCGCCGGCGGCGGAGGGGGCGTACGAGCGCACGCCGATGCTCTTCCTGGCCGGTGAGCGCGACACGATGATCCCGGCCGCGGGCGTGCACGCGCTGGGCGAGCGCTATCCGCTGGCCGAGGTGCACACGCTGCCGGACACCGACCATCTCCAGGGCATCAAGACCCAGCCGGATGTGTACGCGGACACAGTGCTGGGCTTCCTGGAGCGGACGCTCAAGGACTAGACGCACCGGAACATCGGCAGGCCCCTCCCCCGCTGACGGGGTGGGGCCTGCCGATGAGTGAGAAAAGCGTCAGTCCTTGATCTCGCAGATGACGGCACCGGAGCTGACGGACGCGCCGACGTCCGCGTTCAGGCCCTTCACGATCCCCGCGCGGTGGGCGTTGAGGGGCTGTTCCATCTTCATGGCCTCGAGGACGACGACGAGGTCGCCTTCGGCCACGGTGTCGCCCTCGGCGACGGCGACCTTGACGATGGTGCCCTGCATCGGGGAGGCCAGGGCGTCGCCGGAGGCGGCGGAGCCGCCCTTCTTGACCGCCTTGCGCTTGGGCTTCTTCGACCCACCGGCCGCCGGGGCGGAGGCCACGCCGAGGGAGGCGGGCAGGGAGACCTCCAGCCGCTTCCCGCCGACCTCGACCACCACGATCTCGCGCCCGACGGCCTCGTCCTCGTCGGTGGCGGCCGGGGCCGCGGCGAAGGGGGCGATGGTGTTGGTGAACTCGGTCTCGATCCAGCGGGTGTGGACCGCGAACGGGTCACTGGTGAAGGCGGGGTCTGCGACCACGGCCCGGTGGAAGGGGATCGCGGTGGCCATGCCCTCGACCTGGAACTCCGCCAGGGCGCGCGCGGCACGCTGGAGCGCCTGTGCGCGGGTCGCGCCGGTGACGATCAGCTTGGCCAGCAGCGAGTCCCACGCCGGGCCGATCACCGACCCCGACTCCACGCCCGCGTCCAGCCGCACCCCCGGACCGGACGGCGGGTCGAACACGGTCACCGTCCCCGGAGCCGGAAGGAAGTTGCGGCCCGGGTCCTCGCCGTTGATGCGGAACTCGAACGAGTGGCCCCGCAGCGGCGGATCGTCGTAGCCGATGGCCTCACCGTCCGCGATACGGAACATCTCCCGCACCAGGTCGATGCCCGAGACCTCCTCCGTCACCGGGTGCTCCACCTGGAGACGGGTGTTGACCTCCAGGAACGAGATCGTGCCGTCCATCCCCACCAGGAACTCCACCGTCCCCGCGCCGACGTATCCGGCCTCCTTGAGGATGGCCTTCGAGGCGCGGTACAGCTGGGCGTTCTGCTCCAGGCTCAGGAACGGCGCCGGGGCCTCTTCCACAAGCTTCTGGTGGCGTCGCTGGAGGGAGCAGTCGCGGGTGGAGACGACGACCACGTTGCCGTGGGTGTCGGCCAGGCACTGGGTCTCCACGTGGCGGGGCTTGTCGAGGTAGCGCTCGACGAAGCATTCGCCGCGGCCGAAGGCGGCCACCGCCTCGCGGACGGCCGAGTCGTACAGCTCGGGCACTTCCTCCATCGTGCGCGCGACCTTCAGCCCCCGCCCGCCACCGCCGAAGGCGGCCTTGATCGCGATCGGCAGGCCGTGCTGCTCGGCGAAGGCCACGACCTCGTCGGCACCGGAGACGGGGTCGGGGGTGCCCGCGACGAGGGGGGCTCCGGCGCGCTGGGCGATATGGCGGGCTGCGACCTTGTCGCCGAGGTCGCGGATGGCCTGCGGGGGCGGGCCGATCCAGGTCAGCCCGGCGTCCAGGACCGCCTGGGCGAACTCGGCGTTCTCCGACAGGAAGCCGTAGCCGGGGTGGACGGCGTCCGCGCCGGACTCGGCGGCCGCGGCCAGCACCTTGGCCTGGTCCAGATAGCTGGCGGCCGGGGTGTCACCGCCCAGCGCATAGGCCTCGTCCGCCGCGCGCACATGAACGGCGTCCCGGTCCGGATCGGCGTAGACGGCTACGCTCGCGATCCCGGCATCCCGGCAGGCACGGGCAACACGGACAGCGATCTCGCCACGATTGGCGATGAGCACCTTCTGCATGCTCTCTCTTCCCTCTTAAGAAGTTGCCGTCCGGCAGGGACGGTCACGTTGCTATCCCAGGGCCCGCTTGAGGAAATCCAGTACCACGCTCGCGTAGCCATCAGGATCGCTTTGCAGCCCGAGCAGGTGCTCGGCTCCCGGGAGGACGTGCGTCTCGGCCTGGGCATAGCGCTCGGCCAGCGCGTCCACCGAGGAGGGCGGCACGATCGCATCGTGCTCGCCCGACATGAACAGGAGTGGGATCTTGGCGAACTTGCCGGTCGTGGGCGGTGGCCATTGGGCGCGCAGCATGGCGGGCCCCAGGGCGCACAACGTGCGGGTCACCACGGAACGGGACGGTTCGCCGCTCAGCACGGGCGGCATCGGCAGCGCCTCCGCCTCCAGGTACTTGCGCAGCAGCGGCGGGACGTCGTGCCCCGGTCCGCTGTCGCACACCAGCGCGTCGAACTCGAAACCGTCGTGGGTCAGCGCCCACATGGCCGAGAAGCAGGAGAAGGAGAAGCCGTAGACGGCGATGCGCGCCGTGCCGTACCCCTGCTTGTCGCGCAGCCAGGACACCACCTTGGTGACATCGCCCGCGAACCGGTCGCCGAGCCCGAACAGCGCCCGGTCGTCACTGCTGGCCCCCGTGGTTGCGGTGGTCGAACAGACAGACCGTGTACCCGGCGTCGTGCAGGAACTTGGCGTGGCCGAGGCTGTGGTCCTTGCCCGCGCCCATGCTGTGGCCGAGCACCACGACCTTCTCCGTGGAGCCGGGGCAGAGCCAGGCGTGCACCCGCTTGCGGCGGGCGAACGGGATCTCCAGGTCGGTGCAGGGCAGCCCGTGGTCCCGGGGGTGTTCCCGCTGGGTCCGGTCGCGCGGATGGAAGGCGAGATACGCCAGCGACGCCCCGTACAGCGGGGCTATCGGCAGCGCCGCGACCGAGAGGGCGCGGGACCCCCGCGAGGGTGGCCGCACCGGCGTCCGGGGTGGCTCGGGCATCGGCGTCCTCCAGGAGGGGGTGGAGTGTCCGTCGGCGGTCAGGGCGGTCTCGTCTCGGTCGGTGCCGTGCGGTGGGGCAGAGGGGCGGGTACGTAAGGATGACGGCTACGCGGGGGTAGGGGCGGTCATCCGCACCCCCCGGCGTGGCCCTGGTCGCCGGACCGGGCGGCCACGAAGTCCGCGTCGGCCGGTGGCTCAGGATCAAGGGGAACAGGGGTCGGCGCGGCGCGGGAGCGGACCGCCCCGGCGAACGCCGGGAGCCGGTCCACGCCCCAGTACTTGTCGTAGCCGAGGGTGAAGAACGGCACGCCGAACGCCCCGTCCCGGCTGAGGTCCAGCAGCGCCCCGAGCCCGCGCCCGGCACGCAGTTCCGGGTCGTCGGCGGCGCGGGCCATCCGGTCCGCCGTCTCGTCGGTGAGGCCCAGCCCTGTGGCGAGGTCCGCGATGACCTCGCGGTCGCAGACGTCCCGGCCCTCCTGCCAGCGGGCCCGGTAGACCCGCTCGATGTACCCGGGGCCGCGGCCCGCGTCCAGTGCGTGAAAATACGCCAGATGCGGTACCTCCCACACCGGGTCCCGGTCCACCGGCCAGGTGACGGCGAGCCCGCGATCAGTGGTCAGGCGGCGCACGTCCTGAAGGATATAGAGATGTTTGTCGCGTGACATCGCCGTGTACGGAAAAGACCGCCGGTGCTCGGCCATGCGGCGCTCGCAGTCCGCGTCCGGCTCCCACCAGGGGTGCCATTCCACCACCTGTGCGACATCCGGAAAGCGGTCCATAAGATCACGGTAGGCGATCCAGCTGTACGGGCTGCGGAAATTGAAATAGAAGCGCGGCACCCTACTGCGCCTGGCCGTCATGTCCGTCCCCCTTCACCGGGACCGTTCGGATCGCTCCGACCGCCACCCGCTCGCTCACTCGCTCAAATCACGATGCCACCGTCGACCTGGAACACCGCTCCGGTCACGTACTCCGCCCCGACCAGGTACGCGACCATGTCGGCGACCTCCTCCGGGCGGCCGAAGCGGCGCAGCGGGATGCTCTGCTCCGCTTCCTTGCGGACACTCTCGGACAGCGCCGCCGTCATATCCGTCTCCACGAAGCCCGGCGCGACCACATTGGCCCGGATGCCGTACCGTCCGACCTCCTTGGCGAGCGATTTGGTGAAGCCGATGATCCCGGCCTTGGAGGCCGCGTAATTCGACTGTGCCGCATGGCCGTGCACACCCGCTACCGAGGAGATGTTGATGATGCATCCGGACTTGCGTTTCATCATGCCGAATACCACCGAACGGCATATGTGGTACGTGCCGTCCAGGTTGACTTCCATGACGCCCCGCCACTCCTCGTCCTTCATCAACAGCAGCGGATTGTCCCGCGCGATGCCCGCGGACACCACCGCGACGTCGATGGGGCCGAGCCGGTTCTCGGTGAACGCCACGAGGTCGCGCACCGCGTCCGCGTCCCGTACGTCCGTCTGCCGGCCGACCACCCGCCCGCCGTCGAGCCCGGCCGCCTCCGCCTCCAGGGCGCGGGCCGCGTCGGGGCTGGACTGATGGCAGAACGCCACGTCGAAGCCGTCCCGGGCCAGCCGCAGCACGGTCGCGCGGCCGATGCCGCGCGAGCCGCCGGAGACGAGGGCCACCTTGGTGTGCACGTCGGACATGGTGTTACGTCACCTCTCCTGCCGGGTCCTTCAGTTCGGCCGCCGGACGCATCGTCATCACCAGCCGCCCGACGGAGAGCACGGTCGCGTCCCCGACCAGGCTCTCGCCCTCGAACATGTACGTCTCCCCGACCTGCCGGGCCAGCCGGACGTGGTGTTCCACCACGTCGCCGGGGAGGACCGGGCGGTGGTATTCGGCGTCGGTGACCCCGCCGAGCAGCATCGCCATGCCCTCCAGCACATCCGGATTGGGCTCCTCCCAGGCCACCAGCACCCCCGCCACATGGCACCAGGATTCGAGGAGCACCGTCCAGGGGTAGTGGTACGCCTCCGCGGGCGCGTCGTCGGGTACGGCCTCGTACCAGGGCTCGTTGCAGGTGACGGCCTTGAGCCCGGAGGCGCGTTCGCCCGGGACCAGCTCGGTGACCCGGTCGACCAGCAGCATGGGGTAGCGGTGCGGCAGCACCCGCTTGATCTGGTCCACGGTGATCATCCGGTGGCCTCCCGTCCGGCAGGGGCCGTGAAGCGCAGCCGGACGCGGGCGGCGAGCCCGCGCTCGGTGGTGGCCTCGGCCCGGCAGCGCCAGCCGCCCGTGGCGTCGTCCCGTGACCAGGTGAACTCGCAGCTCAGGGTGGAGCCGGGGAAGACCGGGCCGAGGAAGCGGGCGGATTCGACCGCCGCCAGGGCACTCCCCGGCTCGGGCAGTGTGGCGAGGGCGCCGCGCTGGACGTACTCGACGACACACACCCCGGGGAAGATCGGGAAGCCGGGGAAGTGACCGGCGAACACCTTCTCCGTGCCGCCGACCACGGCCACGCACCGGGCGGGCCGCTCCCCCGGGACGCCGGGGTCGGTCACCTCCACGGTGCCGTCGACCGGTCCGCACGCGGTCGCCGTCACCTCACTTCTCCCGTTTCGACGCGAGCAGGTCGTGCACCTTCCGGAGGGTGGTGATGCTCTTCATCTCCTTCTCCTCCAGCTTCACCGCGTACTTCTTCTCCAGCTCGACCATGACCTCCAGGGCCATGAGCGAGTCGACGCCGAGATCCTTGACGAAGTCGGCCTCGTCGGTCACCTCCTCCTCTTCTACATCGAGGACTTCCGCGACGAAGGTGCGCAGTTCGTCGAGGTCCAGCGCGGCGGTGGCGTCGGCCATGGGGGTTCCTTCCGGTCTCGGGCTCAGGGGGCTTGCGGGCTGGTGGGGGCGGTGAGCGCGGCGGGTGATTCGACCGGGACGGTCGCCGCGTCCGCCGCGATCCGGCGGATCATTCCGGTCAGCTGGCGTCCCGGGCCCAGCTCCACGAACCGGGCGCAGCCCAGCTCGTCCGCGAGGGTCCGGACGCTCTCCTCCCAGCGCACCGGGCTGGTGAGCTGGGCGAGTTCGCGGTCCCGCCACCGCTCGCCGCCGTGGTGGGGCGTCGCGTCCACATTGGCGACGACGGGGGTGTGCGCGGGGGCGAACTCCACGGCGGCCAGGGCTGTGCGCAGCTCGTCCGCGGCGGCGGCCATCAGCGGGCTGTGGAACGCGCCGCCGACAGCGAGCCGGAGAACCTTGCCCCCGCTGTCCGCGGCCAGTACGGCGAGCCGGTCGACGCCCTCGGCGGTGCCGGAGACGACGAGGTTGCCGGGGGCGTTGATGTTGGCGACCCAGACCTGTGGCCCCTCCGCCCGTACCCGGCCGGTCAGTTCGTCCACGGTTCCGGCGTCGAGCCTGACGACGGCGGCCATCGTGCCGGGGGTGCGCTCGGCGCTGCGGCGCATGGCACGGCCGCGGGCGGCGACCAGCCGCGCCGCGTCGGCGAGCGGCAGCGCCCCGGCCGCGTACAGGGCGGTGTACTCGCCGAGGCTGTGCCCGGCGTACGCGGCCACCTCGCCCGCCGGCCCGGCGGCGGCCGCCTCGCGGTGGACGATGACCTGGTACGCGAAGACGGCGAGCTGGGCCAGATCGGTGCGGCGCAGCGTGTCGTCGTCGGCCGTCAGCAGCAGCTCCCCGACGTCCACTCCGGTGTGCTCGGAGATCTCGGCCGCCAGCGGCCAGGACGCGGTGTCCCGCCACGCCCGGCCCATGCCCGCCTTCTGGGCGCCCTGTCCGGGGAAGACCAGCGCCGTGCGCACCCCGCTCCTCGTGCTCATCGGCGCCTCACCGGATCCGCAGCAGCGCCGCGCCGACCACGCCGTCCCGGTCGACCGTGGTGACCAGGGCGGGGCTGCCGGGGGCGATCCCGCCGCGCTCGGCGAGCGCGAGGACGGCCGCGATCTGGAAGGCCGCGGCGGCGGCGCAGGTGTCGCCCATCGCGTCGGCCGTCGCCACCCGCGGCGGCTGGTGGCCGCCGAGGGCGTCGGCGAGAGCGGCGCGTTCGGCCTCGCCCTC
>NZ_GG657754.1:6561642-6567889 GCF_000158915.1 Streptomyces himastatinicus ATCC 53653 | reverse complement strand
CGGAGGTGAACTCCTCGACCGCTCCGCACAGCACGGTGCGGGCGCGCCCGGCGCGCTGGAGCCGCAGCGCGTACCCGCAGGGTGAGCAGCCCGGCGGCCCTGCCGCCCGCGATGGTGGCGTTGGGGCCCTTGAGCCCGTGCCAGATGGCGGACTGCCCGGCGGCGCAGTTCATCACCGTGTTGGGGAAGCGGGCCGGGTCCACGAAGAAGGGCTTGGCGCTGACGAGCGAGTCACGGGTGAAGTCCATGATGGACTGGGCGCTTCCGGTGCTGGTGCCCAGCGCCAGACCGGTGTGCTCGCCGACGCCCGGCAGCCGCCCGGCCCCGTCACCGGCCTTCTCCTCCCGCTCGCCGGAGAGCAGATGGCGGATCGCGGTGACGGCGAGGCCGGTGACCCGGTCCATGGAGCGGGTGTTCTTCCGGCCGAGGATCTCCCGGATGTGGAAGTCCGGTACGAGGCACGCCTCGCGGAACGGCACCGACCACTCCTCGGGGTCCAGCGGCTTCCCGGTGCCGCGCCCGGACCCCAGACCGCTGCTGAAGTCCGCGGCCCGCAGCCCCAGGGGCGATACGGCGGTCCAGGCGGAGATGACCGGGCCGACCGTGGCGGGAGCGTTGACCATCGGTACTCCTTCGGTTGTGGCCCGGGGGCCGGACGGGGTGCTCACAGGAACCACACCTGTTCGTAGGAGGGCCAGCGCGCGGCGAGCCCGTACGGCTCGATCACCTGGACGCCGGGCAGCAGCCGGTCGGCGGCGGTGCGCCCCAGCGCGGCCAGATCGGGCTCCTCGACCAGCACGGTCACCCCGGCGTCGAGCACCTTCGTCACGGACGCGCGCGGATCGGGCAGGGTGTCGAGGGTGCGCCCGCCGAGGCGCAGCGGCGGCTGGGGGGCGACGGTGCGCACGGCGTAGCCGACGGCGGGTCCGCGCAGCGCCAGATCGCAGCCCCCGCCGCTCTGCCGGTGCAGATCGGGTACGACGTAGAGGGCGTCCGCGAACTGGGTCTCGACCGATCCGCGGTACGCCTTCTCCATGATCAGCAGCCAGCGAGCACGTTCTTGAATGACTTCGCCGGGCATGGTTCAGCACACCCCCATGACCAGGGCCTTGTCCGCCGCCTTGACGTGCTCGGCGAACAGGAACGGGGACCGCTTGCTGACCTGGGGGATCTGGTCGGCGGCGCCCCGGTCGTCGGCGCAGAAGCGGCAGACGTACCAGTAGAGCCGGTCGGGGTGGTCGGCGAGCAGATTGCGGACGATCAGCGCGGTGGACGGATGGCGGCGCTCCAGGTCGGTGAGGTCGCGCGGCTTGGTGTCGCCGAGGGCCGCGCTGGTCAGGCCGGTGGCGTCGCCGCAGGTCCAGATCTGCACCCGGGCGCCGCGGTCGAGCAGCGCGGTGGCCAGCCGGAGCGCCGAGGTGACCAGGTCGCTCTGGTGGGGCGCGCCGAAGAGGTTGAGGAGCACGTCGGTGGCGGGTATGGGACGGGCCATCAGTGCCACACCGCCCGTACCTGGGGTTCCAGCAGCTTGGCCGCCACGTCGTCCATCTCCACCATGCGGACGTCGGCGGCGAGATCGGTGGCGGGCAGGGCGCGCTGGGCGGCCGAGAAGGTGTCCACCCACACCTCGCCGCCGCCGCGCAGGAACGTCTCGATGCCGGGCGCGGCGCCGGGGAGGGCGGCGGTGACGCCGTTCTCGACGAGGAACAGCACCACCCGGTGGCCGTCCCCGGCCAGCCGTGTGGCGTCGCCGACGAAGCGCTCGCAGGCGGGCCCGGTCTGCGGGCCGCCGCTCTCGATCAGCAGATGGTCCGTCATGTGAGGAGTTCACCGCCGTCCACACCGATCACATTGCCGGTGATCCAGGAGGAGTCGGTACGGGACAGCAGCGAGACCGCCTCGGCGACGTCCTCCGGGCGGGTGAGCCGCCGGTGCGGGTTGAGGTCCTTGGCGTACTCGGCGAGCCGCTCGCTGTCGGGGATGCGCTCCATGGACGGGGTCGGGGTGACCCCGGCGCGCAGCGCGTTGACGGCGATGCCCGACGGGGCGAGTTCCAGGGCGAGTTGGCGTACATGGGACTCCAGGGCGGCCTTGGCGGCGGAGACGGCGCCGTAGTGGGGCATCACGCGGGCGCCTCCGGCGGAGGTCATCGCGTACACCTTGGAGCCCTTGCGCAGCAGGCCCGCGGTGAACAGGTCCTGGGTCCAGTAGACGAGCGAGTGCGCCATCACGTCGAGCGTCATGTTCATCTGACGGGACGTGAGGCTCCCTTCGCCGTCGGGGGTGACGTACGGCAGCAGGGTGCCGAACGCGAGGGAGTGCACCAGGACGCGTACGCCCTTGCCGCCGGTCAGTTCCTCGAACCTCGGCAGCAGCTCCTCGCGGGTGCGGGCGGAGGCGGCGTTGGCGTTGAAGAAGTGCGCCTCGACACCGTGCGCGCGCATCTCCTCCTGGGCGACCGCCGCCTTCTGCTGTCCTTCGGTGGTGTCGAAGTGGATGCCCAGGATGCTCACGCCCGCGCGGGCCATCTCGTGCGCGATGGCCAGGCCCATGCCGCTGGAGGCGCCCAGCACCAGGCACCAGGATCCTTCGAGTGAGGTGATCATCGGCCGCTCGCCCTCCGTGGTCCGCGTCGTCCGCTCATCGGCTGCTCGCTTCCGCGCCGCCGGATCCGCCCGGGGTGACCAGGCAGACGGCGGTGTTTCCCTCGGCCGCCGCCGTGACGACGGCGTGTGCGTGGTCCGGCCGGGTCCGCAGGGCGGCGGCGATACGTGCCATCGGCGCCAGGCAGCCCGCGCCCGCCGGGATGCGTTCGGCCCCCTCGTCCAAGGCATGCGCGACCGCCTCGCCGACCGGGGAGCCGTCCAGGACGGCGGTGACGGTCAGCGGGGTGCCCGGCCGGTGGCCGAGGGCGGCGAGCGCGTCCCGCAGCGCCTCCGCCGCCTGCCCGGCGCCGCCGTCCGAGGCGGCGAGGGCGGGCGGCAGGAAGAACGTACGGACACCGATGCGCCCGTACGCCCGTCCGCCGCGCTCCGCGACGGCCGCCGCGGGCTCCAGCAGCAGCGCGACGGCACCCGCCTCCGAGGTGTCCGCCCCCGGCTCGCCCTCCGGCAGCGCCTCCTCGGTCGCCCCGGCGAGCAGCCGGGAGGCGCGGCCCGCGGCGAGGGCGCGGGCGCCGGTCTGGAGCGCCTCCAGGCCCGCGATACGGGGGCTGGTGAGGGTGAGGTTGAAGCCCTTGAGGTCGTGTTCGGTGGCCAGTCGGCTGCCGAAGAGGTTGATGGAGAAGTACGGCGCGAGGGCCGGGCTCAGATCGCCCGCGCCCGCGCCGGTGACCGTCCGGTCCATGGCGTGGTGCAGGGCGGTGGCCGCGCTGTTGGTGCCCACCGCGGCGCCGCGGCGCTCGGGGTCGGCCGCCGTCAGGGCGTCCTCGCCCGCGTCGGCGAGGGCGCGCTTGGCGGCGGCCAGCACGTACTGGGAGGCGCTGGGCAGGTACTTGTAGCCGCGGCGGCCCAGCTCGTCACGGAAGTCGAAGCCGTCCGCGTCCACATCGCCCACCCCGGTGACCACGAGATCCATCAGCGGGCCTCCGCGAGGACGAGGGAGATGTTGTTGCCGCCGAACGCATAGGCGTTGACCAGCCCGTATCCACCGTTCAGCGGGGTGCTCCCGGACGGCAGCGGCACCGGGCACTCCGGATCGGCCGCCCCGACGGGCACGTTCGGCGGCAGGGTGTGGTGGTGCAGCATCAGGGCGGCGGACAGCGCGGCGAACGCGCCCGCCGCGCCGCCGGTGTGGCCGATGAGCGCCTTCAGGCTGTACAGCGGGGAGTGGGGGGTCACCGCGGCCAGCACCCGGCTCTCCACCACGTCGTTGAGGTCGGTGCCGGTGCCGTGCGGCACGACGAAACCGACCTCGTCCCCGTCCGCCTCGCCCGCGTCGCGCAGCGCCTGGCGCATCGCGCGCTCGATCTGCTCGCCGTCGGGCTCGGGCGCGGTCGCGTGGTGGGCGTCGCAGCTCCAGCCGGTGCCCACGAGGCGGGCGTAGCCGGGCCCGGCGCCGCGCGCGCGGGCGTGCGCGGCGGACTCCAGGACCAGGACGGCGGCGCCCTCGCCGAAGACCGTGCCGCGCCGGTCGGCGGCGAACGGGCGGCAGCTCTCGGGGTCGATGGCGCCGAGCCGGTTGAAGCAGGCGAGCGCGACCCGCGAGTACGCCTCGGCGCCGCCCGCGAACACCACGTCCGCCTCGCCCGAGCGGATCAGGTCGGCCGCGACGGACAGCGCGTAACCACTGGCCGAACAGGCGTTGCTGACGCACGTATTGGGACCGCGCGCGCCGAGCAGACCGCCGACCACCGAGGCGACCGGGAAGACGGGCGCCCAGCGGCCGGAGCCCGGGGCCTCGCCCGTCCACCACGCCTCGTGCAGCTCCGTATCGCCCATGCCGCTGCTGATCACGACGGCCACCCGGCGCGGATCGACACTCCCCCACGCGGAGAGCCCGGCGTCCTCGGCCGCCTGCCGGGCCGCCTCGATCGCGAACCGCGAACCGCGCCCCAGCGGCAGCCCCTCCCACTCCGCGGGCCCGTCCGGCACGTCGGCCTCGGGCACCAGATACATCCGCGGATGGTCCATGCGGGCGAGCGGATCGGGCACCCGGGACGGGGCGGTGCGCGCGGTGTGCATACCGCGCCAGAAGGCGTCGACGCCCGTGCCCAGCGGGGACAGCGCCCCCACTCCGGTGACCGTGATGTCGTCCATCAGGTGCCGCTCGACTTTCCGGACAGCGCGTCCAGCACCCGCTGGTCGAAGGGGACCAGATGCCAGTCGCGGCGGTTCTCGATCAGTGCGTAGCCGTGCACGATGCCGCCGGTGGCGGTGAGGGTGAGCGCGCCGTCGCGGACCGCGTAACAGTCCATACGGGCGGTGTAGGTGAGGTCCTTGAAGATCTCCTCCACCGTGTAGACGGTGTACAGGTCCTCTTCCATCAGCGCCTCGTCGGTGACGCGAATCCAGGAGCGCGGCACGACGGGTATCCACCGGCGGTCGTCCAGCAGGGTCTTGATGGAGATGCCGCGGGACTTCACGAAGCGGTCCTTGGCCTCCTCCATCAGCCGCAGATAGCCGGACATCTGGAGCCGCTCGGTGAAGTGGCAGTAGGGGTAGGTGATGTTCCACTTCCAGGCGTGGGCGTTACGGCCCTCCGTGAGCGCCGCCAGTACGGCGTCCTCGTCGCCGTCCGGCACCGCAGGGGACGGCTCGGCGGGCGCCCCTTCGCCCAGCCGGTCCACCGTGAACCGGCCGAACTCGCCGGGCGGTTCGGCGGGCCCCGTCAGATACGAGTCGGCGCGCAGCGAGACCCGGACCGTGGCGGTGACGGCCTTGAGTACGGAGCCGTCGCGCACGACCCGGAGGGTCACCCGGAAGGTGAGCGCCGTATCGCCGTCGGAGGTGCGCGGCACCACCTCGGCCTCGGCGTCGTCGTCCATGTGGAAGGCGTGCAGGATGCGGCTGTCCAGCGCCACGATGTCCAGCCCGAGGCCGTGCTCCTCGTACAGCCGTCGGGCGGGTGCCCCGCAGCGGGCGAAGTGGACGAGCACCGCCTCCTCGATGAGGTAGTTGACGTGTTTGAAGCCGATCCACGTGCAGATGTTGGAGCCCTCGTACCGCGGACGCAGCCGCACCGTGGTGGTGTCGGCCAGCAGGGCCTTCGTCGACATCGGCGGGGCGGCGGCTCTCATCAGGTGCACTCCATGGCTGAAATCGCTGACATCGCTGACCTTGCGGAAACCTCTGGAAGGGGCTCGCCCGGCCCGCGCAGCAGCAGCCCGGCCACGGCGTCCGCCGTGTCGTCGCCGCTGGTGATCAGCGCCTCGCCCTCCCCGGCTCCGGCCCCTTCCACGCCGAACCAGCCGACCGCGGCGGCGCACTGGAGGACGCCGAGCGCGCCGGAGGCGCGGCCGACGGCGGTGGTGACGTCGTGGCGCGGTACGGCCGGGGGCACGGGGGAGCCGACGTCGGCGCCCGGCTCCTCGTAGCGCTCCGGGGTGAACCAGACGCCCGGCCTCTCGCCGCCCTCCGGCAGCAGCGCCCGGACGCAGCCCGCGAGCCCCGCCCGGCGCTCGTACGGCCCCAGGACGGCGACGGCGCGCGCCCCGCGCTCCTCCGCCCAGCGCGCGCCCTCCACGACGAGGGCGGCGGCGCCCGTCCAGCAGGTCGTCGGCCGGGCGGGCGAGCAGGTCCTCCACGAC
>NZ_GG657754.1:6552661-6561518 GCF_000158915.1 Streptomyces himastatinicus ATCC 53653 | reverse complement strand
GCCCGTGCCGTATGGCGATCCAGGAGGCGATCACATTGCTGGAGGCGTTGGGCAGGCTCATGGGGCTCAGGGAGCGGGCCGAATCCTCGGCGATGGCGGCGGCGGTGAGGCACGCGGTGTCGAGGTTGCCGAGGTTGGAGCTGGCCACCACGCCGACGGTGTCGCCCGGCACGGTCAGCTCCCCGCCATCGGCGCTGTCGGCGGGGACGAGGGCGGCGTCGCGTAACGCGTCGAGCGCGGCGCACAGGGCGAGTTGGGTCGCCCGGTCCTTGTAGCGGTGCCCGCGGCGGCCGATGCGGGCGCCGGTGTCGAACGGCCCGGGCGCGCGCCCGGGGGCGTGCGCGCCGCGCAGCAGCGCGTCCGGGGTGTCCGCGCCGGGGAGGGCCAGCCCGACCCCGGTGACGACGACGGCGGTGCCGGGCGCGCGCAGCGCCTGGAGTGCGCTCATCTGGTCGCCCTCTCCACTATGGCGACCGCGTTGACCCCGCCGAACCCGAACGCGTCGATCTGGGCGAACCGCAGCCCCTCCACATCGGCCGGATACGGCTCCCGGACGAACCGGAAATCGGCCGCCTCGGGCAGCGGGTCGGTGAGGCCGAGGGTCGGCGGGACCCGGCCCGAGGTCAGCGACTTCAGCGCGACGATCAGGCTGACCAGCCCCGAACTGCCCGAGGTGTGGCCGGTCATGGACTTGATCGCGGTCATCAGCGGCGCCGTGACATCGGCGCCGAAGACCTCGGCGATGGCGGTCGCCTCCGCGCTGTCGTTGAGGTGGGTACCGGTGCCGTGCAGCAGCACCAGGTCGATCTCGCCGGGGGTGACGCCCGCCCGCTGCTGGGCCTCGTGCACCGCCCGTACGATGCCCTGCGCGTCGGGCGCGGTGACATGGCGCGCGTCGCAGTTCATGCTGACAGCGCGCAGTCTGCCGAGCGCGCCGGAGCGCGCGCCGGACTCCTCCCGGCTCAGCACCACGGCGGCGGCGCCGTCGCCCATCAGCACCCCTCGGCGCTCCCGGTCGAACGGCCGGACCCGGTCGGGCGGTTCGGCGTTCACCCGGTCCAGCAGCCCGTACATGGACTCGGTGACGGTGTCGACCCCGGCCACGATCACGGTGTCCTCGGCGCCGGTGGTCAGCAGGTCGCTGCCGAGCGCGAGGGCGTACAGCGAGGCCGAGCACGCCCCCGCGAAGGTGTGGGTGCGCTCCGCGCCGAAACGTTCTCGCAGCGCGGTGCCGAAGTGCAGCCGCCCGCCGGTGTCGAACGCGGTGCCGTCGCGCCAGGCCAGCTCCGCCGAGCGCAGCTCGCGCAGCCCGGTGCCGACGAGGACGGGCACCCCGCTCAGGTCCTCACCGAGCCCGGCCTGCCGCGCCGCCTCCCCGACGGCGCGCAGCAGCCAGGCGGTGGCCCGGCCGGGCACGTCGGCGCCGGGTCCCGGCCGGTCGTCGATCTCGTACGCGTGCCGCCCCCGGTAGCGGTCCGGGTCGAAGCCGCGCAGTTCACCGAGTCCGCTGGTGCCCGCGCACAGGGCCGAGAAGACCTCGTCGACGCCCTCGCCCACGCTCACCACGGCGCCCGCGCCGGTCACCAGCTGACTCATGTCTCAATTCCAGTCCGTGCCGCGCTTGCCGAAGATCACGACGGCGTTGTTGCCGCCGAAGGCGAGCCCGTTGTTCTGTACGACCCTCAGCTCGGCGTCCACGGCCTCGTTCGGTACGACGTCGAGGCCGCACTCCGGATCGGTCTCCACGTGGTTGATGGTCGGCGGGATGAACCCCTCGGTGAGGGCCAGCGCGCAGGCGATGGAGGCGAGCGCCCCGGCGGCGCCCATGGAGTGGCCGATCATCGACTTGATGGACACGGTGCGCGGCGGGGCGTCGTCGCCGAAGACCTGGCGGATGGCGCGGGCCTCGGTGATGTCGTTGGCCCGGGTGCCGGTGCCGTGCGCGGAGATGAAGTCGACCTCCTCCGGCTTGATCCGGGCGTCGTCCAGGGCGAGCCGCATGCAGCGGGCCACGCTGTCCTGGTTGGGGGCGACGGGGTGGTCCGCGTCGCAGTTGAGGCCGTAGCCGAGGACTTCGGCGTAGATGCGGGCGCCGCGGGCCAGCGCCGATTCCAGGCTCTCCAGGACGAGGACGCCCGCGCCCTCGCCGGTGAGGATGCCCTTGCGGTCCTTGTCGAAGGGCTGGCAGCGCTCGGGCGCTATCGTGCCCAGCCGGTAGAAGCCGGTGAAGGTCTTGCGGCACAGCGCGTCGGCGCCGCCGCACAGGGCGACCTCCACGTCCCCGCCGCGGATCGCGTCGTAGCCGTAGCCGATGGCGTAGTTGCCCGCCGCGCACGCCGTGGGGAGGGTGACCGCCTCCGTCCGGCTCAGGCCGAACTCCTCGGCGATGACGGCCGAAAGCCGCCCGGCGGGCACCCGGCGGGCGACGGTGGGGTCCATCCGCTCGGGACCCAGGTCGACTTCCGTCTCGACCAGCTGGTCGAGGTCGCCCGACTCCCCGTCGGTGGTGCCGATGGAGATCAGGGACGGTACGGCGCGCAGCGCGTCCTCCGCGATACCGGCGTCGGCCACCGCCATACGGGCCGCCGCCACCGAGAACTGGCTCGCCCGCCCCAGGTTCCCGATGTTCAGATTGCGGATCCACCGCCCGGGTTCGAAGTCCGGGACCTCGCATGCCATCGCATGCTCGAAACCCTCGGTGTCGAACGCGGTGACCGGCCGTGCCGCGCTCTTCCCCGCGCGCAGTCCGGCGAGGAATTCCGCGGCGCCGATGCCGATGCCGGACACCGCCCCGAGACCGGTGACGACGACCCTGCGACCCGACTCACCACGCATATCGCCCTGCCTTCCGAGGAGTCCACCGAGGGGTCCCGTCACCAGCCGGCCGCGTCGGAAACAACCTCGTAGACGCCCTTGAGGTTCACCATCCGGCCCAGCTCGGACTGGTCGATGACCACGTTGAACGTTTTTTCGAGCGCCGCAAGTATTTCAATGGCACGCAGCGAATCCGCGTCATGCTCCTCTTTGAAGAGACTGGTCTCCGTGACCTCGTCCGGGTCGATCTCAAGGATATCCGTGACGATTTCCTTGATGGTTTCCCGACGCTCTTCGACGATGGCGGCCATTACCGCGCACCTCCATTTTCGGCATGGGCAAAGCGACGACTGCCGATGACGCTATGCGGCGGTTCGGGGGGCGACAAGCCCCGAGTCCACTACCTGTCACACCGCCCGTGAACCCAACCGCACGACAACCACGGCTGTCATAAAGCTGCACTGCGCAGCCGGTTACCGGAACGTCAGGATGCCCAATCTGCAGCAAGCTGCCACGGTGATACCCACAGACCGCTCAAATCGGCCTGAACCCGACTACCCGACTACCCGTCACAGCAGTCGACTAGTCGCGCTCCGCTTCCATGAGCCCCGCGCGCACGGCCCGCACCCCGGCCTGGAAGCGCGACTCCACGTTCAGGTCCCGCATGATGTCGGCCACGTAGCGCCGGTACGTACGCACCGAGAGCCCCAGCTTGCGGGCGGCCGCGTCGTCCTTGTAGCCCTCGGCCATCAGCGTCAGCACCTCGCGCAGCACCCGGCCGCGCGCCCCGCCCTCGAAGGACAGCGGCCGCATCGGGCGCTGCGCGGTGTCCCACATCCCGCACAGCAGCCGGTGCAGCATCGCGGCCACCGTCGAGTTCTGGATCATCGAGGCGCGGGAGCCGCCGGGGTCGCTCGCGGAGCGCTCGGGCGCGATCACCGCCGCACCGTCGACCACCACCAGCTCCTGCCGTGCGGAGCCGCACACCCGCACCTCCAGCCGCGGCACCGTGCCGACCGTGCGCTGCCACACCAATCCGCGGATCACCCGCGGCGGGCACAGCATCCGGATCCGTACGCCCTTGCCGGACAGCTGTGCGAGCGTCTGCGCGACCAGCCGCGCATGGTCCTCGCAGGTCACCTCCGGCAGGCTCCAGATCACGTCACGCTGGGCACGCAGCACCAGCCGTGCCACCCATCCCGCCACGACCTCGCCGTCCACCGGCAGTTCCGCGGTCGCCGAGGCGAGCACGCCGCGGCGGTGGTGGGTCACGGCGGACTCGATCAGCCGTAACGCCTGGCCGAGGGCTTCCTCCAGGTTGTCCGACCCGGCTTCCGGCTCCATACGAACCGCTCTCCTTGTGCCCGTCGCGCCGTCAATACCGTCGATACCCTCAATAGGCGTACGGTCATTTGGTTGAATTCCAAAATGGCTCAAAGGACACCCCCCGTTCCCCGATCGAGGCACAGTAACGAGCCATCTGCCGAAACGGCAAGGAACATCATGGCTCAACGGGCCGTCAGCGGGGTAAATATCGTCGCCCTTCAGCGGAGGAAGACCCTCCAACGGGGTCAAGGGGCTGCGCCCCGGCTCGGCAGATTGGTAACTTCCTCTTTGAGCCAGCAAGCCTTGAGCCAGCAAGCCGTCCCTTGCCGTACGAGCGCGGACCCCCCACCCTTCAGTGGTCCCCGAAAGGCGCCGCCCCCATGGCTGCACAGAACACCGCGATCACCGACACGGCACCGGCGGGCGACGCGCAGTCGCCCACCGGCCGCCAATGGCTCGCTCTCGCGGTGCTGGTCTTCTCCCAACTCGCGGTGTGGCTCGACAACACCGTCCTCAACGTCGCGCTCAAGACACTGGCCGACCCGGACGAGGGGCTCGGCGCCAGCCCCAACCAGCTCCAGTGGAGCATCAGCTCCTACACGCTGGTCTTCGCGGTGCTGCTCTTCACCGGCGGGGTGCTCGCCGATCGCTACGGCCACCGCAATCTGCTGCTCACCGGCATGCTCGTCTTCGGCGGCTCCTCCGCCTGGGCCGGGTACGCGGGCTCGGCCACCGAACTCATCGTCGCCCGCGGGGCGATGGGCGTCGGCAGCGCCCTGATCATGCCCGCCACGCTCGCGCTGATCGCCCAGGTCTTCGACGAACGGCACCGCGCCACCGCCATCGCCATCTGGTCCGGCTCCAGCGGTATCGCGATCGCCACCGGGCCGATGCTCAGCGGGGTGCTGCTCGACCACTTCTGGTGGGGGTCGGTCTTCCTCGTCAACGTGCCCATCGTCGTGCTGTGCGTGGCCGGTTCGCTGGTGTTCCTGCCCGGTGCGGCCGCCAAGGTGCGGCAGAAGTTCGACCCGCTGGGCGTGGTGCTCTCCACCGTCGGCCTGTTCGCCATCGTCTGGGCCGTCATCGAGGGCGGCCACCGCAACGACTGGAACGATCCGGCCATTCTCGGCGCGTTCACCGTCGGCGCGGTCCTCGTCCTGGTGTTCGTCCTGGTCGAACTGCGGGTCGACAACCCCAGTTTCGACGTCCGGCTCTTCCGCAACAGCCGGTTCACCGGCGCGAGCGTGGCTGTGATGCTGACCTTTCTTCGGCCTCAACGGCTCGATGTACTACACGAGCTTCTATCTCCAGGGCGTCCACGGGCAGACCCCGCTGGAGTGCGGGCTGTCCATCGCCCCCGTCGCGATCGGCGTGCTGCTGGGCGCACCGCTGTCGGCGAAGCTGGTGCGGGCGTACGGGGTGCGGCGCGTCGTCACCGTCGCCATGCTGATCGCCACGACCGGCTTCTTCGCGTACGTCTTCCTCGACGAGCACAGCGGACTGGGCCTGTTCTGGGTCTTCCTCATCCTCCAGGGGCTCGGCATGGGCGCCGCCGTCGCCCCCACCACCGAGGCCATCATGTCCGTCCTGCCCTCCGACCGCACGGGCGCCGGATCCGCCGTCAACAACGCGATGCGGCAGATCGGCGGCGTCCTCGGGGTCGCGGTCCTCGGCTCCATCCTCGCCGGGGTCTACCGCGGCGAGATCAGCCCCAAGCTGGGCGATCTGCCGCCAGGCGCCGCCGGAGCCGCCGAGGAGTCCCCCGAGGCCACCCGGCTCATCGCCGGGCGGCTGCGTCTGCCGCAGCTGTCCGACTTCGCCGACCAGGGGTTCGTGCACGCCATGCACGTCGCCGCCGTGATCGGCGCCATCGCCGCGGCGGTCGGCGCGGTCATCATCTGGTGGACGTTCCGGCGGGCGACGTACGCCGAGAGCGCCCGCTGAGCCCGCTGAGCCCGCTGAGCCCGCTCACGGCCCGTGATCCTTTCCTTGCCTCCCCGGGGGTACGGGCATAGCCTCCCGGCACAACGTCCGTATTCCGGAGGGCTGTTCCCATGCGTACAGCGGTCATCACCGCGGCAGGCGAGGTCGAGTTAAGACGGATACCCGTGCCCGACGTCGGGGACTCGGAAGTGCTGGTCCGCATCGCGGCGTGCGGCATCTGCACCATGGAGGCCAACCTGTACGCCGGACGCATGACCGTCTATCCGGCCGCCGCCGGACACGAGATCTCCGGCTGGGTCGAGCGCGTCGGCGCCACCGCCGCCGGCCTGGAGGACATGCCCGCCGTCGGCTCCCTCGTCACCCTCGACGGCCTCCCCCGCTGCGGCGCCTGCCGCGCCTGCCGCCGCGGCCAGTCCGCCATCTGCGTCGCCCTCCAGGGCCGGGTGCGCGAGGCGGACGGCGCGATCGCCATGGGCGCCGGACTCGCCGACCACATCGTGCTCCCCGCCTCCCGCGTCTGGTCGGTCGGCGACACCGACCCCGCGGTCGCCGCCATGGGCGAACCGCTCGCCTGCGTCGTCCACTCCCTGCGCCGCGGCGGCTTCCGCGCCGGGGACCGGGTGACCGTCATCGGGGCCGGGTACATGGGCCACCTCCACCTGGCCGTGGCCCGCGAGCTGGGGGCGCGCGGGGTCGCGGTGGTGGAGCGCGACGAGGAGCGCCGCACGGCGGTCGCGGGGTTCGCCGACGCCGCCGTACGCCCCTCGGACCTGGCCCAACTCCCCGCTGCGGACGTCGTCTTCGTGACCATCGCCAGCGCCGAGTGCATCGCCGCCGCGCTCGCCGCCGTGGCCGACGGCGGAACGATCGTCCTCTTCGGCGGCGCCCCCGACGGCCCGCCCGCCGAGCTGCCCGGGTACGAGGTACACCGCCGCCAGCTCACCGTGACGGGCTCCTTCAGCCATGAACCGGACGACTGGCGCACCGCCGCCGAACTCCTGCGCTGCGGCTCCCTGGCCCCCCGCCTGGAGAGCCTGGTGACGGCGCGGTACGGCCTGGACGAGGTGGAGAAGGCCCTGAAGCAGGCGTCGGAGACCCCGGTCTACCGAGTCGTCGTCACCCCGTAGCCCCCGCGGCCGGTGGGCCCCAGACGCCCGTAGCCCACGCCCCACCCGGCGGCACCGGGCCTACGGCCCATCCACGCGGCACCGGACACGCGGACCGTCGCCCGTGCCCACCCGGCAGGGGCAAGCCCCCGCCGCACTCCCACCCCGCGGGGGCGGGGTCCAGGGGCGGGGTGGGGAACGACAACCGAAGGGACCACCTTGCGCATCGGCGTCCAGCTCCACCCCCAGCACACCGGCATCCAGGAACTCCGCGCCGCCTGGCGGCAGGCCGACGCCCTCGGCGTCGACTCGCTCTGGACCTGGGACCACTTCCTCCCGCACACCGGCGACCCGGGCGGCACCCACTACGAGTGCTGGTCGCTGCTGTCCGCGATGGCGGTCGAGACCCGGAACGCCACCATCGGCCCCCTCGTCACCTGCACCGCCTTCCGCAATCCGCACCTCCTCGCCGATATGGCCCGCACCGTGGACCAGCTCAGCGGGGGGCGGCTGGTGCTGGGGCTGGGGGCGGGGTGGTTCGAGGCCGAGCACACCGAGTACGGCATACCGTTCCCCGGCCCGGCCGGGCGCATGGACGCGTTCGCCGCGTCCATCGCGGCCGTCAAGGAGCGGCTGGCCAAGCTCAACCCCGGCCCCGCGGGCCCGCTTCCGCTGCTCATCGGGGGCGCGGGCAGACGCCGCACCCTGGAGCTGGTGGCCCGCGAGGCGGACTGGTGGAACTGGTACGGCTGGGCCGCCACCGACCCGGTCGCCGAGTTCCGGGAGCTGAACCGGGCCCTGGACGAGTGGTGCGAACGGGTCGGCCGCGACCCCGGGCAGGTGGCCCGTACGGTCATGGTCAACCCGGACCAACTGCCGCTGGCCGAGGGGTTCGCGGAGGCCGGGGCGGTGCACCTCGTGCTGTCGCTGCCCGCCCCGTACGACCTGGGGGCGGTCGAGAAGCTGCTCGCGATGCGCGCCGCGCTCACCCCATGAAACGGGAACCCCTGGGGCACCGCTTCACCCTGCTCATGGGCGCGCTGCTGGTCTCCACCCTCGGCAACGGCCTGTGCTTCCCGTTCACGGCGATCTACATCAGCGGGCTGCTCGGCCTCGGCGCCCGGGCCGCGGGCGGGTACTTCATCGCGATGGCCGTGGCCAGCTTCGCCGCGGCCCTCGTCGGCGGCCCGCTGGCCGACCGGCGCGGGCCGCACCGGGTGGGGGTGCTGGGCGCGGCGGCGCTCGCCGCCGGGTACGGGATGCTGGCCCCGGCCGACACCACCTCCCTGGTGCTCGCCTCGGGGGCGTGCGTGGGCGTGGGCTTCGGCCTGTTCTACGCGTCGATCGTGGGCATTGTGGACGCGGCCGTTCCGGAGAGCGGCCGCCGTACCGCGTTCTCCGTCCGGCACATCGTCAACAACGTCGGTATCGGGGCGGGTTCGGTCGCCGCGGGGCTCGCGCTCCAGGGCGCGCACACCCCGACCGGCACGCTCCGCTGGCTGTACCTGGCCAACGCGCTGGCCGCGCTCCCCCTGATCGCGGCGATCTGGTACGTACGCCCCCGCAACGCGGGGCAGAGCGTTCCGGCGCAGGCCACGGCCGCCGAAGAAGCCACGTATCGCACCCTCCTCCGCGCCCGCCCCATGACGCTGCTGATCGTCGCCCAG
>NZ_GG657754.1:6549500-6552371 GCF_000158915.1 Streptomyces himastatinicus ATCC 53653 | reverse complement strand
CTGCTGCTGGCGTTCGCGGTGATCTCGCGGCGGGCGAGCTGACGTACTCCTCGGCCTTCTATCCGCTGCTGCTGCGCTGGTCGGGCGAGACGGCCGTGGGGCGGGCGAGCGCGCTGGCCTCCCTCGCGTGGAACCTGGGCACGGCGACCGGGCCGCCGATCGGGCTGTTCGTGGTCGCCCACCTCTCGGCGACGGGCAGCTGGACCGCGCTCGCGGCCGGTGCCGGGGCCGCGTTCGCGGTGGCCGCCGCACTGCACCGGCGCGCGGCGGCCGTCCCTCCCGCGGTCGACCGAAGCGGCTAGGACTTCGGCAGATAGCCGTTGTCGTACGCGTCCTCAGGGGTGACCGTCTTCTCCAACAGCCCCTGGTCGTACATGAAATCGGCCATCCGGGTCCAGGTCTGCGGGTCGTTGACGCCGACCTCGCCCTGCTCCGTCTTCATCATCGGCATCGTGGCCTTGAGGACCGCCATCGCGTTCTTCTTCTGCTTTTCGCCGCGCAGCCCCGGTACGTATTTCTCGCTGAGCTTGATGGTGTCGTCCGGGTTGTCCATCGCGTAGCGCAGCCCGCGCAGCGATGCCGCGACGAACTTCTTCATGTCGTCGCCGCGCTTCTCCAGCACGTCTTTCTTGGCGCCCAGACCGACCCCGACCAGCGGATCACCCTTGTCACCGGTGTCGAGCGTAATCGCCCGGACCTCCTTGCCGGCCTCCTCGAAGGAAATGGCGTCGTTGTTCAGATAGCCCATCACGCCCTCGACCTTGTTTCCGGTCAGGGCCGCCTGCTGGGTGAATCCGATGTTCTGGATCTTGGCCTGCTTCGGGGAAAGTCCGCCCTCCTTGAGAAGGGCGAGCAGACCGAAATACGTCTCGCCGAAGGGGCCGGGCGTCCCGATCTTACGGCCCTTGAGGTCGGCCGGTTTCCTGATGTCGGAGTCCTTGGGCACGATCAGGCCCACGGGGTATTTCTGGTAGAACGTCGCGATGTCCACGACGGGCAGATTCTTGGCGGCGCGCGCCTGGAGCATCTCGTCGCCGCCCGCGTAGACGACGTCCTCCTTGCCCGACGTCAGGGCCCCGAAAAGGTCTTCGGACGCGCCGTGATGACGCAGCGTCACCTTGAGCCCGGCGTCCTTGTAGTAGCCCTTCTCGGCGGCCACGTAGAAGGGCGAGAACTGGATGTTCGGGGTGTAGGTCAGCCCTACGGTGATGTTCTTGCCGCCCTTGCCCTCCGCGTCCTTCGGCTCCTCGGCGCATGAGGTCAGGGTGGCCGCGGCCACCACCGACACGAGAGCCGCCCCCAGAACCCGCTGTCTGAGGGCACCCCTCATGGTCGTCTGCACAGAACGCACGTACTTCTCCTCGCGAATCGACTCGTGAATCGGATGTTCGTGAATCGGATGTTCGTGAATCGGATGCGACCGGTCGCTCACCGGTCAGTCACGCTGTGCGAGCCGCTCGACCAGCCGGACCACGCCGTACAGACCGGCGGCGAGCAGGGCGAGCATGACGAGTGTGGAGAACAGGCCGATGGTGTCGGCCGCCTGGCGCTGCACCGACAGCAGCTGCCCCAGGCCGTCGCCGCCCATGACGAACTCCCCGACGACCGCGCCGGTGATCGAGAGCGTGAGCCCGTTGCGCACCCCGGCGAGGATGCTGGGCAGGGCGAGCGGAAGCTCGATGTACCAGAGCATCCCCCACCACCCCACGCCGTCCACGCGGGCGGCGCCCAGCACCTCGGGGTCCAGGCCGCGCAGCCCCAGCACGGTGTTGACGAGGATGGGGAAGAAGACGAGGAGCGCGCACAGCACCGCGATCGGCAGCAGTCCGTAGCCGAGCCACAGCGCGAGCAGCGGGGCCAGCGCCACCGCGGGCACGGCCTGCGACGCGGCGATGTACGGCTGGAGCGCGGCGGCCGCCAGGTCGCTGCGGGCGATGAGATAGCCGAGCGGCAGCGCCACTCCGATTCCCATACCGCTTCCGGCCAGCGCTTCTCGCACGGTTTCCCAGGTGTAGTCGACAAGGGAATCGTGCAATACCTGGTCGATGAAATACCGGGCCAAGTCCACCGGCCCCGGAAGGTAGAACTCCGCCACCGCTCCGGTACGGGTGACGATGTCCCAGACGAGAAGCAGTGCCAACCCGAATACGAGCGGCGGAAGCACTCCCCGGAACATGACTCCCGTGCGACGCCCGCCGCCGGTCTCGCGGGTCTTATCCACCCGCGGCGGCCGGGGAGAATGCGGCTCGCGCCGCGGCGTCACCGGTTCCGGCTCACCACGCGCAACCGCAGTGGCCGCCGTACCGCTCCCGTACCCCTCACCCATCCCCAAATCCCCTTGTATTACCGGCGGTTGCCAGATCGCGGCACGCCCGCGTGCAACCTATCCCCAGCGCACACCGGTTCACAATGTCGATGGGAAAACGAAACAATTCCGAGGCCGTACTTCCCGCCATGTCCTCAGCGATCCCCGAGAATGCCCAGCTCGGAGGCGCGCGCCCCGGCCTGGAAGCGTGAGTTGGCGTCCAGCAGCTCCAGGATCCCGGTGACATAGCGGCGGTACGTACGCACGGAAATCGCCAGATCGCGGGCGGCCGCCTCATCGGTGACCCCGTCCCGCAGCCGCGCCAGCACCCGCCGCACCATCTCCGTACGGGCGCGGTTGCCGAAGTCGAGCGGGCGCGGGGCGGGGGTGGCGCCCGACCAGATGGAGCGGAACATGCCGTACAGCGAGCCGACCACCACCTGGTCCTCGATGACCGAGGTGTGCCGCCCGTCCGCGGACTCCGTGCACACCAGTGCGGTCCGCCCGTCGGCGATCACGGCCGTGGGCAGGGGCACCGGGGCGATCCTGACCTGTGCGGGGTGCGG
>NZ_GG657754.1:6513723-6549292 GCF_000158915.1 Streptomyces himastatinicus ATCC 53653 | reverse complement strand
CCGCACCCGCACCGCGTCGTCGTCCAGGTTCAGCAGCAGGGCGGTGAGCGCCGCGTGCGCCGCCGCCATCCGGCCCGGCGCTTCCGGGAACACGGCGTCCACCCGACCCCGCGCCTTGGTGATCACCTGTTCGGCGGCGGCCAGGAACGCCCCGTCCGCCATTCCCACCTGGGTGAACTGCCCCGTTCTCGTTCTTCGGGCCCGGTGTTCGACGACGGTGGCCTCGATGAGGGCCCGCACCTCCCGTAACGTCCGCTCCAGAACGTCCCCCGGATCACCGGGATCCTTCATGTCGTCATTCCTGCCTCGCGACGTGGTCAAGGTCTCGAGTGCCATGCGCTATCGGTTTTGGGTTATGAGTCGTGGGTTCCGGCCATGGGCGCTATAGGTGAAGGCGGGTCAGCGGTCCGGCAGCAGCCCCAGCTCCACCGCCCGCACCCCCGCCTGGAAGCGGGATCCGGCGCCCAGCTCCCGCATGATCTCCGCGACATACCGGCGGTAGGTCCGCAGGGACACCTGCATGTCGCGCGCCGCCACCTCATCGGTGTGGCCCGTGCGCAGGCATTCCAGGATGCGCCGCGTGGACGTGGGGCACAGCCGCCCGCCCAGCCGCGGATAGTCCTCCAGCGCCACGGCGTTCCCCCAGGTCCCCGCGAACATCAGCTCCAGGGCCTGCACCGCGGCGGGATCCTCGACGAGCGACGCCTGCCGCCCGCCGTCCCGCGCCGGGTCCGGCGGTTCGTTCCGGACGTAGACGATCTGGCCGTCGATGAACAGCGCTTCCGGTAACTCCCCGTCACATACGCGGACTTCGCAGCGCGGATCGGTGCGCGCCAGCGCCCGCACCCGGGCCGCCTCCAGCGCCCGCGGCAGACACAGCAGCCGCACCGCCCTGCGCCCGCGGCCACCCCGGGCGGGCCGGGCGAGCGCCGAGCAGACGACCTCCGACTGCTCCTCGCCGCCCGACAGGACGACGCTCACGGTCCGTTCGGCCCCGTCCACGAGCGTGTCGACGACCTCGGCGAGCGGCACCTGCCCGAGGGCCTTCCCCGCCCAGGAGTCCTGGGCCAGCTCCCGCCGGTGCCGGGTGACCGTGGACTCGATCAGATCGCGGGCGGCCAGCAGGGCACGCTCGACATAGTCGCCGGTCATGGCGGGAACCGAGGAGTCCGTCTCATGCTCAGGAGAAGGCTCGGACATCGTCACAAGACCAACCATGACTTCCCCTGGAGGGCGACAGTTACCTAGTTCTGCAAATACCGGCCTGGTTCTTGGAATTCCATGCCTCAACGTGCTCAAAACGCGGAGGCAGCATGGTGCGAAATCACTGATGACAGTAATTCGCGCACAGCGACGACGTCAACGCGGGGCGTGAAGTAAAGAATAGACCAAGTCCGGCGCGTCAGAGCGCGACACGGCGCTCGACCACGCGTCAAGCGGTGCGTGTTGTCAGCAAGTTACGAACCGTCAGCCCATGAGACCGCTATCCGGACACGATCAGTCGCAATGCGACGACGCTCCGCCACGAAGCGGAAGCAACGATGTCCGGTTGCTGCCACCGCCCCGAACGGGGCACGGGTCACTGCGGACCCAAGCTGATCGATCCGCTGAAGTCGCGCCCCGGAGAAGGTGCGCGCACCCGCCGGTCAGGGATCCACCGCTTCGGCACGCAGCGTGAACCAGACCGTCTTGCCGTGGTCGTGGAGGTCCGTACCCCACTCATGCGCCGTCTTGCTGAGCAGGAACATCCCGCGCCCGCACTCCGAGAGGAAGTCCGGCTCCTTGACCACCGGCAGTGAGGTCTCGGAGTCGAAGACGGCGGCGCATATCCCGTACGGGCGGTTTTCGAGCGTCAGCACGCACTCGGGCGACGCCGCGTGCTTGTGGACGTTGGACAGCAGTTCGGTGACGCACATCGCCGCGGGTGTGATCAGTTCCTCGCGTCCCCACAGGCGCAGCCGGGCGCCGACGGCGCGGCGCACCTCGGCGAGTTTCTGCGGGTGGACGCGGAGGCGGAATTCGTACCGCTGCGTGTTGTCTGCCATATGGTCCGGGGCCCCTCCAAAGCGCAGCGCACTGCCGCCATGTCGCAAGAGCGATCCTGGCTCATCGGGAGTGTCAGTCGCAATGTTTCGACCCTTTAGCTCACAACTGGCATATGCCGCCTGGTGACCCCTGTCGGCGATAGGACAGACTGACGCCATGTCCTACCAGCCAGTGCCCACCGTACGGCGCAGGCGTCTGGGTTCAACTCTGCGGAAGCTGCGCACCGAAGCGGGGATGACACTGGACGCGGCCGCCGAAGCGCTCAACGCGACCGCGAACGGCTCGCCTGGCGCCCGCCACTGGACCGCCCCCAAGCTGTCGCGCATCGAGAACGCCAACGCGACCATCCGCACCACCGAGGTCGAGGTCCTGCTGCGGGCGTACGAGGTCACCGACTGCGAGATCCGGGTGGCGCTGGAGGGGCTCGCCAAGGACGCGGGCAAACGCGGCTGGTGGCAGACGTACCGCGGCGTCGTCGCGCCCGCCTACGCCGACTACATATCGCTGGAGTCGGACGCCGACTCCGTCCGCGACTACGCCCCGCTGGTCATCCCCGGGCTGCTCCAGACGTCGGAGTACGCGCGCGAGACGATCGCCGCGAACGCCAGGGCCCGCAGCGCCTCCGAGGTGTCCGCCCTCGCCGAGGTGCGGCTCGCCCGCCAGGCCGTGCTCACCCGAGCGGACACCCCGCTGCGGCTGTGGGCCGTCATCCACGAGACGGCGCTGCGCCGCCGGTTCGCCGACCGCCCGGCCATCATGGCCGAGCAGCTGCGCCGGTTGCTGGACGTCGCGGAGTGGCCGACGGTGACGCTCCAGGTGATGCCGATCGACGCGGCGCCCAATCCGGGGGACGCCGGCGCGTTCACACTCGTGGGCTTCCCCGGTCCGATGCCGGATGTGGTCTCCCAGGAGAACCTGCGCGGGCCCACGTACGTCGAAGGTGTCGACGACGTCAACGTTTTCGTCGACGCCTTCGGCCGCATCGCCGACAGCGCGCTGTCTCCGGATGCGACGAAGGGCCTTATCGCAGATCTCGTATGAGAAAGAGGGCCCCACACATGAACACCTCATGTACCTCTGCACCGTTCGCCGGGAACCAGCACCATCCGCGCTGGCGCAAGTCCTCGTACTCCGTGGGCGAGGGCCAGTGCGTGGAGATCGCCGCCAGCGGGGGACGGCTGCTGATCCGGGAGAGCGACGACCCGGGCGTGGTCCTCACCACGGCCCCGGCGACGCTCGCCGCCTTCCTGCGGGGTGCGAAGGCGGGCACGTTCGACGCGTGACTTGACGTGCTCCCCGGCCTAAGATCCGGGGATTCCTACCACGGTCGTGTGACCGTCTGGGTGGCTTCCTGCTTCAACGCGCTGCGCCGGGACTTTCGTCCTGGTCTTACCTGCGCTCCGCGAGGCGTTTAACCTGTCCGCCCGTCCGGCGGCCAGGGTGTTCCGGGAAGCGTTGTCATCACGGTCGTGGACGGTCCCGCATTCCCTGCACGTCCATTCCCGGACGTGCAGGGGCTTGGGGCCGTCCTTGACGCCACACACGGAACAGATCTGCGAGGTCGGCTCGAAGCGTCCGACCTTCCCGAAGTACCGGCCGCACCGAGCCGCCTTGTACTCCAGCATGTTCACGAACGCCGACCATCCGGCGTCGTGCACGGACTTGGCCAGCCGGGTCCGTGCGAGGGCGGACACCGCGAGGTCTTCCACATACACCGCTTGGTTGTCGCGGATGATCTGCGTGGAGGCCTTGTGGTGCCAGTCCCGGCGCCGGTCGGCCACCCGGGCATGCTGCCGCGCGAGGCGGATACGGGCCTTGGTCCGGTTCTTCGATCCCCGGGCCTTCCGGCTGAGCTCGCGCTGGAGGCGTTTGAGTTTCTTCTCGGCGCGGCGCAGGAACTTCGGGGAGTGGATGCGGGTGCCGTCGGAGAGGACGGCGAAGGTGGATAGGCCCAGGTCGATTCCGACTTCGGCGTCCAGCTCGGGGAGGATATCCGGTTCGGTGTCCACGACGAAGCTTATGAAGTACCGGCCGGAACAGTCCTTGGTGACGGTCAGGGATGTGGGTGCGACAGGCAGTGGCCTGGACCAAGTGACCTTGATGCTGCCGATCTTGGCCACATATACCGTGCCGTTGGTGCGGATTGCGAAGGCGTTTGTGTTCAGGCGGATGGACTGCCGGGTGTCCTTCTTCGACTTGTAGCGGGGCGGGGCGACCTTGCACCCCTTGCGTGTGCCCTTGAGGGAGTCGAAGAAGTTCTTGTAGGCGGCGTCCAGGTCGCGCAGGGACTGCTGGAGTACGACCGCCGACACCTCGGACAGCCAGGCACGCTCTGTGGTGCGCTTGGCCTGGGTGATGCGACGCCGGGACAGCTCGGCGGACGTCACAAACGGCAGCCCCGCCGCATGTGCTTCCTCTCGGTCACGCAGGCAGTCGTTCCACACCACCCGCGCACACCCGAACGCCCGCGCCAGTGCGCGGCGCTGCGAGGCGTCCGGGTACACCCGGTAGTTGTAACGGAGCTGCACGAACAGGACCGTGTTCACCGATGAGATACTGACACGCTGCGAAAAGGTCATGCGGAACGTGTGCCAGGGCTTCGAGGCGGACCTGAGGGAGTTCAACGGCGAACGCGACCACGTGCACCTCCTAGCCCACTACCCCGCGCCGTCATGCACGGACACCTCACTTTGCCGCCTGCGGAGGCACGCCGCGGGCGATCACCCGCCAATACATCGAGCAGCGACAACGTCCGCTCTGGCCTACAGGCCAGAGAAGCCCCGAGGTTCGTTTCACCTCCGACCCGAAGACCGAGGGCCTTCACACAAGATGCCCGGTAAGCCGACGGGTGGCCGCCCGGCCTCATGGCCGGACGGCCTTTTCACGCCGGACGCGGCACGGTCAGAACTGGACATCCGAGCACGCGTAGAACGCGTTCCCGGTGTCCGCGATGGTCCAGACGGCGAGGATCACATGCCGCCCGGTCATCCCGCTCGGGATCGTCCCCGAGTGGGAGAGCGTGGACGGCGGCCGCTGGTTGTTGTACGGCACGGTCAGGAAGGGCTGGGACTGGAGGCTCGAGCGAGTCACCTTGCTGCTCGGATTCCAGCCGTTCTTGGTGATGTAGTACTTGAAGTCCGTGGTCGCGTGCGAGGCCGTGAACCGCCAGTTGAAGGTGTAACTGCGCCCGGCGGTCAGCTTGGTCGCGGGCCACGACCCGCCGCGCGGATCGTCGAGCTGGGCGAACCGGCTGTTGCCGCCCGCACAGATCGTCCCGTCCGCGGGTCCGCCCGACGGGAACCCCTTGGGCCCTTCCACGCTCTGCGGCTCGTACTGGATCTCGCCACAGTTGGCGACGGTCCCGTTGGCGCACAGCTTCTGCCTGCTGAGCGGTGAGTCGGTGTAGCCGTGACTGGTGGCCTCGCCACCCGTCGCGAGAACGGTGACCGCCGCGAGCCCGATGCCGACCACGGCGGCGCGGATCTTCTTGCGCATGCTTCGCTCCTGAAGACGTGGGGGTGCTTCTGCGAGCCGTGCGATGCGGTCTAGACCAAGTCGAGCGTAGCCAGGCTCGTTTGGTCATGTCCATACCAATGACAAGGGCAGGATGGAGCCTGGTCCGGACCACCCCACGAGGTCCGGTAAGATTCCTTCGTCAGCAGGCGCCGCTAGCTCAGTTGGTTAGAGCAGCTGACTCTTAATCAGCGGGTCCGGGGTTCGAGTCCCTGGCGGCGCACTTTGGCTTTTACGCCACTGACCTGGGGTCTCCTGGTTCGTCCGGGAGGCCCCAGTGTGCGTTTCGGCTCCGTGCCGGGAGCGCGCGGCGATAGAGGAACACTTATCGATGCCCTCGACCTTCGAATGGGTCGCGCGCTCCCCGGGGCGGAATCCCGTGACAGAGTGTTGCGCCGGACATGTTTCAAGCCATACGCCTGCGGTCCGGGCCGGACGGCGCACGCAGCCGGTGCGGACCGCAGCGGGGGAGCAAGGCGTGACGTTTCATAGCGAACTCAGCATCGTCATAGGGGTCGCCACGCGGCGCACACCCTTCCAGCGGAGGCTGCGGCGGCTGTTCGGCGAGGCGGGCTGGCGTCCCGTCCTCCAGGAGGACGGCGGGGCCGTTCCCGAATGCGATGTCCTGGTCATCGACATCGACCGACTGCGGGACATCCGGGACCGGGTCCCCACCCTGGCCGTGACGTCGGAGACGGTCGCGCTGGACCTCGTCCCCGGAACGGTCGACGTGCGCGCCATCGTGGACCGCGACGACCTCGACGGCTCCTTCCTCAACGCCGTCCACGAGATCGCCTCGGGACATGGCTGGATCTCTCCCACCCTGGTGCGCTCGCTCCTGCGGCCCCCATCCCCCGCCGACTCTCCCGCACATCGCGCGGTGGCCGCGACCCCATACCCCGCACGGCTCACCGCGCGGGAACGGGAAGTGGTGGCGCTGGTGACCTCCGGGCTCAACAACGGCGAGATCGCGGCCACTTTGCACGTCGCGGAGAGCACCGTGAAGTTCCACGTGTCCAACATCCTCCACAAGACGGGGTGCCGGGACCGCAGCCAGCTCACGGCGCATGCGCGGGCGCTGGTACCCAGAACCGCCTGACGAGCCGCGGCCCCTGTCTGAACTATCCGGTTGCCTCAAGGGTCACCTGAGACTGGATCAGCTCACGGTAGGGGCCAGGGGCATCCGTCAGCTCCTCGTGCCGCCCCGTCTGCACGACCCTGCCACGCTCCAAGACGACGACGAGGTCGGCGTTCACGATCGTCGACAGCCGGTGGGCGATGACGACCCGGGTGCAGCGCAGATCCTCGAGCGCGTTCGCGATCTTCGATTCGGTCACGGTGTCCAGCGCGCTGGTCGCCTCGTCGAGCACCAGGATCCGCGGCTTCCTCGCCAGCGCCCGGGCCAGGGCGATGCGCTGGCGCTGGCCGCCGGACAGGCTGCCGCCCATTTCCTTGACCTGGGTGTGGTAGCCCAGTGGCATCGCCGCGATGTCGTCGTGGACCTGGGCCTGGCGGGCAGCCGCCACTACATCGGACATCGGGCAGCCGTCGATACCGAATGCGATGTTCTGAGCGATGCCGCGGTTGCTGAGCACGATGTCCTGCGGCACGTAGGCGGCGCCGCCGTAGAACGAGTCCGCGCTGATCTCCCCGATCCGCAGACCATCGTAGGTGATGGTGCCCGACCCGACCGGGTAGAGCCCCATGAGCAGCTTGCCCAGGGTGCTCTTCCCGGACCCGCTGGCCCCCACGATCGCCACCCGCTGTCCGGGCCGCACGTCGAACGTGATGTCCTCCAGCGCCGGGGACGCGGCCCCCGGATAGGTGAAGGACACCTCGCGCAGCGAGATCCCGCCCCGCAGGTCCGCCTCGCGGTCCCCGAACGCCGCGGGCGGCATGGGGTGGTGGAGGATGTCGCCGACCCGGGACACCTGGGCGTTCGCGGTGATGAGTTGGGTGAAGGCGCTGGAGAGCGACATCACCATGCCCAGGACCGTGGCGGCCATCGTCTGCGCGGCCACCGCCGACCCCAGGTCGAGACGCCCCTCCATCACCAGCCACAGCCCGACCGCCATCACCAGGAGCGGCCCGAACACCTGGAACATCGAGTAGCCGCCGGTGGTGACGCCCTGGAGGACGATCCGCCGCTGCGTATGCGCCATCGCCCCGGCGTAGACCTTCTTCCAGGTCTCGAAGAAGCTGCCCGTCATCCCCGAGACCTTCAGGGTCTCGATCGATGACAGCGCCTCCATCTGCAGGGAGGTGGAGGCGGCGGTCTCGCTGATCTCACGGCCCGTGACCTGCCGGATCGGCCGGTAGGAGACGGCGGCGATCCCCACCATGGCCAGGAAGACGGCGCCTGCCGCGGCTCCCAGCGTCAGGGAACGGTGAAAGAGGTATCCGAAAGTGAAGAGGATGCTGCCGACGTCCAGCAGCACCACCGACACCTGGCTGGAGATCATGTCGCGGACGGCCGCGATGCTGGAGAGCCGGTAGATGAGTTCGCCCTGCGTCCGATTGGCGAAGTACTTGTACGGCAGCTCCAGCAGCCTTCTGAACGTCCGGCCCATCATGATCTCGCCGAGGCCGCGGATCACCACGGCCAGGCACAGGCTCCGTATGAGCGAGATGACGAAGAAGGCGGCCATCGGCACGGCGAACAGCGCTATCAGCAGCCCGGGCGAGAGCCTGTCGTAGTACTCCACGTACTTGTTGACACCGTGCTGGGTGGCGATCGGGAGCAGCACCGTGAAGCCGTAGAGCAGCAGCGACATCACACCGGCCTGGATCAGCGGCTTGGCGGATCCGCGCAGCGCCCTGAGGAAATCCCGCCACACGCTCGGCTCGGTATGGCGGACGGGCCGGTAGTCCGGCGACGGGACCGGCTCCAGCACCATTCCCGAGTAGTGCTCCTCGAACTCTTCGATCGGGTACTTCTGACGCCCGGATGACGGGTCGACCACGGTGATATGGCGGTCCGTCACCTCTTCGAGGACCACCACATGGCTGTCGTCCCAGTAGGCGATGAGCGGGAACGTCAACTGGCCGAGCCGCTTCACCCCGGCCCGGAACACCTTGACCTGGAAGTCGTTCCGCCGGAGGATGCCGGCGATCTCCCTCATGGTGAGCCCGTCGCGGCCCACCTCGTGCTCATGCCGCAGCCGGGTGACCGAGTTCCGCGAACCGTACGCGGAGAGCACCATCGCGATGCAGCACAGCCCGCACTCCGCCTGCCCGAATTGCTGGACCTCCTTGACCCGGCGGACCCCCATCAGCGGCCTCCCAGACACAGCGGCAGCGCGACCCCGGGGTCCTCCGGCATCGCCTGTGCGTGGTGCCAGCCGGACAGGCCGAGGAAGTAGGACGGCAGTCGCGGTTCGGAGCCGATCCCGCACGACCAGCCGCCCTCCCCGTACCGGTCGAGGAACCTCGCGCGGAGTCGGGCGGCGGCGACCCGTAGTTCGGGCCAGTCGAGCCGGTCCCCGATCCAGCACAGCATGGCGATCCGGCCCGCCACCCCGTGGCAGAGGCTGATGTCGGTGCCCAGATCCGCGGTCAGCGTCCACTCGACTTCCGGGGCCACCGCTTCCCGGACCTCCTCCGGACCGCGGCCGATGGCGCCCAGCACCTTGACCAGGGCGTACGCCACGCCCGCGTACCCCTTGCACCAGCCGCCCGCGGACCCCCGGTCCCTCAGGCTCTCGTCCCGCCACCGGTGGCGCAGATAGCCGGTCGCGAACCGCTCCAGATGGTCCCGGGCCCCGCTGTCGCCGTCCATGCCCTTGCCCACCAGCGCGCTCATCGCCGCGATACGGCCGAACCTCCCGTGTGCGAGCCCCAGTTCACCGGTGTGCTCCTCCGGGCTGCCGTCCAACTCGACCAGCCGTCGCAGCAGCTTCTCGGGGGCCACGCCGGTCAGCTCGGGGGCGCCGTGCTCCAGGTACTCGGCGAGGTAGACCAGGTAGCCGCCGTAACCGTTGAGGTAGTCGAAGTCGGCCGCCGTGAGGCTGTCGACGTCGAGGGCGTGGGTGGGCGTGCCGACCGGTACGGCCGCGAAGGGCTCGTCGTCGGTGGGGCGGTCCCCGGCGAGACGCCGCCGGATCTCCCAGTGCGTGACCCGTTCCGACAGGGGGCCGGTGAACGGGGACACCGACAGCGGAACCGTCACATCCACCGCCGGCTCCCGCGCCGTCGCCGCCACGCACGCCGCCACCACGTTCGTTTCCTGCCGTGCCGTGCCCGTCCGTGCGAGCTGGAGCAGCAGACCGCCCCCGTCGTAGAGGACGGCGTTCACACCGCCGAGGCGGAGACCGGCGCCCTCCAGCCGGGGCGCCAGCCACGACGGCTGCGCCGTCTCCCGGCCCACCACCAGATCGTCCAGCTCCGCCCGCCAGCCGTCCGTGTCCGTCAGGTCCGGGTACCGGTCCGGGTGCTCGATGGTGTCCCGGGCGTCCCAGACGTCGTCCACGGAACTGGCCAGCGCGTAGCGGATGTAGGTCAGGTCGCGCCCCGGCGGCCTGCTGAAGAACGCCTCGACGGCGCTCAGCGCGCACTCCCGTGGCGTACGCCCGGCGATGTGGCCGACCTCCTCGGCGCAGTCGCCGCGCAACAGTGGGGAGTCGGAGCCGGCCCGGTAGAAGGGCACGTCGTGGTCGAGCAGGGCCGCCACCTCACCCGCGTGGATCGCGTCGGCCGATGCGGCGCCGACGCCCCGTTGGGTCTTCGGCAGCTTGCCGAACAGCTCCGCCCTGGCCTGCCCGCTGCCCAGGTACGCCGGATGGGTCGACGCTTCGATGAACCTGGCGTAGACGAAGGTCGGCCGCACGACGTGCCGCACACCCCACCGCTCACAGCCCCGTATCACGTCCTCGACCCGCGCGCGGCGGGCCCGCAGCATCTCGCGTGCCTCGGCGAAACCGGCCGTGATCTCGTCGCTCCAGCGGCGCGGGTCCACCGGCGTACCGTCCACGGTGGCCAGGTTGGAGCCGTGTTCGACGACGGTGGGCACCCGGTCGAACCGGATGTCGTCCGTCCCCGCGTCCACCACTCCGAACGACCAGATCTTCCGGGACGCGCCGGGCCGCACACAGCCGACGCCGGAGAGATCCACGTCGAGGGTGGCCCCCATGAAGCGGGTGGGGAAGAGCATGGTGTTGAGAACCGATCGCTCCAGCTCCCGGGCCAGCGGCGGCTGCCCGTCGAGCGTGACGTCCGGGCTGCCGGGCAGTGACACCAGGGTCTCGGTGTCGATCAGCACCGGCCCTTCGGCCAGGGCCATGACGTTCTCGTGGTGCAGATCGGAGGCCCCCATCATGCTCAGCAGCGCGGCGACCCGCCCGAAGCGCCGGAAGTAGATCGCCGCCCCCTCGGGACCCGGAAGCGACGTGTGCTCGATGTACTCCTGCCACAGATGGCTCTCGTGCGCGAGGGTCCTCGGATACAGCGGGCCGAAGAAGGAGCCGTCCTCGTCGAGCAGCGGACGCAGCAGGCGCAGCAGGCGGCCGCAGTCGTCCTGCTGTGGCTTGTACACGGCACGCGCGCCGTTCTCCCAGCGCAGCAGGGTGACCGTCCGCCCTCCCCGGTGCGCGTCCCCGAGGCCCGGGGTGAGCGAGGTGATCCGGCCACCGGTCCCGAACATGGCGGCCAGCGGCTCCCGTTCCCGGCACGCCGCGTGCAGCACCTCTCCGGCGGACCGCGCGGCGCGGACGGCGACCAGCCGCAGCAGCCGGTCCAGTTCGGGGAAGTGGCCGAGAATCGCGTCCCGCCCGCGTGTGCTCGCGGCCCAGGCGTGGAACTCCTCGTATCCGCTCGGCGCGTTCTCCGTACGGAGGGCGCCGCCGCGAAGGACCGTGATGAGCGTCCGTGCCCCGATGTCGGCACAGCGGGTCAGGGTCGAGCGCAGCAGCGACTCGGCGACGCCGGGCAGATCCACGATGTCCGCCCATTCACCGTCCCCGGGCATCCGCCATTCGGCGATGTGGCGCGCGCATTCATCGAGGAACGGCGCGTAGAAGCCGCCGAAATGCCCTGGGAGTTCGTCGGTCGTCCGCTTCACCAGCGCTTCGAGGAATTCGTCGCTCAGTTCCACCTTATTTGCCTTCGTCAAGCGCTCGTGAACGGCGCAGGGGATATGAGACCGGACAGGTGCCCCGGCGTATGTCCCCGGGGCACCTGGTCAGCCGCGGTTCATATGCACTTGCTGGTGCAGCCGGAGGTCGGGCAGCCTCCCTGCAGCGAGGAGCTGATGGCGGTGACGCCGGCGAGGGCGCCGGTCATGTAGCCGATGGTCGGCGTCGCCGGCGTGGTGCCCACGGCCAGGTCGCCCGGCGCGTCGGACAGCTCCACCAACTCGTCCTCGGAGACGAACCCGGTGGCCAGGTCCGTGGCGATGTTCTCCATTCTCTTGCCCTTCTCTTTCTCATTTTCGGACAAGGCCCCCGTACTCGCGGAAGCCCGATCGTGGGCGCCGGGCACTATTCCAGCCACAGCACCGAGGGATAGCTCACGGGATCCAAATGGCGCAGAATGGACCAGGCCAGGCCGGCTTGGCCGACCAGGAGGCTGTTGCTGTACGCGTATTTGTTGTCGGCCCGCTTTTCGTACTGCTCGACGACCTCGGCGAACAAGCGCGGGTAGATGTCCTCGGCGACGTCCCCGACCAGTCCCGGAAGCTGGCGCTCGGCCTCGGCGAGGATGTCCGCGCTGGCCAGATCGCCGTGGCAGTACGTCGGGTTGTTGCCGAAGCCCCGGTCGAGCGTCAGCTCCGCGCACCGGGCCAGCGCACCCACCGGCACCGCGGACGGTGCGTGCGAGACGGCCAGGAGGCCGCCCTGCAGCAGCCCCGGGGCGCCGTGGCACCAGCCGTAGGAGCGCCTGTCGCCGCCCCACTCACGCGGCCAGTCGCCGTCCCGCTCGTCGTACGCGTCCACGACGGCCCCGGTGATCCGCACGCCGAGCCGGCGGGCCGCGGGGTCGTCGAAGACCGTTCCGTACTGGATGAGCACAGGGCCGATCCCCATGGCTCCGTGGGCGAGTCCGGTGTGCCCTGTGACCCTGGCGTCCGCCCGGTCCGTTCCGCCCAGCACCGCCACTTCCGCCGCCGCGACCGTGCGCACCGACTCCTCGACGGCCCGCTTCTCGTCGGCGGACTCCGCCCGCCCGTACAGTGCCATGCAGACCGCCAGCGTCCCCGCCATCCCGCTCACGTAGTCCGGGAGGGCGTCGGGTCCGCACCGCCGGGCGATTTTCCCGGCCAGGTCGCTCAGCCGCGTACCGTCCCGGTCCCCCAGCAGCTCGCGGCCGACGGCGATGGCGTACACGGTCCCCGCCATGCCCGTCATCCCGCCCACGGAGATCGCGGCGTCGTCGAGGTGGTCGCCGCGCAACTGCCGCTCGATGGGATCCAGGACCCGACGGGCGGCGTCGGCGTAGTCGCGGCGCCCGGTCTCGTGCGCCAGCGCGGCCAGGACGAGGGCCGGGCCCGGGCTGCCGCCGTAGAGGTCGTAGCCCAGCGGTCCCGGAGTCCACTGGCTCTGCGAGTCCGTGGTGACCTGCGGGGCGATCCACGTCGCGGGCTGAAGCGGGTCCGCGCCGCCGATCTGGGTGGCGACCAGACGGTCGCCGATCCGCTCGGCCTCCGCCAGGTACCGCGATTCACCGACGGCGTTCCGCGCGCCGCCCGCCCGGGGCTTGAACCCGGTCTGTTCGGGCTCGGTCGGCAGCTTGTCGACGAAGGAAAAGTCGATCAGATCGAGTTCCCGCTCGATCACCGTCGTGTCCAGCCGGAGGATCCTGTCCCGTACGGAGTCCAGCGGCGCTTCCTCCAGCGCGTCCGCGCACACCGTGCGGCCCTGCGCGGTGAGCGCGCGCGAGCGTGCCGTATAGCTGAAGTACGGCACGTCTCCCGCCGCCAACTGGCGCACCTCTTCCTCGACGACCCCGGGCACGTCGGTGGTGCGCAGCGCCACGCGGTGGAGCACCGCGGCCCGGACCAGCGGGCTGGTGATCGCATCCGGATGCGTCGCCATCCGCAGCAACTGGCCGTAGAAGAGGGTCGGGCTGCTGACGAAGCGGAACTGCGCGTCGCCGAGAAAGCGTTCGACCGCGTCCATGACCCGGTGGGGGTGGGCGGCGGCGTGTTCCAGGACCCTGCGGAACTCCGCCTTGATCAGGTCTCGTCGCACTCGTACGTCCGGGCCGGTGGCCCGCTGTACCGCCACGTTTCCGTTGGCCCGGGTCATCTCCTTGGCCGCCATCGCGACGTACATGTCGTCACGGCCGCGGTTCCGTAGTTCGAGCACCTTGTACGGGAGGCGCTGGCCGGCGTCGTAGCCGATGGCTCCGACGTCCATCCCGCGCCCGGAGCCCCGGGCCCTGATGACCATGGGCAGGAGTCCCGTCCCCACGACCGACTCCCGGAGGACGCGGGTCGCGAGGCCCGGCGCGGGACTCGGCGCGGCACCGTCCCCGCCCGTCTCCCGGGTTCGTGGGGTCGGTGTGAACAGTGTCTCGGCATCCACGACGACCGGTCCGTCGGCGCAGGTCACCATGTTCTCGAAGTGGATGTCGGTCGCCTTGAGCAGGAACAGGATGCCCGCGAGGGATCCGACCTGGGCGAAGTAGTTCTCCGCGCCGCCGGTGTGTTCCTGGGTGGGGATGAACTCGGCGAAGCCCCCGTGGCGGACCGGAAGCGTCGCGACCGTGCGCAGCCCCAGGCCGAGTTCGCCGTTCATCCAGGCGACGAAGGCGTTGAAGCCGGCCTCCGAGGCCATGGAACGCGGCTTGTAGATCACCCGGCTGCCATCGGTGAACACCACGCGCGCCACCGACTTGCCGCCGTTGTGGGTGTCGCCCTCGCCCAGTTCGATCGCCGATACCTTGATCTCCCCCACAGGAAGGGGAGCGGGCAATTCCCAGGCACCGTATTCCACTTCCCGCACAACCGTCAGCAGATACCGCGCGGACTCCTCGGTCCGGCGGCTCACGGTACGGAACAGAAGCGGATATCTGTCCGTCAGCTCTCGGTGCCCCGCCTCGCTGTTGGTCCATTGCCGGAAGCTTTCGTAACGCTCTTCCGGGGTCTGCCCGTCCAGCAGTCCCCGGGATCTGCGCGCATACAGCTCCCCCACCATGGTCCGTATCATCAACTCGGCCACAGTGACGGTCTGAGCGCGCAGGAAGTCATCCGCGATCGTGTTCGCGGAGTCCACCACGGGCGAGGAACGGACGCTTTCCCGGATCCAGTCGGCCCAGGGCTTCACGAAATGGCGGAAGTAGTCCCGGAGTCGGCCGTCGGCGTCGAGAGACGGCTCGTAGGGCCCCGGCTGCCCGGCCTCGCACCGCTCTTCTTCTCGTCCGCCTTCTCCCACATCACCGGCCATGTCACCGGCGGTCACCGCATGAAGAATCCTTCCCCGGATCCGCTCGCGGAGCTCCGACGACGTGACCTCCGGAAAGTACGTCCTGAGCACGGCGGACATGTCCTCTGATTCAAGGGTGCTCTTCATGGATTCCGATTCGGCGAGGAGGGCGAGGAGATGGGGGCGCCGAGGAACGAGCCCCGGCGCCGACGCGACATCACACGCAGTTCTTCTGGCACTCCAGCGTCGCGGTGCAGAAGTTACCCAGGTTCCCCATGACAAAGCTCACGACGTATTCGGCGCCTCCGAAGGTGCCGGCGCTGAATTCGTCGAGCTGCTGGTCGCTGATTTCTTCCAGGATCCCGGCGTTCGGATCGGACATCGGATTCATACCTTCCTCCGGTTCGGGAGAGCGGGGCCTTCCCGAACCCACCCGCCCACGACATGACAGCGATATGAACCGTACGGATTTCCGGCCGCCCCGACGCCCGCCCACAGACGGGTCTTCCCACCTCGACGAAGGTCGAGCCTCCCCTTCCCCGGGTACAGATCGGGCCCCGGCGCGCGGAGGCACCGGGGCTCGGGGGCGGTGTTGGTGGTGGCGGCGAACGCCAGGGCGACAAGGACGCCCTTACGACGACGTTCGCCACTCGGGGGCGAGGACCGACCAGATCTCCATGTCGCGCCGCTTCCCCCGGTACAGATAGCTCTCCCGCAGTACGCCGTCCTTCGTCATCCCCAGCCGCCGGGCCACCGCGATGCTGGGCGCGTTCGCCGCCGAGACGTGCCACTCCACGCGGTGGATGCCCCGCTCCTCGACGGCCCAGTCGATGATCACGCGCGAGGCCCTGGTCACCAGGCCCCGGCCCACCGCCGACGGCTCCAGCCAGCAGCCCGCCTCGGCGGTGGCCTGCGCGATGTCCATCGTCCGGAAGAGGACTCCGCCGACCAGCTTGCCGTCCGTCCAGATGCCGTAGATGCGGCCGGTGTCGGTCGCGGCCTTCTGCGCGTACGACTGGAGGAACGCCCGGCTCGACTCCAGGTCCGTGACGACGTCCGCGAGGCCGACGTGCTGCCCGATGAGCTCCCGTCCCCGCTCCATATGGGCGAGGAACTCCTCGGCCTGCCACGGTTCGAGCGGGCGCAGCTCCGCGCCGTCGTCCCCCAGGGATATCGCGTACATCATCGCCCTCCACGGCCGAGCCCACCCCGCCACGATGCGACGGATCTTCTCATGGGCATCCGCGCCGGTACCGGTATTTTCCCCGCGCCCAGAAACAGCCCGAACGCCCCGGCGCGCGCAGGGCGCCGGGGCGTTCGTACACGGTCAGGCAGCGATCAGTCGCAGGAGGGACACGGCTCGCAGTGGCGGACCGTGACGTCGTCGATGACCGGACCCCAGGCACCGGACATGGTGCTGGCGAAACTCAGGGTCGTGGTGGCGCCGGTGGCCACGAAGCTCACCTCACGGGTTACGTAACCCATGTTCGCCATCGTCTTGCCGGTGGTGTCGAAGCTGAAGTTCTGGAAGTCCTGGCCGTCCACCAGAACCTTGCCGGTCTTCAGCGCCGGGCCGCCGACCCCGGGGTTACCGGCGAGGGAGTACGTCACCGTGTACCGCTTCCCCGGCACCGTGGTGAAGTTCTGGCTCACCGTGCCCGCGTTCTCACCGTTGAGGTCGACGGACTGGTCGCCCTCGGCGGCCTGCCAGAACCCGTCCCCGATGTGGTCGACGTTCCCCCCGGTGACCTTCCACGGCCCGATCGACCCTCCCGTCCCGACGTTCACGAACGTATTGGCCGCCACCCTGGGCGTCTCGAAGCTCCCGCCATCGAAGTGACTGGCCGCCGGCGCGGCCAGCGCGGCGCCCGTACCGGCTCCCGCGACGACACCGGCGACGATGACCGCGGCAACAAAGGTGCGAATGGGCGACATGTTCCCCTCCTGAGTGAAAGATGCGCGAGCGTCTGAAATTGACCGCCCGGAAGAATCTCCCGCATCCCCTGACGGAGACCAAGACCACGTCACGGGCGCACGGTGGTGTGCGACGGCCCGAACTCCCCCACCGCGCCGCCCACTTACCCCGCCCGCCCCTCACACCCCGGAAGCGCCCTGACCTCTCTACCATGGGGTGTGCACGGGGGAGTTGAGGCGGGCGAGGGGGGCCATGCCGGTGGAGATCCAACTGACATGTGACGACGGAACGCAGGACGGCGGCGGCACGCACGCCGGCGCGGGGGACGCGGAGCGCGGGGGGTCGGAGTAACCGGTGGCCACACTTCCTGACCCGGCCCGTTCGGAAGCGGTGCTCGTGGGCGCGCACGCCTACGGCACGCTGCCCGACCTGCCCGCCGTCGCCCGTAATCTGGACGGCCTGCGCGGGGTGTTGACCGACCCGGCGGTGTGGGGCCTGCCGCCAGAACGGTGCACCGTGCTCGCTCAGCCGAGCAGCGCCCAGCAGGTGCTGGACACCGTGAAGGAGGCCGCCGCGCGGGCCACGGACACGCTGTTCGTCTACTACGGCGGCCACGGTCTGATCGACCCGCACACCGACGAGCTGTATCTCGCGCTGCCCGACTCGGTCCACGACCGCGAGTACACCGCGCTGCGCTACGAGTATCTGCGCCGCGCGGTGCTGGATCCGGCGGCCGGGGTGCGGCGCACCGTGGTGGTCCTGGACTGCTGCTACAGCGGACGGGCGCTGATCGGCCGGATGAGCGCGAGCGATGAGATCGCGGACCGGGCGGCGGTGGAGGGGACCTGCCTGCTCACCGCCTCCGCCGAGACCCGCGCGGCGCTCTCCCCGCCGGGGGAGACGTACACCGCGTTCACGGGCGAGTTGATCACCGCGCTGGGCGAGGGCATCCCGGGGGCGCCCGACCTGATCGACATGAACATCCTCTACCGGCATCTGCACCGCACCCTGGCCGCCAAGTCGCGGCCCCTGCCGCAGCAGCGCAACCGCAATACGGGAGGGCTGATCGCCCTCGCCCGCAACCGAGCGGTCGCAGCGGCGGTCGCCGCACCGGTGCCGGCACCGGCACCGGTACTGGTACCGCCCATTCCCACCCACCGGCCGGAGGCCGCCGCGCCACCCCACCGGGACCGGAAGCCGTCCCGCGGGCAGGTGGTCGGGGCGGCGGCGGCCGCGCTGGTGGTCATCGGCGGGACCTTCTTCGCCGTCACCCAGCTCGGCGGGGACGGCGACAAGGGCAACGCCGAGGCCAAGGGGAGCGGCAACGCGACCGGCCCCAGCGTGCCGCCCAGCGACACGTCCCTGGGCGACATCGTCGTAGCCGGGAAACCCGTCACCGGCTCGACGAAGTCGGTGCGTACGTACGCCGACGGCAAGCTGTACGCCCCGGTCACCGGGTACAGGTCCCGCGCCTTCGGCGCCACCGGTCTCGAATCGATCTATCGCACTGCCCTGGACAACGGGAGCAGCAAGGTCATCACCACGATCGACCCGGCGGTGCAGAAGGCGGCGTACGAAGCCCTGGGGGACGCCAAGGGCGCGGCCATCGCGATCGATCCGTCGAACGGCGACATCCTGGCGCTGGTCAGCACCCCCTCGTACGACCCCGCCACCTTCAGCGGAAGCACCTCGGCCGACGGGAAGGCGTGGCAGAAGCTGACCGGGGACAAGAAGAACGACCCCATGCTCAACCGCGCGACCCGGGAGGCATATCCCCCCGGGTCGACGTTCGAGCTGGTGGTGGCAGCGGCGGCGCTCGAAGAGGGGCTGTACGCAACGGTCGACGAGGCGACCGCCAGCCCCAATCCCTACACTCTCCCCGGCACCACCACCTCGGTGAGCAACAAGAGCGCCCCGGGCTCTTGCAAGAACGCCAGCCTGCGCGTCGCCCTCCGCTACTCCTGCGACAACGTCTTCGCGAAAGCGGCCGTCGACCTCGGCTGGGCGAAGGTGAAGAAAATGGCGGACAAGTTCGGCTTCAACGATGACGACACAGAGATGCCCATCCGCGTGGGCACGAGCGTCTTCCCGAGCGAACCCACCCAGGCGGAGACCGCGCTGTCCGGCGTCGGAGGCTTCGAGGTGACGGCGACCCCGTTCCAGATGGCGATGGTGTCCGCCGTGCTGGCGAACGACGGAAAGCTCGCCCCACCCCACATGGTGTCCAAGGTGACGGGCTCCGCGGGCAATGTGCAGCGCCCCTACCTGCCCGACACGAAGCGGGTCGTCAGCCAGCGCACGGCCGCCGAGCTGCGCGGGGCGATGACCGCCGCGGTGACGGGCGGCACGAGCACCGCCGCCCGCATCGGCGGCGCGGACGTCGGCGCTACGACCGCCCTCGCGCAAAGCGGCAGCGACCGGATCGACTGGTGCACCGCCTACGCCCAGCCCGGCTCGGGCGGTCGGCAGGTGGCCATCACCGTGGTCGTGGAAGGAGAGTCGGGTTCCGGCGGGAGCGAGGGCGGGGCGGCGACGTCGGTCGCCAAGCGGGCGATGCAGGCCGCGACGGCCCGCCGATGATCAGCCCTCGATGATCAGCCCTCGGGGGTCTGCTGGAGCTGGGCCAGGGTCAGCACGTCGCCGCCGATGCCCCAGCCGCCGTCGGCGACTTCCTCGACCACGACCAGGGTGTTGGCGCGGGCCCGTTCGCCGTAGATCTCGGCGTACAGCTCGGTCGTGCGCGTAATGATCTTCTCCTTCTGCTGTGCGTCGAGGGTTCCGGCGGGGACCTTGAAGTTCGCGAAAGGCATGGCGGTTCTCTTTCCGACGGAGGACACGGAGGACACGGGGGACGGCGGGACGGTCCCACCCTGGGCCGGTGTCCCCGCGCCAGCCAGGGCTGTGCCCACCCAGGGGTTGCCGTCCCCTGGCTCCGCACCCCGGCGCACGCGACGATGAGCGGCGTGAACCACGCGCAGCTCGCCGCATTCCTCAAATCCCGGCGCGACCGGATCCGCCCGGCCGACGTCGGGCTGACCGCCGGTCCGCGGCGCCGGGTGCCCGGTCTGCGGCGCGAGGAGGTCGCCCAACTGGCCGGGCTCTCCGCGGACTACTACACGGAGCTGGAACGCGGACGCGGCGCCCAGCCCTCGACCCAGGTGCTGGCCGCCCTCGCCCGCGCGCTGCGCTTGAACGGCGACGCGCGCGACCACTTGTTCCACCTCGCCGACCGCCGCGTACCCCCCGCGGCCCACGGACCGGCCGCGCACGTCCAGCCCGCCCTGCTCGGGCTGCTGGACCGGCTCACCACCACCCCCGCGCGGGTCATCACCGACCTCCACGAAACCCTCGTCCAGAACCCGCTGGCCGCCGCGCTCCTCGGTCCGCCCCCGGCCGTACGCGGCCCCGAGGCGAGCTTCGTCCACCGCTGGTTCACCGACCCGGGCGCCCGCGCCCTCTACCCGGCCGAGGATCACCCCCACCACTCCCGGGCCTTCGTCGCCGACCTCCAGGCCGTCGCCGCCCGGCGCGGCCGCGACACCACGGTGGAGCGGATGGTGGCGGAACTACGCCACCGCAGCGAGGAGTTCGCCACCCTCTGGGCCACCCACGACGTCGCCCTCCGGCGGACCGACCACAAACGCATCGTCCATCCCGCCCTGGGGATCATCGAGCTGGACTGCCACACCCTGTTCAGCGAGGATGGCTGCCAACGCCTGCTGTGGTTCACCGCCCCGCCCGGCACCGAAGGCGCCTCACAACTGGAACTCCTCTCCGTCATCGGCACCCAGGACATGAAACGCGAGCGAGCGCACTGACATATGGAGATCGCCGAACTCGTCTTGAAGTACATCGAGGCGCTGGTCTGGCCCGCCGTGACGGTGGGCCTGGTCTGGGGCCTGCGCAACCACATTCGCGACGCGTTCGGGCGGATGACCCGCCTGGAAACTCCGGCGGGCGCGATCGAGTTCGAGACGCAGGCACGGCAAGTGCTGAGCCAGGCGGAGGAAGTGGCGATCGCCGACTCACCGGGGCCCTACGCCCCGGGGGTGCCCGCGCAGGCTCCTCAGCCCTGGTCGCGGTACCCCGCCCCGGGTGGGGCGGCGCCGACCCCGGACCGCGTGGAGGAGGGGCTCGGCCCTTCCGCCCGCGACGAAGCGCCGCCACCGGCGGGACAGCCACAGCCCGCGCAGCCACCGCAGGGGGCACCGCCCGGGGGCCCGTGGGCTCCTCCCCCGTACGCGCAGCCGGACACGGTCGACGCGGCGGCGCCGCCCTGGCGTGAACAGCTCCGGGACGCCCGGGCCTTGGTCGACGCATCCCCCGTCGGCGCCATCATGACGGCGTGGAACGCGTTGCAGAGCGTGCCGAAAGGGCGTCCTGCCACCCATTACGGCCGGGCTCCTCGATCAGCTGCGCCTGCTGCGCAACAAGGCCATGCAAAAAAAACCGAAACCGTCACGCCCGCCGCCGCCCGGACCTACATCGAAAGCTGCCTTCAAGCCGCCCAGCTGGTCGAAAAATCGAGGTGACCCTGACCGCCCGGACCCGAGAAGCGGTCTTTACGTCGCCAGGAGTCTGCGCAGCCACACCAGCCGCGCCGCCCGCGCGTCGCGGGAGACGGCGGCGTGCGGGGCCATACCGCTGAAACCGTGGAACGCGCCGGGCCAGACGTGCAGTTCGGCCCGTCCCCCGGCGCGCCACAGGCGGCTGGCGTAGTCGACGTCCTCGTCGCGGAAGGTCTCCGCGGAGCCCACGTCGATGAACGCGGGCGGGAGCCCGGACAGGTCGGTCGCGCGGGCGGGTGCGGCGTACGGCGAGACGTCGTCCGTGCCGCGGGCGGCGCCGAGCAGCGCGGTCCAACCGGCCTCGTTGGAGGCCCTGTCCCACACCCCGATGCCGGTCATCTGGTGGGCGGACGGGGTGTCGTTACGGTCGTCCAGCATCGGGCACATCAGCAGCTGCCCGAACAGGGCCGGGCCACCTCGGTCGCGCGCCATCAGGGTGACGGCCGCCGCGAGCCCACCGCCCGCGCTGCCACCGGCGACGACGATGCGCTCCCGGTCGACGCCCAGCTCCTCGGCGTGCTCCGCGGTCCAGCGCAGACCGGCGTAGCAGTCCTCGACCGGCCCCGGATGCGGTGTCCCGGGCGCCAGGCGGTACTCGACGGACACCACGGCCAGCCCCAGCTCCTCGGCGAGGTCGAGCATGTCGGGCATGCCGGTCCGGTTGTCGCCGACCATCATGCCGCCGCCGTGGATGTGGTAGAGCGCCGGTGTCGGGGTGGTCGCGCGGGCCGGGCGGCAGATCAGCAGCGACACCTCCGGCGCACCCGCCGGACCCGGAACGGACCGCTCCGCGACCCGGAAGAACCCACCACGCTCCAGGTCCGCGTCCGTCACCGGTGCCATCCCGGGCACGTCCTCGGGCGGCGTCTCACCCGGGTCGGCCCCGGAGCCGCCCGTCGGCAGGATCTGCGTGATGACCGCGAGTGCCGCGGCGAGTTCCGGATCGAACGGCGGCGGTGGCCCGATGGGCGCCGTGTCCGCCGGGTCGGGGGATGTGTTCCGCATGGAGGGCTCCCGGGGTCGCAGAAGGAGGATCCCCCGTCGTCGGCCGCCCACTGCTCGAAGATCAGCCGCCGCGCAGTGGAGTCTACCGGTGGCGTCCGCTGTCCGGGCTTGCCCCGAAACAGCCGCCCTGACCAGGCCGGCGGCCGCCGAGCTGGAGCCCTTCGCCAGAAAATGGCGCGCCACTGCGACATCGTGCAGGAGGGGCGTGTGTGAGGGCGCCCGCCCCGCCGCTTCGCCCCCTGGCGGGCCGAACCCGCTGCCCCGGCACGCTCGTGGCCGGGGCAGCGGGGCGCTGATGATCGCGCGGCGGATGTCGCCCGCGGGTCAGACCTGCATCTCGCCGCCGTCGACGTACAGGTCGGCTCCGAGTATGAAGCTGCTCTGCTCGGAAGCGAGGAACGCCACCGCGTTGGCGACCTCTTCCGGGCGCCCGATCCGGCCGAGCGGGACACGCGCGGCGAATTGTGACTTGATGGCGGCCGCGTCCTCCCCCGTACCGGCCAGGCCGTCGGCGGCAGGGGTGTCGATGGTGCCCGGGGAGACCACGTTGACCCGGATGTTCCGGCCCTTGAGCTCGTTGGCCCAGGTCCGGGCGAAGGACCGGACCGCCGCCTTGGAGGCCGCGTACGCACCGAACGCCTCGACACCGTCACCGGCGCGCACCGAGGAGTTAAGGATCACCGATGCGCCGTCGTTGAGCAGCGGCAGCGCCTTCTGCACCGTGAACACCGTGCCCCGGACGTTGACGCCGAAGGTCTCGTCCACGTGCTCCTCGGTGATCTGCTCCAGCGTGGCGAACGACGCGGTGGCGGCGTTGGCGAACAGCACGTCCAGCCCCCGGCCCCGGGCGCGGACCGCGTCGTAGAGCCGGTCCAGGTCGGCCGGGTCGGAGATGTCGCCCGCCACCGCGGTGGCCCTCGCCGAGCCGATGGTCTCCACGGCCGCGTCCAGCACGGTCTTGCGCCGCCCGGTGATGAACACGTGCGCGCCCTCGTCTGCCAGCCGAACGGCGGTGGCCAGGCCGATCCCGGTGCCGCCGCCGGTGATGACGGCGGTCTTGCCTTCCATCTGTCCCATGGTGAATGACCTCCACGAATTTCCGTACCGATCGATACTGAACGAGACCGTAGCAGAGATCTGCACCGATCAGTACGGAAGAGGTATGATCGGCCACATGGAGACGCGGGGCAGGGCGGCGATCGGCCGACCGAGAGGTTTCGACACCGACGAGGCCCTCGAACAGGCCATGCGGGTCTTCTGGGAACAGGGCTACGAAGGCGCCAGCCTCACCGACCTGACCAACGCCATGGGCATCACCCGCACCAGCATGTACGCGGCGTTCGGCAACAAGGAGGACCTGTTCCGCAAGGCCCTGGAGCGCTACACCGAAGGCCCCGCCTCGTACGGCGCCCGGGCCATGCGGGAGCCCACCGCCCGGCAGGTGGCCACCGCGTTCCTGGGCGGCTCCGTCCGCGCCACGACCGGCCCCGGCCGTCCCGCCGGATGCCTCGGCGTCCAGGGCTCCCTCGCCGCCGGCGACCCCGGACGCAACGCCCGCGACGCCCTCGTCGCCTGGCGCAACGAGGCCGTCTCCCTCCTCCGCGACCGCTTCCAGCAAGCCGTCGACGAAGGCGACTTGTCCCCCGACACCGATCCCGAACTGCTCGCCCGCTACCTCATGACCGTCGCCAACGGCATCGCCGTCCAGGCCTCCGGCGGCGTTCCCCGCGAGGATCTCCAGCAGGTGGCCGACATGGCCCTGCGGAACTGGCCGCCCGCCTGAGTGTTCAAGGCCGGTACGACACCCCGCCGGTAGAGGACAACCTCGGCTGTCACCCCGACAGCTCGTTGTCGTTGCGGTTCAGCGTCGCAGCCAAGGCGTTGGTGTGCTCGCCGTAGAAGCTGTGCTCATGGCGAGAAGACCACAAGTCCAGACCGGCACCATCGGCGGTTGCTTATTCAACGGATGCATGACCCTTTGTGGCCTGTTGCTCGTAACCGTCGTGGGCACCTGGATCTGGCTGGCGACTCAACCAGAGCGTGACGAGGAAAAGGCCCGCGCAGACCTGCGTGAAAACGTCGAAACACGCCGTGAGCGCCTCACTCGAGCCGCGGCTGACGGGGGCTTGCAAGAAGCAGAGATCGCCCAGCTCTTCCCTCCCACGAAACCGGCCGAGGGTTTGGTCGACATCACGAGGCAAGGCGAATCGATCACCATCACCGCCGGCATGCTCGGTCTTGGACCGCAAAGAGCGTTCATCTTCGGGTACCGGGCCAGTGTGGAAGGGTGTTACGCCTTCCACGTTCCTCCTCCTGCACGCCGAGTCCCGCGTGTATCCGTGCGGCAACTCCCCGATGAGGCATGCGCAGCCAGCACGGCCACGACCCCTCCGAGTGCGCTCACTCGATGACGCGCCGCGGCTTGGCGCCTATCTGGTGACGGGAGGGCCGACCGTACGCCTCGCCGGTGGCCAGGGCCCGGCCCACGTCGTGGCGGGCGGCCGGGAGGCAGTTCTTGTAACCCGGCGGTCGGCCGCATCCGAGCTGCGAAGCCGGGGCTTGGGTGTTGCTCGCTGCCCCAGGTGGCGGGCTCACCGAAAACGTGCCCCGACCCCGGGCAGTCGCGGTGCGCGGCGACGTCGGGCGGCGGTTGGCCGCACCGGACGAGGCGGGCTAGTCGCACACGACATCCCGCGTCGGGCGCTGGCCCGTCGCCAGGAAGTGGGAGACCGTCTGGTCGCCGCAGGCGTTGCCGTTGGCGAGATAGGCGTCGTGGCCGGTGGAGTCCACGGTCACCATGACGGCGCGTCGGCCGAGGGCCTTACGGAGTTCAAGGGCGCCGCTGAGCGGGGTGGCCACGTCACGCCGGTTCTGGATCATGAGGACGGTGGAGGGGCCACGGTCGGTGATCCGTACCGGGGGCTCCTTCGGCGCGTACGGCCAGGCGGCGCACACCGTCACGCCCCTCGGCATCCCCGCGGTCAGCGGGTACGTGGCGCGGCTCTCGGCGACCCCCTTCTCGTACGCGGCCGCGGACCTGGGCCAGGCGACGTCGTTGCAGAAGGTGGCGACACCGGCCGCGATGGCGTTCTGGAGGACCGCGGCGGGCGGCGCCTGGGGGGCGGGCGGCACGGTGCCCTTCCGCGCGGCCAGCATCAGCCGGGCCAGGACGGGATAGTCGTCGGGATCGTAGAGGCTGTCCAGCATCGTCTGGCGGAACACGTTGCCGTTGAGCTCCTCCGGGTTGGCGCCGGGCCATGGGAGGGGCTCACGATCGAGGCGCCCGGCGAGGCCAAGGAAGAGGCGGCGCACCTCGGCCGCGGTCCCGGCCACCCGGTCGGGGTTGCCGGGGCGGGACGCCCACCTGGCGAACTCGGGGAAGGTGTCCTCGGCGCCCACCTCGAACGCCGCGAACCAGGCCCGGTGCACTCGTACGTGGTCGGGGGTGCCGTTGCTGTCCAGTACGAGGCGGTCGGTGCGGTGCGGGAACAGCTCGTTGTAGACGGCGCCGACGTACGTCCCGTACGAGTCGGCCCAGGCGGAGATCTTCCGCTCGCCGAGCGCCGCCCGGATCCGGTCGAGGTCGCGAGCCTCGTTGGCCGTGCTGATGTGCCGCAGCAGCGGGCCGCCGTTGCGAGCGCAGGCTTCCGACATCCGCCGGGCGGTGGTCATGCTCTCCGTCACGGAGCCATCGGGAGCGGGCCAGGGGAAGAGCTTCGTCCGGGCGAGGTCGCCTCGTTGAAGGCCGCAACTCACCGGAGTGGAGCGGCCGTACCCCCGGGGATCGAACCCGATCAGGTCATAGGTGTCGCGCACCTCCTGCGGCAGCTTCTGCCCCTTGTCCGAGGGCTGGTCGAGGCTGCCGCCGCCGGGTCCGCCGGGGATCATGAACAGGGCGCCGCGGCGTGTCTTCGGGTTCTCGGCGGGGATGCGGGAGAACGCAAGGGTGATCTTCTTGCCGCGCGGGTCGGCGTAGTCCATCGGCACCTCGATGGTCGCGCACTCCTGCCGCGGATCGAGGTCCGTCCCCTCGCACGCCGTCCAGTCGAGGTGCGGTGGCCTGGCGGACGCGGCCGTCGAAGCGGACGCCGTAGCGAGGGGTACGGCGAGACTCAGGACGGCGGCGGAGGCGGCGAACAGGGCTGTGATTCGCTTGATCCTCGTCATACGGACGAGCTTCGCCTGCCCCGTCCGTCACCGACATCCCGCCAACTGGACTCTGTGCACGGGGGTTTACCCCACGGGGCCGCTGCGCGGCCGAGCGGTCAGAGGGGCTGGAGCCGGGCGTGCAGGAGGCAGAACTCGTTGCCTTCCGGGTCGACCAGGACGTGCCAGTTCCCGGCGCCGGTCTGACCGACGTCGCCGGGCCTGGCGCCGGCCGCCCGCCTGAGCGTTCAAGGCCGGAACGACACCCCGCCGGTAGAGGACAACCTCGGCGGTTACCCCGACAACTCGTTGTCGTTGCGGACGGACCCCCGCTAACGGCTCGTCGGCGATGGGAGCGGATCAGGCCTTCGGCAGCTGCCACAACTGCGGGAACGCGAGCATGTCGTCGAAGAGGTTGAACGCCGGGTGCTCCATGGTCACGGTGGCGGCGTCGCCGGTGAAGAGTGCGGAACACTTCGCGGCCAGTCGCTCCATGGGCGGCACGTCGGATGGCAGCGGCTTGACCAGGCGGTAACCGAGGGTCGAGTGGAACTGGTAGGTCTCGAAGTCCGCCGCCCGGATCTCCAGCAGGGCGCTCAGCTCCCGTCGGATCGTCCAGAGGGTGTTGAAGGTGGCGTCGTCGGCGGGGGTGAGCTGCATCGTGAAGCTGGCGTCGAAGGGGCCGAACCCCTTGACCTTCATCGTGATCGGGCCCACCGGGGTCAGCGTCGACTCCTGGAGGCGCGCGAGGATCCGCTGGGACACCTCGGAGACGTCCGTGCAGTCAGCGAGCCAGGCCGGGAGTTGCTTGTTGGTGACGGTGTCCTGTGTCGTGGCGTCGAACACCGTCATGTGCATGCTCTGGCGCGGCAGACAGACGTACTGATCGGCGATGGAGGACCGTTTCATGGTCTCGATCGCCTCGGTCTCGGCGTGGAAGAAAGCCGAGTCCTGGGGCACGGGGCAAACAAAAGTGTTGCCACGAAAGCGCTGCGCATTGCCGTCGAGGTCCCACTTCTTGCCGGGCCCGGCGGCCAGCGGCTCGCGCCGCCCGGCGCTCTGCGAGGCGGCAAACGCCGGGGTCGGGGCAATCGCCAGACCGGCAGCGGCGCCGGCGGCGCTGAAGAGGACGCCTCGGCGGTTGGGGGTAGACATGATCGCTCCTGTTGAGTTGGGGCCCGGACAGGCGAAATATGCCGAGGGGGCCTGAACGCGGGATGGCCCCAGGGTTACCCCCAGGCGGAGCCACGTCCGCAATGTGGCGGCGGACCGAGCGGAGCTTCCGGCAGGCTCTCGCCGCCCTCGTCGACGATTGCCGCGCGCAGCGATGTCTTCAGCACACTAGTCGCGTCGTACGGTGATGTGCGCCCAGACCGTCTTGCCGGGGCCACGGCGCTCCTTGACGCCCCAGCGGTCGGCCAGGGCCTCGACCAGGAGCAGGCCACGGCCCTGTTCGTCTACGGAGGTGGGGGCCTTCGGGGTGGGCTGGCGGTCGTGGGTGTCCGATACCTCGATCTCCAGGCGGCCGGTCTCGTGGTCGTACCGCAGGAGCAGGGCGAAGTCCCGGCCGGGGACGCGGCCGTGGAGGACGGCGTTCGCGGCGAGTTCGGCGACGACGAGCACGGCGGCGTCACTGGGACCGACCCCCCAGGAGGCGAACTGGTTCGCGGCCAGCAGCCGCGCGAGCCGGGCCCCACGTCGGGTGGCGGAGAATCGCTGTGCGAACGTACGTACGGTGACGGGGACTTGGCCCTGTGGTGCGGTCATGGGCGGAAGCGTTGCGGTGAGCTTGGGGCTCCGGCCAGGTATGACACCCACCCAGTTTCCGCTGTACCAGTTGACTCGCTGGACCGGGGTAGTCACCGCGCGTGACGATGTACGTATGGGAGCAGACAACAGCGAACCCGAAGTCTCGGACAACCTCAAGACCTTTGGCGCCGTGTTGAAGGCGCTACGGGAGGAGGGCGGCCTGACGCAGGAGCAGTTCGCTCCGCGCGTACGGTACTCGGTGACGTACGTCGCCAAGATGGAGCAGGGTCGCCGCTTCCCGCCGAAGGAACTCGTTCCACGCGTGAAGGACGTCTTGGGCGCCCCCGCTGCTCGCGTCTTGGGCGCGGCGTACCGCACCTTGATGCGGAAAGCTGGCCTCGCCTTGTGGTTCCAGCAGTGGGCGGGCATCGAGGAAGAGGCGGTGACGCTGTACGCGTACGAGTGCCGGGCGATCCCCGGATTGCTGCAGCCCGAGCCCTACATCCGCGCGATATTCGATCGGCGGTTGCCACCAGTCACCGAGGCCCAGCTGGAGCGAGAGGTAGCAGCCCGGCTGGAGCGCCAGCGCCTCCTCACGGAGAGGCCGAACACGGCGTTCAGCTTCATCGTCGAGCAGGCGCCGCTAGGGGCTGTCTGCGGTTGTGATCAATTGGCTTTCAGGAGGCTGCTGATCCAGATGGTCGCTGCGCGGAGATGCAGTCCGGCGAGGTAGCTTTCGGACGTCTTGTCGTAGCGGGTCGCGATGCCTCGCCAGTCCTTCAGCCTGTTGATGGCCCGCTCAACCGTGTTGCGATCGCGGTAGAGATCGGCGTTGTGGGTGACGGGCCTGCCGCCCCGGCTGCCTTTCTTCCTGCGGTTGGCTGCCTGGTCCTTCTTCTCCGGGATGACCGCCTTGATACGGCGTTTGCGCAGGTGGGCGCGGTTGGCGCGGGAGGAGTAGGCCTTGTCGCCGGCCACGGCGGCGGGCCGGGTGCGGGGACGGCCGACGGGTAGACGGACCCGCACCTTGCTCAGGACTGGGATGAACTGGGGGCTGTCGGCGGCCTGCCCGGCGGTCAGAAGGAGCGCCATCGGCCGGCATCGCCGGTCGGCGGCCAGGTGAATTTTGCTGGTCAGCCCGCCGCGGGACCGCCCGAGCAGGGCGGCCTTCAGCCGTGCCCGCCGTCGTAAGCGGATGCGTCGGCGTTCGGCGCGGACCGGATCGATTTCGCCGTCCTGTCCGCCTTGTTCCCCGGACGCTCCCCCTTTTGCGAGGCCGCCTCTTCGAGCGCGGCCAGGGTCTCTTCGCTGACCCGCATGCCGGCCGCGTCGTGATGAGCCCGCGTGGTGGTGGAATCCACGCTGACCAGCGACATGTCGATTTCCTCCCTGCGGACGGCCTCGGCGATCGCCTCTTCCAGCAGGGCCTGGAAAACACCCGCGTCCCGCCATCGCATGAAGCGGTTGTAGACGGTCTGCCAGGCGCCGAACCGCTCGGGCATCTCCCGCCACTGACTGCCGGTGCGGAACCGCCAGATCACCCCCTCGAACTGATCCCGCAGCCGGTCGGGGTACGGGCCGAACCTGCCGACCGGCAGGAATGGCCCGATGAACTCCCACTCTTCGTCCGTGAGTTGCGTACGCGTCACACCACAGTCCTACCGGATCGGCAGGTACCGCCGATCTTGATCACAACTAAAGACAGCCCCTAGAGCGGCACATGGGAGGACCGCAGGTCACCCGGGCCGTCATCGACCACCTTCTGGAGGTCGGACGCCGACGCAACGTCGAGATCCAAATCATGCCGCTACGCCAAGAGGATCACTGCGGCGTCGACGGTCAGATGTACTTGGCTGAGGCTCCGGACCACCAGTGGATCGGCTACACCGAAGGACAGCGTTCGAGCAGCCTGATTACGGCACCGAAAGATGTGAGTGTTCTCCTCCAGCGCTATGGCAAGCTGCGTTCGCAAGCCCTCGATTGCGGGGCCACGGTGAGCTTGCTGAAGCAGATGCGAGGAACGCTATGAGCATGACTGAACGGGACTGGTTCAAGAGCAGCTACAGCGGAAGTGAGGGGGACAACTGCGTCGAGGTCGCCATACGCCCGCACGCCGTGCACATTCGCGACTCCAAGGACACCGACACCGGCCAGCTGGCCATCCCCCACGCGGCCTGGGCCGCCTTCGTCGCGCAGCTCTGAGGAACACCCCGCGCCGCTGCCGCTAAGCTGACCGAAATCGGAGGTGGCGGTGGCGGCGCAGGCGCGTGGGGGGATGGCGGGCGACATCCAGGAGCGCATCAAACGGCTCATCATCGACCGACGCCTCCCCTCCGGCGCACCGTTGCCCACCGAGACGGAGCTGATGGAGCTCCTCGGCGTAAGCCGTAACTCCGTGCGCGAGGCGCTGAAGGCGCTCCAAGCCATGGGCATCGTGGAGATCCGCCACGGCTTCGGCACCTACGTGGGGCCCATGTCGATGGCGCCCATGATCGAGGGGCTGATCTTCCGCACCGTCGCCGGTCACTACCGCGGCGAGGACAGCCTGCTTCAGCTGCTGGAGCTGCGGGAGGCCGTGGAGACGGGGCTGATCGCCCGGTTGGCGGGGCGGATACCCGCCGCGGATCTCCAGACGCTGGACGCGATCACGCGGCAGATGGAGGCGGAGGCGGCCGAAGGGGCCGTACGCGCGGAAACGGATCGCGCCTTTCACGCCGCGCTGTACGGGAGCCTGGACAACACGCTGCTCAGCGAGGTGCTGGAGGCGTTCTGGGACGCGTTCCACCGGGTGCGTACGGACCTGGTCGACGTGCCGACCGACCCCCACGTCACGCTCGCCCAGCACCGCCGCATCCTCCAAGCGGTACGCTCCGGCGACGCCCTACGCGCCGAAGAGGCGATTCGCGACCACTTCTGCAACATTCGCAACAGACTGCGTTCCCCGCATCACGAATAAGCCGTTTTCGCGACCGGCCGCAACGACTCCCCCTTGCGCACCTTTGTCCGAATAAGGGCGCGTTTCGCCTTGCGATCATGCGAGCCCGTTCGAGACCCTGAGCTGGGTGCACCACACACCAACACGCCCTGAAACAGGGGGTGTTGGGGTGCCCCGGGGGGACGCCGGGCGGGAGGGGTCCGGCACACTTTGCGCACAAGCAGAAGGCGGCCATTCCGTATTCGATTCCATTCGACGGATCCGGCCGCTCCACTATCGTGCCCGTACGGCCGTGGGGGGTCGTGCCGGCAAGGAGAACGTGACGACACGCAGCCAGCCCGCGTGCGGGGGGAATGACTCATGACGTCGACGCCGACAGGCGCCCGGCAGCATTCGCATGACCAGCATTCGCATCACCAAGGTTCGTACGACTCGTCCACCACGACGCGCTTACGCATCCCGCGGCAACAGCGATCCCACCGGCGGCGGCCGCTGCCGAAGTACGACTACGAGCACTACAGCAGGCTCGCGGGGCCACTGACCCGGCCCGACCCTGACACCGCCTACCGCGTGCGCTATCGCAGCCTGCTGGCCGACGAGCCGCACCGCATCCGCGCCGCGCTGCTGCTGGGGGCGGCGCCGCTGGTGTCGCTGGGGCTGCTGGTGTGGCTGATCCAGCCCGCGCACTGGACCGAGCGCGACGGCCAGAGCCCGACCATGGCGGTGCTGGACGTCATCATGCTGGTGTCGATCGGGCTGATCGAGCTGTTCCGCACGATGAACGTCGCGTCCAACGCCCACGCGACGCTCGTGGCCCGCGATCCGGTGCCGGTCGTGCCCGAGACGGGGACGAAGGTCGCCTTCATCACCACGTTCGTGCCCGGCAAGGAGCCGATCGAGATGGTGACGAAGACGCTCCAGGCGGCGGTCAGGGTACGCCATCGGGGGGAGCTGGACGTCTGGCTGCTGGACGAGGGCGACGACCTCGAAGTACGAGAGATCTGCGCGCGCCTGGGCGTGCGCCACTTCAGCCGCAAGGGCGTCGAGAAGTGGAACCAGGCCAAGGGCCCGTACCGGGCGAAGACCAAGCACGGCAACTACAACGCCTGGCTGGACGCCCACGGCGACGCGTACGACTTCTTCGCCTCGGTCGACACCGATCACGTTCCGCTGCCGAACTATCTGGAGCGGATGCTCGGTTACTTCCGCGATCCGGACATCGCCTTCGTCGTCGGCCCGCAGGTGTACGGGAATTACGACGCCGCGGTCACCAAGGCCGCCGAGAGCCAGCAGTTCCTGTTCCACGCGCTGATCCAGCGCGCCGGAAACGCGTACCGCGCGCCGATGTTCGTCGGCACCAACAACGCGGTGCGGATCAGCGCCATCAAGGGCATCGGCGGGCTGTACGACTCGATCACCGAGGACATGGCCACCGGCTTCGAGCTGCACCGGCACCGTAACCCTTCCACCGGGCGGAAGTGGGGCTCGGTCTACACGCCGGACGTGCTGGCGGTGGGCGAGGGGCCGAACGCCTGGACGGACTTCTTCACCCAGCAGCTGCGCTGGTCGCGCGGCACGTACGAGACGATCCTGGGGCAGTTCTGGAAGGCACCCTTCTCGCTGCCCGCGGGCAAGCTCTTCAACTACACCCTGATGGTGATCTTCTATCCGATGTCGGCGCTGAACTGGATTCTCGCCGGGATCAGCTGCGCGCTGTTCCTCGGATTCGGGGCGTCCGGCATCCAGATCGATCCCGCCATCTGGATGATGCTGTACGGCAATGCCTCCGCGCTCCAGATCGGCCTCTACGTCTGGAACCGGCGGCACAACGTTTCCCCGCATGAGCCGGAAGGGTCGGGGGGCGTGGCCGGAATGGTGATGTCCGCGATGTCCGCCCCGATTTACGCGCGTTCCCTGATGGATGCCGTACTGCGCCGGAAGAGCCGCTTCGTCGTCACCCCCAAGGGCGACTCATCGAGCCCCGACACCCTCTTCGGGACGTTCCGGATCCATCTTTTCTTCCTGGTGGTCTTCGGCGGGTCGCTCGCCTCTTCCTTCTACTTCGGCCACAGTCATCCAGCGATGACCGTTTGGGCATCACTCGCCCTGGCTATCACAGCCGCTCCGATCATCGCCTGGCGGTGGACCGTCCGCCAGGAGAAACGGACAACGCAGCCCGCTCTTGGGGGACGATAAGACGTGAAGTACCGACCGAGTCGCCGCACCCGCCGCTTCGGAATCGGTGCGGCGGCCGTGACCGTGCTGGCCGGGATGAACGGCCCGGCACTCTACCGATTCAGCTCCGCGCAGTATCACGATTACAAGATCAACCAACCGGAATACAAGGCCGAGAACGGCCACTGGGACGCCGTCAACGTTCCGAAGGAATATCGGATCAATACGATCCACGCCGCCCTGCTGCACACCGGAAAGGTGCTGCTGGTCGCCGGTTCCGGGAACAACGCCAAGAACTTCGACGCCAAGTCCTTCCGCACCGTCCTGTGGGACCCGGAGAAGAACACCTACCGGAACATCCCCACGCCCCAGGACCTCTTCTGCTCCGGGCACAGCCAGCTGCCGGATGGAAAGCTGCTGGTGGCGGGCGGTACGCAGCGGTACGAGAAGCTCAAGGGCGACGTCGAGAAGGCGGGCGGGCTGATGTTCGTCCACAACGAGGACCCGGACAAGCCGAAGACCTTCCCGCCCGGGACGCGCTTCACGGGCAAGGAGAACGGCAAGACGTTCGAGTCCAAGGACCCGGTCCTCGTCCCGCGCGCGAAGAAGAAGACGAACGCCAAGACCGGAAAGGTCACCGTCACCGCCAGCACCGCGCGCGTCTATGTCGAGGCGCGCCGCAAGGGCGAGAAGTACCAGACCGGGACCGAGGACAATTACCGGATCTCCGGGCTGAAGGGCAAGGACCGGCGAAACTTCTACGGCATCGCACAGAAGCTGTCGTTCGACAAGAAGGACTTCCAGGGCATCAAGCAGGCCTATGAATTCGATCCGGAGTCGGAGCGGTACATCACCGTCGACCCGATGAACGAGGCCCGCTGGTATCCGACCCTGACGACCTTGCAGGACGGCAGGGTGCTGTCCGTGTCCGGGCTCGATGAAATCGGCCAGGTCGTGCCGGGCAAGAACGAGATCTACAACCCGAAGACGAAGAAGTGGAAGTATCTGCCGAAGAAGCGCTTCTTCCCCACCTACCCCTCGCTCTTCCTCACCGAGAAGGGCCGCATCTTCTACACCGGGTCGAATGCCGGTTACGGGCCGGACGACAAGGGCCGCACCCCGGGGATCTGGGATCTGAAGAGCAACAAGTTCCAGGTGGTGCCGGGCATCAGCGACCCGAAGCTGCTGGAGACGTCGATGTCGGTCATGCTGCCGCCGGCGCAGGACCAGCGCTTCATGGTGGTGGGCGGCGGCGGGGTCGGCGAGTCCACCCGGTCCACCGCCGGGACCCGGATCGTCGACCTGAAGGACGATCAGCCGCGGTTCAAGGACGGACCGGATCTGTACGAGAAGGTGCGCTATCCGAGCAGCGTCATCCTCCCGGACGACACGGTCCTGACCACCAACGGCTCCGGCGACTACCGGGGGCGCGGCGACACCAACGTACTGAAGGCCGAGCTGTACGACCCGAAGACCAACCGCACCCGCGGGGTCGCCGATCCGCTGGTCGGGCGCAACTACCACTCGGGCGCGCTGCTGCTGCCGGACGGGCGCGTCATGAGCTTCGGCTCCGACTCGCTGTTCCAGGACAAGGCCAACACCAAGCCGGGCGAGTTCCAGCAGCAGATCGACCTCTACACGCCGCCCTACCTGTACCGGGACTCGCGGCCGAAGCTCGCCGCGGAGGGCGGCCCGAAGACGGTCAAGCTGGGCGCCACGGCCACGTACAAGACCGCGCACGCCTCGGCGATCAAAAAGATGCGGCTGATCCGGCCCAGCTCCTTCACCCATGTGACCAACGTCGAGCAGCGGTCGATCGCCCTCGACTTCAAGCGGACGAAGGACGGCATCACGGTGCGCCTGCCGAAGGACCCGTCACTGGTGCCGCCGGGCTACTACATGCTCAACGCGGTCGACGACGAGGGGACGCCGTCGAAGGCGGTATGGGTGAAGGTGCCCGGACGCTAGTCTCCGGGCATGACCAAGGACGTCATAGCCCTCACCCAGCGGATGCCCGACCCCTGGGCCGTACTCGCGGGTCTGTTCTCCGGAGGCCCCGACAAGCTGGTGGACACCACGGGCGAAGGGGCGGTCGTGCAACTCTGCGACGAGCGGGGCCGGCCGCTCGTCTCGGTGGAGGCGCCGCTGCTGATGCAGA
>NZ_GG657754.1:6510534-6513529 GCF_000158915.1 Streptomyces himastatinicus ATCC 53653 | reverse complement strand
AGCGTCGCCCCCACCCCCGCCGCGGCGCAGCCCGCCGTGGACGTGCTGACCGACAAGGTCGCCGTCATCATCATGGACCGCCCGGTCGTCGCCATGACGGCCTGGCTCTCGGACGCCTTCCGGGCCGCCGCGGCCGCCGAGCGGGGCTTGCAGATCGTCACCCCGCCCGGGACGACGCTCTCCCCGGCGGTGCTGGCGAACATGCCGGACTGGCCGTCGCGGTGGGTCGTACAGGACGAGCGGGCGGGCTACTTCGACGGCCTCTCGGGCGCGGTGCTGCGCTGGCAGGACGGCATGTTCAGCGCGGTGGCGGCCCCGGACGCCACGGAGGAGGAGCCGCGCACCCCGGCCGCGGCCTCGTTCCAGGAGGTCGCGGGCACGGACGAGCGGCAGTTGCTCGTCACCTTCCGTACGATCCACCCCGCGCACGAGCGGCTGGTGCTCGGCGGGGCTCTGGAGACGGCGTGGCGCGAGCTGGCCGGTGAGCCCCCGACGGGCTGGGGAACCGCCGAACCGGCGAACCTGCCCTGGTCGCCCGGGCGGCTGACCGAGGTGGCCTTCGCGCGGGCTCCCGAGCCGACGTGGTTCGTGGTGGTCGGCGGCCCGGAGCGGCCCGGCCTCGCCACGATGCGGATCAGCCGTACGAAGGCGGGTGTCGAGGAGACCGTGACGCTGGCTTTCGGCTACGGCGCCGATGAGGAACCGCCGCTGGACGCCCTGCGCGGGACCGCGGAAGCGCTCGTCACCCGCCACCCTCTCCAGTCGATGCTCGTGCAGCTCCGCAAGGCGCGCCGGGACCTGCTGGTGCCGCCGCGGTTCGGGGCGCCGGGGGTTCCGCTGGCCTTCGTACTCGGGGCGGAGGAGGTCCGGTCGGTGCCGGGCGACCGTGCGCGGCTGACGCCGCTGGCCGAAGCCCCGGTCAAGCTGGGGCCGAAGGCCCGGCCCGCCTACTACTACGCGCTGCCCGGGGACCCGTCGGACCTGGCGGGGTGGGCCGACTTCGAACGGCTGATGGGGCACTTGAAGGGCGAGTGAAGAACGCCGCCGTGGAGTGTCATGCGTTGGTCACAATTCGTCGATGGAACGTCATGACCGCGACAGACGTCTGATAAAAACGGACATATATGTGGTGGCTGATCGTTCGAGTCGGCCGCCAGGTCCGCAAGTTGAGCGCCCGGGGGACGTCGATGACGCGGTGGGACATCAAGCCACAGGGAGTCCAAGGCCAGTTGAAGACCGTCGGCGAGAACGCCGGCGAGCTGGAAAAGGCCCTGAACGCCCTGGTGAAGAACATGTCGGAGGCAGCCCAGGCGGCGGGTACGGCCGTCCCCGGCTCGCAGGCGGAGACGAAGATCCAGGGCCCGGTGGCCCCGGGTCAGCAGCCCCTGTCACACAAGGCGATGGGTCCGGTCGCGGCCGCTCTGAGTGAGTACCTGGAGGGCCGTCAGAAGCAGTTCACATCGATGGCCGAGCGGATCGAGGCGTGCGTCCTCGGTGCGGCGAAGGCGACGAACGAGTACGTCGCAGGGGATCTGGACGCCGCCAAAGAGGCGCAGAACGCGGCGAAGTCCGTGAACCTGGAGGCCCTGCGGGAGCAGCCGGGGGGCAAGAAGTGAGCGGGGACGCACCGGTCGACCCGGCAGAGGTCCCGGTGTTCACCGGCGACCTGGGGGTGCTGGACGAGAAGGTGAAGGCGATCTCGTCGGGCGGAGCCACGGTCTCGACGAAGACGACCGACGTCCACACGAGCTTCGGCGGGCTGTCCGCGTTCTATGAGGCGCCCGAGGCCGACCAGTTGTTCGCGACGACGAAGCCGGTCTCGGACGTGGGCCTGACCGTCAGCTCGGACATGTGCACCATCGCGGGTGCGCTGGGCACGTACAGCCGCGATGCCGAGCCGCTGGTCAAGAAGCTGGAGACCCTGAAGACGGAGGCGGCGGAGTTCCGCACGAAGGTCGCCGACGACGACAAGTGGCGCGAGGACGGCGACCTGATCGAGGAGAACCTCAATCGCCGAAATGAGATAGCCGAGGTGTGGGCCCAGTTCCAGGAGGTGGAACGGGCCGCCTACGCGAAGATCGTCGCGCTGGTGGGCGGTAAGGCGCTCACGGTGAACGACGGCTCCAACGGCGAGGGCATGTACGGCTACGACGCGGAGGCGTTGAAGCAGTCGAAGTCCCTGCCGTGGGGCGATGCGGTGGAGGAGTCGGTTCCGGCCTGGCAGGTGTGGGAACACGCCTGGGACTTCGGCAAGGGCCTGGTCGTCGACGGTGTCTGGGGCACCCTCAAGGGGCTCGGCGGGCTGGTCGGGCTGTCCGGCTGGGACACGTTCAAGGCGTCCTGGACGGGGCTGGGGAAGCTGGCGACGGGGCTGGCGATCTCCTCGATCCCCGGTGTGCGGGAGCTGTACTGGGCCGCCCCCGACGACAAGCTCCCGTCGTGGCTGCGTGATTCGCGTACGGCGATGAAGGAGACCGGCAAGGCGCTGCTGGCGTGGGACCAGTGGGGCTCGAACCCTTCCCGCGCGGCGGGTGCGGTGACCTTCAACGTGCTGACGACGGTGTTCACCGGTGGCTCCGGCGGCGCGGTCTCGGGTGCGGGCAAGGCGGGCGCCGTGGCCCGGACGCTGTCCTTCGCGGGCAAGGCGGGCAGGGCCATCGACCCGATGACGTACATCTTCAAGGGCGCGGGGGCGGGCGTCTCGAAGATCGGCGATGTGATGGCCGGTCTCAAGGGCCTGGGCAAGGTCGAGATCCCGAAGATCGACCTGGACGGTGCGGTGGCCCTGCCGGAGGGCGCGCGCGTACTGCCCGACGGCACGATCCACGTACCGGCGGGGACGGCGATACCGGAGGGGGCGACCAAGCTCCCGGACGGCACCGTCAAGCTCCCGGAGGGCACCGCGACCCTGCCGCCGAACACGGTCAAACTGCCGGTCGACGGGCCGCCGCAGTTCATGGACCCCCACGGCAACATCTACAACGCGAAGGGCGAG
>NZ_GG657754.1:6505158-6506403 GCF_000158915.1 Streptomyces himastatinicus ATCC 53653 | reverse complement strand
AAGACCTCGACGATGTCTCGGCCAAACGCCGGGCGGGCATGGCCCTGACCCAAGCCGAGGCCAAGTTCGAAGCCGACCCGAGCACCAAGCACGCCGCAGAGCTGGCCGCCGCGCAGAAGCACTACGACAACACCGTCGGCGCGGATGTCCCCAACAACAGCAAGCTCGGCGAGGACCTTGGTGAGGAGGCCGCACGGCTCCACATGCTCCGGCAGCCGGAGTTCGCAGGGGCGGAGGAGCTCACCGACCTTCCCGATACCCCCAACGGCGCGAAGCGGTTCGACCAACTCTGGCGCACCAAGGACGGGAACCTGCTCATCGTCGAGGCGAAGGGTCCCAAGGCGGACTTGGACTGGCGTATGGGCAACGGCCGACTCGACCAAGGCACCAAAGTGAAGCAGGGCACGATCGAATACGTCCGTACCATCGTGGCGGACATGGAACACCGCGCCCTGGTCTCGCCGGAGGACGCCAAGTACGCCAAAGAAATCAAGGACGCGATCAAGAACAAGACCCTGCAGTACGTTCTCGTCCAGGCCACCGAGAACACCGGTACGTATGCTGGGGCCAAGCTCAAGCATTTCAGGCTCTTCTAAGGAGAGACGCGTTGGTCTCGATCGTTTCCCGCCACCCCTTTCCCACAGGGAACGCGGCTGCGGGCCTCGCCGTACTCCAGGAGAACTCCTCAGAGCTGATCGAAGGACTTGAGGCCGACTCCAGCGACCTGGGCGACGCCCTGAGTACCACCCTCACCCTGGCGGAGGGGCACTTCCTTCTGGACCCCATCGGGCAGGATCTTCCCACCTGGCTGTCGTGGGTGAGCGCGATGCAGCTCGGCTCCGCCGTGTTCGCCGCCGCCACCACCACCGAGCCGACCGTGACCTGCCGTATCGCGGACAAGGACCGTACGCTCCAGGCCACGGGAGTGCAGCCGTATACGCACGCGGGCACCTGGCTCACCGCCTTCTACCTGGCTGCGGTGTGCCGGGAGAGGGACCGGATGACGGCCCTGTGCCGGGTGCCCGTGTCCCTGCTGCGGGAATCCGGGGCTCAGTTCGATGAGTTCCAGTACCAGTGGATCGAGACGCTCCAGGAGTACTGGGTCGGCACTGGCGATATCGTCCCGACGCTGACCGCCGCAATCCACGGGACGGACCCGGAGGCGTCCACCATCGCGGACCCGGAGACGGTGGCGAAGCAGCTGTATCCGCCGATGGAGATGTTCCATCGGTTCATCACGCGGAA
>NZ_GG657754.1:6500827-6503520 GCF_000158915.1 Streptomyces himastatinicus ATCC 53653 | reverse complement strand
GGTGGGACTGATACCCCGACACCTGCCACGCCTGGTCATGGGCCGCCACGGCCGCACGGATCGCCGACCCCGCGACGCCCCGGCGGCGGGCCACGACGGCCAGCCAGGCGAAGAGGCCCATGACGGCGGCGAGCGCGCCGACGAAGATCAGATACGGCAGGAACCCACCCATGAGCGGAGAACGGGCGGGGGTCAGCCCGCGTTCCCGGGGGTGGTTCGGGGCGTCGGGGGCGTGGGCCGCGTCGTGTTCGTCAGGTACGCGGACACCACCACGTTCGCCGAGTACGTCCGCGTCTTCCGGTCGAACCGTCCGCCGCACGTGATCAGCCGCAGCTCCGCCCGGCCGCCGGTCCGCGCCCCGTACACCCGGCGGGCGTCGAAGCGCTTGGCGGTCACCATCGCCACGTCCTCCACCGTGAACTCCGCCGTCGAACCGTCCGACCGGGCGACCCGGAGCGTCTCGCCGCGCCGGAGGTCGCTCAGCCGGTAGAAGACCGCGGGCTTGGACCGGGTGTCGACGTGGCCGACCAGCACGGCCGCCCCCGCCGTTCCCGGTTCGGGCCCGCCCCGGTACCAGGCGACGGAGTTCGCGCGGCGGAAGGGCGGCGGCTTCACGGCCCCCTTGCGGTCCAGGCCGGAGGCGATGACCGGGGCGTGGACCCCGGCCGCCGCGATGTCCACGCGTTGCGGCCGCGCGGCCGGAAGCGGGGCGTGTGCCTCGGGCAGCGGATGGGCCGGGGGGCGGCCGACCGCGGCCGCGTCCCCCGTCATCGGCGCCGGGGGCGCCCGTACCGTCGGTGATGTCCCGGCCCCACATCCACAGCCCGAGCAGCAGCGCCACCCAGGCCAGGCCCCATGGCCAGCCGTCCGGGTCCGGGGAAGCGCGTCTCATACATTCGGCCACCCACACCCACCCGCTGCCGCTGCCGGCGCCGCCGTACCGCGAGCCCCGCGACGGCCACCGCCGTACCGCCGGACAGCACCAGGCTGTACGCCTCCGCGCCGCCGACGCCGCCCCGTGGCCACCGTCCCTCGGGCTCGGCGGGCCGCGGCGCACCGCCGCCGCCCGCGTGCACGGGCGCGACGGGCGAGGGCGGGCGCTCCACGGCCACGGACACCTTCCCGGTGCCCCCCGGCGCGGCGCCGCCGCCGCAGTCCACGGAGACCCGATGCGCGCCCTTGGTCGCCGTCGAGCGGATCGTCGCCTCGCTGAACAGCCCGTCGCCGTCGGGGGTCAGCTCCGCGTCGCTGACGAACACCGGCGAGGTGGCCGTCGCCATCGTGCCCTGGCAGCCGAAGGCCCGTACCTCCACCTCCGCGCCGGGCGCGATGGCGAGCGGGCTGACCCGGATCGTGGCGGTTCCGTCGTGGCGCTGATCGGCGAGAGCGGGCCCCGAGGCGATGAGGCAGAGAGCCGCCGTACAGAGCGTGAGGGTGGCGATGCGCATCGTGAACCTCCCACCACGAGGCTCACGCGCCCTGCCCGGGCCCGCATCCGCTGCGGACCCGGCCCTGCTCCATGCGAGTGGTCAGACGACGCGTTCCACCAGGTCCGCGATCGAGTCGACGACGGTGGACGGCCGGTACGGGAAGCGGTCCACCTGATCGGCCTGGGTCACCCCGGTGAGCACGAGGAACGTCTCCATGCCCGCCTCCAGACCGGCCCGGACGTCCGTGTCCATCCGGTCGCCGATCATCGCGCTGCTCTCGGAGTGCGCGCCGATCGCGTTGAGCCCGGCGCGCATCATCAGCGGATTCGGCTTGCCGACGAAGTACGGCTCCTGGCCCGTCGCCTTGGTGATCAGCGCCGCGACCGAGCCCGTGGCGGGCAGCGCGCCCTCGGCCGAGGGGCCGGTCTCGTCCGGGTTGGTCGCGATGAACCGGGCCCCGTCGTTGATCAGGCGGATCGCCTTGGTGAGCGCCTCGAAGCTGTACGTACGGGTCTCGCCGAGCACGACGTAATCCGGCTCGACGTCGGTCAGGACGTACCCGATGTCGTGCAGGGCGGTCGTCAGCCCCGCCTCCCCGATGACGTACGCGGTGCCGCCGGGGCGCTGCTCGTCCAGGAACTGGCCGGTGGCCAGCGCCGACGTCCAGATGTTCTCGACCGGCACGTCGAGGCCGATGCGGGAGAGGCGGGCGTGCAGGTCACGCGGGGTGTAGATGGAATTGTTCGTGAGCACGAGGAACGGCCTGCCGGACTCGCGCAGCCGCTTGATGAAGGCGTCGGCCCCGGGCACCGGTATGCCCTCGTGCATCAGCACCCCGTCCATGTCGGTGAGCCATGACTCGATCGGCTTGCGCTCTGCCACTGGTTGCTCTCCGCTCGGCTTGACCGTCTGGCGACGTCCTCAGCCTAACCGGGGCCTCCGGAGCCTCAGCGCGACAGACCCGCACAGGTGTCCGATGCTGAGGGGAGGGGGAATGCGAGCCGACCGGTAACCGTAAGGAGACCGCCATGGGCATCATGGACAAGCTGAAGGACGCGATCGCCAAGAACCCGGACAAGAGCCGACAGGCCGCACGCAAGGGGGCGGACACCGCCGACAAGAAGACCGGCGGCAAGCACTCGGAGCAGGTCCAGCGCGGCTCGGACAAGGTCGACGACGAGCTCCGCCGCCGGGGCGAGGGGCCCCGGGGCGGTGAGCGGTAGCGTCCTCAGCGCCTCGCGCGCCGGGACTTCACGACGAGGG
>NZ_GG657754.1:6490931-6500645 GCF_000158915.1 Streptomyces himastatinicus ATCC 53653 | reverse complement strand
GGTCGGTGGTTTCGGGGTCGGTCCCGGGCGGGGTTTCGGTGCCGGTTTCGTAGCCGGGGTCGGTGCCGGTGCCCGTTTCGGTGCCGGGGTCGGTTTCGGGGTCGGTACCTGTGTCGGTGCCCGTTTCGGTTCCGGTCTCGGTGTCGCTACCGGTGTCGGTGCCGGTGCCGGTGTCGGTGCCGGTGCCGGTGTCGGTGCCGGTGCCGGTGTCGGTGCCGGTGCCGGTGTCGGTGCCGGTGCCGGTGTCCACGTCGTCGGTTCCGGTGCCCGTCTCGGCGCTCGTGTCGGTGCCGGGGTCCGCCTCCGTATCCGTATCCGCCGTGTCCGTGCCCGCCTCGTCCGTACCGGTGCCCAGATCCGTCTCGACGCCCAGGTCTTCGTCGGTACCGGAATCCGCCTGGTCCTCGGTGCCCTGGTCCGTCTCGCTCTCGGGGCTCGGCGGCACCGCGACGGGGCTCCGCTCCAGACGGCGGGTCGGGCTCGGCGTGGGGGGCGGCTCGGGGCTCGGCTCAGGGTCCGGCTCCAGCTCGGCGCTGGGCTCGGATTCCAGCTCGGCGCTGAGTTCACGCTCCAGCTCGGCATCGGGCTCGGGCTCGGGCTCGGCGCTGGGCTCCGGCTTCGGCTCGGCACTGGGCTCCGGCTCCGCGCTGGGCTCCGGCGCGTGATCCGCACCCGACGTAGCGTCCGCACCGGGTACCGCCGCCGCGTCGATCCGGAACGCGTAGTCGTTCGACTGCCCGACCCAGTCCCCGTCGTCCTCGCGCCGCTGTACGGCGATGGCGTTGGCCGTGACAGGGCCCAGGGGCGCGTCGGTGGTGAAGCGCGAGCGTATGCGTACGTCGACCGTCTTCCCGGCCTCCACGGTGAACCCCTTGAAGTCCTTCTCGAACACCCCGATGTTCTCGTCCTCATCGGTCGTCTGGAAGGAAACGGGCCGCCAGGTGCCGCCGTCCGCGGACGGGTCCAGGAACTCGAACTGGATCTGGCGGGGCCGCAGCGCATGGCCCTGGTCGACGAGGACCGCGACGGGGTGGACGGCCCGGCAGCCGGTGTCCGTGGTGTTGCGCAGTTCCAGGTGCCACTGCTGCCACCCCGCGCCCCGCGCGTAGTGGTCCGGCCCGCCGCGCAGCCGGGTCTCTATGGGGAAGTCGGCGGCGGTCTCGTCCCCGCAGGCCGGGGCGGGTTCGGCCGCGGCGACGGGCACCCCGACCCCGTACAGGGCCGGGGCGAGGGCGAGCGCGGCGGCGGGCAGGGCGGTACGAAGGGACAGGGCCGTACGAAGGGACAAGGCGGCGCGGAAGGACAGGGACGTGGGCAGGCGCATGGGTGACCTCTGCTGGCAGCGGCGTATCCCCGAGCACTCCGCCACATTCCGCGTCCGCACGCCGACACACCGCAGGGGCGGCCGATTGACCCCGACTGGCCGTCAACAAACCCTCGATCAGCCCAATGCGAAGAGCGGGGCGAGCACGAGCTGCGCCGCTCCCTCGACCACCGCCCGCGCCCCGCCGCGTACGACGTCGACCGGGACCGTGGCGCGGCTGGTGCGGGCGGCGTCCTCGGCGAGCACGGCGGCCACGCCGCGTACATAGGACTCGGGGGCGGCCAGCACGACCCGGCCGCCGAGCAGCACCCGGTCGATGTCGAGGAGCCGTACGAGGTTGGCGGCGCCGACGCCGAGCAGCCGGGCCGCGCGCTCCTGTGCGCCCCGCGCCACGGCGGCCAGGCACAGGGCTTCGAGGCAGCCGTAGTTGCCGCAGCCGCAGCGCGGCCCGTCGAGCTGGACCACCTGGTGCCCGAACTCCCCCGCGTCCGTCCGCGCGCCCCGGTACACGCCGCCGCCGAGCACGAGCCCGGCGCCGAGGCCGGTGCCCAGGTGCAGATACGCGAATGACCCGAACGAATCGCTGGCCGGAGCGGCGAGGCCCAGGGCGGCGGCGTTGGTGTCCTTGTCGAGGACGACGGGCAGGCCGAGCCGCCGGGCGAACGCGTCGCGCAGCGGGAGCCCGTCCCACTGCGGGAAGCCGGTGACCCGGTGCAGTACGCCGGAGCCGTGGTCGAGCGGGCCTGGCGCGGCGACCCCCACCCCGAGCAGCCCCTCCGCGGCGGTATCGGCGATCAGCGCCTCGACCTCCGACGCCGCCGCCGTGAGGGCCCGCTCCGCCGGGGCGCCGAAGTCGAAGCGCGCCGTACGGAGGGCCACCGGGGCGCCCGCGAGGTCGACCAGGACCGCCGTCAGCTCGTCGCGGTCCAGGTGCAGGCCGATCGCGTGGCGGGCGTCCGGGACCAGGCGGAGCACGGTGCGCGGCTTGCCGCCGGTCGAGGCGCGGCGACCCGCCTCGGCCGCCAGGCCCTCGTCCCGCAGCCGGGCCGTGATCTTGCTGACGGCCTGCGGGGTGAGGCCCGTGCGGTCGGCCAGCTCCAGCCTGCTGACGCCGTCCTCGCCCGCGTCGCGCAGCAGGCGCAGGACGAGGGCGGCGTTGTGGCTGCGCAGGGCGGACAGATTGGCTCCGGGCCCGGCTGCCCCCGACATCGTGCTGTTCACACCCCCATTGTGGTCATCGCTTGCGCTTTAGCAACACTGTTGTCAAAGTGGCCGCATGGATGCCAATAGCAGGGATGACAGCAGCAGGGACACCGGAACGCTCCGAGCAGGGCTCATCGGCTACGGCCTCGCGGGCTCCGTCTTCCACGCCCCCCTGATCGCCGCCGCCGACGGCCTCGCCCTCGACACCGTCGTCACCGCCAGCCCCGAGCGGCAGCAGCAGGTCCGCGACGAGCACCCCGGCGTGCGCATCGCCGCATCCGCCGACGAGCTGTGGGCGCGGGCCGGTGAGCTGGACCTGATCGTCATCGCCTCCCCCAACCGCACCCACGTCCCGCTCGCGCGCGCCGCGCTGGAGGCCGGGCTGCCGGTCGTCGTGGACAAGCCGCTGGCCGCGACCGCCGCCGAGGCCGAGGAGCTGGCCGCGCTCGCCGAGGCCCGCGGGCTGCTGCTGAGCGCCTTCCAGAACCGCCGCTGGGACAACGACTTCCTGACCCTGCGCAAGCTGCTCGCCGACGGCGCGCTCGGCGAGGTGCTGCGCTTCGAGTCGCGCTTCGAGCGGTGGCGGCCGCAGCTCAAGGGCGGCTGGCGGGAGTCCGGCGACCCGGCCGAGATCGGCGGACTGCTGTACGACCTGGGCAGCCACCTGGTCGACCAGGCGCTCACCCTCTTCGGCCCGGCCGTCTCCGTCTACGCCGAGGTCGACGTACGCCGCGCCGGGGCGGAGGCCGACGACGACACGTTCATCGCCATCACCCACGCGAACGGCGTCCGCTCACATCTGTGGATGAGCGCGATCACCGCCCAGCTCGGCCCGCGCTTCCGGGTGCTGGGCAGCGAGGCGGGCTACGTCAAGTACGGCCTCGACCCGCAGGAAGCGGCGCTCCGCGAGGGCCTGCGCCCCACGGAGTCCGGGGCCTGGGGCGCCGAGCCCGAGACCGCGTGGGGGCGGCTGGGCGCGGGCGAGTCGCCGCTGACCGGCGGCGGGCGACCCGTCCCCACCGTCCGGGGCGACTACCCCGCGTACTACGCCGCGATCGCCACCGCGCTGCGCGACGGCACCCCGCCCCCGGTCACCGCGGCCGAGGCCGCGGCGGCGCTGCGGGTGCTGGAGGCGGCCCGGGTGTCGGCGACGGAGGGCCGTACGGTCCGTATCGGAGGCGCCGCATGAGCACCCCTGCGTCCGATCTCACCGACCTCATCGCTCAACTGGAGGAGCAGGAGCGACGACTGCGCTTCTCGTCCTTCTCCAACGACGACGCCTGGCTCCTCGGCTGCCTGATCGCCGACATGGCCGGGACCCGCGACGCGGCCATCACCATCGGCGTACGCCGCAATGGCCAGCGCCTGTTCCACCGCGCCCTGTCCGGCACCTCGGCCGACAACGACGCCTGGCTGGAGCGCAAGTGCCGGGTCGTCGACCGCTACGCCGCCTCCTCGTATCTCGTCGGCACCCGCTTCCGGGCGAAGGGCACGACCTTCGAGGAGTCCTCCCGGCTCGACCCCGACCACTACGCCGCGCACGGCGGCGCCTTCCCGCTCCATGTGACCGGTACGGGCGTCATCGGCACGGTCGCCGTCTCGGGCCTGCCGCAGGCGGAGGACCACGCGCTGGTGGTGGCGGCCCTGGAACGGTTCCTCGACCAGCAGCCCTGACCTGCGACATCGCTTCGCCGGGCGCCGAAGCTTTCCGCGCCTACGGTGAAGTGCATGGCGACGAAAACCGGCACCCCGGACATACCGACCACCCGCGGCCCCGCGCGCGTCCTGTCGTTCGCGCTGGTCGCGGTGTGCACGGGCTACTTCATGGTCATCCTGGACAGCACGATCGTGAACGTCGCCCTGCCCGCCCTGCGGACCGATCTGCGGGCGGGCGTGAACGGCCTCCAGTGGGTGGTGGACGGCTATCTGCTGGTGCTGGCCGCCGGGCTGCTGTCCGGCGGGGCGCTCGCGGACCGCTTCGGCGCCCGGCGGGTGTTCCAGGCCGGGCTCGGGGTGTTCGTGGCGGCGTCGCTCGGCTGCGGGCTGGCGCCCGACGTACCGGTGCTGGTGCTCGCGCGGGTGGCGCAGGGGGCCGGGGCGGCGCTGTCGGTACCGGCCTCGCTGGCGCTGCTGCGGGCCGCGTACGACGACCGCACGACGCGCGCCCGCGCGATCGGGGTGTGGGGCGGCATCGCCGGGGTGGCCGCGGCGGGCGGCCCGCTGCTCGGCGGCGTCCTGGTCGCCGCGGTCGGCTGGCGGTGGGTGTTCTTCGTCAACGTGCCCATCGGGCTGGCCGCGATGGCGCTGACCGCACGGTACGTTCCGGCGCCGCGCGCGCAGACCAGCAAGGGGCTGGACCCGGCCGGGCAGATCACCGGCGTAGTGGCGCTGACCGCGCTGGCCCTCGCCATGATCGAGGGCGGCCGCACCGGGGTGAACCCGCTGGTGGCGGGCAGCGCGTTGGTGTTCGTCCTGGCGGGCGCCGGGTTCCTGGCCGTCGAACGGTCGGTGCGCACGCCGATGCTGCCGCTCGGGCTGTTCCGTAACGCGACCTTCTCCGGCGGCTCGGCGGTCGGCCTGCTGATCAACCTCGGGTTCTACGGCGAACTGTTCGTCATCAACCTCCACTTCCAGCAGACCCTGCACTACTCCGCGCTGCTCGCCGGGCTCGCCCTGCTGCCGCAGATGGGCGTGGTGGCGGCCGGTTCCTGGCTGTCCGGGCGCTTCACGGCGCGGGTCGGCAGCCCGCGGCCCACGCTGCTGATCGGCCTGGTCACGGGCGGGGCGGGGCTGCTCGCGCTCACCGGGCTCACCGCGGCGGTCGCGCACGTTCCGTATCCGCTGCTGGTGCTCCCGCTGATGGCCACCGGCTTCGGGATGTCGTTCACCATGCCCGCCGTGACGACGGCCGTCACCGAGGGCGTGCCCGGGGAGCAGGCCGGGCTCGCCTCCGGCGTGATCAACGCGGCCCGCCAGACCGGCGGCGTCATCGGCGTCGCCCTCCTGGGCGCGCTGGCCGGTCAGGGCGCCCTCGCCGGGCTGTGGACGGCGCTGGCCGTCGCGGGGCTGGCCTTCCTCGCCGGGGCCCTGATAACCCTGCGCACCGTCGACCGCGCCATGCCATGATCCAGCGGTGCCCGCCTCTCAGATACGCCCCCGACGCGACCAGGACCTGGCGGCCTGTGTCGGCGCGCTCGCGACCGTGCAGCGCGCCGACCGCTACCCGGTCCACTGGCCCGACGACCCTGAAGGCTGGCTGACGCCGGACGGGATGCTCGGCGCCTGGGTCGCGGCCGAAGGCACCGCCGTACTCGGCCATGTGATGCTCACCCGGACCGACCCCGCCCTCGCGGACGCCATCGGCGCACCGGCCGAAGGGCTCGCCGCGGTCGCCCGACTGTTCGTCACCACCGCAGCCCGCCGCCGCGGTCTGGCCGCCGAACTGCTCGGGCACGCGGCGCGGGCGGCGGTGGCGGACGGGCTACGGCCCGTACTGGAGGTCGACTCGGGCGCCACCGCGGCCATCGGGCTGTACGAGCGCGCCGGATGGCGCTTCGTCAGGGCCATGACCGCCGACTGGCACACCGCGGACGGACGGCTCGCCGTGGTCCACGCGTACAGCGGACCCGCTGGTCATTGAACACTTCCGCCCGCCGGGCCGTACGGATAACGGCGGCCCTCGACGCCCGAGCCTGGTCCGCCGTGTCACCACCGGGCCACGCACGGAAGGACCTTCGGGATGCGCCAGCAGCCGGACAAGGACAACGCCGACAAGGCTGCCCCGGAGGAGGGCGAAACTCCGGAAGACCGCCCGCCGGAGCGGAAGCCGGACGCCACCGCCGAGGACCAGGGCAGAGACCCCGAGGGCGGTGCCCCCAAGGACAGTGACCCCAAGGGCGACACCGAAGCGGACGCCCCCAAGGGCGAGGACAGCACCGAGGACGTCCGCGACGGCGAGGACAACGCCGACGACGAAGCCGACGAAGTCGAGGCCGAAGCCCCCGAGCCCAAAGCCCCCGACGACAAAGCCGCCGAGGGCAAGGCCACCGAAGACGACGATGACGCACCGGCCGAGCTGCTGGGCGCCGCCACCGCCGGTGACGGCGCCGACGACGACGGCCCCGGCCCGGAGCAGGCCGTCACCGGCCGCCGCGGCTGGCGGGGCCGGTATCCCGTCGCGGCGCGCGCCCTGTCGTGGACGGTCACCGGCCTGTCCCTCGCGCTGGTGTTCGTCGCCCTGCTGCTGCCGACGAAGCTCGAACTCCTCACCACCGAGCACTTCACCCGCATCCCGGTGGAGCTGATCTTCGGCGCCGGTCTGCTGCTGCTCCTGCCGACCCTCGCCCGGAAAGTGGTGGCGGTGCTGGCGGGGCTGTTCCTCGGCGCGCTGGCCATCCTCAACATGCTCGACATGGGCTTCAACGAGTTCCTGGGCCGCGGCTTCAACGTGGTGCTCGACTGGATCCTGCTCGATGACGCCCAGTCGTACCTGGAGGACTCGGTCGGCCAGACGGCCGCGGCGGCCGCCGTGGTCGGGGTCGCGCTGCTCGCCCTCGCCGTGCTGACCCTCACGGCGCTGGCGGTCCTCCGGATCGGCAACGTCATGGCCCGCAACAGCGTCGTGGCGACCCGTACCACCCTGGTGGCCGGGACCGTCTGGGTCGCGTGCGCGTCGGTCGGCGCGCAGGTCGCGGGGCTGCCGGTGGCGTCCCGGAGCACCTCAGCGGCGGTCCAGGACCGGGCGGAGCGGGTGCAGAAGACCATCGAGGACGAGCGGGAGTTCCAGAAGGTCGCCGCGTACGACACGTACGGGGACACCCCGGGCGATCAGCTGCTGACCGGGCTGCGCGGCAAAGACATGATCTTCACCTTCATCGAGAGCTACGGCCGCAGCGCGATCGAGGACCCGGCGATCGCGCCCGGCGTCGACTCGACGCTGAAGAAGGCGACCAAGCGGCTGGACAAGGCCGGATTCGCGGCCAAGAGCGGCTGGCTCACGTCGGCCACGTACGGCGGCAGCAGCTGGCTGGGCCACTCCACCTTCCTGACCGGCCTGTGGATCGACAACCAGAACCGCTACCGCACCGTCACCGCGGGCGACCACCTGTCCATCACCCGCGCCTTCAAGCGCACCGGCGCCTGGCGGACGGTCGGCATCATGCCGGGCGTCCAGAAGAGCTGGCCTGAGGGCACGTTCTACGGCCTCGACCACGTCTACGACTCGCGCGAACTGGGCTACAAGGGGCCGAAGTTCAGCTGGTCGACCATGCCGGACCAGTACGCGCTGAAGGCGTTCGAGCAGCTGGAGCACGGCAAGAAGCACGACAAGCCGCTGATGTCACTGAACATCCTGACCTCCAGCCACCAGCCCTGGGCGCCCATCCCGAAGACCATTCCGTGGAGCAAGGTCGGGAACGGCTCGGTCTACAAGGGCATCGAGAAGGCGGGCAAGCGGCCCGAGGACGTGTTCACCGACTCCACCAAGGTGAAGCAGGAGTACGGCAAGTCGGTCCAGTACTCGGTGAACAGCCTCATCGACTACATGATCAAGTACGGCAACAAGAACACCGTGCTCGTCTTCCTCGGCGACCACCAGCCCCTGGCCCGGGTCAGCGGCAACAACGCGAGCCGGGACGTGCCGGTCTCGATCGTCGCCCATGACCCGAAGGTGCTGAAGCGGATAGCCGACTGGAACTGGGCGGACGGGCTGATGCCCCGCAAGGACACCCCGGTGTGGAAGATGAACAGCTTCCGCGACCGCTTCTTCAAGGCGTACGGCTCGACGCCGAGCGCCTCCCCGCGCAAGGCGAAGTGATCGCCCGCGGCCCCCGGTGCCCACTGGGCTCCGGGGGCCGCGCTGTACGTCGGAAGACGGGCGTCAGGCGTCCTTGAACTCCTGGCGCTGGCGGCCCAGCCCGTCGATCTCCAGCTCCACCACGTCCCCGGCCCGCAGATACGGCTTGGGCTCGGGGCGGCCCATGGCGACGCCCGCCGGGGTGCCGGTGTTGATGACGTCGCCCGGGTAGAGGGTCATGAACTGGCTGAGGTAGCGCACCACATGGGCGACGCCGAAGATCTGCTCGGCCGTCGTGCCGTTCTGCTTGATCTCGCCGTTGACCCACAGCCGCAGGCCGAGGGCCTGCGGGTCGGGGACCTCGTCGGCGGTGACCAGCCAGGGGCCCAGCGGGTTGAACGTCTCGCAGTTCTTGCCCTTGTCCCACTGGCCGCCGCGCTCGATCTGGAATTCGCGCTCGGAGACGTCGTGCGCGATCGCGTAGCCCGCGACAGCGGCGAGGGCCGCCTCGTCGGAGTCGAGGTAGCGGGCGGTGCGGCCGATGACGATGGCCAGCTCCACCTCCCAGTCGGTCTTCACGCTGCCGCGCGGGACCAGCACCGTGTCATCGGGGCCGATGACCGTGTCGGGGGCCTTCATGAAGAGGATCGGCTCCTCCGGGAGGGGAGCGCCGGTCTCGGTCGCGTGGTCGTGGTAGTTCAGCCCGATGCACACGATCTTGCCGATGCGGCCCAGCGGCGGGCCGACCCGTACGCCGCCGTCCTGGATCACCGGCAGCGCGTCGGCGCCCTCGGCCTCGGCCGCCGCGCGGATCCGGGCCAGCGCCGCCTCGTCGGCGAGGAGGGTCCCGTCGATGTCCGGGACCAGGCCGGACAGGTCGCGGAGGGTGCCGTTCTGGTCGAGGAGGGCCGGGCGTTCCGCCCCGACCGGTCCGACGCGCAGCAGCTTCATCCTCACAACTCCCTGGTCTCAGGACGGCGGCCAGGGGCGACTCCATGCCCTCTGGCCGCTCGATCCTCCATGAGCCTCATCCACCCCGCAAGACCCCGTTCACTGACTGGACCGGGGTCTCACCGGCCGCGGAGCAGCAGGGCCCGCTCCACCGCGGTCCAGGTGGTGGTGGTCGCGAGGTAGAGCGCGGCCGCCAGCGGCACCACGGCGGCGGTGAGGAGCGTGCCGAACGAGAGCAGCGGCAGCACCCGCGCCAGCCCGGCCGCCCCGGGGGCGGCAGGGACCGCCGCCGCGGGAGCCGCGTCGCGGGCCGCCTTGCGGGTGCGCACATACGTCCAGGTCGCGACGGCCGCGATCAGCGCGAACAGGCCGAGGTAGACCAGCCCCTGCTGACCGGCGAACGCCCCGCCCCAGCGGCCGTCGAGCGGCGCTCCGGCCAGGG
>NZ_GG657754.1:6463223-6490561 GCF_000158915.1 Streptomyces himastatinicus ATCC 53653 | reverse complement strand
GGGTCTCGTCACGAAGAAAAACAGATCGGCGTGACGAGCTTGCGTGGGCGCCGCGGCAGGGGGTGATGCGGGATGCTGCGGGTGCGTGCGCCTCTACGCGGCCGTCGGGAGACGACGGCCCGGCGCCCGGGGCCTGGGTCGGCCCGCGGCATCGGGGTCCCGCTGCGGCAGGAACGCGGTGCGGCGCTCCCGGTCCCGTATCGCGGTGCGTATGCGCCCCGCGGGCGCGGGCACCCGGGCCCGGGCGGCGAGGACAGCGCAGGTCAGCAGCGCGGCCGCGACGGCGGCTGTGGCAGCGGTGGTGGCGGCGAGGGCGACGGCGCTGATCAGCCCGGTCTGGGTGAGCAGGGTGCCGGTCAGCAGGAAGAGGAGCACGCCCAGGTGCATGCGCAGCAGCTCGATGCGATGCGTCATGCGGCTTCCCCCCCTTTTACCCGTCGCTTCTCACTCGACCGCCATCAGTCTACGAGGCACCTCCGACAACGCGCGGCGCGGCGGTCGTCAGCCTGGCCCACACCACCAGCCGGTAGCGGGACGTGTATTCGGGGGTGCAGGTGGTCAGCGTGAGGTAGGAGTCGGGCTCGGTGAAGCGGTAGCGCGGATGGGCCGAGCTGTACGGCACCTTCGCGATCACCGTGCCGTCGGAGGGCGAGGTGCGCGGCAGGGTGCGCTCGACGACATACGTGTAGCGGGCGTGGTAGGTCTCGATGCTCACCGTGTCCCCGGGGCGCACCTCGTCGAGGTGGCGGAACGGTTCGCCGTGCGTATTGCGGTGGCCCGCGAGCCCGACGTTGCCCAGTTGGCCCGGCTGGGCGGTTCCCGGGTAGTGGCCCACGTATCCCCGGTTGAGCACCTTGGACTTGCTGATGCCCTCGGCGACGGGGGCCGTCAGCCCGATGCGCGGGATACGGAGCACCGCGTACGTCTGGTCGCGGCGCGGGGTCCCGTCGTGCACGGTGATGGTCACCTCCCCGTCGTTCTCGCGGTGCGCACCGCCCCTGCCGGAGGCGCCCCCGGGCTCCGTGCCGTCCCCGGACTCCTCACCGTCCTGGCCGGTGCCGGACGAGGGCACCGTGGGATCGTCGGCGCCCCACTGCCGCTCCAGCGACTCCACTTGGCGCTGCGCGCCCGCCCGCGCCTCCCGGTTGGTCCACCACAGCTGATGGACGACCAGCAGGAGCACGACGAGCCCGATCGTGACGGCGACCTCGCCGCCCGTCCACAGCACCCGGGCCAGCACCTGTCTTTTCCCTGGGCGCCGCCGTCGCACACCGACTCGCACACCGACCTCCCCACCCGGGCCACCGGGAGGGGCACCATAGGCCCTGCGGCACGCACCCGCCAGAGACGCGACCCCGGCAGGTGCGGCGTTAAGGGTCCGCTACCCGCCGCCCAGCCCCCGCGAGACGGTGTAGATGACGAGCCCCGCCAGGGCGCCCACCACCGTGCCGTTGATCCGGATGAACTGGAGGTCGCGGCCGATGTGGGCCTCGATCTTCCGGGAGGTGTGCTCGGCGTCCCAGCCCGCGACCGTCTCGGTGATCAGCGAGGTGATCTCGTTCCGATAGGTCGTCACCACATAGACGGCCGCGTCCTCCAGCCAGCCGTCGATCTTGCCGCGCATCCGAGCGTCCGTCACCATCCGCGTGCCCAGCGACAGGATCGCCGCCCGGGCCCGCAGCCGCAGCTCGCTGCGCTCGTCCTCGGCCGCCGCGACGATCATCGCGCGCACCGAGGCCCAGGCGGAGGCGATCAGGTCCTGCACCTCGCCGCGGCCCAGCACCTCGCCCTTGAGCCGCTCCACCCGGTTCCGGGTATCGCTGTCCGACTGGAGGTCCCCGGCGAAATCGGACAGGAAGCGGTCCACGGCGCCGCGCGCCGGATGGTCCGGCATGTCGCGCATCTCACGGACGAACCGCAGCAGTTCGCGGTAGACCCGCTCGCCGACCCTGCGGTCCACGAACCGCGGCGTCCAGCCGGGCGCGCCGCCGGTCACCGCGTCCATCACCGACTCGTTGTGCTCGACCAGCCAGTCATGGGCGCGTACGCACACCAGGTCCACGGCCCGGCGGTGGCCGCCGTCCGCGACGATCCGCTCCAGCAGCTTGCCGAGCCCCGGCGCGATCTCCTGGGCGTCCGCGCGCCGCGTGATCGCCTCGCCGACCACCGCTTGGACGTCGGAGTCGCGCAGCACGGTGAGCGCGCCGCGCAGCGCGGTCGCCAACTCGTCGGTCACCCGGTCGGCGTGCGCGGGTTCGGCCAGCCAGGTGCCGAGGCGGCTGCCGATGCCGACGGCGCGCAGCCGCATCCGTACGACGTCGCCGGACAGAAAGTTCTCGCCGACGAAGTCGCCCAGGGTCGCCCCGAGCTGGTCCTTCTTCGTGGGGATGATCGCGGTGTGCGGGATGGGCAGCCCCATCGGCCGCCGGAACAGGGCGGTGACCGCGAACCAGTCGGCCAGCGCGCCGACCATGCCCGCCTCGGCGGCCGCGGCCACATACCCGGCCCAGCCCCCGGCGCCGGAGTTCTGCGCCCACTTGGCGAGCGCGTACACCAGCGCGACGGCGAGCAGCATGCCCGTGGCGATCGCCTTCATCCGGCGCACACCGCGCCGCCGCTCCTCGTCAAGAGGGGTGTCCGCGAACGCGACGATGCCACCGGCGGCCGCCCTCGCGCCGGGCGGCGGCGGCCCTTCGGGCCCCTTTTCATCCGTCGTTGTCCGGTTCATACGCTCCACCCGGTCGAGCCGTTCCCTCTATTGTCTCGTTCCTGTCTCACTCGTCCCTGAGTGGAACGAACGGCGAGTTCCCGTCGTCTGTCTGGGGGAGCGACCCCGTCCAACCGGGGGCAGGCCGACAGGCGGACCTCTGTCCGGACATGGGATCATGGAGGACCGACCGGACCGCATCGGCGAAGCAGAGTCGCTCGCCGTTCCCGTTCACTTTCGGAGCCTGAAGGCTCCGGCTGCCCGAGGAGACCTCCGCCCATGAGCGTGCCCCCCATGCCCAGACGCACGGCCTATGCCGTGTTCGCTGCGCTGGCGGCTGTGGTGGTCCTCGTCTCGACCGCGATATTCGTCGGGGTCGGCGGCCGGGACCGGAATGTGAACGAGGCCGCGCAGGGTACCCGCAACTCCGCGGCCCCTGCCTCGTCCGGCTCCTGGGTCGGCACCTGGTCGACGTCCGCAGCCGCGGCCGAGCCGAACACGCTCCGCGGCCTGTCCGGCATGTCGATACGGAACGTCGTCCACACCAGCATCGGCGGCACCGGCGCCCGCATCCAGCTCTCCAACCTGTACAGCGCCCGCCCGCTGACGATCACGCATGCCTCGCTGGCACTGGCGGCCGCCCCCAGCAACCCGACGGCCGCCGCCGGCACCATGCGCAGGCTCACCTTCGACAACCGCTCCTGGGTGACCATTCCGCCCGGCCAGGCCGCCACCAGCGACCCGGTGCGCATGAACATCCCGACCGCCGCCGACCTGCTGATCACCACCTACGCCCCGCAGGCGTCCGGCTCGGTGACGTACCATCCGCACGCCCGCCAGACCTCGTACCTGGCGCGCGGCGACCGTACGGAGGACACGGCGGGCGCCGCGTACACCGAACAGAGCCCGTTCTGGCGCTATCTCAGCTCCGTGGACGTGTGGTCCAAGGAGGCACAGGGCTCGGTCGCGGTGCTCGGCGACTCGATCACCGACGGCATCACCTCCACCGCGGGGGCCAACCACCGGTGGACCGACTTCCTCGCCGAGCGGCTCCGCACCGAGCCGGGCGCGCCGCGTCTCGGCGTGCTCAACCAGGGCATCAGCGGCAACCGGGTGCTGAGCGACGGCACCCAGTTCCCGCCGAACAACCCCAGCGGGCTGTCCCGTTTCGGACGTGACGTGCTGGACCGTACGAACGTCAAGGCCGTCATCATCGAGCTGGGCGTCAACGACATCCTGCGCATCCCCCATCAGACGGACCCGAACAAGATCGTGGACGGGCTGCGGCGGCTGACCGAACAGGCGCACGCCCGGGGGCTGCGGGTCATAGGGGCCACCCTGTCGCCGTTCTACGGCCACCGCGGCTACACCCCGCTGCTGGACTCCGTCCGCGAGCGGGTCAACGCCGAGATCCGGGCCGGGAAGGTCTTCGACGAGGTCGTGGACTTCGACAAGGCGCTGCGCGACCCGGCGCAGCCGCTGCGGCTGCGCCCGGCGTACGACTCGGGCGACCATCTGCACCCGAGCGACGAGGGCTACCGGGCGATGGCGCGGGCGCTCCCCCTCGACTACCTCCGGGGGAGCGCGGCCGCCGAGCTGTAAGCCCGGCTCCCAGAGCTAGTGGCCGAGGTCGTGCCTGCGGGCGCGGCGCTCGGCCTGGCGCTCGGCGTGCCGCTCCTCCAGCTCCGCACGGCGCGCCCGGCGCTCGGCGCGCAGTTCCTCCCTGCGCGCCTCCTTCTCCCGGCGGCGCTCCGCCTTGAGCCGCTTCTGCTCCTCCTTGCGGAGCTTGCGCTCGACGCTGACCCCGCCGAACATCGCCAGGCCCGTGACGGTCACCCGCGGTCCTGTGGGGTCGCCGTCGGCCGACCCGCGGTGGTCGAAGCCGCCCATGATGCCGATGCCGCTGACGTGCGTCTCCAGGTCCGGCGGCACGATGACCTCTATCCCGCCCATGAACGCGAAGCAGCGGATCACGATCTCGCGGCCCTCGAAGCGGGCCTCCCGCAGATCGATCTCGCCGCCGCCCATGAGGGCGAACGCGGTGAAGGAGCGCGGCGCGGTCCAGGTGCCCTTGCGCTGGAAGCCGCCCATGACCGCGACGGCCATCTTCGACGTCGGGGCGCCGCCGATCCGCCCGGCCCAGTCGTCGCGGGCGGCGAGGCCGGTGGCGTCCGCGGGCCCGGGTTCGACAGCGGCCGCGGCGCCGGGCACCGGGAGATCCCGGACCAGCGGCTCCAGCTGGGCGTGGGTGCGGGCCTTGTAGGCCGCGTCCAGCCGCTCCTCGAACTCCTCCATGTCCAGGCGGCCTTCGGCGACCGCGTCCCGCAGCACCTCGGCGATGCGCTCGCGCTCGGCGTCGGAGGCGCGCATCTCGGAGGCACGCGCCGGGGACCCGCCCGGACGGTCGGGGGCCGTTCCCTGGGGAGATCCCTCAATTGTCATACGGACAGACTAATGCGGACCGACCGACCTGACCGCCCCACGCGCCGCGCCCTCTTCCGGCTCGCTCCCGGGGAACAGCATGCGGGCGATCACGTCCTCGATCTCCGGCTCCCGCACCGACAGGTCCACCAGCGGATATCCATCGGCGACCGCCGCCACGAGGGGTGCCGCGCTGGCGGCGGCCGGGAACGCCAGCCACTGCCGCGGCCCCTCGACCCGTACGGTCCGCGCACCGGGCACCTCGATCGGCGGCAGCTCCCGCTCCAGGTCCACCACCAGGGTGCGTTCACTCCCGCCCACCGCGTGCAGCCCGTCCAGCCCACCGTCGTAGACCAGGCGGCCGTGGTCGATGACCATCACCCGCTTGCACAGCTGTTCGATATCGGTCAGATCGTGGGTGGTCAGCAGGACGGTGGTGCCGTGCTCCGCGTTCACCTCGCGGAGGAAGCCCCGCACCTTCGCCTTGCTGACCACGTCAAGACCGATCGTCGGCTCGTCCAGGTACAGCACCTCGGGGTCGTGCAGCAGGGCGGCGGCGATGTCGCCGCGCATCCGCTGGCCGAGCGAGAGCTGACGGACCGGCACGTCCAGCAGGTCGCCCAGGTCCAGCAGTTCGACACAGCGGTCCAGGTTCCGCCGGTAACGGTCGTCCGGGATCCGGTACATCCGCCGCACCAGCGCGTACGAGTCGCGCAGCGGCAGATCCCACCACAGGGTGGTCCGCTGTCCGAAGACCACCCCGATACGGCGCGCGAGCCGCGTCCGCTCCCGCGACGGATCGATCCCGGCGACCCGCAGCCGGCCGCCGCTGGGCACCAGGATCCCGGTCAGCATCTTGATCGTGGTGGACTTCCCGGCGCCGTTCGGACCGATGTAGCCGACCATCTCGCCGCGCGGCACCCGGAAGCTGATGCCGTCCACCGCACGCACCTCGCGCCGCTCCCGGCGCAGCAGCCCGGCCCGGCGCCGCACCTCGAACACCTTCTCGATGCCGTCGAGTTCGATGAAATCGTCGTCGCTGAAGCCGTCGTCGCTGAAGCCGTCGTCGCTGAAGCCGTCGTCGCTGAAGCCGTCATCGCTGAAGCCGTCCATACCGCTCCCCTCTCAGCTCCCCGTGCTCTGATACGTGCGCAGCCCCGCCCGCCAGGCCAGCCCCGCGACCGCCGCGCAGCCGAGCGCGACCAACGGCGCGGTGAAACCGATCCAGCCCGGCAGGCCCAGCGGGTTCGGGCGGCCCAGGACGTACAGCGCGGGCAGCCAGTTGACGAAGGCCAGCGGGATCACGAACGTGACGCCGCGCAGCAGCTCGTCGGCGAAGACCGTCGGCGGGTACTGGAGCATCGTCGTCCCGCCGTACGTGAACGAGTTCTGCACCTCGGACGCGTCCTTGGCCCAGAACTGGAAGGCCCCGCCCAGCACGAACACCGCCCCGAAGATCACCGCCCCGCTCAGCAGCATCAGCGGCACCAGCACCACCCGGTCGGGCGTCCAGTCGATGTCCAGCCGGGTCAGCGACCAGCCCAGCAGCAGCGCCCCCTGGACGATCCGGCCCAGCCTGCGCAGCGCGAAGCGGTCGGCGGCGACCTGGGCCAGGATCGGCACCGGCCGCACCAGCAGGGTGTCCAGCGTCCCGTCCCGGATGCGCCGCCCGACCCGCTCCATGCTGCCGAGCGCCAGATCGGCCAGCCCGAAGGCCGTGCCGGACGTCCCGTACAGGAAGGCGACCTCCGCGAGGGTGAAGCCGCCGAGCGTGTCGATGTGCGAGAACATCAGCGCGATCGCGACGAAGTCCAGCACGTTCACGGCGAAGTTCCCGAACGCCATGATCAGGAACGAGGTGCGGTACGCCATCGTGGAGCGCACCCACATGGCGACGATCAGCGCATAGGCGCGCAGCCCGTCGTACGCCCGCGCGCGGGGCAGGGGCTCAGCCACCCTGGACCACCACCTTCCGGGTCGCGACCGACTGGAGCGCCCGCCCGGCCGCGAACAGCACCACCACCCACCCCGCCTGGAAGGCCAGCGCCCCCAGCACCGCGGACCCGTGGCGGCGCCCCAGGAAGACGTCCGCGGGCACCTGGAGCATCGCCGCCCACGGAAGCGCCTCGGCGATCTCGCCGAGCCGCCCCGGGAACACGTTCAGCGGCAGCACCATCCCGGAGAAGAACATGCACAGCAGCCCGCTCATCAGGCTCAGCCCCGTCCCGTCCAGCAGCCAGAAGGCGGCGAGCGCGACCAGATAGCGCACCGCGAACCCCACGCACACCGCGAGCACCACCGACAGCAGGAACCACAGCCAGGTCAACGGGGAGCCGGGCAGGGTGAGTTCGAACGCCAGTGCCCCGCACACCATCGGCACGATGCCGCGCCCCACCAGCTGGAAGGCGGCCCGGCCGAGGTCCGAGGCCAGCCACCACAGCTGGAGGTCGACCGGGCGGTAGAGGTCGACGGCGATGTCACCCGACCGGATCCGCTCCTGGAGCTCGTCCTGGAAGCCGCCGCCGAACAGCGCCACCGTCGCCAGCAGCGCCTGGCCGAGCCAGACGAAGGTCAGGGCCTGGGAGAGGTCGTAGCCGCCGAGATGCGGCCGTTCGTCCCACAGCGCGGCGTACGTGTACGCGACGATGAAGCCGAAAACGGTGTTGGTGAACACCCCGGCCACGGTGGCCACCCGGTACGTCGCGTAGCGTTTGAAGCCGCTCAGCGCGACGGCCGCGTAGAGCCGCATCAGCCTGATTCCCCCTCCCCGTCCGCGCTCTGCCCAAAGGCACCAAAGCTTGGGAGCTTAGTTCGCGGGCAGATGACACAGCCAGGCATTTTTCACCGGATGGTGTGAGGGGAATCACTCATTCGGCCGGTCACAGACCAGTCACAGGTGCGTGCCACGTCCCTGGCCCGGAACGGATGATGCGACAGTGTTTTATGGGGCGTACGACGCGAATCGCCCGACCGTGCACGATTCCGCCGCGGCGCAACCCTCGACGGCGGCCGAGGAGTCTCAGGAGACATGAGCGACGAGCCCCAACTGATCGACGGCGGCACGGCCGGCGTGGGCGACCCGAGCAGCCGCAACGGCTCCGGCGACGGCGGCACCGCGGGCAGAAAGGGCCGCCCCCGGCGCACCGGCTGGCGCCGGCTGCTCCCCACCTGGCGGATGGTGCTCGGTGGCTCGCTGCTGTTCCTCCTGCTCGTCGCGGGCGCCCTGGTCACCGGCTATCTGCTCGTCGACATCCCGCCGGCCAACAAGGCGGCCATCGCCCAGAGCAATGTCTTCCTGTACTCCGACGGCTCCCCGCTCGCCCGCGAGGGCAAGGTCAACCGGGAGAACGTGCAGCTCAGCCAGGTGCCCAAGCGGACCCAGCACGCGGTGCTCGCCGCCGAGGACCGCGACTTCTACACCGAGTCCGCGATCAACCCCGAGGCCATGGTCCGGGCCGCCTGGAACACCGCCACCGGCAAGGGCAAGCAGTCCGGCTCCACGATCACCCAGCAGTATGTGAAGAACTACTACCTGGACCAGGAACAGACGGTCACCCGCAAGGGCAAGGAGTTCTTCATCGCGATCAAGCTGGATCGCGAGGTGAGCAAGGACAAGATCCTCGAGGGCTACCTCAACACCAGCTACTTCGGCCGCAACGCCTACGGCATCCAGGCCGCCGCCCAGGCGTACTACGGCAAGAACATCGACGAGCTGAACACCGCCCAGAGCGCCTACCTGGCCACCCTGCTCAACGCCCCCAGCGCGTACGACATCATCGCCCACCCGCAGAACAAGCCGCGGGCCGAGGCGCGCTGGAACTACGTCCTCGACGGCATGGTCAAGAAGCACTGGCTCAGCCGCGCCGAGCGCGCCAAGATGACCTTCCCGGACCCCACCGAGGCCAAGGCCCCCTCCGGCATGTCCGGACAGCGCGGCTACCTGGTCGAAGCGGTCGAGGACTACCTCACCAGCAACGGCATCATCGACGAGCAGACCCTGGCCCGGGGCGGCTACCGGATCACCACCACGATCGACAAGAGCAAGCAGGACGCCTTCACGAAGGCCGTCCGCGACCGGCTGATGAGCAAGCTCAGCGACGACCGCAAGGTCGACCGGTACGTCCGCGCGGGCGGCGCCTCGATCGACCCCAAGACCGGGAAGGTCGTCGCCCTCTACGGCGGAATCGACTACACCAAGCAGTTCGTCAACAACGCGACGCGCCGTGACTACCAAGTGGGATCCACTTTCAAGCCATTCGTCTTCACCTCAGCGGTGGCCAACGAAGCCACCACCCAGGACGGTCAGACGATCACCCCGGACACCCTCTACAACGGCGACAACAAGCGCGAGGTGATCGGACCGGACGGTCCCACCGGCTACGCGCCCGCCAACGAGGACGACCGCGACTACGGCGACATCGACGTCACCACCGCCACCGACAACTCGGTGAACTCGGTGTACGCGCAGATGGCCGAGGACGTCGGCCCCGCCAAGGTCAAGCAGACCGCCGTCGACCTCGGCGTCCCCAAGACCACCCCCGACCTGCACGCCTCCCCCTCCATCGCGCTCGGCCCGGCCACCGCCAGCGTCCTCGACATGACCGAGGCCTACGCGACCCTCGCCAACCACGGCCGGCACGGGCAGTACAGCCTGGTCGCGGAGGTCACCAAGGACGGGGCGCAGGTCACGCTGCCCGACCGGGAGGAAAAGCAGGCCATCCCCCGGACCGCCGCGGACACCACCACCTCGATACTCCAGAGCGTGGTCGACGGCGGCACCGGCACCGCCGCGCAGGGCGCCGAGCGCCCGGCCGCCGGCAAGACCGGCACCGCCGAGGAGGACAAGGCGGCCTGGTTCGCGGGCTACACCCCGGACCTGGCGACCGTCGTGGCCGTCATGGGCCAGGACTCGAACACCGGCGTCCAGAAGCCGCTGTACGGGGCCACCGGGCTGGACCGGATCAACGGCGGCGGCTACCCCGCCGAGATCTGGGCGGACTATGTCTCCGGGGCGCTGGACGGCAAGCCCCCGGCCGACTTCGATCTGAAGCTGGAGGACGGCATCGACACCCCCGAGCTGCCGTCGGCCCCCACCCAGGCCCCGACCTCCGCCCCGCAGATCCCCACCACACCGCCCACCACGGAGCCCACGGCCCCGACCCAGCCGCCCACGTTCCCGACGTACACCCCGCCGACCGAGCCCACCATCGAGCCCCCGGAGACCCCGCCCACGGACTTCCCGACCGGCCCGCCGACCGACGGCGGCCCGGGCGGGCCGGGTGACCCGGGCGGGGACATCGGAGGCCCGGAGGGCGGCTGAGCCCCGGCGCACGAAGAGGGTGGTGACGAAATCGTCACCACCCTCTGTGCTGTACAGCTCTCTACAAATACAACCCCGTAGCGTCCTCCGCGCCCTCCAGCCGCTCGGCGGCGACGGCGTGCAGATCGCGCTCGCGCATCAGTACGTAGGCCACCCCGCGGACCTCCACCTCGGCCCGGTCCTCCGGGTCGTAGAGCACCCGGTCGCCCGGCTCCACGGTCCGCACGTTCTGCCCGACCGCGACCACCTCGGCCCAGGCCAGCCGCTTGCCGACCGCCGCGGTCGCGGGGATGACGATACCGCCGGTGGACCGGCGCTCACCCTCCGGAATGTCGGTACGGACCAGCACACGGTCGTGCAGCATCCGGATGGGCAGCTTGTCATGGGACGTGTTCGCACTCACGGTCATGACCGTACCCGCCCGAACGGCCTATCGGCGCCGCAGGTCGGCAGGAATGCCCTAGATGTGCTGTCCGGAGAGGTTGGTGATGCGGCTGGCTGGGGTGCGGCCGCTGATTCCGGTGTGGGGTCGGTGGTAGTTGTACCAGTCCAGCCAGTCGGGAAACGCTGCCTGCCGTTCGCCTTCTGAGGTGTAGGGCCGCTGGTAGGCCCACTCGTCCAGCAGGGTGCGGTGGAAGCGTTCGACCTTGCCGTTGGTCTGGGGCCGCCAGGGGCGGGTCCAGCGTGGGCGGATACCCAGCTCACGGCAGGTGTGGTGCCAGGTGTTCTTGCTGTAGGCCCAGGCGTTATCGGTCAGCACCCGCTCGACGGTCACGCCGCGTGCGGCGAACCAGGCGGCAGCTCGACGCAGGAAGTCCGCACAGGTGGCCGCCTGCTCGTCGGGCAGGTGCTCGGTGTAGGCAAGGCGGGAGTGGTCATCCAGCGCGGTGTGCAGGAAGGCATGGCCGGTCCCGTTCCTGTTCTTGCGGCCGGCTGCCCGGCCCAGGGCTTTGTGGCCGCCGCCGTCGGGGATGCGGCCGAGTTTCTTGACGTCGATGTGGACCAACTCGCCGGGGCGGGAGCGTTCGTACCGGCGGACGGGTTCGCCGGTGGCCCGGTCCAGCGTGGCCAGTGGTGGCAGGCCGTGGCGTTGAAGAATGCGGTGAGCAGTAGAGGCGGCGACGCCGGCACGGGCCGCCAGTCGCAGCGGACCGATCTGGTGTTCACGGCGCATCCGCAGCACCCGCTCCTCCACCAAGGCGGGCGTCCGGCGTGGTGAGTGGTGGGGGCGGCTGGAGCGGTCGTGCAGACCCGCTGCCCCGTGGCGGCGGTAGCGCCCGGCCCAGCGAGCGGCGGTGGTGTGGCTGACCTGGAACCGTTCGGCCGCCCGCCGCAGCGGCCAGCCGTCGTCGACGACGCACCGGGCCAGACGCAGCCTGCCGGTCGGGGTCAGCGGGGCGTTACGGTGGATCAACGAGGGCCTCCTGGGCATTGGTGCAGATGTCGCAATCCACACCGAAACCAGAGGCCCTCGCCTCGTTCAAGCACCCCTCACGGCGCGTCGCCCGTCACCAACGTGCCGGGACAGCACACCTAGAACCCTTCCGGCTGCCCTTACCGACGCCGCTTGCAGCCCTTGCGGCCGCCACTGCGGCCACCGCCGCGGACCGACGACACCGTCAGCAGCCCGACCAGCCCCACCACGACGAGCGCGACCGGCACGATCCGCTCCATCCGCGGCGCGCCATCCTCGGTGACCAACTGGCCGCGCACATTGGTGACCACCCGGTTCGCGGACACATACGCCCGCCCCGCCGTCCGGTCCACGGCCGAGGCCGCCTTCGCCTTGGCATCACCCATGATCGTCTTCGGATGCACCCGCACCCCGATCTCGTCGAGCGTCACGGCGAGCTCCTGCCGCCGCCGGGCGATGTCCGCCTCGATCTGCGCAGGGGTCCTGGCATCCGACACCGCGCTGCCTCCGTCGTCGTCTCGATGATCCGTGATGGACAGTCTGTCAGCTTCCCCCCTCCCCCGCCCCACGGCACCCCCGACGAGGATGCTGGCTAATGTCGTCACGTAACGCCTGCCGTTACGGAACACCCGAAGCCACGAGGAGCACCCGACCATGAGCGAGCGACTTCAGCCCGGCGACACCGCCCCCGCCTTCACCCTCCCCGACGCGGACGGCAAGCAGGTCTCGCTCGCCGACCACGCGGGCCGCAAGGTCATCGTCTACTTCTACCCCGCCGCCCTCACCCCCGGCTGCACCAAGCAGGCCTGCGACTTCACCGACCAGCTCGATTTCCTCACCGGCCACGGCTACGACGTCATCGGCATCTCCCCCGACAAGCCGGAGAAGCTCGCCAAGTTCCGCGACCAGGAATCCCTCAAGGTCACCCTGCTCGCCGACCCCGCCAAGGAGACCCTGGAGGCCTACGGCGCCTTCGGCGAGAAGAAGCTCTACGGCAAGACGGTCACCGGCGTCATCCGCTCCACCGTCATCATCGACGAACAGGGCAAGGTCGAGCGCGCCCTCTACAACGTCAAGGCCACCGGCCACGTAGCCAAGATCATCAAAGACCTGAGCCTCTGACCACCGCCGGGCGCACCAACTGCGCAGCAGGTCAGAGAGCCTCAAGGCCCCTCGTTCATTCGAACGGGGGGCTTTCCCCGCGTCTGGATGCCACATGGATGCCGCATCCCCAGATGACCACGACGGTGAGTGCCCGCCCGCTCATTGCACCGCGGCGCGCGCCGCGCGCCGGACAGCGTCGTGCAGGCGCTCACCGTCCGGGCATCGCTGGCTGGTACGGCAGTCGGAACAGACCTCGGCGTGGTCGAGGAACCAGCTCCAGGGCGTCCGGGGTATGGCGGGCTCCCGGCGGGCCTTCGTCCAGAAGCGCTTCACGGCTGCCGCCTGACGGGATCGCGTCGGGCGAGGAGGCTGCCGTCGAACGGGTCCCGCTGCTTCGGAAAAGTGGGAGCGCAGCCGGGGCAGGCGTAGGCCGTCCCCCCACCAGCGCTCGCGCCATACCCAATCGCGACGACGACCGGTTCCCTGGTGGGCATTTGGCAACGAGCGCAAACCTGGGGCATCACCAGGCCGTCGCCCCCTCGACAGGCTCAGCGGCAATCGCCCGCACCAGGGCCTCGCGGAGCCGTCCGGGGTCGGTCAGATACCGGTCGGGACCTACAGGCAAGCGCCAGTGCAGACGCGGCCCACCCCTCCAATGCGCGGGCGGCACGCCGACGTACGCAACCTCGGCGCCCTGCGCGCCCAGGGCATGGATCCCCGCCTGGAGGCGTGGCCAGTCCTGGGCATGCCCCGCCGGGATGAGCCAGTACATCAATCCGTAGTCGGCGATGACGGCGCCGGACGCGTCGCCGAGTAGCTCCAGCGCCCGTTCGCCGATCTCAGCGGGGGCGCGCAGGACGTCCCAGTGAGGGCCGACCTTGACCATCTCGACTTCGCTGCCACGCGGCGGCGTCCACGGAACGGTTCTGGTCGTCATGTCGCTACACCCGGAGAGATGCTGTTATCGGCGAGGCCGCGATAGCTGGATGTGTCCATGCATCGATGTCACCGCACCGGCAGGTGCAGCGGGATCTGACAACCTATGACACGGAGTGGATCATGACTCGGGCTGTGACCATCACCGGTACCCGGTCCACAGGGCATCACGGCCTCAAGAGCTACGCCGAGCTGTTCGCCCACTACCTGGCCCCGTTCGCTGGCGAGGAGACGCGCTTCTATATCGGCGGCGCCAAGGGAATCGACAGCCTGTCCCTGCTCTGGCTGGCCGGGAACACCCACGCACAGATCACCATCGTCGTCCCCGGCACCATCCATCAGCAGCCTCCTGAGGCACAGCAGGCCATCACCCGCAGCCGCGACCGCATCACCGACGTTGTCGAGCTGCATGCGGCAGAGCTGGGCAGCCCGGCCTACCACGCCCGGAACCGGTGGATGGTCGATCACTCCGACATGGTGATCGGGTTCCCCCTCATAGGGCCTCAGGGGACGGCGGGTACGTGGCAGACCCTCAACTACGGTGCCGAACAGGGGAAACCACACCTGATCGTGCCCGTGTGACCTGGATCACCGGCATGATGAGGGCATGAGCACGTGCGAAACCCTCCTCGGTGCTGCTGCCCTCAAGTCCCTCCGAAAAGCGCGAGGCTGGTCCCTGGCCGACACCGCGCGGGCGCTCACCGAGACGGCCCGCCGCCTCGGCCAGCCCCTCGCCCCATCCGTCCCGAGCGTGCAGCGATCCGTCGCCCGGTGGGAGAGCACCACAAACCCCATCCGACCCAGCGACCGGTACCAACTCCTGCTCGCGCACCTCTACGCCCGAGGCACCGACGGCCACCTCTCCCTCGGGCCTGGCAGCGACTTCACCGAACTGCTCGATGCCCTGGCGCACCTGGGCGAGGCAGAAGCCCAACTCCACGAACTACGCACCCTCCTGGTCCGCACGGCAACCGACAACGGGACCGGCCTCCTCGCCCTGCTGGGGCCCGCCACCCAGGCGTCCATGGCGGCCGCGCTCGCCGATCCGACTCTCGCCGATGACGCCCTCCTCGACGGCCTGCGGACGGCAGTCGAAGACATCAACGCACACGTAGGATCCCTCCCCTTCGCCCGACTGCAACTCCTGCTTGCCCCCGTAACCGAGTCCTGCCGACGACTCCTGGCCGGCGGCCCGCCCGAGCCACTGCTGCCCGGATTACGCACGGTCGCCACTCAGGCATACACCCTCGCCGGACGGTTGGCCTTCGAGACCCGCGACGACCAGGCATCCCGCGCTCTGTACACGGCCGCAACACACACGGCAGGACAGCTCGACACCACGTGGCACCGAGCCATCGTCCACATGAGCCACGCCCTCGTCACCCTGTACTCAACCCCCGACATCGACACGGCTCGTCGGCTGGTCGATGCCGCGGTACGCGATGCCCGCACGGGCGACAGCACCCGCGTACGCGCCCGAGCCCACGCGCTCCAAGCCGAGATCGCCGCCCGCTCGAACGCCGAACGGCACGCCCAGACCGCGCTCGCGCTCGCCTGGTACGACGTCGAACGCAACGCCGACGGCGACCCGGTGCCCACAAGCTTCAGCGCGGATCACCTGCGCGGCTTCGAGGGCCTGTGCGAGCTGTACGTAGGAGACGCGGCGACCGCCCACAACGTCTTCGCCAGCAGCGCAAAGGCCCTGCGAGGACCACGTGAGCGCGTACAACGGACCATCGTCACCACCGATCAGGCCCTGGCCTGCATCCGCCTCAACGCCCCAGAAACAGCCGTGACCCTCCTCCAAGACTGCATCACCACCACAGCCACCACCGGCGGACGCGTGCCCGCGCTTCGCCTACGCCAGGCACGCAAAGCCCTGCGCCCCTGGCGCCACGAAAAGTTCGTCGCGGACATGGACGACCACCTCATCGACATACTCGGCAGCTGACGCAACGAGATACGCCTCAGCCGACAGTGACCGGCACGGGCACCTCGGAGCGAGTGGTGGCAGACCACCCTGCGCAAGGTGTCGGATCCCAGCTGATGGTTGACGTTCTGGTCTCAGGTGATGCTTGACGGTGGGCCTAGACAACATAGGGAGCCCTATGGGGCTTGTTCGCTTTCACGTTACGGACCGGGACGTCGGTCGTGCGCCGGATGACCCGGATCTGACTGTCCAGCTCAACGGTGATCGTTGTGTCCGACACGTGCACGGTCACGGTCTGGCCTGCGCTCCTGTCTCCGCCCCGCTCCGGCCCGACCGCCCGGCCGCGCGCCAGCAGCAAGCACCTTGGCCGAGGAGAAGAGGTGCGTCGTGGCTGGGGGTCGGCTCCACGGCTTTAGGCACCTCCCCGGTCCGGGTCCCGCGTCGGGCAAGGCCAGGGGGCCACTCGTGCTAATTCCGGGCAGGTCCAAAGCCTGCCCGAGTTGCCAACTAGCCTACGGCCCCCTGACCATGCCCGACCCCAAACCGGGCAGGCCACCGCCCAAACCCGCTCCACCGACTACGTGGGCACCGTTGCCAAGCTCCGTGCCTCTGTCCAAACTCGGGGTGGATGCCAGGTACTGACCGCTAGCCTGAGAGAGACCGCAAGGGGGTGGGTGTGCCAGAAACAGTCGCGGCAGTCACGGGCGCACTTTTCGGGATGTTCGGCGCCGTAATCGGAAGTATTTTTGCCATCAGGGCGTCGAAACGGGCAACACAGCAAAGCGTAGACGCGACTAGAGCCTTCGAAGTCGCACTTGAGCTACGCCAAATACAAGAACGCACTCACCATGAAGAAACAAGGTTTTATACCTGGCTTCCTGAATTGATCGAACGCATCCCTGAAGAAGTGATGATGCGAGTCAGCCGGGAACTGACCAACCGGGACCCTGACGTCACCAACATCACTGCCGAGGCTTTTCACATACACCAAGTAGACACGAGCTCCGAGAGAGCGAGACTGACACAAGAAATAGCACACTCGCTCCGAACGCCGTTGGCTCAAATCGAAGCCGCGGCCCTGTCTATCGATCCACAAGGCCGCACCGAATACGAGTCAGCCGCCATTCAACGCATCCGAGGGGGCGTCGAAATATGCAAGTCCTTCATTAGTGCATACAGGAACTACGGACGAGTCCAAGAAAAGGTTGGCAATTCATCCAGCGACTCCAACTTGGACATACTTAAATCGGCTATTGAGCTCTATCGCGATGCGTCCAACAAAACACTGAGCGCGGAGTTTCGCGGCATACCAGACAGCCTCGACGGATATTCAAATGACTTCATTATCGCGACCCTCCTTCCACTCCTAGAGAATGCGGTTGAAGCATCTCCCGAAGGTGGCATGATATCTATCGTTTTCACACAAGTGCAAAATGTCGCCACCTTCGCCGTGACCAATACTTTTGCCGGAAGTGCACCGACTCCTAGCATCTTTAACAGAGGGTATACGACAAAGAATGACCATCAGGGAATGGGTCTTTCGGTAAGCAAAGGGCTGGTTGAGGGGTTCGCAGGCGGAGAACTAAAAATGAATATTGAAAATGAGATGATCAGATTCACGGTTTCACTCCCGTCTTCGAGGTAAGCAATGTACACAGTCCTGGTGGTAGATGACTCGCTCAGCATGGCAGAGCAGCTTGCCGACTTAATCCAGCTCCAGACCGGTCTACCAGCTCTGGCCTGCAGCAGACCCGAAGCGGCCATATCAGCCGTCCAAGAACACCCCATCAAGGTTGCTCTACTAGACCAAAGAATGCCAGTAAAAAGCGGAACTGACCTATACCGGGAAATTCGCGAAATAAGTCCCGAAGTGAAAGCCGTGATGGTCACCGGTGAAGCCAATTCAAGTGAGGTGGGCCAAGCCCTGAGTCTTGGGTTTTCGGACTACCTAGCCAAAGGTGAGGTGTCTCGACTCTGCGAAATCGTTCTCAAGTGGTACTTTCAATACGAGGTTGACCAAGCAAGCGAGTTGCAAATCAACACCCTCGAACCTCTATTCACAGGGAAAAAGAGGTTCTTGCTGGCCGGCAATCAAGTCCGCTACTACCTAGCCGCGATACAGGTTATCGATAGTGCATACATAGTCCCAGAATCCTGGAGTACGATTCAACAAATCAACGCCGGACAAGAGAAAAAGTTCACGTTTAGTGCATCCGTCAAGGATACTTTCATCGTGGAAAGTTCTCTGCAATACAACGTCAAAGGCACCCTATCCAGCGAGGTCACAAAAAAGCCCAAGCTCGGCGCGCGGATCGAGTCTGCAGTCACGCGGACCGTAAAGAAGTCTCGAACATCTGAAATCACGACAACTGATTCAATTGAAGAAACCTATAGACTTCCAGAGGAATCCTCAGATCCAGCCGAGAATTACGTCAAATCTCGACACATCGAAAGCGCTCCCGTATACAAAAGAGTACGACTCTCCATTGTGAAATCGTGTAGCTGTTGCCGAGCAGATACCGTAATGCCTCTAATCGTGCTGATGTTTGACGATGCCTACGCCACCAGGCAGACGGACTATTATCGCGATGGGACTTCTGACACCATCGATACGGGTCAGATTCGGTTGCCCAGATGATCAACCCTTCGCAAGTGCTGCGATCCCGACATCGCCGTACGCAACGTCCCCTTCCAACGGACGGCGCTTGCGTTCCTCACACTTGCCGCAAGCGTCGGAGTCATGCGTGAGTGGCTGCGGCCGCCGTGCCAGATGCGCGCCAGAACGAGCGGTGAACCACGCTGGGTTTCGTGCATGAGCCCCGACTCTTAGAGTTACTTTCCCAAACGTGTTCTGGGGGGGATGGAATGGACCCGATCGTCTTAGCAGCAGGAGGCGCGCTGGTCAGCGCGATGGCCACGGACGGGTGGCAGCATGCCCGTGCTGCCGTGGTGGCCTGGTTCCGTCAGCTCAACCCGGACCAGGTCGACAGTATCTACGCTGACCTGGAAGTATTGCGTGATCAGGTGGCAGCTGCCCGTGCCGAGGCAGACCAAACAGCCGAACAGACGCTGGTGCGCGCTTGGCGCTCGCGATTGCAGCAGCTCCTCGACGGCGATCCTGAGCTGGCGGCTGAGCTGCGGCAGTTGCTGGAAGAACACGTCAACCCGGGCCCGTCTCAGAAGGAGCAAGCCCAGGCCCGTTCCGTCGTCATGCGAGCAGAAGCCCGCGACAACTCGCGAGTCTACATGGCTGGGCGCGACCAGCATATCGCTGAGGGCTCGTGAACACTCCCGAGCACGACAATGACCGCGCCCCGGCGTATATCGAGGTACACGCCCACGACCAGTCTCAGGTGTATGTGGCCAACCGCGATCTGCACCAGACGATCGGCTCGGTACCGGCACCTGTAACCACGCTGCGCACTCTGCCGCGGAAGCTCGCCAACTTCACCGGCCGAGCTAGTGAACTGCACCGGCTTCTACAAGACACCGGCCCACATCCCGGCCAAACGGTAGCAATCCACACTATCAGCGGAATGCCCGGCGTTGGAAAAACTGCGCTCGTCACACAGGCTGCCCACCTGCTCGCCAACCGCTACCCAGACGGGCAGCTATTCGTACGATTGAACACCCACACCCCTGGCCAGCGTCGCGCTGACCCCGCCGACGTCCTTGCCACCCTCCTGACAAGCAGCGGCATTGCCCCACAGCACCTCCCTGACGGACTCGATGCACGCGCCGCACTATGGCGTAACTATCTAGCCACCCGGCGCATTTTGCTTGTACTGGATGACGCGGACGCCCCCGCCCAAGTCGAGCCGCTGTTGCCTGCCAACGAAAAGTGTCTAGTCCTAGTCACCAGCCGCAAACGTCTACTCGGCCTAGACGGCACTGTCCCTCTACCGCTGGACTGTCTGCAACCCGACCAAGCGGCGTTACTTTTCGGCCGCCTGGCCAACCGCAATCCCACTGCCTTGGAGGGCAAGGCGATCGCTAACGTGGTCCAACTGTGCGGCTACCTACCCTTAGCTATCGCGCTGCTCGCTGCCCAACTCGCCCACCACCCTCTTTGGGATATCAATACGTTTGCCAACAACTTCGCTACTGCCCAGGACCGGCTTGGTGAACTCGAGGCCAGCGATCGGGCCGTAGCTGCCGCCTTCCACCTGTCCTACAACACGCTGGCCCCATACCAGAAAAACTTCTTCCGCCGCCTTGGCCTACACCCCGGTCCTGAAATTGACGCCTATGCCACCGCCGCCCTCGCAGACATCTCACTTGGCCTAGCCCGCAGTCGACTGAACGCCCTCTACAGAGATCATCTCATCGATGAATCCACCGCCGGCCGCTACCGCCTCCACGACCTTCTTCACGCCTACGCCCACGACCTCGCCGCGCAAGACCCGGCCAGGGACCGCAGACTCGCCACCGACCGTTTGCTGACTTACTACCAACGCACCGCCGAAGCTGCTGACCGCCACCTCGCCGACACCGCCCGCCCAGGCCCCCCACCTCCTACCCCAACCGGCCTCACCGTGCCCTGCCTGGATACCCGGGAAGATGCTCTGCTCTGGATGCGCTCAGAACACCCGAACCTGCTTGCCTGCACCGAGCACGCGACCACACACGCGCAGCCCACTCGGGTGATCCGTCTCGTCGCTGCCATGGCCGCTTTCCTCCGCCGCGAAGGGCCCTGGCAACAGGCCATCGCTTTGCATGAGACCGCTATTAGCGCATCAAACGAGTGCGGTGCGCACCTTAGTCGGGCCAACGCTATGTGGGATTTAGGTCGCGTACAGTACTTGGTCGGGGCATACGATGCGGCGGCCAAACTACTAGACGACTCACATAACCAATACAGCGCGCTCTGCAGCCGTCTCGGTGAAGCCAACACCCTATGGGATCTCGGACTCCTGCATCGCTTGACCGGGAATTACAACCTGGCGATCAACCTACTAGAAAAGGCACGAGCCCAATATCAATTAATTGGCGACCGAATCGGTGAGGCAAATTCCATGCGCGACCTGGGTCGCACCCAGTGCATGGTCGGGAAATACGATTCAGCCATCGCCATCATGGAGAAGGCCCTCGCCCTCTATCAGGCTGGTGGCGACCAGTTCGGCGCGGCCAACACTCTACGGGGCCTCGGCCGCGCACGATATTCAATTGGCGAATACGAGAGGGCAATCAGGCTACTCGAGAAGGCTCGATCTATCTACAACGATCTCGACAACCCCTTTGGCGAGGCCAACGCCTTAAGAGGCATGGGGTTAGTGCAACGTGAGGCGAGAAATTACGAGACAGCAATCGACCTGGCGGAGCAAGCGCGAGACTTGTATCAATCGCTCAGCAATCAACTCGGCGAAGCAAACACCCTCCAGGATTTGGGTCGGGCACAATATTTGATCGGCGATGCTGACGTGGCAGTAACTCTAATGCAGCAGGCGTTGGGCCTGTACGAAATCCTGGGAAACCAACTGGGCAAAGCAGAGGTTCTAAATGGGTTGGGGAAAATACTATGTGAATCGTCCCATCCTCAGAAGGGGCTCGCTCTACACCGGGAAGCTCTCCAACTCGCACGCAAGCTCGCCCACCCCTTAGAGGAAGCACGCGCACTTGAAGGCGCAGCTCGCTGCGCGGCACACACTGGATCGAGACAAACAGCTCTCGTCGATGTTCAAGGTGCAGTGGAAATCTACAAGCGAATCAGTGCAGCCGAAGCATCAGCCGCCATGGCATTTCACGAGGCCCTACAGGTCGGTGTCTCGTGACGTAGGGCAGGTGTGCCCGATGCGTGCCCGATGGGGCGGTGAGCCACGGTCAACCAGAGTACCAGCGCGCCCCTGCCGGACCCCGGTCCGTTGCCTGTCCCTGCAGGTCACTGGTGGTGCCTGGTCCACTAGACCCGGTGATTCCCAAGCTCAGGCTCTCCGGCCACCGGGTACGCGGTGGCCGTCTGACGCGTGGTTCTGTAGCTTGCCCCCATGACCGACAACCGAAGGGGCAATGCCGCGTAGGCGCCCGTCAGCCCTGCGGGGCGACCTCCCTATCCGCCCCTGGAAGCGGCGACGGTACCCGTTCATTGATCGCCTTTCAGGATCTTGCACAGCTGACCTGCGTCGCCTAGAGCGGACCCGCTTCTGGCCCGAAGCCACAGAAGAAGCCTTCTGGCACTGGCAGGCTTATGCCCATGGCCCCCTCAGACAACTTGTAGACCCCCTCACAGGTCCCGACTGCAGCATCCCTGAGTGCGGGTGTTACGGCGCCGGCTTCCGTGAGCACCTCGAAGCCGTGCTTCACGCGCTGCCCAGGAAGAGCGCGCGTGAGTTGCGTACCCTCGTGTGGGCCCTCGACGGGAAGATTCTCGCAAGGGCCAAGGTCATCCCGGCTGACAGCCTGGACGTTCCATGGTGGCAAGGTCAGCTCTAGGACCATGGGCGGCCGTCTCAGTTTCCGTCTCATTCAGCCCCATGCACGGCCGTTCAGTCGAGACTCCCAGCCGACTCCATGTCGACAGCCAGCCGCCCATGAACGCAGGTGAACGCCCCCGTACACACCCCACGCCCCCACCACCACAGTTGGAAAGCGTGTTGGGGGCAACCCCTCACGAGCTCGAATCTCGCATCCTCCGCCAGTGCCTTCACCGGGCACGATGTCGAAGGGCCCCACCGCACGCGGTGGGGCCCTTCGGTGTTCTCCCTCTCACGTTGCCTCTCGGCTGGGGTCTGCGGAGCCTGACGGTGTGTCGCGGCGAGCCATAACCGTCCCCGCGAACGAGTCGCGCTGTTGCGGGAAGGTAGGCACGCAGTCGGGGTAGGCGTAGACCGTGCCGCCGCCGGCGCTCGCGCCGTACCCGATCGCACCACGACCGGCTGTCTGGTGGTCGTTTGGCAACGGGCACAGACCTGAACGCTCACCGGGCCGTCGCCCCCTCGGCAGATTCAGCGGCAGACGCCCGCACCAGAAGCTCGCGGAGCCGTCCGGGGTCAGTCAGGTGCCGGTCAGGGCCACGGGCGCGCGCCAGTGCAGACGTGGACCGCCCCTCCAGTGGGCAGCCGGGGCGGGCGAACTCCGTCTTCGCGGTCCCGCGCCCTGGGGTGCGTGCGTAACCGCTGGGCGAGTGATTCGTTACTCAGTGCGATGGTGTGACACGTGGTCGCGCCATGCAGGGGGGAACATGCGAGCCGAATACACGCGCGAGGCGCTTGCCGACGCAGTCGCACGCTCATCTAGCTGGGCCGGCCTCATGCGCGCGCTGGGGGTCAAGGCCAGCGGAGGAAGGCGTCGTACGCTCCAGGGACTCGTCGCAGCGCACGGCATCGACACCAGCCACTTCAAGCAGCGCAGTCCGTGGCGCAGGTACTCCGACACGGCGATCGCCGAGGCCGTCGCGACATCGACCACGCTGCGCGAGGTGGTCGACAAGCTGGGTGCGCGTCCCGCGACGGGGACGTTGTCCCATATCCGGCGGCGTATCGCGGCCGCCGGGATCGACGTGGATCACATCCCCGGTCTGCACCGGGCGCGCGTCGATCTGCCCTTCAGCCCTGAGCAGCTGAGGGGCGCGGCCGCTTCCGGGAACAGCTTCCGGGCCGTGGCGCGCCTCCTCGGGGTCTCCGACGACGGCAGGTCGCGGGCTGCCCTGCGGCGCATGCTGCACGAGCAGGGGATAGACACCTCGCACTTCTCCCACGCTCGCCTCACCATCCCCGAGGGACCGCTTCGGGCGGCCGTCGCGGACAGCACGAGCTATGCCGAGGTGATGCGCGCTCTGGCCCTGCCGGTCAACGACGCCAACCACCGTCGTGTGCACCGTCAGACGGTCCGTTTGGGCCTCGACACCACGCACTTCAAGCGGCGCACACGGCGGGCGATCCAACGGACGAATTCCAGGTCCACAGCCGACAGGGTGCTCCGGGTCCGCCCTGAGGGCTCTCCTCGCATCAACCACACGCGGCTCCGCGCGGCCCTGGATGAGATCGGTGTCCCGTACGAGTGCACGCGCTGCGGTAATACAGGCGAGTGGCAGGGGGCGGCGATGACGCTGCAGATCGACCACGTGAACGGCGACTGGCTCGACAACCGCCCCGAAAACCTGCGGTACCTGTGCCCGAACTGCCACGCGATCACCGACACGTGGTGCCGGAACCGTAAGAGCGTCCAGAAGAGCCGAGCTGGCACTGCAGCGTAGCCGCGTGCTGCAATATCCTCGCAGAGGCCATGCCGGTAGCATGGCACTGCGACTGCGGCCGTGGCGTAATTGGGCAGCCGCGCGGCGTTTAGGTCGCCGTGGGAGAAATCCCGTGTGGGTTCGAGTCCCACCGGCCGCACAACGCGAGGGGCGCCTCACCAACCCAGTGAGGCGCCCCTCCGCTTGTTACCCCAGCAGCTCCCGGACCACCGGGGCCATCGCGCGGAAGGCCTGGCCTCGGTGGCTGATGGCGTTCTTTTCGTCGGGGGTGAGTTCGGCGCAGGTGCGGGTGTCGCCGTGGGGCTGGAGGATCGGGTCGTAGCCGAAACCGCCGCCGCCGGTGGGTTCGTGGCGGAGGGTGCCGGTGAGGCGGCCGGAGACGACGCGTTCGGTGCCGTCGGGGAGGGCGAGGGCCGCGGCGCATTCGAAGTGGGCGGTGCGGTGCTCGTCGGGGACGTCGCGGAGCTGGGCGAGCAGCAGGTCGAGGTTGGCTCGGTCGTCGCCGTGGCTGCCGGACCAGCGGGCGGAGAAGATGCCGGGGGCGCCGCCGAGGACGTCGACGCAGAGGCCCGAGTCGTCGGCGATGGCCGGGTGGCCGGTGGCCTGGGCGAGGGCGTGGGCCTTGAGGAGGGCGTTCTCGGCGAAGGAGACGCCGGTCTCCTTGACGTCCGGGACCTCCGGATAGGCGTCGGCGCCGACGAGTTCGACGTCGAGCCCGGCCTCGCCCAGGATCGAGCGCAGCTCGGTGATCTTGTAGGCGTTGCGGGTGGCCAGGATCAGGCGGCGGGGGTGTGCGCTGTCCGCCCCTGCGGTGTGCTGTGGCTGCATAGCTGTCGATTAGATCAGGGCTGGATCAGGGCGTGCAGACCTTGGTCAGTTCGCCGGTGGCGTCCTTGACCGGGGTCAGGTCGGGGTGCTTGCCGCTGTCGACGGAGGTCCGGACGTTGTCCACGGCCTTGGTGAGGTCGTCCAGGGCCTTGCTGACGTCCGTGTTGTCGGTGCGGTCGCCGACCTTGTCGATGTCCTTGTCGAGGGCGTCGAGGATCTTGTCGGCCTCGGTGGGGTCGAGGGCGGCGCCGGTGACCGCGTCCTGGAGGGTGTCCACGTCGTTGGATATCTCGACCGCGAGGCGGCCGCAGTCGAGGGCCTTGTCCACGGCGTCACAGCCGACGGTGAGCGGCGCCAGGAAGGCGACGGCGGCGAGCGTGGTGGCGGCGGCATAACGGTGGCGGGCCTGGCGCGGCGTCATGGGTGGCTCTCCCCCCTAGGGTCGGACGCGGGCGCGCACGGGAATCGCGCGCGCCCGTCATCTGACTACACGCCAAGCGCCGCCCGCTGGTTGCCCGCCAGCTCGACACAGCCTCCGACGGCGAGGTCGAGCAGGCTGTTCAGCTCCTCGCGGGCGAAGGGCTCGCCCTCCGCGGTGCCCTGGACCTCGACGAAGCGGCCGTCGCCGGTGCAGACGACGTTCATGTCGGTTTCGGCGCGTACGTCTTCCTCGTAGCAGAGGTCGAGCAGCGGGACGCCGCCGACGATGCCGACGCTGACGGCCGAGACGGTGCCGGTGAGCGGCTGCCGGCCTGCCTTGATCAGCTTCTTGCCCTGGGCCCAGGTGATGGCGTCGGCGAGGGCCACGTAGGCGCCGGTGATGGCGGCGGTGCGGGTGCCGCCGTCGGCCTGGAGGACGTCGCAGTCGAGGACGACGGTGTTCTCGCCGAGCGCCTTGTAGTCGATGACGGCGCGCAGCGAGCGGCCGATGAGGCGGGAGATCTCGTGGGTGCGGCCGCCGATCTTGCCGCGGACGGACTCGCGGTCGCCGCGGGTGTTGGTGGCGCGCGGCAGCATCGCGTACTCGGCGGTGACCCAGCCCTCGCCACTGCCCTTGCGCCAGCGGGGAACGCCCTCGTTGACGCTCGCGGTGCACAGGACGCGGGTGTCGCCGAAGGAGACGAGGACGGAGCCCTCGGCGTGCTTGCTCCATCCGCGTTCGATGGTCACGGGGCGGAGCTGGTCGGGCGTACGGCCGTCGATACGAGACATGGGATGAGCCTATCGGCAACACCGGGGGCCCCGGTCCGGTGAGGAGCGGGGCCGGGCGGCCGCGGGGACGTCACATGAGGTCTTCGATCTCGGCGGCGATGGGGTCCGCGTCGGTGCCGATGACGACCTGGATCGCGCTGCCCATCTTCACCACGCCATGGGCGCCGGTGGCCTTCAGGGCGGCCTCGTCGACCAGGGAGGGGTCCTTGACCTCGGTGCGGAGACGGGTGATGCAGCCCTCGACCTCGACGATGTTGTCGATGCCGCCGAGCCCCGCGACGATCTTCTCAGCCTTACTGGCCATGTCCACTCCCTGTTGTCCTGAGCTGTCCTGTGTTGTCCTGTTGTCTCGGCCCTTCGGGATACCGGATGGGATACCGGATGAACGGCCTTCCTACGGTAACCACGCGGGCCCGGCAGCGCAGGATCGTCAGTGGTTCAGACCACATCGGAACGAACGATTCCTTTATCTGATCCTCACGTGCTACAACAGGTCTACACCACATGTGGTGTAGACCATATCGCGGGCCGTCCCCAGATCCCGAGCGCCCGCCTCACCAGGAGGAATCCGATGAGTACGGCCAACGCCTCGGCGGCGCCCGCCCAGAAGCGGGGCGCCGGTCTGATCAAGGGTATGCAGAAGATCGGACGCAGTCTCCAGCTGCCCGTCGCCGCCCTGCCCGCCGCGGGCATCCTGAGCCGACTGGGCCAGGACGACGTCTTCGGCAAGGCGGGGCTCGGCTGGAACAAACTCGCGGAGATCTTCGCCCACGCGGGCGGTGCGCTCTTCGACAACCTGGCCCTGCTGTTCTGCCTCGGCGTCGCTATCGGCTTCGCGAAGAAGTCGGACGGCACGACGGCGTTCGCGGCCCTGGTCGGCTTCCTCGTCTACAAGAACGTGCTGACCGGCTTCGTCAGCGATGTCACCGGCAAGCCGCAGGACCCGGGCGTGCTGGGCGGCATCGTGGTCGGCATAACCGCCGCCGTGCTGTGGGAGAAGTACCACCGCACCCGGCTGCCGGACTGGCTGGGCTTCTTCAGCGGCCGGCGCTTCATCCCGATCCTGATGTCCTTCGCGGGCGTGGTGTACGGCGTCGTCTTCGGCCTTCTGTGGGGGCCGATCGGTGATGGACTCAACAGCTTCTCCGAGTGGCTTTCGGCCAATGGTGCGATCGGTTCCGGCATCTTCGGTGTCGTGAACCGGCTGCTGATCCCCGTCGGCATGCACATGCTGCTGAACTCGTTCGCCTGGTTCCAGTTCGGCGACTTCTCCTC
>NZ_GG657754.1:6421097-6462679 GCF_000158915.1 Streptomyces himastatinicus ATCC 53653 | reverse complement strand
TACGACGAAAACGGGCCGGTTCTGCGGGGGCAGATCCGGCCCGTTTTCGTCGTACGGGGCTCAGCGGGGCCCAGCGGCGCTCAGCGGCGCTCAGACCTCGTAGACGGCACCCGACCGCGCCAGGGTCACCGGGCCGTCGAAGACGGCCTCGGCGTCGCGCTGGTTCAGGTTCGGGTCGGTCCACGGCGGGATGTGGGTGAGGACCAGGGCGGCGGCGCCCGCGGCCTGCGCGTGCTCACCGGCCTGGCGGCCGTTGAGGTGCAGCTCCGGGATGTCTTCCTTGCCGTGGGTGAAGGCCGCCTCGCAGAGGAAGAGGTCGGCGCCCCGGGCCAGGTCGGTCAGGGCCTCGCAGGGGCCGGTGTCACCGGAATAGACCAGGGCGCGGTCCCCGTGCTCGATGCGGAAGCCGAACGCCTCCACCGGGTGGCAGACCCGGGCGGTGCGGATGGTGAAGGGGCCCAGTTCGAAGGTGCCCGGGGTGAGGGTGCGGAAGTCGAAGACTTCCTGCATCGACTTCTCGTCGGGCACATCGTCGTACGCCTGGACCAGGCGGCGTTCGGTGTCCTCGGGCCCGTAGACCGGGATCGCCTCGGCGCGGCCCCCGTCGTGGCGGTAGTACCGCGCGACGAAGTAGGCGCACATGTCGATGCAGTGGTCGGGGTGGAGGTGGGAGAGGATCACGGCGTCGAGGTCGTAGAGACCGCAGTGGCGCTGCAACTCGCCGAGGGCGCCATTGCCCATGTCGAGGAGCAGCCGGAAGCCGTCGGCCTCTACGAGGTAGCTCGAGCAGGCCGATTCCGCGGACGGGAACGACCCCGAGCATCCGACGACGGTGAGCTTCATGGAGCAGGAACCTCCTTGAGGGGTCCCCATGCCGAGGGCCATGGGCGAGGCGGCGGGTGCGGGGGTCATACGGGGTGCCCACGAGCGTAAGGCGCTAAAGCCCTGGTAGCTCCTCCACGGGCCCGCGTTGTGGGCGGAATCACCAGGACGGAGCCCCGGGCAGCCGCGTATGCCCCACATCGGTTACCACCGGGTACCCCCGGTGCGCCGCATTCCGCCGCCAGCGGGTCTACGCCCAGAGCTGGCCGTGCAGGGTCTCGACCGCCTCCTCGGTGGTGGCCGCGGTGTAGACGCCGGTGGACAGGTACTTCCAGCCACCGTCGGCGACGACGAAGACGATGTCGGCGCTCTCGCCCGCCGTGACCGCCTTACGCGCCACACCGAGCGCGGCGTGCAGCGCGGCACCGGTGGAGACGCCCGCGAAGATGCCCTCCTGGGCGAGGAGTTCACGGGTACGGGCCACCGCGTCCTCGGAGCCGACGGAGAAGCGGGTGGTGAGGATGGACTCGTCGTACAGCTCGGGGACGAAGCCCTCATCCAGATTGCGCAGCCCGTATACGACATCGTCGTAGCGCGGCTCCGCGGCGACGATCCGCACATCCGGCTTGTTCTCGCGCAGGAAGCGGCCGACGCCCATCAGGGTGCCGGTGGTGCCCAGGCCCGCCACGAAGTGGGTGACGGAGGGCAGGTCGGCCAGGATCTCGGGGCCTGTGGTGGCGTAGTGGGCGCCCGCGTTGTCGGGGTTCCCGTACTGGTAGAGCATCACCCAGTCGGGGTGCTCGGCGCTCAGTTCCTTGGCCACCCGGACGGCGGTGTTGGAGCCGCCGGCGGCGGGCGAGGAGATGATCTCCGCGCCCCACATGGCGAGCAGCTGGCGCCGCTCCTCGCTGGTGTTCTCCGGCATGACGCACACGATGCGGTAGCCCTTGAGCTTGGCCGCCATGGCGAGCGAGATGCCGGTGTTGCCGGAGGTCGGCTCCAGGATGGTGCAGCCGGGGGTCAACCGGCCGTCCTTCTCGGCCTGTTCGATCATGTGGAGCGCCGGGCGGTCCTTGATCGAACCGGTCGGGTTACGGTCCTCCAGCTTCGCCCAGACCCGGACGTCCGGGGAGGGCGAGAGCCGTGGCAGCCGGACGAGCGGCGTGTTGCCGACCGCTGCCAGGGGGCTGTCGTACCGCATCAGTACCTTCCGCCCGCGACGGCCGGGAGGATCGTCACGTTGTCGCCGTCCGAAAGCTTGGTGGAGATGCCGTCGAGGAAGCGGACGTCCTCGTCGTTCAGGTAGACGTTGACGAAGCGGCGCAGCTCGCCGCCGTCGACCAGGCGCTCCTGGATGCCGGTGTGCCGGGACTCCAGGTCGGCGAACAGCTCGGCGACCGTGGTCCCGCTGCCCTCGACCGCCTTCTGGCCGTCGGTGTAGGTGCGGAGGATGGTCGGGATGCGGACCTCGATGGCCATTCTCAATCTCCTGTGGGAGGGCGGGGTGGACTTCCGGACCGGAAGGGGCCGGCGTCGTCGGAAGGCTTCGGCTGCGTGCTTCGGGCGGGCGTCGGGCGTCGGAGAGGACGCGCTCAGGCGGCCTGGGCGCGGCGCGGACACATCGCGCTGGCGAGTCGGCACAGGTCGACGTGGAGCCGCGCCACGAGCAGCATGCCCGGCGTCTTCTCGCTCACGTCATCGGAAACCATGAACTCATCGTATCGATTCCCGATCCGCCCCCCGGAAGCGTGTCCCGCGATACGGACGGGTAACACCCGCGATACGAGACGACGTATCGGGTCAGCCCGGGATGATCTCGACTTCTTCCTCGGAGACCTCACCGTCGACGATCCGGAAGGAACGGAACTGGAAGGGCCCCTCCTCGTTGCCGCAGTCGGCGGTGGACACGAGGACGTAGTGCGCACCGGGCTCATTGGCGTAGGAGATATCCGTACGAGAGGGGTACGCCTCGGTCGCGGTGTGCGAGTGATAGATCACGACCGGCTCTTCATCGCGGTCGTCCATCTCGCGGTAGAGCTTGAGCAGATCGGTCGAGTCGAACTCGTAGAACGTGGGAGAGCGCGCCGCGTTGAGCATCGGGATGAACCGCTCGGGGCGGCCGCTTCCGGCCGGGCCCGCGATGACACCGCACGCCTCGTCGGGGTGGTCGGCCCGCGCGTGCGCGACGATCCGGTCGTGAAGCTCCTGGGTGATGGTCAGCATGGTGCACACAATAGGAGGCGGGCTCCGGACCACAGTCCGGAGCCCGCCTGCTGAGACGATATGCCCGAAGGGCGGAAGCGTCAGTCCCGGGCGAACTCGGGCTTGCGCTCCGGGTCGGTGACCTCGGGGGTACGGCTCTTGAGCACGAACCAGCCGATCACCATGACCACCGCCCAGACGGCCCCGACGTACAGCGAGATCCGGGTCTCCGAGTCGTACGCGATCAGACCGGTGACGCCGATGAGGAAGACCAGCGCCACCCAGCTGAAGACCGAACCGCCGGGCGCCGGGAAGGCCGAGGCGGGCAGCCGGCCGGCCACGACGGCGCGGCGGTAGCGGATGTGGCTGATCAGGATCATCGCCCAGGCCCAGATCCCGGCCGCGGTCGCCACCGAGGTGACGTAGGTGAAGACCTTGTCCGGGACGGTGTAGTTCAGTATCACGCCGATGCCCATGAGGAAGGCGGAGAGGGCGATACCGGCGAACGGGGTCTTGCGGGCGTTGAGCTTGCCGAAGATGCCCGGCGCCTCGCTGTTGGCGGCCAGGTCGCGCAGCATGCGGCCGGTGGAGTACATCCCGGAGTTACAGGAGGACAGGGCCGCGGTGAGGACGACGAAGTTGACGATGCCCGCCGCGAAGGGGATGCCAATCACCGAGAAGGCGTGCACGAACGGGCTCTCGCCCGCGGAGAACTCGGTCCACTTCACGACGGAGAGGATGACGAGCAGGGCGCCGACGTAGAAGACGATGATGCGGAACGGCAGGGTGTTGATCGCCTTGGGCAGGGTCTTCTCGGGGTCCTGGGACTCGCCCGCGGTGATGCCGACCAGCTCGACGGCGAGGTAGGCGAACATGACGCCCTGGAGCGTCATCAGGCTGTCCCCTATGCCGTTCGGGAAGAAGCCGCCGTGCGACCAGAGGTTGGAGGCGGCCGCGGTGTCACCGGCCTCCGAGAAGCCGAGGGTCAGCACGCCGAGGCCGATGACGATCATGCCGATGATCGCGGTGACCTTGACCATCGAGAACCAGAACTCGACCTCGCCGAAGATCTTCACCGAGATCAGGTTGACGCCGAAGAGCATCACCAGGAAGACCAGGGCGCTGACCCATTGCGGGATCGACGGGAACCAGAAGTGGATGTAGATGGCCGCGGCGGTCAGCTCGGCCATGCCGGTGACGACCCACATGAGCCAGTAGGTCCAGCCGGTGACATAACCGAAGAACGGGCCGAGGAACTCTCGGGCGTACTCCGCGAAGGACCCCGAGACGGGGCGGTACAGGAGCAGCTCACCGAGTGCTCGCATGATGAAGAAGATGACGACGCCGGCGAGGGCGTACATCAATATGATGCTGGGGCCCGCCTTGGCGATGTTGGCCCCGGCTCCCATGAACAGACCGACACCGATGGCACCGCCGATGGCGATCATCTGTACCTGGCGACTACCCAGGCCGCGCTCGTAGCCCTCTTCGGGCGCCGCTGAGGTCATGTGGTGTGCCTTTCTCCCTGTGCGGCTGGCGATCGTGAAGATTTACCACGAGAGCAGCACTGATCCACTCAGCGGAATGTGGGGCACGCCACAGGGAGAAGCGGACAAAGGCCGTCGTGCACAACAAAGCGAGTGATCGTGGTGATGCGATCGTTATCCGGAGTTGAGCACCCTCTAAACGAACACTCAGTGATCACAAGCGGAAGGGATCACGCCATCGGGGTCAGGCCATCAGCGTCTCGATGAGCGTCTCCTGAAGCCCGCCCAGCCAGAAGTACGCCATCACCATCGGCTTCCGCGGATCGGAGTCGGGGAGTCCGAGCAGTTCACCGCCGTCGTCATCGTCGGTGACCTCCAGCCGGGTCCCGATCGCCAGCCGCAGGTCGTTGAGGGCGCCGAGCCACTGCCGGGACTTCTGCGGGGCCAGCTCCAGCACCGCCTGGTCCTTGGCGGCCGACCCGGTGGACCCGGCAGCCAGCGAGTCCAGGTCGCGCACCATCGCCAGGGCGTCATCGCGCTTGCGGGCCCGCAGGTCGTTCTCGGTGTACCGGCGGAACTCCGCCGAGGCGGCGCGCGCCTCCTTCTCCGCGTCCGCGTCCAGCTCCTGGTCCGGCGCCCCGTAGGCGTCCGGGAACAGCCGGGCCAGCGCCGGGTCGCTCGGTGCCTCGCTGGGGCCCTCCGCGAACAGCGCGTCCAGCGGGTCCTCGGCCCCGGCCGGCTGGTCGCCGGGTCCGATCAGCTCCGCGAGCTGCACGGCGAGGCTGCGCAGGATGGAGATCTCCACCTCGTCCAGGGCGACGGTGGCACCGCCACCGGGCAGCGGCTCGAATCGTCCCGACATCAGCGCTCCTGCGTGAGCGTCGCCCACAGCCCGTACCCGTGCATCGCCTGCACGTCGCGCTCCATCTCCTCGCGGCTGCCGCTGGACACGATGGCGCGCCCCTTGTGATGAACGTCGAGCATCAGCTTGTGCGCCTTGTCCTTGGAGTAGCCGAAGTAGCTCTGGAACACGTACGTGACATAGCTCATGAGATTGACGGGGTCGTTGTGGACCACCGTCACCCAGGGAACGTCCGGCTCGGGCACCTCCATCGGCGCCTCGCTGGCTTCAGGACGTTCGATCTCCACCGGACTGACACTCACACCCTCAATGCTGCCACCCGGTAGGGCCGGTCGCCTAAACCGGCACCCAGATCTCGTCACTCTGACGAGTATGCGAGGTAACATCATCAACATGGACACTGCGGACTTGGGACTGCCGGTGGACGTGCCGTCGACTGCGCTGTTCACCGATCGGTACGAACTCACCATGCTGCAGGCCGCGCTGCGGGCCGGCACCGCCGACCGCCGCTCGGTCTTCGAGGTCTTCACCCGACGCCTGCCCGAGGGACGCCGCTACGGCGTCGTCGGGGGCACCGGGCGGGTCCTCGACACCGTCGAGAACTTCCGCTTCGACGGCGGCGTGCTGGACTTCCTCGCCCAGCACCGGATCGTGGACGAGCCGACGCTCGCCTGGCTCGCCGACTTCCGGTTCCGCGGCGACATCTGGGGATACCCGGAGGGTGAGGTCTACTTCCCGGGCTCGCCGATCATGCGGGTGGAGGGCACCTTCGCCGAGGCGGTGCTGCTGGAGACCGTGATCCTCTCCATCCTCAACCACGACTCCGCGGTCGCCGCCGCCGCGTCCCGGATGTCGGTCGCGGCGGGCGGGCGGCCGCTGATCGAGATGGGCGCGCGCCGCACCCATGAGCTGGGCGCCGTGGCCGCCGCCCGGGCCGCGTACGTCGGCGGCTTCGCCACCACCTCGGACCTCGCGGCCGGATTCCGCTACAACATCCCCACCGTCGGCACCAGCGCCCACGCCTTCACCCTGCTGCACGACAGCGAGCGCGACGCCTTCGTCGCCCAGGTCGACTCGCTCGGCAGCGACACCACCCTGCTGGTGGACACCTTCGACGTCGCCGAGGCCGTGCGCACCGCGGTGGAGATCGCAGGTCAAGAGCTGGGCGCCGTCCGGATCGACTCCGGCGATCTGCTGCTGCTCGCCCACCGGGTGCGCCAGCAGCTGGACGACCTGGGCGCCAAGGGCACGAAGATCGTGGTCACCAGCGATCTGGACGAGTACGCGATCGCCTCGCTCGCCGCTGCCCCCGTGGACGCGTACGGGGTCGGCACCCGGCTGGTGACCGGCAGCGGCCATCCGACCTGCTCGATGGTCTACAAGCTGGTCGCCCGCGCCGAATCCAACGCCCCGGACGCGCCGCTGGTGCCGGTGGCGAAGAAGTCCATGGGCGGGAAGACCTCCATCGGCGGCCGCAAGTGGGCGGCCCGCCGGCTGGACGCGGACGGGGCGGCCGAGGCCGAGGTGGTCGGCAGCGGCACCGTCCCGGAGGCGCTCGCGGACCGCCTGATGCAGGTCGAGCTGGTGCGCGGCGGCGAGATCGTGGCCCGGGAGCCGCTGGACGCTGCGCGCGACCGCCATGCGGCGGCGCGGGCGGGGCTGCCCCTGTCGGCGACGCAGCTGTCGCAGGGCGAGCCGGTGCTGCCGACGGAGTACTTGCAGGCGTGAGGGGTACGTCCATGACGACCATGGCGTCGACAGCGATCACACCGATCGCGCCTGCCGCTGCTGCTACTGCTGTGACCACCTCTGCTGTGACCACCTCGGGCCGAGCCGGAAGGCGTGCGTGATGCACCGGGCACTGATCGTCGTCGACATCCAGAACGACTTCTGTGAGGGCGGAAGCCTCGCGGTGACGGGCGGCGCGGACATCGCCGCCGCGATCACCGACTACATCGGGGAGGCGTCGCCCGGCTACCGCCACATCGTGGCCAGCCGCGACCGCCACATCGATCCGGGCGATCACTTCTCCGAGCACCCGGACTACGAGCGCACCTGGCCGCCGCACTGTGTCGCGGGCACCGAGGGGGTCGGCTTCCACCCCAATTTCGCGCCCGCGGTGGCCTCGGGCGCGATCGACGCGGTCTTCGACAAGGGCGCGTACGCCGCGGCGTACAGCGGCTTCGAGGGCGTCGACGAGCACGGCACGTCACTGGCGGCGTGGCTGCGGGAGCGGGGCGTGACGGAGGTGGACGTGGCCGGGATCGCCACGGACCACTGTGTGCGGGCCACGGCGCTGGACGCGCGGCGTGAGGGGTTCGTGACGCACGTACTGCTGGGGCTGACCGTGGGGGTGGCCCCGGCCACCACCGAGCGCGCCGTGGAGGAGCTACGGGACGCGGGCGTCCGGCTGAGCGGCCGGCCGGTGGGCTGAGACGCCCCCGGGCCCGCCGCGAGTCGCGGGGACCGGAGGGGGCGTCCGGCGTCCGTCAGAGGGCCGTCAGGCCGTCGCCGCGGGGCGCATGAGGGCGGCGATGGGGTGCCACAGCTCGCCGCCGATATCGGGGGACGTGCGCCAGATGAGGCCGTCGGGGTGGTGGAGCACCGCCGTCACCTCGTCGGGCGTCGGTGGCGCGCTGTTGCCGCGCAGATACACGGCGCGAAGCCCCAGGTTGCGCAGCCTGGTCAGGGCGCGCGCCCGGTTCGCGGCGTGCACTAGGACGCGGACGCCGCCGTCGCCCAGTGGGCGGGGCAGGGTCAGTGCCACCACCACACTGCCGCCCGGCAGCTTGATGAATCCTCCATCGGCCATACGGTTCATGTCCCCCGTGAGACGTCGTGTCAATAAGAAGGTCTAGGGGCATCTAAACGCGAACGGCCGCCGCCCGCTAGTGGGTGACGGCCGTCACGGCTTTGACCTGCGGTTATGACGACGGGCCCACCTGGACGGTCATCGACTGGCCGTCCGGGCGCTCCCAGAGGATCCCGATCCGGGTATTGGTGTCAGCAACCTTCACCCCTGCGGTGGGGTTGGATTTGTCCCAGTACGCACCCTTGCGGTCGTCGAAGACCGGGGTGCCCCACTTGCCCTTGATCTTCGCGGCCTTCCCGTCCTTGTGGAGGGTGAAGCCGCCCGTCCGGTACCAGCTGAAGGTCGAGTCGTACGCCTGGATCCGGTTGCGCATGAGCGTGCCGTCCGCCCACTTCTCCGGGGTGGCGTGCGCGTCGACCGGGAGGATCAGGCCGGTGCCCGGGTGGACGCCGGTGTTGTTGTCCGGCTGCGAGGTGTCCCACTGCCAGATCAGCAGACCGTTCTGGTACGGGAAGTGCTCGACCCAGGCGGGGCGGGTGGAGGCCCAGCCGAAGTTGTACGGGCCGGTCTTGAGGGTCTTGTCGTAGCTGACGTACTGGCGGTTCTCGGCGAGGTAGTACTGCGGGTAGTCCTTGGTGAAGGACGCGCCCACGCGCGAGAAGCCGTCCGTCGTCCAGCCGTTGTCGTCGCCCTCGGCGCCGTCGGTGACGACCGGCTTGCCGTCCGCGGTGAGGGTGAGGGCGTCGGCGGTGAAGCCCTTCTGGGCAACCCCGCTGTCCGTCTGGTAGCGGAAACGGAGGTCGATCTTCTTGCCCGCGTAGGCATCCAGCGGGAAGGAGAGCTTCCGGTACGCCCCTGAGGTGCCCGTCAGCGCGGGCTTGTCACCGGCGTCGCGCGGGATGGCCTTGCCGTCCGCGGTGCCGTCGACCGGCGTCCAGTTGGCGCCGCCGTCCGTGGAGACCTCGGTGTAGAGGTAGTCGAAGTTCTCCTCGATGTCCCACCAGCCCTGGAGGTCAAGGCTCGCCTTGGCGGCGCCCGTGAGGTCGACGGACCGGGTGAGGGTGTTCTTCAGGTCGTCGCCCATCCCGGACCACCACTGCTTGGTGCCCTCGGCGGGTGCGGTGATCTCGGTGGTGACGGGCTTGTCGGGGAGGTTGACGACCAAGGCCTGCTTGTTCTTGGTGTTGTACTCGGCGACCCCGAGGGTGTGCCGGGACTTCGTACCGGCCTTCGCAGTGCCGTAGTTGAGCCAGCCGAGCTGGAGCTTGTCCCAGGCGGACATGTCGCCCGGGAGGTCGCCGATGGAGTCCTCGCCGGTACCGAGCCAGGAGCCCGCGGACATCAACGACCAGTAGGCGACGGAGGATTCGCCCTTGCCCGTGGTGTCGTACTCGTCCGGCAGGCCGAGGTCGTGGCCGTACTCATGGGCGTAGACGCCGAGGCCGCCGTTCTCCGGCTGCATCGTGTAGTCGCCGACCCAGATGCCGGTGTCGCCGATCTGGGTGCCGCCCGCCTTGTTGGCGCCGGGGCCGGTGCTGCCCGCGTCGCTGCCGTACGCGTACCAGCGGTGCGCCCAGATCGCGCTCTCGCCCTGGGCGCCGCCGCCCGCGGACTCGTCCTCACCGGCGTGCACGATCTGGAAGTGGTCGATGTAGCCGTCGGACTCGTTGAAGTTGCCGTCGCCGTCGAAGTCGTAGCGGTCCCACTGGTCGTACTGGGCCAGGTCCGCCTTGATCTGCGCGTCGGTGCGGCCGGCCGCCTTCTGGTCCTTGGCCCACTGGTTGACGCCGTCGCGGATCAGGTCCCAGGCGTTGGCGCAGTTGGTGTCGCCGCAGTAGTTGGAGCCGTACCGGGCCTCGTTCCAGTCGACCTTGACCCAGTCGGAGACCTCGCCGTCGACCGAGTACCGGCCCGAGGACTGCTTCTCGTAGTACTTCTTCAGGGACTCCTTGCCCTTGGCCTCCGAGAAGTAGAGGTCCTGGAAGTGCTTCCGGTTGTAGTCCTTCTGCCAGGCGGTGCTGTTGTCCTCGGCGCGGTCCGGCTCGGCGATCGTGTTGTGCGCCGGGCCCGGGTCGCCGCCGTACTTCTTCACCGGCGGCTCGGGGCCGTCGGCGCCGTCCGGGTCGTACATCGTGGTGTCGTCGACCTTGTCGCCGAACTCGACCAGCACGGTGAAGATCTTGTCGGTCTTCTCCCGGGCCAGCTCGACGTACTTCCCCTTGCCGAGCTTCACCACCTGCGACGCGCCGCGCCGGGTGGTCTCCTTGTCCCCGGATATGACCTGGCGCAGCGCGTCCTGCCGCTGCGCCTCCTGCTGCTTGCTGAACGGGCCCGCCAGATCGTGCTCGACGTCCGTCTTCGCGGGGGCCGGGTCATGGCGTTCGACACGCGTAGACGGCGCATCCGCCTGGGCAACACCCGTTGACAGCGCGGCCGCGCCGAGCGCGGCCACCACCGTGGCGACGGCGGCCGATCTGGCCGCCCTCCGTTGGCTGTTCACTTGTTCCTCCCCTTCCACACACCGGTGCCGCACATTTGACCGGAGTGGCAGGAGAAAAGACAGTCCTTGACTTGGATGTGAGGGGTCGTTACGTTTCCCGGTCCGCCATGTACCGGTTACCGGACACCCGCGGGCCGCGCCGCCCGGCCCGGTGGAACACCGTTGCACGCGCCGGTGATTCCGTGCGCCCCCCGTGCACCGCTCCCGTGGGTGAGGTCACGCTTAGTTCGACTCCCCATCGGGCATCCAGCACCGTAGAGTCTTTTGACGGCGCGCGTCAGCCGACTCATGCCCCCGTATATCGCTGCCCCCTGAGGACGGATCCCGCCATGCCGCGTCCGACTTCTGCCCAGCTCGCCTACGGTTCGGCCACCGTCGTCCTGTCGACGCTGGCCATGCTGCTGCTATCCGAAACCCGCTCGGGCCTCGGGGTGGGACTGGTGACCGTGGCCGGTCTCGCACTCGGGCTGCTGGTGGCCCTCACCGTGCCGGTCTCCCGCCCGTCCCGCGCCGGTCGTACGGTGCGCACCCACCGCCCGCTGGCCGGGTCCGCGGTGGCCGCCGAGCCCCCGCGGGAGCACTCACTGCACGGCTGACACCACGACCGTCCGCGCCGCCTTGTCGTGCAGGCAGCGCCGGAACGGCTTGTCCCACAGCTGCCACACCACGTTGAGCACCCAGAACAGGGTGCCGACGAGCACCGGGATCAGCAGTCCCGGCAGCGTGTAGACCGCTGCGCGCACCCAGCCCTGGCGGCCCGGAATGTTCCCGTCCGACAGCACCGCGACGCGGATCCGCATCGCCTTCTTGCCGAGGGTCTGGCCGCTGCGGGCCAGCATCGTGCCCTCGTAGGCGAAGTAGACCCCCATGGTGATGATCAACGCGGCCATCACCTTGCCCAGATCCTGCTGGCCCGGGTGCTCCATGCCGTACTGGAGCGCGCCCGTCATGCCGAGCGCCACCGTCCAGATGACGCCGAGCACGAGGCCGTCGATCAGCCGGGCCGCGAAGCGCTGACCGGGGGTGGCCAGCGGGGGCATCCCGGCGAGGTCGGGGTACGGGGGCGACGACAGCTGGTCGGGGCTCATGCCCCCGATTACATCAGCAGCCTCCCGGGCGCCCCTCGGCGGGCCGATACCGGGTCGTCCTCAGGGCGTGGCCGAGACCACGACCGTCTTGGCCACCTTGTCGTGCAGACACTGCCTGTACGGCCGGTCCCAGGTGCACCACAAGACGTTGACCAGCCAGAAGACAAAGCCGCAGCAGGGCACGATCTCGGGGAGCGCATACGCGGCGGCGCGCGCCCAGCCGGCGCCGCCCGCCGGGAGCTCGCCGGTCTCCAGCATGGCCACCCGGATCTGCATCGCCTTCTTGCCGAGGGTCTGGCCGTAGCGGGTGAGCATCAGCCCTTCGTAGACGAAGTACGCCAGGACGTAGACGAGCGTGAAAACGGACGAGCGGGCGTCGCTGCCATCGCCCATCGGGTAGTAGGTGCCCCAGATCAGGGCCATGACCAGACCGACCGGGATGCCGATGATCAGCCCGTCGATGATCCGGGCGACCACGCGGCGGCCGAGATGGGCGAGCGGGGGCATGCCCGCGAGCGGATCGGCGCCGTCGTCGTGATCACCGTAGGGAGAACCGTTCGCCCGGGGCGGCGGCTGCTGCTTGGCGAACGGATCCCGGTCGCGGGGCCCGTCCCCGGGTGACGGCGGCTGGTCGGTGCTCATGGCCCGAGTCGACCGCCGATCGAGGGCGATCGCATCCGGATCGCCCCGTTCGGGCGATCCGGATGCTCCATCCGAGGATCAGCCGGCGGTCGCCACGAACGTGCGGGCGGCCTTGTCGTGCCAGCACTGCCGCCAGGGGCGGTCCACCAGGCACCACAGCACGTTCACCACGCCGACCAGCAGCACGCCCAGGACCCCGTAGACCAGCCAGCGGCGCAGGGCGGCGCCGAACGACGGGGTGTCGTGGTCCTCGATGTCCAGAACCCGCACCCCGCACAGCTTCTTGCCGAGCGTACGGCCCCATACGGCCACCGGCAGCGCCTCCAGGAGGATCCCGCCGAGCAGCAGCACGCCCAGCACGATGGCCAGGTAGCCGCTGGTGGTGCCGTCGAGGAAGTAGACGGTGACGGTCTCGCCGGACTGCTTGGCCGTCTCCACCTTCTCGTCGATGTGGTCGGCGGCCTTCCCCCACAGCGGGAACGCGGCCGCGCCGGTGATGGCCAGCAGCACGACCATGTCGATCAGCCGGGCGGCGAGGCGGCGGCCGAGCCCGGCGGGCCGCCCCTGGGCCTGGGCGGCCTGGAGGAACGGATTGTCGACCGGCGGCTTCCAGGGGATGACGCTCTCGGGCGCGCCCTGCTGGGGCGCCGGGGGCTGGGGTGCCTGCGGGGCCTGGGGCTGCTGCGGCGGCTGCTGGGCGAGCTGGTGCACCTGCTGCTGCCAGCCACCGGGACCGCCGGGCCCGGGGCCGCCGGGACCGCCGTGGGACGGCTGGGCCGGGATGCCGCCGTAGGGCTGCTGCGGGGGTTGCTGCTGCTGGGGCGCCTGCTGCTGTTGCTGCTGGGGCGGCTGTTGCGGTGGGGACTGCTGGGGGCCTTGCGGCGGTGCGTCGCGGTCGAGCGTACGGAACGTCATCGTGCCCTCGTCGCGGCCGGTCGGCCGCAGCGCGCGGATCGCCATCGTGCCGTCCGGCGCACCGGCACCGGCACCGGCCCCGGCCTCGGCCGAGGGCGAGGGCAGCTCCGGGTTGCGTACGGCGGGGAGGGCGTGGGTGGCGCGATCGTTGCGGTCGCCCGTACCCGTACCGCCCGCGGCGTTCGCGTCGCCGCCGCGCATCGTCAGCGTGCCCTGGTCGCGACCGCCTTCACCACGGCCGCTCCCGTCACCGCCGACGTCTCCGTCCGCCGCGCCGCGCGGGTCGGGCACCCCCGCGCGCGGGTCGTCCGGCTCCGGGGAACCCCAGGAGATCCGGCGGTCCTGCTCACCGCCGAATCCGGCCTGGTGGGACGCGTCGGCCTGCCAGGCGGCCCCGGCCCCGGGGCGGGTGCCGTGCAGCCGCTGCGGATCGTCCCAGTCGACCGGGGCGGCCGTCCCGGTGGGCGGCACGGGCTCGGTGCCCATGACGCTGCCCGTGCCGGACTCCCGTACGTCCATCTCGGCACGCCGCCGCACCTCGGGCAGGGAACCGCCGATGTCCACCGCGGGTCCCGGCTCCGGGTCCTCGTCCAGGAACATCGGGCCGGTCTCGTCCGGCACCGGGCTGGTGACCTGGGTGTGGGTGACTCCGGGTGGCGCGGCGGGCATGGCCTCGCCCTTGGCCGGGGCGGGGCGGCTGGTGCCGGGCACCCAGGCAGCGCCGTTCCAGTACCGGATGTAGTTGGGAATGGACGGATCCGGATAAAACCCAGGAATGGAGCTGCCGTCAGCGGATCCTGAGGAAGGGGCGCTCATGATCTCCGATGTCCCGTATCTGTGCTCGCCGTGCTGCTGTGCTGCGCTGCCGCAGTGCAACCCGGAGCGCGCTGTCAAGGTCTATCAGACGGGCCGGAGGCCCGTACCTACTGTGGCACCGCCTCGCAACTTTTTGGCGGTCAATACGGGAAGCCGCCTGCCGGCCCCTAGAACAGCTTGCCCGGATTGAGCAGACCCAAGGGGTCGAAGACCTGCTTGATGCCCTGCTGCAACTCCACCCCCACCGGTCCCAATTCACGCGCGAGCCACTCCCGTTTCAGCACGCCCACCCCGTGCTCCCCCGTGATCGTGCCGCCCAGCTCCAGACCCAGCGCCATGATCTCGTCGAACGACTCGCGCGCCCGCCGCGACTCGTCCGGGTCCGCGGGGTCGAAGCAGACCGTCGGATGGGTGTTGCCGTCCCCGGCATGGGCCACGACGCCGATCGTGAGGTCGTACTTCTCGGCGATGGCCGCCGTCCCGTCGATCATCTCGGCGAGGCGGGAGCGCGGTACGCACACGTCGTCGATCATCGTGACGCCCTTGACCGCCTCCAGCGCGGTCAGCGTCATACGGCGGGCCTGGAGCAGCAGGTCGGACTCGGCCGCGTCGTCCGCCGGGACCACCTCGGTCGCCCCGGCGGCCGTGCACAGCTCACCCACGGCGGCCAGATCGGACGCCGGGTCCGGAGTGTCGAACGCGGCCATGAGGAGGGCCTCGGTGGACTCGGGGAGCCCCATATCGCCCAGGGCGTTGACGGCGCGCACGCTCGTACGGTCCATCAGCTCCAGCAGCGAGGGCACATGGCCGCGCTCCATGATGCGGCAGATCGCGTCGCACGCGGCCGCGGTGGAGGGGAACTCGGCGGCCAGGACAAGCTGTTCGGGCGGCGCGGGCTTGAGCGCGAGGACGGCCCGTACGACGATGCCGAGGCTCCCCTCGGAGCCGACGAAGAGGCGGGTCAGGTCGTAGCCCGCGACCCCCTTGGCGGTGCGGCGGCCGGTGGACAGCAGCCGTCCGTCGGCGAGGACGATGTCCAGGCCGAGGACGTACTCGGCGGTCACGCCGTACTTCACGCAGCACAGCCCGCCCGACGCCGTGCCGATGTTGCCGCCGATCGTGCACTGCTCCCAGCTGCTGGGGTCCGGCGGGTAGTACAGACCCTTCTCCAGCACCGCGCGCGACAGGGCCGCGTTCACCACGCCCGGTTCGACGACCGCGATCCGGTCGACCGGGTTGATCTCCAGGATGCGGTCCATCTTGATCAGGGACAGCACGATGCAGCCGTCGGACGCGTTGGCCGCGCCCGACAGGCCGGTGCGCGCGCCCTGCGGAACGATGGGGACGCGCAGCGCGGTGGCCGTACGGCATACGTGCTGCACCTGCTCGACGGTGCGAGGGAGGACGACCGCGGCGGGCGCGCCCGCATCGCAGAAGCTCGCCATGTCGTTGGCGTACGCCGCCGTGACATCGGGGTCGGTGAGCACTGCCTCCTCGGGGAGGCCCTCCCGCAGCGACTCGATGAGGTCGGTCATACGTCCAGGCTCGCACTCGGGCGGGCGCCAGGGAAGATCGGCGCGGCGACCGGGTTAGGACGCGTTCACTGCGGCTTGTAGTAGACGCTCAGTTCGCGGGCGCCGGAGGCGAAGCCCATGCACAGCCGGCGCGGGCTGGTGAGCTGGACGGCCATGCCCTCGGGCTCGCGGTAGTCGAGCGAGTACCCGGCCTCGGTGCGGGCGCGCTGGACCAGCTCGCCGGTGCGCAGATCGACGCAGGAGACATGCGCGTTGCCGTGGCCGGAGGGCGGGTTGGGGCCGTTCTCGTCGGAGTACGCGGTGCCGGTGAGCTGGTACACGTAGTCGCCGAGCACCGTGAAGCCCTGGAAGACCTCGCCGTCCTCGACGCCCGTCTGGGGTATGTCGTCGTACACCGCCGTGTAGTCGCCCGCCGTGACCCCGGCCAGGCTCATCAGCCGGTAGCGGACCTCGCCGCCCTGGCGGTAGCGCAGCAGGAGCCGCTTGTTGAGCATGTCGACGGCGGGCTGGTTGCTGGTCGAACCGGCCACCGGACGGTGGGTGGCCAGGGCGGACGAGCCGCTGTCCAGGACGGCGCCGTCCTTGAACGCGAAGCGGCTGATGGCGCGCCCATAGCCGGAGTCGGGGTTGGCGTCCGACTCGGTCCACAGCTGGGCGGTGGCGCCGACGGGCTCGCAGCCGATCGAGACGCCGTGGCCGAAGCCTCTGACGTACATATGGCCCAGCTTGCTGCCGGTGAGGGAGAGCTTCGTGATGCACATGTCGCCGCGCGCGGCCCGGTCGGCGCCCGAGACGGGGGCGGATTCGCCGCTGAGCCGGATACCGCCCTGCATCAGCTGGATCGTGTAGAGGTGACCGTTGGCGTCGTCGAACGCGAAGGACTGGAGCACGGTGTTGTTGTGCGGTGCCTTCTCACGGATGAGCTGCGTGGAGGGCACCGAGAGGTCGAACCGGCCGCCGGCGGCGGCGACCCCGGCGGAGGCATTGGCAGCGTTAGCGGCGTGGGCCTCGGTGGGCCGTACCGCGAACGCCCCGAGCGCACCCGCGGCGGCAGCGCCCCCGGCCAGGGCGAACTTACGCCTTGTCAACCGACCCGTGGCGTACTTGTCCGTCTGCATGCGAGATCAACAACTCCCAAGAGAAAACACCGTGTTGGAGTGGACATAGGAACGCCGTGAGTGTAGACGGTGCGATTCTCCGACCGAGCTGGTGTTCAATTTTTCTGGCACGAGCGGCGCATTGTGGTCTGTATCACTCTCTTTCTGCCTGCTTCGGGTAGACCGGATGCCGGACGGCGGGCGTATACCCGGCGAAGACACGGATCCGGGAGTGACAGGTGACCGTCGAGGAGTTCGAAGAGTTCTACGCCCAGGCGGTCACGCGTCTCACGGGTCAGCTGTACGTGATGCTCGGCGACCTGCACGAGGCGCAGGACGTCGTCCAGGAGGCGTTCGTCAAGGGGTGGAGCCGAAGACGACAGCTCGACCGCGGCGGCCAGCCCGAGGCGTGGATCCGCACGGTCGCCTGGCGGCTGGCGGTGAGCCGGTGGCGGTTCCGGCGGCGCACGGCGGACGCCTGGCATCGCGGCGGCGTCTCACCACCCCATGTCGCGGGCCCGGAACCGGACCAGGTGGTGCTGGTCGACGCGCTGCGCGAACTGCCGCCCCAGCAGCGGCGCACGCTCACCCTGCACTACCTGTGCGACCTCACGGTCGAGCAGATCGCCGCCGAGACCGGCCTGTCCACCAGCACCGTCAAGACGCATCTGGTCCGCGGACGCGCCGCGCTCGCCCACCGCCTGCGGGACCCGCTCATCGAGGAGAGCACCGATGTCTGAGATCCAGGATCCGCACGGGGATCCGCTGCGGACGCTGTTCCGGCAGGCCGGTGACGTCGGGCAGGCGCGTGCCGGAGCGGCACCCGTCGCGCGCATCGCCGAGCGCGGCAGACGGGTGCGGCGGCGCCGCCTCGCCGCGCTGGCGGCGGGGGCCTGCCTGGTCATCGCGGGCGGCGGCGCGCCCGCGGAGACCCTCCTGCCGGGTACGCCGCCGCCCGCCGCCCCGGCCACCATCCCCCCGACGGGCCATGCGAAGACCGGCCAGCCATCGACCGGCCAGCCATCGACCGGCCAACCGTCATCCGGACCTTCGTCGTCCGGGGCCGCCAGCCCGCCCCCGTCGACGGGCGAGCCCACACGCGAGGCGACCGGCGATGTGACGTACCCGCCCACCATGACGTCTCCCCCAGGGGGCAGCGCCTCCTCGACCGGCCCCTGACCGCCCCCCGCCCACGCACCCCTGTGTCACACCTCTACGCGAAAGATTCCCGCATGCCCGTCGCACCGCCCGAGCCGCGCCACACCGCGCCCAGCTCCGCGCCCCACCACCCCGCGTGGTCCTCCGCGCCGCGGAAGCGGCCCTCGCCCCGCGAACGGGTCATGCGCTTCGCCCGGCTGCCCTCCCGGCTGAGCCCGGGCGACCGCGAGGTGCTGTGGCTGTATCTGCTGACCCGAATATCCATATGGATCACCGCCTACGGCGTCCGGTGGCTGTTCCCCCCGGACAGCGGCGCGCATCAGCCCTCCGCCGTCCTCGAACCCTTCGAGCGGTGGGACTGGGGGCATTACCTCCACATAGCGCGCGACGGCTACTTCCCCGGGGAGAGCGGCCCGTGGGACAAGAAGTGGGACAGCCGGGAGGCGTTCTTCCCCGGGTTCCCGATGCTGCTGCGCGCCCTGCACACCGTCATCCCGAGCTGGACCGCGGCCGGGTTACTGATCTCCTTCGTCGCCGGGGCCGTCGGCGTCCTGGCGCTGGCCCGGATCGCCCGGCTGTATCTGCCCGGCCCGGACGGCGACCGGCGCACCGTGCTGTTCTTCCTGCTCTCACCGTGCGCGATCTTCCTGGCCGTCGGCTACACCGAGGCGCTCTTCCTGGCGTTCGCCCTGCCCGGCTGGCTCGCCGCCCAGCGGCAGCGCTGGGCCGCGGCCGCCGTGCTGACCGCCCTGTCCACCACCGTGCGGATCAGCGGCCTCTTCGTCGCAGCCGCCATCGCCGTCCACTTCGTCCTCACCGCCGCCCGCGCCCGCGGGCACTGGCGCTCGCTGCCCTGGCTGGCCCTGCCCGCGCTGCCCGCCGCGTTATTCACCTGGTACCTGCACGCGCACACCGACGACTGGATGGCCTGGAAGCACGCCCAGGAACGCGGCTGGTTCCGCACCTTCCACACCCCCTGGGAGGGCTGGTCCCACACCTGGAACGCGGCCTTCGACGAGACGCAGACCACCGGGTACGCCGCGATGTTCCAGGCCGAACTGGTGGCCATGGTCCTCGGGCTCGTCGTCCTCGGCGTACTGCTGTGGCGGCGCCGCTGGGCCGAGGCGGGCTACATCGCCATCACCCTGTGGGCGCTGGGCACCTCGTACTGGTTCATGTCCATCCCCCGCTCCACCCTGCTGTGGTGGCCCCTGTGGATCGGGCTGGCCGGGTGGAGCCTGCGCAGGCCCCGGGTCAAGACCGTCTACTTGTACCTCGTCGCGCCCGTGAGCACCGTCTTCAGCCTCGCCTTCCTGTCGGGGCGGTGGGCGGGCTGACCAGCCGGGGCCAAGGGCCCCGGCCCGTCGTCACAGATTGCCGCGCTTCTCCTGCTCGCGCTCGATCGCCTCGAACAGCGCCTTGAAGTTCCCCTTGCCGAAGCCCATCGACCCGTGGCGCTCGATCATCTCGAAGAAGACGGTCGGCCGGTCCTGCACGGGCTTGGTGAAGATCTGCAACAGATACCCGTCCTCGTCCCGGTCCGCGAGGATCTTCAGCTCCCGCAGGGTCTCGATCGGCACCCGCGTGTCCCCGACCCACTCCCCCAGCGTGTCGTAGTACGAGTCGGGCGTGGCCAGGAACTGGACACCCGCGGCGCGCATCGCGCGCACCGTCGCGACGATGTCGTTCGTGGCGAGGGCGATGTGCTGGACACCGGGGCCGCCGTAGAACTCCAGGTACTCGTCGATCTGCGACTTCTTCTTGCCCAGGGCCGGTTCGTTCAGGGGGAACTTGACCTTCCGGGTGCCGTCCGCGACGACCTTCGACATCAGGGCGGAGTACTCGGTGGCGATGTCGTCGCCGACGAACTCCTTCATGTTGGTGAAGCCCATGACCCGGTTGTAGAAGGCCACCCACTCGTCCATATGGCCCAGCTCGACGTTGCCGACGCAGTGGTCGATGGCCTGGAACAGCCGCTTCTCGGGCGCCTCGACGATCGGCTCGGCGGCGACGTACCCGGGCAGGTACGGGCCGTCGTAGCCGGAGCGCTCCACGAAGGTGTGGCGGGTGTCGCCGTACGTACGGATCGACGCGAGCACCACCGTCCCGTGCTCGTCCTTGACGTCGTGCGGCTCCTCGATCCCGGTGGCGCCGTGCTCCACCGCGTACGCGTACGCGGCCCTCGCGTCCGGGACCTCGACGGCGAGGTCGATCACGCCGTCGCCGTGCTCGGCCACATGGTCGGCGAGGAAGCGGCCCCAGGGTCCGGACGGCTTGATCACGGAGGTGAACACGAAGCGGGCGCTGCCCGAGACGAGGACGTAACTGGCGGTCTCCCGGCTGCCGTTCTCCGGTCCGGAGTAGGCGACGAGCTTCATGCCGAAGGCGGTGGCGTAGAAGTGGGCGGCCTGCTTGGCGTTGCCGACGGCGAAGACGACCGCATCCATGCCCTTCACCGGGAAGGGGTCTGCCTGCCGCGCGGTGGTCGGGGTGGGGTTCAGGATCTCAGTCATAAGGGCAGCGTCTCCCCGCGGCTCAGGGTGCGCAACAGTTCGCGGATTCGCTGAGCAGACTGCATAGCGTCGTAGGGGAACTGGGCAGCATTCTGTACAGAGTGACCACCATCACAGCTCCCCCAGGAGGCCCCATGGGAATCGACGCGCTCGACGCCCGCCTGATCGAACTCCTCGCCCGCGAGCCACGCATCGGCGTCCTGGAGGTCTCCCGCCGCCTCGGCGTCGCCCGCGGCACCGCCCAGGCGCGGCTGGACAGGTTGCGCGCCCAGGGCGTGATCCGCGGCTTCGGCCCGGACGTGGACCCGGCGGCCCTGGGCTACCCGGTCACGGCCTTCGCGACGCTGGAGATCAAGCAGGGCCAGGGCCCGGATGTCCGCACCCACCTGGCCGGTGTCCCCGAGGTGCTGGAGCTGCACACCACGACCGGCGAGGGCGACATGCTCTGCCGCCTGGTCGCCCGCTCGAACGCCGACCTCCAGCGGGTGATCGACCGCGTGGTGGGCATCGAGGGCATCGTGCGCGCCTCGACGGCGATCGTGATGGAGAACCCGGTCCCGCTCCGGATCATCCCTCTAGTGCAGCAGGCGGCGGAAGACTGATCCGCCTTACGGCCCGAGAAGGTGTGCAAAAAACCCGTTGCAAAGGAGTCTTTGCACCCTTACTGTGCTCCGCATGGCCCAGAGCGACGACGCGGACGACGACGTACGGGTGCTCGACCCGCGCTCCCTGCGCGGGCTCGCCCACCCCCTGCGCCTGCGGCTGCTCGGCGCGCTGCGCGAGTACGGGCCCGCCACCGCATCCCAACTGGCCGGCCGGCTGGGCGAGTCCAGCGGCGCCACCAGCTACCACCTGCGGCAGCTGGCCGCCCATGGCTTCGTGGACGACGACCCGGAGCGCGGCAAGGGGCGCGAGCGGTGGTGGAAGGCGGCGCAGCGCGGCACGCGGTGGGGCACCGAGGAGCTGCTGCGGCACCCCGACCCGTCCGTGCGCGGCGCGATGAACACCCTGATGCACGAGCTGGCCACCGTGCATGGCCAGAATCTGTCCACCTGGCTCGGCACCCTGCACGAATGGCCCGCGGAGTGGCGCACGAACTGGGACATCAGCGACTTCACCCTGCGCCTCACGCCCGCCCTCGCGCGGGAAATGCTCGACAAAGTGCACGAAGTGATCAACGGCTATCGCGAGCAGGAGCTCGACCCGGACACCGAGCACTCCGCCCGGTACCGCGTCCATCTGCACGGCTTCCCGCGCGACGAAGACTGACCCGGACCCTGGGGGAGAGCGTATGTACAGCGACCACGTCCACCACTTACTGCACCGCCTGCGCGCCGAGCAGCTCCGGCGCGAGGCCGCGCACCGGCATCGGCGCGCGCAGCCGCTGCGGACCCGGCTCGGCTGGCGGCTCGTGGAGGTCGGGCTGCGGCTGGCGACGCCGCGGGTGCCCCACGTGCCCCGCTTCGATTAGCAGTGCGGGACCGCGCCGCCCGACTGGAGGTTGTTCAGGGCCTTCACGGCGCCGTCGAGGGTGGTGACGGGGATCAGCCGCAGGCCCTTGGGCTGCTCGGCCTCGGCGTCCTTGCACTCCGCCTTGGGGACCAGGAAGACCGTCGCGCCGTCCCGCTTGGCGGCCTGGGTCTTGAGCGGGACGCCGCCCACCGCTCCGACCTCGCCACGGGCATCGATCGTGCCGGTGCCCGCGATCGTGCGGCCGCCGGTGAGGTCGCCGCCGCGGCCGTCGCCGTCCAGCTTGTTGACGATGCCGAGGGAGAACAGCAGTCCGGCGCTGGGCCCGCCCACATCCGCGAGGCGCAGCTTCACCTTGACGTCGCCGGGCGACTTGTGGAGGTAGCCGAGGGCCGCGCTGGTGGCCGTGTTCTGCGACTTCCGCATCTCGTCGGCGTTGTGCTGCTGGATCTCCTCGGTCGTGTCGCCCACGTACACCGCCTCGCGCGGCAGCACGGCGCGGTCGGTGCGGAACCAGCCGCTGAGCACGTCCCCCAGGCGGACGGTGGCGTCCGGTCCGGTCGCCGCGATCGTCGTCATCCGCAGCTGGCCCTTGGTCTTACGGGTATCGCTCCCCGAGATGGTGATCACCTGCTTGCCGCCGTCCGCGCCGAGGACGTTCACGGTCGTACCCGGCTGGGCCACGGTGAACGGCAGGGGGGCGAGCGCGGCGACCGCCAGCAGGACGACCACGAGCGCGGTGCAGATGGCGAGGATCCGGGCGCGGGGGGAAAGGGCGCGGAGGGAGACGGCAGGCATAGGAGTGAATTTAGTTGACCGGCGGGACGGCTGACGCGCCCCCCTGGTCAACGTAGGGCCGATCGTCACCTCAGGGCGTCCGCGACCTCCCGTGCCGCGTCCACCACCCGCGGGCCGACCCGCTCCGGTACCGCGTCGCACAGCATCACCACGCCCACGCTGCCCTCGAGCCCGGTCACCCCGACCAGCGGGGCGGCCGCGCCGCTCGCGCCCGCCTCCAGCTCACCGTGGGTGAGCGCGTACCCGGGGTCGTCCGGGCGGCCCGCGCGGGCGGCGAGGATCGCGCGCCCGGCGGCGCCCCGGTCCAGCGGATGCCGGAAACCGGGCCGGTAGGCGACGTGGTAATCGGTCCAGGTCGGCTCGACAACCGCGACGGCGAGCGCCTCGGTGCCGTCGACCAGGGTGAGGTGGGCGGTGGCGCCGATGTCCTCGGCGAGGGACCGCAGCGCGGGCAGCGCCGCCTCCCGTACCAGCGGATGCACCTGGCGGCCCAGCTGGAGCACCCCGAGTCCGACCCGGGCCCGCCCGCCGATGTCCCGGCGCACCAGGGAGTGCTGTTCGAGGGTGGCCAGCAGCCGGTAGACCACGGTGCGGTTGACGCCGAGCTTGGTGGACAGCTCGGTCACGGTCAGCCCGTGGTCGGTGTCGGCGAGCAGTTTGAGGACACGCAGTCCCCGGTCGAGCGTCTGTGAGGTCTCCGCGGTCACGACGCCCCCTCCTCGGTATGAGTGGCGGCTCCCCGCGAAGGTGCTCCGCCGGTCGCGGTGATACGCACCGGCTGCACTCCGCGGCGACGCTGCCACGGGGCGTGTGCGTGCACGAACGGTAGCGAGCGGGTCCGCTCAGCGGAAGTACTTGTCCAGAATCCGAGCAGATCCCTCGCTCACCGCACACGACACGGAGGTCACCGCATCCGGGTGGCCCACTCCTGCACCTTCTTGATGCGCTCGCGGATCTGCCCCGCCGTCGCCTCCGCGCTCGGCGGCCCGCCGCAGATCCGGCGCAGCTCGGTGTGGATCACGCCGTGCGGTTTGCCGCTCTGGTGGACGTACGCCCCCACCAGCGTGTTGAGCTGCTTCCGCAGCTCCAGCAGCTCCTTGTGGGTGACCACAGGGCGCCGCTCCGCGGGCATCTCCAGCAGATCCGCCTCCGCGTCCGGCTTCTTGCGGCTGTGCGCGATCTGCTTGGCCTGCCGCTTCTGGAGCAGCATCTGCACCTGGTCGGGTTCGAGGAGTCCGGGGATGCCGAGGTAGTCCTGCTCCTCGTCGCTGCCCGGGTGCGCCTGCATGCCGAACTCGGCGCCGTCGTACAGCACCCGGTCGAAGACCGCGTCCGACTCCAGCGCCTCGAAGGGCAGCTGGTCCTGGTCTCCGGTGTCCTCGTCCTGCTGCTTCTCGGCCTCTTCGAGGAGCTTGTCCTCCTCCGCGTACGGGTTCTCCTCCTCGCCGTCCTTCTTCGGCTTGTCGAGGACGTGGTCGCGCTCGACCTCCATCTCGTTGGCGAAGCCGAGCAGGTTCGGGATGGTGGGCAGGAAGACGGACGCGGTCTCGCCGCGCCGCCGCGACCGTACGAAACGGCCGACGGCCTGGGCGAAGAACAGCGGGGTGGAGATGGTCGTCGCGTACACCCCGACCGCGAGCCGCGGCACGTCCACGCCCTCGGACACCATGCGGACCGCGACCATCCAGCGGTCGTCGGAGTGGGTGAAGTCCTCGATGCGCTGCGAGGCGGCGTCCTCGTCGGACAGCACCAGGGTGGCCTTGCTGCCGGTGATCTCGCGGATCAGCTTGGCGTACGCACGCGCCGAGTCCTGGTCGGACGCGATGACGAGGGCGCCCGCGTCCGGGATGGCCTTGCGGACCTCGGACAGCCGGTGGTCGGCGGCGCGCAGCACGTTCGGCATCCAGTCGCCGCGCGGGTCGAGCGCGGTGCGCCACGCCTGGGAGATCGCGTCCTTGGTCATCGGCTCGCCGAGCCGCGCCTCGATCTCGTCGCCCGCCTTGGTGCGCCAGCGCATGTTGCCGCTGTAGGAGAGGAAGATGACGGGCCGCACGACGCCGTCGTTCAGGGCGTTGCCGTACCCGTACGTGTAGTCGGCGGAGGAGCGGCGGATGCCGTCGTTGCCCTCTTCGTAGGTGACGAAGGGGATGGGGTTGGTGTCCGACCGGAAGGGCGTGCCGGTGAGCGCGAGCCGGCGGGTCGCGGGCTCGAACGCCTCCAGGCACGCCTCGCCCCAGGAGCGGGAGTCACCGGCGTGGTGGATCTCGTCGAGGATGACGAGCGTCTTGCGCTGCTCGATCCGGTTGCGGTGCAGCATGGGCCGTACGCCGACGCCCGCGTAGGTGATGGCGATGCCGTGGTACTCCCGGCTCAGCGGACCCGCGCTGTACTCCGGGTCCAGCTTGATGCCGATGCGGGCCGCGGCCTCGGCCCACTGCTTCTTCAGGTGCTCGGTCGGCGCGACGACCGTCACCTGCTGCACGACGTGGTGGTGCATCAGCCAGGAGGCGAGCGTCAGCGCGAACGTCGTCTTACCGGCACCGGGGGTCGCGACCGCGAGGAAGTCCCGCGGCTGCTCCTCGATGTACCTGTCCAACGCGCCCTGCTGCCAGGCGCGCAGCTTGCTCGCGGTACCCCAGGGAGCCCGTCCGGGAAAGGCGGGCGAGAGGTGATGGCTGGTGGAGGCGGCAGTAGTACTCACGGTCTCCGTCAGGCTGGCTCGGCGGGGTCGATCGGGAACCGCGTCAGCCTACCGGTGCCGCCCTTCACGCTTCGGGGGTACGCCCCGATCCCACCCGAGGGTGGGATCAGGGTCACACCGACTCGTGCAGCGCCTTCAGCCGTGCGGTGATGTCACCGACTTCGTCGAGCGCGCCCGAGGCCACGCCGACCACCAGCTTGTACGCCTCGTCCTGGTCGACGTCGACCATCTCGACCCCGTTGAGGTCGAGGAAGACGACCGTGCACATCCAGGCCATTCGCTTGTTGCCATCCACCAGCGGGTGGTTGACGGCGAGCGACTGGAGCAGCGCAGCGGCCTTCTCGAACAGCTCCGTGTACGCCTCTATGCCGAACATCTGTGACTGAGGACGATGCACCGCGGAACTCAGCAGCCCGAGATCACGCACCGCGATCTGCTGCCCCCCACAGGCGATTTCCGCCAGGTCCAGCACTTCCTGGACCGTCAGGTACTTCACTTACTCCCCCAGCCTCCGCAGCAGGTCCGCGTGGCGTGCCGCGTACTTTGCCCCCAGTCGTTGGACGGACTCCCGGTCCGCCTCCTGCTCCAGATACCGGTCGATCGCCTGGAGCACTATGGCGTGCATGCTGCGGCCCTCCTCTTCGGCCCGCTGCTTGAGTGCCTCTTGCTGGTCGTCGCGCAGTCGGAGATTCATTGCCATACCATTACGGTACCACTTTTGGGGCCATCGTGGTACCAGAATGACTGTTGGGCCGCAGGCGGGTGGTGACCCAGGCACCGGCCAGGGCCACCGTCGCCATCGCGGCGTAGACGGCGGTGAAGGCCGCCGGGTGGGAGGAGGCGGCGGTCGGGGTGGTCGCGTGGGTGGTGGGGGGCATCGTGGCGCCGCCGAAGGCGACGAAGAGGACGCCGCTCAGGCCGACCAGGGTGATGTTGCCGAGCGCGTCGGAGACCTGGAGCGAGGAGGAGTTGCTGCCCGCCTCCTCGGGCCGGGACAGCTTCAGCATCAGCACGCTCGCGCTGGAGATGGTCATCCCCATCCCGTAGCCGCCGACCGCCCAGGCGACGGCGACGGTCCACACCGGGACGGAGGCGGCGAGGGCGAGCGGTGCCAGGGCGATGGCCACGGCGATCAGCAGCATGCCCAGCCCCATCAGCCGCTCCCGGTACGGCTCCAGCCGGGCCCGGCTCTGGGTGTACGAGCCGAGCGCCCAGGTCAGCCCGCCGCCCGCGAGGGTGAGCCCGGCGGCGGTCGCGGACAGGCCGCGCTGGGTGACCAGCATCAGCGGGACGAAGCTCTCCGCGCCCAGGAAGGCGCCCGCAGCGACCCCGCGCAGCAGCACCACCGACGGCAGTCCGCGGGCGGCACGGAAGGTGCCCGCGGGGAGCAGCCGCAGTACGCACGGCACGAGCAGCGCGAGCCCGGCGGCGGCCGGGAGGAGGGAGTACCAGGCCAGGTCCTGGGCCGCGTACTGGAGCAGCCCGGCGCCGCCCGCGACGGCCAGCGCGAGGAGGATCCGGCGGCGGTCCATGGCCGGGGAGCGGCCGCCGGGCGGCAGGGTGCGCAGGGCCGGGAGCATCACCGCGAGCGGCGGCAGCACCAGCACCGGGATGGACAGGAACACCCAGCGCCACCCGGCCTGTTCGGTGACCGTCCCGGCGACGACCGGCCCGACGAGGACCGGCAGCACCCACGCGGCGGAGAAGGAGGCCAGCACGGCGGGCTGGAGTCGCCGCGGATAGGCCCGGCCGACGACGACGTACAGCGCGACGATCACCAGCCCGCCGCCGATGCCCTGGACGGCGCGCCCGCCCACGAACATCCACATCCGCTGCGCCGTCCCCGCGACCACCAGCCCCGCGCCGAACGCGACGATGCCGCAGACCAGCGGCGGGAGCGGTCCCTTGCGGTCGCTCCACTCCCCCGACAGCGCCATCGCGAACAGGCTCGCGGTGAAGTAGGCGGAGAAGGCGTACGCGTACAGCTCGACACCGTCCAGGGCGCGGGCCGCGATCGGCATGGCGGTGTTGACCGCGCTCGCCTCGAAGGCGATGAGGGAGACGACGGTGACGATGCCGAGGGTCAGTGCGCGGTGGCGGCGGCCGAGGATGGTGTCGTCCCTGATGTCAGGGTCCGGCTCGGCCGTGCGTGAGGTGGTGCTCCGTCCGGCGTCCGGCGGGTCGAGAGCGGTCATGCCGGTCAGCGTAAGAGCCGTGGCACGGTGTGACACCTGTCGGAGGTCGGTGTTGCGCCTCGGGCATTGGACGTACGCCGTCGGGCCCCTGGCTGCGTCAGGTAGTGAGCAGCACGCCCGCGTACGAGACCCCCGCGATCACTCCCCAGGCGCACAGGCCCAGCACCGCGACCCGGGCGCCGGTGCGGGTGAGGGAGGGGAGGTGGACCGCGCTGCCGAGGCCGAAGAGGGCGGCGGCGAGCAGGAGTTCCTGGCCGGTGGCGGCGGCGTCGAGCGCGGCGGCGGACGGCAGGCCCGTGCTGCGCAGCGCGACCATGCAGAGGAACCCGGCCACGAAGAGCGGCACCAGCGGGGGCCGCCGGGCCGCAGCGGTGGTGGTGCGCCGGGCTCCGGCCCTGGCCCGTACGGACACGGCGAGCGCGGCGACGAGCGGGGCGAGCAGCGCCACCCGCATCAGCTTGACCAGCACCGCTTCCTTCAGCGCCGCGGGCCCGGCGGTCTGCGCGGCCGCCACGACCTGGCCGACGTCGTGCACGCTCGCGCCCACCCAGCGGCCGAACTGCGCGTCGCCGAGGCCCAGGGGCTGCTGGAGCAGGGGCAGTACGGCGATGGCGAGCGTGCCGCACAGCGTCACCAGCGCGACGGAGGTGGCCACGTCCCGTTCGTCGCTGTCGGACACCTCGCTGACCGCGCCGATCGCGGACGCGCCGCAGATCGAGTAGCCGGTGGCGATCAGCAGCGGCTGGTCGCCGCGCAGCCCCATCCGCCGGCCGAGCCACCAGGTGCCGCCGAAGGTGGCGGCGACCACGCAGAACACCATCGCGACGGTGGCCCAGCCGAGGCCGAGGACGTCGTTCAGGCTGAGCTTCAGGCCGAGCAGCACGATGCCGAGCCGCATCAGCCGCTTCCCGGCGAGGGAGAGCCCGGCCCGGCCGCGGCCGCGTACGAGCCCCCGGGTGCCGGGGAGGTGCGCGGCGCCGATGCCGAGCACGACGGCGGCGGTGAGCAGCGGTACGGCGGGCACGACCCGGTGCACCGCCCACGCCACCGCGACCCCGCAGGCGGCCAACCCGAGCCCGTACGCGGGGGCGGGCATCCGGCGCCGGGAAGCCCGCGATTGTCGCGGCAGGCGCCCCGGTGGGCGCTCCGGTCACCGCCATGTCGTCACCCGCACGGCGTCACGCTCCGGCCCGGTCACAGGTCGTCCACCGCGGGGGCCTCGTACACCCGCCGGACGCTGCTGCCCAGCCGCACGATGTCCGCGCCGTAGACGTGGATCGAGATCGCCTTCGTACCGCAGGCGTTCCACACCCTGTGGATATCGCCGGGCGGCGCGAAGCCGCAGACCGCGCCCTGCGGGTTGATCACGTCCTCCACGGCGACCAGCCGGGAGGCCGGGCCGTCGGGGACGAGGCGGTAGCGGCGTTCGTGCTCCTCGCCCTCGTGGACGCCGGTGACGCACCACGACACATGGTCGTGGACGCCGGTGCGCTGGCCGGGCAGCCACACCAGGGCGACGACGGAGAAGCTCCCGTCGGGCTCGGCGTGCAGCACGTGCTGGCGGTAGCGGTCGGGGTGGCCCTCGCGCTGGGCGGGGGTGAGCAGATCGGGCGAGCCGAGGTAGGGGGCGAGGCGTTCGCCCACCAGGTAGGCGGTCACATCGGGCGGCAGGCCGCGTCCGACGGCCTCGCGGACGCCGTCGACGAAGGCGCCGATGGGGGCCGTGACACGAGAGGACGGATACGCGGTGGTCATATCGGCAGCGTGCGGACGCGCCGTCCATCACGTCCAACGACAGTTTGTTGGGCGGGGGCCAACTTCCGCTTATATATGGCCGCTTATATATGGCCTCTACGGCGAGTCAGCAGCCCACGCGGTTCCCGGCCACGGTCTTCAGCTCCTCCAACACCCGTGCCGTCGCCGGTATTTCCAGGTGTTCGCGCAGCACATACGCCGAGACATGGCGCCGCGACGCCGGTTCGAGGGCGCGCCCGGTGACCTTGTGGTGGCAGAGGAAGGACAGCACAAGCCCCGGCATCATCGCGACGCCGAGCCCGGCCGCGACCATGCTCTGCACCACCAGGTTGTCGTCGGTGGTGAAGGCGATGTCGGGCGCGAAGCCCTGCTCGGCGCATTCGTGCAGGAAGTTGGCGCGGCAGCGCAGACATCCGGCGATCCACCGCTCCCCGCTCAGCTCGGCGAGCTTGACGGCCCGCCGCCGGGCCAGCGGATGCCCGCTCGGCAGCAGGACCGTCAGCTGGTCCTCCATCAGCGGGATCTCGACGAGCTCGGGGGGCGTCTCCTCGCGCAGCCCGGGATAGGTGAAGGCGAGGGTGATGTCGCATTCACCGCGGACGACGCGGTCGAGCGAGTCCGGCGGCTCCCCCTCCAGCAGGTCGACCCGCACCCCGGGGTGGGTGGCGGCGAGGCGGGCCATGGCCTCGGGGATGAGGGTGGCGTTGGCGCTGGGGAAGGCGCACACCCGTACCCGTCCGGCGCGCAGCCGGGTGATGGCGTTCATCTGGGCCTGGGCGGCGGAGATGGAGGAGAGGATGGTGTCGGCGTGCCGGGCGAGCGTCTCGCCCGCCTCGGTGAGCCGCATGCCGCGGCCCACACGGATGAACAGCGGGCTGCCGACGGTCCGTTCGAGCGCCTTCATCTGCTGCGTTATGGCCGGCTGGGTATAGCCGAGCTCCCGGGCGGCGGCCGAGTAGGAACCGGCGCGCACCACCTCGTGGAACGTCCTGATGTGCCGGGAATCGAACACACGGGCATCATAGTGGGAAAACATAAGCGCGTTTTGGGGTAACGGAACATCACCCCTCTCGGCGCTTTTGAGTCACCTGTCCCTCCAGCCCGTCCCGCATCACCCGATCTCCGAAGTCACACCGCCGATACCCCTTCCGATCAGGCAGGCTGGCCTTATGCCGCACTACACGTCGTACGACCAAACGGAGCTGGCCTACCGCGTCCTGGAGGCCCGCGACGGGTCCGCGCGGCCGCCGCTGATCTGCCTGGCCGGCGGGCCGGGGCGGAACGCCGCGTACCTGGGCGACCTCGGCGGTCTCGACGCGCACCGCACCCTGGTCATCCCCGACAGCCGCGGCACCGGGGACTCACCGCCCGCGGCCGATCCGAGCCAGTACGCGTTCCCGGGTCTTGCCGAGGACCTGGAGGCGCTACGCCGCCACCTCGGGCTCACCCGCTTCGCGCTGCTCGCCCACGACGCGGCGGCGGCCACGGCGCAGGCGTACGCGGCGGCCCATCCGGACCACCTCACCCAGCTGGTCCTGGTCTGCCCGGGCGCGCGGATGCAGGGCGAACTGCCCGAGGACGCCCGGGAGATCTTCGAGTCGCGCGCCGACGAGCCGTGGTGGCAGGAGGCGTACGTGGCGATCCAGATGCTGCCGGACACCACCGACCTCGCCGAGGTCCGGGAGCTGCTGCTGAAGGCCGCCCCGATGGCGTACGGCCGCTGGGAGGAGCCGCAGCGGGCGCATGCGGCGGCCGAGGGCGAGCAGCTGGGCCCGGTGCCGCGCGCGGGCTTCTGGCAGGGCGTGGACGAGGCGGGCCGCCGCGCGGTGCTGGCGCGGCTGCGCGAGGTGCCGTGCCCGGTGCTGGTGATCACCGGGGACCGGGACGCGGTGACCGGGGTGCGGGCCGGGGAGCTGGTCGCGGAGTCGTTCCCGGCCGGGCGCGCCCGGCCGCTGCACGGCGTGGGGCACTACCCCTGGGTGGACGAACCGGAGCTGTTCGGCCCCGTGGTGGAGGACTTCCTGGAGCACCCGCACGCGCCCGGCGGCCCCTGACGGCCGTGCCCGCGGCCGCGTATGAACGGCCGTTGTGAACGGCGTATGTCAGTCATATGGCAGCGCCCGCCGAACCATTGATGCGCCCTGAACCGCTCCGTATGGTCGTAAGCACAAGCACGACATTGGCCGTGTGCCCGAGTGGTTCAGGGGCTCGCCTGCAAAGCGAGTTACGTGGGTTCGAATCCCGCCACGGCCTCCATCGCGCCCCACGCTCTCGTGGGGCGCTCTTCATGCCCCCGCCGGACATCTGCCCCGGTGAACTACCGGAAACCCTCTGGACACATAGCCCTTACGAGGCGCATGCTCAGATTCGCTAACGGCGTTCACACAAGCGGCCACCTGACCTTTTTCACATTCTCCCCACTGAATGGTCTCCGACCCCCCGCAGTGAGTGCGTTTTCGACGCATAGGGTCACAGTGGTGCCTGTCGTCCGGGAGCGGAGAACCCGCCGTGACTGAACAGGCACCCTTTGTTTCGACCTGTGATCCTGTGTTCCGTCTGGGGGAAATGTGCAGCCCGCCGTACCGGCCACCCGTCTGCCACTGTCGACCGGCCAGAGCGAGATCTGGTTCATTCAGCAGCTGGAGCCGCCGGAGAGCACGACGTTCAAGGTCGGCGAATACCTTGAGATCCAAGGCCCCATAGACGCCGCGATATTCGAGCGGGCACTGCGTCAGGCGGTCGCGGAAGCCGAGCCGTACAACGTCCGGGTCGGCGAGGACGACGGAGTGCCCTGGCAGGTCCTCGACCCGGTGACCGACTGGGACTTCCCGGTCCTCGACCTGAGCGGCGAGCCCGACCCGCACGCCGCCGCCGTCCGCTGGATGAAGCACGACCTGGCCACCGGTCTTGAGCTGGACGCCCGCCCGCTGTTCTCGTTCGCCCTGCTGAAGCTGAGCGACGACTGCTTCCTGTGGTACCAGGGCACCCACCACATCGTCTCCGACGCGGGCAGCGCCGCCCTGCTGGGCCGGCGCACCGCCGAGATCTACACCGCGCTCACCGAAAGCGGCGACCCGGTCGCGGGAGAAACCGTTTTCGGCTCCCTGCGGACCATGCTCGACCGGGACGAGGAATACCGGTCGTCGGAGGATTTCGCCAAGGACCGCGCGTACTGGACGGAACACTTCGCGGATTCCCCGGAACCCGCCCGGCTTTCCGGCCGCCCCGGCGACGAGCTCTCCAGCGTGCTGCGGGAGACCGCTTACCTGACCGAGGCGGAAGCGGTCGAGCTGCGCGCCGCGGCACGTAAATACGCGACGCACTGGTCGGCGATGATTATCGCCGCGACCGCCACCTATCTGCATCGATTGACCGGTAAATCCGACATCATTCTGACGCTGCCGGTCACCGCCCGGACCGATGCCACGCTGCGCGGGATTCCGGGGATGTTCGCCAATGTGGTGCCGCTGCGCATCCAGGTGCGCTCGGATATGCGGATACGGGATCTGGTGCGACAGGTCTCACGGGAAGTCCGGCAGGCGCTGCGCCATCAGCGCTACCGCCATATCGACCTGGCCCGGGATCTCCACCTCCCGGACGGCGGAAACGGCTTCCTCGGCCCGCACGTCAATATCATGACGTACGACTACGACTTCGACTTCGCGGGACATCGCGTCATCGGGCACAACCTGTCCAACGGAACCGTCGAAGACCTCTCGATCATGGGATACGACCGCTCCGACGGCAGCGGTATCCGCATCGACCTCAACGCGAACTCCAACCTCTACACCGCCGACAGTCTCATCGCCCACCGCGAGCGGTATCTGGAACTCCTGCGCACCCTCTCCGACACCTCCGACAAGGAGCGCACCGTCGGCGCCATCGAGCTGCTGTCCGCCGAGGAGCGGCGGCGCGCGGCCGAGGAGTGGAACGACACCGCGCACCCCACCTCGGGCACCACGCTGCCCGGGCTGTTCGCGGCGCAGACCGCCCGCACGCCCGACGCCGAGGCCGTCGTCTTCGGCGGCACCCGGCTGAGCTACGCCGAGCTGGACCGCGCCGCCGACCGGCTGGCCGCCCGCCTGACCACGCGCGGCGCGGGACCTGAGCGCACCGTCGCCGTCGCCCTGCCCCGCTCCCCCGAGCTGGTCGTCGCCCTGCTGGCGGTGCTCAAGTCGGGCGCCGCGTATCTGCCGCTGGAGCTGGACTACCCGGCCGACCGGCTGGCGTTCATGCTCGACGACGCCGCGCCCGCGCTCCTCGTCACCCGCGCCGAGCACACCGAGCAGCTGCCCGCGGCGGACGGGCCGGAGGGGGTCGAGCGGCTGCTGCTCGACGACACCGTCGTGTCCGAAGAGACCGACGCTCCGCGGGTCGCGCTCGACCCCGAGCACCCCGCGTACGTCATCTACACCTCCGGCTCCACCGGCCGCCCCAAGGGCGTCCTGGTCCCCCACCGCGCCATCGTCAACTGCCTGGAATGGATGCAGGGCAGCCACCCCCTCACCCCCGAGGACCGGCTGCTCCAGAAGACCCCGGCCGGATTCGACGCCTCGGTCGCGGAGTTCTTCTGGCCGCTGGTCAGCGGCGCCACCTTGGTGCTCGCCCAGCCCGGCGGCCACAAGGACCCCGCGTACCTCGTGCGCACCGTCCGCGAAGAGCGCATCACCACCCTCCAGTTCGTGCCGTCGATGCTCCGCGCCTTCCTCGCCGAGCCGGACGTCGCCGAGCGGTGCGCCGACAGCCTGCGCCAGGTGTTCTGCGGCGGCGAGGCGCTGCCGCGCGAGACGGTCGACCGCTTCCACACCCTGCTGCCCGGCATACCCCTGCACAACGTGTACGGGCCCACCGAGGCCACCGTCGACATCAGCGCCCACACCTGCGAGCCCGGCGACAGGGGCCCGGTCCCGATCGGCGCCCCGGTGTGGAACAGCCGCCTGTACGTCCTCGACTCCGCCCTGCGGCACGCCCCCGCCGGGGCCGTCGGCGAGGTCTACCTGGCCGGGCCGCAGCTCGCCCGCGGCTACCACGACCGGTCGTCGATGACCGCCGAGCGCTTCGTGCCCGACCCGTACGGCCACCTCTTCGGCGCGCCCGGCGCCCGTATGTACCGCACCGGCGACCTGGCCCGGCGGCTGCCGGACGGCGGCGTCGCGTACCTGGGCCGCTCCGACGACCAGGTCAAGCTGCGCGGCTTCCGCATCGAGACCGGTGAGGTCGAGGCCGCGCTGCGCGCCCTGCCGGACGTCGCGGAGGCCGCGGCGATCGTGCGCGAGGACCAGCCGGGCGACCAGCGTCTGGTGGCCTATCTGACGGCCGAGGGCGGCACCGCGCCGTGCGTCGCCACCGCCCGCGAGATGCTGCACCGCGATCTGCCCGAGCACATGGTGCCCACCGCGTTCATGGTGCTCGACACGCTGCCGCTGAGCCCCAACGGCAAGCTGGACCGGGCCGCGCTGCCCGTGCCCTCGCACGAGGCCGCCCGCGGCGGCCGCGCGCCCCGCACCCCCCGCGAGGAGACGCTGTGCGCGCTCTTCGGCGAGGTGCTGGGCATACCCGACGTCACCATCGACGACGACTTCTTCCTCCTCGGCGGCCACTCCCTGCTCGCCTCCAAGCTGGCCAGCCAGGCGCGGACCGCCCTGGACACCGAGCTGTCGATGCGGGACCTGTTCGAGGCCCCGACCGTCGCCCGTCTGGTGGCCCGCCTCGACGAGGCCACCCCCGCCGACGCGCCCCAGCTGCACCCGCTCGACACCCTGCTGCCGCTGCGCGGCGAGGGCGAGCGCGCGCCGCTGTTCTGCGTCCACCCCGGCGGCGGCCTCGGCTGGTCGTACACCGGCCTGATGCGCCACCTCGCGCCCGACCAGCCCGTGTACGCCCTCCAGGCGCGCGGCCTGACCGAGCCCGACGTGCTGCCCGCCAACGTCCAGGAGATGGCCGCCGACTACCTGGACCAGATCCGCACCGTCCAACCCACCGGCCCGTACCACCTGCTCGGCTGGTCCTTCGGCGGGCTCATCGCGCACGCCATGGCCACCCGTCTCCAGAGCGAGGGCGAAGAGGTCGCCACCCTCACCGTCATCGACGCCTACCCCGACAACGACCAGGCCCTGCCGGACCTCCCGGACCTGGGCAAGCGCCAGTGGCTCGGCGTCCTGCTGGACAACATCGGCGGCGGCGACATCTTCGCCCCCGGCTGGCTGGAGGCCCACCCCGACGGCATCGACGACGGCGACCAGCTGATCGCCGACCTCAGCCGCGAAACCGGCCTGCCGAAGCGGCTCCTGGAGGGCGAGCACGGCTTCCCGCTGCTCGACATCTTCCTCAACGACCAGGAGCTGATGCGCAAGTTCGCCCCCGAACGCTTCGAGGGCGACCTGCTCCTCTTCACCGCCGACGAGGAGATCCCGGGCTACGAGCGCGACGCGCTGCACGTCCCGGAGTCCTGGCAGCCGTACGTGTCCGGCGAGGTCAAGGTCCACGGGGTCCCGGCCCACCACTACCACCTGCTGCGCGAGCAGGCCCTGACCGTGGTCGGCCCGACCCTGGCCCGGGCCCTGGACGCCACCCACCACCCCTGACCCCTTCCGGGCGGGCGCCCACCAGCGCCCCGCCCGGAAGGCTTCGGCGGACAACGAAGCGATCACCGTCTAGCGTCAGGCCCATGAGACTTCCCTCAGGCAGCGAACAGGAGGTGGCGGCGTGACGCCGTGGGAGATGGTGGCCGTCTTCGCGGCGGGAGTGGGTGCGGGCGGGATCAACTCCGTGGTGGGGTCCGGGACGCTGATCACGTTCCCGGTGCTCCTCGCCACCGGGCTGCCGCCCGTCACCGCCACGGTGTCCAACGCGCTCGGCCTCATACCCGGCTCCATCAGCGGAGCCATCGGCTACCGCAAGGAGCTGGTGGGACAGGGGCGGCGGGTGCTGAAGCTGAGCGCCGGGGCCCTGGTCGGGGGCCTCGGGGGCGCCACGCTGCTGCTGACGCTGCCCAGCACGGCGTTCGAGCGGATCGTGCCGACGCTGGTGGGCCTGGCGCTGGTCCTGGTCGTCCTCCAGCCGCTGATCTCCAAGAAGGTGCGCGCCCGCCGCGAGGCCAGGCCGCAGGACTCCGCCCGGCGGGACGTCGGGCCGCTGCTGCTGCTCGGGCTGACGCTCGCCAGCGTCTACGGCGGCTACTTCGCCGCCGCCCAGGGCATCATCTACATGTCCATCATGGGCATGCTCCTCGACGAGCCGATGCAGCGCCTCAACGGCATCAAGAACGTGCTGGCCGCCGTCGTGAACTCCATCGCCGCGCTGTTCTTCCTCTTCGCCGCCCACTTCGACTGGACGGCCGTCCTCCTCATCGCGGTCGGCTCCGCCCTCGGCGGCATGACCGGAGCCGCGGTGGGCCGCCGCTTCAGCCCGGCCGCGCTGCGGGCCCTGATCGTGACGGTGGGGACGGCGGCGATCGTGCAGCTGGTACTTCGGTGACTCATCGGAGGGTGATGGTGTTGCCGGTGACGAGCCCGGCCGCGTCGGACGCGAGGAACACGATGGTCTCCGCGACCTCCGCCGGTTCGGCGACGTGGAAGTGGGTGCCGCTCGACGCGACGAACTCCCGCACCTCGTCCGTCACCCACCCGGTGTCGGTCACCGGCGGGTGCACCATGTTGGCGGTGATGCCCAGGTCGGCCAGCTCCACGGCGGCGGACAGGGTGTAGTTGACCTGGGCGGCCTTCGCCGCGCCGTACGAGACCTCACCGGGAAAGCCGAGGTCACCGCCCGACGTCAGCCCGACGATCCGCCCCCACCCGGCGCCCCGCGCCCGGTGGCGCCGGGCCAGCTCGCCGATCAGCAGGGCCGGGGCCATCGCGTCCACGGCGAACTGCCGCGACCAGGTCTCCGCGGTGACGGGCTGGAGCGGCCGTCCGAACCGGTCGGCCGGATCCGGGGTGAAGGTGTCCTGCACCCACCCCGAGGCGTTGTTGATCAGGATGTCGACCGGCCCGAGGCGCTCCTCGGCGACGTCGAAGAGCGTCCCGGACGCGGCGGGGTCGCCGAGATCCGCCTCGAACGCCGCGGCCCTCCCGCCCGTACGACGGATCCCCTCCGCCACCTCCTCGCCGCCCGGCCCGAGGTGGGCGCACAGCACCGCGACACCGCGCGCGGCGAGCGCTCTGGCGGTCGCCGCCCCGATGCCGTGGTTCGCTCCGGTCACGATGGCGACATGGTCCGTCCGCGCTGTCTCCCGCATACCGCAAGGACTAGCAAACGACGGCCGCCGGGCGACACCGATTATCCGGCTACTGGAAATGCGGCACCAGCGCCGTCATCCACATCACGCCCAGCAGCAGGAACGCCAGATACGACCGGGTCGCCCGCCAGGTGTACGTCAGCATCCGGGCCTCCTCCGGACGGTCGGCGGGATAGCCGACCGGGACGCGGGTGCCGACGTCCGGGGCGGCCCGTGTGGTCAGCAGTCGGGTCTCGAACTCGCGGTGGCGGCCGTCGTGGTCGGTGAAGGCCAGGGTCAGCTCGGTGTGGTGGTCCTCGCCCCGGTCGACCACCCGGTGGCCGGTCACCTGTGCCTCCGCCTGCCGGCCCGTCCGCCTCAGCCAGTGCGCCCGGGCGGGGGTCCAGAGCGCGATGGCCAGGAGGAAGACCGTACTGATCGACATGAGCAGGAGGGGCACGAGCGGACACCTTCCGAAACCACGGCCAAGGGGATCATGGGGAAGGACGCGCGCCCTTGGGGCTTCAGTTGCTCCGGCGGTAGCGGACGTATTCGTTCCGGCGCCGGAATCCCACGCTTTCGTAGAGGTCGTAGGAGCGGTGCGGATTGGCCGTGCCCGTGTAGAGGCGGGCGGTCGTCGCGCCCTGGGCGCGAAGGGCGCGCAGTCCCGGCGAGCAGGACGGCCCGGCCGGAGGCCCAGGCGGCGGAAGTCCGCGTCGACGCTCAGCTCCTCGACCTCGCCGACCGTAACGGGTCGTGAACGGCGCAGCGAGGCCATAAGGAGAACACCGGCAGTCCGGTCGACCTACCGGACGGCTCGCCAGCAGGCAGGATCGGCGGTGGCGAGGAAGTCCTCGAAGGTCCACGTCTCGGTGAAGGGGGCGTTCGCGTAGGAGTCGACGACCGTCTGCCAGGCGGCGCGGTAGTCGGCGGGCCCGATGGGGCCGAGGGTGAAGCCGGGCGGCAAGGGGCGGCCGGGGCCGGGCAGTTGGCGCAGATCGGGCAGTTCCAGCTCGACGAGGCTGAAGACACGCCGGTAACCGGCGTCCAGCAGCAGCGCGGTGGCGTCCCGCTCGGTGGCCGTGGCGTTCGCGCCGAGGACGGCCGTCCGTGCGGTCCCGTGCTCCCCGATGAGGTGGCGGACGCGGGTCTCGGCCCAGTCCAGCATGGCCGTGCCGACGCCCCGGCCGCGGTGCTCGGGCAGGAGGTGACCGCGGTGCAGGTACAGCCACGTACCGTCCCGCTCCTCCCACCACCTGAGCGTCACATACCCGACGACGCTTCCGCCGTGCGTCACCAGGACCTGGTTACGGGACGGGTCGTCCAGCGCGGCGGAGGTCTCGGCGATCTCGGCCGCCGTCGGGACGCCCTCCACGACCGAGCGGGCGTCGGCCCCGTCCCGTGCCGCACAGCCGCGCCGCACGGCGGCCATGGCCTCGTGGTCCTCGGCGCCGCGGTACGGGCGCAGTGCGTAGGGGTCCATGAGCATGTGGCTACGTCCGGTTGACCACCGCTGCCTGAGGGCGGATCGGGAGACGGTTGACCGGGCGGCCGGTGGCTGCTCGGACGGCTGCCGCGACCGCCGCCGGGGAGGTGACGACCGGGACCGCGCTGGCCGCCTTCGCGCCGAAGGGGGCCACCACGTCGCGTTCCTCGACCAGTTTGACGATGCGGATGTCGGGGACGTCCACGGCGGTCGGGAGGGCGTAGCCGGTGAGGTCGGGGTGGCGGATGACGCCGCGGGAGGTGCGCAGGTTCTCGGTGAGGGCGGCACCGATGCCCTGGGCGATGCCGGACTCGATACGGGTGCGCAGCTGGCGCGGGTTGAGGACCCGGCCCACGTCCTGGGCGACGGTCATCTCCACGACCCGGACCGCGCCGATCTCGATGTCGACGTCCACCACGGCCCGTACGGCGCAGAAGGCGAGGCCGACGAAGGCGTCGCCCTGGCCGGTCTCGTCGAGCGGTTCGGTGGGGTGCGGGCGGCACTGGGCGGTGGCCCACAGCTCCTTGCCCTCGAGGGCTTCCTCGACGGTGGTGCTGAGGACGCCGTCGTACGAGGTGATCTTGCCGTCGGCGATGGTCAGCAGCTCGGTGGACATGCCGAACTTGTGCGCCAGCGGCTGGAGCAGCTGGGTGCGGACCATCTTGGCGGCACGCTCGACCGCACCGCCCGAGACCCAGGTGTGGCGGCCGCGCGAGGCGGGTCCGGCCGGGGGCTGGTCGGTGTCGACGGGGGCGACGTGGACCTCCTCGATGCCGAGGACGTCCTGCACGATCTGGCGGGCCAGGGTGGTGAAGCCCTGGCCGGTCTCGACGGCCGCGCAGATGACGGTGGCGACCGGTCCGGTGACCTTGACGGTGGCGGTGGACACCTCGTCGGCGCCCTCGGCGCCCAGCATGTGCACCATGCCGAGCGCGTAGCCGACGCCGCGCCGCACCGCGGCCGGGTCGCCCGCGCCCTCGGGGCCGCCGGGCAGCAGCCAGTCCTCCTCGCGGTCGTCGGCGGGGAGGTCGGGCAGCGGTGCGTCCTGGACGGCCTGGAGCACCTCGGCGACCGGCGCCGGGCAGGTGATGGTCTGCCCGGTGGGCAGCAGATCACCGGTGGCCAGGGCGTTGCGCATCCGGATCTCGGCCGGGTCGAGGCCGAGCTTGGCCGCGAGCTTGTCCATCTGGCCCTCGTACGCGGCGCACACCTGCATCGCGCCCTCGCCGCGGACATGGCCGGAGGGCGGGTTGTTGGTGCGGACCGCCCAGCCCTCGATGAAGGCGTGCGGGACGACGTACGGGCCGCAGGCGAACGACACGGCGGCGGCCAGGGTCTCCGCCGAGGAGTCCGCGTAGGCGCCCGCGTCCAGCAGGATCTGCGCCTCGACCTTCACCAGCTTGCCCTGCCCGTCCGCGTGGTGGCGGTAGCGCAGCAGGGTGGGGTGGCGGTGGGCGTGCCCGAGGAAGGACTCCTCGCGGGTGGCGGCGAGCTTGACCGGGTGGCCGGTGCGCAGCGCGAGCAGCCCGAGCGGCAGCTGCATACCGGGGTCCTCGCGCTCGCCCATGGCGCCGGGGACGCCGGTGACGACGACCTTGACGCGCTCCGGCTCCAGGCCGAAGCAGGCGGCGGCCAGATCGCGGTCGGCGTGCGGATCGGTGGAGGCCGTGTAGATCTCCACCCCGCCGTCCGGGCGCGGTACGGCGAGGCCCGCCTCGGCGCCGATGGGCGCCGGGTCCTGGCGGCCGATCCGGTACAGGCCCTCGACGATGACGTCGCCGATGACCTCCGGATCGCCGAAGGACAGCGGGATGTGGCGGACCAGGTTGCCGTCGGGGTGCAGCGGTTCGGCGGAGAACGCCTGCTCGGGGTCGGTGACCGGCTCCAGCACCTCGTACTCGACGGCGATGGCGGCCGCGGCCAGCCGGGCGGTGTCGGGGTGGTCGGCGGCGACGGCGGCGATGGGCTCGCCGTGGTGGCGCACCAGGTCCTTGGCGAACACCGGCCGGTCGGCGACCCGGCGGCCGTGGGAGGCGTCACCGGGGACGTCGGCATGGGTCACCACGGCGTGCACCCCGGGCATCCCGGCGGCCGGGGAGGTGTCGATGGAGACGATGCGGGCATGCGGATGCGGTGAGCGCAGCACGGCGGCCCACAGCAGCCCCTCGGCCCACAGGTCGGCCGCGTACGGGAAGGTCCCGGACGCCTTGGCCGTCACGTCGGCGGGCTGGAGCGACACGCCGAGGCCCATGTGGGGCGGCGGGGGGACGGGCGTTCCGGCGGAGGGGGTTGCGGTGACGGCTCCCGCGCCGTCCGCGATTCCGGTCATGATGCCCTTCCCATACCGCTGCCGTTGCCGCCGTCGCCCCGGTTCCCGGTGCCGGGCGGACCCGCCTGCCGCGGGATGCGGGCCGGGTCGTGGGCCGCCGCCTCGTCCTCGGCGGCGGCGTCCGCGGCCTCGGCCGCCTCGTCGGCCGCCTCACGGGCCGCCACGACCTCGCGCACGGCGT
>NZ_GG657754.1:6418277-6420377 GCF_000158915.1 Streptomyces himastatinicus ATCC 53653 | reverse complement strand
GGCCGTGAATCCCCGTGCCGTCGGTGAATTTCGCGCTGCCAAGCGGCCTCTTCGGGCAGGGCGCCGGGCGCCGCGGGGCCCGCGTGCCGGTCGTCCTCCCGCTCGAGCTCCCGTTCCCGTACGAACGCACCGGAGGCGTCGGCCGCCGACGCACCGTGCCAGCCGTGGCCGTCGGTGCCGTGCGGCGGGGTGCCGTGCGCGGGGGTGCCCTGGGGCGGAGTGCCCTGGGGCGGCGTGCCGTGCGGCGGGGTCGCCGGGGCGGAGTGCTCGCGCGGCGAGTCGTCGTCGGGGATGCGCAGCGGGCGACGCGCCGGAGCGCCCTGCCGGGCGGCCGGACCGGGGTGGCCCTCGACCGCGTACTCCCCGGAGTCGTCCACGCCCTCGTCGGCCGTCGGGACCGACCACTGGCCGCTGTGTCCCGTCTGGTCGGTATGGACCTGGTCGGCGTGCGGCTGCTGCGACGCGTACGGGGCGGCCTGCTGCTGCCGCGCGTTGCGGCCGAACGGCAGCCGCAGCTGCGCGGTCTCCTGCGGATCGCCGACGTCGCCGGGGTCGCCCGGGGCGACCGGAGCGCCGTGGCCCGGCTGGGCACCATACGGCGGGGCCGCCGGGCCGGGGTGGTCGTCGACCCGGTACTCACCGGTCTCGTCCACGCCGTCGTCGCCCGCGACCGGGATCGTCCACTGGCTGGTCTGCACCGGGACGCCGTTGCCGTGGGACTGCCCCTCGGGCAGCGGCCAGTCGTCGACCGGCTCCTCGGTGCGCCCCGGCCAGTGACCGGTGTGCGGCACATGTCCGCCGTGGCCCGCGGGGTCCTCGGCGGGCGCCGGCCACTGGGCGCCGTGCGGGTCCTGGTGGCCGCCGTAGTCGTAGCCGGAGCCGCCGGTGTCCGTGTGGGGCATGGTCCAGTGCCCGGTACCGGAGTGACCGGGTTGACCGGAGGACCCGGCGTGACCGGCGTGGTCGTGCCCGGACGTGCCGTACGGACCGCCGTGCTCCGCGGGCTGCCACTGGCCGTTTAAAATAAAAAGCGCCGGGCATCGGCGGCGGGGTGTACCCGGTGCCGGGCGCGGCGAGCGGTTCCCAGCCGGGTGGCCGCGGGGTCGCCCGGCTCCGGGAACTGGAAGTCGGGCGGAAGCTGGACGAAAGCCGTCGACTCCGCGTCGTACTCCGGGCCGTGCGGCATCGGCTGCCACCCGCTCCCCGGGTCCGGCCGGTGCGGCTGCTGTTCGTCACTCACGCGAGTGCCCTCCCCAATGCTCGGCGGGCCAAGGCTGCCACCGTACGCCTCAGATGGATCGCCGCGGGCGGCAGGGGGACCGGGTCGGAGCCGTCCTCCGGCGGCGGCGGGTCGGGGATGCAGGCAGCGGCCACGTACTCCCCGAATGCCGTGCTGACCTGCGGATCGAGATGGCCGCGGTCGCCATCCCAGTCGATGAGCGAGGCGACCCAGCGCTCGGCCTCCAGCGGGCGCAGCGGCATCGGCGCGACCGCCCCCACCGCGCAGCGCACCCCTCGGCGCGCCGGGTCGAGGACGATGGCGACGGACGCGGTGGCCCGGCCGGGGCCGGTGCGCCCGGTGGCCTTGAGGAAGGCCTGCGGGGCGTGCAGCAGCGGAACCCGGACGAATCCGACGAGTTCACCGGGCCTCAGCATCTCGACCCCGGCGAGCAGATGACTGACCGGGATCTCGCGGCGCGCGCCCTCGGGCCCGGCGATCACGAGGGTGGCCTCCAGGGCGGCGAGCACGGGCAGCGCGTCGCCGGTGGGGGCGTTGCTGACGATGTTGCCGCCGAGCGTTCCGGCGTTGCGGATCTGCGGGGGTCCCGCGGCGCGCGCGGCCGCGGCCAGGGCCGGGATGAGCGCCGCGAAGTCGGGGCGGCCCATCCGGGCGTGGGTGAGTCCGGCGCCCAGCAGGGCATGTCCGTCCAGGTAGCGCCAGCCGCGGATTTCGCTGATCCGGCCCGAGCCCGACGAGCGCGGCGGGCCGCAGCAGGCCGGAGTTGACCGCGGGCCATCAGATCGGTACCGCCGGCCACGGGCACGGCGGCGGGCATGGCGGCCAGCGCCGTCTACGGGCCTCATCGAGCGAGCCCGGCA
>NZ_GG657754.1:6414426-6417758 GCF_000158915.1 Streptomyces himastatinicus ATCC 53653 | reverse complement strand
CGAAGGCGGCGAGACGGGGAAAGGTCTGGTAGTCGACCCGCCGCCGGTCCTCCATGACCTCGGTCCAGACGTTGGCCTGCGCGCCCAGCACATGTGCGGCCTCGTCCGCGGTGAGCTGCGGCGGAACCGGCTCGAAGCGATAGACGTCCTCCAGGGTGCGGACATAGCCGATGGGGACCGGCTCGTCCGCGCCCGGGTCCTGCCGGTGGTCGAAGTAGACCTGCTGTTCGGGGCACATGACGACGTCATGACCGGCCCGGGCCGCGGTGATGCCGCCCGCGTAGCCGCGCCAGGAGGAGACGGCGGCGCCGTCGGGCAGCGGGGCGTCCGGTGCGCCGCCCTCCAGGATCTCGTCCCAGCCGATCAGCCGACGGCCGCGGGCGGCGAGCCAGTGCCCGAAGTGGCGGAGGAACCAGCTCTGGAGCTCGTCCTCGCCCGCCAACCCCAGCTCGCGGATGCGCTCCTGGGCGGCCGGGGACGCCTTCCACTGGTCCTTGGGGCATTCGTCACCGCCGAGGTGGACGAAGATGCTGGGGAAGAGGTCCAGCACTTCCTCCAGCACGTTCTCGAAGAAGCGGAGCGTGGTGTCGGTGGGGGAGAGTACGTTCGGGTTGATGCCCCAGGTGGTCCAGACTCCGAGGGAGGCGGTGTCGATGACGTCCGTGTTGCCCAGTTCCGGGTAGGCGGCGATGGCTGCCTGGCTGTGCCCGGGGATGTCGATCTCGGGGACGACGGTGATGTGCCGTTCGGCCGCGTAGGCGACGATCTCGCGGATGTCGTCCTGGGTGTAGTAGCCGCCGTGCGGGCGTTCGTCCCACAGCGGGGAGGCGCGGTGGCCGAGCTTGGTGCGCGTCCGCCAGGCACCGGTGGCGGTCAGTTCCGGGTAGCGGCGGATCTCCAGCCGCCAGCCCTGGTCGTCGGTCAGATGGAGATGGAGCACATTGAGCTTGTGGGCGGCGAGCAGGTCGACATAGGCGAGCACGCCGTCCTTGGGCAGGAAGTGCCGGGCCACGTCCAGCATCAGCCCGCGCCAGGCGAAGCGGGGCGCGTCCTCGACGTAGAGCGCGGGCAGGGACCACTCGCGCCGCTGCGGGTCGATCGGCGCGCGCCGGAAGGCGTCCGGGCCGAGCAGCTGGCGCAGCGTCTGGGCGCCCCAGAACAGGCCGGACTCGCCGCCGCCCTGGATGACCACCGCGAGGCCGTCGACGCAGATGCTGTACCCCTCGGGGCCGAGCCGCTCCCCCACGCCCGGGTCGAGCTCCAGCACGATGCGGTTCCAGGCGTCGGTGTGCGGGGCCAGCGGCAGACCCGTGGCCGCCCCGACGGTGGCGCGCAGCCAGCGGGCGACGCGCTCGGTGCCGGGCCGGGCGTCGATCTGGCTGTCCTCGTCCAGGACGTAGCCCTCGCCGCCACCGAGGGTGGGGACGGCCCGCAGCGGGGTGGGCAGGAGGCCGGTGGCGGGCTCTTGGGGCATCGCGTCAGTCCTTTACCGCTCCGCCGAGGCCGGAGACCAGGCGGCGCTGTACGAGTACGAAGAAGATCAGCACCGGGATGGTCATGATGGTGGACGCCGCCATGATGCCGCCCCAGTCGTTGCCCTCGTCCTTGAAGAAGACGAGGAGCGCCATCGGGAGGGTGGAGTTCTCGGTCGCGCTGATGATGAACGACTTGGCGAACAGGAAGTCGTTCCAGGCGGAGATGAAGGAGAAGACGCTGGTGGCCACGAGCCCGGGGAGGACCAGCGGGAACAGGATCTGCCACAGGAAGCGGGAGCGGCTGGCGCCGTCCAGATAGGCCGCCTCCTCCAGGGACTCGGGTACGGCCTTCACGAAGCCGCGCAGCATCCAGATGGCGAACGGCAGCGAGAAGGCGATGTGCGGCAGGATCAGCGAGCCCAGGGTGTTGAGCCCGACCCCGGGCACGGTGTCGCCCAGGTCCCGCATCAGGAAGAACATCGGGATGGTCAGCGCCTCGATCGGCACCATCTGGGCGACCAGGAACATCACCAGCAGCGTGGTGCGGAACCTGAAGCGGAAGCGGGTGACGGCGGTCGCGGCGAGGAAGGCGATCACGCCCGAGGCGATCACCACCGCCCCGGCGACCAGCAGGCTGTTGAGGAAGTAGCGGCCGAAGTCGTGCTGTTCGAAGACGCGCCGGAAGGAGTCCAGCGAGGGCGCGGAGGTCCACGGCCGGGGATGGGTGGACCGGACCTCCCCGGCCGGTTTGAAGGCCGAGAGCACCATCCAGTAGAGCGGGAAAGCGACGACGGCGGCGACGGCCAGGGCGGTGGCCTCGGCCGCGAGCCGCCAGGGGCGGCGGATGCGGAACGCGCGGCGCGGCGGCGCGACACCGGCGGCGCTGGAGTGGCTCACAGTTCTTCTCCCTGCCGTCGCAGCAGCCGCAGATAGACCAGGGTGACGGCGAGCAGGATCAGCAGCATCACCACGCCGATCGCCGAGCCGAGCCCGTACTCCGAGGACGCGAACGCCTCCTGGTAGGCGTAGACGTTGAGCACCAGGTTCTGGCCCGCGGTGCCGCCGCCGCCCGTCATGACGTAGATCTGGGTGAAGACCTTGAAGTCCCAGATGATGGACTGGATCGTCACCACGACGAGGATCGGCCGCAGCATCGGGGCCATGATCCGGCGCCAGATCCGCCAGGCGGAGGCGCCGTCGAGTGCGGCGGCCTCCAGCACCTCCGCCGGGATGGCCTTGATGCCCGCGTACACGGTGACCATGACGAACGGGAACGAACACCACACGATCTCGAACAGCACCAGGGCGAAAGCGCTGTAGCGCCCGTACGTCCAGGAGTAGTCCTGGAAGCCGGAGAGCCCGACCCACGCCAGGACCCGGTCGACGGGCCCGTAGTCGGGGTCGAACAGGAACAGCCAGACCGTGGACCCCGTCACCGCCGGGGTGGCCCAGGCACCGAGCGCGGCCAGCATCAGCGCCAGCCGCGGGATCGCCCGGACCCGGGTGAGCAGCACCGCGAGCGCGCAGCCCACCGCGAGGGTGGAGACGACGCACACGGCGGCGAAGACGACGGTGGTGAGGGTGACGCTCCAGAACTCGGGGTCACGGAACAGCTCCGCGTAGTTGGCGAACCCCTGGAAGCTGGTCGGCTTGCCCCCGCTCACCTGGGCCTGGGTGTACTCCAGGAACGAGATGAGCCCGAGCTGGTAGATGGGATAGATCAGCAGCCCGCCGAGGACGACGAGGGCCGGGGCGAGGTAGAGCCAGGGCGTCCCGCTCCCCCGTCCGGCCCGCCGCCGGGCCCCGCGCGCGGTGGGCCGGGGCGGGCGCTTCCGGGCCGGTTCCGGCCCGGCCTGC
>NZ_GG657754.1:6410402-6414131 GCF_000158915.1 Streptomyces himastatinicus ATCC 53653 | reverse complement strand
AGCTGCTCCAGCAGGTCACGGAGAGCGAGCGGTGGGTGCTGCTCTTGAGGACGCCCACGTTGTTCCCGCCCGCGAACGCCGGGGCGATGCTGCCCTCCTTGACGCCGGGCAGCGGCACGACCGCGTACTTGCCCTTGACCGACCCCGCCTCGATCGCCGCGTGGTTGAAATCGCCGCCGATCGTCATGCCCGACTTGCCCGCGGCGAAGGCGGCGACGCTGTCGTTGCCGCCCCACTGGGCGCATTTGGCGGGCGGGCAGTTGTCGTCGGCGATGAGCGAGGTGTAGCTCTTGATGCCCTTCTTGGCGTCGGCGCCGTCGATGGCCGCCTCGTACTCGTTGGAGCCGAACGCGCCCTTCTCGGTGGCCAGCTCGCCGCCGTTGGCCCAGATGAAGGGCAACGCGCCGTAGGTGTAGGCGCCGCCGACCGAGATGCCGTAGAGGTCGGGCTTCCGCTCGCGGATCTCCTTCGCGGTTGCGATGAGTTCCTTCTGGCTGGTGGGCGGCTCGAGGCCGAGGTCCTTGAAGACGTCCGTGCGGTAGTACAGCGCCCGTACGCCGACGAACAGCGGCACGCCGTACACCTTGCCGCCCACGGTCACCGAGTTCTTGGCGGTGGAGTCGGTGTTCGCCGACTCGTCCCAGGCGCCGAACTCCTTGCTGATGTCGGCGAGTCCGCCGTCCTCCACATATCCGGCCGTGTCGGTGTTCCCGTACTCGATGATGTCGGGGGCGCTCTTGGGGTCGTTGAAGGCCGCCTTGATCTTCTGCGCGCGGGTGTCGATCGGGATGTAGGTGACATCCACCTTCACGCCGTCGTGCTTCTTCTCGAAGGCGGACACGACGTCATCGACGACCCGTTGCTTCGGCTTGTTGTCGACCTCCTGGAAGAGCCAGACGCGCAAAGTGCCGCTCTTGTCGTCCTCCGTGGCGGTGTTGTCGGAGGTGGAGGGGGCGCAGGCGGTGGCGGTGAGCCCGGCGAGCACGAGCGCCGCGGTGGGGACGGCGAGGCGACGGGAAAGAAGGAGGGGCCTGGAGAGCTTCATGGAAACGCACCCTTAGGGAGGGCGTTGCATACCATGCAACGCGTGTTTCGCACAGCACAATATGCGGCAGGCTAGGGAACGTTTCGGGGCCGGACAAGAGGTCTCGACCAATCTTTGACCGAGGAGACCCGGGCCCGGGGAAGCACCAGGGGTCCGGGCAGCCACCGGCGCCCGGGGAAGCGGTGGTTAGGAGTGCGTCAGCTTCTCGCCCGGGTAGGCGGGCTCGGGATACGGCACGGCCTCCACCCGGGCCCCCGCCGCCGCCAGCCGCTCCACCACCTGGCCCCAGTCCGGCCAGCTCTTCTCGATCCGCCCCAGAATGCGGGCACTCGGCGCGAGCACGATCTCGCAGCCGGGGTCGTCGGCCCACTCCAGCAGCCGCGGCAGCCCCGGTTGCGCGGCCGACATCACACAGCTGCCCGCGGGCCGGTAGCCGCGCTCCTCGGCCAGCCGCCCGCACTGTTCCAGCTGGGCGTCCCAGTCCTTCTCGAACTGGCAGTAGAGTCCGGCGCCTTCCGCGTCCGGCTCGTCGACCTCGCGCGCGCCGAACACCAGATACGCCGCGCGCGGCGCCCCGTCGTTCCCCGCCGCGTCCCGTAATCCGTTCTCCGTGCGCCCGCTCATGGGCCGACCCTACTGGGATCACCCGCCGCGCGACACGGGGCCGGACGGGGCCGGACAGCACGGCACGTCCGACCCGCGGCCCCATCTCGGGCCACGGGTCGGACGTGCCGTCTACGCGAAGCTCCGGCGCGGCCGGGCGGGGAGGCTACTTCTTGCCGTCGCCGCCCTTGCCGTCCTTGTCCTTGTCACCGCCGGCGCCCATGCCCTCGAAGATCTCCTTGCACATCGGACACACCGGGTACTTCTTCGGGTCACGGCCCGGAACCCAGACCTTGCCGCACAGTGCGACGACAGGAGATCCGGAGAGCGCGCTCTCCATGATCTTTTCCTTCTGTACATAGTGGGCATAGCTCTCTGTGGTCGCCGTCACCGTGCGACACCTGAGGTGTCGGCTCAACGAGGGTCCCCGTGCCTGCCCCGCGCTCGGGCTCAAGAGTGCTCATACAGCCCTAGGGTACTCATGCCCGCGACGTGCAGCGGGTGCGCGCCCCGCGGGCCGACCGGGCCCCGTACCGCCATCAGATGCCTGGCCAGACCGGCGGCCGCGACCCCGGCCGCCGCCCACGGCAGCACGTCTCCAGACAGCCCCGCCGAGAGCGCGGCACCGCCCAGCGCCGAGCCGACCGCGCTGCCCAGGTACAGCGCCGAGTTGTTGAGGGCCAGGGCGACCGTGCCGCGCTCCTCCTTCAGCGCCAGCAGCCGGTGCTGCTGCGGCACCTGGAGCGCCCAGCCCGCGGCGCCCCAGACCACCAGCGCCGCCCCGGCGAGCAGCGGTACGGGGGCGAGCACGGGCAGCACTGCCTCGGCACCCGTGATCACGGCCATGATCACGCCGACCAGCACCGCCACCCGGCCCGCACCGGCCATGCGGTCGACCAGCCTCCCGATCAGGAGGCTGCCCGCCACCCCGCCCAGGCCCCACGCCCACAGATACGGCGCCACCTCGCGCTCCCCGCCCGCCGACGCCAGCACCGGGGCGAGATACGTGTACAGGCCCAGGCTCGCGACCGCCGCGAGGAACGACACCTGGACGACGGGGGCCACCGCCCGGTCGGTGACGGCCGCCAGCCGCGCCCGTACGGACACCGCAGGCGCCGTCGGGACGGTCGGCAGCAGCGCCGCGAGCCCGGTCAGCGACACCGCACCCAACCCGGTGACCAGCCACATCGTGGCCCGCCAGCCGGTGTGCTCGGCCAGCAGGACGCCCAGCGGCACCCCGAGCACGGTGCCGGAGCTCATCCCGCCCATCACCACCGCCAGGGCCCGGCCGCGCCGTTCGCCGGAGACCAGCGCGGACGCGGCGGCGGTGGACATCGCCGAGTACACCCCGGCCCCGGCGCCCGCGACCACCCGCGCGCCCAGCAGCGCCCCCAGCGACGGCGCGAGGGCCGTCAGCGCGTTGCCCGCGGTGAAGACGGCGAGCGCCACCAGGAGCACCAGCCGCGGCCGGGCGCCGTGCAGCAGCCCCGCGACCAGGGGCGCGGAGATCGCGTAGGCGAGCGTGAAGACGGTCACCATCTGCCCGGCCAGGGACACCGTCGTCCCGATGTCGTCCGCGACGACGGGCAGCAGCCCCGCCATCACATAGGCGTCGAGGCCCAGGGTGAACGACCCCAGGGCCAGCAACCAGACCTTACGCACAGCTCAACTCCCCTGCTCAACCACAGTGACGCCGGAAACGTAGGCACTCTCCGGTTCACCGGGGAAATGCCGCCGGGGACCGATCTATGCTCGATCGGCATGAGTGAACGCCACAGCGAGCGGGACCGTGAACGGGACATCGCGCGGGACATCGACGCCATCCGGCTGCGTCAGCTGCGCGCCTTCCTCGCGGTCGCCGAGGAGCGCAACTTCACCCACGCCGCCGACCGGCTCGGCATCGGCCAGCCCGCGCTGACCCGCACCGTCCGGGCGCTGGAGGAGACCGTGGGCGCGCGGCTGCTGGAGCGCACCACCCGGCGCGTCGCCCTCACCGAGGACGGCCGGGCGCTGTACGCGGACCTCGGCCCGCTGCTCGCCCGGCTGGACGACGCGCTGCGCGCGGTGGGCGGCCGGGCCCT
>NZ_GG657754.1:6407255-6409649 GCF_000158915.1 Streptomyces himastatinicus ATCC 53653 | reverse complement strand
CAGCTCGTCCTCCAGCTGCCCCGGGCCCCACCCCGCGTACCCCGCGAAGATCCGCAGCGACCCGACCGCGGCCGCCAGCAGCTCCGGCGGCGCCTCCAGGTCCACCAGGCCGATCGCCCCGTGCACCCTGCGCCAGCCGAGTGGCCCGCCGTCCTCGCCGCGCGCCGGGGACCGGCCCGCCTCCCCGGGCACCACGGCCACGCCCAGCGCCGAGTCCAGCGACACCGGACCGCCCTGGAAGACCACCCCCGGTTCACCGGCCAGCTCGGCCCAGGACTCCAGGATGTCCCCGACGCCGACCGGGGTCGGCCGGTTCAGGACCACGCCGAGTGAGCCCTCCTCGTCGTGGTCGAGGAGCAGCACCACCGCGCGGTCGAAGTTCGGGTCAGCAAGCGCCGGTGTCGCGACAAGCAACCGTCCTGTGAGGGAGGACACCTCGGTCATGGCCACATGATCCCGCATATCCGGTCCGGACGGGGAGTGGAAGGCGAGACCCGTATGAGAGCAGGTCGGGGCGTACGACAGCAGGAGCGGCGCACGTGACGGTCGGTTCGCGAAGCGGAACGGAGTGTGGTGCGACACATTCCGATCCATTTCGAGGGTGCAACAGCCTTACGGAGGGGGACTCGGAGCCCATTAGTCTTGCCTTTTGGCCCATCGACCGTCCCAGGAACGCGAGACCAGATGACCCGCTCGAACGATGTCCTGCTCGTCCATGGCGGCACCCCGCTCGAGGGCGAGATCAATGTCCGCGGCGCGAAGAACCTCGTGCCGAAGGCCATGGTCGCCGCCCTGCTCGGCAGTGCGCCGAGCCGACTGCGCAACGTCCCAGACATCCGCGATGTGCGGGTCGTGCGCGGGCTGCTCCAGTTGCACGGTGTCACGGTGCGCCCCGGTGACGAGTCCGGTGAACTGGTGATGGACCCCACCCACGTGGAGAGCGCCAACGTCGCCGACATCGACGCGCACGCCGGCTCCTCGCGCATCCCGATCCTCTTCTGCGGTCCGCTGCTGCACCGCCTCGGCCACGCCTTCATCCCGGGCCTCGGCGGCTGCGACATCGGCGGCCGGCCGATCGACTTCCACTTCGACGTGCTGCGTCAGTTCGGCGCGACGATCGAGAAGCGTGCGGACGGCCAGTACCTGGAGGCTCCGCACCGGCTGCGCGGTACGAAGATCCGACTGCCGTACCCGTCGGTGGGCTCCACCGAGCAGGTGCTGCTCACGGCCGTACTCGCCGAGGGTGTGACGGAACTCTCCAACGCCGCGGTCGAACCGGAGATCGAAGACCTCATCTGTGTGCTCCAGAAGATGGGCGCCATCATCTCCATGGACACCGACCGGACGATCCGGATCACCGGCGTCGACAAACTCGGCGGCTACAACCACCGCGCCCTCCCTGACCGCCTGGAGGCCGCCTCCTGGGCGAGCGCCGCCCTGGCGACCGAGGGCAGCGTCTACGTCCGCGGCGCCCGCCAGCGCGAGATGATGACCTTCCTCAACACCTTCCGCAAGGTCGGTGGCGCCTTCGACATCGGCGACGAGGGCATACGGTTCTGGCACCCGGGCGGCAAGCTCAACGCGATCGCCCTGGAGACCGACGTCCACCCCGGCTTCCAGACCGACTGGCAGCAGCCGCTGGTGGTGGCGCTGACCCAGGCCTCGGGGCTGTCCATCGTCCACGAGACGGTGTACGAGTCCCGGCTGGGCTTCACCTCCGCGCTGAACCAGATGGGCGCGCACATCCAGCTCTACCGCGAGTGCCTCGGCGGCTCGGCGTGCCGCTTCGGCCAGCGGAACTTCCTCCACTCCGCGGTCGTGTCGGGCCCCACCCGGCTCCAGGGCTCCGACCTGGTCATCCCCGACCTCCGCGGCGGCTTCTCGTACCTGATCGCGGCCCTCGCCGCGCAGGGCACGTCCCGGGTGCACGGCATCGACCTGATCAACCGGGGCTACGAGAACTTCATGCACAAGCTGGTGGAGCTGGGCGCCAAGGTGGAACTCCCCAACGGCGGCGAAGCCATCTAGCACCCACGGCGGCGGGGTTCCTCCCCACCCCGCCCCTCCCCGAACCGGGGGCACAGCCCCCGGGCCCCCAGGGCGACGGCGTCTGGGTCACGGCCCTCGGCCCGCCGCGGGCACGCGGACGCGGTGCAGCCGGGGCCGCCACGCGCGGCTGAACCCGGCGCCCCCACCGGCGGGGACAACGCTGTGTGGGGCATCGCCCCCAGGCCACGTAGCTGAGCCATGCGGTGGCTCCGCAGCCCCGCCACGACAGGGCTGCGGAGCAAGCAAGACGGGCCCGCGGGCCCGAACCGCGACACCGCACACCCCAACCCCCGTCCCTCGGCCGCCGCAGGGCACCCGGACGCAGTGCAGCGGGGGCTTTCCCCC
>NZ_GG657754.1:6399138-6406410 GCF_000158915.1 Streptomyces himastatinicus ATCC 53653 | reverse complement strand
TTACTTGCCCTTGGCGGCTTCCTTCAGCTTGGAGCCCGCGGAGACCTTCACGCTGTAGCCGGCCGGGATCTCGATCGGCTCACCGGTCTGCGGGTTACGCGCGGTGCGAGCGGCACGGTGGGTGCGCTCGAAGGTCAGGAAGCCGGGGATGGTGACCTTCTCGTCGCCCTTGGCGACGACCTCACCGGTCACCTCGGCCAGGGCCGCCAGAACGGCGTCGGCGTCCTTGCGGGTCACCTCGGCGCGCTCGGACAGAGCGGCCACCAGCTCACTGCGGTTCATGTTGTACTCCCGTGTTCATCTTGCCATTAGGCGTGAGATCGAAGCCGATGCTGCCAGGGCCCTCGGACAGTCCCCGGACCCGGGTCTGCTGTTCAGACCCTCGCGCCCGGAACGCATCCTGCCCCCACCTGTGGCGGGAAAGCCAATCCGGAACCCCGGAGAGTCACACGAAAAGCGCCGTGGCGGTCGTTTTCCTGCCCGCCACCCTATGGCGGCCCCAGGTAGCCCAAGGGCCGCGACGCGCCGTGCCCGGCTCAGACCGCAGTGGTACCGGTCACAGGCTTTGCCGCTTCACGCACGGCTCCGGCGACCGCCCCCGCGACCTTGTCGTTGAAGACGCTCGGAATGATGTAGTTGGCATTCAGTTCGTCGTCGTGGACGACATCCGCGAGCGCACCCGCCGCGGCCAGCATCATGTCGGTGTTCACCGTACGGGACTGGGCGTCCAAGAGGCCACGGAAGACACCCGGGAAGACCAGTACGTTGTTGATCTGGTTCGGGAAGTCCGACCGTCCGGTGGCGACGACGGCGGCCGTCTGACGGGCGATCGCCGGGTCCACCTCGGGGTCAGGATTGGCCAGGGCGAAGACGATCGCGTCGTCCGCCATCGCCGCCACATCCTCGCCCGACAGCACGTTCGGGGCCGACACGCCGATGAACACATCCGCGCCCCGCACCGCCTCGCGCAGGGTGCCCGTGACGCCGTCCGGGTTGGTGTTGTCCGCGATCCAGCGCAGCGGGGAGTCCGGGTCGGCCGAGACCAGGTCCTCGCGGCCGGAGTGGACCACGCCGTGGATGTCGGCCACGACCGCGTGCCGCACGCCCGCGGCGTTGAGCAGTTTCAGGATCGCCGTGCCCGCCGCGCCCGCGCCGGACATCACCACCCGCACGTCCTCGATCTTCTTGCCCACCACCCGCAGCGCGTTGGTCAGCGCCGCCAGCACCACGATGGCGGTGCCGTGCTGGTCGTCGTGGAAGACCGGGATGTCCACCGCCTCCCGCAGCCGCGCCTCGATCTCGAAGCAGCGCGGGGCGGAGATGTCCTCCAGGTTGATGCCCGCGAAGCCCGGGGCGATGGCCTTGACGATCTCCACGATCGCGTCGCTGTCCTGGGTGTCCAGGCAGATCGGCCACGCGTCGATCCCGGCGAAGCGCTTGAACAGCGCCGCCTTGCCCTCCATCACCGGCAGCGCCGCCTTCGGCCCGATGTTCCCCAGACCCAGCACCGCGGAGCCGTCCGTGACGACCGCGACGCTGTTGCGCTTGATGGTCAGCCGCCGGGCGTCCTCCGGATTGTCCGCGATGGCCTGGCACACCCGGGCCACGCCCGGGGTGTAGACCATGGACAGGTCGTCACGGTTGCGGATCGGGTGCTTCGACGACATTTCGATCTTGCCGCCGAGGTGCATCAGGAACGTACGGTCGGAGACCTTGCCCAGCGACACACCCTCGATACCGCGCAGCTTCTCCACGATCTCATCGGCGTGCGCGGTCGACGTCGCCGCGATCGTGACGTCGATACGGAGCTTTTCGTGGCCGGAAGCGGTCACATCGAGGCCGGTGACGGAGCCACCGGAGGACTCCACGGCCGTGGTCAGCTGGCTGACCGCGGTACCGCTCGCGGGGACCTCCAGCCGGACCGTCATCGAGTACGAGACGCTGGGCGCCGTTGCCATGACCGTCTTCCTCTGCTTTCCCTTGTGCCAGGTTGCCGGGCCCCGGATTACAGGGCCACGTCCTCAGATGGTTGCACCTACCTTCTGGTACGAGGTAACCCGGCCCGACTTTCGGACATATTGTTCTGACATGCCAAGTGGGGTCAGCCGAGTGGAAAGCCCCACTCCTTCGCGGGAACGCCGGGCGAGGCGGGCCGTTCCCGCAGCCCACGGCCCTAGGCTCTGGCGCGCACAGCGCCGAACGACGTCCACCGGCGTCGAGGAACACGAGGAGCAGCGGGCATGGCTCAGGGCACCGTCAAATGGTTCAACGCCGAGAAGGGCTACGGCTTCATCGCCCAGGAGGGCGGCGGGCCGGACGTCTTCGTCCACTACAGCTCGATCAACGGCAACGGCTACCGCAGCCTTGCGGACGACCAGCGGGTCGAATTCCAGATCGTGCAGGGCCGCAAGGGCCCGCAAGCCGAAGAGGTCCGCGTCCTCGGCTGAGGACGCGGACCTCCGCGCTATGACGTTGTAGGTGGCACCGACCCGCCATGCTCGCCTCGCGGCAAGTGGTCGCTCGTAGCGACGATGGTTGGGCCCGGGGGCTTGGATCGAGCCGGTGCCACAGCAAGGCTAACAAACCATCCCTGGAAGCGATTCCCCACCGGACGGCCCGATTTCGCTCCGTCCCCCGGACGGTCCCTCAGCTGGTCCGTTCAGTCCCTCAGCAGGTCCGGGACGCCGTCCCGGTCCGGGTCGTCGCGCTCGCCCGGGACCACGGTCAGCCGCTGGGTCGCCCGGGTGAGCGCCACGTACAGCACCCGCAGCCCGGCCGGTGACTCGTCGGCGATCTCGGCGGGCGAGACCACCACCGTCGCGTCGTACTCCAGCCCCTTGGCCTCCAGGCTGCCCAGCGCCACCACCCGGTCGCCGAGTCCGGCCAGCCAGCGGCGGGCCTGCTCGCGGCGGCCCATGGCGACGACGACGCCGACCGTGCCGTCCACCTCGTCCAGCAGCCGGGCCGCCTCCGTACGGACGTGATGCGCCAGGTCGCCGTCACGGCCGTCCGGGAGCGGCGCGAACCGCGGCACGGCGCCGGTCGAGCGGACCGCTCGGGGCGAGGGGGCGCCGGGCATCGCGAGCGCCAGCACCTTGGCGGCCAGCTCGGCGATCTCCGCCGGGTTGCGGTAGTTGACGGTGAGGGTGAAGCGGCGGCGCGGACGGGTGCCCAGCGCCTCGTCACGGGCCTGGGCCGCCTCGTCCGGGTCGGACCAGGAGGACTGGGCCGGGTCGCCGACCACCGTCCAGGTGGCGTGGCGGCCGCGCCGCCCCACCATCCGCCACTGCATGGGCGTCAGGTCCTGGGCCTCGTCCACGATGATGTGCGCGTAGTCGGCGCGCTCCTGCTCCGCCCGGTCCGCGCGGCCGCGCCGGGGCGCGCTGCGGTCGGCGAAGGTGGTCAGCTCCTCGAGACCGGTGAGCTGGTCCAGCGGATCGACCTCGCGGGTCTTCGCCGGGCGGGCCGGGGGGCCGAGGACGGTGTGCAGCTCGTCCAGCAGCGCCACGTCGTGCACCGACAGCGGACCCTGCCCGTCCGGGCCAAGGCGGGCCAGGGAGCGGGCCACCAGACGGGCCTCGCGCGGGTTCAGCACCCGCCGTGACCAGCGGCCCAGCCGCTTCTCGTCGGCCATCGCGGCGAGTACGGAGCGCGGGGTCAGCTCGGGCCACCAGGCGTCCAGGAAGTCGGCGAACGCGTCCTCGCCGGAGATGTCCTCGTCGAAGCCCTCGCGCGCCTCGGCGGCCAGTTCGGGGTCCGTGTAGCGCCGCGGGCCGCCCGAGCGGGCCCACAGCGCGTCCAGCAGCAGGCGGCGGGCGCGCGGGCGCAGCAGGTTGACGGGGGCGGTGCCGCCCAGCGCGTTCTGCCGGATGCCGCGCAGTTCCTCGGCGTCCAGCTCGATACGGCTGCCGAACGCGACCACCCGCAGGCGCTCGGGCGGCCCGCCGGGTCTCTCGCCTCTGCCGGGGGCGTCGGCGGCGGCAGCGTCGTCCAGGGTCAGCTGACCGCCGTCATCGGCGGGCGCCGGGCCCGCGGGCGGCAGTTCCAGGGCGCCGCGGGCCACCTTGCGCAGCAGCTTCGTCATGCGGGAGGAGCCCTTGATCCGGGCCACGGCCGGTTCGTCGTACGTGGTGGCCTCGGCGCCCTCGACCAGGGAGCCGACCGCGCGGATCGCCACCTGGCCCTCCTCGCCCAGCGAGGGCAGCACGCCCTCGGTGTACGCGACGAGCAGCGGGGTGGGGCTGACGACCAGGATGCCGCCCGCGTACCGCCTGCGGTCCTGGTAGAGCAGATACGCCGCGCGGTGCAGCGCGACCGCGGTCTTGCCGGTGCCGGGGCCGCCCTCGACCTCGGTGACGGAGGCGGCGGGCGCGCGGATCACCAGGTCCTGTTCGGCCTGGATGGAGGCGACGATGTCGCGCATGGTGTGGCCGCGGGCCTGGCCGAGCGCGGCCATCAGCGCGCCGTCGCCGACCACCGGCAGCGCCTCGCCGCCGAGGGTCGCGGTCAGCTCGGGGCGCATCAGGTCGTCCTCGACGCCGAGCACCCGGCGGCCCTTGCTGCGGATCACCCGGCGGCGCACGACCCGGCCGGGGGCGACCGGGGTGGAACGGTAGAAGGGGGCGGCGGCGGGGGCCCGCCAGTCGATCACCAGCGGGGCGTAGTCGGCGTCCAGCACCCCGATGCGGCCGATGTGGAGGGTCTCCGCGATCTCCGCGCGGTCCCCTGCCTCACCGTCCTCGCCCGGCCGGATGGCGTCATCCGCGGGTTCCACGGAGGTGTACGCACCATCCGGGCCGCGTTCGCCGTCCTTGCCGAGGAGCAGATCGATGCGGCCGAAGAGGAAGTCCTCGAACTCGCTGTTCAGCCGGTTGAGGTGGACCCCGGCCCGGAACACCTGGGCGTCGCGCTCGGCGAGCGCTCCCGGGGTGCCGACCTGGCCGCGCTTGGCGGCGTCGTCCATGAGGAACTCCGCCTCGTGGATCTTCTCCTCGAGGCGGCGGTACACGCGGTCCAGATGGGTCTGTTCGATCCGGATCTCACGGTCCCGGATCCCGTCCCCGACGTCACGCGGCGGGGCCGTCCGGCTTTCGTGCGTGACGTTCCGCGTGGCGTTCTGCGTGGCGTTCTGCGCGGCCACCCAAGCCCCCTTCTGTGTACATAGGGCAGCCGTCAACCGTACACCCACCCGTGCGCGCCACTCGGATATCGACCGGCTCGGACCGGCTCAGATATTGACCTCGGCCAGCCGCTGGCCGTCGAGGGTGCGGACCTCGAAGCGGGCGATGTCGCTCTCGTTCATCGCCGCGCCGCCCTGTGCGTACAGCGGCTCCTTGTTCCAGCGGGAGCCGTCGCCGTCCTTGATCCCGTAGCCCGCGCTGGGCACGGCCCACGTCGTGACGGTCTCCTCGTGACCGTCCTTGCCGATGGCGATCAGATCGCAGCTCTTGGGCCCCTTGAGGTTGCCCAGCTTGAGCGCGATGGCGGTGCCCCAGCCCTTCTGGGCGAGCGAGACCGAGGCGTCCACCTTGGTCCCGGGGTCCACCGAGCTGTACTTCTTGCCCTGGTCGAAGGCCACCTGCGCCGGATTGGCGGCGGCGATCGGGGGGTTGGTGCCGCCCCCGCCGTCGTCGGAGCCCGAGGTGACCGCCGCGCCCGCGAGCGGGCCGCCGACGATCATGAGGCCCGCCGCGGCGACGAGGAAGAGCCGCCGGCGGTTCTTCGTACGGCGGCTGACCGTCACCTCGTCCAGCAGCCGGTCCAGCATCTCGGGCCCGGGGCGGGCGGTGAGGGTGGCGGGGTCGCGGACGGCCAGGCCGTCCGCATCGGTCGCGTAGTCCGCCAGCAGTGGTGGGATGCCCATCAGCCCGTCCAGCTCTGCCGCACACCGCTCGCACCCGATCAGGTGCTCCTCGAAACGCGCCGCGTCGGCCGCGTCGAGGACGCCGAGCGCATAGGCGCCGACGGCGGTGTGCTGCTGGTCGTCCGCTGTCGGCATCATGCCGAGACCCCCCGTTCCTCAAGTGAGAGCTTGAGCGAACGCAGCGCGTAGTAAACCCGGGATCGTACGGTCCCGGGCGGCACGCGCAGCACTCCCGCAGCCTCACTCACCGTCCGTCCCTTGAAGTATGTCTCGACGAGGGCCTCTCTGTGCGCATCGGACAGGTCATTCAGGGCATCGGAAATGGTCATCTGACGGAGCGCCCGATCTATGTCATCCGCTGCGGGCATGACATGCAGGGGGGCCGCGTCGACCTCTTGGGGGCGGGCACGGCGGCTTCGGTGGCCGTCGATGACGATGCGGCGAGCCACGGTTACCAGCCACGGGCGTACGGAACCCCCGCTGCGCTGTAGCTGGTCGGCGTTGCGCCATGCCCGTAAAAGCGTCTCCTGAACCACGTCCTCGGCGCGGTGCCGGTCGCCTGCGACCAGGCGCAGGACGAAGGCGAGAAGCGGGCCCGCATGCTCCGCATAGAGCGCGCGCATCAGCGCGTCGTCCGGTGTCGTCCTCTCGGTCACGAGGGCATCTTTGCGTACGCAAGGCGCTGGGTCGAGGGGCGTACGGGCTGGAATGATCCGCCGTTCATTCACAACCCTGTGACATTCCTCCCACTTCTGCGCTGAACATTTCCCGGGCCACGCCACGTACTTGAGGCCGAGAACCCGGCGCCGGGCGGGCGTCGGCCACCATAAAGGGCTCCCTCCCCAAACACCGCCCCGCAGGCCCCGGTCCCCCCATCCGGGGCCTGCGTCATGTCTGAAACTCGTTCATGTTTTGCTCGCGCTTTGGGTTTAAACGGCGTCTGTGGCGCGCCACGCGCTCCCGGTTGCCGCACAACTCGCTGGAGCACCAGCGGCGGCGACGGCCCCGCGAGGTGTCCAGGTACACCAGTGAGCAGCTCTCCCCCTCGCAGCGCCGCAACTGCCCGCGCGCGACCGGGTCGGTGAGCAGTGCGACGGCGTCGCGGGCGACCTGGGCGAGCAGCGCCCCGCAGTCGGGGGCGGCGGCGAGCCGGGCGACGAGGGTGCCGTCGGTGGCGCGTACGGCCCGCACGGCGGGCGGGGCGGTGGCGGCGAGCGCGTTCACCCGCTCCAGGTCCGGCCCTGCGGCCCGTCCCTCCACCTCCGTGTGCACGATGCGGTGGAGGAGGTCGCGGGCGGCGCGGAAGCGGGTGAGCCAGGCGGTGTCGACGGTGTCGAGCACGGTGCCGCCGGGGATCAGGCCGGTGCCGAGGAGCCAGGCTCTGAGGGGTTCGACGCCGTCTAGGCGTT
>NZ_GG657754.1:6385769-6398000 GCF_000158915.1 Streptomyces himastatinicus ATCC 53653 | reverse complement strand
CGGCGGCATCCACCGGTAGACCGGCACGCCGACCACCTCCGCGCCCCCGGCGCGCAGCGACTCGACGAAGCCGGGCAGCGGCTCGCCGTGCAGCTGGACGGCGATGCGGCGGCCGTCGACGCCCTCCTCCAGCAGCCGGTCGAGCACCTCGGCCATCGATTCGGAGGCCGGGGACCACTTCTCGGTGAGCCCGGCGGCCCGTACGGCGCCCTTCACCTTGGGCCCGCGGGCCAGCAGTTCGATGTCGCGCAGCCGGTTCAGCAGGGCGTCGCCCAGCCCCCAGCCGTCGGCGGCCTCGACCCAGCCGCGGAAGCCGATGGCGGTGGTGGCGATCACCACATCAGGGGCGTGGTCGATCAACTGCTTGGTGGCGGTGAGCAGTTCGGAGTCGTCGGAGAGCGGTACGATCCGCAGCGCGGGCGCGTGCAGGACGGCCGCGCCGCGCCGCAGCAGCAGGGCGCCGAGTTCATCGGCGCGGCGCGCGGCGGTGACGCCGACGGTGAACCCCTCGAGGGGTCCGACGGTCGGCGTCGCCTGGTGGTGGTCTCGCTGCATGTGGCTCTGACTCTCGGCTCTCGTCCCGGTTCACTGTCGTATGCGCGCCTTGGGGTGAGTCGTCATCCTGGCGCCGTCCCGTGACGGATGCGGTTCACGGAGGTTTCCCGGGTGTAACGGGGCGTACGGTCACGGGCACGCCTTATGACCGTACGCCCCTGGAAGGTGTGGGCTCACACATCCGCGTAGGCGGGCTGCCGCGCCGTCTGCGCCTCCGGCGCACCGGCTCCCGCGGGCCGGGCCTTCGCCGGGCTGCGGCGGAGGTATACGGCCCAGGTGACCGCCGAGCACAGGGCGTAGAAGGCGAGGAAGGAGACGAAGGCGGGGGTGCCGGAGTGGGCGCTGCCGAACGACTCCCTGAAGGCCAGGTTGATGCCGATCCCGCCGAGCGCGCCGACCGCCCCGATCAGCCCCATCGCCGCGCCGGACAGCCGCCGCCCGTAGCCCGCGGCCTCCTCGCCGGTGAGCCCGCGGGCGAGTGCCTTGGCCTGGAAGATGCCGGGGATCATCTTGTACGTGGAGCCGTTGCCGAGCCCGCTGAGGACGAAGAGGGCGATGAACCCGGTGAGGAAGACGGGCAGGGACTTCTGCGCGGAGGCGTAGACGACCACGAGCGTGGCGATGGCCATCCCGGCGAAGTTCCACAGCGTGATCCGCGCCCCGCCGTACACATCGGCCAGCCGTCCGCCGACGGGGCGGATGAGGGAGCCGAGCAGCGGGCCGATGAAGGTGAGCGAGGCGGCCTGGAGCGGGGTGCGGTCGAACTGGTTCTGGAGCACCAGACCGAAGGCGAAGCTGTAGCCGATGAACGAGCCGAAGGTGCCGACGTAGAGCAGCGACATGATCCAGGTGTGGGCGTCGCGCGCCGCCTCCCGGGCCGCCCCGCCGTCGTTCCTCACCGGCGCCAGGTTGTCCATGAACAGCGCCGAGAGGGCCGCCGCGACCACGATCAGCGGGATGTAGACGGCCAGCACGAGCCGCGGGTGGGAGGCCCCGGCCGTGCCGATGACGAGCAGGCCGATCAGCTGGATGACCGGCACGCCGATGTTGCCGCCGCCCGCGTTGAGCCCGAGGGCCCAGCCCTTCTTGCGCAGCGGGTAGAAGGAGTTGATGTTGGTCATGGAGGAGGCGAAGTTCCCGCCGCCGACCCCGGTGAGCGCCGCGACCACCATGAACGTGGTGTACGAGGTGCCGGGCTCCATCACCGCCGCGGCCGTGATGGAGGGCACCAGCAGCATCGCGGCGCTGATGATCGTCCAGTTGCGGCCGCCGAAGCGGGCCACGGCGAAGGTGTACGGGACGCGGAGGATCCCGCCGACCAGGGTGGGCATCGCGACCAGGAAGAACTTCCCGGCCGGGTCGACCCCGTACTCCGGCCCCATGAACAGGACCATCACCGACCACAGGCTCCAGATGGAGAAGCCGATGTGCTCGGAGAGGATGGAGAAGATCAGGTTGCGGGTCGCGATCCGCTCCCCCTTCTCCTGCCAGAACGTCTCGTCCTCCGGATCCCACTCCTCGATCCAGCGGCCCCCCTTGCGGGCGGGGGTGGTGGTCGGGGCAGTCATCAGGGCCTCCACAGTGCTCGGTGTCGCTGCCGACAGTAGGGACGCCGCATTACCGGCCTGTGGCGAGAGGTGACCGGGACGAAACCTTGCTCTCACCCAAGGAGGCGGGGTGCGGTGAGGGGTCCGACACCCACCCCGTGTCGTACGTTCCCGGTACCGTACGAGTGCACCGCCCGCCCGCCCCGCCGGAGGATCGCATGAGCACCCAGCCGGATCACTCGTACGACCCGGTGCCCCCGCAGCCGACCGCCACGCCCGAGGCGCTGCGCGCGGCGGTGGCGCAGGTCGCCCCCGGATCCCTGGCCGCGTTCGACGCCGAGCGTGCGGAAGCCGTCCAGCAGGCCCGCGCCGAGGTGAGTGCGGCCCCGCTGCGCAGCTTCACCGGACAGTGGTCGGTCAATGTGGCGATCGCGCGCCACCCCGCGCGGGCCAACCGTCTCCGCGAGCTGGAAACGCTGGCCTCAAGCTCGGACGACATCGTCCAGGCACGCGAGGCCATCGCGGAGATCGGCCGCATTCTGGACGCCGCGTTCGCCGAGGCCGGGCTGAAGCGAGGAGACGCGTGAGCGACGCGTGGCGCTGGGAGTACGACCCCGACGAAGCGCATGTCGTCGCCGGGCTTCCCGGCTACGTGGTCAACGAGGTCGAGCGCATCGCGAACGAGTTGGTCGATCTCGCCGCCATGGGCGTCGATGTCACCGACATCGGCAAAGGCCCCCAGCACGGCGCCCCCGGCGGTCTGCGCCGCCTCGGCATCGGCGGTGACGGCTGGCTGTATTTCCTGGCCATGCCGCGCCTGCGGTTCATCGTCATCACCCGCGTGATTCCGCCGTACGAAGAGCTCTAGAGCACGCCAGGGCCCGCCTCCGGCCGGGGGCGGGCCCGACGTATGCCCCCGTGCGCCTGATCCACGGGCTTCCCCAGCATTTTGTCAACGCCATTGACATACCTCCGCGCGCCCGCTTATACCTCTGCCCATCGAAGCGCTTCGACGAACGTTGCACGTGCACATTCCTCCCAACCCTCCCGGAGGCAGTGGATGTTGACGGCACGGAAACGGACGGGACGACTGACGAAACGAACGGGGACCGTCATCGCGGCCGCGGTCGCGGGGGCCCTGGTCCTGGCGGGATGCGGGGGCGGTGGGGACGAGGCCGGGGACGGCAAGACGCTCACGCTGTGGCATTACGAGGCGCCCAACGGGGCCATGGGCGCGGCCTGGAAGCAGGCGATCGAGGAGTTCAAGAAGAGCCATCCGGGCGTCACGGTGAAGTTCGAGGAGAAGGGCTTCGAACAGATTCGAAAGACCGCCTCGATGGTGCTGGGCTCGGACAGCGCGCCCGATCTCATGGAGTACAACAAGGGCAACGCCACCACCGGGCTGCTCTCCAAGCAGGGGCTGCTCACCGACCTCTCCCCGGAGGTCACCAAGCGCGGCTGGGACAAGCCGCTCAGCCCCGGGGTGCGCACCACCAGCCGGTACGACGCGCAGGGCGTGATGGGCTCCGGCAAGTGGTTCGGGGTGCCGAACTACGCCGAGTACACGATGGTCTTCTACAACAAGACCCTCTTCAAGAAGCACAAGGTGGAGGTCCCGACCACCTTCGGGGAGTTCACCGCAGCCCTCAGAGCGTTCAAGAGCAAGGGCATCACCCCGCTCGCCAACGCGGGCGCCGAATACCCCGCCCAGCAGTACGTCTACCAGCTGGCCCTCTCCCAGGCCGACCGCTCCTGGGTGGACGCGTACGAGCAGTACAAGGGCAAGCCCGACTTCCACGACGCCGCCTGGACCTACGGCGCCACGACCTTCGCCGACTGGGTGAAGAAGGGCTGGATCGCGAAGAGTTCGAGCGGCACCAAGGCCGAGGACGCGGGCGCGGCGTTCATCGCGGGGAAGTACCCGATGTTCTTCTCCGGCAGCTGGTGGTTCGGCCGCTTCAAGTCGGAGATCAAGGACGAGTGGGGCACGTTCCCCTTCCCCGGCTCCAAGCTGACCCTCGGCTCCGGCGGCAATTTATGGGTCGTCCCCAAGGGCGCGAAGAACAAGCAGCTCGCGTACGACTTCATCGACATCACGATGAAGAAGGGCATCCAGAACACCCTGGGCAACAAGGGCGGCGTGCCCGTGGCCGCCGATCCGGCCGCGATCACCGATCCCAAGGCCAAGAGCCTGATCCAGGACTTCACCGCCTACTCCGACGGCGGCGGTCTCGCCTTCTACCCGGACTGGCCGGTGCCCGGCTTCTACGACACCCTCGTGTCCGAGACCCAGAAGCTGATGACGGGCGACGCGAAGCCGGACGCCTACCTGGACGCGCTGGAGAAGGCGTACGAGGCGGGCGCGCCGAAGGGATGAGCAGGCAGCAGCGCGAGTACCCGTACACGCTCTTCCTGATCCCCGGCGCGCTGGCGTTCCTCGCGGTCATCGTCGTACCCAGCCTGATGAACACCGGGATCAGCTTCACCCACTGGCAGGGCGTCGGCACCCCGGAGTGGGCCGGTCTCGACAACTACCGGACGCTGCTGGACGACGACGCCTTCTGGGAGTCCTTCCGGCACAGCCTCGCCATGGTGGTGGCGATGGCGGCGATCCCGACCGCGCTCGGTCTGGTGCTGGCCGCCGGGCTGTTCGACTTCGTCGGCAAGCACTTCGGCTCCCGCACCGCGAGCGTGCTGCGCGCCTGCTTCTACCTGCCGCAGGTCCTGCCGATCGCGGTGGCGGGCATCGTCTGGAGCTGGATCCTGGCCCCCGAGGACGGCGCCCTCAACGATCTGCTGAAGGCGGTCGGCCTCGGCTCGCTGCGCCACGACTGGCTGGGCGATCCGGACCTCGCGCTGTACAGCGTGATGGGCGTGATGGTGTGGGTCCAGCTGGGCTTTCCGCTGGTGGTGTTCATGGCGGGGCTCCAGCGCGTCGACCCGGCGCTGTACGAGGCGGCCGAGCTGGACGGCGCCTCGTGGTGGCGACGGTTCTGGCACGTCACGCTGCCGCAGATCCGCCCGGAGATCTCCGTCGTCCTGCTGTGGTGCACGATCGCCGCGCTCAAGGTGTTCGGCGCGGTGTACGTGCTCACCAAGGGCGGTCCGGGCGGGGCGACCAATGTCCCCTCGTACTTCTCCTTCCAGTCGTTCTTCGAGACGACGCAGGTCGGCTACGGCTCCGCGGTCTCGACCGTGCTCACCGTGATCATCCTGGCGCTGGCCCTGGTCGCCCTGCGCCTCCAGACGAGGGCGGAGGACCAGGAGCGGTGAGGGCTCTCAGGCGATATCCGGTGCTGGCCGCGCTGATCGTGGCGGCCGTCCTCATGGTGCTGCCGTTCCTGGTGGTCGCCCTCAACGCGGTCAAGTCGCCCGCGGAGTACTCCGCGAACGGGCCGCTGAGCCTGCCGAAGGGGCTCTACCTCGACGGGATCGCGGACTTCTGGGAACGGGTCGACTTCGGGCAGAAGCTGATCAACTCCGTACTGATCTCGGGATCGGTCGCGATCGGCGCCGCCGTGCTGTCCGTCCTCAACGCGTACGCCATCGGCATCGGCCGGGTGAAGGGCCGCCCCTGGGTGCTGGCCTTCTTCGTGCTGGCCAACATGCTGCCGCAGGAGGCGCTGGTCTACCCCGTCTACTACCTGTCGAAGGAGGTGGGGCTGTACGACACCCGGCTGAGCGTGATCCTCGTCTTCATCGTGATCCAGGCCGCGTTCGGCACCTATCTGTTCTCCTCCGTCCTCGGCGCCTTCCCCCGGGAGATCGTCGAGGCGGCCCGGATCGACGGCGCGAACAAGTGGCAGGTGCTGTGGCGGGTGGTGGTGCCGGTCAGCCGCCCGACCATCGGGGTGCTGCTGGTGTTCTTCTTCATCTGGACCTGGAACGAGTTCCTGCTGCCGCTGGTGATGCTGATCTCCAACGACAACCAGACGGTGTCGGTCGCCCTCGGCGTCCTCCAGGGCCAGCGGCTGATGGACGCCACCATGACCAACGCGGCCGCCCTGCTCGGCGTGGTCCCCGCGGTCATCTTCTTCCTGATCTTCCAGCGGACCCTGACCCGTGGCATCGCCGCGGGCGCGGTCAAATGACTCACACAACGAGGAGGGCCCCGCATGAAGTTCAGCGACGGCTACTGGCTGCTGCGCGAGGGCGTCAGCGCCGCCCATCCCACCGGGGTCCTCGACGTGGAGACCGGCCCGGGGCACCTCACCGTGCACGCCCCCACCCATCCGGTCCGCCACCGCGGCGACCTCCTCAAGGGCCCGGTCCTCACCCTGACCTGCACCGCGCCGCTGCCCGGCGTGATCGGGGTCCGGCTCACCCACTTCGCGGGCGGGACCTCGCCGGGCCCGTCGTTCGAGCTGGCCGACGGCTCGTACGGGGAGGTCTCCTGTGACGAGGACGAGGCCCGGCTCACCTCCGGCCCGCTCACCGTACGCATCGCCCGCACCGGCCCCTGGCGCGTGGCCTTCGAGGCGGACGGACGCACGCTCACCAGCAGCGGGCCCAAGGACGCGGGCATCATGGAGACTGCCGACGGACACCACTATCTGCGCGAGCGGCTGCTCTTACGCGTCGGCACCTCCGCGTACGGCCTCGGCGAGCGCTTCGGCCCGCTGGTGAAGAACGGCCAGACCGTCGACATCTGGAACGCCGACGGCGGCACCGCCACCGAACAGGCGTACAAGAACATCCCCTTCTACCTCACCGACGCGGGCTACGGCGTCTTCGTCGACCACCCCGGCCAGGTCTCGTTCGAGGTCGGCTCGGAGGCGGTCTCCCGCGTCCAGTTCAGCGCCGAGTGCCAGGAGCTGACGTACTACGTCATCCACGGGCCCACCCCGAAGGACATCCTGCGCACCTACACCGCCCTCACCGGCCGCCCCGCGCTGCCGCCCGCCTGGTCCTTCGGGCTGTGGCTGTCCACCTCCTTCACCACCTCCTACGACGAGGAGACGGTCAGCGGCTTCGTGGACGGCATGGCGCAGCGCGAACTGCCGCTCTCCGTCTTCCACTTCGACTGCTTCTGGATGCGCGAGCACCACTGGTGCGACTTCACCTGGGATCCGCGCGTCTTCCCCGACCCGGCGGGCATGCTGCGGCGGCTGCGCGAGAGGGGCCTGCGCGTCTGCGTGTGGATCAACCCGTACATCGCGCAGCGCTCCCCGCTCTTCGCCGAGGGCAAGGCGGCCGGTCACCTGCTGAAACGGCCGGACGGCTCGGTGTGGCAGTGGGACCTGTGGCAGCCCGGCATGGCCCTGGTCGACTTCACCAGCCCCGCCGCGCGCGCCTGGTACGCGGAGAAGCTGACCGCGCTGCTCGACATGGGCGTGGACTGCTTCAAGACCGACTTCGGCGAGCGGGTGCCGCTGGACGTGGTGTACGCGGACGGCTCCGACCCCGAGCGGATGCACAACTACTACACCCATCTGTACAACCGCACCGTCTTCGAGGCGCTGCGCGAGCGGCGCGGTGAACGCGAGGCCGTCGTCTTCGCGCGCTCCGCGACCGCGGGCGGCCAGCAGTACCCGGTGCACTGGGGTGGCGACTGCGAGTCCACGTACGAGGCGATGGCCGAATCGCTGCGCGGCGGGCTCTCCCTCGGGCTGTCCGGCTTCGGCTTCTGGAGCCATGACATCGGCGGCTTCGAGGGCACCCCCGACCCCGCGCTCTTCAAGCGCTGGATCGCCTTCGGGCTGCTGTCCTCGCACAGCAGGCTGCACGGCTCGTCCTCCTATCGCGTGCCGTGGCACTTCGACGAGGAGTCGGTCGCGGTGCTGCGCTTCTTCACCCGGCTGAAGCTGCGGCTGATGCCGTACTTGTACGAGGCGGCGCGGCAGGCGCACGGCGAGGGCGTGCCGGTGATGCGCGCCATGGTCCTCGAATTCCCCGGCGACCCGGGGTGCGCGGGTCTGGAGCGGCAGTACATGCTCGGCGGCGATCTGCTGGTCGCGCCGGTCTTCGACGACGAGGGCGAGGTCGCGTACTACGTCCCGGACGGGGTGTGGACCCATGTGCTCAGCGGCCGCACGGTGCGCGGCCCGCGCTGGGTGCGCGAGCGGCACGGCTTCCTGAGCGTGCCGCTGCTGGCCCGGCCGGGCGCGGTGATCCCGTTCGGCGCGGCGTACGACCGCCCCGACGCCGACTGGGCGGACGGCATCACGCTGCGGGTGTACGAACCCTCCGCCCTGCCCGGCACCGGGGTCACCGTGCGGGTCCCGGCCCCGGACGGCTCGACGGCGGTCGCGTTCACCGTCGTACGGGACGGGGAGACGCTGCGCGCCGAAGCCGTCGACCGGGCTCCGGCGCCGTGGCGGGTGGAGGTGGTGGGCGGGCCGTCCGCCGACGCGGAGGCGGGGACGGCCGCCCTGACGCTGGCGCTCAGCAGTGACGGGGCTTGACCCAGGCGCACTCCAGGTCCGTTGCTTGCGCACCCCGTACGGCCCGGGGCCGCACCCCCTCGGTGCGGCCCTCGCCGGACTTCGCCAGCGTCACCACGATCGCGTCCTCCAGGCTCTTCACCGACGGGGCGAGGTAGTTGTTGAGGACGATGCTGTAGACCAGCTCCCGGCCGTCCGCGTCGGTGACGTACCCGGAGAGCCCGGAGGCGCCGGTCAGGGAGCCGGTCTTGCCCCGCGCGTTACCCGCGGCCGGAGTGCCGCACATGCGTGAGCGCAGCGTGCCGCCGACGAAGCGGTCCGGGGCGCAGGCCACCGGCAGCGATGCGTACCACTCCGCGTACCAGGGCTGCTGACGGGCCGCCAGCAGCAGCTCGGTGAACTGCCCGGCCGCGATGTTGTCCATCCGGGACAGCCCGGACCCGTCGACCTGGCGCACCGCTCCCGTGTCCACGCCCTGCTTCTTCAGCCAGTCGGCCATGGCGGCCAGCCCCGCGCTCCAGGTGCCCCGGCCCGCCGTCTCGTAGCCGATGGCCTTGGTGAGGACCTCGGCGTGGATGTTGTTCGACAGCTTCATGAACGGGATCAGCAGCTTCTTGAGCGGCATCGACTGATGCGCGGCGAGCGGCCGCGCATCCTGTGGCGTGCCCTCCCCAAGCCGGGGAGCCCCGGCGACCCGCACCCCATGCTTCTTCAGCGCGTCGGCGAACACGGCGGCCGCATACCCGGTGGGCTCCCAGACGCTGACCCACTCCTTGGCGGTCGGTGCCCCGGGTGCGACGGCCCCGCTGACGGTGATGGTGTTGGTGCCGTGCCCGCGCTCGACGGTGAGACCGCCGCTCCCGGTGGTCGCCCGGTTGTCGATACGTACGTAACCGGTCTTGGGCGTGACCGTGACCTTCGGCCGCTCCCCCGCGGCGGCCCCGGGCGCGACCTCGACGATGACGCTGCCCGCGTCGTAGTCGGTGTCGGGGGCGACGGTGAGCGGGGAGATCTGCGCCGCGTAGTACGACGACTCGTCGTCCGCCGCCCAGGAACGGCCCGCGCGCTGCGCGTCGAACCGGGTGTCGTCGGCGATCAACCGCCCGGTGACCCGGGTGATCCCCGCGTCGGCGACGTCCTTCGCCAGCCGGTCGTAGTCCTCCGCGAGCAGGGTGGGATCACCGGTGCCGCGCAGATAAAGATCACCGCGCAGGGTGCTCCCATGGCGGGTGCCCTCGCCCAGGACATCGGTCCGGAAGGTGTGATCGGGCCCCAGCAGCCCCATGGCGGCGGCCGAGGTGAACAGCTTGGTGTTGGAGGCGGGCATCAGCCGGTCATCGGCCCGGTGCCGGTACAGCACGTCGCCGGAGTCGGCGTCGGCCACCACCACCCCGGCGGCCCCGCCCTTCAGCAGGGGGTCGGCGAGAATGCGGTCGACGGCCTCACCGAGCCCGCCGCCGCGCGAGGCGTCGGCCCCGGCCGGTGAACTCCAGGTGAGGGTGCAGACCAGCCCGATGACGAGGGGCCAGCTCCAGGCGCGCGCACGACGGTTCAGTGGTCTCTTCATGCCACGGGAGGATCCCGCACCCCGCCGCGCCGCGACAGAGCGCGTACGGGTGGCAACCGAAGTTCCGGATCATCGCGTCCCCTGTGTGGGGAGGGGGATCCGAACACGACGAGAGGCGACGTAACGATGGCCGTGCCCGGAGCCGAACTGCTGTGCATAGCGGTCGGCCTGTTCCTGTACGCCTGCGCCTGGCGCGACGCCCGGCTGGTGGGACGGCTGCGCCGCACGGGTGTCCGTACGGAGGGGCAGGTGGTCGCCAACGTCGTGGACCACCAGTCCCGGAACCGGAATCCGACCCAGACGCCGGTCATCCGGTTCCACGACCATCACGGCTACGAGGTGGAGTTCACGACCGCGATCCAGGGCGTCGGCCTGGGGCTGGCGACCGGCCGGACGGTGGACGTGATGTACCTCCCGGGCGAATCGCAGAAAGCCCGGGTCTGGATGCGGCGCCACATAGTGGGCCCGATGGCGGGCCTGGCCCTGACCGGCACGGTCTTCCTCGGCTTCGGCCTGTGGATCGCCTTCAGCTGACACCCGCCGTCAGACCGCACCGGGGAGCTGTTCGCGCACCCAGTCGGGATCGGGGTTGGTGTGCGGTCGGCCCGCGACGACGACCGTCGGCACGGTCTCGTTGCCGTCGTTGGCCGCCCTCACCACGGCTGCTCCCGCCGGGTCGCGCCAGATGTCGACCCAATGCGCCCGGCGGGCGCGGCGGCCCAGCCGGGTGCGCAGCCTGAGGCAGTACGCGCAGCCCGGCCGCCAGTAGACGACGGGCCGGCCGTCGGCCGCGCTGCGGCGCTGCGCCTCCAGCGCGCCGATCGACCTCGGGAAGACGAGCGGCGAGTGGGCGCCCGCGAGCAGCACGAACACCAGCAGGAGTGCCGCGGCCGCGCCGACGCTCCCCCGGAAGATCAGCCCGGTCGCGATCGCGGAGCCGCAGAGCACCAGCAGCATCGGCAGGGTCCAAGCGCGCATCGGTCAGCCCTCGACGGACATCGTGAGGCTGCCCGGCAGGGCGGCCACGGCCTCGCGGAGGCGTACGGCCAGGTCGGGCGTGGCCGGGGGCGCGGCACCTCCTGCCTGGTCCACCCAGCCCGCCATCGCGCAGTGATGCGCGGCGATCAGCATGTCCACGGCCAGCCGGGGCCGTACGTCGTCCCCGCCTCCCAGACCGAACCTGCGACGCAGGATCTCCAGCGCCCCCTGGGTCGTGGCCTCGCAGAACTGGAGGCCGTGCGCGGCCATCGAGGGCGTCCGCTCGGCCAGCCGACGGCTGAGCAGGACCCGGCGGGCCCAGCCCTCGTCGGCCATCCGCTCCAGCGCGGCCAGCAGCGCGTCCCGCCCCAGCTCCACCAGCGGCAGCCCGTCCGGGGCCGTGGTCTCCAGCTCCTCCAGGAAGGCCCGCCAGAGGTCCTGTTCGGGGGCCATCGCGACGTCTTCCTTGCTGGTGAAGTTGCGGAAGAACGTGCGCTTGGAGACCTCCACCACCTCGCACAGCTCATCCAGCGTGACGCCACCGAAGCCACGCTCGGTGAACAGTTCCAGCGCGGTGTCGATCAGCGCCTGACGGGTGCGCAGCTTCTTGCGTTCGCGCAGCGACGGGGTGGGGGCGGCAGTCACGACGCCGAGTGTAACGCGGACGCGAACGCCACTTGCACGCTTATGCCACTCAGTGGCATAACTGAAACCGTCACCACCTCCCGCGAAAGGTGAACGCCCCCATGCGCGCCCTGCTCGTCGACAGCTCCGCCCCCTCCGGTCTCCGTCTCGGCGAGACCGCCGATCCCAAGCCCGCCCCGCACGAGGCGCTGGTCCGGGTCACCGCCACCTCCCTCAACTACGGCGAGACCGCCCACCGCACCGAGGCCCCCGACGGCACGGTGCTCGGCTGGGACGCCGCCGGGGTGATCGAACGCGCCGCCGCCGACGGCTCCGGCCCCGCCGCCGGAACGCCCGTCGTCACCTTCGGCGAGGCGGGCGGCTGGGCGGAGCTGCGCGCCGTACACACCGGCCTGATCGGCGTCCCGCCCGCGGGCGCCGACCCCGCCGCCCTCAGCACCCTCCCGGTCGCGGGCGGCAGCGCGCTGCGCGCCCTGCGCCGGATCGGCGACACCCTCGGCCGCCGCATCCTGATCACGGGCGCCACCGGCGGCGTCGGCCGGTACGCCGTCCAGCT
>NZ_GG657754.1:6372637-6385491 GCF_000158915.1 Streptomyces himastatinicus ATCC 53653 | reverse complement strand
CGACCGCTCGATCGTCACGTTCTTCCTCCTGGAACGCCCCGACCTCGGCCCGGACCTCACCTGGCTCGCCACTCGCCTCACCGCGGGCGACCTGGACCCGCAGATCTCCTGGCGCGGCAGCTGGGACCGCGCCGAGGACGCCGTGACCGCCCTCCTCGACCGCCGCCTCCACGGCAAGGCCGTCCTCGACATCGACTAAGCCATTCCCCTCACTAATCAACTTTGACTAGACTGCCCCGCATGGGCGAGAAGACCATTCCGATGCTGCCGTGCCGGACCCTCCAGCCGATCCTCGACTTCTACACCGTCCTCGGATTCGAAGCGACCTTCCAGCAGAAGAGCCCCAACCCGTACGCGGTCGTGGAGCGCGGCGGCATCCAGCTCCACTTCTTCGGCATGAAGGCCTACGAACCGACCGAGTCGTACAGCACGTGCCTCATCTACACCGACGACATCGACGGACTCCACGAGGCCTTCCGGACCAGCCTCAAGGCGGCGTACGGAAGAGTCCCGATCCGCGGCCTGCCGCGCATCGGGACTCTGCGGGACACCTCGCACGGCGTACGGCAGTTCCTCATGACCGACCCGAGCGGCAACTGCCTGCGCATCGGGCAGCAGACCAGCCGGGAACACCACCACCGCCCCGCCCCCAAGGGGACCTTCCCTCGAGCCCTGCACCACGCGCTGCTCTTCGCCGACTCCCGAGACGACCCGGCGGCCGCCGCGAAGGTCCTCGACCGAGCGCTGCACACGAAGGACGAGCACCCCACCCCCGTCCAGTCGCTTCGCCTCCTCGTACTGCGCGCCGACGTCGCCAGACGCCTCGGCGACGAGGAGACCGCGACGTCCGCCCTCACCCAGGCCGCCGCGGTCCCCCTCACCCCGCAGCAGCGCGAATCGGCACACGACGACCTCGAACGCCTCAAGGAGCTGCGGAGTTAACCCACGTCGGGGCTGTCAGCCGGGCAGGCCCCCGGTGCGGGCCGCGAATTCCCGCACGCCCGGCACGCGGGCGGACGTGTACAACAGGTCCGCCGTCAGAGCGCGCAGTGCAGGCCGCCGCACTTCCTGCGGCGCCTCCTGCTCCACCCTGCGGAGGGCCGCGAAGGTCTGCGGCTGGTCACCCAGGGCATGCCACATGCGTGCCGTATCCGTCCAGGCGCGGGCGCGGCGCTCCGCCGTCGGCATGCGGTCGATGCTCAGCCTTGCGGCGACCTGCACACCCTCATCAGGCGTGCCGAGTGCGTTGAACACGCCGATCCGGTACACCTCCACCTGCGTCCGGCTGGCGTCCACGGTGAACAGTCCCGGCACCTCCGGGCGCCGCGCGGCCTCCTCCTGGGCCTCGTCCAGCAGGCCCAGCGCCGTGGTGCGGTCCCTGCTGGTGGCCGCTGTGTACGCGGCCGTCAGCATCAGCGTCGTACGCACGGCCCCGGTCGGGGACTGACCGGCATCCAGATCGGCCGCCTCCTGAGTGAGCAGCCGTACCGCGGCCGGGGACCGCCCCGACCGCCGCATGGTGATCGCGAGCACCCGAGAGGACTCACCGATCGGAACCGGGTGGCCACTGGCCCGGGCCGCCGTCAGCGCACGGTCGGCAGCCACCCAGGCCGCGTCGTTGTGCTGCTTGAGCGCCAATTCGGCCGCCAGCACGTATGCCCGCGCGAGCGCCGTGCTCGCCTGCTCCCTCGCCCGCCCGCTCGACGCGTCCCGCGTCGCCGAGGCCGCGGCAAGCAGGCCCGGGAGCGCGCGGCCGAGCGAGGTGTAGCGAGCGGCACAGAAGTCCGATCGCGCGGCCGCCGCCTGCTCGGCGAGGCGGGCAAGCGGAACCGGGGCAGCGGAGGGGAGCCGGAAGAGAGCGTCCTCAAGGGCTGCCGCCGGATCGAAGTGGCCGGACGCGGCACCCGCTGGGGCGACACCGACAACGGCCGTCGCTCCGGCCGCCAACGCACCGGTGAGCAGATTCCTACGACGCACCGCATCCTCCTCGGCCGATGGACGCTCCACCGTATCGGCCGCGGGCCCATCCGGAGCAGGAGTCGCGGTCAGCCGGTCGGGTGGAGGTTCAAGAACGCCGCGAACTGCACCAGCGCGGCGTGGTCGAGCCGCATGCGGCCGGACTCGATCCGGGAGACGGCCGAAGGGGGATCCCCCCACCTCTATGCGCCTCGCCCAGCCCGGGCCGGAAAGCACGGCGGCCCCAACCGTGAAGCGGGGGCCGATCGCTGCATCCCAGAGTTCCCCAGGAGTACCGTCTGAGTGTCGAGTTCAGAACGGAGTTCAGCATGCCCGACGACGCTCACATTGGCGCCAGGCTCCGCACGATCCGCAAGCGCCGTGGTCTGAGCCAGCGAGACTTGGCCGCCGCCTCCGACGTATCGCTCTCCCTCATTCGCAAACTGGAGCAAGGCGAAATCGCTGACACTCGTATGGAGACAGCGCACCATCTCGCCGTTGCGCTGCGCGTCCCCACCAGCAGTCTCCTGGAGCGCGACGACGAGGAGCCCGCCGACGAGACCGCCGAAGAGTGGCGACCTCTACGAGCTGCCGTGCAAATCGCGGCCAGCCGTACGGGCGAGGCCCCGACAGTGGACGGTGTCCGCGCCCTACTGCCTGAGGTGCGCGAGGCGTATTTCGGCAACCACCTCGCCGAACTGACCGGCCTACTCGCGCCGCTGCTGCGGGACGCTGACGCGCTCGGCGACTCCGTCGAAGCTCGGGACGTACGGTCCCACCTGTTGCAGATCACCGGGTCCGTGCTCACTCAGGCCCGCCAGTACAGCGCGGCGGAGACCGCGCTCCGCCGCGCCCTGGACGACGCGCCGGACAGGTTGCGCGCCGCTGGGATCATCGCCACCTGGAGCTGGCTGCTCGTTCGGCAAGGGAAACTCGCCGCGTCCCGGGAGCTGGCCACCAAGTGGGCGGACGACGTTGAACCCAGGGTGAGCCGGGCAATGCCGGAGGAACTGGCCGCGTGGGGCTGGCTGCTGATGCAGGCTTCGGCTGCGAACCTTCGCGACAACCGGCGGGGGGAGGCGGACGACACGATGCGCCTCGCGAAGTCGGTCGCCGTGATGCTCGGACGCGAACTGCCGCGCGGTACTGAGCGGCTGACAACGTGGGGCCCGACCACTGTGCGGTACAAGGCATGCGAGCGGCACATCGTGGTGGACGAGCCGGACAAGGTGCTGCGCGCGGTGAAGCCGAAGCAGCCCGGCCCGGCGGCGACCCGAGGGCCCAGCGGTCTGGCGGTGAGCACCGAGTACCACCGGCACCGGCTGGACGTTGCCAAAGCTCACACCATGATGCGGCAGTACGGGCAAGCGGTCGACGTGCTGACCGGCGTCAACGAATCCGCGCCGGAGTGGCTGGCACATCAGCGGTACGCGCGGGACATCCTCGGGGACGTGGTGAAGCGGCGAAGGACGCTGACGCCGGAAATGCGCACGCTGGCGGACGCGGTCGGCCTGCCGCTGTAACGCTCGTTGGCACTTCCGCCAGCTGCTCGACGGAAGTGCCATTGAGTGACGAGGGTCACCACACTTAGCGTCACGACACGCATACAGAACGGGCCACGAGGAGCCGTGTCGTGATCGCTGAACCGCAGAAAGCCCTGCCCTGGAACCCGCCCAACGGGCACGCTGTGCAGTTATTCCCCGCAGGGAGATGGTGGGACGCCGTCCGGGGGCCGACGGGCCTGGGCGAGCACACTCTGAAGCTGCTCGCCCGCTACGTGCCCACCAGGCGGCAGCGATGACGGCGATCAGCACCCCCTCACCCCTCACCCCCATCGGCACAGGCCATCCGGCCTACGCCCAGTCGCTTCCGTGTACCGAGGAGTCCGTAGCCCTCGTGCGCCTGTCCGTCACCGCGACCCTGCGCGCGTGGGGGCTGGAGGACCTGGTGGACGACGCCCGCCTGATCGCCTCCGAGCTGGCCACCAACGCGATCCGGCACGCCGCCCGCCACACCCCCGCCCCCGAGCAGCGCGGCCGCTTCCGCCTCAAGGTCGAACGCCCCGACGATCACCTGGTACGCATCACGACGTTCGACCGGTCCCGGGCCGTCCCCCGCATCGTCCAGGCGAGCGAGACCGCTGAGTCAGGACGCGGCATGGCCGTGGTGGAAGCCCTCTCCTGCCGGTGGGGGATCGACCACAAGCCGTGGGGCAAGGGCGTCTGGGCCGAGTGCACCACCCCGGACCACCTGCCGTGACCTGCCGATGGTCGCCACCTTCGCTGATCTGCTCGCTCAAGGAGACAGCCCCGATGAGCCCCGACACCGCATCTGAGCGGCGCGCCCTCGCCGACCGGCTCCAGGAGGCCGGAGTCCTCAGCCATCCGAAGTGGCGCGCGGCGGTCGAGGCGGTGCCCCGTGAACTGTTCCTCCAGCCCGGCGTGTTCCTGCCCGCCGACGGGGGACGCTGGAAGCCCCTCACCGCGCTCGGCGCCGACCCGGCGGAATGGTCCAAGATCGCCTACCGCGACGAGTCCCTGGTGACGCAGTTGGACGGGCACCTCACCGCCGACCAGGCCGCCGCACCCGCCCCCGGCGTGCCCACGTCATCGTCCACCACGCCCGTGACGGTCGTCGGCATGCTGGAGGCCCTGGACGTCGAGGACGGTCACACCGTGCTGGAGATCGGCACCGGTACCGGCTACTCCACCGCCCTGCTGTGCCACCGGCTCGGAGAGGACAACGTCACCACGGTCGAAGTGGACCCGGGCGTGGCCGCCCGCGCGGATGCCGCCCTGGAAGCCGCCGGATACTCCACATGGACCATGACCGGCGACGGGCTCCTCGGCCACCCCCACAGCGCTCCCTACGACCGGGTTATCGCCACGTGCACGGTGCGGCGCATCCCCCACACCTGGGTACGCCAGACCAGGCCGGGCGGCACGATCCTCACCACCGTCGCCCCGGGCTCCTGGGCGTACGGCACCGGCCTCGCCAAGGTCACGGTGAGTGACGACGGGACGGCCGAGGGGCGGATCGTCGGGGAGTCGTCGTTCATGCAGGCCCGTTCCCAGGCCGCCGTACCGCTCGCCGGGGATCTATCGGCGCGTACCGCCTACGCCGACCACGAGCGCGAAGCGAAGGTGCCGCCGACGCTGCTGGAGGAGTGGATGCCCGCCTTCCTCGCCCAGCTCGCCGCGCCCGGAGCCCAGCTCGTACGCGCTGTCCTGGGCGATGGCACCCCGCAGCTCTACCTCTTCGACCCCGACCGCGAATCCTTCGCCGCGTTCGCCGAGAACGGCTGCGGCTGGACCGTCCGGCAGGGCGGGCCGGTGGCGCTGTGGGACGACATCGAGCAGGCGTTCATCGTCTGGCAGGCCGCCGGACGCCCTGACATCAGCTCCATGCGGCTCCGCGTCACCCCGCACTCCCACACCTACTGGACCGGCGACAGCCCCGCGCTGCGCTGCGAGCACCGGCTCATCTGAGCCCCGACACGACGAAGGCCCCGCCGGGTGGCGGGGCCTTCGTCGTACATGGGATGAGTGGAGATGGCGGGAATCGAACCCGCGTCCAACGGTGCAGAATCAGGGCTTCTCCGAGCGCAGTCCGCTGTGATTTTCTCGGCCCCGGAGATCACACGGACAAGTCTCCGACGGGCTCAGTCACTGTTTGATTTCCCACTACACCCCGTGACCGGGTCTAGTGGTTTAGTTCCCTAGTCGATGCCAGGATCCGGGTCGGGAACAGCCCCGGGCTGACACTTCGCAAAGTCGCTACTTAGGCAGCGAGGGCGAAGGAATCGCGCTTGGTGTTGGCGATTATTGGTTGCGACATATGGTTTACGAGATCATTGCCGCTTCCTCGGCTCGCTTCCCCTGCTTCGACAGCCGCTGTCGAAACCGATCATCCCCATGTCCATTTTTCAAAGGTGGTGCCACGCCCTGCGTGGGGCGCACCGCCATCATAGGTGAACAACGCGCTACGGGGCCACATCATTCCCGCCGGGCGACGTCCGAGGTCAGACGCGGCCGCGCTCGCGGCGGCGGGCCGCCGAGATCGCGCGGTCGGTCTCGCGGCGGTCCTGCTTCTCGCGGAGCGCCTGGCGCTTGTCGTAGTCCTTCTTGCCCTTGGCGAGCGCGACCTCGACCTTGGCACGGCCGTCCTTGAAGTACAGGGACAGCGGCACGATGGTGTGGCCGGTCTCCTGGGTCTTGTGGACCAGCTTGTCGATCTCGGCGCGGTGCAGCAGCAGCTTGCGGCGGCGGCGCGCCGAGTGGTTGGTCCACGTCCCCTGGCTGTACTCGGGGATGTGCACGTTGTGCAGCCACGCCTCGCCGTTGTCGAGCTGCGCGAAGCCGTCGGCGAGCGAGGCGCGCCCCTGGCGCAGCGACTTCACCTCGGTCCCGGTCAGCACCAGACCGCACTCGTAGGTGTCGATGATGTGGTAGTCGTGCCGCGCCTTCTTGTTCTGCGCGATCAGTTTGCGACCCGTCTCTTTAGCCATAGCAAGGCCATTCTCGCACTAGGCCCCGCCCCCGAGGCCACTCAATACTGTCCGGGCGCGTGCCTCGGCGCTCGGTCCTTCGTCGCCGTGGACCGTGAGGTCGGGGGTGATGCCCTGCCCGTCGACGGTGCGGCCGGCGGGGGTGCGGTAGTGGCCGACGGTCAGCTCGGCGACCGAGCCGTCGGAGAGCTTGCTGGGCATCTGCACCGAGCCCTTGCCGAAGGTGCGGGTGCCGACGACGATGGCGCGGCCGCGGTCCTGGAGGGCGCCGGTGAGCAGTTCGGCGGCGCTCATGGTGCCGCCGTCGACGAGGACGACCAGCGGGGTGCGGGTGTCGCCGCCGGAGCGGGCGTCGAGGACGCGCTGCTCGCCCCGTACGTCGTACGTGGCGACCAGGCCGCCGTCGAGGAAGGAGGAGGCGGTGGTGACGGCCTCGGTGACCAGGCCGCCGGAGTTGCCGCGCAGGTCGAGGAGGATGCCGTCGCCCGGGGGGACGTCCCGCACCGCGCGGCGCACCTGCTCGCCGGAGCCCTTGGTGAAGGAGTCGACCTTGATGCGGACGGCGCCCGGCCCCCGGTCGCCGACGCGGTCGACGGTGACCGGCTCGGTGGCCAGCCGCGCCCGGTCCAGGGACTGCCGCCACCGGTGGCCGTCGCGCTCCACGCCGAGCGTCACCGGGGTGCCCGCCGAGCGGCCGGTGTGTCCGCGCAGCCGGGAGACGACCTCGGTGACGGGGCGGCCGGTGGACTTCGTACCGTCGACGGACAGCAGCCGGTCGCCGGCCCGGAGCCCTGCGCGGTCGGCGGGGCTGCCCGGCTGGACGCGGTCCACTTCGATCCGGCCGCCGGTTCCCACCCGCGCGGAGACCCCGATGCCGACGTAGGCGCCGTCGAGGTGCTGGCGGAATCCTTCGTACTCACGGGCGCTGTAGACCGCGCCCCATCGGTCGCCGCTGCGGCTCACCACGTCACGGGCGGCCTGCGAACCGGACTTCCCGTCCTCCTCGGCCTTGGCCGCGGCCGCCTCGACCTGGTCGCTCTCGACGGAGCCTGCGGCGACCGGGCGGATCGGTATCCGCGCGGCCGACGAGCCCCGGTCGGCGGCCCGGGCGGGGCCGTCGGCCCCCCATGAGCCGGTGGCGGCGCCGGTGGCGAGCACGCTCACGAAGACCAATGTCAGGGCGGCCCCGTGGCGAATGCGGCGGGGATGGACGAACAAACACGGGCCCGACATGCCGGTGAGTGTAGGGCAAGCCCAGGCGCCGTACGGCTGGTTGTGAGGTACGGCGCCCTAGGCGAATGTCACACCTTGAGGTACTTGCGGAGCGCGAAGAAGGCCGCGAGGGCGGGCATGAGCAGCCCGATCGCCAGCACGAGCGGCAACTTGGCCAGCACCGCGTCCCACCCGATGAAGTTGATCACGTCGATCTTGCCCGCGAGCCAGTTGTTGACCAGGAAGTACTGGCCGCTGACGAGGAGTACGCAGGCGAAGCCCGCGCCCATCAGCCCCGCGATGGCGGCCTCCATGATGAACGGCATCTGGATATAGAAGCTGGACGCGCCGACGAGCCGCATGATCCCGGTCTCCCGGCGCCGGCTGAACGCCGACACCCGCACCGTGTTGACGATCAGCATCAACGCGACCACCAGCATCAGCGTCATCACGCCGAGCGCCGCGTAGTTCATGCCGTTGAGCAGATTGAAGAGATCGTCGACCAGGGCCTTTTGGTCCTGGACCTCCTGCACCCCGGGCCGGGCGGCGAAGGCGGTGGAGATGACGTCGTACCGGGTGGGGTCCTTCAGCTTGATGCGGAAGGACTCCTGCATCTGGTCCGGCGTCAGCGAATCGGCGAGCGGTGAATCGCCGAACTGCTCCTTGTAGTGCTTGTACGCCTGCTCACTGGTCTCGAACTGAACCGAGTCGACGATGTTCATCTGGTTCAGTTCGGAGCGGATCTCCTTTTTCTGGACCTCGGTGGCCGCGCCCTTCGCGCAGTTGGCCGAGGACTCCTTGTCGTTCTTGTTGCAGAGGAAGATCGAGACGTTGACCTTGTCGTACCAATAGCCCTTCATCGTGCTCACCTGCTGGCTCATCAGCAGGGACCCGCCGAACAGGGCGAGCGAGAGGGCTACGGAGACGATCACCGCGAAGGTCATCGTGAGATTACGGCGGAGACCGACGCCGATCTCCGACAGGACGAACTGGGCGCGCATGGCGTCCTTTCAGTGCTGGTAGCCGTAGACGCCGCGGGACTGGTCGCGGACGAGACGGCCCTTCTCAAGTTCGATCACGCGCTTGCGCATCTGGTCCACGATCTGCTGGTCGTGCGTGGCCATGACGACCGTGGTGCCGGTCCGGTTGATCCGGTCCAGCAGCTTCATGATCCCAACGGAGGTCTGCGGGTCCAGGTTGCCCGTCGGCTCGTCGGCGATCAGCAGCATCGGACGGTTCACGAACGCGCGCGCGATGGCCACGCGCTGCTGCTCACCACCGGACAGCTCACCGGGCATCCGGTCGTCCTTGCCACCCAGGCCCACCAGGTCGAGCACCTCGGGCACCGTCTTGCGGATCGCGCCGCGCGGCTTGCCGATCACCTCGAGCGCGAAGGCGACGTTCTCCCCGACCGTCTTGTTGGGGAGCAACCGGAAGTCCTGGAACACCGTGCCCAGCTGGCGGCGCATCTGCGGCACCTTCCAGTTGGACAGCCGCGCGAGATCCTTGCCCAGCACATGGACCGCGCCATGGCTCGCCCGCTCCTCGCGGAGCAGCAGCCGGAGAAAAGTGGACTTCCCCGACCCCGAGGAACCCACCAGGAAGACGAACTCGCCCTTCTCGATCTCGAGCGAGACATCCCGAAGTGCGGGACGGGTCTGCTTGGGGTAAGTCTTGGATACGTTGTCGAATCGGATCACTGATGCACCACGGTGACCTGGGTAGCGGTACGGGCTGCCGCCGGAGCGGCTCCCGTCGGTGAGCGTGACCATACGCGAAGCGCGCGCGGGCGCGCAGCGCCCATCCGGCTTGGTGCGTTTATTCACGGCACTATTGGGGGCAAACGGTTGACAAAGCGGCCGTCGAGCCGTCCGAAACGGCCACAGAACCGGTACGGATGCGGCACGGAATCGTGCGGGGCGCGCCGAACCGGGCGGAAGCTGGCACAGTGGAAGGGGAACCAACCCATTTCCCTGAGCGTTGGCCCCATATCTACTGCGGCACCGCCGCGCGGGAGGAGAAAGCGCATGACGTACGACAGGCTCGTCTGCGCCAACTGCGCGAGTCCGGTCAGTGAGGGCCGCTGCCCGGTCTGCCGGGCCAGCAGGGAGCGCCTCCAGCAGCAGGACGGCCTCTTCGGCGGGCTGACCCCGGCCGCACTGATAGCGCTCCTGGTGGCGCTGATCGCGGTGGCCGTGCTCGCCCACGAGATGGCGACCGTGGCGTAACGCAGCGTAATCACACGAACGGTACAGACGCCCGAGGGGCCCGGAGCTCTGCAGCGCTCCGGGCCCCTCGTCGTGCGATGCGGCGTATGAATCAGGCCACGTTGTTGTTGCGGTTCGCGAGACGCGGCACGACGCGGAAGCCGATGCCACCCGCGATCATGGTCGCGGCACCGATGAGCAGGAAGGTGGTCTCGGAGGAGGCACCGGTCTCGGCCAGCTCTTCCTTGGCCTTGCCCTGCTCGACCGGCTTGGAGCCGACGCTGTCGGTGTCCGTGTTGTCGTCGCAGTTCGTGGAGTCGAGGTCCACGGTGCAGGTGGAGTCGTCGCCGCCACCCGCGCCGCCGCCCTGGCTGGGCGAGGAGCTGGGCTGGCCGGAGGGCTCGTCGGTCGGCTGGTCCGTGGGCTGGCCGGTCGGCTGGTCCGTCGGCTCGTCCGTGGGCTGGTCCGTCGGCTCGCCCGTGGGCTCGTCGGTCGGCTCGTCCGTCGGGAGCGTCGGCAGCCCGGTGGGCAGGCCCGTCGGCTCGTCCGTCGGCTCGTCGGTGGGCTCGTCGGTCGGCTCACCGGTGGGAATCTCGGTCGGCTCATCGGTGGGGTCGTCGGGCTTGCCGACGCCGACACCGACGTCCAGGCCCTTCTCGTCCGCCTTGACCGAGGCGTCCACGCCACCGATCCCGACGTCGATCCCCACGGCCGATGCGGCGCCGGCGGCGGTCAGCGACGCACCGGCGGCTATCACCGCGGCGGCCGCTACGCGCGCGACACGCAGCCGCGTCTTCTTCGTCATCTGCCTGCTACCCCCAGTAGCTGTACTCGTAGTGGAGCAGCTATGCACGGGGCCACGGCCGTCAGGGAGAGAAGTTCCGCGGGCTCTGACTGCTCAGGCGATCCGCCGTTCCCCGTTCACACGCGCCCCAGTCATACGCATGCCGCGCGTCAGCCTTCCCAGTTTTCATGGCACCGTCAAGCGTCTTTGAGGGCAAGATGTCCGCTATGAAGGCGCTTGTGTGACGCATGGGTACAGGACTGTGACCAAAAAACGGCCTTGAGGCACCACTTGGCGATCGCGGGACCGGGCACGAAGGGCCCGGCCGGTGCCTAGCTCCCCTGTTCGCGCTGCTTGCGCCAGCGGATTCCGGCCTCCAGGAAGCCGTCCAGCTCGCCGTCGAGCACCGCCTGCGGGTTGCCGACCTCGAACTCGGTGCGCAGGTCCTTGACCATCTGGTACGGGTGCAGGACGTACGAACGCATCTGGTTGCCCCAGGAATTGCCGCCGTCGCCTTTGAGCGCGTCCATCTTGGCCTGCTCCTCCTGGCGGCGGCGGTCGAGCAGCTTCGCCTGGAGGACGTTCATCGCGGTCGCCCTGTTCTGGATCTGCGAGCGCTCGTTCTGACAGGAGACCACGATGCCGGTCGGGATGTGGGTCAACCGCACCGCGGAGTCGGTGGTGTTGACGCCCTGCCCGCCGGGGCCCGACGAGCGGTAGACGTCGATCCGCAGCTCGGACTCGTCGATCTCGATGTGGTCGGTCTGCTCGACCACCGGCAGCACCTCGACCCCCGCGAAGGAGGTCTGACGGCGGCCCTGGTTGTCGAACGGCGAAATGCGCACCAGGCGGTGGGTGCCCTGCTCGACGGAGAGCGTCCCGTACGCGTACGGGATCTGCACGGCGAAGGTGGTCGACTTGATGCCGGCCTCCTCCGCGTACGAGGTCTCGTAGATCTCCGTCTTGTAGCCGTGCCGCTCGGCCCAGCGCAGATACATCCGCTGGAGCTGCTCGGCGAAGTCGGCGGCGTCGACGCCGCCCGCCTCGGCGCGGATGTTGACGACCGCCTCACGGGCGTCGTACTCGCCGGACAGGAGGGTGCGCACCTCCATCTCGTCGACGGCCTTGCGCACGGCGTTCAGCTCGGCCTCGGCCTCGGCGCGCGCGTCCTCGTCGCCCTCGTCGGCGGCCAGCTCGAACAGCACCTCGAGGTCGTCGATCCGGCCGCGCAGCTCCTCGGCCCGGCGCAGGTGCCCCTGGAGATAGGAAAGCTTGCTGGTGACCTTCTGCGCGTTCTCCGGGTCGTCCCACAGGGACGGGGCCGCCGCCTGCTCCTCGAGCACGGCGATGTCGGCCCGCATCTTGTCGAGGTCCAGGACGGCCTCGATCGACCCCATGGTCGAGGAGAGGGACTTCAGCTCTTCGGATACATCGACGACTGCCACGTGCACCAGCCTAACCGCTATAGAAGGATCTCCGGCCCGTCGGTCCCAGGCCGGGACAGCGGGCCCTCAGGGCGTAACAGGGGGCCTGCCCGGAGTCACTGTCCTGAGTCCTGTAACGAGTCACTGTCCCGAGTCCTGTGAGGAGGAATGCTCGCCGCCCTTGGGCGCATCGCCGCCCTCGTCACCGCCCGCGACCAGCCATCCGCCGACGCCCACGACGACCAGCGCCGCCACGGTCGCCGCGGCGACCTTGAGCCGACGGCGGCGCAGCGCCCCCGAGACCGCCGGATGGCGCGCCGATCCCGCCCGGCGCTGGCCGTGGACGCGGGGGGCGCGGGCGGTGCCGTGCGCGCCGCCCGCCAGCTCGTCCGCGCTGGGCACGCGCATGCTGGTGTGCGTCTCACGGCTGCTGTCCGGCACCGCGCCGGGGACCAGCGGCACCGCGCCGCGCCGCCGCTGCTGCTGGTGCGGCCCGCCGTGCCCGTACCCCTGGCCGTACGCCTGCCCCGAGCCCTGACCGGTGGGGGCGGGCCGGTGCCCGCCCTCGAGGGCCTCGCCCTCGCTCTGCTCCTCGGCCTCGTCCGGCTCGTCGATGTCCAGCGGCGGATATCCGGCCAGGCTGGGCAGCATCTCGCGCAGCCGTGCCGCCAGCTCGGAGGCGCGCAGCCGGGAGGCCGGGGGCCTTGGCGAGGCCACTGGAGCAGCAGCTGCCACAGCTCGTCGGGGATGCCGGGCAGCGGGGC
>NZ_GG657754.1:6369144-6371929 GCF_000158915.1 Streptomyces himastatinicus ATCC 53653 | reverse complement strand
GTGTACCGGCTGCCGATCTTCCGTGACAAGACTGCTCCGAATCCTCCGACAGGGGGCACGTTGGCGACAAAGCTACGCGGCTACTGGCGCGTTGGGGGCACCAGACAGCGCCAACTGTCACTTCTGAGCGGAAAACACCCCTTGGATGTCGACAAATCACCTGACTCGGCGCATCGGCCGGGGTGTTGAGGGAGTGCCGAAGGGTTCGGCGGATTCAGCCGTGTGTCCCGTGCGTCAGCTCGGGCCGCCGAGAGCGGAGATCCAGTCCTTGACCTCGGTGACCCAGGTCGAGACCGCGTCCCAGTAGCTCTGGCCCTGGGCGACCCAGTCCTTGAGCGGGGTCAGCTCCCAGATCAGCCAGGAACCCACGACCAGGATCAGGATCACGAACAGGCAGCCCTTGAGGCAGCCGAGCCCGGGGATCTTCATCTTGTTGGGGTTGGACCCGCGCTGCCGGGGCTCGCGCCGCGGCTCCGGCTGCTGCGGCGGCGCATAGCGCTGCGGCTGCGGCTCCTGGGGACGCTGCGGTGCCGGGGCGTACTGCTGCGGCTGCTGCTGTTGCTGGCGGCGCTGCTGACGGCGCGACGGCGGCTGCTGCGGGGGCTGCTGCGGCTGCTGGTACCCCTGTTGCTGATACTGCTGCTGTTGCTGCTGGTACTGCCCCGGCGGCGGTCCGGGGCGGTGGGGGCGGCGGCGCAGCGGGTCCTCGCTCGGGTCCAGGTACTGGACCTGCGTCTGCTCGTTGCGGTCGCGGGCCGCGCGCATCTGGTTCTGCCAGGGGTGCTGATCGTCCTGGCCGGGCGCGCCACCGGGCGGCACCGGGGGCATGGCCCGGGTGGGGTCGGCGCCGGGGGCGCCCGGGCCGTTCGTGGGCATCGCCTGGGTGGGGTCGGCGCCCGGGCCCGTGGTGGGGAGCACGTTGGTGGCCGCGGCCGGGTCGTACTGATTGCCCGGCGCGTTCGGCGCGTTCGTCGGCAGCACCTGGGTCGCCTGCCCCGGGTCCGCCGGAGCGGTGTCCGGGACCGGGGCCGGCGCCGGGTCCGGCGCGAGCAGCGCGGCGACGCCGAGCGCGGCCTCCGCCTGCGCGGCCGAGGCGTGCACACCGATACCGGCGGCGACCACGCGCAGGCCGCGGGCCAGGTTCTCGGCGCTCGGACGTTCGTCCGGGTTCTTGCGCAGGCAGCGCTCTATGACCGTCCACAGCGGCTCGGGCACGGTCGTGGGGCGGCGCGGCTCCTCGCTGAGGTGCCGGTGCAGCACCTCCAGCGCGGTGTTGCCCGCGAACGGCGGACGGCCGGTGACCAGTTCGTACAGCATGATGCCCGCGCCGTAGATGTCCACCGCGGACGTCTGCGGACGGCCCTCGGCGGACTCCGGCGCCACATAGGCGGGGGTGCCGACGAACTCCTGGGTCCGCGTCAGACCGGGCGAGTCGGCGAGCCGCGCGATGCCGAAGTCGGTCAGCATCGGGTGCATCTCCTCGCCCTCGCCGGTGCCCGCGAGGAGCACGTTGGCGGGCTTGAGGTCGCGGTGCACGATGCCGTCCGCGTGGCTGGCGGCGAGCGCGTCGGCGGTCTGCGCCATGAGGAGGGACGCGGCGACGGGCGTGAACGGGCCGTTCGCGCGCAGATAGTTGTGGAGATCCGGACCGTCGATCAGGTCCATGACGAGGGCGAGCAGATCGCCCTCGACGACGAGATCGCGGGTGCGGACGATGTTGGGGTGGGTGAGGCGGAGCAGTACGGAACGCTCGCGGAGGAAGCGCATGACGATGTCCGCGTCGTTCGCCAGCTCCTCCTTGAGGACCTTGATCGCGACCGTCTCACCGGGCTGCCCGGCCACGGCCGCCTCGGCGCCCGCCGTCTCCCGCTGGCTGGCCCGCCAGACGGTGCCCGTGGCTCCGCGTCCGAGCGGCTCCTCGAGCAGGTACTTGCTGCCTACCGGCCGCACGTCATGCGCTCCCTGGTCGTGGTCATATCGCTTGCATCGCTTGCTGCATCGCTTGTACTGCCTGCCGTACTCGTCCGCCCACTGTAATGGGGACGGACAAGGCGCCGTGCCGATCACTGCTGATCACCGCCCGCGCGGGGCGCGGCGGCTCCGCCGGGTCCCGGGGAAAGACGCGTGATCCGGGGAGTCGGTTGCCCACTCCCGTCCTCTTAACACAGCGGACCGACCCTCACTCACGCAGCGGATCCGGTCGCAATCAGCCAGTTTCGGCCGACTAGCCGACCAATCAAGATCATGTCGCGCCGGGCGGCAGGCGAAGTGTCAGCGGCAGGTGCGAGGATGCACGCAGCACGGAAGCGCCGAGCGGCGGGGGGCTCACGCTCCGTGACCCGTACGACCCCGTACGGACCTGTACGTGCCGAAGCGCCTGGGGGCGAGACGGTGGGGTTGGCACCCCCGCCCGGCCCCCCGGACAGAAGGGACCGTTGACGGCGATGCAGATTCGGCTGACCGTCCTCGGGCCGCGCAGCGCCCACCCGGGCCGCCCCGGCCATCCTGCGCCCGCGCCGCCGCCGCACGCCCTCGCGGGCGCGGTGGACGTGCTCGTGACCGCTCCCGTCGGCACCGCCCTCGCCTCCGTGACGAGCGGCCTGGCCGCCGCCGTCGCCGCGGCCGGGCACGACGCCGGGGGCGGCTCCGGTGCGGTCGTGGTGTACGCGGGCTCGGAGCGGCTCGACCCACAGCGCTGCGCGCTCGGCGAACCGCCGCTGGTCGACGGCGCGGTGCTCTCCCTCCACGCAACCGGCCGACCCCGACCACTACCCCGGCTACCCGG
>NZ_GG657754.1:6366639-6368314 GCF_000158915.1 Streptomyces himastatinicus ATCC 53653 | reverse complement strand
GCCCCGGGCGCGTAGGCCCGGCGGGCGGTAGCGCGTCGTACGGCGGACCGCACGGCGCGCCCGGCCGACGCCCGGCTGACGACCGCGGGCTCCCGGGGCAGTTGGGCACCCCGGCCGGCGGCTCGCCGCACGTCGACCCGACCGACGCCGGAGCGCACGGCGCAACCGCCCGGCGCCCGGGCGACGACCGCACGATCCCCGGACAGCCCGGCCCCGCAGACCGCCGAGGCACGCCCGGCAATACGGGCCATGACCCCGCCGGACAGCGGGGCGGCCCGGCGGGCGGCAGCGCGCCGTACAGCAGTCAGGGGCCCGACAGCGGGTCCGCAGCCCCCACGCACGGCGGGCAGGAGCCGTGGCCGGGCAGGGGCACGACCCCCGCAGACCGGCGCCCCGGCGCGCGGCCAGGAACCCCCGCGCGTCCCGGGACGCCGTACACCGACGCAGCAGGGCCCGGCCAACGCGACGGGGACCGCTGGGGCCCCGGCAATCAACCAGGCGCCGCAGACCGTCGAGGCGCGGCCGACACCGGGTCGCCGTACGACGACCGGCGGCCCGGCGGGCAACCCGGAACTCCGGCACATCCCGGGGCCCCTTACTCCGACGCGGAAGGACCCGGCCAGCGCGACAGGGACGGCTGGGGCCCCGGTAGGCAACCGAGCACCGCAGACCGTCAAGGCGCGGCCGGAGGTGCCACGGCTGGCGAGACGCCGTACGGCAGTCCGGCCGACGCCGGACCGCACAGCACAGCCGACCGGCATCACGGCGGGCAGCCGGGCGCCACCGCGCGCGACGCCGCGGCCGACGCCTGGTCGCCGTACGACGACCGGCACCCCGGCGGGCACCCCGGAGCCCCGGCGCATCCCGGGGCCCCTTACCCCGACGCGGCAGGGCCCGGCCAGCGCGACGGCGGGACGCCGTACGCCAGCCCGGCCGACGCCGGGCCGCGCGGCGCAGCCGATCGGCACCCCGGCGCACCGGACCCCCGGAGCGTTGGGCGGGGTGGGACGCCGTTGCGGGGGACCACCGTGCCGCGGGGGCTCGGGGAGGCGGGGGCGTATGCGTATGACGCTCCCGGGGCGCAGGTGCGGCGGCGGGGGATAGGGGCCTGGGTGCGGCAGTTGACCGGGGGCCGGGGGGCGGACGCGCGGGGCGTGGACGAGGCCGCGGGCGCCGAGGAGGCGGCGGCGCGGGCGGCCGAGGAGGCCGCCGCGTTGCACCGGCGGTGGCCGGACCCGGCGGCCGTGCTGATGACGGCGCTGGGGCCGGGGCCGCGGCTGTGGGAGCGCGGGCCGGGCCACCCGGACGCGCTCACGGTGCGGCTCGGCTCCGCCGACCGGCTCTCGGGCGCGGGCGGGTTGCTGCCCGCCGCGCCGGTGACCGTGGATCTGCGGCAGGCGGGTTCGCTGGGGCTCGCGGGGCCGCGCGGGCGGCTGGCCGGGCTCGCCCGGTCCGTCGTGGCGCAGCTCGCGGCGCTGCACTCCCCGGGCACGCTGGAGATCGTGCTGCTCAGCACCGAGGACCGGCCCGCCGAGTGGTCCTGGCTGGGCTGGCTGCCGCAGCTTCAGCCGTTGCGCGGGCAGGACTGCCGGCTGCTGCTGGCGTACGACGCCGAGCAGGTGACGGCCCGTACGGCGGAGCTGACCCGGCGGCTGGACGATACCGCCGCGGCGGG
>NZ_GG657754.1:6364971-6366539 GCF_000158915.1 Streptomyces himastatinicus ATCC 53653 | reverse complement strand
TGCTGTGTCTGGCCGAGGCCCCGGCCGCGTCGCCCGCCTCACCGCTGTCGGTGAGCTACGAGTCGGCGTGCGCGGCCTCCGCGGCGTTCGCGTCGTGCGAGGTGGCGGCGCTGCTGAGCGGCGATGTGGCCACCGGGTTGCAGATCGTGCGCCGGGATGCCGCCACCGGCGGCGCGGGCGTCCCCCTGTGGGTCGCCGGGGCCACCACGGCGGCCACCGTGGACGCGGTGTCGGGGGCGTGGGCCGAGCGGTTCGCGCGGGCACTCGCGCCCCTGCGTCCCGCCGCTTCCGCCCACGGCGACGAGGGCGGGCCGGGGCGCCAGGTGTCGGCCCCGCTGCCCGACTCGGCCCGTCTGCTGGACGAGTTGGGGCTCGCCCGGGCCACCCCCGCCTCGCTGATGGCGCGTTGGGCGGCCGCCGCGGACGAGGTTCCGGCGGGCGGCCGGGCGCTCGCGGTGCTGGGCGCCGGGCCGCGCGGACCGGTCGCCGTCGATCTGGCCGCCGACGGCCCGCATCTGCTGATCGACGGCGGGCCGGGCACCGGCAAGACGGAGCTGCTGCGGTCGCTGGCCGCCTCACTCGCGGCCGCCGAACGACCCGACCGGCTGGAGCTGGTGCTCCTCGACGGCGCGGGGGCGAGCGGCGGGGCGGAGCGCGGCGAGGGGCTGCGGGTGTGCACGGACCTGCCGCATGTGTCGACGTATCTGGCGGCGTCCGACCCGGTGCGGATGCGGGAGTTCGCGCAGGCGCTCAGCTCGGAGCTGAAGCGCCGGGCCGAGCTGCTGGGCCGACTGGACTTCGTCACCTGGCACACCCGGCTCCGGGAGGGCGCGCCCGGCGGCGCTCCCGCGCGGGTGATCGCGCCCCGCTCCCCCGGTGACATCGACCCGCCGCCCAGTACGACGCTGAGGCTGCGCCCCCAGCGCGGCCACCAGCACGACGACGGCGATCAACCGGCCGCACCGCGCCCCTTCCCCCGTCTCGTCGTCCTCGTCGACGACTTCGACGCACTGGTGGCCCCGGCCCTCGGCAGCCCGGGCCGCCCGGCGGCCGGTTCGGTGGTGCGCGCGCTGGAGGCGATCGCCCGGGACGGCGCCCATCTCGGCGTCCACCTGGTGGCGGCTTCCGGCCGCCCGGACCGTACGGCGGATACGGCGGCGGTCGAGCGGGCCGGGCTGCGGATCGTGCTGGAGCCCCGTCCGCTGGGCCCCGCCTCGTCCGAGCGGCCGGAGGCGGAGCCCCACACTTCGGACGCGTCCGCCGAGTCCGGCCGTGAGCACGCCCCCGGCCGCGGCCGGCTGCTGCGGCCCGACGACGGTGCGGCGACCCCGTTCCAGGCGGGCCGGGTCACCGGGCGGATACCGCGCACGGCGACCCAGCGGCCGACGGTCGTACCGCTGGAGTGGGAGCGGATGGGCGATCCCCCGGCCCGCCGCCCGCTGCGCGAGCTGGGCAACGGGCCGACGGATCTGGCACTGCTCGCCAGCGCGCTCCAGCGCGCCGCGCAGTCGGCGGACGCGCCGACCGCGCCCGCGCTGATCTGACCGTCGTACGGACAACCGGAGCGG
>NZ_GG657754.1:6357731-6364871 GCF_000158915.1 Streptomyces himastatinicus ATCC 53653 | reverse complement strand
TTGACGCTTTAACCGATTACGGATCTGTCCGTTCCGCTCCCCCTTTGCGTTTAGGTGTTCATCACGGCCCGGTCACGACCGTGAGTGAACGCCGAAAACAGTATTGCCACGTTGGGTGACCGGGCGTAGGACTGTCGCACGGGACACGGCCGCGCGCGAGGCGGTCGGCATCGGAGGGAAACGGGGATGCAGAAATCGCTTCGCAGGAACAGGAAACGGAAGAAGCGAACCGCACGAGCCGCGCTGGCCGCGGCATCGGCGGGAGCGCTCATGGTCACCGCCGCGGGCTGCGGCAGCGACGACGGGGACACGGTCAGCGGCGCCCCGGTGCCGGTCACCGTGAAGCTGCCCAACCTCAAGGGTCAGAAGCTCCAGGTCACCGCCGTCTGGACGGGCACCGAGCAGGAGAACTTCACCAAGGTGCTGGAGGAGTTCGAGAAGCGCACCGGCGCCAAGGTCTCCTTCGTACCCAGCGGTGACGACATGGCGGGCTTCGTCGGCTCGAAGATCGCGGGCGGCTCGCCGCCGGACGTGGCGATGGTCGGCCAGGTCGGGGTCATGCGCGAATTCGCGCAGAAGGGCTGGGCGAAACCGCTCGACGCCGCAGCGAAGGCGGAGGTGAACAAGAACTTCGCCAAGGGCTGGCAGGATCTCGGCTCGTACGACGGCAAGCAGTACGGGGTGTATTTCAAGGCCAGCAACAAGTCCCTGATCTGGTACAACACCTCAGCCTTCGACTATGCGGGGGCGAAGGAGCCGAAGACCTGGAAGCAATTGCTGACCCAGGCCCAGCTGATCTCGGATTCCGGCACTGACGCGGTCGCCGTCGGCGGCCAGGACGGCTGGACGCTGACCGACTGGTTCGAGAACGTCTATCTCTCCCAGGCCGGGCCGAAGAAGTACGACCAGCTCGCCCAGCACAAAATCAAATGGACCGACCCGTCCGTCAAGAAGGCGCTCGAAACGCTCGCCCAGCTGTGGGGCACCAAGGGCCTGGTCGCGGGCGGCCGGAGCGGCGCGCTCCAGACCGCGTTCCCGGATTCGGTCACCAAGGCGTTCGGCAATGCCGCCGAGCCCGACGCGGGCATGGTCTTCGAGGCCGACTTCGTCGCCGCCAACGTCTCGGACGCGGGCGCGGAACTCGGCGGGGACGCGAAGGTGTTCCCGTTCCCTGCGGTGGGCGCCAAGCCACCGGTGGTGACCGGCGGCGACGTGGGCGTGGCGCTGAAGAACAGCAAGGCATCGCAGGCCCTGCTGACGTTCCTGGCCTCGCCCGACGCCGCGACCATCTGGGCCCAGTCCGGCGGGTTCATCTCGGCCAACAAGAACGTCAAATTCAGCGCGTATCCCAATGACCCGATGCGCGACATCGCCAAGGCGCTCATCGCGGCGGGCAATGACTTCCGGTTCGACATGTCCGACCAGGCCCCGGCCTCCTTCGGCGGAAAGCCCGCCCAGGGCGAATGGAAAGCGCTCCAGGACTTCCTCAAGAACCCGAGGAACGTGGAAGGAATCCAGCGCCAGTTGGAAGCCGATGCCGCCAAGGCGTACAAGAACTGACGACTCGACCGGGAGATCCACATCATGTCGACCGCGACTGCGGGCGGCGCGGCCACACCTGGCCGGGCGTCGTCCGCCCCACCCACCACACCGCGCAGCACGAAGAAGAGGAAGAGCGTCCTGGGCACCCGGCCCTGGCTGGCGGCGGTGTTCCTGCTGCCCGCGCTGGCGCTGCTCGGCGCGCTCGTCGTCTATCCGATCGGCTACTCCGTCTACCGCAGCTTCTTCGACGCCAGCGGCAACGGCTTCGTCGGCCTGGACAACTACACGGAGATGTTCTCCGACGACGCCACCAAGACGGCGGTCAAGAACAACATCATCTGGCTGATCCTGGCGCCGACCATCTCCACCGCGCTCGGCCTGATCTTCGCCGTGCTCACCGAGCGGGTGCGCTGGGCCACCGCGTTCAAGCTGATCGTCTTCATGCCGATGGCGATCTCGATGCTGGCCGCGGGCATCATCTTCCGGCTGGTGTACGAACAGGACCCGGACAAGGGCGTGGCCAACGCCATGTGGGTGGGCGTGCATGACTCGTTCAGCGCCTCGCCGCCCTTCCCCGGCGCCCATCCGCGCCCGACCGCCGGGCTGACGGAGTCCGGAGGCGGCTCCTTCACCACGCAGGACACCGTCCGCGCCGGGTCCCCCTCCTCGATTCCGCTGGTCGCCGCCAAGCGCGACGACATCGGCGGCGCGCAGGACGCCCGGGCCGCGCAGGCCCAGCCCGGGAAGGTCACCGGCACCGTCTGGTTCGACTTCACCAAGGGCGGTCTCGGCAAGGAAGGCGCCATCGACAAGGGCGAGAAGGCGATGGCCGACCTCAAGATCGAGGCGGTCAAGGACGGCAAGGTCGTCGCGAAGACGACGTCGGCCGCGGACGGTACGTACACCCTCCCCGCCAAGGCCGAGGGCGCCCAGCTGCGGCTGCCCGCCTGGAACTTCTCCGCGCCGTACAACGGCATCGACTGGCTCGGCCCGTCCCTCGTCACCCCCGCCATCATCGGTTCGTACGTCTGGATCTGGGCGGGCTTCGCCATGGTGCTCATCGCGGCCGGGCTCGCGGGCGTACCGCGTGAGCTGATGGAGGCCGCGCGGATGGACGGCGCCAACGAGTGGCAGGTCTTCCGGCGGGTCACCGTGCCGCTGCTGGCGCCGGTGCTCTCGGTCGTCGTCGTCACGCTGATGATCAACGTGATGAAGATCTTCGACCTGGTGTACATCATCGCGCCGGGCCCCTCGCAGGACGACGCCAACGTCCTCGCGCTCCAGCTCTTCCAGTCGTCCTTCGGCACCGACGTCAACCAGGGGCTCGGCAGCGCGATCGCCGTCCTGCTGCTGTTGCTGGTGCTGCCCGTCATGTTCTTCAACCTCCGCCGGATCCGAAGGGAGAGCCGCCGATGACCAGCGCGGACACGGTCGTACAGGCGAAGCGGTCCCTGATCGGACGGATCGCGGAACGGGCCGGGGGCGGGGTGGTGCAGGTCGCCCTCGTCCTCATCGGGCTCTTCTGGCTGATGCCGACGGCGGGGCTGCTGCTGTCCTCCCTGCGCGACCCCTCTCAGGTGGACATCTCGGGGTGGTGGAAGGTCTTCAGCGACCCGTCGCAGCTGTCCTTCGACGCGTACGACAAGCTCCTGAGCAATCAGCAGATCACCGACTCGCTGTGGACCACCCTCGCCATCACCATCCCGGCGACCCTGCTGGTGGTCATCTTCGGCGCGCTCGCCGGGTACGCCTTCGCCTGGATGGACTTCCCCGGCCGCGACTGGTGGTTCCTGATCGTCGTCAGCCTGCTGGTCGTCCCGGTCCAGGTCGCCCTGATCCCGGTCGCCAAGCTCTTCGGCGAGATCGGCATCTTCCAGACCACGACCGGTGTGGTGCTCTTCCACACCGCCTTCGGCATGCCCTTCGCGATCTTCCTGCTGCGGAACTTCTTCGCCGAGATCCCCCGGGAGCTGCTGGAGGCGGCCCGCCTGGACGGCGCGGGTGAGCTGCGGCTGTTCTTCCGCGTCGTCATGCCGCTGGGCGCCCCGGCGATCGCCTCGCTCGGCATCTTCCAGTTCCTCTGGGTCTGGAACGACATGCTGGTCGCCCTGATCTTCGCCGACAGCGGCAACCCGCCGATCACGGTGGCGCTCCAGCAGCAGGTCCGGCAGTTCGGCAACAACATCGACATCCTGGGCCCCGGCGCGTTCGTCTCGATGATCATCCCGCTGGCCGTCTTCTTCGCCTTCCAGCGCCAGTTCGTGGCAGGCGTGATGGCAGGCGCGGTGAAGTAGCCCACCTGAACCACCCCGCCCAACCCGGCTGCGGCCCGGCACCCCTTTCGGGCGCCGGGCCGCAGCCATTCCGCCGACGGACCCGCTGGGCCGAACGGGGGCACTTTGGGGGGTGGTCCGCCATGGCGCCTCGGCATCCGGGAGGCGTTCAGATGATGGTGTGAGGAACCACCCGTCCCGCGCCGCCCGCCCCAGGACGCACGATGCCCCTCACCGCACCGCCCGCCGCCCCCCGCCCCTCGTGGCTCGCCGATCCGCCCCTGGTGCGCGGCTACCGGCGTACGGTCCCGCTGCGGATCCGGCGCGCGGTCATCGCCATGACCGGCGTCGAGCTGCGCCGCGCGGCCCTGCACGGGCTGGGTCGGCTGTCCCTCACCTCCGGTGCGCTACGGCTGCGCTGGGCGCGGCGGCGGTTGGGGCGGCTGGTGCGTACGGGGCTGATGTCCGCACCGGACCGCATGGTGATCGCCGACGACCGCGGCACCCGGATCGCGACCGTCGTCCGCACGCCCACCCCGCTGTTCGCGCGCGCCGAGAACCTGCGGCTGGTGTGCGAGGCGCTGGACCAGGCGCGGCTCGACCACTTCGTCGTCCGCTGCTACAGCAACGTCGCCTCCGCCGTGGGCGTACGGGCGGACCAGCGGGCCGCGGTGGTGACCGCGCTCGGCGCGCTGTGCGCACGCGAGGCGGGCTACGTCTCGCTGCCCCCGCGCCGGAAGGGCGCGGCGGGCCCGATGCGCCTCGGCGCCACGGCCCGCGCCTGGCGCGCCCTGGCCGCCGCGCCCGTCGTCCGCTTCACCCGCTTCCACACCACCCCCGGCGGGGACCTGGTCCTGGGCTCGTCGCACGGCTGCGACATCGAGTTCTGGGAGCGTGCCCCGGCGGAAGCCCTGACAGAGGCCCCGGCGGAAGCCCCGGCGGAAGCCCTGGCCGAGAGCCTCCACGCCCCGCGCCCCAACCGCACGACCGCCTCCGTACCGCTCGCGGGCGACGCCGTCCGCGCGGCGGACCGAAATGTTCACCCGGCTCGCCCCGGCCGAGGGCTGGTCCCCGGGCCCCCTCGTCCGTACGCGCCCGGAATTCACCACCCGGCTGCCGGACGAGGTCCGCTTCCCCATCGACGTCGTCTACACCTGGGTCGACGGCTCCGACCCGCAGTGGCAGCGGCGGCGCGCCGCCGTCACCGAAGGGGAGGGCGCGGGCTACCACGAGCAGGCCGCCAACGCCGCCCGCTACGCCAACCGCGACGAGCTGCGCTACTCCCTGCGCTCGCTCCACCTGTACGCCCCCTGGGTGCGCCACATCTATATCGTGACGGACCGCCAGGTGCCCGACTGGCTCGCGCTGGACCACCCCGGCATCACCGTCGTCGACCACCAGGACATCTTCGACGACCCGACCGTGCTGCCGACCTTCAACTCGCACGCCATCGAGACCCGGCTGCACCACATCAAGGGCCTCGCCGAACACTTCCTCTACTTCAACGACGACGTCTTCCTCGGCTCGCCGGTCACCCCGCAGGACTTCTTCCTCGCCAACGGCGTGACCAAGTTCTTCCCCTCCCGCGCGCTCATCCCGCTGGCCCCCGCCGACCAGCTGGACGTCCCCGTATCGGCGGCGGGCAAGAACAACCGGCGGCTGCTGGAGGGCCGGTTCGGGGCGACCGTCACCCAGAAGATGAAGCACACCCCGCACGCCGTGCGCACCAGCGTCCTCGCCGAGATCGAGCGGGAGTTCCCGGACCCGATCCGCGCCACCATGGCCAACCGGGTGCGTTCCACCTCGGACATCTCCCTGCCGTCCTCGCTGCACCACTACTACGCGTTCCTCACTGGGCGCGCGGTCCCGTCCCAGCTGCGCTACGACTACTTCGACCTCGCCCGGCCCACCATCCCGGGCCGACTCGCGAGACTGCTGCGGTCGCGCCACTGCCAGGCGTTCTGCCTCAACGACACGGTCTCCTCCGAGCACGACCTGGCCGGTCAACTGGCCCTGCTCGGCCCCTTCCTCGACGCCTACTTCCCCGTCCCCAGCCCGCTGGAGCGGGCCGTCACCCGACAGGAGCCGCGGCAGCCATGCCCCTCGCCATCACCCTCCCGCTGAACCCGGACGTCCTGGCCTCCAGCGGACCGTACCCCCGCGCGCTCAATGTGCTCAGCCGCAAACAGACCGCGGTGCAGCGGCAGTTGCGCCGCTCCGGCCTGGCGGGCTACGAACCCACCACCCAGGCCACCCTGCTGGCCCTCGCCGGACAGGCCCCGGCGGGCGGCGCGGTGTACGACATCGGGGCGCACATCGGGCTGTACTCGGCCCTGGTCGACGCGGTCTACGGGCGGCGGCCCGGCGGCCCGCACACCATCGCCTTCGAACCCACCCCGGAGACCGCCGCCCTCTGCCGCCGCATCCGCCACTGCAACGCCCTCGACTACGAGGTGCAGCAGACCGCGCTCTCCTCCGAACCCGGCACCGCGGAGCTGTACTTCTCCCACAAGTCGGAGTCCTCGAACTCCCTCAACCCGGCCCACCGCAAGCACACCGAATCGGTGACCGTCCCGGTCACCACGGTGGACCACTTCACCGAGGACCGCGGCCTCGTCCCCCACCTCATCAAGGTCGACGTCGAGACCTACGAGGCGGACGTCCTGACCGGCGCCCTCGCCACCATCCGCCGCCACCGCCCCTGGATCGTCTGCGAACTCCTCCCCAGCGCCGACCACGGCACCCTCCGCACCGCGCTGACCCCCCTCACCGCCATGGACTACGGCCTCCACCCGATCACCCCGGAGTCCCCCTGGCAGCGCTACGACGAGACCACCTACCAGCAGGCGGTCAGCCCCCAGTCCCGCGACTGGCTCCTGGCTCCCCGCCCGCTGACCGCCGCCTTCCACCGGGCCGAACGCCGCTGGCTGATCGCGATCCTGGCCTGCGACGAGACGACGAACCTCCTCACCCCCGACAAGGCGTCCTTCCCCTACGCCTGGAACGCCCCCTACCGCCCCCGCGCCCTCCGCCCCGCCCTCACCCGCCTGACCACCGCCGCGGCTCTCGCCCGCCGCGCCTTCCCCACGGCCGCCCAGCCCCTTACGCCGACGCGCTGACCGGCGCGGGTTCGACCGCCTCCGACACCTCGGCGAGCAGGCTCTCCACATCGGCACCCCAGCGGGAGCTGATGACCAGGTCCCGGGCCGGGTCGACCCACAGCAGGTGGCCGCCCCCGTTGCCACGTGCGCAGCGCCCGGTCGCCGGGGCGGTCGGCCATACGGTGCGGTGGTCGTTGAGCCACCAGGACAGCCCGTAGTTCGGC
>NZ_GG657754.1:6345693-6356700 GCF_000158915.1 Streptomyces himastatinicus ATCC 53653 | reverse complement strand
CCCAGGTCCCATTCCCGATCGCTGACGGTCAGCAGAGGACGCATGGGCGCGCCGCAGGCGCAGTCGATCCGGGCCGGGCCGGTGAGCCCCCAGGTGGCGAAGCCGCCGACCTTCCAGCCCGGCGCGATGGACAGGTCGTGCGTATAGGTGAGTTCGTACGCGTCCTCTTCCGCGGCCGCGTCCATGAGTTCCTCCTCCCAGGCGTCGATCCGCTCCTGCACATCCTCGCTCAACAGTTCGGGCCACTCGTACTCGACCACCTGCTCAGGGTCGAGTACGCACGTATTCGGGACGCATTCCGCCCGTCCTACGACGACCGGCTCCGGGTTGTCCGTGAGGGCGTCCCCCACGTCCTGCGACCGCCGCCACTTCAGCACCACGTCCATCGCCCGCTCCGGTCCGTGCACCTCGAACGGACACCAGAAGACCTGGAGCAGATCGCACCCCTCGGGGCCGGTCAGGTCCGGGACGTCCCGGGTGAACAGCTGGGCCGCGGCAAGCAGGGGGATCGGTTCGTCGTCCCGCACCCCGTGCCCCTTCTCGTGGACGGCCTCGCACATCGGCCACGGCTCGTCGGCGGGCCAGAGGAACGGTCCCGCCACCGAACTCTCATGCCGCCCCGGAGAGCCCGGCCTGGGGTGCAGCCGGGTCGTCGTCCTGCGGTATTCGGCGAGTTCCGGAAACATCGCCTCGATATCGACCGGCCGCTCGGGCGTCGTGCGCGTCATGCGCACAGAGCCTGCCATGGGGCCGGCATCAGCCCGGGCCGGGGGCGTGCGCACTCCTTCGGAGGTAACAAAAGGGCATATACCCGGCGAGTCGCCTAGGGTTCAGTGCGTACGACGTATCCGCCGCGAAGGGCAACGCGCCATGAATCGCCTCGGTGTCCGGAGTTCCCGCGGTCTCGCGGCGTTCGCCGTGATGGCCGGGGGGATGGGGGTGATGGCGGGGACCGCCGTCACCGGGGTGGGTGGGGTGTTCGTGGGGGCGGGGGTGGTGGGGGTCGGGGGCGATCTGGTGATGCAGCGCATGGCGCCGGGGTTGATGGGGCGTCTGGGGCGGCTGCATGTCGGGGAGACGCTGCGTTTCGAGTTGCGGTGTGTGCTGCTGCTTCTGCTGCTCGGGCGGATGCATGTGACCGGCCCGGTCGGGCTGGCGTCGGCGATGGCGCTGGTGCTGTGTCTGCTGGGCGGTCAGGCGCTGCATGCCGCGATATGCACGCTGATAGGCCGTCGGCGGCGGCTCGCGGTCGCGGCGCGCCATATCGATCTGCGCCGGCTGGGCATCAGCGACCGGCCGCCGCGGCGGCTGACCGAGTGGCCGGGGCTGCGGATGCTGGCGTACGAGGTGGCGGCGCTGGGCGGGCTGGGGGCGACGCTGGTCACCGGGGACGCCCGCTGGATGGTGGCGGGGCTGACCGTGGCGGCCGGGGGGTGCGCGGTGACGGTGCTGGCGCTGCTGCCGTACCTCGTCGGGGCGCTCCGGCTGCCGGGACCGACGCGGGTACTGGGCGAGGTGAACGCCTGGCTGGCCCTGCACCGGCCGGAGACGGTGCTGTACTTCTCGGGGCCACGGGCGTCCGCGCACCAGGTCGGCATGTGGCTGGAGACGGTGGCGGCGCTGCGCGCCCCGGCGCTGGTGATCGTGCGGGAGCGCCATCTGCTGGAGGCGCTGGCGCCGACCGCGCTGCCGGTGCTGTGCGTGCCGGACGGGACGCATCTGCGGAGGCTGGATCTCGGCAGTGTGCGGGTCGCGCTCTATCCGGCGAACGTCGGCGAGAACATCCATCTGCTGCGCGTCCCCACCATGCAGCACGTGTTCCTGGACCATGGCGACGGTCATGGCGACGGCGACCCGGCCGCCGGAGTCGATCCGTACAGCAAGGTCTACGACCAGGTGTGGGTCGCGGGCCGGGCCGGGCGGCAGCGGTATGCGGAGGCGGCGGTCGGGGTCGAGGACGCGGACATCGTGGAGGTGGGGCGGCCCCAGCTGGACGGCCTCCGGGTCCAAGAGGTGCAGGAGGTTCAGGAGGACGACGCCGTACCCCTCCCCACCGTGCTGTACGCGCCGGGCCCCGCCACGGAAGGCGTAACCCTCGTACGGCAGCTGCTGGAGAGCGAGCCGCCGGTCCGGGTCCTCTACCGGCCGCACCCCGCCACCGACCGCCGGTCCGCCGCGCACCGGCGCGTCGTCGCCCTGATCGGCGCGGCGAACGAGCGGCGGGCCGGGCAGGGGACGGACGAGCCCGAGGAGGCCGGGGCGCTGCGCGCCGAGGCCGCCCGCTGCCGGGCCGAGCTGACGCGACGTATCGCCGCGCTGCACGCACGGCTGCGCCCGGCCTACGCCGACGAGGCCATGCTCACCCGCGACAGCGCCGCACCCGATCCGGCGGCGGTGGCCGAGGCCGGGGAGCTGGGCGAGCAGTGGCACCGGGCGCACTGGGCGGCCTCGCCGCCCTGGCTGCACCAGGTGGTGGAGGCGGACACTCCGTCGCTCCACTCCTGTTTCGACCAGGCGGAGCTGCTGATCGGTGACCTCTCCGGCGTGGTGGCGGACTTCATCGCCACCCTCAAGCCGTACGCCCTCACCGATGCGGCGGGGCTCGGCGCGGTGGAGTTCCGGCGGCGGCACACCGTGGCCCGCGCCGCCTATCTGCTCGGCCCGGAGGCCACTGGAGTGGATGACGTACTCAGGCTGCTGCACGACCCCGAACGGGACACGTTGCGCGCCGCCCGCCACGAGCTGAGGGCGTATCTGCTCGGCCCCGCCGCCCCGCCGTCCGTCCAGCGCTTCGACGAGGCGGTCGACGCGCTCGCCGCGAAGGGCGAGGCGCTCATCCGGCTGCGCGAACTCCAGACGATCCGCGAAGGAGCTGAGGGAACTGAGGGACCTGAGGGACCTGAGGGACCTGAGGGAGCACCCGATGAGCATCCGGCGACCGCACCGTGCCGGTGCGCTCCTTCCGCGCCGCCACCCGCGAAGTGAACGGGTCGGGCGTGCCGTACGTCGTACCGGGGCACCCCGGACGCTGGTCCGTCACCCGCCGGCCGTACGACCCACACCCGGCCCTCACCCCCGGCCCCGACCATGAGCAGCCACCCAGGAGTCAGGAGCGATCATGGGAACGCAGCACGTCATAGCCGTCAGCCTCATCCAGGCGCCCACCGACGGCAGATGGGCCGCGGACATACGGGCTGCCGACCGCACCCGCGTCGGCCACGGCGGTCCCCACCGCACCCGTCCGTCCGCGCCCCCCGGCGACGCCGCCTGAGCCCATCTCACCCACCGGAGTCCGCATGTTGCCGCGTACCCCCCGCCCCGGCCCGCGCCCCCGCGTCAGCGTGATCGTCCCCGCCCACAACGCCATGCCCGCCCTGACCCGCGCCCTCACCTCCGCCATGGAGCAGACGATAGGCATCGCCCGGCTGGAGATCATCGCGATCGACGCCGGGTCGACGGACGGCACCGCCGCGGAGCTGGACCGGCTGGCCGCCGACTGCCCCGCGCTCAAGGTCGTCCGCCAGGAGCCCGGCGGCGGCCCGGGCAGGCCCCGCAACACCGGACTGGACCTCGCCCGCGGCGAGTACGTGTTCTTCCTCGACGCCGACGGCCACCTGGGCCCCGACGCGCTGCGCCGCATGGTCGCCATGGCCGACCAGAACGGCACCGACGTCGTCCTCGGCAAGATGGCCTCCCCCACCGGACGCGGCGTCCCCCGGGCGGTGTTCCGCCACAACCAGCTGCGCACCGATGTCCTCGGCTCGCACGCCTACTCCACCCTCGGCCCCTGGAAACTGTTCCGCCGCTCCCTCATCGAACGGTTCCACCTGCGGTTCCCCGAGGACTGCCGCACCGACGAGGACCAGCCCTTCACCGCGGCCGCCTACCTCAACGCCTCCGCCATCTCCGTCGTCGCCGACTACGACTGCTACCACCTCACCCGCCGTGGGACGACCGCGCGGAACCCTGCCCGCACCGGCCTCACCGACCGCATCGACGCCATCCGGCTGCTGTTCCAGACCGCCGCCCGCTACACCCAACCCGGCCCGCGCCGCGACCATGTGATGCGGCGCCACATCCGCCGGGACCTGTGCGGCGCGCTGCGCGCCCTGCCGCGCGAGGACGAGACCGAGGCGCGGACACGGTTCCTCCCCGAGCTGCGCCGCTGGGCGACCGACCACTGCTCGGACACGCTCTTCCGCACCCTCACCGCGCCCGAACGGCTGATGGTCCACCTGCTGCGCACCGGCCGCTTCGACGATCTGCTGACGGTCATCCGTGCCGCCAAGGAGGACGCGGGCCGCGGCCGTCTGGTCGAGAAGGGGCGCGTGTACTGGCTGCACCCCTTCTTCCGCGACCCGGCGGCCGACGTCCCCGACGACTGCTTCGACGTCACCGACCGGCTGCCGGTCCGCCACCACCTCACCGGCGCGGCCTGGTGCGGCGGTTCCACCCTGCGGGTCCGGGGCCGGGCCGAGGTCAAGGGCCTGGACGCCGGTCCCGAGGACCGCACCGAACTGGTGCTGCGCCACCGCGACGCCAAGGACGAACTGTGCGTACCGGTCACGGCGTTGGACGAGGAGGCAGCAGGCGGCGGGACGGTGAACCGGGACTTCGCGGCGGACATCGACATCGCCACCGCCGACGACGGCGCCCCGCTGCGCCCCGGCGTCTGGGATGTGTTCCTCGACGTACGCGCCCAGGGCGTCAGCCGCACCATACGGTTCGGCAACCGCCACGACGAGGGGCTCGACATCGGCACCGCGCGCCGCGTGGTCGCCGCGGGCCCCGGCCAGCGCGCCCGCGTCACGCCGTACTTCACCACCCCGTACGGCAACCTCTCCCTCGACATCGGCCCGGCCCCGCGCGGCGCGCCCTGCGAGGTGACCGAGGCGCTGTGGCATCCGTCCGACAAGGGCACGCTGGTCGTCGCCGGGCGGCTGCTGCCGCCGGGCACACCGCCCCGCAACCGGGTGCTGCGGTTGCGGGCCGAGCACACCGACGGCCGCGTCCTGGACCACCCCGTGCGGTACGCGGCGGGCCACCCGGCGGGCGCGTTCACCGCCCGGCTGCCGGTGCGCGACCTGGCCCGCGGCCGCTGGACGGTGACGCTCGCCCTCGTCGGCCACGGCGAAGGACCGCCGCGCGCCGCGCCCGTACCGCCGCCCGCGCGGCTGCCCGGCACCCGCTGGGTGCGCCGGGGCCGTCCGGACTACGCCAAGCCGCTCACCGATCGCGGTGAGACGACCCTGGAGCTGCGCATCGCCCCCGTACGCCTGCTCGCCGCCGTCCGCAACCGCCTCGGCGGCCGCATCTGACCGCCCTGACCGGCCCTCACCCTCGGAAGCGGGCCCTGGCCCGTCGCAACCGGCGCCGCAGCCCCGCGGCGACCTTGATGGGCGCCACCTCCAGGGCGAGGGCCGGGGCCGCTCGCCGGGTGAGCGGTTTGGCGTAGTACGGACGGCCGAAGCGGAACCAGCGGATCCCGGCCAGCCGCCCCAGGCAGGGCACCACGACGGTGCGGCCCTCCAGGACCAGCGTCAGGGTCCAGCGGCCCGCTGTCAGCCGTCCGACGGGCAGCCGGGCGGTGAAGGCGCCGGCGCCGCCGCCCGGTTCGAACCGCGCCGCGACCTCGCGCACCGTGCCCGTCCCGCTCTCGGCGCGCAGCCGTAGCGTCCCGCCGTCGCGGCACCGGGCGGCGGCCTCGCCGGTCAGCCGCCCGACGACGATCAGGACGCCCTTCCGGGCGCCGTGCCAGGCGGTCCGGGTCACCCGGCAAGGGGCCTCGCGGGAGGGGGCGTGGGCGACCTCGCCGACGTCGAGCGAGAGATTGCCGTACGGGGTGATGTACGGGACCACCACCACGGGTTCGCCCCGCGGCATCGTGACGGCGCGCCGCGGCGGACCGTGCTCCGCGCCGTCCTCGCGGTTGCCGCCGAGCCGCACGATCCGGCTGACGCCCTGGGCGCGGACGTCGAGGTAGATGTTCCACAGGCCGCGGTCCAGCGGTGCGCCGCCGTCGGCGGTCGCCGGGTCGATGTCGGCGGTGAAACCGGAGGTGTGCGGGGTGGTGGGCACCCGGACCTCGGGCCGGTCGGACTCGTACGCGCGCAGGATGACGTCGGTGTCCGCATCGATCGCGTCGATGCCCTCGATGGCGGCGTGGCCGGTCAGCCGCAGCACTCCGCCGTGCCAGCACGCCGTATCGAGGCGATGGCGGACCGGCAGCCGGTCCGTGATGTCGAAACAGACGTCGGGGACGTCGGCGGTGTGGTCGCGGAAGAAGGGGTGGAGCCAGAAGACGCGGCCCTTGTCGACCAGATGGCCACGGCCCGCGTCCTCCTTGGCGTTGCGCGCGACGGTCAGGACGTCCTCGAAGCGGTCGGTGCGCAGCAGATGGACCAGCAGCCGGTCCGGGGCGTCGATCCGCTGGAAGATGGTGTCGGTCACCCAGGTCCGCGCCAAGTCCCGGAACTCGGGGAAGAAGCGCTCGCGCGCGTCTTTCTCGCTCTCGCGGGGCAGCAGCCCCCGCAGCGGCCCGCACAGTTCCCACTCCACGTGGCGGCGCATGATCTGGTCCCGGCGGGGGCCCGGTTCGAGGTGGCGGGCCACGGTCTCGAAGCACAGCCGGATGCCGTCCATGCGGTGGGCGAGGTCGGACGCGGTGAGGGTGAGGTTGCTGCGGTCCTCGCGATAGCGAACGTAGTAGCAGTCGTAGTCGGCGACGACGGAGATACCGGAGGCATTGAGGTAGGCGGCCGCGGTGAACGGCTTGTCCTCACAGTTGCGGTAGGGCGGGAAGCGCAGCCGCAGCCGCTCGATGAGGGAGCGCCGGAAGAGCTTCCAGGGGCCCAGGGTCAGATAGGCGTGGGAGGAGAAGATGTCGGTGCGCGGCTGGTTGTGCGAGAAGACGGCCCGGGGCACGGCGCGTCCGCCCACCGAGGCGATCCTGCCGAGCACGATGTCGGTGCCGTTGTCGTCGGCCATGGCGACCATGCGGCGCAGCGCGTCCGGCCCCAGGTAGTCGTCGGAGTCGAGGAAGAACACGAAGTCGCCCCGCGCGCGGTCCAGTCCGGTGTTGCGGGGGCTGCCCGCGCAGCCGGAGTTCCCCTGGTGGACGACGTGCAGCGCGGGGCAGGCGCGGGCGAGCCGCTCCAGCTCCTCGCCGGTGCCGTCGGTCGAGCCGTCGTCCACCGCGATGATCTCGATCCGGTCCAGCCCGAGGGTCTGGTCCATCGCTGAGGTGACGGAGCGGGTCAGCTCCGGCATGGCGTTGTAGGCGGGAATGATCACGCTGACGCGCGGCGGGCACACTGCGGACGCAGACATGGCGGCTCTCCGGGATCGACGGCCGACGGGATCAGTCGCGGTCGGGGGCACGGTCAGAGGAGCGGTCGGGGAAGGCCCGGCTGGGCTCCACGGCGTGCGGGGGCAGCCCGCCGCCGTGCCCGGGGGCGAGGTGCCGCGACGGCACCGTACGGCTCTCCGGCCGCCGCTGTGCGACGGGCGGCAGGGGCTGCGCGGTGAGGTCCTCGCCCAGCATGAGGGTCCGTACGACGCGCTCCGCCGCGTGCCCGTCGTCGTACGGGCAGAAGCGGGCCCGGAACGCGGCGCGCAGCGCGGCCGCCTCGGCGTCGCACCACCGCCCCTCGCGGAACACGGCGATCAGTTCGTCCAGGGTGCGGGCCACCGCGCCCGGGGTCTCGCCGGGGCGGCCCGACAGCAGGTCGAAGTAGACGCCGCGTGCGGCCCGGTAGATGTCCCAGTCGTCCGCGTAGATCACGATGGGCCGGTCGAGCACGGCGTAGTCGAACATGATCGACGAATAGTCGGTGATCAGCGCGTCGGCGGCCAGGCACAGCTCCTCGACCGACGGATGGCGCGACACGTCCCGCACCAGCCCCGCCTCGTCCAGTTCGCGCAGCGCCGCAGACGGCCGGTACGAGTAGTGCGCCCGCACCAGGAGCGTGGTGCCCGGGCCCAGGGCGCGGCTGACCCGCTCCAGATCCAGCCGGGGGACGAACCCCTTCTGGTAGTCGCGGATCGTGGGGGTGTAGAGGACGGCGGTGTGGCCCTCCGGGACGCCGACCCCGGCGCGGGCGCGCCGCACATCGTCCGCGGAGGCCGAGACCAGCACATCGTTGCGCGGATATCCGCATTCCAGCAGCCGGTAGGAGGCGGGGTAGACCCGTTCCCACACCTCGCTGGAATGGGGATTGGAGGACAGGGCGACGTCCCAGCGGTCGATGCGGTTGAGGAGATTGCCGAAGCTCATTCCCGCCGCGGCGGCGGGATAGTGCTGCTGGTCCAGGCCCATGCATTTGAGCGGTGTGCCGTGGAAGGTCTGGAGGTGCACCGTGCCGGGCCGCTTGACGACGTCGTTGGGGAAATTGACGTTGTTGATGAGATAGGCGGCGCGTGCCACCGTCCGGTAGAAGTCCCGGGTTCCGGTGACGACGTAGTCGACGTCCTCCGGAAGTGACTCGATCTCCGACTTCTTGACCACCCACACTCCGCGGATATGCGGCGCCAGTTCACGGGCCTTGTAGTAGATCGCCGCCGGGTTGCACAGCACTCCGCGGCCCCAGTACGCGCTGTAGACGGCCAGATTGGGGTCGACCGGGCGCTGCCGGTGGGCCCGGTACAGCGCCCGTTTGCCCCGTACGGCCAGCGCCGCGCGGGCGATCCGCTTGGCCTTGCGGGCGCCCGACACGGCCCGCGTCGCCATCTCGTGCTCCCGGTAGCGGGCGAACGAGCCGCGGGCCAGCGCCGCGAAGCGCCACTCGGCCCCGGCGGGCGGCGTGAAACCGTCCGGGAGGTGGGTGCGGTACCAGGCGGAAGCCCGGCGGAAGAAGCGCGGCCGGTCGGCCGTCGCCACCCGGGAACGGCGGTCCAGGCAGAACAGGAAATGGGAGACGGCCCGTTCGAAGAGCAGACACCGCACCGGATTCAGATGCGGATGCTCGTCGAGGAAGGCGAAGAGCCGGGCGTACTGGTCGAATATGACGAAGTGTTTCTCGCCGGGGCTTCCCGTACTGGCCCCGACCCGGCGCTGACGGTATTCCAGCCCGACCAGATCCACGCAGGCGATGCGCCGCGCCGTCAGCATCGTCAGATACGACAGCAGCGCGTCCTCGTAGATTCCCTCGCTGAACGCGAAACCGTGGCCGGTGTAGAAGGCGCGGCGGTAGACCCGGTTGGACGACATCGCGAAGATGCGCAGGAATTCGGGGCGCTCCAGGACGGAGAACACATCGGTGCCCGCGGAGTTCAGCAGCTCCCCGAAGACGCTGGGTGCGCTGCGCCCGGACCAGTAGGTGCGTACGTGGTTGAAGTAGAGGATGTCCGGGTCCTCGTTGAGGTCGAGCCGTTCGGCGAGGCCCTCCAGGGTGCCGGGCGCGAGGGTGTCGTCCCCGTCGAGGAACAGCAGATAGTCGCCGGTGGCGTGTTCGACCCCGGTGTTACGGGCCTGGCCGGGGCCGGAGTTGACGGGCTGGTGCACGGGCACCACCCGGCTGTCGCGGGCCGCGCAGGCGTCGATGATGTCGCCGCAGTGGTCCGGCGAGCGGTCGTCGACGGCCACCACCTCCAGGTCGCGGAACGACTGCGTGAGCACGGAGTCCAGGCAGGCCTGGAGGAAGCCCTGCACTCGGTAGGCGGCGATGACGATGCTGAAGCGGGGCATGCGGCTCCTCGGGACGCGACGGCGGGTCGAGGCGCGAAGCGCTCACTGACTCACCACCGTAGGGTCGTACGTCCCGATATGCCCGACAAGCCCATGGAGGGGCGGCCAAGCGGGTGAAACCGGGAATCGCTGCGAAGTCATGAACACGGCATCTGTACGATCTTCGAGTCACGCGATGTCCGGGGGAAACAATGACGAATGCCGATCACGCCGTGCTGAGCCCACTGAGGCCGGACGATCCACGGGAGGTCGCCGGCTATCGGCTGCTCGCCAGAGTCGGCGAGGGCGGAATGGGCTCGGTGTATCTGTCCCGTACGCGGGGAAACCAGCCGGTCGCGCTCAAGGTCATCCGGCGTGAGTTCGCGCAGAACGATGACTTCCGCCGCCGCTTCGAACAGGAAGTCACCGCCGCCCGCCGGGTGCAGGGCTACCACATCGTGCCGGTGGTCGATCATGACACCAGCGGTGAACTGCCCTGGCTCGCCTCCGCCTACGTCCCCGGGCTCGCGCTCGACGACGCGCTCGGACGTTACGGCCCGCTGCCGATGCCCGCGGCGTTCCAGCTCATCGGCTGCACGGCGCAGGCGCTGCACGCGGTGCACGCCGCGTCCGTCATCCACCGTGACCTCAAGCCCAGCAACATCCTGCTGAGTTCGAACGGCCCGTTCGTGATCGACTTCGGCATCGCCCGCGCGGCCGACGCCACCCAGCTCACCCGCAGCGGCGGATTCATCGGCACGCCGCAGTACATGTCGCCGGAGCACGCCTTCGGCAAGCCGGTCACCGCGGCCACCGACATCTTCGCGCTCGGCCTGATCGCCGCGGTGGTGGCCACCGGCCGCCACCCGTACGGGGACGGCGCGGGGATCTCCATCGCCGCGCAGATCGCCAACACCGCTCAGCAGCCGCCGGACCTGAGCGGCTATCCGGACGAGCTGCGGCCGCTGCTGGAGCGGTGCCTCGCGGCGGACCCGGAGCAGCGGCCCACGCCCGCCGAGCTGGCCGAGCTGTGCCGCCGGGCCGCGGGCCGTGAGCTGCGCGACTTCTCCGGCTGGCTGCCCGCGCCGATCACGGAGGAGATCGCGCGGCGGGAGCGGGTGGCTCAGCAGCCCCCGGAGCCCGCGCAGCCGCCGATGCCCGCCCACACCCCGACGCAGACGCCCACGCAGACGCCGACGTACGCACCCACGTACGCACCCGCTTACGCCCCCACGCAGGCGCCCGCGCCGCCCCCGCACCACCCCGTCGCGTCCGCCCCGACACAGGCCGCCGCGTACCCGGCCCCGCCGGCGCCGGGCGACAGTGGCCGCGGCAAGGGCCGG
>NZ_GG657754.1:6336439-6344950 GCF_000158915.1 Streptomyces himastatinicus ATCC 53653 | reverse complement strand
GGTCGAACGTCTCCGACGACTGGATCTCGTCCAGTGTGGTCCGCGCCCGCTGGAGGATCGCGGCGTTCTTCTGCTCCCAGGCCTTGAACCGCTGCTCCGGCGTCGAACCGCCGTTGCCCACCGACAGGACGTCGGAGGTCAGGGCGGCCTGGGCCGCGTACAGGTCCTCACGGATGGAGACGCGGGCCATGGACTGCCAGCGGTCGGCCCGCGGCAGTTCGATGATGCGGTCCATCAGCTGGCTGATCGACAGCCGGTCGGCCAGGTCGTAGTAGACCTCGGCGACCGCGAGCGGCTCCTTGCCGGTGCGGTCCGCGATGGCGACGATGTCCAGCGTCGGGAAGGCGGACGAGAAGCCCGCCACCCGGGTGGCCAGCTCGTCGGGGACACCGGCGGCGGTCAGCTCGTCATGGATGCGCTGGTACCACTCGATGTCGCCGCCGCGCAGCAGCTTGGGCAGCTGCGCCCGCACCGCGGCGACCCGCTCCGCGAAGAAGTCGATCGTCCCGGCCAGCTCCAGCGGCTGCGGCCGGTTGTTGAGCAGCCAGCGGGTGCCGCGCTCGACGAGCCGCCGCGAGTGCAGCCGCATCCGGGTCTGGAACTGGGCGGCGACGACCGTGTCCAGCGACTCGACCTCGTCCCAGATCGCCCCCAGCTCGAAGATCGCCCGGGCCGCGGTCTGGGCGCGCACGACCTCCTCGGTGGAGGCCCCGGTCTCCTCCCGCATGCGGTGCAGGAAGGTCGAACCGGCGGTGTTGACGGTGTCGTTGACCAGCACCGTGGTGATGATCTCGCGGCGCAGCGCATGCCCGTCGAGGTGCTCGGGGAAGGTCTGGCGCAGCGCCTGCGGGAAGTAGGCGTGCAGCAGCCGCTGGAGGTACGGGTCGTCGGGCAGGTCGGTGCCGATCAGCTCGTCCGCCACGGTGATCTTGACGTAGGCGAGCAGCACGGCCAGTTCGGGCTGGGTCAGTCCGCGTCCGGCGGTCAGCCGCTCGCGGATGACCCGGTCGGCGGGCAGGAACTCCAGCCCGCGGTCCAGCCGTCCCTCGCGCGACAGCCGGCGCATCAGCCGCTGGTGGGCGTGGAGCAGGCTGGGGGCCTGGGCGCCGGAGATGGAGAGCGCCACGTTCTGCGCGTAGTTGTTGCGCAGCACCAGCGCGCCGACCTCGTCGGTCATCTCGGCCAGCAGCTTGTTGCGCTGCTTGACCGTCATGTCCCCCTCGGTGACCAGCGCGTTGAGCAGGATCTTGATGTTCACCTCGTGGTCGGAGGTGTCCACCCCGGCGCTGTTGTCGATCGCGTCGGTGTTGATCCGGCCGCCGTTGGTGGCGAACTCGATGCGGCCGAGCTGGGTCAGGCCCAGGTTGCCGCCCTCGCCGACGACCTTGGCCCGCAGGTCCTGGCCGTCCACCCGGATCGCGTCGTTGGCCTTGTCGCCGACGTCGGCGTGCGATTCGGTGGACGCCTTCACGTACGTACCGATGCCGCCGTTCCACAGCAGGTCGACCGGGGCCTTGAGGATGGCCTTCATCAGGTCGGCCGGGGTCATCTTGGCGACCTTGGTCTCGATGCCGAGCGCGGCCCGCACCTGCGGGGTGATCTGGATGGCCTTGGCCGTACGGGGGTGGATGCCGCCGCCCGCCGAGATCAGCTCGGTGTCGTAGTCCTCCCAGGACGAGCGCGGCAGCTCGAACAGCCGGCGGCGCTCGGCGTACGAGGTGGCCGCGTCCGGGTTGGGGTCGATGAAGATGTGCCGGTGGTCGAAGGCGGCGACCAGCCGGATGTGCTCGCTCAGCAGCATGCCGTTGCCGAACACGTCACCGGACATGTCGCCGACGCCGACGACCGTGAAGTCCTCGCTCTGGGTGTCGTGGTCCAGCTCGCGGAAGTGCCGCTTGACGGACTCCCAGGCGCCGCGCGCCGTGATGCCCATGCCCTTGTGGTCGTACCCCGCGGAACCACCGGAGGCGAACGCGTCACCGAGCCAGAAGCCGTACGACTGGGCGACCTCGTTGGCGATGTCGGAGAAGGTCGCGGTGCCCTTGTCGGCGGCGACGACCAGGTAGGTGTCCTCGCCGTCGTGCCGGACGACGTCCTTCGGCGGCTCGACCTGGCCGCCGACCATGTTGTCGGTGATGTCGAGCAGACCGGAGATGAAGGTCTTGTAGCAGCCGATGCCCTCGGCCAGCCAGGCGTCCCGGTCCACCGACGGGTCCGGCAGCCGCTTGCCGACGAATCCGCCCTTGGCGCCGACCGGCACGATGACCGTGTTCTTCACCATCTGCGCCTTGACCAGGCCCAGGATCTCGGTACGGAAGTCCTCACGCCGGTCGGACCAGCGCAGGCCGCCGCGCGCGACCTTGCCGAAGCGCAGGTGCACACCCTCGACGCGCGGCGAGTACACCCAGATCTCGTACGCCGGGCGGGGCGCGGGCAGATCGGGCACGGCCTGCGGGTCGAGCTTGACCGACAGGTAGTCGTGCGGCTCGCCCTGCCCGTTCTTCTGGAAGTGGTTGGTGCGCAGGGTGGCCTTGATGAGGGTGAGGAACGAGCGCAGGATGCGGTCCTCGTCGAGCGAGGCCACCTGGTCCAGCGCCGCGTCCAGCTCCTCCATCAGGGCGTCGGTCAGCTCAAGACCCGCCCGCTGCCGCTCGGGCGACATCCGGGCCTCGAAGAGGGAGACCAGCAGCCGGGTGGTGTGCACATTGTTACGGAGGGTGTCCTCCATGTACGACTGGCTGAAGGTGGACCCGGCCTGCCGCAGGTACTTGGCGTACGCGCGCAGCACCATGGCCTGCCGCCAGTCGAGACCGGCGCCCAGCACCAGCTGGTTGAAGTTGTCGCTCTCGGCCTGGCCGGTCCACACCGCGGCGAACGCGTTCTGGAAGCGCTCACGGGCGTCGTCGGCGAGGGCCTCGCCCTCGCGCAGCGGCAGCCGCAGCCCGAAGTCGTAGATCCAGGCGGTGGTCTTGTCCGCGCAGCGCAGCTCGTACGGGCGCTCGTCGACGACCTCGACGCCGAGCGTGTTGAGCACCGGCAGCACGGCCGACAGCGACACCTGGCCGCCCGCCCGGTAGATCTTGAAGCGGCGCTCGGCGTGGGCCGCGCCGACCGGCTCGTACAGGCTGAGCGCGAAGTCCTGCTTGCTGCCCTCGGCGGTCAGCCGCTCCACGTGCTGGAGGTCGGCGACGGCGCCGCGCGGCGTGTGGTCGGCCTTGTAGCCCTCGGGGAAGGCGTGCTGGTAGCGGCGCAGCAGCTCGGCGGCGCGCTCCTCACCCACCTCCGACACCAGGGCCTCGGAGAACCCGTCGGCCCACGAGCGGGCGGCGTCGACCAGCCGGTTCTCGATGCGCTCGACATCGGCGTCGGTCAGGTCGGGCAGCTCCGTACCGGGCTGGACGCGGACCACGAAGTGCAGCCGCGACAGCACCGACTCGGTGTGCAGGGCGGTGAAGTCGACCGGCGGGCGGCCGCTCAGCTCCTCCAGCAGGATGTCGGTCAGCCGCAGCCGCACATCGGTGGTGAAGCGGTCGCGGGGCAGGTAGACCAGCGCCGAGTAGTAGCGCCCGTACTCGTCCTGCCGCAGGAACATCCGCAGCCGGCGCCGCTCCTGGAGGTAGAGCACGCTGGTGACGATCGAGCGGAGCTGGTCGACCGGGGTCTGGAACAGCTCGTCGCGCGGGTAGGTCTCCAGGATCTGGAGCAGGTCACGGCCGTCGTGGCTGTTGGGCCCGACCCCGGCGCCCGCCAGCACCTCCTCGACCTTGCGCCGGATGACCGGGACGCGGCGCACCGACTCGGTGTACGCGGCGGACGAGAACAGCCCCAGGAAGCGGCGCTCGCCGATCACATTGCCCTCGGCGTCGAACTTCTTCACACCGATGTAGTCGAGGTACGACGGCCGGTGGACGGTGGCGCGGCTGTTGGCCTTGGTGAGGACCAGCAGCTTGTGCTCACGGGCCTTGGCGCGGGCGTCGGCCGGCAGCCGGTTGAACGATGGGGACACCGGGGCGGCCCCGGCGTGGGCGCTCTCGTCGGTGTCCTGGTGGGCCGGATCGGACCGCAGGATGCCCAGGCCCGTGCCGGGCACCGCGCTCAGCACGTCCTCCTCGCCACCGGCCTCGGTGGGCGCCTGGGTCAGCTCGTACTCGCGGTAGCCGATGAAGGTGAAGTGGTCGTCGGAGAGCCAGCGCAGCAGCTCACGTGCCTCCTCCACCTCCTGGTCGCGCACCTCGGGGGCCTTGGGCTCCGCGGGCAGCTCCTCGGACAGCCGCAGCGCCGACTGGCGCATCTTGTCCCAGTCCTCGACGGCCTCGCGGACATCGGACAGGACGCGCAGCAGGTCCGCGGTGATCTGCTTGAGGTCGCCGCGGTCGGTCTCGCGGTCGATCTCGACGTGGATCCAGGACTCGACGACGGCGTCGTGCGGCAGGTTCTCGCGGGCCTTGCGGTCGTACGAGGCCTCCAGCAGCTCGATCAGCTTGCCGGTGATGTCGCGCCGCACGACCACCTGCGGGTGGATCACCACATGGATGCCGCGGCCCGCGCGGGTCAGCTCATTGGTCACCGAGTCGACCAGGAACGGCATGTCGTCGGTGACCACCTCGACCACCGAGTGGCTGCACGTCCAGCCGTGCTCCTCGACGGTCGGCGTGTGCACCCGGACGTTCGCCGTGCCCTGGGGGCGCGCCTCGGCAAGACGGTAGTGCGAGAGCGCCGCGCCGAAGACGTCGACCGGGTCGCGGTCCGCGAGATCCTCGGGTGGCGTGTGCAGGTAGTAGTGCTGGAGGTATGCGGTCAGGGTCTCCGGGCCCGGGCCCTGTACCGGTGGTTGCCCCCCGGCAGGGCTGTTCTCAGCGACCCGGGCGGCCCGTGCGAGCAGCTCGGCCTTGGCTTCGTCCAGCTTGGTCTGCATGTCCTCTGGCTCCTGTCGCGCGCCGTTGCGTGACATAGGTGGCGGTGGCATGACGCCGCGACTCGGGGTATCCGGTCACGTACGACGTTATGCCGGATCGGGAGAAGGCCGCGGCGTACTCGTCCGTAAGTGACCAAGACCCCACGCGGCGTCGACCAGCGGCAGCGGCTCCGGCCCGGAGGCGCCCCGGGCTCGGAGCGAGGGCCTCCTTGCCCCCGTGGACTATCGCGCTGATCACGCAGTAAGGCTATCGCTCCACCCCAGGGGCTCGTCATGAGCCGTTCGTGTACAAAATCGGGCCCGGATGTTTGACGGAATGGACAGCCGGGGGAGAGCGCGCGCCCAGCTCATGCGCCCTTGGCAAACCTCTGGCGCGGATGCAGGGTGACATCGACGGTGGTAAGCGTGGAAACGTGGAGGTGGGCGGCATGAGCAGCACTGCTGCGACTGCGAAGATCCTGCTGGTGACCGGGGACGCGGCCGAATCCCTGGAGGTTCTCTACCCGTACCAGCGCCTGCGCGAGGAAGGCTACGACGTACACATCGCGGCCCCCTCCCGCAAAACGCTGCGCTTCGTGGTGCACGACTTCGAGGAGGGCTACGACACCTACACCGAGAAGCCCGGCTACAGCTTCCCCGCCGACCTCGCCTTCTCCGAAGTCGACCCGGGGCAGTACGCCGCCCTGGTGATCCCGGGCGGCCGGGCCCCGGAATACCTGCGCAACGACCCGGAGCTGCGCAAGATCTGCAAGGCGTTCTTCGACGCCGACAAGCCGGTGGCGCAGATCTGCCACGGCCCGCTGCTGACGGCGGCGGTCGGCGCGCTGACCGGGCGGCGGGTGACCTCGTATCCGGCGCTGGAGCTGGACATGCAGGGGGCGGGGGCGACATTCCAGGACGCGGAGGTCGTGGTGGACGGCACGCTGGTGTCGTCGCGGGCGTGGCCGGACCATCCGGTGTGGATGCGGGAGTTCCTGGCGGTGCTGCGGACGAAGGCGCCGGTGGCGTGAGTGACTGACAGTTTCTGATATCTGTCAGCTGCTACCTGTCAGCTGATACTCGCTGGCTGTCAGCCGATATCTGCTACCTGCTACCCGTCAGACGTCAGCTGTCAGCCAGCGCCTCGGCCTCTCGCACGGCCTCCTCCAGGGTGTCGACCACCGGCACCCCGGCGGCCAGCAGACTGGTCCGGCTGTGCGAGCCGCCCGTGTAGAGCACCGCCCGCGCGCCGACGTGCTGGGCCGCCACCGCGTCGTCCACCGCGTCGCCGATCACCACGACCCGCTGCGGCGGCACCCGCTCCAGCGCGGCGAGGTGCCGCACCATCTGCTCGGCCTTGCCGGTGGTGCTCTGCCCGGTGCGGCCGTCCACGCGGACGAAGTGGCGCTCGATGCCGTGCGTACGCACCAGGGGCATCAGGTTCTCGTGCGGCGCCAGTGAGCACAGCGACTGGGTGAGCCCCGCCGACTGCCACTCCGTGAGCAGCTCCCGGGCGCCCAGCGCCAGCCCCGCGCTCTCGGCCAGCGCCCAGTAGTGCCGGTGGAAGGCCTCGTCCATGACCTCCCACTCCTCATCGGTGGGCAGCCGCCCCATCAGCCGCTCGTAGAAGAGCGGAACGGGTACGCAGTACAGCTCCCGGTAGCGCTCCAGCGTGATCGGCGGCAGGCCGATCTCCCCGAACGAGGCGTTCGTCGCCTGGATCACGACGTCGATGTCGTGGAAGAGCGTGCCGTTCCAGTCCCACACGATGTGCGTCACGTGGTTCGTCCCCATCCCTCGACGGTACGGCCTACTCGATGAGATTGGGGATCTCCTGAGTGGCGTACCACATCAGCTCGTGGTCCTCCGCGCCGTCCACCGTGAACTGCGCGTCGTCGTCCCCGAGGTCCGCCGCGCCCAGCGCGTCGGCCGCCGCGGCGACGTCCCGCTCGGCGTCCCCGGCGTCCAGGTGCACCGCCGCGGCCTCGGTCAGCCGTACGGCGGCGGCGATCCGCACCTCCCCCAGCGCGGACTGGTCCAGCCCCCGGTCCGGGTCGGCGACCGCCTGCCCGTCGGGCACGTCCAGGGCCACCACCACGCGCCGCCGCGGCACCTGCGGGTCCACGGCGAGCAGCCGCAGGGACGCCTGCGCGGCCCGGCTGAGCGCGGCGTACTCCAGCTCCTCGATGTCGTCCGACACGTACCACTCGCGCAGCGCGGGCGTCACGGCATACGCGGTCAGCGGCCCCGGCCCCAGTTCTCCCGTCTTGTGAGCCTCGGCGAGACCGGAGAGGGTCAGGGGGACGTAGACGCGCATGGGCCGCCGCTTTCACGAGACATCAGGTCCCGCCAGCATACGTTCGACGCCTCCGCTTTGAGGGCTGGGTTTTCCCCCAGCTACCGCTGGGAGATGCTCCCGGCCGGAGCGTGGTGCCCGAGGGGCGTTTCGCGACGGCCCGCGGAGACCCGGCCCGCGCCCCATCCCGGAACGGCCCGGCGGGCAGGCACCCAGCGCGGCACCTCAATCAGCCGGGCCACCACCCGCATCGCGCCGACGCCGAGCCCCGGCGGTCCACCGCGCTCGGCCGGGACAGCGGCGGTGGCACCACCACTCCCCGCTCCCCAGCACCCGAATCGTGGCAACCCGGACAGACGGGCGACCGCCCGCATAGCACCGCCGCTGCGCCCCGCCCCGGCGGTCCACAGCGCTCGGCCGGGACAGCGGCGGTGGCGCCAAGACCAAGAGACCCGGCCTGCCGCTGCCCGCCCCCGGCCCACCGCATCCCGGAACGGCCGCACGCCCTGGCAACGGCGCCCGGCCGCCCGGTCCACCCGGCCGCCCGCCGCGCCGCCCGCGTGGCGCTGGCGCTGCGCCCCGGCGGCCCACAGAGCTCGGTCGAAGCGGCGACATGGCCGCCTTCGACACGAGCAACGGGACCGGGAGGGCCGGGCCTGCCGGTCCCCGCTCCCCCGCATCCGAATCGCCGCAGCCCGGACAGACGGGCGACCGCCCGCATAGCACCGCCGCTGCGCCCCGCCCCGGCGGTCCACCGCGCTCGGCCGGGACAGCGGCGGTGGCGCCAAGACCAAGAGACCCGGCCTGCCGCTGCCCGCCCCCGGCCCACCGCATCCCGGAACGGCCGCACGCCCGGGCGGCACGGCGCCTGCCGCCCGGGCCGCGGCAGCTCGGTCGGCCGGGGCTGCCGGTCCCCGTTCGGGGTATTTCCGGGGGGCTGCGGGCCCGGGGTCGGCTGCCGTCCCCCACGCCGCCACCAGTCCTTCCACCGGATCGATTCCCCCGGATAGGTGAAGTCCCCGGCCGGGTCCGGGGGCCTGGGGACGGGCGTTGCGGGTGGCGGAAACGCGTCGGTAGAAGTCTCCTCGACGGAAAGCTACTGCCCGGTATTTCGCCGGGCCCGGCAGAGACGGCGGGACGCATGCACGAGATCACCCGGACGACGACGCGGACCGACCGGGGCGCGGCGGGCACCGCCGCACGGCGCCGGAGCGGTGGGGCCGGGGGCCGTGGCGGGCCGCCGGGGCGGCGCGATTCCCGGAGGCCGGGCGGCGCCCCCGTACGGCGGGCGGACAGCACGCCCGGCGGTGCGACCGCCTTA
>NZ_GG657754.1:6323161-6335803 GCF_000158915.1 Streptomyces himastatinicus ATCC 53653 | reverse complement strand
TCGACCGTCGGGGCCGAGAAGTGCAGCCGGTCCGGCCGCTGTCGTGGGCCTCCAGGCCCTTGGCGTGGATCTCGGGACGCCCCGAGGAGGCACCCGCCGGGACCGCGTCCTGCACGTCCTTGTCCAGCGTGGCCTTGGCCTCCGCGTCCTCGACCGGGACCTCCTCGACCTGCTGCTCGACCTGGACCTCCAGGTTGAACAGGTAGCCGACCGACTCCTCCTTGATGCCCTCCATCATGGCCTGGAACATGTCGAAGCCCTCGCGCTGGTACTCGACCAGCGGGTCCTTCTGGGCCATCGCGCGCAGCCCGATGCCCTCCTGGAGGTAGTCCATCTCGTAGAGGTGCTCGCGCCACTTGCGGTCCAGCACGGACAGCACGACGCGCCGCTCCAGCTCGCGCATGATCTCGGAGCCGAGCTGCTCCTCGCGGGCCTCGTACTGCTGGTGGATGTCGTCCTTGATGGCCTCACCGATGAACTCGGAGGTGATCCCGGCGCGGTCGCCGGTCTCCTCCTCCAGCTCGTCGACGGTCACCTCGACCGGGTAGAGCTGCTTGAACGCGCCCCACAGCCGGTCCAGGTCCCACTCCTCCGCGAAGCCCTCGACGGTCTCCGCCTGGATGTACGCGTCGATCGTGTCGTCCATGAAGTGGCCGATCTGCTCCTGGAGGTCCTCGCCCTCCAGGACGCGGCGGCGCTCGCCGTAGATGACCTCGCGCTGCCGGTTGAGGACCTCGTCGTACTTCAGGACGTTCTTACGGGTCTCGAAGTTCTGCTGCTCGACCTGCGACTGGGCGGAGGCGATGGCGCGGGTGACCATCTTGTTCTCGATCGGCACATCGTCGGGAACGTTGGCCATCGCCATCACGCGCTCGACCATCTGCGCCTTGAACAGCCGCATCAGGTCGTCGCCGAGCGAGAGGTAGAAGCGGGACTCACCGGGGTCGCCCTGACGGCCGGAACGACCGCGCAGCTGGTTGTCGATACGGCGCGACTCATGGCGCTCGGTGCCCAGCACATACAGCCCGCCGAGGTCCTTGACCTCCTCGAACTCGGCCTTGACCGCGGCCTCGGCCTTCTCCAGGGCGGCGGGCAGCGCGGCCGCCCACTCCTCGGAGTGCTCCATCGGGTCCAGCCCGCGCTGGCGCAGCTCGGCCTCGGCGAGGTCGTCGGGGTTGCCGCCGAGCTTGATGTCCGTACCACGGCCGGCCATGTTGGTCGCGACCGTGACGGCGCCCTTGCGGCCCGCCTGGGCGACGATCGTCGCCTCCCGGTCGTGCTGCTTGGCGTTGAGCACCTCGTGCGGCACCCCGCGCTTGGCGAGCTGCTGCGACAGGTACTCGGACTTCTCCACGGAGGTGGTGCCGACCAGGACCGGCTGGCCCTTCTCGTGCTTCTCGACGATGTCATCGACGACCGCGTCGAACTTGGCGACCTCGGTGCGGTAGATCAGGTCGGACTGGTCGACCCGGGCGAGGGGCCGGTGGGTCGGGATCGGGACGACGCCCAGCTTGTAGATCTGGTGGAACTCGGCGGCCTCGGTCATCGCCGTACCGGTCATGCCGGAGAGCTTGTCGTAGAGGCGGAAGAAGTTCTGGAGGGTGATCGTGGCGAGAGTCTGGTTCTCGTCCTTGATCTCCACCTGCTCCTTCGCCTCGATCGCCTGGTGCATGCCCTCGTTGTAGCGGCGACCGGCGAGGATACGGCCGGTGTGCTCGTCGACGATCATGACTTCGCCGTCGATGACGACGTAGTCCTTGTCCTTCTTGAACAGTTCCTTGGCCTTGATGGCGTTGTTCAGGTAGCCGACCAGCGGGGTGTTCACCGACTCGTACAGGTTGTCGATGCCCAGCCAGTCCTCGACCTTGGTGACGCCGGACTCGTGGATGCCGACGGTGCGCTTCTTCTCGTCGACCTCGTAGTCCCCGGTCTCCTCCTGGCCCTTCTGGAGATTCGCCGCCTCGCCCCGGGACAGCCGGAGGACGAGCTTGGCGAAGTCGCCGTACCACTTGGTGGCCTGATCGGCCGGGCCGGAGATGATCAGCGGCGTACGGGCCTCGTCCACCAGGATCGAGTCGACCTCGTCGACGATCGCGAAGTTGTGGCCGCGCTGCACCAGCTCGTCCTGCGACCACGCCATGTTGTCGCGCAGATAGTCGAAGCCGAACTCGTTGTTGGTGCCGTAGGTGATGTCGCACGCGTACTGCTCGCGGCGCTGCGCCGGGGTCATGTTGGCGAGGATGCAACCGACCTCGAGGCCGAGGAACTTGTGCACCCGGCCCATCCACTCGGAGTCACGCTCGGCCAGATAGTCGTTGACCGTGATCAGGTGGACGCCCTTGCCGGACAGCGCGTTCAGATACGCGGGCAGGGTGCCCACCAGGGTCTTGCCCTCACCGGTCTTCATCTCGGCGACATACCCGAGGTGCAGCGCGGCACCGCCCATCAGCTGGACGTCGTAGTGACGCTGGCCGAGCACCCGCTTGGCCGCCTCGCGCACGGTCGCGAACGCCTCCGGCATCAGGTCGTCGAGGCTTTCGCCGTCGGCGTACCGCTCCTTGTACTCGTCGGTGAGGGCACGCAGCTCGGCGTCGGAGAGCGACAGGAAGTCCTCTTCGATGGAATTGACCTGGTCCGCGATGCGGTGCAGCTTGCGCAGGATCTTTCCTTCGCCTGCACGCATGAGCTTGTTGAAGACGGACACGTAGGCTGGCTCCTTGCCGGTCGGGCCTGGCACGGTCGTGGGGTGCGCTGGCGCGGCATTGTCAAGGGGCACAAGCCCCGCCGCAACGGCCATCGTAAGACAGACCCCGCCTGGCCGGGAGGTCCGTCACCACGCGGGCCGAGTGTCACCACACCGTGTCAACGCGTGAGAGGTCGCCGGGGTGCCCCCGAATTCACCAAAACCAGTCGCGGCCCCGCGCGCCAGCGGCCCAGACTCTCGCCATGGAGCCCGTCACCCTCACGACCGAGCGACTCGTCCTGCGCCCCTTCCAGCCGTCCGACGCCCCGGCGGTCCACGCCGCCTGTCAGGACCCGGACATCCTGCGCTGGACCACCGTGCCCGGCCCGTACGAACGCGCCCACGCCGAGGACTTCGTCCGGCGGACCTGCCCGGAGGGCTGGCGGGACGACCGTACCTATAACTTCGCGCTGGTCACCAAGGGTGAGAAGACACTCATCGGGGCCATGGGCCTGGTCCGGCTGGCCCGGCTGCACGGCCCCGAGCGCCAGGCCGAACTGGGCTACTGGACGGTACGGGAGCACCGGCGGCACGGCTACACCGTCGAGGCGGCGCGCGAGGTGGCCGAATGGGCCTTCACCGGGCTGGGCGTGGAGCGGCTGGAGTGGTGCACGGAGGCCGGGAACGAGGCGTCGCGGGCGGTCGCGCTCGCCGTGGGCTTCCAGATGGAGGGGACGGACCGGGCGCGCATCGTCCGCGAGGGCACGCGGCGGGACGCCTGGCGGGGCGCGCTGCTGCCCTCCGACTTCGGGCTGCCCTCGACCACGCCGTACCTCCCGGCCCCCGCCGCGAACCGGGCCTGACCGCGTGGCCCCATGGGTCGGGGGGCGTTGTCAGTGGTCGCCACTACGGTGTCGCGCATGACGAATCCCGCCACCCGGTCCGGGGCCACCGCAGCCCAGAAGCCCGAGGTCAGCCTGTCCGCCGACGACGCGCGCCGGATCGCGCTGCGCGCCCAGGGGCTCCTGGGGGCGCCCGACCGGCGCGGCGGGGTGCGCGGCGTCCTGCGTCATCTGGGCGCGGTGCAGCTGGGACACGATCTCGGTGCTGGCGCGCTCGCACGAGCTGATTCCGTACGCACGGCTGGGCGCGGTCGGCCGCACGGCGGTCGAATCGGCGTACTGGAGCGACACCCCACGCCTTCGAGTACTGGTCGCACGCGGCGTGCGTGCTGCCGATCGAGGAGTGGCCGCACTTCGCGTTCCGCCGCCGCGCCTACCGCGCCCGCCCGCACTGGCACCACGAGCTGCCGCCGGGCGCGTACGAGAAGGTGGTGGCGCAGTTGCGCGCCGAGGGCCCGCTGACCGCGAGCGAGCTGGGCGGCGCCAAGAACGGCGGCCTGTGGTGGGACTGGTCGGCGACCAAGGTCGCGGCCGAGCGCGCGCTGACGTACGGCGAGGTGGTGTGCGTGGAGCGGCGCGGCTGGAAGCGGGTGTACGACCTGGCGGAGCGCGCCGTGCCGGACACGCTGCTGCACGACGACCTGGACGACGCGGAGTGCCTGCGGCGGCTGGTGCGGCTCGCGGGCCAGTCCCTCGGCGTGGGCACCCGGGCGGACCTCGCGGACTACCACCGGCTCAAGGCGGAGCAGGTCGACGCGGTGGTCGCGGACTCGGGGCTGGTGCCGGTGACGGTCGCGGGCTGGGACAAGGCGGCCTGGGCGGACCCCGAGGCGCTGGCCACCACCCCGCGCGGACGGCACCGCACGACCCTGCTGTCGCCCTTCGACTCCTTGATATGGGACCGGGCGCGCACCGAGCGGATCTTCGGCTTCAGCCATCGGCTGGAGGCGTACGTGCCCAGGCCCAAGCGGATCTACGGCTACTTCGCCATGCCGCTGCTGTCGGGCGGGCGGCTGCTCGGCCGGGTCGATCCGGCCCGTGAGGGGACCACGCTGGTGGCCCGGCAGGTGTCGCTGGATACCCCGAAGGCGGTGGCGCCGATGGCCGAGGCGCTGCGCGAGGCGGCCGGGTGGGTGGGCTGTGACGCGGTGCGGATCGAGCGCGTCAACCGCCCGGAGCTGGCCGCACCGCTGGCGGCCGCGGTCCGCTGACCGCGGCCCGGCGGCCGAGTCGTCCGCCGCTCACCTGATTTCGAGGATCTTCTCCCGCATCGCGTAGACCACGGCCTCCATCCGGGAGTGCAGCTGGAGCTTCTCCAGGATGTTCCGGACGTGGTTCTTCACGGTGTTCTCGCTGATGAACAGTTCCTTGGCGATGTCACGGTTGTTCATGCCGGTGGCCACCAGCTTCAGCACCTCCAGCTCACGGTCGGTGAGCCGGGGCGCCGGCACCAGCCGACGTTCGTCGGTGCGCTGGATCATCGACTTGAACTCGGTGAGGAGCTTGGCCGCCATCGACGGGCTGATCTGCGACTGGCCGTCGGCCACCGCGCGGATCGCGGTCGACACCTCGTCGGTCGAGATCTCCTTGAGCAGATAGCCGGTGGCGCCCGCCTTGATCGCGTCGTAGAGGTCGGCCTCCTCGTCGCTGATCGTCAGCATGATGATCTTGGCGCTGGGGGCCACTTCCTTGATCGACGTGCAGGCCTCGATCCCCCCGCGCTTGGGCATGCGCACATCCATCAGGACGATGTCCGGCAGCAGATCCGCCGCCTTGTCCACGGCCTCGGCGCCGTCCCCGGCCTCACCGACGACCTGAATGTCCTCCTCCTGGGCCAGGACGATCTCCAACCCACGCCGGAAGAGAGCGTGGTCGTCCACTACGAGGACCCGAATCGGCTCCTTACGCGGCTCACCGCGCGGCTCGCCCCTGTCCGGCCCCAGGCGTTGGTCATCGCCTTCGTCGGACACGGGCCCGAAGCTGTCCGCCATCGTTCCTCCCCCTGAAGGCCATGGCCCTTGCGGTCTGCACTCTGCGGTGCACGGTGCTGTACGGCGCCAACCAGTCGTTTCCCCAATGCCGGTTGGCCGTCGAGCCATGATTTCATGCCCGGACCGGCCACGGGACCGCGCGGCGCATACGCCGCGCGATCCCGCTCACTCTCTGTGCGCCCGCCCAGAGGCGGTCGAGGCTCAGGTCGCCTCAGGCGCCGAGTGCACCGCCGGCGCCACCGGGCTCCTCCCCGGCGAACGCCTCCGGCTGAAGATGAATGACCCCGTAGTCATAGCCGTGCCGCCGGTAGACGACGCTGGGCTGGCTGGTGTCGGAGTCGACGAACAGATAGAAATCGTGCCCGACCAGCTCCATCTCGTAGAGAGCCTGGTCGAGCGTCATCGGGACCGCGGCGTGGGTCTTCTCACGGACCACGAGGGGGCCTTCGCCCTGGACTTCCAGGGGTCCCATCCGGGTGGTCGGAACAGTGTCCGACGGGGTGCGCTGGGCGGCGATCTCGCCGTGCCCGTTGATACGTGCCGCATTGGGCACCGTGATGGCCACGTCGCTGGCCGGAATGCGACCGTTGCCACGCCGGGTGTGGCGCTTGTCGTGCTGCTTGCGCATCCGCGCTTCCAGCTTGCCGGCCGCCAGGTCCAGCGCTGCGTACGGATCGGCCGCCGCGGCCTCCGCCCGAATGACCGGGCCGCGGGAGCGAAGGGTGATCTCCACACGGTCGGACCGGTCGGCCTGCCGCGGGTTGTGCTCCTTGGACACCTCGACGTCGAGGCTGATCACCTTGCCGTCGAGCTTCTGGATCTTATCCAGCTTCAGCTTCTCGGCCACGTGCTTCCGGAACCGCTCGGGCACCTCTGTTTTACGGCCCTTGACGACGATGTCCACGCAGAACTCCGTTCCCGGGTCGCTCCGGAGCATCCACCGGAGCTCATCCCTTGTGCACTAGGCTCCGGCGTCTTCCGGAGCCACCGGCTTGGCGGCTTTCACCTCTCCTTCCCACGGGGAACAACTCCACCCCGTTTCGGTTAACGGCTCACGAGAAAGCACTCAAAGCACGCCAAGCGGATTTGTGAGTCATAGCACCTGCCACTCCTCACAACCGAACATAGCTCGCCGGGACGGCTGTCGGCACCCCCTACCGAGCCGTACCTCCGATCAGGTGCTTTGGCGTCCTTACAGCCTGCAACGACACGGCTTCGTATTCAGTTCCGCTTACCGCGCGCGAAGGGTCTGAGACGCCCCGGAGACACCGAGGTCCCCGAGAGCCCGGGGGTGGACGCCGGGGTCGGCGGCGCGGCCACCACCGCCCCGCCCACGACCCGTCCGCCCGCCTCCGCCACCGCCCGCGCCGCCTCCGCGAGCGAGGCCCCCGTCGTCATCAGATCGTCCACCAGCACCACCGGGCCCGCCACCAGGAGCCGCCCGCCACCCGGCGCGGCCTCCAGCGCCCCCGTCACATTCGCCCTGCGCTGCCGGGCGCCCAGCCCCGACTGGTCGGTCACCCGCCGCCGCTGCCGCAGCACCGACGGCACCCGCGCGGGACACCCCTCGCGGCGCAGCACGCCCGCCGCCGCACACGCGATGCGCCGCGCCGGATCATGGCCCCGCGCCCCCACCGCACGCCGCGCCGAGGGCACCGGCACCAGCAGCAGCGGCCGGTCCCCCGGGGCCCGGGGCAGGACCCCACGGGCCACCGCCCGCACCGCACCGGCCAGCGCCTCGCCCAGCGGCCCCGCCAGCCGCAGCGCTCCCCGCTCCTTGTGCGCGAGCAGCACCGCCCGGGCCTCGTCCACGTAATCCACCGCCGCATGGACCACCGGCAGCCCCGGCGGCACCGGGCTCGGCAGCACCCGACGCGCCCCGGGCCCGCGCAGCGCCCCATGACACCGGTCGCACAGCGGGGCGCCCGGCCGACCGCATCCCGCACAGTCGGCCGGCAGCACCAGATCGGCGATCTCCTGCCACCAGCCCCGCATGGCCCCCACTGTCCCGTCACACCGGCCGGGCCGCCACCCCCTGTGGAAAACCACGCGCATGTGGACAACCGCCGCCTCCAGGGCGGGACAGGCGCCCAGAAGGCCACCACGGCCTCCCCCGCCCGTACGGCTATCCGGGGTACACCGGCCCGGAACCGTCCTCGTCCACGGTCTTCCAGTCCGTGTTCGGCAGCAGCCGGACGATCCCGTTCTCCCTGGTCTCGGCGATCAGCGGCCGGGTCTGGTCCTCCGAGGCGGCGACCGTCTCCACCCCGTTCGGCCCGGGCACCTCCGGCAGATCCGCCGGTGAGCCGTCCGTCTCCACGTACTGGAGCTGCTGCACGCCGTCCGACTCGCGGCCCGCGACCACCAGACGGCTGTCCCCCGCCCAGGAGGCGGTGTCGACGTCCTGGAGCTTCGGCGCGATCGCGTGCAGCGCCCGCACCGACAGCTTCGGACGGTCCGCCGTGCCCCGCCGCTCGATCCGGCCCAGCCGCAGCGTCGTATGCCCGTCCTGCTTGACCAGCATCGCGATCCTCGTGCCGTCCGCGGACATCCGCAGCGCCGTGATCCGGCCACCGTCCAGCTTCGGCAGCTCGACCTCGTCCGCCTGGCCGGTGCCGCCCCGCAGCCGCAGCAGCCGCGGCCGCTGCGGGTCCCGGTCGGCCACCCACAGCCCGCCCAGCCCGTCCCAGCTGGGCGCCGTCAGCCCGTGCTCGGGGCTGCCGCCCTGGCTGTGCACCCGCACCCGGCCCCGCTCGGCGCCGGACGACAGCTCCGTGACGTACAGCGACCGGCCGTCCTCGCTGACCGCCGCCGCGTCCCGCTCGTCGCGCGAGACCGCCACCGTGCCGAGACCCGCGCCGTCGGCGCCGAACGGACCCGGCACCGGGCGTGGCTTGTCCTCGTCGTCGGACAGCCGGACCATCCGGTGCTGCGCGTCCACGAAGTACTGGTGCTGGGGCCGCCCGATGACATGGTCGGGGGCGTACGCCCGCGCCGCGTCGCTCGTCAGGGCGCACAGCTCGGAGCCGCTCTGCCGCTCCAGCCGCACCCCGCTCACCTCGTCCGATCCCTCCCAGAGGTCCTGCACCGTGAACAGCGTCTGCGCCGCCATCCGGGCACATCGCCCCGGGCTGATCTGCGCGGCCTGATCGCTCAGCCGGACCTTCAGCGCGTTCGAATCGTCCAGCGACAGCTTGCCGGTGTTGCGGCCGAGCGCCGTACCGGCCGGGAAGGACGTGCTGACCACCGGATCCAGCCAGTCCGTCGGACCGTCCAGCAGCGCCTTGACCGTCGCGGTGACCGGATTGATGCGCCGCCGCAGATACACCGGGTCGGCGACCAGGACCTGGTCCCCCACCCGTGAGTCCGCGGCGTCCGGCCCCAGCTTCGCGAAGTAGTACTTGTTGACCGAGCGGTAGATGCGCTGGAAGTCCGACTCGCCGACCACCAACCCCGGCGGCGGGCCCGTCGATCCGCCACTCCGAACCGCGCAGGGTGAGGTGGATGCGCTCCTCGTACCTCTCCTCATCGGGCCGGTAGGCGTGCGTGGCGTCCACCGTGGCGATCCGCTCGCCCGACAGCACGACCGTCTTGCTGTTGCCGTCCCGGTCGCCGGGGTCGGTCTCCACCCGCACGTCCGGGGCCTGCTCCAGCACCGTGGTCTGCGCGAACGGATCCCAGTCCTTGGACGCGCCCCGGGTCAGATACTCCTTCGCGGTGGCGAAGTTCTCCTCGTCGCTCGTCGTGGCCTCCAGGAAGCCGGAGACCAGCTCCGCGGGCTGCTCGCCCTTGCCCGGACTCACCCCGTACACCCGGACCTGCGAATCCACATCGGAGCGCGGGGAGGAGTCGACCCGGCGCACATCCCCGCTGTCGGGCATCGAGGCACAGCCGGACAGCAGCAGCACACCACACGCGAGCAATGTGCCCGTGGCCCGCGCACGGCGACGCGCGCCGGAGCGGGAACGGTGGCGGTCGGCACGGTCAGCGCCCACGGGGGCGGCCCTCCCCTTCGTTCGGTGTCGTTCGCTCCCGGTGCGCCGGCTCCGCGGCGCCCCGCACCACCCGGGCCCCGTTCCCCGGCAGGGCCGTCGGATCGGCCGAGGGCACCGGGGCGTCGGCGGGCGGCAGCGCGGAGCGTGGGCTGCGCGGGCACCGAGGCCAGCCGCTCCGCCGCGGGCTGCGCCTGTCCGCCGTCGGCGGGCTGCCGGTTGCGCCGGGAGTCGTCGGGCTCCAGCGGGATCGGCGAACCGCGCAGCACATCGCCCGCGGCGCGCGGCAGCGTCAGCCGGAACTGCGAACCGCCGCCGGGCTCACCCCACGCCTGGAGCCAGCCGCCGTGCAGCCGGGCGTCCTCCACCGCGATCGACAGCCCGAGACCGGTGCCGCCCGTCGTCCGGGCGCGCGCCGGATCGGCCCGCCAGAAGCGATTGAACACCCGCGTCGCCTCGCCGGGCTTCAGACCCACCCCGTAGTCCCGCACGGCCACCGCGACCGCGCCGCCCGCGGCCGCGAGCCGCACCACCACATCCCGGCCCTCGCCGTGCTCCACGGCGTTGACCACCAGGTTGCGCAGCACCCGCTCCACCCGGCGGGCGTCCGCCTCCGCGATCACCGGCGCCTCGGCACCGCGCACCACGATCCGGGTGCCCTTGGCGTCGGCCAGCGGCTCGGCCCCGTCGACCACCCGGTTCACCACATCGCGCAGATCGATCTGGTCGGCCTCCAGGGCGGCCGCGCCCGCGTCGAACCGGCTGATCTCCAGCAGATCGGAGAGCAGCGACTCGAAGCGGTCGACCTGGCCCCACAGCAGCTCGGCGGAGCGCGCCGTGATCGGATCGAAGTCCTCGCGCCCCTCGTAGATGACGTCCGCGGCCATCCGCACGGTCGTCAGCGGTGTACGCAGCTCATGGGAGACGTCCGAGACGAACCGCCGCTGCATCCGCGACAGCTCCTCCAGCTGCTGGATCTTGAGCTGGAGGTTCTGGGCCATCTTGTTGAACGCCTCGCCGAGGCGGGCGATGTCGTCCTCCCCGGTGACCTTCATCCGCTCCTGGAGCAGACCGGCCGCCAGCCGCTCGGAGATCCCGGCCGCCATCCGCACCGGCGTGACGACCTGCCGCACCACCACCCAGGCGATGGCTCCGAGCAGCACCACCACGAACACCCCGGCCGTGGCCAGCGTGCCCTTCACCAGGCTCAGCGACTTCTCCTCCTGAGTGAAGGGGAAGAGGTAGTAGAGCTGATAGGCGTCACCGTGGTTGTCGTCCAGCCGCTTGCCGATGATCAGTGCGGCCTCGCTGTCGCCGGAGCCGAGGTGCTCGATCCGCCCGTACTGCTCGTACGGGGCCGTCCGGCCCTCGTCCACCCGCTGCCGCAGGTCGGCGGGCACGCTGTCCGCCTTGACGTCACCGGAGGCCCGGGGACCACGGCTTGCCACATAGGGCGTCTCCCCGGAGTCGGAGCTGAGCGCGACCACCGAGTACGCACCCTTGCCACCGCTGGCCAGCTGCTCCACCAGGGCGTTCAGCCATGCCCCCGCGTCCTGGGCGCCGCGGCTGCCGGGGCCCGCACCGTCCTGGCCGCCGGAGTCGCTCTTACGGTCGGCCATCTGCTCGGCCACCTCGAACCCACCGACGGCCTGGCCCTGCGCGGCATGCCGCTTGGCGTCCAGCAGACCGTTGCGCACCTGGCCGATGACGACCAGGCCGAGCAGGATCACCACGCCGAGCGACATCAGCAGCGTGGTGGCCACCACCCGCAGCTGGATGTTCCGCCGCCACAGCCGGGCAGCGGGTAGCAGCGGACGGCGCACCCACCGCCCGAACAGCCTGATCAGGGGATGGGCCGGTCCGCCGGAGGCGCCGTCGGGCAGCAGATGCCCGCCGCTCCACAGCCTCCGGAACAGCGGAATGTCACCCGCCGGATCGGGCCGCCCCACCCGGCCGCTCTCCGGCGCCCCGCCTCCCGAACCCTGGGGCCGCGGAGCCGTGCCGCCACCCGTCATCTCAGCTGGGCCCGGCCTTGTAGCCGACGCCGCGCACGGTCACCACGATCTCCGGCCGCTCCGGGTCCTTCTCGACCTTGGAGCGCAGCCGCTGCACATGGACATTGACCAGCCGGGTATCGGCCGCGTGCCGATAGCCCCAGACCTGCTCCAGCAGCACCTCGCGGGTGAACACCTGCCACGGCTTACGGGCCAGGGCCACCAGTAGATCGAACTCCAGCGGGGTCAGCGCTATCGACTGCCCGTCCCGCTTCACCGAGTGCCCGGCGACGTCGATCACCAGATCGCCGATCGTCAGCTGCTCCGGCGTCGGGTCCTCGGACCGCCGCAGCCGCGCCCGGATGCGGGCCACCAGCTCCTTCGGCTTGAACGGCTTGACGATGTAGTCATCGGCACCGGACTCCAGCCCGACCACCACGTCGACCGTGTCGCTCTTGGCGGTGAGCATGACGATCGGCACCCCGGACTCGGCCCGGATCAGCCGGCACACCTCGATCCCGTCCCGTCCGGGCAGCATGAGATCGAGCAGCACCAGATCCGGCTTGGCCTCGCGGAAGGCGGCAAGAGCCTTGTCGCCGTCCGAGACGAACGACGGTTCAAAGCCTTCGCCGCGCAGCACGATGCCGAGCATCTCTGCCAGTGCGGTGTCGTCGTCGACGACAAGGACGCGTCCCTTCATGAGGCCATCATCCCATTACCTGATCGTGACCTGGCGCACAGCTCCGCGATACCCCCCTCGGTGACCGGAGCGACCACACCACGCTCGGTGACGATCGCGGTGACCAGCTCCGGCGGTGTGACGTCAAAGGCCGGGTTGAACGCCTGGGTGCCCAGTGGTGCCACCGGCACTCCCAGCGCCGCATCGGTACCGGGGGCGGCCGGTGCATGCGGCAGTATGACGTCCGTCACCTCGTGTCCGGGCCGCTGTTCGACCTCGATCGCCGCCCCGTCGGGGGTGTCCGGGTCCACGGTGGTGGTCGGGGCCACCACGATGAACGGCACATGGTGGTAGCGGGCCAGCACCGCGAGCGGATAGCAGCAGACCTTGTTGGCCACCGA
>NZ_GG657754.1:6320395-6322065 GCF_000158915.1 Streptomyces himastatinicus ATCC 53653 | reverse complement strand
CCCCTCACGGCGGCATTTCCACCCCGCCCCCGCACCCGGCCGGACCGGCGAACGGCGGAGGCTGGGGCACTGGTTGGCGACAGCCGCCCCCCGCGCCCCGCCCCGGCGTCATCCCGCTGCGGCCGCTCGCTGTGAGCGAGATCCTCGACGGCGCGGTCGCCACCATGCGCACCCACTGGCGCACGGTCATCGGCATCTCGCTCGCGGTCTCGGTGGTGGCCCAGGGGCTGATCACCGTCGTCACCGGTTTGTGGTTCCGCACCACCTCCGGAACCGGCACGGTCGACAACCCGGACCCCACCCTCGGGGAGGCCCTGGAGACCGTCCGCAACGCCCTGGGCAGCAGCTCGGTCACCATGCTCGTCGGCGTGCTGGGCACCATCGTCACCACCGCCCTGCTGACCATGGTCACCGCCCGGGCGGTCCTCGGCCGCCCCGTGTCCACCGGCGAGGCTTGGGGCGGTGCCCGCCCGCGCCTGCTTCAGCTGTGCGGTCTGCTCCTGCTCATCCCCGCCATCGCCGCGGCCGTCATCGGCCTGGGCATGGCTCCGGGAATGCTCCTCGCAGCGGTCGGCGTGGGCAGCGAAGGCGCGGCACTCGCCTCGCTCGGAGCACTCGCGGGCACGGGCGTCGCCATCTGGCTCTGGGTCCGCTTCAGCCTCGCCGCCCCCGCGCTGATGCTGGAGAAGCAGGGAATCATCTCTGCCCTGCGTCGCTCCGCCAAGCTCGTACGCGGCGCGTGGTGGCGCGTCTTCGGCATCCAGCTGCTGTCCATCGTTCTGGTCTTCATCGTGGCCGCCATCGTCGAGGTGCCGACCAGCGCGGTCGCGATGGCGTTCGGCGGGGACAGCGCCATCGACTACCTGTCCGGCGAGTCCGTCTCCGTCGGCTGGGCCTTTCTGATCGTCGTCGGCATCGGCGGGGTGATCAGCTCGGCCATCACCTTTCCGATCAGCGCAGGCGTTACCGCTCTCCTCTACATGGACCAGCGCATCCGCCGCGAGGCACTCGACCTCGAACTCGCCCGTGCCGCCGACTGCGGCAACTGATGTGGTGATGGCGGCGGATGGTGGCGTCAGAGCCGGCCCCATAACGGGCCCTGACGCCGCCTTCACCGCCCTCCCAGCCTGCGCTCCGAGCAGCAGCCCCATGGACACCCCCCGCTTCTCCTCGCCCCTCCTGCTGGCGATTCTGAGCGGTCCCGCAGTCGCCACGCCAGGGCCGCAGCCCCGTTTCACTCGATCCGGTGACGGACAGCAGACAGCCAGACAGCGCTGAGCTGGCGCTGAACGCAAAAATGCCTCGGCCCCGAGCATGAAATGCTCGGGACCGAGGCTAAAGATTGTTCGGCGGCGTCCTACTCTCCCACAGGGTCCCCCCTGCAGTACCATCGGCGCTGAAAGGCTTAGCTTCCGGGTTCGAAATGTAACCGGGCGTTTCCCTAACGCAATGACCACCGAAACACTATGAAACAAACAAACCGGAAAAGAACACAGTTCGTTATTTCAGAACCAACACAGTGGACGCGAGCAACTGAGGACAAGCCCTCGGCCTATTAGTACCAGTCAACTCCACCGGTCACCCGGCTTCCATATCTGGCCTATCAACCCAGTCGTCTACTGGGAGCCTTAACCCCTCAAGGGGGTGGGAGCCCTCATCTCGAAGCAGGC
>NZ_GG657754.1:6316452-6316708 GCF_000158915.1 Streptomyces himastatinicus ATCC 53653 | reverse complement strand
GGAAATGTCGCCCACACCTAGTTTCCCAACGTTTTACGGCGTGGACTACCCAGGGTATCTAATCCTGTTCGCTCCCCACGCTTTCGCTCCTCAGCGTCAGTATCGGCCCAGAGATCCGCCTTCGCCACCGGTGTTCCTCCTGATATCTGCGCATTTCACCGCTACACCAGGAATTCCGATCTCCCCTACCGAACTCTAGCCTGCCCGTATCGAATGCAGACCCGGGGTTAAGCCCCGGGCTTTCACATCCGACGCG
>NZ_GG657754.1:6310522-6316074 GCF_000158915.1 Streptomyces himastatinicus ATCC 53653 | reverse complement strand
TGCGGCCGGTGATCATATCCGGTATTAGACCCCGTTTCCAGGGCTTGTCCCAGAGTGAAGGGCAGATTGCCCACGTGTTACTCACCCGTTCGCCACTAATCCACCCCGAAGGGCTTCATCGTTCGACTTGCATGTGTTAAGCACGCCGCCAGCGTTCGTCCTGAGCCAGGATCAAACTCTCCGTGAATGCTTCCAGGTAATCCTGGTTACACATCACGAGAGCGGAACCACCGGAGGAATAATCCGATGGTTCACAGCGTCCTCGCTGTGTGTTTCTTCAAAGGAACCTCGTCCGTCGATCAAGTGACCGATGTGGACGGGGTATCAACATATCTGGCGTTGACTTTTGGCACGCTGTTGAGTTCTCAAGGAACGATCGCTTCCTTTGAAACCGTATCACCGGTTTCTCCGGGCTTTCCCTCCGGGCCTTTCGGCCTTTCGTGTTTCCAACCTTACCAGATCCGTTTTCCGTTCCGTTTCCGGTCCGAATTCCGTTTCCGGTGGCCTGTTGGAGGGCCTTTGCCTTTCGGCGGTCTTGACTTTAGCAGAGTCGCAGCGGCCGACCTAATCGGCTTCGCGATTACCTGCGGGGGTCAAAGTGCTCCGTCGGAAATGCATTCACGAACGGAGCGGTTCAGATGCCAACGGCTGCGCATGAACGTACCACGCCGCTCATCGCAACCGTTAAAATCTACCTCCCCACATGGCCCGTGTCAACAGGTTTCGGGGAGATGAACACCGTACCAGGTCAGCGGGGCGCTCCGCACATCACCCGAAGGACGACGGCGGGGTCTCCAGCTCCTCCAGTTCGATGCCCGGGGCCGCGAGCACCACGTCGCCGGCGATGTGGACCGTGTGCTGCTCACCCGTGTCCAGCTCGCTGACCTGGTATTCGTCCACGGTGAGCGGGCCGCTGTCCGTCGAGTGCACCGTACTGCCGAGCAGGGCCCAGGACTGGTCGACCGTGCGGGGGGCGAGGACCGGGTCGGTGAAGGCGACGAGGCGGACGCGTACCGGCCCCGTGCCGGGCTCGAGCCGGAGCATGCGGGAGAGGGCGACGAGGAACGCCGGGGAGGTGCCGGTGAACGCGTGGGCCTGGGTGTTGCCCTCGGTCGCGTGCTCTCCTGCCGGGTCCGTACGGACCCAGGTCACGCCCTCCATCGCGCCGCCGCGGATCCGCCAGCTCGCGGCGTGCAGCTCCAGGCGGAGGGGACGGCCGAGTTCGTCGAGCGTGAGGTCCACGGAACCGGCGTGCTCACCCGAGGGCGAGGTGCGCTGTGCGACGTAACGCCATCCGCTGGGGCCCGGCGCGCAGTGGAAGTGCTCTTCGCCGAGGGGAGCGTGGTCGTGGGTGTCGTGGAGGGAGTAGCGGCCGCGGGGCATGGTGACGTCCTTGAAAACGAGCCGGGGCCCGCCCCGGCCGTAACGGCGCGGACGGGCCCTGGGGCCCCGCCGGTGCGGCGGGGCCGGTGACCGACGCTCGGCGCGTCGGCCGGGGCGATCAGTAGCGGTAGTGGTCGGGCTTGTACGGACCCTCGACCGGGACGCCGATGTAGTCGGCCTGCTCCTGGCGGAGCGTGGTCAGCTTGGCGCCGAGCGCTTCCAGGTGGAGCCGGGCGACCTTCTCGTCCAGGTGCTTGGGCAGCACGTACACGTCGGTCGGGTAGGACTCGGGCTTGGTGAACAGCTCGATCTGGGCGATGGTCTGGTCCGCGAAGGAGTTGGACATCACGAACGACGGGTGACCGGTGGCGTTGCCCAGGTTCAGCAGACGGCCCTCGGAGAGCACGATGAGCTTCTTGCCCTCGGGGAACGTCCAGGTGTGGACCTGCGGCTTGACCTCGTCCTTGACGATGCCGGGGATCGCCGCGAGACCGGCCATGTCGATCTCGTTGTCGAAGTGGCCGATGTTCCCGATGATCGCCTGGTGCTTCATCTTGGCCATGTCGGTGGCCATGATGATGTCCTTGTTGCCCGTCGTGGTGATGAAGATGTCCGCGGTCTCCACCACGTCGTCCAGGGTGGCGACCTGGTAACCGTCCATCGCCGCCTGGAGCGCGCAGATCGGGTCGATCTCGGTGATGACGACCCGGGCGCCCTGGCCGCGCAGGGACTCCGCGCAGCCCTTGCCGACGTCGCCGTAGCCGCAGATGACCGCGACCTTGCCGCCGATCAGGACGTCGGTGGCGCGGTTGATGCCGTCGACCAGGGAGTGGCGGCAGCCGTACTTGTTGTCGAACTTCGACTTCGTCACGGCGTCGTTGACGTTGATCGCCGGGAAGAGCAGGGTGCCCTCCCGGTGCATCTCGTACAGACGGTGGACACCAGTGGTGGTCTCCTCCGTGACACCGCGGATCTCGGAGGCGAGCTGCGTCCACTTCTGCGGGCTCTCCGCGAGGGTGCGGTTGAGCAGCTCGAGGATGACGCGGTGCTCGTCGTTCTCGGCGGTGGAGACGTCAGGCGCGGCGCCCGCCTTCTCGTACTCGACGCCCTTGTGGACGAGGAGGGTGGCGTCGCCACCGTCGTCCAGGATCATGTTGGGGCCGCCGGTGGCGGTACCCGGCCAGGTCAGCGCCTGCTCGGTGCACCACCAGTACTCCTCCAGGGTCTCGCCCTTCCAGGCGAAGACCGGGATGCCCTGCGGGTTCTCCGGGGTGCCGTTCGGGCCGACCGCGATCGCGGCGGCCGCGTGGTCCTGGGTGGAGAAGATGTTGCAGGACGCCCAGCGGACCTGCGCACCGAGCGCGGCCAGGGTCTCGATCAGGACCGCGGTCTGCACCGTCATGTGCAGCGAGCCGGTGATCCGGGCACCGGCCAGCGGCTGGGATGCGGCGAACTCCTTACGAAGCGCCATCAGGCCGGGCATCTCGTGCTCGGCGAGGGTGATCTCCTTACGACCGAAATCAGCCAGGGAGAGGTCGGCAACCTTGAAGTCCTGACCGGTGTCGGCTGTCGTCATGAGTGCTGCTCCTCATCGATCGGTTGGCGAGCGAGAGTGTTTCGGCTGGCCTGCGGGCAGCGGGCACTGTGTGTCCGGGAAGGTGTGTCGTAAATCGGACACACGTGTCCCCTTTGCTCGCAGCGCGCAGTCCGTCGGAGGCCCTCTCTCCCTCGGCCGACCCGCGGAACGGGCCGCCCGACCGCCATCAGCAGCGACGTCTGGCTCGGTCACGAATCTACACGCTGGGCGGGGTGAGCCCCAGCCCGCGGGGGTGTTGTTCGGCCCACGCCGGGGGACGGGGCCCCGCGTCGTACGGCGCACCGCTTTGATCCCGTCCGCGGGTATTGCAGGATGCCGCTGGCACGGGGACGCTTGCACATTCCCGCGCTGCTCGGCGCGTTGACGACGTTGTCCACGCTGCCGGGGAAGCTGATCCTGACAAGGAGAACCACGTGACCAGTCCAGCCGATCCCCCCAACGGTGCGGGGGCCAGCGACAGTGCGGAGACCGGCGGGCCGGGACTCAGACTGCTCGCCGTGACCGCCTGTCCGACGGGCATCGCCCACACCTATATGGCCGCCGAGAAGCTGGCGCAGGCCGCGGAAGCGCTCGGCCACCGTATGAAGGTGGAGACACAGGGCTCGATCGGGGCCGAGAACGTTCTGTCTGACAACGATGTCAGCGAGGCCGACGGCATCATCATCGCCGCCGACAAGGACGTCGACCGCAGTCGGTTCGTTGGGAAGAAGGTGCTCGTCGTCGGGGTGGCCGAGGGGATCCACCATCCGGAGCGGCTGATCGAGCAGGTGAGTGACGCGCCGGTGTATGAGGGGCGCGAGGGTGTTTCGGCCGCGTCGGGTGCGGGTGCCGGGGCGGGTGCCGATGCCGGGGCGGGTGCGGGTGGCGGTGGCGGTCGTAAGGGGCGCGGCATCACCTATAAGGCGCTCATGAACGGCGTCTCGTACATGATCCCGTTCGTGGTGGTCGGCGGTCTGCTGATCGCCGTATCGCTCGCCCTGGGCGGCGATACGACGTCCAAGGGGATCGTCATCCCCGACGACTCCTTCTGGAAGACCGTCAACGACATCGGCACCATCGGCTTCCAGCTGATGATCCCCGCCCTGTCCGGCTACATCGCGTACGCCATCGCCGACCGGCCCGGGCTGGTGCCCGGCATGGTCGGCGGCTGGATAGCGGCCCATGGCGAGCTGTACGACAGCGAGGCGGGCGCCGGGTTCATCGGGGCGATCGTCACCGGCTTCCTGGCCGGGTATCTGGTGCAGGGGATCAAGAAGGTCCGGGTACCGAAGTTCGTCCAGCCGATCATGCCGATCATCGTGATCCCGATCGTGGCGACCTCGGTGCTCGGCCTCTTCTTCATCTACGTCCTCGGCAGGCCCATCGCCTGGGTCTTCGAGAACCTCACGGATTGGCTCGGCGGGCTGACCGGGACGAGCGCGGCGCTGCTCGGCATCATCCTCGGGCTGATGATCGCGTTCGACATGGGCGGACCGGTCAACAAGACGGCGTTCCTCTTCGGGGCCGGGCTGGTGTCCAAGAACCCCGAGGTCATGGGCGCGTGCGCCGCGGCCATTCCGGTGCCGCCGCTGGGTCAGGGGCTGGCCACGCTGATCCGTCGCCGGATGTTCGACGACCAGGAGCGGGAGACCGGGCTCGCCGCCCTCTTCATGGGCTTCTTCGGTATCACCGAGGGTGCGATTCCGTTCGCCGCGGCGCGGCCCGCGCTGGTGATCCCGGCGAACATGCTCGGCGGTGCGGTCGCCGGGGCCATAGCCGGACTGGCGGCGGTCGAGGACAGCGTGCCGCACGGGGGGCCCATCGTGGCGGTGCTCGGTGCGGTGAACGGCGTGCCGATGTTCTTCGTAGCTGTGGTCGTCGGTACGGCCGTCACGGCGGTGGCTACGGTCGGGCTGATGTCGATGGGGGCGGCGCGGGGGTCGGGGGGCGCGGTGTTGGCGTCGGCGCCTGCCTCGGCGCCTGCCTCGGCCGGTGCCTCTGTTGTGGCCGAGCCGGTGCTGGTGGGGGGTGGTGTGGGTTCTGCGGGTTCTGCGGGTTCTGCTGCGGGTGGTGCCTCTGCCGCTCCTGCTTCTGCCGCTCCTGCCGCTGGCGCGGGGTCGGTTGAGGGTCAGGTGCTGTCCGGGTATCTGACCGAGCAGACCGTCAAGGAGCAGCTGTCCGCTGGCCGCAAGGACGATGCCATCCGCGAGATGGCCGAACTGCTGGCCGCGAGCGGCAAGGTCGCGGACGCCGCGGAGCTGGTGCGGGTCGCGTTCGCCCGCGAGGACCAGGGCACCACCGGTCTCGGCGAGGAGATCGCGATCCCGCACGCCAAGACGGACGCGGTGACCGCCCCGGTCGTCGGCTTCGCCCGGTCCGCCGAGGGCATCGAATGGGGCGCGCCGGACGGTACGAAGGCTCGGCTGGTCTTCATGATCGCGGTGCCGGAGGCTGCGGCGGGGGATGAGCACCTGCGGATTCTGGCGCTGCTGTCGCGGAAGTTGATGGTTCCGGAGTTTCGGGAGCGGTTGGCTGGGGCTGCGGATGTGGGGGCGATTCTGGGGGTGTTGGGGGAGATCGAGTAGGTGGTGGG
>NZ_GG657754.1:6305141-6310422 GCF_000158915.1 Streptomyces himastatinicus ATCC 53653 | reverse complement strand
CCCGCCCCTTCCCGAACCGGGGCTCCGCCCCGTCCCCCGCCGGGGCTACGCCCCTGGCCCCCAGGTCCTGGGCGGCTGCCCCGGGATTCGGACGAGGGGCCAGCCCCATACCGGAGGCTGCGCCCCTAGAGGTGTCCGCAAAGTCGCGTCGGATCAGCCTGCGGCGACAGGGGGCACCTCCCAGCGGTAGCTGGGGGCGCGTGCGATCGCAAGGCGGAGGGTCGCCCTCGCGGGGGCACCTCCCGGACGGAGTCTCGGGGCGGGCCTACTCGGGTGATCCCGACAACGCAGCGAGAGGGGGCACCTCCCAGCGGTAGCTGAGGGAGCGTGCCAGGCGTCGCGGGCCCGGCGGGACTTTGCGGACACCCCCTCAGGCCCAGGTCGCGGCGCTCGCCCCGCCCACGGGACGGGGCCGCAATCCCGGGGCCCGGGCAGCCCCGCGCCGGAGGCTGGCCCCGTCCTGATCCAGTGGCACCTCCGGCCGCTGTCCTCCGCCGGGCCCGCGCCCCTGGGCCCGGCGGAGTGCTGGCCCCCGCCCTCAGGCCCGAGGCTGCCCGTGGGCCCCCGGGCCCTGGGTGGCTCCCCCCCTGCGCCCCATCGCGACGTTCCGCCCTCGCCCTCAAGCCGGGCCTGTGCCCAGATCCGGTGGGCGGGGCTCCGCCTGCCGGACCCCACCGGACCCCGCCGGGGCTGCGCCCCGGGGCCTGTCGCTGAGCTCGTTCTCGGCACCGGGTCATGGGGGGTGCGGCCGGAGTTCCGGCGAGGGGTGTTGCGCGGCGCCAGGCTGCGCCTCCGATTGCCGGAGGCTGCGCCCCGGTCCCCGCATCCGTTCCTATGCGGTGGGGCTGCCCTCCGCGTGCCCTGCCCCCTTCGTTCCTGGGGCCGCGCCCCGGGCTGTGCCACCGCCGGGTGGGGCGGCGGGGTGTGGGCGGGCCTCCGGGCTCCGACGGCGGCGGGTCGTCTGGGTGCGGGGCAGGGGGGGACGGTTGCGGCCGTAGTGCGATCGCCCCGGCCTTTGGGCTCGGGGGTCAGGTTGTGGCTGGGCGGAGGATGTCTGGTTCCAGGTAGATCACTCGGGCGATCGGGACCGCCTCGCGGATGCGGGCTTCCGCTGCGTCGATCGCGCGGGCGACGTCGGCCGCGCTGTCGTCGTGCTGGACCGCGATCTTGGCGGCTACCAGGAGTTCCTCGGGGCCCAGGTGGAGGGTGCGCATGTGGATCAGGCCCGTGACGGTCTGGCCGTCGACGACCGCTTCGCGGATCTTGACGACCTGGTCGACGTCGGCCGCCTCGCCCAGCAGGAGGGACTTCGTCTCGGCCGCGAGGACGAGGGCGATCAGGACCAGCAGGACACCGATGCACATGGTGCCGATGCCGTCCCAGATGCCGTTGCCGGTGAGGATGGCGAGGCCGACGCCGCCGAGGGCGAGGACGAGGCCGACCAGGGCGCCGAGGTCCTCCAGGAGGACGACGGGCAGCTCGGGGGCCTTGGCTCGGCGGACGAACTGGGACCAGTTCAGTTTGCCGCGGACCTCGTTGGACTCCTTGATGGCCGTACGGAACGAGAAGCCCTCGGCGATGATCGCGAAGACGAGCACGCCGACCGGCCAGTACCAGGCCTCCAGCTCATGCGGGTGCTTGATCTTCTCGTAGCCCTCGTACAGCGCGAAGACGCCACCGATGGTGAACAGCACGATGGAGACGAGGAAGCCGTAGATGTAGCGCTCTCGGCCGTAGCCGAAGGGGTGCTCGGGGGTCGCCGCGCGCTTGGCCTGTTTGCCGCCGAGGAGCAGCAGTCCCTGGTTGCCCGAGTCGGCCAGCGAGTGCACGCCTTCGGCGAGCATCGACGACGAGCCGCTGAAGGCGAACGCCACGAACTTGGCTGCGGCGATGGCCAGGTTGGCGCCCAGTGCGGCAACGATCGCCTTGGTTCCGCCTGATGCACTCATATGTGCCGAATGTCCCTTCCAGACTCATGGCAGTTTTGCTTGAGCTTTACTACCGTCACGGCGGGCCATTGTTCCAGCCCTCCGCGGGAGCCTGACGTCAGGCGGTCAGTGTGGCCCGGAACACAGTGCCGTCGCCGCTCACGGTGACCTCCTCGCCCGCCCTCACGAAGGCGGATTCGCCGCGTACCAGCCGTAGTTCATCGTCACCGCGGAGCGAAACCTCGCCCGCGACGCACAGCAGGATCTGCGGGCCGGAGGAGGGGAGGCCGCGAGGTGCGGCGCCCTCGGCCAGGACGTAGCGGGAGAGCCGGAACTCGTCGATCGGGGTGGTGTACAGCTCCTCGCCGGAGGGGTCCTCCTCGGGGCGCAGTACGGCCGGGGCGTCGCTCTCGAAGCGGACGATGCGGAGCAGCTCGGGGACGTCGACGTGCTTGGGGGTGAGACCGCAGCGCAGCACGTTGTCGGAGTTGGCCATGATCTCGACGCCGAGTCCGTCGAGGTAGGCGTGCGGGACGCCCGCGCCCAGGTAGAGCGCCTCACCGGGCTGAAGCGTCACGAAGTTGAGCAGCATCGCGGCGATCACGCCGGGGTCGCCCGGGTAGTGCCGGGCGATGGTGGCGTACGCCGCGTACGCCGGGGCGTGCGGGCCGTCGAGTGCGCCCAGCCGTTCGGCGGCGGCCGCGGCCTGGTGCACGGTCTCGGCGATCGCCTCGCGGTCGGCGGTCAGCACGGCCGTCAGCACCTCGCGCAGGGCGTGCGACTCGGGGTGGGCGTGCAGGATGTCGACGTACGGCTTGAGCGAGTCGACCTCAAGTCCGGCCAGCAGCGCGGCGGCCTCGTCGGGGTCGCGGAAGCCGCACAGCCCGTCGAACGGCGTGAGGGCGCAGATCAGCTCGGGCTTGTGGTTGGCGTCCTTGTAGTTGCGGTGCGGGGCGTCCACCGGGACGCCGCGGGCCTCCTCGTCCGCGAAGCCCTCCTTCGCCTGCGCGAGGTCCGGATGGACCTGGAGGGAGAGCGGCGAGGCCGCGGCGAGCACCTTGAGGAGGAACGGCAGCCGCGGCCCGAAGGCCCGTACGGCGCCCGCGCCCAGCTCGCGCTCCGGATCGGCCGCGATCACGTCGGACAGCGCGACGGAGCCCTCGCCGCGGTCGAGGCGGGACGGCGCCCCGGGGTGCGCGCCCATCCACATCTCGGCCTGCGGCTCGCCGGTCGGCGGGGTGCCCAGCAGCTCGGGGATGGCGGTGAGGGAGCCCCAGGCGTAGGGGCGCACGGTGTTGACGAGGCGGTCCATGCGGTGCGGTTCCTGACTGTCCGGGCGATGGGATGCCGATTTCCGGCACGGGCTTCCGGCGCGGGCCGCTCATGGCCGCGCGTACGGCCTCAAGTTCTATCCGCCGAAGCAAGCGCGAGGTAAACGGCGGCGAAATCCGTGATGGCGAGAAGTTCGGCCGCGCGCTCCAGCGGACTTCCCTCGTCCGGTTCCAGCTCGCTGAACGCTGTCTCGTGCGCCAGCGCGAGTTCACGGGCCGCCGGGACGGCCGAGACGGGGCCCACCGGCTCGTCGTGCAGCAGCACGATCCGGGCGCGCAGCGCCTCCGGCTCCTCCACGCGGTCGCGGAAGAAGTCATCCGGGTCGGCCCCGCCCGCGAAGGACCCCGCCAGCAGCGTGCCGTGTGCGGCCAGCGCGCCGGGTAGATCGGCGGGGAGCGCGGGGCGCCCGGCGAGCGCCGCGAGCAGCCCCGCGAAACGCCGTCCGGCCGCGGCGGCCACCGGGCCCTCCGTCCACAGCAGCGGAAGCGACTCGGACAACTCGGCCGCGAGCGTCTTCGCGGGGTTGGTGTACGTGGCGATGGCCGGCCCGCAGCGCTCGGCCACCCGGTCCAGCCGGTCCGCCACCTGCTGGAGCGCGGCGGGCGGCGCGGAGATCAGGCCGATCCGGTCGACGAGCATGAGCAGCGGGGTGAGCAGCGCCCACAGCGTGCCGGGCAGGGCGGGGCCGGTGACCTCGTCCGGTGCGGTGCCGGGCGGCTCTATGTGCGGCGGAGTGGTGTGGTGGGGGTACCCGCCTGAGGGGGCTGGCTCGCCCAGTGCGCCTTCGGGGGGCGGGCCCTGGGGGCTGTCCTCCGGCCACGCTTCCGGCCCGGCTTCGGAGCGGGCTTCGGAGCGGGTGGGGGCGGTTGTGTACGGGGGCGCGTCGGGTGGGGCCGGGCTGCTGCCGGGCGGGCCGTACGAGGACGTGGCCAGCGGCACCATCAGGCCGCGCGCCTGCGCCACCGCGCCCGCCAGCGGCGAGTGCCCCGGGGCCACCGCGACCAGCGCGCAGCCCCGGCGGTACGCCTGCTCCACGAGGCGCGGCAGACCCGGCTCCGTACCGTCCGGCGTCGCGATGACCAGCAGGTCCAGCGGGCTCGCCCAGCCGGGCAGCGCCCAGCGCAGCGCGCCGGGGGCCGGTGCGACGCCGGTCGGGCCGATCAGGCTCACCGGGATGTTGCCGCCGCTGAGCGCGCCGAGGAGGTCGGCGGTGCAGCTTCCCGCCGCCCCCGGGCCCGCGACCAGGACGGCGCGCGGCCGTCCGTCCGGCTTCAGGTCCGCGACGCCCGCCTCGGCGGCGTGCCTCGCTGCGGTACGGACCCTGGCGCCGGATTCCGCGGCCCCGCGCAGCAGCCCGCGGGTATCGGCCCGGGCGAGGGCCTCTGGGGCGTCGAGGAGGGATTCGTCGAGCATGGAGCTACGGCCTCCGATCGCCGTGGGCGGGGCGGTGCGGGCTGGGTGCGGCGTGCGTCGCGTGTGCGTGGCGTCGTGCGTGGCGTCTTGCGTCGCGTCGTCGGGCGTCGTCCGCCGCCGTCAGGCCGGGCGGCGCGCCTCGTCCACGAGCAGGACCGGGATGCCCTCCCGAACGGGGTACGCCAGACCGCAACCCTTGCCGTCCGTGCACACCAGCTCGGGGGTCTCCTCGGCCTCTTCCTCGCGGAGCGGGGCGTGGCACGCCGGGCAGGCGAGAATCTCCAGAAGACCGGCTTCGAGCGGCATGGGGTGTCCCTTCGGATGTGGTCCAGCCGGACGTGGGTCCGGCGTGGTCAGGGTACCGCCGGGGGTGGCTTCGCCGCGGGCGGTGGGCCAGGCCGGGGCGGCCGCTTGGGCCGCGGGTGGGGGGCACTTTCCCCACCCCGCCCCTTCCCGAAACCGGGGCTCCGCCCCGGACCCCGCTCCTCAAACGCCGGAGGGGCTGGGGGTGGGGCATCTCCGCCTCGGGCCCCGCGCCTCGAACACCGAAAGGGGCTGGAGGTTACGCCCGGAGGGGCTGGGGCCTCTCGGGGGTGGGTCCCTGTGGG
>NZ_GG657754.1:6294501-6301291 GCF_000158915.1 Streptomyces himastatinicus ATCC 53653 | reverse complement strand
TCGCGGAGGGGGCCACCGGTTCGCCGCGCTCGTCGACGACGAAGCAGCGGTCGGCGTCGCCGTCGAAGGCGAGGCCGAGGTCGGCGCCGGTCTCGCGGACGCGGGCCTGGAGGTCGACGATGTTCTTCGGGTCGAGGGGGTTGGCCTCGTGGTTGGGGAAGGTGCCGTCCAGCTCGAAGTAGAGGGCGTCCAGCTCCAGCGGGAGCCCCTCGAAGACGGTGGGGACGGTGTGGCCGCCCATGCCGTTGCCCGCGTCCACGACGACCTTCAGCGGCCGGATGGCGGTGAGGTCCACGAGGGTGCGCAGATGGGCGGCGTAGTCCACCAGGACGTCCTGCTGGGTGATGGTGCCGGGGTCGGCGGCGGGCTCGGGGGCTCCGGTCTCCGCCCATTCCTCCACCAGGGAGCGGATCTCGGCGAGGCCGGTGTCCTGGCCGACGGGCGCGGCCCCGGCCCGGCACATCTTGATGCCGTTGTACTGGGCGGGGTTGTGGCTGGCCGTGAACATCGCGCCGGGCAGGTCGAGGTGGCCGCTGGCGAAGTACAGCTGGTCGGTGGAGCAGAGGCCGATCTCGGTCACGTCCACCCCGAGGGAGGCGGCCCCGCGGGCGAAGGCGCGCGACAGGCCCGGCGACGAGGGGCGCATGTCATGGCCGACGACGATCGCGGCCGCGCCGGTCACCCGGGTGAAGGCGGCGCCGAACAGCTCGGCGAGCGGTTCGTCCCACTGGTCCGGGACCACACCGCGGATGTCGTACGCCTTCACGATCTGCGACAAGTCGGGCACAGCCAACCCCTTCTCGAGGTCCTTCTTGGAGGTCTCCACGGACGGTGTCCACGGATCTCAAAACCTACCGTTCCTCATGACTGAGCGGGGATAAGCCCTGGTGCCAGGACTCGTGCTCAGCCGCGTGCCCCGGACGGTGTTGGGCACCCTGGTCGCCCGCTTTCGCTCCGTATCCGGCGCCGACGGATCGTGTCCGTGGTCCGGGAATGCGGGGGCGGGTTTCCTCACGCCCCGGGGTGCCCGATGCGGCCTGGACGGTCCGATGCCCCGCACAATCGCTCTGGTCGTGCGGGGGCGGTGCCGTCCGTCGCCGGATCGGATGCCCCAGGGCGCGCCTTCCGATCGCCACCGCTGCCGCGTCGTGGCGTGTGGTCTTCCTCTTCTTGCTGGTGAGGGGCTTGCGCCAGTGCTGGGCGCCCCACTTGGAGGTGTACGCCGGGTCGATGGCCACGATGGTGATGCCGAGTTCGGCCGCCATCGACGCCAGCCGTGCCCGCAGCCTGGACACCGGCATACCGGAGATCAGCTGGCGGAACCGCTTCCGCCTGCCGTGCTTCTCCCGTGTCTTCTCCGCCTGGAAGTCCAGATCCTCGATCGCGACGCTCAGGCCGTGACGCTTGGCCCAGTGCAGCAGCCGCACCAGCGCGTGCCGTACCTGGGCGTCGCGGTAGGTGGCCGGTCCGTTCAGATCAAAGGAAAACCGGCGCGGGTCGCCGACCGGATTGCCGTACTCGTCCAGGCGCCATGCCGCCAGGTGATCGGCGTTGGTATCGACGCCGACCAGGCCACCGGCGCGGGCGTGGGCCAGCGGAACGGTCTGGACCGGCGGGATCGTCCACGAGACGGTGATGTACCAGCGGTAGCGGGCCACGTCCAGGTGGATGCGGTAGGCCACGGCCCGGTTCGCCGACACACGGTCGGCCCACTCCTGGCCCCGGTGGTGGAAGGCGACGGTGCCGGTGAGGACGTACCGGCCGTGCGTGGCGTTGGCCAGATGTGCCAGGGGCGCTGGGAGCTTCATGCTGACCTCGCCATCCGGCGTGACGCGGATCGTCTCGTTCCCCAGCCGCTTCCCGCTCTCGCCATCGGCCTGGAGGAACCAGCGTCCAGCCTCCCAGAGCTGCCGCCACTCGGCCTCGGTGAGCCGCGCTTGTTCGAGGTGGTGACGGGTACGGGCCAGCCGCTTTCCCCCTCGTACCACGCGCACATGCGCCGCTTCGCGGTCGGCACGCTCGGCAACGAGCCGGTCCCGCAGGAGATGCAGGCGGCGTGTCTTGGCGAACCACTCCTGCCGGGTGCGGTAGCCGCCCGGGCTCCGCTTCGTTCCCTTCGCGCCCACCGGCAGCGACAACCGGTGCGCGATGGTGCGCACACCGGCTTCCAGAACCTGGATGTGGGCGGACTGCGCACGCCGGGACAGCGCCCACTGGTCATGCGTCGCCTTGGTGATACTGCCCGCCCACCGCGACGAGGACTCTACGGTCAGAACGCGTTTACGCTCCGCCCACGTGTCCGCGGAGTGTTCCAGTCTCTCGGCACAGCGCCGCTTCAGGTCACGCGAAGCCAGTGTCCCAAGATGCGCGCCGACCAGCCGCAAAACCTCCTCGTCCCCCACGGTCAGGCCCTTAAGACGCGTACGGATCGCGACACCGGACGGACCGGGGACGACGAACGGCGCCGACAACTCACGCAGCACACCCACCCCGTACCCCCCTTTCCGCGAGCCCGACGGCAAGACGCCTGTCACCCACCCAACGACCACACTCGCGAAAGGTCACGTTTTCGAACCGGGAACTCCCGTTCCCTCTTCCGAAAACCATGCCCTCTACAGCCCGGACACTCACATACGCTCAACCACAACAGGTTGGCAACCTCTCGGACCTGGGCGGCAACTGTGAGGCTCACCTACCGGCTCACGGCAGCATCCACCCCAGCAGGAACGACGACTGCGCGACGACGATCAGGCACATCAACAGCAGCAGCCCCAGACTCCATGGCAGCACCTTCCGCAACAGATCCCCCTCCTGTCCCTTGAGCCCCACCGCGGCGCACGCGATGGTGAGGTTCTGCGGGGAGATCATCTTGCCGAGGACGCCGCCCGAGCTGTTGGCCGCGGCGAGCAGGTCGGGCGAGAGCCCGGACTCGCGGGCGGCGGTGACCTGGAGGGCGCCGAAGAGGGCGTTGGCGGAGGTGTCCGAGCCGGAGACGGCGACGCCGAACCAGCCGAGCACCGGGGAGAGGAAGGCGAGCCCGGCCCCGGCCGCGGCGACGAAGTGGCCGATGGTGGCGGCCTGCCCGGAGAGGTTCATGACGTACGCGAGGGCGAGCACCGAGGTGACCGTGAGGATCGCGTGCCGCAGCTCGCGCACGGTGGCCGCCCACTCCCCCAGCGCGTCGCGCGCGGCGACCCGCAGGACGGCGGCGGTGGCGATGCCCGCGAACAGGACGAGGGTGCCGCCGGTGGCGAGCAGGGGCAGCGCGAAGAGGTTGCCGCTGACCGGCTTAACGTCGGGGTTGGCGACGTCCAGGAACGGCCAGTTGACGGTGCGGGTGGCTGTCACAGGTCCTTGACCGGGCCGATCTGGGCGATGAGAGATCGCGACGATGAGCGCGTACGGGGCGTAGGCGCGCAGCACTTCGGGGCGCGGGTCCACGTGGTCCAGGTCGTCGCTGCGTACTCCGGTGAGGACGGCGGCGCGCACCGGCTCCTCGGCGGGCCGCCGGGCGGCCGGTACGGCGACGAGCGCGGCGGCGCCGACGAGCGCGGCGGCGATGTCGGCGAGTTGGACGGAGAGGTAGTTGGAGACGGCGAACTGGGCGACGGCGAAGGCGGTTCCGCAGGCGAGCGCGGGCACCCAGGTCTCGCGCAGCCCGCGCCGCCCGTCGACCAGCACGACGAGCAGCAGGGGGACGACGAGGGCGAGCAGCGGGGTCTGCCGTCCGACGACGGAGGCGACGGATTCCAGCGGCAGCCCGGTGACTTGAGCGAGCGTCACCACCGGGGTCGCCATGGCGCCGAAGGCGACGGGCGCGGTGTTGGCGACGAGCGCGACGACGGCGGCGCGCACCGGGTCGAAGCCGAGCGCCACGAGCATGACCGCGCAAATGGCCACCGGGGCACCGAATCCCGCGAGCGCCTCCAGCAACGCGCCGAAGCAGAAGGCGATCACGAGGGCCTGGACGCGGGGGTCGTCGGAGAGCCGCCCGAAGGAGCGGCGCAGGACGTCGAAGTGATCGGTGCGGACCGTCATCCGGTACACCCACAGGGCGTTGACGACGATCCACATGATGGGGAAGAGCCCGAAGAGCACGCCCTGTGCGCCGCTGGAGAGGGTCTGCCCGAGGGGCATCCCGTACGGGAGACAGGCGACGAGGACGGCGACGGCGAGGCCGATGGGCCCCGCGTAGTGGGCGCGCATCCGCACCCCGCCGAGCAGGGCGAGGACGGTGAGGAGGGGGAGGGTGGCGATGAGGGCGGAGAGGGTCAGCGAATCGGCGACGGGCTCCAGCTGCTGCACGAACACACGGGCCTCCTGGGAATCCTGGAAGTCCACATCCGTGATGCGGAAATGGAGGGCTCGGGGTCCAGGAATGGTCGTGGCCGTGACGAGTGCGCGTCAATGCCCTGGAGGGAAGTGATCGACTGGTGCCGGAAATTCATCCCCGCGGCGGGCGAAAAACGCGCGGCGGGCGGGAGATGACGGGCGGGGCGTCAGGATTCCGGTGAGCGCAGCACCCGCAGATGGCCGCGGCGGGCCACCTCCCGGGGATCGGCCTCGCGGCCGCTCTGTCCGCCCCCGCCCGTGGCACCGGACGCTCCGGATCCGCCCCCGGCTCCGGCGGCGCGCTCCTGGGGGCGGGCCGCCTCGCGCACCGCGTTGGCCAGGGCTTCCAGATCATCACTGCTCGGCCGGGCCGGACCGGTGTCGACGGCCAGCCGGACGACCTCCCAGCCGCGCGGGGCGGTCAGCCGCTCCGAATGCTCCGAGCACAGGTCGTAGCAGTGTGGCTCGGCGTAGGTGGCCAGCGGTCCGAGAACCGCGGTCGAGTCCGCATAGACGTACGTCAGCGTCGCGACGGCGGGGCGGCCGCAGGCGGTGCGCGAACAGCGACGTACAGGGCTCACGACGTTGGACGGTACCGCACTCTTGAGCGGGCCGCGACGACTCTCCACCAGCTCACTCCGCCGTGTCGTCCCGGTTCGCCCCGTGCACCCGATACGTGCACTTCCCGGCTGACCAGCGCGGACATCGGGACGGCCGAGAGCCGCCGCGGACGATTCCGGTCAGCACTCGAACCGAGAGGGGTCATCCTGAGACAGAGAAGCAAGCAGAGAGAAGTCCGTTTATGGACGTAAGCATGGCCGGAATGTTCATTAAGTGACATTGGACATGGCTGTCCAGTAAGCACGTGGCGGGGGCGGGGCGACGGCTACCCTCGTGAGTGATGACCAGGCCCGTACCGTCCGACCAGCCCGAGCCGCGTCCCCGGCGCCGCGATCGGCACGGCCGGGGTATGCGCGGTCCGATCGCGCCGCCCCAGGTACCGCTGTCGGTCAGCCGCGCCGAGTCCTTCATCGATCTTGTGCAGGACTCGGCGGAGCGGCTGGAGAGACGGTGGCCCCAGCTGTCGGGCGTCGACTTCACGGTGCTGGAGGTGCCGGTCACCGGGGTCGGCGGGAGCGCCGACGCGCCGTCCGGGCACGGCCTCGACAGGCATCCGCCGGGCGCCCCCGGCCTCACCGACGGGTGGGACGGTGAGTCCGTCCCCCTCGGGCGCTTCATCGCGGCGCGCGGCGACACGCCCGACCGAATCGTGATCTACCGGCGCCCGGTGGAGATCCGTACGAAGAACCGGGACGAGCGCGCCCTGCTGGTGCACGAGGTCGTGGTCGAGCAGGTGGCCGAGCTGCTGGGGCTGGAACCGGAATCGGTGGATCCGCGGTACGGGCAGGAGTAGCCGGTACGGACAGAGCAGGGCGGGACCGGACTCCGGCCCCGCCCTGACGAGCTCTAGCGGTTCAGGACGGACAGGTCCTGCGTCGCCTGCGGGACCTGCACCGTCCCCCGGTCGTCCGGCAGGGACTGGATCGTGAAGGCCGGGACGTCGCCCTCCGGGAGGGACAGCATGCGGGAGGCGTGGACCGGGCCGCCGGAGAGGCGTTCCACGGTCACGGCGTACTGCCCCTTGGCGCCGGACGGCCTCGGTGGGGCGACCGCCTTCGTGGTGCCTCCCTTGACCGTGTAGGTCTCACTGGCCGGGGTGCCGCCCCCGCTGCCCGCCGAGGCGGTGACCCGGACCTTCGCGGTGCCGCCCGGGGCGACCAGGGACAGGACGGAGCCCTTGGCGCGGTTGTCGGCGGCGGTGGCGGTGCGCTCGATGGCGCCGGTGGCGGGGATGAACGCCGTCTCCTGGTCGCTCCCCTTGCCGCGGGTGACCTGGAGCCCGGCGACCACCGGGGTGGCCGGGCCATCGCTGTCCTCGGGGGCGAGCAGCAGCGAGCCCGGTTCGCCCTTGGTGACGTCACCGAGGTCGATGGCCGCGCTCATGCCGCTCTTGACGTGCAGGGACTCATGTCCGGCCGGGGTGATCGAGCTGGTGGGCCCGGCGAGCCGCACCTTGAGGTCCGCGTCGTCGGCGCCGGGCGCGAAGACCACCAGCCGCGCCGAGGTGGCGTCGGACGGTATGCCGGGGATCGCGACCTTCGTGGCGGGCACCGCGGAGGCCGGGATCCAGTCGCCGCCGCGCTTCTCGTCGATGGCCTGCACGGCGGCACCGATCCGTCCGCTGCGGGCCGTCACATGGAGGGAGATATCGGTGGACCGCTGATCGGTGAGGGTGGAGAGCAGGACGGGCACGGTGGACCGGCCCGGCACGGTGATCGACTCGTCGCTGGTGGGCTTGAGCTTGCCGCCCGGGCCGTACATCGTGAGGTCCACCTCGGCCGCCCGGTCGTCCGGGTTGGTCAGATGGACGAAGTCCTGCCGGTCCTTGCCGGTGGAC
>NZ_GG657754.1:6282916-6293900 GCF_000158915.1 Streptomyces himastatinicus ATCC 53653 | reverse complement strand
CGGGGTACGTGCCGTCCAGTAGGGCTGCTGCTGGTCGTAGCCGTACGGATCGGCGTACTGACCGGCGGCATACGGATCGGCGGCGTACGCGTCGGGGTACGGGCCGCCCGCGTACGGGTCCGCCGGGTACGAGGCGTCCTGGTACTGCCCCTGCGGGTACGGATAGCCGCCCGGGTACTGGTCGGCCGGGTACTGCCCGTATCCGGCGTCCGCGTACGGCTGCTGCGCGTCCCATTGCCCGTACGGCTGCGCTTGCGGCTGCTGCGGCTGCTGGTCCGGCTGCGGCGGTACGAACGGCTCCGGGACGAACACCGGCGGCTCGGCGGGCGGCGCGGGCGGCGGGGGCACGTCGGCCTCCGCGCCGCCGGTCCCGCCGTCCCCCGGAACCTCCCGCGGCGCCTCCGCGGCCTGTGCCGCCTCCGCGGCGGCCCGCAGCCGCCGCGCCCGGCGCCCGTCGCCCGCCAGGTCCTCGGCGGTGATGGCGGTGGCGGCGGCCTCCGCCTCGGGGAGGTCGTCGTCCACGTGACGGCGGCGGCCCGGCAGCGCGAGCACCAGCAGGACGACCGCGAGCAGCCCCTGCGCCCAGACCCACGCGGTGTGGGTGATCGGGGTGTCGTACGTCAGGTCGAGCCGCCCGCCGTTGGCCGGGAGTTCGAAGCCCTGTGCCCAGCCGTCGAGGGTCTTCGCCGTCAGCGGCTTGCCGTCGAGCGTGGCCTTCCAGTCGGCGGTGGCCCGGTCGGCGAGCCGCAGTACGCGCCCGTCCGCACCGTCCGGGATGGTGGTGTGCGCCTCGACGGGACCGGCGGCCACCGGCACCGGCGCGGCTGACGTGCCCGCCGCGCTTCCCCCCGGAGCCGGACGGGACGATGGAGACCCGCGCGACGCGCTGGTCGAGCCGCCACAGGGTGCCGTGCTTGTCCCTGCTGAGCTGAGTGAGGCCGGGCGTCGCGTTCAGCACGCGCGTCATGTCGCGCGGGGCGCCCTGCTGTGCGTACACGTAGCGCACCGCGTAGGCGCCCAGCCGGCTGGTCTGGTCGGCGCCGGAGCCCGCGACCAGATGGGCCACCACATCGTCGAGGCGGGTGTCGGCGCCGCCCGCGGCGGCGAGTTCGCCGTCGCCGAGCCGGGCGCCGGAGCCGCGCACCAGGGCGTAGTCGGTGCGGGCGTCGCTGCCGGTGAGCACCAGGGTGCGGGCCTGGTCCCGGGTGGCGCTCTCGGCCGCCACGAACGCGGGGACCTGGGAGGGTTCGCGCCGTGACACCGGACCGTCCGCGCCGCTGACCATCCAGCTGACGGCGGCGTACAGCGGGGCGGCGGCCGAGGCGACGGCGATGATCAGCGCGACCGGCTGGCGCCAGCCGAAGCTCTGCGCCGCCACGCGCTCCTTGGCGCCCTCGGCGCCGACCACGGCGGCGGTCAGCAGCGCCAGCCCGTAGACGAGGGTCGCGGGCCCGGCCCAGGCGGAGCCGTTGCTGACTGCCGCGAAGAGGAAGCCGGTGAGGGCCACGACCCAGGCCGTACGCACCGTCAGCTGCCGTTCGCCGCGCATCAGGGCGGCGAGCGCGGCCAGGACGAAGCCGAGCAGCAGCAGCGTGCCGCCGCCCTTGGGGCCGCCGGGGCTGAGCGCGAGCAGGTCCAGGGCGGACGCGGCACCGCTGCCGCTGTCGAGCCCGGCCTCCTTCAGGAAGCGGACCGGATCGGTGAGCAGATCGACCGACCAGGGGGCGAGCACCAGCAGCGGGGTGAGGACGACGGCCAGGAACCGCAGCCCGTACGCCACGAGCGGCTCGCCCTGGCGCTGCCGCAGGACGAGCACACCGAATTCCCACAGCAGCGCGATCGGCCAGACGACCGGCGTGAACGCCATGGTGAACGTCAGCAGCAGGGCGTACGCCCACGCCGCGCGCCAGCTCGGCAGCCTGCCCTTCGCACCGCCCGCCCGGAAGCCGCCCGCGGCGGCCGCCGCCCGTGCCATCAGCGGCAGCAGGACGGCCAGCACCGCGGTGCCCAGCCGCCCGCCCGCGAGCGCCCCGGTGGCGGCCGGGAGGAAGGCGTACGCGACGCTCCCCCACGCCCGCAGCAGCCGGGACTCGACGAGCGGCCGGGAGGCGAAGTACGCGATGAAACCGGCCAGCGGCACCGAGCAGACCAGCAGCAGGGTCAGGGTGAACCCGGTGCTGCCCAGGAAGACCGTGGCCAGTGCGGCGAGGGCGGCGAGATACGGCGGTGCGCTCTGGGTGCCGCCGGTGCCGACCGGATGCCAGCCGTCGACGTAGCTGGCCCAGAGGTCGGTGACGTGTCCGGGGGTGGGCAGCAGGTCGCCGCCCGCGAGCACGCCGGTGCCCAGCAGCTCCCGGCAGGCGATCAGCGAGACCAGCAGCAGGACGACGAACAGCATCGGGCCCGGCTTGCGCGCGATCCGCTTGACCCGCGCGAACTGCTCGATCTCCAGGAAGTCCGCGTCGTCGTCGCCCGGCCCGGACTCGACGGCCCCGTGCCGGCCGCCCGAGGACAGCTCGGGCTCCGACCGTCCGCCGATGTTGCTGGCCACCTGCTCGACCGTCGCCCGCACGGTCGCCCCGGAGGGCGGGAAGAGCGGCCGCAGCTCGCTGGGCTCGGTCGCCGGGCGGCCGCGGCGCTTGCGCGCGGCGCTGATTCTCCCGGGCCGCAGCAGCACGCCGGACAGACCCGTGATCTCGTCCAGCGCCTGACCGGGCACCTTGCCCACCAGATAGGCGAGGGTGCGCAGCAGGGTGCCGAGGACGACCCGCAGCATCACATAGGCCAGCAGCGCGCCCCGGGTGTTGACCAGCAGGGTGTAGACGGCACCTGCCTTGTCGACGCGGTGCGGGCTGGCGACGGAACGGCCCACGCAGTCGATGGGGCGCCGCTCGCGGGCGGACGCCTCGGCGTGCCGCAGGGACGCGTCCGGCGCGATGAGCACCTGGTGGCCCGCGGCGTGGGCGCGCCAGCACAGGTCGACGTCGTCCCGCATCAGGGGCAGCCGGGCGTCGAAGCCGCCCAGCTGCTCCCATACGTCGCGGCGCACCAGCATGCCCGCGCTGGAGACCGACAGCACCGGCCGCACCTGGTCGTGCTGGCCCTGGTCCTGTTCGCGCCGCTCCAGACCGGTCCAGCGGCGCCCACTGCGGGCGATGCTGACGCCCACTTCGAGCAGCTGCTTGCGGTCGTACCAGCCGCGCAGCTTGGGGCCGATGATCGCGGCCTCGCGGTTGGCCAGCAGCTCGGCGTCGGCGACCCGCAGCAGCTCGTGGAGCGCTTCCGGGGCGGGCGCGCAGTCGTCGTGCAGCAGCCACAGCCACTGGATGGGCTCGCCGTGCGGCAGGTCGGGCATGTCGTACGCGTCGTCACGCCAGACGCGGTTGACGGGGTCCCAGCCGCTGGGGCGCTTGAGGTACGGCAACTCCTCGGGCCCCAGCACCGGGGCACCGCGGACGGCCTCGGCGACGGCCGTACCGAAACCGCTGCGGCGCGCCAGGTGCAGGACCCGCTCCTCGCCGAGGGCTTCGGTCAGCAGCCGGGCCGACTCGTCGGCGCTGCCGGTGTCGGCGGCGACGACGCTCTGCACGGGCCGCTCCTGACCGAGCAGGCCGGACAGCGCGTCGGGCAGCCAGCGGGCGCCGTCGTGCGAGACGAGCACGGCGGTGACGACATGGCGCGGGAACTCAGGTGCCGGTTGCTGGGTGGCAAATCCGGCGGAGGCGGCCGGGTGTGGGGCCGCCGAGTGGCTGTGCACGGACATCGAGGTACGGGCCCCGGTTCGCTGGACTGCGGTGGACGAGCCCGCCCCAGGGGGACGTTGGCGCGCCTCGGACGGGCCCCCACACTAACGGCTGCGTACGCAGGCGGTCCGCCCGCCCGTCGCCCGGCCACCACCCCTCATGGAGACGCTTCGCGTCACGGGGTTGATCGTCTGGGGATCGGGGGACGGACCGCGTGCTCCGCCGTGAGCTGTGCCGATGGGGCCGGACCGCGGCCCTCTTCGTCAGACCGCGGCCTTCTTCAGGCGGCGGCGCTCCCGCTCGGAGAGGCCGCCCCAGATGCCGAAGCGCTCGTCGTTGGCGAGGGCGTATTCGAGGCATTCGGACCGGACCTCGCAGGCCAGGCAGACCTTCTTCGCCTCGCGCGTGGACCCGCCCTTTTCCGGGAAGAACGATTCGGGATCGGTCTGGGCGCACAGTGCGCGCTCCTGCCAACCGAGCTCCTCGTCCGCCTCTTCGACCAGCAGTTGCTGGAACAACTCGGTCATGTGCGCCCCTCGTCTGTTTTTGCGTCCCCGGTGCCGTCCCCGTGCCCTGGTGCCGTGGGTCAAACCGGCAGAACGACACGTGTGAAATTACAAGTGCGCCGATCCGGGCCAGTCAAGCCGAGATCTGCTATTGGGCCTCTTATTCACTCTGCGGAACCAAGGCTGCGCGGAAAGTGTTCAAATCGGCCTAAACGCGACACGTTTCCCTCAGCTGTCCCCGGCGTCCCCGGTTCCTCATCGCACTCACCCGTGAAGGACGCCGTGAACGCCGCTCCCGTTGCACACGTGTTCTCGTTGCATCGGGGGCAGGTGCTGCGCCACCTCTCCGACTAACGCGCGGACAAACCTTTCTGCCCGCATATCGACCGGATGAGGTGAACAAGGACCCCCGAACGGGAGATCAAGTTGACAGGAGGGCGGCGACCCGCTGTCCTTGTCCTCATGTCAGTGACCCACGTGCCCCAGTCGACCCGTGCCCACGGGTTCCGCTGCGCCGTGCAGGCCCGCTGTCGCTGTTCCAGCTGTTGATGCCTCTCTGAGCTCCAGCTTTCTCCTCTCGCGTCCTTCGCGTCTCCCTGCGTCACCCCCGCACAGCTCCGCTTCGCGCACCACCGCGCTTCTCCGCCGAGGAACCCCCCACATGAACAGCGACGTCCAGATCGCCGGTGACCCGCTCGCCATCCCGCATCTGCTGCCGCCCGCACCCGCGCACCCCACCACCGTCTCAGGCTTCGCCGGGCTCGCCCGCGACCTCGCCGCCGATCGCGACGGCTGGGCGCCGCTCGTCCGGTACGACGCCACCACCCGCTGGTACCACCGGCTGCGCACCGGCCCCGGCTATGAGGTCTGGCTGCTCAGCTGGGTGCCCGGCCAGGGCAGCGGGGCCCATGACCACGGGCGCTCCTCGGGCGTACTGACCGTGCTCCAGGGCGAGTTGACCGAGCGCGTGGGGACGAACGGCGGCGCACGGCATACGCTGCGCGCCGGCGCGCAGCGCGTCTTCGCGCCCGGATACGTGCACGACGTCGTCAACGACGCACTCGAACCCGCCGTCAGCCTGCACATCTACTTCCCCGGGCTGACCGAGATGCCTCTGCACCCCACCCAGACTGCCGGTACGGCCGCGGGGACGGCCGCCCCCGGCCCCCTCGACGTCCTGCGCTGAGCCCGCCCCGCACGGTTCCGTTGTCGGAGCCGACTGCAACACTGTGCCCATGCGCATTGTGGTTCTGGCAGGCGGCATCGGCGGCGCCCGTTTCCTCCGCGGTCTGATGTCGGCGGTTCCCGACGCCGACATCACCGTCATCGGCAACACCGGTGACGACATCCACCTCTTCGGCCTCAAGGTCTGCCCCGACCTCGACACCGTGATGTACACGCTCGGCGGCGGCATCCACGAGGAGCAGGGCTGGGGCCGGGCCGAGGAGACCTTCGCCGTCAAGGAGGAGCTGGCGGCGTACGGCGTGGGGCCCGAGTGGTTCGGCCTCGGCGACCGTGACTTCGCCACACACATCGTCCGTACGCAGATGATGAGCGCCGGCTACCCGCTCAGCGCCGTCACCGAGGCGCTGTGCGCGCGGTGGCAGCCGGGGGTGCGGCTGCTGCCGATGACGGACGACCGCGTCGAGACGCACGTCCTCATCGACACTGCGGACATCAGCGGCTCCGCCGCGGGCGACGGCGAGGGCCGCAAGGCCGTCCACTTCCAGGAGTACTGGGTCCGGATGCGCGCCTCCGTGCCCGCCCACGCCGTGGTCCCCGTCGGCGCCGACCAGGCCAAGCCCGGGCCCGGCGTCCTGGAGGCCATCGCCGACTCCGACGTCGTCCTCTTCCCGCCGTCCAACCCCGTCGTCAGCGTCGGCACCATCCTGGCCGTCCCCGGGGTGCGCGAGGCCATCGCCGAGGCCGGGGTGCCCGTCGTGGGCCTCTCCCCCATCGTCGGGGACGCGCCCGTGCGCGGCATGGCCGACAAGGTGCTGGCCGCCGTCGGCGTCGAATCCACGGCCGCCGCCGTCGCCAAGCACTACGGCTCCGGGCTGCTCGACGGCTGGCTCGTCGACGAGGTCGACGCCGACGCGGTCGACGAGGTCGAGGCCGCCGGGATCCGCTGCCGGGCCCTTCCGCTCATGATGACCGACACCGAGGCCACCGCGCGCATGGCCACCGCGGCGCTGGCGCTGGCCGAGGAGGTCCGGGCATGAGCGGATCGTCCTCCCTGGAGGCGCCCAAGTACCAGGTCTGGGCCCTCCCCGGTCTGCCCGAGGTGCGGACCGGCGACGACCTCGCCAAGCTCATCGCCGACGCGGCGACCGCCGAGGGCCTGCCGGGGCTCGCTCATGGTGACGTCCTGCTCGTCACCTCGAAGATCGTCAGCAAGGCGGAGGGGCGCGTCGTCGCGGGCGACGACCGCGAGGCCGCCATAGACGCCGAGACCGTACGGGTCGTCGCCCGGCGCGGGCGCACCCGCATCGTCGAAACCCGGCACGGCCTGGTCATGGCCGCCGCCGGGGTCGACGCCTCCAACACCCCGGCCGGCACCATCCTGTTGCTCCCCGAGGACCCCGACGCCTCCGCCCGCGCCATCCGGGCCGGACTGCGGGACGCGCTCGGCGTGGACGTCGGCGTCATCGTCACCGACACCTTCGGGCGGCCCTGGCGCACCGGGGTCACCGACGTCGCCATCGGCGCGGCCGGGGTGCACGTCCTGGACGACCTGCGGGGCGGCACCGATACGCACGGGAACGCGCTGAGCGTCACCGTCGTCGCCACCGGCGATGAGCTGGCCGCCGCCGGGGAGCTGGTCAAGGGCAAGGCGGACGGCCTGCCGGTGGCGGTGCTGCGGGGGCTGCCGCATGTGGTGGCCCTGGGTGCGGATGACGATGCGGATGGGGATGGGCCCGGTGCGGACGGGGCCGACGCGGGGGCGCGGGCGCTGGTGCGCGGTGCCGCCGACGACATGTTCCGGCTGGGGACGTCCGAGGCCGTACGGGAAGCGGTGACCCTGCGCCGTACGGTCCGCGAGTTCACCGACGAGCCGGTGGACGGCGCGGCGGTGCGCCGCGCCGTGGCCGCCGCCGTCACCGCGCCCGCGCCGCACCACACGACGCCGTGGCGGTTCGTGCTGCTGGAGTCGGAGGAGTCGCGGGTGCGGCTGCTCGACGTGATGCGGGACGCGTGGATCGCGGACCTGCGGGGTGACGGCTTCTCGGAGGAGTCCATCGCCAAGCGGGTGCGGCGCGGTGACGTGCTGCGCAAGGCGCCGTATCTGGTGGTGCCGTGCCTGGTCGCGGACGGCGCCCATACGTATCCGGACGCGCGGCGGAACGCGGCGGAGCGGGAGATGTTCGTGGTGGCGGCCGGAGCCGGGGTGCAGAACCTGCTGGTCGCGCTGGCGGGCGAGCGGCTGGGGTCGGCCTGGGTGTCGTCGACGATGTTCTGCCGTCCGGTGGTGCGGGAGGTGCTGGACCTGCCGGAGGACTGGGACCCGATGGGCGCGGTCGCCGTGGGCCACCCGGCCGCCGCGCCTCCGGCGCGGCCGGAGCGGGGCGTGGAGGGGTTCGTGGAGGTGCGGTAGGGAGCTTGGGGCGCGCGGGGTGGGGGTGCACGCCGGTGTGGGGGTTGTGCGGGTGCGTTTTCGGGGTGCGGGGGTGTGGGGTGCGGTTTCGGTGGGTGGTGGGTGCCGGTTGTGGGCAATCGTCCCGCTGGGGGGGCACCTCCCAGCGGTAGCTGGGGGAGGGACGGGTGGGCACAACCCGGCCACCGGCCCGAACCGGGCACGCGGCGGCTGTGGGCTTAGGGTGGCGGCGTGGTGGGACGTCGTGTGTGGGTGCCTTCCTGCGCGTACGACCTCGCGCGGAACCTCGGTGTGCTCCAGCGGGGCCCGGGGGATCCGGCGTTTCGCGTCGACGCGGAGGGGGCGTTCTGGCGGGCCAGCCGGACCCCGGCCGGGCCCGGGACCGTTCGGATCGCGCGGGACGGCAAGGGGGTCGAGGCCCATGCCTGGGGGCCGGGGGCCGAGTGGCTGCTCGACCATCTGCCCGCGCTGCTCGGCGACGACGACGATCCGTCCGCGTTCACCCCACGCCACCGGCTCGTCCACGAGGCGCACCGCCGGAACCCCGGGCTGCGGCTGATCCGGACCGGGCTGGTGCTGGAGTCGCTGATCCCCTCGATCCTGGAGCAGAAGGTCACCAGCGACGAGGCGTACCGGGCCTGGCGGTTGCTGCTCCAGCGGCACGGTGAGCCCGCGCCGGGGCCGATGGAGGGCCTGCGGGTCATGCCCGATCCGCGTACCTGGGCGCTGATTCCGTCGTGGGAGTGGCACCGGGCGGGCGTGGACGGCAAGCGCTCGGCGACGATCCTGCGGGCCGTGCGGGTCGCCCGGCGGCTGGAGGAGGCCGCGGCCATGGATCTCGACGCCGCGTCACAGCGGCTCCAGCTCGTCCCGGGCATCGGCCCCTGGACGGCGGCGGAGACCTTGCAGCGCAGCAACGGCACCCCGGACGCGATCACGGTCGGGGATCTGCATCTGCCCCGTATGGTCGGCTACGCGCTCACCGGTGAACGCGGCACGGACGACGCGGCGATGCTGGAACTCCTCGCGCCCTACGCCGGGCAGCGGCACCGGGCGGCCCGGCTGATCCTGCTGTCGGGCCGGGCGGCGATGCCCCGCCGCGCACCGCGCTTCTCGGTACGGGACTTCCGGGCGATGTAGGCCACGGCCTACTGGTCGGAGGAGAACCGCACCGCGCCCGGCGGGATGTCCACCCCGCACCACACCCGCGCCCCGTCGCGCAGTTCGTTGTCCGGGCCCACCAGCGCGCCGTCGCCGACCACGGCACCGTGCAGCACCGTACGGGCGCCGACCCGGGCGCCCGCGCCGATCAGCGAGTCGCGGACCTCGGCGCCCTCCTCGACGACGGCGCCCTCCAGCACCGTGCTGCCGTCGATGCGCGCGCCCGCGCCCACCCGGGCCTGCGGCCCGATGACGGTGCCGCCGGTGAGCTTGGCGTCGCCCGCGACGGTGGCGGTCTCCAGGACGAGGCGGTCGCCGCAGCGGCCCGGGACGGCCGGCGAGGGGGCGCGGCCGAGGACGAGGTCGGCGGAGCCGCGGACGAACGCCTGCGGGGTGCCGAGGTCGAGCCAGTACGTGGAGTCGACCATGCCCTGGAGGTGGGCGCCCGCGGCGAGGAGACCGGGGAAGGTTTCGCGTTCGACGGAGACGGGCCGGTCGGCCGGTATGGCGTCGATCACGGAACGGTTGAAGACGTACGCGCCCGCGTTGATCTGGTCGGTGACGATCTCCTCGGGGGTCTGCGGCTTCTCCAGGAAGGCGGTGACCCTGCCCTGCTCGTCGGTGGGCACGAGCCCGTACGCGCGGGGGTCGGTGACCCGGGTGAGGTGGAGGGAGACGTCGGCGCCGGTCCGGCAGTGGGTGTCGACGAGGGCGCGGATGTCGAGGCCGGTGAGGATGTCGCCGTTGAAGATGAGCACCGGGTCGTCGGGGCCCGAGCGCAGCCGGGAGGCGACGTTGCGGATCGCGCCGCCGGTGCCGAGCGGCTCCTCCTCCGTCACGTACTCCAGGTGCAGTCCGAGGGAGGAGCCGTCGCCGAAGTACGGTTCGAAGACCTCGGCCAGGTAGGACGTGGCGAGCACGATGTGCTCGACCCCGGCGGCGCGGGCGCGGGCGAGTTGGTGGGTCAGGAAGGGCACGCCGGCCGCCGGGACCATCGGCTTGGGAGTGTGCACCGTCATCGGGCGCAGCCGCGTTCCCTTGCCGCCGACCAGGAGGATCGCTTCTGGCGTTGCTGGCGCTTTGGTCACGTAGTCTCTGCTTCCTGCTCTGGCTCCCCGTGGTCGGCGGCCAGTGTATGCAGAAGCCAGGACCGCGCCTCGTCAGCGCCCCTGGAGCCGGGCGGCTGTGCTGCGTACGGAGCTGAGCTTGCTGTACAGCCGCTGTCCGGGGCACTCGGTGGCGAAGCCGTCACGGTGTCCGGAGATGACGCGCAGCTTCACATTGACGCCCTTTTTGTACTTGTTGCCGCCGCCGGACACCAGATGGGTGGTGCCGCGTGGATTCCGGTTGAAGAGGCCGAGTTTCCACGCGGTGAGCTTGGCGATGGCTCTGACGGCCTTGGCGGAGGGCTTCTTGGTGGTGTACGTACCGAGGACGGCGACGCCCATGCTGTTCTGGTTGAAGCCGAGGGTGTGCGCCCCGAGTACGGCTTTGGTGACGCCTCCTGCGCGGCCTTCGTAGATGTTTCCGCACTTGTCGATGGTGAAGTTGTAGCCGTAGTCGCGCCAGCCCATGCTCTGGACGTGGTAGCGGTAGATACTGCGCAAAACGGAGGGAACTTGGGCGCAGGTGTAGCTGTTGCCCGTCACGGTGTGGTGGATGAAGGCGGCTTTGACCGTCTTGCTGTAGGCGTAACCGCTCTCGCGGATCCCCTCGTTGGCGCCCCATCCGGCCCGGGTGATGATGCGCGGCCGGGGCGCGGTGTGCCGGACGGCACTCGATCCGGCCTGGCCGGTGGGGAGTTGGGCGGTCTTCGACGGGCGCGGGCGCGGGGTCGGGGTGGCGGGCCGCGGGGTGGGGGATGTGACACCGCCACCGGGCTGCGGGCCGCCGGTGGCATGCGGGATGGCGGTGGGGTGCGGGCTCGGGTGACCGGCGTGCGGGATCGCGTGGCCGGGATGCGAACCCGGGTGACCGGG
>NZ_GG657754.1:6272556-6281466 GCF_000158915.1 Streptomyces himastatinicus ATCC 53653 | reverse complement strand
CCCGCCCGACCCCCGTCCGGCGGACTGCCGGGCCGAGAGCCCGCGCGCCCCGGCGTACACCCCGCGCGATGATCGACGGATACGTACAACCATGTGCGGGGTTCGTATGTCTGTCCCAATGATCGGCCCAGCACGCGAGACCGCTCCCGTCCGCTGCCGGGCGAGAGGCGGGGTGGGAGGACGCGGACGTGACGACTGACGGCGAGGAGCCGGCGCCGAGACCGAGGCGCCGCTGGCTGCGCATGGTCGCGCTGGGCGCGACCATGCTGGTGCTGTCGGCCGCCGCGACGGGGTGGTGGTTCTACGAACGCCTCGACCGCAACATCCGCACCGACACCCGGACCGCCGACGAGCTGCGGAAGTACGAGGCCGAGCGGCCCGTGCCGGTGGTGCGCGACGCGCAGAACATCCTGGTGATCGGCTCCGACGACCGGGGCGGCAAGGAGAACGGCAAATACGGCCGGGACACCGGCACCCAGCGCTCGGACACCACGATCCTGCTGCACCTCCAGGCCGGGGGGAAGAGCGCCACCGCCGTCTCCATCCCGCGCGACCTGATGGTGGACATCCCGGGCTGCGACCGGCCGAACGGCGGCGGCCGACTGGCGGCCCGGTTCGCCCAGTTCAACTGGGCGTTCGAGTTCGGCGGCGCGGCCTGCACGATCCGTACCGTCGAAAAGCTCACCGGGATCCGGGTGGACCACCACGTCATCGTGGACTTCAGCGGCTTCAAGAAGCTGGTGAACGCGGTCGGCGGCGTGGAAGTGTGCCTGACCGAGCCGGTCGACGACGATGACGCACATCTGCAACTGCCCTCGGGCCGTCAGGTCCTGCACGGGGAGAAGGCACTCGGCTACGTCCGCGCCCGCTACTCCATCGGTAACGGCAGCGACACCGAGCGCATCGCCCGGCAGCAGGAGTTCCTCAGCTCCCTTGTGAAGAAAGTGCAGAGCAATGGTGTGCTGCTCAATCCGGCGAAGCTGTATCCGGTGCTCAGTGCGGCGACCTCCTCGCTGACCACGGATCCGGGTCTGGACACCCTCAAGGACCTGTACGCCCTGGTGCGCGGGGTGCGGGACATCCCACGGGAAAAGATCCGTTTCCTTACGATTCCGCGACAGCCGTATACGTACAACAAGAACCGTGATGAACTCGTCCAGCCCGATGCCGACCGGTTGTTCCGGCAACTCCGCCTGGATCGCCCGGTGTCGGTGACCCGAGCCGTCACGGCCACGGGCGGTGAGGATCCCAAGGGCGTGGAGCGCTCTCCGTACCAAGGCACCACGGCGGCTCGCGACGTCTGTGGCTAAAGGCCGGTAAAGACGAGGCCAGGACTCGTGAAGAATCTCGAAAGGATTGGGCAGATTGCCCAGTTGTAGGGAAGTGGAATTTGTCACCGGCGTCGCTTGACGCGGATCCGGGCGGATAGTGTGAGCGATCCGGTGCGCTCCGAGATGTGACCGCGCACTGTATATGAAGACGGACCGAGCGCCTTGAGGGGGAGGCGCCCGCGTGCACGACGAGACACAGCGACCGTGGACGCGCCAAGCCTGGGCGGGACGTGGAAACTCACCCCCGCGAATATGGGGTGTTCGACTCGAACACCGGCAACATAGACGTGAGCTGACTTGCGGGTAAGGACTTGCGTGCTAGCTCTAGTGCGGCCCCAGAACCACGGGCCGTCGCCGCGCCCCCGAGCCCGAGTCGCGGGGGCGCAGGCGGGCGGCGGGCAAGCGGGAGCCGGAGAAGGCGGCGACTCCCGCGAGCAGGCGTAAGCCGAAGCCGAAGAAGTCGAAGACGAAGAAGGCGCTGTACTGGGGCAGTGGCACCCTGGCCTTCCTGCTGGTGGGCGGCTCTGCCGCGGCGTACTTCGTCTACCAGCACCTCAACGGCAACATCAACAAGGTGGACATCGGCGAGAACAACGCCGCGGTCACCGACGGGCCGATGAACATCGTGCTCATCGGCACCGACCGGCGCGACGGCAAGGGCAACGAGGGCTACGGTGACGCGGGGAGCGTCGGCCATGCCGACACCACGCTTGTCATGCATGTCTCCGGTGACCGGACCAACGCGACCGTGCTGTCCATTCCGCGCGACATGATCACGGACATCCCGGACTGCACGTCCATCCAGGAGGACGGCAAGAAGAAGGTCATCCCGGGCGAGCGGGAGGCGCGCTTCAACACCAGCCTCGGGCAGGAGGGGCGCGACCCCGGCTGCACCATGAAGACGGCCGAGAAGATCACCGGGCTGGACATCACCCACTTCATGATGGCGGACTTCAACGCCGTCAAGTCGATGTCCACCGCGGTCGGCGGGGTCGACGTCTGTCTCGCCAAGGACATCAACGACCCCAAGTCCCACCTGAACCTGAAGGCGGGCAAGCACAACATCAAGGGCGAGCAGGCGCTGGCGTTCGTCCGGACCCGGCACAGCGTCGGCTTCGGCGGCGACCTGGACCGGATCAAGCTCCAGCAGCAGTTCCTCAGCTCCATGATGCGCAAGATGAAGGGGAACGGGACGCTCAGCAGCCCCAGCAAGATGTGGGGCCTGGCCAACACCGCCACCAAGGCGCTCACCGTGGACACCGGCATCGGCAGCGTCGACAAGCTGGTCTCGCTGGGGAAGGCGCTCGGCAAGGTCGACCTGAAGAACATGACCTTCACGACGATCCCGGTCTACGACAACAGCGACGGCGCGACGGTGCTGCTCGACAAGACCAAGGCCGAGCCGCTGTTCGAGATGGTCCGGCAGGATGTGTCGCTGACCGAGGTGAAGAAGAAGGAGAAGGCGGCCAAGGACAAGCAGGCGGCCCGGCTGAAGGGGCCGAAGGCCGACGCGGCGGAGGTCCGGGCCAAGGTGCTGAACGGCAGCGGGCAGACGGGGGCCGCCCAGGAGACCCTCGACTGGATGCAGAACATCGAGGGGATGCCGCTCACCAGCAATGGCGGAAACGCTCCGGCAGATCTGGAGAAGACCACTCTGGAGTACGCTCCCAACCAGGCGGACCAGGCTCGCCGGCTGGCCGACAGCATGGGCTTGCCCGCGTCCGCGATGAAGGAAGGTACGAAGGACGCCGCCCCGAAGGCGGAGATGACGCTGACGCTCGGCGCGGACTTCAAGGGCGCGGGCACTCCCATCTCCGCTCCGACCGAGGCACCGAAGAACATTCAGAAGGTCGAGGCCGACGACAAGAACGTCTGCGCCAAGTGACCACTCCCGGCCGTCGGAGCGCCCTCGCCCATCGGTCCGGACGAGCACGGAAGTACGGGGAGGGGCCCGATGCGGCAGAGCAGTGTGCGGGGGGAGGGCCGGCGACAAGCCGTGCCCGAACCCCGCAGCACCGGTGAGGATGACGGTCCGCCCGGAGCGGAAGGCCCCGCGTCAGGCGACGCGGGGCGCCGCGGTGGCGGCCGGCGCACGGCGGCCCGGCGTGGCGGCCGGGGGTTACGCGTGGTGCGGTGGAGCGCGCTGGTGCTCGCCGTACTGGTACTGGGCGCGGCAGCCGGTGGCTATATCTACTACAACCACCTGAACGGCAACCTGAAGAAGGAAGCCCTCGACCTGGGCGACAGCAAGCTGGGCAAGCCCGAGCCCAACGCGGCGGGCCAGACCCCGCTGAACATCCTGCTGATCGGCTCGGACAGCCGTAACACCGCGGAGAACGTGAGGCTCGGCGGCGCCAAGCAGGACGCCGACCGCAAGCCGCTGGCCGATGTGCAGATGCTGGTGCACGTGTCGGCCGACCGCAGCAACATGTCGGTGGTCAGCATCCCGCGCGACACCCGGGTGACCATCCCCCGGTGCACCGACCCGGACGACGGGCGCGTCTATCCGAAGACCCGGGCGGCGATCAACCAGTCGCTCCAGCACGGCGGTCCGGGCTGCACGGTGGCCACCTGGAAGGAACTCACCGGCATATACATCGATCACTTCATGATGATCGACTTCGGTGGGGTGGTCTCCATGGCGGACGCCGTCGGCGGCGTCCCGGTGTGCGTGAAGGCCAACGTCTACTCGCACGACAGCAAGGGCCATGGCTCGGGGCTGCGGCTGACCAAGGGCACCCACTCGGTGAAGGGCGTCCAGGCCCTCCAGTGGCTGCGGACGCGCTACGGCTTCGAGGACAACACCGACATCGGCCGGGCCAAGGCCCAGCACATGTACATGAGCTCGATGATCCGCCAGCTGAAGAAGGGCACCAAGCTCAGCGACCCGGGCAAGCTGATGGACCTGGCGGAGGCGGCCACCGACGCGCTGACCGTCGACCACGGCCTCGGCGACGTCAAGAAGCTCTACAACCTGGGCAACGACCTGAAGCGGGTGCCGACCGAGCGCACCACCATGGTCACCATGCCCTGGCAGTACAGCGCGGACGAGCAGTTCGTGGAGCCCAAGCCCGGCGACGCCGAGCAGACCTTCTCGCTGCTGCGCAACGACACGGCGCTGGACGGCAAGGACAAGAAGAAGCCCGACAAGACCCCGGCGCCCACCGCGCCCAAGGGCGAGGTCCCGGTCGTCGTGCAGAACGGCACCGCGTCCATGGTGTACGGGCCCGTCACGGGCCGGGCCCGCGTGATCACCAACGAGCTGGTCCGGCTCGGCTACGCCAAGGCCGCCCCGAACACGGTGCTCATCTCGCAGGCCGACACCACCGTGTCCTACCCGAGCGAGGCCGAGCAGGGCGACGCGCTCGCCGTGGCCAAGGCCCTGGGGCTACCCAAGAGCGCGGTGAAGTCGTCGAAGTCGGTGCAGGACGTGACCGTGGTGGTCGGCAACGACTGGCGCACGGGCACGGCCTACCCGCAGGCCGGGGCGACCGACGACGACAAGACGCCGGAGAGCGCCGACGCCCTCAACGGCGAGGACAAGAAGGCGTGCATGTCGGTCAACCCGGACTACACGTTCTGAGAGAGCCTTCTTGAAGGACGTACGGCAGAAGGGGCCGGACCACCTGGTCCGGCCCCTTCGTCGTGTACGTGGCGTACGCGGTGTACGCGGCGTACGTGCCTAGCCCTGTGCCATGACCGCCGGACGGCGGCTGGCGATGACCTTCTTGGCGAGCGCCCGGGGGCTGGTCAGAAAGCCCCAGCCCCACGACATGTGCATGGTCGCGAGCGCCAGCGGGATCCGCACCCGGGCCCCCACCGGGAGCCCCTTCCCGGCCGGGAACGAGCCCGCGACGATGGCCGCCAGATAGCCGCCCGGGATCACGAAGCCCCACGGGCTGACGGCCACGCCCACCACGGCGCCCACCGCGATGGCCACCACGGCGGTCGGCGGGGCGAGGAAGCGCGCGTTGATCGAGCCCTGGTGGAAGCGGGCGACGACATGCCGCCAGCGCCCGTAGTTCTTGTACTGCTTGGCCAGCTCCCGCACGTTCGGCCGGGGCCGGTACGAGACCTTCAGGTCCGGCGAGAACCAGACCAGCCCGCCCGCCTCACGGATCCGGAAGTTCAGCTCCCAGTCCTGGGCGCGGATGAATTCCTCGTTGTAGCCGCCCTGCTGCTCCAGCGCCTCGCGGCGGAAGACGCCCAGGTAGACGGTGTCGGCGGGGGCCGCCTCACCGCCGGTGTGGAAGGCCGCGTTGCCGACGCCGATCTTCGAGGTCATGGCGGCGGCCACGGCCCGCTCCCAGTCGTTCTCGCCCTCGGCGTGCATGATGCCGCCGACGTTCTGCGCGCCGGTCTCCTCCAGCAGCCGCACGGCGGTCGCGATGTAGTCCGGCGAGAGCATGCCATGCCCGTCGACCCGCACCACCACGGGGTGGCGGGACGCCTTGATCGCGGCGTTCAGCGCGGCCGGGGTGCGGCCCGTGGGGTTGGGCACGGTGTTCACCCGCGGGTCCTCGGCGGCCAGCTCGGCGGCGATCTCTTCGGTGCGGTCCGCGGACGGGCCGACCGCGATCACCACCTCCATCTCGCCGTCGTACTCCTGCTCCAGGATGTGCCGCACGGCATTGCGCAGATGGCGTTCCTCATTGAGCACCGGCATGATCACGGAGACGGCCGGGAGCTGACGCGGGGGCATGGCACCTCGGGGTTTCGGGGGCCGGGCCCCCGGGAGACTTCAGTAGCGGGCCCACGGTACCGCGAATGGCGGCACCGGAACGCGCCGCCCGGGTGGAGCGGGCGCTACCGGCGGCGTGGGGCGCCGGGTCGCTCATCGTATGGCCCTACCGTGACAGCGGTTCCGACCCGCCAGCGCCCCGCCCGGGCCCGTTCACGGAGGTCTCCTTCGGTGAGTGCACCGGCCCGATCGACGCGCCCGCCCCGCCCCCGGTCCCGCCCCGGCCGCCGCCGTCGCCGCTGGGGGCTGCGGATCGCCCTGTTCGTCGCGTGCCTGGTGCTGGCCGTCAGCGCGATCGGGCATCTGCTGGTCCGGGAGCTGGAATCCGGCATCCACCGGGTGGACGCCTTCGGCGGCCTGGACAACCGGCCGAGGAGCGCGGGCGGCGGCGTCAACTTCCTGGTGGTCGGCACCGACGGCCGGGACCGGATCACCCCGCAGGAGAAGGTGCTGTACCGGCTCGGCGGGGCGCCCTGCCACTGCACCGACACGATCATCCTGGTCCATCTGTCGGCGGACCGCCGCCGGGCCTCGGTGGTCAGCCTGCCGCGCGACTCGTACGCCATGATCCCCGCGTACACCGACCGCACCGGGAAGCCCCACAGCGCCCATCCGCAGCGGCTCAACGCGGCCTACGCCGAGGGCGGGCCCAGCCTGACCGTGCGCACCGTCGAGCACGCCACCGGGGTGCACATCGACCACTATCTGGAGGTCGACTTCACCAGCTTCATGAAGACCGTCGACGTGGTCGGCGGGGTGAAGGTGTGCACGGCGAGGCGGCTCAAGGACGACCACACCGGCCTCGACCTGCCGTCCGGCAGCCATGTGCTGAACGGCGGCCAGGCGCTCCAGTACGTCCGCTCCCGCCACACCGACGGCACCTCCGACCTCGGCCGGATCCAGCGCCAGCAGCGCTTCCTGGCCTCGGTGCTCCACCAGACGACGGCGGGCGGCATCCTGCTGAACCCGGTGCGGTTCAACGCCGTCGCCACCACCCTGCTGGGCTCGGTCCGCGCCGACAGCGGCTTCGGCGCGGAGGACCTGATGGCGCTCGGCCGGGCCATGAACGGCCTCACCCCGGCGTCCTCCGAGTTCGCCTCGGTCCCGGTGATCCTGCCGGGCAAGCCGCTCAAGGGCGTCGGCTCCACGCTGCACTGGGACCGGCCCAGGGCCGACCTGCTGTTCGACGCCATCCGCCAGGACCGGCCGCTGACCAGGCACCACGCGCGGCCCAAGGCCACCGTGGTCGACGTGGCCCCGCAGCAAGTCCGGGTCCACGTCCTGAACGGCACCGGGACGGCCGGGCTCGCCCGCCGCGCGGACCGGGCGCTGCACGCCACCGGCTTCGCCACCACCGGCTCCCCCGCCGACGCCGCCACCAAGGACCTGGCGCGCACGGTCATCACGTACGACCCGGTCTGGAACCGCTCGGTCCGCACCCTGGCCGCCGCGCTGCCCGGGGCGCAGCTGAAGCCGGTACCGGGGCAGGGCGGGGTGATGCAGGTCACGGTCGGCGCGGACTACAAGGACGTGCACCCGGTACGCACCGAGGACCCGCGCCGGGACCGCCCCGGCATCGCCGCCGTCACCGGCGACGAGGTCGCGTGCGCCTAGCGAAGCCCTGTTCAGCTGCGTGACGACTGAAGTACTCTCCGTGCCCTGAACCAAGGCAGGGTACGGGGGTTACGGGTGAAGGCAGGAGCCGGGGACAGGATCGCGGGCCGATACCTCCTCCAGGAGCCCATCGGCAGAGGCGGGATGGGCATCGTCTGGCGGGCCCACGACGAGCTGCTGGACCGACGGGTCGCGGCCAAGTGCGCCCGCCCGGACGACGAGCGCGCCGCGCAGCGGCTCAAGAAGGAGGCGCGCAACGCGGCACGGCTGCACCATCCGAACATCGTCTCGGTCTTCGACTTCATCGAGGACTTCGCCGAGGACTTCACTGAGGGCGGCGAGATGTGCTGGATCGTCATGGAGTGCGTCTCCGGCGGCAGCCTCGCTGACCTGGTGGAGGAGCGCGGTCCGCTCTCCCCGGAGGAGGCGGGCTCCATCGGCTGCCAGATCGCGGCCGCCCTCGCGAAGTCCCATGCCGAGGGCGTGGTGCACGGCGATGTCACCCCGGAGAACATCCTGGTCGCCGGGGACGGGGTCGCGAAGCTGACCGACTTCGGCATCTCCCGGGCGCTGTGGAGCGAGGTCACCCTGACCAGGACCGGCGGGGTGCAGGGCAAACCGCCGTATCTGCCGCCCGAGGTGGCCAGGGGCGCCTCGGCCGACCGTAAGTCCGACATCTTCTCCCTGGGCGCGTCGCTGTTCGCTGCGGTCGAGGGACAGTCCCCGTACGGCGAGGCCGCGCACCCCATGGCGTACGTGGCGCGGGCCATCGACGGGGCCATCGAGACCCCGCACCGGGCCGGGCCGCTCGGCGAACCGCTCGCCGCGCTGCTGGAGGTCGAGCCGAAGCAGCGCCCGGCCGCGCCCAAGGCGCTGCGGCTGCTGCGGCAGGCCACCCCCGGAGCCCCGGCCGCCCCCGCGGCGGAATCGCATGCGCTGCACCGCACGCTCCACACCCTGCGGCTGGTGCCGCCCTCGGGCTCCGGGATCTGGCGCCGCCCGAGCCGCGGCGTGGTGATCACCGCGACCGCGCTGGTCACCGCGGCGGCCCTGGCGACCGGGCTGGTCCTCTTCGGCCCGTGGGCGAGCGGCTCCTCCGACGAGTCCGGCGGGGCGCCGGGTGACCGGGGAAGCGGCGACGCGAAGCGCCCGGCCGTCGGGCAGGCCGGCACCATCGGCGACGACCCGGACGGCCGACCCCTGCGCGCTGCTCGACGCGGCGTC
>NZ_GG657754.1:6245715-6271601 GCF_000158915.1 Streptomyces himastatinicus ATCC 53653 | reverse complement strand
TCTTCGGCCGCAACCGGCCCGAGGTGCATGTGTGCCTGGGCGAGGACGATGCCCAGGTCAGCCGCCGGCACGGCAGGCTGACCCACCGCGACGGCCGCTGGTGGGTGACCAGCACAGGGCGGCTGCCCCTCCGCTTCCCGGCCCGGCTGCTGTTCACCGGCGAGGAACCACTCCCCCTGGCCACCGGCTACACCCCGCTGTTCGTCCGCGGCTCGGGCGACCGCGAACACCTGCTGGAACTGTTCGTCACCGGCCCCGAGGACGAGCCGCCCGTACCCCGCCCCGGCGACGTCACCCGCCCGCCCCGGGTGTGGGTGCTCACCGAGGAGGAGAAGCTCGCCCTCGTCGTCCTCGGCCAGCGCTACCTCCGCCACGAACCGCGGCCCCAGCCGCTCACCTGGAAGCAGACCGCCGAACAGCTCGCCGAGCTGCGCCCCGCGGCGGGCTGGCGCGAGAAGCGCGTCGAGCACCTGGTCAACCGGGTCCGCATGACCCTGTCCCGCGACGGCGTGCCCTGGCTGACCCGCGAGGAGGTCGGCGAACCGGTCGGCAACGCGCTCAACGACCACCTGATCCGCGCCCTGATGCTGTCGACCACCCTGGTCCCGCCGGACCTGGCGCTGATCGACACCCTCTGACCGGCGCCTTACAGCTCCTCGGGGCCCTCCGCGGCGCGCCGGGCGCGCAGCTCCTTGATCGCACGGCGGCGGGCCAGCCGGTGGGTGCGGCGGATCTCGGCCTCCTGGTAGCGCCGCTTGTCGCGTTCGGTCTCCGGGATGACCGGGGGGACGGTGCGGGGCTTGCCGTCGGCGTCGACCGCGGCGAAGACCAGGTAGGCGCTGCCGACCTGGGTGGCGGGGGTCGATTCGTTCCAGCGCTCGGCCAGGACCCGTACGCCGACCTCCATGGAGGACCGTCCGGTCCAGTTGACCTGGGCCTTCACATGGACGAGGTCGCCGACGCGGACCGGTTCCAGGAAGGCCATCTCGTCCATCGAGGCGGTGACCGCGGGGCCCTCGGAGTGCCGTCCGGCGACGGCCCCGGCGGCGTCGTCCACGAGCTTCATGATCACGCCGCCGTGGACCGTGCCGAGGAGGTTGGTGTCGCTGCCGGTCATGATGTGCGACAGCGTGGTGCGGGAGGCGGACGTGGGCTTGCCCGGAAGGTCCACATCCACGCCCTGGGCCTGTTTGGTCATGCCGTCCACCATATGCGGACCAGCTTCTTATCAGCTCTGCAACAGCCATGCCCCGATCCGGCACCCGCCCTGTATGACAGCGGGGCCGACCAGGCACACTGCCATGCATGAGCGAATGGCCCCAGGGTTGGACCGGTGACCGCAACGACCGGTACGGACGCGGCAGCGGTAGCCCCCAGCCAGAGGGGGCCCGCTCCATGCCGCAGGTACGGCGGGCGGCGCCGGGCGGCGGCGGGCAGCAGCCCGCCGAGCCGCCGCTGCCCCCGGAGCTCTCGCCGCGGGGGAACGTCCCGCGGCCCTCCCCGAGCTATGACGACTACGGCGGCCAGGGCGGCGACGGGTACAACACCGGCCAGGTCTACGGCGGCGGCCGTGGCCCCGGTGGTCCTGGCGGCGGTGGTGGTGGGCGTCGCGGCCGTGGGGGCCGGGCGGGAGGACCCGTGAACTGGAAGCGCCGGATAACCGTCGGCCTGGTCACCCTGGTGGTGCTGCTGCTCGCGGTCGGTATCGGTACGTACTTCTGGGCCGACGGCAAGCTCAAGCGCGAGGTCGACCTCAGCAAGGTCGAGGACCGGCCGACCGGCGGCAAGGGCACCAACTACCTGATCGTCGGTTCGGACAGCCGCGAGGGCATGTCCGCGGAGGACAAGAAGAAGCTGCACACCGGCTCCGCCGAGGGCCGCCGGACCGACTCCATGATCCTGCTCCACGTCGGTGAGAACGGGAACACCATGGTCAGCCTCCCGCGTGACTCCTGGGTCACCATCCCGGCCTTCACCGGCTCGTCGTCCGGCAACCGGATCCCGGCGAGCCAGAACAAGCTGAACGCGTCGTACTCCTCGGAGGGCCCGCAGCTGCTCGCGCGGACCATCGAGTACAACACCGGCCTGAAGATCGACCACTACGCGGAGATCGGCTTCGACGGCTTCGCCAAGATCGTCGACGGGGTCGGCGGGGTCGAGATCGACATCCCGCAGGACATGAAGGACAAGAAGTCCGGCAACGACCTCAAGAAGGGCAAGCAGACCCTCGACGGTCAGCAGGCGCTCGGCTTCGTCCGGCAGCGCTACGGCCTCGCGGGCGGCGATCTGGACCGCACCAAGAACCAGCAGAAGTTCCTGTCCGCGCTGGCCAACAAGGCGGCCTCGCCGGGCACGGTCATGAACCCCTTCAAGCTCTACCCGATGATGGGCGCCGGCCTGGACAGCCTGATCGTCGACAAGGACATGAGCCTGTGGGACCTGAAGGACATGTTCTTCGCGATGAAGAGCGTCTCCGGCGGCGAGGGCAAGCAGATGAACATGCCCGTCTCCAACCCCGGCCTGTCCACTCCCAAGGGCAGCGCGATCCAGTGGGACATGCCCAAGGTCAAGCAGCTGGTGAGCGAGCTGAAGAACGACGAGAAGGTCACGGTCTCCAGCAACTGACCGAGCAGATGTAAAGACGCGGAGACGCAGAGACGACCGCCGCCGGGCCGAGCGCCCGGCGGCGGTCGTCTGTTAGGTTCGTCCCGCGCTACGCATTGAAACGGTTCAACCCTCCCGGAAGGAACCGCACCGCGATGACGTACCACCGTTCCCGCAGACGCCTGATCACGCTCGCCGCCGCGACGGCCGCCGCGACCGCCGTGGCCCCGACCGCCCTCGCCGCGGCCCGCCACCGGGGCTGGACCCGGATCGCCCACGACGACTTCCGCCACGGCACCCGCCAGTGGACCGCCGAGCTGGAGAGCGGCGGGACGGTGCGGGCCCGGCACGGGGTGCTGGACGTCGACGTACCGGGCGGCGCCACGGTCTGGTTCACCCGCGAGCTGACCGGTCCTTACGTGATCGAGTACACGGCCACCCCGGTCGCGGCGGGCGGCCCCAACGACCATGTGACCGACCTCAACGCCTTCTGGAACGCCCGCGACGTCCGCTCCCCCGGCGACCTCTTCGCCACGCCGCGCAGCGGCACCTTCGCCGACTACGACCTGCTGAAGACCTACTACGTCGGCTACGGGGCCAACCTCAACACCACCACCCGCATGCGCCGCTACGTCGGCGAGGCGGGCAACCGCCCGCTGCTCTTCGACCTCACCGAACCGCTGCTCACGCCGAACGCCCCGCACCGGGTGCGACTGGTGTCCGCCGGGCGGACCGTCCAGTACTGGAGCAACGGCGAGCTGCTCTGCGATTACCGGGACCCCGAGCCGTACACCAGCGGCTGGTTCGGCTTCCGCACCGTGGCAAGCCACTTCCGCCTTGCGGACTTCTCGGTCTGGCGTCCCCGCCACTGACCGGCGGACATGACGGAGGGCGGGGGCGCCGCGTACGACGCCCCCGCCCTCCGTGATGCGGACTACGGCAGGTTGCGCGCCATGACGACGCGCTGGACCTGGTTCGTTCCTTCATAAATCTGGGTAATTTTGGCGTCGCGCATCATGCGCTCGACCGGGTAGTCACGGGTGTAGCCGTAGCCGCCGAGGAGCTGGACGGCGTCCGTGGTGACCTCCATCGCCACGTCCGAGGCGAAGCACTTGGCGGCGGCGCCCTGGAAGGTGAGGTCGGCGTCGACGCGCTCGGAGGCAGCGGCGGCCTGGTAGGTGAGGGCGCGCGCGGCCGTGATCTTCATGGCCATGTCGGCGAGCATGAACTGGATGCCCTGGAAGTCGGCGATCGGCTTGCCGAACTGCTTGCGCTCCTGGACATAGCCCTTGGCGTAGTCCAGGGCGCCCTGGGCGATGCCGAGGGCCTGGGCGGCGATGGTGATGCGGGTGTGGTCGAGGGTCTTCATGGCGGTGGCGAAGCCGGTGCCCTCGGCGCCGATCATGCGGTCGGCGGGGATGCGGACGTTGTCGAGATACACCTCACGCGTCGGCGAGCCCTTGATGCCGAGCTTCTTCTCGGGAGCGCCGAAGGACACGCCCTCGTCGTCCTTCTCCACGACGAAGGCGGAGATGCCCTTGGAGCGCTTCTCGGGGTCGGTGACGGCCATCACCGTGTAGTAGTCGGAGACCCCGGCGTTGGTGATCCAGCGCTTGACGCCGTTGAGTACGTAGAAGTCGCCGTCGCGGACCGCCTTGGTCTTCATACCGGCCGCGTCCGAGCCCGCGTCGGGCTCGGAGAGACAGTACGAGAACATCGCGTCGCCCTTGGCGAGCGGGCCCAGGTACTTCTTCTTCAGCTCCTCGGAGCCGGACAGGATGACCGGCAGCGAGCCCAGCTTGTTGACCGCGGGGATCAGGGAGGAGGAGGCGCACACCCGGGCGACCTCCTCGATGACGATCACGGTCGCGAGCGCGTCGGCACCGGCGCCGCCGTACGACTCGGGCACGTGCACCGCGTGCAGATCACTGGCCACCAGGGAGTCCAGCGCTTCCTGGGGGAAGCGGGCCTCCTCGTCGACCTCGGCCGCGAAGGGGGCTATTTTCGCCTCGGCGAGCGAGCGGACCGAATCGCGGAGCATGTCGTGCTCCTCCGACGGCCGGTACAGGTCGAAGTCTGCGTTTCCCGAGGACGCCAAGGTCTTCTCACTCCCCTGTGGTGCTGCCTACTGTGCTAACTACCGTTAAGTAACTGAATTCTAGGGCCGCCGCCCCTCCCCGTATACGTGCCCTGTACGTGAGCTTCCCGACAAGATGCCGCTGAGCGCTGTCGGGGGCGACGACTATGCTCAGGCAGCGCATCTGAGACCGACGCTTCTGGAGCACCGCATGGCCCTCAAGATCACCGTGATCGGCACCGGCTACCTGGGCGCGACCCACGCCGCGGCCATGGCCGAGCTGGGCTTCGAGGTGCTGGGCCTGGACATCGTGCCCGAGAAGATCGCGATGCTCTCGGAGGGCCGGGTGCCCATGTACGAACCAGGTCTGGAAGATCTGCTGAAGCGGCATGTGGCGGGCGCCCCGGGCGCGACCGGGCGGCTGCGCTTCACCAGCTCCTACGAGGAGGCCGGGCAGTTCGGTGACGTCCACTTCATCTGCGTGAACACCCCGCAGAAGCACGGCGAGTACGCGTGTGACATGCGTTACGTCGACAACGCCGTGGAATCGCTCGCCCCGCATCTCCACCGCCCGGCGCTGGTCGTCGGCAAGTCCACCGTCCCGGTCGGCAGCGCGGACCGGCTCGCGGCGCGGCTCGCCGAGCTGGCCCCCGCCGGTGCGGACGCCGAGCTGGCGTGGAACCCGGAGTTCCTGCGCGAGGGCTTCGCCGTCGAGGACACGCTGCACCCGGACCGGATCGTGGTCGGGGTCACCAGTGACCGGTCCGAGAAGGTGCTGCGGGATGTGTACGCGACGCCGATCGCGGAGGGGTCGCCGTTCGTGGTGACCGACTTCCCGACCGCCGAGCTGGTGAAGACCTCGGCGAACTCCTTCCTCGCCACGAAGATCTCGTTCATCAACGCCATGGCCGAGGTCTGCGAGGCGGCGGGCGGCGATGTGGTCAAGCTCGCCGAGGCCATCGGCTACGACGAGCGGATCGGCAAGAAATTCCTGCGGGCCGGGATCGGCTTCGGCGGCGGCTGCCTGCCCAAGGACATCCGCGCCTTCATGGCCCGCGCCGGTGAGCTGGGCGCCGACCAGGCCCTGACCTTCCTCCGCGAGGTCGACTCGATCAACATGCGGCGCCGCGGCCATATGGTCGAGCTGGCCCGCGAGGCGGTCGGCGGCGGCTTCCTCGGCAAGCGGGTGGCGGTGCTGGGCGCCACGTTCAAGCCGGACTCCGACGACGTACGGGACTCCCCCGCGCTCAACGTGGCCGGGCAGATACAGCTCCAGGGCGCCCAGGTGACCGTCTTCGACCCCAAGGGCATGGACAACGCCCGCGCCCTCTTCCCGACCCTCGCCTACGCCCCGAGCGCCCTGGAGGCGGTCCGGGGCGCCCATGCGGTGCTGCACCTGACCGAGTGGCGGGAGTTCCGCGAGCTGGACCCGGTGGGCCTGGGCGAGATGGTCGCCGAGCGCCGCATCCTGGACGGCCGTAACGCCCTCGACCCCGACTACTGGCGCGACGCGGGCTGGACCTACCGCGCCCTGGGCCGCCCCATGGCGTGAGCCCTGCCCGGTTTGTCGGGTCCCGGGGCGGTAACCCGGGCCGGGACTCGAGGAGGAGCCATGGCCTTTGCCAAACTGAACGTCATCGCCGTCGACTGCCCCGACCCCACCGCGCTCGCCCGCTTCTACCAGCAGGTACTGGGCGGTGAGATCAAGAACGAGGGCAAGGAGTGGGTCGATCTCTTCCTGCCCGGCGGGGCGCGGCTGGCCTTCCAGGAGGCGCCCGGCTACGTCGCGCCGAGCTGGCCGTCGGCGAAGGAGTCGCAGCAGCTGCACCTCGACCTGGACGTGACCGACATGGCGGAGGCGCAGGAGCAGGTGCTGGCGCTGGGGGCGAAGGCGCTGGACCTCGACGACGACGGCGGGAAGCGGGACTTCCGCGTCTTCGCCGACCCCGCGGGGCACCCCTTCTGCCTGATCCGCCCCTGAGCGCCCCGCCGCCCCCGCCGGGTGACGTCCGGCGGGGGCGGCGTACGTACGCAAGTCGGTACGCGGGTCCGTACGCGAGTCCGTACGCGAAACGGTTCAGCGGCGGGGGCGGCGGCCCTTCTCCTGCTTCGGGGGCTTCTGGTCGGCGCCCGGGAGGGTGGGCTTGGGGAGGTTCTCGACGTCCTCCTTGGCCTTCTCCAGCTGCTCGGCGGTGTCATCCGGCAGCTTCGGCGGCTCGGGCGCGGCGTTGCCGAAGCCGAAGGCCGAGGTGAGGTCGCCGAACGTACGGCGGCGCCACTCGCTGATGTTGGGCTCCTTGACCCCCGTCAGCCGCTCCAGGAACTGGAGCACCGAGGTGTGGTCGAACGCCTGGCCCGCGGCCCAGCCGCCCACCGTCCACGGCGAGACGATGAGGCAGGGCACCCGGAAGCCGCCGCCGATGGGCAGGCCGCCCACGAACTCGTCCACGGTCCCGGCCTTCGGGGTGGGCGGCGGTACGTGGTCGAACAGGCCGTCGTTCTCGTCGTAGTTGAGGATGAAGACGGTCTTGCGCCATACGTCCGGGTTGGACGCGATGGCCTCGATCTTGGACGCCACGTAGTCGGCACCGGCCGCCGGGAGGTAGTCCGGGTGCTCGGAGACCTCGGCGGTCGGGATGATCCAGGAGACGGTCGGCAGCCGGTCGTTGCGGGCGTCCCCCTCGAACGTCCCGGCGGGGCTGTGCACCATGCCGCGGTCGTACAGCGGATCGCCCGGCCTGGCGTCCTGGAACTGCTGGAACTCCTCCAGGAGGTTGCAGCCGTAGTTGTCCTCCTCCTGGTAGACCTTCCAGCTGACGCCCGCCTTCTGGAGGCGCTCGGCGTACGTCGTCCAGCGGTACGGCTTGGGCGCCTTGTTCTCCAGGACCGGGCCGCCCTTGACCCCGGCCGGGTCGATGGTGCCCGTCATCCAGTACAGCCGGTTGGGCCAGGTGGGGCCGAAGACCGAGCAGAAGTAGTTGTCGCAGACGGTGAACGCCTCGGCCAGCGCGAACTGGAACGGGATGTCCTCACGGGTGTGGTAGCCCATGACGTACGGCCCATTCTCGCCGTCGGCCTTGCGGTGGGCCGGGAGCCACTTGTCCATGGCGCCGCCGTTCCACGCCTCGTGCTGCACCGACCAGGCGTGGCTGGTGGAGGGGATGGCCTGGGCGCTGGTGGAGCGGGTGTCCAGGCGGAACGGGAGGAGGTAGCCGTCCGGGTTCACCTCGTCCGGCTGGTGGAAGACCGACTTGCCGGTGGAGAGGGTCAGGGCGTCCGGGTCGGCGAACCCGCGCACTCCCTTGAGGGTGCCGAAGTAGTGGTCGAACGAGCGGTTTTCCTGCATCAGCAGGACGACGTGCTCGATGTCGTCGAGCGAGCCGCCCTGCGGCGGCCCGGCGGCTATCGCCTGCTGCACGCTCGGCGGCAGCAGCGTCATGGCCGCGCCCGCACCGAGCGAGCCGGCGGCGGCACCAAGGAGTCTACGGCGGGTGAAGTCGGGCATAACGCCTCTTTCCCGTTTCTGTGCATGAGAGATCGTCAGACCGCTGATGACTCTCTCGCTCCGCCGGCGACGGGGAAGAGGCGAATTACGTGAACGATGCATCAACACATCGCAAAGCCACCAAGCCCCGGTAAAGGGGGCGTTGGTGGCTCATGCGGGGGCGGGTGGTGACCCGCGTGGGTCAGGCGTCGGGGGCGCCGTCCAGCTGGTCGATGGTCGCGATGGACGGCCCCCGGACCGCGCGCAGCCCGCGCGCCACGGCCTCCGCCTCACGCAGCACCCGGACGGCGTTCTGCCAGGTCAGCTTGGCGAGTTCGGCCTCGGACCAGCGGCGGTCGAGCAGCTCCGCGATGAGGTTCGGGTAACCGGCGACGTCGTCCAGGCCGGACGGGGTGAACGCGGTGCCGTCGAAGTCGCCGCCGATGCCGATGTGGTCGACCCCCGCCACCTCGCGCATGTGGTCGAGATGGTCGGCGACGGTGGCCGCCGTTGCCGTCGGCCGCGGATGGGCCTCCTCGAAGGCGCGCTGCACCTTCTTCGCGGCCTCCGTCAGCTCCAGCGGATGCAGCCCGTGCGCACGCATGTTGTCGTCCGCCGCCTTCGTCCAGTCGACCGCCTCCGGCAGCACGAACTTCGGTACGAACGTGGCCATCGCCACCCCGCCGTTCTCCTTGAGCGCGGCCAGGACGTCGTCCGGGATGTTGCGCGGATGGTCGCAGACCGCGCGGGCGGAGGAGTGCGAGAAGACGACCGGCGCCTCGGTCACCCGGAGCGCGTCGCGCATCGTGTCCGCCGAGACGTGGGAGAGGTCGACCAGCATCCCGAGGCGGTTCATCTCGCGGACGACCTCCTCGCCGAAGCGGGTCAGGCCGTGCGCCCTCGGCTCGTCCGTCGCCGAGTCCGCCCAGGGGATGTTGTCGTTGTGGGTGAGCGTCATGTAGCGCACCCCGAGGTCGTACAGGGCGCGGAGGGTCGCCAGGGAGCAGTTGATGCTGTGCCCGCCCTCGGCCCCCATCAGCGACGCGATCCGGCCCTCGGCGCGGGCCGCCTCCACGTCGTCGGCGGTGAGCGACAGCCGGAGGTCGTCCGGGTATCGCTCGGTCAAACGGCGTACGACGTCGATCTGTTCGAGGGTGGCGCTGACGGCCGTGTCCCCGCTGAAGTCCGAGCGGACGAAGACCGACCAGAACTGGGCGCCGACGCCGCCTTCGCGGAGGCGGGGGATGTCGGTGTGGGTGCGCTGCCGTTGGTCGGTGGCGATGTCCAGTTGGTCGAGGTCGTAGCGGACCTGCTCGCGCAGGGCCCAGGGGAGGTCGTTGTGGCCGTCCACGACGGGGTTTGCGGCCAGCAGGTGGCGGGCGTGCGCGAGGTGATCGGTCATCCGGGCATTTTCGTACGGGCGGTCGCCGAAGTCACGGGCCCGCCGCAACGCCTCGTGGCGGCCTGTTCCCCACCCCGCCCCTCCCCGAACCCGGGGCTCCGCCCCGGCCACCGTTGCGGGGGCTGGGGCAGAGCCTCCCACGCGGCGGAGCCGCATATCGATACTGCGGGAAGAGGCGGGGTGGGGAACAAATAGCGCGGGGGGACCCGTCAGCCGTGGGCGAAGCCGAAGGACGGGGGGCCGTCCACCTTGGCCCGGAGGCGCTTGCCCTTCTCCGTGGCCTGTTCGTTCAGCTCGTCCTGGAACTCCCGCATCCGCCCCTGAAGCTCCGCGTCATGCGCGGCGAGGATACGGGCGGCGAGAAGGCCCGCATTGCGGGCGCCGCCGATGGAGACCGTGGCGACGGGGACGCCCGCCGGCATCTGGACGATCGACAGGAGCGAGTCCATACCGTCCAGATACTTGAGCGGCACCGGCACGCCGATCACCGGCAGCGGGGTCACCGAGGCGAGCATGCCCGGCAGGTGGGCGGCGCCGCCGGCGCCCGCGATGATGGCCTTGAGGCCGCGGGGGGCGGCGTTCTCGCCGTACGCGACCATCTCGCGCGGCATCCGGTGCGCCGAGACGACGTCCACCTCGTACGGGATCTCGAACTCGTCGAGGGCCTTGGCGGCTTCTTCCATGACCGGCCAGTCGGAGTCGGAGCCCATGACGATGCCGATCGCGGGCACAGGAGCGCTCATTCGGTGATGGTCCCTCGGAGGTAGTCGGCGGCGTGACGGCCGCGCTCGCGGACGTCGGCCAGGTCGTCGCCGTAGGTGTTGACGTGGCCGACCTTGCGGCCGGGCTTCACGCCCTTGCCGTACATGTGGATCTTCAGCCCGGGGTCGCGGGCCATGCAGTGGAGGTAGGCCGCGTACATGTCGGGGTAGTCGCCGCCGAGGACGTTGGTCATCACGGTCCACTTCGCCCGGGTGTTCGGCGCGCCGAGCGGCAGGTCGAGGACCGCGCGCACATGGTTGGCGAACTGGGAGGTGACGGCGCCGTCCTGGGTCCAGTGGCCGGAGTTGTGGGGGCGCATCGCCAGCTCGTTGACGAGGATGCGGCCGTCCTTGGTCTCGAACAGTTCGACGGCGAGGTGGCCGACCACGCCCAGCTCCGCCGCGATCTTCAGCGCCAGCTCCTGGGCCTGGGCGGAGAGCGCCTCGGAGAGACCGGGGGCGGGGGCGATGACGGTGTCGCAGACACCGTTGACCTGTATCGACTCCACGACGGGGTAGGCGACGGCCTGTCCGTGCGGGGAGCGCACGACGTTGGCGGCCAGCTCACGCGCGAAGTCGACCAGCTCCTCGGCGAGGACGGGGACCCCGGCCCGGAACGGGTCGGCGGCGTCCTCCACGCTGCGGACGACCCACACGCCCTTGCCGTCGTAGCCGCCGCGCACGGTCTTGAGGACGACGGGGAAGCCGTCGCCCTCTTCCGCGAAGCGCGCCACGTCCTCCGGGTCGGCGACGATGCGGTGGCGGGGGCACGGCACCCCGGCCTCGTACAGCCGCTCCCGCATCACGCCCTTGTCCTGGGCGTGCAGCAGGGCCTCGATGCCGGGGCGGATGACGACGCCGTCCGCCTCCAGCGCGCGCAGATGCTCAGCCGGGACGTGCTCGTGGTCGAACGTGACCACATCACAACCTTGTGCGAACGCACGAAGCGTCTCCAGGTCGCGGTAGTCGCCGATGACGACATCGCTGACGACTTGGGCCGCCGAGTCCTGGGGGGTGTCACTGAGCAGCTTGAACCTGATGCCGAGGGGGATGCCCGCCTCGTGGGTCATGCGGGCGAGCTGGCCGCCGCCGACCATGCCGACTACCGGAAATGTCACCCTCCAAGGGTAACTTCTCGCCACCACCGCCCCTGACCTGCACTTGGATGATCCTCCAGATAGGCAGACCGGACTTGTGTTCGCGGCCTCCGGGCGAGTGTCCCCGGCGCTGGTTAGCATGGGGAGATGTTGTCGATGCTGACGAAACGGGGCTGAACGATCACCATGAGTGAACGACGCATGCTCGGCGGGCTGAGCACCCAGGTGGGGCGGCTCGCCCGGGAGATCGCGAAGTTCGGGGTGGTCGGCGGTGCCGGCGTCTTCGTCAACCTCGCCGTCTTCAATCTGGTCCGCAGCGTCACCGAGCTTCCGGTGGTGCGGGCCAGCATCGTGGCGACGGTGGTGGCGACCTGCTTCAACTACCTGGGATACCGGTACTTCACCTACCGCGACCGGGACAAGCAGGGGCGCACCAAGGAGCTCAGCCTGTTCCTGCTGTTCAGCGCGATCGGCCTGATCATCGAGAACGGGGTGCTCTACACGGCGACGTACGGCTTCGGCTGGGACAGCTCGCTCGCGAGCAACGTCTTCAAGTTCCTCGGCATCGGCATCGGCACCCTCTTCCGCTTCTGGTCCTACCGGACCTGGGTGTTCCGGGCGATGCCCGCACGGGAGGCCGTGGAGAGCGCGGAGGCGATACTCGCGGAGAATCCGCCCGCCCGGACCACCCGCCGCAACGACATGCAGCCGGTCCGCAAGTAAGGCCCTACGCCGGGCGGATGTCGTCCGCCACGCGGCTCAGGAACAGCGCGAACACCGGCGGATGGGGCTGGAGCAGCTCCAGCCGTCCCCCGTCCGCCTCCGCCAGATCGCGGGCGACCGCGAGGCCGAGCCCGGTGGAGTTCCGTCCGCTGACCGTCCGCTCGAAGACCCGCGCGCCGAGATCGGGCGGTACGCCCGGGCCCTCGTCGGTGACCTCGACGACCGCCTGGTTGCCGGTGACCCGGGTGCGCAGGGCGACCGTACCGTCGCCGTGCATCAGCGAGTTCTCGATGAGCGTCGCGAGCACCTGGGCGACGGCGCCCGGGGTGCCGACCGCCCGCAGCCCCTTCTTGCCGGAGCGCACGATGGCGCGCCCCTCGCTGCGGGAGGCCGGGCGCCACTCCTCGATCTGCTGCTTGACGACCTCGTCCAGGTCGAAGGCGACGGCGGAGCCGCTGCGCGGGTCGCGCGAGTTCGTCAGCAGCCGCTGGACGACGTCGGTGAGCCGCTCGACCTGGCCCAGCGCGATCGACGCCTCCTCCTTGACGGTCTCCGGGTCGTCGGTGAGCGTGATCTCCTCCAGCCGCATGGACAGCGCGGTCAGCGGCGTCCGCAGCTGGTGCGAGGCGTCGGCCGCGAGCCGCCGCTCGGCGGTGAGCATCCGGGCGATGCGTTCGGCGCTCGCGTCCAGGACGTCGGCGACCCGGTCCAGTTCGGGCACCCCGTAGCGGCGGTGGCGCGGCCGCGGGTCGCCGGAGCCCAGCCGCTCGGCGGTCTCGGCGAGGTCGGTGAGCGGCGCGGAGAGCCGGTGCGCCTGCCGTACGGCGAGGAAGACCGCAGCGAGGACCGCGAGCAGCGCCACCGCCAGGATGATCAGCATGGTGCGGCCGATCTCCCGGCTCACCGTCGTACGGGACGCCTCGACCCGTACCGTCTCGCCCTGTTCGCCGTGCTCCTCGGAGGAGATGACGCTGCCTTCGGGACGCTTGCCGATCTCGACGTCCGGGTGGTTCGGGATGGTGATCAGGGCGTAGCGCCCGGGTTCGATCTGCTCGCGCAGCACCTTGTGGGTGACGCCCTCGCCGCCGAGCAGCCTGCTGTCCACGATGCTGACGAGCCGCACCGCGTCCGAGCTGACGCTCTCCTGGGCGCTGTTCTCGATGGTCCGGGTCTCGACGATGACCAGCGAGACGCCGAAGACGGCGATGACGACGAGCACCACGGCGAGCGTGGAGTTGATCAAGCGACGGCGCATGGTCCTACCGTGTCAGCCCCCGTCAGCTTTTCTCGAACCTGAAGCCGACACCCCGGACGGTGGCGATGTAGCGGGGGTTGCCGGCGTCGTCCCCGAGCTTCTTGCGGAGCCAGGAGATGTGCATGTCGAGCGTCTTGGTGGAGGACCACCAGGTGGTGTCCCACACCTCGCGCATCAACTGGTCGCGGGTGACGACCCGACCTGCGTCGCGCACCAGGACCCGCAGCAGGTCGAACTCCTTCGCGGTCAGCTGGAGCTCCTCCTCGCCCATCCACGCGCGGTGCGACTCGACGTCGATGCGGACCCCGTGGGTGGCGGGCGCCTGGGCCTGGGTCTCGACGGCGCCGCGGCGCAGCAGGGCCCGGACGCGGGCGAGCAGCTCGGCGAGGCGGAAGGGCTTGGTGACGTAGTCGTCGGCACCGGCGTCCAGGCCGACCACGGTGTCCACCTCGTCGGCGCGTGCGGTGAGCACCAGCACCGGGAAGCCATGGCCCTCGGTGCGCAGCCGGCGACAGACCTCCAGTCCGTCCATCCCGGGCAGCCCGAGGTCGAGGACGAGCAGATCGACGCCTCCTTGCAGACCGGCGTCGAGCGCGGTGGGTCCGTCCTCCCGCACCTCCACCTCGTACCCCTCACGGCGCAGGGCGCGAGCCAGGGGTTCCGAGATCGATGCGTCATCCTCGGCGAGCAAAACTCGGGTCATGAGGTGATGGTAGTCCGCCGGGGTTCACGCACGGGGCGCGCAGGTGGGGACGCGGGGAGCACGACCGGTTGCACACCCGTTCGTGATCTATGTCTCACCCGAGAGTGTCAAGTGCGTGTCGTATGGTGAAACAACGTCTGTAGCACTCCTCCGGGACCTTTGGTGGGTTCGACGCGCCGAAGGTCTCTCTCATGCCCGGGTCCGGACATCGGGAGTCAGCGGAACGGACGGAGCCGGCAACGACCAGCGAGCCGCCCGGCGCTCAGCCACCCCCACGGGCGCTTCTACGCGTGTTGACGCGCGGCAGTGCACCCCTGAGTCCTTGTAAGGAACCCCCACATGGCGTCCAGCATGTCGAAGGGCGCGACCGCGCAGGATTCTCCTGCCAGCGGTGGCAAGACCTTCTTCGGCCACCCGCGCGGCCTCGCCACGCTCTTCATGATCGAAATGTGGGAGCGCTTCAGCTTCTACGGCATGAGAGCGCTCCTCGTCGTCTATCTGATCTCCGGCGGCCCGGACGCCAAGGACGGCGGTCAGGGCGGCGGCCTCGGCATGACCGAGGGCAACGCGGTGGCCATCTACTCGGTCTACCTGGCCATGGTCTATCTGCTGGCCATGCCGGGCGGCTGGTTCGGCGACCGGGTCTGGGGCCCGCGGAAGACGGTCGTGGTGGCGTCCGGGATCGTGATGGCCGGGCATCTCGCGCTCTCCGTCCCCGGTGAGCCGACCTTCTTCGTCGGCCTCGCGCTGGTCGCGCTCGGCTCCGGTCTGATCAAGGCCAACATCTCCACGATGGTCGGCCAGCTGTACGACGGACCGCAGGACCCGCGCCGCGACGGCGGCTTCACCATCTTCTACATCGGCATCAACCTCGGCGCCTTCGCCGCCCCGCTGGTGATCGGCACCGTCGGCCAGTCGTACAACTGGCACCTGGGCTTCGCGCTCGCCGCGCTCGGCATGGCGCTGGGCCTGGTCCAGTTCCTGATCGGCACCCGCCACCTCAGCCCCGAGAGCAGCACCGTGCCGACGCCGCTGGTGGCCGAGGAGCGCCGGTCCTGGGTGCGCAAGGGCCTGCTCTGGACGGCCATCACCGCCGTCTTCTACACCGGCGTGGTGCTCAGCGGTCAGTGGACGCTCAACTGGGCGCTGGTCCCGATCACGCTGCTCGGCCTGATCATCCCGATCGGGGTGCTGGTGCGGATCAAGCGCGACAAGGAGCTGTCGGAGGTCGAGCAGACCAAGGTCAGCGGCTACATCTGGTTCTTCGCCGCCGCGGCCGTGTTCTGGATGATCTACGACCAGGGCGGCTCCACCATGGCCGCCTTCGCCGACACCAAGACCGCGGACACGATCTTCGGGCTGCACTTCCCGTCCTCGTGGTTCCAGTCGGTGAACCCGTTGATGATCATGGCGCTGGCCCCGGTCTTCGCCTGGCTGTGGCTGTGGCTCGCGCGGAGCGACCGGGAGCCGAACACCACGCTGAAGTTCGCCTTCGGCCTGTTCATGATCGGCCTGTCGTTCTTCGTCTTCGTGCTGCCGATGCAGGCGGCCGGGGACGGGACGAAGGTCAGCCCGCTGTGGCTGGTGTCGATCTACATGATCCAGACCATGGGCGAGCTGTGTGTCTCGCCGGTCGGCCTGTCGGTGACGACCAAGATGGCGCCCGCGAAGTACGCCAGCCAGATGATGGGCGTGTGGTTCCTCGCCGTCACCGCCGGCGACTGCGTCACGGGGCTGCTGTCCATCGCCGGGGTCGACCTGAGCGGTCCGGGCGTCATCGCCCTGGAGGCGACCGCGGCGGCGCTCGCCGGTGTCGCGGTGTTCATGTACCGCAAGAAGGTCGTGGCGCTCATGGCCGACGTGCACTGACACGTACGGAAAAGGGCCCGGCCCCGGAACCGATGCCCGGCCGTGACGGCCCGCCGCCGCGGGCCGTCACGGTGTGCGGGCTCAGCTCGCGGAGTTCCAGGAGTGGGCCACGTCCACGATCACCTTGCCTTCCGACTGGGAGACGCGGAACGGCAGCCGCGCCCGCACTCCCACCCCGATCTGGGTCTCGCCCTCGAAGCTGCTGCCGAAGCGGGTGTCCTGGAAGGTCTTGTAACCCGAGACGTCCACCCCCGGGAGTTGCTGGCCGACCTTGCCGGGGTACGTCGTACCCCCGCTCTGCGAGTAGCTGGCCGCGCCCACGTGGATCTCCAGGATCGCGCCGCCGTTGACCGGGATCGGGTCACCGGAGCCGTTCTGGTACATGGCGTCGACGTAACCGGCCCAGACGAACGCCTTGTCGGCGGCCGTCGCGCCCTTGATGTCGAAGACCATGCGGTCGTAGCACTCGTGCTGACCGGTTCTGATGTTGACCAGCGGCTTCGCGCTGCTGAACGACTCCGTCTTCTCGCCGCTGCCCCAGCCGGTCGCGCACGCCGCCGACGTGCCCGTGGTCGCGGCCTGGGCCGCCCCCGCCGTGCCCGCCAGCCCGGCGCCCGCCAGCACGATCGCCGCGATCGCGGTTCCCAAACGTCGCATCTCCAACCTCCGGAATATCGAAGTGAGTTGGTACGCACGTCTTGACCGGTCATGAGGGCTGGGAGGTTGTCATCGCCGGGAATCTTTAGCGAAAGTACCTGAACTTGACCCGGATGGCGCGCAATCCACCCTGCTGCTGCGCGGCACGCTGGTGTCGCTGTGGCTCGGTGACGAGCTGTGGGATCTCGCCGCGTACTGGCCGGCGAGCGGCATCGGATTCGGCGCCACCGTCGGCGTGCTGCTCCCGATCACGTTCACGGCCGCCAAGCGCTCCTTCCGCCGGGTCGACTCGGCCGGGAGCAACATCATGGCCTGGCTGCCGAGGAGTCGATGGGGTCGGCGGCCGGCGGCGCGCCGTCGGTGGGCCAGGTGACTGCCGCGGTGTGGGGCCAGGCCACTCAGAACCGGGGGATGAAAAGCCGCTTCTCAAGCCCAGCAGCCGTTGACCGTGGCGGCCAGGCCGTCCATGGCGTCCGTGATCTCGGAGTTCTGGGCGGTGGAGTTGTTCTCCACGAAGGAGAACACCTTCCAGCGCCCGTCCTTGCCCTGGGTCACCCCGCTGAGGGCGATCGCGCCGGTCAACGTGCCGGTCTTCGCCCGCACCTTGTTCACGGCGCACTTCGAGTTCGGGTCGTCGAAGCGCGCGTACTCCGGTCCGAGGGTGCTGCCCGCCTCACCGGCAACCGGGAGGCCCTCCAGGATCGGGCCGAGCGTGTACTGATGACGCGGTTCGGTGGCGTTGTCCAGGATGGCCGCGATCGTGGCGGCCGGGATCCGGGTGGCGCGGGAGAGGCCGCTGCCGTCGTGCAGGACGACGTTGTCGAGCGGGATGCCGTACCGCTCGCCCAGCACCTGCCGTACGGCCGCCGTACCGCCCTCGAACGTGGCGGGCTGTCCCGCCTTGACGGCGGTCAGCCGCAGCAGCGTCTCGGCCATGTCGTTGTTGCTGGTCTTGAGCATCGTACGGACCAGCTCGGCCACCGTGGGCGACACCTTCTGCGCCACCGGCACATCGCCGACGCCCGCCGTCCCGCGCGTGACGTCGCCGTCGACGGTGACGCCACGGTCGGCGAGCTTGGTCGCGAAGACCTTCCCGGCGTCCAGGGAGGTGTCCGCGGAGAGCTTGCCGTCGACCGACAGGGCGCGGACGGGGGCGACCTGGTCGTCGTAGTAGTCGGCCCGCCAGCCCTCGGCCAGGGTGGGCTCCGGGAAGAGGCTGTCGTCGATGCGGACCTTCACGTTCGTCACACCCGCCGCCTTCAGCCCGTCGACGGCCGTCCGCGCCATCTCGCCGAGATCGTCGCTGCTCAGGGTGCGGTCACCGGCGCCGACGAGGGTGAGGGTGCCGTTGCTGTAGACGACCTTGGTGGCGACCCGGTGCTCGGGGCCCAGCTGGTCGAGGGCGGCGGTGGCGGTGGCGAGCTTGGTGTTGGAGGCGGGCATCAGGGCGGTCGAGGCGTTGTGGCCCCAGATCACCTCGTCCGACGCGGAGTCCAGCACCACGCCGCTGAGGCTGCTGCCGTCGTTGGCCAGGCTCGGGTTGTTGATGCGCTCGCCGAGCTTCGCGGCCATCGCACGGTCGGCATCACTGAGGTCCGCAGCGCTGAGCGGCTCCGCGGCGTCCGGGGAGCCGACCGTGGCGGCCGCGGCGGTCTTGTCGGCGGCGAACGACGGCCCGGCGAACACGGCCCCGGCCACCGGCGCGGTCGCGGCGAGCACGAGGGCGCGGCGGGCGGCCGTACTCATCGCCTTGGGCTTGCGGTGCCGGTGCCGCCCGGGAGCGTGGGGGGTGGAGGGGGATTCGGGATCGGTGCGAACGGCGTCCATATGAAGTTCCTGATGGCTCTGTGGGGGGAGCGACCGGGCGGGTCCCTGACCGGCTCCACGGTGCGCTCGTGCAGGCCACAGGCTAGAGGGCATCGGCTAACGTCCCGCTAACGCAAGCTTGCGGCACAGCGGTTCGCCCCGCCGCACGGTGTGGGGCGGGGCGAAGCGGGTTCGGTCAGCGGGTGCCGCGCAGCTTGCGCCACGGGGTGAGGGTGAAGATCGCGCCGCCGAGCAGGATCGTCGTACCGGCGATCAGACCGAGCGCCGTGAGGCCGCCGCGGTCGTCCGAGCCGGTCTCGGCGAGTCCGCCGCTGGTGCCGCTGCCGCTGCCCGAAGTGCCGGTGCCGCCGGAGGCGGTGGTCCCGCCGGACGTGGAGGTGCCGCCCGAGGCGCCGCCGGGCTGCTGCGTGGTGTCCAGCTCCAGCGAGGTGCCGGGGTCCTTGGCGGGGGTGCAGGTGGTGGTCGTACCGAGCGCCTTGACCGTCAGCACGCCCGGGGTGAGCGTCGACTTGCCGCTCGCGCCCGGCTTGTAGGTGCCGGTCAGATCCGGAATCTCGATCGGGGCACCGGACTTGATGGGCTCCTTGTTGGTCGGGCCCTCGACGGCGACCGTGCCCTTGTCCGCGCCGCCGACCTTGACCGCCATGGACGGCTTGACCGAATCCGCGGGGATGTCGGCCGGGCTGTCCATCACGGACTTGCCGAACTTCACGGTCAGGGCGAAGCTGCCGCCGCTCTTGGTGGCGTCGATGCGGACCGGGGAGGTCGCGGTCTTGTCGCCGATGGGCGTCTTGCAGGCGTACTCGACCTGCACCTCCTTGCCGGTGAACGAGTCGTCGCCACCGTCGCCGCCACCGGCGGTGGTGCCGCTGGTGGTGCCGGAGGTAGTTCCGGATGTGGTGCCGGAGGTGGTTCCGCTCGTGGTGCCGGACGTCGTACCGGAAGTGGTGCCGGACGTGGTTCCCGAGGTGGTTCCGGACGTCGTCCCGCTGGTGGTGCCGCCCGAGGTGCTGCCCTCCGTCACCTTGATGGTGGCGCCCGCCTTCACGGTCTCCTTCGCCGCGCACTTGGTGTCGGTCTCCAGCGGCTTGCTGACGTTGATGTTGTACGCACCGGGCGTCAGCGTGACCTCACCGGCCTTCGTCAGCTTCAGCTTGGCCTTCATGTCCGACAGCTTCATCGGGCTGTCCTTGGGGATCGCCGGATTCTCCCGCGGCCCCTCCATGGCCAGTTCACCGGTCTGCGCGCCGCCCACCGTGAGCGTGCCGGTGGGCTTGACGGTGTTCTCCTCCAGGTCCAGGATCGGCGGGTTCTTGGAGGCGGCCTGGACCGTCTTCCACACCACCTCGACCTCGTCGCCGACCTTGGCCGTCGCCGGGGCCTGCACGTCCACGGTCGTGGTGCCCTGCACGGGGGGCAGTCCGGAGATGGGCGGCGGCAGGCATTCGGTCTCGTACGAGACCTCGGCGCCGTATGCGGTGCTCGCGCCGAGCAGCACGCCCGCACCGCCGAGCAGCAGTGCGACGGCCGCCGCACTCACTCTTCGTTGCGTCCTCACGTCGTTCCCTTCGGGTTCGGTCGGTTCTCCTCGGACGGTGCGGAAAGGTGGTGCGTCGGTGCCCCCGGCAGGGTGTCCGGGGTGAACCAGGGCAGTGCGGTGCCGCCCCGCGCGGTAGTGACCAGGGGGATCGGAGCGGTCGGGGGTGTGCGCGGCCGTACCTTGTCCACGACGGCCATGCCGATACGGAAGACCGCCGCCGGGACGACGACGCACAGCAGGATCCAGAAGAGGGTGACGCCCCAGGGCCGCCCCACGCCCCACGGCTGTTCGACGAGCACCTTGCGCCCGTACTTGAGCGACACCTGGTAGTCGCCGTGCGCGGCCGCCGACAGCTCGACGGGCAGCTTGACCTGCGCCTTCTTCCCCGGCTCGATGGTGCCCCGCCACTGCTGCTCCTCCCAGCCGGGGGCGAAGACGCCGTGCGAGGTGCCCACCTGGAAGACCGGATCGCGGGCGGCGGTCGAGCCGAGATTGCCGACGGTGACGACGAGCCGTCGCTGCGGTGGCGCGCCGAACCAGGTCAGCAGCCCGCTGGAGCCGTCGAGCCGAGCGGAGAGCACGCTGAGCCGCTCACCGCCGGTGCGCTGTTCGGGCAGGGGCTCGACGGGATGCCCGGCGACCTTGAACGCCACGTCCGCGGCGGCGGCTTCGCCGGTGACGGTCGCGACATGGACGACGCACGGGCACGGCTTGGGCGGTTCGGCGACCGGCAGCTTCCGGTGGAACGTTCCGTCCGCTCCGGTGGTGAGCGCCCTGCCCTCGGCGTTGGCGCAGGAGTTGGTGCCGCCGATCATGTTCTGACCGCAGATGAGCAGGGTGAGCAGGGCGCGCGGCCGCCAGCCGGTGCCGCTCACGGTGACCGTGCCGCCCGTGCCCGCCTGCTCCCGGGACACCGTCACGGCCGGGCGTCCGTCGGCCGCGGCGGCGGGCCCGGGGGGCGGTACGACGAGGGCGAGCGCGGTGAGCAGGGCGGCCAGCAGCCCGGCGTACCGACGGTGGTGCGTACCGGCGTTCACGCGCTCGCTCCTGACTCCGTGCCGTCCATCCGGCTCCGTTTGCGTCTGCGGAACAGCCACGCGCCGCCACCGCCCGCCATGCCCAGCGCCGCGGCCGCCGCGGCGGCGAGCAGCCACCCGGGGGCGGCCGTGTACGTGGCGGAGGCCGCCGCGTGCGCCCCGCCGCCCGCGGTGACGGTGAGCTTCACGTCCACCGCGTCGAGGGCGGGGGCGTCCGGCCAGCGCTCGGTGAACCGCACCCGCTTGCCCGGCGGCACCTGGACGGGGAGGGTGCGGGCGTCCCGGCGCAGCACCGCGCCGAAGAGGCCGTCGGCGCGTACGGCCAGCCGTGGCGTCAGCTCGGTGTTGCCACGGTTGACGACGGCGTAGCGGATGGCCGCCCCGCCGCCGGACCCGGTCCGTACGACCCGTACGTCCTCGACGGAGAGCGCGGACAGCGTGGCCCCGCTGATCCGCAGATGCATCCGTACGCCGGTCCGGTGGCCGCCGCCGGTGACGACGAGCGCACCGGAGCGGTCGCCGGGCGCCGCGTCGGGCGGCACGGTGACGGTGAAGGGGACATCGGCGCGGGTGCGGGCCGGAACCTTCACCGTGCGGTCGGCGAACGCGAGCCATGCCCCTTGGGCCCCCTCGCTCCGGAGCCGGAGGGTGTGGGGGCGCTGGTCCTTGTTGGTGACGGAGAGCTTGTCCTGGAGTACGGTGCCGGGCCGCCCCTCCAGGTAGAAGTACGGCCGGTCGGTGGCGTCCGGCGCGCTGCCCGCGCCGGGTGCGGGCGCCGCCGACCAGCCGGGCCCGGCGGCAGCGGCGGGCGCCGGGGGCGCGCCCAGCAGCACCGTCGCAACAGCTACCGCGGCGGCCGCGCGTAAGGCGGCGCCGGTACGGGACGGCATGGCCGCGTCGCTAGGGGGTGGCCCGCCGGCGGCGGGTCAGCCAGAGCGCCCCGGCCGCTCCGGAGAGGAGCACCGTGCCGCCGAGGGTGCCGAGCGCGATGGCGGAGTCGGTGGGTCCGGTCTGCGGCAGCTGGCTGCCGCCGGTGCTGCCCGTACCGCCGGTGCTGCCGGTGCTGCCCGTGCTCCTCGTACCGCCCGTGCTGTCCGTACCGCCACTGCCACTCGTACCGCCGCTGCCGCTCGTCCCCCCGGTGGAGTCGGAGCCGCCGGATCCACTCGTGGCCGTGACGTCCAGGGTCAGCGAGGGCTTGGGGCTGTTGCCCGGCGTACAGGTCGTGGTCGTGCCCAGCGCCTTGATGGTCAGGGTCGAGGCGGTGAAGGTGACCTTTCCGCTCTTCTTGGGGGTGTACGTGCCCGTCAGCGTGCTGATCTTGATGGGCGTATTGGCGGGAATGGCCTTGTCGTTGGCGGGACCCGACACCGACACCGTGCCGGTCTCCGCGCCACCCAGCTTGATGAGCGCGCTCGGATGCATGGCCCCCTTGCCCAGTTCCACGGGGCTGGAGGAGACGCCCTTCTCGAAGGACATGGTCAGCTTGTAGGCGCTGCCGCTCGGAACGCCCTTGATGTCGATGGGCGATACGGCGCTTTTGTCGCCGATCGGCGTCTTGCACTGATAGTTGACGTCCACCGTGGCCGCGTGGGCGGCCGGAGCGGTGAGCAGTACCGCAGAACCGGCCACGGCCGCGGCCAACGTGAGGGCACCGCCGCGGCCGGCCGCACGGCGTTGTGGTTGGGACACCTGAGATCCCCTCTCGTCAAGCGCCGCAGCCGAATGCAACTGACGGCACATCAGATCGGGCGCCGACAGTACGCCGGGGACCTTGTCGAGGGAAGACACAGAGCACGCCGAATCGGCGTGACATGGATGAACGGGGTGCGGCACCACGACCGGAAGAACCGGGGCATGCCGGACGGGCCGATGACGGCCCGGACTAGAGGGCGCTCAGCACCCGGGCGGAGCGGGGCCGGGGCCGTGCTCTTCAGGCGGGCGCGGCCAGCTCGGCCCAGACGGTCTTACCGGATCCCTCCGCGTTCCGCACGACCCCCCAGTCGAGGCACAGCCGCTGCACGATGAACATCCCGTGGCCACCGGGCCGACCGGCGCGGTGCGGGGTGCGCGGGGCGGGCGTACCGGTGCCGAGGTCCACCACTTCGAGACGGAGCACCTTCGCGTTGCAGCTGACCCGCAGTTCCTCGGGTCCGTCGGCATGCAGACAGGCGTTGGTGACCAGCTCGGAGACGACGAGCAGCACATCCTCCGCGGCGGCCCGCTGGTCGGCGGTCGCGGCCGGAAGCCAGCCCCAGTCACGCAGCGCCTCGCGCGTGAAGTCCCGGGCGCGCGGCACGGCGCCGCTGGCCCCGATCAGATGGAGCCTGCGGAGCTGACGGATCCGCCCGGGGGGTGGAGTGGCCGGTGGGGCAGCCGAAGCGGCAGGGCCGTCCGGATCCGGGCCGCGGTCGCCCGGCGGGTACGGCCGGGTGGTGCTCATCAGCGCTTCACCTCACCGATTCACCGATTCAGGGACAAGGGATACCTGATCTCTTCAACAGTTTCAGCCTGTCTCCTGCCCGGCCAAAGCGTGAGAACACCCACTTCTCCGGTACGGCTCGTGTGACGCGGACAACGCCTCGATGACACACAGCCGACACACCGGAAACAGGAGTGGCGGAGATCACTCGACCAGCGCTGCGTCAAGCGATTCATGGACCGTAAAGACGGCCTCCGCGCCTGTGATCTCGAACACGCGGGCAACGACGGGCTGCATCCCGGCGAGGTGGACCGCCCCACCCTCGGCCTCGGCCTTCAGGCGGGCGCCGAGCAGCACGTTGAGCCCGGTGGAATCACAGAACTCCAGATGTGAGCAGTCCACGACCAGCCGTACGCGACCCCCCTCCACGCACTGCTCCAGGGGTTCCCGCAGCACCTCGGCGGTGTGGTGGTCCAACTCCCCCGTCGGTGTCACGACCGCGCTCGCCCCGTGGTGCCGAACCTCGACCTGGAGTCGGCCCTTGCTGGCGCTGCCGACCATCCCGCGGTCCATGTGCGCACCTCTTCTGGCGTCTCGTTGCTTTCGATTGCGCGCAATGAACCTTACGCCTTTGACCGGTCCTCCGGTAGCCGAACATTTCGCATAGTTCGGCAAATATGGACAACGTGGACTTGCCACGCACCAACGAATACGGGTAGGCGTAGTAGGGACACATACGAACACGGCCCGGCTTTGGAGGCGCCGCTCACCGGAGCAGCACGTCATGGCATCGGCAGCCATATGCCGAGAACGACGGAGGAGACTATGTCACCCCAGCTCGACGACTCGCGTACCGACCCGTCTTGGAGTACCAGGGCGACCGTCTCGTCGGCTCACGTACCCGAACAGTTCGTCCCTGATGCGGATGCCCAGGCGCTCGCCGGTTATTCCTTCGACGAACTGACCGAATTGTCTGATCTGCCGGAAATCCCGTCGTTTGAGACGGTGAGTCCGGTCGACGCGAGGGCCCTCTCGAAGACGCTCTTCGAGCGCATCGAGGTACTCGAAGAAGGCACCCACGAGTACGCCTACGTCCGGAACACCCTGGTCGAGCTGAACCTGGCACTGGTCAAGTTCGCCGCCTCCCGCTTCCGCTCCCGCAGCGAGCCGATGGAGGACATCGTCCAGGTCGGCACCATCGGCCTCATCAAGGCCATCGACCGGTTCGAGCCGGGCCGGGGCGTCGAGTTCCCCACCTTCGCGATGCCGACCATCGTCGGCGAGATCAAGCGCTTCTTCCGGGACACGAGTTGGTCCGTGCGCGTGCCCAGGCGCCTCCAGGAGCTGCGGCTGGACCTGGCCAAGGCCGGTGACGAGCTGGCGCAGCGCCTCGACCGCGCGCCGACCGTGCACGAGTTGGCCCAGCGCCTGGACATCACCACCGCCGAGGTCGTCGAGGGCATGGCCGCGAGCAACGCGTACACCGCCAGCTCGCTGGACGCCCAGCCGGAGGAGGACGACTCCGAGGGCGCGCTGGCGGACCGCATAGGCTACGAGGACCACGGGCTCGAAGGCATCGAGTACGTCGAGTCCCTGAAGCCGCTCATCGCCGACCTGCCCGCCCGGGACAAGCAGATCCTCTCCCTGCGCTTCGTCGCCAACATGACGCAGTCGGAGATCGGCGAAGAACTGGGCATCTCTCAGATGCACGTCTCCAGGCTGCTGTCGCGCACCCTCCGTCGGCTCCGCAAGGGCCTGATGGTCGAGGAGTAACGCTTCCGCAGACGGGTAAGGGCCCGCCCCCGCTTGCCGGGACGGGTCCTTATTCGTGCCCTCGTGCTGCTCCTGCCCGGCCTCAGACCAGGGTGCCCGCGCGCCAGACCGCCGAGACCAGCGGTACGCCGGGGCGGTAGGCGAGATGGACGTGGGAGGGCGCGTCCAGCAGCGCGAGATCGGCCCGGGCGCCGGGGGCGATGCGCCCCACGTCGTCGCGGCGCAGCGCCCGCGCCCCGCCCGCGGTGGCCGCCCAGACCGCCTCGTCCGGGGTCATCCCCATGTCCCGTACGGCCAGGGCGATGCAGAACGGCATCGAACTGGTGAAGGACGAGCCGGGGTTGCAGTCCGGCGACAGCGCGACCGTGGCGCCCGCGTCCAGCAGCCGGCGCGCGTCCGGATACGTCGAGCGGGTCGAGAACTCCGCCCCGGGCAGCAGCGTGGCGACCGTGTCGCCCTGCGCCAGGGCGTCCACATCCGCGTCGGTGAGATGCGTGCAGTGGTCCGCGGAGGCCGCGCCCAGCTCGACGGCGAGCTGCACACCCGGGCCGTACGAGAGCTGGTTTTTTTTGGACGCGCGGGATGAGCCCGCGCTCCTTGCCCGCGGTGAGGACGGCGCGGGCCTGGTCGCCGTCGAAGGCGCCCCGCTCGCAGA
>NZ_GG657754.1:6239400-6245615 GCF_000158915.1 Streptomyces himastatinicus ATCC 53653 | reverse complement strand
GAACTCGGGGGCGACGATGTGCGCGCCGAGGAAGGTCACCTCGTCGGTGTGGGCGGCGGCGATGGACAGCGCGCGGGCCTCGTCCTCCGAAGTGAGGCCGTAGCCGGACTTGATCTCCAGGGTGGTGGTGCCCTGGTGCAGGGCCTCCACCACATAGCGGGCGACGTTGGCGTTGAGCACGTTGTTCGAGGCGGCGCGGGTGGCGGCCACGGTGGTGCGGATGCCGCCCGCGCTGTAGGCCCGGCCGGACATCCGGGCGTTGAACTCCTCGGTGCGGTCGCCCGCGAAGACCAGGTGGGAGTGGGAGTCGACGAAGCCCGGAATGGCGGCCCGGCCCGCCGCGTCGACCCGGTTGTCAGTGGCGGGTGCTTTGCTTGTTTCACCGACCCAGGCGATGCGGTCACCGTCGATGACGACCGCCGCGTCCTGGATCAGACCGAGGGGGCCTTCGCCGAGGGAGGGGTCGTTGGTGACGAGGCTGGAAATGTGGACGAGGGCGGTCGTGGTGGGTGTCGCGACCGTGTCCGTGGCGGTGGTCATGGTGGGGGTGTTCTCCTTGATCAGCCGGCTGGGCCTGGTCGGCGTGGTCAATCTGCTCGGCGTGGTCGGCCTGGTCGGCCTGGTCAGCCGCGCACGGCCGCGATGGCTGCGGCCAGTGCTTCGGGGACGCGCGGGACGAGCTGGTGGGCCCCGTCCCGTACGACATGGCGGCCGCCGACCACGGTGTGCCGGACGTCCGCGTTGGTCGCCGCGAATATCGCCGTCTCGGCGCCCAGCCGGGGTGGCGGCCCCGCCGTGCGGACCGAGTCCAGCGCGATCGTGGTGAGGTCGGCGAGCGCGCCCACCTCGATCCGGCCCGTGTCCGCGCCCCAGCCGAGCGCCTCGTGACCGTCGGCGGTGGCGGCGCGCAGCAGCTGGGCGGCGGTCCAATGGCCGCGGGTGCGGGTGTGCAGCCGCTCGTCCAGCTCCATCGCGCGGGCCTCTTCGAGGATGTCGATCACGGCGTGGCTGTCGCTGCCCAGGGACAGCGGTGAGCCCGCCTGGCTCAGCTGGGCGGCCGGGCCGATGCCGTCGGCGAGGTCCCGCTCGGTGGTCGGGCACATGCACACGCCGGTGGCCGAGTGGCCCAGCAGCCGGATGTCCCCGGGGGTGAGGTGGGTCGCGTGCACGGCGGTCGTGCGCGGGCCCAGCACCCCGTGGTCGGCGAGCAGCCGGGTGGGGGTGAAGCCGTGCGCCTCCACGCAGGCGTCGTTCTCGGCGGTCTGCTCGGACAGGTGCACATGCAGGGGCGCCGCCTGCCCCTCGGCCCAGCCGGAGACGGTCGCGAGCTGATCGACGGGGACGGCCCGCACCGAGTGGATGGCGGCGCCGATACGGGTGTTCCCGTCGCCCTTGAGCGCGGAGACCCGTTCGGCCCAGGCGTCCGCGGTGCCGTCCGAGAAGCGGAGCTGATGCTCATCGGGCTCCGCGCCGAACCCGGAGGAGAGATAGCAGGTGTCGAGGAGGGTGATGCGGATACCGGCCTCGGCCGCGGCCGCGATCAGGGCCTCCCCCATGGCATTGGGGTTGCCGTAGTGGCTGCCGCCGGGCGCGTGGTGGAGATAGTGGAACTCGCCGACGCAGGTGATGCCCGCCATGGCCATCTCGGCGTACACGGCGCGGGCCAGATCGAAGTAGCTGTCCGGGGTGAGCCGGTCGGCCACCTCGTACATCAGCGTGCGCCAGCTCCAGAAGGAGTCCGGCGCCCCGCCGTCCGACGGGTTCGCCGAGGCGCCCGACTGCACGATGCCGCGCAGGGCCCGGTGGAAGGCGTGGCTGTGGGCGTTGGCCAGGCCGGGGACGGTCAGCCCGCGCAGGGTGACGGAACCGGCCGGATGCTGTGCGGGACTCCCGGGCCGCACGGCCTTGATCCGCCCGTCCGTGGCCACCACGATGACCACGTCCGGCACCACCTGACCGTCCAGCCAGGCGTACTCCGCCCAGTAGGTCTGCGCCGTCAGTGACACGCCAACCCCTCCAGTACCTGCGCGAGCGCGGCCACACCGGCGAGGCAGTCATCCTCGCCCGCCGTCTCCGCGGGTGAGTGCGAGACGCCGGTGGGGTTCCTTACAAACAGCATGGCGGTCGGAACCGACGCGGACAAAATGCCCGCGTCGTGCCCGGCGCCGGTGGGGAGCACCGGGACGCCCCCGAGCAGGCCCGACAGCTGGTCACGCAGGTCGTGGGCGAATTCCACGACGGGCGTGAAGGACTCCCGGGTGACCCGGACGTCCACCCCGTCGCGCTGCCCGCGCTCGACCGCCGCGCGCTCGATCTCACCGACGACGGCGGCCAGGGTCTCCTCGTCGGGGGCCCGCGAGTCCAGCCAGCCGCGCACCAGGCCGGCGATCGCGTTCACCCCGTTCGGCTCGACGCCGACCTTGCCGAAGGTCGCCAGGGCTCCCGCCGTACGGGCCTTCTTACGGGCCGCGAGCACCGTGTTCGCGTAGGTGAGCATGGGGTCGCGGCGGTCTTCGAGACGGGTCGTCCCGGCGTGGTTGGCCTCGCCGTGGAAGTCGAACCGCCAGCGGCCGTGCGGCCAGATCGCGGAGGCGACGCCCACGGGGGTGTCCTTGCCGTCGGTCGTGTCGTCCAGGGCCCGGCCCTGCTCGATGTGCAGCTCCACGAAGGCACCGATGCGGGCCAGCCGCTCCGGGTCCGGCCCGATGGCCTCCGGGTCGTACCCGGCGCGCTCCATGGCCTGCGGCAGCGTGACGCCGTCCGCGTCCCGGAGGGCGTGCGCCCGGTCCTTGTCGAGCTGCCCGGCGGTGAGCCGGGACCCTACGCAGGCCAGGCCGAACCGGGCCCCCTCCTCGTCGCCGAAGTTGACGATGGCGAGCGGCTTGGTGGGGTGTGCGCCGCGGGCCCGTAGCTCGTCCAGGGCGGCGAAGGACGAGACGACGCCGAGGGGGCCGTCGAAGGCGCCGCCGTCGGGGACGGAGTCCAGGTGGGAGCCGGTGACCACGGCGTCTCCGGCCGTGGGGTCGCCCAGCCAGGCCCACTGGTTGCCGTTGCGGTCGAGCTCGTAGGTGAGGCCGCGGGCCTCTGTTTGTGCCTGGAACCAGGCGCGGCAGTCGGTGTCCGCGGCGGTCCAGGCGTAGCGGCGGTAGCCGTTTGTCGTTGTGTTGCGGCCGATCGGAGCCAGGTCGCGCCACATCTCGTGGAACGACGGGGTTTCGTGCGCGGCTGCGGGTGCGTGGGTGGGTTGTGCCCACCCGTCCCTCCCCCAGCTACCGCTGGGAGGTGCCCCCTCTGCGGGACTGTTGCCCACAACAGTCACTCTCCCGACTCCCTCATGGGGATCCTGACGTCGCGGTCTTCCGCTACCTCGTCCGCTCGGTCGTAGCCTGCGTCTACGTGGCGGATCACGCCCATGCCCGGGTCGTTCGTCAGGACGCGGCGGATCTTCTCGGCCGCCAGCGGCGTACCGTCGGCCACCGTCACCTGGCCCGCGTGGATCGAGCGGCCCATGCCGACCCCGCCGCCGTGGTGGAGCGAGACCCAGGAGGCGCCCGAGGCGACGTTGACCATGGCGTTCAGCAGCGGCCAGTCGGCGATCGCGTCCGAACCGTCCAGCATGGCCTCGGTCTCGCGGTACGGGGAGGCCACCGAGCCGCAGTCCAGGTGGTCGCGGCCGATGGCCAGGGGCGCGGCGAGCGTCCCGTCGGCCACCATCTCGTTGAACCGCTCCCCCGCCTTGTCGCGCTCGCCGTAGCCGAGCCAGCAGATGCGGGCGGGCAGCCCCTGGAAGTGGACCCGCTCCCCCGCCATCTTGATCCAGCGGGCCAGGGACTCGTTCTCCGGGAAGAGGTCGAGGATCGCCTTGTCCGTCGCCGCGATGTCCTTCGGGTCGCCGGACAGCGCCGCCCAGCGGAACGGGCCCTTGCCCTCGCAGAACAGCGGCCGGATGTACGCGGGGACGAAGCCGGGGAAGGCGAAGGCGCGCTCGAAGCCCGCGAGCTTGGCCTCGCCGCGGATCGAGTTGCCGTAGTCGAAGACCTCGGCGCCCGCGTCCATGAAGCCGACCATGGCCTCCACGTGCCGGGCCATCGCCTCGCGCGCCCGCTGGGTGAAGTCGGCGGGCTTCTCGGCGGCGTACGACGCCATCTCGTCGAAGTCCACGCCGATCGGCAGGTACGCCAGCGGGTCGTGGGCACTGGTCTGGTCGGTGACGATGTCGATCGGCGCGTCCATCGCGAGCAGCTGCGGGACCAGCTCGGCCGCGTTCCCCAGCACGCCGATGGACAGCGGGCGGCGGGCGGCGCGCGCCTCGGTCGCGAGCTGGAGGGCGTGGTCCAGGCTGTCGGCGCGCACGTCCAGGTAGCGGTGCTCGATGCGGCGGTCGATGGCGCGCGGGTCGCAGTCGATGCAGATCGCGACGCCGTCGTTCATGGTGACCGCGAGCGGCTGGGCGCCGCCCATGCCGCCGAGACCGGCGGTGAGGGTGATCGTCCCGGCGAGGGTGCCGCCGAACTTCTTCTCCGCCACGGCCGCGAACGTCTCGTACGTGCCCTGGAGGATGCCCTGCGTGCCGATGTAGATCCACGAGCCCGCGGTCATCTGGCCGTACATGGTCAGGCCCAGCGCCTCCAGGCGGCGGAACTCCTCCCAGTTCGCCCAGTCGCCGACCAGGTTGGAGTTGGCGATCAGGACGCGGGGCGCCCATTCATGGGTCTGCATGACGCCCACCGGACGCCCCGACTGGACGAGCATCGTCTCGTCCTGCTTCAGCGTGCGCAGCGTACGGACCATGGCGTCGAACGAACGCCAGTCGCGCGCCGCCTTCCCGGTGCCGCCGTAGACGACGAGCTTGTCGGGATGCTCGGCGACCTCCGGGTCCAGGTTGTTCTGGAGCATCCGGAGAGCGGCTTCCTGCTGCCACCCCCGGGCACTCAGCTCCGTACCTCGCGGGGCCCGTACGGGTCGCGGTCCTGACATGGGCCGTGCCTCCCTGCCATCGTCTGGATCGAGTTATTCACATCTTGACTTCGATGAATATAGCTAGTCAATAGGGTCGGCGGTGGCATACACCCGGGTGGTTCCCCGGAGAGGCGTGCGCGGGCGCCAGGACTTAGCGTCCTGCCGTGCCCCTGCCCCGTACCCATCGCGAAGTACGCCTCGCCGCCCGGCCCCGGCCCGAAGGGCCGCTCACCACCGACCACTTCGAGGTCGTCCACGCCCCGCTCCCGACCCCCGGCCCCGGCCAGGTGCTGGTACGGAACCGGCTGATGAGCGTCGCCGCCGCCATGCGCCCGCTCGCCTCGGCCGACCCCGGCGCCCTCGGCCTGCCGCAGCTGCGCCACCGGGTCGGCGAGGTCATGCGGGGCCCCGCCATCGGCGAGGTGCTCAGCGCCCCGCCGGACACCGGCCTGACCTCCGGCGCCCTCGTACGCCACCACTCCGGCTGGCGCGAGTACGCCGTCCTCGACGCGGCCGAGGCGCCCCCGCTCGACCCCGACGCGCTGCCCGACCCCGCCGCACACCTCTCCCAGGGCTTCACCGCCTGGCTCGGCGTGGTGCGGGGCGCCGGGGTGCGGCGCGGCGACACGGTGTTCGTCACCGGCGCCGCAGGCGGCGTCGGCACCCTGGCCGGGCAGTTCGCGCGGCTCCACGGCGCCGCGCGGGTCATCGGCTCCACCGGCTCCCGCGACAAGGCCGACCGGCTCGTCGCGGAGCTGGGCTACGACGCCGCCGTGATCCGCGGAGCGGGCCCCATCGAGGAGCAGCTGCGCGCGGCGGCCCCGGACGGCATCGACGTCCTGTTCGACACCGTCGGCGGCGAGCAACTGCGCGCCGCCCTCGCCCTGGCCCGCCGCAAGGCACGCTTCGCCCTCGTCGGCGCGCTCGCCGCCCAGCTCTCCGACGACGCTCTCGCCACCACCCCGATCAGCACCCTCGCCCTCATCGCCCGCGGCGTCACCCTCCGCGGCATCAGCGGCTACGACCACGCGGACGCAGCTCCGACGTACCTGCGCGAATTCGGCCGCGCGCTGCGCGAGGGCGCCATCACCTACCCGCACACCCGCCTGACCGGCATCACCCAAGCCCCCCGCGCCCTGGTCGAGTTACTGGAGGGCCGCCACCTGGGCGCAGTGCTGGTGGAGCTGTGAGTGGGGGCCGCGCCCCCGACTCGCCCCCGCGCCCCCGCTCCCGGTCAGCGGCCCGGCCCGGCGTGG
>NZ_GG657754.1:6235098-6239206 GCF_000158915.1 Streptomyces himastatinicus ATCC 53653 | reverse complement strand
GCGCCGTCGAGCGGCGTGAGCGGGCCGTGCGTGCTGCCGTCGAGCAGGGGCTGATCGGCCCCGAGCAGCCCGTCGTCGGGCTGCTCGACGTCACCGGTATCCGCGCCGCCGCGGCCGAGCTGCGGGCGGCCTTCGACGAGGTCGTGGCGCCCGGTACGCCCGTTCTGCACGCCTTCGCGGTGAAGGCCGCCTCGCTCGTCCCCGTCCTGCGGCTGCTGACCGACGAGGGGCTGGGCTGCGAGGTGGCCAGCCCCGGCGAGCTGGCCCTCGCCCGGGCCGCCGGAACGGACACCGACCGCATCGTCCTCGACTCGCCCGCCAAGACCCCCGCCGAACTGCGCGAGGCCCTCGACCTGGGCATCGCCCTCAACGCCGACAACCCGCAGGAGCTCGCCCGCCTCGACGCGCTCGTGGCCGGGACTCCCACCCGCTCTCCCCTCGGCCTGCGGGTCAACCCGCAGGTGGGCGGCGGCAGCATCGGCGCACTCAGCACCGCCACGGAGACCTCCAAGTTCGGGGTCGCGCTGCGCGACGTAGGGGCGCGCGACTGGGTCGTACGCGCCTTCGCCGAGCGCCCCTGGCTGACCCGGCTGCATGCCCACGTCGGCTCGCAGGGGTGCCCGCTGGACCTGATGGCGGCGGGCGTCCAGGCCGCGTACGAACTCGCCGAGGAGATCAACGAGACCATCGGCCGCCGCCAGATCGACACCCTCGACATCGGCGGCGGCCTCCCGGTGAACTTCACGTCCGACGAGGTGACACCCAGCTACCGGGAGTACACACAACTACTCAAGACCACCGTCCCCGGTCTCCTCGACGGGCGGTACGGCCTGGTCACCGAGTTCGGGCGGTCGCTCCTCGCCAAGTCGGGAGTGGTGCTGGCGCGCGTCGAATACGCGAAGTCGGCCGGTGGCCGCCCCATCGCCGTGACGCACGCGGGCGCGCAGCTGGCCACCCGTACGGTCTTCGCCCCCACCGCCTGGCCCCTGCGGATCGCCCCGTACGACGCGGACGGCCGCCCCAAGCCCACCGGCCCCGCCGGGCCGGTCACCCAGGACATCGCGGGCCCGTGCTGCTTCGCGGGCGACCTGGTGGCCGAGAACCGGGCCCTGCCGGAGCTGACGGCGGGCGACCTGGTGGGCCTGCTGGACACGGGGGCGTACTACTTCTCGAACCACTTCGCCTACAACAGCCTGCCCAGACCGGGCGTGTACGGCTTCGCACCCGACGGCGACGGGATCCGCTTCGCGGAGGTACGCAAGCCCCAGACGGTGGCGGAGATCGTGGCGGAAAGCGGAGGCGCCGAAGCGGAGGGACTGACGGCCTTGTGAGGGCCACCGGCGTGAGGGGCGGGGTCGCAGGGGTGGGGTCCTGGACACCACGTGTATTTGTGGCGCCGATCGCCCGACGTTCACGAAACGCTCCACGTCAGCGGCGCCGTAAATAGACGGTCCAGGGCCCTGCCCCGGAGGCCCCGCCCCGGCACCCACCACCGGAGCGCCCGCGCACCCGGACCCGCACCCGCACCCGCACCCGCACCCCGCCAGGGGTCACCGCTTGGCGCCGCCCGGCCCCGCGTCGCCCGCCGCGGGGCCCGTCGTCTGGTAGCCGCGGACGTCGCGGCCCGCCGGGCGGCCACGGGGGACCCAGTCCGTACGGACCCACAGCAGCGCGTCGTGCGCGTGCTCCCAGCGGCCCAGCCACAGCGCCTTCGCCCACAGCCCCGCGCCGAGGCCCGCCAGCAGCAGGCCGCCCGCCGCGGGGAGGGCGAAGGACGAGCCGACGGCGGCCAGGAAGGCCAGGAGCAGCCACCACCGCAGGGCGCGCCTACGGGCCCGTATCGTCACCGCACGGTCCTGGAGGAACACCGACTTGCTCGCCCGGGTGGCCTCCTGGGCGAGGGCCAGATACCGGCCGCGCCGTACGAAGAAGACCACCGCGGCCGCGATCAGGAAGAGCGCCGCCCCGGCCGACAGGCCGATGCGGCGGCCGGTGAGGCCGGGGAGCAGCATCCCGATGCCCGCGGCCAGAACGCCCAACCACCACAGCCATCCGGCGGGTGCCCGTACGACCACGGCGACCCGTATCAGCGCATACGCCCCGCGTCCCATCTGCCGACCTCCTCGACGTCTCAGGCCATCGAACGCGGACTGTAGTGAGGATGGCTGAGAATTCGGTGAGACGGAACGTAAGACGGTACGGGGCTACTCCACGAACAGCCCGCGCGCGGCCGCCCGCGCGTCGAACTCCTCCAGCCGCGCCTGCGCATCCGGCAGCGCGTCGCACATGGCCTCCAGCAGCACCCGCCCCAGCAGCATCGGCGCGCAGGCGGTGTCGAAGGCCAGCCCGGTCCCGACGGCCGCGGGCAGCAGCAGATCGCTGTGGCGGGCGACCGGGGCGAAGGCGCTGTCAGCGACGGCGACGACGGTGAGGCCGGTTTCGCGCGCGTACTCCAGGCCCTCCACGACCTCCCGCGGATGGCGCGGCAGGGCGAAGCACAACAGGGCGGTGGCGCCCGCGCGGTGGGCCGCGTCGATGCGGTCGGCGAGCATCGTGCCGCCCTCGTCCAGCAGCCGGACGTCGGGGTGGACCTTGCGCGCGAAGTAGGCGAAGCCACGGGCCTGGGCGGAGGCGGCGCGCAGGCCGAGGACCGGCAGTGGGCGGGACGCGGCGAGCAGCCGCCCGGCCCGCAGCACCGGTTCGGGGTCGGCGAGCAGGGTGGCGAGGTGGCGCAGGTTGTCGATCTCGGACTGCACGGCCTGCTGGTACTCGTTGTACGCCCCCTCCCCCGCGGCCCGTTCACCGGCGGCGGGGGCGACGTCGCGCAGGTGCTTGCGCAGCGCGGGGTAGCCGTCGAAGCCGAGCGCCACCGCGAAACGGGTCACGGAGGGCTGGCTGACCCCGGCGAGTTCGGCGAGTTCGACGCTGGAGAGGAACGGCGCGTCGGCCGCCCGCCGCACCATGCAGTGGGCGATGCGGCGCTGGGTGGGGGTGAGGCGGTGGCCCTCGAACAGGGCCTGGAGCCGCGCGGTGCTCCCCGCACCCGCCGCCCCCGCCGCATCCGCCGCATCCGCTGACGCACCGGCCACGTCCGCCACCACCCCGTTGTCCGTACCCATCAGTCCTCAGCCCTCCTGGCCCTCAGGGCCATCAGCACCATCACGAGCCTCAGCAGGCTCAGCGAACTCAACGCCCTCGCACACCTCGGCCAGCGGATCCAGCAGACCCACCGCGTCGGCCACATCCTCCGTCAACGGCCGGTCCTCCATCCGCGGATCGAGAACTTCCGCCGCCAGCGCATAGGCGGCGGCCGCCGGTACCCCGGGCTCCGGTTCCATGCCGCGCTGCCGCAGCGCGCGGACCGCCGCGACCAGTTCGCAGGCCAGCACCTGCCGGTAGTGGTCGGCCACCCGCAGCGTCTGGCGGGCGCCGAGCGAGGCGAAGCTGGCCTGTTCCTCGACGCCGCGGGAGAGCACGGCGTGGCCGAGGGAGGCGGGGTGGGAGACGGCGCGCATCTCGCCGAGGGCCGCGCCCGCCGCGTACTCCAGGATCATCACGCCGGAGCTGGCGGGCGCGGGGTCGCCGAGGAAGGGGCGCAGCCGGGTGAAGTCGGGTTCGCTGAGCGCGGCGAGCCGGGCGGTGGACAGCCGGGCGGTCTGGAGGGCGGCGAGCCGGAAGTGGTCGAGGGCGAGGGCGGCGTGCGCGGCGTAGAAGTTGCCGTTGTGGTACGCGGCCTCGTCCTCGGAGCTGATCAGCGGGTTCTCGGCGGCGGCGTTGACGTCGACGGTCAGCACCTGCTCCAGGGCGTCGGCGGCGTCCAGCGCCGGGCCGTGGATCGCCGGCAGGCAGCGGAAGCCGTACGGGTCCTGGATGCGGCCGAGCGGCGGGGTGGGCCGGGCCGGGGCGCCGATGAGGGCGCGTACGAGGGCGGCGGCGTGGATGGAGCCGGGGTGGGGGCGGGCGAGCTGGACGGGTTCGGCGTACGCCTCGTACGAACCGCCGACCGCGATCAGCGAGAGCGCGGCGACGGCGAGCGAGGCGGACAGCAGGCGCCGCAGGTCGGCGAGGGCGAGCGCGGCCTGGCCGAGGGTGAGGGCGTTGCTGCTGA
>NZ_GG657754.1:6214094-6234452 GCF_000158915.1 Streptomyces himastatinicus ATCC 53653 | reverse complement strand
CCGGCCGCCGCGCCGATCGCCGTCGAATCCAGCATGTGAGACACCATCCAGGGCAACCCCTTCCGTACCCACCCTTATCGGGCTAGCCGCCAAGCGCTTTCGTCCCATATTGCGAGCAGAAGTAACCGGCGATTAACGCACACCTATTGACTTCTATTCACTCGACTATGACTGTGCATGACTATATGCAGACAGGGCAAGGGGAAGCGGATGATCAGCTTCAAGCACGTCAGCAAGCACTACCCGAACGGCACCACTGCCGTCGACGATCTGAGTCTCGAACTCCCGGAGGGAGACATCACGGTCCTGGTCGGTTCCTCCGGCTGCGGCAAGACCACCACGCTCAGGATGGTCAACCGCATGGTCGAGCCCAGCAGCGGCACGGTCAGCGTCGGCGGGCGTGACATCCTCGAGGCCGACGCCGCCGAGCTGCGGCGCGGCATCGGCTATGTGATCCAACAGGCGGGACTCTTCCCGCACCGCACGATCCTGGACAACATCGCGACCGTCCCGCTGCTGCTGGGCTGGGGCCGCCGCAAGGCGCGGGCGCGCGCCGCCGAGCTGCTGGAGCTGGTCGGGCTGCCCGCCGGATCCGGCAAGCGCTATCCGCACCAGCTCTCCGGCGGTCAGCAGCAGCGCGTCGGGGTGGCCCGGGCGCTGGCCGCCGATCCACCGGTGCTGCTGATGGACGAGCCGTTCGGCGCGGTCGACCCGGTCGTCCGCACCCAGCTCCAGAACGAGCTGCTGCGGCTCCAGAGCGAGCTGCGCAAGACGGTCGTCTTTGTCACCCACGACATCGACGAGGCGGTCCGTCTGGGCGACCGGATAGCGATCTTCCGCACCGGCGGCCATTTGGTCCAGTGCGCGCCCCCGGCCGAGCTGCTGGCCTCCCCCGCCGACGACTTCGTGGCGGGCTTCCTCGGCGCCGAGCGCGGGCTGAAGCTGCTCTCGCTCTCCACCCTCGCCGGTCTCCCCCAAGAGCCCGCCGACGACAAGGGCCGCTGGCGGCTGGTCACCTCCGGCCGCGGCGAGCCGCTGGGCTGGCGCGACACCGAGGGCCCGGACGGCGACGAGGCCCCGCTGCTGCCGGTGCGCCCGCTGCGCGACACCGACTCGCTGCTGTCCGCCCTCGACGAGTCGCTGGCCTCCCCCGCCGGGCTGGTCGCCCGGGTGGACGCGGACGGCGTGCTGACCGGGGTCACCGGGCGCGACCGGATCCACGAACACGCGGGCCGCCGCCACGCCGAGGCGGGCCGTACGAACGCTTCCCAGGCTCCAGACCCCGACGCGAGCGTGACCGCATGACCGTCGACTGGGGCTGGTTCCCCGACCACGTGGACGACCTCACCACGCTCACCTTCGACCACCTCTCCACCGCCGTTCCAGCCGTCCTCTTCGGCCTGCTGATAGCGGTGCCGCTGGCGGTCATCGCGCATCGCGTACGGCCGCTGCGCGGCGTCCTCCTGGGCCTGTCGAACGTCCTCTTCACCATCCCCTCCATCGCGATCTTCGTGCTGCTGCTGCCGATCACCGGCCTCACCCGCACCACCGCGATCACCGGGCTCACGATCTACACCCTGACCGTGCTGCTCCGGAACACCGTCGAGGGCCTGGACAGCGTCCCCGCCAAGGCGCGCGAGGCGTCCACCGCCATGGGCGCGCGCCCGCTGCGCACCCTGCTCACGGTCGAGCTGCCGCTCGCCTTCCCGGTGATCATGGCGGGCGTACGGGTCTCCAGCGTGATGGCGATCTCGCTGGTCAGCGTCGCCAGCTACATCGGGTACGGCGGCCTCGGCCAGCTGTTCACCGACGGCTTCCAGCGCAACTACCCCACCCCGGTCGTCGCCGGAGTCGTCCTGTCCCTGCTGCTCGCCCTGGTCGCGGACGCCGTCCTGGTCGCCATCCAGTGGCTGTGCACCCCCTGGCTGAGGAGGCGTGCCTGACATGATCGAACTGCTGACCAACCTCGGCCACTGGCTGACCAGCGGCGCCCAGTGGTCCGGGCCCGACGGCATCGCGACCCGCCTCCTGGAGCACCTCCAGTACTCGGCCCTCGCGACCCTCGTGGCCGCCCTCATCGCCCTCCCCGTCGGGCTGCTCATCGGCCACACCGGGCGCGGCGCGTTCCTCGCCATCAACCTCTCCGGCTTCGGCCGCGCGCTGCCCACCGTCGGTCTGGTCACCCTGGTCTTCCTGGCCAGCGGCCTGAGCATGTGGCCCGTCTACGTCTCGCTGGTCGCCCTCGCGGTCCCGGTCATCGTCACCAACACCTACGCGGGCATGGCCGCCGTCGACCCCGAGGTCAGGGACGCGGCACGCGGTCAGGGCATGCGCTGGCACCAGGTCCTCTTCCAGGTCGAACTCCCCCTCGCCCTCCCCCTGATCATGACCGGGCTGCGGCTGGCCTGCACCCAGGTCGTGGCCACCGCCACCATCGCCGCGTACGTCAGCTTCGGCGGCCTCGGCCGCTACGTCTTCGACGGGCTGGCCCAGCGCGACCTGGTGCAGGTCCTGGGCGGAGCGGTGCTGGTCGCCGTCCTGGCGATCGCCCTGGACCTGGCCCTGGCCGCCGTGCAACGCCTGGCCTTCCGCAACCGCCCCGCCCCCTCCCAAGCGCACTGAGACCTTACGGAGAACCCATGAACCGCAGGAAACTGCTCGGCGGCCTGCTCGCCGGAGCCTCCGTGCCCACCCTCGCCGCGTGCAGCGGCGGCATCACCTCCCTGAAGGGCGACGGCGCCGGAGGCGGCCAGGGCGGCGGCAGCAGCGCGGGCGGACTCGTCATCGGCACCGCCAACTTCACCGAGAACCAGCTCCTCGGCTACCTCTACGCCGAGGCCCTGGGCGGCGCGGGCATCAAGACGAGCGTCCGCCCCAACCTCGGCTCCCGCGAAATCGTCATCCCCGCCCTCCAGCAGGGCGATATCGACCTGCTCCCCGAGTACCAGGGCAACCTGCTCCTCCACTTCGACGACAAGGCCCCCCAGACCCAGGCGGGCGACCTCCAGAACGCCCTCACCGTCGCCCTCCCCAACGGCCTCGAAGCCCTCTCGTACGCGGCCGCCGAGGACAAGGACGTCTTCTGCGTCACCCGCGAAACCGCCGACAAGCACGGCCTGCGCAGCTTCTCCGACTTGAAGAAGCAGAACGGCAAGCTGGTCTTCGGTGGCCCCGCGGAGGACAAGAACCGGGTCGTCGGCCTCGTCGGCCTCAAGAACCGCTACGGCGTCACCTTCAAGGAGTTCAAGGCCCTCGACGCCTCCGGCCCCCTGGTCAAGGGCGCCCTGAAGAAGGGCGACGTCGACGTCGCCAACCTCTTCTCCACCGACCCCGACATCGAGGCCAACGGCTGGGTCATCCTCGCCGACCCCAAGGCCCTCATCCCCGCCCAGCACATCGTCCCCGTCATCCGCGGCGCCAAGGCCGACACCAAGGTCCGCAAGGCCCTGGCCAAGCTCGGCGGCGCCCTCACCACCCACGAACTGGCCAGGCTCAACAAGCTGGTCGACAAGGAGAAGAAGGACCCGGACGAGGTGGCCGCCGACTGGGCCGCCGACCACGGCCTCACGAAGAAGTAGGGCCCGCATGCCCACATCCCTGGTCGAGACGCGCTCGATCGACGTCGTCCCCGACGCCGAGCGCCATGGCACCGCCTTCAGCCAGTTCACGCTGTGGCTCGGCGCGAACCTCCAGATCACCGCCGTCGTGACCGGCGCCTTGGCCGTCGTCTTCGGCGTGGGCGCCTTCTGGTCGGTCATCGCCCTGCTGGTCGGCAACGTCCTCGGCGGAGCCGTCATGGCGCTCCACTCCGCCCAGGGGCCACGGCTCGGCCTCCCCCAGATGATCTCCTCCCGGGCCCAGTTCGGGGTCCGCGGCGCGATCGTCCCGCTGCTGCTGGTCATCGTCATGTACGTGGGCTTCTTCGCCAGCGGCAGCGTGCTGGCGGGCCAGGCCGTCGGCGAACTCACCCACCTCGGCGACACGACCGGCATCATCCTCTTCGCCCTGCTCACCGCCGTGGCCGCGGCCGTCGGCTACCGCCTGATCCACACCCTGGGCCGGATCGCGGGCGTGGTCTGCGCCCTGGCCTTCGTCTACCTGGGCATCCGGCTGCTGGACCGCGCCGACCTGGCCGCCCTCCTCCACGACCGGAGCTTCGACTTCCCGCTCTTCCTCCTCGCGGTGTCGCTCTCCGCCTCCTGGCAGCTCGCCTTCGGCCCGTACGTCGCCGACTACTCCCGCTACCTGCCGCGCAGCACCTCGGCCCGGGCCACGTTCTCCTGGACCCTCGCGGGCACCGTCCTCGGCTCCCAGTGGTCCATGACCTTCGGCGCCCTCGCGGCCGCCGCGGCCGGTGACGCCTTCGTCGGCCACGAGGTCAGTTACGTCGTCGGCCTCGGCGGCGGCGCGGCCGTGATCACCTCACTGCTCTACTTCGTCATCGCCCTCGGCAAGCTGACGATCAACGTGCTCAACACCTACGGCGGCTTCATGTCGATGGTGGACCAGCGTCAGCGGCTCGCGCACGCACCCTCTCCCCGCGCGCGACGCTACATCGCGGATCATGTCGGCGGGCACGGCGTCGCCTCTGCTTCAAGGACTTCCTGCTGTTCCTGCTGACCTTCTTCACCCCGTGGAGCGCGATCAACCTCGTCGACTACTACGCCATCGCCAAGGAGCGCTACGACATCCCGGCCCTCAGCGACCCCCACGGCCGCTACGGCGCCTGGCGCTGGAAGGCCCTCACCACCTACGCCCTCGGCGTCCTCGCCCAACTCCCCTTCCTCTCCACCCACTTCTACACCGGCCCGCTCGTCACCCCCCTGGGCGGCGCCGACATCTCCTGGCTCATCGGCCTCGCCGTCCCCGCCGCCCTCTACTGGGCCCTGGCCCGCCACGACACCGCCCACGTCCCGGACCGCATGATCCTCACCCCGGAACCGGTGCCGGGCGGGCCGGACGTGGCCGAGCCAGGGTGAGCCGGACCGCACCGCCCATGTGCCGCCCGACTCCGGGGCAGCAACGACGCGTTCACGCGCGCGGGCCCGACAGCGGCGACGCGCTCCTCGGCGGCCGCACCGCCGAGGCCTCCATCTCGTCCACACAACGCACCGGCCAGCCCGTCGAGTGCGAGCCCTGCATGCCATAGGTCGTCCAGATGCCAGTGGGCCGCCGCGGTGCGGCGGTGAAAGTCGGCCGCCTTTGCCGGACGTCTGTGCAGTCGTACGTCTCCCCTCGTACCGTCCCCGGACGCGGAGAGAGGCCCAAATTTTGAACGAGAGGCTGCGCGCTATGGCGGCCGACTGCTGGACGTACTCCAGGCAGCCCCATGCATCTGGGACACGGCAAATCTCCTGCCGAATAGATTCAACCTGCCAACACTGGCGTTCACCTCGCGCACAGCAACAATTGCCCCGCCCACGTGCGTCGCTCGTGTGTAACTGATGCCGCGTAATAGTCATGGTGTGGGCAGGTCTTGACACACGGTTGCCCGACGTCATACTGGATCGCGAGCGGTTCTAGCCCAGGTGGCGGGGGCCGTTCCCTACCTGGAGGCTATGGCCGCGATGGCCTGGAACCAGGACCCGACGTTCAGTTTAGCCGCTTTCAGTTCCGGCAGAGTTGAGAGTCTGATGCGTCGGCGAGACCAGGATCTGCCGCCGTCCCCTGGAGGGACTGCGGCTCAGACGAGGGCAGCGATTGCCCAAGAGTGCGTCAAGCACTCCCGAGTGGAGTCATCTGAGTACATCGGGTCTAGTGACCCGCTACTGAGACTCTGACTGCCGGGCAGGGCCTCAGTTCTGACCATCGATGTTGGTGGTCGAACTGAGCCTGCCCTGCGCGCATACGGTTCGATCGCCTGGATGAAAGGTGCTCGGCTGTTGGTCGCGCGAACTCCCCTATATGTCAAAGTTCTCTGGATCCTGGTCGCTGCGCTGTTCTCTGTCGTGATTGCCTTTGTGGCCGGAATACTCGTGAGCACTACCGGGGCGACCTTGGCCGAGGCCGTACTCAAGGCTGGGGGCGCATTTGTTGCCTCGATGGTTCTGTGTCTAGCCGTACTGTCAGCTCTCGGTGCCATCTGACATGGAAGCCTTCCCCAGCCTTTCCAAAGCCAGCCGCGCCGACGACCAAGTCTTGGTCAGTGCCCACGCCTGGGGAGTGAACGTCTTTCCTGCCCCCGTGTGGCATCTGCGGATAGGCGCCATGACGCGTCACCGAGAGCGGGTGAGGTGGTCGAGGCCGCCACGCTTGGCAGTGCGTATGAAGGTTCCGAGCGAGGCGGGGGTGGTGGTGACGACCTCTGCGGGGTCGTCGCTCTCGCGCAGCGAGATCTTGCCGTCGAGGGCGGCGAGCTCCAGGCAGTGATTTTCCGCGTTGGTGCCGGAGAACGAAGACTTACGCCAGACTCCAGTGCTGACCATGGCCAGACCTTTCACAGTTCCTGTGTGAGGTGGTGGATGAAGTCTCGCGACTCCTCCACCGCCAAAGAGGAGAGCGCCGCCCTGTCGAGCAGCGCGCGGTACCTTGCGAGTTGTGACTCCGCGTCCATCCACAGCGAACCGTGCCAGGCATCGAGCTGCACGGTGTCGAGCTTGGGTACGGGGCCGCCCACGTAGAGCATGGACGCCCCGGCGCCGCCGAAACCGTCCACGTCAAAGGGGATCACCCGGACGGTCACGTTCGGCCGCTCGGACTGCGCCAGGATGAAGGAAAGCTGCTCGCGTGCGACCTTCCGGTCGGCGACGCGCGTTCGCAGCACGGCCTCATGAATGACGGCTTCGAAGCGGGGCGCCGCAGCTCCCTCCAGGACCTCTCGGCGCCGAACACGGAAGGCAACCTGCGCTTCGAGCTGTTCCAGCGGCGGTTCGGGAAGGCCATACGCCATGAGGGCCCGGACGTAGTCCTCGGTCTGCAGCAGACCTGGCACGTAGACAGCTTGGAGCGTACGCATACCCGTGGCGTGATGCTCCAGCTCGGCCAGGTCCAGCGCCCCGTGCGCGAGAGTACCCCGGTACTCCTCCCACCACCCCTTGGTGCGCTCCGCCGCCATAGTCGCGAGCGCGTCCAGCAACACGGGGTCGAGACAGGCATATTGGGAGGCCATCCGCCGCAGGCGTTCCTCGCTGACGCCAGCCTTCCCCGCCTCGATCTGGCTTATCTGGATCGCATTGGCCCCGAGCAGTTCAGCGGCTTCGCGTGCCGTCATACCTGCCGCTTCGCGCATCTTTCGCAGCTCGGCGCCCAAGCGCTGCTGGCGCGCCGTGGGACTGTTCCTGGGTGGCATGCGTCTTCCCCTCCTGGCCCGTCGAACAGTTTCTCGCGCATCCCACGCGGCGGTCCAACCAGTTCCGAGAGCCCCGGTCATAACATTGCGACGGACTAACCTTATGACCTACTCTGAGTGACGCGTTCATCACTCAAAGATGACCGGCAAAGCCGGAAGCGTACCGCTCCCTCCATGCCCGCTGCCCTGGCACCGGCGCATGCCCGAAGGAGCGGCGAGACACATCTCGGAGGCTCACATGGAGACGCCCGAATCCTTCGACAAAGAACTGTGCGACCTCGTCACCGACTTCGCGCCCAGACTCTTCGCCGTGGTCCAGGAGTATGACGTGGAACCAGGATTACGGGACGGCGCCATCGCCGCCTGGGGCCTGGTCTTCGACGACGGCGCCGTGCGCGTGACCAGCGTGGACGGAACCCGACAGCTCTCCCTCAAGTCCCCCGAGCGGGCAACCTGGTACTTCGGTCGACGGACCGACGACTCCATCCACGCCACACGACTCGTCTGGCTTCCCCCGTCCAGGGCCGCTACATTCGACCGCGCCGAGCCTTCCTGACGGGCTGCGTCACCCCAGGGCGGCCACGATGCGGTCGCGCAGCCCGGCCGCCCGGGGGTCGTCGTAGGTGGCGAGGGCGTGCAGGGCCTCGGTCCAGTGGCGGCGCGCCTCCTCCGTCTCGTCCGCGTCGTACAACGCACCGGCCAGACCATCGAGGGCAAGCGCCGTATGCCACAGGTCGTCCAGCTCCCGGTGGGTCGCCGCGGCGCGGCGGTGGAAGTCGGCCACCGGAGCGGGGGCGCCTTTTGTCGTTTCTGGGGTGCGTACCTGAGCGCCGTCAGAATAGGGCCCGGGAGGGTGCAAGTTTGTGCAAGAACGTAGCCCTGCGGGCTGGCCCCGGGGCAATCTCGGGCATGACCCGTCCGACCTCGGTTTCTGGAGGGAAGCCATGTCTCTGAGGTTCGTTGGCATCGACCCGGACACGCCCAACGGGGGCTCTCCCACGGTCTGGCTCGAAGACGAGAAAGCAGAGATCGTCATTCAGGGGTGGCTGCCCGACTCGGAGATGCACACCGAGATCGCCGGAACCGAGTGGGTAGAGGGACACCCGATCGGCATTCCGGGTCATGAGGGCGTGGTCCGTGTCCCCGTCAGGATGATCCCCTATCTGAGGAAGGTGTGCGATGACGCAGAGCGTGCCGGACTTTGCCGCCCTGCTGAGGAGCGCTGAGCACTCCGCGTGTCACCTGGAGATGCGCGACTCCTACATGGATGACCCGGTGTTCGCCGACTGGCGGGCGGGCAAGCCTGTCGACCGGCCTGAGGCGTACCAGCTCCCGCACGAATACCAGGAGTGGGCCAGCCTGGTCCGCGAGACCGTCGCCCGGGGCGTCGTCATGCGCCGGGCGCGGATCGTCTCCGAACCGGTGACCGACTACATCCGTTGGGAGCATGCGATCACCGAGCGGCACAATGTGGCACTCGGCGAGCGGGTTCGCTGGCTGCCTCGGCGTCTCGCCTCCGATCTCGCCCTCCCGGGCAACGACCTGTGGCTGATCGATGAACGCCGTGTCCTGTTCCACTGGTTCACTGGTGACGGCGAGTGGGCAGGACACGAATTCAACGAGGACCCGGCCACCGTGAAGATGGTGACGACTGCATTCGAGGCGGTATGGGACCGGGGCATTCCACACTCTGAGTACGTCACCTAAGCCCCCTATCCGCCCATCAGTAAGTCGAGCTCACCGCCTATGTCCTCGTCCCCGTCCTCCAGCGTCATCGAGGCTCGCAAGGCCCTCGCGAACCGGCTGGTCGAGATCCGCAAGGGCGCCGGACTCACGGGGGCCGAGCTGGCCGCCCGCTGTGGATGGCACGAGAGCAAGACGTCCCGCATCCAAAACGGCAGGACCGTCCCATCAGAGGAAGACCTGCGCGCCTGGTGCGCGGCTTGTGGCGCCGACGACCAGGTGCCCGACCTGATTGCCACCTCGCGCGCCGTCGACTCGATGTACACCGAGTGGCGGCGCACCGAGCACTCCGGGCTTCGGGCCGAGCAAGAGTCGGTTGCCCCGCTGTACCAGCGCACGAGCCTCTTCCGGGTCTACGCCAGCCGTGTTCTGCCCGGGATGGTACAGACGCCGGAGTACACCACCGCGGTACTGCGATCCATCCAGCGGCACCGCGTTCTGGTCGACGATGTCGAGGACGCCGTCGATGCACGGATGGACCGGCAGCGCATGTTGTTCTCGGGCCGACACCACTTCGGCCTGCTGATCGAGGAGTACGTGCTGTACGCCGCCGTGTGCGATTCCAGCACCATGGCCGGACAGCTCGGTCAGCTCATCACCGCGGCCTCAAGCCCGTTTGTCAGCCTCGGCATCATCCCGATGGGCACCGAGCGGCCGCACCTCCCAGTCGAAGACTTCTACATGTTCGACGAGGCAGAGGTCGCCGTCGAGTTGACCTCCGGCTATCTGCGGATCACCCGGCCCCCGGAGATTGCCGAGTACGTGCGAACCTTCGCTGCGTTCGCCTCCATGGCCGCTCATGGCCCCCACGCGCGATCGTTGATCACCAAGGCGATTAACGCTCTTGGGTGAAGGTGCGCAAGAAGGTGCAAGTTCCTCGCGCCCGCTGGGTGCGGCTTCCTAGCCTCGAAGCATGGCCCCCACAGCGATCCCGACCAAGTACCAGCGGCCCGCCCAGACGGAGCTGCGGTCCATCACGGCGCGGGTGGCCGAGTGCCTTGCGGACACGCTGAGGGTTGCGGACGGCCGCGGGGACCGGCTGGGCGCCATGGACGGTGACAACGGCCCAGGGGCCCCGCTGAGGCGTTCGGATGACCGCCCCGGCCCCCGCTGATGCGACGCGCCTCCGCCCTCGCACTGCGCCTCACGGTTGTTCGTCCGCACCTGCACGGAGCGACTCAGCGGGGCGTGGGACGGTGCTCCCGCCCCCGACAATCGTTCGCCACACAGCAGCCCCTACCGAACGGAGACCCATGGCAGGCATCGAATTCGAAGCAAAGGCCCTGGACATCGACCCGAAGAAGATGGAGCGGCTTATCGTCGAGGCAGGCGGAGTCCGCCGGACCGAGCCGCGGCTGATGCGCCGGTACGTCTACGACACCATCCCGGCCGTTCCCGGCCGGTGGGTGCGCCTGCGCGACACCGGGGCAGTGACGACCCTGTGCGTCAAGCAGATCTCCACCGACGCGGTCGACGGTACCCACGAGACCGAGGTCACGGTCGACAACTTCGAGGAGACGAACGCGCTGCTCGGCCTCATGGGGTTGACGCCGCGCAGCTACCAGGAGAACCGGCGCACCTCCTACGCGCTCGGCGCCGTGCGCCTGGAGCTCGACGAGTGGCCCCTCATCCCGCCGTACCTGGAGATCGAGGCAGACGACGAGCCTCAGGTGTGGGCCGCGGCCGAAGCGCTGGGCTTTGACCGCGAGCGCCTGACGTCGTTCAACACGACCAAGGTCTACGACCTGTACGGCATCGACCTGGACGCGATCACCGACCTGCGGTTCGAGTAGCCGAGGCTCCCGGCCTGCGGGGCGTCGGCCGGGCCGATGGAGGGGGCACGATGCACGACACGAACAACCTGCCGGTCGAGGTCCGACCGGACCGCACCTTACGCGTGAAGATCATCGATGCGTGCGGGCTCGCCTGCTCGTTCTGCCACAACGAGGGCACCCCCGTGGCCACCGACAACACTGGACGTGCCGCAGGTGAGTTCACCGGCACGCCGGGGCGGTCCGGCCGGGTGTCCATCTACCTGAAGACCAATGGCGCCGACTTCCTTCCGGCCCGCATCCCGGCCGACTCGGACTTCGCCCTGGCACTGGCCGCCGTCCGTGGCAGCCTGCCTACCCACGAAGTCCACTTCACCGGCGGGGAGCCCACCCTGCATCCAGAGCTGCCCGGGTTGATCCGCATCGCCCGGCGGCTCGGGCTGACCGTCGGATTGACCTCGAACGGCGAGAACGGCGCGGCCGCCCTGCCGGAAGCCGCTGCGGCCGGCCTCGACCGCATCAACCTGTCGGTGTTCGGCACCACCCCCGAAGAACTCGCCGCCGTGCAGGGCCCGCGCCTGGCCTCGCCGAAGCTCGCCGCGCGCAAGCTCGACGCGCTGGCAAAGACGATCGAGACCGCTCGCACCTACGGCATCAAGGTGTCGGCCAACATCGTGATCCCGAACCACGACCATGTGGAACGCGTGCTGCGCGTCATCGAGCAGCACGGTCGGTCGGTGGTGGTGCGCATGCTCGTGTCGCTGGAGGACGACGGGGCGTCGCTGGCCGCCATGCGGGAAGTCATCGACCACCTCGACGCCGTGCCGGTCCGGAGGATCGTCACAGCGGGTGCGTCGGATCAGCGGGTGCGGTACCGACTGCCGGGCGGGCGGACTTTGTACGCCAAGAGCATCCGGCCCGTGCGCCTCCCGGAGACGTGCGCCGACTGCCGGTTCAACAACCCCGACGACTGCCAAGAGGGGTACTACGGCGTCCGGATGTACCGGGCCACCGACGGGCCGTTCATGGTCGGCGTATGCATTCAGCGGATGGACCTGTGCCTACCGCTGGGCGAGTTCATCATGAGCCAGCGCAGCCGAGAGGTCGCCGCGTTCCGAGACGACGAAGCGGCGAGACTCACGAAGCTGTACACCGCCCGCACGCCGTCGCCCCAACACCGGGCGTAGCGCCCCCCAAGCGTTCCCCGGCCGTCATTACCCGCGTTGTAAACGGCCAGCCGCCTCGCGCAGTGCACCACCGGCCTGGGAGACCACGCCGCGTCCACCGCCTACGGCACAGCACACGGGTAGGGTCCGATACGCTTCGTCGCCCGAAGAGTGCTTCTTCCTTGCGACGACCTGGAGTTGGGCACGTCTCATGTCGCAGGTATAGGAGCAGGCACACTCTTCGCGTCTTTGCTCACCCACCAGACGCCCCACTGCGTAGAAGCGTGAAGTCGAGGAGTGTGGTTCGTGACTACGGTCTAGGCGCGGCGCACAATGGCCGCCGATCCCCAGGACGTGTACGAGCTGATCGCCGACGTGACCCGGATAGGGGAGTGGAGCCCTGAGGCGACGGGAGCCGAGTGGCTGAATGGCGAGCCGGGTGCGGTCGGATCGACGTTCCGCGGACACAACCGGCGTCCTTGGGTGAAGTGGAGCACGATCTGCACCGTCACCGCGGCCGGTCCCGGAAAGCGCTTCGCCTTCGACGTCAAGGCAGCTGGTCGCCCGGTCGCGGCCTGGGAGCTCGAGATCGTCCCGCGCGACGGCGGGTGCGAGGTCACGCAGCGGACTTTCGATCAGCGCAGCTTGCTCTACAAGGTGACCTCGGTGGTCACTACCGAGGTCCGAGCGGACTGATGGTTCCGTCCGGGACTGCCGCCTTGGACCGCACCGAGCACCCCATGGCGGGCCTCGTTACGCGAGGGCGGCGGTGATGCGGTCGCGCAAGGCAGCCGCCCGGGGGTCGTGGTAGGGGGCGAGCACACGCAGGGCCTCCGCCCAATGCCGCCGCGCCTCCTCCGTCTCGTCTACTTCGCGCAGCGCACCGGCGAGGCCGTCGAGGGCAAGCGCCGTGTGCCACAGGTCGTCCAGCTCGCGGTGGGCCGCCGCTGCGCGACGGTGGAAGTCGGCTGCTTCCGTTGGACGCCCGAGCCGTCGGTACGTCTCCCCCGCGCCATCCCACGCCCGCGCCTCCCGCGCCCGGTCGCCGAGGCGGCGTTGGAGCGAGGCCGCCTGCTGGAACGAGACCAGGGCGTCGTGCGGTGCACCGTTCGCCAGCTGCGCCCGGCCCAGCTCCAGCAGCCAGTACCCCTCCCACATGTGGTTGCGGTGGGTGAGGGCGATGTCCAGCGCGTCCTGGGCGGACCGCAGCGCCTCCTCCGGCTGTCCGAGGTCCCGCTGAACGGCTCTCAGGATGCGCAGCGCGTTGCCCCCGTCGCCCTGGTTGCCCAGCTCGCGGTGCGCCTCCAAGGCCCGATGGACGAAGTCGGACGCCTCGTCCAGTTGGGCCAGCTCGTACGTCACCTCGGCGAGGTTCGACAGGACGACGGCCTCCCAGTGGGTCGCGGCCAACTCCCGCAAGAGCGCCACGGCCTGCTCGAAGTGGTCCCTTGCCGCCTCCAGCCGACGCCCCCGCAAGTGGATCAGCCCGATGTCGTTCAGCGACAGCGCCTCCCCGAGCCGGTCCCCCGTCTCCCGGCGAGCCTCCAGGGCGCCCTGGTGGTACTCAGCAGCCTCCTCAAGGATGGGACTGCGTGTACGCCATGCCCAGACTCTCCAAAAGCTCGGCCTCCGCCATACGGTCACCCACCCGACGCGCCGCGCCCAGCCCGATCCGGCTCATGGCGAGCCATTCCTCGAACGGATTAAGGATCATGTGCATGCTCCGCAGCACCGCGGGCAGCTGCCAGGCGATCACATCGAGACCGGCCTCCTCAGCGGCACGCGTCGCGGCCAGCAGATTGCCGCGCTCCGCCTCGTACCACCGCATGGCCTCGTCGTAATCCGCGAAGGACGCGGGGGTGAGGCCCTCGCTCAGGGGCTCCAGCAGGATGTGGGCCTCCTGGGGATTGATCCAGGTCTGCGCCGCGTCTGCTGTGTGCAGATACCAGAGCAGTACGCGGCGCAGCGCCGCCTCGCGCCCCTCGGGCGGCTCCTCGTACCGCGCCTGGTCAGCCGCGTAGGCGCGCAACAGGTCGTGGAACTCGTAGCGGTCGGGCCTGGCCATCCCGATTACCGTGTTGTTCCGCCAGTGAACCGGCCGGAGGCCGGACCTGATCCGGTCACACACCGTAAGCATCGGCATGGTGGCCACGCCGATGTAGACAGGGGGGCCAGCGGGTCACTGGCGATGACCACCACTTCGGCGCCCCACGTCCGGCCGCTGTCACGGGACACGCGAATGCTCATGAGCCGTTGCCGCTTTGCTGCTTTGTCCATCACGATCCGCCTTCTCTGTCGTGTTCGGTCGTGATGGTGCCGTTGGCCTCCAGACCATCGCGACGACAGAAAAGGTGTTGTTCGGGTGTCCCTCAAAAGGCGTCATTTAGGTGTCATAGACGGGCATCTGGGGCTAGCGTGGACGTCATGACGACCGAGGTGCACGCACCGAACGACGCATTGCGGGCCGTGCGGATCGGCCTGCGGATGAGCCAGGACGACCTGGCAAAGGCGCTCCGCCGAGCAGGTGTGGAGATGGGCGAGCCGAACGAGGCCAGCAAACGACTGGTCCAGCGCTGGGAATCCGGCATCAGCAGGTCGCCGAGGCCGGTCTACATCCGCGCGCTGGAGAGGGTCACAGGGGTGCCGGTCGAGTCGTTGGGATTCGCCCCGCAGGCGCCCATGGCGAGAGTTCAAGGCGATGGGACAGGAGGCCATGACATGGCACCGAGCACGGAGGGCATTGTCGGCGTCGCCCCTGCGTCCGCCGACACCCGGGCGGGTCAGCAGACGGCAGGAGACAACTTCAGCGGCATCTGGCTTTCCCGGTACGAGTACTACTCGTCGGGCCGTGACGACGCCTATGAAGGCAGGCATTACGTGGCGTTCGTCCAGCACGGCAACCGCCTGACAGGACGGTCGCTGAACGGGGCATCCCTGAACCCCGATTCCCCGCTCAGCCTGGATCTCACCGTTGACCGCAGCGTGGTCACAGGCACCTGGACCGAGCAGACGGCCGCGGACGGCTACTACCAGGGAGCGTGCTACCACGGCGCGATCCAGATGCTCGTGGAGCCGACCGGTCGCCGCATGGCGGGCAAGTGGGTCGGGTTCGGCAAGGACTTCGACGTCAACACCGGGCCGTGGGAACTGCGCCTGATGGACACGTCGACCTCGAAGGCGGCCCTGGAGCGGTACAGCGTCCCACCGGAGTGACCGGCCAGAGGTCGTCAGGCCCGGGCGTCGGGTATATCCGGCTTCGCGGCGCTCAAGGTGGCGCCCGGAATGACGGCGAGGCGCTCGTCCGGGGCGATGCTGGCGTCCTCGGGGAGCTTCGCGCGATAGGCGTCGGTCAGGTCGCGGCCGATGACCGCGATGTCACCGTTGTCGAGCTGCCAGATGTCGGGGCATCCGTCGCGCCCTCCGGTCTTTCCGAGTTCGCGCGCCGACTTGCCCAATCGGCGCGCGAACGAGGCGGACAGGTCGGCTTCCCAGGCGCGTTCACGGGTGGCAATGGCGCCCGGGGCCGAAGACCGGGATCAAGCCGGGGGCAGGAGCTTCTTCTGGGGCTTGCCCATGGCGTTTCGGGGGAGGGCGTCCAGGAAGCGGACCTTGCGGGGGCGCTTGTGGACCGAGAGCTGGGTGGCGACGAAGTCGATCAGGTCCTGTTCGCCGACGCCGTCGGCGACGACGTACGCGACGATCTGCTGGCCGAGGTCGTCGTGGGGGGCGCCGACGACGGCGGCCTCGTGGACGGCGGGGTGGTCGAGGAGGGCGTTCTCGACCTCGCCGGCACCGATGCGGTAGCCGCCGGACTTGATCATGTCGGTGGAGGCGCGGCCGACGATGCGGTGGAAGCCGTCCGGGTCGACGGCGGCGATGTCGCCGGTGCGGAACCAGCCGTCCTCGGTGTAGGAACCGGCGGTGGCCTCGGAGCGGCCCAGGTAGCCGTCGAAGAGGGTGGGGCCGGTGAGCTGGAGTTCGCCGATCTCGGCGCCCTCCTCGGCGACGATCCGGGTGCGGACGCCGGTGATCGGGGTGCCGACGGAGCCGGGGCGGCGTTCGCCGCCCGCGCGGGTGGAGATGGTGATGAGGCTTTCGGTCATGCCGTAGCGCTCGACCGGGCGCTGGCCGGTGAGCTGCTCCAGGTCGCGGAAGACAGGGGCGGGCAGCGGCGCGGAGCCGGAGACCAGGAGGCGGGCGGCGGACAGGGCCCGGGCGGACTCGGGGTCCTGGACGACGCGGTTCCAGACCGTCGGGACGCCGAAGTAGAGGCTGCCGCCCGCCGCCGCGTAGGCCGCCGGGGTCGGCTTGCCGGTGTGGACGAGGCGGCTGCCGGTGCGGAGGGCGCCGAGGACGCCGAGGACCAGGCCGTGGACGTGGAACAGCGGCAGCCCGTGGACCAGGGTGTCGTCCGGCGTCCAGGCCCAGGCCTCGGCCAGCCCGTCCAGGTCGGCGGCGACCGCGCGCCGTGAGATCAGGGCGCCCTTGGGCGCGCCCGTGGTGCCGGAGGTGTAGAGGATGAGGGCGGTGGACTCCGGGTCGGGCTCCGGCTTCGTCCAGGCCGCCCGCTCGGTCAGGTCGACCGGCACCGTCTCGATCGGCGCCTCGACGCCGGTGTCGCCGGTCAGCAGCAGGGTGGCGGCCGAGTCGCGCAGGATGTGGTCCCGTTCGGCGGGTCCGGAGTCCGGCGGTACGGGGACCACGGGCACCCCGGCGAGCAGCGCGCCGACCACCGCCGTCACCGTCTCCGCGGTCGCGGTCGCCCGGACCGCGACGACCGGCGCCCCGGCCACCCGGGCGGCCACCGCGCCCGCGGCGCCCAGCAGGTCCTCGCGCGAGAGGGCACGGCCGCCGACGGTGAGCGCGTCGGGGCGGTCACCACCCGGCGCGGCGAGGGAGGAGAGGAGAGGTGCGGTCACGGAACTGACTCCTTTCGGCCCCCTGCGCCTTTCGTGGGGGGCTAGCCCTACCGACTTCAGCGTCCCCGTGACCGTACCTTCGTATCCATGGACGCCCATGACCAGGAGCTGAAAAGGGAACTCGACGCGACCCTCCAGGCCCGTAAGGAGCTGGGCGCGGATTACGAGTCCGAACTGATCGACGCCTTCCTGGAGAAGGTCCAGCAGCGCTTCGACGATACGGCGGACCGGGACCTGCGGCGGCAGCAGGCCGAGCGTCAGATGGCCGCCGCGCGCGGTGCGCGCCCGTACGCGGGCGGGGACGGGGAGGCGACGGGGCTGGGGCTCGGCGAGCGGTTCGCCTTCGTCGGGGTGTCCCTGGTGCTCGCGATACCGCTGTCGGCGATCGGCGCGGTCAACGCCGGGGAGTCCGGGCTGCTGATCACCTGGGCCGGGATCGTCGGCGTCAACGCGGTCCACTCGCTGGGGTTCTTCTCCCGGTTCCGCCGGGAGAACAGGAAGTAAAGCGCGGGAACCGCCGCACCCCGGCGTAGCGCCGAGGGCGGGACGACGGCGGTTCCCGCGAGGGACGCGGTAGCCCGCGTCCCGGGCGACTGTGGAGGTCCGGGAGCCGCTCCGGATGTCCTGGTCGCCGCATCCTTGGGTGTCGGTGTCGTCCTTTCCGACATCCCCTAATCTGCCCGGGCAGTGTTAACGCTGTGCTGCGTGCGCGTGACGCTCACGTACCACTTCACCGAAGCCCGAACTGCGGCGTCACTTCGCGCCGTTGGCGAGGTATGCGAGCAGGTCCTGACGGCTCACGACGCCCTTGGGCTTGCCCTCCACCAGCACGACCGCCGCGTCCGCCCGGCCCAGGACGGCCATCAGGTCCTCGACCGCCTCGCCCGAGCCGACGTGCGGCAGGGGCGGGCTCATGTGCTTCTCCAGCGGGTCGCCGAGGGAGGCGCGCTGGGCGAACAGGGCGTCCAGCAGCTCGCGTTCCACGACCGAGCCGATGACCTCGGCGGCCATCACGTCGGGGTGTCCGGCGCCGGGCTTCACGATGGGCATCTGCGAGACGCCGTACTCCCGCAGGACCTCGATGGCCTCCCCGACCGTCTCGTCGGGGTGCATGTGGACGAGCGAGGGCAGTCCGCCCGCCTTGCCCTGGAGGACGTCGCCGACGCGCACGGACGGGCCGTCCTCCTCCAGGAAGCCGTAGTCGGCCATCCACTCGTCGTTGAAGATCTTGGAGAGGTAGCCGCGGCCGCTGTCCGGGAGCAGCACGACGACCACGTCGTCGGGGCCGAGCCGCTTCGCGACCTCCAGCGCGCCGACGACCGCCATGCCGCAGGAGCCGCCGACCAGCAGCCCTTCCTCCTTGGCGAGCCGCCGCGTCATCTGGAAGGCGTCCTTGTCGGAGACGGCGACGATCTCGTCGGCGACGGTCCGGTCGTACGCGCTGGGCCAGAAGTCCTCGCCGACGCCCTCGATGAGGTACGGGCGCCCGGTGCCGCCGGAGTAGACGGAGCCCTCGGGGTCGGCGCCGATGACCTTGACCCGGCCGTCGCTCACGTCCTTCAGATAGCGGCCGGTGCCGCTGATGGTGCCGCCGGTGCCGACGCCCGCCACGAAGTGGGTGATCTTCCCGTCGGTCTGCTCCCACAGCTCGGGGCCGGTGCTCTCGTAGTGGGAGCGCGGGTTGTCCGGGTTGCTGTACTGGTCGGGCTTCCAGGCACCGGGGGTCTCGCGCACCAGGCGGTCGGAGACGTTGTAGTACGAGTCGGGGTGCTCGGGGTCGACGGCGGTCGGGCAGACGACGACCTCGGCGCCGTACGCCCGCAGCACGTTGATCTTGTCGGTGGAGACCTTGTCCGGGCAGACGAAGACGCACTTGTAGCCCTTGCGCTGGGCCACCATCGCGAGGCCCACGCCGGTGTTGCCGGAGGTCGGCTCGACGATCGTGCCGCCGGGCTTCAGCGCGCCGGATGCCTCCGCGGCCTCGATCATCCGGACCGCGATGCGGTCCTTCACCGAGCCGCCGGGATTGAAGTATTCGACCTTGGCCAGGACGGTCGCCCGGATGCCCTCGGTCACGGTGTTGAGCTTCACCAGCGGGGTGTTGCCGACCAGCTCAATCATCGATTCGTAGTACTGCACGCCTGCTCCTGGTCCGGAATCCGCGGGATCTCCGCGTCGGGACGGCCGCGTCGCGGGCCCTTACAGCCAGCTTATTGCGCGGAGCCGGGCGGTGGCCCGTGCGGTTGTGGACCAGCACGCAGGGGGCACCAAGTGGTTAGCAAGGCGTACAAAGGTACAGAAGGCGTTCGGACGGAGGTGGGCTGGACCCATGTCGATGTCGAGGGCGAGGGTTGCGCGGCGGATCGCGGCCGCGGCGGCGTACGGGGGCGGCGGGATCGGGCTGCTGGGCGGGGTGACCGCCGTGCTGTTGCTCACCGAGGTCTCCCTGGCGAAACGGATCGTGGGCGGGTCGGAGGAGGCTCCGCCGCGCGCGGACGGCCGCTACGGCTTCGCCTTCGCCCGAAGGACCGGCCAGCCACCTCTGCGGCTGGCCTTTCTCGGCGACTCCACGGCCGCCGGACAGGGCGTCCACCGCCCTAGTCAAACGCCGGGCGCGCTGCTGGCCTCCGGGCTCGCGGCGGTGGCGGAGCGCCCGGTGGACCTGCGGAACGTGGCGCTCCCGGGGGCGCAGTCCAGCGACTTGGAGCGGCAGGTCACGCTGGTGCTGGAGGATCCGGAGCAGCTGCCGGACGTCTGCGTCATCATGATCGGCGCGAACGACGTCACCGGGCGGATGCCGCCCGCGCAGTCGGTGCGGCTGCTGTCGGAGGCGGTGCGGAGGCTGCGCGAGGCCGGATGCGAGGTCGTGGTGGGCACGTGCCCCGATCTGGGCACGATCGAGCCCGTCTACCAGCCCCTGCGGTTCGTCGCCCGTCGGCTCAGCCGTCAGCTGGCGGCGGCGCAGACGATCGGGGTGGTGGAGCAGGGCGGCCGTACGGTGTCGCTGGGCGACCTGCTGGGGCCGGAGTTCGCGGCCAATCCGCGGGAGCTGTTCGGGCCGGACAACTACCACCCCTCGGCGGAGGGGTACGCGACGGCCGCGATGGCCGTGCTGCCGACGCTGTGCGATTCGCTCGGGTTGTGGCCGGAGGAGGCGCCGGAGACGCGCGACGAGGGCATTCTGCCGGTGGCCACGGCGGCGGCCGCGGCCGCGGCGGAGGGTGGTACCGAGGTGACGGCTGCCCGTGGGCCGTGGGCCCGCCTGTTGCGGCGGAACCGGCCCGCCGGGGCGGATACGGATACGGCGGAGGGGGCCGCCCCTGTCCCCGCCGGTGACGCACTGAGGGGGCTTGTTCCCCACCCCGCCCCTTCCCGAACCGGGGGCAAGCCCCCTCCCCCGTTGCGGGGGCTCCGCCCCCTGCACCCCCGCTCCTCAAACGCCGGAGGGGCTGGATGTGCCGACCCGGGGC
>NZ_GG657754.1:6183448-6213888 GCF_000158915.1 Streptomyces himastatinicus ATCC 53653 | reverse complement strand
GTCCAGGTGGGGGTTCGGGGGCGAAGCCCCCGCCCGGGGGCCGGGGCGGAGCCCGCCACGCGGCGGAGCCGCATATCGGTACTGCGGGAAGGGGCGGGGTGGGGAAAAACCTCGTGCCATCCGCCGCTGAGCGTACGCTTAGGAAAAAGAGTTCCGCGTCACAGCACTCGCCCCGTGACCCCCGCTCTACGTACGGGTAACTTCCCTCACAGTCCCACGCCGTACCCCCGATCCGCCCCATGGAGCCGTGATGCCCGAAGCCGTGATCGTCTCTGCCGCCCGTTCGCCCATCGGCCGTGCCTTCAAGGGGTCGCTCAAGGATCTGCGGCCCGACGACCTGACCGCCGAGATCGTCCAGGCCGCCCTCGCCAAGGTTCCCCAGCTGGATCCGCGGGAGATCGACGATCTGATGCTCGGGTGTGGTCTGCCGGGTGGGGAGCAGGGGCACAACCTGGGGCGGATCGTGGCCGTGCAGATGGGGATGGACCATCTGCCCGGGTGCACGATCACCCGTTACTGTTCGTCCTCGCTCCAGACCTCGCGGATGGCGCTGCACGCCATCAAGGCGGGCGAGGGGGACGTGTTCATCTCAGCGGGCGTCGAGATGGTGTCGCGCAGCGTCAAGGGCTCATCGGACGGGCTGCCGGACACCCACAACCCGGTGTTCGCCGATGCCGAGGCCCGTACCGTCGCGCGCGCCGAGCAGGAGGGCACCAACTGGCACGACCCGCGCGAGGACGGGCTGATCCCCGACGCGTACATCGCGATGGGGCAGACCGCCGAGAACCTGGCCCGGCTCAAGGGGATCACCCGCGAGGACATGGACGCGTTCGGCGTGCGGTCCCAGAACCTCGCCGAGGAGGCCATCAAGAAGGGCTTCTGGGAGCGTGAAATCACCCCCGTGACGACCCCTGACGGCACCGTGGTGGCCACGGACGACGGGCCGCGTGCGGGGACCACGCTGGAGGGCGTACAGGGCCTCAAGCCGGTGTTCCGGCCCGACGGGCTGGTCACCGCGGGCAACTGCTGCCCGCTCAACGACGGCGCCGCCGCGCTCGTGATCATGTCCGACACCAAGGCGCGCGAGCTGGGCATCACCCCGCTGGCCCGGATCGTGTCCACGGGCGTCTCCGGCCTCTCCCCCGAGATCATGGGGTACGGACCGGTCGAGGCGTCCAAGCAGGCGCTGTCCCGGGCCGGGCTGGCGATCGGCGACATCGACCTGGTGGAGATCAACGAGGCGTTCGCCGCCCAGGTCATCCCGTCCTACCGGGACCTGGGCATCGACCTGGACCGGCTCAACGTCAACGGTGGCGCGATCGCGGTGGGCCACCCGTTCGGCATGACCGGCGCCCGCATCACCGGCACGCTGATCAACTCGCTCCAGTTCCACGACAAGCAGTTCGGCCTGGAGACCATGTGCGTGGGCGGCGGCCAGGGCATGGCGATGGTCATCGAGCGGCTGAGCTGAGCTGAGCCATCTGTCCGCGCGGACACACGGATACGCCGATACACGGCCCGAGCGCGAGTTGTGACCCAATCTCCCCCAGGATGTGACCAACGTCCTGGGGGAGCCCCGTCTCCGCAGCTCAGGTACGGTGGACGGCCCTCTTCCGGGCATGGACTTCGGTCCGCTCGTGACGTCCTGCTCTGACGCCGAGAGGCGAACCGAGTCAAGCTGAGGTAGGAATTCGGGGGATCGACAGCAACCGGGAGTTACGTCAGTGAGCCCCATGACCTTTGCCCTCCTGCTCGCCGCGCTGGCCGCCACGGCCACCGGCGCCGCCGCGCTGCACACCGCGCGCGGTGTGCGGCGGCAGATCACGGAGCTGCGCGCCGAGCTGGCCGCCACGGTCGCCGCGGCCGGCCGGGCGGACCGGTCCGGGGAGGACGCCGTCACGGTGCCCGCCGCCCGCGCCACGCCCGCCGCCGAGATACGGGCGGCCGTCGCCGACGCGCTCGCCGAGGAGCGGGAGCGCGAGCTGGCCGAGGCACGGGCGTTCTGGGCCGCCCAGGAGGCCCGGGACTCGGCCGGGACCTCCGACGCCCCCTCGCTGCTCGGCGGGATGGCCGGGCTCGGCGAGGACTCCCCCGACGCGCCGCACGACGCGCAGCTCTTCGTGCCCCGCCAGGCGGATCTGGCCGGTCTGGAGCCCCTGCTCGGCCTGGACGCGCTGGGCCCGGACGCCCGCGACTCCGCCGCGGAGCAGGAGCCGGAGGAGCCGATGGAGCTGGAGGTGGGCGCCGAGGTGGGTGCCGAGATCGGCGTGGAGCTCGGCGTCGAGACGGACCAGGAGGCCGAGTCCTTCGAGTCGCCCGAGCTGGCCGCCGCGCGCCGCCGCCACCCCTCGCACCCCGACTTCACGCCCTCGTCGCCGGTCGCCGACCACGACCGGACCGTGGCCCGGCTGACCGAGCTGGCGGAGGCCCGTACCCCGCTGGCGGACGTACGCCCCGGCCCGCTGGGCACGCTCGACGTGTACGTCTTCGCCGACGGCACCACGATCTGCATGACCCCCGGCCACCGGGAGACCGCCGAGCGGCTGGCGGACGCGCTGCGCGAGGGCACCGCCCCGGTGCTGCTCGGCGGCTCGGGCGTCTCGGGCGCGTACGCGCTCACCTTCGGCTGCGGCGACGAGAACGTGTACGTCCTCGCCGACCGCGTCATCGCTTCGCTTTGAACCCTCCCCCAGCTGAAGCAGAGGGAATCCTGGCTCAGGAAGCCCCGCAGGTCAGCGACCTGAAAGGTCTTACTCCCTCAGCACCAGCCGGGACGGAACCTGCCCGGTTGCCCGAAAGCATTGAGTTGCACTGGCTTGGTTCTCGCTCAGCGCGTCGTGCGTGCTTGGTTCTCGCAACGCACGACACGCAGCCTACCGACCGCGTGGGCGGTATTTCGCCCTAAAGGTGAAATCGCCGCACCCGCCCTCAGAGGCCGCAGCGCCCGGCCGCCGCGTCGACGAGCGCGGCCGCTTCCGCGGCACCCGCCTCCGCGGCGCCACCCGGCGCACGCTCCAGCGCGTGCACCAAATCATGACCGGCCACCGCGACCTGGTCGGCGATCATGAAAACCCCCGCGTCCGGCATGATCCGCGGCGGGTTCCCGGGCTCCTCCAGACGCTGGGCCCGCACCGACAATTCCCTCGCCAGGGCCAGTCCTTCGGCCGCGGCGCCCTGGCGCAGCCGGGACTGTGGGAGGGCGCGCAGCCGGTCGGCGAGACGGTCTACGGCAGTCAGCAAAGGGGTCGCATCATCCACGTCGTGAGCGTATGCGCCACCCACGGACTGTTGCCAACGGCCGAACACTCAGGCACGGTGAGCTGAAGGACCCCACCCGGGTGATTGAATCCGGGTCCGGAATGGACGCGTCCGGAGGCGCCGATGTCCCAGATCTTCTCCGACGAGACTCACCGGAACCTACTCTCCCGCATCCCCCAATGCACCGGCCGTGAGATTGCCGACTGGCTGCGCACGGTAGACGAAGGTCCCGCCTTCTTCCGCTTCGAGGAGAAGGTCAGCTGGCTGCGGGGCGAGCACCAGCTCGCCTATGGGCACGCCAAAGCGATCATCCACGAACACGACCTGAGGCGCGCGGCACGCAAACTGCTGTAGCCCGCTGCCTGGAGGCTTCAAGCGTGTACCACAGACGGGCACGAGATGACGAAAGCGGCTTAGGCCGCAGAAGACCGCGAAGGTCCGGTGGAAGCAATGCTTCCAAAGATCCCCTTCGGCTGTTACGGGGCCGACGGGGGCCCATCGGGCCCCCGGACCGGACGCTAGTCCCTGAAGATGGAGATCAGCCGGAGCAGCTCCAGGTAGATCCACACCAGCGACAGCGTCAGACCGAACGCGGCCAGCCAGGACTCCTCGCGCGGAGCGCCGTACCGGACGCCGTCCTCGACCTGCTTGAAGTCCATCGCCAGGAACGCGGCACCGAGCACGACGCCGATGATGCCGAAGGCGATGCCGAGGCCACCGCTGCGGAAGCCCAGGCCGTCACCGCCGCCGAAGGCGGCGAACAGCAGGTTGACCGCCATCAGCAGGATGAAGCCGATGGCCGCCGCCAGCACGAACCGCTGAAAGCGCGCGTTCACCCGGATGAGCCGGGTCTTGTACGCGGCGAGCACACCGATGAAGACGGCCATCGTGCCGAGGACCGCCTGCATGGGAGCGCCGGACCAGCGCTCGTTGTAGACCTGGCTGATGACGCCGAGGAAGAGTCCCTCGAAGGCGGCGTACCCCAGGATGAGCGCGGGCGAGGGCGTGCGCTTGAACGCCTGCACCAGACCCAGCACCATCGCGACCAGCGCGGCGCCGATGCCCGCACCGATGGGAAGGTGCGCGATCCAGGCGACGGCGGCCGCGACGACCACGGTGCCCAGCGTCATACCGGTGCGCATGACGACGTCGTCCATCGTCATCCGGCCGGTCTGCTGACCGGCCGGGGGCGCTCCGTACATCTGCTGGAGCTGCTCGGGCGTCAGGTTCTGCTGGCCACCGACGGCATAGGGGTTGGCCGGTGCCGCTTGCGTCTGCGCGTACGGATTGGTGCCCGCGTACGGGTTGCCCTGGACTGCGGCGGGGCCCCCGGCCTGCTGGGCCGCGCCGAAGCCGGCGTAGCCGCCGCTGCGGCTGAACCCCCGTCGCGAGAAGACCGGGTTGCTGCTCCTCATCTCACTCCTCCATGGCCGCCCTGCGCGACCTTGACTCAAGAGTAATGGGTAAGCAAAGAAAGCACCCTAGTGCCCAAGGAGGATCTTTTCACGCGCGCCCGGACAGCGCGAGGTCCCCCCGGCAGCCGGTACGGGACCGGGCGCGGACCCTGGTCGCACGGTCGGCGACGGCTCGCGCACACAGAGTGCGCCCACGAGATCTGGAGGTGCCCGGAACCGGACTTGAACCGGTACGCCCGCGAGGGGCAGCGAGGTTTAAGCTCGCCGTGTCTGCATTCCACCATCCGGGCAGCGGCTCACCCTGGGACGTACGAAGTGCGTACCTCCGTACCTCCCTCCCCATAGGAGAGCAGCACGAGCCTATCCGGGCCGATGGACCCGAACAGCGAATCACCGGACCGAGGTTGTCTTATTTTATTGGCAACTGAGGGCCCATCAGCAGTGGGTCAGGGTACCCGTCGATGCCGGCGCCCGCCGGACCTGCTTATATGCCCTGTGACCCCTTTGACGGCGGATTGACGCAATCTCGATGCCCCCATTCGGGGGTCCTCTCCTACCCAAGGAGGACTCCGGTCCCGCGTACGTACGACCCGAGTCGCGCGCAGAACCGGAGGAGCGAGGGATCCCGTCCCCCTTTGTGGCAAGGACGATGGAGGGACGTCCCCGGCCGACCGCACCGCACGACAGGAGCTCCGCACCGTGACCACCACCACTTCCGGCGTCGAGACCGCCGCCCGTTCCACGACGGCGGCAGCCCGGGCAACGGACCTCTCCAAGGTCTACGGACAGGGCGAGACCCAGGTCGTCGCCCTGGACGCCGTCTCCGTCGAGTTCCGGCAAGCCGAGTTCACCGCGATCATGGGCCCCTCGGGTTCGGGCAAGTCGACGCTGATGCACTGCATGGCGGGCCTGGACTCCGTCTCCAGCGGCTCGGCGCGCATCGGTGACGTCGAGCTGACGGCCCTCAAGGACAAGAAACTCACCCAACTGCGCCGCGACAAGATCGGGTTCATCTTCCAGGCGTTCAACCTGCTGCCGACGCTGAACGCGCTGGAGAACATCACCCTGCCGATGGACATCGCGGGCCGCAAGGCCGACTCTGCGTGGCTGGACCGGGTCGTGGAGACGGTCGGTCTGGCCGGGCGGCTCAAGCACCGCCCCAGCCAGCTCTCCGGCGGTCAGCAGCAGCGTGTCGCCGTGGCCCGCGCGCTGGCCGGCAAGCCCGAGATCATCTTCGCGGACGAGCCCACCGGAAACCTCGACTCCCGCTCCGGCGCCGAGGTGCTGGGCTTCCTGCGCAACTCGGTGCGCGAACTGGGCCAGACCGTGGTCATGGTGACCCACGATCCGGTCGCCGCGGCCTACGCCGACCGGGTGGTCTTCCTCGCCGACGGCCAGATCGTGGACGAGCTGCTGGACCCGACCGCCGACTCGGTGCTGGACCGCATGAAGCGGTTCGACGCCAAGGGCCGTACGAGCTGACGCGAGGCGCGCGTCCGTCACCGCACGCCGCTCCCGCCTCCGCACCTTTTCGCTTCCTCCCCAGGACTGACTTCCATGCTCCGTACCGCCCTGCGCAACGTGCTTGCGCACAAGGCCCGGCTGCTGATGACCGTCCTCGCCGTCATGCTCGGCGTGGCCTTCGTCTCCGGCACCCTGGTCTTCACCAACACCATCTCCGCCGCCTACCAGAAGAGCTCCGAAAAGGGCTTCGACGGCGTCGACGTCGCCATCACCCCGCACAAGTCCGACTCCGGCTCCGGCGTCCCCGGCCCCACGCCGCGGCTCAGCCAGCAGGTGCTCGACAAGGCGGCCAAGGTGCCCGGCGCCGCCTCCGCCACCGGTGTCGTCAAGGGCTTCACCGCCCTCGCCGACCGGAACGGCGAGATGCTCGGCGACGGCTTCTCGACCCTCGGCGGGAACTACTACCCGGGCCCCGACGGCAAGGACCCGCGGTACACGCTGACCGAGGGCCGCGCGCCCAAGGCCGCGGGCGAGATCGCGCTCGACTCCAAGTCCGCCGAGAAGGGCCACTACAAGGCCGGTGACACCATCCGGGTCTCCGTCAACGGCCCGGTGCGCACCGAGAAGATCTCCGGCGTCTTCACCACCGACGACGGCAATGTCGCGGCGGGCGGCAGCCTCGCGCTGTACGACAACGCCACCGCGCAGAAGCTGTTCGCCAAGCCCGGCCAGTTCGACGAGATCGACGTGAAGGCCGCCGCCGGAACCTCGCAGGCCGCCCTGAAGTCCGCGGTCGACAAGGTCCTGCCGCAGGACGCCGAGGCCGCCACCGGCCAGAAGCTCGCCGACGACCAGGCCGAGCAGATCAAGCAGGGCATGAGCAGCATGCAGACCGCCATGCTGGTCTTCGCCGGGATCGCGCTCTTCGTCGGCATCTTCATCATCGCCAACACCTTCACCATGCTGGTCGCCCAGCGCACCAAGGAACTGGCCCTGATGCGGGCGGTCGGCGCGAGCCGCCGTCAGGTGACCCGCTCGGTGCTGATCGAGGCCACCGCCGTCGGCGCCGTCGCCGCCGTCGTGGGCATGGCCGCCGGTGTCGGCATCGGCGCCGGGCTGCGCTCGCTGCTCAGCTCCACCGGGGCCACCGTCCCGGACGGACCGCTGGTCATCGAGCCCACCACCGTGCTGGCCTCGCTGCTCGTCGGCGTCGTGGTGACCGTGCTCGCCGCCTGGCTGCCGGGCCGCCGCGCCGCGAAGATCCCGCCGGTCGCCGCCATGAGCAGCGTCCACGCGGCTCCGACGACCCGCGGCCTGGTGGTACGGAACACGATCGGCGCGCTGCTCGGCGCGGCCGGTGTGGCGCTGGTGCTGTACGGCTCCGGCCAGGGCATGGACGGCAAGGGCCCGATGGCGTTCGGCGCCGCGGTCCTGGTGATCGGCGTGTTCGTGCTCACCCCGCTGCTGTCCCGGCCGCTGATCGCGGCCGCCGCCCCGGTGCTGCGGCTGTTCGGGATGTCCGGCAAGCTCGCCCGGCAGAACGCGGTGCGCAACCCGCGCCGTACCGCCGCCACCGCCTCCGCGCTGATGGTCGGCCTCACCCTGATCACCGGCATGACGGTGATCGCGGGCAGTGTCCAGAAGGGCATCGACCAGATGGCCTCGGACGGCCTGAAGTCCGACTACGTCGTCAGCATGGGCGGCGCCGGCGGGGCCCCGCGGCCGCTGTCCCCGGACGTGGCCAAGAAGCTGGAGAAGCAGCCCGAGGTCACCGCGGTCAGCCCGCTGCGCCAGGCCCCGGCCAAGATCGGCGGCAAGACCGACTCCCTGACGGGCGTCAACCCCAAGGCCATCAAGCAGCTGGTCGGGGTGGACTTCCTCGACGGGTCGTTCTCCGGCTTCGGCGGGCAGAAGGTCGTCGTCGACGACAAGACCGCCGACAGCAACCACTGGAAGGTCGGTTCGGCCGTCCCCGTGACGTACCAGGACGGCCGCAGCGCCAAGCTGACCGTCGGCGGTGTGTACGAGGGCAACCAGATGATCCGCGGGGTCATGGTCGACGCCGCCACCATCACCCCGCACATGGCCACCGTCACCGACTTCCAGGTGATGCTGAAGACCAAGGGCGGGGCGACCGAGGCCAACAAGGACGCGCTGACCAAGGCGCTGGGCGACAACCCGGCCCTCCAGGTCCAGAACAAGAAGGACATCTCCGACGGCATCGCCAAGCTGTTCACCCTGATGCTGAACATGCTCTACGGCCTGCTGGCCATGGCCGTGATCGTCGCGGTGCTCGGGGTCATCAACACCCTGGCCATGTCGGTCTTCGAACGGTCGCAGGAGATCGGCATGCTGCGGGCCATCGGTCTGGACCGGCGCGGCATCAAGCGGATGGTGCGGCTGGAGTCGCTGGTCATCTCGCTGTTCGGCGGGGTGCTCGGCATCGGCCTCGGCGTCTTCTTCGGCTGGGCGGCCGGTGAGCTGATCTCCACCGGTCTCTCGACCTACGAACTGGTCCTGCCGTGGGGCCGGATGGGTCTGTTCCTGGCGATGGCCGCGTTCGTGGGCGTGCTGGCGGCCCTGTGGCCCGCGCGCCGGGCGGCCAAGCTCAACATGCTGGAGTCCATCAAGGCCGAGTAGACCGGCTCTGAGTGACACAAAACGGGCCTGATGCGCTTCCCGCGCATCAGGCCCGTTCTCTGTCCGGTCAGCTCCCTGTCCGGTCAGCCGCGCCAGTCCCGGGTCCGCAGCGGCAGCCCGGACGCGCCGCTCTCCGGCGTACGGACGGCGAGGATCTGGTTGACGCCGATCCGGTTGCGTTCGAACGACAGCGCGGAGGCGGCCATGTAGAGCCGCCACACCCGGGCCCGGCCCGGGGAGGTCAGCCGGACGGCCTCCGGCCAGGACCGCTCCAGGTTGGCGACCCAGCGGCGCAGGGTGAGCGCGTAGTGCTCGCGGATCGCCTCCACGTCGCGCACCTCGAACCCGGCCTCCTCCAGCTGGGTCACGGTCCGGCCGACGGGGGCCAGTTCGCCGTCGGGGAAGACGTAGCGGTCGATGAACTCGTCCACGTGGTACGCCTCCTCGTCCGGCTCGGGGCGCCGGGCGATCTGGTGGTTCAGCAGCCGCCCGCCGGGGGCCAGCAGCCGGTGCAGGATGCCGGTGTACTCGGCGTACCGCACGGAACCCACGTGCTCGGCCATGCCGATCGAGGAGATCGCGTCGTACGGACCGTCGTCGATCTCCCGGTAGTCCTGCACCCGGATCTCGATCTCATCGGTCAGCCCGGCGTCCGCGATGCGCTTACGGGCGTACGACGCCTGCTCCTCGGAGAGCGTGATGCCGACCGCCCGCACCCCGTACTCGCGCGCCGCGTGCAGCACCATCGAGCCCCAGCCGCACCCCACGTCCAGCAGCCGCTGCCCGGGCTCCAGCGCGAGCTTGCGGCAGACCAGGTCGAGTTTGGCCCGCTGCGCCTCTTCCAGCGTGGTGTCCGGTCTTTCCCAGTACGCGCACGAGTAGACCATCGAGGGGCCGAGCACCAGCTCGTAGAAGTCGTTGCCGACGTCGTAGTGGTGGCTGATGGCCTGCTTGTCCCGGCGCAGGGTGTGCAGCGGCCCGCGGGTCGACCCGGCCTCCTCGCGCGGCGGGGCCGGCGGCAGCCCGGGGCCGGCGAGGGTGACCAGTTCGCGGACGGCCGCGCGCACCTTCGGGTCGCGCGCCGCCTTCAGTGCCGCGGCGAGGCGGGTCCGGCGCGGGGCCGCGGGTTCGTCCCGCTCCCAGAGCAGCCCGGCCAGCTGGTCCAGCGCCTCGTAGAGATCGCCCTCGACCTCGAGATCGCCCGCCACCCAGGCCCGGGCCAGACCGAGTTCGCCCGGCTTCCACAGCATCCGGCGCAGCGCCCGGCGGCGCCGCAGGATGAGGACGGGGGCGCCGGGCGGACCGGTCTCGCTGCGGTCCCAGGCCCGGATGCGGAGGGGGAGCGGGGCTCCCAGCACCTCCTCGGCCAGGGCGGCAAGTCTCGCGGCGGCGTCGGTCATCTCGGCACACCTCCATGATGGCGAGTCAGGGAAGATACTCACCACGTAAACACCATGGAACCGCCCGTACAGTCCCGCCGACACGTCTGGAAACGGTAAAAAGCGCGCACGCGAAGGGCGTCCGCCCCACGGATGGCGGACGCCCTCGGCGTTTTCACGGTATTCAGATGTGCGCGACGTTCAGCTGCCCGGTGCCCCGGGCCGGCGTCAGGACGCCTTGGCCTTCTCCGCGGTGACCTCGGCGGAAGCCTTCGCGGCGGCGGCCGCGGAGACCGGGGCGGCGGCCTCGTAGAACTCCTCGCGGGGGTTCTCCATGGCGCCGAGGGAGACGACCTCGCGCTTGAGGAACATGCCCAGCGTCCAGTCGGCGAAGACCCGGATCTTGCGGTTGAAGGTCGGCATCGCCATGCCGTGGTAGCCACGGTGCATGTACCAGGCCAGCCGGCCCTTGAGCTTGATCTTCATCTTGCCCATGACGATCATCGCGACGCCCTTGTGGAGGCCGAGACCCGCGACGGCGCCCTTGTTGGCGTGCTTGTACTCGCCCTGCGGGAAGCCCCGCATGCCCGAGATCACGTTGTCGCCGAGGACCCTGGCCTGGCGCAGCGCGTGCTGGGCGTTCGGCGGGCACCAGGCGCCCTCGCCGCTGGCGAGGTCCGGCACCTGGGCGTTGTCGCCCGCGGCCCAGATGTAGTCGGTGCCCTTCACCTGGAGGGTCGCGCCGGTGTCCACGTGGCCGCGCGGGCCGAGCGGGAGGCCGAACCGGGCGAGCGCCGGGTTGGGCTTGACGCCCGCGGTCCACACGATGGTGTTGGAGTCGACCTCGAGGCCGTTCTTGAGCACCACGTGGCCGTCGACGCAGGAGTTCATCGAGGTGTTGAGGTAGATCTCGACACCGCGGTTCTGGAGGTGCTCCAGACCCCACTGGCCGAGCTTCGGGCCTACCTCGGGGAGGATCTTGTCGGCCGCGTCGACGAGCACGAAGCGCATGTCCTCGCGCTTCACGTTCGGGTAGTACTTGGCCGCGTCGCGGGCCATGTCCTCGACCTCGCCGATGGTCTCCGCACCCGCGAAGCCACCGCCGACGAAGACGAAGGTGAGCGCCTTGCGGCGGATGTCCTCGTCCGTGGTGGAGTCGGCCTTGTCGAGCTGCTCGAGAACGTGATTGCGCAGGCCGATGGCCTCTTCTATGCCCTTCATCCCGATGCCGTTCTCGGCCAGGCCGGGAATCGGGAAGGTGCGGGAGACCGCGCCCATCGCGATGACGAGGTAGTCGAAGGGCAGCTCGTACGACTCGCCGACGAGCGGCTGGACGACGGCGACCTTGCGGTCCTGGTCGATGTTCGACACCCGGCCGGTGAGGACCTCCGCCTTGGGAAGCACACGCCGCAGCGGAACCACGACGTGGCGCGGAGAGATGCTGCCGGCCGCAGCTTCGGGGAGGAAGGGCTGGTACGTCATGTACGAGCGGGGGTCGACGACCGTGACAGTCGCCTCGCCGTACCGCATCTTCTTGAGGATGCGGCGCGCCGCGTACAGGCCTACGTACCCACCGCCTACAACGAGGATCCTGGGACGCTCCGTGGTGCTCATGATTCGAGTATCCAGCACCCCCCGAGGGGGACCTCGTGAGCCCCTTCACAAGCAATGTGGGGGTATCTGCTACACTCCGCCGCCCCCGTGACGGAGGCCATAGCTCGGCCGGGGAACCGGCAACCGGAGCGAGGCGTTCCCAGCCCCGCTGAGCAGCGATAGCTGTTGAACGCGCGAGTAGACCACGGGGTTCCCGAGCGGTCCGGCGCATGGGGCGATCGGCCATGATCGGGCCCGACTTGATGAACACCGTCACCAATAGCGCCCCTGAGGCGGCCCGGAAGGCGGCCACCAGGCACCTTTTTCATGTGAAGAGTTTCACGAACTCTTTTGGCGGCGGTCCGCGGAAGGCCCCCGAAGGGCCCTTCCGGGCCGCTCAGACGATATCGATCCCGCTCAGGCGATGCTCCAGGCGATGCCGTCGAGGATGTCGTGTTCGCTCACGACGACCTCCTCCGCACCGGTCCGATTCATGATCGCCAGCAGCACCAGGGCGCCCGCGGTGATCACGTCGACCCGGCCCGGATGCATCGCCCCGATCGCCGCCCGCTCCTCGTGGGTCGAGGTCAGCAGCTTGGCCGTGATCTCGCCGACCTGACCGGCGTGCACCCGGGCGTGGTGGATCGCGGCCGGGTCGTACTCCGCCAGGCCCAGCGCGATGGCGGCGACGGTGGTGACCGTACCGGCCAGCCCGACCAAGGTGTGGCCGCCCTCGCCGGGGCGGCAGGCGCCGGTGAGCGGCACCGTCTCCTCGGCGAGGTCCAGCGCCCGCTCGATATCCGCCCTGACGGCCGAGATCTGATCCTCGGTCGGCACGTCGGCGACCTGGCCGTCCACGACGAGATGGCGCTCCGTCAGCCGCACACAGCCGATGTCGACGCTGCGGGCCGCCCGTACCCCGTCGTCGCCGCTGACGAACTCGGTCGAGCCACCGCCGAGGTCCACCACCAGGAACGGACCGCTCAGGTGCTCGTGGCCGGTCAGCTCCTTGGTCGCGCCGGTGAAGGAGAACGCCGCCTCCTGATCGCCGGTGATCACCTCGGGCTCGACGCCGAGGATGTCGACCACGCCGCGCACGAACTCCTCACGGTTCTCGGCGTCCCGCGAGGCCGAGGTGGCGACGAAGCGGACGCGCTCGGCGCCCAGCGTGCGTATGACCTCCGCGTACTCCCGGCACGCGGCGAAGGTGCGCTCCAGCGCCTCGGGGGCCAGCCGCCCGGTGCGGTCCACACCCTGGCCCAGCCGGACGATCGTCATCCGGCGGTCCAGCTCGGTCAGCTCACCCGTGGCCGGGTCGGCGTCGGCGACCAGCAGCCGGATCGAATTGGTGCCGCAGTCCACGGCCGCGACGCGGGTCATGCGGTCTCCTCCTCCGTCTTCTCGGCACAGGGCGCGACGCACGGGCCCTTGCGCCACCACTCCGGCAGCAGCGCGATCGCCTCGTCGCCGAGCGGATTGACCCCGGGACCGGCCGCGAGGGAGTGGCCGACCAGGACGTGCAGGCACTTCACCCGGTCCGGCATGCCGCCCGCGCTCGGGAAGCCCTCCAGCACCTCGATGGCGTCGCGGCGCGCGATGTAGTCCTCGTGGGCGGCGCGGTAGGCGGCGGCGAGCTCGGGGTCCTCGCCCAGCCGGGCCGTCATCTCCTTCATCACGCCCTCGGCCTCCAGCGTGCCGATCGCGGACGCGGCGCGCGGGCAGGTCAGGTAGTACGTGGTCGGGAACGGCGTGCCGTCCTCGAGGCGCGGCGCGGTCTCGACGACATCGGGGTTGCCGCAGGGGCAGCGGTGCGCGACGGCGCGCAGGCCCCGCGGGAGGCGGTTCAGCTGCTCCTTGACGGCGGCGATGTCCGCGTCGGTGGGCGCGGTGGGCTCCGTCTGCGGAGGGGGCGTGTCCATGAGGGGAAAGTTCTCTTCGATCGGTATCGGGCCGGGTACGACCGCGGGGCGCCGGACGCGGCGCGTCAGCGGTCCGCGGCGGCGGCCGCCTTCGGCGCGTCCGCCGTGTCCACGGCGTCCCAGAGGTTGGTGTACCAGGGGCGGTCGGCCGCGCCCCGGTCGGTGGAGCGCTCGGCCCGGGCGCCGGGGTCCACCATGCTGAAGCCGGTCTCGCCGGGCATCAGATAGTGAAGATGCTCGCGGGCCTGCCGCTCGATGTACGCGGGGTCGCGCAGCCGGGCCTTCTGCTCGCGCAGCTTGGCCACCTCGGCGCGCTCGCGCTGGGCCTGGCGCCGCTGGTCGGCGATCTCCGAGCGCTGGGAGATGTACTGCCGCATCGGGTAGGCCAGCGCGACCACCAGGGAGCAGACGACCAGCGCGAGGAGGGCGGCCCGGCCGGTGAGCCGGCTGCGGCGGCGCTTGATCCGGGCACGGTAGACCCGGGCGGCGGCGTGTTCGCCGAGCGCCTTGAGCCTGGTCGCGGTGGAGAACCGATCCGCCGGCACGTCGCCTCCCCGGTGATGACTTCGTTTCGAGTAACGCCGTCCCCGGCCACGGTACGGGACCGCGGCCGGGGACAGGCGTCAGACGTGTCCGCTCCTCGAGGATCGAGAAGCGGTCAGCCCTTGAAGCGCGGGAAGGCGGAGCGGCCCGCGTACACCGCGGCGTCGTCGAGGATCTCCTCGATGCGCAGCAGCTGGTTGTACTTGGCCACCCGCTCGGAGCGGGCCGGGGCGCCGGTCTTGATCTGGCCGCAGTTGGTGGCGACGGCCAGGTCGGCGATCGTGACGTCCTCGGTCTCACCGGAGCGGTGCGACATCATGCACTTGAAGCCGCTGCGCTGGGCCAGCTCGACGGCGTCGAGGGTCTCGGTCAGCGAGCCGATCTGGTTGACCTTGACCAGCAGGGCGTTCGCGGTGTCGTTGTCGATGCCGCGGGCCAGCCGCTCGGGGTTGGTCACGAACAGGTCGTCACCGACCAGCTGGACCTTGTCACCGAGCTGCTCGGTGATCGTCTTCCAGCCGTCCCAGTCCTCCTCGTTCAGCGGGTCCTCGATGGAGACCAGCGGGTACGCCTCGACCAGCTCGGCGTAGTACGCGGTCATCTCGGACGCGGTGCGGGCCTTGCCCTCGAACTGGTAGACGCCGTCCTTGTGGAACTCGGAGGCGGCGACGTCGAGCGCGAGCGCGATGTCCTGGCCGGGCTGGTAGCCGGCCTTCTTGATGGCCTCGACGATGAGGTCGAGGGCGTCCCGGTTGGAGTCGAGGTTCGGCGCGAAGCCGCCCTCGTCACCGAGACCGGTGGACAGGCCGCGCTCCTTCAGCACGCCCTTCAGGGTGTGGTAGACCTCGGCACCCCAGCGCAGGGCCTCGGAGAAGGACTCCGCGCCGACCGGCGCGATCATGAACTCCTGGATGTCCACATTGGAGTCGGCGTGCGAGCCGCCGTTGAGGATGTTCATCATCGGGACCGGCAGCAGGTGCGCGTTCGGGCCGCCGAGGTAACGGAAGAGGGGCAGGTCGGACGCCTCGGAGGCGGCGTGCGCCACGGCGAGGGAGACGCCGAGGATGGCGTTGGCACCGAGCGAGGACTTGTCCGGAGTGGCATCCAGATCGAACATCGCCTGGTCGATCAGGCGCTGCTCGGTGGCGTCATAACCGACCAGCTCGGGGCCGATCTGCTCGATGACGGCGAGGACGGCCTTCTCCACGCCCTTGCCGCCATAGCGGTTCTTGTCGCCGTCACGGAGTTCGAGGGCCTCGAAGGCGCCGGTGGAGGCGCCGGACGGGACGGCGGCACGGCCGGTGCTGCCGTCGTCGAGGCCGACCTCGACCTCGACCGTGGGGTTGCCTCGCGAGTCGAGGATCTCGCGAGCTACGACGACGTCGATGGACGGCACGAGGATCTCCTTCGTATGGGTCTTCGGTAGCAGCATGAGCCTAACCGCACCGAAGCCCCGGCGGGGCGCACCGTGGGGGCGGCGCACCCAGCCGGGGCTCGTTGGCTACGGTGTGGCTGCTCAGCTCAGGTGGAGCTGCTGGCCGGGGAAGATCATGTCGGCCTTCTCGATGATGTTCTTGTTCAGCTCGAAGAGCTTCTTCCAGCCGCCCTTGACGTCCTCGGCCTTGGCGATCTTGCCGAGGGTGTCACCGGACTTGACCTTGTACTCGCCGTCGCCCTTCTTGATCGGGCCGCGGGCCTGGTCGCGCGCGGCGTGCTCGGGCGCGCTGCGGGGCGCGGCCTTCGGCTTGGCGGACGGGGCCGACTGCGAGGAGTCGGACTGGCTCTGCGACGGGGTGGACGGCGCCGGGGCGGACGGGGCGCCGCCGCTGGTCAGGCCCTTGCCGCAGACCGGCCAGGCACCCTTGCCCTGGCTGGCGAGGACCTTCTCGGCCACCTGGATCTGCTGGGCCTTGCCGGCCTTGTCGGCGGTGGGTGCGAAGGCGGTACCGCCGTACGCGGCCCAGGTGGAGGAGGAGAACTGAAGGCCGCCGTAGTAGCCGTTGCCGGTGTTGATCGACCAGTTGCCACCGGACTCACACTGCGCGACCTGGTCCCACTGGGACGTGGTGGCGGCAGAGGCGGACGTCGCACCGATGAGCGGAGTGGCCACTGCGGCTCCGGCGAGGCCGGCGAGCGCGGCGATACGAGTGGCCTTGGAAGGACGACGGTGCTTGCCCTGAGCATTGGACATGTTGGTTCGTTTCCTCACCGACGCCTACGAGGTGAGCTGTCGGGTTCGGGCGTGAGTTGCCCGGCTGGGTGCGGAGGTCCGCACCCTGCTTCACCCCTAGCCGCTTGGCCGATCCCGCTGGCCTCCCGGCACTTACCTTGGGTCCCCCGCTCCTGCCTTCGGCGCTGGCGCGTCGGTACCGGACGACCGCCGGCAGGACTCGGCGTGACGGTCGACGGTGCTCGTTGTGGCGAGCGGAAAGACGTTAAACACACGTGCGGGAAACGTTCAAACACCCTTATCCCAGCGAACAGGGCTGTTATCGATCTCACTCGGCCCACATCGGCGCAGGTGGGGCCGGGTACGGAGAGACCGGACACCTCGGACGCCCCGGAAAATGTGACGAGAGGTATGTCTCACCGGTTCCAGATCGGGCAAATCCCCCCGAACTACTGGCCCCTGATGGTGAGATCAAGCCGCTGACCAGGAAGAATGAGATCCGGGTCGGTTCCGATGAGGTTTTCGTTCGACTCGTAGAGCCGACGCCAGTCGGCGCCCAATTCCTGCTTTTCGGCGATTGCTGAAAGGTTGTCACCCGGACGCACTGTGTAGCCGCCATCCGTGGGGTTTTCGGCCCTGTCGGCACCGCCGCGCGAGGCATGGTCGCTCGGCCGCTCCCCCGCGTCCCGTTCGCCCCGATGCCTGCCGGAGGAGCCCTCGGAGCCGTCCTCGGTGGAGGAGGGGGTCGGCGCGGGGTCGGACGCGTCGGAGGACGGCGCGCTGGACGTAGGGGACGGGGAGGGCGCGTCGTCACCCTGGCCGTCGGGGTCCTCCGACTCGCCCGGCGTGGCCGAGTCCTGGGGCCGCTCCGGCGCATCGGAGGAGTCCGAGGCGTCCGGCGCCTTGCCTGCCTCATCGCCACGGTCCCGGGCGTCGGACCGGTCACGGTCCTCGCGCTCCGCGTCGTCCTGCTGGGAGGGGCGCGCCGTGCTGCCCGGGTTCACGTCCGGGGCGTCGCCGCCGTCGGTCAGCCCGGCGTTCAGCGCGCAGCTGGGCCAGGCGTCCGGTCCGCGGTCACCGAGGATCGACTCGGCGACGGATATCTGCTGGGAGCGGCTGGCGAGGTCGGGGCGCGGGGCGTAGCTGGTGCCGCCGTACTTCTTCCACATGTCGAGGGTCAGTTGAAGACCGCCGTAGAAGCCGTTGCCCTCGTTGGCGCTCCACATCCCGGCGCTCTCGCACTCGGCGACCTGGTCCCATGTGGAAGCGGGGGCGGCCTGGGCGCCGGTCGCTCCGAAGAGCGGGAGGGCGATGCTCGCGCCGGTCACCCCCGCCGCGACGACGATGGCCGGAGCCTGGCGGGGGCGGCGGTGACGTCCGTTCCCGGAAAGCATGCGAATCGCCTCTCGTGTGGGGGTTCGGTTTGTCGGTTGAACATAGCGACGCCACACGATCATCACAAGCCGGTGTATCCCAGGTCACGCCAAGGTCACATGGCTGACCGGATGTCACTTTCCCCAGGTCACCGGAAGGGTGCGCAATCCGCGCATGATGAGCCCGCCGCGCCAGCGCAGGTCGTCGGGCTCCACTGCGAGCCGGAGATCGGGGATGCGGCGCAGCAGGGTGGCGAGCGCGGTCTGCGCCTCCAGGCGGGCCAGCGGGGCGCCCAGACAGTAATGGATGCCGTGGCCGTAGCCGAGGTGCTGGTTGTCGGTGCGGGAGAGGTCCAGGACATCGGGGTCGGCGAAGCGCTCGGGGTCGCGGTCGGCGGCGGCGAGCACCACCAACACCGGTTCCCCCTCGGCGATCCGCTGCCCGCCGATGGTCACCGGCTCGGTGGCGAACCGCCAGGTGGCCATCTCCACCGGGCCGTCGTAGCGCAGCAGTTCCTCGACGCCGGTCGCGAGCAGCTCCTCATCCCCTTCTTCTAGTGCCCGCTGGAGCCGGGCCCGTTGCCCGGGATGGCGCAGCAGTGCGTAGAGGCCGTTGCCGATGAGATTGACGGTGGTCTCGAAACCCGCGAACAAGAGGATGAAGGCCATCGCCGCGGCCTCGTTCTCGGTGAGGTGGTCGCCGTGGTCGCTGGCCCGGATCAGATCGGACATCAGGTCGTTGCCGAGCGCGGCGCGCTTACGGTGAATCAACTCGGCCAGATACGCGCGGATTTTCTTCACCGCGCGGGCCACTCCCCCGCGCGGGCCCCCACCGTGCCGGATCATCGTCGCGGCCCAGTCCCGGAAGTCGTCCTGGTCCTCGCGCGGGACGCCGAGCAGATCGCAGATCGCATAGATGGGGAGAGGAAAGGCGAACTCATGGATGAGGTCCGCCTCTTTCCGGTCCGCGAAGGCGTCGATGAGGTCGTCGGTCAGCTCGCGCACCCGCGGGGCGAACGCGGCGACGCGGCGCGGGGTGAACGCCTTGGACACCAGCCGGCGCAGCCGGGTGTGGTCCGGGGGATCGATATTGAGCAGATGTGTCATCAGATCCGCGCGCTGCTCGCCCGGGATGCCCACTTTGCCCCTGGCGTGAGCGGACTCACTGTGCCGCTGGGGGTTCTTCGACAGCCGGGCATCGGCGAGGGCCTGCCGGGCATCGGCGTAGCGAGTCACCAGCCAGGCGTCGATCCCGCTGGGGAGCGTGGTCCGATGCACCGGGGCATGCTCGCGTAGCCAGGCGTATGCGGGGTAGGGATCAGTGGCGAACTCCCAGGTGAAGAGGGTGGGAGCGAGGCTGGGGCAGGGCTGGTCTGACACGCTCCGACGATACCGGCCGCGACCCATGGATTCCGATACGCCACTTATCGGAAGTAAATCCATAACGCGCAAGTAAAGCCAATTAATGTCGAAGTAATTCGACGACCTTCTCCACACACCCTCCACGATGCGCTCACAGCGCGCGGCGAATGCCCGATATCTGATGGCTGTTACCAACGCCCGGAACGGCCCGCGGCGCTCACCACCCCGACCTGCGGAACATGCGCTGACGTCGCCCAATGAGGCAAAATGCGGGGATGGCTGAAACAGTGTCAGGTGGTTGAATGGGACTCCGGCACATGCACGGGGCCACCTGCCTCTGGTGATACGATCACCGCGCTTGCCAGGCGAGCCAAGGGCCCGTAAGACACACGGCGATCCGGTAAATCAGCCGAGAGGGTTACCACTCTGAGGAGCACTATGCCGCCAGTTGGGCATATGGAGCCGTCCCGGCGCACCCCTGCCTGTGCGCTGCCCGCGGCAGGTCGAGAGCGGTGCGCCCGGTCCCCTCGGGCGCCGTTCGGGCGCTGACTTACCGCCGCCTCTCCATATCACCCGGATTCTTACCAAGCACCAACCCTTCAGTCCCTGGCGGTCTAGTCGTTCAAAGAGAGTCTTATGACGCATTACATACAGGATCCTGCGCTCTGGGCCCTGATCGCTGGCACGCCTCTCGCCGCAACCGCCATTATCCGCGGGCGAAAAGCGAGAGCGAAGCTCAGTACCGAGAAGGCGGAACTTGAGAACCGCACCGCCGATCTCGAAAACAACTACGCGGCAGCGGTTCAGGACGCCCAGATACGCTCCGAGGAAGCCACCAAGAGCGCACTGAAGTCCGCCATGCGAACCCTTCAGGGTCTTGCCAACGAACAGCAGTTGGCGATCACGAAGCTCCAGGACCGCTACGGCGAGCACCACATTCTCCAGGACCTGCTGGAGATCGACCACATGAACTCGCAGTTCGGCCGCCGTGCGCAGTCGATCGCCGTTCTGTGTGACGGCTGGCTGGGCCGTCAGCGGGCCGTCGCCTCCGTCTACGACGTGGTGCGCAGCGCCAAGGGCCGCATTCGCCACTACACGCGCGTCGAGATCCGCTCCCAGAGCAACTTCGCCCTGGTCAGCCGGGCCGTCGAACCGGTCGCGCTGGCCCTCGCCGAGCTGCTGGACAACGCGACCAGCTACTCCGCCCCCGACTCCCCGATCGACATCACCATCCGCACCGTCCCCAAGGGCGTCTGCATCATCATCGACGACGCCGGCGTCGGGATGAACGAGGAGGAGAAGAACCGGGCCGACGAGCTGCTCTCCGCCCAGCGCGCGGCGGGTGTCACGGGTCTGGGGAATCCGCCGCAGTTCGGTTTCGCGGTGATCGGCGTGCTCGCCTCCCGCTACGGATTCACCGTCTCCGTCGACTCGGCCTCTCCCTACGGTGGTGTGCGCGCGGTGGTGCTTCTTCCCGAGGACCTCCTGACCAACATGCCCGAGCCGGAAGAACAGCCCGCACCCCGTACGTCCCAGGCGGACGCCGCCCCCGAAGAGAGCGATTCCACCGCGGGCGGACTGCCCAAACGCCGACGTAAGGGGTCCATCTCCATCGTGCCGCGATCAGACGAGGAGAACGCCCCCGCCCGGACGAGCGAGGAAACCGCTTCGATCATGGGCGCGTTCCAGCGCGGCACACAGTCCGGACGCTCCGCAAACCCGAACAGGGAAGGGCATGATCCTCAGTGAACAACGACCTGTCATGGATGCTTGACAGCGCCCTGGAAGTACCCGGGGCACGTCACGCGATCCTGGTGTCCGCCGACGGTCTGCTGATGGCCCGATCTCAAGAGGTCAGGAAGGACGAGGCCGACACCGTCGCCGCCGCGATGAGCGGCATCCAGTCGCTGAGCCGCACCATGGCCGGCTTCTGCGGTGGCCCTCATATGAACTGGCGTCAGACCCTGGTGGAGTTCGACGGCGGCTGGGTCTTCCTGATCTCCGCCGGCGAGGGCGCGTACCTGGCGGTCTCCTCCGCGCCCGATGTCGACATGGCCGACATCACCTTCCGTATGCAGCAGCTCGTCGGTCAGCTGGGCAAGGCGCTGACCACTCCGCCCCGCGAAACGGGCGTTCAGGCATGACTGCCCCGGAGGAGCAGGAGCCCGAGTCCGCCGGATTAGTGCGACCGTACGTCATCACCAACGGCCGCGGGCTCCCGGACACCGACCAGTTCAACCTGATCACCCTGGTCACCGCTTCCGAACAGAGACGTGCTCCGACGCTCGACCCGGAGAAGCGGAGCCTGCTGGACCTGTGTTCAGGGGGCTATCTCTCGGTTGCCGAGATCGCGGGCCACATGGGGCTGCCGATCGGCATCGTCAAGGTCCTGCTGTCCGACCTGTCGTCGGACGGCTATCTGGTCACGCGTGCCCCCGCGCCTCCCGCCCAGCTCGTCGACGTTTCACTCCTTCAGGAGGTACTGGATGGTCTCCAGGCCCGCTTCGGATGAGGACGTCTATCTGGACGACGCGGTGCAGATCGCGGCCAAGATCCTGGTCGTGGGGCACTTCGCGGTCGGAAAGACGACGTTCATCGGCACCATGTCCGAAATCCCCCCGCTGCGCACCGAGGAACGGATGACGCAGGCCGGTGCGCACGTCGACGATCTGATGGGCACCCGGGGCAAGACCACGACCACCGTGGCCATGGACTTCGGCCGTCTCACGCTCAGCGAACGCCTTGTCCTCTATCTCTTCGGAACACCCGGGCAGGAGCGCTTCGTCCAGGTGTGGGAGGACATGACGAGGGGTGCGCTCGGGGCGCTGATCCTGGTCGATCCGGAACGCCTCAAGGAATCCTTCCCGGTGATCGACCTGGTGGAACAGTACGGACTCCCCTACGCGATTTCCGTCAACCACTTCGATGGCTCACCTGTCCGTCCCGATGGGGAACTGCGCGAGGCACTGGATCTGCTGCCCGAGACACCTGTCGTCACCTGTGACGCACGTGACGAGAAGTCATCGGCGAATGCGCTGATGGCGCTTGTTCGTTACCTACAGGAACGTACCCGCTAGGAGCACGTAATGGAGACACAATCGGACTACCCGGTTCCGCCGCCGGGTTGCCCTGCCCACCGCGGCGAGCGGGTGCCGCTGCACGGGCCCGAGTTCGCGGCCGACCCGGACGCCTTCTACGCACACCTCAGGTCGTTCGGGCCGATCGCCCCGGTCGAGCTGTCCCCCGGGGTGGAGGCCAACCTCGTCACGGACTACTCGGCGGCCCTCCAGGTGCTACAGAACCCGGATGCCTTCGCCAAGGATGCCCGCCGATGGCGGGATTTCAACGACGGCAAAGTACCGCAGAACAGTCCGGTTGTGCCCATGCTGGGATATCGCCCGAACTGTCTGTTCACCGATGGGGCGGAGCATCTGCGGCTGCGCCAGGCGGTGACGGACAGTCTGGCGAGGGTGGACCCGCACTGGCTGAGCCGTCATGTCGAACAGGTCGCCTCTTATCTCATCGCCCAATTCAGCGCCCGCGGCACGGTCGATCTCCTCAACGACTACGCCAAGATGCTGCCGCTGCTGGTCTTCAACGAGCTTCTCGGCTGCCCGCCGGAAATCGGTGACCGACTGGTCTTCGGCACCTCCGGGATTTTCGACGGCGGGGTCGACGCGGAAAAGGCCAACGCGGAGCTGACCCAGGGCCTGCTCGAACTGGTCGCGCTCAAGCGGCGGCAGCCGGGGGACGATGTCACTTCCCGGCTGATGCAGCACGGCGCGAAACTGAGCGACGAGGAGATGATTCATCAGCTCGTCATGCTCATCTCGGCCGGTACGGAACCGCAGCGGAACCTCATCGCCAACGGGCTCTACCTCATGCTGTCCGACGAGCAGTATTCGGGCGGCGGGCTGCTGGTGGAGGACGCCATCGACGACGCCCTCTGGAATCAGGCCCCGATGGCGAACTACGCCCCGCACTATCCCGTACAGGACACGGAATTCGGCAATACGCGACTGGCCGCGGGCGATTTGGTTCTGATTAGCTTCGCTGCGGCAAATACGGACCCCAAGCTCTCCTCGTCCCGCCAGCTCCTGAGCAAGCGGGCCCACCTCGCGTGGAGCGCCGGACCGCACGCCTGCCCGGCCAAGGACCCCGCTCAGCTCATCGCCGTGACGGCCATCGAGAAGCTGCTCAACCAGCTCCCCGACATCGAGCTCGCGGTGCCCGCCGACAGCCTGACCTGGCGTCCAGGACCGTTCCACCGGGCGCTCGCCGCGCTGCCCGCCCGCTTCGCCCCGGTGCAGCCCCGGCCGACCGCCGCACCGCCGACCGGGCAGCGGCAAACCCCCTCGGCCACTCCTTCGGTCACCCCTCGGAGCCGCCCCCAGGAAAAGCCGGAGAAGGGTAGCTGGTGGAGCTCCTTCCTAGCGTGGTGGAAGGTGTGACGTTGTCCACAATTCGAAACTATTTCACTCTGAATGAATGTTCAAACAAGGGGGTAGAACCTATCGCGAATTCGCGTGATCCATACATCACTCTCGGTAATTCGCGCGAGAAGAGATAAGCATGCCCGGGGTGTTGGACTTGAAGGAGTCATTGTGGAATCTGTCGCTGCCGGCAGCATTGTCGACCGACGTTCCGTAGTTTCACTCATGTCCCGCCTTCGCTCATCGCGAGGACAGTCGAACCCCTATCCGATCTACGCGGAACTCAGGGCGATGGGAGATGTTGTGCCCGCGCCCTGGGGCGGTTATCTACTACTCTCCCACGATATCTGCGACCATGTCTTGCGCAGCAAGAAATGGTCGACCTTCGACGCCGAATGGCGAGCCCGGCAGGGCGATGTGAATCGCTGGAACGCGCCTGCCGCTCGGCAGCTCAGCCAAACCCTTCAGGGACTGAATCCGCCGGTGCACACCATGCAGCGGCGGTCCCTGGGCAACATATTCGACCGATTCACCCTCGACACCCTCGAGGAACCGGTCTCACGCATCGCCGACACGCTGCTCGACCGGCTCGGCGAGCAGCTGCGCACCACCAAGGAAGCGGATTTCGCTACCACGGTCGGCGAGGAAATGCCAGCGGCCACAATCAGCCACTGGCTACGCCTTCCGGAGTCGGATCACGACCTCCTCAAGTCCCTGACCCACGGTCAGGGACTCGCGCAGGAACTCCTGCCCTCCAAGAGCCAGCTCGCCCAGGCGAACGAGGCCGCCGAGGGCCTGCGTACGTACTTCACCGAGGTCATCCGGGAGCGCCGGCAGAACCTCGGGGACGACGTCCTCTCCGACTGGATCCGCACCTGGGACGAGATCGAACCGGACCGCGCCCTCGCCGACGAAACCCTCTACCACCTGGTGATGTTCATCGTCATCGCCTCGATGGAGACCACCTCGACCCTGCTCTCCAACATGGTGTGGCTGCTCGATCAGCACCCCGGGAGCATGGGCTGGCTGCGGTCCCACCCGGACCGGATACCGCAGGCCGTCGAGGAGGTGCTCCGCTACGACCCGCCGATCCATCTGACGACTCGGGTCGCCACCGAGGACACCATTCTCTCCGGCTTTCGAATATCGAGGGACGAGGTGGTTCACGTGATGCTCGGCGCCGCCAACCACGATCCGGCACACCACACGGACCCGGACACCTTCGACATCCTCCGCACGGGAAGTCACCTCGGTTTCGGCGGCGGAATCCACTACTGCATCGGAGCGGCGCTGGCCCGGCTGGAGGCCGTCGTTCTGCTGAAGTCCCTCGTCAGGCGTTTTCCGACCCTCCGCGTCACCGCTCCCCCGGTTTGGGAGCCGCGCGTCGCCTTCCGGCGGCTCACCGCGCTGCACGTGACCGAGCGCTGAATCCCGCCGAAATACGCCAGAAGACGAGGCCCCATGTTCAACGACCTCAAGACCCTGCGCATCACCGGCGACGGGCCCGAACTCCGAGTGGAACTCAACACTCCGGAAAGCGGTAACGCGATCAGCGAGGAGATCCTCGACGATCTCCTCGTGGTGCTGGAAGAAGTGCACAACCGGCCGGACATCCGGGTGTTGGTGCTCTCCGGCGCCGGACCCGATTTCTGCCGGGGCGGGGACCGTCACGAATTCGCCGGTCAACTCACCCATGACCCCTCCGGATCGGGGCTGCGGACCATCGGCGGGAAGGCACGCAGAGTATGCGACGCCCTCGCCACGACCGCCGCCGTCACCATCGCCCGGCTGCACGGACAGGTCATCGGGGCGGGTCTGGCGCTCGCCCTCTTCTGCGATCTGCGCATCGGCGCGTCCGACAGCCGCTTCCGGCTGCCCGAACTCGCCCTGGGCCTCCCGGCCGCCTGGGGCGGCTCCCTGCCGCGGCTGCTGCACGAGGCGGGCGCCGCCAGGATCCGTGAGCTGATCCTGACCGGGAACAGCTTCGACGCCGCCCGCGCGGAACAGCTGTCCGTCCTGCACCGGGTGGCCCCCGAAACCGAACTGGACGACGCGATCAAGGAGTGGTCCAAGCCCGTGCTGCGGCGCTCGGCGGCGGCCCTGCGCACCACCAAGGCCCTGCTGAACTCCTACGCGGCCGCCTCCCGGCTCGGCGACACCACCCTGCTGGACGCGGAGGTGCTGTCGGCCGTGGTCGCGGCGGGCCAACGGCCGTAGGAGCGGCCGCCGCAGGAACAGCCCACGGCGGCGGCGGTCAGCCGCTGCCGAACGATCCGCTGCTGCCCTCGCTCCAGGTCTTCCGGTCCTCGCTGCCGCCCGAGCCGGAGCCCTTGGTGCCCGAGCCGCCCAGCTGATGCGGGCGGCGCCGGACGCCGTCCGGGGACAGCTCCTCGGGCTCCCGGTTCTGCGTCTGGTAGCCGACCCGGTCCTGATCGTCCTGGTGTCCGGGACCGTGACCCGCCTGCCGGGCCTCGCGCTCGCTCTCGTTCACCTGCTGCCAGGCACCGGAGCGGGGCTTCGGCTCCTGCGTCGGGACCGGTTCACGGGCCCGCAGCCGTATGCCCCACCAGATGGCCACGATGAGGATCACGACCACCACGATGCCGACGATCAGCGGTGCCGTCCCGACCACGAAGTCGTGGGGCACGGCGAGGTCCATGGCGTACGTATCCATGGCGGCCGGGTACCCCGCACCGGCCGGTTAACCCGCCCCGCTCAGGCCGTGCCCTCCACCGCCAGGATCGCGTCCCGGTAGGCGCGGGCCGCGGCGCGCAGCGCCGTCTCCGGCTCCACACCCGCCTCCTTGGCGCGGATCGCCAGCGCCAGCAGCTCGTAGCCGAAGCCCTCGCCCTCCGGCAGGGCGACCGCGAGCCCGGCGGTACGGGCGCGGGAGGCGAGCTGGGCGGCGAGGGCGAGCGAGGGCTGACCGAGCGGCACCCCTTCGGTGACCGAATCGCGCTGCTTCTCGGCCGCCTTGGTGCGCAGCCAGTGCGCCTTGACGTCCTCGGCGGTCTCCGCGGCCTCCTCGCCGAAGACATGCGGATGGCGGCGGATCAGCTTGTCCACGATGGCCCCGGCCACATCGTCGACCGAGAACGGCTCGTCCTCGTGCTCCTGCGCGATCCGGGCGTGGAAGACGACCTGGAGCAGCACATCGCCCAGCTCCTCGCGCAGCGCCTCCCTGTCCCCCTCCTCGATGGCCTCGACGAGTTCGTACGCCTCCTCGATGCCGTACTTGACCAGCTCCTCATGGGTCCGCGCCCCGCTCCACGGGCACTCCGCGCGGATCCGGTCCATCACCTGGACCAGGTCCAGCAGCCGGGCGCCCGGCAGGTCGTACGAACCGGGCAGCAGCTCCAGGTCCGGCATCGCCTCACGGCCCGACCCCGCCAGCCGGGCCAGCCCGTCGGTCAGCGCGGACTCGCCGTCGGCCGAGGTGATCACGACGGCGCTGCGGCCGCCCTCCGCCACGCAGTAGTCGACCAGCTCGCGCGCCGCCGGGACCGCGTGCTCGACCTCGATGCCCGCCTCGCGCAGATACGGCAGCTGCGGATGATCGGAGTCCCCGCACAGCACCCGGTCGGCGCCGCGCAGCGCCTGCCAGGCGGGCCAGGACAGCAGCCCGGGTGCCACCCGGTGGCTGGTGGTGAGGAGGACGACGCGGCCGGTGGCGAGGTCGGCCGCGGGGGCGGCGGAGTCAGGCGTGGTCACCCTTGAAACGTAACCTACGCCGGTTGCTGCGAGGCGGTGGAGGTGCGCAGCCAGGCCTCCTTGGCGAGGACCGCGGTGCCCTTGGTGTCGTCCCAGCTGCCGTAGCGCGGGTTGACCTTGATGGCGAGGTCCTTGGAGGTGCGGGTGAAGACCGCGTTGACCTTGGCGACGCCGAGCTTGCGCAGCAGCGCGGTACGGGTCAGCTCCATGCGGACCGCTCCGTCGATCTGGTCCGGGGCGATGCCCTGCTCCAGGTAGGCGGCGCGCAGCGCGGCGGACCCCCCGGACTGCTGCTCGGCGGCGGCGCGGGCGCGCTGCACCGCGCGGCGGCTGACGCCGATCCCGTTGTCCTGGCCGGCCCGCTCGATGACCTTGAACTGGATCATGCGGATGAGGGTGTTCTGGGTCAGCTGGCCGCTTGCGGCCACCAGCTGGTCCGCCCTCGGGGAGCCGCTTTGCGCGTCCCGTACGTCCCTCACCTGGGCCTGGAGCTGCGACTCGGTGATCCGGCCGTCGTCCAGGACGGCTGCGGAACCGGCCTTCGGCGTGCCGCCGCAGGCGGTGAGCAGGGGAGCGCAGACCAGCAGGGCGGACGCGGCGGAGACGGAGAGCGCAGTACGGCGGCGGATCATTGAGCCTCCCGGCAGAGATCGTGCGGCGCGACAAACGATCTGGCGTTGATCGATGGTATGGAGTCGGCGCGGCCTAGGCCACTGCTTGGACAACGATTCACCCAGCTCTTGGTCAGCACCCGGTGGCCACCGGCCGGCTCAGCTGCCCCGCTCCGACGGCGAGGGCAGTTCCGCCCCCGGGCACGTGCCCAGAACCCGCTTCATCGCGTCCCGCTCGGGAGGCGTCACCCACAGCTCGTACTTCTTCTTCACCGCCGCCTGGCGCGCCACGTACTTGCAGCGGTACCCCTTGTTGGGCGGCAGCCAGGTCGCCGCGTCGCCATCGCCCTTGCTGCGGTTGGTGCCGGCGTCCACGGCGATCAGGTTGAGCGGGTCGTTGGCGAACGCGACCCGCTTGCCCCGGTCCCAGGCCCGGGCGCCCTTCTGCCAGGCGTCCGACAGCGCCACCACATGGTCGATGTCGATCTTGCTGTGGCCGCGGACGAACCGCACGCTGCCGCCCGTGTACGGATCGTCGGTGAGGCTGCCCGACGCCACCGCGCAGCGGCCGTCGCGGAGCCGCACGCCGGTCAGGTCGCGCCGGAGGATGTCATCGCGGGTGTCGCAGTGGTTGTCGTCCGTGTCGGTCCAGGGGCTGCCGAACGCGGCGCGCTCGTAACCCGTCTTGGGTGCCCGGCCCTTGACCGTGAGCGAGGCCACGGCGGACATCGCCGGGCCGGACGGGGTGCCGCCCCCGTGCCCGTCCCCGCCCCCCTTGTCCTCGGGTAGGCATCCGGTGACGGACAGCAGCGCGGCCAGCGCCACGGCCGCGCCTTTTCCCGCCCATCCCGCTATGGCGAACCGTTCCCGCAACCGTCCCGCCCCCTTCGCGTATCTTTTCGCACAGACCGCCACCCAGACGATAAGGACCCCGGATGGACACGGCCGCGACAGCCCCGCCCGGCACCACCGCCGAAGGGGCCCCCGCCGCCGCAGGCCGTAGTACCCGGCCCCTCGCCCGGGTAGTCGTGCTGCGCCACCCGCGGCTGGATCCGTACTGGCTGGCCCTCGCCCTGTTCGCCGCCTTCGCGACCCTGTCGGTCTGCCGCTACCGCCGCATGGCCACCATGTCGTGGGACCTGGGCATCTTCGAACAGGCGATACGGGCGTACGCGCACTTCCAGGCCCCGATAGCGGACCTCAAGGGCCCCGGCGCCAACATCCTCGGCGACCACTTCAGCCCCATCACGGCCCTCCTCGCCCCGCTCTACCGGATCTTCCCGAGCCCGGTGACGCTGCTCGTCGCGCAGGCCGCCCTGTTCGCGCTCTCCGCCGTCCCCGTCACCCGGACCGCCGCCCGGCTGCTGGGCCGCGCCCGGGGGCTCGCGATCGGCATCGCGTACGGACTGGCCTGGGGCCTCCAGCGCGCCGTGGACTTCGACTTCCACGAGATCTGCTTCGCCATCCCGCTCATCGCCTTCTCCCTCGAAGCGGTCATACTCCGGCGCTGGTACGCGGCGATGCTGTGGGCCGCCCCGCTGGTCTTCGTCAAGGAGGACATGGGCGCCACGGTCGCCGCGATCGGCGCCGTCATCGTGGTCTGCGCCTGGCGCGACCGGGTCACGGGCATCGCGCCGCTCGCCGTCGCCCTCATGGGCTTCGGCATCCTGGGGTCGGCGCTCGCGCTCGGCGTCGTCATCCCCGGCTTCAACGGGGCCGGATCGTACGACTATTGGGACAAGGTCGGCAGCGGGGGCGGTTCGGACGCCACCATCCCCCTCGTCACCGCGCTGCGCACTCTGCTGTGGGTGCTGCTGCCGACCACCGGCCTGCTCGCGCTGCGCTCCCCGCTGCTGCTGGCCGCGCTGCCCACCCTCGGCTGGCGCTTCGTCTCCCACGACGAGCACTACTGGGGCACGGACTGGCACTACAGCGCGGTGCTGATGCCGGTCGTCTTCCTGGCCCTGGTCGACGCGCTCGACCGGATCGGGGCGAGCCGCCGCGGCTGGCTCGTCCGTTACGCCCGTCAGATACCCGCCGCGGTCTGCGCCGCCGCCCTGGCCCTGACCACCTCGCTGCCGCTGGCCGGGCTCACCGAAGAGGCCACCTACCGCAAACCGCCCCACGTCGACGCGGTGGAGCGGCTGCTGGACCGGATACCCGACGGCGCGACCGTCGAGGCCAACGTCGGGCCGATAGCCCGCCTCACCAGCCGCTGCCGGGTCTTCTGGGTCGGCGCCACCCAGGGCGTCACGCCCCAGTACCTGGCCATGGCGGAGCCGCCGGACCGCACGGTGCGGCAGGAGCTGGCGTACGCCAAGCAGCTGCACCCGCAGGCACGGTACGAGGTGCTGGCGACCGCCGGGGGCTACTTCCTGCTCCGGCTCAAGAGCTCATCGGCTGCGGGGCGATGACCGCGAACGGCGCGCCCTGCGGGTCCTGCACCAGGGCCATCCGCCCGGCCACCATGTCGAACGGCGGCTTCAGCACCGTCCCGCCCTCCGCCGACAGCTTCGCGACCGTCCGGTCGGTGTTCTCGACGGAGAAGTAGACCAGCCAGTGCGAGGGC
>NZ_GG657754.1:6182175-6183312 GCF_000158915.1 Streptomyces himastatinicus ATCC 53653 | reverse complement strand
CCACCGCGCCCGGTTCGTTGACGATGCCCGCCCCGGGGAACTCCCCGGCCTGCCAGACGCCGAAGACGGCCCCGGTGGGGTCGGCCGCCACCATCATCCTCCCGAGGTCCATCACGTCCATGACGGGCAGCAGCACGGTGCCGCCGTTGCGGCTGATCGCCTCCGAGGTGGCCTGGGCGTCGGTGGAGGCGAAGTAGGTGGTCCAGACGGTCGGCGGCGCGGGCTGGTCGTCCGTCGCCTGCGCGGCCATCACCCCCGCCACCGGCCGGTCCTTCAGCGTGCAGACCGTGTAGCCGCCGACCTCGGCCGGGCCGATCTCCCCTGACCAGCCGAACAGCCCGGTGTAGAAGTCGAGGGCGGCCTGCTGGTCGGGGGCCATCAGATCGACCCAGCAGGGCGTGCCGGGCTCATAGGGAGTGGTGATTTCGGCCATCGCTGCCTCCCGGTCGGACCTCTGCGGTCAATTCTCCCCGGGTACGGCGGGAGCGCCACTCGGCGGGGAGGGCGCCGCCGGACCCCGCCCCTGGCCTTGGCAAGATCTTGACCATGAGTGATCCACGGGGGCAGCACCAGCCCATTCCGCATTCCCTTCCGCCCCGGCCCGGCAACCCCTACGCGCAGCCTCACGGTCAGCCGTACGCGCCGCCCTACGGACAGCCCGCCCCACAGCCCCAGCCGGTGCGCGTCCCGGAACCGGCCAGTGACGAGCGGCGCATCTTCGCGGCCGCGGTGGACTGCGTCCTGGTCCTGGGCGGCGGCCCTACTCTCGGCATGGACGTCCTCCCGAAGTTCACGCCCGGGGTCGATCCCCTGCTCCTGGCCGTGGCCTGCGTCTTCGGGCTGTCGATCGTCAACCAGGTGCTGGGCGCCTGGATCTTCCGGGCGTCCCTCGGCAAGTGGATGCTGCGGATGCGCGTGGTGCGCGAGACCGACGCCGGGCGGCCCGGGTTCTGGCGGCTGCTCCACCGCTGGCTGCTCGGGCTGACCTGGCTGCCGATGCAGCCGGTGCGCTACCTGGCCTGCGCGGACGGCGATCCGTACGAGGACCACTGCAAGATCCGGTACGTACGCCTCAAGGATCTGCGGCGGCTGGGGCTGGGCTGACGGCCCGCCACGGAGCCCCGAAAAACCGGGCGG
>NZ_GG657754.1:6180145-6182075 GCF_000158915.1 Streptomyces himastatinicus ATCC 53653 | reverse complement strand
CCGCCCGGCGGTGGAGGTCGGACGCGGCGTCAGGCGCCGGTCGCGCTGCCCGCCACCCACTTGCTCCAGTCCATGTTCCAGCCGTTGAGGCCGTTGTCCGGAGACACGGTCTGGTCGTTGGAGTTCTTCACCACCACGACGTCACCGATCTGGGAGTTGTTGTAGAACCAGGCGCCTTGCGTGTTCGGGTCGTTGGCGCCCTTGGTGTCCGACAGGCCCACGCATCCGTGGCTGGTGTTCTGGCTGCCGAAGATGGACTTCGCGCCCCAGTAGTTGCCGTGGATGAAGGTGCCCGAGGTGGACAGCCGCATGGCGTGCGGCACGTCCTTGATGTCGTACTCGCCCTTGCCGTCGTCGTCCGTGAAGCCGACCGTCGCACCGTTCATCCGGGTCTCCTTGAACTTCTCGGAGATCACCATCTGACCGTTGTAGGTCGTGTTGTCGGGGCTTCCGGCCGAGATCGGAATGGTCTTGATCAGCTTGCCGTCGCGCACGACCTTCATGGTCTTGGCCTTGGCGTCGACCGTGCTGACCTGCGAGTGACCGACCTTGAACGTGACGGTCTTCTCCTGGACGCCCTTCACACCCGACGACGCCTCGACGCCGTCCAGGTCCAGCTTCAGGGTGACGGTGGAGTTGGCCTTCCAGTAGTCCTTCGGACGCAGGTCCAGCCGCTGGCCGTTGAACCAGTGGCCGACGACCTCCTGACCGCTGCTGGAGGTGACCTTGATGTGGGACTGGACGTCCTTCTTGTTGGTCACCGCCTTGTCGAAGTTGATCGACACCGGCATGCCCACGCCGACCGTCGAGCCGTCCTCCGGCGTGAAGTTGCCGATGAAGCTGTTGGACGGGGAGACGGTGGTGAAGGACGAGTGCTCCGTGGCCTTGCGGCCGTCGGAGTCCTTGGCGGACGCGCTGATCTTGTACTGGGTGGACCGCTCCAGCTGCCCGTCCGGCTTCCAGGACTTCCCGTCGGACGATATGGACCCGGCCACGGTGGAGCCGTCGGCCTTGGAGGTCATCGTCACCGAGGTGAGCTTGCCTCCGCTGACGCTGACCTTGGTGTCGCGGTTGATGCCCGCATCGGTCGCACCGGTCTTCGGCGTGATCTTGATTTGGGCGTCGGAGGCGTCCTTGGCGGCCGCCTCGTCAACCTGCGACTGCCCCTTGCCACCGCCCTTGCTGTCGCTGCTGTCGCCGTCCCCGCCACAGGCGGCGAGAGTCAGTACCCCGCTGAGCACGGCGGCTGCTGCCGCCAGCCCCCTACGGCGCTTGCCGTACGTCATCACACGCTTCTCCATTTGCGACTGGACCCCAAAACCCAAGACCAAACCAGCAAGACCTATCCACCAAGAACGCCTGTACCTTTTGGTCGGTTCCACGCCCAGTAAAACTGTGCGCGAGGCCACTTAGCAAAGACGCTGGTCCAGCTTATGACGCAGCGCCGTGAATCCGGACAAACCATGACAGGCCGGTATTAGTCATATGGTGCGGAGCAGGCTGCCGTCCCGGATCGCTACCACCCGGCCCCGGTAAGTCACTACGATCGGGCACACGGGGTCAATTCGCCGCAGCCGCAAGGAGGATGCCGTTGTGTCCGCACGCCGACCGCTGCTGACCGCTGCCGCAGCCGGTTCGCTGCTGTGCGCCCTGTGGTTCGTCCCCTCCGCCAACGCGACGGTCGAAACCGACGGCCAGCCGTCCTCCGGCAGCCGTAGCGAAGAACCGCCCCAGCCGCGGACCGAGGCCGTCCCGGACGAAAACCTCGCCGACACCGGCAGCGTGGACGTCACCCCGTACCTCGCCGGGGGCACGGGCCTTCCTGGGGCTCGGGATCACGATGGTGACCGCCTCCGCGCGCCGTACGCGCACGGAGGCATCCTGACGGGACGTTGTACCCGGGCCGTTGGGCCCGGGCCTTCTCCCCGGG
>NZ_GG657754.1:6176671-6179472 GCF_000158915.1 Streptomyces himastatinicus ATCC 53653 | reverse complement strand
CACGGCGGACGCCAGTTCCCGGTCCGCGACCAGGCGGGCGTGCGCGAGCGTGTCCCGGGCCCGCGCCCGCGACCTGCGGGGCGCAGCGGATCGAGTACGCGTCCTGGACCCGCGGCGCGTCGTCCTGGTGGTGCCCGGTCAGCCCGGAACCGTCGAGCACCCGCAGCATGTTGTCCGCGCTGGCCGCCTGGCCGGGGTGCGGGCGGATGGCGTGCAGCTCGGGCGCGAGCACCCGGTCCGTACCGAGCAGCGCCTCCAGCGACAGGGCGGCCGTCACATCGGCGACGGTGTACAGCCGGGCCAGGTCGGCGCAGGCCATGACGAGCATGCCGAGCATCCCGTCGGTGCCGTTGAGCAGCGCCAGGCCCTCCTTCTCCCGCAGCTCGACCGGCTCGATGCCGTGCGCGGCCAGCAGCTCGGCCGCGGGCCGCACCTCCCCGTCGGGCCCCTCGGCCTCGCCCTCGCCCATCAGCGCGAGCGCGCAGTGGGACAGCGGCGCGAGGTCGCCGGAGCAGCCGAGGGAGCCGTACTCGTGCACGACGGGCGTGATCCCCGCGTTGAGCAGGGCCGCCATCGTCTCCACGACGACGGGCCGCACCCCGGTGTGGCCGGACGCCAGCGTCTTGAGCCGCAGGAACATCAGCCCCCGCACCACCTCGCGCTCCACCCGCGGCCCCATCCCGGCCGCGTGCGAACGCACGATGTTGCGCTGGAGCTGGGCGCGGAGGTCGGGGCTGATGTGGCGTACGGCGAGTGCGCCGAACCCGGTGGAGACGCCGTACACGGGCTCGGGCTTGGCCGCCAGGTCGTCGATGACCCGCCGCGCCGCGGCCACGGCCGCCAGCGCCTCCTCCGCCAACTCGACCCGCGCCCCGCCGCGCGCCACGGCGACGACGTCCTCGGCGGTCGTCCCGGCCGTCCCCACCACCACAGTGTGCATATCCATATTCAGGCACCCTAGAGAGTGAATCCCCAAGTGTCACCCCGACCGCCTTTCGGTGGTGAGGTGCCGGGCCAGAGCCCCGTACGGGTCGGCCCCTGCCGGAGCCCGGGACGCAGCCCTGGTGCGGGTGCGGGGGCGGAGCCCCCGGTTCGGGAAGGGGCGGGGTGGGGGACAAAGCGCGGCACGGTGCCGCTACGGGCGGCGGCCGCGGAAGCGGCGGCGTTCGCGGGGGCGGTCGGCGGGGGTGTCGGCCAGGCGGATCACCGGGTCGTCCGGGCCGCCGTCCCGGCCCGCGACCACCGGCTTGAGGGAGCGCGCCGCCTTCGCACGGTACTGGGCCGCGTCCGCGAGGCGGAAGAGGCGGCGGGCCGAGGACACCGGCCCGATCGGATCGCCCGTCGAGGCGACTCCGCAGGCGACCCCCTCGCCCATCTCCAGCTCCGCGGCCCGCCGGCACAGCTCATCGGCCACCCGCACCACCTCGTCCGCCGGTGGCCCGACCCCCAGCAGGCAGAACTCGTCGCCGCCCAACCGCGCCACCAACGCCCCCGGCAGCATCGCCCCGCACAGCGACAACACCGTGCCGAAACGTTCCAGCAGACGGTCTCCCACCGCGTGCCCCAGCGTGTCGTTGACCCGCTTGAGGCCGTTCAGGTCGCACACCACCAGGGTCACCACCGTGCCCTTCTCGCGGTACGCCTCCAGCGCCTCGTCCAGCCGTATGTCCACCGCCCGCCGGTTGCCAAGACCGGTCAGGGGGTCGGTGAAGGCCAGACGGCGGGCCTCCTCCAGGCGTTCGGTCTGGGCGAGCCCGGCCGCCGCCACCGAGGCCAGGACGGTCGCGAAGTCCGCGTCGCCCCGGTCGAACACCGGGCTCCCGGCCGCCCGCGCCACGTACAGCTCGCCCCACGCCCGCCCGTGCAGCACCAGCGGCGCGACCACGCACGAGCCGCGCCCGCGCCGCCGCAGGGCGGCGACGCGCTGGTGGCAGTACGAGGCCGGGCCCGGCCCGGTGCCCTCCGCGGTCTCCACCCACGCGTGCGGCTCGCCGCCCGCGGCCCACCGCTCGTGCAGGAACTCCGCGATCTCCGGGAAGTCGTGCACCGGATACGACTCGTCATCCGGCACCGGCTCCTCCCCCGGCATCAGCTCGCCCACGTTCACCAGGACCCGCAACCGGCCCCGCTCCCGCTCCCACACCGAAACCGCCGCGAAGGTGCCGTCCAGCGCGCGGCACGCGCTCTCGGCGGCGGCGCTCACCGACTCGCGCGGCGTGGGCGCCGCCGCCATCGCCTGCGCGAGCCCCACCACCGCCCGCAACCGCCGGTCGACCCGTCGGTCCCCGTCGTCCCCGTTGTCGCTCACGTCGGCCTCGCATTCCTCACCACGTGCACCCGCCGGAGGCGCGCGCGTCCGCTCTGCACTCAAGGGTAGGAATGTTGAGGACAATCCGCTTTGGTCCGTTCACATCTGGTATCGACCGGCCTTACACCCCGGGCCACTCCGGCTTGCGCTTCTCGTTGAACGCCGCCACGCCCTCCGCGCGGTCCCCGGAGAAGGCGATCGTGCGCCACCCCGCGTCCTCGACCTCCAGCCCGGCCGGGAGGTCCAGGCCGTGCCCGAGCCGCAGGGCCCGCTTGGCGGCGCGCAGCCCGACGGGCGAGTTCGCGGCGATCCGCCCGGCCAGCTCCAGCGCGGCCGTACGATCCTCACCCGGCGCGACCAGTTCGTCCACCATCCCCAGCGCACGGGCCTCCTCGGCGAGCACCCGGCGGGCGGAGAAGATCAGCTCGGCGGCGCGGGCGGCGCCGACCCGGCGGGGCAGCAGCTGCGTACCGCCGCCGCCCGGGATCACGCC
>NZ_GG657754.1:6159093-6175241 GCF_000158915.1 Streptomyces himastatinicus ATCC 53653 | reverse complement strand
CGGGGCACATATGGGGCCCGGCGCTGAAGCCCAGGTGGCCGCGGTTGCCGCGGTTGCGGTCGGAGACCCGTAACGCGTCCTGGTTGGCGGCGGCGAAGCTGATCACGACCGGCTCGCCCTCGCGCAGTCGCACCCCGGCCAGGGTGACGTCGTGGCGCGGGAAGTGGACCGCGAGGTTGGCCAGCGGCGGGTCCGTCCACAGCACCTCGTCCAGGGCGTCCTCGACGAGCATGCTGCCGCCGGAGAGGCCGCCCGCGAACCGGTCGTCGGTCATCAGCACGCGCAGGGCGTTGCCGATCAGGTTGATCACCGGGTCGCTGCCGGAGGCGGTCAGGAGCATCAGCTGCTCGACGAGTTCGTCGTCGACGAGCCGTTCGGGGTGGGCGATCAGCCAGGAGGTGACGTCGGCGGCGGGCCGGGCGCGCTTGAGGGCGACGAGTTCCTGGAGCGCCGCGGTGATCGTACGGTCGGCTTCCGCCACCTCCGTACCGTCGAACAGGTGCGCGAGTCCGGTGAAGAGCCGGTCCGCGATCTCGCGCGGGCAGCCGAAGAGTTCGCCGAGGACGAGCAGCGGCAGCAGCGCGCAGTACTCGCCGATCAGATCGGCCTCGCCCGCGTCGCAGAACTGGTCGATCAGGGAGTCGGCGATCCGCTCGACGTAGCCGCGCAGCGCACCCGGGTCGATGCGGCTGGTGGAGTCGTCGATGGCGTTGCGGTACCGCTGGTGCTCCTCGCCGTCCACCGCGGTGGGCTGCGGCCGGTAGCGGATGAGCTGCCCGGCGTGGCTGGTGTCGGGGACCCGGCCCTCGTTCTTCGCCCGCCAGCGCCGCGGGTCCTTGGAGAACGTCTCGGGGCGGCGCAGGATCTCCAGCGCGGTGTCGTAGCCGACGCACAGGGTCGCGGTGACGCCCGGGTCCAGCTCGACCGGCGCCAGCGGGCCGTACGTCTCGCGCAGTCGCCGGTAGACGGCGGACGGGTCCTTGGCGAACTCGGGCGTGTGCAGAGGCACAGCGGCCGCCTCGGAGCCCGCTTCAGCCGGGTCGTCGATCATGCCGACGTACGCTAGCGGACCGGTTTTTCGCCTCGTGCCGACTTCAGCGTTTGGTGAGATTCATCAACCGCCGCACCGGCGGCCGACCGCGGCGGCTCAACCGCGGCGGCTCAGCAGCCACGGCTCCACGACCCCGAGGCCACGCACCGGCCGCTGCCACATCGGCTGGAGCGCGAAGCGGTACGAGGGCGGCTCCAGGCCCTCCTTCTCGGCCTTGGCGGCCGCCTCCGCGGCCTCCGCCTCCGACACCGGGGCCTCCCCGGTGTGGCTCAGCTCCTCCGCGAACGCGCCGTCCACCAGGACCGCGTTCTTGGGGGCTATGGAGGTGAGCCGGCTCGCCAGGTTCACCGTCGTCCCGAAGACGTCGCCCATGCGGGTCGTGACCGTGCCGAAGGCGATCCCGACGCGCAGCTCGGGCATCGTCTCGTCATGGGTGAGGGTCTCGATCAGCCGCAGCGCGATCTCGGCGGCGATGCCCGCGTCGTCGGCCGCGTACAGCACCTCGTCGCCCAGGGTCTTGATCAACCGGCCGCCGTGCGCGGCCACCAGGTCCGCGGCCGTGGTCTCGAACGCCTCGACCAGCTCGCCCAGCTCCTCTTCCTCCAGCCGCCGGGTCAGCCGGGTGAAGCTCACCAGGTCGGCGAAGCCGACCGCGAGCCGCCGGTCCACCATCTCCGCGTCGTCCGCGGCCTGCACCACCCGGCCGGTCGCGGCGGCGAGCTGCCGCCGGTAGACGTACACCAGGAACTCTTCCAGCTCCGGCAGCAACAGCTCGACCAGCGGATAGGTGATCTCGGTCCGGGTCATCCCGGACTCCTGGGGTTCGGTGAGCCCCTCCAGGAAGGAGTCGATCTGCCAGTCCGCGAGCCGTGCGGTGGTCTGCCCGGTGGACCGGGCCACCTGGATCGCCATGGGCTCGCTCAGCAGCCCCGCCTCGACCAGACCGGACAGCCGGCGCAGGGCGAGGACGTCCGCCTCGGTGAGCGCCTTGGCCTGGCCGATGTCGGCGAAGCCCATCGCGCGCCAGAAGCGGGTGGCCAGTTCGACGGAGACGCCCGCGCTGCGGGCGGCCTGGAAGGGGGTGTAGCGCCGCTCGGCGCCGAGGATCAGCTGTTCCAGCCGGAGCGCGATGGGGTCCGGGGCGTCGGCGTCGTCTTCCTCGACGGCCTCGGGGTCCTCGATGGCCCCGGTGGCGTCTGCCGATTCCCGTACGGCCGACTCCGGTACGGCCGACTCCCGTACGGGGGCGACCTCCGCAGCGGTGGCGTTGGCTTCTCCGGCGGTGGCTTCCGCGGCGGCGTCCCGGGCGTCGTGCCCCTCGGCCGTGCCGGAACCCGCGTCGTCGGCGGTCACCGCCCGCCCCCTGTCCGATCCGTGCGCACTGCCCTTACGTTCCTTCTTCCGGTTCGGCCCGCGGCCGCCCCGAACTGGACGGACCGCCACCACGATACGTCAGGTGTGCCCTAGCTCACTCTGCACTCCAGCCCTTACTTCTCCAGTCACTGCTCCTCCGGCGACGCGGGACGCAGGTGCACGATGTCACCGGCCGAGACCGGCTCCTGCACCCCGGTGTCCGAGGCCAGCACCAGCCGACCGTCGCCGTCGATCGCGACCGCCTCGCCGACGGTCGCCCCGCCGCCCGGGAGTTCCGCGCGGACCCGTCGTCCCAAGGTCGCACAGCCCGCCGCGTACGCCTCCTGGAGGCCGCACGCCGCGGGGTCGCCCTCGAAGCGGCGCCACTCCCCGTACCACTGCTCGATGGACCGCAGGACGGCCCGCAGCAGCGGGTCGCGGTCGGTGGAGATCGCGTTCGCGAGGGCCAGCGAACCGGCCGTCGGCACGGGAAGTTCACCGGCGCGCAGGGAAACGTTCAGGCCGATACCGATCACCACGGCGTCGTCGGCCCGTTCGGCGAGGATCCCGCCGAACTTCCGCTCCTCACCGCCGACCGTCACCAGCAGGTCGTTCGGCCACTTCAGCGCGGTGTCCACGCCCGCCGCCCGGCTCAGCGCCCCCGCGCTCGCCAGCCCGGCGAGCAGCGGCAGCCAGCCCCAGCGGGACGTGGGGACGCCGGCGGCGCCGGGCCGCAGCAGAATGGAGAAGAACAAGCCGGACCGGGCCGGGGCGGTCCAGGTGCGGTCGAGACGGCCGCGCCCGGCGTTCTGCTCCTCGGCGACCAGGACGACGCCCTCCGGGGCGCCGGCCCCGGCCCGGGCCACCAGATCGGTGTTGGTCGAGCCGGTCGCCTCCACCACCTCCAGCTCGGTCCACAGCCCGCCGGGGCGTACCAGGGCGCGGCTCAGGGCGGCCGCCTTCAGCGGCGGCCGTTCCAGGTCCGTCCAGCGACCGCGTGGATCTCCTGGGCCCCCGGGGGTGTCAGATGACGTCATACGGGCCAGCCTAGGACCAGGAGGTGTGGCCAACGACGCAGTGCCACCCAGCGGTGGCGCCGATACGCTACGGACCGGTAGCCCAGCTAGCACAAACCCCACCAACCCCCCAGAACACCTCAGCGTCACGGTCCCAGAATCCACCCCCAGGACGAGCAGGAGCCGCATCCCGATGTCCGAGCCGGAGATTGCCCCCGAGATTCCAGATCGTCACACCACCGCGGGGAAGCTCGCGGACCTTCAGCGCCGCATCGAAGAAGCGACACACGCGGGCTCCGCGCGGGCGGTCGAGAAGCAGCACGCCAAGGGCAAGCTGACCGCGCGCGAGCGCATCGACCTGCTCCTCGACGAGGGGTCCTTCACGGAGCTGGACGAGTTCGCCCGGCACCGCTCCACCAATTTCGGCATCGAGAAGAACCGGCCCTACGGGGACGGGGTCGTGACCGGTTACGGCACGGTCGACGGGCGCCCGGTGTGCGTCTACTCCCAGGACTTCACGATCTTCGGCGGCTCGCTGGGCGAGGTCTACGGCGAGAAGATCGTGAAGGTGATGGACTTCGCGCTGAAGACCGGCTGTCCCATCGTCGGGATCAACGACGGCGGCGGCGCCCGGATCCAGGAGGGCGTGGTGGCGCTCGGCCTGTTCGCCGAGATCTTCCGCCGAAACGTTCACGCCTCCGGGGTGATCCCGCAGATCAGCCTGATCGTCGGGCCGTGCGCGGGCGGCGCGGTCTACTCGCCCGCGATCACCGACTTCACGGTCATGGTCGACCAGACATCGCACATGTTCATCACCGGACCGGATGTGATCAAGACGGTCACCGGTGAGGACGTCGGCTTCGAGGCGCTGGGCGGCGCCCGCACCCACAACACCACCTCCGGCGTCGCGCACTACATGGGCGGCGACGAGAAGGACGCCATCGAGTACGTCAAGACGCTGCTGTCGTACCTGCCGTCCAACAACCTCTCCGAGCCGCCCGCCTTCCCCGACGAGGCCGACCTGGAGACCTCGGACGAGGACCGGGAGCTGGACGTCCTCATCCCGGACTCGGCGAACCAGCCGTACGACATGCACCGGGCCATCGAGCACGTCCTGGACGACAACGAGTTCCTGGAGACCCAGGCGCTCTTCGCGCCCAACATCATCACCGGCTTCGGACGGGTCGAGGGCCACCCGGTGGGCATCGTGGCCAACCAGCCGATGCAGTTCGCCGGTTGCCTGGACATCGGCGCCTCCGAGAAGGCCGCGCGCTTCGTCCGCACCTGCGACGCGTTCAACGTGCCCGTGCTGACCTTCGTGGACGTGCCCGGCTTCCTGCCCGGCACCGACCAGGAGTACAACGGCATCATCCGGCGCGGCGCCAAGCTGATCTTCGCGTACGCGGAGGCCACCGTACCGCTCATCACCGTCATCACCCGCAAGGCCTTCGGCGGCGCGTACGACGTGATGGGCTCCAAGCATCTGGGTGCCGACCTCAACCTGGCCTGGCCCACCGCGCAGATCGCCGTCATGGGCGCCCAGGGCGCGGTCAACATCCTGCACCGCCGTACGATCGCGGCCGCCGACGACCCCGAGGCGACCCGCTCCGAACTCATCGCGGACTACGAGGACACCCTGCTCAACCCGTACACGGCGGCCGAGCGCGGCTACGTCGACGCGGTCATCATGCCGTCCGAGACCCGCCGCCACATCGTTCGGGGGCTGCGCACCCTGCGGAACAAGCGCGAGCAACTGCCCCCGAAGAAGCACGGCAACATCCCCCTCTAGGCCCCCTAGGTCTCCCCTCTAGGTTCAGGAAGGGCTGTTTCCATGATCCGAATCGTCCGGGGCAATCCCACCCCAGAGGAGTTGGCAGCCGCACTGGCGGTCGTACAAGCACGCGCGGCGGCCGCGTCGACCGCCGCGCAGAGCGAGGGCGTACCGGAGGAGTGGTCCGATCCGGCCCGCACCATCCCGAGCCGCCGCGTCCCGCAGCCCGGCCCCAAGGCGTGGCGCACGACGTACTGGCCCGCCTGACGGAAATGGTTCTCCGCGCCGTGGCGCCTGAGTACGCGTACTCAGGCGCCACGCGACCGTCCGGGCGCACTATCGGTCGCATGCTGTGGTCCGAGCCGCCCGATGAGCCGCCAGAAGATCTACGGCGCGCTCAGGCGATGCTCCGCCGCGCCCGAGCCGTCCTGGCGATCGCCATCATGATCGCCACCTGTCTGCTCACGCTGCACCCCTGAGCGGGGCTCTGAGCCGGACCCCCTGACCGGGCCCGTGGCAGCGCCTACTCTGGGCGCATGACTGCCCAGCGCACCCTGATCCTCGCCTCCGCCTCCCCCGCCCGCCTCGGTCTGCTGCGGCAGTCCGGATTCGCGCCGGAGGTGATCGTCAGCGGAGTGGACGAGGACGCGCTGAGCGCCGGGACACCCGCCGACCTGGCACGAGTACTGGCCGAGGCCAAGGCGACGGCCGTGGCCGGTCTCGCGGAGGCCGACGGGGCGATCGTCGTCGGCTGCGACTCGGTGCTGGAGCTGGACGGGCAGGCGCTCGGCAAGCCCGCGGACGCCGAGGAGGCCACCGCCCGCTGGAAGTCGATGCGCGGCCGCGCGGGCGTCCTGCGCACCGGCCACTGCGTGATCGACACCGCGAGCGGCCGCCGCACCTCGGCCACCGCCTCCACCACGGTCCACTTCGGCGAGCCGACCGACGCCGAGGTCGCCGCGTACGTGGCGAGCGGCGAACCGCTGCACGTGGCGGGCGCGTTCACGCTCGACGGGCGTTCGGCGCCGTTCATCGAGGGCATCGAGGGCGACGCGGGCAATGTGATCGGGCTGTCGCTGCCGATGCTGCGCACGCTGCTGGCCGAGATCGGCGTGGGCATCACCGACCTCTGGGCCTGAGAGTCATCGATGCGTTGAAAGGCCCTCAGGCGGGGCTGGGGGCGTCCTGGCCGCCCTCGGCCTCGGCGGTCCCGCCCCGGGGCGCGCCCTCCGGCTCGTACGCCAGCAGGCTGAGCACCACCAGCCCCAGCACCACCATCAGACACGCGAACGCGGGCCAGCCCACCAGGCCGACCGAGAACGCGCCCACCACGCCGTGCGTCACCGCGCAGGTGACGAGGAGGATGCGGCCGAGACGGCCGGGCGCGCGGTCGCGCAGCGCCATGCGGAGCAGCACCACGCCGCACAGCAGCAGATAGGCGCCGAACACGCCGCCGCCGACCCAAGTGCCCACGGACATCGCGTCGGTGTCCATACCGCCCAGGGACATCTGCTGCCGGTCCACGACCAGGCCCAGGATCCAGTTCAGCAGCGCTATGCCGACCGCTTCCAGCATCAGCGTCACGGCCGCCACCGCGGCCACTGGTCTGCGTGCCACCCCGCCCACCTCTTCCGGTTCGACATCGCGAACGCTACTAACGGGTAAGCCGCCCCACAAGAGGTGTGCGAGGGGCTCTCCCGCGCAGGACGGTGCGGCAAAGTTTCCGCCCCTCGTTCGTAGGGATCCCACAAAGAAACGTGAAGCTCCCCAGCACGGCGGGGCGGAGATCCTGGACACAGCACGGACTTCGCCTCGGGCCCGAAAACCGGGCGTACCGTGGAGCGACGGGGGATTCGGCTGTCTGCCCTGGGCAGGGTTAACGCTCCGTGTGGTCAAGCTCACGCCCGAGTCCTCCTCGGCGTGGGGTGTCGCCTGTACCTAAACTCGGCTTGTTTCAAGGAGGGAGCCATCGTGCGCAAGGTGCTCATCGCCAATCGTGGCGAGATCGCTGTCCGTGTTGCCCGTGCCTGCCGGGATGCCGGGATCGCGAGCGTAGCCGTCTACGCCGATCCGGACCGGGACGCCGTTCATGTGCGCGCGGCGGACGAGGCCTATGCGCTGGGCGGTGACACCCCGGCCGCCAGCTATCTGGACCAGGCCAAGGTGCTGGCCGCGGCCGCCGAGTCCGGCGCGGACGCCGTCCACCCCGGCTACGGCTTCCTCTCGGAGAACGCCGAGTTCGCCCAGGCCGTCCTGGACGCCGGGCTGACCTGGATCGGCCCGCCCCCGCAGGCCATCCGCGACCTCGGCGACAAGGTCGCAGCCCGCCACATCGCCCAGCGCGCCGGAGCCCCCCTCGTCGCGGGCACCCCCGACCCCGTCTCCGGCGCCGACGAGGTCGTGGCCTTCGCCGAGCAGCACGGCCTGCCGATCGCGATCAAGGCCGCCTTCGGCGGCGGCGGGCGGGGGCTGAAGGTCGCGCGCACGATGGAGGAAGTGCCCGAGCTGTACGACTCGGCCGTCCGCGAGGCCGTCGCAGCCTTCGGCCGCGGCGACTGCTTCGTCGAGCGCTACCTCGACAAGCCCCGCCACGTGGAGACCCAGTGCCTGGCCGACACCCACGGCAACGTGGTCGTCGTCTCCACCCGCGACTGCTCCCTCCAGCGACGCCACCAAAAACTCGTCGAGGAAGCCCCGGCACCGTTCCTGACCGAGGAGCAGAACGCCGACCTCTACCGCGCCTCCAAGGCCATCCTGAAAGAGGCCGGATACGTCGGCGCGGGCACCGTCGAGTTCCTCGTCGGCCTCGACGGAACGATCTCCTTCCTGGAGGTCAACACCCGTCTCCAGGTCGAGCACCCGGTCACCGAAGAGGTCACTGGCATCGACCTCGTCCGCGAGATGTTCCGCATCGCCGACGGCGAGGAGCTGGGCTACGACGACCCGCAGATCCGCGGCCACTCCTTCGAGTTCCGCATCAACGGCGAGGACCCGGGCCGCAACTTCCTCCCCGCCCCCGGCACCGTCACCACCTTCGCCCCGCCCACCGGCCCGGGCGTCCGCCTGGACGCCGGCGTGGAGTCCGGCAGCGTCATCGGCCCGGCGTGGGACTCGCTGCTGGCCAAGCTGATCGTCACCGGCGCCACCCGCACCCAGGCCCTCCAGCGCGCCGCCCGCGCCCTGGCGGAGTTCCAGGTCGAGGGCATGGCCACCGCGATCCCCTTCCACCGGGCCGTGGTCGCAGACCCCGCCTTCACCAGCGACCCGTTCGCGGTCCACACCCGCTGGATCGAGACCGAGTTCACCAACACCATCGCCCCCTTCGCCGCGGCCCCGGCCGCCACCGACGAGGACGAGGCCGTCGGGCGCGAGATCGTGGTGGTCGAGGTCGGCGGGAAGCGGCTGGAGGTCTCCCTGCCCGCCTCCCTCGGCGTGGCCTCCGCCCCGGCGGCCGGTGGGTCGAAGAAGCCCAAGCGCAAGGCGGTCAAGAAGGGCGGCTCCGCCGCCTCCGGCGACGCCCTGGCCTCCCCGATGCAGGGCACCATCGTCAAGGTCGCCGTCGCCGAGGGCGACACCGTGGCCGAAGGCGACCTCGTCGTCGTCCTCGAAGCCATGAAGATGGAACAGCCCCTCAACGCCCACCGCGCGGGCACCATCAAGGGCCTGAGCGCCGAGGTCGGCGGCTCGATCACCTCGGGCTCGGTCATCTGCGAGATCAAGGACTGACGTCCCGCACCACCCCGCACGACGCAACGGGCCCCGGCCGTCCCCAGGACGGCCGGGGCCCGTGCGTTCTCACCGGCGCACCACGTCCTGCGGGAAGCTCAGCTGTCCGCTCATCCAGCGCAGCGCCGTGGGCAGTTCGCGCCGCCAGGTGCGGAAGTTGTGGCTGCCTTGGTCAAGGATGATCGACTCGGCGCGCATCGGCGGCCGGACGGCGGCCAGGAACGACCGGGTCGCGCCGTAGTTCGACTCGCCCCGGCGGCTGGAGGCCACCAGCACCGACACCTCGGGCCGCGGCAGGTTCCGCAGCCGCCACATCAGATCGTGCTCCCGCATCCGCCGCTCCCCCGCCGGGCCGCCGCCGAACAGGTCCCCGGTGGTGGGATCGTTGACCACCCGGTAGTCGGGCGAGAGCGCGGCCGCCGCGGAGTAGACCCGCGGATGGCGCATGGCCAGCTGAAGCGCGCAGGTGCCGCCCGAGGAGTAGCCCAGGACGCCCCAGGCGCTGGGGTCATGGCCGATCCGGTAGTGGCGCGTCAGCGCCTCGGGCAGATCCTTCGCGAAGTACGTCTCGGCCCGCGGCCCTCCGGGGACGTCCACGCACTGGGTGTCCCGCGGCGGGGCGATGGTGGGCCGGACCATCACGATCACGGCGGGCTGCACCGTCCCCCGGCGGATCAGATCACCCGCGGTCTGCGGCACCCGCAGATGCTGGGCCAGCAGGAAGGACCCGCCGGGGTAGCCGCTGATCGCGACGATCACGGGGAAGCGCTGGCGGGCGTACTGCCGCTGGAAGTACTGCGGCGGCAGGGAGACGTACGCGGGGCCCGCGACCTGGCTGCGGCGGCCCAGGATCCGCACCGACTCGACCTTGCCGGTCCGCTCCGGCGGCCCGGCGGGCAGTCCGTGCACCCGGTCGAGACCCTGCGGCGGCGCGGGCTCCACCAGGGCCCCGGACGCCCCGCCCGCGCCCGCCCCGCCACCGGGTACGTCCGAGAGCGCGGCGGGGGCCTCGTCGCCCCGGCCCAGCAGCTCGTCCCAGGACCCGTAGAACTGGAAGTGGGCGTTGACCGTGAGCGCCAGCGCGGCGACCATCGCGCACTGGGTCACCGCCAGCGAGCCGAGCCTGCCCAGCCACGCCCGGGCGCCCCGCCCGGCGAAGCGCGGCCACAGCCAGGCCGTGAGCGCGACGCACACCACGGCGGTGGCGATCGTCACATACTCCAGCGGTCTGCTGGTCAGTCCCATGGGCGTTGCCCGGCGCGGACGTTGATCCGCATCCGTTTCCCCCTCCTCGCGCGCCGGAGATGACGGTCTCCGTCACCTCGATGTCACGTCATGCCATGCTTGTCTTACAGGCAGGTACCGCAAGGCACAGCAGGGAGGACCGCGATGGCGACCGAGACAGCCCCGCCGCACACGCCACCGCTCCCCCGCCCCATGCGCGCCGACGCGCGCCGCAACTACGAGCGGCTGCTGGCCGAGGCGCGCACCGCCTTCACCCAGCACGGCACCGACGCCTCGCTGGAGGACATCGCGCGTCGCGCGGGCGTCGGCATCGGCACGCTCTACCGGCACTTCCCCAACCGCACCGCGCTCATGGGAGCCGTCTTCCAGGGCGAGATGAACGCCCTGCTGACGCGCTCCCGTGAGCTGGCGAAGGCGCCCCAGGCGTGCACCGCGCTGGTGGACTGGCTGCGGGCGATCGTCCACCACGCCAGCACCTACCGCGGACTCGCCCAGGCCCTGATGGCGTGCTCGGGCGACGAGAGTTCGGAGCTGTCCCGCGGCTGCCGGCTGCCGCTGCGCGAGGCGGGCAGCGAACTGCTCGCCCGCGCCCAGCAGACCGGGGCCGTCCGGCCGGACGTGGTGATCGCCGACCTGATGCAGCTGACCAACGCCATCGCGCTGGCCGTCGAGCAGTCGCCGGACGACCCGGGAGCTGGCGGACCGGCTGCTCGCCCTGACCTTCACCGGACTCAAGGCGCGCTGAACCAGTCCCCCTGCGATCCCGCCCGGTCAGCGCCGCCGTGGCGCCAGATCGGCCAACCGGCCACTGCACGACTGCTGCTCGGGCAGCGATGCCGCGCTGCGCAGCTGGGAGGCACCGGGACCCTGGCCGTGCGGATTACGGCGCGGTCCGGGCAGCGGCAGCCCGTCCTCACCGGTCCGCGGGGCCGAGGAGCCCAGCCGCCCCGCCGGGCGCGCCGCGCCCGGCGGGCCGCCGCCCTCGCCACCGGCCGATCCGGACCCCGCGCCCGGCCCCGCCACCGCGATCTGCACGCCCTGATCGGCCAGGGCCTGCAACTCGGTCAGCGCACGGTCGTCCTGGGCGGGTGGCTCGTCGGTCACCAGCCGCGTGATCACATCGGTGGGCACCGTCTGGAACATGGTGTCGGTGCCCAGCTTGGTGTGATCGGCGAGCACCACGACCTCCGCCGCGGCCTGGACCAGCGCCCGGTCGACGCTGGCCGACAGCATGTTGGACGTGGACAGCCCGCGCTCGGCGGTCAGCCCGCTGCCGGACAGGAAGGCGCGTGAGACCCGCAGCCCCTGGAGGGACTGCTCGGCGCCGCTGCCGACCAGCGCGTAGTTGGAGCCGCGCAGGGTGCCGCCGGTCATCACGACCTCGACCCGGTTGGCATGCGCCAACGCCTGCGCGACGAGCAGGGAATTGGTGACCACGGTCAGCCCGGGGACCCGCGCGAGCCGGCGGGCCAGCTCCTGCGTGGTCGTACCGGCGCCGACCACGACGGCCTCGCCCTCTTCGACGAAACCGGCCGCGAGATCGGCGATCGCCGTCTTCTCCGCGGTCGCTAGATGGGATTTCTGCGGGAAGCCGGACTCCCTGGTGAATCCGCCCGGCAGCACCGCACCGCCGTGCCGGCGGTCGAGCAGTCCTTCTGCCTCCAGCGCCCGCACATCACGCCGTACGGTCACTTCGGAGGTCTGGACGACGCGGGCGAGCTCACGGAGCGACACCGCTCCGTTCGCACGCACCATTTCAAGGATCAATTGGCGACGTTCTGCAGCGAACACGAAACTGACAGTAACGCCAACGACTGTCTGTTTTCAGCAGCTTGCACTAATTAGCAGAAGTTGTTCATCTGCGCGGGCGCAAGCTGCTATAAGGGGCGCACCTCACGCCCCGGAGACTCGTCCGGACTACCCCTCGGACGACTTGCGGGTGTGCAACTGCCGCGCCACCTCGGCGATCGAGCCGGACAGCGACGGGTACACCGTGAACGCCTTGGCGATCTGCTCGACCGTCAGGTTGTTGTCGACCGCCAGCGCGATGGGGTGGATCAGCTCGCTCGCGCGCGGCGCGACCACCACACCGCCGACCACGATGCCGGTGCCCGGACGGCAGAAGATCTTCACGAAGCCGTCCCGGATGCCCTGCATCTTCGCCCGCGGGTTGCGCAGCAGCGGCAGCTTCACCACCCGGGCGTCGATCTTCCCGCCGTCCACATCGGCCTGCGAGTAGCCGACGGTGGCGATCTCGGGGTCGGTGAAGACGTTCGCCGACACGGTCTTGAGGTTCAGCGGCGTCACCGCGTCCCCCAGGAAGTGGTACATCGCGATCCGGCCCTGCATCGCGGCCACCGACGCCAGCGCGAACACGCCGGTGCAGTCACCGGCCGCGTACACGCCCGGCGCGCTGGTGCGCGACACCTTGTCGGTCAGGATGTGCCCGGAGTCCTTCATCCGGACCCCGGCCTCCTCCAGGCCCATGTCCTCGGTGTTCGGGATCGAGCCCACGGCCATCAGACAGTGGCTGCCGGTGATGACCCGCCCGTCCGCGAGCGTGCACTCCACCCGGTCGCCCACTCGCTTCACCGCCGATGCCCGGGAGCGGGACATCACGTTCATCCCGCGCCGCCGGAAGACGTCCTCCAGCACCGCCGCCGCGTCCGGGTCCTCGCCCGGCAGCACCCGGTCGCGGCTGGAGACCAGCGTGACCTTGGAGCCCAGCGCCTGGTACGCGCCCGCGAACTCGGCGCCCGTGACACCGGACCCGACCACGATCAGCTCCTCGGGCAGCTCATCGAGGTCGTACACCTGCGTCCAGTTCAGGATGCGCTCGCCGTCCGGCTGCGCGTCCGGGATCTCCCGCGGGTGCGCGCCGGTCGACACCAGCACCGCGTCCGCGACCAGGGTCTCCTCGGAGCCGTCCACCGCCCGGACGATCACCTTCCGCGATCCGTCCGGACCCTGCGCGGGCTCCAGCCGCCCGCGCCCCCTCATAACCCGCGCGCCGGCGCGTGTGACGGAGGCCGTGATGTCGTGCGACTGCGCGAGCGCCAGCCGCTTCACCCGCCGGTTCACCTTGCCCAGGTCCACGCCCACCACCCGGGCCGCCTGCTCCAGCGGCGGGGTGTCATCGGCGACGATGATGCCCAACTCCTCGTACGAAGAGTCGAACGTCGTCATCACCTCAGCCGTGGCGATCAACGTCTTCGACGGCACGCAGTCGGTCAGCACCGACGCTCCGCCCAGACCGTCGCAGTCGACGACGGTCACCTCCGCGCCGAGCTGGGCAGCGACCAGCGCCGCCTCGTAGCCGCCGGGTCCGCCACCAATGATCACGATCCGAGTCACATGCTCCATTGTCCCGTACCCACACGTTAAGCTTCCGCCCGGGGGTTCGAGTGCGCATCCCGCTACGAACCCGCCACCCCAAGAGCGCTTCCACCCCTCTCCCGTACCCTCTGATCCATGTCGCTCTACGCCGCGTACGCCGGCAACCTCGACGCGCGGCTGATGTCCCGCCGCGCACCGCACTCACCTCTGCGCGGCACAGGCTGGATCACCGGCTGGCGCCTGACCTTCGGCGGGGAGCAGATGGGCTGGGAGGGCGCCCTCCCCACCATCGTCGAGGCCCCGCGCTCCCAGGTCTTCGTCGCCCTCTACGACATCGCCCCCATGGACGAGGACTCGATGGACCGCTGGGAGGGCGTCGGCCTGGACATATACCGCCGCATGCGGATCCGCGTCCACACCCTGGACGGCGAGGAACCCGCCTGGCTGTACGTCCTCAACGGCTACGAGGGCGGCCTGCCCGCCGCCCGCTACCTCGGCGAGATCGCCGACGCCGCCGAATCCGCGGGCGCGCCCCACGACTACGTCATGGAGCTCCGTAAACGGCCCTGCTGACGTCCGCTTGCGGGCGGCTGGTGAAATCATCGTGCCGATGTGGCCGTCCCCCTGTTCTCCTCGGCGGGACCCGGTCGAGGATGCGGATTGATCTCGATCACCACCACCGAAAGCCGACCGATATGCCCGTCTTCCGGCGCCGCAAGGGCAGCCGTCCTCGTCTGGTCCCCGAACTCGACGACACCGCCCTCGGCCGGGTCCGGCAACGCCTCGAGACGAGCTGGGACCGCGGCGATCTCGACACCACGGTGATCGCCCAGGTCTCCCGGGTCGTCGAGGACGCCGGTCAGGACTGGGACCGCAAGGCCCACCGCCTCTCCGTCCTCGCCGGCGCCGCGGGGCGCGCCCTGCCCGGGATCTGGCGGCGTCACCACCCCCGCGACCAGGGCGCCCTGCTGCTGCACGCCTGGTCCGACCTGCTCCAGGCCCAGTCCGACCTGAGCGACGCCCGCGAGGCCTGCCGCCTCGCCGCCGAGCTGGTCCCCGCCGACCCCACCCCGTACGTCGTGCACCTGGCCACCCTGCGCCGCGAGCAGCGGCCCCACCGCGAGCTGTCGGCCATCTGGCAGGAGGTCATGGCCCGCGACCCGTGGAACCGCGAGGCCTACCTCCAGGTCCTCGGCTATCTCTCCCCCGACGAGTGCGGCTCCGCCGTGCAGCTCCTCGACCTGCTGGACTCCGTCCGCGGCCGCATGCCCGCCGACGCCCCCGCCGCCGCCCTGGAGCTGACCTCGATCGTCCGCGGCCACCAGCGCGCCATGGCCACCGGCGGCATGGAGGCCATCAGCTCCGGGGAGCACTGGCGGCGCGAGCAGGTCGCCTCGGTCCTCGACCAGGCCGCCCAGGAATGGACCCAGCCCGGCTTCCTGCGTCACGCCGCCGCCCTCGCCGACCTCAACGTCCTGGCGTACGCCCTGGTCAAGTCCGGCCGCATGAGCGAAGCCACGACGGCCCTCCGCGCCACCACGGGCGTGGTGACCCCCTGGCCCTGGAACGCCGACGGCGACCCCCTGGAGCGGTTCTCCCAGTCCTACGAGCGCCTCGCCGCCCCCGCGTAGCGCGCCCCGTTCGCAACGATCCGAACACCACCCACGGAGGCCGTCTACGCGCGTAGGCCAGGAGGGGCTACCCTCGTGCGCGTGAACGCATCTGTTACTAGGGACAGCCAAGGCGGCCCCGCCGACCCCCACGCCGCCGCCGACGCCGCCGCCACGCGCCTGCGCGAGCTGACCGGTGCGGAGACCCACGACGTCGCCCTGGTCCTGGGCTCCGGCTGGGTCCCCGCCACCGACGCACTCGGCAGCCCCGAGCACGAGTTCCCCGTCACCGAGCTGCCCGGCTTCCCGCCGCCCGCGGTCGCGGGCCACTCGGGCACCATCCGCTCGTACAAACTGGCCGACAAGCGGGCCCTCGTCTTCCTCGGCCGCACCCACTACTACGAGGGCCGCGGTGTCGCCGCCGTCGCCCACGGCGTACGCACCGCCGTCGCCGCCGGCTGCAAGACCGTCATCCTCACCAACGGCTGCGGCGGCCTCCGCGACGGCATGCGCCCCGGCCAAGCTGTCCTCATCAGCGACCACATCAACCTCACCGCCGCCTCCCCCATCGTCGGCGCCAACTTCGTCGACCTCACCGACCTCTACTCCCCCCGGCTGCGGGCCCTCTGCCAGCAGATCGACCCCACCCTGGAAGAGGGCGTCTACGCCCAGTTCCCCGGCCCCCACTACGAAACCCCGGCCGAGATCACCATGGCCCGCACCATCGGGGCCGACCTCGTCGGCATGTCCACCACGCTCGAGGCGATCGCCGCGCGCGAGGCGGGCGCCGAGGTGCTGGGCATCTCCCTGGTCACCAACCTCGCCGCGGGCATGACGGGCGAACCCCTCAACCACGAGGAGGTCCTCCAGGCGGGCCGCGACTCGGCCACCCGGATGGGCGCGCTGCTGGCCCAGGTGCTGGACCGCCTCTGATTTCCGGGGGCTCCGCCCCCGGGTGCGCGGTCGGTGCGGTGGGTGGTGCCGGTGCGGGGCCTCCGGGGCGGGGCCCTGGACAACCTCCGGGGCGGGGCCCTGGACCG
>NZ_GG657754.1:6122922-6158993 GCF_000158915.1 Streptomyces himastatinicus ATCC 53653 | reverse complement strand
CCGCACAACAACACAACGCACCCCCACCCAGGAGGCTCCCCAATGGCGCCCGACCTCATCGACCAGGCCCGCACCTGGCTGGCCGAGGACCCCGACCCCGACACCCGGGACGAGTTGCGCGCCCTCCTCGACGCGGCCCAGGGGGGCGACCCCGGGGCGGGGCGCGCGCTTGCCGAGCGCTTCTCCGGCACGCTTCAGTTCGGCACCGCGGGCCTCCGCGGCGAACTGGGCGCGGGCCCCATGCGGATGAACCGCGCCGTCGTCATCCGCGCCGCCGCCGGTCTCGCCGCGTACCTCGCGAAGCAACCCCGGCACGCCTCCGGCCTCGTCGTCATCGGGTACGACGCCCGCTACAAGAGCGCGGACTTCGCCCGCGACACGGCCGCCGTCATGACCGGCGCGGGATTCCGCGCGGCGCTGCTGCCCCGGCCGCTGCCGACGCCGGTGCTGGCGTTCGCCATCCGCCATCTGGGGGCCGTCGCGGGGATCGAGGTGACGGCGAGCCACAATCCGCCGCGCGACAACGGCTACAAGGTGTACCTGGGCGACGGCTCGCAGATCGTTCCGCCCGCCGACGCGGAGATCGCGGCCGAGATCGCGGCGATCGGCAGCCTGAACGACGTACCGCGCCCGGACACCGGCTGGGAGACGCTGGACGACGGCATCCTCGACGCGTACCTGGCCCGCACGGACGCCGTCCTGACGCCGGGCTCCGCGCGGGACGCCCGCGTCGTCTACACGCCCCTGCACGGCGTGGGCCGCGAGACGCTGACGGCCGCGTTCGCGCGGGCGGGCTTCCCGGCGCCCACGGTGGTTCCCGAGCAGGCGGATCCGGACCCGGCGTTCCCGACGGTGGCGTTCCCGAACCCGGAGGAGCCGGGGGCGATGGATCTGGCGTTCGCGACGGCCCGCGCGGCGGCGCCCGACATCGTCATCGCGAACGACCCGGACGCGGACCGCTGCGCGGTGGCGGTCCCCACGACCGCCACCGACACCGGCTGGCGAATGCTGCGCGGCGACGAGGTCGGCGCGCTGCTCGCCACCCACCTCGTGCACAGGCGCGCCCGCGGCACCGTCGCGACGACGATCGTGTCCTCGTCACTGCTGTCCCGCATCGCGGCCGACGCGGGCCTGCCGTACGCGGAGACGCTGACCGGCTTCAAGTGGCTGGCCCTGGTGGACGGTCTGCGGTACGCGTACGAGGAGGCGCTGGGCTACTGCGTGGACCCGGAGGGGGTGCGCGACAAGGACGGGATCACTGCCGCGCTGCTGGTGGCGGAGCTGGCGTCGGAGCTGAAGGGGCAGGGGCGTACCCTCACCGACCTGCTGGACGACATCGCCGTCGCGCACGGTCTGCACGCCACGGACCAGTTGTCCGAACGGGTCGAGGATCTGTCCCTGATCGCGGCGGCGATGCGGCGGCTGCGCGAGCAGCCCCCGGCCGAACTGGCGGGTCTGGAGGTCGGCTCGGCCGAGGATCTGACCCAGGGCTCGGAAGCGCTGCCCCCGACGGACGGCCTGCGCTATCAGCTCGCCGGGCGGGACACGGTCCGCTCGGCGCGGGTGATCGTGCGCCCGAGCGGTACGGAGCCCAAGCTGAAGTGCTACCTGGAGGTGGTCGTGGACGTGCCCGCAGCCGAGGACCTGCCCCGGGCCCGCGCCACGGCGGAAACGGTTCTGGCGGCCGTAAAGAAGGACCTCTCGGCGGCGGCCGGGATCTAAGCTTCCGGTTCGCCCGGTACGGAGGGTACGAACCGGCTCAGCCGGTAGGTCGTCGGCCGCGTCGCGCGCCCGCACAGCGTGTCCACGCGGACCGACGACCAGTCGACCGGTTCACTCCCGGCCCGCATACGGGCCAGCCGCGCACGCCACTCGTCGGCGTCCTGGGTCTCGAAGATCACTTCCCAGCGCCCGGCGCCGGCGGCGAACTCCTGCCGCCGCTGCCGCCGCTGCTTCCGCTTCCGCTGCCCTGGCATGACCACACCGCCCTCAGATCAGCAGCATGATCACCAGCAGCACCGCCCCGGCCAGCGTCGGCGCGATGACCTCGAACGCCCACCGCACCTCGGGCTCGCCCTGCGCGCCGTCGCGGCCCGCGTTGGACTCGGCCAGTTCGCGCAGGTCGCCGATCGTCTGGTCGGCCTGGGCGCGGCGGTCCGCCGTCGCGCCCGGGGCGGGCGTACGGCCGAGTGACGTCGGCGACGCCGCGTCGCGGTTCTGCTGGCGGGCGGCGCGCTTGCGCTGGCGCAGCGAGACGGGGACGGCCCACAGCTGGTACGTCGCGCCGCCCGCCAGCACTTCGCTGGTGTAGCTGGCACGCAGGGTGTCGACGGAGGCCCAGGGGAGGGTGATGGTGCGGAAGGGGTTGCGTACGAGGAGCCGGTCCGCGCCCGCGTACACCGCAGGGCGCACGGTGAAGGCGATCACCACCGGCACCGCGAAGAACAGCCCGGCGAGGGCGAGCCACGGCGTACGGCCCTCGCCGCGCAGGATGGCGTCGATGCCGAGCCAGCCGCCGAGCCCGAGCAGCAGCACGCCGCCCACGATGCCGCCCGGGGAGCGGTAGACGCGGTCGGCGTACGGGGTGGGCTCCCCATCGGGGCCGCCGTCGGGGCCGCCGACGAGCCCCCCGTCGGGCTCGCCGGCGGGCTCCCCGTCGGGCTGCGGGGCGGGGGCGGGGTCGTCCGAGCTCGTCATGGGGCCGATTGTGCCCCACGGTCCGGGGCATTGGGCCTCGGGATCAACACGGTACGAATACGGATCGTGATCGGGCCGGGGCCGGGCCCGATCACGGCCGGGGGGTGACATACCGCTACGCGCGTAGATATGCTCAGGTGGTGACCATGCCCACCACAGTTCCCGCATACGGCAAAGAGGCCGCGGAGCGACTGGCGTCGATGGCGGACGTGACCGCCACCGACAGCGCGCTGCGCCGCTTCCTGCACGGCCTGCCGGGCGTCGACGCGGTCGGCCTCCAGGCCCGTGCCGCGACCCTCGGCACCCGCTCGATCAAGACCACGGCGAAGGCGTACGCCATCGACCTGGCGATCTCGATGATCGACCTGACGACCCTGGAGGGCGCGGACACCCCGGGCAAGGTCCGGGCGCTGTGCGCGAAGGGGATCAACCCCGACCCCACCGACCGCACCGTCCCCGAGGTGGCGGCGATCTGCGTCTACGGCGACATGGTGGCGACCGCGAAGGAGGCCCTCCGGGGCAGCGGACTCCAGGTGGCGGCCGTGGCGACGGCGTTCCCGTCCGGCCGGGCCGCGCTGCCGGTGAAGCTGGCCGACACCCGGGACGCGGTGGCCGCCGGGGCGGACGAGATCGACATGGTGATCGACCGCGGGGCCTTCCTCTCCGGCCGCTATCTGGAGGTCTTCGAGGAGATCCGGCACGTGAAGGAGGCGTGCGTCCGCCCCGACGGCAGCGCCGCGCATCTGAAGGTCATCTTCGAGACCGGCGAGCTCCAGACGTACGACAACGTGCGCCGCGCGTCCTGGCTGGCGATGCTCGCGGGCGCCGACTTCATCAAGACCTCCACCGGCAAGGTGTCCGTCAACGCCACGCCGCCGGTCACCCTGGTCCTGCTGGAGGCGGTCCGCGACTTCCGGGCCGCGACCGGGGTGCAGGTGGGCGTGAAGCCCGCGGGTGGCATCCGTACGTCGAAGGACGCGATCAAGTACCTGGTGATGGTCAACGAGACGCTGGGCGAGGAGTGGCTGACCGCGGACTGGTTCCGCTTCGGCGCGTCGAGTCTGCTGAACGATCTGCTGATGCAGCGCCAGAAGCTGAGCACCGGCCGGTACTCCGGTCCCGACTACGTGACGGTGGACTGATACGCCATGCCCGTTTTCGAGTACGCCCCCGCTCCCGAGTCCCGCGCGGTCGTCGACATCGCCCCGTCGTACGGGCTGTTCATCGACGGCGAGTTCCGCGAGGCGGGCGACGGCAAGTTCTTCAAGACCCTCTCCCCCTCCTCCGAGGAGGTCCTCTCCGAGGTCGCCCAGGCCAACGCCGAGGACGTGGACCGCGCGGTCAAGGCCGCCCGCAAGGCGTTCGAGTCCTGGTCGGCGCTGCCCGGCGCCGAGCGCGCCAAGTACCTGTTCCGCATCGCGCGGATCATCCAGGAGCGCTCGCGGGAGCTGGCGGTGCTGGAGTCGCTGGACAACGGGAAGCCGATCCGCGAATCGCGGGACGCCGACCTGCCGCTGGTCGCCGCGCACTTCTTCTACTACGCGGGCTGGGCCGACAAGCTCGCGTACGCGGGCTACGGAGCGGATCCCAAGCCGCTGGGCGTGGCGGGCCAGGTCATCCCCTGGAACTTCCCCCTCCTGATGCTCGCGTGGAAGATCGCCCCGGCGCTCGCGACCGGCAACACGGTCGTGCTGAAGCCCGCCGAGACGACCCCCCTGAGCGCCCTCTTCTTCGCGGACATCTGCCGCCGGGCAGGCCTGCCCAAGGGCGTGGTCAACATCGTCACCGGCGACGGCTCGACCGGCGCCGAGCTGGTCGCCCACCCCGGCATCGACAAGGTGGCCTTCACGGGGTCGACCGAGGTGGGCAAGGCGATCGCCCGCACGGTGGCCGGTACGAAGAAGAAGGTCACCCTGGAGCTGGGCGGCAAGGCCGCGAACATCGTCTTCGACGACGCGCCGATCGACCAGGCGGTCGAGGGCATCATCAGCGGCATCTTCTTCAACCAGGGCCACGTCTGCTGCGCGGGCTCCCGCCTGCTGGTCCAGGAGTCCGTCCAGGACGAACTCCTCGACGCCCTCAAGCGCCGGATGCGCACCCTGCGGGTCGGCGACCCGCTGGACAAGAACACCGACATCGGCGCCATCAACTCCGCGGAGCAGCTGGCCCGTATCCGCGAGCTGGCCGACGCGGGCGAGGCCGAGGGCGCCGAGCGCTGGGCCCCGGAGTGCGAACTGCCCAGCTCCGGCTACTGGTTCGCGCCCACCCTCTTCACCGGCGTCACCCAGGCCCACCGGATCGCCCGCGAGGAGATCTTCGGCCCGGTCCTGTCCGTGCTGACCTTCCGCACCCCCGACGAGGCGGTCGCCAAGGCGAACAACACCCCGTACGGCCTGTCGGCGGGCATCTGGACGGAGAAGGGCTCGCGCATCCTGTCCATGGCGAGCAAGCTGCGCGCCGGGGTGATCTGGTCCAACACGTTCAACAAGTTCGACCCCGCCTCGCCGTTCGGCGGCTACAAGGAGTCGGGCTACGGCCGCGAGGGCGGCCGCCACGGCCTGGAGGCATACCTCAATGTCTGAACGACTCTCGATCCTGAAGACCTACAAGCTGTACGTCGGCGGCAAGTTCCCACGCTCCGAAAGCGGACGGGTATACGAGGTGACGGACTCAAAGGGCAACTGGCTGGCCAACGCCCCCCTGGCCTCCCGCAAGGACGCCCGCGACGCGGTCACGGCCGCGCGCAAGGCGTTCGGCGGCTGGTCCGGCGCCACCGCCTACAACCGCGGCCAGATCCTGTACCGCATCGCCGAGATGCTGGAGGGCCGCCGCGACCAGTTCGCGGCCGAGGTCGCGTCCGCCGAGGGCCTGTCCGCATCCAAAGCCGTTGCCCTCGTGAACACCGCGATCGACCGCTGGGTCTGGTACGCGGGCTGGTCCGACAAGATCGCCCAGATCGCGGGCTCCGCCAACCCCGTCGCCGGGCCGTACTTCAACCTCTCCACCCCCGAGCCCACGGGCGTCGTGGCCCTCATCGCCCCCCAGGACTCCTCGTTCCTGGGCCTGATCTCGGTCCTCGCCCCCGCGATCGTCACCGGCAACACGACCGTCGTGGTGGCCGCCGAGCGCGCCCCGCTCCCCGCCCTCTCCCTCGCCGAGGTCCTGGCCACCTCGGACCTCCCGGGCGGCGTGGTCAACATCCTCTCGGGCCGCACCCCCGAACTCGCCACCCCGCTCGCCGCCCACCAGGACGTCAACGCGATCGACCTGGCAGGCGCGGACCCGGCCCTCGCGACCGACCTGGAAACGGCCGCCGCGGACAACCTCAAGCGCGTGGTCCGTCCACACCCTGTGGACTGGCGCACCGACCCCGGCACCGACCGTCTCCTCTCCTTCCTCGAGACGAAAACGGTCTGGCACCCCATGGGCGTCTGAGCGTCCTGGCCTCTAAAGGATCATGCACGTGGTGGTGGCGTGGGCGATCAGGTTGCCCTGGTCGTCCAGCACCTTGCCCTCGGCGGTCGCGGTGCGGCGGCCCGCGTGGATGACGGTGCCTTCGGCGGTGAGCGTCTGGCCGAGGGTCGTGTAGCTCGCGCCGGCGGGGAGGGTCGTGTGGACGGCACAGACCATGGCGGAGTCGAGGAGGGTGGCGGCGATGCCGCCGTGGACGGTGCCGAGGGGGTTGGCGAAGTCGGGGCGGGTGTCGAGGGAGATGACGATGCGTCCGTGCTCGACCTCGTCGAAGCGCATGCCGAGCAGGCGGCCGATGGACGGGATGTCGGTGGGGCGTTCGGTCCGCACCCAGCGCATCAGTTCCAGGCCGGTCATGGCTGCGACGGTGGAGCGCACGGCGTCCAGCCTCCGGCTGCGCTCCTCGGTCAGGCCGTGCCGGACGAGCAGTTCGGCGAGGGCCTCCCGCCAGCGGGCGAAGACAGCGGCGGCGGAGCGGGCCAACTGAGGTGCGTCGTCGTTGGTCTCCACGGCGAATTCCGAAGGCAGGCCCGCGCGCTCAGGGGCCAGGAGGCCGACTTCGTTCTGTGTATCCCTCGCGCAGTGGCCCGCCGAGCAGGGCGAGCACCTGCTCGGCCGCGGCCGCCAAGGGGGCGGGGTCGCCGTCTTCGGCCACGGTGCGGTGGCCGTACAGCAGGGCGCCGCCCCGCGCCGGGTCGGCGCCGAGCAGTCTGCGGGGGAGCCATTTGCCGATGCCCGTCCACGCGGTGTGGTGGTCGGTGAGCAGATGTGCGGCCTCGCGCAGGGTGGCGTCGGCGAGGGAGAGCTGTTCGTATCTGTCGGCCGGCGAGGTGTCGAGCAGGTCGTCCATGAAGCAGGTGAGGAGGTAGCGGCCGCGTTCCCGCTCGGCCGGGGTGAGCGGTGGCGGCCCGGCCGCGAGGGCCGCCCGGGCCCGGGCGCGGGCATGGGCCAGATGGCCGTGGGAGTCCATCAGGGGCAGGCCCTGGTCATAGATGAAGAGGACCGTGCCCCGGCGGCGGGCTCTGTCCCCTTCGAAGATCTCCGGAAGATCCGCGAGGGTGTGCAGGAACAGCTCGGCCAGGCGCCCGTCGTGGCGTACGACCTCACGGCGACTGCTGTCCGAGTCCGGGAGCAGGACCGCCACGTCCAGATCGCTGGCCGGAGTCGCCCGGCCTTGGGCGGCCGAACCGCCGAGGATGGCACCCAGGGCGTCCGGACAGCGGCTCATGACCAGCCGCAGCGCCTGCGCCGCCGGGTCTGCTTGCCCCTTCATGGGCGCGCGATCTCTCGCCGATACGACAGGCCGGGGCGACCGTCGAGCTCCGTCTCGCCGACGACGGTGAACCCGGTGCGGGCGAGCACCGTTCGTGAGGCCGCGTTGTCGAGGGTGGTCTCGGCTCGCAACACGGTCAGCCCGTACCTGTCGGCGGCCAGGTCGCACATCGTCCGTACGGCTCCGGTGGCCAGTCCCTGGCCCGCGGCGCGCTCGGCGATCCGGTAGCCGAGTTCGGCGCAACCGTCGGCCACGTCCACGAGGTTGACCCGCCCCAGCACCTCGCCTTCCGTGCCGACCAGCAGGTGGAAGTAGCAGAGACCTGCCTCCTGCTCGGCGAGCAGGGCGCGGTGGCGCTCGTCGAAGCGGTGAAAGTAGTCGTCACCCCGGTCGGGGATGGACGCGGCGAAGTAGGCGCGGTTCTCCCGCTCGAACGCGAGGAGCGCGGGCGCGTGGTCCGGGCGGAGCAGCTCTAACTCGGGCATGGAGGGACTGTACGCAACGCCCTGCCCGGCCAAGGCACCCCGAGGGTGCCTACCTCGCCCACACACTCGTGGGCGAGGAGGCTCGTTTCACCACCGCTCCCGGCACCCCGGCGCATCCGCGGGCACCGGCTGACCATCGAGCGCGTAACACAGAGCCGGGTGCAACTGCTCCGCCTCCAGCGTCGTCAGCACCAGCATGACGGGAGCGGCCTGCCCGGGACGGACGACCCGAAGCGGCAACTCAAAGCGCCCGTCCCGGCCACGGCGCAGACCGCGCCCCGGTACGGGCCCGACGCGCACCTCATCCTCGGCGGCGCTCATTCGCCCACCCCCAGCCGCCCGCCCCGGCTCTCGGCGACCCGTAGCGCATCACGCAGCGCCTCACACAGGCACTTGACCAGGAACCGCAGCTCCCGGACGCCCACCCGCCGATCGTCGACCATCGCGCCCACATGCCCCAGGAGTTCGGACCCCGCCTTGAGCTGCATGGCCTCCATCTCATCGGCAAGCCGCGACAGCGGACCATCACCGTCCTCGTCCGCCACGAGGTAGCACCGCTTCCCCTCCGTCCCCGGCCAGGGCAACAGCCGGGGCCGCACGCTCACCTGATCACCACCACGCCGTGCGGCGGACACAGCAGGACGACGCGGGGGCGAGGCTCCTCTGCCGATCCGCTCTGCACGTTTGCAATCGGCCCGCCCTTCTTGGCGGGCAGCATCAGCCGTAACAGCCATTCCATGGACCGAGCGGTCATCTTCCGCACAATGGCCTCCTCTTGCCGGTCGCGGGGTTCCTCTTGACCTGCAAGCGTCACCGTTCATACGGCCGGGCGTCAGCCCATGATGGGTAGACCCACCGTGGGCGGGAGGAGAGCATCACGTGACGCCACCCACCGCATTACCGCCCCGCGTACTCGAACGCGACGACGTGCGGAGCGCACTCGCCGAACGGGACTTCGGCACGGTGTTTCGGCTCGCCCGAAAGTGGGGCGGCATCAGCTACAACCAGATCGGCGAGGCGTGCGGCATCAAGTCCGAACGCGTGGGGACGGTTGCCCGCGGCAATGCGCGCATTACCTCCCTGGCCAAAATCGAGGAGATCGCGGACGCCTTGCGCATTCCCGGCGCGATGATCGGACTGGCGGCTCGCTCCTGGGAGGTGTCCCCCGCGCCGAGCGCCGCTGCTCCGGCGTTGAGGCACCCCGACGCCTCGGGCATGCTGGGCCCAGAGCCCGCGCTGTGGGAGGTCGCAGAATTGGCACGCCGCACGCACGCCACCGATGTGGGACCGGCCGACCTGGAAATGATCGCGGAGGCGATCGACCAGCTGTGCCGCGCCTATCCGTTCACACCCGCCGATCAACTCCACCACCAGACACGGGCGGGCATCCGCCACGTCACCGACATGCTCCAGGGTCGCACCACCCTGGCCCAGCACCGCGAACTCCTCGTCTCCACAGGCTGGTTGTTCCTCCTCGGCGGCTGCCTCGAATACGACATGGGGCAACGCCAGGCCGCGGAGCTGAGCCGCGCCGCGGCGCTGCGCATCGGGCAGGAGGCCGGGCACGGCGAGATCATGGCGTGGTCGTGGGAACTCGGCGCATGGTTCGCCCTGACCCAGGGGCGGTACGCGGACGTGATCGACTGTGTGAGCGCAGGGCACCGTTCCGACTCGACGCACAGCATCGGCGTACAGCTCTACGCCCAGAGCGCCAAGGCGTACGCCCGGATGGGGGACGCGCGGCAGGTCCGTGCCACGCTCGACGCGGGCCGTGCCCGCCTGGAGCGGCTGCCCCGGCCGGAACACCGCGAGCACCACTTCGTCATCGACCCCGACAAGTGGGACTTCTACGAGATGGACGCCTACCGCCTGCTCGGCGACGACGAGCGCGCGGCCACTCACGCGCAGGAGGTCGTCCGGCTGGGCACCGCCCCGGACGGCACCGAGATCTCCCCCATGCGCGTCGCGGAGGCCCGCCTCACGCTCGGTGTGACCGCCGCCCGCTCCGGTGAGCTGGAGGAGGCCGTCTCGATCGGGGGCCGCGCGCTGGAGACTTCGCGGAAGTCCCTTCCGTCGCTGCTGATGGTCGCCGGAGAACTCACCGACGAACTGGAGCGGCGATACCCTCATGAGTCGCTGTCCCGGGACTTCCGCGAACACGTGACCCACATCTCCGCAGGCGGTGCGCAACCGCCCCTTGAAGCCCAGTGAGCCATGCCCCGGACCGAGTACTACGACGACCCGGACGCCCCCGAGCCGAACAGCCTGGTCGTCGCCGCGTCCGCCGTCGTCGCCGACGACGAAGGCCGCGTCCTGCTCCAGCGCCGCCGGGACAACGGGTTGTGGGCCCTGCCCGGCGGGGGCATGGAGATGACGGACTCGCTGCCGGGCTGCGGCTCCGCCACTTCCTCGGCCACCGCGACCGCCCCCACCTCGGCTGACGCGGAGGGGGCCTAAAGGATCATGCACGTGGTGGTGGCGTGGGCGATCAGGTTGCCCTGGTCGTCCAGCACCTTGCCCTCGGCGGTTGCGGTGCGGCGGCCCGCGTGGATGACGGTGCCTTCGGCGGTGAGCGTCTGTCCGTCGGTGCGGGCGGCGCGGATGTAGTTGACCTTGAGTTCGAGGGTCGTGTAGCTCGCGCCGGCGGGGAGGGTGGTGTGGACGGCACACGCCATGGCGGAGTCGAGGAGGGTGGCGGCGATGCCGCCGTGGACGGTGCCCAGGGGGTTGGCGAAGTCGGGGCGGGTGTCGAGGGAGATGACCATGCGGCCGTGCTCGACCTCGTCGAAGCGCATGCCGAGCAGGCGGCCGATGGACGGGATGTCGGTGGGGCGTTCGGTCTGCACCCAGCGCATCAGTTCCAGGCCGGTCATGGCTGCGAGGTCGGTGGTGGTCATGGTCGTTCTCCTTGGTGGTGCCGGGTGCGCGGGCATCGGTGCGGTACTGGTCAGCCGAGCGGGTTGGTGGTGTCGCGCAGGGTGGCCAGGGTCGGGGCGTACATGCGGGCCTTGATGGTGCCGAGGGTGTCGCCGACCTTGTTCACCTGGGCCTGGGCGAGCTCGATGGCGGTGGAGCGCACGGCGTCCTCGGCGACCGCTTGGTCGACGATGCCGACGGCCGCGGCGTCGGACCCGCCGTAGCGGCGGGCGGTGACCATGGCCTCGTGCGCGGTCTGCGGTGTCAGCCGGGACTGGATGAGGGCGGACATGCCGGGGGTGAAGGGGATGTTGATGTCCGCTTCGGGCAGGCACCAGAAGCCGCGGTCGGCGCGCATGACGCGGAAGTCGTGGGCCAGGGAGAACATCGCGCCCGCGGCGAACGTGTGGCCCTGGAGCGCGGCCACCGTGATGACCGGCAGCGACAGCAGCCGCGCGAACAGCTCGTGGACGGAGACGACGTAGTCCTGGTGCTGGTCGGCGTGGGCGAACAGCCAGTCCAGGTCGAGCCCGTTGGAGTAGAACTTGCCCGTGGCGGCGGTGACCAGCGCGCGGGGGCCTTCCGCCTTCTCCACCTCGTCGAGCGCGGAGCCGACGGCGGCGAGCCAGTCGGGGTGGAAGCGGTTCTCGCCGTCTCCCAGATCGAGGACGAAGACGTTCTCCTGACGGTCGAGCGAGGGCATGACGACTCCTTCAGGGCCGGGGTTCGGCCTCAGGCCGTTGGTGCAGGGCGTTGAGCAGCAGGTCGTGGATCTCGACGGCGGCAGCTTCCAGCGGAGCGGTGCTCCGTTCGGCCCGGCACATGATCACCGCGCCTTCGACCGCCGCGATGATGAAGGCGCCGAGCCTCCGGCCGCGTTCCTCGGTCAGGCCGTGCCGTACGAGCAGTTCGGCGAGGGCCTCCCGCCAGCGGGCGAAGACGGCGGCGGCGGAGCGGGCCAGCTGAGGTGCGTCGTCGTTGGTCTCCACGGCGACCGCCACGATCGGGCAGCCCGCCCGGAAGCCGCTCTCCACCAGCCGGTCGCGCCACAGCGCGAAGAACGCGTCGACGGCCCGCACCGGATCGTCGGCCCGTGTGGCGGCGTCGATCAGCCCCGCGATGACGTCGCCCGCCAGCGCCACCGCCTCGTCGATGAGCTGCGTCCGCCCGCCGGGAAAGTGGTGATACACCGAGCCGCGCGGGGCCCCGCTGTGGGCGAGCACCCGGTCGATGCTGGTCGCGCTCGCGCCGTACTCGCGCAGCAGGGCAGCAGCGCTTTGGACCATCCGGTCACGGCTGTCACTCCTGCGCGGACTCACCGCTCACCACCTTCCGAGCTACCTGTCGGTAACTTATGGGGTGCGGCATAGAACCCGCAAGAGGGGTCCAGCGATCCTTCCGAAGGCAGGCCCGCGCGCTCAGGGGCGAGGAGGCCGACTTCGTTCCGTGTAGCCCTCGCGCAGCGGGCCGCCGAGCAGGGCGAGGGCCTGCTCGGCCGCGGCCGTCAAGGGAGCGGGTGCACGGGCGTGACATGGCCGCCGTTGGCGTAATCGACTGGCCGCGCCAGGCGGCTGCGGCACCCTGCGGTTATGGCTGAAGGTGAGCGCAAGCCCGGCAGGGGCATGGTGGACCGGTCGGAGGGGTTCGGTGAGCGACTGCTGGGGGTGCTGCTGGACCGGGCCCACGAGATGCCGCCGCAGCTGATCGCTCCGCTGATCGCGGAAGAGGTGGCCAGGGTCGGTGGCCGTGACGTCTCGATCCTCCTCCAGGACTACGCGCAGGTGGTGCTCGCTCCGCTGTCGGGCCGACGGCTGGTGGTCGCCGAGCCCGAGCTGATCAGCGACTCCCACGCCGGAACGGCGTTCCTGACGGCGGCTACCGTCGAGGTCACGCAGGACGACGGCGGCGTCCGGATGTACCTGCCGTTGCTGGACGGCAGCGACCAGGTCGGGGTGATGGCCGTCACCATGGACACCGTCGATGACGACGACCGCCGACTGCTGCGCAGGCTGGCCGGCCTGGTCGCCGACATGGTGGTCACCAAGCACACCTACACCGACCAGTTCTTCCAGGCCCGGCGCCGCGAACCGATGAGCGTGGCCGCCGAGATCCAGTGGTCCCTGCTGCCGCCACTGTCCATGGCCGTTCCGCAGGTCGCGTTGGCCGGGATGCTCGAACCCGCCTACCGCATCGCCGGCGACAGCTTCGACTATGCCCTCAACGAAAACGTCCTGCACGTGGCCGTGATCGATGCGATGGGCCACGATCTCGGGGCCGCCGCGATGGCCACCATCGCCATCGGCACCTACCGCCACGCCAGGCGCGCCGACGTCGACCTGGTCGAGATCTACGCATTCATGGACCGGGCCATCGACGAGCAGTTCGGTCCCGATCGCTTCGTCACCGCGCAGATGATGCGCCTGGACACCACAACGGGCCACTTGCAGTGGGTCAACGCGGGCCACCCGGCACCGCTGCTGATCCGCGACGGCCGGGTGCTCCACCCCCTGGAGGGCCCGACGACCCTGCCGGTCGGCTTCGGCGGCGAGCAGCCCCGGATGAACGAGCACCAGCTCCAGCGCGGCGACCGGCTGCTGTGCTACACGGACGGCGTCATCGAGGAACACGTTTCCGGACAGGAGCCGTTCGGCGAGGAACAGCTCATCCGCTGCGTCAATCGCATGACGGGCCAGGCGAGCGGGGTACGCGCCGAGGTGCGCTGGCTCTCCCAGGCACTGATGGCGGAACGGGGCGGGCTCACCAGCGACGACGCGACCCTGTTCCTCATCGAATGGCGCGGGGGCGCCGCCGACCACCTCGCCGTTGTGTAGTAAGCCGAACTCAGAACCGCTTCGCGGTCGAACCATCCGGGTGTGGTTCGGCGGCCGTGGCCTCTGCCGAGGAAGAGGCGGGGTAAGGGTCAGCCGTCGTCCCTGCCCCGCGGGTCTGGGGTCGAACAGCACGAACCGGAGGGTGTCGGAGCTACGTTCTCGTGGACGATCGTCCGCTCGTCCTCGCCGAGGGTGCGGCCCCGAAGAGCGGGGACCGCCCGGTCGGCCGCGGCCACGAACGAGTGGCAGGCGGTGACCAGGTCCAGGAACTCCACCGTCCGGTCGATGTGGCACGACGGCCCAGCCCTCGTTGACCTGTTGCCCGCATGTCGGCGCGCGGGTCGGTGCTGTGCACGGTCAGCTTCACCTGGGCGACGCCCGTCTCTTCGAGGTGGAAGTCGGCGGTGGCACGGCGGGGGTCCGGGGTGGGGTTGTCGGGGGTGGGGACGAAGCCCGACGGTGTACGTGAGGCGGGTCGGCCTCGATCACCTCGCCGCGCATGAACGGGGCGTCCGCACCGGCGAATCGGTGGGTGACGGGGGACCCGGGACGCCAGTCGGACTCGACGGCCACGGCACCTTCGCCGGAGCCACACCAGCGCCGGGTGAACTCGGGGTCGGTCAGGGCCTTCCAGAGTTCCAGGAATGGCCGGAGCGATCCCATGGGTTCATGCGGGGGTGGGGAATGGTTCACACTGGTGTTCCGTGACCCTTCCTCCCGCCTTCGCACGCGTCGTCCTGCTCACCGGGCCCTCCGGTTCGGGAAAGTCGTCCCTCGCGGCCCGTACCGGGCTGCCCGTGCTGAATCTCGACGACTTCTACAAGGAGGGGGACGACCCGACGCTCCCGCAGCTCGACGGGGGTGGAGGGGCCGACTGGGACTCGCCGTTGTCGTGGGACGCGGATGCGGCGGTGGGGGCGGTCGAGGCGTTGTGCCGTACGGGGCGGACGACCGTGCCGGTGTACGAGATCGCGTCCAGTTCGCGGGTGGGCGAGGAGTCCATGGACATCGGGCGGGCGCCGCTGTTCGTGGCGGAGGGGATCTTCGCGGCGGACATCATCGACCGGTGCCGGGCGCTGGGGTTGCTGGCGGACGCGATCTGCCTGCGGGGGCGGCCCTCGACGACGTTCCGGCGGCGGCTGCTGCGCGATCTGCGGGAGGGGCGCAAGTCGGCGGCGTATCTGGTGCGGCGGGGGTGGCGGCTGATGCGGTCGGAGCGCGGCATCGTGGAGCGGCAGACGGCGCTGGGCGCGTACGCGTGTGGCCGGGACGCGGCGTTGGCGCGGATAGCGGCGGCGGGCGCGGCGGATCGCGCCCTCGAGGGCGTACGGACGTAAAGGCGCCTAAAGCGACACGCGAAAACAGCGAAGCGCCGCGCAATTGCGGCGCCCCGCCGTGGCATTCAGCCCGCAGCCGGATAAGGCCACCGAAAGGGGCTGTTTACCAGGGGTACATGACGACCCAGCTGCCCTGCTTGACACACTTGAAACCGTCCAGCTGACCCTGCTGCGCCGCCTTGTTGCCCAGCGTCTGGCACTCGAGGAAGGAGTGCGTGTAGTGCGGCAGAAGGTTGGTCTCAGCGGAGGCCGTGCCCGCCGAGACGAGGGGCAGGGCGAGGGCCGCCGTGACGACGGCGGCCGCAGCGAGCGCCTTTGCGCGTCGGGTCTTCTTCATTCGACTCTCCAATTGAGCGCGGGGTACACAATTGAGTCATTCCCGCCCCTGCCCGACCGCGCCTTTCGCAACGAGATTCCGCTGCCGAAATTCAGGCCCGCAGGGGCGATGCGGAAGACAGTAGCAGCGCGATTTACTCCGCAAGAGGGGCCATCGGAGAGACTAGGGAAATCAAAGAAATGCCGCGCTTTGGGGAACCGGAACTCCCCCGATACGCTCAGGCGCTGCGCGCCGTACGGGCCAGGAGGGTGATCGCGGTGGCGTTGAGCACGGCCGCCGCCGTGACCAGGCCGAAGTAGGAGCCCTCGGTGCCCTCCGGGAGGAGGACGAAGAGCAGGCTGGCCGGGGCCGTGAACAGGGCGGGCACGACCGCCGCGAACGAGGCGTCGTCGTACGGGAAGAAGCTGGCGTCCGTCCAGGCCCAGGCCAACAGGGCGAAGACCACGGCGAGGTAGCCGCGGGAGAGCCAGTCGCCCGCGACCACATCGAGGACGCGTCGTAGAACGTCGCTTGTCTTCCTGCGGATCAGCATGCGGATCAGCCTGCCGAAACGGGCGATACGGGAGCATGAGTATCCGTACTCAAACCGCTCCGTACGACCACACACGCGAGCGGGCCCGGACAGACCGTTCCTAAAGACTGAGCGGGAGTGAGTCCTGATGCCAGAACCCATGCTCAGCCGCGCGCCCCGAACGGTGTTGGGCATGCTGGTCGCCCGCGTTCGCTCCGCTGCCGGGCGGCACGGATCTCGTCCGTGGTCCGGGAAGGCGGGGGCGGGGTCCCTCACGCCGTCGGGTCTCCGGTCGGGCCTGGGCGGTCCGATGCCCAACACGATCGCTCTGGTCGTGCGGGGGCGGTGCCGTCCGTCGCCGGATCGGGTGTCCGAGGGCGCGTCGCCCGATCGCGATGCTGGCCGCATCGTGCCGGGAAACCTTGCGGTTGCTGGCGGTCATGGGCTGCTGCCAGTGCTGGGCGCCCCACCGGGAGGTATAGGCCGGGTCGACCGCGACGATCGCGATGTCCTGCTCGGCGGCCATCGCCACCAGCCGCGCCGTCAGCTTCGCGGTGGGGAAGCGGGAGATCAGGCGGCGGAAGCGTTTGTTGCGGCCGTACCTCTCCCGGCACCGGCCGTCATTGAAGTCCAGGTCCTCGATCGCGATCGCCCCTGCCCCGGTGGCGCGGGTGTGGTGCAGCAGCCGGGTCAAGGCATGCCGGATCTGGGCATCTCGATGCTGGACGCTCCCCGACAGGTCGTAGAAGAAGCGGTGGGGTTCACCGACCGGGTTGCCGTGGATGTCCAGGCGCCAGGCGGCCAGGTGGTCGTCGTTCATGTCGACGGCGACCACGCCTCGGGAAAGCGCCGCTTCCAGCGGCAGGATCGGGGCGGGGGCGCGCTGCCAGGAGGCGGTCACATACCAGCGGCCGCGGATCACATCGTGGTGGATGCGGTAGGCCACCGCCCGGTTCGCGGTGATGCGGTCCCGCCACTCCTGGCCCCGGTGCGTGAACGCGACGGTCACGTCCAGCACATACCGGCCGTGCGGTGCGTTGGCCAGACGGGCCAGTGTGGCGGGGAGTTTGATCGAGAGCTGTCCGGTGGCGGTGATGCGAATCGTCTCGTTGCCCAGATGTTTGCCGGACTCGCCGTCGGCGGCCAGGAACATCCGCGCCGCTCGCCACCGCTCCCGCCACGCCTGCTCGCTCAGTCCGGCCTGGTCCAGGTGGTGGCGCAGGTGCGCGAGTTTCTTCCCGCCACGTGTCACCCGCACGCGGCCCGCCGCCCAGTCCTCCCCCAGCCTGGCCAGCCGGGCCCGCAGCGCGTGCAGGCGCCGGGACTTGGCATGCCACTCGACCCGTAAGCCGTAGCCGCGCGGCAGCCCTTCCCGCTTGTCCGCCTTCGCCCCCAGCGGACGCGCCAGCCGCGCCTCGATCGACGCGATCTGCTTGCGCAGCCACGCCATCTCAGCGGCGTGCCCGCGCCGGGCCAAGGCCCACTGGTCATGGGTGGCCTTGGTGATACTGCCCGCCCACCGCGCCGACGAGACGGCGGTCAACTCCCGCTTGCGCACCGCCCAGGTCTGACTGCGGTGCTCCAGGCCCTGCCGGGAACGCACCGCGAGATCACCCGCGGCCAGGGCGCCGAGGAACACCCCCACCTCGGCCAGTACCGCCGCATCGCTCTCCGACACGCGTAACCGGGCCCGGATGGCCACCCCCGTTGGGCCGGGCACCACGAACGGCGCCGCCACCTCTCGCACCCCACCCAACCCCGTCACCCCCAGTCGGCATCGAAGCATCGCTTGCTCCGTCCAACGACTTCCACCCGCGAAGGTCACGCATTCGACAGACGCACTTTCGTTCCGTCCCGGCCGCCAGGCGTCAGCACTCACTCAGGCTTGCGGAAGCGCACTCGTACACGGGCAAACGGCAGCGGGTCCGAACCTTGGCCGTCCGGACCCGCTCTCCCGTTGGGATCCCCCGATCCCGTTTCCCCGTTTTACCCCGTTTCCCCCATTTTCTCGTTTCCCCCGTTTTCCCCATTCGCCCCGGCGCTCCCCCGAGCACCGGCCCCCGTTTTCCCCTGCCCTCAGGCGACGAGTTCGCCGAAGGACTCTTCCTCGTCACGGCCGAAGCTGAGGCTGTCGTCCTCGCGCATCCGGCGCAGTGAACGCCAGATGCTGCTCTTGACCGTTCCGACACTTATGTTGAGTATGTCCGCGATCTCCGGATCCGTCCGGCCCTCGTAGTACCGCAGGACCAGCATCGTGCGCTGGAGTTCGGGGAGCCGGGCCAGGGCCTGCCAGAGGACGGCGCGCAGTTCGGTGCCGCGCATCGCGTCCTGGTCGCCGACCGTCTCCGGCAGCTCCTCCGTCGGGTACTCGCTGAGCTTGCGCCGGCGCCAGGCGCTGATGTGCAGGTTGGTCATGGTGCGGCGCAGGTAGCCGCCGACCGCGGCCTTGTCGCTGATCCGGTCCCAGGCCCGGTAGGTCGAGAACAGCGCGCTCTGGAGCAGGTCCTCGGCCTCGAACCGGTCGCCGGTCAGGTGGTAGGCGGTTGCGTACAGGGAGGCGCGGCGCTCCTGGACGTACGCGGTGAATTCCGCTTCCGCCCCGCTCTGCGTGCGCCGCTCCCCCTCTGCCTCCCTGTACGAGCTGCCCCCGTGGTCCCCCCCGGGACCCCCGTTCCCCCCGGGGCCCTCCCCGGCCCCCGAGTTCGCGTCAATGGCCACCATGTACGGCGGCCGCTGACGCCCGGTGCCGCGAGCGCACCCCCGCCCGCTCACGGCACCGGACTTCTCCGCGCTCCGGCCGGCGTCGTGGAGACGCGTGCGAATGACTGCGCTGTTGTGGGTGTAGTGCAGTGTGCTCATGTCGCGCCCCCCGTCGGTGGAGCCTGCTCGGTCGTCTGCTGGCTGCCCGGCCGCTCGTTCCGGCCGGTGCACAGAAGACTCTGCCGAACCAGTTTCATGGCGCTGTCTGCCGACTGTCACAGGCTCGTCACAGGCGATCAAGCTGGTGAAGACCCGACGGTCGAACTACAGGCCCCTTGTAGGCCAGAATGACCAACGTGCCTTTCCTGTTGCTGATCGAGGACGACGACGCCATCCGCACGGCGCTGGAACTCTCCCTGTCCCGCCAGGGCCACCGTGTGGCGACCGCGGCGACGGGTGAGGACGGTCTGAAGCTGCTGCGCGAGCAGCGGCCGGATCTGATCGTGCTGGATGTGATGCTGCCCGGGATCGACGGCTTCGAGGTGTGCCGCCGTATCCGCCGCACCGACCAGTTGCCGATCATTCTGCTGACGGCCCGCAACGACGACATCGACGTGGTCGTGGGGCTGGAGTCGGGCGCGGACGACTATGTGGTGAAGCCCGTGCAGGGGCGGGTGCTGGACGCCCGTATCCGCGCGGTGCTGCGCCGCGGTGAACGGGAGGCGAACGACGCGGCGTCCTTCGGCAGCCTGGTGATCGACCGGGCCGCCATGACGGTGACCAAGAACGGCGAGGATCTCCAGCTCACCCCCACCGAGCTGCGGCTTCTGCTGGAGCTGAGCCGGCGGCCTGGGCAGGCGCTGTCGCGGCAGCAGCTGCTGCGGCTGGTGTGGGAACACGACTATCTGGGTGACTCCCGGCTGGTGGACGCGTGCGTTCAGCGGCTGCGCGCCAAGGTGGAGGACGTGCCGTCGTCGCCGACGCTGATCCGCACGGTGCGTGGGGTCGGGTACCGGTTGGACGCTCCGGCGTGAGGGGCGCGGGTGCGCACGGGTGGGGCGGAGACGTACGGAATTGAGCGGTGTGAGCGAGGAGCCCGGCCGGGCCCGGGGTTGGGCCGCGGGGATTCTGCGGTGGCTCAGCCTGAGGCTGCGGCTGATGCTGGTCTTCGGCCTGGTGGCGCTGGCGGCGGCGGTGTCCGCGTCGGCGATCGCGTACTGGCTGAACCGTGACGCGGTGCTGACGCGCACCCAGGGACGCGGCGCTGGACGAGTTCCGCAAGGCGCTGAAGGACGACACCGATCCGCTGCCGGTCACGCCGACCTGTCCTGAGCTTCAGGACGCGGCGGACCGCATGGCGGACAACACGCAGAAGTACGAGGTGCTGCTGGTCACCCGGGGCGGCAGCGGCTGTACGGCGGCCTCCGCGCCGGATCTGTTCACCACGAAGGCGGTGCCGGGGGTGCTGCGGCGCGCGGTGGACGAGCGGCGCGCCGCCGAGGGGTCGCAGGCCGCCCCGTACCACCTCTACTGGCAGCGGATCACGCTGGACGGCACCCCGTACCTGGTGGGCGGGGCGAAGGTGAACGGCGGCGGGCCGACCGGCTACATGCTCAAGTCCCTGGACACCGAGCGCCAGGACCTGAACTCGCTCGCCTGGTCGCTGGGCATCGCCACCGCCCTGGCGCTGGTCGGCTCCGCGCTGCTCGCGCAGGCGGCCGCGGCCACCGTGCTGCGGCCGGTGCAGCGGCTGGGCGAGGCGGCGAACTTGGCTGGGCGAGGGGCATCTCGACACCCGGCTCCAGGTCTCAGGCTCGGACGAGCTGGCCAATCTGTCGCACACCTTCAACCGGGCCGCGGAGCGGCTCCAGAAGCGGGTGGCGGAGCTGAGCGCGCGGGAGGCGTCCAGTCGGCGCTTCGTCGCGGACATGTCGCATGAGCTGCGGACCCCGCTCACCGCGATCACGGCGGTCACCGAGGTGCTGGAGGAGGAGGCCGACGCGCTCGACCCGATGATCGCCCCGGCGGTGCAGCTGGTGGTCAGCGAGACCCGGCGGCTGAACGACCTGGTGGAGAACCTGATGGAGGTGACCCGCTTCGACGCGGGCACCGCCCGGCTGGTGCTCGACGACGTCGATGTCGCTGACCAGGTGACGGCGTGCATCGACGCGCGCGCCTGGCTGGACGCGGTGGAGCTGGACGCGGCACGCGGGATCGTGGCCCGGCTGGATCCGCGGCGGCTGGACGTCATCCTGGCGAACCTGATCGGGAACGCGCTCAAGCACGGCGGCTCCCCCGTACGGGTGTCCGTACTGCCCGAGGGCGAGGATCTGCTGATCAAGGTGCGGGACCACGGTCCTGGCATCCCGGAGGACGTGCTGCCGCATGTCTTCGACCGCTTCTACAAGGCGAGCGCCTCCCGGCCCCGCTCGGAGGGCAGCGGTCTGGGGCTGTCGATCGCGATGGAGAACGCGCACATCCACGGCGGTGACATCAGCGCCGCGAACTCGCCGGAGGGCGGGGCCGTCTTCACGCTGCGGCTGCCCATGGATGCCTCGCGCCTCGCCTCGATCGAGGACCGGAAGGTCAAGGAGCGCAACGGCGAGCCCGGCAAGGACGACGAAGGTGCCGAGGGCGGCCGTAGATACGAAGGGGGCGCGCCATGAGCCCGCGAGCGACCCGGCGGCCCGCCGCCCTGCTGCTGACCGTCGTGGTCGCGCTGCTGGCGGCCGGGTGCGGCATACGCGGCACCTCGGTGCCGGTGGACGCCGGGGCCGCGCCCTCGCGCGCGTCGTGCCGGGCGCCGGATACGGGGCGGGCCGCCGAGGGGGCGGGCCGGGTGTCCGTACGGATCTATCTGCTGTGCACCTCGCGGATCCTGTCGGTGAACCGGAACGCGCAGCTGTCGGAGCGGAAGGCGCCGATCGAGCGGGTGGAGGCGGCCCGGGCGCTGCTGGATCAGCTGCGGCAGCCGCCCTCGGCGTCCGAGTCCTCGGCCGGGTTCTCCACCGCGGTGGAGGAGTGGGTCACGGTCGGCGGTCCGGCGAAGGGTGACCCGGACGGGGCGCTGCGGCTGAACCGGCCGCCGGAGGAGCTGCCGCCGTACGCGCTCGCGCAGATCATCTGCACCTTCGCGGGCTCGGCGGCGGCGGACGAGGAGCACAAGGTGGTGCTCGGCGGCCCGGACAGCGACCGGGACCCGCTGAAGCGGTACGAGTGCACCGAGGAGATGCGGAACCGTCCGGAGGTCGCGGTGAACTCCGGGGTGCTGGTGTCCTGACGGGACGCGGGTGCGCCGGAGTCCTGATGGGGCGCTGGCGTCCTGACCGGCGGACTGACCGATTCCCTGTGGTTCGCCGCCCGTTCCCGGGCCGTTTCCCGTGACGATCCAGTAACCGACCAGTCGGTAACCCGTTACTGACCAGCGCGGTGCGCGCGGAACCGCGAGCCCGGCCGGTTGCGTCCTGGGATACGTGCAGGGTCGTTTCGGCCGTCGGGCCGCCTTCCGCTACCGCGCCGCGGGTTTCGCTCTCCTCGTCGCCCACCTTGCGTTCGTCTGCTGGCTGACCCTGCGCCCGCTGACCGTGCCGTGGGTGACGGCCGAGACCCTCGAACCGCTGGGCGCCATCCGCGCCGATCTGGCGCTCACCCCGTGGGCCGCGGCCCGTTCGATCGGCGGGGGGCTGCTGCTGCTCGCGCCGCTGGGGGTGCTGCTGCCGCTGGCCGGGGGGCGGGTGGACGCGTACCCGTTCGCCTCGTTCGTGCGGACGACCTTCACCGGGGCGATGACGGCCATGGCGATCGCCCTGCTGCGCAGCGAGGTGACCGGCCAGATCGTGAGCGTGGACGCGCTGCTGCTGAACACCCTCGGGGTCGCGCTCGCGCATCTGCTGGTGGTGCCCGCCGTACGGACCCTGGTCCGCCGCCGGGCCGACCGGGTCGGGGGCGCCGCCCTCCCCCGGGAGGAGAGCGGCCGGACGATGACCCCGACGATGACCAGGGTCGGCCTCGCCCCCTGGAGCGACGCCTCCTCCGGCTCGCGGACCTAGCGTAAAGGTACGAGCTCGGGCAACACGGCCCGGGACGGTACGAATCCGATACGCCGAGGAGCCGCCATCATGGCCGCCGCACTGGTACGCCCCCGCAACGAGAAGATGATCGCCGGTGTCTGCGCCGGGCTGGCCCGCCGGTTCGGGACGACCCCGACCACGATGCGGGTGATCTTCCTGGCCTCCTGTCTGCTGCCGGGCCCGCAGTTCCTGCTCTACATCGCGCTGTGGATCCTCCTACCGGCGGAGGAGTCCTACCGCGAGGCCTGGTGACGGCAGTCCGCCGGTGACGACACGGCCGGGCCGCACACCCGAGGCGGGTGTGCGGCCCGGCCGGGCGCCGGACGGAGGATCAGCCCAGTCGCATGAGGTTGCTGGTCGGCAGGTTCTTGAGCCCGCCGAGCCCACCGAGGTTGCCCAGCAGGCCCTGCGGCTCCGGCTGGCTGGGCCGGCCGGCGGCGGGGCCGCTGCCGGGCTTGCCGGGGACCGCCTTGCCGGGGACCGACGCTTGCGGGGCGGAGGCCCCGGCGCCCTGGCCGCCGGGGACGGCGGAGGTGGCATGGCCGTGGGGGCCGGGGGTGCCGGCCGCGGACGCGACGCCGCCTCCGGCCACGAGGGCGGCAGCACCGAGGGCCATCACGCCGAGGGTCTTGAGGGTTCCCTGCTTCATCAGAAATCTGTCCTTGCAGACGGGGGTCTTGACCGATACGGAAACGTAGCCCTGGCTTTCGGACGCCCGCAAACAGGGAAAGGCGGTCACCGAAGGGCCGCCGAACCCTTTCCCCGACCTTTTCTTCCGTCCGTACGATCAGCTGCCCTCGACCGTAGAATCCCTGGTCACAGCGGTGACCGTGCCCACCTGCCGGAACAGCCATTCGGACTTCAATTCAGCATACCCAGGCTTGATCACGTCATTGATCATCGCCAGACGTTCACCGAAAGGAATGAAGGCCGACTTCATCGCATTAACGGTGAACCACTGCATGTCGTCCAGCGTGTACTGGAACGTCGAGACCAGGTGCTGGAATTCGACGCTCATGCTCGTACCGCTCATCAGACGATTATCCGTATTCACGGTCGCCCGGAAATGCAGGCGGCGCAGCAGCCCGATGGGGTGGTCCGCGTACGACGTGGCCGCGCCCGTCTGGAGGTTGGAGGTCGGGCACAGCTCCAGCGGGATGCGCTTGTCCCGGACGTACGAGGCGAGGCGGCCCAGCGTGATGGAGCCGTCGTCGGCGATCTTGATGTCGTCGATGATGCGCACCCCGTGGCCCAGCCGGTCGGCGCCGCACCACTGGAGCGCCTGCCAGATGGAGGGCAGCCCGAACGCCTCGCCCGCGTGGATCGTGAAGTGGTTGTTCTCCCGCTTCAGGTATTCGAAGGCGTCCAGGTGGCGGGTGGGCGGGAAGCCCGCTTCTGCGCCCGCGATGTCGAAGCCGACGACGCCGAGGTCGCGGTAGCGGTTGGCGAGTTCGGCGATCTCCAGGGCGCGGGCGGCGTGGCGCATCGCGGTGAGGAGGGCGCCGACGCGGATCCGGTGGCCGTTCTCCCGGGCCCGCCGCTCACCCTCGCGGAAGCCGTCGTTCACCGCCTCGACGACCTCCTCCAGGGTGAGCCCCTGGGTGAGGTGCTGCTCGGGGGCGTAGCGGATCTCGGCGTAGACGACGCCGTCCTCGGCCAGGTCCTCGACGCATTCGGCGGCGACCCGGACCAGCGCGTCCCGGGTCTGCATGACGGCGCAGGTGTGGGCGAACGTCTCCAGGTACCGCTCCAGCGAGCCGGAGTCGGCCGCCTCGCGGAACCAGAGGCCGAGCTTGTCCGGTTCGCTCTCCGGCAGCGCCTCGTACCCGGTCTCCCGGGCGAGGTCGATGATCGTGCCGGGGCGCAGCCCACCGTCGAGGTGGTCGTGCAGCAGCACCTTGGGGGCACGGCGGATCTGTTCGGGGGTGGGCTGGTGGGTGTGCTCGCTCGTCATCTGCGCACCATAGCCCCTACGCGCGTAGACCGTCGCGGATAGATACGGAACAGTGACCCGCACGGGTAGTGGACTCCACCCGCCGTTCTGCGATCGTTTTGCCATGGCTCAGCAAGCGTTGCCCGAACGGGGCGCCCGGCTGGGGCGGCCGATGGGCGCGGCCGCCTCGCGGAGGACCGTGCACGGTGTGGTGTTGCTGCTTCCGGGCGGTGATCCGGACGGCGGCACCCGGCGGCCCACCCGGATGTCCCCCGCGCCCGTGCTGCCGCTGGCCCGGCGGCTGGTCCGGGCGGGCCAGGAGGAGGGGCTGGCCGCCCATGTCGTCCACTACCGGTGCCGCGGCTGGAACGGGCCCGACGCGGCCGCCGCCGCCGACGCCGAATGGGCCACCCAGGAGGTCGTACGGCGCTACGGCGACGTACCCGTGTGCCTCGCGGGCCACGGCATGGGCGCCCGCGCCGCGCTGCGCGCCGCCGGGCATCCCGCCGTCGCCTCGGTGGTGGCCCTGGCGCCCTGGCTCCCGGAGCCGGACGCGCTGGAGCCCGAACCGGTCAAGCACCTGGTGGGACGGCAGGTGCTGATCGCCCACGGCACGAACGACGAGCGCGTGGACCCCGAGCTGTCGTACCGGTTCGCCGAACGGGCCAAGAAGGTCAACCGCGATGTGTGCCGCTTCGAGGTGCACACCGACGGGCACGGGATGCACCAGCACCGCTCCGAGGTCCAGGCGCTGGCCATCGACTTCCTCCTCGGCTCCCTCTTCGCCACCGGCTACTCCCGCCCGGTGGCCGACGCCCTGGCCGCGCCGCCCCCGCTGGGCCTGCGCATGCCGCTGGCCGCGGGCTTCGGCTCGACGCTGCGGCGCTGAGCCGCCGTACGGCCTGAGTTGCGGTGGCCCGTCAGCGGCGTGACGGTGGATGAGGGGGCGCCCGCGAGGCGAGCGCGACACGACCGTGGGACGACCGCCTCGAAGTGGGCGATGGCACCGCGCCGGTACGCGGCGGACCGCCCCGACAGCCTTGGCGCCCGACACTCCGCGCATCGGCGCGCGCCCCCAAACAGCACGGGGGAAGCGCACAGAAGCGGAGAATCCCCATGACGAACGGATCCATGGGCAGGCCGCCCAATGGCGAACATCCCGAGCGGGCCGACGTGCCGCTCATGCCCCACGCCACCGAGTACACCGGCCGGTATGTGGTGCTGCTCGACCAGCGGGAGACGGAACGCGGACTGGACGCGCTGCGCTCGTCCGCGGGGATAGCGTCCGTCGAACGCGTCCGCGGGACCGAGCCCGCCGGCGCCGCCGAGCTGCTCCAACGCCCCGATGTCTCGGTGCTGTTCGACGAACTCGGCGCCGCCGTCGTCGAAGTGCAGCCCGACCAGCGGCACACGCTGGTGACCACGGCAGAGACCGAGCCCACCATCATCGCGGCCGAGCCCGAACGGTTGGTGTACGCCTCGGTGATCACCGAGCCGCAGCGGACGCTGACCGGGTTCTTCCCGACCTACCGCAGCGACGAGGACGAGGTCGACCGGCACACCCGGGCCGAGCTCGCCTCCTCGCTGGGCCCGGCCTGGGACGAGCAGAGCACCACCTGGGGACAGCAGGCGATCCGGGCCAACCTCTCGCATCTGACCGGGCGCGGGGTGAAGGTCGCCGTCCTGGACACCGGGGTGGACACCGGCCATCCGGACCTGGCCGGATGTCTTGAGCTGACGGCCTCGTTCGTGCCGGGCGAGAGCGTGGAGGACGGCCACGGCCACGGTACGCACTGCATCGGCACCGTCGCCGGTCCCGCCAAACCCGAGCACGCGCCCCGCTACGGCGTGGCGGGCGAGGCGAGGATCCTCGCCGGCAAGGTGCTGGGCACCCGCGGCACCGGCAGCGACGGCCAGATCCTGGCGGGTATGGCCTGGGCCGTCGCCAACGGCGCACGGGTGATCTCGATGTCGCTCGGCGCCCAGGTCATGCCGGGAGAGCTCTTCCCGCAGACGTACGAGAACGTGGCCCGGCGCGCGCTCCAGCGCGGGACGGTCATCATCGCCGCGGCGGGCAACGAGAGCGACCGGCCAGGGTTCGTAGCCCCCGTCGGACGCCCCGCCAACTGCCCGTCGGTGCTGGCGGTCGCAGCCGTCGACAAGGACCTGTCGACGGCGTTCTTCTCGTGCGGCGCCATCAACGGCCCAGGCGGCGAGATCAACCTCGCGGCGCCCGGCGTCGGTGTGTTCTCGGCCGCCCCGGGCGGCAAGTACCAGTCGCTGCGCGGCACCAGCATGGCCTGTCCGCACGCCGCCGGTGTCCTCGCGCTGATCGCCCAGGCGGCGCCGGAGGCGACGGGGGAGGGGCTTCGGTCCCGGCTGCTCTCCGGGGCGTACCCGCTGCCGCAGCCCGCCGCGGATGTCGGCGCGGGCCTGCTCCAGGCGCCGTGACGGGCCCCGGGCACGAGGGACCGGTCGGGGTGATCGTCTCGGTCGACCCCGACCGGTTCGCGGAGGTCGTACGGGCCGCCCGCGCGGCCGGTCTCGCGGTCACCGGCGAACAGCCCCTGCTCGGCTCGCTGTCCGGCACCATCGCCGAGGACCGCATCCCGGTGCTGGAGGCGGTGGACGGGGTGGAGGCCGTCGACCGGGAGCGCATCGTCGGCATTCCGCCGCCGGATGCGCCGTTGCAGTGAGCGGCCTGGCCCTCTGTCGGGGACGGAGGGTCAGGCCCCCGGGCGGGTCGTGTGGCGGAGCGCGGATTCCAGCCGGTCGCGGGCCTCGGTCTGGGCGGCGATCCGTTCGTTGAGGACCGCCAGCCGTTCCCACGCGACGCGCAGGCCCTTGTCCGACGGCGGTGCGGCGGCCACATCGCCGTCCAGGCAGGGCAGGAACACCTGGACGTCGTCGAGGGTGAGTCCGGCGGCCAGCAGATGGCGGATGTTGCGGACCCGGATTACGGCCCGTTCGCCGTAGACGCGGTAGCCGTTGGGGGCCCGCTCGGAGGAGATCAGCCCGGCCTGTTCGTAGTGCCGCAGCGCACGCGGGGTCGTCCCGGTCGCCTTCGCCAACTCGCCGATCCTCACCCGTGCCACCTCCGGGGCCACACCTATCACGCCACGACCGCTCCGCCATCGACCGGGAGCACGACTCCGGTGGTGAACGACGCCTCGGGTGAGGCGAGTTGGGTGATGGCCCGGGCCACCTCCTCGGGCCGTCCTATACGGCCCAGCGGGGTGTGGGCCAGCTGCCATTCCCGCACCGCGGCCCTCCGTTCCGGTGTCAGGCCCTGGTGTTCGCCGATCGGGGTCTCGATCGCGCCGGGGGCGACCGCGACCACGCGGATGCCGCGGGGTGCCAGTTCGACCGCCCAGCTGCGGGTGAGCAGTTCCAGCGCGGTCTTGGTCGCCGCGTAGACCGAACTGCCGGGCCAGGCCCGCTGCCCCACCGAGGTGCTCACGTTGACGATCACCCCGCCGGCCGCCTCCAGCAGGGGCAGCGCGGCCTGGGCCAGCAGGATGGGGGCGATCAGGTTGGTGGCGATCTGCGGGTCGATCATCTCCGGTGTGAGGGCGCCGAGGGCGCCGCCGCGCACGATGCCCGCGTTGTTGACCAGCACGTCCAGCCGGCCGTGCGCCTCCCGCGCGGTGCGGACGATGCGCTCGGGCCCTCCCTCGGCGGTGATGTCCGCGGTCAGCGGGGTGATCCGCGGGTGACCGGCGGCGGTCTCGTGGAGCGGTTCGGCCCGCCGTCCGACGGCGAGCACCTGGGCGCCCCCGGCGGCGAAGGCCCGGGCGGTGGCACGGCCGATCCCCGTCCCGGCCCCGGTGACGACGGCGATCCTGCGGCTCTGCGGTGCGGTGCTGGTGTCCATGCCGTGATCGTCCGACCCTGCCGCCAGCGGCAAGGTCAAGCGGCGCCCACTGCGTCTCGTCCGAAGTGCCTACTCGTCCGACAGCGTCAGGTCCGGCACCCGCCAGGCGGCGATCAGGAAGGCCAGCAGGATCACGGCGGCGCCGGTGAGGAACACGATCCGCAGGGAGCTGACGTAGCCCTCCAGGAAGGGCTGGGCGACCCGGGGGTCGAGGGTGTGCAGGAACGCGGAGTCCTCCAGGTTGACCTTGCCGCCGGGGCCGACGGCCGCCTTCAGGGCCTCCGCGTTCGCGGGCTGTTCGGCGAGCTTGCGGTACGAGGGCTGCTGGAGCGCCTCGGTGAAGCGGTCGCCGATCCGTGTCCCCGCGAACGAGAAGAGGATGGAGACGAAGGCGGCGGCGCCCACCGTGCCGCCGTTGGAGCGGAAGAAGTTGACCCCCGCGGTCGCGGCGCCCATGTCCTTCCGGGGCACCTCGCTCTGGGCGAGGGTGGTGAGCGTCTGCATGGCCGCGCCCAGTCCGGCGCCCATGAACACCATGCCGAGGGAGACGTGCCACATCGGGCTGTCCACGCCCAGCGTCGCGTAGACGACCATGGCGGCCGCGAACGAGCCGACGCCCGTCACCAGGTAGACCTTGAACCGGCCCGTCTTGGCGATCAGCCGGCCGACGACCAGCGTGACCGTCAGGTTCGCCGCGACGGTCGGCAGCGTGGCCAGACCGGCCCCGATCGGGCTCATGCCCTTGACCAGCTGGAGATACAGCGGCAGCGTCGTCATCGCGCCGAACATGCCGATGCCGACGATGAAGTGCAGCGTCGTGCCGAGCCGGAACGACGTGATGCGGAACATCCGCGGCGGCAGCAGCGCCGCGTCCCCCATCCGCCGCTCCACCAGCACGAACCCGGCCAGGCCCAGCACCCCGATCGCGTACATGGCCAGCGACAGCGGCGCGCCCCAGCCCCAGCTGCGGCCCTGTTCGGCCACGGTGAGCAGCGGGACCAGACCGACGGCGAGGGCGGCCGCGCCGCCGTAGTCGAGGCGGTGCCGCACCGGGCGGTGCGGGACCAGGTGCAGCACCCGCAGGATCACGGTGATGGCCAGGATCGCCAGCGGCACGTTGATCAGGAAGATCCAGCGCCAGCCGTCGATCCCCAGCAGGACACCGCGTCCGGCGAACGCGCCGCCGATGAGCGGCCCGACGATGCTCGATCCGCCGAACACCGCCATGAAGTAGCCCTGGTAGCGGCCGCGTTCCCGGGGCGAGGTGATGTCGGCGACGATCGTCATGGCGAGCGACATCAGCCCGCCGCCGCCCAGGCCCTGCACCGCCCGGAAGGCCGCCAGCTCGTACATCGAGGTGGCGATCCCGCACAGCAGCGAGCCGAGGGTGAACAGCACGATCGCGGCCAGGTAGACCGGGCGGCGGCCGTGGATGTCGGAGAGCTTGCCGTACAGCGGGGTCGCGATGGTGGCGGTGATCAGGTAGGCCGTGGTCACCCAGGCCTGGGCGGTGAGGCCGTGGAGGTCGTCCGCGATGGTGCGCAGTGCGGACGACACCACGGTCCCGTCGAGCGCCCCCAGGAACATCCCGAGCACCAGACCCGACATGACGGTGGTGATCTGGCGGTGGGTGAGCCGTACGGGCGGGCCGTCCGCGTCGGGGCCCGCGCCCCGCTCGGTCGTGTCGGAGGTGGTCACGAGGAGGTCCGTCTCTTCCCGGGGGTCGCGTCGTGGCGTTCGGCGTACGGGGCAGGGTTATCCGGCGAGCTTCTCCAGGTCGCCGACGGCGGTCTCGATGCCCGGCGTGGCCAGCATCGCCAGCCGTGCCGTACGGGCCCGGGCGGTGATGGCGTCGTCGGCGAGGACCTCCCGGCAGACGGCGGCGATGCCCTCGGGGGTGGTGTCGGTGACGTGGCGGCCGAGGCCCAGCTCCTCCACCCGGCGCGCGTTGGCGTGCTGGTCGCCGAACTGCGGCAGGACGGCCAGCGGGGTGGCGGTGCGCAGCGACTCACGGATGCTGTTGAAGCCGCCGTGGGTGAGGAACACGTCGACGGATTCCAGCAGGATGGGCTGCGGCAGCCGCTCGGTGACGTGCACGTTCGACGGCAGGCTGTCGGTGTCCAGCGGGACGCCCGACGTGGTGAGGACGACGGTGCACTCCTCCAGCCGCGACACGGCGTCGGCGATGGTGCGCAGCGTGGCCGTGGGGTCCGGGAACCCGGGGGGCAGCTCCGGTCCTCCTTCGGCGGCGTCCATCAGCTCCAGCATCTTCGGCATCGCGGTGCCGATGGCGGCGTACACCAGGGGCCGGTCGGTGGGGAGTTCGGCGACCCAGCGCGGCAGGACGGAGGCCCGCTCGACGTCCACGGTCTGCCGGTACGAGAACGTCGGCGGCAGGTTCCGGGCGAAGGTCAGCTCCGGCGGCACGCAGTCGACGCGCCCGTACGGCGCGATGGACAGCGGGTCGTCGTGGGTGGGCAGTCCCACTTCCTCGCGGCTGGCGTTGAGGTACGGCAGCACATCGGCGGGGTCGAGGATGTTGACGGCGCCGGAGGGGGTGGGCAGATGGGGTATGCCCAGCCGCTCGGCGATCAGGCAGGCGCCCATGTCCATGCCGTCGCGCAGGATGAGGTCGGGCTGGAACTCCTTCGCCGTCGGGAAGACGGCCTCCAGGGAGATCTTCGCCCCGGTGCCCGCCATGCCGCGGAACATCAGCCGTCCCAAAAAAAAAATGCAGCGCGGCCGTGTCGCCCTCCGGCAGGTCGGCCATGGCGTCGGCGCGCTCCTGCATCCGGGCGCGGGGGTCGAGGTCGGGCATGACGGTGGTCACGCGGCCCTCCCTCGTCCTGGAAGACCGGTGCCAGGCCGGGGTTGGTGACCACCAGCACCTCGTGTCCGGCCGCGGCGAGCGCGCGGAGCAGGGGGAGCTGGGCGCGCCCGTGGGAGGCGCTGCCGGTTGTGGTGCACAGGACCCGCATGGGGGTGAACCTTTCTGTTCGGTCGGTTCGGTGACGTAGCCGGGCTGCGTCGCGTACGGCGTCGGGGCGTCCCGTACGGCGCCGGAGCGTCCCGTACGGCGCCGGAGCGTCGCGTACGGCTCAGCCGCGCGGCGCCAGGGCGGGCGTGCGGCCGACGCCGTACCACCGCAGCCCGGCCCGCTCCAGCCGGACCGGGTCGAGGAGGTTGCGGAAGTCGTGGACGGTGGGGGTGGCGAGCCGCCCGGCGATGGCCTCCCAGTCGAGGTCCCGCAGCTGCGGCCACTCGGTGAGGACGACGCACGCGTCCGCTCCGGCCGCCGCGTCCAGCGGGTCGTCCACGACCGTGAGCAGATCGCTGAGGTCGGGGCGGCGGATGCCCTCCAGCGCCGGGTCGTAGGCGAGGAGTTCGGCACCGCGCTCCTTCAGGAGCCGGGCGATGGCCAGGGCCGGTGAGTCGCGCAGGTCGGAGGTGCCCGCCTTGAAGGTCAGGCCGAGCAGGGCGAGCCGTACGCCGTGCAGCGAGCCGTCCGCGGCCGCGGACTCGGCGACGATGCGCTCGACCAGCCGGTGCTGGTGCTCGACGTTGGTCTCGATGGTGGCCCGCAGCAGCGGGAAGTCCACCCCGGCCTCCTGGCAGATCGTCAGCAGGGCGTGGGTGTCCTTGGGCAGGCAGGAGCCGCCCCAGCCGGGGCCGGGCCGCAGGAACGCGGGGCCGATGCGGGGGTCGTGGCCGATGCCGTCGGTGACGTCGCCGATGTCGGCGCCGAAGTGTTCGCAGAGGGTGGCCAGGTTGTTGGCGAAGGACAGCTTCATGGCCAGGAAGAAGTTGGCCGCGTACTTGGCCAGTTCGGCGCTGGCGGCGTCGGTCAGCACGACGGGCGCGTCGAGCGTGCCGTACAGGTCGGCCACGCGCTGCCCGGCCTCCCGGTCAGCGGCGCCGATGACGATGCGGTCCGGGTGCATGAAGTCGTGCACGGCCCGGCCCTCGCGGAGGAATTCCGGATTGCTCACCACCGTCACGTCCGGGCGGCCGAGCAGGTCCGCGACGCGCTCCGCGGTGCCGACGGGCACGGTGGACTTGTTGACGACCACGCTGTTCTGCGGCAGGACGGTGCGGATCTCCCCGGCCACCGTCTCGACGGCGGCCAGGTCGGCGGCGCCGCCGGCGCCCATGGGCGTGGGCAGGCACAGGAACACGACGTCGGCTTCGGCCACGGCGGCCGCGGTGTCCTGGGTGAACTCCAGGTGGCCGGTGGCCACGCTGTCCCGTACGAGGTCCGGCAGGCCGGGTTCGAGGATGTCGACCTCGGCCCGCCGCAGCCGCTGGACCTTCTGGGAGTCGGCGTCCGCGCACACCACGTGGTGGCCCAGGGACGCCAGGCAGGCGCCGGTGGTCAGTCCGACATAGCCGGTTCCGATCACGGCGACACGTCGTTCAGACACAGTTGATCTCCCAACCCCTAAGTCATCGATCGTTGACTTATCGATCATCGTGCAGGCGCGTCCGACGGAAAGTCAACAAGCGCTGACAACGATCGGTGACTTTGAGACAGTCGGCAGAGCCTGGAGGATGGGCGACCGGCGACGGGCCGTACTGCGCGAGGAGTTTTGGGTGAACGAACCAGCGAACGACCGGACTTCGGGGGCCTCTGCCGCACCCGCCGCCACGCCCGCTTGCCCGCCCGCGCGCAAGCGCAGCGCCGAGCGGACGCGCACCGCCCTGATGTCCGCCGCCGCCTTCCGTTTCGGCCGGTACGGCTACGACGGCACCAGCGTGCGCGACATCGCCGGGGACGTCGGCGTGGACGCCGCGCTCGTCTACCGGTACTTCGGCTCAAAGGAGGCGCTGTTCGACACGGTGTCGAGCAACCGCAAGGTGTTCGAGCCGCTGCTCGACGTGCCCCTGGACTGCGTCGCGGACTGGTTCAGCGCCCTGATCGCCGGGGAGCCCAAGGACGCCGACTTCCCCCACCCCGTGCTCACCGTGCTCCGCTCCTCCAGCCGCGACGAGGCCATCGGACGGTTTCGCGAGGAACTGACCGACCTGTTCACCGAGCGGTTCGCCGCCCGCCTGACGGGTCCGCACGCCGAGGTGCGGGCCGAGCTGCTGGTGGCGTGGGTGCTCGGCACCAGCCTGATGCGCGGCACCATCCAGTCCCCCGCGCTGGCCTCGGCGGAGAACCAGGACGTCTTCGAGCAGTTCCTGCGGGCCGGGATCGACGTCCTGATCAGCCCGGACGCCGCGAACTTCAGCCGGGAGAACACCGGTCGGGAGAACACCGGCTGCGAGGACGCCGACCGGGAGAACCTCAGTCGAGAAGCTGACCGCGACGGCTCAGCAGAAACCGCTTGAAGGCGGCCACCGGAGGCGTGTCGGGGTGGCCGTCCAGCCAGGCCACGCCGATCTCACGGACCGCGCGCGGCGCCGTGACCGTCAGCTCCGCGACCCCCGGGCGGGGCACGGCGGGCGGCGGCAGCAGCGCCACGCCGAGCCCCGCGGCGACCAGCCCGCGCAGCGTCTCCGCCTCCTCCCCCTCGAAGGCGATCTTCGGGGTGAAGCCCGCCTCCGCGCACAGGGCGTCGGTGATCCGGCGCAGCCCGTACCCCGGCTCCAGCGTCACGAACAGCTCCGTCGCCGCCTCGGCGAGCCGGACCCGGCGGCGCCCGGCCAGCCGGTGGTCGTCCGGCACCACCAGCCGCAGCCGCTGTTCGTCCAGGCGGCGGGCGACCAGGTCGGGGGCGTCGGGGACGGGTGAGGTCAGACACAGGTCGAGGCCGCCCGCCCGCATCCGCTCGATCATCGCCTGGCCGTAGTTCTGGACCAGCTGGAAGCGGACCCGGGGGTGGGAGGCGCGGAAGCCGCGGATCAGGCCGGGTACGGTCTCCGAGCCCAGCGTGTGCAGAAAGCCGAACGCGATGCGGCCCGCCGCCGGGTCCGCGTCGGCCCGTACGGACTCGGCGGCCCGGTCCACCTCGGCCAGCGCCCGTTCCACCGAGCGCAGGAACGTACCCCCGGCCGGGGTGAGCGCCACCGTACGGCCGCGGCGGGCGAACAGCGCCACGCCCAGGTCCTCCTCCAGCCGCACCATCGCCCGGCTGAGCGTCGACTGGGGCACCCCCAGCTCCTGGGCGGCGCGGGTGACGTGCTCGTGGCGGGCGACCGCGGCGAACTGCGCGAGGCGGGGCGTCAGGGCCGCGGCCCAGGACTCACCCTCGACCTCGACTGTCACCGGAATGTCGTTTTCGTTGCGGATGCGTGACATAAACGGTCCTGACCTTTGCTGATGCTGCACTGGATTGATTATCGCGATTTCGTGCATTGGACGCATCAAACCCCGAGTCCTTACCTTCGAAGCATGCCTCCCGCTGATACCGGGGCGTCCACCCACAGCCGCGTGGACGCCTCCGCACCGCCCGTCTCTTCTGCTCCCGAGCGCATGGCCCCCGGCCGCCCCGGCTACATCCGGATGAGACTCGCGCTCTTCACGGCCGGACTCGCGACCTTCGCCCTGCTCTATTCGACCCAGGCGCTGCTCCCCGCGATCTCCGACGATCTCCACGTCCAGGCCGACCAGGCCAGCTGGAGCGTCTCGGCGGCCACCCTGGCGCTGGCGCTGATGGTCGTCCCGCTGAGCGCCCTGTCCGAGCGGTTCGGCCGCCGCACGATGATGACCGTCTCGCTGACGGTCGCGGTGGCGGTCGCGCTGGTCGTGCCGTACGCCCCCGATCTGGGCTGGCTGATCGCACTGCGCGCCGTCCAGGGCGCGGCGATCGCCGGAATTCCGGCCTCCGCGATGGCGTACCTCTCCGAGGAGGTCGAACCGCGGGCGCTGGTCGGCGCGATCGGGCTGTTCGTGGCGGGCAACAGCGTCGGCGGCATGAGCGGCCGCCTCATCACCGGCTGGGTCGCCGACGACTACGGCTGGCGGATGGGCCTCGCGGCGGTCGGCGTCATGGCGCTGGTGTGCGGGATCGCCTTCCGGCTGCTGATCCCCAAGGCCCGGAACTTCTCCCCCGCCGCGGTCAGCCCGCGGGCCCTGGCCCGCACCGTGACCCGGCACCTGTCCGACCCGCTGCTGTGCCGCCTGTACGCCATCGGCGCGCTCTTCATGACCGTCTTCGGCGGCGTCTACACGGTGATCGGCTACCGGCTGGTGGACGAGCCCTTCGGGCTCTCGCAGAGCATGATCGGCTCGATCTTCCTGATCTACCTGGTCGGCACGGTCTCCTCCGCCGCCACCGGCAAGCTGGTCGGCCGCCTCGGCCGGCGCGGCGCCCTGTACGTCGCGGTCTCCATGACCACCGCCGGTCTCCTGCTGAGCCTGGCCGACTCGCTGGCGCTCGTCCTGCTGGGCCTGGTCCTGATCACCGCGGGCTTCTTCGCGGGCCACGCCGCCGCCTCCTCGGCGGTCAGCCGCACCGCGAAGACGGGCCGCGCCCAGGCCGCCGCGCTCTACCAGACCGCGTACTACACCGGCAGCAGCGCGGGCGGCACGCTCGGCGCCATGGCCTTCCACACGGGCGGCTGGACCGGCACCGTCGCCCTCGGCCTGCTGGCCGTCGTCGGCGCCACGGCCATCACCCTGTACGGGACGCGCAAGGCCCGGGTCGAACGCCGGATGGCTCCCGCCCCGGCCCACGCGTAACACCCCCCTCAG
>NZ_GG657754.1:6114294-6122822 GCF_000158915.1 Streptomyces himastatinicus ATCC 53653 | reverse complement strand
GGCTTCAGGACTTCAGGCTGCGTTCAGGTTCGATTCGGCAACGTAGTGGATGTCGGAAGGGCGCGACAGGGCCCCGCCGACGAAAGCACAACACGCCACACGAACCGGAGGAACCGCCCCCATGAAGGCCAACGCCAAGCGCACCCTCGCCCCCCGCGCCGTCGTCCTCGGCACGGCCGCCGCCATCGCCCTGATCGGCGGCACGGGCGCGGCCAGCGCCTTCGCGGACGACGACGGCGGCCCGGCGCCGAAGTCCTCGGTCCAGCTCACCCAGAACGAGCGCCACCTGGACGACACCGCCCAGGACCGCACCGAGGTCAAGGCCGACAAGGTCACCTACGACCAGGCCACCGCCGCCGCCCTGAAGGCCGTCCCCGGCACCGCGACCTCCGCCGAGCTGGACACCGCCGACCGCAACGGCTCCCTGATCTGGGAGGTCGACGTCTTCGGCAAGGACCACAAGAGCCACGACGTGACCATCGACGCGGGCAACGGCAAGGTACTCAACCAGCACACCGACCGCGACGACGACGCCGCCGAGGACGCCCGCGAGACCCAGGCCCTGATCAAGGGCGACAAGACCGGCTACGCCAACGCCACCGACCAGGCCCTGAAGGCCGTGCCCGGCACCGTTACCTCCTTCGGCCTGGACGACAACGACCGCACCGGCGCGACCGTCTACGAGGTCGACGTCCTCGGCAAGGACCACAAGAGCCACGACATCACCGTCGACGCCGCCAGCGGCAAGGTCCTCAACCAGCACGTCGACCACGACGACAACGACAGCGATGACGGCGACGACGACTGACCAGCCCGCCTCTGACGCCTCATGAGCCCGAAGGGGCCGCCCCCGCCACTGTCCGGCGGGAGCGGCCCCTTCGCCTGTCAGCGGTCAGACCGGGAGCTGCCAGCCGGGCCCCTCCGGAGAGCCGATCCATACGGTCTGCTCGAAGGGGGTGGCGGTCATCCCGAACTTCGTCAAGTCCGGTGCCCCCGCGTCCCGCCACAGGAGAAGGGCCTGTTCCACTTGGTCCCAGAGGTGGAGCGGTCCGTGCTGGTGCACGGTCCATCCGTCGCCGTCGGGTTCGGTCCAAGCCTGTGAACCGGTCGCCACGTCGCGGAGGATGATGCCGGAGCCGGTGGTCATCAGCTCGGCCGAGGGTGCCGCGAGCTGGGCGACGAACCGTCCCGCCCACTCTTCGAGGAGCCCGGGATCCAGGCGGGTACTACGGCTGTCGCCGTCCAGCCGGAAGAAGGACGGCGATGGAGGCCGCTCGTGGGGGCGGGCGAGCATATAGGTGATGGTGTCGCCGGTGAACCGGCCGTGGGCGGTTCCCTCGTCATCGAGGACGAGGCGGATCATCCCGGCAGCGAGCATCCAGCCGCTGACGGTGGTGGTGATCGATCCGCCGTCGTTCAGCTGCCAGAACCACGAGTGCGGGATGGACCGAACGGAGCAGGTGGCGATGATCGCGTCGTAGTCGGCATGCTTCCTGCACCCTTGGAGTCCGTCTCCGACCGCGAGCGTTGGCGCACATCCGGCCTCGCTCAGGTGCACGGCGGCTCGCGCCGCGAGATCGGCGTCGTACTCGATACTGACGACGTTCCCGGCCCCGAGCCGGTGGCACAGGATCGCGGTGGAGTAGCCGGTTCCGGTGCCCACTTCGAGGACCCTCTGACCGGGTCGCAGCTCAGCCACCTGGGCCGTGCGGACCACGAGGGAGGGGAGGGTCGCCGAGGACGTGGGGCTGCCGGAGACGGCCCCCGTGGCCTCGGCGGCGTCCTCCCCCTCGACCTGGGTGACCCACGTCCGGTCGGAGTAGACCATCCGCAGCCATTCGTCCTCCCCGACCTCGGCTCGGCGTACGGGTTCCCACCCGGCGCCGGTGGGGCGGAAGGCCGCGGCGCCGAGGAACAGTTCGCGGGGGACCACCGCGACGGCATCGCGCCATCCGGAGTCGAGGGTCGGATTGGCGGCGGCAACCTCCTCGGCCAGGGCGAGACGGAGCGCAGCAGGGTCAGCGGGCACGATGTTCTCCTGCGTGGTGGAGCTGGTCGGCGACGGCAGTGACGATCTTTTCGCTGATCGGTTCAGGGAACCACGCAAACTGGCCGTTGGGGTTGCACTCGTACCACCAGATTCGGCCGTCCCGGTCCACGCCGAAATCGAAGGCGCCGAAGACGAGACCGAAGGCGTCCAGATATTGCCGCACCCTCGTGGCCAACGTCGGCGGCGTATCGATGAGCGAGTACGACAAGGTGTCGTAGTGGCGTCGCCAGTCCAGGCCGGGCGAACCCTCGATCCGGACCGTGAAGACCTCTTCGCCCACGGCGGTCACCCGTAGATCAGCGACGGATTGCACGCGCTTCTGGAATAGGTGCACGGTTTGGTCAACGCCGGCGGCCAGGTCGGCGGGATCAACTTCCTCGACCCATACGGTCAGCGCCCGACCGTCGGCATTCTGGTAGTCCGTGCTGCGCAGTGGCTTGTAGATGACGGGGCCGTGGGCACGGGCGAACTCCCTGGCGGAGGTCTCGTCGTTCGTGAGAAGAGTCGGCGGGATGTCGAAGCCGCAACGCGCTGCGGCGGCGAGCTGGGCGGGCTTGTGCTCGGCATCCCGATTCCGCCACGGGTGGTTCACGTAATACGCGCCGGGGAGGGAAGCGAGAACACCTCCGAGACCATAGCGAGCCTCTTCCCGGCACCAACGGGCGTCCTGGTCTCCCAGCCCGGGTGGAGCCGCATAGGGGCGCGGTCGGCGCCAATACACGGATCGAATCCGGTCGAGGTCGGTGACTCGAGTCCGCGTCCGAGCCTTTCCCCGCAGCCCGTCGTTGTCCAGACGGGCCGCGAGGGAGATGTCCATGGGAAAATCGCCCGGGTCCAGGCGTACGACGGGAACCCGGCGCCGATTCAGTTCCTCGATGACCGCATCGGCGGTGACGTCATCCACCCGTGAGACAACGAGGACGGAGGCGGCCGGAGTCAATCCGTGTCGCCTTCCTGGTCGCTGCCCTGGTCCGGGTTGCCGTCCAGGCTTGTTTTGGTCTGAGTTTCCTTGCTCGTCTCGGACCTTTTGTGCTTGCCCGTGAAGGGCACGCCCAGACCGTCCGAGTCGACCCATCGCCCGGTCTGGGTCCCCGGGTCGAGGGCGACCTGCGCAGCGGGAAGAACCACCGCTTCGGGGTAGGGCCTCATGCGCGTCAGGCCCCACGGCATTGTTGCCACGCCCACTTCCATCTCCTTTTCTCCAGCCAGTCGCGGCTGACCTCCGGCACACAGTGTGTCGCCCTGCTCACATGCGTCGGTAGAGGACGTTCGTTAGGTCCGCCGAGCCGCTGCGGGCGGCACCTCCGTAGTCACTCGGGACAACGGAGGTTCCCTGGGTCAGCCGTCCACTCCTGTCCGCCCGTCGCGGGGCGGAGGAACGCGACGAGCGGGCCAGGCATCCCGTGATCGAAGGCAAGCTCGTTGACGTGGCAGATGGCCTGGAGCACGCCGGCCCGTCCTGTGACGGCGTCGTAAGCCTCCTGCCCCAGCTGCGGCCCCTTGTATGGCGTCGACTCGTTCACGTCGGTAGCCCCCAACGCGCCGTCACGGACGGCATTTCGTGGGAGGGGTGCTGACGGCGCAGCAGTTCGTAGTCGGCCGCCGCCCGGTAGTCACCGGACTGCTTCGCCTTCTCACGCAGCGCGGTGTACTTCTGGCACTCCGCGCAGGGTGGGGTCTCCTCCGTCATGATCCGCTCCCCCGGCCGAGGTGCTTGTCGATCTTCTTCTTCAGGGCTTCCGCACGCTGGTCCAACTCCTTCGCAGTGGGGCGCTCGGGCGGTGGCGGCGCGTCCGCGCTCACCGCGTCGCTTCCAGCGCTCGACGCTGCTGGTCGTAGCGGACGATGTAGAGCGGCACGGGTTCGGTGTCCCACGCGATGGGGAAGCGGTCGGCGACGGGGAGGCGCGGGAGCGGAAGCGTCGGAGGGTCCACGGCGCAGACAGACACCGACAAACGGGGCTGGGCAGCCGGTGCCGGAGTACGTTCCGGAGCACCGGCTACCTCGTGAGGAGTTGGTGCGGGCGACACCAGCCGTAACGCCCATTCAAGGATTTGGACGATAGCCTTCTTCACTGTTGACGCTCCTCTTCAGCGTTGGCCATGCCCCCGGACCGGTCGCACGGTCGCGGGGGTCTCTTCTCGCTCTAGGCAACCGCGCCACTACGCAGAGCGGTACTGTGACAGCCGCAGCAGCTTTCAAAAGCGTCAAATCGTCTGTGCACGCAGGAAGGTGGCGGCATGGGGAGCCGGGTGCCGAACCATGACCTTGAGCGGCTGTTCCGCGAGACGGGGTGGACGCTGCGTCAGTTGGCCCAGGCGGTCAACCGCGTCGGTACGGAGCGCGGGACGCCGACCACGTACACGCCTCAAACCGTTCACACCTGGCTCAACGGCCACGTGCCGAACGAGGAACGGCGCGCGCTGATCCTCGAAGCACTGGCCCGCAGGCTGCGTCGGCCGATCACCTCCGCGGACGCCGGATTCCCGTCGCCCGTACGGGAGTCGAACGGTCGCCCGAGTACCGTGGAAGGACTGGTCGACCTCGGGAGGCAGGACGTGGATCCATCCCGTCGCAGTGTCCTCGGTGCGAGCCTTTTCTCCGTGGCGATGACGGTGCCCGACTGGCCCGACGCGGTGGGCCGACTGGAGAGCGTCCAGACCGGCAGAGCGCAACGCATCGGGATGGATGATGTCCATACGGTCATCGCCATGACCGAGCGGATTTCAGAGCTGGACGACCAATTCGGTGGCCGTCACGCGCGCCCTATGGCCGCCGCATTCTTGGTGAATACCGTGGCGCCACATCTGAGGGCCGACGCAACAGAGTCGACCCGGAAAGCGATGATGTCGGCAGCATCGGACCTTTGCTACCTCACGGGATACATGGCGGTCGACGAAGGGGCGCACGGGCTCGCGCAGCAGTACTACATGAAGGCTCTGGAACTGGCCGGGGCCTCGGAAGATCACCTGACCTACTGCACAACCCTGCGCGGCATGAGTGTGCAGGCCGTCGATCTGGGCCACGGCCAGCAGGCCATGCGCCTGGCCGATGCCGCCGCCGCGGCTTCCCCGCAGGCCGGCCCCCGGATGCGGGCCTTTCTCGCGGGGCAGCAGGCGCATGCGGCGGCGCAGGTTGGTGATCGCGACAGGGCGCTTGCGCACCTCCGGGAAGCCGAAATCGCCATGGACAAGGCTGAGTCCAGGGAGAAGGCTTTCGGTTCTTACGACCCGTCGTCGCTGAACTACCACACAAGTCAGGTACGTTACGAATTGGGCGATGTGCGGGGGTCGATCGACGCCATGATGCAGGCGGACACACTCCGCGCCAGCGTCTATCGGCGCGGGAGGGTGCGCCAGCGCGCCACGCTTGCGGAGCGCCAATTGCACATCGGCCACCTGGAAGCGGCCTGCGCCACCTGGCACCAGGTCTTGGATGATTTCCCGTTGGTGCACTCAGGCCGGGCCGATCAACGGGTGCGGGGCATGTTCGGCCTGATCCAACCCCACCTCAAAAACCGGGCCGCGCGCGAACTCCACGAGCGTGCCCGCACGGTCGTTCCGGCCTCACTCGTTTGATGCCTCACTCGACCACATGCCTCGGCCTGGAGTCCCGGACGTTGGTGACCGGCGACGCGCCAGGACAGCAGGCTTAAGAGCCGGTCCGGCAGAGTTCACGGCCCACGAGTGTGCGCATGGCCCGCTGGGTGTGCTGGCCACCGTCACTGGTGACGTACACCACGGCGGTCCGGGTCCCGTCTCGGGTGACGCCACCCCAGGTGTGATAGCCGAGCAGTTCGCCCGGGTGACCGAAGTAGCTGCCGCCACAGGGCAACGGGAGCTCACCCAGACCGAGTCCGTACTTCACACCCAGCTCGGGCGCGGGCATGGTGGTCGTCATCTCGTCGAGCTGCGCCGGAGGCAGCAGACGGCCGCCGAGCAGTGCGGCGTAGAACCGGTTCAGGTCGTGCGTGGTGCTGATGATCGAGCCGGAGCCGACGGCCATGCTCGGATTGAGCGCCGTGACGTCGATGCTGGTGGGGGTGCCGAACGCGGCGTAGCCGTGGGCGTGCGGGCCCAGGATGAACGGGAAGGCGCCGGGCGTACTGGTGCCCCTCAGGTCCAGCGGGCGGATGATCCGGTCGTTCACCTCCCGTGCCCAACTCCGGCCGGTGACCTCGTGGATGATCATCGCGGCGAGAATGTAGTTGGTGTTGGAGTACGACCAGCCTTTACCCGGGGAGAACTTGGGACGGTGCTGCGTCGCCAGCTTCACCAACTCCTCGGGGGTGTAGGTGCGGAACCGCTCGGCCCGGTAGCCGTCCGCGCTGTTCAACGCGGGTATCTCCGGCAGGACGTCACGGATGCCGCTGGTGTGCTGCAGCAGCTGCCGGACAGTGATCCGGCTGCCGTCGTTGCCGTTGCCCTGGACCACTCCTGGCAGCCATTGCTCGACGGTGTCCTCCAGGGACATCCGTCCCTCGCCGACGAGTTGCAGCACGACCGTGGCGGTGAAGGTCTTGGTGGCGCTGCCGATCCGTAACCTGCCGTTCCGCGGCATCGGCCTCCTGGTGTCCCTCTCGGCCGTCCCGGCGCGCGCGCTGTCCCGTGCGCCGGGCGACGTCACCTCGGCGAACACACCGACGGCCCCGCTGTCGTGAACAGCGTCCACCCGCCGTTGGAGCGGATCGGCCTGCTGCGGCTTCGCCGCCGCCACCGGCCCGGTCGATGCGGCGAGGATGACTGCGGCCAGGCTGGTCAGGGCGAGCAGACCTCGCCGACGCCTTGCTGACACACGCATGATGGTCCCCTTCCTGCTCGGGTCGCCCGTGCGTGCAGGGACCGCTCAGGCTGTGACCCGCGGTTGCTTCGCCCCCGGAGCCGGGGACCTGTAACCATCCCACCAGCGGAGAGGGGATCCGGCCCATCCGGCTTTCCCCCCGATGTGCCGATGCGCTGCCCTCAGGGCGGTTCCTGGGGTTGCCCCCCGCGGGTTGCCCCCGCCCAGGGGACGCTGAGGCGCGGGCCCTCGCAACGAACCCAACGCGCTCTTCGTCCGCACGCTCGGCGGCTGACCGCCCCGCCTCAGCGGCACGCCTCCGGCAACGGGCCGGGGGACGGTGTGGGGCGGACCAGCGCGCCGAGGATCCAGGGGACGTCACGCCGCCCGGTGACGACAAGCACCGGGCGGTCGCCGTCCCGGCATTCGATGACGACGCCGTCGTACTTGTAGATGCCGTACCAGTCAGCCGGGTCATCGGGCCGCAGCCCCCGGACGCGCCGCACGGTCAGCGTCTCCGGGAGCGCTCTGAGGGCGAAGCGTCCCGTGGGGTCCGGGGTGGCCGCCGGGCGTCCGTCTCCGACCACCACGTGGTCGCAGCCGTGCCCGCTGTACGGGACGTCTCCGTGTACCGACGCGCGGACGCACTGCCGCTCCGTGGCGGGAAGCGCGACGATGTCGCTGGTGTCCGCCGCGCGTACCGTGCGGCGCCGGAACCACCATGCGTACAGGGCGGCCAGGCCGACGGCGGGCGGAATGCCGGCAGCGGTGATGAGGAACGCGTCCCGTACACCGCCGCCGACCATGGCCCCGAGGGGGCCGATACAGCTGAGGAGGATGCTCGTCACCAGCCCCACGGTGAGCGGCCAGGAGGTGGTCCACATCGCGAAGGGGCGGCGGTGGCGGTGCACCCAGCCGGTCAGGAGCATGGCGAGCCCGAACGGCAGCGCCAGGAGGGCGAAGGCCGTGGGAAGTCGCCAGTCGTCGGCCGGCGACGCATGGGTCTCCTGGGCGGCGGCGCCGAAGCCCACGGTGCGGATCTCACCCCGCCAGTACGTCAGCGTCACCTCGTCGCCCGCGCGCACGGCGTCGTACACCGGCCGCGACCCGGCCATGCGCACGCGCCGCACCGCGTCCGAGCCCCGTTCGGTGGCGAGGAGCCAGTAATGGACGCTCTTGCCGCTGGACTCGTCCTCCGTGCCCTCGACGGTCGCCGGAACCGTCACCGTGCACGCGTCCGACCGCGTGCCGCCCGGGCAGGCGGGCGCGGCGGCGTACGCGCGCTTGTCCGCCAGCGCGCCCGGCACGGTGGCGAACAGCCCGGCGGAGAGCAGCAGACAGAGCAGGCCGAAACCGGCGGGCAGCAGCCACTCCCACGCGCGGCGCGCTCTCGGTACCTGGTCCGTCATCCCCATCGCCCCCTCCACCCCGGGGCCGCGACCGGCCCCCTTGCCGGACATTACGCCGCTCGGGGTGAATCCCGGAATATCCCGGACATCGGCGTCCCCGACGGCGGGTACCGGCCGTCCGCCCGGGCAGGATCTAGCCCATGCCCTGCTGCGGCGGTATCCAGGTGAGTTTGCGCCGGATGTGCGACGACATCTTCGGGTCCAGCCGCACATGCAGCTGGGTATGCCCGCAGGCCGCGCAGACGAAGGTGTCGAACACGGGCTGCTTCGCCCCGAGCGGGCCCCCTCCC
>NZ_GG657754.1:6109964-6114074 GCF_000158915.1 Streptomyces himastatinicus ATCC 53653 | reverse complement strand
GCGGGGGAAGTTACTGGAGGAGATGTCGAGCCGGATGCGGTGACCGGCGGCGAAGCGGTTCGCCGTGTCGGGGGCGGTGACCTCGATCTCGTACACCCGGCCCGGGACGAGCAACTCGGGTTCCTCGTAGGAGCGGTGGAAGCGGCAGCGGACGATGCCGTCGGTGAGGTTCATCGCGAAGCCGTGCGGATAGTCGGCGTTGGGCGGGTGGACGTCGATCAGCTTGATGGTGAAGTCGGTGTCCGGGGCGGTGGTGGAGATGTGGAGCCTGGCCGACACCGGACCGGCGACCACCACGTCCCGTTCGAGCGGCGGTGTGGTCAGGCTGATCACATCCGGGCGGGAGTCCAGCGGCAGATAGGGCTCACTCGCCCCGTACACCCTGGCGTCCGGGGCGTTCTGGTCGTAGGCCCCGCCCGTCATCACCGGTTCGCCCGAGGTGACCTGGCCGCCCATGGTGGGGACCGGGCGGCGCGGGTCGAAGTCGTAGGTCACCGACGCGGCGGCCGCGGTGGGAGGGGCGGGGGTGAGGGCGCCGCCGGTGGTGAGGTACAGGGCGACGGGGGCCGTCGACGCCGGAGGCCACTGGGTGTCGGTGCGCCAGGCGCCGCCGTGCCGCATCCGCCCGGCCGCGTCCCGTCGGCCGTCGCCGCCGCCCATCAGGAAGTACTGGACGACGGGGAGGTCGTCCTCGGGCCCACGACCCAGCGCCCGGTCGAACCAGCGGCGGCGGAACTCCAGGTACGACGGGGCGAGGTTGCCGTCCAGGGTCGCCCCCGGGCCGAAGTCCACGTCTCCGGCGAACGTCTCGCAGCGGTGGCCGTGCGTCCACGGGCCCATGACCAGGTGGGACGGGGCCGACTTCAGCCTCAGCAGGGCGGTGAAGTTCTCGATGGTGGAGCGGACGTAGGGGTTCGGAACCGCTGGCGCTTGACCGTGTACAAGTGCGTTATTGCAGGTATGAGTGAGCGCTGGTACCTGGGCGGCCGGGATGTGTGCGCGGGCCTGGATTCATGCGGAACGAGTGTTTGTCTGTCGAATGCGTGACCTTTGTGAGTGAGGATCGTTGAAACAGGACGAGAGGGACTTCGATGCCGGTTGGGGGTGACGGGTTTGAGCGAGGTGCGGGAGGTGGCGGCGTCATTCGTGGTGCCCGGCCCTTCGGGGGTAGCAGTCCGGGCCCGGCTACGCGTGTCGGAGACCGATGCGGCGGTACTGGCCGAGGTCGGCCTGTTCCTCGGCACTCTGGCCGCGGGTGATCTCGCGGTGCGATCCCAACAGGGCCTGGAGCACGGCAGCAAGACCTGGGCCGTGCGGAAGCGGGAGCTGACCGGGACCTCATCGGCGCGGTGGGCGGGCAGTATCACCAAGGCCACCCACGATCAGTGGGCCTTGGCCCGGCGCGGGCAGAGAGCCGAGATGGCGTGGCTGCGCAAGCAGATCGCATCGATCCAGGCGCGCCTGGCCCGTCCGCTGGCCGTGAAGGCGGACAAGCGGGAAGGACTGCCGCGCGGCTACGGTTCGCGGACCGAGTGGCACGCCAAATCCCGGCGCCTGCACGCGCTGCGAGCCCGGCTGGCCAGGCTGGCGGAGGCCTGGGCGACGGGCCGCGTGCGGGTGGTGCGCGGCGGGAAGAAACTCGCGCGCCTGCGGCACCACCTGGATCAGGCCGGACTGAGTGAGCAGGTGTGGCGGGAGCGGTGGAGGGCGGCGCGGATGTTCCTGGCCGCCGACGGGGAGTCCGGTAAACCCCTGGGCAACGAAACCATTCGCATCACCGCCACCGGACAGCTCTCGATCAGACTCCCCGCCACGTTGGCCCGTCTGGCCAACGCACCGCACGACCGGTACGTGCTGGACGCGACTGTGGCGTTCCACCACCGGCGTGAGGAGTGCCTGGACCGGATCGCGAGCAACCGGGCGGTGGCCTATCGCATCCACCACGATGTGCCCCGGGGCCGCTGGTATGTGACCGCCTCCTGGCAGCGTGCCCCCGTCCCCGTCCTGCCGCTGGAAGCAGCGCTCGCCCGGGGTGTGGTCGCCGTCGACATGAACGACGACCACCTGGCCGCTTGGCGCCTGGACCGGCACGGCAACCCGGTCGGTGAACCCCGCCGCTTCTTCTACGACCTGGCGGGCAGCGCCCAGCACCGGGACGCCCAGATCCGGCACGCGCTCACCAGGCTGCTGCACCACACCCGCGCCACCGGGGCAGGGGCGATCGCCATCGAGGACCTGGACTTCACCGACGGCCGATGCCGGGAGAAGCACGGCCGCAACAAACGCTTCCGCCGCCTGATCTCCCGCTTCCCCACCACGAAGCTGAAGGCACGGCTGGTGGCCATGGCCGCCGAGCAGAACATCGCGATCGTCGCGGTAGACCCGGCCTATACCTCCCGCTGGGGCGCCCAGCACTGGCAGCAGCCCCTCACCACCAGCAACCGCAAGGTTTCCCGGCACGATGCCGCCAGCATCGCGATCGGGCGACGCGCCCTCGGACACCCGATCCGGCGACGGACGACACCGCCCCACGACGACCAGAGCGATCGTGCGGGGCATCGGACCGCCCAGGCCCGACCGGACACCCGACGGCGTGAGGAACCCCGCCCCCGCCATCCCGGACCACGGACAAGAGCCGTGCCGCCCGGCAGCGGAGCGAAAGCGGGCGACCAGCGTGCCCAACACCGTTCGGAGCACGCGGCTGAGCAACAGTCCTGGACACAGGATTCAGTCCCGCTCAGTCTCGAGGAACGGTCGTACCAGCTGCCCATGTGCAGGCTCGGCGCGTCCGGGAAGCGTTCGTAGAAGCCCCGTCCGTAGATCGCCGGGGTGCGGTAGTAGTCCCCGAAGGTGTCCTGCCGCCACTGCTCCAGCAGGAAGTCCTCGTACGCCGACAGGTGCCGCAGCGGGGTGCAGCCCGGCCGCCACGGCATCGCACCGAGCCGGCGAGCCCATCACCACCTCGGAGCTGGCCACCCGGCTGGGCTCCAGCGAACCGCAGGTCTCCCGCACGCTGCGGACCCTGCGCGACGCGGGCCTGGTCCGCTCCACCCGGGACGGCAAGCTGGTCCGGCACCGGCTCGCCACGGATGTCGTCCAGCGGCTGGGGCAGGACGTCCTCGCCACCGTGTCGCGGTGAGCCGAGGGACGCCACTGGAGCATTAGCGGCGCGTTAGTGAGGTGGCAGCAGATCAGCAGCGCCGCCCGGCAGTCTTTTTGTCACGGCCCCGAACGAACGGGAACGACGCCCATACCTACAAGGGGACACCATGTCGCTCCGCATCTCCATCCGCAACGCCCGCAAGGTCGCCACCGCCGCGGTGGTCGCCACCGCCGCGCTCGGGCTGACCGCGTGCCAGGGCAACGCGAATGCCCAGGGAGACACCTCCTCCGCCGCTTCGTCCAGTTCCTCGGGCTCCGGCTCCTCCAGTGGCGACTCCATCGGCTCCAAGGCGGGCAGCGCTGGTGGTTCCGGTGCCTGCAAGACCTCGCAGCTCGGTTTCAGGACCTCCCACGGGATGGGCGAAGGCATCCTCAACATCAGCCTGAAGAACAACGGGTCGGCCACCTGCACCCTCCAGGGCTTCCCGGGCGCGGACCTCAAGGGCAAGGACGGCACCGTCAGCGCCGAGCGGAGCGACCTCGACGCACCGAAGACCAGCATCAAGCCCGGCGAGGAGACCGGGTTCGCCCTCTACTACCCGAGCAACGACTCGGGCGGCTCCGGCGTGACCTTCACCAAGCTCATCGTCACCCCGCCCAATGAGACGCACTCCAGCTCCCTGCCGGTCAGCATCAACGTCCCCGTCTCCGACGGCTCCGGCCCTGCCATCAAGGTCGACCCTGTCGGCAGCGGCAAGTGGGGCTAGCCCCAGCGGCGCCGCCGACGCCACCAGGCCCAGGTCCGCGACCTGGGCCTTCGCTGTTCCCGCGGTTCAGTGGCGTCGGGCCTACCGGTCCTTGGCCAGGGCGACCAGCTCGGCGAAGAGCCCGCCCGCGTGGACGAGTTCGTCGTACCCGCCCTGTTCGATGATGCGGCCGTTCCGCATGACGATGATGCGGTCCGCGAGGCGGGTGTTCTCCAGCTGGTGGGTCACCACGATCGTCATG
>NZ_GG657754.1:6105472-6109795 GCF_000158915.1 Streptomyces himastatinicus ATCC 53653 | reverse complement strand
GGGCGAGCAGGGTGTCGAGCTGCCGGGGCAGCTTCTCGACGGCCTCCCGCATGCCGACGGCGTCGACGGCCTCCCACACCGGGACGTCGTCGTAGGTCTTGGGCTGGCCGAGGGTGATGTTCTCGCGGGCGCGCAGGGGCCAGCAGGCGAAGTTCTGCGGGACGAGGGCGGTCCGCGCCCACACCGCGTCGGAGTCGGCGTGGACCAGATCGGTGTCGTCCCACCGCACGTGGCCCTTGTCGGGGAGGAGGATTCCGGTGAGGAGCTTGGTCAGGGTGGACTTGCCCGAGCCGTTCTCGCCCACGACGGCGAGGATCTCACCGCGCCGCAGGGTGAGGGAGACGCCGTCGACCGCGGGCTCGGCCTTGCCCGGGTAGTGGTAGACGACTTCGTCGAGGCGGATCTCGTCCACCCGCTCCGGGATGGTCGCCTCCCCGCGCTTGGGGGCGCGGTCGGCGGCCATGTCGAGGAACGACCGCATGTCGGCGAGGTAGAGCGAGGTGTGGAACATCGCGGCGCCGTGGATCACGAGCTGGGAGAGCGCGGCGAGCGTGGCCTGGACGGCGACGACCGCGGTGGCCGCGACGGGCAGGGCGACCCGGCCGGTGGTGGCCAGCCAGGCGAGGGCGGCCCAGGTGCCGAGGAGGAACAGACCGCCGAGGGCGGAGGTCGCGAGCGTGATGCGGAGCATGCGGGGCGCGGCGGTCAGGGTGCGCTGGTCGATGCGCTCGGACAGGGCCCGGTACCAGTAGACGAGATAGCCGGTCATGCCGTTGGCGCGCACCTCGTCGCCGTACCGGGAGTACGTGGCCCACCAGCGCATCATGCCGCGGACGTTGCGGTCGCCGATGTTGGCGTAGTGGGTCTCGTAGTCGACGCGGGCGGACAGTACGGCGCCGAGCCCCGCGGGCAGCACGGCGAGCAGGAGCAGCGGGAGCATCAGCCAGTGCAACACGGTGATGACACCGCTGGCGGCGATCATCCGGACCAGGGCGGCCATGAAGCGCTGCGCGTCCTGGACCATCAGCCGGGTGCGGGTGACGCCGACCTCGGCGGCCTCCTGGCGGTCGGCGAACCCCGGCTCCCCGTACGCGGATGCCTCGACCCGGCACACGGCGGAGACGAGGGCGGTGTCCGCCTCGGACATCAGGCGCGGGGTGATCCGCCCGTCGGCGTACGAGGACAGCGCACCGCTGATCCGGCCCGCCGCGGCGGCCACGGCCACGACGACGAGGGCGGGCAGCGCGGTGTGCAGGCGCATCGAGACGGTGCCCGCGCCGAGGATGTGCGTCATGGCCCGCGCGGTGAACCCGAGCACGCAGGCGGCCGCGGCGCCGGTGAGGATCTGACAGGCGAGGAGCAGGACGACCGCGGCGCGGTCGACGGCCCAGGCCATGCGCGCGGTCTTCGTCAGCACCGCGGGAAGCCGCGAGCACATCGTGGCGAAACTCGCCTCTTCCAGCGGGTTCTTGCCGTGCTTCCCCTCGAAGCTGATGACCGCCGGTGGTGGAGGAGGTGGCGCTGCGGAGCGTTCGGTCGAGGTGTCGGTCACGGTCACCTGGGTCCCTCCTCGGGTCGCCGCCGCACCTGGGTGGTCCGGCGATGCCAGGCTCAACGAGGCAGGGGGGCAATCGAACGCGCGCGATTCCGGACGAAGCGGCGGCCCGGGAATGCGGGGCCATCGAACGCCTGGTCGCCCGCCGCAAGGCTTCCGGCACGGCCGGGGGTGGCCGAAACGCCGGTGGTGGTGACGTAGGGGCGTATGAGGTTCCGCGGGGACTGCTGGGGCGAGCAACGCGGACAATGGCGCGCATGGTCGTCTTCCGCTGCCGCCGCTGCCACGGCGAAGTCACCGCGCCCGTACGAGAGGTGCCGCTGCCCGACGCGGACAGCGCCCCGGCGCCGTACGAGCTGGCGAAGGGCGAGGAGTGCCCGCCGCGGATGCGTCCGGGCACCTTCGCCTACGATCCGCCGGAGGCCGGGGAGCGCGTCTTCCGGCCACGGTTCGCGGGGGCGGCCCTGGGCCTCCGGCGCGCGGGGCTGACCGGCATCGTCCTGGCCCGGGCCGATGTGCGCGGCACCGAACTGACCTCGCTGCGCGGACGGCGGAACGGCTGCTGCGGCCTGGACGGCTGCGACGGCCCGAACCTCGTGTGCCGGGGGTGCGCCGCCGAGGTGGCCACCGAGCGTTCGGACTGCTGGACCCCGCAGGAGGTCGTGCTCGTCCCCGCCGCGGTGGAGGCCGTCGAAAGCGAGGGCTAGTCCTTGCGGCCCGTCGCGGCGACCGTGACGCCGAGGCCGATCATCGTGAGGCCGCCCGCGCCGCCGACCAGGGCGAGGCGCCCGGGAGAGCGGGTGAACCAGCCCCGGGCGGTGGCGGCGGCGAGACCCCAAATGCTGTCGGAGGCGAGGGCGATGGCGTTGAAGACCAGGCCGAGCAGCAGCATCTGGAGCGCGACATGGCCGTCGCCGCGGTCCACGAACTGCGGGAGGACGGCGGCGAAGAAGACGATGGTCTTGGGGTTCGCCACGCCGACGGCGAACCCCTCGCCCAGGGTGCGCAGGCTGCCGTGGTCGGCGGGGCCGCCGCCGGTGAGGGCGGCGGGGAGGGAGCGGCGCTGCCGTATGGCCTTCACGCCGAGGTACACCAGGTACGCCGCCCCCGCCAGCTTGAGCGCCGTGAAGACGAGGACCGAGCGCTCCACGAGCGTCCCGACCCCGAGCGCCACGGCCACGACGAGGGTGTACGCGCCGAGGGTGTTGCCGAGGACCGAGGTCAGGGCGGCGCGGCGGCCCTGCGCCAGCGCGCGTCCGATCACGAACAGCACGCTGGGGCCGGGGACGACGATCAGCAGGAACGACATGGCCGCGAAGGCGAGCAGTCGGTCGGTGGGCGGCATGCGGGTCAGCGTAATGACCGGACACCACTGCCGCCCATCGATTCAGCCCCGTGTGAGGTGCAGGCGCGGCCAGGGCGCCAGGTCGGCCAGGAGCTGGCGGTCGTGGGTGGCGACGATGACGGCGGCCGGTGTGCCGAGCAGCGCCGTGGTCAGTTCGTCGACGAGCATGGACGAGAGGTGGTTGGTGGGCTCGTCGAAGATGATCAGGTGGGGGCGGGTGGCCAGGCGCAGGGCCAGGTCGAGACGCCGCTGCTGACCCAGGGACATACGGGCGACCGGGGTGCGCATCGCCTCGCGGTCCAGCAGGCCGGTCGCGCCCAGCGGTACGAGGTCGCGCTCGGGCACCGCGCCGCGGACGGTCAGCCGCCCCACATGCTGTTCGTACACCTGCCGGGCGGTGAACTCCCCCGGCCAGGACGGGACTTCCTGGGCGACCATGGCCACCCGCGCACCGGCGAGGTGGTGCACCGTGCCGCTCGTCGGGATGAGGGCGTCGGCGAGCACCGACAGCAGGGTGGACTTTCCGGACCCGTTCTCGCCCGTGATGAGCAGCCGGTCCCCGCCGTCGACGTCGAGGGTGACCGGGCCGGTGAGCCGCCCGGCGACCGTCACATCCCGCACGCGGACCAGCGCCGAGCCGGGGCGGGTGGCCAGTGCGGGCCACCGCAGCGACAGCGGCGGCTCGGGCACGGTGATGCGGTGGGCCTCCAGCGCCTCCCGCTCGCGGTTGAGCGCCTGCACCACGCCCGGTGCCCGGGACTGGCGCTGGTGCTTGCCGGTGCCCTTCGCGGGGCGCCAGCCGGTGCTGAGCCGATCGCGGGCCTGATCGACGGCGACGGTCAGCCTGCGGTGTTCCGCCTGCTGTTCCTCGTAGTCCTGGATCCACCGCTCCCGGTCCCGGCGGCGGCCGTCCTGCCACGCCTCGTAGCCACCGGCGTACGCGCGGGGGCGCCCGTCCTGGGTGGGGTCCAGGTCGAGGAACTCCCGCGCGACGTCGCGCAGCAGGGCGCGGTCATGGCTGACCAGGGCGACGCCCCCGCCGTGGCCGCGCAGGCGGTCGGTGAGGAAGGCCAGGCCGTCGGCGTCGAGGTGGTTGCTCGGCTCGTCGAGCAGCAGGATGTCGTGCCAGGCGCCCAGCAGACAGGCCAGCCGCACCCGGTAGCGCTGCCCCACCGACAGGGTGGACAGCTCACGGGTCCGGTCGGTGCACGCGTGCAGCGCCTCCAAGGCCATGTCGACGCGCCGGTCGGCATCCCAGGCGTCCAGCCGCGTGGCGGCGTCCAGCGCGTGGGCGTACCGGTCGTCGGCGCCGTCGGCGCCCCGGGCGAGGTCCTCGGCGGCCAGGTCCAGGGCGTGCAGGGCGGCGTGGGCGCTCCGCAGGGCGTCGGCCGTCAGCGTGCCGACGGTTTCACCGGAGCGGGAG
>NZ_GG657754.1:6048017-6104970 GCF_000158915.1 Streptomyces himastatinicus ATCC 53653 | reverse complement strand
CGCGTCAGGCGATGCGCTCCAGCACGATCGGCTTCGACGTGAACGCGGTGCCCTCCGGGGCGTAATCAGTGGCGCCGTCCAGGGCCTCCAGCGCGTACGTGAACGCCGCCGGGGTATCCGTGTGGAGGGTCAGCAGGGGCTGTCCGGCGGTGACCTGGTCGCCCGGCTTGGCGTGGATCTCGATGCCCGCGCCCGCCTGCACGGGGTCCTCCTTGCGGGCGCGCCCGGCGCCCAGCCGCCAGGCGGCGACGCCCACCGCGTAGGCGTCGAGGCGGGTGAGGACGCCGGTCGACTCCGCGGTGACAATGTGCTGTTCGCGGGCCACCGGCAACGACGCGTCAGCGTCGCCGCCCTGGGCGGTGATCATGCGCCGCCAGTGGTCCATGGCGGTGCCGTCGGCGAGCGCCTTGGCGGGGTCGGCGTCGGGGAGCCCGGCCGCGTCGAGCATCTCGCGGGCCAGGGCGAGGGTGAGTTCGACGACGTCGGCGGGGCCGCCGCCCGCCAGGACCTCGACGGATTCGCGGACTTCGAGCGCGTTGCCCGCGGTCAGCCCGAGCGGGGTGGCCATGTCGGTGAGCAGGGCGGTGGTGCGGACGCCGTGGTCGGTGCCGAGGCCGACCATGGTGGTGGCCAGTTCGCGGGCGGCGTCGATGTCCTTCATGAAGGCGCCGGAGCCGACCTTGACGTCCAGGACCAGCGAGCCGGTGCCCTCGGCGATCTTCTTGGACATGATCGAGGAGGCGATGAGCGGGATCGATTCGACCGTGCCGGTGACGTCGCGGAGGGCGTAGAGCTTCTTGTCGGCGGGCGCGAGGCCGTCGCCCGCCGCGCAGATGACGGAGCCCACGGAGCGCAGCACGTCGAGCATGTCGTCGTTGGAGAGCGAGGCCCGCCAGCCGGGGATGGACTCCAGCTTGTCGAGGGTGCCGCCGGTGTGGCCGAGGCCCCGGCCGGAGAGCTGCGGTACGGCGGCGCCGCAGGCGGCGACCAGGGGCGCCAGCGGGAGGGTGATCTTGTCGCCGACGCCGCCCGTGGAGTGCTTGTCGGCGGTCGGGCGGGGCAGCGAGGAGAAGTCCATCCGCTCACCGGAGGCGATCATCGCGGCGGTCCAGCGGGCGATCTCCGCGCGGTCCATGCCGGTCAGGAAGATCGCCATCGCGAGGGCGGACATCTGCTCGTGGGCGACCTCGCCGCGCGTATAGGCGTCGATGATCCAGTCGATCTGGGCGTCGCTCAGGCGGCCGCCGTCGCGCTTGGCTCGGATGACGGAGATGGCGTCCATGGGCGGAAGGGCCTTTCGTACGAGGTGCGGTCAGCCGTGGGCGCTGATGCGGGCCAGATCGGCCGGGCCGAACGCGTCCGGGAGGAGTTCGGCGAGCGGGCGGATGCCGGACGCCGTGTCCATCTGGAGCTCGGGGCCGCCGTGCTCCCACAGCAGCTGGCGGCAGCGGCCGCACGGCATCAGAACCGCCCCGTCGCGGTCGCAGCAGGTGAAGGCGGTGAGGCGGCCGCCGCCGGTGGCGAAGAGGGCGGAGATCAGGCCGCACTCGGCACACAGCGCGACGCCGTACGCCGCGTTCTCCACGTTGCAGCCGCTGACCGTGCGGCCGTCGTCGACGAGGGCGGCGGCGCCCACGGGGAAGCGGGAGTAGGGGGCGTACGCCCGGGACATCGCGTCCCGGGCCGCCGCGCGCAGCGCCTCCCAGTCGGGAGCCGCTGCGACAGATGTGGTCATGTGCCCTGTCCCTTCCGGTAGGGCTTGTTGTTGGCCTTGGGCATCCGCAGCCGCTGGGCGGCGAGCCCCATGACCAGCAGGGTGACGATGTACGGGGTCGCCGGGACCAGGTCGTTGGCCACGGTGTCCGTCAGGGCGTACCACAGCACCAGGACGAGGGCCGCGCCGCCGCACACCGCACCCGCGACGTACCTCTTACGGTAGAGCCGCCAGCCCGCCAGGAGGGCGAGTCCGAGGGCCACCAGGAGCAGCAGCGCGTGGACGGTGGCACCGCCGTTGCGCAGCTGGAGGGCGTCGGAGTAGCCGAAGAGGCCCGCGCCCATGGCGAGGCCGCCGGGCCGCCAGTTGCCGAAGAGCATGGCGGCGAGGCCGATGTAGCCGCGGCCGCCGGTCTGGCCCTCGTTGTAGATGTGGGAGCGGACCAGGGCGAGGAAGACACCGCCGAGTCCGGCGAGGCCACCGGAGATGACGACGGCCGCGTACTTGTAGAGGTAGACGTTGACGCCGAGGGATTCGGCGGCAGTGGGGTTCTCGCCGCAGGACCGCAGCCGCAGCCCGAACGAGGTCTTCCACAGCACGAAGAAGGTGCCCGCGAAGAGCAGGATCGAGACGATGGTCAGCGCGGAGATGTCGGTGACCAGGCCGCCGAGCAGGCCCGCGAGGTCGGAGACCAGGAACCAGTGGTGGTTCTCGACGGTGGCCAGCCCGTCGGACAGGCCCGGCACGGTGAACGACGCGATGTCGTCGACCTGCGGGGACTGCTTGGGGCTGCCGCCGATGTCGGACAGCGGCTCGAACCAGCGCTTGGCCAGGTAGGTGGTGGCGCCGAGCGCGAGGATGTTGATCGCGACACCGGAGATGATGTGGTCCACGCCGAAGGTGACGGTGGCGATGGCGTGCACCAGACCGCCGACCGCGCCGCCGAGGACCCCGGCGAGGACGCCCACCCAGGGGTTGGTCTGGTAGCCCGCCCAGGCACCGAAGAAGGTGCCGAGGATCATCATGCCTTCGAGGCCGATGTTGACGACGCCCGCCCGCTCGGCCCACAGCCCGCCGAGCCCGGCGAGCCCGATGGGCACGGCCATGGAGAGGGCGGCGCCGATCTGGCCGGAGGAGGTGATGTTCTCGAAGGCGGACTGCTGGCCGCCACCGGCGAGGGCGCGCAGCACGGACAGCGCGACCAGCGTCCCGGCGATGATCAGCAGCACCGTGGCGACGGACATCCGGGGCCCTCGCTTCGGGGCCTTCCCGGGTGCGGTGCTCTTGGTGGCGGTAGCCGTGGCGCTCATACCGCCACCTCCTTCTTCTTCTCGCTCTTGCGAGCCTGGGCGGCGAGTTCCGCGCCGACCCGCTGCTGCTGGCGCTTGAGGCCGTAGCGGCGCACCAGTTCGTACGCGATGACGACGCACAGGACGATCACGCCCTGCATGACGCCGACGATCTCCTTGTCGTAGCCCTCGAACTCCAGCCGGTTGGCGCCGCGCTCCAGGAAGCCCCACAGCACCGCGGCCAGCGCGATGCCGACCGGGTTGTTACGGCCGAGGAGGGCGATGGCGATACCGGTGAAGCCGATACCGGCCGGGAAGTCGGAGGTGAACTGGTGGGTGTCGTTGAGCAGGGTCGGCATGCCGATGAGCCCGGCCATCCCGCCGGAGAGCAGCATGCTGGTGAGCACCATGCGCTTGACGTCGACGCCGCTGGCCTGGGCGGCGGACTCGGAGCGGCCCACCGCGCGCAGGTCGAAGCCGAAGCGGGTGCGGCCGAGGAGGAACCAGAAGCCGACGCCGGCGAGCGCGGCGACGACGATGAAGCCGAAGACGGGGTCGAGGTCGCCGCCGGCCGGGATGGTGAAGAAGTGGCTGGAGGAGGGCAGCGGGTCGGTGGCGACGATGTTGGTCTGCTTGTCGAGGTCGGCCAGGCGGCCGTCCACCAGCAGATAGCTGATGAGGATGCCCGAGAGGGAGTTCAGCATGATGGTGCTGATCACCTCGCTGACACCGCGGTAGACCTTGAGCAGTCCGGCGATGGACGCCCACATCGCGCCGACCAGCATGGCGACGAGGATGATCAGCGGGATCTGCACCAGGCCCGGCAGCTCGAGCGCCCCGCCGACGACGGCGGCGAAGAAGGCGGCGAGCCGGTACTGGCCGTCGACGCCGATGTTGAACAGGTTCATCCGGAAGCCGATGGCCACCGCGAGACCCGCCAGGTAGTACGTCGTCGCCTTGTTGAGGATGTAGACCTGGCTGTCCGCCTTGACGCCGTAGTCGAACATGATGCCGAAGGCGTTGAACGGCGCCTTGCCGGTGGCGGCCAGCACCAGGGCGGTCAGGAGGAACGCAGCGACGAGCGCGAGCAGCGGGGCCGCGACCGCGAGGAGCACCCGCTCCTTGTCGAACTTCTTCATCGGTCCTCTCCCCCGGTCGTGACCTCGGCCTCATCGGCCTCGGCAGCGTCCTCGGCGGGGTGTTCCAGGTGGCCGGACGCCGCGCCGGTCATGGCCGAGCCCAGCTCCTCCGGGGTGATCGTGGCGGGGTCGGCGTCGGCGACCAGGCGGCCCCGGTACATGACCCGCAGGGTGTCGGACAGGCCGATCAGCTCGTCCAGGTCGGCCGAGATCAGCAGCACGGCCAGGCCCTCGCGGCGCGCGGTGCGGATCTGGTCCCAGATCTGCGCCTGCGCGCCGACGTCCACGCCGCGCGTCGGATGCGCGGCGATGAGCAGCTTGGGGTGGTGGCTCATCTCGCGGCCGACGATCAGCTTCTGCTGGTTGCCGCCGGACAGCGAGGCCGCGGTGACCTCGATTCCAGGGGTGCGGACGTCGTACGTGGCGACGATGCGCTCGGTGTCACGGCGGGCGGCGGCCGGGTTGAGCAGTCCGCCCTTGCTGTTGGGCGGCTCGGTGACATGGCCGAGGATGCGGTTCTCCCACAGCGGGGCCTCCAGCAGCAGGCCGTGCCGGTGGCGGTCCTCGGGGATGTAACCGATGCCGTCCTCACGCCGCTTGCGGGTGGGCGCGTGGGAGATGTCGGCGCCGTCGAGGGTGATGGTGCCCGCGTCGGGGTCGCGCATGCCCATGATGGCCTCGACCAGTTCGGCCTGGCCGTTGCCCTCGACCCCGGCGATGCCGAGGACTTCGCCCTTGCGGATGCGCAAGCCGATGTCGTCCAGGACGGCCCGCTCGACGCCGTCCACGTCGGTCGCGGTGAGCCGCACCCCGTCGAGGGTCAGCATCCCGGTGTCGGTGACGGTGGATTCGCGGGTCTCCGGCGAGGGCAGTTCGCTGCCGACCATCAGCTCGGCGAGCCGCCGCGGGTCGGTCTCGGAGGGGACGACCGAGGCCACCGTCGTACCGCGCCGGATGACGGTGATGTCGTCGGCCACGGCGAGGACTTCGCCCAGCTTGTGCGAAATGAACAGGACGGTCAGGCCCTCGGCCTTGAGGTCGCGGAGGTTGGCGAAGAGCGCGTCGACCTCCTGCGGGACGAGGACCGCGGTGGGCTCGTCGAGGATGAGGGTGCGGGCGCCGCGGTAGAGGACCTTGAGGATCTCCACGCGCTGGCGGTCCGCCACGCCCAGGTCCTCGACCATGACGTCGGGGCGGACGCCCAGCCCGTAGGCGTCGGAGATCTCCTTGATGCGGGCGCGCGCCTTGCCGCCGATGCCGTGCAGCTTCTCCGCGCCGAGGACGACGTTCTCCAGCACGGTGAAGTTGTCGGCGAGCATGAAGTGCTGGTGCACCATGCCCACCCCGCGGGATATGGCGTCCGCCGGGGAGTGCAGTTCGACCGGTGCGCCGTCGAGCTCGATGGTGCCCTCGTCGGGGCGCTGCATCCCGTAAAGGATCTTCATCAGGGTGGACTTGCCCGCGCCGTTCTCGCCCACGAGGGCGTGCACGGTGCCGCGTCGCACGGTGATGTCGATGTCGTGGTTGGCGACGACTCCGGGGAACCGCTTGGTGATTCCGCGGAGTTGGACGGCAACGTCTCCGACGTCACCTGCGGGGGCGCCCTTGGGTGGGCTGGCGGCTTTGATGGCGCACTCCTGAGGGGCGAGAGCGTGTAGTGAAGGGGGCGCGCCCAAGGGCACGCCCCCCAGGTCCGTCGGTGACCAGGCCCGTTGAGTCCGGCCGGTGACGGGGACCGGTTACTTGTAGGTGTCCGCGACCTTGATCTTGCCGTCGATGATCTTCTTCTTCGCCGTCTCGATCTTCGGCTTGATGTCGTCGATGAAGCCGCCGGAGTACGAGAGGCCGACGCCGCCGCGCTTGAGGTCGTAGGACTGCACGCCGTGTTCGGACTTCTTCGTCTTGACGACGCTCTTGATGAAGTCGTAGACCGAGCCGTCCACGTTCTTGACCATGGAGGTCAGTATGGCGTTCTTGTACGGGGCCAGGCCCTTGTCGTAGTACTGGTCGCCGTCGACGCCGATCGACCAGGTGCCCTTCTTCTTGCCGGTCGCCTCGATCGCGCCCGCGCCGGAGCCGCCGGCCGCGGAGAAGATCACGTCGACCTTGTTGGAAAGCATGCCCTCGGCGATGTCCTTGCCGCGGTCCGGCATGCCGAAGCCCTTGGGCGAGCCGACCTGCACCCACTGGACGTCGAGGGACGCCTTGGGGTTGGTGTCCTTCAGGCCCTGCTGGAAGCCGCCCGCGAACTTCTTGATCAGCGCGCTGTCGGTGCCGCCGATGAAGCCGACCTTGTTCGACTTGGTCTTGAGCCCAGCGGCCACCCCGGCGAGGTACGAGCCCTCGTGCTCGGCGGAGACCAGGCTGGCGACGTTCTTGGAGTCGACGACGGAGTCGACGATCCCGAAGTCCGTGTCGGGGTACTTCTTGGCGGCCTTGGCCAGCGAGGGGGTCCACGCGTAGCCGACGCCGACGACCGGGTTGTAACCCGCCTCGGCGAGGCTGGAGAGCTTGTCGTAGCGGTCGGCGTCGGTGTCGCCGTCCTTCGCGGTCAGCTCCTTGCCCTTGACCTTGAAGTCCTTCCGGGCGCGGTCGTAGCCCTTGGCCGCGGAGTCGTTGAAGGAGTGGTCGCCGCGGCCGCCGACGTCATAGGCGAGGCCGACGCCGGCGGCCTTGCTCCCCTCTTCGGAGCTGCTGCCGCAGGCGGTGACGGACATGGCGAGAGCCGCGGTGGCGATGCCCGCGACAGCTATCGTGGATACCCGGCGCACGAGGGTCCCCTCTGAATCTCGAAGCGCCTCTGTGCGGCGCTGGCTCCGCCGCATCGTAACGCGCGTAGATCCCAGATAAAGGCTCGCTCCGAAGCCGTTATCGGATCGTCGCGAACCTCTCGTGAAGACTGGATCTACAGGACGTTTCGGTCGAGCAACGCCGCGGCGGTGAACAGCTCGACGCCCACCGCGATAGCGCCCTCGTCCACGTCGAAGTCGCCCGCGTGCAGGTCGCGCCGGGTGGTGTCGCCGACCCTGCGCACGCCCAGCCGGGCCATCGCGCCGGGCACCTTCTCCAGGTACCAGGAGAAGTCCTCGCCGCCGAGGCTCTGTTCGGTGTCCTCGACCGCGTACGAACCGCGGCGGGCCACCATCGCGTCGCGCAGCAGCTCGGTGGACGTCTCCTCGTTGACCACCGGCGGGACCCCGCGGACGTAGTTGATCTCCGACTTGGCGCGGTGGAGGGTGGCGATCTCGTCGATCGCGGCGTGCACCAGGTCGGGGGCGGCATACCAGGCGGGCAGGTCCAGGCAGCGGACCGTGGCGGACAGCTCGGCGTGCTGCGGGATGACGTTGCACGCGTGGCCGGACTCGACCCGGCCCCAGGTGACGGCGAGGCCGGAGCGGGCGTCGACCCGGCGGGCCAGCAGCGCGGGCACCTCGGTGATCACCTTGGCGGTCGCGGTGACCAGGTCGGTGGTGAGGTGGGGGCGGGCGGTGTGGCCGCCGGGCCCGTCGAGGGAGACCTCCAGCCGGTCGCAGGCGGAGGTGATGGGGCCGGTGCGCAGCCCGATCCGGCCGACCTCGACCTTGGGGTCGCAGTGCAGGGCGAGGATCCGCCCGACGCCGTCCAGGACACCGGCGTCGATCGCGTCGGCGGCACCGCCCGGCAGGACCTCCTCGGCGGGCTGGAACAGCAGCCGCACCGGGCGCCGCAGCCGGCCCTCGCGGGCCAGCTCGGCGAGGACCAGACCGGCGCCGAGGACCACGGTGGTGTGGACGTCATGGCCGCAGGCGTGGGCGCGGTCGGCGACGGTCGAGCGGTACGGGACGGTCTTGGTGTCCGGGATGGGCAGGGCGTCGATGTCGCCGCGCAGGGCCAGGGCGGGCGTCACCCCGTCCCAGGGGCCGATGTCACAGATGAGGCCGGTGCCACTGGGCAGGACGCGGGGCTGAAGGCCCGCCTTCTCCAGCCGCGCCTTGAGGGCGGCGGTGGTGCGGAACTCGCAGTTGCCCAGCTCGGGGTGCATGTGCAAGTCCCGCCGGAAGGCGATCAGTTCGGCGCGCAGCTCATCGGGGAGCGCGCCGGGCAGTGCCGCGTCGGCGGAAGGTGTGGCATCGGTCTCGTCGAGGGACATCAATTGCTTCACCCAATGAAGCGTAGAACGACCTTGGGGTGGAGCGAATGTCGATCAACAAAACTTCAACCCGTTCGGGGCGGAAAAGCACCCCTGCCGGTGCATGATCTCCCTAGTCAGGGGGTATAAAACTTTGCTTCTCGGCGAGCGTGTGATCGTTTCGTGAGAAGCGCCACATGGCGTACCCCCTGGCGTCAGGCCCCCTGTCCTTACGACATGGCCAGCGGGGTGTCGGGGGCCGCGGTGGACGGCACGGTGCCGGGCCGCTGGACGTCCCGGGCGGTGTCGGTGACGCCCGACAGGAACCCCTGGGCGCGCGGGGACGCGTCGCTGGTCAGCCAGGCGGGGTCGACGTCGTACACGGCGACCTTCACCTCGGTGCCCGCGAGCGCGAGCGGCAGGGTGTGCACCACGGTGGACGGGAAGCTCACGATGGTGTGCCCGATCGGGCCGCGGCGCGCTATCAGCTCCAGCGGCAGGTCGGGCCGTACGATCTCCAGACCCACCTCGTGCGAGACCCGGCTGAGCTTCTCGGCGCTCTCCCGGCGGTGGGCGAAGTAGCGGGTCGCGCCGTGGGCCTCGGCCAGCCCGGCGACCGCCTCCAGATAGCGCTCCAGGTCGACCACGCCGGTCTCCACCAGCGAGGTGCCGACCAGGTCGGTGCCGCGGGTGAGCCGGGGCGGGCCGAAGCGGGCCCGGGTCCAGGAGAAGTCGTTCGCGGTGACGGTGACCCCGGGGGGCGGTTCGACGGGCATCGAGCTGAACACCTCGACCCGGCGCTTCCGGCCCGGGGTGAGCCTGCGGCGCGCGGTGGCGGAGACCGGCGCGAACGCCATGTCGACCACCCCGCGGCTGTTGCCGCGCCGGTGCCAGCGCACCAGGCGCTCCCCGTTGGCCAGCTGGGAGATGAACTCCATGGTGGCCGTGCCGTCGTCCACCACGACCAGGTCCTTGGCCCGGGTGAGCGTCAGCAGCAGCTGGACGTAGCGGGAGAACGGATCCCCGATCACCACCCGGGCGGCCCGGCGCAGCGGTCCGCGCAGCCCGCCGACGGTCTTCAGCGGGGCACCGGCCCCGCCCCGCGCGTTCTCCCAGCGCACCGTGACGCCCTCGTCACGCGCCAGCTCGGCCATCCGGCGCAGCTGGCCGCGGGTCATCGGATCGTGCGGGGAGAGCACGACGACGGTGAGGTCGACCGGCTTGGATTCCGGTCCCGGGGCGCGCAGGGCGTCCGTGTACGCCCACTCCAGCACGTTGAGGAGCTGCACCGGGCTTTCGACGAAGGCGAGGGTGGTGGCGGACTTCTTCGCGCCGCTCCCGGACATCACACCGTCCACAGTTGCACCGTCCACAGACCTCTCACCGTCCACAGACATCACACCGTCCAAGGGCAGGGCCCGGAAGCGGCGGGTGTCCCCCGAGAATTCGAGGGATCCCGCCGCTTCCGGGCGCGGGCCGGTCCGACCGGCCAGGGGCATCACGGAGATGGACCTCAGACCGCGACGGGCTCGCGGTCGGCGGCCTCGGCCTCGGCGACCACACCGGAGACCCGGCGCAGCTTCTTCATCGGGCCCAGCTCGCTCTCGTAGACCTTCTTGACGCCGTCGCCCAGCGACTCCTCGACCACGCGGATGTCACGCACCAGACGGGCGAGACCCTGCGGCTCGACGGAGGCGGCCTGGTCCGAGCCCCACATGGCGCGGTCCAGGGTGATGTGGCGCTCGACGAACGCGGCACCGAGCGCGACGGCGGCCAGCGTGGTCTGGAGACCGGTCTCGTGGCCGGAGTAGCCGATCGGCACGTTGGGGTACTCGGCCTGGAGCGTGTTGATCACGCGCAGGTTGAGCTCCTCGGCCTTGGCCGGGTACGTGGAGGTGGCGTGGCACAGCAGGATGTTGTCGCTGCCGAGCACCTCCACCGCGTGGCGGATCTGCTTGGGGGTGGACATGCCCGTCGACAGGATGATCGTGCGGCCGGTCGCCCGCAGGGCGCGCAGCAGCTCGTCGTCGGTCAGCGAGGCGGAGGCCACCTTGTGGGCGGGGACGTCGAACTTCTCCAGGAAGGCGACGGCCTCGGTGTCCCACGGGGAGGCGAACCAGTCGATGCCGCGCTTGGTGCAGTGCTCGGAGATGGCGCGGTACTCGTCCTCGCCGAACTCCACACGGTGGCGGTAGTCGATGTAGGTCATCCGGCCCCAGGGGGTGTCCCGCTCGATGTCCCACTGGTCACGCGGGGTGCAGATCTCCGGGGTTCGCTTCTGGAACTTGACCGCGTCACAGCCGGCGTCGGCGGCGGCGTCGATCAGCTTGAACGCGTTCTCCAGGTCGCCGTTGTGGTTGATGCCGATTTCACCGGTGACGTAGACCGGGTTGCCGGGTCCGGCGGTCTTCGCGCCGAGGGTGCGGAGGCGAGAGTTGGAGCTCACTTAAGACAGTTCCTTTCCGAGAATCCACGAGGCGATCTCGCGGATCGCGCCGTCCCCTCCGGGGGTGGAGGTGACCGCACGTGCAGCGCCGCGCACGACGTCGTGCGCACCTGCGACCGCCACGGGCCAGCCGACGAGGCCGAAGCACGGGAGGTCGTTGACGTCGTTGCCGACGTAGAGCACGCGCTCCGGCGCGATGCCCTGCTCCTCGCACCACTGCTTCAGTGCGAGATCTTTTCGGTCGATGCCGTGGAGCACGGGGACCTGGAGTTTGCGGCCCCGTGCGGCGACGACCGGGTTCTTCTCCGTGGACAGGATCAGCAGTGCCAGCTCCGCTCGGCGCAGTGCGGCGATCCCGAGCCCGTCGCCGCGGTGCACGGCGACGAGTTCGCGTCCTTCGGAATCGATCAGCACCCTGTCGTCGGTCTGGGTGCCGTCGAAGTCGAGTACCACCGCGTCGATGTCGTCGCGGGTGGGGAGGGCGCCCGGGCGCTCCGCGTCCAGCAGCGGGGCGAGGGCGCGGGCGCGGGCCAGGTCGTGGGGGTCGTCGACCTCCAGCACCCGGGCGGCGTCGGTGCGCACCAGCTCGGTGCGGCCGAAGAAGCGGTGCCCGGCCTCGCGGAAGCCGCGCGCGTCCATGGCGTAGGCGGCGCCGGTCTCCAGGAAGTCCTGGGGGCGGTCCTGGCGGCGCGGGCGGTACGACTTGTCGTGGTTGACGCCGTCGCCGCCATCCGCCTCGGGATCGTCGCCCTCGCGCCAGACGAAGCCGTGGAACGGGGCCACGGTCAGCGCGCTGTCCGCGCCCTGCTCGGCGACCGCGCCGGCCACCCCGTCGATGTCCTCGCGGACGATGAACGGGCTGGTGCACTGCACCAGGAGCACGACGTCCACGGGGATGCCGTGCATCGCCTCGTACGCGTCCATCGCGTGGATGACCGCGGCCTCGCTGGTGGCGGTGTCGCCCGCGATGTCGGTGGGCCGCTGGACGACCACGGCGCCCGCGCCGCGCGCCGCGGCGGCGATGCCCGCGTCGTCGGTGGACACGGCCACGTCGGTCACCAGGCGGGAGGCCCGGCACTCCATGACGGCACGGGCGACCAGCGGCACACCCCCGACGGCGGCGAGGTTCTTGGCGGGCACGCCCTTCGACCCGCCGCGGGCGGGGATCACGGCGAGCACACGGGGGCTCGATGCGGGCATGGCGGCTCCTTCAGGGGATTCGGTAGTGGCAGTCACACCGCCTGCTTTGTTCGCTTCTCCGCCCACGCGGCGCAGAGGTGCGGGCATCGCCGTCGTCTGCGGCCCGGCGGCCGCGCGCGCGTCGCTCACAGCTCCCCCATCCGCCGGATGACCGGGGCCACGCGCTGGACGCCATGCCGGTAGGCGCCGCGCGCCGCGTCCCGCATGGTGTTGCGTACGACCCGCCGCAATCCGCTGACCTCGGCCTCGTCCGCGGAAGCCGCGCCCGGACGGGGGCGGCCGTCCGGCTCGAAGCCGTACCGCTGGAGGATCCGGGGCAGATAGCCGGGCGCGGTGGCCCGGGTGTAGTAGGGGGCGAGCGCCGGGAGGGTTTCGGCGGCGGCCAGGGCGGAGACCTTGTGCCGGGCGGTGTCGAACGCGGTCTCGTACGACCCGTCGGCGGCCACGCCCTGGCGGGCGAGCCACTCCGGATCGGGCTCGGGCCGGTATCCGGCGTCCAGCTCGTCCCACGAGGCCAGACAGCCGGAGCCCAGGAAGTGGTGGTTGCCCAGCGGCTCGCGGATCCCGAGATCGGTGAGGATCGCGGTCGGGATGGAGCGGTGCAGGGACTCCAGGGCGGCCGTGGAGCTGATGGTGACCAGCAGATCGGTGGTGTCCAGGACCTCGCCCATGTTCCCGTACGCGAGGCGGAAGTTGGGCGGCAGCCCGTCACCGAACTTGGCGATCAGCTTCTGGTACGGCAGTTCCTCGATGTGCGTGGTGTGCTCGCCCGGCTTGGAGCGCAGCTTCACCACGACCTCGCGGTCCGGGTGGCGGCGGGCGTGGTCGACGGCCCGGCGCAGCAGGTACGTACGGTCGGCGCGGTTGTCCGGGACGGACGGCTGGACGGCGAACACCACCGTGCCGCCGGGGTACTTGCGCCCCTGCCGGGCCTTCTCGTCGTAGCGGGCGCCGCCGAGGAACGGCAGCGCGCATTCGGTGACGCTGTCCCCCGTGGTGCCGACGCCGGTGTACACCTCGCGGAACCGGTCCGCGTCATGGCGGGAGTTGGCGAGCACCACATCCGCCCCGTGCCGCAGCAGCAGGCCGTCGGCGAGCTTCTCGTAGACGACGCCCACATAGCCGGTGACGATCACCGGGCGGCGGGTGGCGCCCTGCCAGGCGTGCGCGAGTCCGTGCAGCATGGCCTGGACGCCGCCGCCCACCAGGGACAGCACGATCACGTCGTACCGCTCGCGCTCCATGGACCGGACGAACTCGATCCCCGTCACCTCGCGCAGCGAGTCCGTGCGCACCCCGACCTCGGCCAGCTGCCGGACGGTCGGCGTGGCGCGGCCGCGCAGCAGGTAGCCGTCCAGGCGTCGGCCCGAACCCGCTGAATCTGCTGAAGCCGCGGAACCCGCTGAATCCGCTGAGCCCGCGTCCGAGGAATCCGAGCTGTCGGGGACGAGACGCTGCGCTGTCAGCGCGCCCCATTTCCACCGGGTGTCGGAGTCGGCGAGCACGGCTACTCGCACGGGGGATTTGATACGTGAGGACACGTGGGAGACGCTAGGAAGCGATTCCGATTCACGGCCCAACGCAGAAGCAACAAAGGGTTAACAGCGCGTCGACGAATGGCGAATCGGCTGGCAGGAGCAGCGGGTTAACCGTTCCGACGTACTTCGTTCACCTTGACGTACACCTGCGGTCAAGACGAATGCCGCCTGGCGACCTAGCGTCACCCGCGTGGTTAAGCTCTCCGTCATCGTGCCGTTCTACAACGTGCAGACCTATGCCCCTGACACGCTCAGAAGTCTTCGTGCGAACGCGCGTGAGGACTTCGAATTCATTCTCGTCGACGACCATGCGACCGACGGGACACCGGAGATCCTCGAGCGCGCCGAGCGCGAGCTTCCGGGGGCCGTCTACATCCGTCATGAGCAGAACGGCGGGCTCGCCACCGCGCGCAACACCGGCCTGGACGCGGCGACCGGCGAGTACCTCACCTTCCTCGACGGCGACGACTGGCTCGCGCCCGGCTATTACGAGCAGCTGCTCGCGGCCATCGAGGACCTGGGGTGCGACTTCGTCCGCACCGACCATGTCCAGTGCACCGGCCGCAAGCGCTCGGTCACCCGGGTGCCGCACGGTCTGCGGGACCGGGTGATGAACCCGCGGGACGTGATCCTCCCCGCCGACCGCTCCACCTCGGTCGACTACGCCTTCGCCTGGGCGGGCATGTACCACCGCCGCCTCGCCGACGAGGGGCTTCTCCACTTCACCCACGGGCTGCGCACCGCCGAGGACCGGCCCTGGATCTGGCGGCTGCACCGCGAGGCGCGCAGCTTCGCCGTCCTCGGCCTGCACGGCGTCTTCTACCGGCGCGGTGTCTCCTCCTCGCTCACCCAGATCGGCGATGTGCGGCAGCTCGACTTCATCCGCGCCTTCGACCAGGTCATCGAGGAGACGGCGCGGGACCGCGACGCGGACACCCTGCTGCCGAAGGCCGTGCGCACCTACTGCGCGATCATTTCCCACCATCTCGGAAACATCGAACGCTTCGAGCCCCAGGTGGCCCGCAAGCTGCGGTCGATGTCGGCGGCTGCGCTGAAGCGCATGCCCCAGGACGTACTGAAGGACGCGCTGGATTCCATGGACTACGAGCGTGCCGCGCGCCTGCGGCGACTGAAGCGCCGGGCGGGTACGGAGGTGGCGGCCTGATGTCCGCGACCCTGGCGACCCAGACGTACACCCCGCGCGGCGAACGCAAGCGCACCCAGATCTTCATGGCCTCCACCCTGTACGGGGCGGCCACTCTCGCCGCCGCGATCGACGCGGGCAGCGTCGGCCCGGCCGACCGCAGGCTGCTGCTGGTCAGCAACAACGCCGCGACGCCGGAGACCACACCCGCCGTCGACGACATGCCGGGCTTCGAGCGGCTGCGGCCGCGCTTCGACCGGGTGCTGTCCTGGAACGAGACCATCAGCCCCTTCCACCCCGGCGGCTGGGGCCCGCGCCAGGACGACGCCCCGCTGTGGGAGCGCCATCTGCGGCTGCTGTGGAACCTGGGCGAGGACGACATCGAGCTGGTCCTGGAGTCCATCCAGGTCAACCCGGCGATGGCGATCGCCCAGGTGTTCCAGGGCGCGCCCATCGACGTCTACGCGGACGGGCTGATGAGCTACGGCCCGACCCGTAACAAGCTCCACCCGCTGGTCGGCACCCGCATCCGCCGGCTGCTCCACCTCGACCTGGTGCCGGGGCTGAAGCCGCTGCTGCTCACCGAGTTCGGGGTGCCCGCGGAGGTGCTGCCGACCGAGACGTTCATCAAGGTGCTCGCCGAGATCGGCGAGGCCGCCCCGCGCACCGTCGCCTCCGCCACCGAGCGGATCGGCACCGGCACCGGGCCCGCCCTGATGCTGGGTCAGTACCTCTCCGCGCTGGACATCCTCACTCCGGAGGAGGAGGAAGAGCTGCATGTGCGGATGCTGCGGGGCGCGGTGGCGCTCGGCCACCGCACCGTCGTCTTCAAACCGCACCCCACCGCCCCGGCGCGCTGGTCGCGGATGCTGGAGAAGAAGGCCGCCGAGCTGGGCGCGGAGCTGACCGTCATGGACACCCCGGTCCTCGCCGAGGTGCTCTACCAGCGGATGGAACCGGGCCTGGTCATCGGCTGCTTCTCCACCGCGCTGCTCACCGCGAGCGTCTTCTACGGGCTGCCGGTGGCGAGGATCGGCACCGACGCGCTGCTGGAGCGGCTCACCCCGTACCAGAACAGCAACCGGGTGCCGGTCACCATCGTGGACGCGCTGCTGCCGGACCTGGAGAACCACAAGGCCGTCGCCGCCGGTTCCGGTGCCGGTGCGGTGGACGAGCGGTCGGGCCAGAAGCTGACCGGGCTGGTCGCCGCCGTCGGCTTCTGCATGCAGGCGAAGATCTACCCCGGTCTGCGGCCCGCCGCGGAGCGCTATCTCGCCGCGCATCTGGACGCCCACACCTGGCGCTACTTCAAGCGCCGCCGACTGACCGCGCTCGCCCTGCCCGGGGCGGTCCCGTCCCAGCTCGGCTTCATCCCGCGCAACGAGACCGTGCGGCGGGTCGCGCGCCGGGCGCGGGCGCTGAAGAAGGCCGCGCTGAAGAAGACCGCGACGGGCTGACCCACCCACTGTCCCCCGACTGCGAAGGAGCAACGGCGTGACCGCCGACCACGGGGTAAGCCACATACGCACCGGCGCCTCGGGGGTGGCGTCATGACCGCGGGCGCGCCGCCCGCACCCGGAGCGGGCCCGATATCCCCTGCGGTGACGTTGCCGTCGCAGCGGGAAGGCGGCCAGCCCGAGCCGGGGCAGGGGCCGGGCCGGCCGGTCCCGGGCCGCAAGGGGCAGCCGGTCCGGCTGCGCGCCCTGGACGGGCTGCGGCTGCTGGCCGCGCTCATGGTCGCCGCGTACCACTACGGCGGCCGCGACGGGGAGATCGCCGAGGCGTGGGGCGCGTCCCCGCGCGAGATCTTCCCCACCGTGTCGCCGTACTTCTCGTACGGCTGCCTCGGCGTCCAGATCTTCTTCGTCATCAGCGGCTTCGTCATCTGCATGAGCGGCTGGGGGCGCCCGCTGCGCTCCTTCTTCGCCTCCCGCGTCTCCCGGCTCTTCCCCGCCTACTGGGCCGCGATCCTGCTGGTCACCGCCGTCTTCGCGCTCCCCTGGGTGGCGTTCGAGACGGTCTCGCCGAGCGACACCCTGGTCAACCTGACCATGCTCCAGCAGCCGCTGGGCGCCGACCGGGTCCTCGGCGTGTGCTGGACCCTCTGGGCGGAGCTGCGGTTCTACGCCCTCTTCGCGCTCTTCGTCGTCCTGCCGGGCGCGAGCCGCCAGCGCGTCGTCCTGTTCTGCGCCGTATGGACCCTGGGAGCGGCCGTCACCGACGCGGCGAACCAGCCCCTCCTGGACCTGATCCTGATGCCGAACTACGCCCCGTACTTCATCGGCGGCATCGGCCTCTACCTGATCCACCGCTACGGCCACGACGCCACCGCGTGGGGCATCGTCGCCCTCAGCTTCCTGATCGGGCAGCACTACGCGGTCGCCGAACTCTGGCACCGCCCCAACCCGGACTTCTTCTCCTACCGCTCCACCCTCGGCATCGTCGCGATCGTCGCCTTCGGCTACATCGCCGTCGCCCTGGTCGCGCTGGGCAAGCTGAACTGGGCCAACTGGCGCTGGCTGACGGTCGCGGGCGCGCTGACGTACCCCTTCTACCTGGTCCACGAACACCTGGGCTGGGTCGTCGTCCAGCACCTCCACCGCACCCTGGGCATGCCCGCCTTGGGGACCTTCTTCCTGACGATCCTGCTGATGCTGACCCTGGCCTGGCTGCTCTACCACTTCGTGGAACAGCGCCTCACGCCCGTGCTGAAGCGCTCCCTCTCGGCGGCCCGGGTGCGCTGATCCGGACGCGCCGAGCCGGAACCAAATGTCAACCTTGGTCGTCACGATCACATGAATGATCAAGCCAGTTGAGGTTCAACAGAGAGAGCACCGCATATGCGCAAGTCCCTTCGCCGGGCACTGATCGCCGCCCCCGTCGCCGCCGCTTCCCTCGGTCTCGTCCTCACGGTCGGCGCGGGCACGAGTGCGGCCGACATGCACGCCACCAACGTGAGCGAGACGTACTCCCAGGGCTCCGTGACGTACAACGCGGCCACCGACACGATCAAGGTCAAGGACCTCAAGGCGGACGGCCGCACCTTCGCCATCAGCGTCTTCGGACCCGCCGCAGACGGTGTCAACGTGTGCAAGGTGGGTGGCAAGGGCAAGTCCAAGACCTGCGACTACAACTTCGACGAAGGCCGGCTGAACGCCCTGGTCTTCCTTGAGCGGGGCAACCAGCACTGGGACGTCGACAAGTTCCAGTTCCGCGCCTGACCCACGTGCCGAGCGCCGCCGAGCGGGCGGCGGTTCGGCACGCCCCTTGGCCGCACCACGGTGTCACACCCGCCGCGTGATCGGGGCTGCGACGAGACGCCGTACCGGATCCGCATGGCCCGGGTGCGCTGAAAACGTGTCGCCCCGGCGGGCGGCGGGACGTACCGTCGCCGCTATGCAGCTGCTCTCCGTGAACGTCGGCAAGCCCCGGCCCAACCCGTGGAAGGGCCTCAGCACGACGGGCATCGACAAACGCCCCGTCGACGGCCCGGTCACCGTCACCGCCCCCGGCCCCAAGGGCACCGGCGCGGTCGGTCTCGACGGCGACCGGGCGTACGACGTCAAGCACCACGGCGGCCCCGACCAGGCCGTCTACGCCTACGCCCGCGAGGACCTCGACGGCTGGGAGACCGAGCTTCGCACTCCCCTGAAGAACGGCGTCTTCGGCGAGAACCTCACCACCATCGGCCTGGACGTCAACGCCGCCCTGATCGGCGAGCGCTGGCACATCGGACCCGATGTGGTCCTGGAGGTGTCCTGCCCCCGGATCCCGTGCGCGACCTTCCAGGGCTGGCTGGAGCGCGACGGCTGGATCAAGCGCTTCACCGAGGCCGCGCTCCCCGGCGCCTATCTGCGCGTCATCTCCCCCGGTGCCCTGCGCGCCGGCGACCCGGTCGAGATCGCCCACCGCCCCGACCACGACGTGACCATAGCCCTCGCCTTCCGCGCCCTGACCCGCGAAGCCGCCCTCCTCCCCCGGCTGCTGGCCGCGGACGCGCTGCCGGAGGAGATCACGGCCCTGGTGCGCAAGCGCGCTGTCACCCCTGCTGCCGACGCACCATCTCCGTGATCCAGACGGGCGCGAACGGGGAGGTGCAGCCCGGGGACGTCGGATAGTCCTTGAGCACCTCCAGGCGCTCACCGATGCCGATCGCACGGGTGCGGTGCTGGGCGTGCTCGATCCCGATCTGCGCCAGGCAGTGGTTCATCGCCCACTGCAAGCGCGGCGGAGCGTCCTTCATCTCCGCCTCGATGACATCGAGCAGCCCCGTGAGGTCGAGGCCGTCCGGCTTCTTCGCCACGCGTTCGGTGGTGAGCGCCCAGCCCGCGCTGGCGACCACCGGATCCGGATCTTCTGACCAGGCCGAGCGCAGCTCTTCCGCATACGGGTTCTTCTTCACCACGTAATTCACGAGCCAGTCGTGCACCTTGGGCGTGCGCGCCTCGCGCAGCATGACGTCCAGCTCGTCCCGCTCGAACGCCTTCGGGCGGCAGATCAGCAGCGCCAGCAGCCGCGCCGCGGTGTCGTCCGTCGCCCAGAGCTGACGCGCGAGCTCCTGCTGCGTCTTCAGCCGCTTCGCGAGCGCGCGCAGCTTGCTGAGGTTCACGCCGTGATCGTCGCCGTGTCTCTCGTTCACCGCGCGGATCTTCGGATCCTCGAGCCCGGCCAGCTCGGCCATCACCTCGGTCAGCGTCGTCCCGGCCACGTCAGCCTCCTGTCCCTCAGGCGCGCGTCTCAGCCTACGGCTCGGCCCGGGGATCCGCTCAGCAGCCGGACTCGGGCGCCAGCGCCTCGCGGCTGAGTACCTTGACCCGAGAAACGTTTCCCAGTACGTCAACAAGTTCGAAGGCTTTGCGTCCACGGCCCTTTTCTTGCGCGAACAGGAAACCAGCTAAGCGTTGTCCCGTAAATGATCTAAAGCATGCTGGTCGACCAGCGTTGTTTCCCGCTCAACCGGCGAGCGCGAGGACAGATAGCACCGCAAGGGTATTGACGCCCTCACAGCTTGAGCTGATCGAGGACTCGGACGACCTGGTCGTGGCCGGCCTACCGCGCGTCGAGTGCCTCCACCTCGGCCGCTTCTGGGACCGCCTTCGCGTTCGTCCTACGGCCCCGGAGGCCGAGGGCGACAAGTACGGCCGCCGCCAGTACGACCGTCGTTTCCACCGCGAGGACCGTGTGGAGGCCCGTCAGCAGGTCCGACGTGGTGGTGGCAAGGACGCCCAGGAGCGGGATGCCGATGGTGATGCCGACCTGCTGGGTGGAAGTGACCAGACCGGTCGCCAGGCCCTGCTCCGCGTCCGGTACACCGGACGTGACCGTCAGGCCGTAGGAGACGATCACACCGAGGTGGCACACGCACGCCAGGGAGATGGCGGCCGTGGCGAGCCACACCGACCAGACGTGGGTGCCCAGCCCCAGCAGCGCCCCGGTCAGCACACCCTGCCCGGCGAGCGAGCCGACGAGCGTGCGGCGGGCGCCGAAGCGGCCGATGACCTTGGGGGCGTAGGCCCCGGCGACCGCCGACAGCACGCCTGCCACGCCGAAGACCAGCCCGGTCCGGAAGGCGGACAGGCCCAGGGTCTCCTCGAAGTACAGGGTCAGCACGAACACCAGCGTCGACATCATCGAGAAGGTGACCAGACCGCCCACGTTGCCCCATGCCACGGTGCGGCGGCGCAGCATCGGCAGGGAGACCAGCGGCGCCTCGGTGCGGGACTCGACGAGCACGAACACGATGAGCAGCGCCAGGCCCGCGGCCAAGGTCGCGATGACGTCGACGTGCCCGAAACCGCGGTCGGCGGCCGTCGACAGGGCGTAGATCACCGACAGCAGACCGCCGGTGACGGTGACCGCGCCGGGCACGTCCAGGCGCGGGCGCTCAGGGGTGCGGGACTCCGGCAGCAGACCCGGAGCCAGGGGGAGAACGATCAGCGCGAAGAGGGCGAGCACGCCCATGGTGGAGCGCCAGCCCAGCACGTCGGTCAGGACACCGCCGGCCACCATGCCGACGGTGAAACCGAGCGAGAGCAGCGTGCCCGAGATACCGAGAGCGCGGTCGCGGGCCGGTCCCTCCGCGAACGTCGTGGTGAGCAGGGACATCCCGGTCGGGACGATGGCCGCCGCGCCGACCCCTTGCAGGGCCCGCCCGGTGAGGAACGACGCCGGGTCCCAGGCGAAGGTCGCCAGCAGCGAGGCCGCCCCGAACAGGGCGAGTCCGGTCAGGAACAGCCGTCGGCGGCCGTACAGGTCGCCGATGCGGCCGAAGAGGAGCAGGAAGCCGCCGGACGGCAGCGCGAACGCGGTGACCGCCCACTGCAACGCCCACTGGCTCATGCCGAGGTCGGCGCCGAGGACGGGCAGCGCCACGTTCAGCACGGAGAAGTCGAGGGCCACCATGAACTGGGCGGCGCACAGGACGAACAGCACGAGTCTGTCGCGCGTCGACAGCCGTGGGGTGTCGAGCGGTGAAGGTGCGGGATTGGTATCGATCGCCATGGGCAAGAGCCTGTGGCCATCGGAATAGCCGTGGGGAGCGGCAGGTTCTCCTGGTGGTAGCACCACCAGACACGAGGAGGACCGGATCATGTCCGGGGACGCGCCCAAGGCCCGGCGGCGTAGCGAGCTGCGCGCGTTCCTGATGAGCCGGAGGGCCCGGGTCACCCCGGCCGACGCCGGACTTCCGGACGGTGGCGCCCGCCGCCGCACCCCGGGGCTGCGCCGCGAGGAGGTCGCCGTGCTCGCCGGTGTCGGCGCCTCCTGGTACCAGTGGCTGGAACAGGGCCGGAACATCTCGGTCTCCCCGCAGGTCCTCGACTCCGTCGCCCGCGTCCTGCGGCTGAGCAACGCCGAGCGCCGCCATCTCTACGTCCTCGCCGGGATGAACCCGCCCGTGCCCGAGATCGAGCCGGACAGGCAGCGGGACATCTGCGAGGGGTTGCAGCGGCTGATCGACGCGTGGATGCCGTATCCGGCGCACATCATGGACCTGTACTACAACACCGTGCTGCACAACGACGCGGCCGCGACGGTCCTCGGGATGCGTCCCGGCATCACGCAGAACTGCCTCGTCGACTTCTTCACCGACCCGATGTACCGCTCCCGCTCAAGGAGTTGGGAGCAGAACGCGCGCACGGTCGTCGCGCAGTTCCGGGCCGCCTGTTTGGCCAGCCCGGACGACGACGGGTTCCAGGCGGTGGCGGCCGAACTGAAGTCGGCGAGCGCGGAGTTCACCGAGCTGTGGGAGCGGCGGGACATCGAGGAGGCCGGGCAGATCCGCAAAGAGATGGACCACCCGCTGCTGGGGTTGCTGTGTTTCGAGTCCAGCGTGATGAGGCTGCCGGCGCGACCGGATCTGTCGATCGTGCTGCACACGCCGCTGAACGAGGCGGACACCGCGGGCAAGCTGGAATGGCTGGCGTCGCCGGAGGGGCGGCGTGGGGCGATGTACCCCATGGCGGGATAGCGGCGGTGCTACTGAGGTTTTCGGTTCGGTGGATGGCCGCCGCGCCGGGTGGGGTACCGTCCGCCGCGGCTCCGGCCGATGACGGACCTGAGCCGGAGAGGACGACTCATGGGCTCGAAGACGGAACGTACGCGCGGCAGGCAACGTGATGCGGATGCCACGCGGGCCGCGCTGCTCGGCGCTGCCCGCGACCTGTTCGCCCGCCACGGATATGATGCTGTGACCGTTCGGGACATAGGAGAGCATGCCAGCGTCGACGCCGCCCTGATCGCGCGGTATTTCGGCAGCAAGGCTGCCTTGTACCGGGCGGCGGTGGACGAGGACAGCCGGAACGTGAACGTGTCGCCCGAGACGCTCGACCTGGGGGCCTTCACCGTGGAGGCGCTGCACCGGGCCGACCGTAGAGGCGCGCCGGGCCCTGTCGTCCAGGCCCTCCTCTCCCGGAGCGACGTGGCCGAAGCGCGTACCACCGCGGCAGACGAAGCACGCACCCGCCTGATTTCTCCGCTCGCCAACCGACTCGCGGCCGAGGGAGCCGACGATCCCATCGGCCGGGCCGAGGTCCTGATCTCCTGCTTGATCGGCGTCATCGCCCTGCGCACGAGCCCCAGCTTCGAGCGCCTGTCGGCAATGAGACCTGAAGACATCGGTGCCATCCTCGAGGCCGCCGCGCAAACGCACACCGAGCCCACCTCGTCGAAAGGGCCGGCCGTGGAGCCTGCCGCTGGAGGACCGAGTGCTGCTGGTCGCCCGTCTACTGGCGGACGAACCTGACCCTGCGCCAACTGGCCCTGCTGTTCGGAGTGTCCAAGTCCCCGGCCGACCGAATCATCGGCCAGCTCGGGCCAGCGCTCGCCCGCCTGCACAACCTCACCGTCGCCAGGTGACGAAGAAGCGGGCAGTTCAACGAGCACGTCGTAGATCATTTACGGGACAACGCTGAGAGACCCTTCCAAGGTGCCCATAGGTCGAACCGAGCCCACATCGGCCGGGAGTGCGATCTATGAAAATCACCGAAGAACATATCGATGCCATGGGGTCGCCCTGGGCCGAATCCCGCTCGACAGTGCCAACCACCTCGCGGAAATCCTCTTGCGCGCTGCGCTGGAGCAGCAGACCAAGAAGGCCGCCACGAGCTGAGCGGCCCCTTTGCGTCCCGGCTGGACCGAAGCCCTGGCAGGTCGAGCCCGCATCCTTCATCCACGGCACCTGGACCGAGCTGCGGCAGGCAGCGGAATGGTTCGGTGGGCAACTGCGCGCTACCGCAACATCGTTCGTATCGGAACACGACTCGCATGCAGCCCGCACCGCATGCGGCCGGACATTCCTTGCCCTCAGGCGGTGTCAGAGGACCTGGTTACGGTGGCCGGATGAACGGATCGAAAGCACCGATCGGACCTGATGTGCCGGGCGCATTGCTCCCCCTCCTTGGCACCGACGAGGAGGTCGTCGCGTTCTTCGCCGCGATCGCGGACCTTGACGCGACGGACCCGGCCGACCATGTGCAGGAAGACGACATACGGCTTGCATCCGGAATGCGGCTGGAGCAGTTCGCGCGGGCGGGCTCGGGGGACGCGTTCTGCTTCGTCGGCGAGGGCGGCGAGGAACGCCCGGTGGTGTACGTGAGCCTTGACGGCGAGGCCGGACCGCTCGCGCTCGGGCTGCCGGACTTGGTGCGGCTGTGCCTCGTGGCGCCGTGGTGGCGGGACGCGCGCAGGCGGACGGCCGAAGAACTCCAGGCGGTCGCCGACGAGTACCGGGAGAGCTGGCCCGACCTCGACCAACGACGCGATCGCGCGGCCCAGGCGCTCGGTCTCGACCCGGCCGGGCTGCCGTCCGAGGCCACGGTCTTGGCCCGGCTCGTGGAGCTCTCCCGGGGGCCGGTCGCTACTGCCTGCCTCGTCGTCGGGTGCGAAGGCGATCCGCTCGATCCCCTCTTCGATGTCGCCCCCGACCACCTCTGACCCAATTCTCAGCACACACGCCCGGTCATGGTCGTATCCCAGCGCATGCCAGCGACCATGTGCTCCAGATAGCCCGCGTCGCTGACCGTCACCGCAATCTCCGCGTAAGGAAGTTCGGCGATGGAGTGGTCCCCAAACAGATCCCACACATCGTAGTCGTCCAGATCGGCGGGGCCGTCCGGCTGCTCCGGGTCCCAGGGCTCGTTCGGGTCCTTCAGCGCCGCGACTTCGCTCAGTAGCGGGAGGTTCCGATACGGGGTGATGTCGTAAGAGGTCACGATGTCGGCGGCGCGTTGTGCGAACTCCTCGGCATCGCCGGAAGTGAAAACGGAATAGCCGGGACGGCTGCCCCCGCTCAGCTGGTACACGTCTTCCGCTTTGCGCCTGGGTTCGAGGACGGTCTCGCCGTCGTCTGCGAGCAGGTACCCATCCTCGGTAACCCTTATCTCCTTTCCGAGGATGAGGTCGAAGAGATGCGGGAATTCATCTCTCAGCCGCATGCCTGCGGTGATGCCCTTACCCTGCTGCTCGGTGAAGGGGTACCGCTCTCCATCTTCATCGTCTTCATCACGCAGATACCCTTTGTCCAGCTTCCACCAGGCGTCGGCCAGGAGAGACAGAGGGAAGACGGCCTCTTCCGGCACATAGGGGACATCGGGATTGACGATGTGCACCCTCCCACGGAGGGTCGAGCCTTCGACGGAGTCGATGGACACGGTGAAGATTGTGGTCACGCTGGGGCTTCCCTATCCGTCGGCGTCTACGTGGCAGGCACTCGCCCAGTGTTCCTCGAACTCGGTCCGGCTGATCTCCTGGTCCGTGAGCGCCGGGTCGAAGAGGTCCACGATCGGCGGGTTGAACGGCCAGTCGTCCGGCCCGCTGCGCATCACGCTCGGCGCGCAGGCCGTCCAGTCCGGCGGGCATCCGGGGATCGTCGATGTCGACTTCGTCCAGTTCCTCGTCCTCGAAGCGGGCCACGATCTCCGGGTCGGTGACCACCTCGACCCAGGCGAACGTTTCGAGGACCTCCCGCTCGGAACGCGCTCGGATCCGCCACCACACGCCGCCCATGCCGTAGTCGTGCAGAGCGAGGAAGGAGCGCTTGTGCGCGGCATCGTCACTGGTCATGGGGGCTGAGCCTAACGAGGCACGCCGCACGGGTGCAGAACCGCACGGAGGTCAGACCCACGTCGGGGTGTCGGTGCCCCAGTGGCCGGGTGGGCGGGTCCAGTCGCGGGGAGCGCCGTCGTACGCGATCGGCGGGAGGGCGTGGCGGAGGTGGCCGTACGGGGAGGGGCGCTCGGTCAGCCACGGGTCGGGGGCGTACGTCCCGACGGGCGGCGGGGTGGGGGTGATGCCGTGCATGAGCCAGGACGCCGTTCCGGCCAGGGAGAAGCGTAGGTGGCGGGCGGTGCCGGTGGCGGCGCGGTCGGTGAGGGCGCGTAGTACACCGGCCGCGATCAGGTAGCCGGTGCCGTGGTCGAGGGCCTGGGCGGGGAGTGCGCGGGGGTGGCCGTCGGCGGTGGCCTCGAGCTGGGCGATGCCGGTTCCGGCCTGGACCAGGCTGTCGAAGCCGCGGCGGTCGGCCCACTCCCCGGTCCAGCCCCAGGCGTTGAGCTGGGCGACGATCAGGCCGGGGTGGTGGGTGAGGTAGCGGTCGAGGGCGCCGGGGCGGTAGGCAGTGACCACGACGTCGGCCTGGGCGAGGAGTTCGTCGAAGGTGCGGCGGTCGTGGGGGTCGGCGAGGTCCAGGCGGGTCGAACGCTTGCCGAAGCCGGTGTCGGCGTGGGCGTCGGGGTCTTCGGGGAGCTGCGGGGAGTCGACGCGCAGGACGTCCGCGCCCAGCAGGGCCAGGGTGCGGGTGGCGACGGGACCGGCGATGACCCGGGTCAGGTCCAGGACCCGGACGCCTGCGGCGGGCAGCGCCGTAGGAGACAGGGGGCGGGGAGTGGGAGTGCCACCATCGGCCTGCCATGACTCCACCAAGGGGAAGGTGGACAGGGGGAGTTCGCTGTCCTCCGGCCGTACGGCGGCCACGGCCAGGGCGCCCGCCGCGTACGCCGTCTCCTGGATCTCGCGGGCCGGGCGCTGTGCCAGCTCGGCGGCGAGGGCATCGGGATCGCCCGGCTCCGGCAGACCCAGCGCGGCCAGCAACCGGGCGCGGTGGTGGGGGTAGTTGGCGTGGGTGCGTACCCAGCCGTCGGCCGCGCGCCAGAAGCCGGACAGCGGGGCGAAGTTGGTGGGGCTGCGGCCGTCGATGAGCAGGTGGCGTTCGCTGATGAACGCCGTGGCGACCGCGCCCTCCTCCACCCGTACGGCGGGGATCGCACCGCCACCGCGCCGCGCGGCCAGTTCGGCGGCGGCCAGCGAGCACACCCCTACGGTGGCCCGGGCCAGTTGCCGCACCGGCAGCCGGGCGGCGAGCACCTCGCCCGCCGGGGTGTAGGTGATCCGCCCGGCGAGGGCGGGGGCGCCGCCGAGGGCGGCCCAGGCGTGGGCGGTCGCGAAGTCGGTCGTCATGCGGTCATTGTGCCGCCGGGCCCAGCGTGGATTCGATACCCGCGACGATCGTGCGCAGCCCCTCCTCGAAGCGGGCGTCGTAGTCCAGGAAGAGGTCCGCGCCGGCGGCGGCCGCGAGCGGGTAGTCGGGGCCGATGAGGTCGGCCCGTTCCGCGACGTCGTAGCCGGGGGTGCGTTCGCCCGCCATGGGCTCGACGGCCTGCTCCTCGGTCACGAACCCGAGGGTGAAGGCGTACGCGATGAACGAGGCGCGGGCCGCGGCGCCCGGGGTGAACCCCGCGGCCACGAAGGCGCGCAGATGGGCCTCCATCGTGACGGCGTGGTCGGTGCGGGTGAAGCGGGTGCCGCTGAAGACCTTCGCCCCGTCGCGGTAGCGCAGCAGGGTTCGGCGCAGGGCGTGCTGGCCCTCGATGAGCCGTTCCTGCCAGGTCATCGCCTCATCGAGGTTCCCCGGTTCTTCGGCCAGCCGCAGGAAGATCGTGGTGGCCATCTCGTCCAGCAGCGCCTGCTTGTTCTTGAAGTGCCAGTAGAGGGCGGGCGCCTGGACGTTCAGCTCCTTGGCGATGCGGCGCAGGGTGAGCCCTTCGAGGCCCACCTCGTTGAGCAGCCGCAGCGCGGCGTCCACCACCTGCTCCCGGTCCAGTCGCGTTGTCGCCATGGGGTCATCCTCGCAGCTCAGCCTCGCCCCTCTTGACAATTTAACAATGTTAATCGCACTCTCGACCACATGGAACTTAACAACGTTAAGGACGCGGACGTACTGATCATCGGGGCAGGTCCGGCCGGGCTCACCCTGGCCATCGACCTGGCCCGGCGCGGCGTCGCGGCGCGAATCGTGGAGCGCGGCGAGCGGCTGTTCCCGGGGTCGCGCGGCAAGGGGCTCCAGCCGAGGACGCAGGAGGTCTTCGACGACCTCGGGGTCATGGCCGCGGTCCGCGCGGCGGGCGGGCCGTATCCGCCGATGATGGGGTGGGAGGACGGCCGGCGGCTCGGCGCGTTCGAGATGATCGTCCGTACCGGGCCGACCCCGGGCACCCCGTACCACGACATCTGGATGCTGCCGCAGTGGCGGACCGCCGAGATCCTGTACGCGCGGCTGCGGGAGCTGGGCGGCGAGGTCGAGTTCGGCGCCGCGTGCACGGGCCTGACGCAGGACGCGGACGGCGTCACCGCGCGGCTCTCGTACGCCGACGGCTCGACCGGGTCCGTACGGGCGGCCTACGCCGTGGCCGCCGACGGCGGCCGCAGCACGGTGCGCAAGGCGCTCGGCATCGCCATGGCGGGCGAGACCGTCGACCCGCATCCACTGCTGGTCGCGGACGTCACGCTGACCGGCCTGGACCGCGACCACTGGCACGTGTGGCAGCACGCCAAGGGCGGCGTCCTCGCGCTGTGCCCGCTCGCCGGGACCGGGCTCTTCCAGGCGGTGGCCCAGTACGAGGACGAGGGGGCCGAGGGCGCCGTACCCGACCCGGACCCGGAGGCGGTGCGGCGGCTGATCGTCGACCGGACGCATCTGGCGGAGTCCGAGGTGGGCGAGGTGCGGTGGGCGTCACCGTTCCGGGCGCGGGCGGCGATGGCGGAACGGTTCCGTCAGGGGCGGGTCTTCCTGGTGGGCGACGCCGCGCACATCCACTCCCCCGCGGGCGGCCAGGGCCTCAACACCAGCGTGCAGGACGCGTACAACCTCGGCTGGAAGCTGGGCGCCGTGCTGCGGGGCTCCGCCGATCCCGTACTGCTGGACAGTTACGAGGAGGAGCGGATGCCCGTCGCCGCGGGGGTGCTGGGCATCAGCACCCGCATCCACCGCGCCAAGGCGGAGGGCGACGCGGACTCGCAGGAACCCCGGCGCACGGCGGAGGTGCACCAGCTGGGGCTGACCTACCGGGGTGGGGCGCTCGCGGTCGACCGGAGGCAGAACGCGACCGCGCTGCGGGCGGGCGACCGCGCACCCGACGCCCCCTGCGCGCTCCCGGACGGCACCCCGTTCCACCTCTTCGACGCCTTCCGCGGCCCGCATGTGACGGTGCTCGCACTCGGCGGCGCGGAACCGCCCGCCCCCGAGCGCGCGTCCGTGCGTACGTATCGTGTCGGCGGCCCGGCACCCGATCTGCTCGACCCGGACGGACACCTCCGCGCCGGATACGGGGATCAGGGCGTCTTCGTCATCCGGCCGGACGGGTACGTGGGGTGCGTGGCCGACCGGGCGGACGAGGTGACGGGATATCTCACCACCTTGGGCACGTAGGACGATACGACGGGAAATCGCACAGCGGGTACGGCTACCATCGCGGAGCGCACATCCATTGACCGCTCTCATGCGTCCCCGGTTCGACGGCTTTCCCTCCGGACGGCTGCGCCGACGCCGATGGGACATTTGGAGTATTCATTTGAAAACCACCACCAAGCGCATGCGTCGCCTCTCCGCGCTGAGCGTTCTCGCCGCGGGATCCGTGCTGGCCTCCGGGGCGTTCGTCCCGGCGCAGGCCGCCACCGCCGCTGCGCCCACGATCGCCGCCAAGGGCGGGTACGTGATGAACAACGGGACGGGCAAGGACCTTTACAAGAAGGCCGCCGACACCCGTCTCTCCACCGGCTCCACCACCAAGATCATGACCGCCCGGGTGGTTCTGGCCCAGCCGAACCTCAACCTGAACTCCAAGGTCACGATCCAGAAGGCGTACAGCGACTACATCGTCGACAACAACTGGGCCTCCTCGGCCCGTCTGATCGTCGGCGACAAGGTCACCGTCCGCCAGCTGCTCTACGGGCTGATGCTGCCGTCCGGTTGTGACGCCGCGTACGCCCTGGCCGACAAGTTCGGCAGCGGCTCGACCCGCGCCGCGCGGGTGAAGTCGTTCATCGGCAAGATGAACTCCACCGCCAAGAGCCTCGGCCTGAAGAACACGAACTTCGACTCGTTCGACGGCATAGGGCACGGCAAGAACTACTCCACGCCGCGCGACCTGACGAAGCTCGCGAGCAGCGCGATGAAGTACTCGACGTTCCGCTCGGTCGTGAAGACGAAGAAGACGACCCAGAAGACCGTCACCAAGAGCGGTGGCTACCGCAACATGACGTGGGAGAACACCAACCCGCTGCTCGGCACCTACTCGGGCGCCATCGGCGTGAAGACCGGCTCGGGCCCGGAGGCCAAGTACTGCCTGGTCTTCGCCGCCACCCGCAGCGGCAAGACGGTCATCGGCACCGTCCTCGCCTCGTCCTCGGTCGCCACGCGCACCTCGGACGCGAAGAAGCTGCTGAACTACGGCTTCAAGAAGTAGTCACGTACGTACGGCCAGGGGCCTGCTCGCGAGCCACGCGAGCAGGCCCCTTCGACGTACCGGGAGGGAATCAGGCGTTGGCCGACGGCGCGGGTTCCCGGCGATGCTCCAGCCAGGTGCGGCTGAGGTCGTCCCAGATCGCCTGGTACCGACCGAAGATCTCGCTGAGCTGATCGAAGGTGAGCTCGTCGGGGCCCGTCGACGCCATGAGGTATTCGAGGTCATCGGCAAGCCGCTGGAACCGATACTGCGCGTCCTCCATCAGCACCCACCGCGAGCGCCAGTTGAAGAACGGTTCGATGGCTCCCAGCAACGTCACCAGCGCCACACACCCCAGGGCCACATCGGCCCACGTGTTGAGGTCCTGGAAGCCCAGGATGACGGTGGATGCGGCGGACAGTGCCAGCGTCGCCACCTTGGTGACGGAGGCACTTCGGCGGAACCGCCTCTTCCTGCCGCGGGCGTAGCCGTTGCCCTGACGAATCTTGTCCAGCAGGAAGGCGGCTGCCTCCCCCGGGCTGGGACCGGCACCTGGTCCACTGTCCGGCCGCACTCCGCCCCCAAAGCTCCGTCGCCACCTTGCAGCTCGCGGCGCCCAGTCTAAGAGGGCGCCGCCTCTGAGAACTCATCCCATACACCGGTGGCGGCGGTCTTGCGGGCGTACTCCGCGAAGTCATGGGGTGGTCGGCCGAGAACGCGCTCGACGGTGTCGGTCACGGTGGCCCTGCGGCCGTCGAAGACCTCGGCCATCAGGCCGGCCAGTTGTGTCGCGTACTCGGCCGGCACGCCTCGTCCGGTCAGGGATGAGACGAACTGCTCGGGCGTGACCGGCAGATAGCGAACGTCCCTGCGGGTCACCCTCGCTATCTCGCCGACGGCATCGGCGAAGGTGAGCAGTCGTGGTCCGGTCACTTCGTGGATCTGGCCGGCATGGCCGTTCTCGGTCAGCGCCGCGACGGCGACATCCGCGATGTCCTCCGCGTCGGTGAACGGTTCCGCCACATCGCCGACCGGAAGTGCGACCACACCGGCCCGGACCAGTTCCGCGAGGAACGCCTCGCTGAAGTTCTGCGTGATGAACCCCGCCCGCACGATGGTCCATTCCGCACCCGACCCCCGCACCGCCTGTTCGCACCGCTCGGCCTCGGCGGCACCGCGGTCGGCGAGCAGGACGAGGCGCCGGACGCCGCGAGCCACCGCGAGGTCCGCGAAGGAACCCACGGTCCCCGCCGCGCCGGGGAACGCCGCATCAGGGTAGAAGGCCACATACGCCGCGTCCGCGCCGCGCAGCGCTGGTTCCCACGTGGTGTCGTCGTGCCAGTCGAACGGCGGCTCGGCGCGCCGTGAGCCCACCCGTACCGGCACGTCACGCGCTACGAGCCCGGACACGACCCGGCGTCCGGTCTTGCCTGTTCCCGCGAGGACCAACGTCGTTGGCGCAGTCGATGTCATGGTCCACAGTCCATCGGCACGCCGGACCACGGGCCATGGTCGAGGCTCGCAGGTCCATCATCGTGCGTCTTACACTGCGCCGGTGGACCCTTTGTCGATCTTGTTGGGCGGAGTGAGGGCCAGGGGCGCGTTCGTGCTGCGGACCGTCCAGAACCCGCCCTGGTCGGTGGAAGTGCGGGACAGGGCACCGCTCAGCGTGGTGGCCGTCCTGCGGGGGATGCCCTGGGCCGTGCCCAGCACCGGCGACGCGGTGCGACTGGAAGCGGGCGATATCGCGATCACGCGTGGCCCGGACGCGTTCACCTTCGCCGACAGTCCCCGCACACCGGTCCAGGTGGTCGTTCAGCCCGGCCCCCGGCGGACGACCTCGGCCGGTACGGAGCTGCCCGAGGTCGCGGACACGGGCGTGCGCACCTGGGTCAACGGCCTGCGCACGTGCGACGACGGCGCGGACGGTTCCTCGGTGCTGCTGATCGGCAAGTACCGGGGACGGGGCGAGATCGCCGCGCACCTGCTCGGCGCGTTGCCGCCGCTGCTGGTCGTCCCCAGGGCCGCCCACGGCGAATCGGCGCTGGTGTCACTGCTCGCCGAGGAGACCGTGCGCGACGAGCCGGGCCAGGATCTCGTGCTCGATCGATTTCTGGATCTCTTGCTGGTCGCAAGCCTCCGCGCATGGTTCTCCCGGCCCGGTGCCGAAACGCCGGCCTGGTACCGGGCCAACGGGGATCCCGTGGTCGGCACCGTCCTGCGGCTCATCCACGGCCACCCGGACCACCCCTGGACGGTGGCCGCGCTCGCCGCGCGGACCGGGGTGTCCCGAGCGACGCTGGCCCGCCGCTTCACCGGCCTCATCGGCATGCCACCCATGGCATACCTCGCCGGGTGGCGCATCGACCTGGCCGCCGATCTCCTCAGGGAGTCGGACGCCACGATCGACTCCGTAGCCCGTCAAGTGGGGTACGGCAGCGCGTTCGCGCTCAGCACCGCTTTCAAGCGCGCACGCGGGATCAGCCCACAACGCCACCGCGACCGGACATGACCGCTCCGGGTGCCGCGGGGCGCGTCGCCCCGGGTCGGCGGCGAAGTGGTCGGTGCCCAGCACCGTGAGCAGGGCGTGTTTCTCGTGGCTTTCCGTGCCCGGGGTGGGCCGTCGCGGGTGGCGGACGCGCGCAGCAGGGCGACGTTGGTGCAGCTGTTGTCGTCGTGGTCGTCGGGGTGGTACCGCTCGCGGGCGGCCGGGGCGGTGAACCAGCGGTACGTGGCGCTGCGGGCGTTGCCGGTGTACTGGGTCTGGTCGCCGTCACGCCGCGGCGTCCGCCGCCCCGGTGCGGTACCAGGGGCGACGGACGCACAGTGATCGAACGGTCAGGCCTCGAAGTCCAGCAGGACCTTGCAGGACTCGCGGCGGTCGGCCGCCTGGGCGAACGCCTCCTTGGCCTCCCGCACCGGCCGCACCCCGCTGATCAGCGCGTCGAACGACGGCTCCGTCGCCAGCAGCCGCAGCGCGTCGTCGAACTCCTCGTGGAAGCGGAACGCGCCGCGCAGGTCGATCTCGCGGGCGACCAGCAGGTTTCCGGCGAACGGGCTCTGCCCCGGCGGCAGCATGCCGAGCTGGACGATCACCCCGCCGCGCCGCACCCGGTGCAGACAGGTGTCGAGCCCGGCGGCCACGCCCGATGCCTCGATCGCGACGTCCACCTCGTCGGAGGGCCAGTTCGGGTCGTCCGGGTCGTCGGCCCGTACGCACGCCGTCGCACCGGCCGCCGCCGCGAACTCCAGGGCCTTGGGCAGCACATCGGTCGCCGTGATGGACGCGGCGCCCGCCGCCCTGGCGGCGGCGATGGCGAGGCAGCCGATCGGCCCGGAGCCGGTGATCAGTACGTTGCGGCCCTTCAGATCGCCCGCGCGGCGCACCGCGTGCAGGGCGACGGACAGCGGTTCGGCGAGCGCGGCCCGGCGCGGCTCCAGCCCCTCGGGCAGGACCCGCAGCTGCCCGGCAGGGACGGCGATACGGGACGCGAACCCGCCCTGTACGTGGGGGAAGCGCGCCGCGCTGCCCAGGTAGCGGGTGTCCCGGCAGATGTTGGCGCGGCCGCCGACGCATTCGGGGCACACCCCGCACGGCGTCGCCGGGTGCACGGCGACCGGGGTGCCGGGCGCGGGCCCGCTCGCGCCCTCGCCGTACGACACGACCGTGCCGACGACCTCGTGCCCCAGCACCATGGGCTGCTTCAGCCGGAAGTCGCCCACGCCACCGTGCTGGTGGTAGTGGAGATCCGACCCGCAGATCCCGCCGTAGCGGATCGCCACCAGCGCCTGTCCGGGCGCCACCTCCGGTTCGGGGAGTTCGTCGACCCGCAGGTCGCCCTGTCCATGGATCACACAGCCCAGCACCATCCGCCCAGCCTCCTCGTTCGCTTGCTCGGGGTTCACAGAACGCTCGTCATGCCGCCGTCGACGTACAGCACCTGTCCGCTGACGAAGTCGGCGGCGGGCGAGGCGAGGTAGAGCAGCGCCCCGATCAGGTCCTCGGTGCGGCCCCAGCGGCCCGCCGGGGTCCGGCCGCGCACCCAGGTGCTGAACTTCTCGTCCTCGACGAGCGGCCGGGTCAGCTCGGTCTCGATGTAGCCGGGGCCGACGCCGTTGACCTGGATGCCGTACTGGCCCCAGTCGGCGCACATGCCCTTGGTGAGCATCTTCAGCGCGCCCTTGGTCGCCGAGTAGGGGGCGATGCCGGGGCGTACCACCTCGCTCTGGAGCGAGCAGATGTTGACGATCTTGCCGTGACCGCGTTCGGTCATGCGCCGCGCGGTCTCCCGGCCCACCAGGAACGCGCTGGTCAGGTTGGTGTCCACGATCTGCCGCCAGGCTTCGTCGGTGAACTCCAGCAGCGGTGCGCGATTCTGCATCCCGGCGTTGTTGACCAGGATGTCGAGCGGGCCGACCCGCTCCTCCACGTCGGCGATCCCGGCGGCGACGGCCGGGCCGTCGGTGACGTCGAAGGCGGCGGTGTGCACGCCCGCCTCCGCGCCGCCGAGTTCGGCCGCGGCCTTGTCCAGGGCCTGCTGGTCGCGGCCGTTGAGGACCACCGTGCAGCCCGCCTCCACCAGGCCACGGGCCAGCGCGTGGCCGATGCCGCGGCTGGAGCCGGTGACCAGGGCGGTGCGGCCCGTGATGTCGAAGAGCGGATGTGTCGTCATGGCGTTCGTACCCTCTCGGTTCTCAAAATCCCCGGTGCCGGCTCGGCGCTAGATCACCAGTGACAGCAGCAGGACGAAGCCGAGCGCGACGACCGAGATGATCGTCTCCATCACGGACCAGGTCCGCACCGTCTGCCCCACGCTCATCCCGAAGTACTCCTTGACCAGCCAGAATCCCGCGTCGTTGACATGGCTGAAGAAGAGGGATCCGGCGCCGATGGCCAGCACCAGCAGGGCCACGTGTGTGGTGGACATGTCGGCGGTGAGCGGCCCCATCAGCCCGGCCGCGGAGATCGTGGCCACGGTCGCCGAGCCGGTCGCCAGCCGGATCGCGACCGCGATCAGCCAGGCGAGCAGCAGCGCCGAGACGTTCCACTCCTTCGAGATGTCCATGATCATGTTGCCGACGCCGATGTCGATGAGCGTCTGCTTGAAGCCACCGCCCGCCGCGACGATCAGCAGGATTCCGGCGATCGGGGCGAGCGAGGTCTCCACGGTGGTGGCGATGCGGTCCCGGGTGAAGCCTGCCGCGCGGCCGAGGGTGACCATGCCCACGATCACCGCCGCCAGCAGCGCGACCAGGGGGTTGCCGATGACGTCGGCGATCCGCTGGGTGGTGTTCTCCGGGTCGTCCACGGCGATGTCGACCAGCGCCTTGATGAGCATCAGCACGACCGGCAGCAGCACGGTGCCCACGGTCGCGGCGAAACCGGGCCGCCGCTCCAGGTCCTCCGAGGGACGCGTCGGCATCAGCCGGTCCGGCGGGGTGACGTCGACCCAGCGGTCGGCGACGCGCGAGAAGACCGGGCCCGCGATGATGGCGGTCGGTATCGCTATGAGGACGCCGAGCGCCAGGGTGACGCCCAGGTCGGCGTGGACCGCGTCGATCGCGGCGAGCGGGCCGGGGTGCGGCGGCACCAGGCCGTGCATCACGGACAGACCCGCGAGCGCCGGTATGCCGATCCGCATCAGGGAGAGGTTGCCGCGCTTGGCGACCAGCAGCACCACCGGAATCATCAGCACCATGCCGACCTCGAAGAAGAGCGGCAGGCCGATGATCCCCGCGATGAGCACCATCGCCCAGGGCATCGTCCGGGTACTCGCCTTGGCGAGGATCGTGTCCACGATCTGGTCGGCGCCACCGGAGTCGGCGAGCAGCTTGCCGAGGATCGCGCCGAGGGCGATCAGCACGCCGACGCCCGCCACCGTGTCGCCGAGGCCGCCCGAGAAACTGGTGATGACCTTGTCGAGCGGCGCCCCCGCGACGGCGCCGAGGGCCAGCGAGCCGATCGTCAGCGACAGAAACGCGTGCAGCTTGGACTTGGTGATGAGCAGGACGAGAACGGCTATGCCGACGAGGACGGCTATGCCCAGCTGTGCGTGACCGGCCGACGTGATCGGGTCGACGGTGTCCGCTGCCAGCATCTCGACGCTGAGTCTGGTCACGGAGGGTTCCTAACGTGAAGCGTGAAGCTACTGGTGTCCGGGCTGCCGCTGCCGCAGTGCGGCGACAGCCCGCTCGGTGATGGTCTCGGGGCCCGGCGCGATGTCCACGGCGACGCCGTGCTCATCCGGCTGGAGCGGCTCCAGGGTGGCGAGCTGCGAATCGAGCATCTCGCCGGAGAAGAAGTGGCCCTTGCGCTCCTGCATCCGGTCGGCGATCAGCTCGCGCTCACCGGTCAGGTGCAGGAAGACGACCCCGGGCTCGGCGGCACGCAGCCGGTCCCGGTAGATCCGCTTGAGCGCGGAGCAGCTGACCACGCCGCCGTGACCGACGTGATCATGGGCCCAGGCACCGATGGCGTCCAGCCACGGCCTGCGGTCCTCGTCGTCCAGCGGGGTCCCGGCCGACATCTTGGCGATATTGGCCGGCGGGTGGAAGTCGTCGGCCTCGGCGTACGGCACACCGAGCGCCTCCGCCAGCAGGGGGCCGATCGTGGTCTTGCCCGTGCCGGACACTCCCATGACGACGACCAGGGGGGCATGCATGTGGAAAACCTCGCTGTCTGCTCCGGTGCTGACTTCCTCGTCCGTCGCGCTCGACGACTGTCGTTCTCGACCTCGGCACCGCTGGCAGCACACTCAACCCCACTGATACGACGTATTCAAGAGTTCGTGATTTAAAAGTCATACTTAAATCGTGCGCGGCAGCCACGTAGTCTGACTCCATGGACAACCAGGGGCCCTCCACGGGGCGGGGACTGCACGCTCGGCTGCTGGCGTCCCTCGGGCCCGCGATCACCGCGGGCGACTACCCGCCGGGGACGGTGCTGCGCACCGATGAGCTGGAGCGGCGCTTCGACGTCTCACGGACCGTGGTCCGCGAGGCGGTGCGCGTCCTGGAGTCCATGCACCTGGTCCGCTCCCGCCGCCGCGTCGGCGTGACCGTCCTCCCCCCGGAGGAGTGGGACGTCTTCGACTCGCAGGTCATCCGCTGGCGGCTGGCGGGCCCCGACCGCCCCCGCCAGCTGCGCTCCCTGACCGCCCTGCGCTCGGCCATCGAACCGGCCGCCGCCGCCCTGGCCGCCGGGCAGGCCACCGCCGCCCAGTGCGCCGAGCTGACCGAGCACGCCCTCAACATGGTCGCCACCTCCCGCGGCCAGCAGCTCCCCGCCTACCTCGTCCACGACGTCGCCTTCCACCGGACGATCCTGCGCGCCTCGGGCAACGAGATGTTCGCGCGGCTCGGCGACGTGGTCGCCGAGGTCCTGGCGGGCCGCACCGAGCACCGGGTGATGTTCAGCGACCCGGACCCGGAGGCGGTCACCCTCCACGTCCGGGTCGCCGAAGCGGTCCGCGCGCGGGACGCGGAGCGCGCCGAGCGCTACACCCGGGAGATCACCTGGGGCGCCCTGCGCGAGCTGGACATCCTGGCGCCGTAGCGCTGGGGGATTCCGCAGCCCTTGGGGATCACGGCCGGACGTAGGGCCGGGTCATGATCTCCATGTTGTGGCCGTCCGGGTCGTCGAAGTACGCGCCGCGACCGCCGAAGAGGGTGTTGACGCGGCCGGGGTCGGTGTGGCCGGGGTCCGCGTAGTAGGTGACTCCGGCCGCCTCCAGCCGGGCGATCATGGCGTCGAAGCGCTCCTCGGGGACGAGGAACGCGTAGTGCTGCGGCTGGATCGGCTCGTCCCGCTTCTCGTAGTAGTCGAGCGTGACGCCGTTGCCGAGGTCGACGGGGAGGAACGGGCCGAACGGGGCGCCGACCTCCAGGTCCAGGACCGTGGCGAGGAACTCGGCCGACCAGTGCCGGTCCGAGGCGTAGACGGCGGTGTGGTTCAGATGGATGTCGTGCGTGTGAGGCATGGGAGAGGTCTCCGGTGTTGTCGTGGTCGCGGTGGTCGCGGTGTTCGCGGTGCGGACGAAGAACACGGAGATGGATGGGCGGGGCCCTGGCCCGCCCCGGCCTCACGCCGAGGCCGGGCGCCTCACTCGTGCATGGCCCTCAGGGGCCGACCCGGCAGTCACCCGGCCGAACCTAGCGGTCGCCATCAGGAACATCAACAGCATTTCTATGTCGCCGAGTTGCCGTCAGCGGCGGCGCAGGGACGGGTCCAGCAGCGCGGGCGGGGTGTCGTACTTCTCGTGCGGGGCGAGATCGGTGCCGGGGGCGACGATGGCGTCGATCGCGTCGAGTACGTCGGCGGAGAGAACGGTGTCGGCGGCGGCGAGTTGGGCGTGCAGATGGTCCAGGGTGCGGGGGCCGATGAGGGCGCTGGTGACGGCGGGGTGCGCGGTGACGAAGCCGAGCGCGAGCTGGATCATCGTCAGACCGGCGTCGTCGGCGACCTCGGCCAGCTGCTCGACGGCTTCGAGCCGGGCCCGGTTGGCGGGGATCGTGGTGTCGAAGCGTTCCGGCATGAACGTCGAGCGGCTGGTGGCGATGGACCGGCCCGCGCGGACCGCGCCCGACAGCCAGCCCGAGGCCAGCGGGCTCCACGCCAGCACGCCGAGGCCGTACTGCTCGGTCACGGGCAGAACGTGCCCCTCGATGCCGCGCTGGAGGATCGAGTAGCTGGGCTGCTCGGTGACGTAACGGCTCAGGTGGTGCTCGCGGGCGGCCCACTGGGCCTGTACGAGGCGATAGGCGGGGAAGGTGGAGGAGCCGAAGTACCGGATCTTGCCCGCGCGCTGAAGATCGGTCAGGGCCGACAGCGTCTCCTCGTCACCGGTGTTCGGGTCCCACCGGTGGATCTGGTAGAGGTCCACATGGTCGACGCCGAGGCGGCGCAGGCTGTTGTCCAGCGCGGTGACCAGCCAACGGCGCGAACTGCCCCGGTGGTTGGGCGCGTCCTCCATGGGCATGCCCGCCTTCGTGGCCAGTACGAGGTCGTCGCGGCGGCCCGCGATGGCCTTGCCGACCATCTCCTCCGACTCGCCGCCGCCGTACATGTCGGCGGTGTCGATGACGTTGATCCCGCCTTCGAGGGCGGCGTCGACGATGGCGGTGGCCTCGCCCTGGGTGGTGCGCCCGATGGCGCCGAAGTTCATCGCGCCGAGCGCGAGAGCGCTGACCTGCACGCCGGTGCGGCCCAGGGTGCGGTAGAGCATGACGGTGTTCCTCCATTACGGGTGGAGCTGACATCATGAGCAAACGGAACCTCGTTCCGTTTGAACAATACGGAACGCTGTTCCGTTTTAGCAAGCGCGATGGCGAAGGGAGCGGCACGGTGGACGACGGCGGCAAGGGCGAGGACGGCGCGGGGCGCGCGGCCCCGTCCAAGCGGAAGGACGCCCGGCGCAACAAGGAGACGCTGCTCGACGCGGCCGCCACGGTCTTCGTCCGATCAGGCGTGGAGGCGCCCGTACGCGACATCGCGGCCGAGGCGGGCGTCGGCATGGGCACGATCTACCGCCACTTCCCCACCCGGGCGGACCTCATCATCGCCGTCTACCGGCACCAGGTCGAAGCGTGCGCCGAGGCCGGACCGGCCCTGCTGGCGTCCAGCGCGAGCCCGCACGCCGCGCTGGGGCAATGGATCAACCTCTTCGTCGACTTCCTGGTCACCAAGCACGGCCTCGCCGCCGTGCTCCAGTCCGACAGCTCCGGCTTCGACACGCTGCACACGTACTTCCTCGACCGCCTGCTGCCCGTGTGCACCGAGCTGTTCGACGCCGCGACCGCGGCCGGGGAGATCCGCTCGGGCCTGGACCCGTACGAGGTGATGCGCGGCGTCGGAAACCTCTGCATCGGCGCGGGCAGCGATGAGCGCTACGACCCGCGCCACCTGGTCGAACTGCTCATCGCGGGGTTGCGCCACCCGCACTGAGCGGCCTTACGGGCTTTACGCGGCCGCGTCCCCTGCCCGGTCGAGGCGATCCCGCTGGTCCGGACTCAGCTGGAGGTCCGCCGCGGCCCAGTTCTCCTCCAGGTGGTCGATCCGGGCGGTGCCCGGGATCGGGAGGACGACCGGCGCATGGCCGAGGAGCCAGGCCAGGGACACCTGGGTGGGCGTGGCGCCGGTCTCGGCCGCCACGGCGGCGACCTCGGACGTCTCGTCCCACGCCCCCGCCGCGACGGGCCGCCACGGCAGGAACGCGATGCCCGCCGCCGCACACGCCGCGAGCACCGGCTCGTGCTCGCGGTCGAGCACGTTGTAGCGGTTCTGCACGCTCACGACGTCGATGATCGCCCGCGCCTGGTCGAGTTCGGTGACGGTGACCTCGGACAGCCCGATCCTGCCGACCTTGCCCTCGACCTGGAGGTCCCGCAGCGTGCCGAGCTGGTCGGCGAGCGGCGTGTCCGGATCGATGCGGTGCAGCTGAAGCAGCTCGATCCGCTCGACGCGCAGGCGCCGCAACGCCTGCTCCACCTGGTCCCGCAACACCTCCGGCCGCCCGTCCAGCTTCCACTCCCCGCCGGGGCCCGTTCGCGCGACGCCGACCTTGGTGGTGACGAGCAGCCCGTCCGCGTACGGATACAGCGCCTCGGCGAGCAGCTCCTCGTTGGCTCCCCCGCCGTACAGATGCGCGGTGTCGATCAGCGTGATCCCCAGCTCCACGGCCCGCCGGGCGACCGCGATGGACGCCTGCCGGTCGGGCCCGGGCTCGGTCGCCAGGCGCATGGCCCCGAACCCGAGCCGCCGCACCTCCAGCTCGCCGCCGATGCGAAAGGTCGTCGATGTCATCCGCTGCCCCCGTACTCCCGTTGGGTCAGCACGCTAACAGCGCGGTCGGACACCGACACCCATCTGAGCCTCTTGGTAGGCGCCCCTTACCGCGCTACCGTGAAAACAGTGGCGCTTCCGGCGTCGGGGCCGGTGGAGGTGAGAGCGTGGGCGCCTCAGGCCGGTCGGGCACACGGCCGGCCCCCGAAAAGAGAGTGAGCGCATCGAAGATCCGCCCGCTCTCGCATGCGGCTGCGCTACGCGTCTCCGGCGAGGCGATGACGTATGTACGCGTCTGAGCCTTTCGCCCATCCGGCCTTGTTCTACCGAGGCGTCCAGGAGTATGTGGCCGGGACGGTCCCGTTCATCGAGGAGGGTCTGGCCGCGGGCGAGCCGGTGGCGGTCGCCGTTCCCGCGAGTAACCTCAGGCCACTGCGCAGGGAGCTGGGCGCGAGCGCCGAACAGGTGCGGTTCACCGATATGAGCCGGGCAGGGCGGAACCCGGGGCGGATCATTCCCGAGGTGCTGCGGGCGTTCGCCGACGCGCATCCCGCCAAGCGGGTACGGATCATCGGCGAGCCGATCTGGCCCGCCCGCACCCCGGCCGAATATCCGGCCTGTGTCCAGCACGAGGCACTGATCAACAGGGCCTTCCACGGTCGGAACGTCACCATCCTGTGCCCCTACGACGCCGCACGACTCAACCCCGGATGGCTTGCCGACGCGTACACCACACATCCCGTTGTCGTCGTCGACGGCAGGGCGGAGCGCAGTACGGCCTACGACGCCGACGGCGCTGCCTCCGCCTTCAATGAACTCCTCGTGCCACCGCCATGGGCCGTCGTCTTCGCGTTCGACGTCTACCATCTGTCCGGCGCGCGGGACCTCGCCGTCGAGTGGGCCGAGCGCCTCGGACTGACAGATGAGCGATGGAACGACTTCTCGCTTGCCGTCACCGAGCTGACCACCAACAGCGTGCGGCACGGTGGTGGCTCGGGCACCGTCTCCGTCTGGGGCGACGGCACACAGATCGTGTGCGAGGTGCGAGACCGGGGATGGCTGCGGGACTCGCTGGCAGGCCGTCACCCGCCACAGCGCGACAGGCCCGGAGGCCGGGGCCTGTTGACGGTCAACAACCTCGCCGATCTCGTCCGCGTCCACACCGGCCCCGAGGGCACGACCATCCGCTTCTACATATGACCACCGGCGGGCGGGTCGGCGTAGACGCCGTGCATCATGCCGGTGGCCTGCCCGACCTCGATGAGATAGCCGTCCGGGTCGCGCAAGTAGCACCGCACCTCGGCCTTGCGATCGATGGGCGGCGTGAGGAATTCGGCGCCCTTCGCACTCCACTCCCGGTGACATGCCTCGATGTCGGCGACGCGGAGGTTGAGGAAGCTGCTGACCGTGCTCGGGTCGGTGGGCGGGCGCAGGGTGACGTCCGGCTTGTCCGGGGTGGGGCCGCCGCCCGGGTTCATGATGATCCATCCGTTGGCGAGCTTGATGGTGCAGGGATTTTCCTCGAGCACCACCTCACCGCCGAGAACGTCGGCGTAGAAGGCGCGAGAACGGGCTACGTCGGCCACCGTCAGAAAGTGGGTGAGGAGGAGCCCGGAATCCGGGGCGGGAAAGCCGTCATGGTGCATGCAGGACCTCCAGGCACATCGGGTGTTTCCCTCCATAGTGGCGGGACGGATGTCCATAGGCACGGATGAACACGGCCCTGACAGGATGTGAGGATGGTGACAAATGAGCCGTGGGCGGGACTTCACGAGGATTTGCTGGCGGCGAAAAAGCTGGCATACGACCCGAGCGGCTTTCGTTGCTCACAGCCGGTGCCGGAACCGGAAAGTGCCGAGTACGCGGCTCACGGGTTCACGATCGACGGATTGTCGGTCCGGTTTCGCGTGGCCAAGACCACTCCGACGAAGGTCGGCCAGTTCGTGACCGAGTACGGAATTGACCTTTTCGTCCAGCAGGAAGCGCGGCTTCCGCGTCTATCCGCCGTGGGTGACCACGGCCAATCGCCAGGCGAGCAGAACTCAGGCATCGCAGACAAAGTACTTCTTGGATTTCACAGGGGACGGCTCTGTCGATATGATGCGCGCCCGCGTCCTCTACGGCCGTTGAGCAATGATGACCCCAACACCCCGTTGTGGCCCAGGGGTTGACGCCCACCGGCCCGAGAGCATTGAGTGATCGCGACCAATCTGAAACGCGACTTCCCACGGGGGAATCAATGCGCACGCTCACCATGGCCGGAGGCATGCTCGCCGCCGCCGGTCTCACCTTCGGCCTGATGTCCGCACCGGCATTCGCGGCACCTACGACGGCGTCCGACGCCACCGCGGCCGCACTACAGGGCCCCCCGCCGAAGGCGGGCAAGGGCAGCGTCAAGTGCAATGAGAACAATTCACGGGTCAACTTCTCCTGGAAGACCGGCTACGCGAGCACCAAGGTGTACTACAACAACCACTGCCTGGGCGGCTTCAAGACCAAGGTCGCCTTCAAGTTCTGGAACGACGGGGCGACGCCCTGGTACAAGTGCGTCAGCTTCGAGGGAATGTCCCAGGGGACGTACAAGTTCGGGCACATCAACGAGATCATGGGTGTCAGCAAGGACACCAAGAAGTGCGAGAAGAACTAAAAGGTAGATCCGCGAGGATCCAGGGCCCGGTCCCGCCGCCGGTGAGCGGTGGGACCAGGCCCTGGGGACCGCGGAGGACTACTCCCCGGGCACGCCGAGCGAGTGCCAGGCCGACCAGTCGGCGTCGTCACCGGGGGTGTTCTGCCAGGTGCACCTGATGGTGCCGTCGCCGAAGAGGGCGAAGACCTCCAGGCGGCCGTCGGCGTTCGAGGCGACCACCGGGTCGCCGATCACGAACAGGTCGCCGTTGTAGAGCGATGCCCAATGGGGCGACCACCTGCCGTCGGGGGCGGGGTTGGTCTGCCATCTGTGCTCGATGCCGCCGCCTTCCTGACGGGTGAAGACGTCCAGCCGGCCATCGGTGTTCACACCGACGGCGGGGGTGCCCACCGGGTTGTCGCCGCCGAGCGATTGCCATCCCGGGGCCCATCCATTGCTGGGCTCGGTCTGCCAGATGTGCTCGATGGAACCGCTCGGGCCGAGGACGAAGACCTCCTGCTGGCCGGAGGTGTTCAAGACGGCCGTCGGGTCGTCCTGCGGGGTGCCGCCGAGGTCACCGAAGGCCCATCCGTCGACGTGGGGACGCTGATAAGCGTGCAGAACGGTGAGCACCCCGTGCTGGTCGTCGTCGTAGCCGCGGACGAATGCCTCCAGTCGGCCATCGGAGTCCTGGATGACCGCCACGTCGCCCAACACGTCGTCGACCCAGAGAACTTTCCAGTCGTCTCTCCACCCGTTGTTCGGGGCGGTTTGCCAGATGTGCTGGACGGAGCCGTCCGTGGCACGGACGAAAACCTCCAGTCGGCCGTCGAAATCCCTGGCGACGGTCGGGGTGCCCGCCGCGGACGGATTGCCGGGGAGCGGCCCCCAACGCGACCATTCGCCGCCGTGGGGGGTGGTTTGCCAGGCGTGCCGCACCTTGCCGTCCGAGGTGCGGACGAAAACCTCCATCCTGGCATCGAGGTTCGTGGCCACGACCGGGTCGCCTTCCAGGCTGATGCCGAGCGAGTTCCACCCCGACCATTCGTTGCGGCTCGGGGCCGTCTGCCAGTTGTGCTGAAGGGTGCCGTCGGAAGCGCGGGCGAACACCTCCAGCTCATCGTTCGCATTGAGACTGACCCAGGAGAAGGGGGAAACGTACCGGACGCTCACCGTAGCCATGGCAATCCCTGACCTCTCTGGTGACGTGGTGACCATCTGCATAGCAACAGGGGTTGGCCAGATGAGGTGCGGTGCGGTCGTCTCCGGGCTCAGGCTCAGGCTCCGGCGCAGGGTGGTACCACCCCTCCGAAAGTCCTTTTACGACGATACGCCCCATGTGCCCTCTCCGCGCTCCGGGCGAACCGATCACGCGGCCACAGGTGCGGCGGCGTGGCGGCAGTCGCGGCAGCGGGCGCCGGGGGTGGGCGAGCGGAAGGCGCGGTCGCAGCCGTTGCAGTTCCGGAGGGGTACGACCGCCGGTCGGGGGCTGGGCGCGGGAGCCGCCGGGAGGGGCGGCGGGAGCAGCGCGGTGAGGCGGTGCGCCAGGAACGCGGCAGGGTGGCGGAGGTCGGGCGGAAGGCTCGCGGTCAGGGTGCGACGTACGGCGTCGGGGGCGGCGCCCCGCTCCAGCCATGCGGCCACGGCCGGGGCGAGGCGGTGCACGTCGCGCTGCGAGAGCAGTAACCGGTCGTCGTCGCGGCGGAAGGTGGCGAGGAGTGCCGCGGCGGAGGGGTAGGTGCGCTCGGGGGCCGCGGGCTCGGGTTGCGGCTCGCGTACGGGCTGCACGGGCTGCTCCGCCTCCACGGGTTGCGATTCGCGGGCGCGGCGGGTGCGGGTGCCCTCCGGGTGGTTGTACGCGAGCGTACGGGTGACCATCCGGCCGTCCGGGGTGCGCTCCCGGACGCGTTCGAGGTACCCGTACGCCTCCAACTCCCGCAGCGCGGCGGCGATCCGGTCCCGCCCCTCCGGGAACCGCTCGGCCAGCGTACGGATGTCGACGGACGCGCCGTCCGGCAGCGACTGGATGTGCGCGGCGAGGCCGATCGCGGTGAGGGAGAGTTCGCGGTGCTGGGTGAGGTGATTACCGACGATCGTGTAGCGGTTCGGGTGCCGTTCCCTCACATGAGTGACTCCGCCGACGGATCGGCGAACGAGAGATAGGGCGCGCGCAGGCGCGCTAGGGTGCTGCTCAGCCATCGGGAAGGTGCTTCTTCCTTCGGTGGTCAGGCCCTCGACTCGGGATGCCAGTCCCGGCCGGGGGCCGTCGCATGTCTGGGGTTGTTGTGGCTGAGCCTGCCGTGCCAATCCGCTCCCGCGCCAGCCGAGTTGGGCGGAATCACCCGTCCGGGTGACTAGTGTGAGGTTTGGATGGGTTGGGTTGGTTCTTTCCCACAGTTCTTGGTCTTTGATGGCCCGCCGCACCGATGCGCGCCGCACCGGGTCCAGGGTTCCCGGCCTCCGGTGGGACGGCCCGCGCACGGCGGCTGCGACACTGCCCCGATGGTTCTCACCACCGGCGCGCCCTCCGTCGACCTCGCCCAGAGCCTCCCCGAGATCGCCCCGTACGCCCGGACCACCGTCCGGCTGCATCCCCGGCGGGGTGAGCCCGGTGTGCGGGACAGTCACATCGGCGGGCCGCTGTGGTGGCCGGGTGCCGAGCCGTGGCCATCTTGCGACGAGCACAAGGACATCAACGGCAGGCCGCTCGGCCCGTATCCGCTCGTCGCCGTGGCTCAACTCACCGCCGCCGACTTCCCCGAGATCGCCTTCCCCGCCGGGACGGACCTCGCCCAGGTCCTCTGGTGCCCCGACTGGCACGACCAGCCGCACCCGGAGGGGTGGGGGCAGGCGTGCCGGGTGTTCTGGCGGCGGGCCGCGGACGTCGGCGAGGTGCTGACCGAACAGCCCGATCCCGCCGAACACTGGGAGTACGACAGCGACATGGTGCCGCGCCCGTGCGTGCTGCGTCCGGAGCGGGTGGTCGAGTACCCCTGGCCGGAGGAGCTGCCGGACGGCCTCAGGGAACGGCTGGACGAGGACGCGTACGACGACGTGTCGCTGATCCCCGGCTGCAAGCTCGGCGGCGGTATGGGCTGGGCGACGACGGACATGCCGTTTTCGCTGACGTGCGGGGGCTGCGGGGGCCCGCTCGCGCTGTTCATGCAGTTCGATACGTACGAGTTCACATACGGCGGCCGCGAGCCGGACCGGTTCTGGCCGCTGGAGGAACGCCACCTCGAACCGGGCACCCCGGCCTTCAACGCGGCACGCGAGCCGACCGGCATGACGGTGGGACGCGGCAGCCACGCGGGCCTCTTCCTCTGCACGAAGGACCCCACCCACCCGCCGTCCTTCTTCACCCAGTAACTCCGCCCGCTAGTCCCCGGGAACCCTGCGCGCCCGGCAGTCGTCTTGGCTGCCGTCACCACGGAGTTCGTACGAAGGTCAGGGCAGGTCATGGCACATAAGGGAAACCAGGCGACCGAGCAGCCGGGCGGCGGCATCGGCGGGGCACTCGGCGTCGTCAGGCGCTACCGTCGCGCGCTGTACGGCTTCACCCTCGGCGTGTCCGTCCTGACCACCGTGCTCGGCTGCGCCGTCGTGGGCGGCGGATTCGCGGCGACGTGGGACGCCTTCGAGAGAGTCAGGGACTACGCGGACCGCAACATCGCCAACGAGGACTCCTACGTGGCCTACGCCGACGGTGGCCTGGACCCGTTGGTCAGGGTCGGGTTCGTGGTGTTGGTGCTGTTGCTCGTGCTGGGGCTCCTCGTCGTCACCGTCCTGCACACCGCGTACGCCGTCGGGGACTCCCATGCCACGCGCGACGGCGGACCGCTGACCGTCCGCGAGGTGTGGCGGCGTACCCGTCGGCGGTTTCCCGCCGCGCTCGCGGTCAACGTGCTGACCGGGCTGGCCGTGGGCGCCGTGGTGATGGCGGGCCTGGTGCTGTTCAGCCTCGTGGACGGCAACAAGGTGCCCGGTGTGGAGACCACGCCGCTGGGCGAAACCGCGTCCTGGCAGTACACGCTGGTGGGGTGGGTGCTGCCGATCGCCATCTGGTGTCTCAGCCCGCTGCTGTACGCCCGCCTGGCGCTGGCCACCGCCGAAACGGTGCTGGAACGCCGTTCCCCGTTCGTGGCGTTGTACCGCTCGTGGGTGCTGACCCGCCGCGCGCGGTGGCGCACCCTCGGCATGGGGGCGCTGGTCACCGTGGCCGCCGTGCTCGTCTTCTGGCTCGCCCGGTACGCGGCCGCGCCCCTCAACCACCCCGTCGGACTCGGCATGCTGTGGCTCAACGACGACAACGTGTGGATGACCGGTGTGCTGGTGAAGATCCTGCCCACGGCCGTGGCCCTTCTCCTGCTGCCCCCGGTGGTCATGCCGCTGGTGTGCGCGGTGTTCGCCCGTCTTCACGGGGAGCTGCGCGCTCATGAGGAGCGGGAGGAGAGCAACAAGGCCGCTGCCCCGGCGTGAGACACCGGGGCAGCGGACGTGCTCGGCTCAGCCGATGGGGTTCACGAAGGTGGCCGGGCGGGTGGCGCTCCGCTGGTCGACGAGCCCGCCCCAGGGCCAGTCCAGGGTGATGGACTTGGTCTCGTTCGGCGGGGTGATGACCGCGTAGGCGGGCGTCCAGGAGCCCTTGTCGTCGTCCCCCGCAAGGGCGAGGTTGATGGTGAAGTCGGTGCTGTCTCCCGGGCCCAGGATGATCGAGCTGTACTTGGTCGAGGAGCGCTGGAGCGACCAGTCCGCGCTGCCGTGCTCGGTGTTGAGGTCCACGCCCGGGAAGCCGCCGATCTTGCAGCTGGTGCCGGTGGTGTTGGTGAGCACGATGCTGGTGGTCGTCGAGCCCTGCGCGTTCGGGTCCGGGACCGCGTCCTCGCCCGTGGCGAACGCCGCCTTCAGGCCGTCGGTGACGCAGCGCGGGGCGGACTGGTTGGCCCCGCCCCCCGCCTTGCCCTGCACCTCCGACGAGCCCGCGCCCTTGCTGTCCGCTGCGGCCGCCGAGTCCGCCTTGCCGGAGGTCTTCGCGCCGCCGGTGTCCGAGCCGTTGCATGCGGTCAGGGTCAGGGCGGCGGCCGCGGTGAGAGTCGCGGCGGCGACGCGCAGGGTACGGCGGCGAGCGGTGCGGGCGGTGGCGGTGGCGTTCATTTCGGGTCCCCCCGGGAGAGTTGGTGTCGTCGTTTCCTCGGTACGTCACCCACTCTGGTCGGGACCGCTACCGTGAAGCTGCCGCTCCGCTGCCGCCCGCTAACGCCCGGCTAACCGGCGTGTTCCGGCTCCTGTAGCGGGTCGCTGAGCTGCTCGCGCAGGTAGTTCCAGATCACCGCGATCAGCGCGGCGACCGGTACGGCGAGCAGGCTGCCCACGACCCCGGCCAGGCTGGCGCCCAGTGTCACCGCCAGCAGGATCACCGCGGCGTGCAGGCCGAGCCCGCGGCTTTGGATCATGGGCTGGAACACATTGCCCTCGAGCTGCTGCACCACCACGATGATCGCCAGCGTGATCAGCGCGTCCATCGGGCCGTTGGCCACCATCGCGATGAGCACCGCGACAAAGCCCGCGAACAGGGCGCCCACGATCGGCACGAACGCGGATACGAAGGTCAGCACCGCCAGCGGCAGCACCAGCGGTACGCCCAGGATCAGCAGGCCGAGGCCGATGAAGACGGCGTCGAGCAGGCCCACCAGCGCCTGGGACCGCACGAACGCGCCGAGCGTGTCCCAGGCGCGCGCGGCCACGGTGGGGACATCGGTGGCGAGCCGACCGGGCAGTTGGCGAGCGAGCCAGGGCAGGAACCGCGGGCCGTCCTTGAGGAAGAAGAACATCAGGAAGAGGGCCAGGACGGCGGTGACCAGACCACCGACCACGGCGTTCACTCCCGTGACGACAGTGGTGACCATGCTGCTGGCACTCTTTTGCAGGCGGGCGGCCGCGCTGTCGGTTGCCTGCGCGATCTGAGCGTCGTCGATGTTCAGCGGTGGCCCCGCGGCCCATTCGCGCACCTTGTGCATGCCTTGGGTCACGCCGTCGACCAACTCGCCGGACTGGGATGCCACCGGGACCGCGATCAGCGCCACGACGCCCGTGGCGACCAGGAGGAACAGCACGGTCACCGCCGACGCGGCCACGGCGGGAGGCCATCCGTGCCCGCGGAGAAAGCGCGTCAGGGGCCAGGTCAGCGTGGTGAGCAGCAAGCCGATGATGAGCGGCCAGACGATCGACCACATCTGACCCAGAAACCACAGGGCCACCGCGGTCATCCCGAGGACCAGGAGCACATCGACGGATATGCGCGCCGATGAGCGGAGTGCGGCACGGGTTCTCGCGGAACTGAAAGTGGCAGGCATGGGACACCGTACCCCGTTCACGCTTCGCTATCGCTGCTGCCCAGGAGCACTAGGGGGCAACCATTCTGAACGATCGTCCTGAACGTCCGTTCAGAAGTGAGGTACGCTGCCCGCATGCGACACCGCGAACAGCTCATGGCCGGGGCGAAGCAGTGCCTGGAGGAGCGGGGATACGCCCGCACCACCTCGCGCGACATCGCCGCCGCCGCCAACGCACCGCTCGGCACGATCAACTACCACTACGCCTCGAAGGAAGCGCTGCTCAACGCCGCGCTTCTGGAGATGCTCCAGGAGTGGGGCGACAAGGTCCGCGCCCAGTCGGCGGCGGGGCGGCGGGTCGAGTCGATGTGGGAGCGGGTCGTCGAGTCCGAGGCCACGGACCGGCCGCTGCTGGTGGCCAGCGCCGAGGCGCTCGCGCAGGCCGAGCGCTTCCCGGAGATCCGTCAGCAGATCGCGGAAGCCTTCGAGCGGTCCCGTACGGAGATGGCGGCGGATCTGCACGGGATCGACGCCACCGACAGCGCGGAGCACAAGGAACTCGCGCGCGCGGTCGGGTCCGTGCACATGGCGCTGGTGGCCGGGCTGACCCAGCAGTGGCTGATCGATCCCGAACACGCCCCGTCGGCGCGGGAGGTGGCCGCGGGGCTGCGGAGGATCGCCGAGGACCTCGACCCCGACGAGTCCAACGGCTGACGTGCCACAGCCAGCCACGCGACCCTTCACGCATCTGCACGTCCACACGCAGTACTCGCTGCTGGACGGTGCGGCGCGGCTGAAGGACATGTTCAAGGCCTGCCAGCAGATGGGCATGTCGCACATCGCCATGACCGACCACGGCAATCTGCACGGCGCGTACGACTTCTTCCAGCAGGCCACCGCCGCCGCGATCACCCCGATCATCGGCATCGAGGCCTACGTGGCACCGGAGTCGCGGCGCAGCAAGCGCAAGGTGCGGTGGGGGCAGCCGCACCAGAAGCGGGACGACGTGTCCGGCTCCGGCGGCTATACCCACAAGACGATCTGGGCGGCGGACCGGACTGGGCTGCACAACCTGTTCCGGCTGTCGTCGGACGCGTACGCCCACGGCTGGCTCCAGAAGTGGCCGCGGATGGACAAGGAGGTCATCGCCGAGCACGCCGCGGGGCTGATCGCGTCGACCGGGTGTCCGTCGGGTGAGGTGCAGACGCGGCTGCGGCTGGGGCAGTTCGACGAGGCGCTGAAGGCGGCCTCCGCGTACCAGGACATCTTCGGCCGGGACCGGTACTTCCTGGAGCTGATGGACCACGGCATCGAGATCGAGCGCCGGGTCCGGGACGGGCTGCTGGAGGTCGGGCGGAAGCTGGGCATCCCGCCGCTGGTGACGAACGACTCGCACTACACGTACGCGCACGAGTCGCAGGCGCACGACGCGCTGCTGTGCATCCAGACGGGGAAGAGCCTGGCTGTCGCGGACCGCTTCCGCTTCGACGGCACGGGCTACTACCTGAAGTCGGCGGACGAGATGTACGCGATCGACTCCTCGGACGCATGGCAGGAGGGCTGCCGCAACACCCTCCTGGTGGCCGAACAGGTCGATGTCACCGGCTGGTTCGCCAAGCGCGACCTGATGCCGCGCTTCGACGTACCCGAGGGGTACACCGAGGTGACGTGGTTCCGGGAGGAGGTCCGCAGGGGGATGGCGCGCCGCTTCCCCGGCGGCGTTCCCGAGGACCGGGAGAAGCTCGCCGCGTACGAGATGGACGTCATCATCCAGATGGGCTTCCCGGGGTACTTCCTGGTGGTCGCCGACTTCATCATGTGGGCCAAGAACAACGGCATCGCGGTCGGCCCGGGGCGCGGCTCCGCGGCGGGCTCGATCGTCTCGTACGCGCTGGGCATCACCGACCTCGACCCGGTCGAGCACGGGCTGATCTTCGAGCGGTTCCTGAACCCCGAGCGCGTCTCCATGCCGGACGTCGACATCGACTTCGACGAGCGTCGGCGCGGTGAGGTCATCCGGTACGTCACGGAGAAGTACGGCGCCGACAAGGTCGCGATGATCGGTACGTACGGCACCATCAAGGCCAAGAACGCGATCAAGGACTCGGCGCGGGTGCTGGGCTACCCGTACGCGATGGGCGACCGCATCACCAAGGCCATGCCCGCCGACGTCTTCGGCAAGGGCATCCCGCTGTCCGGGATCACCGACCCGGAGCACCCGCGGTACGGCGAGGCGGGCGAGGTCCGGTCGATGTACGAGGGCGACCCGGACGTGAAGAAGGTCATCGACACCGCGCGGGGCGTCGAGGGACTGGTGCGGCAGATGGGCGTGCACGCGGCGGGCGTGATCATGTCCAGCGAGCCGGTCGTGGACCACGTCCCGGTGTGGGTACGGCACACCGACGGGGTGACGATCACGCAGTGGGACTACCCGACGTGCGAGTCGCTGGGCCTGCTGAAGATGGACTTCCTCGGCCTGCGCAACCTCACCATCATGGACGACGCCGTGAAGTTGGTGCGCGCCAACAAGGGCATCGATCTGAAGCTGCTCGACCTGCCGCTGGACGACCCCACGACCTTCGCGCTCCTCGGCCGCGGCGACACCCTCGGCGTCTTCCAGTTCGACGGCAGCGCGATGCGCTCGCTGCTGCGCCTGATGAAGCCCAGCCACTTCGAGGACATCACGGCCGTCACCGCCCTGTACCGGCCGGGCCCGATGGGCATGAACTCGCACATCAACTACGCGCTGCGGAAGAACGGCCAGCAGGAGATCACCCCCATCCACCCGGGGGTCGAGGACGCGCTGAAGGAGGTCCTCGACATCACGTACGGCCTGGTCGTCTACCAGGAGCAGGTGCAGAAGGCCGCCCAGGTGCTCGCCGGGTACTCGCTCGGCCAGGCCGATCTGCTGCGCCGGGCGATGGGCAAGAAGAAGCAGGAGGTGCTGGACAAGGAGTTCATCCCGTTCCGGGACGGCTGCCGGGCGCGCGGCTATTCGGACGACGCCGTCCAGGCGGTGTGGGACGTGCTGGTGCCGTTCGCGGGTTACGCGTACAACAAGGCGCACGCGGCCGCGTACGCGCTCGTCTCGTACTGGACCGCGTACCTCAAGGCCAACTTTCCGGCCGAGTACATGGCGGCGCTACTGACCTCCGTACGTGACGACAAGGACAAGTCGGCCGTCTACCTCAACGAGTGCCGCAAGATGGGCATCAAGGTGCTGCCCCCGGATGTGAACGAGTCCGAGGCCGACTTCACGCCGCGCGGGGACGACACGATCGTCTTCGGCCTGACCGCCGTGCGCAATGTCGGGCAGAACGTGGTCGACTCCATCATCCGCCGCCGCCGGGCCGCCGGGCGGTACGCCTCGTTCCCCGACTTCCTGGACAAGGTCGAGGCGGTCGCATGCAACAAGCGGACGATCGAGTCCTTGATCAAGGCGGGCGGGTTCGACGCGCTGGGGCATACGCGCAAGGGGCTGACCGCCCGGTACGAGCCGATGGTCGACACCGTGGTGGCGGTCAAGCGGAAGGAGGCCGAGGGGCAGTTCGACCTCTTCGGCGGCGGTTACGGCGATGGTTCCGGCGACGGTGACTCCCCCGCTCTCGGGCTCGACGTGGAGTTCCCCGACGACGAGTGGGAGAAGGCGTATCTGCTCGCCCAGGAGCGGGAGATGCTCGGGCTGTACGTCTCCGACCACCCGCTCTTCGGCGTCGAGCACCTGCTGAGCGACAGGGCGGACGCCGCCATCGCCCAGCTGACGGGAGGTGAGCACGCCGACGGCGCGATCGTCACCATCGGCGGCATCGTCTCCGGCCTCCAGCGCAAGATGACCAAACAGGGCAACGCCTGGGCCATCGCCACCGTGGAAGACCTCGCGGGCTCGCTGGACTGCCTGTTCTTCCCCGCCACGTATCAGCTGGCCTCCACCCGGCTCGTGGAGGACGCGATCGTCTTCGTCAAGGGACGGCTCGACAAGCGCGAGGACGTGCCCCGGCTGGTGGCCATGGAGCTGGCCGTGCCCGACCTCAGCGCCGCCGATGCCCCGCTGTGCCTCGACATGCTCGCGGCGCACGTCACACCGCGGTCCGTCCAGCAGCTGAAGGAGATCCTCCAGGCCCACCCGGGCCCCAGCGAGGTGCGGCTACGGGTCCGTGGGCCGGTTCGGACGACCGTCTACCGGCTGGGCTACCGCGTGAGTATCCAGCCGGGGTTCTGGGCGGACCTCAAGGCGGCGGTGGCGGTGACGCGTGCCTGAGTGGGCTTACGGCTTGCGGGCCACGCCTCCGTACGCGTCCACCGCGTCGGTGTCGGCTTCCGGCCGCCACCGGGTGACCGGGACGATGCCGGGCTCCAGCACGTCCAGCCCGTCGAAGAACGACGCGATCTCGTCGACCGGACGGACGTAATACGGCACCGCCCCGCTCGCGTTGTACGCCGCCGAGGCCGCGATCATCCCCTCGCTGGTGGCGGTGGAATCGCCGATCACCAGGTAACTGCCGGACGGCAGCCCCGCCATCAGACGGCCCACCAGGGAACGGACCTCGGCGGGGTCGGCGACGTGGCCGAGCACGTTCAGCAGCACGAGCGCGACCGGCCGGGTGAGGTCCAGCGTCCGGGCCGCCGCCTCGAGGACGGCGTCCGGGGCGTACAGGTCCGCGTCGAGGTAGTCGGTGGCGCCCTCGGGGGTGCTGGTCAGCAGGGTGCGGGCGTGCACCAGGACGAGCGGGTCGTTGTCGACGTACACGATCCGCGCGTCCGGCGCGACGCGCTGCGCGACCTGGTGGGTGTTGTCGGCGGTCGGCAGCCCCGTCCCGATGTCCAGGAACTGCCGTACGCCGTGCTCCGCGGCCAGGCAGGTGACCGCCCGGGCGAGGAAGTGACGGCTGGACACGGCGACGTCGGCCAGACCCGGGAAGATCTCCTTGATCTGGTCGCCGACCGCGCGGTCCGCCTCGTAGTGGTCCTTGCCGCCCACGAAGTAGTTCCAGAAACGGGCGGAGTGCGGCTTGGTGGTGTCGATGCGCTGCGCGACATCATCGGACACGGAGCGGGCTCCTGACGGGTGGGGGCCGTGCGTACGTGATCTGCCGCCAGCTAGTGGGAGTTGACTTCCTGTACGCTCGGTTTTTCGGCCTCAGGAGGGGCGGTCCAGAAGCGCGCGGAGCGCCTTCGCGACGTCGGCGGGCGCCTCCTCGGCCATGAAGTGGCCGTACGCCACGGTCTCGTGGTGCAGATCGGGCGCCCACGCACGCCACAGCGCCTCCGCGTCGAACCCGAGCGCGGCGCCCCAGTCCTGCTGGAGGACGGCGACCGGCATCCGCAGCCGGTGGCCCGCCTCCCGGTCGGCCCGGTCGTGGGCGACGTCGATCCCGGCGGAGGCCCGGTAGTCGGCGACGATCGAGGGCACGGCGGCACGGCAGGCGTCCAGGTACGCGGCGCGGACGGCGGCCGGGATCGCGGCGGGGTCGGTGCCCCAGAGGTCGAGGAAGTGGCCGAAGAAGTCGTCCGGCGCGGCGGCGATCATCCGCTCGGGCAGGCCGGGGGGCTGCGCCATCAGGTAGAGGTGGAAGCCGACGGCCGCGGTGGTGCCGTGCATCGCCTCCCACATGTCCAGCGTCGGCAGCACGTCGAGGGCGGCGAGGTGGGTGACGGCGTCCGGGTGGTCGAGCCCGGCGCGGAAGGCGACCAGGGCACCGCGGTCATGACCGGCCAGGGCGAACCGGTCGTGGCCCAGCGCCCGGGCCACGGCCACGATGTCGGCGGCCATGGTGCGCTTGGCGTACGTGGCGCCGTCGGCGGCCTCGGCCGGTTTGTCGCTCGCGCCGTAGCCGCGCAGATCGGGGCAGATGACGGTGTGGTGGGCCGCCAGGTCGGCCGCGACGTGCCGCCACATCAGGTGCGTCTGCGGGAAGCCGTGCAGCAGGACGACGGGGCTGCCGGTGCCGGTGCCGCCTACGGCGACGTTGAGGGTGGTGCCGTCGTGGGCGGCGGGGATGCGGTGGTAGGCGAAGCCGGGGATGGCGGGGGTGTGCTGTGACCTGTTCTGCTGAGGCATGGGACGAGGCTGCCGCGCCCCAATCAGCAGCGGGTCAGCACGGGCGGGGCGGCCGCCTTGCCGATCGGGCCGGGCCGGATGGCGCCCGCCAGCGGTGGCGCGAGATGGCGTGCCGGGCACCGTGCTCGGTGACCCGAGGTGGCAGGCCGGCGTCGGGAGGTACCGCCGGGCGCGGGGTCCTCGGGCCCGGCCGGGCGGAGGCGGGGCGCAGCCCGGGCCGCCGCCGTACGGTGCTGAGCGCGGCGGCGGCCAGCAGGGCGGCCGGGGCATCCTGCCCGGGGCGCACGGCGACGGGCGCGGTGCGGCGCTCGGTGGCGGGCCGGGCGGCGGGAGGTACCGCCGGGTGCAGGTCCTCGGGCCCGGCCGGACGGGGTCGGGGCGCAGCCCGGCCCCCGCCGTACGGTGCTGAGCGCGGCAGCGGCCAACAGGGCGGCCGGGGTGTCCTGCCCGGAGCGCACGGCGACGGGCGCGGTGCAGCGCTCAGTGGGGGCCGGGCGGCGCAAGGTCCGTGCCAGGCGGCGCAAGGGTGCTGTGCTCGGTGGCGCAAGGTGGCGAGCAGGGCGTCGGGAGGTACCGCCGGGCGCGGGGCCGGGCCCGGCCGGGCGGAGGCGGGGCGCAGCCCCGGCCCCCGCCGTACGGTGCTGAGCGCGGCGCTCGGTGGCAGGCCGGGCGTCGGGAGGTACCGCCGGGCGCGGGTCCTCGGGCCCGGCCGGGCGGGGGCGGGGCGCAGCCCGGGCCGCCGCCGTACGGTGCTGAGCGCAGCGGGGCCAGCGGGGCGCACGGTGGCGGGTGGGGTGCGGCGCTCGGTGGCGGGTGGGGCGGCGGGCCCGGTTACGGTGGCCCGGTGACGTGGGAACGGGTCGCGTTCGGTGTGCTCGGGCCGGTGGTGGCGGAGGGCGACGGCGGCGCGCTCGCGTTGAAGGGGCCGCGGCACCGGGCCGTGCTGGCGCGGCTGATCGTGGCCCGCCGCCGGGTCGTACCGGTGTCCCGGCTCGTCGGGGACCTGTGGGACGAGCCCCCGGCCGGAGCGGTCGGCGCCGTACAGACCTTCGTCGGCGCCCTCCGTCGCGCCCTGGAGCCCGACCGCCCGCCGCGCGCCCGGTCCCGGCTGCTGGTCACCGAGGGCCCCGGGTACGCGCTGCGGGCGGCGCCGGACGCCGTGGACGCGTGGCGCTTCGAGACGGCCGTCGCCACCGCCGCGGACCTGCCGCCCGCGGCGGCGCTGCCACGGCTCGGGGAGGCGCTGGAGCTGTGGCGCGGTCCGGCGTACGCCGGGTTCGAGCGGGCGGGCTGGGCCCGTGGCGAACGCTCCCGCCTGGCCGAACTGCGGCTCCGGGCCGTCGAGCAGCGCGCCGAGACCCTGC
>NZ_GG657754.1:6030135-6031273 GCF_000158915.1 Streptomyces himastatinicus ATCC 53653 | reverse complement strand
TCATCAACACCTCGGGCGCGCTGCTCGGCTGGCTGCTCGCGGGGCCGGTTGCGCGGCTGCTGCCCGCGCTGGAGGCGCTGGACGGGCGGGCGCTGGGGCGGCGACCGGTGCCGTTCGGGCGGCGACTGGCGGCGCTGGCCGTCGACCTGGCCGGATATGTGCTCGGGACGATATTCGCCGGTTTCGTGCTGACCGCTCGGAACGTGGCGCTCCCGGCCTGGCTGCTGCTCGCCGGGACCTTCGCGGCCTGGTTCGTCCTGGTGCCGCTGGCGACCGGCGCGACCCCCGGCAAGTGGCTGCTGCGGCTGCGGCTCGTCGCGGACGGCGGCGGTCTGGTGGCCTGGCGGCTGACCCTGCGGGCGCTGCTGCTCGGGGCGTTCGTCCTGCCGCTGCTGGCGGCGCTGTTCCTGGCCGTGCTGATCGTGCTGGACGAGCCGTGGCCGTACGGCCTGTTCGCCCTCGCCCATGACCCGGGCGCCCAGGGCGCGGAGGCGGTCTTCACCACGCTCGGCCCCGTCCAACTGCTCGCCGTGGCCGCCGGATTCGCGCTCACCGTCACCTGTGCGCTGGAGACGCTGCGCCACCCGGACCTGCTCGGCCCGCACGATCACGCCTCGGGCATCCGCAACGCCGCACTGCCGCACAGCCGGGCGGCGGTGGCCGACGAGCAGCCGCCGGGACCGGACCCGGTCCGCACGCCGGAAACCGCCTCAGGCGCGCGTTGAGGCCAGTTCCACGACGGTGACGTCCGGCGGCGCCCCGACCCGCACCGGCGGGCCCCAGGCGCCCGCGCCGCGGGTGACGTAGAGCTGGGTGTCGCCGTACCGCTCCAGCCCCGCCACGGTGGGGTTGGCCAGCGCCGCGACGTACTTGCCTGGCCACAGCTGTCCGCCGTGGGTATGGCCGGACAGCTGGAGATCGACGCCGCGCTCCACCGCGTCGTCGATCACCACCGGCTGATGGGCGAGCAGGACGGACGCCCGCGCCCGGTCGCGGTCGCCGAGCGCCCGGCCGAAGTCGGGCCCCTGCCCCTCGTCCTCCCCCGCCACGTCGTTGACCCCGGCGAGGTCGAACCAGGGCAGCTCGACGCGCTCGTTCTCCAGGGGGCGGACGCCGAGTTCGCGGACGTGGTCGACCC
>NZ_GG657754.1:5983310-6030035 GCF_000158915.1 Streptomyces himastatinicus ATCC 53653 | reverse complement strand
GACCGGACCACCCCTGGCGCGAGGACGCCTGGCGCCTGCTGGCCCTGGCGCTGTACCGCTCGGGTCGCCAAGGGGACGCGCTGGCCGTCCTGCGCCGGGCCCGCACCACGCTGATCGACCAGCTGGGCCTGGACCCCGGCCCCCGCCTCCGCCGCCTCCAGGCGGACATCCTGGCGCAGGACCCCGGGTTGGAGGCCGGGGCGGGCGCCGGGCCCGGGGCGCAGCCCGGCCGGGCGACCGGCCCGTCGCCCATCACCGAGGCCGGGCCCGTAGGCGGGGCGGCCCGGGTGTGGGCTGAGGCGGCTGCGGCCTACGGACAGACGGTCGGTGGCGGAGCGCGGGCGCGGCTGGAGGCCGCGGTGGGGCTGATCCGGAACCTCGCGGTGACCGGGGGCGGCGGTCTGGCGGCGGCCCGCGAACACCGGCTGGCGGCCATCACCGCCGCCGAGGAGTGCGGCGACCCGGAGCTGACGGCGCGGGTGATCGGCGCGTACGACGTGCCCGCGATCTGGACCCGTAGCGACGATCCGGAACTGGCGGAGCGGATCGTGGACGCGGCCGAACGCGCCCTGACCGCACTGCCCTCGCCGTCCGGGGGCGACGCGGCGCGCTGCCGGCTGCTGGCCACCGTCGCGCTGGAGATGCGCGGCACCCGCTCCCCGCGCGGACCCGCGGCGGCCCGCGAGGCCGAGGAGATCGCCCGGCGGCTGGACGATCCGGCGCTGCTGGTGTTCGCCCTGAACGGCGCGTTCATGCAGTCCTGCACCCGCGCCGGACTCGCGCCGCGGCGGGACGCGATCGGCGCGGAGCTGATCGCGGTGGCCGCCCGGCACGGGCTGGTGACGTACGAGGTGCTGGGCCACCTGGTCCGCCTCCAGGCGCGCGCCGCGCTCGGCGACTTCCCGGCCGCGGACGAGCACGCCGCCGCCGCGGACCGGCTGGGCGCGCGCCATGAGCTGCCGCTCGTGGGCGTCTTCACCGAGTGGTACAGGGCGCTACGGCTCGCCGCGGCCGGAGAGACGGCGCGGGCCGAGGCCGCGTACCGGGCCGCGGCCGGGCGGCTGGAGGGCGCCGGGATGCCGGGCCTGGAGCGGGGGCTGCTGCCGCTGGCGCTGCTGTGTCTGCGACTGTCGGACGGGGATTCCGCGCGCGAGGCGGGCCGGCGCGTCGACCTGGGCGCGGACTGGGGTCCGTACCGGCCGTGGGCCGAGCCGTTCGCGCTGCTCGGCGCGGGTGCCGAGGCCGAGGCGCGCGCGGCGCTGCGCGCCCTGCCGGAGCCGCCGCCCGATCTGCTGTACGAGGCGCTGTGCGCCCTGGAGGCGGCGGTCGCGCTGGAGGTCGGCGACCGCGCCGCCCTGGAACGGACCCACACCCGCCTGCTCCCGGCCGCAGGCCAGCTCGCGGGCGCGGCCAGCGGCCTGCTGACGCTCGGCCCGGTGGACGCCCACCTGCCCGCGATCGCGAAGGCGCTGGGCACCCGGCCGCCGGGGTGAGCGTCAGCCGCAGGCGGTCGGGAGCCAGTCGGGCATGAGGCGGGCGCGGGTGGCCAGGTGGGAGACGTAGGCCTCGCGGAGGTCGGCGGGCGTCGCCCATCCCGGCTCGGCGGCCAGCCAGGCGTCGGGGACCGTGGCCACGATCTCGCGGAGCAGTCGGGGCGTGACCCGGGGGGCGAGTTCGGCGGCGGCCGCCGGGAGGGCGGGGACGCCGCGTACGAGGGCGTGGTGACGGAGATCGTACGGCTTGGCCGCCACGGCCGCGGCAGTCTCCCACCGGTGGTGGAAGACGAGCGAGGCGCCGTGGTCGATGAGCCACAGCCTGGGCGGCTGGTGGCCGTTGGTGGGCCAGGTCATGAGGTTGGTGCTGTGCGGTGTGCGGTCCACGTTGGCGGTGAGCGCGTCCAGCCAGAGGATCCGGGCGCACTCCAGTGGGTCGAGGCCGAGCGCATCCCGCCCGTCCGACGTGAAGTCGGCGGCTCCCGGCAGGTAGTCCATGCCGAGGTTGAGGCCCGCGCTGGCGCGCAGCAGGTCCTGGATCTCCTGGTGCGGCTCCTCCTCGGCGACCGCGGGGTCGAAGTGCACCAGGACCAGTTCCGGTACGCGTAAGCCCAGTCGCCGGGCCAGCTCGCCCACGATGACCTCGGCGACGAGCGCCTTGGGCCCCTGCGCGGAGCCGGTGAACTTGACGACGTACGTGCCCAGGTCGTCGGCCTCCACCACGCCGGGGACGGAGCCGCCGGTGCGCAGCGGGGTGACGTATCGGACGGCCGTCACCTCGCGCAGTGCGCTGTTCATCTCCCACCCCCAACCGACACCCGCAATACTGAATTACGTTGCAAATATACAATGCGTTTCAGTTTTCGGCGGAGCTACGAGGAACGAGAGGACACCTGGACATGACGATGCCGAGCGCACACCAAGAGGCCGTGCAGCGCGCCAACGAGGCCCTACAGACCTACACGCTCTCCGGCGACGGCTGGCGCCGGAGCCCCGGCGAGACCCTGCGGCTCCTGCTCGCCGATCTGCTGCACTGGTGCGACGACACCCAGCGCGACTTCGACGCCGCGCTGGAGCGGGCCCGGGACCGGCACGCGGCCGACCGGCGTTAGCCCACGGCCCGGGGCCAGCGTTCGTGCCACCGCTGGTCGGCTTCCAGCTGGGCGGCCAGGGAGATCAGCAGGGGTTCACTACAGGCCGGGCCCAGCAGTTGGGCGCCCAGGGGGAGGGTGGCGGCGGGGTCGGCGAAGCCTGCCGGGACGTTGACGGCGGGCCAGCCCAGGACGTTCCAGGGCCAGGCGTACGGGCAGGCCGCGATCATCGCGCGGTCGGTGTGCCAGCCGGACAGCCGGGCCATGGCGCCGATCCGCAGGGGCGGGGTGGCGGTCGTCGGGGAGAGGACGACGTCGTACCGCTGGAAGATGGCCCCGACCCGGCGCCGCAGGGGCTCCTCGGCGGCGCGGGCGAGGCGGAGGGCGCCGCCGCGCAGGAGGCGGCCGTTGCGGGCGGCGGCGCGGGTGCGTACGTCCAGCAGGAGCGGATCGGGGACGCGGGCCGCCCATTCGCACAGGCCCGCCGTGGCGCGCGGCAGGAAGGCGAGCCCGACGGCGCCGTAGCGCGGCTCGGCCTCCTCGACCTCGTGGCCGAGGGCGGCGAGCCGTTCGGCGAGCCGGGTCACGGCGGCACGGACGGCCGGGTCCAGGCTTTTCGGCGTACCCGTGAAGGCGGGCTTGAACGACAGGGCGATCCGCAGCCGCCCGGGGTCGCGGCCCGGGGCGGACAGCACGTCCACGGGGTCCGGGCAGTGCAGGTCGCCGTCGCAGTTGCCGCTGGCCGCGTGCAGCAGCAGGGCGGCGTCGGCGACGGTGCGGGCGAGGGGGCCGTTGCAGGTGATGCCGTTGAAGGACTCGGCGTCCGGCCAGGTGGAGATCCGGCCGCGCTGCGGTTTGATGCCGACGAGATGAGTCCAGGCGGCCGGGATGCGGACCGAGCCCGCGCCGTCCGAGCCGAGCGCGGCGGGGACCAGCCCGGCGGCGACGGCGGCCGCGGCGCCGCCGGAGGAGCCGCCGGGGGTGTGGGCGAGGCTCCAGGGGTTGCGGGTGTCGCCGAAGGCGGGGCCCTCGGTGAACGGCCACTGGCCCAGCTCGGGCGTGTTCGTCTTGCCGACGATCACGGCCCCGGCCGCCCGCAGCCGCCGCACCGCCTCGCCGTCCTCCGTCTTGGCCGGGAAGTCGCCGGAGCAGCCGAAGGCGGTCGGCTCGCCCGCCACGTCCGTATCGTCCTTCACCGCGATGGGCACCCCGAGGAGCGGCAGCCGCTCACCCGCTGCCAGCCGCCGGTCGGCGTCGGCGGCCTCGCGCAGCGCGGCCTCGGCCCGGACGCGCCGGAAGGCGTTGAGGGTGGGCTGGGTCTCGGCGATGCGGCGCAGCGCCTGCTCGACCAGCGCCCGCGAGGTCACCTCGCCGTCGGCCAGAGCCTTGACCTGCTGGCCCAGCCCCTTCGGAATGACGCTGGTCAACGATGGACCTCCTCGCTCTGAACAGATAGGTGAATTAGGCCACTCCCCCTTTACCCGGGGAGGGGACACCACGCACCCTGGGCAACAACGGTTGCCCGTTTCATCACCATCATCACCATCCTCCCCAGCATCTCCAAGCAGACTCAGCATCTCCGAGCAGCAAGGACGACCCGCATGACCGAGATCGCGGTCCCGCGCACCGGCACCGGCGGCCCCTCCGGCTCCGACCACGACAAGCTGATGGAGCACGCCATCGGCTGGGTTCTCGCCATCGCGATGGCGATGCTCACCGTCCAGATCGGCCTGTTCTAGGATCTCGAGCAGTACAAAACGATGCACTGACGCGTATGTCATAGTGGACCGCATGACGACGTCCACCGCATCCCACTGGCTCGCTTCCGCCACCGTCGACCCCGCCGTACACGCCCTGCGCCCCGACTACCGCGCGCTGCTCATCACCGCCGAGGGCCTGCGCCCGGGGCCCAGTGACGAGCTGAGCGAGAAGTGGCTGTCCGCCGCCGAGACGGAGGCGCGGGAGCGCTTCGGGGACGGGCCGGTGGAGGAGCATCCGCATCTGGCCGCATGGCGCGAGGCGTTCCGCGGCTTCGGCGCGAAGCCGCAGCGCACCCGGCCCAGCGCGGAGGCGCTGCTGCGCCGGGCGGGGGCCGGACTGCCCCGGGTGGACCGGCTGACCGACCTCTACAACGCCATCTCGGTCGGCCATGTGATCCCGCTGGGCGGCGAAGACCTCGACCACTACACCGGCGCGGCCCGGCTGGTGCGCGCCACGGGCGACGAGGCGTTCGAGACGACGGCGAGCGGCGAGCCCGCCGTGGAGCACCCCGCCCCCGGCGAGGTGGTGTGGCGGGACGACGCGGGCGTCACCTGCCGCCGCTGGAACTGGCGGCAGTGCACCCGCACCCGGCTCACCCACACCACCACCCGGGCCATGTTCGTCCTGGACGCGCTCGGGCCGATGGACGACGCCGCGCTGACGGCGGCCGGTGACCGGCTCAGCGAGGCGCTGGCCGAGTCCAGCCCCGGCGTCGTGATCGCCTCGCGGCTGGTGAACTAGCTCAGAACAGCGGCTGCTGGCCCGACGTCGGCGGCTCGTCCCCGCCGAACAGCTTCGGCGGAGTGGTCAGCAGCGGCGCGATCCGCCGCGACCCGGGGCACGAGACCAGCTCGTAGTCGGAGCGGCGGCCGGGCGGATCGTGGCGGGCGAAGCGCCCGCCGACCACCGCGATCTCACGGGTGCAGACCGGACAGGTGCGGCGGGGAGCAGACATGACCCCAGTGTCGCTCACCCACCGCGGATGTCCCGGGCGAGCTTCCGGGCCGAGTCCGCGGTGAAACTCCCGGAGATCTGGACGGTACCGCCGGTGAGGGCCTGGGCGACGGACGGCGCGGACAGCAACGTGCCCTCGCGCACCATGGCGAGCTGGTTCCGCGGCGGCGCTTGCGCGGCCAGCGTGCCGGTGAGCCGCGCGAAGCGGGCCCGGTCGCGGCCGGTGAGGCCGACGGTCACGACCCAGCCAGCGCCCGATGTCTCGTCAGTCGCCTTCGCCCAGGCGGGACGCGCCGTCATACCGGAGGCGGGCATGACCACGTAGCAGGTGTCCGTCTTGGCGTCCCGGTACGTGACGTACGCGTCCTGGTCGGCGCCGAGCGCCGTACGGCTCGGGCACGCCCCCTGGGCCGTCGCCTCGACGGGCAGGAACCGCAGCGGCTCCGCGTCCCGCGCCACGGCGGAGGGCGACGGAGCGGGGGACGACGCGGCGCTCCCGACCGGCCCGCCGAAGACCCGTTCCCCGCCGCCCCCGCCGCCGCAGCCCGCGATCGCCGTCGTGGCCAGCGCGCACCAGACCGCCGCCGCGGCCCGCCCCCATGAAGCCCTCATCGGACCATCCCCCCTGATAGAGCAATTACCGCTCAGAATGCATCAGCCGGGACATACGTGCCCCACACTTCCCGCAACGCGTCGCACACCTCGCCGAGCGTGGCCCGCGCCGCGAGCGCGTCCTTCATCGGGTGGAGCACATTGGCCGTGCCCGGTTCGCTCTCGGCCGCCTTCTTCAGCGCCGACAGCGCCGCGCCCACGCCCGCCCGGTCCCGCCCGGCCCGCAGCCGCGCCAGCCGGTCGCGCTGGCGCTCCTCGATGGCCGGGTCCACGCGCAGCGGTTCGTACGGCTCCTCCGCGTCGATCCGGAACCGGTTCATCCCGACCACCACCCGCTCCCCCGCCTCCTGTTCGCGGGCGATGCGATACGCGTTGCGCTCGATCTCGTCCTTCTGGAAGCCCTGTTCGATGGCGGCCACGGCCCCGCCCAGATCCTCCACCCGGCGCATCAGGTCCACCGCCGCCTCCTCGACGGCGTCGGTCAGCGCCTCCACCGCGTACGAGCCCGCGAACGGGTCGACGGTCGCCGTCACATCCGTCTCGTACGCCAGCACCTGCTGCGTGCGCAGCGCGAGCCGGGCCGAGGTGGCGGTGGGCAGGGCGATGGCCTCGTCGAAGGCGTTGGTGTGCAGCGACTGGGTACCGCCGAGCACCGCCGCAAGACCCTGGACGGCGACCCGGACGAGGTTCACCTCGGGCTGCTGGGCGGTGAGTTGGACGCCCGCGGTCTGCGTGTGGAAGCGCAGCATCTGCGACTTCGGATCGCGCGCCCCGAACTCCTCGCGCATCACCCGAGCCCAGATCCGGCGCGCGGCGCGGAACTTGGCGACCTCTTCGAGGAGGGTGGTGCGGGAGACGAAGAAGAAGGAGAGGCGCGGGGCGAAGTCGTCCACGCCCATGCCCGCCGCGAGCGCCGTACGGACGTACGCGATGCCGTCCGCGAGCGTGAACGCGATCTCCTGCGCGGGCGAGGCACCGGCCTCGGCCATGTGATAGCCGGAGATCGAGATCGTGTTCCATTTGGGCAGGGCAGTCCGGCAGTACTGGAAGATGTCCGCGGTGAGCCGCAGCGAGGGTGCGGGCGGGAAGATGTACGTGCCGCGCGCGATGTACTCCTTGAGGACATCGTTCTGGATGGTGCCGGTCAGCCGATCCCCCGGCACCCCCTGCTCCTCGGCGACGAGTTGATAGAGGAGCAGCAGCAGCGCGGCGGGCGCGTTGATCGTCATCGACGTCGAGACCTGGTCGAGCGGAATGCCGTCGAACAGGATCCGCATGTCCTCGATCGAGTCGATGGCGACGCCGACCTTGCCGACCTCGCCGTGCGCGAGCGCCGCGTCGGAGTCGTAGCCCATCTGGGTGGGCAGGTCGAACGCGACCGAAAGACCGGTCGTGCCGTGCTCGATCAGCTCCCGGTAGCGGGCGTTGGACTCGGCGGCGGTGCCGAACCCCGCGTACTGACGCATCGTCCACGGACGGCCGGTGTACATCGACGGATAGACACCGCGGGTGAACGGGTACGCACCGGGCTCGCCGAGTCGCCCCTGACCGGCGTCATCACCACCGGGCCCGTACACCGGCTCGATCGGGAATCCCGACTCCGACTCGCGCGCCATGGGTCCCTGCCTTCTGGTGGCTTATATCTGCCCTTGTACCCATTCAGGGCCTTCTTCACAGCATGCGCCGATGTTCGGCGCATGGCAGCCCCGGGCAACATTCCGGGCGACGAACCGGCGAAGAGGGGGATCCATGCACGGAAGATCGGTCGTCCGCACCGCACTCGCCACGGCCGCCGCGGCGGCGCTCGTGGCGGGCTGCCGGGGCGAGACGGTGACCCTGGACGGACAGCGACATACGAGAGCGGAGCCGCGTGCGGGCGCGAGCACGGCGAGCGCGGCGCCCCGCACCCCGGCGGCCGCGCCGCGCCCGCACCGCACGTACACCCACACCCCGCGGGCCACGCACCGCCCGGCCACCCCGCCCCGCACCCGGGTGGCCGCGAAAGCCCGCGCAGCGCCCCACGGGTGGCGCCGCCCGTGGTCGCCTTCGGCACCAGCGGCGAACGGGTGCGCGAACTCCAGGCGCGGCTGCGCCGGCTCGGGCACTTCGACCGCAACCCGACCGGCTACTTCGGCACGGTGACGCGCGCGTCGGTCACCTCGTACCAGCGCGCCCGCGGCCTGTCGGCCACCGGCTCGGTGGACAGCCGCACCTGGACCTCCCTGCGGTCCCGCACCGCCCGGCCCACCCGCGACGAGCTGTATCCGCCGACCACCAACCCGCTGGCCAAGCCGGATTCCCGGTGCCTGACCGGGCGGGTGCTGTGCATCAGCAAGAGCAGCCGGACCCTGGCGTGGATGATCAACGGCCGGGTCGTCTCGGCCATGGACGTGCGCTTCGGCTCGCAGTACACGCCGACCCGGGAGGGGCTGTTCCAGGTCAACTTCAAGAGCCGGGACCACGTCTCGACGATCTACGACACCCCGATGCCGTACGCGATGTTCTTCAGCGGCGGCCAGGCGGTGCACTACTCGGCCGACTTCGCCGCCCGCGGCTACAACGGGGCGTCGCACGGATGTGTGAACGTCCGCGACAAGAAGAAGATCGCGGCGGTCTTCAACCAAGTGAAAGCGGGCGACAAGGTAGTCGTTTACAAGTAAGGGCATCAGCCATCAATTGAGGAACCACGACGGCGAGGACCCGGTCCGCGAGAGCGGCGCCGGCTGAGTGCGCAAAGGGGGGCGGCGCGGGCAGAGCCGGGGGAACGTGCTCTGCCCGCGCCTGATGCGCGGAGCCGTCGGTACGGGGGGAACCTCGGCTCCTGCGCGGCCGATGACCAGTCGGCCCGTTTCTTACTGCGTCACCCCTGAAAAAAACGTCACACCAGATGCACGGGAGGGTGTGCGGGCGTCTCAGGAAGCGCCGGATTTCGTAGGCGTCGCGGGGTCGGCCGAGGGTGTCGCGGAGTCGGACGGCTCCGCGGACGAGCCCTTGGACGAGCTCTTGGACGAGGTCTCGTCCGAGCCGCCGGACGGGGTGCCGGACAGGGTGCTCGGGGTGTCGGACGACGACGTGGGGTCCGGGCTCGGCGTACCGCTGTCGTCCCCGGAGGGCGGCGGGGGCGCGGGGTCGGAGGACCCGCCGTCGCCGCCGGTACCGGCGCTCGTGCCGGTGTCCTCGGTGCCGCTGCGCGGAACGGGGTCGTGGCCGACGAGCTGTACGCAGTAGTCGTGGATGGCGGACCGGCTGCCCGCCGCCCGCGTCAGCTTCTGCATCCCCTTCGGGCCGAGGCCGGGGCCGGTTCCGGCCTCCGCCGCCAGGTAGCGGCGGCAGGAGCCCAGGGCGCGCTGCCCGGTGCCGTTGTCCGGGCCGATCCCGGTGCCGCTCTTCCAGGCCCCGGCCTTCGGCCCCTTGCCCTGCTTACCGGGCTTGTCATGCCGGTCGCGCTTGCCGTCCTTGCCGTGTTTGCCCTTGCCGTCGCCGCCGCCCGGTACGCCGCGGCCCTGGGCGCCCTCCGAGGTGCCGGGGGCGTGGGGATCGGGCGAACCGTCGTCCTCGGAGATCTCCGGCCGCGCCGACTCTCCGCTCCCGGGGCCGGTGTCCGTCACGCTCGTGTCCGGGCCCGGGGTGCCGCCGCTCTGCCCGAACGGCAGAACACCGGCCGCCGCCGCGACCGCGAAGCCGCTCAGCGCGCACCCGGCGACCGCGGCCACCATGCCCGCGCGCAGCGGACGCCGCACCCCACGCCATCCGGTCCGTGGCGGCGCGGAGTCATCCGGTCGCGCTATGCGCGTTGACTTGCCGCCCACCTGGTCTTCTGCCGAAATGGCGACCACCGACGGCTTGGTCCGCGCGGCGCGGAATGCGGCCACCGCCGCCTCCTCGCCGGGGAGCGGGGCCGTGCCGTTCGCGGCGGCGCCGTCCGTGCGGCGGCCCGCCTCGGCCACGGCGCCGAGCACGGCCGCCAGCCGTTCCGCTTCGGCGCGCGGCCGATCGCTCCGACTGTCGGGGGCGTCGTGTTGCCCGTCGACCGGTTCACCGCGAAGCAGCCGCTCCGCGGCCTTGTCATCCAGCCAGCTGTAGCGGTGGTCGTCGGCCATCACATGTCTTTCTGCGTTGGCGCGCCCGATTCCGTCACACCTGCGGACCTGGCCACCCCCGTCTCCCGCTGCCCGGGTATCCCGTCGAGCACGGGCGTGTCACCGAGGAGATCGGCCAGCCGCCGCAATCCCCGGTGCGCGGCGGTCCGTACCGCGCCGGGGCGTTTGCCGAGGACCGCGGCCGCGCTCTTGGCGTCCAGCCCGAGGACCACCCGCAGCACCACCGCCTCCGCCTGGTCCTGCGGGAGCTGGGCGACGAGGCTGAGCGCGCGGCCGGTGCCGAGGGACTCCAGCGCCTCTGAGGCAGTGTCGGCCTCGGACGCCCGGGTCTCCAGCTCGGTCTCGTCACCGCCGATGACCGGGCGCCGGCCGCGCATCCGTATGTGGTCCAGGGCGCGGTTGCGGGCGATACGGGCGGCCCAGCCGCGGAACCGGTCGGCGTCTCCGCTGAACCGTCCGAGGTCGCGGGCTATCTGGAGCCAGGACTCGGAGGTGATGTCCTCCGCGTCGGCGTCACCGACCAGGGTGCGGACGTAACCGAGTAGCCGGGGGTGCACGCTTCGGTACACGGTCCGGAAGGCGGTCTCGTCCCCATCCTGCGCCGCGTTCACCGCGGCGGTCAGTTCCGCGTCGTCCCCCTGCACGCTCTCTTCCTGCCCAATCGGAGAAGTTCGGTCCAGCGATGCCGGGCGGCGCGCTAGCCCTGCCCGTAGGGCGGTTCCGACCCGGCGGGCGGGCCGGGCGGCCGTGCGGGCGGGGCCTGCGGGACAACCGGGGGCATCTGCGGTGCGCCGCCACCGTACGGGGACGGGGCGGGCGCGCCGTACGGGTTGCCGGGGGCGCCGCCGCCGTACGGGTTGGGCGCGGGCGCACCGTACGGGGACGGCGGCATCTGGCCCTGCGGGCCCTGCGGCGGCAGCGCGGCGCGCTGCTCCTGCATGGCGGTGATCTGGCGGACGAGCAGCAGGGCAAGGATCGCGGCGGCGATCGTGATCACCATCGCGAAGATGCTGATGCCGAGGGCCGACTTCATGTCCTCGATCACCCCGCGCACCTCGCCGAAGCCGCTGACGTCGCCGCTTTCCATCTGCGTCAGCTTCGTATCGGCGGCCGTGTACTGCGCGCTTCCCACGAGGCTGACGCCGATCGAGACAAGGAGGGTCACCCACCAGCCGTTGAGCAGAGCGCGGTTGACCTGGTGCGGTCCCTGCGGGGAGCTGGCGCGCCAGATGTCGTTGGCGATCTGCTTGGGGAACCAGAGGTTCACCACCGGGGTGAACCAGGACCCGGCGGCCCAGCCAGGGCCCATCCGGTGCTGGCCGGGCGCGAACGCCTCGGCGTTCAGCCGCAGCCGCCGGAACCAGATGGCCCACACGATCGTGGCCGGAATGGCGACCAGGGCGTTGAGGCCGGTCATCGCCACGTAGAAGTCGTCGGCCTCGTTGGCGTCGTCGAGTGACACGTCGCCGTTGTTGCTGAGCATGTCCGAGACGACGCCGTACTGGCCCCCGCGCCCGATCATCACCAGGATCAGCGTGGGGATCATCAGAGAGAACAGCACGGTGAGCGTCGTGGCCAGCCCGCGCCGCAGATCGACGCCGCCCGGCGGCATGGCGCCCGCGGGCATGTTCACGGGCGGCGCCGCGGCGTAACCTCCCGGCCCGTGGTTCGGAGCCGGATTCAGCTGCTGCTGATAGGTGCCGCATGCCGCGCAGCGGCCGTCGGGCCCGACGGCGACAGCGCGGCAGTTCCCGCACGGATACATTTCTTGATCCCCCTGGGGACGTGGCCCGATCGGAACCACGCGAGAAAATAAATCTGACCGCGCCCGCAGCGCGGACCTGCACGTTACGGGCATCCGACCGGTCCCGTCCAGAGTCGGCCCAGGGCATGGACACGGCGGGCGCGCCCCTGCACGCGCCCGTAACGGTCAGGTTTCGCCTCCGCAGCGGGTGTGACGTATTCGAAGCGTGCGACGCTATAAGGAGCAAGGGCCTTCACCGGCCCGCGCTGGACGGCGGTCGGGGCCTCTCCTGTGGGGGGTGGCGGCCCCGGCCGTCCCTCCTTCTCCCCCTGCCTCTCTCCTGCCTGCCTCGTGCCCGCGGCTTTCCTGCCTCGTGCTGCTCAGACTCCCAGCCGGTCGGCGAGACGGGTGAAGGCGGCCCAGCTCAGCGGGGGTTTCGCGGGGTTCCACAGCCGCTGGGAGAGCGCGGCGAGCGGCAGCCGGATACCCCTGGCCACCTGCTGCTCGGTCTGCGCCTGGGGCTGGTCGGACCAGACCGCGAAGCGAGCGCCGAGGACGCGGCTCGGGCCGGTCAGCTTTTTGTCGGAGACGGGCTGGGTCCCGCGCAGGGTTCCGGGGGTCCATTCGTCGTAGATGCGCTTGCCGGTGGGGTAGAAGAAGCCGTTGGGCTCGCCGAGCACGTAGTAGAGGTACTCGGAGTTGAGGTTCACCACATTCCGGCCCTCGCGCAGGTACTCCACCGGCGGCCGGGCGGCCCAGCGGGTGCGGCCGGTCCAGTACTCGACCTCGATGTTCTTGTCGGGCGTGATGACGCCGCCGGTGAAGAAGCCGTCGTTCCACGCCTTGGGCTCCTTGCCGAGCGAGCGGGCGACCGCCGCCCGGTCGTTCAGCCAGCCGGTGGCCAGGTCCTGGACGGTGGCGCGGGAGCCGTACTTGCGCTTCGCGGCGGTGACGAGCTGCGGGAACGACGCCTCGGGGTCCTTGACGGTGAGCGCCAGGTACTCATCGGCGCCCAGGTGCCAGTAGCGGCCGGGGAAGAGCGGGGCGTACTCGCGCATCAGATGGTCCACGATCCGGGCGGAGGCCGGCTTGGAGATGTCCACGTCGCCCTGGAAACGTGGTGCCGCCCGCGTTGCGCAGCTGGAGGTCCGGGTGCTGCCGGATCACCGCGCCGAGGTGGCCGGGCGAGTCGATCTCGGGCACGACCGTGATGTGCAGCTCCTGTGCAAGCGCGACGATCCGCCGGACCTGGGCCTTGGTGAGGTGCTGCGGCGAGACGATCTCGGGGTTGGTATCGCTTTGGATACGGAATCCCTGGTCGTCCGAGAAGTGCAGGCCCAGCTGGTTGAGCTTGAGGTCGGCCATCTCGCGCAGCCGCGCCTCGATCCATGAGGCGGTGTAGAACTTGCGCGCGATGTCCAGGTTCAGCCCGCGCTGGGAGCGGCCGGGGCGGTCGTGGATGACGCCCTCGGGGAGCTTGCCGCCGGAGCGCAGGGCCTGCTTCACGGTCCGGGTGCCGTAGAAGACGCCCGCGGTGGCCGGGCCGGTGACGCGGGCGCTGCCCTTGCGGACGGTGAGGGTGTAGCCCTCGGCGCCGCCGCCCTGACCGGGCGCGACGGCGAGGGACAGATCACCGCGGCGCGGGGTGCCGGAGGCGGTGCGCAGCCCCAGCTCGGCGGCGGTCGTACGGGCCTCGTCGGCGAGGGGGCCCTTGAGGTCGGCGACCACCCGGCTGTTCTTTCCGGGCTTCCAGCCGGGTCCTGACCGCGGCGTGAACTCGCGGACGGAGGGGATCGTGCGGGGTGCGGTGGAGCGCGGCCAGGTGGCCGAGGGGGGCGGCGCCACGCTGGCGTGGGTGGCCGAGGTGTGCTGCCGGGTGGGGACGGAGGGGGCCCGCGGGGAGCCCGAGCCGTGCTGGGTGGGCTGCGACTGCTGGCAGCCGAGGCCGATGAGGACGGCGGTCGCGGCGGCGCCGGCGACGCCGCCGCGGAGGATGGCCGCCTTGGCGGCTCTGACGGGCAACCCCATGGCGCGCACCTCCTGTATCGGACTGTGCTGGGCCGTGATGTCTACTTCACGCCATAAAACGTCCCCCTACGAGTGAATTTACGCTCCCGCCGCCACACCGGCCTCTCCACGTCGTTACCGTGAACTGCTCACGCTTCCCAGCACACCTCCCCCACGCGCCACCGTGTGTCCCCGCGCGCCCAAGGAGTCCACGCTGCCCAGCTCCAGCACCACAGTCGGCCTCGACCGGCTCAACGGCCTGACCGCCGACGCCGCCGAGGCGGCGCTGCTCTCCTGCTGCGGCAGCCGCCGCTGGGCCCGGCTGATCGCGGACCACCGCCCGTATCCCGATCTCGACGCGCTGCTGGCCGCCGGGGACGAGGCGAGCTACGACCTCACCCCGGCCGATCTCGCCGAGGCGCTGGCCGACGAGTCCATGACCGGCCATCCGCCGCCCGCCGAGACCGGGGTCGGCTCGCTGGCCGCGCACACCGCGTTACGCGCCGCCCACGCCGCGTACGAGCAGCGCTTCGGCCATGCCTTCGTGATCTGCCTGGACGGACTGGCCCCCGACGAGACGCTGGACCGGCTGCTGACCGGAATCCGGAACCGGCTGGGGAACGAACCGGAGGAGGAGCGGGCCAACGCCGCCGAGGAGCTGCGCCGCATCGCCCGCGGTCGGCTCACCCGGCTGGCGACCCCAGGGACCCCCATGCCGGATATCTCCCGATTCCGCCCCGCGTGACCTGCCCACACGTGCTTCTTTGATCACACCTGAGCCCCCCGCGCGAGCGTTCCGACAGCACGTCGCTACGATGGCCAGGGCCGGTGGACCGTACCCGGCCGGGCCCGACCGACAGTCAAGCCGGCAGGCCCCAGTCCCCGCTTCCGGAGGGTTTTCCGTGCCGGCTGGAACGCTGTACCGCGGCCGGGAAGGTATGTGGTCCTGGGTGGCTCATCGAGTCACCGGCGTCCTCATCTTCTTCTTCCTGTTCGTGCATGTCCTGGACACATCGCTCGTCCGTGTGTCCCCCGAGGCGTACGACGACGTGGTCGCGACGTACAAGACGCCCATCGTGAACCTGATGGAGTACGGCCTCGTGGCCGCCATCCTGTTCCACGCCCTCAACGGGCTGCGCGTCATCGCCGTGGACTTCTGGTCGAAGGGCCCGAAGTACCAGCGCCAGATGCTGTGGTCCGTGGTCGGAGTCTGGGCCGTGCTCATGCTCGGCGCCTTCTACCCGATCCTCCAGCACACGCTGCGCGAACTGTTCGGGAGCTGACGCACATGTCCGCCGAGACCACCACCCCCGCGAACGACGCGGTCAGCGCGTACGACGTGGACCACCCGGCGCCGGTCATCGAGGCGCCGCGGGCCCGCACCCGCAAGACGCCCAAGACGACCCGTACCAACTTCGAGATGTACGGCTGGCTCTTCATGCGCCTGTCCGGCATCGTGCTGGTCGTCCTCGTCCTGGGCCATCTGCTGATCCAGCTCGTGCTGGACGGCGGTGTCACCAAGATCGGCTTTGCCTTCGTGGCCGGCCGCTGGGCGTCGCCGTTCTGGCAGGCATGGGACCTGATCATGCTGTGGCTCGCCACGCTGCACGGCGCGAACGGCCTGCGCACGATCATCAACGACTACGCGGAGCGGGACAACACCCGCCTGTGGCTGAAGGGGCTGCTCTACACGGCGGCCGGATTCACCATCGTGCTCGGCACCCTGGTGATCTTCACCTTCGACCCGAACATCCGCTAGGCCCCGGGGCTGAGGTATCCACTCATGAAGATCCACAAGTACGACACCGTCATCGTGGGCGCCGGCGGCGCCGGTATGCGCGCGGCCATCGAGTCGACGAAGCGCAGCCGTACGGCGGTGCTCACCAAGCTGTATCCCACCCGCTCCCACACCGGCGCCGCCCAGGGCGGCATGGCCGCCGCCCTCGCGAACGTCGAGGAGGACAACTGGGAGTGGCACACCTTCGACACGATCAAGGGCGGCGACTATCTGGTCGACCAGGACGCCGCCGAGATCCTGGCGAAGGAGGCCATCGACTCGGTCCTCGACCTGGAGAAGATGGGCCTGCCGTTCAACCGGACCCCGGACGGCACGATCGACCAGCGCCGCTTCGGCGGCCACAGCCGTAACCACGGCGAGGCCCCGGTCCGCCGGTCCTGCTACGCCTCGGACCGCACCGGCCACATGATCCTCCAGACGCTGTACCAGAACTGCGTCAAGGAGGGCGTGGAGTTCTACAACGAGTTCTACGTCCTGGACCTCCTGATGACCGAGGTCGACGGGGTCAAGCGCACCGCCGGTGTCGTGGCGTACGAGCTGGCCACCGGCGAGCTGCACGTCTTCCAGGCGAAGGCCGTCGTCTTCGCGTCCGGCGGCTGCGGCAAGTTCTTCAAGGTGACCTCCAACGCGCACACCCTCACCGGTGACGGCCAGGCCGTCGCGTACCGGCGCGGACTGCCGCTGGAGGACATGGAGTTCTTCCAGTTCCACCCGACCGGCATCTGGCGCATGGGCATCCTGCTGACGGAGGGCGCCCGCGGTGAGGGCGGCATCCTCCGCAACAAGGACGGCGAGCGCTTCATGGAGAAGTACGCGCCGGTCATGAAGGACCTGGCCTCCCGCGACGTGGTCTCCCGGTCCATCTACACGGAGATCCGCGAAGGCCGCGGCTGCGGTCCCGAGGGCGACCACGTCTTCCTCGACCTGACCCACCTGCCGCCGGAGCAGCTGGACGCCAAGCTGCCGGACATCACCGAGTTCGCGCGCACCTACCTGGGCATCGAGCCGTACACCGACCCGATCCCGATCCAGCCCACCGCGCACTACACGATGGGCGGCATCCCGACCAACGTCGAGGGCGAGGTGCTCTCGGACAACGACACCGTCGTGCCGGGCCTGTACGCCGCGGGCGAGGTCGCGTGCGTGTCCGTGCACGGCGCCAACCGGCTGGGCACCAACTCGCTGCTGGACATCAACGTGTTCGGCCGCCGCGCGGGCATCGCCGCCGCCGAGTACTCCGCCACGGCCGACTTCGTCGAACTCCCCGAGGACCCGGCCGGGTTCGTCCGCGACCAGGTCGAGAACCTGCGCGACGCCACCGGCTCCGAGCGGGTCACCGAGGTGCGCCGGGCGCTCCAGGAGACCATGGACAAGAACGTCATGGTCTTCCGCACCGAGCAGACGCTCAAGGAGGCCGTCGAGGAGATCGGCAGCCTGCGCGAGCGGTTCAAGAACTGCTCCGTCCAGGACAAGGGCAAGCGGTTCAACACCGACCTGCTGGAGGCCCTGGAGCTGGGCAACCTGCTCGACCTGGCCGAGGTCATGGCCATCTCCGCGCTGGCCCGCAAGGAGTCGCGCGGCGGTCACTACCGCGAGGACTACCCGAACCGCGACGACGTCAACTTCATGCGGCACACCATGGCGTACCGAGAGGTGGGCGCGGACGGCTCCGAGTCCATCCGCCTCGACTACAAGCCGGTCGTGCAGACCCGCTACCAGCCGATGGAGCGTAAGTACTGATGAGCACCCCCACGCTTGAGAAGCAGGACCAGGCCCCGGAGCCGGCCGACGCCACGGCCGCGCACACGATCACGGTCACCTTCCGGATCCGGCGCTTCAACCCGGAGGTCGCGGCCGAGTCGTACTGGGAGGACTTCCAGCTCGACATCGACCCCAAGGAGCGCGTCCTCGACGGTCTCCACAAGATCAAGTGGGACCACGACGGCACCCTGACCTTCCGCCGTTCCTGCGCCCACGGCATCTGCGGCTCCGACGCCATGCGGATCAACGGCCGCAACCGGCTGGCCTGCAAGACGCTGATCAAGGACATCAACCCGGAGAAGCCCATCACGGTCGAGGCCATCAAGGGCCTCACGGTCCTCAAGGACCTGGTCGTGGACATGGACCCGTTCTTCCAGGCCTACCGCGATGTGATGCCCTTCCTGATCACGACGGGCAACGAGCCGACGCGGGAGCGCCTCCAGACCGCCGAGGACCGCGAGCGCTTCGACGACACCACCAAGTGCATCCTGTGCGCCGCGTGCACCTCCTCGTGCCCGGTGTTCTGGAACGACGGCCAGTACTTCGGCCCGGCGGCGATCGTCAACGCGCACCGCTTCATCTTCGACTCGCGCGACGAGGGCGGTGAGCAGCGGCTGGAGATCCTGAACGACAGGGACGGCGTCTGGCGCTGCCGCACCACCTTCAACTGCACCGACGCGTGCCCGCGTGGCATCGAGGTCACCAAGGCCATCCAGGAGGTGAAGCGCGCGCTGATCACGCGTCGCTTCTGAGCCCCCTGTTGGTTCGTACGGGCCCGCCCCCTCACCCGGGGGCGGGCCCGTCGCGTTGTGGCGGTCCATAGCGTTTTCACAGCCGTTGAACGCCCGCCGCGACCTCGACGTACCTCCAGGGGAAGAGGGTGGATGGGGCACGTTCATCAAGGGGTGAAAGCGTGACCGGCACGCAGGAGCGCGGCGCAGAGGAACGAATCGGCCGGCCCATGAGCGACAGCCGCCCGTTAAGTGTGGAACTCGACTGGCGCGGCGGGCTGGACCCCGTCCGTGCCACCCGCATCGGCCTCCAGCTCCTCGCCGTTCTCGACTCCGCCCACCGCGCGGGCATCGTCCACGGTGACATCAGCCCCGCGCGGGTCCTGATGCGCTCGGACGGCGAGGTCGTCCTGTCCGGCTTCGGCCATGTCGGCACCGAGCCGTCGCGGCAGGTCACCGACCCCGCGTACGCCTCCCCGGAGCAGGCGCGCGGCACCGGCGCCTGCGCCGCGTCGGACCTGTGGGCGCTGGGCGCGGTCCTGTTCGCCATGGTCGAGGGCCGTCCGCCGCACCGGAGCCGGGCCTCGCCGGAGGAGACGCTGCGGATCATCCGGGAGGAGCCCGCACCGTCCCCGCCGAACGCGGGACCGCTCGTCCAGGTCATCCACGGGCTGCTGCGCGACGATCCGCGGGAGCGGCTGACCGCGCCGGTGGTGCGCCAGGCCCTGGAACGCATCCTCAACGAGGGCGAACCCGTCCCGATCCGCGCGGCGCCGCGCCTGCCCTGGCTGCGCAATACGTACGAGGCGTGGTTCCCGTCGGCGCGGCGCGGCGGCGGAGGAGGCGGGGGTGGAGCCGGAGGCGGTGGGCCCGAAGGCCGCCATGGCAAGCGCCGCGTCGGGCCGTTAGCGCTGGCCGTCGCGAGCCCGCTGGCGTCCTTCCACAAATTTTTGACAAAGGTGAACCAGATGACCCAGCTCCAGACCCCGAAGGCGAGCAGGAACCAGGACACGGGGCGGCTGAGCTTCATGGTCTCCAGTATGGGCACCCGGGCGCGTACCTCCACGCGGGGGGCCACCGCCCGTAAGGCGGCGGTGCTTTCGCCGTCCGCCACGCCTGCGGGTACTTTCGCAGACGTGCCGATCTCTTCGAACACCTTCCCGTCGCGAAGCGCCGCCGCGCCGCAGGCCATCACCGCCGCCCTGCTGCTGTCCGCCCTGTTGTCCCCCCTGCTCGCCTCCCCCGCACTCGCCGCCGACGACCCGGGCGGCGCCAAGGGGGCCGAGGCCGCGAAGCCTCCCGCCCGGATGTCCACGGTGGGCGGGGCGCGGCTCGGCCGACCCGGCACCCAGGTGGATCCGAAAGCGGGGCGCGCCCGCGCTGCCGAAGGAGCTGAGCGGTAAGTCCTGGATGGTCGCGGACGCCGAGTCGGGCGAGGTGCTGGCCTCGCACAACGCCCACTGGCGGCTGCCGCCCGCGAGCACCCTGAAGATGCTGTTCGCGGACACCGTGCTGCCGAAGTTCCCCAAGACGCAGAAGCACACGGTGCGGGCGTCCGACCTGGCCGGGATGGGCGCGGGAAGCAGCCTGGTGGGGGTGAAGGAGAACCTCGACTACACGGTGCACGACCTGTGGCTGGGCGTCTTCCTGCGCTCGGGCAACGACGCGGTGCACGTCCTGTCCGCGATGAACGGCGGCGTCCCGGCGACCGTGCGGGACATGCAGGCGAAGGCCAAGAAGCTGAACGCGCTGGACACCCATGTCGTCACGCCGGACGGCTATGACGAGGACGGCCAGTACAGCAGCGCGTACGACCTGACGCTGTTCGCCCGGTCCGGACTACAGAACGCGGACTTCCGGGAGTACTGCGCGACGTCGACCGCCCAGTTCCCGGGGGAATACAAAAAGAACAAAAAGGGCAAGAAGGTCCGCATGAGCTTCGGGATCCAGAACACCGACCGCCTGCTGACCGGCATCGACATCAAGCCCTACAAGGGTCTGGCGGGCGTCAAGAACGGCTATACGAGCAAGGCGGGCTCCACCTTCACCGGGGTGGCCCAGCGCGGCAAGCGGGTGCTGCTGGTCACGGTCATGAACCCGCAGAAGTCGGAGCCCTACGGGGTCTACAAGGAGACGGCGAAGCTGTTCGACTGGGGGTTCGACGCGGCCGACTCGGTGAATCCCGTCGGCACCCTCGTCCGCCCCGGACCGGCGGGCCTGAACCAGAGCCACGCCTCGGCGGACGGCAAGAAGAACGGGGACGAGCACACCCAGGCGTCCGTCTCGGGCGGTGACTCGGGCGGCATGTGGACGGCGGCCGGGATCGCGGCCGGTTCGCTGGCCGTGCTGGGCGCGGTGGCGTACGCGGTGCACCGCCGCTGGCCGCGCCGGGGGTGAACGTCACGCCGCCGAGCGGCCGGGCCCCTCGGCCCGGCCGTTCGGCCCGAGCGCCGTGGTGTCGTCGGGCTGATCGGGTTCATCGGGCTCGGCGGTCTTCTCGCCCGTCTCCTCGGCGGCCGATCCGGTGGCGGTCCAGGCGGCGCAGTACAGCGTGAGCTTGGCGGTGAAGTTGATCCACAGCAGCAGCGCGATGGGCACGCCGAACGCCCCGTACATGCTCTTGGCCGCCACGCCCCGCAGATAGCTGCTCAGCAGCAGCTTCAGCAGTTCGAAGCCGATCGCGCCGATGAGCGCCGCGACCACAACCCTCCGGCGCGGCGGCTCGACCCTGGGCAGCCAGGTCAGGACGTAGCACAGCAGCAGGAAGTCGGCGGCGACGGCGATCAGGAACGCGGCGATCCACAGCAGCCAGCCGCCCACCCCGTTCTCGGGGATCTGGAGGAGCTGCGTCATCCGGTGGACGACGGTGACGGCGAGCGTCGAGACCGCGAACGAGGCGAGGGCGACGCCGCCCAGGCCGATGAGCACCAGGCCGTCCTTGAGCCTGCGCGTCACGAGATTCCCGGGGTCCTCCTCCAGCTCCCAGACGGCGCGCAGGCATTCGCGCAGCGAGCCCACCCAGCCGATGCCGGTGAACAGCAGCAGGGCGCCCGCGACGATCCCGATGGTCGCGGCGTTCTGGATCAGGCCGCTCAGATCGAGCTGACCGGAGATGCCGGGGATCTGCTGGGCGAGCTTCCGCTGGAGCTGATGCATCTGCGACTCGGTGAGCGTCGCGGCGCCGATGGCCGCCCCCACGGTGACGAGGGGGAAGAAGGCGAGGAAGCTGATGAAGGTGATCGCGGCCGCCAGGCGGGACCAGTGGACGCGTTGCAGCCGTTCGTAGGAACGCCAGGCGTGGGTGCGCATCACCCGGGTGAGGGCGGGGCCGATGAGCGGCAAGCGGGTCAGCCAGTCCATGATCAACAACTACCCTTCCGCCGATTTTTACTCCTCGGCGGCGGGTTCCCGTTTCTCCGCTACTCCACGACTTTTGCTACTCCATTCCGCCGATCGCTTCCTCGGGCTTCCCCTCGCGCTTCCCCTCGGGCTTTGTCGGGCTTCGTCGGGCTTCGTCGGACGGAGCCGGGAGTCACCAGGGAGAGGGCGCGGCCGGGCGGGTGAGATCGACCTGACGGGGCACCACGGGCGAGGCCGCCTCGGGCTGTTCGCCGGATCCGCCCCGGCCGAAGGGGTACTCGCGGTCGAGCCGCCACACCCCGTCCGAGCCCTGCTCGTAGAGCGCGAAGCCGTTGATCGTCCAGGCCGCCTCGAAGTCCTTCAGCTCCGCGAACGCCCGGTCCATCGCCTCCTCGTCGATCCCGTGCGCGACGGTGACGTGCGGGTGGTACGGGAACAGCAGCTCACGGGCGCACGGCCCGTGCGCCGCCCGGATCCGCTCCTGTAGCAGCATGCATTCCTCCGCGCCTTCGACGATCTTGACGAAGACGACGGGAGAGATCGGGCGGAACGTGCCCGTCCCCTCCAACCGCATCGGGAACGGCCGCCCCTCCGCCGCGACCTGGGCCAGATACTCCTCGACGGCGGGCAGCGCCGCGGCGTCGACCTCGGTCGGTGGCAGGAGGGTGACGTGCGTGGGAATGCCATGAGCGGCCGGGTCCCCGAAGCCCGCGCGCCGCTCCTGGAGGAAGCTGCCGTACGGCTCCGGGACCGCGATCGAAACGCCGAGCGTTACGGTCCCCACTGCGTTCTCCCTCCTGGCCCTCCCGGGCTGCTGGGCTTCAGTCCGCTGCACCGGTGCCAGTGTGGCGGCTGTGCCGCCTTCGCGGCTAGATTCCTCGATTCTTCGGCACTCGGGCCGAAGAACCCCCTGGTCAGGGGTGGGCCGCTGTACACTCCCTCGGCGACCGCCGGGGCGCCGCGCGTCATGGAGGCCCAACGGAAGGCCCACCGGGACGCCCGACGCGCGGCCCACCGGGACGCTCAACGCGCCGCGGGCAGGAACCCCACCTTGTCGTAGGCGAGCGCCAGCGTCTCGGCGGCGACGGCACGAGCCTTGTCCGCGCCCTTGGCCAGGATTCCGTCCAACGTCCCCGGGTCGCCCAGGTATTCCTGGGTCCGCTCGCGGAACGGCGTCACCCACTCGACCAGCACCTCGGCCAGGTCGGTCTTGAGCGCGCCGTACCCCTTGCCCTCGTACTTCCCCTCCAACTCCTTGATGGAGTCGCCGGTGAGGGTGGAGTAGATGGTCAGCAGATTGCTGACGCCGGGCTTCTTCTCCTCGTCGAAGCGGATCTCGGTCTCCAGGTCGGTGACCGCGCTCTTGATCTTCTTCGCGGAGACCTTCGGCTCGTCGAGGAGGTTGACGATGCCCTTGGGCGTGGAGGCCGACTTGCTCATCTTGACCGTCGGGTCCTGGAGGTCGTAGATCTTCCCGGTCTCCTTGACGATGTACGCGTCGGGAACGGTGAAGGTCTCGCCGAAGCGGCCGTTGAAACGGTCCGCGAGGTCGCGGGTCAGCTCGATGTGCTGGCGCTGGTCCTCGCCGACGGGGACGTGGTTGGCCTGGTAGAGCAGGATGTCGGCGACCTGGAGGATCGGGTACGTGAAGAGGCCGACGGTCGAACGGTCGGCGCCCTGCTTGGCCGACTTGTCCTTGAACTGGGTCATGCGGGAGGCCTCGCCGAAGCCGGTGAGGCAGTTCATCACCCAGCCGAGCTGGGCGTGCTCGGGCACATGGCTCTGGATGAAGAGCGTGCAGCGGTCCGGGTCGAGACCGGAGGCGAGCAGCTGGGCTGCGGCGAGCCGACTGTTGGCTCGCAGCTCCGCCGGATCCTGCGGAACGGTGATCGCGTGCAGGTCGACCACGGTGTAGAACGCGTCGTGGGTCTCCTGTAGCGCGACGTACTGCCGGATCGCACCGAGGTAGTTCCCGAGGTGGAAGGAGCCTGCGGTGGGCTGGATACCGGAGAGCGCACGGGGACGATCAAGGGCCATGCCACCCATTCTCTCAGGTGTGGAACCGGACTCGGTCCGCCGGTGTATCAAAGGTGTGAGGACTCGTGAGGGGGCGCGGGAGGGGGACCTCGTCGCGCGGGACGAAACGCAGGACGAAGCAGGGTTCGTGGAGGCAGGGCCTGACGCGGGCGTGATCGCTCGGGTGCGGGCCGGGGAGACCGGGGCCTATGCCGAGCTGGTGCGTGCCCACACGCCGATAGCGCTGCGCACCGCCGCGCTGATGGGCGCGGGTGCGGACGCCGAGGATGTGGTGCAGGACGCCTTCGTGAAGGCGTATCTCGCCCTGGGCACCTTCAAGGACGACGCGGCGTTCCGGCCGTGGCTGCTGCGGATCGTCGCCAATCAGACGCGGAACGCGGTGCGCTCGGCGCGTCGGCAGCAGATGGTGGTCGACCGCGAAGGGGCCATGGCCGGAGTCGATCCGGCGATACCGGAGAGCGCGGATCCGGCGGCCATGGCGCTCGCGGACGAGCGGCGGGCGCGGCTGATGGCCGCGCTGGAGGAGCTGAGCGAGCCGCAGCGGTGGGTGGTCATCTACCGCTATCTGCTGGATCTGGACGAGGGGGAGACCGCGGCGGCCCTGGGCTGGCCGCGCGGCACGGTGAAGTCGCGGCTGAGCCGCGCGCTGCGGCGGCTGGAGCTGCTGCTGGAGGCGGACGAGGCGGTCCGGCCCGGTGAGGGATCGGGGCGGGCAGAGCAGGCACGGCAGGCAGGGCAGGGAGTGCGGGGAGGCATAGGGGATGGACGGGGAAGGGCTGCCCGGCGAGCTGCGGGCGCTCGGGCGCGCGCTGGAGGGGCCACCGCCCGCCGACCCGGGGGACGGCCCCCAGGGGGAGGACCCCCGAGGGGACAGCGCGTCGTCGGCAATCAGGTCGTCGGCAGGCAGGACGCCGGCAGGCAGGACGCCGGCAGGCAGGTCGCCGTCGGCCGACGGCGAGACGATGGCCGAGCGGGTGCTGGCCCAGATCGTCGGGATGATCGCGGGGGCGCCGGATCGCGCGGTGCCGACCTGGCCCGGCGGCCGGATCCGGGAGGAGCAGTGGTGGCGGGAGCTGCCCGGGCTTGAGGCCGGGCAGGGGCCCACCGGCGCCCCCGGCCGGTCGGGGGACCGGCGGCGCGCCGGGCCGACCTCGGCCCGGCGGCCCCGGCCGTGACGGTTCCCGCTCGGCTCGCCAGTCACGGTGGGCACCCCCACCCTGGGTGGTGTCCCCCTGGGTGGTGTCGCAGCCCCTCGGTGTTACAGAACGGAGGACGTCTTGACCTCGACCGAACGCCCCTCGGAGCACGCCATCGCGGCCGCAGAGGCCCACAGCGCGCACAACTACCATCCGCTTCCGGTCGTCGTCGCCTCCGCCGAGGGGGCGTGGATGACCGATGTCGAAGGCCGCCGGTATCTGGATCTGCTCGCCGGATATTCCGCGCTCAACTTCGGGCACCACAACCGGCGGCTGATCGACGCAGCCAAGGCGCAGCTGGAGCGGGTCACGCTCACCTCGCGCGCGTTCCATCACGACCGGTTCGCCGCCTTCTGCGCTGAGCTGGCCGAGCTGTGCGGGATGGAGACGGTGCTGCCCATGAACACCGGCGCGGAGGCGATCGAGACGGCGATCAAGACCGCCCGCAAATGGGGCTACCGGGTCAAGGGCGTGCCGGACGGGCGGGCCAGGATCATCGTCGCGGACAACAACTTCCACGGCCGCACGACCACGATCATCAGCTTTTCCACCGATCCGGAGGCCCGCGCGGACCACGGCCCGTACACGCCGGGGTTCGACATCGTGCCGTACGGCGACCTGGCCGCCATGGAGGCGGCGCTCGACGCCGGGCCCGAGGGGACGGTCGCCGTGCTGCTGGAGCCCATCCAGGGCGAGGCGGGGGTGCTGGTGCCGCCGCCCGGCTATCTGGCCGGGGTGCGCGAGCTGACCCGGGCGCGGGGCGTGCTGTTGATCGCCGATGAGATCCAGTCGGGCCTGGGCCGCACCGGGAAGACCTTCGCCTGTGAACACGAGGGTGTCGTTCCGGACGTCTATGTGCTGGGCAAGGCGCTGGGCGGCGGGGTGGTGCCGGTGTCGGCGGTGGTGTCGTCCGCCGAGGTGCTGGGCGTCCACCGCCCCGGCGAGCACGGCTCGACCTTCGGCGGCAATCCGCTCGCCTGCGCGGTCGCGCTGGAGGTGATCGCCATGCTGCGGACCGGGGAGTTCCAGGGGCGGGCCGCGGAGCTGGGCGAGCACCTGCACCGGGAGCTGGCGCATATGGCGGGCGGCGGCGCGGTGGAGGCGGTCCGGGGGCGCGGGCTGTGGGCCGGGGTGGACATCGAACCGTCACGCGGCACCGGGCGGCAGATCTCCGAGCGGCTGATGGACCGCGGGGTGCTGGTCAAGGACACCCATGGGTCCACCATCCGCATCGCACCGCCGCTGGTGATCGGCAAGGAGGATCTCGACTGGGGCCTGGACCAGCTCAGGGCGGTGCTGGCGGAATGACCGCAGGCGTCGCGTTGCTCGCGTTACCCGCGCTGCTCACCTTGCTCGTGTTACTCCTGTTGCCGTGGCGCCGCTCAAAGGATCACGTGCGGTATGAAGCGCGCGTACTCGTCCGTGATCAGCCCGGCCGACTCCCGGATGCCGAGCCCCGCCGGTTCGTCCTCCACCACCCACGCGCCGAGGACCACCCGATTGCCGTCCACATCGGGCAGCGGTGCCAACTCCTGGTAGCAGCAGGGCTCGTCACGGATGACGGGCTCCGCGCCCGGCTGGTGCACGGTGACGCCCGCGCCCTCCCGGCCGAGCAGCGGCTTGGCCACGTAGCCGGTGGTGCGGGCGAGTTCGCGGGGACCGTCGAGGTAGGCGGGCAGCAGGTTGGGGTGGCCGGGGAACAGCTCCCACAGGATGGCCAGCAGCGCCTTGTTGGACAGCAGCATCTTCCAGGCGGGCTCGATCCACAGGGTGGAGCCGGTGCCGCCGCCGTTGTCGATCGTGTCCAGCACATGGGCGCCGAACCGGTCGGTGACCAGCCACTCCCAGGGGTAGAGCTTGAAGCAGGCGCGGATGAAGCGGTGCCGCAGGTCCACGAAGCGGCCGGAGAGCCGTTCCCAGCCGATGTCCTCCATGGAGATCGCCTCGGTCCGCAGCCCCGCCTGTTCGGCCGTCTCCCGCAGGTAGGCGACGGTCATCAGATCCTCGCCCAGCTCGTCCCCGGCCGAGTGGGCGAAGTACAGGGGCACGCCCGGCGGCAGCAGGGCGGCCTGCTTCCGCCAGGCGTCGACCAGCCGCTCGTGCAGCGAGTTCCACTGGTCGGCGCCGGGGAAGCGGTCCTCCATCCAGAACCACTGGGCGCTCGCCGCCTCCACCAGCGAGGTGGGCGTGTCCGCGTTGTACTCCAGCAGCTTCGCCGGGCCCGGGCCCCCGTCGTACCGCAGGTCGAACCGGCCGTAGAGGCTGGGCTGTTCGGCCCGCCGGTGCCAGGACTCGGCGACCAGCCCGGCCACCCGCGGATCCTCGATGCCGAGGTCGGCGAAGCGGTCGTGGTCGACGATGTGGGCGGCCGCCTCCAGACACATCCGGTGCAGCTCCTCGACCACCTCCTCCAGGGCCTCGACCTCGGGCAGCGTGAAGGCGTAGTAGGCGCTCTCGTCCCAGTACGGGCGCAGCGAGTCGTCCGGGTAGCGGGTCAGCGGGTAGATGACCCCCTGTTCCTCGACCGTGGCCTGCCAGTCGGGGCGGGGGTCGGTGATGTGACGCTTCATCGGGTCGTCGTCCGGTCAGCCGCCGCCGGATCCCGAGCAGCCGAAGCCGCCGCGGTCGGCGGCCTGGCTCTTGCTGAAGGTGCCGTAGTCCGCCCAGCGTCCGTCGACGTCGGCGTCGTAGTACCAGTCGCCGTCGACCCGCTTGGTGGTGCCGCGGCTGCTCTTCTTCTTGCCGCCCGTGGAGCCCGAAGAGCCGTTGCAGGCACTGGAGTCGACGATGCGGTAGCCCCTGGCGAAGTCGTAGCTGTCCCGGTCGACACAGCGCTTGTCGGGCTCCGACCCGCAGGAGGTGAGGGCCGCCGCGAGGGCACCCATACCGCCCAGGATCACCGTGCTCGACCGCAGCCGTCGTGGGCCTTTCCGTTCCATTGGTCCTGCTCCCCCGTTCGTTGGTCCGCCCACCCTAGGGGGCGTTATCGCACAAGTGAACGCCGGGGGTGGGGAGCGGCCCGCTCAGGGCAGCACCCGGCACAGCGCGTCCAGGGCGCCCGCGAAGGCATGATCGGGCGGCGCCCCATAGGCGAAGACCAGTTCGTCCGGCTCGGGTCCGCCCTCTCCCGGCGCGCCGTCCTCGCGGTACCGGTAGCGGTTCAGGGCCCTCCATGGCCAGGCCCTGCCAGGCCGCGCCCTGGAAGAACGGAGCGGCACGGTGCCCGGCGGCAGTTCGAGCACCGCGTGCAGTCCGGCCCGCGATGCCCGTGACGCGCACCCGCGGGGCGCGTTCGGCCAGCGCCGCCACCAGCTGGTCGCGGCGCCGCTGGTAGCGCAGCCGCATCCCGCGCACATGGCGGTCGTACGCGCCGGAGGCGATGAACTCCGCGAGCGTCAGCTGATCCAGCGCCCCCGACTGCCACTCCCCCGTCTGCTTGACCGCCAGCAGCCGGTCCAGCAGATGATCCGGCACCACCATCCAGGCCAGCCGCAGCGCGGGCGCCAGGCTCTTGCTCGCCGTGCCCAGATAGACGACGCGTTCCGGGTCCAGCCCCTGGAGCGCGCCCACCGGCTGGCGGTCGTAGCGGAATTCGCCGTCGTAGTCGTCCTCCAGCACCAGCCCGTCGGTCCGGGACGCCCAGTCGACCACGGCGGCCCGCCGGTCGGGGTCCAGGGCGACGCCGGTGGGGAACTGGTGCGCGGGGGTGAGCAGCGCGGCGCGTACGTCGGTGAGGCGGTCCAGTTCGCCGGTGCGGGCGCCCCGCCCGTCGACCGGCAGCGGCACGGTGCGCAGTCCGCTGCGGCGCAGCACGCTCCAGTGGAGGTCGAGTCCGTAGGACTCGACGGCGATCGCGCGGTGGCCGTCCCTGTGCAGCGCGCGGCTGAGCAGGGCCAGTCCCTGGATGAACCCGGAGCAGACCACGATCCGTTCGGGCGCGGCCCGCACCCCGCGGGCGCGCGCGAGATAGTCGGACAGGACCCGGCGCAGTTCCGGCCGCCCGCTGGGGTCGCCGTAGTTGAAGGCGTCGCTCGGGGCCGCGGTGAGGGCGCGCCGGGCGGCGGACAGCCACGCGGAGCGGGGGAAGGAGGAGACGTCGGGCGATCCGGCCCGCAGGTCGTACGCCGGGCGGGTGGCGGCCACCGCGGCGGCCGGTGGGGTGCGCGGCGGTGCGGGTTCGGGCGGGACGACGCGCCGGGCGACCCGGGTGCCGGAGCCCTGCCGGGCGGTGAGCCAGCCCTCGGCGACGAGTTCGCCGTAGGCGTCGGCCACCGTGTTGCGGGCGATGCCGAGGTCGGCGGCGAGGGTGCGGGAGGAGGGCAGCCGGGTGCCGGGGGCGAGGCGGCCGCTGCGTACGGCGTCGCGCAGGGAGCGGATGAGCGCGGCCCGCACCCCGGTGGTTCCGCCCCGCGGCAGGTCCAGATGCAGATCGGCGCCCAGCCCGCCCGGCCGTGCGGCCCCGGACCCGGCATCGGAACTCGCCTGCGCGGACCCGGCCCCGGAACTCGCCCGCGCGGACCCGGAAGTGGGCTTTCCGGGCCCGGAAGTGGCCCACGAATCCTCCATGGGATTGGACCATACCCCTGGGCTGATGAGGTTCTAGCGTGGGCCGCATGACGACATCGGAGAGCACCTCGCCGCACGGTCCCCGGATGAGCTTCGCGCACGCGGCCCCCGCGGTCTACAAGGCCATGATCCAGCTGGACGCGGCGGCGCGTCAGGGTCTGGAGCCGTCGCTGACGGAGCTGGTCAAGATCCGCGCCTCGCAGATCAACCACTGTGCGTTCTGCATCGACATGCACATCAAGGACGCCCGGGCGGCGGGCGAGTCCGAGGAGCGGATCTATCTGCTCAACGCCTGGGAGGAGGCGGCCGGTGTCTACACCGAGAAGGAGCAGGCCGCGCTCGCCCTGACCGAGGCGGTCACCGTCCTGCCCGAGGGTGTCTCGGACGAGGTTTACGACCGGGCCGCCAAGCACTTCGAGGAGCAGGAGCTGGCCCAGCTCATCGCGCTCATCTTCACCATCAACGCCTGGAACCGGATCGGGGTGACCACCCGCAAGGTCCCGGGTTCCTACAAGCCGACCGCGGGCTGAGAACGAGGGGGATCCATGACGACCAGCGCCACGGCCGAGGCCAGGGCGTTCCGGGCGATGCACCACGGCCGGGACGCGGAGACACCGCTCGTACTGCCCGGACCCTGGGACGCCGGTTCGGCCCGCGCCTTCGTGGACGCGGGCTTCCCGGCGCTGGCGACGCCGAGCGCCGGGATCGCGGCGTCGCTGGGCTTCCAGGACGGCCACACACCGGCCGAGGAGATGTTCGCCGCGGTGGCCCGGATCGTCCGGGCCGTGGAGGTGCCGGTGTCGGCGGACCTGGAGAGCGGCTACGGCCTCGACGCCAAGGAGCTGGTCGAACGGCTGCTGGAGACCGGGGCGGTGGGCTGCAACCTGGAGGACTCCGACGGGCTGACCAAGCAGCTGACCGACCCGCGGGAGCAGGCCGACCGGCTGGCGGCGGTGCGGGCCGAGGCGGGCGACGGCCTGGTGATCAACGCCCGCATCGACACGTTCGCCCGCGGCGAGTTCGCCCAGGGCGGGCCCGAGGACACCGAGCGCGCGGCCGAGGCGGCGATCGAGCGCGGGCGGGCGTATGCGGCGGCGGGCGCGGACTGCGTCTACCCGATCTTCGCGCCGCCGGAGCTGCTGCCCCGGCTCGCGGCCGCCATCGGCATACCGGTCAACGCGTCGGCCTTCGCACCGGACGGCCCCTCGCCCGCCGAGCTGGGGCGGCTCGGCGCCACCCGCGTCACCTTCGGCCCCCGGCTCTACCGCGCGACGATGACCGCCGCGCGGGACCTGGCCGGACAGCTGGGCCCCGCGCCGTCCACCCCATGAGGGGGACGGGGCGGGGCCCGGCCGGGTGACGCCTTCAGGGCATCTCTATCACGAGGCGTCTAGCGCAGCCACGGCTTCCAGACGTCCGGGTGCGCCTTGACCCACTTCGCGGCCGCGTCCTGTGCCGACATCCCGTCCGAGGCGATCAGCTCGGACACCTGGTTCTGGTCCTTCTTGGTCCAGTGGAACTTCTTCAGGAAGGCGGCGGCCTTGCCGCCCTCCTTGGCGAAGTCCGCGTTGAGGTACTTCTGGAGCGGGGTGGTCGGGTAGGCGCAGTCGATGGAGTCGGGGTCCTTCTCACCCTTGGACGCACACTTGTCCGTGTACTTGGGCAGCTTCACCTCTTCCATCGGCACCTGGTTGAACAGCCACTGCGGCTCGTACCAGTACGACAGGAAGGGCTTCTTCTGCTTGGCGAACTGCTTGAGCTGGGTGATCTGGGCGGATTCCGAACCGGCGAAGACGATCTGGTAATTCAGATCCAGGTTCTTCACCAGCGCCTTGTCATTGGTGACATAGGACGGGGAGCCGTCCAGCAGCTGGCCCTTCCCACCGCTTTCCGCGGTCTTGAAGGTCTTGGCGTACTTGTTGAGGTTCTTCCAGTTCAGGACGTCCGGATGCTTGTCGGCGAAGTACTTCGGCACCCACCAGCCGATGTGGCCGGTGACGCCGAGGCCGCCGCCCGACGCGATCGTCTTCTTGTCCTTGACGTAGCGCTGTTCCTGCTCCGGGTGACCCCAGTCCTCCAGGATCGCGTCCACCCGGCCCTGGCTGAGCGCGTCCCACGCCGGAATCTCGTCCACCTGGACGGTGTCGACGTGGTAGCCCAGCTCATGCTCCAGCAGGTACTGGGCGACGGCCACGTTGGCCTGTGCGCCGACCCAGGACTGGACGGAGAGCGTCACGCTCTTCGCGCCGCCCACATTGGCGTACGGCGAGGACTGCTTGGACATGTCCGCCGCGCCGCAGCCGGTCGCCGTGAGCAGGGCCGTGACCCCGGTGGCGGCCATCAGCAGCTGCCGACGGCGAGGGTTATGGGCCGTAGCCATCTCAGGCCCCCTTCCTGTCGCGGCGCGCGGTCGGCTGGGTCACCCGGTCGAGCATCAGCCCCAGGCAGACGATCGCCACGCCCGCCACCAGACCGGTCGCCAGGTCGCCCTGCGCCAGGCCGAACAGCACGTCGTAGCCGAGCGCGCCCGAGCCGACCAGACCGCCGATGACGACCACGGCCAGCACCAGCACCACGCCCTGGTTGACGGCGAGCAGCAGCGCCGGGCGGGCCAGCGGCAACTGGACCTGGCGCAGCTGCTGCCCCTGGGTGGCGCCGAGCGAACGCGCCGACTCCAGCGCGGACGGGTCGACGTTCCGGATCCCCTGTGCGGTGATGCGGATGACGGCGGGCAGCGCGTAGACGATGGCCGCGGCCGCCGCAGGGGCGCGGCCGACGTCGAACAGCGCGACCACGGGGATCAGGTACACGAACTGCGGCATGGTCTGGCACACGTCCAGTACCGGTCGCAGCATTCGCTCCAGCCGGGCGCTGCGCGCGGCCCAGATGCCGATCGCGAACCCGAGGACCAGCGTGACGACGACGGCCGCCAGCACCTGGGAGAGGGTGTCCATAGACGGCTCCCACACACCGAGCACGCCGATCGCGGCCATGGCGGCGGTTGCGGTCAGCGCGGTGGCCCAGGTGCCGATCAGCCAGGCCAGCGCCGCGACGATCAGCAGGATCCCGTACCACGGGATGCCCTGGAGCCCCTCACGCAGCGGGTCGAGGACCCACTTGAGGTAGTTCGCGGCCCATTCGGCGGTGCCGCCGACGACCGGCACACCGGTGTAGATGTGGTCGACGATCCATTCCTTGAACTGGTTGACGGGCCCCTCGATGGCGACGGTCAAGCCGCCCGGCCAGGTCTGGGAGCCGGACAGCCGTCCGGCGACGGTGATCACCGCGGTGATCACCGCGACGCCCGCCCACGCGGGCCAGCCGCGCAGCAGCCGGGAGCCGCCCTCGGCCGGGGGCGCGCCGAGCCGTTCGCCCGCCACCCCGATGGTGCGGTCCATCACGACGGCGAGGAGCACGATCGGGAGTCCCGCGGCGAGCGCCTTGCCGACGTCGACGCTGGACAGCGCCTGGTAGACGCGGTCACCGAGACCGCCGCCGCCGATCACGGAGGCGATCACGGCCATGGACAGCGCCATCATGATCGTCTGGTTGATGCCCAGCAGCAGTTCCTTGCGGGCCAGCGGGAACCGGGCGGACAGCAGCCGCTGCCGCCAGGTCGCGCCGAGCGAGGCCACGGCCTCCAGCACCCCGGCGTCCGCGCCGCGCAGGCCGAGGGCGGTGAGCCGGGCCATGGGCGGAGCCGCGTAGATCACGGTGGCGAGCACCGCGCCGGGCACACCGTTACCGAAGATCATCACGACGGGCAGCAGATACGCGAACGCGGGCAGCACCTGCATGGTGTCGAGCACCGGCCGCAGCACCCGGAACGCCAGTTCCGAGAGGCCGCCGGCCAGGCCCAGCAGTCCGCCGATGACGACGGAGGCGGTGACGGCGACGGCCATCAGCGCGAGCGTCTGCATCGTCGGCACCCACATGCCCAGCACTCCGCAGACGGCGAGGGACACGAGGGTCGTCACCGCGACCCGCACCCCGGCGACCCGCCAGGCGAGCAGGGTCAGTCCGGCGGTGACACCGGCCCAGCCGAGGGCGAGCAGGGCGATGTAGACGACGCGGACGCCGGTGATGATGGCCTGGCTGATGTGGCCGAAGAAGTAGAGGAAGATCCAGTGGCTGTCGCGGTTGTCGAGGATCCAGTCGCTGGACTTTTCCAGCGGTCCGGACACATCGACGGTCAGCGCGTGGGGCCATCCGGCACCGGCCCACTTGGCGTGGGCGAGCGGTATGAGCACGGCGGCGATCACCGCGAGCACCGCGAGCTTGCGGACGGTCGGGCTGCTGACGAGCGTGCGCAGCAGCGACGGGCGCGCTTCGGCCGCGGCGGTGTTGTCCGCGGACGGCGCGGTGTCGGGGTCGGTACGGGAGCGGGTGGTCGTCGCGCTCACACGCGCCTCCCGGTGCCGCTCGGCGGGAAGAAGGTCGGGGGCGTGCTCATGCCGCGGCCGCCTCCTTTCCGTCCAGGCCCGCGACGACGCTCAGCAGGCAGGCGTGGTCGACGACGCCCAGGCAGCGGCCGCCGTCGACGACGCGCGCGGGGCCGCCGGAACGGGCCACGGCCTCGATCGCGTCGGCGACGGTGGTGCCCGGCGTCAGCGCGGGGCCGCCGTCCTCCTCGTCGGACTTCGCGGGCCGCATCGCACGGCGCACGGTCAGCACCTGCTCGCGCGGCACATCGCGGACGAAGTCCCGTACGTACTCGTCGGCCGGGGAGCCGACGATCTCCTCCGGGGTGCCGATCTGCACGATGCCGCCGTCACGCATCAGCATGATGCGGTCGCCGAGCCGCAGCGCCTCGCTGAGGTCATGGGTGATGAACACCATCGTCCGGCGCTCTTCGTGGTGCAGCCGGATGACCTCCTCCTGCATATCGCGGCGGATCAGCGGGTCGAGCGCGCTGAACGGCTCGTCGAACAGCAGCACCTCGGGGTCGACGGCGAGCGCCCGAGCCAGGCCCACGCGCTGCTGCTGACCGCCGGAGAGCTGGCCGGGGCGGCGGCGCTCCAGACCGGTGAGGCCGACCTTCTCCACCATCTCGGCGGCCTTGGCGCGGCGCTCGGCCTTGCCCATGCCCTGGATCTCCAGGCCGTAGGCGATGTTGTCGAGGACGGAGCGGTGCGGCAGCAGCCCGAAGTGCTGGAAGACCATGGCGGCGCGGTGGCGGCGCAGATCGCGCAGCCGGGCCTTGTCCATGGCCATGACGTCCTCACCGTCGATCTTGAGCGTCCCGGAGGTGGGCTCGATCAGGCGGGTGAGGCATCGCACCAGGGTGGACTTGCCGGAACCGGACAGTCCCATCACCACGAACACTTCGCCCGGTTCGACGTCGAAGGAGACGTCCCGGACGGCGGCCGTGCAGCCGGTGCGGGCACGCAGGTCCGCGGCGGACAGCTCGGCGTCGGGCGAGCCGGGAACGCGGTCGGCCTTCGGGCCGAACACCTTCCACATGTCGCGGACCGAGAAGACCGGGGTGCGGTCGCCGGTCTTGGGGCTGTCGGGCGTCTCGGGGGCCAGGGTCGTCGCCATCACGCCTCACCTCCCGGAGCGAGCTGGGCGGCTCGGTCGCGCGATCGGTAGCGGACCTGATCACGCTCGCCGACCAGCAGGTCCGCACACTTTTCGCCGACCATCAGTACTCCGATCATGGGGTTCACAGCAGGCATCGTCGGGAAGACGGAGGCGTCGGCGATCCGGATGCCGGACAGACCGCGGATCCGCAGATCGGGGCCGACCACGGCGAGGTCGTCGTCGGCGGCGCCCATCTTGCAGGTGCCTGCGGGGTGGTAGACGGTGTGCGCGACCTTACGGGCGTACTCGCTGATCTCCTCGTCCGAGGTGATCTCCGGGCCCGGGCACACCTCGCGCTTGAGCCAGCCGGACAGCGGCTCGGTCTTGGCGATCTCGCGGGCGAGCTTGATGCCGTCGACCAGGGTGCGGCCGTCGTAGTCGTCCTCGTCCGTGAAGTAGCGGAAGTCGAGGGCGGGCTTGACCTCGGGGTCGGCGCTCGTCAGGTAGAGGCGGCCGCGGCTGCGCGGCTTGGGGATGTTGGGGGTCATCGACACGCCGTGCTCGGGCTTCTCGTAGCCCAGCCGCTCGGGGTTGTCGGTGAAGGGGATCTGGTAGAAGTGGAACATCAGATCCGGACCCTTGGACTCCGGGTCGCGGCGTACGAACAGGCCGGCGTCCGAGTCCATCGCGGAGTTGTCCGGGATCGGGCCGTCCGTCTCCCACACGATCACCGACTCGGGGTGGTCGAGCAGGTTCTCACCGACGCCCGGCAGATCGGCCTTGACCGGTATGCCCAGCGCCTCCAGGTCGGCCTTGGGACCGATGCCGGAGTGCATCAGCAGCCGCGGGGTGTCCACCGCGCCCGCACAGACCAGCACCTCGGTCCGCGCCTCGACGAGGATCTCCTCGCCGTCCTTGGTGCGGACGTGGACGCCGGTGGCCCGGCCGCTCTCGTCAAGCTCCAGCTTGTACGCCCAGGTCTCCAGCATGATGTGGAGGTTCGGCCGGTCCAGGAAGGGGTGCAGATAGGCGACCGAGGCCGAGGAGCGCTTGTTGTTCTCCGGGTGGTACGAGAGGTCGAAGAAGCCGACGCCCTCGTGGAACGGCTTCTTGTTGAAGCCCTCGACGCGCGGCACGTCGGCGGCGGCCTGGGCGGCCTCCACGAAGTCCCGGGCGATCGCGTTCCGGTCCTTCTCGTCCACCGGAACGACGTTGTTGCGCAGCTTCTGGAAGTACGGGTCCATGGCGGTGGCGTCCCAGCCCTCGGCACCCGCCTCGGCCCACTCGTCCCAGTCGCCCGGCAGCGGTTTGAAGGAGATCAGGGTGTTGTGCGAGGAGCACCCACCGAGCACCCGGGCGCGGCTGTGCCGGATGTGCGAGTTGCCGCGCGGCTGCTCGACAGTGGGGTAGTCGTAATCCAGGTCGCCGCCGAGCAGACCCAACCAGCGGCGCAGGGTGAGGACATCGGGGCGGTCGATGTCGGAGGGGCCGCCCTCGATGACGGCGACGCGGACGTCCGGATCCTCCGTGAGCCGGGAGGCGATCACCGATCCTGCGGTGCCGCCGCCGATGACGACGTAATCGTATGCGTCAGGTACGGGCATGGTGGGGGTTACTCCTCGCGGTCTTCCGGTCTTCCGGGACGGCCCGCACGGGTGCGGACCGTGGGCCGTCCCCGGAGGGAGATGGGGGTTTCGGACGAAGGGGAGAGAAGGGGGATGCGCCGGGCGCCGTCACCGGACGCGACGAGGCCCGGGCCCGGCGGGAGGTCCGGGCCCGGCCGTGCCGCCCCGGGCGGGGGCCGGCGGCGGGGCGTCAGCCGCCGAACCAGCGCACCGGGCTGGGCCGCAGGTTCTCGTAGACATGCTTGGTCTCGCGGTACTCGTCCAGGCCCGCCGGGCCCAGCTCACGCCCGACGCCGGACTTGCCGAAGCCGCCCCATTCGGCCTGCGGGAGGTAGGGGTGGAAGTCGTTGATCCACACGGTGCCGTGACGCAGCCGCGCGGCGACCCGGCGGGCGCGCGCGGTGTCGGACGACCAGACCGCACCGGCCAGGCCGTACTCCGTGTCGTTGGCGAGCGTCACAGCCTCATCTTCGGTGCTGAAGGTCTCCACCGAAAGGATCGGGCCAAACGTTTCTTCTCGGACGACCCGCATCTCACGGTGGCACTGGTCGAGCACGGTCGGCAGGTAGAAGTAGCCGGTCGCGGGGCGGACGTCGGACGGCTCAGGCTGCTTGCCGCCGGTCCGCAGCACCGCGCCCTCCTCCAGGGCGGACGCCACGTACGCCTGGGTCTTGGCGAGCTGCTGGGCCGAGACGAGCGGACCGCATTCGACACCGTCTTCGGTGCCGCGGCCCAGCTTGATCTTCTCGGCGCGGCGGACCAGCTCGGCGACGAACCGCTCGCGCACCGACTCCTCGATGATCAGCCGGGCACCGGCCGAGCAGACCTGGCCGCTGTGGATGAAGGCGGCGTTCAGCGCCTGGTCGACGGCGGTGTCGAAGCCCTCGTCGGTGGCGCAGGCGTCGGCGAAGACGACGTTCGGGTTCTTGCCGCCCAGCTCCAGGGCGACCTTCTTCACGCTCGGCGCGGCGGCCTGGGCCACCTTGGTGCCGCTGATCAGACCGCCGGTGAAGGACACCAGGTCCACATCCGGGTGCTCGGACAGCCGGGCGCCGACCGGGTCGCCCGCACCGGTCACCAGGTTGGCCACACCGTTCGGCAGGCCCGCCTCGACCAGCAGCTTCACCATGTGAACGGTGGACAGCGGGGTCACTTCACTGGGCTTGATGACGAAGGTGTTGCCCGCCGCGAGCGCCGGGGCCACCTTCCAGCTGGCCTGGAGCAGCGGATAGTTCCAGGGCGTGATCATCGCGCAGACGCCGACCGGCTCGTGCACCACGACGCTGTGCACGTCGGGGCTACCCGCGTCGACCACGCGGCCGGGCGACTCGCCCGTGACCAGGTCGGCGAAGTAGCGGAAGGCGTTGGTCACGTCGTCGACGTCGACCCGGCCCTCCTCCAGGGTCTTGCCGGTGTCGCGGCTCTCCAGGAGCGCGATCTCCTCACGGTCGCGCTGGAGCAGATCGGCGACCCGCCGCAGCAGGGCCGCCCGCTCGGCGACGGGGGTGTGCGGCCAGGGGCCGCTGTCGAAGGCGCGGCGCGCGGCGGCGATGGCCGCGTCGGTGTCCTCGGCGCCGCCCTCGGCCACGACCGCGAGCGTCTTGGCATCCGCGGGGTCGAGGACCTCCCGCTGCGCGCCGGATGCGGCCGCCCGCCACACCCCGTCCACATGAATGGTCTCGACTGCCGACACGTCTACCTCTGCCTTCCGGGGGTTGCGAGCGTTTCCGCTGGCCACGCCAGCAACAGGGACCCCTTACCGGAAGCGCGAAACGTATGCGCAAATTTTTCTTGAAAGTGGCACGGCTCACGCGAGGCGGAGGCGCGGACGGTCTACGAAGCGGTGCAGTAGGCGGTGGGACAGAAGGTCTCCAGCACGGTGTCGTGGAGCGAGCGCTCCTGCGCCCGGTCACCGGCGGGGCCGATGATCAGCACCGCGTACATGGTGCCGTTCTGCGCGGCGAAGCGGCGGTCGAGTATCCGGCGGGCACCGGACTCCTTGCTCTGGTACGTGTACTCCAGCTGGGCGGGATCCATGGCGGCCGCGCCCAGCTGGGCCAGGGTGATCTGCTCATAGCCGCTGCTACGGGACGCCAGCCGCTCGGCCTCCTGCGCCGACTCGTACGGGGTGGCCTCGGGGCCGTGCAGCTCGAAGACCTGGATCTTGGTGGAGTCGTCGGGCGAGGTGTAGAAGACGCTCGGCCCCTCCACCGTCCGCCGCCAGCCGTCGGGGACGGCGATGTCGAAGCCCTCCGGGTCCCGCTCCGTGCTGAAACCCGCGGGCGGTGCGGAGCCCGTCAGGGGCGGCGCCGCCGAGGAGGACGCGTCCGGGGACCCGGACGGATACGCCGAGGGCAGACCGGACGGCGAGGCGCTCGGCAGCCCCGACGGCAGATCGGTGGGCGCACCGGTCTCGGGCGCGGGATAGACATCGTCCGGTGCGGTGGCGTCCGCGGTCGCCGAGGGCGCGGGGGTCGCACGGTCCCAGGGCAGCGGACCCGCCTGCTTCCCGGTCGAACCGTCGCCGCCGAACGCCACCCAGCCGGAGAACGCGATCCCCGCGGTCAGGAACACCGTGACCGCGACCGCCTGCACCACCCGCCGCGTCTCCGCGCCCGGGTCCGAACCCCCGTCAGACATGCCTGTTCCCCCTACATCGCATTTTTCTACCCATAAGCCGAGTTAATCTAGTTAACCGACATACGGTTTACCCAGTATGCGCGCTTCCGCCACCTCCGCTACCGCCCCGATGCCGGATAGTTCGCCACCGGAGATGTACGCGCTCAGCCCGCCGGGCAGTACGTGGTGGGGCAGAAGGCGCCCAACGCGACCCGCTGCCGCTCCACTTGACGCGGCCACTCATCGGACGGGCCTGCCACCAGCACCGCGTACTGCACGCCGTCCGGTCCGGTGAAGGCACGGTCGACGACGCGGCGCGGCCCGTACTTCTCGCTGCGGTAGCCGTATTGCAGCTCCGCGTCGGCGTCGTCGCCCGGGCCGAGCCGCTTCAGCCCGTACCGCTTGTAGCCGGGGTTCTTCTTGAGGCTGGTCTCGGCCTGCTTCAACGCCTCGTACGGGGTGACCTGCGGGCTGGTCAGAGCGAAGACCTGGAGCAGCCGGCTCGCGTCGGACGACTCGTAGAAGACCCCCGTATCGCGCTTGACGCGCTGCCAGCCCACCGGGACGTCCAGCGTGAATCCCTCCGGATCCGCGGTGCGTTGATACCCCTGCGGCGGCCCGCTGCCCGCGACGGCCGACCCCGACTGCGACGCGGACGGCTGGCCCGACGACGGCACGGAATCGGACGGCGAGGGCGAGACGGTGTCCCAGCCGGACGCGGTAGCGCTCGGGCCGCTGCCCTCCTTCGCCGTGTCATCGCCGCTGTCCGACAGCAGATGCCAGGTGCCGACGCCGATGCCGCCGATGAGCACGACGGCCAGCACCACGAGCAGCACCGGCCCCCGGTGCGGACTGGGCGGCCGTCTGCCCGGGGCGGGTGGCTCGGCACCCTCCCCCACCCAGCGCTGCGCGGCCTCGTCCCAGTGGGGGCCGCGCTCGTCGCCCGGCGTGCTCATCTCAACCACCCAGCAGCGCGCCGACCGCCTGGCCGACCGCGACGCCCGACGCCAGCATGCCGATCCCGGCCCCGGCGTCCTGCAACAGCACCCGGAGCCGGGCGAGGCGGCCCGCCCCGGCCCGGCCGGTGCTGGCGATCTCGTCCTGGGCACCGGTCAGTTCGTCCGACAGCGCGCCGATCTCGGGGGTGGCCACCATCCGCTCCAGATCGGCGGAGAGCTGCTGGACCGCGCGCAGCAGCTCCTCGTACGCGGGGTCGCAGGCGACGCCCTCCTGCGCCCCGTTCACGATGTGGTTGTGGTCGCCGATGCCGACGACACCGCCGCGCACATTGCCGATGCGGATGTTCCCGAACCGCCGCCCGCCCTGGCCCCCGGCCGTGCCCGCGCCGCTTTCCTCGTCCCTCTCAGCCGTCCCCATGGCCGCCTCCCCCTCCGTTGCCCCTGGTGTTGCTCACCGTGTTGTTGTCGCCGACGGTGATGGCGCTGTCCTGCGCGGACTCGATGAAGATGCCGCCACCGCTCACGTTGATGATCTTCTGCTCGAACTCGCCGGTCTCCCATCCGGCTTCATCCAGCGCCTGCCGCACCCCATTGGCCACCCGGTCCTCGACGCTCTTCAGATAGCGGCTGACGTCCATCTCCTGGAAGAGCGAGGCGCCCTCGTCACTGCCCAGCTCACGCACGGACTTCCAGGGCCCGTCGGGGATGGCCGCGGCATAGGCGCCCGTGTACGTCCGCACCAAGAAGGCGATCATCCGGAAGCCGTGGATCAGCACGCGGCCCGCGGCCGTGGGCGTACGGGCCACCGCCCACAGCACCTTGCCCGGGAGTCCGCCGCGGCGGTGGGAGTCGGTGAGCCGGTCGATCGCGCGGAAGTCCGGGCGGATCGGGCGCAGCACATGCGGCGCGAACTCCACCATCAGCATGCCGCCCTGGGTGTGCACCCGGACGAAGACGGTGGTGACGACCTCCTCCTGCCAGGCTCCGACCCGGATGCGCAGGAAGTGCCGCCGGACCTCGCCGCCCTCCTCGACCGCCTCCGCCCGCTCCCGCTCGAAGTGCGCCTCGCCGTGCGGCGCGAGGGAGCGGCTGCGCAGCCCGGTGGCCTTCACGAACACGCACTCGTCCAGCTCCAGACCGCGCAGCCGGTCGCGGACCTCGAACGACTGCCTCGGCACGGTGGCGGTGCGGGCGCCGTTCCGCGCGGGGGTCCTGGCGGACGGGGTGCGCAGGTTCTCCACCAGCGGCCGGATCCGCTCCAGGATCACCCGGTTGTCGAGCGGCACCGCCGTACGGCCCTCGCGCGGGCGCAGCTCGACCGCGAGCGTCCAGGTGGCATGCGCGGTGCCCGCCCCGAGAAAGGGGTGCTGATCGTGGTAGAGGATCACGGGCGCGTGCTGCTCGCGCCGGATCAGCTCCCGCACCCGCCGGAAGCGGGCGCTGCCGGAGCGCTCGGCGGGGTCCTCGGCCGGAGCGGCGAAGGTCCGCGGATCGAGGTCGGCGGACAGCACCCGGGCCACATGCTCGCGGTGCAGGGCGACCGCCGCGGCCATCGCGGTGGGGATCAGCAGCGCCGCCCAGGCGGCCCCGGCGCCCGCCCCGGCCGTCAGCCCCGACAGCGAGGTGCTCTCCTCCAGGGCGCTCGGCTCCGGATCGTCCGTCAGGACCAGCTCCAGCGCGGAGAACACATAGGCGATCAGCAGCAGCACCCCGAACACCCGCAGGACCGCGGCCAGCCGCCGCCGGGCGGGCGGGATCCCGTCGGAGCCCGGATAGTCGGCGCGGAAGGGGCCCGAGGCACCGCCCCTGGCCCAGGTCGCCAGCAGCAACAGCCCGCAGGACATCAGGAAGATGACGAAGAAGCCCTTGGCCAGCAAGAAGTGCAATAACCAGAGGGCGATCAGCAGCAGGGTCCAGCCCGCCTCCAGACGGCGGGCGCGCAGCGCGTGGGCGAGCACCCGGGAGGCGTCGATGCCCAGCGACGGCGCCACGACACGCTCCTCGTGGACCAACAGCTCGTCCACGACCGTGTCCCGGAAGTCATCGTCCAGATAGGCACCCGCGCACAGCAGACGCGTGGCCTCACTGGCCGTGTGTCTGGACGCGTGATCACTACGACTGCCTGAGCCCATGCTCTCCCCCCGAGGCCGGCGTCAACCTCTCTTACGGTAGGAGACGGTGGGGCGCAAGAACAGGGAATAGCCGAAGGGTCACTCTCCGGAGTGAATAACGGAGGGTGACCCTTCAGAAGTCCGCGGCGGGGTGCGTCTCAGAATCCCGCGGCGAGGTGCGTCAGATGAGGCCCAGACCGCGCACGGCCTCACGCTCCTCCTCCAGCTCCTTCACCGACGCGTCGATGCGGGTGCGGGAGAACTCGTTGACGTCCAGGCCCTGGACGATCTCGAACTGCCCGTCCTTGGCGGTGACCGGGAAGGACGAGATCAGGCCCTCCGGCACCCCGTACGAGCCGTCGGAGACCACACCGGCCGAGGTCCAGTCACCGGCGTCGGTGCCGTTGACCCAGGTGTGGACGTGGTCGATGGCGGCGTTGGCCGCGGAGGCGGCCGAGGACGCGCCCCGGGCCTCGATGATCGCGGCGCCGCGCTTGGCGACGGTCGGGATGAAGGTGTCGGCCAGCCACTGCTCGTCGTTGACGACCTCGGCGGCGTTCTTGCCCGCGACCTCGGCGTGGAAGACGTCCGGGTACTGGGTGGCGGAGTGGTTGCCCCAGATCGTGAGCTTCTTGATCTCACCGACCGGCACCCCGGTCTTCTGGGCGAGCTGCGACAGCGCGCGGTTGTGGTCCAGGCGCGTCATCGCGGTGAAGCGGTCGCCCGGTACGTCCGGGGCGGCGGCCTGGGCGATCAGCGCGTTGGTGTTGGCCGGGTTGCCCACGACCAGGACCTTGATGTCGTCCGCCGCGTGGTCGTTGATGGCCTTGCCCTGCGGCTTGAAGATGCCGCCGTTGGCCTCCAGCAGATCGCCGCGCTCCATGCCCTTGGTGCGCGGGCGGGCGCCGACCAGCAGCGCGACGTTGGCGCCGTCGAAGGCGACGTTCGGGTCGTCGGAGATGTCCACGCCACGCAGCAACGGGAACGCACAGTCGTCCAGCTCCATCGCGGTGCCCTCGGCCGCCTTCAGCCCCTGGGGAATCTCCAGAAGCCGCAGTTTCACCGGAACGTCGGCGCCGAGGAGCTGACCGGAGGCGATGCGGAAGAGCAGCGCGTAGCCGATCTGGCCTGCCGCGCCGGTGACGGTGACATTGACGGGAGTGCGGGTCATGGCGGTCTCCTGCGCTGTGTTTGTCCGAGATCTCTTGGTGTCGAGATACCGGCGTCAGGCTATCCGACGGCGGAGCGCGCGCATCCCCGGGCCTCTGTGTCGCTTCTCACCGGTCACGCCCCGGCGGCCGCCTGCCAGGAGGGGGAGTACAGACGGCCGCCCGGTGCCGCACCCGTGGGGGGGGTTCGGCGTGCGCCTGCCCCGATTCCACGGGGGCATTCCCCCTCCCGGAAAATTCCCCCTACGGGGTGCCTTCCTTCGGTGTGCAGCCGCGCTGTCCGCCGGTGAGGGTCGCGCACGCGGTGGCCCGCGAGGTGGCGTCCGCCGTGACCATCCGGGTGTACGCGTCGCCGTCCGCGTCGACCTTGCCGCGCTCCGTACGGTTCTGCCCGCCGCCCTTGGCGGGGGCGCCGACCTCGACCAGATCGCCGGGGGCCGCCTGGGCGATGCGGGCCCACGCGGCGCCGCAGACCTTGCTGTAGCGGACCTCGATGTACGCCGTCCCGACCATCGCGTTCGCGGCCGTCCTGGCGTACTTGCCGCCGCAGCCCATGGCCTGGGGGTCCTTGCCCGCGCAGCCGTTGCCGGAGCACTTCACCCCGGCTGGGAGCCGGGAGGCGGTGGTGGCCGGGGACTTGACCGGCTTGTGGGCCCGCTTCTCGTCGTCGCCGCCCTGCCCGGCCAGGAGGACGGCTCCGGCCACGATCAGCAGCGTGCCGACGACGCCCCCGGCGAACAGCGCGATACGGCGCCGGGGCCCCGGCGCGGGACGCGGTGGACCCGGCTCGTCGGCCGCGGGCGGTACGGGCGGTGTGGGCGACGCGGGCGGCGCGCTCGACACGGGTGGTGCGGGTGCCGCGTCGGGTACGGGCAACGTCGGCCACGCGCGCGACGACGACGCCGGAACGGGCTCCACCAGAGGCTGTTCGGGCTCGGGAACGTCGACGCCCTGGACGGTCCGGGTGCCCTGGTCGGCCGGAGCTTCCTGGCTGGGCTGAGCGTTCTGGCCGACGGCGGGCGCGGCGGTGGCCGGGCGGGACTTCGCCGACTTGCGCCCGTTCTTCTTCTCCTTCTCCGCGGGCGGCGGCGCGAACTCCTCCAGCGCGGCCCGCGCCCGGTCGACCCGGATCGCCTCCATCGTGTGGTCGTGCCGCATCTCGGCGCGGCTCCAGGCCCGCTCCGCCAGCTCCCACAGGATGCCGAGGTGACCCGCGTCCGCCCCCGTCGCCTCGGCCAGCGCCTCCACCGCGCCCTGCGGCGGCAGGAGTCTGCCGCCGAGGTAACGCTCCCAGGAGGTCTTGCTGTAGCCCGTGCGGTCGGCGATGGCCACGACGCTCAGACCACTGCGGTCGACGAGTCCGCGTAACTGCCCGGTGAACTCCCGCACCTGCGGATCGAGTTCCTCCGGCAGGTCCCTCCAACGAGGCATGTGCCTCCCCCTGTCCCCCCGTACGTACCTGGTGGTTCCCCTTGGTCTGGTCCCCGTGCCGGCTTCCCGGGGCGTCGATCTGACTACCCAAAGAGATGCCTTGCCCCAGGATGTCAGTTCTCCGCGCGAGGGCGCATCGGAGCATTTCGGGCCCGGGGGCGCACTCCCTCGGCGCCGGCTCATCGTTGCGCAGCCGATACCTCGTTGCGGAACGGTCACTTCCGAGCCACAGGGGTTCGACGTCCATTGATCCCGCACAGCTGACACACAACCCTGTTCACCAGGCGGTCCGTCCTTCTTCGGGGGAGAGGGCGGACCGCCGCCCGGACCGCGAGGGATGCGAACAAGCCAACGGCGGCCCGTCCTCCCGCGGGGGGTGAGGACGGGCCGCCGTTCGGTTGGCGGGCCGCGCGGAGGGCGCGGACTAGCGGACCGTGAAGTGCACCACGTCCTGAAGGAACGGAAGCTTGATCCAGGGGTTCGGCTGGACCATCAGCGACAGCAGCAGGATCACCGCGCCGAGCCCGCCGTACGTCAGCAGGTCGGTGAAGCGCGACCGTACGGCCAGCATCCCGACCTCCGGCAGCGCCCACCGCAGCCCCGCGCCGGCCAGCAGGGACAGCCCGATCAGCGCCGTGCCCAACCGGAACCCGTCCATTGCGACGATCAGCAGCCCCAGCGCGACGCCGCCCACCACCGCCAGGAACGGCCACTGCCGGGCGGTCGCCGGGGCGCTTCCGGGCGCGGCCCGGCCGCCGCCCTGCGGACGCGCGGTGTCCCGGGTGATCAGCGGGAAGCGGCGGGACTTGCGGAGCAGCAGCCCGGGCAGCTCCGCGACCGTCGGCTTGCCCCCCGGGGCCTGAGCGCCCGCCGGGCCCTTGGCCGCGGAGTCTTCCGTAGCGGAATCCTTGGCCGCAGAGTCCCTGGTCGCGGAGGCCGCGGAATCTTCGGCCGCCGCCTGAGCTGTCTGAGCCGCCTGAGCCGTCTGCCCCGTCTGACCGCCCGCGGGGTCTTCGCTCGCCTCAGCCGTCATGACCGGCACCGCCGTCGGCGGCCGCCTTCGCGTCCCGCTCGGCCGCCTCCACGACGTTGACCAGCAGCTGAGCACGCGTCATGGGGCCGACGCCGCCCGGGTTCGGCGAGATCCAGGCCGCGACCTCGGCCACATCGGGGTGGATGTCGCCCGCGATCTTGCCGTGCTCGTCCCGGCTGACGCCCACGTCGAGCACCGCGGCGCCCGGCTTGACGTCCTCCGCCTTGACCAGGTGCCGCACCCCGGCGGCCGCCACGATGATGTCGGCCTGGCGCAGCTGCGCGGACAGGTCGCGGGTGCCGGTGTGGCACAGGGTGACCGTCGCGTTCTCGGAGCGGCGGGTGAGCAGCAGCCCGATCGACCGGCCGACGGTGATGCCGCGGCCGACGACCACCACGTGCGCGCCGTTGATCTCCACGCCGTGGTGGCGCAGCAGCTGGATGATGCCCTGCGGCGTGCACGGCAGCGGTGCGGTCTCGTTCAGCACCAGCTTGCCGAGGCTCATCGGGTGCAGCCCGTCGGCGTCCTTGGCCGGGTCGATCAGCTCCAGCACCCGGTTGGTGTCGATGCCCTTGGGCAGCGGCAGCTGGACGATGTAGCCCGTGCAGGACGGGTCCTCGTTCAGCTCGCGGACCGCCGCCTCGATCTCCTCCTGGGTGGCGGTGTCGGGCAGGTCGCGGCGGATGGACGCGATGCCCACCTGGGCGCAGTCGCGGTGCTTGCCCGCGACGTACCACTTGCTGCCCGGGTCTTCGCCGACGAGCAGGGTTCCGAGGCCGGGATGGACGCCCTTGGCCTTCAGCGCCTCCACGCGGCTGACGAGATCGGACTTGATCGCGGCGGCGGTTGCCTTGCCATCGAGAATCTGGGCGGTCATGGCTTCATCCTCCCGGATGCGGGGACATCGATTCCACTCAGGGCCCGTGAGAGGGGCCGGAGCGGGGGTGGGCGGCGGAGGCCGCACCCCTGATCTCGGGGTGCGGCCTCCGGTGTCGCCACGTCGCGCGGGACGGCTCAGTGGAAGAAGTGCCGGGTACCGGTGAA
>NZ_GG657754.1:5968823-5983066 GCF_000158915.1 Streptomyces himastatinicus ATCC 53653 | reverse complement strand
GTCCTTGGCGAGCAGGGATCGCGTTTGGACTTGACCCGCCCGGGCAGGGCGCCGCCAGGCGAAGGCCAGCTCGGCGAGGCCGTCGGCGTCCAGCGCCTCGCCGCTCGCCAGGGTCCAGTTGGCCGGGTCGTCGCCCTCGGCCTGGAACCGGTCCTTGGCCTGCACCAGCGTGCCGCCCTCGATGGGGCGCCGCTCGGTGGCCACCGCGGGGGCGTCGGCGCAGCGCAGCACGCGGATGTTCTTCTTACGTGCCAGCACCTCGACCGCGCCGTCCTCGTACGCGGGGGCCACGATGACCTCGGTGAAGATCTCGGCGACCTGCTCCGCCATGGCGACCGACACCGGGCGGTTGACGGCGATCACGCCGCCGAAGGCCGACAGCGAGTCACAGGCGTGCGCCTTGCGGTGCGCCTCGGCGACATCCGCGCCGGTGGCGATCCCGCAGGGGTTGGCGTGCTTGATGATCGCGACGCACGGGTCGGCGTGGTCGTACGCGGCCCGGCGAGCGGCCTCGGTGTCGACGTAGTTGTTGTACGACATCTCCTTGCCGTGCAGCTGCTCCGCGTGCGCGAGGCCCGTGCCGCTGCCGTCGCTGTAGAGCGCGGCGGGCTGGTGCGGGTTCTCGCCGTAGCGCAGGACCTGCTGCCGGGTGAAGGTCGCGCCGGTGAAGTCCGGCCAGTCGCCCTCGTCGGCCGCGCTGTGCCCATCAGCGGCTCCGCCGCGGGCGTCCGCGAACCAGTTGGCCACCGCCACGTCGTACGCCGCGGTGTGCTGGAACGCCTCGGCGGCCAGGCGCTTGCGCCGCTCCAGGTCGAAGCCGCCGTCGGCGGCGGCCTTGAGGACGTCGCCGTACGCGGCCGGGTTGACGACGACCGCCACGGACGGATGGTTCTTGGCGGCGGCGCGGACCATCGAAGGACCGCCGATGTCGATCTGCTCGACGCACTCGTCGGGCGAGGCGCCCGAGGCGACCGTCTCACGGAACGGGTAGAGGTTGACGACGACCAGCTCGAACGGCTCGACGCCCAGCTCGGCGAGCTGGTCGCGGTGCGCGTCGAGGCGCTGGTCGGCGAGGATGCCCGCGTGGACGCGCGGGTGCAGGGTCTTGACGCGGCCGTCCAGACACTCCGGGAAGCCGGTCAGCTCCTCGACCTTGGTCACCGGAACGCCCGCCGCCGCGATCTTCGCGGCCGTCGAGCCGGTGGAGACGAGCTGGACACCCGCCGCGTGCAGCCCTTGGGCCAGCTCCTCCAGCCCCGTCTTGTCGTACACGCTGACCAGCGCGCGGCGGATGGGCCGCTTGGTACCTTCGGCGGTCACGGGATCCTTACCTTTCGTCCCTCAATGCGATAGCCGTGACGCGCCAGACGCCCCACGACCTCGACGAGCAGCGAGCGCTCGACTTCCTTGATCCGCTCATGCAGAGCGGATTCGTCGTCCTCGTCCCGGACCTCGACCACGCCCTGGGCGATGATCGGGCCGGTGTCGACCCCGTCGTCGACGAAGTGGACGGTGCACCCGGTCGCCTTCACGCCGTACGCGAGCGCGTCGCGCACCCCGTGGGCACCGGGAAAGCTGGGCAGCAGGGCCGGGTGGGTGTTGACACACCGGCCGCCGAAGCGGGCCAGGAACTCCTTGCCCAAGATCTTCATGAACCCCGCCGAGACCACCAGGTCCGGTGCGTACGCGGCCGTCTCGGCCGCCAGTGCCGCGTCCCACTCGGCGCGGCTCGCGTAGTCCTTGACGCGGCATACGAAGGTGGGGATGCCGGCGCGCTCGGCGCGCTCCAGACCGGCGATATCGCCGCGGTCGGCACCGACGGCCACGACCTGGGCGCCGTAGGACGCGGCGCCGTCGTCGGCGATGGCGTCGAGGAGCGCCTGGAGGTTCGTACCGGAGCCGGAGACGAGAACGACGAGGCGGGCAGGGGACCCGGGACGGGCGGGGAGGGGCGGGGAGGCCACGGCGGGGATCTTTCTCGCGGGCGGTGCTGCCGTTTGTGTGGTCGTACAAGGTCATGGCCTGTTGAATTCCGGGGAACTCTACGAAGCCGCCGACCGTCAGCAACGATACCGGCACACGAAGCGGCCCCCGGGGGACGGGGGCGGGCACGGGAGGTAGCGTCTGGACTGCGAATCCAACTGATGCCGTGGGAACGACCGTCGCGCCCGCCCCGCCGAACCGTGCGGCAGGAGCCGTACCCGGACCGGGTGTGCAGGACGACGACACAAGGGGAAGACACATTCCAGATGCCGGACCGACGCCGCCGCGCGGCTCATCGCCTCACTCCGACCCCCACCCGCACCGGGGGGCGGCGATGAGGCGCGCCCGCACGTCGCGTACGACGCCGCTGCTGCGCGAGCAGCAGTCGCCGTCGTCCTCCTCGTCCCCCTCGCCCTCCTCCCCCTCGCCCTCCTCGTCCGGGGATCACCACGGCGAGGACCGGCACGAGGACAATCCGTTCGCCCCGCCGCCCGAGGGCAGGCCCGACCAGCCCTGGCAGCCCCGGCACCGGCCCGGGGACGGCGGCGACAGCGACAGCGGGAACGGTGACACCCAAGGCGGCCAGGACTCGCAGAGCGGCCAGGACGATCAGCCGCAGCAGCCCCCGGCCTGGGGCAGCCAGTGGAGCAGCCGCCAGCCCGGCCGCCAGAGCGGCGGCTTCGGCACCGGCCCCGGCGGCACCCGCCCGTCCGGGCCCGGCGGCCAGGGCGGCGGCCCGGGCGGTCCGCGCGGCTGGGACCCCACCGACCCGGCCCAGCGGCGTGCGCGGTACGCACTGCTGGCGGGCATGTGGGCGTTCTTCTTCGCCCTGTTCAGCCTGGCGCAGATCGCGCTGCTGCTCGGCGCGCTCGCCCTGTACTGGGGCATCAGCGCGCTGCGGGCCAAGCCGCGCCGTACGGCCACGGCCACGTCCGACGCGGTGAGCGGCACCGGGAACGCACCGCTCAACGCCCCGCCCCCGCCGCCCGGCGCCACCCCGGCCCGGCTGCCCGCGCCCGGCTCCGGCTCCGGTTCGTCGAAGCCGCAGTCGACGGCGGCGATCAGCGGTCTGGTGACGGGCGGGCTCGCGCTCGCCATCGTCGCGGCGACGTTCAGCTTCCAGATCGTCTACAAGGACTACTACAGCTGCGTGGAGGACGCCCTCACCCAGACCTCCCAGCAGGCCTGCGAGAAGCAGCTCCCCAAGGAGCTGCGCCCCCTCCTCAGCACCGGCGAATAACGCCCCCGACGCGCCGCAGCCGCCCCACATCGGGGGCGGCTGCGGCGCGTCCACGGCGTCTACCGGGTCTCCTCCGGGGCGTCGGGCTTCCGGTGCGGAGGCGGAGCCACCGGGTCCACCGAACCCATCGGGCCGGTCGCGCCCACCATGCCGCCCATGAACTCGGCCATGGTGCCCGCACCCATACCGGTGCCGATCCCGGAGCCGAGGCCCGGGCTCGTCGCCGGGTCCTGGGCGCGCTCCGGCTCGCGCTTCCGCTTACCACCGTTCCGCTTACCGCCCTTGCGCGGGCTCGGCTTCAGCCACTGCCACCAGGGCTCGGCCATCGCCTTCCGCAGGTCGATCGGCTCGGCCTCCGGCTCCGGCTTGGGCTCCAGCGCCACCCGGGCCAGCGCCTCCTCGTGGGCGGCCCGCTCCTTCTCCCGCGCCTCCGCCCGGGCCCGGGCCTTCGCCGCCCGGGCAGCCTTCCACTCCGCCCAGGTCGCCCGGCTGGGAACGTACAGCCGCACCCAGCGCACCACCAGCGCGCCGGGCACCGCGATCGGTCCGGTCCAGGTGAGCGTGGCCACACCGGTGCGCCACCCGTCGGGGCCGAGGTCGGCGAGGATGCCCACGCCCAGCGGCCCGCCCGACACGGCGGCCAGCAGCGCCATCGCGGCCGAGCAGCCGATCGCCGCGAGCGCCGCCAGCACCGTGGTCTCGCCCCAGCCCCAGGCCGGGCGGGGCGCGTCCTTGCCGGGCCGCCGGGCCGCAGCGACCCCCGTCAGCCAGGCCACCGACGCCCCCGCCAGGGCCCCGGCCAGCCAGTTCAGCGGCCAGTGCGGGCCCTCCGCGGGCAGCGCCGCGACCAGGGGGAAGTGCGGCAGCTGGGGGTAGGAGGTGACGCCGAGCGGGGCGACCAGGCTGCCACCCCCGGCCGCGAATCCGGCGCCGATGCCATACGCCGCGCCCCACACGATGGCGTTCGGCAGCAGCGCCAGGCTGACCAGCAGCACCGCGAAGCGGCCCTGCCATACGTTGCTGAGCTGGAGGAACGCCAGCTGTACGGATCCGGTGTGGCTGAGCATCGAGATCCCGGTGAGCAGGGCGCCGCTGCCGAGCAGCACCAGGAGCCCACCGGCCCCGGCGCGGCAGGCGGCGAGCAGCCGGCGCCGTCGGCACCAGCTTCCGCGCAGCCATGACGCGCAGGTGACGACGCCCGCCGCCAGCCGCGTGGCGCCGGGGATCCGGCCCAGCGCGGCCTTCGCCCGAGCGGGCAGCCGCACCGGGAACCGGCCGTCGGCCACCCACACGCCGAGGGCCGCGACGGCCACGGCGACGAGCGGCAGATGGATCACGGCGCTGAGCGGGTCGACGCGCAGCGGCCCGGCCGTGGCGTACAGCACGGCCGCCATGCCGACGAGCAGATAGCCGCCGGTCACCCAGCCGAAGGCGATGCGGGGGTCGACGACGGAGTCCTCGGGCACCCACTGCCCCTCGGCCTCCTCTTCCTGGCCTTGGTAGACCCCGTGCTGCGCGGCGCTTTTATATCAGCCAGCAGGGCAGCGCGCTGATGAGCAGCGGGGTCAGCCCGACGGGCGCCGGATGCCCGGTCAGCGTCTCGCTCCGTACGAGATCGGCGCCGTGCCCGAGGAGCCACAGGTCGGCGGCGACGTGCAGCGCCCCGTCGGGGCTGCTTGTCGGGGGACGAGGAGGTGATCCACAGCAGCAGGACGACGACGGCGAGCGTGCCCAGCCCGAGCCCCGCGGCCACCACGCCGCCGAGGAACGCTTCCCTGGCGACGGAGGGGCGCTGGAGCGCGGCACTGCCGCGTGAGGACACCGATGGACTGCGATCGGTCGTTTGGGTCACGGGCCCATGCTGCCAATAACAGTCGTTTCATCCGTACATCAAGCGATTGGTCGCGTGTCGCACGTAATGGGCTTATGTACCTTTTGTGGAGCGGCGTCATGCGGCCGCGGAAACCGCTCCGGGACCACAAAAGGCGCGGGCCCGTACCACCCATCCGGGGGTACGGGCCCGCGTCCGCGTGTGACGCTGTCGTCAGCCGGCGAGCGCGGCGCGCGCCAGGCCGGCGGTCTCGGTCGGGGTCTTGCCGACCTTCACGCCCGCGGCCTCCAGGGCCTCCTTCTTCGCCTGGGCGGTGCCGGAGGAACCCGACACGATCGCACCGGCGTGGCCCATGGTCTTGCCCTCGGGCGCGGTGAAGCCCGCCACGTAGCCGACGACCGGCTTGGTGACGTTGGCCTTGATGAAGTCCGCGGCCCGCTCCTCGGCGTCGCCGCCGATCTCGCCGATCATCACGATCAGGTCGGTGTCGGGGTCGGCCTCGAAGGCGGCCAGCGCGTCGATGTGGGTGGTGCCGATGACCGGGTCACCGCCGATGCCGACGCAGGACGAGAAGCCGATGTCACGCAGCTCGTACATCATCTGGTAGGTCAGGGTGCCGGACTTCGACACCAGACCGATGCGGCCGGGCTTGGTGATGTCGGCCGGGATGATGCCCGCGTTCGACTGACCCGGCGTGATCAGACCCGGGCAGTTCGGGCCGATGATGCGGGTCTTGTTGCCCTTCTGACCGGCGTAGGCCCAGAAGTTGGCCGAGTCGTGGACGGCGATGCCCTCGGTGATCACCACGGCGAGCGGAATCTCGGCGTCGATCGCCTCGATGACCGCGCTCTTGGTGAACTTCTCCGGGACGAAGATGACCGTGACGTCGGCGCCGGTGGCCTCGATGGCCTCCTTCACGGAGCCGAAGACCGGTACCTCGTTGCCGTCGAAGTCAACGGTGGTGCCGGCCTTGCGCGGGTTCACGCCACCGACGATGTTGGTGCCCGAGGCGAGCATCCGACGGGTGTGCTTCTGACCCTCGGACCCGGTCATCCCCTGGACGATGACCTTGCTTTCCTTGGTGAGGAAGATAGCCATGGTTTCTGGTGACCTCGTCCCTTACTTCGCAGCCAGCTCGGCGGCGCGCTCGGCCGCGCCGTCCATGGTGTCCACCTGCTGAACGAGCGGGTGGTTGGCGTCGGTGAGGATCTTGCGACCCAGCTCCGCGTTGTTGCCGTCGAGACGCACGACGAGCGGCTTGCTGACGTCCTCGCCCTTGGACTTCAGCAGCTCCAGGGCCTGCACGATGCCGTTGGCGACGGCGTCGCACGCGGTGATCCCGCCGAAGACGTTGACGAAGACGGACTTGACGTCCGGGTCGCCGAGGATGATCTCGAGACCGTTGGCCATCACCTCGGCGGAGGCGCCGCCACCGATGTCGAGGAAGTTGGCGGGCTTCACGTTGCCGTGGTTCTCACCGGCGTACGCGACGACGTCGAGGGTCGACATGACCAGACCCGCGCCGTTGCCGATGATGCCGACCTCGCCGTCGAGCTTGACGTAGTTGAGGCCCTTGGCCTTGGCGGCCGCCTCGAGGGGGTTGGCCGCGGCCTTGTCCTCGAGCTCCGCGTGCTCCGGCTGGCGGAACTCGGCGTTGGCGTCCAGCGTCACCTTGCCGTCAAGCGCGATGATCTTGCCGTCACCGGTCTTGACCAGCGGGTTGACCTCGACGAGCAGGGCGTCTTCCTTGATGAAGACGGTCCACAGCTGCTGGAGGACGTCCGCCACCTGGTCGGCGATCTCGGCCGGGAACTTCGCCGCGGCGACGATCTCGGCGGCCTTCTCGGGGGTCACACCCTCGATGGCGTCCACCGGGATCTTGGCGAGCGCGTCGGGGTTCTGCTCCGCGACGACCTCGATCTCCACGCCACCCTCGACGGAGGCCATGGCGAGGAAGGTGCGGTTGGTGCGGTCCAGCAGGAAGGAGACGTAGTACTCCTCCTTGATGTCCGCGGTCTGGGCGAGCATCACCTTGTGGACCGTGTGGCCCTTGATGTCCATGCCCAGGATCTGGTTGGCCTTCTCCACGGCGTCGGCCGGGTCGGAGGCCAGCTTGACGCCGCCCGCCTTACCGCGGCCACCGACCTTGACCTGCGCCTTGACGACCGCACGGCCGCCCAGTCGCTCGGCCACCTCGCGCGCCGCCTCAGGCGTGTTGATGACTTCACCGGCCAGCACCGGTACACCGTGCTTGGCGAAGAGGTCCCTCGCCTGGTACTCGAACAGGTCCACGCGCGTCCGTCCCTTTTCCATGGATATCGCGGTCGTTATCTGCGCGGGCGTGCCGCGCGATGGCCAGCGTGAGGACGCGATCTATAACGAGGGCGGCACACGTGCGCCGGGTACGCGGCATGTCCGTCTCGCAGGTTATAACCGCGAGACGTGCCGCCCTAAATCGCAGATCACACTGGAGCGGTGATTACGGTCACAGATCGCGACCGTACACACCTATTTTGGAACCGAAAGCGGGCAGCCCCCTCCCCAACGAGGACTGCCCGCTCTCGGCTACTGCGCGGTGTTGCGGCTGCGTACGGCGTCAGAGCCGCACGCGGCGATCATGCGATCCGGCGATCAGACGGCCGGGAGGGTGGCCGGGGCGGCCGGCAGGTCGGTGGGCAGCTGGGCCGGGACGGCGGGCAGGTCGGCCGGGACGTTCGGCAGGTCGGTCGGCAGCTGGGCGGGGACCTGCGGGAGGTCGGTGGGCAGCTGGGCCGGAACCTGCGGGAGGTCGGTGGGCAGCTGGGCCGGAACCTGCGGGAGGTCGGTGGGCAGCTGGGCCGGAACCTGCGGGAGGTCGGTGGGCAGCTGGGCGGGGACCTGCGGGAGGTCGGCCGGGACGTTCGGCAGGTCGGTCGGCAGCTCGGCCGGAACCTGCGGGAGGTCGGTGGGCAGCTCGGCCGGAACCTGCGGGAGGTCAGCCGGAACGGTCGGCAGGTCGGTCGGCAGCTGGGCCGGAACCTGCGGCAGGTCGGCCGGAACGGTCGGCAGCTGGGCCGGGACCGCGGGCAGGGCCGGGATCGCCGGGATGTTGGCGGCGTCGGTCAGGTCGACCGGGGCCACCGGGAGCAGGCTCTGCACCCGGGCCACGGTGTTCACCGCGGTGCCCTGCGCGTTCGTGGCCACGGAGCCGGTCAGGTCCAGCGCGAACGGAGCCGTGGTGGTGGCCAGGTCGGCGGTGAACGGAACCGTGTTGTTGACGGTGTTCTGGGCGACCGGCACGGCGTTGGCAACGGTGTTCTGCACGAACGGCACGGCGTTGGCGACGGTGTCCTGCGCGAACGGAAGCACGTTGCTGGCGGTGCCCAGGGTGTAGCCCTGCGCGCTGCCCGCGACGTAGGCGACGTACGGAACGGTCTTGCCCGCGGCGTCACCGGCGAGCACACCCGCGTCGTTCACGGTGCCCTGCGCGACCGGGACGACCCTGACCACGATGCGGTGCGCGACGGGCGGCAGCACGTCGTCGGCGATGCCGTTCACGACGGGCTTGGCGACGCCCACGGTGCCCTTGGCCTTGCCCGTCAGCTCCTCCGGACGGACGCCCGCGCCGGAGAGGGAGGCGAGCAGGTTGTCGGCGGCGCCGGGGGCGGCGGGCAGCTTCGGGGTGGCCGGGAGCTGGGCGGGCAGCTCGGCCGGGGCGCCCTTGACGGACGGCACCGGGGCGGCGTTCGGCAGCGAGGAGCCGTTGACCGGCAGCGAGCCCAGGCCGGGCAGGTGCGGAACGACGCCGGGAACCTCGCCGGTGGGCAGGTCGACGTCGGCGGCCTTCTGGACGGACTTCACGGCGTGGTGCGCCTTCTTGACGACCTTGCCCGGCTTGGCGGCGTCACCGTTCACGCCGTCGAGCGCGCCACCGGTCACATCGCGGGTGGTCTTGGAAACGTCCGGCAGCTGGCCCTTGGCGGCACCGTCGACGGTGTCCTCGGCGGTGCCGGTCACGCCGTCCACGGTCTTCTTCGCGGTGTCGTTCAGCTTGGAGGTGTCGGCCGCATCGCCGGTCGCACCGTCAACCGTGTCGGTCACCTTGCCGGTGGTGTCCGTGACCTTGTCGGTCGTGTCGGTGACCTTGTCCGTAACGCCGTCCACCGTGCTGGAGACGCTGTCGGTGGAGGGGATGCTCGGGGTCTCGGCGGCACTGGCGGCGGCGGAGCCCAGGGCCCAGATCCCGGTGGCGGCAGCGGCGACGAGGATGGAGCGGCGAACGTTGTTACGCATGGGGAGGAAGTCCTTCGAATTCAAGGGGGTTAGCGGATGGGCAGACCTGACCACCCCCGCGCGGCAGGTCTTACAGACGGGTGGAGGTCTGCCCTAGCCGGGGAATTCGAGGACTTCGTTGTACCGCTCGCGCGTCGGCGCGAAGCTGTCCGCACGGACCGCGCCGGGCGCGAGCCCGAACTGCGCGGCGTCGGACGGCGGCAGAGCGGTCGTGGGTGTTCCCGCCACGGGGAGCGCCCACTGTCGCCGGTGCACTGGGGTGACGGTCCCGAGGGGGGACCGCGGGAGGCGCGGCGGCGCCAGGGGCCCCCTCGCCTTGGACCGCGCCGTCGGCAGCCCGGACGACGGTGCCATGACCGTGGTCGGGGGAGTCGGCGGTACGGGGTGCGGCGGCGTCCGAGGCCGCCGTGTCCGGCCCCAGCGGGGCCGCGGCGGGCCGGGCCGGGTGCGGCAAGGCGTGGTTATCGTCGGCGTCGTCCGCCGTCGGGCCCTGGCCCGACGCGGCGCCGTGCGCACCGGGGGCGTCGCCCAGGGCGCCGACACCGGCTTCGCCGACCTCGGACAGCCGCACCGGAAGGTGGGTGCCCGTGGCCTCCTTGACCAGGTCATCGACCGGATCGGTGACCTGTCGCGCCTGCCGCTCGACCGGCTCGCGCACCGGCTCCACGGTCTTGCGGACCGCCTCGGTGGCGGTGTGGGCCGTCCGGCGTGCCACGGTGTGGGCGGTCTTGACCGCCTTGGCCGGGGCCGCCTTGGCCGGTGCCTCGTCCGGTGTCGGCTTGGCCGGTGTGGCCTTGGCCGGTGTGGCCTTGGCCGGAACGGCCTTCGCGGCCGACTCGACCAGGTCCGATGCCTGGGCCTGGTGGCCCGTCACCGATCCGGTCGTCAGCTCGCCCCGCTCGGCCGCCTGGGCGCTGCCACCGAAGAGGAACGCGAGTGCCAGGAAGCCCCCGAGGAAGAGCGCCGCCAGCAGCGCCCGCCGCGCGGCCACGGTGCGCGGCAAGCGCACAGCGGCAGGCAAAGCGAACGCGGCAGACAAAAGGAGGGCCTTCCCTGGAACGGACAGCAGGCGAAGCGCCAAACCGGACGGTCACATTCACGTCCTGGCGACAGGAGTGATCCTTGCACGACCCACAGGGGGCCGCGCAAGCCCCGAGCCAGTGATGGTCACTGATGCATCGCCATGTCCGGTATCGGCAATTGGCGCCGCTCGATGGCCGCCGCCATCACTTCCGGGAAGAGATCGGGGGTGCAGGCGAAGGCCGGTGCGCCGAGCGCGGCGAGCGCCGCCGCGTGCTCCCGGTCGTAACTCGGCGCCCCCTCGTCGGACAGCGCCAGCAATGCCACGAACTGCACCCCGAACGCCTTCATCGCGGCGATCCGCCCCAGCATCTCGTCACGTATGCCGCCCTCGTAGAGGTCACTGATCAGCACGACGACGGTGTCCGCGGGCCGGGTGATCTGCGACTGGCAGTACGCCAGGGCGCGGTTGATGTCGGTGCCGCCGCCGAGCCGGGTGCCGAACAGGACGTCCACCGGATCGTCCAGCTCGTCGGTCAGGTCCACCACGGCGGTGTCGAAGACGACGAGCCGGGTGGCGATCGCCCGCATCGACGCGAGCACGGCACCGAAGACGGAGGCGTACACCACGGACGCGGCCATCGACCCCGACTGGTCGATACACAGGATGACGTCCTTCTTCATCCCGCGCGCCGCCCTCCCGTAACCGACCAGCCGCTCGGGAACCACGGTGCGGTGCTCGGGGACGTAGTTCTTGAGATTGGCACGGATGGTGCGGTTCCAGTCGATGTCCCGGTGGCGGGGGCGGCTGACCCGGGCGGAACGGTCGAGCGCGCCGGTGAGGGTCGCGCGGGTGCGGGTCGCGAGCCGCTTCTCCAGCTCCTCGACCACCTTGCGGACGACGGCACGCGCCGTGGTCCTGGTCGTCTCCGGCATCGCCTTGTTGAGCGAGAGCAGGGTGCCCACCAGATGCACGTCCGCCTCCACGGCCTCCAGCATCTCCGGCTCCAGCAGCAGCGCCGACAGGCCGAGCCGGTCGATGGCGTCGCGCTGCATGACCTGGACGACGGAGGTGGGGAAGTACGTACGGATGTCGCCGAGCCAGCGCGCCACTTGAGGCGCGGAGCCGCCGAGCCCGGCCGACCGCGAGGCACCGCTGCCCGCCGGGCCGCCGCCGCTTCCGGCGGCGCCGCCCGCGCCCCCGGGGCCGTCCCCGCCCCCGGATCCGTAGAGCGCTTCGAGCGTCTGGTCCATGGCGGCGTCGGTGCCGCTGAGGGAGCGGCCGGTGCCGTCTCCGCCGCCCTCCCCGCCGAGCACCAGCCGCCAGCGCCGCAGCCGTTCGTCGCCCGCGTCCGCGCCGATTTCCACGTCGATGTCCGTCATCGGGCCGCCTCCGCGGTGTCGTCGTGGTCAAGGGCGGGAGTCTGGTGGCCGGGGTCCAGGCCGAGCAGCAGCCGCACCGTCGGTACGACGGCGGCCGCACGGTCCGCGTCGAGCCCGGGGCCGAAGCCGGGCGCGGCGGGCGCCGCGGGGGCTGCTCCCTCGCCACCCGCGCCCGACTCACCGGCCGCGCGCCCGGGACCGCGGCGGACCAGCTCGCCCAGGGTGCGGCGGACGCCGGTGTCGTACGCGGAGAAGGTGCGCCGCAGCAGCGGCAGGACGTCCGTGAACGCCTCCGCCGGTACGGAGGTGAGCCAGCCGTCGACGAGGCCGAGCAGCCGTTCGTCGTGGACGAGCAGCATGCCGCCGCCCGCGTCGCCGCCGATGAACCCCTCGATCCAGGAGGCCGCTTCGGGTGGTGCGGTGCCGGGCGAGAGCGCGAGCCGCATCAGCCGGGCCGCCTCGTCCTCGGCGAGCCTCCCGTCGTCCAGCAGCAGCCGCGCGGCCCGGCCGCGGAGCAGCCCCGGCGTGGCGGGGGTGCCGTCCCGCCCGGCGATGGCGCGCAGCACGGCCGCCCAGCGCGCCCGCAGCGAGTCGTCGACCGCCGGTGCGGGCGGCGCGGACGGCGCGGACGATGCAGGCTGCCCGGGTGGCGCGGACGGCTTGGGCTCCGGCAGGAGGCCGATCGCCCGGTGCACCGCCTCCAGGTGGCGGAGCATGTCGGCGGCGCCGTCCGCGTCGAGCCCCGCGCAAGCGGGCGGCAGCCCCACGAGGATCCGCTCGGCCAGGCCCGCGGCGACCTCGCCGAGCGCCGCGGTGTCGGTGCCGCGCACGTCCCCGTACCGCACCGACCGCACCAGGGCGGGCAGCGCCTGCGCGAGATGGCCCACGTCGGCGGTGAGCGCGGCGCGGTCGGCGAGCGCGCGCATCACCACGGGGAGGGCGTCGGGGAGCGCGGCCAGCAGACAGCGCTCGGCCAGCTCGGTGACCTCGGCGAGGGCCGTGGCGCCCAGCGCCTCGGACTCGGCCTTGGCGGTGGCCGCCGACACCACGGTGGTGCCCCACACCCCCGCCTCCGCGACCCGCACCGCCAGCTCCGGCTCCCAGCGCAGCCGCCACGTCTCACGGAACGTGCCGGTGCTGCCGCGCGAGGCCGCCGGGGTGCCCCAGCCGACCCCCAGCAGCCGCAGCCGGTGCAGCAGGCGGCTGCGCGCCGCATCCATGTCCTTGCGCAGATCGAGCTCCAGCTCCCGCTCCGCGGCCTCGGGCGCCAGCCGCAGCGAGCGCTGGGCGCGCCGCAGATCCTGTTGGAGCGGTACGGCGGGTGCCGACGCGGGGACCTCGCCCAGCACGTCCCCGACCACGAGCCGGTCCCGCACCAGCGCGATCGGCACGTCCGAGCCCTCGCACATGACGGCCCGCACGGCATCCGTCGTCTCGGCGAGCCCGGCGAGCGGGCGGCCGCGCAGGGCGGCGAGGGTTTCGGCGAGCCGCACGGCCTCGATGACGTGCGCGGACGACACCGCGAAGTCCTCGTCCCTGAGCAGCCCGGCGACCTTGGTCAGCCAGCGCTCCAGGGGCCGGTCCGGTGCGTGGAAGAGATGGCTGTACCAACCGGGTGAGGCGATGCCCGCCCCGTAGCCGCTGTGCCGGGCCAGCCGCCGGTGCGTCCAGGGCACCCAGCTGATCTCGGCCTTGACCTTCGGCAGCCCCTTGAGCAGCTTCCGGTCGGCGGTCACCGTGGAGCGGGCGGCCAGCGCCGGTACGTGCCAGGCCCCGCACACGACGACGACCCGCTCCCCGAACTCCCGCCGCGCCGCGTGCATCCGCACCCGCATATGGGCCTCCCGGACGGCGTCGTCCTCGTGCCCGCCGTGCCCGTACGCGGCCCGCAGCTCCCCCATGGCCTCGCCGACGGCGGCGAACGCCGCGGTCCCACCGACGCTGCGGTGCTCGACGACGTCCTCCCACCAGCGCTCCGGATCCTCGTACCCGGCCGCCTCGGCGAGGACGGCGAGGCGGATCGACGCGCACCCGCTCGGGCCTCACCCGGCTCTTCGTCCTCCCACGTCGCCCTTGGCGGTCATGGCCAGGGGAGTTCGCGGGCGGGGAGGTCGATGAACCGGACGGGCACGTCGCGGGCCAGCGCCCACTGGATGGCCGCCCACTCCGGCGAGAACCCGGCCAGCGGCCAGAACCCGGCGCGCCCCGGGTCGTGCGCCACGTGCGCGAGCAGCGCGACGGGCGGGCGCATGTCCTCGTCGGCGGCGAGATGCACCAGCGCGTCCGCCTCCGGCGGGCCCTCGATGAGCACGACGCCGGGCTCGCACTCATCGAGCGCCGCCCGCACGGCCCGCGCCGACCCAGGCCCGTGATGCCGCACCCCCAACAACACCGGCCACTCAGGCACGACGGCCTTGGCGACTCCGACGGCCTCGGCGGCTCCTGGGGTTCCGGCGGTTCCGGTGGCTCCGTCGGCATCGGGGCCTCCTGCGGCACCGACGGTCCCGGCGACCC
>NZ_GG657754.1:5966674-5968723 GCF_000158915.1 Streptomyces himastatinicus ATCC 53653 | reverse complement strand
GACAGCCCCGGAAGCCCCAACGGTCTCGGGGACTCCTGCGGCACTGGCAACCTTGGTGGCCCCGATGGCCCCAGCGACCCCGGGGGCACCGGCGGCTCCCCCTGCCGTCACCCAGCCCTCCGCGTTGGGCTCGCCGGGCCCCTGAGTCAGCCGGGCACCAGGCACACCCGCTGCCTCGGCTTTCCCCACTGCCGCCTCCGGGCACGCCCCGGTGGCCCCGGCGGTTCCGGGTGCTCCCGCGGCACCGGAGACTCCTGCGGCACCGTGCCCCTCGGCGGCACCGGCGGCTCCCCCTGCCGCCGCCCAGTCCTCCGCTGCGGGCTCATCGGAGCGCTGGGCCACCCAGGCACCGGGCGCACCCGCTGCCCCGGCATTCCCCGTGGCCGTGTCCGGGCGCGCCCCGGTCCGTCCCGCGTCAGCCACCGGGGCGGCATGCGGGGCGGGCCCGGCGCCGTCCGCCGGCATCGGCTTCGCTGCCCTCACGCGCTCACCTCTCGGCACGCGCGGTAGAAGTCCTTCCAGCCGTCGCGCTCGCGGACGACCGCCTCCAGGTACTCCTGCCAGATGACGCGGTCGGCGGCCGGGTCGCGGACGACCGCGCCCAGGATGCCCGCGGCCATGTCATCGGCCCTCAGCACGCCGTCGCCGAAGTGGGCGGCGAGCGCCAGACCGCTCGTCACCACGGAGATGGCCTCCGCCGTCGACAGGGTGCCGGAGGGCGACTTGAGCTTCGTACGGCCGTCACCGGTCACCCCTTCGCGCAGTTCGCGGAAGACCGTGACGACGCGACGGATCTCGTCCACGCCTTCCGGGGCCTCGGGGAGGTCCAGCGAGCGGCCGATCTGGGCGACGCGGCGGGCGACGATGTCGACCTCGTCCTCCGGGGTCGCGGGCAGCGGCAGCACCACCGTGTTGAAGCGGCGGCGCAGCGCGCTGGACAGCTCGTTGACCCCGCGGTCGCGGTCGTTGGCGGTGGCGATGAGGTTGAAGCCGTGGACCGCCTGGACCTCCTCCCCCAGCTCGGGGATCGGCAGGGTCTTCTCGGACAGGACGGTGATCAGGGTGTCCTGCACATCGGCCGGGATGCGCGTCAGCTCCTCCACGCGCGCGGTCATGCCGTCCGCCATGGCCCGCATCACGGGGCTCGGGACGAGCGCGTCACGGCTCGGGCCCTGGGCGAGGAGCCGGGCGTAGTCCCAGCCGTAGCGGATGGCTTCCTCGGGCGTCCCGGCCGTGCCCTGGACCAGCAGCGTCGAATCGCCGCTGACCGCCGCCGCCAGATGCTCCGAGACCCAGGTCTTGGCCGTGCCGGGGACGCCGAGCAGCAGCAGGGCGCGGTCGGTGGCGAGGGTGGTGACGGCGACCTCGACGATCCGGCGCGGGCCCACGTACTTGGGCGTGATCACGGTGCCGTCCGGCAACGTCCCGCCGAGCAGATACGTGGCGACGGCCCACGGCGACAGCCGCCAACGGGCCGGGCGTGGGCGGTCGTCGGCGGCGGCCAGGGCGCTCAGCTCATCGGCGAAGGCGTCCTCGGCATGCGGGCGGAGGACCTCGACGGCCTCGCCGGGCTCGACGGCTTCGGTGATTTCAGGTGAATTGGTTCCGGACACAGTGACGGTCACAGCTCCCCCACGGCTCGTTGCTCGTTCCGCTCCCAGACGCGTAATTCACTGTGCACCACCCCACTGACAACCGCCCCGGCAACCTGCCCACGTCAACGAACCGGCAGGTCAGGGTGATTGTCAGTGGGTGGGCGTACGGTCGCAGACATGAATCCGCAGGGGGAACGCTGGACGGCGGAACAGGTGCTGGCCCTGGCTCCTGACGCCGCGTCACACAAGGCGGGCGGCAAGCTCGCGGGGGCCGCCTCGTGGTCCGGCACGGGTGCGCGGGGCCAGGCGGTCTGGGGGCTGTGCGCGGGCAGCGGCGGCGAGCCGTACCGGACGGTGATCGACCTGCACGGCCCCGCGTATCGGTGCAGTTGCCCGAGCCGGAAGTTCCCGTGCAAGCACGCGCTCGGGCTGCTGCTTCTGTGGGGGGCCGGCG
>NZ_GG657754.1:5964861-5966574 GCF_000158915.1 Streptomyces himastatinicus ATCC 53653 | reverse complement strand
GGGCCGGGCAGTGGCTCGGCGAGCGGCGCGAGCGCGCGCGGAGCGCGGCGGCGGCCGCGAGCGGGGGTGCGGGCGCGGAAGCCGCGGGGGGCGGTGGCGTGGGGGACGACGGCGCGGGGAAGGCGGCGGGTGGCGCCGCCGATCCGGTCGCCGCCCGCCGCCGCGCCGAGCGGCGCGCCCAGCGCATCGCGGCGGGCGCCACGGAGCTGGAGCAGCGGCTGTCGGACCTGCTGCGGGACGGTCTGGCCACGGCCGACCGCGCCGGATACGGGGCGTGGGACGAGACGGCCGCCCGCATGGTCGACGCCCAGGCCCCCGGCCTGGAGGCGCGGGTGCGGGAGCTGGGCGCGATCCCCTCCTCCGGCCCCGGCTGGCCCGCCCGGCTGCTGGAGGAATGCGCCCTGGCGCACCTCCTCAACCAGGGCTTCCTCCACCTCGACAGCCTGCCGGAGGAGCTGGCCGCCACCACGCGCTCCCGGGTCGGCGTCACGGTGCCGGTGGCCGAGCTGCTCGCGCACGGGCAACCGGTCCGGGACCAGTGGCTCGTCCTGGGCCGCGAGGACAGCAGCGACGGCAAGCTCACCACCCGGCGGATCTGGCTCCGCGGCCGTAGTACGGGCCGGATGGCGATGCTGCTGTCCTTCGGTGCGGCGGGCCGGGCTCCTGAGCAGGCGCTGCCCCTCGGTCTGGTGCTCGACGCGGACCTCACCTACTACCCGGGCACGCATCCGCTCCGGGCCGCGCTGGGCACGCGCTACCCGCCCGCCGTGCCTCCACTGCCGCCCGGATGGACCCCGGCGGCCGCGGTGGACGGCGCAAACGGCGCGGCGGCCGCGGACGTCCCGGCACCCGCCGGAGTGCCCAACGGGGTGCCCGACGGTGGCGGCATCGACGCGGCGCTCGCCGCCTACGGCGAGGCGCTGAGCGACGACCCCTGGCTGGAGGGCTGGCCCGTCGTGCTCTCCGGCGTCACGCCCGTACCCGGCGACGACGGATGGCAGCTGGCCGACGAGGCGGCCGGGACCGCGCTCCCCATCGATCCGAGGTGCCTCGGCCGTACGAACCTGTGGCAGCTCGCGGCGATATCGGGCGGCCGCCCCGTCACCGTCTTCGGCGAGTGCGGGCACCGCGGCATCACGCCGCTCACCACCTGGGATCCCGAACCCGTCCCGCTCGGCACCGGCACCGGCCCCACCTCGTACGGAGGCACGCGTTGACCAGCACCAGCACCGCGCCAGCCGAATCCGCGCACGTGTCGTGGGACGACCTCGTCGCCGCCGCCCTGCTCGGCACCGAGCGCCGCACCCCGCCCGTCACCGTGCGCCCCGGGCAGGACACCCCGGCCGCCCTGCTGGACGCCGCCGCGCTCAGCACCGTCCGGCGGCGGGCCGGGCTGCGCCCCGCCCCCGCCCGGCCGGGCCCGGCCCCCGCGCCCGAGGACCCGCGCCCACCGCTCCCGCCCGCCGCCCGCAGTCGGCTGGCGATGCTGCTGGCCGACCGATCGGCCCCCGGGCGCAGCGGGCCGCGTTCCGCCCCCGACCTGGCCGAGCTGCTGCCCCAATGGCTCGCCCTCGCCAACCAGCACGGCTACCGCGCGCCCGACGCACTGCTCCCGACGCTGCTCGACGCGGCCCGGGCCCGCACCGACCTGCGGCCCGAGGCGCTCACCCTCGGCGGCCCCGGGCGCTGTGGCTCGCCCGGCTCAACCCGGAC
>NZ_GG657754.1:5961047-5962938 GCF_000158915.1 Streptomyces himastatinicus ATCC 53653 | reverse complement strand
GCTTCCCGCAAGCATCCCCTACCCGGCAGTTTCGCGATGCGCGGCGAGGGGGAAATCACACGCGGGACACGTTCGACCTCGGGTCGACCACCAAGGGGAGCCGCAGCGGGGACCGTCGCACCGCGTCGCGCCGCCCGGCAGCCGCATGGACGGCGGCATGGCATGGGCATGGCGCCGCGGTGCGACGGCGCGGTCTGTCACGGCCGCGGCTGCCCACAGCGCAAGGGCACAAGGGGGCGGTCGCCGTGGGCCTCATATTCGATCAAGGCAGTCGGGTCCGGGCGCTGGCGCTCGACCTGGCGATTCTCGCCGGGCACCTCCTCCTCTACCCCACCGGCCTCCGGCAGGAGCGTCCGCCCGCCACGCCCCCACCCGACCTCCATGGGCAGCGCCCGGTGCTGCTCCTCCACGGCTTCATCGACAACCGTTCCGTCTTCGTGCTGCTGCGCCGCTCCCTCCTCCGCCACGGCCGACAGCACGTCGAGGCGCTCAACTACTCCCCCCTGACCTGCGACCTCCGCACCGCCGCCGCACTGCTGGCCCGCCATGTCGAGGACGCCTGCGCCCGCACCGGCCACAGCCAGGTGGACATCGTGGGCCACAGCCTCGGCGGGCTGATCGCGCGTTACTACGTCCAGCGGCTGGGCGGCGATGTGCGGGTGCACTCCCTGGTCACGCTGGGCACCCCGCACTCCGGCACCCACGTCGCGCCCTTGTTGTCCGCACATCCGCTCGTGCGTCAGATGTGCCCGAACTCCGAGGTGATAACGGAGTTGAGGCAGCCTGCCCCCGAATGCCGTACGCGTTTCGTTTCTTTCTGGAGTGATGTGGATCAGTTGATGATCCCCGCGGAAGTCGCCCGCATAGACCATCCAGATCTGATCTTTCGCAACATCCGCGTCAGCGGTGTGGGGCATCTCGCTCTACCGGTCCGCTCGGCCGTCGCCACCGGGATCCGGGAGGCACTGGACGCCGCCAATGCCACGCAGACGGACACTTCGGGCGCATTCTCGGTCGCCTGATACGGCCGAAAATTGCCGAACAACCGTCGAACGCCGGGCCAAGAGCGGGCGCACAGTCAACCGAAAGAGGTCCAAATGCCCTTTCCCGTGCTGCCCAAAACTTGCTGAAGATTGTCGCTCCCGCGTACCGCCGGGTACAGTCGCCGCTAATTCTCCTGCAGCCGAGGCGAAAGAGAAGTTGGTTGGTGGTGAACGACCGTCACCCGTCGGGGGCAACCCCGACCGTCCCCGCTCCCGACGCCTCGTATTCCTACGACGGGGCCTACGGCCAGCAGCAGGACACCGCGCACGGTTACGCCGGGTACGACGGCTACCCCACCGGCAGCTTCGATAACCTCGGGGCCGCATACGGTGAGGCCGACCCTCTCTTCGGCTCCCTCCCAGGCAGTTACGGGGACGGCCAGGGCGACCCGCACGGCGGGCACAGCGGTCAGTACGACGCGACCCAGTGGAGCGGCGGGTCCGCGTACGACACCGGCGCCTACGACACCACCGCGATGTGGGCCGCCTCCGGCTATCAGCTCCCCACCGACGTACCCACTCAGCGGCAGGACGACACCGGCGGCCACTGGGACGCCGGCGGCTGGGACGACACCGGCACCTGGGACACCCACCCCCCTCAGCAGCAGTGGGAGACGGGCGCGTACGACACCTACGGGCAGTACGACACCGGCACGGGGCAGTACGACACCGGGCAGTTCGATACGGGGCAGTACGACACCACCGGGCAGTTCGATACCGGACAGGTCGATACGGGCCACTTCGACACAGGGCAGTACGACACGGGGCAGTACGACACCACCGGCCAGTACGACACCGGCGGGTACGACGTCTCGGGGCAGTACGAGGTCATCAGCCAGCACGCCGCG
>NZ_GG657754.1:5957242-5960590 GCF_000158915.1 Streptomyces himastatinicus ATCC 53653 | reverse complement strand
GGACACCCGGCTCGCCGGGGTCGACGACGGCGGGAACGACTTCCGGGAGCGCGCCAGCCGCACCCAGGAGCGGATCGACCTCAAGGAGCGCCAGGAAGCCGAGAAGAAGCGCAAGGCCGCGGAGGCGGCGCGCAAGGAGGCGATGCGCCCCAAGTTCGCGCTGCCGGTCAAGCAGCACGGGCTGAGCGCCACTTTCGGCCAGGCGGGCCTCAACTGGATGTCCCTGCACTCCGGGATCGACTTCCCGGTCAGCGAGGGCACGCCCGTCATGGCGGCGACCGACGGCACCGTGCGCACCCAGTGGAACGACGCCTTCGGCAACATGGTCATATTGACCGCTCCTGACGGTACGGAGACCTGGTACTGCCACCTGAGCAGCACCAAGATCCGCTCCGGGACCGTCAAGGCCGGTGACGTCATGGCCTACTCGGGCACGTCCGGCAACTCCACCGGTCCGCATCTGCACTTCGAGGTGCACCCGGGCGGCGGGGAGGCAGTGGACCCGCTGCCGTGGCTGCAAAACCACGGCCTCAACCCCAACTGACCGCCCGCCTCACCTCACAGAACAACCTCAGAGCTTTTCGACCGGCGCGTACCGCAGCAGCAGCCGCTTCGGCTTCTCGCCGCCGAAGTCGATCGTCGCCTCCGCGTTGTCCCCGGTGCCCTTCACCGCCACCACGGTGCCGAGCCCGAACGAGTCGTGCGTCACCCGGTCCCCGATGGCCAGGGAGACCACCGGGCGGTCCTTCGCGCGCCGCGTCGCGAAACCGGACGCGCCGGACGCGGACGTCCCGGACCGCGAGCGCGACGACGACAGCCCCGCCCCGCCACCCGACGTCATGGCGCCCATCGACGCCGACGGGGTCGCGGGCCCGGTGCGCCGCCACTGCACGTACTGGTCGGGGATCTCCTCCAGGAAGCGGGACGGCGGGTTGTACGAGGGCGTGCCCCAGGCGCTGCGCATCGTCGACCGGGACAGATACAGCCGCTCGCGGGCGCGCGTGATCCCGACGTACGCCAGCCGCCGCTCCTCCTCCAGCTCCTTGGTCTGGCCGAGCGCGCGCATATGCGGGAAGACCCCGTCCTCCATGCCGCTGAGGAACACGACCGGGAACTCCAGTCCCTTGGCCGTGTGCAGCGTCATCAGCGTGATGACCCCGGTGCCCTCCTCGTCCTCGTCCGGAATCTGGTCGGAGTCGGCGACGAGCGCGACCTGCTCCAGGAATTCCGCGAGCGTGCCGGGGTTCTCCTCGCCCCGGTCCTGCTCGAACTCCAGGGCCACGGAGGCCAGCTCCTGGAGGTTCTCGATGCGGGTCTCGTCCTGCGGATCGGTGGACGCCTGGAGCTCGGCCAGATAGCCGGTGCGCTCCAGCACGGCTTCCAGGACGGTCGCCGGGCCCGCGCCCGACTCCACGATGGTCCGCAGCTCCTCCATGAGCGTGTTGAACCGCTTGACCGCGTTCGCCGAGCGAGCCGCCATGCCGTACGCCTCGTCGACGCGGCGCAGCGCCTGCGGGAAGGTGATCTTCTCGCGCGACGCGAGCGCGTCGATCATCGCCTCGGCGCGGTCGCCGATGCCGCGCTTGGGCACGTTCATGATGCGGCGCAGCGGTACGGCGTCCTCGGGGTTGGCCAGTACGCGCAGGTACGCGAGGACGTCGCGGACCTCCTTGCGCTCGTAGAAGCGGACCCCGCCGACGACCTTGTACGGCAGGCCGACCCGGATGAAGATCTCTTCGAAGACACGGGACTGGGCGTTGGTGCGGTAGAAGACCGCGACGTCACCGGCCCGGGCGTCCCCCGCGTCCGTCAGCCGGTCGATCTCGTCGGCGACGAACTGGGCCTCGTCGTGCTCGGTGTCGGCGACGTAGCCGGTGATGGTGGCGCCGGTGCCCGCCTCGGTCCACAGGTTCTTCGGGCGGCGGTTCTCGTTGCGCTCGATGACGGCGTTGGCCGCGCTCAGAATGGTCTGGGTGGAGCGGTAGTTCTGCTCCAGCAGGATCGTCCGCGCGTCCGGATAGTCCTCCTCGAACTGGAGGATGTTACGGATCGTGGCGCCCCGGAACGCGTAGATCGACTGGTCGGCGTCGCCCACGACGCACAGCTCCCCGGCCGCCACCTCGTCCGTGTCCGTGCCCACCAGCTCGCGCACCAGCGTGTACTGAGCGTGGTTGGTGTCCTGGTACTCGTCGACCATGACGTGCCGGAAGCGGCGGCGGTAGTGCTCGGCGACGTCCGGAAACGCCTGGAGCAGATTGACCGTGGTCATGATGATGTCGTCGAAGTCGAGGGCGTTGGCCTCGCGCAGCCGCGACTGGTACATCGCGTACGCCTCGGCGAGCGTCTTCTCGAAGCCGTCCGCCGCCTGACCGGCGAAGGTCTCCTCGTCGATCAGCTCGTTCTTCAGATTGGAGATCTTGGCGCTGAACGACTTCGGCGGGAACTTCTTCGGGTCGAGATCGAGATCCCGGCACACCAGCGCCATCAGCCGCTTCGAGTCGGCCGCGTCGTAGATCGAGAACGAGGAGGTGAAGCCCAGCTTCTTCGACTCGCGGCGCAGGATCCGCACGCACGCGCTGTGGAACGTCATCACCCACATGGCGTTCGCCCGCGGGCCGACCAGCTCCTCGACCCGCTCCTTCATCTCGCCCGCAGCCTTGTTGGTGAAGGTGATGGCAAGGATCTGGCCGGGGTGCACATGGCGGGTGCCGAGCAGATACGCGATGCGGTGGGTGAGCACCCGGGTCTTGCCGGACCCGGCCCCCGCGACGATCAGCAGCGGCGAGCCGGTGTGCTCCACGGCGGCCCGCTGCTGCTCGTTCAGCCCCTCCAGCAGCGCCGCCGGGTCGACGGCGGGGCGGGCCGCGCCGTCCCGGTAGTACGGCTCTCTGGTCCCGCTCGGCACCGGCGCGTCGAATGCGCCCGTGAAGAGGTGGTGCGGCACCTCCTCGCCGCCTGAACCGTCTGAGCCGCCGCTGTGGCCCGGGTGTGCGGAATCCTCGGGCGGCGGGGGCTCCTCCTCCGGAGGCCCGAGGCTCGCCAGGAAGCTGTCGTCAAAGAGGCTGCTCATCGCTCACCGAGTTTAGGCGGCCGCACTGACAGCCTACGCATGGACTGCGTATGGATGTCACGAAACGGTTTCGGGCATATCGACCACCAGCCTTCACAGGAGCCCCACGAGTTGGCTACCGTCCTCCCTCAGGCGGCCCGTAGAACCGTCGGCGAACCGCGCCGGCCCGGGCGGCCTCCGCCGAGTCCGTCCGTGTCGCAAGGCGCCCGGAGCCGGGGACCCGCCCTCCTCGCCCCCCTTTCGGGGAGGAGGGGCCCAGCACGACCGGGGTGAATCGG
>NZ_GG657754.1:5934899-5957142 GCF_000158915.1 Streptomyces himastatinicus ATCC 53653 | reverse complement strand
GTACGACGCGTACGGCATGTACGACGCGCCACGTCCGCCGCACAAGGCCGTAGGGCAACTTCCGTACGGCCCGAACCCGGACAGCTAACCCGGTAGGCGGTCCACGGAAGGAGTCGCCTCCCTTGGGCGTCGCACCGCAAGCCGCGGACCCGAATACCCACCTCCGCCTCCTCCACCGGGCGCCGTACGGCCGTCGGATTCACCACCGCCGCCCTCGCCTCCGTCACCCTCCTCTCCCAGACCGCGAACGCCGCGCCGAGCGACCCCCAAGCCCGGCACGACGCAGTCGATCGAGGCGGTCAAGGAGAAGGTGGACGCCCTCTACCACCAAGCGGAAACCGCCACCCAGCACTACAACGCCGCCAAGGAGCGCTCCGAGCAGCAGCGCACCAAGGTCAACCGGATGATGGACGACGTCGCCGAGAACACGGAGAAGCTCAACGAGGCCCGCCGCACGCTCGGCACCTATGCCGCGGCCCAGTACCGCAACGGCGGCATGACCTCGAGCGCCGCGAGCCTGCTGTTCTCCAACGACCCGCAGGACCTCTTCGACCAGTCGCATCTGATGAACCGGATGGCCGGTTCGCAGAAGCGGGCCGTCGATGACTTCCAGACGCAGGCGGCGAAGGCCGCCAAGGAGCGCCGCGAGGCCGCCAAGAGTCTGGCGTCGCTGACCGAGACCCAGCGCGAGCTGAAGACCAAGAAGAAGTCCGTTCAGGACAAGCTCGCGCAGGCCCGCCGGCTGCTGGCGAACCTGACCGCCAAGGAGAAGGCGCGGCTGGCGGCGATCGAGAAGAAGAAGGCCGAGGAGGCGCGGCAGAAGGCTGCCGAGCTGGCCGAAAAGCAGCGGCAGGCCGCCGCCGAGCAGAAGCAGCAGACACAGGAGCAGCAGTCGAGCGGCGGTTCCTCTTCCGGTTCCGGAAGCAGCTCGGCAGGCTCGTCCACCGCCACGAACAGCACCAAGGCGGCCAAGGCGATCGACTTCGCGGAGTCCCAGCTCGGCAAGCCGTACGTCTGGGGCGCGACCGGGCCCAACTCCTACGACTGCTCGGGGCTCACCCAGGCCGCGTGGAAGGCCGCCGGTGTCTCCCTGCCGCGCACCACATGGGACCAGGTGAAGGCCGGTACGCGCGTCTCGACCTCCAACCTCAAGCCCGGTGATCTCGTCTTCTTCTACGACGACATCAGCCACGTCGGGCTCTACATCGGCGACGGGATGATGATCCACGCGCCGAAGCCGGGCGATGTGGTGAAGAAGGCGCCGATCACCGAGATGCCGATCTACGGGAGCGTGCGGCCCGCGTAGCCGCAGTGCGGCTGCCCGTACCCGCACGGGCAGCCGCAGCTCACACCGGCCGGATCACGTGCCCGGCTTGCGCCCGTACACGTATACGTCGTCGCCGTTCCGCAACAGGCTCCAGTACTTCTTCGCGTCACCGGAGCGCATGTTGACGCAGCCGTGGGAGCCGGGCGGCGACCATACGCTCCCCGCGATGGAGTGGAACGCCTGGCCGCCGTCGAAGAACTGGCTGTACGGCATGGCCACGTGGTAGATCGTCGACCAGTGGTTCTTGTTCCGCCAGTAGATCTTCTTCAGCCCGGTGCGGGTCTCGTACCTGTCCCGCCCGGTGCGCACCGGAACGGGCCCGAACACCAGCCGCGAACCGTCCTGCACCCAGCTGAGCTGCCGGGAGAGGTCGACACAGGCGATGCGGCCCTTGTTGGTGGGGCACTTGCGCGCCGCGTTGGGGTTACGGCCCGCCGCGTTCTGCGCGTTGATCAGCTTCATGACGCCCCAGGTGACGGGGCCCGCGTAGCCGATGGTCGGGCTGATGCCGTGGTTGATCTGGAATCTCTGCGTCGCGCGGCAGTCCCCCGAGGACTGCCGACCGTCGACGGGACGGCCGAGGAACTTCTCGACCTGCTTCTGATACGGACCGGTGTCCGCCGTGCACGACGTCGCCGCCTGCGCCGGTCCCGCACCGAGCGCGACGGACAGCGGCACCACCATGCCCGCCATGCCCAAGGCGACCGCCGTACGGCGGCGCCATGCCCGCCACGCCCCGAATCCTGCCTTTACCCCCATTGCGCGCTCCCTCCGGGCTTGCCCTTGACGGGTAAGACAGTCGAAGAGTGCGTCGGGTTGCGCTTACAGGTGCGATTTCCCCCATTCCGCCCCTTCCCGCCCCCGGGTTGGCCCAGCGGAAACAGAACGGCTGTGGCGGGATCAGGTCCAGAGCACGGCGATGAAGATGTTCACCGTCGTCAGCGCGCCGACCACGCCGAAGAGCGCGGGCTCCACCTTCTCCTCGTCCCGCTTCACGTACACCAGGCCCAGGATCACGATCAGCAGCGCCAGCTTGACGCCGATCTTGATGTTGTTGACCGTCTGATCGTCCGCCTGGTTCAGCCCGACCAGCGCCGCGCCCGTGACCAGCATGGTCAGCGCTCCGTGCAGCATCCCCGGCGTCATCCGCGCGCCGTCCCCGCGTATCGCCGAGAGCTGGGAGAGGAAGCCCCCCAGCAGGGCGGCGATGCCGACGATGTGCAGGCCGACGAACACATTGATGAGTACGTCCATGGCACCGGAGACTAGCCCCGCTCATATCACCGCCAGTCACCCGGGTGCACCCTGATCGGCACATCGGTCACAGCCGCCCCGATCCCGCCCACCCCGCGCCGCCCCCGTGATCAGCAGGCGCCACAGGGGGACGATTCCGTCCACCTCCGTTCATCTCAGCGCGCCGCGCCGCCGACCGGCCTAGCTTCCCCTCCAAGAAGCACGCCCCCCACGAAAGGTGAATCGCCGCAGTGGCGCCGCAGCCCCCCACGAAGCCGAAGCAGCGGCACCGCTCGTCGCTCACCGGCACCACCCTCCGCACCGCCGTGACCCTCGCCCTCGCGGGCGTCGCCTCCGCGACCGCCCTCCCGGGCATCGGGCACGCCGAGCCCGTCTGACGCCCGCCCAGGTGAAGGCGAAGGTCGAGGCGTACGAGCGGGAGGCGGAGGAGGCCACCGAGAAGTACGACGGCGCCCGGGCCGCGGCCGAGAAGGCGCAGCGGTCCCTCCACCGGTTACGCGACGAGGCCACCCGCCGCACCGACCGCCTCAACACGGCGCGCAACGCCCTCGGCGCGTTCGCCACCGCCCAGTACCGCTCCGGCACCGTCGCCCCCGCCCTTCAGCTGGCCCTCTCCTCCTCCCCCGGCCAGTACCTCCAGCGCGCCTCGCTCGCCGACCGCGCGGGCGACCGCCAGGCGGTGACGATCGCGCGCATCACCCGCGAGGAGCGGTCGCTGCGCCGGGTCCGGGGCAAGGCGGACGACCGCCTCCGTACGCTGCGCGCCGCGCAGGCCGCCGCGTCCCGCCACAAACACGCGGTCCAGGACAAGCTGGCCGCGGCCGACGCGCTGCTGGCCAAGCTGACCCGCGCCCAGCGCGACCGCCTCCGCGCCGCCCAGGAAGCCCGTACCGCCAAGGACGCCCGTACCGCGTCGACGCCCCGGCACGGCGCCCCCGCCCGGACGGGCGGCCGGGCGGCCCGCGCCATCTCCTTCGCGTACGAGGCGATCGGCAAGCCGTACGTCTGGGGCGCGACCGGGCCGTACGGCTACGACTGCTCGGGCCTGACCCAGGCCGCGTGGCGCGCCGCCGGGGTGTCCCTGCCGCGGACCACCTACACCCAGATCAACGCGGGCCGCCGCATCGAGCGCGGCGAACTGGCCCCCGGTGACCTGGTCTTCTTCTACTCCGGCGTCAGCCATGTCGGCCTCTACATCGGCAACGGCCTGATGATCCACGCCCCGCGCCCCGGCGCCCCGGTCCGGGTGGCCCCGATCGACCAGATGCCCTTCGCGGGCGCGGCCCGGCCGGTCTAGGGGCGGAGAAACGGCACGAGGCGTTCGCCCTGGCCGCGGGCTCCGGCGACGCCGAGGACGGGCAGGGGGAGCGGGTGCTGCTTGCGCCGCTCGTTCTGGGCGATGTTGTCGTCCGTCGCCCGGTAGAACTCGAAGCTGGCGCGCAGCGCCTCGGGGTCGCGGGCGAGGGTTTCGACGTAGAAGCCGACGGCTGACTCCGGCAGCGGCCGCGCGGCCTTCGTACGGAACTGGTCGCCGTAGTAGAGGTGCTCGCGGCCGCGGACGAGCTGCTCGTTGAGGCCGCGCTTCCGGTTGAAGGCGAAGTGCCACAGCATGTCGTTCTGCGCCTCGCCCGTGGCCGAGCGTCGGCCTGAGGGCGACGAGTTCGGCCGCCACGGTGCCGGTGTCGTATCCGTCGCGGGGCTTGTCCGACGGTCCGACGCCGCGCGGGTCGACGTCGCCGCCGCGGACGAGGGTGCTGTCGAAGACGTCCGCGAAGCCGTCGGGGAGCCAGGGGACACCGCTCACGGTGCCGAATCCTGTGAGCGGGCGGGCCTTCCGGCTCGGCAACGAGATCGATCCCTACCCCGGACCGGCTCCGGGCCTGGCTCGTCGCCAATGAGCTGGGCAGCGCGGAGATGCCGATCTCCGACGCCCTCCTGCGGGACGCCCGCGAACTGCGCGAGGCCATCCACCGGGCCGGTACCGCCGTCGCCGCCGACGACGTACCGGACCCGGCGGACGAGGCCTGCTCAACCGCTGGACCGCCCGTGCGGCGCTGGCCGTCGTCGCCGTCGACGCCGTGGCGACGCTCGGCGCGCACCACAAGGACGGCGAGGGCGACGGCGTGATCAAGCGCTGTGAGCAGCACACCTGCGGAGGGCTCTTCCTGGACACCAGCCGTGGACGGCGACGGCGTTGGTGCTCCATGGCGACCTGCGGAAACAAGGTGAAGAAGGCGAACCTCAAAAGCCACCTCAAGACCCCCAGCGCGAACGGATAATCGCTTGCCGTCGGCGATGGCCGTGGATGCAATGACCGGCATGGTCACCCAGGCACGCCCACCACGGCGCGAAGACGGCTCATCCGTCCAGATCGGCGCTCTCGTTCCGCTCACCCGGCCCGGCTGGATCGAGGCGGGCCACCATCTGCTCGCCGGACTGGAGTTGGCCGTATCCGACGTCAACGACGCCGGTGGGATCGGCGGACGACCGCTGGAGCTGCTGGTCCGGGACACCGCGGCCGATCCGCGGAAGGCCGCGGCGGCCGTGGACGAGTTGGCCGGTCTGGGCGTGGCCGCCCTGGCGGGCGAGTATCACAGCGTCGTCGCGCGCGCCGCCGCCACCAGGGCAGACGCCCTCGGACTGCCGTACCTGTGCTCGTCGTCGGTTCTCGACGCGCTCACCGACCAGCCGACGGATTGGGTCGCGCGCCTCTCCCCGCCGCAGTCCCGCGGCTGGCGGATCTACGCGGACTTCCTCCTCGGCGCGGGCCACCGCCGCATCGCCGTAGCTGCCCAGCCGAGCGTCTACTGGGCAGCCGGGACCCGCATTCTGCGGGACTACCTCGCGCCACGCGGCGGCACCGTCATCGAACTCGACATGAGCGCGCTCACCCCCGCGGCCGTGTGCGACGCACTCGCCGCCCATGGCGCGACGGCCCTGCTTCTCCTCGTCGGCCACCCGGAGCCGGCCGTGCCGATCGTCACGGCCGTCCGCCGCGACCAGCGCCTCGCCGAGGTCTTGATCGGCGCTCCGGCGGGGCAACCGGAGTTCGCCGAATGGACGGCGCTACTGGGCGACGACGGCGCCGCGGTCCCGTTCCTGCGCTACCTGCCCGAGCGCCTCACCCCACTCGGTGCGCGAGTCGAGACGGCGCTCCGCAAGCGGCTGGCCGGAGCGCCCTCCTTCGTCGCGTACGAGGGCTACGACACGGTCACCGTCCTCGCCGACGTGCTGCGTTCCCACGGCGGCGCGGACCGGGCGCGCATCGCCGCGTCATGGCCGAGCGTCGCGGTCGACGGCACCCGCGGGCGGATCCGGTTCTCCCGCACGCCGGGCATCAGCGTGTGGCAGTGGGCCGGACCGCCCGTCCAGGTCGTCGACCGGGATCCGGCGGAAGCGGAACCCGGTCGCTTCCGGATCCTTCACTCTGGCTGAGTCACACCGGCTGAGACCTCACACCGGCTGAGAGACCACGGCAGCCGTGATCGGCTCCTGGAGTTCCGTCACCCACTCGTCGCGGTTGTCCGGGCACTCCAGGTAGATCTCCCGCGGGTATCCGGCCGAGCGGTAGCCGTTGGCCTCGATCCAGCGGCCCAGGGTCTGGATGGTCGGCAGGACCGTCTCCATCGAACCCCGGTGGACGATCGCCGCCGCCTGGTCGACCGGCGGCAGGTCCACGACCCGCAGCCCGTCGACCTCCTGCACCGGGGCCGCGACCTCGATCCCGGCGTGGATGAGGACACCGCCGTCCGGCGCGTCCTCGTAGTACGCGACACCTGGCCCGGTCGGTGTGATGCCCGCCGCCGCCAGGCGCGGCAGCAGTTCCCCGTACAGCGGCTGGATGACCGGTCCGATGGCGTCGAATCCCGTGGCCACACCGGTCAGTTCGGCGATGCGCACGCTCGGCAGGCTCTTCACCGCTACGTCGTTGGAGGACATCTGTCCCTCGCTCTCGATGGACCGGAGCCTCGCCTCGACCCGCACCAGCCGGGCCGCCGCGGCCGTCATCGCCGCCTCCAGGTCGGCCCTCCGCACCCGCAGCATGGTCCGCAGCTCCTCGGTGGTGACCTTCTCCTCCAGGATCTCCCGGACCTGCTGAAGGGTGAAGCCGAGGTCTTTGAGGGCGATGATGCGGTTGAGACGGGCCAGCTGGGCGGCGGTGTAGTACCGGTAGCCGGTGGCGGGGTCGACCCGGGCGGGGTGCAGCAGTCCGGTCGCGTCGTAATGGCGCAGCATCCGGACCGACACCCGCCCGTGCCGGGCGAAATCTCCGATGGTGAACATGATGTCTTCAGTCCACAGCCTCACACGGTGTCACGGTCAAGCGCCGTGGAGCTTGACCTTACCCTCAGGGGCAAGGTTTAGCGTTCATCGAGGTGAGAGACATGCGGATCGGTGAGCTGGCCCTCCGGGCGGGCGTAACGACCAAAGCGGCGCGCTACTACGAGTCGCTGGGGCTGCTGACGCCGGGGCGGCTGGCCAACGGCTACCGGGACTACGACGAGCACGACGTACGGCTCGCGCGGGAGATCCGGGCGCTCAGCGGCCTCGGGATTCCCGTGGAGCGCACCCGGCCGTTCCTGGACTGCCTGGCGGTCGGCCATCGGCACGCCGACGACTGCCCGGCGTCGCTGGCCGCGTACCGGCAGGCGATCGACGAGCTGTCGCAGCGCATCGCGGGGCTCACGGCCCGCCGTACGGCGCTGATCGCGCACCTCCAGGAGGCCGCCCACCGCAACAGCCGTGTCTCACCGGCCGAAGCGTCCGACGAAGGAGAGGCCCCGATGCACGACTACCTCAGCCTGCCCGCCGACCTGCCCGTCCCCGAGGACGACGGCGCGACCGCCCACCTCCCCGGCACGAAGCTGCCGCCCCTGGAACTGCGCACCACCACCGGCGACGCGACGGTCCGCCTCGACGCCCTCGGCCCGGGCCGGACGGTGCTCTACGTCTACCCCCTCACCGGCCGCCCGGGCACCGACCTGCCCGAGGGGTGGGACACGATCCCCGGAGCCCGCGGCTGTACCCCCGAAGCCTGCGGCTTCCGCGACCACTACCAGGAGCTGCTGGACGCGGGCGCGGTCCGGGTGTTCGGCCTGTCCAGCCAGGACACCGGCTATCAGCGCGAGGTCGTCGAACGGCTCCACCTGCCGTTCGACATGCTCTCCGACCCCACGCGGAGCCTGGCCCAGGCGCTGGACCTGCCGACGTTCGAGGCCGGTGGGCTGACGCTCTACAAGCGGCTGACGCTGATCATCCGCGACGGCGCGATCGAGCACATCTTCTATCCGGTCTTCCCGCCGAACGAGCACGCCGACCAGGTGCTGACCTGGCTGCGCGACACCTCTCACTGACAGGAGCGGCTTGTGTTCACCGGCCTGAGCGCCTTCCCTCTCACCCCCATCACCGATGACGCCATCGACGAGAAGGCGTTCGCCGTCCTCGTCCAGCGGCTTGCCGCCGCCGGGGTCGACTCGATCGGGGCGCTGGGCTCCACGGGGTCGTACGCCTACCTCACCCGCGAGGAGCGGGCCCGCGCGGCCCGCATGGCCGTGCAACACGCCGACGGGACCCCGGTCATCGTGGGCATCGGCGCGCTGCGCACCCGCCACGTACTGGAGGCGGCCGAGGACGCGCAGAACGCGGGAGCGGCCGGGGTGCTGCTGGCGCCGATGTCGTATCAGCGGCTCACCGACGACGATGCGTTCGGGCTCTACGAGGACGTCTCGGCGCACCTCTCCGTCCCGCTCGTCGTCTACGACAACCCCGGCACCACCCACTTCACCTTCAGCGACGAGCTGTACGCGCGGGTGGCCGCGCTGCCCCGCGTGGCGTCCGTCAAGATCCCCGGCGTCCCGGCCGACCCCGCCGCCGCCCAGACCCGTGTCCACCACCTACGGCAGCTCCTGCCCGACACGGTCACCGTGGGCGTCAGCGGCGACGCCCTCGCGGCTACCGGGCTGAACGCCGGGTGCGACGCCTGGTATTCGGTGCTCGCGGGCACCTTCCCCGAACCCGCCCTGACCCTCACCCGCGCCGCCCGGTCCGGCGATGCCTCCCGCGCCCGGGCGGAGTCCGAACGCCTCCAGCCGCTGTGGGACCTCTTCGCCCGCTACGGCTCCCTCCGCGTCGTAGCCGCAGCAGCCGCCCACCTGGCCCTCACCCCACCCCACAACCTCCCCCGGCCCCTGAGCGGCCTGGACACGGACGGCCGCGCCGAGGTCGCCGCGGTGTTGGAACAGTTGGGGCTGAGCGCGTGACCCCGACCGCGGTCGACTCTTCCTGACCGGACGGCGGGGCCGGACAGACCAGTCCTAGTCAGCCGTCCCAGGTTCCGCCACCCAGCGCGAGGGGTAGCCCGTGATGGCCGCGATCTGGTCATAGTCGCCGTCGTAGTGGAGGACGGTCGCGCCATGCCGTTGCGCCGTGGCGGCGATGAGCAGGTCGGCCATCGAGAACGCCCGATGGTTTCCCTTCGCGATAGCTTGGCGCTGGATGTCGAGTGCGGCGTCCCAGACCTCGTCGGGACAGGGCAGGTAGTCGAAGCCGGTCAGCCAGCGGCCCAGCCGGTCGGCTTCGTTCGCGTTGCGGGCGGAGTACAGGATCTCGACCTCTACGGCTCCGGTCACACAGAGCAGCCCGCGCTCGTGCAAGGGATTCAAGGTCTCCCGGACAGCCGGTCTCGCACTTCGAGCGAGAGCAGACTTGTCGATGAGGTAGCGATGGCTCACGCGGCTGCCTGGTCAGGCGACCCGGGTGCCACCTCGTTGCGAGCGTCATAGGTCAGGTCGATCTCTCCGCTGTCGATCGCGTCGAAGAACTCCTGCCTCCGCAGCCGCTTCACCACCTCAAGGAGGGCAGCGTTGACCGTGCCCACCTTGGTGGTGGTGCCGAGGGCCGTCTGCGCCTCGGCCAGCAGGTCATCATCCAGATCAATAACGGTGCGGGCCATACCGACCTCCTCCAGCTTCCAGGGCACCAACACCCTGATGATATCGAATCTGCCTCGCTTGCGATATCGCCGCAGCTGTGCGTTCGCCTGGCTCACGAGGCGTAGTCTCTGAGCTTGTCCGTCTCCAAGGTGATGCCGACCGGGTCGGGGATCTTGATCACCGCACCGTACGGACGCGCCGTCAGGCTGCGGTACTTCCCGTCCTCCGGTTCGCAGTGCACGGTGACCGTGCAGTCGTCCCGGTCGATGAGGAGATACACCGGGATGCCCGCGGCCGCATAGCCGTCGCGCTTCTCCGAGCGCAGGCGTCGATCGGAGTCCCGGTCGCGCGAGGTGACCTCGACGGTCATCAGCATGCCCTCCGGGTCGGACCACTCTCCGTGCCCCACGATGTGCCGTCGCGGCGCAAGAACCGCGCTGGTGCGTGCCCGGCCCTCGCGGCGCGCCTCGGTCTTCAGCCCTCGGTGGGGGTAGAGGGATAGCTCAGGCCGTCGTTCCAGGCAGCTCCGCACGAGCCAATTGAGGGTTTCCGCGCCGTTGCCGTCCTGCGCGGGTTTCTCCTCCAGCTTGCCGTTGATGAACTCCAGCCAGACCGTCTCCGGCGCGGCACGGGCCAGCTCTTCGAACTCATCAACCAGCATCTGCGGCATCAACCTTCGTGCGTACGGACATCGGATCGGATCGCCGCCGCACGACGGCGGACTTCGGCTGGGGAAAGGCCACCCGGCGACAGCGGCTCCGTCTCGCCCCGGCAGGGGCGGCAGAGGCCGCCGGGGAGTGCCGTGGGCGGGCCGGGGCGGCCGCAGTCGGTGCACTCCAGGAGTCGGCTGATGGTGATCTCCGCACGCGGCTCCGGTACGGGCTCCGGCGGCAGCTTGGCCTCCAGCCGGGTACGGGCCAGCGCGGCCGGGCTGTGCACCTGTACGGGCAGGCCGGACGTCAGAGCCTGGACGAGGCGGCCGGGGTCGGCGTCGCGCGCCAGCCAGGCCGCGGCGCGGGGTTCGAGGCGGGCACAGTCAGCGGCCGAGAGGGTCATCCGGGGGTCCGCACGGCCCAGGGACGCCAGGGCGTCGTACGCGGGAGTTCTGGTGGGAGCGGCTGGCGTGCGTACGGCGGCGGGGCGGGGCTCCGGCGCGTCGTCGCCGCGTACGAACGCCTCCCACCACTCTTCCCCGCGTGCCGCCCGCGAGAAGAACGTACGGGTCACCCAGCGCGCCCCGTCCTCCGTGATGAGGTGTTCGCGGACGCGCCGCAGGTGACCGGCCTCCGACAGCCGCCGCAGGGCGGTCGCACAGGCCATCTGGCCGTAGTCGGGAAGGCACTTGGCGAGCGTCTTGGCGTCAATCGCGGCACCGTCCGGCAACCGGTCGATGTACGCGGCGATGGCCGCCTCACGCCTGGGCAGATGTGCGAAGTCGTCGGCGCGACGAGGGGATTGGCGGGGTGCGCTGCGCTTGCCGTAGCCGGGGCTGGCCAGCGGGTGTGCGGCCGCGTGCGGGGCAACGCTAAAGTCGGCTGAAGCCATGAGATCGAGGTCCTGTCGATCTTGTAGGTCAGGCCCCGGATTGGTGTTGGCGCACCGCCGGGGCCGTTTGCTTGTTGCCGCGAACGCTAGACCGACAGCACTGTGCGTGGCAACCCGGTCACATTATGTGCATGGGGAGGGTGGGTGGGTTGTACAACCCACCCGTTCCTTGCATAGAGCGCTCAGGTCTCGGCGCCCGAAGCTCAGCCGGTCACAAGGTCCGGCACCAGTCGTCGACGGTGGTGACGTCCGCCAGGCGCGGGAAGAGTTTTTCCAGCAGGAATCGATGCACATCCGAGTCGGGGTCCAGGCAGCCGTCCGCCAGGACAGTGAGGCCGAAGTCCAGGTCGGCGGCTTGGCACAGCGTGGTGAGCACGACGGCACCGGTGGCGATGCCGGTGAGTACGAGGCTGTCGATGTCCCGGGACCTGAGCACCAGGTCGAGGTCGCTGCCCGAGAAGGCGCTGGCGCGCCTCTTGGTGACCACGATGTCGCCCGGCCGGGGCGCGACGTCGGGGTGGATCTCCGTACCCGGGTCCCCCTCGATGAACAGGCCGTCCCGTACGAGGGCGCTCAGCACCTTGTTGCGGGGGCTGACGTCCGGGCCGCCGGGGCGCAGGGCGATGACGACGTAGATCACGGGGATACCGGCCGACCGGGCCGCGTCGGCGGCGCGGGCCAGCCGCGCGAGATATGCGGCATCGGCCTCGGCGATGTCGACGATGGACCGTTGGACGTCCATCAACAGAAGAGCGCTCTTCGCCATGCTGTCCGTCCTTCCTTGATGTCAGGTTCTACGATCCCGAGCATGCCCATACGAAGAGAAGACGGCTACGAAATAGCCACCGACCCCAGCCGCATCGACCTGGCCCTGGTCCACCACTGGCTGTCGACCGACGCGTTCTGGGCGCTCGGCCGCAGTCGCGAAACGGTCGAGCAAGCGGCGCGCGCCTCCGTCAACTTCGGCATCTACGACTCCGCCGGAGCCCAGGTCGCCTACGCCCGCGTCGTCACGGACCAGGCGACGTTCGCCTGGCTCTGCGATGTGTACGTAGCGCCCCCGCACCGCGGTAAGGGGCTGGGCACGTGGCTGGCCGCCGCGGTCCGTGACCACCTTGCGCCCTACAACCTCAAGCGGGTGCTGCTGTCCACGCTCGACGCCCATGACGTCTACGCCAAGGTCGGTTTCGTCCCCTTCCCCGACCCCGGCAACCTGATGATCCTCGGCTCCGGCACGTCGATCACGTAGTGCCCATAAGAAGGGGGCACGGGTTGTGCCCGCGCACCGTTCCTTAGATAAATGCGCACAGGTCTCGGCGCGCGACACTCCGTGCCGCCTACGATGACCTATGACCGCAACTGGTCAGCTGATTGCCGCAGATTGACGATCGGGGCGCTGGAAGATGTCAGGAACGGACTGGATGTCAACGAGGTCGGAGTTCGCCCAGCCGCCGGTCGACCTCCGTACCGACATACCGCACTCCGCGCGCGTCTACGACTACCTCATGGGTGGCAAGACCAACTACGCGCCCGACCGCGCCGCGGGCGATGCCTCGGCGCGGGCCTGGCCCAGCCTGCCGACGTCCATGAAGCAGGCGCGCCACTTCATGCACCGGTCGGTCCGCCACCTGGTGCGCGAGCACGGCATGCGCCAGTTCCTCGACATCGGCACCGGCATCCCGACCCCGCCGAACCTCCATGAGGTCGCGCAGGAAATCGCCCCCGACGCGCGGGTCGTGTACGTCGACAACGACCCCATCGTCCTCACCCACGCCCGTCACCTGATGACGAGCACGGCGGAGGGACGGACCGAGTACATCGACGCGGACATCCGCGACCTCGACTCCATCCTCGGCGCGGACGAACTGGGCAACACGCTGGACCTGAAGCAGCCGGTCACGCTGTCCCTCATCTCGATCGTCCACTTCGTCATGGACGAGGACGATCCGCAGGGCCTCGTACGGCGGCTGATGGCGGAACTCGCGCCGGGCAGCGCGCTGGCCATCACCGTCTTCACCGGCGACACGGCCCCCCAGGAGGTCGCCGGGGTCGGCCGCGAGTACAACGAGCGCGGTATCCCCCTCCAGATCAGGAGCAAGGCCGATGCCGAGCGGTTCTTCGACGGCCTGGAACTGATCGACCCCGGCGTGACCCTGCTCCACCACTGGCGCCCGGACCACACCACGGAGGGCGTCCGGGACGAGGAAGTCGCGATGTACGGAGGCGTCGCGCTCAAGCGGGGCTGACGGCGGTGGCGGCAGCGAACGATATGAACTCCGCCCAGGCGTCCGGGGCGAGGGCCAGTTGGGGCCCGGCGCCGAGCTGCTTTGAGTCCCGGACGTGGACGGTGTGGGGGCAGGTGGCGACCTCGACGCATTCGCCGCCTTCGCTGTTGCTGTAGCTGGACTTGGCCCAGGGTGCGGCGACCTCGACGCAGTTGCCGCCGCCAGTGTCGCTGTAGCTGGACTTACGCCACGACAGCGCGACCTCGACGCAGTTGCCGCCCTCACTATTGCTGTAGCTGGACTTGAACCATGCAAGCTCGTTGCTCATAGCTCCTCCGCCAACTTTCTGATGAAGTCTGCCGACGCCTCGGGGCTGAGGGCCTGCCGGAGGATCATGGCATGGCGCTGGATGATGATGCTGACCTTCGGCGGGTCGGCATACAGCACACCCGTGGTCTGCCCCTCCTCGTACACAAGGTGCTCGTGGTCAGGCGTCTCCAGCAACACGAAGGGGCCCAGAAGCCCCGGGTGCGTACCCCCGAAGGGCACGACCTGGATCGTCACGTTGCGCCGCTTGCCCGCCTCCAGCAGGTGGTGCAACTGCCGTACGTGCATGTCCTTGTCGCCGACCGGGAAGCGCAGAGCGGCCTCGCCGATCAGGAAGTTGAACGCCCTGGTCTGCTTGTCCAGCAGAGCTTGACGCTCCATCCGGGCCGCGACCCGAGCATCGATGGTTTCATCATCCAGCGGCGGACAGTGGTCACCGATCAGGGCCTCGGCGTACTCCTTCGTCTGAAGCAGTCCCGGGATGACCAGTGCCTCGAATCCGTTGAGGACGATCGCTTCGGCCTCGTACCGGATGAAATCCTGCGAGTACGACGCGAACTTATCCGGCTTCAGGTACTCCTGACCCGCCAGCAACAGCCCCCGCGCCCCGAACATCTGGTCCGCGACCTGAAGCAGCCGCAGGGCAGGCTTGCGCCGCCCCTGCTCCATGGACTTCACGGTCTCGTACTCGTAGTTGGCCTCTTTGCCCAGCTGCTCGCGGCTGACCCCGGCCTGCATGCGCCACAGTTTGATCTGGTTGCCGCAATACCGCCAGGACATCGGCGACTGCGAACCGCCCTCCGTAACCGTCATCGCGCCCTCTCTCCCGTGAGGCACCCGCGGTACGCATACGCAGCGTACCGACGTCGTTACTGCGGCACAGTACGCCTGACCAGCAGCATTCCGGTCATGAATGGACCAACTCCCCCTCTTCCGATGGACATCGAATGGCGGCTCCCCCGCCACCCCCGCAGCGTGGGCCGGGCGCGGACGCTGCTGCGTGAGCAGGTTCGTACGTGGCAGATCCCCGAGGCCCAAGCGGAGGTCGCCGTGCTGCTGCTCAGCGAGCTGGTGACCAACGCCTGCCGCCATGCGCGCGTTTCCCCAGGTCGGGAGGTCCGCGCACGCTGCGTGGTGCGTGACGAGAAACTGCGCGTCGAGGTGTCGGACGCGAGCGAGGTGATGCCTCAGCCGCGGCAGGCGACGGCGGAGGACGAGTCGGGGCGGGGGCTGGCGCTGATCGCGGCGCTCGCGGACGCGTGGGACGCGCATCCGCGGGCGTGCGGGATCGGGAAGACGGTGTGGTTCGAGCTGAAGCTGATCGCGGCTACGTAAGCGCCGCGAGGCCGTTGGCCAGCAGGTCGAAGGCGTGCTCGGCGTCGCGTACGGCGCCCTCGTAACGACCGTCGGCGGTCTCACCCTGCACCAGGCGCTGGAAGTTGTCCGCGGACAGCGCCCACTGGACGCCGATGATCTGGACGGCGGCCAGGCGGGCGGTGAGGTCCGACGCCTCCGTGGTGTCGCACAGGGCCTCGGCGAGGGCGCGTTCGCCGCCCGCCTTGAAGCGCTGCATGCGGTCGATCAGGGCCGGGGTGCCGTAGATCAGCTCGGTGAGCGAGCGGACCGCGGGGTGGTCGTTGAGGCCGGTGATCGGGTCGCGGCGGCGCAGGCCGTCGAGGAAGTAGTCGCGCAGGGCGGTCAGCGGGGTGGTGTGCGCCGGGCGGGCGCGTACGACCCGGGCCGCTTCCTGCTCGTGGTCGGCCATGCGGTGCACCACGAGGTCTTCCTTGGTCGGGAAGTACGCGAAGAGCGTGCGCTTGGAGACCTCGGCGGCATGGGCGATCTCGGCGACGGAGACATGAGCGAAGCCGCGGTCGAGGAAGAGGTCGATGGCGGCGTCGGAGATCGCCGTACGCGTGCGCTGCTTCTTGCGTTCGCGCAGTCCTGGCTTGTCGGGCGTCGTCACTCGTTCAAGCTACCTCACCAAACTGCACTTGGAATCTTTCTGCACCTGGTGTAGAAATATACCGAGTGCAGTGAGCGAGGGGGAGCATGGGATGAACGAGACCGAGACGGACGTCGTGATCGTGGGCGCCGGGCCGACCGGGCTGACGCTGGCGTACGAACTGGCGCTGGCCGGGGTGGAGACCCTGGTGCTGGAGAAGCTGACCAGCCGCAACCGGCAGACGAAGGGCGGCGCGATCCAGGCCCGTACCGCCGAACTCCTGGAGTCGCGCGGGCTGCTGGAGCCGATGCGGCGCCGGGCGATCCCCGGCCCTCCCGTCGGCGCGAACTTCGCGCTGCTGCCGGTGCCGCTGGACTGCGGGCCCTGGGACACCCGGTATCCGTCCCCGGTCATGCTCCCGCAGTGGGAGATCGAAGAGGTGCTGGAGGAGCGGGCCACCGCGCTCGGTGCGCGGGTACGGCGCGGCGCCGCCGTGACGGCCGTCGAGCCGGACGACGATGGGGTGACCGTGACCACGACGGATGGCGGGCCGCCGGTGCGGGCGCGGTATCTGGTGGCGTGCGACGGGGGACGCAGCGGGGTCCGTAAGGCGCTCGGGGTGCCCTTCCCGGGGCGGCCCGGGACGTACCTGGCCGTCCTCGCCGACATCCGGCTGTCGGCCGCATCCGCGCTGGTGCCGCGCGAGCGGGGGCAGATCAGCACGCTGACGCGGCAGGCGAACGGCTACTGGTCGATGCTCATCCCGCTCGGCGACGACCGCTACCGGCTCACCTACGGGGCCTACGGGCGCGAAGACCCCACGGACCTCACCCGGGACACCCCCGTCGGCGAGGACGAGATCGCCGCCGCGCTGCGGGCCGTGTACGGCGAGGAGACGGTGCTCGGCGGGGTGGACAACGCCTCGCGGTTCTCGGACGCGACCCGGCAGGTCGAGCGGTACCGGGAAGGCCGGGTGCTGTTCGCCGGGGACGCCGCGCACATCCACCCGCCGCTGGGCGCCCAGGGGTTGAACCTCGGCGTCCAGGACGCGTTCAACCTGGGCTGGAAGCTCGCCGCGACCGTCCGGGGCCACGCCCCGGCCGGGCTGCTGGACACCTACCACGCCGAACGGCACCCGGTCGCGGCCCGGGTGCTCCACCACACCTCGGCACAGCGCGTGCTGGCGGACCCGCGCCCCAGCGAGGACGTGGCGGCCCTGCGGGACATCTTCACCGACCTGATGCGGCTGCCGGACACCAACCGGTATCTGTCGGGCCTGATCTCCGGCCTGGCCCTCCACTACGACGTATCCGGCGCGCACCCCCTCACCGGGCGTCGGGTCCCGGACGCCGAACTGACCACCCCGGACGGCCCGACCCGCCTGTCGGCCCTCTTCGGACCGGGACACGCCGTACTGCTGGACGTGGCCGGGCTCATCCCGGACGACGTGCGGCTCCCAGGACGCGTCGACCTCGTACGCGCCAAGCCTCCGGCCGAAGTCGACCTGGGCGCGGGCGCGCTGCTCCTGCGGCCCGACGGGTACGTCTGCTGGGCGGCGGACGACGCCGAGGCGTGCCGCGAGGAGTTGCCGCGCGCGATCGCCGCGTATCTGGTCGACGGGACCGACTAGACGTCGGACAGGCGGCCCGTCGCGGAGGCGAAGCCCAGCCAGGTGTGGCGGTTGTTCGCCCAGCACCAGCCCACCTTGGGGGCGTCGCGGCGCTCGCGGCCGTCCCGCCCGGTGCCGTTGCTGATCCAGATCGCCGGGGTGCGGGAGTCCAGGGCGCCGCCTGCCTTGCGCAGCCGGGAACCGATGGTCATGAAGCAGTGGTTGCGCTCCAGAGCGGTGGGCTGCTGCATCACCCAGTGGATGCCCTCGGTGAGCAGCAACGGGGTGCGGGCCTTGGCGGTGAGGGCCGGAAGCGCCTCGTTCGGGCTCCAGTTGGCCATCTCGTCCCCGCGGTCGAGGCCGGTGAGCAGGTAGAGCGGGGCGTCGGGCAACGCGACCGTGTCGAGCGGGGCGAAGAGGTCGACGTCGGGCATGTCGGTGACGACGAAGCCCGGCTTGTCGCCGCGGTGGATCAGCGGCGCGAGGGCGGAGGCGGGGGCGCGGTCCGGTTGGACGGCGAGCAGGGCACCCTCGCCGCCCGCAACGGGCCGGGCGGCCGCGGCGAAGGTACGGATCTCGGCGGCGGACAACCCGGCGATCTCGTGCACCCCCAGCTCGATCAGCCGCTCGGCCTGCGTGCTCAGGGCCGGGGGTACCGGAGGCGCGGGGACAGCGGTGGGGGTGGCGGGCGTGGTTGCGGGCACGATGCTCCCAGGGCAGCGACGTGAGTGGGCCCTGGGGCAACGCGGCCGCCCCACCGGAACGTTCCCCACCGCCTAGGTCGGGCCGGGGCCTTCCGCGAAGTGCGGCAGAACCATCTCGACCAGCGCGGCGATGTCGGAATCGACCATCGGCTCACCGGTCATGCCCATCCGGTGGAGCAGGACACCGACCACGACGTCGATGAAGAAAAGCACCCGGTGCTCCGGCTCGCCGAGCGCGTCCTGGAGCGCGAGCCGATACGGGTCCTGCAACCGCGCGGACAGGATCTCGCGCAGGGCCGGGTCACTGACGGCGTCACTGAACACGCCCGCGAACGCGTCACCCACCCCGGGCTCGCCGATCGTCCGCGCGACCCAGTGGATGACCGAGGACATGATCTCGGCGCGATCGGCGCCCTCCAGCGGCGCCGGGCCGAACGCGTCCAGGAGGCAGTCCACGATCAGCGCGCCCTTCGACGGCCAGCGCCGATAGACGGTCGACTTCGCGACGCCCGCCGCGGCAGCGATGCGCTCAACGGTGGCGCGCGCGTAGCCGAGCTCGTGAACCGTGCTCAGCGTCGCGGCGAAGACCTTGGCGTTGACGCCGGCGCGCGGGCGACCGGGCGGTCTGGCGGATGCGGTCGAGGGCATACCCAGACGATACCTCTTTCCGCTACCGTAGGTATCGATACTCGGAGTCTCGATACTTGAGGTCTCGAAACTCTGGGCCGAAACTCTCTGGACAAGGAGAAGACATGAACGAGGTCAGTACCGCGCAACGGCCGCCGGAGCCGGACTGGTTAACGGTGACGGCGGAGGAACTGGTCGCCTACCGCGACGCGGAGAACCGCTTTCGGGCATCCAGCGCCGCGCGGGCGCTCCTCGGGGATCCGGATCCCGGTGCGGCGATCCGTTGGCAGGAGGTGGCGCTGCCCGGCCGTGACCTTCCGGTTCGGGTCTACCGGCCGTCGCCCGGGCGCGACGGTGAGGGTGCCGACCGGACCGGCCTGCCCCTCGTACTCCACGTGCACGGCGGAGGGTTCGTGGGCACGGCGGTGCAGTGCGACTGGGTCACCAGCCACGTCGCCGCCCACCTGCCCGCGGTCGTCGTCTCGGTCGAGCACCGGCTCCTCGCCCCGGACAGCCCGCTGTCGGCGGCCGTCGACGACGGCTGGGACGTGCTCCGGCACGTGGTGCGGCACGCCGCTCAGTGGGGCATCGACCCGGCCAGGACCGCCGTCTTCGGCGAGAGCTGCGGCGCGTTGATCAGCGCCCTGGCAGCGATCCGGGCCGAAGAGACCGGGCTGCGCCTCCGGGCACAGGTGCTCGTCAACCCCGCCGTCGACGTGACCGGGACGATGCTCGACCACGCCTCGTTCACCGAGCACGCCCACACCCCGACCCTCGCCGTGCCGCAACTGCGCCTCTTCCAGCGGCTCGCCGTCCCGCCGGGGACCGACGCCCGCACGCTCTCGCCGCTGTACGCCGACAACCTCGGCGGGCTGGCTCCGGCGCTCGTGGTGGTACCGACCCACGACCCACTGGCCGACCACGGCCGCCGCTACGCCGAACGGCTGCGTGCGGCCGGGACACCCGCGCGGCTGACCGAATACCCCGAAGCGGGACACGCGTTCCTCAGCCTGCCCGGCGTCGTACCGCAGGCCGAGGCCGCGCGGGCGGAGATCCTCGCGTTCCTCCGAGCCTCGCTCACCGCGTGACCACCGACAGGGAGGCAGCCGCCGTGAAGCGCATCGGAATCATCGGGGTGGGCAAGATCGCCCGGGCTCTCGTGGTGGGCCTGTGTGACGGACCAGGCGAAGCGCCGGAGGTATTCCTCTCCCCACGGGGGACCCGTACGGCCGCGGAGCTGTCCGCGCGCTACGACGGCGTACAGGTGTGCGCCGACAACCAGCAGGTGGTGGAGCGCTCCGAGGTGCTGATCATCGCCGTACGCCGTGCGGACCGGCACGAAGCGCTCGCGGGCCTGCGGGTGGACGGCGACAAGACGGTGGTCAACGTGATGTCCGGCGTCGGCAACGACGAGCTGCGCCGGATACTCGCCACCGACGCTGTGTTGGTACGGGCCATCCCCCTGCCCTCCGTGAGCGAGCGCCGCTCCGTCACGGTGACGTTTCCGTCCCACCCGGTGGTGGACGCGCTCTTCGAGCGGTTGGGCGGGGCGCAACCCGTCGCGGACGAGGCGGCCTTCGACGTCCTCTCCGCGCTGACGGGGGCGCAGACCACCCACTACGCGTACCTGGCCACGCTCACCTCGTGGGCCGTCGGCCACGGCATACCCGCCGATGCCGCGGAGCGCTACGTGCGCAGCCTCTTCCAGGGTGTCGGCCGCTCCCTGAACGACGAGCGCTCCCTGCACCAGCTCGCGGCCGAGCACGAAACGCCGAAGGGGAACAACGAACGCATCCGCACCACATGGTTCGGCCCGGCCAACTCCGAGGCCCTCACCCGAGCCCTCGATGGCCTCCTCGCCGATCTGAAGTAGCCCTGGTGTCCCGCCGCTTGCGTCGGACCAGGCGCGTCAGACCAGGCGGCGGGCGGTGGCCCAGCGGGTGAGTTCGTGGCGGTTGGAGAGCTGGAGCTTGCGCAGGACCGCCGAGACGTGGCTCTCCACCGTCTTCACCGAGATGAACAGCTGCTTGGCGATCTCCTTGTAGGCGTAGCCGCGCGCGATCAGGCGCAGCACCTCGCGTTCGCGCTGGGTGAGGCGGTCCATGTCCTCGTCCACCGGCGGGGCGTCGGTGGAGGCGAAGGCGTCGAGGACGAAACCGGCCAGGCGCGGGGAGAACACCGCGTCGCCCTCGGAGACGCGGAAGATCGCGTCGACCAGGTCGGTGCCGGTGATCGTCTTGGTGACGTAACCGCGGGCGCCACCGCGGATCACGCCGATGACGTCCTCGGCGGCGTCCGAGACGGAGAGGGCGAGGAAGCGCACCGGGCGCTCCGTGGCCGCCATCAGCGCGGCGCTGCGGCGCAGTACCTCGACCCCGCCGCCGCCGGGGAGGTGGACGTCGAGCAGGACCACCTCGGGGCGGGTGGCGGTGATCACGGTGACGGCCTGGTCGACGTCGGCCGCCTCGCCCACCACCTCGACGCCGGTACGGGCCGTCTCGCCGATCTCGGCTTGGACGCCGGTGCGGAACATGCGGTGATCGTCAACGAGGACGACGCGGCACCGGCGAGCCTCCGTGCCGGTGGTGCCGTTCGTCGCGTCCGTACCGCCGCCGCCCGTTGCCTCGGTCATGTCGTCGCCGCCCTCTCCATCTCCAGCTCCACTACCGTGCCCCCGTCGGGCGCGGACCTCAGCCTGGCCGTGCCGCCGTTCCGCTGCATTCTGCCGATGATCGACTCGCGGACGCCCATACGGTCGTCCGGTACCGCGTCCAGATCGAAGCCCGGGCCCCGGTCGCGTACGGACAGGAAGATCGTCGCGCCCTCGACTTCGGCGAACACCTGGACGGCCCCGCCGTCGCCACCGTACTTGGCGGCGTTCACCATCGCCTCGCGTGCGGCCTGCATCTGCGCCGCCAGTCTCTCGTCCAGCGGGCAGTCGCCGACCACCACGACCTCGATCGGGACGCCGTGGTGGTCCTCGACCTCCGCCGCCGTCGCCTTGACCGCCTCCGCGAGGGTGTCCGGTTCCTCTGCCTCGTCCTTGCCGGTGCCCTCCGGCTTGTACAGCCAGGCGCGCAACTCCCGCTCCTGCGCGCGCGCCAGCCGGGCCACTTCGCGCGGGTCCTCCGCGCTGCGCTGGATCAGGGTCAGGGTGTGCAGTACCGAGTCATGGACGTGCGCCGCGACCTCGGCCCGCTCCTGGGCGCGGATGCGCATCAGACGCTCCTCGGAGAGGTCCTGCGTCATCCGGATCACGTACGGGCCCGCCAGCAGCGCGATGCCGACGATCACGGCGAGGGCGGCCTGGAGGACGGCGCCCAGGTGCTGGGCCGAGCCCTGGCCCTGGAGCACGAGAATGCCGGTCACCCCCGCGCCCACCAGCACCACCCCCGCCCCCGCCCGGGCCAGCGGCAGCACCCGCTTGCTGCGGCTCAGCTCCACCCACTGGGCGCGGCGGGCGTTGTCCGCCTGCCGCCAGAACAGGGCGACGCCCGCCCCTACGAGGAGCAGCGGCCAGATGTAGGTGTTGGCGCGGCCCAGCTGGAAGCCCTGGATGAAGATGCCCATGCCGATGAAGAGCGCGACCAGGGCGATGATCTGGCCGCGCTCCGGCCTGCGGGCCAGGATCCGGCGGCGGCCGTCGGGGCCCACGGTGGTGAGGGGGCGGGTCGTCGTCTCGCCCACGCCGCCTACGCCGAGGGGGACGATGAACCAGAAGAGCGCGTAGAGGAGGGTGCCGAAGCCC
>NZ_GG657754.1:5931522-5934584 GCF_000158915.1 Streptomyces himastatinicus ATCC 53653 | reverse complement strand
TCCGCCCCAGCCCCCGCCGGGGCTCCGCCCCTGGACCCCGGACACCGCGGGCCCGTCGGCGACGGACACCGCCCCGCGCCGAGTGCCGCCCGAGCGGGGGCAGGTGCTCCGCTCCGAGCTGCGGCGGGGCCGTCACCAAACAGCCCGAGCGGCGTCAGGGGGCCGTCGCCGAGCGGCAGCAGCGCCAGGTCGCCTCACCGAGCGGCCTGAGTAGCGGCGGGACGTCGCCGGTGCGACCCGAGCAGCGTCGAGGGCACCCCGCCCAACACCCGAACGGCGCCGGGGCGCCTCACCGAGCCCGCCCGAACAGCGGGGACGGCGTCAGGGGTGGGCTCAGGTGTGCGCGTGGCCGTATCTCGCGGCAAGCGGCGCGACATCCGGTTCGCCGAAGCGGGTGCGTAGGGCTTCGAACTTGGTGATCTTCTCCGGGCCGAAGCGGGTCACGTGGGTGGCGTAGGTGTCGAAGGAGAGGAAGGCCGGAGGGGTGGTCTTGGTGTGGAACTTGTCCGCGTACATGACCAGCTGTTCCTCGCCCGTCTCCGCCACGTAGTCCGCCACCGGCAGGGGCAGCTGCTGGCGCTCGACGTCGTGGCGGGTGAGTCCTACGCCCGTGTGGCAGGAGCAGAAGCGGCACAGCTGCTCGGGGAAGCCCTCCTCGCGGAGGATCGCGTGGCCGAGGACGCCGTGGCGGATGTAGTCGTCGGTGCGGAGTCGGCCCGTGTTGTCGTAGAGGCGGTAGACGCCGATGTCGTGGAGCAGGGCGCCCGCGCGGACGAGGTCGGCGTCCAGGGGGTGGGGAGCAGAGGCGAGCAGTTGCTCGGCTACGTGCCAGACGATCTCGCAGTGCGTGTACACGAGGTCGAACGCCTCGCGCGTCGGCGCGTACTTCTCGTGCAGCGCGCGGATGTCGTCGACCGTCGGGAGGATCACGGCGGGAGCGTAGCAACCGGCCGGAGCTAGGGTGTGGGGCTCTCCGTTCCGCGGGCACGCTTCCGGCGGGCCAGGTACGTCAGGGCCGACACCACCCCCGCCGCGCACAATCCCCCCACCAGCACCATCAGCGGTACGAGCGTCCGCACGTCCCACTCCCCGGCGGCGTCCAGCCCGTACACCGTCGCGACGCCCAGCACGACGAGGCCCGCGACCAGCTTTCCCGGCTCCATCGGATGCCGCTTCATGAGCGCGTCACCTCCACGTTCCCCAGGCCGATCGACAGCCGCAGCACCAGCGTTCCGTGTGCGGCGCTCGCGCCGCCCTTCGGGTCGAGGGTGACGGTGCGCTCCCGGCCCGGCTCGATGTCGATGTCGTCGTTGCGTTCGCCCGGGAGCCGGATGTCGCCGAGCCCCGTCCGTAGGGACAGCTTGAGGCGGGCGTCCCGGGGGACCGTCACGGCGAGCTTTCCGGCGCCGACCTCGGCCCGGGTCCGGACGGTCTGGTCGTCCGTCAGCCGGAAGCGGTCGAGTTTCAGCTCGCCGACGCCCCCGCCCAGCTCGTACGAGGGCCGTACGGCGGCCGCGGACGTCGGGGCCCAGGTCTCGCGGGACCAGTCGGTGGTGACGGACTGCGGGAGCGCCGTGGCGGCGGCCAGCAGGGCGCAGGTGACGACGGTCATGATGGCGGTCCCCACCCCCGTACGCCCGTACCAGCAGCTGACCATCATCCCCAGGCCGAAGACGGCCAGTGCGCAGGTGAGGCCGATCTCCAGGCTGGCGCCGAGCGGTTGGGCGTGCCAGGACAGCCGGGTGCCGACGGCCGCGGCGGCGAGGGCGGCCAGGAAGATCCAGCCGCCGATGGAGGACCGGTCGCGGATCCGCCGGGCGCGCGCGGCCCGCGCCGTGGCCTTGTCGTACGGGCCGTCGTCCGGCCCCCACAGGTAGCCCGCGCCCGGCAGCCCCGTCGTGCCGTCCTTGACGAGCGGGTCCCGCCACCACGACGGCCCCGGCCCGCCCCGCGTCGGCGGAGCCTTGGCCTCCGGGGGTGCGTCCGCGACGGCCTGCGCCGTGGCCGGATCGACCGCAGCGCCGCTGCCCACCGCCTGCCGCCGGTGGTGCGACCAATAACCGGCGCCGCCCGCCGCGAGGGCCAGCATGAACGAGAACGACATCACGCCGCCGTTGTTCAGCATGGACAGGAACAGCCCACAGCCGACCAGCGCGCACAGCACCGCCGTCAGCGCCGGACCCTCGACACGCCCGGAGAGCAGCCGGCGCCCTTCGTTTTCGTCCTCCCCGTTCATGGGGACGAGCAGCCAGCAGAAGCCGTACACGATCAGGCCGATTCCGCCCGCGACGGCCAGCACGGACAGGACCACCCGGAAGATCACCGGGTCGACGTCGCAGTAGCGGCCGAGCCCGCCGCAGACCCCCGAGATCATCTTCTGGTCACGGCTGCGCCGCAGCGGCACATGCGCGAACGGCGGCGGCTGCGGGCCCGTGCCCCGGGGTCCTCCGGAACCGGCCGCGCCCTCGCCTTCGTCCGCCACGGTGGGTGCATCGGTCATGCGTCCATGGTGACAAGACGGTCGTTCCGGCGGCATCCGGTGAAACCCTGGGCCTTCCCTGAGATCATCCCCGATGTCGCGGCGACTATCGTGGCGGGTCGAACATGCGCGGCAGGCGGGGAAAGCGAGCCGCCGTGGGAGCGGGAGGGGAGTGCGGTGTCGGACGTAGGGCGGCTGATCGCCGGACGGTACCGGCTGGCCGAGCAGATCGGTCGCGGCGGCATGGGTACGGTCTGGCGCGCCGAGGACGAACTGCTGGGCCGTCAGGTCGCCGTCAAGCAGCTGCACGTCTCGCCGCACCTCAGCGAGGAAGAACTGACGACGATGCACGAGCGTACCCGCCGCGAGGCGCGGAGCGCGGCGCGCATCACCCACCCCAATGTGGTCGTCGTCCACGACGTCGTGGACGACGAGGGACTGCCGTGCATCGTCATGGAGTACGTGCCCTCCACGACCCTGGGCGACCTGCTCAAGGAGGGCGGCACGCTCTCCCCCGACGAGACCGCACGCGTCGGCCGCGGCATGATCGCCGCCCTGCGCGCCGCCCATGCGGCGGGCGTGC
>NZ_GG657754.1:5910948-5930879 GCF_000158915.1 Streptomyces himastatinicus ATCC 53653 | reverse complement strand
CGTGGTGGTGGCGGGCGGCGTCTACGTGTGGAAGCAGGACAACGACAACCCCTCCGCCTCCGGCTCGGCCCCCTCGGCCTCCCCGTCCCCGGTCCCCGAGGGCTACCGCCTGGTGTCGAGCCTCGGCGTCTCCTTCCCCGTCCCCGACGGCTGGAAGGCGGACGCCGACAAGGAGGGACTGGTCGACGAAACCCAGGAGATCCGCTACCTCGACTCCACCAAGATGGCCCGCCTGTCGGTCAACGTCCTGGACTTCGCGTCCAAGGACCAGGTCAGCCACTTCAAGGAGGTCGAGGCCGGTGTGAAGAGCAGCGGCACATTCCTCGAGTACCAGCGGACCCGCCTCCAGGCGACCCGCTTCCGCGGTATGCCGGCGGCGATCTGGGAGTTCCGGGGCAAGGGGCGCGCCCGCTGGTTCCGGGCGATCGACCTGGGCTTCGGCAAGGAAGGCGACAAGGAGTACGCGATCTATCTGAGCGCGCCGGAAGACCAGTGGAGCCGGTACCGCCCGATCTTCGACAAGGTCCGCGACGGCATCCGGCTCCCCTGAGCGGGGTTCCCTTGAACAGAGTTCCCCTGAGCGGAGCCGGATGCCGGATGTGCCGTGCGTCAGGTGAAGAGCTGTGAGTTCTGGCGGCGGCGGTGCTTGCTCCAGACCGTGTCCAGCGACAGGTAGGGGGCACCGGCGAGGACCAGGGGCAGCCAGGCCATCAGGTAGGCCAGGTCGTTGCCGTAGTAGTACGGCTCCGTCTGCCAGCTCACCGTCAGCCACAGGCTGAGCGAGATCAGCGCCCCGCCGAGGGCCGCCAGGCGGGTGAGGAGCCCGAAGAGGGTGCCGAGGCCCACGGCCAGCTCTCCGAAGGCGATGACGTAGCCGAAGGTACTCGGGGCGTTCAGGGCCTGGTCGACCATCCAGGGCACGGCCGAGGTGTCGCGCACCTGGCTCATCAGCTGGCCGATCGAGCCCGCGCCGCTGTCGGCGAGGAACGCCGAATCGGTGAGCTTGTCGATCCCGGCGTACACAAAGGTGACGCCGAGGAAGATCCGCAGCGGCAGCAGCGCATAGCGGGCCGCCATCTCCCGCACCCCGCCCGTCGGCGGGCCGCCTATGCCGCTCACGACGTTCACACTGCCCGCGTCTCCCGCGGGACCCCCTCCGACCGTTCGGTCCGCATGCCTCATGACGCCCGCCTCTCCCGTTGCGCAGTCATCAAAACCATACGGAGAGAACGAGGGTTTCGACTCAGTCCAGTACGTCGATCTGGTAGCGGTTCGTCTCCGCCCCCGACGCCGTCACCACCTGCACATCCACCCGGCCCGGCTCCACGTCCACCGGCACCGGAACGGTCAGCGCCGTATCGGTCGGATTGCTGAAGCCGCCCGTCACGGGCACCAGCGGTACGTGGACGTGGACGGCGCCGATACGGACGACCATCCGGGCCAGCCGGTCGGGGTCCCCCGCGCCCGGCGGGACGAAGCCGTTGCCGCGGATCTCGATGTCGTCGCCGGTACGGATCGGGGCGTCCCGGTCGATGCCGCCCTCCTCGGGGCGGACCCGGACGACGGACAGCACGGTCGGACGGCCGCCCTCCGCGTACTTGCCGGTCAGGTACACCAGGACGGAGACGACGGCGAGCAGCACCAGCCCCCAGGGCAGCTCCGGCAGCCGCCACGGCTCGCGGGCGAGGCGGACGGCGGCGAACGTGAGGGCGACCGCGTGGACGACGACGTACTGGGCGTCGGCGAAGCTGCCGCGGCCCGCGTCGTCCGTGAGGAGGTCGGCGGCGCGCGGGCGGGCCGCGCGGACCTTCTGGAGCCGCTGCGCCCGCACCCGGGCCGCGACGACGAGCCGGGCGAGCACCGCGGCCACGCAGGTCAGCGCGGCGACCGTGAGCAGTCCGGCGGCGTGGCCGAGGGACAGGCCGCCGGCGATCCGGTCCCGGTCGCCGGGGTCGACGGCCAGCTCGACGGCCAGGACGAGCACCGAGAAGACGGCGAGCAGCAGCCAGGCGGCGGCCAGGGAGCGGGAGGTGGACATCCGGTTGTCCTCGCCGACGAGCGGCGCGAGCGGGCCGCCGTTGCCGTAGTGCAGCCGGGCGGTGAGGGTCAGCAGCGCCCCGGTGACGAGGGCGGCGGTGAGCCCGGCGGTGCGGGCGACCGACCAGCCGGTGCCGAGCGCCGTCGCCAACTGCCCGATCAGCAGCGCCCCGACCGCGCCCCAGACCACCAGCAGGGTGCGCCGCCACACCGCGTCGCGCCATGCGGTGCTCTCGGCGTGGCCGCAGTCGACGACCGTACGGGCCGCGTGGGCGAGTTCGTCCGACACCCACTGCCGGGACGCCCCCGCGGAGTGCGCGAGAGCCGCCGGAAGGCCCTCTCCGGCGGCGAAACGCTCCCGCATGGCCACGAACGCGGCCACCGCCCGCCGGTGGCCCTCACGGGCGCCCTGGGGGCACTCACAGCCCGCCGGGCCGTGGTCCGCGTGACCGTGGCCGCCGGGTCCGCCCGCCGCCTTCACTTTCGCCTTCGTGGCGTCTTTCGTCGTGTCCACCGCCACGAGGTCTCACCGCTCCGTCGTTCACTCGTTCTGTACGCCCAACTGACATGTGTTGAGGGAGGATTGTGCCGCACCGCGAGGGGTCTCAGTTGAGCAGGTCCGGCTCACCGCGGGTGATCTGGAGATACAGAGGTTGATAGTTGATCCACGCCACAAGATCGCTTCCGAGCTGCTCACGGGTCTGCACGGCGCTCCGGTGATCGATGAGCACCGGCTTCCCAGCCGCCTTCGCCGACAGCTGCGCCTGGCACGCGCGCTCCATCGTGATGAACCACCAGGCGGCCGCGTCGACCGAGTCCCCGACCGTCAGCAGACCGCGATTGCGCAGGATGAGGGCCTTGTACGCACCGAGCGCCGACGCGATCCGGCGGCCCTCCTCCTCGTCCACGACGACGCCGGTGCTGCTGTCGTAGAGCCCGTGGTCCTCGAAGAAGGCGCACACGTCCTGGGTGATCGGCTCCAGCAGCTCACCGAGCGCGGACAGGGCCCGCCCGTGGACGGAACGGGTGTGGGCGACCGCCACCACATCCGGTCGGGCCCGATGCACGGAAGAGTGAACGACGAAGGCCGCCTGGTTGACGTGGTAGCGCCCGTCGACCACCTGGCCCGCCTCGTTGACGAGGATCAGGTCGCTCACGGCGATGTGGGCGAAGGGCACGCCGAAGGGGTTCACCCAGAAGTGGTCGGTGAACTCCGGGTCGCGCACGGTGATGTGCCCCGCGACGCCCTCCTCGTACCCGTACCGCCCGAAGATCCGCAGCGCCGCCGCCAGCCGTTCCTTGCGGTACCGCCGCTCGTCGGCCGGGGAGGCGTGGGTGGGCGGCATGGTGATGTGCAGCTGGTCGGTCGGTATCGGCTCGGGGTTCGACCGGGGTATCGGCATCGTCATCTCGGCAGCTCCCTCCTCGGGACCTTCAAGGCTCCGAGGCGGAAGCTACCTCTGGGTATCGCGGGAGGCCAGGGTCAGGGCCTACGGGGGTTGATCCCAGTGAGGTCGATCTCGATGGGGAACGGAACGCTCAGGGTGAGCTTGCTGTGGTAGATGCCGGTGGTTTGGTACGCATTCAGAGCGGGGTCCAGCTCATAGACGTAGACCACGGGGAGGCCGCCCTCCTCCTCCACACGCCAGAAATGCGGCACACCCGCACGGGCGTACTTGCGCGGCTTGACATCACGGTCACGCTCCCTGGAATCCGGCGACACGACCTCCACGGCCAGCAGGACCTGCTGAGGGCCGTACCAGGTCTGATGCGCGTCGAGAAACTCATACGGCTGCGTCACCAGGACGTCCGGCTCGATCCGGTTCTTGTCATCGAGCCGGACGGTCATCTCCCGCAGGACCTCTGACTCGTCCGGCGCCTGGGTCTCCAAGGCGAACTCGAGCAGTTTCATGACACGTGCGTGGAACGCGGCCTGCGGACTCACGAGGACGAGACTCCCGTCGATCAGCTCCGTATGCGGAGGAAGATTCGGAAGCCGGTCGAGATCGTCCGCCGTCCAGCCGCCCTGCGGCGGGCGGGCCCACTCGTACTGCTCGTCCAGCTCGTACTCGCGTGCGGCGCTCATGATTGCTCCCATGGGACGGAGTCTCGCCTCTGCGGTCAGAGTACCCAGCGCAAACAGCGACGCCGCCACCCAAACGTATGAGCGACGGCGCCGGTGTTGACGATCAGATGAAGATCATTCCCACTCGATGGTGCCGGGCGGCTTGCTGGTGATGTCTAGAACCACCCGGTTGACCTCGTCCACCTCGTTGGTGATGCGGGTCGAGATCCGCGACAGCACGTCGTACGGGAGGCGCGACCAGTCGGCCGTCATGGCGTCCTCGGAGGACACCGGGCGCAGCACGATGGGGTGGCCGTAGGTGCGGCCGTCGCCCTGGACGCCGACCGAGCGGACGTCGGCGAGCAGGACCACCGGGCACTGCCAGATCTCGCGATCCAGACCAGCGGCGGTCAGCTCCTCGCGGGCGATCGCGTCGGCCTCGCGGAGCAGGTCCAGGCGGTCCTTGGTGACCTCGCCGATGATGCGGATGCCGAGGCCCGGGCCCGGGAAGGGCTGGCGGTGGACGATGTCCTCCGGGAGGCCCAGCTCCTGGCCGACGTTGCGCACCTCGTCCTTGAAGAGCCGGCGCAGCGGCTCGACCAGCTGGAACTCGATGTCGTCGGGCAGTCCGCCCACGTTGTGGTGGGACTTGATGTTGGCGGTGCCGGTGCCGCCGCCGGATTCCACCACATCCGGGTAGAGGGTGCCCTGGACCAGGAACTCCACGGCCTCACCGGCCGCGCCCGCCTCGGCCACCAGCTCGGCCTGCGCCTGCTCGAAGACCCGGATGAACTCCCGGCCGATGATCTTCCGCTTCTCCTCGGGGTCGGAGACCCCGGCGAGCGCGTCCAGGAAGCGCTGCTCGGCCTCGACGACCTTCAGCTGGACGCCGGTGGCCGCCACGAAGTCCTTCTCGACCTGCTCGGACTCGCCCTTGCGCATCAGCCCGTGGTCGACGTACACGCAGGTGAGCTGGTCGCCGATGGCCTTCTGGACGAGGGCGGCGGCGACGGCGGAGTCCACCCCGCCGGACAGCCCGCAGATCGCGCGCTTGGTGCCGACCTGCTCGCGGATGGCCGCCACGGACTCCTCGACCACATTGGAGGTGGTCCAGGTGGGCGACAGGCCGGCGCCCCGGTACAGGAAGTGCTCCAGGACCTGCTGACCGTGGGTGGAGTGCATCACCTCGGGGTGGTGCTGTACGCCGTACAGCTTGCGCTCGTCGCATTCGAACGCCGCGACCGGCACCTGGTCGGTGGACGCGGTGACCGTGAAGCCCTCGGGCGCGGCCGAGCAGGCGTCGCCGTGCGACATCCACACCTGCTGCTGCTCGGGGGTGCCCGCGAAGAGCGTCGAGCCCTGCTTGGTCACGCTCAGGTCGGTGCGGCCGTACTCGCGCGCACCGTTGTTGTCGACGGTGCCGCCGAGCGTGACGGCCATCAGCTGGAAGCCGTAGCACATGCCGAAGACGGGGATCCCGGCCTCGAAGAGCGCACGGTCGAGCCTGGGCGCTCCCTCGGCGTAGACCGACGACGGCCCGCCGGAGAGGATGATCGCCTTCGGGTTCTTGGCGAGCATCTCCGCCACCGGCATGGTGGACGGGACGATCTCGCTGTAGACCCGGGCCTCACGGACCCGTCGGGCAATGAGCTGGGCGTACTGCGCGCCGAAGTCGACGACCAGAACGGTGTCGGGGGCGGCAGCAGGGGACGCTGATGGCACTTCGGCGGCCTTCCGGCGGTGGAACTGGAGGGTTGGACTTTCGATTCTAACCAGCCCATAATCAGCCTCATGTCCACGCGCATGACCTTCGTCTTTACCTATGGCACCGGCCCGTCCGGCTGCCATGGTCGTGCTGCTTGAACTACTGACAAGCGACTTCCCAGGCGCCCCGGGCCGGTCAAGGCCCGGGGCGCTGGTGCGTATGGCTTCGGGTCTCCCCCGGTTCCGGGTCCCTCTGATCGGCCTCATCGACAGCAGAGACCAGGAGATACGGATATGAGCACGAGCACGACGTCAGATGTGATCGGTTCCGCGCGTGAGCGGATCGACGATCTCGACGGACGCATCCTCGACCTCATCCGGGAACGGATGGGGGTCTCGGCCTCCATCCAGGAGGCGCGCATCGCGGCGGGCGGGCGGCGCGTGCACCTCTCCCGCGAGATGGAGATCCTCGACCGCTACCGCCAGGCGCTCGGCAAGCCGGGTACGACCCTCGCCATGACGCTGCTGGAGCTGTGCCGGGGCCGGGCCTGATATCCCCCTATCCGGCCCCTCCCGTCACCCGTACGGCGCGTGACCGGCTCGTGAACGGGCTCGTTGAGCCCGGTGCCGCGTCGGCGAGGTGACCGGTCGGCAGGGGACAGCAGCCCGGTCACCATCCATAGGGCGGTCGGTCCCGGGGACGCCTGGGACCGACCGTATCCAGTCGAAACGGTTGCGCCCGGAGCGATGCATCCACCACGATGCAGTGAGGGAAAACACCCCGGGTCAGCACCCGTCATTGGTCCGACCACGGTCTGATCACGAGTCCGGCCGCGCGGGCGTACGCCCCCTGACGCGCCTTCCTCCTCCCCCCCAATTGCTCCCCTCCCGCATCCCCACCGATCCACACCCCGAGCCCGCGGCGCAACCCCCCGGCGCCGCTCCCTCAGCACCGGCGCTGCCCTGACGCCGGTGCTGACCGCCTAGGGCCCTGGGACGCCCACCACGGTCGGACGTCCCGGGGCCCTACGCCTGTTTCGGATCATGCCTCCTGAGGCTTCTGCGGATTCTGTGACCATTCTGTGAGCAACGGTGAAGGCAACCTTTCGGCCATAGGGATGGTCATGTACGTGCAAACCGAACGCACGGCCATTCCGCGCCCCACCGCGACGGCCTTCCAGAAGAGGTCTTCATGAAGATTCGCCGCACGCTGGTGGCCGCCGTAGCTACGGCCGCCATAGCCCCCGCCGCGTTGCTCGCCGCGCCCGCCGCCTTCGCCGAGTCCGACCCGACGCCCACCCCGACGATCAGCGAGCCGGGCGACGAGCCGAGTGACGAGCCGTCGATCCCGCCGACCGACGAGCCGACGGCGGAGCCCACCGACGGGCCCACTGGCGGGCCGTCCGGTGAGCCCTCCGACGAGCCCACGGCCGAGCCGACCGATGAGCCCACGGATGAGCCGACCGACGAGCCGACCGATGAGCCCACGAACGAGCCCACCGACGAGCCGACCGTCGGACCCACCGAGCCCACGGACCCGCCGACCGACCCGACCTGCGAGGAGGCGTCCGAGGAGGCCGCCATCACCACCGAGCTGCGCGGGCTGCCCAGCAAGGTCGTGGCCGGTTCCGGCTGGGTGCCGTTCACCTTCCGCACCACCAACACCTCCGACAAGGCGATGAAGTCGGTGGACGCGTACGTGCAGATGTACGCCATCAGCAAGGACGAGCTGGAGGACGTCTCCAAGCTGCTCACCGTGCAGGCGTACGACGAGGACAGCGGCAGCTGGAAGTCCGTCGGCGACGAGGCGGGGTACTTCGGCTCGATCGGCGAGCTGAAGCCCGGTGAGTACGCCGACGCCAAGCTGCGGCTGAAGGTCGACGCCAAGACCCCGGGCAGCTACGGCTTCGGCTTCGCGATCGGCGCGTACCACAACGAGGACGACGTCTGCGGTTACTCCGAGGCCACGGAGTACGAGTTCGACGTCCTGGTCTCGGGCAGCAAGCCGGGGCCGATCGACGAGGCCGAGGGCAAGCCGGGGGACAAGGGGAACCGGCCTGTGCCGCAGGGTGGTGGCAAGGACCTGAGCGAGCTGCCCGTGTCCGGGAAGCTTGCCGAGACCGGGTCGTCGTCCGCGCTGCCGATGATCGGGCTCATCGGTGGGGTGGCCATGGCTGTGGGTGGCGGGGCCGTGTTCGTTGTACGGCGGCGCCGTACGGCTTGAGCGTGAGTCGGTCGTAGGGTCACCCCTTAGCGGGGTGGCCCTACGGCGTTGCCCCTGGGGGTTCGTTGTTGGGTGCGGGTCCGTGGGTGGGTTGTGCCCACCCGTCCCGCCCCGCGGGACGATTGCCCACAACCCGCAGGGCGGCGTAGGCCGTTCTTGGGACTGCGGGGGTTGTGGGGGGCGTCGGGGGCACTCTTACGTAGGGCTCGTTCTGGGCTGGGCGCGGGTCCTTCTCGCCCTTGTTGGGCCATAGGGACATCGCCCGTTCCGCCTGTGCCGTGATCGTCAACGAGGGATTCACGCCCAGGTTGGCCGAGACCGCGGCGCCGTCCACCACGCTGATCCCCGGGTGTCCGTACAGCCGGTGGTACGGGTCGATCACGCCCTCCTCCGCCGTCGCCCCGATCGGGCAGCCGCCCAGGAAGTGGGCGGTCAGCGGGGTGCCCATCAGCTCGCCGACGTTGCTGCCCGGGAAGCCGTTGATCGACTCGGCGAGGTGGCGGGCCGCCGCCGCGCCCTCGGGGATGTGGTCCGGGTTGGGCGTGCCGTGGCCCTGGCGGGCGGTCAGCAGCCCCTTGCCCAGGCCCTTCGACTTGCGGTACGTGGTCAGCGAGTTGTCGTGGGTCTGCATGACCAGGCCGATGATGGTGCGCTCGGACCAGCGCCGGTTGGACAGGGAGCGCGCCGCGAGCGTCGGATGGCGGAGGTTGGCCACGAGGAAGCGCAGCCAGCTCGGGCCGCGGCCCTCCGGGATCTGGAGGACGGACATCATGCCCATCGCGTTGGAGCCCTTGCCGTAGCGGACGGGCTCGATGTGGGTGTTCTCGTCCGGGTGGACGGACGAGGTGATCGCGACGCCACGGCTGAAGTCGGGCCGCTCCCCGCGCCGGGCGCGGTAGCGGCGGTCGGTGGTCTGGGCGCCGACCAGGGCCTCGGAGTTGGTGCGGGTGAGCATCCCGAGCCGGTCCGACAGCCGCGGCAGCAGGCCCCGGTCGCGCATGGTGTGCAGCAGGGTCTGGGTGCCGTACGTACCGGCGGCGAGGACGACGTACCGCGCGCGCAGCGTCTTCGGCTTGCCCTTGCGGCGGTTCGCGGTCGGGACGGTGGTGACGTGGTAGCCGCCGTCCGGGGCGTCGCACAGGGCGACCACGGTCGTCATGGGGTGGATGACGGCACCGGCCCGCTCGGCGAGGTAGAGGTAGTTCTCGTTGAGGGTGTTCTTGGCGCCGCGGCGGCAGCCGGTCATGCACTCCCCGCACTGGGTGCACGCCCGGCGGTCCGGGCCCGCGCCGCCGAAGTACGGATCCGGGACGACCTCCCCCGGCGCGGCCTTCGTCGATCCGTCGGAGTCCTCGCCGTCGCCGAAGAAGACGCCGACGGGCGCCATGTGGAACGTATCGCCCACGCCCATCTTCTCGGCGGCCGCCTTGAGATGGACGTCGGAGGGGGTCATCGTCCGGTTGAGCCGGGCGCCGAGCATCCGCCGCGCCTGGTCGTAGTACGGCTTCAGCTCCTCCTGCCAGTCGGTGATGCCGCCCCACTGCGGGTCCCGGAAGAACGGCTCGGGCGGTACGTACAGCGTGTTGGCGTAGTTGAGCGAACCGCCCCCGACCCCGGCGCCCGCCAGCACCATCACCTTGCCGAGGAGATGGATGCGCTGGATGCCGAAGAGGCCGAGGGCCGGGGCCCAGAGGTAGTTGCGGAGGTCCCAGGAGTTCTTGGGCAGGGTCTCGGGCGTGAAGCGGCGGCCCGCCTCCAGGACGCCGACCCGGTAGCCCTTCTCCGTCAGCCGGAGGGCCGAGACGGCTCCTCCGAAACCCGAACCGACGACGATGACGTCGTAGTCGTACGTGTCATCGGCAGCCTCTTCGGCGCGCTTGTCCCCTGACACCGGGTACCTCCCGTTCGATGCGTACCGGTCAGCGCAGCCGCAGTGCCTTCATCGCGCGCAGGCTGCGGCTCATGAACTCCGCGTACTTCTCGTCCGTCAGGCCGAAGGACGGGCCGAGCGGCATCAGCCGCTGCTGGGCGACCGTCTGCGCCTCGGTGTACTTGAGGATGCCCTCCGAGCCGTGGCGGCGGCCGAGACCGGAGTCGCCCATGCCGCCCATCGGGGACGCGACGCTGCCGTACGCGGCGGCGTACGCCTCGTTGACGTTGACGGTGCCCGCGCGCAGCCGGGCGGCGACCGCGCGGGCGCGCCGGCCGTCCTGGGACCAGACGCTGCCGTTCAGGCCGTACGGGGTGGCGTTGGCGAGGCCGACCGCCTCGTCCTCGTCGGAGAAGCGGTAGATGGACACCACCGGGCCGAAGGTCTCCTCGGTGCACACCGCCATCGGCGCCTCCACGCCGTCCAGGATCGTCGGCTCGTAGAAGTACGGGCCGATGTCCGGGCGGGGGCGGCCGCCCGCGACGACCGTGGCGCCCTTGGCGACGGCCTCTTCCACATGGCGGGTGACGGTTTCCAGTTGGCGGTCGGAGACGAGGGAGCCCATCTCGGCGCCGTAGGCGAGGGCCGAGCCGAGCCGCATGGCCTTCGTACGGGCCGCGAACCGCTCGATGAAGTCATCGGCGACCGACTCGTGGACGTACAGCCGCTCGATGGAGATGCACAGCTGCCCCGCGGAGGCGAAGCACGCGCGGACCGCGCCCTCGGCCGCCCGGTCGAGGTCGGCGTCGCGCAGCACCAGCATGGCGTTCTTGCCGCCGAGTTCGAGCGAGCAGCCCACCAGGCGGGCGGCGGCGGCCTGGGCCACGCCGCGGCCGGTGCGGGTGGAGCCGGTGAACGAGACGTAGTCGGCGTGCTCGACCACGGCCGGGCCGACCACCGGGCCGTCCCCGACCACGATCTGCCACACCCCGGGAGGCATTCCGGCCTCCAGCATCAGTTCGCGCGCCCACAGGGCGGTCAGCACGGTCTCGGTGTCCGGCTTCATGACGACCGCGTTGCCCGCGACGAAGGCGGGTATCGCGTCCCCGACCGACAGCTCCAGCGGGTAGTTCCACGGCACGATCTGGCCGACGACGCCGCGCGGCTGGCGCAGCTCGGTGACCTTGGTGAGCGTGGGGACGACGCCCACATGGGACTTGGGACGCAGATAGCTGTGCGCCTTGCGGCCGTAGTGGCGGGCGGCCAGGACGACGCCCTGGATCTCCTCATGGGCGTGCAGCCGGGTCTTGCCGGTCTCCAGCTGGATGAGGTCCAGGACCTCCGACTGGCGGCGCAGCAGCAGGTCGTGGAAGCGCAGGAAGATGGCGGCGCGGGTGCGCACCGGGGTCGCGGCCCAGGCGCGCTGGGCCGCGCGGGCCTGCTCGAAGGCGGTGGCGACGTCCTCGGGGGTGGACTCGGGCAGCCCGGAGGCCAGGACCTCCCCGGTGAACGGGGTGTGGTTGACGGTGCTGCCGCTGCCCACGATGCCCCGGGCGAGCCGCGCGACCAGCTCGGGGGTGACGACGTCGGCGGCGGTCCGGGTGCCCTGGGCGGCGACCGGGTTTCCGTCGGCGGGCGACGGTATTACCTGGTCCTGTGCGTCCTGTGCGCTGTCCTGCGAGTCGGTCATGGGGGCGAGCGTAGGCCCCGGCCGGGGGATTTGGGTACCCGGCGGTAACTATTTGTGGGCGACGTTCAGATGCCCTCGATCTTCAGGTTCTTCACGACGTCCTCGTACAGCTCGTCCCCGGTCGCCCGGGCGTCTCCCCTGGCGGGCATCGTCACGGTCAGCTGCCAGGCGACGTGATCGTCGCTGACGTAGATGTGATCGCGGTTCAGATAGAGGATGCGGTTCTCGTCGCTGGTGGTGCCGGGCGCGTAGTAGGTGGTGTTCAGGTCCTTCGCCGGTTCGCCCTGCTGCCGCGTCGCCTTCGCCCTGCCGCTGCTCGCCTCGTCCATGGTCGAGAGGGCACCGCTCTTGTAGTACGCGACGGTCTCCCCGGCCACGCCCGCCGCGTCCGTGATCTTCCGCTCCGGGTCGGACACCAGCCTGGTGAGGGTGATGGTGAAGACGCCGCTGGGGTCGTCGAAGGTGACGCTCGGCGCGTTCTCGTCGCTGTCGTCCTGTATCCGCTTGTACGCGCTCGGCACCGCCAGCGAGGCGGCCACCACATCACGCTCCTCGCGGACCGTCCAGCCGGACGGCAGGGGGCTCTCGCTCGCGAACGGCTGGGCGAAGACCAGCACGAACACGGACGCGATCACCACGAGGGCGGCGCCCAGACCGAACTGCGCCTTGCGGTTCTTGTGCAGGATCGGCGGTACGAAACGGCTGCCGCCCTGCGCCGCCGCGCTGCCCGGCGCCGCGCCGCCCTGCGCCGCCTGGCTGCCGCCGTATCCGCCCGCCCTCGGCGTGAGGGGGACCGTCGGAAGCGACTGCTGCACCGGCCGTACGACCGACTCCAGCGCCTCCCGCGTCTCGGCCGCCGACGGACGCATGGCCGGATCCTTGAGCAGCAGCCGCATGGTGATGGAGCCGAGCGCGTCCGGGCCCCGCGCGGGCCGCTGCGGTTCGGCCGACAGCACGGCCTGGAGGGTCGCGGGGGTGTGCGAACGGCGGAACGGGGACATGCCCTCGACCGCCGCGTACAGCACGACGCCCAGCGACCACAGGTCCGACGCCGGGCCCGGCCGCTGCCCCAGCACCCGCTCGGGCGAGATGAATTCGGGCGAGCCCACGAAGCCGCCGGTCTCGGTCAGCCCCTGCTCGCCCTCGACCTGGGCGATGCCGAAGTCGGTGAGGACCACCCGGTCGCCCCGGCCGAGCAGCACGTTGTCCGGCTTGACGTCACGGTGCAGCACACCCGCCTCGTGCGCGGCCGACAGCGCGCCCAGCACGGCGAGCCCGATCCGGGCCGCCTCGCGCGGATCGAGCGTGCCCTCCGCCAGCCGGTCGGCCAGCGAATCGCCGCGCACCAGCTCCATGACGATCCAGGGGCGGCCGTCCTCGACCACCACGTCGTGGACGGTGACGACGGAGGGGTGGTCGATCCGGGCCGCGGCGCGCGCCTCGCGCTCCATCCGCTGGTAGACGGTCTGCCGCTCGCGGTCCGGCAGATGGTCGGGCACACGCGGCTCCTTGACCGCGACCTCGCGGTCCACGATCTGGTCGTGCGCCTTCCAGACGGTGCCCATGCCGCCGTGGCCGAGGCGCCCGAGGAGCCGGTAGCGGCCGCCGACGAGCCGCCCCGAATCGGGGTTGTGGTGCGCGCCGTGAGCGGCCGAGCGCGGATCGTACGGTGCGGCAGCGGGGCGCTGCCCGGAAGCCTGCGTGGGCTCGTACGCACCGGGCCCCGCCGCCTGTCGCGGCGGCGCGGGCGCGGGCGGCACCGCCTGCGGCGGTGCCTGCTGCTGCGGCGGCCGCAGATCGTAGCTGTTGGGCTCGTTCGCCCGTCCCCCGTCGTTCGTCATGCGCAAATCATTACCCGGTCGGCGGTGAACACCGCCACCCGCCGGTGGGCTGCGGGGACGGCTCGTGACAAAGCCGTTGCGACCGGGGTCAGCGCTGGGGGTGGGCTAGCCGCCGGTGCGGGTGAACGTGGCGACGGCCGTATCGAAGTAACGTTTCCCCTCGACCTTCTTCTCCACCGGGACAGAAAGCCACAGGTCATACATCTTGCCGCCCTCGTTCCAGCTCAGATCGAAGGTCTGCCGCGAGCCGCCGTCGTCGGCCGAACCGTCCCAGACGAACGCCCACAGCGCCGCCGGATGCCCGTTCTGCGTGGTCTGGATGACCTGCCCGTTGCGGTAGCCCTGGTAGTCGCTCGGCCCCTGGGCGTCCGCCTCCCGGCTCACCGCCAGCGGGCCCCTCGGGTCCGGCTCCTGGGGGTGGATGCCGATGCGGAACTCCAGGCCGGGCGAGTTGTAGTAGACCCGGGGCGACTTGTCCTGGCGGGCGAAGCCCTTCGGCACGGCGAGCGAGAACCCGGCCGGGTCATGGACCAGCTCGTACCCCTCGGGCACCCCGCCCGACGGGCTCGCGCCCGGCTCGGGGGACGTGGACGCCGTAGGACCGGTGGACGCCTTCGGGTCCTTCGATGCCTTCGGAGAGTCCGTCGTCCGGTCCGATTCCCGCGCGGCCGGCTCCGCGTTCGTGTCCTTGCCGGTTTCCTTCTCCGCGACCTGCGACGCACCGCCGTCATGGGCCGTCGTGCCCTTGCCGCCGTCGTCCATCAGCGCCATCGTGCCCGCGCCCAGCCCGGCGAGGGCCACGACCGCGGCGACGGCCATCAGCACCGTACGGCGCCTGGGGGACCGCTTGGTGGGGACGGTCGGGGCGACCGGGGCGCCCTGGGTGCCCGCCGGGGGCGCGAGCGGCGTGCCCGACTGCGTCGGGGTGCGCTCCACGCGGAACCCGGAGGTGTCCCCCGAGCCCAGGTACGTGCGCAGCGTCCGCGTCGCCTCGTCGGCGGTCAGCCGCGTCTCGATGTCGCGCCGCAGCAGCCCCTCGATGAGCGGCCGCAGCGGACCGGCGGCCTCGGGTATGTGGATGTCCTCGTAGACGACGGCGTGCAGCACCCCCGCCACGGAGTCCCGGTGGAACGGCGACGCGCCGCCGACCAGCGTGCACAGCAGCACGCCGAGCGACCACAGATCCGACTCGGGCCCGGTACGGCGCCCCGACATCCGCTCCGGCGCGGTGTACTCCGGCGAGCCCACGAACGCACCGGTCTCGGTGAGCGTCGTCGCCCCGTCGACCTGCGCGATTCCGAAGTCCGTCAGCACGACCCGCTCGGTGCCCGCCTCGACCAGCACGTTCGCCGGTTTGATGTCCCGGTGCAGCACCCCGCGCGCATGCGCCACCCACAGCGCGTCCAGCAGCGCCGCAGCCACCCGGCCCGCCTCGTGCGGGGCGAGCGGGCCCTGCGCGCCCAGGCGGTCGGCGAGCGAGGCGCCGTCGACCAGCTCCATGACGATCCACGGATGGTCGTCCTGCTCCACGACGTCGTGGAGGACGATCACGTTGGGGTGCTTGATCTGCGCGACCGTACGGGCCTCGCGCAGCGCGCGTTCGCCCCGTAGCCGGTTGTCGGGCCCGGAGCCCTCGTCCACGTGGAGTTCCTTGACCGCGACATCGCGGCCCAGCAGTTCGTCGACGGCCCGCCAGACCGTGCCCATGCCTCCGCGGCCGAGCCGCGAGACCAGCCGATAACGCCCGGCCAGCAGGCCGGTGATTCCCCCGGAGTTACCCATGGGCTCATCTTGCCTCACGGCTTCGGCGGCACGTCCCCCCGGTAGGCGCCTCCGGCGCCTTGTGGGATGAGCCGCGCGCCGGGGGAACGCGAGCGTGCGCGCTCGCCCTTGGGGGCGATTGAGCGGAGGGTGCGGATCGGGGATCGTGGAGCGTGCCGATGTTACAGGGGCGGACCGCGGCCGCCCCGCATCGACGAACAGACCACATGAAGCCGCCCCGCGGCGGGGGTCCACGGGGCGGCGGTTCAGGGGGCGGCGGCCGTCAGCTGGTGGCGGGGATCTTCCAGGTGCGGGAGTCCGTCAGCAGCTTGCGCAGCGCGGGGTCCTTCACCGCGCGGGTGGTGTCCACGGCCTTGGCCATGACGGTGTGGTGCCTGCCGTCGGACGGGACGCCGAGCGACGCCGGGGTGACGGTCTTCTTGCCGCGGGCCGCGGTGACTTCGGCCCCGTCCACGTACCACTTCAGCGAGGCGGCCTTCGACACGCTCACCTTGAGGCTCGCCGCCCGGGCGACCGGGGCACTGGTGCGGGTGCGGCTGCTGAGCACGCTGGCGTGACGGTAGAAGCCCGCGATCATCGCCTCGCGCCCGGGGAGGCTGTACTTGCGGCCGAGCGTGCGCATGATCGAGTTCTCGGTGGGGCGGTTGAGCCCCTTGGGGTAGTAGCGGCTGCCCTCGTACGCGCCGACCGTGCCGCCGTCCGGTGAGGTCTGGCCGATCCAGCGGTACCACTTCCGCTTCTCCGCGGTGAGCTGCGCGGCGCTCAGCTTGGTGGCGTTGGACTCCTCGGGTTCGGCGCCGGTGTAGGTGCCGTTCGGGGCGTACACGTACTCGTCGGCGAGGCCGCCGAGCGAGTGGCCCGTCTCGTGGACGGCGACCTGGTCGGAGTCGGGGTGGTCGGAGGAGGCGGTGGCGATGCCGTCGTAGCCGGCGCCGGAGCTGATCGCGTAGCCCGCGCCGCCGTACTTGGCGGAGTTGGACAGCACGACCACCAGGTCGGCCTCCGGCGCCTTCGCGGCGTACGACGCGACCTTGCCGGTGTCGACGCACAGCAGCCGCTCGGTGCCGTCGCACCAGAAGTAGGAGTCGAGGGCGGTGTCCTTGACGACGCCCTTGGACGGGTCGCCGGAGACGCCGGACTGGTTGGAGACGGCGTCCACGGACCAGACGTTGAAGAGGTTCCGGTAGGCGGCGTACGGCTCGACGGCGGAGATCTGCGCCCATTTGGAGCGCACATCGGCGTGGAAGTCGTCCTGCTGGGCGGCGGTGTAGCCGTCGCCTACGAAGACGACGTCGACCTTGTCGGCCGTCGGGCCGTTCTCGATGACGGAGCCGACGTCGCCGTCGGCGGCCGTTTCGGCGGCGGAGAGCGCGCGGTCGCCGCGGGTGAGCCGGGCGGGGGTGGCGGCCGGGACCTCGGTGTGCCGGGGGTGGGCGCCGGGGCCGGTGAAGTACTCCACCTCATGGGTGCGCTCGGCCCGCCCGGAAGCGGCGGACACCGAAGGGGCGGACGCCGAAGGAGCGGCGGCAGACACCGAAGGAGCGGCGGACGCGGCGGTCGCGGCGGCGCTCATGGCCGCGGCGAACGCCGCTGTCAGCGCCACACCTCCGGCGAGGACAGCGGAGCGTAAGGGTCTGTGGCGGCGTCGCCATATCCCTCTGCGCACGGGGGCTCCCGACGTGTGCTCCGTAAGCGGCCTGTTAAACACGATTAATTCGCGGCTCAACCTAAGGCCAAAGGAAGTCCCAAGCAACGGGAACTAGGGAAATCGCTAAAGAAATCGACCATCGGGCCCTATATGCGGGCTCACCGCCCACGCCGAGGTGACGCTCCGTCACGTCCTCACGTCGCTGTGTCCCGGGCGAGCGCCAGCAACCGGTCCATGACCCGGCGGCCGCCCGCCCGTACCCCGTCGTGCTCGAACTCGTCCGTCACCCAGGTCCGCAGCCCCCGGATCGCGCGGGCGGTGGCCAGCGCGTGCGCGGTGTCCACGTACAGATCGTCGTGGTAGATCGCGGCGGCCACCGGGACGGTGTTGCGGGCGAGCCGCTCCGGGTCGTACAGCGGGCCCCAGCCGGTGCGTTCGGCGAGCAGTTCGGCGGTGCGGCGCAGCGGGCGCAGCGCGGCGTGGGTCTCCAGCATCCAGGGGTGGACGGTTTCTCCCGTCAACAGGACAGGACGGTCCTCGGCGACCGCCCGTACGGCGTCGAAGCGCGGGAACGCCTCCCGTACGCGGTGCGCGGACCAGGCGGTGGCGCGGTCGTCCTGGGCGTAGACGGACTCGTGGAGCAGGGTGTACAGGGGGCTTCCGGCGCGGGAGAGCACGGCGGCGACCTGCTCGGCGAACGCGTCGGCGAGGCGCGGTCCGGAAACGGTCTCCACGAAGGCGTCCTCCAGGAGGTGGTGGAGGCGGTGCGATCCGTCGCAGGTGCCGAGCAGGATGCCGACCTGCTGGAACGCCTCCGGGGTCAGCCGGGTGCCCTCCGGCAGCACCTCGTCGTGGGCGGCGAGGTGACGGACGACGCGGCGGACGGTGTCGGCGTCGCCGGGGTAACGGTCGTAGTGGGCGAGGGTCTTGCGTTCCATCCGCGGATAGGCGGCCCGGTACACCTCGTCCGCGCCGGTGCCGAGCCCGGGCAGCCCGCCGGTGATGAGCACCGTGTCGAGCCCTTCGGGCGCGTACGACAGGTAGGTGACGGCGCAGAAGCCGCCGAAGCTCTGGCCGAGGACGGTCCAGGGGCGGCCGCCGGTCAGCCGGGTCCGGATCAGCTCGCAGTCGCGGACGATGGCGTCGGCCCGGAAGTGGGCCAGGTAGTCGGCCTGCTGCTCGGGAGTGCCGCGCAGCGGCAGGGTCTGGCGGGTGGCGGGCGTGGAGCGGCCGGTGCCGCGCTGGTCGAGGAGGAGCACCCGGTATTCGTCGAGCGCGCGGTCGAGCCAGCCGGAGCGGCCCACCGGGCGGTCGGCGCCGAAACCGGGCCCGCCCTGGAGGTAGAGCAGCCACGGCAGCCGCTCGCGCTCGGCTTCCGAAGTGTCCGCGGCGACAACCTCTCGACCGTAAAGCCGGATCCGCATCCCTTCAGGAGCCTTATGGTCGAGCGGTACGTCGAAATGGTGGTCGGTGAGGAGCAGTCCCGGCTGACGGACGGTCGCCGTGGCGCCCGGCCCTTCCGGTGCTGTATCCATCGCCTGCTGCATCTTTTTAATCCTCACATAAATGGACTTAGCTCGGCGCTTAAGTTAACCGCCGGGGAGAAGAGGGCACGGTGGCCGAAAAGAGCGCCGGAGACGGTCGGGCGACGGGGGCGGCGGGTACGGCGGAGATCGGGCGCCGGGTGCTCAGGCTGCGCACGGAACGCGGATTCACCCAGCGGCAGCTGGCCGAACCGGCGTACACCGCGGCATACGTCTCGACGCTGGAATCCGGGAAGGTCCGCCCCTCCGAGGTCGCCCTGCGCCACCTCGCCGACCGCCTCGGCGTCACGTACGAGGAGCTGGCCACCGGCCGTTCCCCGCAGGACGCGACCCGGCTGCGCGCCGGACTCACCGACGCCCGGCGGACGCTGGCCACCGGCGACACCGAGGACGCGGCCGCCCGCTTCGCGGCGCTGGCCGCCGAGGCCGACCGGCTCGGCTTCCCCGACGAGCGGGCCGCGGCGCTGCTGGGGCGCGGCGACTGCGCCATGGAGACCGGCGAACTGACCACCGCCCGCGACCACTTCGAGGCCGCCGAGAAGCTGCTCGCCGACGAACCGCTGCCGCGCCGCGTCCCCGCGATCCGCGGCCGCGCCGTGGCCCATCTGCTGGCGGGCGAACTGCGCTACTCCTGCTATCTGCTGGAGAGCGCCATCGACGAGCTGAACGCCTCCGGGCTGCACGACCCGAACGCCCTGCTGCTGCTCTACACCGCCTCCATCGCCCCGTACATGGACATGGGGGCGCACGCCCGTGCGGTGCGCGCCGCCGAACTCTCGCTCGCGCTGGCGCCCAGTGTGGACAACCCGGAACTGGTCGCCCAGATGCACCGCGGGGTGGCCCGCACCCTGATAGCGGAGGGCCGCACCGCGGAGGCCGACGCGTCGCTGGCCAAGGCGCAGGAGCTGTACGAACAGCTGCGGCTGCGCACCGACCTGGCGCACTGCCACTGGATGCGCGGCTACGTCCACGCGCAGGACGGCGACTTGGAGCGCGCGGAGAGCGAACTGCGCATCGCCCGCGACATGCTGGCGTCCAAACGGGCCGCGCTGTTCACCATGCAGGTGGAAGTGGAACTGGCCGACGTGCTGCGGCGGCGCCGCCGCACCGCCGAAGCGGAGGCGCTGCTGCGGCCCCTGCTGACGAGATCCGGCGACGGCGAAGGCGAAGGCGAAGGCGAAGGCGATGGCGATGGCGATGGCGATCACGGAACCTCCCAGGAAGCGGTCGAACTCACCGCGGAGCGCGGCGCGGTCCATGCGGGCGGCGCCCACCGGCTGCTCGGGCTGATAGCCGACGAGCGCGGCGACGCGGAGGGGGCGGAGGAGCACTATGCGCGGCGCTGTCGCTGCTGGAACGCACCGGCGCCGCCGGTGACCTGGCCGACCTGTGCCGGTTGCTGGGCGATCTGCTGCGGCGCGAGGGGCGGTTGGAGGCCGCGATGGACGCGTACCGTACGGGCCTCGGCCCCCGGGCCGCACCGGGCACCACCACGCTGGGTCCGTCCCCCCGAACCGCCCATCGGG
>NZ_GG657754.1:5905546-5910755 GCF_000158915.1 Streptomyces himastatinicus ATCC 53653 | reverse complement strand
CCGCTGGCAGCCCCGTACCGCGACCGGTTTCGGCCACTCGCGGTCACGGCGCGCCGAGAGGCCGTAAGACGCGCTGAGGGGGCGAGGGGTCGGGTGTACCCCGCGGAGTGGTGCGGCATGTGATCCACTGTGCCCGGCCGCGGACGCGGTGGACATCCGTCCCTGGTCTTCCCTCGCCCCCCGCCGATCGGAGGGGTGATCCCCCCAACAGGGCGGAGGAGACCACTCCATATTGGTGCGCCGATGCGGCAGGCTGTGCGAACAATGCGCATGACAGCTACGGGAGGGAGCGGCCGGTGATCCGTGTTGCGGTGGTCGACGACGAGGCGCTCGTACGATCCGGCCTGCGGCTGATCCTGGGCACAGCCCCGGACATCGAAGTGGTCGCCGACTGTTCCGGCGGAACGGCCGTCGAGACCGTACTCGGCAGCGACGCCGACGTGGTGCTCCTCGACATCCGCATGCCCGACGCCGACGGGCTCACCGTACTCGGGCAGTTGCGGGCCGCGCCCCGCTCCCCCGTCGTCGCCATGCTGACCACCTTCGACGCCCAGGAGTACCTGACCGCCGCGCTGCGTGCCGGGGCGGCCGGATTCCTCCTCAAGGACACCGACCCGGAACAACTCGTCCGCGCCGTACGCACCCTCGCCCAGGGCGGCAGCGTCCTCGACCCGGGCGTCACCGGGGCCGTCATCGGCGGCTATCTCGCCGCCGAGGCCGAGGCGACCGCCGCCAGTGCCGTCGACGCCCTCACCCCGCGCGAACGCGAGGTGCTCGCGCTGCTGGGCGAGGGGCTGGCCAACCCGCAGATCGCCGAGCGGATGGGGCTCGCGCCCAGCACCGTCAAGGACCATGTGCGGGCGGTGCTCGGCAAACTGGGCGGGCTGAACCGGGTGCAGGCCGCGATCGTCGCCGACCGGGCCGGGCTGATCACCAGCCGCCCGGGGGCGGGCGGGCCCCGGTGACCGCGGTCTCCCCCGCCTCGCCCGCCTCCCCCGCCTCGCCCGCGGCCTGGCGGCGGAGGCTGCCGGGGTGGGTGCAGCGGTGGGGGCCGCTGCTGGGTCCCGTGGTGTTCGCCGTGGCCGACGCCCTGCTCGTCAACGGCGTCACCCTCGGCCTGGAGCTGAACGTCTCCCTGGTCGCGGCGGCCGCCCTGCTGCTGCGCCGCCGCTTCCCGGCGCCGGTCTTCCTGGTCACCCTGCCGGGCATCCTCATCGGCTACATCTGGTTCGCGCCGATGATCGCGCTCTATACGGTGGCCGAACGCCGCCCCGGCCCACGGCTGCTCGGCGTCTCGGCGCTGCTGCTGGCCGCCGCGCACTTCGTCCCGTGGCCGGTTTCCGACTTCGAGCCGACCGCGTACCGCGAGAACACGCTCACGCTCATCGACGCGTGCATCACCTCCGTCGGCCCCATCGCCCTGGGCCTGCTGGTGCGCACCCGGGGCGAACTAGCCGCCCGCCTCGACGACCTGACCCGCAGCCGCCGCCGCGCCGACGAGCTGATAGCCGAGCAGGTGCTGAGCACCGAACGCGCCCGGCTCGCCCGCGAGATGCACGATGTCGTCGCCCACCAGGTCAGCCTGATCAGCCTCCAGGCCGGGGCGGTGCAGATCAGCGCGGACGACGCACAGGCGCGGGAGGGCGCGCGCACGATCCGCGAGCTGTCCGTACGGACGCTGGACGAACTGCGCCACATGGTCGGCATCCTGCGCGCGGCGGGCGGCGACCTGGAACAGCTCACCCCGCAGCCCCGGCTGGCGGATCTGCCGCGGCTGATCGAGTTGAGCGCGCTGGACGTGGCGTACGAGGAGGCCGACGACGCACGGCGTGCCGGTCGGCCGGAGGCGGTGGAGCGGGCCGCGTTCCGCATCGTGCAGGAGGCGTTGACCAATGTGCGCAAGCACGCGCCGGGGGCGCGGGTGACGGTACGGGTCACGGAGGCGGCCGCCGAGGGGCGGGGGCTGCGGGTGGAGGTCCGGAACGGCCCGCCGGACGCCTCCGCGGTGGCGCCGGGCCTGCCGGGCGGCGGCCACGGGCTGGTGGGGCTGCGGGAGCGGGCGGTGCTGCTGGGCGGCACGCTGCGGGCAGAGCGGACGGAGGAGGGGGGCTTCGTGGTGCTGGCGGACTTCCCGAAGGTCCCGCCACCGCGGTCGTAGCTCTCCAGCCCGGCCAGCGTTTGAGGCCACGCCCGAAGGGCGTCCGGGGTCCGGGGCTTGCCCCGGTTCGGGAAGGGGCGGGGTGGGGAACGAACCCCGCGCCCCGAAACCGGCCGGAACCGGAACAGGCGGCTTGGGGGCAGGAGTAGCCGACGTCGGGCCGGAACGGTCGGCTTCGGGCTGGAACGGCTGGATGGCTGGGCGCCCAGGCAATTGGGCGGCTACGCGCCGGGCGGCCAGGCGGCGGCAGGTCCGCGGCTCGGGGCCGGAACGGCCGACTTCGAGCAGCAACCGGCTTCGGGTTGAACCGCCGACAGGTTGGAACGGCTGGATGGCCAGGCGGCTCGGCGGCAGGCGGCTACGCGGCCGAGCAGACAGGCGGCTACGCCGAGAGGGAGTCGGCGGTGTTCCGTTCGCCGTCGTCCGGTTCCGTCGCCACCATCAGGTTGGGATAGACATCGAACAGGCGGCGCACGCCCAGGGCCGCGAGGACGCGGTGCACATGGGAGCCGTGGGCCGCGTCCTGGGGCGGGAGAATCAGCCTGAGCTTGCCCGAGCACGACCGCATCAACCGCCGCGCGGCGATCAGGACGCCGACACCGCTGGAATCGCAGAAGCGAACCTCCGAGAGGTCGAGCACCAGTGAGTGGCGGCCCTCGGCGACCGCGTCGTGTACGTGCTGCCGGACTGCGGGCGAGGTCACGAGGTCCATCTCACCGGAGACCTGTAGGACGACCCACTCCCCCCGTCCGTCCTCCATCACCTTCAACGTCACGCGCTCGAAGCCCTTCGCTCGCAGCTAACCGGAATTTGCTGTTCCAGGGCGGCTGCCCGCCCGGCCCCGCATAAAACTCCCCCCGTCTCACGCCATAGGAACGAGACTATGCCCCGCCGAAGCGTTTCGTCCCACCGCTCCTGCGCACCGTGACCGGCCCAATACCATCCGCAGCCGCGTCGTGCCGCACTTTGCCGCATGGAGGCGCGTTGTGTCAGCCCCCGGCACTACATTCGATATGAAGGTGGGCATAGTGCCAGGAGACCCGGCCGACGAACAGGGATGGGGGCCGCATGGCGAACGACGCACCGCCCCGCTGGGACCGCAGGATGCAACAGCGGCTGGCGCGCGGCGAAGCCGCCGCGCTCGGCGAGCTGTACGACCGCTTCGCCTCCCTCGTCCACCATCTCGCCCATCGCGTCCTGGAGGACGAGGACGCGGCGGACCGCATCACCCGCGAGGTCTTCGCCTACGTCTGGGAGAACCCGGACGCGTACGACCCCAAACAGGGCTCCCTGCGCTCCTGGATCGCCACGCTCGCCCACCGCCAGGCGGTGCACCGGCTCCGGTCGCAGACCGCCGAGGACGGCGAGGGCGGCGAAGGCGGCGATGAGGTCGCCGTCGAGGAGCGCATCCGCGACGCCTCCGTCGCGGCCCGCGCCGACTACATCGTCACCTCCATGCCCGCCCCGCTGCGCGCCGCCCTGGAACTGGCCTACTTCGACCGCCGCGACTACCGCCAGGCCGCCGCCGCCCTCGGCGTGACCGAGGACGAGGCCAGGCGCCGCCTGCGGCTCGGGCTCCAACTGCTGTCCACGGCTTACGTCCCGCCCCCGCGCACCATGGCGCCTCCCGGCTACGGGCGGGCGCTATGAGCGGCGCGGGCGGCCCGGAGCGGTACGACCCCGGCGACATCCCCGAGTACGGCGAGGGCTCGGGCGACGGGTCCGGCGACGGGAGAGACGGGCCCGGCAACCCGTCGGGCACCCCGCCCGAACCGGCCGGGCCGCCCCGTATCCCGACCCCGCGGAACGCCGCCGAGGACACCAGCGGCTGGCCGGGTCTCCTCCCGCCGCTGCCCGAACCGGAATCCCCGGAGGAACCGGAAGGCCCGGAAAACCCGGAAGGACAGGAAGGCCCGGAAGAAGCAGAAAGCCCCGAAGAGCCGAATAGCCCGGAAAGTCCGGTAGAACCGGAAGGTCCCGTCGGGGCGCCTCCGTTGCCGCGGCAAACCGCCCCACAGCGCCCGCCCTCGCATGACGTCCTGCGGTCGCTCCTCGGCGCCTGGGCGCTCACCGCCTGCTCCCCGGACGAGACGGCCGCCGTCGAGGCGCACCTCAACCACTGCACCTCCTGCGCCGAGGAAGCCCTGCGGCTGCGCGAGGCCGTGGGGCTGCTGCACGCCGAGCACAACCTCGACCTCGACCCGCTGCTCCGCTCCCGCGTGCTGGCCGGATGCCTCGGCCGCCGCCCCGCGCGGATACCGGTGCCCGGATGGGCCGCCGCGTACGACGCGGAGGCCGCCCGGCTGGACGCGCTGCTGCGGGACATGGGCGAGGCCGAATGGCGCGCTCCGGTGCGGCTCAAGTGGTACGACGGCCATCGGCTCACCGGCCGGGACACCACCGTCGCCGGGGTGATCGGGCACCTGATGGTGGTGGACGGAGTCGTCGCCGCGTCCCTCGGGCTGCCCGATCCGCTCGGCGATCACGCCCCCGGCCCGCTCTCGGCCCGTACGGAGGCGTACTGGCAGGCGGAGCCCGACGCCGCGGGCGGGACCGGGCCGTCCACCCTGCTGCGGGAGTTGTGGCGGGAGCAGGGCCACGCGCTGGTCCGTACGGTGTCGTTCGCCGGGCGCGGGGCCTCGGATCTCTCCGTCCCTTTCGGGGACTTCACCCTGCCGGTCCGCGACGCGTTCCTGGACCGCGCCTTCGAGTGCTGGGTGCACGCCGGGGACATCGCCGAGGCCGTCGACTACCCGTATGAACTCCCCGGCTCCGCCCACCTCAAGGCCATGATCGACCTGTGCGCCCGGCTGCTGCCCGACGCGCTGGCCCAGCGGCGCCGCGCCGGGCTCGCCGCCCCGCCGCGCCGTCTGGTCGAGGCGGGCGCCCCGGGCCGTACGCTCCATCTGGAGGTCGAGGGCACCGGCGGCGGCAACTGGTACATCCCGCTGGACTCACCGGCCGCCGTGGGCACCGCGGAGGAGGCGGTGGCCCACATCGCGCTCGATCCGGAGACGTTCTACCAGCTGGCCGCCGGGCATGTGCCGCCGC
>NZ_GG657754.1:5877356-5905225 GCF_000158915.1 Streptomyces himastatinicus ATCC 53653 | reverse complement strand
CGCGCGCATGGGCCTGGTGGTACGGGCTTGGCGCCCTTGAAGCTCGGGAGGAAGGAGTGGTGGATGTTGATGATCCGGCCGGACAGCTGCTTGCACAGGTCGTCCGAGAGCACCTGCATATAGCGGGCCAGCACCACCAGCTCGACGTTCTCCGCCCGCACCAGCTCCAGCAGCTCCGCCTCGGCCTGCGCCTTGGTGTCCTTGGTCACCGGGATGTGCCGGAAGGGGACCCCGTACGAGCCCACCAGCTCCTGGAAGTCGGTGTGGTTGGAGACCACCGCCGCGATCTCCACCGGGAGCGCGCCGATCCGGGAGCGGAAGAGCAGGTCGTTCAGGCAGTGCCCGAACTTGCTGACCATGAGCACGACGCGCATCTTCTGGTCCGCCCGGTGGATCTGCCAGTCCATCCCGAAGGAGTCCCCGACCGCCGCGAAGCTCGCCCGCAGGTCCTCCACCTTCACCGGGGAGACGGCGCGGAAGTGCACCCGCATGAAGAAGAGCTTCGTGTCGCGGTCCCCGAACTGCTGGCTGTCCTCGATGTTGCAGCCGGTCATGAAGAGGAAACTCGACACGGCGTGCACGATGCCCTGCTTGTCCGGGCAGGACAGCGTGAGGATGTACTGGTCGGGAACAGAATGCGACTCGCTCATGACTCCATAGCGTCGCACACCCGCGACACCACTCAGGACCGCCGCAGGACCGGACCCAGGCGCCGCTAGGCGACCCGCGTCATGATCGACAGCACCTCCAGGGTGCGGGGCGGCACATCCGGGTCCTCGCCGTCGTTGGTGGCCAGCCGCACATGGGCGTCGCGGGCGGCCCGCACCGCCTCCGGCCAGGCGTGGTGTTCGATGTACGCCGAGACCGGGGCGTCCGCTCCGACCTGGTGCAGGATCCTCAGGACCCGCAGCACGGCGACATCGACGAGCGCCGCCTCCTGGGAGTCGCGGAAGATCGTTCCGACGTACTTCTCGGCGGACCAGTTGTCCAGCCAGGTGTCCTCGACCAGCCGGTAGACCGCATCGGTGACGTCGCCGTATCCGGATTGCCCGGCCAGCCAGCACTCCTGCTGGAAGACCGGGTCTGAGAGCATGTGCAGCCCCGAGCGCACATTGGTACGCCAGCGCCACCACGGCATGTCGTTGACAGGCATACCGCCCATGGTGGTCGAGCGATGGCCGCGACGGGAAGACTTCTCCGAACCTTGCACAGTGATCGATCGTACGTTCTTCACACACGGGGACGCATCGACCCCCGGGTGTTCACCTTCCCGATACCCGCGCGTTCCCCGGCATAACGGATGTGTTCCGTCCGGAGCACCAGGCTCCCATACCATGACCCGACGGCGACGCCCCTCCCCCCGCCTCCTCCGAACAGCCGCCGTCGCCGCACTGTGCACCGCAGCCGGCGCCTCCTCGCTGACCGGCTGCGGCTCGCTGCCAGGGATGGCGAAGGGGTCCGACAACAACAAGCCCGTCGTCGTGATGACATGGGCCCCCGAGGGCACCAAGGCGACCAATATGCCGGGAATGCCCGCCATGGCGCAGGCATACGCCCGCTGGGTCAACGCCAACGGCGGTATCCACGGCCGCAAGCTCGAGGTGATCACCTGCAACGAGCGCAACGACTCGGTCCAGGCCGCGCGCTGCGCACAGGAGGCGGGCAAGGCGAAGGCCGTCGCGGTCGTCGGCTCGTACAGCCAGCACGGCCGCTCCTTCACCTCCCCGCTGGAGGTCGCGGGCATCCCGTACCTCGGCGGCTACGGGCTGACCCAGGAGGAGTTCAACAGCCCGTACTCCTACCCGGTCAACGGCGGCCAGGCCGCGCTGCTCGCGGGCAACGGCCGCCAGCTCGGCTCCCGCTGCGAACGCGTCTCGCTGGTACGCCCCGACACCATCGCGGGCGATGAACTCCCCGAACTCCTCGACGCCGGTCTCAGGGCCGCGGGCCGCGAGCCCGCCCATGACATCCGCGCCCCCGAGGGCGCGGGCGACTACAGCTCGCAGGCCACCACGGCCCTGACGGACGTCGGCGCCGACAGCTCCCTGGGCTCCGCCGCCGCGGGCGCGGAGATGGACAGCTCCTGCGTCACCGCCGCCCTCGGCAACCGCACGGGCACCTTCTTCGACTCCTTCCGGCGCGTCCAGGAGGATCACCCGAAGGTCCGGATCGCCTCCATCATGGGCAGCGTCCGGCAGTCCCTGATCGACAGCACGGGCGGCAGCAGCAGCCCGCTGGAGGGGACGTACGCCACGGGCTGGTACCCGGCCCCGGACGATCCGCGCTGGGGCCCCATGAAGAAGGTGATCAACAAGTACGCCTTCGACGACAACCGCATCGACCCCGACGACGCCGGAACCCAGACCACCTGGATCGCCTACACCGCGCTGCGCTCCGTACTGATGTCCCTGAACCCGGACGGCATCAGCGCGCGCACCGTGCGCAACGCGCTGGACCACGGCCACAAGGTCGACACGGGCGGGCTGACGCCCCCGCTGCGCTGGGGCTACGACGACCCGCTGAACGTGCCGGACTACCCGCGCATCGTGAACGCCGACGTCACCTACCAGGTGGTGCGCGACGGGCGGCTGGTCGCGGTGCGCAAGGGGTTCGTCGACGTGGCGAAGACTCTGGAGCGGTACGGCCCCCGGGACTGATCACCGTGGGGACCGGGCCGTCTCCGCTCAGAGCTGGGTGGCCTCGTGCTTGGTGAGGCCGTACTTCCCGGCGAGCGGGTTCCACAGCTCGGCCGCCTTCCGCTTGGCCGCGGTCGCCTCGCCGCTGGCCCGCTCGGCCGCCCCGACCCGTCCGGTCCGGCGGGCCTGCCCCTTGGGACAGCCCTTCTTGCCGCGGGTCTGGTCGGCCCACGCCGCGTACTGGTTGTCGGCCTGCGCGGAGGACTTCCACGCCTTGGTCAGCGACGCGGTCAGCTGGGCCTGGTTCGGCAGCTTGTCGACGGTCAGCTTGCCCAGCCGGGTCACCAGGTCGTTGCGCTGACGGGCGGCCGTCCGCAGGTCCGAGGCGGCCTTGGGCAGGGCCTTGCAGGACTTGATGTTGTTCACGGCGTTGATCACCGCCGAGCGGCTGTTGTTGCTGTCCTTGAGCAGCGCGTCCAGCGCCTTCGCCTGCGGCTCCGCGGGATCGGCCTTCTTGGTCGGCTCGTCCTCGGTGGCGCTCGGCTCCGAGCTGCCCAGCGTGGTGTTGTCGTCCTTCTTCTCGTCGTCACCGCCCGCGCTGAGCGCGGCTCCGGCGGCGAGCCCGGCGATCCCGCAACCCGCTATCACGATGCCGATGAGCACGGCGGGCGACATCCGGCGACGGCGCCCGGCGCGCGCGCCTCGGCCACCGTGTCCTCCGTGCCCGCCGCCGCTGTCAGCCGGGGCCGGGGCGGTGAACTGCGGCAGCTGCTGCGTCTCGCCGGGGGAACCGGCACCGGCACCCGCTGCGCCGTCATCGGACCGGAACAGCCCGTCGAACTCGGAGGGCGGCGGCCGGTCGCCCGGACGGCCGGGGCGGATCGCGAAGGGGGAGCCGGTGGGCTTCGGCGGCTGCTGCTCTTGCTGCTGCTGCCGACGGCGCCGGGACGGTGCGGGCTGCGGCGGCGCGGCGGGCGGGACCGGGCTCGGCAGGACGGCGGTCTCCTCGGCGGCACTCGCCTGGGCAGCGGGGGCGGGCTGCTGCCCGCGGCCCCGGTGGGCGCCCCGGCCGGGGCGCACCGTGCGCAGCTGGGTGGTGGACTCGCCGGGCGCCTCGGCCTTGGCGGGCTGGTTCTCGGGCGGCAGCGGCGCGCTGGCGGAGGGCTGCTGCGGGGGCTGCGGCGCGGCCTGCCCGGCACCGGGCACGGGGGGTATGTACTGGGTCGCCTCGGCGTCGCCCGCGGGCTGCGGCGGCAGCATCTGCGTCTCGTCGGCGGCACCGGCGTACGGCTCCGGCTGCGGTTGTCTGTCCGGCAGCGGCTGTGACTGCGCGTGGGGCTGCTGGTACGCGGGCGGCTGCGGGGCCTGCGGCTGCGGTGACGCCTGCGGCTGTTGGGGCTGCTGCGGCGGCTGGGGCTGTGCGTACGTGGGCGGCTGATGCTGCTGCGGTGACTGCTGCGGCGGCAGCGGCTGCTGCGGCGCCCAACCCTGCGGCGCCCCGGCGGACTGGTCCGGCCGTGGCTGCGGCGGGCCGTACGGCTGCTCCGGTCCCGGCTGCGGCGGCCCGAACGACTGGTTCGGGGACCCGAACGGCTGCTCCGAGCCCGGCGGCAGCCCGTACGGCTGCCCAGGCGCCTGCTGCGGCGGCCCGAACGCCTGCTCCGGTCCCGGCTGCGACGTACCGTACGCCTGCCCCGGCTGACCGTACGGCGCGCCCTCGGGCGGCAGCGGGCCCGCGCCCGCGGGAGGCCCGGCGGGCGCGGACGGCGGCGCGGCAGGCGCAGAGGGGTCGGACGGCACGGGCGGGGCGTCCTGGGGTCCCCAGGGCTGGCCCCACGCCTGCCCACCGGCGGGGGCGCCGTGCTGCTGTCCCGAGGGCGGCGTGGGCTCCGAGGGCTCCGTGGTGGGCCACTGGTCGCCCTGAGCGGGCAGTACGACGCCCTCACGGACCGCAGGCAGCTGCGGCTCGTTCCCCTGTCCGCTCTGCGTCACCCGGGTCTCCTTGAATGAGCGATTGCCGAATCGTCGGCTCACGCTACCGGTTACCCGCGTGGTGTATGAGCCCGCAGGAGGGAGAGACTGGTCACCGGCGAAGGACCGGCCAGGAGGCGGCCACAGGGGCGTCAGGAGGGGCTCAGGCCGCCTGCACCTCCAGCCTCGCCCCGAACTCCCGAACCACCGGCTCGTCCCGGTACGGCTCCAACCGCTGCTGGAAGTCGTCCAGATACTCCGCGCCCCGGTTGGAGCGCAGCGTCTGGAGCAGATCCACCGCCTGGCCGCCGACGTGGCACGCCTGCTCCACCTCGCGGCCCTGGACGTGCGCCGTGGCCAGCAGCAGCAGCCCGATGGCGCGGCGCCGCACCCGGCCCTCCGGATGGCCCGCCAGGGCCTCTTCCGCGCGCCGCCGGGCGGGCTCGGCCTGGCCCAGGTCGCGGTGGCAGTGGGCGAGTTCGTCGGCCAGATAGGCATGATCGAAGTGCTGGATCCACGGCGGCTCGTCCCCGGAAGGACCGCCGCTGCCGATCGCCCGCTCCATCGCGTCCAGGGCACGCCCGGCCGCGTGCTGACAGGCCGGGGCGTCCCCCATCAGCGCGTGCCCGCGCGCCTCGGCGGCCAGGAACATCGACTCGGCTCGCGGCGGCACCTGGCCGCGCGAGCCTTCCTGCGCGGCCTTGGCCAGCTGCGCGATCTCCCGGGGGTTGCCCAGCTGGGCGGCGAGGTGGCTCATGCTGGCGGCCAGCACGTAACCGCCGTAACCCCGGTCCCCGGCAGCCTGGGCGAGCCGGAGCGCCTGGATGTAATAGCGCTGGGCGAGCCCGGACTGGCCGGTATCGATCGCCATGTACCCGGCCAGCTCGGTCAAGCGGGCGACCGACGCGAACAGTTCGCGTCCGACCGACTCCCGGTAGGACCCGGCGAGCAGCCCGGAGACCACGCTGTTGAGGTAGTGGACGACGACGGGCCGCACATGGCCGCTGCCGTACCGGTGGTCCAGCTCGACCAGCGCGTCCGTGGTGGCCCGCACCGCGGCGACGTCGGAGCGGCCGACCCGGGCCCCGGCGGTACGCGCGACCTGCGCGTCCGCCCCGGTGATCAGCCAGTCGCGGCTGGGCTCGACGAGCGCCGAGGCGGCGACCGTCGAACCGGTCAGGAAGTCGCGGCGGCCGACGTCGCTGCGCCACAACTCGCAGACCTGCTCTATCGCGCCGAGGACGGTCGGCGAGAACTGAAGTCCCACGCCCGACGCCAGGTTCTTGCCGTTGGCCATGCCGATCTCGTCGATCGTGACCGTACGACCGAGCTTGCGGCCGAGCGCCTCGGCGATGATGCCCGGGGCGCGGCCCCGGGGCTGCTGACCGCGCAGCCATCGGGCGACCGACGTCTTGTCGTAGCGCAGATCGAGACCGTGCTCGGCACCGCACATATTGACCCTGCGGGCCAAACCGGCATTGGAGCACGCGGCTTCCTGAATCAGCGCTTGCAGCCGTTCGTTCGGCTGTCGCGCCACAAGCGGCCTAGCGGCCATGGTTTTACCCCCAGTGACTGCTGTGCGTTCTCGGCGGATGCCGTCCCTGTTGATCAGTTCCCCGCGGGTATCGCAGGTATACGGCGAATGCGGAACTTGCCCGTATTGACCACATAGACCGCTTGGTTCACGTACGTGCGTACGGCCGCGCCAAAACGCCCTCGTACGCCTGTCACGCATGGTGGCTACCCGCTTACACAGCCGGAACCCCATACGCGCCCCCGGTCATGCACCCATGCGCCCCGGTGTGCCTTGCCCGCGCGCCCGGGGCGCGGCCATGCGCGCGGGTCCGTGGCCTCGGCCGTAACCCTTGTTGACGCCGGAAGTTGTCTTGGTCGTGGAAGAGACCATGGACGTGACAGGAACACCACATATTCCGAAGCAGCGCGGGGAACGCCTGCTCGACGCCGCGGTGCGCTACGCGGAGGAACGGCACTGGGACGTGCTCGCCGGCGCCTGGCTGGACACCGTGAAGGGCCTCCAGCACTGCTCCTGCGGACAGGCCGACTGCCCGGCCCCCGGCGCCCATCCGACCGCCCCGGACTGGGTGAACCAGGCGACCGGCAGCCCGGTCGTGGTCCGGCGGATGTGGGCCCGCTCCCCGGGTGCGTCGATCCTGCTGCCGACCGGCCGTACCTTCGACGCCCTGGACGTACCGGAGTCGGCGGGCTGTCTGGCGCTGGCCCGGATGGAGCGCCGCAACGTCGACCTCGGCCCGGTCACTTCCACCCCGGACCGCAGGATGCTCTTCTTCGTGCTCCCCGGCGCCGCCGCGAAGATCCCGGACCTGCTGCGCAACCTGGGCTGGCCGCCCTCCTCGGTCGACCTGGCCGCCCGCGGCGACGGGGACTACGTGGTCGCGCCCCCGACCCGGGTCGGGCGGCACGGCCCGACCCAGTGGGCCCGCCGTCCGACCGCCGCCAACCGCTGGCTGCCGGACGCCGAGGAGCTGGTGAGCACGCTCGCCTACGCATGCGGCCGGGAGACCCGCGGACGCCAAACCGACGGACACGAGCCCCAGGGACGCGATACCCGCGGGCGCGAGCCCCAGGGACGCGGCGGACGGGAGCCCCACGGGCGCGCGACCCGCTCCTCCCAGGGCATTGACGCGCCCAGGCGCGCCTGACGCCCCTGGGCGCCGTCAGCGGCCCCCCGTATGGTGGGCGCGGACGGGGACACGACCAGAAGAACCAGTCCCCGGACCAGCCTGATGTTGGGAGACGGGGATTTCAGTGCCGGACGCACACGCAGACGCAGACGTACACGCACCCGCCGAGGCAGCGACCGACCCCGCCGCCCCGCATCAGCGGCCAGCCGTGCAGGTGCGGGGTCTGTGGAAGCGGTACGGGGAGCAGATCGCCGTCCAGGGCATCGATCTCGAACTGCCCGCCGGGCAGTTCATCGGGCTCGTCGGCCCCAACGGCGCGGGCAAGACCACGACCCTCTCGATGATCACCGGCCTGCTGCGCCCCGACTCCGGCACCGTCGAGATCGGCGGGCATGACGTCTGGCAGGACCCGGCCGAGGTCAAGGCGCGGATCGGCGTGCTGCCGGAGGGGCTGCGGATGTTCGAGCGGCTCTCGGGACGCGAACTCCTCGCGTACACCGGGCGGCTGCGCGGGCTGCCCGGCGACGAGGTCGACAAGCGCGCGACCCAGCTGCTGGACGTCCTGGACCTGGCCGGAGCGCAGAACAAGCTGGTCGTGGACTACTCGACCGGTATGCGGAAGAAGATCGGCCTGGCCGCCGCGCTGCTCCACAACCCGGAAGTCCTCTTCCTCGACGAGCCCTTCGAGGGCGTCGACCCGGTCTCCGCGCAGACCATCCGCGGCGTACTGGAGCGCTACACCCGCTCCGGTGCGACGGTCGTCTTCTCCAGCCATGTCATGGAGCTGGTCGAGTCGCTGTGCGACTGGGTCGCGGTGATGGCGCGCGGCAAGATCCGGGCGCAGGGTGCGCTGGCCGACGTACGGGGCGACGCGCCGTCCCTCCAGAACGCGTTCCTGGAGCTGGTGGGCGCCCGTGAACAGGGCTCCGGGGACAACCTCGACTGGCTCGGCGGCGGCGCCCGATGACGCTCACCGACCCCCTCGACGCCAAGGGCCCGCTCGACACCGCGGCGCCCGCTCCCCCGCCGGTGCCCACCGGCTCGCTGCTGCCCGTCTTCGTCCAGCTGAAGCTGTCGCTGATGCGCAACGGGCTGCGGCAGTCCGCGGGCCGCCGCGCCGCGTACATCACCTCGCTCGTCATCACCGTCCTCTTCGCCGCCCTCCAACTGCTCGGCCTGGTGCTGCTGCGCGGGGTCGACGACGCGGACGCGCTGGTCACCGTGCTCACCGCGGTGCTCGCGCTGGGACTGGGCCGTGATGCCGCTCTCTTCCCCAGCGGTGACGAAACCCTGGACCCCACCCGGCCTGGTGATGCTGCCGCTGCGGCCCCGGCCGCTGATCAGCGCGCTGCTGGTGTCCTCGCTGATCGGCGTCGGCCCGCTGTTCACGCTGACCCTGGTGCTGGGATCGCTGATCGCCATCGCGCACGGGGCGGCGGCCGCTGCGGCGGCCGTCCTGGCGGGCGTGCTGGCCGTGCTGACGTGCGTGGCGCTGGCCCGGGCCGTCGCGACCGCCAACACCCGGCTGCTGAGCAGCCGCAAGGGCCGCGATCTGGCGCTGCTGAGCGGTCTGTTCGTGGCGATCGGCGTGCAGTTCGTGAACATGGGCGTGCAGAAGCTGTCCGGCCAGGGCGGGCTCGGCGTGCTGCGGCCCGCCGCGGACATCCTGCGCTGGGTGCCGCCCGCGTCGGCGATCGACGCCGTACAGGGCGTGAGCGAGGGCGCGTACGGGATCGCCGCCGCCCAGTTCGCCCTGAGCGCGCTCGTGCTGGCGCTGCTGATGTGGTGGTGGTCGCGCAGCCTCACGCATCTGATGACCGCGCCGGACGGCTCCACGATCCAGCAGGAGAAGCCCCGGAAGGGCGCCGATGGGGCGGGCCCGTCCGCTGCCGAGCGCGGCCCGCTCGGCCTGCTGCTGCCCGCGGGGCGCACCGGCACGGTCATGCTGCGCACCCTGCGGTACGCGGTACGCGACCCCAAGGCCAAGGCCAGCTGGGTCAGCTCGCTGGGGGTCGGCCTGCTGATGCCGTTCATCACCTCCGTCCAGGGCAACGGCAGCATCTACTGGTCGTGCTGGGCCGCCGGGATGCTGGGCATGCAGATGTACAACCAGTTCGGGCAGGACTCCTCCGCCTTCTGGATGGTCGCGCAGACCATTTCCTCGCCCCGGGACGCCTATCTGGAGCTGCGCGGACGGGCGTTCGCTGTGGCGCTGGTCGGGGTGCCGTACGTGCTCCTGGCGGTGGTGGGCTCGGCCGCCTTCCTGAAGAAGCTCCCCGCCGTCCCCGAAGCGCTCGGGCTCGCCTTCGGCCTGCTCGGCGCGCTGCTGGCGACCGGCGCGATGGCCTCGGTGCTGCGCCCGTACTCCATCCCGCAGGACAGCTCCAAGAACGTGGCACCGGGGCAGGGTTCGCTCGCGTGGATGAGCCTCCTCGGCGGCATGATCGCCGGAGCCCTGCTGTGCGCACCGCTGCTGGGCCTGACGATCTGGCTGCACACGAGCGGGATGCACAGCCTGCTGTGGGTGCTGCTGCCGCTGGGCATCGTGTACGGCGCGGCGATCGCGGAGACCGGTCTGCGGCTGGCCGCACCGCGGACGGTGGCGCGGCTGCCGGAGATCCTGGCGGCGGTGAGCAAGGGCTGAGTGCCCCACTGCACGAGCTGAACGAGCGGCGCGGGAGCGGAATTGGGCAGGTCCCGCTCCCACGCCGTTTCCCCCTCTTGTCCCTCACCTCGTGACGCCGCGCCTCTTGACGGAACGTATCTGCGCGTCCCTGGGCGCCTTCGGCTGCTAGTCCAGGTACTTGCTGTAGACCCAGCCCCTGGTCCCGGGCCTGATGCCCGAGGTGGTCCGCTTGAGGATCTTTCCGTAGGACCAGCTCTTCATGAATCCGCCCAGACCGCCGGTGCGGCAGAAGTACCGGAAGGAGTCTCCCCGGTACAGCGTCCCTTTCGCGCGGTACTTGCTTCCGGGCCCGGAACGGAATCTGGCACCACTTGTTACGACTTTGAAATTGACGTCCGGCGAATTGAACCGGCACGCCGAGGAACCCACGGCGGATGCCGTGGGTGCCATCGCGATCGAGCCGCCCAGCATGAGCACCGCCGAGAGCACGACCATCGACGCTTGATGTTTAAGTTTCACGCGATCTCCCCCCGAGATCAGTGATTTCCCTAGTTCTGGTGGTAATGCGCGATGGCGCGTTGCCGAGCGTAGCAGCAGCCAATCCGCAAGCGCCGTACCAGTAGACGCCATTGACGCCACGAAGGTTGAATTCCGGAGGGGAATACTTTCGTCCGTACCGCGGCGAGGCCCGGATCAGGCCATCCACCGCCCTCCGTGGCGGCATCCACCACCCCGCGGCCCGCCCTCCTCCATCGCCCCGCTACTTCCACACACTCGTACTCAGGCCGTCACAGTACGCACACAGTTGACGCCCCGGATACGGAATTGGAGCGCCTAGGATCATCGATCTGAGAAGGATCACGCTGGGAGATCGACTTGCTGAACAAGACAACGTGGCTGCGCATCGCTACGCCCGTTGCCGTACTGGCCCTGGCCCTCACCGCCTGCGGATCTCCTGGGAAAAAGAGCCATACGTCCACGTCCCATAAGAACAAGCCGCATTCCCGCTTCAGCGCGCACAAGAACGGTGAGCGGGGTGCGAGTGAGGCGGCGAAGTCCGTACTGAAACCCGGGCAGTCCGCGTCACGGGCATTCAAGGAGGACACCGGCGTCAAGCCGTATTACTCGATCACCGCGCGGCGCGTCGACGTCGGAACCGCCGCCGACGCCAAGGCCCTGGTCTCCGACCCGAAGGACGCCAAGGGCAAGGTCCCCGCGACCGGCTATGTGACGTACCGCCATATGACCGGTGACGCCGTCAAGGAATGGCCGCGGGTTGGCGACTACGCGGATGTGTACGCGGACGGGCAGCGCGGTGCGAAGGTCATCGGCGGTGACGCGCCGAAGGGCTGCGCCGACTCGGACGACATCAAGAACTGGAAGGACGGCCAGAGCTACACCCTCTGCAACACCTTCCTCATCCCGGCGGATGCGAAGCGTCTGGAGATCGCCTGGACCGAGATCGGCGGCAAGCCGTTCGTCTGGAAGTTCCCCGCGCGCCGCTGATCCGCTGGTCCGCTGATCCGCTGGACTACTCCGGACTACACCGGTCCGGGCTGGGCGGGGAGGGCCGCCGCGAGGAACGGCTCCACCGCGCGGCGCCAGCCGTCCGGCCGGTCGTAATGGACCAGGTGGCCCGCGTCGGGCACCTCCGCGTACTCACCGCGGGGGAGGACGCGGACCATCTCCTGGGCCTCGGCGCGGCCCAACTCGCCGTCCAGGCCGCGGACGACCAGGGTGGGGCACTCCACCAGGGCCAGCTCCTCCCAGTGCGCGTCATGCGCCCAGGCCGCGCGGGCCTTCAGCATCTGGCGGCGGGAGAAGACGGGGCGCCAGCCGTCCGAACGCTCGGCCATGACCTCGGCGAAGAAGTCCCCCCGGGCGGGGTTCGGGCGCTCCAGCAGCGGATCGTCCTCGCCGAACCACCGGCGGACGTCCGCCAGGGTCGCGAACGGCACCGGCCAGGACCGGAACCAGTCGCTCCATTCGCGCTGCGAGGCGCCGCCGAGCGCCGAGGCCCGCATATCGCAGATGACGAGGGCCCGCACCAGATCGGGGCGGCGGGCGGCGAGCTGCCAGGCCGTCAGGGCGCCCATGGAATGGCCGATGAGGGCGACCGGGCCCAACTCGAGCTGCTCGATGGCCGCCTCGGCGTCGTCCACGTACGTACCGCGGTCGAACGGCCCTTCGGCGGGCTTCTCACTGCGGCCGTGGCCGCGCTGGTCGAGGGCGACGGCCCGGTGCCGGGTGGCGAGCCAGCGGGCGGTCTCCGCCCAGTGCGCGGGCGCGGCCCATCAGCCCGTGGAGCAGCAGCACCCCGGGGCCGCCGCGCGCCCCCGCGCGGCCTCCGGCCTTGGGCGGGTCCGTGAACTCCCAGGCCGCGAGCCGCACACCGCCGGCTCCGGTCACGTCGATGCGTCGCACCATGTCGTCTGGCACCTCCATCCCTCTCCCGAGCAACCCCCACCACCCCACAGTATCGAACTCATATTCGAACGCACCGCAAGTGCCGGGCAACACCCCTCATTCGAGTGACCACGCTCAGGGATTGGCCGCCTCCGCCGAGGGGAGACAGCTAGCGGGAGGCGGACTACTCGGGGAAGGAAGTCCGCGGGGGATGACCCTGGGAGCTCGGGGCTCCGGGTCGCTACGGCCCCGGGTCGGGCAGGCCGCGTTCGCGCGGCCCGTACGACCCGGGGCCCTTCGGGGGGACATGGGGAAGCGGGGCCCCGGCGCCTCATGGCACCGGGGCCCTCGCGTTCGAACGCCCGCTCGGCATCGCTGCCGCCCGCCGGGCCCATAGGAGCCCCCTCCCCTGACCGCGAGCACGCTTGTGCATATGCGTCAGCGACAGGGTTGCACGGGTCGCCCCCGCCCGCTCGATTTCCCCGAACTCCGGTCCAGACAAAACCCGTCACCGCAGGCAGCCCGCCCACCGCGGTAACCCCGCGTCGGCGCGTCCCAGCGCCGACGCGGGCGCGCGGCCCGGGGAGCCTCATGCCGGAGTCCCCTGCGCGCCGCCCATGCCCGGGCGCCCCCGTAGGGCCCGCCCGAGACGCCGGGCGCCACGCCGCCCGGGCCCCGCGGCGGGCCGCCGTTCGGGAGCCGCGCAGGCAACCGGGGGCGTGCGTCACCCCGGGCAGCGGGCGGGCAGCCGCGCAGACGACGTGCCCACGGCTCGCGCGCGGTGCCGGATCCGACCGCGCATCGAACCCGTCGGCGGCGGTCAGGGCGCGCGCTGTGGCACGACCCGCGACCTCCACCCCGACGGCGGCCCGTTGGCCGACCTGCCCGCGCTCGCCCCCGCGGCGGCGAACTGGCCACGATGCGCAACGCGAGCGGCGGGCAGGGTGCACGCGTGGAGACGGGCTGCCCATGGCTCGCGAGCGGCACCGGGCCCTGGGCCGCCCGGCGGTGCTGGGCCCGGGAGCCGCGCAGGCAATCGGTCGCAGCGAGCCGAGCGCGCGGCGGATCAGGCTACGGGCGGTCAGCCCTGCGCAGACCACGCGCTCATGGCTCGCGCAGGCGCCGACCCGACCGCGCAGCGAGCCGGGAGCGGACGCCCAGCCCGCGGCGGCGGGCAGGGCGCGGACAACGCGCAACGCAAGCCCCGCGCCCACGGCTCACACAGCGAGCCGGGCAGCGCAGGGCGCGGGCCCATGGCTCGCGGACGGCGGGGCCGGGGCGCCCGGTGGGGCGGCCCGGTGGCGGGGCGCAGGCAGCCGGGGCCAGGACCCGGCAGCGGGCGGGTTGGGCTTAGCGCTTGGGCTACGAAGACGTGGGAGAGGCAAATGTCCCCTTTCCAGTTCGGCCCGCTTTCGCCGCTGCTGCCCACCAGGACGCCGCCCGGGGACTCCGTCACGCTCACCACCGAGCCCGGCTGGACCCCGGCCCTGCGGAGCGTGTACATCAGCTGGGCGTCCATCTGGATCGGCTCGCCGATGCGGCGCACGACCACCGTCTTGCCCTCGGTGCCGGGGGCCAGCTCGCGCAGGCTCACCATGCTGTCGTCGAGGAACGGGTCGGCCTCGCCCTTCTCGCCCAGCTCGTCCAGGCCGGGGATCGGGTTGCCGTACGGCGACTCGGTGGGGTGGCGCAGCAGCTCGAGCACCCGGCGCTCCACCGCCTCGCTCATCACGTGCTCCCAGCGGCACGCCTCCGCGTGGACCTGCTCCCACTCCAGGCCGATCACATCGACGAGCAGGCATTCGGCGAGCCGGTGCTTGCGCATCACGCGCGTGGCCAGCCGACGGCCCTCCTCCGTCAGCTCCAGGTGACGGTCACCCGCGACCGTCACCAGTCCGTCGCGCTCCATGCGCGCGACGGTTTGGCTGACGGTGGGGCCGCTCTGATCGAGCCGCTCCGCGATCCGGGCGCGCATGGGGACCACGCCCTCCTCCTCGAGTTCGAGGATGGTGCGGAGATACATCTCCGTGGTGTCGATCAGTCCGGACATGCGTGCCCCTTGATGTGTCGTGCGGTGGCCCTGACCCAATTCTGACGCATCCCACCGACAAGAGAGCCGGATCGGCCACTGCCGTAGCGCTGGGCGGAGGTGGTATTGACAGCTTCATGATCCACAACGCAACGTGATCCGCGCCACGGGCATGTGGACCCAAGTTAACACCGACACGAAGGGCCTCGGCGATGAGCCAGAGCAAGCCGGCAGGGCGCTTTATCGACGCCGCGATCGGGCTGCTGCACAGGGTGCGGGACGAAGAGGCCGAACGCATCGCCGCGGCGGGCGGGCTGATCGCCGACGCGGTCACCGGCGGCGGCCGGATCTTCGTCTTCGGCGCGGGGCACTCCTCCCTGCCCGCCCAGGACGTCGTCTATCGCGCGGGCGGGCTGGCCCTGATGAACCTGCTCCCGGTGCCGGGGGTGGTCGGGGTGGACGTCGTGCCCGCGACCCTGGGCAGCGCGCTGGAGGGGGTCGAGGGGCTGGCCACGGCCGTCCTGGAGACCGGGCCGCTGCGCACCGGCGATCTGCTGTTCATCATCTCGCTGTCCGGCCGGAACACCCTGCCGGTGGAGATGGCGACGGGCGCGCGGGAGCGCGGCGCGACGGTGATCGGCGTGACGTCCGTGGCGTACGCGGCGGAGACCACGCCCCGTAACGCGTCGGGCAGCTTCCTCAAGGACCACTGCGATCTGGTCCTCGACAGCAAGATCGCGGTCGGCGACGCGGAGCTGACGGCGGAGGGCGTCGGGGCGCCGTTCGCCCCCGCGTCGACCGTGGTGACCAGCGCGCTGATGCAGGCCGTGGTGGCGGCGGGGGTGGAGGAGCTGGTGGCCCGCGGCGTACGGCCGCCCCTGCTGCGGTCGGGCAACGTGGACGGGGGCCACGAATGGAACCGCCAGGTGATGGCGGAGTACGGAGACCGGATCTTCTACCGGCGGTAGAGGATCCGGTCCGGGCTAGCGGGCCAGGTCCACCGCGGCGGCGACCCGGGCCGCGACGTCCTCCGCGTACGCCGTGTCCGGGCGGTCGAAGGGGCGGCGGGCCGGGCCGCGGAGGAAGGTCACGACGCCCAGGGTGCGGCCGCGGCTGCGCAGCACCGCGCACAGAGCGTGCACCGAGCCCTCCGGCCATTTGCGGGCCGCCGCCCACCGCGCCGCCGCCGTCTCGTCCGTACGCGTCGCGCTCGCCCGCACCGACCCGCCGCGCTCGGCCGCCTGGAGCGCCGGGTGGCTCTCCCGGTAGGCCACCGGGATGCCGCCCGGGGCGACCGGGGAGCACGGCCCCGCGGTGCCGCACGGCGTGGCCGCCGCCCGGACGAGCCGGATCGGCTCCGGGGCGCCGGAGGACAGCCCGTCCGGCGGTGCCGCTTCCCGTACGGCGCTCCACGACCAGGTCGATCAGGGCGTGGTCGGCGAAGCCCGCGAGCGCGAAGTCCAGGTGGACCGCGGCCGCCTCCATCGGGTCCTCGCATTCGGCCGCCGCCCGGGCCGCCCGGTGCAGCTGGTTGCCGCGGAAGCGCAGCCGCGCGCTCTCCTGCTCGTACTCCTTCGCCTCCGTCACGTCCTGGAAGATCCAGGCCACCCCGAGCGGCACCGGCTCCTCGGTGAGCGGCGAGGCGAGCCGCAGGAAGCCGCTGCGCCAGCAGCGGCGGACCGGGGGCCCGTCCTCCGGGGCCCCGTCGGCCGCCTCGCGCAGCGTCACCCACAGTTCGGTGGGCGCCGGGGGCGCGCCCTCGGCGAGGACGTGCTGGAGGGCGTTCTCGGCCTCGTCCACGCCCTGGTCGAGGAACTCGCCCAGCGGCCGCCCGAGCGCGGCGGTGCGGGCCGTGCGCAGGGCGCCCGCCGCGTTGCCGTTGAGGACCGCCACCCGCAGGTCGGCGTCGACGAGGACGACGCTCCAGGACGCGTCCGCCAGCAGCGCTTCGCTCAGCGCGATCGACCGCTCCAGGTCCAGCTGCGCGTGCACCTCGCTGAACGCGCAGTACACCCCGGCCGGGCGGCCGTCCGCGCCCAGCACGGCGGACGACTGGGTGCGGACCAGGACCCGGCCGCCGTCCTTGGTCAGCAGCGCGAATTCGTGCACCCGGCGCCCGGTGGCGTCCAGGGCCTCCATCAGCCGCGCCTCGACGTCCCGCGCGTCCTCCGCGCGGGCCGCCCACCCCGCCAGCCCCTTGCGCCCCACGGCCTCGGTCGCGGGCCAGCCGAGGATGCGCTCGGCCTCGCGGTTCCAGTGGGTGACGGTGCCCTCGGCGTCGAACGCGCACAGCGCGGCGTCCATGCCGTCGAGGAGCGCGGCGAGCAGATCGGAGTCGTCCCGGCCAGGGCCGGTCGCGGGCACGGGCACGGCCGCCGACTGCGCCGGGACGGGTCGTGTGGGACGCGCGGGTTCGGAGCGCTGCGGAGCGGTCACCGGACACCCCCTGCGGGACGTGGTGGACGTGGCTGCCTGTGGTGGTGCACGTCGGAACATTGAACTCGAACGTGACGCGCGCCACACCGGATTCCGCGAAATCGTTGCCTCCCGGAAATTTGCTTGTGTGCGGCGCGAGGGCGTTCCTAAGGTGTGGAGCACACGAGAAGGGAGGTGGTTCGGCAGATGTATCAAATCCGGACGCGTGAGGTGACTGCGGGCTAGCAGTCCGTCGTCGCGCTCTGCGCATTCGCCGGACTGGCGCACGAGGGATGTGCGCAGCCGGCCAATCCCAAGCAGTCACCCGGCCCGCGGGTCGCCGGTACGTCCGACCGGCCCCCAGGCGCCCTCACCGGCGCCAGGGGACAGACCCGCGGGTCGTCTGCGTCTCCGGCTGTGTGCCGCCAGACGTCCCGCCACGCCTTACGGCGACAGGCGCTCGATCCGCCAGCCCTCCTCGCCCGGGCCCGGCGTCCGCACGTACCGCAGCCGGTCGTGCAGCCGGTTCTCCCGGCCCTGCCAGAACTCCACCGCCTCCGGCACCACCCGGAACCCGCCCCACTCCGGCGGCACCGGCACCTGCTCGCCCGGCGGATAGCGGTCCGCCAGTTCCGCGTACGCCCGGTCCAGCTCCTCCCGCGTGCCGACCACAGAGGACTGCGCGCTGGCCCACGCGCCCAGCTGCGAGCCGTGCGGGCGGGTCCGGAAGTACGCGGCGGTCTCGTCCCGCCCGGTGCGGTGCGCGACGCCCGTCACGATCACCTGGCGGGCGATCGGATGCCACGGGAAGAGCAGCGAGACCTGCGGGTTCTCGGCCAGTTCGCGGCCCTTCCGCGATCCGTAGTTGGTGTAGAAGACGAAGCCGCGCTCGTCGAAGCTCTTCATCAGGACCGTACGGGAGCTGGGGCGCCCGGCCGCGTCCGCCGTGGCGACGACCATCGCGTTCGGCTCGTAGAGGCCGCTGCCCACCGCCTCCTCGAACCACCGCGTGAACTGCTGGAACGGGGTGCTTCCGAGGGCCGCCTCGTCAACGCCCACCGCGCGGTAGTGCTCGCGCATGGCGGCCGGGTCGTATGTGCGCGCGGAGTAAGCCGAGGGGGAAGCCGGGGGCTCCGGGTCAACGTGAGGCACGCGCATATCTTGCAACATCATCGGTCCACCGCACGGGTTACCCCGAAAGAGCGATGCCCCCTCTCCCCCGCCTCAGGGATCCATAACCCTCCCCCGCCGCACAAGGGGTGTGCCACTTCTCACGCGCTCCCGTGACTGGCGCGTCCACCGTGCCGTGGCCGAACATGCGCCTGTCAGCGCGGTGCCCCGGCACCGGTTTTCGCCCCTGCTGGGTGACCACCGCGCGCACGGGGCACACCACCGGGTATCCGGTACGGACCGCGAGCCGTCGGCCGTGGAGCCGTCCCGGGGCCGGACGACCCCCGATGACACCGTTCTCCGCCCCGCTGACGTTTCATCCGCACCAGCCGTATCCCCGCACAGCCCGCACCAGCCGCACCAGCCGTTCGTTCACCCGTCGCCCACACATGAGGAGCCGCCCGATGTCCGACTTCGTACCCGGACTCGAGGGAGTCGTCGCGTTCGAGACGGAGATCGCCGAACCCGACAAGGAGGGCGGCGCGCTCCGCTACCGCGGCGTCGACATCGAGGACCTGGTGGGCCATGTGTCCTTCGGTAACGTCTGGGGCCTGCTGGTCGACGGTGCCTTCAACCCCGGGCTGCCCGCCGCCGAGCCCTTCCCGATCCCGGTGCACTCCGGCGACGTCCGGGTCGACGTGCAGTCCGCGCTGGCCATGCTGGCGCCCGTCTGGGGCCTCAAACCGCTCCTCGACATCGACGAGGCCCAGGCCCGCGACGACCTCGCCCGCGCGGCCGTCATGGCGCTGTCGTACGTCGCCCAGTCGGCGCGCGGCCAGGGGCGCCCGATGGTGCCGCAGCGGGAGATCGACAAGGCCGAGACCATCGTCGAGCGCTTCATGCGCCGCTGGCGGGGTGAGCCCGACCCCAAGCACGTCGCCGCCGTCGACGCGTACTGGACCTCCGCCGCCGAGCACGGCATGAACGCCTCCACCTTCACCGCCCGCGTCATCGCCTCCACCGGCGCCGACGTCGCCGCCGCACTCTCCGGCGCCGTCGGGGCCATGTCCGGGCCGCTGCACGGGGGCGCGCCCTCGCGGGTGCTGGGCATGATCGAGGAGATCGAGCGCACCGGCGACGCCACCGCGTACGTCAAGAAGGCGCTCGACCGGGGCGAGCGGCTGATGGGCTTCGGGCACCGGGTCTACCGCGCCGAGGACCCGCGGGCGCGGGTGCTGCGGCGCACCGCCAAGGAGCTGGGCGCGCCGCGCTTCGAGGTCGCGGAGGCGCTGGAGCGGGCCGCCCTGGAGGAGCTGCACAACCGGCGGCCGGACCGGGTGCTGGCCACCAACGTCGAGTTCTGGGCGGCGATCACGCTGGACTTCGCGGAGGTCCCGGCGCCCATGTTCACGTCGATGTTCACGTGCGCGCGGACCGCCGGGTGGAGCGCGCACATCCTGGAGCAGAAGCGGACGGGCCGTCTCGTCCGCCCCTCGGCGCGGTACGTCGGTCCTGGCACCCGCGGCCCGCAGGAGATCGACGGGTACGGGGACATCTCGCGCTAGCGGGTCGGGGCGGGGCGCTCCCCCGCCCCGCCTCCTAGCCGCCGTCCGCGCCCAGCGCCTCGTCCAGGATCCGCGCCCACTGCGCCACCACCCGCTCCCGGCGTGCGCTGTCGTCCGTCAGCAGATTGGCCAGGCCCAGGCCGCGGCCCATGTCGAGGAACCCCTGAATGACCTCCCGGACCCCCGGGACCGCCTCGTCGGCGCCCAGCAGCTCCACCGCCATGCGGTGGGTCTCCCGGCCGATGCGGGACTCCAGGACGGTCACCCGGGCGCCCAGCTGGGGTTCGTACGACGCCGCGACCCACAGCTGGAGCGCGGCCCGGAACAGCGGGCCGGTGTACAGGTCGACCAGTTCGGTGACGACCGCGTGCGTACGGGCCGTGCCCTCGCCCGCCGGGGCGAGGGCACGCAGCTCCGCCGACCGCTGCTCCGCGACCTGCTCGACCGCGGCCGTGAACAGGTCCTCCCGGGTCGGGAAGTGGTGCTGCGCCGCGCCCCGGGACACCCCGGCGCGCTCCGCGACCACCGACACCGTCGACCCCGCCCAGCCGTGCTCGGCCAGGCACGCCACGGCGGCCTCCAGCAGCCGCTGCCGGGTCGCGCGGCTGCGGTCCTGCTTGGGCGGCGACGTACGCGTACCCGGGCTCACTTCCCGGCCCCCGTCACCCACGCCGGATCCCGCCGCTCCCGGAACGCCGTCATCCCCTCCCGCGCCTCCGCCGACGCGAACAGCCGCGCCGACAGCTCCGCGAGCTCCTCCCCGTCCCGGTCGAACGCCCGCCGCACCTCGGCCGTCACCAGCCGCTTGGACTCCGCCAGGCCCTGCGGGGAGCCGCGGCGCAGACCGTCCAGTACGGGCGCGAGCGCACCGTCCGCGTCGCCCTCCGGGTCCGCCACCGCGACCAGGCCGATCCGGGCCGCCTCGGCCGCGTCGAACCGTTCCCCCGTGAGGTAGTAGCGGGCCGCCGCGCGGGCGTCCAGGCGGGGCAGCAGCGGCATCGATATGACCGCCGGGGCCAGCCCGAGCCGCGCCTCGGTGAACGCGAAGCTCGCGCCCCGCCCCGCCGCCGAGATGTCGCACGCCCCGAGCAGTCCGAGACCACCGGCCCGCACATGCCCGGTGACCCGCGCGACCACCGGCTTGGGCAGCTCCACGATGGCGCGCAGCAGCGCGACCAGTCCCTGTGCGCCCGATACGGCCGGGGGTTCGCGCAGATCCGCGCCCGCGCAGAACGTGTTGCCGGTGTGCGCGAGCAGCACCGCCCGGACCTCCGGGTCCGCCTCGGCCGCCGCCAGCCCGGCGCGCAGCTCGGCGACCAGGCGGGCGGAGAGCGCGTTGCGGTTGTGCGGCGAATCCAGCGTGAGCGTCCTGATGCCGTGGTCGTCGGACGAGCGCACCAAAGCCGCGTCGCCGTGGGTGTCGGTCATGGGGTGGTCGAACTCCTCTCCCTGGCGCGCAGTTCGCGGCGCAGGATCTTCCCGGCGGCCGAGCGCGGCACGCTCTCCGTGAACTCCACGCGGCGCACCTTCTTGTACGGGGCCACCTGCCCGGCAACGTACGCGATCAGCTCGTCCTCCGAGATCCGGGCACCGGGCCCGCGCACCACGTACGCCTTGGGGACCTCGTTGCCGTCCCCGTCCGTCACGCCGATCACGGCGGCGTCGGCGACGGCCTCGTGCGCGATCAGCACGGCCTCCAGATCGGCCGGGGCGACCTGGTAGCCCTTGTACTTGATCAGCTCCTTCAGCCGGTCCACCACGAACAGCCAGCCGTCCGCGTCCACATGGCCGATGTCGCCCGTGTGCAGCCAGCCGTCCGCGTCGACCATGGCCGCCGTGTCGTCGGGCCGCCCCAGATAGCCCTTCATCACCTGCGGGCCCCGGATCAGGATCTCCCCGTCCTCGCCCGGCCCCACATCCCGGCCGTCCGCCATGCCGACGACGCGCATCTCGGTGCTCGGCAGCAGCTTCCCCACCGTCCCCGGCGGAACGCCCTCCGCCTCCCGGGGCACCAGATGGCAGCACGGTGACAGCTCCGTCATCCCGAACCCCTGCAGCAGCGGCGGTACGCCGAGCCGCCGCGCGCACGCCTCCGCCAGCCGCGCGTCCAGCGGCGCCGCCGCGCTCAGCACGTACCGCACCGACGACAGGTCGTGTTCCGCCACCGCCGGGTGCTTGGCGAGCGCCAGCACGATCGGCGGCGCCACGTACAGCGCCTGCGCCTCGTACCGCTCGATCGCGGTCAGAAACTGGTCCAGGTCGAAGCGCGGCAGCACGATCACCGTGGCACCGGCCCGCAGCGGGGCGTTCATGAGCGCCGTCAGCCCGTACGCGTGGAAGAACGGCAGCACCGCGAGCACCCGTTCGCCCGGCCGCGCCGGGACCAGCGCCTCGACCTGCGCCAGGTTGGTCGCGACGCTGCGGTGCGTCAGCATCACGCCCTTCGGGCTGCCCGTCGTCCCCGACGAGTACGGCAGCACCGCCACGTCCTCCGCCGGGTCGATGTCCACCACCGGATCCCGCGCCGTGCCCTCCAGCATGTCGCGCAGCGAACGGTGCCCGCTCGCCTCGTCGCACACGAAGATCTCCCGCACCCCGCCCGCCTGCTCCGCCGCCTGCCGCGCCACCCCCAGCAGCGGCGACACCGTGACGATCCACGTCGCCGCCGCGTCCCGCAGCTGCTGGGCGAACTCCCCGGCCGTGGCCAGCGCATGCACCGTCGTAACCGCCGCGCCGGTGCGCGTCACCCCGTAGAACGCCATCGGGAACATCAGCGAGTTGGGGCTGTGCAGCGCCACCACCTCGCCCTTGTGCACCCCCGCCGCCGCCAGCTCCGCGGCGATCCGGCGCGAGGCGTGGTCCAGCGCCGCGTAGCCGACGCTCTCCCCCGTCACCCCGTCGATCAGCGCCGTACGGTCCCCGAACTCCTTCGCCGCGCGGCCCAGCACCGCGTCGTGAATGGGCAGATCGACGGGCGGGACATCAAGAAACTCGCTGCGCAGCACCATGGCCGCTCCCCTCGGGTCACTGTGCCTGCCAGTTGCCTTGCCTGTGCGCCTTCCCGTCCGTTCTGCCCCGCTCGTCGGGTCTGTACGACCGTCAGTACGACTTCGGCAGCCCCAGCGTCTGATGCGAGACAAAGTTGAGGATCATCTCCCGGCTGACCGGCGCGATCCGCGCCACCCGCGCCGCCGTGATCAGCTTCGCCAGCCCGTATTCCTCCGTCAGGCCGTTCCCGCCCAGCGTGTGCACCGCCTGGTCCACCGCCTTCACGGCCGCCTCCCCGGCCGCGTACTTCGCCATGTTGGCCGCCTCCCCCGCGGCCGCGTCCTCCCCCGCGTCGTACAGATACGCCGCCTTCGCCATCATCAGCCGGGCCAGCTCCACCTCGATGTGCGCCTGGGCGAGGGGGTGGGCGATCGCCTGGTGCGCGCCGATCGGCTCCTTCCACACCTGGCGGGTGCGCGCGTAGTCCACCGCCTTCGCCAGCGCGTGACGGCCCATCCCGAGGGCGAACGCCGCCGTCATGATCCGCTCCGGGTTGAGCCCCGCGAACAGCTGCGCGAGCCCCGCGTCCTCGTCCCCCACCAGCGCGTCCGCCGGAAGCCGTACGGCGTCCATGACGACCTCGAACTGCTTCTCGTTCGCGGCCAATTCCATGGGGATGTGGTGGTACGAGAAGCCGGGGGTGCCGCCCGGGACGATGAACAGGCAGGGCTTGAGCTTGCCCGTCCGCGTGTCCTCCGTGCGGCCCACGATCAGGGTCGCGTCGGCGATGTCCACGCCGGAGATGAAGACCTTCCGGCCGGTGAGCACCCAATCGCTTCCGTCGCGGCGGGCCGTGGTGGTGATCCGGTGCGAGTTCGATCCGGCGTCCGGCTCCGTGATGCCGAACGCCATCGTCAGGCTGCCGTCCGCCAGCCCCGGCAGCCAGCGGGACTTCTGCGCGTCCGTGCCGTACCGGGCGATCACCGTGCCGCAGATCGCGGGCGACACGACGAGCATCAGCAGCGGACAGCCCGCCGCGCCCAGCTCTTCGAGCACGATGGACAGCTCGGCTATGCCGCCGCCTCCGCCGCCGTACGCCTCGGGGAGGTTGACGCCGAGGTAGCCGAGCTTGCCCGCCTTGGCCCACAGGTCGGGGGCGGGGGTGCTGAGGTTGTCCCTCCCGAAGGCCGCCACGGCGGCGCGGAGGTCGGCCTGCTCCGCGGTGTCGACGGGAGTGTGCGCGTGGGCCTGGCTCATATGCGGCTCCGTCCGGGATGCGTGGTGGTGGGTTCTTCCTCGTCCGCCGTGACGACCGCGAGCAGCGCGCCGACCTCGACCTGACGGCCCTCGGCGGCGTGCAGCGCGGTGAGCACCCCGGCGGTGGGGGCCGTGACACGGTGCTCCATCTTCATCGCCTCCAGCCACAGCAGCGGCTGGCCCGCCTCCACGGGGTCGCCCACCGCGACATCGGCGATCCGCACCACCGTGCCGGGCATGGGGGCCAGCAGGGAGCCCGGCGCGGTGCGGGCGGTGGGGTCGGGGAAGCGGGACAGGGGGGTGAGGGTGTGCGATCCGCGGGGCGCGTCGATGTATATGCGGTCGTCGTGGCGCGAAACGTCGAATTTCCGCCTGATGCCGTCGACTTCGAGGACGACATGGTGCGGGGTCGCCCGGAGCAGCCGGAGATCCGGGAAGTCCTCGGCGACGAGGCCGTCGCGGGTGAGCCGGTAGCGGACCTCGTGCTCGCTGCCGTCCGCCGCGCGGTACGTCTTGATCTGCGGCCGGGACGGTACGTTCCGCCAGCCCCCGAGCCGCCCCGCCACCGTCGCGGGCCGATCCGATGCGTCGGCCAGCGCGGCGGCGAGGGCGGCCAGGGCCACGCCCTCCCCGTTGTCCTCGGTGAGTGCGTCGAGGTGGCGTTCGAGGAAGCCGGTGTCCATGCGTCCGGCCTCGAACTCCGGGTGCCGCAGGGCTCGTACCAGCAGATCGCGGTTGGTGACCGGGCCGTGGATCCGGGCGCGCTCCAGCCCGTCGGCCAGCCGCCGCAGCGCCTCGGCGCGGGTGGGCGCCCAGGCGATGACCTTGGCCAGCAGGGGGTCGTAGTGGACGCCGATCACGTCCCCGTCAGCGATGCCGGAGTCCACGCGCGGTCCGGGGAGGTCCAGCCGGTGCATCACGCCCGCCTGCGGCTGCCATCCCCGCCCCGGGTCCTCCGCGTACAGCCGCGCCTCGACCGCGTGGCCGCGCGCCGACGGAGGCTCGGCGGCCAGGGGCCGGCCCTCCGCCACCCGCAGTTGGAGGGCCACCAGGTCCAGTCCGTACACCTCCTCCGTCACCGGGTGCTCGACCTGGAGGCGGGTGTTCATCTCCAGGAAGTACGCCCGGCCCGCCGACGAGACCAGGAACTCGACGGTGCCCGCGCCCTCGTACCCGATGGCCCGGGCGGCGTTCACCGCCGACTCCTCCAGCAGACGGCGCAGTTCGTCGCTGAGACCCGGGGCCGGGGCCTCCTCGATGACCTTCTGGTGGCGGCGCTGGAGCGAGCAGTCGCGGGTGCCGAGCGACCAGACGGCGCCGTGGGTGTCGGCCAGCACCTGGACCTCGACGTGGCGGGCCCCCTCGACGTACGGCTCGACGAACACCTCGCCGTCCCCGAAGGCGGACACCGCCTCCGCGCGGGCGGAGGTCAGCTCGGCGGCGAGCGCGGGCGCCTCGCGGACGACGCGCATGCCGCGGCCGCCGCCGCCCGCCGCGGCCTTGATGAGGACGGGCAGGTCGTCCGCCGCGACCCGGTCGGGGTCGAGGGAGTCGAGGAGGGGGACGCCCGCGTCGCGCAGGAGCCGTTTGGCGCGGGTCTTGGAGGCCATGGCCTGCATCGCCGCGGGCGGCGGCCCGATCCACAGCAGCCCCGCGTCGCGCACGGCCTGGGCGAAGGCGGCGTCCTCGGAGAGGAAGCCGTAGCCGGGGTGGACGGCGTCGGCGCCCGCCGCCAGGGCGGCCTTGGTCAGCAGGTCACCGCGGAGGTAGGTGTCGGCGGGGGCGTCGCCCGGCAGCCGTACGGCGGTGTCGGCCTCCCGGACGTGCGGGGCGTCGGCGTCCGCGTCGGAGTGGACGGCGACGGTGGCGATGCCGAGTTCGCGGCAGCTGCGGATGATTCGGCGGGCGATCTCGCCGCGGTTGGCGATGAGGAGGGTTCGGATCACGGACATCACGGCGGGGTTTTTCCTCACATCCGGAAGACGCCGAAGCCACCGCGCGCCCCCTCGACGGGCGCGGTGTGGAGGGCGGAGAGACAGAGGCCGAGGACGGTGCGGGTGTCGCGCGGGTCGATGACGCCGTCGTCGTACAGCCGCCCGGAGAGGAAGTGCGGCAGCGACTCGGACTCGATCTGCTGCTCGACCATGGCGCGCAGGGCGGCGTCACCGTCGTCGTCGTACGGCTGCCCCTTGGCGGCGGCGGACTGGCGGGCGACGATCGACAGCACCCCGGCGAGCTGCTGCGGGCCCATGACGGCGGACTTGGCGCTGGGCCAGGCGAAGAGGAAGCGCGGGTCGTACGCGCGGCCGCACATCCCGTAGTGGCCCGCGCCGTAGGAGGCGCCGATGAGGACGGAGAGGTGGGGGACGCGGGAGTTGGAGACCGCGTTGATCATCATGGCGCCGTGCTTGATGATCCCGCCCTGCTCGTAGGCGCGGCCGACCATGTATCCGGTGGTGTTGTGGAGGAAGAGGAGGGGGATGTCGCGCTGGTTGGCGAGCTGGATGAACTGCGCGGCCTTCTGCGACTCCTCGCTGAACAGCACCCCCTGGGCGTTGGCCAGGATGCCGACGGGATAGCCGTGGAGGGTGGCCCAGCCGGTGGCCAGGCTCGCCCCGTACAGCGGCTTGAACTCGTCGAAGTCGGAGCCGTCGACGATGCGGGCGATGACCTCGCGGGGGTCGAAGGGGACCTTGAGATCGCCGGGGACGATGCCGAGCAGTTCGTCGGCGTCGTACTTGGGCTCCTCGGCCGGGCCCGGGTCGGGGTGGGCCTTGCGCCAGTTGAGGCGGGCGACGACGCGGCGCGCCTGGTGGAGGGCGTCGGGCTCGTCGGTGGCGAAGTAGTCGGCGAGCCCGGAGGTGCGGGCGTGCATATCGGCGCCGCCGAGGGACTCGTCGTCGCTCTCCTCGCCGGTGGCCATCTTGACCAGCGGCGGACCGCCCAGGAAGACCTTGGACCGCTCCTTGACCATGATCACGTGGTCGGACATCCCCGGGATGTACGCGCCTCCGGCGGTGGAGTTGCCGAAGACCACGGCGACGGTGGGGATCCCGTCGGCGGACAGCCGGGTGAGGTCGCGGAAGATGGCGCCGCCGGGGATGAAGATCTCCTTCTGGGAGGGGAGATCGGCACCGCCGGACTCGACGAGACTGACGACCGGGAGGCGGTTCGTACGCGCGATCTCATGCGCGCGCAGGATCTTCTTCAGCGTCCAGGGATTGCTGGCACCGCCCCGTACGGTCGGGTCGTTGGCGCTGATCAGGCACTCGACGCCGGAGATCACGCCGATGCCGGTGACGACGGAGGCGCCGACCGGGTAGTCGCTGCCCCAGGCGGCGAGCGGGGACAGCTCCAGGAAGGGCGTATCGGGGTCCAGGAGGAGTTCGATGCGCTCCCGGGCGAGGAGCTTGCCGCGCTTGCGGTGGCGCTCGACGTACTTCTCGCCGCCGCCCGCGAGCGCCTTGGCGTGTTCCGCCTCCAGTTCGGTCAGCTTGGCGAGCATCGCCTCGCGGTGGGCCGTGTAGTCGGCGCCTGCGGGGTCGAGCGCGGACGCGAGCACGGTCAAAGCAGTACCTCCGGTATGTCGAGGTGGCGCGAGCGCAGCCATTCGCCGACGGCCTTGGCCTGCGGGTCGAAGCGGGCCTGCGCGGCGACGCCCTCGCCGAGCAGGCCGTCGACGGTGAAGTTGAGGGCGCGCAGCTGCGGGAGTTGGTGGCGGGTGATCGGCAGTTCGGCGGTCTCGGGGAGGAGTTCGCGGAGCCGGTCGGGGGTGAGGGTGTGGACCAGCCATCGCCAGGCGTCATCGCTGCGCACCCAGACGCCGACGTTCGCGCTCCCGCCCTTGTCACCGCTGCGGGCCCCGGCGACCGCGCCGAGCGGGGCGCGGCGGGTGGGGCCGGTGGGGCCGGTGGGGCTTTCCAGCGGCGGCGGCAGCGGGGGTTCGTCGGCGGGCGTGAGGTGCCGGGTCTGCGGGGCCGGGGGGATCGCGGTCCGGGTGCCGTCCGGCAGGACGGCGATGTGCGGAACTGCGTCGTGCGGGACGTACGCCGCCTCGAACACCCCGTACGGGGCGCCCTTGCCGGGCGGGGCCGTGACATGGAACCCGGGCAGGCTGGCGAGGGCCAGCTCCACGGCCGCGCCGCTGACCGCCCCGCCCCACGGTCTCGGGGTCGCGGTCCCGGGACGACGAGCCGCAGCAAC
>NZ_GG657754.1:5863834-5877256 GCF_000158915.1 Streptomyces himastatinicus ATCC 53653 | reverse complement strand
CCAGCGTCCAGCGGACCTCGGCGGGGCGGCGCTTGGCGAGCGCCGCCTCCATCTGGTCGCGTACGAGGGCGGCCTTGGCGTCGACGTCGAGGCCGGTGAGCACGAACACCACCTCGTTGCGGTGTCCGCCGAGCCGGGTCAGCCCGGTCTTCAGGGTGGGCGGCGGCGCCTCGCCCCGTACGCCGTGGATCCGCACCCGGTCGGGGCCGTCCTGGGTGAGCCGTACGGAGTCCAGCCGGGCCGTCACGTCCGGTCCGGCGTAGCGGGCGCCCGCCGTCTCGTACAGCAGCTGGGCCGTGACGGTGCCGACGGTGACGGCACCGCCGGTGCCGGGATGCTTGGTGATGACGGCCGACCCGTCCGGGTGGATCTCGGCGAGCGGGAAGCCGGGGTGCCGTAGGTCGTCGATCTCCGTGAAGAACGCGTAGTTCCCGCCGGTCGCCTGCGTCCCGCACTCCAGCACATGCCCGGCGATCACGGCCCCGGCCAACGCGTCCCAGTCGTCCGCCGCCCACCCGAAGTGCGCGGCGGCGGGCCCGGTGACGAGCGCGGCATCGGTGACCCGCCCGGTGACCACGACGTCCGCCCCGCCGCGTAGACACGCGGCGATCCCGCCGCCCCCGAGGTACGCGTTGGCGCTGACCACCCCTCGCCCCCAGTCCCGCGCCCCGAGCAGATCGTCCCCCTCCACATGCGCGACCCGGCACCCGATCCCGAGCCGGTCGGCGAGGTCGCGGATGGCCCCGCGCAAGCCCGGCCGGATTCAGCCCACCCGCGTTGGCGACGATCCGCACCCCTCGCTCGACGGCGAGCCCAAGGGTGTCCTCCAGCTGCCGGAGGAAGGTGGTGGCGTAACCACGGGAGGGATCCTTGGCCCGGTCCCGCCCGAGGATCAGCATGGTCAACTCGGCGAGATAATCCCCGGTCAACACGTCGACCGGCCCGTCGGTCAGCATCTCGCGCAGCGCGTCGAAGCGGTCCCCGTAGAACCCGGAGGCATTGCCGATGCGGAGGGGTTCCATCGTGGTCACGCCGCACCTCCGCCCGGCCGCCGTCCTCGCCCTGGCGGGCCCGCGAAGGCCTGGGCGATGTCCAGCCAGTGGTCCGCGTCGGGGCCCTCCGCCCGTACGGCCAGGTCGTCGCGGTGGGCGCGTTGCGTGGCCAGGAGGCAGAAGTCGAGCGCGGGGCCCGTGACGCGCTGGGACGCGTTCTCGGGGCCGTACGTCCACAACTCACCACCCGGTGCGGTGAGTTCGACGCGGAACTCCTCGGCGGGCGGCTCCAGGCCGCGCGCCGCGTACGCGTAACCCCGGGCCCGTACGCCGATGCGGGCCACGTGCCGCAGCCGGGCGGTGGGGGTGCGGCGGGCACCCAGCGCGTCGGCCACGTCCTGGCCGTGCGCCCAGGTCTCCATCAGCCGCGCCGTCACCATCGACATGACGCTCATCGGCGGCCCGTACCACGGCAGCCGGGCCCCGGGCGGCTGCGCGGCGAGCACCCGCGTCAGCCGCTCCCGCCCCTCCCGCCACCGCTCCAGCAGCGCGGCGGGCGGATCGGCCGCGCCGCGCTCCGCACCCTCGTCCACGAACCGCTCCGGTGCGGCAAAGGCCTTCCGCACCTCGTCGGCGAACCCCTCGGGATCCTCGGCCGCCTGCACCGCCCGCGCGTCGGTCCAGGCGAGGTGGGCGACCTGGTGCGCGATGGTCCACCCGACCGCCGGTGTCGCCGTACGCCATTCCTCGGCGGGCAGCCCGGCGACCAGACCGTCCAACTCCTCGCTCTCGGCGTGCAGATCGCCGAGCAGAGCTTCCGTATCGGACACGCGGGACTCCCGGTCGTGATGCGGCGGTGCGGAGCGTCGGGAGTGAGCGTGGCAGCGCGACAGGAAACAATCAAGCGTGCTTGCATGATTTTTGACGGACCGGGGGCTTTTCAGAAGCGAGCCTCGTGGATGAGCCGCCCGGACGCGAAGACAGCGCCCTCGGGCCGCCAGCCGGTGCAGTAGTCAGGGGCATCGGCGAAGCGCAGGGCCAGTTCCCGGACGGGCTCGCAGGGCCACGCGGGGACGTCGATGCGGCCGTAGTCCAGAAAGAGCGTGTACGGCGGAATCCGCGAGCACGCGGTGCAGCCGGTGAAGCACATCCCCCGCGTCTCCGCGCGCCCGCCGCCCCCTTCGAAATACGCGGCATGCATCCGCCGTGGTTCATGCGCGACCAGGCGCGCGAGGCCGTCCTCGTCCACCCGCGTCAGCAGGAAGTCGAGCAGCTCCTCGACGAAGCGGTCATAGCGGGGCACCCCGTGAGCCTGCCACGGCGCGCCCCGGTCCGACGATCCCTTTCGGGATCTCCGTCCGGGACGACGTCCGCACGACCGGTTGTGCGGCACCCACGGTGACTGGCCGACACTTCGCCGCGTTTGACCAGGGGTACACGTCACCGTGTCAAGGCAAGAAGGGAGTTGAGGATGGCCGACAACGGCCCGGGCCACATCGGAGAGCGGCTACGCGACATCCGGAAGCGTCGACGGCTGACGCAGCACGGCTTGTCGGAAGCCTCTGGAGTCTCCATCTCCTGGATCAGGAAACTGGAACAGGGCGAACAGCAGGACACGCGCCTCGAAACGGCTCGGAAGCTCGCCGCGGCGCTGGGAGTGTCCACCACGCGGCTCATCGCCGGACGTCGCGAAGACGAGGCCGACGAAGCCACGATCGAACGCTGGGAACCGGTACGCCACGCACTGACCGCTCCGGTATCCGATCGCGGTGCCGACGAGGCCCCCACCGTGGAGGGGACCAGCGCGGCGCTCACGGCCGCACTCCCTCTCTTCTCCGGCGACCGGTTCACCGACCTGCGTCCCGTCCTCCCGGCGCTCCTGCGCGACGCTGACGCACTTGCCCGTCTCAATCCACGCGGTCGGCATCTGCGGGGGCGGTTACTACAGCTCACCGGATCGCTCATGGTGCAGACGCGCCAGTTCGACGCCGCCGAGAAGGCCCTCGACCGGGCTGTGGAGGATGCCGCGGACCGCCTCGACGGTGCCGCCATCGCGACCACGCGCTGCTGGCTGTTGCTGCGTCGAGGCCAACTCGCTCAGGCTCGCGCCGTGGCGGAGCGCGAGGCGGACGACGTGGAGCCGCGCCTGTCCCGCGCCACGCCCGCTGAGCTGAGCGCTTGGGGGTGGCTGCTCCTGCGCGCGTCCGCCGCCGCGGTGCGGGACAACGAGTCCGACATCGCTACGGACGCCCTGCGACTCGCTCACTCGGCCGCCGTCGCCATGGGCCGCGAGTTCGCCCCCAACGGGGACTTCCTCCGAGCGTTCGGCCCTGTCACCGTCGCCCTCAAGCGGGCGGAGAACGCGATGGTCGCGGAGGAGCCCGATCGCGTCCTGAGCCTGGCAGCACGCATCCCCGCCGGCGGCCTCCGTCCGACGTCGAACAACCGAAACCGCCATCTGCTGGACGTGGCCAGGGCTCACGTGATGAAGCGGCGGCACGCCGACGCCTTCGGGGTGCTGCAAGGCGTCTGGGCCGATGCCCCCGAATGGCTGCCCAACCAGCACTACGCGCGGGACATCCTCGGCGACATCATCGCCAAGCGGAGGACCATGACGCGCGAGATGCAGAGCATGGCGGACGCGCTCGGGGTACCGCTGTGACGCTCGGTGGTACTTCCGCGAACCCGCAGGCCAAAATGCCATTGATCGGCTACTCAGAGCGAACCTAGCGTCACGTCACGGGACCGAACTTCATCGAAGGAGCCGTGACGTGTTCACCAAGTCACCTGGAACCCCGGCGGGAACTGCCCTGCGCCTGCTGCCGTGATCCAGCCCGGACGGCAAGCCGTGCTATCTGGCACCGGGCGACGGCAATAGCCCTCTGAGCCGACGGGCCGACGAAGTCGAGGCCCTACAGCTGAGCATGGGGGCTCAGCTCCTCGCCCATGCGTGCGCCTTACTCGACGACCGAAAGGCGAGCGCCGGGGAACTCCGCTTCCTCGCCACCCGGCTCACCGAGGCGCTACGCGATGCCCTACGAGTCGCCGAGAGCCGGGGCGAGCGCCTGCCCTCGTACGACGACGGCGACACCGATGCAGATGGCCACCCTGAGCCCACGGAGGCGGCGGAGTCGTCGTGAGTGCCCACACCCGCGTTAGCCGGAAGTTAGCGGGGCGGGATTCCTGTTAGCGGGGCGGCAGTTCTGCGGTAGCGGGCCCGACCAGAGTGGTTGTCGTACCGAGGAGACCACGACACCGACTGCCACGGGGGGACCCCAAATGAGCTCCAACACCACCGTCCGCACCGCTCGCCGCCGCACCCTGCGCGTTGCCGCCGCGACCCTGATCGCCGCCGCCGGCCTCAGCCTGACCGCCTGCTCGGGCTCGGACACCGCTGGCCCGAAGCCCGCGGCCGCCGCCTCGTCCGCCTCCGCCGGGGCGCAGGGTTCCGACGCCAAGGTCGACACCAAGGCAGGCAAGGCGACGTCGCCGTCCCGCACCCAGAAGCTGGTGGACGGCAGCACGGCCGAGATCTACGAGCTCGGCGAACAGCACTACCGCCTCAAGATCGTCAACGATGGCGCCGAACTGGCCACGATGGAGGCGAAGGAGGGCGACGCCGGGCTCGACGCCAACGGCATGTACGTCGTGCTCACGGCGGGCGGCGAGGTCCGCTCCTGGATGGGCGGCGAACACCAGGGACCGGGCACCTTCAAGCTCGCCACCGGTTGGACGGCCAAGGTCACGAAGGTCGGCGAACTCCACTACCGTGCGGAGATCTTCGGCCACGAGGGCAAGGTCGCCACGATCGAGGCCAACGAGAAGGACGCCGGTCTCGACGCCAACGGCAGCTCCATCGTGCTCAGCTCCGGCGGCGTGATCAGCTCCCACAAGTGAACCTCTGTCCCCGCTGCGGGCGGTGGAGCTGTCTCGGGGCGGCTCCACCGCCGCAGGTGCTCCCTACTTGCTCAGATAGAAAAGCAACCGTTCCGCCAGGAGTTCGGCGTTCGGCTCCGTGTTGCGTACCGGAGGGCAGCAGCTGGTCCTCCGCGCAGGCGGCCGAGACGTCGCAGTTCGACTGGAGCGGGAGCGCGATGCGGCAGCAGCCGAACGGAGTCAGCACCAAGTGGTCAGGTCGAATACGGCCTGGCAGCGGTTATCGGAAACCGGTCGATGGAATCGTTCGAGGTCGTGGGACGATGCCAGCGCCGGGAAGATCATGTCGGCGGTCCCACCGCGTGAGTCGACCTCCCCCGCATCGTCGCGCATACAGAAGTCGAGCCCCCAGACATCGCCGGTTTCTGTCCATCTGACGTAGTACCGGGCGTACCGCTCGTCGACGAGCATGAAGCCGAGGAGGCGCCATTCCACCTCACCTGCTCCCTCTTCCGCGTCTTCAGAAAAGGGCGCCGGGTCGTTCTCCGAACCGAGGGAAAGCAGCGGTAGGTATAGAGCATCCGCCAAGGTGAGGGGCGGGGCATCGACGGTATTGAGGAAGTGACGCCGGGCGTCGAGTACAGGCACCGGGAATACTTCGTCGGGGAAGGGCGGGCCGAGAGCCTCGCGCTGATTGATGCACGCGCGTAGTGCGGCGATGAAATTATCGTGGGGGATTTCCTCGCCGTCTTCGTCGAGGAGCGGGATCTCCAGGGCGTACGTGGAGCCAAGGTCCTGGCCGTCCCACAAGACAACTCTCGGGCCGCGATCCTTTTCTGTCGGTGGGAGCAGCCCCCGCAACACATGCGAACCCGGCGTCAAAGGGGAGGCCACGAACTCTCGCAGCCTCCCCAGCAGGCTCCCCAGGAGAACGTCGCGCGGGGTTCGGTCGGCGGTGGGGTCGTCCTCAACCACGGTGATCGGTTCTTCCTGGGAGTGCGAGTCAGACAGTGTTCACGACGTCAGGGCAACGGTTGACGCCCTGGCAGAAGGCGGTGATCGTACCGACCTTGCCCCTGTGTCCCGGCAGCTTGTAACGGTGGTCCTTGGTCTGCCAGTACCACCACGAAATCACCCTGATCTTGGCAACCGTGTGTCCGTCCTTGAGCACCACGGCACCGAACTCCTGAACGTCCAGGGTGGGGGTGCCGTCCGCGCGGCGTCCGCTGCCCAGCGCCCGGCGGTCGATCGAAGGGACGGCAGGACGAGCGCCGCAGCGCGCGGGCTCGTGGGTCAGGACAGCCGTTCCGCCAGGAGTTCGGCCAGGTGGCGGGACGGGCGGTCGGTGAGGTGGTCGAGTTGGGTGCGGCAGGAGAAGCCGTCGGCCAGGACTTCGGCGTTCTCGTCCGCGGCGCGTACGGACGGCAGCAGCTGGTCTTCGGCGCAGGCCACCGAGACGTCGTAATGGCCCGCTTCGAAGCCGAAGTTGCCCGCCAGGCCGCAGCAGCCGCCGCTCAGCTCGCCGGTGAGGCCCGCGCGTTCGCGGAGGCGGCGGTCGGCGGCGTCACCGAGGACGGCGTGCTGGTGGCAGTGGGTCTGGCCGACGACCGGGCGGTCGACCTTCGGGGGCTCCCAGTCCGGGGCGTGGGTCTCCAGGGCCTGGGCGAAGGTCTGCACGGACGAGGCCAGGCGGGCGGCTCGGGGGTCGTCGGAGCCCAGGAGTTCGGGGAGGTCGGTGCGGAGGGCGGCCGTGCAGCTGGGTTCGAGGCCGACGACGGGCAGCCCGGCGTCCAGGGCCGGGGCCATGACGTCGAGGGTGCGCCGCATGACCGTACGGGCGCGGTCCAGCTGGCCCGTGGAGACCCAGGTCAGGCCGCAGCAGACGGGTTTGGGGGGCACCACGACGCGTAGGCCCGCCGATTCGAGTACGCGCACCGCGGCCTGGCCCACCGAGGGCGAGAGGTAGTTGGTGAAGGTGTCGGGCCACAGGACGACCGTCCGGGCCGCCTCCCGGGGCACCGTACGGACGTGGCCGCGCCACCACCGCGTGAAGGGTTCGCGGGCCAGTTCGGGGATGTCCCGTTCGGGGGCGATACCGCCCATCCGCTTCGCCAGGGTGGAGAGGAAGCCGACACCGGAGGCCGCGTTGGCCACGGGGGCTGCCCGTAGGGAAGCAGCGGCGCGGAGCCATACCGGGAGCCAGCCCATCGAGTAGTGCCCCGCCGGGCGCACCCGGCCCTCGTAGTGGTGGTGCAGGAACTCGGCCTTGTACGTGGCCATGTCCACCCCCACCGGGCAGTCGCTGCGGCAGCCCTTGCAGGACAGGCACAGGTCGAGCGCGTCCCGTACCTCCTCCGAGCGCCAGCCGTCCTGCACCACCTCACCCGCGAGCATCTCGTGCAGCAGCCGGGCGCGGCCGCGGGTGGAGTGCTGTTCCTCGCCGGTGGCGCGGTACGAGGGGCACATGACGGAAGCCCCGGACACCGACTCGTTGCGGCACTTGGCGACGCCGACGCAGCGGCGCACCGCGGCCGAGAAGTCGCCGCCGTCGTGCGGGTAGCCGAACTCGACGTCGACGGGGCGCCGCGGGAGGACATCGAAGCGGAGGTCCTGGTCGAGGCGGCGGGGGCGGGCGAGGACGCCGGGGTTGAGGCCGTTTGCCGGGTCCCACAGGTCCTTGAAGCGGTGGAAGAGCCCGACCATCTCGTCCCCGTACATGCGGGGCAGCAGCTCGGCGCGGGCCAGGCCGTCGCCGTGTTCGCCGGAGAGCGAGCCGCCGTGGGTGACGACGAGGTCGGCGAGGTCGGTGGAGAAGTCGCGGAAGACCCGCACCCCGGCCTCGCGCATCAGGTCGAAGTCGATGCGGACGTGGATGCAGCCGTCGCCGAAGTGCCCGTACGGGGTGCCGCGCAGCCCGTGCTGGGCCATCAGTGCGCGGAAGTCGCGGAGGTAGGCGCCGAGGCGGGCGGGCGGCACCGCGCAGTCCTCCCAGCCGGGCCATGCCTCACTGCCGTCCGGCATCCGGGTGGCGGTGCCGGAGGCGTCCTCGCGGACCCGCCACAGCGCGCGCTGCCCGGCGGGGTCGGCGACCACGGTGTGGTCGGTGGTGGCGTGCGCGGCGGCGCGCGCTATCTCCTCCGCGCGGGCGTACGCCTCCTCGCGCCCGCTGCCGCCGACCTCCACGAACAGCCAGGCGCCGCCCTTGGGCAGCCCCGACGCGCCCGCGACCAGGTCGGCGGCCATGCCCTCGACGGTGAGCGGCCCGTACGGCAGCAGGGTGTGGGCGGCCTCGGCCGCCGCGGACTCGTCGGGGTAGCCGAGCACGGCGAGCGCGCGGGCGGCGGGCGCCTCGACGAGCCGTACGGTCGCCTCGGTGAGCACGCCGAGCGTGCCCTCGCTGCCGGTGAGGGCGCGGGCCACGTCGGCGTTCTTCTCGGGCAGCAGCTCGTCCAGGGCGTAACCGGAGATGCGGCGAGGCAGCTCGGGGAAGCCGGTGCGCAGCAGCGCCAGATGGTCACCGGCGAGGGAGCGCATACCGTCGCGGAGCCGGGCGGGGAGCGCGTCGAGCCCCTGGGCGGCGCGGACCCGCTCACCGCCGTACGTCAGGACGTCCAGCGCGTGGACGTTGTCGGCGGTGGTGCCCCAGGCCACCGAGTGGGAGCCGCACGAGTTGTTGCCGATCATGCCGCCGAGGGTGCAGCGGCTGTGGGTGGACGGGTCGGGGCCGAACGTCAGACCGTGCGCGCCCGCGGCGGTCCGCAGCTCGTCGAGAATGACGCCGGGCTGGACGACGGCGGTGCGCTGCTCCGGGTCCAACGACCGGATGGACCGCATGTGGCGGGTGAAGTCGAGGACGACGCCGAGCCCGGTGGCCTGCCCCGCGATGGACGTACCGGCGCCGCGCGCCACCACCGGCACCCCGTGCTCCCGGCAGACGGCCAGCGCCGCCGCCACGTCGTCCGCGTCGCGCGGGGCGACGACACCGGTCGGCACGCGCCGGTAGTTCGACGCGTCCATGGTCATCAGGGCCCGGCTCGCCGCGTCGAAGGAGACGTCCCCACGGACGGCTCCGCGCAGCGCCTGCTCCAGTTCGTCTGCCTCTGCCTCGTGCTCTGCCATGTCCCCATGGTCCACGGGGAGGGCCTCGATGAGAACGTTCACACTGTGCTTCAACGACGTGATCATGGATCACTGTGGACGGGGCCCGCCGGTGCCGCGGTGTCAACATGACCGTGCTCACTGTCCCCGTCCGTGGACGGATCGTCTCAGCGAATGGACCCTCCGCTGAATGCCGGGTTCCGACGGATTAGGCTTCGGTCGTGGCTGAGATCCGGATTCCCGAAGACATCAAGCCCGCCGACGGTCGCTTCGGCGCAGGCCCCTCCAAGGTGCGCACCGAGGCGCTCAGCGCCCTCGCGGCGACCGGCAGCTCCCTGCTGGGCACCTCCCACCGGCAGGCCCCGGTCAAGAACCTGGTCGGCAAGGTGCGCGACGGCGTGCGCGAACTGTTCCAGCTCCCCGAGGGCTACGAGGTCGTCCTCGGCAACGGCGGCTCCACCGCCTTCTGGGACGTGGCGACCCACGGCCTGATCGACAACAAGTCCCAGCACCTGACCTTCGGCGAGTTCTCGTCGAAGTTCGCGAAGGCGGCCAAGCTCGCGCCGTGGCTGGACGAGCCGACCGTCATCTCCTCCGACCCCGGCACCCACCCGGAGCCGCGGGCCGAGGCGGGTGCGGACGTCTACGCCCTGACCCACAACGAGACCTCGACCGGTGTCGCGATGCCCATCCAGCGGGTGGCCGGGGCCGACGACGGTTCGCTGGTGCTCGTCGACGCGACCTCCGGCGCGGGCGGTCTGCCCGTGGACATCGCCGAGACGGACGTCTACTACTTCGCGCCGCAGAAGTCCTTCGCCTCGGACGGCGGGCTGTGGATCGGCATCTTCTCCCCCGCAGCCCTGGAGCGCGCCGCCCGGATCCACGGGTCCGGCCGCCACGTCCCGGAGTTCTTCTCGCTGCCGACCGCGATCGACAACTCGCTGAAGAACCAGACGTACAACACCCCGGGGCTCGCGACCCTCTTCCTGCTCAACGACCAGCTGGAGTGGATCAACGGACAGGGCGGCCTGGACTGGGCCGTGCGGCGCACCGCCACCTCCTCGCGCACCCTGTACGGCTGGGCCGAGGAGTCCAAGGTCGCCACCCCGTTCGTCACCGACCCGGCCAAGCGGTCGCAGGTCATCGGGACGATCGACTTCGACGAGGCGATCGACGCCGCCGCGATCGCCAAGGTGCTGCGCGCCAACGGCATCGTGGACACCGACCCGTACCGGAAGCTGGGCCGCAACCAGCTGCGGGTGGCGATGTTCCCGGCCGTGGACCCGGCCGACGTCGAGGCGCTGACCGCCTGCGTGGACTACGTGATCGAGCACCTGTGAGGCTTGGGTAGCTGAGCGGGCCCGGGGCGTTCGCCCCGGGCCCTCTTTCGTTTCGGCTACTGCGGGCGGCGGCGGACCAGCCGCTTCAGCCCCAGGAACAGCACCATCGCGGCGCCGAAGGTGAGCCCGGCCTTCAGCACGGTGCGGGTTCTTCTCGTCCTCGTCGGATCTTTGCTTGCCGTCGGAGCGCGAGAGTAATCACCGTCCTTTTTTATGATTCTTCGCGGTCGCGGTCCGGGCAGCAGCTCCCCCGCCGAAGGTCGACCGGCGGTGACCTTGCTGCCCGAGGACCTCGGTGCCGTAACATGAAGCGTGCCGCCTTCCGGGGTGAAGGTCACCGACTCGCCCTGGCGCTGGATCGGCAGGCCCGGCTGATCCTTCAGCTCCTTCAGGTCCTGCGGCCTGCCGTTCGTCCAGCGGTACTCGGAGGCCGCGAAGTAGCCGCGGAGCACCAGGCGGCTTCCGTCCGGGGCGAACGCGCCGTCGGTGACCTCCATGTCGAGGTCGGCGACCCGGCGGAAGACATTGGTGCCCTGGGCGGAGAGCGTGGCGGGCGCCTCGTACAGCCCGGGGTCGTCGTCGCTCTTGCTGGCGATGTAGACCCGCCCGGTCTTCGGGTGGACCATCATCGCCTCGGCGTTCCGCGCCCCGCCCTCGTACTTCACGGTGAACTGGGTGGCGGTGACCGTGGTGTTCTTCAGGACCTTGGGCTCGGGGAAGCGGTAGATCCATACGTGGGGCCAGGTACCCCCGAGGTTGTCGCCGATGTCGCCGACGTACACATTGCCGTCGGGGCCTATCGAGATCGCCTCCACGTCCCGGGGGCGGCCTATGCCGCGCAGTTCGACCCGGGCGACCGTCTTTCCGGTCTTGCTGTCGACGGCGTAGACGTACGCCCCGTCCGAGCTGTCGTTGTGCGTCCAGTAGACCCCGGGATGGGCCCGGCTCGCGGCGAGCCCGCTGGACTCGGTGATGCGGGGGTCCTCGATCGTGAACGAGGACGGGGACGAGTCGTCGGCCGCCGCTGGAGCGGGGAGCGCGACGGGCAGGGTCGCCAACACGGCGGCACCGAGGACGTACGGAAGCGGACGCATGGGCCCAAGCCTGCCATCCCGGCGGGGCACGGACAGCGCGTTACGGCCGCGCAGGGGCGCGTTGCCGCGGCCGGACAGGCCCCTTCTGAATTACGGAAGAATAACGTACGTAAATCATTCGTGGCGACCGAGCCGCTTAAATAACCCGCAGATTATTTGAATCCATCCTGGGATTACGTGCGCCGGAAATTTATCGGGCATTGACGGCATAGCGGGCGGGGGCATTGCTTTCCAGAATGGCCGCCTCTACCGTCTCTACCCATGAGCGAATACAGCCATTCCTCTTATGCGCAAACAGCGCCACCGCCGATGCATTCCGCCGGCACCCCGGGCGGAGGCACGGCGGCCGCACCGCCGAAGAAGTTCGCGGTGCTCGGGGCCGTCGGTGCGGTCATCGCACTGGCCGGCTCCTGTGTGAACTGGGTGGTGTCCACCTCGGACAGCGCCGACGGGGGCGTCAAGGGCATCGACGGCGACGGCATCATCACGCTGATCATCGCCCTGGTCGGAGCGGTGCTCATGCTCGCCGCCCTGGCCACCAAGAAGGGGGTGCTCTACCTGATCGGCGCGGCCACCGGGCTCGCCACCGCGATCGTCCTCGCCATCAACATGGCGTCCCCCGAGCGTCTGCTCGCCCAGAAGCTCCAGGATGAGGAAGGTGTGTCCGCGAAGGTCGCCGAAAAGGCGGCCGAGCAGGCAGCGAAGCTGTACGACCTCACTCCAGGCCCCGGAATCTACATCGCCCTGATCGGTGCGCTGATGATTCTTGTCTTCGGTGTCCTCGGATTCCTGAAGACTCGCTCCGGACGCTGAGCACAACCCGCATTCCGGAGATTCCGGTAGCCCGCTTTTTGACCGCGACGGGGGGCCAAAAAGCGGGCCTCCGGGTTTTCCGGAAACAAGGGGACCGCAGCGGGGCCACCCGAGGCCCTTGATTAGAGCGCACTCCAAGGGATTGGCTGGTCCCATGGAGTACACGCAGCTCGGACGCACCGGCCTCAAGGTCAGCCGACTGGTCCTCGGCACCATGAACTTCGGCCCGCAGACGGATGAGGCCGACAGTCACTCGATCATGGATGCCGCGCTCGACGCGGGCATCAACTTCTTCGACACCGCCAATGTGTACGGCTGGGGCGAGAACAAGGGCCGCACCGAGGAGATCGTCGGGAGCTGGTTCGGCAAGGGCGGCGGACGGCGCGAGAAGACCGTCATCGCCACCAAGGTGTACGGCAACATGGCCGCCGACGGCGAGCGGCCCTGGCCCAACACCGACAAGCTCTCGGCGCTCAACATCCGCCGGGCCGTGGACGCGAGCCTGAAGCGGCTGGGCACCGACTACATCGACCTCTACCAGTTCCACCACGTCGACCGCGCGACCCCGTGGGACGAGATCTGGCAGGCCATCGACGTCCTCGTCCAGCAGGGCAAGATCCTGTACGTCGGGTCCTCCAACCACGCGGGCTGGCACATCGCCCAGGCCAACGAGACGGCCCGGCGCCGGAATTCGTACGGCCTGGTCAGCGAGCAGTGCCTGTACAACCTGGCCGAGCGGCGCGCCGAGATGGACGTCATCCCGGCCGCGCAGGAGTACGGCCTCGGCATCATCCCCTGGTCCCCGCTGCACGGCGGGCTGCTCGGCGGCGCGATCCGCAAGGAGCGGGAAGGCGGCGCCGGTGCCCGCACCGCGGGCGGGCGGGCCGCCGACGCGCTGAAGAACACGGCGGTGCGCGAGCAGATCCAGGCGTACGAGGACCTGCTCGACAAGCACGGTCTCGAGCCCGGCGAGGTGGCCCTGGCCTGGCTGCTGACCCGGCCCGGGGTCACCGGGCCCATCGTGGGTCCGCGGACGGCCGAGCAGCTGGCCTCGGCGGTGCGGGCGGCCGAGCTGACGCTGAGCGACGAGGTGCTGGGCGCGCTGGACGAGATCTTCCCGGGCCCGGGGCCGACGCCGGAGGCGTTCGCCTGGTAGCCCTGCCCTTCCTGGCAGGACCGGCAGTACGGAGGGGGTGTGACCGTGTGCGG
>NZ_GG657754.1:5856110-5863734 GCF_000158915.1 Streptomyces himastatinicus ATCC 53653 | reverse complement strand
AAAAAAAAAAAAAAAAAAAAAAAAAAAAAAAAAAAACACACTACCCTGCTCGGGCCGCCCCGGCGGCTCACCCTCCGAAGGCGGCCGCGACGGCCACCACGACGAGGATCATCACCAGGGCACCACTCATGATCATGTTTCGGGTCTTCGGATTCACACTCCGAGGTTAGCCGGGCCCCTCAGCCGCCCAGCGGCCAGGCCGCCACCACCTCGTACCGCGGCTGCGCCCCGGGCACTCCGGGGGCCGGGGGGTGGCTGCGGACCAGGCTCAGTTCCCGCACGGTCCAGTCGCGGCCCGTGAAGCCGGTGAGGCCCTCGGCGAACGGCGCGAGGCGGGTGGCGGTGCGGTTGCGCGCGACGGTGAGGTGGGGGTGGTACGGGCGGTGCTCGTCCATGGCGATCCCCGCGCGGCGGGCCCCCGCGTCGACGGAGTCGGCGAGCCGCCGCAGGGCGGTGTGATCGCCGTCCACGCCCGCCCAGAGGGCGCGGTCGGAGAACCGGCCGCCGCCCGCCAGCCGCACCTGGTGGGGGTGGTGGCGATGGGCGGCGCGGGCCAGCCGGGTGTCCAGCTCGGGTCGGACATCATCGGTGACCTCGCCGTAGAAGGCGAGGGTGAGGTGCCAGCCGGCGCGCTCGGTCCAGCGGAGGGTGTCCGCGCCGGGGAGCCGGTGCAGTGCGTCGACGTACGTCCCCAGCTCGGTCAGGGCCGGTTCGGGGGGCAGGACGGCAGCAAAGAGTCTCATCGCTGTCACGCCGCCGGAGCGAGCCGTTCCTCCGTCTGCACCCTCGGCACGAAGGCCACGTGCGGATGACCCCGGCGCCAGGCCATCTTGTTCCGCAGGCCGCCCGCGCGGGCCAGCATCAGGCCCACCCCGACCGCGGCGGCGGCGGAGATCAGCCCGCCGAAGGCGAAGCCGACCCGGGCGCCCCAGGTGTCGGTGACCCAGCCGATCAGCGGGCCGCCGATGGGCGTGCCGCCGACGAAGACCATCATGAACAGGCTCATCACCCGGCCGCGCATCTCGGGGTCGGTGGCGAGCTGGACGCTGGAGTTGGCCGTGACGTTGAAGGTCAGGCTGAAGATCCCGACCGGCACCATCAGCGCGGCGAAGAGCCAGAAGAACGGGGTCACCGCGGCGGCCACCTCCAGCACGCCGAACATCAGCGCCGCGCCGACCAGCAGCCGCCGGCGGGTGGTGACGCGGCGGGCGGCGAGCAGGGCGCCGGTGACGGAACCGGCCGCGATCAGGGTGTTGAGCAGGCCGTACGTACCAGGTCCCGCGTGGAAGACGTCGTCGGCGAAGGCGCTCAGCCAGATCGGGAAGTTGAAGCCGAAGGTGCCGATGAAGCCGACGAGGACGATCGGCCACAGCAGATCGGGGCGGCTGCCGACGTACGCCAGGCCCTCGCGCAGCTGGCCCTTGCCGCGCGGCGCGCGCTTGACCGGGTGCAGCTCGCTGGTGCGCATCAGCAGCAGGCCGACGAGCGGGGCGCCGAAGGAGAGGCCGTTGATGAGGAAGGCCCAGCCGCTGCCGACGGCGGTGATCAGCACACCGGCGACCGCGGGGCCTATCAGCCGGGCGGACTGGAAGTTCGCGGAGTTGAGGCTGACCGCGTTGCGCAGGTCACGGGGGCCGACCATCTCGTTGACGAAGACCTGGCGGGTCGGGTTGTCGACGACGGTGACCAGGCCGAGCAGGAACGCGATCAGGTAGACGTGCCAGACCTGGACGTGTCCGCTCAGGGTGAGGGCGGCCAGGGCCAGCCCGCACAGACCGAGCGCTGCCTGCGTGAACAGCAGCAGGGTCCGCCTGGGACATCGGTCCGCGATCACGCCGCCGTACAGGCCGAAGAGCAGCATGGGCAGGAACTGGAGCGCGGTGGTGATGCCGACCGCGGTGGAGGAGTGGGTGAGGCTGAGGACCAGCCAGTCCTGGGCGATACGCGACATCCAGGTGCCGGTGTTGGAGATCACGGCACCGGTCGCGAAGAGCCGGTAGTTGCGGACCCTGAGTGAACGGAACATTCCGCCCTTGGCGGAGGCCGCGGTGGGCCCGGCGGAAGGGGAGTCGGTGTTCGGTGCGGGTGCGGAGTCTGCTCCGGGTCCCGTACTCAAGTTCGTTCGCCTCCTGGCTGCTCGATCTGCTCCTACATGCGCGCGAGCTTCTCCAGGACGGGCGCGGCGGCGCGCAGCGTCTCCCACTCGTCCTCGGACAGCTGCCCGACCAATTCGCTCAGCCAGGCGTTGCGCTTGCGCCGGCTCTCTTCGAGCATGACCTCGGCCCGCTCGGTCGGCGACACGACTTTCTGCCGCCGGTCCTCCTGGTGTGGCTCCAGCCTGACCAGCCCCTTGGCCTCCAGCAGCGCCACGATGCGCGTCATCGACGGCGGCTGGACGTGCTCCTTGCGCGCCAGCTCACTGGGAGTGGCGGAGCCGCACCCGGCGAGGGTGCCCAGCACCGACATCTCCGTGGGGCTCAGCGACTCGTCGACGCGCTGATGCTTCAGCCGTCGTGACAGACGCATCACTGCCGACCGCAGAGCACTCACCGCGGCCGCGTCATCGAGGGGCGCTTCCGTCGCGGACGACGGAAGGCGGGACGGATCCGGCATGGTCTTTAGCATAACTCATTACCTCGTCTAATGAAAACCCCGATACGGGTGTCCTCCGCCACTCACCCGTGCGAGTGAGGGTGAGCGGCCGAGGACTACCGGATCACACGACGCCGAGCGCCTGCTCGATCGGATGCAGCAGGAAGTAGACCAGGAAGCACAGCCCCACGACGACCAGCAGCCACGGGATGTCCCGGGTCCGCCGGGTCGCGACGCGCAGCAGCAGGTACGACAGCACGCCGAGGCCGATGCCGTTGGTGATGCTGTACGTGAACGGCATCGCGATCATGGTCAGGAAGGCGGGCACCGCGATCGTGGAGTCGCTCCAGTCGATCTCCTTGACGTTCGCCGCCATGATCATGAAGCCGACGACCACCAGCGCGGGGGTCGCGGCCTGCGACGGGACGACCTTCGCGAGCGGGGTGAAGACCAGCGCGAGCAGGAAGAGCCCGCCGGTCACCACGTTGGCCAGACCGGTGCGCGCGCCCTCCCCGACGCCCGCCGTGGACTCCACGAAGCAGGTGTTCGCGGACGCCGAGCCGAAGCCGCCGCCCGCGACCGCGACGCCGTCCACCATCAGGATCCGGCCCATGCCGGGCAGCTGGCCGCGCTCGTCCGTCAGCCCGGCCTCCTCTCCGACGCCGATGATCGTCCCCATCGCGTCGAAGAAGCCGGAGAGCAGGACGGTGAAGACGAAGAGGCAGCCGGTCAGGATGCCGACCTTCTCGAATCCGCCGAACAGACTGACCTGGCCCACGAGCCCGAAGTCCGGGGTCGCCACGAACGTGTCCGGCACCTTGGGCACGGTCAGGCCCCAGCTGGCGTCCGGGGTGGAGGTGACGGCGTTGATCGCGATCGCGACCAGCGTCATGACCACGATGCCGATCAGGATCGCGCCCCGGGTCTTGCGGACGACCAGCACGAAGGTGAGCGCGAGCCCGATCACGAAGATCAGCACGGGCCAGCCCTGGAGCTTGCCCTCGATGCCGAGACCCAGCGGAACGGTGGTGTGCGCCGCGTCCGGGTTACGGGTGACGAAGCCGGAGTCGACCAGGCCGATCAGGGTGATGAACAGGCCGATGCCGATCGCGATAGCGCGCCGCAGCCCGCCGGGGATCGCGTCCATCACGCGCTGCCGCAGCCCGGAGGCGACCAGGATCATCAGCACCAGACCGGCGAGGACCACCATGCCCATCGCATCCGGCCAGGTCATCTTGGGGGCGAGCTGGAGCGAGACGACCGCGTTGATGCCGAGGCCCGCGGCGAGGGCGATCGGGACGTTGCCGATCACGCCCATGAGCAGCGTGGTCAGGCCCGCCATCAGGGCGGTCGCGGTGACCAGCTGACCGTAATCCAGGTGGCGCTGGTGCATGTCCTCGCCCGCCTGGAGGATCAACGGGTTCAGCACGATGATGTACGCCATCGCGAAGAACGTCGCCAGACCACCGCGGATCTCCCGGGACGGGGAGGAGCCGCGTTCACTGATCTTGAAGAACCTGTCGACGAACGGGCGGTTCATGGGCGGTGTCGGTGCCTGCTGTACGGCATCGACCGGCTCGCTGGCCGAGGGAGACATGGAGGAACCCCAGGAGTGATGAACGTCGGGAAGCGGGCCTCTTGGAGGATCACACAGGACATTCCACCCAGACCCAGAACGGTTCAGTATGAATATATAAATCGCGGATCGCCAAACCGCGTCCCCCGTCCCGGCGCTCCCATGCCTACCGCGCCCCCGAGGTCCCGACCAGCGTCCCCGTAAGCTGGCCACATGACGAAGTGGACACCCCGGCACGAAGCGCCTGCACCCTTGGAGGGCAATGTCGTCGCCACCATCATCGGCGGCACCATCGTGTGGTTCGTCCTCTTCCTCGTCCAGCTCCCGTTCTACGGGTGGTACGCGGACCACGGTCATCTGTGGTGGCTGTGGACCTGCCTGACCGGCAGCGGACTCGGATTGCTGGGCATCTGGTACGTACGGGCGCGGGACGCGGCCATCCGGCGCTCCTCGGAGAGCGACGCCGGCTGAACCGCGCCCCGCGTTGTCGCACCGTGGGTTACTTCACATCCACGTAGTCGCCGCCCGCCTTGACCGGCGGGGTCGTGCTGGTGCCCGCGAAGTTCCAGCGGAACCAGCCGTCCTGGGCGGCCTTGACGGTCGTCTTGAGCGCACCGCCGCTGCCCGACTTCACCGTCTTCACGACGCTGTAGGTGGAGCTGTTCGCCTTCCGGAACTCGAGCTTCGCCGGCTGGACGGTGTAGCCCGCGTACTTGCTGGTCTCCCAGTTGGCGCGGGTCAGGGCGCCGGTGACCGTGATGGTCTTGCCCTTCTTGACCGGCTCCGGCGCGGCGTTGACGGTCAGCTTCGAGGCGCGCTGCACCGCGAAGGACCCGGCCTTGTCGGCGCTCAGGTAGTCGCCGTCGTTGGCGTCGATCCACACGTTGGCGTACCACCGGCCCGCCACGCTGTTGTCGATGAAGTCGACCTGCGGGTCCAGGATGAAGGTCGCCTTGCAGGTCGAGGTGGTCGGGTCATCAGCCGCCGTCGCGCACGCGAAGCCCGTCGGGGTCGCGTACCCGTACGACGGGCCCTCCAGGTACATGTCGGCGCCGTGGATGCCCGAGTCGTCCTTCGCCGTGAACGAGACGGTGAACTTCTTGGCGCCCGAGGTGCCGAGGACGACATTGCCCGCCGTCACCTTGGTGATCGTCGTGTCGCCGGAGCCGTCCGCGTGCGCCGCCGGTACGGCGAGCCCCCCGAGAGCTGCCGCGGTCGCGGTGGCGAGCACGGCATAGGTCATGCGCTTACGCATGCGTATCCCCCACAAGATGAAGAAGGCTCCACCGCGTTGACCTGCGCCGAGATGGACGCCGACGCGAACGTGGAGCCGAGTGTGGCGCAACTGTACGAATTTCACCGGCTTTTCACAACATCATCGGAGCTCCACGGACACACAATCTGAGAGAACGTCATCTCTCGTACCCAACCGCTCAGTAACATGCGCGGTATGACCGGTCACCGTTTTCGCGCCGCCGAAATCGACACCAGCAAGCCCCACTCGGCGCGCATGTACGACTACTTCCTGGGCGGCAAGACCCACTACGCGGCCGACACCGAGGCCGCCCGGCAGGTCGAGGCCGTCTGGCCCGACGTCAAACCGTGGACCCGCGCCAACCGGTCATTCATGCACCGGGCGACCCACTGGCTCGCCGCCGAGGCAGGGATCCGGCAGTTCCTCGACATCGGCACCGGCATCCCCACCGAACCCAACCTGCACCAGATAGCCCAGAAGGCCGCCCCGGACGCCCGGGTCCTCTACGTCGACAACGACCCCATCGTGCTGGCCTACGCCCAGGCCCTGCTGCTCTCCACCGCCGAGGGCCGCACCGCCTACATGCACGCCGACATCACCGACCCGGGGGCCATCCTGGCCGCCGAGGAACTGCACGACACCCTCGACCTGACCCAACCGGTCGCGCTGTCGCTCAACGCGGTGATGCACTTCATCGCGAACGAACAGAAGCCGTACGACATCGTGCGGCAACTTGTCGAGGCCCTGGCCCCCGGCAGCTATCTGGTCCTCTCCCACGGCGGGCTCGACCCCCGCGGCGAGATCTCCGACGCGGTCACCCGGCTCTACCGGGCCAGCGGCATCCACGTACAGGGCCGCACCCAGGAGGAGGTCCTGCCGTTCTTCGACGGCCTGGAGCTGGTCGAACCCGGCGTGGTGATGCCGCACCGCTGGCGCCCCGAGAACGACCGGGCCAGGGCCTCGGCGGAGGCCCTGGACCTGTGGATCTTCGCGGGCGTGGCCCGGAAGCCGTGACGCGTACCTAGTCGAACCAGCGGGCCCGGGCCAGCTCCTCGGTGCGGGTGAGGTCCTCCAGGAGGGCCGCCACCTCGAAGCGGCGGGACCAGTGGCCCGCGGCCCAGGACAGGCCCGCGGCCACGCCCTCCACCGTCGAGGCGTGCAGGGTGGCGTCGGGTCCGCTCACATAGCGCCAGTCCAGCTCGATGCCGCCCTCGATCAGCAGCTCCTCGTGCTCGACGTACGCCAGCGGCGCGTCCGGCAGCAGTTCGCGGACCGCCGCCGGGACCTCGTGCGGCTCGCCCTGCGAGGTCACCGGCGCCGGGTACGCCTCGCTCAGCCGCCGTACCTGGAACAGCTCCGCCAGCTCCGCCGCCCGCGCCGGGCGCACCGGCAGCAGGGCGCGGCCGTCCGCCTCGGCCAGCGGCATCAGATCGGGCGCGTCGGCGACCAGCACCCCGTCCGCGTCGACCACGCGCGGCTCGCCGTCCACCACGGCGCGCAGCTCGTCCGGCAGGGTCACCTGCTCGGGGTCGAGATCGGCCAGCCGGCCGTAGATCGCGTGCAGCTGGGCCGGGGTCACCGGGCGGTCCGGGTCGGCCAGCCGCGCCAGCAGCTCGGCCGCGCCGCCCGGCTCGTCCAGCAGCGCGGGCAGGGACGTCCGTACGCCCAGCGCCCGCAGCACCTGCTCGTCCTCGAACCCGGCCGCGTCCACCGCCTCGTACAGCCCGGCCAGCAGCGGATCGCCCCCGGCCGCGCGCAGCCCGGCGGGGCGGCGGCCGTCGAGCACCGGGTGGCCGCGCAGCCACCACGCGGTGTACGAGCGCACCGACTCCGTGGTGCCGTCCGGCAGCAGCACCCGGACCCGCTGCGTCAGGGCGTCGCGCAGCGGCGGCCGGGCGAGCATGGCCAGGGCGCGCGGCCAGGCGTCGTCGTCCACCAGGTCCAGGTCGCGCACGGCGACGATCTCGGTGGCCACCGGCGGCACCGGGGTCTCCGGCAGCCGGTCCAGCGCGTCCTCGCACCACACGTCCACGGCGTCCAGCACGCCGACGTCGTCCGGTTCGGCGAAGTCGCCCTCGCGCGGCTCCAGTTCGTCCGGGTCCAGCACCACGTCGGTGGCCCGGACCAGGGTGAAACCGGCCAGCACGCCGACCGCGGACAGCGGCTCCTCGCCCCAGCGCTCGGCGAGGTCCGCGTCGCAC
>NZ_GG657754.1:5854652-5855646 GCF_000158915.1 Streptomyces himastatinicus ATCC 53653 | reverse complement strand
GGTCTCGCCCGCCGAACCCTCGCTCTTCTCGTGTCTCGGTCCCGCCATCCCCGCCATCTACGTCTCCCGGCAGCGGAAGAAGCACCTGCCGGGGCCCGATCGTCGTCCGGCCGTCCGCCAGCGGCACCGGCAGCCCGCTCAGCCGGTCCGGGTCGGTACCGGCCAGCGCGTCGTACAGCCGCCGCCACCAGGCCGGGGCGCGCTCGACGCCCGCCAGCCGGTCGATCACCTCGCCCAGCGGCAGCCGGGCCACGTCCAGCGCCCGCAGCTCCTGCCGCCGCTCCAGACCGGCGGGTAGCAGCGTCGGGAACAGCTCGGCCAGCACCTCCACGGTCTCCGCGCCCGCGCCCTCCACGATCTCCGCGTCACGGGGGCGCAGCGCGTACGGCTCGCCCTCGAAGGTGCCGCGCGCGAGGATCGCGTCGTCCCAGCCGAGCCCCGCGTCCGCCGATGCCTCCGGCTCCAGGTGGTCCGGCGCGGCCGCGCTCGGCAGGAACGGCACCCGCGGCAGCCGCTCCAGCACCCGCGCCCGCAGCTCCCCGTCCAGCTCGCCCTTGCCCAGCGGGCCCGGGACCAGGCCGATCGTGCCCGTCCCCACCGGATGCCAGTCGCGCAGCAGCGTCGCGTACGCCTCGGCCGCGCGCTCCACCAGGAAGGCGGTCAGCGGTCCCGGCGCGGTGTGGCGGCGGGTGGGCTCCAGCGGGAACGAGGCGATCAGCAGCGCGGGCAGTCCGAGCGGCTCGTCGGTCGGCGTCGGCGCGTGCACGACCGGCGCCGTCGCGGGCCGCACCGGCGCGCCCTCGGCGTCCACCGGCACCGCCCAGGTCACCGACCACACCGGGCGCAGCCGCTCCTCCACCGGGCGGTCGGCGAGCAGTTCCGGGTCCAGTCGGCCGCTCACGCGCTCGGTGCGCCAGCGGGTCGTACGGCGCTCCTTGTCACTGTGGTCCTCGATGACCGCGTACGGGCCGTCCTCCGGCGCCGCAGCGTCCGC
>NZ_GG657754.1:5853973-5854547 GCF_000158915.1 Streptomyces himastatinicus ATCC 53653 | reverse complement strand
CCGGGGCTGCGCAGCGCCCGCCTTGTGGGCCAGTTCGCGGGCCTCCGCCAGCGACCAGCGCACCCCGCCCGAACGGCCCACCACCGCGGGCTCGTCGCTCACCGCGAGCACCGCCGCGAAGCCCACGCCGAACCGGCCCACGGCCCGCCCGGGGTCCTCGTCCCGCTTGGCCGACGCGCGCAGTGTGGACAGCGACTCGGCCCCGGCGGCGTCCAGCGGGGCGCCGGTGTTGGCGGCGACCAGCACGGCCGGTTCGCCGTCGGTCGCCGGGCGCAGCGTCAGCCGCAGCCGCCCGGGCACGCCGAGGCGGGCGGCGGCGTCGGCCGCGTTCTGGGCCAGCTCCACGACCAGCCGGTCGCGGTGGCCGCCGAGCGCCAGGTCCTCCTCCGCGTTGGCGTCCTCGCGGAAGCGGGCGGGCGACGCGGCCCAGGCGTCCAGCACGCCGCGCCGCAGCCGCGCGGTCCCGAAGGGATCCGCGTCCTCGGTCGCGCCTCGCACCATCGCCGTGCTGCTCACGTATCGCCTCCGGGTCCTGTGGGTGTGCCGCCACATTCCACATTGCTAGACCGCGAAC
>NZ_GG657754.1:5844591-5852458 GCF_000158915.1 Streptomyces himastatinicus ATCC 53653 | reverse complement strand
CCGCGCCGTGGGCGGGTCGGGGCGAGCCGGGGCGCTGCCGCTGCCCCGGGGTCAGGAGTGGCCCAGTTCCTCCGCCGGGGCGTCCGGCTCCACCGAGCCGCCGGTGCGGTCCGGGTGCAGGGGCATCGGCTCGACGAGCGTCTCGTCGATCACCGGCTCGGCCGGGCGCGGGGGCTTGGGCATGACGGCCGCCTCGGAGTGGGCGCCGCAGCCGTACGCCAGGGAGACCACCCGGCCGTCCGCCGGGCTGAACTCATTGGCGCACACGCCGAACGCCTGCTTCAGCGAGCCCGCGAGAGGCATCAGGAAGCCGCAGGTCACGCAGGTGCCGGGGGCCGCCTGCGCCATGGAGGACTTGGCGCCGTACGCCTCGTCCCAGCGGTCGGCGGCGACGTGCAGCCCGTAGCGGGAGAGCACCCGGGCGCGGCGCATGCCCAGCTCCTCGGCGAGGGCCGCGATGGTGCCGGTGACGGGCGGGGCCGTCTGGGCGGACGGCGGACCGGCCGTCACATCGGCCTCCTCCACCGCCGCGAGCTGCTCCATCTCCTCGGAGATGACGGAGTTGGGCGGCGGGGCGTCCTCGCCCGTGAAACCGGGCTCCAGGCGCAGGTCCTCGGCCTCGGTGGGGAGCAGATCGCCCGGTCCCATGTCGCCGGGGCGCAGCCGCTCGCTCCACGGCACCCATTCGGGGGCGAGCAGCGCGTCGGGGCCTGGGAGCATCACCGTCTCGGCCAGGGTGACGATCTTCGCGCGGGAGGCGCGGGTGACGGTGACCGCCCAGCGCCAGCCGCGATAGCCCGCCTCGGCGCTCTCGAAGAAATGCGTGACGACGCGGTCGCCCTCGGCGATCGCCCCCACGTGCTCGCCGACCGTCCCCGGACGGGCCGCTTCCGCCGCCGCCTCGCGGGCGAGTTCGACCGCCTCGGCGCACAGGCGGTCGGGGGTACGGCTCCGCATCGCAGCACTCACAGGATCGATTCTCTCTTCCACGCCGTCTCAGCCGTCGTCTGACGAGTGCGCCAGCCGCACGGCCGGACGGCGGGACTGCGGACGGAGCGGACCGTAGGACCGCGTCGACGTCCGCACCCGATCCGGCCTCGGGCGCACCTTGTACGTCCCATTCTGCGGGATGGCGACTCGGCGCGTGGCCAGGAACGACCGTGGATGGCGCGTAACGCACGCTACCTTGTCCGGCCGCGCCGCCCCCACCCCCGTCTTGTGTCCGGCGTTCGTGGACACACCCACCGGATGGTCGTTTTCCCTGGCCAGAAGGGGGTTGTGCGGGTGAGGGAACAAGACGGCACGACCAGAAAGCCGTCGTAGGTCTCACGTTGCGGGCAGCTTGGCGGCACCATGGTCGGGTGGCAGGCATGCGGTTCCACGAGGACGGCCCGGTCAGACGATCGGGCCGCCTGCTCGGCCGCGCCCTCCATTTGCCGTTCACCGCGACCGGCCGCGGCATCCGGCGGGCCACCCACGCCCACGGGGCGGGCGAGTCCGGACTCGGCAAGCTGATCGAGCTGCACGCGGTCAACTCCGCCGGTGACATGCTGATCACGGTCGCGCTCGCCTCGACGGTCTTCTTCTCGGTGCCGACGGACGAGGCGCGCGGCCGGGTCGCCCTCTACCTGGCGATCACCCTGGCCCCGTTCGCCGTTCTCGCGCCCGTGGTCGGCCCGCTGCTGGACCGCATCCCGCACGGCCGCCGCGCGGCGATGGCGGGCTCGATGCTGATCCGCGCGCTGCTCGCGCTGACCATGGCGGGCGCGGTGGTGGGCGGCGGCCTCGAACTCTATCCGGCGGCACTGGGCGTGCTGGTGGCGTCCAAGGCGTACGGGGTCGTCAGATCGGCCGTCGTACCGCGGCTGCTGCCGCCCCGCTTCTCGCTGGTCAAGGCCAACTCCCGGGTGACCCTGGCCGGGCTGCTGGCGACCGGGGTGGCGGCGCCGCTGGGCGCCGGGCTGCATCAGCTGGGGCCGGGCTGGCCGCTGTACGGGGCGTTCGTGGTCTTCATGGGCGGGGCGTTCCTGTCCTTCACGCTGCCGCACAAGGTGGATTCGGCGAAGGGCGAGGCCAAGGCGCGGCTGACGTCGGGCGAGCACCACTTCGGGCACCGCACGGCCGGGCACCGGCCCCCGGGGCACCGCGCGCCCTGGCACCGCGCGGCGGGGCCGAAGGCCGTGCCCACGACGGCGCCCGAGGTGGTGACGGTCGCCGACCCCAAGCCGACCCCGCCCCCGACCGCGACCCCGAACCCGGGCCCGGGCGGCGGGCGGTTCGGCCGCTGGTTCGCCGGGGGATCGGGCGGGGGATCGGGCTGGGGGCTGGGCGGGCGCGGTGGCCGGAAACCCGGGCTGCGGACGGTCGGCCCGTCCGTCCTGCACGCGCTCCAGGCCTGCGCCTCGCTCAAGGCGCTGTCCGGCTTCCTCACCCTCTACCTGGCCTTCCTGCTCCGCGAGCATCCGGTGGGCGGGCTGACCCCCGAGCTCTCGCTCGGCCTGGTCGTGGTCGCGGCGGGCGGCGGCAACGCGCTGGGCACGGCGATCGGCGCCTGGCTGCGGGCGCGTGGCCCGGAGCGGATCATCGCGGTGGTGCTGACCTCGGCCCTCGGCGTGATCGTCTTCTCAGCGGTGCTGTACGGCGTGGTGACGGTCACCGCGGTGGCCGCCACCGCGGGCATCTCGATGGCGCTGGGCAAGCTGTCGCTGGACGCGCTGATCCAGCGGGACGTACCCGAGGAGGTCCGTACGTCGGCGTTCTCCCGCTCCGAGACCACGCTCCAGATCGCGTGGGTGATCGGCGGCTCGGTGGGCATCTCGCTGCCGCTGAGCGGGGTGGTGGGCATGGCGGCCGCCGCGACGATGATCGCGCTGGGCGTGGCCCTGAGCGTCCGTGGGCTGCTGTCCGCGGCCCGGCACACCACAGCGCGGCCCCGGGTGGCATGACGTCCCGGGCGGCGTGACGCCTTGCGCGCCCTCGATCCGCTACCCCGGCGCCGGGCGGCGGGAAGGGCCCGATAGCCTGCCCGCATGACCGCTGCGCTGTTTTCCAGGGGCAAGGGCCGCAGGGCCGCCACCGCCGCCTGCGCCGTTGCCCTCGGGCTCATCGCCCTCTCCGCCTGCGACAAGCCGACTCCGCTCGCGACGGTGACGGTCGGTTCGAGCACCGTGACGGCGGAGGCGAGCAAGGGCTGCTTCGGCGACGGGAAGAACCTCGGCTCGGGCACGTTCAAGAAGTGCCTGTCCGCCAAGCCCGCCGACATCGTCAAGGTGGGCGCCGGGGACAAGGTGCGGATCGGGGTGGACCCGGAGATCGCCGAATCCACCTGGGGCCTGATCGCCAACAACCCGGTCATGGCCGAGCCGAGCAAGGAGACGTACCGCAGCTTCGACAGCGACACGCTCTTCGCGCAGCAGAACCCGCAGACCGGGCAGACCACCATGTCCAAGAGCGTCACCGTCACCGTCGCCCAGCTCGGCGACGGCACCCAGGGCGTGAAGGGCATCTGGCGCTTCAAGCTGGAACGGGACAGCTGACCTCACGTCGCCCCGTGCACTCGGTCCGCGGCACGACAGCCGGGAGGCGCTGATGCGCGTACTGATCGTCACCGCCGTCCCCGCGGAACGGGACGCCGTCGTCCGCGGATGCGGCACGGCCGACGACGCCGCCTCCGCTGCCGAAGTCGCCGTGCCCGGCGGGGTGCTGCACCGGGTACAGATGGGCAGCACCGTCGATGTGCTGGCCGCAGGGGTCGGACCGGCAGCCGCGGCGGCCGCTACCGCCACCGCGCTGACCGTCGCCGCCGTCCGGGGCGCCCCGTACGACCTCGCCGTATCGGCCGGTATCGGCGGCGGCTTCGCGCCGCACGCCCCGCTGGGCTCCGTCGTGGTCGCCGACGCCGTCGTCGCCGCCGACCTGGGCGCCGAGACCCCCGACGGCTTCGCCGCCGTCACCGACCTCGGCTTCGGCACCGTCGAACACCGGCCGCCGCCCGCCCTCGTCACCGCCGTCGCCGGGGCGACCGGGGCCGTACGCGGCACCGTGCTCACCGTGTCGACCGTGACCGGCAGCGCCGAGCGGGCCGACACGCTCCTGGGCCGCCATCCGCGCGCCGTCGCCGAGGCGATGGAGGGCTTCGGGGTGGCCGAGGCGGCCGCCGCGCAGTCCGTACCCGTACTGGAGGTGCGGGCCGTCTCCAACGCGGTCGGCCCGCGCGACCGGGCGGCCTGGCGCATCGGCGAGGCACTCGACGCCCTGGCGGAGGCGTTCACGCGGGCCGCGCCCGCCCTCCGCACCCCGGATTTGGACCCGGACTTGGACCTGGAAGGAAGCCAGCAGTGACCCAGTCGGCAGCCCAGCCGCTCACGATCGCCTACTCGCCCTGCCCGAACGACACCTTCGTCTTCGACGCCTGGGCGCACGGCCGGGTCCCGGGTGCGCCCGCACCGGCCGTCACGTTCGCCGACATCGACATCACCAACGGGATGGCCGAGCGCGGCGAGTCCGACGTGCTGAAGGTGTCGTACGCGGTGCTGCCCTGGGTGCTCGACGACTACGCGCTGCTGCCGTGCGGCGGTGCGCTCGGGCGCGGCTGCGGCCCGCTGGTGCTCACCCGGGAACCGGGCGCGGCGAAGGACCTCGCGGGCAAGACGGTCGCCGTGCCGAGCGAGCGGTCGACCGCGTATCTGCTCTTCCGGCTGTGGGCCGCCGCCGAGGTGCCGGGCGGGGTCGGGGAGATCCGGGTGCTGCCGTTCCACGAGATCATGCCCGCGGTACGGGACGGTCTGGTCGACGCCGGACTCGTCATCCACGAGGCGCGGTTCACCTATCAGAATTACGGCCTGCACAGCCTCGCCGACATGGGCGAGCACTGGGAGCTGACCACCGGGCTGCCCATCCCGCTCGGCGCGATCATCGCCAAGCGCTCGCTGGGCGCGGAGCGGCTGCGCGAACTGGCCGACGCCATCCGTACGTCGGTCCGGATGGCCTGGGACGACCCGGCGGCTTCGCGTCCGTACGTCCTGGAGCACGCCCAGGAGATGGACCCGCGGGTCGCGGACCAGCACATCGGGCTGTACGTGAACGAGTTCACCGCGGACCTGGGCGAGGACGGCTACGCGGCGGTGCGCGGACTGCTCACACGCGCGGCGGCCGAGGGGCTCGTACCGCCCCTCGGCCCGGACGCTCTGGAATTCGCCTAATTCCGTTCGCTTTTACGTTCGCCTATCGGCTATCGGCGCGGTTTACGCATCACACATCGAGCTGGTCGGCCACGGCCCGCAGCATCCCCGCGATCTTGTGGCCGTGCACCTTGTCGGGATAACGGCCGCGCTCCAACTGCTGCGTCACGTTCTCCAGCAGAGTGGTCAGATCCTGGACGATCGACGCCAGCTCGTCCGGCTTGCGCCGCTGCGCGGCCGCCACGGACGGTGCCGGATCGAGAAGCGTCACCGAAAGCGCCTGGTCACCGCGGTTTCCCGCGACAACACCGAATTCAACGCGCTGCCCCGGCTTCAGCGAATCCACGCCTTCCGGGAGCACCGACGAGTGCACGAAGACGTCACCGCCGTCATCGCGGGAGAGAAAGCCAAAACCCTTCTCACTGTTGAACCACTTGACCTTGCCGGTAGGCACGTCTGTCCTCGTCCTCGTCGCTCGTCGGAAAACACGGAAAAAGAGCTCTGGATAGCACTACAGCGGGTCGTAAGACCCGCCACACCAAGGCTAATGGTCCCGAGCCTGGTGACAAGACGTACCCGGGTGGTTCCGGGTGGTTGGCATGCGCGCTCTGGCACCGATCTACCCTGGAGCGGTGAGCAACGAAACCCCGCACAGCGGAACCAGTGATGAGGCTCCCGGTGACCGGCTCGTCCGGATCGGTGTGATTGTCTTCGCCGTCGGCGCGGTCGCCACTCTCGCGACCGTCGCGCCCCTGTTCCTGGGCGCCGATCCGCTGCCGTCGGTGGCGTATTTCGTCTGCATGCTGATGGGCGTCGGCTTCGCGCTCGCGGCCGCCGGGATGCTGCGGTCGATCGCGGCGCAGCGGCGCGAGGCCGCCCGGGTCGCCCGGGTCGCGCACCACAAGCCGTAATCGCGCGCAGCGGGTTACGCCGCGGTGTGGCCCTCCAGCCACGCCGGGAACGCGGTCAGGTCGTCGAGCACGACGTCCGCCCCCGCCTCGCGCAGCTCCTCCACGGCGCACGGCCCAGTGGCGACCGCCACCGACAGCGCCTCCGCCGTCCGCGCACCCCGAACGTCACCGGTGTGGTCCCCGACGTACACCGACGCCCCGTACTCGCGCAGCGCCTCCGCCTTGGCCTCCGCCCACAGCCAGCCGATGACCGCGTCCGCCTCGATGCCCAGGTGGCTCAGGTGCAGCTCGGCGTTGGGCTCGTGCTTCGCCGTGACGACGATGGCGCGCCCGCCGACCCGCCGCACCGCCGCTATCGCCTCCCGGGCGCCGCGCATGGCGAGGGTCGGGGGGATCGCGAACTCCGGGTACAGCGACCGGTACAGGTCGCCCATCTCCTGGATCCGCTCGTCCGGGAACCAGTGCGCCAGCTCCTGTTCCAGCGGCGGGCCGAGCCGGGTGATGGCGAGTTCGGCGTCGATGGGGGTTCCGGTCCGGGCGGACAGCTCCACGTAGGCGGCCTTGATGCCGGGGCGCGAGTCGATGAGGGTCATGTCGAGGTCGAAGCCGACGGTCAGGGTGGAAGTGCTCGGTACAGCCATGCCCGTCATTGTGCCTGGCCCTTGCATACACTAAGCGTCGCCTTACCTGCGCCGATCTCACGCGCGAGAATCGAACGATCGAACGGAAGCGATGTCTGCCGACCGGGCCAGCAGCCGAAGTCCCAGAGCCGGATTGGTCCGGCGCCGCGTCGGCTGGACGGCCGCAGCCGTCGTCGCCCTCCTCTTCGCGGTGCTGCTCAGCCTCGCCCTCGGCAGCCGCCAGATCGCGCCGAGCCAGGTCCTGGACGCGCTGCTGCACGGGGGTACGAGCGACGCCGCCGACATCGTGCGGTCGCTGCGGCTGCCGCGTACGGTCGTCGGCCTGATGGTCGGCGCGGCGCTCGCCATGGCGGGCACCGTGATGCAGGGCGTCACCCGCAACCCGATCGCCGACCCCGGTGTGCTCGGCGTCAGCCAGGGCGCCTCGGTGGGGGTCGTGCTCGCGATCGCCTTCGCCGGGGTGCACACGCTCACCGGCTACGTGTGGTTCGCCTTCGCAGGCGCGGGCCTCGCCTCGGTCGCCGTCTTCGCGATCGCCTCCGGCGGGCGGGGCGGCGCGAGCCCGGTCAAGCTCGCGCTCGCCGGGGCCGCCGTCAACGCCCTGCTGGTGTCCGTCACCTCGGGCGTGCTGACGACGAAGGCCGCGGCGCTGGACGAGTTCCGGTTCTGGCAGATCGGCTCCCTCGCCGGGCGCGACGCCGAGATCGCCGCCCAGATCTGGCCGTTCCTGCTGGTGGGCACGGTGCTGGTGGCCGCTGCCGCCCGCGGCCTGGACGCGCTGGCGCTCGGCGAGGACGTCGCGAAGGGACTCGGCCAGAACATCGCGGTCGTCCGCGTCCTCGCGGGCCTCGGCGCGACGGTCCTCACGGGCGTCGGTGTCGCCGCCGCGGGCCCGATCGCCTTCGTCGGCCTCGCGGTCCCGCACCTCGCGCGGGCGGTGGTGGGCACGGACCACCGCTGGGTCCTGCCGATGGCCGCCCTGATCGGCCCGGTGATGCTGCTGATATCGGACGTGGTGGGCCGCCTCGTCTTCCCGCCGAGCGAGGTCCCGGCGGGTGTGATGACGGCCCCGATCGGCGTCCCGTTCCTGGTCACGCTGGTGCGAAAAAGGACGGTGACGGCATGAGCGCGGCCG
>NZ_GG657754.1:5840908-5843764 GCF_000158915.1 Streptomyces himastatinicus ATCC 53653 | reverse complement strand
TGGGCGCTGCTGTTCCTGGAGCCGCCGTGCTGTGGGCGGCGCGGGCGCAGCGCACCGTCTCGAAGGACGACGACACGGCGACCGCGCTGGGCGTACGGCTCGGGCGGGTACGGCTCGGGCTCGCCACCCTCGGCATCGTCCTCGCCGCGATGGCGACGGGCGCGGCGGGCCCGGTCGACTTCGTGGCGCTGCTCGCCCCGCAGATCGCCCGCCGGATGACCCGTACCGCGCAGATCCCGCTCCTCTGCTCGGCGCTGACCGGCGCGTTCATCGTCGTCGCCGCCGATCTGCTGGCGCGCAAGGCGTTCGCGCCGACCGAACTGCCGGTGGGAGTGCTGACCGCCGCGGTCGGCGCCCCGTATCTGATCTACCTGCTGCTGACGTCCGGGGGACGCGGCCGCAGCAGCCGCAACGGAGGCACCACGGCATGACCGCATCCACAACGGGGCGGCTCGCCGCCCGCGCGCTGACCCTCGCCTACGAGGACCGGACCGTCGTGGACGGCCTCGACCTGGTGATACCCGACGGCGAGGTCACGGTCATCGTCGGCCCCAACGCCTGCGGCAAGTCCACCCTGCTGCGCGCCCTCGGCCGCCTCCTCAAGCCGCACGGCGGCGCCGTCCTCCTCGACGGCACGGACCTCGCCCGCATCCCCACCAAGAAGATCGCCCAGTCGGTCGGGCTCCTCCCGCAGACCCCGGTCGCGCCCGACGCGATCACCGTCGCCGACCTCGTCTCCCGCGGCCGCCAGCCGCATCAGCACTGGTGGCAGCAGTGGTCCGACGAGGACGAGCGCGCGGTCGGCGACGCGATGGAGCGTACGGACGTGACGGAACTGGCCGACCGGCTGGTGGACGAGCTGTCCGGGGGCCAGCGGCAGCGCGTCTGGATCGCGATGGCCCTCGCGCAGGAGACCGGCCTTCTGCTGCTGGACGAGCCGACGACCTACCTGGACATCGCCCACCAGGTGGAGGTGCTGGACCTGGTCCGCCAGCTCAACCACGAGCGCGGCCGTACGGTGGTGGCCGTCCTGCACGACCTCAACCAGGCGGCGCGGTACGCGGACCACCTGATCGCGATGAAGGAGGGACGCATCGTCGCGCGCGGGCGCCCATCGGAGGTGGTCACGGCGGAGCTGGTGCACGAGGTGTTCGGGCTGGAGTCGGTCGTCGTACCGGATCCGGTGACGGGCAGCCCCCTCGTCGTCCCGGGCGCGCCGTGGCAGGCGGCGGACGACGCCGTGGTGGACGCGTCGGCCAAGGCGGAGCGCGGCTGACGACCGGGCTGCCAGCCGGACCGGCTGACCGCTCAGCCTCTACGGCGGGCCCGCCACACCAGGAAGAGCACCGTGGCGACGGCCGCGCCGCGCACGACCACCGGCCAGGTCTCGGTGAGCACGTCCTTCATCCCGTCCTCCGGGATGGGGTCGCCCCACTTGCCGCTGGTCCGGCCCCACAGCCAGACCATCGCCCCGGCCGCCACCAGGCCGGGCATGCCCAGCACCGCCCACTTCGCCTCGGCGCGGGACAGCTTGCCGGTGGCGTACGTGAGCACCCAGCCGAACGCGAGCACGACGATGTTGCCCATCACGGCGCCCGCGACGAGCAGCACGATCGAGAGCAGCAGCACCGGGCTGAGCCCCGCCGCCCAACCGGCCCGGGCGCCCGCCTTGCCGGTGCCGCCCTCCGCGTCGGCGGACTTGCCGGGGCCGAGCAGGGCGCGGCGCACCAGGCCGCGCCGACGCGTCTTCTTCCCCGCGGCCTCCGCCTCGGCTGCCTCGGCGGCCTCGGCCTCGGCCGCCTCCTCCGCCGCCCGCTTCTCGGCCTCCCGCTTCTCCCGCTCTTCCTGCTGCTCCTGCTCGACCGTCTTGCCGCTGCCGAGCAGTTCGGGCAGCTCGATGCCGCCGACGAAGCCCTCGACGAAGCCGAGCCCGCCGTCCGGCTGCTCGGGCTGGGCGAACGGGCCCGGCTCCACATGCCACCAGTCGGGGTTCGACTCGCGCGGGCCCAACTCGTCCTGGCCCGCCAGATGGGGCCCGGACCGACGCCGGGGGGCCTCGGGCGCTTCGGGCGCCTCGGGGGTCACGGGCGTGTGCTTGGCGAGGGAGACGGAGGGGTCGTCGCCCCCCGTACCGTTCGGCCCGTTCGGCTCGCGTGGTGAGGGCACCTTGTTGCTGAGTCCGGTGCGTTCGGCGAGCCCGGCCAGCTTGTCGCGGGCCGCGCGCGCCGCGCCCGACGTCCGCGTACCTCCGCCGGAACCGCTCGACACACTGGGGCCACCGCCCCCGCCCGGGGTGCCGTCACCGACGGACGCCCCGCCGCCCGCCGCGGCGACCACCTCGGCGGGCGTGCCCAGCTTGGCCAGAATCCGCTTCACCCCGGCCGCGCTGTCCGTACCGCCCGTCGACCGCCGGTGGTCGATGTCGGCCCGCAGCCCGGAGACCAGCCGCATCCGTTCACCGGACGGCAGGCCCTGCTGCTGAGCCAGGTCCCCGACACGGCTCAGATAGTCGTAGACGAGCTTTTCGCTCTCGATCCCCACCAAGACCCCTGAGAATGCGCATGGTCGGCGTGCCAGACGGCACCGACGGTACCGTGCGGAGGCCGGATTGCGCCGCACCCCCGGCGCCCGGCACCCCCGGGTACTGTGGATCGAATGAGCAGCTCGCGTAATCGGGAGGCATGCGTGACCGCAGGGACCGGCCCAGACGCCAGCGGTCGCGCGGCGCCCCGCACGCTGGCCGAGGAGCTGCGCACGCGCCCCGACGAGGCGCTCACCGCCCTGCTGCGCGCCCGCCCCGACCTGCTGTCCCCCGTCCCGGGCGACCTCACCCAGCTCGCCACCCGGGCGGGCACC
>NZ_GG657754.1:5833092-5839004 GCF_000158915.1 Streptomyces himastatinicus ATCC 53653 | reverse complement strand
GCGACCGTCTACCGCTTCACCCCCGGCTCCGTACGCCGCGCGCTCGACGCCGGGCAGGCCGCCGACGACCTGCACACCTTCCTCGCCGCGCACTCGCGCACCCCGGTGCCGCAGCCCCTCACGTATCTGATCGACGACGTCGCCCGTAAGCACGGCCACCTCCGCATCGGCGCGGCCTCCGCCTATCTGCGCTGCGACGACGAGACCCTGCTCGCCGAGATCCTCGCCGACCGCCGCTCCGCGGGCCTGCGCCTGCGCCGTCTCGCCCCCACCGTGCTGGCCGCCCAGGCACCGCCGGACGCGCTGCTGGAGGGGTTGCGCGCCATGGGGTACGCACCGGCCGCCGAATCCGCCGAGGGCGACGTCCTGATCACCCGCGCCGAGGCCCAGCGCACCCCGCCCCGTACACCGCCCGCCCCGGTCCCGGACGGTCCACCCGTCCCCGACACCACCCTGCTGGGCGCGGCGGTACGCGCCATTCGCGCCGGAGACCTCGCCGCGACCGCGCCCCACAAGCCCCCGGCCACCACCGCCGCATCCGGCACCGCCGAGGCCGCCATCGGCGACCGCCTCCCCCGCACCACCTCCGCCGACACCCTCGCGACCGTGCAGGCCGCGGCCCTCACCGGTTCCCCCGTCTGGATCGGCTACGTCAACGCGGACGGGGCCGCCAGCCAGCGCGTCATCGCCCCGGTCCGCGTCGAGGGCGGCTACGTCACCGCGTACGACCACACCGCCGACGAGATCCGCACGTACCCCCTCCACCGCATCACGGGCGTCGCGGAACTGGCCGACGAGCCGGGTTAAGCGGACGGGCTCCGCCGCTGCCACCAGTGACGGCGGCGCGGGTGGAGGGCGTGACCGAGGCGGCGGCCGATCAGGACGTAGCCGAGCAGGGCGCCCGAAGTGTTCAGGATGACGTCATCGATGTCGAAGGCCCGGCCCTCGACGATCGCGCCCTGCGCGATCTCGACCAGCACCATCACCAGCGACGTCACCAGCACCACCCGCACCGCGCCCCGCGCCTTCGGCACGAGCATCGGCAGCAGCACGCCGAAGGGCGCGCCGAGCAGCACATTGCCGCCGATCTGCTTCACGGAGTCCCGGATGGCGGGCTGGTCGAGGTAGGCGCGCAGCGAATCGCCCGGGTGCAGATTGGTGTGCACGAGATCGCTGGACCCCGGCTGCGGCACGAGCGTGGCCTTGGCGAGCGCCGCCGCGAACCCGACCATGCAAGCGAACGCCAGCAGCAGCACCAGCACCCGCCCGGCGCGGGAGCCCAGCGAATCGCGCTGGAGGGGCGGGGAGGCAGGGGCAGCCGCCTTGGCGGCCACCGCCTTGGCCGCCTTCTGCGCCGTACCGGGCTTCTTGGTGGTGGCCGTACCGGAGGGCTTCTTCTTCGCGGGCGGGGTCTTCGCGGGCGGGGTCTTCGCGCCTGCTGACTTCGCGCCCGTCGGCTTCGACGCCCCGGTCTTCCCCTTCGCCGCGCTCTTCGTACTCGCCGCGCTCTTCGTCGGCGCGCTCTTTGTGCTCTTCGTGCCCTTCATGCCCTTCGTACCCGTCGCGCCCTTCCCCGGCGCGCTCCTCGCCGACCCGCTCTTCGTCGGCGTCCTCTTCAACGTCCGCCGGATCTCCCACCCAGCGATGCTGACCACAGGGACCTACCTCCCGCCTCGTTCCAGCCCTCCTAGTGACCCCGCTTGCCCCTCGCCGTACGGAGTATCCCTGTGGCCCTCCGCCATACCCGGCCGATGAGGGACACTGGGTCTTTGGCCCCCGGCGACAGGCCCCCGGCGACGAAAGGACTCAGGCGCGTGAACGGACCGCTCATCGTCCAGAGCGACAAGACGCTCCTGCTCGAGGTCGACCACGAGCAGGCCGAAGCGTGCCGCCGCGCCATCGCGCCCTTCGCCGAGCTGGAGCGTGCGCCGGAGCACATCCACACCTACCGCGTGACCCCGCTCGGCCTGTGGAACGCGCGCGCCGCCGGGCATGACGCCGAGCAGGTCGTGGACGCGCTCGTGGCGTTCTCCCGCTACCCCGTACCGCACGCCCTGCTCGTCGACGTCGCCGAGACGATGGCGCGCTACGGGCGGCTGCGCCTCCTCAAGCACCCCACGCACGGGCTGGTCCTGGAGACCAGCGACCGTCCCGTGCTGGAGGAGATCCTGCGGTCGAAGCGGATCCAGCCGCTGGTCGGGGCCCGTATCGACCCGGACTCCGTGGTCGTCCACCCCTCCGAGCGCGGTCAGATCAAGCAGACGCTGCTCAAGCTGGGCTGGCCCGCCGAGGACCTGGCCGGTTACGTGGACGGCGAGGCGCACGCCATCGACCTGCACGAGGACGGCTGGGCGCTGCGCCCGTACCAGAAGCACGCCGTCGAGGGGTTCTGGCACGGCGGCTCGGGCGTCGTCGTCCTGCCCTGCGGCGCCGGGAAGACGCTGGTCGGGGCGGGTGCGATGGCCACCGCCAAGTCGACCACGCTGATCCTGGTCACCAACACCGTCTCGGCCCGCCAGTGGAAGCACGAGCTGGTGCGCCGCACCTCCCTCACCGAGGAGGAGATCGGCGAGTACAGCGGTACGCGCAAGGAGATCCGCCCGATCACCATCGCCACGTACCAGGTGCTCACCACCAAGCGGAAGGGCATCTACCCGCACCTGGAGCTGTTCGACTCCCGCGACTGGGGTCTGATCATCTACGACGAGGTGCATCTGCTGCCCGCGCCCGTCTTCAAGTTCACGGCGGACCTCCAGGCGCGCCGCCGCCTCGGCCTGACCGCCACGCTCGTACGGGAGGACGGCCGCGAGTCCGACGTCTTCTCCCTCATCGGCCCCAAGCGCTTCGACGCGCCCTGGAAGGAGATCGAGGCGCAGGGCTACATCGCGCCCGCCGACTGCGTCGAGGTCCGCGTCAACCTCACCGACACCGAGCGGCTGGCGTACGCGACCGCCGAGACCGAGGAGAAGTACCGCTACTGCGCCACCACCGCCTCCAAGCAGCGGATCACCGAGGCGCTGGTGGCCAAGCACAAGGGGCAGCAGACGCTGGTCATCGGCCAGTACATCGACCAGCTCGACGAGCTGGGCGAGCATCTGGACGCGCCCGTCATCAAGGGCGAGACGACGAACGCGCAGCGCGAGAAGCTGTTCGACGCCTTCCGGCAGGGCGAGTTGTCCGTCCTCGTCGTCTCCAAGGTCGCCAACTTCTCCATCGACCTCCCCGAGGCCACCGTCGCCATCCAGGTCTCCGGCACCTTCGGCTCCCGCCAGGAGGAGGCCCAGCGGCTCGGCCGAGTGCTGCGGCCGAAGGCCGACGGCCACCCGGCGGTCTTCTACTCGGTCGTCGCGCGCGACACCATCGACCAGGACTTCGCGGCGCACGCCAGCGGTTCCTGGCCGAGCAGGGTACGCTACCGATTCTGGACCTCGAGCGCGACTGCTGACGGACGAGGACGTTCTGATCGTTCTGACACGGGAGCGTGCGAAGGCGCCAACTGCACTGGGGTGTAAACTCGAAGCGACGTAAATCATTCGCGGCCCGTTCCACGCCGTGGCTACAATCCCCCGTCTTGCCGCCTCCCGCTCGGGAGAGCCGTCGGCCGGACGGAAACCGGCTGGCATCTCGTCCGTACCGCAACTCTGCTTCGTGTACCCGCCGGAGGCTACGCCGTGCCCTCGCACGCCCTTGACCAGCCAGAACCCCTGAACGACCCGCTGTCAGACCCCCTCGCTCGGGAGCGATCCCACCTCGCCGCCTCCCGCGCCGCCCTGCGCGCCATGCGCGCCGACGTGGAGGCCCTCGACCTCCGGGACGTCGCCGCCAACTGGGTCAACGCCGAAGCCCTGCACCACCAGGTCAGCGAGCGCATCAAGGCCCTCGCCGACCTCTCCCACACCCCGCTCTTCTTCGGCCGCCTCGACTATCTGCACGCGCCGGGCGCGGAAGCGGCGGAGGGGGCCGAGGGCGAGCCCGCCGCCGGAGGCGGCTCAACGGACACTTTCTACATCGGCCGCCGTCATGTGCACGACGGCGATGGCGACCCCATGGTCATCGACTGGCGCGCCCCCGTCTCGCAGCCCTTCTACCAGGCGTCCAAGAAGACGCCCATGGACGTCGGACTGCGCCGCCGCTTCGGCTACACCGGCGGCGAACTCACCGCCTACGAGGACGAGAAACTCTCCGACCCCACCGAGGCCGAGCAGACCAGCAAGCTGCTCCAGTCCGAGATCGAGCGGCCCCGCGTCGGCCCCATGCGGGACATCGTCGCGACGATCCAGCCCGAACAGGACGAGATCGTCCGCGCCGGAATCGGCGGCACCGTCTGCGTCCAGGGGGCGCCGGGCACCGGGAAGACGGCGGTCGGCCTGCACCGGGTCGCGTACCTCCTCTACGCCCACCGCGAGCGGCTGGCCCGCTCCGGCACCCTCGTCATCGGCCCGAACCGCTCCTTCCTCCACTACATCGAGCAAGTCCTGCCCGCGCTGGGCGAGTTGCAGGTCGCCCAGGCCACCGTCGAGGACCTGGTGGCGCGCCCCGCCACGGGCGTCGAGGTGCGCGGCGCCGACTCCGCCGACGTGGCCCGCGTCAAGGGCGACGCCCGTATGGCCGAGGTGCTGCGCCGGGCCCTGCGCTCGCACGTCACCCCGCCCACCGAGGCGTGCGTCGTGGTCCGCGGCTCGCGCCGCTGGCGGGTACCGGCGTACGAGATCGAGGAGACCGTGGCGGAACTGCTGGCCCGCGACATCCGCTACGGCGCGGCCCGCGACGCCCTCCCGCAGCGCATCGCGCACGCCGTGCTCGTCCGCATGGAGCAGGCGGGCGAGGCCCCCGACGACCGCGTCCAGGACGCGGTGGCCCGCAACCCCGCCGTGAAGGCGGCCGTCAAGGCCATCTGGCCGCCCGTCGACCCGGCCAAACTCGTGCTCCGGCTGCTCTCCGACGCCGACTTCCTGGCCGCCCACGCGGACGGCATCCTCACCGCCGACGAACAGAAGACCCTCCTGTGGGCCAAGCCGCCGCGCAGCGTGAAGTCCGCGAAGTGGTCCCCGCCGGACGCGGTGCTCATCGACGAGGCCGCCGACCTCATCGAACGCACCCATTCCCTCGGCCATGTGGTCCTCGACGAGGCGCAGGACCTGTCCCCCATGCAGTACCGCGCCGTCGGCCGCCGCTGCACCACCGGCTCCGCCACCATCCTCGGCGACCTGGCCCAGGGCACCACCCCCTGGGCGACGTCCAGTTGGGACGAGGCCCTCACCCACCTGGGCAAACCCGGTTCCACCGTCGAGGAGCTGACCCAGGGCTTCCGGGTGCCGCGCGAGGTGATCGCGTACGCGTCGCGGCTGCTGCCCGCCATCGCGCCCGGCCTGTCCGAGGCCACCTCGATCCGCGAGGCGGCGGGCGACTTCGCCGTACGCGCAGTGGCGGCAGCGGAACTGGATGCGGCCGTGATCACCGCCTGCCACGAAGCCCTGTCCCACGAGGGCTCCATCGGCCTGATCGCGGCCGAAGCCCGCCTCCCGGCGCTGGCCGCCGCCCTCACGGAGGCGGGCCTGACCCCCCTCTCCCCCGGCGAGGAGACCAGCCCCGAGGCGAGGCTGACCCTGGTGCCCGCGACGCTGGCGAAGGGTCTGGAGTACGACTACGTGGTCCTGGACGAACCGGCCGCCGTGGTCGACGGCGAACCCGACGAACGCACGGGCCTGCGCCGCCTCTACGTGGCCCTGACCCGAGCCGTCTCGGGCCTGACGGTGGTGCACGCGGCCCCACTGCCGGAGCGTCTGGCGTAAGCCTGCGGGTGCGGGGGTGGGGTGGGTGCGTGGTGGGTGCGGGTGCCGGGGCCTCCGGGGCAGGGCCCTGGACCGTCTATTTACGGCGCCGCTGCCCGGAAGCGTGAAGTGACCGTATGA
>NZ_GG657754.1:5815019-5831923 GCF_000158915.1 Streptomyces himastatinicus ATCC 53653 | reverse complement strand
TCGGGAGCGCCCACACCCAGTGGTGGGACCAGGAGACCGGGCTGACCATGAGGGCGGTGACGGCGCAGCTGACGGCGGCCCAGGCGCGGGCGTGCGGCAGGGCGCGGTCGTCGGCGAGCTGGGCGGCGACGGCGGTCGCCAGCCCGACGCAGCCGATCAGCGCCGGGGCGTCCAGCGCGAGACGCCACTGCCCGACGGCGGCCGCGTCCACCGAGCCGTGCCATCCGCCGGGCCGGGCCGCGCTGCCGATGTGGAAAGCAGTGATGCCCGTGGCGCGCAGCTCGGGGAGGTGGTCGAGGCGAAGGCCGCCGCCGACCATGATCCGCGCCTCGTACCCCGGCGCCCCGGCACGGAGGGCCTCGGCCCGGAGGGTCGGCAGGCCGTGGTCGACGCCATGGGCCGAACCGGCGGTGAGGTAGGTGTCCAGGCCGGGAAGCCCGGCCAGCTGCCGGCGGAGCACGTCGCGGTCGGCGGCGCGGTCGATGGCCCGGTGGAAGGTCCAGCGGCTCTCGTCCACCCCCGGCCCGGCGCCGATGACCTCGACGAGCGCGGCGATGGCGGCCAGATCGGCCAGACCATCGGCGGCGAGGAAGCCGAGCACGAACTCGTCCGCCCCCTCCGCGTGCAGCGCGGCGGCCTTACGGCACAGCGCGTCGACGGCCACGGCGTCCCCCGCCGCGAACCCGTCGGACGCACGGAGCATCACCCGCACCGGCAGATCCACCGCCGAACGGACGGCGGCGAAGGTCTCCCGGGAGGGCGTCAGCCCATCGGCTGCCATGTCGGTGACCAGCTCAAGACGGTCCGCCCCTCCGGCCTCGGCCGCGATCGCGTCCTCCGGGTGGAGGGCGATAACCTCGAGAATTGGTCTAGACATGCTGCATAGCTTGCCACACCCCCCACCCTCCGCAACCCGCACCCCGGAGAATGGACCCATGTCCGACCACCCCGCCCTCCTCGCCCGCTGGGCGCTTCTCCTCAACGGCGCCCGCGACACCACCACCCCCGACCCGGACCCCTACGGCCGCGACCTCCTCTCCCGCTGGGCCGAACCCCAGCGCCGCTACCACACCACCGACCACCTGATCGCGGTGCTGGACCGGGTCGACGAGCTGCTGGAACACACCGAGGCCCCCGACCCCGCCGCGATCCGCCTCGCCGCCTGGTTCCACGACGCCGTCTACCTCCCCGACCGCTCGACCAACGAGGACCGCAGCGCCCGCCTCGCCGAACGCGCCCTCCCCGAGGCGGGCGTCCCGGAGGCCCGCGTGGCCGAGACCGCCCGCCTCGTCCGCCTCACCACCGACCACGACCCCGCCGAGGGCGACACCAACGGCGAAGTCCTCTGCGACGCCGACCTCGCGGTGCTGGCGGGCTCACCCGAGGCCTACAGCGCGTACGCGGCAGCGGTCCGCGAGGAGTACGCCTTCGTCCCGGACGACACCTTCCGCGAAGGCCGCGCGAACGTCCTCCGCCACCTCCTGGGCCTGCCCTGCCTGTTCCGCACCCCCATCGGCCACGACCGCTGGGAGCCGGCGGCCCGCCGCAACATGACCACCGAGCTGGAGCTGCTGGGCTCCGCGTCATCATGAGGCACGCTCGGATCCCGAAAGCGCGGTCGACGGTCGGCCGATCGTCTTCCACCTCGGTGACGTCGCCCGTGCCCTGATCGGCAAGCGACGCTTCCGCCGAACCGGCTGAGTGCCTGGCGAAGAGCGGGCTGGGCCCGAGGAGCCCGGCCGCATGCCCGCCGGAACGGTGCGTCAGACCACGGCGAGCCGGTCCACCAGCAGCTCCGTCCTCCGCTCGGCGTACTCCGGCGGCAGTCGGCCCGACCGGGCCAGGGTCGCCAGGCCGTGCAGGGCCGACCAGAACACCTCGGTGAACACTCCCGGGTGGACGCCGTCCCCGGCCACCTCGCCGAGACTCTCCAGCAGGGCGGCGAAGGCGTCCTTCAACGGCTCCGGAGTGTCCTCCTTCGCGAACACCAGGCCGCCGTCGAGCAGGAACATGGCGTCGTAGACCGCCGGGTGGGACTCGGCGAAGTCGAGGTAGGCGCGGGCGAGGGCGGTGACCCGGGCGCGCGGGCCGTCCGCGGCGGCGGCCGCGGCCCGCACGGCCGCGGCCATCTCGGCGGCGCCCTCCAGGGCGACCGCACCGATGATCTCGCGCTTGCCGCGGAAGTGGCTGTAGAGGACGGGCTGGCTGTACTCGATGCGCTCGGCGAGGCGGCGCGTGGTGACCGCGTCCCAGCCCTGCTGCTCGGCGATTTCGCGGGCCGTCGCCACGATGAGGCGCTCACGTCCCGCCCGTTCGCGCTCCTTGCGTTCCTGTACCGACATGACCCGATCCTATCACCGCTAGACAGACGAGCGGCAGCAGGTCTAGTGTTGCCCCATCATCTAGCATCGCTAGACCCCAGGAGGGTTATTTTTTTTTACCGCACTTGAGGTCATCACCACCGTGGTCTTCGGCGTGATGGTGGGGGTGGAGTTCTCCGTCGCCTTCGTCATCAACCCGATCCTCAGCGCCCTCCCCGAGGACAGCGGCCAACTCGGCCGCGCCCACGGGGGCCGGATGCTCGGCGCCGTCATGCCGGTCTGGTACATCGGCTCGCTCGTCCTCGTCGCGGTCTGGGCCATCGCCGGACGACACCACGACGGCACCGGCCTCGTCGTCACCGCCGGCGCGCTGCTGATCCTCAGCGTGATCATGTCGCTCCTGCTGCTCGTCCCGATCAACAACCGGAGCAAGACGTGGACCCCCGAGAATCGGCCCGCCGACTGGAAGCAGCAGTCGAACCGCTGGGACCGCTTCCACTACGTCCGCATCGCCGTCATCATCGCCGCCTTCACCCTGCTCGTCGCCGCCCTCGCCTGAGCCCGCGGGCCGACACCGCGCCGGTGGCGCACAATCCCCCCTCCACGAACCTCACCAAGCTGACGAAGACTCGCAAGGAGAAGAACAATGTCGCTGAAGAAGATCAACACCTTCCTGGCCGCCGCCTTCATCCTCTTCATCCTCTGGTTCGGGGTGGAGTTCATCCTGAACCCGGAGACGACGGCACCGGGCTTCGGCCTGCCGAGCTGGCCCTCCGGCGACGGCGACGGCTTCCTGATCATCAAGGGAATCCGCGACGTCGTCTTAGCCCTGGTCCTGGGCATCCTGCTGGTGACGGGCCATCGCCGGGCGCTGGGCTGGGTGCTGCTGGTGGAGGCCCTCGCCGCGTACGGCGACATGGCCACCGTGCTGGCCCACCACGGCTCCGTGGCCACCGCGCTCGGCGTCCACGGTCTGACCGCGACACTGATGGTGGTCAACGGCCTGCTGATAATGCGCGAGACCCGCAAGGTCGCGGCCGCTCCGGCAACGCCCGCCCCGCAGCCCGCCTAACGCCACCTTGGCGCGTATCGGTATGCGCCTGTCAGCGCCTGCCGGGAAAGGCGAGGCGCACGCTTCGGCCCCGCTCCAACAGCGGCAGGGGTCAGACCGCAGGGAACTCGCCGCGTATGAGGGCGGAGACGAACGACGACCACCCCTCCGCCGGGAAGGTCAGCGCCGGGCCGTGCGGGTTCTTGGAGTCGCGGACCGGGACCGTGCCGTGGGTCTGGGCGAAGGCGCGGGAGAACTCGACGCACTGGCCGCCGTTGGCGTCGCTGTGGGAGGACTTGATCCACTCGGCAGCGGTGAGATCCAAGTCGGCACTCATGTGCGGTACTCCTTCACCAGAGTCTTGATCAGGGCCGTTGATCGATCCGGGGACAGCGCATGCGCCCTGAGCAGATCATAGTCATCCAGGGCTGCGGTGACCGTCCGAGGAGAGTCGTGCATCCTCCCTCCTACCCGGGTCTCGGTGTAAAGCACCGTGGGCGAGTCCGGGAAGCGCAGCAACGTGAAGGGCTTCGTGGAAGCGGCTGGAGCGCCCGCCGAGAACGGCAGAACTTGAAGCGTGATGTGCGGTGACGCGGCAGCCGTCAGCAGGTACTCAAGTTGCCCGCCCATGACGTCGGCACCGCCCACCACCGTGCGCAGGCACGCCTCGTTCAGGATGACCCAAAGGTACGGCGGAGCCTCCTGCTCGAACACCTCACGCCGACTCAGTCGCGTGGCGACCTTGCCGTCGATCACCTCGGCCTCTTCCTGCGAGAAGTACGCGCGGAAGATGGCGCCTGCGTAGTCCTTCGTCTGAAGGATGCCGATCACGAGGTTCGCCGAGTAGTCCAGCACCCGTGACGCCTTGCGCTCCAGGTTGAGATACGGGGTGAACCACGAGGGGTGGTCGCCCTCGTCGATCCTCCGGAGCATGTCCGCGAACAGATGGCCCGTACCGAACGCGGTGTCGCAGCCCTTCGCGAACTTGTCGCTGGGTCTGGGCAGGAGCTTCCCGGCCTCCACTCTGCTGACGTACGCCTCCGAGTAACCGGCGGCCTGGCCCAGACGCTTCTGCGTGAGCTTGCGGGCGAGACGGACCTGCTTGACGTCACGGCCGAAGCGCTGGAGCGGATTCAAGTTCGCGGATGGGGTCGTCTCGTCCAATGCCGTGACCTCTCGCTATGTGATCGTGGCCAGCATCGCGGCAGGTCACCCACTTGCACGCTGCCCCTCAAGGCGTCTCATTCTATTGGCCGCCACGTTGCCCTGGTGACCAATTGACTACATACGGTGCCCACCCAGGGCGTCCAGGGAACAGCCGAGTGGAGCTGATGTCATGAACGGCCTACGCCTCCTGCCGTGGTCCAGTCCGGAGGGCAAGCCCTGTTACTTGTCGACGGACGACGACAACAGCCGGTTGAGCCGAAAGGCAGACGAGATCGAGGCACTGCAACTCGACATGGGCTCCCAGCTGCTCGGCCATGCCAGTGCCCTGCTCGACGACGAGAAGGCAGGCAACGGGGAACTGCGCTTCCTGGCCTGCCGGTTGAGCGAGGCACTGACCGACGCGTTGCGGATTGCCGAGAGCAGGGGCGGACGGCTACTCGAGCACGATGTGAGCGCCGAATGAGCAAGAAACCGTCATATCCGGTTTTGCGGGAGGTCTCGCGAAACAGGACCTGATCAACATATGCGGCACCCTTGTCCTTGAGTGCGCAACGAAAAAGCCACTTATGCTCGCGCCCCAGAGCACCTAGCGCACTCAACTGTCTTAAGCAACAAGGTTTTTGACGGCGTGTCACGCTTTCCCGTGCGGCATTCGGGAGGTAGGTTTTCCATCAGCGCGGACCGACCTTCCGCGCCGACCTTCTCAGTGAAAAAGCGTGCCCGGAGGACGCGAATGCGCCCTCTGCTTTCGGGCACGTCAAAACGGGAAACGGGGAATCATCGTGAAGAACAAAATCGCTCTCGCGGGCGCCGGGATCGTCCTGGCCTGTTCGTCCGCCGCTTTCACCGCCTCGGCCGCCACGGCTGCTCCCGCCGGCAACGGCACGGTGGCCGCGGCCGACGTCGACGCGGCCGCGGCACCGCCGAGCTGCGTGAAGATCAAGAAGTACACCACCTACAACGGGTACCGCTCCTACAGCATCACGAACAAGTGCGCGTCGACCAAGAAGGTCAAGGCGATATTCAAGCGCGCCTATGACAGCTCGTGCACGGCAATCAAGCCCAACAAGAACCACAAGTTCGTCCCCAACGTCCCCATCGCGGACTGGGACAAGGTCGTCAAGTGCTGAAAAGTGTTTTCCGTTCGGCCGGGGTGCGTCAGCACCCCGGCCGACCGGCCGCGTGTCGCCTGACTCCGTCCTGACCAGCCGGGGAATGGCCGACCGGGCGCGGGCGTTGACGTCGGCATGCCCATCGCCGTTTATGTACTTGGCCTGTCCGTCTTCGCCCTCGGGACCTCGGAGTTCATGCTCTCCGGGCTGCTCCAACCCGTCGCCCGGGACATGGGAGTGACCATCCCCACGGCCGGGCTGCTGATATCGGCGTTCGCGATCGGGATGGTGGTCGGGGCGCCGCTGCTGGCGGCGGCCACGTTGCGGTTGCCGCGGCGGACGACGTTGATCGCGTTGCTCGCCGTGTTCGGGCTCGGGCAGGTGGCGGGGGCGGTGGCGCCGTCGTATGGGGTGTTGTTCGCGTCGCGGGTGGTGAGCGCGCTCGCGTGTGCCGGGTTCTGGGCCGTGGGGGCGGCGGTGGCCGTGTCGTTGGTGCCGGTGAACGCGCGGGCGCGGGCGATGGCGGTGATGGTCGGCGGGCTCAGCGTTGCGAACGTCGTGGGGGTTCCGGCCGGGGCGTTCCTGGGGCAGAACGCGGGATGGCGCGCCGCCTTCTGGGCGGTCGCCGGGCTGTCGGTGCTCGGGCTGATCGGGGTGATCGCGCTCGTACCGCGTACGGAGGTGCCGACCGGGGAGGACCGGCCGCGGCTGCGGAGCGAGTTGAGCATCTACCGGGACCGTCAGGTCTGGCTCGCGCTGGTCACCACAGCGCTGAGCGGCGGCGCGGTCTTCTGCCTGTTCTCGTACCTCGGGCCGCTGCTCACGGACGTGGCGGGGCTGGACGAGGGCTGGGTGCCGACGGTGCTGGCGCTGTTCGGGGTCGGCGCGCTGATCGGTACGGCGGTCGGCGGGCGGATCGCGGACGCGCACCTGTTCGGGACGATGTACGGCGGCATCACCGCCTCGACGGTGGTGCTGGGCGTCCTGGCGCTGACCGCGCACAGCCCGATCGCGGCCGTCGGCCTGGCGCTGCTGCTCGGCTTCACGGCCTTCTTCACCGCGCCCGCGCTCAACGCCCGCATGTTCAACGTCGCGAACGCCGCCCCGACGCTCGCGGGCGCGACCACGACGTCCGCGTTCAACATCGGCAACACGGTGGGCCCCTGGCTCGGTGGCCTGGTCATCAACGCGGGCTGGGGCTACCCGGCGGTGGCCTGGACGGGCGCCGCCCTGGCCGGTGCGGGCATCGTGACGACGGCGCTCGCGGCGCGGCTGCATCGGGCGGAGGGGGCGTCGCGGGTGATCGCCACCGGTCACACCGACAAGGCCACAACGCCCGCGCGCGAGGCGGCCTCGGAGGCTTCTCGCTGAGCCGGGTCCGGTTCCGGTGAGCCCTCAGCCCCGCGCCACGGGCTTACGGCGGCGCAGGCCCGCCGCCGTGAGCCGCCGCAGCAGCTCCTTGCTGCCGACCTCCTCCGCCCCCGCGCGCACCGCCCGCGTGTAGAGGTCGCTCGGGACGTCATAGTGGTCGCGGTCGAAGCCGCGGCGCGGGGCGCCGATGCGGATGGCGAAGGCGTGGAGTTCGTCGTACGAGACGTCGCTCACCAGGTGCGACCACATGCGGCCGTGGCCCGGCCACGAGGGCGGGTCTATCAGTACGGCCATCAGAGGGTGGTACCCAGCGAGCCCACGGGGGCCACCGCGACCGCCGTCTTGCCGCAGACCCAGTGCGGGTCGGGGCCCAGTTCGGGTTCCACGTCGAGGGCGTGGAGGTCGCCGCCCGTGGTGCAGACGGGGCAGAGGGGCCAGCGGCCGTAGCGTTCCAGCAGGGAGTCCTGGACGTCCTGGGCGACCAGACCGGCGACGTAGGCCACGCCTTCCGGCCATTGCTCGACCCACCAGCGGCGGTGCGCGATGGCGTCCTCGACGAGCGAGACGATGTCGGCTTGGGCGACGTCTCCCGCCGCGAGGTCGGCCAGGACGAGCGCCCGTGCCGCGTGCAGTGCATGTTCGAGCTTCATGGGTCCCATTGTGACCTTTGCTTCGTCGCGCCGCCTTCCAGCACAGGGAAGCCCATGGGAACGGGCTCCGCGCGCACTCTTGACGGGCTCCGTGGCCGGAAATAGTTTTCAGATGTGAGCAGCAAGTTGAAGGAAACTTTCACTCCCCTCACCGACCCCGCCGTGCCTGCCCCCTCCGCCCTCGCGGCGAAGGTCCGCACCCTGGGGCCCTCCATGACCCGCTCGATGCAGCGCGTCGCCGAGGCCGTCGCGGGCGATCCGGCAGGCTGCGCGGCGCTCACCGTCACCGGGCTCGCCGAGCGTACGGGTACCAGCGAAGCCACCGTCGTCCGCACCTCCCGGCTGCTCGGCTACCCCGGATACCGCGATCTGCGCCTCGCGCTCGCCGCGCTCGCCGCGCAGCAGGCGGCGGGCCGGGCACCGGCCGTCACCGCCGACATCGCGGTCGACGACCCGATCGGCGACGTGATCGCCAAGCTCGCGCAGGAGGAGCAGCAGTGTCTGGCCGACACCGCCGCGGGGCTCGACCCCGGCCAGGTCGAGGCCGCGGTCGCTGCGGTCGCCGCCGCCCGCCGGATCGATGTGTACGGCATCGGCGCGTCCAATCTGGTCGCCCAGGACCTGGTCCAGAAGCTGCTGCGGATCGGCCTGATCGCCCATGCGCACGCCGACCCGCACCAGGCCATCACCAACGCCGTGCAGCTGCACTCCCGCGACGTCGCGCTCGCGATCACCCATTCGGGGCGGACGACGGACGTCATCGAGCCGCTGCGCGTCGCCTTCGAGCGCGGGGCGACCACCATCGCGATCACCGGCCGCCCGGACGGCGAGATCGCGCAGTACGCGGACCTGGTCCTCACCACCTCCACCGCCCGCGAGAGCGAGCTGCGCCCGGCGGCCATGTCCAGCCGCACCAGCCAGCTGCTGGTGGTGGACTGCCTGTTCATAGGCGTGGCGCAGCGCACGTACGAGAGCGCGGCGCCCGCCCTGTCCGCCTCGTACGAGGCCCTCGCGCACCGGCACGATCCCCGCCCCCGCCACCGCTGAACCGCTGAGGCCGGGGCGCGCGACCAGGCCCCGCACCGCCGTCCCACCCCCACCGTCACGCTTACGTAGGGAAGAGCCGCTTCGCCATGACTTCCGCCGCCGATGAGCAACAGCAGCAACAGCAGGAACAGCAGCTCCGCGCCCAGCTGGAGACCCTCACCACCGAGGCGTTCCGCCCCGAACTCGCCGAGATCGACCGGCTCGACACCGTCGAGATCGCCCGCATCATGAACGCCGAGGACGCCGGCGTCCCCGCCGCCGTCGCCGCCCAGCTCCCCCGGATCGCCGCCGCCATCGACGGCATCGCCGCCCGCATGGCGGACGGCGGGCGGCTGATCTACGCGGGCGCGGGCACCGCCGGGCGGCTCGGGGTGCTCGACGCGAGCGAGTGCCCGCCCACCTTCAACGCCCGGCCGGACCGGGTGGTCGGCCTGATCGCGGGCGGCGAGACCGCCGTGGTGTCGTCCGTGGAGGGCGCGGAGGACAGCGCGGAGCTGGCCGCCGAGGACCTGGACCGGATCGGGGTCGGCCCGCGGGACACGGTGGTGGGCGTCTCGGCCTCCGGCCGCACCCCGTACGCCGTGGGCGCCGTCGAGCACGCCCGCCGCCGGGGGGCGCTCACCGTCGGGCTGTCGTGCAACGCGGGCTCGGCGCTCGCCGCGGCCGCCGAGCACGGCATCGAGGTCGTCGTCGGACCGGAGCTGCTCACCGGCTCCACCCGGCTCAAGGCGGGTACGGCGCAGAAGCTCGTGCTCAACATGTTCTCGACCATCACCATGATCCGGCTGGGCAAGACCTTCGGGAATCTGATGGTCGATGTGCGCGCCTCGAACGAGAAGCTGCGGGCGCGCACGCGCCGTATCGTTTCTCTGGCCACCGGCGCAACGGACGAGCAGATCGAGAGCGCGCTGACGGCCACCGACTGGGAGGCCAAGAACGCCATCCTCACGATCCTCGGCGGCGTGGACGCGCCCACCGCCGAGAAGCTGCTCGGCGAGGCGAACGGCCATCTGCGGGCCGCCCTCGAAGCCGCAGGGGCGTAAAGGGGCATAAACAAAACGGCGGCGGGGCGGCACCCCTGGGAGAAAGGGTGCCGCCCCGCCGTCGTCAGTGGACGGTACGACCGACCGGCGCGCGGGGCGCCGAAGCCGATCAGAAGTCCATGTCACCGCCCGGCATGCCACCCGGGGCGCCCGCCGGAGCGGCCTTCTCGGGCTTGTCGGCGATGACGGCCTCGGTGGTGAGGAACAGCGCGGCGATCGACGCGGCGTTCTGGAGCGCGGAGCGCGTGACCTTCGCCGGGTCGATGATGCCCTCGGCGATGAGGTCGATGTACTCACCGGTCGCGGCGTTGAGGCCGTGGCCCGGGGTCAGGTTGCGCACCTTCTCCACCACGACGCCGCCCTCGAGGCCGGCGTTGACGGCGATCTGCTTCAGCGGGGCCTCCAGGGCCAGGCGCACGGCCTGGGCACCGGTGGCCTCGTCGCCCTCGAGCTCCAGCTTCTCGAACACCGAGACGGTCTGGAGCAGGGCCACGCCACCACCGGCGACGATGCCCTCCTCGACGGCGGCCTTGGCGTTGCGCACCGCGTCCTCGATGCGGTGCTTGCGCTCCTTGAGCTCGACCTCGGTCGCGGCACCGGCCTTGATGACGGCCACGCCGCCGGCCAGCTTCGCCAGGCGCTCCTGGAGCTTCTCGCGGTCGTAGTCCGAGTCCGAGTTCTCGATCTCGGCGCGGATCTGGTTGACGCGGCCCTGCACCTGGTCGGTGTCGCCGGCGCCGTCCACGATCGTGGTCTCGTCCTTGGTGACCGTGACCTTGCGGGCGCGGCCGAGCAGGTCGAGACCGGCGTTCTCCAGCTTGAGGCCGACCTCCTCGGAGATGACGGTGCCACCGGTGAGGATGGCGATGTCGCCGAGCATGGCCTTGCGGCGGTCACCGAAGCCCGGGGCCTTGACGGCGACGGACTTGAAGGTGCCACGGATCTTGTTGACGACCAGGGTCGCCAGCGCCTCGCCCTCGATGTCCTCGGCGATGATCAGCAGCGGCTTGCCGGACTGCATGACCTTCTCGAGCAGCGGGAGGAGGTCCTTCACGCTGGTGATCTTCGAGTTGACGATCAGGATGTACGGGTCGTCGAGCGACGACTCCATGCGCTCCATGTCCGTCGCGAAGTACGGGGAGATGTAGCCCTTGTCGAAGCGCATGCCCTCGGTGAGCTCGAGCTCGAGCCCGAAGGTCTGCGACTCCTCGACGGTGATGACGCCTTCCTTGCCGACCTTGTCCATCGCCTCGGCGATGAGCTCGCCGATCTGGGTGTCGGCGGCGGAGATGGAGGCGGTGGAGGCGATCTGCTCCTTGGTCTCCACGTCCTTGGCCTGCTCGAGCAGCTGGGCGGAGACGGCCTCGACGGCCTTCTCGATGCCGCGCTTGAGAGCCATCGGGTTGGCGCCCGCGGCTACGTTGCGGAGGCCCTCCTTGACCAGCGCCTGGGCGAGGACGGTCGCGGTCGTCGTGCCGTCACCGGCGACGTCGTCCGTCTTCTTCGCGACCTCCTTGACCAGCTCTGCGCCGATCTTCTCGTACGGGTCCTCGAGTTCGATCTCCTTGGCGATGGAAACACCATCGTTGGTGATCGTGGGGGCGCCCCACTTCTTCTCGAGGACGACGTTACGGCCCTTGGGGCCGAGGGTGACCTTGACGGCGTCGGCGAGCTGGTTCATCCCGCGCTCGAGGCCGCGCCGCGCCTCCTCGTCGAACGCGATGATCTTGGCCATGTGAAGTGGTCCTCCCAAGACGGGGTGGATTGCTCCGGACCGCGCCTGGCGCCCGCGACGGACGGCCTGCCTGCCGTGCGGTTCCTTGCCCCGCGCGGCGTCGGCTTGCCTCACCGACCCGATCCTTCTGTCACTCTCACCTTCAGAGTGCTAACGCAATAATTAGCACTCGCCCCATGAGAGTGCAAGCGCCCGATGGGCGTCAAGAGAGGCGGCCGGGAGCCCACGCGGACATGCCAGAGGGCCCGCCCCCTCGCGGGGTACGGGCCCTCCGGCTACTTCAGTCAGCTGCGTCGCGTTCGGCGCGTCAGCCTACGGCCACGCGGACCATGTCCGCCTGCGGGCCCTTCTGGCCCTGCGAGATCTCGAACTCGACCCGCTGGCCTTCCTCGAGGGTGCGGTAACCGTCCATCTGGATCGCACTGTAGTGGACGAACACGTCCGCACCACCGTCGACCGCGATGAAGCCGTACCCCTTCTCCGCGTTGAACCACTTGACGGTGCCCTGAGCCATTCCTAACTCCCCTATTGCTGGCCCTTGCGCAGGACCGCACTCCGCGGACCCGGGTCAGACCTCACCCCCCGAGTCGAGGGGGGTGTGCGCCGGAACGCGTCGACCGCCGCTGAATGTATCCGTCCCAACGCCCTCTGCAACAGGTCAATTGGACGAGAATTCTGGGCACGGCCGATCGGTAATAGGTGGAGAATTCATGTGAAGTTCGGGCAAACCCGACCGGACATAGGGTACCAACCCGACAAATCGCGCACACACTTTGCGCACAAGTTGACGAGTTCTCATATGCGGTTCCGGCGCCGGGGCTGATCAGGTAGCCCGGGACCGATGGGGAAGCGGGGCAACTCTATCGCGATTCCACACACGGAATCGCCCCGTCCGGTTCTTCCCGGACGAGGCGATTCCCAAGGTGAGCGGGGTGATGGGGCGTCAGCAGCCACCCGCGACCGCGGGGATGATCGACACCCCGGCGCCGTCCGGCGTGGCCGTGCCCAGGCCCTCGGCGAACCGCACGTCGTCGTCGTTGACGTAGACGTTCACGAAGCGGCGCAGCTTGCCGGTGTCGTCCAGAACACGCGCGGAGATGCCCGCGTGGTTCTTCTCCAGGTCCGCCAGAACCTCGGCGAGGGTCGCGCCCTCGGCACTGACCTCGGCCTGGCCGCCGGTGTAGGTACGCAGGATGGTCGGGATTCGGACGTTGACGCTCATGCGAGGCCAGCCTCTCGGAACGAGTCAAGGGTGGGGCGGATGATGGCGGAGGGACCCGTGGTGGGGGCCACCGCGTCGAGGGTCTTGAGGCCGTCGCCGGTGTTGAGGACGACGGTCGTCAGGGACGGGTCGAGCAGCCCGTCCTCGATCAGCTTCTTGGTCACGCCGACGGTCACGCCGCCCGCGGTCTCCGCGAAGATCCCCTCGGTGCGGGCGAGCAGCTTGATCGCGTCGACCACCTGCTCGTCCGTGACGTCCTCCACCGCCCCGCCGGTGCGGCGCGCGATGTCGAGGACGTACGGGCCGTCCGCCGGGTTGCCGATGGCCAGCGACTTGGCGATGGTGTTCGGCTTCTGCGGACGCACCACGTCGTGGCCCGCCTTGAAGGCGGTGGAGACCGGGGAGCAGCCCTCGGCCTGGGCGCCGAAGATCTTGTACGGCTTGTCCTCGACCAGACCGAGCTTGATCAGCTCCTTGAGCCCCTTGTCGATCTTGGTGAGCTGGGAGCCGGAGGCGATCGGGATGACGATCTGGTCCGGCAGCCGCCAGCCGAGCTGCTCGCAGATCTCGTACGCCAGGGTCTTGGAGCCCTCGCCGTAGTACGGCCGCAGGTTGACGTTGACGAAGCCCCAGCCCTCGCCCGCCGGGTCACCGATCAGCTCGCTGCAGAAGCGGTTGACGTCGTCGTAGTTGCCCTCGATGCCGACCAGCTCACCGCCGTAGACGGCGGCCATGACGACCTTGCCCGCCTCCAGGTCGTGCGGGATGAAGACGCAGGAGCGGAAGCCCGCGCGGGCCGCCGCGGCGCCCACCGCACCGGCCAGGTTGCCGGTGGAGGAGCAGGACAGGGTGGTGAAGCCGAAGGTGCGGGCCGCCTGGACGGCGATGGCGACGACCCGGTCCTTGAAGGAGTGGGTCGGGTTGCCGGAGTCGTCCTTGACGTGCAGCTCGCCGGTGACGCCCAGCTCGCGGGCGAGCCGGTCGGCCTTGACGAGCTGGGTGAAGCCCGGGCTCAGGCTGGGGAGCGCGGCCACGTCGGCGGGGACGGGCAGCAGCGGCGCATAGCGCCAGATGTTGTCGGGACCGGCCTCGATCTGCTTCCGCAGTCCCTCGGGATCGCCGCTCGGCAGGTCGTACGCCACCTCGAGCGGCCCGAAACACGATCCGCACGCGAAGATCGGGCCGAGGTCGAAGCGCTCACCGCATTCGCGGCAGGACAGGGCGACGGCGGGGCCGAAAGCGGCAGCGGAAGTGGTTGAGCTTTCGACAGATTGCACAGCCATGGAGGCGAGGCCCTTTCTCCTCATCTTCCTCGGGACGCATTTCGCCACGAGACGGAATTGGCACCTTCCCGAGCTGGGAGCCTCGCTACAGGACGCGAGACCAGCTGGAGGGTTGCCGGGGCTTCAACGGGCCGTTCCCTCTGCCCCTCTGGATGAGCGGTATGGCCGCCGGGCCGGGCCCGGGGCGTTTGTCCGCACCGTGCCCCCGACATACGAAGGTCATGTGCGCTGTTCAAGACTGTAACCGACGGCCCGGATGGTTGAGCTAGCCGTCCGAACCGCGAGATGGATCACAACGATCAACCCGAGCGATCACAGCAGGGAGACAAAACAGGTGCTGGATGAGGTGGAGCGCTGGCTAGAGCACCGCTCCTGGTCGGCCGACGACCGTCCGCTGGACCGCCTGCTGGCCGCGAAGCGCGACACGGCGACGAGCGTCAGCGTGGTGCTGCCCGCGCTGAACGAGGAGGCGACCGTCGGCGAGATCGCCGCCGCGATCCGCCGCGACCTGATGACCGAGGCCGTGCCGCTCGTCGACGAGCTGGTGGTGCTGGACTCCGGCTCCACGGACCGCACCGCCGAGGTCGCGGCGGCTGCCGGGGCGAGGGTCGTGCACCGCGACGCGCTGCTGCCCCGGCTGCCCGCGCTGCCCGGCAAGGGCGAGGTGCTGTGGCGGTCGCTGCTGGCGACCAGCGGCGACATCGTCTGCTTCATCGACGCCGACCTGCGCGAATTCGACGCGCGCTTCGTCTCCGGGATCGTCGGGCCGCTGCTCACCGACCCCGGGGTGCAGCTGGTCAAGGGCATGTACGACCGGCCGCTACGGGACACCGCTGGCCAGGGCGGACGGGTCACCGAGCTGGTCGCGCGGCCGCTGCTGAACCTGCACTGGCCGCAGCTCGCCGGTTTCGTCCAGCCGCTGGGCGGCGAGTACGCGGCCCGGCGCTCGCTGCTGGAGCGGCTGCCGTTCCCCGTCGGGTACGGGGTCGAGCTGGGCCTGCTCGTCGACTCGCTGCACACGGTCGGGCTCGACGCCCTCGCCCAGGTCGACATCGGTGTGCGCAAACACCGGCATCAGGACGGCAAGGCGCTCGGCCGGATGGCCGCCGCGATCTACCGCACCGCGCAGCTGCGGCTGGCCCGCGGCCATCTGGTGCGGCCGCGGCTGACCCAGTTCGAGCGCGGCGAGAACGGCTTCGAGCCGCGGACCACGGCGGTGGACACGGAGGAGCGTCCGCCGATGATCGAGATCCCGGAGTACGCGGAGCGGCGCGCGGCCTGAGGGCGTCTCTTCCGGGGCAAGAAACCGTACGTACGTTTGCGCGGCATGCCCGATGGCTAGGCTCGCGACATGGCCGTTGAACGCAGCGCACCGATCCTCGTCGCGTCCAACCGCGGCCCGGTCTCGTACGCGCTGGGCGAGGACGGTTCGCTCACCCCCAAGCGCGGGGGCGGCGGGCTGGTCTCCGGGCTGAGCGCGATCGGGCCCGACGCGGGCGCGGTCTGGGTGTGCGCCGCGCTCGGTGACGGCGACCGCGAGGCGGCGCGCCGCGCCGGGGCCGGGCATCTGGACGCGGACCACACCGGCGGGCAGCAGGTGCGGATGCTGGACATCGCGCCGGACGTCTTCGCCGCGGCGTACAACGGCGTCGCGAACTCGGTGCTGTGGTTCGTCCACCACCTGCTCTACCAGACCCCGGTCGAGCCGGTCTTCGACGCGGAGTTCCGCGCCCAGTGGGCGGCGTACGAGGCGTACAACGCGGCCTTCGCCGACGCGCTCGCCCAGGAGGCGGCCGAGGGCGCGGTCGTGCTGGTGCAGGACTACCACCTGGCGCTGGTCCCCGGGCTGCTCCGGGCCCGCCGTCCCGACCTGCGGATCGGCCACTTCTCCCACACCCCCTGGGCGCCCCCGGACTACTACCGGCTGCTGCCGGACGATGTCGCGGCGGGCGTGCTGCGCGGCATCCTCGGCGGCGACCGCGCCGCGTTCCTCACCGGGCGCTGGGCCGCCGCGTTCGCCGACTGCTGTGTGGCGGTGCTGGGCGCGGAGGTCGTCCGGGCCGACGACGGCTCGGCGGTCGCCGTCCGCTTCCACGGGCGGGAAACCCATCTCGGAGTCCACGGCCTCGGCGCCGATGCCGACTTCCTGCGGGAGCGGTCGCGGGCGGCCGACGTGGACGAACGTCTGGCGGCGCTGCGCGAGCAGATCGGACCGGGCCGGAAGACGATCGTCCGGGTGGACCGCACCGAGCTGTCCAAGAACATCGTGCGCGGGCTGCTGGCCTACCGCCGCCTGCTGGAGACCCACCCCGAGTGGCGCGAGCGCGTGGTCCACGTCGCCTTCGCGTATCCGTCCCGCCAGGACCTGACCGTCTACCGCGACTACACCGAGCGGGTGCGGGTGCTCGCCGAGGAGATCAACACGGAGTACGGAACGGAGGGCTGGCAGCCGGTCGCGCTCCACGTGAAGGACGACTTCGCCCGCTCGCTGGCCGCCTACCGACTGGCCGACGTGGCCCTCGTCAACCCGATCCGGGACGGCATGAACCTGGTCGCCAAGGAGGTCCCGGTCGTCTCCGAGCGCGGCTGCGTGCTGGTGCTGTCGCGGGAGGCGGGGGCGTACGAGGAGCTGGGCGCGGACGCGGTGACGGTGAACCCGTACGACGTCGAGGGCACGGCCCGCGCCCTCGACGAGGCCCTGCGCACCCCGGACGCCGAGCGCACGGACCGCACGAAGCGCCTGGCCGCGGCGGCAACGGCCCTCCCACCCCGCGACTGGTTCCTGACCCAGCTGCGGGCCCTGCAAGCGGGTTAGAGTCCCCCACCCGATATGCGGCTCCGCCGCGTGGCGGGACTCCGCCCCGGACCCCGACCCCCGCGCGGTCTCACCGCCACCCCCGGA
>NZ_GG657754.1:5780395-5814096 GCF_000158915.1 Streptomyces himastatinicus ATCC 53653 | reverse complement strand
GGTCGCCGAGGTCGTCGCCCGCGTAGAGCACCGCGCCCGCGGAGGTCTCGCGGACGTACTCCAGGAGGGCGATGCCCTTGTCCATGCCCGGCGGGCGCAGTTCCAGGACCAGGCGGCCCGGTTCGACGATCAGGCCGTGGCGCTCGGCCAGCGCCTCAAGGGGGGCGCGGAGCTGGTCGAAGGCGGCCTGGGGATTCTCGGTGCGGCGGGTGTGGACGGCGACGGCGCGGCCCTTGTCCTCGGTCCAGGTGCCGTGCCAGGCGCCGTTCGCCTCCAGGACGCCCGGCAGTTCGGAGCGGACGGCGGCGATGCCCGGGTGGGGTTCGGGTGCCTGGATGGACTGGCTGGACGCGTCCCAGCGCTCGGCGCCGTAGAGGCCGAGGACGACGAGGTTGGCCGGGGCGGCGGTGTCCGCGAAGCCGCCGTAGCGCACGGCGACTTCGGCCGGGCGGCCGGTGATCACCGCGAAGGAGTGCAGCCGGGGGCCCAGCGCGGCGAGGGCCGGGACGGCGCCGGGGTGGGCGCGGGCCTGGTCGGGGTCGGGGACGATGTCGGCGAGGGTGCCGTCGAAGTCGACCCCGAGGACGGCCCGGTCGGGCCGTTCCAGGAGGGCGGTGAGGCCCTCGCGGCCGGCGGCGGTGACGGGTACGGGAAGGGGGTGGCTGCCCATGCGGCGACCCTACCCGGCCCCGCCCACCGGCACCCGTACCGGGACGAAGCCAAAAACCTCAGCGGCGTTCGCGCCGCTCGTCGCGCAGACGCCGCAGCCGGTTGATCGTCACCGGGTCGTGCTCCAGCGCGCGGGGGTCGTCCAGCAGGGCGTTGAGCAGCTGGTAGTAGCGGGTCGGGGTGATGCCGAGCCGCTCCCGTATGGCCCGCTCCTTGGCGCCGGGGCCCGGCCAGCCGTCGCGCTCGACGGCGAGCACGGCCAGGTCCTGTTCGGAGAGTCCGTCGGTGGTCACGAGTTGGCCGTCTCCATGGCGTCCGCGGCCCGCTGGATCTCACCGAGGACGCTCGCGGGGTCGCCGCCCTTGGTCACGGTCGAGCCGATCTTCTCCTTGACCATCTGGCTGATGCCCGCCCAGGAGGTCTTGTCGGCCGGGTAGAACTGGGCCCGGTCCATCTGGTCGAGGAAGCGCCACAGCTTCTTGTGCTCCTGCTCGTGGCGCATCGTCGCGGAGACGGCCGTGGTGACCGGCAGCAGGTCGTATTGGTCGGCGAAGTCCAGCACGTTCTTCTCCTGGTAGACGAAGTCGAGGAACTCCCCGATCTGCTTCCGTCTGCCGTTCGCCTTGAAGGCCATGAGCCAGTCGGCGACGCCCATGGTGGAGGTGGACTTGCCCGTGCGGCCGGGCAGCGGGGCGGTGGCGTAGTCGATGTCGTGGCCGGACGCCTGCTGCATCAGGGTGGGGTGGCCGTTGAGCATGCCGACCTCGCCGCGGGTGAAGGCGTTGAAGACGTCCTGGCGGTTGGTGCGGGCCGGGGAGCGCGGGCCGGTGAGGTCCGCGCCGACCAGCTCGTCCCGCAGCCACTCGAAGGTCTCGATGTTGGCGGTGGAGTCGATGGTGTAGCTGCCGTTGGAGTCGGTGTAGCCGCCCCCGCCGCTGAGCATCCAGATCAGGGCCTCGGCCTGCGACTCCTCGGGGCCGAGCGGAAGCCCGTAGGGGATCTTCACCCCGGCCGACTTGAGCGCTTGCGCGGCGTCCTTCAGATCCGCCCAGCTCTCGGGGGCGGAGGATATGCCCGCCTCGTCGAACAGCTTCTTGTTGTAGAAGAGCAGCCGGGCGCTGGAGACGAAGGGCAGCCCGTACAGCACCCGGCTGACCTCACCCGCCTGGGCGATCGAGGAGATGAACGCGGCCTGGGTGGGGATGGACAGCATCTGGTCGGCGCGGTAGAGCTTGCCCGCGGCGGCGTAGTCGGCGTACGCGCCGATCTGCGCGATGTCCGGGCTGTCGCCGCCCTTGACCATGTCGGCGACCTTCTTGTCGACTTCGGTCCAGCTGTAGACCTTGACGTCGACCGTGATGCCGCTGTGTTTGGCCTCGAAGGCCCGGGCCAGCTTGTCCCAGTACTTCTGAGAGGTGTTCTCGGCGCTGTCGCCGTAGTCCGCCGCGACCACCTTCAGGACGTTCCCGTCCGATCCGCTGTCGCTTCCGCACGCGGACAGCGTGGGCATCGCCACCGCCGTCGCGGCCCCAGCCGTCGTCAGACTCAAGAACCGTCGCCGCTGCACTGCTTCTTCCCACCCCATGGCTTGATTCATCCTCCGCGGATGCTTCTCGCGAAGGTCGAGCGAGTCTGCCTTGCAAACCTCCACAAGGTCTACACCATGGGCGTATCGCTTCGGTATCGGACCTCTCCTTGCCAGGTCAGACGTATCGCACACCCCCACGTGGGATGTGTCACGTCGTCACAACTCGCTTACCTGCGAAGAAGAACCGCCCGGCGAGTGGACTAGACCTCTCGTGGTGGATCGCGGGAGACTGTCCCTTGTGGAACACGTCATCGCCCTCGATGTGGGCGGCACCGGCATGAAGGCCGCCCTGGTCGGGGCGGACCGGACACTCCTGCACGAGGCCAGGCGGCCCACCGGGCGGGAGCACGGGCCCGAGGCCGTGGTCGCCGCGATCCTCGACTTCGCCGCCGAGCTGCGCGCCATCGGCGAGCGGCGGTTCGGCGAACCGGCCGCGGCCGCCGGGGTCGGCGTGCCCGGCGTACTGGACCAGGACCGCGGCGTCGCCGTCTACGCCGCCAACCTCGGCTGGCGCGACGTACCGCTGCGCGCGCTGCTGTCCGAGCGGCTGGGCGGCATCCCGGTCGGCCTCGGGCACGACGTCCGTACGGGCGGGCTGGCCGAGGGGCGGCTGGGGGCGGGCCGGGGCGCCGACCGGTTCCTGTTCGTGTCGGTGGGCACCGGGATCGCGGGCGCCATCGGCATCGAGGGCCGTCTTGAACCGGGCGCCCACGGCGACTCCGGCGAGATCGGCCACATCGTCGTACGGCCCGGCGGCCCCCCGTGCGGCTGCGGTCAGTCCGGCTGCCTGGAGGCGCTGGCCTCGGCCGCCGCGGTGGGACGCGCCTGGGCGGCGGCGGGCGGCGGGCCCGCCGCGGACGCGGCCGACTGCGCCAAGGCCGTCGAGTCCGGCGACCCGCGGGCCGAAGCGGTGTGGCGGGAGGCCGGTCGGCGCGCTCGCCGACGGCCTGTTGACCGCCCCTTCACCCTGGCTGGGACCCCCGAGCTTGCCTTGATCCTTCAGACGGATGGGGCTTCGCCGAGGCCGGGTGGAAGACGCCTGTGTCCATCCTCCGGCTGCGCGCGGCGATCGAGGAGCGGATCACCTTCCAGACGCTCCCCCGCATCGTCCCCGCGGACCTCGGGGACACCGCGGGCTGCCTGGGCGCGGGGCTGCTCGCCTGGGATCTCGTCGCAGCGCAGTCCGCCGCACGGTCCGCCGCCCCGTCCACCGCACCGTCCCCGCACCCCGCGCCGTCGCCCGCGTCCCCCTCACCCCCCTCATCCCCCGCGCAGTCCGCGCAGTCCACGGAGGTATCCGGCTGATGGTCCAGCGAACGGTTCTCACAGGCGCCCGGGTGGTGCTGCCGTCCGGGATCAGCACGGACGCCACGCTGACGGTCGAGGGCACCCGCATCGCCGGAACGGCCTCCGGGGAGGCCGCGGGCGACGCCGTGCGCGATCTGTCCGGCTGCTGGATCGTCCCCGGCTTCGTCGACCTGCACCTCCACGGCGGCGGCGGGGCCTCGTTCTCCACGGGCACCGCCGAGGAGGCGCTGACCGTCATCCGGACGCACCGCGCGCACGGCACCACCACGATGCTCGCCTCCACCGTCACCGGCGACCTCGACGACCTCGCCCGGCAGGCGGCGGTGCTCTCCGAGCTGGCCGAGGACGGCGAGCTGGCGGGCGTCCACTTCGAGGGCCCGTTCATCTCCCCGCACCGCTGCGGCGCCCACCAGCCGTCGCTGCTGCGCGACCCCGACCCGGCGGACGTGCGCAAGCTGATCGACGCGGCGCGCGGCACCGCGCGCATGATGACGCTCGCGCCCGAGCTGCCGGGCGGGCTGGAGTCCGTACGGCTGCTGGCCGACAGCGGCGTCCTGGCAGCGGTCGGCCACACCGACTCGACGTACGAGGCGACGCGGGACGCCGTGGAGGCGGGCGCGACCGTGGCGACCCACCTGTTCAACGCGATGCCGTCACTGCTGCACCGCGAGCCGGGCCCGGTGGCCGCGCTGCTGGAGGATGAGCGGATCACCGTCGAGCTGATCGACGACGGGACCCATCTGCACCCCGCCATGCTCCAGCTGGCCTTCCGGCGCGCGGGCGCGGACCGGGTCGCCTTCATCACCGACGCGATGAGTGCGGCGGGCATGAGCGACGGGAGCTATGCGCTCGGCCCGATGGGGGTCGAGGTCAAGGACGGTGTGGCACGGATCAGCGACGGGCCCACGGCCGGTTCCATCGCGGGCTCCACCCTCACCCTCGACCACGCCTTCCGGCGGGCCGTCACGGTCGACGGGCTCGGCGTGGACCAGGCGGTCCGGGCGCTGTCCACGACCCCCGCGCGGGTCCTGGGGCTGGCGGACCGGGTGGGGTCGCTGGAGGCGGGCAAGGACGCGGACCTCGTCGTCCTCGACGCCGACTTCCGGCTGCGGGGCGTGATGCGGCGCGGCGCCTGGGTGGTCGACCCCCAGTAGAGACCCGCGGTAGAGACCCGCAGTAGCGGGCCGCTGACCCGTACGACACGCCCCGCTGACCCCGAATTGGCCGATTACGCACCATGATTGGGCGTCCCGGTCATCCCAAAGGGGTGGGCCGGGCGCCGCGCCTTTGGCATGATCGCTCAGGCGCGGGCGCCGCTCGGCCCCCAGCCACACGCTTTCAGCACAGGAATCTCCGTCCGGCGGGGGGACGGGAGAGGAGATGCCGGGTGATCCTGACGGTCACGCTCAACACCGCCCTCGACATCACCTACCGGGTGCCTCGACTGCGCCCCCACGCCAGCCATCGCGTGTCCGAGGTCACCGAACGGCCCGGCGGCAAGGGCATCAACGTCGCGCGCGTCCTCGCCGCACTCGGCCACCACACCACCGTCACCGGCTTCGCCGGAGGGGTGACGGGCACGGTGGTCCGCGAACTGCTGGCAGACGATACGGACAGAGACACGGACACCGGCGGCGGGCGGATCACCGACGCGCTGGTGCCGATCGCCGGTACCACCCGGCGCACCCTCGGCGTCGTCGACACCGCGTCGGGCGACACCACCCAGCTCAACGAGACCGGACCGGCCGTCACCTCCGCCGAGTGGGCCGCCTTCATGGACGCCTACGCCGGGCTGCTGCGCGGGGCCTCGGCGGTCGCGCTGTGCGGCAGCCTGCCGCCCGGCGTCCCGGTCGGTACGTACGCCCAGCTCATCCGCGAGGCCCGGGCTGCGGGCGTGCCCACCCTGCTGGACACCAGCGGCGAACCGCTGCGCCGCGGCGTCGCCGCCCGCCCCGACATCGTCAAGCCCAACGCCGAGGAACTGGCCGGGCTCACCGGATCCACCGAGCCGCTGCGCGCCGCGCGCGACGCCCGGCGGCGCGGGGCGCGCGCGGTGGCCGCCTCGCTCGGCGCGGACGGACTGCTCGCGATCACCGCCCAGGGCGCCTGGCGCGCGGCACCGCCGGAGCGCCTGGCGGGCAATCCGACGGGCGCCGGGGACGCGGCGGTGGCGGGGCTGCTGTCCGGTCTTGTGGACGAGGCGTCCTGGCCCGAGCGGATGGCGCGCGCGGTGGCCCTGTCGGCGGCGGCCGTGCGGGCACCGGTGGCGGGCGAGTTCGACCGGGCGGTCTACGCGGAGCTGCTGGACCGGGTCGAGGTCACCGAGCACCCGTCGGCGGCCTGAGGCCCTGAGGGAAGCGGGACGGCGCCCCGGGGTGCCGTCCCGCGTGCCGTCAGCCCCGCTTCAGCCACATCTGGTCGAGGTTGACGTCGCACTTGTCGCCGTCGCCGCAGGACAGGGTGATCGTGTTGCTGCCCTGGCTGAGCTGGACGATGGACCACGAGTACGTCCAGCCCTTCTCGTAGTCGCCCTTGGGCGCGTTCGAGAAGTTCTTCATGCTGATCGGCCGGTCCGACTTCTTGCCGTTGACCGTCAGCGACAGGCTCTGGTCCTCACCGGGCACGCCGTAGCGCACGTACAGCTTGTACGCCTTGGCCCGGTCGACGTCCACGTCCCAGGTCGCCGAGGAGCCGGGGCTGTTGACGCCGACGTACGTGCCGCCCTTGCCCTTGGCGCCCTTGACGTCGCTCGCCGGGGCCGCGCCACCGCCGAGCGACATGTTGGCCGCGTCCTCCTTGGGCAGCTTGGCGCCCGGCTTCTTGGAGGGCTCCGGCTTGTCGCTGGGCTCGACGCTGGAAGCGGCCGTGGGCTTTCCGCCCGCCTGGTCGCCCTTGTCGTTCTCGTCGCCGCCGCTGTTGGTGAGCATCGCGACACCGATACCGACGACGACCACCGCGACCACGGCGACGGCGCCGATCAGCAGCCCCCGGTTGTTGGGGCCGCGGCCGCCACCACGCGGGGCGGGGGCGGGCTGACGGGGGCCGCCGCCGCCGGGCAGCGTCTCGGGGGCGGCGTAGTGGGCGTTCTGCTGCCCGTAGCCCTGCTGGCCGTAGCCCTGCTGGCCCTGCTGCCCGTAGCCCTGCGGCTGCTGGTTCGGGATCTGCTGGCCGTAGTTGCGCTCACCGACCGCGCGGACGTGGTTGTACGAGGTGCGGGGCACCCCCGGCTGCTGCTGCCGACCGGCCGGACCGGGGTAGCCGTACCCACCGGTACGGGCGGAACCCGGCTGACCCGACTGGCCGCCCTGCCCGCCCTCATCGCCCTCCGAGCGGTACAGATAGGCGAACGGGTCGTCGTTCTCCGGTGTGTCCGAGCCGTTGTTGCCGGCCGTCATCCCTGGTCACTCCCCTATGCATATGGCCATCGGCGCTCAGGTGTGCGTACGCGCCACGACAGCTCATATCAGGGCCGACAGGGCCTCAACAGGGCGTGGGCTGTCCGGATGGCCAATATTCATGATCGGTTCACTGTCGGCGGCAGGGCCGCATCGACGCAGCGTACCTCGATCGGAGCGGGCCGGGATGCCGCCCTTCCCGGCCACGGCCCGTCCGGCCCTCACCCGGCCCGTCTGCGCTCTTTCGAACGGGACCGCTTCTCGACGTACATCCGCTGGTCGGCGGAGTGCAGAACCTCCTCGGCCGACATGCCGCAGCCCGCCCAGCCGATGCCGAAACTGGCCCCCACCCGCACCGCACGGCCGTCGACCCGGATGGGCGGCAGGATCGCGTTGCGCAGCCGGACGGCCAGGTCCTTGGCGTCCGCCCGGCCGAGCCCGTCGGCGAGGACGACGAACTCGTCACCGCCGAGCCGGGCGACGGTGTCGCCGTCCCGCACCCCGTTGGTGAGGCGGCGGGCGACCTCGATGAGAACCGCGTCACCCGAGTGGTGGCCGAACCGGTCGTTGATCGACTTGAAGCCGTCGAGATCGCAGAAGAGGACCGCGAGCCCCTTGTGGCCGTCGTCGACGTCGTCGTCCTCGTTGGGCGCGAAGGTGTGCACATGGTGGTCGAACGGGACGCCGCCCGCGGCGGGCGGGGGCGGCGAGCCGAAGCCCTCGAACTCGTCGAAGCCGAGCGGGAAGCCGCCCACGGCCAGTTTTTTGTTTTCGCGCCGCCGTCCGCTCCCGGCAGGGCGTCCGCTCCCGGCAGGCCCTCGGTGAACTCCGCCCGGTCGTCCTGCGGCGTTTTGGGCGCACAGCCTGCTGCCGAGTGTTTGGTGCGCAGCTCGGCGCTGTTGGGCAGGCCGGTCAGCGAGTTCATGGCTGGCGCGGTGGGCGAGGGCCAGCTCATGGCGTTTTGCTCTCCTCGATGTCCTCGACGTGGGTGAGCAGGAAGCGCGGGCCGTCGGCTGCGTTCGGCGACCACCGAGTTACGGAGCGACACCCAGACGAACGAGCCGTCGCGGCGGGCGAGCCGCAGCTCGGAGCGGCCGCCCTCGTGGGAGGTGCGCAGCAGGGTGCCGATGTCCTCGGGGTGGACGAGATCGGCGAACGAGTAGCGGCGCATCGCCGAGGCGGGGCGGCCCAGCAGCCGGCACAGGGCGTCGTTGGTGCGCAGCAGATGACCGTGCTGATCGCCGCCCATCTCGGCGATGGCCATGCCGCTGGGGGCGTACTCGAACGCCTGACGGAAGGATTCCTCACTGGCCCTGAGGGCCTGCTGCTCGCGCTCCAGGCGCAGCAGGGCGCGCTGCATGTTGCCGCGCAGCCGTGCGTTTCCGATCGCAATGGCGGCATGGAAGGCGTACATCTGCAACGCCTCGCGCCCCCATGCGCCGGGGCGGCGCCCGTTGCGCGGTTTGTCCACGGACAGGACCCCGATCAGCTCGCCGCCGGAGCCGCCCGCCGCGTACAGCGGGGCGAACAGGCGGTCCATCGGGTGCCACTCGTCGGCGAAGCGGGGCGCGGGGCCGGGGGTATGCCACTGCGGCACGTCGTCATCGTCGAGGACCCAGCCCTCGGTGTGCGGGATGAAGCGCAGATCGCCCCAGCGGTCGCCCATCGACAGTCGGCGGTCCCAGGAGGTACGGGAGCCGACCCGTCCGGCCATCAGCGCCTCGGCGCCCGCGCTGCCGCCCACGGCGGCGACCACCAGGTCACCGTCCGGACGGACCAGATTGACGGCCGACAGCTCGTAGCCGAGCCCGGCTATGACGCCGTCGGCGACGGTCTGCAAGGTGTCGGCGAGGCTGCGGGCGGTGTTCAGGTCGGCGACCACCTGATGCAGCTGTCGCAGGGTCGCAAGGCGGATATAGGGCTCCGACTCGGCCTCCATCGCTCGCACTCCCCCGAGACCTCGACAGCAACTCCTGGCTTCCTTTGTCGTCCGATTGCCAACGGCCACTGAATCACAGCGAGCTGCCCACCCGGTACACAGGGTCAACAATTACTGGCTGCTGTGACTCATGTCACAGACCGTGTTCGCGCCCCGCCAGAACCGCATGGGAGCGCTCCTACATTTTCTGAACGCAAATTCCGCAAGCGGGCCGCCTACGGCCGGAGACCTACGTCCGGAGTGGTCCGGTGGCCCGATGCGCGGGGCCGCGCGACGCGACTAGCGTGTAGAACGTGTTCCAGACGACGCCTTCCGCCCCCGCCCCCGCCCCGACCCCGGCCGGGCCCGCCGTCCCGCATGCTGGTGGGGTGAGTGAGGACGACTTCCGCGCCGCCCTGTCGCGGCTCGCGGCCGGTGTGGTGCTGGTGACCGCGCACGACCCGGAAGAGGGGCCGAGCGGTGAGGACGTCGGCATGACGGCCACCGCGTTCATGTCGGTGTCACTTGACCCGCCGCTCGTGATGGTGAGCGTTCGCAACGGGTCCCGGCTGGACGAGCTGCTCGAACGACAGCCGCTCTGGGCGGTGTCGGTGCTGTCGGAAAGTCAACGGACCACAGCGGGACGATTCGCCATGAAGGGGCGCATCAGCGACCGGCTGCTGTTCGAAGACATGGCGGTGACCCACGGCGCGGAGTCGGGCGCTCCGCTGGTCTCCGGGGCGCTGGCGACGCTCGAATGTCGCACCGAGCAGCGGGTGACGGCCGGGGACCACACCCTGGTGGTCGGCCGGGTGCTGTCGGCGACGACGCCGAGCGCGGAGGGCGGGCCGCTGATGTACTACCGCGGCCGCTACCGCACGCTCGAATAGCCCGAATAATTCAGTGCTCCTGGGGGCTCAGCCCCAGTCGCGTCCCGACCGCCCGCGCTTGGTGTCGCTCCGCTTCTTCTTCTCCCGCAACCGGCGCTCGTTGATGCCGCGCGGGATCCGGGTCGGGCGGCGCGGCCTGGGCGGCGGCGCTGACGCCTCCGCGAGCAGCGAGGCGAGCCGGACGGCGGCGGTCTCGCGGTTGCGCCACTGGGAACGGTGCTCGGACGCCCGTACGGTCAGCACCCCGTCGGCCAGCCGCCCGGCCAGCCGCTCCAGCGCGCGCTCCTTCCACACCTGCGGCAGCGCGTCGGTGGCGGCGAGGTCGAAGCGCAGCTCGACGGCGCTGTCACTCGTATTGACGTGCTGCCCGCCGGGCCCGGACGACCGGGAGAAACGCCACATCAGCTCCGCCTCCGGCAGAGAGACGGAACCACGGATGACATAGGGCCCGGACATGGCTCCATGGTCACCCGCCGACCCCTGCGGCGTCATCCCGTTTTGCCGCGGCCGGGAGCGCGGAGGCAGGGGCTCCGGGGACACCCATCAGGGTTTGGCAAAGAAAGTAAAGGTACCTGGAACCTGTGGGTGCCCTGATGGCGTTGTGGAGGATGACGGCGACTTCGCCCGGAGCAATGGACGAAGCTGCCGACTCGAACCATCGAGACCACGAAAGGGACTCCCCATGGCTGTAAGCCTGTCCAAGGGCGGCAACGTCTCGCTCACCAAGGAGGCACCGGGCCTGACCGCCGTCACGGTCGGCCTCGGCTGGGATGTCCGCACCACCACGGGCACCGACTTCGACCTGGACGCGAGCGCCATCGCCGTCAACACCAACGGCAAGGTCTACTCCGACCAGCACTTCGTGTTCTTCAACAACAAGGCCACCCCGGACCAGACCATCGTCCACACCGGTGACAACGTGACCGGTCAGGGCGAGGGCGATGACGAGCAGATCAACGTCAACCTGGCGGGTCTGCCGGCCGACATCGAGAAGATCGTCTTCCCGGTCTCGATCTACGACGCCGAGTCGCGCAGCCAGAACTTCGGTCAGGTGCGGAACGCGTTCATCCGTATCGTCAACCAGGCCGGTGGCACCGAGATCGCCCGCTACGACCTGAGCGAGGACGCCGCCACCGAGACCGCCATGGTCTTCGGCGAGCTGTACCGCAACGGCGCCGAGTGGAAGTTCCGCGCCGTCGGCCAGGGCTACGCCTCGGGCCTGGTGGGCATCGCGCAGGACTTCGGCGTCAACGTCTGACGTTCTTCAGCGCAGCCTCAAGCGCAGCACGCGGCGAGGGCCGCCCCCGACAAGGGGGGCGGCCCTCGCCGTTTTTCCTGACAAGGGAGGACCAACCAGGCATTTCCCCGCTATACCTGACTGACCGAAATTTGCCCTGCTTGAATAACGAACGGTCAAATTCTTGTTACGCACCTGTCAGAACGGATCGTTCGATGACAATCTCTGCTCGGCTCGCCGCGCGTCTCTTCTGACTCCGCGGTAAGTCCTTGGTTCCGCACGCACACGGGCCGCCCCACGGCCCGGCAGGCACCTCCCGCCACGGAACCGAAGCGCGCCACTGGCACCTCACGCACCACTCCTGCTCGACCGGACAGTCCACCCACGGCTGTCCGCACCCCCTACACAGGGCCGCGATCCCGCGGCCCCTCAGCAAGGAGACCGAGTGAGACCTCACGCTTCCTCCCCCCGCAAGAAGACCATCCGCGCGGCCGCGTTCGTCGCCTCCGCCGCGATGGTCGTCATCGGCATCCAGACCGGCTCGGCCAACGCCCAGCCGGACAGCTCCCGTGAGGCGGGCGCGACCGCGCTGCTGCTGACCCCCGCGGAGCGCACCGCCTCGATCAAGGCGGCGCAGGCCGATACCTCCGCCCAGGCCGACCACCTGGGGCTCGGGGCCAAGGAGAAGCTCGTCGCACGCGACGTCATCAAGGACGCCGACGGAACCGTGCACACCCGCTACGAACGCACCTACGACGGGCTGCCCGTCCTCGGCGGCGACCTGGTCGTCCACGAGAAGCCCAGCGGCGCCCGCACCGTCACCAAGGCGACCAGCGCGAAGATAGCCGTGGCCGGCACGGACGCCGCGGTGTCCTCCTCCGCCGCCTCCAAGGCCGCGCTGAAGGCCGCGACCTCGGCCGACTCCGGCGAGAAGGCCAAGTCGCCGCGCAAGGTGGTCTGGGCCGCGACCGGCAAGCCCGTGCTGGCCTGGGAGACCGTCGTCACCGGCACCCAGAAGGACGGCACGCCGAGCGAGCTGCACGTCATCACCGACGCCGCGACCGGCAAGAGGCTGGCCGAGAACGAGGCCGTCCACACCGGGACCGGCACCAGCAAGTACAGCGGCACGGTGCCGCTCGGCACCACCAAGAGCGGCTCCACGTACAGCCTCACCGACGGCACCCGCGGCAGCCACAAGACGTACGACCTGAACCAGGGGTCGTCGGGCACCGGCACGCTCTTCACCGACGCCGACGACGTCTGGGGCGGCGGCCGCCAGACCGCCGGGGTCGACGCGCACTACGGCGCCGCCGAGACCTGGGACTTCTACAAGGAGGTCCTGGGCCGCAACGGCATCAAGAACAACGGCGTGGGCTCGTACTCCCGCGTCCACTACGGCAACAACTACGTCAACGCGTTCTGGCAGGACTCCTGCTTCTGCATGACGTACGGCGACGGCTCGGGCAACGCCAACGCGCTCACCTCGATCGACGTGGCCGCCCACGAGATGACCCACGGCGTCACCGCCGCCACCGCCAAGCTCAACTACAGCGGCGAGTCCGGCGGCCTCAACGAGGCCACCTCCGACATCTTCGCGAGCGCCGTGGAGTTCTACTCCGGCAACTCCTCCGACGTGGGCGACTACCTCATCGGCGAGAAGATCAACATCAACGGCGACGGCACCCCGCTGCGCTACCAGGACAAGCCCAGCAAGGACGGCGCGTCCCGCGACTACTGGTCCTCGACGCTCGGCAACATCGACGTCCACTACTCGTCCGGGCCCGCCAACCACTTCTACTACCTGCTGTCCGAGGGCAGCGGTGCGAAGACCATCAACGGCGTGAGCTACAACAGCCCGACGTACGACGGCTCGACGGTCACCGGCATCGGCCGGGACAAGGCCACCAAGATCTGGTACAAGGCCCTGACCACGTACCTGACCTCCACCAGCAAGTACGCCCAGGCCCGCACCGCCACCCTCAGTGCCGCCACCGACCTCTACGGGGCGAACAGCACCGAGTACAAGGCCGTCGCCGCCGCCTGGACCGCGATCAACGTGAAGTAGAGCTCGGCGTGAAGTGAAGACCACCGCGAAGTGAAGCGGAACGGGCCGCACCGGCGATTCCGGTGCGGCCCGATGCGGTCGCCCCGAGTTCCTGTCACAGCCGCTGATCGGCCCTTACGCTGCTCCCATGACTCAACACGTACGCGGCGTGGTGGCCCCCGGCAAAGGCGAGCAGGTCCGGATCGAGACGATCGTGGTGCCGGACCCCGGCCCGGGCGAGGCGGTGGTGAAGGTCCAGGCGTGCGGCGTCTGCCACACCGATCTGCACTACCGGGAAGGCGGCATCAACGACGACTTCCCGTTCCTCCTCGGGCACGAGGCAGCGGGCGTCGTGGAGTCCGTCGGCGACGGCGTCACCGAGGTGGCCCCCGGCGACTACGTGATCCTCAACTGGCGTGCGGTGTGCGGCCAGTGCCGGGCCTGCCGCCGCGGCCGCCCCTGGTACTGCTTCGCCACCCACAACGCGTCCCAGCCCATGACGCTCACCGACGGCACCGCCCTGAGCCCGGCCCTCGGCATCGGCGCGTTCGCCGAGAAGACGCTGGTCGCGGCGGGCCAGTGCACCAAGGTCGACCCGTCCGCCTCCCCGGCCGCCGCCGGGCTGCTCGGCTGCGGGGTCATGGCCGGGATCGGCGCCGCCATCAACACCGGCAACGTCGGGCGCGGCGACGCGGTCGCGGTCATCGGCTGCGGCGGAGTCGGCGGCGCCTCGATCGCCGGATCCCGGCTCGCCGGTGCCGCGAAGATCATCGCGGTGGACGTGGACGACCGGAAGCTGGAGCAGGCCCGCTCCCTCGGCGCCACCCACACCGTCAACGGCAAGACCACCGACGTGGTCGAGGCCATCCGCGAACTGACCGACGGCAACGGCGCGGACGTGGTGATCGAGGCGGTCGGCCGCCCCGAGACGTACCGGCAGGCCTTCTACGCCCGCGACCTGGCAGGCACCGTCGTCCTGGTCGGCGTGCCCACCCCGGAGATGAAGCTCGAACTGAATCTGATCGACGTCTTCGGCGGCGGCGCCCTCAAGTCCTCCTGGTACGGGGACTGTCTGCCGTCCCGCGACTTCCCCCTGCTGATCGACCTCTACCAGCAGGGACGGCTCGACCTGGATGCCTTCGTCAGCGAGACCATCGGGCTCGACGACATCGAGGCGGCGTTCGAGAAGATGCACCGCGGCGACGTCCTGCGCTCGGTGGTGATCCTCTGATGACCTCTGGTGGTGACACCGCGATGACCCCTCCGCCCGTACGCATCGACCACCTGGTCACCTCCGGCACCTTCTCGCTGGACGGCGGCACCTGGGACGTCGACAACAACGTCTGGCTCATCGGCGACGACCACGAGGCGTACGTCATCGACGCCGCCCACGACGCGGACGCGATCGTCGAGGCCATCGGCGACCGCCGGCTGCTCGGCATCATCTGTACGCACGGCCACGACGACCACATCGACGCGGCCCCGGACGTCGCCGACCGCACCGGCGCCCCGATCCTGCTGCACCCGGACGACGAGGTGCTGTGGCGGATGCGCCACCCGAACCGCGCCCCGGACAAGCCGCTGGCCGACGGCGACGTGCTCACCGTCGGCGGTACGCAGCTGCGCGTCCTGCACACCCCCGGCCACTCCCCCGGCGCGGTCTGCCTGCACGCCCCCGCGCTGACCACCGTGTTCTCCGGGGACACCCTCTTCCAGGGCGGACCGGGCGCCACCGGGCGCTCGTACTCCTCGTTCGAGACGATCATCGAGTCCATCCGGGAGCGGCTGTTCGCCCTGCCGCCGCAGACCGTCGTCCGCACCGGGCACGGCGACCCGACGCTGATCGCGGACGAGGCGCCGCACCTGGAGGAGTGGATCGCGCGCGGGCACTGAGGGGCTCATGCGAAGGGCGCCGGGCCCGCCCCGGCGCCCTGCCCTCCTGTGCGCCAAGACCCCCGTGACACCATCAACCCCGTGATCGACCTGGGCTACTCCCTCTCCCGCCGCTTCCCGGACCCGCCGCAGACGGACTACCGGAGCGCGGATGTGCACGCGCTGCGCCACGATCTGTTCTGCGGCGACGTCTATCTCGCCGACACCGTGGCCGACCGCGAACTGTCCACAGCCTGGGGATGGGTTCCGGTGCTCGACTTCGCCTGGGCGCTGTGCGACATCGTGGAACGGCTGGACCGCGACCCGCGCGGCAGCCGCTCCGCCCGGGCCATCCACGAGGAGCTGGACTTCACCGAATCGGCCGACCGCATGCTCTTCGAGCGCCGCTTCGGCTGGGTCGACATCACCGCCGACTGGGTGCCGCTCGAAGAGGCACCGCTGACCTTCCAGCACCGCGCGCTGCGCCGCGAGGCCCGCGACTTCCTCCAGGACCTGATCGCCGACCTCGTCGACATGCACGAGGGGCTCGGCGACAACCCGGTGGTCTGGGACCTCCAGGCCCGCTTCCCCCGCGTCTGACGCCTTGACTTGAACCTAGGTTGAGGTCGGAGGCTGACGGCATGGTCGCGCACCACACCGCACGGTGCGCCTCGAGCCAGCCTGGGAGACGCCATGCACGCCGTCCGCCTGCACGCCTTCGGCCCCGCCGGGAACCTGACGTACGAGAAGACCGACGACCCCGAGCCCGGCCCCGGCCAGGTACGCATCGCGGTCGCCGCCGCCGGGGTGCACCTGCTGGACGCCGCGCTGCGCGAGGGCCTGACCACCGCCGTCCACACCGCCCCCGAACTGCCCACCATCCCCGGCCGCGAGGTCGCGGGCACCGTGGACGCCCTGGGCGAGGGCACCGACCCGGCGTGGCTCGGCAGACGCGTCGTCGCCCACCTCGGCATGGTCCCGGGCGGCTACGCAGAACTGGCCGTGGTCCCCGCCGCCAAGCTGCACGCGATACCGGCGTCCCTGGACGCGGCACAGGCCGTCGCCATGATCGGTACGGGACGTACGACCATGGGCATCCTCCAGTTCGCGGAGCTGACCGCCGACGACGTGGCCCTGGTGACCTCGGCGGCGGGTGGCATCGGCCAGCTCGTGGTCCAGTACGCGAAGCACGCGGGCGCCACCGTCGTAGGGCTCGCGGGCGGCCCGGCGAAACTGGCGCGCGTCCGCGAGCTGGGCGCGGATCTCGCCGTCGACTACGACGACCCGTCCTGGCCACAGCAGGTCCGCACGGCACTGGGCCCGTCCCGTAACCCCACCGTCCTCTTCGACGGGGTGGGCGGCGAGCCGGGCCGCGCGGCCGTCGACCTGCTCGGTCCCGGCGGCCGCCATCTCGTCTTCGGCTGGTCCTCGGGCGGGCTGCTGAGCGGCGGACCGCTGGAGTTCGCCGAAGGGGAGCTGGCAGCGCGCGGCATCACCTCGCGGTCCGTCCTCGGCCCGCCGATGCTGGAGAAGGCGGGCGGCCCGGACCCGATGCGCACCCTGGAGGAGCGCGCGATGGCGGAGGCGGCGACCGGCCGCCTCGTACCGTCCGTGCACCGCTTCCCCCTCGCCGAGGCGGCCGCGGCGCACCGGACGCTGGAGACGCGGGCGACGATGGGGAAGGTCGTACTGATCCCCTGAGCCCCGCGGCTCACGCGGCCCCGCTACTTCGGCACGCTGGCCCCGACGTCATCCAGCACCGCGTCCGTCACCAGCCCGGTGTCCTCCAACACCGTCATGTGGTCCATCACGGTGTCGTTGGTCACCTGGGCCAGCCGCCGGATCATATGGTTCTTGGTGGCGGCGCGGACCTCGCCGATGGTGATGAAGATCTTCCCGTGCGAGGCGCGCAGCAGATCCACGAAGAGCTGGTCGAACTTCTCGCCGTCGGCGGCCTTCAACTGCTTGACCCACTCCTGCTGTTCGGCCGATGCCTCGTCCGGTATAGGCGAGGACAGCGCCTTCGCGTCCTCGCGCACCAGCTGGTCGAGCTTGCTGTGCCCGTCGAGCAGATGTGTCCCGGCCCGCTTGATCGCCTCGCTCGACGCCTGGGTCTGCGCCATCCGCCCGGCCGGGATCTCCCACAGCCCGGCCTGGCGGACCTTGACCAGGAACGTCTTGTCCAGCTCGCTCAGCGGCCCCGAATTGGCGGCATCCGCTCCCGACGCGGCCGCCGCCCCGGCCCCCATCCCGCCGTGCGCGGACGGCATACCGCTGTCCGTCACCGACTGGCTCCCCCCGTCATCCGCCTGGGAGACCCAGATCCCCGCCCCCGCGACCACTGCCGCCAAGGCGGCCCCGACGGCGATCATGCGGCTGCGGTTCGACGCTGCGCCGTGACTGCTGCGCCCATGAGTTGTCATCGTGCCTCCTGGTGGGGGGTGCTGGAGTACGCGAAACACTAAACTTTGCCTGCTGCAAAAAACTGCGTTCGTCAGGAGTGCACAAAAGCACCCGCCCCGCCCCCGAAACCCCCCTACACTCCCCCGCCCGCACGCCATTTCGGCCAGGCGCGCATGGCCAAGCGAAATTGACCTGACGCCACCGGGCTCACGGCTTACGGTCACCCCGTGAAGCACCTGCGCACAACGGCGGTCGACCTCGTCCTGGGCGAACAGTCGACCCATGAGCTGCCCATGCTCGCCGCCGAAGCCCTCGCCCGCGGCGTGGACAGCCCGACCCTCCGTACCCTGGCCGGGCTGTCCCGTACCGACGCGTCCCGCGAACTCTTCTGGCAGGCCATGGCGGAGCTCGGCTTCCCCCGACCCGACCCGGAGACCGCCTGGCACTACCGCATGCGCTGGGCCGCACAGTCCCTGCTCCGCGGAGACCTCTCCCCGTACGACGCGAGCGACGAGATCTACTGGTGCGCCTCCCACCTCGAGCGGTCACCCCACGCCACGAGCGTCACCGACCGCTTCGTCGGCCTCCAGCTCGCCTGGGAGGAGCAGCAGGGCCAAGCTCCCGCCATAGAAGACGAGATGCGCGAGGCGGCTACCGCCCTACTGCGGGCGTCTCCCGATGCGCCGCGTCCATGATCTGCCGCATCTCGGCCAGCGCCGACCCCAGCGCCGCCCGGTCCGTCGCCTCCTCGGCCACGACCTCCAACTCCCGCAGCCGCGCGGCCCGGGCCGGATACCGCTGGATGGCGACGAACTCGCCCCACCACTGGAGGAACGTACGCAACGGAGCGATCGTCCCGTTCCGGGCGGCCTGCTCGACCGCCCGGTCCAGATGCTCGACGAAGGCGGGCAGCTCCCCGGGCGCGATCTGAGCGACCGCCGCCCGCAGAGCCGACGGAGTGAGGACCGGCATCGGGATCAGGGGCCCGTCGTGGGCGGAGGACTGCTCGGTCATCAATACAAATCCTGACGCTCCATCACGCAAACGAGCGGCACGCCCCTGCGGCCTGTCCCGCCCGCCACGCGGCCCTGATCTTTTTGATCGTTACCCCACGCCCCGGAAGCGGAAATTGCACACACCAGACGACCTTTGCCCGTCTCACGAGCCGCTGAGTGAGTGAAGCGTCGGAGAACACTGCGCGGCATGCCCAGGAGGCTTTCCGGAACGACGCCCTCACCCCGCCCGAATTGCCACCTTCTATCCGGGCTGTACGCACCTCGAGGGACGTAGCGTGAGCCGCCCGTGGCCGTCGCGCCCAAGGTCGCGCCCAGGTTCCGTCGGTTCCCCTCGTGAGGATGACGCAGGTCTGATGCAGGTCAGGTTTCAGCAGCCGCTTCCCCCGGCCGTCGAATCGCACGGAGGCGGCGACCGCGGCGGCGTCGCCGTGGCCGAGCCGCCGCCGCGGACGGCCCCGACCCGTACGCTCACCACCGCCCCGCGGGCCCGTCGGACCCATCGGGCCCGGCCCCGGCTGTACGTCATCGACGGCATCCGCCTGGTCGCCGCCCTCATGGTGGCCCTGCACCACTTCGCGGGCACCAACCGCGCCAACCAGCCGGGCAACGCGATCTGGGACCGCCCGGCCTCCGAGATCATGCCCACGCTGTTCCACTTCGCGTCCTTCGGCTGGATCGGCGTGGAGATCTTCTTCGTGATCAGCGGCTTCGTCATCTGCATGTCGTGCTGGGGCCGCACCCCGAAGGACTTCTTCGTCTCCCGCGTGATCCGTCTCTACCCCGCGTACTGGGTGGGCGTGGCCTTCACCACCGTCAGCATGATCGCGCTGCCGGGCGTATGGGAGCGGCCCCCGGGGCGGGACATCCTGCTCAACTTCACCATGCTCCAGTCGGGTTCCAACGTGCCCGACGTCGACATCGTCTACTGGACCCTCTGGTCGGAGCTGCGCTTCTACCTGCTCTTCATGGTCGTGGTCGCCATGGGCCTGACGTACCGCCGGGTCGTCGTCTTCTGCTGCGTATGGGGCGCGGCCGCGATGCTCGCCCCCGTGTCCAAGTTCCCGCTCCTGGTCCTGGCGGCCGATCCGAGCGGCGCCTGGTACTTCATCGCGGGCCTCGCCCTCTACCTCATGCACCGCTTCGGCCAGGACCTGCTGCTCTGGGGCATCCTCGCCATGGCGTGGCTGATGGGCCAGCGCGAGCTGGCGCTGCGGGTCGCGTACGAGGACGTCTCCAGCTGGCGCGGCGCCGTCCTGATCTTCACGGTGTTCCTGCTCGTCATGGTGGCCGTCGCGCTCGGCTACACCGACCGCATCCGTTGGAAGTGGCTGGTCACCGCGGGCTGCCTCACCTACCCGCTCTACCTGATGCACTACGTCGCGGGCGTGTCGCTGATCAGCCGCCTCCACGACTCCATGGACCCCCGCCTGCTCCTCGCCCTCGTCATCTCCGGCTTCCTCGCCCTGAGCTGGCTGGTGCACCGCTTCGTGGAACGCCCAGCGGCCCGCCTCCTCAAGCGCGGCCTGGAGTCCTCCTTCACCCGACTCCGCACCTTCGGCCGCGCGGCCTGATCCGGCTCAGCGGCTCAGCAGATCGATCACCCCGGCGGTGCCCTCCTCCCCGTGCCCCGCGGCGAGGCGACGCTCCATGAGCGCCATCAACGGACTGAGCAACTCCGCGCTGACGCCCTGCTCCTCGGCGGTACGCAGCAACGTCCCGTTGCCCTCCACCATCATCGCGAGGTTCGACGTCACGCCGAGGGCGTAGTCGCCGCTCTCCAGCTGCGCGGCAACCCCGTACGCGTACGGAGCCATGGCCGTAAGCCACCCAACCAGCAGCCCCGCGAACTCCTTCGGAGCGACCTCCGTCCCCCGCATCAGCGCGAAGGCATGCGACACCCCGGCAAACATGCCGGTCATGCCGCTCAGCAGCGCCACATCGTGCAGCGCGGCCAACCCAGCGTCCTCACCGACGTACCGGGCGCCCGCCGGGACGGCCAGCGCCTCCCGATGCGCCGCGAACAGCTCCGGCGACCCGCTGTAGAAGACGTACGCACCGGAATCCGGAACCCCGATCATCGGCGGAACGGCCATGATCCCGCCGCCCAGATACCGCGCCCCGCGCGCCCCCGCCCACTCCGCCCGCTCACGGGCCTGCCCGGGGGTGCTCGTGGTGACGTTGACCAGATCCTTGCCCGTCAGATCGACGTCGGCCAGAACCTCCCCGACCGAGGCGTCATCGAGCAGGCACACCACCACCAGCCCACTGGCCGCCACCGCCTCGGCGACCGCCCCCGCAACCACCGCCCCCTCCCCGACAAGCGCCTCGGCCCGCCCCACGGTGCGGTTCCACACCGTCACCTCATACCCCGAGGCCAGCCAAGAACGAGCGATGGCGGCACCCATAGCACCAAGCCCAAGTACGGAAACTTTCTTCGCGTCATGTCCCATGCCGCAAAGCCTCGTCGCTGAACGCCAAGACGCTCAAGTACCCACTTTTAAGTGGGTAGGTACCCCCTGAGGTCAGCCACGTCTGCGGAATCGACGCGGCGATGGATGTGACCGGCGGCAAGTGGAAGGTCCTGATCCTCTGGGCCCAACACGTACACCCGCACCGCTTCGGCGAACCGCCGCTCAACTACCTGGGCCCACTGCCGCGCCGTCTACCTGCTGCGACTCCACCGCCCTCCCCGGCACCAGGACGGCAAGGGTGCTGCGCGCTTCACGCCGTAGCGAGCGGCGCCGAGCGAAGGTCGCGGTGAGAGCGAGAATCGAGATCGTGCCGCCATAGAAGACAGCGACAATCGTGGAGAGAAGCCCGATCGTCATCGGGCACGCACCTTTCTTCCCCCGCTCGGCCCGCCCAACTCACAGTTCGGGGCGAGGCGTTGATGCGTTTCCCTTCCACCATACGCTCCCCGTCAACTGCGCGGTCGGCGCTCGCGTCTGGCTGGCAGAGGCGAGCAGGGAGAGCTTGTCGGCGCTGTCGGTGCCGGGGGCCGGGTGGTGGATGACGAGCACCTGGCCGGGCGCGGCGCTGACGCCCAGCCGCTCCACCTTCAGTTGGAGGGCACCGACCTGGGGATGGTCGAGACGCATGGACGCCCCCGCGCACGTTCGTACGTCGTGCCGGGCCCAGAGGCGGCTGAAGCGAGGGCTGGCGAGGGAGAGTTCGCCGACGAGCTCGATGAAGCGGGGGTCGTCCAAATCGGTGCCGACGGACTCGCGGAAACCGGCGACCAGATCCACGGTCGCGCTCTCCCAGTCCGGGTAGAGCGCGTGCTCGGCGGGGTCGAGAAACAGATCGCGCAGGCGGTTGGCTCCCACCGCGAGCCGCGGTGACAGGGCGCTCGCCAAGGCGTTGACGGCGAGGACGTCGAAGTAGCGGCCCTCGATGTGCGCGGGGAGCGGGAGCGTGGCGACGAGCTGGGCGATGCCCGCCGGGACGGTCTCGCGCCGGGGCCGGCGCCGGGGCCGTCGGGGTTTGGCGGCGCCCAGTCGCAACAGGTGCGCCGTCGCCTCGTCGTCGAGCCGCAGCACGCGGGCGAGGGACTCCAGGACCTGCACGGAGGGGTTGCGGTCGCGGCCCTGCTCCAGCCGCAGGTAGTAGTCGGCGCTGATGCCCGCCAGCATCGCGACCTCTTCCCGGCGCAGCCCCGGCACGCGCCGCAGCCCCACGGCGGGAATGCCGACCTGCTCCGGGGTGACGAGCTCGCGGCGGGCGCGTACGTAATCGCCCAGCAGGTTCGGTTCGTCGCTCATGCGTCGACGGTAATCGCGCCGTCGCGGAGGTGCCTGGTCCTGCCACCCCCAGGATCACGGGGACTCTGGCACGGCCGGGCCCCGAGCGGCAGCGTGATCGTCACCGACGACGAGACGAGGAGCGTGACAGCCATGTCAACGTATCTGCTGGTACACGGCGCCTGGCACAGCGGACAGTGCTGGGAACGAGTGGTCCCCCTACTCGCCTCGGCCGGACACCGCGCGCTCGCGCCATCCCTCACCGGCCACGGCGACCGGGCGCATCTGCTCAGCCGCGACGTAGGGCTCGACACCCACGTCGACGACATCGTCAGGCTGATCACGGACGAGGACCTCACCGATGTGATCCTCGTGGGCCACAGCTACGCCGGTCTGGTCATCTCCTCCGCGGCCAACCGGATCCCGGACCGGATCGCGCACCTGGTCTACCTCGACGCGATGGTCCCGCAGGACGGCGAGAGCGCGGCCGACGTCATGCCCATAACCCAGGACCTGATCGACGGCGCCCTCCGGTCCGAGAGCGGCTGGCGGGTCCCGCCCCTGCCCGAGATGCCGCCGCTCCCGGGCCTGTTCGGGGTCACCGACCCGGCAGACGTCGCCTGGCTGCGCACGACCCTGTCGGACCAGTCGGTCCGCTGCCTCCAGCAACCGGTCCGCCTGGACAACCCGGCCGTGAACACGATCCCCCGGACCCACATCCACTGCGTGGTCGGCGAACCGGAAGGCTGGCCCCGCCGCCCCGTGCCCCCGATCCAGCCCAACGGCGCCCCGTCCCAGGTCTGGGAACTGCCGACCGGCCACGACTGCATGATCACCATGCCGACCGAACTGACCGAACTACTCCTCAAGCTGGGCTGACGTCCGCCGTGGACACCGGGTGCCCCGGACGGGAAGCCGTCCCGGGGGTCGCCGAGGCGCCATACGGTCCACAGCGAGCACAGCTAGGCCGGGAGGGAGAAGCCCTCCGGCGGCGCGCCCTCGGCGAACAGCATCTGCACCCGAACCTTGCCCTCCCTTATCTCCCGGGCTCGCCGGTACTCGGGGGAGTCGTACCACTCCCGAACCCGCTCCATGTCGGGGAACTCGATGACCACGAATCGGGAGGAATCCCAGGTTCCCTCGACGGGCTCGGGCGTGGGACCAGCGACGAGGTAACGGCCGCCGTGACTGAGGATGGACTTCTGGGCCACACGTGCGTAGGCCAGGCCGGCCTCCTCGTCGAGCACATCGACGTTGACGATGACGTAAGCACTCACGACGTTCCCCGTTTTCTTTTTGGCGCGGACGGTCACGGGAACACTGCCGTTGGTTCTGTAGTGACGTCCAGTCCGACCCCAGCTTGGCCGCACACGCCGGACTGATCGCAATGCGGGCTGCGCGCAGCCAAACGCGCAGCTGTGCCTGCGTTGTCGTCTTCCGACGGTAGTCCGGCTCCGTCTGAACGTTGGTGCGCAAGCACGAACAGGCGGGTCTGCGGTTTGGCTCACCACAGCCGCGTCGAACCAGCGCTTCCACTGGGCGGGGTGCTCGTCGCCGTCGAGCGCGGCGAGTTTGGCGTGGTCGGATCGGCCGCCGTCTGGAGTTCGCGACGAGTCCGTCGGGGATATCCGTGGACGGGGCACAAGCCGTAGACCTGTGCCCCACTCATCCGGCCTGCGAGCCGGGCCAGAGGGCGTTCGTCATGCCCGGCGGGACGCACCGTCCGGCCAGACGACGTCCACCGGGACACCAGCCTCGCGGGCCTGGTACACCACGTCCGCGGTACCGCCGCCCTTGGTGCCCGGCGGCTGCCCGTTCCACACCGCCACCAGCCGATCGGCACGCTCCAACAGCACCGCGTTCGCCGCTTCGTACGCCTGCCGGTTCGCCGTCTCGTGCGGCATCACCAGGACCTCGTCTGCGGACTCCACCAGCCGGTCAAAGGTCGCGGCGTGGTCGAGCTTCACCTTCGCCTGCCGGTAGTCCTGCGACGGAATCACCACAACCAGGCTCCCGCCGGCCGCCAAGACCGCCTCGGCGAACAGGCTGTCGCTGCCCTTCGCGATGCATGACACACCGACCAGACAGGAGGACTCGTAGGAGGCGAGGACCTTGTCCAGCTCGGCTCGCACCAGCGGCACCGACTCGTCGGTGAGGTCCATGTGCCCGGTCACAGCGATCGTCGTCATCGCGCCTTCCTCGCCATGTGGTGAGCAGAGTCCGGATGCTACCGCGCACGTCGGCGACGGCCCGGGACGAGCCATCGCCCACCGTGTACGGATAGAGCTACGCCAGTCGGGTGCGCACGCGCCCGGAGCGGATGCCGGACGAGACCTCGACCGCGCGGCACGAGTAGTCGGCTGCGCTGGTGATGTCGCCGATCAGGAAGGCGCATTCGGCGAGCCCGATCCTCGGCCAGCCTTCACGTTGCGCTGGTCCAGGGCTGTACGGATGTGGCCTGCGGCCTAGGGCGTGTCCGACGAGTCATGTGGCTGACTCATGTGTGACTCGTTTCGGTCTCCGTGGGATGGAGCGGTCTGTGGGGCGCCGAGTGGGCACGGCTTGAGCTGTGTCTGCCGGAGTAAAAGCCAGCTGCGTGCGAGGGCTAAGGTACGTTTTTGGCAGCCAAGGGGTGGGGGCAGATGTGAACGAAGAAGAGATCGCACGCGCCGTCGAAGAGGGGATGCGCCGTAACGACGTCCGGCGTGCCGCAGCATGGAGGAAGGCGCGGGATCAAGAGGCTCGCAACCTCTTGAAGGGCCTGGGCTGCATGGCGTTGGTCTTTATCGTGTTCATTGTTCTGATGGTGAAGAACCCCGGCGGGTGAGGCTCCGAGAGGCGGTCACCGTCCTGTCACCGCAGTGGTGTCGGTGGCGGCATCTGCGACGCTGGCTCGACTCATCGGACACGCTCTAGTTGTGCTGTCCCGGCACGTTGGTGACGGGCGACGCGCCGTGAGGGGTGCTTGAACGAGGCGAGGGCCTCTGGTTTCGGTGTGGATTGCGACATCTGCACCAATGCCCAGGAGGCCCTCGTTGATCCACCGTAACGCCCCGCTGACCCCGACCGGCAGGCTGCGTCTGGCCCGGTGCGTCGTCGACGACGGCTGGCCGCTGCGGCGGGCGGCCGAACGGTTCCAGGTCAGCCACACCACCGCCGCTCGCTGGGCCGGGCGCTACCGCCGCCACGGGGCAGCGGGTCTGCACGACCGCTCCAGCCGCCCCCACCACTCACCACGCCGGACGCCCGCCTTGGTGGAGGAGCGGGTGCTGCGGATGCGCCGTGAACACCAGATCGGTCCGCTGCGACTGGCGGCCCGTGCCGGCGTCGCCGCCTCTACTGCTCACCGCATTCTTCAACGCCACGGCCTGCCACCACTGGCCACGCTGGACCGGGCCACCGGCGAACCCGTCCGCCGGTACGAACGCTCCCGCCCCGGCGAGTTGGTCCACATCGACGTCAAGAAACTCGGCCGCATCCCCGACGGCGGCGGCCACAAAGCCCTGGGCCGGGCAGCCGGCCGCAAGAACAGGAACGGGACCGGCCATGCCTTCCTGCACACCGCGCTGGATGACCACTCCCGCCTTGCCTACACCGAGCACCTGCCCGACGAGCAGGCGGCCACCTGTGCGGACTTCCTGCGTCGAGCTGCCGCCTGGTTCGCCGCACGCGGCGTGACCGTCGAGCGGGTGCTGACCGATAACGCCTGGGCCTACAGCAAGAACACCTGGCACCACACCTGCCGTGAGCTGGGTATCCGCCCACGCTGGACCCGCCCCTGGCGGCCCCAGACCAACGGCAAGGTCGAACGCTTCCACCGCACCCTGCTGGACGAGTGGGCCTACCAGCGGCCCTACACCTCAGAAGGCGAACGGCAGGCAGCGTTTCCCGACTGGCTGGACTGGTACAACTACCACCGACCCCACACCGGAATCAGCGGCCGCACCCCAGCCAGCCGCATCACCAACCTCTCCGGACAGCACATCTAGTCGGCGTAGGCGCGCGGTTCTGAGCGAACCAGGTCCAAGAGGCTGCCACCGGTGACTCCTGCGAGCTCGGCTTCGCCGAAGTCGTTGTCGAATCGACCAGCGTCGCCGAGTGCCTCGACAGCCTGTCCAATCGCGCGACGGAAACCGGACGGCCGGTCCATACGGGCTAAGGCCCACGCCTCCCGTCTGGAGAGCATCGCCCGCAGCCGCGGGCCCGCCGCGCGGCGGGCTCCGTCCTCGGCAGAGAGCGCGGCGATGGCTGACCGTCTGTACGGAGGTGCGTGCACAGGTGACAGAGCTCCGGCATGGCCAGCAGCGGTGATTCACCCAAGGCCCCGCCCGCGCACCTTCTGGTCCATTTTGAGTATGGGTACTCAGGCATGCGAGTCCTCTGCTGTGCATGGTGAGGCCATGTTGAGCAGCAGGTTATGCCGTTGGATAAAGGGCGTTGGTGTCTCAGCGGCCGCAGCCCATGCGACGTACTGGGTCTGGCAGTCTGCCGAGCAGTGGGCGTGGGAAGCACAACAGGCCAATCCGGACGGGGGGATCGGCGCAGGGTTCATCGAAAGCGCGCTGGCCGTAGTCGCCTCCGTGACGCTGATGCCGTTGCTTCTGTGGGCGGGTATGCGGCTGCTGAGGGAGCGAGACAATCACCTGCTGGTGACCATGGGATGGGCGATGTGGCTCGTCCTCAACACTCAGATGTCCGAGGGCAGCGTCAACAGGTTGGAAACGGAGTTGTTCCTCGCCGCGTTCGCAGTGCTTGGCGGTTTCCTGGCGCTGTTCCGCCCCACCGCGCCGGAGGAGTGAACGGTCGGAGAACCAGGAAGTATCGAACCGGAATCCTGTTCCCGGATCTCCAGGGAGTGCTTCGGTCAGGGGCCCGACGGCTTCCTCGCCGCCGGGCCTTCGCCAGTTCCGGCCCTCGACTACTTGGCCTCGATCAGCTCGCCTCCCGGGCCGATCACGTCGGCGACGTAGCTGCCGCGCCCCTGCACGGTGTAGATCAAGCCTCTTCACGGCGTACACGCAGCATCGCGTCAGTGCAGTAGCGGCAGCACCATCGCGTCGTACAACGGAGCGTCCGGGAAAGGCATCACCTCGCCGAGCCACTGGTAGCCCCACTCCTCGTACCTGGCACGAACCCGCGGGTGAGCCCGCTCGACAAGCAAGGTCACCCGCTCTTCGTGCCGTGGACGCAACAGCTCGTCGTGGATCCGTTTGGCTACCCCCGTACCGCGGACGTTCTCGACCACCATCAGCTCCGAGAGTGCGAACGTACGGCTCCCCGTCTGCACCACGGCGTCATCCGGCACCGTGGTCCGCAGCCCGCTCCACCAGCGCGTACCTGGCTGCAACGTGCAGCCGAACGCGAACCCGGCCGGTGCTCCAGCCGCATAGCCGACTGCTGCTCCGAATCCAGGAACTTCCGTGTTCCATCCCAGGCGTTCATCGAAGCGGTCCACGCTGTGGAACTGTTCGCCCAGCCGGTCGGCGTAGATATCGGCGTACACCGACAGCAGTTCTGGGCGGATCTCCGCGAGTCCAGCAGCGTCACGGCACGCGATCGTCACGTCCTCCATGTGCCGCGTCTGCTGTAAGAAGTCTGCTGCTGCCGATACGCGTCGGTGTCGGCCGATCGCGCGTCGCAGGTCCGCGGTTTCGTTCGAAGCGCGGTTCCAGCAGCTCCAATGCGGAAGTGGTGAGTTCTTGGGCTCGGCGATGCCGGCCGAGGGCTTGGTGTGCTGCGCCTGCCAGCCCGGCCAGTTCGGCCGTGGTGAGGAACGCCAGCCACGCTTCCGGCCGGCCCGAAGCACGGTCGTACGTGGTTTCGGCGCGGGCCAGCGAGCGCTCAGCCCGGGAGCGTTCCCCGACCCGTGCGTGTCCGACAGCCTGGCGGCAGTGCAGCAGCGTCATGAGCCACGGATCGCGCTTGGCCTGCCGGGTTTCCACTGCGCACGGCCGATACGTACCGCCTCCTGGTCACGACCGAGCAGGCGGGCCTGCATCGCCAGATTCGACCAGACTCGGGCCTGAAGGGAGCCGTCCCTGGCGAGAATCGCGGCCTGTAACGCCTCGTTGTAGAGGGTGGTCGCCTCTCGCTGGTGGCCCGCGTCATACGCGAACCAGCCCGCTGACGCGGCCAGATCGCCGACGGCGGCGTAGAGCTGCTTCTCGACGCGTTCGCCGTAGCTACAGCGGTTCACGGCGTCGCGCACGCGGTGGAGGGCTTCCGTGGCGACGGTATGGAGTGCGCCTCCTCCGAGGGCATGGTCATGCCTCATGGGAGTCGGCCGCCGTGGAGGAGAAGGGACACGCGAAGACTTGCCTCGCGGCACGAAGCCCATCGCCTCGGGGCTGCGGCCGAAGATCTCTTGTAGCAGGAGAAGGTACTGCGCCCAGGGCCACTGCACGTCGCCCGCGACCCAGCGGCGGACATGACGGTCGGTGCACATCCTCGGCTTGCCGAGCAGGGCTTCTGCGATCCGGTTGACTTCGTCGGCCAGTTGCTGGTGGGTGTAGCCGAACTCCAGCAGCAGCGCCTCCAGCCTGGCGTTCCGCTGCTTCGCCATACGGCAGCCTCCCCTGCGCCTGCGGGCTCGACGGTAGATCTGCCCGGACCTACCCTCCGGGTAAAACTGTCCTGTTCCGCGGACGGTAACTGCCTGGGTTGTGGCCTGATGGCTCACAGTGCGCTTCCGGTTACCTCGGAGCATGAGCCCAGCACTGGCGGTTCCCTTTCCAGATGGGCAGCCGGATGACGACGACCAGGACCCTGCCGTGGACGCCCCCTGGTGGCAGCGACGTTGAGATGATCGAGGTCGGCGAGTACTGGGACGTCGTACGCGCCCCCGCCGACATCGGCGAACGCGCACTCGCGCTACTCGGCGACGAGACCGGCGCCGTCATCGCCGACTACGGCCTCATGTACTGGCTCATCCCCGCGGGCCACGCCCGGACCTGGCAGCTCAGGCGGCGGGAGATCCATGCCCTCGGCGCCGATCGCGCCGGAGTCACCTACGTCGGCGTACCACCGGCCGCGCACACCATCGGCCCCCGCCTCCACTGGCAGATCCCGATCGGTCCCGACCGGTACCTGACCGACGCCGACCGGCTGCGCGAGGCGCTGTCACGAGCCGTCTCCGAGCCCGCTGAGGGGGCGACCAACCGATGATGCCCCAGGTCTGCGCCCGCTGCGACAAGACCACCAGCACCCCGGTCGTGGTCGCCATCGAGCACGGCGCCAGCCTCGGCGGCCGCACCCTCTACGCCTGCCCCGGCTGCGCGCCCACCTTCCCGAAGCAGCGCGATCCGTTCGAGCAGTGCCTCCCGGACCGCCCATCCAGGAAGACGGCATCGTGAGCGACTACGGCAAGTACCAGGACAAGATCAGGACGGTAGGGGCAGGCCGACGACCGGAGTGCGTGGGCGCTGAACCGCACGAGGACGACGAGGGCACCCGCTTCTTCGGGGTACCGGCGTGGGTGATCTGTCTGGTGGCCTGCGCGGCGATGCCGGTCGCGCTGCTGTCCTATACGTACGCCAGCCGCTGAGGATCTGCCCAGGTCACGATTGGGCGCCGTCGCCCGCGTCACCGCATGAAGCCAACTCCCGTTCGCCGACGGGATGTCCGTCATGTCACCGTCACAGGCGACGGACCGGGCCAAGGAACCTCACACGGCCGCCCCGGCACCGGGCCGCGGCTCGGCGGTGAGCCTGGCCTGCTTGTCTGCCACGGCCACCGGGTCGGCCGGTCCGTTGACCTCGTCGAAGGCGGCGATCAGCTCGTCCAGAGCAGGGCCGCCGGGCTGGGAGTCGCGATCACCGGGAATGGGCCCAGCATCGCGTCCGGGCTGATGGCCGCCGTAGATGTCAGAAGCCCCGGACGGGCGACCGTCCGGGGCTTCCTCCCTGCTCAGACACAGAGCCGACTGTCGGGTTCGAACCAACGACCTTCGCTTTACAGGTTCGGGCTCGGCACCCCGTCCAGGTTCCGCCTACGCCTTGACACGGAAGTAGCCATAGAGGCAGACCCGTTCCGAGCCCTTCACCAGGCACACGTCGAGCGTGTACGGACTGCCTTCGATGAGGTTGCCGGTCTGCCACGGGGTTGTGTAGGGGGACGAGTGTCCCCGCGTGGAAGCCTCGCGGACCAGCCACCCGGGCTCCGAGACGGTCCCCTCGACGCCCCACCCGTCGGCCGCGTCGTCCTTCGCCCGCAGCGCGTCTCCGGGATCGTTCCCCTCCGGGTCCGCGTTCCAGTTCACATATCCGGCGTAGTCGCCGTCGGCGTAGAGGTAGACGACCACCGATTTCCCCGACTGATACCAGCTCGACTGGTAGGTGAGCTTGGGTGCTGCCACTGCGGTGCCCGCACCAGTCCCGAGAGAGACGCCGACCATCACGGCGGTCGCCGACAGCAGGGTGGCTAACCGCTTGCTCCAATTGGACATTTAAAGCCCTTCCGCATCAGAGCGATCAAAGTAGGTCATGATCTTAGACCTCCATGGTCACCTTGGCGACACGCCCGCAAAGGGCAATGCCCCCCTCCGCGCACGAGCACAGCAAGCCGACCAGGCTGCTACCGCTGACGGTCTCGCGGCGGTCGATCATTGGGCGGACGTGAGAGGTGATGTCCGCCGGGACAGCGAACGCCCCGGACGGCAGACCGTCCGGGGCGTTGTTCATGCTCTGACACAGAGCCGACTGTCGGGTTCGAACCGACGACCTTCGCTTTACAAGAGCGGTGCTCTACCAGCTGAGCTAAGTCGGCGTCCCCAGCAGTGTACCCACCACACCGGGGTGCTCCGTTCGAAAATTCTGGTGTCCGGAGTAGAGACAGGGCGGGGGTGGGCGGTATAGCGTCACGCCAATCCACGTGCAGTGGACTAGACCCCTACCTTTACTCGGATCGTCCGGCACGTTCCTGCCGGTGAAGGGACCAGATCACCATGGCTACGGTCACGTATGACAAGGCGACCCGGATCTACCCGGGCACCGAAAAGCCCGCCGTCGACCAGCTCGACATCGGCATCGAAGACGGCGAGTTCCTCGTTCTGGTCGGCCCCTCGGGCTGTGGGAAGTCCACGTCGCTGCGGATGCTGGCGGGGCTGGAGGACGTCAACGGCGGGGCGATCCGGATCGGCGACCGCGATGTGACGCACCTGCCGCCGAAGGACCGGGACATCGCGATGGTGTTCCAGAACTACGCGCTGTACCCGCACATGACCGTCGCGCAGAACATGGGCTTCGCGCTCAAGATCGCCGGGGTCAACAAGACCGAGATCCGGCAGAAGGTCGAGGACGCGGCGAAGATCCTGGACCTCACCGAGTACCTGGAGCGCAAGCCGAAGGCGCTGTCCGGTGGTCAGCGGCAGCGTGTGGCGATGGGGCGGGCCATCGTGCGGGAGCCGCAGGTGTTCCTGATGGACGAGCCGCTGTCGAACCTCGACGCCAAGCTCCGTGTCCAGACCCGTACGCAGATCGCGAGCCTCCAGCGGCGGCTGGGGATCACGACGGTGTACGTCACCCACGACCAGGTCGAGGCCATGACCATGGGCGACCGGGTGGCCGTCCTCAAGGACGGGCTGCTCCAGCAGGTCGACACCCCGCGGAACATGTACGACCGGCCGGCGAACCTCTTCGTGGCGGGCTTCATCGGGTCGCCCGCGATGAACCTGGTCGAGGTGCCGATCACCGACGGCGGTGTGAAGTTCGGCAACAGCGTGGTCCCGGTGAACCGGGAGGCGCTGAGCGCCGCGGCCGACAAGGGCGACCGTACGGTCACCGTGGGTGTCCGGCCCGAGCACTTCGACGTGGTGGAGGCCAATGGCGGGGCGGCCAAGTCGCTGACCAAGGCCGCCGCCGACGCCCCGGCCGGTCTCGCGATCACCGTCAACGTGGTCGAGGAGACGGGCGCGGACGCGTACGTCTTCGGTTCGGCCGAGGTCGGCGGCGAGAGCAAGGACCTGGTGATCCGGGTCGGCAGCCGCCAGGTGCCGGAGAAGGGCGCGCAGCTGCACGTCGTGCCGCAGCCGGGCGAGGCTCACGTCTTCTCCACCTCCACCGGGGAGCGGCTCAGCGACTGATGTTCCTGAGGTGAGGCGCCGTCTTCCGTTTTGCGGGGGCGGCGCCTCGCTCATGTCCGCGGACGGGGCCGCCCACTGTCGCGTTGTGGCGTTGTCGATAAATTACTCGACATTCCGGTCTTTTCGATTCCGTTCGTCAACACCCCTGCACGCAAGAACGGGTTTCCATCACCCGGCATGGTGACTCAATGTCGCCAAATCATCGCTCCTCGCTACGATCCCTCCCGTGAACACCGCAGCCCGCCGTATCGGCAGAACCCTCGCGCTCGTCCTCCCCGTCGTGCTCGTCCTCTCCGGAACGCTCGCCGTCACCCGCGTCCCGTGGGCCTCGCCGAGCGCCGAGTCGCAGATCCTCACCGCCTCCTCCGACCGCGCCTCCACCCACGCCGTCCACCGCGCCCCGCACGAGCTGCTGCGCGACCGGCTGCTCGCGGAGTTGCAGGAGAAGGACCCGGGGGTGGCGCTCACCCACCTCCAGGTCGCCACCGACGAACGGCCTTCGCTGGCCCGGCACTGCGCGGACATCGCCCGTGCACTCGGCCGCGCCGCGGTCGCCAAGTACGGGGGTACGAAGGAGGCGCAGGCCTACGCCCGTCCCGTCTGCGACACCTCGTTCGCGTCCGGCATCACCCAGGCGTACCGCTGAACGCTCCCCCATCACCGACCGGCTCCCCGTGCGGTCACCGCGCCACCGCATATGGTGCGATCCATGACCGATGACCTCCACAGGCCCGGGCACCACGCTCACCACCCGCATGCCCCGCGCCCCACACAGGCCGTCGTCCTGGCCGGAGGCCAGGGCTCGCGGCTGCGTCCGTACACCGACGACCGTCCCAAGCCGATGGTCGAGATCCCGGGCACCGGGACCCCGATCATCGGCCATCAGCTGGCCTGGCTGGCCGCCGAGGGGGTCACCGACGCGGTCGTCTCCTGCGGTCATCTCGCCGCCGTCCTCCAGGACTGGCTGGAGTCGGCGGAGCTGCCGCTGCGCGTGACGACCGTCGTCGAGAAGGAACCGCTCGGGCGCGGCGGGGGCCTGAAGTTCGCCGCCGCCCGGCTCCCCCACGCCGATCAGCCCTGGTACGCCACCAACGGCGACATCTGGACCCGCTTCTCGCTGCGCGAGATGGCCGACTTCCACCATGAACGCGACGCCGTCGCGACGCTCGCGCTGGCCCGGCCGCGCATCCCCTGGGGGGCGGTGGAGACGAACGAGTTCGGTCACGTCCTCGACTTCATCGAGTCGCCGCCCTCCCCGTACCTCATCAACGCGGGCGTGTACGTCTTCTCCGCCACCTTCACCTCGCTGCTGCCGGAGCGCGGCGACCACGAGCGGACGACGTTCCCACGGCTGGCCCGCGAGCGGCGGCTGGCCGGGTTTCCGCTGCCCCACGGGGCGTACTGGCGGGCCATCGACACCGCCAAGGATCTCACCGAGGCCGCCAAGGAACTCTCCTCGGGCCCGCCGCCGTCCGGTCGCGGCTCGCTGGAGTCGACGCCGGTACGGCCGTTGCACGACTGAGTCCCGGCAGGCACGCAGAAG
>NZ_GG657754.1:5771933-5780020 GCF_000158915.1 Streptomyces himastatinicus ATCC 53653 | reverse complement strand
GGTACGAAGGCGATCCGGGCGTTTCCACCGCGCCGCCCACTTTCGTTCGCGCGGGCTGGTCTCGGGCTTCCGGGGCAGCGGCGTACCGGGGAGGCTGTTGCGCGGCACCTCGCGCGGCTCGGGCGCCCGCACCGTCTCCGAGGACCGTACGGCGCCACCGATCGTCGAGCCGAGCAGCAGGGTGAGCCCGGCCACCACCATCGCCATGACGGTGCCGCGGCGCAGCACCCGCCGCCGCAGCGCCCACAGTTCGACGCGCGGGCCGAGCCGCCGCCAGGCCTCGCCCGCGAGACGGGCGTCGGCCGAGTACACCGGGGCGCCCGCGATGATCAACGGGCTCCAGGCGGCGAGGTAGATGATGTCAGGCGCGTCGTAGACCGGTACGGTGCGCCAGCTCACGGTGAGGATCAGCGCGGCGGACAACACCGCGCCGACGCAGGCCGCCAGCCGCTGCCACAGCCCGAGGACGGTGAGCACGCCGACCACGATCTGGAGGAACGCCACGGTCAGCCCGGCGCCCACCGGGTGCTCCAGGGCCAGGTCGCGCAACGGCTCGGCGATCGGCCAGGGGTTCAGCGACTGGAGCCAGGTGACCATCGAGCCGCGCTCGCCGCCGTCGAAGTAGACGGGGTCGGAGAGCTTGCCCATGCCCGCGTAGACGGAGATGAAGCCGAGGAAGATGCGGAGCGGGAGGAGGACGACGCCGAGGTTCATCCGGCGGTCGGGGTAGTACGCGTGCCGCACCTGCTCGGAGGGGCGCCGCTGGCTCGGGACCTGGGGACTCCGGTGGGTCTGGGGGGCCCGGTGGGTCTGCGGCGTCTGACGGGACTGGTGGTGGGGCTGCCGCGCCTGGTGGTGGGCGGCGTGGGCGGGCCGGGGGACGCGCGGCGTCGGTCCGGTGCGGTGCGTGGCGTCCGACTCCCGCGGCCGCGGCGGCCGCCCGGTCTCCGGCACCGGGTCCCGGTGCGGGCTGCGCGGCCCGATGACCGTGGGCGGACCGGTGACCGTGGGCGGACCGTCATCGAAGGTGACCCGCGGCAGCACCTGCGTGGTGCCCACGTCCTCGGGGCCGTCCACGGTTTCGGAGTACCGCACGGCCTGGAGCAGTCGGGTCGCCGCCGTGTCCCCGCCGGGCCGGGTGCGGCCGCTCCACACCACGGGCGGGCGGCGCCGGGGCGCGGCCCCGGCCCCGATACCGGCGAGCCGGGCCGTGTCCGCCAGCGCGCTGCTCACGACCGGGGAGGAGAGCTGCACCCGGAAGCTGGGGGGATTGACGGCGACCTTCGCAGGGTCACACGGCACCTTGGCCATGGTCAGCTGCGGCTCGTCGTCGAATCCCGGCGCGCGTCCCGCCAGGGGCGTGCGGAATTTTCTGGTCTCCACGCTCAACTAACCGAGTGACCGGCGGGAAAGACACTGCCGGGGCCGGTGTGATCTGTCGGGGGACCGTCAAGATCGTCCGGGCGTGGGTACGTCCCCCGCCCCGCCACCGTCGCAGCGGACCGGCGAGGCAGCGGGGACCGCGCGTCGTACGAAGCGTTACGACCGGCGAGGCAGCGGGGACCGCGCGTCGTGCGAAGGGTTACGACCGGCGCCGCGACGCCTCGTACAGCACCACGCCCGCCGCGACACCCGCGTTGAGCGACTCCGCGCCGCCCGGCATCGGGATGCGGACCCGGAAGTCGCAGGTCTCGCCGACCAGTCGGGACAGGCCCTTGCCCTCGCTGCCGACGACGATCACGACCGGGCCGTCCAGCGCCTCCAGGTCCTGGAGCTCCGTCTCGCCGTCCGCCGCGAGGCCGACGACCGTGAGGCCCGCCTTCTGGTAGGACTCCAGCGCCCGGGTCAGGTTGGTGGCGCGCGCCACCGGGGTGCGCGCGGCGGTGCCCGCGGAGGTCTTCCAGGCGCCGGCGGTCATCCCGGCCGCGCGCCGCTCCGGTACGACCACGCCGTGGCCGCCGAAAGCGGAGACGGACCGCACCACGGCGCCCAGGTTGCGCGGGTCGGTGACGCCGTCGAGGGCGACGATCAGCGGGTCCTCGCCGTCGTCGAAGGCGGCCGCGCTCAGGTCCTCGGGGTGGGCGTAGTCGTACGGCGGGACCTGGAGCACCATGCCCTGGTGGTTGAGCCCGTTCGTCATCCGGTCCAGCTCGGCCTTCGGGGCCTCCATGAGGTGGATGCCGCCGCGGTCAGCGGCGATCTTCAGCCCCTCGCGCACCCGGTCGTCGCTGTCGATGAACTGCTGCACGTACAGCGTGTTCGCCGGGACACCCTCGCGCAGCGCCTCGACCACCGGGTTACGGCCCACGACCAGCTCGTTCGTGCCCTTGGCGCCGCCGCGGCGCGGGGCCGGACGCTTGGCGGCCTGCCGGGTGCGGGCGTTGGCGATGCGCTGCTTGGCGTGTCCCTTGCGCGCCTCGGCGGGCGGGGTCGGGCCCTTGCCCTCCAGCCCCCGGCGCCGCTTGCCGCCGCTGCCGACCGTCGCGCCCTTCTTGTTGCTGGTACGGCGGTTCCTGCGCTGGCTGTTGCCGGCCATGAATGTCACCTATCTCTTCACTGCTCAGCGCTGCTCGGCAAACGGCAACGGGCAACGGAAAAACGTGGAACGTCACACGCGTCTATGGTCGTATGTACGGTCATACCAGTGTGCCGCCCGGCTCAGCGGGCGGCACAAAGTGCGAGGTCAGCGCGTGCCCAGCTCCCAGCGCGGACCGGACGGGGTGTCCTCGATGACCAGCCCCGACTGCTGGAGCTGGTCGCGGATCGCGTCCGCCGTCGCGTAGTCCTTGCGGCCGCGCGCGGCCTGGCGCTGCTCCAGGACCAGCCGGACGAGCGAGTCGACCACGCCGTGCAGGTCCTCGCCGCGGTCCGAACCGCCCGACCAGTGGTCGTCGAGCGGGTCCAGGCCCAGCACGCCGAGCATGGCCCGCACCTCGGCCAGCCGCGCGACCGCCGCCTCCTTGTCGTCGGCGGTGAGGGCGGAGTTGCCCTGGCGGACGGTGGTGTGGACGACCGCGAGCGCCTGCGGCACCCCGAGGTCGTCGTCCATCGCCTCCGCGAACGCGGGCGGCACGTCGGCCGCGGCAGGGACGGCCTTCCCCGCCTTTTCCGTGACGCGCTGGATGAAGCCCTCGATGCGCGCGAAGGCGGACTCCGCCTCGCGCAGCGCCTCCTCGCTGTACTCGATCATGGAGCGGTAGTGCGGGGTGCCCAGGTAGTAACGGAGCACGATGGGGCGCCAGCGCTTGACCATCTCGGAGACCAGCACCGAGTTGCCGAGCGACTTGCTCATCTTCTCGCCGCTCATGGTGACCCACGCGTTGTGCACCCAGTACGTGGCGAAGTCGTCGCCGAACCCCTTGGCCTGCGCGATCTCGTTTTCATGGTGCGGGAAGATCAGGTCGACGCCGCCGCCGTGGATGTCGAAGGCGCTGCCCAGGTACTTGTGCGCCATCGCCGAGCACTCCAGGTGCCAGCCGGGGCGGCCGCGCCCCCACGGGGTCTCCCAGCTCGGCTCGCCGGGCTTGGCCGCCTTCCACATGGCGAAGTCGCGCGGATCGCGCTTACCGGTCTCGCCCTCGCCGCTGGGCTGGCGCAGCCCGTCCAGGTCCTGGTTGGAGAGCCGGAGGTACTCGGGGTACGAGCGCACATCGAAGTAGACGTTGCCCTCGGCCGCGTACGCGTGACCCCGGTCGATCAGGCCCCGCATCATCTCGATCATCTCGGGGATGTGACCGGTCGCCCGCGGCTCATAGGTCGGCGGCAGGCAGCCGAGAACGTCGTACGCGCTGGTGAAGGCGCGCTCGTTCGCGTAGCCGATCGACCACCACGGGCGGCCCTGCTCGGCCGACTTGGCGATGATCTTGTCGTCGATGTCCGTGACATTACGGACAAACGTCACATCGTAGCCGCGGTACGCGAACCAGCGGCGCATGATGTCGAAGTTGAGCCCCGACCTGATATGCCCGATGTGCGGGGCAGCCTGCACGGTCGCGCCGCACAGGTAGATCGAGACACAGCCCGGCGTGAGCGGGGAGAAGTCACGGATCTGCCGGGCACCGGTGTCGTACAGGCGAATAGTCACGCGTCAAGGGTAGTCGGAACCCGGCAGTGCCCCGCGACCCATCGGCCGCAGGGACACAGAAGCGTGACACTTCACCGTGACGCCTCTCTCAGAGACTGCCGACGACCTTGCGGGGGGCGATCCGCACGACGATGCGCTCGTCGTCCTGGGCCGAGGCCGGGTTGAACTCGGCGTACTTCTTGCCCGTGTACTTGAGCGACAGCTCGTCGATCAGCTTCTGGGCGCCCTCGGTGGTGTAGCTCGCCGTGCCGCGGATCTCGGCGTACGTGTACGGCTCGTCCGCGGGCTGCACCAGGACCGTGACGCGGGGGTCGCGGTCGATGTTCTTCTGCTTCCGCCGTCCCATGGTGGTCGAGAACAGCAGCTCGTCGCCGTCGCGCTTCACCCACACCGGTGACAGCTGAGGGCTGCCGTCGGGCTGGATGGTGCCGATGATGACGAAGACGGGGGTGTCGAGGACGCGCTTGAGGTCGTCGGAGAGTGTGGTGGCCACGGGTGCTTCCTTTCCTCGCGCCGAGCTGGGCGGTGGTACGGATGGGATTCGGGTTACCGGATCCCTACCCCCACACACCGTCAAGGTGCGGGGCTCGCCCCGAGGAACGGCCCGTACGGCGGAGGAATGCCCTCCGCCGCACCCGGTCCGCGGTTAGCGCCGCACCACCAGCGCGGTCGCCACCGCCGCCAAGCCCTCGGCGCGGCCGGTCAGGCCCAGCCCGTCCGTCGTCGTACCCGAGACCGAGACGGGCGCGTCGATCGCCGACGACAGCGCCTTCACCGCCTCGTCCCGACGCTTGCCGATCTTGGGGCGGACGCCGATCACCTGGATCGCCACATTGCCGATCTCGAAGCCCGCCGCCCGCACGATCCGGGCCGCCTCCCCCAGCAGCGTCACCCCGGACGCGCCGGACCACTCGGGACGGCTGGTGCCGAAGTGGGCACCGAGATCACCGAGGCCCGCGGCGGAGAACAGCGCGTCGCAGGCGGCGTGGGCGGCCACATCGCCGTCGGAGTGCCCGGCCAGGCCGTACGCGTCACCCTCCTCGCTCTCCCACAGCAGACCCGCGCACCACAGCTCGCGGCCCTTCTCGAAGGCGTGGACGTCTGTGCCGATGCCCACCAAGGGGATCGCCACGGGAACGTCAGAAGCCATCGTTCTTCCTCCTGCGCGCGAGAACCGCCTCGGCCAGCACCAGATCCAGCGGCCGGGTCACCTTGAACGCCTCCTCGTGGCCGGGAACGACCACGACCTCGACGCCCATGCGCTCGACCATGCCCGCGTCGTCCGTCGCGCCGTCGCCCTCCAGGACGATCTTCTCGTGCGCGGCGGCGAGCGTGGCGCGGTCGAAGCCCTGCGGGGTCTGTACGGCGCGCAGCACGGCGCGATCGGGAGTGCCGACGACCGGCTCGGGCTCACCGGCCCGGTCGCCGGTGCGCGGCTCGACCCGCTTGACGGTGTCGGTCACCGGCAGGGCCGGAACGACGGCGGGCGACCCGTCCCGTACGGCGGCGACGACCGCGTCCACGGTGTCCACGGGGACGAGCGGGCGCGCCGCGTCGTGCACCAGCACCGTCGTGACGCCGTCGGGGACGGCGGCCAGGCCGAGGCGCACCGACTCCTGGCGGGTCTCACCGCCGGGGACGACGACCACCTCGGTGGTCCCGGTGAGCGGATACGCGTCGAGCAGCCGCTGGACCTCGTCGGCACCGTCCGGCGGGGCGACCACGACCACGAGCGAGACGGCGCGGGATCCGGCCATCGCCCGAACGGCGTGCACGAGCATCGGCGTACCGCTCAGCGGGCGCAGCGCCTTGGGGGCTCCCGGGCCCAGCCGCACGCCACGGCCCGCGGCGGGGATCACGGCGGCGGTGCGGGCGGGACGCTCGGACTCGCCGATGGGTGGGGTTACGGACTTTGCGTTGGCGTTCAGGTTTGCTTCCTCGGCCGAAATGGGTATGGCCACAGCGTGCCGGGCGCGATGCCCCGACCGGCCCCTTCCGTGACGACTGGTCGTGCCAGCTGCCCGGGCCCGGCACACCTTGCACCACAACAGCGACACCACAAACGGTCTTGCGCCAAGGGCTGCGATGTGGTGGGCTGAGGTGCCTGTGCGCGCACATGCCGCAGCGCCCGGCGAACAGACTTACTTACGAGGAGCAGGTCTGAATCACTCGGGCACCGCGGCATTTATGTGTCAGGACGCGAGTACCTCATCCAGCAGGGCCTCGGCCTTGTCCTCATTGGTGCTCTCGGCGAGGGCGAGTTCGCTCACCAGGATCTGGCGCGCCTTGGCGAGCATGCGCTTCTCACCGGCGGACAGACCGCGCTCCCGCTCTCGGCGCCAAAGATCACGCACGACCTCGGCAACCTTGATCACATCACCGGAGGCGAGCTTCTCGAGATTTGCCTTGTAACGACGGGACCAGTTCGTGGGCTCTTCCGCATACGGTGCGCGCAGCACCTCGAAGACCCGGTCCAGCCCGTCCTGGCCGACCACATCACGCACACCGACGAACTCCGCATTGTCCGCCGGCACACGAACCGTCAGGTCACCCTGAGCGACCTTCAGCACCAAGTAGGTCTTGTCCACGCCTTTGATCTGACGAGTTTCGATGGCCTCGATCAGCGCGGCCCCGTGATGGGGATAGACCACGGTGTCGCCAACCTTGAACGTCATGTGACAGGTACCCCTTCCGTGGCTATCCAGGGTAACACGAGAACGCCTTCTTCTGAATGGCGTTTTCGCAGGTCAGGGCATATCTCGGGGCTTGACAACAGCGGTTGGGACGTGCTGGGCAAGGTGGGCGGAACCGGGTATTCGCAGGTGGGAGCGGCTGTCCGGGCGGCCTGAAACCGGCGCGATACACGCCCGGAGAACGTCATGCGGGTGGCCGTACGTCCCGTTTTGCCGGAGTCCGGTCGATGGACTTCCGCTACTCCGTTCGGCCGAGGAGCGACAGATCCGGCCCCGATTCCCGAATTGATCACGCCCGCACTGATCATGTCTGTGAGACATCTGTGGTCAAGTGCGTGATCAATTTTTCGGACGTCCACGGATTCCTTACCGATAATCTCCCCGATCCGTCACCGAACCGATATTCAGGGTGGTCGGGAGGGGGTCATGGATGTGCCGTGTGGGACGTACGGGCCGGGCGCGTCGTCCCGGAAGGCGGGTCGGGTGCGGGGCCAGAAGGGCGGATCGGTAACCTAAGCGCGCTGATCCAACTTTTACCTCGTCCTAGGAGATGCCGCCGCCGTGAGCAGCAGCCTTCGACGCGGCGTCCTCGCCGCAGCCGCCATCGTGGTCTCGGTCGCCCCGCTCTCCGCCTGCGCGGCCGGGAACGACGCGCAGACGCTGGAGGTCAAGCCCGACAACGCCGCGACGTCCGTCGGCGATATCAAGATCCAGAACGCCACCGTGGTGACCCAGCCGGACCGGACCGCGAAGGGCCCGGCCGTCGTCACGGCCCGGATCTTCAACAACGGCGACCGGGACGAGACCCTCACGGCCATCACGCTGCCCGACGCGAAGGCGACGGCGAAGCTGCACCCGGCCAAGGGCGCGGGCAAGGCCGCGAACAAGATCGTCGTCCCGGCGGGCGGCTCCGTCGCCCTCGGCGGCGAGGGCAACGCCTCCGCCGTCGTCTCCGACGGCCGCGAGGCCGCCAAGGACGGCGACGCCCAGCGGATCGTCTTCGACCTCAGCTCGACCGGCGACGTGCCGATCACGGCCTTCGTCGTGCCCGCCACGAGCTACTTCAAGGGCTGGGGCCCGTCCGAGCTGCCGACCCCGACCCCGTCGGCCCCCCGGGGCGGTACGCCCTCCGGCAAGCCGGGCCAGACCACCCCGGGCCAGACCGCGCAGCCGGGCGGCCAGAAGCCGAGCGGCAAGCCGTCCGACGAGGCCTCCGGCTCGGCGAGCAACAAGCCGGGCGGCGGCCAGAGCAACGGCATCGCCCCCGGCGAGCCGACGCCGAACGACGAGCACTGAGCACACGCGAGGGC
>NZ_GG657754.1:5759193-5771833 GCF_000158915.1 Streptomyces himastatinicus ATCC 53653 | reverse complement strand
CCCTCGCGTTGTCAGCCGGCACGCGGCCGTACGGGCCCGTTTACGGCTCGGCCCCTCCCGCGTGCGCACCTCGCACCGATCGGCCCCAGGGGGCCTCACGGGCTTCGGCCCGCTGCGCCGGACTCCGTCCGGCGGGCCCGGCCCGAGGCCGGTGGCTTACGGCTCGAACTTGTAGCCCAGGCCGCGCACCGTCACCAGATAGCGCGGGGCGCCCGGGTCCGGCTCGATCTTGGCCCGCAGCCGCTTGACGTGGACGTCGAGGGTCTTCGTATCGCCCACGTAGTCCGCGCCCCACACGCGGTCGATCAGCTGCATCCGGGTCAGTACCCGGCCCGCGTTGCGCAGCAGCATCTCCAGCAGGTCGAACTCCTTCAGCGGGAGGTCCACCTTGCCGCCGCCGACCGTGACCACGTGCCGGTCCACGTCCATCCGGACCGGGCCCGCCTCCAGGGCCGCGGGGGTGACCTCCTCCGGCTCGCCTCGGCGGCGCAGGACGGCTCTGATGCGGGCCACCAGCTCACGCGACGAGAAGGGCTTGGTCACGTAGTCGTCGGCACCTATTTCCAGGCCGACGACCTTGTCGATCTCGCTGTCCTTGGCGGTGACCATGATCACCGGAACGTTGGAGCGGCCGCGCAGCTGGCGGCACACCTCCGTACCGGGCAGCCCCGGCAGCATCAGGTCGAGCAGCACCAGATCGGCGCCGTTCCGCTCGAACTCGTCGAGTCCCTCGGGCCCCGTTGCCGCGATGGCGACCTCGAACCCCTCCTTGCGGAGCATGTACGACAGCGCGTCGCTGAACGATTCCTCGTCCTCGACGACCAGAACTCGGGTCACGGAAGGACCTCCGGGGCAGAAAGTTGTTCGTTGGTGAAGGTCTCGTACGGTCGGTCGCCGTCCTCACCATCGAGGTCGGATCCGGAATCGTACGGCTCGCCCGGCCCGCCGGCCGCGCGATCCCGGTCCCCCCGCGCCGCACCGGCTTCCGGGAGCCTCAGGGTGAAGGTGGAGCCCTGTCCCTCAGCGCTCCACACCGTGACCTCCCCGCCGTGCGAGGCGGCCACATGCTTGACGATGGCGAGACCGAGGCCGGTTCCACCGGTCTGCCGCGAGCGGGCCGGGTCGACCCGGTAGAACCGCTCGAAGATCCGCTCTCGGTCCTTTTCCGAGATGCCGATGCCCTGGTCGGTGACGGCGACCTCGACCAGGTCGCCGCCCGTCGCGGGGATGCGGCGGGCCGCGATGCCGACGCGGGTGCGGGCCGGGCTGTAGTTGACCGCGTTCTCGACGAGGTTGCCGAGGGCGGCGGCCAGCTGGCCGCGGTTGCCCCACACCCGCAGATCGGCGGTGCCGCCGGTGGCCATCGTGATCTGCTTGGTGCCCGCCTGGTGGCGGCAGCGGTCGATGGCCTCGGCGACCAGTTCGTCCACCCGTACCGGCTCGGCGTCCTCCAGCGGGTCGTCGTTCTGGACCCGGGAGAGGTCGATCAGCTCCTGGACGAGGCTGGACAGCCGGGTCGCCTCGACCTGCATCCGGCCCGCGAAGCGGCTGACCGCCTCCGGGTCGTCGGACGCGTCCATGACGGCCTCGGAGAGCAGGGAGAGCGCGCCGACCGGGGTCTTCAGCTCATGGCTGACGTTCGCGACGAAGTCGCGCCGTACGGCCTCGATCCGGCGGGCCTCGGTGAGGTCCTCGACCAGCAGCAGGACCAGCCGGGAGCCGAGCGGAGCCACTCTGGCGGATACGGCGAGGGCGTCGCCCCGGCCGGTGCCGCGCCGCGGCAGGTCCAGCTCGATCTGCCGGATCTCGCCGTCCCGCCGGGTGTCGCGGGCCATCGCCAGCATCGGCTCGACGGCGAGCTTGCCGCCGCGCACCAGTCCCAGCGCGTACGCGGCCGAGCTGGCCTTGACGACGGCGTCCGCCTCGTCGAGGACGACGGCCGAGGAACGCAGTACCGAGAGCACGGTGTCCACACCGGGCGGCAGAGCGGCATCGGTATGCAGGGATGAGCGCGTAGGCTTCGCCTGTTCGCGCTCGCTCCAGCGGAACGCCAGCATGGCGATGACACCGGTGCACAACCCGGCGAGCGCCGCCACTGCGGCGATCGCCGCGTTCACGTTCATGCATCCAAGGTTATGCGGGCGGGGAGCGGCCTCCACAGCCCCGCACGGGCCCCCTCGAACAGACGTTGCCGAGAGTTCACCGGGGGGATGGCGCCGGTTCACTCCGGACGCCGCCGCGGCCGACCGCCGCACGGGGTGGCGTGGGGGACGTTGCCGAGAGTTCACCTTGACGTCCTGGGCGGTTAACCGCGGGGGGTCGCGCCGGACGCGTTCTGAGCCGAACGTGGCAGGGTGGGGCACACGAGTCCACGAAGAACCGTCAGCGAGAGTCAGTGAGAGAAGGTCAGTGATGCGCGACGCGTACCACGAGGAGCTGGATTCGATCGGGGAGGGCCTGGTCGATATGGCCCGGCTCGTCGGTTCGGCCATCGGCCGCGCCACCACATCCATCCTGGACGCGGACCTGAAGCTCGCCGAGAGCGTCATAGCCGCCGATGAGAAGGTCGACGACCTCCAGCGCGACCTGGAGAGCCGGGCGATAGCCCTGCTCGCCCGGCAACAGCCGGTCGCCACCGATCTGCGGATCGTCGTCACCAGCCTGCGCATGAGCGCCGACCTCGAACGCTCCGGTGACCTGGCGCAGCACGTCGCCAAGCTCACCCGGCTCCGCTTCCCGGACAATGCCGTGCCGCACGACCTCCACGCCACCATCCTGGAGATGGGCCAGCTCGCGCAGCGGCTGATGGCGAAGGCGGCCGAGGTCATCGTCACCAAGGACGTCGACCTCGCAGGGCAGCTGGAGCAGGACGACGACGCGATGGACCTGCTCCACCGCACCCTCTTCCAGCACCTGATGGACGACCGCTGGAAGCACGGCATCGAGACGGCCGTCGACGTGACCCTGCTGGGCCGCTACTACGAGCGGTTCGCGGACCACGCGGTGTCGGTCGCCAAGCGCGTCATCTACCTGGTCACCGGCGAGCACGCGGACGAGCTGGCCTCGTCGAGCGCCGCCCAGGAGTCCTGAGGGGCAGGGCCGCATCACGGCGGCGTGCCTCCGCGCGCCGTCGATGCGCCCCTGTGGGCGGGCCGTGAACCGGGACCATGAGCAGCAGGTGCCCCCTCCCGAGGAGACGACTCATGGCGGACATCACCCTTCCCGAACCCCAGCCCACCCACCCCATCGCCGCCTGCGGCTGCGGCTCGGGCTGTAGCTGCGGCTGCCAGTCCGGCGGCTCCTGCTCGTGCGGCGGCAACTGCGGCTGAGCTGATGCGAGGAGCGGGGCCCGGGGCCGTACGACGGCTTCGGGCCCCGTCCCGTCGCCCCCGCCGATCCTCTGCCGATCCCCTGCCGAGGTGCGGGCGGCGGCCGCTGCGGCGAATCTGGTCGTATGAACGATGAGACCCCCGCCCGGACCCGCGTGGTCGTCGAGGAACCCCTCGACGGCCGCCGCCGCGTACGGATCGACGGCGAGGACGTGGGGGTGGTGGTGAACCCGGACGAACTGCGCGGCCTCCTGACCCGCGCGGGCCTGACGGGCGAGGACACCCGCCTGATCGACTGGCAGGGCGGCGGCCCGGACGACTGGCCAGCCGCTTAGACTCACGCGGGCGGTGAAACCCCTTGCGCCGGCGGGGCTGAACCGAGTGAATGGACGTGACTCGGCAAGGTCGTCCAAAGGGGGGCGTGTGGCATCAGCAGACTCGGCGGGACAGGCATGGAACAAGCCTTCCGAGGCCTTATCCGCAGTCGGAGGCCCGCCACCGCCGACCGTTCCGCCGCAACCCCCGACCGGTCCGCCGCCCGCCGTCCCGCCGCAGCCACCGGCCGGTCCGCCGCCCGCCGCCGACCCGTACCCCGATGTGGCACCAGCGGCCTCGACGGAGCCGATCATCGGAGTCGGTCTGCGGGTCAGTAAGCGGCTGCTCTGGATCGGAGACGCCTACTACCCGCTGCGCAACCTCGCCCGGGTGTACACGCTCACCATCCGCCCCCGGCGCAAGGAAGCCGTGCTGCGCTTCGTGAAGCGGCTGCTGATCATCGGGGCGGTGACGACGGTCCTGGCCCTGCTCGCCGCCATGATCGACAGCTCCAGCCGCGGCGGCTTGGACAGCGGCGACAGCGGTGGCTCCGGCGGTCTCTTCGTCCTCGTGGTGATCGCCGCGGTCGCGGCGCTGATCTACTCCCTCGTGGAGATGCTGTCGGTGCTCGGCGCACCCGCGCACTTCGTCCTGGCCATCGAGACCTCCGGCCCGTCCACCGCCGTGGTGTCCGGCCGCCAACCGGACCAACTGCGGCAGCTGGCCCACCAGATCGCCGACGCGATCGAGAACCCGGAGGCGGAATTCACGGTGCAGGTGGACACCATCACCATCAGCCCCCAGCACTACTACTTCGGAGACAACGTCAACATGTACGGCGGCAGCGGCAACGTGGGGATGGCGAGCTGATGAGCGGGGACCAGCACTACTACTTCGGCAGCGGCGACCACGTCACCATGCACGGCGGCTCGGGCAACGTCGGCATCGACAAGCGCGTCACCCCGGTCCAGGAGCAGCCCGAGGCCGTCCAAGAGGCCCTCCGCGAGCTCCTCACCCTCCTCCAGCAACTGCGCGCCCAGGTGCCTCCGGTCAGCGCCGGCGCCCTCGACGACTCGCTCCCGGCGCTCCGCGCCGAAGCGGATGTCCAGCCGCAGGAGCGGCACCGCGCCCTGCTCGCCGTCGCGGGCATCGCCGCGACCGTCGGCGCGCTCGGCGTACCGGTCGTCGAGGCCGTCAACAAGGTCCTCGAACTCATGGGTGCGAAGTGAGCTCTCTCGAGTCCTTCTCCTGGGCGGGAGAGCCGGCCGCGGGGCGGTGAGCCTCCAGCTCCTTCGTCAGCCGCTGGATGTGGTAGTGCTGCACCCGCGCCGTGCGCTGGAGGGCCATCACCGCGGTGAGGAAGTGATCCATCTCGGCGGCCCGGGTGAGGATGTCGTCGGGCACGTGTTCGTCCCGTAGGCAGGCTTCCGCGTCCTGGCTGAGCACGGCCCGCGCCCAGCCACGGGTGATCGGCTTGAACAGGCTCGGGTGGTTGGCCACGATCCGCGCCCGGATGGCCAGGTCGTTCTCGGCGGCCTCCACGTGCAGTCCCGTGTCCTTGTTGCGCGCCCCGAACAGCGGCTCATGGATGTGGTGGGCATCGAAGCCGTGCTCGACGCAGCCGACCCAGAAGTCCCAGTCCTCTCCGGCCCGCATGCTCTCGTCGTAGCCGCCCACGGTCTGCCACGCCTCCCGGCGGTACAGCGAGCAGTAGAACATGATCAGCCGCTGGAGCATCAGTTCCCGGCTGTAGGCGGGGAGGGTCATCGCCTGCGGGGGCAGATCGTCGTCGGTGAAGGTGAACACGTCGGTGGAGGCGATCGCGATGCCGGGGTCGCCGTCCAGGACCGCGACGGTCTTCTCGAGCATCGTGGGAGCGATCACGTCGTCGGCGTCCAGCGGAAGGACGTAGCGGCCGGCGGCTTCCTCGATCCCGGTGTTACGGGCGGCCGAGACGCCGCCGTTCGCCCGCTGGACGAGCCTGATGCGCCGGTCGGGATGGCGGGCGATCAGGGACCGGGTCACCTCGACGGTGTTGTCGGTGCTGCCGTCGTCGACGACGAGGAGCTCCCAGTCCGGATAGGTCTGGGCAACGATGCTGGACACGGCCTCGGGCAGATAGCGGGCGTAGTCATGGCAGGGGATGACCACCGAGACCACAGGGGCGGGGTTGTCTGGCATGCGCGGTCTTTCGGTTCGGGACGGGAAGGGGCGTGGGAACAGGGGCGGGAATCGGGCGGGCCGGAGGCCGGTGTTCCGAGCGCCGGCCGTCCCCCCGGGGGCCACTTCCGCGGGCCCACGGCCGGGCACAGCGACGGATCCTGCGCTAGCTGCGCTCGTACGCGCGGTAGTGGCCGAGCCCGAGCCCGCGTCCGGGGTCCTGATCGGTCTCGCAGAACCACCCCCAGTCGGGGATGGTGACGTTGCCGACGTTGCAGCAGTGCCCGTAGTCGGTGATGGTCACGTTGTTCACCGGCGGGCAGCAGTGGCCGTAGTCGGTGATGGTCACGTTGTTCACCGGCGGGCAGCAGTGGCCGTAGTCGGTGATCGTGACGTTGCCTATCGGCTCGCAGGGGTGGCTGGTCCCGGACGTGAGGGTGACGTCGCCGCTCATGGGCTGCCCTGAGTGCCCGTACGCCGCCGTCCCCGTTCGCGTGTCCGGGGCGACGGCGGCGTAGGCCGCTTCCGCGGTGCTGAGCAGTCCGGCCGTGGCCAGCGCGGCAGGCAGAGCCAGTGAGGTCATGACACGGGATTTCACGGTGGCACCTTTCCTTTGGATGCGGAGGAGCTGCCCGGAATGCCGGTGATGTCGCGACGCGGGCAGTGAAGCCACCGTAAGTTTGGTCACTCAATGCGTCAAAACGATTACTCACTGTGCGTGACGGCCAGGGTGGCGGGCTCCGGTCGCGGGGCGCCGTGGTGCGGATGCACCACTTCCAGATCGGGCAGGGCCCAGCAGGCGGTCCCCATGTCCAGGGCCATCGCGGCCAGCCCCTCGGTCTCGATGAACTGGCGGTAGGGGAAGGACGGGAAGGTGAGGCCGTCGCGGTGCAGCTCCGCACGGACCAGCAACGCGGTTCCGCCGACCGAGTCGACGCGTACGAGTCCGCGTCCGCGTCCGCGCAACTCCTCGAGGTACGTCCGGCCGAAGCCCCTGGGCGGCTGGAGGATGCCGTCGCGCAGCCACCGGTCCCAGTCGAGCGTGCCCGCTCCGGGCTTGAGGACGAAGGTGTTGAGGTCGTACGTCGGCCCGCCGGGCGCGGTGGCGCAGTGCGGGACGACGATGTCCTTGCGCGCGCCGAGCAGGCGCTGGACGAGGTCCGCCGGGTAGCCCGTGACGTCGACGTCGAGCCACAGCACCCACTCCTCGTCGGCCAGGGCCCGGGCGAGGAGATGGTTGCGCACCTTGGCCAGCACCGACCGGCGCCGGCGCTGGACGCCCTGCTCCCAGCGGGGTCCGGCCAGCTGGAGGCCGAAGTCACGGTGGACGAGGGTCACCCGCCGGAACTCCGCCTCGAGGCCGGGCAGGACCTGCCGGAGCAGTTCCGGGGTCTCGTCCCTGCTGTCGCCCTCCAGCAGGCCCAGCGAGATCGCCTCGCGCGGGTAGTCCAGCGTGCGCAGTCGGTCCAGATAGCCGGGCAGGAACGCGGCCGCGTCCTTGAGGGGCGTGAGCACCAGCACCGGGGGCCGCTCGCTCGCCGGTGCCACGGCGGGCTCGGCGACCGGCCGCGGGTTCCGCTCGTCCGTGCGCGCGGCGTCTGCGGCGGTCTCGACGGTCTCGGCGTGCGCGATGTCCCCCGGCTCGAGCGGCAGCCGGGTCGCCATCGCGAGCAACTGCTCGGCGTAGGGGCCGGGTTCGGCCCACACCTGGGTCGCCACCTCGAAGTGCTCCGCGAAATGCGACTCGTCGAAGGTGTTGTTCCCGTGGCATACGTAGGTGTACAGGGCGGGCGCGTCCACCGAGACGACCCGGCAGCCGCGGACCAGCCCCTCGGCCACCGGGGTGTCCTCGCCACGGCGCTCGGCCGGATAGCGCGGAAGCCGGTCCTTCGCGCACACCATCGACCCCTCCCAGACCCGCGCGCAGGACACGGCGAGCTTGCGGCGGGCGGGCCACCACAGCCGCTCACGGGCGAGGAAGCACGCGTCGGCACCGAGCGCGAGAATCGCCGCCATCTGGGTCTCCACCCGCTCCGGGTCGTACAGGTCGTCGTCGTCCCACTGGCACACGTACGCCCCGGTGGCCCGGTCCACCGCCTCATTGCGCAGCTCCCCCAGGGTCCGTCGCTCCGGGGGGAGCCGGTGGTGGCGGATCCGCGGATCGCCCAGCTCACGGATGTGCCGCTCGAGCACGTCGTCGGTGCCGTCCTCCAGCACGACCAGCTCCAGGTTCGGATAGGTCTGAGCGGTGAAGCACCTGATCGCGCGGCGTGCCGTCGCCGAGCGGTCCTTGGTCACCATCAGGCAGGACACGGTCGGCGCCGGCGCGCCCGCGGCCCAACGGCGGCGCTGCGCCTCCAGGTTGAGCAGGCCGTCGGCGATCGGTTGCAGCTCCTGGCTCGCCCAGAACGGGAGCCGCCTGCCCGCCGAGCCCCTCGGCGCGGTCGCGGTGTCGCAGGCCCAGCTGCCCGACCAGTGGTGCACGGCGTAGGCACGGTCGTAGTCGGCCTCCTGCGGGCCGAACAGCTCCGTCGCGTACGGGCTCACCTCCGGATACAGCGCCTCCGGCCCGACCACCGTGATCGACTCCGGCTCCGGCGCGCTGTCGACCGCCCTGGTGAGGAAGAACGGCCCGGTCGTGTCGAGCGTGCCCGGCAGCTTGTGCGCGCCGACCAGCCGACGGTGCACATGGCCCCAGAGGGGGTGGCCCGGCCGCGACGCGATGAACGCGTTGCCGACGATGCGGGCGAATCCGCGCTGCCGCGCCAGCAACAAGCGGGTGTGCACCTCGGGTTCACAGCCGAGGACGAGTTCGCGCCCGTCAAGGAGGCCGGAGACCGGCTTCAGGCACTCGAAATCCAGATCCACGTAGAGACCACCGAAATGGTCGAGCAAGAAATAGCGGATCGCGTCGGCCCGCATGATCGGTTCGGGATAGCCGTCGTAGACCGGCAGGAACCACGGATAGTGGTCCTGGAGAAACGCGCGATTGTCCGCGTCCGTCCACAACCGGTATCCCCAGCCGGGGTGATGCAGCCGCCAGGACTCGGCCCACTTCTGCCATGCCGGGGGGAGGTCGGCGTCTTTCCATGTCTGATGAATCAAGGGGGGAATTGTCTTTTGTGCACCCATTAGAACAGTATGTCCGCCTGCCCGGCGGCCCGGATATCCGCCGATGCCCGCCGCCGGAGCAATCACCCGAACGGTGGGCCACCCCCGCGACGGGCCGCCGGCCACCGGCTTTCCCACGTGTCAGGGGCGGTCTCCACGAGACCGCCCCTGACCGGCCCAGGCTAGGGGCGCTGCTTCAAGCGGTCGACGATCGCCCAGTCCACCACGTGCGACAGCTGGATGTACGTCTTCTTCCCGGAACGCGAGATTCGCTCGTCGCGGAAGCCCAGGAATTCATAGGACTCCGGGTCGAAGATGAGGTACTTGCCCTTCTCGGACGCATCCTTGGGGTAGGAGATGCCCACCCCGGTGCGCCCGGCGGAGTCCTTCATCCCCGGGGTCGCCTTGACCCCGGGCACCAGGGCCAGCGCCTCGTACGCGGCGGGACGCAGTCCCTCGGGCAGCACCGGCCACTTCAGGAGCTCGCCGAGCATGAAGTAGGCGTCGTACCAGTCCCACGCGGTGAAGTCGTCGATCGACTTGTCGGACGTGCCGACGCCGATGATGCGCGGGATGAGCTTCTCCGGGTCGGTGGGCAGCTTCTTCAGCCGGCTCCACTCCCGGGGCGGCCACACGCCCTCGCCCTTCCCCAGGGGCTTCTCCCAGATCACCCGGCCGAGTTCCATGGTCAAAGATCGCTTGGAGCCGTCCACCGAGTCCCAGTTCACGTCCACGTAGGTCTTGACCGCGCCGGTCTTCCGCTCCGTCTCCTTGATGATCCGCTTCCAGTAGATGAACTGGTCGTCGCGCGGCGCCACGGGCTTCTCGTGCCTACTCGCCCGCGCTGCCGCCCCGTTCAGCACCGTCACGGCACCGACGTTGCGCATCTGCGGGGCGTTCGTGCCCGCGCGGTCGGTGCGGTCGCCCTCGTCGGCGCCGTCCGCGGCGATCAGTACCGCGGTGCCCGTAACCGCCATGGTGACCACCGCGGCTGTCGCGAGGCGCAGCGCGTGGCGGCGGCTGGGTGCGGCGTCGGGGTGCCGCTCCGTGCGCGCGATCGTGTTGAGCAGTCGGTGGCGGGCCTGTGCTCGGGCCGGTTCGGTGAGCGGGGCCGCGTCCGCGTCCCAGTCCCGCAGGAGTTCGAGTTCGTCAGTCATGGCCGGATACCTCTCGCAGTGTCGTCGGATCGGATCCGCCCAACGCTTCGCGTAGCTTGCTGCGAGCCCGGTGCAGCCGTGATCTGACCGTGCCGATGGGGACACCGAGGGCCTGGGCCACCTCCTCGTAGCCGAGACCGCCCCACGCCACCAGCAGCAGCACGTCCCGGTGCCGCGCGGGCAGTGCGGCCAGTGCCGCCGCCAGCTCGCGGCGCACGGCCTGTGCCCCTACCCGGGCCGCGGCCCGGTCGGCCAGCGGCTCCTCGTGGTCGGCGGGCGCCGGGATGCGGGCCAGGGCCTTGAACCGGCGGGCCTCGGCCCGACGGTGCCGTCCGACCAGGTTGGTCGCTATGCCGAACAGCCAGGGCCGGGCGTCGTTGCCCGTGGCCCGCGCGGGGTCGTACCGGTGCCGCTGCTGGAAAGCAGTGGTGAAGGTCTCTGCCATGAGGTCGTCGGCCGACTCGCCGCCGAGCCTACGGGCCAGATAACGGTGTACCGCATCCGCGTGCCGGTCGAAAAGCACGGCGAATGCCTCGGGCTCATCCCGGGACCGCGCAATGACCGAGGCATCGCTCTCCGCCCCCGTGCGGACGCCTGGCTCGACGGTCATCGGGGCTCCTCTCATCCTGGGGAACGCTTCGAAGGCTTGGGCTTTCATCTCTCCTTCGCCCGTCGCCCGCGGCGAGTTCCCTCGGGGCCCTGACTGCTGGAGCCGGAGCGGAACCAATCGCCCCCCGTGGCGCTGCTGATCGTCCTCGACATCCGCGTACGCCGCCGGCGTCGTCGCACCTGACGGCCCAGGGACGGGCCAGCCCAACGGGCCAGCACCACCAAAAAGCCCCCGCCCCGCGAAGAACTCGCAGGCCGGGGGCTTACTGGGGTCGGGTTACTTCTTCTTGCCCTGGTTCTTGACCGCCTCGATCGCGGCCTTCGCGGCCTCCGGGTCGAGGTAGGTGCCGCCCGGGTTGGTGGGGCGGAAGTCGGCGTCGAGCTCGTAGGCGAGCGGGATGCCGGTGGGGATGTTGAGGCCCGCGATGTCGGCGTCGGAGACGCCGTCGAGGTGCTTGACCAGGGCGCGCAGGGAGTTGCCGTGGGCGGCGACGAGGACGGTGCGGCCGCTCAGGAGGTCGGGGACGATGGCGTCGTACCAGTACGGGAGCATCCGGACGACGACGTCCTTGAGGCACTCGGTGCGGGGGCGCAGCTCCGGGGGGATGGTGGCGTAGCGCGGGTCGGCGCTCTGGGACCACTCGGCGCCGTCCTCGAGCGGGGGCGGCGGGGTGTCGTACGAGCGGCGCCACAGCATGAACTGCTCCTCGCCGAACTCGGCGAGGGTCTGGGCCTTGTCCTTGCCCTGGAGGGCGCCGTAGTGGCGCTCGTTGAGGCGCCAGCTGCGGGCGACCGGGATCCAGTGGCGGTCGGCGGCCTCGAGGGCGAGCTGCGCGGTGCGGATCGCGCGCTTCTGGACGGAGGTGTGGACCACGTCGGGGAGCAGGCCGGCGTCGCTCAGCAGCTCACCGCCGCGGACTGCCTCCTTCTCGCCCTTCTCGTTGAGGTTCACGTCCACCCAGCCGGTGAACAGGTTCTTCGCGTTCCACTCGCTCTCGCCGTGGCGGAGGAGGATCAGCTTGTACGGTGCGTCGGCCATGCGGTCGAGCCTACTGGACGGGTTCGGGGCGGTCGGTTGACGGACCTGGTCAATTGAGTGGCGGGCGAGGGGGAAGCGGTCGTAAGTTGCGGATGCCGCTAGCGCCTCTTACATGGGGGCGTATGACCGTGGGGGGTTCGCGATGTCCGTCGCCCGGTGGAGATTGGCCGCGAAGGAGAGCGTTTCGGGGTTGCCCCGGGCGTTCTGGTGGTTGTGGACGTCCACGCTGGTGAACCGGCTGGGCGGTTTCGTGGCCACCTTTCTTGCGATGTACCTGACGGTGGAGCGCGGCTACTCGGCGACGTTCGCCGGGCTGGTCGGGGCGCTGTACGGGCTGGGCGGGGTGGTGTCGGCGGTGGTCGCGGGGGTGCTCACCGACCGGCTCGGGCGGCGGCCCACGCTGCTGGTGGCGCAGGTGTCGACGGCGGTCACGGTGGCCGTGCTGGGTTTCGTAGAGGATCCGGTGGCGATCGCGGCGGTGGCCTGCCTGGTGGGCATGACGACCAACGCGTCGCGGCCCGCGGTGCAGGCGATGATGGCGGACATCGTCGCCCCCGAGGACCGGGTGCGGGCGTTCTCGCTCAACTACTGGGCCATCAACCTGGGCTTCGCGTTCTCCGCGATGGCGGCGGGGCTGATCGCCCGGCACGGTTATCTGACGCTGTTCCTGGCCGACGCGGGGATGACGCTGCTGTGCGCGCTGATCATCTTCGTCAAGCTGCCGGAATCCCGCCCGGAGGGGGAGAGCGCGGGGCGCGGGGCGGACGGAAAGGCGGTCGGGCTCGGGACGGTGCTGCGGGACCGGCGGTTCATGGCCCTGGTCGCGCTGACGTACCTGCTCGCGACGCTCTTCCAGCAGGGCTACGTGGCGCTGCCGGTGGCGATGGGCGCGGACGGGCTGTCCAGCGCGGACTTCGGGC
>NZ_GG657754.1:5750776-5758957 GCF_000158915.1 Streptomyces himastatinicus ATCC 53653 | reverse complement strand
TGGCGCGGTGATCGACCGCTACGGGGCGCCCACGCTGTGGGCGGCGAGCGCGGTGGTGGGCACGGTGGCCGCGGTCGGTTACGGGGTGCTGGGGCGGCGGCTGCGGGTCGAGGACCAGCCGGAGACGGTGGGGAGGGAAGCGGTGGTGGTCGAGGGCGCGGGGGTAGCGGGCTGATCGGCGAGGCGGGGGGCGTACGGGCGCGGTGCGCGTCGCGGGGGTGCGCGCACCGCGCCCCGCGTCACCGCAGCGCGCGCTGCGCCTCGTACAGATTGCGCGGGTGGACGGCCTCGGGGTGGCCGTAGGACTCAATACGGGAGTGGAGCGGACCGCTGAAGTCCGGTACGTCGATCTGGCCGAACTCCCGGACCTCGCTGATGCCGACCGTCGCGCTGTACGGGGCGATTCCGTCGATCTTGACGCAGCCCGCCCGCTGATTGGTGACGGTGACGTTCCAGTGGGTGAACCGGGCGCCGTACAGCGGGCCCGCGACCGCGTCGCCGCCGTGCGCGCCGGTGTTGTCCACGGTGATCTGGGTGCGGACGTTGGCGAACGGCATGCCGCGGTGGGTGTCGAAGGTGCCCATCTCCATCCGGCCGCGTGACCAGACGTTGTAGCTGGACAGGCCCTCGACGTTGATGCCGTGCAGCTGGGTCCCGGAGGGCGCGGGGACGGTGCGGCGCGCGAGGACGAAGTCCTCGACCAGGTTGTCGTGCGAGCCCTCGCGGCAGCAGTACGGATGGTGGCTGCCGCGTCCCGAGACGGTGACCCGGCGCAGGGTGCACGCCTTCGCGGCGACGAGCAGGAAGCCGTTGTCGACGTTGTTGACGGTCACGTCGTCCACCCAGCAGTCCCACGCGCACTGGAGCGCGACGCCGTTGTAGCCCTTGTCGAGCAGGTGCTGAGCTTGTGGTGTCGCATCGAAGTCCAGGGTGAGGCCCTCCACGCCCGAGCCGGTCACCGGGCGGACGAGGGTGGTGAACCGCGGCTTCCACTCGGGCCGGGCGTCGAGCGGCAGCGGACGGTCCAGGGTCACCCGGCGGCGGCGCCGGTCGACGGCGGTGATGCGGCACGGCCATTCGTACGGGACGTACGAGGTCAGCTTGGTCTTGTCGGCCCACGGATATCCGGCGGCGCCCGCCACGTCCCCGGCCATGTGCTGGAGCAGGGAGTGCGCGCCGTCGTCGGCGAGCTGGAACAGCACCCGGTCGCCGCGCCGGAGGGCCGCGGTGCTCTCGACGGGCACGGTCCAGTCGCCGCGGCGGGCGGGGCGGTCGACGGCGGTCAGGGTGCGCCACTCGTCGCGCCGGTTGCCGGTCCAGCCCTCGAACGGCCACGCCTGCGCCCTGATCGCGGCGGTGAGGGAGCGCCAGCGGGCGTCCGGGCACACCCAGATGAGGCCACCGGCCCAGGACCAGGACGACTTGGTGCCGCCGTACCGGCTGCCGTACGGCCCGATCAGCTCGGTGAGGTTGCGGGTCGCGTGCAGCGTGGTCCGCCCGCTGCCCGCGCCGCGCAGCACGACGTTGTCGTAGCCGACGCGGATGACGCCGTCGACGCGGTACGTCCCGGGCGGCACCACCACCGTGCCCCCGCCGCGCCGCCCGACGGCCTCGATGGCGCGGTTGATCGCGGGGGCGGCGTCGGCCGAGCCGTCGGGCCGGGCGCCGTAGCGCCGTACATCGGCGGCGACCGGGTAGCGGGGCAGCTCGGCGCGCCCGCCGCGGAATCCGGCGCGGCCGACGTAGGGGATCTGGGGGTGGCGGTACGGATCGGCGCGGAACTCGCGCCACAGGTCCGCTGGTTTTCCGGCTGCCGCCGCGGGTGCCGCGCCCAGCACACCCGCCGCGGTGCCCGCGGCCGCGCCCGCCGCCGCGCCGAGGACCGTGCGTCTGTCGATTTCCCTGTCCATGAGGCCCACACCTTCCATGGATGTGAACGCCGTTCAGATGAGCGACGGCGTGAGCATGCCATGAGAGGCCCCGGCGCGGAAGAGGTCAGCGCGCGTACAGCCGGTGGGCCGTCCTCCCGGCCCACCACAGACCCACCGCGCCGACCAGCAAAGGCCAACCGAGTTGCCCCGCGTGGAGGGTGCCGCTCCGGGTGACCGCCACCAGCACCGGGGCCGTCAGCACCAGTGCGGCGAGCGGGCCGCGCAGGTACCAGAAGGCTGCCTGCACCGCGCCCGTGTTGCCCATCGGGGTCTCGCCCCCGAGCAGGATGTGCGGCGGGACGGCGCCCCGGTACGAGCTGACCAGCGCCGCCGCCACCAGCGCCGGGGCGCAGACGATGAGCACCGCGAGCCCGGGTCGTCCCCAGCCGCCCAGCGCGGCGGCCACGCCTCCCGCGGCCGTACCCGCCACCAGCAGGACGCCGGGCACGAGCCCATGCCACAGGGCGAGGGACCGCGGCGGGTAGGGCAGGTTCGCCGAGCGGCGTACGTCGTCGCTCTCCCGGCGCGCGGGTTCGGTGAGCTGGGCCGCAGCAAGATAACCGGACAACAGGGCCCCGATCGCGGCGACGGCCTGGGCCCGCTCCCGCAACGTGGGGGCGAGCACGGTCAGCGTCACGGCGGTCGCGGTCCACCCGGCCGCCCAGCCCAGCCGCCCGGGTGTGCGCAGCAACCCTGTCGCGTCACGCCAAGGGATGACGAGCGGGCGGTGGCGTGGCATCGGCAGCCGCAGGGCGGGCCGGGAGCCGCGTTCCCGCAGCGCGGGAAGACCCGCCTTCGCCTGCCGCAGGTCCAGTGCGAACAGTGACGCACCGAGCTGCGAAGCCACGGTCGCCCGCAGGCGCAGGGCCGCTTGGGAGATGCCCACCGCTTCCCGGCGGGCCCACAGCAGCGCGACGAGGACGAAGACGGCCGACAGCACGGCGCCCACCGCCCATCCGGACACCGGTTGACCGGCGGCCGCGACCAGTGGCTGCGCGGCCCAGCCCCAGGGCCCCGACCACAGGAACGCCGTCCCGAGCCACGCGGCATGCCCACCGCGGGCCACCGACACCGCCGCGGTGGCGACCGGAGCGGCGAGGACGAGCCCGGCCGCGCTGAAGAGCCGGGCACCGTGCCGGGCCATCAGCCGGTCGCGGCGCTCCACTACGGCACCCGCCGCGGTGCCGATGAGCGCGGCCACCGTCCCCGCCCACGCCCCGCCCCCGGTCACCGCGGGCCAGGACGGGGCGCCCGAGGCGTACGCCAGGAAGCCGAGCACACCGCCGGTGACCGCTCCGACCGCCCCCGCCAGCAGCGCGGACGTCATCAGCCGGGGCAGCAGCAAGGGCGCGCGCGACAGCGGTGCGGGCAGCAGCCAGGAGACGGTCGGCATGTCGAGGAGCACCGGCCCGCGCCACACCGCGCCGCGCGCCATCAGCAGCACGACCAGGGTCACCACGGTCGGCACCGTCAGCGGCAGGCTGGTCAGGACATGTGCGGCCAGGGGGCCGCGGGGCCCGTCGGCACGACCGGCCCGGGCGGCCGAGACGAGCAGCGGTACGCCCCAGGCCAAGCCGACCAACGCAACGGCGTAGAGCGCGAACGCGCCGCTCTTGCGCTTCTCCCACCGGGCGTCACGCCGCAGGGCGCCCAGATAGGCCAGTGTCTCGGCGGTGCCGTCCCCGAATCCGTACCCGGCCGGAGGATCGGTCGGAGCATCCGTCGTGCGTTGCCCTGCCGGGTCGGCCACTACCGGTCCCTCGCCGCCGCCGGTATCCCGCCATCGAGCGTGAGCACCCGGTCGGCGACCTCGGCCAGCACCTCGAGGTGCGTGGCCAGCAGGATCGCGGTGCCACGGTCCCGGTGAGCGGCCAGCCGGTGCGCCAGCTCGCGCCGCGCCCGGCCGTCCAGGCGCTGCTCGGGCTCGTCCAGGACGAGCAGGTCGTGCGGGCGTACGAAGGCGGCGGCCAGCAGCAGCGACTGGGTCTGCCCCGACGACAGCGCCGAGGGCAGGACATCGCCGTGACCGGCCAGACGGTGCTCCTCCAGCACCGCTTCCACCGCCGCCTCCGCCCCGTCGCCGAGCCCATGGGCCAGCGCCACCAGCATGAGGTGCTCGCGCACGGTCAGGTCGGGGTAGTGGGCGCCGGGGTCCATCACCGTGGCGACGCGGGCGCGGGTGGCGGGGTCGTCCTCGACGATCGGCGCACCGTCGAACAGCGCCTTCCCCGAGGTCGGCCGCTCCCGTCCCGAAGCCAGCCTCAGCAGGGTCGATTTGCCGGAACCGTTGTCGCCGGTGAGCGCCACGCACTCCCCCGGCCCGACATCCAGCGTGACCGAGCGCAGCACCTCGCGGTCGCCGTAGGAGCGGCTGACGGCGTCGAGCCGGAGGAGGGGCGTCACTCGGCGGCCACGTCGCGGGTCAGGTTGGTGAATGCCTCGAGGTTGCGGGTGGATTCGCCGCGCGACGTACGCCAGGCGTACTCCTTGCGGATCGCGGTCGCGAAGCCCATCTCCAGCAGGGTGTTGAAGCTGCCGTCCGCGTTCTCCAGCACCGTGCCCAGCAGGCGGTCCAGCTCCTCCGGGGTGACGGCGGCGAGGGGGAGGCGGCCCACCAGGTAGATGTCGCCGAGCTGGTCGATCGCGTAACTCACCCCGTACAGGCGGGTGTTGTGCTCCAGCAGCCAGCGGTGGACGGCCTCGTGGTTCTCGTCCGGGTGGCGGACGACGAAGGCGTTGATGGAGAGCGAGTGGCGGCCGACCCGCAGGGAGCAGGTCGTCGACAGCTTGCGGGTGCCGGGGAGCTTGACGACGTATGTGCCGTCCTCCGGGCTCTCCCACTCCAGCTCGGCGTCGTTCAGCGTGCGCTCGATGACGGCGTGGGGGCCCTGGGGGGTGGGTGTCAGCATGGGCCCGATCGTAGGTGACGCCGGTCCCGCATCGCGTCGTGGTAGACTCCGCGGTCGCGCGCGGCCGTGTCCCAGCCGAAGGACTGGGCGTGGCGGGCGGCGGCCGCGCCCATGCGGGTCGCGCGCCCCGGGTCGTCCGCGAAGGGGCGCAGGGCGCGGGCGTAGTCGGCGGGGTCGTGGCCGTCGATCAGGGTGCCGCTGACCCCGTCCCGTACCGCCACCGGAAGGCCGCCCACCGAGGCCGCGACGACCGGGGTGCCGCAGGCCTGGGCCTCGACCGCGACCAGGCCGAACGACTCGCTGTACGACGGCATCACCAGCACCGAGGCCGCCCGGTACCAGTCCGCCAGCTGGTCCTGCGCGACCGGTGGCTGGAAGCGGACGACGTCGCCGATGCCCAGGCGCGCCGCGAGCTTGTGCAGCCGCTCGGGCTTCGCCAGGCCGGTGCCGCTCGGTCCGCCCACCACGGGGACGACGATCCGTTCGCGCAGCGACGGCTGCTCCTCCAGGAGGCGGGCGACCGCGTGCAGCAGGATGTCCGGGGCCTTCAGCGGCTGTATGCGGCCCGCGAAGAGGGGGATCAGCGCGTCGCGCGGCAGCCCGAGCCGGGCCCGGGCGGCGGCGCGGCCGTCGGCGGGGCGGAACCGCTCCAGGTTCACCCCGGGGTGGACGACGGCGACCAGATCGCGGTCCGCCTCGTAGTGGCGCACCAGCTCCTCCGCCTCCTCGGCGGTGTTCGCGATCAGCCGGTCGGCGGCGCTGACGATCTGCTGCTCGCCGATGACGCGGGCGGCCGGTTCGGGGGTGTCACCGGCGGCGAGGGCGGCGTTCTTGACCTTGGCCATGGTGTGCATGGCGTGGACGAGCGGCACCCCCCACCGCTCGGCGGCCAGCCAGCCGACGTGGCCGGAGAGCCAGTAGTGGGAGTGGACGAGGTCGTAGTAGCCGGGCCGGTGCCCGGCCCACGCCTGCATCACCCCGTGGGTGAACGCGCACAGCTGCGCCGGGAGCTCCTCCTTGGCCAGCCCCTCGTACGGGCCCGCGTCCACGTGCCGCACGAGCACGCCCGGCGTCAGCTCGACGGCCGGGGGGAGGGTGCCGGTGGTGGCCCGCGTGAAGATCTCCACCTCGATGTCGATGGCGGCGAGGCGGCGGGCCAGCTCGACGATGTACACGTTCATGCCGCCCGCGTCGCCGGTGCCCGGCTGGTGCAGGGGCGAGGTGTGCACGCTGAGCATGGCGATCCGTCGTGGCCGCCGAAGGTGTGTGATACGCCGAAGGCGCTGGTGGGACGGGCCGCCGAAGGGCGTATGGGACCGGCCACGCAGGCCGAGCCGGGACGCGTGCTGGCTCACCGCGCGATACCTCCTTCTTCGGGGCGAGCTTTCTCTCCCTGCTTCCCCTCTGAGGCCACAACACCGGAACCAGCCATTCCCATTTCCGTTTTGCCAAAGCGTGACGTTCGGGATTCGTACGGGGGTCCCCTGGGCTTCGCCGCGTGGTCGGAGCGCGGCCACGCAGCGCCTAGGCTGCTCGCCATGTCTGCCCGCGTGCCTCCGCCGATCCGCCCCATCGGAACGGCCACGCGCGGGACCACCAACCCCAACCGGCTGCGGCGCATGGACCGGTGGATCGCCGCCGTCCACGGCACCGCGCTGCGGCGCGCCGAGACGGCGGTGGCCGTCGACCTCGGGTACGGGGCCGCGCCCTGGACCGCCGTGGAACTGCTGCACCGGCTGCGGGCCGTACGGCCCGGGGCCCTCGTGGTGGGGGTCGAGATCGACCCGGCGCGGGTCGCCGCCGCGCGGCCGTACGAGCGGGAGGGGCTCGCCTTCGCGCACGGCGGGTTCGAGGTGCCGCTGCCGGGCGGGGTGCGGCCCGTGCTCATACGGGCGGCCAATGTGCTGCGGCAGTACGACGAGGACGAGGTCGCCGACGTCTGGCGGCGGTTGTGCGCGCGGCTGGCGCCCGGGGGCGTACTGGTGGAGGGGACCTGCGACGAGATCGGGCGGCGGCACGTCTGGGTCGCGCTCGGCCCGGCGGGCCCCCGTACGGTCACCTTCGCCGCCCGGCTCGGGTCCCTCCAACGCCCATCCGACCTGGCCGAACGGCTCCCGAAGGCGCTCATCCACCGCAATGTGCCGGGCGAACCGGTGCACGCCTTCCTCCGCGACTTCGACCGCGCGTGGGCCGCGGCCGCCCCCTACGCGACGCTGAGCGCCCGCCAGCGGTGGATCCGCAGCGCCCAGGCGCTGCGCGTGGCGGGCTGGCCCCTGACGGACGGCCCTCGGCGCTGGCGCCAGGGCGAGATCACGGTGCGCTGGGAGGCGGTGGCCCCGCGCGGCGGGTAGCCCGTACGGCCCGGGCCGTCAGGGGGTCTCGCGGGAGCGGGTGAAGACGCGCTCGCGGGCCTCTTCCGTCGCCGTCGCCACCGCGCCCATCAGGACCGCGTCCTCGCCGAGGGTGCTGGCACGGACCCTCGGGCGCAGGGGGCCGATCCGGTGGAGGGTCGTGGTCACCGGGCGCAGCAGCAGGTCCGCCCCGCCGCCGAGACCGCCGCCCAGGACCACCAGGTCCGGGTCGAGTACGGCGGCGACGGCGGCGATCACATGGGCCAGCCGCTCCGCCTCCTGCCGTACGGCCGCCACCGCCGGTTCGACGCCTTCCCGCGCCGCGTCGAAGACGTCCTTGGCGGAACCGGGATGGGCCATGCCCAGTTCGCGCGCGGTCCGGACGACCGCGCCGCCCGCCACCGCGTCCTCCAGGCCCCGGCCCCCGTTCGGCAGCGTCGGCAGGAAGCCGATCTCCCCCGCCGCGCCGTGCGCGCCCGTGAAGAGGCGGCCGTCGGCGACGACGCCCATGCCCAGGCCCGTGCCGACCATGACGAAGACGAAGAGCCTGCTGCCCCGGCCCGCGCCGAAGGTGTACTCGCCGAGCGCGGCCAGGTTGGCGTCGTTGTGGACGGACAGCGGCGTGCCCAGTTCCTCGCGCATCCGGTCCAGCAGGCCCGCCCGCCCCCAGCCGGGGAGGTTCACCGCGTACCGCACCCGCCGCCGTTCCGGGTCGTACACGCCGGGCGCGCCGACGACCGTGTGCGCGACCAGCGCCGGGTCGACCCCGGCGTCCGCGACGACCCGGCGGGCGGCGGCGACGGTGAGGTCGGCCATGGCGGCGGCGCTGCGGCCGCTGTTGCGGACGTCGGACCGGGCGACGACGGTCCCGTCCAGGTCGGCGGCGGCCACCCGCAGCCAGGAACGGCCGATGTCCAGGCCGAGGACGTACCCGGCGGTGGGGTCCGGTTCGTACAGTACCGCGACCCGCCCCCGGTCCGGCGGCGCCTG
>NZ_GG657754.1:5748989-5750676 GCF_000158915.1 Streptomyces himastatinicus ATCC 53653 | reverse complement strand
AGGCCGGTGTCGCGGGCGAGCTGGGCGCGGGAGGCGGGGCCTTCGGCGCGGAGCCGGGCGAGGAGGAGGCGTTCGTTGTTGCTGCGCAGCCGCTGCCGGTTCCAGGGGCGGGCGTCGTCAGCCGTACGGGCGTCGTCACCGGCCACATCGGTCATCGCGGACCCCCATCCCGTACTCCCCGAACCCTTGACGGCATCAAGTAAGGCTCCTTAACTTAATCCATCCTACGGAGGTGGACATGTCCGGCACCGAGGGCGGCTTCGTCCGCCGCATCGGCCTCTTCCAGGCCACCGCCATCAACATGAGCCAGATGTGCGGCATCGGGCCGTTCGTCACCATCCCGCTCATGGTCGCCGCCTTCGGCGGTCCACAGGCCATCAGCGGCTTCGTCGCGGGCGCGGTGCTCGCGCTCGCCGACGGGCTGATCTGGGCGGAGCTGGGCGCCTCGCTGCCCGGGGCCGGGGGCAGTTACGTCTATCTGCGCCAGGCGTTCCAGTACCGCAGCGGCAAGCTCATGCCGTTCCTCTTCGTCTGGACGGCGATGCTGTTCATCCCGCTGATCATGTCCACGGGCGTGGTCGGTCTCGTTCAGTACCTGGGCTATCTGTGGCACGGCATGAGCCAGACGCAGGGGGATCTGGTCGGGCTCGGCGTCATCGCGCTCGTCATCGCGCTGCTGTGGCGCGGGGTCGAGCACATCGCGCGGATCACGGCCGTGATGTGGTGCGTGATGATCGCCTCGGTGGTGCTGGTCATCGCCGCCGCGTTCAGCCACTTCGACCCGGGGCAGGCGTTCACGTACCCCGCGCACGCCTTCGACCTGGGCAGCGGCGCCTTCTGGACCGGCTTCGCGGCCGGGCTGACCATCGGCATCTACGACTACCTCGGCTACAACACGGCCGCGTACATGGGCGCCGAGATCAAGGACCCCGGCCGCACCCTGCCGCGCGCGATCGTCGCCTCCATCCTCGGCATCATGGGCATCTACCTGCTGCTCCAGATCGGCACGCTCGGCGTCGTCGACTGGCACCGGATGCTCGACCCGAACTCGGTGGCGTCCCAGTCCGTCGCCTCCGCGGTGCTGGAGGAGACCTGGGGGAAGGGCGCGGCGAACGTCGTCACCGTCCTCATCCTGATCACCGCCTTCGCCTCCGTCTTCGCCGGACTGCTGGGCGGATCGCGGGTGCCGTACGACGCGGCCCGCGAGCGCGTCTTCTTCCGCCCGTACGGCACGCTCCACCCGCGGCACCGCTTCCCGGTGCTGGGACTGGCGACGATGGGCGTGGTGACCGCGGTCGGATTCCTCATCGGCCGCCACACCGATCTCGCCACGCTCATCCAGCTGCTGACGACGGTCATGGTGATCGTGCAGGCGCTGGCCCAGGTCCTCGCCGTCACCGTGCTGCGCCGCCGCCAGCCGACGCTGAAGCGGCCGTACCGGATGTGGCTCTACCCGGTGCCGAGCGTGGTGGCGCTGGTGGGCTGGCTGGTCATCTATGGCTACGCGGACAAGAACTCCCCCGGGCGGCACCCCATCGAATGGTCGCTGGCCTGGGTCGCGGCGGGGTGCGTGGCGTTCGTGCTGTGGGCGCGGACGGAGAAGGTGTGGCCGTTCGGGCCGAAGGAGATCAGCGAGGAGTACGCGAACGGGGGCGACCCCGACGCGGCGGACGCGCGGGGCGGCGCG
>NZ_GG657754.1:5747569-5748887 GCF_000158915.1 Streptomyces himastatinicus ATCC 53653 | reverse complement strand
CGCGGGGTTCAGGCTCGCGCCGCCGTGTCCGCGCCCGTCTCCACCTCCACGCACGCCCCCGCGTCCAGCCCCGCCGCCAGCGCCCGCAGCGCCTTCTCCGACGCGGATCCCTTCTCCACCGTGTACGTGCACAGCACCTGCCCCGGGTCCGCGGGCAGCACCAGCGCCTCGAACGTCACCACGAGGTCCCCCACCTCCGGGTGCCGGTACCACTTCGTACCGCGCATCCGCTCCTGCACCGCCTGCGCCTCCCAGCTCTGACGGAACTCCTCACTCCGCTCCCGCAGCTCCTGAATGACCTGGCACAGCCGTGCGTTGCCCGGGGTCCGCCCGATCTCCGCGCGCAGACTGGCCACCGTGTCGTCGGCGACCTCGGACCAGTTCGGGTGCAGCTCCCGCGTCCGGGGGTCGAGGAAGATCAGCAGGGCGCCGTTGCGCTCGTCCTCCGGCAGCGCCTCGAAGTCGACGCCGATGCGGCCGCCGAGCCGGTTCCAGGCCAGGACGTCCATGCCCGGGCCGAAGACGAAGGCCGGAACCATGCCGTCGCCCATCGCCTCCAGCAGCCGCAGGATCTCCGGCCGCACGCGCGGGCGCGGGCCCGCGTCCACCCGGCCGTGCCGCCGCGGCAGGGTGATATTGCGCAGATACGTGTGCTCGGACGGGGTCAGCCGCAGCGCCCGCGCCAGACCGTCCACGACGGAGTCCGAGACGGCGGGGGCGCGGCCCTGTTCGATGCGGGTGTAGTAGTCGACGCTGATCCCGGCGCGCTGCGCGACCTCCTCGCGGCGCAGGCCCCGCACCCGGCGCCGGACGACGCCCTCCGGCAGCCCCACCTCGGCGGGGTCGAGCGCGGCGCGGCGCGCCCTGAGGAAATCCCTGATCTCCGGTTCGGAATGGCCCATCGGTCCATTATCCGGGTGGTTCCGGCAGACCCAGGTTGGATCGGGCCTGGTCCGGTACTCGTCGGATGCGGAGGCTGTGTCCAGTTGCTCCGAACCACAGGAGCCGGCAGCGGGAGGCATACCCATGAAGCGCAGGATTCTCGGCGGCACCGGCATCTCGGTCAGCGAATACGCCCTGGGCGCGATGATGTTCGGTGCCGTGGCCAACCGGGACCACGACGACTCGGTACGGATCATCCACCGCGCCCTCGACGCGGGCATCAACTTCGTCGACACGGCCGACATCTATTCGGCGGGCGAGTCGGAGGAGATCGTCGGCAAGGCCCTCAAGGGCCGCCGCGAGGACGTCGTATTGGCGACCAAGGCCCATGGCTCCATGGGCGACGACGACAACCAACAGCGGCAACTCACGCCGC
>NZ_GG657754.1:5745336-5747324 GCF_000158915.1 Streptomyces himastatinicus ATCC 53653 | reverse complement strand
GGCGGAGCAGATCGTGGAGGCCCAGTGGGTGTCGGAGCGGCGCGGCCACGTCCGCTTCCGCACCGAGCAGCCGCCGTACTCGATCCTCGCGCGGAGCGTGGAGGCGGCGGTGCTGCCGACCGCGCAGCGGTACGGGATGGGCGTGCTGAGCTGGGGCCCGCTCTCGGCGGGCTGGCTCTCGGGCCGCTACACGAAGGCGTCCGACATCGACCTGGCGGGCGGCGGCCGGGCAGCGGTGGAGCAGTTCAAGTTCGACCCGTCGGTGCCGGAGAACGCCCGCAAGCTCGAAGCCGTCGGCGAGCTGAGCAAGCTGGCGTCCGACGCCGGGCTCTCGCTGCCGCACCTGGCCATCGCGTTCGTACGGGCCCACCCCGCCATCACCTCGGTGATCATCGGGCCGCGGACGATGGAGCAGCTGGAGGATCTGCTCGCCGGGTCCGAGGTGGAGCTGAGCGCGGACGTCCTGGACCGGATCGACGAGATCGTGCCGCCGGGCACCGACCTCAACCGGGCCGACAGCTACTACGTACCCCCGGCCCTCGCCGACAAGGCCCTGCGGCGGCGCTGACACCGCTGGCGCTGACCGCGGATATGACGTACTGGGCCCGGGTCCGTGGTCCGGGCGCAGCGGTCGGTGGATCACCACCACGCCGACGGGGGCACGGGCCCGCCGGACCCCGCCGGGCCTACGGCGCTCGGGACCGCTCAGGACTCGTCGAGCGCGGTGAGCAGCGCGTCCACGAGGGTGCGGTCGTGGTCGTACGTGAGGCGGCTGCGGGCCGCCTCCGGGGGCAGCCAGAGCAGCCGGTCGACCTCCCGGTTCGGCACGAACGCCTCGTCGGGGACCGCCTCGGCGGCCCAGTAGCGGACCTCCTTCGGGCGGCCCCTGGCGGCGTAGTGCAGCGTGGGCAGTTCCACGCCGGGCGTGCAGCCGATCCCGGTCTCCTCCACCACCTCGCGCACCGCGCAGTGCAGCGCGTCCTCGCCGCGCTTCAGCTTGCCCTTGGGGTGCGACCAGTCGTCGTAACGCGGCCTGTGGACGAGCGCGATCTCCAGCCCGTCGTTCCGCGCGGTGCGCCGCGCGGTGTGCCTCGGGGGGGTGCCGCCACAGCACACACCCCGCCGCCAGCACGGTCGTCACGTCGTCTCGATCCCGGGAATCACCCTGACCGCTCATCCTGCCGTCTCGCCTCCCCTGGCGTCCGTCGTCAGGAAGCCTGGCCCACGATCCGCCGCCACATCCGGCCGAACGCGAACCGGGCCGCCTCCACCTCGTGCCGCTGGTCCGCGTGCAGCACGCCGAGCGCGTACGCCGTCGCCGGGGCGATCCGCGGCGTACGGGCCGCGGTCGCCGCGGCGGCGGCCGCCTCGGCCGCGTCGCGGTGCCGCTCCAGCGCCTGCCCGGCGGCCTCCAGCCGCGTGGCCTGGGACGGCTCCGCGTCCGTGGCCGCGGGCCTCGCCGCCATCAGGTCCAGCACCTCCAGTGCGTAACGCCGCATCCGTACCAGCCGCCGCACCTGGTGCCAGGGCGCGTCCTGCCGGTCGCTGGCGGGCGGCGAGTCGGCGGCGGGCGTCGCGGCGAGCCCGTGGACCAGCGCCTCCGCGTTGTACGGATGCCCCGCACGGCCCAGCGGAAGCGCCTCCACCGCCTCGATCAGCCGCCGGTTCGCCAACTCGGCGAGCGGCGGCAGCACCTGCTCGGCGGGCCGCCCGGCGGTCGCCTCGTCGAGCGGCACCTCGGAGGCGAGGAGCGCGACGGTGTCGGCGACCGCGTGGAAGCGGGACGAGCCGAGCGCCTGGAGCGCGGCGGTGTGCGCCCGGGTCCGCGCCAGGGTGAGCTGACGCTCCAGCAACGCCCCGGCGCGGGCGGCCCCCACGGTCAGCGCCCCGCCCCGGGCCTCCTCCGGATCCCCGGCCCGCTGATGCGCCGCCGTACGCCGCTCCTCCGCGCCACCGCCACCCCGGGTCCGGGCCCGCGACGACTCCAC
>NZ_GG657754.1:5744464-5745083 GCF_000158915.1 Streptomyces himastatinicus ATCC 53653 | reverse complement strand
CCCGCCGCCCCGGCCGCCACGTCACTCCCGGCCTCGGGCACCGGCCAAGCGGCACCCGCCCCGTGCCCGGCCGCCCCCGCGGCATCCCGGCCACCCGCGCCAGCACCCCGGCTTGGCGCACCCGCGGAATCGGCGCGCCCCGCCGTCAGCCCGGACGCCTCCGCGCCCCCGGCCGCACCGCCACCGGTCGCTCCGGCCACCACGTCACCCCCGGCCTCAGGCACCGGCCAGGCAGCGCCCGCGCCCTCAGCACCGGGCCCCGCGGCCCGGCCGGTCCGACCCTGCGCGTCCGTACCCTCGGCGGACCCAGCCCCGGCCTCCCGGCCGCCCGCGCCATGACCCCCGCCCGGCACACCGGCACCGGTCACTCCGGCCACCGCGTCACTCACGCTGTCACCCCCGGCCGTACCCGCGCCGGCGGACGACTCCGCACCGGCACCAAGGCCGGGCACACCCGCGCCCCCGGCGGCACCGCCACCGGTAGCCCCGCCCCCCACGCCGTCAGACACCGGCCAGGCACCCGCGCCCTCAGCACCGGGCCCCGCGGCCCGACCCTGCGCGTCCGTACCGTCGGCCGACCCCGCCGTATCCCGGCCCGACGCCGTGTCCTCGGCATCAG
>NZ_GG657754.1:5733037-5743747 GCF_000158915.1 Streptomyces himastatinicus ATCC 53653 | reverse complement strand
TGGGCGTGGAGGTACTCCGACAGCACCTCGCCCGCGGTGGCGGGACCACCAGGGCTGCGTTCCGTCGCCACCGACGACTCCGCCGCACGCTTCGTCATGTCGTACCCCCCGGGACCCACGGCTGCGGCCCCGGGCCCGGGGCCGGGCCCGGCCCCGGTAATCCCGACCAGCGGCAGGTCATGTCGTTGAACCACGCCGTCGCCTCCGGGCGTCTATGAGCATCTCCTGTACGTTCCGCAGCGGCTGTCCGTCCGCGTCCGTCGCATGCCGGGTCCAGCCTCCGTCCGGGCCCAGGTGCCAGGAGGAGGTGGAGTCGGACATGCCGGTCTCCAGCAGCCGGTTGAGCGAGGCGCGGTGGCCGGCGTCGGTGACCCGTACCAGCGCCTCGATGCGGCGGTCCAGATTGCGGTGCATCATGTCGGCGCTGCCGAGCCACACCTCCGGCTCACCGCCGTTCCCGAACGCGAAGACGCGCGAGTGTTCCAGGAACCGGCCCAGGACGGAGCGGACCCGGATGTTCTCCGACAGCCCCTCGACGCCCGGCCGCAGGGCGCAGATGCCGCGCACCCAGACGTCGACCGGCACCCCGGCCTGCGACGCCCGGTAGAGGGCGTCGATGACGACCTCGTCCACCATCGAGTTGACCTTGATCCGCACGGAGGCGGGCCGCCCGGCCCGATGGTGGGTGACCTCCTTGTTGATGCGGGTGACGAGCCCGTCGCGCAGCGACTTGGGGGCGACGAGCAGCCGCCGGTAGTTCTCCCGCCGCGAGTAGCCGCTGAGCCGGTTGAACAGGTCGGAGAGGTCCGCGCCGACCTTGGGGTCGGCGGTGAGCAGCCCCAGGTCCTCGTACAGCCGGGCCGTCTTGGGGTGGTAGTTGCCGGTGCCGACGTGGGCGTAGCGGCGCAGGGTGTCGCCCTCCTGGCGGACCACCAGGGACAGCTTGCAGTGGGTCTTCAGCCCGACCAGGCCGTAGACCACATGGCAGCCGGCCTCCTCCAGCTTGCGCGCCCACTTGATGTTGGCCTGCTCGTCGAACCGGGCCTTGATCTCGACGAGCACCAGCACCTGCTTGCCGGACTCGGCGGCGTCGATGAGCGCGTCGACGATCGGCGACTTGCCCGACGTCCGGTAGAGCGTCTGCTTGATCGCGAGGACGTCCGGGTCCGCGGCGGCCTGCTCCAGGAACGCCTGGACGGAGGTCGAGAACGAGTCGTACGGGTGGTGCAGCAGCACATCGCGCTCGCGCAGCGCGGCGAAGATGTCGGGCGCGGAGGCGGACTCCACCTCGGCCAGGTCGCGATGGGTGCCAGCGACGAACTTCGGGTACTTCAGCTCGGGCCGGTCCGAGGCGGCTATGTCGAACAGCGCGGTCAGGTCGAGCGGGCCGGGCAGCGGGTACACCTCGGCGTCGGAGACCTTCAGCTCGCGGACGAGCAGATCGAGGACGTACGGGTCGATCGACTCCTCGACCTCCAGCCGCACCGGGGGCCCGAAGCGGCGCCGCAGCAGCTCCTTCTCCAGGGCCTGGAGCAGGTTCTCCGCGTCGTCCTCCTCGACCTCCAGGTCCTCGTTGCGCGTCACCCGGAACATGTGGTGCGCGAGCACCTCCATACCGGGGAACAGCTCCTCCAGATGCGCCGCGATCACGTCCTCCAGCGGCACATACCGGTGCGGGGACGCCTCCAGGAACCGCGAGAGCAGCGGCGGAACCTTCACCCGGGCGAAGTGGTCGTGGCCGCTGACCGGGTTGCGGACCACCACGGCGAGGTTCAGCGACAGCCCGGAGATATAGGGGAACGGATGCGCCGGGTCCACCGCGAGCGGGGTCAGCACCGGGAAGATCTGCTGGCGGAACAGGGTGAAGAGGCGGGACTGCTCCTTCTCCGTGAGGTCCGCCCAGCGGATCAGGTGGATGCCCTCCTCGGCGAGCGCCGGGGCCACGTCCTGCTGGTAGCAGGCGGCGTGCCGGGCCATGATCTCGCGGGACCGGGTCCAGATCTGCTCCAGCACCTCCCGGGGCTGGAGCCCGGAGGCGGAGCGGGTGGCCACGCCGGTCGCGATGCGCCGCTTGAGCCCCGCGACCCGCACCATGAAGAACTCGTCCAGGTTGCTGGCGAAGATCGCGAGGAAGTTCGCCCGCTCCAGCAGCGGGGTCGCCGGATCCTCGGCCAGCTCCAGCACCCGCTCGTTGAACGCCAGCCAGCTGCGCTCACGGTCCAGGAACCGGTTGTGGGGCAGCTCGGTGCCGTCCGCGTCCGTGCCGCCGTCCTCTTCCTCGTAGGTATCCGGATCGGCGTCGAGATCGGGATCCAGCGCCCGCACGGGCGGGGAGGCGACCGCGTGCGGACGGTGCGCCGCGATGGACCCGACCGACGGCTGGTGCTGGGGCTGCGGGACGTGGACCGGTGCCTGACCGCTGGACTCGTTCATGACCTCATTGTTCCGCGCCGCGACGACACGCGGCGTGGCGGAAGGCGGCGCGGTAGCGGCACGGAGCCTCCGGTTCGAGGGGTGGGGCACAGCGGGCTGCATTCAGTGATGCTTGCAACCGAGATTGAACCGTCGGTAACGGAGACATGGCGTTTGGGAAATCGGGACCCGTCCCGCAGGAGTCCCGACCGCCCCTCCCGGAGCCTCCGGTTCCGCCCGGAGAACCCCGTCTCTCCCGGCCGGCCGGCCCCTCCCGGACCCCCTGACTCCTTGCCCTCAGGTCTCGGTTCGATACATCAGATCCGTCTCGTGGGTGACGAACCCGAGCCGGTCGTAGACGGACACGGCGGCGAAATTGTCCGCGTCGACGTACAGCATCGCGGTCGGCAGCCCCTGCGCCGCCAGATGCCGCAGCCCGATCGCGGTCAGCGCCCGGCCGAGACCGCCGCCCTGCGCGCCCGGCCGCACCCCCACCACGTACACCTCGCCCAGCCGCTCCTCGGCGTGCACCTTCGTCCAGTGGAAGCCGACGATCTCGCCCGTGCGCTCGGCCAGGAAGAACCCGGCGGGGTCGAACCACACCTCGCCCTTGCGGTCGTCCAGGTCGCGCTGGGTGAGCGAGCCCTGCTCGGGGTGGTGGGCGAAGGCGGCGGCGTTCGCGGCGAGCCACGCCTCGTCGTCCTCACCGGGCCGGAAGGTCCGTACGGTCACGCCCTCCGGAAGCGTGGGCTCCGGGATGCCCAGCTCGTCCGGCGGGCCCAGCGGACGCCGCATCTGGCGCAGCTCGCGGAACAGGGTCAGCCCCAGCACCTGCGCCAGGTGCCGCGCCGAGGCGTGCCCGCCGTGCGCCCACACCCGCAGCCGCTTCCCGGACTCCTTCAGCAGCGTCACGCCCAGCGCCCGGCCGTGCCCCCGGCCGCGGTGCGCCGGACGCACCACCAGCTCGGCGGCCGGGGCCTCCACCGGGTCGGTGTCCTCCAGCTGCGCGTAGCCGACCAGCTCCCCGCTGGGCTCGCGCAGCACCAGATGGCGCACCCCCTCCCGGCGGCCCCGCAGCTGCAACCGCCCCTGCTCGGACACCGCCTGCTGCCCGTCGGCGCGCGCGGACTCGGCGATCAGCCGCAGCACGTCCTCGACCACTGCGGGCGCCAGTTCCTCCAGCACCTCGATCCGGCGGGCCCCGGCCGTCTCGTTCACCACGTCATCCATGGGACCGAGCGTACGTCCGCCCCCTTCCCCGGTAAGCCGCCGGACTCCTCGCCCCCGGCCCGGGTCACCCGGTTGACCACCGGCAACCAGCTCGTAACCTCCATCCCCCTGCCCCGCTACGCGCGTTGACCGTAAGCTGCCGCCCACCACTCACCACGGGGCACACAAGGGGACGACATGTCAGCGAGACCTCAACGGCGCGGAGCGGCACGCCGGTTGGCCACCGGAGTCGCGGTGCTGGCCACCGCCGCCGGGGTGCTGTCCGCCGCGAACCCGGCGGGGGCCGACGCCAAGGGGGCCGACGCCCAGCGGCACCGGCCCGGCCGCACCGTCGACGTACAGCTGCTGTCCTTCAACGACCTCCACGGGAACCTGGAACCCCCGCAGGGCTCCTCCGGCACCGTCACCGAAACCCAGCCGGACGGCACCACGAAGGCCATCCCGGCCGGGGGCGCCGAATACCTCGCCTCCGCGCTGCGCCAGGCCCGCAAGGGCCACGAGTACTCCGTCACCGCCGCCGGCGGCGACATGATCGGCGCGAGCCCGCTGATGTCCGGGCTCTTCCACGACGAGCCGACCATCGAGGCCCTCAACAAGCTCGACCTCGACGTCACCTCCGTCGGCAACCACGAGTTCGACGAGGGCCGCGCCGAGCTGACCCGTATGCAGAAGGGCGGCTGCCACCCCAAGGAGGGCTGCTACGAGAAGGGCAAGACCTTCAAGGGAGCCTCCTTCCCGTACCTGGCCGCCAACGTCACCGACGACAAGACCGGCAAGCCCATCCTCAAGCCGTACACCGTCTGGCGCCACAAGGGCGTGAAGGTCGGCTTCATCGGCGTCACCCTGGAGGGCACCCCCGACGTCGTCACCGCGGACGGTGTCAAGGGCCTGAAGTTCCACGACGAGGTCGAGACGATCAACAAGTACGCCAAGGAGCTCCAGCGCAAGGGCGTGAAGTCGATCGTCGCCCTCATCCACGAGGGCGGACAGCCCGCCTCCGCCGCGTACAACGGCGACTGCGACAACGGCGGCGCGGGCAAGGGCATCTCCGGTCCGATCGTGGACATCGCCAAGAACGTCACCCCGAAGGTCGACGCCCTGGTCACCGGCCACACCCACCAGGCCTACGCGTGCACGATCGCGGACCCCTCCGGTACCCCGCGCACCGTCACCTCCGCCGCCTCCTTCGGCCGCCTCTACACCGACACCACCCTCACCTACGACCGCCGCACGAACGACATCGTGCGCACCACGGTGAAGGGCGCCCACGCGGCGAACCACGTGGTCGACCGCGACCGGCCCAAGGCCGCCGACATGACCTCGCTCATCGGCCGCTGGAACAAGCTCGCCGCCCCCATCGCGAGCAAGCCCGTCGGCTATGTCTCCGCCGACATCAACGGCCGCGGCTCGGGCGCGTACGAATCCCCGCTGGGCGACGTCATCACCGACGCCCAGCTCGAAGCGCTCGCCCCGGACGACAAGGGCGGCGCCCAGATCGCCCTCATGAACCCCGGCGGCATCCGCTCCGACCTCGCCTACAAGGCGTCCGGCAGCGAGGGCGACGGGGTGGTGACGTACGGCGAGGCGTTCACCGTGCAGCCCTTCACCAACATGATGAACGTCATCGACCTGACCGGAGCCCAGCTCATCACCGCGCTCCAGCAGCAGGTCAGCGGCTCCAACGAGGCGTCCCCCAAGATCCTCCAGGTCTCGAAGGGCCTGACCTACACCCTCGATCTGACCAAGTCCGGCAAGGACCGGATCGTCACCGGCACGGTGAAGCTGAACGGTGAGCCCATCGACCCCGCCAAGACCTACCGCGTCGCGATGAACGAATTCCTCGCGGGCGGCGGCGACGGCTTCCCCGCCTTCAAGGACGGCAAGAACAAGCTCGTCGGCGCCTCCGACCTGGAGGCGCTCAACGCCTACCTGGGCGCGCACTCGTCGGCGTCCACGCCCCTGACCCCGCCGAAGGCGGACCGCATCACCATCGTGAAGTGACCGCGTGAATTGAACCCACCCGCGGCCCGGCCCGGCTTACGGACCGGGCCGCAGGTGTGTCTCAGCCCAGCATCTCCTCGATCAGGTCGGCGGCCCGCGCCGTGCCGCCCTCGGCCCGCACCTCGTCGCGCAGGTCCGCAGCCCGACGGGCCACCTTCCCGTCCGTGGTGAGGTCGAGCAGAGCGGCGCGCAGCACCTCGGCGGTCGCGTCCGCCGTGTCGACGCGGCGGGCCACGCCCAGTTCGACGAGCCGGTCGGCGTTCACCGGCTGCTCGGCCCCCTGCGGTACGGCGATCATGGGCAGCCCGTAGTACAGGCCCTCGCCGCTGCTGCCCATCCCCGCGTGGGTGATGAACGCGTCGGCCCGCTCCAGGATCGCCAGCTGCGGCACCCACCGGCGCACCTCGACGCCTGCCGGGACGTGCCCCAGCTCCTCCAGGTCGACGTAACGGCCGATCTGGAGCACGACATGCCACCCGGGCAGATCACCGAAGGCGGCCAGGCACTCCCGGTAGAAGCCGGGCTGCCGGGTGTAGGCCGAGCCCAGGGAGACCAGCAGCACCTTCTCGGCGTCCGCTGGGCGTTCCCACCGGCCCTGGTCGGCGCGGTCGCCGAGGCACGGCCCGACGAACGTGACCACCTCCTCGTTCACCCGGTCCGCGTTCGGCTGCATGGCCCGGGGGATCAGCGCGATCGCCCGCCCGGGCGGCCCGCAGAAGGCGTTCACGTCGGTGGTCGTGGCCCCGCAACCGGCCAGCCACGCGGCGAACTTCGCCTGGTACGCGTCGGCCCCCGGCAGCGCCATGAGGTGCGCCACGACCTCCTGTTCGTAGCCCTCCCAGGCGACGAAGGACGGCGAGAGCTGCACCGCCGGACGCCCCTGCGCCTCGGCGAGGACCCGCCCGGCGTACCCGCCGATGTCGTAGAGGTAGAGGTCGGCGGGGTCGCTGTCGTACGCGGCGCGCAGCTGCGGCAGCGCCTGGATCGCGTCGTCCAGGAAGACGGTCATCGCGGCGATGGGGTCCTCGGGCCAGTCGTTGTCGACGACGGGCAGGGTCGAGCCGTACGGCACCAATGCGGCGCCGGTCGGCATGATGACGTCCGCCCGGTACGAGTCATTGGCGTACGTCACGCGGTGACCGCGCGCCACCAGCTCCCGGATGACTTCGAGGCTGGGCAGGATGTGGCTGATGGCAGGAATGCCGACCATCGCGATATGGGCACGGCGACGGGACATGAGAGATCACTCGATTCAGGTCTACGGCGAATGGGGACACGACGAACCGGCGCAGCGGCGATCTCACCGGTGCGCTGGAGAGTGCGGCGTGTCAGCCGTAGATCTGAAGAAACGAGTCCATGGGCGTACGCTACCCCGGCCGTTCGCGCCGCCGCCTCCCCTTTTCGCGCCCGCCCCGGCGAACTCAGCCCGCGATAAGCGATCCCTCAGCGCCCGGCCTTAGGGTCGGCCCTGCGACGGGCCGCCCGTTCTCCCCCCCTCTCCCGGCGGGCCGTCGCCCTCAAACCGCCCCGGGAAATGCCGCGGCCCTTTCCGCGCCCCTTCCCCGCCCCGGCGCCGACCGCCCTCCGCATTTCGTGCACCGGTTCTTTCAAGACCGAATGCGCGGCATTTCCGCCACGGCCCACTGGTCGGCGGCCGCACCGAGCCGCCGGACGCCGCGCCGCGGAAATCGCCACGGGCCCGGCAGCGGCCCGAGAAGGCCCACAGAGGACCGCGGGCGCGCCAGGACGACGAAAGGGGCCGCCGGACCGTACGAAACGGTCCAGCGGCCCCTCAGCCGCTCACAAGGTGACGCTTATGCGTCCTTGCTCAGGTTCGGGCCTCCACCGGCGGCGGACTCGATCGGCGGGGTGTCCGGCAGAGCCGACTTCTCCTCGCCGCGGAAGGTGAACTTCTTCTCCTCACCCTCGCCCTCGGTGTCCACGACCACGATGTGGCCCGGACGCAGCTCGCCGAAGAGAATCTTCTCCGAGAGCACGTCCTCGATTTCCCGCTGAATGGTCCGGCGCAGCGGCCGGGCACCCAGCACGGGGTCATAGCCCCGCTTGGCGAGCAGCTTCTTGGCGACGCCACTGAGCTCGATGCCCATGTCGCGGTCCTTGAGCCGCTCGTCCACCTTGGTGATCATGAGGTCGACGATCTGGATGATGTCTTCCTCGGTGAGCTGGTGGAAGACGACCGTGTCGTCGACACGGTTGAGGAACTCGGGCCGGAAGTGCTGCTTCAGCTCCTCGTTGACCTTGTTCTTCATCCGCTCGTAGCCGGTCTTCACATCGCCCTGGGCGGCGAAGCCCAGGTTGAAGCCCTTGGAGATGTCCCGGGTGCCGAGGTTGGTGGTCATGATGATCACCGTGTTCTTGAAGTCCACGACCCGGCCCTGGGAGTCGGTCAGCCGACCGTCCTCCAGGATCTGGAGCAGCGAGTTGAAGATGTCCGGGTGGGCCTTCTCGACCTCGTCGAAGAGGACCACGGAGAACGGCTTGCGGCGCACCTTCTCGGTGAGCTGGCCGCCCTCCTCGTAGCCCACGTATCCGGGCGGGGAGCCGAAGAGCCGCGAGACGGTGTGCTTCTCGCTGAACTCCGACATGTCGAGCGAGATCATCGCGTCCTCGTCACCGAAGAGGAACTCGGCGAGAGTCTTGCTCAGCTCGGTCTTACCGACACCGGACGGGCCCGCGAAGATGAAGGAGCCGCCGGGGCGCTTCGGGTCCTTGAGGCCCGCACGCGTACGCCGGATGGCCTGCGAGAGCGCCTTGATGGCGTCCTTCTGGCCGATGACGCGCTTGTGGAGCTCGTCCTCCATGCGCAGCAGCCGGGAGGACTCCTCCTCGGTGAGCTTGAAGACCGGGATGCCGGTGGCCGTGGCCAGGACCTCGGCGATCAGCTCCTCGTCGACCTCGGCGACGACATCCATGTCGCCGGCCTTCCACTCCTTCTCCCGCTTCGCCTTCGCGGCCAGGAGCTGCTTCTCCTTGTCGCGCAGGCCCGCGGCCATCTCGAAGTCCTGCGAGTCGATCGCGGACTCCTTCTCCCGGCGCACGTCGGCGATCTTCTCGTCGAACTCGCGCAGGTCCGGCGGCGCGGTCATCCGGCGGATCCGCATCCGGGAACCGGCCTCGTCGATCAGGTCGATCGCCTTGTCCGGCAGGAAGCGGTCCGAGATGTAGCGGTCGGCCAGGGTGGCGGCCGCGACCAGGGCCGAGTCCGTGATCGAGACGCGGTGGTGCGCCTCGTAGCGGTCCCGCAGGCCCTTGAGGATCTCGATGGTGTGCGGCAGCGACGGCTCGGCGACCTGGATGGGCTGGAAGCGGCGCTCCAGGGCCGCATCCTTCTCCAGGTACTTCCGGTACTCGTCGAGCGTCGTCGCACCGATGGTCTGGAGCTCGCCCCGCGCCAGCATCGGCTTGAGGATGCTCGCGGCATCGATCGCGCCCTCGGCGGCACCCGCACCCACCAGGGTGTGGAGCTCGTCGATGAACAGGATGATGTCGCCGCGGGTGCGGATCTCCTTGAGGACCTTCTTCAGGCGCTCCTCGAAATCACCGCGGTAGCGGGAGCCGGCGACCAGGGCACCCAGGTCCAGGGTGTAGAGGTGCTTGTCCTTGAGGGTCTCGGGCACCTCGCCCTTGACGATGGCCTGGGCCAGGCCCTCGACGACCGCCGTCTTACCGACGCCGGGCTCGCCGATGAGGACCGGGTTGTTCTTGGTGCGGCGCGAAAGCACCTGCATGACCCGCTCGATCTCCTTCTCGCGCCCGATGACCGGGTCGAGCTTGGATTCGCGGGCGGCCTGGGTGAGGTTGCGGCCGAACTGGTCCAGGACGAGCGAGGTGGAGGGAGTGCCCTCCGCCGGGCCGCCGGCGGTGGCGGCCTCCTTGCCCTGGTAGCCGGAGAGCAGCTGGATGACCTGCTGCCGCACCCGGTTCAGATCGGCGCCCAGCTTCACGAGGACCTGGGCGGCGACGCCCTCGCCCTCGCGGATCAGGCCGAGCAGGATGTGCTCCGTGCCGATGTAGTTGTGGCCGAGCTGAAGGGCCTCGCGGAGCGACAGCTCCAGGACCTTCTTGGCACGGGGGGTGAAGGGGATGTGCCCGGACGGGGCCTGCTGGCCCTGACCGATGATCTCCTCCACCTGCTGGCGGACCGCCTCGAGCGAAATCCCGAGGCTCTCCAGGGCCTTAGCGGCGACACCCTCACCCTCGTGGATCAGGCCCAGGAGAATGTGTTCGGTGCCGATGTAGTTGTGGTTGAGCATCCGGGCTTCTTCCTGAGCCAGGACGACAACCCGCCGCGCGCGGTCGGTGAACCTCTCGAACATCGTTAATCGCTCCTCAGAGCGGTCAGAAAGATCGGGGACGATCCCCTCCCTGTCCTTCCGCATGCTAGTCCCGCAACCCGGGACAGCTCATTCCAACTGCCGACAACCGTCCGGATCGACCCCACTCTCACAGGGTGCACAGCAGATGGCCTCCTGCCCGAACAGCCGACAACTGCTCCAACCCGATGGTGCGAGACGATGTTCCCGCAGGCCAGGCATATACGCCCACCGTCAGTACGCCGATGGCGAACGCCCCTTTCTCCCGACACGCGGACCGCCCCTCCCACTAGGGATGTCTTACCCGCAAGCACGGACACTCCATGCCGGGCGGGCCGGTTCCCTCCGCTACGGGCGAACAACCTTGCGCCAGTTCACCGCCCCTGCACGCCCCCATCCGATCACGCCATGCGGTTGTCCGCCCACGGGACGTAACCTTCGGGGAGGGAGACAGTTTCTCTGGGCATGATCCCCACCGCCACGGCGCCGTCCGGCCGCTCACAGGACCGCCCGGCCCCCGGACCGTGCTCACCCGCACAGGGCGCACCGGGGTGCGCGCGGTGGTACGAACGGGGGCTGAACTGGCCGACGACCGGCAGCGGTCCCGTCGAGCTGCTCACGGGGGTGGCATTCGACGTACTGGAGCTGCCGGTCGTCGCCGGTTTCGCGCTGCTGCGGCGCGTACCGCGGACCGGTCCGGTCGCGGTGGAGGGCCCCTGGATGCGGCTGCTGG
>NZ_GG657754.1:5730758-5732726 GCF_000158915.1 Streptomyces himastatinicus ATCC 53653 | reverse complement strand
TGCGCGCCCGGCCACTGCCCAGGCAGCGGCGAGCCGGGGAAGGGTGACGTGCTCAGCCGTTGGCCTTCTCGTACGCCTCACGAACGGTCGCCGGAACGCGGCCGCGGTCATTGACCTCGTAGCCGTTTTCCTTTGCCCAGGCGCGAATCTTCGCGGTGTCCTGGCCACTGCCCGACGCAGCACGCGCCTTGCCACGGCCACCGGAAGCCCGGCCGCCGGTGCGACGGCCGCCCTTGGTGAACGGCTCCAGGGCATCCCGGAGCTTGTCCGCGTTGACGGTGTTGAGGTCGATCTCGTAGCTCTTGCCGTCCAGCGCGAACGTCACGGTCTCGTCCGCCTCGCCGCCGTCGAGGTCGTCGACAAGAAGGACCTGAACCTTCTGTGCCATGGGGTTCCTTTCAGGGGAAACGGGGGGCTCGGGTGCGCGGCGTTAGCCGCTGATGTCTCACCCCCCAGGTAATTACACTACGGGAGAATAGGAAACCGCTTTTCCCGGAAAAACACAAACCCTCCGGGAAGGTTCGACCGATCGACCATGCGGGAAGGCTGATGGAACCCACTGTTCCGGAGCTATGTGATAGGGGCGCGATTCGGACATAGGGACCGCGATCACAGTTGCAGAAGCATCCGGCTGTTGCCAAGGGTGTTCGGCTTCACCCGTTCGAGACCGAGGAACTCGGCGACGCCCTCGTCATAGGAACGCAGCAGCTCGCTGTAGACATCCCCGTCGACCGGCGTCTCGCCGATCTCCACGAAGCCGTGCTTGGTGAAGAAGTCGACTTCGAAGGTGAGGCAGAAAATGCGCCGGACGCCGAGCCAGCGCGCCGTCTGCAACAGCTTGTCGAGCACCAGGTGGCCTACACCACTCCCCTTGTGAGCGGGATCCACCGCGAGAGTACGAACCTCCGCGAGGTCTTCCCACATGACGTGGAGTGCGCCGCAGCCAATGAGCTCGGCGTCCTCGTCCCGCTCCGCGACCCAGAACTCCTGGATGTCCTCGTAAAGGGTCACCGTGGCTTTGTCGAGCAGGATGCGATCGCTCACGTAGGAGTCGATGAGCCGGCGCACGGCTCGTACATCGCCGGTCCGGGCGCGGCGGACGGTGACTACTTTTGATAGTGCAGAGGACATGGCCGGACGCTATCGCCCCGGCTCATCGGCCCGACTCACCGGGGCTCTCTCCCGGCTCACCGAGTTGTGCGACGCGCATGGCATCCCGCAGTGCATCTCGCTGCTCTTCGGACATCATCCCGAAGAACGCGACGAGGGCGGCCGCGGGGTTGTCACTGGTCGACCACGCTTCGTTCATCAGTGCGGCAGAGTAGGCGGCCCTGGTGGAGACCGCGGCATATCGATAGGCGCGGCCTTGCACCTCCCTGCGGAGCCAGCCCTTGTGATGGAGGTTGTCCATTACGGTCATGACCGTCGTGTAGGCGATCGAGCGTTCTCGCTGAAGGTCTTCCAGGACTTCTCGGACCGTGACCGGGCGGTTCCACTTCCACACCCGCGTCATGACCGCGTCTTCCAGCTCTCCCAATGGCCGAGGCACATGTGAATAATAGTGGGAGATGTACCGAATGTCGGGGGATGTACGCGGCGAAAGGCCGCACGCCCCGGGATGCGGATGCATCCCGGGGCGTGCTGGTCGGTGCGGGGGGCGTCAGGACGCGTCGCGGCCCGGCGCGTTGCCGGCCGACGCCGTGCGGTCCGCCTCGGCGCGGGCGAGCGCCGCGTCCACGAGGTGGTCCTCCTTCGCCTTGTTGGCGCCGCCCTGGCTCTTGATCATCGTCACGATCAGGAAGGTGAAGGCCACGGCCATCACCAGGGGCGGCACCAGCGCGGAGACGTAATCCATGGCAATCGGCCTCCTTTTGCTCGATGCCCCACAGATTACGCGGCGCCCGCGTCGGCCCCCGCGCCGGGCCTCATGCCGGGGTCGACGCCAGACCTCACGCCGGGGCCGAGCCG
>NZ_GG657754.1:5726485-5730483 GCF_000158915.1 Streptomyces himastatinicus ATCC 53653 | reverse complement strand
CGGGGCGGGGACGCGGCGGCCCGGCGGCCACGGCGCGCGTCGCGAGCCGGGCGCGTACGCAGCGCTCGGCCAGGCGCTCGCAGTAGCTCAGCAGCGCGCGGCGGCGCGCGGCCTCACCGTCCGACACGGTGGCCCGGCACAGCGCGCGGAGCGCGGCCAGGTCCTCCGGGAGCGGCTCGTAACCGGCCGCCAGGGCGCCCTCGAGCTGCTCCAGATAGCCGACGGCGGCGCCGGGGAGGGCGGCGCGATAGCGGGCCAGCTCGTCGAGCAGAAACGCTCGCAGCCGCCCGCCCTCGCGGACCGCCTCGTCCACGGCCTCGGCGAGCCGGAAACAGTCCTGGACCTCCTCCGCCCGGTCCGGGCCGAGGGAGCCGGGGGGAGTGACGGGTTCGGGTTGAAGGGCGATGGCGAGGGCGCGTCGGAGCACACGCAGCTCATCCGCACTGAACGCCATTCCGCCGCGGGATCCATAGGGCGTGGGCATGGGAGGACTTTAAGTGCTAAGCGGACAAATTTCGCTGAGCGGCGGGCGGTGCGGCGCGTTGCGGGGGCGGCCATTCGGCGGTGGGAGCCGGGGCGCGGGGCCGCCTCCGCATCGGAGTCCGCCCGGAGTCCGGGTGGGGCGGTCTCCGGGCGGGGGCGGGCAGCGGCCGGGCGGGTTCCGCTTGTTGATCCCGAATTCGACGGGACGGCATTCCTTGACTGTGCCTCGGCACTCGGTGGAGTGCCCTCACCGGCGCCCCGCCGAATGAACAGCGCGATGAACAGCGCGATGAACAGCGCGCGGAATTCGTTTCGTAATGCCGCCAATACCGCCGAGTTCGCAGGTGAACGGTGTTTTCGGCGCGATCGGGCGTCGAACAGCCCGATCAGCGCCGATCAGTCGGATCAGCGCTGTTCAGCTCCGTTCAGCTCCGTTCAGCCGCGCTGGACGTTGCGCTCGTAGACCAGCCGCAGGCCGATCAGGGTGAGCCAGGGCTCGTGCTCGTCGATCACCGACGCCTCGCCCAGCACCATCGGCGCCAGCCCGCCGGTGGCGATCACCGTCACGTCCTCGGGGTCCTGGGCCAGCTCACGCGCCATGCGCCGGACGATCCCGTCGACCTGGCCAGCGAAGCCGTACAGGATGCCGGACTGCATGGCCTCCACCGTGTTCTTGCCGATCACGCTGCGCGGGCGGGCCAGCTCGATCTTGCGCAGCTGCGCACCGCGCACGCCCAGCGCCTCGACCGAGATCTCGATACCGGGCGCGATCACGCCGCCCACGTACTCGCCGCGCGAGCTGACCGCGTCGAAGGTGGTCGCGGTGCCGAAGTCGACGACCACGCACGGGCCCTCGTACAGCTCGACGGCCGCCAGCGCGTTGATGATCCGGTCGGCGCCGACCTCCTTCGGGTTGTCCATCAGGATCGGCACGCCGGTCTTCACGCCCGGCTCGACCAGGACGGACGGCACATCGCCGTAGTAGCGGCGGGTGACCTCGCGCAGCTCGTGCAGGACGGAGGGGACGGTGGAGCAGATCGAGATGCCCTCGATGCCGTCGCCCAGCTCCTCGCCGAGCAGCGGATGCATCCCCATCAGGCCCTGGAGCAGGACGGCCAGTTCGTCGGCGGTGCGGCGGGCGTCGGTGGAGATCCGCCAGTGCTCGACGATCTCGTCGCCGTCGAAGAGGCCGAGGACGGTGTGGGTATTCCCCACGTCGATGGTCAGCAGCATGGGCGACCCCGCTTCCGGTCGGGCTCACGGCAGAGGGCGAGTTCTGGGGTGGTGGGCGGGGCGACGGGCGGGCCGATGGTCAGCAGCATCGCCAGTTCACCCCGTCTCGCGCAGGTCCAGGCCGATGTCCAGGATCGGGGAGGAGTGGGTGAGCGCGCCGACGGCCAGGTAGTCGACGCCCGTCTCGGCGTACGTACGGGCGTTGGCCAGCGTCAGACGGCCCGAGGACTCCAGCGCGGCCCGGCCCGCGACCAGTTCGACCGCCTCGCGGGTGCGCTCCGGGGTGAAGTTGTCCAGCAGGATCAGATCCGCGCCCGCCTCCAGGACCGGCGGGATCTGGTCCAGGGTGTCGACCTCCACCTCGATCGGCAGGTCAGGGAACTCGGCCCGTACGGCGCTGAACGCCTGCGCCACGCCGCCCGCCGCGACCACGTGGTTGTCCTTGACGAGCGCCGCGTCCGACAGCGACATGCGGTGGTTGACGCCGCCGCCGCAGCGCACCGCGTACTTCTCCAGGGCGCGCAGCCCCGGCGTCGTCTTGCGGGTGTCGCGGACCTTCGTCTTGGTGCCCTCCAGGGCGTCGGCCCAGGCGCGGGTCGCGGTCGCGATGCCGGAGAGCCGGCACAGCAGGTTGAGCGCGCTGCGCTCGCCGGTGAGCAGGTCGCGGGTGCGGGTGCGGACGCTCAGCAGCTTCTGGCCGGGCTCGACGCGGTCGCCGTCCTCCACATGCCGCTCGACCTCGAACTCGTCCGTACAGACGACGGACAGGATCGCCTCGGCGATCCGCAGCCCGGCCACGGTGCCCGCCTCACGGGCCGTGAAGTCGCCGGTGGCGAAGGCGTCCTCGGGGACGGTGGCGACCGTCGTCACGTCGACGCCCTGGTCGAGGTCCTCCTCGATCGCCATGTGCGCGATGTCCTCGACCTGGACGGGGTCGAGCCCGGCGTCGACCAGCAGCTGGGCCAGGTCGGGGTCGAGGCCGCACTCCATCGGGTCGAGCCCGTACGCGCCGTCGTCGGCGCCGCTGCCGCAGCCGCAGGCGCTGCCGCAGCCGCCGCCCTCGTCGCCGCCCGGGACGCCGATCTGGAGCAGCGGAAGGGCCGCGGGCTGCGGCGGGCTCTGCTGGCGGTCGTCGGAGGTGCTGCTCACGGGTGGGACTCCGTCTCGGGTCGAGTGGTGGGTGAGGGGAACGCCGCGGAGTCCGTCGTACGGACGTCGAGCGAGCCGTCGGGGCCGAGGGTGACCAGGAGGTGCCGCTGCCACGCCGCGTCGTCCCGGTCGGGGCGGTCCTCCCGCCAGTGGCAGCCGCGGGTCTCCTCGCGCCGGAGCGCGGCGGCCACCAGGACCCGGGCGACGAGGAGGAGGTTCGTCGCCTCCCAGGTCTCGACGCCGGGCTCGGCCGTCTTGCCGTCGCGGTGCAGCGTCTCGACGGCGTCCTCCCGGACGCGGTCCAGCCGCTCGGCGGCCTGGGCGAGGCTTTCGGCGGAGCGGAGGACACCGGCGCCGGTGGTCATGATGCGCTGGACGGCGTACCGGGCCTCGGGGGCGAGCAGGGCCCCTCCCCCGCCCTGGGCCGATGCGCCGGTGGCCGGGCCCTGGGGTGCGGGCTTCGGTACGGGCTCCGGCGTGGGACCCGGTATGGAGGGCCGCTCGGCGATGTCCGCCGCGATGCGCTCGGCGAAGACGAGGCCCTCAAGCAGCGAGTTGGACGCCAGCCGGTTGGCGCCGTGCACGCCCGTGCAGGCCGTCTCCCCGCATGCGTACAGCCCCGGCACCGTCGTACGCCCCCGCAGGTCCGTCCAGACCCCGCCGCTGGCGTAGTGCGCGGCGGGGGCCACCGGGATCGGCTGGGTGACGGGGTCGATGCCGTGGGCCCGGCAGGCGGCCAGGATCGTCGGGAAGCGGTGCTCCCACATCCGGGCGCCGAAGTGGCGGGCGTCCAGGTACACGTGCTCGGTGCCCTGTTCCCGCATCCGCCGCATGATGCCCTTGGCGACGATGTCGCGGGGGGCCAGTTCGGCCAGCTCGTGCTGCCCCACCATGAAGCGCACCCCGTCCGCGTCGACGAGATGGGCGCCCTCGCCCCGCACCGCCTCGGAGACCAGCGGCTGCTGCCCCTCGGCCTCCGGGCCGAGCCACAGCACCGTGGGGTGGAACTGGACGAACTCCAGGTCGCTCACCTCCGCCCCGGCGCGCAGCGCGAGGGCGACGCCGTCGCCCGTGGAGACGGCGGGGTTGGTGGTGGCGGAGAAGATCTGGCCCATGCCGCCCGTCGCGAGGAC
>NZ_GG657754.1:5721904-5726167 GCF_000158915.1 Streptomyces himastatinicus ATCC 53653 | reverse complement strand
ACGGCCTGCTCGTCGCACAGCCCGGCGCCCGCGACGAGTGTGTCGTCGAGATGCTGCCCTGGGGTGTCGCCCTCGCCGAGGGCGGCGGCTATGCCGCCCTGGGCCCAGCGCGTGGAGCCGTCGTCGAGGCGGGCCTTGGTGACGACGGTGACCTTCGCCCCGGCGGCGGCGCAGCGCAGCGCCACGGTCAGGCCCGCGACGCCCGAGCCGACGACCACGACGTCGGCCTCGGTGGCCCAGCCGGGCGCGGGGGCGCGCAGGGCGGTGGGCGGTGTTGTCGACCCGTGCTGCTGCTCGTTCATCGGCTCATCCGGCTCGTTCGTCGGCTCGTTCATCGATTGGCTCATCCGCCCGCTCACCGGCCCGCTCCGAACCACAGCCGGATGTTGTCGATCAGCCGCGTGGAGCCGACCTTGGCGGCGACGGCCAGCACGGCTTCGCCGGTGTGGTCCTCGGGCGCCTCGGTGAAGCTCTCCGGGTCGATCACGTCCAGGTAGTCGAGGACGAGCGGGGGTTCGAGCCGGGCCGCCTCCGCCAGCACCGCGCGCGCCGCGGCCCGCACCGCGCCGGGCGAGCCGACCCGGACGAGCCCGCCGGTGTCCCCGCCCCCGGGGCTCCCGGGGCTCCCGGCGGATCGCGCCGCCGCCAGCCCCGCGTCCCGCCCAGCGAACAGCGCCCGGGACAGGGCCAGCGCGGTGTCCCGCTCCTGCTCGGACAGGTAGCGGTTACGGCTGGAGAGGGCGAGCCCGTCGCCCTCCCGGACCGTGGGGACGCCGACGATCTCCATCGGGAAGTCCAGGTCGTGCACCATCCGGCGGACCAGCACGAGCTGCTGCGCGTCCTTCTCGCCGAAGAAGGCGAAGTCCGGGCGGGTGAGGTGGAGCAGCTTGGCGACGACGGTGAGCACCCCGTCGAAGTGGCCGGGCCGGGAGGCGCCCTCGTAGCCCTCGCCCATGGCCCCGGCGGACATCCGTATCCGCGGCTCGCCGCTGCCGTACACCTCCTCGGCGGAGGGGGCGAAGACGATGTCCGCACCGGCGGCGGCCGCGACCTCCAGGTCGGCGTCGAGCGTGCGCGGATAGCGGTCCAGGTCCTCGCCCGCGCCGAACTGGAGCGGGTTGACGAAGACCGTGACGGTGACGAGGCCCTTGGCGCCGACCCGGGCGCGCGCGGCGCGGATCAGCGAGGCGTGCCCGTCGTGCAGCGCGCCCATGGTCATGACGACGGCCGTACGCCCCGGCGCGGCGAAGTGCGCCAGCGCCGCGTCGAAGTCCGCGCGGCGCGCGAACAGCTCGACGTCCGGCTCACCGGGGTTCGGCTTGGTCCACAGCTTCGGGCTCACGATCCCGCTCCTCCCCGGCCCCGGGCATCCGAGACATCCGACAGAACGCCCAGCAGGTTCTCCGCCAGCTCCGGCTTGAGCATCCCGTGCGCGAGCGCCCGGTCCGCCGTGGCACGGGCCATCGCGAGGTATCCGGCGACGGCCTGCGGAGCGTGCCGCCGCAGCTCCTGGACATGGGCGGCGACCGTGCCGGCGTCGCCGCGCGCGACCGGACCGGTGAGCGCGGCGTCGCCGCTGCGCAGCGAGTTGTCGAGGGCGGCGCCGAGCAGCGGGCCGAGCATCCGGTCGGGCGCCTCGACCCCGGACGCGCGCAGCAGCTCCATGGCCTGGGCGACCAGGGTGACCAGGTGGTTGGCGCCGATGGCGAGGGCCGCGTGATACAGCGGACGGGACTCCTCCGCGACCCACTCGGGCTCGCCGCCCATCTCGATGACCAGCGCCTCGGCCGCCAGCCGCAGCTCCTCGGGCGCGGTGACGCCGAAGGAGCAGCCCGCGAGCCGCTGGACGTCGACCGGGGTGCCGGTGAAGGTCATCACGGGGTGCAGCGCGAGCGGCAGCGCACCGGCCCGCAGGGCGGGCTCCAGCACGGCGGTGCCATAGCGGCCGGAGGTGTGCACCAGCAGCTGGCCGGGGCGCACCGCACCGGTCTCGGCGAGGCCCGTGACCAGCTCGGGCAGGGCGTCGTCGGGGACGGTGAGCAGCACCAGCTCGGCCCGCGCCAGCACCTCGGCGGGCGGGACGATCGGAACCTCGGGGAGCAGGGCGGCCGCCCTGCTCACGGAGGCATCGGAGACGCCGGAAGCGGCGACGGGCCGGTGCCCGGCCAGCCGCAGCGAGGCGGCGAGCGCCGGGCCGACGCGACCGGCGCCGACGACGCCGACGGTGAGCCGGGCCGGGCGGTCCCGCGGCTCGGGAAGTGGATGTGCGTTCACGCGACTGCGGCCTTCCGTTCCAGTCCTCAGGGGGTACCGGACGATTCCCCGCCATGCTACGCGAGTGCTCCGCTCGGGCCGGGGCGCGTCCCCGCGCCTGTGGATAACGCAGCTGGGCAACGCGGCTGGACGACGCGACTGACAACGCGGCCTGTGGATAACTCCGGGGGTGCCCTGCTCGTGCGTCATCATCGGGTCATGGCGGACCAGGGGGATGTGGTGGACGTGGCGGATGAGGTGGGTGTGGTGGACGAGCTGGAGGGGGCGGACCAGGCCGCGCGGGAGCGCAGACTCGCGGCCTGGCGCGGCTCCGAGCGGGCCCTGGTGCGGGGCCCGGTGGAGCAGCGGATCGGCGAGGGTCTTGCGGCCCTGACCGCCGCCGCCCCGGACCTCGACGGCGCCCTCGACGACTGGGTGGACGTGTACGGGGACGGGGTGGTCGAAAGGCTGGAGCGGCGGGTCGCCGACCTGCTCGGCATGGAGGCCGCGGCCTTCTTCCCCACCGGCACCATGGCCCAGCAGGTCGCGCTGCGCGCCTGGGCCGGGCGCACCGGCAACCCGGTGGTGGCCGTCCATCCGCTGGCCCATCTGGAGGTGCACGAGCGGGACGCGTATCTGACGGTGAGCGGGCTGCGCGCGGTGCGGCCGACCACCGAGCCACGGCTGCCCACCGCCGACGAGATCCGCGACCTGGACGAGCCCTTCGGCACGCTCGCCCTCGAACTGCCGCTGCGCGACGCGGGCTTCGTGCTGCCGGAGTGGGACGACCTGGTCGCCGTCGTGGAGGCCGCCCGGGAGCGGGAGGCGGTGGTCCACTTCGACGGGGCCCGGCTGTGGGAGAGCACCACCCACTTCGGGCGCGGGCTCCCGGAGATCGCCGCCCTCGCGGACACGGTGTACGTGTCCTTCTACAAGTCGCTCGGCGGCATCGCGGGGGCCGCGCTGGCGGGCCCGGAGACGCTGATCGCGGAGGCGGCGGCATGGCGCCACCGGTACGGCGGCCAGGTGTTCCAGCAGTGGCCCACGGCGCTCGCCGCCCTGGCCGGTCTGGACCGCGAACTGCCGCGGCTGCCGTCGTACGTGGCCCATGCGGCGGTCGTGGCGCGGGCGATGCGCGAGGCGTTCACGGCGGCCGGGGTGGCCTGGTCCCGGGTGCACCCGGAGGTGCCGCACACCCATCAGTTCCAGGTGTGGCTGCCGTATCCGGCGCGGGTGCTGGACGAGGCGGGGATACGGCTGGCCGAGGAGACCCGCACCACGCTGTTCCGGCGCTGGTGGGAGCCGGGGCCGCCCGGTCTGGCCGTGTCCGAGGTGACGGTGGCCGCGCCCGCGCTGGACTGGACGGCGGAGGAGGTGACCGAGGCGGTCGCCGCGTTCCTGACGCGGGTGCGGGCGGTGCTGGCCGAGGACGGCGAAGGCGACGGCTGACAGCCGGGCACGCGGCGGGCGGGCCCGCGCTTGCCGGAGCTGCGGCGCCAGCAGGGAGCAGGCGCGCACTGCGTGCCGCACGCTGCTCGGCACGTCGGCCGCGGGCCGGGCGCGGCCCGGCGGCCCGGCGGGGTCAGCCGGTGGTCGGGCATGAGGACGGGTCCGTGACCGGGCGGGCGGGGGCGTCCCCGCCCGGCCCGGTGGACACCTGCTGTGCGGCCCGTACGGAGCGTGCGGGGCGTACGGCTCGTACGGGGCGGGCCGCGACCGCCGCTGCGGCTCGCAGCGCCCGCAGGACGGCCCTGCGGCGACGCCGGGCCGGGCGTTCCTCGATCACGGCCTGGAAGTCGCGGTACTCGCGCAGCTCCCGGACGGTGCGCCAGTCGTCCCGGCCGGGGGCGGGCGGGGCGGGCTCGCCACGCTGGGCGGCCCGGTACAGGTCGAGTGCGTACTGCTGAGTGACGGACATGAAAGGAGCGTCGGACCACCCGCCGCCGCCCGTCACCTCGATTGACGATCGCCGTCAAATGGGGTCGGGGCGCGGCACGGGCTGCCGCACCA
>NZ_GG657754.1:5720344-5721397 GCF_000158915.1 Streptomyces himastatinicus ATCC 53653 | reverse complement strand
TCCCGGGCACCACGGCTGGGCCACCGCGACCGCCGCCTCCCTCAAGCCGGATCTCGCCGACCGGCTGTGCGAGGCGGACTTCCTGTGGGGCACGGCCCGCTCCGACCTGCTGCTGCCGTCCGCCCCCGGGGCGACGCTCGCGGAGGAGCTGGACGCGCTGGACCGGATCGACGACGAGGCGTTCGTGGCGGCCGCGTTCGAGATCAGCTGCTCCGCCTCGTACGACCGGCCGACGCGGTCGCCGCTGGTCGACCGGGACGAGCGGGACCGGGTCCGGGACATGGCCCGGGCCCGCGGGCCGCGGCAACTGGCTTTCGTGGACCGCATGCTGGTGGACCCGGACGGGCTGCGGGTGTGGCTGCGGCGCCTGCTGGAGGACTGCCATCAGGTGTTCTTCGCGGACACCTGGCAGCGGGTGCGGGTCCAACTGGCCGCCGACGCCCGCCACAAGGGCGAGCTGCTCCAGCGCAAGGGTCTCGCGGAGGCGCTGACGGCGACCTCGGCCGCGCTGTCGCTGGAGCAGGGTGCGGACGGGCGGACGCGCGTCCTGGTCGACAAGCTGGCGGCGGGGCGTACGACGGCGCACGGCAGCGGGCTGACCCTCATCCCGACGACCTTCGGCTGGCCGCATCTGCTGCTGGTGCACGCGCCGGGCTGGCCTCCGGTGATCCAGTACCCCGTCGCCGGGCCCGAACTCGCCCCGCCCGCCGCCCTGCAACTCGTCCAGCAGCGCCTGGAGGCTCTCGCCCACCCGATGCGGATGCGCATCTGCCGCACGCTGGCCCGGGGGCCGCACACCACGGGCGAACTGGCCGAGGCGTACGCCATCACGCCGCCGGAGGTCTCCCGGCACATCGCCGTCCTGAAGAAGGCCGGGCTCCTGCACACCCGGCGGCGCGGGCGGTACGTGCTGCACCAGCTGGAGTTGGCGACGGTGGCGCGCCTGGGGAGCGACTTCCTGGAGGGCGTCCTGCGGTAGGGCCGGCGGGGTCCTTCCCCCACCCCGCCCCTCCCCGCAGCATCGATATGCGGCTCCGCCGCGCGGGGGGGGGG
>NZ_GG657754.1:5700472-5720244 GCF_000158915.1 Streptomyces himastatinicus ATCC 53653 | reverse complement strand
CCCCGCTCCTCGAACGCCGGAGAGGCTGGGTGGTGGACCCCGGTGATCAGCGGGGTGGGCCGCCTGCGCGGACCAGGCCGGTTTCGTAGGCCATCACCACCACCTGCACCCGGTCGCGGAGTTCCAGCTTGGTGAGGATGCGGCCCACATGGGTCTTCACGGTCGCCTCGGACAGCACCAGGCGGCCCGCGATCTCGCCGTTCGACAGGCCCTGGGCGACGAGCATCATCACCTCGCGCTCGCGCTCGGTGAGCCGTTCCAGCTCGGGGCGGCCCGCCGCGCCGGAGCGGCCGCCGATGCCGCCGCCCGCCGTGCCCGGGAGCATCGGGGCGAAGCGGTTCAGGAGTCGGCGCGTGGTGCTGGGGGCGACGACCGCGTCGCCGCTGTGGACGGCGCGGATCGCGGTGAGCAGTTCGCCCGGCGGCACGTCCTTGAGCATGAAGCCGCTCGCGCCCGCCTTGAGGGCGGAGAAGGCGTACTCGTCCAGGTCGAAGGTGGTCAGGATCAGTACGCGGGGTGATCCTTCTTGTTCGCAGATGCGCCGGGTCGCCTCCACCCCGTCCAGCTTCGGCATTCTGACGTCCATCAGGACGACGTCCACCTCGGCGGAGCGCACCGCTTCCAGCGCTTCCAGCCCGTCGCCCGCCTCGGCGACGACCTCCATGTCGGGCTGGGCGGCGAGCACCATGCGGAAACCGGTGCGCAGCAGCACCTGGTCATCGACGAGCATGACGCGGATCGACATCCGGTCGGTCCCTTCCCTCGGCTTCCTCGGCGCGCGCTCCGTGCGGCGCTCACCCCATACGTACGCGCCGCTGTCCGCGGCTCACCCCGTTGGTTTCAGCGGCAGCAGCGCGCTGATGCGGAAGCCGCCGCCCGGGCGCGGGCCCGCGTCGAGCGTGCCACCCACCATGCCGACGCGCTCGCGCATCCCGATCAGCCCGTGGCCGCTGCCGTCGGCGCCGCCGTCCTCGTACAACTCCCGCTGGGCGCCCCGGCCGTCGTCCTCGACCAGCAGGCCGAGCCCGTCGTCGAAGTAGGTGATGCGGACGTTGGCGCCGACGTCGGGGCCGCCGTGCTTACGGGTGTTGGTGAGCGCTTCCTGCACGATGCGGTACGCGGTCAGCTCCACACCGCTGGGCAGCTGGCGCGGGCTGCCGACGACCTTGAAGTCCACCGGGAGTCCGGATCCGCGCGCCTGCTCGACCAGTTCGTCGATCTGCTCGACGTCCGGCTGCGGGACGTAGTCGCTGGCCTCCCCCGGCTCCCCGGTGCGCAGCACGCCCAGCAGCCGCCGCATCTCGGCGAGGGCCTGGCGGCCGGTGCCGGAGATCGTTTCCAGCGCCTGCCGGGCCTGGTCCGGGGAGGCGTCGAGGACGTACGCGGCGCCGTCCGCCTGAACGACCATCACCGACACGTTGTGCGCGACGACATCGTGCAGTTCGCGCGCGATCCGGGCGCGTTCGGCGGCGACCGCGACCTTCGACTGCGCCTCGCGCTCCTTCTCCAGCCGGGAGGCGCGCTCCTCCAGCTGGGCGTAGTAGGCGCGGCGGGTGCGGATCGAGTCGCCGAGCACCCAGGCCAGGACGAAGGGGATGGTGACGAAGACCGTCGAGACGGCGGCCTCCCCCGAGGACTCGTGCTCGGTGGGCCAGCGGAGGGTGGCGAGCGACGGTGCGCAGATCGCGGCGCCCAGGGCCAGCCGGGAGGTGCGCCGTCCGCCGGTGCACGCGACGGTGTAGACGATCACCAGCATCGCGAAGTCGACGATGTTGATCCTGACGTCCAGCGCGAGCTGGCCGAGGCCGCACGCGATGGCCAGCCACAGCATCGCCGCGGGGGCGCGGCGCCGCAGCGCGACGGCCGCGCACAGCGCCAGCGTGATCGGCACGGCCGCGAGCGGTGGCTCATAGCCCGGGGTCGCCTGTACGAACCACAGGAGACCGCAGCCGAAGAGGAGGACGCCCCAGAAGGTGTCCACCCCTGTCGGATGGCTGCGGAGGAAGTCGTAGAGGCGCTGCACGTCACCCAGAGTAGGCAGTGCGGACGCCCGGGCGGGTCAGCCCGAGGGGCGATCCGTATCGCCCCTCCCTACTCCCCAAGGTGGATACGGCTCCGCTTTAGCGTGGGGACGTGGCGAGTGAACAGCAGGAATGGTGCGGGTGGCGGGAAGCCACCGAACGGGCGCTGTACGGGACGGACGGCTTCTTCCGGCGGGCGGAGGGACCGGCCGGTCACTTCCGCACGTCGGTGCATGCCTCACCGCTGTACGCGCGGGCGGTCACGGAGCTGCTGCGGCGGGTGGACGAGGCGCTGGGGCGGCCGCCGGAGCTGGCGCTGGTGGACCTGGGCGCGGGGCGCGGCGAACTGCTGACCGGGGTGCTGGCGGCGGCCGCCGGTCAGCCGCACGGGCTGGCCGCGCGGCTGCGGCCGTACGCGGTCGAGCGGGCGGCGCGGCCGGACGGGGCCGACGCGCGGGTGGAGTGGCGGGAGACGGTGCCGGAGGGGTTCACGGGGCTGCTGTTCGCCAACGAGTGGCTGGACAACGTCCCCGTCGACATCGCCGAGACGGACGCGGACGGCGTCCCGCGCCGGGTCGAGGTCTCGGCGGCCGACGGCGCCGAACGGCTGGGCGCCGAGGTGACCGGCGAGGACGCGGAGTGGCTGGCCCGGTGGTGGCCGCTGGCGGGCGCCGAGCCGGGGCTGCGGGCCGAGATCGGGCGGCCGCGCGACGCCGCCTGGACGGAGGCCGTGCGGTGCGTGGGGGCCGGGCTCGCGGTCGCCGTGGACTACGGCCACGAACGCGCCGCCCGGCCGCCCTTCGGCACCCTGACCGGCTTCCGGGACGGGCGCGAGGTGCGGCCGGTCCCGGACGGCACCTGCGATCTCACGGCGCACGTGGCGCTGGACGCGTGCGCGGCCGGGACGGACGCCCGTCTGGTGCCCCAGCGCGACGCGCTGCGCCACCTGGGTCTCGACGGGGGCCGCCCGCCGCTCGCCCTGGCCTCGAAGGACCCGGCCGCCTACGTACGGGCCCTGAGCGCGGCGGGCGAGGCTGCGGAGCTGCTGGACCCGGCGGGCCTGGGCGGCTTCGGGTGGCTGGCCCGGCCGGTGGGCCTGCCGTACGGGTCCCTCCTGCCCTAGGGCAGGTCCAGGGGCCTGGCGCTGGTCCATGGGCTGGACCCGGTTTCTGGACGGGGCGGGTGTCGAGACAAACTGTTCCCATGACGGAGACGACAGTCGGCATCGGCGGCGCGGCGGAAAGCACCGACATGGTGCTGAACATCGGCCCGCAGCACCCGTCCACCCACGGCGTGCTGCGGCTCCGGCTGGTGGTCGACGGGGAACGCGTCCAGCACGCGGAGCCGGTGATCGGGTACATGCACCGCGGCGCCGAGAAGCTGTTCGAGGCGCGCGACTACCGCCAGATCATCATGCTCGCCAACCGCCACGACTGGCTGTCCGCCTTCTCCAACGAGCTGGGCGTCGTCCTCGCCGTCGAGCGGATGCTCGGGATGGAGGTCCCGGAGCGCGCCGTATGGGTGCGTACGCTGCTGGCCGAGCTGAACCGGGTGCTGAACCACCTGATGTTCCTCGGGTCGTACCCCCTGGAGCTGGGCGGCATCACGCCGATCTTCCACGCGTTCCGGGAGCGCGAGGACCTCCAGCACGTGATGGAGGAGATCTCCGGCGGCCGGATGCACTACATGTTCAACCGGGTCGGCGGGCTCAAGGAGGACCTGCCCGCGGGCTGGCTCGGCCGGGCCCGTGCGGCGGTGGCCGAGGTGCGGTCGCGGATGGACGTGTACGACGGGCTCGTGCTCGGCAACGAGATCTTCCGGGGGCGCACCCGCGGGGTGGGCAACCTGTCCGCGAAGGCCGTGCACGCCTACGGGGTCAGCGGCCCCATCGCCCGCGCCTCGGGTGTGGACTTCGATCTGCGGCGCGACGAGCCGTATCTGGCGTACGGAGACCTCCAGGACACCCTCAAGGTCGTCGTGCGCGAGGAGGGCGACTGCCTCGCCCGCTTCGAATGCCTGCTGGAGCAGACGCACAACTCCCTGGCGCTCGCCGACGCCTGTCTGGACCGGATCGCCGAGCTTCCGCCGGGGCCGATCAACCAGCGGCTGCCGAAGGTGCTCAAGGCCCCCGAGGGCCACACCTACGCGTGGACCGAGAATCCGCTGGGCCTCAACGGCTACTACCTCGTCTCCAAGGGCGAGAAGACGCCGTACCGGCTGAAGCTCCGCTCGGCCTCGTTCAACAACATCCAGGCGCTCACGGAGCTTCTGCCGGGCACGCTCGTCGCCGACATGGTGGCGATCCTGGGATCGCTGTTCTTCGTCGTCGGCGACATCGACAAGTAGACGTCGAGCATCAGGCCCTACGAGATCGCGCTGCGCAGCTCCTCGATCCCGGCGGGCTCGTTCTCCTCGTGCGCGGTCAGGTCGATGACCTCGCCCACTTCACCCTTGCGGGTCTCGGCGAGGGTCTCCGCGCCGATCACATCGGCGAGGTCCTCCTCGGCCTCCGGCTCGGGCTCCTGCTGCTTCGGCGGGTTCTTCTGGGTGCCGAAGTAGTCGAAGCCGCTCTCCGAACGGGAGGCGGCCCGGCGTGCCGCGGCATACGGCACCACGGCGGAGGCGGCCGTACGGGCGTGCGGAGGCGGCACCGGGGAGCTGCCCGGGCCGTCACGCTCGTCGGCCGCCGGGCGCTTCCCCGGGACGGCTGCACCGTCCTCGTCCGGGTCCGCGGCCGTTCTCCTGGCCTTGCTGTCCGTCGCTTCCGCTTTCTCCTGCTCCCTGGCCTCGGCGTCGGCCTTCTCCTGCTCAGCCGCCAGGGCACGCGATTCCGCTTCGGCTCGCTCCCGCTGCTGGCGCGCGCTGGCGACGAGACGGCTCAGCGCCTCGTCGGCGCGTGCGTACGCGCTGAGGTCGAGACCGTCGCCGGCGGATTCCGCGGACTCGGCCGACTCGGCGTCCGCGGCGGTCTCGCCGGACGGCTCCCCCGCGGTCAGCTCCTTCGACGGAACCGCGGCCTCCAGGGCGAGCCTGCGGCGCCCCTCCAGGGCGCTGGCGCGCTCGGTCTCGGCCGTAGCGTAGCGGCGGAGCAGCTCGGCGTGCTCGTTGCGCAGCCGGGCGAGTTCGGCCCGCTTGGCGCGGAGCCGGGTGTTGAGCGCGGTGCGCAGCTCGGCGGCCTTCTCCGCGTCGGCCTCCAGCTCCGCGATCCGCTCCTCGTACTTCATCTCCTGGCGGGCGGTCTCACTCGCGGCCTCCGCGACCCGGCGGCCGGCCGCGCGGTCCCAACGGCGCGTCAGGACCGAGCCGACGACCGCGGCGGTGGCCGCGGTCGCGGCGAGTCCACGGATCACAACCGTATCGCCGACCAGCCAGGCACCGGCGGCGCAGGTTATTGACGCGGCTGCAACCGACAGAGGGGGAAGTAGCCTGTGCAGGGGTGGGGATTGGCGGTGGCGTCCACGTGGCATGGGCCGAAACTTACCGTGCGTACCACCGGTTTGGGGGGTCGGCAGGCCACATCCGTTGTCAATCCGTTGGCAAACTACTTCACGAGACCCTTCTCCTTGAGGTAGTCGGCCGCGACATCGGCGGGCTTGAGCCGCTCGGCGTCAACTTTCTTGTTGAGTTCGGTGAGATCGGCCGTGGTGAGCACGCGGCCGAGCTTGTTCAGCGCGTTTTCGATCTTGGATGAACCGGCGGACTTCGCATTCACGACGGGAAGTACGTTGTCGGCATTCTGGAGATTTTTATCGTCGTCGAGCAGGACAAGTCCGAACTGGTCGAGCGTGGCGTCCGTGGTGGTGGTCAGGACCATCTGGTCCTTGCCGTCCTTGACCGCCTGCTTGGCCTGCACGCTGCCGATGTCCAGCGGGTCGATGCCCGCGATGTCGATGCCGTAGCGCTTCTCCAGACCGGGCTGACAGAACGGCCGCTTCGGGCATTCGTCGCCCGCCGCCAGCTTGACCTTCTGCCCGGACTTCCCCAGATCGGAGAGCGTCTTGAGGTCGTGCTCCTCGGCGAACTTCCGGGTCACCGCGAAGGCGTTCTGGTCGACCGCCTTGCCGACGTCGAGCACCTTCAGCCCGCGCGGCTCGGCGAGCTTCTTCAGCGCCTTCACCGTGTCGTCCGCGTCGGAGGAGGCCACGGGCTCGGCATTCGGCCCGTTCTTCTTCTGGTTGAGGAATTCGGCGAGCGTCGCCGCGTACTCCGGTACGACATCCATCTGGCCCTTCTCCAGGGCCGGTTCATACAGTTCGCGGGTGTCCACCGTCTTGAGCGAGGTCGAGTAACCGGCGTTCTCCAGCAGTCCCGCGTACAGCTCCGCGAGGATCTTCGACTCGGCGAAGGAGGCGGTCCCGATCACCAGCGAGCCCTCCTTGCCGGGCTTGCCGGAGCCGTCGCCCCCGCCGGACTTCTCCAGGCTCTCGCCGCCGCACGCGGTCGCGCCGACCGCCAGCGCCACGGCGCTCGCCGCCGCCCCCGCCACTCTCAAGAACTTGCTCATGGGTTCCCCATCCATAGATATGTACGTTGCGAGCCCGTCGCGAGCGTTACGACGTCAGCGCGGGCGCCTTGGGCGCCTGGTCGGCGGGCGGGCGGCGGAACGCGGCCGACCGCCGCCCCGTCTTCCGCCGCATCGGGTCCAGCGCCAGCCCCAGCACCACGAACACGCCCTCGACCAGCAGCGCGAGCGCAGCGACCAGCACCGCCCCGGCCACCACCTGGGGCGTATCGGTGAGCCGGAAGCCCGCCGTGATGATCCGGCCGAGCCCGCCGCCGCCGGGCAGCGCCGCCAGCGTCGCGGTGGCCACCACCTGCACCGCGGCGGTCCGCACGCCCGTCATGATCAGCGGGAACGCGAGGGGCAGTTCGACCCGGCGGATCAGCTGGCCACCCGTCATCCCCATGCCCCGCGCCGCCTCCACGACCTCCCGGTCCGCCTCGCTCACCCCGACGTACGCGTTGGTGAGCAGCGGCGGGATGGCGAACAGCACCAGCGCGATGATCGTGGGCCACTGGCCGTGCGAGCCCAGCGGGCTGAGGAGCAGCAGCACCAGCACGGCGAAGGTGGGCACCGCCCGGCCCGCGTTGGAGATGTTGACCGCGATCGCGCCGCCCTTGCCGATGTGGCCGAGCAGGACGGCCACCGGCAGCGCGACGGCGCACGAGATCGCCAGACAGACGAACGTCAGGAACAGATGCTGGCCGAGCCGGTGCCACACCCCGTCCCCACCCGACCAGTGCGACCCGGTGGCCAGCCAGTTCCACGCCTCGCCGATGACGCCCATCAGGCCCTCCTCCTCTTGCGCGCCCAGGGCGTCAGCACCCGCTGGACGCCGAGCAGCAGCAGATCCGCCACGACCGCCAGCGCCACGCACAGCACCGAGGCGGTCAGCACCTGCGCCTTGAAGAAGCTGTGCATGCCCTCGTAGATGAGGTTGCCGAGCCCGCCGTAACCGATGATCGCGCCGACCGTGGTGAGCGAGACGGTGGAGACCGTGGTGATGCGCAGCCCGGCCATCAAAGCGGGCAGCGCGAGCGGCAACTCGACGCCGAGGAGCAGCCGCAGCGGCCCGTACCCCATACCGCGCGCGGCCTCCCGGGCGTCCTCCGGCACGGAGGCGAGGCCCGCCATGATGTTGCGCACCAGGATGGTCAGCGAATAGAGCACCAGGCCCGTGACGACGACCGCCTGGGACACCCCGAAGACCGGCAGCAGCAGCGAGAACATCGCGAGCGACGGCACCGTGTAGAGGATCGTGGTCATCCCGAGCACCGGGCCCGCCACGCCCTGCCGGCGGCGGGCCAGCAGCGCGAGCGGAAAGGCGATCACGAGGCCGATCGCGACCGACGCGAGAGTGATCCCGACATGCTGAAGCGTCGCGTCCGTCAGCTCCTGACCGCGCGTGCGCACATACTCGCCGCAAATCCAATCGTTACTGATCAGACAGTTCTGGTCCGCCATACGCTCACCTCCCCCGGGCACGTGGTCGTCCAATTCCTGGGTGACCCTATCCCCGGGAGATGACAATCTCGTCCGATCGCCACACAACAGCAACAATGTCTGCCACGAATGCGGCAACAATGGGGAGCCATGATCCGTTTCGAGCATGTCACCAAGCGCTACGCCGACGGCACGACCGCCGTGGACGACCTGTCCTTCGAGGTCGCGGAGGGGGAGCTGGTCACGCTCGTCGGGCCCTCGGGGTGTGGCAAGACCACCACGATGAAAATGGTCAACCGGCTCATCGAGCCGTCCTCAGGCCGGATTCTGGTGGAGGACGAGGACATCGCCGAGACGGATCCGGTCGCGCTGCGCCGCCGTATCGGCTACGTCATTCAGCAGGTCGGTCTCTTCCCGCACAAGACCGTGCTGGAGAACACCGCGACCGTGCCGCATCTGCTGGGGTGGCAGCGGAGGAAGGGGCGGGACCGGGCCGCCGAGCTGCTCGATCTGGTCGGACTCGATCCGTCCGTATATGGCGACCGCTATCCGGACCAGCTCTCCGGCGGCCAGCGGCAGCGGGTCGGGGTGGCCCGGGCGCTGGCGGCCGACCCTCCGGTGCTGCTGATGGACGAACCGTTCGGGGCCGTCGACCCGGTCGTCCGCGAACATCTCCAGACGGAATTCCTGCGGCTTCAGTCGCAAGTGCGAAAGACCGTGCTTTTCGTGACGCACGACATCGAGGAGGCGGTGCGGCTCGGCGACCGCATCGCGGTGTACGGATCCGGGCGCATCGAACAGTTCGACACCCCGGCGGCCGTGCTGGGCGCGCCCGCCTCGCCGTACGTGGCCGACTTCGTCGGCGCCGACCGGGGCCTCAAGCGGCTCTCGGTCACCCCCATCGAACCCGGCGACCTCTGGCAGCCGCCCGTCGTCCACCTCGACGACCCGCTCGCCAAGGCGGCCGCCCGCCTGGCCCCGGACGGCGCCCGGTGGGCCGTCGTCCTGGACGACGCGGACCATCTCCACGGCTGGATCCCGGCGGACGCGGCCGACGGGCAGGACGGGACGGTACGGGATCACGCCCGCCGGATGGAGGCGTGGCTGCCGGTGGGGGCGCCGCTCAAGCAGGCGTTCAGCACGATGCTCCAGCACGACGCGGGGTGGATCGCCGTCCTGGACGGCGAACGCTTTCCTCGGCGTCCTCACCCCGGGCCGCCTGCACGAGGCGCTGCGCCGCTCGATCGACGCGGACGCGGGCGGAATCGCCCGCGGCGACGTAAACCTCCAGACGGTAACCGACACCTGAGCCCCCACCCCGGCCCCGGTCCGCGGTCGCCTGCACCCCGTCGGGCGGGTCAATTCCCCCACCCCGCCCCTCCCCGAAACCGGGGCAAGCCCCGGACCCCACCCGATACGGGGCTCCGCCCCGGACCCCCCGCCCAAGTGCGGGCGGCGGGGCGCCGGTCCGCGGAGCGCGTACGGGGTCGCACCCCGCGTCGGGGTCCGGGGCGGAGCCCCGCCACGGGGCGGAGCCGCATAGCGGACGGGTCAGTCGGCGTGGAGGCGGGTGCTCATCCATTCCAGGGCGGGGGACACCTCGCGCTTCCAGGTGTTGAAGTTGTGGCCCCCGGTCCCGAGGATCATCGACGAGATGCGGATCGGCTCGCCCCGGCGGTTGAGATCCTGCACCTTCGCCACGAACCGCATCGTCGCCCGGTAGTTCTTCTCGCCGCGCTCGCTGCTGCTCACCAGCAGCGAGACCGGCGGGGCGGGCTTGTGGCCGAGGCGCCACATGAGGTCGTTCTCGCGCTCCAGCTGCCGGCTGCCGCCGAAGAGATCGCCCGTGGTCGGGTCGATGGGTGCCTTGTAGTAAGGGGACAGTCCGACGGCGGTGGAGAACGCGTCGGGGTGGCGCATCGCCATCTTCAGGGCGCAGTAGCCGCCGGTGGAGTTGCCGATGACACCCCAGCTGCGGGCCTGCGTGCCCGCCCGGTAGTGCTCGGAGACGGCCTTCGGCACGTCCTCGGTGAAGAAGGTCTCGGTCTGCGGCCCGCCGGGGACGTCCATGCACTCCGTATCCCGGGGCGGCGCCACCGTCGGCCGCATCATGACCAGGATGGTCGGCTGCATCCTTCCCTCTTTGACCAGCTTCTGGGACTTCTGGGGGTATTTCAGGCCATTGATGAGGGCCTCGGTGGTACCCGGGTAGCCGGTCAGCACGAGGGCCGCCGGAAACCGGCGCTCGGAGTACCGTGGCTGGAAGTACTCCGGCGGCAGATAGACGTACGCGGGGCTCGCGATCCGCGAGACCTGCCCCCGGAAGGTGACCTTGTCGATGCGCCCGCCGGTCTCCGGCGACGAGCCGCCGGAGACGTTGAGCTTGCGGCTCTCGGTGACCTTCACCCGGCCGCCGGGGGTGTCGTGGTCGACCACCACCCCCATCTCGTTCTCCGCCCCGAACAGGTCGGCCCACGATCCGTAAAAACCGAAAGACTGATTGGCGAACAATCCAAAAGCCGCGAACACCGCCACCTGGGTAGCCGCTAGCATGCCGACCCGGCCGACCACGGCGGTCACCCCGCGTCCGGCCAGCCGCGGCCACAGCCATATCGTGGCCGTGAACAGCAGCAGCGCCGCGACGACAGCCATGATCACGACGTTGTTGCTCGTGAGACCCATCACTATCTTTCTGCCGGGCGGCGGTCGTCCGTGCCGCGGGGACGCCCCCGGCGGGAGCCGGGGGCGGAACCCCGCCGCCTCGAACTGCATCTAGATAGACGCAAATCGTGCGGAAGCTGCGTCAGAGAACCAAAGATCCTTTGACCGAAGCGACGGGAATGCGAATGTCTGACAGTCCAGATGCCGAAAAGTCCGGAGGGGTTCCCAACCGGATACGGCGCGTGCTGCGCGGGCCGCGTCCGGAGACGATCCCCACCGCCGTCGGCACGGCCTGCACGGTGATCGGGCTCGTGGACATCGTTTTTCCGCGGCTGCGGCACAGCAAGGTGCACGCGCTGGCGGAGCTGCTGCCCGGCGCGGTCAGCTCCCTGGCCGCCGCGGCGTCGATCGTGGTCGGGCTGCTGCTGCTGATGCTGGCGCACGGCCTGAAGCGGCGTAAGCGCCGCGCCTGGGTGGCGGCGGTGGCGCTGCTGCCGGTCGGGGCGGCGGCCCAGCTGCTGTACCGGCACTCGGTCCTGGGCACCGTCTTCTCGCTCGTCCTGATGGTCGTGCTGCTGCACTACCGCCGCGAATTCGCCGCGCTGCCCGACCCGCGCAGCCGCTGGATGGCGCTGGCCAACTTCGTGGTCATGGGCGCGGTGAGCGTCGGGGTCGGGATGCTCATCGTGCGGTCGCACCCGGACACCATCGAGGGCGCGCCGTCGCTGGCGGCGCAGCTGGAGCACGTGCTGTGGGGGCTGTTCGGCTTCGAGGGGCCGGTCGGCTACCGCGACGGCGCGGACTACACGGTCGGCTACTCGCTGGGCGCGCTCGGCCTGCTGACCGTCGCCACCACCGCGTACCTCGCCTTCCGCCCCGAGCACCCGGCCGCCCGGCTGACCGCGTCCGACGAGGAGCGGCTGCGGGAGCTGCTGGCCGCCCACGGGCGCCGTGACTCGCTCGGCCACTTCGCGCTCCGCCGCGACAAGGCGGTGATCTTCTCGCCCAGCGGCAAGTCCGCCGTCTGCTACCGCGTGGTCTCCGGCGTGATGCTGGCCAGCGGCGACCCGGTCGGCGACGTGGAGGCGTGGCCGGGCGCGATCGCCGCGTTCATGGAGGAGGCACGGGCGCACTCCTGGACCCCGGCGGTGATGGGGTGCAGCGAGACCGGCGGCGAGGTGTGGACCCGGGAGACCGGTCTTGACGCGCTGGAACTGGGCGACGAGGCGATCGTGGACGTCGCGGACTTCACCCTCTCCGGACGCGCCATGCGCAACGTGCGCCAGATGGTCAAGCGCATCGAGCGGGCCGGATACGAGACGAGGGTGCGGCGCGTCGCCGACCTCGACGCGGAGGAGCTGGAGACCGTCCGGCGCGCCGCGGAGGACTGGCGGGGCACCGACACCGAGCGCGGCTTCTCGATGGCGCTGGGCCGGATCGGCGACCCGGCGGACGGCGAATCGGTGATCGCCACCGCCCACAAGGCCGCCGAGGAGGGCGCCGAGGAGGGTCCGTACGGAGACCTGAAGGCCGTCCTGCACTTCGTGCCCTGGGGCGCGGACGGGATGTCGCTGGACCTGATGCGGCGCGACCGGAGCGCCGACCCGGGCATGAACGAGCTGCTGATCGTGGCCTCGCTCCAGGCCGCCCCGGCGCTGGGCGTCACCCGCGTATCGCTGAACTTCGCGATGTTCCGCTCGGCGCTGGCGCGCGGCGAGAAGCTCGGTGCGGGCCCGGTGCTGCGCGGCTGGCGGGGGCTGCTGGTGTTCCTGTCCCGCTGGTTCCAGATCGAGTCGCTGTACAAGTTCAACGCCAAGTTCCGGCCGCGCTGGGAGCCGCGCTTCGTGGTCTTCCGCAACACCCGGGACCTGCCGCGCATCGGGCTGGCCGCGATGCAGGCCGAGGGGTTCGTCTCCCTGGCGCTGCCCCGGCTGCTGCGCCGCGGGCGGCGCGCCGAGCCGCGTCCCTGCGCGCACCAGGCCCCGGCCCGGCGCCGCGAACTGGAGCAGGCCGCCTGAGGGCGGGCGGCCTGAATGAAGGCGGCCCGATGCGCGGGCGGCCCCGAGGGCAGGCCGTCCGGGCGGGCACGCCGCCCGAGCAGGCACGCGGCCTGAGGGCGGACCACCTGGGCGGGCACCCCGCCCCCCGCGTCCCCCGTCCGGGCTGCCGGTACGTCTAGCCTTAAGGTCATGAGGACGTTGCGCGAGCGGGGCCGAGTGACCGGACTGCCGGAATGGGACCGGTGTGCGGTCATGGGCGTGGTGAACGTCACGCCCGACTCCTTCTCCGACGGCGGCCAGTGGTTCGACACCGACCTGGCGGTCAAGCACGGACTGGACCTGGTCGCGGCCGGAGCCGACCTGGTGGACGTCGGGGGCGAGTCGACCCGGCCGGGCGCGGCGCGCGTCGACGAGGCCGAGGAGCTGCGCCGGGTGATCCCGGTGGTGCGGGAGCTGGCCGCGGCCGGCGCCGCGATCAGCGTGGACACCATGCGGGCCACGGTCGCCGAGCGGGCGATCGAGGCGGGCGCGCTGCTGGTCAACGATGTGAGCGGCGGCCGCGCGGACCCGGCGATGGTGCCGGCGGTGGCCGCGGCCGAGGTGCCCTTCGTGGTGATGCACTGGCGCGGCCAGTCGATCGACATGAACAACCGGGCGGTGTACGAGGACGTGGTCGGCGAGGTCGTCGCCGAGCTGCGCACGAGCGTGGACCGGGCCGTCGCGGGCGGTATCGCCCCCGAGCGGATCGTGCTCGACCCGGGGCTGGGCTTCGCCAAGGACGCCGAACACGACCTGGCGCTGGTCGCGCATCTGTCCGCCCTGCGCCAACTGGGCCGTCCGCTGCTGGTGGCGGCCTCCCGCAAGCGGTTCCTGGGCCGGGTCCTGGCCGACGACGGCGGCGCTCCGCCGCCCGCCAGGGAGCGGGACGCCGCGACCGCGGCGGTGACCGCGATCGCCGCACGCGAGGGCGCGTGGGCGGTCCGGGTGCACGAGGTGCGGGCGAGCGCGGACGCGGTGCGGGTGGCCCGGGCCATCGAGACGGCCGAGGCCGGGTACATCGAGGCCGCGCATCTCAAGAACGCGGCGAACGCGGCGGGAGCGCTGTGACTTCCCTTACGGACAGCGAGCGGGTGGCGCTGGTGAATACCGCTCTGTACGAGGCCATGGAGCAGGGCGACCACGGGGCGCTGGACCGGCTCTGGCTGGATTCCGCCGAGACCGAGGTGTCCTGTGTGCACCCGGGCTGGCCGGTGCTGCGCGGCCGGGGCGAGGTGCTCCGTTCGTACGCGCTGATCATGGCGAACACCGACTACATCCAGTTCTTCCTGACCGACGTCGAGGTGTCGGTGCTGGCCGACACCGCGCTGGTGACCTGCACCGAGAACATCCTCAGCGGCGCCCCGGCCGAGGAGGAGGGGCAGCTCGGCCCGCTGGTCGGCCAGCTGGTGGTGGCCACGAACGTGTTCCGGCGCACCGACGACGGCTGGAAGGTGTGGTCCCACCACGGCTCCCCGGTGCTCGCGGAGCGTGACGACGAGGGCCCGGAGGGTCCCGAGGACGACGACCGGCTGATGCCGGGCTGAGTCCCTGGTCCCGGCCCCGTGATGGCTCGAATGGGTTCCGTTCGAGCCGTGCGAGGTGCGGGTAGGGGAAGGTGGCGCGGGGCTGTGGGAGGCATCCGCCGCGACCCCGTGGGCATGTGCCGCCGACATTCGCAGGTAGATTCGAGGAGGTTCCCCGCCCGACGGCAGGGGGTCACTGGTGCGTTCCGGACCGGCCGGGGCGTGCCCGCGTAACCGACGACCAGCAGGAGTGATTCGGGTGGATCGTGTCGCGCTGCGCGGCCTGAGGGCTCGTGGGCACCACGGCGTGTTCCCGGAGGAGCGCGAGGAGGGCCAGACGTTCGTCGTGGACCTCGTGCTCGGCCTGGACACCCGTCCCGCCGCCGCCGACGACGACCTGACCAAGACCGTCCACTACGGCGTGGTGGCCGAGGAGGTCGTGGACGTGGTGCGGGGCGAGCCGGTCGAGCTCATCGAGACCCTTGCCGAACGGATAGCGGACACCTGCCTGAAGCATGATGTGGTGCGCGAGGTCGAGGTCGTCGTCCACAAGCCGCAGGCCCCGATCACCGTTCCCTTCGACGATGTCACCATCACCATTACCCGGAGCCGAGTATGAGCAGCAGCGACCCGACCGTGCAGCCCGTTCCCGCCTCCGTGGTGGAGAAGGTGGACGCCGCCGATGTGACCCTGTCCAACCCCAAACGGGCAGTGATCTCCCTCGGCAGCAATCTGGGCAATCGCCTGGAGACCCTCCAAGGCGCGGTGGACGCGCTGGAGGACACCCCGGGCCTGCGGGTCAAGGCCGTTTCTCCGGTGTACGAGACCGAGCCGTGGGGCGTGGAGCCGGGCACCCAGGCGACGTACTTCAACGCGGTGGTGCTGGTGAAGACCACGCTGCCGCCGGGCTCACTGCTGGAGCGCGGCCACGCCATCGAGGAGGCGTTCGAGCGGGTGCGGGACGAGCACTGGGGTCCGCGCACCATCGACGTGGACATCGTGGCGTACCAGGACGTGGTCTCCGACGATCCGCTGCTCACTCTGCCGCATCCGCGCGCGCACCAGCGGGCCTTCGTCCTGGTGCCGTGGAACGACGTGGACCCGCAGGCCGAGTTCCCCGGCCGCGGCAGCGTCTCGGCGCTGCTGGACGAGGTGGGCGACGACGGCGTACAGGTTCGCACGGACCTGGAACTGCGACTGCCCGAATAGACGTTGACCAGTAGACGTTGACCAGTTGACCGGACATTGATGCGTGGAGGGGCGACCGCTCGGTGAGGCAACTTCGGATCGGGGTGCTGGTCGGGCTGTTCGCCGTGGCCGGTGTGGTGTCGTGGGCGGGCTCCCGGCTGTGGGACACGCTGGGATCGCTGCCGAGCGTTCCGCTGGCGGCGCCGATCGTGCTGGCGCTGATCGCGGTCGTGCTGCTCGCGACCGCGATCTCGCTACGGGCCCGGCTGCGCGCCCAGCGGGAGCGTGAGCCGGACGCGAAGGGCGTGGACCCGATGGTGGCCGCCCGCGCGGTGGTTTTCGGCCAGGCGAGCGCACTGGTGGCGGCGCTGATCGCGGGGATGTACGGCGGGGTCGGCGTCTTCCTGGCCCTGGAGCAGCTCGACGTACCGGCCCGCCAGGACCAGGCCATCTACGCGGGCGCTTCGGTGCTGGCCGGCGCGGGTGTGGTGGCGGCCGCGTTCTTCCTGGAGCGGGTCTGCAAGCTGCCCGAGGACGAGGACGAGAACGGATCGGGCCCGAGCGCCTCCGCCCGGGCCTGACCATGCCCTGAGGGCCCTCAGCGGGCCATGATGAGGCTCATCGCCTCGGCCCGGGTGGCCGGATCGCGCAGCTGGCCGCGCACGGCCGAGGTGAGGGTCTTGGCGCCGGGCTTGCGCACCCCGCGCATGGTCATGCACATGTGCTCGCACTCGACCACGACGATCACCCCGCGCGGTTCCAGTATCCGCATCAGCGAGTCGGCGATCTGGGTGGTCAGCCGCTCCTGGACCTGGGGGCGGCGGGCGAACACGTCCACCAGCCGGGCCAGCTTCGACAGCCCGGTGATCTTGCCGTCGTGGGACGGGATGTAGCCGACGTGGGCGACCCCCACGAAGGGCACCAGGTGGTGCTCGCACGAGGACATCACCTCGATGTCCTTGACCAGCACCATCTCGTCGTGGCCCAGGTCGAAGGTGGTGGTCAGGACGTCCTCGGGCTCCTGCCGCAGCCCGGCGAAGATCTCCTTGTACGCGCGGGCCACCCGCCCCGGCGTCTCCCTCAGCCCTTCCCGGTCCGGGTCCTCGCCGACGGCGATCAGAAGCTCACGGATCGCGTTCTCGGCCCGCTTCTCGTCGAACACGCCGATGGTGCTCTCGCCGTCCAGCGTCACCGGGTCCGTCATGGAGCTTCCTCGTTCCTGATGTGCACAAATGCGGAATGCCGCGCCCCCAAGGCTAGAACCTGGGTGACGCGGCATTCATTCCGGGTCCTCCCGGGGCCCTCTCGGGCCCCGGGAGGCCGGGATCAGCTCTCGGAGCCGGAGCCCGACTCCTCGGGCCGCTCGACGCCGTCCTCGGGCGCGGTGGCCTTGGTGAGCGAGGCCGCCGAGGTGGGCTGGGCACCGTTCGCCGGGGCGAGCTCCCGGGGGGAGAGCACCGGCGGGCGGGTGGAGGGCGTACGCCGCGAGGAGCCGGTCCACGCCGGGCGGGCCGGACGCTTCACGACCGGGGTGAAGATCTCGGCGATCTCCTCCTTGTTCAGCGTCTCCTTCTCCAGCAGCGCCAGCACCAGGTTGTCGAGGACGTCGCGGTTCTCGACGAGGATCTCCCACGCCTCGTTGTGCGCGGACTCGATGAGCTTCTTGACCTCCTCGTCCACCAGAGCGGCGACCTCTTCCGAGTAGTCGCGCTGATGGGCCATCTCCCGGCCCAGGAACGGCTCGGAGTTGTCGGAGCCGAACTTGATCGCGCCGAGCCGCTCGGTCATGCCGTACTGCGTGACCATCGCGCGGGCCGTCGCGGTCGCCTTCTCGATGTCGTTCGAGGCGCCCGTGGTCGGGTCGTGGAAGACCAGTTCCTCGGCCGCCCGGCCGCCCATCATGTAGGCGAGCTGGTCCAGCATCTCGTTGCGCGTGGTCGAGTACTTGTCCTCGTCCGGCAGGACCATGGTGTAACCCAGGGCCCGGCCTCTGGAGAGGATCGTGACCTTGTGCACGGGATCGCTGTTCGGAGATGCCGCCGCGACCAGGGCGTGACCGCCCTCGTGGTACGCGGTGATCTTCTTCTCCTTGTCGCTCATGATCCGGGTCCGCTTCTGCGGTCCGGCCACGACGCGGTCGATCGCCTCGTCCAGGAAGTGGTTGTCGATCAGCTTCTTGTCGCCGCGGGCCGTCAGCAGGGCGGCCTCGTTCAGCACGTTCGACAGATCGGCACCGGTGAAACCGGGGGTACGGCGGGCGACGGCCGACAGGTCGACGTCCGGCGCGACCGGCTTGCCCTTCTGGTGAACCTTGAGGATCTCCAGACGGCCCTGCATGTCCGGGCGGTCGACGGCGATCTGCCGGTCGAAACGGCCGGGGCGCAGCAGCGCCGGGTCCAGGATGTCCGGCCGGTTGGTGGCGGCGATCAGGATGACGCCGCCCTTCACGTCGAAGCCGTCCATCTCCACGAGCAGCTGGTTCAGCGTCTGCTCGCGCTCGTCGTGACCGCCGCCCATGCCCGCACCGCGGTGCCGGCCGACGGCGTCGATCTCGTCGACGAAGACGATGGCCGGGGCGTTGGTCTTGGCCTGCTCGAACAGGTCACGGACCCGGGAGGCACCCACACCGACGAACATCTCGACGAAGTCGGAACCGGAGATCGAGTAGAACGGGACGCCCGCCTCGCCCGCGACGGCGCGCGCGAGCAGGGTCTTACCCGTACCGGGCGGGCCGTACAGCAGGACACCCTTGGGGATCTTGGCACCGACGGCCTGGAATTTCGCCGGCTCCTGGAGGAACTCCTTGATCTCCTGGAGTTCCTCGACCGCCTCGTCCGACCCCGCCACATCGGTGAAGGTCGTCTTCGGCGTGTCCTTGGTGATCAGCTTGGCCTTCGACTTCCCGAAGTTCATCACTCGGGAGCCGCCGCCCTGCATCTGGTTCATCAGGAACAGGAAGACCACGACGATCAGCACGAACGGGAGCAGCGAGAGCAGAATCCCGACGAACGGGTTCTGCTTCGAAGTCGAGACGTTGTACCCGTCGGGGATCCCGTTGTCCTTCTGGGCATTGGCCTGAAGGGTCCTGGCGAGGTCGACGCCCTGGTCACCGATATAGGTGGCCTGGAGCTTGTTGCTGCCCGAGACCTTGGCGACGTTGTCCTTGAGTTCGACCTTGATCTTGTGCTCGTCGCCGGTCGTCAGTTCGGCGGACTGGACCTGGTTCCTGTTGATCGCCTTGACGACCTGGCTGGTGTCCACCGACTTGTAGCCGCCGGACGAGCCGACGACCTGCATCAACACGACCACGGCGAGGACGGCCAGCACGATCCACATGACCGGCCCACGGAAGTAGCGCTTCACGTCCATCCATACGGGGCGAAACCGCCCCGTCCCTCCTGCCACAGTGAGGCACGGCAGCCCTGGAGGGGCGCCTGTGCGTGCGGTGTATTGCGGTGTATTTAGTGGTGTATGAGCTGTGTAATCCTCAGTCTCGAAAAAGACTGACCTTCGGACGGTACCCCAGCATTGTCACCCGACGCCGCCGTGGAGTGTTAACACATCCGCCTTCCCCTGCTCCAACGGCGGAAAACCGCGCCAGGTTCCCGGGGGAGGCGGTGCCTCTCAACCGCCGTAGACGTGCGGGGCCAGGGTCCCGACGAACCGCAGGTTGCGGTACTTCTCCGAGTAGTCGAGGCCGTATCCGACGACGAACTCGTTCGGGATGTCGAAGCCGACCCACTTCACGTCGATGGCGACCTTGGCCGCCTCCGGCTTGCGCAGCAGCGTGCACACGTTCAGTGAGGCGGGCTCGCGCGACCCCAGGTTCGACAGCAGCCAGGACAGCGTCAGGCCGGAGTCGATGATGTCCTCGACGATCAGGACGTGCTTGCCCTTGATGTCGGTGTCGAGGTCCTTCAGGATCCGCACCACGCCCGAGGACTGGGTGCCCGCGCCGTACGACGACACGGCCATCCAGTCCATCGTGACGGGCGTGGAGAGGGCTCGCGCCAGGTCCGCCATCACCATCACCGCGCCCTTGAGCACGCCGACGATGAGCAGGTCCTTGCCCTGGTACTCGGCGTCGATGCGGGCGGCCAGCTCGGCCAGCTTCGCGTTGATCTCATCCTCGGTGATGAGGACCGACTTGAGGTCGGTGCCCATGTCCTTGTCGTCCACCCGCGCCACTCTCGTTCGACGTAACCGGCTCATCTGGCTCGGGCGGATCAGCCCTGCCGGATCACCAGTCTGCCACCCTCCCGGCGGACCTCGACGCGGCCGGGGAGGTTGATGGCCCGCTGGCCCCGCCAGCCGGTGATCAGCCGGTCGACTTCCTCGATGTGGCGGGCGAAGAGCGAACCGGCGGGCGCGCCCGCGGCGATGGCGGCGCGGCGCA
>NZ_GG657754.1:5696916-5699985 GCF_000158915.1 Streptomyces himastatinicus ATCC 53653 | reverse complement strand
GCGCTCGGCGGCGGAGTCGAGGGCGGCGTAGCGGGCGTCCCGGGCGGCGGCCTCGGGGCCGCCGTCCCGGCCGACGGACACGGCGATGGACTCGACGGGGGCCAGGCCCAGCTCCCGCATCCGGTCGGCGACCTCGGCGGCGCGGACGTCGGAGCCCGGCTGGAGGCCGTGGTCGACGGTGACGCCGCCGGCGCGCAGGCCGAGCCGGGGGGCTTCGAAGGCGAGCGCGGAGGCGAGGGCCATGGAGTCGGCGCCGCCGGAGCAGGCGGCGAGCACGAGGGGACGGCTCTCACGGGGAACGGAGCCACGGGGGGCGGGCGCCTGGGCCGGGGAGGCCGGGGAGGGCTGCGCGGGGGCGGAGGCGGCCGGGGAGTCGACGAGGACGTCGTGGAGGACGCGGCGGACCGCCAGGCGTATCGCGGCGACCGCTGGATGGGGACCCATGTCCGTTTCCCATCTGTCATGCGAGGGAGTGCCTCGGGGGGCGAACGAGATGTCGTTACGCGGGGGGATTCGTCACGCTGTGTATGTCGATGGTGACAGAAGCGAGCTGTTCCCCGAGCATCGCACGCCTACCCGTCGCTAACGGTCCCTCGGACGAGTGATTAACGGGAGCATTCATCCGTTCCCAAGTGAGCCGGTTTCACGACTCTGCCTTACGGTGCACCCGCGCGACCCACTCGGCGGGTTTGCTGATCTCCGACTTGGTCGGGAGCGTGTTGGGGGACGTCCAGACCCGGTTGAAGCCGTCCATGCCGACCTGGTCCACCACGGCCCGTACGAACCGCTCACCGTCACGGTACTGCCGCAGCTTGGCGTCGAGCCCCAGCAGCTTGCGCAGCGCCTGGTCGAGGCGGCCCGCGCCGCTCGCCCGCCGCTTCTGGAACTTCTCGCGGATCTCGGCGACGGAGGGCACGACGTCCGGCCCGACCCCGTCCATCACATAGTCCGCGTGCCCCTCCAGCAGCGACATCACGGCGGTCAGCCGGGCCAGGATCTCGCGCTGGGCCGGGGTCTGGACCAGTTCGATGATGCTGGGCGAGGCGCCGCGCTCCGCGGCCTCCTCGCCGTCCGGCCGCCCGCCGCCGAGCGACTGGACGGCCTCCCGGATCCGCTCCAGCAGGGTGGCCGGATCCACGTCGGTCTCGCCCAGGAACGCCTGGATCTCGGACTCGATGTGGTCGCGCAGCCAGGGCACCGCGGTGAACTGCGTACGGTGCGTCTCCTCGTGCAGCGAGACCCACAGCCGGAAGTCGTGCGGGGCCACGTCCAGCTCGCGCTCCACATGGACGATGTTGGGGGCCACCAGCAGCAGCCGGCCGCCGCCCGCGGTCCCGGCGGGCAGGTCGCGGCTGGCGGGCGCGAACGTCTCGTACTGGCCGAGCACCCGGGAGGCCAGGAACGACAGCAGCATCCCCAGCTCGACGCCGGTCACCTTGCCGCCGACCGCGCCCAGGACCGCCCCGCCGGGCAGCCCGCCGCGCCGGTCCTGCATCTTGCCCAGCAGCGGCGACAGGATCTGGCGGAAGCCCGCGACATTCGCCCGGATCCAGCCCGCGCGGTCCACGACGAGGACGGGGGTGTCGGAGGCCGGGCCGCCGGGGACGGCCATCCGGGTGAAGCCGCGTACGTGCTCCTCCGAGGATTTCGCGTGCCGTCGCAGCTCCGCGACGACGGCACGCGCCTCGTCCCGGCTCACCTCGGGTCCCGGGCGCACCAGCCGGGTCGCGGTCGCGACGGCCAGGTTCCAGTCGACCATCTCCACACCACCGATGCTCGTCATGGCTTCACGGTACGTGGCCCGCGCCCCATCCGGGAGGAGACGACTCCCCCGCACACGCGGCCGCCCCCGGCCCGACCGGGCGACGCGTCACCCACGTCGCCCCAGGGGGGTGTCTTGCCGATCATGCCGGGCTCCCGACGCCTGGCACGGCACCTCGCGGCCCCGCGCTCGTCGCACGCAGCGCCGCTGCGCTCTCCTCACGCGGGTTGCGAGCCTCCCCCAGCTACCGCTGGGAGGTGCCCCCTGCACCAGACGCCGCTCGCTGATCCGGCCTGACCGACAAGACACCCCCTAGCCTCACCGGCATCCGCAGTTGGCGAGCGCCGAGGCCATCGTGTCCAGGGCGCGCTGGGCGCCCTGGGGGTCGGTGGTGCCGTTGGTCATGAACGCGAAGACCAGGAGCCGCCCGTCGGCGTCGACGACGCTGCCCGCCAGGGTGTTGACCCCGGTCAGGGTGCCCGTCTTGGCGCGCACCACACCGCGGCCGACGGTATCGGCGTCGTAGCGGGTGCGCAGGGTGCCGCTGAATCCGGCCACCGGCAGCCCGGTGAGCAGCGACCGCAGCTCGGGGTGGCCGATGTCCGCGGCCCGCACCAGCACCTGGGCGAGCAGCGCGGCGGAGACGTGGTCCTCGCGGTCGAGCCCGCTGCCGTCCGCGATCCGGGCGCCGGAGACCGGCAGCCGGAGCTTCTTCAGCCGGGCGGTCACCGCCTTCGCCGCGCCGTCGAAACTCGCGGGCTCACCGGCGGCGACGGCGGTCTGCCGGGCCAGGGCCTCGGCGATGTCGTTGTCGCTGTTGGTCAGCATCCGCTCGACGAGCGCGGACAGCGGCTGGGAGCGGACGGTGGCCAGCGGCCGGGGGCGCTTTCCGGCCTCCCGTTCCCGCGGGTCCCCGGTCACGTCGACGCCGCGGTCGCGCAGCATCGAGGCGAACGTCTTCGCCGCGTCGGCGGCGGGGTCCTCGGAGCGCGCGGCCGGGCCGTGGTCGCTGTCGTCGAGGCGGCCCTCGTCGGCCATCAGCGGGGCGACGGGCGAGATGTTCTCGTTGGGGCCGATGGGGTGCAGCCCGGGCCCGGAGTAGAGCGAGGTGTCGTACCCGAGCCGGACGGACGTCCGTCCGCGCTTCTTGAGGGCGCGGGCGGTGTCGTCGGCCAGGGCGCGCAGCGAGGCGGGCCGCTCGGCGCCCTTGGTGTCGCGGGCGGTGAGGGTCGGGTCGCCGCCGCCCACGAGCACGATGCCGTCGTCGTCGCCCTGGACCACGGTGGTCTTGATCCGGTAGTCGGGGG
>NZ_GG657754.1:5689402-5696348 GCF_000158915.1 Streptomyces himastatinicus ATCC 53653 | reverse complement strand
CCCGACGGAGGCGACGCGGCGCCACTGGTCCCGCACGAGGGTCCGCCCGCGCGCGAGCAACTCCCTGAACTGCCGTGATCTGGCTTCAGGCACGACGGACCAGCCCCTTTCGCCACCACACACCTGCGTGGGGGACACTTAATCACCAGACGTATGTGTTGATCATGGAGGAGCCACCCGTGGAGTTCGACGTCACCATCGAGATCCCGAAGGGTTCGCGGAACAAGTACGAGGTGGACCACGAGACGGGGCGCATCCGTCTCGACCGTCGACTCTTCACTTCGACCAGCTACCCGGCGGATTACGGCTTTGTCGAGAACACCCTCGGCGAGGATGGCGACCCGCTGGATGCCCTGGTCATTCTCGACGAGCCGACGTTCCCCGGCTGCCTGATCAAGTGCCGTGCGATCGGCATGTTCAGGATGACCGACGAGGCGGGTGGCGACGACAAGCTGCTGTGCGTGCCCGCGTCGGACCCGCGGGTCGAGCATCTGCGTGACATTCACCACGTGTCGGAGTTCGACCGCCTGGAGATCCAGCACTTCTTCGAGGTCTACAAGGACCTGGAGCCCGGCAAGTCGGTCGAGGGGGCCAACTGGGTGGGACGCGCCGAGGCCGAGGCCGAGGTCGAGGCGTCCATCAAGCGCCTCGAGGCGTCCGGCGGCCACTGAGCCACCCCATCCGAACGGGCCGGCCATGAGGTCGGCCCGTTCGGCATTTACACAGTTCAGAGCAGGTAAGCCGCAGGTCAGAAGCCGCGGGTGCGCTTGGCCGCGCGACGTCCTGAGGGGTCGTCCCCGCTGCCCGGGATCTTGAGGAACAGCCGGGCCGCCTCGCCACCCAGGTTCACCCCGATGGCGATCGCCAGGGCCAGTGCCGCCGCCTGGGTGAGGTGGGGGATGCCGCGGTCCAGATTTCCCTGGGCGAGGGCGAGCAGTCCGAAGTACGTCGCGCTACCGGGCAGCAGCGGCCCGATCGCCGCCGTGACGTACGGCAGCGCCGACGCGTAGCGGTAGCGGGAGAGCAACTGCCCGAAGAGGCCGACCAGCCCGGCGGCCACGGTCGTGGCGGCGACCGGCGGCACGCCGGCGGTGTCGGCGAGCGCGCCGTAGACCACCCAGGCGACCCCGCCGTTGAGCGTGGCGAACAGCACGGTGTGACGTTCCTGCTGGAGCAGGATGCAGAACGTCAGCGCGAGCAGCATCGCCGCCACTATCTGGACGACCGGCTGCACATCACCATGGCCCAGCGTCGCCTCCGGGTTCAGCTTCGCGTTCAGCTGGAGCCCGCCGTACAGCACGGTGAGCACGCCGCAGACGATGCCGACGATCAGGTAGCCGACCTCCAGCAGCCGGGCGGCGGCGGTGATGTAATACCCGGTCAGCCCGTCCTGGACGCTCGCCACCAGGGCCCGCCCGGGGATCAGCGCGAACAGCCCACCGGTGATCACCGCGGACGACTGGAGTCCCGCGCCCATGAGGCTGAGCGCGATGCCCATCGCGGCGGGCGGCATCGCCGCGACCACGAACTGGTAGAACTCCGGCAGTCCGCGCCCGGACGCCAGCCACGCCAGCCGGTCGCCGAGCATCGCGCCGATCGCCGCCGCGAAGAACACCGGCCAGGCACCGCCGACCAGCATGCTCGCCGCGCCCGCCAGCCCGCCGGCGGCCACGGTGAGCGCCCAGCCGGGGTACGGGTGGCGGTTACGGCGGATCTCGGCCAGCCGGCGGTACGCCTCCTCCAGGGTGAAGTCGTCCTGCGAGGTGATGTCGTCGACGAGCCGGAAGACCGCGGCCAGCCGGTTGTAGTCGGTGCCCCGGCGGCGCACCGTACGGCTGGCGGTGACCGGGTCGTCGACCAGCGAGGGCTGGTAGCTGACCGACAGCAGCGTGAACGTCACGGTCGGCTCGCAGCGGTCGAGCCCGTACGCGTGCGCCACGCCGAGCATCGCCGCCTCGACGTCCTCGGCGCCCTCGCCGCCCGCGAGGAGCAGCTCGGCGATGCGGAGAGTGAGATCGAGCACACGGGGGACGGCGGGGCCCGTGTCGTCCTGTGCGTCGGTGCGCTCGGCCGGGGTCGGGCGCTCGCTGATCGGCATCCGCAGCATCGTGCGCATCCGGTCCTGCCAGGGCGAATCCTTGGTCAGCCGGATCATGGGTATGCCGTTCGGCGGCGTGAAGGCCGGGAAGCCGCCGGTGGTCTGGTTGGCCGTCGTGATGACCCCGGCGGGTGCCACGAAGGCCGAGCCCTCGGTCTCGGGGGCGGTCGGCTCGGTGGCCAGCCCCTGGGGGATGGCGAACTCCGAGGTCGGGTGCTCACCATCGGGCGAGGGCGGCCTCGGTACGCCCTGGGGCGGTGTGAAGGCGCTGTGCGCCTCATCGGACTGCGGCTTGCGGTTCTCCGCCGTATCCGTGTCCTGCGTGCCCGCGCCACGCTGCCCGTACTGTCGGTCCGACCCCACTGCCTCGCTCCTCGACCGCCTCCCCGTCACTTCTTCCAGCAGCCACGATGCAACATCGGCGGCCACCGAAGCCCATTGTGCGGGCAGGTGGCCGCCGAGTGGGAGTGGGGGCAGCGTGTGCGACGGGTGTGTAGTGGAGTGACCCCTGTGAAGTGACGGTGAAGATTGGCCCCGGACGGGAACGCCGGGCCCCGGTCAGCGCTCGGGGCGCCGCCCGGTCAGCGCTTGGCGTGGCGGCCGCGCGGCCCCTGCTGGTCGGCCCCCGGCCCGGCCGGTGCCTCGGCGGCCGCCTTCTTGGACTGGCTCCGGGCCCGCAGGAACTCGATCACGATCGGGATGACGGACAGCAGGACGATGCCGACCAGGATCAGCTCGATGTGCTTGTGGACGAAGTCGACCTTGCCGAGCGACGCGCCGAGCAGGGTGACGCCCGTGCCCCACAGCACACCGCCGACGATGTTGAAGATGATGAAGGAGCGGTAGTTCATCCGGCTCACGCCCGCGATGATCGGCGTGAACGTCCGCACGATGGGCACGAAGCGGGCCAGGATCAGGGACTTCGGGCCGTGCTTCTCGAAGAACTCATGCGCCTTCTCCACGTTCTCCTGCTTGAAGAGCTTGGAGTCCGGGCGCTTGAAGAGTGCCGGGCCGACCTTCCGGCCGAAGAGGTAGCCGACCTGGTCACCGACGATCGCCGCGACGGCGACGGCCGTGCACACCAGCCACAGATCCTGCTTGATCACCTCGGTGGTGACCAGCAGACCGGTGGTGAACAGCAGCGAGTCGCCCGGCAGGAAGAAGCCGATGAGCAGGCCGGACTCCGCGAAGACGATGGCCAGCACGCCGAGCAGCCCGAAGGTTTCGATCAGATAGTCCGGGTCCAGCCACTGAGGGCCGAGCGCGAGGGTGGTCACGGGTCACAGGCTCCTGGGTCGAGGGGTGCAGGCTCGTGCTCGTGCGAGGCCCGGCCGCAGGGTCGGGGTACGGACTGCTGCGGGGTTCATCGCTTCGCAGTGTGCCGCCCAAAGCTATCAACGCCCTGTGGGTGCCCGTGGTTCCCGCCGGTCGCCCGCACCCCCTGGGGGATGCCCCTCAGCCGTGGCGCTCCGCGTTGGCCCGGATCGCGGCGTGGAGGTAGGCGGCGAGCCCCGGCTTGGCCTTGTCGATGTTCTCGGTGAAGCGGTGATCCGTCACATAGTTCTCGGCGATACAGGCATGGAGCTGGTGGGAACAGTCGTAGTGGTTCCGGCTGATCCCCTGCCGGTGCTCCTCGGCGAGATCCATCGCGGCCTCGGACTCCGGCGCGGCGCCCGACTCCATCAGCGCGACGAAGCGGTCGTTGAGCGCGTCGGCCTCGGCCTGGATCCGCTGCCAGTCCTCCTTGGTGTACGAGGCCGCCCTGCGCTGCGACTCCCGGTACGCCTCGGTGTCGCCCCAGCGCTCCTCGACCTCGTCCGCGTACTGGTCCGGGTCGAAGTCCCCGAAGACCTCGAACTTCTCCTCCGGGGTGAGATTGATGCCCATCTTCCGTGCCTCCATGGCGTGTTCGACGGCGGCGGCCATCTTCTGGAGCTGCTCGATCCGGTCGCTCAGCAGCGAGTGCTGACGCCGCAGGTGGGCCTGCGGATCCGCGTCCGGGTCGTCGAGGAGGACCGCCACCTCGTCGAGCGGAAAGCCGAGTTCCCGGTAGAACAGGATGCTCTGGAGCCGGTCGAGGTCGGCGTCGTCGTACCGCCGGTGCCCGACCGTGCTGCGGGCGCTCGGGCGCAGCAGCCCGATCTCGTCGTAGTGGTGCAGCGTGCGCACCGTGACCCCGGCGAAGCCCGCGACCTGTCCCACCGAATAGCTCATGACCTGGTCCGCTCTCCCTGCATGTCTTTGTACGGGGGGCCCGTACGGGCTCCACGGTGGCGCCTCACGTCGCGTGAGGTGCAAGTCCGGATGCCGAAATCATGCGGGCGCGATGCGCGTTCCCTGGCATCCTGCCGATTGTGCTGGGGATAACCGATCTTTCGACGTATCTGGCGGGCCTCGCCCTGATCATCCTGCTGCCGGGCCCGAACTCGCTCTATGTGGTGTCGGTCGCCGCCCGCCGCGGTCCGCGCACCGCCTACCGGGCGGCGGGCGGGGTGCTGTGCGGGGACGCGGTGCTGATGACGCTGTCCGCGGGCGGCGTGGCGTCGCTGCTCCAGGCGAGCCCGGCGCTCTTCGCCGTGGTGAAGTTCGCCGGTGCGGGCTATCTGACCTGGCTCGCGGTGGGCATGCTGCGCGGGGCGCGGAAGCTGTGGCGCCAGGGCCCGGGCAGCGGCGCGCGGGCCGCCGAGGCGACGGCCGGGGCTTCCGAGGACGGCGCGGACGGCGTGGCGTCCGGGGCGGTCGAGCGGCCCTATCGCCGGGCCCTGGTCGTGAGCCTGCTGAACCCGAAGGCGATCCTGTTCTTCATCTCCTTCTTCGTGCAGTTCGTCGATCCGGAGTACGCCCATCCGGCGCTGTCCTTCGTGGCGCTGGGCCTCTGGGCGCAGCTGTTCAGCATCACCTATCTGTCGCTGCTGATCTTCGGCGGTACGTATCTCGCGGCCGTCTTCCGGCGGCGCAAGCGGCTGACGGCCGGGCTGTCGGCGGGCGCGGGGGCGGCGTTCCTGGGCTTCGCGGCGAAGCTGTCGCTCAGCAGCGCGGGCTGACGGCCACGGGCTGACGGCACGGGCTGACGGCACGGGATCCGGACGGCGCGGGATCCGGGCATTTGCGCCATATGTCCGTAATTTAATGGGCATGGCACTTCACGGCGGCAGGCGCGACACGGCAAAGCGGCCCGACATCTCGGTCAACCCCATCTACGGCGTGGCCGATCCGGTCAGCGGCATGACGACGAACCCGCCGCGCCGCTGCCTCCCCGACGGGCCCATGGCGCCCTCGGCCGCGTACCAGCTGGTGCACGACGAGCTGATGCTCGACGGCAACGCCCGTCAGAATCTCGCCACCTTCGTCACCACCTGGATGGAGGCACAGGCGGGGCGGCTGATGTCGGACTGCCGGGACAAGAACATGATCGACAAGGATGAGTACCCGCGCACCGCGGAGCTGGAGCGGCGCTGTGTGACCATCCTGGCCGACCTGTGGCACGCCCCCGACCCGCATACGGTGATGGGCTGCTCCACGACGGGGTCGAGCGAGGCGTGCATGCTCGCCGGACTGGCCTTCAAGCGGCGCTGGGCCAAGCGGAACCCCGTCCGCTATCCGGCCACCGCCCGGCCCAATCTGGTCATGGGGATCAACACCCAGGTGTGCTGGGAGAAGTTCTGCGCCTACTGGGAGGTGGAGCCGCGGCGAGTGCCCATGGAGGGCGACCGGTTCCACCTCGACCCCGGGGCCGCCGCCGAACTGTGCGACGAGAACACCATCGGGGTCGTCACCATCCTCGGCTCGACCTTCGACGGGTCGTACGAGCCGGTCGCCGAGGTGTGCGCGGCCCTGGACGACCTCCAGGAGCGCACCGGGCTCGACGTACCGGTCCATGTGGACGGCGCCTCGGGCGCGATGGTGGCGCCGTTCCTCGACACCGACCTGATGTGGGACTTCCGGCTGCCCCGCGTCTCCTCCATCAACACCTCGGGGCACAAGTACGGCCTGGTCTACCCGGGGGTGGGCTGGGCGCTGTGGCGTACGCCGGAGTGCCTGCCCGAGGAGCTGGTCTTCCGGGTCAACTACCTGGGCGGCGAGATGCCGACCTTCGCGCTCAACTTCTCCCGGCCCGGCGCCCAGGTGGCCGCCCAGTACTACACCTTCCTGCGGCTGGGCCGGGACGGCTTCCGCGCCGTCCAGCAGACCTCCCGCGACGTGGCCTGCTCGCTCTCGGCACGGATCGCGGAGCTGGGCGACTTCAGGATGCTCACGCGTGGCGACGAGCTGCCGGTCTTCGCCTTCACGACGGCGGAGGAGATCACCAACTTCGACGTGTACGACGTGTCGCGGCGGCTGCGCGAACACGGCTGGCTGGTGCCCGCGTACTCCTTCCCCGCGAACCGCCAGGACCTGTCGGTGCTGCGGGTGGTGTGCCGCAACGGCTTCTCGGCGGACCTGTCCGACCTCTTCCTGGACGACCTGCGGACGCTCCTGCCCGAACTGCGGAAGCAGTCGGCTCCGATGGAGCGGCCCGTGGAAGTCGCGACGGCCTTCCACCACTGAGAGGGGTTCTTCTCAACCCGCCTGAGCGGTGGCGCGGAGCAGCTCGACCCTGCGCCGCACGGCCTCCAGGGCGCCCGGCCTCCGGCCCGGCACCCGGCCCCGCAGATCGATCAGCATCGGCGCGAGGGCATGCGCCCGGGCCGGTTCCTGGACGAACTGCCACTGGTGGTGGGCCCGGTCCACCGCGCCCTCCACCTCGGGGTGTCCGGTCGGCTCGCCATTGCCCAGCCGGGCATCGGCCACCGCCAGCCACAGCTCACACGCGCGGGCCGGATCCCCGGCGATCCGGGCGAGGTCGGC
>NZ_GG657754.1:5678381-5688852 GCF_000158915.1 Streptomyces himastatinicus ATCC 53653 | reverse complement strand
CCCGGCGAGGGCGCGGCTGTAGACCGGCGCGGCGAGTTGGCGCTTGGGCGGGGCCGGGGCGATCGTCCCGTACAGCGTCAGCCCGCCCGCGAGCGTGTCGACCGGCAGCCGCCCGTCGGACAGCCGCGGCCAGGCGGTCTCGTCGGCGACCAGGTCGGCGAGCACCGTCGTGCTGCCCGGCGGCCGCTGGGCCAGCTCGGCGGCCAGCCAGTGCCACGGCAGCGCGGTGTAGCGGGCGGTCCTCGGCGTCGTACGGGCCAGCGCGAGGTGCGGCAGCCGCTGCTTGTGGTCGAGGTTGAGCTGACCCGCGAGATAGATGAGCACCGGGCCCGGATGGGCGGCCGCCGTCCGCAGATGCGTCAGCACGGTCTGCGGATCGGCGGGGTCCACGAGTTGGACGACGCTGGCGCCGCCCGGCGTGCCCAGCAGCGCGGCCGGAGGCACGGCCGCGAGCTGTGGCAGCGCGGCGGCGGCGTCCATCAGCCGCTGCTTGCCCATCGGACCGGCGGCGAGGAGCAGGGCGTAACCGGGCCTGCTCGTCCGCGCCGCCCCCGTGCCCGCCGTGTCGTTCCCCATACGTGCACCGTATCCGCATCCGGCGACGTCGGGTGGGGGTGTGACATACGTGGCATCGGGGACGGCGGTTCGGACACTCAGCGGCTGAGCCCCCGGTAACGGCCCACGGCAAGCGGGAAGAAGACCACGAGAAGCGCCAACGGCCAGCAGACGGCGAGGAGTCCGGCGTGCTCCGCGGCCCACGACGCGCCGTGGCCCCCGGGGCTCCCGAACAGGTCGCGGACCGCGGTGGCCGTCGCCGACATCGGGTTCCACGCCGCGATCGACCCGATCCAGGCGGGCATCGACTCGGGTGCGGCGAAGACGTTGGACAGAAAGCCGATCGGCCAGACCAGGATCTGCACGGCCTGCACGAGTTCGGGGCGCCCGGCGAGCAGGCCCAGATAGATGCCGATCCACAGCATCGCGAAGCGCAGCCAGAGCAGCAGCCCGACCGCGAACAGCGCGTCGCCGATGCCGCCGTGCCAGCGCCAGCCCATCGCGAGCCCGACCCCGATGAGGAGCAGCACGCTGAGCGCGGACTGGAGCATGTCCAGCACGCTGCGCCCGATCAGCACCGCGGAGGAGGCCATCGGCAGGGAGCGGAACCGGTCGATGACGCCCTTGTTGAGGTCCTGGGTGATCGCGAGCATGGTGGCTTCGAGGCCGAAGGCCATGGTGAGGGCGAGCATGCCCGGCACCAGGTAGTGCTTGTAGTCGCCACCGCCCGGGACGGTCATCCCGCCGCCGAGGAAATACGCGAACATCAGCAGCATCATCACCGGGAAGACCAGGCCCACGACCACCTGGACGGGTTGGCGGGCCCAGTGGGCGAGGCCGCGGCGGGTCATGGTCCAGGAGTCGACGAGGGTCATGGCGGTCATACGGACGTCTCCTCTTCGGTCAGGGTCTTCGCACGGGTCCCGCCACTGGTCGGCTCGTCCATGTGCTCGCCGGTGAGGTGCAGGAACACCTCGTCGAGGGTGGGGCGGCGCAGGGCGATGTCCTCCGCCTCGATCCCGGCCGCGTCCAGGGCCCGTACGGTCTCGGTGAGGGCGGCGACCCGGTCGGTGACCGGAGCGCCGATCCGCCGCCGGTCGGGGTCGGTCTCGACCGAGGCGGCGCGGGTGGCCATGCCGATCACCGAGGCGGCGGCGGCCAGTTGACCGGCGTCGCGCAGCACGATGTCGATGCGGTCCCCGCCGATGCGGGCCTTGAGCTGGTCGGTCGTGTCGTTCGCGACGGCCCGGCCGTGGTCGACCACGCAGACGCGGTCGGCGAGCTGGTCGGCCTCCTCCAGGTACTGGGTGGTGAGCAGGACCGTCGTACCGTCGCCGACCAGGGAGCGGACCGACTGCCACACCTCGGTGCGGCCGCGCGGGTCGAGCCCGGTGGTGGGCTCGTCCAGGAAGAGCACCCGTGGCCGCACGATCAGGCTCGCGGCCAGGTCCAGCCGCCGCCGCATGCCGCCGCTGTACCGGCCGACGGCCTTGGTGCCGGTGTCGCCGAGGCCGAACCGCTCCAGCAGCTCGTCCGCGCGGGCCGCCGCGCGCCGCCCGCCGAGGTGGTGGAGGCGGCCGAACATCTCCAGGTTCTGCCGCCCGCTCAGCTCCTCGTCCACCGCGGCGTGCTGGCCGAGCAGTCCGATGCGGTGGCGGACCTCGTCGGGGTGGCGCAGCACGTCGTACCCGGCGACCTCGGCGCGGCCGCCGTCGTGGCGCAGCAGGGTGGCCAGGATGCGGACGCAGGTGGTCTTGCCCGCGCCGTTGGGGCCGAGCACGGCGTGCACGGTGCCGGACGGGACGGTCAGGTCGAGTCCGGCCAGGGCCGGTTTTCCCCCGGGCCGCTTTGCTCCGGCCCGTGGTGCTCCGTAGGTCTTGCGCAGTCCTTCGACGACGATCGCGGGATCGCTGTCGGCCACGGTCTTCCCCTCTCGCTCCGCGATGAGCCACATTAGTCAAATTTGACTACGAGCTTCCGGAAGGTACTCCCCGATCCGGGTCTAGTCAAACTTGATTACTGCCGGAATTACTCCGCGTGCGGGTTCGGCGCCCCGTCCGCCAGGACGTCCACCGAGCGCTCCCCCTCGCCCGCCATGACGTACGCCCCGCCTTCCAGCCGCTCGATCAGCCCGCGGGTCCACTCGGCCCCGCTGTCGGCCGAGTGGACCCAGAACTTCATGATCTCGCCGATGTGGCCCCACTCGTCGGGGCTGTCCTGCGGCGGCGACCAGTGCCGGGTGACCTCGGCCCGCCACCCCTCCAGCGCCGCCACCCGCTCCTTCAGCAGGGCGATGGCCTCGGCACGGGGCAGGTCCACGATGAACCCGACTCCGGCCGTCAGCTCGTCGATCTTCTGGTCGTGCCGCAGCAGGGCGTCCCGCAGCAGCTTGAAGTACTCCTCCTCGCCCGCCGCGGTCAGCTCGTACTCGGTGCGCGGCGGGCCGCCGGCGGTGCTCGGGGCCACGTCGTGGGCGCGCATCAGGCCCTGCTTGGCCATCTGTTTGAGCGCGTGATAGATCGATCCGGGTTTGGCGTTGGACCACTCGTGCGCGCCCCAGAACTCCAGGTCGTTACGGACCTGATAGCCGTGTGCGCGCCCGTGCTGGCGCACCGCTCCCAGCACCAGCAGCCGGATCGCTGACATGTGCCCGTCTCCCCATCCTGCCCCCGCCTGACCTGCGCTGGGGTCCAGAGTAGGGGTGTCAGCCCTCCATGAGCGACCAGTCGGGCTCGGGCATCGCACCGGTCTCGAAGACCAGATCGAACGCGCCCTTCCCGTCGATCGTCTCGCGGATGATGTCCGCGTGCCCCGCGTGCCGGGCGACCTCCTCGATCATGTGCAGGACCGCCCAGCGCCAGGTACGGGTGCCACCCTCGTCCCAGGGGTAACGGGGCGACTCGAACGTCGCGTCGAGCGAGGGCAGCGCCCGCACGGCCGTCTCGGTCTCGCGCGCCGCCTCCTCGTACAGGGCGAGCAGCGCCTCGACCGTCTCGCCCTCGGAGGGCGTCCAGTGGTCCTGCCACTCGTCCATCTGCTTCTTCGAGAATTCGACCGCCTCCCCCTGGAGGACCCGCAGCCAGCCGCGCTCGCCCTGCGCCACGTGCTTGAGCAGCCCGGCCAGGGAGAGGGCGCTCGCGGTGGGCTTGCTGCGGGCCTGCTCCTCGGTCAGACCGTGCACGGCGCGCCGGATGCCGCCGCGCTGGGCGTCCAGATAGGCCAGCAGCGCGGAGCGCTCGTCCTTGCAGTCTTCGGCGTTCACGACGGTGGGCATGGCTGCCGCCTTTCACCAGGAGAGCGCCCGGGTCGGGTGCCCTTCGATGAACCCCACATTAGGAAGGCTTGCGGTCAGCTTCTGTCCGCAAGCCCTCCCCGGGACCGACGTATCAGAACGGGAACTGGCTGCGGCCGTGCTGGATCGAGATCCACTTGGTGGTGGTGAAGTCCTCGACCATCGACTCCCCGTTGAGCCGCCCGACCCCCGAGTGCTTCTCGCCGCCGAAGGGCACGATCGGCTCGTCGTGCACGGTGCTGTCGTTCACATGGATCATGCCGGTGTGGACGCGCTTGGCGAGGCGCACCCCGCGCTCGATGTCGCCGGTGTGCACGGCGCCGCTGAGGCCGTAGTCGGTGTCGTTGGCGATCCGGACGGCCTCCTCGTCACCGTCGAACGGGATCAGCACCACGACCGGCCCGAAGACCTCCTGGCGGAGGATCGCCGAGCCCTCGGGGACGTCGCCGAGGACGGTCGGCTCCACCAGGGTGCCGTCGGCCCGCCCCCGCAGCAGCGCGGTCGCGCCGTCGGCGATCGTCTGGTCGACGAGCGCGGTGATGGCCTCGGCCTGGCTCTCGTTGATCAGCGGGCCGATGTGGGTGGCCGGATCGCCCGGGTCGCCCACCGTCAGCGTCTTCACCTTGGCCACGAACTTCTCGGTGAACGCGCGCTCCACCGACCGGTCGACCAGCACCCGGTTGGCGGCCATGCAGACCTGCCCCTGGTGGACGAAGCGGCTGAACACCGCGGCGTCCACCGCGTAGTCGAGGTCGGCGTCGTCCAGCACGATCAGGGCGCTGTTGCCGCCCAGCTCCAGGATGGAGCGCTTGAAGTGCGAGGCCGCGACGGTGGCGACATGGCGGCCGACGCGGTCGGAGCCGGTGAACGAGATGACCTTCGGGACCGGGTGCTCGATCAGGGCGTCACCGATCTCCGCGATGTCGGTGACGACCACATTGAGCAGCCCGGCCGGCAGCCCGGCCTCCTCGAAGATCTTCGCGACCAGACCGCCGCCGCATATCGGGGTGTTCTGGTGCGGCTTGAGGACGACGGAGTTGCCGAGGGCCAGCGCCGGGGCGACCGACTTCAGCGACAGCAGGAAGGGGAAGTTGAACGGACTGATCACGCCGACGACACCGACCGGCACCCGGTAGAGGCGGTTCTCCTTGCCGTCGTCGGGCGACGGCAGGATGCGGCCCTCGGGACGCAGCGCCAGCTGGACCGCCTCGCGCAGGAACTCCTTGGCGAGGTGCAGTTCGAACCCCGCCTTGACGTGGGTGCCGCCGCACTCCGCGATGATCGTCTCGGTCAGTTCCTTCTCGCGCTCCTCGATGACGCGCAGCACCCGCTCGAAGACCGCCCGCCGGGCGTACGGATTGCGGGCCGCCCACTCCGGCTGGGCCCGCTCGGCTGCGCGGTAGGCGAGGTCGACCTCGTCGACGGTGGCCACGGTGATCGAGGCCAGCTTCTCCCCGTCGTACGGGTTGAAGTCGACGATGTCCCAGGAACCACTGCCGGTGCGCCACTCACCGCCGATGTACTGAAAGGCCAACTCGGAGAAGTAGGACATGCCATCCCTATCTGGAGGACGCGGGACCGCATCCGGACACCCGCGAACGCGTGGGGGGTATTCCTGACAGGGCGTCATCCTACTGATCAGTCAGAGTTCGCGCAGGAGCCCCCCGAGCAGGTCCCGGCTCTTCTCCGGGGACAGACTGTCCGCCCCGAGCCGCTCCAACGCCCGCTCGTACTGCCCCACTTCATCGGGTTTGTCGAGGTAGAGCGCGCTGGTGAGCTGTTCCAGATAGACGACGTCCGGCAGATCGGACTCCGGGAACCGGAGCAGGGTGAACGCACCGCTCTCCCCCGCGTGCCCGCCGAACGCGAACGGCATCACCTGGAGCGTCACGTTCGACTGCTCGGACACGGAGAGAAGGTGCCGCAGCTGGGCGCGCATCACCTCCGCCCCACCGTACGGGCGGCGCAGCGCGGCCTCGTCCAGCACCACGTGGAACGCCGGGGCCCGCTCGGAGACCAGCAGCTTCTGCCGCTCCAGCCGCAGCGCCACCCGCCGCTCCACCTCGGAGTCGCACGCCTGCGGCTGGCCCCGGGTGACCACCGCGTGGGCGTACCCCTCGGTCTGGAGCAGGCCATGGATGAACTGGACCTCGTAGACGGCGAGATGCGAGGCGGCGCCCTCCAGACCGACGTACGTCTGGAACCAGCCCGGCAGCACATCGCCGTAACTGTGCCACCAGCCGGTGAGGTTGGCCTCGCGGGCGAGGCCGAGCAGCGCCGCGCGCTCCGCCTCCTCGGTGACCCCGTACAGGGTCAGCAGGTCCTCGATGTCGCGCGCCTTGAAGCTCACCCTGCCCAGCTCCATCCGGCTGATCTTGGATTCGGAGGCGCGGATCGAATAGCCCGCCGCCTCGCGTGTGATGCCCCTGGCCTCGCGCAGCCGCCTGAGTTGGGAGCCCAGGAGAATGCGGCGCACCACCGATCCACTCGACTCGCTTGCGGTCATGTGTCCGTGACCCTCCCTGTACGGAACGCGCTCTTCCGGCGATGGGCCCCCGCAACCCGGCAGGCCGAAGTCTGCCACTTTCCGGGCTCCGGTCTGTGCCCAAGCGGTTACCCGACCGGGAGGCCTACGCAGATGTGCGTAGAACGAAAGTGTGGCAAAGGTGCATGCACTACCTCAATACCTCTGCGTGCACGTGCATTTGCCCTTGCATCTGCCGTCGGCATTCGAAACCATGGGGTACGCGCACGTGCAAGCTCGTACGAGATCTGGCCAGGATTCGTCAGGGCCACGGATGCAGGAGTGCTCGCATGGGGAGCGAAGGTACGGCCCTGCTGGAACCGTTGTGGCGAGGGCTTCCCGCGATCGATCCCTCCGCCGTCTCCGGCGCCGTCTCCTGTTCCCTCCCGGCGCGCTACGACGCGGTCAAGGGGGCGCGGCAGTTCACCGGCGCCACGCTGCGGCAGTGGGATCTGTCCGAGCTGCTCGACGAGGTGGCCCTCGTCGTCTCCGAACTGGTCACCAACGCGCTGCGGCACGCGGTCGCCGGGGTCCTGCCCGGCAGTCCGCCCGGGGACGGGCCCGAACCGCCCCTGGTGCGGCTCCACCTGATGTACTCCGCCTCACGGCTGGTGTGCGCCGTACGCGACCCCAGCGAGGCCGGACCGGTCGCCGGGGAGGCCGGCTCCTGTGAGGAGTCCGGGCGGGGGCTGTATCTGGTGGAGTCGTTCACCGACGGCTGGGGCTGGCATCCGCTGGCCGGAACGCTGTCCGGCAAGATCGTCTGGGCCCTGTTCCGGCTGCCCCGCCCCGCGGATTAGTGGGGCGTCCGGACTAGTGGGGCGTCGCCTCCGGCGGCGCCGTCGTGATGCCCAGCGAGTGCAGCTGGAAGAGGCGCGACACATCGTGGGAGGTGACGATCCCCTCCAGATGCCCGTCGTCCACCACCAGCACCGGCATCCCCCCGGCCCCCGGCCGGGCCCGCTCCAGCACCTCGCTCAGCAGCTCGTCCGACGTGGCGACCGTGCACCGCGACAGCGGCGTCGCCACCTCGCGCACCCGCCGCTCCTCCCGCATCCCGGCCGGGACCGCCGCCAGCGCGCGCAGCTCCACGACACCGCTGACCCTGCCCTCGAAGTCCAGCAGCGGCATCACCGAATGACGTGAGTGCGCCGCCACCTCGTCGATGAACCGCCCCACCGGCAGCCAGTCGGCGCCCGTCGCGACCGGCGAAGACATCGCGTCGCCCGCCCGCACCCCGCGCAGCGCCGTGTTGATACCGGCCCGCTGCCGCTCCGCGTTGGCGATCACCAGCATGAACAGCCCGACGAGCGCGATCCACAGCCCGCCGCCCTCTCCGCGTACGAACGAGAACCAGCCGAGCGCGATGAGCAGGATCCCGAAGATCTGGCCGCTGCGTCCGGCCGCCCGCTCGGCCCGGTCCCGGTCGCCCGTACGCCACCACAGCACCGCCTGCACCACCCGGCCGCCGTCCAGCGGCGCGGCGGGCAGCAGGTTGAACACCCCCAGCAGCAGATTCGCCCAGCCCAGCCAGATCAGCACCGCGGCCGGTACGCCCCATCCGGCCAGCGCGTTGGCCCCGATCCCGGCGCCGACCGCGACACCGCCGATGGCCAGGCTGGTGAGCGGGCCGCTGATGGCCACGAGCAACGCGATCCCGGCGGTGCGCGGCCGCCCCATCTGGGTCATGCCGCCGAGCGCCCACAGCGTGACGTCCTCCACCGATACGCCCTTGCCGCGTGCGGTGACCGCGTGGGCGGCCTCATGCAGCAGCAGGCTCCCCATCAGCAGAAGGGCGCCGATCACGCTCGCGACCGCGTACACGAGCCCGGTCCGGCCGGGCGTCCAGGCGGGCAGCGTCTCGCGCCCGAGTCCATAGGCGAGCAGGACGATCAGTACGGGGGCGCTCCAGTGCATGCGCAGCGGCACCCCGAGGACATGTCCGACGCGGACCGAGCCGTTCATCGCTCATCGCCGTCTCACATCAGAACGACCCCCACCGATACCAGTGTCGCTCACGCGCCCATGTCACGCGCGGGCGCTCAGGGGCGGTCCGTTACGCGTGGCCGACCGGGTCGTGCACCAGGTGATCGAATTCCCCGTCCTTGACGCCGCGCAGCATCGCCTCGACCTCGGCCGGGGTGTAGACGAGCGCCGGTCCGTCCGGGAAGCGGGAGTTCCGTACGGCCACGTGCCCACCGGGAAGCTTGGCGAACTCGACACAGGACCCCTGGGAATTGCTGTGCCTGCTCTTCTGCCAGACGACCCCCTGGAGGTCCGCGGCCGCCATGCCGTTGTACGGGTGGTCGCGCACAGGGCTCTCCACTGTTCGTGCATTAGTGCAACTGTCAACTGACTGGGATGATAGCCGCGTTTCTTTACTTATGCATGGGCGAATGCATGAGCAGATGCACGTGCACATGGCGTGATCACGTGAGCACGGCGTCTTCTGCCCCGACCTGAGCGCGTCAGTCGTCATGGATGCCGTCATGGAAGAAGACGACGAGGACGCCCCGCGGGTTGGCCCGCGGGGCGTCCTCGTCATCAGGTGCGTCAGCGCAGGGCGGCCGGGGTGCCGGAGGGCTCGGCCAGGGCGGTGGAGGTGGAGACGGGGACGCCGAAGTTCGGGGTGCCGTCCGCGTTCCAGTTCACCTTCTGCGCCCGGGTGGTACGGGTGCCGCTACAGCCGTCCGTGGCCTTGGCGTTGGCGTGATAGGCCATCCAGACCTCGTTGCCGTCGGGCGACGGGAAGAAGAAGTTGTGGCCCGGTCCGTACACCCCGGCCGCGTCATTGCGCTGGAAGACCGGGTTGGCGTACTTCTTCCACGCGCCCGCCGCCAGCGGATCGCTCCCGGTCAGCTCCATCAGGCCGAGCTTGTAGTCCGGGGTGTCGCAGTGCGAGGCGGAGAAGGTGAGGAAGGTCCGGCCGCCGTGCTGGAGGATGACCGGCCCCTCGTTGACCGCGCTGCCCGACTTCTCCCAGGCGTAGGAGGGCGTCGCGATGCGGACACCGGCGCCGGTCGGGGTCCAGGGGTTGCTCATCCGGACCGCGTAGAGGTTCTGCGAACCGCCCTCCCAGAAGGAGTACAGCATGTAGAGGCGGCCGTCCGGCAGGGAGAGATAGCTGCTGTCGATCATCCAGCGGTTGTCGCCGTACGGATCGACCTGGCCCTTGTAGGTGTACGGGCCCAGCGGATTGGAACCGGCGCTCTCCAGCACATGGACGTGCTGGTGGTCGATGTTCGCCGACACCCCCGCGCTGTACGTCAGGTACCAGCGCAGGCCGTTCGGGCCGCCCAGGCGGTGGAGTTCGGGCGCCCAGAAGTTGCAGCAGCGGGACGCCACGGTCTCGCGGTACACGGTGGTGGGCGCCGCGGTCTTCAGCCCGCCGAGCGTGGGCGACCGGCGCATCTCCCAGTGCGAGGCCCAGGTGGTGCCCAGGTGGTAGTAGTACCCGGCGTAGCGGATGATCGTCGGGTCCGCGCCGTTCTGCGTCACGAGCGGATTGGTGAAGCTCCCGGCCCTCACCGCCGGGGAACCGGCCGGTTCGGCCTTCGCAGCCGGTTCGGCCTTCGCGGCGGTGGCGTTGCCCGTCTGCAGCAGGGCGACGAGCGCGAGCAGCGCGGCCGTCAGCAGCGGCAGCGCTCTGGTGCGGATGCGGGTCATGGAAGGCTCCAGGGTTCGAGAGGCCCGGGCAGCCAGGTGCTACGCCCGGTCGATATTTCGAACACGCTCCGTCATTGCGAACGGACGGTAGAGCCGCCCGGTCGAAGGGGTCAACCCCTCGCGCAGCGGTCACCGTTGCTCCCGGGGCCGTTGTCAGACCCCCCTGCCAGACTCACGGTCATGAGGTGGGCAGCAGCAGAGACGGACGACGGGGGTGTTCGTCTCTGCCCGCTCGACGCCTCCGGAAAGGCCGCCGGACCGGTCGTCGAGGTCCCGGCGGCGCGGGGCGGGATCGCCGAAGCCGTGCGGTCCCGCCCGGAGGCCGACCGGTGGGTGTGGCGGTCCACCGCCGAGGTCTACCCACGGCTGCTGGCGGCCGGAGTCCGGGTCGAGCGGTGCTACGACGTGGAGGCGGCCGAGGCGCTGCTGCTCGG
>NZ_GG657754.1:5670280-5677680 GCF_000158915.1 Streptomyces himastatinicus ATCC 53653 | reverse complement strand
TCGTCGCCGACCCGGGCTGGCGGCTGGTCGTCGCCGACGCCGACCAGATGGAGCCCCGGGTGCTCGCCGCGATCTCCCGCGACCGCGGTCTGATGGAGGTCGCGGGCACCGGCCGGGATCTGTACGCGGAGCTGTCCGACCGCGCCTTCGCGGGCCGCCGCGACCAGGCCAAGCTGGCGCTGCTCGGCGCCGTCTACGGGCAGACCTCCGGCGACGGGCTCAAGCACCTCGCCGCGCTCAGGCGCCGCTTCCCGGCGGCCGTGGCGTACGTGGACGACGCGGCCCGCGCGGGCGAGGAGGGCCGTCTCGTACGGACGTGGCTGGGCCGCACCTGCCCACCGGCCGGAGGCGCCGCCACCGACCCGGCCGACGAGGCGGGCCTGCCGCGCGACCTGGACGAGGAACCGCGTTACGGCAGCACGCCGAGCGCCCGCGCCCGCGGCCGCTTCACCCGGAACTTCGTCGTCCAGGGCAGCGCCGCCGACTGGGCGGTGCTGATGCTCGCTGCGCTGCGCCGCGCCCTGGCGGCCGCCGGGCTCCGCGCCGAGCTGGTCTTCTTCCAGCACGACGAGGTGATCGTGCACTGCCCGGAGCCGGAGGTGGCGGCGGTGCGGCAGGCGATCGCGGAGGCGGGCGAGGTGGCGGGCACGATCGCCTTCGGCACCACCCCGGTCCGCTTCCCGCTCACGGTGGCGGCGGTGGAGTGCTACGCGGACGCCAAGGACTGACGCCATCGGCCGAGGGTGAGCGGGGCTCGCCCGACCGGCGCACCTCCGGAGGCAGCGGGCGCGCCCGGCCGCACACGATGGCCACATGAGCATCAGCCTCGAGCGGCTGCGTCGCTGCTCCATCGCCGTGGACCTCGGAGCGTCCAGGACCCGCGTCTACCTCAAGCGCACCGGCCTGATCGTCGACGAGCCCACCGTGGCCGCCGTCAACACCCGCACCGGCGCGGTGATCGCGGTGGGGGCGTTCGCCGAGCGCATGACGGGGCGTACGCCCGACCACATCCGGGTGGTGCGCCCCGTGGCCGGCGGCACCGTCGTCGACATCGCCATGGCCCAGCGCATGCTGCGGCTGCTGCTCGGCAACAAGCTGCGCCGCGCCTGGCGCCGCAAACCGCTGCCGAGCGCCGCCGTCTGCGTACCGCACGACGCCGATCCGCTCGCCCAGCGCGCCGCCATGGAGACGCTCGCCGGGCTCGGAGCCAAGCGGGTCGAGCTGGTGGACACGCTGATCGCCACCGCCGTGGGCTGCGGGCTGCCCGTGGAGCGGCCCGAGGCCACGATGATCGTGGTGTGCGGCGCGGCCACCACCCACGTGGCGGTGTTGTCGCTGGGCTCGATCGTGGCCGCCGAACGGGTGCCGGTGGGCGGCGAGACGGTCGACCACGCCGTCATCCAGCATCTGCGCAACGCACACGCGCTGATGCTGCCGACCCAGGCCGTCCGCCCGCTGCACCTGGTCCTCGGCGACACGGCGCTGGCCTCGCTGGGCGCCGAGGTGCACGGCCGCGACGTGGCCACCGGGCTCGCCCGGTCCGTACAGATCGACGTCGAGGGCGTACGCAACGCCATCCGCACCCCGTTGACCGGCATCCTCGACGCGATCAGCGCCGTGCTGCGCCGCTGCCCGCCCGATCTGGTGGCCGACCTCGCCGACCGCGGCATCATGCTGGCGGGCGGCAGCGCGGTGCTGCCCGGTCTGGACACCCTGCTGCGGGAGGCGACCGGCGTCCCGGTGAACATCGCGGACAATCCGGGCGTGTGCGCGGTGGAAGGGCTCGGCGCGATGCTGGAGGGCAAGGTCCAGCCCCATGTCCTCAGCTCGGCCATCACCTGAGGACCCTTCACCCACCCCGTCCTCCAGGGCAACTCCAGGAACTGATCGGAACTTTCTTACTGACGCGTTGAGTGGCCGCCCCCTCCCATCCGTACGAAGGGAGGAAGAGGCCGACATGGCCACCCCACCCCCCCGGGGCACAGACCGGGAGTCGTCAGTTGATGTTGTCCAACTCAGGTCCTGTCCTGGAGGTTCTGGTGCACGACGACGCCGCCGTGGCCGATGAGCGTCCGTCCAGATCGCAGCGCGGTACACCGGACGAGCAACTCATGCGTGCGCTCTACCAGGAGCACGCCGGACCGTTGCTCGCGTTCGTACTGCGTCTGGTCGCGGGCGATCGCCATCGCGCGGAGGACGTCGTGCAGGAGACCCTGGTCCGCGCCTGGCGGAATGCGGACCAGCTGTCCCGGGCCACCGGTTCCATCCGGCCCTGGCTGGTCACGGTCGCCCGTCGCATCGTCATCGACGGGCACCGCAGCAGGCAGGCCAGGCCCCAGGAGGTCGATCCGTCTCCTCTGGAGCTGATGCCGGCGGAGGACGAGATCGACCGGGCACTACGGCTGATGACACTTTCCGACGCGATGCACGACCTCAGCGACGCCCACCGCGAGGTGCTCGTCGAGACCTACTTCAAGGGCCGTACGGTCAATGAAGCGGCGGAAACGCTCGGCATACCCAGCGGGACGGTTCGGTCCCGGGTCTTCTATGCGCTGCGCTCCATGAAGCTCGCGCTTGAGGAGAGAGGAGTGACGGCATGACAGCGCAGACGCACCACGCGGGACACGACGCCGTTGGCGCGTATGTGCTCGGCGTGCTCGACGAGGCGGAAGCAACCTATTTCGAGGAGCATCTGGCCGGTTGCGACCAGTGCGGTCGACAGCTCGACGAGCTGACCGGGCTGGAACCCCTGCTGGCGGACCTCGCGGCGGACATCCCCGGCATCCACGGGGCACCCGGCCGGACCGCGATCACGGGCCACACCCCGCACGCGTTCACCGCCACCCCGACCGCGATCGACACCCTGACGGCCAAGCCCGGCCCCTCGCTGCTGAACCGCATGGTGGGCGAGGTCGCCGCGGCCCGCAGCAAGCGCAAGCGGCGCGGTCTCTACCTGGTCGCGGCGGCGGCCGCCCTGATCATCGGCGGACCGCTCGGCACCATGGCCGTCACCTCGGACTCGGGCTCCGGCTCCGAGCCGCCGGTCGCCGCGGCGAGCGAGAGCCAGCTCTTCGCCGGCATGGCGGACAAGGTCGAGGCCACCGACCCGGACACCAAGGTGACCGCGGCGATCGCCATGGAGGAAAAGATGTGGGGCCTCGACGGGATGCTCAGACTGGGCAACGTCAAGGGCCCGCTGAGCTGCAGCCTGATCGCGGTCTCCCACGACGGCAAGAAGCAGACCATGACGACCTGGTCCGTGCCCGAGCGGGGATACGGGATCAAGAACAGCCCTGACGTGGCCGCCAGAGCCCCGCTGTGGGCCCACGGCGGAACGGGCATGAAGCGTTCCGACATCGACCACTTCGAGGTCGTGACGTCCGAGGGCAAGGTGCTGGTCTCCGTCGACGCGTAACCGGTACCACCGTGGCCGCTGTGCCACTCGGATCGCCGATCATCCCGTGCGGCGCTGTGAGCGAGATGTTACACAGGGTGTGATATGTCGCTTTCGCGTCCCCGGGGGGTCCGGATCCGAGGAGGCACACGTGGCTGACCCGGACGCCCATCAGCAACGCATGTTCAGCCAGTACGTGCTGCCCGAGATCGAGGTGCTGCTGCGCGTGGCGATGTCTCTGACCGCTCAGCGCGCCGACGCCGAAGATCTCGTGCAGGACACGTTACTACGGGCGTACCGGGCAGTCGGCCGTTTTGACGGGAGACATCCACGGGCCTGGCTGCTGACGATCATGCGGCACGCGGAGGTGAGCCGGCGCCGCCAGCGCCGGCCCCGCCTGCTGGACGACCCGGACACCGAGCTGGAACGGCTCTCCCCGGCCCGCGACGCCACCCCGGAGGAGCTGGTGGTGGATACCGCGTTCGACGAGGCCGTGGACGCAGCGTTCACCGCACTGCCGCTCCGTGACCAGCAGGTCGTACGGCTGGTCCATGTGGACGGGCTGTCGTACGCGGAGGCGGCGCAGGTGCTGGACGTCCCCAAGGGGACGGTGATGAGCAGGCTGCACCGGGCCCGCAGACGGATCCGCAACCAGCTGCTGGCCGCGGGGCGCACCGGACGGGAACCTGAGCGAGGTGAGGCATGAGCCGATGGACGTGGTGGCGCGAGACCGAACGGCGCCGGACGAGGGAGTGCCCGGTGGGTGCGCCGATGCTCCAGGCGTATCTCGACTGCGAACTGGACGCACCGGACGCGGGCCGGGTGCGGGCCCATGTGGCGGAGTGCCACGCGTGCGCCCGTGAGCTGTCCCTCTACCAGCGCATCACCAGCGAGCTGGCCTCTCGGGGGGTGACCGACGAAGCGGCGCTGGCGCGGCTGAAGGAGTTCGCGGCCTCGATCGCGGAGCGGGAGAGCACCCGGGAGCCGGGGCCGGACCCGGATCGGATGCCGGGATCGGGTTCGGGGCCGGGGTCGAGTCCGGTGCCCAAGGCCGGGGGCTGACGTACGGCCGTCGCGCGGCCGAGCACAGCAGCACGGCCGCGGTGAGCAGGGTCCCGGAGACGAGGGCGACATCGGCCAGGTTGAACACCGGGCCGCGCCCCGCCACCGTGATCCAGTCGACCACGGCGCCGCGCAGCGGGCCCGGCGGCCGTACGACCCGGTCGGCACCGTTGCCGACCGAGCCCCCCGCGATCAGCGCCATGCCGAACGCCAGGCTCCGGCGGTGGGCCCGCAGCCCCGCGCAGACGGCGGCCAGGGTGGCGACCGCGCCGGTCAGGGTGATCACGCTGATCAGCACCGGGCGGCCGTGCCCCAGCCCGAAGGCCACCCCGGCGTTGTGCACCAGCAGCGTCCGGAGCGGCCCCAGCCGGGCCTGCGGCCCCGAGGTACCGCTCCAGGCGGCCAGCGCGAGCGCCTTGCTCACCTGGTCGGCCGCGATCACCATGAGCGCGACCAGCGGGAAGAGCAGCCGGCCGGTGTGCGGGTGGGGGTTCATGGCGGGCCTCCCTGAATGCCGGGGGCCCGGTCCACGGGCGCGGTCGGGGCCCAGGGAGGAAACCCGGCGGGAGCACGTCCCGCTTCCCTCCATACGAGACTTTCGGGACTTTTCGGGCTCTCCGGCCGGCTCTACGTGGGTGCGGACATGACGGAGGGCCCGCAGGCGGCTGCCTGCGGGCCCTCGCTGTCACATCACCATGTCGGCACTGTGCCGGAAGGGGTCACTCCGACGCCTTCCCCTTCGACTCCAGCAGCGGCATCTGGTACTCGGACAGCATCTTCATCTTGTTCTTGTCGATCGTCTTCCAGTCCTTGTTCAGCACACCGCCGGTGTCACCCGAGTCCGGGTTCCAGGTCCAGTAGGTGTAGCTGATCCCGTTCTTCTTGAGGTAGTCCATCAGGGCGTTCTGCCAGATGGCTTCCTTGCTGTTACCGGCGGTCTTGCGGCCACCGAACTCACCCAGGAGCAGCGGACCGATGTTCTGCTGCTTGATGTAGGCCCAGTGCTTCTTCCAGATCGCCGGCATGTTCTTCGGGAAGTCCTTCGCCTGGAACCAGTTCTGGTTGAAGACGCCCGGACCGTAGTCATGGGCCGAGTAGACGACCTTGTTGCCCTCGTCCAGCTTCACCGGGTACTTCTTCACACCCTGGAGGTCGCCACCCCACCAGAACTGCTCGTTCTTGTGGCGGTCGGTGCCCTCGACGAAGATCAGCCAGTTCTTGTTGACCTTGTGGATCTCGTTACCGGCCTTGGTGGCCGCCATGCGCCAGTCGGTCTTCTTGTTGCCGTCGCCCCACGTGGCCTGGCCACGCGGCTCATTGTGCAGGTCGGCGCCGATCACGCGGTCGTTGCTCTTGTAGCGCTTGGCCAGCTTGACCCAGTCGCTCAGCCACTTGTTCTCGGTGAGGCTCTGGGAGTACCACAGCTCACTCTGGCCGTACTGGTCCGGGCGGTGCTGGTCCAGGATCACCATGATGCCGCGGTCGGTGGCACCCTTGACGACCTTGTCCATGATCTGCTGGCCGGTGAGGCCCTTCAGGTCGGGGTTCTGCTTGAAGTCGATCCCGTTGGGCTTGCTCTTGGCGTCGAACATCTCGTTCGCGTAGGGGAGCCGCATGGTGTTGAAGCCCTGCTTGGCCATCTGGTCCAGCATGGAATCCAGGCTGCGGGTCCACAGGCCGTGCGGCGCGAAGGTGCCGGTCTCGAAGCCGAACCAGTTCACACCGGTCAGGACGACCTTCTTACCGTTCGCGTCGACGATGTCGCCCTTCTTGGTGGACAGCGGGAAGTCGACGTCGGAGCCGGCGGGCTTGCCCGGGGCGGCCGAGGACGAGGAACCCGCGTCGTCGCCATTCATGGCGAACGCCGTGACAGTGCCACCCACGGCAGCGACAGCGACGACGGCCGCAGCGATACCCATGCGCAGACGGCGGGAGCGGGGAACGCTCTTCGTCTCGGTGGTCTCGGGGTTGGTCGGGACGTTGTTCTGGTCCATGGGGGAATTCATTCGGTGATACTCCTGAGGAATTCGCGTATTTCGGTCTTGAGGATGCTGGGGGTGTTCGTCGGAGATTCCAGACATTCCAAATGGGGGTCGGATGCAGCGGTCAGCCGGACAATCCGCGCCTGCGGGAGGAGGTCGCCGATCAGGCGGTCCAGCCCTTGGGCCTTCCAGCCGGGCTCGTCCACATCGATCAGCACCACATCCGGTTGCGCTTCACGGGCCAGAGAAATTGCCTCCCTGGCCGATCCGGCAATTCCGGACAACTCCAGTCCCGGCTCCTCGATCACGAGATCGGCGAGAGCACTCAGCACCTGGGTGTGGTGCTCCACGACGAGAACTCTTTGCATCGATGGAGCTCCTTCGGGCTTTTTTGTCCTGTCGCTCACCGACATTAGAAAAGCCCGGGGCTCGAAACACCGTACGGATGGCCGAAATCTGGATACCTCAATTGCAGGAATTCAGGGCACGCCAAACGGCCGAATTCCGACTACCTCAGTTGAGGTAGCAGAATTCGGCCGTTTTATATGGGTTATGTCCGTTTTGCGGGGGTGGTGGAGGGCATGCGAAGGGCCTCCGCAGGCCCCAGGAGGGCGCTACGGAGGCCCGGGGAGGCCCCGAAGAGGGCGGATCAGCCGGTCAGCCGGTACGCGTAGCCGGGGACGAAGACGCCCGCACCGGCCGCGCAGCCGTCCGCCTGCCCCGGCTGCTTGATCCACAGGAAGGCGTCGACCCCGGGGATCCCGGTGGCCGCGGTGGGGGCCCGGCCCAGCTTGCGGCCGGGCGGATCGCAGAACTGGTGCTTGGCGGTGGGCCCGGCCCCGTTGCGGCTGGTGTCGACCACGACCCCGAGCCGGGGGCGGCGCAGCTCCCGCAGCACGGACAGGCCGTAGCGCACCTCGTCGCCGGTGGCGTTGAAGTTGGAGACGTTGACCGCGATGCCG
>NZ_GG657754.1:5624972-5669813 GCF_000158915.1 Streptomyces himastatinicus ATCC 53653 | reverse complement strand
CCGCTGGGCCGCGGCCGTGTCGACCAGGCCCCGGGCCCGCTCCTCGACCAGCGACTCGTTGGTCTCGGTGAACCAGGCTGCCTGCGGCTGAGCGGCGATGTGCTTGCGGATGGCCGCCGCCCGCCGGTCGCGCGGATGGGCGCGCACCCAGGACGCCGCGGGGTTGTGCGGGTCGGTGTAGAAGCGGGTCGTCGCGGGATAGAACGGCTTGGTCACGGGGAGTGACGGTCTGAAGGCATGCGTGGCCGCGGGCTCCAGCAGCGGGCCCACCGTGGTGATGGCCATCACGACCTCGGCCACCAGCACCATGACCAGCACATGGGCCATGCCGCGGCTCAGCCATGCGGTCCGGCGCGACCGCACCGGCCGGCGGGCCCGGTCGGCGCGGTCGCGCGGTCCGGTGAACATCGCCGGCTCCGCCGTCAGCCGTTGTGGGAGTTGCCGGGCGGCGGGCGGCGGCGGCTGATGAGCACCACGGCCAGCACCGCGAGCACGACCAGCACGGCGGCCACCACCCCTATCGTGACCAGGGCGGATGTATCCCCGGCCGCCTCGGAGGCGGCGGCCGCCTTGGTGCGGTGCGGGGAGGGGGCCACGGTGGGCTCGGCGGAGGGCGGCGGCGCGGCCCGGTCCGCGAGCGCCTTGGCGGGGGCGATCACCCCGTAGCCGTAGCGCGGATCGTGGCCCGCGGAGCCCTTCCGGTCGGCGGTGTCGATCAGCTTCCGCACGATCTGGCGGGAGTTCCAGCGGGGGTGTTCCGAGCGCAGCAGCGCCGCCCCTGCGGCGACCCAGGGCGCGGCGTAGCCGGTGCCGTCGCCGGTCCAGTAGTCGTTGTTGCCCGCGGTGGTGAGGATGGCGACACCGGGCGCGGCGAGCGTGATGGTCCCGCCGTGGTGGGACGAGGTCCACACGGCGCCCTTCTTGTCGGTGGCCACGACGGCGACGACGCCGGGGAGGGCGGCCGGGTATGTGGGCTTGTTGCCGTCCTTGCCGTTGTCACCGGCGCCCGCCACGACCACGGCGTCCTGCCCGGCGGCGTACTTCACCGCGGACTTCAGGTCGGCGCTCGGGCGCTTGAAGGACACGGCCACGTGGATGATGTGCGCGCCATGGCTCGCCGCATGGCGGATGGCCCGGGCCGTGGCTGTGACCTGGGGCTTTCCATTGCGGTACACCCCGAGGGGCATGACCCGGGCCCGGGGCGCGAGCCCGTACACCCCGTCGCCGCGGTAGTTGCGGCCGGTGCCGACGATGATGCCCGCGGCGTGGGTGCTCTGCTCGTCCTCGTTCCCGTCGTCCCGGGTGACGGGGCTGCCGCCGCCCGCGAAGTCCTTTCCGGCGGCGACCCGCCCGCGCAGATCCGGATGGGTCGCGTCCACCCCGGTGCCGACGACCGCCACGGTCACTCCGGCGCCCTTGCTGAATTTCCATGCGCGCTCCGCCTTGAGCGCGGTCAGCGCCCATTCGGAATCGTGCAACGCACCGCTGTCGGAATCACTCGCCGCGGCGTCACTTGCCGCAGCCGGCGTGGCCAGTGCGAGGGTCATCGCTGCGATGACCGCTCCGGCCCGGCCGGCGAATGGATGGCGTGACATCACGTGACCTGACATTACGTCACCTACTCTCGTCGCACGGGACGCAAGGCCGTCGGGCCCCTTTCATCTTGGGCAGCCCCCGGAAGTACTGACACCCGCGGGTGAGGGATCCGCCCTTCCCCTCTTCGGGGGAAGGGCCCGGGTCCGGAAAACCCCGCGCTCCCCGAAATGGGGGAGGAAAGAGGTCCGCCGAAGGTGCACTCACCGCTCCCCCGGGCGCGGGTACTACCTCCTTTGCGGGTGACGCACTCTGGGACTCGACGGCGATAAGAGCCTCCTGTCGAGGGAGTCGCGATGCAGCGTTTCCGAACGTTCAGTGAGCGCGCGGGAGAGCCGGGCGATCGAGCGGACGTGGCCACCGACAGGCGAAACGGGAGCCCGGTACGGGCCCGCTCGCCGCGGAACAGGATGGCGGGTCTGCCCGGTCTGGCGCTGCGCTTCGCCGTGGTCGGCGGGGGCGGTGTGCTGGTGAACTCGGCGGCGCTCTTCGCGCTCTACCACTGGGCCGGGCTTCCGCTTCTGGTGGCCTCCGGCATCGCGGTGGAACTCGCCGTGGTCCACAACTTTCTGCTCAACGACCGGTGGACCTTCGCCGTCCCCACGCCGTCGGCCGGACGTTTCGTCAAGTTCAACGTATCCGTACTGGGCGGACTCGCGGTCAACGTCGTTCTCGTCTGGTCGCTGGTCCGCTCCGGAATGCATCTCCTGCTGGCGAATTGCCTCGGCATCTCCGCCGCGTTCGCGGTCAACTTCGCCTGTAGTACGGGATGGGTCTGGGGGAGGCGGAGCCGATGATTATCCCCATCGTCTATCTGGTGCTGGTGCTGGTCTCGATCCTGCTCACGGTGCAGTCGACCCACGTCCTCTACCTCATGCTCTACACCTGGGACCGACGGGACGCCGAACGGAAGGCCAGGGCGCCGGACACCTTCATTCCGCCGCGGCTCTCCTTCAGCGTGCTGCTGCCCGCCCGGCATGAGGAAGACGTCATCCAGTCCACCATCGAGCGAGTGGTGCGCGCCGACTATCCGGCCGAATTGCTGGAGGTCTTCGTGATCTGTTCACAGGACGACGACGGCACCGTGAAGAAGGCCGAGGAGAAGATCGACCAGCTGGCCCGGGAAGGGCTGCACAACGTGCGGGTCGTGGTCTTCGACGACGGGCCGATCAACAAGCCGCACGGGCTCAACACCGCCCTGCCGCAGACCGCCAACAAGGTGGTGACCATCTTCGACGCCGAGGACGACATCCACCCGAAGATATTCCGGCTCGTCAACACCGTGATGGTGAAGGAGCGGGTCCGGGTGGTGCAGGCGGGCGTCCAGCTCATGAACTACCAGTCCAATTGGTATTCGACGCTGAACGTCCTGGAGTACTTCTTCTGGTTCAAGAGCCGGCTGCACTACCACGCCCACCACGGCTCCATCCCGCTCGGCGGCAACACCGTCTTCTTCGCCCGCGAACTGCTGCTGCGGCTCGGCGGCTGGGACGACCGCAACCTCACCGAGGACGCGGACATGGGCCTGCGGATCTCGGCCATGGGCGAGCGGGTGCGGGTGGTCTACGACGACCGGTACGTGACCAAGGAGGAGACGCCGCCCACCCTCGGCCACTTCATCCGGCAGCGCACCCGCTGGAGCCAGGGCTTCATGCAGACCCTGAAGAAGGGCACGTGGAAGAAGATGCCGACGCGCAAACAGCGCTGGCTGGCCTTCTACGTGCTGGTGTTCCCGCGCGGGCAGGCGTTGCTCGGCCTCTATCTGCCGATCTCGCTCGGCATGATCCTGATCCTCAAGGTGCCGGTGCTGATCGCGCTCTGCTCGTATCTGCCCGTACTGCTGCTGGTCGCGCACTTCCTGGTGCAGATGGTCGGCCTGTACGAGTTCACCGACGCCCATGGCCTCGAGGCCTCGCCGAAGGCCGTCCTCCGGATGGCGATCGCCTGGTTCCCGTTCCAGATGGTCCTCGCCTACGCGGCGCTGCGGGCCATGCGGCGGCAGCTGGCCGGCCGCCACGACTGGGAGAAGACACAGCACGTGGGCGCCCACCGGGGCTCGACCGAGGAGGCGGAGTCGCGTGTCGCATGACCCCGTGCCCAGCCGGGCACCCTCGAACCCGCCGGTCGCCGTCGGCCAGAACGCCGACCAAAGTGCCGACCAGAGCGCAGGCCAGGACCAGGCCGCCCCGCAGCGGCCTCCCGCACGGCGCCGCCGCCGGTTCTCCGTGGAGCGCGGCTGGTTCCCGCCGCTGGGGAACGCCGGGAAGATCGCCCTGGCGGTCTCCCTGCTGACCGGAGCGCTCACCCACGGCTACCACCTGTTCCGCTACCCCCTCTACCTCACCGACGAGGGCATCTACATGCAGCGGGCCTGGTCGCTGGTGCGCGAGACCAGCCTGTCCCCGTACACCTACGACTACGACCACGCCCCGGCGGGCTGGATCACGCTGGCAGGCTGGGTCTTCCCGCTGCCGCAGCAGTTCGAGACGTTCGGCAACGCGATCAACACCGGTCGCTTCCTGATGCTGCTGGTGCATGTCGCGAGCGTCTATCTGCTGTTCGAGATCACCCGGCGGCTGTCGGGCAGCGTGCTGGCCGCCACCGTCGCCGCGTTCTTCTTCAACGTCTCGCCGATCGCGGTCTACTACCAGCGCCAGGTGCTGCTGGACAACCTGATGATGTTCTGGCTGCTGCTGAGCCTGTTCGCCCTGCTGCGCCGGGAGACCACCATCAGGTCGGTGTTCGGCGGCGGGGTGGCGCTGGGGCTCGCACTGATCACCAAGGAAAACGCGATCTTCTTCGTGCCGAGCTTCATCTATCTGCTCTACCGGCGGATCAAGGGGTCGCCGAGCCACCGGTTCCTCCGGACGCTCTGGCCGTTCGCCGCGGCGGCCCCGATCGGCGCCTATGTGACGTACGCGCTGCTCAAGAACGAGCTGCTGCCGAGCAGCTTCGACTTCGACCTGAACAATCCGCCCGCGGACCACGTCTCGCTGCTCTACACCCTGTGGTGGCAGCTCAACCGCAGCCAGGGCAACCTGCTCAGCCACGACGGGCTGCTGTACACGAGCTGGCTGATGCGCGACTCGTTCATGCTGATCGCCGGGTTCGCGGCGATGCTGCTGTGCCTGTGGTGGGGGCTGCGGGACCGGCAGCGCAACCTGGGCCACCTGATCATCGGGACCCTGGCCTTCGGCTACACCTTCTACCTGCTGCGCGGCAGCGTGGTGCTGGACTTCTACGTCACCCCGCTGATCCCCATGTTCGCGATGTGCATCGGCATGGCCGTGGACCGGCTGCTGAAGGCCTCGTTCAAGAACCGCTTCCTGCGGGGAGCCCATGGGCTCGTCCGGGTCGGTGCGCCCTCACTGGTCGCGGTCGTCCTGCTGATGTCACCGTCCTCCGGATATCTGGTGCACACCAATACCGAGGGCGTCGTGCAAATCGCGGACCAGTACCAGAAAAAGCTGAACCTCACCAAAATGCAGCATGATCAGATCGCCTGGGTGCGCAAACACGTCCCGTCCAACGCACGCATCATCATGGACGACGACCTCTGGGGCGAGCTGCACGATGTGCGCCCGTTCTACCCGTACGCGCATTCCCACTGGAACGCCGCATCCGACCCCGATGTGCGCGACAAGCTGTTCAAAAAGAGATGGCAGAACATCGACTACATCATCATGTCGAACAAGATGCGCAAGTCGATGGCCACAAACAACGCCGACGGGCGCGAGAACTGGATTCTCAAGGCCCTCCAGAATTCCGACCGGGTCTGGTCGAGAATCCAGGGCAACATCAAGCTCGAAATCTACCGGGTGCAATAGCCGCGGGAAGAGGAGGTGAAGGCCATGCCTGAGTACGACGACGACTGGGATGTTCCGGAGGACAGGGATGTTCCCGAGTACGAGGAGAAATCCCCGGCCGGGAAAGACCCGGGCGACAAGCACAAGAAGAAGCTCACCTGGAAGACGGTCCTGCTCGCTCTCGTGGTCTTCGCGATCGTCGGATCGCTCGTGCAGGTGATCGCGCGCGGTGGCTTCGGTGGCGCCCTCGACACCACCGGCAACGGAGGCGGCGGCGCCCCGAAGAAGGGGCATCCGCATGAGCGGCAGGAGGTACGGCCGCCCAAGCAGCCCAAGACCATCAAGCTGGGCAACCAGCGCATCCCGCAGGCGTCCGGCCCGATCATCGTGCTCAACCCGGGCCTGGTGACCCCCGGTGGCAAGGCGACGGTCGAGGGCGGCGGCTTCGGCAAGAAGTCCACCGTGGACCTGCTGCTCAAGGCCCGGGCGTCGGACACCAAGGGCCGGGCGATCGGCAGCGTCAAGACCGACCGCTACGGCTCGATCTACGCCCGGTTCACCGTGCCCGAGTCCAACAGCGGACGGCCCGCCACCCTCGTCGCCCAGCAGCGCGGCAGCGCCAACGCGGCCGAGGCCAAAGTGATCACAGGCGGTGCGGTCGGCACCGCGCGGATCAACAAGATGGTCGGCCGCCCGGGCGACATCGTCATGGTCAGCGCCCATGGCTTCCGGCCCGGCGAGTCGATCGACGTGTTCTGGGGACGGACCACCGGCACCCCCGTCACCACGCTGCACACCGACAGCGGCGGCAGCGTGGGCCGCGCGGACATCAAGGTCGGGGTGGCGCCGACCGGCAACAGCACGCTGGTCCTGGTGGGCAAGCGCAGCAAGACCACGGCCACCGCCCCCTTCCAGATGCTGGCCATGTACCCGTCGATGAAGTCCAAGCCGTACGCGCTCAAGGCCGGTCAGCGGATCACGCTGTCCGCCAACAAGTTCGCGCCCGGCGAGCGGGTCCTGGTCTACATCAACCGCAACAGCGGGCTGCCCGCCTTCACCGCCCAGGCGAACGGCATGGGCCAGATCCGCGACGTGGCGTTCAACGTGCCGTTCGGGCTCAAGGGCCGCCAGACGCTGATGGCGATCGGCGACCAGAGCCGGGCCGTGGTGCGCTCCGGCTTCACGGTGCTGCCGTACTCCCCGTCCGCCGAGCCCAGCGCCTTCGGCGGCAGGGCGGGCACCACGCTGAGCTTCTACGTCGCGGGCTTCGCCCCGGGCGAGACGGTGGTCGCGTACGCCGGGTCCGGCTCCACCGGGCAGCGGAAGATCGGGACCTTCCAGGTCGACGAGCGCGGCAAGGCGTCGGCGGTGGGCTCGTACCGGATCACCGCGGCCGACGAGAACGGCGTCGCGTTCCAGCTCGTCGGCCAGAAGAGCGGCGGTATCGCCAAGGCGAGCATCAACATGTCCTCGGGCCACGGACAGAACGATTAGGTACGCCGGTGACGCCGGTGACGTCGGCGATGACGCCCGAGCGGGAGCGTGGGCCGGAAGGTCGTTCCGGCCGCCTCGGGGGCCTGGGCCCACGTTCGCGATAGTCCGGAGATGTACCATGCGTCCTGGAGTGTCCTATGAGTATTATTTTCGGCCCGAACTCGCGAAGAGTCCTCCAGTTCCTGACCCATATCGAGGACCTCTCCCCCGAAGAAATCGACCGGGTGGCCGATCTGTGGAAGCAGACCTCCAGCCAGACCCGCGCCGAGGGATGGGCGGAGGTCCACCGCACCACGACCGACGAGGAGCGGTACCGCATCCTCGTGGCCGCCGCCGTCGCGCGCCGGGCCGCCTTGGACGCGGCGCAGAACCACCGGCGTCACGACTGGGCCTTCTGGGCCGCGGTGTGGGACGCCGCGGCGGCGGTCGCCGTATGCGATCGCATCGGAAGCCACTACAACGTGCTGGTCGCGCCGCTCGCAGCGGTCATGCCGTCGCTGTCGCACTGCCGGCGCGATGAACTCAGCACCCGCGAACTCCAGGGTGCCGTCCTCAAGGGAGGTGGGTAGCGATGGGTGACGACCGGATCGACGTTGTGGTGGCCGATGACGACCCGGCAGTCCGGGAAGCCCTCGCGGACCTCATCGACTCCCACCCCGACCTGGAACTCGTCGGGCTCGCCATCGACCACGAGCAGGCCGTGCACGAGGCGGTCGAGCACCACCCCCGCGTCGTGATCATGGACGTGCACATGCCCAAGGGCGACGCCCCGGGCAGCGTCCGCGCCATCCGTGACCAGGCCCCCGACGCCCGCGTGGTCGCGCTGTCCGCCCACGGCGACCGCGAGACCGTCCTCAACATGCTCGCCGTCGGCGCCACCGGCTACCTGGTCAAGGGCACCCCCGCCGAGGAGATACTCGAGGCGATCAACAGGGCCGCCCGCGACCAGTTCTCCATGTCCGCCGATCTGCTCGCCGACTGCGCGGAGCCGCTGCGCCGCGCCGACCGCGCCTCCTGGCGCTTCGAGGACCTGGTGGGCGGACGGCTGGAGGAGTCGTACGTGGACCTGCTCGGCCACGCCCCCTGCGGAGTGCTCGTCCTCGGCTCCCGCGGCCGGATCGAGTTCGCGAACGCCCACGTACGGCACATGTTCGGCTACAGCTCGGCCGAGCTGCGCGACAAGCGGCTGCGGGACCTCGTCCCCGAGCGCTACCGCACCGCCTCCGAACAGCTCGTCGGCCGGGTGTTCAGCGCGCCCTCCGCGATGACGGGCCGCCGCAGGGACGGCACCGAGTTCCCCGCCCAGTTCAGCGGCGGCCATCTCCAGGGCAAGCGGGCCCGCGGCGTCGTCTTCGTCGCCGACCTGAGCCAGCTGCGGGCCGCCGAGAGCCGGTTCCGCCAGCTCATCGAGTCCTCCCCGGACGCGATGATGATCGTCGACACCGGCGGGCGCATCCAGGCCGCCAACAACCGCACCGAGGGCCTCTTCGGCTACGACCGCGACCATCTCATCGGCCGCGCCGTCGAGGCGCTGCTGCCCGACCAGCCGCTGACCATCTCGCTGCGCGAATGGGACGAGTCCGAGGAACCGCTCGGCCACAGCATGGAGCTGGTCGGCCGGCGCAGCGACGCCAAGCAGTTCCCGGCCGACGTCAGCATCAGCCCGCTGCGTACCGAGGAGGGGATGCTGACCGTCCTGACCGTCCGGGACATCACCGAGGTGCAGCGCGCCCAGTTCGTCCTGGAGCGCAGCCTGGAGCTGCTGGAGGTCACCGACCGGGACCGGCAGGCCCTGCTCAGCCATCTCGTCCACGCCCAGGAGGCCGAGCGCGGGCGGATCGCCGCGGACATCCACGACGACACCATCCAGGTGATCACCGCGGCCAGCCTCCGGCTCCAGCAGCTGCGGCGGCGGCTGCGGGACCCCGAGGAGCAGCGGGTGATGGACAAGCTGGACGAGACCCTGAAGCTGTCGCTGAGCCGACTGCGGCAGCTGATCTTCGACCTCCGCCCGTCCAGCCTGGAGCACGGCTGCCTGGCCGCCGCGCTGCGCGGGCTGCTGGAGCAGATCCGTACCGAGACCGGGCTCACCTACCGGCTGGAGGACCGGCTCGCGGCCAAGCCGCCCGCCGAGACCATGGCGCTGATCTACCGGACCGCGCAGGAAGCCCTGATGAACGTGCGCAAGCACGCCCGGGCGAAGACGGTGCACGTCCAGCTGCTCGGGCTGGACGAGGGCTGTCTCGTACGGATCGTCGACGACGGCCGGGGCTACAACCCCCTCGAAGTCGAGTCCCGCCCGGGCCACCTCGGGCTGTCCCTCATCCAGGAGCGCGCCCAGATCGCGGGCGGCTGGTGCCGCATCGAGAGTGCCCCGGGCACCGGCACCACCGTCGAGTTCTGGGTGCCGCTGGGCGATCCGCCGGTCCCGGCCCTCGGCGCCTCGTCCCTCGGCTCCCCGTCCTCGGAAGGGGAACCGGAGCCGTGACCGCCCCGGCGGAGCTGACCAAGGTCCTGATCGTCGAGGACCACCGGGTGGTCGCCGAGGGCCTGTGGGCGCTGCTGGCCGAGTACGGGGACCTGACCGTGGTCGGGTGGGCCGATTCGGTCGCCGAGACCGTGCCCATGGCCAAGGAGCTGACCCCCGATGTGGCCCTGATCGACTTCCGGCTGCCCGACGGCACCGGGGCCGACGCGGCCGCGGGCATCCGGGCCCATGACCCCTCCTGCGCGATCGTGATCCTCAGCGCCGACGCCAGCGACTCCGCGCTGCTGGCCGCGGTGGAGGCGGGCGCCTGCGGCTATCTGCTGAAGTCGGCGAGCGGCGACGAGATCGCCTCCGCCATCCGCTCCGCCGCCGAGGGCGAGACCCTGATCCCCGCCGGAACCCTGGTGGAGGTGCTGTCCCGGCACCGTGAATCGGCGCGCTCGACCGCCGAGCAGACCGGGCGGCTGGAGAGCCTGACCCGGCGCGAGCAGGAGATCCTCACCCTGATGGGCCAGGGCCTGGACAACCGGGCGGTCGCGGAGCAGCTGAGCATCAGCTACGCGACCGTGCGCACCCATGTGCGCAAGATCCTGGAGAAGCTGGAGGTGCGCTCGCAGCTGGAGGCGGTCGCCAAGGCCACCGAGTGGGGCTTCCGGCCCGTCGAACCGGAGTGAGACCCCGGTAGCTCCCCCTTCCGGCGCCTCCGCCAACCAGGGGCGGACGAATGGGGGACGAAATCCCCCGACTGATGGAATTCCGGACACCGCTCACCGGGTTCCCCTCCCGTGCGCACCCCCTGCGCACAGCTGGACGCTCCGTTCCGTTGTTCCCGTCGTTCTCCTTTTCGTGGGCAGGTGAGTCAACGTGGCGCTTCGCGTTCTGATCGCAGACGATCATGCGGTGGTCAGGCAGGGCCTGCGCATGATCCTGGGACTCGACAACGAGATCAAGGTGGTCGGCGAGACGACCAACGGCCGCGAGGCCGTACGGCTGGCCCGGGAGCTGTGCCCCGACGTCGTCCTGATGGACCTGCTGATGCCCGTGATGGACGGGGTGTCGGCCACGGCGGAGATCCGCCAGGACATCCCCGAGGTCGAGGTGGTGGCGCTGACCAGCTCCCTCGACGACGCCATGGTGATGGGCGCCGTACGGGCCGGGGCGATCGGCTTCCTGCTGAAGAACGCCGAGGCCGACGACCTGAGGAACGCGGTGAAGGCCGCGGCCGCCGGACAGATCCATGTCTCCCCCGCCGCGATCTCCCGGCTGATGGGCCAGGTCCGCGAGCCGAGCGGACCCGAACAGCTCACCGAGCGGGAGACCGAGGTGCTCACCATGCTGGCCCGCGGCAAGGCCAACAAGGAGATCGCCCGCGATCTGCGGATCGGCCAGCAGACCGTGAAGACGTACGTGAGCCACATCCTGACCAAACTCGGCGTGCACAGCCGGACCCAGGCGGCGGTGTACGCGGTGCAGTCGGGCCTGGTGCCGGCCGGTGAGCTGACCCCGCCCGAGGCGCTGGAATCCACGACGAGGGAGCAGTGGTGGTCGGCGTGATCGCATTCGAGATCCATGGGCACCGGTACGGGTGCGGCTGCGGCCGGGGGTACGGCCTGGGGCGTGGCTTCCCGTTCCGGTGGCGGCGGCGCCGCGCGGCGCTCGCCGAGGTCACCGAGCGGGTCCTGACGGGCGAGCCGGGCGACGAGGTGCTCCGGCTGATCGCCCGGCGCCTGCGCGAGCTGCTGGGCGCCGACCTGGCGCGGGTGATGGTGCTGGAGCCGGGCGACGTCCTGGCCGTACGCGCCACCGACGGCACCCCGGACGCCGTCCCCCGCGGGCTGCTCACCCCTGGCGGGTCCGCGCCCGCCCGCAAGGCGATCCGCGCCGGGCGGCCCACGGTCTCCGGGGGCGAGCGCCGGTCCGGTCTCTTCCACCATGTCCCGCACGACGCGGCCCTGACCTCCGTACTGGACGCGCCGCTGCTGGTGCGCGGCCAGGTCGCGGGCGTGATCGAGGTCGCGACGCGGCGCGGCGGCCGACGGCTCACCCGGGCCGATGTGCGGACCGTCCGGATGTTCGCGGAGCCCGCCGGACTCGCCGTGGCCCGGCTCCGCGGCCGCGAACAGCTGCGCCGGGTGGCCGCCACCACCGCCGCGGCCGCCGGACAGGGTTCCGTACGGCGCACCCTGGATTCCCCGCCCTTTGGCGCGGTGGCCCGTACCACCGCCGCGAGCTGCACCGTCTACCTCCTGGAGCCCGGGCCTGGCGCCGTACTGCGCATGGCGGGCGGCGGCCACGGGCACACCCCGCCGTCCCGTAAACCCGCGCTGGAGGCGATCGCGGGCGCCGCGCCCGTCCTCCTCGCCGGCGAGCCCGGGACCGAGGACGCCCCGGCGCGGGGCGCGGTCGCCGCCTGGCCGCTGCTGCGCGAGACCACCGTGATCGGCGCGATGTGCTGCCACTTCCCCGCGGGCCGCCGCCCCGGCGAGACCGACATGACCGTCCTGGAGGTGATCGCGGGCCATGCGGCGTGCGCGGTGGAGGAAGACCGGCAGCGCGCGGCCGCCCGGGAGACGGCGGTACGGGAGGAACGCCGGCGGGTCTCCCGGGAGCTGCACGACTCGGTCTCACAGGCGCTGTACGGCATCGCCCTGGGCGCCCGTACCGCCCGTGAGCTGCTGGAACGCGATCTGGCCGAGCCGACGGGGGTCGCCGAGCTGGCCCAGCTCGCCGAGCCCATCGAGTACATCAGGCGGCTCGCGGACGTCGCCATCGCCGAGACCCGCACCCTGCTGTGCCAGCTGCGGCCCGAGTCGCTGGAGGCCGAGGGCCTGGTCGCCGCGCTCACCCAGCACGTGGAGACGCTGCGGGACCGGTACGGCATCACGGCCGAGGCGACGCTCGGTTCCGAGCCGGAGACCACACCGGAGGCCAAGCACGCCCTGTACCGGATCGCGCAGGAGTCGCTGCACAACATCGCCAAGCACTCCCGGGCCCGGAACGTCACCCTCCATCTGCTCAGCGGCCCCGGCACGGTCACGCTGACCGTGGCCGACGACGGCGTGGGCTTCGACTCCCAGGGCACGTTCCCCGGCCACCTCGGGCTGCTCTCGATGCGGGAACGGGCCCGCGAGGTGGGCGGCACCCTGCTCGTGGACAGCCGCCCGGGGCAGGGCAGCCGGATCCGCGCCACGGTCCCGGCCGAGCCCTGAGCCGGACCCGAGCGACATATGAGACATTGCTGACCTCTTGCGCTGCTGACCTCTGACCCTTGTGACCTCTGACCCTCTTGAAGGGAGCCCCGGGTGACCGTCGTCGGGAACCACACGCGGGAACCGGACCTGCGGGCCGCGCTGGCGGCGGTCGAGGAGGGCCTCGTGGAGGCCACCCGCAGCGACGTGCCGTTCATCTCCGAGGCCGCCCGGCATCTGGCCCGCCCGGGCGGCCGCCGCTTACGGCCGCTGCTGGTGCTGCTGGCCGCCCGGTTCGGCGACCCGGACGCCCCGGGCGTGGTGCCCGCGGCGGTCGTCGTCGAGCTGACCCATCTGGCGACGCGCTACCACGACGACGTACGCCACGAGGCGAAACCCTCGGTCGCCGTCCTCATCGGCGACTTCCTCTTCGCCCGCGCCTCCCGCCTCCTGGCCGGGCTGGGGCCACGGGCCGTACGGCTCCAGGCCGACGCGTTCAAACGCCTGGTCAGCGGCCAGATCCTGGAGACGACCGGCCCCCGCGACGGCCACGACCCCGTCGCCCACCACCTCCGGACCCTGGCCGCCCGCACCGGCGCCCTCACCGCCGTCTCCGGCCGCCTCGGCGCGGTGACCTCCGGCGCCACGGAGGAGATCGCGGACACGCTCGCGGTGTACGGCGAGCGGCTGGGCGTGGCCCGCCACCTCGCCGCCGAACTCCGCACCCCGGTCCAGGGCGCCCCCACCCTCCCGGTCCTGCTCTCCGGCGACCCGACGGCCCCGGCCCTGACCGAGGCCCGCCACGAGGTGCTCCGCCAGTGCGCCGCGGCCCACGCAGCCCTCACCCCCCTCCCCGCCGGCCCGGCCCGCACGGCCCTGGCGGACCTGTGCGACGCGGTGGCCGAGGCCACCTGACCCGGACGCCCGCCGAGTCCCACGGCCGCGGCCACCCTCACGACGGCCGCTCGCCCCGGGACAGCGCCTCCCCGAAGCGCCGCAGCCGGGCCAGCGCCCCGGGGTCCAGTGGCTCGCGCCGCCGTACCAGCGCCCGCGCCACGACCCGCCGCACCCCCGCGCCACCGCCCGCGCCACCGCATCGGCGCGCGCCCGCACCATCGCACCCGTACCCGCCCGCGCCAGCGGCAGCGGCAGCGGCAGCGCTCGGTCTCCTGTGCGTCTCCACCTCACGGGAACCCCGCCCGGCGCCGCCCGATTCCACCCCGGGGACCGGGCTACGGCGGCCACCAGTTGTGGCTGACCACCAGCATCGCCTGCAACTGCACGCTCGCCGCGTAGTACCGGTCCGGCTCCGGCGGTGACGCCGCCATCCACTCCCACAGCGCGTCCAGCCACTCCTGCCCGCCGCCGCCCGCCATCGCCGCCACCCCGAACGGCGCGACGAACGCCCCGGACGCGCCCTCCCCATACGCCGCGCCGTCCAGCCGGTACCCGCACCGGATCCGGCCGGGATCACCGTTCGTCGCCGCGCACATCCACCGCCCCATCCGCCCGGCGGCCGCCCGCGCCCGCGCGTCGCCGCTCACCACCGCGTCCGCGCCGATCCGCCAGGGGTCGCGGCAGGCGTTCCAGTGGTGGTCACCGTCGTGTTCGCTCTCCAGCACCCGCCCCGGCGCCGGCTTCGGGTCGCTCCCCGCGTCCACGACGAAGTCCGGCAGCAGCCCGGTGTCCGGCGCGTACTGCCGCTGCAACGCCCGCACCAGCGACAGATGCGTGTCCAGCGCCTCGCCCCACCGCAGGTCACCCGTCACATCCCGGAACGCCCTGAAGTGGCCGGGCATCCAGTCCGAGGTGCGGGAGACCTCGTCGAAGTGGCCGGAGGACCAGTCGCCGAGCTTGATCGGCCCGCCCGCCGCGGGCAGCTCCGTCTCCCGGAGGGCGTCGATCCGGCGGAGGGCCGACGCCCGGTAGCCGCCGCCCCACTGCCGGTCCGCGAGCAGCAGCCCGTAAGCGATGTCCAGGTCACCGTCGGTCGCGGAGTTCGCCCCTCCGACGTCCCGCCCCGCCCCGTCCTGCTGGGCGGCGTGCAGATCGGGATGGCCGGAGGACGGATGGGCGAGGACGTACCGGAGGATTCCGTCGAAGACGTCCCGGGCCTCGGGGTCGGCGCCCGCCATCAGCGCGCTGATCACCATGCCGTAACCCTGCGCTTCGGCGACGTACGGATACGCGGCGTCGGGGGCGTACACCGCGCACGAGCCATCGCCCCGGGGCCGTACGAAATGGCTCTTCCACAGCCGGTAGTGCTCCAGAACCCGCTGGTCGACGGCCTCCGGGTCGCCGGAGAGCCGCAGCACACCGGGCGCGTACGGGAAGGAATGCCCGCCGAACGGAACGCCGACCCGCTCCGCCCTCCTCATCGCAGTGGCCGCCGCCGCGCCCGCCGCGACCAGTGCACGGCCAGGAAGATCACATCGGCCACGAACACCGCCACGCCGACGATCAGCAGATTGCTCAGCCCGTGCACCACCGTGCCGATGAGCCCGAGCACCATCGCCACGATCACGAAGAAGAGGAAGAGAGCCACCGCGCGACACCTCCCATCCCCTCAGGGACGACCGTCAGCGACGGGCGAGCCGCCGCTGACCGCCCGCACCCGCCTGGTACGCCTTGCCGTAGTACTGGAAGATCTCGCCCTCCTCGTCGGCGGGCAGCACATCGTCCACACCCAGCGACGGGGCCTTCTTCACCAACGCCCGCGCATACGCCACCTTCACGTAGCCCGGCCCCACGATCGCGTCGTCCACGGGAACGAAGACCAGACGGTGCCGGGTGGGCACCCCGGTACGGACCGTCGCCATCTCGGGCTGGTCGGTCGACGTCGACACGTAGACCGACTCCAGCGCACCGATCTTGCGCCCCTCGTCGTCCACGACATCGCGGTCGCGCCACTCACGGATATCAGCCGGCTGGATCATGACCATCACCCTCTGCCCTAACCGCCCTCTACACCTCCAGGCTGCGCCTCGCGACGGCGTTCGACAACTGACCGAAATGATCAGGCGTGTGCCATACGCGGAGGGGTACTCGAGCGGCGGAGGTTGATAATCATGGTCCCCCTTCTCGTGGTACTGCTTCTCGCGCTCCTCCTCTTCGGTGCCGGGTTCGCCCTCAAGGCACTGTGGTGGATCGCCGTCATCGTTCTCGCCGTCTGGCTGCTCGGCTTCATCGTCCGTCCCACGACGGGCGGCCGCAGGGGACGCTGGTACCGCTGGTAGCACACCACAAGGAAAATGGGGCCCGACCGGATCTCCGGTCGGGCCCCACTCATACGCTCATCGAGCTTCAACTACGCTGCATCGACCTAGTCGGCCAGCATCCCGCGCCGCAGCCGCGTCAGCATCCCCGCGCCGCAGCCGCGTCAGCGACTTCGTGAGCAGCCGCGACACATGCATCTGCGAGACGCCCAGCTCGGCACCGATCTCGGACTGGGTCATCTCCTCGCCGAACCGCATCTGAAGGATGCGCCGGTCCCGCTCCCCGAGCTGCTCCACCAGCGGCTTGAGGGCGTGCAGATTCTCCACGACCTCCATCGCGGGATCGACCTCACCGATCCGGTCCGCGTACGTGGTGACGCGGGTCGTACCGGTCTCGGGATCGGCGGGCGCGTCCAGCGACGAGGTGCTGTACCCATTGCTGGCCACCAGCCCGTCGAGGACCTCGTCCTCGCTCAGGTTCAGATGCTCGGCGAGCTCGGTCGTCGTCGGCGACCGGTCGAACCGCTGGAACAGCTCCTCGTTCGCCTTGGCCAAGTCGATCCGCAACTCCTGCAACCGGCGCGGCACATGCACCGCCCAGCTCGTGTCACGGAAGAACCGCTTGATCTCACCGACGATGTACGGAACGGCGAAGGTCGTGAACTCGACCTCACGGCTCAGGTCGAACCGGTCGATCGCCTTGATCAACCCGATCGTCCCGACCTGGACGACGTCCTCCATCTCCACCGAACGATTACGGAACCGCCGAGCGGCGTACCGCACCAGTGACAGATTCAACTCGATCAGGGTGTTCCGCACGTACTGGTAGTCGTGCGTCCCCTCTTCCAACTCGGTTAGCCGGTCAAGGAAGACCTTGGTCAGCGCACGAGCGTCCTGTGGCGTCACCTTGGTCGGGTCCGCTACGGCCGGCAGCCCCACCGCCACGCACGTCCGCTCAGCCTCCCCTGCCGTCAGCTCCGACGAATCCACGGTTGCCGTGCCGTTCACTTCGCCCTCCCGGCCCACTCGGCTTGTTTCAGCTGAACGAGGACCCGCCTACCCAGCATTCACACCCCCATGCCTTTTCCATGAGCAACAAAAGAGGACGCCGCAGCCGACCTGGGCACCCCGACCCCCCAACCGACGCAGCCACCCGCCCGGTTGGACCGGTCAGGGCCGGATTCAGGGTGACGGTCGACTACCGGCTCGCCACACGGAAAACGCGTTACACGCAGTAGCCGGTACTGGCTAGCCTCAGGGCATGGGCGTGGACATCACGGTGCTGGTCGTCGATTGGGAGCACCTCATGGAGATCGCGCCGGACGACCGGCTCGAGGTGCTGCAGGAGTCGGCGTACGCGGACGACGACAGCGACCTCGACATCGACGCGGGGTGGGTGTGGCCTGCCGAGCCGGACAGGTCCTGGCTGGGCCGGTACGAGTTCGGCGGCACCCTCGGCTCGTACAAGCCGCACTTCTGGGCCGCCCATGCATGGGACTACGTCCGGGGCGGGGCCGAGCGCGAGCTGCGGGTGGCCCTGGACGGCTTCCTGAGCGCTCTGATCTGGTGGGGTCCTGAGGTTGACACCGACGCTGAGCACGTGGATGCAGGTGTCTTCCCTTCCGGCGCTCGCTTGTGGCGGTCGGGGCCGCTCATCGCCCGCGGCCCCCAGACCGTGGCCCACCTGAACCGTTACTGGCAGGCGGCTGCCCCCGTACTGCCGCAACTGCGCGAACCGTACGCGCGCCACGCCGCATCCCCTGGGGGGTGGGCCGCGGACTTCGAGGACTTCACAGCGCTGCTGTCCGGCTGGGCCGAAACCGTGGGCGAAGCCGAACGGCGCCGGTGGGGGCTGATCGGGCTCCCCCTCTGAAAGCTCCAGGGCAGAGGGTTCAGGACAGCTACAGGCGCTGAAGAACTGCCGGTCCCGCTTCGCCCTCCCTGCCCGTCGCCGGGCCAATGCGTCTGTCACGCATGTGTCACAGCCGATCGATAGTCCATTGCGGCGATTTCCCGAGGTTGTGAAAATAACCCCGGTAACGACCTTCTCGTTTGGCAAGGGGAGCCACATGAAGTTCGACATGGGGGCCCAGACGCTGTCGACTCTGCAGTCGAAGTCGCGTGGGTCCAGCGATGATCTCGGAACGTTGATCCGCCAACTGGTACAGGCCGCCGAGCCGTTGGAGGGCAAGTTCAACGGCGCGGGGAAGGTGGCCTTCGACTCGTTCAAGGCGCGCTCGGACGAGATCGCGTCGTCCCTGCAAAGCTCCCTGTCGGGCATCCTCGGCGGCCAGTCGGGCATGGACTCGGCGTTCGGCACAGGTGACCAGGAGCAGGGTGACAACGCGCGGCAGCAGATGTCGTCGGCCAACTTCGACGCGGCCCGCTTCGGCGGCCGCTGATCTTTGCAGACTTGACGGGGAGTGAGTGACTGATGGCTGGTGGCAATGACCGCCGTTCGTACGACACGGGCGCCTCAGCGGACGCGCAGGGCAACATCCAGGCGGTGATCGCGCGTCTGGAGCAGGTCATCACGGAGCGCGATGGCCAGGTGAAGGCGGCGATGGCCGACTTCACCGCGGACGGCGTGGCGGATGAGTACCACGGCAAGGAACTGCGCTGGAACCGCGCCTCCCAGGAGGTCAAGAGCATCATCCAGCTGCTGAAGACGACGTTGGAGAAGAACGACGGTACGGCGCAGCACACGCTTTCGCGTGCGAAGTCCGCGGTCGACAACATCGGCTGACCCACGAAGGGGGCAGTCGCCGGGGGGTGACGTAGGACATGACGGGCTGGGACCTGCAGCCGCAGGGTATTTCGAGTGTGCTGAAGACGACGGGCGAGTTCGCCGCGAAGATCGAGAAGCACGCGACGTCGTACGGGAAGCATCTCCAGTCGGCTGCGGAGCACGCCGGCACGATCAGCGCCGACGGTGGTGGCAAGGAGGCCAAGGGCGGCTTGGTCGCCTTGGCCCTGTCCCAGTTCGCGGAGCACACCACGCCTGATCTGAAGTTCATCGCGGCGCGTGCGGGCAAGTCGCTGAACGGGGCGATGGACGCGACGACTGAGTACCTCAAGGGCGGTCAACACATGGCCGAGCGGGCTCAAGCGGCCCAGACCAAGGCCCTGAGCGCACCCGATCTGGACCCGAAGAAGCCCGGGAGACAGACCGGATGATCAAGCCGGGAGAGATTCCCCAGTACACCGGCAACCTGGAGCTGCTGGAAAAGGCCCACGGCGATCTGAAGAAGGATGCCGGGCACATCCGGGACACCGGCGCGGACGTCCACACCCACTTCCAGGGCCTGTCCGCCTACTACAAGGCACCCGAGGCCGAACGGCTCTTCGCCACCACCAAACCCGTCAAGGACCGAGCCGACACCTTCGCCGACGACCTGGGCAAGGTCTCCAGCGCCCTGTCGGAGTACGCCACCGAGATCCGCCCCCTGGTCACCAAGCTGACCCAGCTCAAAACCGACGCCACCCAGTTCGTCAACGACAACAAGGACGACGACGACTGGGAATACGACGAAGACAAAGTCGACGAACACAACCAGCTCCGCGACGACATCACCGCCACCGTCGCCGCGTTCTGGGCGGCCGAGCGCACCTGCCACAACAAGATCACCGCCCTCTTCGGCGGCACCCAGATGGTCGCCGGCGACGGATCCAAGGCCAAGAACCAGTACGGCTTCAACGCGGATGACCTGAAGAACGCCAAACTCCCCTGGGGCGACCCGGTCGAGGAAAAACACCACGCCTGGGAAGTCGGCCACTGGGTCAAATCCTTCGTCTGGGACGGCGTCATCGTCGACGGCGTCTGGGGCACCATCAAGGGCCTGGGCACCCTCGTCGGCGTCGACGGCTGGGACGCCATGGGCAAAGCCTGGAAAGGCCTCGCCCAGCTGGGGACCGGCCTGGCCATCAGCGCGATCCCCGGAGCCAGGGAAGCCTTCTGGGGCCTGCCCGACGACAAACTCCCCTCCTGGCTCCGCGACTCCCGCAACACCATGAAGCAGACCGGCAAGGCCCTCGTCGCCTGGGACGAATGGGGCAAAAACCCCGGTCGGGCCGCCGGAGCCGTCACCTTCAACGTCGTCACCACCGTCTTCACCGGCGGCGCCGGCGGAGCCGCCTCCGGCGCGGGTAAGGCCGGCGCGGTCGCCAAGGTCCTGTCCGCGACCGGCAAGGCGGGCCGGGTCATCGACCCCATGACCTACGTCGGTAAAGGCGTCGGCGCGGGTCTGTCCAAGGTCGGCGACATCGCCAAGGGCCTCAAGGGCATCCAGGCCATCGAGATCCCCAAACTCCCCGACGGCACGATCAAACTCCCCGAAGGCACCGTCAGGCTGCCCGATGGCACCGTCGACCTCCCCGAGGGCGCCGCCATCCCCGAGGGCGCGGCCAAGCTCCCCGACGGCACCGTCAAACTGCCCGACGACGTCCCCGCGCTCCCGGAAGGCACCACCAAGCTGCCCACCGACCCGGGCAAACCCGCCCGGTACTACGACCCGGACGGCAACTTCCTCGACGAACACGGCAACGTCCTCGACAGCATCGACAACGCCCGCAAGGAAGACCCCCCGAACACCGCCCCGGCAACCGACACCAACGCCCCCGACCCGACCAACCCCGCCAAACAGCCGGCCCTGGTCGGCGCCGGCGCCCGCACCACCGACAACGCCACCCACATCCGCCTGGGCGACAGCCTCGGCAACGACCTCGGAGACATCGGCCGCACCGGCGACACCGTCCCCGGCCCGTCCCACATCGGCGACAACCTCCCGGGCAGCGGCGTCGGTGACCAGCTACCCACAGGCCACGTCGGGGACAACCTGCCGGGCGGCGGGCTGGGCGGAAACCACATGCCCGGCGGCCACGCAGGCGACCACCTCCCCGGTGGCAGCGCCCACGACCTCGGCCACGGCCCCTCCGCCAGCCATGAACCCCCAGGTGGCCCCCGTGACCCGTCGTCGACCGCATCTCATGGCGACAGCACAGCACTGAACAGCCATGCAGATGACGGTGTCCACCACGGCGATAGCCATGAACCGAATTCACACGGGCACGGCGACACCGGCACCCCTGGCGGGACAGAACCCCCACATGGCTCCCACAGCTCCAACCATGATGTACCCGTCGAGCCGAGAGACCCGGCTGGCCACGAAGCACAGCCCATGGCCCGCGGAGGCGAAACAGAACAGCGTCTCCGTGACGCAGTCAAGGGCATCCCGGGCAAGAAGCGACCGAAGCCGGATGTCCTGGAGCGGGCACTCGACCGGCTCGCGTCGGAACCTGGCGGGCAGCAAGTTGCCGAAGTCATCTCCTCTGGAAAATTCAATCAACGCGACAATTTCGGGGAAGTCGTGTCCGCTCTCGGAGCACGAAAAGAGGCAATGTACCGGCCCGCCGCCGACCAAATCCTCTTCGCGGACGAGTTGGTTCGCGGCGGCGTACCCGCGCATGCCATCGATTTCGAACAAAAGGTCCCAGTGGGCGCCGACATGGACGTGCGCATCAAGGATGAATCCGGGGAAATATACGCCTACCAGATGAAGCACCTCAACGATCCCATAGACCCCATAAATGAGATCACTCGAGGCAAGTACCTGCTCCAGTTGGCCAAATCCGAAGCACACCATCAGGTCATGCTCGTGGACGGCGGAAAGGGAAGTCGCGCCGAGTGGATGTCCAACGGTGCCTACGATGACCTCATGGACATCCATCGAGGCGGACGAGGACCGAAGGGCGAGGGCATCACGTTTGTCGTACGTCTGGACGACGGAACACTCGTGATCCCACCGGGGAGCAAGACCGACCCTAAGGACATGCTGTGATCACCACGGATCCCATCGGCGACTGGACATGGGAGATCACCCCCAGCCATGGCGACGCCCGCCCTTCTCGCGCCGTGGAGATCACCACCGCAATCTGGCGCATCCTGGCCAAGTTCGACCTGGCAACCCCGCCAGGAAGAATCAGCTTCTCGGCACGGCCCAGAGGCAACATGAGTGACACCTGGGTGCATGTCCAAGATCAGATTCTGCATGCAGGTTCGTTCCGTTCCGGGACCACCATTTCGGACGCCGTTAGCCGGGTAGAAAAAAATGAGGGTGACCTCGTCGTCAGCGCTCGGGCTCAGTGCCCCGGCCTGTGGTATGAATCAGGAAATACCCACAGAGTAGAACAACTATTCGTCGCCACAGTTGACATCTGGCAACGCAATCTCATCGTGGTCACGTTGGAAACCTACTCTGACGCCTGGTTGACCATGGATACGCGTGAGCGCGAGCAAATCTCGGTACACGCACAAAACGCTCCCAGGCTTGCCGCCGCCCTGGAGGAGATCTCGGCAGCGCTCGGAAGCGCGCCCACCCCCGGCGACCCGAACCGTCACGCGACCCCAACGGAGACTGGCTTCGAGGACCCGATGGTCGAGGGGACTGCCTATGCCGACTCCTGGGGAACCTTCGAGGTCCCGGCTCGATCCCGTCGGCTCCGAGCCGACCTACCGCTGACCGAGAACGATTATGAAGAGATCACCGACCACCCGGTGCGGTACTTCACTATTCAGCGTGAGGGCCGGACTATCGGTTACGTCTGGGCTTCCATCGGTGACAACGCCGCGTGCTACGAGCCCCGAACAGCAGCTGGCGACGAGGCATTCGAGGCTGGAAGGGAATGGCTCCTACGCCTCAGAACAGCGCACGAGCAAGGGCTCGACGCCGTAGCAGCTCTCGACTGGCTGACCCGTCTTCCCTCACGACCGAAAATTGGCACGATCACCGAAGCTACTCCGCAAGAAGCCCCGTCCCTGGACTTCCTGGAAGAGTTGTCAGGCCGCTACTGACATCCTGATGGGACATCAACTCGTGCACGACTGGCTGACCCGGAATGGCTGGTCCCCGGGCCGCGACATTGGAGAGCACGCCGATGAACTCATTCAGGTACGGGTACGGGACACCGAGCGGCAGGAAGCACCTCTGACACCAGTACCGGCCGCCGTACGTTTCATCCACACCTATGGCTTGCTCACTCTCAGCCACCCCACAGTACCGGGGGTTGCCTGGGTAGTGAAGCCGACGGTCGGGTACGACGGTGACGCCGCATCGATCCGGGAACTGGCACTCGGACTCGGAGTCGAAATTTTTCCGATCGGATACGAAACGTCCGAGCAAGGAATTCTCCTGGTAGACGAAACAGGACGCTTCTTCCACCTCCACCACACCGGAGGGTACTACTTGAGGGAGAATGAATTCGACGCATTCTCTCGTTTCATGGGCGGCGTCACCGATCCAGACGCGGAGGATTTCTTTGTCTGAGCAGTTCCCGGCGGTTGCCTCTTCCCTGCTGGTCGGCGGCAAAGTGGTCAGCCACACCAGCCTGGTCGGCGAGGGCAAGGCGAATCTCCACCCCGCCATCTCGGGCTTCGTCGGATCGCTACCGCCCGAGCAGCGCAGGTTCTTCACGGGAAGCTGCGCCGAGTCCGCTTTGGTGTCCGATAAGCTGTGGGCCCTGGACGACGCACGGGACGACGGCCGCACCACCACACTCCAAGAGACAGCTCCGCACTTCGACGGTTCCGCCATGGCCTCCAAGATGATCCGCGGACAAGGGCACCCAGATCACGGCAAAACCACAGAACCCCGCAGCGTATGCACCCCCAGGAACTGGGCGTGCACATCACTCTCTGACGACAGCCCACCCGAGCAAGGCACACCATGCACGCTGCCAGGCGGGCTAGATGGCTTCCAGGGCAGGTGCCCCGGTAATCCGCCGAATAACGACAACTGGAATCTCTGTTGGCTGACGTGAAGCGAATCGACATCGACGATCCCGAAGTCGACATGGACTATGGCCAACGCCTGTTGTACCAGGGCGAGCTGTTCACCGGTGAGGTTGAGGAGCGCCTGGGAGACGCGGTCGTCAGCCTGGATGCGTACGTGGACGGCATCCAGCATGGTCCGAGTCGCGAGTGGTACATGGACGGCACGCTCCGCTCCGAAGGCACGGCGCACATGGGGTGCCCCGTCGGCGTCTCGAGAACGTGGCACCCCAATGGCACACTCGCCTCCGAGCGGCTATTCACTGAGAACGGACAGGCCATTCTGGAAGACCTTCAGTGGGACGAAGAAGGGCAACCCACGAAGGACTGGCGCAAGAGCTGAGACGACCGCCAAGAGTGATCCCACCAGGGGCGGCTGCGACCCTCCGCGACCGAGCTCATCCGTTCCGTACGACCGCATACGGGGGAAGTTGACGTGACCGGCAGGTCGTCGTTCATCACGCTGGAGCGGCTCCGAGCTGTCGACTGGATCGGCGACTGGAATTCCGTACGCCGTCGTGCACGCTCACGCCGCCTGTTGATGCGCGAGTACCTGCGGCGCGCCGCGCTCTGGGCGCAGGCGTATGCCTCCGAGGCCGCGTGGCCTTTCTTCGACGTCACCGACTACGTGGATCCGAACTTCCGCCTGCCGTCCGAACTCGCCACGGAGCTGGACGAACTGCTCAGCAGCATCGCCTCGTACTCCATCCGAAAGACGTGCCTGGGCGCGGTACGCCTGGCCTGGCTCCGAGACCAGAAGCCGGCAACACTTCCTGATCTGGCCGACCTCTATGAGCCGCTGATCCTCTTCTATGAACGTGGCGGAGAATTCCTGTCCGATCACGCAGGGTTCCTCGATCTGACCGGCGTAGCGATCAAACCCCTGAGCCTGCGGGACAACCTCAGGACCACGCCCTTCCTCACGCTCGGCAACGCCACCTTGGACGCCCTTGATGCCGAAGGGCGGATCACGTACTACGCGGCAGCAGGGACCCATGGGCCTGTCCTGAGGCAACGCCTCTTGAACGGTGGAACGGAAAGGCGCGACGAGATCTTCACCTGGAGCCTTCGTTGGGAGCCGACAGAGGAACTACAGCCCGCCGCATATACCCGGATTGGGGACGTCGAAGCCGCCCGATTCATTGAAGCGGTCATCGAAAAAAGGTCTGGCGCCGAGCAATGACCCCGCGGCCGGGAGGCCCGGCGGACCTGTCCGGGCGGCAGGGTTTCGAACGCCTCATGCGCCGCCTGAAGGGGGCGTGAACTCGGACAAGCGGGCTCCCCGGCTCTCAGCGATCCGGTGCGCATCGCGCAAGGCCTCGGCCAGCCGCGCGGCGAGATACCGGAGCTGCACGGGGGTGGCCTTGCCGTCGCCGAGCATGTCGGCGGCGTGGTCGAGCAGGTCCGCGGCCATGCCGAGTTGCACGCACTCCATGTTGTCGGCGACGCGGGACACGTAACCCGTCCCGTCGCCGATGACGTAACAGGGCTTGCCCTCCGCAGTGGCCCAAGGGAGCAATCGGGCCCCGCCCGGCAGGCTGATCACGCGGCTACCTCCATGTCATCGACTTTCTCGTGCATCGCTATGTAGCGATCCACTCACAGAGTGAGACGACGCGGGCTAGGCTCGCCAGTAATCAGCAGGTGACAGAGGTTCTGTCGCAAGGGGGTTGACCGGTGGGCAGCATCTACGGCGACTGGCTCAAGGAACAACGCGAAGCGGCGGGCATGACCCAACAGGAACTGGCCGACGCGGCGATCATGACCCGCTCGCACATCTCCCACATCGAGGCAGGCCGCCGCATCCCGTCCAAGGAAGACGCCCGGCGCCTGGACCAGGCCCTGAACACGGGCAATGTGCTGAGCAGTTTCCTGCCGCAGGACGACACACCGGTCGCCGATTACTTCGAGGCCGCGCGGCAGCTCGAACAACAGGCAACCATGATCCACGAGTTCGCGTTGTCCTACGTCCCCGGCATCCTGCAAACCAAAAGGTACGCAGATGCGGTCCTGCGCTCTACGTTCCCCCCTCGGAGTGACGAGGAATGTGACAAGCTCGCCGTCGCACGACTTGAGCGAGCGGCGATCCTCAACGACCCGGTGACGCCCGTAGTGTGTGCTCTGTTTGACGAGGCGGTGCTACGCCGCCCGGTCGGCGGCCCGGAGGTCATGGCCGAGCAGATCATGCACCTGGTCGGTCTGGGGGAGAGCCACCGCGTACGCATTCATGTCCTGCCATTCGGCCTGGGTACTCACCCGTTGTTGTCGAGCATGCTGTCGCTGATGTGTTTCGAGGACCAGCCCCCGGCCGCCTACAGCGAAGCTCATTGCGTCGGCAGGCTGCACGACTCTCCCTCCCTGGTTGAACGGCTTCGAGCCACATACGCTCTTGTGCTGGGTGACGCACTGCCGCTGAAGGAGTCACTTGCCCTGATGAGGGCGACCGCGAAGGAGTACGGACATCATGGCTGAGCACATAATCCGGAGCACGGCCGCGCTGGGCGCCTGGCGGAAGTCGTCGTACAGCAACCCCGATGGGGGCAGCTGCGTCGAGGTGCTGGATGGCCATCCGTCAGGCGTCCCCGTACGCGACTCGAAGAACCCCCACGGCCCCGCGCTGCTCTTCCCGGCGGCCAGTTGGTCGTCGTTCGTCACCGCAGTCAAAGGCGACGTTCGACTCACATCGGGATGATGCGCCCGCCGCCCCAGCGGCACGACTCAGCCATGAACGCGTCACAATCAGCCAACCCCCATTGCAGGGCCCTTCCGGCACTTGATAGAGATGGACTCTGCGTATATAGCCGCTCAGCCTGGCAGGGGGAGTCCAGATGAAGTTCGACATGGGATCGCAGGTTCTGTCGACTCTGAAGTCGAAGTCGCGTGGGTCGAGCGACGACCTCGGAACGTTGATCCGTCAACTGGTGCAGGCGGCGGAGCCGTTGGAGGGGAAGTTCAACGGGTCGGGGAAGGTCATGTTCGACTCGTTCAAGGCGCGGTCGGACGAGATCGCCTCGTCTCTGCAGAGTTCCCTGTCAGGCATTCTCGGTGGTCAGGCGGGCATGGACTCTGCGTTCAGCTCGGGCGACCAGGAGCATGGCGACAACGCGCGGCAGCAGATGTCCGCAGCCAACTTCGACGCGGCCCGCTTCGGCGGCCGCTGATCTTTGCGGGACTTGACGGGGAGTGAGTGACTGATGGCTGGTGGCAATGACCGTCGTTCCTACGACACGGGTGCCTCTGGGGACGCGCAGGTCAACATCCAGGCGGTGGTCGCGCGTCTGGAGCAGGTGATCACGGCGCGCGACGCTCAGGTGAAGGCGGCGATGACCGACTTCACCGCGGACGGTGTGGCGGACGAGTACCACGGCAAGGAACTGCGCTGGAACCGCGCCTCCCAGGAGGTCAAGAGCATCATCCAGCTCCTGAAGACGGTACTGGAGAAGAACGACGGCACGGCCCAGCACACGCTCTCGCGTGCGAAGTCCGCGGTCGACAACATCGGCTGATCTGGTGCGTACAGGCACCAGGCGGTAACGGGGAGCGCGAAGCAAGTCATGACGGGCTGGGACCTGCAACCGCAGGGCATTTCGAGCGTGCTGAAGACGACGGGCGAGTTCGCCGCGAAGATCGAGAAGCACGCGACGTCGTACGGGAAGCATCTTCAGTCGGCCGCAGAGAATGCCGGCACCATCAGCGCCGATGGCGACAGCGGCGGTGGCGGCAAGGGCGGGGAGGCCAAGGGCGGCCTCGTCGCCCTGGCTCTGTCCCAGTTCGCGGAGCACACCACCCCCGATCTCAAGTTCATCGCGGCGCGTGCGGGCAAGTCGCTGAACGGGGCGATGGACGCGACGACCGAGTACCTCAAGGGCGGCCAGCACATGGCCGAACGGGCTGCTCAGGCCCAGACCAAGGCCCTGAGCGCACCCGATCTGGACCCGAAGAAGCCGGGGAAGCAGACCGGATGATCAAGCCCGGAGAGATTCCCCAGTACACCGGAAACCTGGAACTGCTGGAAAAAGCCCACGGCAACCTCAAAACGGACGCCGGGCACATCCGGGACACCGGCGCGGACGTCCACACCCACTTCCAGGGCCTGTCCGCCTACTACAAGGCACCCGAGGCCGAACGGCTCTTCGCCACCACCAAACCCGTCAAGGACCGAGCCGACACCTTCGCCGACGACCTGGGCAAAGTCTCCAGCGCCCTGTCGGAGTACGCCACCGAGATCCGCCCCCTGGTCACCAAGCTGACCCAGCTCAAAACCGACGCCACCCAGTTCGTCAACGACAACAAGGACGACGACGACTGGGAATACGACGAAGACAAAGTCGACGAACACAACCAGCTCCGCGACGACATCACCGCCACCGTCGCCGCGTTCTGGGCGGCCGAGCGCACCTGCCACAACAAGATCACCGCCCTCTTCGGCGGCACCCAGATGGTCGCCGGCGACGGATCCAAGGCCAAGAACCAGTACGGCTTCAACGCGGATGACCTGAAGAACGCCAAACTCCCCTGGGGCGACCCGGTCGAGGAAAAACACCACGCCTGGGAAGTCGGCCACTGGGTCAAATCCTTCGTCTGGGACGGCGTCATCGTCGACGGCGTCTGGGGCACGATCAAGGGCCTGGGCACGCTCGTCGGCTGCGGCGGCTGGGACGCCATGGGCCAAGCCTGGAAAGGCCTCGCCCAGCTGGGAACCGGCCTGGCCATCAGCGCCGTCCCCGGAGCCAGGGAAGCCTTCTGGGGCCTGCCCGACGACAAACTCCCCTCCTGGCTCCGCGACTCGCGCACGGCCATGAAGGAAACCGGCAAGGCTCTGGTCGCCTGGGACGAATGGGGCAAGAACCCGGGCCGGGCCGCCGGAGCGGTCACCTTCAACGTCGTCACCACTGTCTTCACCGGCGGCGCCGGCGGAGCCGCCGCAGGAGCCGGCAAGGCGGGCGCCGTCGCCAAGGCCCTCTCCGTCGCCGGCAAGGCAGGCCGGGTCATCGACCCCATGACCTACGTCGCCAAGGGCGCGGGCGCAGGACTGTCCAAGATCGGCGACATCACCAAGGGGCTGAAGGGGATCGGGAAGGTCGACGTCCCCCATCTGCCCGACGGCGCGGTAGAGCTGCCCAACGGATCCCTCCTGGAGCCGAACGGCAACCTCGTCCCCCCGCCTCCGGGCTCCGTCGACGTGGCCCCCGCCGCGCACGGCACGGGCCACGGTGCCTCCGGTCTGCCGGAGTCCTGGCAAATCCAGCAGCCGGGAGCCCCGTTCCCGGCAGGCGCGCATGCGCCGGGGGGCTCGTTCGATCACGTACCAGGCGGCCACACCAACCCCGGTGGCCACGTGCCGACCGGCGGCCCCGCGCACGCGCCGGGCTCCTACGGGCCCGCCCCCACGTCCCTCGACAACGCGGCAGGCGGCAACGCCGGACACGTACCCGGGGGCGGCCACGGCTCGTCAACGCCGTGGTACCACCAGACTCCGTCGAATCATGTCCCGGGTGCTCCGGCCGGCCATGTGCCGGGCGAGGTGGGCAGCCACGTACCGGGCCAGGCCGGCCCTCCGCACGTCCCCGCCCACGACGTCCCCGGCACCGGCCACCCGCACACCGCCGATGCCCCGCACGGGCCGGGCCACGACGCCCCCGGCGCGCACGGTCACGACGGTGCGCACGGCGGACACGGCGACGACGCGGTCGGCCACGGCGACGACGCGACGCACGCCGGTGACCACGTGGACGACGTGGCGGGCGCCGCCGCGCACCACGGCACCGACGCGCCGGTCGCCCCGGGTCATGGGGGGACGGACGTGCCGGGCAGCGGTGCGGCGGAGCCGTTCGAGTACAAGCCGCACATGTCGGACCACGAGTTCGCCCGCCTGAGCACTGACGCGGAGAGGCATGCGGTGGCCCAGGCCGAACTGGCGGACGGCACCAACCTCGGCCCCAGCGCCACCGACGAGGCAGGTAAGGCGTACGGCAACGCACACTGGAACGACTTCCTCGATCAGCTCGACCCGGAAGCCAAGGGTGCGCTGGAGAAGTACAGCAGCTTCTACTACAAGTCCATCAACGGCCCGCTCCGGCAGGGGGCGGCCCTGGACGGCAACATTCAGCGCCTCGTTGACAACATGGACCGGGTCATGGGCGCCCGCCGAGTGCCCGAGAACGTCATGGTCGTCCGAGGGACCGACGTCAGCTACCTCGACCTGCGGTCGCCACTCGAATTGCAGGGCAGTGTCTGGGACGACCTCGGATACACCTCCACGTCGCTCGGCAAGACCGCGGCCTTCGGCCACATGCCGGTGATCATGCATCTGCGGGTCCCGAAGGGCACTCCCGCGCTCTGGATCGACCACATCTCCTCGAACAAGGGGGAGCGGGAGCTGCTCCTCGCTCGTGGTACGGAATATAAGGTGACGCGCGTCTTCAAGGACGGGGGCGGACAGTGGCAGGTCTACGGAGAGGTCCTGCCCAGGGCAAAGCCGTAGCCGCGTCCCGGACCGGGCAGACGACTCAAGGAATGTGGACTTATGAGCAGTGAGCAACCGAAGCCCTCGAGCTTCGAAGAGGACCTGCAGTTCAGGGAGAAGCCGGGCGGTCCGGCGCGTTACCAGGACTGGACCGAGAAGCCGGTGCAGTACTTCACCGTCATCGACAAAGAGGACCGCTCGATCCTCGGGTACCTCTGGGCCGGCGACGAGGACGACGCCGCCGCCTACGAACCGCGGGAGGAGAATGACCCCCGCGCGTCGAACGAAGGCATGACCTGGATCGTCCTGCTACGCGAGAGGAAGGCGCGCGGCCTCCGCCCGAGCCAGACCCTCGCCGAGCTGTACGGCGACCCGGAACCGCCCGGCATGGGCCGTCCCCTCCCCGGCTCCCTGGCCGACGCCCCGAACGCCGCCGCGGTCGAGGCCCTTGCCAAGGCTGGCTGACAGGACAGCTTGAGCGACATGTCCGGTCCCGTGCACTACATCAGCGTCGCCACCCCCGACGGACAGGTGATGGGGTACGCCTGGGGCGACTCCGCCGATGTCGGCTGGGTGGACCGCAAGGCGAGCAGCGTCGATGCCTACAAGGCGGGGATGGAGTGGTACGACGCCAACGTGCGTGAGGCACGGGAACGCGGCGTCGCACCCCTTGACGTCCTCGGCCTCCTCAGCCGCGAGCCAGGCGTCAGCCCCGTCACCGCCGCCCCCGATGTGGACGCCATCGAGGAGCTCGCCCGTACCGCCACCCCGGCCGACGACCAGCGCCTGGTCGCCGCGCTCGACCGGGACAACGCGGCGGCCTGGCAGGAGCTCGCCGACGCCTTCGACGCGCTGACGGACGAGGACCGGAAGGTCGAGTGGGGTGGGGGGCAGAAGGACGCCAGAGGCGTGATCCAGATGCCGTATCCCCTCTACAGCGAGGGGCTGTTGCGTGCCGTCAACGCGCTGAGGGGTATCGCCGTCACGACCGAGTACCGGTGGTCGGCAAACCCCCTTCCCCAGCTGTCGCCGGACGGGCGGCTGTCACCGGCCGACGCCGTCCGCGCGGCCATGGTGCTGGTGCTCGGGGAGCGGATCTGCGACGGGATGATCGACGAGGCGTTGCAGAGTGGCCTCCTGGACGCCACCGTCGAGTCGCTCCGTACCTGGTACGAGGCGGAGCCCGCACGCACCGACGCGAGGGGCACCCCCGACGCCCAGCCGCCCGGGCAGGGTCGGCGGAGCCCGTTCTCGCGGTTCGTTTTCGCGCCGTTCACATTGATCTGGAATCTCGTCGCACGCCGCAAGATCAGAAAGCTTCCGCACCCCGCGCAGTCGGACGCAGCCCCGCCCCTGGGGTGTACTGCCAACTCGCCCATGCCATATGTTCCAAAGACCACGACCCACGTAACGCACGACTGAGGCAACGGACGACAAGACGGATGGCACGGGATTACGACAGCCAGCTGCTGGAGTCGGTGGCGGTACGCCGGCGCAGGATGCGGGACGCGCTGCTGTTCGGCGCGCAGCGGGCGCGGCGCACTGCGGACGAGCGGCTCGGCAAGGTGTTCGCCGGGATCGCCATCGCGGCCGTGCTGTGCGCGGGCTGCGTCGGGTGGTCCTTCCTCCAGCACACGCTGGCGAAGCAGAAGGCCGAGCAGGAGAAGCAGCAGCGGCAGGAACAGCAATACCAGCAGCCGCCGCAGACGGCGAAACCGCAAGATCCTCAGAAGAGTGCGGAGAATTCTCGGAATTCGTAGCATCTCCGGCATTACGGCGACCGCAACTCACGTACCCGAAACGGGATTCCGGCACCTCCGACCAGGGATTCCACGCAAAGGCCCTAGTAATATGAGCACGCCGAACAGGCCCGAGTCATCAAGTCGCGACGATAGGTTCCCGTAAGTGGTGAGCACAACAACGACATCCCGGGCGCAACTCAGCCGGGTGACCTTGGTCGGCGAGCGACGCCGGGCCGACATCGTCCTGCCCTCCGACACTCCGATCGGGCAGCTGCTGCCGGACATCCTCCAGTTGCTGGACGACCGGGCGGCATCCCGCCCGATGACCCGGCAGCTGATCACGTCCGACGGCTCCGCGCTGCCGCACGACAGCACGCTGTCGTCGGCCGAGGTCGCGGACGGCGCCGTGCTGCGGCTCGTCCGGGCCCACTCCGCACCGCCGGCCCCCGTCGTGCACGACGTCACGGACCTGGTGGCCGACGACCTCGACCTTCAGGCCTGGCGCTGGCGGCCCGCCACGCGCCGGATCAGCGCGGGGGTGGCCACGGTCGCCTTCGCGGTGATCGCCGCGTTGCTCGCCCGCCGTGAGTTCGCGCTCGACTCCCTCGTGGGCGTCCTGGTCGCGGTCACGCTCGTGCTCCTCACCGCCGGCGCGCTGGTCTCCAAGGTCGGGGAGGGCAACCGCGGGCTGGCCACGGCGCTGCTGCTCGCCTCCGGCGGCCTCGGCCTGCTCACCGCGTGGACCGCCGCCGATGCCTACGGCTGGTCGGGAACGGCGCGGCTCGCCGCCGTCACGGGCGCGCTGGTCGTGATGTTGCTCCTGCTCGGTTACTTCTCGCCGCTCGGCCGCGGGGGGCTCATCGGGGCCGCGGCCACCACCGGACTGGCCGTGGTGTGGGAGGCGGTCACCGCGATCCAGGACGACCCGGTCCGGCTCGGTGCCGTGATGGCCGTCTTCTCCGTGATCCTGCTCGGTCTGCTGCCCCGGCTCGCACTGATGGCCTCGGGCCTCACCGCGCTCGACGACCGCCGTTCGGGCGGCAGTTCCGTCAGCCGTCACCAGGTGGGCAACGCGCTCGCGGCCACCCACCGCGGTCTCGCACTGGCCACGATCGTCACCGCGGCCTCCGCGACGGCCGGGAGCTGGCTGCTCACCCGCGCCGCGACGCCGTCCGTGTGGACCGTGGCGCTCCCCTCGCTGGTGGCCCTGGTGCTGCTCTCCCGGGCGCGCGCCTTCCCGCTGGTCGCGGAGGTCGTGGCGCTCTTCACCGGTGCCGCGGTCCTCGTCGTACGGCTGGTGATGGTGTGGATGGAGCACGCCGGGGGAGCCGGGCCGCTCGCCGTGCTGTGCGCGGCCGCGGTGCTGCCGCTGCTGATCCTGGCCGTGCAGCCGCCCGAGCATGTGCAGGTGCGGCTGCGGCGCATCGCCGATCTGGTCGAGTCGATCGGTGTGGTGGGGCTCTTCCCGCTCGCCGTCGGCGCGTTCGGCGTGTACGGACAGCTACTCAACAAGTTCTGATGCTCCACAAGTTCGAGTCGACGCGCAGGCGCTCCGGGCGGGGCAACAGGGCGGAAAAGAAGGGCTGACATGCCGAACGGAGACAACTGGCAGGGCGACGTACTGCGTGACCTGCGGGGCGGGGCCACCCCACAGGGGGCGCCGCAGCAGCAGGGCACACCGCAGCAGGGGGCGCACGGCCCCGCCGGGGAGCCGCACGGCGCGCCCGCACAGGGCACGCCCGGGTACGAGGCGGTGCCGCAGCCCGCCTCCGGATACCCCGCGCCCCAGCAGCAGGCCGCCGGCCACCCGGGCGCGCCGCAGCAGCAGTACGCCCCGGCCCGCCCGCAGCGCACCCCCGACTCCCGGCCCGTGGTGGACCAGGGGCTCGCCCTGACCGGCCGCAAGCCGCGGCACGGCGAGTCCTTCGCCGCGCGGGCCACGCGCAACCTGCGCCGCACCGTCGCCTCCTCGGCCGCCCGCGAGGTCGCCGACACCACCGCCAGCGCCGAGGTCCTCCAGCAGCCGGTGACCACCGGCCGGCAGATCGCCGTGACGTCCATCCGGGGCGGCTCCGGCAAGTCGACCGTCGCGGCGCTGCTCGGTACGGCGTACGCGCACTACCGCCAGGACCCGGTCCTGTTCGTCGAGGCCGATCCGTCGCTCGGCTCGCTGCCGCTGCGGCTCGGCGCCGAGACGCTGCGCTGGACCACCGGTGACCTGGCGGGCATCGTCGAGCCGCAGATGTCGCTGCTGGACGTCACCGGCTATCTCGTGCAGCTCCCCAACAACGCCTGGCTGCTGCCCGGCAGCCAGGGGCAGATCGGCGCGATGCTGGAGACCAGGGCGTACGAGCGGGTCATGGTCTCGCTGCGCCGGTACTTCGGCGTGACCGTCGTGGACTGCGAGACGCTGCCCGCCGAGGTCGCCCGGGTCGCGTTGTCCGCCGCCCAGGCCCGTGTGCTGACCGCGCCCGCCACGCTGGAGGGCGTCACCAGCACATATGCGGTGCTCCAGTGGATGCAGGGGCTGCCCCCGCACGTGATCGCCGGCACGGTGGTGGTCCTCACCGAGCTGGTGCCGCACAGCGGACTCGACCTCGGCGAGGCGGTCAAGAAGCTGACGTCCACCGGGGCGAGCGTCCGGACCCTGCCGTACGACCGGCACCTCGCGGCCGGCGGCACGATCCGTACCGAACTCCTCGCGCACTCCACGAGGGAGGCCGCCACCCGCCTCGCCGCGGACGCGTTCCGGCTCTCCCAGCAGCGCCACTGATCCCCATGCCGAGCCCGACCGTGAGTGACGGACGCCGATGAGTACCCGACTGATCCACCGCCCGGCCAGGACCGTCCGGCCCCAGGCCGCACCCGAGGCACGCACCATCGAAGCGCCGCCCAACCTCCCCGAGGGGAAGGCGGGCAACATCGCGATGTCGCTGCTGCCCGTCGCCGGTGTGCTGTCGTCCGTGATCATGATGACGGTCGTCCGGAACAGCCAGTTCGCCGGGCTCGGCGCGATCATCGTCGTCGTCACCCTGATAGGCACCCTCGGCCTCGCCTTCTCGCAGCGCGGCAAGGCCCAGCGCACCCGCCGCACCCAGCGCGAGGCGTACCTCTCGTACCTGGAGGACCTGCGCGAGGAGCTGTCCGGCGAGGAGCGCGAGCGGCGTGAGCAGGCCGACGTCCTCAACCCGCCGCCGGACGCCCTGTACGACATCGTGCGCGACCCGGCCCGGCTGTGGGAGCGCCGCCGCCCGGACGGGGACTTCCTGCGCGTGCGGGTCGGCACCGGCGAGATGCCGGTACGCGACCTGAAGATCGCCCAGCAGGGCTCGTCGGTCCTCACCCCGCCCGACCGCTTCATGCTGAACGAGGCGTCGGCGCTGATGGACCGCTTCCGCACCGGTACCGAACTTCCGCTCACCGTCCCGCTCGACCGGGTCGGCAACATCAGCCTCATCGGACCGCGCGAGGACTGCCTGCGCGTCGCGCGCGCCCTCCTCGTCCAGACCGCCGCCACCCACGCGCCGGACGACGTGGGCATCGCGCTCGCCGCGCCCGGCGAACGCCTGGCCGACTGGGAGTGGGCCAAGTGGATGCCGCATCTGCTCGACCCCGATCAGCTCGACGGCCCCGTCGCCGCCCGCCGTATCGCCCCCTCACCGCCCCAGCTCGCCCAGCAGATCGGCGCGGAGCTGCGCCGCCGCGCCTCGTACGCGGCCGAGGTGCGCCGGGGCCTGTCCGGCAAGGACGCCCTGATCATGACGTCCCGCCTGGTCATCGTCTCCGACGGACACGGTGAGGACGCCGTGGACCTGCCGCGTCCCGATGACGCGGTCGGCCTGCGCGAGATGGGTGTCACGGTCCTGCACCTGCTCCAGGAGCGGGTCCAGGAGCCGGGACACGTCAGCGTCCGGATCACCGTCGACGACGACCGGGTGGTCATCGAGGACCTGCGCGAGCAGGAACCGATCAACGCCCACGGCACCGTGGACGAGGTCAGCATCCCGTTCGCCGAGGGCCTGGCCCGCATGATCGCGCCGATGCGGCTGTCCGCCGAGTCGCTCGTCGACGCTCCCCTGTCCGGCCCCGTCGACTTCGCCGGGCTGCTCGGCATCGACGACGTGGCAGGGCTCGACCTCTCGCGCCAGTGGGCATCGCGCGGTGAACGTGCCTTCCTGCGCGTGCCGATCGGTATCAGCGACTCCCACGAGCCGGTGCTCCTCGACCTGAAGGAGTCGTCCGAGCTCGGCATGGGTCCGCACGGGCTGTGTGTCGGAGCGACCGGCTCCGGCAAGTCGGAGCTGCTGCGCACCCTCGTCCTCGCCCTGGTGGCCACGCACCCACCGGAGGACCTCGCCATGGTCCTCGTCGACTACAAGGGCGGTGCGACGTTCGCGCCGTTCGCCAACCTGCCGCACGTGGCCGGTGTCATCACCAACCTGGAGAACCAGGCCGGTCTCGTGGAGCGCGTCCACGCGTCGCTGGCCGGGGAGGTCAAGCGCCGGCAGCAGGTACTCAAGGACGCGGGCAATGTCGCCGACATCGGCCACTACGCCGCGCTGCGCACCGAGAAGCGGCCCGACCTCGACCCGCTGCCGCACCTGTTCGTGGTCATCGACGAGTTCGGTGAACTCCTGACCGCCAAGCCGGACTTCATCGACCTGTTCCTGTCCATCGGGCGCATCGGCCGCTCCATCGGTGTGCACCTGCTGCTGTCCAGCCAGCGCATCGAGGGCGGCAAGCTCAAGGGACTGGACACCTATCTCTCGTACCGACTCGGCCTGCGCACCTTCTCCGCCGACGAGTCCCGCACGGTCCTGGACACCACGGACGCCTTCCACCTGCCGCCGCTGCCCGGCTTCGGCTACCTCAAGGTCGACACCACTCACTACGAGCGCTTCAAGGCGAGCTACGTATCCGGTGCCTACCGCGGTCCGGTGCAGCGCGCCGAGCAGGAGGACACCGGGCCGCTCGCCCTGGAGTACGAGGCGTACAACACCCTCGCCGGTCCGGAGACCTCGAGTGAGGGGGAACCGGCGATGCGGCGGCGCGAGACCGGCCCCACCGAGATGAGCGTCGTCGTCGGACAGCTGGAAAACGCCGCCGATCCGGTCCGCCGCATCTGGCTGCCCCCGCTGCCCGACGCGATCGCCCTGGACAAGGCCGCGGGCCCGGTGGAGGTCGGCGTACGCGGTATGCAGCTCGCCACGCGCCGCGGCCCGCTCCAGGTACCGCTCGGGCTGCTCGACGACCCCACCAAACAGTGGCAGGGCCAGTGGTACCTGGACCTCACGGTGGCCGGCGGCCACGCCGCCGTCATCGGCGGCCCGCAATCCGGCAAGACGACCCTGCTGCGCACCCTCGCCCTTTCGATCGCGCTGACCCACACCCCGCAGGAAGTCGGCGTCTACGCCCTCGACCTGGTGGGCGGCGGCCTACAGGCGCTGTCCGGGCTGCCGCACGTCGGTGGTGTGGCGGGCCGCGCCGACCGGGAGCGCGCCGCACGCACCGTCGAGGAGGTGCGCAACATGCTCGGGGCCCGCGAAGATCTCTTCCGGCAGCACGGCATCGACTCCGTCGAGCAGCTTCGTACCCTGCACGCGGCGGGCCGACTGCCCCAGCTGGCCTCGGCCGAGATCGTGCTCATGATCGACGGCTTCGGGGCGCTGCGCGACGACTTCGAGGAGCTGGACGACGCCGTCGTGGACATCCTCAAGCGCGGCAGCGGCTACGGCATCCACGTGGTCGCGGGCATGCTGCGCTGGAACGACGTCCGCATCGCGGCCCAGTCCAACTTCGGCACCCGCGTCGAGCTGCGGCTGAACGACCCCAGCGAGTCCAGCATCGACCGCAAGCTCGCCCAGACCCTGTCGCCCGACGAGCCCGGCCGCGTCCTCACCGACGGCAAGCTCTTCGCACAGATCGCCCTGCCCCGCACGGACGGCCTCACCGACACCTCGGATCTAGGCGCGGTCCTGGAACGCACCGCTCGCACCGTCCGCGCCACATGGAGCGGTGAGGTGGCCCAGCCCGTACGGGTCCTGCCGCACGTCCTGGAACCGCATCTGCTGCCCGGGCCGGTCGCCGAGCCGAAGCAGGTGCCCATCGGCCTCGATCAGACGGCACTCGCTCCCGTCCTTCTCAACCTGTTCGAGTACGACCAGCACCTGCTGGTCCTGGGCGACAGCGAATGCGGCAAGACGAACCTCCTCAAGACCATCTCCCAGGGCCTCATCGAGCGCTACGGCGAGGACGAGTTGGTCTTCGCCGTCATGGACCCGCGGCGCAGCTTGCGCGGCACGATCCCCGAGGAGTTCCGCGGCGGCTACGCGTACAACGCCAAGATGTGCGCGGGCCTCGCCACCGGTATCGCCACCGAGCTGGACAAGCGGCTGCCCGACGAAGGCGCGGACACCGAAGACCTGGAACCGGGGAGCTGGGGCAACGGTCCGCGGATCGTGGTCCTCGTCGACGACTACGACGTACTGACCACGGCGGGGCAGGCGCCGCTCACGCCCTTCCTGCCCTACATCCCCTCGGCGGTCGACATCGGCCTCCACTTCATCGTGACGCGACGCGTCGCGGGCGCCTCACGCGGCATGTACGAGCCGCTGATGCTGGGTCTGCGCGAGTCGGGCGCCTCGGCCGTCCTCATGTCGGGCGACCGCAGCGAGGGCCAGCTGTTCCCCGGCGTGTACGCGAGCCAGCAGCCCGCGGGCCGCGGTGTGTTCGTCCGCAGGGGCCGACCGAACCGCCTGATCCAGACGGTCTACACCCCCGAGTGAGGCACAGGGCGACCACCCCGTCGGCCACCCCGCGCACACGGGCCGCAGAGCACACGACCACCACGCCACGGACCACGCCACGGACCACGAAGGGCCGGACGACCACATGACGAAGGACGTCATCACCCTCACCCCGAACATGCCCGACGCGCTGAGCGTGCTCGCCGGTCTGCTCTCCGGCGGCCCCGACAAGCTGGTCGGGACGACGGGTGACGACGCCGTCGTGCAGCTCTGCGACACGGAGGGCCGCCCCCTCGTCTCGGTCGAGGCGCCGATGCTCGTGCAGGTCGCGGGCGAAGCCGAACGGCTGCTCGGGGCCACCGCGCCCCCGGTTCCGTTCTGGTGGACGGAGATCCGGGCCACCACCGGCGTCGAGGAAGCCGAGCGGCTCGCGGGTACCTTCGCCGCCCGGCTCATCTCCCTGGCCGGCGGCTCCGCGTGGCCGCCGGAGGCCGCGACTTCCCTCGCCGTGGTGAAGACCGACGGCGTGAGCGTCGCGCCCACGCCCGCCGCGGCGCAGCCCGCCGTCGACGCCCTCACCGACAAGGTCGCGGTCATCATCCAGGACCGCCCGGTGGTCTCCATGACCGCCTGGCTCGCGGACGCCTACCGGGCCGCCGCCGACGCCGAACTGGGCCTCCAGATCGTCACGTCCTCCGACGTCCTCCTCTCCCCCGCCGTCCGCAACAGCCTGAGCGGCTGGCCGTCGCGCTGGGTCGTGCAGGACGAGCGCGAGGGCTACTACGACGGCCTGTCCGGGGCCGTACTGGCCTGGCAGAACGGCCTGTTCGCCACGGTCGAGTCCGCCGAGGCGACCGCCCACGACGCGCACACCCGAGTCGCCGCCTCCTATCAGGAGTTCGCGGACACCGGTGAGCGCCAACTGGCCATCTCCTACCGCACCGTCCACCCCGCCGACGACCGCCTCGTCCTCGGCGGCGCCCTGGAGTCGGTCTGGCGCGAAATCACCGGCGAACCCCCGGCAGGCTGGGGCACGGCCGAACCGGCCAACCTCCCCTGGTCGCTGCGACAGCTCACCGACCTCGCCCACGACCGGGCCCCCGAACCCACCTGGCTCGTGGTCGTCGGCTCCCCCGCCCGCCCCGGCCTGGCCACGGTCCGCATCAGCCGTACGACAGCGGGCGTGGAGGAGGACGTCACCCTGGCCTTCGGCTACGGCCCCGACGAGGAACCCCCGCTGGACGCCCTCCCCCGGACCGCCGAGATCCTGGCCACCCGCCACCACCTCCAGTCCATGCTCCTCCAACTCCGCAAGGCCCGCCGTGACCTCGCGGTCCCACCGCGCTTCGAGGGCCCCGGCGTCCCGCTGGCCTTCGTCCTCGGCGCGGAGGAAGTCCGCCAGCTCCCCGGCGACCGCGCCCGCCGCACCCCCCTGTCCGACACCCCGATCCAGCTCGGCCCCAAAACCCGCCCCGCCCTGTACTACCCCCTCCCGGGAGACCCGTCGGACCTCTCCGGCTGGCAGGACTTCGAGCGTCTGATGCGCCACCTGAAGGGCGCCTGATCGGCGCCCGAGAGGCAAAGATCGCTACCGCGGCGAACCGCGGGCCTTCCCCAACTCGTCTACGACGGTGACCAGCTAGGAAAGGTGAGAACTCGATGGGTTCCATGTTCACTGTCGTGATGGCCGCCGTGATCGGCGCCGTGGTCATCTCGCTCATCGTCAAAGCGACCAAGACCGAGACGAGGGACGACACTCTCCTCGGCGGCAGGCGCCGTGGCTCCAACAGCTGGTGGGCCGGCGGCGGAGGCGGCGGCTCCTCCTGCGGCGGAGGCTCCTCGTGCGGCGGCGGCTCGTCCTGCGGTGGAGGTGGAGGCGGCGGAGGCGGCTGTGGCGGAGGCGGCGGCGGTGGCGGCTCCTGAACAGAGCGCGAGACGCACAAAAAAGCCCAGGTCACACAAGGTGTGACCTGGGCTTCAGGATGAGCCGCCTAAGGGAATCGAACCCTTGACCTACGCATTACGAGTGCGTCGCTCTGGCCGTCTGAGCTAAGGCGGCACGCTGGTGGCGCCTGCTCGGCAGCACCAGCTCCGCCAAGTCTACACAGTCCCGGGGGGTGGTCCGTACGGGGTTCCGGGGCGGCGGACCGGGAGGTCAGGTGCAGCGGCGGTGGGCGGGGGCAGGGGGTCGGCCGGTGAGGAGGTAGGTGTTGATCGCGGTGTCGACGCAGCGGCTGCCGCGGGAGTAGGCGGTGTGGCCGTCGCCGTCGTAGGTGAGGAGGGTGGCGGAGGTGAGCTGGGAGGCGAGGGCGCGGGCCCAGCGGTACGGAGTGGCGGGGTCGCGGGTGGTGCCGACGACGACGATGGGGGCGGCGCCCTTGGCCCGGAGGGCATGGGGGTGGCCGGTCGGGCGGACGGGCCAGTAGCCGCAGTTCAGGGCGGACCAGGCCAGGGACCTGCCGAAGACGGGGGATGCCTTCTCGAAGGCGGGGAGGGACGTGCGGACGTCGGCGGGGGTGCGGAAGGCGGGTGGGAGGTCGAGGCAGTTGACGGCGGGGTTGGCGTACATGAGGTTGGCGTAACGGCCGTCGGTGTCGCGCTCGTAGTAGAGGTCGGCGAGGTCCAGCAGGCCCTTGCCGTCGCCGCGCTGGGCGGCACGGAGGGCGGTGCGCAGCTGGGGCCAGGCGCCCTCGTCGTACATCGCGGTGATCACGCCGATGGTGGCGAGGGATTCGGTCAGCGTGCGGGAGCCGCCGGTGCGGACCGGGTGGGAGTCGATGCGGCGGAAGAGGGCGCTGAGCCGCTTGCGGGCGTATCCCACGGTGCCCGTGCCGAGGGGGCAGCCGGAGCGGCGGAGACAGTCGCGGGCGAAGGCGGTGAAGGCGGTTTCGAAGCCCGCGGTCTGGTCGCGGTTCATGCGCCGGGAGGTCAGCGTGGGATCGAGGGCGCCATCGAGGACGAGGCGGCCCACGCGGGCCGGGTACAGGTCGGCGTAGGTGGCGCCGAGGAAGGTGCCGTAGGAGGCGCCGACGTAGGCGAGTTTGCGGTCGCCGAGGGCGGCGCGCAGCAGGTCCATGTCGCGCGCCGCCTCGACGGTCGAGACATGGCCGAGGACGCGGCCGGAGCGGGCCGCGCAGCCGCGGGCGAACTTCTTGTACGCGGCGACGAGCCGACGGGTCTCGGCGGGGTCGTCGGGGGTCTGGTCGGTCCGGGTGAAGGTGTCCATCTGCCGGTTGTTCAGGCAGGTGACGGGTTCGCTCCCGGCCACGCCGCGCGGATCCATCGCGACCAGGTCGTACCGTGCGCGGACCGGCGCCGGGTAGCCGATCGCCGCGAAGCTCTGGAGATAGCCGATCGCGGAGCCGCCCGGGCCGCCGGGGTTCACCTGGAGCGAGCCGATGCGGCGGGCGGAGCGGGTCGCCTTCTTCCGGGAGACCTCCAGCTTCAGGTCCTGGCCGGTGCCGGGCCTGGCGTAGTCGAGCGGGGCCTTCAGCGTGGCGCAGTCGAAGCCCGCGCCTCCGGGGCACTTGTGCCAGGTCAGGGTCTGTTCGTAGTACGGCTTGAGGGCGCTGGGGACGGCCGTCGGCACGGCCTCGGCGCGCGGCGCCGAGGCTCCTACGGAGCAGCCGGAGAACAGCAGGGCGGCGCCCGCGACGGCGACGCCGATGGTGGTGAGCGTGCTGCTGCGGCTGGTGGCCATCGGCGGATCCCTCGGGTCGCGGGTGCCGGCGAGGAGTCGCCAGCGATACGGAGGGTATCCGCCCGACTACGCTCCATGCGGCCCCGGACTCACTCGTACGGGTGAGGAGGCCCCCACGGCCGGCCCACTGCGACGGCCGCGCCGCGCTCAGCCCGCGCGCAGCGCCATCGTCATCGCCTCCACCGCCAGCAGCGGCGCCACATTGCGGTCCAGCGCCTCGCGGCAGGCCGAGACCGCCTCGATCCTGCGCAGCGTCCGCTCCGGCTTCGAACCGGACGCCACCCGCTCCAGGGCGTCCCGCACGTCGGTGTTGGCGAGCGCGACCTGGGAGCCGAGCTGAAGGGCCAGCACGTCCCGGTAGAAGCCCGTCAGCTCGGTCAGGGCCAGGTCGAGGCTGTCGCGCTGGGTGCGCGTCGCGCGGCGCTTCTGGCGGTCCTGTAGGTCCTTCATGGCCCCGGCCGTGCCGCGCGGCAGCCGCCCGCCCGTACCAGCGGCGGCGCCGAGCGCCGCGCGCAGCTCCTCGGTCTCCTTGGCGTCGACCTCCTCGGCGACCTGCTTGGCGTCGTCGGCCGCCGCGTCGACCAGCTCCTGCGCGCCCTTGAGACAGCCGCCCACGTCGTCGATGCGCAGCGGGAGCTTCAGCACCGCCTTGCGGCGCGTGCGGGCCCGCTCGTCGGTGGCCAGCCGCCGGGCGCGGCCGATGTGCCCCTGGGTGGCGCGGGCGGCGGAGGCGGCCAGCTCGGGGTCGATGCCGTCGCGGCGGATCAGGATGTCCGCGACGGCGTCCACCGGGGGCGTACGGAGGGTGAGGAGGCGGCAGCGGGAGCGGATGGTGGGCAGCACGTCCTCCAGGGAGGGCGCGCACAGCAGCCATACGGTGCGCGGGGCGGGCTCCTCGACGGCCTTCAGGAGTACGTTGCCCGCGCCCTCGGTGAGCCGGTCGGCGTCCTCCATGACGATCACCTGCCACCGGCCGCCCGCCGGGGAGAGCTGGGCGCGGCGGACGAGCTCGCGGGTCTCCTTGACGCCGATGGTGAGCATGTCCGTACGCACCACCTCCACATCGGCGTGCGTACCGACCAGGGCGGTGTGGCAGCCGTCGCAGAAACCGCAGCCGGGGGCGCCGCCGAGCGCCCGGTCGGGGCTCACGCACTGAAGCGCGGCGGCGAAGGCGCGGGCGGCGGTGGCCCGGCCGGAACCGGGTGGTCCGGTGAACAGCCAGGCGTGCGTCATCTTGGACGACGCCATGGGCTCGGCGGCGGGCTCGGCCGACGCACCGGCCGTGACCAGCGCGTCCGCATCATGCGCGGCAGCGGTCAGCTGGGCCGCTACTCGGTCCTGCCCGACCAGGTCGTCCCATACCGCCATGACTGCCTCCGCCGTATCTGCCCAACGCGTCCCATTGTGGGGCACCCCACTGACAACACCGCCGGGCGGTCAGCGACGGCGCCGACCGCCGCCCTCGTCGTCGCGGTCGGGGTCGCCGAGGAGTTCGTCGGCGAGCGTCGGAAGGTCGTCCAGCGGGGTCTCCTCCGCCCAGTCCGGGCGCGGACGCCGACGGCGCGGCTCATCCTGGCCCTGGTCCTGTCCCTGGTCCTGGTCGAACTGCGGCAGCTCGCGCGTCCGGTCGTCCGCCCGGCCCTGGTCCTGCCCCTGGCCCTGCTCCTCCTTGCGGAACATCCACGGCGGAACCCGGTCGGCCGGATCGGCGGGCCGGTCCTCCTCCCGTACGGGCCGCTCGTCCCGTACCGGCGGCAGGACAGCCGTCTCGTCGGTCGCGGAGGACTCCTGCTGGGGAAGGACCGTGGTCTCCTCGGCATCCGGCTCGCGCCGGGGGCGCACCGGCGGGAGCACGGCGGTCTCATCGGCGGCCGCGCCGGTCTCGCCCGCCTCCGGGCGGGCCGTCCGCGGGTCGAAGTGCGGCGTCCGGACCGTCTCCGCCACGTCGGACGGCGCGTCGGACGGCGTCCCGGCCGATGCGTCGGCCGACGCATCAGGCGCCGCACCGGCCTCATCCGCCGCACCGGGCGGCTTCGGAAGCTCGGTCTCCACGGTCGGAGCGTCCGCCGCCATCCGCGCCTGCTCGGCCCGCAGCAGGGCCTCCTCCGCCTTGCGCTGCTCCTCCTGGCGGCGCGCAGCCGCCTCGGCCCGCTCCAGGGCCTGCGCCTCCGCCTTGCGGCGGAGCCGCTCCTGCTCGGCGGCGCGGGCGCGGTCCTCGGCCTCGATGCGCTTGCGGTCCTCCTCGGCCCGCCGACGCGCGTCCTCGGCCCGCTGACGGGCCTCCTCCGCCTGCCGCTCGGCCTCGCGCTGCCGCGCCTCCTCCAGCTCGCGGCGCTTGCGCTCCTCCTCCTCGGCGCGCGCCTTGGCCAGCGCCTCCTGGCGCTCGCGCTCCAGCCGCTCCTCCTCCGCCTTCCGGGCGGCCTCCTCCTCGGCCTTGCGGCGCGCCTCTTCCTCGGCCGCCTTCCGGGCCTCCTCCTGGGCCTTCAGCTCCGCCTCCGACAGCGGCAGCATCTGGTCCAGGCGGTGGCGTACGACGGAGGTGACCGCCTCCGGCAGCTGCCCGGCGTCCACGACCAGG
>NZ_GG657754.1:5610373-5624496 GCF_000158915.1 Streptomyces himastatinicus ATCC 53653 | reverse complement strand
CTCGACCTGCGTGGACTTGCCGGCGCCGTCACCGCCCTCTGACGTGCGATGAAGAAGCCGGTCGCGGCCGGGGCCTCGTCCGCGCCCCCGCCGCGCAGCAGCGCCTCGCGCAGGTCCTGCCGCAGCGGGACGCCCTGCCGGTCGTCGGTGCGGCCGAGGACCAGCGCCGCGATGGGCAGCAGCAGCGCGCCGACGAGCATGAGCGTGAAGGCCGCGCCGCCATGGGCGAACACGAACTCGCCGCTGCCGAGCCGGTGCGGCCCGATCACGGCGGCGAGCAGCGGGGCGGCGACCGCCCCGAGGCCGACGGCGACGCGGACGACGGCGTGCAGGTGCTCGGTCATCCGGGGCCGGCGGGACTCCTCCAGCTCCTGGTCCAGGAGGGAGTGGCCGGTGTTCGCCGCGATACCGGCCGACAGACCGGCGAGCAGCGCGATCATCAGGACGGTCGTCGCGTCGTGCACCAGGCCCGCCGCGAGCAGCGCGAGACCGGTCAGCGCGACCGACAGGGCCAGCAGCCGGCGCCGCGAGAGCCCCGGGAGGACCTTGGGCGCCGAGCGGATGCCGATCGCCGGGCCGCCGCTGAGGACGAGCACCAGCAGCGAGAAACCGACCGGGCCGCCGCCGAGGTCGACGGCCTGGAGCGCGGCGACGCCGACGGCCGCGGCGATGGCGGCCGCCACTCCCGCGCAGGCGAGGATCAGCAGCGGTACGGCGCCGGTACGGCCCTTGTCGGCACCGGAGCCGGAGGCGGCGCGCGGACGGCGCAGTCCTTCGAGCGGGGAGCGCGTACGGGGCGTCTGCGCGCCGGGCAGCTCCACGAAGTAGAGGACCGAGATGGACGCGGCGAACAGCCCGGCGCCGACGTACGAGCCGAGCGCCGCCTGGTGGGCGTGGAACCAGCTGACGCCGGTGCCCAGCAGCCTGCCGATGAGCATGACAACGAGGAGCCCGGCGGCGGCCAGCGGCACGCTGAGGAAGTTCGTCCGCAGCGAGAGGCGGCGCAGCGCGTCCATGTGGTCGGGCAGCGGGCGCACGGCGGCGCCCTCGACGGGCGGTGCGGGGAGCAGCGCGGGGGCCGCGTCGTCCTTGGCGATGGTCCAGAAGCGCTCGGCGACGCCCACGACGAAGGTGGTGATGAGCAGCCAGGCGACGGCGTCGTCGGGCGTCCAGTCGATCCACAGCGGTGCGATGAGCAGCAGGACGAGCCGCAGCCCATCCGCGCCGATCATGGTCCAGCGGCGGTCCAGCGGACCGGACGGGCCGATGAGAGCGGAGAGCGGGCCGAGGAGCACCGCGCCGAACAGCACGGTCGCCAGGAGCCGCATGCCCAGTACGGCCGCGACCGCCAGCGCCGCCCCCCTATAGCCCCCGCCGAAGGAGCCCGCGGAGACCGCCGCCTGCAACGACAGCAGGACGAGCACCAGGACGGCCAGCGCGTCCGCGGCGCCGCCGACGAGTTGGGCGCTCCAGAGCCGGCGTAGCGGCGGATAGCGCAGGAGTGCTCGGACGGCACGCTCGCGGGAGTCCGCGGCAAGGGCGCCGGAAGTGGGGGTCACGTCCGTAGGCTGCTCTCGCGTCATCCCGCCAGCCTATCCGGATCACGTGAATCCACGTCCCCCCGGCCGAACAAACGGGCGGGGGCACGCGGATGACATGGCCGCGACCAGGCGTTACTCCGCCTTGGCCGCCGTTTTCCCGGCCGCGGCCGTCTTGGCCGCAGTGGTCTTCTTCGCGGCCGTCTTCTTGGCCGTGGTCTTCTTCGCCGCGGTCGTCGTCTTCTTCGCCGCGGTCTTCTTTGCGGCCGTCTTCTTCGCGGTGGTCTTCTTGGCCGCCGTCTTCTTGGCCGCGGTCTTCTTCGCCGCCGTCTTCTTGGCGGTCTTCTTGGCCGGGCCCTTGGCGCGCTTCTCCGCCAGCAGCTCGTAGCCGCGCTCGGCCGTGATCGTCTCGACGTCGTCGTCCCGGCGCAGCGTCGCGTTGGTCTCGCCGTCCGTGACGTACGGACCGAAGCGGCCGTCCTTGACCACGACCGGCTTCTCGCTGACCGGGTCGGTGCCCAGCTCCTTCAGCGGCGGCTTGGCCGCGGCCCGGCCGCGCTGCTTGGGCTGGGCGTAGATCGCCAGCGCCTCGTCGACCGTGATGGTGAAGAGCTGCTCCTCGCGCTCCAGCGAGCGCGAGTCGGTGCCCTTCTTCAGATACGGGCCGTAGCGGCCGTTCTGCGCGGTGATCTCGGTGCCCTCGGGGTCGGTGCCGACGACGCGCGGCAGCGACATCAGCTTGAGCGCGTCCGCGAGGGTCACCGTGTCGAGGGACATCGACTTGAAGAGCGAGGCGGTGCGCGGCTTGACCGCGTTCTTGCCGGTCTTCGGGGTGTCGTCGGGCAGCACCTCGGTCACGTACGGACCGTAGCGACCGTCCTTGGCGACGATCGGGCGCCCGGTCTCCGGGTCGGTGCCCAGCTCGAAGTCGCCGCTCGGCTTGGCGAGCAGCTCCTCCGCGAACGCCACGGTCAGCTCGTCCGGCGGCAGGTCGTCGGGGACGTCGGCGCGGTGGCCGGTCTCGCCCTCGGTCTGGGACGGGCGCTCGACGTACGGCCCGTAGCGGCCGACGCGCAGCATGATCCCGTCGCCCACGGGGAAGGAGGAGATCTCCCGGGCGTCGATCGCGCCCAGGTCGGTGACCAGCTCCTTCAGCCCGCCGAGGTGATCGCCGTCGCCGTTCCCGGCCTCGGCCGCGGCGCCCTCGCCGACGTCGACGCCGTCGGCGCTTTCCCCGAAGTAGAACCGCTTCAGCCACGGCACGGCCTGGGCCTCACCGCGCGCGATGCGGTCGAGGTCGTCCTCCATCTTCGCGGTGAAGTCGTAGTCGACGAGCCGGCCGAAGTGCTTCTCCAGCAGGTTGACCACGGCGAAGCTCAGGAAGGACGGCACCAGCGCGGTGCCCTTCTTGAACACATAGCCGCGGTCGAGGATGGTGCCGAGGATCGTCGCGTACGTGGACGGACGGCCGATCTCGCGCTCTTCCAGCTCCTTGACCAGCGACGCCTCGGTGTAGCGGGCCGGGGGCTTGGTGGCGTGGCCGTCGGCGGTGATCTCCTCCGCGGTGAGCCCGTCGCCCTCGGCGACCTGCGGCAGACGGCGCTCGCGGTCGTCCAGCTCGGCGTTCGGGTCGTCGGCGCCCTCCACGTAGGCCTTCATGAAGCCGTGGAAGGTGATCGTCTTACCGGAGGCCGAGAATTCCGCGTCCCGGCCGTCGCTCGCCCGGCCGCCGATCTTGACGGTGACGGAGTTGCCGACCGCGTCCTTCATCTGGGAGGCGACGGTCCGCTTCCAGATCAGCTCGTAGAGCCGGAACTGGTCGCCGGTGAGCCCGGTCTCCGCCGGGGTGCGGAAACGGTCACCCGAGGGGCGGATGGCCTCGTGGGCCTCCTGCGCGTTCTTCACCTTGCCCGCGTACGTCCGCGGCTTGTCCGGCAGGTAGTCGCTGCCGTACAGCTGCGTGACCTGCGCCCGGGCCGCCGCCACCGCCGTGTCCGACAGGATGGTGGAGTCCGTACGCATATAGGTGATGTAGCCGTTCTCGTACAGCTTCTGCGCGACCTGCATGGTGGCCTTGGCACCGAAGCCGAGCTTGCGGCTGGCCTCCTGCTGCATCGTCGTCGTACGGAACGGGGCGTACGGCGAGCGGCGGTACGGCTTGGACTCGACGGACCGCACCGTGAAGGCGGTGTCCGCGAGGCCGGCGGCCAGGGCGCGGGCGTCCGCCTCGGCCAGGTGCAGGACGTTCGAGCCGTCCTTGAGCTGCCCGAGCGACGTGAAGTCACGGCCCTGGGCGACGCGGCGGCCGTCCACCGCGGACAGCCGGGCGCCGAAGGTGCCCGGATCGCTGACGTCACCGGCGCGGCCGGTGGAGAAGGTGCCGGTCAGGTCCCAGTACTCGGCGGAGCGGAAGGCGATGCGCTCGCGCTCGCGCTCGACGACGAGACGGGTGGCCACCGACTGGACACGGCCCGCGGACAGGCCCCGCATGACCTTCTTCCACAGGACCGGCGAGACCTCGTAGCCGTAGAGGCGGTCCAGGATGCGGCGGGTCTCCTGGGCGTCGACCAGGCGCTTGTTCAGCTCGCGCGGATTGGCGACGGCCTCGCGGATCGCGTCCTTGGTGATCTCGTGGAAGACCATCCGGCGGACCGGCACCTTGGGCTTGAGGACCTCCTGGAGGTGCCAGGCGATGGCCTCGCCCTCCCGGTCCTCATCGGTGGCGAGGAAGAGTTCGTCGGACTCGGCGAGCAGCTCCTTGAGCTTCTTGACCTGGCTCTTCTTGTCCGCGTTCACCACATAGATGGGCTGGAAGTCCCGCTCGACGTCCACGCCGAGCCGGCGCACCTCACCGGTGTACTTGTCGGGAACCTCGGCCGCACCGTTCGGCAGGTCCCGGATGTGCCCGACGCTCGCCTCGACCACGTAGCCCGGGCCCAGGTAGCCCTTGATCGTCTTCGCCTTGGCAGGCGACTCGACGATGACGAGTCGGCGGCCGCCCTGTGCGGTCTCGCTGGTGGTCGGGGACAACTTCGCTCTTCTCTCCGGTCGACGCTCGGTGAACAGGCGATGCAGCGCGGGTAACGCGTACACGGCCCTCTACGGTGACGCTGCGGAGTGTGACGGTACATCCCGCCCCCGTGTCAAACGGAAAAAGCCCGCAACGCCACTCGAACGGTAACCCGACAAGCGTCCTGTCTGCCGCCCGGACCGGCACAAGCCTCGCGGAAGGCGCCCTGTCAGGCGTAACCGAGGCACCAGATCCCGCCGCCCAGAGCGGCGGCGGCGAAGAGAAGGGAGAGGGTCGCGGAAGCGACGGGACTCACACCGTCGGCGACCGGCACACGCTGCCGCAGCCGCACCGCTGTCCACAGCAGCAGGGCCGTACCGAACAACACGAATGCCGCTCCGGCGAAGATCGCAGGTCCGCTCTCCATGCCCGGAGCGTGGCACGCGCGGTAGGCGTACGCGCGAACCCCGGGTGAACGGGGCGCGACCGCCCTTTCCGGCCGTGTTCACGTCCCCGGCGGCGGCATCCCGCCACGCGGGGGCAAGTGGGCGCGCGGCCAGGCCCCCGGCGTACGCCCGGCGCGCGCGCCGGGGCCTACGGAACCTCGTCGGCCACCGGCTGGAGAAAGCCCTGTTCGACCAGGAGCCGGATGGACTGCGGGGTGCGGTCGCGCAGCACCACCGGATCCTCCCCGAGCAGCTGGGCGATCGCGTCCAGGATCCGGCCCGCGCTCAGCGTGCCGTCGCACACCCCCGCGAACCCCGCGCTCACCGTGTCGACCTTGGTCGCGCGCCGCATGCCCCGGTTCTGCCGGAGCACCACATGCTCGGGGTCCTCCATGCCGGGCAGCCCGACCTGCTCCTGGACGACCTCGTCGGCGAGCCGGAAGCGGGCCGTGAGCAGCGCCGCGTCGTCGTGCGCGCGCAGGAAGTCCTGGCGGTCGAAGTGGGCCGCCACGGCCTCCCCCAGCGGCTGCTCGACCGGGTGCGGCCACTCCTCCACCGTCACCGAGGGCCGGTCGGCGCCGGACTTGCGCAGGGTGATCCAGCCGAATCCGACGGCCGTGGTCCCGCTCGCCTCGAACTCGTCCAGCCACGCGTCGTAGCGCGCCGCGTACGCCTCGGGGCCGGCCAGGTGCTCGCCCGCGTCCCGCAGCCACAGCTCGGCGTACTGCGCGACGTCCTGCACCTCGCGCTGCACGATCCAGGCGTCGCAGCCGGGCGGCACCCAGGAGGCCAGCCGCTCGCGCCAGTCCTCGCCCCGGACGTGCTGCCAGTTGGCGAGCAGCTGGCACCAGCCGCCGTCGGCGAGATGAGCGGCGGACTGCTGGACGAGGGTGCGGCACAGATCGTCCCCGGACATCCCGCCGTCCCGGTACACCAGCCGGTCGCCCTCCGCGGAGCGCGGCGAGATCACGAACGGCGGATTCGACACGATCAGGTCGTACGTCTCGCCGCCGACCGGCTCGAAGAGCGACCCCTCGCGCAGGTCCGGCTCCGGCGCCCCGGAGAGGGCGAGGGTGAGCCGGGCCATGTCGAGGGCGCGCGGATTGGGGTCGGTGGCGGTGACGCGGGCGGCGTGCCGGCTCGCGTGCAGCGCCTGGATGCCGGAGCCGGTGCCGAGGTCGAGAGCCCGCTTGACGGGCGTACGGACGGTGAGACCGGCCAGCGTGGTGGACGCGCCGCCGACGCCGAGGACGAGCTGCGAGCGCTCCTCGGCCCCACGGGCGCCGCCGGGACCGCCGATGCCTCCGGCTCCGCCGACCGCGCAGCCGAGGTCGGAGACGATCCACCAGTCCTGGCCCTCGGGGCCGCCGTACGGGCGCACGTCCACGCTCGCGCGCACCTCGGCGCCGTCCCGCACCAGCCAGCCGTCGGCGAGGCAGTCCGTCACCGGCAGGGCCTCGGCCGCCCGTTCGCCGGACACCGGGCGCTGGAGCAGAAACAGCCGCACCAGGATCTCCAGCGGGCTGGCGCCGCGGGCCGCGCGCAGCGCGGGGACGGTCTCGCCGCGGGCCAGGGCGGCGTAGGCGGGCCCGCCGAGCAGATCCAGCAGGCCGTCCGCGGTGAACGCGGCGGCCAGCAGCGCTTCGCGGAGGCGGATGGTGCGCTCGGGGTCGGGGATCGGGCGACGGGACGGGGGCTGGTGCGTACTCACGCCCCCCATTGTCGGGGCAACCGCCGACCGTCGGCGACGACGGGCGGCGGCCTGTGGAAAAGCCACCCTGTGGATAACTCGACACCCCGACAACTCGACAACAGGGGCGTGACAGCCCGGCCCTCGCGCCCTACGTGGCGCTGGTGGCGCCGGTCTTCGGCTTCTGGCAGCCGGGCTGCTTCGACATCGCGGTGCCGACCTTGCCCGCCTGGAGCTGCTGAAGGGCCTTGTCACCCGAGTCGCTGAGCTTCTTGAGCTCGTCGGCGACGCCCTTGAGGCCCTCGGCGAACTTGGACTTGTCCGAGGTGTCGAGCTTGTCGACGGTCGTCTGCAGGTCGTTGTACGCCCCGGAGGTGGCGTTCAGCTCCTTGACGGCCTGCTTCTGGGTCTGCGCGCCGTTGTCGACGGGCGGGGCGCCGGCCTTCTTCACCGCCTTGGCGAGCGCCGCGTAGGACTCGGAGATCTGCTGGAACGCCTTGGAGTCCGTCTGCTGGAGCTTCTTGGAGTCCTGCTCCTCGGACGCCGCCCGGATGGAGGCGTTGGCGCCCTGGATCTTCTTCAGCTGCGGCTGCACCTCATCACAGACCGATTTGGCCCAGGCGTTGGCCTTCTTCTCGCTATCATCGCCGCCGCCGCCGCAGCCGCTCAGCGCCAGTACGAGTGCCGCACCGCCGGACAGTGCCACAAGCTTCTTGTTCACCGGATTGGTCCCTTCCATGGCTCTCGGCCCCGGAACATACACGGCCAAGCCGCTCGGACCGTCTGCCGAGCATCCTATATGGATATCTTTGAAGCCATTTGAACCAAGCTCGGTGTGCCATCCGCCTCATCGTTGAAGCCATTTGAACCAAGCTCGGTGTGCCATCCGCCTCATCGTGCTCATCTGGTGAACGCGCCGACCGCCCGCATGCCGCGGGGGCTCATACGGCCCCGTGACCGCTTCCGGGTCAGGACACCACCGCCGCGTCGGCCGACTTCGCGACGCGTTCGGAGTTGCCTTCGTCACCCACGGCGATTCCGCGCCGCTTGGAGACATAGACGGCACCCACGATGATCGCGACGGCCACCGCGGCGATCGCCGCGCGGAGCCCCGGGCTCGCGTTGTCGCCGTAACTGAACTTCACGACCGCCGGAGCGATCAGCAGCGCCACCAGGTTCATGACCTTCAGCAGCGGGTTGATCGCGGGCCCGGCGGTGTCCTTGAACGGATCGCCGACCGTGTCGCCGATCACCGTCGCGGCATGGGCCTCGCTGCCCTTGCCGCCGTGGTGCCCGTCCTCCACCAGCTTCTTCGCGTTGTCCCAGGCGCCCCCGGAGTTCGCGAGGAAGACCGCCATCAGGGTGCCGGTGCCGATCGCCCCGGCCAGGAACGAGCCGAGCGCGCCGACCCCGAAGGCGAAGCCGACGGCGATCGGCGCCAGGACCGCCAGCAGACCGGGGGTGGCCAGCTCGCGCAGCGCGTCCTTGGTGCAGATGTCGACGACGCGCCCGTACTCCGGCTTCTCGGTGTAGTTCATGATCCCGGGCTTCTCCCGGAACTGCCGCCGCACCTCGAAGACCACCGCGCCGGCCGACCGCGACACCGCGTTGATCGCCAGCCCCGAGAAGAGGAAGACGACCGCAGCGCCGAGGACGAGCCCGACCAGGTTGTTGGGCTGCGAGATGTCCAGGCTGAGGTTCATCTGCCCGGCCACCGAGGTGTGCACATCGGAGACGGCCTCCGCGATGGCATCGCGGTACGAGCCGAAGAGCGCCGCCGCGGCCAGGACCGCCGTCGCGATGGCGATGCCCTTGGTGATCGCCTTGGTGGTGTTGCCGACCGCGTCGAGGTCGGTGAGCACCTGGGCGCCCGCGCCCTCGACGTCGCCGGACATCTCGGCGATGCCCTGCGCGTTGTCGGAGACCGGGCCGAAGGTGTCCATCGCGACGATGACGCCGACGGTGGTGAGCAGTCCGGTCCCGGCGAGCGCGACCGCGAACAGCGCCAGCATGATCGAGGTGCCACCGAGCAGGAACGCGCCGTAGACGCTGAGCCCGATCAGCACCGCCGAGTAGACGGCGGACTCCAGCCCCACCGAGATGCCGGAGAGCACCACGGTGGCCGGGCCGGTCAGCGAGGTCTTGCCGATGTCCCGCACGGGGCGCCGGGTGGTCTCGGTGAAGTAGCCCGTGAGCTGCTGGATGAGCGCGGCGAGCACGATGCCGATGGCGACGGCGACCAGCGCGAGAATGCGCGGATCACCGCTGTGGCCGAGGATCTCGCGGTTGGTGACACCGTCGAGGTCGGCGTAGCTGGACGGCAGATAGGTGAAGACCGCAGCCGCCACCAGCGCCATCGAGATCACCGCGGAGATGAAGAAACCGCGGTTGATGGCGGTCATCCCGCTGCGGTCGGCGCGGCGCGGGGCCACGGCGAAGATCCCGACCATCGCGGTGAGCACGCCGATGGCCGGGACGAGCAGGGGGAAGGCGAGGCCCGCGTCGCCGAAGGCCGCCTTGCCGAGGATCAGCGCGGCGACCAGGGTCACCGCGTACGACTCGAACAGGTCGGCGGCCATGCCCGCGCAGTCGCCGACGTTGTCGCCCACGTTGTCCGCGATGGTCGCGGCGTTGCGCGGGTCGTCCTCGGGGATTCCCTGCTCGACCTTGCCGACCAGGTCGGCACCGACGTCGGCGGCCTTGGTGAAGATGCCGCCGCCGACCCTCATGAACATCGCGATCAGCGCGGCACCGAGACCGAAGCCCTCCAGCACCTTGGGCGCGTCGGCCGCGTACACGAGCACCACGCAGGACGCGCCCAGCAGGCCGAGGCCCACGGTGAACATGCCGACCACGCCGCCCGTGCGGAAGGCGATCTTCATCGCCTTGTGCGAGACCGCCGTCAGATCCACGGCGGGCCCGGGAGCGGACGAAGCGGAATCCCCGTTGACCGGGGTGGCGGGGGCCTCGGGGGTCGCTTCCCGGGCCGCGGCGGCGACGCGCACATTGCTGCGCACCGCGAGCCACATGCCGATATAGCCGGTGGCCGCCGAGAATCCCGCGCCGATCAGAAAGAACGCCGATCGCCCGATGCGCTGCGGCCAGTCGTCCGCCGGCAACAACATGAGCAGGAAAAACACGACCACGGCGAATCCGCCGAGGGTGCGCAGCTGCCGGGCCAGATAGGCATTCGCGCCTTCCTGAACGGCCTCGGCGATCTTCTTCATGCTGTCCGTGCCCTCGCCGGCTGCGAGCACTTGTCGTACCAGCACCACGGCGACAGCGAGCGCCGCGACCGCGACCGCGGCGATCACCATCACGATCACACGGTTGTCATCGGTCAGCTCTGCGGCGGCCAGGGTCGTGGTGAGATCCAGCTGATGAGGGGTGAGAGGCCCCGCCATTCGTCCTCCTTGACGTTTGGCACATGGGCGCGCGCAGCAGTTCTGCGACCGCAGAAGAGCCGCCACGCTCAGGCGTCCTGAGCTCAAGATGTGGACGGATTGTAAGTAGCGTCACACGATCAAAACAGGGCGCCGGAATGGGAATTCGCCCGCACCAGCGAAGATCAATAGGTTTCGGCCCCGGGAATTCCTCCGGAAGGAGGAAGGTCAACAATTCACTGACGGGGGTGAAATGATCTCCATAAACGATCTCAGTGCACTATGAAAAGTGCTGTTCAGAGCGGTTTTCCGGACCTCCCGATGGGTCTCCGGAACGGTCGGCCGGAGGGACGGCCCGGAACGTGCCGGAACGACGACCGGGCCGGCCGTCACGGGGACGGCCGGCCCGGAGGTCACAGCGGATGAAGCGGGATGGCGGCGGAATCGTTACGGCACGAGGGACTGGGGCGAGGCCGGCCAGCTCATGCGGATCACACCGCCGGTCTCGCTGGTCGTCACCTCGACGTCGTCGACGAGCCCGCTGATGACCGCGAGGCCCATCTCGTCCTCGCTCTCGCCCTCGTCGTCCACGTCCGGGTGGGAGCCCGGGGCATGCCCGGTCGAGGTCGGGGACTCATCGCCGACCTCGATGGAGAACTTCTTCTCCTCCTCGGTGAGCGCCACCCGCACCGGGGCGTCCACCCCGTTGCTCAGGTGCAGCCCCACCGCACGGGTGCAGGCCTCGCCGACAGCGAGCCGCACCTCGTCGAGCACGGCCTCGTCCACCCCCGCCCGACGCGCTACGGCAGCCGCGACCAGCCGGGCGGTCCTGACGTGCTCGGGAAGCGCGCTGAAGCGGAGTTCGACGGTGGCCATGCCATCCCCCTCGGGCGTATGGGCGTGCAGATCAGGGGGCCGGGCGAAACCGCCCGGGACCCCCTTGGTTGTCTTCCCGCGGTGACTGGTCAGTCAGTCGCCGCGACAGCGTCCTCGACCGAGGTGTGGATGGGGAACACCTTGGTCAGGCCGGTGATACGGAAGATCTTGAGAATGCGCTCCTGGTTGCACACCAGACGCAGTGAGCCCTCATGGGCACGTACGCGCTTGAGCCCGCCGACGAGCACGCCGAGCCCGGTGGAGTCGAGAAAGTCGACGCCCTCCATGTCGACGACCAGGTGGTAGCTACCGTCGTTGACAAGCTCGACCAGCTGCTCGCGCAGCTTGGGCGCGGTATATACATCAATCTCGCCACCGACCTCGACGACCGTGCGGTCGCCAACGGTCCGAGTCGACAGGGACAGGTCCACGGATCCTCCAGCACCTTGCATCGAGCGGTCGCCCCCCATGGATCGGCAGCCGCGATGGCATTCAATCACTTACCAGCAGGCGTGCACGACGCCTTGAGCCCATTGTCCGTCAGACCAGTGACACACTCGGTGTCGATGGCCCACAACCAACTCCCGCGGCAGGCGGGCATACGCCCCTCGCCCCGGGCCGTTCTCGACCGGCTCGGCACCGGAGCAGGCCGAGGCGCGCGCATCACTCATACGGAGCACTTGCCCCCGCGTCTCGGCAGCCATGCCGACTGGCCTTCGCCGATCCGGCCGGAAGTGATCGACGCCATCCGGGCCGCCGGAATCGAGCGCCCGTGGACCCATCAGGCACGCACGGCCGCCCACGCCCTGCGCGGAGAATCCGTGGTCGTGGCCACCGGCACCGCCTCGGGCAAGTCCCTGGCGTATCTCGCCCCCGTGCTCAGCACCCTGCTGGACGGCTCGGAGGAGCCCAGCGGGCGGGGCACGACCGCCCTGTACCTCTCGCCCACCAAGGCGCTCGCCGCCGACCAGCGCCGCGCGGTGGCCGACCTCACCGCCCCGCTGGGCACCGGGGTGCGGGCTGCGGTGTACGACGGCGACACGCCGGTGGAGGAGCGCGAGTGGGTCCGCCAGTACGCGAACTACGTGCTCACCAACCCCGACATGCTCCACCGGGGCATCCTGCCCGGCCACCCCAGGTGGTCCTCCTTCCTGCGCGCGCTGCGCTACGTCGTCATCGACGAGTGCCACACCTACCGCGGCGTCTTCGGCTCCCATGTCGCCCAGGTGCTGCGCAGGCTCCGGCGAGTCTGCGCCCGCTACGGCTCCTCGCCCGTCTTCCTGCTCGCCTCGGCCACCTCCGCCGACCCGGCCGTGGCGGCCACCCGGCTGACCGGGGTGCCGGTCGCGGCGATCACGGAGGACTCCTCGCCCCGCGGCGAGGTGGTCTTCGCCCTGTGGGAGCCGCCGCTGACCGAGCTGCACGGCGAGCAGGGCGCCCCCGTCCGCCGCACGGCCACCGCCGAGTCCGCGGACCTGCTCACCGACCTCGCCGTCCAGGGCGTCCGCACCGTCACCTTCGTGCGCTCCCGGCGCGGCGCCGAACTGATCGCCCTGATCGCCCAGGAGCGCCTGGCGGAGGTCGACCGGACCCTGCCGGACCGGGTGGCCGCCTACCGCGGTGGATATCTCCCCGAGGAGCGCCGCGCCCTGGAGCGGGCCCTGCACTCCGGTGACCTCCTCGGCCTCGCCGCCACCACCGCCCTGGAACTCGGCATGGACATCGCCGGTCTGGACGCCGTCGTACTGGCCGGCTATCCCGGCACCCGGGCCTCCCTGTGGCAGCAGGCGGGACGGGCCGGACGCACCGGACAGGGAGCCCTCGCGATCCTGGTCGCCCGCGACGACCCGCTGGACACCTATCTGGTCCACCACCCGGACGCCCTCTTCCGGCAGCCGGTCGAGTCCACCGTGCTGGACCCCGACAACCCGTACGTCCTCGCGCCGCATCTGTGCGCGGCCGCCGCCGAGCTGCCGCTCACCGAGGCGGACCTGGACCTCTTCGGCCCCGCCACCGAGGAGCTGCTGCCGCAGCTGGAACAGCGCAAGCTGCTGCGCCGCCGCGCGACCGCCTGGCACTGGACCCGCCGCGAGCGCGCCGCCGACCTCACCGACATCCGCGGGGAGGGCGGCAGCCCGGTCCAGGTCGTGGAGGCGGCGACCGGGCGGCTGCTGGGCACCGTGGACGCCTCGGCCGCCCACACCACCGTCCACGAGGGTGCCGTCCACCTCCACCAGGGCCGGAGCTATATCGTCCGGCAGCTCGACCTGGAGGACTCGGTCGCGCTGGTGGAGGAGGCCAGCCCGCCGTACTCGACCACCGCCCGCGACACCACCGCGATCTCCATCCTGGAGACCACCACCGAGATCCCGTGGGGGGACGCGCGGCTGTGCTTCGGCTCCGTCGAGGTCACCAACCAGGTCGTCTCCTTCCTGCGCCGCAAGCTGATCACCGGTGAGGTGCTGGGCGAGACCAAGCTCGACCTCCCGCCCCGCACGCTGCGCACCCGGGCCGTGTGGTGGACGGTGACCGAGGACCAGCTGGAGGACGCCCGGGTCCACCCCCAGGCCCTCGGCGGCGCCCTGCACGCCGCCGAGCACGCCTCCATCGGCATACTGCCGCTCTTCGCGACCTGCGACCGCTGGGACATCGGCGGGGTGTCGGTCCCCCTGCACCCCGACACGCTGCTGCCGACGGTCTTCGTGTACGACGGCCACCCTGGCGGAGCGGGCTTCGCCGAGCGCGCCTTCCACACCGCCGCCCGCTGGCTGACCGCCACCCGCGAGGCGATCGCGGTCTGCGAGTGCGAGGCGGGCTGCCCGTCCTGCATCCAGTCCCCGAAGTGCGGCAACGGGAACGATCCGCTCGACAAGCGGGCCGCCATCCGCCTCCTGACGACGCTCCTGGCCAAGGCCCCGGACCAACCCCCCGCCGAAGGCTGACCGGGCCCTGGCGCCCGCCGCAGGCTCCCGCACGGCCCGCTCCGCCGACCGCCCGTCGCGGCCGGGCACGGGATGACCGGGTACGGGGGTGTCGGCGGGGCCCGCCCGCGACCGGACCCGGAGGGCGAACGGCCCGGCCCGCACCTCCGCCGTGAGGTCCGCGATCTCACCGCTCAGGGCGCACCGCACCACACGCGCCCCCTGGGCGGAGGCCACCCGCCGGGCGAGGCGGCAGGCG
>NZ_GG657754.1:5560559-5610004 GCF_000158915.1 Streptomyces himastatinicus ATCC 53653 | reverse complement strand
CGGACGCCTCATGGGGCCGCGTCCTGCCCCGCGTGCGGGGCACCTACATGGAGCCCTCCCCCGCCCCGGGTCGGCCGCGCCCACCGTGTCCTCGGCGAGGGCCGACGACTCGGCGTGCAGCCGGAGTGCCAGCGGACCGGGGCCGACCGCATGGGTCCGGACCCGCACCCGCACCAGGTCTCCGTCCCGCCACAGCTCCACCCGCGCGCCACGCGGTGCGGCCGACCGGGCGGCGGCCACCGCGGCGTCCCGCGACTCCGAGCGCGCCGCCGCCCGGGCCCCGGCCTGGGCCGCGTCCTCGCAACTCAGCTGCGCGGACGCGGCCATCAGGCCCCAGATCAGCATCAGGGCGAACACGGCCAGCACCGGCAGCGCGACGGCCGCCTCCGCCGTGACGAACCCCTGATCCGACCCCATACGGGCCACCCGCACGCGAGCCGGCCCCGGTGCGCTCCGCGCGCGGAACCCGGCCCGCGCGTCCGGCCGTCCCGCCGTGAGCGGTGCCTCAGAACGGCGCATCGAGAGCCCGCCCGATCAACGATTGCAGCGCACCACTGACGGTCCCGCTCGTCACCACCTTGTAGAGCACCGCGGCGAAGGCACACGCCGCCAGCGTCCCCATCGCGTACTCGACGGTAATCCTTGCTTAGTTCTCGTGTCTCTTTGAGGTAGTCCGAGATCAGGAGAGATTCAGAAGTCTCTTGCACTACCTTGAGTCTCATTCATACCGTGCACAGCATGCATCTGATCTTCTACAGCCGAACGGGCTGGGAGCACTGGGAGCTTGGGCGTCAGCCGCTGATCCCGGAAGGCATGCCGGTCTTGATCGACGAGGACCTGGCCTTCGAGGACGACGGTGTACCCCGGCCCACGGTGGCGGCCAACCGCTGGCTGCGCGAGCTCCCTCTCAATGGGGCTCGGTCTCGAAGAACTTGGAAGAATTACGCGCAGGCTCTGCGCTGCTGGCTGGAGTTCCTGGCCAGGATCGGCGTGGATCCACTCGGGGAGCGACAGCCCTTGCGCGAGGCCCTGAGTGCATTCTCGGAGTACCGCTTCGCGGGACCGCTGGAGGCCCGCTGGGACGAGGGCACGTGGGACCAGAACATCAACACTGTGGCCCGCTTCTACGCGTGGGCTGATGACGAGGGACTCTGTACCGCTGTGCCGTTCACGTACCAGATGGTCCGGCGGTACACCGAGGCCGGCGTACAACTCGCGCGACGGAACACGGCTACGGTGCGGCGAGCGAAGCCGCACGTCACGGTGAAGTATCTGGAGAGCGACTTCCTTGAGCTGTTTCTCCGGGCGCTGGCCGGCCTGCGCCCGGACGGTGAGCCGGACTCGTTCCGCGGCCGCCACCTGGGGCGCAACGCCGCGATGGGCGCGCTGGTGCCCTCAAGCGGTCTACGGGCCCAGGAGTTCACTCATTTGCTGACGTACGAGCTGCCGGCCCTCCCGGCCCGCAGCAGCGCGGTTCCGGTCCGGTTCCCGCTGTCCGCGCAGATCACCAAGGGCAAGAAACCGCGGGAAACGTGGGCCAGTTACGCCCCCCTGGCTGACGTACACCAGTACATCGAGCTGGACCGCGCGATGCTGACGGAGGGCCGTCGGTACCGCCCCGACCCGCGCCTGGGCGAGCCGTTGGTGATCACCGAGCCGGACTGGGAGGGCGGGAAAGTCAACGGCCGCCGGGTGTCCTGGCGCAAGCTGACCTTGAAAGAGCGGCTGCGGCTGGTAACACCGGAGGGCACGCCCGCGATCATCGCGGTGCAGTCGGACGGGACCCCGTTCACCGACTGGGCGACCGTCTTCCGCCGAACTTCGCAGCGCATCCGGCGGAACTTCGAGAAGCGGTTCCCGACGGTCGGCCCCCACGTCCTGCGCCACACGTTTGCGATGGCGACTCTCGAGAAGCTGGTCAAGGGCCACTACCAGCGGGCGGCTGCCCTGGTCGCAGACGCAGGTGAAGACGCCGCGCTGTCACTGTACTTGACGAAGACGGACCCACTGATGGTGCTGCGCGATTTGCTCGGGCATTCCAGCGTGACGACCACGGAAATCTACATCCAGCGCTTGGACGTGCAGCGCATCTACCGCGAGCTCTACGACGAGGCGGGCAAGTACAGCGGCCAAGCCGTCACCGAAGCGGACGCCGAGTTCAACGACGAGGAGGATGTCACATGGTGACCCGTGTCGAGCACGCCCCACTGCGCGTCGAGTTCACGTTCCCCAACGGCACTGCTTGGACGGGAAACTTGAGCGCCACGGCGAACGAGAAGCTGGCGGAGGATCTCGCTCACGGCCTCGTTCAGATGGTGCACCCGCTAGGCCGCATCACCGCACTTCAGAGCGCGGTGATGTACACGTCGACGATCCGCCGTATGGTCGCGGAGCTGGCCGCGATGGGCTTTCACGGGTGCCTGGCGGATCTGCGCACGAGTCACGTCCTGTCGTACTGGATGTCCGTCAGCGGCAGGCGCGTCTTCCACACCCGCCGCCTGCTGGTCGGCTGCGGGGACCGCGTGGACGCGGGTATCCGGGTCTACCTGGAGGGGAAGCCCGTCAAGAGCCCACCTCGGAGCAAGCCTCTGAAGCCATACACGGACGGTGAGTGGCGGCAGATCGAGGCCGGGCTGCGGGACTATCTGCAGCAGGTCATGGCCCGTCAGCGCGAGGTCCTTGACATGGCCGCACTGGGTCCTGACAGCTCCGACCTCGGCCGGAACCGGCAGAATTTCGCGTGGTTGGTGCGGGAGCACGGGCCGCTGAAGGCCAGCGATGCCACCAGGGTTCTGGGTCTGACCGTGGACTACTTCCGCGACGGGGTCGGCGGCCAGTACCGCGCTGTGCGCAATGCGATGTACCCGCCAGTACAGGTGGCGACGGCCATGCGTCTGCTGTTCGGCGTCTACAGCGGTGTCGTCCCGGACGGGATCCGGGATCTGGGGATGGAAGATTTCACCTGGACCGGGGATCGCACGGCGCTGATGGACTACGTCAAGGGACGTCGCGGCCCGGAATCGGTGAACCTTCCTGCTCGGGCCGTGCGGCTGTTGGAGCGGTGGCTGGAGTTGTCGGAGCCGGTGCGGCGAATCGCTCCGGAGGCCATAGCCGGCGACTTGTTCGTCTTCCTGGACACCGAATTCCGCAGCACGGACGGCTCGAAGTCTCAACTGTCGGCGTTGTCCACCCGGGCCGCCCCCAAGAGCGGCAACAAGGCCCGGCGTCAGCTGGCCAAGGACCTGAACCTGCGTACGGACGCAGGAGAGCCGCTGCTGTTGCACTCGGCGCGGATCCGCACGACATACCACAACGTGCTGGGGCGGCGGGGCTGGACCGGCCGTACGAAGATCGACCCGAATCACACCGCCTCGGTGGAGGGGAGCCACTACGTCTCGTCCACGACGCCCGCCCAGGCCGAGTCGGTGGAAGCCATCATCGAGGACGCCCAGGCCGACATCCTGCGGCGCAGTCGCCCACCGATCGTTCTGAACGACGAGGAGGCCGCCGAGTTCGTCACCGAGCAGCCCGAACAGACAGCCCGCCTGGGCCTGGATGTGAAGGAAATGGCCGAGCTGCTGGGCGGCGAGATGGACGTATTCACCGCGGCCTGCGCCAACCAACTAGCCGGACTTCACGGCCCGAAGGGCAAGCCGTGTCCGGCCCGGCCGTGGGTATGCCTGCTGTGCCCGCTGGCAGTCTTTACGCCCCGGCACGCGCCCAACCTGCTGCGGCTGAAGGCCTACTTCGCCCGTCAGTCACGGCAGATGACTGTGCAGCAGTTCCTCGCGGTGTTCGGCCCGTACGCCGACCGCCTGGACCACGACATCCTGCCCCGCTTCGACGCCCGCGTGCTCGAGAAAGCGGCTGGTGAGGTGGCCGATATCGACTCCGAGCTGCCCCTGCGGCCCGAGGAAGGAACCCAGTGACCCGCGCTTCCGCCCTGATCGTCGAGAGCCCTGCCGGTCCCATCCCTCGTGAGTGGGCCCTGAAGTCCCCGTTCGCGGGTCTGGACGTGTGCTGCGAGGCCGGTTGGGACATGTGGCCGGACGGTCCCCGTCCCGTGTTCGACGAGGACTTCTGGGACCTGTCGGGGGTGAAGTTCCCCAAGGGGGTGCGGAGCAACGTCAAGCGCCTGGACTTCACCGGCATCACCAACCCGGCCCTACGGCTGACCGCCAAGGAGTACGTGTTCGCGTTGGTCGTCCCGGACCATGAGCGTGTCCTGGCTCTGCCGGGAGCCCGGCGGGACCCGTACAAGCCGGAGTCGGCGTTCAACTTCTGCGTGCAGTTGGTGCGGTGGATGAACTTCGTGACCGACCAGGGCATGTCATCGCTGTGTGAGGTGATGCAGGAACACTGCGAGGTGTACCGGGAGTTCCGCTCGCACCGAAGCCGCAAGCGCCGGCAGGGAAGCGGGCCGATCACTCCGGGCACCATGCTGACGATACTGCGGCCGGTGGTGGATCTGGCCGCCTACCGTGAGCTGTTCACGGTGGATGCCTACCGACCAGGTTTCACGCCGTGGGAGGGGCACACCGTCAGCGAGGTCGCGGGCTGGGAGACCTATGCCCTGTCTTCGACACCGCCGGTGACGGAGGAGGTCTTCCAGCCCACCGTGGCCGCCGCCCTGTATCTGGTAGAGACCCTCGGGCCGCTGGTGGCCGAGGAGCTCGAGCGTCTGTTGGAGGCTCGGGCGAGCAAGGGCGGGCAGAGCCTGCGGGAGATCACGTCGAAACACCGGGCCGCCGTCACGGCCGCCCTTGACCGGCTTGTTCTGGAGCAGGTGCCGCTGCTGGCGGTCGATGCCCGCCAGGTCACCCGGCGCATCAAGCGAGGCTGGAGGCCCGACGATCCGCTGCTGCACGTCGACGTCGGAGACTTCTTCAGCAAGGCGACCCGCTCCCGATACGTGAGGATTGCTGACCACCTGGTCGAGGATCTTCGCCCGCTCCTGGAGCCCGCGGTGGCCAAAGCGGGGGTCGCAGGCGCGTTCGGCCGGGAGGCATCACGGGTGCCCAGCGCTGACGACTCGCAACATTTGGTGCCGTGGACGCTTGCGTTGACTGGGGACGAGGTGCGGAGCCTGCAGTTCGTTCTGCTGGCGGCCTGCCGGGTCCTGGTCGCGGCCCTGAGCGGCATGCGGGCCGGGGAACTGGACGAGTTGACGGCCGACTCCCCTCAGCCGCCAGTCACCGTCTCTGGCGGCACCCAGCGCTTCAAGCTGAGCAGCAAACTGATCAAGGGGCAGGAGTTTGGCGGCGTCGCCGAGGAATGGGTGGTGCTTGAACCGGCCTGGCGGGCGGTGAAGCTCGCCGCCCGCCTGAACCAGGATCGGGACGGTCAGCGGGCCTTCGCCCGCTCGCCTACGGACTTCCTGCACAAGAAGCTGCGGGAGTGGGTCAACAGCCCCGCCGGCCAGCGGCTCGGCCTGGCACCGATCCCGGCCGGACCGGTGAACGGACGAATGCTGCGGCGGACGCTGGCTCTATCACTGGCCCACCGCCCCGGCGGGCTGCTGGCCGCGAAGATCCACCTCAAGCACGTCTCCGTGGTCACCACCGAGGGCTATGCGAACCGGCCCGGGGGCTCCCAGGGCAACCTGCTGGCCGAGGTGGAACGGGAACAGGAAAAAAGCCACTTGAAGCTCACGAAGGAGGCCTTCGCGGACTACCGCGCGGGCCGCATGCCGACGGGCCCCGGGGCCCGCGAGCTGATCAAAGCATTCGAGCACATCGACGCCCAGATCAAGGACCACGAGCCAGGCACCGCGGCCGTGCTGGAGGCAGAGCGGCGGCTGGAGAACCTGCTGCGGCAACAGTCCAAGCACCTGCATCTGCAGACCGCGAACTACTGCTGGTTCCGCGACCCGCACAAGGCCCTGTGCCTGAAGCTGGCGGGCACCCCGGACGCGACGAAGCCGCTGGGCGGGATGTGCGACTCCGCTCGCTGCCCGCAGGCCACCCACCATCCCTGTCACCTGCCTGTTTGGCAGAGCCAGGTCGGCACCGGCAAGGTCTTCCTGGCCAACCCGCGCTTCCCCAAAGGCGAGAAGAGGCGGCTTGAGCCAGAGGTGGAGCGGGCGGAACGGGTGGTGGACGAGATCATGACGGCGGCCGGTACATCGGACGGAGGCGAGTGACATGCCACGGATCAGTGACGCGGACCGTGCCCGCAATGAGGAAGCGATCCGCGCGGCGATGGGCCGGCTGCTGCGGGGCGAACTCCCGGTTGGCGGCAAATGCGATCTGAAGGCCCTGGCCGCCGAAGCGGGAGTGACCCGTACCAGCTTCTACCCGAAGAAGAACCGCGACGGCACCACCCGCCCCGGCCCTTACCAGCACCTGGGCGAGGAGTTCGAGCGTCGTCTGAAGGCCCAGCGCGACGCGGGCGAGGCCCCTGACCCCCGGGCCGCTCAGATCGAACGTCTCAAGGCCCAGGTCGCCGAGCTCAAGGAACGGGTCGCGAAACGGGACGAAGCACTGGCCGAGCTCACCGCGTTCAAGACCCTTGCCGTCTCCCGGCTCACGGCCCAGCACGAGGAGATCGAGCGTCTACGGGAACAGGAAGCCGCGGCCGGCAACGTCCGTCGCCTGCCCGCCGCCAGCAGCGGGACGGCCCCCTACGGCTCGTGCAGTTGAGGCAACCCGAAGGACTACCCCACTACGACAACTACGAGTCCATCAAGGTCTCCAACTGGCAAGATCCTACGCAAGGACGACAACCGCCGCACGAGCGGCGTCTGGGGGCAACCATGGGCTTGTTCGGCAAGTTGCTGAGCAGCATCGGAGGCGGCTCGCGGCGGTCGTGTCCCGACTGCCGGGAAGACTTGTGGGCTGGCTCAGGAGAGCTTTCGGGCCGGTACGAATGCCACAACGACAGTTGCAATGGGTGGCGTGTCTACTTCAATGAAGGCGGCACGCTCGTTGACCCGCCGAACCGTGGCAAGAGCAGCGGCGGTCGCACATGTCGGTGGTGTCAGTCGGCGCTCTCGGCTGGAACGAGCTGCCTCTCCATGAAGAGGGCAGCAACTCACACGCCTACATCGTCTGCCCGTCCTGCTCGCAGGAGAACATCCAGTACGGCTTCGGTGAGGAGGACTACTAGGAACCGTTCGACTGTCTCAAGGCACTTGGTGTCTCAGCGGATTCGAACGCTCGCCGATCCCGCCGGCCTGCTCGTACTGCCTCAGGAGTGCATCATAGAGTTATCGATCCGTTACAGAAGGCAGCCCCGTGAGTCGAGATCGGTGCGCCGCCCGCTTGGACACAGCTAGGCATCCGCCAGGTCGCTGCCTGGTTGGTCGAGGCCGAGACGCGAAGGCCGACCAAGCGGGCAGCGCTAACGAAGGACCAGCGGCCCCGTCTGACACGGAAGTCGATCTCAACCGCCGATGCCCCAAGTTTCGCCAGCTTGCCCCAGACTGTGTCTAGCTCAAGGATGACCAGGGGGAGGAGACACCGAGCGTGGCAGGTACGGCACCCGGCGGTTCGATAGCGGTTCTCAAACACCTACACGAGTACCTAGATCACCACTTTCGGACGCTTCACGAACATCGCCAAGCACTGCAGCCAGCGGCGCCCGTCTTTACGTTGGAACACGATCTCAACGGTGATGACCTCGAATTGCTCTCGAGTGCAGTCGGTGGAGCTCTCGCGGAGGGTTTCGACATTCGCCACCGCGCCCAATGGTTGCCCTTCATTGTGCATGCCGCAGAGATCGGCTACCTATATACGGGAGACGAGTACTGGCCGCTGTTCGCCCAGAAGACTCCTGGCTGGGATTGCGGACCCCAGTGGAAGATCAACAGCAATCGCGCGCTTATCAAAAGATGGTTCAAGCAGTTCGCGGCCGAATATGGCGGGATCGAACCCGAGGGGGCCTTTGCCACGAACTTCAACATCATCGCTTGGCCGATTACGCATGCCATCATGCCAGTCGATTTGCAACGCCAGATGGCTCAGCTGCTGTCTGAGGCCCGTGCGGTACTGACGTCTGAGATGCTTGATGACCCCAACATTCTGGGCGCCTGCCTGGCAGCCCGCACCAGCAGATACAGTGACCGTTTTCAAAAACTTTGCTACAACCAGAGCTTGCTCGGCCATATCGCCGCGGCCCTACTTTCAGGCGACGATGAAGGATCTCCATATCTAGTGAAATCGACACTAGTTCGCTTGGTCGCCGATTTGACGAAAGAGAATGAGTCACGAACCTGGTTGGCGCAGGCTCGACGCTCTGCCCATTCAGTCCGCTCACGAGGCTTCCTACCCACAAGTACGACCCAAAGGACCGCTCAACGCGACCAGCCCCTCTCCACCGTCACCAACCCGAAGCTTCTCCTGCGACAGGAGAACGACGGATGGCATCTACATCTGGAACTACCTGATCTCTCGGCTCTTCAAACTGAAAACAACCAGGTCGTCGAGGAACTTCGAAAACGACGACCGAAGATCGAAGGTCGCCGCCAACCTCTGCCAAGAGGAGCACTTCTGTATCCGGGTAGAAAACCACTGCCCACATGGCCCCGTCCAGAAATACCCATCATTCAACTGGAGCAGGGCTTAACAGAGGTTAACGAGCTGATCGCAAGGCGCTGCACCATAACCCAAGGCCCATGGTGGGTTTTCCGCAAGCAGCCCGGAGGGCTAGCCACTGAGGTCAAGGGAAGGTTTATCCGACCAGGCCGAGAATATATCTTGGTCGGACGTGCGGGAAGTAAGCCCCCAACACTTCTCTGGGTGACGGAAGCATCGGTTCTTACCGATGGGGTCCATGCTTTTGATGTGACAACACCACCTGTCATCAGTGAGGAGGAAATCATTCAGCTTGCTACAGCGGGCCTGTCGGTGGTGTCGGACGTATCGATTCAGCCTGTCGGCCTCACTCCGGCGTACTGGGACGGGGAAGGCTCTGTCGAGTGCCTCGCTGGAGAACCAGTGATGCTCGAAGTTAGGTCTGCTCAGGCTACGGAGAAATGCTCCGTGAGGGTAAACGGCGGGATTCCGTTTTTACTCGAATGGCCTACGGGAAGTCAGCAGTTGACATTTGCCCTGGAAGACCTCGCCGTAGGCGCCCACGAGGTGCACGTCGCACTGCTGACCGCAGGCACAGGTATGCCTTTTACAAGCGGTTCACTCTCCGTCACCATTCGCGACCCCCATCCAAACCTTGAGGCAGCAACAGCGGGAACAGGTATCCGCCTGTTCGCAACTCCAGCCCGCCCGAAGCTAACCGAAATCTGGGATGGCCGTGCAAGCCTCTCAGTAAACGGCCCCACGGCCATGAAAGCTCAGCTAACAATCGTTCTACGGGACGACAACGGCAGGGAACTAGTACGGCATCAAAACGGAATCTCTCTCCCCTTTAGCGACGACGCATGGAAAAGGCTCGTAGCTCAAGAATTCCGTACGGGAAAATGGTCCAACGCATACAACAAGGCCGAATCCTGCGAGGTTTCCGTTTCCCGAAGCGGAACAGGATTCGCATTCCTGACCTGTGAACGCGGCTTCCATCCACTCCGTTGGGTTCTCACTAAGCAGCGCAACGGTGAGTACGAAGCGTACCTTATTGACCGCACAGACGGCGCTGATACTGAAGTGCTCCTATTTCCTGTAGAGAACCCCTTGAATGGCGAGCAGCGGGACGCAGGAAGGCCGGTTGCCGCTCCAGTAAATGGTGGAATGATACGGGCCACATCAGGCAACGTGACTGCCGCCATTATTCTCCCACCTGATCCCAACCGGCTGCGCCAAAATCCGAGCAACCGCCCGATCGTTCACTACGCGGACAATTCACTGCCCGAAGTGCAGCGACTTATCTTTGGCCACCACCACTGGAGCGATGCCGATCTGTCGGCCGACCCATTCTCCCACCGTCAGCAGCAGTTGGTTCTCGATACCATCACAACAGCACTTGTGTCCCTCATAGCCGGGACGAGGTGGGCTCACCTGGAACAAAAGCGTGCACGCCTTAACTCTCATGCGCAAACCGGCATGCTGGACGAGATGGAGAAACTTGTAGGTGCGGCCACGGCACAGCGTGCTGTGGCCCGACACATCGCCAGCCGCCTCTGGCAGTGGGTGGACTCGCCGCTCGCTCTGCGGGAAGGGTTCAAGGATGCGATTGATGCCATCTCAGTAAATAGTGGTTTCGACGACTCTCGCACCGCGGCAAAATTTCTCTTGCTTCTTGCTAGTAGGCCCGGCTCTTTGGCTGCTTGCGATGAGGCCGAACTAGACATGATGCTGAGGTACGTGATGAGCTCCCCTGTACTTATTCGGGCGGCTCGATTCGCGGTACTGGGCACTGAGGATATTCGAGAGGAACCAGAGCAGCCAAGCATCAGGGGTGACCAGTGAAAGTGACAGCACTCAGCATCCAGGAGGTCGCAGAACGCGCTGTTCACGCGCTTTGCTTGGACGAGACAACCACTGATTTATTCTCTGCAGAGGCGCTCTCCGCTTCGCTCCGCCGCTCCGCCTCTTTCCTGTGTCCGGCAAGTCCGCGCCGGCTAGTGGACGCAGTGCTTGAGGCCCTCTGTCCACTAGATGAGCTATCCCTGATGGCTCGTCACCACATTTCAGCACAGTTGGACCTTCTGCTGTCGGTCGGTGACCTGATCGAACTTCCTAGCCATGGTGATGGCAAGGGTCGGCAGATCTACCTGGCCCCACCCTCGTATGTAGAGAAGGCGCCCGGGCGGTACTTGTTGCTCGGTGTGCGGCCCAACGGTGCACCGCTCGTAGACGAGGCACTAGGAGCGGAGGTGCATCACGAGGGCCATACACGGTTCCTCGAACTCGATGTCGAGGACGCCCCCACCCGCCTACAGGCCGCCCACCTGCATAAGATTCCTCGCGACCACTGGCTCCAGCGACCTGGGGAGCAGCATGCGACCGCAGTCGTCGCTCTAATGCGTCAGCGCTTGGATGGAGCGGGAGAGTCTGGCCAGGTCGATGGCCTGAAGATCATCGATCCTGAGGCGTCTGTTCTCTACTACCGAGGTCGCTGGCGGCCGATCGTAAGCGGGGACTCCGGAGACTTCGTTGCCCGCCGCCCGCAGGCCTACGGTGCTGACTTGTGGTGCTTTGTCCGCGTTGAACATGGCGTCCCTCGCGCATTGGTGGACCTGCCTATTGATGACCTCGCTACAGCTGGCTGCGACGAGGCGTGGCGCACGCAGGCAGCCATAGATGCCTCGAGGGGCACACCGCAGGCCATGCACGTACACCTCACTCCGGGAAGAGCCGACGATCTACGTCTAGACCTGTTCAGCCCTGTCCCTGGGTGGGCGCAGCGCTACCTCGAGCTCGTAGGGACCCCCGTCTCGCGGGCACGGGGGGCCTTGGTCTCGTACCGGGTACCGATGTCGGCGATCGGTCAGTTGTCGGTGTTCTTCACTGACATGCTATGGATGCACGTCAGCGAAGAGGGAGGGGTGGCGTGACATTGGAAGCGCCGACGATCGCGGGAACGATCAGCAAGATTCAGGCAGCCCTACGGGACTACATCGAGGCGACCTATCACGTCGGGCATCCCACTGTGGTCGATCAGCGTCGCGCGGTGCTGGAGCAGGAGGGTGTGCTGTTTCAGGCCCCCTTCATCGAAAGCACTCCTCGCTACCAGCCGGGCCAGCGCTTCGGTGACCTTGAACTCGACGACGCCGTCCAAGACCTCTTCGGGAGCCTGTCAACTCAAACCGGCGGCCTGAAGCCCCTGTTGTACGACCCGCCCTACACCCATCAGGCTGAGGCTCTGGAGTGGACTGCTCGGGACGGCCGCAGTTTGGCGGTCACAACCGGGACGGGCTCCGGCAAGACCGAGTCGTTTCTCCTGCCGATGCTGGCGAAGCTTGCGACAGAGGCCGCGCACAGACCCACCTCGTTCACAGTTCCGGCTGTGCGATCTTTGATCCTCTATCCGATGAACGCGCTGGTGAACGACCAGTTGGGCCGGCTTCGGCTCCTGCTCAGCGATCCACGCGTTACCGCCAAGTTCAGCGAGTGGGCCGGCCGCCCGGCACGCTTCGCCCGGTACACCAGCCGAACGCTGTATCCAGGCGTGCGCCAGGTCAAGAAGGATCAGACCCGCCTGCGCTCGATCGAAGACTTCTACATCAATCTGATCGACCTCAAGAACGAATCCTCTACGCCTGGCCATGACGAAGCGTCAGCTCTCATCAAGGAGTTGGAAGCGCGAGGCAAGTGGCCAGCAAAGCCAGATCTCAAGGCGTGGTATGGCAAGAGTGGCGCTCGGTGGAAGAACAACGCCGATGAGTTCGTGCGCGCCGTCCTCCGCCCCGAAGATCCAGAACTTCTGACACGCCACGAAGTACTGGAGGAACCCCCGGACGCTCTGATCACCAACTACTCGATGCTCGAGTACATGCTCATGCGTCCGCTCGAGCGGCCCGTGTTCGATGCGACGCGAGCCTGGTTGGCAGACAACCCCGATGAGAAGTTCCTTCTGATCATTGATGAGGCTCACATGTACCGCGGTGCCGCTGGCGCCGAGGTCGCACTCCTGCTGCGCCGCCTTCGCGCCAGGCTTGGGATCCCTGCCGAGCGACTCCAGGTGATCTGCACGAGTGCCAGCTTCAAGAGCCCCGAGTATGCCCGTCAGTTCGCCGCGCAGTTGAGCGGCAAGTCCGAAGCTGACTTCAAGAGTGTGCAGGGCAAGCTCCAGCTACGGGAATCTGCCAGCGCGGGGAGCCTGCATGATGCTCACGCTCTAGCCGCAGTGCCCTTGCATGACTTCTATGAGGGCGAAAGTGATGGAGCCCGCATCGCTGCCGTACGAGGCCTTCTGAACTACTGCGCCGTGGACGGGGCTGGGAGCACAACGGCCGGCGAGCTGTTGCACGATGCCCTCAATGCCTTCGGTCCGATGAATCTCCTCATCAACGAGACCATGAAGCAGGCACAGCCAGTCAATGAGCTGGGCGCGCTCATTTTCCCAACAGCACCAACGGAACTCGCTGATAGAGCCGTTTCGGCCCTCGTCGCCTTGGGCAGCGCAGCACGGCGATCGGCAGACAGTGCGGGACTCTTGCCTTGCCGTGTTCATGCGTTCTTCCGCGGCCTTCCCGGTCTCTGGGCTTGCCTTGATCCGGAATGTTCTGAAGTCGATCGAGAAGCCTATCCGCAGCCAGGTCCAGTGGGTCAGCTGTATGCACAGCCCAGAGCAGCTTGTACCTGTGGCACCAGAGTCTTCGAACTGTACACCTGTCGACACTGCGGCTCCTCCTACGCGCGGGCTTACACCGACGACCTCGCTTCCCCGTCCTATCTGTGGCACGAACCTGGGGGAGCCTTCCAGTCAGCGTACGGTTCCATTCCGGAACTTCACGCACTCGACCTGCTACTAGAGGATCGCTACGAGGACAACGTTGAAATCGCTGACCTCGATCTGGTCACCGGCAGACTCAATCCGGAAAAAATCGGTCCTCGCATCCGCAGCGTCTTCATCCCGCGCTTTCGAAGCGGAGAGGCGGTAAAGGGTGATGATGACCACGAGGCCGAGGCAAACGGGGAGTTCAAGCCCTGCGGTGTCTGTGGAAAGACCGCGAACTTCGGACGGTCGTCTGTACAGGATCACCAAACCAAGGGAGACCAGCCGTTCCAGGCTTTGGTGACGCGTCAGATCGAGGTCCAGCCGCCCAGCAGTAAGCCGAACACCGACTTCGCACCGTTGCGTGGACGCAAAGTGCTCGTGTTCTCCGACTCTCGGCAGGTTGCCGCCCGGATTGCGCCCAATCTGCAAAATTACTCAATGCGCGACGTAATGCGACCTCTGATCTTGCGCGGGTGGCAGGAGCTGGATAAACCGCCCCTTAATCGCCAGCTTAGTTTGGGCCGACTTTATCTGGCAGCAATGGTTGGCGCACGCCTGCTGTCGGTCAGGCTTCGCCCGGAGCTGCGGCCGGCGGAGTCGCTCGAGGCTTTGGACAACGTCACAAAAGCCATCGACAATGGTGCACTCGACGGAAATTACGGCGAGTTGATGGACCTATTCGGCATCACGGATCCGCCACCACACTCGCTCATGCGGACGATGTACGCAACGCTGACAGATAAATATCGCGGATTGACGCCTCTAGGGTTGGCCTCCCTACGCGAGCCTCCGGCCAAATCGGCAGAGTTGCTCGCAGCGCTTCCCGACATCGAAGGCATTGCAACCGGCGAATCGTCCAAACTGGCCCTCGTACGACTGTGGCTTATGCAATGGATGAACCCCGGGATCTGGTTCTCGTCGATGGCCGACGGAGAGTGGCTGCAGACAGAGGGCGGCATCCACCCGCATTCAGGAAAATTCCAACCATTCGATCGATGGCTTCATTCGAGAGAATCGAAGAAGAAGTTCAACGATAGCTGGCTGCCCACCTTGCTTCGGCACTTCTGCGAGAGAGTTGGCGGAAAGTTTCGACTGTCAGCTTCGAAGATCTATCTGGATCTTAGTGAAGAGTGGGGGTACTGCGAACGCTGTCGCTTCACTCAGCGACCCATTCCCGGCACCACTCGGTGTGTCAGCTGCCGAGCTCCGCGGGTCCGCGTACTCGACCCCAAAACGGACTCGGTCTTTCAAGCGCGTATGGGCTACTACCGTGCCAGCGCCGCCAGAGCACTGCGTGACCCGGCCGAGTTGCCGATGAGCATCATCGCCGCAGAGCACACGGCACAGCTCAATGCCGCACAGTCAGATGCGGTCTTCTCCAAAGCGGAAGAGCACGAGCTGTTGTTCCAGGATGTCAACCTTGGCTTGCCTGGATCAGGGGATCAGCAGAAACGCGCTGCCATCGATGTTCTGTCCTGCACGACCACTATGGAAGTGGGCATCGACATTGGCAACCTTTCTGGTGTAGCGCTGCGTAATATGCCGCCTTCGCGCGCGAACTACCAGCAGCGTGCCGGTCGGGCGGGACGTCGGGGTAACGCTGTCGCCACAGTGCTGGCTTTTGGAAGCGCCGACACTCACGATGACCACTACTTCCGTCAACCGGATCTGATGATCCGGGGGGATGTTGATGACCCAGTACTGACGATGAACAATGACGAAATCACGCGGCGTCATGTCATCGCGTACCTGCTGCAGCGCTACCATCAAGACCGCCTGCCGCAAATCAAGCCCGAGGATCAACCGCAACTTTTCGCGGTCCTAGGACGCGTTAGTGATTTCACGGGAACAACCTCTCCGCTAAACCGAACTGACCTGGAAGAGTGGCTGAAGGCCAACGAAGATTCTCTCCGGGATGAAGTTTCAGGGTGGCTCCCGGAAGAGCTGAGCCAGGAGAGCCGAGGGGCTCTCCTTCAAGGAATCGTGACCAGGACCCTCGCTGAGATCGACGAGGCTCTCGACATCGATCTAGACGAGGAAACCGCGACGTCCTCCGAAGTGGACGCCTCGACTGAGACCGAAGAGGATGATGTCGAGGAGATTTCTGATGCCGCGGAGGAGCCAAACGTCCGACGAGGTCAGAAGAATCTTCTTGATCGGCTACTTTACAAGGGAGTGCTGCCTCGCTACGCCTTTCCCACGGATGTCGTCGCATTCTACGTATTCGATCTGCACCGATCGACGCCGTTCAGACCAGCGTTTGACTATGCGCCCAGCCAGGGGCTTGCTGCCGCGCTCAGCCAATACGCGCCGGGAAAGGTGGTGTGGATAGACAGCAAAGAATGGACTTCCGGAGCCATTTACGCGCCGGTCCAGGAAACACGCCACCAAGCTTGGCGGGACAGGGTTCTCTACTTCGAGTGCAAGGTCTGCCGTTACGCCAATTACTTCTCTTACCAAGAAGCCAAACGCGGCGAAACGCGCGATTGTCCGGCCTGTCGCACCGAGAATTCTTTTGGCGAGGCAAAGAACTGGATGCGCCCTCCAGGGTTTGCGCATCCGGCCAGGAAAGATCCCGGCACCAGCCCTGACAAGCCACCAGCCCGCAGTTACGCCACACGCGCCAAACTCATGGCACCTGGGCCGACTGAGGAGAGCGCCTGGCAGCAAGTTACGGAGCGGCTGGCACAGCACTACCGCCGCGAGACACTGCTTGTAACCAACACTGGCCCCCGTAGCGAGGGATACACGTATTGTGTAAGTTGCGGTCTCATTGAGCCGACAGCGACTCCCTCAGGTGTGGTGGGGGGAACACACAAGAAGCCCTACCCCGATGAGAAGGAGCCGGATTGTCCCGGTGGTCGTTCGACCCGCGGCCTAGTTCTGGGAACCGACTTCATCTCTGACGTTCTCTTGGTCCGTCTGAAGGTGGAATCACCCGTCACGCTCAAGCCCGCGTACCTATCTACGCATATCGCACTGCGCACAATCGCTGAGGCGCTGACTATTGCCGCAACCAGGAAGCTTGGCATCGAGGCAGCAGAGCTACAAGCGGAGTATCGTCCGGCGCTCAACACCCGCGGCGGCGAAGGTCTTGAGGCCGAGATCTACCTGTACGACACACTCGCTGGCGGCGCCGGCTTCACCCGCCGGGTCCATGACCACGGGATGGAGATCTTTGAGCAGACGCTGGAACTGCTCGAGAACTGTCCGGAGGACTGCGACGAGTCCTGCTACCGCTGCCTGCGCAGCTTCCGCAATCGCTTCGAGCACAACCTACTAGACCGTCGTGTCGGTGCCGGCCTGCTGCGTTACCTGATCAATGAAACGCCGCCAACTCTGGACTCGGAGCGGCTCGCACGATCGGCCGACAAACTCTATGAAGACCTCGCCAGCCGAGACATCGACGGTGTCTCATTCGAGCCGCACAAAGAGGTCGACGTTGCAGGTGTCGGTGTGGTTACTGCCCCCATCCTTGCAACGCGAGGCGACCAGCAGTGGCTCTTCGGCGTGCATAGTCCTCTCACTCCTGACGTCGCGTCCACCGAGAGGCTGCAGGATGCCAAAGATAGTGGCGGAGCAGTTCGCCTAATCGACGACCTGGTCATTTCTCGCAATCTGCCATTCGCGACACAGCTCGTCCTTCAAGCGCTGCAGTGAGCTCAAAGCCGACCCGATTGGGCGATGATGGGAAGAGGTTGCTGCTACCTCTGCTGACCGCCTATTAGGCAAGAAGATGATGGCCTGCATCATGATGATCAGGCCATTATCAGGTCGCTGTCGGCAATGGGGTCGGGCTCAAAGGGGGCGCGTTCAGAACGCGCAGAGCTTGCCGAGCGCAGCGTTTCTTCTGGCTCTCACAAATTACTCTGGCCGCCGACGAAGGGACATCAGGAGGGGGAATATGCCCGAAGCTGGCATCAAAAGGGAGATGGATGAAGAAGATCTCGCAGAAGGCCAGGTGCCGATCACGGCACTCCAGGAACACTTTAGTGTTTCATTTACGCGAATGGTTGCCTATGCAGCGGGCTGCTCGATAAAGCCGCACGAGACTGATTACGAGGGTGTCGATATTACGATCGTCTCCTCGACAGAGTACCGTGGCTACTACGGCCCACAGTTCGAACTTCAACTGAAGTGCACCTATCAGGAGAGTTTGCTCAAAGATGACAGCATGACTTGGAAAATGAAGGCTAATCCGTTTCAGAAGCTGACTCGTAAGAAACGGTATATTCCTGCCTACCTCGGCGTGCTCCTCATCCCACGCGAGCCAGAGCCATGGGTTCGCGCTAATGAGTACGGTCTGTTCACAGGTAGCCGAATGTTCTGGGAGTCGGCGGAAAATCTGAGACATGATGGCCCGATTAAAGATCACCACACTGTCCACTTGCCTCGTCGGAATCTATTCACAGGCGAGCAGCTTTTGGGCATCATGAAGTCAATCGGCGATGCTGAGGGAGGTCTGAGGTGACCCGATCCGCGCTTGATAGTTACCGTGAGGTTGCGTCCGCACTAACGCCTTCCGCCGTCTCCCAATTCTTGGCTTCGCATGATTGGGAGCTCGAGCTGCAACAGCCGAAGGTCCGTGAGGTCTGGCGCTACGCTGCGAGTCCCTTGGCCACCGCACCTCGTGTCATGATTCCACTCGCCACTGACTTCGCAGATTTCACACCACGCTTCGTGGATGCGCTGGAGTCACTCGCACACATCCATGATTGGGACGCTGGGAAGCTTTTGGAGCGCGTGATCGCGGCACGCGCAGATCTCTTTTTCGTGCGCCTCGATCAAGAGATGATGGACGGCACGATTCCGTTCCAGCAGGCTGAAAAGACGCTGCAGGCGCTCCTCAAGATGATGAAGGCGGCTGCAACTACTGCGGCTGACCCTCATCACTCACATAGAGGGCGTCGGCCAGCTGCGGTGAATGATTTCCTCGATGAAGATGTGAGGCTTGGTCATACTAAGCGCGGCAGCTTCGTGTTCACTATTGTGTCCCGTCTAGGGGAAGCTGATCCTCCGCCCATGGACGGTCGGGAGCAACCCACTATTTCGTTCTCTCGTCATGTCATGGAAACCCTGGCTAGAGGGCTTGAGAGCACGAAACGTCTGACGCAGACATGGAGTCAAGAGGCCTTCGCATCCCCGAGCAGCTTGGGGCTCAGTGCTGGGCTAGTGGAGTCGCTCGAAGAAATGTCGCGGCCCGAGCATCTTCGTTCGCTTGACTTGTCTTTCGAATGGGCAGCAGCTGAACGTAAGCCAGATGTGGGTTTGGCAACCATTGTGCTGGACCGAGATTTGATCGCTGAGCTCCCGAGTGTTCGAGAGCAGCTCGTGAGAGGCGAAGAGCCCGTGCGGCGTGAAACCCTGATTGGGTCTGTGAAGTCGCTCGTACGAGATGAATCGACACCCAGTGAGGAGGAGGCGGGTACCGCAATCGTCGTAGCGGAGATTAACGGGAAGACTCTGCGCGTCCATGTTCCGCTGGCAGGAGAGGATCATGGTTGGGCAATTATGGCTTACGAGCAGCGACTTCCTTTTACTGTCACGGGAGACCTGGCTTACGAGCGTCGCGCTTGGCGTCTATCTGGTCACATCGAAGTCGACTCAAGCTTCCTGCGCCACCGTATGGGTCCCGGAACACCTGAATCGGACCAACCCTAATGGGCCGAGCACGTGACCGTGTCTGGGCCCCAGGTTGCAATATCGAACGTGACGTGGTGGGCGGTTTGGGCCCCAGTCCTGTTACAGCTGCTGGGGCTCGGCGGGTAAATTCAATTACGTATTGATGGGCAGCATTTCCTCGCCGATGGGTGGCATTCCGTCTCCAACGGGTAGCGGTACCCGGGCGCCGTGCTGGACTGGACGGACGAGCCGATGGACACGCATGGATTCAAGGACATCTTGGCGTGCCGCTCTCGGTCGACACCAGCGCTCGAGCCACCAGTTGCCGACCCTTGCGTCTGCCTCTGGCAGGTCGGGGTCGAGCAAGTACTCCGGTTCCTCGTCGATACCGAGGGAGTAGTTCCGCAGATTTTCGACCAGCGGAACACCGTAGAGGATGCGTTCACGCCCGTGCCTGAGGAGTTCGTTGGCGGGCCATCCGAGTGCGGCGATTCCTAGCCTCACTTTGCGTAGACGGGGGCTTACTCCCTCACCGAACAGGTTGTTGACCCGAACGCGCGACCCGCGCAGCGTGGAAAGCCGGACGAGAGTGTCGACGGTCTCGCTGGAGAAGTGGGAGGTTCCGAAGGAGCGCGACCGTCCAAGTTCATGGAACCCCATCCGGGCGTCGCTCTTGCCCCCCATGACCTCTGCAGGCCAGAACAGCCGGTTGTATTGGCTTGAGCCAGTGCCGTAGAGCGACGTGGTTCCGATGAATGAGAGGCGGGGTTCCCGGAGGATTGGGCGGCCGGCCATCGCGGAGGCGATCTCGCTCGGACGTGCGTACTTCTGGCGGTAAGCAGTCAGTACCCGGGGCGAGACGGCCAGCGCCCCCACAAGCTTCCCTGCCGTGAGTGTGTTGTAGGGCGCCACGGCGCCGCAGACGGTGAGGTCGGCGATGACGGTGCCGACCCTCTCCCCTCGTGCGCGGCGTACCACGCGACGCATCTGCGTTCGCGCCTTCGAGTCCGAGAAGGCTTTGGCGAGTCCTTCTGCCGTGGGCGGGGAGAGATAGGCGCCCAGCAAAGTGGCGATCTCCAAGGTCTCGGAGAGCGCCAAGGAGCGCTTGCTTCTAAATAGATCTGTCGTAGCCCGATTCACCCAGGCATCGCGGTCAATGTTGCGGACTTCGCCGATGGTGCTGGCCTGGTGGTGGCGCTGACGATGCCGTTCAGCATCAGCCCGTAGCCGGGAGATGACCTCTGGTGTGGGTGATGTCAGGTCAGTCGGTTGAAGGATTCCATCCCGCAGAAGATCATCGACATAGATCTCTTCCTGCTGAGTGTTGATCCGCTGGGCCAGCCAAGAGGCGATGTCAGCGGTGGGATCCGCTCGTACCTGCTCAAGGAACTGATCGGTATCCCAGCCCATCCAGTGGTCACGCTCGGCAATCTGGACCACTGGGCTGGAGATAGCCGCCAGTCCGATCACGGCATGGAACTCGGTGGCTGCATCGCGGATCAAGATCGGCATCGAGCGACCGGGTACGGTCGCGTACGCGTTAGACCAAGTGTGGCGAAAGTAACGCCAGATGTCGTGAAGCTTGAAGCCGGTCAGCTCGCAAGTTGAGGAGTCGACGACCTGAACGTACGGGTTGATGACATCTGTGCACGCCCCTGTGCGCTGTAGCGCGTCCGCCAGCTCTCGGCCATCGCGCATCAAGTTAAAGATGGAGACCAACTGGTCGCCATGCTGGTGCGTGCGCTCCATGCTTTCGACAAAACGTCGGACGCTGCTCTGCCTGAGCTGCTCATCGCGACGCAGATGCTCCTGACGTCGGATCCGAGCCTTCTCCTCCTCACGGTCATGGCTCGCCAATGGCGGGGTGAAGATGTGCCCGGACTTTTGGGTCTGGATCGTCCAGCCTTGATCTACCAGGTCGATGGCTGTGTGAGCAGCTGCTGCGAGAAGCGGCTGCTCGTACAGCTTCTTGATCTTGGCTGCGTTGATCCACTGATCGTGACCGTTGACGTCCGCGGAGCCGGCAGGGCCCTCAGCAAGCAGGGCGCAGAGGCGGTTGAACGCTTGCCGTTCCTGGCGAGAGGCGTCGGCGGGTAGGCTGAGGACAACTGGCTTGGCCTCTTCATTCATGACTTCTGGAGCATCCGTCCGTAGGTTTTGCTCCATACTCGCAGGAGATCGTCGCAGTTTTGGCCGTCGCGGAGCAGGAGAGTCGTGGTACGGGCGAAGGACAGGACGAACAGTTCGAGTGCAGTACGCAGATCTCTTCCTGCCTCGTCGCTCAGCGTCTGGAGGGGGCGGTACAGCGCAGCGAAGGCTGGATGGTCAACGTTGAGCGTGACGTCGAGCGTGCGCCGCTTCAGGGCCGAGGTGAACATCGTCTCGACCGGAAGCTGCTTGGATTCGATCCGGTAACTGAGGGCACCTGAGCCCTTTCCAGCTGACCGTATGACGGGCAGGTCAACGTCCGCGGCCTCCGCTATCCGGCATGATGCCTCTGTTGCGGCTTGGAACTTGACCTCCTCGAAGGCTTGGCGCACGCGTGAGCCAAGCAGCCGGGCGATCGACTCCAGCTCCGGCCCAAGGGCCTCTTGAAGTTCCTGCGATGGTCGGATGCCCTGCTTGTTCACGGTGATGCCGAAGTGCTCATCCAGGACGGGGTCGAAGTCGATCTCGCAGCGCCACCAGTCATCATAGTTCTCCTTGCGCTTCGCGCCCATGAGATGCCAACCACTCGCGATCTCCCGGCCAGCACGAAGGATGGAGACGCCGGCTCCACCAACGATGCCCGTGCGCCGCTTAGTCGCGTTGTCCAGATGATGCCAGTGGTGAACCGGCAGCATCGCGAAGCGCACCGTGACGAAAGCGGTCTCACCCGACGAAGCGGCAAGTTCATAGCGGAGCGGCTCGAAGGCCAGTCGCGCGCTGTGCCCCTCGACTTGCGTCGTGAGGAACATGGGATCGATTGGATCGACCCGCTTTCCATTGATGGTCAGGCTGAGTCTGTCATCGCCCAGGAAGCGGCGGTACAGGCGTCCGAGATCCCGACGTAGGGCCCGCTCGAGCCAGGCAAGGCGGCGGTACTCGATACGGTCGCAGTTCCGCCACACCACTCGACACCCCGAGCCCACCGTGCTGCCAGGTTGACGGCGAGGGCGCAGATCAACTGGAATTCCGGTGGAAACCGCATCGACATCCAAAGTGACCCGGTTTGCACTCCGACCGTTCTGCCAAGAGGTCACTTCGATGTGCCGAGCCTGGCTGAGTGACGCAGCAGGCAGCCCCATACCGAAGCGACCGAACGATCGCCGCCCATCGAAGCGGGACGAGCCACCGAAACGGAGGCAGGCCTCGATTCCGGAGCGGGTCATACCTTCGCCGTTGTCCTCAACTTGAATCTCCGGATCATCGCCGGCCTTAGCCCGCGTGATCGTGATCGCGACTTGGTCCGCTGCCGCTTGGATTGAGTTGTCGACGAGTTCTGCGAGTGCGGTCGAGAGGCTGACGTAGCCCGACTCGCGGACCGCTCGGATGAAGTTGGAGGCGACCAGGAGGTCGTCCTTACGGTGCGTCTGTTGGCCCATCCCCGCTCCCTGACTTGCTCAGATGCCTGCGTCGAGAGTAGCTGCATCGAGGCGGCCTGGGAAGTAGATCATTTCGGCGCGACAGGGGTCATGCGGACCTGGCCGCGATTGAGACCGTGATCCGCTTGGTCCGGGCTGGTTCACTCAGGTCCAGCCCTGATCCGTCGGCCATCAGCAGGCGCACGGTGGGTCGACTGACCCCCGCAACGGGTCTGTACGCCTGTGCGTTCTCAAGCGGGACGACTCGACCGGTGCGCTGAAGATCGAACGTAATGACATGGCTGACGGTGTCGATGCTGATACTGCGGTTGAGGATACCCACTGCTGTCACTGCCTCCCCCACCAGCGCTTCCGGAGGCGGCGAGAAGGTCTTGAGCGAGTTGATGCCGAGCACCTGGAGCGCGGCAATCTTCTGTCCCGTGAGGCGCTCTAGCAGGGTCATGATCTCTGCGGGCGACTGGATGGTGGTCATGTGAGCATCATGGCTGATGAAGAAGTGGAGGAGGTCCGAGTCTGTCGGCTACGACCTCAAGGATCCTGTGCGGGGCGTCTCTCGCGAGAGAAACTTCTACTTTCGCGGAGATTCGCGGGCAGCAGCCAGATCACTGAGGGACCCGGACACGCTCATCTGGCCCCATGGGCCGCCGGGGACGGCGAACCTGCGGCAGAAGCCAGTCCAGGCGGCCCAGCCAAAACAGTGTTGGACACGACGGCGGCTTGTGCCGTTGTCGCGGCACAAGCACCGCAGGCGTCGGCGAGCCGCCACACCTGCCCACCGCACTCACGGCCCAGCAGCAGGCGGATGGGCGGCGCACCCGCGGTGGCGGCGGTGTCAACGGCAGCCGCGCTCAGCAGCGCCGCCGATCGGGCTGATGGCACAGCCACCGGCCGGCCGCTCAGAAGTCGCATAAGCCCATATCACTCCTTCCTGATCCCGTGCTGCTCCCTCCTCCTCTCCGACTGGGGAGCCGCCGCGGTAGTGCAGCCCCCTGCCCTCCCGCTGTCGCGACGACGCCGGGAATCAGGGCAGAGGCCTGCACCGACAGGGCAGGCCTCTGCACCTCCGGATGGACGGGTGACGATCTTTCCACCCGACCCGGATCTCAACGCGCTACGGCCGGAGCTGGCGCCTCTGCCGGCCGCGCGTGGGTGGAGCTACGACGAGTTGGCGGCCCGCGGCGGCCTGGCGAGACGCGCTGTGATTGAAATCAAGGTAGAACGCACCATCGGTGCGCTCAAGACTTGGCATGCACTCGCACACGCCCTAGACACGCGGTTCGACGAACTCTTCGACGTCGACGCCCTCTGCCACGAGCACGCCCGACCCGGAGTCGCCGTGGAGTGACCCGGGTCACCGACACCGGCGGCAAATCACCCGAACCGGCAACGCTACATCGAATGTAAGATCGATTATTCGCACTACTGTCGCCCCACTTTGATCCGCCTGGGGGATCAGCTGACCCAGGTGCTGCCCATACGGCGTGTTGGCTGAGAGCTTCGCCCGCATGTGCTCTTTGCATCCTCCTCCGACCGTGAAAATCGGCAACGAGTTTCCTCAGCCGCAAGGCATCGACATTGGCAGAAACGCAGCCGATCAGGCTCCGGAACAGGTAAGCGACGCAGATGCCCGCCTTGCCTACATCGCCGTGCCCCGTGCTCGCCATCGACTCGATCTCGGCGGCCTGGCGTGGAGCGCCCCTACCCAGCAGACGGCAAGCGGAAGACTCCCTGTGGTCTCCGGCCCAGACCGCCCACGAACCGGGCGGTGGACCCCGATAGGCAATGCCTGAGGCGGCCAATTTGGCCAAGCCCTACTCGTCTCGCCCCTCGTGCTGCTGCAGAGGCTGAGCGCCTCGTAACGATGCCCCGTCCAGCGTCGCTGACCAAGAGCTCCCAATCGAGTAAGGATCCCCTCTCCTTGCACCGCGCGTCGATGCTCCCTGCCTTCGTACACCACCACCCCAGCACCGAGAGCCAAGCCTCATTGCCCCGCCTCTACCGCCCCGAGGAGATCGCCGAAGCCCTCGGCTGTTCCGCCTGGTGGGTGAAGGACCGCGCCCAACGTGGCCTCATTCCGCACGCCCGTATCGGTCGCGCCTACCGCTTTACCGCCCGGCACCTCGCCGAGATCATCCAGCTCTACGAAGAATGCCCGACGCGATCCGCTGGCAACGCAGCGGCCGTTGCAGCAGCTTCCACGCCTCCCGCTGCACGAACTCGTGCCGCCCAGCCTCCTCGGCCAACTACGGCCCCGACGACGGGACGACTGCGGGCCCGGCCGCCGCGTCGTACCCAGTGCGAGACCGTCGCGTAGCACCGTGTCCAGCCACAAGCCACGAGAGCAGGAGAGGAAGACGGAAGTTGGGTTTCGCGGAGAGGCGCAAGAACTACTGGCGCGGCCGATTCAAGACCGCGCCCGGCAAGCACCTCACGGTCGTCGACGAGAACGGCAAGGCGATCAGATTCGCTTCCAGGGGCGAAGCTCAACGCGCCGCGAGCGAGGCCGAGAACAAGTACCGGCGCGGCGACTGGCGCGACCCGGCACTCGGACAGGAGACCTTCGGCGAGTACGCCAACCGCTGGTACGAGACCCAGGACCTGGCCGCCTCGACCATGCAGAACTACAAGCGGCACATCGAGGAGCACCTGCTCCCCGACTTCGAGGACAAAGCGCTCGCCAGCATCCTGCGTACGGACGTCGACCAGTGGGAGAAGAAGGAGAAGGCCATGTACGCGGCCTCCAGCGTCAAGACCTGGCGCTCGACGCTCCATCTGATCTTCGAGGACTCGATCGAGGAAAGCCTGCTCACATCCAACCCGGCGGCCAAGCGCCGCGGACGCGGCAAGCGCGCCGGCCGCTCCCGCGAACGTGGTCCGGAGAAGGTCGTCACCGACCCGCTCGGCATCCTGCTAACCGCCGAACGGGCCGCCCTGCTCTCCGGCCGCGACGACGAGTTCGTCGCCGCCGTCCTCAAGGGGTACACCGGCATGCGCTGGGGCGAAATCGTCGGCCTGGAGACGGAGTTCGCCCGCCCCGGTTCCATCCGCGTCGAGTGGCAGTTGTACGAACTCGACACCGGCGAGCTAGTGCGCTGCCCGCCCAAGGACGATAGCTATCGCGCCATCGACGCGATGGACTGGCTGTCGGCCCTGGTCGCCAACCTCGTCGCCCGCACGAAACCAACACCCTGCCCGTGTCACGGCAAGACCTACGTCTTCCGAGGCCAGAGCACGGCTCGCACCGGCGGCCACCAAGGCGCGAAGCTCGTCGACGTCGCGCGCCGCGCGGAAGTCTCCACAGGCACGGTGTCCAACGTCCTCAACCACCCCGACCGCGTCACCGAGCTCAAGCGGGTGAGGGTGGAGCAGGCCATCGCGGACCTGGGGTTCGTACGGGGCGGCGCGGGGTCGGAGCACGCTGCTCACTGGCGCCGAAACGGCTTCGCGACCTGGCTTTTCACCCCGGCGGTCTCCGGCTGGTACCCGAAGAAGGCACCACAGGAGGCTCGCCCCGTACCTCTGCTCGGCGAGCCGTGGCCCGGCATCCCGGCCCGAGGGCGCGGGGCCAGCGACCGAGCTGACGCCTGCTGGCTCCCGATCGCCAAGGGCCTCACACCCCATGGACTCCGCCACACCCACCGGACCATGATGGAGGACCTCGGCACCGAGAAGGTCCTCATGGACGACCGCATGGGCCACATCGACGGTTCGGTCTCCGCACGCTACGCCCACGTCACCCCTGGCATGCGCAAACGCCTCAAGCTCGGCCTGACCGAGCAGTGGGAGGCAGCCCTCGACGCCCGACTGACCCTGTGTCCAACGTCTCCGGTGCGCATGCTCAACGATCTCCTGCACGCACGCGCGTCCACGGTCCAACCTCCTCGCCAACGATCCTCTGCTGGGCCGAGAATTCCCGCAGGATCTCAAGCTGGTTGAGCAGGCTCATCTCGGCGAACATGGTGGTTGTCTCCGCGACAGCGCAGGCGACGTCCACGACGAGCCCCTGGATCCCCTCGTAATCGAACTGCTGGCGGTGTCGGTGGCGTCGACTCCGGCAACACAGGCGGCATCCGCCGACTGCCAGCCAGCAGCCGGCAGAACAAGCCGCTTACCGGGCCGTGCACCGTGCACTCGGCCCTCCTCGCACACGGTTGAGTCAAGCAGAAACTGTCACTGCGGCGCGTCACCATCCAAGGCGTATGAGGCGTGCAAGATTCCCAATGCCGCAAACGCCAGCGCACGGTCAGGCCGGTTGTGCCGTATGAGATGAAACGCCGGTATTGCAAGAGCGGCTAAAGACGCCGCCATGCGAACAAGTCTGTCAAAGGCAGTTTTCGGCAACCCCAGAACCCCGGACAATTCGCTTCTCGCATACCACATAAAACCCTCTGCCGCTTCGGCGTACTCCTTCTGGAAATCATTCGCATCAACGATCACGTCCACCGAAACACAGCCTTCGGATCCGCCAGCCTCGACGGCAACCTCGAAGAAATCGAAGTAGATGAATTCGTATCCGATCCACAACGAAAGCATAGTCTTCGCCAGATCCAGGAGGCCGTACTGATTATAGGGATTCGGGTCGATGAGCATGACCTCATATGCCGGACCGGGACCTACAAGGATATCCTCGAGGATTAGATCTCCATGACAGGCGTGGACCCTCCGGGGCCGGACGATCGGCTGCCAGAAAGGGTCCGTCTCGATCCTCAACAGCAGATCGGGGAGCGAGGGACACAGCCTGCCATTCACCCGGATAAGGTCGGCTCCAAGCACGGCACCGAGCGGCGTATCGGCACCTTTCAGCGCAGCACGTGTCAAATCGCAGCGCCGCCGAACCTTAGCCACGTAATTCTCATCCGGGTCTACCCTACCGATCAGCACCGGCGGCCGACAATATAAGCTGGAACGGAGTTCTTCGTAAATCCGGACCAGAATCTTCGCGAGCCGACTCCCGGAGATCCTTCGCTGAAATATCAGTTCGGCAGCCGAGTAACCGGGAAAGAAATCCATCTCGAACGCGTACGACTCAGCATCCTCCTGCACAAGTCGCACCCTCGGGAACAGATCACTTTCCGCCCCGACAAGAGCAAGCCACTCGGCCTCGTTCCGGTGGCGATGCAGTCCGTCCGTACCGTTCGACGTCCCATGTTTGGAAATCACCTTGGTGATCACAGAGTCTTTTCCGTGCGCCTGGAGCAGAACGTCACAGTGTGAACCGCCTGACAGTATGACCCCTTCCACGGAGGCCCTGGCCGAACCAATGACTAGCCCCCCCACGCTCTCAAGGATCTCGTACGGAGACCCCTGTCCTGCGCGCAGTTGAGCAATGGCCTTGCCGAGCGCACGCTCTGGACCGGGCGGGAGGTACAACCATGTGCTGCGTCCATCCGTGTCGGCCCGGAGCTTGCGGAGAGAGACATCACTCCGACGTCCGAATTTCTGACCGCCTTGCGCAGCCTCGGCAAGCACACGGATGGCTTGACTCTTCAGTTGCTCAGCAGACTCGCCCGGGAACCCTCGCCATAATGACAGAGACCTGTCAAGCGCCATCGACGCTGCCCCAATTCCTCATCGGTCGCTCCTTTTTTGAAACCACAAAATTCTCCATCACCATATAGTCCAACCCGCTGGAAAGGAAGGTTCCCAAGGCTTGTCCTGGGGTTTCGACGATGGGTTCCCGCACATTGAACGAGGTATTGAGCAGCGCAGGAACTCCGGTCATCTTTGCGAATTCGCTGATGAGACGGTGGAATCTCTGCTGTTCAGGCATCACGCACTGCACACGTGCCGTGCCGTCCACGTGGATCGCGCTGGCGATGTCGGCTCGAGCTGACTCCAGGATTGTCGGGCTCTCCAGCATGAACAGACGGTTTACATCATCCCCGGTGTAACGGTGACTCTCCTCCGCGAGGATGCTGGGAGCGAAGGGCCGAAACCACTCCCGGTGTTTGATGGCAGAGTTCACGTAGGTTCGCATCCTGACGTCCCGCGGATCCGCCAGAATGCTGCGATGACCGAGAGCACGAGGCCCTAGTTCACTGCCGCCCTGAAACCATCCAATGACCGCTCCGTCCGCAAGGAGCTGAGCTGCGGTGCGAGCCGGGTCAGACTCTGTAAAATACTCGAATTGGTAACGATAGAGGCGGCCATAAGTAAGCGTATCCGGGAATTTGGCGAGCGCGCGACGAATGCTCTGCTCACCGTACTCTTGGCCGAACGAGGAGGATACCCGATGTGCGGCTGGCATCTCTCCTGAACCGTACCAGTGGCCGTAAAGCGCGTTACCGAGCGGCTGTCCTGTGTCAGAAGCCGGAGGAGGCACGAACAGATTAACCTGTGGATACTCACGGCGAATCCGTTCGTTGGCGACACAATTGAGCGCTACACCGCCGGAGATACAGAGACGCCTGGCCCCAGTGCGCCTCAGTAGATCACCGATCAGCTCGAGCAACGCTCTTTCAGTCTCCTGCTGAACATAGGCCGCCACATCACGGCTGCCCTGTGACTGGCCGGCATCGAACGGTTCACCGAATGCAAGCCCATTCTCCCGAGCAAACTCCAGGACCCCCCAGTGGTGGGTCTGGTTTAGTTGGCCCATGATCCTGCCGCCGACGAAGTCGAACAGCGGCGCATCAAAGCGCTTGGGTTCGCCGTAGGCGGCCAGCGCCATTGTCTTGCCAGACTCCTCGTCATTGAATCCGAGGAAGTTCGTGAATGCCTCGTAGGTAGAACCGATACCCTTGTAGCGCGGGCGAGCCGGGTCACGGTCAGAGATACGGTCTATGCCATGCCGGGAAGCAACATAGGCGCTCTCCGTGTCCTCCGAGTTTCCTACCGCGTCGAGAACGAGCACTGCGGCGTCCTCGAAGCCAGACAGACAGAAGGCCCCGAACGCGTGAGACAGATGGTGGTCGACTGTCACGACACGACTCTTGTCGACGCCGAGCGAAGACAGCCCCCCGTCGTAGCCTGCGGGAAGATCAGGGCCGCCACTACTGAAGACGAACAGGTCGACGTCTTGAAGTTGGATACCCGCGTACTGAAGACAGTAGATAAGCGAAGAGGTCCACAAACCGGAATGACGATGCCGATCGAGACGCTCCTCGGATATCGCGACTACTGGTCGACCGTCACGTATCAGAGCGCAGCCGCAATCATGACCAATTGCGAGGCCTGCTACGATATAGCTCATCTCCCACCTTCCCCCTTGATGCAGGTGAATAGATTTTCCGCTACGGGAAGACTGCTCTCAGCTATCAGTGCCCCTCGACCAATGCTGCTGCAATGCTCTGCTGAAGCAGTTCCACCAGAAGATCGCCCTCTGCTTCGGTGAGGATGAACGGTGGCGAGATCAAGATATGGTCACCGTCCGGCGAACTGGCCGTACCGCTGCCACCCATCAACAGCATGCCCCGGCGAAACGCCTCGGCAACGACACGTTCCTGTGCCCGTTCGATCCTGGGGAACGCCACACCCCTGTCCGGCTCGGCGGCCAACTCCACGGCCAGCAGAAGTCCACGGCCCCGCACTTCTGAGACGAACGCGGATGCCTTGCCCATCTCGGTCAAGCGTTCCTTGAGATAGTCGCCCATAGATGCACACCGGTCAACAAGATGCAGGTCCGCTATATGGCGCTGCACGGCCAGACCAGCCGCACAGCTCACTGGATGCCCTGAGTACGTCATTCTCAAGGAAACGCTTCCAGTACCGTCCCTGATGGTGTCAGCGACACGCTCATGCACCACAACGGCACCCAAAGGGGCATATCCGCTCGCCAATCCTTTGGAACACAAAATCAAGTCTGGTATCGCATTCCAATGCTGGATCGCGAAGTCCCTACCTGTTCGCCCAAATCCAGTGACGACCTCATCCGCAATGAACAGGATTCCGTACTCGTCACAAATAGATCGAATCGATTCATAATATCCGGTGGGCGGCTCGAGGGCACCGCTTGTTGTACCCCCAATGGGTTCGGCGATGAATGCGGCCACTGTCTCGTGGCCAGCATGCTCAATCGCGTCGACCAGATCGGTCGCGCACTTGATCTCGCACGAGGGATGATTCAGATCGAATGGACAATGGGCACATTGCGGCGACGCCACATGCCGGGCACGCGGCAGGTACGGTTCGAGGCGCGACCTGTGGACGGCATGGCCCCCCATGCCGACTGCTCCTAGGGTGCCGCCATGATAGCTGTGCCACCGGCCGATGATTCTATGGCGCTCTGGCTCGTTCCGCTCCAGGTGATATTGCCGGGCCAACTGCATCGCCATCTCTGCCGCTTCCGAACCGCTGCTGGTGAAGTAGACCCATACCAGGCCTGGAGGTGTGCGCGATCTGATCAATTCCGCGAGTTCCAGCTGCGGTTCATTTACCCAGGTTCGCGAACTGGCATAAGCCAGTTTACGTGCCTGTTCGGCCATGGCGTTGGCGATCTCACTCACGCCGTGTCCGATCGTGACGACGTGTGCGCCTCCAACGGCGTCGAGAAACTGGCGTCCGTCACGGTCGTACAAGTACACCCCCGCACCGGTCTCCGCGACGGGCCATGTACCGGACCAATCTCCATGAAGAAGGCCACCCCGGCGTTTAGTCACCGCTCTCCTCCATTACAAATCGGCAGACAAACGAGCCGAAAGCGAGTAAGTCATCGTTCGACAGCCCGATCTGGTCGGCCCAGGCCCCGTTGACGGATGAACTACCTATGCTGAGATCCCGTAGTTCGTACCCACCTGGAGTCGCTTCGATGACCGCATGGAACGGTCTGACCGATGAGCACGAGAGCGTGATGTCCGCCCTATTGCTGCGACCGATCATCGTCCGGGCTCGAACCAGAGGTATCCGGGATCCGTCCGGCAGGCGCAGCTCGGCGGGGCTACGGGGCACAACTGGGGGGATTGGCGTCGCCTGTGGCCGTTGTGATCTACCAGCGCTGAATCTCAATGCCCCGTCACGGCATACCAGCGTGGGCAGAACCCACTGAACCGCGTCTACCTTTCCTTCCGTCGACGCTTGGCACAGGGCCTGACGGCCACGGTGAACCATCTCATCAAGACTCGTGCCGGGGTGCGCGAGCAGGCCCTCGTAGAAGGCGCCGACGAAGAGCGCTGCCGCTGATTCGTCGAGGGTTGCTCGCATACCGACGGCAGCGTGGGCAAGCCGGTCCGTGATCGACGCCGCCAGTGAGCGTCCGCGCGGTGGCGGACTGGCCGAGTCACACACGCTCAGTACCACCAGGCTCAGTCTCAGGCCGGCCAGTTGGTCGCAGAACTCCTCGGCCTCGTAAGGGACAACAGCGTGGTGCTGGTCCTCCCAGAGAATCTTGCCCGGCCTCCCGTGTGCGACAACGTGCAGGATGTCGCAGCGGCGTTCGGCCACCTCCTGTCGTATGAGGCCGAGATCCCGGTTCTCCGACCAGTGGAACATGCCCTCCGCATGCTCGAACCGGGTGGCCAATGCCGTGAGCTGCTGCCGTTGCAGCTCAACGTTCGCGCTGGGCAGGCCTCGGGGCATCGCCGTCGCGACAAGAACCGACGGGCGGGCGGGCGCCACGTGTTCAGGGCGTGCGTACACACCCCAACGGGTGCGATGGACGAGGGACAACGCAGGGTCCCGGCACAACCAGTTACCTTCGTCATCGCGAGCAGCTTCCCAAGGCACCTGGCTCGCGGGGCCATCCGCGGGAAGCCACAACCGGTCTTGGGGAAGCAACACCGCCGATAGCAGATGGGCGGCGAAACGGCCGCGCTCGGGCAGTTCACCTTTCGCGCCGTCCGACAGCACCCGGAAGGCCGTCCGGCCGAACTCAACGAGCTGCTCGCGGGCTTTCGGTCGGGCGAACCCCAGGCTGTTGGCAGTCCCGGGGATAAGGCGCAGCAGACGTGCCTGCTGAGTCAGCTCGGCCACCGCCGGTGCGGCGAAACGCGCAGGTTCGACAAAATAGTCAGCCATCTGCAGCCACCACCGCCCCCGCCCTGTCACATCTGTCGACAGAACCTGTCGAGATCCACGCGAGCCAGCCATAGGGCGACAAAGACGGCTACCACCGGAACCGCCATTGCTGGCTCGATTGAGTTCAATGTGGCGAGGAGACTCACCACTAGCGGTAGGAGGCCGCCCGTTTCTCCGTTGCGGAACGACAACGACTGGGCATACTCCGGCTTGAGACCCTGGCAGTTGGGCAGACACAGCTGAGATCGAATGGATTCCTTGTGGTACTCGATGAAGCGTCGGCCCAGGTTGAGTGGTCCGTAGTCGCCGCTTGCCCATTGGGGAGGCGGTGTCGCTGTTGCGGCGGTTTCGAGAACGAGTTCCTGTAGTTGTATTCCCAGTTGCTCTTCGAGATGCACAGAACTCAGATCCGCCATACCACCCTCGGTGGCCTGCTGAAGTAGCTGGTCGATCTGCTCGACTGTTTCCGGGTCGAGAGCGATTGCGTTAACGTTGGCGCGTGCGGTGGCCGACTCCGCCAGCAACTGCGGCAGCACCTCCTTTTCCCATGAGGTGTCGGACTCCGCGATACTGACAGCCAGGTCGAGTGCCGCGGCTGCGGTACGCGCTTGGATTGCCAGTGCGAGGGCTTGCGCACGTTGCCCTAGGTGATAGTGCGCGATGGCCAGTTCCATGAGTGCGACAGCGCCGTCCATGGCTTGGGCCACGAGATTCTGCGATTGATGCAGAAGGGGAATGGCCTCCTCGTACCTGCCCTGCCGATTGGCGAGAATCCCGAGATTTCCCTTACTGATGCCGGTCATGTCCTTCCCCCAAGCCAAGGCCAGATACGGCTCGGAGGCGTCGATGACCTGGGTGAATGCCTCGATGGCGGCATCGGAGTCCTGGGATGCGGAGAGCATGTTGCCAAGTCGGTTTACAACGCGTGCGAACCACTCGTCCCGGCCGAGCTCACGGAATACGTCGGCAACTCTGCGGAGCTTCTGCACGCTCGAGGGCGCATTGTGTTCGCCAGCTTGCGGGTTGAGATGAGTCACCCGGTTGTAATCGATGATCGCCTCGTAGAGCAGCCGCGCATCCGGCGGTGAGGTTGCGACGAAGTCCGTTGCCTCATCGAAGCAGGCGCGTAGGTTTACCTCGTCTCCACGCAACAGGTGGACCCTGGAGACCCACGTCAGCAGTACAGTCAGGTATTCCTCGCCCAGACCCTGCGCACGAAGCGCGGGGAGTGCCCAATTACCGTGGTCCACCAACTGGCTCCAGTACCCACGGCAGAATAAGAAGTAGCTCACATCCGAGTAGAGCGCCGAGGCCCGGGCGTACACCGTCTCGTTCTGACGAGTGCGCGCCCACTCAAATAAACTCTCAATGTTGGCGCGTTCGACCTCCAGCAGGTCAAAACAATCCTGCCATCGCGGCTGGGCAAGGCTTCGCGCAACGTGGTCGGCAAGGGCGTCCACCCAGCGGGTCCGGACATCGTCCCCGTCGGAGCCGGATGGCTGAGGCATGATGCTTCCCATGATGTACGTCCTTGTCATAGGTAGAAGATTCAATCGCGTGGCGGTAGCCTCCAGGACTCCGAGTCGCCGTAGTTTCACCAGTGCACGATCGAAATCCAATCGCCGGTCGGTCAGACCGGACGTCCGGCGGGCAAGCTCAAGTGAGGCTCCGTCCGAGAACAGGGCAATCGCGACCAAGAGCTCGCCGACGGGTGTCCCCTGAACGGAGTCCCATGCTTTGAAGAAACAGAACTTAAGGAGATCGCTAGTCGTCTCGCCGAAATTGTCGAGTATGTGCGAAACGTCGTAACCCAGCCGCACCAGGTTCACAGCCCAGACGATCGCCAGGGGTATACCGCCGCAAAGTTCGTGCAGCCGTGTTGCCTCGGCATATGACAGTCTGATGTCCTCCCCGTCCTGAATCTGCCGCAGCAAGTCCTGGACTTCCGGGAACGAGAGCGGGCCGAGCCGGACAGGCTTCCCGAAGTCGAGCTGCGACCTCGCGGTTGCGAGTACACGGCAGACACCAGGAAGTGAGCTCAGAAAGGAGAGCACTCTTTCGTCCTCGACCTCGTCAAGGTCGTCGGCGACGATCAGGGTCGACTTCTGGGACAGTGCAGCACGCAGCAACGCAGGTTGTTCGTCGGGCAATGCCCGCATCACATCGGTCCGCCCAAGAACTGCACAGATATTAGTGACGAAGTCGCTCAATGTTCCGCAGACCAGCGGTGATCGCAGCACGCCGTCCACGGTCAGAATCGCTGGTCGGGCTGAGAGCCAGACCAGTGCGTCAAAATGCAGGTGCCGGTCTTGCGGCTTCACGGCGGTCATACGGTGGACGGCTTCGATGGCGACGGATGTCTTGCCGGAGCCGGCCGGGCCGTAGATCAAGACGTTCTCGGCGGGATGTTCCTCGTCCAGGATATCAATTGCATGCCGGACCACATTTTCCCGTCCAACCAGGCTGCGATAACGACGCAAGGGAAGGTTGGACTGGACGGGTACTGTTACTGCCTCACTGACTTCCGGCACCTACGGACTCCTTCGACCACAAATTCCGCGACCACGCCCGATGACCCGCCGCCGCTGGGAGGGGCTACTCTGCAGAACTGGTGACCTCGTACTTGTCCCCTCGAACCCATACCGCTTGGTCGTTTCGCAGAGGTACGAGAGTCAGTTCGCCCTCGTACTGGCTAATGATGGCCTCATACTCCGGCAGGTACTTCTCGTTCCCGTAATGTGGTAGAACCACGAAGTCAACGAGGCCAAGCCCTCGTTGGTTTTCGAGGCCTGGCGCCTCCGCGGGATCATCGAGGGTAGATACGGGCCGCAGATCGGGGCCAACCAAGATGGCACCGGCACTGGCCCCGATGTACTTGACACCGTGGTCGAGCAACTCGCCAAGCACTTCCCCAAAGCCGCTCGCCACGGCTTTCTCCAACAAGTAGAAGGAATTTCCTCCCGCAACAAACACCACATCCACGTCCGCCAGCTCGGAGCGCAGTTCAACTGCCGTCTTTCCATCAAGAGTTACTTCCAGCAGGTCGAATCCCATTCGGCTCAGAAGTGACCGATCCCGCTCAACGAACGAGCGATCCTCGTAGGGGGCGCCCGCGTCAGGTACGAAAGCCAACCTCTTGCCCGCCAGCTCTCCTCCAACGAATTCAGCTACAGCACCGAGTCCCAGAGAAACGAGAAGCAGATCACGCGACACCATGCAGCACACTCCAAAATTGATCTTTTGACATAGAAGTCACCAGAAAGGCGGGGCGGTGGAATGACCCGGACAGCCTTGCCGCCACCTTCCGACGGACAGCGCTAACCATTATGTACTACGACACCACGCACATTCTTCCCCGCATGCATGTCGGCATACCCTTGACGGATTTCATCAAGCTGATACTCGGCGGATATAAGTTCATCCAGCAGAATTTTCCCCTCCTGATACATTCGAAGCAGCAGGGGAATATCACTCCGAGGATTGCAGCCACCGTAGAGCGACCCGACGACGCGCTTGCTTTCGACTGTGAGTAGGGTTCCGGGCAGCTTCACCGTCATTTCGGTCGATCGGTCATGGGCACCGATCAAGACGATCGTCCCTCCTTTCCGGGTTATGCCGAATGCCGAACTGACGATCTGGGCGTCGACCACACCCGCCGTCACAATCGCGATGTCCGACCCAACTCCGCGGGTACTCCTCGCGATTTCGTCTGCCGCCGATCCCGCATCTGCGTAGACGGCGGTCGCCCCCATGCATAGCGCGAAGTCCCGCTTAGCCGGCACTGGGTCGATCACCACCACCTGACCAGCCCCTGCGCCGACAGCGCCTTGAACAGCGTTGCAGCCCACTCCCCCACAGCCAAAGACGACGACGACATCGCCCGGACGTACATCCGCGACGCGAACCGCCGCCCCCCAGCCTGTCGGTACACAGCAACTGAGCAGGGCCGCGACGCCAAAGGGCACATCTTTGTCGATGGGAACACAGCTGTTCGCGGAGATCACGGCATGTCGAGAGAACGTTCCCAAGCTGTCCATCGCACCGAAGTCGAGCCCACCGCCATGAAACCGAAAAGACCCGTCCCTCATCGCCCCCACAAGGTCCGGGGACTGGTCGCAGAGAAAAGTACGCCCGGTCGAACACCACCGACAATGACCGCAGACCGGAATGAACGAACAAATTACGTGATCACCCGGGCGTACATGAGACACACCCGCACCCACCATCTCAACCACCCCGGCGCCCTCATGACCACCCACCACAGGAAAGCGCGCGTCATCGCTGTGTTTGAGGTGCTCGTCGGAGTGGCAAAGGCCAGCGACCTCCAGCCTAAGGAGGACTTCACCTTCCCTGGGCTCGTCTAACTTCAGGTCGACCACATCCCAATCCTGACCAGGCCCCGTCAGGACTGCAGCCCTCGTCCGCACCGTCCGCCTCCATTGGATACGCCGCTAGGGGCCTGTCGGTACCAGCCACGAGGTCTGCCCGAAGCAACCCGTAAGCGCACGGTAAGCGCGCCTCGGACAGTTGCCGCGGCATACTCGAGATCTCCTGCTTGATCTGGTAATCGATCTTTGGTAACGATCAAGAGGAGACCACCAACACGCCGACCTTAAGATTCAGACTCAAAGAGATTGCTGCCAGTTGCGCTGCGGAAGCGTAGCGTAGTGCCGCTAACTCGAAAGTGTCTACCAGGCCGCTTCAGCCTTGGAGGGGACGGGAGCACGCGGGGCGGAGCCGTATGACGGTCCGATCGGGGACCGGTCACTCATGCAACGGAGGCTGAAGGGTGCCCCGCCAAATCGCCCTCCCACTCGCGGCACGGCATTCGCAACCACCTCACCCATGGAGGGACTTCCCCAGGCCGTCGATCGATGGCCTGGCGGCGATCCCGAACCACGCCACCGTTCCCGAGAGAGCAGTACAGCGTGTACCCGACAAGAGGTCAGTGAGCAGGTCGTGGTGAAGGCTGTGCGGGGCGCCCTGATCTCGACCGCGCGCAGCCAGGTCCCCGTCGGTCGGCACGCGCTCGCCGCTGCTGCCGGGTTCAAGCCTGCGGCCCTCTCCTCGACAAGGGCTAGGTAAGCGATCCTTGTCGCCGTGGAGTGGCCCCCCGCGCCCGATGGCGTGCTACTCCCCTCCCTCATGGTCAGGTCCGGGCACACCTCTGTGCCGTACTTCGATGCCGTCCTCAGACGCCTCGGGCGGCCTGACGGCCTGTGCCCCATCGAACGGCACGCGCGGGCACCTCGGTGCCGCAGAGGTCCGACGTCGTAGTCGCCTACGTGGCGAAGGCTTCCTCCCGCTCGGACGACCTAGCGGAGGCGGATCGGCTGCTGAGCGGATCTGCAACTCGAGCCCGACGTCGCCTTCGGTGTTCACCCCGACCTCGGTGTTGCGGGTTGTTGCTCAGGCGACCCTGAGGAGAGCATCGCGCCATGTCTGACCAGCGGGCTTGTCCTCCTCGTCGAGGATTTCCAGACTTTCAATAAGATCTTCTATAAGCACCCTGGTGGGGTGCTTTCCCCGTCTTGACACTCCACGTCTCTGACAAACTTGGCGACGTAGATTCGTACAGGCCGGAACGCTCATTCTTGCTCCGACGCAAGAATCCAGTGCATGTCCCCTGAGTCCGGGCAGATCCGCCACCCCTTCAGAACTCCACTGCCCTTCAGCTGGTCGAGAGCACCGGGGAGAGCTTGATCGGGCATGCCGCAGTCGCGCTTGATCCAGTCGCATTCGCGCGATCCGTTTCCCGAGGAGGGATCACCGTGGACCGTGAGATAGACGCCCAGCAGTTGCAGCCCGGGGTCGGCTGCTCCCGCCCGCGCGGGGCACCCGTTGCGCAGTGCCCAGTCGGCAGCGCGCCGTCGGTCGGGACGGGCGGGTGCCTGAGCCAGCAGCGTGGCATCGAGGAGCTGCGCGGCAATCCCTGCCGCTCGAGGACTGTCCATGACACTTAGCCACCCCGCCCGCTCCAGTTCGCGGGAAACCTGCGCTGCGTCGATGCCAAGACTGCGCAACAGGCCCGCGGGGAGTTGGACCCTCATTGATGCGTTCATGCGCAGCGCGCACTGGAGGGCCAGGACCCTCGCTTCGGGAGACGCATCCGCGGGCAGGGCCACAGCCAGATAGCTGAGCATCTCGCTCACACGCACGCGCTCGCCGGGCCCTCTGGAGCGTCGGGCACGGTGCGGTCGGGCGGAAGGCGGGCACGGTAGTTCGACCAGTACGGTGTCGGGGACAACGGAGGCCTGAGTAGTGGCCACGGCGCAGGCACTGCAGGCGTCAGCGAGGCGCCATACCCGGCCCCCGCGTTCACAGGCGAGGAGTAGGCGGATGGACCCGGCGCACCCGCGGTGACGGCGGTGCCAGCGGCAGCCACGCTCGTGGCACTGGCAGGTTCGCAGGTGAAGTGCCCGGAGATCGCCACGGGCGTGGCGGGCGAGGTGGGCAAGGGCGGCCGAGCGCGCCGACTCTGCCGTGACCTGCCGACCGCTGTGGGGGCACTGCCGACAGACGAGCACAAGCTCGCCGGTCTGACACCTCAGTTCCACCGTCCAGGCCCGCGCCGCCGGAGGACACTCTGTGCGCAACCTCATGGGCGCGTGTCCCTCCCTCCTGATACCGCGCCATCCCTCACCTCGCTAAACAGGGACGCGACCGACATCGTAGTGCAGACCTCTGCCCTCTTGCTGTTGCGACCATTCCGAAAAATAGGGCAGAGGTCTGCACTGACAGGGCAGAGGTCTGCACTGACAGGGCAGGGGTCTGCACCGTCGGATGGTCGGGTGACGATCTTGCCGCCCGACCCGGACCTCGACGCACTGCGGCTGGAGCTAGCGCGTCTGCGGGCCGCCCGCGGGTGGAGCTACGACGAGCTCGCGGCTCGCAGCGGCCTGGGTAGACGCACGGTCATCGAGATCGAACAGGGACGCACTATCGGCACCCTCCGTACCTGGCACGCCCTGGCACATGCCCTCGACACGCAGTTCGATGACCTGTTCAGCACGCTCTGCCGTGGACACGAGCAGCCCGGAGACTCCGAGGGCTGATCCGGGCCTGCGGCAGCTTCCGTGAATCACCCGAACCGGCAACGCCGCATCGAATGCATGATCAGTCGTTCGTACTGCTGTCGTCCAGCTAGGGCTGACTGAGGGAACCTGCGGACCGGGTGCCGCCCGAACGGCGTGTTCGCTGGCAGCTTCGTGTGCATGTGCCCCTCACCTCATCCTTCTGGCCGGCGCTGGGACGGCAGCCACGTCAGTACCTCTCGGCGACGCTCCCTGCGGGTTGACCCAGACAGTGGCAGCCGGCTTCTGCGCTGCGCCGTAAACGGCTCCTGCCGCGAGTGCGGCAATCTTGTCGAGTGGTACGTGCGCAGCAATGAACGCCTGGTCCGGCTTCATCCGCAGGAGTTGCCGGTATCACAGGTACCTAAAGCATGCCGCTGGCACATCAGTTCTGGCGTCGCCCATCCGGCAGGCGACGGCAGCGGCTGGTGCCGTCTGCCACACGCTCTGCTGTGCCCGGCCCGAGCAGCTCCGCCGTCGGTGCCCCAGTTGTCAGGGCTGCGCCGTTCCATGGCCATCCGCACGCGCAGACTGCTGGATGCCGGGGCTCTTGCCCCTCTTGCCGCGCCGCCGGACTCTCCACCAGCAGGAGCAACGGCCTGCCGCCCGGCAAGACCCATCGTGCAGTTGCTCTACGTCCGCTATCTAGCGTTCCGTCCCGTCGACGAGATCCAGTGCGTTGCCCAGACCCGGCGCCGTCGCCGCTGCCCGGCCACACTGCTCAGTCCAGGCGCACCAGGTGGCACCTGGTCTTTGGCGCCGGTCAACGCAACGAGCGGCCAACTGACCCTGCCCTCGGATGTCATGGCGGTCTACAGCCTGTCGGCTCTGCCGTATCAGGAGCAGTTGCGCTGGCGCGCTCAGCGGTGTCTGCAGCACGCCGCTGCTCTCACGGCTGGTGACATGGCCGTCGCCGACTGGGAACCATTCGACCCGTTCCGCCACCACGCGCACATCCACACTCGGTTGCCAACGCACGGGCGCCGCCCCGGCCGCAGCGGACCGGCACTACGAAGGGCACGGTCGTGACATATCACTGCGCCATAGAGGTGTCCTTGTCAAGGCTTGCCTCCCCTGGTAGCTACACCGGGCTCGCCGCCGCGTGACGCGCCGCGAGCGCCGACCGCACGTGGCCGACGACAGCACAGAGCCAGCGGCAAAAGCCCGGGAAAGGCTGTGCACCGGCTACGGCGCCCAACTGGGCCCGCTCCTGGCGATCGACGTGCTGACCACGCACTGCCCCGACCGCCTGACGGCGGCCGCTGGCGGCCGGAGCCCGGGCGACGTCCTGGGCGAGCGGATCACGAGGGGCATTGCGCAAGAGCAACACGAACGACGTCACCGCCTTGAGTCGCGAGTGCAGAGCCTGATCACCCACCACTTACCGGAGGACGTTCTGGCCTGCGCTACCAGCCACCTCCTCCGCGGCCACCTGCCCGGCTGAATAGGCCGGTGTCTCTCTCCCTCCCCCGACGACTGCTGGGGCGCTGTTCCTCTTTCTATCGTCCGCCTCCTACGGAGCCTTTGTTGCACACTCCAACCCACGAACAAATGCACGCGGCAGACGCCTTCCGTTCCGGTCGACACCTCGCTCTACAGGCCGGAGCCGGAACCGGGAAGACCAGCACGCTGTGTCTACTCGCCGCCGGCACGTCGCGACGCGGCCGCTACCTAGCCTTCAACAAGGACATCGCACACGACGCCGCGAGACGATTCCCGCCAACGGTGCAATGCCGCACAGCCCACGCCACGGCTTTCGCCGCGCTCGGCCACCGTTACGCCAACCGTCTCAACAGTCCCCGCCAGCCGGCCTGGAAAACCGGTCAGGCCCTCGGCATCGTCCGCCCTATGCGGATCGGAGACCGAGAGCTCAGCCAAAGGACCCTGTCTCACAACGTGCTGCGCACTGTCACCCGCTTCTGCTACTCCGTCGACAGTGCTCCGGCCCGCCACCACGTGCCGCGCCTCCGCGGTCTCGACCTGCCCGCCGACCACCGGCAGTTCGCCGACCTCGTGCTCCCCTTCGCGGCCAAAGCCTGGGCAGACCTGCAATGCCCCGATCACGGGGTCGTCCGCTTCGAGCACGACCACTACCTCAAGATGTGGGCGCTGACCAGACCGAAAATCGAGGCTGACTTCCTCTTTCTCGACGAGGCCCAGGACACCAACCCGGTTCTGGAGCAGGTGTTCACCGCTCAGCGTGACCACGCACAGCTGGTTATGGTCGGCGACTCGGCACAGGCCATCTACGGATGGCGGGGCGCCCAGGACGTCATGACCGGCTTCGAAGCCGAGCACCTGACTCTCACCCAGTCATTCCGGTTTGGCCCACAGATCGCCGAGGAAGCCAACCGGTGGCTCGCACTCGCGGACGCCCCGATCCGCCTGACGGGAACAACCAGCATTCCCGCAGAGGTCGGCAACGTCGACCAGCCCGACGCGGTGCTGTGCCGGACCAATATCGGAGCGATGACGGAGGTCATGCGGCTGCTGGGCAGCGGACTCCGCGTCGCCCTGACCCGAGGAGGACAGCAACTGGCCGCACTCGCCCTCGCCGCTCGTGACCTCAAGGAAGGCCGCCGCACCCACCACCCCGAACTTGTGCTCTTCCCATCCTGGGGCGATCTGCAGGACTACTCCACCTACGACCCGGCCGGCCGCGACCTGCAGCCCTTCGTCGACCTCGTCGACACCCACGGCCCCGACGCCATCCTCGCCGCAGTGGCGGAACTCACCGACGAAACATGCGCCGACGTCACCGTGTCCACAGCCCACAAAGCCAAAGGCCGCGAATGGCCGACTGTCAAAATCGGAAACGACTTTCCCCAGCCCAATGAGGTCGAAGCCAAGGCAAGCGCAACCGACCAGGCCCCGGCGCAGGTGAGCGACGCAGACGCCCGCCTCGCCTACGTCGCCGTCACTCGTGCCCGCCACCAACTCGATCTCGGCGGTCTGGCATGGAGCGCTGCCGCACAGCAAGCAGGAGACGGGTGACTCCCAGAGGTCCGCGACATGCCGCCCAGGGCTCCAGTTCGCTCCGCGAACGGCGTGGCCCAACCCTCTGGGGGCATGACCTAGCCGCGTGCTGTCGGCCAACTCGGCGGTCACCCCATGTTCGTCCTGGCTCTGCCCGGCCAGCTCGCAGCCCCGCCAAAGATCGGCGTCGGGCGATGCTGCGCTCAGTCAGCAGGCGCTCGGTGATGCTCTGCGAGATGGCGAGGACGTACTAATGCGCGCGATGTCGAACCGGTCAGCCCACGATTTGTCGATGCCGACGAAGAAGCCACCAGTCGCAAACTGTCCACTGGGCACGAGGAACCGCTCCAGCAAACCGTGCCGACCCATCACCTCGATCTCGGTGAGCACGCTCAGGAGGTGGCCCTCGACGTGCGATCCCAGAATTCTGGAATGCGAAAGCCAAACGTATGTATGGATTTCGGTTATTGACAAGTCACTCTCTGCCGATCACCCGATAGGGGGACAGCGGCGTTCGAATTCACAAAGCTAGTATCTCGATACCTTCAGTTCATGCAATTGCATGATGGGATTGCATGGGTCCTCGGCCTGCTGGTTTCCTGCACAGCAGGCCGGGAGGGCGCGGGGAAGCCGAATAATCGAACGCAATGGTGCGGAGGTTCTGTATGGGCGAGTACCGGAACGGGGTCCCGGCGGGATCCGTCAACGCGAAGTGGGTCAAGAGCAGGAAGAGCACGGCGAACGGCCAGTGCGTCGAACTGGCAGCCTTGCCGGAGGGTAAGGTTGCGATGCGCAACTCGACCGATCCGGGCGGACCGGCGCTCATCTTCAAGACGTCGGAGATCGATGCGTTCCTGGACGGAGTCAAGAACGGCGAGTTCGACCTTCTCGCGGTAGCCAACTAGGCTCAAAAGAAACCCAAATTCGAGGGACACGCGAGCTTCCGCCGTGCCAGGATGGGCGGGTACCTATTCACGAATGGAGCTCGTGTGTCCCCCCGCCCTGATGACCCTATCCCCCTTTTTGATCCAGGACGGCTTGCGGACGTCAGGCCGACTGCGGCTGGCCTGCTCCTTGGAGGAGCCCTTCGCCAGCGGCGTGATCAGTGTGGCATCGCCATGAAAATAGCCGCGAAGGCGATCAACGCTTCCGTGTCCAAAGTCAGCCGCCTGGAACGAGCTGAGAGTCCTCCGGACCTGCGTGACGTCGAGAAATTGGCCGCCACGTACAAGGTGAGCGCGGAGGACCGGGCCCAGCTGGAGGTTCTTGCCCGGCGTGCCGTCGAAGCCGAATGGTTCGAGCCCTTCTTGGACTTCACCCCGGTGTGGATGCACCGGCTGATGGGTCTGGAAGCGGAGTGCGCCCAGCTCATGACGTACGAGATGAAGATCGTGCCCGGGCTGCTTCAGACGGACGACTACGCCCGGCAGATCATCAGCAACGGCCTGCCCGTTTCTGGCGCCGACCAGGTGGAGCCGCGGGTACGCCTACGCCAGGAACGGCAGAAGCGGTTCTTCGGCCAGAACCAGCCCCCACAAGCGATCTTCCTGTTGGACGAGTCCATTATCTTCCGTCAGGTTGGAAGCCCAAAGACGATGAGCGGCCAGTTGCTCAAGTTGCTGAATCTTGTCGACGTACCCGAGGTCAGCATCAGGTTCGTCCCCTTCGATAGCACTGTCGTCTCCAATCACGCTTCCATGACCCACCTCGTCTTCGGGACAGGCGGCCTGCCGCCCATGGTGTACATCGAGGGGAACGATGACGCGACGTACCACTCGAAGGCGGAGGACGTGGAGCGTCACGTCGAGCTGATGCTGCGGCTCAGCGCGGAAGCAGCTGCTTCACGGCGTGAGAGCCGCAGTATGCTACAAAGGGCTCTCGAACGGTTCTCTGATTAGCGCGCGGCAGTTACGGTCGGGGAGGGACTTCTGCCAGCCCGCCGAATTCCGTCCATTCAATGCTGCGCTGTCGTTGCTGTAGCTCGGAGTCCGGGCGCCAGTCGGTGACATCCACTAGACCCGGTGGTTTGACCGTAAGCCCGTGGAAGTAGCTTTCCACCTCGTGCTTTTCTCGTACGCGACCCCAGTGTCCCTGGGTCTGCTCCAGCATCAGCTCCGTCACTTCGTGTCGGAGCTGTGCGCTGTCGCTCACCAGGTGGCAGATCGCGACGAAGCTGCCCGGCTTCAAGCGCTCGACGACCCGCCGTACCAGCTGTCCCGGTTCGACCTCCTTCGGGATGCAGTGCTGGACAGAAATGAGCAGAGCGGCGACAGGCTCATTCAAATCGATGAGTCGTTTGAATTCTTCACACCCGAAGATGTATCCCGTATCCGCGATGTCGGCTGAGATGATGGCGGTTCGGTCGTTCTCATCCAGGATGGATCTTCCGTGGGCCAGGACCACGGGATCACTGTCGACGTATACGACTCGCGACTGGGGATCGACTGCTTGTGCGATGTGGTGGACGTTCTTCTGCGTTGGCAGCCCGGACCCGAAGTCGATGAACTGCCGTATTCCGTGCTCTCGGGCCAGTACTCGGACGGCGCGCTCACGAAACCAGCGGTTGTTGCGAGCCACCTCCCTGCTGGTCGGTGCGAAACTTAGTAGCCGCTCGCAGGCTGCTCGGTCCGCTTCATAGTTGTAATGCCCGCCCAGCAGCCAGTCGAACATCCTTGCCGCAGATGGAACCGATAAGTCAATGCGCCTCTTGTCCGGCAACGGACAGACCCCTCCCGGTCGAGCCCCGATCTCTCCAGGGAATGAGGGCCATCATAGGAGGGCAGCCCAAGCGCCACCACCACAGTCAAGAGTGATGGTGGCGAAAACAGGGCGCAGACGTAGCGTTTCACCGAGGTAGTTCACGCCTGGAGCCGACCGACTTTCACGGATGAGGTATGGACTCCTCCAGGCGTTCGAGGGCCGCAGCAGGAAGCTGTCGCATGGCGGCCAGGAGATGGCATGCCACGCCCGGCGGGTCCACCCCCATCAGATCGGCGACGGCCTTCACCGGCATCCCCAGCCGGCAATGCAGCACCACCGTGTCAGCGAGCTCGTCGGGCAGTGAGTCGTACAACCAGTCAACGGCCGGGTCCCGGCGGCAAGAATCACGACTCGCGGTGCGGACCTGGACGCGGAGTTGACGCCAAGCGCCAGCTTCCGGACGTGGCTCGCGCAGGAGGTTGCCCCACCGGCTCGCGACGATGCCGAACGTGGTGTCAACCGCGGCCCGGCCGACCGGTTCGTCCAGCAAGCGTGCCTGCGCGTATCTGAGGTAGCGAGGCTTCTGAAGTTGGACGAAGGCGCAGTAGCCGACATCGCTCCAAAGATTCGTTGCTACGAGGGCACCTCCACAGAAGCCAGGGTCTGCGGGCAGGGTGCCTCCGTGTCTGCAGGTCTGGAGGTGCCGGAGAGGCTAGGAGTGGTGAGCCGTCCTTGTTGCCGAGGTTCCCACACGGACGTGTCCTTAAGTCCAGGTGCACTGAAGGCAGTTCACTGCAGGCCGCTCAATGCGGTCGTGCTTCTTCGGCGTGGAGTGATGCCTGCTCGCCGGCCCAGCTAGGCGCGGCGAGCAGGCACCGACTCAACATCCGCAGGACCAACTGAACTGGATACTCAGGCCGCAGGGCGAGCCGTTCACCGCACAGATGAACTCCCATGGTGCGAACACCTCTGCGGCAACAGCGCCGACCGCAATCAAGGAGAGCGTCAGCGCGACCAGCTGAAGGGCAGCGACGGCTGGCCTGTCCTCGCGAAACACCACGGGCATGAAATAAAAACTGATACCGTGCAATTGCCCGGAGGGCGGCAGCTGTGTGCGCCCTCGGTTAAACCGGTCAAGCATTCGAATTCCCGTCTTGATCGCGCTTGCACCCTGGGGAACGGGATGGCCCCCATTCCCTGGGGCGGGCTCCTTCACGTGGAGCCGGGACGACCGTACCGCGAGCTGTGGCGTCGGGCCGCCTCGAAAGCCCCTCGTGCAAAGTCATCTGACAAGCGGAGCCGCTTGAGGTATTTTCAGCCCGCTCATCTCGAACTTAGTGACGGACTTGCGAGCATCCGTTCGCCAACAAGTGGCGAGTGAGTCTCTGGCATATGCCAATTCTATGGCACTTCTCCGTGGTTCTGCCCCTGGAACCTCTGATTCGCGGGAATCGATCGGTTCCATCGGCGTAGAGCAGCCGCTGGGGTTCGCTGGAACGGCGCCGGGCCACCCGGAGGCTGGCTACGGTCCGTCTGTGCCGGTGGAGTTCCTGAGTGATGAGCAGGGTGAGACGTACGGGACCTTCGCCGAAAAGCCGACGCGGCCCGGGCTAGAGCCGTTCCTCTTCCTGGAGGACGTCGATTGGGACCTGATCGCCCTGCGGCGGAACAAGCGCCATCAGTTCGGGGCGCGCTCCAGATGTGCACGGTGCGCTACATCGGTCGGTCCCTGGGGGCCCGCTCGCGGTGCAATGGCCGGTGGTCGAGCACCTGGCCGTGCAACTCGGCGTTGAGGACCCGTCGGTGGTGAAGCGATACACCGAGCGCTGCCAGTCCCTGGACGGCGCCCGGGCACCTCGGCGATCCCGGCACAGGGCAAAGGGCCGCGAATACGCGAACCGCGTCAACGCCCTCGCGACTGCTACAGGGTCATGATCAATGTCAGCACCAGCGGCCGTACCGATATTCCAATCAGTCGCCGCCACGATCACTTACATCACCGCCGCCGTACCTGCCACCACGGGGAGAGCGCGTCCGCAGCACCGAAGAGGACGAGCCGCGTGCGTTGCGCCTGAGCTGTCTTCCAGTGAACGTAGCCACCAACAGCATGGCGATGTTGAACTGCGCTCGGTCCCCTGGCGCGATGTGGTGCGATGCTGCTGTCGAGGTCCCGCAGCGGCGCGCTGATCTCCGAGCAGTCGATAATCTCGCTGGCCTCAGACTCACAGCCCAGTATGATATACGTCACTCAAGTAGACGGGGAATGCGACACGATGACTCAGCTGAGCACAATGCCAGCCGGGATGCCCATCCTCAGCTAATGCGACACACCTGCGTGGGACACGGCTAGTGCTGCGATTAGGTCTTTGGCCATGCCGGCCTCGGCCCGTGCACGCGCTGCCGCACGCCGCTGGGCCCACCACTGCTTCACCATTTCGGTCCCCCTCGTAGCTGTCATTGCCGTACAGAAGCCGATCCCCCATGCCGCACAGGGCCGGGGCGCCGTGCTCAGGTGTGGCCCGCCAGACCGCCCGCCAGCCCGGTCATCACCGGGGCCACGCCGATCAGCAGATACGCGGGCAGGAAGCAGGCCCCGAGCGGGGCGGTGGCCAGCACGCTCGCCCGATCGGCGCGTCGGCCCGCCTCCCTCCCCTGCTCGGCACGGCAGTCGGCGGCGATCCGGGACACCGGCTCCACTGCCGGGGCGCCCGTGGTCCCGGCGTGCTCCAGGGCGCGCGCCAGTCCGCTCGCGCCGGGCAACGCGCCAAGCCGCCCCCAGGCGCCGACCGGCTCCCCTCCCAGCCGCAGTTCCGCAGCGGTCCGGACCAGCCGGTCGCCGACCGGGCCGCCGAGCGACTTGCCCACCGCGTCCGCCGCCGTGCGCGGATCCGCCCCGGCGGCCAGACAGGCCGCCAGCAGATCGGCGGCCAGCGGGATCTGCCGCACCGCCTCGCCCGCCTCGCTCCCCGCGCCGCCGGACCGGCCTCCGGACCGCCGCGCGGCGATCTGCCGCCGCTGCCACCGCCGGACGCCGTATGCGGCCGCCAGCCCCAGCACCCACCCCGGCGGCCCTCCGACGAGGACGACACCGGCCAGCAGGACACCGAGGGAGGCCGCCCAGGCCAGGGCCGCGCCCTCGTCCATCCGTGCGCGCCATCGCTCCCAGGCCCGGGGCCGGGCCGTGCCGGTACCCGCGTCCATTCGCCCGCCCGGCAGCAGTGCCGCCAGACGCCGCCCGGCGGCAAGGTCCCGCCGAGCCTCCACCACCGCCATCGCCACATACGCGACTGCGGCCATGAGGGACAGCACGATCCCCAGCCTGTGGACAAGGACGGCGCTCATCGGCCGACTGCCTTCCCGGGGGCGAGCGCCGCCCGCATCGACCGCCTGAGCCAGACGAACCCCGCCCACTCCAGCAGGCAGCCGCCCAGCAGACAGCCCAGCCCGACCGGGGTGTGCAGGAGCTGATGCAGCGGCTCGGTGCCCAGCGCGGCGCCCATCACCAGCCCGAAGGCCGGCAGCACGGCCAGCACCGCGACGGTGACCTTGGGCCCCGCCAGCCTGGCGCGCAGAATTTCCCGCTGCTCGCGCTCGGCGCGCAGCGCCGAGGCCACCCGGTCGAGCCCGGCGGCAAGCCCCGCGCCCTCGTCGACGGCCACCTGCCAGCAGGCCGCGACCCCGGTCAGCCCTTCCGCGCCCGGCTGCCGGGCCGCCCTGCGCAGGGCCTCGGGCACATCCCCGCCGAACCGCGCGGCGGCCGACACCAGCCCCCATCGCTCCCCCAGGTCTCCCGAGGGCACGGACAGCAGTGCCTCGCCGGGCTGTCGCCCGGCCCGCAGCTCGCCCGCCACGGTGCCGCACAGCTCGATCACTCCCGTCGCGCGCCGGTCGCGGGCCCGGACGCGCTCCCGGGTCCTCAGCCACCGGCCGACGACCGGCACGGCCGCCACCGCGGCGAACAGCGGCAGGGCCGATGCGCCGAGCGCCGCGAGCACGCAGCCGACCGGCAGGCACAGCAGCTCACGCCCCATCCGCCCGCCGTACCTGACCCGCCAGCGCTCCTTGAGCCAGGCGACCGTCTCGGACAGCCGCCGCGCCGGGGCCGGCCCGGTGGGCGCGACGGGCCCGCCACCCGCGAACAGCAGTCTGGCCCGGCGCAGTTCCCGGTCCCGACCGGAGATGAGCCACGCGGCCACCGCCGCGCACA
>NZ_GG657754.1:5521488-5560303 GCF_000158915.1 Streptomyces himastatinicus ATCC 53653 | reverse complement strand
CGACCGACAGGGCTGCCGCCAACTGGCTGTGCAGCGCGGCCCGGTCCAGACCCGCGGTCGAGCCGAGCGCCTCCAGCCGGGCCGGTACGTCTCCCGCCGTATTGGCGTGGACGGTGCCACAGCCGCCCTCATGGCCCGTGTTCAGGGCGCCCAGGAGATCGGTGACCTCGGGGCCCCGCACCTCACCGACCACGAGCCGGTCGGGCCGCATCCGCAGCGCCTGGCGCACCAGGTCCCGCAGGGTGACCTGGCCCCGGCCCTCCTGGTTGGCGGGGCGGGTCTCCAGCCGGACCACATGGGGATGGTCGGGCCGCAGCTCCGCCGAGTCCTCGGCGAGGACGATGCGCTCCTCCCGGCCGACCAGCCCCAGCAGGGTGCTCAGCAACGTCGTCTTGCCGGATCCGGTGCCGCCGCTCACCAGGTACGAGAGCCGGGCGTCCAGCATGGCCCGCAGCAGCTCCGCACCGCCGGGCGGCACGGTCCCGGCGGCCACCAGCTCGGCGAGGGAGAACGCCCGCGGACGCACCACCCGCAGCGACAGACACGTGGATCCGACGGCCACCGGCGGGAGCACCGCGTGCAGCCGCGTCCCGTCCGGCAGCCGGGCGTCCACCCAGGGCCGGGCGTCGTCCAGCCGCCGCCCGGCCACCGCGGCGAGCCGCTGGGCGAGCCTGCGCACGGCGGCCGCGTCGGCGAAGGTGACGGCCGTCCGCTCCAGCCCCGCGCCGCGGTCCACCCACACCTCGTCGGGGGCGGTGACCAGCACGTCCGTGACCTCGGGCGCGGCGAGCAGCGGCTCCAGGGGGCCGGTGCCGACCAGTTCGGAGCGCAGGGCGTTGACCACACCGAGCACTTCGGTGTCGCCCAGCAACCGCCCCTCCTCGCGCAGCGCGGCCGCCACCTGGAGGGACTCGGATCCGCACCGCTCTCCGCCAGCCGCAGCCGCACCGCGTCCAGCAGATCCAGGGTTTCGACGCTCATGCGGTGACACCCCCCGCACCGGGCAGGGCCCGTGCCCAGAACTCGGCGCAGAACCGGCCGAGCGGGCCGCGCGCGCTGCCGCCCGGGGGCTCGCCGCCGTCGATCGCGTCCAGCAGCCCCGGCTCCGGCGGCAGTTGACCGGCCAGCGGCAGCCCGAGCAGCCGGGCGATCTCCTCGTCGTCCAGTTCGGGCCCGCACGGCCCCCGCACCACCGCGCGCAGATCGCTCAGCACCATGCCCACCGTGGACGCCACCCGGTGGGCGGCCGCGACGGCGCGCAGCTCCGCCGGGACGACCAGCAGACCGAGGTCCACCTGGGCGAGAGCCTCGGCCGCCGCCTCGTCCACCCGGCGCGGCAGATCCACCACCACGACCCCGCCGCGCCGCCGGGCCGCGGCCAGCACCGCGCGCATCGCCGAGGGCGGAATGACGACCGAATCGCCCCTGTCCCAGCTGAGCACCCGCAGGGAGTGCAGCTCGGGCAGCGATTCCTCCAGCGCGCTCCCGGCGACGCGACCGCGCGATTCGGCGAAGGCGGGCCATCGCAGCCCCTCCGACCCCTCACCGCCGAGCAGTACATCGAGGCCGCCGCCCAGCGGGTCGCCGTCGATGAGCATGGTGCGCCGGCCCGAACGGGCCGCCGAGACGGCCAGGGCGCAGGCGAGGGTGGAGGCTCCGGCCCCGCCGCGGCCGCCGATGACCCCGATGGTCAGGGCCTGTTGCCCGACCCCCTCCGCGACATCGGCGATCCGGTCCACGAGCCAGGTCTCGGCATCGGGCAGGAACGCCACATTGTCGGCGCCGAGATCCACCGCCCGGCGCCAGATGTTGTGGTCGTCGAGATCGCGTCCGATGAGCAGCACGCCCGCCCTGCGGACCCGCCCCCGGAGCCCGGCGGCCGCGTCGTCCCCGACGAGAATCAACGGCGCGCCCTCCCAACTCCCGCGCCGCGTGGGGGTGCCATGGGCCACTTCGGCCTCGGCGCCGGCGGCCGCGCACAGGCGCAGCAGATCGTCGAGAAGCTCTTCGTCCTCAGTGATGATCAGCGGTCTGCCGCGCTGTCCTTCTTCCGGTGATGACCGTTCCGGTGTGATGGATGCAGTCACGATCCCCTCCCCATATCGTTACGCGCTCTCACTCACGCGAACGGCGAGTGCAAACAACGCGGAGAATCACCGTGTCGCGATCCTGAAAATCTTGGGGATCTTGGTCCAAAACCGTGGACAACTCATCAGTTGTGAATATCCCAGTCACCTAAACCAGTGACTTCCGGAGTGCAGCGTAGCGATTACGCACGGTAACCATTCAGGCTGTTGGGGAGCAGGCGTCACCCAGGCCCGGATGAGGGGAGCAAGATCTCGTGAATGGACCGAAAAAGCGTCCGGACATGCGACGACCCCCGCCGGGGGGGAGAGCGGGGGTCGTCCCCACGGCCGACTCGGGGGGGAGGAGTCGGGCCGGGTTAGCACGGTCGCGAACGATCCGTGACTTCCATGGTGTACCCGAGAGCCTTCTCAGGCAAACCCACGCGCCTCAGCTTACGCCGAATGGTGGGCCCTATGCTCGGCGTCGTGGAAAACCACTCCTTGCCCCGGACAGCCGCCTTCTTTGACCTGGACAAGACGGTCATTGCGAAGTCAAGCACGCTCACCTTCAGCAAGTCCTTCTACCGGGGTGGGCTGATCAACCGTCGAGCCGTACTGCGTACTGCTTATGCCCAGTTCGTCTTCCTCGCCGGCCGCGCCGATCACGACCAGATGGAGCGGTTGCGCGAGTACCTCTCGGCCCTCTGCCGCGGCTGGAATGTCGCGCTGGTGAAGGAGATCGTCGCGGAGACTCTGCACGATCTGATCGACCCCATCATCTATGACGAAGCGGCTTCGCTCATCGAGGAACACCACACCGCCGGACGCGATGTGGTGATTGTCAGCACCTCGGGAGCGGAGGTCGTGGAGCCGATCGGCGAGCTGCTGGGCGCGGACCGGGTGGTGGCCACCCGCATGGTCGTCGAGGACGGGGTCTTCACCGGAGAGGTCGAGTACTACGCCTACGGACCGACGAAGGCGGAAGCGATCGCCGAGCTGGCCGAGTCCGAGGGATACGACTTGTCGCGCTGCTACGCCTACAGCGATTCGGCGACCGATCTGCCGATGCTGGAGTCGGTCGGCCACCCGCACGCGGTGAACCCGGACCGGGCCCTGCGCCGCGAAGCGGTCGCCCGCGGCTGGCCGGTCCTCTCCTTCGACCGCCCGGTGCGACTGAAGCAGCGGCTGCCCTCGCTGTCCATGCCGCCGCGGCCGGTCCTGGCCGCGGTCGCGGCCGTGGGAGCGGCCGCCGCCACCGCCGGTCTGGTCTGGTACGCCAGCCGGCGACGCGCCCCTTATACCCGCATTTGACCTCGCCGCAAAGATCTGCGTGGAGGGGTTCCACTTGGCTCCGCGCAGGAGTAGAAAGGAATCGACGGCCCGCGAGACCAGGGGTATCCGGGAGGATCTCCCCAGACGCACCAAGGCCCCACGGACCGAGCACGGATGCCGGGCACCCACGCGACGCCGACCCGTCGATTACGGGCCAGCCGCACCAGGTGACGGGCGAAGATCCCGGCCTGATGGGCGAATTTCTGTGCACGCACTGGTAACCCGGCGGACGTGCCAGCGGCGGCACCCTCGCGGTGCCGCCGCAACTCTGTCCGGACCCGGGAACACCCCCGGAGCCGGGCGGCCTCAGGCGGCTCCCCTCTGCATCGCCTCGCATACGGCCGTGCTCTCCCGCACGCCCAGCTCAACCGACCGTCCGCAGTGCGCGATCCAGGCCGCCATGCCCTCGGGCGTCCCGGACACATAGCCCTCCAGCCCGGCCACGCACACCGCGGCGCCCTGCTCCGCGTGACCCACCTCCGCCGGACAGATGGACTTCGGGTCGAGCCCGCTGCCGACCAGCACGATCCGCTCGGCCGCGCGCGCCACCAGGCCGTTGTAGGAGGCGAAGGGCCGCAGCGCGAGCAGTTCCCCGTGCACCACCGCCGCCGTCACCAGCGCCGGGGCCTCGCTGCCCGCGAGCAGCAGCCGCGCCAAGCCGTCGAGTCGGGCCGCCACCTCGTCGGCGTCGGGCGGCTCCGGCCCGACCAGCTGCTCCCGCACCGGCTCGCCCGCCAGCCGGGGCCGTCCGACTCTGTTGTCATCGTCCGCCCCTCCGGCCGCGACCAGATGCAGCCGGGCCAGCACCCGCAGCGGCGACTGCCGCCAGACGCTCAGCAACTGACCGGCCTCGGCGGTCACCCGCAGAGCCGCTCCCACCGTGTGCGGCTCCCCTTCGGCCCCGAAGTCAGTGCGGCGGCGGACCTCTTCGAGCGCCCAGTCGGCACCGGCCAGCGCCGCGGAACCACGCGCTCCGCGCAGCGCCGCCTCCGACGTGACCTCGTTGCTGCGGCGACGCATCACCCGGTGGCCGTAGACCCGGTCCACTGCCGTCCGTACGGCCTCCACGGACTCGGCCACACCGGGCAGCGCTGCCAGGGTGGCGAGCGGATCTGCTGACGTACTCATGAGTATGACCCTACGCACCCGTTGCCCGGCGCCCCTCGTTGGAGTGGTTTTCTTCACGTAAATCCCTCATGGGAGAGGATCACTCACCTACGCTTTCTGAACATGAAGATCGCTTTCGTAGGCAAGGGCGGCAGCGGCAAGACGACGCTGTCGTCGCTGTTCATCCGCCATCTCGCCGCCACCCGCGCCCCGGTCGTCGCGGTCGACGCCGACATCAACCAGCATCTGGGCGCGGCACTCGGGCTCGACGAGGCGGAGGCCGCCGCGCTGCCCGCCATGGGCGCCCATCTCCCCCTGATCAAGGACTATTTGCGCGGGACGAACCCCCGGATCGCCTCCGCCGAGACCATGATCAAGACAACGCCGCCCGGCGAGGGATCGCGGCTGCTGCGGATCGGCGAGGACAACCCCGTCTACGAGGCGTGCGCCCGGACCGTCCCGCTCGGCGACGGGGAGGTGCGGCTGATGGCGACCGGGCCCTTCACCGAGTCCGATCTCGGCGTGGCCTGCTACCACTCCAAGGTCGGCGCGGTCGAGCTGTGCCTCAACCATCTGGTCGACGGGCGCGGGGAGTTCGTGGTCGTCGACATGACGGCGGGCAGCGACTCCTTCGCCTCCGGGCTCTTCACCCGCTTCGACATGACGTTCTTGGTCGCCGAACCCACGCGCAAGGGCATCGCGGTCTACCGCCAGTACAAGGAGTACGCCCGCGACTTCGACGTGGCGCTGCGCGTGGTCGGGAACAAGGTGCAGGGCCCGGACGACCTCGCCTTCCTGCGCGCCGAGGTGGGCGACGACCTGCTGGTCACCGTCGGCCACTCCGACTGGGTCCGAGCGATGGAGAAGGGCCGCGCGCCGCGCTTCGCGGAGCTGGAGGAGCCCAACCGCGAGGCGCTGCGCACGCTGCACGACGCGGTGGACGCCTCCTACGAGCGGCGGGACTGGCAGCGCTACACCCGCCAGATGGTGCACTTCCACCTGAAGAACGCGCAGAGTTGGGGGAACGCGAAGACGGGTGCCGACCTGGCGGCACAGGTTGATCCGGCCTTCGCCCTGGACGAGTCCGCCCTGGCCGGGCGGGCGGCGGCTGCCCCCGCGCCCGCCTAGCCACCCACCCGGCGCGGTCATCTCACCTGACTATTCACCCCATGGAAGGAACAACAGCACGCTTCTCCTCAAAAGGCTTCCCGCTGACTTTACCTGGCATTACGATTCATTTACCAACGCTTGGGAGTCAGCACCGCAGTACGCCGTGACCCACGGCCGCGCCTCGCTCGCGACCGCGAAGCCCCGGAGGAGACGGGAATGTTGAAGCTCTTGGATCAGATGGCGCTCTCGGCGGGCGCCCCGCTACAGGTCGGGCTGATGGCCGTCGCGCTCGCCGGGATCGCGTTCGTCACCTTCGCCTCGCTGCGCCGCTTCAACCGGCCGCAGCGGCCGGTCACCGAGTCGGCCGGTGCGGCCGCCTGCCGCCCATGGACGCCCTGGCGCAACCACCACTGCACCCGCCCCGCCCCGGCGGCCGGGGACGGACACGGACGCGCTCGCGGAGAGGAAGCGGGGCAGCTGCTGGGCGGGGTGAGCGCCTTCCAGCGCAATACCGCACCACTGGTGCGCGACGAGCTGGCGCGGCTCGCCCGGGAGGGACAGCGACCCACCCAGCTGTTTCTCACCTGCGCCGACTCGCGGCTGGTGACCAGCATGATCACCTCCAGCGGCCCCGGCGATCTGTTCACCGTGCGCAATGTGGGCAATCTGGTGCCACCTCCCGGCGCGGACGCCGCCTGCGACTCGGTGGGCGCGGCCATCGAGTACGCGGTGGAGGTGCTGAGGGTCGGCAGCATCACGGTGTGCGGGCACTCCGGCTGCGGGGCGATGCAGGCGCTGCTCGGCTCATCGTCCGCGCCCCCCGGGGCGCAGACTCCCCTGGCGCGCTGGCTGCGCCACGGCAGGCCCGGGCTGGCGCGGATGGAGCGGATCGGGCAGCTGGGGCGTGGCGAGGTCGCGCTGGCCGACCGGCCGGTGGCCGACGATGTGGAGCGGCTTGCGCTGATCAACGTGATGCAGCAATTGGAGCATCTGATGGCGCACGCCTGCGTCGCGCGACGGGTGGCGGAGGGACGGCTGGTGCTGCACGGGATGTTTTTCCATGTGGCGGAGGCTCAGGCGTACGTCCTGGAGCCCGGATCGGGCCGATTTCTGGCCGTCCGGCCGGATGACGGCACCCCAGTGGCCGTCTGTGCGGCCGGTCCGGCCGCCGCCCCGGAGCCCGGAAAGGGGGGAGTCACGGAAGCGCTGGAGGCGATCTGATTACAGGTCTAAACCAATTTACGGCGACAGCGCCTTGTCAGGGCCTGCCTGGGGCTGATGAGCTATGGCGGGGACACAACGGACACCCTGGGAATGGGAGATGTCGTGAGCAACGAAAGCCTGGCCAACCTTCTTCGCGAGGAGCGCCGCTTCACGCCGCCGGCCGATCTGGCCGCGGACGCCAACGTGACGGCCGAGGCGTACGAGCGTGCGAAGGCGGACCGCCTGGGCTTCTGGGCCGAGCAGGCCCGTCGGCTGACCTGGGCGACCGAGCCGACGGAGACGCTCGACTGGTCGAACCCGCCCTTCGCGAAGTGGTTCGCGGACGGCAAGCTCAACGTGGCGTACAACTGCGTCGACCGTCATGTCGAGAACGGACTCGGCGACCGAGTGGCCCTCCACTTCGAGGGAGAGCCGGGAGACACCCGCTCGCTGACCTACGCCGAGCTTCAGCGGGAGGTATCCCAGGCGGCGCACGCGCTGACCGAGCTGGGAGTACAGACGGGCGACCGGGTCGCCATCTACCTGCCGATGATCACGGAGGCCGTGATCGCGATGCTGGCCTGCGCCCGCATCGGTGCGCCGCACTCCGTGGTGTTCGGCGGCTTCTCGGCCGACGCCCTCGCCACCCGTATCCAGGACGCCGACGCCCGCGTGATCATCACCGCCGACGGCGGCTACCGCCGGGGCAAGCCGTCCGCGCTCAAGCCCGCCGTCGACGAGGCCCTGACCCGTCCCGGCACCGAGAACGTGCGCAGCGTGCTGGTCGTCCGCCGCACCGGCCAGGAGGTGGCCTGGACCGAGGGCCGCGACGTCTGGTGGCACGAGATCGTGGACCGCCAGCCGGAGCAGCACACGCCCGAGGCGTTCGACGCCGAGCACCCGCTGTTCATCCTCTACACCTCCGGCACCACCGGTAAGCCGAAGGGCATCCTGCACACCACCGGTGGCTACCTCACCCAGGTGTCGTACACCCACCACGCCGTCTTCGACCTCAAGCCGGAGTCGGACGTCTTCTGGTGCACGGCCGACGTCGGCTGGGTCACCGGTCACTCGTACATCGTCTACGGGCCGCTCTCCAACGGAGCGACCGAGGTGCTCTACGAGGGCACGCCGGACACCCCGCACCAGGGCCGCTGGTGGGAGATCGTCCAGAAGTACGGGGTCACCATCCTGTACACCGCCCCGACCGCGATCCGCGCGTGCATGAAGTGGGGCGACGACATCCCGGCCAAGTTCGACCTGTCCTCGCTGCGCGTCCTCGGCTCGGTCGGCGAGCCGATCAACCCCGAGGCGTGGATCTGGTACCGCAAGAACATCGGCGCGGACACGACGCCCGTCGTCGACACCTGGTGGCAGACCGAGACCGGCGGCATCATGATCAGCCCGCTGCCGGGCGTCACCGCGACGAAGCCCGGTTCGGCCCAGGTGGCGCTCCCCGGTATCGCCGCGACCGTCGTCGACGACGAGGCGAACGAGGTGGCGAACGGTGCGGGCGGCTATCTGGTGCTCACCGAGCCGTGGCCGTCGATGCTCCGCACCATCTGGGGCGACGACCAGCGCTACCTGGACACCTACTGGTCCCGCTTCGAGAACCGCTACTTCGCGGGCGACGGTGCCAAGAAGGACGACGACGGCGACATCTGGCTGCTCGGCCGGGTCGACGACGTGATGCTGGTGTCCGGCCACAACATCTCGACGACCGAGGTCGAGTCGTCGCTCGTCTCGCACCCCAAGGTCGCCGAGGCCGCCGTCGTCGGTGCCACCGACCCGCAGACCACCCAGGCGATCTGCGCCTTCGTCATCCTGCGCGGCAGCGCGGCCGAGGACGAGGGTCTGGTCGAGGAGCTGCGGGCGCATGTCGCCAAGCAGCTCGGCCCGATCGCCAAGCCCAAGCGGATCATGCCGGTGGCCGAGCTGCCCAAGACCCGTTCCGGCAAGATCATGCGTCGGCTGCTGCGCGATGTCGCAGAGAACCGCGCGCTGGGTGACGTCACCACGCTCACCGACTCCTCCGTCATGGAGCTGATCCAGAGCAAGCTGCCGTCCGCGCCCAGCGAAGACTGATCAGCGCAGCAGAGGCGACGGTCTGAGCAGCGGCCCGGGCGAGGGCCCGCGCAGCGGCCCGAGCCGAGGTCATACGGCCGAGGGGCGCTCCCTCCACGCGGGAGCGCCCCTCGACTGTTCCGGTTAAGGTGAGAACCTGACGCGTTAACAGCGCGTCAAGATCACAAGGGCGCGCCGGGAAGTCTGGTCGGCACACGGCATACGTGTGTCCGCACCCGACCGACGACCCAGGAGGCCCCGCCCGTGGCCGCGCCCACCAGCCGCAAGTTCCTCGGCCGCCTTTCGCTCCCCGAGCGGACGTTCATCACCGACGCGCTGCGCACCGAGACCGTCGGCGGCATGATCCTTCTCGTCGCCGCGATCGCCGCGCTGATCCTGGCGAACACCCCGCTCAGCGATGTCTACGGCGACATCAAGGACTTCTCCTTCGGCCCCGGGGCGCTGCATCTGCATCTGTCCGTCGAGTCCTGGGCCACGGACGGCCTGCTCACCGTCTTCTTCTTCGTCGCCGGGATCGAGCTGAAGCGCGAACTGGTCGCGGGCGAGCTGCGCGATCCGAAGGCCGCCGCGCTGCCCGTGATCGCCGCGCTGTGCGGCATGGCCGCCCCCGCGCTCGTCTACGTCGTCGTCACCGCGACCGGCGGCGGCAGCATGAAGGGCTGGGCCGTACCGACCGCCACCGACATCGCCTTCGCGCTCGCGGTCCTCGCCGTCATCGGCACCGCGCTGCCCGCCGCCCTGCGCGCGTTCCTGCTCACCCTCGCGGTCGTCGACGACCTCGGCGCGATCCTGATCATCGCGATCTTCTTCACCAAGGACATCAACTTCGTCGCCCTCGGCCTGTCCTTCGCCGGGCTCGCCCTCTTCCGGCTGCTGCACCACAAGGGCGTACGCGGCGCGTACATCTACCTCCCGCTGGGCCTGGTGATCTGGGCGCTGATGCACGCGAGCGGGGTACATGCCACCGTCGCGGGCGTCGCGATGGGCCTGATGCTGCGCTGCACGGTGCGCGAGGGCGAGGACCGTTCCCCCGCCGAGCGCATCGAGCACCGGGTGCGCCCCCTCTCGGCCGGGCTCGCCGTGCCGGTGTTCGCCCTGTTCGCCGCCGGGGTCCCGATATCCGGCGACGCCGTCGCGGACGTCTTCACCCGCCCCGAGACACTCGGCGTCGTCCTCGGCCTGGTGGTGGGCAAGGCCGTCGGGGTCTTCGGTGGTTCATGGTGCGCCGCCCGGTTCACCAGGGCCGAGCTGAACGAGGACCTGGCGTGGGCGGATGTGTTCGCCGTCGCGACGCTCGCCGGCATAGGTTTCACCGTCTCGCTGCTCATCGGCGAACTGGCCTTCCCCGACGATCCGGCGCTCGCCGAGGAGGTGAAGTCGGCGGTCCTCATCGGCTCGCTGTGCGCCGCGCTGCTCGCGGGCATCCTCCTCAAACTGCGCAACAACCGCTACCAGCGCCTGTATCAGGACGAGGAGCGGGACGAGGACATGGACGGCATTCCCGACGTCTACGAGCGCGACACTCCCGAATACCACCTCCGGATGGCCGCGATCCATGAGGCGAAGGCTGCCGAGCACCGGCGGCTTGCCGAAGTGGCCGCCGGGGGCGGCTCCGAGGACGATGGTCCGGCATGATCTGAGACGCCATGATCTGAGAGGCTTGAAAGCCGCGGAACAGCGCAGAAGACCTGCACGCGCGGAAGACACGCGAAGACGACCGGAAGACGTACAAGAGCAGAGGGAGATGGCGATGAGCGCAGCCGACGACGGCGGCAACCGCAGCCTCGGCCAGCTGGTGGCCACGGCGACCACCGAGCTGTCCGCGCTGATGCACGACGAGATCGCGCTGGCCAAGGCCGAGCTCCGGGTGGGTGCCAAGAAGGCCGCGTTCGGCAGCGGCGCCGGTGTGGCGGCCGGGGTGCTGGTCCTCTTCTCGCTTCCGGTGCTGAGCTTCGCCCTCGCCTATGGACTGCGTTCCTGGACCGGCCTCGGCCTCGCCTGGTGCTTCCTGATCGTGGGCGGCATCTACTGGCTGATCGCCGGAATCCTGGGCCTGGTCGCGCTGGTGAAGTTCAAGAAGGTCAAGGCGCCGAAGCGGTCCATCGCCTCGTCCAAGGAGTCGGCGGCCGTCCTCGGGAACGTCAAGCCGCATCCGCGGGCCGTGGGGAACGGCGGCCGCTCCGTACGGGATGTGACACGCTCGTCGGCATGAGCGTCCCTGATATCTCCGCGTCGGTCGTTCGGCTGGACGGCCCCTGGACCCACCGGGACGTCGCGGCCAACGGCGCGCGCTTCCACATCGCCGAGCTGGGCGACGGCCCGCTGGTGCTGCTGCTCCACGGGTTTCCGCAGTTCTGGTGGACCTGGCGGCACCAGCTGACCGCGCTCGCCGACGCCGGGTACCGGGCGGTCGCGATGGACCTGCGCGGAGTGGGCGGCAGCGACCGTACGCCGCGGGGGTACGACCCGGCCAACCTCGCCCTCGACATCACCGGTGTGATCCGCTCGCTCGGTGAGCCTGACGCCGCCCTGGTCGGCCATGACCTGGGCGGATACCTGGCGTGGACGGCCGCGGTGATGCGGCCGAAGCTGCTGCGGCGGCTCGCGGTGACCTCCATGCCGCATCCGCGGCGCTGGCGCTCGGCGATGCTCGGGGACGTCAGGCAGAGCGCCGCGGGCTCCCACATCTGGGGCTTCCAGCGGCCATGGCTGCCCGAACGCCAGCTGGTCGCGGACGACGCGGAGGCCGTGGGACGGCTGATCCGGGAGTGGTCCGGGCCGCAGCTGCCCGAGGACGAGGCGGTGGACGTCTACCGGCGGGCGATGGCCATCCCCTCGACGGCGCACTGCTCGATCGAGCCGTACCGCTGGATGGTGCGGTCGCTGGCGCGGCCGGACGGTATCCAGTTCAACCGCCGGATGAAGCGGCCGGTGCGAGTGCCGACTCTGCATCTGCACGGGTCACTCGACCCGGTGATGCGGACCCGCAGCGCGGCGGGGTCGGGGCAGTACGTGGAGGCGCCGTACCGCTGGCGGCTCTTCGACGGCCTCGGCCACTTTCCGCACGAGGAGGATCCGCAGGCCTTCTCCACGGAGCTGATCAACTGGCTGAAGGACCCGGAACCGGACCGCTGAGCCGACGCCGGAGCGAGCCCCGGAACAGGCCCGAAACGGCCGCCGGGCCGACCTTGTGCGAACAGGTGTTTCTCGAACAGCCACTTGCCTGGCGCATAGGCCAATTGCCGCAGCCACCGGCGATTACCGACCTTGGGCCACGGGCAAAGTCCGGAGTATGGGCTGGACGCACGACTACCGTGACGCACCAAGCGGCCGCGGCCCCGAAGCCGCCGCTGCTGCCAATGCCGCACTGAGCGTTTCCGAGCGCGGCGGCTCCGGGCCTACCCAAGGCCATGACCCCAATATCGTCGGGATTCCCCGCATCATCCGGCGCCGTGCCCGCTGGGTCTCGGCGCGGCTGCGCCATCCGCGCAGCCGGTAGGCAACACCTACCGGCTCGCGTCTCCATCACACCGGGAGCACCGGAACCACCCGACACAGCGGGATCACCGGGAACCCTGGAACACCGGGAAAGAGGGCCCTAGAGGGCACACCCCTGGCTGTCCACCGGCTGATCGGCCGTACGCCCCTTCTCGGCATCCTTGCGCACCTCGTCCGCCGTCAGCGCGTACCCCGTGTCCGCGTCGTCGAGCGACTTGGCGAAGACCACGCCGTACACCCTGCCCTGCGGGGTGAGCAGCGGGCCGCCGGAGTTGCCCTGGCGCACGGTCGCGTACAGCGAGTAGACGTCGCGCTGCACGGTGCCGCGGTGGTAGATGTCCGGGCCGTTGGCCGTGATGCGGCCGCGGACGCGGGCAGCGCGCACGTCGAACGCGCCGTTCTCCGGGAACCCGGCCACGATCGCGTCGTCGCCGCTGTTCGCGTCGCCCTGCGTGAACTGGAGCGCGGGGGCTTGCAGCGAGGGCACATCGAGGACCGCGATGTCGCGCTTCCAGTCGTAGAGCACGACCTTCGCGTCGTACAGCCGGCCCTCGCCGCCTATCTGCACCGTCGGGTCGTCGACGCCGCCGACCACATGGGCGTTGGTCATGACCCGGTTCCGGGCGTAGACGAAGCCGGTGCCCTCCAGGACCTTGCCGCAGCTCGGGGCGGTGCCGACGACCTTCACGATGCTCTTCTGGGCCTGGCCGGCCACCGGGGACTGCGCGAGCGCCGGGTCGGGCTGCGGGACCGAGGTGATCGGCTCGTTCGAGAACGGCGAGAAGACCTGCGGGAAGCCGCCCTGCGCGAGCACGGTGGAGAAGTCGGAGAACCAGGTGTTGGCCTGCGGCGGGACCACGCGCGAGACCCCGAACATCACCTTGGATTCGCGGACCTCCTTGCTCACGGTGGGGAGCGAGGTCCCGGCCACGAGGGAGCCGAGCAGCCAGGCGACCATCAGCATCGCCAGGACGTTCACCAGCGCGCCGCCCGTCGCGTCCAGGGCACGCGCGGGTGACCAGGTGATGTACCGGCGCAGCTTGTTTCCCAGGTGGGTCGTGGCCGCCTGGCCGACCGACGCGCACACGATCACCAGCACGATCGCCACGATGGCACCGAAGGTGCCGGGCGAGGCCCGGTCGGTGGTGCCGTCCCAGATGACCGGCAGAAGATAGACCGCAACCAGGCCACCGCCGATGAATCCGATCACCGACAGCACGCCGACGACGAAGCCCTGGCGATAGCCGATGATCGCGAACCATACGGCGGCGAGCAGCAGCAGGATGTCCAGCACATTCACCGGGACACCGTCTCACGCGCGCCAGTCGAGTGGGACGTGCTTCGCCCGGTCCCATGGTCGTTCCCAGCCGGAGTAGTGCAGTATGCGATCGATCACTCCCGCTGTGAAACCCCAGACCAGGGCGCCTCCGACCAGGAACGCCGGTCCCTGGTGACCACTGGGGTGAACGGTCGTCGCCCGGTTCGCCGGATCCGTGAGATCCGCCACGGGAACCGTGAAGACCCGGGCCGTCTCGGCAGGGTCCACCGGCCCGACCGGGCTCGGCCGCCGCCACCAGCCCAGGACAGGCGTCACGACGAAGCCGCTCACCGGGATGTACAGGCGCGGCAGGACGGCGAAGACCTGGACACCCGCGGGGTCCAGCCCCGTCTCCTCCTCGGCCTCGCGCAGCGCCGCATGCAGCGGACCGGCCCCGTCCGGATCACCGTCCTCGGGGTCGAGCGCGCCGCCGGGGAAGGACGGCTGGCCCGCGTGCGAGCGCAGCGAGCCCGACCGCTCCATCAGCAGCAGCTCGGGGCCGCCGGGGCCCTCCCCGAAGAGCACCAGTACGGCGGAGGGGCGGCCGCCGCCCTGCGGCGGGGGCAGGAACCGGCTCAGCTGGTGCGGCTCGATCGTCTCGGCCGCCCGCGCCACGGGGAGCAGCCACTCGGGCAGCCCCTGTGAGCTGACCCCCACGCCTCCGCCGTACGTGCTCGTCATCCGGCGGCTCCCAGCGGGGCGGCAGGGCTCCCCGGGTAGTCGGCGGGTGGGCGCAGCCGCTGCCCCGGCTGGCCGCCCATCTCGTACTTCAGCAGCTTCTTCGCCTTGTCCGGGTCGATCTCGCCCTCCCCGTACGCCGGGCAGAGCGGGGCGATCGGGCAGGCGCCGCAGGCGGGCTTGCGGGCATGGCAGACGCGGCGGCCGTGGAAGATGATGCGGTGCGAGAGCATCGTCCACTCGCTCTTCGGGAAGAGCGCGGCGATCTCCGCCTCGACCTTCTCCGGATCCTCCTGATCGGTCCACTTCCAGCGCCGCACCAGCCGCCCGAAGTGGGTGTCCACGGTGAGCCCGGGCACCCCGAACGCGTTACCGAGGACCACATTGGCGGTCTTGCGGCCGACGCCGGGCAGCGTGACCAGGTCCTTCAGGCGCCCCGGCACCTCGCCGTCGAAGCGGTCGCGCAGCGCGGCGGAGAGGCCCAGCAGGGACTTGGCCTTGGCGCGGAAGAAGCCGGTGGGCCTGATCAGCTGCTCCAGCGCCTCGGGGTCGGCGGCTGCCATGTCCTCGGGGGTCGGGTAGGCGGCGAAGAGCGCGGGGGTGGTCTGGTTGACCCGCAGGTCGGTGGTCTGGGCGGACAGGACCGTGGCGACCAGCAGCTGGAACGGGTTCTCGAAATCCAGCTCGGGGTGGGCATACGGGTAGACGTCGGCCAGCTCACGGTTGATGCGCCGGGCGCGGCGGACGAGCGCGAGCTGGGATTCCGGCCGGGAGGGCTTCGCGGGCTTGACGGTCTTCACCGACTTCGCGGCCTTGGCGGGCTTCGCCGACTTTGCGCTCTTCGCGGCCTTGGCGGGCTTCGCGGAGGGCGCGGTCTCGGCGGATGGGGCGGGAGTGGACGGCTTGGTCGATTTAGACGCCTTCGCCGCTTTCGTCGGCTCGGCGCGCGCTTGTTCGCCCACAGCAGAATTACGAGATGCGGTCACCCGTTCGGCCCCCTTGCCCCGTGCTCTCACCGGCGTATTGGACACCCGGCCAGCCTAAGCCCCGCCACCGACATCCGGCCGGGCCGCCGACAAGACCGCGCCCAATCGGACCCCTGCCGCACGGTCCGGCAGGCCAGTGCGTCAAACTTGTGATTGATCGCACTGTTTTACCGTCCGGCATCATGGGGACGACGGTCCCCTGTGCATGTCGACAAGGAGAGACTCGTGGACGACGTTCTGCGGCGCGCCCCGCTCTTCGCGGCGCTCGATGACGAGCAGGCCGCTGAGCTGCGCGCCTCCATGGGAGAGGCCACCCTCGCGCGGGGTGACGCCCTCTTCCACGAAGGGGACCCGGGCGACCGCCTGTACGTGGTCACCGAGGGCAAGGTGAAGCTCCACCGCACCTCTCCCGACGGCCGCGAGAACATGCTCGCCGTGCTCGGCCCGGGCGAGCTGATCGGAGAGCTGTCGCTCTTCGATCCCGGCCCGCGCACAGCCACCGCCAGCGCCCTCACCGAGGTCAAGCTGCTCGGCCTCGGCCACGGCGACCTCCAGCCGTGGCTCAACGCCCGCCCCGAGGTCGCCTCCGCGCTGCTGCGCGCCGTGGCCCGGCGCCTGCGCAAGACCAACGACCAGATGTCCGACCTCGTCTTCTCCGACGTGCCCGGCCGGGTCGCCCGGGCCCTGCTCGACCTGTCGCGCCGCTTCGGCGTGCAGTCGGAGGAGGGCATCCACGTCGTCCACGACCTGACCCAGGAGGAGCTGGCCCAGCTGGTCGGCGCGTCCCGCGAGACCGTCAACAAGGCGCTCGCCGACTTCGCGGGCCGCGGTTGGCTGCGGCTGGAGGCGCGCGCCGTGATCCTGCTGGACGTCGAGCGGCTGGCCAAGCGCTCCCGCTGACGCAAGACGCCGCAAGGGCCCCTGCCGGAATCCCCGGCCGGGGCCCTTCGCCGTTCCCGGATCAGTCCGCGCCCGGATCAGTTCGTTCCCGGATCAGTCCGCTCCCGAGTCAGTCCACGCCCGGATCAGTCCGCGCCTTCGGATCAGTCCGCGCCTTCGGATCAGCTCGCGCCTTCGGGAACAGCCAGCGCTCAGATCAGCCCGTGCTCGCCCAGATAGTCCAGCTGGGCCCGCACCGACAGCTCCGCCGCCGGCCACAGCGACCGGTCCACGTCCGCGTACACGTGCGCCACGACGTCCGAGGGCGTGCGGAGGCCGCTCTCGACCGCCGTCTCCACCTGCGCGAGACGGTTGGCGCGGTGCGCCAGGTAGTACTCCACCGCGCCCTGCGCGTCGTTCAGCACCGGGCCGTGGCCCGGCAGGACCGTACCGACCCCGTCGTCCACCGTGAGCGACCGCAGCCGCCGCAGCGAGTCCAGGTAGTCGCCGAGCCGCCCGTCCGGGTGCGCGACGACCGTCGTACCGCGCCCGAGCACCGTGTCGCCCGTCAGGACGGCGGCGTCGGCGGGGAGGTGGAAGGACAGCGAGTCGGCGGTGTGGCCGGGCGTGGACACCACCCGCAGCTCCAGACCGCCGGTGGTTATGACGTCCCCCTGCTCCAGCCCCTCGTCGCCCAGCCGCAGCTCCGGGTCCAGCGCCCGGACCCGCCTGCGGGTCAGCTCGGCGAAGCGGAGCGCGCCCTCCGCGTGGTCGGGGTGGCCGTGGGTCAGCAGCGTCAGCCCGATCCGCTTCCCGGCCCGCTCCGCCGTCGCGATCACGTTCCGGAGGTGGCCGTCGTCCAGCGGCCCTGGGTCGATGACGACGGCGAGATCGGAATCCGGTTCGGCGACGATCCAGGTGTTGGTGCCGTCCAGCGTCATGGGCGACGGATTCGGCGCGAGGACGCACACCGCGCGGTCGGTCGCCGGGCCGCCGACCGCGCCTCCGCGCGGCTGCCCGGGCAGGGAGGCTGCGTACGTCATGCTTCGGACTCCCCCGCGGTACCCGGGATGTGCTTGGTGAACTCATCGTGGCCCGGCCAGCTCAGGACCAGCTCGTCGCCCTCCAGCCGGGCCTGTGCGAGCACGGGGGTCAGGTCCTGGTCCACGGCGGCCACCAGCGCGTCGTGGACCGTGCCGTACGGCCGCAGCTGCCGCAGCGTCGCGATGGTCGGCGGCATCATCAGCAGCTCGCCCCGGTCGTAGCCGTCGGCCGCGTCCCCGGGGTGGAGCCAGACCGTACGGTCGGCCTCCGTGGAGGCGTTGCGCGTACGCTGCCCCCGCGGCAGCGCAGCCACGAAGAACCAGGTGTCGTAGCGGCGCGGTTCGAACTCCGGCGTGATCCAGCGGGCCCAGCCGCCCAGCAGGTCCGAACGGAGCACCAGCCCGCGCCGGTCGAGGAATTCGGCGAACGACAGGTCCCGGGCGACCAGCGACAGCCGGTCCGTCTCCCAGTCGTCGCCCGTGGTGTCCGCGACGACCGTGTGCGGGGTCGGGCCCGCGAGGAGCACGCCGGCCTCCTCGAAGGTCTCCCGGACCGCCGCGCACACGATGGCCTGCGCCTGCGTCGCGTCGCTCTCGTCGAGGCCCAGCCGCCGCGCCCACTGGGCGCGCGAGGGCCCGGCCCAGGCGACCATCCGCTCGTCGCGCGGATCCACCGAGCCACCCGGATAGGCGTACGCGCCTCCGGCAAAGGCCATGGAGGCGCGTCTGCGCAGCATGTACACGGCGGGCCCGGCAGCATCGCCGCCGCGGTCGCCGCCGCCGTTCGTCCCGAACTGTTCCCCGTTCGCCCCGTGCTCCCCGTCCTGCCCGCCCGGCGCACCGTCCGGTCCGTCCCGCAGCAGCAGCACGGTGGCGGCCCGGCGCGGCGTCACCGGCGTCAGCTCACCGGCGGACAACAACCGGATGCGCTCTGGCCACTCGGGTGGATACCACTGGCCATTCGTAGTGGACATGGCCGGATGCTATGCGTTTGCGGGCGGATGTTCGAGGGGCCCCGGCCGGGGCCCGGACCCCACCAGGGGCCCTGACCAGCGACTAGTCCGCGACCTCGACCTGGATCTCCACCTCGACCGGCGCGTCCAGCGGCAGCACCGCCACGCCGACCGCGCTGCGGGCGTGCACGCCCGCGTCGCCCAGCGCCTCGCCCAGCAGCTCGCTCGCGCCGTTGACGACGCCCGGCTGCCCGGTGAAGTCCGGGGCCGAGGCGACGAAGCCGACGACCTTCACCACGCGCACGACCTTGTCGAGGTCGCCGACCACCGACTTCACGGCGGCCAGCGCGTTCAGCGCACAGGTGCGCGCCAGCTCCTTGGCCTCCTCCGGCGTCACCTCCGCGCCGACCTTGCCGGTCACGCCCAGCTTCCCGTCGACCAGCGGCAGCTGGCCCGCGGTGTACACGTACGGCCCCGTACGGACCGCCGGGACGTAACTGGCGAGCGGCGCCGCGACCTCGGGCAGGGTCAGACCGAGCCCGGCGAGCTTCTCCTCGACGGCCGTCACGCCTTCTCCCGCTTCAGGTAGGCCACCAGCTGCTCGGGGTTGTTCGGCCCGGGAACGACCTGGACGAGCTCCCAGCCGTCCTCGCCCCAGGTGTCCAGAATCTGCTTCGTGGCGTGTACGAGCAGCGGCACGGTCGCGTATTCCCACTTCGTCATGGAGCCGACTGTAATCCCTCACTCCCGGGGCCTGGTGCGTAGCCCGTGGGGGGACTGGTTAGGCTCCCCAGTGTGAGCAGGCTCCATGTCGTCAGTGGCAAGGGCGGAACCGGCAAGACCACGGTCGCCGCCGCACTCGCGCTGGCCCTCGCGGCCGATGGCAGGCGCACACTGCTGGTCGAGGTCGAAGGCCGCCAGGGCATCGCGCAGCTCTTCGAAACGGAACCGCTGCCCTATGAAGAACGCAAGATCGCGACCGCGCCGGGCGGTGGGGAGGTCCACGCCCTCGCGATCGATCCGGAGTTCGCACTCCTGGACTACCTCCACATGTTCTACAAGCTGGGTTCGGCGGGGCGCGCCCTGAAGAAGCTCGGCGCTATCGACTTCGCGACCACGATCGCGCCGGGGCTGCGGGACGTCCTGCTGACCGGCAAGGCGTGCGAGGCGGTGCGCCGCAAGGGCAAGGACGGCCGCTTCGCCTACGACTCCGTGATCATGGACGCCCCGCCGACCGGCCGGATCACCCGCTTCCTGAACGTCAACCACGAGGTGGCGGGGCTGGCCCGGACCGGTCCGATACACAACCAGGCCCAGGCCGTGATGCGCGTCCTGAAGTCGCCCCAGACGGCCGTCCACATGGTGACGTTGCTGGAGGAGATGCCGGTCCAGGAGACCGCGGACGGCATCGCGGAGCTGCGCTCGGACGGCCTTCCGACGGGCGCGGTCATCGTCAACATGGTGCGGCCCGCGATCCTCGACCACGAGGCCGTCGACGCCGCCGCCAACGGCCGCCGTACGGCCGTCGCCAAGGCGCTCTCGCAGGCCGGGCTGGGCGGCGCGCGCCGCGGCGGCCTCGCCGAGCGGCTGGTCGACCCGCTGCTGGAGCAGGCGCGCGAGCACGCGGAGCGCGTCGCCCTGGAGCGGACGCAGCGGTCCGAGCTGGCCGGTCTCGACCTGCCGCTGCACGAGCTGGAGCTGCTGACGGACGGCGTCGACCTGGCCGGGCTGTACCGGCTGGCGGCGGATCTGCGCAAGCAGTGGCCGTCGTGAGCGGCACGTGCACGGCGCGCGTCCCCGGCGGCGCGCCCCGTACGGACGGCACCAACGGCCGTGAACGCGGTATGAGCGGCACAAGTGGCACACGCCGTACGCAGGAGGCGGCATGAGCATGGACGTTGCACCCCGGCTGGAGACCGACGCACTGCTGGACGACCCGCAGACCCGCATCGTGGTGTGCTGCGGCTCCGGCGGCGTGGGCAAGACCACCACGGCCGCCGCCCTGGGCGTACGGGCCGCCGAGCGCGGCCGCAAGGTCGTCGTCCTCACCATCGACCCGGCCCGGCGGCTGGCGCAGTCCATGGGCATCGACGCGCTCGACAACGTCCCGCGGCGGGTGGAGGGCGTCGGTGACGAGGCGGGCGGCGAACTGCACGCCATGATGCTGGACATGAAGCGGACCTTCGACGAGTTCGTCGAGGCGCACGCCGACCCCGAGCGCGCCCGCGCGATCCTGGCGAACCCCTTCTACCAATCGCTTTCGGCCGGGTTCGCGGGCACGCAGGAGTACATGGCCATGGAGAAGCTCGGCCAGCTGCGGGCCCGCGTGGAATGGGACCTGATCATCGTCGATACGCCGCCCAGCCGGTCGGCGCTGGACTTCCTGGACGCCCCGAAGCGGCTCGGCTCGTTTCTGGACGGGAAGTTCATCCGGGTGCTGATGGCTCCGGCGAAGGTCGGCGGCCGGGCCGGGATGAAGTTCCTGAACGTGGGCGTATCGATGATGACGGGCACGGTCAGCAAGGTCCTCGGCGGGCAGCTGATGCGCGATGTGCAAACGTTCGCGGCTGCGATGGACACGATGTTCGGCGGGTTCCGCACCCGGGCCGAGGCCACCTACCGGCTCCTCCAGGCGCCCGGTACCGCCTTCCTGGTGGTGGCCGCCCCGGAGCGGGACGCCCTGCGGGAGGCCGCCTATTTCGTGGAGCGGCTGGCCGCGGATGAGATGCCGCTGGCCGGTCTCGTACTGAACCGGGTGCACGGCAGCGGCGCCGAACAACTGTCGGCGGAACGGGCCCTGGCTGCGGCGGAGACGCTGTCCCTGAAGAGCGCCACCGTCCCGGATCCGCCGGGGGAGGGTAGCGTTCCGGCCAACCCCGGTGAGGGCGCAGAAAATCTTGGTGCCGACGGATTTGTCGATCCCGACTCAGGGAATGCTCAAGCCCGGAACGCCTCAGCAGCGGACAATTCCTCGGTAGCGGACCCCGACGTCTCCCCCACGTCGGCGGAGCGACTTGCCGCGGGACTGCTCCGGCTGCATGCGGAGCGTATGCAGGTGCTCGGACGCGAGCAGCGCACACACGACCGCTTCACGGCGTTGCACCCCGAAGTTCCGGTGGCCCAAGTGGCCGCGCTCCCTGGAGACGTACACGACCTGGCGGGGCTGCGGGCGATCGGCGATCGCCTCGCGGCGGCCCCGGCGGACCGGCCCGAGCGCACGGCAGGCTGACGCCCAGCCCGCGCCCTCTGAGGGGCGGCGGACGCGAGAGCCGTCAGGGCAGGCTGACGCCTACCCGAGTGCCCAGGGCGCGCGTACGCAGGGCGGCGCGTGCCCATGGCAATGGGTTGCGACCCGGCATGGGTGCGGCATGGCGCGCGTGCCCACGCCGTGGCGTACCCAGTGCGTAGTCCTACGCGGGTATCACCCGGCACGGCACACGGCCGGGACGGTCACAGCGCCCGCCGCGGATCCCCAATCGTCCGCGCCGTCGCGCTCCGCACGTCGTCGCCCATGCACGTCGTCGTCCATGGCGTGGCGGGCTGCCCCAAGGTCCGCAGGCCCCCATGCCCATGAACCACCTCGCCCGGCCACGACCGGCCGCGACCACCGTCGCGGCCGTACTCGTGTCGTACACCCTTCCTCGTCCCGTCGCAGATGAGAGAACAAGCCCGTGACGAGGGGTGGGTGAGATGAAGTTGTGATGCGATGCGATGCGACGTCGTCGTCACGAACCGGCCTGCCGGCCGACCGCTATCCGACGGCAGCGAAGCGCTCGTACTCTTCGTCGTCGAAGGGCAGAATGCCCGCGCTGCGCTCGTACTCGGTGCGTGCCGTCTCCAGCAGCCTTCGCCAGGAGGTCACGGTCGGGCGGCGGCGCAGCAGCGCCCGCCGCTCGCGCTCGGTCATCCCTCCCCACACACCGAACTCGACACGGTTGTCCAAGGCATCCGCAAGGCACTCGGTGCGCACCGGGCATCCGGTGCAGACCGCTTTGGCCCTGTTCTGTGCCGCGCCCTGGACGAACAATTCATCTGGATCAGTAGTGCGGCAGGCGGCCTGCGCACTCCAGTCGGTTACCCAGCCCATGCTGGCGCCGTCCTCTCCCGAATCGGAGCTCCCCCACGGCGACAAACGGCATATTCACCGTCGCCAGTTGAGGACGTTACGGAAGGCAAGCAGGGCGCACCACACCCGGCGGGCCCAATCTCGGATGGCCCGAACGGACTATGGGTACGCGGCAGATCACCCAACGGAGTGACCTGACGACATTTGCGATTACTGGTGCAAACCAGGGCAGTTCACCCGGCGAACGCCGGGCAGCTCATGACACGAGGCCACAATCCGGGCACGTCTCATCACTCACTCGAGTGAGGGCGGGGATGTGGTGCGATGCGGTGCGATGTGGCGCAGCAGCACATGCGTGACTGGCGTGAAACAGCGTATGCGAACACGCGGTCCCCTGTCCGGCGATTCGCCACGTAGGCTGCCTCTTATGGGTTACACGCGCTCGGGCGGAGGGCTGTCCACCGCTCAACAGGCCGCCAAGTTCCTCGGCGTCAGCGCGCTGGCCGGCGCCGTGATGGCCGGGCTCGCGCTTCCCGCCGTCGGGGCCTTCGGCCTCACCGCCAAGGAAACGGTCCAGGAATTCGACGATATTCCGGCCAATCTCAAAACGCCGCCGCTCAGCCAGCGGACGACCATCCTGGACGCGAAGGGCGGCGAGATCGCGAAGGTCTATTCGCGCGACCGCACCATCGTGAAGCTGGGTGACATCTCCCCGTATATGCGCAAGGCGATCGTCGCGATCGAGGACGCGCGCTTCTACGAGCACGGGGCGGTCGACCTCAAGGGCATCCTGCGCGCCGCCAACCGGAACGCGCAGAGCGGCGGGGTCTCGCAGGGCGCCTCCACCCTCACCCAGCAGTACGTGAAGAACGTCTTCGTCGAGGAGGCGGGCAACAGCAAGGAGAAGTTCGCCGAGGCCACCCAGCAGTCCATCGGCCGCAAGATCAAGGAACTGAAGTACGCGATCCAGGTCGAGAAGGAACTCGGCAAGAAGCGGATCCTGGAGAACTACCTCAACATCACGTACTTCGGGCAGCAGGCCTACGGCATCGAGGCCGCCTCCCAGCGCTACTTCAGCAAGTCCGCCAAGGACCTCAAGGTGGAGCAGGCCGCGCTGCTGGCCGGTCTCGTCCAGTCGCCGAGCCGCTACGACCCGGTCACCAACCCGGACACCGCGAAGACCCGCCGCAACACCGTCCTCCAGCGCATGGCCGATATGAAGGACATCACCCCGGCCCAGGCCGCCACCGCCAAGAAGAAGCCGCTCGGTCTCGATGTCAGCATGCCCCGCAGCGGCTGCATCACGGCCGTCAAGGGCGCGGGCTTCTACTGCGACTACGTCCGCCAGATCTTCCTCAACGACCCGGTCTTCGGGAAGACGGCGGCGACGCGCACCAAGCGCTGGAACCAGGGCGGCCTGACGATCCGTACGACGCTGGACCCGCAGGCGCAGGAGTCCGTCCAGAAGTCGATCAAGTCCCACGTCTACCAGTCCGACAAGGCCGCCACCGCCGTCTCGCTCGTCGAGCCGGGCACCGGCAAGGTCCTGGGCATGGGCCAGTCCAAGCCGTACGGCTTCGGCAAGGACCAGACGCAGATCAACCTCTCCGCGGACCACTCCATGGGCGGCTCGAACTACGGCTTCCAGGTGGGGTCCACGTTCAAGCCGATCACCGCGGCGGCCGCCCTCGAGCGGGGCACCAAGCCGTACAAGAGCTACTCCTCGCCGTACAAGATGGAGTACCCGAGCCCGGTCAGCACCTGCAAGGGCACCTGGAGCAACAGCGAGGGCGCGACCGTCGAGAACGAGAACGAGTCCGAGCGCGGCCCGTACGGGATGAAGGAGGCGACCGCGAAGTCGGTCAACACCTACTTCGTCCAGATGATCAGCGACATCGGCGTCTGCCCGGTGACCGAGCTGGCCGACAAGATGGGCGTGGAGCGGGCCGACGGCAAGGAGCACCACCAGGTGCCCTCCCTCACCCTCGGCACCGAGGGCTTCTCCCCGCTGACCATGGCCAACGCGTACGCGACCTTCGCCAACCGCGGCGTCTACTGCTCCCCGGTCTTCATCGACTCGATCACCGGCCCCGGCGGCAAGAAGCTGAAGGTGCCGCAGTCGAAGTGCTCGCGCGCGATGTCCGAGAAGACCGCGGACACGATCAACACCCTGCTGCGCGGTGTGGTCGAGGACGGCACCGGCAAGAAGGCCGGTCTCCAGAGCCGGGCGAGCGCCGGCAAGACGGGTACGACGGATGAGCGCAGGGCCGCCTGGTTCGTCGGCTACACCCCGAACCTCGCGGGCGCGGTGTGGGTCGGCGGCGGCCCGGGCGCCAGCGACCTCAAGATGGAGAACATCACCATCGGCGGTGTCCCCCACGACAAGGTCTACGGCGCGGACACCCCCGGCCCCATCTGGAAGGACGCGATGAGCGGCGCGCTGGACGGCAAGCCCGCGCCGAACTTCGTCACCGTGCCGATCAAGGACCCCAACGCGCGCAAGCCCTCCCCGCCCAAGAAGCCGGGCCGCGAGAAGCCCGGCCGTGAGAAGCCCGGGAACGGCGGCGGCCAGGACAACCCCTGGCCGGACATCTCCCTCCCGCCGGGCGTGATCGGCGGCAACGGGAACGGCGGCAATGGGAACGGCGGCTTCGAGTGGCCGCGGTAGCGGTACCCGCGGCCCGACCGCGGTAGCGGTATCCGCGGCCCGACCGAGCGCGGAAAAGGGGCCTGGACGAGAGATCGTCCGGGCCCCTTTTCCTTGTCTCGCCTACCCGCCCGCGAGCTGCCGCTTCACCGCGGCGGCGACCCGGCCGCCCTCGGCCCGGCCCGCGATCTTCGGGTTCACGATCTTCATCACCGCGCCCATCGCCCGCGGCCCCTCGGCGCCGCCCGCGGCGGCCTCCCGGACCGCCTCCGCGACCAGCGCGTCCAGCTCGTCGTCCGTCAGCGGCTGCGGCAGGTACCCGGCGAGCACCTCGCCCTCCGCCCGCTCCCGCTCGGCCTGCGCCGCCCGGCCGCCCTTGTCGAACGCCTCGGCCGCCTCGCGGCGCTTCTTCGCCTCGCGCGCGATGATCTTCTCCACCTCGGCATCGGACAGCTCCCGGGAGCTCTCCCCCGAGACCTCTTCCTTCGAGATCGCGGTGATCGTGAGCCGGAGCGTGGAGGAGCGCAGCTCGTCGCGCGCCTTGATCGCTGCGGTGAGATCGTCATGCAGCCTGGACTTGAGCGTGGTGGTCATGGCGTCGAGTCTGCCAGCACTGGCCGGGAATCACCCGAAGATTTCTCCCCCGGCGGCGTTCTGCGACCATGGAGAGCATGCGCGCGCGATACGGAGTACCTCTGGGAATCACGGCGGTCGGCGCAGCCGGTCTCGCCTACGCCGTCGGCTTCGAAGTGCGGTCCTTCAGGCTCCGCCGCATCACCGTGCCCGTGCTGCCGCGCGGTATGCGGCCGCTGCGCGTCCTCCAGGTCTCCGACATCCACATGGTGAGCGGGCAGCGCAAGAAGCAGCGCTGGCTCCAGTCGCTCGCCGGTCTGCGCCCCGACTTCGTCGTGAACACCGGCGACAACCTCTCCGACCCGGAAGGCGTCCCCGAGGTCCTCGACGCGCTCGGCCCGCTGATGGAGTTCCCCGGCGCGTACGTCTTCGGCTCCAACGACTACTACGGACCGAAGCTGCGCAACCCCGCCCGCTACCTGATGGAAAAGGCCAGCGGCCGCCACGGTCTGAACGGCAACGCCCCGGCCGTCGGCGTCGTCCACAACCCGTGGACGGAGATCCGCGACGCCTTCGACGCGGCCGGCTGGGTCGGCCTGTCCAACACCCGCGGCCGGCTCAAGCTGGACGACATCGAGATCGCCCTCACCGGCCTCGACGACCCGCACATCAAGCGCGACCGCTACGCCGAGGTCGCCGGCGGCCCCGAATCCGGTGCGGACCTCTCCCTCGCCGTCGTCCACGCCCCGTACCTCCGCGTCCTCGACGCCTTCACCGCCGACCGCTACCCCCTGATCCTCGCGGGCCACACCCACGGCGGCCAGCTGTGCATCCCCTTCTACGGCGCCCTCGTCACCAACTGCGACCTGGACACCCGCCGGGTCAAGGGCCTCTCCACCCACGAGGCCGGGGACCACACCTCGTACCTCCACGTCTCCGCAGGCTGCGGCACCAACCGCTACACCCCCGTCCGCTTCGCCTGCCCCCCGGAGGCCACCCTCCTCACCCTCACCCCCCAGGCCCCCTGACCCACCTCCCCGCCCCGACCTGCGAGACCCCGGAAACCGGATTTCGTGTCTGGCCGCAGGTCCGCTAAAGTAGAGCTCGTTGCTTCGGGGTGTAGCGCAGCTTGGCAGCGCGCTTCGTTCGGGACGAAGAGGTCGTGGGTTCAAATCCCGCCACCCCGACTGAAGGAACAAGGGTCAGGCCCGGTGCTGAGAAATCAGCACCGGGCCTGATTTGTTGTGCTCGGCCCTCGTGGCGGTCTGTGACTGTCCTTACACTGTGCAGACCGCGACATCACATTTCTGGGGGCCTGATGTTTCGACGAGCGGTGCCGACACCCGTGATGCCCGACGAGGGGACGGCGTCGGCCAGTCCTCCGCGGGCGCGTCGGCTGTGTGCCTGGGCGCTGGATTTCGCCGTCGTGGTGGCGGTGGCCGTGCTGCTCGGCTGGTTCACCTTCCACCGGATCAGTGCCCACGTGACCGACGTGACGAGCCTGGCTGGGACGAGCGCTTGGGAGGTCATCACCTCGGAGGGCGATCTGGCGGGGGCGGGTCAGGAAGTCGGAGAGTCGCTTTGGCGGTCTGCGGTGAGCTCCGTCCAGCAAGCCTTCGGCGCGCTGGTCGTGTTCACCTTCGTCTACCACTTCCTCTCGCTGGCCGTGATGAGCCGTACGCCGGGGCAGGCGTTGACGGCTCTGTGCGTTGTGCGGCGCGGTGGCGGAGGGCGTCCACGGAAGGGCCGGTTCGCCGTGCGCGCCGCGGTGACCACGCTGGTCGATGTCGGCTGGTATGCGCTGGCCTGCTGCCTGCTGGTCGAGGGCGAGATCGTCCTCTCGGTGTTGTGCTGGGTCGTCGCCATCTTCTTCTTCGCCTTCAACGCGGGGCTGGCGCTGATGGGCCCCCGAAGGTCGCTGGCCGACCGGCTGGCCGGCGTGACGGTCATCGGCGCGTGGCACGTCCGCGCCGCGCTCGCCCGGATCGGCGGGGCGGCGCGGTGGGGCAGTCGGACGGGCGCCTGACGCGTTTCCGGGGCCGTCTTGGGGCACGCCCTACGGCCGGCTGATGGCTCGGGTGATCCCGGCGACGATCGTGGTGACGAGGAGCCAGCCGCTGATGATCAGCGCGTAGCTCAGCCACTGGTACCCACCGTTCGGGGCGTAGGCGCCCTCCTGGCCGAAGCCGATGATCGGCAGGAGCAGGTCGAAGGTGTAGAAGAGCGGGTTGAAGTCGGGGGCCTCGCCGGATTTCAGCGGCCGCGGGTGGTGGAGGTCGTAGGCGATGGTGCCGATCAGGAGAAGTGCGCCGAGCCAGGCAGCCGCGCGGAGAGGGCGGAAGCCGTAGCCAACGGTGATGTCCTGGACCCAGCTCCACGCGCGGGCGTACGCGGGGAGGGTCGTGCGGTGGCGCCGGTACGCGGCGAGTTGCACGAGGCGCGTGGCCGTGTCGTCGCCGACGCGTTGATAGGCGGCGGTCAACTGCTGGTAGGCATGGGGCAGATACTCGTCGCGCTCCAGCAGCGGCAGCCGATCGGCTGCGGGCAGGTGGGGCAGCAGGGTGGTGTAGGCGAACTCGCCGAGCCGGACCTGTTCGGGCCACACCGCGGGCTCGGCGTGGAGCAGTTGGAGTTGGGTGCGGCGCAGATTCACCGTGCCCTCGATCGGGGTGGCGTCGCGCAGCCACATTTCGCCGATGGCGGCGCTGCTGACGCACAGTGCCATGCCGTCAGGGCTGGACAAGCGGGCCTCTGCCAGGTCGAGTTGTCCGGGTATGCGGGCACTGCGCAAGGTGATGCTGCCCTGGGCGTGCAGTCCGCGGGCGGTCAGGTCGGAACCGACGGTGAGCCCTTTGGCGTTCAAGGCGATGCCGCCGGGATTGTGCAGCTGGGCCGATGACAGCGCGACCTGGGCCGTCACCGTGGCTCCGTCCAGGCGTACCTCGCCACGGGCGGACAGGGCGGTGGCCACGACCGCGTCGCCGATCACCGTGTGGTTCAGCGCGACGGCGACTCCCCGCTCCTCGGCACGCGCCGATTCGACCGACAACCGGTCCAGATAGAGGGTGCGGGCGATCCGGGCCGAACTGAAGCTGACCATCCCGGTCGCACGGCACTCGCTCAGCGCGACGAAGCTCTCGAACTGGGCCCCGACCGCGCTCAGCCCCGGCAGGACGGACCGCCACAGGTGCAACTCGCCGAGGCGGGCGGCATACAGATCAGGTGCCGCGTCGAAGGAGCAGTGGGTCAGGTGCACAGGGCAGGTGATGTCCCCGTTCCGCAGATCCAACTGCCCGGAGATCCGCGCTCCCCGGACGTCAAAAGGCATCCCACACGCGGCGTTCCGGCGGTGTGAGCTCGTCGTAGGTCACCATCCGGGCACGTTAGCGATCACCTGGCTCCGGCCGGGAGCCCCTGTGACCGCCATGGCCGGCCCCGCATGCTGTGGAGAGCCTGGGGGCTGCTCGGCGCAGCTGAACGGGGTCGGCCAACGTCCGGCGGGTGCCGTGTGAGAAGGCGATCACCTATCGGGAAGGACGTGCCCGGACCGACCCGGGCGCGGGTCTCGAATGGTGGTCGGGCCGACCCCGTATGTCTTCAGCTTGATGCAGTGGAGAAGTTATTGCAAGTAATTCGCAATAACAGTCAGAGCGTGGAGCGGACCTCCTGGGCCGCCGCGACCAGGTGGTCCAGGGAGGCGCGGACCTCGGGCCAGCCGCGGGTCTTCAGGCCGCAGTCGGGGTTGGCCCAGAGGCGGTCGGCGGGGATGGCGGCGAGGGCCGTGCGGAGGAGGGTGGCGGTTTCGGCGGTGCCGGGGACGCGGGGGGAGTGGATGTCGTAGACGCCGGGGCCGACCTCGCGGGGGTAGTGGGCGTCGGCGAGTTCGGTGGCGACCTGCATATGGGAGCGGGCGGCTTCCAGGCTGATGACGTCCGCGTCGAGGTCGTCGATGGCCGGGAGGATGTCCCCGAACTCGGCGTAGCACATATGGGTGTGGATCTGGGTGTCCGCGCGCACGCCGCCGGTGGTGAGGCGGAACGCCTCGGTGGCCCAGGCCAGGTAGGACGGGCGGTCGGCGGTGCGCAGGGGCAGGGTTTCGCGCAGGGCGGGTTCGTCGACCTGGATGACCGCGGTGCCCGCGGCCTCCAGGTCGGACACCTCGTCGCGCAGGGCGAGGGCGACCTGGCGTGCGGTGTCGGCGAGGGGCTGGTCGTCGCGGACGAAGGACCAGGCCAGCATGGTGACGGGGCCGGTGAGCATGCCCTTGACCGGGCGGTCGGTGAGGGACTGGGCGTACGTCGTCCAGCGGACCGTCATCGGCTCGGGCCGGGAGATGTCGCCGGCCAGGATCGGCGGGCGGACGTAGCGGGTGCCGTAGGACTGCACCCAGCCGTGCCGGGTGGCGAGGTAGCCGGTGAGCTGTTCGGCGAAGTACTGGACCATGTCGTTGCGTTCGGGCTCGCCGTGGACCAGGACGTCGATGCCGGTCTTCTCCTGGAAGGAGATCACGTCCTGGATCTCGGCCGCGATGCGCTGCTCGTATCCGGCGGTGTCGATGCGTCCGGCGCGCAGGTCGGCGCGGGCGGTGCGCAGCTCGCTGGTCTGCGGGAACGAGCCGATGGTGGTCGTCGGCAGCGCGGGCAGCCGCAGCCGGGCACGCTGGGCGGGGGCGCGCTCGGCGTACGGCTCGGGGCGGCGGGCGTCGGCATCGGTGACGGCCCCGGCGCGGGCGCGTACGGCCGGGTCGCGGGTGAGTACGGAGGTGGCCCGGGAGGCCAGGTCGGCGCGGTTGGCGGCGAGTTGTGCGGCGATGGTGCCGGTGCCCTGGGCGATGCCGCGGGCGAGGGTCGCGACCTCGGTGGCCTTCTGGCGGGCGAAGGCCAGCCAGCGGGCGATCTGGGGGTCGATGTCGCGTTCGGCCGCCGTGTCGAGGGGGACGTGGAGGAGGGAGCAGGACGCCGCGACGTCGACCCGGTCGGCGAGGCCGAGCAGGGTGCCGAGCGTGGACAGCGAGACGGCGAGGTCGTTGATCCACACGTTGCGGCCGTCCACGACGCCCGCGACCAGGCGCTTGCCGGGCAGTCCGCCGACGGCGGCGAGGTCGTCGAGGTTTCCGGCCGCGGGCCCGGTGAAGTCGAGCGCCAGCCCGTCCACGGGGGCCTTGGCCAGGACGGGCAGGGCCTCGCCGAGGCGGTCGAAGTACGAGGCGACCAGCAGCCGGGGGCGGTCGGTGAGGGCGCCCAGTTCGCGGTACGCGCGGGCGGCGGCGTTGAGTTCGGCGGCGGTGCGGTCCTGCACGAGCGCGGGTTCGTCCAGCTGGACCCACGTGGCGCCGGCCGCCCGCAGATCGGCCAGCACCTCCGCGTACACCGGCAGCAGCCGGTCCAGCAGGGTGAGCGGCTCGAAGTCCGGCGCGACGCCGGGTGCGGGCTTGGCGAGCAGGAGGTAGGTGACGGGGCCGACCAGCACCGGCCGGGCGGCGTGACCGAGTGCGACCGCTTCCGACAGCTCGGCGACCTGCTTCGCCGAATTGGCGGCGAAGACGGTATCGGGGCCGAGTTCGGGCACCAGGTAGTGGTAGTTGGTGTCGAACCACTTGGTCATCTCCAGCGGCGCGGCCTCCTGGGTGCCGCGCGCCATGGCGAAGTAGCCGTCCAGCGCGTCGGCTTCGACGGCGGCGCGGTGGCGGTCCGGTACGGCGCCGACCATGACGCTGGTGTCCAGCACATGGTCGTAGAACGAGAAGTCGCCGGTCGGCACCTCGTCGATTCCGGCGTCGGCCAGCTGCCGCCAGTTCGCCGCGCGCAGCATCACGGCGGTCTCCCGGAGGGCACCGGCGCCGATCTGGCCCTTCCAGTAACCCTCGACGGCCTTCTTCAGTTCGCGGTGGTGTCCCTGGCGGGGGTAGCCGTACACGGTGGCCCGTGCCGCCGCGGCGGCCGCGGATGTCGCTGTCACGTAGCTCTCCTTCGCGAGCGTGTCCCTTGAGGATCCCGGCCGGATCGGGGGCGCGAAGGAGTGACGAACCGGGCGGATCCACCGCGCGTCCGATACGCGCGCGTCCGCCTGCTCGGTACGCCGACCCGCCCTCGAGGTCACCGGGATCTCCGCGCGCGATCGGGTCGCGCACGGGCAACGGGCAGGTCTTCGGACTCGCGGGCCCACCTCGTGACGTCGTGCACGTACGAGGCACCTACTGGCCGTCGCTTCCCGGGTCCGGCTTCCGGACCCAGTGCGTATGACGGCGGTCGTTCCCGCTCACCGCTGCGGGGCAGTCCCGGATTTCCACCGGGTTCCCTCTTGCGACGCGCCTGCCTGGCGGGCAGGGCGAACCAGCTGCGGGCCCCAGCCTAGGCGGTGGTGCCGGATCGGGGCACCCCCTCCACAGGGGCAGGGGGTAGAAAGGGCGTATGGCGCGTCGTCCCTTAGCATCCGATGTGGTTCCCCAAGCCTCCGCAGCCCCCGAGGCCGGAATTTCCGAGTCCGACGCCGAGGCGATGGTCACCGCCGTGCTGACCGCCTCCCGGCTGCTCGTCGCCGTATCCGCCCGGTCGTTGGCCGCGGTGGAGGAGTCTCTGACGCTGCCGCAGTTCCGGATGCTGGTCGTCCTGGACGCCGGAGGGCCGCTGAGCCTGTCCGGGCTGGCCGGGGAGCTGGGCGTCCAGCCGTCGACCGCGATGCGCATGATCGACCGCCTGGTCACGACGGGCGTGGTCGAGCGCGGCGTCTCCGCCGAGGACCGGCGTACGAGCATGATCTCGCTCACCCGGGCCGGTCGGCGGATCGTGGCCGAGGTCACGGAGCGGCGCCGCCGCGAGATCGCGGGCATCGTGGACGTCATGCCCGCCGGACAGCGCCGTCATCTGATCGAGGCGCTCCAGGCGTTCGCCGAGGCGGGCGGCGAACCGACCGTCGAGACCGCGAGCCCGCAGGCCCACGCCGCCTGGTGACCGCGTGGGCGCCCCCGGCGTCCGGCAGCCGCGCCCCCGTAACCCTGCGAGAATGATCAACTGCTCTGGGAGACCGTAAGACCGGTGGGTGGCCGGGGGATGAGGACGTGCGATGAGGCTGCGGGACCGGCTGCGGTACTGGTTCGACGGCACGATGGACCGGGGGACGCCCGCCTTGATCGGCTGGCTCGGCCTCGCCTCGCTGGCGTTGATCGCCGTGGTATCCACGCTGGTGGTCGCCCTCTCCCACGAGGACACCCGGAAGAGCGGCGGGTGGACGGGCGTGGTGTGGATGAGCCTGCTGCGTACGCTCGATCCGGGCACCATGGGCGGGGACACCGGCCGGCCGCTGTTCCTGGTGCTGATGCTCACGGTCACGATCGGCGGCATCTTCATCGTCAGCGCGCTCATCGGTGTACTCACCACGGGCCTGGAGAACCGGATCCAGATGCTCCGCAAGGGCCGGTCGCGGCTGATCGAGCGCGGCCACACGATCGTGCTGGGCTGGTCGGACCAGGTGTTCACGGTGATCGCCGAGCTGGTGGAGGCCAACCAGAGCGCCCGCCGCTCCTGTGTGGTGATCCTCGCCGACCACGACAAGGTCGACATGGAGGACCAGATCCGCGACCGGATCCCCGCGACCGGCCGCACCCGGGTGGTCTGCCGTTCCGGAAGCCCGCTGGAGCGGCGCGATCTGGAGCTGGTGAGCCCCGACACCGCCAAGTCGATCATGGTGTTGCCGCCGGTCGGGGACGACACCGACACGGATGTCATCAAGGTGCTCCTGCTGCTCAACAGCCGGAAGTGGAAGGGCACGCGGCCGAACATCGTGGCGGCCGTGGAGAGTTCGGACAACCTGCCCGCGGCCCGTCTCGCCGCCGGTACGAACGCGCTGATCATCGACGCCGACGACATCGCCGTACGGCTCATCGCCCAGGCGCACCGGCAGTCCGGGCTGTCCAGCGTCTTCAACGAACTGCTCAGCTTCGAAGGCAACGAGTTCTACTTCCACGAGCAGCCCGCGCTCGCGGGTGGGACGTACGCGGACACCCTGGCCCACTACGCGCTGGGCATGGCCGCCGGGCTGCGCCGCGGCGACGGTGAGGTGCTGCTCAACCCGCCGATGGACACCGTCGTCCGCGCCGACGACCAGCTGCTGGTGATGGCCGAGGACGATCTGCTGATACGGCCCGCCGAGACCCGGCCCGAGATCGTCCCGTCGGCGATCACCACCGCGCCCGGGCGGCCGCCGGTGCCGGACCGCACCCTGGTCATCGGCTGGAACTCCCGGGCGTCGAAGCTCATCACGCTGCTGGACAGCTTCGTCGAACCCGGCTCGGCGGTGGACATCGCGGCACCGCGGCGGCCGCGGAAGGGGGTGCCGGAGGGGCTGAAGAACCTGACGGTCGGCCACAAGCGGTGCGAGCCGACCCGCAGGTCGTCCCTGGAGGCCCTCGACCTCGGCCGCTACCAGCACATCGTGGTGCTGTCCGACGACACCATCGACCCCCGGCGCTCCGACGACCGGACGCTGGTGACGCTGCTGCACCTGCGCGACATCGAAGTGCGGCTCGGTGACCCGTACTCGATCGTCACGGAGATGAACGACGACAGCAACCGGGAGATCGCCCAGGTCACCAAGGCCGACGACTTCATCGTCAGCACCAAGGTGATCAGCCTGCTGCTGACCCAGCTGACCGAGAACCGCGACCTCTACACGGTGTTCATCGACCTCTTCGACCCGGAGGGTTCGGAGATCTACCTCAAACCGGCCACCAACTACCTGGTGCCCGGGGCCGAGGCCAACTTCGCGACGGTCATCGAGGCCGCACGGCGGCGCGGCGAGACGGCCCTCGGTTACCGGCTGGCACGCCACGCCGACGTGCCGCCCGCCTACGGTGTCCGCCTCAACCCCGACAAGGCGGCGCCGCTGGTCCTGGACGAGGGCGACGCGATCGTCGTACTCGCCGAGGAGTAACGCTTCTGCGTGCCTGGCCACTACTGGCGGCTCAGGGAGCGGCTGACGCCCGCCGCGGTGGTGGTGGCCAGGATCCAGCCGGTGACGATCAGCAGGTACGAGAGCCACTGGTACCAGCCGCGCGGGGCGAACGCGGCCTCCTGCCCGAAGCCGATGATGGGGAGGAGCAGGTCGAGGGTGTAGAAGACCGGGTTGAAGTCGGGGGCCTCGCCCGATTTCAGCGGCCGCGGGTGGTGGAGCGCGAACGCCAGGGTGCCGGTGAGGAGCAGGGCGAAGAGCCAGCCCGCGGCGCGCAGCGGGCGGAAGCCGTAGCCGACGGTGACGTCCTGGAGGTGGCCCCAGGCGCGGGCGTAGCGCGGGAGGGTACGGCGGTGGCGGCGGAGCTTGGCGAGCTGGACGGTGCGGACGGCGGCCTCGTCGCCCGCGGCGCGGTAGGCGGTGGTCAACTGCTCGTAGGAGGCGGGGAGATAGCCCTCCTTCTCACGTTCCAGGAGCGGCAGCCGATCCTCGGCGGGGAGGTGCGGGGCGAGGCTGCGGTAGCCGAGGCCGTCGATCCTGACGCGATCGGGCCAGACCTCGGGGCGGATGTGCAGCAGGTCGATCTGGGAGCGGCGCAGGTTCACATCGCCCTCGATGGGCGCGGCCTCGCGGAACCACAGCTCGCCGATGACGCAGCTGCTGGCGCGCAGGGCCTGGCCGCCGGGGTCGGACAGCCGGGCGTGGACGAAGCTGAGGTGGCGGGGCACCCGGGCCCCGCTGAGGTTGACGCGTCCGCGGGCGCGGAGCCGCATGGCGCGCAGATCGGTACCGACGGACAGGTTCTCGGCGTGCAGGGCGGTGCCGCCGGGGGCGTGGAGTTCGCTGTCGTCGAGGTTCACCTGGCCGGTGACGGTGGCCTCGTTGAGCCGTATCGTTCCGTGGACGACGAGGCGCTTGGCCTGGACGTCGGTCCCGATGGCCGCGTTGTTGAGCTGGAGCAACGGCTGTTCGCAGCGGGTGTCCGGAGTGCCCAGGCGCGCCCCGTCGAGGAAGAGCCCTCCGGTGATCTGCGCCCCCGCGAGCCGCACCGGACCCGTCGTGCGACACCTGCTCATCCGCAGGACACCCTCGGTGTGCAGGGCCCCGGCCGTGAGCTCGGGAAGGGTGGAGTCGCTGAGCACCAGGACGCGCAGCCGCGCCCCGTACAGCTGCGGGGTCCGCTCGAAGTGGCAGGACCGCAGCCGTACGGCGTGCTCGACCACCCCGTACTTCAGGCGCAGCTCCCCGGTGATGCGCGCGCCGATCAGCTTCAGGCCCGCCACCTCGCCGTCGCGGGTGGGCCCGCCGAGCAGCAGCGCGCGCAGCACCTCGGCTCGTACGGTCCGCTCGGGCCCCCACGCGCCGCCGTGTTCGGGATCGTCGTCGGCGCCTTCGCGGAAATCGACCCCCTCATCGAGCGGGAACGCCCGCCAGACGCGCCGCTCCGCCGGTGTCAGGTCCGTGATCTCCACCGGCGGGATCGTGTCGCGGCGGGGTTCGGGGTGTCAACCGCGTTGTGTTTCGCGGAGCTTGGACTCCGCGGTGGCGGTTTCGGCGGCGGTGTCGGCCGCGGAGGCGGTGTCGGCCGCGGGGGCCGCGGCGGGCTTGGGGCGGATGAGGCGGCGCGCCAGCGGCTCGGTGTAGCGGGCGGTGAGGGGGCCGATGATGACCAGGATCAGGACGTACGCCGTGGCCAGGGGGCCCAGCGACGGTTCGATGCCCGCGGTGACGGCGAGTCCGGCGATGACGATGGAGAACTCACCGCGCGCGACCAGCGTGCCGCCCGCCCGCCAGCGGCCCTTGACGGAGATCCCGGCGCGGCGCGCGGCCCAGTAGCCCGTGGCGATCTTGGTGCAGGTGGTGACGACGGCCAGGGCGAGCGCGGGCAGCAGGACCGGCGGGATGCTGGCGGGGTCGGTGTGCAGGCCGAAGAAGACGAAGAAGACGGCGGCGAACAGATCGCGCAGCGGGCTCAGCAGATTGTGGGTGCCCTCGGCGACCGAGCCGGTGAGGGCGATGCCGACCAGGAAGGCGCCCACGGCGGCGGAGACCTGGAGCTGCTGGGCGATCCCGGCGACCAGCAGGGTCAGGCCCAGCACCACCAGCAGCAGCTTCTCGGGGTCGTCGCTGGAGACGAAGCGGGAGATGTGGCGGCCGAAGCGGACGGCGACGAAGAGGACGAGGCCCGCGACGCCGAGCGCGATGGCCAGGGTGACGCTGCCCGCGGCCAGCCCGACACCGGCCAGCAGGGCGGTGACGATCGGCAGGTAGATGGCCATCGCCAGGTCTTCGAGGACCAGGATGGACAGGATGACCGGGGTTTCGCGGTTGCCGAGCCGGCCGAGGTCGCGGAGGACCTTGGCGATGACGCCGGATGACGAGATCCAGGTGACCCCGGCCAGCACCACGGCCTCCACCGGGCCCCAGCCCAGCAGCAGCGCCATGACGGCGCCGGGCAGGGCGTTGAGCGTGGCGTCGACCAGCCCGGCCGGGTACTGGGTCTTGAGGTTGCTGACCAGATCGCTGGCCGTGTACTCCAGGCCGAGCATCAACAGCAGCAGAACGACGCCGATTTCGGCGCCGATCGCGACGAACTCCTCACTGGCCCCGAGCGGCAGCAGCCCGCCCTCGCCGAAGGCCAGCCCGGCGAGCAGATAGAGGGGTATGGGCGAGAACTGGAAGCGTCCGGCGAGTCGGCCCAGCAGTCCCAACCCGAGGATGACCGCACCGAACTCGATCAGGAAGACGGCAGAAGAGTGCATCCGTCTGTCACTCCCGCCCCAATATCGCCGCGGCGGCTTCCACGCCCTCGCGCGTGCCGATCACGATCAGGATGTCCCCACCGGCCAGCCGGAAGTCCGGGGCCGGGGACGGGATGGCGTCCGCCCGGCGCAGCACGGCCACGATGGAGGTGCCGGTCTCGGTGCGGGTCCGCGTCTCGCCCAGCACCCGCCCGTTCCAGTACGAGTACGGGGACAGCTCGATCCGCTCGGCGACCAGCCCCAGCTCGGTGGTGGACAGCAGCGTGGGGCTGTGGTGCGCGGGCATCAGCGCGCTGATGAGCGCCTCCGCCTCGCCCGGGGTGAGCCGGGTGGACAGCGCGCACTCGTCGGGATCGTCCCTCCGGTACGCGCTCAGCGTCCGTTCGCCGTCGCGGTGCGCGACCACCGACATCCGGCCCTGGTCCCGCGTCGTCAGGTCGTAACGGACTCCAATGCCCGGCAACGGCGTACTGCTCAACCGCGGAACACCCACAGCTATCCCCTCGTTCGTGCGCGCCTTCGCGCTGGTCGCGCAGGTCGAAGTGTCGTCCGGACACCGTAACAAATGGTAAAGAGTAAGTAATGGGGGAAAGTGCTCCGGGGCCCGGTGGAACAATCCGCGTTCGGGTGTCCGTACCCCGGGAGACGCACGAGAAAGACGGTGAACATGATCGAGTGGCGGCAGCTCAGCGTCGGCATGAGGCCCGTTCCCGAACCCGTCGCCACTCCGGTCATCTGGTCCGCGGCCTTCGCCGGGGCGCTGCTGCTGGTGGCCGTCCTCAACTCGCTCGGCGGCCATGGGCGGCCGACGCTCGCCCTGATCGCCCTGTCGCTGTTCGCCGCCGTGCTCGGGCTGTGCGCGCGGTTCGTGGCGGCGCCGGGGACGGCCGTGCTGTGCTGGCTGTTCCTCAACGCCTTCGCCATCCCGCCCGTCGGCGTGCTGACCTGGGCGGGCGGCCGCGACGGCACCTGGCTGGCCTGTCTGCTCGGCGCGACCGTCGTCGGCACGGCCTGCGCCCGCGTCGTCAACGCCCGGGCGGGCTACCGGCGCATCACGCCGCGCGACCACGGCTGATGGGGACGGCCGGGCGCCGTGTTCCGCGAAGCCCGGCCCGGAGGAACAATGGCACCATGACCGAGCGCAAGCCACCGGGCATCAGCTTCGAGACATGGGCCGACCGGCAGATCCGGGAGGCGGAGGAGCGCGGAGACTTCGCCGACCTGCCGGGCATCGGCAAGCCGCTCCCCAATCTGAACAGGCCGTATGACGAACTGTGGTGGGTCAAGGAGAAGATGAGCCGCGAGGGCCTGTCGTTCCTGCCCCCGACGCTCGTACTGCGCAAGGAGGCGGAAGACGCACTCGCGGCCGCCGCGGAGGCACCGTCGGAGCGGGCCGTACGGGAGATCATCGCGGACGTCAACGACAAGATCCGCGAAGCGATCCGGCGCCCTCCCCCGGGTCCGCCGCTCCATCTGGCGCCCTTCGACGCCGACGAGATCGTCCGTGAGTGGCGGGCGCGGCAACCACCGGAAAACCTGGACTGACCTGGGCTGATGGGTCCG
>NZ_GG657754.1:5481440-5521388 GCF_000158915.1 Streptomyces himastatinicus ATCC 53653 | reverse complement strand
CGCCGGACCGCCCTCAGGAGGGCTACTCCTCGTTGCCGTAAGGCCGGGTAATGATCTCCATGCCGTGACCGGCCGGGTCCATGAAGTACAGCCCGCGGCCGCCGTAGTGGTGGTTGATCTCGCCCGGCTGCTTACCGTGCGGATCGGCGTAATACGTGATGCCCTGCTCCCGTATCCGCTGGAACGCCGCGTCGAATTCCTCGTCGGAGATGAGGAACGCGTAGTGCTGCATGGTGATCGACTCGGCGGGGATACTGGCGAAGTCCAGGGTGACCCCATTGCTGGTGGAGACCGGTATGAACGGGCCCCAGGCGTCCCCCACCTCCAGGCCCAGAATATCGGCCAGGAATTCGGCGGATTCCCGGTTGTCCCGGGAGTGGACGATGGTGTGATTCAGCTCGACTGACACGTGGAATGCCTCCCATTAAGGCAATCTCACGGGCACCTCCATGCCTCACCCAGCCGGTGACCGACACGCGATGCCGTATCTCCGATCCTAGGCGTCGTCCCGCTCACCCGTCGAGCCTCTTTGGACCGCCGCCACGCTGAAGATTCCGCCCTCCGCGTCGCGGAGTGCCGCGACGCGGCCATAGGGGGTGTCGACCGGCGGGGAAACGACGCTTCCGCCCAGCGCCACGGTGCGTTCGGCGACCCGGTCGACGTCCTCGACCCGGAAATAGACATGCCAGCGGGGCCGCACATTCGGATCGGGGGCGGCCTCCAGGGCGCCGCCGCGCAGCCCGGCCACCGCCTTGCCGTCGATGTGCAGAACCACCCGGTCGTGCTCGAAGCGGACGTCGCAGCGCTCCCGCGCCTGGGCGTCCCAGCCGAAGACATGGCCGTAGAAGAGCGCCGCGTCGAACGCGTCGCGCGTACGCAATTCCAGCCATACGGGGGCGCCCGGTCTGCGCTCGCCCCACCAGGCGGAGGTGAGGTCACCCTCCCAGATGCCGAAGACGGCGCCGTCCGGATCGGCCGCCCAGGCCACCCGGCCGTTGCCGAATTCCAGCGGCCCGACCGCGACCGTGCCCCCGCGTTCCTGGACGCGCCAGGCCACCTCGTCCGCGCTGTCCGCAGCGAAGTACGTCGTCCAGGTGACGGGCAGCGTCACACCCACCGTCGGAGCCGACGCACCGATGCCGACCGTCGGTACGCCATCGTCGGTGCAGGCGATGGTGTAACGGCCGTGCCCGTACCGCGTGGGCCGGAACGTCCAGTCGAAGAGCTCTCCGTAGAAGGCGTGCGCGCGGTCCAGATCGGCTGCCATCAGGCTCACCCAGCAGGGTGCTCCCTGGACAGCGCGGAACCTCTCCCGCAAGCCGCTCACCTCACTCCGCTCACTCCGCATCCCTCGCGACGCACGGCCCTGCGCTTCCACCGCGCGCGCAGCCCTCATCGCCCTCGCGCATAACGCCCGATATCTTCACTTTCCACCGATCCCCCGGTCCGCGCCACCGCACTGCTCATGAGGCGGGCCGGAGAGCGGCCGCGGCGCGTCTGTGGTACATCACACCGGGACGCGTCTGCCAACGTGTGACGGACGACCCTCCGCGGCAGGGCAGTATTGCGCCCATGTCGAATCTCCGCTCGAACATCGTCACGTGGCTGGGCCGCAAGTACTTCACGAAGATTCAGAAGAACGGGTTCGATCTGTCCAAGATGTCGTTTCTTCCGGATGCCACGCTGGCACCACTGAAGCGCGACGGACTCGACCCCGTGGCCGATCTCTCCAAAACCCGGGCAAAGGAACCCATCAGCAAGATTTGGCTCCCTTTCGGGATCAATGGCTGGCTCGTCACCGGCTATGACGAGACCAAGGCGGTACTCGGAAAGGCGAAGGGGTTCAGCTCCGACTTCACCAACCTGGCCGAGAAGGCAGTCGGCGTCGCCGAACAGCAGCATCCCGGCGGCCTCGGTTTCAGCGATCCACCGACGCATACGAGACTGCGACGGCTGCTGACGCCCGAATTCACCATGCGGCGGCTCAGCAGGCTCACCCCGCGCATCCACGCCATCGTGGAGGAGCGGCTGGACGAGATGGCCGCGGCCGAAGGGCCGGTCGACCTGGTGGAGATGTTCGCGCTCCCCATTCCGGCCCTCGTCATCTGCGAACTGCTCGGCGTTCCGTACGAGGACCGCGATGACTTCCAGCGGTACAGCACGGCGCGATTCGATCTGTTCGGCGGCGCGAACGCGTCCCTCGGCGCCATGTCGGACTCGCTGACGTATCTCCATGGAATCGTCCGCAAGCAGCGTGAATCACCAGGTGACGGACTGCTCGGCATGCTGGTGAAGGAGCACGGCGACGAAATCGACGACCAGGAGCTGGCGGGGCTGGCCGACGGGGTGCTGACCGGCGGTCTGGAAACCACCGCGAGCATGCTGGCGCTGGGCACGCTCGTCCTGCTCCAGGCCCCCGAACAGTTCGCGGCGGTACGCGACCAAGAAGACGTCGTCGACCGTTTCGTGGATGAGCTGCTGCGTTATCTCTCCGTCGTCCAGGTGGCGTTCCCGCGGTTCGCCCGCGAGGACATGGAGATAGCGGGCACGAAGATATCCGCGGGCGATCTGGTGCTGTGCTCGCTGAGCGGCGCGAATCGCGACGAGAAGCTGGGCCCGGACATGGAGCGGGTCGACCCGCACCGGCAGACGGCGTCCCATCTGGCCTTCGGCCACGGCATTCACCGCTGCATCGGCGCCGAACTGGCCAAGATGGAACTCCGGGCAGCCTATCCCGCGCTGGTCCGGCGTTTCCCGGAGATGCGGCTGGCCGTGGACGCGGACAAGCTCAAGTACCGGAAGCTGTCCATCGTTTACGGCGTCGACGCGCTGCCGGTGACGCTGCGCTAGGCGAGCGCCGGAGGGAACTCACCGGAGGGGCGGAGGGGACGGGGAGAGAAGGGGGCGAGGGCGGGGAATCACGGGGTGAATACGGGGAGATGGGGGCCTGTCAGGTGGGGACCTGACGGGGCGGGACTTGCTGGGTGGGACTTGCTGGGTGGGGATCCGTCAGAAGCGCTCGGTCAGTTGCTCACGCCCGGCCGGCGGCTCCTCCGCACGGGGCCAGAAGTCGGTGATGGTCTGGATCTTGCCGTCCGGAGCCGAGGTGAAGAAGCTGATGCCCTGCGTCTCCTCCTCCTCGTCGCTGAACCGGACCCAGGAGACAGCCTGGGTGGCGTCGGCCACCACGCGCTCGACCTCCAGGCTCCACTCGCCGAGCTGCTCGGCGTTGAAGCGGACCACGCCGTCCCGGCCGACCACCCGCTCCCGGGTCTGTGGAAGCTCGTAGCAGACGTCGTCGGCGAGCGTCGCGCCGAACGCCCTCCAGTCCCTGGCCTGGGCCGTGGCCCAATATGTCTCCACGGTCGCGGCTATGTCGCCCATCGTCGCCCCCTCCGTTACGGCCCATCTGTCCATGCCCGCCGGGAACGTTATCCACAGGCGCGAGGGGACGCCAGCGCGGATGTCGGGGTGCGGCGCAGAATGGGGTCATGACTGAGAGCACGGAGTCCATGCCGGACTGGGAAAAGCGGTTTCGGGCACCGCGAGTGGGGTTGCCGGAGTGGGCGGAGGACGCCCCGGACCGGTCGCTGTTCGTCTCGAACGCCACGGGCACATACGAGCTGTACGCATGGGATCGCGCGACCGGCGCGCAGCGGCAGGTGACGGACCGGCCGAACGGGACGACGGACGGGGTGCTGACCCCGGACGGCCGGTGGATCTGGTGGTTCTCGGATACCGATGGTGACGAGTTCGGGGTGTGGCTGCGCCAGCCCTTCGACGGCGCCGACGGTGCCGACGGGGCAGGCGCCGACGGCGGCGAGTCCGGGGAGGCGTCGGGGGCGGACGAGCCCGCGGCGCCCGGCCTCGAACCCTCCTATCCGGCGGGTCTCGCGCTCGGCCGGGACGGCACGGCGGTCGTCGGCCGGTCCACGGACGAGGAGGGCTCGACGATCCATGTGGTGGCGCCGGGGTCCGAGCCCCGGGAGATCTACCGGCACCGGGAGTCGGCCGGAGTGGGCGACCTGTCGCACGACGGGACGCTGATCGCGGTCGAGCACACCGAGCACGGCGACGCCATGCACTCGGTGATCCGGGTCGTCCGGCTGGACGGGACGGCGGTCGCGGAGCTGGACGACACCAAGGGCGGCACCGAGGAGCTGGGCCTGTCCGTCATGGGCTTCGCACCGGTCGCCGGGGACACCCGGCTGCTGGTCGGGCACCAGCGGCGGGGCCGGTGGGAGCCGATGGTGTGGGATCCGCTGACCGGGGTGGAGACGGCTCTGGCCATCGATCTGCCGGGCGATGTCGGCGCGGACTGGTTCCCGGACGGCTCGGCGCTGCTGATCGCCCACGACCACCAGGCGCGCGGCGAGCTGTGGCGGTATGAGCTGGCCTCCGGTGAGCTGACCCGCGTCGAGACCCCGGCCGGGTCGATCGGGGGCGCGGGCGCGCGGCCGGACGGCGCGATCGAGTTCCTGTGGTCCTCGGCCGAGCAGCCGCCGCAGGTGCGGTCGACGAGCGGGCGGGCCGTACTCGACCCGCCAGGGTTCAAGGCCCCCGTGTCGGTGCCGGTGAGCGACGCCTGGGTGGACGGACCGGGCGGGCGGGTGCACGCGCTGGTGCAGAAGCCCGAGGGCGAGGGCCCCTTCCCCACCGTCTTCGACATCCACGGCGGGCCGACCTGGCACGACAGCGACTCGTTCGCGGCGGGCCCGGCGGCCTGGGTCGACCACGGTTTCGCCGTCGTCCGGGTCAACTACCGCGGCTCGACCGGGTACGGGCGGGCCTGGACGGACGCGCTGAAGCACCGGGTCGGGCTGATCGAGCTGGAGGACATCGCGGCGGTCCGGGAGTGGGCGGTGGCCTCGGGGCTGGCCGACCCCGAGCGGCTGGTGCTGTCCGGCGGCTCCTGGGGCGGCTATCTGACGCTCCTGGGCCTGGGCACCCAGCCCGAAGCCTGGGCGCTGGGCCTGGCCGCGGTCCCGGTCGCGGACTATGTGACGGCCTACCACGACGAGATGGAGGCCCTGAAGGCGATGGACCGCACGCTCCTCGGGGGCACCCCGGAGGAGGTGCCGGAGCGCTTCGAGGCGTCCTCCCCGCTGACCTACGTGGACCAGGTGCGGGCGCCGGTCTACATCTCGGCCGGGGTGAACGACCCGCGCTGTCCGATACGGCAGATCGACAACTACGTGGAGCGGCTACAGCAGCGCGGCGCCCCGCACGAGGTGTACCGCTACGACGCGGGGCACGGCTCGCTCGTGGTCGAGGAGCGGATCAAGCAGTTGCGCTTGGAGATCGATTTCGCTCAGCGTCATCTGAGTCTTCCGGGTCCGGGGCGCGGTCCGGCCGCGGACCGGACGGAGGAGCAGCGGGCCCTTCCGGAGTGAGGCCCAGCGCGAGGTCGCGGGCGGCCTCGACCTCGCGCCGGAAGAGCCGGAACCACATGAAGACCACGAAGCCCGCGAAGACGAACCACTCACCGGTGTAGCCGAGGTTCTGGAACGCCTTGAGGTCCAGCCCGGTGCCCTCCGCCACGACGGGGGGCACCGGCCGCAGGGCCCCGGGCGCCTGGGAGGAGGTGATCCACGCGTCGTACACCGAGTACGGCACCAGATTGACCAGCGAGGCGTCGCTGATCATGCCCAGCTGACCGCGCGGCAGGGCGCCGCTCGCGGTCACCCCGCCGCTGCCCTCGTGCTCGGTCGCCTGGAGCGCCCCGGTGACCGTCACCCGGCCGGACGGCGGCGCGGGCACCTTGGCGGTGTCGGCCTTGGAGGAGGCGTCCCCGGGCAGCCAGCCGCGGACGACGGGCAGCGCCTTGCCCCCGTCGGTGCGCAGCAGCGTCAGTACGTAGAAGCCGGTCCGGTCGCCGAGCCGCCGGTCGGGAACGAGGAGTTGGTGTTCGGTGTCATACCGGCCGGTGGCGGTCGCCCGCCGCCCTGAGGTCTCCGTGGTGACCGGCAGCAGGTCGCGCAGCGGCTTCGCCGCGGCCTTCTCGGCGCCGGACGCATCCTCCTGCTGCTGCTCGTGGGTGTCGATGCGCGTCTCGAAGCGGCTGAGCTGCCAGCTGCCCATGAAGAGGCAGAACGGGATCGCCACCACGGTGAACACGTTGATCACTCACCAGCGGGGTGTCAGCAGAAACCGATACACACCCCCACGGTACGGGCCCCATGGCGGGCCCCCGGCGGCGGGCCCCGGCATCACGCCGCCGCGAGGACCGGGCGGGGCACCGGGACGAGGGCCGGGAGGGCGCCGGGGAGACGGCCCCGGGAGGGCGCCGGGGAGACGGTCCGGGAGAGGCCCCGCGAGGGGGCTCAGGAGGAGGCCAGCAGGCCGGTGCCGTAGACCGTCCCCGCGCAGGCACCGCTCAGGGTCACGCTGCCGACCGCGGGCTCGCCCGCCTCCGGCGTATAGCTGACCTGGACGCTCGCGGCAGGCTGCTCGCCACCGCCGCCGCCCGGGGAGCCGCTCGGGTCGCCCGAGCCGGGCTGGTCCGCCGGGCCACCGGCATCCGGGGTGGGGCTGGCGGTCGGCGTGCCGTCGCCGGAGCTGGGGCATCCGCTGGGGCCGCCGCCCGACGCCGGGATCCAGGCGAACCGGACCTCGTACGCCTGGCCCGGCTGGAGGATCAGCGTGCCCGGCTCGGTGGCCGGGTCGGGCAGCCCGCCGGCCGCGTCCCCCGCGGTGTGGTCGACGAAGAAGACCTTCCCGGGGTCCGCCGAGCCCTGCGCGGCCACGCCGAACCGGCCGTCACCCTCGACCATGCAGGCCTGACCGGAGGTGTTCACCACGCGGAATGATCCGTAGATCCGGCCCTCGGCGTCCGCCGTACCGGCCGACCCGCCGTTGCCGCCGAGCTGGGTGCGGGAGCAGGTGGGCGAGGTGGCGTTCAGCGTGCTGGAGGGGTCGGGGGCGGTGCCGCCCGAGTCTCCGCCCTGGGCGCCCTTGGACGGCTTGTCCGCGTCCTTCTTGCCGTCCTTGCCCTTGTCGCCGTGGTCATCCGTCCGGGCCTTGTCGGAGGGCCCGTCGGGGTCCTTGCCGCCGCTGCCCTCGCCGCGCCCGCTGCTGTCGCCGCCCTGAGGGGTGCGGTGGCTGCTGGCCGCGTTGGCCGGGCGGTCGTTCGAGGCGTTGCTCGCGGAGGTGACGTGCACCAGGGCGGGCAGCGCCGCACCGCCGAGCACCACCGCGGCCACGGCCCCGACGAGGGCCTGGCGGCGGCGCGCCCGGCGGGCGGGCACGGCGCGCCGCAGATGCTCCAGGGCGTGCGGAGGCGGCTCCAGTTCCTCCACCGCGTAGTGCAGCATCCGCCGTAGCGCCTGCTCGTCGATGTCAGCCGCGCGGCGTACGTCCCCCGCGTCGTCCGCGCCGGTGCCGTCCGCGCCCGCGGCGCCCGTGTCCGCGTCGTCCGAACCCTTGCCGTCCGCGCCCGCGGCGCCCGCGTCCGCGTTGTCCGAACCCGCGCCGTCCGGCGTCGCTCCGTCGGGAGCGGCCTCCAGCGGCTCGCGGTCGCCCCTGCGGTCGGGGTCCTCCGGGCCCGGCGTGTCGTTCTCGTGGTTCATGCGGGAGCCTCCATGGCGACGCGGAGCGCCGCGATGCCGCGCGAGCCGTACGCCTTGACCGAGCCGAGCGATATGCCCAGCGTCTCGGCCACCTGGGCCTCGGTCATATCGGCGAAGTAGCGCAGCACGAGCACCTCGCGCTGGCGGCGCTGGAGGCCCTTCATCGCCTTGATCAATTGGTCGCGCTCCAGCTGGTCGTACGCGCCTTCCTCGGCACTGGCCATATCGGGCATCGGCTTGGAGAGCAGCTTCAGCCCCAGGATGCGGCGGCGCAGCGCCGAGCGGGAGAGGTTGACGACCGTCTGCCGCAGATAGGCGAGGGTCTTCTCCGGGTCGCGGACTCTCTTGCGCGCCGAGTGCACGCGGATGAACGCCTCCTGCACCACGTCCTCGCAGGACGCGGTGTCGTCGAGGAGGAGCGCCGCGAGCCCGAGCAGCGACCGGTAGTGGGCGCGGTAGGTCTCGGTGAGGTGATCGACTGTGGTCCCCGCTGCCATCGCCATCGCGTCGTCAGCGTCCTCGCGCCCCGCCGCGAGGGGTGCAGGGCGGGCGGTCGACCATGGCGCGATCACCGGCATGCCGCCTGATGTGCGCGGACGCGGGGGCCGCACTGCCGCGCCGCCGCGCCCTGGAACCGTTGCGATGCCGAATACCTCTGCCACGTCTGTTGGACACGCTGTCCCCCGTCAGGGTTGTACGCGCGAGGCACCGCTTTTGACGCTGCACCAGATCCCCCCATGCGCCCCAACTCTCCCCAATGCCCAGTTTTCACAGCGCCCACGGGTGGGCGACCAGAAAGACGCTCCCCGCTCGCTGTCGGTTGCAGCAAGCGGGGAGCGGTTCGTCGGACGGGTCATCGACCCCGGACCAACTGGTCCAGGCCATTGACCAGATCACAGGATATTCACATTATCCGGGGTGCGCACCTCGTGCGATGCACTATTCGCGGGGCACTACGCGGCGGTCAGCTCCGCCGCGATGACCTCCCCGATCTGCGCGGTGTTGAGCGCCGCGCCCTTGCGGAGGTTGTCGCCGCACACGAAGAGTTCGAGCGCCTTCGGGTCGTCCAGCGAGCGCCGCACCCGGCCGACCCACGTCGGATCGGTGCCCACGACATCGGCGGGCGTCGGGTACTCACCCTCCGCCGGGTTGTCGCACAGCACCACACCCGGCGCACCGGCCAGGATCTCGTGGGCCGCCTCGACCGTCACCTCGTTCTCGAACCGTGCGTGCACGGCCAGCGAGTGGGTGGTGATCACGGGCACGCGCACACAGGTCGCGGTGACCCGCAGGTCCGGCAGCCCCAGGATCTTGCGGGACTCGTTCCGTACCTTCAGCTCCTCCGAGGACCAGCCGTCCTCCTTGAGCGAGCCCGCGAACGGCACCACGTTGAGCGCCATCGGCGCCGGGAAGGGCCCGGTCTCGCCGACCGCCCGCCGTACGTCGCCCGGGTGCGTACCCAGCTCCGTACCGGCCACCAGCGCGATCTGCTCGCGCAGGGCGTCGATGCCCTCCTTGCCCGCGCCGGAGACCGCCTGGTACGAGGAGACGATCAACTCGCTCAGCCCGAACTCGGCGTGCAGCGCGCCCATCGCGACGATCATCGACAGCGTGGTGCAGTTCGGGTTGGCGATGATGCCGCGCGGCCGGACGCGCGCCGCGTGCGCGTTCACCTCGGGCACGACCAGCGGCACATCCGGGTCCATCCGGAAGGCGCCGGAGTTGTCCACGACGACCGCGCCCTTGCTCGCCGCGATCGGCGCCCACTGCGCCGAGACCTCGTCCGGGACGTCGAACATCGCGACGTCGACGCCCTCGAACGCCTCCTCGCGCAGCGCGACGACCTCGACCTGCTCGCCCCGGAGGGTCAGCTTCCGCCCGGCCGAGCGCGGGGAGGCGATCAGCCGGATCTCGCCCCACACATCGGCCCGCTCGGACAGGATCGAGAGCATGACAGTGCCGACGGCGCCGGTCGCACCGACGACGGCAAGCGTCGGCTTCCGGCCACCGGCGCCGCCGGCCCGCGTCATCGGCCGGTCCCTCCGTACACGACCGCCTCGACGCTGTCGCTGTCCAGCCCGAACGCGCTGTGCACGGCGCGGACCGCGTCCTTCACGTCATCGGCGCGAGTGACGACCGAGATGCGGATCTCGGAGGTCGAGATCAGCTCGATGTTGACCCCGGCGTTCGACAGCGCCTCGAAGAAGGTCGCGGTCACGCCCGGGTTGGTCCGCATCCCGGCGCCGATCAGCGAGATCTTGGCGATCTGGTCGTCGTAGCGCAGCGAGTCGAAGCCGATCTGCGGCTTCGCCTTGGTCAGCGCCTCCATCGCCCGGTGACCGTCCGTCTTGGGCAGCGTGACCGAGATGTCGGTCAGCCCGGTCGACGCGGCGGAGACGTTCTGCACCACCATGTCGATGTTGATCTCGGCGTCCGAGATCGTGCGGAAGATGGCCGCGGCCTCACCCGGCTTGTCCGGCACCCCGACGACCGTGACCTTGGCCTCGGACGTGTCGTGTGCGACCCCGGAGATGATCGCCTGCTCCATGCCTTCTTCTCCTTCTCCCGCTTCCTGCCGATTGCGCACCCAGGTGCCCTGATGGCCGGAGAACGACGACCGTACGTGGATGGGGATGTTGTAACGGCGCGCGTACTCCACGCAGCGCAGATGCAGCACCTTGGAGCCGCTCGCGGCGAGCTCCAGCATGTCCTCGTACGGGATTTCGTTGATCTTGCGAGCCTTCTTCACCACGCGCGGGTCGGAGGTGAACACTCCGTCCACGTCGGTGTAGATCTCGCACACCTCGGCCTCCAGGGCCGCCGCCAGGGCCACCGCGGTGGTGTCCGAGCCGCCCCGGCCGAGGGTGGTGATGTCCTTGCTCTCCTGGGACACGCCCTGGAAGCCCGCGACGATCGCGACGGCGCCCAGCTCGAGCGCATCGCGGATGCGCCCCGGCGTGACATCGATGATCCGCGCTTTGTTGTGGACCGCGTCGGTGATGACTCCTGCCTGGCTGCCGGTGAACGACAGCGCCTCGTGACCGAGGTCTTTGATCGCCATGGCCAGCAACGCCATGGAGATTCGCTCTCCCGCGGTCAGCAGCATGTCGAACTCGCGCCCAGTAGGAATCGGGGATACCTGCTCGGCGAGATCGATCAGCTCGTCCGTCGTGTCGCCCATCGCGGAAACCACGACGACCACCTGGTGGCCGTTCTTCTTGGCTTCCACGATTCGCTTGGCGACCCGCTTGATGCCCTCGGCATCGGCAACGGAGGAGCCTCCGTACTTCTGCACGACAAGGCCCACGTGCGCTCCTCGCAGATCTCAATAATGCGGTCGGCTCAGTTTAGCGAGCGGCCGGAAAGTGCCCTCCCAATATCAGATAGCGAGACACACGCCTCACCACCCGACCAGGTCGGACCAGACGGACCCGGGCGGACCAGGGGGATCATGCGGCACAACGTCCCCGTACCGCGGATACTCCTGGCATCCCGTACCACTCGTTCAGCGACGAACCCTGCCCGCTTCCGGGCGAAGCACACGGGAACGTAACCCAGCTCACAGGGCGCACGGGTGGCGCCCGGACCTCCGGGTCGGCTCTCAGGGGCGCAGGGAGCGCAGTCCCAGCGGCTCCGCGATCTCCGCCGCCATGACCCGGCCGGCCTCCTCCGCCAGCGCCTCGTCACCGCCCGCGCTACTGTCCGTGTCCAGCCCGTCCAGCTCGTCCAGCGGGCTGTCCAGCCGGACGTGGGCGACGAGCGACTGGAGCGCGCGCAGGGCGGCGGAAGCGGTCGTACCCCAGTTGGAGAGGTACGAGAACTGCCACCACCACAGCGCCTCGTTGATCCGGCCCTCGCGGTAGTGCGCCATGCCATGCCGCAGATCCGTGATGATCAGGGCGAGATCGTCGGAGATGCGGCAGGGGACGGGCTCACTGCGCGGTACGTACGGGTCGAACACCTCCGAGTAGACGTCGACCGGCTCCAGCAGCCGGGCGAACCGTTCCCGCAGCTCGTCGACGTCCGGCTCGGGACCGGCGTCCGGCTCGTACCGCTCGTCCGGTACGAAGTCCTCGTGTGCGCCGAGCCGCCCGCCGGCGAGGATCAGCTGGGAGAGCTCGAGCAGCAGGAACGGCACGGCGCTGTTCGGTTCGTCGCCCTTGGCGACCTCGGTGACCGCGACGATGAAGCTCTCGATCTGGTCGGCGATCTGGACCGAGAAGTCGTCCGGGTCCGGGTGGGCGTCGTGCAACGTTGCGTCAGACATCGAGAAGTCTTCTCCCTTCGAAGGCACGACCCAGCGTGACCTCGTCGGCATACTCCAGGTCCCCCCCGACGGGAAGACCACTGGCCAGGCGCGTGACCTTCAGCCCCATGGGCTTGATCATGCGCGCGAGGTACGTGGCGGTGGCCTCACCCTCCAGATTCGGATCGGTGGCCAGGATCAGCTCCGTGACCGTGCCGTCCGCGAGCCGGGCCAGCAGCTCCCTGATCCGCAGATCGTCCGGGCCCACGCCCTCGATGGGGCTGATCGCCCCGCCGAGTACGTGATAGCGGCCGCGGAACTCGCGGGTCCGCTCGATCGCGACAACGTCCTTGGGCTCCTCGACCACGCAGATGACCGCGGGGTCGCGGCGCGGGTCCTGGCAGACCCGGCACTGCTCGGCCTCGGCGACGTTTCCGCACACCGCGCAGAACCGCACCTTCTCCTTGACCTCGGTCAGCGCGTGAGCGAGGCGGCGGACGTCGGTGGGCTCGGACTGGAGGATGTGGAAGGCGATCCGCTGCGCGCTCTTGGGACCGACGCCGGGCAGCCTGCCCAACTCGTCGATGAGGTCCTGGACCACGCCCTCGTACACGCCTGCATCCAATCTCGCGCCGCCGCGCGGTGGCTGTACTTCATCTGAATATTCGGTTGCGCCGCTCGAAACGGGACACAGGCCCCGTCGAACGGTCTTCAGTCTCGGGCCTACGGCCTCAGAAAGGCAGCCCCGGCATCCCACCCAGTCCCTGCGCCAGCGGGCCGAGCTTCGTCTGCTGAAGCTCCTGCGCCACATGGTTCGCGTCGCGGACGGCCGCGACGACCAGGTCCGCAAGGGTCTCGGTGTCCTCCGGGTCCACCGCCTTCGGGTCGATCACCAGACCCTGAAGCTCACCGGCACCGGTCACGGTCGCCTTCACCAGCCCACCACCCGAGGACCCCTCGACGGGGGTACGGGCCAGCTCCTCCTGGGCCGCGGCGAGGTCCTGCTGCATCTTCTGCGCCTGCTGCAACAACTGCTGCATGTCAGGCTGGCCACCACCGGGAATCACGAGATCGCTCCTGGCTGTCGACTGCGGTTCTCTTCGATAGCCCGAGCCTACGTGCTCCCACGGCGCCTTGCCCTACGCCGTACGGAGGAGACGGCCGCGCCCGGCCGGGGCCCGCCCCCTACGCCGTACGGCCTCCGCGGTTCTCCTCGTCCTACTCGTTCCGCTCGCTCTACCCGCTCTACCCGCTCTACTCGTTCGCGATCTCTTCGATGACCGTGGCGCCCAGCTCGCGCACGATCAGGTCGTGCCCGCTCAGCGCGGTCTCGTCCAGATCCGGGTCGTCCTCGGCCGGCATGTCGTCCTCCGGCGAGATGGGCGGAGGCTCGGGCTCCCGGTACGCGGACGCCTCGGGGGGCGGCCCCGCGTCGGCGGGCGCGGGGGCCGGGGCCGACGGTGCCGGGGCGGGTGGGGGCGTGGGCGCGGGCTGCCGCGGGGCGGGCTGACCGCCGCCTCCGCCGAAGCCGCCGCCTGCGTTTCCGCCGCCTCCGCCGCCGCCTCCGCCGCCGCCGAAGCCGCCGCTTCCGCCTCCGCCGAAGCCGCCGGGACCGCCGGACGCTCCCGGCCCGGACCCGCCCGGACCGGCTGGCGGGCCCTGTCCTCCGGAAGGATCGACGATCGCCTCGATGCGCCACTGCACGCCGATCGCGTCGTTGAGGGCCTGCCGCAGGATGTCCTCGCTGCCGCCGTTGGCGAAGCTGTCACGGGCGCCCGCGTTGGGGAACCCGATCTGGAGGGTCGTGCCGTCGAAGCCGGAGACCGTGGCGTTCTGGCTCAGCAGGATCCAGGTGAAGCGGCGGCGGTTCTTGACCGCCTCCAGGATGTCCGGCCACATCTGCCGCACCTGCATGGCGCCCTGCGCCATGCCCGGAGTCGGCTGAGGCTGGCCGGGCCCACCGGCGGGACGCGCCTGCCCGGCCGCGGGCGCAGGTGCGGGTGCGGGCGCGGGAGCCCCGGACCCCGGCGCGGAGGCCGTGGGCCAGGCCCCCGGCCGCTGCCCACCGCCCGCCGCGGGCGAACCGCCGGGCTGCTGCCCACCGCCGCCCGCACCGGGCTGCGCGCTGGTCGGCCAGGCCCCGGGCCGCTGCCCGCCGCCCTGCGGCGCCGCCTGCCCGGACGCACCGCCGCCGCCTCCGCCCGCGCCAGGCCAGGCGCCGGGCCGCCGCGCCCCGCTGTCCGTACCGCCGCTGCCCGCATTGTCCGTACTGCCGCCGTCTCCGGCCGGTCCACCATCCGCCGCAGGCTGCGCACCTCCGGGCCAGGCACCCGGCCGCTGGCCGCCGCTGTCGCTTCCCGCGCCCCCGCCGGAAGCGTCGTACCCGGGGGCCGGACCCTCATCCTGCCCGCCGGTCTGCTCCCCAGGAGCCCCCGGGGCCCCAGGCGCCCCGGGCGCACCCCCGCCCGGTCCACGCCCGCCACCCATCGCCGCGCGGGCGGCCGCCGGGCCGGAAGGCCCGGCCGGGACGTGGGCCTCGGGCCCCGGTACGTACCCCACAGCAGGCCCGGGCCCAGCAGCTACGCCGCCACCACCACCGCCGACGCCACCGCCCAGGCCGCCCGCCAGGGCGCCCCGCTCCAGCCGCTCCAGCCGCGACTGCACCGACCGCTCGTCGTCGAAGGCGGCGGGCAGCAGCACCCGCGCGCAGATCAGCTCCAGCTGCAACCGCGGCGAGGTGGCGCCGCGCATCTCCGTCAGCCCCTCGTTGACGAGATCGGCCGCCCGGCTCAGCTCGGCACCGCCGAAGACCGACGCCTGCGCCTGCATCCGCTCGACCACATCGGCCGGGGCGTCGATCAGCCCCTTGTCCGCCGCGTCCGGCACGGCGGCGAGGATCACCAGGTCGCGCAGCCGCTCCAGCAGGTCGGCGACGAAGCGCCGGGGGTCGTTGCCGCCCTCGATCACCCGGTTCACGACCTCGAAGGCCGCCGCGCCGTCCGTCGCCGCGAACGCGTCCACGATCGCGTCGAGCAGCGAGCCGTCCGTATAACCGAGCAGCGAGGTGGCCATGGCGTACGTCACGCCGTCGTCGCTCGCGCCCGCGAGCAGCTGGTCCATGACCGACATCGAGTCCCGGACGGACCCGGCGCCCGCCCGCACCACCAGCGGCAGCACCCCGTCCTCGACGGGGATTTCCTCGCGCCCGCAGACCTCGCCCAGATATTCGCGGAGCGTCCCCGGCGGCACCAGCCGGAACGGATAGTGGTGGGTACGCGACCGGATGGTGCCGATGACCTTCTCCGGCTCGGTGGTCGCGAAGATGAACTTCAGATGCTCCGGCGGCTCCTCGACCACCTTCAGCAGGGCGTTGAACCCCGCCGAGGTGACCATGTGGGCCTCGTCGATGATGTAGATCTTGTAACGGCTCGACGCGGGCCCGAAGAACGCCTTCTCCCTCAGCTCCCGCGCGTCGTCCACACCACCGTGGGACGCGGCGTCGATCTCGATCACATCGATCGACCCTGGCCCGTTCCGCGCGAGGTCCTGGCAGGACTGGCACTCCCCGCACGGCGCCGGAGTGGGGCCCTTCTCACAGTTCAGACAGCGGGCCAGGATGCGCGCACTGGTCGTCTTGCCACAGCCGCGCGGACCACTGAACAGATACGCGTGGTTGACCCGGTTGTTGCGCAGCGCCTGCTGCAGCGGATCGGTGACATGCTCCTGCCCGATGACCTCCGCGAAGGTCTCGGGGCGGTAGCGGCGGTACAGCGCGAGGGACGACACGCTTACGACGATATCGGGGCCCACCGACATCCGGACGCCGCCCGGGTCCCCGCCCCACAACGCCCCCACAAACGAAAGGGCCCCCCACGCACCCGCCAGAGCCCACTTACCCTTGCTGCCTTCCGGCCCTGGGGGAGTTCGGTGAGATAGCGCCACGTGAGGGGCTGGCCCCCACCCTAGCGGATAGAACGGGGTGGGAACGAGTTCGCGAGCACTCCCGATCGTCTTGTAGAGTCTCCAGCGGAGGATTCGCCTAGAGGCCTAGGGCGCACGCTTGGAAAGCGTGTTGGGGGCAACCCCTCACGAGTTCGAATCTCGTATCCTCCGCCATTGCCTTCACCGGGCAATACGTCGAAGGGCCCCACCGCACGCGGTGGGGCCCTTCGGCGTTCGTAGTCTCATTTTTGGTCTCGGTCGGGACCTGCGGAGCCCGGCTGCGTGTCGCGGTGGGCGAGGATCGTCCCGTCGAACGGATCGTGCTGCCGCAGGAACGTGGGCGCGCAGTCGGGGCAGGCGTAGACCGTGCCGCCGCCTGCGCTCGCGCCGTGCCCGATCGCGACCACGGCCGGATGCCTGGTGGTCGTTTGGCAACGGGCACAGACCTGAACGCTCACCGGGCCGCCGCCCCCTCGACGGACTCAGCGGCAATTGACTGCACCAGCGCCTCGCGGAGCCGTCCGGGGTCGGTCAGGTACCGGTCAGGGCCCACCGGAACGCGCCAGTGCAGGCGCGGACCACCCCTCCAGTCGACAGGCGGTACGCCGACGTACGTGACCTCGGCGCCGTGCGCGCCCAGGGCGTGAATCCCCGTCTGGAGAGGTCGCCAGTTCTGGGCGTGGCCGCTCGGGATGAGCCAGTACATCAGGCCGTAGTCGGCAATAACGGCCCCGGACGCGTCGCCGAGTAACTCCAGTGCCCGTTCACCGAGCTCAGCGGGGGCGCGCAGGACGTCCCAGTACAGGCCGACCTTGATTATCTCGACGTCGCTGCCGCGCGGCGGCGTCCATGGAGCTGGCGTTGTGGGGTGGGTCTGCACGGGGTCTCCCGGCGTCATCGGTGACCAGGTGATGACCGACCGTAGGAGCGCCGAGGGTTGTTCATCCGAGCTGTCAGTTCGGGCGAACCACAAGCTCGCCGGTCAGCCGGTTAGAAGACTCCGACCCGCTCGGCCAATTTCTCCGCCTGCCGTGCGTGCGTCGTTCGGCCACGCCGGACGACCGTGAGCATGAGTTCCCTTGCCAGGGCCGTGCGCGCCAGGTCCTCGGGCGCCAGGTCCTCCAGTTCCAGCAAGCTCAGGAGCACTGCGGCATCCTCGCGGCGCAGGTTGTGGCAGCGGGCAACCTCCAAGTTGAAGGTGAAGCTCCGCTCCATCGAGGGCAAGCTGCTGGTGTCGACCTCGTCCGCGACATGCAGTGCCTCGTTCGTATCACCTGCCTCCATTTCGATGCTGACCTCGTGCAGGTCCACGTTGGTCGGCCCGAAGACGGTCCACATGATGTTGCCCTCGCCGACGCGTCGAGCTGCTGGACGAGCGTGCGTACGTTGACGTACCCGCGCCGCAGACCACTCACGGCGTCGGGCCTCCGCCATAACGGCGACCAGTTGGAGCGCACCCGACATCGCGATCCGTTCCGGGTCCGGCAACCGCGCACGGCTCAGTTCCTCAACCGCACGCAGCGCGACCTGCTCGGCACCATCCGGTTCCCGGGCGGCCAGCAGGACGTGTCCCAGGTTCCACTGAGCGGCGGCTACGCGCAGTGGGTCGTCTGCTTCCTCGGCGGCTCGTACGGCCCGATCAGCGGCCATCATCGACAAGTCGATGCGCCCGGTACGCCGCAGGTACGACCGCAGCAGGAAGTACAGGTCGGCCGTCACGCGCATGACATCGCGACGCGCGCCGGCGCCATCGGTCGAACGGTGGGCCCGAGCTGCGTGCTCGGTCTCAGCGATCAGGTCGGGGAGCACACCGACCATGTCCGTGAACCGCGTTGGGCTGCTCTGCCAAGCTCTCTACGCGCTCTCTACGCGCTCCCGCAGTGATGCAGGAGCCGCGGCAGGAGTACTGGGAGGCGGTCCGTAACCCATCAGGGCCTGCACGATCGCGGGCTCGGTGGTTCCCGGGGGCACGCGGCTAGGCGCGGGTGTGTCAGCGAGCAGTGCGGTGGTGGGCACGCCGAGCTCATGGGCGATGGCGTACAGAATGGGTAACGAAGGGATCTTCAGACCGCGTTCGATCTGCGAGAGGTAGTCCGGCGAGATGCCCACGAGCCCGGCCACGACATCTTGCCGCCGTTCGGCGCGGTAGTGCCTGATCCTGTCGCCGATGGGCAGATCTGGTGCGACCATGCCTACCTCCGTACGTATCCCCATTCAGCGTATGGTGCGCGTCACCAATGGGGGCCGGTATCCAACGATCGGAAGGCGAGTCAGTGTCGCTGCTCGTGCTGTGGGACATCGACCGCACACTCGTAGATACCCGCGGCGTCGGTCGGGAGCTGTGGGCAGAAGCATTCGAGGAGGTAACCCGCCAACCCATGCGGGAGCAGGCAAAGATCGACGGCTCGACCGAGCCTGTCATTCTCCGGGAAACGCTGGAGCTGCACGGGCTGCCGCACGACCGCGCATTGTTCGAGCGCTTCGCTCAGGCACTCGGCGCGGCGCACGTGCGGCGTGCCGCCGAGTTCCGCGAGCGCGGGCACGCACTCCCCGGAGCGTTGTCGTTGCTCTCAGCGCTGGCGACGCGCGACGGCATCGTGCAGACGGTGGTCACCGGCAACATCCGCCCCGCAGCGCAAGTCAAGCTGGCGGCATTCGGCCTCGAACCGTACGTCGACCTCACCATCGGCGCCTTCGGTGAAGACGCGGACGAGCGCGCGCAGCTGGTGCGTACCGCCCTCGGGCGCGCCCAGTTCACCGCGGAGTCCGCCGTGTTGGTCGGGGACACGCCAGCCGACGTACGGGGTGGGCTGGGCGCAGGCGTCCGCGTGGTCGGCGTCGCGACTGGACGTACCAGCGCCGATGAGCTCCGGACGGCCGGGGCTGCCGAGGTGGTCGAAGACCTCTCCGATACGGAGCGGATGCTGAAGCTCCTGACTGGCTGAAGGCCGTACTCGGAAGCGCGCAACGCATCGGATCTCGTTCCTGCTTGCCGCTCCTGCAACGCGGCACGCCGTCCGCGCGGCTGGCATCGCTCCTGGGCTCCGTCGCCGACCGGGAGACCGGCGGCACGGCATGGGTGTGGCGGTTCAGCGCCGGCAGCCTCCGCCGGGCACTGGATACCGGCCGTATCCCCGACGACATCGCGACCGGCCTGGCCGCTGTCGCCGCCAGGCCACTGCCGCAGGCGCTGTCGTACCTGATCGCCGACACCGCACGCGGTCGCGGGCGCGTACCGTCAGCTCGCCCATGCCGTCGATGCCGGTGAACCCATCACCCTCGAGTACGTCGCCACCTCGGGGAGCCGGACCGTGCGCACCCTCAGCCGCGAAAAGAGAGCATGTTGGTATCGATAGCGATAGTATCTACATCGATACTATCGCTATTGGGAGAATTACCGTGCGTCGTTTCATCGGGCGGGACCGCGAGCTGAACGTGCTCCGCAATGCCTTGCAGACGGTTCAGGATGCCGCCGGGTCGGGGAAACCGGGGCAGTGCATCCTCATGCGGGGAAGACGGCGGGTGGGCAAGTCCAGTCTCGTCGAGGAGTTCCTCCAGCGCGCCGAGACGCCGTACCTCTTCTTCACCGCGGCGGGCGGCACGGCGGAGGACGAGCTGACGGAGCTGCTCGACGCCGTCGCCAGGTCCACCCTGCCGGAGCGGGGGTTGTTCCACGAGGAGACCCCCGATCAGTGGAACGCGGCATTCAGGCTGCTTGCGGAGGTCCTGCCCGACGACTCTCCCAGCGTCGTCGTCATCGACGAGGTTCCGTATCTCATGGACCGCATCGACGCCTTTGAGGGCATGCTCCAGCGGGCGTGGGACCGGCTGCTCAGCCGCAAGCCGGTTCTTCTCCTCCTGGTCGGGTCCGATCTGTCGATGATGGAGGCGCTGAACGACTACGACCGTCCCTTTCACCAGCGGGGCCGGGAAATGATCGTGGGACCGCTGAACCCGGCCGACATCGGCGAGATGCTCGACCTGTCACCGGCAGCCGCGTTCGACGCCGCTCTGATCACGGGGGGCCTCCCCCTGATCTGCGCCGAGTGGCGGGCCGGAGCGGATGTCTGGGAGTTCCTCCGCCACTCGCTGGACAACCCGATCTCGGCACTGCTGGTCTCCGCCGAGCGCTCACTGGCCGCGGAGTTTCCACCGCAGGCGATGAGCAGGGAGGTCCTGCGGGCCATCGGCTCCGGGGAGCGAGCCTTCACCAACATCGCTCGCGCGGCCGGCGGCATCGCCCACACCACGCTCACCCGAGCCACTGACGTCCTGACCGAGAAACGGGTCGTGGCCGCCGAGCTGCCGCTCTCACTGAGGCCGTCGAAGGAACGCCGCTACCGGGTGGCCGACCCCTACCTGCGCTTCTGGCTCGCGTTTCTGGATCCGCACATGGCGGAGATCGAGCGGATGCGGGGAGATCTCACGCTGAGCCGGATCAAGGAGCGGTGGACGAGCTGGCGTGGCCGCGCGATCGAGCCACTTGTCCGGGAATCCCTCGCCCGCCTCCTGCCGGACGGGTCCCTGCCCGCCGCCCCCGCGATCGGCGGGTACTGGACCCGCAGCAACGACATCGAAATCGACCTGGTGGGCGCCGACCGGCAGCCGGTGGCCAAACAGTTGCTCTTCCTCGGCTCGATCAAGTGGCTGGAGAACTCCGCGTTCGACAGCCACGACCTGGCCGCGTTGCAGAAGCACCGGGCAGCGATCACCGACGAGCCGGTACCGCTCGTGGCGGTCTCCCGCAGCGGGGTCGGTTGTTCCGGCCTTCAGGCGGTGTACGGCCCTGAGGAACTGCTCAGCGCTTGGCGGTGAGGCCACCGGGCGTCGCTCAGCGGCCTCGTTCGGGTGTTGGCGCCGCCGCGGGGCGTGCTGCGGCCTCTTGCAGCGGTATTGCAGCGGCTTGCTGCTGCCGTGGGGCGGGGCGCGTCGGGGCGGTGAGGACCGCCAGGGAGGCGACGACCAGGGCTATGCCGGTCCAGCCGAAGGCGGGGAGGCGTTCGCCTACGACCAGTACGGCGAGCACGGCCGCTACGGCTGGTTCGAGCAGGGAAAGCGTGGTCGCCGTGCTGGCGGGGACGTGCGCCAGGCCCCAGCCGAAGAGGACGTAGCCGACGAACATGGGGACCAGCGCCATGTAGGCGCCGACGGCCGCGTTCGGCCAGGAGTTGGTGAGCGGAGCGCCGGTGGTCAGGAGGACGGGTACGAGCAGGAGGCCGCCCAGGCCGAAGATCGTGCCCATCGCCGCGCGGGAGGCGATCCCGTGGGTGATCAGGCGGTGGGCCGCCCAGGAGTAGAGGGCGTACGTCACACCGGCGATCAGGCCCAGAGCACACCGAGGAGGGTGGCGCCCACGGAGGCCGTTCCGGGGTCATCGTGCGTCCGCGCGGCCTCCGCCGCGCACAGCATGACGGTGCCCGTCAGGCCGAGGGCGGCGCCGAACGTCCAGCGGCGGGTGAGGCGGTGGCGGTCCGCGATGCGCTCGATCACGGCCGAGGCCAGCGGGGCGGTACCGATGGATATCACCGTTCCCACCGCCACTCCGGCGAGATGCATCGAGCTGTAGAACGCCAGCGGGTAGACCGCCACCGCCACCGCGCCCAGCAGCACGACGCTGAGCCGCGCGCGCAGCTCCGGGGCCTGGCGGGCGATTCCGGGAGCGGCCACCAGGGCCTGGAGCAGTCCGCCGAATCCCATCGCGACGGCGCCGATGGCCAGCGGTCCCACGGCCGGGGCGAACGTCGCCGCGGTACCCGTCGTGCCCCACAGCACGGACGCCGCGAGCACGCACAGGGATCCCGCGCCCACCGAACGGGCAGCGTTGCCGCCGGGCCGCGTCACAGCCGGTCCAGCAGGTCCGCCGCCATCGCGCGGGCGTGCCGCAGACGGGTGTCCTCGCCCTCCAGACCGGCGCGCGCCATCGCGCCTTCCAGCAGGAACGCCAGGTGCTCGGCCGTCGTGCGCGCTCGATCGGGGCGCTCGGGCAGCAGCTCCTCGAGGTGGCCGGTAAGCAGGGCCTCGACTTCCTCCTTGTGGCGGCGCACCACGGCCCGCCCCTCGTCCCCGGTGGGCAGCTCGGCGGCCGCGTTCAGCAGGCCGCACCCGCGGAAGCCGCGCTCGTAGGCGAACGCCGCGTGATCGGCGTACGCGTCGAAGACCGCGAGGACGCCGCCGCGCGGGTCCTGGGCCTGCTCCAACCGCGCCCGGTACAGGCACCGCCACTCCTCGTGCCGCGCCTCCAGGTAGGCCCGCACCAGGTCGGCCTTGGAGGAGAAGTTGTTGTACAGGCTCTTCTTCGCCACGCCCGCTTCGGTCGTGATGGTGTCGATTCCGGTCGCCGCCACGCCATCGGCGTAGAAGCGGCGCGCCGCGGCGGCCAGGAGCCGTTCCCGGGCCGCGGGGCGCCTCACGGGTCGGGTCTCCTCCTCGGCGGTGTCACTCATCGCGCACTCCAAAGTAGGTAGTTCGGTCTACCTACCTTAGCCCACAGAGACGGCCGCCGCGGCGAGCGAGCGTCGTCCGTCGAACGGATCGCGCTGTGGCGGTAAGCCGGTGGCTCTCAGCGGGGGCACGCAAGACGTCCCAGCGAGGGCCGACCTTGGCCATGTCGACGTCGCTACCGCGCGGCGGCGTCACGGAGCGGGTGTTTGGGGTTGCGTCTGCACGCGGGCCGCCGACGTCACTGGTGAGCAGGTGATGACGGATCGCAAGAGCGCCGGGAGCGGGGTAGGGGCAGGCTTCCTGACCGTCGAACATCCAGACGACCCAATGCTCCGGCCTTCACTGCAAGTTCGGCAGCGCGACGGCGATACAAAGAAGCACTCTGGAGACAGAACACGGTCTGGTGATCTCCCTCGAAGGCGTGGTCGGCACCAAAGTGCGCGCTCTGGCCGACCGCGGGCTCGCACGCGGTCTGACCGACGTCCGGGCTGCGGCGGACCGCTGGAGTCACACCGAGTTGGAAACACTCGGCCACCGCCACGCCCGCGATTCTTCGGCCTCGACGACCTCCATGCCCGGCTCACCCGCATCGGCTGTATCGACGACGCCGAATTGGCCGCATACGGCCTCGATGATGAGGTAACCACCGAGCTGTGCAGCTGGCCACAGTCATGGGCAGAGGACATCGCAGAGCGGCTCCACGAGCTGGAAGTCGATAACGAAACCTGAGTCGTCGCCCAACCCCCAGCGTTCCATTGCCGCACCTGACAGGGACAGGCCGAGGCAGCGGGCGTGGGAAGTGCGTAAGAATGGGCGCATGGCTGAGGGTGGGGACTTCTGGGACGGTCTCGCGGGACGCATCGCGAACTTCAACCGCGAGGCGGCCGGGAAGTCCGCTGACACGGCGGAGCAGGAGAGGCAGCGGGTTCTTGAGGAATTCCCGCTGTCGAACTGGCCCGAACTGCGGCTGGAACGGTATGCGCTGGGACCGGCGGCCTACGGGGGCCCGCGGCACTCCTTCTGCCGCCTGCTGGAGTACGGCACCAACACCTTCGGCAGTATCCGCGGCGGCAGCGCGGCCAAGCACATCGTGTTTCAGCACCGGACAGGTGAGTGGCGGATCGTGCCCAGCGCCCTGCGAGGGCTCAGCGTGGACGAGGCTTGGGCCGAGGTCCGCACCGAGTTCGTGACCGCCTTCGCAGCGGCGACTGACGGGGATTACGGGCGCATTGATGACCTGGAGTCGCTTTCGTACGGGCAGGCGCTGACCACCAAAGCCCTAGCGGTCTACTTTCCTGACGACTTCCTGCCGATCTTCTCCGCCTCACACGTCCGCCACTTCACCGCGCTGCTGGGCGGCCGACCACACCAGTACTCCTCGGGCGTACGAACCTGGCGGGCCAACCGTGAGCTGCTGAACCTCGTACGGAAGGCGCCGGAGTTCGAGGGGTGGCGCCTGCACGAGGTGATGGCGTTCCTGTACTCCTTCCACGACCCGCGGCCGAAGGACCGAGTGATCTGGAAGATCGCGCCGGGGGAGCGGGCCGGGCTCTGGGACGACTGTCTCTCGAACCGTCGCATACGGATCGGCTGGGACGAGGTCGGCAGCCTAGGCCAGTACGAGAGCGACCAGGAACTCAAGGAAGCACTGGACCAGTACTGGCCGCGCAGTACCGGCGGGAATCTGCGGCTCGCTCGGCAGATGCTCGCCTTCCGCGACCTGGAGTCCGGCGATCTGATCATTGCCAACCGGGGTAAATCGGAGGTGCTGGCCGTGGGCACCGTCACCGATGGCTATTCTTACGCCCCGGACGTGGAGAAGTACCGGCACACCGTGGGAGTGGACTGGGACACGTCGTATGCCCAGTTCTTCGACTCGCCGCGGCATGCCTGGCAGCAAACCCTGGCCAAGGTTCCCGCCACCCTGTGGCAGGAGATCCGACATGGTCGCAAGACGGCACTCGCCGAAGCCGCCGAGCCGGTGGCCGGCACTGACGCCGAGCTACCCGATTCCGTACGCGAGGTGCAGAGTCTGCTCGACCACAAGGGACAGGTCGTGCTGCAAGGGCCGCCCGGCACCGGAAAGACCCGGCTGGCGCTCAGCGTCGCGCTCGCGATGGCGGGTCGAGGGGATCAGATCGAGGCGCCACCGGAGGAACGCGCGGCGGCGCTGGCAGAGTTGTCGAAGGTGCCCGGCGACGCCAAAGCCGCACACCTCACCATGGCAACCTTCCACCCGTCCTACGGGTACGAGGATTTCGTCGAGGGGTTCAAGCCGGACCTGGCGGCGACTGGGGCCGGGCTCAATCTGACGATGACGGACGGACTGTTCCGCCGGGTCTGCGCAGCGGCCGAAGAGGCACCCGACGAAACCTTCCTGATTGTTGTGGACGAGATCAACCGCGGTGACCTGCCGCGCATTCTCGGTGAGTTGATCACTCTTCTGGAGCTCGACAAACGAGGCTCCGTCTACGTCACCTTGCCCACCAGCGGCCGACAGCAGACCGTGCCGAAGAATGTACGCATCATCGGGACCATGAACTCCGCCGACCGCAGCGTGGGGCACATCGACGTCGCGATCCGGCGCAGGTTCGCCTTCCTCGACGTACCACCGGATCTCGACGTTCTGGATGGCGAGGTCGAAGGACTCGGCCTGGCGGACTTCCTGGAGGGCCTGAACGCCAAGCTCGACCAATCCTTCGGGCCGGATCATCTCCTCGGCCAGGCCTATCTGCTGGCCGACGACCGGCCGCTCGCAACCGCCGAACAGCTCTCCCACGCCTTCCACCACGAGATCGTGCCGCTCGTGGCCGACTACTGCTTGGGCCAGCCCGAGCTACTGAGGAGCGTGCTGGGCAAACTGGTGGACAACAGGACCGGTCGGGTGGTGCAGACCAACCCGCAGGATCTGCCTGGAATGCTGGCCGACGAGTTCGCGAATTCCGCGTCCGCGAGCGAGGAACGAGCCAGCGGCGAGAGCCCGGGCGGCTGGGGTGGGGAGTAGCCGAGTGCACCGGAACGCCGCCCGGCACGAAGTGATCCTCAAGGAGCACGAGTCCGTCCATGTTCCGCGCTCCAAACTGTACGGGGACGACCTCGGCAAACTTCGCTCGGTCAAGGCCGTCAAGGTCACCGAAGCCCGCAACGGCTATGTGCTCAAGGCGCGGGCGACCACAGGGGTACTCCAGCTCGATCGGATACGGCTGGTACTGCGACCCAAGTTCCCGATCGCCGGAGACCGGCTGATCGACTGGCTCTGCTACGCCAACAAGCAGGAAGAGCCTGACGAGACACTGCGGAACTGGCCACTCGGCAGTGACGGGTACGCGGGCCTGGTGCCCGCCGCCCTGCTCCACGAATGCCGACGGCTGCTCCGGCACGGGCTGCGCCGGGACTACGTGCGCCACCACCGGGTCGACACGACCCTGCGGGGGCGGCTCGACGTGGAGGCGCAGGCGACCCGCTGCTACGGCGCCGTCGATCGGCTCCATCTCCAGACGTTCGAGTACCAGGACGGCGGCTGGGAGAACCTGGTGTGCGGAGCCGCGCTGACCGTCGCCGCCCGGCGTTCCAGCGATCCGGCACAGACCCGGTGGCTGCTCGACGCCGCGGCGCAATTCCCTTCCCCGCGGCAGCCCCTCGACGCCGTGTCCTTGCTCCAGCGAGGACAGTACACACGGCTCAACACCCACTACCGCGCCGCCCACGCCTGGGCCCGGATGGTGCTCGGCGGCGGCGGTGTGACAAATCTGCTGGAGCCGTACGGCTTCGGGGCGAAGAGTCTCATGCTCAATCTCAACGTTCTGTGGGAGCGCGTCGTCCGGCGGATGGCGGTCGACGCGGCAGTGGATCTGGGCGGCAGGGGCGCGCGGGGAGAGGAGAAGGCCATCCACACGCACGGGCAGCGGAACGACAAGACCCCCACCTTCAACCCCGATGTGCTGCTGGCCTTCCCTCCGCAGACCGACAGCTCGGCCGACATCCGCTTCCTTGCTGTGGACGCGAAGTACAAGGGCTACATGGAGAAGAACGTATCCGCCGCTGACCGCCATCAACTCCTCACCTACATCGCCGGATACACCGCCCCTGAATACCCGCTCGCCCTCGTCGTCCACCCCTCGGCGGCCGCACCCACCGAGCGCGAGCTACGTGTCCAGGGCCCGCGTGGCCGCCTGGGGCTCATCAAGGTGCTGGGCCTCGACACTCGTACCGCCCCCAAGGACGCGACCGGACCGCTGCGAGAGGCGATCGCCGAATTCGCCAATTTCGTCGCTCCTGCCTAGCGCGTATCCCTGCGTCGCCGCGTGAAGTCGCGGTCAGGCCCGTGGCCTGATGCGGTGGGCCGTCGCCACGCCGAGGACGGCCAGGGCCGTGGTGAGGGCGAAGGTGGCCGTCAGGGCGGTGGCGGTGGCCGCGTCATGGGCGTGGGCCAGGGCGATGGCCGCGCCGCCGAGGCCGGTGAGGACGGCGGTGGCCAGGGTCTGGGCGAGTTGCATCGCGCCGCTGGCCTCGCCCTGCCGGTCGGCGGGGGCCTGTTCCATGGCGTCGGTGGTGGCGGCGTTGAACGCGATGCCCATGCCGACGCCGCCGACCGCCCAGCCGACCACCGCGACCAGGGCCGGGACCGCGTCGATCAGGATTCCGGCGGCGATGACGGCCACGCCCGCGGCCAGGATCGCGCAGCCGACGGCGATCGGCAGCGCTCGGGATCGCCCGCTCCAGCGGTCGTCCGCCCGGCCCTGCCAGGCCGCGCCGAGCACCCAGGCGATGGCCCCGGCGGACAGGCCGAGACCGGCCTCGGTGGTGCTCAGGCCGCGCAGCTCGGTGAGGCCGAGGGGCAGGAACGCCTCGCTGCCGAAGTACGCGCCGCACAGCAGGAACCGGATCAGCACGCCGGTCGGTACGCCGCGACGGCCGCGCAACGTACCGGTCGGCAGTACGGTACGCAGGCCCAGCACCGCGGCCACGCTGCCGAGCAGCGCGAGGGGCAGCAGAACGGCCAGGTTGGTGAACTGGAGGCCGCCGAGCAGCACCGCGGTGCCCGCGCTGACCAGGATTCCGCGGGCCACCGGGCCGCGCCACCAGGCGTCGGAGGCCGCGTCGGCGGCGGGCGGGTCCGGGTGTCGGCGGCGCGCCAGCGGGGGCACCGCCATGGCCCAGGCGAGCAGGATCAGCGGCAGGAGCAGGATGAACACGCCCCGCCAGTGGACGTGTTCGGCGATCAGTCCGGCGACGGCCGGTCCGGCGAGCGAGGGGACGGTCCAGGCGCCGGAGACCAGCGCGAACATCCGGGCCCTGAGGTGTTCCGGGTAGTGCAGGCCGATGACGGTGTACGCCAGGGCCATCACGGCGCCGACGCCGAGGCCCTGGACGAAGCGCCCGGCGAGGAAGACCGGCCAGTTCGGCGCGGCCCCGGCCAGGGCGCAGCCCGCCGCGAAGACGGCCAGGCCGATGCCGAGCGGCCGGGCCGGGCCGCGGCGGTCGGCGGAGCGTCCGGCGGCGACGGTGCCGATCAGGTTGGCGAGCATCAGGGCGGAGAATCCCCAGCCGTACGCGTCGAGACCGCCCAGCGCACCGGCGATCTTCGGGAGCACGGTGGCCACGCCCATCGACTCGAAGGCCACCAGGCCGACCGAGAGGACGATTCCCCAGGTCATGGCCGCATACGGGGCCTGGAAGACGCCCCGCCCCACGGCCCCCGGGGCGTTGGCGGCTCCTTCGTCGGCCAGTTCCTGCCGTGACGACATGGGACCCCCTCTAATTTCATTACGTTACGGAACGGAATGAAAATGCATGCTACCTATACTGGCCGCCATGGCAAACCCCGGGAACACCCCCGCCCCCACCGAGGCCCGTCCGTCCGCGGCCAGGTCGGCAGGGCGGCCGCGCGACGCACGGCTCGACACCGCGATCCTGAGCGCCACCCGGGAACTGCTCGCCGAGGTCGGCTACCCCGGCCTCACCCTGGAGGGCGTCGCCGCCCGGGCCGGGACCACCAAGCCCGCCATCCGGCGCCGCTGGGCGTCACGGCAGCTGCTGGTCATCACGGCCCTCGGCGAGATCATGGGCACCGCCCCCACCCCCGACACGGGGTGCACCCACTGCGACCTGATCCTCGGCATCGAGACCATCGGCCAGGCCTTCGGGGGCGCCTTCGGCCGCCGTACGCTGCCCGCGCTGATCGCGGACCTGGCCGGGGACCCCGAACTGGACCGGGTCTTCGCCGACACGATCTTCCACCCCCGGCGCGCCACCACCAGGGCGGCGCTGCTCCGCGGCATCGAACGCGGTGACCTCCGCGCGGACGCCGACCTCGACCTGCTGCTCGACCTGCTGGCCGCCACCACCTACCACCGGGTGCTCTTCGGCCACATGCCGATCGACGACCGGCTGGCGCACGACGTGGTGATGACCGTCCTCGACGGCGCGGCGACACCGCGCTGGCGCGAGCACTACCGGCAGCGCCACGACGGGTGACGGAGGCTAGAGCCAGCCGTTGCGGCGGAAGCCCCGGTGCATGGCGAAACAGGCGGTGGCGATGACGACGAGCACCAGCGGGTAGCCGAAGCGCCAGTGCAGCTCGGGCATGTGGTCGAAGTTCATGCCGTAGACGCCGCACACCATGGTGGGCACGGCGATGATCGCCGCCCAGGCCGTGATCTTGCGCATGTCCTCGTTCTGGGCGACGGTCACCTGCGCGAGATGGGCCTGGAGTATGGAGTTCAGCAGGTCGTCGAAGGCCGCTATCTGGTCGGTGACCCGGGCCAGGTGGTCGGCGACGTCCCGGAAGTACGTCTGGATGTCGGCGTCGACCGCGGGGAGGCGCTGGGCGGAGAGCCGTTCCATCGGGCGGGCCAGGGGCGCCACGGCGCGCTTCAGCTCCAGCAGCTCCCGCTTGAGCTGGTAGATCCGTCCCGGATCGGCCCGGACCAGGGGCTCGCGGGCGAAGACCTCGGTCTCGACCTGCTCGATGTCGTCCTGCACCGCGTCGGCGACCGCGAGGTAGTCCTCGACCACATGGTCGGCGATGGCGTGCAGCACCGCAGAGGGGCCCTTGGCCAGCTGCTCCGGATCGGCCTCCAGCTCCTCCCGCAGCGGGCCGAGCGAGCCGTGGCGGCCGTGCCGTACGGTGATGACGAAATCGGGCCCGGTGAAGGCCATGACCTCGCCGGTGTCCACGACCTCACTCGTCGTGGTCAGCTCGTCGTGTTCGACGTACCGGACCGTCTTGAAGACGGTGAACAGCGTGTCGTCGTACGTGTCCAGCTTCGGCCGCTGATGGGCCTGGACGGCGTCCTCGACCGCCAGCGGGTGGAGGGAGAACAGGTCGGCGATCCCGGAGAACTCCCGCTCGGTAGGTTCGTGCAGCCCGATCCACACGAAGCCGCGCCCCGCCCGGCGCACCCGCGCGATCGCCTCCTCGACCGGGCAGTCACCGGGCTGGCGCTTCCCGTCGACGTACGCCACGCAGTTCACCACCGACGTGCCGAGCGGCGAGCGGGCCGGGTGGTTGAGATCGACGCGGCGGCGGCGCCGGGCCAGGCGCGCCACTTTCCGGAGGTTGCCGACCATCGACATGGGAACTCCTTCGGCTGAGCTACGGCCGACGCCTACCCCGTCGAGGGATTCGCACCGACTGCGCCCACAGCGTACGACCCGGCCTCCTTTTCGCTCCGGCCCCCGCCGATGAGTTTGTGCGGTGACCGCGGTCTGAGAGGAGGAAGGGTCATCCGCACCGCTCGTGGAGGGGCATCATGAGGAAGATCATTGCCAGCCTGTTCATCTCGCTCGACGGGGTCGTGGAGGCCCCCGACCAGTGGCACTTCCCCTACTTCAACGACGAGATGGGCGCCGCCGTCGACGCGACCTTCGGCGTGACCGACACGCTCCTCCTGGGCCGCAAGACCTACGACAGCTTCGCCGGGGCCTGGCCGGAGCGGGAGGCGGCCGGGGGTGAGGACGCCGACTTCGCGAAGAAGCTCGGCGACGCCCGCAAGATCGTCGTATCGCGCCAGGAGCTGTCGTTCACCTGGCGGAACACCGAGCAGCTCAAGGGCGAGGTGGCCGACGCCGTCACCGCGCTGAAGGCGGAACCGGGCAAGGACATCGCGATGAGCGGCTCGGTGTCGATCGTCCGGCAGCTGCTGGCGCACGGACTGCTGGACGAGCTGCACCTGCTGGTGCACCCGATCGCCGTGCGCAAGGGCATGCGGCTGTTCGACGAGGGCGAGACCACGATGCCGCTGCGGCTGCTGTCGTCCAAGACCTTCAGCACCGGGGTGCTGCACCTGGTCTACGCCCTGGCCGAGGCGACCGGCGACGCCACGTACGACGACGCCAAGGCGCACCTGCCGCAGGGTGACGCGTAGCAGCCGGCAGCGGTCCATGCCATGGATCCGGTCTCGGATGGCCCGGATTCGGCCGCATGTGTCCCCGGCCGGTGTGGACCGTACCTCGGCCCGGTGACGCTTCACCCGAGACGGCATCAACCGGGCAAGGGGGGAACGACCGTATGGGCAAGCAGGTGAAGTGCGGATCGACCAACACGACGACCGGGAGGCCATGCCAGAGGCCCGCGATGATCGGCTACTCCCGCTGCCAGCTGCACCGGGGCGACTGGAACAAGCCGCAGAAGAAGAAGGGCAAGAAGAGGAGCTGACCCACGCTCGTGGGGACCCTTCACCAGCCCAGTCGGCGCGGCGTCGTTACGCGGGGGCGGCGCGTCTGGTGCAGGTGAAGGGGGCGTCCAGCCAGTAGGTGTTGTGCTGCTCGTCGTAGACGAGCGGGTACTCGGTGTCCGGGTCGCAGAGTTCGTCGATCTGGGACCGGTGGGCGGAGCTGATGGTGAACCAGTACTTGTTGGTGTCCCAGGCGACCCGTTCGCACCGGTAGAAGAACCCCTTCACGCCGGGGCCGAACACATCGCTGCGGAAATTGGCCGCCAGCTTCTTGTTGAGGTTGATGTTCTCGCAGTCGGCCTTCATGGCCTCGACGTCGACGGTCCTCGCCGCCTCCGTCGTATATGCCGTGGCGGTGTGGGTGCCCCACGCCGTCCAGGTCCGCTTCGGCAGGGCGATCTGTTCGGCGACCTCTCCGAGGAAGGGGCTGCGGGGGGCGGGTTTACGGGATGGCGTCGCGGCACCGACCTCCGTGACGCCTCCGGCGACCGCGAGGGCCAGCGCCATGAGCAGCAGGAGGGCGGCCCGGACTGCGTTCCGGATCGGGGAGGACATCGAGGACGACGTGGTCATGGTGCGCTCCATTCCGGTACGGCCCGGCGGACCGACTGGCCTCTGACGACCGGATCGCACGCTAACCGCTCGGGCGGGGGATCCACGGGAACGACAGGGCTGGCCGAAGCTCTTCTGCCGCACGATCGACCGGACAGCCGAAACGTCCGCGCACCGCTCGCTAATCTGCGCGGGTGACCATCGAGCTGACCGTCCTGTCGACGGTTTCGTATCGCGGGCAGGAGATCACCGCTCCGCGGCTCCGGGGGCTGCTCGCGCTGCTCGCCTCCGACCTGCGCACCGGGTGCAGCACCGGGCGGCTGGTCGACGGGTTGTGGCCGGACGGGCAGCCGGAGAATCCCGTCAAGGCGGTGCAGATCCTGGTCTCGCGGCTGCGGTCGCGGCTCGGGGCCGAGGTGGTGGTGAGCACGCCCAGCGGGTATCGGCTGGGGCTCGGTGAGGAGCGGGTGGACGCCTCGGCAGTTCTGCTGCACGCCGCCGCCTGCGCGGAGAAGGCGCGGGCCGGGGACCATGCGGGGGCTCTCGCCGAGGCGGAGGAAGGGCTCGCCCTCTGGGACGGGGCCGGGGACGGCGGCGGGGACGCGGACGCGGTGCTCGGCGATCCGGTCGCGGCGCTGCGGGCCGAGCGGGCGGCGGCGCACCGGGCGCTGCTACGGGGCCGGGCGCTGGGGCTGGCCCGGACCGGCGGCCGGGAGGCGGCCGCCGGGCCGTTGGCGGAGCTGGTGCGGGAGTTCCCGAGGGACGAGGAGCTGTGGCTGGAGCTGGTGCGGTGCGAGGCGGCGACCGCGGGCACGGCCGCGGCCCTGGCCACGTACGAGCGCTACCGGCGGCGGCTGCGCGACGAGCTGGGGACCGACCCGGGGCCGGGACTGCGGGCCCTGCACGAGGAGTTGTTGCGGGGCGAGGCGCCCGTGGTGCGGCGCGGGGTGCCGCACGAACCGAACGCGCTGCTCGGCCGGGACGGCGACATCGCCGCCGTGGCGGGCCTGCTGCGTTCCTCGCGGGTCACGTCGATCGTCGGGCCCGGCGGGCTCGGCAAGACCCGGCTGGCGGCCGCGGTGGCGCGGGCGGCCGAGCAGCGGGTGGTGCATCTGGTGCCGCTGGCGGGCGTGACGAGGGACGAGGACGTGGCGGGCGAGGTCGCCTCGGCGGTCGGGGGCGCGGGCGGCGCGCCCTCCGCCGAGGTGCTGGGCGGGCTCGTCGCGGCGCTCGGGGCGGGCCCGGTGCTGCTGGTGCTCGACAACTGCGAACAGGTGGTGGGCGGAGTCGCCGAGGTGGTGCGGGGGCTGGTGGCGGCGACCCGGGAGCTGCGGGTGCTCACCACGAGCCGTACGCCGCTGGGCATCGCCGCCGAATCGGTCTATCTGCTGCCGGAGTTGGACCCCTCGACGACGGTCGAGCTGTTCGGGCAGCGGGCCAGGGCCGCGCGGCCGGACGTCGAGCTGCCCGCCGAGGCCGTCACCGCGCTCTGCCGCCGTCTCGACGGGCTGCCGCTCGCCGTCGAGCTGGCCGCGGCGCGGGTGCGGGTGCTGTCGGTGGCGGAGATCGCCCGGCGGCTGGAGGACCGGTTCGCGCTGTTGCGCGGCGGGACGCGGGACGCTCCGCAGCGGCACCGCACGCTGCACGCGGTGGTCGACTGGAGCTGGAACCTGCTCGCACCGGACGGGCAGGCGGCCCTGCGCGCGCTGTCCGTGTTCCCGGGCGGTTTCACGGCCGACGCGGCGGAGCACCTCGTCGGTCCCGACGAACTGGATGTGCTGGAGATCCTGGAGGATCTCGTCGGGCAGTCGCTGCTGAAGGTGACGGACACCCCGGCGGGCGCCCGGTTCCGGATGCTGGAGACCGTACGGGAGTTCAGCGCGGCACACCGCACGGCGGCGGGCGAGGACGAGCAGGTCACGGGGCGTTTCCTCGACTGGGCCCGGTACTTCGGTACGACGTACCACGACGCGCCGTTCGGCCCGGACGCCGTCGCCGCCTGGCAGCGGATACGGGCGGAGCAGGACAATCTCGTACGGGCGCTGCGCATCGGGCTGGACGCGCACCACATGCCGACCGTCATGGCGACCGCGGCCGCCCTGGGCACGCTGTGGACCACCGAGGCCCACTACCCCCGGATGATCACGCTGGCCGAGGACACCGGCCCGCTGCTGTCCCGCTACCGGCCGGAGCCCGACGGCGTCGAACCGGTCCGCACGCTCGCGACCCTGGTCGCGGTCAACGCCTTCCTCGGCGGGGGCACGAGCGCGCCGCGCTTCCTCGCCGTACTGCGCCGACTGCCCCCGGGCGCGCCCGGGACCCTGATCGGCGCGCTGGCCACGGTGTTCAGCCGGATACCGGAGGTGCTGGGACCGGACCGTACGGCCCTGGAGCGGCTGTGCGCGAGCGATGAACCGCTGGTGGCGGGGGTCGCGGAGGGCGTGGCGGGCTACCTGTGGGAGAGCGAGAACGAACCGGAACGGGCCATGGCCGCCGCCCGGCGGATGCTCGCCGCCTTCGAGGGACGGCGCGTCCCGTGGCTGACCGTCATGGGGCATTCGCGGCTGAGCGAACTGTGCCTGAACGCTGAACGGGGCGCGGAGGCGCTGATCCACATGGCGGAGGCCATGCGGATCATGGACGAACTGGGCGACTGGAACGACATGATGGGCCTGCGCTGGGGCATGGTCCTGGCCAACCTCCAGACCGGCGACCTCGACGCGGCCGAACACTGGCTGGAACAGGCCGTACTGCACCGGCCGGAAGAGGCCGTCGACCTGCTCACCCCCGACCTCGGGGCACGCGCGGAGATCGCGCTCGCGCGGGGCGAGACGGAGCGGGGGCTGGCGTTGTGGCGGCGCGCCACGAGCACCCTGGAGGGCGACGGCGATCCCCTGCTGGAGCCGTGGGCACTGGAGATCCAGGCGGTATCGGTCGCGGCCCACGCCCAGCACGCCCGCCTCGACCTGGTGTCCGCCCCGGCGGCGGCACTCACGGAACGGATCGTGGCCCTGCTCGACCGGGGCGTGGCGCTGGACATCCCGATCTGCGGTGTGGTGCTGCTGGCCCTGGGCTACGTCGACCTCGCGACGGGCCGAACGGGTACGGGCGTGCGGCTGATCGCACTGGCCGAGCGCTTCCGATGCCTACGGAGCTTCCAGCCGACAACGGGCGTCGGCCCGCTCGGCGGCACGCGGGCACAGGAAGCCGACCAGGGGCGGGCGGTACGACGACGCGAGGTCGAACGTACGGCCGCCCTGAAACCCGGGGACGAACTCCCGGACTCGGCGGTCGAGTTTGCTGAGGGCTCCGCGCCTGAGGGGGGCGCCGGGGGCGGGGCCGGGACGCGGGGGTCACAGGCGGACCGGTAGGCGCAGGAGGTGGAAGCCGTCGCCCGGCCAGTGGCCGAACTCCAGCTCGGCGCGGGGCACGGCGAGGCGGAGGCCGTCGTGGCGGACGAAGAGGCGGTCGAGGACGACGCTGGTGACGAGGCGGCCGAGGGCGGCGCCGATGCAGTAGTGGGCGCCGTGGCCGAAGGCGAGGTGGCCGTCGCCGCGGCCGAACTCCCGGCCGACGTCGAGCTGTCCGGCGCCGTCGCCGAACTCCTCCGGGTCGTGGTCGGCGGCGAGCAGGGCGACCGTCACCGACTCGCCCCGGCGCAGCGCGGTGCCCGCGAAGTCGACGTCCTCGGTGGCGTAGAGGGTGGCGCCGATGCGGACGATGGAGACGTACCGGAGGAGTTCGGGGACGGCGCGCGGGAGGAGTTCGGGGGCGGCGTGCAGCCGGGCGGCCTGTTCGGGGTGGTCGAGCAGGGCGAGGGCGGCGTGGGCCAGGAAGAGCGCGGGCGGGGTGATGCCGGTGTTGATGAGCAGGAAGACGATGCCGATCAGGTCGTCCTCGGTGAGCTGGTCCCCGTCGAGGAGGGCGGAGATCAGGTCCTCGGTGGGTTCGGCCCGGCGGCGGGCGATCAGCTCCTTGGCGTATTCGACGAGCGCGACGAGCGCCTCCCCGGCCCGGCTGCCGTCGCCGAAGGCGAAGTCCCGCATCCAGGAGCAGACCTGGTCGCGGTCGCGCTCCTCGACGCCGATCAGCTCGCAGATGACCTGGGTGGCCAGGGGGTAGGCGAAGGCACCGAGGAGGTCCGTACCGCCGTTCGCCTCGGCCTCGGCGACCAGGGCGTCCGCGGTCCGCTCGACGAAGGTACGCAGCGCCGCGATGCGGCGGGCGGTGAACGCGCGGGTCAGCGGGGCGCGGCGGTGGGCGTGCTCCTCGCCGTCGAAGAGGGCGAGGTGTCCGGCGAAGTACTTCACGTACTCGGCGGGGAGCCCGGCGGAGGCCGCCTCCAGCAACTCGTCCTGGGCGTCGGACGCTTGGGCCTCATCGGCGTCCCCCGGGATCCGGGTGCGGTCGCGGATCAGCCGCGGTTCGGTGAGGGCGGCCTTGACGTCGGCGTACCGGGTGACGAGCCGGACGGGGGTGGTGAGGCCGGGGAGGACGGCGTGCGGGAGTTCGTCGCGGGTACGGAGGTCGGCGTAGCCGCGTACGGGGTCCTCGACCTGCTCGGGGGTGAGGTGGGTGGCGTTCTCGGACATGGCGTTCTCGGACATGGCGGTCTCGCTTCCTGGTGGAGTGGGAGGGTGAGGTGGGGGGCTCAGCGGGGGTCGCGGGCGAAGCGGCGCTGCGACCAGACGAAGCCGAGCAGGGTGATGGCGAGGCACCAGGCCACGGACAGCCAGCCGTTGTGGCCGATCTCCGTGCCGGTGAGGAGTCCGCGCAGGGTCTCGACCACGGTGGTGAAGGGCTGGTAATCGGCGAACCACCGGATCCAGCCGGGCATCGCGTCGACCGGCACGAACGCGCTGCTGATGAAGGGCAGCAGGAACGACAGCGGCAGTACGGCGTTGCTGGCGGCCTCGGGCGTGGGGCTGGCGAGCCCCATGCCGACCGCAAGCCAGGTCAGCGCGCAGCAGACCAGGGCGAGAACTCCGGCCGCGGCGAGCCATTCGACGGCTCCGGCGTCGGAACGGAACCCGATGGCGAGCGCGACCCCGGTCACCAGCACCAGGCTGATCATGGTCTGGATGACGCTGCCGACGACATGGCCGACGAGGACCGAGGAGCGGGAGATGGCCATGGTGCGGAAGCGGGCGACGACGCCCTCGGCCATGTCGGTGCACACGGCGACGGCGGTCGGCACCGTTCCGGAGCCGACGGTCATCAGCAGGATGCCGGGGACGACGTAGGCGATGTACGCGGAACGGTCGCCTCCGCCGCCGAGGCCGGTGCTGAGCGCCGTACCGAAGACGTACACGAAGAGCAGGAGCATGATCACCGGCATGCCGGTGACGCCGATGGTCATGGAGGGGTAGCGGCGGGCGTGCAGCAGATTGCGCCGCAGCATGGTCAACGAGTCGCGGAGCGGGTGCGCGGCGACGGTACGAGGGCTCATCAGGTCGCTCATCGGGCTTCCACCTTGTCGTTGCCGGGGCGGCCGGTGACCGCGAAGAAGACGTCGTCCAGGTCGGGGGTGTGCACGGTCAGGGCCTCGGGCGTCACGGCGGCCCGGTCGAGGCCGTCGAGCAGCGCGCGCAGGGCGTGGACGCTGCCGTCGTTCGGCACCCGGAGGGACAGGCCCTCCTCGTCGGCCGCGGCGCCGTCGCCGAGGGCCCGGTACGCGGCGGCGAGGGCGGCAGGGTCGGCGAACGTGAGGCGGACATGGCCGCCGGGCACCAGCCGCTTCAGCTCCTCGGGGGTGCCCTGGGCGGCCAGTCGGCCCCGGCTGAGGACGGCGATGCGGTCGGCGAGCTGATCCGCCTCCTCCAGGTACTGGGTGGTCAGGAAGACCGTCACCCCGCCCGCGACGAGATCGCGGATGATCTCCCACATGGTGTGGCGGCTGCGCGGGTCGAGGCCGGTGGTCGGCTCGTCGAGGAAGATCACGCGCGGCGAACCGACCAGGGTCATCGCGATGTCGAGGCGGCGCCGCATCCCGCCGGAGTAGGTGGAGGCGGGCTTCTTGGCCGCCGCCACGAGGTCGAAACGGTCGAGGAGTTCGGCGGTGATCCGCTTCCCCTCCCGGCGGCCCAGGTGGTGGAGGTCCGCCATGAGGGCCATGTTCTCCTCGCCGGTGATCATGTTGTCGACGGCGGAGAACTGCCCGGTGACGCCGATCGCGGCGCGCACGGCCTGCGGGGCGGCGGCCAGATCGTGCCCGGCCACGCTCGCCCGGCCGCCGTCGGCGGTGATCAGGGTGGAGAGGATCTGGACGGTGGTGGTCTTCCCGGCGCCGTTCGGGCCGAGGAGGGAGAAGATCGTCCCCTGGGGGACATGGAGGTCGATCCCGTCGAGGACGACCTTGTCCCCGTAGGCCTTGCGCAGCCCTTCGGCGGCGATGGCCGCCGGGGCCGTTACGCCCGTTCCGTCTCGTGAGGTCATGCCCCAGAGACTGCGGGTGGTCGGCTTCAGCGCGGCTTCAGTCCGGTTGCGGCGTCCGTCCCGCCGGTTTCAGCGCCTGAAACCGCGTGCCGCAACCGCCGTGCACAGGCTGTGCGTTCGCCATGAATGCCACGGAAATTGTTGACGATTTTGCGGACGATCCATACGTTCACCAGGCGACGGGGACCACGGACGAGCGGCAGGAGATGTCAGTGAAGCGCAGGACCATGGTCATGGGACTCGCCGCGGCCACCGCGGCGGCGTCGGCGGCGGGGGCCGGCGTCGCGGCCGCCGCCCGCTCGCGGAAACCCTCGGACGCGCTGGTCTTCGACAAGGATGCCTACACGGTCCTGACGACGACCGTCGCCACGGACGACGGCGACAAGGCCGTGACGTACCACTTCTACAAGGCCATCACGTACGTCACGAACCCCGTGGACGCGAAGTACCAGTGCCTCAACGTCAGCGTGCCCGTCGAGATCGACGGCACCGCGGTCGACGCCACCCGCGCGCCGATCCTCTTCGCCAACTCGGTGGGCGGCTACATGCCGTCGTCCGTGGCGGACGCCACCGGGGTCGGCGGTTCCGCGATGACCCCGCCCGGTGGTGGCGGGGGCGGGGGCGGTGGGGGCGGCGGGCAGGCGGCCATGGTCAGCAACGCCAAGCTGGCGGTCGCCGCCGGTTACGTCGTCGTGGAACCGGGCGCCCGCGGCCGGACCCTCGTCGACGCGGACGGTACGTACTACGGCACGGCGCCGACCGCCATCGTGGATCTCAAGGCCGCGGTGCGGTACGTACGCTTCAACAAGGGCCGCATACCGGGGAACACCGACCGGATCGTCTCCTCCGGAACCAGCGCCGGAGGCGCCCTGTCCGCCCTGCTCGGAGCGTCCGGGGACAGCCCCCTGTACGAGGCCGACCTCAGGGAACTGGGCGCCGCCCCCGCGAGCGACGCCATCTTCGCGGGCGGCGCCTGGTGCCCCATCGCCGACCTGGAACACGCCGATATGGCGTACGAATGGAACTGGGGCGGCAACAAGCTCAGTTCCGGCGACACCGTCGACCAGGCCGTCTCCAAGGAGCTGCGCTCCGCCTTCGCCGAATACCAGGCCGCGCTGAAACTGCGGGGGAAGCACGGCTTCGGCCCCCTCACGGCCCGCACCTACGACGACTACCTCGTCAAGACCTACCTCGCACCGGCCGCCACCACCTACCTCAAGGCCCTCCCGGCAGCGGACCGTTCGGACTACCTGGCCAAGAACCCGTGGCTCACCTGGTCCGGCGACCGCGCCGCCTTCGCGTGGAGCGACTTCCTCACCCACGTCGGGGCCCGGAAGAAGAACACCCCCGCCTTCGACCCCTTCGACCTCTCCGCACCGGAGAACAACCTGTTCGGCACGGGCACCACCAAGACCCGCCACTTCACCCTCTACAGCCTCCGCCACGCCACCGGTAACGCCAGCGCACGCCTCGACGGCGATCTGCCCCGCAAACTCGACCTGATGAACCCCATGTTCTTCATCGAGCAGCGCAACCCCGGCCGGGCGAAGCACTGGTGGATCCGCGTCGGCACCAAGGACACCGACACCTCGCTCACCGTCGTCGGCAACCTCGCCGCGGGCCTGGAGAACCTGGGCGACGACGTCGACGCCCTCATGTACTGGGACGCCGGCCACGGCGCCAACGAGGACGCGGCGGACTTCATGACGTGGATCGGCCGCGTGACGGGCTACTCAAGGTGACCTGACACCAGCGGTCCCGTAGGGGCCACTACGCCCCCAACAGCCCCCACCGCACCGCCGCGACTGCCCCGAGCACCAGCGGCGGTACCAGCCACCACGGCCCCATGACGCGCCGCACCGACGGCATCACCGTGATCAGCCCGGCGAGGGCGCTCGCCCCGAGGGTGAGCACGCACGCGAGGACGATTCCAGTGCGCGCGTCGTCGTCCCAGCTGCCCGACGGGCTCGATGGTCAGCGCCGTGTAGCAGAAGAAGGCCGCGATCAGGTGAAGGATCACCAGCGGGACGGCCAGAACCCACCGCAGGCAGCCTCGGTCCCCGGACAACACCCGCACAGCGTACGC
>NZ_GG657754.1:5461637-5481091 GCF_000158915.1 Streptomyces himastatinicus ATCC 53653 | reverse complement strand
CCAGTGGGCCGGTCCGTGCGCCCTCGACAAGATCGCGGTGATTGACGGCCGGGGGCACACCGCGACGTTCACCGCGCTCACCCCGTGCGAGGTGGAGCCGCGGTCGGTGACGGTGCTCGCACCGGAGCTGCTGGGGCGGCGCGCCGCGGGCTGATCCGGTTCGCGGGTTCAGGTGCGGCGTGCGGCGCGTACGTGGGCGGCGGCCGAGCTGGGCCGGTACGGGGCGGTGCCCGCGTACGTGGCGCGGTAGCCGTTGTGGCGCAGGTCGTCGTAGCGGGCCCGCGAACCGGTGCGGAGCGTGGCGTCGCACCGTGCCCGGCCCCGGCTGTTCGTCACCGCGGCGCACAGCTTGTGGGCGCCGGTGTTGTCGGTGAACCGGACCGTCTGCCCGGGCAGCGGGGCGCCGTCGGTGGTGGCCAGGGTGGCGGACAGCCCCTTGACCCGCAGGGACGCGGGCGACGTGTGCCGTTCCACGGTGGCCGCGCTCGCCGTGAGGCGGGTGGACACGGGGTGCGACGGCGGGATGGCCAGCCCGACCGGGCTGCTCAGCCCGGCGATGGGCACGGTGGTCTGACCGCTGCCGTCCGCGGGGACCTCCACCACCCGGTCGTTGCCGAAGTCGGCGACGAACAGATTGCCGTACCCCCTCCCCCCGCCACCCCTGCGGGGTGTTCAGCCCGGTCGCAAAAAGAGGTCGTCTGCGGGCCGCCGCCCCGGGGCAGCTTCCCCACGCGGTCGTTGCCCGAATAGGCGACGTACAGGCTCCCCGTGTCGAACGCGAGCCCCATGGGCTCGGACCGCCGCTGTCGGCAGGGTGAGCTGCGGCCCGCCGTCCACGGGCACCACCACGACGCGGTCGTTGACGAAGTCGGCGATGTAGAGGTTGTCGTGCGCGTCGAGCGCCAGGCCGTCCGGGTGGACCAGGCCGGTGGTGGGCACGGTGATCTGTAGCCCGCTGCCGTCCGCGGGGATCTCCACCACCCGGTCGTTGAAGCTGTCGGCGATGAAGAGGGTGTCGTCGCCTTCATCGTCGCCGTCGTAGCCGTCGTCATCGGTTTCGACGGCCAGCCCGATCGGACGGGACAGCCCGGTGGTGGGGAGCGTGCTCTGGCCGCTGCCGTCCGCGGGGACCGTCACCACCCGGTTGTTGCCGGTGTCGGAGACGTAGAGGTCGCCGTAAGCGTCGAGGGCGAGGCCGGTGGGGCGGGTGAGGCCGATGGTGGGCACGGTGGTCTGGCCGCTGCCGTCGGTGGCGACCTTCAGCACCGTGTTGTCCGTGTACTCGGAGACGTACAGCTGCGCGACAGGCGGGGCGGCGGCTGCGGAGGTGAGGCCGGAGACGAGCCCGTACGCACACAGCGTCAGGATTCCCGCCAGCGCGGTCAGTCGGTGCCGTACGGAGAAGCGGCCCATTCCACACCCACCTGTGATTTCCGGACGATCGGCTCTTTTGCCGTGACCCCGACCCTAGGAACCCACCCCCGCCCCCGGTCCGCACCACGCCACCGGACACCGGGAATCCACTCGGGCGGCTGTCGGCGGAACGGCGGTATCCGAGTGGCGGTGTCGGAACGCTCGTGTCGCGAGCCGCGCGGGTGCCGGACGCTACACGGCCAGCGCCTCGGCGACGGCCGCGCCCGTTTCGCGGGCCGTCAGGTACGGGCGCACGTCGTGGGCCTGGGGGCCGTTGTGGACGAGGAGGTCGGTGATGCGGGAGCCGAAGGCGGGGGCGAGGGTCTTGGTGAGGGCCACGGCGTCGGCGCGGTCGGCGATGTTGGTCCAGCGGGTGACGGAAGCGGGCCAGCGGGGGTGCGGGGCGGGTGGAGGCAGCAGGCGGTCGAGGACCAGGCGGGGGATGGCGAGCGGCGAGCCGAGGGTGATGAGGCTCAGGTCGGACCACTCGGGGTGGGCACAGAGGGTTTCGTAGGCGACGACGGTGCCCAGGGAGTGGGCGACGATGACCTCGGTGTCGGTGGTCACAGTGCGGGCCAGGCGGTCCTGGACGCGGGCGCGGATGTCGGGTTCGGAGAAGTAACGGCGGACCTGACGGGCGCTGGCGATCATGAGGCGTTCGCTGATCCCGGCGAAGAAGGCCGAGTGGCTGAGGGCGTTCAGGGCACGCTGCACGGCGTACGGGGTGCGCAGCCGGGTGGTCGCCTCGGGGCCGGTGACCTGGGGTTCGTGCTGGGCGGCGGCGTGCCACCAGCCGAGGAGGAGGTCGGTTTCCAGGCCGTCCTCGACGTCGGACGCGTCGAGATCGGGGACGCCGAAGCCGCGGTGGCCCGCGGGGCGGAAGAGATCGCCGTAGAAGGCCATGGCGACGTCGTGCGGCTCGGGGCGGGGGCCGGAGGCGAGGGCGAGGCCGTCGCACAGGGCGGGGTACCAGTCGGCGAGGAGCGTCTCGGCGCCCTTCACCTGCTGGGCGATGCCGTGGACGAGTACGACGCGGGTCATGGGGTGCCGTTCTCCTCGCTGCCGGGGGTGTCGAGGCCGAGGACGACGGCGCCCATGTGGGTGGCGACGCACAACTGCCCGCCGCCGACGGCCACGTCCCGGATGCTGCTGCCGATGTCGATCTCTGCCGTCCAGGAGGCGGACCGCAGGTCCCACACCCGGACCAGGCCGAACCGGTCGGCGGCGACCAGGATCGGTACGCCGCCGATTTCCGCGGCCTCCATCGCCAGGACGCCGGAGGGGAAGGGCTCCAGGTTGATGCCGAGGTCGGAGCCGTCCGCCACGTCCCAGAAGCGCAGATGGCCATCGCCCGCGCCTACGACGAGGGCGTTCCGGCTCAGGTGAGGGACGAAATCGACGCTGAGAGCGCCCATGGGGTGGCCAGTGAGCGGTTCCGCGAAGGGTTTGCCGGTCCGTGGGTTCCAGAGCCAGACGGTGCCGTCGACCGAAGCGCTGGCGATCACTTCCTGGTCGCCGGCTCGGCCCGCCCGCACGGCCGTGACGTCCGCAGTGTGACCAGCCATCGGCGGATGGACGGGGGCCTGGGTGCGCAGGTCCCAGGCGTGCAGGGTGTGGTCCTCCGTGGCCGACACCACCAGGGCTCGGCCGTCCAGGGCGTACGGGCACGCCCGCAGCACGGCGCCGGGCCGCCGGACCAGCCGACGCCGCAGCCCCAGGCTCCAGACGTCGCCTCCCAACCAGCCCCCGCGCACCACGACGGCCTCGCCGTCCACCCGGGCGGCGGCCATGCAGGACATGGACGGCTCGGCCGACACGACATGGGCGGCGATCTGCCGTCCGTTGTGCAGGTCATGGGTGCGCACGGTGCCATCCAGACCGCCGGTGATCACGGCCGAGCCGCCGGTGTGCGGAATCGCGACGATGTCGGCCGAGATCAGGCTGTGGGTCACCCCGCACAGCGGCTCCCCCACCGGACGGGTGGTGGTCAGGTCCCAGACCCGCACCACGCGGGGGAAGGCGGTGATCGCGACCGTGGTGCCGTCCACGAGTCCGAGGGCCGGGGCCGGGGGGGCCTGGCCTGAGACCCTGTTCAGCCCTTCCATCGGGGTGCCCAGCGCCCTCCCCGTCGCCAGGTCCCAGACCCGCGCCGTGTCGTCGATGGCCATGGACGCCACCAGGATCCTGCCGCCGACCTGGGCCAGGCTCCCCGTCCGCACGAAGTTGGTGTGGCCCAGCAGCGGGCGGCCGACCGCGGTGCGGGTGGTGATGTCGTGTACGTACAGGCCGTTGCCCTCGTCCGAAGACAGCGCTACCGGGCGGTCCCCGTGGAACGCGACCCCCACCGCCCGCGAGGAGCGCGTCAGGCCCTCGATGTCGAAGTGGGCGGACGGTCCGGTGGGCGGGGCCGCGCCCGTGCCGTCGACCCGCCACATGTAGGCGTGGTCGAGCGACGTGGCGATGGCGATCTCCATGCCCCCGGCGGTCCCGCGGACCGCCAAATGCCGGATGCCGCCGATGTGTCCGGCCAGCGGCGGCGTCGCGGGCTCGCCGGAGGGCGCGTGCCAGATGCGGACAGTGCCGTCCTCGCCGCCGCTGACCACGACCGGCCGCCCGGCCAGGGTGCCAGTGGCCACGCAGCGCACCACGTTGGTGTGACCGATCAGCGGCGCGCCCAGAGGTTCGCCGAGCAGCGGGTCCCAGAGACGGACCGTGGTGTCGGAGCCGCCGGTGACCGCGACGGGGCGGCCGTCGATCCGCTCCAGGGCGACGGCGAGCACCTCGCCCCGGTGGCCCTCCATGGGCCGTCCGACCTGAGCGCGGGTGCGCAGGTCCCACAGGCGGGCGGTGCCGTCCTGGCCTCCGGTGACGGCGAGCGGACGGCCCCGTATGTCGCGGAAGTCGACCGCGGACACCTGGCCCGTGTGGCCCTCGGCGGGCTGATCGGCCGACAGGTCCCAGATGCGGGCGGTGCGGTCCTCGCTGACGGTGACGGCCAGCGGGGCGCCGCTGGTGAGGGCGGCGGCGGTGATGTCCTCGACGTGGCCGCGCAGGGAGTGGCCCAGCTGGCGCAGGGTGCGCAGATCCCAGAGTCGGGTTTCCCAGACTCCGGCGGTCAGTGCCACCGTACGCCCGTCGAATTCGCCGATGACGGCGGAGGCGACGCCGCTGCGGCTGAAGTAGCGGTGGGCGGTGACGGGTTCGCCGAGCTGGCGGCGTTCGGCCAGGTCCCACAGACTGAGCATGCCGGACCTGTCGCCGACCAGCGCCACCGTGCGGTCGTCCAGCCGCCCCAGGCATACGGCGGTGACCGCCTCGGCCGGGCCGATCAGGGGGCTGCCGTCGATCCGGGCGTCGCCGCCGTCCAGCACCTCGCTCAGGTCCCAGACCTGCACGGTCTTGTCCTCCCCGCCGGTGACCGCGACCGGTCTGCCGTCGAGTTCGCCGAGCGCCGCGTCCAGGACGGTGCGCTTGTGGACGGCCAGGTCACAGCCGAGCTGGCGGCGCCGGGCCAGGTCCCAGATCCGGGCCGTACCGTCCTGGCTGGCCGTCAGCACCACGGGTGTGCCGCCGATGGCGCCGATCTCCATGGCCTCGATGCGGTTGGTGTGACCGGTCAGCGGCTGCCCGTACTCCTGGCCCGCCGACAGGTCCCAGACCCGCACCGTGCCGTCGACGCCGCCGGTGAGCGCGACCGTGTAGTCGCCCAGGTCGCCGATGGCGACCGCGTTGACCGGGGTGGACACCGTCAGCGGTTCGCCGATCTGCCGCTGGTTGGTGAGGTCCCAGATGCGGGCCGTGCCGTCCACGCCGCCGGTCACCGCGATGGGCCGCCCGTCGAGGTCCCCGGTGGCGACGCAGCCGACCGCCTTGGTGTGGCCGCTCAGCAGCCGGTGCGCACCCGTGGCCGACCACCACGCCCAGCGGGCCGTCCACGGCAGGGCGACGCCGAGGCGTCCGATGGCGTCGGCGAGGTCGTCCGCCTGGCAGCGGCGGGCGGACAGCTGGAGGTCGGCCGCCCGGCCGCCGAGCGCGCGGTCGGGGGTGAGCCGGTGCGCGACCTGCTCGTACGCGGTACGCACCCGGCGCGGCCCGTCGCCGTCGATCGTGGCGAACGCCCGCAGCAGCCCGAGCGGTTCCCCGGCCAGCAGGAAACCGGGGTCCCTGATCAGCTCGCTGAGCAGGCCCGCCGCCCCGGCGTGGGTGGCCAGGTGCTGGCGTACGTAGGGAGGTGCCGCGAACCAGTCGGGCCGCCCTTCCGGCGCCGGAACGACCGACACCAGGGCCTCGACCACGGCCTTCTGGATCTCGGTGGACGGCCGGTCGGCGGTCGCGCGCAGATGCTCGGCGAGCGCCTTGTGGTAGAGCCGGTACACCGAGCGGCGGTCGTCGTCGATGACCTCCGCGACGTACGCCTCGGCGACGTCCAGCAGCCAGGAGACGTCCTCCTCGGTGCAGTCGGTGCCGGACAGCAGCGAGCTGAGCGTCGTCCACACCTGGCCGCGCGGCAGCCCCTTGCCCTCCGAGAAGGCCAGCGGGAGCAGCATCCGGCGCACGCGGGGCTCGTCCGGGCCGAACCGGGCCAGATAGTCGTCGAACGCCTCCCCGACCTCGCTGGGCAGCCGGTCCGCCCAGCCGGGGTGGTCCACATCGACCGCGGCGCGGTCGGAGCGCAGGGTGCGGGCGGTGGTGCGGGCGTAGAGGTAGACGCCCGCGGCCTTCCGCGCGACGCCCCGGGCGACGGTCGCCGCGAGGGCGGGGTGGTCCCGGTACGGCGTACGGACTTCCGGCTCCTCCACGGCGAGGAGCACCTTGGCGACGTACCCGGCGACGTCCGCCTCCTCCGCCCGGTAGCCGGGGCGGTCCAGGTCGAGGCAGGTGAAGGTGGGGCCGAGCGGCTGCACCAGTTCGTGGCGGGTGCCCACCAGGAGCCGTACGCCCTGGATCTCCGACATGGGCCGCAGCAGTTCGCGGGTGATGCGGCGCGGCTCGCCGTGGCCGCCCGCGTCGGCGGCGGTGTCGGACCCCGCCTCGTCCACGGCGTCCACGACGACCACGACCGGCGGGCCCTGGCGCCCGCGCCGGGTCAGCTCCTGGAGCAGCGCGGCCGTGCCGTCGGCCCGGGTGCCGAGCGCGGTCGCGATGCGCTCGACGACCTCCTCCAGCCGCTTGTGGCGCGCGTGCACCGCGGCCGTGACACAGCCCTCGGGCACCAGCGTCGCCGGGTCGACGCCCTCCGGGTCGACCTTCGCGCGGTACGCGGAGTCCGACGGCGCCACGATCCGGCCGAGGACCGCCGACTTGCCGCAACCGGGGCTTCCGGTGACGACCCGGCCCTTGCCGTCGCCGTGCTCGGCGGTCAGCCAAGCGACGAGTTCGGTCAGCACCCGCTCGCGGCCGCTGAAGTACAGGCCCTGCTCGGACTCGAACTCCACACCGCGGGCGCGGGGGCCGAAGTGCTCGGTGAGGTCGCGTTCAGCGACGCGGCGCTGCACTTCGAGGTCGGTGCCGAGGGGCGGCAGCTCCTCGCGGTAACCGGCGTTGGGCAGGAACGGGGCCAGGCCCGTGACCAGCCCGCTGGCCAGTTCGGCGCGCTGGCCCCGGCCGTCGGCGTCGAAGCACTCGTTGACCGCCTTCACCAGCTCGGTGAGGTCGAGGTACTGCTGCCGCTGTCCGGTGCGTCCCGTGGTGATCTCCACGGACGAGCCGAGCGCCGCCACGAACGCGCCGTCCTCGGCGAGGTCCTTGCGGCGAGCCGACGCCAGGAACCACAGCCCGGTCGAGGTCGCGCCACCGCCGTGCTGGTACGCGATCGACTGGAGCGCCAGCCCGGCGGCATCCGCGCTGCCCGCACCGCCGCCGCAGGTGTCCAGCACGATCAGCAGATGGCGCAGCTCGCCCCGGCACAGGATGCGCACCAGGTCCTCGGTGGCCAGGGCGGTGGTGGCCGGGTCGTCGTCCTGCGAGTCCCAGCACAGCAGATAGTGACGGTCCCGGTCGTGGACGAGGCCGTGCCCGGCGAAGTACACGACCACCACATCGTCCGGGGTGAGCCGGGTGTCGGCCGACCAGTGGCGCAGCTTCTGCCGGATCTGCTCGGCGCCGTCGTAGTCGCCGAGCCCGGGCAGAACGGCCTGGTAGCCGAACCCCTCGAAGAGCCCGGTCATCGCGGCGACGTCCCCGGGCACTTGGGGAAGCTGTTCCTCTTCCGGCAGATGGCAGTACCGCCCGCTGCCCAGCGCTACGAAGAATCGCCGCCCCACCTGGAGCCCCACCGCCGCTTCCCCCACTGCCGTGCGTCCCGCCGTGCGCCGCGAGAACCGTAACCGGATGATCGCAACCCGTGTCCGGAAGCGCAACGGGGCGAGTGGTGGGGCTCCTGCGCCCAGCCGACTGTCACGGCCAATCGACCAGCCCGTTGAAGACCGCGTACGGGACGGCCACCGAGAGCGGGGCCAGGAAGGCGAGGCGAATGCGGCGCGGGATGTTGCGTCGGCGCCGCGGCAGGCCCCAACCGGCGATCAGCAGGCCCAGGGGGAGGGCGAGACCGCCGAAGTAGACCCTCATGGCGGGGTGGAAGGTGGACTCGCACCGGGCCCGCGCCGCCTCGCCGGGGGCGTCGCAGGCCATCTGGGAGAGCCCGACCCCGACGGTGATGTAGAAGCCCACGATGAGGGTGACGAGCGTGGAGACCAGCGGTGCGATCCACTGCCAGGAGACCCGGTCGTCCGGGCCGCGCTCCCGCTCGGGCGGCGCGACACCGCACCGTACGTCGTCGCACCACACGTCGTGACACGGCGCGTTCTCGCACACAGTGCTCTCAGCCATGGGCTCCAGCCAACCCGGAGGCGGGGCGGGGCGCATGAGCCCGGGTACTCAGTTGCCCGCCCGGGCCCCGCCACCGCCATCTCCCGCGCCGCCGCTAGTCGATGACCAACCCCTTGGCCTTCAGGACCGGCTCCAGGCCGCAGACCTCGATGACGCTCTTGCCGGAGCGGTAGGCGGCGATGAAGGCGTCCTCGGCCTCGACGCGGGCCTGGCATTTGGCGATGACGTCCGCCAGGTCCTCGTGGCGGACCACCACGACGCCGTCGGCGTCGGCGCGGACCACGTCGCCGGGGCGGATGATCTCGCCGCCGATCAGGACGGGTTCGGCCATCGGGCCGACGGTTTCCTTGACCGTGCCCTTCATGCAGACGCTGTAGGAGAAGACGGGGAAACCGAGTTCGCGCAGTTCGCGGGTGTCGCGGACACCGGTGTCGGTGACCAGTCCGCCGAGGCCCTTGGCGACGCAGGCGTTGGCCAGGACGTCGCCGAAGGAGCCCGCCTCGGCGTACTCGCCCGCGGAGACGGTGATGACGTCGCCGGGGCGGGCGTGGGCGATGGCGACCTGGAGCATGATGTTGTCGCGGGGCGCGCAGACCACGGGGAAGGCGGGGCCGCACAGGGACATCGCGGGGTCGACCGGCTTGATGGTCGAGTCGAGGGCGCCGAGGCGGCCCTGGGCTTCGTGGATGGTGGCGGCGGAGTAGCCGCCCAGCTGCTTCACCAGGTCCGGATCGGGGCGGGTGAAGGCGGTGTTGACGCGGATCATGTGTCCCCTTCGGGCGAGTCAGGAGAGGTCGGCGCGGGCGCGGGCGATGGCCTCGCAGGCCGCGGTGAGGACGTCGTTGGAGGTGGCGAAGGAGATGCGGAAGTAGCCCGGGGAGCCGTACGCGGCTCCGTGGATCACCGCGACGCCCTGCGACTCCAGCAGATGGGCGGCGACGTCCTCGTCGGTGCGGACCTCCTGGCCGGAGGGGGTGCGGGTGCCGAGGACGCCGGTGCAGTTGACGAAGGCGTAGAAGCCGCCGTCCGGCGGGGTGCAGGACAGTCCGGGGATGTCGTTGATCAGCTTGACGACGGTGTCGCGCCGGCTGCGGTAGACGGCGACGCTGTCGCGGACGAAGTCCTGGTCGCCGCTGAGCGCGGCGGTGGCGGCGGCCTGGCTGATGGAGGAGGGGCAGGAGGAGATCTGGGACTGGAGGGTGTTGATGGCCCGGATCAGCTCCGCGTTGCCCGCGCCGTAGCCGATGCGCCAGCCGGTCATCGCGTACGTCTTGGAGACGCCGTTGGTGTAGAAGACCCGGTCGGCCAGGCGCGGTTCGACCGCGGCGAGGCTGTGGACCTGGCCCGTGCCGAAGAAGATCTCGTCGTAGATCTCGTCGGTGAGCACGTGGACGTGCGGGTGGTCGAGCAGCACCCCGGCGAGGGCGCGCAGTTCGCCGTCCGTGTAGACGGCGCCGGTCGGGTTGCCCGGGGAGTTGAGGACGACCCAGCGGGTGCGGTCGGTGAGGGCGGCGGCCAGCCGGTCGGGGGTCAGCTTGAAGCCGTCGGCCTCCGGGCAGGGGACCACCACCGGGGTGCCGTCGTTGGCCAGCACCATGTCCGGGTACGAGACCCAGTACGGGGCCGGGATGACGACCTCGTCGCCCGCGTCCAGGGTGGCCATCAGGGCGAGGAAGATGATCTGCTTCCCGCCCCCGCCCACCGCGATCCGGTCGTCGGGGAAGTCCAGCCCGTGGCGCCGCCGGAGCCGGTCGGCGATGGCGGCCCGCAGCTGCGGGGTGCCGTTGACCGGGGTGTATTTGGTGGCGCCCTGCCGGATCGCCTCGATGGCGGCGTCCTTCACATGGCCCGGGGTGTCGAAGTCGGGTTCGCCGACGGTGAGGTCGAGGATGTCCCGGCCCTGGGCCTTCAGTTCGCGGACTCGTTGGGCGGCCGCGGTGCTCGGGGACGGCTTGATACGTCCGACGCGCTGCGCGGTGCTCATTTCAGTCGGCCCTCCGCTCGAAGTTGAGCCCGCCCGGCACCTGGAAGGTGGGCAGGATCTCCACATGGCCGATGTTGACGTGGCGCGGCGAGGAGATGGCGAATTCGATGGCGTCGGCGATGTCCTCCGGCTTGAGCGATTCGAAGCCGTCGTAGAACTGGCGCTGCGCCTCTTCCATGTCGCCGAGCAGCCGCCCGAAGATTTCCGTCTCCACCCGTCCGGGGCAGATTTCGGTGACCCGGATACGGCGGCCGTAACCGTCCACCCGCAGCTGGCGGGAGAGGGTGTGCACTGCCGATTTGGTGGCGTGGTAGATGGTGTTTCCGCCGAAGTTGTAGACACCGGCGATGGAGCTGACGTTGACGATGTGGCCGAGGTCGCGCTCCACCATTCCCGGCATGACCAGTCGCACCAGGTGCAGCACCGCCTGGATGTTGACGGCGACCTGCTCGTCGACGGCGAACTCGTCGGCGGTGAGGATGTTTCCGGTACGGGACACCCCGGCGTTGTTGACGAGGATGTCGACCTTGAGGTCCCGCAGTTCCGCGGTGAGCGCGGCGGTGTCGGTGATGTCGACGGCGTGCGGGACGCAGCCGGTGCGCCGGGCGAGGTCGTCGAGCCGGTCGGCGTTACGGGCGACGGCGTGGACCTCCAGGCCCTGCTTGGCCAGCCGCTCGACGACCACCGCGCCGATTCCGGTGGAGGCACCGGTCACCAGTGCGGTCTTGTAGTCGGAAAAGGGCATGGGGGCTTCGCTCCTCTGTCGGAAACGGGTGGGGGAAGGCGGGGGAATTACGCGTCGCGCAGCGGCAGATGCGCCTTGTCCGTCACCCGGGATACGGCGATGAGCGTGCCGAGGGCGGTGACGACCGCGTAGAAGGCGGGCATGTTGACGTTTCCGGTCTCGGCGATGAGATACGTCATCAGCAGGGGCGCGGTACCGCCGAAGAGCGCCGAGGAGATGTTGTAGCCCAGCCCGTAGGCGGAGTAGCGCACCCGGGTCGGGAAGAGTTCGACCAGCAGGATGTGGATGACGCCGGTGTGGCCCGCGAAGACGATGGCCATGACGGACGCGCCGAGAATGGCCAGCGCCACATTGCCGGTGCCGATGAGCAGGTAACAGGGAATGCCCAGGGCGGCCATGGCGATCGCGGCGCCCGACAGGACCTTCTTCCGCCCGATCCGGTCGGACAGCCTGCCCATGAACGGAATGGCGAGGGAGATGGCCACCAGGCTGGCCGAGGTGACGAGCAGCCCCTGCACCTTGCTGAAGTGCAGCTCGGTGCTCATGAACGTGGGCATGTAGCCGAACAGCACGTAGTAGCCGGAGCCGTTCATCAGCGGGATGAAGAGGGCGAGCAGCATCGCGCGGCGGTGCTCGGAGGAGGTGAACGCCTCCTTGAGCGGGTTCTTCGACAGCCCGCCCGATTCCTTCAGCCGGTTGAAGTTCGGGGTGTCGCTGATGCGCTTGCGGATGTAGAGGCCCGCGACGCCCAGCGGGACGGCGAGCAGGAACGGAATGCGCCAGCCCCACGACTCCATGGCGTCCGACCCGAGGCCGCTGGTCATGCCCGCGGCGACCAGCGTGCCGGTGAGCAGCGAGAGGAACGAGGCGATCTGGGCGTAGCTGGTGTACAGGCCGCGCTTGCCCTCGGGGGCGTGCTCGGCGAGGAAGCTCATCGCGCCCGACGCCTCACCGCCGACGGAGAAGCCCTGGAGCACCCGGAGCAGGATGAGGAGGACGGGGGCCGCTATGCCGATACTCGCGTACGTCGGCAGCATGCCGATCGCCGCGGTCGCCACGCTGATCAGCATGATCACGAAGACGAGCATCCGCTGACGCCCGATGCGGTCGCCGAGGTGACCGCAGATGATGCCGCCGAGCGGGCGGAAGAAGAACGAGACGGCGTAGCCGAGGAAGACGAGCTGCACCTGCACCGCGTTGGACGCGTCGGGGAAGAAGACGACACCCAGGGTGCCCGCCATGAAACCGAAGATGCCGTTGTCGTACAGCTCGGCGAAGATGCCGACGCATCCGGCGAGGGTCACCTTCCGCGCGGTTCTGGGATCGACGACGTTGGGGGTTGGTTGGGCGGCGGCGACGGCGGTCATGATGTCTCTTTTCTGGAGCGGGGTCAGTCAGGTGGGGGCGGATCACTCACAGGGGGAAGGGGGACGGGACGTCAGGGGGAAGTCAGACGGGGGAGGGGATGGGCCGGGTGGCCGAGGGGACGGGGATGCGCAGCTCGTCGAAGACGGTGCGGACACGGGTGGCCAGGGCGCGGACGGCATGGCGCTGGGACCGGTAGTCGGCCACCGCCTCCTCCACGGTCCGGTGCCGGAAGCGGACGGACTGGCCGGGCCTGGCCTGCCGAGGGCGGACAGACCGGTCGCGGTGACCACGGCGAGCACCGGATATCCGGCGGTGACGCCGCGGCCGCGGTGCAGGACGAGCAGTTCGTCGCCCGCGGGCACCTCGACCGCGCCGACCGGCACACCGCGCGAGAGCACCTCGCCGGTCGCCACCCGCCGCGGTACGTCGCCGCTCATCCGCAGCCCGATGTGGTTGCTGCGCGGGGTCACGGTGAACGGCGACCGGAACAGCCGCTCGGCGGTGTCGCCGAACTCGGCGAGGTCGGGCCCGTCGGTCACGTCGACCGTCCAGGACTCGGCGAAGTGCGCCACCGGGGCGTGCACCCGGAACAGCGGGATGCCGAACACCGGATGGGCGACCGGCGGGCAGGAGGTACGCAGCGCCAGCTCATCGCCGTCGCTCAGCGACCGTCCGAAGCCGAGGATCGTGTCGGGGGCGCAGCTGCCGAGCAGGGACGGGGTGTCCACCGAGCCGAGGACGGCGAGATAGACGCGCAGCCCGAGCCGGATGCCGCTGACGGTGATGGTCTCCCCCGCCCGTACCGGCAGCGGCTCCCACATCGGCCGCGCCACCCCGCCCACGGTGACGTCGGCGGGGGCGCCGGTGACCGCGATGAGGATGTCGGTGGACGGGGTGCAGCCGAAGTCCAGGGCGGTGATCTCCACCAGCGGCGCGCCCTCGTCGTTCCCGGCCAGCACGTTGGCGACGCGGGCGGAGTGCTGGTCGAGCGCGCCGTTGACCGGCAGTCCGTAGCGGGAGTGGCCGAACCGGCCGAGATCCTGCACGGCCGCCAGGCCCGCCCGGTGCACGGTGAGGGTGCCGGTCAGGGCGGGAGCGTCCGTCACGGTGAGGGCGTCAGTCATGACACGCCTCCAGGGCCGCGCCCGCGTGCTCGTCCCACTGCTCGGGGGCGATCGGTACGAACTGGAACGTGTCGCCGGGCCGGTACGGGGTCAGCGGCCGGGCGTCCAGGTCGAGCACCCGCAACGGGGTGCGGCCCAGCAGCGGCCAGCCGCCGGGGGACGGCATCGGGGAGATGACGGCCTGCCGCCCGGCCACCGCGATCGACCCGGGGACGACGCTGGTCCGCGGCGAGGCGAGCCGCGGCACCGGGCGCGGGAACGCCGGGCCGTCCATCATCGGGGCCGCGGCCGGGGCGCCGAAGCAGCGGACGGTGAGGGGAGCGCGCGAGTGCAGCTCCACCACCTCGGCCTCGGTGAGCCCCAGCTGCTCGGCGACGACGGGCAGGTCGGGGCCGTGCTCGCCGCCGTACACCACCGGTACGACGAAGCGCCGGGGCGCGGGTCCTGGGCGTGGGCCCTCGGCCAGGCGGCCGCTCTCGTACCGCAGCAGGCGCCGGAGCGTGAGGTGGTCGGTGGTGGCGCAGTCGAACTCGACGAGCAGGGTGTCGTACGTGGGCACGATGCCGTACACCCCGCCGGGCCGGGCGGCCTCGACCGCGTCGGCCAGCGCGTGGACGGTCCGCCAGGCGCGGTCCGGCGGCAGCCCCACGGCCTTGACCACGACGGCCGAGTCGCCGCAGTCCGCGATGGTGACCTCGCCCGAATCCGCGGTGCCCGCCATGTCAGGCGCTCCCGACGGTGGCGTCGGCCTTGAGGTCCAGGACCTCGTTGAGCGGCGCGATCCGCACCCCCGCGGTGAGCAGTTCGGCGCGGATCCGGCGGGCGAGCGCGATGGCGCCGGGGGTGTCGCCGTGCAGCAGGACGGTGTCGCACGCGACCGGGAGGTCACGGCCGCCGACGGTGTGGATCACGCCCTCGGTGACCATCCGGACCGTCCGTTCGGCGATCTCCCCCGCGTCGTGGAGCACCGCACCGGGCTCGCTCCGGGGCACCAGCGTGCCGTCGTCGCGGTACGCCCGGTCGGCGATGCCGACGATGCCGACCCGCAGGCCCAGGGCGCGGGCGGCGTCGGCGAGTTCGCCGTCCTGGGCGAGGACGATCAGGGACCGGTCGAACGACGCCACGGCCCCGGCCACCGCCTCCGCGTAGTCGGGGCGGGTCGCGACCAGGTTGCCGAGCCGCCCGTGCGGCGCGATGTGGCGTAGCCCGGTGCCGTGCGCGGTCGCGAAGGCGTGCAGCGCGCCCATCTGGTACAGCGTGTCGGTGCGTACCTCGTCCGGGGTCAGATCCATCGCGCGGCGGCCGAATCCGACGAGATCGGGAAAGCTGTGGTGCGCGCCCACGGCGACACCGATTTCGGCGCAGCGGCGAACCGTCGCATCCATGATTCTCGGATCGCCCGCATGGAATCCGCACGCGATATTGGCCGATGTCAGCACGTCCAGCAGCGCCTCGTCGTCGCCCATGGTGTAGGCGCCGAATCCCTCGCCGAGGTCGGCCACGAGATCGACGGCATGCGTCATTGACGTCCTCCGGAAAGAGAAGAAAGCGGCGTTGTCGCTTTTCGAGAGAGAGCTGTGCAAGAGGGTCGCGAGAGGGATCTTCGCGAGGAGAGAAATTCGCGTTCCGGTGAACGTAATGCGCCCGAGAGATGGCGGCAAATATGCGTTGGGTGTGACGTAATCAGCTCTGGTTATGACCTGGGCCACACTCGCCGTCCTGCGCCGGTCGGTGCGGCGCCTACCATGAGGGCCCGCCCAGCCCGGAGGACCGCACATGGACACCAGGCGTCTGTACTCGTTCGTGAAGATCGTCGACGCCGGGAGCATCACGCGCGCGGCCGACATCCTGCACATCGCGCAGCCCGCCCTCAGCCAGCAGCTCTCCTACCTGGAGTCGCACTTCAAACAGCAGCTGCTGATCCGCAGCAAGCGCGGCGTGGCACCGACCGAGGCGGGCCGGGCGCTGTACCGGCACGCCCAGCTCATCCTGCGCCAGGTCGAGCTGGCGCAGGCCGCCGTCGACGTGTCCGGGCGGGCGCCCGCGGGCAGCGTCTCGGTGGGCCTTGCCCCGTACAGCATGGGCGCGGCGCTCGCGCTGCCGCTGCTCACCAGCGTGCGCGAGCGCTATCCCGACATCGTGCTGCACATCAACGAGAACTTCGGCGGGGTGATCAGCGAGGCGATCATGACCGGCCGGATGGACATGGCGTTCATCTACGGGGCGGGGCCGCTGCGGGGCGTCACGTTCGAACCGCTGCGCACCGAGGACCTGTTCCTGATCGCGGCGCCGGGCAGGACGACGGAGCCGGGCGGGGGCGCGGACGTCCCGCTGGAGGAACTGGCGGACGTGGAGCTGCTGCTGCCCAGCCGGATCCACACCATCCGCCAGGTCGTGGACGCGGCGTTCCAGCAGGCGTCACTCCAGCCGCGGGTGATCGGCGAGGTCGAGTCCGTCCTGACGCTGGTCAGCGCGGTCGGCGCGGACCTGGGCGCGACGGTGCTGCCGTGGTCGGCGGCGCGCGCGATCCTCGACGTGCAGAACCTGGTGGTGCGCCGGATCGTGAACCCGACCATCCCGGTCAAGCTCTCGTTGTGTACGTCCGACCATCAGCCGCTGTCGGAGCCCGCCCATGCCGTGCACGATCTCTTCCATGAATTGATCGCCGACTTCGGCTAGGGCGGGCCGCGCCGCCTCTTGGCCCCTCAGACGCCCGTGGTGTCGGCGGCCGCGTCGACCGCCTGCCCCACCCGGCCCGAGGCGGGCTTGCGCAGCAGCAGGAGCGCCGCGTCGTCGTGCAGCCGCCCGCCCACGTGCGCCAGCAGTTCGTCGTGCAGCCCGGCCAGGGTCCGGGACGGCTCGTCGGAGACGTGCCCGGGCACCCGCTCGGCCAGCGGGAAGTACGACCGGCCGTGATCGCGCGCCTCGATGACCCCGTCGGTGTACAGCAGCATCTGGTCGCCGTCGGCGAACGGCACCACCTCCAGGCTCGGCGCCTCCCCGCCCAGCGAGGCCAGGCCCAGCGGCGGCGCCGGGCGCACCGGCTCGACGGGCACGACCGCACCGGCCGGGCCGATCAGCAGCGGCGGCGCGTGACCGCAGTTGACGATCTCCATGCGCCCGTCGGCGGGGTATCCGGCGACGACGGCGGTGACGAAGTCATCGGGGGCGAGGTTACGGGCGAGGCTGCGCTCGATGCGGCCGACGACGTCCAGCAGATCCGGTTCGTCGTACGCGGCCTCCCGGAACACGCCGAGGACCAGCGCGGCGGTGGACACGGCGGGCAGCCCCTTGCCGCGCACATCGCCGACGATCAGCCGGACCCCGTACGGGGTGGACACCAGCGCGTACAGGTCGCCGCCCACCCGGGCCTCCGCCGCGGCGGCGCTGTAGCGGACCGCCACCTGAAACTGTCCGACCCTCGCGGGCACCGGCCGGAGCAGCGCGTTCTGCGCGGCCTCGGCGACCGAGCGGACCGCGGCCAGCACCCGTTCCCGGCGCCTGCGCAACACGCTGGCCAGGCAGCTCGCCAGGGTCACGGCGATGAGCGTCGACAGCACGACCGCCTGTCCGTGGACCGGCGCGGCCTGCCACGCGCCGAGCCCCACGCCCAGCGCGACGGCGAGGAACCCGATCCGCAGCACCGCCCACGGGCGGCACGCGGCGGCGGCCAGCGCGGGGCCGACGGCGAGCAGCGGCAGCCAGCTCGTCCCGTCTCCGGTGACGAAGGCGATGACCGCGACCGCACCCAGGATGAGTACGGGCACTCCGGCCGCGAACGGCGCGGGGGGATAGGGCTGGTCCAGATGGTTGCGGGCCTGGATCATGTCCGGGTCGACTGCTCTCTCTCGCTCGCCGGGTTCGTTCGGATACGGCGTGATGTCCGTTTCATCCAGAGAACCAGCGCTTCGCGGGGAGCGACAAGGGCCGGAATTTCAGATAGTGAGCGAAAGGCTCCTGGTCACGCGGTCGGCCGTCGGCAGCAGCCGCTCGCGGATCTCCTCCAGCCGCGCGGCCCGGTCTCCCTGCCCGGTCTGCCCGGCCAGACCCGCCCGGCCTGCCTGGAGCGACACCCCGAGCGATCCGAGCTGGTCCCCGCTGTACACGGGCACCGCGAAGCAGACCGTGCCCAGCGTGTACTCCTCCAGGTCGATGACCGGCTCACCGGCGGCCGAGGCGTCCAGGCGCCGCAGCAGCTCGGCGGGGCGGGTGACGGTGCGGGGCGTGAGGTCGGCGAGCGGATGCCGGGACAGATAGTCGCTGCGGGCCTCGTCGCCCAGCTCGCGCAGGACACACTTGCCGAGCGCGGTGGCATGCCCTGCGTCCTCGAACCCCACCCACAGATCCACCCGGGGCGCCCGGGGGCTGTCGACGATCTCCGCGACCCGGATCTCGCCGTCCTCGTAGAAGGTCAGATACGCGGCCGCCGACAGTGTGTCCCGCAGCCCGGCCAGCGTCGGCCGCACCCGGTTGAGCAGCGCCTGCCCGCGGCTGCCGACCTGGAGCGTATGCAGCTTGTCGCCGACGACGAAGCCGCCGTCCGGCAGCCGGTGCACATAGCCGTCGTGGACCAGGGTCCGCAGCAGGTGGTACGCGGTGGCCAGCGGCAGCCCCGCCTCCCGCGCCAGCTGTTTCGCCGGCGCACCGCCCTCATGTGCGCCCACGGCCTCCATCAGGCGGAAGGCTCGCTGCACGGAGGTGATGAGCGTAGGGCCTCCTGGAGTACCCATATGACCAGCTTGCGCCCGGTACGGCGGCCGGGCAAGGGCGTATCCGCAGCCGGGCTCAGGCTCCGTCACGGCGCGCGCGAGGGCGTCGGCCGACCCGGATAGTCGGCCGACGCCCTCGGTCCGGAGCGAAGGCGGTCAGCCGGGGCTGATCCGGCCGCGCCAGCCGCCCTCTTCCTGGCCCCGGTGCTCGATGAAGTCCTTGAACCGGTGCAGATCGCCCTTGATCCGGCGGTCGAGCGTCCCGGTCATGTCCGCGGCCTTCTCCGCCATGCCGCTCGGCTCGAAGACCATGGCCAGGTTGACCTCGGTGTGGGTGGCGTCCAGGGACCGGAAGGTCACCAGGCCCTGCTGCTGCACCTCGCCCGAGGTCGTACGCCAGGCGATGCGCTCGTCGGGGAGCTGATCGACGATCTCGGTGTCGAACTCACGGTGCACACCGGCGATGGAAGTCGACCAGTGGTTGTGACGGTCGTCCACCTGGGTCACCTGGTCCACGCCTTCCATGAACCGCGGGAACTCGGTGAACTGCGTCCACTGGTTGTAGGCCGTGTGCAGCGGAACCTCGACCTCGACGGTCTCCCGCACGGTGCTCATCGGTCACTCCTTTCGACGCTGTCACCGCACCGGGTAACCGGGCCCGCGCCCGTAAAACGTCAGCGCGGTCAGCGCAGGGGATGCAGCGCGGCCAGTTCGGCGGGTGCGGTGCCGGTGGTGATGGCGTCGGCCAGCAGCCGACCGGTGAGGGGGCCGAGGGCCACGCCCCACATGCCGTGGCCGCCGTTCACGTACACCCGCGGCGAGGCGGTCGGGCCGACCAGCGGCAGCCCGTCGGCGGTGCACGGGCGCGAGCCGACCCACTCGTCCCGGCGGGCGTCCCAGTCGACGTCCCGCAGCAGCGGACGGGCCGCGGCGATGATCGCCTGGATGCGGCGCGGATCGACCGGCCGCTCCGGAGGCGCCAGTTCCATCATCCCGGCGACCCGCACCCGGCCGTCGCCCAGCGGGGTGCACACCACCTTCTGCCCGGCCAGATACGTCGGGCGCGCCGGTGCGCCCGCGGCGGGCACGCTGAAGCTGTAGCCGCGCCCGGACTGGACGGGCACCCGCACCCCGAACGGGCGGACCAGCCGGTTCAGCCAGGTCCCGGTGGAGACGACGGCGACGTCCGCGCGCAGATCGCCCTGCGACGTACCGACCGCGACCCCCGTGCCCAGGTCGCGGATGCCCGATACTTCGGCCTGCTCCACGACCTTCCCCCCGCG
>NZ_GG657754.1:5457529-5461366 GCF_000158915.1 Streptomyces himastatinicus ATCC 53653 | reverse complement strand
GTACGCGGCGAGCGCAAAAAAATTCAGCGCGGCGAACGTCGTGGCCAGCACCCGCCAGCGGCGCGGCGTGCAGTGCCGGGTGAACGACAGCAGGAAGCGCGCCAGGCGCGGATCGGCCCGCGGCGGGATGTAGACGGGCGAGGTCGGCGTGACCAGACTGCGCACCCCGTACCGCAGCGCGGCGGGCTCGGGCAACGGCATGGCGAGCGCCGGCGTCAGCCACCCCGCGTTCCCCCACGAGGCCCCGGCCGCGGGCCGCCGCCGCTCGGCCACCGTGACCTCGACGCCCCGGCTCTGGAGGGCCCACGCGGTGGCGAGCCCGACGATTCCGGCACCGACGACGACGGCGCTGCGTGGTGTGGACACGGTGACGTTCCCCTTCCCGCTGGCTTTGCGTGCTGCGTACGCATCATGGGCGCGCGGGGGCGAGCGCCGCACTGTCCTGGGGACCGATTGCGCGGGGGCGGGTGTTGTCTCCCGGAACAAGCCGACGACGCGTGGCGGGCGGGCGGTGGTGCCGGCCCGGCCTCGGGCGCTGGCCGCCCCCGAGGCCGGGCCGCTCCGGGCGGGGGCCCGTCCGCGGCGAGTGGCGTTCCCGGCGGAGGGCCGCCCCGGGCGGACGGCCGTCCTCAGGCGCAGGCAGGGCCCCCGGTGCTGCCCGCCCCCGGGTGCGGGCGGGGGCGTCCCGGCGAGGGCCCATCCCCGGCGAAGGCCGTCCCGGTGGGGGTCCGCCCGGGCGCGGGCTGAGCCGTCTCGGCGGGGGCGCCCCGGCGGGGGCATCGTCCCGGGCGCGTGGCCATTCGGCGCGAGCACGCCCGGCACGGGACAGCGCCGCCAAAGCCACCCGCCGCGGCCCGCCACAGAGGCTCCCGGCCGTCAACGGGCCCACGGGACGCACTGGATGTTGGCAGCGCGCCGAAAGTCGGCGGCACGCCAGAAGCCGGGGCCGCGCCGGAATTCGGCGGCGGGCCGGAGGATGCGTATGGGCCCGGCGTCAGCTACGGCAGGCGCAGCGCTCGTAGGCGTAGGCGGAGCTGGATCTCGAACTTGGCGGCCGGGTCGGTGAGGTCGAGGCCCGCGATCTCGTGTGCGCGTCGCAGGCGGTAGCGCAGGGTGTTGGGGTGGACGTGCAGTTGGCGGGCCGCCAGTCGGGCGTCCTCGCCGGTGGCGAGGTAGCGGGCCAGGCTGTCGAGCAGGTCCGTGCCGCGCTCGCGGTCGTAGCGCTCCAGCTCGGCGATCGCGCCCAGCGGGTCGTGCCCGGCCTCGTCGGCCAGGTCGACCGTCTGCATGAGCAGCGCGTCCAGGTGGACATCGCGGATGTGGGCGGCCGCGCCGCCCACGCCGCCCAGCCGGGTGAGGAGGCGGACGACCAGGTCGGCGTCGGCCCGGGAGCGGTCCAGCGTGTCGGGACCGGGGACGGTACGGCCCACCCCGGCCACCAGGCCGGACCGGTCCTGGAGTTCGCGGACGACGCGCGCCAGCCGCTGTTCGTCGCGCACCGGCAGCACGGCGTAGCCCGCGCCGTCGGCCTCCGCGTGGACACCGCCCAGCGCCGGTCCGGCGAGCGCGTCGAGTCCGGCGAGCGCACGCCGCAGCGGCTCGCCGGACGGGGCCGGGGACAGCGGCCGCAGCGCGACGACGGCCAGCGGGCCGGGCGCCAGCGGCAGTTCGGCGGCGGCCTCGACCGCCCCCGCCCCGCCGCCGAGCAGCGCGCGTACGGCCGCGGCCCGCCGCGCCTCCTCCCCGCGCCGCCGGGCGATCTGCCGGGCCAGCACCGGGGCGGCCAGCGCGGCCGCCTCCTCCAGCGCCGCCCGCTGCTCCCGGGAGGGCGCGGTCGGCACGATCGCCCAGATGGAACCCACGGACAGGTCGTCCACCCGGATCGGCATGATCGCCCGCGGCAGCACATCGGGCGCCGCCCCGGACGCCCGGAAGTCCGCGTAGAGCGGGACGGACGAGCCCGCCAGCCGCACATCAAGACGGTCGTTGCGCAGAAGCGGCCGGTACCGGTCGGGCACCCGGCGGCTGAGGATGGTGGCGACGCGGGCGTCGTCCGAGTACTCCTGGCCGGGCGAGTAGGTGATCAGTTCGGAGGCGTCGTCCTCGATGGTGACCGGCGCGCCGACGAGCCCGGCGATGCTGTTGGCCAGGGCGAGGAGGCCGTCCGGGGAGTCGTCGTACATGGCTCCTCCGCTCATGAGCGCGCCGACGGTTCCGGGGGCCACTACCCGGACCGGGCCGTATCGATGCGCTGACGCGGGGATTGTCCATGGACGTCCCCTACTCGCCCCGCTACCCGATCGCCTCCGGGCGGCGCCGCCCGTACCCGGTGGCCTGCTCGAAGGCGTGGCCGATCTGGAGGACGGCGAAGTCCGCCCGGTGCGGGCCGACGATCTGGAGACCCACCGGCAGCCCGGCGGGCGTGAACCCGGCCGGGACGGACAGGGCGGGGCTGCCCGTCGACGTGACCAGGTACGCGGAACGCATCCACTCCAGGTAGTCCCCCATCGCCACGCCCGCCACCTCGGTCGGGTACTCGATGCCGATGTCGAACGGCGGCACCTGACTGACCGGGAGCAGCAGCACGTCGTAGCGCTCGAAGAAGGCGCGGACGCGGTGGAAGAGCGCGGTGTGCAGCACCTCGGCCCGGGCCACCTCGGGCCCGGTGAGGCGGCGTCCCGCCTCCGCGTTCTCCCGGATCGTCTGCTTCAGGCCCTCCGGGTGGCGGTCCATGAGCGGGCCGAACGCGACCTCGAACAGCGCGGCCCGCTGCGTACGGAACACCTCCTCGCCCTCCGACAGGTCCGGGCACGCCCGCTCCACCACGCACCCGAGGTCCTCGAAGACCCCCGCCGACGCCTCCACGACCGCCGCCACCTCCGGCTCCACCGGCACCAGCCCGCCCAGGTCCGGCGACCAGGCCACCCGCAGCCCGGTAAGGTCCCGGTCCAGCGGCCGGGCGAACCGGGCGCCCGGCTCCTCCAGCGCGATCGGCGACCGCGGGTCCGGGCCCGCCATCGCGGACAGCAGCAGCGCGGTGTCCGCGACCGTACGGGCCATCGGGCCCTTGACCGAGAGCGTGGTCCACGCGTTCGACGCGGGCCAGGTCGGGACGCGCCCGGGCGACGGGCGCAGCCCCACCACGTTGTTGAACGAGGCCGGGTTGCGCAGCGACCCGCCGGTGTCGCTGCCGTCCGCGATCGGGACCATGCCGCTGGCGAGCGCGGCGGCCGCGCCCCCGCTGCTGCCGCCCGCGCTGCGGTCGGGTGCGTACGGGTTGTGGGTGGCGCCGAAGATCGGGTTGAAGGTGTGCGAACCGGCGGCGAACTCGGGCACGTTCGTCTTGCCCAAAGTGATCGCCCCGGCGTCCCGGATGCGCTCGATGATCAGGTCGTCCTGGTCGGGTATGCCGTCGACCAGCGGCGAACCATGGCTGGTGCGGATGCCCGCGGTGTTGTGGGTGTCCTTGTGCGCGATGGGCAGCCCGTGCAGCACCCCCACCCCGTCGGCCCCCGCCGCCACAATCCGCTCATCGGCCGCCGCCGCGGCGTCGAGCGCGCGGTCCGCGACGAGGGTGACGATGGCGTTGACCTCGGGATTCACCCGCTCGATCCGCTCCAGATGCGCCCGCACCACCTCCCGCGCCGACACCTCACGCCCCCGCAACAGGGCACTCAGCTCGCGCGCGGTCTTGTAGCACAGCTCGTCGTCGTGGTCCGTCACGGTAGCTCGCTCTCGTAGGTTGCCGAATTGTCCCCACACCGAACCGGGGGCACGCCCCCGGCCCCCGGTTGGCTGCCCGGAGCCCCGCGGCAGCCGTTGTTCCCCACCCCGCCC
>NZ_GG657754.1:5415836-5457051 GCF_000158915.1 Streptomyces himastatinicus ATCC 53653 | reverse complement strand
CCGCGGGCCTTTAGGGGCGGGGGGGATTCGTCGGACCGCGGCGCGGCGGTGGCCGTGGCAGTGCGCGGGCCGGTGTCCGGGGCGGAGGCCCGGGGCGGGGCGGGGGTGGAGGCCCCCGCAGGGGTGGGGTGGGGAAGCAGCAGGTGTACCAGCAGGGCCACCGCCACGTTCACCGCCAGGCCCACCAGCCCGGCGTTCACGTGCCGCACATCCACCTCGGCCAGCGTCAGCCACGTCACCACGGCCTCGCCCGCCGCCAGCCCCGCCAGGGCGGCCCGTGTCGTGAGGAGGCGGCGGGCGCCGAGGACGGCGAGCAGGCCGGGGACGAGCTGGATGAAGCCGCTCACCGTGAGCAGTTGCAGGTCGGCCAGGAGTCCGGGGCGCAGGATGCCCAGGGTGAGGGCCAGGCCGATGGCCAGGACGACGACGCTGTGGTTGACCCGCATCCGGGCCGACTCCCGGCCCGGGGGCAGCAGGTTCTGGGCGACCAGGGTGGAGATGCCGATGCACATCGCCCCGGCCGGAACCATCGCCGAGGCCGCGGCGGCGACCACGACGAGCCCGGTGGCCCAGTCCGGCAGCGCGCCCTGGGCGAGGGTGAGCAGCACCCCGTCGCCGTTCCCGCCGATCCGTACGGCCACCCCCGTGAGCCCGACCATGATCGGGATCATCAGCGCGACCTGGTACAGCGGCATGAAGATGTTGTTCGTACGGATCGCCCGCGGGCTGCCCGCGGCCATCAGCGGCGGCCAGTGGTGCGGCGTCGCCATCATCCCGCCCGCGATCGCCGAGACCAGCACGCTGGTGGTCCACCACACCTGGTCCTGCGCCCCGCCGTGCACGGTCAGCATCTGCGGCTGCACCTCATGGACCCGCCGGAACACCTCGCCCACGCCGCCCCCGACGTAGTGCAGCGGGACGACGACGGCGAGCACGGCCATGACGCCGACCGTCAGGACGTCCTTGAAGTAGGCGCTGTTCTTCAGCCCGCGGATACCGGACCACAGCACGAAGGCCGCCGTCAGCACCGAGGCCAGCACCATGCTCAGCCGCCCCGACGCCGTACTGCCGGTCACCAGACCGACGACCATGCCGAGCCCGGTGAGCTGGAGCTGGATGTACGGGAGCAGGAAGATCAGCCCGATGACCGCGACGACCTTGCCGAACAGCGGGCTGCGGTAGCGGTCGGTGAAGTAGTCGGCCTGGGTGAGGTAGCCGTTTTCCTTGCCCAGCCGCCACAGCCTCGGCTGGACGAAGTAGAGCAGCAGGAAGGCGAGCGCCAGATAGACGACGGCGTACGTGGCGGCGTTGCCGCCGCTGTACGCGACCCCCGCGACCCCGAGGAAGCTGAAGGTGGTGAACACCTCGCCCGCCTGGAGGAACCACATGGCGGCGGTGCCGAAGTTGCGCCGTCCGACGGCCCATTCGGCGAGGTCGGTGGAGCGCCCGGTCCGGCCGAGAAAGCCGCAGAGGGCGAGGGCGCACATGCCCAGCAGCGATACGGCGAGGACGACGCTCACTGTGCCTCACCCGCCGCCGCGCCAGCCGCCACGCGCTCACCGTGCCGGAACAGCCCCCACTCGACGGCGGCCAGCGCCGGGGTGAGCATGAGCACCCAGCCGCCGACCCAGACGTACAGCGAGGGCATGCCGAACCACAGCCGCTCGGCGTTGACGAACGGCAGCCAGACCGACGCGAGCAGGGCCAGGGCCGGGACCACGGGGAGAAGGACGAGCAGTTTGCGCCGCGACACGGTACCTCCAGGGCGCGAGGGGACTGCGCGGCATTCAACAGACCCGCCCCTGGGTCCGGCATCGTCACCGGCGGCCAACATACGGCGGCCCCGCCTTGTCCGCGGGGACAAGGCGGGGCTCGACAAGACACCCCCTACCGGCCCGCGCCCACCGGCAGCCGCGCGGCCGACGTCCCCAGCCCCGTCGGCCCGAACAGCTGCCGCAGCAGCCGCGGCGCCCCGGCCTGGTACCGCAGCTCCTCCTCCCGGTACCGGGCGACCTCCCGGTGCCAGGTCAGGATCCCGGCCATCCAGTTCTGGAGGTCGCGCACATACCCCTCCAGGACCGCCCGGCCCTCCGCCGACAGCCCGAAGTCCTCGTACAGGACCGGGAACTCATGGGCCGCGACGTGCTGGAACTGCCGCATCCGGGAGGTCATCAGGTCCTGCACGATGGCCACCCCGGTCGGGTAGTCGCAGTCGAAGAAGTTCTGCACGACCAGGACGCCGTTGTGGACCTCGCCCTCGAACTCGATCTCCTTCTGGTACGAGAAGACGTCGTTGAGCAGGGTGGCGTAGTCCATGGCGGCGCTCTCCAGCGAACGGACCGGCCCGCTGTCGTAGATGTCGGGCGGGACGCGCCTCCCGTACGCGAGCCGGCACAGGCTCATGGTGAGGCCGGAGCCGAAGGTGTGGCGGCGCATCTCGACGTAGTCGACCGGGTCGGGGATCCGGTGCTGCGCCTGGTTGGCCAGCTCCCACAGCCAGCTGTCCAGCATGTCGTCGACGGCCTGGCGGAACACCCGGCGTGCGCCCTCCTCCATCGGCCCCGCGGTACGCGCCCACAGGTCGGCGAGGGAACGCTCCAGCCCGCCCGCCGGGACGGGAGCAGGGCCCGCGTCGACCGGCATGAACGTCTTGAGCCGCTCGTTGCACGCCTTGGCGCCGGTGAGGTCCCGCCGCCGGCCAAAGACCTGCGGGTAGTAGTCGTCCGCGTAGGTCCCCCAGGTGAGCCAGCCCGACGTCAGATCCAGCTCGTCGGGGGACGCCCCCGGGTGGATGCCCGCCGCGCACAGCGGAAGGTCGGCGGCGAGCAGCCGGTGTTCGTCCCAGACGCACGAGTCGAGGGCGCCGGGCTGGGGCCCGAAGAGGCCCATCCGGTGCGACCACTCGATCAGATTGCGGCGCGCCCGGTCCAGATGCGGGCTGAGCCGGGCGGTGAACGGCATGAAGAAGTCCGGCAGCCGGGACGGGCCGACCCGCTGATGCGGCACATGGCTGAAACCGCGCGCCCGGGCCCGCTCCGCCCGGCCGGTGGTGAGCCGTATGTCGGCGGCCGATACGCCCAGGCCGCTCACGCCGCCGACGCCCAGGCCGCTCACGGAGAACGGCGACCACGCGGGCTCACCAGCCGCGACCCCGCCGCCGTTCATGTAGCGGCTGGACCGCATGTGCCACTCATGCCCGCCCGACTGCCAGTCCTGGAGCCCCTTGACGTACGCCATGACGTCCGCGCAGGCCACCGCGTCCAGGCCGTGCTCGGCGAAGAGCGGGGCCAGTTCGGTGAACGTGGTGTTCTCGAACTGCTGGAGCCGCGAGGTGAGCAGGTCGTTGACGGCGTCCGCCGCCTGCTGGGTGGTGCAGCCGAGAAACGTCTCCAGGACCAGCACCCCGTTGCTCCGCTCGCCCTCCTCCTCGATCTCCCGCTGGTACGAGAACAGGTCGTTGCGCAGGTGCACCGCGTCCGCGAACGCGTCCCGCAGCACGCGCAGCGGCCGCGACTCCGCGATCACCGCGGGCACCTCGGCCCCCACCGCGTGTTCCACGAGCCCCGCCGACCACGGGGCGCCGCCGACCTTGCGGCGCATCTCGATGTACTCCACCGGATTGGGCGTCCGCCCCGCGTTGATGTTGGACAGCTCCCAGAGCGACTCGTTGAGCAGGTTCTCCGTGGACTCCCGGAACCGGGCCCGCCAGTCCGGCGACATCGCGGGCACCGTCCGCAGCCACAGGTCCTTCAGCCCCGCCTCGACCGGGTTCTCCGGCTCCGGCATCCCGGCCGCCGCCGGATCCATCGGCATGAACAGCGGCAGCCGGTCCAGATACGCCTTGCCGCCCGCGCGGTCCTGCGAGCGCTTGAACCGCTCCAGGAAGTGGTCGTCGAAGAAGAACACCCACACGTACCAGTCCGTGATCAGGGCCAGTTCCGCGGCGGAGCAGTCGGGGTGGGTGTAGGCGCACAGCAGGGCGTAGTCGTGGGCGTCGAGATCCTCCTGCTCCCAGATCCCGGAGCCTTCGAGCATCCCCCTCTCGCGGGCCCAGCGGGTGGAGTGCTCCCGTGCCTCCTGGACGTGGGGATTCAGCCGCGCCGGGTACGGCATGTAGAAGTCGGGGAGTTGAAAGGGCTGTGTCACTGGCGGGCCGGCACCTCTCCGTACGACGGTTGCCCGCGCGGCCGGAAGCAGGCCCCCGCGGGCGGGTCGGCTCGGCCCTACCCAGGGCCCTGACCGCCTATCCGACAGACCCATTAGTCACATGAACGTGCGATCGTTTCCGGCCCCGCCACGGCGGTACGGCCGCGGCGGGACCGGAGACGACAGGTCGGGCGCGCGCTAGCCCGGCGGTCTCGTGGCCTGGGCCGGGACGACAGCCCGGGGTGGCATCGCGGCGGACCGCGCCACGACGGCCCCCGGCCCGGATCCGGCCACGACGGCCCCCGATCCGGCGGCGGCCGCGGCAGCCCCGGCCTCGGATCCGGACCCCGACGACGCGGACGCCGACGCCGACCGGAAGGCCCACTCCATCCGCGGCTCCATCGCGAACCGCAACATCCGCTGCACGAGCGGGGAGCACAGCGCGGTCACCACCACCGCGGCGATGACCGTGACCACGATCGCGCCCGCCGGGGTGTGCAGCCAGGACGGTTCGTACCAGCCCGCGAAGTGGGAGCCCTTTATGAGCAGGCCGTGCAGCAGGTACCCGTACAGCGTTCCGGCGCCGAGCGCGGTGAACCACATCGTCCGCCCGGGCACCCAGGCGAAGAAGCACGCGGTGAGCACCATGGAGCAGCCGAAGAGGGCGAACGTCATCACGATGCCGCTCCACCACGGCGCCCCCATCTCCTGGGCGCTGTCCCGGTGGTAGAACCACCCGGCGTTCATGCGCGGCACCGCCCAGTACGCGAAGACCAGCGCGGCGGCCGCCACGGGCAGGGCCACCATCCGCACCTCCCGCCGCCGCACCATCCGGAAGTGCTCCGGCCGCATGTGCAGCCCCGCCACGAAGAAGGGCAGGAACTGGAGCACACGCTGGAGGTCGAGATCGTCGCCGATGTCCGGCGAGCACGAGGCCAGCGCGGCGATCGCGAGCGAGAGCGGCACCGGATGGCGCACGATCCGCCACACCGGGGTGGCGACCCGCCACACGAAGAGCGCGATCAGGAACCAGGTCAGATACCAGGGGTCGAGCAGGCTGATCGGGTACGAGGGGTCGTCGCCCGCCCAGCCCTTGAGCAGGCTGTACACGGACTCGAAGATCACGTACGGGACGACGACGCCGGTGAGCAGGCGCTTCAGCCGATCCGCCCGGAAGTCGAAGTTCCGCGAGAAGTAGCCGGAGATGAGGATGAACGCCGGCATGTGGAAGGCGTAGACGAACATGTAGAGGGCGGACGCCGCTCTGCTGCCGTCCCGCAGCGGTTCCCAGGAATGCCCCATCGCGACCAGCACGATGGCCAGGTACTTGGCGTTGTCGAAGAACGCGTCACGCTGCTTGGGGGCCGCGGAGGACGAGGGGACGGGCAGGGGGACGGACGAGGAGACGGGTGGGGGGACGGGCCCGGGGGCGGGGGCGCGTTGCGCGCGGCGTAAGGACGAGATGTTCATCACATACGCCACCTCATGGAACCGACAGCGGCGATCCCGCCTCTTTGTGGGGTTGAGGAGAGGGCTGCGGAGTGGAACATTCCACGCACGGTAGTGGCGGCCACGGGGCCACGGGCGGAATGACTCAGCTCTTGCGCAACGACGGTTCTCGCCCCCGCCCCCACTGGCACACTGCGCCCCCGCACCCGCCCCCGCGCCGCCCCGCACCGGGACCGGAATCGTGCCCGTCGCCCCATTGGCCCGGCTGTGCGCGCGGACCCCTGCCGCCTCGCCCATGCTGGGGCCCAGGGAACAGCTGCGGCCTGACTGCGTACGAGTGCGCTTTTGCAGGCACGAGTGAGCGCTGACACCTGGCGGTCGGGACGTTGCGTGCGGGCCTCGGTTTCAAGGGAACAGAAGTACGTATTTCGAATGCGTGACCTTTGCGAGTGGAGGTCGTTGGACGCAGCGAGAGGGTCTTCGATGCCGACTGGGAGTATGGGTGTGGACAGGGTGCGGGAGATGGCAGCACCGTTCGTGGTGCCCGGCCCAGCGGGGACGGCCATCCGTGCCCGGTTACACGTGTCGGAGACCGATGCGGCAGTCCTGACCGAGGTGGGGGCGTTCCTCGGCACCCTGGCTGCGGGTGACCTCGCTGTGCGTTCCCGGCAGGGCCTGGAGCACGGCGGTCAGAGCTGGGCGGTGCGGAAGCGGGAGCTGACGGGGGTTTCGTCGGCGAGGTGGGCAGGCAGTATCACCAAGGCCACTCACGATCAGTGGGCTTTGGCCCGGCGCGGACAGGCCGCTGAGATGGCGTGGCTGCGCAAGCAGATCGCGTCGATGGAGGCGCGGCTGGCGCGTCCGCTGGGGGCGAAGGCGGACAAGCGGGAAGGACTGCCGCGCGGGTACGGGTCGCGGGCCGAGTGGCATGCCAAGTCTCGCCGCATGCACGCGCTGCGAGCCCGGCTGGCCGGAGTCGAGGTGGACTGGGCCGCGGGCCGCGTGCGAGTGGCCCGTGGCGGGAAGAAGCTCGCGCACCTGCGCCACCACTTGGACCAAGCCGGACTGAGCGAGCAGGCGTGGCGGGAGCGGTGGCGAGCGGCGCGGATGTTCCTGTCCGCGGACGGCGAGTCCGGCAAACTCCTGGGCAACGAGACGATTCGCATCACCGCCACCGGACAGCTCTCGATCAAACTCCCCGCCCCGCTGGCCCGTCTGGTCAACGCACCGCACGGCCGGTATGCGCTGGACGCGACCGCGGCGTTCCACCACCGGTGTGAGGAGTGGCGGGACCGGATCACGGACAACCGGGCAGTGGCCTACCGCATCCACCACGATGCGCCCCGGGGCCGCTGGTATGTGACCGCCTCCTGGCAACGCGCCCCTGCACCCGTACTGCCGCTGGAAGCGGCCCTCGCCCGGGGCGTGGTCGCCGTCGACATGAACGACGATCACCTGGCCGCCTGGCGCCTGGACATCCACGGCAACCCGGTAGGCGAGCCCCGCCGCTTCTCCTACGGCCTGAGCGGTTCGGCCCAGCATCGCGACGCCCAGATCCGGCATACCCTGACCCGGCTGCTGCACCACACCCGGGCCACCGGGGCGGGGGCGCTCGCCGTCGAGGACCTGGACTTCACCGACGGCCGGTGCCGGGAGAAGTACGGCCGCAACAAGCGCTTCCGCCGCCTCATCTCCCGCTTCCCCACCGCGAAGCTGAAGGCACGGCTGGTGGCCATGGCCGCCGAGCAGAACATCGCGATCGTCGCGGTCGACCCGGCCTATACCTCCCGCTGGGGCGCCCAGCACTGGCAGCAGCCCCTGACCACCAGCAACCGCAAGGTTTCCCGGCACGATGCCGCCAGCATCGCGATCGGGCGACGCGCCCTCGGACACCCGATCCGGCGACGGACGACACCGCCCCACGACGACCAACGGGGTCTCCCCTGCTCGAGCGAAGCCGAGAGCTTGGGGAAGATCGCCGTGGGCGTCGGACCGCCCAGGCTCGACCGGATGCCCAGCGGCGTGAGGGACCCCGCCCCCGCCTTCCCGGACCAAGGACGAGATCCGTGCCGCCGGACGCGGAGCGAACGCGGGCGACCAGTGCATCCATAACCGTTCGGGATGCGCCAGATACGCAGGTTTAGGCACAAGAGTCACTCCTGCTCACTGATGAGGAACGGTGACCCGGCGACCCGAGCCAATCGCGATCTCCACGGCTGCCATGGATACGCGCAGTGCGCGTTCCTCGCCCCGATCCGCGGCCCTGATCCCCGGAAGGACTCCGCCATGGCCCACGGCCCCCTCCTACGGAAGATCACCGACTACGCCAACCGCGCCGACCCGTACCCGATCTACGCGGAACTGCGCAAAACGCCCGTGGTGCACGAGGAGGACGGCCCGTACATCGTCAGCACCTACTGGGAGATCCACGCCCTCCTGCACGACCCGCGCATCAGCTCCGACGCACGCAACCTCGACCCCCGGGCCGCCGGGGAACCGGACGACGCCGAGACCGAGGCCGAGGAGGACGACCCGGGGCTGCCGCCCGCCTTCCTGAAGCTCGACCCGCCCGAACACGACCGGCTGCGCCGCCTGGCCATGACCCCCTTCGGCCCGCCGCACACCCCGCGGCGGATCCACGCCATGCGCGGCGAGCTGTCCCGCATCGTCGACGAGCTGATCGACGGCTTCCGGGACCGGGACGGCATCGACCTCGTCGACGACTTCTCGTACCCCTTCCCGGTCACCGTCATCTGCCGGCTGCTGGGCGTACCGCGCGAGGACGAACCCCGCTTCCACACCTGGGCCGACACCCTCGCCGCGAGCCTCGACCCGGACCCCGAGCAGGACGCCGCCGAGCGGCGCCGTGTCACCCAGCAGGCGCGCATCGAACTCGGCCGCTACCTCTCCGAGCTGATCGAGGAACGCCGCCGCTCTCCCGGCGACGACATGCTCTCCGCCCTGGTCGCCGGGCACGGCCCGGAGGGCGGGATGAGCCATACGGAGCTGCTGAGCACGGCCGCGCTGCTGCTGGTCGCGGGCCACGAGACCACCGTCAACCTGATCACCAACGGCATGCTCGCGCTGCTCCGCAACCCCGACGTCCTGGCCCGGCTGCGCGCCAAGCCGCATCTGGCCGTCCCCCTGGTCGAGGAGCTGCTGCGCTACGACCCGCCCGTCCAGCTGCTGCCCCAGCGCACCCCGCTGTCGGACATCGACATCGCCGGGGTGACTATCCCCAAGGGCGCCTCCGTCTGGCTCGTCCTGGCCTCCGGCAACCGCGACCCCCAACGCTTCCTCGACCCCGACCGCTTCGACCCCCAGCGCCGCGACAACCAGCACCTCGGCTTCGGCAGCGGCATCCACAGCTGCTTCGGCGCCCCGCTGGCCCGCCTGGAAGCCCAGCTGGCGCTGACCGCGCTGGCCAAGCGCCTGGACAACCCCCGCCTGCGCGAAGACCCGCCCCCCTACCGCCGCAACGCCGTCCTCCGCGGCCCCCGCCACCTCCCCATCACCCTGGACGGCCTGCGCTAGGGGGTGTCCGGCGGCGCGGCGACCACAAAGCCGGCGCGATCAGCCGCGCCCGACCGGCCAGGCGGGCCGTTGCGGCACGGTGGCCGATGGCCGCTTCTCGTGTGGCGCGCGCGGGCCCGTCCGGGGGTCCAGGGGCGGAGCCCCTGGTTCGGGAAGGGGCGGGCTGGGGAACCCGCCCCAGCGACCCCCGCGCCCTGCCCGCCGCAGGTGACAGCGCACCCGCGATCCGGTCAACGGCACACAGACGACTCGGCCTTGGCGGCGATCTTCCGGGCCATCCCGCCGAACACCAGCGCGTGGAACGGCGAGACGCCCCACCAGTAGAGGTGCCCGGCCAGTCCGTGCGGGTGGAAGACGGCGCGCTGGCGGAAGACGGTACGGCCGTCCGCGTCCCGTTCCACCCGCATCTCCAGCCACGCCAGCCCCGGCAGCCGCATCTCGGCCCGCAGCCGCAGCAGACGGGGCGGCAGGACCTCCTCGACCCGCCAGAAGTCGAGGCTGTCCCCGACCCGCAGCCGGGCCGCGTCGCGGCGGCCGCGCCGCAGCCCGACGCCGCCCATCAGGGTGTCGATCCAGCCGCGCAGCGCCCAGGCGAGGGGGAGCGCGTACCAGCCGTTCTCACCGCCGATGCCCTCCACGACCCGCCACACCTCCTGCGGGGAGGCGTTCACGGCGCGGCGGCGGTGGTCGGTGTAGAGGGTGCCGCCCGCCCAGTCGGGGTCGGTGGGCAGCGGGTCGCTGGGGGCGCCGGGGGTGGCGGCGGACGACCAGCGGGTGGCCACGTCCGCCTCGCGGATCCGCCGCAGGGCCAGCTCCAGGGCGCGGTTGACGCCGAGGGGGCCGCCCGGCGGCTCGGGTACGTAACGCCTGATGTCCCGCTCGGCGCAGACCACCTCATGCCGCAGCGACTCCACCAGCGGCCGCGCGAGGGCGCCGGGCACGGGGGTGATCAGGCCGACCCAGAGGCTGGAGAGCCCCGGGGTGAGCACCGGCACCGGCACGATGGCGCGCCGGGGCAGCCCGGCGACGGCCGCGTACCGCAGCATCATGTCGCGGTAGGTGAGGATGTCGGGGCCGCCGATGTCGAAGGCCCGGTTCACCTCGTACGGCAGCTCGGCGCAGCCGACCAGCAGCCGGAGCACATCGCGGACGGCGATCGGCTGGGTGCGGGTGCGCACCCAGCGCGGGGGTGACCATGACCGGTAGCCGTTCGGTCAGATAGCGCAGCATTTCGAACGACGCCGAGCCCGACCCGATGATCACACCGGCCCGGAGCACCGCGGTCGGCACCCCGGAGTCCAGGAGCACCCGCCCCACTTCGGCGCGGGACCGCAGATGGGGAGAGAGATCGCGGTCCGGGACCCCGGCCGGGGTCAGCCCGCCGAGGTAGACGATCCGCCGGACCCCGGCGGCCCGCGCCCGCTCGCCGAAGACGCGCGCCGCGCGCCGATCGGTCTCCTCGAAACCGGGCCCGCCGCCCAGCGCGTGCACCAGGTAGTACGCGACGTCCACGCCCTCCATGGCCGCCCGGACGGACTCCTCGTCGGTCACATCGCCGCGTACGGTCTCGACCCGCCCCGCCCAGGGGTGATCGCGCAGCTTGCCGGGGGAACGGACCACACAGCGCACCGCGTGCCCCGCGGTCAGCAGCTCGGGGACGAGCCTGCCGCCGATGTAGCCGGTGGCCCCGGTGACCAGACAGCGCATGCGGCCATGCTTGAACGCGCGGGAACCAACCGCAACCGGGCCACAGGAAGGCAGCCGGGCAGCACGAAACCTGCGAGGTGGGCTCCCTTCGCCGGCATTGTCCGGATCAGGTTGTGGAGGTCGCCTTCCGGTCTCCCCGACCTTCCGGCCTCTCAGCCCGGCCATCAACGAGACGTTCCGGAGAACCAAAGTCCTCTGTCCTGAGCGCCTCTCCGGTCGAGCTCCCTCGCTCGCCCCGCAGGCTGATATTCAGGTTACTCCTGACCCCCTTGGGCGACTAGTCCCTTTTCGAGAAAATTCCACCCTTTTGCCAGCGCGTCGCGGAGCCCCTCCCCGCGCCCCCGGCCCGGCACTCCGGCGCCTTGGCTGCGCCGGAAGCCGCTTGCCCGGTAGGCTTTCCGTGTGATCTTCAAGCGCATCGGAAACGGTCGACCCTACCCCGACCACGGCCGGGAAAGTACCCGCCAGTGGGCGGATGTCGCCCCACGCCCGGTACGTCTTGACCAGCTGGTCACGACGAAGCAGCAGCTCGATCTGGAGACGCTGCTCGCGGAGGACTCGACGTTCTACGGGGACCTCTTCGCCCACGTCGTGAAGTGGGACGGCGACCTCTATCTGGAGGACGGGCTGCACCGCGCGGTGCGCGCGGCGCTCCAGCAGCGCCAGGTGCTGCACGCGCGCGTCCTGGAGCTCGACTGACGCCGTCCCGGCGAGGGGTGACCGGGCCTTCGCATTGGCCCTTTCGGGTTGGACTGCACACCAACCATTGATCATTTAGTAGGCATCGTCACCAGGCCGCACTACGCTGCGCACATGAGCATGCTGACCCCTCCTGGCATGGGCGGAAAGTACCGCATCACGGGCGACCGCTACCCGCGCATGCGCCGGCCCCGGAGCCGCCGGCGCCTGGTCTTCGCGGCCCTCGGCTCGGTCGTGGCACTCGGCCTGGTCGGCTGGGGAACGCTTCAGCTCATCGACGTCTTCTCCGGTGGCGGCGGCAAGGGCAGCGACACGGTGCGCGCGGCGCGCGGCAGCGCGGACTGCAAGCGCGAGCCCGGCAAGGGCCGCGACCAGGGCGCCGGTTCGTCGTCCCGTACGGCGGCGAAGAAGCTGCCGAAGCCGTCCGACATCACCGTCAACGTCTACAACGCGACCAAGCGCTCCGGGCTCGCCAAGGACACCGCCAAGGAGCTGGAGAAGCGCGGCTTCAAGATCGGGGACGTGGGGAACGCCCCGAAGGCGTACGACCAGAAGGTCAAGACCCCGGGGATACTCCTGGGCGCACCGGCCTCCGCCGACGGGACCTTCCGGGTGCTCTCCACCCAGCTCACCGGGGCCACGACCAAGAACGACACCCGCCGGGGCAAGGACGTCGACCTGATCATCGGCTCGGCCTTCAAGGACCTGGTCAAGGCGAAGGACGCCGACAAGGCGCTCACCGCGCTGACCAAGCCCTCGCCCCGCCCGTCGGGCTCGCCCTGCTGAACGGGACCGGGCGGGCCCGGCCCGCGCCGCCCCGTTGAACGGGACCGGACGGGCCTAGCCCGCGGTCCCGTACATCCGGTCGCCCGCGTCGCCGAGCCCCGGCACGATGTACCCGTGCTCGTTGAGCCGCTCGTCGATGGACGCGGTGACCACCGTCACGGGCGCGCCCGCCAGCTCGCGCTCCATCACCTCGACGCCCTCGGGCGCCGCCAGCAGACACAGCGCGGTGACATCGTCCGCGCCGCGCGCTATGAGTTCCCGGATCGCCGCGACGAGCGTCCCGCCGGTCGCCAGCATCGGGTCCAGCACGTACACCTGACGGCCGGAGAGGTCGTCGGGCATCCGGGTGGCGTACGTGGACGCCTGGAGCGTCTCCTCGTCGCGGATCATCCCGAGGAAGCCCACCTCGGCCGTCGGCAGCAGCCGCACCATGCCGTCGAGCATCCCGAGGCCCGCCCGCAGGATCGGCACCACCATGGGGCGCGGATGCGACAGCCGCACCCCGGTCGTCGCCGTCACCGGGGTCTCGATGTCGACCTGCTCGGTCCGCACATCGCGAGTGGCCTCGTACGCGAGCAGGGTCACCAGCTCGTCGGCGAGCCGCCGGAACGTGGGGGAGTCGGTGCGCTTGTCGCGCAGCGTGGTGAGTTTGTGCGCCACCAGCGGGTGGTCGACGACGTGGATCCGCATGGCAACGACACTAACGGAGCCCTCCGGTCGCGGCTCCCGCCGGTAACCCTCCGGCGCGCGACGACAGTCTGTCGCTGTACTGGCATCAAACCGCCGTTTCGGGGGAAAGTGGGCAGGAGCGCCCGGGCCCCACGTCCGGGCGGACACCTCGGCCCGAGGGGTGAGGCCATGACCGACACCGACATGCCCACCGGCAGGACGATGGGCGCCGTGTCCGCACGCGAGAGTGCCGCGGACCGCCGCCGACGACGCGAAAGCTTCCTGCGCGCGCTGAACGAGGCCCGGCAGGTGCGCGACCGCGTACGGCCGCGGCTGACCCGCGCCGCCCGCATGCGCGAGGCGATACATCTGCGCACGTTCCGCTGGTGAACCCGAACCCGGCGCACCGCCGATGGAGCGATCAGGTCGGTCCGTTTCGTTTCACGTGAGCCACATCTCTTTGGACTGGTGCACGACGCAGCGCGGAAGACCTCTCGCGAAGCGATGGTTTCTGCCACGATTCCGATTGGGGCGGGACACTGTCCCGCCCGCCCCGGCACGCCTATGACCAGTGGGAGAGTCACGGTGTACTTCGCCGCATTGCTCGCGCGCACCGCAGAAGGGTGGGAAGCGAGCGACACAGAGCTCGATGACGTGGAGACTCTGACCGATTTGATCGATCTGGCTCGTGGGGCCGCCAAGGACGACGACACGGTTCTGGCCTTCATCGAGCACGAAGACGCGTGGTTCGGCGTCGTCCGCGTGGACGGCGAGGAGGACCCGCACATCTACGTATCGGACGCGGCCGCGGCCGCCCGCACCTCATACGGCTCGATGCTCACCGACGAGCTGCTCGGCCGGGACCCCGACGACGACCTGGACAGCCTCGTCGACCTGGACGGCACCGAGGACGGCGAGCCCGACCAGGACGACGACGCCGACCCCGACGCACCCGTCCCGGTGGGCCCCCTCGGGGACGGCGACATCCTGACCGACCTGGGCATGGAGGAGAAGGAACTGAAGTCCCTCGACGGGGACGCGCTCGAATCGATCGCGGACATGCTGGGATGCAGCATGGAGGGCCTGGAGGCGGTGCGCTGACCGCCGCCACACTGGTGACATGACCGATCCGCTGACCGGCATCCTGCCCGGACCCGACCCCGACCCCCTGCGTGACCCCTGGCGCGCCCCGATGCGCCTCGCGCTGGAGGAGGCCGTACGGGCACCCGAGACGGGAGACGTCCCGGTCGGCGCCGTCGTGCTGGGCCCGGACGGCACGGTGCTCGGCCGCGGCCGCAACGAGCGCGAGGCCCACGGCGACCCCACGGCCCACGCCGAGGTCCTCGCCCTCCGCGCCGCGGCCCGCCGCCTCGGCGGCTGGCGGCTCACCGGGTGCACCCTGGTGGTGACCCTGGAGCCGTGCGCCATGTGCGCGGGCGCCATCGTGCTGTCCCGGCTCGACCGCGTCGTCTACGGCGCGATCGACGAGAAGGCGGGCGCCGTCGGCTCCCTCTGGGACATCGTCCGCGACCGCCGCCTCAACCACCGCCCCGAGGTCATCCACGACGTCCTCCCCGACGAATGCGCGGCCCCCCTCACCGCCTTCTTCCGCACCCCCTGACCGACCCCCGCCCGGAACCGATTTCGGATCTCGGCCCTTCGTCCGCTAGGCTCTGCCTCGGTAGCGTGTCCGAGCGGCCGAAGGAGCGCGCCTCGAAAGCGCGTGAGGGGGCAACTCCTCCGTGGGTTCAAATCCCACCGCTACCGCTCGAATCACCCCCCTGAACTGCGGAAACGCAGGGCAGGGGGGTGTTCTGCGTCAGCCGTTTCGGCAGTCGCGGAGGATCTTCCAGGTCAGGTCTTCATGCGGGCGCGGCCCGTCGATGATTCGGTCCGCGGTGGACTTCGAGACACCGGACAGCGGCGCCAACTGCCGCAGGGTCAAGTTCATGCACCAGTACGCGGCCGCCAGCAGCCCCCGGCCCAGAGCATCCCAGCTCGCCGCTTGACCTGCGGACGTCTCACGGGTGGCCGTCCGCCCGCTTGCTCGCGTAGTGACGGCGCGCCGCCATTCCCAGCAGGGCCAAACCCACGAAGCCGACCAACAGGGTTACCCACTCAGGCATATGGGCTGCCCGCAGGAGGCCGGCGACGCCAAAGCTCGTATCCCACCCGGCCTCCGTGATGGCGGAGCCGAAGCCCTGGATGACGAGGATGACACCGAACAGCCACAGCAGCCCCTGCCCCGAGCCGCTGTCCGTCCTCTTGAGCTGCTTCGCCATGACGAGCTTTCCCTCCCGGTATCCGCGCATCGTTCCGATGCGATCGCATCACATCGTGCAGCTGATCCGGATACGATGCAAGTGCATCAGAACGTGGAGAGGAGCAAACCGTGCCCAGGCAGGTCGACTACGAGGACCGACGCCGACGGATCGCCGAGGCGGTCTGCACCCTGATCGCCCGCTCCGGCATGGAGGCCGTCAGCCTCCGCGACGTCGCGGCCCAGGCCGGCGTGTCCATGGGCGCTGTCCAGCGGTGCTTCCGCACCAAGCAGGACATGCTGCTCTTCGCGCTGGAGCACATCTCCCAACACGTCAGCGAACGCGCCGAACAGCGCATCGCCGCCACCTCCACCCCCCAGGCCGCATCGACCCTGCTGTCCCACACCCTGGCCGAACTCGCCCTGCTGGATGAGGAATCGAAGACCCAGGCTCAGGTCTGGCTGGCCTTCGTCACCCATGCCCCTGCCAGCGAGAAACTGGCCGCCGTCCTGCGCGACACCTATGCCAAGCTCCACGGCCTCATCGCGTGGCTCATCCGCTACGGCCAGGACACCCGGGAAGTTCCCCAGCACCTCGACCCCGATCGCGAAGCACACACGCTCCTCGCCCTGGCCGACGGCCTCACGGCCCACGTCCTGGCAGGCCACCACGCCCCGGCCACGGCGCTGGCCATCCTCCAACGCCACATCGACCACCTGCTGGAAGAGGCATCCGACCGCGACTGACGCCTCCAGCCCAAGACATCGGCATCTCGCCAGCCCCAGGTTTGCAGCCCGCTCAGAGCAGATCAGCAGTTACGGGAGACGAAGGCCGACTTCCACGAACCGCCGACACGGGACAGTCCGTGCGGAAGGAGCAGCAATGGCCTCCCCGCCTGGCTCCCCTCCTCGCATACACACCGTCCGGCTTTCCCGACGCCGAGCACTCCACACTCTGGGCTCTGCCGCCACAAGCAGTCGACCGACGAGCTGCCCTCCCGTGCTCACGACGTCGCCGCCACGGCAGAAGCACCGCGGAGGGCGGTGGTGAACCAGGTGTACACAGGGGCGAGAGTCGGGGATGTGGGCCACCCATTGATCGTCGCCAGGAGCTGCCAGTAGCGCGCGGCGCGTGGGTGGGCGGTCATCTGAAGGCGGGCGAGGAGCCAGCGGCGCAGATCGCCGTCGCCGGCACGCTCGAATGCATGGCCGTAGAGGCCGCCCAGTGAGTCAGGTCCGGTATTGACGGAGGCCGGGAGGAGGCCGACGGATACGGCTTCGTCCATTCGTTCACGCATCGCTTGGTTGAGACCATCGTGCAGGTTGCTGACACCCTGTGGGGAAGGGTCTTCCGCCTGCTCCTCGGCGATGTGCCGCACTACCGCACGGAAGTCCGCGTCCTGGCAGAGTTCGGCGAGTTCCACCCAGGCCCCGACCTGATCAGGGGTTGGGTCGTCGGGGAACTCGGGCATGGCGGATCGCATCAGGGTCACGAACTCGGGGTTGGTATCGAGGTCCCTGAAGGTGTCGTCGATGAAGTCGGCTACCAGCCGGCGTCGTTCGGTCTGGGAGAGCGTGGCGAGTCGGTGCATGAGATCCATCTCCATGGGGGTGGGGCCGCGTCCGGCGACTGCGCGTAGCACTGCCCGGCGCAGGCGGAGGGTTCGGATCTGCACATCCAGGGCGTTGGCGTGTGCTTCCGCGACTTCCGGTATGGATGCCTCCCGATCCAGCACCTTGCGCACGGTCGCCAGGCCGAGCCCGAGATCGCGCAGCGTGCGGGCCAGGCCCAGGCGTGCGAGTGCGTCGGGACCGTAGAGCCGGTAGCCCGCCGGACTCCGGTCGGTCGGCGGGACGATGCCCTGGTCGGAGTAGAACCGGATGGTCTTCACCGTCAGACCGGTTCGGCGGGATAGTTCTCCGATGGAATAGAGGCTGTCGCTGTCCATGCACCTCAGCTTGAGGTCTCCCCCCACTGGAGACTCAACCGCTGCGCGAAGGGCTTGTGGCGTACATGGTGCGTTCAATGGCCCGGGACGGCGGCCAGGATGCTCACGCAGCCTCCGTGAGCAGTCCAGATTGTTGCGATTGGCTCTGCCCTGGCGTCGGGGCGTCAGTTGAGATGGCCATGTTGTCGCTTCCTCTGAGCGGTCACCCGGGTTCGAGCACACGCTGAAGGGACCCCATGTCAGAACTGATCGGCTTCGTCGCCGCGTCCCTGGTCGTCATCGCCGTGCCCGGCCCCGATCTGACGCTGCTGCTGGCCAACACGGCCCGATCGGGGCGCGCTGTCACAAGGCGGCCGTACCACGCAGACAGGTGGTCGTCGCGCCGCCGACCCAGACGGTTCCGTCGGGGTCGGCGGTGATGGTGATCTCTCCGGCCCGGCCGAGCCGAGCGCCCTGGGAGACCGTGTAGCGGGCGGGCGCCGCGCCCGAGCTGGTCAGCCACTGCCCGACCGAAGCGTTCATGCTGCCGCAGACCGGATCTTCGGCCACCCCGGCGCCGGGGGCGAAGGTGCGCAGCTCGAACGCGTGCTCCGAGCCCGGCGGATACGCGCCAACGGCCCCCACCATGGCTGTGGGGATCCGCGAGAGGTCGGGTTCCAGGCTCAGCACTTCCTCAGCCGTGGCGAGCTGTACAACCGCCCAGCCGGGACCGTTGTCGACCCACTGGTGGGCCAGGACTTGGTCACGACCGATACCGAACGCCGCTACGACCTGATCCAGGTACTCCTTCTCCAGGTCACCGGAGCGTTGGGTAGGCGGGGCCGCGAAGGACAAGATGCCCTCGCTGCGGCGCACCTCTACCAGTCCGGCCGCGCACTGTTGCACGATGCGGCGCCTGGTCGTCCAGCTCAGTTCCGTCGAGCACGACGGCCACCGGGTTCCCGAGATAGGGAGTCGAGGAGAACACGTCGACCTGCGCAAAAGGACGTGCGCGCGGCATGGTCATCAGGGCCCTTTCAACAGCGGCGGAAGCGACAGCCGCCCAGGCACACGCGTCAGCGGCAACATGCCCATCCCAGCGGACACCGCCGACACCTGGACACGTCCAATTACGAGAAATTGGACTGCTCTGCCGAAGTGGAGTGGCCCGCGGACCAGGTGGCACCGAGGACGCGGCCATGGTGATGCGTGAAGGGTGTCGATGTTCCACTCAGGCTGGTGAAAGCCGAGGTCAGTCAGCGCCGCCAAGGCTGGGCAGCGGCGCCTGGTGCGGATGGGCGCGCAGCCCGTCGAGGAGGATCACCAAATAGCGTCGCCACAACTCGGAGGGGTGTTCGGCGGGCAGGGCCATGACGGCGTCGATCATCGCGGCGATCGGTGCGATGTCGGCCTCGGTGACTCCGTCACGCAGGGCGCCCTGCGTACGGGCCCGTGCCAGGAGATGCTCGCAGTGCAACGTGATCTCCTGCCGCGCCCGGGCAGGACCGGCGCCCTCGATGATGCCGTGCCGCATCAGCTCACGCAGCCCGCGGTTGTGCGCGGCCCGCGCCAGGGCCCTCTCGAGGAAGCCGGCCAACGCGGCGAATGCGTCATCCTCGGCCCGGGCCTCCTGCGCCATCGCCGCGATCTCGTCGAGTTCCTCACCGAAGACGGCCTCCGCGAGCGCCTGTTTGTCGGGGTACTTCCGGTAGACGGTGCCGACTCCGAGGCCGGCATGGTGCGCGACATCGTTGAGCGTGGCCTGAAGGCCACGCGCGGCGAAGACCTCGCGTCCGGCTTGGAGGATGCGCCGACGATTTAGCTCGGCATCCCGTCTCAGCGGACGTGCCCCTGCCGCAGCGGGTTCCGCGCCTCCCCTCTGCCTACCCATGAACGACTCCTTCCGCTGGCGTGCCCGTACTCAAACCGGATACAGCATATCCGCTTCGTGGTACGGTCCCCGCATAAGCGGATACGCGATATCCACATAGTGGTTTCGTGGCATCGGGCCGCGACTCCAGTCGCACAGCTCGGAAGGGATGGGGGCCAGGGATGCAGACCGTGGTCATCACCGGAGGAACCGACGGGCTCGGCAAAGGGCTCGCACTGCACTACCTGCACCAAGGAGCGCGCGTGCTCGCCGTGGGCAGCACGCCCGCCAAGGGCGAGGCCCTTCTGGCGGAGGCGACAGCCCTCTCAGCCGGTGACCGCGCCACATTCCTCCAGGCCGACCTGACATCGGTTACGGCGGCCCAGGAACTCGTCACCACGATTGAGGGCACCCGCTCCTCCGTGGACAAGCTCATCCTGTGCGCCCAGCGGTACCGGCTCTTCGGCGCCCGCACCGTCACCCACGAAGGATTCGAGCACAGCTTCGCCCTCGCCTATCTGAGCCGATACGTCCTGAGCCACGGACTGCGCAAGACACTGGAGTCCGCACCACGACCAGTCATCATGAACGTCGGCACCCCCGGCACCCCGCCGGGCCGGATCCACTGGGACGACCTACAGCTGACACGCCGCTACAACGGCACCAAAGCCACCCTTCAGTCCTTCCGCGCCAACGACCTGCTCGGCGTGGCCTTCGCCGCGGTGCACACCAACACCCCGATCCGCTACATCGGCTACAACCCCGGCCCCGTAGCGACCGGCATGCCCAACCACCTTCCCCAACCACTGCGCGCCCTCACCAAGGCGTCCTTCGCCCTGCTCGCCACCTCCGTGGCAAGGGCCGTCCCTCCAGGACCTGCTGCTCCGGCAAAGGCCGTAGCCATCACGGAAGAGCGGTCAGAACTCAGCCCTTGATTCATCTATCGAGATTCGATAGATTACCATCGCAATTCGATGGAAGGATGGGCCATGGGACAGCTGGCAGTGCGGGCGCTTCGCGCCGTGCTCGTGGTGGTGCTCGCCGGCACCGTGTCCGTGCAGGCATTGATGGTGTGGGTGTTGGTCAGCGGAAGCGATCCGGAGGACGGGGCGCTCCCGCTGACCGCGCTGCGCGTGATCACGGTCCTGGGCATGGGCTCGGCCCAGGTCGCCCTGGTCAGCGTATGGCGGCTGGTGACGATGGTGCGTCGCGGAACCGTGTTCTCCCACGCCGCCTTCCGGTACGTGGACGCCGTGATCGGCGCGATCGTGGCGGCTGCCCTCCTGTGGTTCGCGGTCACGGCCCTCAATGCGCCGGGCCAGCGGACCGACCCGGGCGTCACCGTGATCATGGGTGGGATTGGCCTGGCCATCCTGGGGGTCGCGCTCATCGTGCTCGTGCTGCGGATGCTGCTCGCCCAGGCCGTCGCGCGCGACGTCGAAGCGGCACAGATGCAGGCCGAGTTGGACGAGGTGATCTGATGCCGATCGTCGTCGACATCGACGTGATGCTGGCCAGGCGGAAAATGTCCGTGGGCGACCTCGCGGACCGCGTAGGGATCACGCCCGCCAACCTGGCGGTACTCAAGAACGGCCGCGCCAAGGCAGTGCGTTTCGCGACGCTCGCCGCGCTCTGCGAGGTGCTCAAGTGCCAGCCGGGCGACCTGCTGCGCTGGGAGACCGAGGACGCCGCGGGCGAATGACGTCCCCCGGCGGGCGTGAAAACGCCTGGCACCACCGGCCCGCGACACGGCGGAGCGTGTCATCGGACTCGATGACGTCCGGCAGGACATCGCCATGCTGCGGGTCCCCGGACGGCCACGGGCGTGTAGAGCTGGCCATGTTCCACAGGCCGAAGGCCATCACCCCCGAGCCGAAAGACACGCCGGCGAACACGCTCGGCCTTCGTCGCATCATGTTTGCCGTCGACGACATCGAGGACGTCGTTGCCCGCCTGCGGGCCCACGGTGCGGAACTCGTCGGCGAGATCGTGCAGTACGAGAACATCTATCGGCTCTGCTACGTCCGCGGCCCCGAAAACATCGTCGTCGGACTCGCCGAGCAGCTGACGATCACGACCCACTGTGCGTGCGCAACAGGAGGGCGGCCCAGCTGCGGTAGGGCGCCCAGCGGTTGCTGATGCCGGCCAGGCGGTTCGTGTCGGAGGCGTCCGGATCGCTCAGATCGTAGGCGCGCGCCATCGCGGCGTGTCCTGTGCGGTGTCGTGATACGCGGCGGGGTGAAGCCCCTCAGGAAGCTGAGACCGGCTGCGAGGGAGAAGGGCCCCTGCGGGGTGATGGTGAAGGCGTGCACGGTCAGTTCCCGTGCGCGGTGATGGCGTAGCCCTCGGGGCCGAGGAAGGTGAACATCCTGCCGAACGGGCCGTCCTCCGGTTCCTTGACGATGGGGGTCCCGGCGGCCTGGAGGCGGTCATGGAGGGCCTGGGCGTCGCCGGTCTTGAACCACAGGGCGACGCCGAGCAGCATGCACGTGGGGCTCGGCGAGTCGGGGGCGAAGCAGCAGGCCGTCCGCCAGCTCGCGGAGTCGGGCTGCTGGCCTCGGACATGACGTTCATCCACCTCTGCACCTCGACGGACGAAGAGCTGCGGATGCTCGCCGCGCACGGGGCCACCGCGTCCGTGGCCAGCGCCCTGGAGGTCTTCATGCCAGGGCTCGGCCAGCCGGCGACCAACCGTCTGCTCGCCGCGGGTGTGCGCCCGAGCCTGAGCGTGGACACCGAGACCATCGTGAGCAGCGACATGTTCGGCGTCATGCGGGCCGCCCTCGCCTACCAGCAGCTGATCATCGCCGGCGCGGCCGGGCCCATGGACCGCGTCCCCGGCCTGCCGACGTTCGACCCCGCCGACCTGATCATGGTCCGCCTCGACCACGCCAACCTCCTTCCGGCGACGGATGTGGCGGCGTCCATCGTCGCGGGCGGGCACGTCAGCAACCGGGGCCGGTGGCGGGGTTGGCGCAGATGTTGGCTCCCGCGCCACCGTCGTTGGTGTTGTCCCCGGCGTTGCCCACGAGGACATCGTTCCCGGCCTCACCGAAGAGGGCGTCGTCACCGTCGCCGCCCAGGAGGATGTCGTTCCCGTCGCCGCCCTCGATACGGTCATCGCCTGTGCCGCCCCGTAGTACGTCGTGGCCCGTGCCGCCGCACACCAGGTCGTTGCCGCCGGCGCCGTCGACCACGTCGTTCCCGCCCGAAGCGAAGATCGCATCGTTGCCCGGCGTGCCGGTGATGTTGTCGCTCCCGTTCGTTCCCGTGATCGTGGGCGTGGCGTTCGCGCAGGTCGGCTTCGGCGCCCGCACCACCGCTGTCGCCACCCCGTACGGGAAGGTGCCGACGTCGATGGTGTCGATCACCGTGTTGTCGGAGGTGTCGATCACCGACACGGTGTTGGCGTAGCCGTCGCTGTTGGTGACGTAGGCGCGGGTGCCGTCCGCGGTCACCGCCACCCCGTACGGGAGGGTGCCGACACCGATGGTGTCCGTCACCGTGTTGGCGGAGATGTCGACCACCGCCACGCTGGCGCTGTTGTACAGGGTGACGTAGGCGCGGGTGCCGTCCGGGGCCACCGCGATTCCCTCCGGGTTGTCGCCGACGCTGATGGTGGCGGTCACCGTGTTGGTGGAGGTGCTGATCACCGACAGGCTGTCGTCACCGGCGTCGGCGATGTAGACGCGGGTGCCGTCCGGGGTGACCGCCACCGCGTTCGGGTGGTTGCCGGTGGCGACGGTGGCGGTCACCGTATGGGTGCCGGTGTCGATCACCGACACACCGTCGCCGTTGCCCGAGTTGGTGACGTAGACGCGGCTGCCGTCCGGGGCCACCGCAACCCCCTGCGGGTAGTCGCCGACGTCGATGGTGGCGATCACCGTATTGGCGGAGGTGCTGATCACCGACACGGTGTCGCTGTCCCTGTTGGTGACATAGGCGCGGGCTGCCGTCCGGAGTCACCGCCACTCCCCACGGTTCGTCGCCGACGTCGACAGAGGCGGTCACCGTGTCGGCAGAGGTGTCGATCACCGACACGCTGTCGCTGCCCCTGACGGTGACGTAGGCGCGGCTGCCGTCCGGGGTCACCGCCACCCCGGCCGGGCTCCTGCCGACGGGGACGGTGGTCACCGCGCCGGTGGATGTGTTGATCACCGACACGGTGTCGCCGCCGAGGTTGACGACGAAGGCGTAGCTGCCCGGGGGGACCGCGGCCGCCGGTGCCGAGGGCACCGCGATCACCGTCACCGCTGCCAGGAACAGGGGCGCCAGCACCCTCGCCACCCACCGCTTACATCGCCCCTGCCCCATACTCACCACCGCGACACCGCCCGTTCCGTCACGCTCAGTAACGCATGGCGTACATACGGGTGACAAGACGTATCCCGCCGCGTCACCCGAGCGGAGCAATGGAGGCCCCTGTCCGCGGCGGCGACTACCAGGAGCGGGCCGCCTGCCGGAGGCGGTCGCGGACCCGGAGGACGTCCGGGTTCGTCTCGGCGCCGGGGCGCTGGACGAGGAAGAGCGTGTTCAGCGGCGGCACTTCCGGGTCGTGGAGCAGGGCGAGGCGGCCGGAGTCCAGATGCTCCTGGCACAGCGAGCGCGGCAGCACGCTGTACCCGGCGCCCGCGTTGACCGCCGACAGGACCGCGTACAGGTTCGGCACGGTGACGGCGGCGCGGGCGGTGAGCTGCTTGCCGAAGGCGGTACGCCAGTAGCGGCGGACGATCGGCAGGTCCTCGGCGTACGTCACCATCGGGACGTCGCGCAGCACGGCGCACAGATCACCGCTCGCCGGATGCTCGGCGACACGGTCGGCCCATGCGGGGCTCGCCACCAACAGGTACTCCTCATCGGCGAGCGGCACCGACTCCAGCGCCTTGCCGCGCGGGCGCCTGGTAGTGATCACCAGGTCCCGGTGACGGTGTCCCGGGCGGCTGTCGTGGACCGCGCGGCAGGACGGGAAGCCCGAAGAGCGGCTCGACGTGCTGCACGCCTGGCTGGTGGAGGATCTTCCCGGCGGCCGGGTGCGCGTCCTGACCCAGGAGACGCAGATCGGTCAGCCCGCCGCGGAGCTGGCCGGGCAGACCCCGAACCCGATGCTCAACGGCCACCAGGCGTGGCTGGACGGGCTGGTCCGCGCCGCGTCCTGGGACGCATGATCAGCGCGGCGACGTGGTACGTGCACGGCGCGTCCGAGGGGTTGGCGTAGGCGTGGGTGACGTCGGCGGCGAAGTACGCGGAGTCTCCCGCTCCGAGGTCCACCGCCCCGTCCGCCACGGTCAGCCGCAGGGTTCCCGATTCCACGGCGATGAACTCATGGGAGCCGGGGGCGTACGCGGGGAACTGGCCCGCGTCGCAGCCGGGCGGCAGGGTGGTGCGGATCCATTCGAAGTTCACGCCGGGCACCACCGGGGTGAGGATGGTCCGCCGCCACCCTCCGGGCTCTTCGACGGCGTCCTGGTCGGCGGCCCGGCGCACGATGACCCGCTGGTCCTCCGGCCGGGTGACCAGTTCGGCGAGGGGGACACCGAGCCCGTCCGCGATGCGGGCGAGGACGACGACGGTGGGCGCCTTCTGGCCGCGCTCGACCGAGGACAGCATGCTCACGCTCACCTCGGCCGTGTCGGCCAGTTGCTGAAGGGTCAAGCCCCGGTCGTACCGAAGCCCCTGGATACACCTGCCCATTGCCACGAGGTCCATTACACTATGGTAGCGATCAATTTTTCTATAGTGAAATGAGCCCGTGTATGTCCTTCCCCGGAACGGCCATCCGACCGGCGGGCCACGCCGACCTGAAAGCCGTGGCCGACATCTACACGCACTACGTCCGCCACAGCGTGATCACCTTCGACGAGACGCCCCGCTCCGCCGCCGACTGGGAGCAGCTGCTCGGCGATCTCACCGCCCGGGGCCTGCCCTTCCTGGTCGCCGAACTGTCCGGCGAGGTCGTCGGGTTCGCGTACGCCGCGCCGTGGCGCCCCAAGCCCGCCTACCGGTACACGGTGGAGGACACGATCTACCTCGCCCCCGACGCCACCGGCCAGGGGCTGGGCAGCGCCCTGCTGGGCCGCCTGATCGCCGAGGCCGGACGGGCCGGGAAGCGGACGATGATCGCGGTCATCGCGGACACCGGCGGTGACGACACCGGCAGTGACGGCACGGGCAGTGCCGGCACCGGCAGTGACGCCTCGACGGCGCTTCACCGGCGCTTCGGCTTCACCGACGCCGGGCGGCTGACCGCCGTCGGCCACAAGCACGGCCGCTGGGTCGACACGGCGCTCCTCCAGCGGCCCTTGTCCGCACAGGAGCCCGCGCGGGAGCCCGGATAAGCCGTGCCGTCGGCGCCGTCCACACTGCCGGGATCAGTCGGCCAGGCCCCCGGCGAACGGCATCGTCCGCCACTGGTCGACGGCCGGTGTCACGTACTCCACCAGCGCGGGCAGTTGCGGCGTGAGCGCGAGGCAGGCGATGGCCCGCAGCATGCCCACGGCGTTCACGAAGCCCAGGACGTCCTGGTTCAGCGTCCTCATCCCGTTGCGCTGCGCGCCGCGGTTGTAGGCGGCTTCGAGGTCGGGGCCGAGGGCGGCCAGGTCCCACTCGACGGGGCCTGACGTGACCAGCTCGAAGTCGGCGTAGAGGTCCCCGTGCACCCCGGCGAAGATGTTCGCGGGCGGCGAGTCGCCGTGGATGGGCTGGAGTTCGACCCCCGGGAAGGCCTCCCCGAACGCCGCGCGGGAGCGTGTGAGGGGTGCCAGTACCTGCCACTCGCGGCGTGCGCGGTCCAGATCGGCCGGACCGATCAGGTCGGGGTGCTTTTCGAGCAGAGCGAGGCTTTCCGCGACGAACTGCGGTTCGGCCGCGGACAGAAACGACAGCCGGCCCGGGTAGGCGCGCATCGCGGCGTGCAGGTCGGCAACGCTTTCGGAGTTCGCCGCGTAGTCGGCCTCCTTGCCCCGGTCCTCCTCGACGAACTGCCAGAACGTCATCGAGAACCCGTCGCGCCGAACGGGCTCCCGCGGCACGAGCGGGCTCGGCGGGATCACGGGGGTTCCCTGGTCCGCGAGCCACTGTGTGACGTCCAGTTCCGTCTGCTGGCGGCGCGCCTGGGAGTCGAGGTCCGCGGAGTGCGGCAGGACGGTGGGGACCCGGACCACCACCGGGGACGGCGCGAGGTGGACGACGACGGAGAACAGGTCGTGGAGGACCGCGGCATCGGTCACGGTGAGCCCGAGATCCCGGCCCGCTCCGACGGCGGCGTCGACTGCGGCGGAGGCGCGACGGGCGATATGCGCTGATGTCATGAAATCGGTCATCGTTCGATCGTTCCATGTCACGGAGCGGCACGGAAAGACAATTCTCGCGCAGGGCAACGGAATACGGGCGGAATTACGGGCGCGATGCGGGCGGGGCCCGGGCGGCATGCGGTCGGGCGGGGTGGGTACTCGGCACCAACGCCTCACAGAGGAGTGCTTCACCATGATTTTCGCCATCGTCGGCATCTGCGTCGTTCTGGCCGTGCTGGCCTTCTTCGTCCCGCGCCTGTCCCGCCACCCCGAACGGGGCACCCAGCGCACCCTGGGCGTCGGCACACGCGCGGGCAGCAAGGCCCCCGGCCTCCTGGGCCGGATCCTCAGCAAGCCGTTCCGCAGCAGCTCCAAGGCAGTTGGCCGCAGTGGCTCCGCGGGCCGCCGCGCCCGGGGCCGCATGCCGTTCTAGACGGCTCTGGTCCGGACGGCCGCGCCGCGGCGCCCCGTCGGTGCCGCACCATGGTGTGCGCGTGGCTCAGCCCGCCTCACTTTCCCCACAGGCCACGGTCTTCCCGGCGGGGGACTCCGGCCGGCCCGTGTACGGCTCGGCGTTGAGCGCGGCGGTGGCGGCGACACCGGCCAGGCACAGCCCCGCCCAGGCGACGAAGATCCCCCGGCGATTCATGCGTCGAAAGTCGTCAGCAGGTCGTGGACCTCGCGTAAGGCGGCTATGGCTTCTGAAGACATGCGCACAGCATGCAGTAACCGGACGAAGGAGCCGTCCCGGGCCGGGACGGCTCCTTCATGCGCGGCCCCGAAGGCTACTGCTGGGGCGGCGGCTGCTGGGGCGGGGGTGGCGGGGGCGGTTGCTGCGGAGGCGGCGGGGGCTGGGGTTGCTGCTGCTGGTTCTGCTGGTTCGGGTCCGTCGGCTGCTGCGGCGGGGGCTGCTGTTGCGGTGGGGGCTGCTGTCCCGGGTCGGACGGCGGCTGGGACGGCGGCTGCTGCTGAGCCGGGTCGGACGGCGGCTGGTTGGGCGGCGGCGGGGGCTGCTGCTGGGCCGGGTCCGACGGCTGCTGCCCGGGATCCGTGGGCTGCTGGCCCGGATCCGTGGGCTGCTGGCCCGGATCCGTGGGCTGCTGGGACTGATCCGTCGGCTGGGACGGCTCCGCCGATGTGGTCTCGGACGGTCGGATGGTCTCCAGGCCCAGCGGCGAATGACGCTTGATGCTCTTCGGCGCCTCCGCCAGGTTCGGGGCGTTCTGCTCGCCCGGCATCGCCAGGTACTTCGGGTAGTGGGCCGGGGAGATCACCGCGTCCCGCGCCTTCTTGCCCTTGGCGTCACCGATCACCCGCCGGAACAGCTCCGACTTCCCGATCGTCACCACGGTGATCTTCTTGACCGCGTCCGGGGCGGGGCGGATGACGGTGACCGCGTTCCGGGAGAAGCCGGACCACTCGGGGCCGGTGAACGTCGGCTCGGCGTTCTTCTTCGGCGCCGCCGCCCTGATGGGGTTGCCGGAGGCGCACTTCACGACCGGCATGCCCCGCTTGTCGACGAGCACCGCGGTGCCCGCCTGGAGCACGGTGGCCGCGGGTTTCACCCGGCCCTGGTAGCCGTACGTCCTGGCGTAGGTGTCCGACCGCAGGACGACGCCGGAGAGCCGGTGGACGTAGGCCCGTATGCGCTCCGGCCGGATGTGCTGGACCCGGGCCCAGGCGGCGGCCTTCTTCGGGGTCGCCTTGAGGTCACGGATCAGCTCCTGCCGGTCACAGGGCTTCCGGCCCGGGACCCCGGAGTAGAGCCCGGGGGTGTCGCCCTGGAAGGCCCGGCCCCCGTTGGAGGGCGAGACCACATGTCTGCGGTCGTGGCCGACGGCCTGGGTGAACGCCGGTACCGAGGTCTTCCCGACCGGTTCACGGCGGTATTCCACCGCCGCGGCCCGACCGGAGGGGGTGACCGTCCCCAGGACCGCCACGGCGGACACGACGGCGACGGATCCGGCGGCAAGTCCTGATCGGCGCGAGGTGAGATGCCATGAGATCGAGCGCATGTCCGTTTCCCTTCCGTCGTCCCCATCCTGCGCTCGCCCCGCACACCGCCGCGTCCCCCGAAAACCCGGGATCCGCCCCCACCTTCGGGGGACGTGACCGGCACCCCCATCCGCGGGACCCGGCGGTACGCAGAACCGCCCCCGGTCCGGTGGCCCGGACCGGGGGCGGCCGCTGCCCCTCGCGGTTCTGTGGAGAGGACTCTCCGAACATCGCGGATAAATCCCTCGTATCTAGACTAAACGCAAAACCCTATCCGCGCTCCGGGAGGGAGAAGGCGATGACCGGCCCTGTCGTCGCGGGCGTCGACGGCTCAGAACGCAGCCTGGTGGCGGCCGAGTGGGCCGCGCGGGAGGCGCTGCGCCGCGGGGTGGGGCTGCTGCTGGCGCACGCGTGTCCCCCGCTGCCGCGCAGGGTCTCCCCGGTGCCCGGGGTGGACGCCTGGCAGCACGTGGGCGAGCAGATGCTGCGACGGACGGCCGACGAGTTCATGACCCGCCACCCCGGCCTCGGCGTCGAGGGGGTGCACGCCGACGCCGAACCCGAGCAGGCCCTGCTCGCGGCCGCGGCGGACGCCGCACTGCTGGTCGTCGGGGCGCGCGGCTGGGGCGGTTTCGACGGCCTCGCGGTCGGCTCGGTGGCGCTGCACGTGGCGGCCACCGCGGACTGCCCCGTCGTGACGGTGCCCGACCCGGCGGCGCGGGCGCCGGACGCGGACGAGGTCGTGGTCGGTTTCACCGCGCACGCCCCGGCGGACGAGACGATCGGCTTCGCCTTCCGCGCCGCCCGGGAGCGGAACGCCCTGCTGCGGGTCGTACACGCCTGGGAGCTGCCCCCAGCAGCGCCCTCCGCCTGGATGCTGACCGTGCTGGAGGAGGACCGCGGCCTGTGGGAGGACCAGGAGAGCCAGGTGGTCTCCGACGCCCTGCGGGTGTGGCGGGAGGAGTACCCGCAGGTCGCGGTGGTGCCGGATGTGGTGCTCCTGGGCCCGGCGCAGGCGCTGGTACGGGCGTCGGAGCGGGCCCGGCTGCTGGTCGTCGGACGCCGCACGAGCCCACGGGTGGCCGAGCGCCGCCTCGGCCCGGTCGCGCACGCGGTGCTGCACCATGCGCACTGCCCGGTGGTCGTCGTACCGCACCCCGCCTGACCACGGACCTACGCCCTCACCCCCGTCAGCCCCTCTCGGCCCAGCTCCCGTCAGTCCAGCCCCTCGTCAGCCCGTCTCAGCCCATGCCGGCCCAGCCCCCCGTCGCCCCTCTCCGATTGGTCACATCTCCCCCCTCAGCCGAAGAACACGCCGAACTCGGCGTAGAGCGCGGGGTCGACGGTCCTGATCCCGGACGCGGCCTCGGCGAGCGGTACGCGCACGATGTCCGTACCGCGCAGCGCGACCATGACGCCGAACTCCCGATCCTTCATCGCGTCGACCGCGCCCAGCCCGAAGCGGGTGGCCAGCCAGCGGTCGAACGCGCTGGGCGTACCGCCGCGCTGTATGTGCCCGAGCACGGTGGTGCGGGCCTCCTTGCCGGTGCGGTCGGCTATCTCCCGGGCCAGCCACTCCCCGACGCCGGACAGCCGCACATGGCCGAACTCGTCCAGCGCCGAGTCCTTGACCACCATCTGACCCTCCTTCGGCACGGCCCCCTCCGCCACCACCACGATCGGGGCGTACCTGATCTTGAAGCGGTCCTCCACCCAGCCGCAGACCTGGTCGACGTCGAAGGGCTGCTCGGGTATGAGGATGACGTTGGCGCCGCCCGCGATGCCCGAGTACAGGGCGATCCAGCCCGCGTGGCGGCCCATCACCTCGACGACCAGGGTGCGGGTGTGGGACTCGGCGGTGGTGTGCAGCCGGTCGATGGCCTCGGTGGCGATGTTGACCGCGGTGTCGAAGCCGAAGGTGCTGTCGGTGCCCGCGACGTCGTTGTCGATGGTCTTGGGCACGCCGACCACGCGGATCCCCTCGTCCGCGAGGGCCGCGGCGACCCCGAGCGTGTCCTCGCCGCCGATGGCGATCAGCGCGTCCACGTCATAGTCGGCGAGCGTCTCCCGGACCCGGTGCACCCCGTCCTCGCTCGCCAGCGGGTTGGTGCGGGACGAGCCGAGGATGGTCCCGCCGCGGGGCAGGATGCCGCGCACGGCCGGCACGTCCAGCGGCACGATCCCGCCGTCGATGGCGCCGCGCCAGCCGTCCCGCACGCCGACGAAGTCGAAGCCGTGCACCTCGACGCCCTTGCGGACGATGCCGCGGATCGCCGCGTTCAGCCCAGGGCAGTCGCCACCGCCTGTCAGCACACCCACCCGCATCTCCGCCTCCCTCCACGGCCTTCGATGCCCCGCCCCTCTCCAGAGTCCACCCATCGTCGCCCGGGCGCCCACTCCACGGAGTCCGCACCTGTGGATCACCTGCCAGATGATCGGACTGATAAGACTGATCCTTGTGCGGTGTGGATAGACTCCGCCGCGATTACCTCAGGGGACACGGCGGGAGAGGCAGTACGAGATGGCCCAGGCGAAGAAAATCGCGCTTTACATGCTGATCGTCTTCGTGCTGTACACGATCATCCAGACCCCGGCACGAGCGGCCGATCTCGTCCAGGTGGGGTTCGAGGGCATATCGGAGGCCGCGAAGAGCGTCGGGGAGTTCATGAGCGAACTGGTCAACTGACCGAGGCCGGGACACCCGCCCGGGATCAGCACCCGGGTGATCACCGGCTCCGCCTTCCGAGTACTGGCGGAAGCACCTGTCCCAGCATGGGGCAATTTCGCCACCAACACGTAGTAAAGCGGTGCTTGCACACAGTGCACATGTCTTGTGATGCTATGACCGCTTTGCCGGGTGAGTACATCGTGAAGGGGTGGCGTGACCGTGTCGGCCCGTACCGCGCCCAGAACCCCGCCCCGAGGCGATGGCGGCAGAGGTGACGGCGGCAGCGAGAGCGGCAGAAGCCGCGGGGCTGACGCCAGAGCCCTCACCCAGGTGCTCTTCGCCGAACTGTCCGGCCTCACCGCCGGCACCCCCGAGCACAACCGGGTGCGCGATGCGCTGATCGAGGCCAATCTGCCGCTGGTCCGCTACGCCGCCGCCCGCTTCCGCAGCCGCAACGAGCCCATGGAGGACGTGATCCAGGTCGGCACGATCGGCCTGATCAACGCGATCGACCGGTTCGACCCGGGGCGCGGCGTCCAGTTCCCCACCTTCGCGATGCCGACCGTCGTCGGCGAGATCAAGCGCTACTTCCGCGACAACGTCCGCACCGTGCACGTACCGCGCCGGCTGCACGAGCTGTGGGTGCAGGTCAACGGCGCGACCGAGGACCTGACCGTGCTGCACGGCCGCTCACCCACCACCGCCGAGATCGCCGAGCGGCTGGGCCTGGGCGAGGACGAGGTGCTGGCCTGCATCGAGGCCGGGCGTTCGTACCACGCCACCTCGCTGGAGGCCGCCCAGGAGGGCGACGGGCTGCCGGGGCTCGTCGACCGGCTCGGCTACGAGGACCCGGCGCTCGCCGGAGTCGAGCACCGCGACTTGGTGCGCCACCTCCTCGTACAGCTGCCCGAGCGCGAGCAGCGTATTCTTTTGCTCCGTTACTACAGCAATCTGACTCAATCTCAGATCAGCGCCGAACTGGGTGTCTCACAGATGCATGTGTCCCGGCTGCTGTCCCGCAGCTTCGCCAGGCTGAGATCCGCAAATCGGATCGAACCGTCATCGTGACGAGGGACCCCCACCCCGCCCCTTCGGCGCTGTAATGTCGACATGGCGCTACAGCGTGTTGCCGACATGTGACATTCTGCTGGAGTCGCGTTTGCCGCGGCCCGACCTCCGGTATTCAGGGGGAGGCTGCGTTTGAACGCGGAGAGCGCAACTGGGATCCGTCCGCGACCTCAAGGGGGTGGCATGTCCGTAGAACTGGGCAGCTCGAAGGTGCTCACCAACGACGCACCGCACGTGCTTGACGACTGCGACGCCATCGACACCCGCACCCTCTCCCGCTCCCTGTTCCTGCGGCTTGCCGCACTCGACCGGGACAGCGAGGAAGCAGGCTATGTACGTGACACGCTCATCGAGCTGAACCTTCCGCTGGTGCGCTACGCGGCGGCCCGGTTCCGCAGCCGCAACGAGCCGATGGAGGACATCGTCCAGGTCGGCACGATCGGCCTGATCAAGGCCATCGACCGTTTCGACTGCGAACGCGGCGTGGAGTTCCCGACCTTCGCGATGCCGACCGTCGTCGGCGAGATCAAGCGCTTCTTCCGCGACACCAGCTGGTCGGTGCGCGTCCCGCGGCGGCTTCAGGAGCTGCGACTGGCGCTCACGAAGGCCAGCGACGAGCTGGCCCAGACCCTCGACCGCTCCCCGACCGTCACCGAGCTGGCCACGGCGCTCGGCGTCTCCGAGGAGGACGTGGTCGACGGGCTCGCGGTGGGCAACGCCTACACCGCGTCCTCGCTGGACTCCCCCTCCCCGGAGGACGAGGGCGGCGAGGGCTCGCTGGCCGACCGGCTCGGGTACGAGGACAGCGCCCTGGAGGGTGTGGAGTACCGCGAGTCGCTGAAGCCGCTCCTCGCCAAACTGCCCCCGCGCGAGCGCCAGATCATCATGCTCCGCTTCTTCGCCAACATGACGCAGTCCCAGATCGGCGAGGAGGTCGGGATCTCCCAGATGCACGTCTCCCGGCTGCTCACCCGGACCCTGGCCCAGCTGCGCGAGGGACTCATCGCGGACTGACCCTGTACTCCTGACGGGTCGTCAGCCACACTGGCCCGATGCGACCCGCAGGGATGCGCAAGGGCCGGACAACGGGCCGCCGAGGCACGGCGATAGCCTCCTCGGCGGCCGCGCTGTGCCTGGGCGCACTGCTCAGCGGCTGCGCCGGAGGCGGCGAGGGCCATGTCGCGACCGGGGCGGCCGGGCCCGGCGACGGGCGGGCCCCGACGAAGGCCGTCCCCCCGGACGGCGGCGTCGACCTGGTGCCGCTGGACCAGGACGACGACCCCGGCGCGCGCGGCCGTACGGACGGCAAGGGCGGACCAGGCGGGAGCCCGGGGACGGCCGGTACGGACGAGGCGAGCGGCGCGTCCCCCACTACCGGGCCCACCACCGGATCGGGTGCGGAGACCGGCACGCCCGCGCCCTCGGCGTCATCACGGCCCCAGGCCACCGGCTCACCGGATGCCGACGACCCGGGCGGCGGCAGCGACCCCGGCGGCGGGCGTACGAACGGCGAGCCCGTCCCCTCGTCCCCGCCAGGCACCACGTCACCCTCGCCCTCCGCGCCCGGCAAACCCGCCGCCCTGAAGGTCGGCGACCCCGAGCGCACGGCGACCGACGAGCGCTGGTGCGAGAAAGTGAGCGTCGAGTTCCGCAACACCGGTGGACTGCCCGTCGTATCGGGCACGGTGACGCTGTCGACGCACGTCATCGACGCGCTCGGCCTCGACTGGGCGACGCTGGAGTCGAAGAGGAAGCTGCCCGCGCCGATCGGCGCGGGTCAGAAGCGCACACGGAGCTGGAAGGTGTGTGTGGACGCCTGGCGGGTTCCGCTGGGCATGCACATCGAGACCCGGGACGTCTCCGTCGACTGGAAGCCGTGGAAGCCCCCGAAGCCCCGGGAGTCCGGGACACCAGAGGTGTCGTGAGTACCTGACGGGCCCCGAAGGACCCGATGCCTGACGGCCCCTGACGGGCCGGATGGATCAGCCCAGCGCCAGCCAGGCCACCGCCGCGACGATGACGATCGCGGCGACCACGCCGACGATCACGCCGACCCGCGAGCCGCCGCTCGCGGTGGCGGCCGTCTGCGGCTGCCGTCCGCCCTCGTCGACGAACGCGCGGAACATCTGGGTGGAGCCGGACTGATCCTGGTTGCCGTTGGGGCTCTGGGGGTTGTTCGCCATGGGCCCAGACCCTAGCGAACGAGCGGATTCCCGCCCACCCCTGGGTCACTCCAGGCACCTCACATCTCAGTGGCCCCATTTGACCGATAAGAGGACAAGCCTTTAAGGGGAATTTACCGCCCCAACCCACCCTGTCATTTGCCTGTAGCAACTAACTTCTTCTATGGTTGCCTAAAGCAACCTAAAGTCAGGGAGGTGCGATGGCAGCGCAGAGTCAGTACGAAGAGCTGGCCCGTCAGCTCAGCGCCATCGGCACCGTCAAGCGCGGCCTGGGCCGCGTCCTCCCGGCCGACTGCCCGGCCGGTTCGGCCGTCGTCCTCATGCTCCTCGACCGCTACGGCGAGATGCGCATGAGCAAACTCGCCGAACTGCTCGGCATCGACATGTCGGTCACCAGTCGCCATGTGGCCCATGTCGCCGATCGCGGCTGGGTGGACCGCAAGCCCGATCCGCTCGACCGGCGCTCGCGGCTGCTCAGCATCAACGCGAGCGGGTTGCAGCTGCTCAGTCAGGTATCCGAGCGCTACACGGAGGCACTCGCATGCTGTCTGAGCGACTGGTCGGACGACGACGTCGGCCGCCTCAATGAACTTCTCGCCCGGCTGCGGACGAGCTTCGGTGACACCCGGCACCGGCTCCTGCCGTACCCGGCCGACAGCACCACCCGTACACCTTCGCAAAGTTAAGGACATTCATGGCAACGACCACACCGGACGGCGGTGTGCGGGGACCCGCGGGGCACCCCGCCCACGCCAAGCATGGCGGAGGAGGACACCGCGGCCCCCACGGCCAGGGTGCCGAAGCCGCGGCACCGATGACCCACCGGCAGATCATGGAGGCGCTGTCCGGGCTGCTGCTCGGGATGTTCGTCGCGATCCTGTCGTCGACCATCGTCTCTGCCGCACTACCCGAGATCATCGCTGATCTCAACGGCAGCCAGTCCTCCTACACCTGGGTGGTCACCGCAACCCTGCTGGCCATGACGGCCACCACCCCGCTGTGGGGCAAGCTCTCCGATCTGTTCAGCAAGAAGCTGCTGGTCCAGATAGCCCTGGTGATCTACGTCGCGGGCTCGGTGGTCGCCGGTCTGGCGCAGAACCCCGGCATGCTGATCGCCTGCCGGGTGGTCCAGGGCATCGGCGTCGGCGGACTCTCCGCCCTCGCCCAGATCGTCATGGCCGCGATGATCTCCCCGCGCGAGCGCGGCCGCTACAGCGGCTACCTCGGCGCGACCTTCGCCGTCGCGACCGTCGGTGGACCGCTGCTGGGCGGCGTGATCACCGACACCGACTGGCTGGGCTGGCGCTGGTGCTTCTACGTGGGCGTCCCGTTCGCCGTCATCGCGCTCATCGTCCTGCAAAAGACCCTGAAGCTCCCGGTCGTCAAGCGGGACGTCAAGGTCGACTGGGGCGGCGCCTTCTTCATCAGCGCCGCGGTGTCGCTGCTGCTCATCTGGGTGACCTTCGCCGGTGACAAGTACGACTGGATCTCCTGGCAGACCTACGCGATGGTCGGCGGCTCGCTCGTGCTCGGCCTGCTCTTCATCCTGGTCGAGTCCAAGGCGAGCGAACCGATCATTCCGCTGCGGCTGTTCCGCAACAAGACGATCACCCTCGCCTCGCTGGCTTCCCTCTTCGTCGGTATCGCGATGTTCGCCGGCACCGTCTTCTTCAGCCAGTACTTCCAGCTGGCGCGCGGCAAGACGCCGACGATGTCCGGCCTCATGACCATCCCGATGATCGGCGGCCTGTTCGTCTCCTCGACCATCTCCGGTCAGATCATCACCAAGACCGGTCGCTGGAAGGCATGGCTGGTCTGCGGCGGTGCGCTGGTGACGGCGGGCCTCGGGCTGCTGGGCACCATCCGGTACGACACCCCGTACTGGCGCATGGCGATCTTCATGGCGCTCATGGGCCTCGGCATCGGCATGATGATGCAGAACCTGGTGCTGGCCACCCAGAACCAGGTGGCTCCGCAGGACCTCGGTGCGGCCAGCTCCGTCGTCACCTTCTTCCGCTCCCTGGGCGGGGCGATCGGCGTCTCGGCGCTCGGCGCCGTGCTGGCCAACCGGGTCACCCACTACGTCAAGGACGGCCTCGCCGAGCTGGGCCCCAAGGGCCAGGCGATGGGCCACGGCGGCACCGGCGGCGGGGGCATCCCCGATGTGAAGGCACTGCCGGAGCCCATGCGCACGATCATGGAGAGCGCCTATGGGCACGGCATCGGGGACGTCTTCCTGTACGCCGCCCCGGCCGCGCTGCTCGCCTTCCTGCTGACCCTCTTCATCAAGGAGGTCGCACTGCGTACCAACGCCAGCTCCGCTCCCGATTCGCAAGCGCCCGCCGCTGCCGCCGAGTCGGCGCCCCCCGCGGACGCCATGACCGGCCCCGACCGGATCGAGGAGCGGGAGCCCGCCCTGGTGGGCGCCCCGTCCGCCGATCTGTCCACGTCGGACGCCGACCGCGCGACGGCCGCCGCGGTCGCTCCGCAGCGCCTGGCGGCGTTCGCCTCGGCCGGTGACGGCGGGTCCGGGCACCAGCCCCGGCAAGGCGTGCACGGCTTCGTGCGGAACGGGGACGGCGGCGCCGTGCCGCGCGCCGCGGTGACGCTGATCTCGCTCGCCGGGCGGCAGCTCGGCCGTTCGGTGGCGCACAGCGACGGCTCGTACGCCCTGGACGCCCCGGGCTCCGGCTCGTACGTGCTGATCGCGGCCGCCGACGGCCACCAGCCGCAGGCGTCCACGGTCGTCGTCGGCGACGAGCCGCTCGGCTTCGACATCGTGCTGTCGGCCACCAGCGGGCTCGTGGGCACCGTGCGCGGCGCCGACGACGGGCAGCCGGTGGACGCGGCGATGGTCGTGGTCACCGATGTCCGCGGTGAGGTGCTGGCCACCGGCAAGACCGGTGAGCGGGGCGAGTTCAGCTTCGAGGAACTGGTCGCCGGGACCTTCACGGTCGCGGTGAACGCGCCCGGCTTCCGGCCCGCCGCGCTGCCCGTCGAGGTCGGCTCCCAGGGCCTGACCCGGCTGGAGATAGCGCTCCAGGCCGGCGCCCGGGTGCAGGGCACCGTACGGGCCGGGGCCGACCGCCGCCCGCTGCCGGACGCGCGGGTCACGCTGGTCGACGGGGCCGGGAACGTGGTCGCCACCGCCACCACCGGGGAGGACGGCGCGTACGCCTTCACCGACCTGGACGCGGGCGACTACACGGTCATCGCGAGCGGCTACCCGCCGGTCGCGGGCAACCTCACGGTCGCCGGGCACGGGATCGACGGACACGACGTCGAACTCGCCCACCCCGGCGACTGAGAACCCCGGGGCGGGGGCGTGAGCAGAGCGGAGACGCGCCCCCACCCCGGTCCGGGCGGCACACATTTCGCCGGACCCGGAACCCGGAGCCGGGCAGCGGTGTACATCAGGCAGGGGACGGCCTCACACCGCTGCCCGGTCCGGGCGCGGAAGACCAAGCAGCACGGGAGCAGGAGACGACGCAGGGCATGACGACCACTGGGGCAGGAGCAGGCGGGGGAGCGGGGCTGCGGGCCCGGATCCTCACCCGCGACGGATGGGCGGTGCAGCACGCGGTGCTGACCGTGACCGATATGACGGGCGGGCAGGTGCTGCGCGCCCAGGCCACCGAGGACGGTTCGGTGCACAGCGAGGAGCCGCTGTCGCCCGGTCCGTACACGATCATCGTCACCGCGGTGGGTTACGCACCGGTGGCGTCGACGGCGATCGTCACCGCGGCCGGGCGCGCCGATGCGGGCACGGTGGTGCTGGCCCGGCAGGGCGGGGTGGAGCTGCCGCCGCCCGGGGCGTGGACGCTGGATCCCGCGCATTCGACGGTGGGGGCCGTCGCGCAGCACCTGGGGATCTCCAGCGTGCACGGGCGGTTCACGGACTTCGGCGGGCGGATCGAGATCGCCGAGGACATCGAGAAGTCGCGGGTCGAGGCGGTGATCCAGGCGGCCAGCATCGACACCGGAAACGGGATGCGGGACGGCCACCTGAAGTCGCCCGACTTTCTGAACGTGGAGCAGTTCCCGGTCCTCACCTACCAGAGCACCCATCTGAGCGCGGCCGGGCCGGACCGGTGGACGGTCCACGGTGAGCTGTCCATGCACGGTGTGGTGCGGGACGTGGACCTGGATCTGACCTATCTGGGCACGGGCCCCGACCCCTGGGGCGGGGTGCGGGCGGCCTTCCGGGCGACGGCGGAGCTGCGCCGCGAGGACTTCGCGATGAACTACAACCAGGTGGTCGCGGCGGGCATCGCGGCGATCGGTACCACCCTGCGGGTGGAGCTGGACATACAGGCTGTGCAGGGCGAGGAGCTTCCGGCGGCGGCATGACCGCCGCGCCGCCCGCTCGCGGGCGTGGGTGCGGGTGCGGGCTAGGGGGCGTCCCGCAGGGCCTCGATACCGGCGATCGCGAAGTCCAGCGCGATGGAGAACTCCCGGTTGCGCATCTCCTCGACGGTCTGCCCGCGGCTCGCTTCCATGGTCTTGCGCGATTCGTCGAACTCCGGGCGCTCCTCGACCGAGCTCATCACCTCCTCCAGCAGCTCGTCCTGGGTCACGCCCAGCGTCCGGCAGAGGGCGGAGAAGCGGCCCTCGATGGTGCTGAAGCCATAGACGAACTGGTAGACGAGGGAGAGCGCGCTGGTGATCTTGTCGTCCGGAAGTCCGCTGGTGCGCATCACCCGCTGCGCGGCATTGGAGAAGGCCATCGAGTTCGGCCCGATGTTGAAGTACTCCCCCAGCAGCGGGGACAGCCAGGGGTGGCGCACCAGCAACTGACGGTATTCGAAGGTGAGTTGGCGCAGCTGCTCGCGCCAGTCCCGGGGCTCGGTGGGCAGGCGTTCCAGTGGCTCGGCGGACTGGGCGGCCTCCGCGGGGAGGGCCATCTCTCCCATGACGGCGTCGAGGGCGAGTTCGAGCAGATGGTCCTTGGTCTCCACGTACCAGTAGACCGACATGGCGGTGACCCCCAGATCCGCCGCCAGCCGGCGCATGGAGAAGCCCGCGAGCCCTTCGGCGTCCAGCAGCCGGACGGTCGCCGCGATGATCTTCACATGGTCGAGACCGACCGGCTGCTGATCGCTCTTGCGTTTGGGGGCCTTGCGCTCGGAGAGCCAGACGCTGGACCGCGGGCGGGTGACACGGCTGCCGGTTGCCATGGCGGCTCTCCTTCTTCGCTGCGCTGCTGCCGCGTATCAGGCGGACACGATGCGCGACGGGTCATACAGGTCCGATGCTATGCCGCGGACGGCGTCTGTGAAGATCGCTCGGCCCGACGGAGCAGCAGCGCGGCCACCACCCCACCGGCGAGCACGGCCGCAGCGCCGACCAGCTGGCTGGTCTCCACCCCGGAGGCGAAGGCGTCCCTGACGGCCGCCCGGTCCTCGGGGGTGCGGGCCGCGGCGACGGCGGCCGGGAGCGATCCGGCTCCGGCGGCGGCCGCGGGCAGCAGCGAGCCGAAGCGGGAGTTCAGCACCGCGCCCAGGACCGCGACGCCGAGCCCGTTGCCGCATTCGGTGAGGGTGCCGTTGACCCCCGCGCCCACCCCGGCCTTCTCCGGCGGGATCGCCGACATGATGGCGTTCGCCATCGCGGGCATGGCGAACGCGATACCGGCCCCCATCACCACCAGCCCCAGCAGCATCCCGCCGTAGCCGTCCGCGCCGAGGACCGCGATGAGCGCGAGGCCGAGCGCGAGCAGCCCCATGCCGGTGACGATCGTCAGCGGCGTGCCGAGCTTCGGCAGCAGCCGGGCCCCGACACCGGTGAGGTTGAGCGCCACGATCACCAGGGCGAGCGGCGCGGTGCGCAGCCCCGCGTCCAGGGCGTCGTAACCGAGCACGAACTGAAGGTGCTGGGTGAGCAGGAAGAGCGAGCCGCCCATGCCGAACGCGACGAGGATGCCGCCCGCGACGGCGCCGACGAAGGAGCGGTTACGGAAGAAGTGCATGTCCAGCATCGGATAGGGGATATGACGCTCCCACAGCGCGAACCCGGTCAGCACGGCGACGCCGACGAAGGCGGACAGCAGCACCCGGGTCGAGGTCCAGCCGTGCTCGGGCCCGGAGATGATGGCGAACACCACCCCGGTCATGCCGACCGTGGAGAGCAGCGCACCGAGCAGATCGGGGCGGTCGCCGGTCGGGTTCTTGGACTCGGGGACGAGCCAGACCACGGCGGCGAGGCCGAGCAGGGCGACCGGGAGGTTGATCAGGAAGATCGAACCCCACCAGAAGTGCTCCAGCAGACCGCCGCCGATGAGCGGTCCCGCGGCGAAGCCGAGCGAGCTGACCGCGCCCCACACGCCGATCGCCTTGGTCCGCTCGGTGTCGTCGAAGATCTGCACCACGACGGCGAGCGTCGTGGTCATGAGCAGCGCGCCCCCCACGCCCATCCCGGCGCGGGCGGCGATGAGCTGCCCGGCCCCCTGCGCCATCGACGCGACCAGCGAGCCAACCCCGAACAGGGCGAGCCCCGCGACCAGCATCTTCTTGCGGCCGTAGCGGTCGGCGGCGCTGCCCGCGCCGAGCAGCAGTCCGGACTGGACCAGCGAGTAGGCGTTGATCATCCACTGGATGTCGGCGGTGGTCGCGTCCATTTCCCGGGCGAGGGAGGGGACCGCCACGTTGAGGATCGTGTTGTCCAGCAGCACGGTGAGCTGGGCGAGGCAGATCACCGCGAGGATCAGCCAGCGCTGGGGATGGCCACCGGAGGCGGTGCCGGGCGGGGCGGCCGGTCCGGTATCGGCGGTCGAGGCCGTCATGGGGACTCCAGGGAGACGTTTGTACGGTGTATGGCTACGTGTTTGGCTTACACCGTACAAGTGCCACTGTACGCCGTACAGCGAATTGCCGCGTCCGCGCCCGGGCCTCCATACGGGTACGGGCCGGTGCCCTACGGATTCACGTCCGCCATGGCGCAGGCGGCCGTGCACCCCGGCACCTTC